>NZ_CP087205.1:0-4800000 GCF_026016365.1 Pseudomonas sp. B21-053
GTGTCAGTGGAACTTTGGCAGCAGTGCGTGGAGCTTTTGCGCGATGAGCTGCCTGCCCAACAATTCAACACTTGGATCCGTCCACTACAGGTC
This sequence comes from Pseudomonas sp. B21-053, assembly GCF_026016365.1. Taxonomy (NCBI): domain Bacteria; kingdom Pseudomonadati; phylum Pseudomonadota; class Gammaproteobacteria; order Pseudomonadales; family Pseudomonadaceae; genus Pseudomonas; species Pseudomonas sp. B21-053. The sequence continues at coordinate 94 of NZ_CP087205.1, forward strand.
GAAGCCGAAGGCGACGAGTTGCGTGTCTACGCACCGAACCGTTTTGTTCTCGACTGGGTCAACGAAAAGTACCTGGGCCGCGTTCTCGAACTGCTGGATGAGCATGGCAACGGCATTGCGCCGGTGCTTTCCTTATTAATAGGCAGCAAACGCAGTTCGGCACCGCGTGCGGCACCCAATGCTCCGCTGGCCGCCGCAGCTTCCCAGGCTCAGACTGCCCAGGCACCTGTCAGCGCTCCAGCCCCAGCGCCAGCCGCCACCCAGACCAAACGTGCAACTCAAAAAGTTGCCGAAGTCAGCGAAGAGCCGTCTCGCGACAGCTTCGACCCGATGGCTGGTGCCAGTTCGCAACAGGCCCCGGTCCGTGCCGAACAACGCACTGTGCAGGTCGAAGGCGCGCTCAAGCACACCAGCTACCTGAACCGCACTTTTACCTTCGAGAACTTCGTCGAAGGTAAGTCCAACCAGCTGGCCCGGGCCGCGGCCTGGCAAGTGGCGGACAATCCCAAGCACGGTTACAACCCGCTCTTCCTTTATGGTGGCGTTGGTTTGGGTAAGACCCACTTGATGCACGCTGTGGGTAACCACCTATTAAAGAAGAACCCGAATGCCAAGGTCGTGTACCTGCATTCCGAGCGTTTCGTGGCCGACATGGTCAAGGCGCTGCAACTGAACGCGATCAACGAATTCAAGCGCTTCTACCGCTCGGTGGATGCGCTGCTGATCGATGACATTCAGTTCTTCGCTCGCAAGGAACGTTCCCAGGAAGAGTTTTTCCACACCTTCAACGCCCTGCTTGAAGGTGGCCAGCAGGTCATTCTCACCAGTGACCGCTACCCGAAAGAAATCGAAGGCCTTGAAGAGCGCCTCAAATCCCGCTTCGGCTGGGGCCTGACGGTTGCCGTCGAGCCGCCGGAGCTGGAAACCCGCGTGGCGATCCTGATGAAAAAGGCCGACCAGGCCAAAGTCGATCTGCCCCACGACGCGGCGTTCTTCATTGCCCAGCGTATTCGCTCCAACGTCCGTGAGCTGGAAGGCGCGCTCAAACGCGTGATCGCCCACTCGCACTTCATGGGGCGCGACATCACCATCGAGTTGATTCGCGAATCCCTGAAAGACTTGTTGGCGCTGCAAGACAAACTGGTCTCTGTGGATAACATTCAGCGCACCGTCGCCGAGTACTACAAGATCAAGATCTCCGACCTGCTGTCCAAGCGTCGTTCGCGCTCGGTCGCACGTCCGCGTCAGGTTGCAATGGCCCTCTCCAAAGAGTTGACTAACCACAGCCTGCCGGAAATCGGTGATGTGTTTGGCGGCCGCGACCACACGACTGTTTTGCACGCCTGCCGCAAGATCAACGAACTTAAGGAATCCGACGCGGACATCCGCGAGGACTACAAGAACCTGCTGCGTACACTGACCACTTGATGAACACCAGCGCAGCTTATTAAGGCAAGGGACTAGACCATGCATTTCACCATTCAACGCGAAGCCCTGTTGAAACCCCTGCAACTGGTCGCAGGCGTCGTCGAGCGCCGACAGACCTTGCCGGTGCTCTCCAACGTGCTGCTGGTTGTCGAAGGCCAGCAACTGTCGCTGACCGGTACCGACCTGGAAGTCGAGCTGGTTGGTCGTGTGCAACTCGAAGAGCCGGCTGATCCAGGTTCTATCACTGTGCCTGCGCGCAAGCTGATGGACATCTGCAAGAGCCTGCCGAACGATGCGCTGATCGACATCAAGGTCGATGAGCAGAAGCTCGTGGTGAAGGCCGGCCGTAGCCGCTTCACCTTGTCGACCCTGCCGGCCAACGATTTCCCAACGGTTGAAGAAGGTCCGGGTTCGCTGACCTGCAGCCTGGAGCAAAGCAAACTGCGTCGTCTGATTGAACGCACCAGCTTCGCCATGGCCCAGCAGGACGTGCGTTACTACCTCAACGGCATGCTGTTGGAAGTTTCCGAAGGCATCATCCGCGCCGTGGCCACCGACGGTCACCGTCTGGCCATGTGCTCGATGAAAGCCGATATCGGTCAGCCGGATCGTCACCAGGTGATCGTGCCGCGCAAGGGTATCCTTGAGCTGGCGCGTCTGCTGACCGAGCCGGATGGCCTTGTCAGCATCGTCCTGGGTCAACACCACATCCGTGCGACCACCGGCGAGTTCACCTTCACCTCGAAACTGGTCGACGGCAAGTTCCCGGACTACGAGCGTGTTCTGCCGAAAGGTGGCGACAAGCTTGTGCTGGGTGATCGCCAAGCTCTGCGTGAAGCCTTCAGCCGTACCGCGATTCTGTCCAACGAGAAGTACCGCGGCATCCGTCTGCAACTGGCCAACGGTCAGCTGAAGATCCAGGCGAATAACCCGGAGCAGGAAGAAGCGGAAGAAGAAGTGGGCGTTGAGTACAACGGCGGCAATCTGGAAATCGGCTTCAACGTGAGCTACCTGCTCGACGTACTGGGCGTGATGACCACCGAGCAGGTTCGCCTGATCCTGTCCGACTCCAACAGCAGTGCGCTGGTGCAAGAGTCCGACAACGACGACTCGGCCTACGTTGTCATGCCGATGCGTCTGTAATCATGCCCAGCAGAAGCTAGATGTCCTTAAGTCGCGTCTCGGTCACCGCGGTGCGCAATCTGCACCCGGTGACCTTCTCCCCCTCTCCCCGAATCAACATTCTTTACGGCGCCAACGGCAGCGGCAAAACCAGTGTTCTGGAAGCCATTCATCTGCTGGGGCTTGCCCGTTCGTTTCGTAGCAGCCGTCTTTTACCTGTGATTCAGTACGAGCAACTGGCGTGCACGGTGTTTGGTCAGGTGGAATTGGCCGAAGGCGGGCACAGCGCCTTGGGGATATCGCGAGACCGCCAGGGTGAGTTCCAGATCCGCATTGACGGGCAGAACGCCCGCAGCGCGGCGCAACTGGCAGAGATCCTGCCGTTGCAGCTGATCAACCCGGATAGTTTCCGGTTGTTAGAAGGTGCACCCAAGATTCGGAGGCAGTTTCTCGACTGGGGTGTGTTCCACGTGGAACCGCGATTCATGTCCACTTGGCAGCGCTTGCAGAAGGCCCTGCGCCAGAGAAACTCTTGGCTGCGGCATGGTACACTTGACGCCGTTTCGCAAGCGGTTTGGGACAGGGAACTGTGCCAGGCCAGCGCAGAAATTGATGAATACCGCCGCGCTTATATCAAAGCCTTGAAACCAGTCTTTGAACAGACCTTGAGCGAACTGGTTGAGCTCGAGGGCTTAACGCTGAGCTATTACCGAGGTTGGGACAAAGAGCGCGAACTAAGTGCCGTGCTTGCCGGGTCCCTTCAGCGGGATCAGCAAATGGGTCATACCCAGGCCGGACCACAACGCGCTGATTTGCGTCTTCGATTGGGCGCACATAACGCCGCGGACATATTGTCTCGGGGTCAGCAGAAGTTGGTGGTTTGTGCATTGCGGATTGCCCAGGGGCACCTGGTTAGCCAGGCCCGACGCGGCCAGTGTATTTATCTGGTGGATGACTTGCCGTCCGAACTGGACGAGCAACACCGCCGTGCGCTTTGCCGCTTGCTGGAAGACTTACGCTGCCAGGTGTTTATCACCTGTGTAGATCACGAATTATTGAGGGAAGGCTGGCAGACGGAAACGCCAGTCGCTTTGTTCCACGTGGAACAGGGCCGTATCACCCAGACCCACGACCATCGGGAGTGAAGGCATTGAGCGAAGAAAATACGAATACCTACGACTCAACGAGCATTAAGGTGCTGAAAGGCCTGGATGCCGTCCGTAAACGTCCCGGTATGTACATTGGTGACACAGACGATGGCAGCGGTCTGCACCACATGGTCTTCGAGGTAGTCGACAACTCCATCGATGAGGCGCTCGCTGGCCACTGCGACGACATCAGCATCATCATCCACCCGGACGAATCCATCACCGTGCGTGACAACGGTCGTGGCATCCCGGTGGATGTGCACAAAGAAGAAGGCGTTTCCGCAGCCGAGGTCATCATGACCGTGCTGCACGCCGGCGGTAAGTTCGATGACAACTCCTACAAAGTATCCGGCGGCCTGCACGGTGTAGGTGTGTCAGTGGTGAACGCTCTGTCCGAAGAGCTTGTTCTCACAGTGCGCCGCAGCGGCAAGATCTGGGAACAGACTTACATCCACGGTGTTCCGAAAGAGCCGATGAAAATCGTCGGCGAGAGCGAAACCACCGGTACCCAGATTCACTTCAAACCGTCCGACCTGACCTTCAAGAACATCCACTTCAGCTGGGACATCCTGGCCAAGCGGATTCGTGAACTGTCCTTCCTGAACTCCGGTGTTGGCATCGTCCTCAAGGATGAGCGCAGCGGCAAGGAAGAGCTGTTCAAGTACGAAGGCGGTCTGCGTGCGTTCGTTGAATACCTGAACACCAACAAGACTCCGGTCAACCAGGTGTTCCACTTCAACATCCAGCGTGAAGACGGCATCGGCGTGGAAATCGCCCTGCAGTGGAACGACAGCTTCAACGAGAACCTGTTGTGCTTCACCAACAACATTCCTCAGCGCGACGGCGGTACTCACCTGGTGGGTTTCCGTTCCGCGCTGACGCGTAACCTGAACACCTACATCGAAGCGGAAGGCCTGGCGAAGAAGCACAAAGTCGCCACCACCGGTGACGATGCCCGTGAAGGCCTGACCGCGATTATTTCGGTGAAGGTGCCGGATCCGAAGTTCAGCTCCCAGACTAAAGACAAGCTGGTTTCTTCCGAAGTGAAGACCGCGGTCGAGCAGGAAATGGGCAAGTACTTCTCCGACTTCCTGCTGGAAAATCCGAACGAAGCCAAACTGGTCGTCGGCAAGATGATCGACGCGGCTCGCGCGCGTGAAGCGGCGCGTAAAGCCCGTGAGATGACCCGTCGTAAAGGCGCGCTGGATATCGCCGGCCTGCCGGGCAAACTGGCTGACTGCCAGGAAAAAGACCCTGCCCTGTCCGAACTGTACCTCGTGGAAGGTGACTCTGCTGGCGGTTCCGCCAAGCAGGGTCGCAACCGTCGCACCCAGGCCATCCTGCCGTTGAAAGGCAAGATCCTGAACGTCGAGAAGGCGCGTTTCGACAAGATGATCTCTTCGCAAGAAGTGGGCACCTTGATCACCGCGCTGGGCTGCGGCATCGGCCGCGACGAGTACAACATCGACAAGCTGCGTTATCACAACATCATCATCATGACCGATGCTGACGTCGACGGTTCGCACATCCGTACCCTGCTGCTGACCTTCTTCTTCCGTCAGTTGCCGGAGCTGATCGAACGCGGCTACATCTACATCGCCCAGCCGCCGCTGTACAAGGTCAAGAAAGGCAAGCAAGAGCAATACATCAAAGACGACGACGCCATGGAAGAGTACATGACGCAGTCGGCCCTGGAAGATGCGAGCCTGCACCTGAACGAAGAAGCCCCGGGCATCTCCGGTGAAGCGCTTGAGCGTCTGGTGAATGACTTCCGTCTGGTGATGAAGACCCTCAAGCGTCTGTCGCGCCTGTACCCACAGGAACTGACCGAGCACTTCATCTACCTGCCAGCGGTGAGCATGGAGCAACTGTCCGATCACGCAGCGATGCAGGATTGGATGGCTCAGTTCGAAGTGCGCCTGCGTACTGTCGAGAAGTCTGGCCTGGTCTACAAAGCCAGCCTGCGTGAAGACCGTGAACGTAACGTCTGGCTGCCAGAGGTCGAACTGATCTCCCACGGCCTGTCGAACTACATCACCTTCAACCGCGATTTCTTCGGCAGCAACGATTACAAAACCGTCGTTTCCCTGGGCGCTCAATTGAGCACCTTGCTCGACGACGGCGCGTACATCCAGCGCGGCGAGCGCAAGAAGCCGGTGACCGAGTTCAAGGAAGCCCTTGAATGGCTGATGGCTGAAAGCACCAAGCGCCACACCATCCAGCGATACAAAGGTCTGGGCGAAATGAACCCGGATCAGCTGTGGGAAACCACCATGGACCCAGCGCAGCGCCGGATGCTTAAAGTGACCATCGAAGACGCCATTGGCGCGGACCAGATCTTCAACACCCTGATGGGTGATGCGGTCGAACCCCGCCGTGACTTCATCGAAAGCAATGCCCTGGCGGTTTCCAACCTGGACTTCTGATCCAATTGTAGATGGCACATTAAATGTCACAAATGGGCGGCCTATTTCCGCTCTGCCAAACAAAACCCCGGCCTTCAAGCCGGGGTTTTTGTATTAGGATCAGTCAATTAATAAGAGTCCGGTTATCGTAGTTCGATGAACCAGCGCATCGTACTTTACTGGACGGTTAACATTGACAGGCTGCGCTATTGCTACTGATCAATGATTGGCGAGGAATGAGGCTTATGAACGAGCAGCATCAGTCTTTCGAAGAACGGAAGCAAACAGATGAAAACGGCGCGGAATTTTGGTCAGCGAGAAGCTTGTCCAAGCTGCTCGAATACTCAGAATATCGACATTTCCAACCCGTTTTAGCTCGAGCAAAAGAAGCCTGCACGAGTAGTGGGTTCGCCATTGATGACCATTTCGAGGATACGCTCGCAATGGTCACGATTGGTTCGGGCGCGCGGCGGGAACTGCCGGATGTAAAGCTCTCGCGCTACGCGTGTTACCTGGTTGTGCAGAATGGTGATCCTTCCAAACCAGTTATCGCTGCAGGGCAGACATACTTCGCTATTCAGACACGTCGGCAAGAGCTTGCTGACGACACTACCTTCCAGCAACTGAAAGAAGATCAGAAGCGTTTGCTGCTTCGCAACGAGCTTAAGGAGCACAACAAGCAGCTTGTCGAGGTAGCTCAACTGGCTGGTGTGGAAACCGGTCTGGATTTCGCCATATTCCAGAATCATGGATATCAAGGCCTCTATGGGGGGCTTGATCAAAAAGCTATCCACATCCGAAAGGGACTAAAGAAGAGTCAGAAGATTCTTGATCACATGGGGTCTACTGAATTAGCCGCCAACTTGTTCCGTGCTACACAGGCTGAAGAAAAACTTCGCCGTGATGAGGTCAAGGGTAAACAGCACGCAAATCAGGTGCATCTTGAGGTTGGCAGGAAAGTTCGCGAAACCATCTCTGATTTGGGAGGCACGATGCCTGAAGACCTCCCTACTCCTGAAAATAGCATCAAGAAAATTGCGTCTGCGGTTAAAAAGCTACAAGACAAATAATTTCTGAAATGAGTGTAGGTCGCGCCCCAAATCAAAAGATCGCAGCCTACGTAATGTAGGCGCTGCCGAAGGCAGCGATCTTTTGATCTTATTCGCCGACCGACCCCACACTCTCCAACCGATACCCATACCCATAAATCGTCAGCAGCTGCCAACCCCGATCAGCCGTCAGCCCGAGCTTATTGCGCAGGCGATAGATGTGAGTGTCCAGTGGTCGCGAAGACACCATCTCTTCATGGCTCCAGAACCGTCCATACAGATATTCCCGAGACAGCGGCCGGCCCAGGTTGGTGAATAAACATCGCGCCAGACTGTATTCCCGTTCGGTCATGGCGATGGGGATACCCGCGCGGGTGACGGTCAGTTCAGCGTCATCAAACACCAGGTCATTGAAACTCAGTACTTCGGTAGCCGTTGCGCGTTGCTGGCCGTGCCTGCGCAATACAGCAGCGACACGGGCTTTCAATTCATTGGGACGGAACGGCTTGCTGACGTAGTCGTCGGCCCCGGCATTCAGTGCCTGGACGATGTCGCTCTCGGCGTCGCGGCTGGTGAGCATGATGGCGGCAGGCGGCGCATCCATGTGTTCGCGGGTCCAGCGCAGCAGCGAGAGGCCGCTGAGGTCTGGCAGTTGCCAGTCGAGGATCAGCAGGTCGAAGGTTTCCCGGCGCAGCTGGCGCAACAGATCTTCCGCGCGCTCGAAGCTGTGCAATAGCCAGGGCTGTTCGCCCGGTTCGGCCATTTGGTGCAGGGTCTGTTCGACCCGGCGCAGTTCGGCGGGTTCATCGTCCAGTATCGCGACACGCATGTGCGGCAATTCCTTGAGGGCGGGTGGGCGGTAGACGATACCGGCTCGACTGGCGGAGTGAAAGTAAGCAAACCGGCGTCGGTCATCGTCCGCTATGATTCTTCGGGTTCAATCCCCCAATCAGACTCCTGACTCATGAATCTAACGCCTTCCCCCCTGCCCTATCAGACGTGCCCATGACGAATCAGCGCCGTCGTGAAAGCCGTGAGCCGACTCAGGTCCAGCGTTTGTTCCGGCAATTGGTCAGGGAGTGGTTGTGGATAAGTCTGATCCTGCTGCCCCTGACCGCCCTGCTTTCGTACAGCGCCCAGTCCAGTGAGCTCAAGGGTTCGGGAGCGCTGGAGGCGTTGTTGTCAGTCAGTCTAGTCGCTTGCGTGCTCGGCTTGCTGTTACTGCGCCCGCGCCTGGCGCTGTGGGTGACGTTGGGTGGCATGAGCTGCGCGCTGCTGATCAGCGCCTGTCTGGCAGAACTGCGTTGGTGGTGGTCCCCGGCGGCGAGCCTGATGGGTATGCTGTTGGGCTACCTGATCTGGAATTGGCGGCGCCTGAGTGTGGTGCTGAGCTACTTCGGCTGGGAACTGGCGCGCTTGGACAACGAACCGAAAGTCTTCCCGGAACGCCGTCGGGTGCAGTTTCCCACTGGCGATCATTTGCAGGGGCAAATCATGGCGCTGGAACAAGCCATGAGTCGCACCCGCGATACCCGGCGCTTTATCGCCGACGGACTGGAGTATCTACCGGTAGCGACGTTGATCAGTGATCCGCGAGGCCGGATATTGCTCGGTAACCGTAATGCCCGAGATTTGTTCGGCGCCGATCTGGTGGGCGATGACATCCTTGAGCAACTGGCGCGATTGGGCTACCCGGAATTGCTGAATGGCGCGCGCCCGCTTTTATCGACGTTGGCCCTGCTGGAATTCAGGGATATCAAAGGACGCAGTCTGCGCCTGGAGCGCGCGGCATTGTTGCCCGTGGACGGAGAAACGCCGATTGGCTGGTTGTTGAGCCTGACCGATCTGAGTGTCGAACGTGATGCCGAAGAGCAACGTGGTGTGCTGCTACGCTTTTTGTCCCACGACCTGCGGGCGCCGCATTCGGCGATCCTTGCGTTGCTCGACGTGCATCGGCACCAAGTAGGTGGCGACACGCAGTTGTTCGATCAGATTGAGCGTCAGGTGCGCCGGGCCTTGGACCTCACGGACGGCTTCGTGTTATTGGCCAGGGCCGAGTCAGAGGCCTATGAATTCCAACCCACCCTGTTCGCAATGCTGGTACTGGACGTGTTCGACCAGGCCCTGAGCATTGCGCAGTTGAAGCAGATCGAGTTAGTCCACCACCTCGAAGACGATGCCCAGGAAAGTTTGATCATGGCCGATCAGGGTTTGCTGACCCGGGCGTTGTTCAATTTGCTGGAAAACGCCATCAAGTACAGTGATTCCGGAACGCGTATCAGCCTGCAAGTCAGCAGTCGCGAGGGGTGGCTGACCTGTGAGCTTACCGATCAGGGCAAAGGCATCGCTGCCGACGAATTGCCTGAGCTGTTTAGCCAATATCGCCGGTTTACTTCGGCTCAAGGCATCGATGGTATTGGGTTGGGATTGTCGATGGTCAAGGCAGTGGTGGATCACCACGATGGCCGGATCGAATGTCACAGTGAGGTCGGTAAAGGCACCCGTTTCAGCCTTCTATTCCCCCTGCTGGATGAATAAAACCCGGGCATAAAAAAACCGGCTATATCAGCCGGTTTTTTTACGTCCGAAAAAACTTATGCACCTTTTTCGGGATTTTATGAGATTAAGAAATATGTATATAAATCATAAGCCTAGAAACTAAATACGACGTTTTTCAACAAAACGGTACACAGGTTATCCACAGAATCTCAGACAGCCACCTGATCCGTCTCGGCGGGTGCTTGAGGCGCCGGTGGCAACGAACCCATATCGCGTTGCATCTGCTCATTCCAGGCCTGGACCCGATCGTTCAATGCGGCAACGGCTCGCGGTCCACTGCCCTCGGCGTACATCGGCTCACCGATGATCACGGTGATCACGCCCTGCTTCTTTGCCCAACCGGTTTTCGGCCAGAACTTGCCCGCATTGTGTGCAATCGGCAGCACCGGAAGTGCGGCGTTGACCGCCAAAGCGCTACCACCGCGCGAGAACTTGCCAACGGTGCCGTAAGGAACCCGAGTGCCTTCCGGGAAGATCAGGACCCAGACACCATCCTTCAACAATTCATCGCCCTTCTTCGCCACATGCTTGAGCGCGGCTTTGGGATTATCACGGTCGATGGCGATCGGTCGCAGCATGGCCATCGCCCAACCGAAGAAGGGCACGAACAGCAATGAACGCTTGAGGACCTGGCTCAACGGTTCGAAGTAAGCGGAGAGAAAGAACGTCTCCCATGTGCTCTGGTGGTTCGATTGAATCACGCAGGGCTGGTCAGGCACGTTTTCAGCGCCTTTGATTTCGTAGCTGATGCCCAGGAACACTTTGCTCAGCCATAAGGCGCAGCGGCACCAGTACACATTAATGAAGCGATATCGGGCCTTGAACGGCAGAAAAGGCGCGATGAAAAAGCTCAGGCTGCACCAAAGCAAAGAGCTGGTGCCCAGCAACAGATAAAAGAGGAATGTTCTGATGGCCTGCAGTATCGACATGGTGACGTTTACCGTGCGGGCTCTGCCCGTCTATATAAAGCGCAATCCCGATCAATCCTTGGTCAGGAATCTCGAAACGCTCTAATTGTGGATAAGTTCTGCGGCAATCGCCGCCAGATCGTCAAAAATCAAGGTGCCTACCGGTAGGGTTTTACCCAGAGTCTTTTCGCCTTTCCCGGTCTTTACCAAAACTGGCTGAGAATCGACGGCTTTTGCGGCTTCTAGGTCACCAAGGGAATCGCCGACAAACCATAGATTAGTCAGCGACACGTTGTAATGCGCGGCGATGGTTTTCAACATCCCGGGTTTTGGCTTGCGGCAATCGCAGCCATCGTCCGGCCCGTGCGGGCAATAGACGATCAGCCCGACTTCACCGCCCTGCTCCGCCACCAACGTGCGCAAGCGCTCGTGCATGGCGTCCAGGGTGGCGATGTCGTAATAGCCGCGAGCGATGCCCGACTGGTTGGTAGCGACCGCCACCGTCCAGCCGGCCTTGCTCAACTGCGCGATGGCTTCGATCGAACCGGGGAGCGGAATCCACTCCTCCACCGACTTGATGTAAGCGTCGGAGTCGTAGTTGATCACCCCGTCCCGATCGAGAATCAGCAGTTTCAAACAGTCTTACCCCAACAGCGAAATATCGGCGACGCCGAGGAACAGCCCACGCAGACGCGACAGCAGTGCATAACGGTTGGCGCGCACATTGGCGTCATCCGCATTGACCATCACGGCTTCGAAGAATGCATCGACCGGCTCGCGCAGGGCAGCCAGACGCGCCAGGGATTCGCTATACTGACGGGCAGCTGCCATCGGCTGAACAGCCTGGTCAGCCTGCTGGATCGCCGAGTACAGGGAGAACTCGTTGGCATTGTCGAAGTACTTGGCTTCAACGACCGTCGGCACGGAGCCTTCGACCTTGCTCAACAGGTTCGACACGCGCTTGTTCACCGCGGCTAAAGCAGCGGCTTCCGGCAACTTGCGGAACGCTTCTACCGCTTGTACGCGTTGGTCGAAGTCCAGCGCCGAACCCGGCTTCAGGGCACGCACCGACAGGTAAGTACCGACATCCACGCCTTCGTCTTCATAACGGGCACGCAGACGGTCGAAGATGAATTCCAGCACCGAGTCATTCAGGCCGGCAGCCTTCACCTTGGTACCGAACGCATTCACGGCAAACGCCACGGCTTCGTTGAGGTCGAGGTCGAGTTTCTTGTCGATCAGGATGCGCAGCACGCCCAATGCTGCACGGCGCAGGGCATACGGGTCTTTGCTACCGGTTGGCAACATGCCGATACCGAAGATACCGACCAAGGTATCGAGCTTGTCGGCAATGGCCACGGCCGCACCGGTCAGGGTGGTCGGCAGTTCAGCGCCGGCACCGCGCGGCATGTACTGCTCGTTCAGCGCCAGGGCGACTTCTTCCGGCTCGCCATCGTTGAGGGCGTAGTAGTAACCGGCGACACCTTGCATCTCCGGGAACTCACCGACCATTTCGGTCGACAGGTCGCATTTGGACAGCAGGCCGGCACGGGAAGCCCAGGCTGCGTTGCCGCCAATGCGTTGCGCGATGTACGCCGCGAGTTTGGAAACGCGCTCGGCCTTGTCGTAGACGCTGCCGAGTTTTTCCTGGAACACCACGTTCTGCAGGCGCAGGTTGAAGTCTTCGAGTTTCTGCTTCTTGTCTTGCTTGAAGAAGAACTCGGCGTCGGTCAGGCGTGGGCGAACCACTTTCTCGTTACCGGCGATGATCTGTTGCGGGTCTTTGCTTTCGATGTTGGCCACGGTAATGAAACGTGGCAGCAACTTGCCGTCGGCATCCAGCAGGCAGAAGTACTTCTGGTTGTCCTGCATGGTGGTGATCAAGGCTTCTTGCGGCACGTCGAGGAAGCGTTCCTCGAACGAGCACACCAGCGGCACCGGCCATTCAACCAGCGCGGTCACTTCATCGAGCAAGGCTGGCGGCACAATCGCAGTACCTTCCTGCATCGTCGCCAGTTCTTCGGTGCGCTTGCTGATCAGTGCGCGACGCTCGTTGGCATCGGCCAGCACGTAGGCGCCACGCAGATCGGCCAAGTAGTTGGCCGGCGCGGTGATGCGCACGCTTTGCGGGTGGTGGAAGCGGTGACCACGGGAGTCACGGCCAGCCTTCTGGGCGAGGATCGTGCAATCGATGACCTGGTCACCGAGCAGCATCACCAGCCATTGGGTCGGACGCACGAATTCTTCTTTGCGAGCACCCCAGCGCATGCGCTTCGGGATCGGCAGGTCGTTCAGGGAATCTTCGACGATGGTCGGCAGCAGGCTCGCGGTCGGCTTGCCGGCGATGCTCTGGCTGTAACGCAGTTTCGGACCGCTCTGATCGATTTCGCTCAGGTCGACGCCGCACTTCTTGGCGAAACCCAGGGCTGCTTGAGTCGGGTTGCCGTCGGCATCGAACGCGGCCTGACGTGGCGGGCCGTCGAGGTTAATGCTGCGATCCGGTTGCTGGGTGGCCAGCGCGGTGATCAGCACGGCCAGGCGACGTGGCGCGGCGTAGACGGTTTTGGTCTCGTAGTTCAGGCCGGCAGCTTGCAGGCCCTTGTCGATACCGGCCAGAAACGCGTCGGCCAGGGTGTTCAGGGCTTTGGGTGGCAGTTCTTCGGTGCCCAATTCAACCAGGAAATCCAGAGCACTCATTGTGCAGCCTCCAGCTTAGCCAACACTTCGTCACGCAGGTCCGGGGTCGCCATCGGGAAGCCCAGCTTGGCGCGAGCCAGCAGGTAGGCTTGCGCAACGGAACGCGCCAGGGTGCGAACACGCAGAATGTATTGCTGACGCGCAGTCACGGAGATTGCCCGGCGCGCATCCAGCAGGTTGAAGGTATGGGACGCCTTCAACACCATTTCGTAGCTCGGCAACGGCAGCGGCTGGTCGAGTTCGATCAGGCGCTTGGCTTCGCTTTCGTAGAAATCGAACAGCTCGAACAGCTTCTCGACATTGGCGTGTTCGAAGTTGTAAGTCGATTGCTCGACTTCGTTCTGGTGGAACACGTCGCCGTAAGTCACTTTGCCCATCGGACCGTCAGCCCAGACCAGGTCGTAGACCGAGTCCACGCCTTGCAGGTACATGGCCAGACGTTCCAGACCGTAAGTGATTTCGCCGGTCACCGGGTAGCACTCGATGCCGCCCGCTTGCTGGAAGTAAGTGAACTGCGTCACTTCCATGCCGTTGAGCCAGACTTCCCAGCCCAGACCCCAGGCGCCGAGTGTCGGCGATTCCCAGTTGTCTTCGACGAAGCGAATGTCGTGGACCAATGGGTCCAGGCCGACGTGCTTGAGGGAGCCCAGGTACAGTTCCTGGAAGTTGTCCGGGTTCGGCTTCAGGACTACCTGGAACTGGTAGTAGTGCTGCAGACGGTTCGGGTTTTCGCCGTAGCGGCCGTCAGTCGGGCGACGACTGGGCTGCACATAAGCGGCGTTCCAGGTTTCCGGGCCGATGGCGCGCAGAAACGTGGCTGTGTGGAAAGTGCCGGCGCCTACTTCCATATCGTAGGGCTGAAGTACCACGCAACCTTGCTCGGCCCAGTATTGCTGGAGCGCGAGGATCAAGTCTTGGAAGGTACGCACGGCTGGCGTAGGCTGGCTCACGAAATTCACCTGTTTCTTGGGCTGCGATTTAAAGAGCGGGAGTATACCCGATTCGTTGCTGCGCACGCCCCCTGGAGCCTTATGCCACGCTGCTTTTGGTGTTCCGAAGATCCGCTGTACATGGCTTATCACGATCAGGAGTGGGGCACGCCGCTACGCGATGCGCAGGGATTGTTCGAGTTGCTTTTGCTCGAAGGGTTCCAGGCCGGCCTCTCATGGCTCACCGTGTTGCGCAAACGTGAGCGTTATCGCGAGGTGTTGTTCGGCTTCGACGTACAGCGCGTGGCGCAAATGAGCGACGCCGAAATCGATGAATTGATGCTCGATCCGGGGATCATTCGCAATCGTCTCAAACTCAACGCGGCCCGGCGCAACGCCCAGGCTTGGTTGGCACTGGAGGATCCAGTGAAATTTCTCTGGTCCTTCGTCGGCGATAAACCGCTGATCAATCATTTCAAGGATCGCAGCGAAGTGCCGGCGGTGACGCCGGTCGCCGTGGAGATGAGCAAAGGCCTGAAAAAGGCCGGGTTCACCTTCGTCGGCCCGACCATTTGTTATGCGCTGATGCAGGCCTCGGGCATGGTCATGGACCACACCCGGGATTGCGATCGCTACGCGACGCTGGCGAACGGCGGTTAGAATGACCGCCTCGCACACAGCACAAGATCAGGAGTGACCTGTGGATAAGTTTAAAGGCGCCTTGCTGGTAGGCGCTCTGCGGCTGTTTGCCTTGCTTCCGTGGCGAGCAGTGCAAGCGGTGGGCTCGGCGATTGGCTGGGTCATGTGGAAAACCCCCAACCGTTCCCGCGACGTGGTGCGGATCAACCTCGCCAAGTGCTTCCCGGAGATGGATGCCGCCGAACGCGAGCGTCTGGTCGGCCAGAGCCTGAAAGACATCGGCAAGTCCCTGACCGAAAGCGCCTGCGCCTGGATCTGGCCGGCCCAGCGTTCGATCGACCTGGTGCGCGAAGTCGAAGGCCTCGACGTGTTGAAGGATGCGTTGGCGTCCGGCAAAGGTGTGGTCGGCATCACCAGCCACTTGGGCAACTGGGA
Source organism: Pseudomonas sp. B21-053 (assembly GCF_026016365.1). Classification (NCBI taxonomy): domain Bacteria; kingdom Pseudomonadati; phylum Pseudomonadota; class Gammaproteobacteria; order Pseudomonadales; family Pseudomonadaceae; genus Pseudomonas; species Pseudomonas sp. B21-053. The sequence goes on from NZ_CP087205.1 coordinate 15,413, forward strand.
AGTGTTGAACCACTTCTATTGCAGCCAGTGCAAACCGATCATTTTCTATCGTCCACCGAAATTGAAGGCTGTGGATGATTTGCTGCGCAAACAACGCGTGCAATTGGGCAACCGCGTGGCGGCCTCCACCAAGGAAGGCATCCTCAGCGTGATCAAGGAAGTGCGCAAAGGTGGTGCAGTGGGCATTCCCGCCGACCCGGAACCGGCCGAATCCGCCGGGATCTTCGTGCCGTTCTTCGCCACCCAGGCCCTGACCAGCAAATTCGTGCCGAACATGTTGGCGGGCGGCAAAGCAGTCGGCGTGTTCCTGCATGCCCTGCGGTTGCCGGACGGCTCGGGGTACAAAGTGATCCTCGAAGCCGCGCCGGAAGCCATGTACAGCACGGATACCGAGACGTCTTGCGCCGCGATGAGCAAAGTCGTGGAACGCTATGTCGGGGCTTATCCGAGCCAGTACATGTGGAGCATGAAGCGCTTCAAGAAGCGTCCACCGGGTGAAGAACGCTGGTACTGAAGTAATTGGCACGCTCTGTGGATAACCTGCCTGTGTAGGAGCGAGGCTTGCCCGCGAAGCTTTTAGCGTTATTGAGGACGCCTTCGCGGGCAAGCCTCGCTCCTACAAGGTCAAGTTATCCACAACACGTTCATTCAAGGGCGCAGTAGATGTCCGAACTCCGCAAATCATTTCGCATCAAGATCAGCCACGAAAGCTTCGGCGAGTGTCTGGGGCAAACCCGTAACCTGTCGACGACGGGCGTCTACGTCAAGCACCCGACTCTGTCGGTATTGCCCAAGGGCGCGGTGGTTTACGGTCAGGTGCAAGACTTACCCACAGGCGCGCCGCAAGTGCGCATGGAAGTGGTGCTGGTGGATGCCGAAGGGATTGGCCTGCGCTATCTCTGATCAGTGGGCCTGACGCTCAAGCTTCTTCAGAAACACCGTCATTTCCTTCTCCGCCTGCTTGTCGCCATGGGCGCGAGCGGCTTCCAGGCCTTGTTCCCAGGCCTGACGTGCGGCGGCAACGTCCGCCTGCGCCAGATGCGCTTTGCCCAGCAGCTTCCAGGCCGCCGAATACTTTGGATCGAACTCAACGCAGCGCTGGAAATGCTCGGCGGCCTTGGCGTTTTCCCCAAGATCCAGATAGCCCTTGCCCAGGCCGAAGCGCAGCAAGGAGTTATCCACACCCTTGGCGAGCATTTTTTCCAGGGATTCGATCATGGGTGGATTCCTTTGAGTGATGAGTGGTTTTCGAGATCGTCTTCGCGAGCAAGCCCGCTCCCACAGTGGATATTCAGTGGCCACAGTTTTTGTGTACGGCCCAGATCCCCTGTGGGAGCGGGCTTGCTCGCGAAGAGGTCAGTCCAGTCAACGCAAATGCTGGATCAGAAGAAGCTCAACCCCACATGGAACAGCTTCTCCACATCCCGAATATGCTTCTTATCCACAAGGAACAGGATCACATGGTCGCCCGCCGCGATCACTGTGTCGTCGTGGGCGATGATCACTTGTTCATCACGAATGATCGCGCCAATCGTGGTGCCCGGCGGCAAACCGATGTTCTCGATCGCCTTGCCAATCACCTTGCTCGACTTCGCATCGCCGTGCGCAATCGCCTCGATGGCTTCCGCCGCGCCTCGGCGCAGTGAGTGCACGCTGACGATATCGCCACGGCGCACGTGGGCCAGCAAGGTGCCGATGGTCGCCAGTTGCGGGCTGATGGCGATGTCGATGTCGCCGCCCTGGATCAAATCCACGTAAGCCGGGTTGTTGATGATCGTCATCACCTTCTTCGCGCCCAGCCGTTTGGCCAGCAACGACGACATGATGTTGGCTTCGTCGTCGTTGGTCAGGGCCAGGAAGATATCCGCGTCGGCGATGTTCTCTTCCAGCAGCAAGTCGCGGTCCGACGCGCTGCCCTGCAACACCACGGTGCTGTCGAGGGTGTCCGAGAGGTAGCGGCAGCGCGCCGGGTTCATCTCGATGATCTTCACCTGATAACGGCTTTCGATGGCCTCGGCCAGGCGTTCGCCGATCTGCCCGCCACCGGCAATGACGATGCGTTTGTAGGTTTCATCGAGGCGGCGCATTTCGCTCATCACCGCGCGAATATTCGCCTTGGCGGCGATGAAAAATACTTCGTCGTCGGCCTCGATCACCGTATCGCCCTGGGGCAGGATCGGTCGGTCGCGGCGAAAAATCGCCGCTACGCGGGTTTCGACATTCGGCATGTGCTCGCGCAACTGCCGCAGTTGTTGACCCACCAACGGCCCGCCGTAATACGCCTTCACCGCCACCAGTTGCGCCTTGCCTTCGGCGAAGTCGATCACCTGCAAGGCGCCGGGGTGTTCGATCAGGCGCTTGATGTAGTTGGTGACCACTTGTTCCGGGCTGATCAGCACGTCCACTGGGATCGCGTCGTTGTTGAACAGCCCGCCACGGGTCAGGTACGCAGCTTCGCGAACCCGGGCGATCTTGGTCGGGGTGTGGAACAAGGTGTGGGCGACCTGGCAGGCGACCATGTTGGTTTCGTCGCTGTTGGTCACCGCGACCAGCATGTCGGCGTCATCGGCACCGGCCTGGCGCAGCACGGTCGGGAACGACGCGCGGCCTTGCACGGTGCGGATATCCAGCCGGTCGCCGAGGTCACGCAGGCGTTCGCCATCGGTGTCGACCACGGTGATGTCGTTGGCTTCGCTGGCCAAGTGTTCCGCCAGCGAACCGCCCACCTGCCCCGCGCCGAGGATGATGATTTTCATCCAGTCACTCCCTTGAAATCCGGTTAACCGCGCGCGGCGGCAATCTTGATCAGTTTGGCGTAGTAGAACCCGTCGTGACCGCCCTGCTGGGCCAGCAGCTGGCGACCATGCGGCTGTTTGATCCCGGCCGTGGTGGCGAGGTCCAGCTCACGCGCGCCCGGCGTGCGGGCGAGGAAGGCTTCGATGACTTCGGTGTTCTCGGTCGGCAATGTCGAGCAGGTGGCGTACAGCAGGATCCCGCCGACCTCCAGGGTTATCCACATGGCGTCGAGCAACTCGCCCTGAAGTACCGCGAGCGCGGCGATGTCGTCGGGTTGGCGCGTTAACTTGATGTCCGGGTGACGACGGATCACGCCAGTGGCCGAGCATGGCGCGTCCAGCAGAATGCGCTGGAACGGTTTGCCGTCCCACCAGGTCGCGGTGTCGCGACCGTCAGCGGCGATCAGTTCGGCGCTCAGGCCCAGGCGCGCGAGGTTTTCCCGCACCCGCACCAGACGCTTGGCTTCCAGGTCCACCGCCACCACGCCGGCCAGTGCAGGCTCGGCTTCAAGGATGTGGCAGGTCTTGCCACCCGGTGCACAGCAGGCGTCCAACACGCGTTGGCCCGGCGCCAGGTCCAGCAAGTCGGCGGCCAGTTGCGCGGCTTCGTCCTGCACGCTGATCCAGCCTTCGGCAAAACCCGGCAGGCTGCGCACATCGGCGGCGGCGTCGAGGATGATGCCGTCGCGGCTGTAAACGCAGGGGTTGGCGGCGATGCCGGCTTCACTCAGCAAGCCGATATATGCGTCGCGGGTCTGATGGCGACGGTTGACCCGCAGAATCATCGGCGGATGCGCGTTGTTCGCCGCGCAAATCGCTTCCCACTGCTCAGGCCAGAACGCCTTCAGGGATTTTTGCAGCCAGCGCGGGTGGGCAGTGCGCACCACCGGGTCGTGTTCCAGCTCCGCCAGCAGCGCTTCGCTTTCCCGTTGGGCGCGGCGCAGCACGGCGTTGAGCAAGGCTTTGGCCCAAGGCTTCTTCAGCTTGTCAGCGCAACCTACGGTTTCGCCAATGGCGGCGTGGGCCGGGACGCGGGTGTAGAGCAGTTGATAGAGGCCGACCAACAGCAAGGCCTCGACATCGGCGTCGGCGGCTTTGAACGGCTTCTGCAACAACTTCGCTGCCAGCGCCGACAAACGTGGCTGCCAGCGCGCGGTGCCGAACGCCAGGTCCTGGGTGAAGCCGCGATCGCGGTCCTCAACCTTGTCCATTTGCGTCGGCAATGAACTGTTGAGCGAGGCTTTTCCGTTCAGTACAGCGGCAAGTGCCTTGGCGGCGGCCAGACGCGGGTTCATTGAGCGTCCGCCGCTTGACCGAGCACGGTGCCGACGGCGAATTTCTCACGACGGCTGTTGAACAAGTCGCTGAAGTTCAGCGCCTTGCCGCCGGGCAATTGCAGACGGGTCAGGCACAGGGCCTGTTCACCGCAGGCGACGATCAAGCCGTCCTTGCTGGCGCTGAGGATTTCCCCCGGTGCGCCCTGCCCTTCGGCGAGGTTCGCGGCCAATACTTTCAGCGCTTCGCCGTTCAGGGTGCTGTGGGTGATCGGCCATGGGTTGAAGGCGCGGACCAGGCGTTCCAGCTCTACCGCCGGGCGACTCCAGTCGATGCGTGCTTCGTCTTTGTTCAATTTGTGTGCGTAGGTGGCGAGGCTGTCGTCCTGCACTTCGCCTTCCAGCGTGCCGGCAGCGAGGCCGGCAATCGCTTCAACCACGGCCGGCGGACCCATTTCCGCCAAACGGTCGTGGAGGCTGCCGCCAGTGTCTTCGCCGGTAATCGGCGTGGTGACCTTCAGCAGCATCGGCCCGGTATCGAGGCCCAGTTCCATGCGCATTACGGTCACGCCGCTTTCGCTGTCGCCTGCTTCAACGGCGCGCTGGATCGGCGCCGCACCGCGCCAGCGTGGCAGCAACGAGGCGTGGCTGTTGATGCAACCCAGGCGCGGAATATCCAGCACCACTTGCGGCAGGATCAGACCGTAGGCGACCACCACCAGCAAGTCGGGTTTCAGTGCGGCCAGTTCAGCCTGGGCGTCTTCATTGCGCAGGGTCGGCGGTTGCATGACCGGGATGTTGTTTTCCAGAGCCAACTGCTTGACCGGGCTCGGCATCAGTTTTTGCCCGCGGCCCGCCGGACGGTCCGGTTGGGTGTAGACCGCGACGATCTCGTAAGGGCTGGCGAGCAGGGCCTTGAGGTGTTCGGCGGCGAATTCCGGGGTGCCGGCAAAAACGATGCGCAGTGGCTCAGTCATGGAAACTCTCTATTACAAAGCAGTCGCAAAAGAAAAAGGCTTGCCGCAGCAAGCCTTTGAAAGGAGGGCATCAAGCGTTCTGGCGATGGAGCTTTTCCAGTTTCTTCTTGATTCGGTCGCGTTTGAGATTGGACAGGTAATCGACGAACAACTTGCCGTTGAGGTGGTCGCATTCATGCTGGATGCACACGGCGAGCAGGCCTTCGGCGATCAGTTCGTAAGGTTGGCCGTCGCGGTCCAGGGCCTTGATCTTGACCTTTTGCGGGCGATCGACGTTTTCGTAGAAGCCCGGCACCGAGAGGCAGCCTTCCTGGTATTGCTCCATCTCGTCGGTCAGGGTTTCGAACTCGGGGTTGATGAACACCCGCGGTTCGCTGCGGTCTTCGGAGAGGTCCATCACGACGATACGTTTGTGCACGTTGACCTGGGTCGCGGCGAGGCCGATGCCTGGCGCTTCATACATTGTTTCAAACATATCATCGACCAACTGACGCACTTCGTCGTCCACTACGGCCACAGGTTTGGCGATAGTGCGCAGGCGCGAGTCGGGGAATTCGAGGATGTCTAAAATGGCCATAAGCTTAATTGCTGCACATGTGAGGTAAAGTCGGGTCGATGGCCTGGCGGGTCCGAAGATGCAGGCTACCGTTGTAAAACGTAGCTCCTTTCTTCGAGAAGAGCGAGGAGCGAGCCACGGGGGCTCTGGCGTTTTACGCGAACGCACATAATAAAGGGATTCACCGCATGAGGAAATCACTACTCGCCTTGCTCCTTCTGGCCTCGGCCGGTTTGGCGCACGGGCAAGTGCAACTCAAGGAAGGTTTTCCGCCGCAATACACAGTGGTAAGGGGCGACACACTTTGGGACATCTCCGGCAAATTCCTGCGTGAGCCGTGGAAATGGCCCGAGCTGTGGCAGGTCAATCCGCAAATCCAGAACCCCAATCTCATCTATCCCGGCGACACGTTGACGCTGGTCTATGTCGACGGCCAGCCGCGACTGACCCTCAATCGCGGCGAATCCCGGGGCACCATCAAGCTCTCGCCACGGATCCGCAGCAGCCCGGTGGCCGATGCGATCCCGAGCATCCCGCTGCAATCGATCAACAGCTTTCTGTTGAGCAACCGCATCGTCGACAAGGTCGAGGACTTCGACAAAGCGCCCTACATCGTCGCTGGCGATGCCGAGCGAGTGCTCAGCGGCACCGGTGACCGGATTTTCGCGCGTGGGCATTTCGACCCGAACCAGCCGGTGTACGGCATCTTCCGTCAGGGCAAGGTCTACACCGATCCGCAGAGCAAGGAGTTCCTGGGGATCAACGCCGACGACATTGGCGGCGGCGAGATTGTCGCGACCGAAGGCGATGTCGCCACCCTGGCACTGCAACGCACCACCCAGGAAGTCCGCCTCGGCGACCGTTTATTCAGCGGCGAAGAGCGAGCGATCAATTCGACTTTCATGCCCAGCGCGCCGAAAACCGACATCAACGGCCTGATCATCGATGTGCCACGTGGGGTCACGCAGATTGGCGCAATGGACGTGGTCACGCTGAACAAGGGACAACGGGACGGATTAGCCGAAGGCAACGTGCTGGTGGTGATGAAAACCGGTGAAACCGTGCGTGACCGGATCACCGGCCAGCCGCTGAAAATCCCCGATGAACGCGCAGGTCTGCTGATGGTTTTCCGCACTTACGACAAACTCAGTTACGGGCTGGTTCTCAACGCATCGCGCTCGCTGGCGGTCCTGGATAAGGTGCGAAATCCTTAGCCTGCTCCACAAGTTACCAACAGAGTTATCCACAGCTTATTCCCGTTTGAACGGGGCTCATAACGATCAAGGATGATCCATGTCGCTCTCTGCCTTTACCCCGGTTTCCCCTGCGGAACTGGAGGCGCGTTTACGTCTGCACCGCTTGCCCGAACTGGGACCGATGCGATTCAAGAAACTGCTCGAAGCGTTTGGCTCGGCGTCAAAAGCCATCAGCGCGCCAGCCAGTGCCTGGCGTTCGTTGGGTTTGCCGGCAGCCAGTGCCGAGGCTCGACGCTCCAGTGAAATCCGCGACGGCGCGAGCCACGCATTGGCCTGGCTAGAGCGTCCGGGTCAGCATTTGCTGATGTGGGACCAGCCGGAGTACCCGGCGTTGCTGGCGGAAATCAGCGATGCACCGCCACTGTTATTTGTCGCCGGCGATCCGGGCATCCTGGAAAAGCCGCAGTTGGCGATGGTCGGCAGTCGCCGGGCATCGAGGCCGGGCATGGACACCGCGGCTGCCTTTTCCCGCAGTTTGGCGGGTGCCGGATTCGTCATTACCAGTGGTCTGGCTTTGGGCATTGATGCCGCCGCGCACCAAGCGGCTTTGGACGTGGGCGGCCAAACGGTCGGGGTACTTGGCACGGGACTTGAAAAGTTTTATCCACAGCGCAACCGGCGGCTGGCGGACGCCATGATTGCCTCGGGCAGCGCGGTGCTTTCGGAGTTCCCGCTGGACGCCGGTCCGACCGCCAGCAACTTCCCCCGGCGCAACCGAATCATCAGCGGTTTGTCCCTCGGCGTGCTGGTGGTCGAGGCCAGTGTCGCCAGTGGTTCGTTGATTACCGCCAGGCTCGCAGCGGAGCAAGGTCGCGAGGTTTATGCGATTCCTGGATCGATTCATCATCCCGGCGCCAAGGGCTGTCATCAGCTGATCCGCGACGGTGCGATGCTGGTGGAAACCATCGAGCACATCCTCGAAGCCTTGCGCGGCTGGCAGCAGTTGCCGTTGTCCATCACCGCGCCGTCAGCGACTCATCCCTTGCTGATGTTGCTGCACGCGGCGCCTCACACCAGTGAAGCGCTGGCAAACAGCAGTGGCTGGGCCTTGCCCAAAGTGCTGGCGGCATTGACTGAACTGGAAATGGACGGCCGGGCGGTGTGCGAAAGCGGACGCTGGTTTGCGCGGGTGAGCTAGGTTTTATAAGGAAGATCGGTAAACTGCGCAGAGCCTTATTCCGGAGAGTTTTTCATGGTCAACAGCTGGCGGGTGCAACAAGCCGCACAAGCAATTCGCGCAGGAGCGGTAATTGCCTACCCAACCGAAGCCGTCTGGGGCCTGGGTTGTGACCCGTGGGACGAAGAGGCAGTGGATCGTCTGCTGATGCTCAAGGGCCGGTCAGTGAGCAAGGGCTTGATCCTTGTGGCGGACAACATTCGCCAGTTCGACTTCCTTTTCGAAGACTTCCCTGAACTGTGGATGGACCGCATGGCCAGCACTTGGCCGGGTCCAAACACATGGTTGGTGCCGCACCAGAATCTGTTGCCGCAATGGATTACCGGCGTGCATGAAACCGTGGCGCTGCGGGTTAGCGATCATCCGTTGGTGCGGGACTTGTGTGCGTTGGTCGGGCCATTGGTGTCCACCTCCGCCAACCCACAGGGCCGGCCGGCGGCGCGGACGCGGCTGCGCATCGAGCAGTATTTCCGTGGGCAGCTTGATCTGGTGCTTGGCGGCAATCTGGGTGGGCGCAAGAACCCGAGTGTGATTCGGGATGTGGCGACCGGGCATGTAGTGCGCCAGGGCTGACACCGCGGCGCGGCCATTCGCGAGCAGGCTCGCCCCACATTGGAATACGTTCCCCTGTGGGAGCGAGCCTGCTCGCGAAAGCGTCTGTCAGGGCAACAAAACAATCGAGCCCGTAGTCCGCCGCGCCGACAATTCAGTCTGCGCCTTGGCCGCGTCAGCCAGTGCAAACGTCTGGCTGATGTCCACCGTCAACTTGCCACTGATGATCATCTCGAACAGCTCATTCGCCATGCGCTGCAAGTTTTCGGCGTTGTTGGCATAGGTGCCCAGGGTCGGACGGGTCACGTACAGCGAACCTTTCGCCGCCAGAATCCCCAGATTTACGCCATCCACGGCGCCCGACGCATTGCCGAAGCTCACCACCAGGCCCCGAGGTGACACGCTATCGAGCGACGTCAGCCAGGTGTCCTTGCCCACGCCGTCGTACACCACCGGGACTTTTTTCCCGTCAGTCAATTCCAGCACCCGTTGCGCGACGTTTTCGTGGCTGTAGTCGATGGTCGCCCAGGCGCCGTTGGCCTTGGCCAGTGCTGCTTTTTCCGCTGAACTGACGGTGCCGATCAACTTCACGCCCAACGCCTTGGCCCATTGGCACGCCAGGGAACCGACACCACCCGCCGCCGCGTGGAACAGGATGGTTTCGCCACCCTTGAGTTCATACGTCTGACGCAACAAGTACTGCACGGTGAGGCCCTTGAGCATCACACCGGCGGCCTGTTCGAAACTGATGGCGTCCGGCAGCAGCACCAGATTGGCTTCCGGCAACACATGAACCTGGCTGTAGGCGCCCAATGGGCCGCTGCCGTAGGCCACGCGATCGCCGACCTTGAAGCGGGTAACGTCGCTGCCCACCGCGTCCACCACGCCCGCGCCTTCAGAGCCCAGGCCCGACGGCAAGGCCGGCGGCGGATAGAGGCCGCTGCGGAAATAGGTGTCGATGAAGTTCAGGCCGATGGCCTTGTTGGTGACGCGCACTTGATGCGGGCCGGGTTCGGCGGGTTGGTAATCGACATACTCGAGCACTTCGGGGCCGCCATGGGCGCGGATCTGAATACGCTTTGCCATCTGCCTTCTCCTAACGTCGTTTTACGAAGCTCCCTATCGAACTCCTAAGCTTGATCTTCGTCAACTGCGGCGGGCGTTGTTGCAATGTTATGCTACGCGCCCATTTGCGCCGGCCCCCGCTCCGATGGAGCGCCGCGTAGTTTTGCCCGATTCAAGGTGATGACATGACGACCCGCACCGAGGCCGTAAAAGCCTACCTGCTCGACCTGCAAGACCGCATTTGCGCCGCCCTGGAAACCGAGGACGGCGGCACGCGCTTCGTCGAAGACGCCTGGACCCGCCCTGCCGGCGGTGGCGGTCGCACCCGGGTCATCGAAAACGGCACAGTGATCGAAAAGGGCGGCGTCAACTTTTCCCACGTGTTTGGCAGCGGTCTCCCACCGTCCGCCAGCGCTCATCGGCCGGAACTGGCCGGGCGCGGCTTCGAAGCACTGGGCGTGTCCTTGGTGATTCATCCGCACAATCCGCATGTGCCGACGTCCCACGCCAACGTGCGCTTTTTCATCGCCGAAAAAGAAGGTGAAGAACCGGTCTGGTGGTTCGGCGGCGGCTTCGACCTGACTCCCTATTACGGCAATGAAGAAGATTGCGTGCACTGGCACCGCGTCGCTGAACAGGCTTGTGCGCCGTTCGGCGAGGACGTCTACCCGCGTTACAAGGCCTGGTGCGACAGCTATTTCCATATCAAGCATCGTCACGAGCCTCGGGGCATCGGCGGTCTGTTTTTCGATGACTTGAACGAGTGGGACTTCGACACCAGCTTCGCTTTCATGCGCGCCATTGGCGATGCGTTCATCGAGGCCTACCTGCCGATCGTGCAGCGGCGCAAGAACGATGCGTTCACCGCCAAACAGCGTGAATTCCAGGAATTCCGCCGTGGCCGTTACGTCGAGTTCAACCTGGTCTACGACCGTGGCACCTTGTTCGGCCTGCAATCGGGCGGACGTACCGAATCGATCCTGATGTCCCTGCCGCCGCAAGTGCGCTGGGGTTATGACTGGAAAGCCGAGCCGGGCAGCGAAGAAGCGCGCCTGACCGAGTACTTCCTGCAAGATCGTGACTGGTTGGCCAAGGGCTGAGAGGAATCCTGATGGATCGTTATGTCGTATTCGGTAACCCGATTGGCCACAGCAAGTCGCCGCTGATTCATCGCCTGTTTGCCGAGCAGACCGGTGAACAATTGGACTACAGCACTTCGCTGGCGCCGCTTGATGACTTTACCGAGTTTGCCCGGGCATTTTTCGTTGAAGGCCGTGGGGCAAATGTCACGGTACCGTTCAAGGAAGAGGCCTATCGCCTGGCCGACAGCCTGACGCCGCGCGCGCAACGGGCCGGTGCGGTCAACACCTTGAGCAAACTGGCGGACGGCACGTTGTTGGGCGACAACACTGACGGCGCCGGGCTGGTGCGCGACCTGACGGTCAACGCCGGTTTCAGCCTCAAGGACAAACGCATTCTGTTGCTGGGGGCCGGCGGCGCGGTGCGCGGTGCGCTGGAACCGTTACTGGCGGAACAACCGGCATCGCTGATCATCGCCAATCGTACGGTGGAAAAAGCCGAGTTGCTCGCGCAACTGTTCGCTGACCTGGGTCCGGTGTCCGCCAGTGGTTTCGACTGGTTACAGGAACCGGTGGACCTGATCATCAACGCGACGTCCGCCAGTCTGTCAGGCGATGTACCGCCGATTGCCGGAAGCTTGATCGAACCGGGCAGGACGCTGTGCTACGACATGATGTACGGCAAGGAACCGACCTCGTTCTGCCGCTGGGCCAGCGAACACGGCGCGGTGGTGGTGATGGACGGGTTGGGGATGCTGGCCGAGCAGGCGGCGGAAGCGTTTTTCCTGTGGCGCGGAGTGCGCCCGGATACGGCGCCGGTGTTGGCTGAGCTGCGCCGCCAACTCGCCGCATAACCACTTCCTTGTAGGAGCGAGGCTTGCCCGCGAAGGCGGCCTCAGGTACGCCAAAAGCTTCGCGGGCAAGCCTCGCTCCTACAGAGGGTGGGGTTTCAATCTTCGAAACGGATCGGGCATTTCTCCGCCCCTTCCAGCTTGCGCAACTCCTCCACCACCGGCGGCCGCGCGCCGCGCAAGGTCAGGCTGCGATCCTGGCGCAGTAGCCGCCGCGCTTCCTGGTGCAGCATCTCCACCCCTGAATAGTCGATAAAGTTGATGTGCTGCGCCTCGATCACCACCCGCGCGCCATGCATCCGTTGCAGGCGCACTTGCAGGTAATGGCTGGCACCGAAGAAGATCGAGCCGCCGACCCGCAGAATGTCTTCGTCGCCATCGCGCCAGTGCTGCACTCGTGGCTGAGACGTGCGCTTGAGGTAGAAGAACAGCGAGGCCAAGACTCCGGCGTAGATCGCCGTCTGCAATTCCAGCAGCAATGTGGCGACACAAGTCAGGGCCATGACCAGGAATTCGGCGCGGCTGACCCGCAGCAAGGCGCGAATGCCGCGATGGTCCACCAACCCCCAGGCGATCAACAGGATGCTGCCGGCCATGGCCGGGATGGGGATGTGCGCGATCAATCTGGCGCCGAAGATTGCGAACAGCGCCACCCACAACGCCGAAAACACCCCGGCCAGCGGCGAACAGGCGCCCGCTTCGTAGCTCAGGCCCGAGCGGGTAAAGGAACCGGCCGACAGCGACCCGGAAAAAAACGCACCGACCATGTTTGATAAGCCTTGGGCGCGGACTTCCTGGTTCGCATCGAGCAACTGCTGCGAACGGGCCGACAAAGAACGGGCAATCGACAGGCTGGTAACGAGCCCAAGCATGCCGACCGCGACCGCACTAGGCAGCAAACGCAGGATCAGTTCCAGATCCAGCGGCAGCGCGCTGAAGGGTGGCAACCGTCCAAAAAACGCACTGACCAATTTCACATGGCCAAACATCGCGGGCCAAAGCCACACCAGCAAACCGCTTAACACCAGAGTGATCAACAGCGTCGGCCAGCGTGGCAGCAGCAGTTTCAGAACGATACCGACCACCACTGTGGCCAGGCCCAGTACCAGCGAAGGTTTATCCACAGCCCCGAGGTGAGTGAGCAAGGTCATCAGGCTGTTGAGCGCCGTGGCCTGGTTGGGCAGGTCCAGCCCCAGCAGATTCGGCATTTGCCCGATGGCAATCACCACGGCGGCACCGAGGGTGAAACCCAGCACCACCGAGTGCGAGACGAAATTCACCAGCGCGCCGAACCGCAGCATTCCCAACAACCACTGGAAAATCCCGGCCAACAGCGTAAGAAGCAGTATCAACGTGATGTAGTCCTGGGTCGCCGGCACGGCCAGAGGACTGACGCTGGCGTACAGGACAATGGAAATCGCCGCCGTAGGACCGCAGATCAGATGCCACGACGAACCCCAGAGGCAGGCGATCAGCACCGGGATGATTGCGGCGTACAAACCGTATTCCGGTGGGAGACCGGCAATCAACGCGTAGGCAATGGATTGCGGCAGCGCGAGAATTGCGCCGCTGAGGCCGACGATCAAATCGCGGCCGACACTGACGCGAGTCTGGCGCGGCAACCAGGTCAGAAAAGGAAAGAGTGAATGGCGGCTGGGGAAGGCCATGGGTCCTCTCGGGTGGGAGTTTGCGCAAAGGGTAACAGCACCAGCCCTTGTAGGAGCGAGGCTTGCCCGCGAAGGCGTCCTCAAATGCGCCAAAAGCTTCGCGGGCGAGCCTCGCTCCTACAGGGTCAGGTTGATCATTCCCACGAGGAGCGGTGGGGGGTTAAAGCTTGGCCTTCACCGCCCCCAATGCATCCTTGCCATCCACGGTCTTCACGCCATCCAGCCATTTATCCAACACTGCCGGATTGGCCTTGATCCACGCCTTCACCGCCTCGGCATTGCTGACTTTCTTGTTCACCACCTCAGCCATGATGCTGTTCTCCATTTCCTGGGTGAAACTCAGGTTGGTGAGCAACTTGCCGACGTTCGGGCAGGCCTGTGCATAACCTTTGCGGGTCAATGTATAAACGCTGCCGGTGTCGCCGAAATACTTCTCGCCGCCCTTCAGGTAATGCATTTTCAGCTGCACGTTCATCGGGTGTGGAGTCCAGCCGAGGAAGGTCACGAACTTCTGTTTCTTCACCGCGCGGGACACTTCAGCCAGCATCGCCTGCTCGCTGGACTCAACCAGTTTCCACTGACCCAGTTCGAAGTCGTTCTTCTTGATGATGTCCTGCAGCGAGATATTCGCCGGGGCGCCAGAACCGATGCCGTAGATCTTCTTGTCGAACTTGTCGGCGTACTTATTCAGGTCGGCAAAGTTATGCACACCCGCGTCCCACACATAATCCGGGACCGCCAAAGTGAACTCGGTGCCATCCAGGTTCTTCGCCAGTTGCGTGACATCGCCAGTGGCGACGAATTTGTCGTAGAAGCCCTGCTGCGCCGGCATCCAGTTACCCAAAAACACATCGACCTGGCCGTCCTTCAAACCGCCAAAGGTAATCGGCACCGCGAGGGTGTCGACTTTGGCCTTGTAGCCCATGCCGTCCAGCAGAAACCCGGTGATGGCGTTGGTCGCGGCGATGTCGCTCCATCCCGGATCGGCCATTTTCACCGTCTCGCAGCTTTGATCGGCGGCGTAAACCGATGCACTGCCAAGGGCCAAAAGCCCGACCGTCAGTACTGTGGATAACCTTTGCATGGACTTCCCCTTCACATTATTGGTTTTGGCAGGGTTGTGGATAACGTGCTTTGCGCTCCAGATCATCAAGGTCGATGTGGTTGCGCATGTACTGCTGACTGGCATCTACCAGCGGCTGGTGATCCCAGCTCTTCAGCTTGCCGATCGTCAGGGCGTCGGCAACAAAACGCCGGCGTCGTTGGCTTTCGAGGACCTGTTGGTGGATCGCCGGAATATTCCATTTAGCCCGGGCTTCGGCCAGAAAGTCGTCGAACAGCCGACGATGTTGCGGCAACTGGCTGAGTTCTTCCTGTTCGCGCGGATCGTTATGTACGTCGAAGAGTAGACAGGGGTCGTCTTCGCTGTAGATGAATTTGTAGGCGCCGCGACGAATCATCATCAACGGGCTGATGGTGCCTTCGGCCATGTATTCGCCGAACACCTCGTCGTGACCGCCTTGCCCTTGCAGGTGCGAAACCAGTGAGCGGCCGTCCAGCGGCAAGCCAGGTTCGAGCGAGCCGCCGGCGAGTTCGACGAAGGTTGGCAGCAAATCCGCCGTGGAAACTGCCGCGCTGACCCGTCCCGCACCGAACTGCCCCGGTGCACTGATCAACAAGGGCACGCGGGCGGCCATTTCGAACCAGTGCATTTTGTACCAGAGGCCACGCTCGCCGAGCATGTCGCCATGGTCGCCGGAGAACACAATAATCGTGTCATCGATCAGCCCGGTTTCCTCGAGTGTTTGCAGGAGTTTGCCGACGTTGCTGTCGATATAGCTGCACGCACCGAAATAGGCACGGCGGGCATCGCGAATCTTATCCACAGGCAACGGCTTGTCCCACAGGTCGTAGACCTTGAGCAAACGCTGGGAGTGCGGGTCGAGTTCTGTCTGGGCCGGCGTTGTAGGAAGCGGGATGTCGGCGTCGTCGTACATATCCCAGAAAGCCTTGGGAATGGTGTACGGGTCGTGTGGGTGAGTCATCGACACGGTCAGGCAAAACGGCTGATCGCCATCTTCGCGAATGTGATCGAACAAGTACTGCTGCGCCTTGAACACCACCTCTTCATCGAAATCCAGCTGATTGGTGCGCACGCACGGCCCGGCTTGCAGCACCGATGACATGTTGTGGTACCAGGTCGGACGTACGTCCGGCTCATCCCAGTTCACCGACCAGCCGTAGTCGGCCGGGTAAATGTCGCTGGTCAGGCGTTCTTCATAGCCGTGGAGCTGGTCCGGGCCGCAGAAATGCATCTTGCCCGAGAGCGCGGTGCGGTAGCCAAGGCGACGCAGGTAGTGGGCATAGGTCGGTACATCGGCGGGGAAATCGGCCGCGTTGTCGTAGGCGCCGATCTTGCTCGGCAATTGCCCGCTGACCAGGGTAAACCGCGACGGCGCGCACAAGGGGCTGTTGCAATACGCGGCGTCGAACACCACGCCTTCGGCGGCGAGGCGACTGAGATTCGGGAGTTTGATGGGCGAAGGACCGTAGAACGGCAACATTGGCGCGGCCATCTGATCGGCCATGATGAAAAGAATATTCTTGCGCTTCATGTGATCGCGGCATTCCATAGTGAATATTTATGCGAGAGTGCTGCGACCGAGCATGTAGGCCATGCTCTTTGTGGTAAAGCCCACGCAAGGCAATGACTAGGATAAGCACAGCTTATGTATGACGCCCTCGGTGATTTGTCCCTCGATTTGCTGCGCGCCTTTGAATCGGCGGCGCGTCAGCACAGCTTCACTGCCGCTGCGGTAGAGCTGGGGACCACGCAACCGGCGATCAGCCAGCAGATCAAACGACTGGAGGAACAACTCGGCACGCGGTTGTTTGATCGGATCTATCGCGGCATCGAACTGACCGAGACCGGGATGATCCTTTTCGAGCAGGTTCAGCTCGGTTTACAGAATATCGACGCAGGATTGACTGCGATCAGCGCACAGCAATCCCACGAGGTGCTGCAAGTCGCCACCGATTTCGCCTTCGCCGCGTATTGGTTGATGCCGCGCCTGCACCGCTTTCATGAAGCCAATCCGCAGGTGGATGTCAGCCTGGTCACCAGTGAACGCAATCACAACATGCTGCGCACGGATATCGATGTAGCGATCCTGTTTGGCGATGGGCGCTTTAAACAAGGCGAAAGCCACTGGCTGTTCAGCGAAGAAGTGTTCCCGGTGTGCAGTCCGCTGTTATTGAAGGATCGCGCCCTGCCCTTGCCGGTTCAGGCCCTGCTCGATTTGCCGCTGCTGCACCTGCGCGGTGAAAACAGCAGCAACTGGTTCGACTGGAGCGGTGTGTTCCGGGAATTGGGGATCACTTCGGCACCCGCGCCGGGGCAACTGCGGTTCGACAATTACACGTTGTTGATCCAGGCCGCGATTGGCGGTCAGGGCGTGGCCATCGGTTGGCGGCACCTTGTAGATGACTTGCTGGCCCAGGGATTGTTGTGTCGGCCGATTGCCGACACGGTGATTTCTCGGTTGGGTTATTACGTGGTGCTGCCCCAGCGCAAACGCCGTGGCGTGTTGATTCAACAGTTTGTGGACTGGCTGATGGAGGAGCAGGCCAGCAGTGCGCAATCGTTGACCGGTCTGCCCTTCCCTTCTATTGCGGTTTGAAAGCAAAAGATCGCAGCCTTCGGCAGCTCCTACGGGATCGTGTACGGCAAACAACCGACGTCAACGCGAAATTCGAGTTGGAAAGTCGACGCGGACCCCATGTAGGAGCTGCCGAAGGCTGCGATCTTTTACGGTTCCGAAGCAGCCACAAAATTCACATGCTCACCGAGATGCAGATTCAAACGCAGCTCATCGGCAATCCCGACGGCGACCCGGTTCAACCGCTCAAGCGGCTCGGCCAATCCCGTCTCCAGGCTGCTGCTGACCTGACTGAAATGCTCGATGGTCAACCCGGCAACCCCACGTGGGGCGTCCACCAACGTCCATTGCAGCCCGCTGCTTTGCAAGGCGTCGAGAATTTCTTCGGCGGCGTGGTGCTGAAGGTCATCCTCCACCTCCGGCTCGTCCAGCTCCTCAAAATGCCCCACCACAAACAAGCGGCTAATTCGCGCGGCTTGCATGCCGTCGATCAATGCATCCACCGCCAACACTTGCTCGACCGGGCCGGGCACGATGGTTTTTTCCACATGTTCACTGTTGAGCGGCAGCCCTGGTGCGTCTAGTAAACAGATGACCGCCGAAGCACCGGCCACGCTTTGCTTGACCCGTTCGGCGTCGAACAGGTCGCCGTTTTTGGTGCGCAGGCCCGGTCGTGGCGCCAGCGCCGTCAGGTCATCGAGAATCGCGATCACTTCATGCTGACGCCGCAGCATTTCAGCCATCAGCGCACTGCCCAGGCTACTCATGGCACCATAGAGCACCACTTTCACCACAGGGGTTTCGGCATTTTTCATGGCTGAGTTCCTTATTTCCTACGTATATGGCGTGTGACCTGTAGGAAACGGTGAGGGTTCGACCGGGATTTCGAGAGGTTCAAATGCAACAGATCACTGGCTACCACGCCCACGTCTATTTCGACGCCAGCACCATCGACCAGGCACGGGCCTTGTGTGAGCAGGCGGCCAAGGTATTCCCGCTGAAGATGGGCCGCGTGCACGAACGCCCGGTCGGTCCGCACCCGGACTGGAGCTGCCAACTCGCATTCGGGCCGGAACTCATCGGCGAAGTGCTGCCGTGGCTGGTGCTCAATCGCAGCGGCCTGGTGGTGTTCCTGCACCCGGACACCGGCGATGACCTGCTCGACCACACCGAGCACGCGGTGTGGATGGGCGCGATCCGGCCGCTGAACCTGTCTATTTTCTGATCAGATGCTTTCCTCGGCTTCACCGGGCAAATGTTCGTCCAGGTGCAGCCAGGGCAAGCGGCTGTCGGTCCAGATGTGCCGGTCGGCCGAGGCGCTTTCAGGGTTATCGAGCGTGGCGATGGTCAGGTCGATGCTCTCGGGGCTGAGCTGGGTTATCAGCGCAACCTGCGCCCCACAGGTCGGGCAGAAATATCGCGCGCAGTGTTCAGAAGAGTCGTACCGCGCGGGTATTCCGCCCAGCCATTCAAAGCGTGAGGCGGGCACGGTGATCCAGGTGGTCACGATCCCGCCACTGACCCGTCGGCAAATCGAGCAATGGCAGTGGGCGATGTCGTGCAGCGGCCCGCTGAATTGATAGCGCAGATGGCCGCAATGACAGCCGCCTGTATGGATATCGCCCATGTGTTCACTCCTCATCAATGTTCACCGCTTCGCGAGCAGGCTCGCTCCCACATTGGAATGCGTACCCCTGTGGGAGCGAGCCTGCTCGCGAATGCTTCAACCCGGTTTATCTTCCATCCCTCGTCCGACGACCGGTCGCACACCCGGTCAATGCTTTCAGCAACGAAAGCTTGATGAAAGCTTTGCCCATTAGGATCGCCCCCACTACCGGCAACAGACCGGTTGGCCAATGCCTGTGTTTTATCGCTGGCACGGTCCAATTAACAACAACAATGGTGATTCTGATGTCCTCTGCTACCCGCCGCTTTGCTGCAACTCCGCCCGTACGCCTCGTGCTTCCCGTTCTGCGCTGACCCCACCCGGTTCGCCCATTCCCTAGCCGCGCTACGCCTGGAGTATTCCCATGCTGACTTTCCTTGGCTTCGCCATGGTCATCACGTTCATGTTCCTGATCATGACCAAGCGCCTGTCCGCGCTGATCGCTTTGATCATTATTCCAATCATCTTTGCCCTGTTCGGCGGTTTTGCACCGAAGATCGGCCCAATGATGCTCGAAGGCATCACCAAGCTTGCGCCGACCGGCGTGATGCTGATGTTCGCCATTCTGTACTTCGCCCTGATGATCGACTCCGGCCTGTTCGACCCGGCCGTGCGCAAGATTCTCAAACTGGTCAAGGGCGACCCGTTGAAAGTTTCGGTCGGCACCGCCGTTCTGGCGCTCGTTGTCTCCCTCGATGGTGACGGCGCGACCACTTATATGATCTGCGTGGCCGCCATGCTGCCGCTCTACAGCCGCATCGGCATGAGCCCGCGAATCATGGCTGGCCTGATCATCCTCGCCGGCGGCGTGATGAACATGACCCCGTGGGGCGGCCCGACGGCCCGTGCCGCGAGTGCGCTGCACGTGGACCCGTCCGACATTTTCGTGCCGATGATTCCGGCAATGCTGGCCGGCGTGGTGGCGATCCTGGCGATTGCCTACTTCTACGGTAAGCGCGAGCGTGCTCGCCTGGGTGAATTGCACCTGGCTGGCGACGAAGTGGACCACAGCGAAATCAGCGTTTCGCAGTTCCCGGATGCCCGTCGTCCGAAGCTGATCTGGTTCAACGGCGCGTTGACCATTGCCCTGATGTGCACCCTGATCGCCGGCCTGTTGCCGCTGCCTGTGTTGTTCATGGTGGCGTTCAGTATCGCGATGATCGTCAACTATCCTTGCCTGCAACAGCAGAAGGATCGCGTGGCGGCTCACGCCGGTAGCGTGCTGGCAGTGGTCGGTTTGATCTTCGCGGCGGGTATCTTCACCGGTATCCTGTCGGGCACCGGCATGGTCGATGCGATGTCGAAAAGCCTGCTGGCGGTGATCCCGGATTTCCTCGGCCCGTACCTGGCCGTGATTACGGCGTTGGTGAGCATGCCGTTCACCTTCTTCATGTCGAACGATGCATTTTATTACGGCGTGTTACCGGTACTTGCCGAAGCCGCCAGTCACTACGGTATAACCGCCGTAGAGATGGCACGTGCCTCGATCGTCGGTCAGCCCGTCCACTTGCTGAGCCCGCTGGTTCCATCGACCTACCTGTTGGTGGCCCTGGCCGGTATCGAATTTGGTGATCACCAGCGCTTTACCCTCAAGTGGGCTGTGCTGGTGTGCATATGCATACTGGTTGCAGCGTTGCTGATGGGGATCTTCCCGGTATTCAGCACGCTGTAAGCCCAAGACTCACCATGGCGGGTCCAGGCTTTGCAGATGAAGCCCGGGCCCTTTGTGGTTTAACACTCGCTCAAAGGAAAAAAAATGGAATGGCTGACCAACCCTGAAATCTGGGTTGCCTTCTTCACCCTGACTGCCCTGGAGATCGTCCTGGGCATCGATAACATCATCATGATCTCGATCCTGGTCAGCCGTATGCCCAAGCATATGCAGGCGCGTACCCGGATTTTCGGCCTGGCGCTGGCCATGGTCACGCGGATCCTGTTGCTGCTGTCGATCACTTGGGTCATGCGCCTGACTGCCGACCTGTTCGAAGTGTTCGGCCAGGGGATTTCCGGGCGTGACCTGATTCTGTTCTTCGGTGGTCTGTTCCTGCTGTGGAAGAGCTCGCAAGAGATGTACCACGCGCTGGAAGGCGAAGACGAAACCGGCGAAGAGCCGGGTGGCAAGGGCGGCAACTTCCTCTACACGATCATCCAGATCGCGATCATCGACATCGTGTTCTCGCTGGACTCGGTGATCACCGCCGTCGGCATGGTGTCCCACGTACCGGTCATGGTCGCGGCGATCATCGTCGCCGTACTGGTGATGATGTGGGCGTCGGGCACCATCAGCGAATTCATCGACAAGCACCCGTCGCTGAAGATGCTGGCGCTGTCGTTCCTGTTGATCGTTGGTACGGTGCTGATTGCCGAATCCTTCGATGTGCACGTGCCAAAAGGCTACGTCTACTTCGCCATGGCATTCTCGCTGGCGGTGGAAGCGATCAACATCAAGATGCGCACCGCGATCGCGAAAAAGAAAAAACAGCAGGACCCGGTGAAACTGCGCAAGGACATTCCTGGGCAGTAAACCGATTGCTGTAGCCCTGCAAACCCTGTGGGAGCGGGCTTGCTCGCGAAGGCGGAATATCAGTCGACATCAATGTTGCCTGATACGACGCTTTCGCGAGCAAGCCCGCTCCCACATTTGTTTTGCGGTGCTTTTTCTCAATCGAATCAAGCTGTTTTTATGACAGTTTTGTTTCAATCACTTCTTTAGCTATGCGATGCTGGCGCCCAGACCGTTAGCCAACTACAGCTTAAGTACAGAACGTAGAACGTCGCGCGGTACCGTCAACTTGTCCCTTTGGGACGCTACCACCACAGGGGGCCCAGCATGCTGACCCTGCTCAATTTGCTATCTGCCGTGACCTTGCTGATCTGGGGCACGCACATCGTCCGAACCGGCATCCTGCGGGTCTACGGTTCCAACCTGCGCCATGTGATTGGCCAGAACATGTCCAAGCGTGGCTTGGCGTTCATCGCCGGCATCGTCGTGACCGCCATGGTCCAGAGCAGCAACGCCACGGCGATGCTCGTCACTTCCTTCGTCGGTCAGGGCCTGATGGCGCTGACCCCGGCCCTGGCAACCATGCTCGGCGCCGATGTCGGTACGGCGCTGATGGCGCGGGTGCTGACGTTTGACCTGTCATGGCTGTCGCCGCTGCTGATCTTTCTCGGGGTGATTTTCTTCCTGTCGCGCAAACAGACGCGGGTCGGGCAGATGGGCCGGGTGGCGATCGGCCTGGGGCTGATCATCCTGGCGCTGCAACTGATCGTCGAAGCCGCCGCACCGATCACCCACGCCCAGGGAGTGAAGGTGATCTTCGCCTCCCTGACCGGCGACATCCTGCTCGATGCGCTGATTGGCGCGCTGTTCGCGATGATTTCCTACTCCAGCCTGGCGGCCGTGCTGCTGACCGCGACCCTGGCCGGTGCCGGTGTGATCAGTCTGCCGGTCGCCATTGGCCTGGTGATCGGCGCCAATATCGGCAGCGGTGTGCTGGCGTTCATGAGCACCAGCATGCAAAACGCGGCCGGCCGCCAAGTGGCGCTGGGCAGCCTGTTGTATAAGCTGATCGGCTTGCTGCTGATCATCCCGGTGCTCGACCCGCTGGTGCACTGGATCGACAGCCTGGACTTCAGCTCGCAGGAAATGGTCATCGGCTTCCACCTGCTCTACAACACCGCGCGCTGCCTGATCCTGCTGCCCAGCGTCGGACCGATGGCCAGGCTTTGCGCGTGGCTGTTGCCGGAACGCCCGGAACTCAACGGCATGGCCAAGCCTCGGCACCTCGATCCGACAGCGCTGGTCACCCCCAGCCTGGCGCTGGCCAATGCCGCCCGGGAAACCCTGCGCATCGGCGACCTGATCGACAACATGCTCGAAGCCATGCTCGACGTGCTGCGCGGCAAACAGACCGCCGTAACCCAGGAAATGCGCCGCCTGACCGATGATGTCGAGGCGCTGTACAGCGCGATCAAGCTCTATCTGGCGCAGATGCCCCGCGAAGACCTCAGTGATCAGGACAGCCGCCGTTGGGCGGAAATCATCGAACTGGCGATCAACCTCAAACTCGCCAGCGACCTGATCGAACGCATGCTGCGCAAGGTCCAGCAGCAGAAGACCTCGCAACGCCGATCGTTTTCCGAGGTGGGCCTTGAAGAACTGGCGGGGCTGCACAGTCAGTTGATTTCCAACCTGCGCCTGGGGTTGTCGGTATTCCTCAGCAGCGACCCGGAAAGTGCGCGTCAGTTGCTGCGTGAGAAACGTCGCTTTCGCGCACAGGAACGCCGCTTGGCCCATGCTCATGTCAGCCGATTGCAACGTAAGATCGTGCAAAGTATCGAAACCAGTTCGCTGCACCTGGAGCTGATTGCCGACATGAAACGCCTGAATTCGCTGTTTTGCAGCAGCGCCTACGCAGTCCTGGAAACCGCCGACACCGGGGCGCTGGCGGCTGACGATTTGGCGGACATCACACATTCGCCTTGAACGTCTGGGGTTGTGGCCAGTCAGTAACAGTGGTTCAGCTTGAAGGTTTCTTCGCGAGCAGGCTCGCTCCCACAGAGGAATGCAGTTCATTTGTGGGAGCGAGCCTGCTCGCGAAGAGGCCCTGACTGACGGTACGGATCTCCGATTGGTTGCCTGGAAGCTCGTTATGCGTTGTCTGTTATTCGCCTGTCTGTTGCTCGGTTCATTTCCTTCGTTTGCCCTGGATCGTTTCCAGGTCGAAGGCTATGCGCTGCCCAACGGTCTGCAATTGATGCTCAAGCCCGGCACCGATCGCGGGCACGTGGCGATTCGCCTGGTGGTTGGCGTCGGTTTCGATGACTTCAAATGCGCTGACAAAGAGCTGCCACACCTGCTCGAACACTTGCTGTTCAGCGGCATCGACGCCAGCGGCGAAGGTGGTCTGGAGGAACGCATGCAGGCGCTGGGCGGTGAATGGAACGCCTACACCAGCAACGCCGACACCACGTTCGTCATCGAAGCCCCGGCGAAAAACCAGCGCAAGGTCCTCGACCTGCTGCTGGCGCTGCTGACCCAGACCCGCATCGACGACAACGCGATCAACGCCGCCAAGCAAGTGGTCGAGCGCGAAGACGGCGGTCACTACTCGCACTTGCAGCGCTGGATGGATCGTCAGGACCTGGGCCACACCGCCAGTAATCAACTTGCCGTGGAACTGGGCCTCAAATGCCCCGAGCGTGCGGAAGTCGGTCACCTGACCAGCGAGCAACTGGAGACGGTGCGCAAGGCTTGGTACGCGCCGAATAACATGACCCTGATCGTGGTCGGCGACCTCGACAAGCTGCTGCCGGCCTATCTGGAACGGGCTTATGGCGCGCTTGAAGCGGTCGATCCCACCGACCATTTGCCGCTGCCGGAAATCAACGCCAGCGCCGCCCATGAACGCAGCCTGATTCACGGGTTTGTCGGTGGCGGCGCGAAATTGCACTGGCTGGTCCCGGAACCGGTGCTGGAAGACATACCGGACCAGACTTTCGACCTGCTCAAGGATTATCTGGATTGGGCGCTGTATCGGCAGATGCGCTTGGCCCATGGTTTGTCCTATGGCCCTTGGGCTGAGCGCGAGTTATTCGGTAGCGTCGGTTTCATGAGCCTGAATGCCGACCTTGAGCGCGAAAACGTCGCCGAAGCCGAGCAAGTGCTGGAGGACATGAAAGCCGAGTTGCTCAAGAATGGCCTCGATGTCGAGACCTTTGACCGCCTCAAGCAAGCCGCCATCGCCCGTCAGTCGTGGGCCGTTCAAGGTAACAGCGCCTTGGCCGATTATTATTGGGGTGCCCTGGGCGATTATGAGGACGGTCGCTTCACCGACCCGGCCAAGGAACTGCAAGGCGTAACCCTGGAAGAAGCGAACAAGGCCATGCGCGAGTTGCTGCTGCAGCCGGGGTATTTGCGGATCGAGAAGCCGTTGATCAGTGATGACCAGTTGTTGTGGGCGATTGCTGGGGTATTTGGGTTGATGCTTCTTGGGTTGCTCGCCTGGCGTGTTCACCACCGGGCACAGCGACCTGTGTAGCAGCTGGCGAAGCCTGCGTTCGGCTGCGAAGCAGTCGCGAGATCAGGCGACGCGGTGATTCAGGAAGATTGCGTGCTAAGGTTTTACGACTGCTTCGCAGCCGAACGCAGCCTCGTGCCTCGGCAGCTGCTACATGAGTCAAACGCAGCTGCTACATGAGTACATGAGTCGAACGCAGTTCTCTCGCCACACGGACTCGCCAGCGCTACCCTGTCGAGGATTTTTCCTACGATTAGTGTGAACCGCCGAATGCCTAACCTGCCCCTCATCGTCCAGCGCGTCCTCGAATTGATGAAGCGCTATCCCGGGGTGATTGCGCTCGGTGGTTTTGTCTCGGGTGTCGGCAGCTTCATGCTGGTGGATCGCCAACAGGGCCTGGCGACGTGGATCACTACCATCATGCTGATCAGTTGGGTCTGGCTGATGCTGGAAAACAGCCTGACGCAGCTGTTCACTCGGGTGTTCAAACGCGAAATCCCCCAGCCGTTGCTGCGTTATGCGACGCAGATGATTCACCAGGAAAGCCTGTTTTTCGTCCTGCCGTTTTTCTTCATCACCACCACCTGGAACAGCGGCCAACTGTTTTTCACCGGGTTGTTGAGCATCGCGGCGCTGATTTCCATCACCGACCCGCTCTACTACAAATGGCTGGCGCCACGGCGCTGGGCGTTTCTGGCGTTGCACACCCTGACCCTGTTCGCCGCCCTGCTCACCGCCCTGCCCGTCATCCTGCACCTGACCACGTCCCAGAGCTTCAAACTGGCCCTGGGCATCTCGGTGTTGTTGTCGTTCCCGAGCCTGGCGTCGATCTTCCCGATACGCACCGTGCGCAACGCCTTGGCGATTCTCAGTATCACGCTGGGCATTGGCGCCCTCGGTTGGGTCCTGCGTTCGTGGGTGCCGCCGGCCACGCTGTGGATGACCGACGTGGCCATTAGCACTGAAATGCAGGACCGCACTCCCGGCGACAGCCTGGATGAAGTCAGTGCCGAGCAGATTCGCGGCGGAGGGCTCTACGCCTACACCGCGATCAACGCGCCGCGCGGTCTGGATGAGCGGATTTACCACGTCTGGCAGTTCAACGGCCAGGAAGTCGACCGCATCCCGCTGGATATCCATGGCGGGCGCAAGGAAGGCTACCGGGCCTGGACCCACAAGCAGAACTTCCCCGGCAACCCGGCGGGTAAATGGCAGGTCCGCGTGTTGACCGAAGACGGCCAGGTGATCGGCGTGCTGCGCTTCGTGGTCAAGGACAGCACACCGACCAAAGAAAAGTAATGCGGTTCGTGCTATTACGTAGCTCTGCGTAACAGCCGAACAAGCACGGAGCTTATGACCAGCAACACATTGGCCGGTAATGCCCAGTTAGACACCTCGCACACCCCTGCACAATTGCGGGTCACGGGTGACTGGACGCTTGCCCATTACGCTGACCTCAAGCGCCTGGGCGACAAGCTTCGCGGCCAGTACGACGACAGCACCCACATCGATCTAAATGGCCTCGGTGCGCTCGACACCGCTGGCGCTTCGTTGCTCGTGGAGTTGCTCGGTTCCGAACGCCTCGGCCGCTCCGCCGAACACCCCGAATGCACCCTCTCCAACGCCGATCGCGCGTTGCTGCAAACCGTCTACTGCTCGCTGAGCGACTTCTGCGTCCCGCTCAAGGAGCCGGAGATCGGCGTCGGCATTCAATTGCTGACCCGCATCGGTCGTGCCGTTGACACAGTCTGGCAAGACACTCTGCAACTGTTGGGCTTCGTTGGCCTGATCCTCGAAACCATCGCCCGTGGGCTGTTCCGGCCCAAGCGCTGGCGCATCACGCCGATGGTCGCGCACATCGAACAGACTGGCCTCGACGCCGCGCCCATCGTTGCCTTGCTGACCTTTCTGGTGGGCGCGGTGGTGGCGTTTCTCGGGGCGACGGTGCTGGCAAGCTTCGGTGCGAGTATTTTCACCGTCGACCTGGTGGCGTTCTCGTTCCTGCGCGAATTCGGCGTGTTGCTCACCGCGATCCTGATGGCCGGGCGCACCGCGAGTGCATTCACCGCGCAGATCGGTTCGATGAAGGCCAACGAAGAAATCGACGCGATCCGCACCTTGGGCCTCGATCCGATGGAGCTGCTGGTGGTGCCGCGCGTCCTGGCGCTGCTGGTGGCGCTGCCGATGCTGACCTTTCTGGCGATGATCTCCGGGATCGTTGGTGGCGGCGTGGTGTGCGCGGTGTCGCTGGGGATTTCGCCGGCGATGTTCCTCTCGCTGCTGCAAACCGACATTGGCGTTCAGCATTTTCTGGTGGGGATCGTCAAAGCGCCGATCTTCGCGTTCCTGATCGCCGCCATCGGTTGCCTTGAAGGCTTCAAAGTCAGCGGCAGCGCTGAATCCGTTGGCGCCCACACCACGTCCAGCGTGGTCCAGTCGATTTTCGTGGTGATCGTGCTGGATGCCGTGGCCGCGCTGTTTTTCATGGAGATAGGCTGGTGAGTCGTCTACCCCGAGCGCCTTCCGAGGCGGTGATCGAAGTCCGTGGGCTGTGCAACCGGTTTGGAAGCCAGAGCGTGCACGAGAACCTCGACCTGGATTTGTACAAAGGCGAAATCCTCGCGGTGGTCGGCGGCTCCGGCAGCGGCAAATCGGTGTTGCTGCGCAGCATCGTCGGCTTGCGCCAGCCCAGCGAAGGCGTGGTGAAAGTCTTCGGCAAGAACCTGCCGACGCTCTCCGAGCATGAACGTTCGATGGTCGAACGGCGCTTTGGCGTGCTGTTCCAGAAAGGCGCGTTGTTCTCTTCACTGACCGTGACCGAGAACGTCGCCCTGCCCCTGATCGAACACGCCGGACTCAGCCGTGCAGACGCCGAGCACCTGGCGGCGGTGAAACTGGCGTTGGCCGGGCTGCCGTTGTCGGCGGCGGACAAATACCCCGCGTCCCTGTCCGGCGGCATGATCAAGCGTGCGGCGTTGGCCCGGGCGTTGGCGCTGGACCCGGACATCCTGTTCCTCGACGAACCCACCGCCGGCCTCGACCCGATTGGCGCCGCCGCTTTCGATCAACTGATCCTGACCCTGCGCGATGCCCTGGGCCTGAGCGTTTTCCTGGTGACCCACGACCTCGACACGCTCTACACCATCACCGACCGGGTGGCGGTGCTGGCGCAGAAAAAAGTGTTGGTGGCAGACGCCATCGACAAGGTGTCGGAAACCGACGATCCGTGGATTCACGAATACTTCCATGGCCCTCGCGGCCGCGCGGCGCTGACGGCCGCCCAACAGTTAAACGAGGTCTGACATGGAAACCCGAGCCCATCATGTATTGATCGGCCTGTTCACCGTGATTGTGGTGGCGGGCGCCCTGCTCTTCGGCTTGTGGCTGGCCAAGTCCAGCGTCGACACCGAGTTCAAGGATTACGAAATCGTCTTCAACGAGGCGGTCAGCGGTTTGTCCAAGGGCAGCGCCGTACAGTACAGCGGGATCAAGGTCGGCGATGTGGTCAGCCTGCGCCTGGACCCGAAAGACCCGCGCCGGGTACTGGCGCGGATTCGCCTCGGTGGCGACACGCCGATCAAGGAAGACACTGAAGCCAAACTGGCGCTGACCGGGATCACTGGCACCTCGATCATCCAGCTCAGTGGCGGTACGCCGCAAAGTCCCAAGCTGCGGGGCAAGGACGGCGAGTTGCCGACCATCATCGCCGCGCCCTCGCCTATCGCCCGGCTGCTGAATGACAGCAACGACCTGATGGCCGGCGTGAGCACGCTGATGCACAACGCCAATCAGATGTTTTCGGCGGACAACGTCGAGCGCATCAGCAAGACTCTTGAGCACTTGGAGCAAACCACCGGCACCATCGCCGAGCAGCGCGGCGATATCCGCCAGGCCATGCAGCAACTGGCCTCGATCGGTAAACAGGCCAGCGCCACCCTTGAGCAAACCACCGCGCTGATGCGCAATGCCAACGGTTTGCTCAACGATCAGGGCAAGCAGATGTTTGGCAGCGCCGGGCAGGCGATGAAGTCACTGGAACAGACCACCGCGACCATCGACAAACTGCTGACCACCAATCAGGACTCCCTCAACAGCGGCATGCAGGGCCTTAATGGCCTGGCGCCGGCGGTGCGTGAATTGCGCGACACCCTGAGTTCGCTGCGGGCGATTTCCCAGCGACTGGAAGCCAACCCCAGCGGTTACCTGCTGGGCAGCGACAAGAACAAGGAATTCACGCCATGAAGCTGATTCACCTCGCCCTCCTCGCCGGTTTTGCGCTGGTCAGCGCCTGCTCGATTTTGCCCAAGGCCGAGCCATCCGATGTCTATCGCTTACCCTCGACCCAGAGCGGCGCAGCGGCCAGCCGTGGCACGCCGCAGCATTGGTCGCTGCGCCTCGCCAAGCCTCAGGCCAGCGAAGCGTTGAACAGTCCGAAAATCGCGGTGATCCCGCAGGGTGATTTGATCAGCAGCTACAAAGCGTCGCGCTGGAGCGATCCGGCGCCGGTGTTGCTGCGTAACCGTCTGCTGGATGGTTTTCAGCGTGATGGTCGGGTGTCGTTGTTGAGCACCGATGACAGCAACTTCCAGGCGGATCTGGAGCTGGGCGGCAACCTGCAAGCGTTCCAGACCGAATATCAGGGCTCGAACGCGAGTGTGGTGGTGCGCCTGGATGCGTTGTTGGTGCGCGGTTATGACCAGCGAATCCTCGCCAGCCACCGCTTTGAAGTGCGCCAACCGCTGAGCGACGTGAAGGTGCCGTCGGTGGTGGCCGGGTTTGGCCAGGCCAGCGATCAATTGACCGCGCAGGTGGTGGCCTGGACGGTGGAACAAGGACAGAAAGTCGCCCCGCCACTCAGACCCTGAACCCAACACAAACCCCAATGTGGGAGCGAGCCTGCTCGCGAAGGCGCCGGTACATTCAACATCTTCATTGAATGACACACCGCTTTCGCGAGCAGGCTCGCTCCCACAGGATTCTTTGCTCCACAGTGGTTTTGTGGTTAACCAAAGAACCAGTAGCAAACCCCGATCGCACCAAGCACCCCGGCCAGTTCCGCCAGCAACGCACAGCCCACCGCATGTCGCGCCCGCTGGATCCCCACCGCGCCGAAGTACACCGCCAATACATAGAACGTGGTTTCGGTACTGCCCTGAATCGTCGCCGCCACCAGCGCCGGGAAGCTGTCGACCCCGGAAGTCTTCATGGTTTCGATCAGCATGGCGCGGGCGGCGCTGCCGGAGAATGGCTTGACCATCGCTGTCGGCAGCGCATCGACAAAGCGCGTGTCCCAACCGGCCCACTCCACCAGGTGCCGAATCCCGTCCAGGCCGAAGTCCAGCGCGCCGGACGCCCGCAGTACGCCCACCGCGCAGAGCATCGCCACCAGGTATGGCAGCAGATTCTTCGCCACGTCGAAGCCTTCTTTGGCGCCTTCGACAAACGCTTCGTAGACCTTCACTTTGCGCATCGCGCCAATGATCAGGAACACCATGATCAGCCCGAACAGCGTCAGGTTGCCGAGGATCGAGGACAGCCCGGCCAACGCCGTGGCTGAGAGCGTCGCCAGCAGCGCCATGAAGGCACCCAGTGCCAACGCACCGGGAATCAGATACGCAAGCACCACCGGGTCCCACAGGCGCAGGCGTTGCATGAATGCCACGGACAACAGGCCGACGATGGTCGAGCAACTGGTGGCGAGCAGGATTGGCAAGAACACCAGCGTCGGATCCGGCGCACCTTGCTGGGCGCGGTACATGAAGATCGTCACCGGCAGCAGGGTCAGGGACGAGGCGTTGAGCACCAGAAACAGGATTTGCGCGTTGCTGGCGATGGTGGCGCTGGGGTTGAGCTCTTGCAGCGCCTTCATGGCCTTGAGGCCGATCGGCGTCGCGGCGTTGTCCAGGCCCAGGCCGTTGGCGGCGAAGTTCAGGGTGATCAGGCCGATGGCCGGGTGCCCCGCCGGGACTTCAGGCATCAGGCGCAGGAACAACGGGCCCAGCGCCTTGGCCAGCCACTCGACGATCCCGGCCTTCTCGGCGATCCGCAGGAAGCCCAGCCACAGGGTCAGGGTGCCGAACAGCAGGACCATGACCTCCACCGACAGCTTGGCCATGGCGAAGATGCTTTCCACCATCGCTGCGAAGATCCCGGCATTGCCGCCGATCAGCCACTGCGCCATTGCCGACACGGCTGCCACGATGAAGAAGCCAAGCCACAGGCCATTGAGCATCAGTTAAATCCCCCGAAGAATGCGGCGAATGATAGCGGGGTCGCCAGAAACGACAAACCCCGGATTTCTCCGGGGTTTGTTTTGACGCTGCATCGCGCGGGCCGAACCCAATTCTATGGGCTGGCTTCAATCCACTGTGGGAGCGAGCCTGCTCGCGAAAGCGTCGGGTCAGTCAACTCAGGTGTTGAATGTGCCGGCCTCTTCGCGAGCAGGCTCGCTCCCACATAAAGCAGTCCCACAGGGTTATGCATCAGCCCTTGGAGATTTCACCGGCCGGCAATTTTTCCTTGCTGCGCCAGTGCGGCAGGGAGTTCCAGTAGCGCTCGCCCTTGGCGTCGTCGTACATGCCTTCCCAGCGGGAGATGACCAGTACGGCCAAGGCATTACCAATCACGTTCAGTGCGGTACGCGCCATGTCCATGATGCGGTCGACACCGGCGATGAACGCCAGGCCTTCCAGCGGAATACCCACGCTGCCCAAGGTGGCCAGCAGCACCACGAAGGACACGCCCGGTACGCCGGCGATGCCTTTGGAGGTGACCATCAGGGTCAGCACCAGCAGCAGTTGCTGGCTGATCGACAGGTCGATGCCGTAGAGCTGGGCAATGAAGATCGCCGCGATGCTCTGGTACAGGGTCGAACCGTCGAGGTTGAACGAGTAACCGGTCGGCACCACGAAGCTGCAAATGGCTTTCGGCGCGCCGTAGGCTTCCATCTTCTCGATCACGCGCGGCAGCACGGTTTCGGAACTGGCGGTGGAGTAAGCCAGCACCAGCTCATCCTTGAAGATGCGCATCAGCTTGATCACCGAGAAGCCGAACAGCTTGGCGATCAGGCCAAGCACCACGAAGGCGAAGAAAGCGATGGCGAAGTAAACCAGCACCACCAGTTTGGCCAGTGGCAGCAGCGAGGCAAAACCGAAGTTGGCCACGGTCACCGCGATCAGTGCGAACACGCCGATCGGGGCGTAGTTCATAATCATGTGGGTGACTTTGAACATGCTCTCGGAGACGCCCTGGAACATCTTCACCAGCGGCTCGCGCAGGTCCGATTGCAGGCTCGACAGACCGAGGCCGAACAATACGGAGAAGAAGATGATCGGCAGCATCTCGCCGCGGGCCATGGCCGCGAAGATGTTCGACGGGATCAGGTTGAGGATGGTTTCGATGAACGCGTGTTCATGTTGAACCTCGGCCGCCGTCGCCTGGTACTTGGAAATATCCACGGTACCCAGGGTGCTCATGTCGATGCCGGTGCCCGGATGGACCACGTTGGCCAGCACCAGACCGACCAGAATGGCGATGGTGGTGACGACTTCGAAGTAGAGAATGGTCTTCAGACCGATGCGCCCGAGCTTCTTCGCATCGCCGACGCCGGCAATACCGACCACCAGCGAGGAGATCACGATCGGGATCACGATCATCTTGATCAGACGGATAAAGATATCGCCCGCAGGTTGCAGGACGTTGCTGATCCACCAGGCTTTTTCGGCACTGAAATGGTTGAGCAGCGCACCGATTGCAATCCCCAATACCAGACCGATGAGGATCTGCCAGGCGAGGCTAAGCTTTGCCTTCTTCATATCATTACCCTTACTTCAGTTTGACTCGGGCAGATGCGCGAACTGGAACGCTCAGTGGCGGAAAAGTCTGTGCATCTGCCCCCGTATAAGGTGCCCCGCAAGCGCGTAATTACGGCTCTTCGGCAGGCGAAAAAAGGCGCAACTATTCCGATGCAAGGAAGCGACGTCTAATGCCGTAAACGCCTACCCTATGCCGAATCGGCATGAGCTTTTTCAAATGAAACTGGCGTCCCAACCGGTTCGAATACGACATTTCGGCAGGCATAAGTGCCGTGAACCGGCCATTTCAGAGCAGGTTGGTTGTTTTTTAAACAGTTGAATTCATGGCAAAACTTGGGAAAAAGCCCACGTTTGATAGCGAAAACTCCCGCGACGAAAGTCGGAGGTTTCTCGATATACGGTCGTGAAGAAACACCGCGAAACGGTTTTGCGGGGAATATGCAGCAGAAGGGAACAAGCGAAGTGCTCTAGATCAACGTTTTGCACGTTGAAGCTCTTCGCAAGTCCGTCGAGCCGCTGAGGGCCGGCGAACTTGCGTCGCAGCTTTACTGACCTGACCCGGCCCTTGCGCAAGCACTCCATGTGCCCGTAGGTCACTCCGACCCTGAAGCAGTCAAAGCGTCCCGACCCCTTGGTCATGCGCCTGCCTTCCTCGGGTGGCGCACTGGAGAGAAGCAAGGCTGCTCCTCTCGTGTTTCAAACTCAGTACCAGTTCGGATCTTTCTTGAGTTGTTCCATCAACAAGTCCTGCATGCCCTGATTCGGCTTCCCGAGGAAGCGGTAGTCGGCATGTCGCGTGGGTGATTTGTCGGCGGGCAAGCCCGCAGGCACTTCGACCAGCATCGCGTAGGCGTCCTTTTTGTCGAAACTGAATGCCACGATCAAGCGTTTGTTCAGGCATGACTGTTGTGCTTCGCACAGCGGCCCGACCAGATACTTGTCGCCATCCTCCTGGACAGCATTCATTTGTTCGGCATCGCCCGTGAGGTTCATCACCCATTCCGGCAGTCGTTCTTCCTTCTTCACGACTTTGGTCCAGGTTTCACGGTACTGCGGGTCAGAGTTCAGCAACTCGTTGGCCCGCGTCTGGCCATCATTGGCCGCCATCGCCATGGCACTACCGCCCAGAAGCAGGGCGGCTGCCAGTGTCTTAAACAGAACGCTCATATTCAGCCTCGACCGCGACGGCCGAAGAAGAACGAAGCAACAAACATCACCAGGAACACGACAAAGAGAATCTTGGCGATACCCGTGGCGGTGCCCGCGATACCACCGAAGCCCAGTACGGCGGCGATGATGGCAATGATCAAGAATGTAATTGCCCAGCTCAACATGGTGATTCTCCTTACGTTTCTATTTAAAGGTATGTCTGGTGGTGCTTTTCCCGGCGCATCAGTCGCGCCAAGTTCGGTTCTTTAGAACACCCAACGTTCCTGACGCGGCATCTGATCCACAGGCTGAGCCTGGTCGACGTCCATCATTCGCATTGGGGCGCTGTCGGCGAGTTTGCTGCTGACGGCGCTGAAGTGGGTCTGGGTGGCGTGTTGAATCGACAGGCGTGGCGCCTCTGGCTGCTGGCTCTGCTCCCAACGGGCGAACTGCTGGCCACCGATCAATGTGATCGTAAGAGCGAGCATCGCGAACAAACCCTGCTGGATGTGCAGTGGCGAGATACGCAATTGGGCGGCACGTTGGCGATTCATCCTGTAGCTCCTCCACCTGAGTGGTCGTCTTGTTGAGGGCGCTCATTCCGTGAATGCCCTGGCGTTAATCAGACTATTGCAGTCTGCATGCCAGCTTTTTGAATGAAAAAAACTCAATAAAATCAGATAGTTATGGTTGTGGTGAAAATCGTTCCACACGCATCCTGCACGATGGGGCCCTGACGGTCGTGCGTAATGCACGAAAGATTCAGAGGAACTTTCAAATTTTTTGAATTGCGAGGAGGGCGCAGATGTCAGACGTTCAAGCAGGCAAACGTCGAAATGTTGGATTTTTCGTAAAAAACCAACGAAATCAGCCAATTAACGAGAAGGGCAGCAGATAGCTACACTGCCGGGGCTGGAATGGATCAGAATCAACCATGCAACTTGCCCGATTTTCTCGGGACTAACCAAAATCATTCAGTAAGGAGCGTAGGAAAATGGAATCAGCCACTGAGCATCAAGGCCGCATTCTGCTGGTAGACGATGAGTCCGCCATCCTTCGTACCTTCCGTTATTGCCTCGAAGACGAAGGCTATACCGTCGCCACCGCCAACAGCGCCGCCCAGGCCGATGCACTGTTGCAGCGTCAGGTGTTCGACCTGTGCTTCCTGGATTTGCGCCTGGGTGAGGACAATGGCCTCGATGTATTGGCGCAGATGCGTATTCAGGCGCCGTGGATGCGGGTCGTTATCGTCACCGCGCATTCCGCTGTGGATACCGCCGTCGATGCGATTCAGGCCGGCGCCGCCGATTACCTGGTCAAACCCTGCAGCCCGGATCAATTGCGTCTGGCCACCGCCAAGCAACTGGAAGTGCGCCAGCTCTCGGCGCGTCTGGAGGCCCTCGAAGGCGAAGTGCGTAAAACCAAGGATGGCCTGGATTCCCACAGCCCGGCGATGAAAGTTGTGCTTGAGACGGCCCGCCAAGTGGCCGGCACCGACGCCAATATCCTGATCCTCGGTGAGTCCGGGACAGGTAAAGGTGAACTGGCTCGGGCGATTCACGGCTGGAGCAAGCGCGAGAAGAAATCCTGCGTCACCATCAACTGCCCATCGCTGACCGCCGAATTGATGGAAAGCGAACTGTTCGGCCACAGCCGTGGCGCGTTCACCGGTGCCAGTGAAAGTACGCTGGGTCGGGTTAACCAGGCTGATGGCGGCACGTTGTTTCTCGACGAGATCGGCGACTTTCCGCTGACGTTGCAACCCAAGTTACTGCGTTTCATCCAGGACAAGGAATACGAGCGGGTCGGCGACCCAGTCACTCGACGCGCCGATGTGCGGATCCTTGCGGCCACCAACCTTAATCTTGAAGACATGGTCCGCGACGGACGTTTCCGCGAAGATTTGCTCTATCGCCTGAACGTCATCACCTTGCACCTGCCGCCGCTGCGCGAACGCAGCGAAGACATCCTGACCCTCGCTGATCGTTTCCTGGCCCGTTTCGTCAAGGAATATGCACGACCGGCGCGGGGTTTCAGCGATGAGGCCCGGGAAGCGCTGCTCAGCTACCGATGGCCGGGCAATATTCGAGAGCTGCGTAACGTGGTGGAGCGGGCGAGCATTATTTGTCCACAGGAGCGCGTCGAGATCGTTCACTTGGGCATGGCCGAACAACCGGCGAATAACTCGCCGCGAGTGGGTGCCGCGCTGAGCCTGGATGAGCTGGAAAAAGCCCATATCGGCGCCGTGCTGGCCACCGCAGGAACTTTGGACCAGGCAGCGAAAACGCTGGGCATCGATGCCTCGACCCTGTACCGCAAACGCAAGCAGTACAACCTGTGAGCAACATCCGATGAAACTGGCGATGAAGTTGCGGACCCGACTGTTCCTGAGTATTTCCGCACTCATCACCGTCGCGCTGCTTGGGCTGTTGCTCGGGCTGATCAGCGTTATGCAAATGGCCGGCAGTCAGGAAGCGCTGGTCCGCAATAACTTCGTTACTCTGGATCTGGGTCTGAAGCTGCGCCAGACCCTGGGTGATCAACTGATCATCATGCTCAGCGAAAAACCCGACCCTGCGCAGTTTGCCGCGTCGAAGCAGCATTACCTGGAACTGCTCGACGAAGGCGTCGCCCATGAGCAGGGCGTTGTCGAGGGCCAGTATGGCTTCAAGCAGGCCAAGGCTGACTACCAGAGTTTTCTGCAGGCGCTGGACCAGTCTCACGATCCTGCCTTTGTGCTGTCGGGCAACGATGACGTCACGGCCAAATTCAATCAGCTGCGCAACGGCTTGATCGCCGAGCACAAGCGCGCTCTGGATAACATCAACGACACCCAGCGCAAAGCCCGTGATCGGGCGCTGCTGATCGCCGGCCTGCTCGGCTTGGTCGGGCTGGCGGTGCTGATCATCGGCTTCGTCACTGCGCATGCAATTGCCCGCCGGTTCGGTGCGCCGATCGAGGCGCTGGCCCAGGCCGCGGACAACATTGGCCAAGGCAATTTCGAAGTGACCCTGCCGATTTCCTCGGCCGAGGAAATGAACCAGCTGACCAAGCGCTTCGGGATCATGGCCGAGGCGTTGCGCGAGCATCAGGCGACCAATGTCGATGAACTGATGGCCGGCCAGCAACGCTTGCAAGCGGTACTCGACAGCATCGACGACGGTTTGCTGATGATCGACCGAGAAGGTCATCTGGAGCACCTCAACCCGGTGGCGCAGCGCCAATTGGGCTGGGACACCGACCGACTCGGCCAGGGTTTGGGCTCGGCGCTCGAACGACCTGAACTGGATGCGCAGCTGCAATTGGTTTTACGCGGCGGCACCCTGGAGCGGGCGCCGGAAGACCTGAGTGTGGAAGTCGATGGGGAATCGCGGCTGTTGACCTACAGCTTGACCCCGGTCAGCCATACCCAAGGACACATTCTCGGTGCGGTGATGGTGTTGCATGACGTCACTGAACAGCGGGCGTTCGAACGGGTGCGCAGTGAATTCGTCCTGCGGGCCTCGCATGAGTTGCGCACGCCGGTTACCGGGATGCATATGGCCTTCGGCCTGTTCCGCGAGCGAGCGAAATTTGCCCCGGACTCCCGCGAAGCTGACTTGCTCGATACCGTAAATGAAGAAATGCAGCGCTTGATGCAGTTGATTAACGATCTGCTGAATTTCTCGCGCTACCAGAACGGCTTGCAGAAACTCACGCTGGGGCCGTGCGTCATCGAAGACTTGCTCGAGCAGGCACAGGGCCGATTTGCGGGGGAGGCCGCGCAGAAGGGCATCGAGTTGCTGGTGGAAGTGCAGGGGCCGCTGCCGCGCTTGCAGGCGGACCAGGCGCAGCTGGATCGAGTGCTCGACAACCTGATCGACAATGCCTTGCGTCATACCGCTGCGGACGGGCAGATCCGTTTGCAGGCCCGGCGCCACGGCGAACGGGTGATTATCAGTGTCGAGGACAACGGCGAAGGCATTGCCTATGGCCAGCAAGGACGGATTTTCGAGCCGTTCGTGCAGGTCGGTCGCAAAAAGGGCGGGGCCGGGCTCGGATTGGCGTTGTGCAAGGAAATCGTGCAATTGCACGGCGGGCGAATGGGGGTTTATTCGCGGCCGGGGCAGGGCACACAGTTCTATATGGCGCTGGCGGTATAACGCGTCTTCACGCTTCGTCATCCATACGACGGCCCGCCAGTCGTCGGCCACGGGTGATCAGTTCAATGAACTGCACCGCGCTCAGCGCATGGGCGAACAGCCAGCCCTGACCGAACTTAACGCCTTCGCTGCTCAGGAATGCGACTTGGGCTTCATGTTCGATGCCCTCGGCGATCACTTTGAGCTGCAGGGCCTGGGCCATGTGAATGATGTGCGGGGCCACGCCACTGCTGGCGGCGTCATGACCCAAGGCATCGATAAAGGCCTTGTCGATTTTCAGGCAATCCACCGGCAGGGTTTGCAGGTAGGCCAGGCTGCAATAGCCGGTGCCGAAGTCATCGATCAGCACTTGATGCCCGACATCGCGCAAGGCTTGCAGGTTTTCCCGGGCCACCACCACGTCGATCATCCCGCGCTCGGTCACCTCGAAGGCAATCTGTTTGGCCGCGACCCGGTGCAAGGTCAGCAGTCGCGCCATTACTTGGCCGATACGCGGCACCATCACATCGCAAGCTGCCAGGTTGACCGAGATGTACAGCTGCGGATTCGCTCGTAACAATTGCCCCAACTGTTCGAGCAGACGCTGCAAGACGAAGTCGGTCATCTGGCGGATCTGTCCGGTGTTTTCCGCCATCGGAATGAACAGGTCAGGGCTGGTCAGCGTGCCGTCCGGCCTGCGCCAGCGCAGCAGGGCTTCAGCGCCGACACAGTTGCGACTGTCGAGGTCGAAGATCGGTTGATACAACACCTGCAACTCGCCACGGCGTATCGCGCCTTGCAGTTCGGCATCCAGCGATTGACGCTGACGCACCAGCAGAAACACCAGGATGCCGACGATAATGCCCAGCGCCAGGCTCGCCGGCAGCAGCCACCACCAGACCGTCGGTACATGCATGGCGGTGCGCGGGGTGATCAGCACCAACTGATATTCCGGGTTGTTGGTGGGCATACGGTAAATCAGGCGGGTTTGGGTCACTTGCAGCGAATCGCTGCTGGTCGGAGGCCAGGGTTCCGTCGGTGGCCAGGCCTGCTCGACACCCAGAACCGGAATTGCCCGCTTCCCATGATCGAGTACCACCAGCAGGCTGCTGCCTGGCGAGAGATCGACCATGTCAGTCAAATGCCCGCGAGAAGTAGCCACGCGGAAATTGCCTCGACTGAGCATCAGCGCGGCGCGGTTTTCATCGGGTTCGGTGGTGGTATTGAGCCAGTAACTGTAGGTGGGACCCCGGAGGTCCGCCGGTCGGATCATCGCCAACCCCTCCTGACGAGGGCGATTGGAGCAAATCCGGTTGCCTTCCATAAAAGCGGCTTCGTAGACGAAGCGGTAGCTGAAGCTGATCTGCTGCAACGTGGCGATCATTTCTTCGTTGCACGTTCGCAACGGCTGGGCTTCCAGGTCATCGAGGCTTTCGCGCAATTGCCCGAACATTTGCTCAAGACGGGCGAGAAAGCGTTCGCCTTGGGCGTTCATTTCCCGGCTTTCGTTCTGCTCGACCTGATTCATTGCGATGTACAGGCTGGCAGCCATCAACAGCGTCGCACTCAAGGCAGCAGCCAGCATCGCCAAAAACCATGGGCGATAGAACCAACTACGCAACCTCTCTCGAGTAGCAGCCATTTGGGAACATCCGAAGAATTACCAATGAGTTATAGCTGCTGATTGAGAAAAAGCGCGGACCGTCGGGCGGGCGTCATTATTTTGTCTGATTGAGTACCAGCAGCAGGGCGGCGGTTTGCGCATCCGGGGTGCCATCGAAACGGGAAGGGCGGTAGTGCATCTGGAAGGCTGCCAGGACATGCCGCGTCGCCACATCCAGTTCGCCGGTTTGCGGCGTTGCATAGCCCAGGCGTGCCAGCTGTCCCTGGAACCATCCGATGCTCGGTAGTTCGGCGGCGAACTGTACTTGCCGGCTCGCAACGGCCTGTTCGTTCGGCCAGATACCCAGGCCTTCGGCGGCCAGACGTTTCCAGGGGAACAGCGGGCCGGGGTCGAGCTTGCGCAGTGGAGCGATGTCGCTATGACCGATGATGTGCCGAGGGCTGATGCCATTGCGTTTGCTGATGTCCTTGAGCAGGACGATCAAGGATTGCACCTGGGCTTCGCTGTACGGGTACCAGAGGCGACCGGTCGGGGTGTCGCTGAAACCCGGATTGACGATTTCGATGCCGATGGAGCTCGAATTCAGCCAGGTCCGGCCTTGCCATTCGCTTTCCCCGGCGTGCCAGGCGCGCTGGTTTTCATCCACCAGTTTGTAGATGGTCGCGCCCTTGTCATCACCGATCAGGTAATGGGCGCTGACTTCGCCGTGGGTCAACAACTGCAGCGAACGTTCCAGGGATGCGTTGGTGTAATGCACCACCACGAACTGCACGCGGCTGTCGAAGTTGGCGGAAGGGTGACTGGTGTCGATACGTGGACCGCTGGCACAACCGGCCAGCAGCAGAAGCGACACAACGAGAGTAAGAAATTTCATGATAGAAGGCAGTACGCGCGAGACAATAATGCAACAGTGTAACGTAATGCCTCGCGCGTTGAGGGCAAAAGAGCCGCTTTAAACAAAATGGAACAATTGCCCTTCAGCCCAGTTCGATCCGGTTACGTCCGGCGTTTTTGGCACGGTACAGCGCCTGATCGGCTCTTTTAAGCACCATATCGCTGTGTTCACCCGGTTTGAACGCCGCGAGCCCCATGGAAATGGTGACAGTCACTCGCTCACCCTTGAAGTGGAACGGGCAGGCTTCAATCGAAGCGCGCAGGGTTTCCAGCAGTTTTGCCCCGACGGCCGGCACGGTGGCGGGCATCAACAGCACAAACTCCTCACCGCCGAAGCGGGCAATGAAGTCCGAGCCGCGCAGGCGCTTGCGCAGTACGCTGGCGATGATCTTCAGCACCTTGTCGCCTGCCAGGTGGCCGTAGTTATCGTTGATGCGTTTGAAATGGTCGAGGTCGAGCATGGCCAGCATCAGTGTGTTGCCGTGCTGCTGCCACTCAGCGATTTCGTGTTCCAGCCGTTCGCTCCAGGCGGCGCGGTTGGGCAGGCCGGTCAGCGGGTCGATCAATGCCTTTTGACGTTGTTCTTCCAAGTGCTCGCGATAGCCCAAGGCTTCCTGCTCCATGTGCGCAACCCGTTCGGCCAGGCCTTGCAGGCGAGCGGCGACTTCCTGCTCACGTTCATCGCGCTGCTTCTGATGCTGATCCATGGTGCCCAGCAGACCTTCGAGATGGTTCTCCAGAACGTGCTTGAGATCTTGCAGGTTGGCTGCGTCCTGCATGCTGGTTTGCAGGCCGTCGACTTGTTCGCGAATCTGCGTATCCATTTCCCGCGCGGCGGAGCGGTTATCGGCATGTCCGGCACTGGCGGCTTGCAGGTTGCTCTGGAACGACTCGAGGCGTTCGTTGAGTTGCTGCAAGTAAGCTTCGAATTCGTGTTGGCCGCTGTCCGTAATGGCCAACATCAAGGTGGCCAGATCGTCGAGGATCGGCAGCAATTCGTACCAGTTCAACCCGTTTTGCAGGCGTTCGCGCATCGCTTCGGCTTGCGGGCGGTGGCGTTCCGGCAGCGTCAGGTCGTCGAGCAGGCCCAGCAGCGTCTCTTCGATGTGCGTGGCCACGGAGCTGTAGGACGGTTCCGGTGAGTCCGGCAGCGCGTAGAGAATGTCTTGCTCGGGGTGTTCCGGATCGATGGCGGCCAGTGCCTGGGCCATGA
Source organism: Pseudomonas sp. B21-053 (assembly GCF_026016365.1). NCBI lineage: Bacteria > Pseudomonadati > Pseudomonadota > Gammaproteobacteria > Pseudomonadales > Pseudomonadaceae > Pseudomonas > Pseudomonas sp. B21-053. Next base: position 56,825 of record NZ_CP087205.1, read on the forward strand.
CGGGAGGCAGGGGCAGGCTGTCGAGGAATACCGGTGTCTCAGGACTTGCGGCCGGAATCAGTTCGTCTGGATTGATGTCTGGCTGAACTTGAACGACAGGCGCGATGGTCGGAGCTATCGGTGTCTGGAGCAGTTCAGGGTCAGGCTCTGGCGATGGCGCTTGGGTGTGTACTGCTTGTGGCTCCACGACAGGAGGGATAAACGCCACAATCTCCGGCTCTGGTGCTGCCTGCGGCGCGAGTGGCTCCGCAATGGCGACGGCTGGCGCGACGGGGGTTATTGCCGGCGATGTTTGCGGCAGGGCGGGTTCGGCTTTCGCCTGTTGCGCCTCAACAACGGGTGCAGAAACGGGTTGTTGGACTGGCGCTTGGACGACGGGGGCAGCGACTTGTGGCGCTGACTCTTCCGCTTCCCGGCTGCCGAACAACCGCTGCAACAAGCCTGGGCGACCCGGTTCGGCAGGGTTTTCCAGTTGGTTCAGGGCTTTGCCTTGCAAGCCGCTCAGTTCGCTGAGCAACAATGGAATCTCGCGAGCCTGGCCGACGCGTCCGTCCAATTGCTTGGCAAAAGCCTTGAGTGGCCGGCTGACTTCCCGGGGCAGTGGGAGTGCCTGGAGCTGCGAGACCAGCGCATTCAGTGCCGCGCTGACCTGATCGACCCGGGTTTCGCGGCGCTGCTCGGAGTCGAGCACGGCTTTTTCCAGGCGCGGTAGCAACGCGGCGAGGCCGGCATCCATGTCATCGGTGCGCACGACTTCGCGCATTTCCTTCATGCACAGGTCAACAGCGCGGTCAGTGCCCTCTGCCGCCAAAGTGCTTCGCACCAGCCCGCGACGCAACAGGTCGAGCCGGGCGTCCCAGCGACGCTCGAGTTTTTCCTGTTGTTCGATGCTTTTAAGGTATTTCTCTTTCCAGCGCTGTGCTTCGTCGCTCATTCATGGGATCCGCGAGGGGCAGGACTCAACGCGGGGAATGCATCGGCCGTGAGCGAACCCGGCAAACGAATCTCTACCGCGACCGGCAGGTGATCGGAAATCGGATGTGCCAGCACTTCGACCCTTTCCAGAGTCAGGGTCGGGCTGAGCAGAATATGGTCCAGGCAGCGCTGCGGGCGCCAGCTGGGAAACGTCGCTTCCAGTTGCGGGGCCAGCAGGCCGAGGTCGCGCAACGGGGAATTTTGCAGCAAGTCAGTGGCGTGGGTGTTCATGTCGCCCATCAGCACCTGGTGCTTGTAGCCGCCGATCAGCTCGCGGATGTAGGCCAGTTGCAGGCTGCGCACACGAGCGCCAAGCGCCAGGTGCATCATCACGACGACCAGCGCCTCCGGACCTTCGCCGAAGCGCACCAGGATCGCCCCACGACCCTTGGGCCCCGGCAGCGGGTGATCTTCAATCGCCCACGGGCGCAGACGGCTGAGCACGCCATTGCTGTGCTGGCCGAGGCGACCGAGATTGCGATTGAGTTGTTGATACCAGTAGGGGAAGGCGCCCAGTTGGGCCAGGTGTTCGACCTGATTGACGTAGCCTGATCGCAGGCTGCCGCCATCGGCTTCCTGCAAGGCGACCAGATCGAAGTCGCCCAGCAGATTGCCGATCTTTTGCAGGTTGTCGGCACGCCCGGTGTGCGGCAACAAGTGTTGCCAGCCACGGGTCAGGTAGTGCCGATAGCGCTCGGTACTGATGCCGACCTGGATATTGAAGCTGAGCAAACGCAGACGGCTGTCTGCGGGCAGGCCCGTCGATTCCAGATGATGCGTGTTGACCTGCGGTTCATGCAGGCCAACGACGCGTTCAGTACCCCAGCGGCGCATGGCAGGAGCCGCGCTTAGTTGGCGGCAGCCTTGTTAGCCGCTCGCTCTTTGTCGACCAGTTTGTCGGCCAGTTGCAGGGCTTGCTCGGCACCGCCGGCGGAACCTACGTCAAAGCGATACTTGCCGTTGACGATCATGGTTGGAACGCCAGAGATTTCGTATTTCTTCGCCAGCTCTTTGGCCTGGACGATCTTGCCCTTGATGGCGAAGGAGTTGAAGGTGGCCAGGAACTTGTCCTTGTCGACGCCCTGAGTGGCCAGGAATTCTGCCATTTCTTGCGGATCGGTCAGGCGTTTGTGTTCTTTCTGGATCGCGTTGAAGACTGCCGCGTGAACCTTGTTCTCGACGCCCATGGCTTCCAGGGTCAGGAACATCTGGCCGTGAGCGTCCCAAGGGCCGCCGAACATGGCTGGAATACGCACGAAGTTGACGTCGGAAGGCAATTTCTCAACCCACGGATTGATCACCGGCTCAAAAGCGTAGCAGTGCGGGCAGCCGTACCAGAACAGCTCCACGACTTCGATCTTGCCAGGTACCGCGACTGGAACAGGGTTGGTCAGTTCGACGTAAGGCGCCGCGGGTGCTTCGGCGGCCTGGACGTTCATGCCGAACAGGCTGGCAGCGACGAGTGCGGCGCTGATGATCAGATTACGCATGCTTTACTCCTGGACAATTTTGGTCGCCTCGCGCGACCTGTTTTCAGACAGGTCCTGGCGGGCTTGAGTTCTGTAGTGTAACGGCAGCGGCCACAAAAAAGGGCGGCCTAAGCCACCCTTTTTATACTTGCTGCGACGGATTAATAGAGCGTTAACGTTGCAGGAGATGTACGCCCCGCATAACGCCCGATTTGCCGGTCTTAGTGCAGGCCCTGAATGTAGCTGGACACCGCTGCGATGTCTTCGTCGCTCAGGCGTTTGGCAATGGTCTGCATGGTTTTGGTGTCGCCGTCGTTGTTGCGGCCGCCTTCTTCCTTGCGGAAGTCGGTCAGTTGCTTGGCAATGTATTGAGCGTGCTGGCCACCCAGGTGAGGGAAGCCGGCGGCTGCGTTACCCGCGCCATTCGGCGAGTGGCAGCCGGTGCAGGCTGGCAGGCCCTTGGCCAGGTCGCCGCCACGGAACAGTGCTTCACCGCGAGCCACGACTTTAGGGTCGGCGGCGCCAACGCTGCCTTTCTGGCTGGCGAAGTAGGCGGCGATATCGGCCAGGTCCTGATCGCTCAGGTTGGTCAGCAGGCCGGTCATTTCGAGTACCGTGCGTTTGCCGGACTTGATGTCGTGCAACTGCTTGTTCAGATAACGCTCGCCCTGACCTGCCAGTTTTGGAAAGTTAGGCGCCATGCTATTACCATCCGGGCCATGACAGGCGCCACAGACTGCGGCTTTCGCCTGGCCAGCTGTTGCATCACCTGCAGCATGGGCAATGCCGGAGATCCCCACGGTCAACAGCAGACTCACGATCAATTTGTTCATCAGCTAATCCAACTACGGCTAAGGGTTAAAGAGTTATGGGCCGGGTTTACTCGCTCATCCAGTGGATGATGGCTTGGTAATCCTCGGCACTGCAGTCCATGCACAAACCACGCGGCGGCATCGCCTTGAAACCCTGGGTCACGTGTTGCACCAGCGTCTCCATACCTTTCGCCAACCTCGGCGTCCAAGCTTCCTGATCGCCCTTTTGAGGCGCCATGGGTAGTTGGCCGGAATGACAGGCACCACAAACACGGTTGTACACAGCTTCCGGATCCTGTGTAGCCTGAGCGCTGTAAAGCGGCATCAAGACACCGGCAGCTAGCAGCCATTTCGTCATAAAACGACCTTTTCAGGGTAGAGAGCGTTCTGCGTTCTAATGCGCAATCAAGGTCAATCGCTCTCGTGAACTTCATCCTACGCTGGGACAAAGCGCACACAAAATCTGCGGCATTATATACTGGCGCTACTGAAACGGAAACGACACCGCTTGCCGCGTCCATTCCCGGCGCCGCCCACATCGGAAATCCCATGCAACTCAAGAACCCCATCCTCGGCCTGTGCCAACAGTCCACCTTCATGCTCAGCGCTGCCAAAGTCGACCAATGTCCGGACGACGAAGGCTTTGAAGTAGCCTTCGCCGGGCGTTCCAACGCCGGTAAATCCAGCGCGCTGAACACCCTGACTCACGCCAGCCTGGCGCGGACCTCGAAAACTCCGGGTCGCACGCAGTTGTTGAACTTCTTCAAGCTAGACGATGATCGGCGTCTGGTCGACCTGCCGGGCTACGGTTATGCAAAAGTACCCATTCCGCTGAAGCTGCACTGGCAGCGTCACCTGGAAGCTTATCTGGGTGGTCGCGAGAGTTTGAAAGGTCTGATTCTGATGATGGACATTCGTCATCCAATGACCGACTTCGACTTGCTGATGCTCGATTGGGCTGTTGCCGCTGGCATGCCGATGCACATTTTGCTGACCAAAGCGGACAAGCTGACCTACGGCGCGGCGAAAAACGTCCTGCTCAAGGTGCAGGCAGACATTCGTAAAGGCTGGGGTGATGCGATCAGCATCCAGTTGTTCTCAGCGCCAAAACGCATGGGCCTGGAAGACGCCTACACTGTATTGGCAGGCTGGATGGAATTGGAGGACAAAGGCGCCGAGATTGCCCAGAGTGCTGAATAGGGCTTTTCTGCAGGCAAAAAAAACCCCGGACTTCGTATGGGGAGGGGGAAGTTCCGGGGTTCAAGTTCCGGACCGTTAGGGCGGGGTCCAGATATCTGCCAACACTTAACACAACATAGGAGCATCGAAGGGCTTCACCAGCCATTCAGTAACTCTGAGTGGCGGTTCACGAGATTAGTTCAGAATTTTTTCAAATGCCTTTGGAATAACCCAGCGCATTTTTCGAACTAAGCGCCCTTCGCCCTTTTGCCGCGGCACTATGCCGCAGCAAAAGGCCTCTTTCAGACGGCTTAGTGAGCCTCGTCCCAGTTATTGCCTACCCCGACTTCGACCAGTAACGGCACGTCCAGCGTCACGGCGTTGCTCATGTGTGTGCGAATTTCTTCACGCACTTGATCAACCAGGTCTTCGCGTACCTCAAGCACCAATTCATCGTGTACTTGCAGGATGACTTTGGCGTCCAGGCCTGACGACGTCAGCCAGTTATCCACAGCCACCATGGCCTTTTTGATGATGTCCGCCGCAGTGCCTTGCATCGGGGCGTTGATCGCGGTGCGCTCGGCACCTTTACGCAGGGCCGGGTTTTTCGCATTGATCTCTGGCAAGTACAGGCGACGACCGAAAATGGTCTCGACGAAGCCCTGCTCGGCCGCCTGGGTACGGGTGCGTTCCATGTAGGCCAGCACGCCGGGATAGCGGGCGAAGTAACGGTCGATGTACGCCTGGGACTGCTTGCGGTCGACACCGATCTGTTTGGCCAGGCCAAACGCGCTCATGCCGTAGATCAGACCGAAGTTGATCGCCTTGGCGCTACGACGCTGATCGGTAGTCACGTCCGTCAGCTCAACCCCGAAAACTTCGGCTGCGGTCGCTTTGTGCACATCCAGGTCGTTGCGGAAGGCATGCAACAAGCCTTCATCCTTGGCCAGGTGCGCCATGATCCGCAGTTCGATCTGCGAGTAGTCCGCCGCCAGCAGTTTGTAGCCTTTTGGCGCCACGAACGCCTGGCGAATCCGCCGGCCCTCTGCGGTACGGATCGGAATGTTCTGCAGGTTTGGATCGCTGGAGGACAAGCGTCCGGTCGCTGCTACCGCCTGGTGATAAGAAGTGTGAATCCGCCCGGTGCGCGGGTTGATCTGCTCCGGCAAGCGATCGGTATAAGTGCTTTTCAGCTTGCTCATCGAGCGGTACTGCATCAGTACCTTGGGCAGCGTGAAATCCTGGTCAGCCAGTTCGGCCAACACGGCTTCGGCGGTCGAAGCCTGACCCTTGGCGGTTTTGCTGAGGACGGGCAGACCGAGTTTTTCGTACAGGATCGCGCCCAATTGCTTCGGCGAGCCGAGGTTGAATTCTTCGCCGGCGATGGCATACGCCTCACGTTCCAGCTCGACCATTTTCTTGCCCAGCTCAACGCTCTGAATGCCCAGCAGCTCGGCATCCACCAGCGCGCCTTGGCGCTCGATCCGCGCCAGTACCGGCACCAAAGGCATTTCAATTTCGCTCAAGACCTTGCTCAAGCTTGGAATCGCGTTGAGCTTTGCCTGCAAGGTTTGATGCAGGCGCAGGGTCACGTCGGCATCTTCGGCGGCGTATGGCCCGGCCAGTTCCAGGGAGATCTGGTCGAAGGTCAGCTGCTTGGCGCCCTTGCCGGCGATGTCGGTAAAACCGGTGGTCGTGTGGTTCAGGTACTTGAGCGCCAGGCTGTCCATGTCGTGGCGGGTCGCGGTGGAGTCCAGCACGTAGGATTCGAGCATGGTGTCGAAAGCGACGCCTTGCACCGTAATGCCGCAGCTCTGATCGCCGCCGATGGCGCAGTTGGCCAGGATGTTCATATCGAACTTGGCGTGCTGGCCGACCTTCAGCTTGCTCGGGTCTTCCAGAATCGGTTTCAGCGCCCGCAATACGGTATCGCGATCCAGCTGCTCCGGTACGCCCATGTAGGAGTGGGTCAGCGGGATGTAGGCCGCTTCGTTGGCTTGCACCGCGAACGACAGGCCCACCAGTTGCGCCTGTTGCGCGTCGATACCGGTGGTTTCGGTGTCGAAGGCGAAGAGTTTGGCGTCGTTCAGCTTCTGCAGCCAGACGTCGAAATCCGCCTGGGTAAGAATCGTCGTGTACTTGAGTTCAGTTGCGACGGCCGCTTCTTCAACAACAGGCGCGACGACTTCCTGGCCGGAACGCTTGGCATCGCGCTGGTTGTCTTCGAACCAGCTCTTGAATTCCAGCAGGGTGTAGAGCTCGGCGAGCTTGTCGTGATCCGGCTGGCCCATTTGCAGGTCATCGAGGCCAATGTCCAGCGGCACGTCGATCTTGATGGTCGCGAGCTTATAGGAGAGGAAGGCCATATCCTTGTGCTCTTCAAGCTTGGCCGGCAGGGTCTTGGCGCCGCGGATCGGCAGGCTCGGCACGATGTCGAGCTGCGCGTAGAGTTCGGTCAAGCCGCCGTTCACGCCCACCAACAGGCCGGAAGCGGTCTTCGGGCCGATGCCCGGAACGCCCGGGATGTTGTCGGACGAATCGCCCATCAGCGCCAGATAATCGATGATCTGCTCGGGAGCGACGCCGAATTTCTCCTTCACGCCGTCCACGTCCAGCGCGCTACCGGTCATGGTATTGACCAAGGTAATGTGGCCATCGACCAGTTGCGCCATGTCCTTGTCGCCGGTGGAGATCACCACCGGGCGGTCGGCGGCCGCGCTGCTGCGGGCCAGTGTGCCGATCACGTCATCGGCCTCGACGCCTTCGACGCACAACAACGGGAAGCCGAGGGCGATCACGCTCTGGTGCAGTGGCTCGATCTGCACGCGCATATCGTCAGGCATGCTCGGACGGTTGGCCTTGTATTCGGCGTACATGTCATCGCGAAAGGTCCCACCCTTGGCGTCGAACACCACGGCGAACGGGCTGTCCGGGTACTGCTTGCGCAGACTCTTGAGCATGTTCAACACACCTTTGACCGCGCCGGTCGGCAGGCCTTTGGAAGTGGTCAGCGGTGGCAGGGCGTGAAAGGCCCGATACAGGTAAGAAGAACCGTCCACCAGGACGAGGGGGGCTTGGCTCATGAGCAGGATCAACCTTTTCGGCGGGTCCGGCGCTAGAATAGCGGGACCGTTGACGACAAAGGGACAAGGTTATCATGCGCACACTAAATCGCCTGTTGCTGGCTGGGTTGTTTGCAACCGTTCCATTGGCTGTCATGGCGGCGGATGACGCGCCGTCGGCGGAGCCCGAAGTTACCATTAGCACGCACACGGAAGGCGACAAGGTCATTCAGGAATACAAGAAAGGCGGGTTTACTTACGCAATCAAGGTCACGCCGAAGGTGGGGCCTCCGTATTTCCTGGTGCGCGCGGACGGGACCGATGCGAATTACATCCGCTCGGATCAGCCGGATATGCTGATCCCTGCGTGGGAAATCTTTACCTGGAAGTAGTTTCTTAACTTTAATCGGCGCCGCTTTTTTATAGCGGCGCCCGAACTGAGCAGTTTTTAACCATGTCTGTGTTTACCCCCCTGGCTCGGCCCGAGCTGGAAACCTTTCTCGCCCCATACGGGCTCGGCCGCCTGCTCGATTTCCAGGGGATTGCCGCCGGTAGCGAAAACACCAATTTCTTTATCAGCCTGGAGCAGGGCGAATTTGTCCTGACCCTGGTTGAGCGCGGTCCGGTACAGGAAATGCCGTTCTTCATCGAACTGCTCGACGTATTGCATGAAGCCGACCTGCCGGTGCCCTACGCGCTGCGCACCACCGACGGCGTGGCCTTGCGCGAGCTGGCCGGCAAACCGGCATTGTTGCAGCCACGTCTGGCGGGCAAGCACATCAAGGAAGCCAACGCCCAGCATTGTTCCCAGGTGGGCGAGTTGCTCGGCCATCTGCATTTGGCGACCCAGGCCAACATGATCAAGCGCAAGACTGATCGCGGGCTGGACTGGATGCTGGAGGAGGGCACGCAGTTACTCTCGCACCTGAATGCCGAGCAAAGCGATCTGTTGCAACGGGCACTGGACGAAATCACACAGCAGAAGACGAAGATTCTGGCGCTGCCGCGAGCCAATATCCACGCCGACCTGTTCCGCGATAACGCGATGTTCGAAGGCACGCACCTGACCGGGTTGATCGACTTCTACAACGCCTGCTCAGGGCCGATGTTGTACGACGTGGCGATTGCCTTGAATGACTGGTGTTCGGACGAAGCAGGCTTGATCGATGGGCCGCGAGCGCGGGCCTTGTTGGGCGCGTATGCGGCGCTGCGGCCGTTCACCGCTGCCGAGGCCGAGTTGTGGCCGACCATGCTGCGGGTGGCGTGTGTGCGGTTCTGGTTGTCGCGCTTGATTGCGGCGGAGTCTTTCGCCGGGCAGGACGTGTTGATTCACGATCCGATGGAGTTTCAGCAGCGCTTGGCGCAGCGGCAGAAGGTTAGTACGCCGTTGCCTTTCGCCCTTTAAAAGCTTCGCGGGCAAGCCTCGCTCCTACAGGGATGGTGCAATTTCCTGTAGGAGCGAGGCTTGCCCGCGAATGGGTCGACACCGATGTCCGGGTTACAACGACTCCAGACACCCCGCCAAATCATTCCCCAGCTTTTCCAACACTTGCTCATACCCCTGAGCAGTCGCCGGGGTGTACCCGCCCAACGCATCCAGCTCCGCCAGTTTCACCGGCAGGCCGGCCACCAGGGTTTCCGCCAGGCGCGGACGTAGCGGTGGTTCGCTGAACACACAGGTCTTGCCGACTTCCTGCAAGCGCGTACGCATCGCCGCGACATGCTGCGCGCCCGGTTGCACTTCAGCCGCGACGCTGAACACGCCCGTGTGCTTGAGGCCGTAGGCGTCTTCGAAGTAGTCGAACGCTTCGTGGAACACGAAATAAGGTTTACCCGCAACGCTCGCCAAGCGAGCCTTCAAGCGCAGGTCCAAGGCATCCAGACGCTCATCAAATGACTTGAGGTTGCTCTGATAGCGCGCCGCATTATCGGGATCGGCAACACTCAGGTCTGCGGCCATTTTCGTGGCGATCACCCGAGCATTGATCGGCGACAGCCACAAATGCGCGTCCAGGGTGCCGGGACGATGATCATGGTCATGTTCGTCGGCATCTTCGGCGTGTGACTGACTATCTTCGGCGAAATGCCGCAGTTTCATTCCTGGCAGATCCTGCACCGCCACAGTCGGCAGCGTACGACCTTTCAACACGCGGGGCAGGAAACCTTCCATATCCGGGCCGATCCAGTACACCAGATCCACCGACTGCACCTTCCGTACGTCGGACGGGCGCAAGGCGTAGTTATGTGGCGAAGCACCCGGTGGCAGCAACACTTCCGGAATCGCCACACCGTCCTGCACCGCCGCTGCAATCAGCTGTAGCGGCTTGATGCTGGTGAGTACTTTGACTTCGGCGTGGGCCGATCCGATCAGCAGGAAACTTGCGACAAATGCGACAAAGATAGAAAAAAGTCGGGACACGATGACCACTCGAAGAGGCGAGAACGGGTAACATAATAACGTCTCTCACAAAACTCGTCGCCGCTCATGCCTAAAACACCGATTGCCAGCCGTCCCCACGACCACTCCCATTGCGTACATAGCGCATTGTCAGAGGCCGATGCCCTGTGCGCACGTCAAGGCCTGCGCCTGACCGCCTTGCGCCGGCGGGTGCTGGAACTGGTGTGGCAAAGCCATAAACCGCTGGGTGCCTACGACATACTGGCGGTGCTCAGCGAGCAGGATGGTCGCCGCGCCGCGCCGCCGACCGTGTACCGCGCGCTGGATTTCCTGCTGGAAAACGGCCTGGTGCATCGCATCTCCTCGCTGAACGCCTTCGTCGGCTGCAATCATCCGGAACATGCGCACCAGGGCCAGTTCCTGATCTGCCGCGAATGCCACGCCGCTATCGAGCTGGAACAGAAATCCATCAGCGACGCGATCGTGATCAGCGCCAAGGATGTCGGATTTGTCGTGGAAGCCCAGACCGTTGAAGTGGTCGGGCTTTGCTCGGGTTGCCAGGGGGCTTGATGAGCAACGCGTTGATCCGTCTTGAACAGGTCGCCGTCACGTTTGCCGGGCAAAGCGTGCTGGAGAGCATCGACCTGAGCGTCGAGCCGGGGCAAATCGTCACGCTGATCGGCCCCAACGGCGCTGGCAAAACTACGCTGGTGCGCGCTGTGTTGGGCCTGTTGAAGCCGGACAGCGGCAGTGTCTGGCGCAAGCCGAAGCTGCGCGTCGGCTACATGCCGCAAAAACTCCACGTCGACCCGACCCTGCCGCTCTCGGTGCTGCGCTTCTTGCGTCTGGTGCCGGGCGTGGACCGTGCGCGGGCCTTGGCGGCACTCAAGGAAGTCGGTGCCGAACAGGTGATCGACAGCCCGGTGCAAAGTGTTTCCGGTGGCGAAATGCAGCGCGTGCTGCTGGCCCGGGCACTGCTGCGCGAGCCGGAATTGCTGGTGCTCGATGAGCCGGTGCAAGGCGTCGATGTGGCCGGCCAGGCCGAGTTGTACAGCCTGATCACGCGCCTGCGCGACCGTCACGGTTGCGGCGTGTTGATGGTTTCCCACGATCTGCACCTGGTGATGAGCACCACCGACCAGGTGGTTTGCCTGAATCGCCACGTCTGCTGCTCCGGGCACCCGGAACACGTCAGCGGCGATCCGGCGTTCGTCGAGCTGTTCGGCAAGAACGCACAAAGCCTGGCGATTTATCACCACCATCATGACCACGCCCATGACCTGCATGGCTCGGTGGTCAGCGCGGCCCCGTCGGCCAAACCTCACGTTCACGGAGATAGCTGCAAGCATGGCTGATTTTCTGCTCTACGCCCTGCTTGCAGGTCTGGCCCTGGCGCTGGTCGCGGGCCCGTTGGGTTCATTCGTGGTCTGGCGCCGCATGGCCTATTTCGGCGACACCTTGTCCCACGCTGCGCTGCTGGGCGTGGCCCTGGGCTTCCTGCTGGATGTCAGCCCTACCGTGGCGGTCACGGTCGGCTGCCTGCTGCTGGCGGTGTTGCTGGTGACTTTGCAGCAGCGCCAACCGCTGGCGTCTGACACGCTTTTGGGAATTCTCGCACCGAGCACGCTCTCGCTGGGCCTGGTGGTACTAAGCTTCATGCATGAAGTGCGGATCGACCTTATGGCCTATCTGTTCGGCGACCTGCTGGCGATCAGCCCGACCGATCTGGCCTGGATCCTCGGCGGCAGCGCCGCGGTGCTGGCGTTGCTGGTGACGTTGTGGCGGCCATTGCTGGCGATCACCGTGCACGAAGAGCTGGCCACGGTGGAAGGCTTGCCGGTAGCGGCGTTACGCCTGACCCTGATGCTGCTGATCGCCGTGGTGATCGCCGTGGCGATGAAAATCGTCGGTGTGTTGCTGATTACTTCGCTGTTGATCATTCCGGCGGCTGCGGCACAACGTCACGCCCGCTCGCCGGAGCAGATGGCACTGGGCGCAAGCCTGCTGGGCATGCTCGCGGTGTGTGGCGGGCTGGCGTTGTCATGGTTCAAGGACACCCCAGCGGGCCCGTCGATTGTGGTGACGGCCGCCGCGCTGTTTCTGCTGAGTTTTGTCCTGCCCCGTCGAGGGGTGTAGACTTGCTCGTTTTTTGCGCAAATAGAGAGTCGCAGGAATGAAGCCGTTCGCCTCCCGTTATCTGCTCCTTGTCGCATTTTCACTGCTGCTCGGCGCTTGCCAAAGTACGCCACCGGCGACCCCCGAGGTTCCCGATGCGCGGGCTGCGGCCATCGCACAACTGGAACAAAACCTGGCCAGCAGCGAGCTGGCCACCGCCGAAGATCAATTGGCAACCTTGCAGGCTGAGTCGCCCAACGACCCATCGCTTGTGCAGTACCAGCGGCAACTGGCCGAAGCCTATCTGCAACGCAGCCAGATCGTGCTGCAAAAAGGCGATGTGAATGCCGCCGCCACTGCCTTGAGCCGCGCCCGGGCGTTGATGCCTAAGGCTCCAGCGCTGACCGGTGGGGTCAACAACGCCATCGTCAATGCACGTAAGGCTGAGTTGGATAAAGCTGAAGCGGCGCTGATGGCGGCCGAAGCCAGGCCGAAAGCAAAGGTCATCGACCCGACCGCCGAAAGCACAACGATTGCGTTGAACCTCAACGATATGAGCAAACTTCGCAAGCAACTGGATGCTATCGCCACCGATGTGGTGAATTACCAGTGCGATGTGAGCATTCAAGCACCGCGCACCCAGGATTTCCCTTGGCTGGCCACATTGCTGACCAAACGGGTGAAGAAACTGGATTCAGATTTCGACCTGAAGCTGCACAAGCAGATTTTGCGCAACATTCCGGCGCAGATGGTGTTGATTCCGCGTAAGCCCTAAAAGCTTCGCGAGCAGGCTCGCTCCCACATTTGAAATGCATTCCAAATGTGGGAGCGAGCCTGCTCGCGAAGGCGTCCTTCCAGTCAATAAAGAACCTTAAGCCGGAATCGCCTTGGCCTTAGGCTCCCGATCCCAAACCCGATGCTGCCCAATCGCGGCAAAGAACGCCTTGAACAACTTGGCATCCGCACCAACGATCAACCCTGCATCCGCCTCCAGCTTCAACACATCCAGTAACTGCTTGGCCTCGCCATGCAACGCGATCGCCTTCAGGTGTTTGTACGCCTCCAGCACGTAATGCAGCGCCACGCCATCGGTGCTCAACGCCTTGATCGACGCCGCGCCACCCGGCACGTACACCGCATCGAAGGCTACGGACGGCAAGCCTTCCATCGACGCATCCACTGGCAGTGACTTGCCATCAGCTGTCGTGACCGGTGCGGACGTTGGGCCGAGCAATTTCGCGTGAGCACCCTCGGCTGCCAATGCTTTCTTCAGCGCATCAATCGCTGCACCATCGACGCCGTTGGCCGCAAGAATCGCCACTTTCCGAGTCTTGATGTTCTCTGGCAGCAAATTGGCCTGACTCAGCGCCGGAGAGTGATCCAGCGAGGTTTTGCGCACCTCGACCGTGCCGGCCTTCGGCGCTGGCAGACCAAGGTTCTGCGCGACGCGCTTGGCCAGTTCCAGGTCGATATTGGCCAGGATTTCATTCACCTGCCGCTCGCGAATCCACAACCGCTCAACCTTGCCCAGCTCAAAGCTGTAGGCGGCGATGATGTGTTCCTGCTCGTGCTTGCTCATGCTCTTGAAGAACAACCGCGCCTGCGAGAAATGGTCGCCGAACGACTCGCTGCGCTGACGGATCTTGTTCGCGTCGATGCGCTCCGGGTACGTCTCGAAACCACCGTCCTGCGCTGCTGGCGGTGTTTCTTTCGGCCAGCCGCCATCAATCGAGTTTGGCTCGTAGGACGCGCGACCCTTGTCGATGGTGGTGCGGTGCAACGCATCGCGCTGACCGTTGTGGAACGGTGCGACCGGACGGTTGATCGGGATTTCGTGGAAATTCGGCCCGCCGAGTCGGCTGATCTGCGTATCGGTGTAGGAAAACAACCGGCCTTGCAGCAACGGATCGTTGGAGAAGTCGATCCCCGGCACGATGTGCCCCGGGCAAAACGCGACTTGCTCGGTTTCAGCGAAGAAGTTGTCCGGGTTGCGGTTCAGCACCATTTTGCCCAGCGGCGTGATCGGGACGATTTCTTCCGGTATCAGCTTGGTCGGGTCGAGGATGTCGAAGTCGAAGCTATGCTCGTTCTCTTCCTCGATGACTTGAACGCCCAGTTCCCACTCGGGGTAGTCACCGGTTTCGATGGCCTCCCAGAGGTCGCGACGGTGGTAGTCAGTGTCTTTACCGGCAAGCTTCTGCGCCTCATCCCACACCAGCGAGCAAGTGCCGGCGGTAGGGCGCCAGTGGAATTTGACGAAGCGTGATTTGCCTTCAGCATTCACCAGGCGGAACGTGTGCACGCCAAAACCCTGCATGCTGCGCAGGCTTTTCGGGATCGCCCGGTCAGACATGGCCCAGATGACCATGTGCGCGGATTCCGGTTGCAGCGAGACGAAGTCCCAGAACGTGTCATGGGCCGAGCCACCGGTAGGAATCTCGTTGTGCGGCTCGGGTTTCACAGCGTGGACGAAATCGGGAAACTTGATCGCGTCCTGAATGAAAAACACCGGCATGTTGTTGCCCACCAGGTCGAAGTTGCCTTCGTCGGTGAAGAACTTCACGGCGAAACCTCGTACGTCACGCACGGTATCGCCTGACCCGCGTGGGCCTTGCACCGTGGAAAAGCGCACGAAGACCGGAGTTTTCTGTCCCGGGTCTTGTAGGAATCCGGCCTTGGTCAGGACCGAATGGTTTTCGTAGGTCTGGAAGAAACCATGCGCGCCGGTGCCACGGGCGTGGACGATGCGCTCTGGAATGCGTTCATGGTCAAAATGCGTGATCTTTTCACGCATGATGAAGTCTTCCAGCAGCGACGGCCCGCGGGCGCCGACCTTCAGGCTGTTTTGGTTATCCGAGACCTTCACGCCCTGATTAGTGCGCAGGGCTTGCCCGGTCGCGTCAGAGCGGAATGTTTCCAGGCTATCGAGCTTGGTATTGGTGTTGCCGCGGTCCAGGGTATCGGTCCCGGCCAGTGCGCTTTTTGGAGCGGCAGGTTTTTTAGTACTCATCAGTCGTAAACTCCTCGTTGCGATTCCCGCCGTAGCCAGGACTCTTGTGCATTCCCCAGGCACGGCACCGGGGGCGTTTTCGAGTTGCCTTATTAGTGACTGATGGGGTTTTTAGCCGTTCCTTTTTTCTGACCTTTGATCGCGTTATTGCCAAATCGAAGGTTGAATGCGGAATAAATGCTAATAACCTCTATACGGACAGGCTAAAATGCGCGCCCGGCTAACCGCTGATCCTTTTCCAACGCGCCCCACAAGGTTCGCTACGTGATCGAGTTTCAAAACGTCCATAAGACTTACCGCGTCGCCGGTAAGGATATTCCCGCCCTGCATCCGACCAGTCTGACGATTGAGAACGGTCAGGTCTTCGGTCTGATCGGCCATTCTGGCGCGGGAAAAAGTACCCTGCTGCGTCTGATCAATCGCCTGGAAAATTCCAGTGGCGGCAAGATCTTCGTCGATGGCGAAGAGGTCACCGCGCTGGATGCCAATAGCCTGCGGCGTTTCCGTCAGCAAGTCGGGATGATTTTCCAGCACTTCAATCTGCTGGCGTCCAAGACCGTGGCCGACAACGTCGCGCTGCCGCTGACGCTGGCCGGTGAACTGTCCCGCAGCGAGATCGACCAGCGTGTGGCCGAGTTGCTTAAGCGCGTTGGTTTGTCCGACCACGCCAAGAAGTACCCGGCGCAATTGTCCGGCGGCCAGAAGCAGCGCGTCGGCATTGCCCGCGCCCTGGCGACCAAGCCGAAGATCCTGCTGTGCGACGAAGCCACCAGCGCTCTCGACCCACAGACCACGGCGTCGGTCCTGCAATTGCTGGCCGAGATCAACCGTGAGCTGAAACTGACTATCGTATTGATCACCCACGAGATGGACGTGATCCGTCGGGTCTGCGACCAAGTGGCGGTGATGGATGCCGGCGTGATCGTCGAGCAAGGTTCGGTGGCCGAGGTGTTCCTGCACCCCAAGCACCCGACCACCAAACGCTTCGTGCAAGAAGACGAGCAGATCGACGAAAGCGAACAGCGTGACGACTTCGCCCACGTACCGGGCCGAATCGTGCGTCTGACGTTCCAGGGCCAAGCAACCTACGCGCCATTGCTGGGTACCGTCGCTCGGGAAACCGGTGTGGACTACAGCATCCTGGCCGGTCGTATCGATCGCATCAAAGACGTCCCTTACGGGCAACTGACCCTTGCCGTCACCGGCGGTGACATGGAAGCGGCGTTCGGCCTCTTCACCGCGGCTGACGTCCACATGGAGGTGCTGCGCTAATGGATGCCTTCATGAGTTTCTTCGCCAATATTGATTGGTTCGAAATCTGGCTGGCCACCGGCGACACGCTGTTGATGCTCGGCGGTTCGCTGTTGTTCACGATTTTGCTGGGCCTGCCACTGGGTGTGCTGCTGTTCCTGTGCAGCCCGCGTCAGCTGCTGGAATCCAGAGGTGTCTACGCGGTGTTGTCGCTGGTGGTGAACATCCTGCGTTCGCTGCCGTTCATCATCCTGTTGATCGTGATGATCCCCTTCACCGTGCTGATCACCGGCACCTCGCTCGGCGTTGCGGGCGCGATTCCACCACTGGTGGTGGGCGCCACGCCGTTCTTCGGGCGACTGGTGGAAACCGCCCTGCGTGAAGTGGATCGCGGCATCATCGAAGCGACCCAGGCCATGGGCGCGACGACCAAGCAGATCATCATGAACGCCTTGCTGCCAGAAGCCCGTCCGGGCATTTACGCGGCGATTACCGTGACGGCTATTACACTGGTGTCCTACACGGCGATGGCCGGTGTGGTCGGTGCCGGTGGTCTGGGCGACCTGGCGATCCGTTTCGGCTACCAGCGTTTCCAGACCGATGTGATGATCGTCACCGTGGTGCTGTTGCTGGTGCTGGTGCAAGTGCTGCAAATGGTTGGCGACAAGCTGGTCGTGCATTTCTCCAGGAAATAAACAGTTCTCGTAATTTAAGACATGAGCCGGCCATTCGCTGGCAGGCGCCAAACGGGCGCCCACAAGGAGTTAGCTGAATGAAAAAACTAGTCGTCGCATTGGCTGCCGTAGCCGCATTTTCCGCCCACGCCGATGAAACCCTGACCGTTGCGGCCACTCCGGTTCCGCACGCGGAGATTCTGGAGTTCGTGAAGCCGGCCCTGGCCAAAGAAGGCGTGAACCTGCAGGTCAAGGTGTTCACCGACTACATCCAGCCGAACGTGCAGGTTGCCGAGAAACGCCTGGACGCCAACTTCTTCCAGCACCAGCCGTACCTGGATGAGTTCAACAAGGCCAAGGGCACCAACCTGGTCGCCGTTGCCGGTGTGCATCTGGAACCGCTGGGCGCTTACTCCAGCAAGTACAAAGCGCTGACCGAACTGCCAGGCGGCGCCAACGTGGTGATCCCGAACGACGCCACGAATGGCGGCCGTGCGCTGTTGCTGCTGGCGAAGGCTGGCCTGATCAAGTTGAAGGATTCGAACAACATCCTCTCGACCACCAAAGACATCACCGAGAATGCCAAGGACCTGAAATTCCGTGAACTGGAAGCCGCGACCATCCCGCGCGTGCTGACCCAGGTCGACCTGGCGCTGATCAACACCAACTACGCGCTGGAAGCCAAGCTTGATCCGTCCAAGGATGCGCTGGTCATCGAAGGCAACGACTCGCCTTACGTGAACATCCTCGTGGCCCGTCCGGACGACAAGGACAGCGACGCGATGAAGAAACTGGTGGCTGCTTTGCACAGTCCGGAAGTGAAAGCGTT
Organism: Pseudomonas sp. B21-053; assembly: GCF_026016365.1. Lineage (NCBI taxonomy): Bacteria > Pseudomonadati > Pseudomonadota > Gammaproteobacteria > Pseudomonadales > Pseudomonadaceae > Pseudomonas > Pseudomonas sp. B21-053. The sequence goes on from NZ_CP087205.1 coordinate 74,599, forward strand.
CATTCTGGAGAAGTACAAAGGCGCGGTATTGCCGGCGTTCTGATTCGCGAATGCAACGAAAAAGGGGACGCCATGAGCGTCCCCTTTTTTGTGCCTGAAACACCGTCCCCTGTAGGAGCCAGGCTTGCCGGCGAAGGCAATTTCACTGACGCCTTCGCCGGCAATCCTGGCTCCTACAGAACTGCGTGATGCTTAGTTGCGCTTGAGCATCACCGGCAACTGCGCCACCAGTTTCACGTTGTTCAACGGTGCGCGAATGAACCCGCGCTGGGTGCCGTCCGGCCCGATCACCGCGAGGTTGCCGCTGTGATCCACCGTGTAGTTCGGCTTGCTGGTGTCCGCTGGAATGAACGGAATACTCACCGCATTCGCCAGTTTCTGGATGTCATCCACCGAGGCGGCAGTCAAACCCTGGAACTGCGGATCGAAGTAGCCCAAGTACTGCTTGAGCTGCTTGGGTGTGTCGCGGTTCGGGTCGACGCTGACCAGGATGACCTGCAACTTGGCCGCCGCTTCAGGCGGCAGTTCACTTTTGATCTGACGCAGCTGGGCGAGGGTGGTCGGGCAGATGTCCGGGCAGAAGGTGTAGCCGAAGAACAGCAGGCTCCACTTGTCTTTCAGCTGGTTGACCGTCACTGGCTTGCCGTCCTGGTCGGTCATCGTCACGTCCGGCAGGTTACGGCTTTGCGGCAGCAGGATGATGCCCGCGTCGATCAGTGCCGTCGGGTCACCCTGGCCTTTGCCGGACAGCACCTTGTTGACGGTCAGGCCCAAAACCAGCGCGATCAGGGCGACGAGGATGAAGACGGTTTTCTGAGTTCGAGTCATAGGTTCAACAGTAAGTAGTGGTCTACGAGCAGGGCGATAAACAGCAGGAACAAGTACCAGATAGAGTACTTGAAGGTGTTGATCGCCGCGTGCGGCCGAGTGCCACGGTACAGCACCACGGCCCATTGCAGAAACCTCGCGCCTAGACCGAGGGCACAAACCAGGTAGAGCACGCCGCTCATGTGAATCACGTACGGCATCAGGCTGACCGCCAGCAGCGCGAAGGTATAAAGCAGGATATGCACTTTGGTGTAGTGCTCGCCATGGGTCACCGGCAACATCGGGATGTCAGCCTTGGCGTATTCCTCTTTGCGGTGGATGGCCAGGGCCCAGAAGTGCGGCGGGGTCCAGGCGAAGATGATCAGCACCAGCAGCAACGGTTCGGCGCCGATATGCCCGGTCGCCGCAGTCCAGCCGAGCAGCGGCGGGGCTGCACCGGCGAGGCCGCCGATGACGATGTTCTGCGGCGTCGCGCGTTTGAGGAAACCGGTGTAGACCACCGCGTAACCGAGCAGCGAGGCGAGGGTCAGCCAAGCTGTCAGCGGGTTGGTGAAGGCCAATAGGAAAGCCTGCCCCAGCACGGCCAGCACCAAGGCAAACGTCAGCGCCGCTGCGGGCGAAACCCGGCCTTCAGCCAGTGGCCGCTTGTGGGTTCGGGCCATGACCGCATCGATGCGCCGGTCCACCACATGATTGACCGCCGCCGCGCCGCCGGCACACAGCGCGATCCCCAGATTGCCGAATATCAGCACCGTCCACGGCACTCCGGCGCGGGTCGCGAGGAACATGCCCACCAGGGAAGTGATGAGCATCAGCACCACCACTTTCGGTTTGGTCAATTCCAGATAATCCCGCCAGATCGCCTGACTGTGACGTTCGCCGATCAGAATCGCCATGGCATCTCTCCTTTTATTGTTATGGGCCCGGCTGAATGTTTACGCGGGCTGAAGCGCCAGCGTGCAGGAGCTTGTTGCTTGACCCGAACCAGACTGGTCCGCGCGTGATAATTGACCAGCACCATCGTCAGCAACAGCGCCGCACCGCCCGCGTTGTGGGCGACGGCGATGGGCAGCGGCAGGTGAAACAGTACGTTGCTGATGCCCAGGGTGATTTGTGCGCCAAGAGCGATCAGCACCAGGCCAGCCAGGCGCGTCATGCCGACCACTTTCAGTTGCCACGCCAGACCGAGCAGCACCAGCGTCACCAGCAAGGCGCCGATGCGATGAGTCAGGTGAATCGCCGTGCGGGCATCGCTGTCCAGTTGCCCGCCGAGGTAATTGGGGCCGATGTGTTGGGTCAGGTGAAAGCCGTTGGCGAAATCAGCCGGAGGCAGCCATTGACCGTGGCAGGTCGGGAAGTCGATACACGCCACCGCCGCGTAGTTGGAGCTGACCCAGCCACCGAGGGCGATTTGCAGAATCACCAACAACAAGCCTGCGGTCGCCCAGTACTGCAAACGCTTTGGCACCGTCAGCGCGGGCAATACGCCGGACAGCCGCAGGGTGAGCAAAAACAACAGACTCAAGGTCGCAAAACCGCCGAGTAAATGTCCTGTCACCACCTGCGGCCAGAGCTTGAGCGTCACCGTCCACATGCCAAACGCGGCTTGGGCGAACACCACGCCAAGCAGAAACAGCGGCAACTTCACCGGTTGCCCAGGATGCCGACGATGCACCCAGGCGCGACCGGCCAGTACCGAAATCAACAGCCCCAGGGTGCCGGCGAAGTAGCGGTGGATCATCTCGTTCCAGCCCTTGTGGGCCACCACTGGTGTGTCAGGGAAATGCAGTTCGGCATGGGCCAGTTGGGCTTCGCTTTTCGGCACGCTGATAAAGCCATAGCAACCCGGCCAGTCCGGGCAGCCGAGGCCGGCGTGGGTCAGGCGGGTGTAGGCGCCGAGCAACACCACAATCAGTGCCAGCAAGGTGGCAAACAGCGCGAGGCGAAATCCAGGTTTGGCCATGACGATGCCCTTATCCGATGTTCGACAGTTTCAGCAGATGACGCAGATCGTTCAGCAGGTCCTTGCCCTTGACCGTCGGGTCGTAGCGCAGCACCAGATTGCCGTGTGGGTCGATGATCCACAGCTGCGGCGCAGTCTTGTCGCCCGTGGTTTTACTGAACGTGGTCAGGTCCATCGGGTAGCGTTGCAGTTGCGGATATTCGCGGGTCAGCTTGGCTTCGTAATCGCTGCTCAGCGGTTGCGCGGCGGCCAGGGCGTGGCTGGCGCGGGAAGCATCGCGGCCGAGGCCGATCTGGATTTGCCGCGCCAGATAGACCAATTGCTGGCAGTCCACCGAGCAATCCTTGGGCGCGGTCACCAGCATCTGCCAGCGATCTTCTTGCGCCTGCACGCCGAGGTCGGCGCGGGTCTGGCCGTTGCCGATCAGTTCGCCGTGATAGCTGCGACCGTCCGGCACCCAGAAATTCAGCTTGTACATGCCGGTGGCGAGGATCATCGGACCCACCACGCCCAGCACAATCAGCAGCAGTTGCAGGCGACCCTTGCGCCGACTCGCCGGCGGTTTCGTCTCAGACATGCTGGGTGGATTCATGGCCGCTCCCATGGTGTTTCTCCTTTGCGTTGTGCCAGCCGAGATAGATAAAAAGGCCGAGCAGGGCGATCGCCATGGCGAACCACTGCACGGCATAAGCGATGTGTTTTTCCGGCCCCATGGCCACCACCGGCCAATCGGCCTGGTAGGACGCAGGTCCGTTTTCTTCACGTAATTCGTAGGCGAAGCCTTCGCGGTTCAGCGCGGTCCAGAGCTTGGCCGGTTCAATGGCGGTCACCAGTTGCGGCCAGGTAGTGGTGCTCGGGTCGGAGTGCAATTGGAAGGTTGTACCGGGGGAAACGTAGACCCACGCGTCGAGGCTCAAGGCTTCGGCGGGTGTCTTGAATTGCGGCGGGGTGCGCCGGTCCGGCCACGGCAGCCAGCCGCGATTGACCAGCAGCCAGAGCCCCGTGGCCTGATCGTGGAACGGTTGCAGCAACTCGACCCCGACCTTGCCGTCGCGCTGGCGGTTGTCCAGCAACAAACTGTGCTCGGCATCGAACTGACCGTGCAGGCGCACCCGGCGAAAGGCTGGATCTTGTGTGTTCAGCAGCTCGGAGCTGGCCATCGGTTCGGCCGCCCGGCGCTCGGCGTAGCTTTGCAGCAGCGCGCTTTTCTCTGCGCCCCGGCTCAGCTGCCAGAACCCGAGTGACACCAGCAGCGGCAACAGCAGCGCGACTACAATCGTCGGCACGATGCCCGGCCGGAAGCGCTTCATGACAGCGCCAGAAAGTCGGTGATCGCGATAGCTATACTCAAATGCATCGCCTTTCCCCCGGAGTCTCACCATGCTCAAAGCAGCCATCGTCCTGATGCTGATTGCCACGGTTGTCAGCCTGTTCAGCGGCCTGTTTTTTCTGGTCAAGGACGACAGCAGCTCAAACCGCCTCGTCATTGCCTTGAGCATTCGTGTTGCCCTGGCCGCCACCACCGTCGGCTTGATCGCCTGGGGCTTTTTCAGCGGCCAACTGGTTTCTCACGCGCCGTGGTAACGCCTCACAGCACGTAGACGAAAACGAACAGTCCGATCCACACCACATCGACGAAGTGCCAATACCAACTCGCCGCTTCGAAGCCGAACTGGTGCTCGTTATCAAAGTGCCCGCGCATGACCCGCATCAGCATCACAAACAGGATGATGGTGCCGATGGTCACGTGGGCGCCGTGGAAACCGGTGAGCATGAAGAACGTTGCGCCGTAGATGCCCGAACCGAGGGTCAGCCCCAGTTCGTGGTAGGCGTGCATGTATTCCTCGGCCTGCAGGGCGAGGAAGCCGCAGCCCAGCAGCACGGTGATCGCCAGCCAGATTTTCAGTGCACCGCGATGGCCCTTCTTCAGCGCATGGTGGGCGATGGTCACGGTGACGCTGGAGCTGACCAGCAAAATGGTGTTGATCAGCGGCAGGCCCCAGGGGCTGATGACTTCCTTGGGCGGCGGGAACAGTTTCGAATCGGGGTTGTTGAGCAATGGCCAGACGAATTCGAAGTTCGGCCACAGCATGTGGGCGATGCCTTTCGTGCCTTCGCCACCGAGCGCAGGGCCGGAGACATGGCGCACATAAAACAGCGCGCCGAAGAAGGCGATGAAGAACATCACTTCGGAGAAGATGAACCAGCTCATGCCCCAGCGAAACGAGCGGTCCATTTGTGCGCTGTACAAGCCGCCGCGACTTTCCTTGATCACCGTGCCGAACCAGCCGAACAGCATGTAGGCCAGCAGCAGTCCGCCGACGAAGAAGATCAGCGGACCGTGGGATTCCGGCCGCGCCGCCTTCAGGTCGTTGAACCAGGTCGCCAGGCCGAACACGGTGACGAACATGCCGACCGTGGCGATGATCGGCCATTTGCTCTGGGCCGGTACGAAATAGTGTTCATGAGTTGCCATTTATTGTTCTCCTTATCGGGCACGCTTAACGCCTATCCGCCGGTGCTTGCAGCAACAGCCACGGGCGGATGACGTGCGGTGATATCGAACAGCGTGTAAGACAGCGTCAGGTGCTTCACTTCCTTGGGCATGTCACGGTCAACGATGAAACGTACCGGCATCTCGATCCGTTGACCGGGCTGCAGCACTTGCTGGGTAAAGCAGAAACATTCGGTCTTGTGGAAATACGCCGCCGCCTCGCTGGGCGCGATACTCGGCACGGCTTGTGCGCTCATCGGGTGATCGGTGGGGTTGTACGCGACGAAAATCATCTCGTTCACCGCCCCCGGATGCGCTGTCAGCTCATTACCCTTGGGGTAGAACTCCCAGACCATGTCGGCGTTGTTCATCGACAGAAACTGCACCCGCACCTGGCGCGAGGTATCCACCACTTGCTCGCCTTCGTACTGCCCGGAGGTTTTGCCGTTGATGCCGAACGCCTTGCACATCACGTCGTAGATCGGCACCAAAGCGAATCCGAAGACAAACATTGCGACCACCACCAGCAGCAGGCGGGTGACAAGTTTTTTCAGCGAGATCGAGTCAGCCATGGCATTGACCCTCCACACCGAACCCTGTGGGAGCGAGCCTGCTCGCGAAGCAGACACCGCGGTTTAGCAGATACACCGCGTCATCGTTCTTCGCGAGCAGGCTCGCTCCCACAGGAGTTGTGGTGTTCATTTCACTTCCGGCGGCGTGGTAAAGGTGTGATACGGCGCCGGCGACGGCACGCTCCACTCCAGGCCTTCGGCCCCTTCCCACGGTTTGGCCGGTGCAGGCGGGCCGCCGCGGATGGTCTTGATCACGATGAACAGGAAGAACAGCTGCGTGGTGCCGAACATGAACGCACCCACCGACGACACCATGTTGAAGTCGGCGAATTGCAGGTTGTAGTCCGGAATCCGTCGCGGCATGCCCGCCAGCCCCACGAAGTGCATCGGGAAGAAGGTCAGGTTCATGCCCACGAACGACAGCCAGAAATGCAGCTTGCCGAGGGTTTCGTCGTACATGTGGCCGGTCCATTTCGGCAGCCAGTAGTACGCCGAGGCGAAGATCCCGAAGATCGCCCCCGGCACCAGCACGTAGTGGAAATGCGCGACCACGAAGTAGGTGTCCTGGTACTGGAAGTCCGCTGGCGCGATGGCCAGCATCAGCCCGGAGAAACCGCCGATGGAGAACAGGATCACGAACGCCACGGCGAACAGCATCGGCGTCTCGAAGGTCAGCGAGCCTTGCCACATGGTGCTCGCCCAGTTGAACACTTTCACCCCGGTCGGCACTGCGATCAGCAACGTGGCGTACATGAAGAACAGTTCGCCCACCAGTGGAATGCCGACCACGAACATGTGGTGCGCCCAGACGATAAACGACAGGAACGCAATGCTCGCCGTGGCGTAGACCATCGAGGTGTAGCCGAACAGCGGCTTGCGCGAGAAGGTCGGGATGATCGAGCTGACAGCCCCGAAGGCCGGCAGGATCATGATGTACACCTCGGGATGCCCGAAGAACCAGAACACATGCTGGAACAGCACCGGGTCACCGCCACCGGCGGCACTGAAGAAGCTGGTGCCGAAGTGGATATCCATCAGCATCATCGTCACGCACCCGGCCAGCACCGGCATCACCGCGATCAGCAGGAACGCGGTGATCAGCCAAGTCCAGACGAACAGTGGCATTTTCATCAACGTCATGCCGGGGGCGCGCAGGTTAAGGATGGTCGCGATCACGTTGATCGCACCCATGATCGAACTGATCCCCATCAAGTGAATGGCGAAGATGAAGAACGTCACGCTTTCCGGGGCGTAGGTGGTGGAGAGCGGGGCGTAGAAGGTCCAGCCGAAGTTCGGCCCGCCGCCGGCGGTGAACAGGGTCGACACCAGCAGGATGAACGCCGCCGGCAACAGCCAGAAGCTGAAGTTGTTCATCCGTGGCAGGGCCATGTCCGGCGCGCCGATCATCAACGGGATCATCCAGTTGGCGAGGCCGACAAACGCCGGCATCACCGCACCGAACACCATCACCAGGCCGTGCATGGTGGTCATCTGGTTGAAGAACGCCGGTTCGACGATTTGCAGGCCGGGCTGGAACAGCTCGGCGCGAATCACCATGGCGAACGAGCCGCCCAGCAGGAACATGGAAAACGCAAACCACAGGTACAGCGTGCCGATGTCCTTGTGGTTGGTGGTCAGCACCCAGCGCATCAGGCCCTTGGCGGGGCCGTGGGCGTGGTCGGTGGCGTGACCATGATCATCGATGACAGCACTCATGGCCGTTCTCCTGAGAACGAATGGGCTGGGCAGGCCGGGGCGCGCTGCCCCGACCGGTTCCTTACGTACGCGATAGACCGGGTCATTTGCTTTCCGCCTGTTTCAGCTCCAGCACTTCTTTAGGCGTGACCATGTCGCCCTTGTTGTTGCCCCAGGCGTTACGTTCATAGGTCACGACCGCTGCGATATCGACTTCCGAGAGCTGCTTGCCGAACGCGGCCATGGCGGTGCCGGGCTTGCCGTGGAAGACAATGCTCAGGTGACCTTCTTTCGGTCCGGTAGCGATTTTCGAGCCTTTGAGCGCCGGGAACATCGGCGGCAGGCCCTGGCCTTCGGCCTGGTGACAGGCTACGCAGGTGGTGTGGTAGATCTTGTCGCCGCGCTCTTTGAGCTCGTCGAGGGTCCATTCCTTGCTGGTCAGCTCTTTGAGCTGCAGGGCTTCAGCCTTGCGCTCCGCCAGCCACTTGTCGTAGTCGGCCTTTTCCTTGACCTCGACCACGATCGGCATGAAGCCGTGATCCTTGCCGCACAACTCGGCGCACTGGCCACGGTAGATGCCGGGCTTGTCGACGCGGGTCCAGGCTTCGTTGACGAACCCCGGAATCGCATCGCGCTTGACCGCGAAGGCCGGCACCCACCACGAGTGGATAACGTCAGCCGAGGTCACCAGAAACCGGATCTTGGCGCCGATCGGCAGCACCAAGGGTTTGTCGACCTCGAGCAAGTAGTGCTCGCCCTTGGCTTCCTTGTTGTGGATTTGATCCTGGGGGGTGGCCAGGTTGCTGAAGAACTCGACGTCCTGGCCCAGGTATTTGTAGTGCCACTTCCACTGGTAGCCGGTGATCTGGATATCGATATCCGGTTCACTGGCGTCGTACATCTTGATCAGTGTCGCAGTAGCGGGAACCGCCATGGCCACCAGGATGATGAAGGGCACGATGGTCCAGAGAATTTCGACGGTGGTGCTTTCATGAAATTTGGCGGCCACCTGCCCGGTCGAGCGACGGTGGACCATCATCGACCAGAACATGGCGCCGAAGACGATGATGCCGATGACTACACAGATCCAGAAAATGGTCATGTGCAGGTCGAATACTGCGTGACTGATTTCAGTCGCTCCTGGCGCCATATTCACAGTCCAGGCCGCTTGTGCCTGGCTGAAAATTGACCACAACAGGAGGCCCATCCAGACGTGTGGATGTCGCATCATTGCGGGTTCCCCTTATCGTTCTTGTTATCCCGCCGGCTAACACCAGCGGCAAGGGAGCGGCTTTTTCAGACTACGAACTTGAATCGCCGAGCCTTGCTGCACATGCAGTCGGGCGTCATCAGCTAACTCCATTCCCACCCGAGTATAGACAGCGACTGTCACCTCGCAATGTGATGGCGTAAATGATCTGAAACAGCCGGGACTTGCGCTCAAGGCCACGAATGGAGAACGATGCGCGACGAGTGGTGGCAAATCGATATAACTTTGGTGTCTCAAGGATGAAACAATTATGACAAATGCGTCTTAGCAACTTTCATAAGCCAGCTAAGTTATGTCTTCCCTATTTCATTGCCTTTGTTTCCTGGAGTTTTCATGAACACCGCCGCATTGCGCGAGCAGATCCAAAAAGCCCAACAACACGAGGCCGAGACCGGCCTGTTAACTCGTCAACTGGAAACCCAACTGCCGCACCTGCACGCTGCCATCCAACTGCCGGACGTTGACGCCAACGGCGTGATGACCCGGTTTGTGACCGCCTACATCGAGCAAGTGCCGGACCTGCTGGACGCCGCCAATGATGTCGCACGGGAAGCGGGCATCGAATCGCAGATCAAACCGGTGCTGAAAATCGCCGAGCAGTTCTTCCTCCAGCCGCCGGCGATCATGGCCGGGCATATCGGCCTGGACAGCCTGCTGGACGAAGCGTATCTGGCGCATCGGTTGGTCGAAGAGGTCAATGACCTGTACATCAAGCATTTTGGCCAGCCACTGATCCCATTGGACATGACTGTCGCCAACCTGATTGCCCACCAATTGATCGGCGAAGAATTCGCCAACCAACTGGATGAGGCGGTGCATCACGCTGTGGACGAGATGCTTAACGAAGACAGTTTCGCGCTGGAATCGGTGGAGGCCTACCGCGAGAAACTCAACAGCCCGGACACCGGCGCCGCGTGGAAACGCTGGCCGTGCCTGTCGCGCCAGTTAGGCGTGGGCCTGGAGCTGGATCAGCCGGCTGCGTAAAGCGACACATCCCCTGTAGGAGCGAGGCTTGCCCGCGAAGGCGTCCTCAAGTCCGCCAAAAGCTTCGCGGGCAAGCCTCGCTCCTACAGGTTATTTATCCGGCTGAACCTACGCCGGACGTGGTGCGCAATCTGCCTTCCAATCTGCGCTTCAACCCCCGCGCTTCAATCAGCAGCTTCGAACCCTTCGCCGCATTCGCCCGGCCCCACTCCTCAAGCAACTCCAGACACGAATGGTCGATGTAGCTCAGGTTATTGAGCGGCACATGCACCGTCGCGCCTGCTGGAATACTGCCCAGCACCTGGGTCAGCGCCGGAACCTTGAGAAAGGTCGCCGCGCCGATCAAGCGCAGTTCCATTTCGCCGTCCTTGGGCAGGTCGATCAGGCTGATTTTCAGCCTCGAAGCTTTCCAAGCCAGTTTGGCCAGCGTCAGGCCGAAACCGATCAGCACGCCGGTCAGCAGGTCGGTGAAGATGATCGCCAGGGCAGTCGCCGCGTAGGTGAACATCGGCATCCGGCCATAACGGCCCAAACCACGAAAGGCCTTGAGGTCGACCAGTTTGAAACCGGTGTAGACCAGCACACCCGCGAGGCTCGCCACCGGAATGCTTTGCAGCACGCTGGACAGCAACAGCACGAACGCCAGCAGCCACAGGCCGTGGAAGATCGCCGAGTAGCGTGTGGTCGCACCAGCCTGGACGTTGGCCGAACTGCGCACGATCACGCCGGTCATTGGCAAGGCACCGAGCAAACCGCAGAGCATGTTGCCCACGCCTTGCGCCGACAATTCCCGGTCGAAGTCCGAACGCTCACCGCTGTGCATGCGGTCCACGGCGGCGGCCGAGAGGAGGGTTTCGGCGCTGGCAATAAAGGCCACGGCAAATGCGGCGATCAGGATCGTCGGATCGGCCAGGTTGAGCAGGTCCGCCGGTTTCAGCCAGTCGATGGCTTCCGCCAGGTTGGCCGGCACTTCTACGCGTTTGACCTGCAAGGCGAGCATCAGGCTGGCGACCGTCGCCAGACCGACACCGAGCAAGGCACCGGGAACGAATCGCAGGGCGTGAGGGCGGAATTTTTCCCACAGCCACATCACCGCAATCGTCGACAGCCCGAGCAGACCAGCCTGCCAGCCAAAGGACGGCAAGGCTTGAAGCACCGCAGCCGGGAAGGCCGCGAGGTTATCCAGCCCCGACGGTTTGGGCACGGCGTCGAGCATCACATGCACCTGTGATAGCACAATCAGCACGCCAATCCCGGCGAGCATGCCGTAGACCACCGCCGGCGCCGTCACCCGGAACCAACAGCCCAATTTGAAGCGCCCGGCCAGCAGTTGCAGCAAACCCGCCAGCAACAGGATCGGCCCGAGCATGGCAACACCATGCTGGCGCACCAACTCGAACACCAACACCGCCAGACCTGCGGCCGGACCACTGACTTGCAGCGGTGAGCCGGCAATCCAGCCCACCACCAGACCACCGATGATCCCGGTGATCAGGCCTTTGGCCGGCGGCAACCCCGAGGCGATGGCGATACCCATGCACAAGGGCAGGGCCACGAGGAACACAACCACGGACGCCAGCAGCTCCCGTGGCAGAACAGCTTTCAGTTGCGCAGCACGCATAGGGATTCTCCCGAATTTTTTTCAGGCGTGGCAAAGCCAGGCTGCTCAATAAGCAGCCATGGCTAAACCACACAGGGATTTAGGAGGATTTAGAAGCGCGCTTTAGGCGTCGCCACCGGAATCGGATGACTACCATCCAGAGGCAGGAAACACCCCTGATCCGCGTCATAAGCTCGGATTTCGCTGGTTTCGATGCTGTAGACCCAACCATGGATAAACAGCTGACCGTTGGCCATGCGCGAGGCCACCGATGGATGCGTGCGCAGATGCTGCAGCTGGGCGATCACATTCTCTTCGGTGAGGATGTGCATGCTTTCGCCTTCGTTAGCGCAATTGCAGTTTTCCTGGACCATGGTTTTCGCCACTTCGGCGTGCCGCAGCCAGGCTTTGACCGTGGGCATTTTTTCCAGGCTCTGCGGGTTGAGCACTGCGCGCATGGCGCCGCAATCGGAGTGCCCGCAAATGATGATGTGCTGCACACCGAGGGCCAGTACGGCGTATTCGATGGCGGTGGAAACCCCGCCGTTCATTTGCCCGTAAGGCGGCACAACGTTGCCGACGTTGCGGGTCACGAACAGATCGCCTGGGGAGCTTTGGGTAATCAGCTCCGGCACGATGCGCGAATCGGCGCAGGTGATGAACATTGCCCTGGGATTCTGGGCCGTGGCGAGTTTCTTGAAGAGTTCTTCCTGCTGCGGAAAGATCTCGTGATGAAAATGCAAAAAGCCGTCAACGATATGCTGCAGCGCTGCATCGGCGGATTCCGCCTCGTGGTGGGCTGAAGCCGACGCAGCCAACGGCTGTTTATCCTTGTCACTCATGATTCATCCTCTTTGACGGAGTTGGGAAAGTGTCCCGTTTTATCCGATATGAAGCCAGTGGCTGTTTAAAAAACGTCCAGGTCGTAAATCCAGACCCGTCAGTCACTCGATGAACAAGGTAACCGTCGAAACTTAACTCAAACTGAATCAACCGCTCTAGAACGTGTGTTCCAGGTCACAAAAAATGTGACTGGATAATGGCATCTTGCTTTCCCTGCCACTCAACCTTAGGCCAATTGTCCTCAAATCAAAGACATTTGGCGACCCGGCGGACAGAAGGCATCGCAGTCCAGATTAAACCCTTCACGCCGATTGAGCCCCAGGCGCTTGATGGTTTTTGCAAAACGTTGCGCCAGTAGATCGGCGAACGGCCCTTCACCGCGCATCCGCGCACCAAAGCGACTGTCGTAGAGCTCGCCGCCACGACTCTGGCGGATCAGGCTCAGCACATGGGACGCTCGTTGCGGGTAGTGGGCGGCCAGCCATTCTTCGAACAGCGGTGCGACTTCGAGCGGCAAGCGCAACATCATATACGCCGCGCTCTGGGCGCCGGCAGCGTGAGCCTCGGTAAGCAGGCTTTCGAGTTCGCTGTCGTTGATCATCGGAATCATCGGCGAACACAGGACTCCCACCGGGATCCCGGCCTCGCGCATTACCCGGATCGCCCGCAGCCGGGCCTTGGGCGCTGCGGCCCGGGGTTCGAGAATGCGCTTGAGCTCATCGTCCAGGGTGGTGAGGCTGATCATCACCGCCACCAGCCGCTGTTCGGCGAGCTCGGCCAGCAGGTCCAGATCGCGCAGGATCAGCGAGCCCTTGGTGATGATGGTCATCGGATGACGGTAGCGCAGCAGCACTTCCAGGGTTTGGCGGGTGATTTTGTGTTCGCGCTCGATCGGCTGATAGGGATCGGTGTTGGAGCCCAGATTGATCGGCGCACATTGATAGCCGCGTTTGCTGAGTTGTTCCTCCAGCACGTCGGCGGCGTTGGTCTTGGCGATCAGCTTGGTTTCGAAATCCAGCCCCGGCGACATATCCCAATAAGCGTGGCTGGGCCGCGCGTAGCAATAGATGCAGCCGTGCTCGCAGCCGCGATAGGGATTGATCGAACGGTCGAAGGGCAAGTCCGGCGAATTGTTGCGGGTGATGATGGTTTTCGCCGTCTCGATGCGCACCTCGGTGCCTTGGGTCAGCGGCGCTTCCTGATACCAACCGTCATCCTCGGCCACCGAACGATTCGGCGCGAAACGGTTGTGCGGATTGGTGGCGGTGCCGCGGCCGCGTGGCGGAAGAGGGGTGGCCATGATTCGTTGCTCCGAGCTGTATGCACATACAGTATAGGAGCGCTGAGAATACAGCCAGTGCCGTTCGGCGATCTGTCGTATCAAAGCGGTTTTGGCATTGGCCGAGTAATAACGAGATCTGTCGTCATCATGGGAAACATATAAACAGTAGGTTGTTATGTAGTGGAGTAAGTAGTATCCGTCGCACACGAAAACCTTCGTGTATTACTTATTAAATGGAATTAATAAATGTCTATGTTTAATCAACGCGGTATTTTTTTGCAATTGTTGGCCCCGAGTATCGTTAACCCGAACGAAACACAAGTATCGATGCAACTTGCTCGTAAGGAACTGGGCTGGGACGCTGTCAATGATGAACAGACCGAAGCCCTGGTGGATTCCGTCTATGTCACGGCAGTTTCGGCGGATGGCGGCCGATCCTTCAACATCCGGACCGTACGCAGTGATGTGGACGGTGACGGTGATATCGATAGTGATGACAAGGAAAAACTGCTGGTTCTGGCCAAGGCCTATTCCGCTATCGTCAATCCTTGATCCTCGACAATTGATTAAACCTGCATGATCACTCATGCAGGTTCAACTCATCACGACAGCTTAGTTATGCTGAGTGAGTTGGCCAAGATCGTCGCCGGAAGTTGTTTTCATATCATCCTTGCGCAGTTTGGCTACATCGCCGGACTTTACCGTCGTTCCTTTATTCCCCCAACTAGTGCTGATGAAGGTAACGACATCTGCCACTTCCTGATCCGACAACCGCCAGGCGAATCCGGGCATGGTGAAGGTCGATGGCGCCGTGTGCGTGGCCGGCAATGTGCCGCCCTTGAGCACGATGTGAATCAGCGACGTTGGGTCCTCCGACTGCAACACCGGGTTGCCCGCCAACGCCGGGAACACCCGCGTATAACCGTGACCGTCGGTACGGTGGCAGGCCGCGCAGTTGTCGATGTACACCGAAGCGCCTGGCTTGCTGTCGTCACCTTTCCATAGCGCCTGGGCGACTTGTTTGTCGTACTGGTGCGGCTGGTCGTTGGGGTCATTGGCCGGCAGGGACTTGAGGTAGCGGGCAATCGCGCTCAGGTCGGCGTCGGTCATGTACTGCATGCTGTGGGTGACCACATCGCTCATGCCGCCGAACACCGCACTGCGGTCGCTGCGCCCGGTCTTGAGGAATTGCACCAGTTGCTCTTCGCTCCAACTGCCGAGACCGTCCTTGTGATCACCGCGAAGGCTTTTCGCGATCCAGCCTTCCAGTGGCGCACTGCCTGACAGAAAGGTACTGCCTTCGCCGGCATTCAAGGATTTTTCCTGCATGGTCAGGGCACGCGGCGTATGGCAAGCGCCGCAATGTCCCAGGCCTTCCACCAGATAAGCCCCACGACTGACCACGGCATCTGCGCCGGGCGCTGCCTTGTAGTCCGCCACCGCTGGGGCAAACATCCAGCGCCAACCCATCAGCGGCCAGCGCATGCTCAAGGGCCAGGGAATGTCGCTGGCCTTGTTCTCCTGAGCCACCGGCGCCACGCCGTACATGAAGTAGGCGTACAAGGCTTGCATGTCGGGTTCAGTGACGCTGGCGTAGGACGGATACGGCATCGCCGGGTACAAAGTACTACCGTTTTTGGCGACGCCATGCCGTACGGCTTTGTCGAAGTCTTCGAAGCTGTAGTCGCCCAGGCCGGTTTTGTCCGGGGTGATGTTGGTGGAATAGATTGTCCCGATCGGCGTTTCCATCGGCAAGCCGCCAGCGAACGGCTTGCCGTCCTTGGCGGTGTGACAGGCCACACAGTCGCCGGCACGGGCGAGGTATTCGCCTTGCTTGATCAAATTTTGATCAACTTCTGCGGCGTTGATCGAGCCGCTGCCGAGCAGGGCCAAAGTCGCGATAACGAGTGCTTTCATGGTCATCGCTCCTTAAGCCTGAACCAGCGGGCCGGGGTTTTTCAGGTACTGCTCACGGATCGCCCGGGCCGACCAGTAGGTCAATGCGGCGACCAGGCCCGTAGGGTTGTAGCCCAAGCCTTGTGGGAAAGCAGACGCGCCTGGGACGAATACGTTGTGCACGTCCCAGCTCTGAAGGTATCGGTTCAGGGCGCTGGTTTTCGGATCGGTGCCCATGATCGCGCCACCGTTGAGGTGAGTGGTCTGGTAAGACGCGGTGTTGAAGTGATCACCGACTTTCTTGCCGATCACGGCGATGGCTTTCGGGCCCATCGCTTCGGCAATCTTGCCCATTTTTTCGACCATGAAGCGGTTCATCTTGATGTCGTTTTCCTGCCAGTCGAACGTCATCCGCAGCAGCGGCAAGCCGTAGGCATCGCGGTAAACCGGGTCGAGATCCAGGTAGTTGCCACGGTAGGACTGATGCGCGCCGTGGGCGTCCATCGACACTTGGTGGGTGTAGTAATCAGCGGTGGCGCGTTTCCAGGCGCTGCCCCAAGCCGGGGTGCCGGGCGGGTTGGAGGTCCCGGCAATCGGCCGGCTGCCGGCCTGGTTGACCCACATCGGCGAGCCGCCGACGAAGCCGTGCGGCCCGTGGTCGAAGTTGTCGGCGTTGAAATCATCAATTGCCACGCCATTGCCGCCGGCACCGATGAAGTTGTTGGTGTGGGTGTCCTTGTCGAAGAACGCCTTGATGGTGGCCATGTTCTGGTATGCGAAGTTCTTGCCGACCACGCCTTCACCGCTGATTGGGTCGTAAGGCTTGCCGATGCCGGAAAGCAGCATCAATCGCACGTTGTGGAACTGGAACGCACCGAGGATCACCAGATCTGCCGGTTGCTCGATTTCCCGGCCCTGGCCATCGATGTAAGTCACGCCGGTGGCTTTGCTCTTGGTGCTGTCGAGATTGACCCGCAGCACGTGGGAATTAGGCCGTAGTTCGAAATTCGGCAGCGGCTTGAGGGCCGGCAGAATGTTCACGTTGGGCGACGCCTTGGAGTACATGTAGCAAACGTAACCGCTGCAAAAACCGCAGAAGTTGCATGGGCCCATCTGCGCGCCGTAAGGATTGGTGTACGGGCCGGACGTATTAGCCGACGGCAGGTTGTAGGGTTTGTAACCTACGGCTGTAGCGGCTTTCTGAAACAGCTGTGCGGAAACCGTGTTCTTCTGGGATTCCAACGGGAACGGGTTCGAGCGATCCGGCGCGTAAGGGTTGCCGCCCTTGCCTTCGCCGACCCGTTGACCGTTCACCGTCCAGGCCTGACCCGAGGTGCCGAATACCTTCTCGGCGTAATCGAAAAACGGTTCCAGCTCTTCATAGCTGACGCCGAAGTCCTGGATGGTCATGTCCTTGGGGATGAAGCTTTTGCCGTAGCGCTCTTCGTAATGGCTGCGCATCCGCAACTCGATCGGATCGACCCGAAAGTGCACGCCGGACCAATGCAGGCCCGCGCCACCAACCCCGTTGCCGGGCAGGAAGGCGCCGAGCTGACGGTTCGGTAGCGCAATGTCATTCACGCTATGGCGAATGGTCACGGTCTCTTTGGAGATGTCCTGGAAAAGTTTCTTACGCACGCTGTAGGTGAGTTCGTCGATCACCTGGGGATAGTTGCCGTCAGGGTAAGTGTCCTGCATCGGTCCGCGCTCCAGCGCCAACACGTTCAGGCCGGCTTCTGTCAGCTCTTTGGCCATGATCGCGCCGGTCCAGCCAAAACCGACGATCACTGCGTCGACCTTCTTCATTACCGTCGCCATGCTTATGCCCTCTCGCCGCGAATCGAAACTGCCGGGAAGGGGTATTGCTCGTTGCGTTCCACCCAATCCATGAAATCGGCGCGGGCGCCGGGGAAGCCGATCATGGTCCAGCCGACCATGCCTTTGTTGCCGCCGTGGATCGGGTCGCAGAAGAACCCTTCCTTGGTGTTTTGCAGCAGCAAGTTGAAGAAAATCTTCGACGGGACGCTGTCGAACTCAGGCTTCCCGGCTTCGAGTTGCTTGAGCAAATCGTCTCGGGTAGCGCTGTCTTGCTCGGCAAATACTTTACCGTTGAAGGCTTTCGACCAAGCATCCGCAGCGGCAATGCCCAAGCGATAGATCTCTTTGGGTACAAGTTTGCTCTGCCAGCCCATCTCCGCCGGAGCGTCGGCGTTGAACGGTCCTTGCATGAACCACAGGGCGCCGGCGGCGTACGGGGTGTTCATCTGCCGGTCGATGTATTCCGGCACGCCGGCTTCCAGGGCGCCTGGCCCTTGGGCATCGCTCGGGATCAGTTGAGCGACGGCAGCCTTGATGAACGTCCATTCTTCGGCGGTGAAGTAGGTCGGTTCATAGGTGCTGGTGCTGACGGGTGTTTTGCCAGGATTGGCCGGCGCCGATTCTGGCGCGGCGAGCAGTACGGAGCTGCCCAGCGCGGTGCTGGCGACGGTGACCACCGGGATCAAGGTCAGGGATTTGCGCAAAAACTCACGCCGCGGGTTGTCTCGATCTTGATCAGACATGGGAGGTGCACCTCATCAGGCATTGATGGTTTTTTAGCCATTTCGGCGAATGGCTTTTCGTTTTGGCAGGAATGCGGACCTCGGCGATCGGTGAGAAACGCCGTATCTCTGCAAACTTTGGTAACAAATGGTAGCAGGCTAAGTATCAGGTTGAACCGATTCAGCCGAAATAAACCGGGCTTTTGCGACGAAAGTCGATGGATTCACGATTCTTTGACAGGCGGCTCACAGCGCTTTGACCGCTCAAGGCTGAAGCTGAGTGTCATTAATCCGCTTCTTCCTTTACGGTCGCCCAGCATGCCCAACACCCGTCTTGTCCCAGCGATGTGCCTGTCGTTGATTGCGTTTTTCAATCTGTCATTGGCCTTTGCCGACGACGCCACATCGCCGCGACCTGCTGAATGGGCGCAGTCGGTGGACGCGAAATACAACCTCTACCAGATGTCACCGACCCTCTACCGCAGCGCATTGCCGGACAGCGGGGTCGTGCCGCTGCTGGAAAAACTCAAGGTAGGCACCGTCATCAGCTTCTTGCCGGAGTCAGACAAGAGCTGGCTATCCTCGCCTGGCATCAACCTGGTCCAACTGCCATATCGCACCAATCACGTGGATGACGCGCAGGTGATCGCCGCGCTTCGCGCGATTCAGGCCGCCGAAGCCAAAGGCCCGGTGCTGATGCATTGCAAACACGGTTCCGATCGCACTGGCCTGATGGCGGCGATGTACCGGGTGGTGGTGCAGGGCTGGAGCAAGGAAGACGCCCTGAATGAAATGACCGAGGGCGGTTTTGGTGACAGCACTCACTTCAAGGACGGCGTTCGCTACATGATGCAGGCCGATGCCGACAAATTGCGCACGGCGTTGGCCAACGGTGATTGCAGCACCAGCCCGTTCGCCATGTGCTCGATGCAGAGCTGGTTTAAATCGGCGAATGTCGAAAAGTAGGAAATTTCAATGCTGCAACCCTGTGGGAGCGGGCTTGCTCGCGAAGGCGGTGTGTCAGTCAACATCAATGCTGGATGACACACCGCCTTCGCGAGCAAGTCGAATCGTCGCACCGCCGCTCCCACATGGGGATCACTCAATGTTGCTCGTCAGGCTTTTTCTTCAGCTTCGGGTTCGGGAAGAATTGCACTGCCTGAACCTTGGCGTCCGGCGCTTTCAGTGCCGAAACGTTGACCCGCGTGCCCAATTCCTTGGGCACCGATAAACCTTGTTCATTGAGCGTGTCGGAATAACCGCAGGCCACGCACTCACGGTGCGGGACCTCGTCTTCGTTCCACATCATCAATTTGTCCGGCTCGCTGCACGCCGGGCAGACCGCCCCGGCGATAAAGCGTTTTTTCGTGATCACAGGCCCCTCGCTCATGCTGCCGCGTCCTCACTCAGGCCGCTGTGGCGCAAGAGTGCGTCAATCGTTGGCGCACGGCCACGGAAGTCGACGAACAGCACCATCGGTTCCTGAGAACCGCCGCGCGCCAGGATCGCTTCGCGGAACGCGCGACCGGTTTCGGCATTGAGCACGCCGTCTTCTTCGAACTTCGAGAAGGCATCGGCCGACAGCACTTCAGCCCACTTGTAGCTGTAGTAACCCGCCGCGTAACCGCCGGCAAAGATGTGCGCGAAGCTGTTCGGGAAGCGGTTGTAAGCCGGCGGACGCATGACCGACACCTCGTCGCGCACGCCTTCAAGCACTTGCAACACGCTACGACCGTCGCCGTGAGTGGCGTGCAGTTCGAAGTCGAACAGCGAAAACTCCAGTTGGCGCACCATCATCAGGCCGGACTGGAAGTTCTTCGCCGCGAGCATTTTGCCCAACAGGTCTTGCGGCAGTGGTTCGCCGGTTTCGTAGTGACCGGAAATCAGCGCCAGGCCTTCAGGCTCCCAGCACCAGTTTTCCATGAACTGGCTTGGCAACTCGACCGCATCCCACGCCACGCCGTTGATGCCGGATACGCCGGCATGCTCGACGCGGGTCAGCAGGTGATGCAGGCCATGGCCGAATTCGTGGAACAGAGTGGTGACTTCATCGTGGGTCAGCAGCGCAGGCTTGCCGCTGTCCGCCGGGGTGAAGTTGCACACCAGATTGGCCACCGGGCTTTGCAGCGCACCTGCGGCATTGCGACGACGGTCACGGGCGCCGTCCATCCACGCACCGCCGCGCTTGTTGGCGCGGGCATAAAGGTCGAAGAAGAAGCGGCCGACGTGCTGGCCGTTTTCCTTGATTTCGAACAGGCGAACATCCGGGTGCCAGGTGTCGAAGCCTTGCTGCTCGGCGATCTCGATGCCGTACAGGCGCTGAACGATGGCGAACAGGCCGCCCAGCACTTTGTCGATCGGGAAGTAGGCGCGCAGTGCTTCCTGGGCAACGCTGTAGCGCTGTTCACGGAGTTTTTCACCGTAGAAACCGCTGTCCCAGCTTTGCAGGTCCGGGCAGCCTTGTTCGGCGGCGTAGGCCTTGAGCTGTTCCAGGTCCTGAGCGGCAAACGGTTTGCTGCGCTTGGCCAGGTCACGTAGGAAACTTAGAACCTGATCGCTGGATTCGGCCATTTTGGTGGCCAGACTCAGTTCCGAAAAGCTGGCGAAACCCAGCAGCTTGGCCAGTTCCTGACGCAGGTCGAGGATTTCTTCCATCACCGGGCTGTTGTCGTTCTGACCGGCATTCGGGCCTTGGTCCGATGCACGGGTGCAGTAGGCGGCGTAGACTTCTTCGCGCAGGGCGCGGTCCTGGGCGTAGGTCATCACCGCGTAGTAGCTCGGGAATTCCAGGGTAATCAGGAAACCTTCCAGACCTTTGGCCTGTGCTGCGGCAGCCATTTGCGCCTTGGCCGAATCGGTCAGGCCGGCGAGGGTCGCTTCGTCGGTGACGTGCTTGGTCCAGGCTTGAGTCGCGTCGAGCAACTGGTTGGAGAAGCGGCTGCCCAGTTCCGAGAGCTTGCTCTGCACTTCGGCGTAACGCTTCTGTTCGGCTTCCGGCAGGTCGATACCCGACAGGCGGAAGTCACGCAGGGCGTGTTCCAGGATAGTTTTTTGCGCCACATCGAAACCGGCCGCTTCCGGGCTGTTGGCCAGGGCTTCGAAAGCCTGGAACAGTTCGCGGTTCTGGCCCATCTCGGTGGAGTAGGCGCTCAAGGCCGGCAGGCAGGACTCGTAGGCTTCACGCAATTCAGCGCTGTTGCACACGGCGTTCAAGTGGCTGACCGGGCTCCAGGCCGCGCCCAGGCGATCATTGAGTTCGTCCATCGCCAGCACCAGGCCGGCCCAGGTCGGTTGTTTGCCCTGGGTTTTGAGGATCTCGATAATGGCGGCGCGGTTGTCAGCCAGGATCTGTTCAATCGCCGGTTGCACGTGTTCGGCACGGATCGCCGAGAACGGCGGCAGGTCGTAGGACTGCAAAAGAGGGTTGTTCACGCTCACGGTTGGCACCTTGGCTGGAAGAAACATTGCCCCATCTTAATTACAATCGACACTCACCGCAGCTATCAGCGACAGAGAGAGAACCTATCGTGTCCCTTCGCAAGTATCTGAACCACACGCCGCTACTGGGCAAAGGCGCTTTTGTCGACGGTTCGGCGGTGGTAATCGGCGACGTAGAAATCGGCGAAGACAGCTCCGTCTGGCCGCTGACAGTGATCCGCGGCGACATGCACCGCATCCGCGTCGGTGCGCGCACCAGCGTCCAGGATGGCTGCGTGCTGCACATCACCCACGCCGGGCCGTTCAATCCCGATGGCTTTCCGTGCTTGATCGGTGATGACGTGACCATCGCGCACAAGGTCATGCTGCACGGTTGTTCGGTGGGCAGCCGAGTGTTGATCGGCATGGGCAGCATCGTCATGGACGGTGCGGTGGTCGAAGACGATGTGATCATCGGCGCCGGCAGCCTGGTGCCGCCGGGCAAGCGTCTGGAAAGCGGTTTCCTGTATGTCGGCAGCCCGGTGAAACAGATCCGGCCACTGACTGACAAGGAAAACGCCTTTTTCACCTACAGCGCGGCGAACTACGTGAAGCTCAAGGACCTGCATCTGGCCGAAGGCTACGACAAGGTCTGAAGCGTCTCACTCTAGCCCAGGAATTTTCATGCATTACCAAACTGTTTTGTTCGACCTCGATGGCACCCTGACCGACCCACGCGAGGGCATTACCCGCTCGATTCAATTTGCCTTGGCCAAACTGGGCATCGATGAGCCCGACCTGACCAAACTGGAGCACTTCATCGGCCCACCGCTGTTGCAGGCGTTCATGCAGTTCTACGGGTTCGACGAACCCAAGGCCTGGGAAGCGGTGAATTTCTATCGTGAGCGTTTCAAAGTTACCGGCCTGTATGAAAACCGCGTGTTTGAAGGCGTGACACCGCTGCTGGAAACCCTGAGCGGGCAAGGACGACAGCTGTATATCGCCACCTCCAAACCCTGGGTATTCGCCCGCGAGATCGCCCGCCACTTCGACTTCGCCAAACACTTCAAAGTGATTTACGGCAGCGAACTGGACGGCACGCGGACCAACAAGGTCGAGCTGATTGCCCATTTGATCGCCGAAGAAGGCCTGGACCCGGCCAGCACCCTGATGATCGGCGATCGCAAACACGACTTGATCGGCGCCCGGAGCAACAGCCTGGACGCAGCGGCCGTGGGGTACGGCTTCGGCAGCCGCGAAGAACTGAGCGCCGAAGCACCGGCGTATCACTTCGAAACGCTGGAAGAGATGCATCAGGCGTTTTTGCAGCGTTAGATAAAGCTCTTTCGCGGGCAAGCCTCGCTCCTACAGATCACGTGGACTGTAGGAGCGAGGCTTGCCCGCGAAGGCGTCCTCCCAGACACATCCTGAGCAACTGTTTTCACTCCAATCCCTTCTTATCGTTCTAGCCTTCGAGGCTCAGGCCACGATCAAGGAGGATCAGCATTGCCAGAGCTCAAACATGCCCGTCGATTACGCGCTGGACGACATTCGGAGTCCGGGCAGATTTATCTACTGACGGCCGTAATTCTCAATCGAGAGCCGTTGTTTCATGACTTCAAGTGCGGGCGTTTGGTGATAGACGCCTTTAGAACGGCTGAGCGAGAAGGGTTCGCGACGTCATTAGCCTGGGTCGTCATGCCCGATCATTTCCATTGGCTCATCGAGTTGCAGAACACTCAACTGCCCACATTGATGGCTCGGACCAAATCACGCATCGCTGTGACGCTAAATCGCGCGATAGGGCGCCAGGGGCCGGTTTGGCAGCATGGCTATCATGATCGCGCCATTCGCAAGGAAGAGGATTTGCAGGCAGTTGCTCGATATATCGTTTGCAACCCTATACGTGCGGGATTGGTCTCGAAGGCTGGGGATTACCCGTTGTGGGATGCGATTTGGTTGTGACATTAACGACGCCTTCGCGGGCAAGCCTCGCTCCTACAGGTTTCATTCATTTGTAGGAGCGAGGCTTGCCCGCGAAGAGGCCGGATCAGCCACCGCTAATCTACGACTCTGCCAACTCTTTCAACGCCGCCTTGCGCTCAACAACCGACAACCCGCCCAGCTTCTCCACCTCGGCATAAAACCTCACCCAATCCCCACCAACCTGCTTGAACAACGCCGCAAACGCCGGTACCCATTGGTCGTACAAACCAAACGGCAGCAGCTTGGCATTGTTCAATGGTGCGTTGATCCACGCGTCATAGCGTTTGTCCCCGTTCCATTGGCTGTCACGCATCGCCCGATAGTCGCTGCGCATTCGTTCGAATTCTTCGGCTTTGCGCTGGCGCATCTGCTCGACCGGCAGGGGTTGGGCGTACAGGCGTTCAAGGCGTGTGCGGGTGTCCAGAACCAGTTGAGTGAGCTGATCGCGTTGTTGCAGCGTCGCGCCGTTTTCCGGGGCAAGCCCACGGCTGGCGCGCCATTGCCGGGTGCCTTCCTGCTCGACGAACGTGGCAAAGGATTCGTTGAACTCGGTGTCGTCCTTCACATAAAAACGTTGATGCGCCAGTTCATGAAAGATCAGCGTCGCCAGTCGCTCATCGCCCCAATTCATCATCGAGCTGATGATCGGGTCGTTGAACCAGCCCAGCGTCGAGTAGGCCTCGACCCCGCCGATCGACACGTCCATGCCTTGCAGTCGCTGCAACGCTGCTTCGCCACGGGCCGCGCTCTGGCTGTAGTAACCGCGATAGGCGACGCAACCGGCGATGGGGAAGCAATGGTTTTGCGGCTTCAGGGAAAATTCCGGCGTGACAAAGACATTCCAGACTACATAGGGCCGGCCAATGTCGGCGTACAGGCGATAGCTCTGGTTATCCGGCAGGTGCAACTGCTGGCTGGCAAACACCCGGGCCTTTTGCGACTGGGTCAGGTGCGCACGCAGTTTCGGATCGCGTTGGGGATCGGCAATCACCTTGGTCACCGGCTCTCGGGCCCGCAGCAATTGCAGCTGACCATTGGCCAACTGGCTGTAGTAGCTGACGCTGGCGCAACCGTTGAGCAACAAAAACAACACACCCGGAAACAAAACGCGCAAAACGCGATCAAGTAACCCAAGGCTTGAAAACGGCCTGATCACAATAAAAAACATCCCTGGAAAGTCTGCCCACAAGACTATCCCGCCACACTGGAGCTCCGCTATGCGCAAGTTGATGCTGACAGGAGGCCTGTTGACGCTGGCCGGTTGTGCCGGATTCGGAATGCCCGATCCTGACCCGTCCCAGGCGTGGATCGACCTGGCTTCAAAGCAGGAAGATTCGGCGTTGCAAGCGTTGAAGGTCGATGACAAGGCCGCCACCGACAAGCGCTTCTTTGAAGTGCAACCTGGTAGCCATGAATTGAAGGTTCGTTACCAGTTCGCCGTCGAACCCACCAATATCGGCCCTGATTCCGAGCCGTTGTGGCGTGATTGCCAGCTCAGTGTGAAATTCAAGGACTTCAACGCCGGTCAGCGTTATCAGCTGCAAGCGGGGAATATCGGTTTCCGGCCGTGGGCAAAACTCTACGACCAGCAGCGAAAAGTCATTGGGCAAGCCACACCCGCAGGCTGCCAACGCACGTGATCGGCGTTATGCTGAATGACCAATCATCGGGACATTCATCATGCGCAGGTTATTGCTGTTGCTCGGGGCGAGCGCTCTTTCCGGTTGCCTGAGTCCGCTGCCGGCCGTCGACCCGCAGATGGCCTGGGTCGACATGTCGACACCGACCCCCGGTGGCAAGTTGATGATGGCTGAGCGCCTGGATAACCAGCGACTGACAGACGGGCGCTTCTTTCAGGTTACTCCCGGCAGCCATGAGCTGAAGGTGCGCTTCGACTTTGAAGTGTTCACGGGTGGATCGGGGTTCTTGAACGACTCTTCGGAGCGGCTGTGCTACCTGACCATTCGCTACGACCAGTTCGAAGCCGGCCAGCGTTACACGCTGGAAGGTCGCTCCCTGGCCTTTACCCCCAGCGCCCGGCTGTACAACGCCAAGCGGGAGATCGTGGCTGAAGACCGGGAGGTCCTCTGCATCATCTGAGTCGGATCAACGATCGTTCTTTTGGTAGATGATGGCTTTGGTGCCGTTTTCGCAAGTACCAACGATCATCGCTACGTCGTGCTTGGCGGCTTCTTCCTTGGTGACGATTTCCAGGGTGTAGGAAGGCACCGCGTTGGCCTGAATCTTGATCTCGATCTCATTCTTGAGTTCTTCGCAGTCTTTGGTCGCGGCCAGTGCCGAAGTGGCCAGCGCGCAACAGATAATCGCCAAGGCAAAACGTTTCATGGTGAAGCTCCCTTGAGGCAGCGCGCATGTCTATGCGCTGAAGCTGCTGTCATTTATTCGACCACAGTTTTGCGAGGGGAGTTCTGATATCAGTCACAACCTACCGTTTCAGCCGTGGAGTTGTGTCGTTTATGAGGTCACCTTCGCGAGCAAGCCCGCTCCCACATTTGAAATGCATTCCAAATGTGGGAGCGGGCTTGCTCGCGAAGGCGCCAGTGCAATCAGCGCCGATTCAAAGCCATATCAAGATCAGCTAATCAACGTAGCATCCAGGCTGATCTTGGCATTCAGCACCTTGGACACCGGGCAGCCTTCTTTGGCCTTGTTGCTCAGCTCTTCAAACTGCGCCTGGGTCGCCCCGGGGATTTTTGCCTTGAGAATCAGTTTCACCGCGGTAATCGCAAAACCACCGTCGACCTGATCCAGCGTAACTTCGGCATTGGTATCGATGCTGTCAGCCTTGAGGCCCGCATCGCCGAGGATCATCGAGAACGCCATGGAGAAACAACCCGCGTGGGCTGCGCCGATCAGCTCTTCCGGATTGGTGCCTTTGCCGCCTTCGAAACGGGCCTTGAAGCCATAGGGTGCTTCTCTGAGAACACCGGTTTCCGTGGAAATCGAACCGATGCCGGTTTTCAGGTCACCTTCCCAATGAGCCGATGCTTTCTTCGTGATAGCCATGTCTGCCTCCTCAAGATCCGGCGCGGAATGTCGCGCCTTCGTGGTTTTCGGTTGCTAAGGGTTCTGAGGATAGAAGACTTGGCAAAGTTCACCTTGTCGGATCAAACCGCTTATCTGGTAAGCAAATTCGTCTCTGCTATTGAAACTCGGGTATATGCCCTCATTGCATAGGTAACGCTTTTAGACTCGGCAGGTTTTCACTCGTGAAAAAAACCTGCGGCCCATTGGAGAAGCAGGTTTATGAAACGATTGTCCGAAATCAAGTACTCCACCCTCGACTTGGTGCCCGTGCGGGAGAACGGCAGCGCAGCCCAGTCGCTGCGCAATTCCCTGGACCTGGCGCAGCACGTCGAAAAATTCGGCTACACCCGCTTTTGGGTGGCTGAACACCACAACATGGACGGCATCGCCAGTTCCGCGACCTCGGTGTTGCTCGGTTATCTGGCCGGCGGCACTTCGACGATTCGCGTCGGTTCCGGTGGTGTGATGCTGCCCAACCACGCGCCGTTGGTGATCGCCGAACAGTTCGGTACTCTGGAAAGCCTGTACCCCGGCCGTATCGACCTGGGCCTCGGCCGTGCGCCGGGTTCCGATCAGATGACCGCCCGCGCGCTGCGCCGTGAACGCTCCGGCAGTGCTGATGACTTCCCCGAAGACGTTGCAGAGCTGGTGCGCTACCTCGGCCCGCGCACGCCGGATCAACGGATCATCGCGATGCCCGGCACCGGTACCAATGTCCCGGTGTGGTTGTTGGGTTCGAGCCTGTTCAGTGCGCAACTGGCGGGTGAACGCGGTTTGCCCTACGCCTTCGCCTCGCATTTCGCACCGCGTTTCATGCATGAGGCGATTCGCGTCTATCGCAATCACTTCAAGCCGTCGGCGGTTTTGGACAAGCCCTACGTGATGCTCGGCGTGCCATTGGTGGCGGCCGACACCGACGAACAGGCCGATTATCTGGCGACCTCGGTCTACCAACGCATCCTGGCGTTGATGCGCGGCCAGAGCCTGGTGCAACGTCCACCAGTGAAAACCATGGATGGCCTGTGGTTGCCGCACGAGAAAGAAGCGGTGGGCGATTTCCTTGGTCTGGCGATGGTCGGCAGCCCGCAGAAAATCCGCGCCAAGCTGGAAGTGCTGATCGAGCAGACCCAGGCTGACGAGTTGATCTTTACCAGCGACCTGTACGAACACGCCGATCGCATACATTCCTACGAGTTGCTGGCGCAGGTCATGAAGGGCTGACGCGTAATTCGCGGGCACAAAAAAGCCGACGCCAATGCGTCGGCTTTTTCATTTGAGCAGGAATCAGCCTACTTGGTGTAGACGATGACTTTGGTGCCTTTCTCACAGGTACCGACGACTTTGCCGCCAGCTTCCGCGCCTTTATCGGCGATTTCCAGCGAATAACCGGCAACGCCCTTGGCGTCCAGTTTCGCGGCAATTTCCGCTTTCAGCTCTTCACACGACTTGCCGTCAGCAAAGGCCGTTCCTGCAAGGCTCAACAAACCTACTGCCAAAATAAACTTCTTCATCGGTCGCATTCCCTGGTCGGATCAATAGGGGCACCCGGCAAGCAGCCGGGTGCACACATGTAGCGCTTTGCCATTCCCTATGGCACTCGGCCAGCGCGCAAGTTCAGAAGACTAGCTCAAACTCAGCTGCTGGCAATCCGGAACCCGACTTTCAAGGTCACCTGGAAATGGGCTGCCTTGCCGTCCTTGATGTGGCCGCGGGTCTCGGTCACTTCGAACCATTCCAGATGCTTGAGGCTTTTGCTGGCTTCGGCCAGCGCGTTGTTGATCGCATCTTCGATGCTGGTAGGGGACGAGCCGACCAGCTCGACTTTCTTGTAGGTGTGGTGATCAGTCATAGCGTTCTCCTTGGGGTATGAAATACAGCCTAGCAGTGATTTTTCGTATTACTTCTGTCGGCTATTCCCACAGCAAAGTTCAGATTTACTGCACTTTCTCAAACCCCTGAAGTCCCAACCAACACACGCTACTCATCACCAATGAAGGAGAGCCACCATGGCCAACACCTCTTTACGTAAAGCCTCATTGCAAAGCATGGAAGCCGAGATCGAGAGTCTTCTCAAGTCGCTGGAAAACCTGAAGGACGACGCCTCGGACGAGTCGCGTAAAACCCTCAAGGCCCTGAAAAGCAATGCCGAGAACGCGCTGAAACATTCTCGCCACCTGCTGAGCGATGCCTACGAAGAAGTCAAAGTGAAAACCCGCGAAACCGGGATCGCAACCCGGGACTACGCCCAGGAACACCCTTGGACTACAGCCGGTGTCGCCGTTGGTGCACTGGGTCTGCTCGCGGCTTACCTGTTGTGCAAACGCGGCGACTAATCCGCTTGGCGCAGCTCATTCTTGAGCCACTGCGCCAACTGCCGAGCGCGCCCGTCCGCGGCGCGCTTGGGTAGCCACAACGCCAGTTGCGCCGGGGTTTCACTGAAACCCCACGGCGCGACCAGGCGGCCGGCCTTCAAATCCTCGGCCACCAGCGGCTCAGGGGCAATCGCCACACCCAGCCCTGCCACCGCCGCTTCCAGCAAATAATACAAATGCTCGAAACCCTGACCGTACTTCAACGCCTTGGCGTCGAGGCCGCTTTGCTGTGCCCAACTTGGCCAGGCTTGCGGGCGTGAGGTGGTGTGCAGCAGTGGTTCGGTCAATAGTGCGCTGGCCGGCGCCTGTTGCAGTCTTTCGAAACCGGCGAAGCGTGGGCTCATGACCGGGCCGATACGTTCGCTGGCCAGTTCATAGACTTGCATGTCCGCTGGCCACGGCGGTTCGGCAAACACCAGCAAGGCGTCCAGTCCCGGGCGGCGCGGATCGAGATCACCTTCTCCGGCCGAAAGGTGCAGGCGCAGGTCCGGCAGGTCCGCATTCAGCCGCCCGAGGCGCGGAATAAACCAGCGCGCCAACAAACTCCCCGAGCAACCAAGTACGAAGGGCGCATCGGCGGTGCTTTGGGTCAGTTCGGCGCAAACGGTGCGCAATCGCTCGAAGGCCTCGGCACTGGCATCGCGTAAACGAATCCCGGCATCTGTGAGTTTAAGGCCACGTCCGTCCTTGATGAACAGGGCAACGCCAAGGTGTTCTTCAAGCACCTTGAGTTGCCGGCTGACCGCGCCATGGGTGACGTGCAGCTGTTCAGCAGCCTGACTGACGCTGTTCAGGCGGGCAGTGGCTTCGAAAGCGCGAAGGGCGTTCAGCGGGGGGAGGTCGTGGCTCATGGGATCTGTGAGTTTTCCTGACAGGTTTCGGCGATCTTATCGGTTTTCAGGGTGCAACGTCAGGGGTAGAGTGAGCGTCATTGTCATCACACGAATCCAACTGGAGCGACCCATGACCCAGACTAATCTGCGCAACGGCCCCGATGCCAACGGCCTGTTTGGCTCGTTCGGCGGCCGTTACGTCGCCGAAACCCTGATGCCGTTGATCCTCGACCTGGCCCGTGAATACGAATTGGCCAAGGAAGATCCGGCATTCAAAGAAGAATTGGCCTACTTCCAGCGCGACTATGTCGGTCGTCCAAGTCCGCTTTATTACGCTGAGCGTCTGACCGAATTCTGCGGCGGCGCGAAGATTTACCTCAAGCGCGAAGAGCTGAACCACACCGGCGCGCACAAGATCAACAACTGCATCGGCCAGATCCTGCTGGCGCGGCGCATGGGTAAGAAACGCATCATCGCCGAGACCGGCGCTGGCATGCACGGCGTGGCGACCGCCACCGTGGCCGCACGTTTCGGTCTGGACTGCGTGATCTACATGGGCACCACTGACATCGAGCGTCAGCAGGCCAACGTGTTCCGCATGAAGCTGCTGGGCGCTGAAGTGATCCCGGTAGTGGCCGGCACCGGCACGCTGAAAGATGCAATGAACGAAGCGCTGCGTGACTGGGTGACCAACGTCGACAGCACCTTCTACCTGATCGGCACCGTCGCCGGTCCGCATCCGTATCCAGCCATGGTTCGCGACTTCCAGGCCGTGATCGGCAAGGAAACCCGTACCCAATTGCAAGATCAGGAAGGCCGCCTGCCGGACTCCCTGGTGGCGTGCATCGGCGGTGGTTCTAACGCGATGGGCTTGTTCCACCCGTTCCTCGACGACAAGAGCGTGGAAATCATCGGTGTCGAAGCGGCTGGTTACGGTATCGAAACCGGCAAACATGCGGCCAGCCTGAACGGCGGCGTACCGGGTGTGTTGCACGGCAACCGCACGTTCCTGTTGCAGGACGACGACGGCCAGATCATCGACGCGCATTCGATCTCCGCCGGCCTCGATTACCCGGGTATCGGCCCTGAACACGCCTGGTTGCATGACATCGGCCGCGTCCAATACACCTCGGTGACCGACGACGAAGCCCTTGATGCGTTCCACAAATGCTGCCGCCTGGAAGGGATTATTCCTGCACTGGAAAGCGCCCACGCCCTGGCCGAAGTGTTCAAACGCGCACCGAACCTGCCGAAGGATCACCTGATGGTGGTCAACCTGTCCGGCCGTGGCGACAAAGACATGCAAACCGTGATGCACCACATGGAAAACTCCCAACAAGTGCAGTCTAAGCAGGAGAAACACTGATGAGCCGCCTGCAAACGCGCTTTGCCGAACTCAAGGAACAGAACCGCGCCGCCCTGGTGACCTTCGTCACCGCCGGCGACCCGAGCTATGACACCTCGCTCGCCATCCTCAAAGGCTTGCCGGGCGCTGGCGCCGACGTGATCGAGCTGGGCATGCCCTTCACCGACCCGATGGCCGACGGCCCGGCGATCCAGTTGGCCAACATCCGCGCCTTGGGCGCCAAGCAGAACCTGGCGAAAACCCTGCAAATGGTTCGCGAGTTCCGTGAAGGCAACACCGAGACGCCGCTGGTGCTGATGGGTTACTTCAACCCGATCCACATGTACGGCGTGCCGCGCTTCATCGCCGACGCCAAAGAGGCCGGCGTTGACGGTCTGATCGTTGTGGATCTGCCGCCGGAACATAACGGCGAGCTGTGCGATCCGGCTCAAGCCGCGGGCCTGGACTTCATTCGCCTGACCACGCCGACCACCGATGATGTGCGCCTGCCGACCGTTTTGAATGGCAGCTCCGGCTTCGTCTACTACGTGTCCGTTGCCGGTGTGACCGGTGCGGGTGCGGCAACGCTGGAACACGTAGAGGAAGCGGTTGCGCGTTTGCGTCGCCACACCGACCTGCCGATCAGCATTGGTTTCGGGATTCGTACTCCGGAGCAAGCGGCGTCCATCGCGCGTCTGGCAGACGGTGTGGTGGTGGGTTCGGCACTGATCGATCACATCGCCAATGCCTCGACGCCGGACCAGGCCATCGACGGCGTGCTGAGCCTTTGCGCCGCGCTTTCCGAGGGCGTGCGTAAGGCCCGGGTCAGCTGAAGGTAAAGTTCTTGATACAGAGGAATTAGCGCCTCGCCCCACACACTAAACAGCAAGACCGAGGGATTCAGGACACCGTTCTGAATCCCTTTTTGCTGTTTGTGCAGTGAGGAAACCCCCGATGAAAATGCCGAAACGTCTGATTGCCAGCCTGGGCGTACTGATGCTCAGTGCGACCCCGTTGCTGCACGCCAGCGCCGACCAGCGCGACGATCACGACCACGGCGGCCCGCAGCAGGGCCAACACGATAACCGTGGTGACAATCGTGGCGACGATCACCGTGGCCCGCAGGACAACCATCGCGGTGGCCCTCCGCCACGCGATTTTGGCCCGGTGCGCCAGACCATTCGTGACAATCATGGTTATTTCGTACGCGGTGCGCCGCCGCCTCCAGGCATTCGACTTGAGCGTGGTCGCCCATTGCCTCACGGTTATTACGGCGAACGCCTGGATGGCCGAGCGCTGGGCCGGTTGCCGCAATATCAGGGTTACGAGTGGCGTCGGGCCGGTAGCGATATCGTGCTGATCGCCGTGGGGACCGGGATTGTTTATGAGATTTTGGATAACGTGTTGAATTAAGGACTGCATCGGCACAGCGCATTGCGCGCTGTGCCACAAAAAAGATCGCAGCCTTCGGCAGCTCCTACGGGGTACGTATTCCCATGTAGGAGCTGCCGAAGGCTGCGATCTTTTGCTTTTATGTCAAGGCAACTCCAACCCGCCCGCCGCTTTATGCAGCGCCCGCAAATGCTCGCCAACCTGCTTCAAATTGGCTTCGTTAGCTGCAATCTCCGCCGCACGGCTCGGTTCCAGCAACGCTCGCACTTCCTTATCCAGATCCCCGGTCAGCGATTGCAGCTGTTTCTGGCGCAGGCTGGTTTCCGACTCCAGTCGCGCCGACTCGCTCGGCTGTGGCAAACCATAACCACCTGAGCCGAGCAATTCGGCGGGGCGACTGAGGAAGCCGCTGTTGGCGAGAATCTGCTGCAAGGTCGCGTTGGCCTTGTCCATGCCGCCGTTCTTCAGTTCACGAGCGCCCAGATAGCGCTGCTTCACTTCATCCTGGGCCAACTGTAGCTGTCGACGGAAACTGGCCTGCTCCAGCAACAGCAATGCCGCGCTGGTGCGCAAATCAGCCTGATCGATCCATTTACGCCGTTCTTCAGCGCTCAATGACAACCAGTCTTCGACGGTGGCCTGCTTGATCGGCAAGTGTTTCTTCAACACTTCGAACATCGCTTGATAGCGATCGCGGAAGGAGTCGAAGCGATAACCCAGCCGCAGAGCCTCGCGTGGATCGTCCAGCACGCTGGTGTCCGCCAGTCCGCGACCCTTGAGCACTTCTAACAAGCCGTTGGGCATGATGCTGTCCAGCCCGGTCAGTTGCGCATTGTTGCTGCCGCTGCGCAGCAGTTTCAGGCTTTCCACCGCACAGTTGTTGGACAGGAAGAAGTAGTTGCCGTCGTAACTCCAGTGCATTTCCGCGGCGTGTTCCACCACTTCTTCGATTTCGGTGCGCGACAGGTTTAACGGCACCGAGGCGAGGCTGCGCAGTTCGGTCTTGGTGTATTCATCGATGACTTGGGCCAACGGCAAGACAAACAGGCGCGATGGGTATTTGCCGACCAATCCGTCCCAACTCGATAGCTGTACGTCGCCGACGAAGGCGCGGTAGGACAGCACCAGGTGTTGGTCCAGATCCAAGCGACAATCCGGTCCACGTGGACGGCCCGGCGCGCAAATCACCAGACGCAACATGCTGTGGCCCCAGCGGCTGACCCAGTTCTGGTTGGCTTCGGCCAGCAGGTAGTCCACGGCATAGACCCGCTCCGGGTCGACCTGGCCCAAGGGTGTCTTGGCGAAGTCGTTGCCGGCATTCAGGAACGCGAAGGTCTTGGCGCAGGTGTCTTTGGCGGCGGGCGCCCAGCCGAAATGGTCCTTGTAGTAGCGGTACAGCGCAGGACGTCGGCAGGCGTAGCTCGGGTCGAGGAGGAAATACTCCATGTTGACCGCGACGAATTCCTTGGGATTGGTGGTCTCGTAGATGTCCGGGCTGCGGGCGACTTGCCGGTTGTGCTGTTCGCGCTCGCCACGCCGGCCGACGTATTGCGGCCAGCCGGCCAGGTCCAGCAGGCGTGGGTCGTCGCTGAGGGTAAAGCGTCGTGTGGTCTGGCCGCGGCACTGGTCGGGGATGCCGATCAGCCCGGAGCTGCTGTTGCGTTGGGTGCAGCGCTGGATCAGCGTGCGCTCGGCATCTGGCCACAGACGCGAGCGATCATAAATATGGGTGAGTTCGTGCAGGACCGTGGCCAGCATTTCCCGGCGCACGGTGCCGTGGGGGCGGTAGGTCTTTTTGGTCGCAGCGCTGCCATCGGTGAGGCTGGCGAGCAAGTTGCGATTCAGATCGAGTTCGGACACCAGCGACGCCTGGCCGTAAGCGTTGCTGGGCATTTCGTCGGTCCAGCCGACATCGATGCGCCGATCCAGTTGCTCGACGAAGCGCGGCGGCAATGCCTGCATGGCTTCATCGAGTAGCGCCTGGCTGGCCTGCACTTGCGCGGGGCTCAGACCGTCGGTCTTGAGGCGTAATTGCAGGCCGGCCTGGGCGGTGTTGCCAAGCAGCAACACCACCCCGGCCAGCAGCCAGGCACTAAGCCGCCTCACAGTGCGAGGATGGCTTCGGCGAGAACCTGATCACTGGCGTCGCGGGCTTCCGGTACGCGGGTGCGCAAGGTGTTGATGGCCGCTTCCAGGTGCGCACCACGAATCTCGCCATCGCTGGCGACAAAACTGGCGGCGTCGTCATGGGCTTCGCGGACGATTTTCGAATCGCGAATGGAGGTGGTGGTGTCGGATGTGAAATCAAGCGTGCGCTGGGTGGCACGGATGATCATGTTACTGGTGGCAACCAGGGTGTGCGCCTGGGCCATGTCGGCCAACAACAGCAGGCCAAGGGTGGCAGCAATCAGCGGGCTACGCATGGAACGACTCCGGAGGAACGATGGTAACTATTGGACGAGAATTGCCTGTGCCAGTTCAAGGTCGCTGGCATGAAGTTTTGGCTGGGTCCGACGCAGATAATCCAGGGCGGATTCCAGTTGCGCTCCTCGCAGTTGGCCGTCACTGGCAATGAACGCCGCGGCGTCATCCTGAGCGGCGATCAGCAGTTTATGGTCGAAGGGCGCGGAGGTCACCATGCTTGTGGCATAACCGCTGACCACAGTGCCTTGTGTCGAGAGATTGAAAGCGTCGAAGGCATGGGCCGATCCCGACCAGCAGGCCACGAACATCGCTTGCGTGAGCAACAGATTCGAAAGAAAACGCATGAGACTCGATAGCTGGAAACGAGTCCCAAGGCTAGCGCAATGCCCGGACTAGAGCCAGCGCCGAAACATTGGGACACGATGGGCGTGTCCCGCCGTTGCGCTGATGCTTAGATCGCCAGAATGGCTTGGGCCAACTGTGCGTCAGTCGCGTTCAACTGAGGTGCCTGGTGGCGGATCTCGTCGAATGCGCTTTCCAGTTTCACGCCGCGAATATCGCCGTTGCTGGCAACGAAGCTGGCGGCGTCATCACGAGCGGCACGCACGATCTTGTTGTCGCGCAGCGAAGAGGAGACATCGGAAGTTGCGTCGGAACTGGATTTGAGCGCGCCAACGACGGCGTCGGTGGTCACGATAAAGCTGGTGGCGTTGGCGTTGGCAGCCACGGCGAGCAGGGCTGCAGCGCTCAGCAGACGAAGACGGGACATGGGGTAGCTCCTTTGGATAAACCGATTGAGAGGTGGCGCAGTGTCTGAAAGGTCAGACGCCTGTCATACGGCGTTCGCCACGTTCTGATTGGATATTAGGCTGGTGCGCAGGGAATGGAACAGCGCAGATGGATGAAATGACAGTGTACTGGTCTATTCCATTTTTAATAAAACTGTACTGGTTTGGCTTTTCAAGGACTCTGAAACGACAAAACCCGTCGTGGTTTCCCACGACGGGTCTTGTTTGTTCAATTCGGGTTGCTGGCGGTGGACCCTACAGGTCAGAGCCAGCGACGCTACTTAGCGCCAGAACGGCTTGCTCAGCTCTTCGTAGCGTTGTGCTTCGCTAATCCCGGCATCAGCCAGCAGACGCGAATCCAGACGAGCCAGTTGATGGCGGCTGGTAATGCGGCGCTGCCACAACATCAGGTTGGCGATAACGCGAAGAGGCATGGAAGCCTGGGTTTTTGCAGCGGTATCTTCGAAGAACAGTTCGGAACTGAGTGTACGTTCCATGGTTGACATCCTTCCGCTTGTGGCGGGATTAGGTAGTGGTTTAACTGATGCCAATGATCCTCCTGTTTAGCCAGTCCCTCTAGATACAGTTCACTTGTATTGTGAGGGATCAATTAACTGTTTATAGGGGGTGTACTGGTCGAAATTGAGGCAACTGTACTTGTCCGCACTAAATAGGTGCATTTTAGGCGTATCGACTCGGAAATGTAGGAGATTACGGTAGGAAAAGACCAGTACAGCAGTACAGTTTTCGACAGGAAAGGGTGTTGCGAGTAGCAACTGACGCAACTGTGTTTGCGTCAGCTGTTATTTGGGTCGATCAGACCGCCAGCATCCGCCCGGTTTCTTCCAGGTTGATGTGCCAGCTCAGGGCATCACGCAGGATGTGCGGGGTGTGTCCGCCAATGGCACAGGCGGCTGTGAAGTAGTTATTCAGGGCTTCGCGATAGTCCGGGTGCACACAGTTGTCGATGACCACCCGGGCTCGCTCCCGCGGCGCCAGGCCTCTCAGGTCGGCCAGGCCGATCTCGGTCACCAGGATGTCAACGTCATGCTCGGTGTGGTCGACGTGGCTGACCATCGGCACCACGCTGGAAATCGCGCCGCCCTTGGCGATCGACTTGGTGACGAAGATCGACAGGTGCGCATTGCGCGCGAAGTCACCCGAACCGCCAATGCCGTTCATCATCCGCGTGCCGCAGACATGGGTGGAGTTGACGTTGCCGTACAGGTCGAACTCCAGCGCCGTATTAATGCCGATGATGCCCAGGCGCCGCACCACTTCCGGATGGTTGGATATTTCCTGAGGGCGCAACACAAGCTTGTCTTTGTAATGCTCCAGATTGCCGAACACATCAGCATTGCGCCGCGCCGACAGAGTGATCGAACTGCCCGAGGCAAAACTCAGCTTGCCGGCATCGATCAGGTCGAACGTCGAATCCTGCAACACTTCCGAATACATCGTCAGGTCTTCGAACGGCGAGTCGATCAAGCCACACATCACCGAGTTGGCGATGGTGCCGATCCCGGCCTGCAACGGCCCCAGCTTGTTGGTCATGCGCCCGGCAGCCACTTCCTGTTTGAAGAAGTCGATCAGGTGATCGGCGATGGCCTGGGTGTCAGTGTCCGGTGGCAGCACGGTAGATGGCGAGTCGGATTGGTTGGTGATCACGATCGCAACAATCTTCTCCGGCGGGATCGGGATGGCAGTGCTGCCAATGCGATCGTCGACCTTCACCAGTGGAATCGGCGTGCGGGTCGGGCGGTAGGTCGGGATATAGATGTCGTGCAACCCTTCGAGGTTCGGGTTATGCGCCATGTTGATCTCGACGATGACGTGCTTGGCGAAGATCGCGAAGCTGGCCGAGTTGCCCACCGACGTAGTCGGCACGATATGGCCCTGCTCGGTAATCGCCACGGCTTCAATCACCGCGATGTCCGGTCGTGTGAGTTGCTGGTTGCGCAGCATCTCAACGGTTTCCGACAAATGCTGGTCGATGAACATGACTTCGCCGGCGTTGATCGCCTTGCGCAGGGTGCTGTCGACCTGGAACGGCATGCGCCGCGACAGGACGCCGGCTTCGGTCAGCTGTTTATCGAGGTCGTTGCCCAGGCTCGCGCCGGTCATCAAGGTGATTTTCAGCGGAGTGATTTTGGCGCGCTCGGCCAATGCGTGCGGCACAGCCTTGGCTTCGCCGGCGCGGGTGAAACCGCTCATGCCGACGGTCATGCCGTCCTCAATCAGAGCGGCAGCGTCAGCGGCGCTCATCACCTTATCCAACAACGAAGGCAAGCGAATACGATCACGGTACATGGATTGTTATCTCGGGCAACGGAAGCAAGGTGTGCAGTCTAGTGACTTGAAAAAAATCCGTCCCGCTACCATGGTCGAATGCCGAGCCCTGATTTAGAGCCTTTGGTCGGGTTTCACGGGGAATAAAAAAACCCCAGCCTACTAAAGGCTGAGGTTTTGGGTATTGCGTTGGAGCAGGTTTTACTCGACAGCTTTGACCATGTCTTCGATGACCTTTTTAGCGTCACCGAAGACCATCATGGTTTTGTCGAGGTAGAACAGTTCGTTGTCCAGGCCGGCATAACCGCTGGCCATCGAGCGCTTGTTGACGATGATGGTCTTGGCCTTGAACGCCTCGAGAATCGGCATGCCGGCAATCGGCGATTTCGGATCGTTCTTGGCGGCCGGGTTGACCACGTCGTTGGCGCCGAGCACCAGCACCACGTCGGCCTGACCGAATTCGGAGTTGATGTCTTCCATCTCGAACACCTGGTCGTAAGGCACTTCGGCCTCGGCCAGCAGTACGTTCATGTGGCCAGGCATCCGACCGGCAACCGGGTGGATCGCGTACTTCACGGTCACGCCGCGATGGGTCAGCTTCTCGGTCAGTTCTTTGAGCGCGTGTTGTGCCCGTGCTACCGCCAGACCGTAGCCCGGAACGATGATCACGGTGTCGGCGTTGGTCAGCAGGAAGGTTGCGTCGTCAGCCGAACCGGATTTCACCGGGCGGACTTCTTTTGAACCAGCAGGGCCGGCCGCATCTGCTGTGTTGCCGAAACCGCCGAGCAGCACATTAAAGAAGGAACGGTTCATCGCCTTGCACATGATGTACGAGAGGATCGCACCAGACGAACCTACCAGCGAACCGGCAATGATCAGCATCGAGTTGTTCAGCGAGAAGCCGATGCCCGCCGCTGCCCAACCGGAGTAGCTGTTGAGCATCGACACGACGACCGGCATGTCCGCGCCACCAATCGGAATGATGATCAGCACGCCAAGCACGAAGGCCAGGGCTAGCATCAGCGCGAAGGCACTTAGATTGCCGGTCAACATGAAGGTGATGCCCAGCGCCAGTGTCGCCACGCCCAGCAACAGGTTCAGTTTGTGCTGGCCACTGAACTGTACCGGTGCGCCCTGGAACAGGCGGAACTTGTACTTGCCCGAGAGCTTGCCGAAGGCGATCACCGAACCGGAGAAGGTGATTGCACCGATGGCCGCGCCGAGGAACAGCTCCAGACGGTTACCGGCAGGAATCGCATCACCCAATTGCTTGACGATACCCAGCGATTGCGGCTCAACCACCGCAGCGATCGCAATGAACACCGCCGCCATACCGATCATGCTGTGCATGAAGGCGACCAGTTCCGGCATCTTGGTCATTTCAACGCGCTTGGCCATGATTGAACCGGCAGTGCCGCCGACCAGCAAACCGACGATGACGTAGCCAATACCAGCGGTGGCGAGCTCAGCGCCCAACTTATAGATGAGGCCGACGGTGGTGAGGATCGCCAGCGCCATGCCGAGCATGCCGTACACGTTGCCGCGCCGCGACGTGGTCGGGTGCGACAGGCCTTTGAGGGCCTGGATAAAGCAGATCGACGCGATCAAGTAGAGCGTCGTGACAAGATTCATGCTCATTACTTAGGCGCCTCTTCTTTTACGACTTTCGGGGCTTTTTTCTTGAACATCTCAAGCATCCTGCGGGTAACCAGGAAGCCACCAAACACGTTGACCGCCGCCAGAGCCACCGCCAGGGTGCCCATGGTTTTGCCCAGTGGCGTCACGGTCAAAGCCGCTGCCAACATGGCGCCGACGATCACGATCGCCGAGATTGCGTTGGTCACCGCCATCAAAGGCGTGTGCAGTGCAGGTGTAACGTTCCAGACCACGTGATAACCGACATAAATCGCCAGCACGAAGATGATCAGGTTGTAGATACCGGGGGAGATAAGCTCTTCCATCGTCTGAATCCCTGCTTAGGCGTTTTTGCGGATGACTTGGCCGTCGCGGCACATCAGGCACGCGGCGACGATGTCGTCTTCTAGGTTCACTTCGAACTGGCCTTCTTTGTTGAAGACCAGCTTCAGGAAGTCCAGCAAGTTGCGGGCGTAAAGCGCCGAAGCATCTGCAGCAACTTCACCGGCCAGGTTGGTCGGGCCGCAAATGGTCACGCCATTCTCGACGACGACCTGGTCGGCCACGGTCAGCGGGCAGTTGCCGCCCTGGGCTGCGGCGAGGTCGATGACCACCGAGCC
This sequence comes from Pseudomonas sp. B21-053, assembly GCF_026016365.1. Taxonomy (NCBI): domain Bacteria; kingdom Pseudomonadati; phylum Pseudomonadota; class Gammaproteobacteria; order Pseudomonadales; family Pseudomonadaceae; genus Pseudomonas; species Pseudomonas sp. B21-053. The sequence goes on from NZ_CP087205.1 coordinate 114,715, forward strand.
TGGCTTCATCTGCGCCACGGTTTCCGCGCTCAACAGCGTCGGCGCCTTGCGGCCCGGGATCAGTGCGGTGGTAATGACGATGTCGGCCTGCTTGGCGCGTTCGTGCACGGCCAGTGCCTGGCGCTGCATCCAGCTGGCGGGCATCGGGCGCGCGTAACCGCCGACACCGACGGCGCATTCACGCTCTTCATCGGTCTCGTAGGGTACGTCGACGAACTTGGCGCCGAGGGATTCGATCTGCTCTTTTACCGCAGGACGCACGTCGGACGCTTCGATCACCGCACCCAGGCGTTTCGCCGTGGCGATCGCCTGCAAACCGGCAACCCCAGCGCCGAGAATCAGCACGCGCGCCGCTTTCACGGTGCCCGCCGCCGTCATCAGCATCGGCATGAAGCGCGGATAGTGGTGAGCCGCCAGCAACACGGCTTTATAGCCGGCAATGTTCGCTTGGGAGGACAGCACATCCAGGCTCTGAGCGCGGGAGGTGCGCGGCGCGGCTTCCAGCGCGAACGCGGTAATGCCGCACTCGGCCAGCTTGGCGATGGTTTCATTGCTGAACGGGTTGAGCATGCCGACGACAATGGTGCCGCTCTTGATCAGAGCCAGCTCGCTGTCGCTGGGGGCGACCACCTTGAGAATCAGCTCGGCACCAAATGCATCGTTGGCGCTGCCAATGGTTGCGCCTGCCGCTTCATAAGCACTGTCGACAACGCTGGCTTTAACGCCGGCGCCGCTTTGTACAGTGACCTTATGACCCTGGCCGATCAGCTTTTTGATGGTTTCCGGGGTTGCAGCAACCCGTGTTTCACCCGTTTGGGTTTCGAGAGGAACACCAATGTGCACGTCAAATCTCCTGCGTGATCTTATTGAGTAAACCCAGGCACTTCGGATGGTGCGGCTGGGGCGGCCGATCAGCACGATCCCGCCAAATCAGGGCGGGGCGCGGCATTTTGCAGGCGAACTTTGTGCCCTTCAAGGGATTATGACGGGTGACGGAAAATTAACTACAAGTCACCCCGTGACCGAATGTCGCAACTAGCCGGTTCAATCCCTTGCAGGCCGTGCCTTGTAAGGATTCTGGTCGAATTTCAATAATTTACACATCGGCGCCGTGAATGAGGGGTCATTGCCTCGAAATAGAGGCTCAAGGCCACGACTTCAGGCGCTTGTGGGACGTTTGTACTGCATGTCGGTACAGTCTATGAATATGCGACAAATACTTATATCTGTAGTGTTTTAGATTTGCTGACTACGAGGTCAGTTAAATGCCGGCAGCCTTTATCCTTCTAGGCTGTAGCCATGCGCCTGATTCACCAGCCAGTCGCGAAAAGCCCTTAAAGAGGCCGATTCGACCTTTCGCTCAGGAATCATCAGGTAATAAGCCTTGATGCTCGACAGGGCTTGGGGATTGGCAATCACCAGGCGCTTCTCCGCCAATTCGCGCTGAATCAGAAACGGCGGAATCAGCGCGATCCCCATGTCGTGCATGGCCGCCTGCGCGAGCATGGAGAATAGCTCGTAACGCGGGCCTGTCATGTCGCGAGGGATATTCAGGTTCTGGGAATTGAACCACTGACGCCACGCGTACGGGCGTGTGGTCTGCTGCAGCAGGGGCAATTCCGCGATGTGAGCGGGTGTCAGATTTGTCTTCTTGCCCAATAGGGCGGGGCTGCACACCGGCATCGGGTTTTCTCCCATCAGCCTGTGGGATTCGGTACCCGACCAATCCGCATCGCCGAAGTAGATCGCCGCATCAAATTCGGTATCGGCAAACAGGAAGGGCCGTGTGCGGTTAGTGAGGTTGACCGTTACTTCCGGGTGTTTGTGCTGGAAATCCTTGAGTCGCGGCAGCAGCCACTGGGTGCCGAAAGTTGGCACCACCGCCAGTTCGATGACATTGGTGCCTTGCTGGCCCATCACCGACAGCGTGTCCCGCTCAACAGCGTCGAGTTGCGTGGCCACGCGACGGCTGTAGGAAAGCCCGGCTTCTGTCAGCTTCACGCCGCGCCGGGAACGTCGGAACAGTTCGACGCTGAGAAACTCCTCAAGGCTGGCGATCTGTCGGCAAATCGCGCCCTGAGTGAGGGAAAGTTCCTGTGCGGCCTTGGTAAAGCTCTCATGACGCGCTGCCGCTTCGAAGCTGATCAGCGCGGTTGTGCTGGGGATTTTCCTGCGCATGTACGTGAACCTCACTAATACATCGCATTAATGACCTTTCGCGATGTTTCGGAGTGAGAAATTAGCACAACAGTATGCGAAATCCTCGTTTGCCGAGACGGCGAACCGGGCCTAGGATCAGTCCACGTTATTTGACCCGATTCGAGAGGACACACTCATGGGCGGTAAAGCTAGCTTCAACTGGATCGATCCCCTGCTGCTGGATCAACAGCTCACCGAAGAAGAACGCATGATCCGCGACACCGCCGAGCAGTTCGCTCAGCAGAAGCTCGCGCCGCGTGTTCTCGAAGCTTTCCGCCATGAAAAGACCGATCCGGCGATCTTCCGCGAAATGGGCGAAGTGGGCCTGTTGGGTGCGACTATTCCTGAGGAATACGGTGGCAGCGGCCTGAACTACGTCAGCTACGGCCTGATCGCCCGTGAAGTCGAGCGTGTCGATTCCGGCTATCGCTCGATGATGAGCGTGCAGTCCTCGCTGGTCATGGTGCCGATCAATGAATTCGGCACCGAAGCGCAAAAGCAGAAGTACCTGCCAAAACTGGCCACTGGCGAATGGATCGGCTGCTTCGGTCTGACAGAGCCAAACCACGGTTCCGACCCGGGCGCGATGATTACTCGTGCACGCAAAGTGGAAGGCGGCTACAGCCTGACCGGCAGCAAAATGTGGATCACCAACAGCCCGATCGCCGATGTGTTCGTGGTCTGGGGTAAGGATGATGCCGGCGACATCCGCGGTTTCGTATTGGAGAAGGGCTGGAAAGGCCTGAGTGCCCCGGCGATTCACGGCAAGGTTGGCCTGCGTGCGTCCATCACCGGCGAAATCGTCATGGACAACGTGTTTGTCCCTGAAGAGAACATCTTCCCGGATGTCCGTGGTCTGAAAGGTCCGTTTACCTGCCTCAACTCTGCGCGTTACGGCATCTCGTGGGGCGCACTGGGCGCTGCCGAGTTCTGCTGGCACACCGCTCGCCAGTACACCTTGGATCGTCAGCAGTTCGGTCGCCCATTGGCGGCTACTCAGTTGATCCAGAAGAAACTGGCCGACATGCAGACCGAAATCACAATGGCCCTGCAAGGTTGCCTGCGTCTGGGCCGTATGAAGGATGAAGGTACTGCTGCAGTCGAGATCACTTCGATGATGAAGCGCAACTCCTGCGGCAAATCCCTGGATATCGCGCGCATGGCCCGCGACATGCTGGGTGGTAACGGTATCTCCGATGAGTTCGGCGTTGCGCGCCACCTGGTCAACCTGGAAGTGGTGAACACCTACGAAGGTACGCATGATGTGCACGCGCTGATCCTCGGTCGCGCGCAGACCGGCATCCAGGCGTTCTATTAATAGGAGAACGGCCATGGGCGCGCTTTCGCATCTACGGGTACTGGATTTATCGCGGGTGCTGGCCGGGCCTTGGTCCGGGCAGATCCTGGCGGACCTTGGCGCTGAAGTGATCAAGGTCGAGCGCCCGGGTAACGGTGACGACACGCGCGCCTGGGGGCCTCCGTTCCTTAAAGACGCCTATGGCGAGAACACCAGCGAGGCTGCCTATTACTTGTCGGCCAATCGCAACAAACAATCGGTAACCATCGACTTCACACGGCCTGAAGGCCAGAAGCTTGTGCGTGATCTGGCGGCGAAGTCGGACATCCTGATCGAGAACTTCAAGGTGGGTGGCCTGGCGGCTTATGGTTTGGACTATGAGTCGCTCAAGGCAATCAATCCGGACCTGATCTATTGCTCGATCACCGGGTTTGGCCAGACCGGGCCTTACGCCAAACGCGCAGGTTATGACTTCATGATCCAAGGGTTGGGCGGCTTGATGAGCCTGACGGGGCGACCTGAAGGTGATGAGGGCGCCGGGCCGGTGAAAGTCGGCGTAGCGCTGACGGATATTTTGACCGGGCTCTATTCGACGGTAGCGATTCTGGCGGCCTTGGCGCATCGGGATCATGACGGTGGCGGCCAGCATATCGATATGGCGCTGCTGGATGTGCAGGTGGCTTGTCTGGCGAACCAGGCGATGAACTACCTGACTACCGGCAATGCGCCGAAGCGCCTTGGGAATGCGCACCCGAACATTGTGCCTTATCAAGATTTTCCTACGGCGGATGGCGACTTCATCCTCACCGTGGGTAATGACGGGCAGTTCCGCAAGTTTGCCGAGGTGGCGGGTCAGCCGCAGTGGGCAAACGATCCGCGCTTTGCTACCAACAAGCTGCGGGTTGCCAATCGGGCGGTGCTGATTCCGCTGATTCGCCAGGCGACGGTGTTCAAGACTACAGCTGAGTGGGTGGTGCAGCTTGAGCAGGCGGGTGTGCCGTGTGGGCCGATCAATGATCTGGCGCAGGTGTTTGCTGATCCGCAGGTTCAGGCGCGTGGGTTGGCTATAGAGCTGCCCCATGCATTGGCTGGAATGGTTCCCCAGGTGGCGAGTCCGATCCGGTTGTCTGAGACGCCTGTGGAATACCGCAACGCGCCTCCTCTATTAGGGGAGCATACGCTGGAGGTATTGCAGCGGGTGTTGGGTCTGGATGCTGGCGCGGTGGCTGCTTTCAGGGACGCTGGAGTGCTTTAAGGATTCCTTCTATATAGAAGCGCTTGTTTTATAGAGGGAGTCGGGCTGTTTTCCGGGCTTTTGCAAGTTATTGATAGAAAAGCAAAATCAGTGCTGACGGCAGATTCTGGAAGTCTATAATTCGCCCCACTTCCGGCGCAGTCGAAACGGAAAACTCCTTGGTAAACAAAGAGTTATGCGGTTTTCGACAGCGGATTGCTTCAGATCATCGAAGCCCCGAAGGAGTTGGTTGAGCGGTGTTGTGTGGCTCGATTGACGGTTCGATCTTCTCGGTCGAAAGCGGAGTAAAAGAGGTGTTGACAGCAGCGAGTAACGCTGTAGAATTCGCCTCCCGCTAACGAGAGATCGAAAGCGCAAGTGGTTGAAGTTACAGAGGAAACTTTGAAAACTTCTTAAAATAACCGCTTGACAGTAACTGGCGCTGCTGTAGAATGCGCGCCTCGGTTGAGACGAAAGAATCAACCCACCGCTCTTTAACAACTGAATCAAGCAATTCGTGTGGGTGCTTGTGGAGTCAGACTGATAGTCAACAAGATTATCAGCATCACAAGTTACTCCGCGAGAAATCAAAGATGTAACCAACGATTGCTGAGCCAAGTTTAGGGTTTCTTAAAAACCCAAAGATGTTTGAACTGAAGAGTTTGATCATGGCTCAGATTGAACGCTGGCGGCAGGCCTAACACATGCAAGTCGAGCGGCAGCACGGGTACTTGTACCTGGTGGCGAGCGGCGGACGGGTGAGTAATGCCTAGGAATCTGCCTGGTAGTGGGGGATAACGCTCGGAAACGGACGCTAATACCGCATACGTCCTACGGGAGAAAGCAGGGGACCTTCGGGCCTTGCGCTATCAGATGAGCCTAGGTCGGATTAGCTAGTTGGTGAGGTAATGGCTCACCAAGGCGACGATCCGTAACTGGTCTGAGAGGATGATCAGTCACACTGGAACTGAGACACGGTCCAGACTCCTACGGGAGGCAGCAGTGGGGAATATTGGACAATGGGCGAAAGCCTGATCCAGCCATGCCGCGTGTGTGAAGAAGGTCTTCGGATTGTAAAGCACTTTAAGTTGGGAGGAAGGGCATTTACCTAATACGTAAGTGTTTTGACGTTACCGACAGAATAAGCACCGGCTAACTCTGTGCCAGCAGCCGCGGTAATACAGAGGGTGCAAGCGTTAATCGGAATTACTGGGCGTAAAGCGCGCGTAGGTGGTTTGTTAAGTTGGATGTGAAATCCCCGGGCTCAACCTGGGAACTGCATTCAAAACTGACAAGCTAGAGTATGGTAGAGGGTGGTGGAATTTCCTGTGTAGCGGTGAAATGCGTAGATATAGGAAGGAACACCAGTGGCGAAGGCGACCACCTGGACTGATACTGACACTGAGGTGCGAAAGCGTGGGGAGCAAACAGGATTAGATACCCTGGTAGTCCACGCCGTAAACGATGTCAACTAGCCGTTGGGAGCCTTGAGCTCTTAGTGGCGCAGCTAACGCATTAAGTTGACCGCCTGGGGAGTACGGCCGCAAGGTTAAAACTCAAATGAATTGACGGGGGCCCGCACAAGCGGTGGAGCATGTGGTTTAATTCGAAGCAACGCGAAGAACCTTACCAGGCCTTGACATCCAATGAACTTTCCAGAGATGGATTGGTGCCTTCGGGAACATTGAGACAGGTGCTGCATGGCTGTCGTCAGCTCGTGTCGTGAGATGTTGGGTTAAGTCCCGTAACGAGCGCAACCCTTGTCCTTAGTTACCAGCACGTTAAGGTGGGCACTCTAAGGAGACTGCCGGTGACAAACCGGAGGAAGGTGGGGATGACGTCAAGTCATCATGGCCCTTACGGCCTGGGCTACACACGTGCTACAATGGTCGGTACAGAGGGTTGCCAAGCCGCGAGGTGGAGCTAATCCCAGAAAACCGATCGTAGTCCGGATCGCAGTCTGCAACTCGACTGCGTGAAGTCGGAATCGCTAGTAATCGCGAATCAGAATGTCGCGGTGAATACGTTCCCGGGCCTTGTACACACCGCCCGTCACACCATGGGAGTGGGTTGCACCAGAAGTAGCTAGTCTAACCTTCGGGAGGACGGTTACCACGGTGTGATTCATGACTGGGGTGAAGTCGTAACAAGGTAGCCGTAGGGGAACCTGCGGCTGGATCACCTCCTTAATCGACGACATCAGCTGCTCCATGAGCTCCCACACGAATTGCTTGATTCATTGAAGAAGACGATAAAGAAGCAGCCCGAAATTGGGTCTGTAGCTCAGTTGGTTAGAGCGCACCCCTGATAAGGGTGAGGTCGGCAGTTCGAATCTGCCCAGACCCACCAATTTTGCTTGTGTGGGAACGCCTGTAGAAATACGGGGCCATAGCTCAGCTGGGAGAGCGCCTGCCTTGCACGCAGGAGGTCAACGGTTCGATCCCGTTTGGCTCCACCACTACTGCTTCTGTTTGTTGAAAGCTTAGAAATGAGCATTCCACCAAAACGGTGATGAATGTTGATTTCTAGTCTTTGATTAGATCGTTCTTTAAAAATTTGGGTATGTGATAGAAAGATAGACTGAACGTTACTTTCACTGGTAACGGATCAGGCTAAGGTAAAATTTGTGAGTTCTCTTAATTGAGAAATTCGAATTTTCGGCGAATGTCGTCTTCACAGTATAACCAGATTGCTTGGGGTTATATGGTCAAGTGAAGAAGCGCATACGGTGGATGCCTTGGCAGTCAGAGGCGATGAAAGACGTGGTAGCCTGCGAAAAGCTTCGGGGAGTCGGCAAACAGACTTTGATCCGGAGATGTCTGAATGGGGGAACCCACCTAACATAAGTTAGGTATCTTAAGCTGAATACATAGGCTTAAGAAGCGAACCAGGGGAACTGAAACATCTAAGTACCCTGAGGAAAAGAAATCAACCGAGATTCCCTTAGTAGTGGCGAGCGAACGGGGACTAGCCCTTAAGTGGCTTTGAGATTAGCGGAACGCTCTGGAAAGTGCGGCCATAGTGGGTGATAGCCCTGTACGCGAAAATCTCTTAGTCATGAAATCGAGTAGGACGGAGCACGAGAAACTTTGTCTGAATATGGGGGGACCATCCTCCAAGGCTAAATACTACTGACTGACCGATAGTGAACTAGTACCGTGAGGGAAAGGCGAAAAGAACCCCGGAGAGGGGAGTGAAATAGATCCTGAAACCGTATGCGTACAAGCAGTGGGAGCCCACTTTGTTGGGTGACTGCGTACCTTTTGTATAATGGGTCAGCGACTTATTTTCAGTGGCGAGCTTAACCGAATAGGGGAGGCGTAGCGAAAGCGAGTCTTAATAGGGCGTCTAGTCGCTGGGAATAGACCCGAAACCGGGCGATCTATCCATGGGCAGGTTGAAGGTTGGGTAACACTAACTGGAGGACCGAACCGACTACCGTTGAAAAGTTAGCGGATGACCTGTGGATCGGAGTGAAAGGCTAATCAAGCTCGGAGATAGCTGGTTCTCCTCGAAAGCTATTTAGGTAGCGCCTCATGTATCACTGTAGGGGGTAGAGCACTGTTTCGGCTAGGGGGTCATCCCGACTTACCAAACCGATGCAAACTCCGAATACCTACAAGTGCCGAGCATGGGAGACACACGGCGGGTGCTAACGTCCGTCGTGAAAAGGGAAACAACCCAGACCGTCAGCTAAGGTCCCAAAGTTATGGTTAAGTGGGAAACGATGTGGGAAGGCTTAGACAGCTAGGAGGTTGGCTTAGAAGCAGCCACCCTTTAAAGAAAGCGTAATAGCTCACTAGTCGAGTCGGCCTGCGCGGAAGATGTAACGGGGCTCAAACCATACACCGAAGCTACGGGTATCACTTAGGTGATGCGGTAGAGGAGCGTTCTGTAAGCCTGTGAAGGTGAGTTGAGAAGCTTGCTGGAGGTATCAGAAGTGCGAATGCTGACATGAGTAACGACAATGGGTGTGAAAAACACCCACGCCGAAAGACCAAGGTTTCCTGCGCAACGTTAATCGACGCAGGGTTAGTCGGTCCCTAAGGCGAGGCTGAAAAGCGTAGTCGATGGAAAACAGGTTAATATTCCTGTACTTCTGGTTATTGCGATGGAGGGACGGAGAAGGCTAGGCCAGCTTGGCGTTGGTTGTCCAAGTTTAAGGTGGTAGGCTGGAATCTTAGGTAAATCCGGGATTCTAAGGCCGAGAGCTGATGACGAGTGTTCTTTTAGAACACGAAGTGGTTGATGCCATGCTTCCAAGAAAAGCTTCTAAGCTTCAGGTAACCAGGAACCGTACCCCAAACCGACACAGGTGGTTGGGTAGAGAATACCAAGGCGCTTGAGAGAACTCGGGTGAAGGAACTAGGCAAAATGGCACCGTAACTTCGGGAGAAGGTGCGCCGGTGAGGGTGAAGCATTTACTGCGTAAGCCCATGCCGGTCGAAGATACCAGGCCGCTGCGACTGTTTATTAAAAACACAGCACTCTGCAAACACGAAAGTGGACGTATAGGGTGTGACGCCTGCCCGGTGCCGGAAGGTTAATTGATGGGGTTAGCTAACGCGAAGCTCTTGATCGAAGCCCCGGTAAACGGCGGCCGTAACTATAACGGTCCTAAGGTAGCGAAATTCCTTGTCGGGTAAGTTCCGACCTGCACGAATGGCGTAACGATGGCGGCGCTGTCTCCACCCGAGACTCAGTGAAATTGAAATCGCTGTGAAGATGCAGTGTATCCGCGGCTAGACGGAAAGACCCCGTGAACCTTTACTATAGCTTTGCACTGGACTTTGAATTTGCTTGTGTAGGATAGGTGGGAGGCTTTGAAGCGTGGACGCCAGTTCGCGTGGAGCCAACCTTGAAATACCACCCTGGCAACTTTGAGGTTCTAACTCAGGTCCGTTATCCGGATCGAGGACAGTGTATGGTGGGTAGTTTGACTGGGGCGGTCTCCTCCTAAAGAGTAACGGAGGAGTACGAAGGTGCGCTCAGACCGGTCGGAAATCGGTCGTAGAGTATAAAGGCAAAAGCGCGCTTGACTGCGAGACAGACACGTCGAGCAGGTACGAAAGTAGGTCTTAGTGATCCGGTGGTTCTGTATGGAAGGGCCATCGCTCAACGGATAAAAGGTACTCCGGGGATAACAGGCTGATACCGCCCAAGAGTTCATATCGACGGCGGTGTTTGGCACCTCGATGTCGGCTCATCACATCCTGGGGCTGAAGCCGGTCCCAAGGGTATGGCTGTTCGCCATTTAAAGTGGTACGCGAGCTGGGTTTAGAACGTCGTGAGACAGTTCGGTCCCTATCTGCCGTGGACGTTTGAGATTTGAGAGGGGCTGCTCCTAGTACGAGAGGACCGGAGTGGACGAACCTCTGGTGTTCCGGTTGTCACGCCAGTGGCATTGCCGGGTAGCTATGTTCGGAATAGATAACCGCTGAAAGCATCTAAGCGGGAAACTAGCCTCAAGATGAGATCTCACTGGGACCTTGAGTCCCCTGAAGGGCCGTCGAAGACTACGACGTTGATAGGTTGGGTGTGTAAGCGCTGTGAGGCGTTGAGCTAACCAATACTAATTGCCCGTGAGGCTTGACCATATAACACCCAAGCAATTTGCTTGCTTCGAGCTGAAAAGCGAAAGAGCACCAGATTGCGGTGTGTGAAGACGAAACGAACCGAAAGTTCGAAACTGCTCACAAAACACCGAGATCTATCACATACCCATTCGCTGGAGCGTAAACCCGTAAGGGCAAACGAGCCGGCTCCCGAATTTCTTGACGACCATAGAGCATTGGAACCACCTGATCCCATCCCGAACTCAGCAGTGAAACGATGCATCGCCGATGGTAGTGTGGGGTTTCCCCATGTGAGAGTAGGTCATCGTCAAGATTAAATTCCGAAACCCCTATCTGCGTATGCAGGTAGGGGTTTTGTTTTAGTAGAAGTCACCGTTTTTTGCTGGCACGTTACTGAGGTAACGGGCTGGTCACAGAATTTCTTGACGACCATAGAGCATTGGAACCACCTGATCCCATCCCGAACTCAGCAGTGAAACGATGCATCGCCGATGGTAGTGTGGGGTTTCCCCATGTGAGAGTAGGTCATCGTCAAGATTGAATTCCGAAACCCCTGTCTGCTAACGCAGACAGGGGTTTTGTCGTTTTGGAGCAGATAAATCTTCAAGCGGCAGCAAGGGCTTAAAGCTAACCCAGAAGCTCTAGCGCGCCGTTCGGCGGGAATCCGCTACGAATCCCATCCATTTCAGACAATCCCCTAAGATTTCTCCTTCTCGTGCCGAAAGACTGGTGAGACATGCGTGCACCAAAGTAGAGCGGCCTCAGAAAGCCGTCTGCGCTGTTACATGGAATGTTGCAATCCGGAACGCATCCCCACTTTTTGCATAAGAAGTCCCATGAAATGAATCTCAAGTTCAGCCATAAAATCCTGCTGGCCGCTTCAGGCGTCGTGGTGCTGGCTTTTGCGTTGTTCACTTTGTACAACGACTATTTGCAGCGAAATACTATTCGGCAGAATCTCGAATCCTCCGTCCAGCAAGCCGGCGACTTGACCGCCAGCAGCGTGCAGAACTGGATGAGTGGCCGCGTACTGGTGCTAGAGAACCTGGCACAGAACGTTGCCCATCAAGGTGCGAACGCCGATCTGCCAGGATTGGTTGATCAACCGGCATTCACCTCGAACTTCCAGTTCACTTATGTCGGCCAGGCCAACGGTGTATTCACCCAACGCCCGGACGCGAAGATGCCGGATGGCTACGATCCACGTCAGCGCCCTTGGTACAAACAAGCCGTTGCGGCTGACAAGACCATGCTGACGCCGCCTTACATGGCTGCGGTCGGTGGTCTGGTGGTGACCATCGCCCTGCCCGTTAAAAAGAACGGCGAACTGCTCGGCGTTGTCGGCGGTGACCTGAGTCTGGAAACCCTGGTCAAGATCATCAACTCGGTAGACTTCGGCGGCATCGGTCATGCGTTCCTGGTCAGCGCGGACGGTCAGGTAATCGTCAGCCCGGACAAAGATCAGGTGATGAAGAACCTGAAAGACATCTACCCAGGTTCCAGCGTGCGCATTGAGAAGGGTAATCAGAGCGTCACTCTGAACAAGCAGGACCGCATCCTCTCGTTCACCCCGGTCACCGGTTTGCCGAACGCTGAATGGTACATCGGTCTGTCGATCGACAAGGACAAGGCCTACGCCCCGCTGAGTCAATTCCGCACCTCGGCATTGATCGCGATGTTTATCGCCGTGAGCGCCATTGCAGTGCTGCTGAGCCTGCTGATCAATGTGCTGATGCGTCCGCTGACCACCATGGGCCGTGCGATGCAAGACATCGCCCAAGGTGAAGGTGACCTGACCCGTCGTCTTTCCGTGGAAAGCAAAGACGAGTTCGGTGAACTGGGTGGTGCTTTCAACCAGTTCGTGGAGCGGATTCACGCGTCGATTTCTGAAGTGTCCTCGGCGACCCGTCAGGTCCACGACCTTTCGCAACGGGTGATGGCTTCGTCCAACGCCTCGATCATCGGTTCCGATGAACAAAGTGCCCGCACCAACAGTGTGGCTGCTGCGATCAACCAACTCGGTGCCGCAACTCAGGAAATCGCACGCAACGCCGCTGATGCCTCGCAACATGCCAGCGGCGCGAGCGAGCAGGCCGACGACGGTCGTCAGGTGGTGGAAAAAACCATCCTGGCCATGACCGAGTTGTCGCAGAAAATCAGCCTGTCCTGCACCCAGATCGAAACCCTGAATGCCAGCACCGACAACATCGGGCACATTCTGGACGTGATCAAAGGCATCTCCCAACAGACCAACCTGCTGGCATTGAACGCGGCCATTGAAGCGGCCCGTGCTGGTGAAGCCGGTCGTGGTTTTGCGGTGGTGGCGGATGAGGTGCGTAACCTCGCCCATCGCACCCAGGAGTCGGCAGAAGAGATCCACAAGATGATCACTTCGTTGCAGATCGGTTCTCGCGAAGCGGTGACCACCATGAACGCCAGTCAGGTCTCCAGCGAAGAGAGTGTCGAAGTGGCGAACCAGGCCGGTCTGCGATTGGTCAGCGTGACCCAGCGCATCGGTGAAATCGACGGCATGAACCAATCGGTGGCCGCGGCAACCGAAGAGCAGACCGCAGTGGTGGAAACCCTCAACGTCGACGTCAACCAGATCAACCTGCTGAACCAGCAAAGCGTGGCCAACCTCAATGAAACTTTGAAGGATTGCGATGCCTTGTCGTTGCAGGCGAATCGGTTGAAGCAGTTGGTCGACAGCTTCAAAATCTGATTCTGGTCAGTTCTACTACCGCGTTATCGTTCTTCGCGAGCAAGCCCGCTCCCACAGGTTGACCACGTTCCTTCAGTAGGAACGCAGTCGAGTGTGGGAGCGGGCTTGCTCGCGAATGCGGTGCTTCAGTCACCGCTGAGCCGAAGCCTTACGCAAACAGCTTCAACACATTGTTCATCGCATCATCAGCAAACCCCTGCACAAACTCCGTGAACCCCGGCAACGCCTCAGCGCCGCCCTGGGCAGGTTCGGCGATGATGGTCCAGGTCGCCCGGGACTTGCCTTCCCCCAGGGATTCCACATTCATTGCCGCCCACAAATTGGCCACGCCCAAGGTGTTGTAGATCGTGGTCCAGGTCATGCTTAGCGCCTGGTCGTCCCGGGAGTTGAGTTGCTCGACCACCAGGTTGCCGTCCTTGAAGAATTTCTTGCGCAAGGACGACACGCCGTCGCCGGTCATTTCGATGTGCGACAGCGCCGGGATGAATTGATCGAAGCCGGCAAAGTTGCCGACCACCGCCCAGACTTTCGCCGGGTCCGCAGGCACGTCTACCGAAGACGCTACGTGGCAGCCGTGAGGGTTTTGGATCAGGGTATCGGGTTGCAGGGTTTTCATGGTCTTGCTCCAGTGGGGTGGGTCAGATGAAGTTGATTTCTTTGAGGTAGTCGCAGCCGCGGCGTAGCAGCGCCGGGGATTTTTGTGGGTAGTGCGCGCCCATCTGCCGGACGCCGGCCTGGGCGTTGTCGTGGCCGATCATCGAGATGTCGCCGATGTCTTCTTCAAAACCGTTGAGGTAGAAACCCAGCACGCCGAACAACGCGTTGTCGCTGTCGACCCGGCCCAGTTGCTGCTGCCAGTCGGCGACGCTGACCATCGAGAATTCCCGACCGGCTTCGCGAAATGAATCGACGTAGGCATCCCAGCTCAGCGGCTCGGGGTTGTGCAGGTTGAACACCGCGTGTTCCGGCTGATAACGGCTGGCATGGAAGGCGATAAAACGGGCAAGGAAGTCCACCGGCATCAGGTCAAAGTTCAGCGAGAACTCCGGCACCTGGCCGAGCTGGATCGAGCCCTTGAGCATCAGCATCAAGCGATTCTTGTGCGGCTGGCACACGCCCGTGAGGCTGTTGAAACTGATATTGCCGGGGCGATACAGATTGACCCGCACACCGCGCTCCCGCGCACGCTCGAGGATCCGCTCGCCGACCCATTTGGACAGGTTGTAGCCGTTCTTGATGTAGATCGGCGGGGTCTGCGCGGCGGGCAATTCAAGCACCCGGCCATCGTCAGAAATCGTGCTGGAGGCCGAGAGCGTCGAGACGAAGTTGAAGATCTTCTTGCTGCGCCCCTCACACAGGCGCAGGCACTCGAAAATCGGTTCGACGTTATCCCGCGCCAGCGACTCGTAATCGAGTACGTGATTGACGTTGGCCGCGTTGTGCACCAGCGCACCGAACTCCCGGTCCAGGCGCTCGTAGACATCCTGCGCGAGCCCCAACGAAGGGCGCGTGATATCCGCTGAATAAACCCGCACCCGATGCAGGTCCAGGTGCTCCAGACGGTTCTCGCGCAAGGCCTGGGCGAAGCGTTCCGCCGCCGATTGCCCGCCGCCATCGCGTACCAGGCAGGCCACTTCTGTGGCGCCCCACGCCAGCAACGCTTCGACAATGTGTACACCAACAAAACTGTTGGCCCCGGTGACGATCACCTTGTGCACATCGCCCATGCGGCTGACCGGCAGCGGCTGCATATCCAGTTCACGAAAAGCATCGGCCATGGCCTGCGCGCTCAGCACTTCTTCGGTGCCCGAGCCGCGAACCAGCGTCGCCAATTTCGCGATCGTCGGCAACTCGATAAAGCGGTTGATCGAGATGCTTCGGCCGAATTCCTCGCGCAGTCGTAGCAACATCCGCGACAACAGAATCGAATGACCGCCCAGATTGAAGAAGCTTTCGTCGGTGGAAATATCGCTCGCCGGCAGTTCCAGCAACTCGGCCCAGATCTCCAGCAAGAGCTCTTCATCGGCACTGGTAGGCAAACGCCGAGCGCTGTTCTCCAGCACGTTCACCGGCAGCGCCAGCAGCGCCTTGCGATCAACCTTGCCGTTACTGGCGAACGGCATGCTCTCCAGCTCAGTCCACGCACCGGGTTGCATGTAGTCCGGCAGGAATTGCACGGCGTGGGCCTTCAGCGCTTCGCGAGCGGCGCCTGGCTGGTCTTCCTGAGGTTGGGCGAGGAACGCCAGAATCCGTCGCTGACTGTCGATGACCACCGCCACTTGCCGGTAGAGCTGACTGTCCCGCAGGCAACGTTCGATCTCCTCCGGTTCGACCCGGAAGCCGCGGATCTTCACCTGATTGTCCCGCCGCCCACACAGTTCGATACCGTCGCGGGTCCACTTCGCCATATCGCCGGTACGGTAGGCACGCAGGCGTTCGCCGTTCGGCAGGCTCAGCTCCAGATAGCGCTCGGCAGTTTGCTGCGGGTTGTTCAGGTAACCCAGGCACACCCCCGGGCCGACGATGTACAACTCGCCGACGGTCTGCTCGGCCACCGGTTGAAAGTCTTCATCGAGAATCAGCACTTGGCTGTTGGCAATCGGGCCGCCGAGGGTGCGGTTGTTGTCGCCGGGTCGCAGTTGCCGCGCGGTGATCAGCACCGTGGCTTCGGTCGGGCCGTAGAGGTTGTAGAGGTTGCCCTGGCGGGTCAGTTGCTCGATGACGTAGGGCTCGCAAACATCGCCGCCGGTCATTACGTGATCCAGCACCTGCAACTGATCCAGCGGCAAAATGCTTAACAGCGCCGGCGGCAGGAAAGCGTGGCTCAGCTGTTGATTGCGGATCAGCGCCACCAGTTGCAACGGATCGCGGCGCTGGTCGTCACTGGGCACGATCAGCTCGGCGCCCTGTAGCAGCGTCGGGAAAATATCGATCAGCGACGAGTCGAAACTCAGCGACGAAAATTGCAATACCCGACTCTGTTCGGTCAGTTGCACATAGTCGGCGTACCACGCAGTGAAGTGCGCGAGGTTGGCCTGGCTGAGCAGCACGCCTTTCGGGTGCCCGGTGGTGCCCGAGGTGTAGAGCGCCATGCACGGTGCATCGAGCGCTGGCCGCTGACGCATCAACGGTAGATCGAAATCCATGGCATCACAGTCGATACGACTGATATCCAGCCCCGGCATCTGCTCCGCCAGCGGATGCTCGCCGTCATGCAGCAACAACACCGCCCCGGCGTTCTCCAGAATGTACTGCTGACGTTGCAGCGGATGGCTCGGCTCCAGCGGCAGGTAAACTGCACCGCTGCCGAGAATCGCCAGAATCCCTGCATACAACGCGCTGCATTTCGGCAGGCAGATACCCACCACCAACACCCTTTGATGTTGATCAAGCAACGGTTGCAGACGCTGCTGGATCGCGCGGCTGAGGGCATGCAGCTGGCGATAGCTGAGGGATGTGCCGGCGATGTTCAGTGCGGGTCGTTCGGCGCATTGGATAAAGCGCTGTTCAAGCCGCTCGATCATCGGGATCTGGCCCAGTTGCAGCAGCCCTTCGTGCGCGGTCATGTTGAGCTGATGGACGAAGGCCAGATGCTCGAGAAACAGCAGGTTTTCTACTCGATCAAAATCAATCGGTGCCACCGTTTCGGTGAGTTGGAAATACTCGGCATCCCGGGAAAACCGGCTGACCAGCAACGCCACATGATCCACCAGTTCTGCCACCGCCCGCAGGCGCAGGGCCTGGCCGTTACCGGAAGATTCTTCGGCAATCGGCACGCGAGTGAACAGCGTCGAGTCGAACGCGCATAGCAAGTCTAGGGTTGGCAGCCCCAAAGACTCAGTAACACCCAGTTGTAGCGTCAATCGCGGTACATCGCCGAAGTCGGCAAAAGCCAGGCTGGCGTCGTCGATGACTAAATCGACGTTGCCCAACGCTCGCTCACCCGAAGCAGCCTGCCGCACCAGTGAATGTCCATGTTGTTCGAGCTCCAGCGCCAGGTCGTTCAAGGCCTGGCTCTGCCCTATAAGCACAATGTCGAGACGTCTCATGATGTTCTCCTCGTTAAACCAGGTAGTCGCTCAGAGCTTCTTGAACGCACGGCGAATCGAGCAGCGAGCTGCTGCGAAAAAACCGCACGATGTTGGCAACCAACGGGTGATGGCGATTGATCGGGAAGGCCAGGCCCGAGACTTCGCTCTTGAGTGCCCGGCGCGCAGCGTCACTGACCTGCAAGGACTCGATCAGGCGAAAGTCGAAGGACTTCTGAATGTCGTTGGTCAGGTAGTGGCCGATAAACACCGGCAGGATTTGCGCGATGCATTGGCGGTCGGCGTCGCTCGCGGTGTGCCAGTAGATGCGCACCAGTCGCGCCCAGAAACCGGAGTGGCGGCCTTCGTCCAGCAAGTGATCGGCCATCAGCCCCTTGATCGATTGCTTGACCGTTTCGTCCTTGGCAAACGCCGCCACATCGCCGGTCACGGTGTTCTCGGCGATGGCCACGCAGATCAATTCCACAGCGCTGCGCAAGTGTTCCGGGGCGAGCGCGACTGCTGCCGGAATCGCCCGGCTCAATTCGATTTCATCCGGCAGTTCGATCGGCGTGATGCCGGTCATGGCCACGGTCTGCTGCATGAAATCCATCGCCACCAAGGCGTGGTAATCCTCGTCTACCACCACGGTCATGGCGTCGTAGCGGCAAGCGAACGGGAAGGTCACGGCGAAGCGGTTTTTGGCGATGCTGCGCGCGGTCTTGTCGACGATCTCGGTTTCGAAAATCACCACGTCGTTGATGAATTTGTAGAGCGTCTGCACCAAGGCGAAGTCCCGTTGTTCGGGGCATTCGCGCAGGAAGGTTTCGCTCAACACCAGGGGTTGGCGGCTCAACGGGTAGATCAGTTTGTCGTCGTTCTCCAGCACGCGCCGGGGCCGGGTGCGGATGGTGGCGCGGCTCTCCCAGGCGTCAGCGAATGATTGGTAATCGGCGGCGTTCATGCACTCACCTCGCCGACGGCTTCACTCATGCTGACGCGCAAGCCATCCCACAGGGCGATGCGGCTTTCCACCGCGGCGATGGCGCTGGCGTACACATCTTCCTGACGTTGCGGGTCGCCATCGACCAGCCGGGCGAGGAGTTTTTCTGCCGCCGGGCCGTGGTCTTCGGAATCGACTTCGATGTGGCGTTCCAGGTAGTAACGGAAGGTCGGGGCTTGATCGAGGCCAATGCCCCAGTCGTCGAGAATCCGCTGGAACATCTGCGGGATCACGCTTTCCCGGCCATGCAGAAACACGGCGGCAACGCTATGACCCGGCGCATGCTGCGCGGTGTGCAAGGTGTGGCGTACGAACTGTGCAGCGGCGGGATCGATGTCCACGCTTTGCAGCGCCACGTCGTAGCTCACGCCTTCTTTCTGCAACGCGACGAAGCGCTCTACCGCGACGGTACTTGCACCGACTTCGCGCATCGCATCCAGGTACAACTCGAAATGGCTGTAGTGACCATTGGCAGGACGATCATCGGATTCTTCGCCGAGCACAATCTCGTTGATCAGCCGCGCCGCTTGCGGATCTCGCGGTGGCAGCCAGGGCAACTGCACGCAGGTCAGTTCCTGCTGCAGGCGCTTGGTCAGCGACATAAAGTCCCAGACGGCAAACACATGGGTTTCCATGAAGCGTTGCAGGATCGACAACGAATGTATTTCGCCAAAGATCGGGTGAGCGCTAAGTTCTGCTTTCTTTTGGTTGAGACGGTCTTTAGTCGGTTTCATGGCGAGCCTATAAGTAAATTGGGAATACCAATGGGAGATGTAAACAACTAGCGATAGTGAGTAGATGTTTTATCTGGGCGAGCGGAGGCCTCAATCGAATTGATCTATGTGAGTGGCGAGACAGTCTTTGTGGCGCCGCGTAAGGATTGGGCTTGAGCCTTGCTGGCCTGGATCCAATGGCGGCGGAGAAAAACTAATACATCAATAAAGTTCCCGGCAAGTTATTTTTATATTATTTGAAAGTTAAACTTTCTCGGGCGCGACAAGTTTCAATAAAACTTTCGGTTTAAGTTTTATTTGGGTGAAGTTACTCCTTCCGGCTTATATAAGTCAGAATCGAATAAGAGAGTGAATGCCTCACTCAAAGTAACTTTCAAACTGTGATCGCTGGTGTCATCTGAGGGGATGGAAGTTGGCCGGGAATACGCCATTTACTTCCTTTCCCGTGGCAAGACTCCTTCCGTAGGTTCTTGGTGCGCAGTCGGCTCCCGCGAGAGCGGTGCGTCTGCGTTCATTGTTGAGTTGGCAGGCCCAAGAGTGAGCGTAATTGACGGTAGCCGCTATCGTTGGTACGGCATTCGTTGGCTGCAATTATCGGGATTGAGAAGAAGTTGCCAGGCGGGCTCCGGGAACGCAGGAGTGGCATTGTTCTAGCGGGTTGGTATGAGCGAAGGGGGATTTGTAAGCAGGCTTTTCGCCGAATGACCCAGGACAGGTTCCGCGACACGTTGCGGCAAGCGCTGGCGAGCACATTCGATGTGCTCGCGCGTGCCTTGGGGCGATTTATCTCGAGTTTTTCTTGCCTTGGGTGCCGGTGCTTTCGAGATAGCGTGTGATGACCTCGACACCGCGATTGAGGTGATGCTCAAGCAGTTCGACCGCCAGCTCAACGTTCCGGTCTTCAACGGCGCGCAACAAACTGCGGTGATCTTCCTGGGACAGCTTGCCCAGCCCCATCGCCTCAAGATTGAAGCGCAGGAAACGCTCTTCTTCGTTCAATCCGTCTTCGACCAGTCGCAACAGCCGGCGATTGGGCGCCTTGCTGTACAGTGCCATG
Source organism: Pseudomonas sp. B21-053 (assembly GCF_026016365.1). NCBI lineage: Bacteria > Pseudomonadati > Pseudomonadota > Gammaproteobacteria > Pseudomonadales > Pseudomonadaceae > Pseudomonas > Pseudomonas sp. B21-053. Next base: position 134,565 of record NZ_CP087205.1, read on the forward strand.
TGGAACAGGCGATTGAGTCGACCTATCTCGGTGTAGTTGTGTTCGGTTTCCAATTCGTCGATGTAGCGGGCAGCCAGTTCGAAATCGGCGGCTTCGAGCAAGGGAATCGAACGGCGTAATGCTTCGGATTCCAGCAGGATCCGCAGTTCATAGGTTTCCGTCGCATCGCCCTGTACCAGCGCAGCGACCACGGCACCTTTATGGGCAACGACATTGAGCAGCGATTGCGCTTCGAGCTGGCGCAATGCTTCGCGTACCGGCATGCGACTGACGCCGAACAGGTCCGCCAGGTCTTGCTGGCGCAATGCTGTGCCGCAAGGGATGCGTCCGTCGAGAATGGCCGAACGCAGGGTTTCTTCGATCACCGAACGCGCCAGGTGAGCGGGAATCGGCCCGTTGACCTTGATGCTGTTCAGAGGATTGGGCTTCTGTGTCACTACTACGCACCCTGCATGACTGAAGTTGTTTTTGGATCCAAATGGACACTAGTGACTGTTATACAGGTTGTCAAACCTTGTAAAAGATCATCGCAACTTGTGTCGCGCCCGTGGCCCTTGCCGTGCTTGCTCCAGGTTGTGATCTTTTTATGACTACTCACATTCCAAGTTTAGCGTGCTGGAAGTGATCTCACCGTGCCATTGTCTTTTATCGGCCTAACCTGCACCATCAACCGATTTCCACCTGCCTACCCTGGATGCCTCGCATTGGCGGTACGTTTCGCAATCCCCCGGATGTTGCGCTGGCTGTGCTGCGCGCTGCTGCTGGCCGGCGTCATGCTGGGCGGGTTGCATGCCGACTGGGATTTTTCCCTGATCAGCCGCCGTGCCCAGGCCCTTTACGGGCCATTGGGCGAGGGGCAGCAACGCATCGATGCCTGGCAGCGTTTGCTGGCCACCCAGAAGCAGGTCGGCGAGATTGAAAAACTTAATGTGGTGAACCAGTTCTTCAACAAACAGATGCGCTACGAAGAAGACATCGACCTGTGGCACGAGGTCGATTATTGGGAAACCCCCATCGAAGCCTTGTGGAAGGGTGCCGGCGACTGCGAAGACTACGCCATCGCCAAGTATTTCAGCCTGCGCCATCTTGGTGTTTCCAGTGACAAGCTGCGCATCACTTACGTCAAGGCGTTGCGTTTGAACCGGGCGCACATGGTGTTGACCTACTATTCGACACCCGAGGCAATGCCGCTGGTGCTCGATAGCCTGATCAACGAGATCAAGCCGGCCAGCCAACGAACCGATTTGCTGCCGGTCTACTCTTTCAATGCCGAAGGCTTGTACCTGCCCGGTGCCAAGGGCAACAAGAAAGTCGGTGACACCAAGCGCCTGTCCCGTTGGCAGGATGTGTTGAAAAAAATGCAGGCCGAAGGATTTCCGGTCGAGACGACTAACTAGGAGCACGCGCTCAGATGTCTTTGTTCAAACAGCTGTTGATCGCTATCTGCCTGTTCCTTGTGGTCGCCTTCACCGGCAGCTTCATGGTCAGCCTGGAGAGCTCGCGCACTCAGTACGTCAACCAGTTGCGCTCCCACGCCCAGGACGCCGCCACGGCGCTGGCACTGTCACTGACGCCAAACATCGACGACCCGGCGATGGTCGAGTTGCTGGTCAGCTCGATCTTCGACAGCGGCTACTACGCGAGCATCCGCGTGGTCGATCTGAAGACCGACCAGACCATCGTCGAGCGCAGCGGCATTCCGGCGGTGAACAATGTGCCGGACTGGTTCGTCAAAATGATCGGCCTGGAAGCCGCCGGCGGTGATGCACTGGTCAGCCGTGGCTGGGAGCAGGCTGCAAGGGTCGAAGTGGTCAGCCATCCGATGTTCGCCCTGGCCAAACTGTGGCAGAGCGCGCTCGGGAGTCTGGGCTGGTTGCTGATCTGTGGCGCGGTGAGTGCGGTGCTGGGCGCGTTGCTGCTGCGTCGGCAATTGAAGCCGCTGGACTACATGGTCAAGCAATCCCACGCCATTGCGCGCCGGGAATTCCTCAGCCTGCCGGAACTGCCGCGCACCCCGGAACTGCGCCGGGTGGTGCAGGCCATGAACCAGATGGTCGAGAAGCTCAAGGCGCTGTTCCAGGAACAGGCCGAGCGCAGTGAAAAACTGCGGGTCGAGTCCTATCAGGACAACCTTACGGGCCTGGCCAACCGACGCTATTTCGAAATGCAATTGAACGCCCGGGTGAGCAACCCGGAACAGGCCAGTTCCGGTTATCTGCTGCTGTTGCGGGTCAAGGACCTGGCCGGTCTGAACCAGCGCCTAGGCGGGCAACGCACCGATGATTTGCTGAAAGCAGTGGGCGAGCAGTTGTCCCGCGAGTGCGCCAAATACCCGGAAACCCAGAACCTCGTCACGCGGATTCGCGGCGGTGAATTCGCCGTGTTGGCGCCCGGACTGGTGCGCGAAGAAGCGCTGCAACTGGCGCAGAACCTCGACAGCGCGTTGGCGAGCCTGCATGCGACCGGCGCCACCGACGTGGCCTCAGTAGCGTCCATCGGGCTGGCGCCGTTTGCCCATGGCGACTCGCCGCAAGCGGTGCTCGGCCTGGCAGATCAGGCGTTGGCGCAAGCCGAAGGCCAGGGCGAGCAGAGCTGGGCCTGCCTGGATCACAGTGCTTCGGCGAGTGTCGGTGATGACCATCATGCGTGGCACACATTGCTTGATGGCGCATTGAATCAGCAGCGTTTCGAGTTGTATTTCCAACCGGTGGTGGCGAGTCAGGACACCGCGCTGGTGCTGCATTACAAGGTGCTGTCGCGTTTGATCGACGATCAGGGCCAGACCATTCCCGCCGGGCGCTTCCTGCCGTGGCTGGAGCGCTTTGGCTGGACCGCGCGGCTCGATCGGTTGATGTTGGAATTGGTTCTGGAGCAGATGGCCGGGCATGAAGAGTCCCTGGCGCTGAACCTGTCTTCGGCAACGTTGGCGGATCCGCAGGCGCTGAATAGAGTCTTCGAGATTTTGCGTCAGCATTCGAATCTGGGTGAGCGCCTGACCCTGGAAATCGGAGAAGAGCAACTGCCCGAGCAAGCGGTACTGGAGCAGTTGACGCGGCGTCTGCGCGAACTCGGGTTCTCCCTGAGCCTGCAGCGGTTTGGCGGGCGGTTCAGCATGATCGGCAACCTGGCGCGGCTGGGGCTGGCCTATCTGAAGATCGATGGCAGCTACATCCGGGCGATCGATCAGGAGAGCGACAAGCGTCTGTTCATCGAGGCCATCCAGCGCGCGGCGCACAGCATCGACCTGCCGCTGATTGCCGAGCGGGTCGAGACCGAAGGGGAGTTGTCAGTGATTCGCGAGATGGGCTTGTATGGGGTTCAGGGGCAGTTGTTTGGTGAGCCCAAGCCCTGGAAGTAACCATTAAGTCGGGTTGTCAGTAAGGCCGAAAAAGATCGCAGCCTTCGGCAGCTCCTACAGGGTGTACGCCATCCCAATGTAGGAGCTGCCGAAGGCTGCGATCTTTTGCTTTTGCGGTGGGGTCTAGATCAACCCCGTCTCATCATCATCAATCAAATGACTCAACCCGCCCAACGCTTCCCGGGCCTGGGTCCGGTCCATCAGTTTGGCTTGGGCGGCGGCCGGCAGGTCGGTGACGCGGATCACGCCTTTGCTGGTCAGCACCTGGATCAAGTCGTCGAGTACCCGGATCATTTCCAGGTCGCTCTGCTTGAGCTGCTTGAGGCTGGTTTCCATCACCTCGTTGGCGTACCAGGCCTGGATTTCATGGTTGTCGGCCGGCAGTGTTTCCGTGGCCTCGGCGTAGGCCGCGGCTTCCACGCGCACCAATTGGCCTTGCGCATCGCGTTGCACGTAAAACATTGAGCATCCCTCAGAAATGGACCAGCGTCATGCTGTCAGCAGCATAGGCCAACTGTTGGCGAGTATGCGGTGCGGCGACGAAATCGTCACCGCCGAGATAGCCGCAAACGTGACGGCCGCCCCATAAGGGCGGCCGTTTTACCTGGCATCAGCTGTTGTTGTGGTCGACTTTGATGGTCGGATCGCTACCGGCAATCAGGTTGTGCAGGTTGGCGGTAGACCAGTTGTTGCCTTCCAGTTTGATCGTCACATCCGGTGTTGCTGCCGCAGCATCTGCCGAGTTGAACTTGCCGGCCGAGCTGACCTGCAACGACGACACGCCATCGACCGTGGTGATCTTCAGGAAGTTGTCGATGGTGCTGCCGGTTTCGCCCTGCAACAAATCGCGCAGGTCGATACGGTCACCTTCGCTGGCCTTGAAGTCCTTGATCACGTCGCTGCCGGTGTCGCCCGCCTTCCACACAAAGGTGTCGGCACCCGAGCCGCCAATCAGGATGTCGTTGCCCGAACCGCCGATCAACGTGTCGTTGCCGGTGCCGCCGAGCAGGATGTCATTGCCCTTGCCGCCATCGAGCGTGTCGTTACCGCCCGAGCCGAACAGAATGTCATTGCCCGCACCGCCCAACAGCGTGTCGTTGCCGTCGTGGGCGCCGGACACGTCGAACGCGGTGTAGTGCTCGGTGATGAACTGGTGCACGTTGCTGGTGGTAACTTTGCTGACGTCCACGCCGGTTTGCTGGGCGACGAACGCCTGCATGGCCTGGTAACCCTCGCCGGCGATGCCGTTGAAGCTCACCAGATCGCCGAACAGGATGTCGTTGCCATTACCGCCGCTGACCGTGTCGGAACCTGGCAACGTCGCTTCGGTGTGACCGATGATCGAGTTGGCCAGGTCTTTCGGGTCGATGTTGGTTTGTGGCGATTTGTCCGAGTCGTACGGTTTCAGATCGTTGAGGCTGACACCGCTGTTGAGGCCGATGGCCTCGACATTCGACAGGTTGCCCAGCAGCGCAAAACTGCTGTTGGAGTTGTCGGTGGTGGTCGAACTGGTGCTGTTGCCGCTGCCCGCCAGGCTCGACAACTCATAGGTGCCATCGCCTTGAGCGTGAACGGTGCCCAGGTTGCTTGAACTCCAGCCCCACCACGAATTGTAGGTTTGCAGCGTCGCGACACCCGCACTGTTGATGTTCAGGATGTGCGTGCTGTCGATGTTCGTGGAGAACGTGTCGCCCGGCTTGTAGTTGCTGGTTTTCACCACGTCGTCGAGCTTCACGTTGCCGTACAGCGTCGGGTTGGTCTGCTCGCCGCTCTGGTAGTAGGTCGGCTGGCCGTCGGTGATGAAGTAGGTGAGGTTCTTCGCCCCGGTGTTAGCCACCGCATCAGCGCTCTGGAACCAGTTGGCCGTGGTCTTGAACACGTCCTCATAGTTGGTGCCGCCGCCGGACGACATCGAGTTCAGCACTGCTTTGAGCAAGGTCAGTGCATTCGGATCGTTCAGGTTGACCGCCACCGACTTGTTGACCTGGGTATCGAAGTCCACCAGGAAGACGTTCACGGTGCCCGAGTTGCCGCCCATGCTCTGCTTGAGGGTGTTGAACACCGAGGTCAGCGAGTCTTTCGCGGCGCTGATCGACGACGCGCTCATGCTGCCCGAACTGTCGACCATGAAGGCGATGTTGTAGTTGGTGCCCGGCACCACGGTCAGGCCGCCGATGTCGGCGATCATGATGTCGTTGCCGTCGGTGCCGCTGATGGTGTCACTCGCCGACGTAGCGGTGATTGCGTTGTAGGTTGCTGGGTAAACGGTGACCGGGATCTGCGCCGTGGTGATTGCCGAACCGCCCAGGGCCTCGGTGGAGGTCGAGGTCACGGTCAGGTTGAACTGGCCGTTGTAGTAGGTCGGCGGGGTCACGGTCAGGGAGCCGAGGCTCCAGCCGGTAACGTTGGCTTCGCCGGAGGTCGCGGTGGCGGTGAAGGTGTGACCCGCACCGTCAGTCAGGACCGAGCCCGCCGGGATGCCGCTGATTTTCACGCTCAGGCTTTCGGAGCCGTCGGTGTCGGTCAGTGCGGTGTTGATCGCGGACAGGTGAACGCTGGTGCCTTCGAAGCCTGTGTTGAGTTTGTAGCCGTCGTAGTAACCCTCGCCGTTGGTACCGTGCAAGTCGGAGACGGTCACGCCGGAAGCGGCCAGATCCGCCACGCCGGTGTACAGCGGAACGCCGGCGCTGCTCAGGTCGATGGCGGTGCCGCCGTTGACCGACAGGTTGACGTCATAGCTGCCCGGGCCACTCTGGTTGTGGTGGTAGATGTCCAGGGTGTAGTAGCCGCTGGCGGTCGGAGTGAACGAACCACTCAGATTACCGCCCGAACCCCACAGGGCGGACGCGACGTTCTTGCCGCCGACCGTGACGAGCAAGCTGTCATCGCCCGAGCCGCTGAAGGTGTAGGTCTTGCCGGCTTCGAGGTAGATCAGTCCGGAGGTTTTCGAAGCGGTGCCTGCCGTGACACTGCCGTCGGACTGCACGTTGGTCACGGTGGTGCTGGAGTTCGGTGTGCCTGCCGCGTCGATAACCGATTTGAGCGTGGCCGTCGGCGCACCGCTGCCATCAGTGCCCAGGCCCGACAGACCGGTCCAGACTTCCTTGATCAGCCCGGTGGATTTGACGCTGTTGTCCGCCACGGTCAGGGACGGTGCATCGGCCACTGGCGTGATGTCGATTTTCACCGTGCCAGTGTTGCCCAGCAGTTGGCCATCGGTTGGCTGGAACTTGATCTGCGCGTAGTCCGCCTGATTGTTGCCCAGGCCGGTGCCGCCGTAGCCATTGGTGCCGGATTCGTTGGCGTCCGGGGTGAAGCGCAGCTTGCCGGCGTCGATGTCAGCCTTGGTGATGGTCTGATTGTTAGTAACGTCGGTCCAGGTCGAACCGTTCAGGTACTGCAACTTGCCTTCGCCAGGCAGGCCGGTGATTTTCACGCCCAGGCTCGCGGCCGGGCTGTCGACATCGCTGACGCCGAAGGTCGACCAGCCGAGGATCAGCGGGGTGTCTTCAGTGCCGGTGACGTTGACCGGTGCAGCGGTTGGCGCGTCGTTCACGGCCACCACGTTGACGGTGGTGGTCGCGACGTTCGAGTAGTTGCCGCCATCGGTCACGGTCACGGTGATGATCCGCGGCACGGTGCTCGGGTCTTCACTGCTGTTGGTGAAGCTGATGTTCTTGATCGCCTGCATGTAATCGGCCAGCGTCGCGTTACCCGACAAGGTCAGCGTCACGGTGCCATTGGTGCTGTTGGCATTAATGGTGATGCCGTTGACGCTGTTGCCCAGGTTCAGCGCATCGCCATCCTGACGGTTAGTCAGCACCACGGTCGCGCCGGTCAGCATGGTGCTGTCCGGGTCGGTGATCTTCAGATCGGTGTCGGCAATCGACACGCCCGCACCTGGGGTGTTTTCGGTGAAGGTCACGTTGTAATTGGCACCGGTGGCGCCGCTGGAGTTGTTGGCATCCAGATCGATGACCGGCGGCGCATCGTTGTCGATGATCGAGGTGCTGACGCTGCCGTTGGTGGCGCTGACCGCGAGGTTCTCGAAGTTGCCGCCAGTGGCCGAGTCGATCTTGACCACGAAATTTTCGGTGCCTTCGGTGATCTTGTCGTCAATGGTTGCCACGTTGAAGTTGGCGCTGCTGGCGCCGGCCGGAATCTTCACGGTGTACACGCCGGTGAAGTCCGAACCGTCGGCGGCGGTGCCGCTGTAGACGATTTTCAGCGTCACGTCGGTTTGCGCCGGGTGCGTCAGGCTGACGGTGTAGCTGGCGGTCTGGCCTTCGGTCACCGAGGTGCTGCCGGTGATGCTGACTTCGGTTTTGTCGATGGTGTCGGTGACGTTGGTCACGGCTGGCGTGTTGTTGGTCGCCAGGTTTTCGAAGCCGCCGCCGGTGGCGTTGGTGATCGTCGCCTGGACGGTGCCGGCATCCTTGTACACGTCATCAGCCGGAGCTGGAACCGTCACGGTGCCGGTGGTTTTGCCGGCGTCGATGGTGATCACCGAGCCGTTGCTGAGCGTCACGGTCACGGGCGTGCCCGCGGCGTTGGTCAGGGTCGCGGTGTAGGTGATCTGGCCACCCTCGGCGACCGAGCCGGTTGCGCTCAACGACAGGTTGGTGGTGTCGACGGTGTCGGTTACGGTGGTGCTGACCGGGGTTTTGTCGGCAACCAGGTTTTCGTAGTTACCGCCACTCACGTTGGTGATCGAGTTGGTTAGCGGTGCGTGGCCGGTCAACGCGTCGTTTGGCGCGAGGGTGGTCACAGTGCCGGTGGTTTTGCCGATGTCGATGGTGATGTTTTGGCCGTTGGCCAAAGTCACAGTCACTGGAGAGCCAGTTACTGGCTGCCCGACAGTCGCGGTGTAGGTGACGGTGCCACCTTCAGCGGCAGTGCCCGTCGCAGTCAGTTTGACCGTCGATGTGTCGATGGTGTCAGTGACGCTGGTAGACGCTGGAATGGTGCTCGGCACCAAGCTTTCGAAGTTGCCACCGGTAGCGGTGGTGATCGTTGCCTGGACGGTGCCGGCGTCCTTGTAAACGTCATCGGCTGGTGCAGGAACGGTCACGGTGCCAGTGGTTTTACCCGCGTCGATGGTGATCACCGAGCCATTGCTCAGGGTCACGGTCACTGGCGAGCCAGCGGCGTTGGTCAGGGTGGCGGTGTAGGTGATCTGGCCACCCTCGGCGACCGAGCCGGTTGCGCTCAACGACAGGTTGGTGGTGTCGACGGTATCAGTAACGGTGGTGCTGACCGGCGTCTTGTCGGCTACGAGGTTTTCGTAGTTGCCGCCGCTCACGTTGGTGATCGAGTTGGTCAGCGGTGCATGGCCATTGAGTACATCGTTTGGCGCGATGGCGTTCACGGTGCCGGTGGTTTTACCGATGTCGATGGTGATCGTCTGGCCGTTAGCCAGCGATACAGTTACCGGCGAGCCAGTCACTGGCTGGCCGACAGTCGCGGTGTAAACGACGGTGCCACCCTCAGCCGCAGTACCGGTTGCCGTCAGTTTGACGGTCGAGGTGTCGATGGTGTCGGTGACGCTGGTCACTGCCGGAACGGTGCTCGGTACCAGACTTTCGAAGTTGCCACCGGTAGCGGTGGTGATCGTTGCCTGGACGGTGCCGGCGTCCTTGTAAACGTCATCAGCCGGAGCCGGAACGGTCACGGTGCCGGTGGTTTTGCCCGCGTCGATGGTGATCACCGAGCCATTGCTCAGGGTCACGGTGACTGGCGAGCCAGCCGCGTTGGTCAAGGTTGCGGTGTAGGTGATCTGACCGCCTTCGGCCACGGTGTTAGTGGCGCTCAGCGACAGATTGGTGGTGTCGACAGTGTCCGTCACGGTGGTGCTGACCGGGGTTTTGTCAGCAACCAGGTTCTCGTAGTTACCGCCAGTGACGTTGGTGATCGAGTTAGTCAGCGGTGCGTGACCGGTCAACACGTCGTTCGGCGCGAGGGTGGTCACGGTGCCGGAGGTTTTGCCGATGTCGATGGTGATGTTTTGGCCGTTGGCCAAAGTCACGGTCACTGGAGAACCAGTCACTGGCTGCCCAACCGTCGCGGTATAGGTGACGGTGCCGCCCTCAGCCGTAGTACCGGTTGCCGTCAGTTTGACGGTCGAAGTGTCGATGGTGTCAGTGACGTTGGTGACGGCTGGAACAGTGCTCGGCACCAGGTTCTCGAAGTTGCCACCCGTTGCATCTTTGACCGTAACTTCAACCTTGCCCGCATCTTTATAAACGTCATCAGCCGGAGCCGCGACAGTCACGGTGCCAGTGGTTTTACCGGCGTCGATGGTGATCACGGCGCCGTTGCTCAGTGTGACGGTCACAGGTGTGCCGGCCGCATTGGTCAGGGTCGCGGTGTAAGTGATCTGGCCACCTTCAGCCACGGTGTCGGTCGCTGTCAGCGACAGATTGGTGTTATCCACCGTGTCAGTGACAGTCGTTTTGGCAGGGTCAGCATTGACGTCCAGTTTCTCGTAATTACCGCCAGTCGCATCCTTGATGGTGGCGCTCAGCGAACTGCCGCCAGCCAGGGCATCGTTTGGCGCGACGAAATTGACCGTGCCGCTGCTTTTACCGATGTCGATCGTGATGGTCTGGCCGTTGGACAGCGTCACGACAAGCGGGGCGCCAGTCACTGGCGCACTCACGGACGCGGTGTAGACGACGGTGCCGCCTTCAGCGACGGTCGACGTGGCGGTCAGCGATACGGTGCTGGTGTCGATGGTGTCGGTGACGCTTGTGACTGCGGCCGACGGGTCTTTGACCAGGTTTTCGAAGTTGCCGCCGGTGGCGTCCTTGATCGTGGCTTCAACCTTGCCGGCGTCTTTGTAGACGTCATCGGCCGGAGCGGCGACGGTCACGTTGCCGCTGGTGGCGCCGGCGGCAATCAGGATGACGGCGCCGTTGCTCAAGGTCACGGTGACCGGCGAGCCGGCTGCGTTAGTCAATGTCGCGGTGTAGACAATCGAACCGCCTTCAGCCACGGAGTCAGTCGCGCTCAAGCTGAGGGTCGTGGCGTCCGGGGTGTCGGTCACGGTGGTGCTGACCGGGGTTTTGTCGGCCACCAGATTCTCGTAGTTACCACCGCTGACATTGGTGATCGAGTTGGTCAGTGGCGCATGGCCGGTCAGTGCATCGTTTGGCGCGACAGCGTTGACGGTGCCCGAGGTTTTGCCGATGTCGATGGTGATCGATTGACCGTTGGCCAAAGTCACGACAACCGGGGCGCCAGTAACTGGCTGGCCGACAGTCGCGGTGTAAACCACGGTTCCGCCTTCAGCAACACTGTCGGTGGCGGTCAGTTTGACGGTCGAGGTATCGATGGTGTCAGTAACGTTCGTGATCGCTGGAGCCGTGCTTGGCACCAGGTTCTCGAAGTTGCCACCGGTAGCAGTAGAAATCGTCGCTTCAACTTTGCCGGCGTCTTTGTAAACGTCATCGGTTGGCGCAGGAACAGTCGCGGTGCCGGTGGTTTTACCGGCTTCGATGGTGATCACAGCACCGTTCGACAAGGCTACCGTCACTGGCGAACCGGCCGCGTTGGTCAAGGTCGCGGTGTAGGTGATCGAACCGCCCTCGGCGACCGAGTCGGTAGCGCTCAAAGACAGGTTGGTGGTGTCAGTCGTGTCGGTAACCGTGGTCGAAACCGGTGTCTTATCAGCCACCAGATTTTCGTAATTACCACCGCTCACATCAGTGATCGAGTTGGTCAGCGGAGCGTGGCCGGTCAGTGCATCGTTTGGCGCGACAGCGTTGACGGTGCCCGAGGTTTTGCCGATGTCGATGGTGATCGATTGACCGTTGGCCAAAGTCACGACAACCGGGGCGCCAGTAACTGGCTGGCCGACAGTCGCGGTGTAAACCACGGTTCCGCCTTCAGCAACACTGTCGGTGGCGGTCAGTTTGACGGTCGAGGTATCGATGGTGTCAGTAACGTTCGTGATCGCTGGAGCCGTGCTTGGCACCAGGTTCTCGAAGTTGCCACCGGTAGCAGTAGAAATCGTCGCTTCAACTTTGCCGGCGTCTTTGTAAACGTCATCGGTTGGCGCAGGAACAGTCGCGGTGCCGGTGGTTTTACCGGCTTCGATGGTGATCACAGCACCGTTCGACAAGGTTACCGTCACTGGCGAACCGGCCGCGTTGGTCAAGGTCGCGGTGTAGGTGATCGAACCGCCCTCGGCGACCGAGTCGGTAGCGCTCAAGGACAGGTTGGTGGTGTCAGTCGTGTCGGTAACCGTAGTCGAAACCGGAGTTTTGTCGGCGACCAGGTTTTCGTAGTTACCACCGCTCACGTCAGTGATCGAGTTGGTCAGTGGCGCATGACCAGTCAGCGCATCGTTTGGCGCGACGGCGTTAACGGTGCCGGTGGTTTTACCGATGTCGATGGTGATCGATTGACCGTTGGCCAAAGTCACGACAACCGGGGCGCCAGTCACTGGCTGGCCGACCGTCGCGGTGTAAACCACGGTGCCGCCTTCAGCAACGCTGTCGGTGGCGGTCAGTTTGACGGTCGAAGTGTCGATGGTGTCAGTGACATTGGTCACCGCTGGAACCGTGCTCGGTACCAGGTTCTCGAAATTACCGCCTGTAGCGGTGGAGATCGTCGCTTCAACTTTGCCGGCGTCTTTATAGACGTCATCAGTCGGCGCCGGAACAGTCGCAGTACCGGTAGTTTTACCGGCCTCGATGGTGATCACAGCACCGTTCGACAAGGTCACAGTCACTGGCGAGCCAGCGGCGTTGGTCAAGGTCGCGGTATAGGTGATCGAACCGCCTTCAGCGACCGAATCGGTAGCGCTCAAGGTCAGATTGGTGGTGTCGGCCGTGTCAGTGACAGTAGTCGAAACCGGTGTCTTATCAGCCACCAGATTTTCGTAATTACCACCGCTCACGTCAGTGATCGAGTTGGTCAGTGGCGCATGACCAGTCAGCGCATCGTTTGGCGCGACGGCGTTAACGGTGCCCGAAGTTTTGCCGATGTCGATGGTGATCGATTGACCGTTGGCCAAAGTCACGACAACCGGGGCGCCAGTAACTGGCTGGCCGACCGTCGCGGTGTAAACCACGGTGCCGCCTTCAGCAACGCTGTCGGTGGCGGTCAGTTTGACGGTCGAAGTGTCGATGGTATCGGTGACGTTAGTCACTGCCGGAATTGTGCTCGGTACCAGATTCTCGAAGTTGCCGCCGGTAGCGGTGGAGATCGTCGCTTCGACTTTGCCGGCGTCTTTGTAAACGTCATCGGTTGGCGCAGGAACAGTCGCGGTGCCAGTGGTTTTACCGGCTTCAATGGTGATCACGGCGCCGTTCGACAGAGTAACGGTGACCGGCGAGCCAGCAGCGTTGGTCAGGGTCGCGGTGTAGGTGATCGAACCGCCCTCAGCAACGGAGTCAGTCGCGCTCAGGCTCAGGTTCGTGGTGTCAGTCGTGTCAGTAACCGTGGTCGAAATCGGCGTCTTATCAGCCACCAGATTCTCGTAGTTACCACCGCTCACGTCAGTGATCGAGTTGGTCAGTGGCGCATGACCAGTCAATGCATCGTTTGGCGCGACAGCGTTGACGGTACCGCTGGTTTTGCCGATGTCGATGGTGATCGATTGACCGTTGGCCAAAGTCACGACAACCGGGGCGCCAGTGACTGGCTGGCCGACCGTCGCGGTGTAAACGACGGTTCCACCTTCAGCCACGCTGTCGGTAGCCGTCAGTTTGACCGTCGAGGTGTCGATGGTGTCGGTGACATTGGTCACCGCCGGAACAGTGCTTGGCACCAGGTTCTCGAAATTACCGCCGGTAGCGGTAGAGATCGTGGCTTCGACTTTGCCGGCATCTTTGTAGACGTCATCGGCTGGCGCTGGAACAGTCGCGGTGCCGGTAGTTTTACCGGCTTCAATGGTGATCACTGCACCGTTCGACAAGGTCACGGTCACCGGCGAGCCGGCCGCGTTGGTCAATGTCGCGGTGTAAACAATCGATCCACCTTCGGCCACCGAGTCAGTCGCGCTCAGGCTCAGGGTCGTGGTGTCTGGCGTATCGGTAACCGAGGTTTCCGCCGGTTTACCATCAACTTCCAGCTTCTCGTAATTACCGCCCTTCGCATCATCAATCTTGACGCTCAAGGAGCCGCCGCCCGCCAGTGCATCGTTCGGTGCAACGAAGTTCACGCTGCCGCTGCTCGCGCCGACTGGAATGGTGATGGTCTGGCCGTTCGACAAGGTGACGACGACTGGCGCGCCGGTCACCGGAGCGGTAACGGACGCGGTGTAGACCACGGTGCCGCCTTCGGCAACGGTCGACGTGGCAGTCAGGTTGACCGTCGAAGTGTCGATGGTGTCGGTGACGTTGGTCACGGCCGCCGTCGGATTGGTTGCCAGGGTTTCAAAGTTGCCGCCGCTGGCGTCCTTGATCGTGGCTTCAACCTTGCCGGCGTCTTTGTAGACGTCATCAGCCGGGGCAGCGACGGTTACGGTGCCGCTGGTGGCGCCGGCGGCGATGGTGATCACCGCGCCATTGCTCAGGCTCACGGTTACCGGAGTGCCGGCCGCATTGGTCAGGGTTGCGGTGTAGACGATCGAGCCGCCCTCGGCCACGGTATCGGTCGCGCTCAGGCTCAGGGTCGTGGTGTCAGGCGTATCGCTGACCGCCGTGTCCGCAGGCTTGCCGTCCACTTCCAGTTTTTCGTAGTTGCCGCCGGTGGCGCCGTCGATCTTCACGCTCAGGGACGTGCCGCCCGCCAGTGGGCTGTTCGGCGCGATGAAATTCACGCTGCCGCTGGTTTCGCCCACCGGGATGGTGATGGTCTGGCCGTTGGACAGGCTCACCACAACCGGCGCGCCGGTCACCGGAGCGGTAACGGACGCGGTGTAGACCACGGTTTCGCCTTCGGCGACGTTCGCGGTGGCGGTCAGCGATACGGTGCTGGTGTCGATGGTGTCATTGACGGTGGTAACCGCCGGGGTGTCGCTGCTGACCAAGTTCTCGAAGTTGCCACCGGTCGCGCCTTTGATGGTCGCTTCAACGGTGCCGGCATCTTTATAAACGTCGTCCTTCGGCGCATCGACGGTCACAGTGCCGGTGGTTTTACCTGCGTCGATGGTGATCACGGCGCCGTTGCTCAGCGTCACGGTCACTGGGGTGCCGGCTGCATTGGTCAGGGTCGCGGTGTAAGTGATCTGGCCGCCTTCATCCACGGTGCCGGTCGCGCTCAGCGACAGGTTGGTGGTGTCGGTGGTATCGGTCACGGTGGTGCTGACCGGTGTTTTGTCAGCGACCAGGTTTTCGTAGTTGCCGCCGCTGACGTTGGTGATCGAGTTGGTCAGTGGTGCGTGGCCATTGAGCACGTCGTTCGGCGCGACGGCGTTGACGGTGCCAGTGGTTTTGCCGATGTCGATAGTGATCGATTGACCGTTGGCCAAGTTCACAACAACCGGGGCGCCAGTGACTGGCTGGCCGACGGTGGCGGTGTAAACCACAGTGCCGCCTTCAGCGACGCTGTTGGTCGCGGTCAGGGTGACGGTCGAGGTGTCGATGGTGTCGGAGACGTTGGTCACCGCTGGAGCGGTGCTCGGTACCAGGTTCTCGAAGTTACCGCCGGTAGCGGTGGAAATCGTTGCTTCGACTTTGCCGACGTCTTTATAAACGTCATCGGCTGGCGCTGGAACAGTGACGGTGCCGGTGGTTTTGCCCGCGTCGATGGTGATTACGGCGCCATTGCTCAGGGTCACGGTCACCGGAGTGCCGGCCGCATTGGTCAAGGTCGCGGTGTAAGTGATCTGGCCGCCTTCAGCTACCGAGTCAGTCGCGCTCAGGCTCAGGTTCGTGGTGTCTGGCGTGTCGGTAACCGAGGTTTCCGCTGGTTTGGCGTCAACGTCCAGCTTCTCGTAGTTGCCGCCCTTCGCATCATCAATCTTGACGCTCAGGGAGGCACCGCCCGCCAAGGCGTCGTTCGGGGCCACGAAGTTGACGGAACCGCTGCTCGCGCCGACCGGAATGGTGATGGTCTGGCCGTTCGACAGGGTGACGACGACTGGCACGTCGGTGACTGGAGCGCTGACGGACGCGGTGTAAACCACGGTGCCGCCTTCAGCCACGGTCGACGTCGCGGTCAGGGTTACAACCGATGTGTCGATGGTGTCGGTGACGTTGGTCACGGCTGGCGCCGGGTCAGTGGCCAGGTTTTCGAAGTTGCCACCGGTTGCATCTTTGACGGTGACTTCCACTTTGCCGGCGTCTTTGTACACGTCATCGGCCGGGGCCGCGACGGTTACGTTCCCGCTGGTGGCGCCGGCGGCGATGAGGATGACGGCGCCGTTGCTCAAGGTCACAGTCACCGGAGTGCCGGCTGCATTGGTCAGTGTCGCGGTGTAAACGATCGAACCGCCTTCAGCCACGGAATCGGTCGCGCTCAGGCTGAGGGTCGTGGTGTCCGGTGTGTCGGTGACGGTTGTGCTGACCGGTGTTTTGTCAGCGACCAGGTTTTCGTAGTTGCCACCGCTCACGTCGGTGATCGAGTTGGTCAACGGCGCGTGGCCATTGAGCACGTCGTTCGGTGCGACAGCGTTGACGGTGCCGGTGGTTTTGCCGATGTCGATGGTGATGGTCTGGCCGTTGGCCAAAGTCACGATGACTGGAGCGCCCGTTACTGGAGCGCCCACCGACGCGGTGTAAACGACGGTCCCGCCCTCAGCAACGCTGTTGGTCGCAGTCAGGGTGACGGTCGAGGTGTCGATGGTGTCGGAGACGTTGGTCACCGCTGGAGCCGTGCTCGGCACCAGGTTCTCGAAGTTGCCACCGGTTGCGGTGGAAATCGTCGCTTCGACTTTGCCAGCGTCTTTATAGACGTCATCAGCCGGTGCTGGAACGGTCACGGTGCCAGTGGTTTTACCGGCATCAATGGTGATCACGGCGCCGTTGCTCAGGGTGACGGTCACTGGTGTGCCGGCAGCGTTGGTCAAGGTCGCGGTGTAGGTAATCTGGCCGCCTTCAGCTACGGAGTCAGTTGCGCTCAAGCTCAGGTTCGTGGTGTCTGGCGTGTCGGTAACCGAGGTTTCAGCCGGTTTGGCGTCAACGTCCAGCTTCTCGTAGTTGCCGCCCTTCGCATCATCAATCTTGACGCTCAGGGAGCCGCCGCCCGCCAGGGCATCGTTCGGCGCCACGAAGTTGACGGAACCGCTGCTCGCGCCAACTGGAATGGTGATGATCTGACCGTTGGACAGAGTGACGACCACTGGCGAACCAGTGACAGGGGCAGACACGGACGCGGTGTAAACGACAGTGCCGCCTTCAGCCACGGTGCTGGTGGCGGTCAGGTTGACCGTCGAGGTATCGATGGTGTCCGTCACGTCGGTAACGGCTGGCGCTGGGCTGGTGACCAGATTTTCGAAGTTGCCGCCCGCTGCATCCTTAACGGTCACTTCGACTTTGCCGGCGTCTTTATAGACGTCATCAGCCGGTGCGGCGACGGTCACGGAACCGCTGGTGGCGCCGGCGGCGATGGTGATCACCGCGCCGTTACTCAGGGTCACGGTCACTGGCGTGCCAGCGGCGTTGGTCAGATTGGCGGTGTAAACGATCGAACCGCCCTCGGCGACCGAGTCAGTCGCCGACAGGCTCAGCGTGGTGGTGTCGGCGGTGTCGGTAACGGTGGTCGAAACTGGTGATTTGTCGGCGACCAGGTTTTCGTAGTTGCCACCGCTCACGTCGGTGATCGAGTTGGTCAGCGGTGCGTGGCCGGTCAGCGCGTCGTTTGGTGCGACGGCGTTGACGGTGCCGGAACTTTTGCCGATGTCGATGGTGATCGTCTGACCGTTAGCCAGGGTCACGACAACCGGGGCGCCGGTCACTGGAGCGCCGACGGATGCGGTGTAAACCACCGTGCCGCCCTCGGCGACGCTGTTGGTAGCGGTCAGCGTAACGGTTGAAGTGTCGATGGTGTCGGTGACATTGGTCACCGCCGGAGCCGGGTCAGTAGCCAGGTTTTCGAAGTTGCCGCCAGTAGCATCTTTAACGGTGACTTCAACCTTGCCGGCGTCTTTGTAGACGTCATCGGCTGGCGCTGCGACGGTCACGGTGCCAGTGGTTTTACCGGCGTCGATGGTGATCACGGCGCCGTTGCTCAGCGTGACAGTCACAGGTGTACCGGCCGCATTGGTCAAGGTTGCGGTGTAGGTAATCTGGCCGCCTTCAGCTACGGAGTCAGTTGCGCTCAGGCTGAGGGTGGTGGTGTCGGCGGTGTCAGTGACGGTGGTCGAAACCGGTGTCTTATCAGCCACCAGGTTTTCGTAGTTGCCGCCGCTCACGTCGGTAATCGAAGTGGTCAGCGGCGCGTGGCCGTTCAGCACATCGTTCGGCGCGACGGCGTTAACGGTGCCGCTGCTTTTACCGATGTCGATGGTGATCGTCTGGCCGTTAGCCAGAGTCACGACAACCGGGGCGCCGGTCACTGGAGCGCCGACGGATGCGGTGTAAACCACCGTGCCGCCTTCGGCCACTGTGCTGGTGGCGGTCAGGGTGACGGTCGAAGTATCGATGGTGTCAGTGACGTTGGTCACCGCCGGAGTCGGGTCAGTGGCCAGGTTTTCGAAATTGCCACCGGTGGCATCTTTAACGGTGACTTCGACCTTTCCGGCGTCTTTGTAGACGTCATCGGCAGGCGCGGCGACGGTGACGTTGCCGCTGGTGGCGCCGGCAGCAATGGTGATCACCGCGCCGTTGCTCAGGGTCACGGTGACCGGAGTGCCGGCGGCGTTGGTCAGAGTCGCAGTGTAGACAATCGAACCACCCTCAGCCACGGAGTCAGTTGCGCTCAGGCTCAGAGTGGTGGTGTCGGTAGTATCAGTTACGGTGGTCGAAACCGGCGTCTTGTTGGCGACCAGGTTTTCGTAGTTACCGCCGCTCACATCAGTGATCGAGGTGGTCAGCGGCGCGTGGCCATTCAGCACATCGTTCGGCGCGACGGCGTTGACGGTGCCGGAGCTTTTGCCGATGTCGATGGTGATGGTTTGACCGTTGGCCAGGGTCACGACAACCGGAGCACCGGTCACTGGAGCGCCGACGGATGCGGTGTAAACCACCGTGCCGCCTTCGGCAACAGACGATGTCGCGGTCAGGGTCACAACCGACGTGTCGATGGTGTCGGTGACGTTGGTCACCGCTGGAGCCGGATCAGTGGCCAGGTTTTCGAAGTTGCCACCGGTGGCGTCTTTAACGGTGACTTCAACCTTGCCAGCGTCTTTATAGACGTCATCGGCCGGGGCAGCGACGGTGACGTTGCCGCTGGTGGCGCCAGCCGCGATGGTAATCACCGCGCCATTGCTCAGGGTCACGGTCACTGGAGTGCCAGCGGCGTTGGTCAGGGTAGCGGTGTAGACAATCGAACCACCTTCAGCCACGGAGTCAGTTGCGCTCAGGCTCAGGGTAGTGGTGTCGGCAGTATCAGTGACCTCGGTCGAAACCGGCGTCTTGTTGGCGACCAGGTTTTCGTAGTTGCCACCGCTCACGTCGGTAATCGAAGTGGTCAGCGGTGCGTGGCCATTCAGCACATCGTTCGGTGCGACAGCGTTGACGGTGCCGGAGCTTTTGCCGATGTCGATGGTGATCGTCTGACCGTTGGCCAACGTCACGATGACCGGCGCGCCGGTCACTGGAGCGCCGACGGATGCGGTGTATACCACGGTGCCGCCTTCAGCCACGGTCGACGTCGCGGTCAGGGTCACTACCGACGTGTCGATGGTGTCGGTGACGTTGGTCACCGCTGGAGTCGGATCAGTGGCCAGGTTTTCAAAGTTGCCACCGGTAGCGTCTTTAACGGTGACTTCAACCTTGCCGGCGTCTTTATAGACGTCATCGGCAGGTGCGGCGACAGTCACTGAACCGCTGGTAGCGCCAGCGGCAATAGTGATCACCGCGCCGTTGCTCAGGGTCACGGTCACCGGAGTGCCGGCGGCGTTGGTCAGATTGGCGGTGTAAACGATCGAACCGCCTTCAGCCACGGACTCAGTCGCGCTCAGGCTCAGGGTAGTGGTGTCTTTCGAGTCGGTGATGGTGGTCAGCGCCGGCTCGGCGCTCGGGGTCAGCTGCTCGAAATTGCCACCGGTGGTGCCGGTGATCGTAGTGCTGACGGTGCTGCCGTTGTTGTAGACGTCGTTCGGCGGAGTATCGACGACAACGCTGCCTGTGGTTTTACCTGCTTCGATGGAGATGACCGAGCCGTTGCTCAAGGTCACAGTCATCGGCGTGCCGGCCGGATTGGTCAGCGTCGCGGTGTAGGTGATCTGGCCGCCTTCGACGACGGTGCCGGTGGCGGTGAGGCTCAGGCCGGTGTTGTCGATCGAATCGGTGATGGTCGTGACTGCTGGCGCCGGATTCGGGGTCAACTGTTCGAAGTTGCCGCCGGTTGCGCCAGTGATGGTGGTCGAGACGGTGCTGCCGTTTTGATAGACATCATTGGCTGGCGTCGGAACGTCCACAGTGCCGGTGGTTTTGCCGGCTTCGATGGTGATGGTCGAACCGTTGGACAGCGTGACGGTAACCGGCGTCTGCGCCGGGTTGGTCAGTGTCGCTGTGTAAGTAATCTGACCGCCTTCAGTGACAGTCGAGCCAGCCGTAAGCGTGACGGTAGTGGTGTCAACCGAATCGGTAATGGTCGTCACGGCCGGAGCCGGGTTCGGGATCAACTGTTCGAAGTTGCCACCAGTTGCGCTGGTAATCGTAGTGCTGACGGTGCTGCCGTTTTGATAGACATCATTGGCTGGCGTCGGAACGTCCACCGAGCCAGTGGTCTTGCCGGCTTCAATGGTGATAGTCGAACCGTTAGACAGCGTGACGGTAACCGGCGTCTGCGCCGGGTTAGTCAAGGTAGCGGTGTAGGTGATCTGACCGCCTTCAGTAACGGTGGAACCCGCTGTCAGCGTGACGGTAGTGGTATCAACCGAATCGGTGATGGTCGTGACCGCTGGAGCCGGGTTTGGCGCCAGGTTCTCGAAGTTGCCACCGGTTGCGCTGGTAATGGTAGTGCTGACGGTGCTGCCGTTTTGATAGACATCATTGGCTGGCGTCGGAACGTCCACAGTGCCAGTGGTCTTGCCGGCTTCGATGGTGATGGTCGAACCGTTGGACAGCGTGACGGTAACCGGGGTTTGCGCCGGGTTGGTCAGTGTCGCGGTGTAGGTGATCTGACCGCCTTCAGTAACGGTTGAACCCGCTGTCAGCGTGACAGTCGTGGTATCAACCGAATCAGTAATAGTCGTGACCGCTGGCGCCGGGTTCGGCACCAGATTCTCGAAGTTACCGCCAGTTGTGCCGGTAATCGTGGTCGTGACGGTACTGCCATTTTGGTAAACGTCATTGGCAGGCGTCGGAACGTCCACAGTGCCAGTGGTCTTGCCGGCTTCGATGGTGATGGTCGAACCGTTGGACAGCGTGACGGTAACCGGGGTTTGCGCCGGGTTGGTCAGTGTCGCGGTGTAGGTGATCTGACCGCCTTCAGTGACAGTCGAGCCCGCTGTCAGCGTGACGGTGGTGGTATCAACCGAATCGGTGATGGTCGTGACCGCTGGCTCCGGGTTCGGCACCAGGTTCTCGAAGTTACCGCCGGTGGTGCCGGTGATCGTGGTCGTGACGGTGCTGCCATTGTTATAGACATCATTGGCTGGCGTCGGAACGTCCACGCTGCCGGTGGTCTTGCCCGCTTCAATGGTAATGGTCGAGCCATTGGACAACGTGACGGTGACCGGCGTCTGCGCCGGGTTGGTCAGTGTCGCGGTGTAGGTGATCTGACCGCCTTCAGTCACGGTCGAGCCTGCTGTCAGCGTGACAGTCGTGGTGTCGACCGAATCAGTAATAGTCGTGACTGCTGGCGCCGGGTTCGGCACCAGATTCTCGAAGTTACCGCCAGTTGTACCCGTAATCGTGGTCGTGACGGTGCTGCCATTTTGGTAAACGTCATTGGCAGGCGTCGGAACGTCCACAGTGCCAGTGGTCTTGCCCGCTTCAATGGTGATAGTCGAACCATTGGACAACGTGACGGTAACCGGCGTCTGCGCCGGGTTAGTCAGTGTCGCGGTGTAAGTGATCTGACCGCCTTCAGTGACACTGCCGCCCGCCGTCAGCGTGACAGTGGTGGTGTCGATGGTGTCAGTGACCTGGGTCGTGGCCGGCACGGTCGGCGTGGTAACCACGATGCCGGCGCCGCCAGCGATGCCGGTGACGGTGACGTCGATCTGGGTCGCGTCGTTATAGACGGTGTCATTCGGCGCCAATGGGACGTTGACGGTGCCGGTGGTCTGGCCGGCCTGGATCACGATCACCGAGCCGTTGGACAGAGTGATGGTCAGGTCGCTGGTCGGTGCCTGCGTCAGGGATGCGGTGTAAACCAGTACGCCACCGGCCTCGGTGATGGTCGGCGTGGCGGTCAGGCTCAGGGTCGATGCCTGCACGATGTTGGCGTTATTGGTGGTCTGGCCGCCAATGGTGTTCTGGCCGCCAATGGTGTTCTGGGTGACAGCCCCGGCAGCG
This sequence comes from Pseudomonas sp. B21-053, assembly GCF_026016365.1. Taxonomy (NCBI): domain Bacteria; kingdom Pseudomonadati; phylum Pseudomonadota; class Gammaproteobacteria; order Pseudomonadales; family Pseudomonadaceae; genus Pseudomonas; species Pseudomonas sp. B21-053. The sequence goes on from NZ_CP087205.1 coordinate 156,441, forward strand.
CCGATGCCTGCGGTCGGGAAGCCAATGGTCGGGTCTACCCGGCCAGCGGTCGCGTCCAGCATGACGAAGCTGTGGCCACCACCGGCCGCGCCGTCGCCGCCTGCTGCGGTCGGGCCGGCAGCGGTGGCTTCGAGGTCTGTGGTCGGGTCGGCGCCGGCAACGATGGCTTGCTGCAGTTCTTCAACCGATGGCGCGGCTTGTGCAGTGGCTTCTGCCAGGTCAGTGCTGGAATCCGGATCGGTGCCACTCCATTGAGTGTCGCGGCCCAGGTCCAGGGTCCGGCCATCAGCCAGTTCGAGGGTTACGGCGCCAGCGGCACCGGTGTCTACCTGATCGCCGACAAACAGCCGATCGCCTTCAACGAGTACGCGACGGACGCCCTCTGGGGACACCGCGAAAACCTGACCAACAATGCTTTTGACGATGGCAACAACACTGCTCATTGAAGACTTCTCCGGGTGTCACGTTCAGTTGACTTCCATGGACCTGATGGCGCTCTCGCCAAAGCAGTCTGGACGTACTTTAAAAAATTTAGTGCATAAGCTTGACGCTGCAACTCGTCAATTATTTGGCTATATTCTTTCGCTATTTACTTTATGCCAAACTATTGACCTTATGGGTGCCATCCTAAACAATCGCCCCAGTAATGTCACATTGATATTTAAGCGGCGACCTGTCCTACAGCGTGTGATCCAGTTCCTGTTTTGAACTTTCCGACATACGGTCATTCCGGTTGCCATCATCCGACGCAGCGCCCCTATTTGCTGTGATTCAAGACAAGAAGTTCTGGGATATTTCTTACATGCGTTCGTCTTTGTTCAAGGCTTTACCCTTCGCCCTCGCCGCCAGTTTTGCCCAGGCACAAAGCCTTCCAGAAGCCATGCAACAGGCGCTGGATGTCCATCCGGAGATCCAGGCTGCGGTTAATAGTCGATTGGCCGCGGATTATCAGTTAAAGGCAGCAAAAGGTGGATACCTGCCACGGGTCGATCTGCTGGGCGGTTATGGTCGCGAAGGCACGGATAACGTCACCACGCGTGCCGATACCGGTAGCAACCACTGGGAAACCTTGAACCGCAGCGAGTCAAGTTTGCGTCTCTCGCAAATGGTTTTTGACGGTTTTGCGACGTCCAGCGAAGTGGGGCGTCAACAAGCCACCGTTAACTCCCGCGCCTATTCCTTGCTCGGAACGTCGGAACGTACCGCGCTGACCGTGGCCCAGGTTTATCTCGATGTACTGACCCGCCGTGAATTCGTGCGCCTGGCCGAAGAAAACCTGAAGAGCCACGAACGCATTTTCGACCAGATCAAACTGCGCACCTCCCGCGGTGTAGGCAGCGGCGCTGACCTCGATCAGGCCGAAGCTCGTATGGCTCAGGCCCGCAACAACCTGATCACCGAACAGACCAACCTGGCCGACGCCGAAACCAACTTCCTCAGCGCTGTCGGCCAGATGCCCGACCAGCTCGAGCGTCCTGCGCCGTTCCTGGCACTGCTGCCGGCCAACCTGAATGAAGCTCGCACGCAGATGCTGGAAAACAGCCCGATCCTGCGTTCCGCCGAATCCGACATCGCCGCTGCCGAGAAGCAGTACGACGCCGCCAAGTCGACGTTCTACCCGCGTTTCGACGCTGAGCTGGGCCGTACCGCCGATAACGATCTCGACGGTCAGAACGGTCACAGCAACGAATGGCAAGCCATGCTGCGCATGCGCTTCAACCTGTTTGCCGGTGGCAGCAACAAGGCTGACCTGGAATCCAAGTCCTACCTGTCGAACCAGGCGCTGGACATCCGCAACAACGCCTTGCGCGTGTTGAACGAAGAGCTGGGCCTGGCCTGGAACGCCTTGAATAACGCTAACGCCCAAGTGCCGATCGCCCAGCAATATGTGGATCGCAGCACCGCAGTGCGCACGGCTTATCAGAAGCAGTTCAGCCTTGGCCAGCGCACCTTGCTCGACTTGCTCGACAGTGAAAACGAACTGTTCACCGCGTCGCGTCGTCTGGCGGACATCAAAAACATTCAGTTATTTACTCAGTACCGAATCAAGGCGACCATGGGCGAGTTGCTCAAGAGCCAGGGAGTGGTCGCACCGTTGGCATCCGTTGTGCAGAACGACGTGAAGCCAAAGGTCCAATTGCCCGGCATGAATTGAGCAGGACCTTCATTGTTCAATAGTTAGCCAAGAGTGCCGAGCGTGGAATCAGAAGTCAGTCGAGTTCAACTCATTAATGATCCGCGCGCGCTGCATGACGATCCGTTACTGGATGGCCTGCTCGCCCTGTGCACGCTGCACCAGAAACCGGCCAGCGCGGCGATGCTGACCACCGGCCTGCCGTTACCCAAGCAGCGCCTGAGCGTCGAGTTGCTGCCCCGCGCAGCCGCTCGCGCCGGTCTGCAGGGCCGGGTGCTGCAACGCAAGCTGGAAGATATTCCGGCGATTGCGATGCCGGCGCTGTTGCTGCTCAAGGACGGTCGCAGCGCGGTGCTGCTCGGCTGGCAAGGTGAAGACCAGGCTCGCGTGCTGCTCAGCGAAACCGACGGCGGCGAAAGTGTCGTCAGTCGTGAACTGCTGGCCGACGACTACATTGGCAAAGTCTTCTTCGCTCAACCGCAGCATAAATTTGACGTTAACCACGGCACGCTGATTCCGCGTGCGCGTTCATGGTTCCGCGACACCCTCAAGCGTTCGCGCTGGCTCTATGCCGACGCCATCGCCGCCAGTTTCCTGATCAACATCATCGCCATGGCCGCGCCGCTGTTCGTGATGAACGTCTACGACCGCGTGGTGCCAAACCAGGCGGAATCCACCTTGTGGGTGTTGGCGATCGGTATCACCGGCGCCTACCTGTTTGACCTGATCCTTAAAAGCCTGCGCAGCCTCTGCCTGGATCTGGCCGGCAAGAAAACCGACCTGATCATCTCGGCCACGCTGTTCGAGCGCATCGTCGGCATGGCCATGAAATACCGCCCGGCGCGGGTCGGCAGCTTCGCCCAGAACATCCACGAGTTTCAGAGCCTGCGCGACTTCCTCGCCTCGCTGACGCTAACCAGCCTGATCGACCTGCCGTTTACGCTGCTGATCTTCATGGTCATCGCGATTCTTGGCGGGCATCTGGTGTGGATTCCGGTGCTGGCGTTCCCGATTGCCCTGTTGATTGGCTACGCGTTGCAGAAGCCTTTGGTGGCGACCATGGAGCGAACCATGGCCCTCGCCGCCGAGCGTCAGTCGAGCCTGATCGAAACCCTCGCCGGCCTCGATGCGGTGAAGGTCAACAACGCCGAAAGCGAACGCCAATACCAGTGGGAACAGACCATCGGCACCCTCAGCCGCCTCGAGCTGCGAGTGAAAATGCTCTCCGGCCTGGCGATGAACATCACCTTGCTGATCCAGCAACTGGCCGGAGTGATCATGATCGTCTTCGGCGTGTACCAGATTATTGACGGTCACCTGAGCATGGGCGGTTTGATTGCCTGCTACATGCTCAGCGGTCGCGCGCTTAGCCCGTTGGCCTCGCTGTCCGGCCTGCTGACCCGTTACCAGCAAGCGCGGGTGACCATGGTTTCGGTGGACCAGATGATGGAGCTGCCGCAAGAGCGCAATTTCGAAGAGCGTCCGCTGAGCCGCAAAGTGCTGCAAGGCGCCATCGAATGCCGTCAGCTGAACTTCACCTACCCGAACCAGCAAAACCCGGCGCTGAAGAACATCAACCTGATCATCAAGCCCGGCGAAAAAATCGGCATCATCGGTCGCAGCGGCTCGGGCAAAAGCTCCCTGGCCAAACTGCTGGTGGGCCTCTATCAGCCGGACGACGGCGCGTTGCTGGTGGACGGCGTTGATATTCGCCAGATCGATGTCAGCGAACTGCGCCACAACATCGGCTACGTGCCCCAGGACATTCAATTGCTTGCCGGCACCCTGCGCGACAATTTGGTGTCCGGTGCGCGTTATGTAGAAGACGAACTGGTGCTGCAAGCCGCCGAACTGGCCGGCGTGCACGAATTTGCCCGTCTGCACCCGCAAGGCTATGAACTGCAAGTCGGCGAGCGTGGGCAGAACCTGTCCGGCGGCCAGCGCCAGAACGTGGCCCTGGCCCGTGCATTGCTGCTCAACCCGCCGATCCTGCTGCTCGACGAACCGACCAGCGCGATGGACAACACTGGCGAAGAACGCCTCAAGCAGCGTCTGGCTGCAGTGATCGAAAACAAAACCGTGGTGCTGGTGACGCACCGGGCTTCGCTGTTATCGCTGGTGGATCGCCTGCTGGTGATCGACCGTGGCCAGATTCTTGCCGATGGCCCGAAAGCCGCCGTGATGGAAGCGTTGAAGAAGGGGCAGATCAGTGTTGCTTAAGTCGGGTTTCAAGGACTCTGTCCGCCGTTACTTCAAAGGCTCCGCCTCGCTGCAAGGCCAGCCGTTGCCGGAAGTGAACAAGGCGCTGATCGAAGACGCACCGCGCGTGGTGCGGCTGACTATCTGGGCGATCATCGGCTTCTTCGTGTTCCTGATGCTCTGGGCCAACTTCGCGGTGATCGACGAAGTGACCAAGGGCGACGGCAAGGCGATTCCGTCGTCGAAGATCCAGAAAATCCAGAACCTTGAGGGCGGTATCGTCTCCGAGCTGTTCGTCAAGGAAGGGCAGATCGTCGAGGCTGGCGCGCCGCTGATTCGCTTGGACGACACGCGGTTCGCCTCCAACGTGGGTGAAACCGAGGCTGATCGCCTGTCGATGCTGCTGCGGGTTGAGCGCTTGAGCGCCGAGGTGGATGACCGTCCGTTGAATTTCCCGGCCGATGTGCTCAAGGCCGTTCCTGGCCAGGCTGCCAGCGAGGAGTCGCTGTACACCAGCCGTCGCCAGCAGTTGCACGATGAAATCGGTGGCTTGCAGGAGCAGTTGATCCAGCGTCAGCAAGAGCTGCGCGAATTCACCTCCAAACAGTCCCAGTACCGCAACGGGCTGGCGCTGCAACGCCAGGAAATCAACATGTCCGAGCCGCTGGTGGCCCAGGGCGCGGTGTCGCCGGTGGAAGTGCTGCGACTCAAGCGCGCCGAAGTCGAAACCCGTGGGCAACTGGACGCGACCACCCTGGCGATTCCTCGCGCTGAATCCGCGATCAAGGAAGTGCAGCGCAAGATCGATGAAACTCGCGGCAAATTCCGCAGTGAAGCGCTGACTCAGCTCAACGAAGCCCGCACTGATCTGAATAAGGCTCAGGCCACCGGCAAGGCGCTGGAAGACCGCGTGAGCCGGACCCTGGTGACATCGCCGGTGCGCGGCATCGTCAACAAATTGCTGGTGAACACCATCGGCGGCGTAATCCAGCCGGGCAGCGATTTGGTTGAGATCGTGCCGCTGGACGACACCTTGCTGGTGGAAGCCAAGGTTCGTCCGCAAGACATCGCGTTCCTGCATCCGGGGCAAGAGGCGACGGTGAAATTCACCGCGTATGACTACACCATTTACGGTGGACTCAAAGCCAAGCTTGAGCAGATCGGTGCCGACACCATTACCGATGAAGACAAGAAGACCACTTACTACATCATCAAACTGCGCACCGATCGCAGTCACCTGGGGACAGATGAGAAGCCGTTGCTGATCATTCCGGGGATGGTGGCGTCGGTGGATATCATCACCGGCAAGAAGACCGTGCTCAGCTATCTGCTGAAACCGATTATTCGGGCGCGGGCTGAGGCTTTGCACGAGCGATAGATCTTCGGTGCGGCTGATGGCCTCTTCGCGGGCAAGCCTCGCTCCTACAGGTCCAAGTCGTGCGCAGATGATGCGGACGACTAAAAACCCGTAGGAGCGAGGCTTGCCCGCGAAGGCGACCTCAAAACCCCCACGATCCAAAAGCCATATCGTTATTCACTAACGGTATTTAAATTTCAATTCTTATATCTATAAAGTCACTCTCCTGCGTACCTGCCGACCAATCGGCGCGCCGCACGACACGAACCAACACGGGACCTCCGTGAGTTTCTGATCGACGCGCGCGCCCTTGAGCGTGCCGTGCGTGGGAGTGATTTAAATGTCAGCCGTCTCTGCATCTCAAAGCATCGCGCCGCAAACCTTCGACATCCGCCCATTCAGCGGCGCCGTCGGTGCCGAAATCATCGGCCTGGACCTGTCCCGCCCGATCAATGACCAGGATTTCGCGCGCATCCACCGCGCACACCTGGATCATCACGTGGTGGTGTTCCGCGACCAACGCATTACCCCCGAACAGCAAATCGCCTTCAGCCGTCGCTTCGGCGTGTTGCAGATCCATGTGCTCAAGCAATTCTTGCTGGCCGGGCACCCGGAAGTCCTCATCGTTTCCAACATCGTCGAAAACGGCGTGTCCGTCGGTCTCGGTGACGCCGGCAAGTTCTGGCATTCCGACCTCTCTTATAAAGAGCTGCCGAGCCTCGGCTCGATGCTGCACGCTCAGGAACTGCCGTCCGAGGGCGGCGACACCCTGTTCGCCGACATGCACAAAGCCTGGGACGGTTTGCCCGACGCGCTGCGTAAAGCGGTTGAAGGCCGATCCGCCGCGCACTCCTACACGGCGCGCTACAGCGAAACCAAATTCGAAGGCAACTGGCGCCCGACCCTGACCCCGGAGCAACTCGCCCAGGTGGCCGAAGTCGTGCACCCGATCGTCCGTACTCACCCGGAAAACGGGCGCAAGGCGTTGTTCGTCAGCGAAGGCTTCACCACGCGCATCGTTGGCTTGCCAGAAGACGAGAGCAAACAGCTGCTCGACGAGCTCTACGCCCACAGCGTATTGCCGCAAAACATCTACCGCCATCAGTGGCAGCCCCACGACCTGGTGTTCTGGGACAACCGTTCGCTGATCCACCTTGCCACCGGTTGCCCTAGCTACCTTCGCCGCAAGTTGTATCGCACCACCATCCAGGGCGACGCGCCTTTCTGATTTGCCGGAGAACCATCATGTCCAAACGTCTTCCATTCGCGCCGTTGGCGGCTGCCATCGGCCTGGGTTTCAGCCTGATCGCCGGCAGCCTGGTGGCGCCGACCGTGGCCCACGCCGAAGGTGAAATCCGCATCGCCGAGCAGTTCGGTATTGTTTATCTGTTGCTCAACGTAGTGCGTGATCAGGGACTGATCGAGAAGTACGGCAAGCAGGAAGGCATCGACATCAAGGTCGACTGGACCCAGCTCTCGGGCGGTGCGGCGGTCAACGATGCGTTACTTTCCGGTTCCATCGACATCGCCGGGGCCGGCGTCGGTCCGCTGCTGACCATTTGGGACCGCACCCACGGCAAGCAAAACGTCAAAGCCGTCGCTTCGCTGGGCAACTTTCCTTACTACTTGCTGAGCAACAATCCGAACGTCAAAACCATCGCCGACTTCACCGAGAAGGACCGCATCGCGGTGCCGGCGGTCGGTGTGTCGGTGCAGTCGCGCTTCCTGCAATACGCGGCGGCCAAGCAGTGGGGCGACAAGGAATTCAATCGACTCGACAAGTACACCATCGCGGTTCCCCACCCCGACGCGACGGCTGCTTTGATTGCTGGCGGCACAGAGTTGAGCGGGCACTTTTCCAACCCGCCATTCCAGGATCAGGCGTTGGCCAATCCCAACGTCCATGTGGTGCTGAACACCTACGACCTGCTTGGCCCGAACTCGCCAACAGTGCTGTTTGCCACCGAAAAATTCCGCGAAGAGAACCCGAAAACCTACAAGGCCTTCGTCGAAGCCCTGACCGAAGCAGCCGAGTTCGCCCAGAACGACAAAGGTGCGGCAGCCGACACCTATATCCGTGTGACCAAGGCGAAAATCGACCGCGCCGCGTTGCTGAAAATCATCGATAACCCACAGTTCGAATTCAGCGTCACGCCGAAAAATACCTACCCGCTGGCGGAGTTCCTCTACCGCGTCGGCGCGATCAAAAACAAACCGGATTCGTGGAAGGATTACTTCTTCCAGGACGCCAAACCGCTGCAAGGGAGCTGATCGACATGAACGCCCCCTTGCAAGGCCACACGGCCAGCAACCCGATCGCACCGGCAGCCGGAGCGCTGCTGTCGGTCGATCACGTCAGCCTCGAATACCGCACGCCGCAGCGTGTGGTTCGGGCCACCCACCAAGTCAGTTTCGAGATCGATCCGGCCGACCGCTTTGTGCTGCTCGGCCCGTCCGGCTGTGGTAAATCGACGCTGCTCAAAGCGGTGGCCGGGTTTATCCAGCCGTGCGAGGGCGAGATTCGTCTTCAGGGGCAAACCGTCAACGCGCCGGGCCCGGACCGGATCGTGGTGTTCCAGGAATTCGATCAACTGCCGCCGTGGAAAACCGTCAAACAGAACGTGATGTTTCCGCTGCTGGCCTCGAAAACCCTCAAGCGCAAAGAGGCCGAAGAGCGGGCGTTGCACTATCTGGACAAGGTCGGGTTGGCGGCGTTTGCCGATGCCTATCCGCACACCTTGTCTGGCGGCATGAAGGCGCGCGTGGCGATTGCTCGTGCGTTGGCCATGCAACCGAAAATCCTGCTGATGGACGAACCCTTCGCCGCCCTCGACGCGTTGACCCGACGCAAGATGCAGGAAGAGCTGTTGCTGCTCTGGGAGGAAGTGCGCTTCACCCTGCTGTTCGTCACGCATTCCATCGAAGAAGCGCTGGTGGTGGGCAATCGCATCCTGCTGCTGTCGCCGCATCCGGGTCGGGTACGGGCGGAAGTCCACAGCCATCAATACGATTTGCACAGCCTCGGAGGCGTGGCGTTCCAGGAGTCGGCGCGGCGTATTCATCGGTTGTTGTTCGATGAAGGCCAGTCCCCGGAAACCGAGCGTGAGCTGGATTTCTCCGACATTCGCATCGCTTATTGAGCCATTGAGAGGATTGCCCGATGAGCCAGTTGTCATCTGCACGTAAAGAATTCGAAACCGTCCTGGAGCCACTGACCAGCGTACCGCTGGAGCGAGAATTACCGCTCGGCCAGCGTGTCTGGCAACAGGGCTGGGTTCGCAAAAGCCTGATCCTGATTTTGCTCGCGGTGCTGTGGGAAGTGGTTGCCCGCATCCAGAACAACGATCTCCTGCTACCGAGTTTTGTGCAAACCAGCAGCGCGCTGTACGACGGTCTGCTCAGCGGTGAATTGCTGGGCAAGGTATGGATTTCCCTGGTGGTGTTGCTCAAGGGTTACCTGATCGGCATCGTCCTGGCGTTTGCCCTGACCACGCTGGCGGTCTCGACGCAGTTCGGTCGTGATCTGCTGAGCACGCTGACCTCGATGTTCAACCCACTGCCGGCAATCGCGCTGCTGCCGCTGGCGCTGCTGTGGTTTGGCCTGGGGCAGAACAGCCTGATTTTCGTGCTGGTGCATTCGGTGCTCTGGGCCTTGGCCTTGAACACCTATGCCGGGTTTCTCGGCGTCTCGGAAACCCTGCGCATGGCAGGTCGCAACTATGGCCTCAAGGGCATGCGCTTCGTGTTGTTCATCCTGATCCCGGCGGCGCTACCGTCGATCCTGGCCGGGCTGAAAATCGGCTGGGCGTTTGCCTGGCGCACATTGATCGCGGCTGAGTTGGTGTTCGGTGCGACCAGCGGCAAGGGTGGTTTGGGTTGGTATATTTTTCAGAACCGCAATGAGCTGTACACCGACAAAGTGTTTGCCGGGTTGGCGGTGGTGATTTTGATTGGGTTGCTGGTGGAGAACCTGGTGTTCGACACCCTGGAGCGCGTGACCGTTAAGCGCTGGGGGATGCAGCGTTAATCAATTAAATCGGGGGTGACTCGAAAAGATCGCAGCCTTGGGCAGCTCCTACAGGAGAATGTGTACACCTGTAGGAGCTGCCGAAGGCTGCGATCTTTTGATCTGCTAGCATTGCGTCTGAATCAATCCTGATCAGCCAAGAGTGCTCAGCATGCAACTCCCGGACATGAACCTGCTGGTCGCCCTCGACGCCTTGCTCGACGAGGGCAGTGTGGTGGGCGCCGCGCGGCGGATGAACCTCAGCCCGGCGGCCATGAGCCGCACCCTGACCCGCATTCGCGAGGCCATCGGCGACCCGATCCTGGTGCGCGCTGGTCGTGGCCTGGTGCCAACCCCCAAGGCATTGGCGTTGCGCGAACAGGTGCGCGACGTGATGGAGCAAGCCGCGCTGCTGTTCCGCTCCGCCGACGCAGTGGATCTGGGCACCTTGCGCCGTCGCTTCAGCATTCGAGCCAATGACTTTTTCGTCGGCGTTTATGGCGGCAAGCTGTTCTCCACCATGGAACGTCAGGCGCCGCATTGTGAGCTGCGTTTCGTCCCGGAAGGCGATGGCGATGATGAGGCGCTGCGCGAAGGGCGGATCGATCTGAACATCAGCAACAACCGTCCGTTGATGCCGGAAGTGAAGATCCAGAACCTGTTCTCCACGCACTTCGTCGGCCTGGCGCGAGAAGATCATCCTCTGTTCGATGAGGAAATCACCGCCGAGCGTTATGCCGGGTTTGCGCATATCAGCATGTCCCGTCGCGGGATTGCCCGGGGACCGATCGACACGGCGCTCAACGCTCTGGGGCTGGAGCGGCGGGTGGCGGTGATTGCGCCGAGTTTTCATGCGGCGATGTTTGCGCTGCCCGAATCCGATCTGCTGCTGCCGGTGCCAAAAGAAGCGCTGCTGAGCGTGCGGCGTCTGGGCCTGAAGCTGCGCTCGTTCACGCTGCCGATTCCGCTGCCAACGCTGATGTTGACCCAGGCCTGGCACCCTCGCTACGACAAGGATCCGGCTCACCGCTGGATGCGCGAGATGCTCAAGGCGTGTTGCGATGAAACCTGGCTGGCTGCGCAACCCGTCTGAAGATCAAAAGATCGCAGCCTTCGGCAGCTCCTACAGGTGTACACAAAACCCTGTAGGAGCTGCCGAAGGCTGCGATCTTTTGATCTTGTATTTTTATTGCTGCGTCTGACGCACTTATAACCTGCCAACAAGTCAATTTTCGTAACGCCTAACCCTCCATAAAATGCCCCGGTATTCTTCCCGGAGCTTGCAGTACATGACTTCCCTCACGGCCCCGGCCCCTCTCGCCGCGACCAGCCCTGCCGCCGCTGCGCCACCGGTCTTCGGTCTGCGGATCATCATCGGTCTGGTGGGCGTGTTGCTGGCGGTGCTGGTGTCGGGCCTCAACGAGATGGTGACCAAGGTTGCCCTCGCCGACATTCGCGGCGCGTTGGCCATCGGTTACGACGAAGGCACCTGGCTGGTCGCCAGTTACACCGCGACCTCGGTGGCGGCCATGGCGTTCGCGCCGTGGTGCTCGGTGACGTTCTCGCTGCGGCGCTTCACGCTTTACGCCATCGGTGTCTTCACCTTCCTCGGGGTGCTGTGCCCGTTCGCGCCGAACTACGAAAGCCTGTTGCTGATGCGCATCGTGCAAGGCCTGGCGGGCGGGGCGTTACCACCGATGCTGATGACCGTCGCCCTGCGCTTTCTGCCGGCCAACGTCAAACTTTATGGTCTCGCCGGATACGCCCTGACCGCGACCTTCGGACCGGGCCTCGGCACGCCGCTGGCCGGGTTGTGGACCGAGTACGTCGGCTGGCAATGGACCTTCTGGCAGATCATCGTGCCGTGCCTGATTGCCATGGCCGCTGTGGCTTACGGATTGCCTCAGGACCCACTGCGCCTGGAGCGTCTCAAGCAGTTCAACTGGCGCGGGTTGCTGCTGGGTTTTCCGGCGATTTGCATGCTGGTGATCGGCATCCTGCAAGGCAATCGGCTGGACTGGTTCGAGTCGAGCCTGATCTGCTTTTTGCTCGGCGTCGGGTTGCTGTTGCTGGTGCTGTTCCTGATCAATGAATGGTCGCAGCCGATTCCATTCTTCAAGTTGCAAATGCTCGGTATCCGCAACCTGTCGTTCGCCCTGATGACGTTGGCCGGGGTGTTGGTGGTGTTGCTGGCAGTGGTGATCATTCCGTCCAGTTACCTGGCGCAAGTCCAGGGTTATCGGCCGATCCAGACCGCGCCGATCATGCTGCTGGCAGCGTTGCCGCAATTGATCGCGCTGCCGTTGGTGGCGGCGTTGTGCAACTTTCGCTGGGTCGATTGTCGCTGGGTGCTGGGGATTGGCCTGGGCATGCTGGTGTTGTCCTGCCTCGGCGGTTCGCAACTGACGTCGGTGTGGATTCGCGATGATTTCTACGTGCTGCAACTGCTGCAAATCTTCGGTCAGCCCATGGCGGTGTTGCCGCTGCTGATGTTGGCCACCGGCAGCATTTCGCCGATGGAAGGACCGTTCGCCTCGGCCTGGTTCAACACCGTCAAAGGTCTGTCCGCGGTGATCGCGACCGGCATCATCGAGGCGCTGACCACTGCCCGCCTGCATTTCCACTCGACCATGTTGGTGGACAACCTCGGCAACTCGCCCCTGGCCGACAGCGACAGCGCCGGCCTTGCCCACCGACTGCATGAGCAGGCCGTGGTGCTGACCGCTTCCGATCTTTATCTGTGCATGGCGGGCGTCGCTGCGGCGTTGATCCTGCTGATTTTCTGGCTGCCGACGCGGATGTATCCACCGCGCGCGCCGACTTGAACGCTTCACTGAACCAGAAGGTTTTTATGACGACTTTTACCAAGCAAAAAGTGGCTGTCGGCGTCGCCGCAGCGATCGCGGTCGGCGTGCTGATTTACCTGGTCGCGCCGGGCCTGTTCGGCAAACGCACGCAACAGAGCACCAACGACGCCTTTGTCTCGGCGGACTTCACCCTGGTCGTGCCGCGGGTCGCCGGGTTTATCAAAGAGGTGTTGGTGGAGGACAACCAGCAGGTCAAGGCCGGGCAACTGCTGGCGTTGATCGACGACCGTGACCTGCGCGCCGCCGCCCAGGCTGCCGACGCCGAAACCCTGGTGGCCAGGGCGCAACTGCAAAACGCCCGGGCGACTCTTGAGCGTCAGACATCGGTAATCGCCCAGGCCCAGGCCACGGTGGTCTCGGCCAAGGCTGAAATGGCTTTCGCCGAGCATGAATTGAATCGCTACGACCACCTCGCGGGTGTCGGTGCCGGTACGGTGCAGAACGCGCAACAGGCCCGCACGCGCATCGATCAAGCGACCGCTCGACTGGCCAACGCCACGGCGGTGCTGGCGGCGGAACGCAAGCAGGTCGACATCCTCACTGCCCAGCGCGACGCGGCCGAAGGTGGGCTGAAGCGCGCGCAAGCGGCGCTGGAGATCGCCAGTTACGAACTGTCCTACACGCGGATCGTCGCGCCGCAGGACGGCATGGTCGGTGAGCGGGCAGTGCGAGTGGGCGCTTATGTCACGCCAGGGAGCAAGATTCTCGCCGTGGTGCCATTGGCCCAGGCTTATGTCGTCGCCAATTTTCAGGAGACGCAATTGACGGATGTGCAGCAGGGGCAGGACGTGCAGGTGCGCGTCGACAGCCTCGGCGGCCAACTGTTGAACGGTCGCGTCGAAAGCATTGCGCCGGCCACCGGGGTGACGTTTGCCTCGGTCAAACCAGACAACGCCACGGGCAACTTCACCAAAGTGGTGCAGCGGATTCCGGTGAAGATTGTGCTGGATCCGGGACAGCCGTTGGCTGAGCGGTTGCGGGTGGGGATGTCGGTGGATGCGCGGATTGATACTGCCAGCGTGGATAAGCATGAGGTGGTTCAGCGATGAAGATTTTTGTTGATCGTGCTGGCGCCTTCGCGAGCAAGCCCGCTCCCACAGGGGACCGCATTTCAATGTGGGAGCGGGCTTGCTCGCGAAGCGGCCGTTTGCCTCAACTCACCTTGTTGGTCTTGAGCCTTTCCGCCTGCACCGTAGGCCCGGACTTCCACAAACCCCAACCACAGCAAATCGCCGAATGGTCAACACCAGCCAAGCCTGCCGAAAGTCAGGCAGTCACCCAAACCATGGAAGAACGCTGGTGGGAAGTCTTCCACGACCCGAAACTTTCAGCCCTGAGCCAACGCGCCCTGACCGATAACCTCGACCTGAAACTCGCCAGCAGCCGCTTGCAACAAAGTCGCGCCGCCCGCCAAGTGATCACTGCCGACAGCTACCCAACGACCGCCGCCACTGGCAGCTATGGGCGCGAACGCAACAGCGGCGAAGGCTTGAGCGATCCCTCGGGCAAAAACGGCCGCTCGGCGTTCAACCTCTGGGATGCCGGTTTCTCCGCGTCCTGGGAACTGGACTTCTGGGGCCGCGTGCGCCGCGAAACCGAAGCCGCCGACGCGACTCTCGAAGTCGCCGAAAACGATCGTCGTGGCGTGCTGCTGTCGGTATTGGCCGAAACCGCTCAGGACTACATTCAGCTACGCGGTGTGCAAAACACTCGCGCCGTCACCGAGCAAAACCTCGACGTCGCCCGACACAGCCTGAAGCTCTCGCAACTGCGCCTTGCCGACGGCGTTGCCACGGACCTGGACGTCGCCGAAGCCGCCGCCCAAGTCGCGGCCATCGAGTCGCGCTTGCCCGCGCTGGAACAGCGTCAGTCACAACTGATCAACGCCCTGAGCCTGTTGATGGGCGAGCCGCCGCAAGCGCTGCAAGCCGAGTTATCCACCGACGGCCCGGTGCCACAGACTCCGCGCCAAGTCGCGATCGGCCTGCCGTCGCAACTGGCCGAACGCCGCCCCGACATCCGTCAGGCCGAAGCCCGCCTGCATGCCGCGACCGCCAGCATCGGCGTGGCCAAGGGTGATTTCTATCCGCGAATTACGCTGTCCGGCAACATCGGCTCCCAAGCCATGCAGCTGAGCGATTTCGGTTCCTGGGGCTCACGCTCATTCGGCATCGGCCCGCAATTCAGCCTGCCGCTGTTCGACGGCGGCCGTCTGCGCGGCATGCTCAACCTGCGCGAGGCCCAGCAACAGGAAGCCGCCATTGCCTACCAACAAACCGTGCTGCGCGCCTGGCATGAAATCGACGACCAGCTGACCGCCTACAACGCCAGCCAACGACGCCGCGACAGCCTCGCCGAAGCCGTGCGCCAAAACCAGATCGCCCTGCGCACCGCACAACAGCAATACGTCGAAGGCGTGGTGGATTTCGTCAATGTGCTGACTGTGCAGGGCGAGTTGCTGGCGACTCAGCAGCAATGGGTTGAGAGCTCGACGGGCGTGTCGTTGGCGATGGTGGGGTTGTACAAGGCGTTGGGGGGAGGGTGGGAGTCGGTTTATCCGGTGGCGGAAAAATCCTGAGTGAAATTGAGAGACTGGATGTAGGAATCGTCCTATTTTTTTGTGTGGGCACTATTGCAGCCCATCAGGCGTTAGCATTTCGGCCACTCAATGACCACGGCTACGCCTCCTATGATTGCCCTCTCTGATTCTCCCGCGACTGTTGAATTTCCAGGCGCTGCAACAGCACCTCCCGATTTTTATGTCGTGTGTAAAAGCAAGCTAGCGCTGCTATTCGTCTCGACTAGCGGCTTTTTCCTTATTTATTGGTTTTATCGAAACTGGAAGCTTTATCGTGCGGCCACGGGTAATAAGGTTTTGCCCTTGTTCCGCACCATCCTGGGCGTGTTTTTTGTGTATTCCCTGTTCACCAAAATCGATCATCGAATAGGCGCTTCAAACCTAAGGTACCGTTGGTATCCGCGCAGTCTGGCATTGGCTGTCATCCTGCTGGCGTGCACCGGTTCCGCGTTGATGTGGTTACCAGATGTGCAAATTCGTTTTGCGTTGAGCCTTTTGGTTTTGTTCCTGCAAACCTGCTGTTTATTGCGTGTACAGAATGCAATCAATTATTTGGCGGGTGATGTCGAGGGGCTTGGTAATTCGAAGCTGACATTTGCCAACGGAATTTGGGTAGCGCTTGGTTTGTGCTGGTGGGGGCTGGCGATTATCGGTTTTTACGTTCTTTAGCAGGATCGGGTGTGAGTGTCATTAGCCCCATTTTTGAGGTCGCGAAGTAGAGAGAAAATGAGCATCGTTGGGCTAGTGTCGTTGCGAGCAGCCAGGGAGGCTGCTCATCCAGCAAAATTTTCGATCTTGATTTGGCCGTCTGGAAACGTCGCAATGATTTCAAGCTCACCGCCCATAGCGCGGATGTAGTTGCGCAAGGTGCTGATGTACATATCCGTGCGGCGCTCCATTTTAGAAATGGCGGCCTGGTTGATATGAAGTGTTTCGGCAAGCGTGGCTTGACTCAGCGCTTTGGCCTGACGCAATTCGTGCAGCGGCATTTCCTTGATGTGTTGTTCATAAATCGAATCGGCGAGTGCCCGGGATTCGGGTGTCATCCGCGCTTCGAGTTCGGCAAATTTCTTAGCCATCGTTGTGACCTTCTTTGCGCAATGTGTCGAGATGTTCATCGTACAGCTGATCGGCCAACGGTACGTTGACTTCATACCATCGATCCTGACCGGTTTTGTCTCCTCCTATCAATAGCAACGCGCAACGTTTTGGATCGAATGCATACAAGATGCGATAAGGGCGACCTGCGTGCTGAACGCGTAGTTCACGAAGATGGCCGTGCCGCGATCCATTGATTCCACTGCTATGAGGAAAGCGTAAACCGGGCCGAACTGCCCGAGTAGTTTTACGCTCGCGGCGACAGAACTCTGCTCGCTTTCGCTCAGATCCGTCCACCAGTCGCCGAACTCGTCGGTGTATTCAATATCCCAATTCATGGGAGCTGAATATGCACGCTATGGAATATTCCTTCAAGGTTATATTTTCGATCGGTCGAATTCGTCCTATAGGTCAGCAACTTTCTTGATACATGGCTTTTCCAAAACGTGATGGCTATTCGCTTGACGCAAACCCCCGCTGTCGTAGACTCCGACCATCCGTCAGGGAGTCACGGTTATGCCGCGTTTTGGAAGTTGGGTTGTTGGATTAGCCTTTGTAACGTGCGCAGTACAGGCGCAAACGCCTGCGCCAGACGATTCGTTGCTGGAAAGCAATGCCGCCGGTGGTGGTACGCAGGCCAGCAGCGAGGCTCGTGGTGTGCTGCGGGCTCGGGATCAGGCGGTGCTTGCCAGTGAGTTGCCGGGGCGGGTGGTCGAGTTGCCGTTCAGCGAGGGGGAGTCGTTCAAGAAGGGCGATACGCTGGCGAAGTTCGACTGCTCGGGTTTTCAGGCTCAGCTCAATGCTGCGCAGGCTGCCAGCCGTGGGGCCAGTGAAGAACTGGCGCACAACAGACAACTGGCGGCGTTGAATTCGGTCGGGCGTTTCGAAGTGGCGCGGGCCGAGGCCAAGGTCAGCGAGACTCAGGCGCAATCCCAGGTTTATCAGGTTCAAGTGAAACGCTGCAGCGTGCTGGCGCCGTTTGACGGTCAGGTCGTCGAGCGCAAGGTCCAGCGCTATGAAAGCGTGGCGGCCGGCGCGCCGTTGCTGGATGTGGTGGATAACCGCACGCTGGAAATTCATTTGCTGATTCCGTCGCGCTGGATGGGCAAGCTCAAGCCCGGTCAGACCTTCAGTTTTGTCCCCGATGAGACCGGTCAGCCGCTGGAGGCCACGGTCAAGCGTCTGGGTGCGCGGATTGATGAAGGCAGCCAGACGTTGTTGCTCGTCGCGACGCTGCCCAACGCCACGGGTCTATTGGCTGGCATGAGCGGAACGGCGCGTTTCGCGGAGCTTAAGTGAACGCTCCGATCAGCGGCGGCGCCGAGCAGGTGTTCGCCCGGTTTCTCGACCTCGAACGCCTGACCCGCGCGGCGCGCACCCCGGCGCAACTGGCCTACAGCCTGGTGAATGACAGCCAAGCGTTGTTCGGCTTTCGCCATGCGGCACTGTTGATTGCCGGCAAGGTGCAGGCCGTGACCGGGGTCAGCGCGGTTGATCCGAACGCACCGTTCGTGGCGTTCGTCGAGCAGGCCGTGGCGCAGCTGTTCAAGCTCGACATCCTCAAACAGGCACGGGTGATTCCGCAGGATGGGCTCAGCGAGTCGATCCGCGCGGATTGGCAAAGCCTGTCCGCCGCCCAGGTGTTTTGGCTGCCGCTGGTGGATCATCAAGGCGAAGTCTTCGGTGGTTTGTGGCTGGCCCGGGACACGCCCTGGAACCCTTCCGAACAAGTCCTGCTCTCGCAACTCGGCGACACCTACAGCCACGCCTGGCTGGCGCTGCAGCCGCGCAAACCGTGGCGACTGCGCTGGACTCGTAAACGTCAGGTGCTTCTAGTGGCAGCGGCACTGCTCGCGCTGTTGATCCCGGTGCGCCAATCAGTGCTGGCGCCCGCCGAAGTGGTGCCGCTGGGTGGCCGAGTGGTCGCCGCACCGCTGGACGGAGTGATTTCGGAGTTCCTGGTCAAACCCAACCAAACGGTGAAAACCGGCGACCTGCTGCTGAAATTCGAAAACACCACTCTCACGGCTCAGGCCGATGTGTCCCAGCGCGCCTTGGGCGTGGCCGAGGCCGAATTAAAAGCTAATTCCCAACGCTCCTTCGCCGATGCGGAATCGAGCTCGAAAATCGATCTGCTGGCGGCACGGGTCGAACAAAAACGTGCTGAACGGGATTACGCCCGTGAATTGCTCAAGCGCAGCGAAGTCCGCGCTGAGCGGGATGGCATCGCGGTGTTTGCCGACGCCGAGCGTTGGACCGGCAAACCGGTGCAGACCGGCGAACGCTTGATGGAAATCGCCGACCCGAACCAGGCCGAATTGCGTATCGAATTGGCCGTGGGCGATGCGATTGCCCTGGAGCCGGGCGCGCAGGTTTCACTGTTCCTCGACAGCGATCCGTTGCAACGCCACCAGGCCAAACTCGAACGCTCGGCCTATGAAGCGCAGCCTACCGCTGGCGGACAATTGGCTTACCGATTGGATGCGAATTTCGATGCCGCACCGCCGCGTATCGGCTTGCGCGGCACTGCCAAAATCTTTGGCGACCGTGCGCCACTGGCGTTGTACCTGTTGCGTCGGCCACTGGCCGGGTTGCGTCAAAGCGTGGGCCTGTAAATGAGCCTGCCGAGCCTGCGGGCAGACTTGCAGTTGCAGGCGGCGGCCCCGGCCCTCGACGGCTCGCCGCGCTGGACCCTGGCTGATCCGGTGCGCGGTCGCTATTTCAAACTTGGCACGGCGGCCATGCGCCTGCTGCGCCACTGGTCCCTGGGCGACCCCGAAAAAGTTTTGCAAGCGGCGAACCGCGAGCCGGGTTTGCCACTGGACGGTGCCGAGCTGGATCAACTGCTGAATTTCCTGCGCGGCCATGATCTGATCACCGCCCTCGATCCGCAACAGCGCGCCAGTTACAGCCTTAAAGCCGCCGCCCAGCGCCAGTCGCTGTGGCAGATCCTGTTGCACCAATACCTGTTTTTCCGCATTCCACTGTGGCGCCCAGATGCGTTTCTCAATCGCGCCTGGCCGTGGCTGGAGCGCTTTGGTCCGTATGCGCTGCGCGTCGGATTGCCGGCCACCCTGATGCTCGGCGTGTTTCTGGTGTCCCGGGACTGGCAGCGCTTTATCGCGACCTTCCCACACTTGTTCAGCCTTGGCGGCGCGCTGGCGTTTGGCGTGGCGCTGTTCTTTGCCAAGCTCTGCCACGAGTTCGGCCACGCGTTCATGGCCAAGCGCGCCGGATGCCGGGTGCAAAGCATGGGCGTGGCGTTCATGGTGATGCTGCCGATGTTTTATACCGATGTCAGCGATGCCTGGCGGGTCAATGATCGACGCGCGCGGTTGCTGATCGGTGCCGGCGGGGTGCTGGCGGAACTGGTGCTGGCGTGTATTGCGCTGCTGGCCTGGTCGCTGTTGCCCGATGGCCCCGGACGCACCGCAGCGTTCATGCTCGCCAGCGCCACCTGGATCACCACGCTGGTGATCAACCTCAACCCGTTCATGCGTTTCGATGGTTATTTTTTGCTCAGCGATTTATGGGAAGTCGACAACCTCCAAGGGCGGGCGTTTGCCTTGTGCCGTTGGCGTTTGCGCGAAGCCCTGTTCGGCTACGGTGCGCCGGCGCCGGAGCCCTGGTCGCCGTCGATGCAACGGCGTTTGCTGATCTGGGGCTACGGTTCGTGGCTGTGGCGCGCGGTGCTGTTTTTCGGGATTGCGCTGGCGGTGTATCACCTGTTCTTCAAGCTGTTGGGCATCTTCTTGATGATGGTGGAGCTGGTGTGGTTCATCTTCCTGCCGATTGTGCGCGAATGGCGCGAGTGGTGGTCCCGCCGCGATCAGGCCCACGCACCGCGTGTGTTGCTGAGTACCCTGGGCTTGGTGGCGATTGTCTTGCTGCTGGCCGTGCCTTGGCGCAGTGCGGTGGAAGTGCCGTCGATGCTGGAGGCCGGGCGCGTCAGCACGTTGCATGCGCCCGTGGCGGCGCGGGTCAAAAAGGTGAATGTCAGCGATGGTCAATCAGTCGCCCAAGGTGACGTATTGATTGAGCTGGAGTCGCCGGATCTCGATTCACGCCAGGCCATTATTCGCCGGGAAATCCAGATCCAGCAGTTGCAGATGCGCCGTCAGGCCAGCCGCAGTGAAACCGTTGCCGATGCCGGGATTGTCGAGCAGCGTCTGGCCGAGGCCGTGGCCGAGTATCGCGGCTTGGCGGCGCAGCGCGAGCGCTTGCTGATTCGTGCGCCGCAAACCGGCAAGGTGCGGGACCTGTTGCCGCAACTGATCGCGGGTCGCTGGTTGTCGCCCAAGGAACCCCTGGCCCGAGTGGTGGAAGACGGTGCGCGATTGCGCGGTTACCTGGCCGAAGCCGAATTGTGGCGGATCGCGCCCGGCGCCACGGGGCGGTTTATTGCCGAGGACCCGATGCACCCGGCCGTCGCCGTGCAGTTAAGCGAAATCGACGCCAATGGTGCCGGCTTCATTGATCTCGAAGCCCTGACATCCGATCACCACGGTCCCATCGCGGTGCGGCGTGATCAAAACCAGCGACCGGAACCGGTTCAGGCGCAATACGCGGTACGTCTGACGACGCTGGATACCATCGCCACTCCCGTGCAGCCGTTGCGCGGTGTGGTAATCGTGCAAGGTCGCAGTGAGTCATTGCTGGGTACGGCTTGGCGCCGGATGGCGGCGTTGGGTGTGAGGGAGAGTGGTTTTTAGCGCAGGGAGAGATTGCAATGCTGAACAACAATTCCAATGACGTGGGTGATCTGGTGGTGCGTCCGTCCGGTGCCACCGACGGGCCGTTTTTACACAACCTCTACCACGCCGCACGGCCCGATCTGCAATGGATCGATGGCGAGCAGGAGCTGGTCGAAGAGGTGATCGCCCAGCAATTCAAAGTGCAAGAGCAGGGCACCGGGGAGTCTTATCCCAATGCCATGCACTTTGTGGTGGAAAAACTCGGCACGCCGATTGGTGCGTTGACCGCCGATTTCGGCACCAATGAAATTCGCGTGCTGTACCTGGCGTTTATCCCGGCCGCGCGGGGCAAGGGCTATGGCCGCACGGTGTTGCAGGGGGTGCAGAAAGCCGCCGAACAGGTGCGCTGCCCGGTGGCAACGGTTGTCTGGGCGAATAACCCGCATGCGCGCCGGCACTATCTGGCGCTGGGGTTTCAGGTCGAGGAAAGCAACGTGGCGGCCGAGCGGCTGGTCTGGTATCCGGGCCAGCCGCAGTCGGCGCTAGTCAGTTGACGGTGATGTCGAAGTAGGTGTGGCTGGCGTCGCGCCCCAGCTCCGGGGTGCGAGAGACGACGATGCCTTCGATCCGGCCCAGCTCGGGCAGCTCGATGGCGCAGGGACCGTCGATAAAGGTCGTCTGTGCCGGGCTGCTCAGTTCCACGCCAAACGGCATGCGCCCGGTGGCGGACATGCGTGCATTGGGCTTGTCCACCACGGACACGATCACCACCGGTATCTCGCTGCCATCACTGAGGTAAAGCGGCCTGGAAGTGCCGAGCAACTGGCGGAAGTGCTCGCCGGTAATCTGATCAAGCATGAATCTGCTCCCTGAAAAAATGAAAGGGTCGGGGCCATCGGCCCCGACGCCAGGGTCAATTGCGTGAAGGGAAAAGACCCTGCAGGGCCACGCAGAAGTTCAACACCAGGACCGGGTTGATAATGCCCAGTGGCGTGCCGCTGCCGATGGGTTGCGCGGTGGCGGTCACGTTGACGGTGCCGCCCACGGTGCTGTCGACACCCTTGAGCGCTATCGGGTTGGCGCCCTGTGCGGTCGAGAAGATCGCGGCGGAACTCGGCCCCGTGGCTGCGGAGGCACCGATGTAGGCATTGTCATTCGACGGTGTGGTGGTGGGAGTGCTCGGCACACTCGCCAGGTTGACCGTGGTGGAGGCGGTCAGGGCTGACGTGGCGGTGGCGGTGATGACGGGGGCATGCGGCGGCAGGTTGGCTACCAGCAGGCTGGTATTTTCCGTGCCGATGACTTCACCGATGACCCGGTTCGTCAGGTTGATGCCCTGGCCCTGGTGCATCGGCAGACGTCCGCACAGGTTGGGCAGCATGAAGGTTTGCGAGCCATTGCCGCCGTAGGTCACCCCTAGCAAGGCAAACAACGCGTTGTATTGGCTGATCGGCAGCGTCTGCCCGTTAGCTTGCATCCAGCCGCTTGGGGCGTACGAGAAGCCGAAGGGAAGAATGGTTCCGAGAAACACGTCCATAGTTTTTATATCCATGTGGTTTTTTGGAGAGGAACGTACTGGCCCGACGCTACTGCCCGGGCCAGTAGTAGCGTAGACGCTGGTGTGAAAGTCGCCGGATTGCGTTCTTGCAGAGATGGGGGCAGCATCGAACGGCAACTCCAGAGTGCTTTGGAGTGATTGGGTTTTATTCGACCAGGCGGGGAAGTTTCATGGAGTACCGCAGGGAAACAGAGCTTGCCGGCAAGCCGGATGGGCGTGCCGGACGTACTCGTGCCACGGCATTGTCGCCGCTGCCGCAATGGCTGGCTGATTACGGGTTCTGGCTGATTCTGGCGTTGGCCGCGGCCGTGCGTTTTTACGACCTCACCGCTGCCGCTATTTGGGGCGATGAAGGCTCCAGTTTGTTGATGAGCCAATATTCCCTGGGCGATATCTGGTTTCACGCCGCCCATGACGTGCACCCGCCGCTGTATTTCATGCTGCTGCACGGCTGGATCGAATTGTTTGGCGACGGCATTTTCTCGATCCGCAGCTTGAGCGCATTGCCGGGTATTGCCACGGTGGCGCTGGGGTTCTGGCTGGTGCGATTGGTGGCCAATCCCCGGGCCGCGCTGCTCGCCGGTTTGTTACTGGCGCTGCTGCCCACGGCGGTGCGCTACAGCCAGGAAGTGCGGATGTATTCGCTGCTGGGGCTGTGGTTGCTCGGGGCGACAATCGCGCTGGTGTACTGGGTCAAACACCCCCTGCGCACGCGTTATCTGGCGGTCTATGCGCTGCTGCTGACAGCGGGGTTCTACACCCACTACTTCACGGCCCTGTGTGTGGTTGCCCACTGGACTTATCTGTTGCTCCTGCGCCTGCATCCAACCCATCCCGTGAAGCTCATCACCCGCCCGGCCTGGTGGCTTAGCAACGTCGCGATAGTCGCGTTGTTCATGCCCTGGCTGCCTGGCCTGATCGATCTGCTGCAGCACCTCGATCAGCTAAAAGCCAACGGTGATGTGGGCTGGGAACTGCCGGTTACCCTGAGTTCACTGCCGTCGATGGTCTGGGATTTCCTGATCCAGGACGACGGTGATGCCTTGCCCTGGCCGATCTTCATTGCACTGCCGCTGCTGTTGTCAGCGGTGATCGTGGTGACGGTTATGCGTGATCGCAGTCTCTTTCGCTGGAGTGCCTTGCTGGCCATCTACACCCTATTGCCGTTGCTGACGGTGTACGGCGTATCGTTTATCTCGCCGGTATTTATCGAGCGCTACCTGACCGCTTTTGCGCTGGGCTTGCCGCTGATCCTGGCGCTGGCCATCGACCGGTTGTGGGATGGCTTTCGCGTGCTGGCGCTGGGGTTGCTGGTGCTGCTGCTCGGCACTGAGCTGGTGGGGCTGAAGACCAATGCCACGATTGATGTGAATGACCAGACCAGCGTGATGGTGGCGTTCGTCAATCAGCACTACGTCGAGGGCGATCAGATCGTTATCAGCGACCTGCTCTGGTACATGCCTTATGTCTATTACAACCGCACTGACGCCGCGCCGATGCTCTATACCCCTCCATTGACCGATGGCACTTCCAGCCGTCCGAATGCCTACGGATTTGGCACGCTTGTGGATGACAACGCTGAAAAAATCTACCTCGACCACCTTAGCGAACTGCCTCCAGGTACGCGGCGGGTATGGTTGATCAGCACTGCCGACCAGCCAGACGAATTCGCCCCGCTACCCACAGGCTGGCAAAAAGTCAGTGAAACGGAGGCTGGCAACAACCGTGCACGGCTATTTTTGATGTCAGCCAGCAGCCTTGAACCGGATCTCTGACCCCCATCAACAAATTTTGAAACTGCTGAAACGATTCAACCCATCTGGCTCAATACTTTCAGATCAAGCCCGTATTTTTAGCTTCAAATTGATATCAAAACACCACTAGTCGGCCCCCGCTTCATAGACTACGCTTCGACATATAAAGGGACTTCCGACTAGGGTGAAGGGATTGCCGCAGTATCACTTTATATCCGGGCTGCCACGCTCAGGGTCTACCCTGCTCGCCGCCATCTTGCTGCAAAACCCACGCTTTCATGCCGGCATGAGCAGCCCTGTTGGCACCCTCTTTACCAGCGTCCTCGAACAATGCAGCGCCGGCAGCGAATTTGGCTCGGTCATCGACACGCCATTGCGTCGCCGTCTATTGCGCGGGTTGTTCGACTCCTACTACGCCGGCCACGCCGACACGCCCGTCATCTTCGACACCAATCGCCAGTGGTGTTCGCGCCTGCCCGCGCTGCAAGACCTGTTTCCCAAGGCCAAAACCATTGCCTGTGTGCGCAACGTCGCCTGGGTGATGGACAGCCTCGAGCGCCTGTACCGCGCCAACCCGTTCGAGAACACCAAGCTGTTCAACGACGAAGTCGAGCGCAACACCGTCTACAGCCGTTGTGAAACCCTGGCCCAGCGCAATCGCCTGGTGGGTTTCGCCTGGACCGCGCTCAAGGAAGCCTACTACGGCGAAAACGCCGATTCCTTGCTGATTGTCGATTACGATCTGCTCAGCCAGGCGCCCGAAAGGGTTCTTCGGCTGGTCTACGAATTCATTGGCGAGCCGTGGTTCGAGCATGACTTCAACAACCTCGTCTACGACGCGCCGGAGTTTGACCAGGCCCTCGGCGTCTCGGGGTTGCATCGGGTCAAACCCAAGGTTGCATTGGAGTCACGGCGCACGATCCTGCCGCCGGACTTGTTCGACAAATATGCAGAGTTGTCCTTCTGGCACGATGGGTCCTCCAGCGCCGCCAATGTCATTCGTATGAAATCCGACGCCGCGATCAATTAATTGATCGCGGCTTTTTCTTGGCCGTCATAAAAGTTCGAGTTCGGGTGAGCAGCATGTGGTGGAACAACGGCAAATCGCAAAAGGCCCAGGGCGCTCGCGTGCTGGCATCGCCGATGATCATGTCCCTGGAACCGCGCATGCTGTTCGACGGCGCGGTCGCGGCCACCGTGGCCGATGCGGCCCAGCCCGACAGTCACCCCACGGCTGACGCTGCCAAGCCGCCGGCGGCCGATCACCCGACCGCCAGCAAAGACACGCATGGCCAGGCGGACAACGCCTCCGCCGCAACCCCCGCACCCGCGGCGACACCCACCGCCGTACCCGGCCAGAGCGTGGTGTTCGTCGATTCACGCATAAAAGACACCGACAGCCTGCTCAACGGCGTGGCACCGGGCACCGAAGTGGTGACACTGGATGCCAGCAAGGACGGCTTGCAGCAGATCGCCGCTTACCTCGACACCCATCAGGGCGTGAGCTCGGTGCAGATCATCGCCCACGGCTATTCCGGCGACCTGTGGCTGGGCAACAGCTACCTGTCGGCCGACAACGTCGCCGCGCGCAGCGACGTGCTGGCGCAGATCGGCAAGGACATGAATGTCGGTGGCGACATCCTGATCTACGCCTGCAATACCGGCGAAGGTGAGCGCGGCGTGAGTTTTGTCGATTCGCTGGCGCAACTCACCGGCCGCGATATTGCCGCGTCCACCAACCGTACCGGCGTGGGCGGCGACTGGAACCTGGAAATCACCACCGGCAGCATTGAAAGCCGCAGCGTGTTGTCATCCGCGTCCATGGCCGGTTACCAGTACAGCCTGGCGACCGTGACCGTGCTCAATAACAGCGACAGCGGCGTGGGTTCTTTGCGTACCGCCCTGTCCAATGCCGTGGCCGGTGACACCGTCACGTTCAACACCAGCATGATCGTCGGGCTGAACTCACAGCTGACGATCACCAAGAACGTCACGATTGATGGTGACCTGAATAACGACGGCGTTGCCGACGTCACCCTTAACGGTCAGTACAAAACCCGCGTGCTGCAGGTGAACTCCGGCGTCACGGCGACCTTCGATGGCCTGGTCATCAAACAGGGCATGGTGGCCGGTGTAGGCGCGGCGGCGGGCACGGACGGCGCGGGGGCGATGGGTGGCGGTATTCTTAACTCCGGCAACCTGACCCTCAGAAACGTCACGGTGACCGATAACGCGGCCTCGGGCGGCGGTGGCGGCGGTGGCGTAACCGCACCTTACGTTGGCGGCGCGGTTGGTGGCGGCGGTGGTGGTGGCGGTTCGCTGGGTGGTCAAACCGGTGGTCATGGCGGCACCGCCGGTTTCGGCACTGGCGTGTATGCCGGTACGGCCGGCGGGGCGGGCAGTGGCGGTAATGGCGGTACCTACAACTCCAATTACATGGGCGGTCACGGCGGTACAACCACCGGCGGTGCCGGCGGCCTCGGCGCTTCCAATTACAGTAACGGCGGCAACGGTGGCACGGCGACCAACGGCACCGTGTCCATTGGCGGTGGCGGCGGTGGCTCCGGTTGGGACAAGGTCGGCCGGGCCGGTTCTTCGGCAGCCGGCGGCATCTACAACGCTTCCACCGGCACCCTGACGGTCGTCGGTACGTCGGTGATCTCTAACAACGTCGCGGCCGGTGGTGGCGGTGGCGGCGGTGGTGGCAACGGCGGCTCTTCCGACCCGGGTGGCGCGGGCGGCAAAGGCGTCGGCGCGATCTGGAACAAAGGCACGCTGTTGATGACGGCGGCCAACTTCGGCGCCATGGCCGGCAATGCCGGCGGCAGCGGTTCGGGCGGACAGGCATCGGGCGGCGGCGGTACCGGCAGCTCTCCGGCCGCAGTGAGCAACATCTTCAACGACGGCGGCACGCTCAATACCAACTACGCACCGGACGTGACCCCGCCAACCGTGTCGAGCATCGTGGTCGGCACCACCAACCTGAACTCCGGCGGCACCTCACTGGTGACCATCACCTTCAGCGAGGCCGTGAACAATTTCACCAACGCCGACCTGACCGTGGCCAACGGCACGCTAAGCGCAGTCAGCAGCAGCGACGGCGGCATCACCTGGACCGCGACCCTGACGGCGGCGGGCAATATCAACGCACCGACCAACGCCATCACCCTCGACACCACCGGTGTGCAGGATTTGGCAGGCAACGTCGGCACCGGCTCCGGCACCTCCAACAACTACGTGATCCACGATACCGTGGCGCCGACCGCGTCCATCGTGGTCGCGGACACCGCGCTGAACAGCAGCGAAACCTCGCTGGTGACCATCACCTTCAGCGAAGCCGTGACCGGTTTTACCAACGCCGACCTGACCATCGCCAACGGCACGTTGACGGCGGTGAGCAGCAGCGACGGCGGCGTTACCTGGACCGCGACTTTCACGCCGACCGCCGGTATCACTGACACGACCAACCTGATCACCCTGGACAAGACTGGCGTGCAGGATCTGTCCGGCAATGCCGGGCTCGGTGTGATCAACTCGAACAACTACGCGATCGACACCCAGCGCCCGACGGCGACCATCGTGGTGACGGACACCGCGCTGAAAATCGGCGAAACCTCGCTGGTGACCTTCACCTTCAGCGAGGCCGTGACTGGTTTCACCAACGCCGACCTGACCATCGCCAACGGCACGCTGACGGCCGTGAGCAGCAGTGACGGCGGCATCACCTGGACGGCGACCTTCACGCCGACCGCCAGCATCAATGACACGACCAACCTGATCACCCTGGCCAACACCGGGATCAGCGACACGGCCGGCAACACCGGCACCGGCACCACCGATTCGAACAACTATGCGATCGACACCGTGCGCCCGACCGCGACCATCGTCGTGGCCGACAACGCGCTGAGCATTGGCGAAACCTCGCTGGTGACCATCACCTTCAGCGAGGCCGTGAGCGGATTCACCAACGCCGACCTGAGCATCGCCAACGGCACGTTGACCGCCGTGAGCAGCAGCGACGGCGGTATCACCTGGACGGCGACCTTCACCCCAACCGCCAGCATCAATGACTCCACCAACCTGATCACCCTGGCCAACACCGGCGTGCAGGACCTGTCGGGCAATGCCGGCACCGGTACGACCAACTCCAACAACTACGCGATCGACACCCAGCGCCCGACCGCGACCATCGTCGTGGCCGACAATGCGCTGAGAATCGGCGAAACCTCGCTGGTGACCATCACCTTCAGCGAAGCCGTGACCGGCTTCACCAACGCCGACCTGACGATTGCCAACGGCACGCTCACCGCGGTGAGCAGCAGCGACGGTGGCATCACCTGGACAGCTACTTTTACGCCAACCACCAGCATCAATGACGCGACCAACCTGATCACCCTGGACAACACCGGGGTCAGCGACACGGCGGGCAACGCCGGCACGGGCACCACCGATTCCAATAATTACGCCATCGACACCGTGCGCCCAACGGCAACCATCGTAGTGGCGGACAACGCGCTGAGAATCGGCGAAACCTCGCTGGTGACTATCACCTTCAGCGAGGCGGTGACCGGTTTCACCAACGCTGACCTGAGCATCGCCAACGGCACGCTGACGGCGGTGAGCAGCAGCGACGGCGGTATCACCTGGACCGCGACCTTCACGCCAACCACCAGCATCACTGACGCGACCAACCTGATCACCCTGAACAACACCGGGATCAGCGACACGGCGGGTAACGCCGGCAGCGGCACCACCGATTCCAACAACTACGCCATCGATACCGTGCGCCCAACCGCGACTATCGTCCTGGCCGACCCGACCCTCAGTGCGGGCGAAACCTCGCTGGTGACCATCACCTTCAGCGAAGCGGTCAGCGGTTTCACCAACGCCGACCTGAGCATTGCCAACGGCACGTTGACCGCCGTCAGCAGCAGCGACGGTGGCATCACCTGGACGGCGACTTTCACGCCGACCGCCGGCATCAATGACGCGACCAACGTCA
The DNA here is from genome assembly GCF_026016365.1 of Pseudomonas sp. B21-053. Classification (NCBI taxonomy): domain Bacteria; kingdom Pseudomonadati; phylum Pseudomonadota; class Gammaproteobacteria; order Pseudomonadales; family Pseudomonadaceae; genus Pseudomonas; species Pseudomonas sp. B21-053. The sequence continues at coordinate 185,688 of NZ_CP087205.1, forward strand.
TCACCCTGGCCAACACCGGCGTGGCTGACCTGGCCGGTAACGCGGGCGCGGGCACCACCAACTCGGGCAATTACACCATCGATACCGTGGCGCCGACGGCGACCATCGTGGTCGCGGACAACGCGCTGAATATTGGTGAAACCTCGCTGGTGACAGTGACTTTCTCTGAAGCCGTGACCGGTTTCAGCAACGCCGACCTGACCATCGCCAACGGTACACTCACCGCCGTGAGCAGCAGCGATGGCGGCATTACCTGGACGGCGACGTTTACACCGACCAGCGCCATCACCGACGCGACCAACCTGATCACCCTGGACAACAGCGGTGTGCAAAACGCCTCGGGCAACGCCGGCAGCGGCACCACCAATTCCAACAACTACGCCATCGACACCGTGCGTCCAACCGCGGCTGTCGTGGTGGCTGATCCAACCCTGGCGGCGGGTCAAACCTCGCTGGTGACCATCACCTTCAGCGAAGCGGTGACCGGCCTGACCCTCGCCGACTTCACCGTCGCGAACGGCGCCCTGTCCGGCCTGACCACCAGCGACAACATCACCTACACCGCGACCTTCACGCCAAGCGCGAGCGTCAACGACGCGACCAACCTCATCACGCTGGACAACACCGGTGTCGTGGACGTGGCCGGCAACGCTGGCTCGGGTACCACTGACTCCAACAACTACGTGATCGACAGCCTGCGTCCGACCGCGACCATCGTGGTCGCCGACCCGACCCTGAGCGCAGGCGAAACCTCGCTGGTGACCATCACCTTCAGTGAAGCGGTCAGCGGTTTCGACAACAGTGATTTGAGCGTGCCGAATGGCACCTTGAGTGCGGTGAGCAGCAGCGACGGCGGGATTACCTGGGCCGCGACCTTCACGCCGACAGTCGGCGTCAAGGACACCACCAACCTGATCGTCCTGAACAACACCGGGGTGACCGACATTGCCGGCAACACGGGCACCGGCACCACCAACTCGGCCAACTTCACCATCGACACCGTGCTGCCGACGGCCACTATCGTGGTTGCCGACACTGCGCTGAACATCGGTGAAACCTCACTGGTGACTGTGACCTTCTCTGAAGCCGTGACCGGTTTCAGCAACGCCGACCTGACCATCGCCAACGGCACACTCACTGCGGTGAGCAGCAGCGACGGCGGCATCACCTGGACGGCCACCTTTACGCCGACCAGCGCCGTCACTGACACGACGAACCTGATCACCTTGGACAACAGCGGCGTACAAAACGCCTCGGGTAACGCCGGCAGCGGCACCACCGATTCGAACAACTATGCCATCGACACCCAGCGTCCGACTGCGACCATCGTGGTAGCCGACCCAACCCTGGCGGCGGGTCAAACCTCGCTGGTAACCATCACGTTCAGCGAAGCGGTGAGCGGTTTCACCAACGCCGACCTGAGCATCGCCAACGGCACATTGACCGCCGTCAGCAGCAGTGACGGCGGCGTGACCTGGACCGCGACCTTTACGCCGACCGCGAGCATCAACGACGCGACCAACCTCATCACGCTGGACAACACCGGTGTCGCGGACGTGGCCGGCAACGCTGGCTCGGGCACCACCGATTCCAACAACTACGTGATCGACAGTCTGCGTCCAACCGCCACCATCGTGGTCGCCGACCCGACCCTGAGCGCAGGCGAAACCTCGCTGGTGACCATCACCTTCAGCGAGGCGGTCAGCGGTTTCGACAACAGTGATTTGAGCGTGCCGAATGGCACCTTGAGTGCAGTGAGCAGCAGCGACGGCGGCATCACCTGGACCGCAACTTTCACGCCGACAGTGGGCGTCCGGGATACCACCAACCTGATCACCCTGAACAACACCGGAGTGGCCGACCTGGCCGGAAACGCAGGCAGCGGCACCACCAACTCGGCCAACTTCAGCATCGACACCGTCCTGCCGACCGCCACCATCGTGGTTGCCGACACTGCGCTGAACATCGGTGAAACCTCGCTGGTGACCGTGACCTTCTCTGAAGCCGTGACCGGTTTCAGCAACGCTGACTTGACCATCGCCAACGGCACGTTGACGGCGGTGAGCAGCAGCGACGGCGGCATCACCTGGACGGCGACCTTTACGCCGACCAGCGCCGTCACTGACGCGACCAACCTGATCACTCTGGACAACACTGGCGTACAAAACGCTTCGGGCAACGCCGGCAGCGGCACCACCGATTCGAACAACTACGCCATCGACACCCAGCGCCCAACCGCGACCATCGTCGTGGCCGATCCAGCCTTGGGCGTCGGCCAGACCACGCTAGTGACCATCACCTTCAGCGAAGCGGTCAGCGGTTTCGATAACAGCGACCTGACCATCGATAACGCCACCCTGAGCAACGTCAGCAGCAGCGACGGCGGGATTACCTGGACTGCCACGTTGACGCCGTTGGCCGGCATCACCGACACCAGCAACATCGTGCGCCTGGACAATACTGGCGTGCAGGATCTGTCCGGCAACAGTGGCAGCGGCACCACCGATTCGAATAATTACGCTGTCGATAGTCAGCGCCCGACCGCCACCATCGTGCTGAGCGACACCGCCCTGAAACCGGGCGAAACCTCGCTGGTGACTATCACCTTCAGCGAGGCGGTCAGCGGTTTCGACAACAGTGACCTGACCATCGCCAACGGCACCTTGAGTGCGGTGAGCAGCAGCGACGGCGGCATCACCTGGACCGCGACCTTCACCCCGACTATCGGTGTGACTGACGCAACTAACGTGATCACGCTGAACAACACCGGCGTGGCCGATGTGGCCGGCAATGCGGGCGCAGGCACCACCGATTCCGCCAACTACGTGGTGGAAACCAGCGTACCGACCGCGACCATCGTGGTCGCCGACAACGCCCTCAAGGCCGGTGAAACGTCTGCGGTGACCATCACCTTCAGCGAAGCCGTAAGCGGTTTCACCAACGCCGACCTGACCATCGCCAACGGCACGTTGAGCAATGTCAGCAGCGGCGACGGCGGTATCACTTGGACCGCGACTTTCACCCCGACCACCAACGTGACCGACACCACCAACCTGATCAGCCTCGACAACACCGGCGTGGTCAACGGTTCGGGCAACAGCGGCTTGGGTGTGACTAATTCCAACAACTATGCGATCGACACCGCGCGGCCGACCGCGACCATCGTCGTGGCGGACAACCGCTTGGGCATCGGCGAGACCACCACGGTTACCATCACCTTCACTGAAGCGGTATCCGGTTTCGACCTGTCGGACCTCAGCGTCGCCAATGGCAGCCTGTCCAACCTGCTCAGCAGTGACGGCGGCAAAACCTGGACGGCGACCCTGACCCCGACGGCCAACATCAACGACACCACCAACCTGATCCTGCTCGACAGCAGCAACGTGGCGGACGCCGCCGGCAATGCCGGTGCGGGGATTGCGATCTCCAACAACTACGCGCTCGATGCCACGCGGCCGACCGCCACCATCGTGGTCGCCAACCCGAACCTGGGCATGGGCCAGACCACGCTGGTGACGATCACCTTCAGCGAAGCGGTGAACAACTTCGACCTGTCGGACCTTAGCGTCACCAACGGCGAACTGACCAACCTGGCCAGCAGCGACGGCGGCAATACCTGGACCGGCACCTTCACGCCGACCGCCAACATCACCGACCCTAGCAACTTCATCGCGCTGGACACCAGCAACGTCAGCGACTTGTCGGGTAACACCGGCGATGGCGTGGCGGTGTCCAACAACTATGTGATCGACGGCGAGCGGCCGACCGCCACGGTCGTCGTGGCCAACCCGAACCTGGGCGTGGGCCAGACCTCTCTGGTGACCTTCACCTTCAACGAAGCGGTGAGCGGTTTCGACTTGTCCGACGTCAACGTGGCCAACGGCACTTTGTCCAACCTGTCGAGCAACGACGGTGGCAAAACCTGGACCGCGACCCTGACGCCGACCAGCAACCTGAGCAACGCCAATAACGCGATCAGCCTGAACGTCGCGGGCGTGACGGACGGCTCGGGCAACGCCGGCAGCGGCACCAGCCAATCGAACGGTTACGCGATCAACACCGTGCCGGCACCTTCGGCGACGATTGTGGTGGTACCGCCGGATCCGGAGTTCCGCGTCTCGCAACCCGTGACCGTTCCTGACCAGCCGCACCTGCCGCTGCAACCGGTCATCTTCGCTGCGCCAACCGGCACGCTGGCTTCGCCACTGACGTTTGCGCCGCTGTTTGAAGACCGGGTGCTGGGGGACGGCATCCGGCCATTGGGCGACATCTTCATCAATCGCGGGGCGCTGGCGCCGAGCTTTATTGCCCAGGTGTTCAGCAGCAGCGACAGCGGCACGGGCGATGGTTCGGGCCACGGCTTCCTCGGGTTTGGCGGCGGCGATGGCGGGGTGTTCGGCACCAGTACGTTGTCGAGCCTGTTCAATCAAGACACCAGCGCCGAGCGCGATTCGCTGAACAGTTTCGGCAGTCATTCCATCCGCGGCGGCGATGTTTCCCAAGGCCTGCGCGGGGTGTTTGGCGCGCCGACCCTGAGTCAGCAATTACAAGAAATCAAAGACACCGAGCAACGGCAGGTCAACAGCCTGGCCGCTGCTTTGCAACAAGTCGGCATCAGCGAAATGCAGGCTTGAAACACACACATAATTCAGTGCGGCACCTAGGGGCGATCCAGGGATGAAAAGAAGTCATAAGTTATTCGGTGCCAGCCTGCTGGCGCTGGCGATCAGCGGATGTGCGGTCAAAAGTGAGCCGATTGAACGCAGCGTCAGCGAGCAACGTGCCAAAAGCGATATGCAGACGATGTACACCGGTCAGGAACCGCTCAGCGGTCCGTTGACCTTGCACCAGGCGATGGCCCGCGCGGTGAAGTACAACCTCGAAGGCCGGCTCAAGATCATGGAAGAGGCTTTGGCCAAACGCCAACTCGACCTCGCCAGTTTCGACATGCTGCCGCGCATGGCCCTGGATGCAGGCTATGTCGGGCGTAGTAACGTCGGCGCCTCCAGCAGCCAAAGCGTGCTCACCGGCACCCAGTCGTTGGAACCGTCGACTTCCCAGGACCGCGACCGTCGCGTGGCTGACCTGACCATGGTCTGGAACGTCCTCGACTTCGGCGTCAGTTACATCAGCGCCAAGCAGCAGGGCGACCAGCGCCTGATCGTTCAGGAACGCCGGCGCAAAGTGATCAACACCATCGTCCAGGACGTGCGCTCGGCCTATTGGCGCGCCGTGGCCGCCGAACGCCTGCTCACGCAAATCGACAGCCTGATGGCGCGGGTCGATACCGCGCGCAACAACAGCCAGAGCATGAGCGAACAACGCATCGGCGACCCGGTCGTGGCGTTGGGTTACCAGCGCTCGCTGATCGAGGCGACTCGTCAGTTGCAGGAGCAGCGCCGCGCGTTGTCCCTGGCCAAGACCGAACTGTCGACCCTGATCAACCTGCCGATGGGCACCGATCTGAAATTGGCGACGCCGGATGACTACACCATTCCGCAACTGAAAGTCGGCATGGCCAGCCTCGAACACGAAGCGTTGGCCAGTCGCCCAGAACTGCGCGAGCAGGATTACCAGACGCGGATCAGCACCGCTGAAACCCGCAAAGCCATGTTGCGCCTGTTGCCGGGGATCGAGTTTTCGGCCGGCGGGCACTACGACAGCAACTCGTTTTTGGTCAACGACAAGTGGGCCGACTACGGGGTCAAGCTGACCTGGAACCTGTTTAACGTGATTTCCGCCCCGGCGGCAATCAACGTGGCCAAGGCCGGCGAAGAAGTGGCCAAGGCCCGTCGTCAGGCGATGTCCATCGCCGTACTGGCGCAACTCTACGTGGCCAACGCCAACTATCAGGAAGCGCTGCATCAATTCCAGACCAACCAGGAACTGTCGAGCATCGACGGGCAGATTCTCGGCCAGTTGCGTAACCGTCATCAGGCGGCCGGCATCGGCGAACTGGACTTGATCCAGGGTGAACTGAACACCTTGCAGGCAGATTTGCGTCGGGACCTGTCCTACGCCGATCTGCGCAACGCCTATGGCCAGATCTTCGCCAGCGCCGGTCTCGACCCGATGCCGGATGAAGTGCAATCCACCCAGGTCCAGTCCATCGCCACCGCGTTGGCCAATCGCGAAGCGGCGTGGGCGTCGGGCAACATTGCGCTGCCGACGCCTCCTCAAGCTCCGGCCAAGTAACCTGTTGCCGGCGTGATGAGCCGCGCGGCGTTCTCGCGCTTGCCAGTGACGGTGGATCTGCCGTTGCTGTTGCAGGCGTTGGCGGCGATTGGCGAAGACGAGTGGCACGGGCATTTCAACACGGCTTACTTCGCTGGCGACTGGAGCGGTGTGGCGCTGATTTCGGCGGCGGATGCGTTGACTGAACTGTCGCCGGGTCTGGGTGAACCGCAGGTGCGTGCGCCGTGGCGGCGCGATGTGCGCTGGCAGCAAGGCTTGCGCGATCTGCCGCTGGACATCGTTTCCGCGCGCCTGCTACGGCTTGGGCCGAACGGGCAAATTCATGAACATCGTGACTATGACCTGGGCGAGCCGGGGGCCGATTTGCGCCTGCATATTCCGCTGCTGAGTCCGCCGCAGGTGGACTTTATGCTCGATGGCCAGCGCATGCCGATGGCGGCGGGGGAGTGCTGGTTTCTTGATTTGTCGCGGCCGCATCGCGTGGACAATCGCGATTGTTCGGCGCGGGTTCATTTGGTGCTTGATTGCCGTCCTGGCCCTTGGTTGGAACAAGCGATTATCGAGGGTCTGCCGACCACGCCTGCGCCTGATGTCGGGGACGGGGCTTTGCTGCAATTTCAGCGCTTAGTGGCCAGCGATCCGCAGCTGTCGCAGACGTTGCAGGGCTTGGCGAACACTGAGGTTTTCGTCGTCCGTGTTTTAGAGATGGCGGCTGAGCGAGGCCTGGTGTTTTCCCGCGAAGAACTACGCGCCGCGATGCGCAACGGTCGTCGCCAATGGAATGAACAATGGAACGCCTGAACCTGGAAGGTTGGTTGCCGATTCGGGTCTGGCAGCAGACCGGCGAGTGGCTGGTGGATTGGTGTTGGTTCGGTGACACGCCGCTGCATCAGCCGTTTTTTCGAGAGGCTGTGGACGATGCGTTGCGGTTGCCGTTTAACCAGGCGTTTCGCCGGCAAACGCCGTTGGCTGTTCTTAATGATTGGCAGGTCACGAGCCCTGGATTGGCGCCGAGTGCGTTTATCTTTCATGCGTCGCGGTGTGGGTCGACGTTGATCAGTCAGATGCTTGCGCGGCTTGAGGATCACATCGTTATCAGTGAGCCGCCGCCCCTCGATACGTTGCTGCGCAGTGGGTTGCCGATGGCTTTGCGGCGTAGCGCGATTCAAGGGTTGTTGTCCGCTTATGGCCAGCGTCGGCTTGGTTTTGAGCAACGGTTGGTGATCAAACTCGATGCGTGGAACATTGCTGAATTGCCGTTGTTGCGTGAGTGTTTTCCTGAGACGCCCTGGATGTTTTTGTACCGCGATCCGTTGGAAATTGCCGTTTCCCATCTGCGCCGGCCGGGGATGCATATGGTGCCGGGGATGATTGGGGCTAGTGGGTTGGATGATGATCAGCCATTCGATGGCCACGAGGATTACATCGCGCGACGGTTGGGGCGGTTGTTGGAATTGGGGTTGGCGCAATGCCGCGAGTTTGGCGGGGTGGCGGTGAATTACAGTGAGTTGCCAGGGGCGATGGCGGGGAGGTTGGCCGGGTTTTTTGGGTTGGATGATGTGCAGCGAGAGCAGGTGTTTGCGGCGGTGGGGCTGCATGCGAAACAGCCTTCGGAGGTGTTTGTTGGCGATAGCGACAGCAAGCGCCGCGAGGCTTCGGCGTTGTTGGTTGAGCGGGTAGAGCGTTGGGCACGGGGGCCGTATCTGGCGCTGGAAAATGATCGGCTGGTCTGACGCCTTCGCGAGCAAGCCCGCTCCCACAGGTGATCTTCAGTGAATACAAATAGTGTGTCCGGCCTCAATCCCCTGTGGGAGCGAGCCTGCTCGCGAAAGCGGTGTGTCGGCCTGCGTGGATGTTGAAGCTTATGGCCCCTTCGCGGGCAAGCCTCGCTCCTACAGGATTTGCGCTGTCCTTGTAGGAGCGAGGCTTGCCCGCGAAGGCGCCCTTCAAATTACCGAAATTTAACGGCTAGACCTTGGCTGCAGCCATCGCCTCATGGTGATCCAGCACTTGTTCCACCAACAATTGAACGCCATCTGATAGACGGCTGATCGCCAGGACTACCGAACGGCGTGTGCCTTCGACATCGTCTGCCAGGTCAGCCGCAATCGCGCTGATGGACATCAAGTCTTCGGAAGCATTGGCCAGCATGACTTCGGGGTCGTTGATACCCTCGGCGACGGCGAAGAGGTGGTATTTACGGCGCTTGGATCGTTTTTCTTCGGCCGGGGGGAAGTAATGAGCGAAGGCGCGGTCGGCGGCTTCTTTCATTTTTTTGGCGTCGAGTGCTTCGGGGGAATCGGTTCCAGAGGTTTCTGGAGGATTTGGAGTCTCTTTGAACATGATTAGCCTCTTTATGTAAAAGACGCTGACCCGGTCCGCTTGCACGCGAAGGTAGGGTGGCAGCTATGTGCGGGGTGCAAGACCGAGTAAGAGACCGACCAACAAAACCTCGGCAGATCCGAAGATCTCCCGCACACAGCCGCCATAAAGCGAGGACAGCGAACACAAAATGCTCGATGAATACCTATAGGCTAGGAATTGTTGGTGTTTTTACCCGGACTTGCACGTCCGTGTCACCGTTTATTCAGTGACAAAGCCAGACTAGACCTGGCTCCGGACCGGAACAAGTTCACCAACGCCGCTACAACTTGAAGGAAATCTCCGACGCAATTGCCGGACATCGGCGTCTGTAGGAAAGATCAAAAGATCGCAGCCTTCGGCAGCTCCTACGGGACGTGGGTTGCCGCCGTTTCGGGTTGGGAACACCGTCTGTAGGAGCCGCCGAAGGCTGCGATCTTTTGATCTTCCTCAAGGTTTCGAAGACAAATCCGCCATCCCCTTGAGCAATTCAATCGGCAACGGAAAGACAATCGTCGAACTCTTGTCCCCGGCAATCGAACTCAACGTCTGCATGTACCGCAACTGCATCGCCCCCGGCTGACGCCCGAGCATTTCCGCCGCTTGCATGAGTTTTTCCGAAGCCTGCAATTCGCCCTCGGCGTGAATCACCTTGGCCCGTCGTTCCCGCTCGGCCTCGGCCTGTTTGGCGATGGCGCGCACCATCGATTCATTAAGGTCCACGTGCTTGATTTCGACGTTGGCCACCTTGATCCCCCAGTTGTCCGTCTGGGCGTCGAGCACTTGCTGGATATCCACGTTCAACCGCTCGCGCTCGGCCAGCAACTCATCCAGCTCATGTTTCCCCAGCACCGCACGCAACGTGGTCTGCGCCAATTGGCTGGTGGCCATGAGGAAGTCTTCGACCTGGATGATTGCTTTCTGCGGATCGAGCACGCGGAAATACAGCACCGCGTTGACCTTCACCGAGACGTTGTCCCGGGTGATCACGTCCTGAGGCGGGACGTCGAGGACGATGGTCCGCAGGTCGACGCGGACCATTTGCTGCACCGCCGGAATCAGCAAAATCAGGCCGGGCCCCTTGACCTGCCAGAAGCGTCCGAGCTGGAACACCACGCCGCGCTCGTATTCACGCAGGATGCGAAAGGTCGACCCCGCCAGCGCAATCACCAACAGCAGCAGCGCGGCAAAACCCAGTTGCAGGCCCATGGTTATTCTCCAGCCGGCGCCGCGTCAGCCGCGGCCACTTGTAGCAGTAATCCCTTGCGCCCCACGACCCGGACATTCTGCCCCGGTTGCAGCGGCGTGGCGCTCAGCACTTGCCACTTTTCGCCTTGCAAATGCACCCAGCCGTTGTAGGCACTGTCGGCCTGTAACGCCATCACCGGCGTCACGCTGCCCACCAGTCCGGCATCGCCGCTGACGATGCGGCGCGGGCGGGTTTTCAGGGCATGAATCACCAGGAAAATCAGCAGCAGAATGCTGATCAATCCCAGACCGATGATCAGCGGCACGGGCACCTCGGTATTGCTCAGGATCACCGCGCCGGCGACGAACATCACCAGCCCGCCGAGCCCGATCACGCCGTAATTAGGCAAGGTCGCCTCGGCCACCAGAAACGCGACGCCAAACACGATCAGCCACATACCGAGGGGATCGGGTGCGAACAGGAAAACCGTGTCCGCCGCGAATACAGATCCGCTCAAGGCCAACAGCAGCGCCACAGCACAGCAACGAATGTTCACGTGACCCTCCGCGAGAGTCGGGTGGTTCTTTATTCAGTTTAGCTGAGCTGTGAGTTGTACGAATTTTGACCAGTTTTTGCGGTGGTTCCGACGGGCAGATTTCCCACACGGAGGCATTGGCGGGCCTAGACTTTTAGTGGATGAAACAGCGTTAACCATCGTCCGTTTGTCGTTGCAGCGGACACCGAGGTGCATCATGCGTATGGCAAGAACCGTGCAGGACAGCCTGAATCGGGCTCAATGCGAATTCGACATCGTCACCCACCCGCACTCGGCCAGCAGCCTCGAAACGGCTCGCGTGTCGGGCATTCCTGCCGAACGGGTGGCCAAATCGGTGATCCTCGACGACCACCACGGGCACTACCTGATGGCCGTACTCCCCGCCAGCCGCCACCTGGACCTGAGCAAAGTACGCGGCAGTGGCGAATGGCAGATCACCCGGGAAAGCACCCTGGCGCACCTGTTCAACGACTGCGAACGCGGCGCGGTGCCGGCGCTGGGTGAATCCTATGGCCTGGACATGCTTATCGACCCGTTGCTGACCCGGCAGAAAGATATTTATCTGGAAGCCGGCAACCACAACAACCTGCTGCACATGAGCATGCCGGAGTTCCTGAAAATGGTGCCGCATGCGGAGGTTTGCGAGTTGAGTCATTAGGTTTACGGTGTCAGTGATATAGCCTTCGCGGGCAAGCCTCGCTCCTACAAGGGATCGCGTTCCCCCTGTAGGAGCGAGGCTTGCCCGCGAACAATTTTCCCAATCACCCAGGAGCCCAACATGGAATCCCCAACCCACAGCCTGCCCTCCCTGTTCAAACAACTCGGCCTGCCCAACGACCCGGTCAGCATCGACCAATTCATCGCCACCCATTCACCACTCAAACCGGAACTGCACCTGGCGGACGCGTTTTTCTGGACCGAAAGCCAAGCTGCCTTTTTGCGGGACGAGATTCTGGATGATGCGGATTGGGCGGAGGTGGTGGACCAGTTGGATGTGTTGATGAGGAAGGGGCGGGGGGTGTGAAAAATCGTGTCTGAGATGAAGAAAAATTCTTTAGTGGTACTGGGTGACATCCGTGGCGGGCCTGCGGTCGAGGTTCCTGCCGATGTTCCCGAGGCCTTGATGGAGCGTCTCGATGATCTTGAATTGTCAGAAGTCATCCGCTCGCGAAGGCATGAAAAACCGATCCCGGTGAGTCTGGATGACCTATAAGCTCTAATTTCCCACTTCTGCCCTCCTTCGTTCAAAGGAGGGTGAGCCCAGTGAATTTCAAACTATCTCTGCAAACAAACATTCATAAGGAATTCGCAACCCGTCGTGCAGGCGCTTGATCATTTTCAAGCTCAGCGGGCGCTTACGGTTCAGCACTTCGGATACTCGACCGCTGGGACCGATAAAGGCTTCCAGGTCTCGGGCAGTCAAACCTTGCTGGTCCATGCGAAATTTGATCGCCTCGATGGGGTCGGAGGCTGGAATCGGAAAGTGCTCGTCTTCATACTTTTCGACCAGCAGGGCCAGTATCTCGAGTTCGTCACCCTCAGGTGAGTCCAAAGCCGCCCCCCACAGTTGCTCAATACGCAAAAGCGCATTGGTGAGGTCCTCATCGGTTCGGATGGGTTTGATGTTCATTACACAGTCTCCGCATTGATCTGATCGTATTGGGCATGCGTGCCGACGAAGCGCACAAAACCCAATTGCCGTTCGTAGTCAATTGCCAGGATCACTCGATACTTGTTGCCGGCAATGTTGAATACCACACGTCCACCCTTTAGAACGCTGGCGGTTCTCAGCTCGGCTTTTACTTCCTGGGGTGTGCGATATGACGACTTCTCCATGTGTCGATACCACTCTGAGAGAGGAGTGACCGCGTCGGCGTAGGCCGGGCTACTTTCCCAGAAAATTTTCAATGTCCCTTTGGCAATTATTCGCACGAATCGAGTTTCTCCCATTTTGGGAGATTCTAGGCGCGAGACTCAGAATTCACAACCTACCCATTGTGCCAAACACATATGAAGACATTTCTGAATGACATCTATTGGAAGGTAGCTGCGGTGTCGTTGATCGCCAAATTGTTTCAAAACTTGACCGCCCTTTCCCTCGAATGCGATATTGATAGTTAGCAAACTAACAGTGTGTCATTCCCCCGTGCCAAAAAACCTCGACGCTCTCCAGATGAACATCAGCAGTGCCATGGTGGTGGCCGCCAGGCATTGGCGGAAGATCTGCCAGACCACGCTGGTCAATTATGGAATCTCCGAAGCCTGCGCCGTCCCGTTGTTGATGATCGGGCGTTTGGGGGAGGGTGTGCGGCAGGTGACGGTGGCGCAGGCGGCGGGGATGGAGAGCCCGTCGTTGGTGCGTCTGCTCGATCAGTTGTGCCATTCGGGCTACGTGCGCCGGACGGAAGACGCCCATGACCGCCGCGCCAAGTGCCTGAGCCTGACCGACACCGGTCGGGAGCTGGTGCAAGCCGTCGAAGTCGAGTTGGTGCGTCTGCGTCATGAAGTGCTGGAAGGCATCGACCAGAGTGATCTGGAAGCGGCACTACGTGTGCTCAGAGCGTTTGAAGCCGCGAGTTATCCGTCGGTGATCCAGTCTTGAGCGGTTTCTGGACAGGCATACCCCCGGCGCGGGACTGGTTCTACGGCGTGCGTACTTTCGCGGCGTCGATGACCGCGCTGTACATCGCCATGCTCATGCAAATGCCGCGTCCGTATTGGGCGATGGCCACGGTGTATATCGTTTCCAGTCCGTTTGTCGGCCCGACCAGTTCCAAGGCGCTGTACCGCGCGGTCGGTACGTTCATGGGCGCGGCGGCGGCGGTGTTTTTTGTGCCGATGTTTGTCCAGAGTCCGTGGGTGCTGGTGGTGATCATCGCGTTGTGGACCGGGACCTTGCTGTTCCTGTCCCTGCACCTGCGCACCGCCAACAGCTACGCCTTGATGCTCGCCGGTTACACCTTGCCGCTGATCGCCCTGCCAGTGCTGGATAACCCGCTGGCGGTGTGGGACATCGCCGAGGCACGGACCGAAGAAATTTTTCTCGGCATCGCCGTGGCGGCGGTGGTTGGTGCGATGTTCTGGCCCCGGCGGCTGGCACCGGTGTTCAACGACTCGGTGAATAAATGGTTCGCCGATGCCTCGACTTACAGCCTGCGGTTTCTCAGTCGCAACGTGCAGCCGGAGGAAGTCAGCGCCCTGCGTTCGGCGATGGTCACGACGTTCAACAGCCTGGAGCTGATGATCGGCCAGTTGCCCCACGAAGGCGCGCGGCCGCAAACGGTGCGCAATACCAAGGAATTGCGTGGACGGATGATCCACCTGCTGCCGGTGATCGATGCCCTCGATGATGCGCTCTATGCCTTGGAACGTCGCACACCGGAACTTGTGGATAAGTTCGCGCCACTGTTGGCCGCGACCACCGAATGGCTCGAGCACAAAGACGCCGACCTCGAGCGTTGGCAGGCGCTGAAAGACCAGCTCGAAGCGCTGCAACCGAGCTCCGAAGCGCTGGACGATCGCAAGCAGCTGCTGTTCTCCAACGCGCTGTATCGCCTCGGCGAGTGGATCGATTTGTGGCAAGACTGCCGCAGCCTGCAATACGCCATCCAGTGCGAAAGCCAGGACAACTGGCGCGCGGTGTATCGCCATTGGCGCCTCGGTCGCCTGACGCCGTTTCTTGACCGTGGCCTGATGTTCTATTCGGCCATGTCCACTGTCAGCGCGATCATTGTCGCCTCGGTGCTGTGGATTCTGCTTGGCTGGACCGACGGTGGCGGCGCGGTGATCCTGGCGGCGGTGGCGTGCAGTTTCTTCGCCTCGATGGACGACCCGGCGCCGCAGATTTTCCGGTTCTTTTTCTGGACCGCGATGTCGGTGTTGTTCGCCAGTCTTTACCTGTTTCTGGTCCTGCCCAACCTGCATGACTTCCCGATGCTGGTGCTGGCGTTTGCCGTGCCGTTTATCTGCATCGGCACCCTGACGGTCAAGCCGCAGTTTTACCTCGGCATGCTGCTGACGCTGGTGAACACCTCGTCCTTCATCAGTATCCAGGGTGCCTACGACGCAGATTTCCTCAGCTTCGCCAACTCCAACCTGGCCGGGCCAATTGGCTTGCTGTTTGCCTTTGTCTGGACGCTGATTGCGCGACCGTTCGGCGCGGAACTGGCGGCCAAGCGCCTGACCCGTTTCAGCTGGCGCGACATCGTCAGCCTTACCGAACCGGCCACATTATCTGAACACCGCAGGTTGGGGGTGCAGATGCTCGATCGGCTGATGCAGCACCTGCCGCGTCTGGGCTTGATCGGCCAGGACACCGGCGTCGCCCTGCGCGAAGTGCGTGTGGCGCTGAACCTGCTCGACCTGCTGGCCTACACCCCGCGAGTGCTCGGCGTGCCGCAAGTGTTGCTGCATCAAGTGGTGGCGGAAGTCGGTGAGTACTTCAAGGCGTGCCTCAAAGCCGGCGAACGCTTGCCGGCGCCGAGTCCGTTGCTGATGACCCTCGACCGCACCCGTCGCGCCCTCAACACCGAGTGCGACGACGGCGCCCGGCTACATTTGCTGCACGCCTTGAGCGGATTGCGCCTGGCGTTGCTGCCCGGTGTTGAATTCGTCGGCACCAGCGCACTCGAAGAACCGCTTCCCCATGGCATCGATGGAGCGCCTTTATGATCGGTGATCTGGATATCAGCGGTGTATTCCTGCCCACGCTGCTGGTGCTGATGGGCATTACCTACCTGTTTTACCTGTTGGTGCACGGGGTGCTCACGCGCCTGCACTTTTACCGTCTGGTCTGGCACCGGGCATTGTTCAACGTGGCTCTCTACGCTTTGCTGCTCGGCGCCGTGGACTCACTCAGTCGATACCTGATGACATGAAAAAACCTTTTTTGACCATTGGTCGCGTCCTGCTGACCCTGCTGATCGTGAGCTTCGCCGTTGTCGTGGTCTGGCGCATGGTGATGTATTACATGTTCGCGCCCTGGACCCGTGACGGGCACATCCGTGCCGACATCGTGCAGATCGCCCCGGACGTGTCCGGCCTGATCC
Source organism: Pseudomonas sp. B21-053 (assembly GCF_026016365.1). Taxonomy (NCBI): domain Bacteria; kingdom Pseudomonadati; phylum Pseudomonadota; class Gammaproteobacteria; order Pseudomonadales; family Pseudomonadaceae; genus Pseudomonas; species Pseudomonas sp. B21-053. The sequence goes on from NZ_CP087205.1 coordinate 201,037, forward strand.
AGCAAGTGCAGGTGCGCGACAACCAGTTGGTGCAGCGCGGCCAAGTGCTGTTCAGCATCGACCAGGACCGTTTCAAACTGGCCCTGCGCCAGGCGAAAGCCGCCGTGGCCGACCGTGAAGAAACCCTGGCCCAGGCCCAGCGCGAGGCCAAGCGTAACCGTGGCCTCGGCAATCTGGTGCCGGGCGAACAGCTTGAAGAAAGCCTGTCGAAAGTCGCCCGTGCGCAGTCGGCCTTGTCCGAAGCGCTGGTGACGGTGGACAGCGCCCAGCTCAATCTCGATCGCTCGACCATCCGCAGCCCGGTGGACGGCTACATTAACGACCGTGCGCCCCGCGCTCAGGAATTCGTGACCGCCGGACGGCCGGTGTTGTCGGTGGTGGACAGTAATTCGTTCCACATCGACGGCTATTTCGAAGAAACCAAACTCGACGGCATTCACGTCGGCCAAGGCGTGGATATCCGCGTGATCGGCGACCGCGCTCGCTTGCGCGGGCATGTGGAAAGCATCGTCGCCGGCATCGAAGACCGCGACCGCAGCAGTGGCAGCAACCTGTTGCCCAACGTCAACCCGGCGTTCAGTTGGGTGCGGCTGGCCCAGCGGATTCCGGTGCGGATCGCCTTCGACGACGTGCCGGCGGATTTCCGCATGATTGCCGGGCGTACCGCGACGGTGTCGATCATCGACGATAAAACCGAGGAGCCCGCGAAATGAGCAAAGCCTCGGCTTTGGCGGTGGCCGGTTTAGGCCTGTTGCTGTCCGCGTGTCAGGTGGTCGGGCCGGATTATCACTTGCCGGACGAAGCCGCCGTGCACCGTGAAGACTTGCAGGGCAACCTCGCAACGAACGACAAAGATGTGGTCTCGGCGCCAGTACCCAGTGATTGGTGGCGCTTGTATCAGGACCCGCGTCTCGACCAGTTGGTGGAGCAGGCCATGGCCTCCAACACCGACTTGCGCGTGGCGGCGGCGAACCTGTCCCGGGCTCGGGCGCAGGTCGATGAAGCCCAGGCTGCAGGCGGCTGGAGCGGCGGCGTGAAGATGGGCGCCCAGCGCTTGCAGGAATCAGGCGAAGCCTTCCTGCTGCCTGAGAAAGTACCGGTGGCCAACGTCGGCGACATTGGCATCACCACGTCTTATCAATTCGACCTGTTCGGCACCTTGCAGCGCGGCATCGAGGCGGCCAAGGCCAACGCCGATGCGACCCAAGCGGCGGCGGACACGGCGCGTATCACCCTGGTCGCCGACGTGGTTCGGGCTTACACCCAAGTCTGTGCGGCCAATGAAGAGCAGGAAATCGCTCAGCATTCCCTCGATCTGCAAGCCCAGAGCACCACCCTGACTCAGCGGCTGCGCGATGCCGGGCGTGGCGATGAAACTCAAGTCACCCGCTCGCAAACCCAATTCAAATCCTTGCGCGCCGACATGCCGCGTTATGAGGCGTCGCGTCAGGCCGGGTTGTTCCGCTTGTCGATGTTGCTGGCCAAGCCGCTGGATCAACTGCCGGCAGGTACCGCCGGTTGCAACGAGCTGCCGAAGATCGCGCAATTGTTGCCGGTCGGTGACGGCGCCACGCTGCTCAAGCGCCGCCCGGATGTGCGTCAGGCCGAGCGCCGTTTGGCCGCCGCGACCGCCGGTATTGGCATCGCTACCGGTGAGTTGTACCCGGACATCAGCATCGGTGCGTCGATCGGCACCGTCGGCACCCTGGAAAACCTCGGCAAACCGCAGACCAATCGTTGGGGCTTCGGTCCGTTGCTGAGCTGGACCGTGCCGTCCAACGGCTCCCGCGCGCGAATCCGCGAAGCCGAAGCCTCGACCCAAGGCGCGCTGGCGCACTTTGACGGCGTGGTGCTCAACGCGATCCGCGAGACGCAAACCGGTCTGGCCCAGTACTCCGCGCTGCTGCAACGCCGCGATGCCCTGGCCGATGCCGAGCAGTCGGCGCAACTGGCGGCAGACCAGACTCACCGCTTCTTCCAGGCCGGACGCGCATCCTTCCTGGCGGACCTGCAAGCCACCCGCACCTACACCGATGTCACGGCGCAACTGGCGTCGGCCAACACTCAGGTCGCGATGAGCCAGATCGATTTGTTCCTCGCCCTCGGCGGCGGTTGGGAAAGCGGACGAACGCAAGCGTCACAGCCCGGCAAACCCTGAGGCCGTTGCTATGCTTTGACTTGACGGGATCGCGCGACGATCCCGTCAATCAAGGCTCGCGTTGGTCATGGGGACTCTAATAATGAAAAACCCTTATGCTCCCGGCTTCTGGTGCGCTATTGCGGCATTAGTGTTGCTGTCGGCCACCTATTTCTACGGCATCATGCTCGCCCACCAGATCGACAAGGCGCTGGTGTTCCTCGACAGCGCGGCGGCACTGATTGCCGTGATGTCCATCGTCGTGGTCGCCTGGGCTTCAGTCCAGGGCACGCGCATCAAAAGAAGACACCTCGAACAAGGCAAGACGCTGGTGCTGATCTGGGACACCAAGGTAGCGCTGCGTCGGGTCGAAACGGTGTTTGATCGCTACTTCTGGGGCAGCTACTGGCAACCGGGGCGCACGTTCCAGGAAGTCATGGGCGAACTCACCGGCACACCGCTGGAAAAAAGCCTCGAAGCCTTGAAGACCCAATGCCTGGCCCTCGACAAGCAAGTCACCGAAGAAGGCTGGCACTGGCTAAACAACGCCCGCGAACTCTCCGATGTCGCCAACGCCATGGCCCGCGAGCGCTATCAACTGGACTTCTGCGACCCGCGCGCGGAAGTGACGGGCGGGGCGGTGATCAATCGGGATTTTGAAGTGCTGGTCTATACGTGGACGGCGCGGCTGAAAAGCTTTGATCATCAGCTGGATGAGATTGAAATGCAGTATTCCTGATTCAATGGTGGCTGGACTGACGCCTTCGCGGGCAAGCCTCGCTCCTACAGGACGGATGCGATCCTCTGTAGGAGCGAGGCTTGCCCGCGAAGGCGATTTCATGAGCGCTGAAACTCTCAACCCTCGTAACCTGTCCATAGACACTCTTTAACCTTTAATCATTAAGCCCTCTCGCCCCGCAAATGCTAATCTCCATCGCACTTTTGCGCAGTCGTGACCACGGCCCGTCATGGGTTCAGGGAAGACGACCACATTTTCAACAACGGACATTGATCGGGTAATTCATGAATAAATCAGCAGGCGTGCTTCTCGGAATTGTCGTTGCCATCGGTGCAATCAGCGCCGGCGGTGCCTGGTACACCGGCACTAAACTCGAAGGCGTGCTCAACGCCTCCGTCGCCGACGCCAACAAAGAACTGCAAGCCGCGCTGGTCGGTTCAAACGGCACGGCGTCCCTGGAACTGGTGTCCCTTGAGCGTGGTGTGTTCAGCAGCACCGCTCACTATCGCCTGAAGGGCGAGGGCGAGATGTTCGGTGAAGCACCGGTCGAATTGCTTTTCGTTGATCGCGTCGAACACGGCCCGCTGCCGTTCTCGCGCCTGGCTTCGTTGAAATGGTTGCCGGTCATGGCCACCAACCACTTCGAGCTGGAAAAGACTTCGACCACGGAAAAATGGTTCGCTGCCGCCAACGGCCAGTCGCCGGTCAAAGGCGTGGTCAACATCGGCTACGACAATTCCACCAACGGCACTTTCGAATTGCTGCCGCTGGAAGTGGCACTGGATGACAAGTCCAGCCTGAAGTTTTCCGGTTTGAACATGGACATCGCTGCCAGCGCCGAGGCCAAGAAGGTCAAGGCCGACGGCTACATGGACAGCCTCAAGCTGACCACCGTGTCGGAAGATCAGGCGCCGGTCACCGTCGAGATGAACGGCCTGACCGTGGCCAGCAACCTGGTCAAAAGCACCTACGGCTACTACACCGGCGAAAACACCGTCGAGCTGACCAGCAGCAAGACCACTTTCGGTCCCAAGCAGTCGGTGGTGGGCGTCAACAAATTCGAAATGAAGAACCAGACCGAAGAATCCGGCACCAGCGCTTCCGGGCGTGCGGATTACAAGGTTGGCGAAGTGTCGTTCAACGGTAAAACCGTCGGTTCGGCTCAGATGGCCATGAGCCTGAAGAACCTCGACATCCCGTCGACCATGTCGCTGATGGAGATTTACCAGACCAAGTTGCAGCCGTACGAGCAAGCCGCCGCCAAAGCCGCTGCCGCCGGTGAACCAGCCCCCGAGCTGAACCTGACGCCAGAAGAAGAGAAGCAAGTGAAGGCCGGTCTGGAAAAACTCTTGGCCGCCGGTCCACAGTTTGCTCTGGAGAATCTGTCGTTCAACTCGGCCAACGGTGAAAGCCGCGCCAACCTGGTGCTGGACCTGACCAAACCGGCGTCCATGGACCTGCCGCCAGACCAATTGGTCCGCCAGTTGATCGCGTTGCTGGACATCAACATCAAAGTGTCCAAGCCGATGCTGGTTGACCTGCTCAGCATCCAGGCGCAAGCGGATGGCCAGACCGACGCCAAGACCATCGTCGATCAGGCAACCGCCACCAGCGACATGTTCAGCAGCATGGCCGTGGGCACGCAACTGGCCAAACTGGAAGGCTCAGACGTCGTCACAAAACTGCATTACGCCAACAATCAGGTGGAATTCAACGGCCAGAAAATGACCGTCGAGCAGTTTGTCGGCTTCGTCATGGGCAAACTCGGCGGCGCTGGGCAAGTCCAGTAAAACCAAGGGTTACACAGAAACGCCCGGCCTCAGACGCCGGGCGTTTTGCTGTCCGGGATTTGAACAGGGCCAAGTGATGTCACGAATCTGAATAAATATTGCGTTCTGAATAGCTGACCAAACTCGCGTGCAAGACTGCGCCCCGACAAGTTAGCCAGGTCCTGTCGACCCGGCTTTTACGAATGGGCAAGGGGAGCATTGCGACCCGGCTGGCCGTGTAAGGATGCTGACGAATGCCGCGTTTTGCTGGTCCCTTTATTCATCGTGGCTTACGCCCGTTGTTTCGCGTTGCGCTGTGCAGCCAGTTGCTCTGGCCGGCGCTGGCGTTCGCCGACACACCTTACGACCAGATGGTTCGCGATGCCCGTGCGGGCAATTACGCGCCAGCGCTGACCGTACTGCGCCAGGTGCCGGTGAACCAGGCCACCACCAGCCAGGTCAGCGATCATTTGCAGATCGCCAGTTGGGCCGGCCTGGACGCCGAAGTGGTGCAGGTCTATGAAACCCAGGGCCGCAACCGCGTGTTGCCGGTTCAGGCCTTGACCGCCACCGCCCGCGCCTATCGCAACCTCAAGCGCTGGGACTCGGCAACCGGGCTCTACAACGAGGCGCTGGCGCTGGAGCCACAAAACCCGGACCTGCAACTCGGTTTGGCCATGACTCAGGCTGATGCCGGCAAACCCGACGAAGCCGTGACTCGCACCAGAGCCTTGGTGGCTGCTAAACCCGAGGATCCGTCCCGGCGATTGGCCCTGGCCTATGCCTTGACCCGCGCCGGCAATAACTACGACGCCCTGTTCGAATACGATCAGGCCTTCATCCGCGCCGGCAGCAAACCGGAAGTCGCCCGTGAATACGTGTTTGCCCTGCAACGTGCGCGCCTGCCGGAACCGGCCCTGCGCCTGGCTCAGCAACGGCCGGGGCTGATCGATCCGGTGCAATTGCGCCGCATTGAAGGCGACCTCGCCGCCGAGCGCGTGCGTTTGGCAGAACTGGCCACCCGCAGCGAAAAAGAGCGTTATGTGATCGCTGATCGGGCGTTGGCCGATTACGACAAATTGCTCGCCACCTGGACCCCGGACCCGGCCGCCCACGACGACGTCACCCGTTGGCGCATCGACCGCATGGGTGCCCTCAAGGCCCGTGCGCGCACCGCTGATGTGATCAGCGAATACCAGAAACTCAATGGCGAAGGCGTGAAGATTCCGACCTACGCCCTGCGTTGGGTGGCGTCGTCCTATCTGGATCAACGCCAGCCTGAAATCGCCACTGATCTCTATCGCCAAGTGCTGGTCGCGCCAGACGCTGACGTCGGTGATCGCCTCGAAGACAGCACCGCGCTCTATTACGCGCTGCTCGAAAGCGACAAGGCTGACGACGCGCGCGCAGTCGCCGAGGACCTGGCGAAAACCCAGAAGCCACGGGTCGAACTCAAGGGTTTGCCGGTGGGCAATCCCAACGATGAATGGATGGACGCGCAACAACTCGCCGCTCAGGCCGGAACCTACGGCGCCGATCTGCCGTCCGGCGAGCAGCGTTTGCAAACCTTGGTCGATCAGGCGCCGGGCAACATCGGTTTGCGCCTGGCCCAGGCTGATTTGTACCTGGCTCGGGACTGGCCGCGTCGCGCGGAATTGCAGCTCAAGGAAACCGAGAGCATGGTCCCGCGAGACATGGGCCTCGAAGTCGCTCAAGCCCATACCGCCATGGATTTGCAGGAATGGCGGCAGATGGACGCGCTGACCGACGACGTGGCCGCGCGTTTCCCGGACAACCGTCAGGTCCAGCGTTTACAGCGCCAGCGCGAGGTGCATGACATGGCTGAGCTGCGGGTGCAGAGCTACGGCGGCAAGAGTTATGGCGGTGGCGACAGCGGCGCCGGTGCGGTGTCCGGCAGCAAGGATTTCGGCATCGAAACCGTGCTCTACAGCCCGCCCATCGACGAAGACTGGCGCGTTTTTGCCGGTGTCGGTTACGCCACCGGTGATTTCCAGGAAGGCACCGGGCGTGATCGCACGCAACGGCTGGGCGTCGAGCGCCGTACTCGCGACATGACCCTGGAAGCGGAAGTCTCCAATCACAACTTCGGTTACGGCAACAAGCAGGGCGCACGCCTGGCGATTGCCCGGGACATCGACGATCACTGGCAGTACGGCGGCAGCCTCGCTTACCTCTCGGCCGACACACCATTGCGCGCGTTGAACAGCGATGTCACGGCCAACGGCGGCAGCGGTTTTATCCGCTGGCGCGCCAATGAAAGCCGCGAGTGGAAACTCGCGGTCAGCCCGTCGCACTTCAGCGACGGCAATAACCGCGTCGAAGCCTTGCTCACCGGGCGCGAGGGCGTCTACACCGCGCCGAAAGTGCAAGTCGATCTCGGCCTGGAAGTCGGCACCAGCCACAACTCCGCGTCCGAGGACGTGCCGTACTTCAACCCAAAATCCGACTTCAGCGTACTGCCGACAGTCAACGTTAACCATGTGCTCTATCGCCGCTACGAAACTTCCTGGAGCCAGCAATTCCAGGCCGGCGCGGGCACGTATAGCCAGCGCGATCACGGCACCGGCGGCATCGGCTTGCTGGGCTACGGCCAGCGCTACAGCTGGAATGATGTTTTCGAGGTGGGCGGCTTGTTGACTGTGATCAACCGGCCCTATGACGGCGACCGCGAAACCGATCTGCGCCTGCTCGTCGACCTCACTTACCGCTTCTAGAAGAGTTTGAAGATGCCTTTTATCTCGCGTTTCATCCTTTTGCTGGGAGCGCTGCTGGTCAGCGCCTGCGCCCAGCAAGCCCCGGCGTTCACGCCGCCGTCCGAGCGCACGCTGCCGGCCAGCGAAAAGCCGTGGCCGAAAAACCATGTGCTCGGCATCGCTTACCACGACGTCGAAGACCGCGACCCCGATCAAGCAGTGGTGGCGGTGCGTACCGAACGCATGATCGAGCAGCTTGCCTGGTTAAGGGAGAACAACTACAAACCGGTCACCGTCGACCAGATCATCGCCGCGCGTAATGGCGGTCCTGAGCTGCCGCCCAAGGCGATCCTGCTGAGTTTCGACGACGGCTATTCGAGCTTCTACACCCGCGTGCTGCCGGTGCTGCGCGCTTATAACTGGCACGCCTTGCTGGCGCCGGTCGGGGTGTGGATCGACACGCCGCTGAACCAACCGGTGGATTTCGCCGGCACACCGCGCCAGCGTTCGGACTTCCTGACCTGGGATCAGATCCGCGAGATCTCTAAATCTGGACTGGTGGAAATCGCCGCGCACACCGATGCCAGCCACAAGGGCGTGTTGGCCAACCCCCAAGGCAACCTGCAACCGGCGGCGGCGACTCGTCGCTATGACGCGGTCAACGGTCGCTATGAAACCGAGGCCGAATTCCAGGCGCGGATGCGCAGCGACGTCGCGACCATCACCGAGAAAATCCGCAAAGTCACCGGTTACAAACCGCGCATCTGGGTCTGGCCGTACGGCGCGGCGGACGGTACTTCGTTGCAAGTGGTCAGCGAGCAGGGCTACAAAATGGCCCTGACCCTGGACGACGGCCTCGATGCCCTCGACAACCTGATGAGCAGCCCGCGCTTCCTCGTGGCCTCGGACCCGGACGGTGAGCACTTCGCCAACAGCATCGTTTCAGTGCAAGCCGAATCGCCGATGCGTGTGGTGCATGTGGACCTGGATAACGTCTACGACGCCGACCCGGCCCAACAGGAAATCAACCTCGGCAAACTGATCCAGCGCATGGCCGACATGGGCGCCAACACGGTGTTCCTGCAAGCCTTCGCCGATCCCCAGGGCGATGGCCTGGTGCGTTCGTTGTACTTTCCCAACCGGCATTTGCCAGTGCGCGCCGACATCTTCGACCGCGTGGCCTGGCAGCTGCGTACTCGCGCTCACGTCCAAGTCTTCGCCTGGATGCCGGTGCTGAGTTTTGCCCTGGATTCCAAGCTGCCGCGCGTCACGCGTTGGGACCCGAAAACCGGCACCACGTCGGTTGATCCGGACCAGTACAAACGCCTGTCGCCCTTCGACCCGAATGTGCGGCGCATCATCGGGGAAATCTACGAAGACGTCGCACGCCTGACCTCGGTGGACGGGATTCTCTATCACGATGACGCGGTGCTCTCGGACTTCGAAGACGGCAGCCCCGAAGCGCTCAAGGTCTACGCGGCCAACGGTCTGCCGGGCTCGATTGCGGCGTTGCGTGATGACCCGGCCACGCTGCAACGCTGGACGCGGTTCAAGAGCCGCTACCTGATCGATTTCACCAACGAACTCACCGCCAAGGTCCGCGCGATTCGCGGTCCGCAGGTGCTGACCGCGCGCAACATCTTTGCCGAGCCAATGCTCAATCCCCAGAGCGAAGCCTGGTTTGCGCAGAACCTCGACGACTTCCTTGCCGCCTACAACTGGACCGCGCCGATGGCCATGCCGCTGATGGAAAAACAAAGCCACGCGCAATCCGGGCCATGGCTCGAAGCGTTGGTGGCCACGGTCAAGGCGCGTCCCGGTGCGCTCAATCGCACGGTGTTCGAGTTGCAGGCCAAGGACTGGACCAAACAAATCGATTCCGACATCGACGGCGCGCAGCTAAGCGACTGGATGGGCCGCCTCAAACGTCAGGGCGCCACCAGTTTCGGCTACTACCCGGACAATTTCCTCGAGAACCAGCCGGACCTGAAAACCATACGGCCCGCGCTCTCCAACAAGTGGAATCCATAACATGCTGGATAGACTTTTGGCCCTGCTGGTACTGGCGATCGTCCTAGGGATACCCCTGGGGCTGATCTTCTTGGTCACCGGGCAATTCCTGATGGACTTCGTGTTCTTTTATCCACTGTTCATGTCCGGGCTGTGGATCGCCGGCGGCCTGTATTTCTGGCTGCACTGGGAACGTCACTGGCCGTGGAAGGACGACACGTTGCCGCCGCCATTGGCCGGCGAGCCGCTGATTTCGATCCTGATCCCTTGCTACAACGAAGGCGACAACGCCGCCGACACCATTCACGCGGCGCTGGCCCAGCATTACCCGAACATTGAAGTGATCGCGATCAACGACGGCTCCAAGGACAACACCGCCGCTGTACTCGACGCATTGGCGGCGCAAGATCCCCGCCTGCGGGTGCTGCACCTCGCGGAAAACCAGGGCAAAGCCGTGGCCCTGCGCATGGGCGCCATTGCGGCGCATAGCGAATATCTGGTGTGCATCGACGGTGACGCGCTGTTGGCGCCGAACACGGCGGCGTATCTGGTCGCGCCAATGCTGGATAACGCACGCCTCGGTGCGGTGACCGGCAACCCGCGCATTCGCACCCGTTCGACGCTGGTGGGTCGGGTGCAGGTCGGCGAGTTCTCGTCGATCATTGGTTTGATCAAGCGTACGCAACGGGTGTTCGGACGGATCTTTACCGTGTCCGGGGTGATCGTCGCGTTCCGGCGCACGGCGCTGAATCGGGTCGGCTTCTGGAGCCCGGACATGATCACCGAAGACATCGACATCAGTTGGAAGCTGCAACTGGATCACTGGAGCATTTTCTACGAGCCCCGCGCCCTGTGCTGGATTCTAATGCCGGAAACCCTCGGCGGCCTGTGGAAGCAGCGTCTGCGCTGGGCCCAGGGCGGCGCCGAAGTGCTGTTCAAGAATATTCGCGGCATCTGGCAGTACCGTCATCGCTACCTGTGGCCGCTGCTGTTCGAATACTGCCTGTCCACCGGCTGGGCCTTCACTTTCCTGCTGTCGGTGATCTTCTGGGCCGTGGGTAAATTCATCGAAATGCCTTCTGCAATTGCTGTGGACCATTTGCTGCCACCGGCGTTTACCGGGTTGCTGCTGGCGATGGTCTGCCTGGTGCAATTTGCGGTCAGCATCTTGATCGACCGGCGTTATGAAAAAGGCCTGGGCAAGACCATGTTCTGGGTCGTCTGGTATCCCTTGATGTTCTGGCTCATCAGTCTGCTCACCACGCTGGTCAGCTTCCCCAAAGTGCTGTTCGGCCAACATCAGAAACGCGCGCGTTGGGTCAGCCCGGACCGGGGTATCAAACCGCTGCATGATGAAGAGGAAGAGGTCATCAAATGAAAATTATCAGAACCCGGCAGCGGCCCTTTCTGGTCGTGATCGATGCCTTCTTCACGGTGCTGGCCTGGATTGGCCTGCTCTATCTGCTGGTGCGCGGGTTGTGGCCACTGATCGATACCCACGACGGCCCACGCATCGATGCGTCAGTGTTCGATGCACTCGGCACCTTGCAGATTTATTTGTGGGTGGCGGTGTTGAACGCGGTGATCCTGATTTCCTGGGCGCGTTATCAACATCGTAAAAGCAAAAGCTTCGCCCAACGTCGTTTGCCGGCACCGGTGGTGGATGATCATGGGTTGAGCAAAAGCTTCAAGCTGAGCGGTGATCGGTTGGAGAAATTACGCACGCCGGGTTCGATGACGATTCACAACAATCAGGAGGGTGATGTGAGCCATGTGGTCACGCATTACTTTCCGATTGATCCGGCGCCGCCAGTGACGCGGCTGGCACCGCTGGAGCATCCGTTGGTGATTCGCTTGCCGGCTGAGGATGACGACAATCGCGAACCGGTGATCCATCTCTAAACTCGGCACAAATCCCTGTAGGAGCGAGGCTTGCCCGCGAAGGCGCCCGTAAGATCGCCTTCGCGGGCAAGCCTCGCTCCTACACATTCAATCCAATTCAAATTCATCCAATATCCCGAACCAGCCGCCACGCCTCATCCACCGGCAGCGGCTGTTTCATCCGCTCGGCCAGCATCGCCATCGCCCGCTCTTCTTCACAGGTCACCGCAGCCACCACCACTCCGTGCTTACCGAACAGCCCAATAAACGGAGGATGGTCAGGATCACCCTTGAATTCCACCTCATCCCAACGCTCGGCATGGCCCAGGTAGTCGTAGTTTTTGCCGAAGTGCCAGGTCCAGAAATACGGCACGTCGAGATAATGCTCGTCGCCGCCGAGCATGTTGGTCGCCGCGATCCGCGCCTGTTGCTGCGCCAGACGCCAGTGCTCGATCCGCTGCGGCTGGCCGTTGAGCGGGAAGGTGGCGATATCGCCGACTGCCCACAGGCCTTCGGCCAGACGCATCCCACCGTCGACTTTCAGCGATTGGTCTTTCTCTTTTGGCATGTCGGCAAACACCGCAGTGGCCGGGCTCACGCCAATGCCGACCAGCACCAGATCCGCCGGTAAGCGTTGCCCGTTATCCAGAAGCACCGCCTCGACCTTGCCGGTTCCCTCGATGGACGCAGCTTCACCCTCGGTGTGAAAGACCACGCCATGCGCCTCATGCAGGGCGCGAATCGCCTTGCCCACGGCCTCGCCAAATTGGGCGGCGAAGGGTACGGCGTGGCGGGCGAGTACGGTCACGTCCAACCCATAAGTGCGCAGGGACGAAGCCGATTCCAGGGCAATAAAACTGTCGCCGATGATCACCGCCCGCTGCCCGGGTTTGGCCGCGTCGATAATGCGCTGCGCCTGATCCTTCGAGCGCAGCAGGAACACTTCCGGCAGGTCGGCGCCGGGTAGTTCCAGCGGTTTGGGAAGGCCGCCAGTCGCCAGCAACGCCGCGTCGTAGCTCAGGGTTTGTCCGTCGGCCAGTTTCAAGGTTTTGTCCTGCGCGTTGAGGCTCGCGACTTCGCCACGGATGCGTTCTATGCGTTGTTTGCGATAAAACTCCTCGTCGCGCAGCGGTGGGACTTCTTCCGGCGGCATTTCCCCGGCGATCACGAATTTGCTCAGTACGGTGCGGTCGTAGCCGGCGTCAGTTTCGCGGTCGACCAGTTGGATGCGACCGCCGAAACCTTTCTCACGCAATGCGGCGGCCGCTGCGGTGCCAGCGGCGCCGGCGCCGACGATCACAAAGGTACGGTCATCGTCCGCTGGCGGCGTGTGCGGGTCGGACATTGGCTGATCGTCGACCCAGACTTCGTCTTCGCGCATTTCCAGCGGGTAGCGCTTGAGACTGTCCAACGACGGCGGTTCACACAGCGCGCCGTCTTCGATTCGGAAAACAGCTTTGTGCCACGGACAGATCAGCCGCCCGTGACACAGCGCGCCCTCGGCCAGCGGCGCCCCGGCGTGGGGACATTCGCCCTGGAAGGCGCGCAGTTGATCACCGACCCGCAGCAGGAGAATCTTGGTGTCGTCGATCCGGACCTCAAGGCCCCGGTTTTCCGGCACATCGGCGAAACGGGCAACGCGGTGCAGGGCCATGAGCGCTCTCCAGGCAGGTGTTTCTCTATTGAGTTTGGCCCTTATCCCGAGGTTCAGCTCAATTGCCACTGCCACCGCGCGAACGGTCCGGCTATAGTCTGCCAGCCGACGACGGCCCAACCCGCACAAGGTGCTCCGGTAATGACCCGATTGACCTCTCTGAACCCTTGGCTGGCGGCCGTTGCAGTCGCCCTTTGCGTGCAATTGCCCGTGCAGGCCCAGGAGCGTTTCACCCTCAATATCCCCGGTGTCACGGACGATCGACTGTTTACTTCGGCGGCTGCCAGCGATGCACCCAATTGCGGCGGACACAACCAGTCCCCGGCCCTGAACTGGAACGCCGGCCCGGCAGGCACCCTCAGCTACGCCATCGTCATGCATGACCCCGACGGCGCGAAAGGCCAGGGCGTCGATCACTGGGTGCATTACGGCATCAAGGCGACGACCCACCAGATCCCTGCGGGTGTCGGTGCAAAATCCGCCCTCGAAGGCGTCGGCGGCACCAACGTCAAAGGCACCACGACTTATGTCGGTCCTTGCCCGCCAGTCGGCGACAGCGCGCACCACTACATCATCCAGATTTACGCCCTGGACCTGGCCCCGGACGCCTTGCCGGCCGGCCTGACCCGCGCGCAATTGCTGGAAAAGATCAAAGATCACGTGCTGCGCAACAGCAGCGTGGTGCGGCGTTATCACCGCTGAAGATTTATTTCACAGCGGTTTAACCCGAACCTGGCGGGCTGTCCGTCTCAGAGGATGAATGGATCAATTTCCTCCTGAGGTCAGCCCCCATGTCCCTCCCTCTGCATTTTCTCCGCCCGGCCGCCCATGGTTTCGCCATTGGGCTGCTGCTGGCCGTTGCCGGTTGTGGTGTTTCGTCCAAGCCTGAATCCGCTGTCGTGGCGCCGCCGTCATCTTCACCGGCACCGGCTCAAGGTGAGTTGAAAACTGAAGCCGTGGTGTCGCGTGAAGCGGTGATGGCGGATGCCGTGATGGCCAAGCGCAGTGTGCGGGCGGCGCCGATGGCCAGCTTTGCGCCGATGTCTGAAGCTGCTCCGCCCGGTTATCGGGATGAGCAGCGCGAGCAATATCAGGCGCTGGCGGACAACCCGATTCACAGCGTGGCCGAGGCGCCGGTTTCGACCTTCAGCGCCGACGTTGATACTGGCGCCTATGCCAACGTCCGGCGCTTGCTGAATCAGGGGCGTTTGCCACCCGAAGGCGCAGTGCGGCTGGAGGAGATGGTCAATTATTTCCCCTACGATTACGCCTTGCCCACCGATGGCTCGCCGTTCGGCGTGACCACCGAACTGGCGCCGTCGCCGTGGAACCCGCATACCCGCTTGCTGCGCATCGGCATCAAGGCTTCGGACCGGGCAGTGGCGTCATTGGCTCCGGCGAACTTGGTGTTTCTGGTGGACGTGTCCGGTTCGATGGACCGCCGCGAAGGTTTGCCGCTGGTCAAAAGCACCCTGAAATTGCTGGTCGATCAATTGCGTGAACAGGATCGGGTGTCACTGGTGGTCTACGCCGGCGAATTCCGTGTGGTGCTGGAGCCGACTTCCGGGCGTGAAAAAGCGAAGATTCGTACAGCCATCGACCAATTGACTGCCGGTGGCTCAACCGCTGGAGCATCAGGCATCGAACTCGCCTATCAGATGGCGCAGCAGGCGTTTATCCCCAAAGGTATCAACCGCATCCTGCTGGCCACCGACGGTGACTTCAACGTCGGCATCAGCGACTTCGACAGCCTCAAGCAAATGGCTGTGGATAAACGCAAAACCGGCATTTCCCTGACCACTCTGGGTTTTGGTGTGGATAACTACAATGAACACCTGATGGAACAACTGGCCGACGCCGGCGACGGTAACTACGCCTACATCGACAACCTGCGTGAAGCGCGCAAGGTGCTGGTGGATCAACTCGGCTCGACCCTCGACGTGGTGGCGAAGAACGTGAAGCTGCAGGTGGAATTCAACCCGGCGCAGGTCAGCGAATATCGTCTGTTGGGGTATGAAAACCGCGCGTTGAAGCGTGAGGATTTCAACAACGACAAAGTCGATGCCGGGGAAATCGGTGCAGGGCATACGGTGACGGCGTTGTATGAAATTGTGCCGAAGGGTGAGAAGGGCTGGTTGGAGCCGTTGCGCTATGGTGATTCTTCGACAGCCTCTTCCGGGAAATCCGGGGAAATGGCGATGCTGCGTGTGCGATATCAACTGCCGGAAGGTGGGAATAGTCGTCTGATCGAGCGGCCGATTGTTTCGAGTTCAGCGCCAGCCAGTGATGACCTGCGCTTTGCCGCGGCGGTGGCAGCGTTTTCCCAGCAGTTGAAGGACGGCCGCTACACCGGCAATTTCAGCCTGAAAGACACCGAAGCCCTGGCTCGTGGCGCCCGGGGTGACGACCGCTTCGGCCTGCGCGCAGAGTTTGTGCAGTTGGTCGAATTGGCCCAGAGCCTGCGGACTTCCACGGCATCGAATCAGGTGTCCAATGCCAACCGCATCGAGTGAAAGGGATCATCGCTGATATGACTGCTCCTGAATTGAGCACCGATGCCAGCAGCGACGAATCGCTGCTGGCGCGTTATCGCTCGGGCGACGGGCCGGCGTTCGAGATCTTGTACGCCCGCCATCGCCAGGGCCTTTATCGATTCCTGCTCGGCCTCAGCGGCAAAGCCGAACTCGCCGAAGAGGTTTACCAGGAAACCTGGCTGAGCCTGATCCGCAGTACCAGTCAGCCACAAGGCCGGGCGAACTTTCGTACCTGGCTTTACCAGATTGCCCGCAACCGACTGATCGACCACTGGCGCAAACATGGCATCCACAACCCGTTGCACGACAGCTACGACGAACAGGCTCACGCCGTGATCGACAACGCCGCCGACCCCGAGCAACTGCTGAGCCTGAGCCGCGACACCCAGCGCCTCGAAACCGCCCTGCAAACCTTGCCCGCCGACCAGCGCGAAGTCTTCCTGCTGCGCGCCCACGGCGACCTCGACCTGCCACAAATCGCCACCCTCACCGAAACACCGCTGGAAACCGTCAAAAGCCGTTTGCGCTACGCCCAGCAAAAACTGCGTCGGCTGCTGGCCGAGGAGGTACTGACATGACTGACGCCCGTCCTACAAAAGAAGACGAAGTGTTGAAGCACTATCGTGAACACAGCAACGATGGCCCACCGGCGCATCTCGACGCCTTCATCCTGGCCACTGCACACCGGGAAACACCTGTACGCAAACCGAGCATTTGGCAGCGTTGGGTTCAGGCCTGCCAGAAACCCCGTTGGCAGGTTGCGTTTGCCAGCCTCGTAGGCGTGGCACTGATGTTGACGTTGGTACAACGTACGCCCGAGCAAGAGCCGCAGTTCGACTCCGCCCCTGCGCCTAAAACATCATCCTTCGCAGCAAAAAAAGAAGCCCCAGCCCCGATTGCACGTTCATTGTCCGCCCCCGCCGGCGCGATATCCGCACCGGCACCCGCAGCGCCAATGGCCGATTTTGCCGCGCCCGCTCAGAGCGAATCGATCAACGCAGAAATGGCTGAAGAAGCAAAAGTAAGCAAACGCGTGGCTGCTCCGGTGAAAACCCTCGATGACCAACTACGTGAGGTCCTGCGCCTGCAAAACACCGGTCAAACCCAAGCCGCCGATGAACTGTTGAAGGCCTTGCACAAGCGTTTCCCTAACGAAAACCTCACCACCCGACTCAAGGCCTTGAAGAAAAACTGAGCCAAAGAACCTCCACCAATTTGGCAACAACCCCCGAAAGCGCGCACTATCGGGGCATAGCCGATGCGTTGGAGGAAGCCGTGGCGAAAAAAATCGATCGCATCGCCCAAATGTTCAACTGCCCTGACAAGGGGGAGGAGTTGAGACGGGCCATTGCCGAGAGCCGTAAGGAATTTCTGCTGAACAAGCAGGAAGGAGCGGCCCCCGAGGAAGACACTGTTGAGGATGAGGTGTTGGAGGAGGGGGACGAGGACGATGAGGAATATGACGAGTTTGATTGGACGACTGAATGACAAAAAAACCGCTTTGGCGGTTTTTTTGTATGCGTGGATTGCTTCGGTCACATGCTCGTTGACCGTGGCTCTGACAATCGAGCACTATAAGGTACTTTTTTTCGTACCTTTGGAGCGGTCATGGAGCAATTACTCGCTAGCCGGTCGGTCAGCATCACCGAACTCAAGCGCAGCCCAAGCACTGTGATCGAGCAGGCAGGCTCAGAGGCGATTGCTGTACTCAACCACAATCGTCCGGCCGCTTATCTCCTGCCGCACGCGGCTTATCAGGAACTGCTGGATCGATTACAGGCAGCAGAAATTCGTGAGGCTATCGCCGCCAGCCGCAATGACCCACGTCCAGCCATTGCCGCCGATACGGTATTTGCTGAGCTCGACGCGCTCATTGATGAGGTCGCAGCTGACCAGGGTCGTCTATGAGGCAACTGCTTTTCTCCGCACACGCACGAGATGATTTACTGCAAATCGCGAGATACATCGCCCGTGACAATCCAGTTCGTGCCAAGTCGTTTGTCGGTGAGTTGCGAGTGCAATGTTCACAGCTTATTACACAACCGCTTCTTGGGATTTCTCGGGATGACTACGCTAAAGGTGTGCGAATGATCAGTCATGGTCGATATCTGATCTTTTACAGCTCGGCCGCCAACGAGGTTCACATCGAGCGGGTACTGCACAGCGCGAGAGACATTGGGCGACTGTTTGAATCAAGCAGCGTTGATCATTAGGCAACCATCCGCTTGCCGGTAGTTGATCAGAGACACACAGTTTACAATCGGCCTCAACACGGCCCCTGTCGGTGATGCGCTAAGGCGCTGAGATTGCTCAGGGGTTTTTTATTGGTTGGCGTTTTTTACTGTAGAAATCACGAGTTGTCGGTGGTGAGCCGTGCTTGCAAAGCAACCAACAAAAAAAAGCCCCAGTCCCTAAAGGCTTGAGGCTTTCTAATTTTTATTTATGCTGCGTCTGCCGTCGGAGACACGGAATCCAGACCGAGAACCGATTCAGCTTTTTTTCCCTCGTGAGATGTCGTACAGCGCCTCAATACCCAATCGTTCGCCCTCCACTTCTTTCAGGCTTCGGCATTGTTCGGCATAGACTTCATATTCCGCCCGGGCTTTTTCTTCAGCCGCCTGTTTACTGATCTGCCCTGCACCTTGCAGAACATCACGATTGTTGAACTCCAGAAACTGATCCAGCTTCTCCTGCCAGTCCCGCAGAAAAACTTGCTTGCGCATCAATGCCTGATCTTCCGCAAAATCCAGCCACATGGTGACGATGCGATTTAGCGCATTGATTTCTTCTTGATTAAGGTAGTTTTTGGCGATTGTGACATCGCTCTTTCGCACCTCATCTCCTTTGAATCCAGTCAAACCCATATTCGGCTTGGTTGCGTCTACGCGATGGGCAATCAGCTCAGCCGCAGTCAGACCTGGAGCTTGTTTTGGATGATCTGGAAGAATGCTGTGGTTTCTTTGTTTGACGGCACATAGTCCGCGGCCATTGCGAAAATGTCCCTAACCCTCAAGTAAACCCGCCGCTCGCTGGCCCGGATGTCGCGAATGCGTGCCAGCATTTCGTCGAAATAGTCGGGCACCTGCGACGGACCTACGGGAGGATTCCTCAACCGTTCGTCATCCATCACGAAACCCTTGATCAGGTACTCCTGAAGAGTCTGTGTGGCCCACTGCCGGAATTGGGTGCCACGCTGGGATCGAACTCGGTAGCCAACCGCGAGAATCAGCGGCAGGCTGAAGTGCTTAACGTTGTAAGGTTTGTTGTCAGCGGCAGTTGTTCGGTAAAACCGAACAACTGAATCCTCTATCAATTCTCCCTCGGCAAGGATGTGGCTGATGTGCTCGCTGATGGTCGCTTTGGCCTTGCCGTACAATTCGCAGATCATCGCTTGAGACAACCAAAGCGTATCGGCCCCGAACCGACATTCCAGACGCACCCGGCCATCCACGCTCTGAAAGAGCAGCATTTCACCCTGTGGGGCTGGGGGATGGTCAGTCTCTTTCTGATCCGTCATCGGGGGCTCCGTCATTGCCTCGGGTTTTGATTGAGATGGTTAAATAGGAACCGTGGCTGTAGGTATAGTTGAACACTCGAACCGCAGATCCACCACCATCGGTTACTTTGAGGTCGTCAGTTTTTGTTTCAGGCAAAGCTGCTGAATTGGTTTCTTAGCACCCACAAAAAAGCCCCAATCCCTGCGGACTGAGGCTTTTTCGTTTCTACTATATGGTGCACCAGGCGGGATTCGAACCCACGACCACTGCCTTCGGAGGGCAGTACTCTATCCAGCTGAGCTACTGGTGCAAGCGGGCGCCATGATACTCATATGCGTTGCGGGCGTCCATGCTGCTGAATAGCCTGTGTTTTTCTATCCTGTAACACCCGTTTGCTACGTTGATCAGAAAAAATAGGCAAATGCGCCGTTTTCGTTCTTTTTTTCGAACGGCCTATTGTCCTTTTCCGGCATTGATCCTAGGATTCGTTCGAGATTTCAAACGCTCTTGTCTGGGTGCTGAACCGCACGAGTTTCAATCAGTGCGCTATTTATGTGCTTCAGCCCGGTGAATGATTTCCCTGACGGCAGCCTTCGAGGCGCCTTTCTACAATCATAATTCGCTCCGCGCTGGTCGCGGTGCTGTTAAGGAAAGCCGACATGCAGCTTAAAGACACCCAGTTGTTCCGCCAGCAAGCCTTTATCGATGGCGCTTGGGTCGATGCGGACAACGGTCAGACGATCAAGGTCAACAACCCGGCAACGGGCGAAATTCTGGGCACCGTACCGAAGATGGGCGCTGCCGAAACCCGCCGTGCAATCGAAGCCGCTGACAAAGCGCTGCCGGCCTGGCGTGCACTGACCGCCAAGGACCGCGCGAACAAGCTGCGTCGCTGGTTCGAGCTGATCATCGAGAACCAGGACGACCTCGCTCGCCTGATGACCCTCGAGCAAGGCAAGCCATTGGCCGAAGCCAAGGGCGAAATCGTTTACGCCGCTTCCTTTATCGAGTGGTTCGCCGAAGAAGCCAAGCGCGTCTACGGTGACGTGATTCCGGGTCACCAGCCAGACAAGCGCCTGATCGTGATCAAGCAGCCAATCGGCGTGACCGCAGCGATCACCCCGTGGAACTTCCCGGCCGCGATGATCACCCGTAAGGCGGGTCCAGCATTGGCCGCCGGTTGCACCATGGTGCTCAAGCCTGCTTCGCAAACTCCATTCTCGGCATTCGCTCTGGCTGAACTGGCCCAGCGTGCCGGCATCCCGAACGGTGTATTCAGCGTTGTTTCCGGCAGCGCCGGCGACATCGGCAGCGAGCTGACCAGCAACCCGATCGTGCGCAAATTGTCCTTCACTGGCTCGACCGAAATCGGTCGTCAGCTGATGGCTGAATGCGCCAAGGACATCAAGAAAGTCTCCCTGGAACTGGGCGGCAACGCGCCGTTCATCGTGTTCGACGACGCGGACCTGGATAAGGCCGTCGAAGGCGCGATCATTTCCAAGTACCGCAACAACGGCCAGACCTGCGTCTGCGCCAACCGTCTGTACATTCAGGATTCGGTCTACGACGCGTTCGCCGAAAAGCTGAAAGTGGCCGTGGCCAAACTCAAGATCGGCAACGGTCTGGAAGAAGGCACCACCACTGGCCCGCTGATCGACGAAAAAGCCGTGGCCAAGGTTCAAGAGCACATTGCTGACGCGATCAGCAAAGGCGCAACCGTTCTGGCCGGTGGCAAGGTGATGGAAGGCAACTTCTTCGAGCCGACCATCCTGACCAACGTGCCGAAAAACGCAGCCGTGGCCAAGGAAGAAACCTTCGGCCCACTGGCGCCGCTGTTCCGTTTCAAAGACGAAGCCGAAGTAATCGCGATGTCCAACGACACCGAGTTCGGCCTGGCTTCGTACTTCTATGCCCGTGACCTGGGCCGTGTGTTCCGTGTGGCTGAAGCCCTGGAATACGGCATGGTCGGCGTCAACACCGGGTTGATCTCCAACGAAGTCGCGCCGTTCGGCGGCATCAAGGCGTCGGGCCTGGGCCGTGAAGGCTCCAAGTACGGCATCGAAGATTACCTGGAAATCAAATACCTCTGCCTGGGCATCTAAGCCCGGCAAGGCGTTTTGCTTCAAGCAGAAAGGGCACGAGAGCGCTGTCCCTTTCTGCGCTTCAAACGGAATTTTCTCTGTGGCCGGGAAAGCTGTGGCAGTCGATCATCGCATGCTGCCGTAGTTGCCTCCCCGCCGCATTTTCCTTGAACTACGCCGCCCGATGAGCGGTGAATGAGGACTTTATGAGCAAGACTAACGCATCCCTGATGAAACGCCGCGAAGCCGCTGTACCACGCGGTGTTGGCCAGATTCACCCGATCTTCGCCGAGTCCGCGAAGAATGCCACCGTGACCGACGTTGAAGGTCGCGAGTTCATCGACTTCGCCGGCGGTATCGCCGTGCTGAACACCGGCCACGTGCACCCGAAAATCATCGCCGCCGTGACCGAACAGCTGAACAAGCTGACCCACACTTGCTTCCAGGTTCTGGCTTACGAGCCGTACGTAGAAGTGTGCGAAAAAATCAACGCCAAGGTGCCAGGTGATTTCGCCAAGAAAACCCTGCTGGTAACCACCGGTTCCGAAGCGGTAGAGAACGCCGTGAAAATCGCCCGTGCCGCCACTGGCCGTGCCGGCGTGATCGCGTTCACCGGCGCCTACCACGGTCGCACCATGATGACCCTGGGCCTGACCGGTAAAGTCGTGCCTTACTCGGCCGGCATGGGCCTGATGCCAGGCGGCGTCTTCCGCGCGCTGTACCCGAACGAACTGCACGGTGTGAGCATCGACGATTCGATCGCCAGCATCGAACGCATCTTCAAGAACGACGCCGAGCCGCGTGACATTGCTGCGATCATCATCGAGCCGGTTCAGGGCGAAGGCGGTTTCTACGTCGCGCCTAAAGAGTTCATGAAGCGCCTGCGCGCTCTGTGCGACCAGCACGGCATTCTGTTGATCGCTGACGAAGTGCAAACCGGCGCTGGCCGTACCGGTACTTTCTTCGCCATGGAACAGATGGGCGTTGCTGCCGACCTGACCACTTTCGCCAAATCCATCGCTGGCGGCTTCCCGCTGGCCGGTGTGTGCGGTAAAGCCGAATACATGGACGCCATTGCTCCAGGCGGCCTGGGCGGCACCTACGCTGGTAGCCCGATCGCTTGCGCTGCGGCCCTGGCCGTGATGGAAGTGTTTGAAGAAGAACACCTGCTGGATCGCTGCAAGGCTGTCGGCGAGCGTCTGGTTACTGGCCTCAAAGCCATCCAGGCCAAGTACCCGGTGATCGGCGAAGTCCGTGCCCTGGGCGCGATGATCGCAGTCGAGCTGTTCGTCGATGGCGACAGCCACAAGCCTAACGCTCCTGCAGTAGCAGCCGTTGTGGCGAAGGCGCGCGATAAAGGTCTGATCCTGCTGTCTTGCGGCACCTACGGCAACGTTCTGCGCGTCCTGGTACCGCTGACTTCGCCGGACGAGCAACTGGACAAAGGTCTGGCAATCATCGAAGAGTGCTTCTCTGAACTCTGATCGCCAAGTGTGACCTGATCGACAAAAAAACCCGCTTCGGCGGGTTTTTTCGTGTCCGCGGAACACATCGCGCTGTATCGAATGGCCAGCATTGACTAAGGTTCATGCATTGCCGTTGGAGGTACGAATGACCGCTGTGGTTCTACCCGCTGTTCCGCGAGTGCTGATTGCCGAGGCCGACCCCTGGTCCCGCGACCTGCTCAAGCAGGTGTTGTTGAATGTGCGTTGCGACGCACGGCTGGACCTGTGCGCCGATGGCCAGCAAGCGCTGGAGCTGTTGGCGACGGTGCCTTACGACTTGGTGCTCGTTGACTGGGAATTGCCCGGTATCGATGGCCTGAACGTCTTACGCAGTGTTCGTCAGCGCAAACGCAATCCGCCGTTGCCGTTCATTTTGTTGAGCAGCCGCAATGACAGTGCCAGTGTGCGCGAAGCTTTGCCCTTGGCGCCGACCGCGTACCTGACCAAACCCCTCGACATGGAAAACCTGACTCATCGCCTGCAGGAGTTGCTGCTGAACGCCGGGGAAGAGGTGTCCTGCGAGGTGCCTGCGCTGTCGCCGGGCATGACGTTGTCGGTGTACCTGGAGCGTCGACGTGAGTCGACTGACGGCGCGCCGCTGATGACTGACGTGCAGTTGGCGGTCAAACGCAGCCTGAATCCCAATGGTCTCGATTTGACGCTGCTGGAAGCCGAGATTCGCAACGATCCGCAAATCACCGCCGTGCTGATCGCAGCGGCCAACAGCGCGGCCCAGCACCATGGCGTCGGGGTGCAAACCCTGTCCCAGGCGCTGCATCGCCTGGGTACCGGGCAAAGCATGAACCTGATTCTGGGCCTGGCACTCAAGCGTTGCGCGCGGCTCAGTGATCCGCTGCTGGCGGACTACGCCGAACGTTATTGGGATTTGTCGCTGCGCACCGCCGAATATGGCCGGACCCTGGCGCGCTTGCTGGATCTGGACCAAGAGCGCTGTTATTGCGCGGGGATGCTGCACCGCCTCGGTGACCTGGCATTGCTGCGTTGCTTGCAGGAATGGAAGCAGGCCGGGGGCGAGCTGGACGAGTGGGAAGAGATTGGCGATGCGCTGGCCGAATTCGGCGCGAGCTACGGTTCGGCACTGCGGACGCGCTGGCGCTTGCCACTGGAGTTGCGAGAGCTGATTGCAGCGGTCTACCAGCTCGGTGGCGGGGTTTACTCCCGCGAAGCGCTGGTGATGAACATGGCCGCGCAACTGGCGCGCCTGACCGAGCATGAAGGCATTGAAGAACTGGCCAAGAGCCGGACAGCGCGATTGCTCAAGATTGGGTTGCCCGAACTGATGCGACTGCGCAAAAAATAGACCTCACACCATTCCCCTGTGGGAGCGGGCTTGCTCGCGAAGGCGTCGTGTCAGGCAACATTAAAGTTGAATGACCCACCGCCTTCGCGAGCAAGCCCGCTCCCACAAGGGATCTGTGTTGAGTCAGTCAGGCCGAGATAATCCGGTTTTTGCCCTGGCGCTTGGCTTCGTACATCGCCGCATCGGCGCGGGCGAACAGGCTGTCGAGGCTTTCGTCGTCGGCGGTGAGACTGGTCAGGCCCTGGCTGACGGTGATGCCGAACGTCTGGTCCTCATGGCTGAAGCTCAACCGCTGAATCTCCCGTTGCAGGCGCTCGGCCACTTGCATGGCCATGTCTGGCGCGCAGCCCGGGAATACTGCAGCAAATTCTTCCCCGCCAATTCGCCCGAACAGATCACCCCGGCGCAATGCCGCGCGACCGCTTTCGGCGATGTGTTGCAGCACGGTATCGCCTGCCGGGTGGCCATAGCTGTCGTTGACCACTTTGAAGTCATCGATGTCCAGCAGCAGGAAGGCCAGCGGCGCGCCTTGCAGCTTCGCCTGTTCAAATTCGCGATGGGCGCATTCGAAGAAGTGTCGACGGTTGCTGCTTTGGGTCAGCACGTCGGTGGTCGCCAGGCGTTGCAGCTCGGTTTCCATCTGCTTCTTTTCGGTGATGTCCTCGGCAATGCCGACGATGATCACCGGTTGCCCCGGTTCGGCCTGACGGTTGATGAAGCATTTGTCGCTGAGCCAGCGTACTTGGCCGTCGGCCGCGATGATGCGGTACTCGCGGTCTTCGACGGCACCTTTGACCAGCACTTCGGCCAGGCTACGCTCGGCGTAGTCCAGATCGTCCGGGTAGATGCTGTCGCGCCACTGGTTGTAGTCGGCCAGCAACAGCCCGGCGGAACGGCCGAAAATCCGTTCGTAGGCTGGGCTGACGTAAAGCACCTGACGGGTTTCCCAGTTGAATGCCCAAAGCACGGCGTTGACGCTGACCAGCAGCGAGCTGAAGAGTTGTTCGCGTTCGCTCAGGCGTGCGACTTCACCTTGGGCATGCATGAGCGCCATCAGGGTTTGCGCGGCCTCGGGCCACTGCGGGTGGGATGAGTCTTGTAGGTTTTTGGTGACCATCGGCACAGATCTCAAAGGGCGTGCACCGCTCGATGTTTCGAAAGCGGCCACTACGTGGGCCCTTTATCGATTATTTCTTGTGCCACAGCAGGCGCTGTCACGCTTTGGTGGGAAATAATTGATAACAGGTCTCGTCCCGCCTGGATGGCGAAGTGTCTTTGAGATAGGGGATTTGGAGCTTAGTTCCCGGCTGACGGGGCCAGGGAGGAGGCTCCCGCCGGGCGGTACTGGCGACGCGTTTTTTCAGTGAAAACGCGTCGTCAGGGTTTGCGACTGCTACAGGTCAGACCGCGGCTGGGCGCAGGGAGTAGGTTTTCAGCTGATCGGCGAAGTCGCGCAGGGATTGAATCCCGCTGGCTTCGGCTTCGTGCACCCAATCCTTTATCGCGGCAAGCATGTCGTGACCATTTGAGCTGGTCTTGACCCAGATCTGCTGCAAGGCCAGGCGTTTCTCGTAAATTACCTTCAGCGCCTGGCTGTGCTCGAGCATGTTCTGGATGCGGATATGGTGCTTGTCATCCAGCAGGCTGGTTTCCCGCGACAGCAGACGCTTGGCGCGGTGGAACTGGTGACGGACCGAGTGATCGACCTTTTCCAGCTCTTGCTTGACCAGCGGCGCGATGACCAGCTTGCGGTACTGAGCCATGATCTGGAAGCGGTTGTTGAGGATGGCCATGGCGGTGTCCATGTCCAGGCTGCCCTTGCCTTCGACCCGGTGGGCGATCGGCGCGACACGCTGGACCTTGGCCAGACGGAAGAAACTGAAGACCTGGATCCAGGCCCAGCCGAGGTCGAATTCCCACTTCTTCACCGACAGTTTTGCCGAGTTAGGGTAGGTGTGATGGTTGTTATGCAGTTCTTCGCCGCCGATCAGGATGCCCCAAGGCACCAGATTGGTCGCCGCGTCGCGGCATTCGAAGTTGCGGTAACCGATGGCATGACCCAGGCCATTGACGACGCCGGCGGCCCAGACCGGGATCCACATCATCTGGATGGCCCAGATGGTGATGCCGATGGTGCCGAACAGCAGCAGGTCGATGACGCCCATGATCGCCACACCCAACAGCGGGAAACGGGTGTAGAGGTTGCGTTCGATCCAGTCTTCGGGGCAGTTCTTGCCGTAGATGCGCAGGGTTTCCGGGTTTTCCGCTTCCTCGCGGTACAACTCGGCGCCCTTGCGCAACACGGTGGAAAGGCCCTTGATGACCGGGCTGTGCGGGTCATCGACGGTTTCGCATTTGGCGTGATGCTTGCGGTGGATGGCTGTCCACTCGCGGGTGTTCTGCGCCGTGGTCAACCACAGCCAGAAGCGGAAGAAATGTTTCAGGCCGGCATTGAGCTCCAGGGAGCGATGGGCTGAATAACGATGCAGATAGACCGTGACGCCAACAATCGTGACGTGGGTCATCAGCAGGGTGACTGCCACCAGTGACCAGGGCGACAAGCCGAGAAAACCTTCGTACCACATAGGCTATAGGGCCCTCGATAAATAAAAAAACAGCCGTTGCATTATCACTAAGCCCACAGATAAAACCAGTCGCCCTTTCAGATAAGAGTGGCTGGATGTTTCTTTCACCTATAATTCCAACCCTTTTGTAGGGACATGGACGGCCGAATGTCAGCCACACACCGCGATGCCTTGCGTGCAGCGCTGCTTTACCTGGTGCTTTCAGTAGTCTGGCTCCAGTTCAGTGGTTATTTATTGAACAGTTTCTTCGATAGCTCCACCGAACTGTTGCGATGGCAACTGATCAACGGTTACGCCTGGGTGCTGCTCAGCGCCGGATTAATCTTCCTCGCCCGGGCCAGATTGTTCCGCTGCCTGGGGATCGGCGCGAAATTGCGTGAGTGCAGTGAAGACCGGGAGCGGCTGCGCCAGGCCGCCGCCGTGTTCGATTGCACCCACGAAGGGGTTCTGGTCACCGACAGCAAAGGCCTGATCGTGCATGTGAACCGGGCGTTTATGGAAATCACCGGTTATCAGAGTGAAGAAGTCCTCGGTCAGCAGCCCAGCATGTTCAAGTCCGGTCACCACCCGCCGGCGTTCTACCAGGCGATGTTTGCGATGCTCGGCAGCGCCGGCCAGTGGAGCGGAGAGATCTGGAACCGGCGTAAAAGCGGCGAGATCTACCCGCAATGGCAGACCATCCGCCTCATTCATGACGATCTCGGTAGGGTCAGTCATTACGTGGCAGTGTTTTCCGACATCAGTGCGATCAAGAACTCCGAGCACGAACTGACGCACCTGGCCCACCACGATCCGCTGACTGATCTGCCCAACCGGCTGCTGTTCACCGATCGTGTCGAGCAGGCATTGACCTCGGCGCAACTGCACAAACGCGGCTGCGCCTTGCTGATGATCGATCTGGATCACTTCAAGATGATCAACGACAGCCTCGGGCACAACGTCGGCGATCAATTGCTCAAAGCTGTGGCCGAGCGTTTCAAGGGCCTGTTCGTGCCGGGCATCACCCTGGCGCGTCTGGGCGGCGACGAGTTTGCGGTCCTCGCGGAAAACTGTCCGCAACTGGTGCAGGCCGCCGCTCTGGCGCAGCGGATCATCGATGGCCTCAAGCAGCCGTTCGAGATCGACGGGCACCAGTTATTCATCAACGCCAGCATCGGCATCAGCCTGTTCCCCAGCGACGCCTTGGGCGCGGAACAACTCCTGCGCAATGCCGATTCCGCGCTGTTCAAGGCCAAGAGCGCCGGGCGCGATGGCTACGCGCTGTACACCGAAGAATTGACCGCGCATGCCCAGCAGCGGGTCGAGATCGCCTTCGAACTGCGCCGCGCCCTGGAAATGCAGGAACTGCGCGTCTACTACCAACCGGTCCATGACCTCAAAACCAGTCGTATGGTGGGTGTCGAAGCGTTGGTGCGCTGGGAGCATCCGCAGCGCGGGTTGATCTCACCGGCGGAGTTCATTCCCGTCGCCGAGCGCACCGGGCTGATTTCCGAGATTGATGCCTGGGTCATGCAGCAGGCCTGTCAGCAGATGTGCGATTGGCAGCAGGCGGGCGTGGTGTTGTCGTTTGTCGCGGTGAACGTGTCTTCGCGCTTGTTTGCCCGCCGCGAGTTGTATCAACAAGTGGCGCAGGTGCTGCGCGAAACCGGCCTGGACCCGGCGTATCTGGAGCTGGAAGTCACCGAAAGCGCGGTGATGGACGATCCGGAAGTGGCGCTGGAGCAGATGCATCGCCTGCGCGAGTTGGGGGTTCGGCTGGCCATCGACGATTTTGGCACCGGGTATTCGTCGCTGCTGCGGCTCAAGCGTCTGCCCGTGCAGAAACTCAAGATCGATCAGGGTTTTGTCGCCGGGTTGCCGTGGGACGAGGACGATGGCGCGATTGTGCGGGTGATTATTGCGTTGGCCAAAAGCATGGGGATGCAGGTGCACGCCGAAGGGATCGAGCAAGTGGAGCAGGCGGGTTTCCTGCTCGAACAGGAATGTGATTTGGGGCAGGGTTATTGGTTCGGCAGGCCGGTGCCGGCTGAGCAACTGGATTGGGCTCGGGCTCCGGTTATTCGCTGATGTTGAAAAGATCGCAGCCTTCGGCAGCTCCTACATTGGACGGTGCATATCCGGAATATCCGGTCGCACATCAACCCCGTAGGAGATGCCGCAGGCTGCGATCTTTTGATCTCAAGGGGGCCAACCACGTCGCAACCCCTTGTCCCATCAAATAATACTTTCTGGTTATATAAACATTCTTAAATAGTCTTTTTAAGAATATCCGCGCCTATCTACTATTGCCCTCACGCCGCAAGCAGTGCCGCCACTGCCAGGCAACCTCTCAGTCGAAGGAGCAGCACCATGAGCGCATCCCTACGTAGCGTTGACGGCCAGGACGAAGCAACCATTTTGCGTGAGATCCAGAGCGCATTGCGCGACCTGCGTTTCGGCGCAGTGGAAATCACCGTGCACAACGCACAGGTGGTCCAGATCGAACGCAAAGAGAAATTCCGCCTGCAGAACCCGGCCAACAAGCCGAGCTGAAAAGATCAAAAGATCGCAGCCTTCGGCAGCTCCTATGGGGGATTGATGTAGGAGCTGCCGAAGGCGGCGATCTTTTAACCGGCAACCGCGATTCCAGAAACCCATAAGAAAAGCCAACACCATCAGAATTCCAGGAGCTTTCACCATGTCGTCGATTCGTCATTTCGCTTTGGCCGCGCTGGCCAGCGCCCTTTTTGCGGGTTCCGCGGTTGCCAAGGATTACGAGCTGCTCAACGTGTCGTACGACCCGACCCGTGAGCTGTATCAGGATTACAACGCCGAATTCATCAACTTCTGGAAGAAAGACCACGCTGGCGACAACGTGAAAATCCAGCAATCCCACGGCGGTTCGGGCAAACAAGGCCGTGCGGTAATCGACGGCCTGCGTGCTGACGTAGTGACCCTGGCCCTGGCCGGTGACATCGACGAAATCGCCAAGCTTGGCAAGACTCTGCCGGCCGACTGGCAAAAACGCCTGCCGGATGCGAGCACCCCTTACACCTCGACCATCGTGTTCCTGGTGCGCAAGGGCAACCCTAAAGGCATCAAAGATTGGGGCGACCTGATCAAGAACGACGTGTCGGTCATCACCCCGAACCCGAAAACCTCCGGCGGTGCGCGCTGGAACTTCCTCGCGGCCTGGGCCTATGGCCTGAAAGCCAACGGCGGTGACGAGGCCAAGGCCAAAGAATATATCCAGACCCTGTTCAAGCACGTACCCGTGCTGGACACCGGTGCTCGCGGTTCGACCATTACCTTCGTCAACAACGGTCAGGGCGACGTGTTGCTGGCCTGGGAAAACGAAGCGTTCCTGGCGCTGAAAGAAGACGGCGGCGCGGACAAGTTCGAAATCGTCGTGCCTTCGCTGTCGATCCTCGCCGAGCCGCCAGTGGCTGTAGTCGACAAGAACGCCGAGAAGAAGGGCAACGAGCAAATCGCCGAAGCCTATCTCAAGCACCTGTACAGCCCGGCCGGTCAGGAAATCGCTGCGAAAAACTTCTACCGTCCTCGTGACAAAGACGTAGCGGCGAAGTATTCCAAGCAGTTCCCGACCCTGGACCTGGTGACCATCGACAAAGACTTCGGCGGCTGGAAAACTGCGCAACCGAAATTCTTCAATGACGGTGGCGTGTTCGACCAGATTTACCAGGCGCAGTAACCTGATTTGAGCCACACACGAGCCTGATGCTCAGGCACGGACCATGTGGGAGCGAGCCTGCTCGCGAAAGCGGTGTGTCAGACGGCGTAATTGTTGACTGATGTTCCCTCTTCGCGAGCAAGCTCGCTCCCACATTGATGCGTTTAGCAGACTGCTTTTTGACCAAGGACTTTTATGTCGCGTCGTATCTCCCCCGTCATACCCGGCTTCGGGCTGACGCTGGGCTACACCTTGGTGTACCTCAGCCTGATTGTGCTCATTCCACTGGCGGCGATGTTCGTGCATGCCGCCCAGCTCACCTGGGATCAGTTCTACGCCATCGTCACCGCGCCTCGGGTGCTGGCGGCGTTGAAGTTGAGCTTCGGCACCGCGCTGTACGCCGCGATCATCAACGGCATCATCGGCACGCTGCTGGCCTGGGTGTTGGTGCGCTACACCTTCCCCGGCCGCAAGATCATCGACGCGATGATCGACCTGCCGTTCGCCCTGCCCACCGCCGTGGCCGGTATCGCGCTGACCGCGTTGTACACGCCGACCGGCCTGGTCGGGCAATTCGCCGCAGACCTGGGTTTCAAAATCGCCTACACCCCGCTTGGCATCACCCTGGCGCTGACCTTCGTCACGCTGCCGTTCGTGGTGCGCACGGTGCAGCCGGTATTGGCCGACATCCCCCGTGAAGTCGAAGAAGCCGCCGCTTGCCTCGGCGCCAAGCCGTTGCAAGTGTTCCGCTACATCCTGGTGCCCGCGCTGTTGCCGGCCTGGCTGACCGGTTTCGCCCTGGCGTTTGCCCGTGGCGTCGGTGAGTACGGTTCGGTGATTTTCATCGCCGGCAACATGCCGATGAAAACCGAAATCCTGCCGCTGCTGATCATGGTCAAACTCGACCAATACGATTACACCGGTGCTACCTCCATTGGCGTGTTGATGCTGGTGGTTTCCTTCGTCCTGTTGCTGCTGATTAACTTGCTGCAGCGGCGCATCGAAACCCCATAAGGAGGCGCGAATAATGTCCCAATCGTCTATTGCGGCCGCCTCTTCGGCCAACGCTGCGCGCCGTGGCAGTGCCACCTCGCGGCGCATCCTGATCGGCCTGTGCTGGCTGGTCTTCACTCTGTTTTTATTGCTGCCGCTGTTTATCGTGGTGTCCCAAGGCCTGAAAAACGGCCTGGGCGCGTTCTTCACTGCGATCTTTGAACCGGACGCCTTGTCGGCGCTGAAACTCACGGTCATCGCGGTGCTGATTTCGGTGCCGCTGAACGTGGTGTTCGGCGTCAGCGCGGCGTGGTGCGTGAGTAAATACTCGTTCCGTGGCAAGAGCATGCTGGTGACGCTGATCGACCTGCCATTCTCGGTATCGCCGGTGATCGCCGGTCTGGTCTACGTGCTGATGTTCGGCGCCCAGGGCCTGTTCGGACCGTGGTTGCAGGATCACGACATCCAGATCGTCTTCGCCTTGCCGGGCATCGTGCTGGCGACGATTTTCGTCACCGTGCCGTTCGTGGCCCGTGAGCTGATCCCGCTGATGCAGGAACAAGGCACCCAGGAAGAAGAAGCCGCGCGCTTGCTCGGCGCTAATGGCTGGCAGATGTTCTGGCACGTCACCGTTCCCAATATCAAATGGGGCCTGATCTACGGCGTGGTGTTGTGTACTGCGCGGGCGATGGGTGAGTTCGGTGCGGTGTCGGTGGTTTCCGGGCACATTCGCGGGGTGACCAACACCCTGCCGCTGCACGTCGAGATCCTCTACAACGAATACAACCACGTGGCCGCGTTCGCTGTGGCGAGCCTGTTGCTGATCATGGCGCTCTTCATCCTGCTGCTGAAGCAGTGGAGCGAAAACCGTATTAACCGCCTGCGCGCCAGCGCCGCGGAGGAATAACTCATGTCGATCGAAGTGCGTAACGTCAGCAAGAATTTCAACGCGTTCAAGGCCCTGAACGACATCAGCCTGGACATCCACAGCGGCGAACTCGTGGCGCTGCTCGGCCCGTCCGGTTGCGGCAAGACCACGCTGCTGCGGATCATCGCCGGCCTGGAAACCCCGGACCAGGGCAACATCGTGTTCCACGGTGAAGACGTTTCCGGCCATGACGTGCGTGATCGCAACGTCGGGTTCGTGTTCCAGCACTACGCCTTGTTTCGCCACATGACGGTGTTCGACAACGTCGCGTTCGGCCTGCGCATGAAGCCGAAAAACCAGCGCCCGAGCGAAAGCCAGATCGCGGTGAAAGTCCACGAACTGCTGAACATGGTGCAACTGGATTGGCTGTCGGATCGCTACCCCGAGCAACTGTCCGGTGGACAGCGCCAGCGGATTGCCCTGGCCCGCGCCTTGGCAGTGGAGCCAAAGGTTTTGCTGCTGGACGAGCCGTTCGGCGCACTGGATGCCAAGGTTCGGAAGGAACTGCGTCGCTGGTTGGCGCGGCTGCACGAAGACATCAACTTGACTTCCGTGTTTGTGACCCACGACCAGGAAGAGGCGATGGAAGTTGCGGACCGCATCGTGGTGATGAACAAAGGTGTGATCGAGCAGATCGGCTCACCGGGCGACGTCTACGAAAACCCGGCCAGCGATTTCGTTTATCACTTCCTCGGTGATTCGAACCGTCTGCACTTGGGCGACGACAATCACGTGCTGTTCCGTCCGCACGAAGTGTCGCTGTCGCGGCATGAGCTGGAGGATCACCACGCGGCTGAAGTGCGGGATATCCGGCCGCTGGGCGCCACCACCCGGGTGACATTGAAGGTGGAAGGGCAGAGCGAATTGATCGAGGCCGAAGTGGTGAAGGATCACGACAGCCTGGTTGGCTTGGCCAAGGGCGAGACGTTGTTCTTCAAGCCCAAGGTTTGGCAGAAAGTCGCCAACATCTAAAGCAAAAGCTTCGCGAGCAAGCCCGCTCCCACATTGGATCTATGGCGTACATAAATTCCCTGTGGGAGCGGGCTTGCTCGCGAAGGCGTCCTACGCCGCAGCGCGATTCGGATTAATTCTCACCCCGCCAACCCGCGCCTCAATCTGCTCCTTGAGGTCGCGCCGCAACCCCAGCAAAAACGCCAACTCCGCCACTACAAACAACGGCCCGACAATCAATCCCGTCACATCATCGACAAACGCCGGTTTGCGCCCCTCATAGTGATGGCCGACAAACTGGATCGCCCAGCCGATCACAAACATCCCCACGCCGCTGCTCAGCCAGACCATCGTGCTTTGCTGCGCGAGCAGTTGACCCGCCCAAATGCACAAGCCCAGCAACACCGTCATCAGCACCCCGAGGCGCAGTTCCAGGCGCAGGTAAAACCACGCCGACGCCAACGCCACCAACATCGCCGGCGAAACCCAGCCGCCGGCCCATTGCGGCCGCGACAGCAAAACCGCCACCGCCACCACAATCAGCGGAATACCGATAAAGTGGCTGGCGATATTGCGCGGATCACGGTGGTAGGCGGCGTATTGACTGAGATGGTCAACGAGGCTTTTCATTGTTATTCCTCCTGTAGGGTGATTGATCATGCCCCGGGTACAGTGTTCGCTCTGTCAGCCAGGCGACAATCTCTAGGAGAGTTAATGGATATGCAGGTCTGGCGCCCACGCCTGATGAGTGGGCAGTGGTTCAGTCATTTACCCGTTTCCCTACAGGATAGTCTGCTGGCGCTGGCCCGGGTGCGACGGTTGACGGCGGGGCAACGCTTGTTCAAACGCGGCGATCCGCCGTGCGGCTTGTATGCGGTGCTCGAAGGCACTGTGCGTATCGGTGCGGTGAGCGAGCAGGGCAAGGAGGCGTTGCTGAGCCTGGTGGAACCGCCGCACTGGTTCGGCGAAATCTGCCTGTTCGATGGCCAGCCACGCACCCACGATGCGTTCGGCGCCGGGCTGTGCACGCTGTTGCATATCCCGCAGTCGGCGCTGCTGAAACTGCTCGATGAACAACCGCTGTACTGGCGGCAGCTGGCGCTGCTGATGAGCCACAAACTGCGCCTGACCTTCATCAACCTCGAACAGCTCAGCCTGATGCCAGCCCCGGCGCGCCTGGCCCATCGCCTGCTGATGATTGCCGAAGGCTACGGAGAAATCGACCCGCCGCGCCGAGTGCTGCAACTGCCCCAGGAGCAACTGGCGTCGATGCTGTCCCTATCGCGCCAGACCACCAACCAGATGCTCAAGGAGTTGCAGGGCCAAGGGATTATCGGGTTGGGCTATGGCGAAATCGAAATCCTCGATGCCGAACGATTACGAGCACTCGCCACAATCTAACGGCCACCACCGAACCCTGTGGGAGCGGGCTTGCTCGCGAAGGCGTCGTGTCAGCCACCCTCAATGCCGACTGACACTCCGCCTTCGCGAGCAAGCCCGCTCCCACAGGAGGAATATGTTGAAGTTTGTGATGGGCAACCAGCCCAAACGCGCCTAGCCTGTACCCCTGAATAATCGAGGTGTGCCATGCGTGTCCTGTTAGTGGAAGACGAACCCGAAATCGCCAAACGCCTGGCCAACGGCCTGAGCGAAGCGAGCTATTCGGTGGATGTGGCGCTCAACGGCATGGACGGCCGCCGTTTCATCGAGTCCGGCGAATACGACCTGATCATCCTCGACGTCATGCTCCCGGGCCTCAACGGCTGGCAGTTGCAGCAACAAATCCGCAAGCTCGGCGAAACCCCGGTGCTGTTCCTCACCACCAAGGACGGCATCGAAGATCGTTTGCGCGGCTTGGAGCTGCATGAGGATGACTACCTGCTCAAACCGTTTGCCGTGAGTGAACTGGTGGCGCGGGTGCGCAAGTTGTTGCGGCGGGATCGGGGGCGATGAAGCATTTGCAGTGACTGGGCAATCGCCTTCGCGAGCAAGCCCGCTCCCACATTGGATCTTCAGTAGGCACAAAATTTGTGAACACCCGAGATCCAATGTGGGAGCGGGCTTGCTCGCGAAGAGGCCGGCCCATGCAACTCATTTCCCGGGTTCGTCAACGCAACCCATCCCGAAACTGCCCCGGTGTCATTCCGGTCCAGCGCTTGAACGCGCGGCTGAAGCTGCTCGTGTCGGCAAACCCAAGCAAATAACTGATCTCACTCAACGAACACTGCGGGTCGCGCAGGTGCAGCAGCGCCAGGTTTTCGCGGCTTTCGTTGAGCAGCGTATCGAAACGACAACCCTCGTCCGCCAGGTGCCGTTGCAGGCTGCGCAGGCTCAGGTGCAGGGCTTGGGCGATGCGTTCGGCGCTGGGTTCGCCTTCGGGCAGTTGTTCTTCAATGGCGTCGCGCACTTTGCGTTCCCAGGTCAGCGGTTTGAGCTGGGCCAGGGTGCGCTTGAGCACGGTTTCGTTGTGTTCGGCCAATTCCGGGTTTGCGTCGTCGAGGTGGCTGTCGAAGTCCACCAGGGCGAACTCCAGTCGATCTTCGTCGGCGGCAAAGTACACCGGCGAGCGGAAGACTTTGTGCCACTGGTGCGGGTCCGCCGGTTCCGGCCGGCGCAGGTACACCGCCAGCGGGGCGTAGTCGCGGCCCAGGCGATTGCGGCAGGTGCGCACGTAGATCGCGGCAAAGGCGTCGATGGCTTCGAAGGCCGGAGCCGGGTTGCCGGGCGGGACTTTCAAGCGAAAACGGTAGCGATCCTCGGTGCGGGTCAATTCCAGCTCCAGCGCATCGCTGACCACCTGGTGATACCGCACGATCCGCTCGAACACTTCCCGCAGACTGCCGCTGGCCACCAGTGCATAACCGAGCGCGTGAAACGTAGTCGGGCTGACAAAACGCGACACCCGCAAGCCTATCGCCGGGTCGCCGCTGACTTGCACGGCGATTTCCCACAGGCGCGTGGTGTTGGACAACGGATAACGGGCGTTAGGGTCGTCCATCAACTGCGGGTCAAGCCCCGCCTGTTGGCACAGGGCGGTGCTGTCGAGGCCCAGCGCATCAAGTTGCTTGCGCAGGGCGCGGGTCCAGCTGGCGAGGGAGGTCGGTTCAGTCATGCTGATTGGCGCTTCCGGTCAACAGGTTGGCGTTCACGGCTACTACCCTGGAATGCATCACAAGGCAGGATGTGACCATCAATAACCAGAGGATGGAAGCATGGACGGTACTTCTGCAAGTCCCCAGCGACTGAATGCAGCCCAACGATCAGCGCATATTCGCGAAGTGGTGCTGGCCAGAGGCGTTGAACTGCGAAAAAGCTACCCGATTCTCAACCACCAGGACGCCTTGGGCGCGGGCATTCTGGCCTTTGCGCTGGCCGGAATGATCGGTTCGGCGGCGCTCTACATCACCGGGCACATGGCCTGGTGGGTGTGCCTGTTGCTCAACGCGTTTTTCGCTTCGTTGACCCACGAACTGGAACACGACCTGATCCACAGCATGTATTTCCGCAAACAGCGGCTGCCGCACAACCTGATGATGGGCCTGGTGTGGTTGGCGCGACCGAGCACGATCAACCCGTGGATCCGCCGGCATCTGCACCTCAACCATCACAAGGTGTCCGGCACCGAAACCGACATGGAAGAACGGGCGATCACCAATGGCGAACCCTGGGGCATCGCGCGGTTGCTGATGGTCGGCGATAACGTGATGTCGGCGTTTATCCGCATGCTCCGGGCGAAAACCTGGGCGCACAAATTCAGCATCATCAAGCGTACGTTGAAGGTGTATGCGCCGCTGGCGTTGGTGCATTGGGGCGCGTGGTATGTGTTTCTCGGCTTCCACGCGGCCAATGGCATCGCGGCTTTGCTGGGCGCGCCGATTGAGTGGTCAGCGACCACGTTGTCGGTGATGCAAGTGATCGACATCGCGGCAGTGGTGATCATCGGGCCGAACGTGTTGCGCACGTTTTGCCTGCACTTTGTCAGCTCGAACATGCACTACTACGGTGACGTTGAACTGGGCAATGTGATCCAGCAAACCCAGGTGCTGAACCCATGGTGGATGTGGCCGATGCAGGCGTTCTGCTTCAACTTCGGCAGCAGCCACGGGATTCACCATTTTGTGGTGAAGGAACCGTTTTACATCCGCCAGATGACCGTGCCGGTGGCGCATAAGGTCATGCGCGAGATGGGGGTGAGGTTTAATGATTTCGGGACGTTTGGGCGGGCGAATCGGTTTGTTCGCAAGGAGGAAGTTCAGGGCCAACCGGTAGAAGGTGTGCGGGTCTGATGGCCTCTTCGCGAGCAAGCCCGCTCCCACAGGGATATCGGGTGTTCACAAATTTTGTGTTCACTGAAGATCCAATGTGGGAGCGGGCTTGCTCGCGAAAGCGGTCGCTCAGGCAACATCAATCCGGCTGAAACGGAGATTCACTCAATATCACCCCGGTCTCATCCACATACCGCTGCCAATGCTCGATCAGTGCGGTGAGTTTATCCGGCTGACTTAAAGCCAAATCATGAATCTCCCCCGGATCACTCCCCAGATCATAAAGCTGCCAGGTCGCCGGCCCCACCGGCCCGGGGATGTACACCGCTTTCCATTGCCCCTGCCGAATCGCCCGCCGTCCAAACAATTCCCACCCGGTCACCGTGTGTTCATCGTGCACCTGCGCCGTTTCGCCGGACAGAAACCCCAGCCACGATTTACCACGCAGCTCCGCCACGTCCTTGCCCCGCCAACGCTTGCCCGGATGCCGCACGCCGGCCAAGTCGAGAATCGTCGGCGTGATGTCCATCACCGTGCCAAACCCATGGCTGATCTGCCCTTTGAGCGACAACTGCGGGTAATGCACCAGTGCTGGCACACGAATCCCGCCCTCGGTGGTGAACGCCTTGAACAAACGCGACGGCGCAGTCGCGACCTGGGCCCAACTCGGTCCGTACCAGACGTAGGAGTTGGCGCGGCCGATGTTATCCAGGCTGTTGTCGTAATGCTGGTTCAGATAGGTCAGCAACTCCGGACCGAATTTCGGGAAGGCTTCCAGCAGCGCCCCTTCGGCGCCGTTATCGGACATGAACAGGATGAAGGTATTGTCCAACTGCCCCTGCTTGCGCAGGTAATCAACGACACGCCCGATGTTCCAGTCCATGCGCTCGACCATCGCCGCGTAAACCTCCATGGCCCGCGCGGACACCTGCCGTTGCTCGTCGCTCAAGGCGTCCCATTGTGCGTTGAGTTGGATCAGCGGATGGGGTTCGACATCGGCATCGATCAAGCCAAGGGATTTGAGTTTTTCCAGGCGCTCAAGCCGCAGCACCTCGGGACCGGCGTCATAACGCCCGCGATATTTTTCCACTACATCGGCCGGCGCCTGCAACGGCCAATGCGGCGCGGAAAATGGCAGATACGCAAAGAATGGCCGAGTCTGATCGCGCTCCTTGAGGTATTGCAAAAGCTTGTCGCCAAAGGCGTCGGAGGAATAGAAATCCTTCGGCAGCTCATCAACGAACGTGTCGTCTTCGATGTACAGCGCCGGGGTGGATTTCAGCAGGCCTGGCGTCTGTTCGTCGTAAGTCGGCTCGAAACCATAGTGGTTGGCCGCCCCCGGCAGCAGCGAGAACGAACGCTCGAAACCCCGTGCATGCGGCGCCAGTTCGGCGGTCAGGCCCAGATGCCATTTGCCGCTCATCAACGTCTGGTAACCGGCCTCGCGCAACAGTTCCGGCAGGGCTACCACGCGGTCGTTGAGATGCCCCTCGTAACCCGGTTTGCCGATCAGCTCCGGGGTCAGCGCTTCGGCCATGGTGCCGATACCGGCGATGTGGTGATCGGTGCCGGTGAGCAGCATTGAACGGGTCGGCGAGCAAGTCGGCGCGGTGTGGAAATCGGTCAGGCGCAGGCCATTGTTGGCCAGGGCATCCAGATTCGGCGTGGCGATTTCGCCGCCGAACGCGCCGATATCGGAAAAGCCCAGGTCATCGGCCAGGATCACCAGAAAATTGGGACGTTGCGGCATCAAAAGTCTCCTGTTTAGCAGGCAATGAAGGACAGCGGCAGGTCGCGGATCTGCACTGGCACGGCAGGTTGGTAGTGGTCGTCACTGGTCAGTTCGTGCAGCAGTTCTTCGCGCAATTGGTGGAAGTCGAAACTGCTGCGCTGGCGCGGATGGGGCAGGGCGATGTCGACCACTTGCTTGATCCGGCCGGGACGCGGCTCCATCACCACCACGCGGTCGGCAAGGAAGATCGCCTCCTCGACATCGTGGGTGACCAGGATCGTGGTGATCTTGGCCCGACTGCGAATTGCCAACAGTTCGTCCTGCATCTGCTGGCGGGTCAGGGCATCGAGGGCGCCGAAGGGTTCGTCCAGTAACAGAATCCGAGGGCTGGCGACCAAACCTCGAGCGATCGCCACCCGCTGCGCCATGCCACCGGAGAGTTGGTGCGGGTAGGCGCGGGTGAAGTCGCTAAGGCCGACCAGTTCGATGAAATC
This sequence comes from Pseudomonas sp. B21-053, assembly GCF_026016365.1. Classification (NCBI taxonomy): domain Bacteria; kingdom Pseudomonadati; phylum Pseudomonadota; class Gammaproteobacteria; order Pseudomonadales; family Pseudomonadaceae; genus Pseudomonas; species Pseudomonas sp. B21-053. Next base: position 240,497 of record NZ_CP087205.1, read on the forward strand.
ATTCACACGTTTTTGCTTTTGCTCGGCGCTCAGCGCTTCGTTGACCAGGCCCAAACCGATGTTGTCGGCCACTGTCAGCCACGGGAACAAACGGTGTTCCTGAAACACAATGCCGCGCTCGCCACCGATGCCGGTGACCGCTTTGCCGTCCACAGTGATCTGTCCGCGAAACTGCGTATCGAGCCCCACCAGCAGCCGCAGCAATGTGGATTTTCCACAGCCGCTGGAGCCGACGATGGCGACGAATTCGCCCTCGGCAATGTCCAGGTTGAATTCGCGAATCGCCTCCAGTTCGAAGCCGTCGACATCGAAGGATTTGCCCACGTGGTTGAAGCTGACAATTGGTGCGTTCATGCGTGTCTCCAGCGGGTCGCGCGGATTTCCAGGCGTTGGCCAATAAGGTTGAGCAGGGCGCCGGTCAGGCCCACCAGGAGCATGCCGGCCATGATCAGGTCCATGCGCAGCAGTTGTTGCGCGCCGATCATCTGGCTGCCGATGCCGCCGTTGGACGGCATGAAATATTCGGCGCCAATGGTGCCGAGCCAGGCGTAGATCAGGCTCAGGCGCAGGCCGGCGAAAATCCCTGGCGCTGCGCCCGGCAGCACCAAACGGCGCAAGCGCTGGCCGAGGTTCAGGCGCAGCACTTGCGCGGCTTCGTTGAGTTGTGGCGAGAGATTGGCGACGCTGCGTTGGGTGGCGATGAACAGCGGGAAAAACGCGGCGAGGGCGACGAACACCCACTTGGCCAATTCCCCGAGGCCGAACCATGCGGTGAGCAACGGCACCCAGGCGAAAATCGCGATCTGGCGGATGGCGGCGAGGGTTGGGCCGAGCACTCGTTCACTGGTGCGCGACAAACCCAGCAGCAGGCCCAACGCAAACCCCAGACCACCACCCAGCAACAAACCGCCGAGGGTGCGGCCCAGGCTCAGGGCCATGCCGCCGATCAAAGTGCCGTCGAGCAAACCGTGCCAGGTGGTTTCCAGAACCGCCAAAGGGCTGACCAGAATATTCGCGTCGATCCATTGCTGATCCGTAGTCACTTGCCACAGCGCCAGCAGCGCTAGAGGCAGCAGCCAGGGTTGGAGTCTTTGCCAGCCTTCATAACGCGGGCCTCGGCGAATCTCGGCGGTGGCCGGGTGCGGCCAGTGCACCAGTTTTTTGTCCAACAGGCCGATGCCGCGATCCATGGCCACGCCGATCACACCAATCACCACGATCACCACGAAGACGATGTCGAGCATGAACAACTGCCGCGCCCAGACCATCAGATAACCGATACCTTCACTGGAAGCCAACAATTCCACGGCCAGCAGCGACGTCCACCCGGCCGCGAGCGCCAAACGTACGCCGGCCATGAACGCCGGCAACGCGGCGGGCAACACCAGACGACGAATCAACAAGCGGGTGGGCAGTCGCAGCACGGCGGCGGCTTCCCGCAGTTTGGGTTGCGCATCACGTACGCCGACCAACGTGTGCAGCGTCACCGGCACCACAATGGCCTTCACCAGCACCACCAGTTTCAACACTTCGCCGATGCCGAAAAAAACCATGAACAGCGGAATCCAGGCCAGGGTCGGGACTTGCGCCAACCCGGCGAAGGTCGGGAACACCAGACGCTCCAGACGCCGACTGAAACCTAACGTTGCACCCAACACGGCACCGGCACTGACCCCGGCCAGCAACCCCCAGAACAGGCGTTGCAGGCTGATCCACAGATGACTCCACAACTCACCCTGGGACAGTTCGACGGCGCTGCTCCAGACCAGCGACGGCGCCGGCAGGATTTGCTCGCTCATCCAGTGATTGCGGCTGGCCAGCCACCAGAGTGCGAACAGGCTGACGGGCAGCAACCAGGGCAATAGTCGTTGGCTCAGGCTCGGCCAAAGACGCTGGCCGTTGAGCGGCGGCGCAAGCAGCGGCAGGCTGAGAAGGGAAACACGGGCCATGGATGACCTCCGTTTTTGACCTTGTGGGAGCGGGCTTGCTCGCGAAAGCGTCAGCACATCCAATATTAATGGCGACTGAAACACCGCTTTCGCGAGCAAGCCCGCTCCCACAGGGATTTTAGGTGTATGCAAATTTGATCTATAAAAATTCAAATCAATACTATTGAGAGATAAGCCAAGCCATTTAAGGCCTACAGCCCACACGCATCCAATGCATTCGAAGAATATTTTCGATGCTGTTTATGCATACCCGCCCAAGAGCCGCGTCCTGACTGGCATAGATCTAAAAGATATAAAAATGTGAATTTATAGTATTTAAGTGCTGGCTCCGATTCAGCCTACGTTCTGCTCCTCAACGCCGTTGTCATCAGGAGCCGCACCCATGAATCGTCCTTTCAAACGTGTCATCAGTCTGTTCGCCATTCCGGCGCTGGCGGGGTTGTTGGCGTTCACTGCCCACGCCGACGAACTCAAGGAAATCCGCATCGCCGTGCCCGACCTCAGCGCCGGTACCCAACACAGTGGCGGCGGTATCGCGGATGTCTTGCGCGACCAGCAGATCTACGAAAAAGCCTTCGCCGATCAGGGCATCAAGATTCAGTGGAGCTTCTTCAAGGGCGCCGGTCCGGTGATCAACGAAGCGTTCGCCAATGGTCAGGTGGACCTGGCTTACCTGGGAGATCTGGCGGCGATCATTGGCAAGTCGAATGGGCTGGATACCCGGCTGCTCAGCGCCTCCGCACGGGGCGTGAAACAGTATCTGGGCGTGGTGCCCGGCTCGGGGATCAAGACGCTGCAGGACCTGAAAGGCAAACGCGTGGCGATCTTCCGTGGCACCGCTACGCAGTTGTCCTTCGACGCGGCGCTGGCCAGCCAGGGGTTGAGCGAGAAAGACGTGAAGGTGATCAATCTGGACTTTAACGGAGCGGTCGCGGCGTTGGCGGCCAAGCAGATTGATGCTTCCTGGGGCAGCTCCGGACTGACGGCGTTGCAAGCCAAAGGGCTGGCCGAGTTGCCGTTGAACACCAAGGATCTGGGTGGCGCGGGCAGTGTTCAGGCGGTGTTGGTTGGCACTGGCAAGTTTGTCGACGAGCATCCTGATGTCGTCGCGAAATTGCTGAAGGCGCAGCAGCAAGCGGTGGAATGGCTGACCCAGGACAGCAACAAGGATGCGTACATTCAATTGGTGTCGGGGCTGGCCAGTTACCCGGCGGTGATCCTTCAGCAGGACCTGAAGGATCAGAAGTTGAGCGAAGTGTTCCCGTCGACACTGGACCCGGTGTTCCTGGGGAAATTACAGGATGCGGTGGATTTGGCTTCGCAGCAGAAGTTGATTCGCAAGCCGTTCAAGGTGACGGATTGGGTGGTGCCTGAGTTGGCTGCTGCCAAGCTCTGAATCTTTAGCGCCTGTATGGGCGCCTTCGCGAGCAGGCTCGCTCCCACAGTTGATTTTCGGTGTTCACAAATTATGTGTTCACAGGAGATCCAATGTGGGAGCGAGCCTGCTCGCGAAGAGGCCCTAAACCGCGACGGAAATCTGCTGCTTATCCACCGCCACCAACGTCTCAATCATCGCCCGCGCCGCCGGCGATAACCGGAACCCCGTGCGGCTGACAATCCCGCACCGCGCGTTCATGCTTTCAATGTTCTGCGGCAAGTTGCGCCAGTGCAGCAGCACCAGTGAACCCTTGGCAATGTCCTCGACAAACGCCTCTTCCGTGCCGATGCCGATGGCATTCGATTGCAGCACCACTTTCACCAGCGCCGGAAAGTGCTCAGTCTCGATGGTCGGTGAAAAATCCATCCGCCCACTGAGGTTCGCCAGCAGTTTGCGGATGCCCGGCGGGATCAATGTGGTCGCCAACGGATAGTCGAACATGTCGTTGGTCGACAAGCTGTCCTTGACCAGCAGCGGATGCCCCGGCCGGCAGAAAAATACGCCGCGCTTGGGCGTCAGGGCCTGGGTCTGGAAGTTCGGGTCGGCCTCGAAATGGCGGATGTCGGCGATGAAGAATTCGATCTCTTCCCGGCTGAGCGCGCGGCTGAGTTTTTCCCAGTTATCCACCTGGAAACAGGTGCGCACTTTCGGGTGCGCGTTGATGAATTGCGCCACTGCGTCCGGTACCAGTTTCACCGCGGGCGCCGGGCCGCAACCGAAGCGCAATTCACCGGCGTCGAGCTTAGTCATCTGCGTCACTTCAGCGCTGAGCAACGCCGCGCCTTGCACCAGGGTCAGGGCGTGTTGCAGCACCACCTGGCCCTCGGGTGTCGGGCGCAAATCCTTGTTGCCACGGTCCACCAGCACGCAGCCGAACTCTTGCTCCAGCCCTTGGATACTGCGGCTGAACGCCGGTTGAGTGATGCCCATGGCGTCGGCCGCGCGGACAAAACTGCGGTGTTCGTTGAGGGCGATGAAGTAGCGCAACTGGCGAAGATCCATATGCTTTTGCGGCATCCTAAAAATAGCTCGAAGGCATTTGCGACGAAGGTTGCTTGAGGTTTTAAATGCAAGCTCTTATTCCGTCAACGAAGCATGCGAATATCTATTAGACCTAAATTGAATATATATAGAGCAATGTTTCGCTGCCGCTCAACCGTCAGCAGTCCGATCGAGGGTCTACCCATGAGCAATGCCGCTTTAGCTGTAAAACCCGCTGTTCACGCGCTTGAAATCCATCCGGTGGCCGGTCGGATCGGTGCCGAGATCCGTGGTGTGCAACTCTCCGGCGAGCTGGATGCCGACACCGTCGAAGCGATCCAGCAGGCGTTGGTCCAGTACAAAGTCGTGTTCTTTCGCGAGCAGACCCAGCTCGACGACCAGAGCCAGGAAGCCTTCGCGCATTTGCTCGGCGAACCGGTGGCGCACCCGACCGTACCAGTACGCGACGGCACCCGTTACCTGCTGGAACTCGACGGCGCGGAAGGCCAGCGCGCCAACTCATGGCACACCGACGTGACCTTCGTCGACGCCTACCCGAAAGCCTCGATCCTGCGCTCGGTAGTGGCCCCGGCGTTCGGCGGCGACACCTTCTGGGCCAACACTGCGACGGCGTACAACGAACTGGCGCCGGAGCTGCGCGAACTGGCGGACAAACTTACCGCTGTGCACAGCAACGAATACGACTACGCCGGCGCCAAGCCCGACGTGTCGGCAGAGAAGCTGGAGCGCTACCGCAAAATCTTCACTTCCACCGTTTACGAGACCGAACACCCGGTTGTGCGCGTGCACCCGATCAGCGGTGAGAAGAGCTTGCTGCTGGGGCATTTCGTGAAGCGCATCAAGGGTTATTCCCAGGCGGATTCGGCGCATTTATTTGGCTTGTTGCAGAGCCATGTAACCCGTTTGGAAAACACCGTGCGCTGGCGCTGGAAGGCCGGCGATGTGGCGATCTGGGATAACCGTTCGACCCAGCATTACGCGGTGGATGATTACGGCACCCAGGACCGGATTGTTCGCCGGGTGACGTTGAAGGGCGAAGTGCCGGTGGGCGTGGCGGGGCAGCGGAGTCAGACCATTAAAGGCGCTTGAAACACGGACCCTGTGGGAGCGGGCTTGCTCGCGAAAGCGGTGTATCAGTCGCAGCTATGTTGCCTGACACACTGCATTCGCGAGCAAGCCCGCTCCCACAATTTGATTGGGTTACCACACGCCGATCTGGACCAATTTCTCTGTTTCGGGCTCGCCATAACGAAACCGCTGCCCGCGCAAATCAATCTCCTGATGACTGATGGTCGTGCGCCGCTTCAACCCGCGCACCCACTCGAACAAATACCCCGCATGCTCTTCGCGTACCGCCGCATACGTCGGATCCTCGCCTAAATTCTGCAACTCCTGCGGATCATTCAGCAGATCAAACAGCTGCGGTCGAAAGCCGTCATACGCCAGGTATTTCCAGCGCTCGCTGCGCACCATGGTCATGCGGCAACGGTCGATCGGTTGCTCCAATCGCTCCCGTGCAGGGGCCTGGAAGGCGTAGTCGTACTCGCTGATCGCATAGCGGCGCCAATCGGTTTCCTTGCCGTGCAGCAGCGGGATCAGCGAGCGTCCTTCAAGCCGGTGATCGGCGCTCGGCAACCCAAGTGCGTCAAGGAAAGTCGGCAACGCATCGATGGTTTCCACGAGACGATCATCCACCGAACCCCGAGTGACATCCGCCGCCACACGCGGATCGCGCACGATCAGCGGAATCCCCACCGCCGGCTCCAGCAAAAACTCTTTCTCCCCCAGGTAATGGTCGCCCAGGAAGTCACCGTGATCGCTGGTGAACACAATCAGCGTGTCATCCCAGCGGCCATTGCTTTGCAGAAAATCGAACAACCGCCCGAGCTGATCATCGACCTGTTTAATCAACCCCATGTAAGTTGGCACCACGTTCAGGCGCACCTCGTCGCGGGAGAAATTCAGGCTCTCTTCATGCTGGCGAAACGCGTTGTACACCGGATGATCGCTTGCATCGCCGGGCGCAGCGCGCACCGGATCAATCACCTGATCGGCGCCGTACAACGCGTGATACGGCGCCGGGGCAATGTAGGGCCAGTGCGGCTTGATGTACGACAGGTGCAGGCACCACGGCTGCTCGCCTTGCTCGCCGATAAAGTCGATGGCGCGGTCGGTGGTGTAGACCGTTTCCGAATGCTGTTCGGGGACACGTGCCGGCAAATGAGCGTTGCGCATTTTCCAGCCGCTGAGGACTTCTCCCCGTTCGCCTTCGGCCGCGTTGGCCCAGTCGTGCCACGGGTTGCGGCCCTCGAAGCCGTGGTCGCGCAGATAGTGGGTGTAGGGCGCGGACTCGCGTTTGTCGTCGAATAGCGGGTCGTCGGGGAAGATCCCGTCGTGGCGGAAAAAGGCTTCGAAACCGACCTCATTCAACACCTCTGCCTGCTGACTAAGCGGGTCGATGGCAAGGCGTTGCAAGGCATCCAGATTAGGCGTGGCGTGGGTCTTGCCCACCAGCGCGGTGCGGATGCCGTGAGGGCGCAGATAGTCGCCAATGGTCAGTTCTTCCAGGGGCAACGGCACCGCGTTCCAGGCCACTTGATGGCTGCTGACATAGCGACCGGTGTAGGCCGACATCCGCGACGGTCCGCAGATCGTGCCTTGGGTGTAGGCGCGGCTGAAACGCACGCCGGCAGCGGCCAGGCGATCGATATTGGGCGTGTGCAAGTGCGGATGGCCGTAGCACGACAGGTAATCGCGACGCAGCTGATCGCACATGATGTACAGCACGTTGCGCACGGGTTTTTGGGTGTGGGACATGGGGTTCACCGATCGGAAGACAGGCGAGGGTTTTCGCTGGTGGGGCGGGGTTGAGGCAAGTGCATTTGGGGAATGCGGTTTATGCAGTGGGTGCATTGGCGCCTGGTCTGGCCTCTTCGCGAGCAAGCCCGCTCCCACATTGGTATTGCGTCGTTCACAAATCCCCTGTGGGAGCGGGCTTGCTCGCGAAGGCGGCCTATCAGACGGCAAGATTCTCCAGCGAACACACCTCTTCATCCTGCTGATCAATCTCCTTGATCTGCGCAATCATCGCTTCGGCCAGCGGCGACAAACGATACCCGGCACGACTGACAATCCCGTACCGCGTGTACAGCTCCTCCAGATCATCCGCCAACCCATCAATCTTCAAACACACCAATTCACCCTTGGCATGATGCAGCGCATCGGCGTACGCGCCGACAATCCCGATTGCATCCGAACGCATCACCACGCTCAACAGGCTGTAGCTGTTTTCGCATTCCACATTCGGCGTGAAATCCGGACGGCCGCTCAGGTCGACGATGACTTTGCGCAGGTTCGGCGGGCGGATGCTGACGGCCATCGGATAACTCATCAACTCCGCCGCGCTGACACTTTCGCGCCCCGCCAGTGGATGCCCGGCGCGGCAGCAGAAATGCCATTTGCGCGGGCGCAGGCGTTGGGTCAGGTAATCCGGGTCCGCTTCGAAATAGCGGGTGTCGGCGACGAAAAATTCAAACTCCTCACTCAGCAGTCGCTTGCTCAGGCTCTGCCAATCGTCCACCTGAAACTGCACCCGCGCTTTCGGATAGCGCCCGATGAAGGCGCCGATCGCGCGCGGGATCAATCCCGCCGCTGGCGCGGGGCCGCAACCGAAGCGCAACTCGCCGGCCTCCAGGCCATTGAACTGGCTGATCTCGTTGGCCATCTGCTGCGCGCCGCTGACCAGCCGCCGCGCGTGTTCGAGCAGCACCTGACCCTGTTTGGTCGGCGCTAGGTCCTTGCGTCCGCGATCCACCAACTGACAGCCGACGCTGTGTTCCAGCGCCTGGATGCTGCGGCTGAAGGCGGATTGCGAGAGGTTCACCGCCTGCGCACCCGCGACGAAACTGCGCTGGTCGGCGAGGGCGATGAAGTGTCTGAGCTGGCGCAAATCGATATGCATTTTTCACATAAAAAATATCGGGCAAATGCATTGGATATGCATTAGGTCGACTCCTTATAAAGGCAATCTCTTATGCAGTAAATCTTTGTAAAAACATAAATAAATAACTTTAAAGAATATGCAGTGCGAAAAGCCGTTGCGTGTTTTTTGACCAGGAGCCGCCCCATGAGTCCGTTGAACCTTGCGTCACCCTTATCGCCCCGACGGCTCAAACGCCTGCCCCTGGCCCTGTTGCTGGCGGGAAGTGCCCAGGCTTATGCGGCCGACACCACGACTCCGGAAGCGGCTTCTGCTGGCAAAACTACGGCCGACAGTTCGCAACTCGAAACCGTGACCGTTACCACCCGCCGTCGGGAGGAAAGTTCGCAAGATGTGCCGACGCCAATGAGCGTGGTCAGCGGCCAGGCCCTGGAAACCCAGCGGGTCTATCGCATTCAGGATCTGCAACAACTGGTGCCGAGCGTCAACGTCGCCTACATGCATGCGCGCCAGTCCAGCGTGTCGATCCGCGGCCTCGGTAACAACCCGGCCAGCGATGGCCTGGAGGGCAGCGTCGGGCTCTACATCGACAACGTTTACCTCGGGCGTCCGGGCATGGCGGTGTTCGACCTGATGGACATCGAACAGCTCGAAGTGCTGCGGGGGCCGCAAGGCACGCTCTTCGGCAAGAACACCACCGCCGGCGTGATCAACATCAGCACCCGCGCGCCGACATTTACCCCGGAACGCAGCATTGAAACCTCGGTGGGCGAGGACGGTTACTTCCAGACCAAGGGCACGATTTCCGGCCCGTTGAACGATGAGCTCGCCGGACGTTTTTCCGCGTATCGCACCCGCAGCGACGGCGACATCAAGAATGAATTCAACGGCAATGAATTGAACGGCGGTTCGCGCGACGGCTTCCGTGGGCAGTTGCTGTACAAGCCCAACGAGTCGTTCAACCTGCGCTGGATCGGCGATTACAACGAAGAGGATTCCAGCGCCGGCACCCGCGTGCTGTACAGCACCGGGCCGACCATCAATGGCGTAAACCAATACCAGTCGCGGGCCACTGCGGCGGGCGCGACTTTAGTCAACGGCTCGCATCGCAAGGTCAATCTGGACAACGACCAACACGTCACGGTGCATCAGGGCGGCACGTCGCTGGAGGCCAACTGGACCTTGCCGAACGACTTCACCCTGACGTCGGTCAGTTCCTATCGCTGGTGGAATTTCACCCCGCGTAACGACGATGGCTTGAACGTGCCGGCCAGCTACAACGCCGGAGTTTCGGTGGAGGATAAGCAGTACTCCCAGGAATTCCGCCTCGCCTCGCCCAAGGGTGAATTCTTCGATTACGTGCTCGGCGCCTATTACTTCGGTTCGGACCTGGACAACAAATCCTTCTCCTATTACGGCCCGCAAGCGGACATCTGGAACGGCACGCCACGGGGCGCATTGGCCAACGTGGACAGCGTCGGCAACGGCCATATCGAAACCAACAGTTTTGCGCTATTCGCCCAAGGCACTTGGCACCTCACCCCGCGTCTGGACTTTACCGCTGGCGTTCGTGGCACCTATGAAGAGAAAAACGCTTGGGTGACGCGTGATGCTCCGGTAGGTGGTGCGGCGTTAACGGGCGCGGCGGCCACGGCAAGACGCGGTCGTACGGGCGCCTACGACTCCGGCGACCTGAATCAGTACAGCTCAAGCCCTTCCGGCCTGTTGAACCTCAGTTATCGCTTTACCGATGACTTGCTCGGCTACGCGACCTTGTCCCACGGCGAAAAATCCGGAGGCGTGAACCTCGCGGTCGGCTCCGCACCCACCGCAGGCGCCGACTCGTTGCTGATCGGTACCGAGCGCGCCAACAACGCCGAACTCGGCTTCAAAAGCACCCTGTGGGACCGCCGCCTGCAACTCAACGCCAACGTGTTCTGGACCCAGGTCAACGCCTACCAGACCAACGCCTACGACGACGTCAACCGCGTGCAATACCTGACCAACGCAGGCTCCGTGCGCTCGCGCGGCGTGGAAGTCGAAAGCACGATCATCCCGTTGCGCGGCCTGACCCTGAACCTCAATGGCTCCTTCAACGACGTCAGCTACCTCTCCTACAAAGATGCACCGTGCCCGCCGGAAGTCAGCTTGCGCCCAGGCGCACCGGCCTCTTGCGACCTGAGCGGCCATCAGGTGGTCGGTGCCTCGAAATGGATCGGCAACGCCAACGGCGAATACAAATGGAACCTGAGCAACGGCTTCGAAGAGTACGTCACCGCCAGCTACGCCTTCCGCTCCAAAGCCGTGGGCACGGTGGAGGATTCCGATTACGGGCAGATCCCGAGTTATGCGGTGGTCAACTTATCCACAGGCCTGCGTGGCGACTTCAATCAGGGGCAGTGGGATGTCTCGCTGTGGCTGAAAAACGCCTTCGATAAAACCTATTACACGACATTGTGGACCGGTGGGAATGGTGGTTATGAAGGCTTGCTCGGAACGCCTCGGACGTTGGGCGTAACTGGTCGCTATGATTTCTGACTGGCTTAGTACTGTCGGAAGTAATCTTTGATTGTTTCGGAATAACTTATGAAGACTCTGCATAGTAGATATCGCATTTTCGTCGAATAATAAGTCTGTTTCCGCGTGGACAATAAACGATTGTCGAACCATGCTCTGTTTCGTGAGTTTCCAGGAGGAAACTTGCTCTCATCGGAAGACACTTATTTAACAGATAAAGGAAGTCGAACCATGTCGAGCATTAATGGTACTTACGTGAACTCGAACTCTGGCGCCAAACTGGTTATTACCGACGGTAATGACTCGAATGGGACCTTCAGCGGCAAGCTGAGCCAGGGCGGGGTGAACTACGATGTCGCTTATGGGCACTATCACTTCCAGAACAGCACCGGCCAACCGACCATCATCACCCTCACCGGGCTGAATGACGGCACCGGTTACCAAGCCTGGACGCTGTTCTCGCCGGATCACAACTATTCCCGACTACGGGCTGCGGGTTCGCGCAATAACTTCGATGGTGATGTAGTGACGTTGGGTGGCGAATTCGTCAAGCAATAAACATCGCTGTAATAAACAACAGGCTGATGCATTTAACATGCATCAGCCTGTTTTTATTTGTGGGTGACGCCTGCTGTTGTTAGTTGATTCTCATCCTCTTTCCTCATAAAACGATGCCTTGCGCGAATACTTTCAATGCTTGAAATGCATCGTTTTTCCAGCGCTACGCTGCAAGCCTTGTACGACGTGGCTTTGGCGAATTTGACCGATTTTCATATTCGATCTGGATCTATCCATAACTTTAAAGATTACTTTAAGAGATAAGCGTCTGGCCCAATGATTGGCCCCTCGATACGCCGCGCGGGGGATGGATAAGCGGGTGTATGGGGTTATTCGCAAAGAGACCGCAGGGAGTTAATCAATGGGCAATGTCCAGACCGCCGCCGGCGCACAAGAGGTGCTTTGGCGCCAGGCGCCGAGTGGCGAGTTGGTCGACCTCGGCCGGGTGCATCGCGTGCCGTTGGGCCAGTTGCGTTTGCAGCGGGCGCCCAAGGGTATTTTGAGCCGACGTGAAGCGATCCTGCTCGGCGTGCTGGCGTTGCTGGTGCATGGCGCGGTGATCTATTGGGTCAATCAACAGCCGATCAAAGAACTGCCGATCGTGCCGCCGGAAATTCCGCCGATGACCATCGAGTTTTCGCGTCCGGCGCCGCCCGTGGTCGAGCCGCCTCCACCGCCTCCACCTCCACCGCCGCCTCAACCGGTGGTCGAGCCACCTCCGCCGGTGCAAGACGAGTTGGCCGTGAAGCCGCCGCCACCGAAACCGATTCCCAAGCCAAAACCTGTGGTCAAGCCTGTGCCAAAACCGGCTCCCAAAGCCGTCGAGCAACCACCGGCGCCGCCACAACCCACAGCGCCTGTCGCGGCCCCGGCACCGCCCGCGCCACCCGCGCCGGCACCGGTGACTCCCGCTTCGGCCAACGCGGCGTACCTGAAGAACCCGGCGCCGGAATACCCGTCCCTGGCTCAGCGTCGCGGTTGGGAAGGCACGGTGTTGTTGCGGGTGCATGTGCTGGCCAACGGCAAGCCCGGTGAAATCCAGATTCAGAAAAGCAGTGGTCGCGATCAGCTCGACGAGGCCGCGTTGAACGCGGTGAAGCGTTGGAGCTTCGTCCCGGCCAAGCAAGGTGATGTTGCCCAGGATGGCTGGGTCAGCGTGCCCATCGATTTCAAGATTCATTAAACCGAAACCAATTTCGCGCGAAAAATTTACACGAGGGAATACATCATGACGTTACTGGCCTCTCCACTTGAATCCATCGAAAGCGCGGTGATTTGGCTGCTGGTGGTTTTTTCCGTAGCCACTTGGGGTTTGGCGTTGCTCAAGGGCGTGCAGTTTGGCCGCCTGAAAGCCCAGGATCGCAAATTTCATAAACAGTTTTGGGCCGCTTCGAGTCTCGACTCGGCGGCCGAATTGAGCGAAACCCAGCCGGGTGCTGCGGCGCGTGTGGCCCAGGCGGGTTACGCGGCGATCCAGGTCGGTGAAGCGCCGCCGGCGAATGACTTGAGCCAGGCGATCAATCATCAGGATCGCCTGGAGCGCGCCTTGCGTCAGCAGATCGTCCGCGAGCGTCGCTCGCTGGAAACCGGGCTGGCGGTGGTCGCGAGTATTGGCAGCACCTCGCCGTTCATTGGTTTGTTCGGCACCGTGTGGGGAATCATGGAAGCGTTGAAAGGCATCAGCGCGGCGGGTTCGGCGAGCCTGGAAACGGTGGCCGGGCCGATTGGCGCGGCACTGGTTGCCACGGGTGTGGGGATCGCCGTCGCGGTGCCGGCGGTGCTGGTTTACAACTACTTTTTGCGACGCCTGAAACTGACGGCGGCGGACTTGGACGATTTCGCCCATGACTTCTACAGCCTGGCGCAGAAGAGTTCGTTCCGCCTGCTGATTCACCCGACCTCGCACAAAGTGGTCGCTCAGGGCGGCGCGCAGAAAGTGAAGGAGGCGTCCTGATATGGCCTTCTCCACGCAAGACAGTGACGAGGTGCTGAGCGAGATCAACGTGACACCGCTGGTGGACGTGATGCTGGTGCTGCTGGTGGTGTTTATCGTCACCGCGCCGCTGCTGACCAACGCGATCCCGATCAACCTGCCCAAGACCGAGGCTGTGGCCCCGGTGGAGCAGAAAGACCCGCTGGTGGTGAGCATCGATGGCGCCGGCAAGTTGTTTATCAACAAGGATGAAATCCAGCCGGACTTGCTGGAGTTCAACCTCAAATCGGCGAAGGCCAAGGACCCTGAAGTGCGCGTGCAATTGCAGGCCGATGACGGGGTGAATTACGGCGAAGTGGCGCGGGCGATGGCGTCCATTGAGCGGGCGGGGATTACCAAGTTGTCGGTGATTACCGCGCGCTAACAGATTTCAAGTTTTCCGGGGCCGTCTCCTTGGCAGGGTGCGGCCCTTTTTTTATGCCTAAAACACCGACCCCCTGTAGGAGCTGCCGAAGGCTGCGGATCTTTTGATCTTGCTTGTAAAAATCAAAATCAAAAGATCGCAGCCTTCGGCAGCTCCTACAGGGATCACCATATATTCGATATGGGTCTTAATAAATAGCTTCTTATTCCTTAACGAATATAACTCTCATCCCTATAATCGATCAGGAACAGACAAGCAGCAGGAGAGCTCCCCATGCGCAACGAATCAATTCGCTACCTGATTGTGCCGGGCTGGCAAGGATCGCCAGAAGATCATTGGCAAACACATTGGCAGAACAGTCTGCCGAACAGTGCACGGGTGGAGCAGGCCGATTGGCTGACACCGCGCCGTGAAGACTGGGTCGCGGCGCTGGCCGAGGCGATTGCCGCCGACAGCACGCCGGTGATCCTGATCGCCCACAGCCTGGGTTGCATCACCGTTGCCCATTGGGCGGCTACGGCGCCACTGAATTTCCTGCGTCAGGTGCGCGGTGCCTTGCTGGTCGCGCCCGCAGACGTCGAGCGTCCGGCCTGCGCACCGGCCTTGCGTAACTTTGCACCGATCCCGACCACGTTGCTGCCGTTCCCGAGCCAGGTTGTCAGCTCCGATAACGACAGCGCTGTCAGCGCAACCCGCGCGATGGAGTTGGCCCGTAACTGGGGCGCCGAGGCGGGGATCCTGGCGGGTGCCGGGCACATCAACGTCAAGTCTGGTCACCAGCGTTGGGAGCAGGGTTTTGCCTATCTCTATCGCCTGCAAAACCGCATGGAACATCACGCCCTGCGCCGCGCTTAAATTTTATTTTTAACGCCCCCGTCTCCCGGCGGTTTTGGGCGGGAGTCTGCCATGAGTTTTGAAACTTTCGGTCAGCCATTGCTGACCTTCCCCGACGCCGAAAAAAGTCCCCTGAGCATCCGCGCCAAGGCGCTGGTATTCGTCGATCCGCGTTCGCGGCAGTTGCGCCAAGAGCTGGAGCAACTGGCCCCGCGCTCCATTTCAGTATTGATTCGCGGTGAAACCGGCAGCGGCAAGGAATTGCTCGCGCGGCACATCCACCGTGCGAGTGATCGTGGCGGCTTGTTCGTCTCGGTCAATTGCGGCGCGATCAGCCCGACCTATGCCGATGCCGAATTGTTCGGTTATGCCGCCGGCAGCTACACCGGTTCGGCCAGCAGTCGTGCCGGCTGGTTCGGCTCGGCCAATGGCGGGACGCTGTACCTGGATGAGATCGGCGATTTGCCGCTACCGATCCAGATCAAACTGCTCTCGGCGCTGGAAAACCACGAAGTCACCCGCGTTGGCGCGCACCAGCCGAGCCCGGTGGACGTGCGCCTGGTCGCGGCTACCAGCATCGACCTGGCTCAAGCAGTGGCGGCCGGGAAATTCCATGAACGGCTTTATCACTACCTTAGCGAAGGCCAGCTCGAATTGCCGGCGCTGCGTGAGCGGGTGGGCGACATCCTGTCCCTCGCGGAATACTTTCTGGGCATCTATAGCCAGCGCCTGGACCTGCCGGTGCCGTTGATCAGCGAAGCCGCGCAACAGGTGTTGGAGGCGCACAGTTGGCCGGGCAACACCCGGGAGCTGGAGAATGTCATCCACTTTGCGCTGCTGGTCAGCACCGGGGATGAGATCTTGCCCGAGCATTTGAATCTGCCGGAGGCATTGCCGTCGTTGGCGCAGATTGAACGGCAACTCAAACAGATCCTCGCCAGTGGTTCCGCTGCCGAGCAAACAGCCCTGAAACAACTCCTCAACAACGCCGGACTCCTGTAGGAGCAAAGCTTGCTCGCGAACCAGACAACGCGGTGTCTCAGGAAGGACGCTTTCGCGGGCAAGCCTCGCTCCTACGGGTAATGTGCAGGCTAGAGCTGTATGAACAAAATGGAATATGAAAGTGAATAAAAGATATTGTTCGGGAATAAAAAATCCCGGTATTGTCCGCTTCACGCCAGCGATAGCACTTCACTGGCACACGTACTAATAGCCGTCGTCATTGGCGACCGTGATTTTCGATAAGGACACTGCATGAAAAAGGTTCTGTTGTTCACCGCATTGGCGGCTGCCCTGACTGCGGGCCTGGCCCAGGCTGGCGAGAAACTGGTGGTTGCGGCGACCCCGATTCCACACGCCGAGATTCTCGAACTGATCAAACCGACCCTCGCCAAAGAAGGCGTGGATCTGGAAATCAAAGTCTTCACCGACTACGTTCAGCCGAACGTGCAGGTCGATCAGAAGCGTCTGGACGCCAACTACTTCCAGACCCTGCCGTACCTGAAAAGCTTCAACGAAGGCAAAGGCACCAACCTTGTCACCGTGATCGGCGTGCACGTTGAACCGTTCGGCGGCTACTCGAAGAAAGTCAAAACCCTGGCTGAGCTGAAAGACGGCGCAACCATCGCTATCCCGAACGAAGGCAGCAACAGCGGCCGTGCCCTGATCCTGCTGCAGAAGGCGGGCCTGATCGAGTTGAAAGACCCGAAAAACGCTTTGGCTACCCCGAAAGACATCGCCAAGAACCCGCATAACTTCAAGTTCAAGGAACTGGAATCGGCCATGCTGCCGCGTGTTCTGGACCAGGTCGACCTGGACATGATCAACACCAACTACGCGCTGGAAGCAGGCCTGAACCCGGCCAAAGACGCGCTGGTGATTGAAGGTGCAGATTCGCCTTACGTGAACTTCCTGGTGGCTCGTCCGGACAACAAGGACAGCGACGCGATCCAGAAACTGGCCAAGGCCCTGACCAGCCCGGAAGTGAAAGCGTTCATCGCCAAGAAGTACAACGGCGCGGTATTGCCGGCGTTCTGATTCGACGCAGCTTTAAACCCCTTCAAGGTTTCGAACGCCGACGGCTTATATAGCGTTGGCGTTTTTTATTGGCCCGAAGATCAAGAGATCGCAGCCTCGTTTCACTCGACAGCTCCTACATTGAATGCGTATCCCTGTAGGAGCTGTCGAGTGAAACGAGGCTGCGATCTTTTGCTTTTTAAGGTCTAGGCCACTCCGGCCTTCAACGCCCTGCGCAACGCCACCAGCAACTTCACGATGTCCTGCGGGTCCAGCGGTTGCGGCACTTTTGCGTCAGCCATTTTTCTCTTCCTTGTGATGGTTTGGCCGGGGAGTCTGGCCAAAAGCTGTGCGTCCTTGGAGGGGCTTTTTGAAAAATAGATCCTTCCTACAGCGCAAAGGAAAATAGTCGTCTTCCGTTGCTGTCGCAAATCCGTGGGATAGTTTTTTGCGTGATATCAATATGCTTTAACGGTATTTAAATTCTTCTTTTTATACCTTTAAAGTCGTTGTCTGCCGGGTAGTTATCCACCGCCCATGGACTGCACCACCGTCGCTTACCGAGCGGCGTCCAGGATGTTCAATGACCTTCGATTACGCTTTTATCCTCAGCACCCTGCCGGCGTTTCTCAAAGCCGTGGGCGTGACGCTGCAGGTTGGCTTCATCGCCATCGGCACGTCGCTGCTGGTGGCGCTGATCAACGCGACGATCCTGGTGTTTCGCACGCCTTACCTGCAGCGCTTGGTCGGGCTGTACGTGGAGCTGGCGCGTAACACCCCGCTGTTGATCCAGCTGTTCTTCGTCTACTTCGCCTTGCCGGCGCTGGGCATCAGCGTTTCCGGTTTTGCCGCGGCGATCATCACCATGACTTTCCTCGGCGGCGCCTACCTCACCGAAGTGCTGCGTGCCGGTGTGGATGCGGTGCCCCAGGCGCAACTCGAATCCGGTCGCTCCATCGGCTTGTCCCACGGCCAATTATTGCGCTACGTGATCCTGCCGCAAGCCGGCATCCTCAGCCTGCCGTCGCTGTTCGCCAATTTCATTTTCCTGCTCAAGGAAACCACCGTGGTCTCGGCGGTGGCGGTGCCGGAGATTCTCTACACCACCAAAAGCTACATCGCGCTCTACTACAAAACCTACGAAATGCTCGCCGTGCTGACGCTGATTTGCGTGCTGTTGTTCTTGCCGCTGTCGCTGCTGCTCAGCCGTCTGGAAAGGAGGCTCCAGCATGGCCAGTTCGGGTCTTGAGTTGCTGTGGGTGTCTTTGCCGCAACTGGGCAAGGGCGCAGCGCAAACTTTGTCGATATCGTTTCTAAGCATCGCCATCAGCACCGTTGGCGGCGTGCTCTACGGTGTGTTGCGCACGCTGAATTCGAAATGGCTGAACGCGATCCTGCGGGTTTATCTGGAGCTGTTCCGGGCGATCCCGGTGCTGGTCTGGCTGTACCTGCTGTTCTTCGGCCTGCCGATTTTCTTTGGCCTGAGCATCCCGAGTTTCTGGTGCGCGGTGCTGGTGTTGTCGCTGTGGGGCGCCAGCGAGGTCGGCGAAGTGGTGCGCGGTGCGTTGCTGTCGTTGCCGCGCGGCCAGCGTGAGGCGGGGTTGTCGATTGGCCTGAACGGCCCGCAACTGTTCGGCTACGTGCTGCTGCCCCAGGCGCTGAAACGCATGACGCCGCCGACCATCAACGTCTACACGCGAATCATCAAGACCAGCTCCCTGGCGGTGCTGATCGGCGTGGTGGACGTAATCAAGGTCGGCCAGCAGATCATCGAGCGCACCTACGAATCGGTGCTGATCTACGGCGCGCTTTTCCTGTTTTTCTTTTTCATCTGCTACCCGCTTTCGGCCGCCTCGCGCGTGCTGGAGCGGCGCTGGACGCAAGCATGAGCGCACTGATCGAGTTCAAGGGTTTCAACAAGTTTTTCGGCGAGCAACAGGTGCTCAAAGAGATCGACCTGAGCGTGAAACCGGGCGAAGTCATCGTCATCCTCGGTCCCAGCGGCTGCGGCAAAAGCACTTTGCTGCGTTGCCTCAACGGCCTCGAAGTCGCTCACAGCGGCAGTTTGAATTTCAATGGCCGCGAGTTGCTCGACAAGGGCACCGACTGGCGCGACGTGCGCCAGCAGATAGGCATGGTGTTCCAGAGTTATCACCTGTTCCCGCACATGAACGTGCTCGATAACCTGCTGCTCGGCCCGGTCAAAGTGCAAAAACGTGATCGCCGCGACGCCCGCGCCCAAGCCGAAGCGTTGCTCGAACGCGTGGGCCTGCTGGACAAGCGCGATGCTTATCCGCGCCAGCTCTCTGGCGGGCAGCAGCAACGCATCGCGATCGTCCGTTCGCTGTGCATGAACCCCAAGGTCATGCTCTTCGATGAAGTCACCGCCGCCCTCGACCCGGAAATGGTCAAGGAAGTGCTGGAAGTGATTCAGGGCCTGGCCCGCGAAGGCATGACCCTGTTGATCGTCACCCACGAAATGGCCTTCGCCCGCGCTGTGGCCGACCGCATCGTGTTCATGGATGCCGGGCGCATCCTCGAACAAAACCCTCCCGAGCTTTTCTTTACGAACCCGCAAACCGCACGAGCGCAGCAGTTCCTGGAGAAATTCTCCTACGTCGAAGCCCTGCCCAAAAAGACTCAAACAAAGGAACTGGAACCGCTATGAAAACTGCCAAGTCTTCACTCTTTTTACTGCCGCTGCTCGGACTCGCGCTGCTGGCTGGCTGCAACAAATCCGAAGAAACGCCGAAGCCGAAAGTCGCCAGCGAAAGCGCGGCGCCGGCCAGCTACCTGGATAAAATCAAAGCCCGGGACAAGCTGATTGTCGGCGTGTTTACCGACAAACCGCCGTTTGGTTTCGTCGACGAGGCCGGGCGCTACGTTGGCTTCGATACCGACATCGGCCGTCAATTCGCCAAGGATCTGCTGGGCGATGAAAACAAAGTCGAGTTCGTCGCGGTGGAACCGGCCAGCCGGATTCCGTTCCTGCAAAGCGACAAGGTTGACCTGATCCTGGCCAACATGACCGTGACCCCGGAGCGCAAGGAAGCGGTGGAATTCACCAACCCGAACCTCAAGGTTGCGGTGCAAGCGCTTGTCCCACAGGGCAGCTCGGTGAAAAACCTCGATGACCTGGCGAGCCGCACCACCATCGTCACCACCGGAACCACCGCCGATATCTGGCTGACCAAGAATCACCCGGACTGGAAACTGCTGAAGTTCGAAAAAAACTCCGAGTCCCTGCAAGCCTTGGCCAATGGTCGCGGCGACGCCTATGCGCAAGACAACCTGGTGCTGTTCAGCTGGGCCAAGCAGAACCCGGGCTATCGCGTGCTGGAGCAAACCCTCGGTGCCGAAGCGCCGATTGCGCCGGCAGTGAAGAAGGGCAACATCGAACTGCGGGACTGGGTGAATGTCGAGTTGGCGAAGTTGGGTGAAGAGAAGTACCTGCTCAAGCTGTACGACCAATATGTGCGTAAAGAACTGAGCGATGACACCAAGCCTGAGAGCGTGATTGTCGAGGGTGGGAAGTGGCAGGGGTGATGACCAGACCTATGCGGTAATCTTTCGATTGCCTTCGCGAGCAAGCCCGCTCCCACATTAGACCGCATCCTCTTGGACAACTCGGTCATCTGTGGGAGCGGGCTTGCTCGCGAAAGCGGTCTAACAGGCGCCGCTCAATCCGGCCAATGCCACGCCGGTTCATCCAGCATCCGCTGCCCGACGATCCCGGTCTGGCCCAGGGTCTTCTCCAGCACAATGCAATTGCACTCCGGGTCTTCCTGCAACGCCGAGATCAACCGCCGGGCATGGGACACCACCCACACCTGACACTGCCCGGACACCCGGATAATCAACCGCGCCAACGCCGGCAACAGGTCTGGGTGCAGGCTGGTTTCCGGCTCGTTCAGCACCATCAGCGACGGTGGTCGCGGCGTCAGCAGTGCGGCGACAAGCAGCAGATAACGCAACGTACCGTCCGACAACTCCGCCGCCGACAACGGCCGCAGCAATCCTTCCTGATAAAACTCGATGGCAAACCGTCCGCCCTGCAACGGCGCGATGTTCAAGCGTGCGCCGGGAAACGCATCGCTGATCGCGGCCTGCAACGCCTCCGGATCGCCGATTTCACGAATCGTCTGCAACGCCGCCGCCAGATCACGGCCGTCGTGGTGCAACACCGGCGTGCGCGTGCCCAGTTGCGGCTGACGCACCGGGGCGTCGGCGTCGCTGCGAAAGTGATCGTAGAAACGCCAACGGCGGATGAATTCACGCAAATGCATGACTTCCGGCGAGGTGCGCAAACTGCCGACCTGATCGAACAGGCTGTCGAAATTCGGCGTGTGCTGGGCCAACACGTCCCAGTTGCGCCCTTCACGGGCGCGGATCATCGGGCCTTCGCGGTCCACCAGCAGGCTGGCCGGACGGTAGAGCGGCCCGGCCCAGATGCATTCCTTCTTGATTTCCGGGTCGAGGGCAAAGTAGGACTGTGTCGGCGCAGGCAACCCTAGGGCAATCGAATAGCTGAAGTCTTCCCCGGCAAATCCCAGGCGCAGGCGTTTGACCCCGTGGCGCACGCTGGACTCGATCGGCACTTCACCGTTGCGCATGCGCCGAGTGATGTTTTCCGGCCCGGCCCAGAACGTCGAATCCAGCCCACCCTCACGCGCAAGCGCATTGACCACGCCACCCTGGGCGGTTTCCGCCAACAGGCGCAAGGCGCGATAGAGGTTGGACTTGCCGCTGCCGTTGGGGCCGGTGATCAGGTTTAGCCGGCCCAGCGGGATCACCAATTTGTTGATCGAGCGGTAATTGGCCACCGCGAGGGTTTTGAGCATGTAAGACTTCTCTGCGGTCCAGAATCGGCATCAGGATAACCGCGTTGACGAAATTACGTTGTAGGAGCTGCCGAAGGCTGCGATCTTTTGATCTTCTGGCAATTTATCCACCGTCAAAGTCAAAAGATCGCAGCCTTCGGCAGCTCCTACAGGGGAAATCCCCATTCCTGCGGGCGAAGGTGGAACCCTGTTCTAAGCTCACAGTCGTATCGTCACTTGCACGTTCGTACAACGAAAAGGAGTCTGCATGGCGGGTACCGGATTGAAAATTGTGGTGGGGCTGGGCGTGTTCGCGCTGCTGACCGCTTGCGGCGATAAGAAACCGGTCGAAAAAGACCTGCCGCGAGTCTTCGTGCAAGCGGTCAAACCCGCGGATTACGCCGCTTCGGTGACCCTCACCGGCGATGTCCAGGCACGGGTGCAGACCGAGTTGTCGTTCCGCGTCGGCGGCAAGATCATCCAGCGCATGGTCGATGTCGGTGACCGGGTGTCCGCCAAACAGGTGCTCGCCAAGCTCGATCCGAAGGATTTGCAGACCAACGTCGATTCGGCCCAGGCCCAGGTCGTCGCCGAACAGGCGCGGGTCAAACAGACCGCCGCCGCGTTCGTGCGCCAGCAAAAACTCCTGCCCAAGGGCTACACCAGCCAAAGCGAATACGATGCGGCCCAGGCTGCGTTGCGCAGCAGCCAAAGCGCCCTGACCGCCGCCCAGGCGCAACTGGCCAATGCCCGCGAACAACTGAGCTACACCTCGTTGATCTCCGAAGCCCCCGGCGTGATTACCGCGCGCCAGGCCGAAGTCGGCCAGGTGGTGCAAGCCACGGTGCCGATTTTCAGCCTGGCCCGGGACGGTGAGCGCGACGCCGTGTTCAACGTCTACGAATCGCTGCTGGCTGAGCCGCCTTCGGACAAATCGTTGGTGGTCAGCCTGCTCGACAACCCCGCGATCAAAACCACCGGCACTGTCCGGGAAATCACCCCGGCGGTGTCCGCGCAGACCGGCACCGTGCAAGTCAAAGTCACCCTGCATGGCCTTCCC
This sequence comes from Pseudomonas sp. B21-053, assembly GCF_026016365.1. NCBI lineage: Bacteria > Pseudomonadati > Pseudomonadota > Gammaproteobacteria > Pseudomonadales > Pseudomonadaceae > Pseudomonas > Pseudomonas sp. B21-053. The sequence continues at coordinate 262,988 of NZ_CP087205.1, forward strand.
GAGGGCATGCAACTCGGCTCGGTGGTCAGCGCCACAGCGAAGACGCCGGGCAAATCCGCGGTGGAATTGCCTTGGTCGGCCCTGACCAAAAACCTCAGCGACCCGGCCGTGTGGCTGGTGGACGCCGACGGCAAGGCGCAATTGCACACCGTCACTGTCGGCCGTTACCTGACCGGCAAAGTCATCATCAGCGGCGGCCTCGACGGTGGCGAAAAAGTCATCATCGCCGGCGGCCAGTTACTGCACCCGGGAATGAAAGTGGAAATCGCCGAAAATACCTACAAGGATTTGGCACCGGGAGCTGACCAATGAAGCGCCTGATGCTGTTGACCGCCGGTCTGCTGCTGGTCGCCTGCTCAAAAGAAGAACCGCCGCCGGAGCCGGTGCGCCCGGTGCTGTCGATCGAGGTCAAATCCCTGAATCAGGAAGACCTCGGGCGCTTCGCCGGCAGCATTCAGGCGCGCTACGAAAGCAATATCGGCTTCCGTGTGCCGGGCCGTATCGCCAGCCGTAATGTCGATGTTGGCGCCGAAGTCGAGAAGGGCGCGTTGCTCGCGACCCTCGACCCCACCGATCAGCAGAATCAGTTGCGTTCGGCCGAGGGCGATCTGGCGCGCATCCAGGCGCAATACATCAACGCTCAGGCTAACGCCCGTCGGCAGCAAGCCTTGTTTGATCGTGGCGTCGGCGCCCAGGCGCAACTGGACATCGCGCAGACCGATTTGAAAACCACCCAAGCGTCCCTTGATCAAGCCAAGGCTGCGGTCGATCAGTCCAAGGACCAACTCAACTACGTGCAGTTGCGCACCGATCACAAAGCCATCGTCACCGCGTGGAACGCCGAGGCCGGGCAAGTCGTTACCGCCGGCCAGCAAGTGGTGACCCTGGCGCAACCGGACATCAAGGAAGCGGTGATCGACCTGCCGGACACCTTGGTCGATCAACTGCCGGCGGACGTGGTGTTCCAGGTCGCCTCGCAACTGGACCCGAGCATCACCAGCACCGCGATCATCCGTGAAATCGAACCTCAGGCCCAAAGCGCAACCCGTACCCGTCGCGCCCGCCTGACCCTGACCGACACACCGCCCGGCTTTCGCCTCGGCACGGCAATCAGCGTGACCCTCAGTTCGGCGATCAAACCCCGTCTGGAACTGCCGGTCAGCGCCCTGCAAGAAGTCGATGGCAAAACCCGTATCTGGGTCATCGACCCGCAGAACCAGACCGTTTCCCCACGGGACGTCAACCTGATCAGCCGAACCGATGCAACGGTGGTGCTGGCCGACGGCGTGAAGTCCGGTGAGCGCGTGGTCAGCGCCGGTGTGAACAGCCTGAAACCCGGGCAAAAAGTCAAAATCGACGAGGAAAGCCCGCGATGAAAGGGAGTTTCAACTTATCCGAATGGGCCCTCAAACATCAGTCGTTCGTCTGGTATTTGATGTTCGTCGCGCTGCTGATGGGCGTGTTCTCGTACATGAACCTGGGCCGCGAGGAAGACCCCTCGTTCACCATCAAGACCATGGTGATCCAGACCCGCTGGCCGGGTGCGACCCAGGAAGAAACCCTCAAGCAGGTCACGGACCGCATCGAGAAAAAACTCGAAGAACTCGACTCCCTCGATTACGTGAAAAGCTACACCCGGCCCGGCGAATCGACGGTGTTCGTCTACCTGCGCGACACCACCAGTGCCAAGGACATCCCGGAAATCTGGTACCAGGTGCGCAAGAAGATCAACGATATTCGCGGCGACTTCCCCCAAGGCCTGCAAGGGCCAGGGTTTAACGACGAATTCGGTGATGTGTTCGGTTCGGTGTATGCCTTCACCGCTGACGGCTTGTCGATGCGCCAGTTGCGCGATTACGTGGAGCAGGTGCGCGCCGCAATTCGTGACGTACCGGGGCTGGGCAAGGTCGAGATGGTCGGCGAGCAGGACGAAGTCCTCTATCTGAACTTCTCCACACGCAAACTCGCCGCGCTGGGCATCGATCAGCGTCAGGTGGTGCAAAGCCTGCAATCGCAGAACGCCGTGACCCCGGCGGGTGTGATCGAGGCCGGGCCGGAGCGGATTTCCGTGCGCACTTCCGGGCAGTTCGCGTCCGAGAAAGACCTGGCCAACGTCAACCTGCGGCTCAACGATCGCTTCTATCGCTTGGCCGATATCGCTGAAATCAGCCGTGGTTACGTCGACCCGGCCACCCCGGAATTCCGCTTCAACGGTCATTCGGCCATCGGCCTCGCGATTGCGATGAAGAAGGGTGGCAACATCCAGGAATTCGGCAAGGCCCTGCACCAGCGCATGACCGACCTGACCGCCGACCTGCCGGTGGGCGTCGGCGTGCACAACGTCTCCGACCAGGCCGATGTGGTGGAAAAAGCCGTCGGCGGCTTCACCAGTGCGCTGTTCGAAGCGGTGGTGATCGTGCTGATCGTCAGCTTCATCAGCCTCGGCGTGCGCGCCGGGCTGGTGGTGGCGTGCTCGATTCCGCTGGTGCTGGCGATGGTCTTTGTGTTCATGGAATACAGCGGCATCACCATGCAGCGGATTTCCCTCGGTGCGCTGATCATCGCCCTCGGCCTGTTGGTGGACGATGCGATGATCACCGTCGAGATGATGGTCACGCGCCTGGAAATGGGCGAAACCAAGGAGCAGGCGGCGACGTTCGCCTACACCTCGACCGCGTTTCCGATGCTCACGGGTACGCTGGTGACGGTGGCCGGGTTTGTGCCGATTGGCTTGAACGCCAGCTCCGCCGGTGAGTACACCTTCACGCTGTTTGCGGTGATCGCGGTGGCGATGCTGGTGTCGTGGGTGGTCGCGGTGCTGTTCGCCCCGGTGATCGCCGTGCACATCCTCAGCACCAACGTGAAACCGCATTCCGCCGAGCCGGGTCGCATCGGTCGCGCATTCAATGGCGGGATGTTATGGGCCATGCGCAATCGCTGGTGGGCGATCGGCATCACCATCGCGCTGTTCGTGGCGTCGGTGTTTTCCATGCAGTTCGTGCAGAACCAGTTCTTCCCGTCCTCGGACCGCCCGGAGATCCTCGTCGACCTCAACCTGCCGCAAAACGCCTCGATCGATGAAACCCGCAAAGCCGTGGACAAGCTCGAAGCGACGTTCAAGGATGACCCGGACATCGTGCGCTGGAGCACTTACATCGGCGAGGGCGCGATCCGTTTCTACCTGCCTCTCGACCAGCAATTGCAGAACCCGTACTACGCGCAATTGGTGATCGTCAGCAAAGGCCTGGAATCGCGCGCCGCGCTCAGCCAGCGCTTGAGCGAGCGCCTGCGCAAGGATTTTGTCGGCATCGGCAGCTACGTCCAGGCCCTGGAAATGGGTCCGCCAGTGGGGCGGCCGATCCAGTACCGGGTCAGCGGCAAGGACATCGATCAAGTGCGCAAACACGCGATCGAATTGGCCACTGAACTGGATAAAAACTCGCACATCGGCGAAATCATTTACGACTGGAACGAGCCGGGCAAAGTCCTGCGCATCGACATCGCCCAGGACAAGGCGCGGCAACTCGGGTTGTCCTCGGAAGACGTGGCCAACCTGATGAACAGCATCGTGGTCGGTTCGCCGATCACTCAGGTGGACGATGATATTTACCTGATCAACGTCGTCGGTCGCGCCGAGGATGCTGAGCGTGGCACGCCGGAAACCTTGCAGAACCTGCAAATCGTCACGCCGAGCGGCACCTCGATTCCGTTGCTGGCCTTCGCCACGGTGCGTTATGAGCTTGAGCAACCGCTGGTGTGGCGCCGCGACCGCAAACCCACCATCACCATCAAGGCCGCAGTGCGCGACGAGATTCAGCCGACCGACCTGGTGAAACAGCTGCAACCGACCATCGATAAATTCGCTAGCGGTTTGCCGGTGGGTTACAAGGTCGCGACTGGCGGCACCGTCGAGGAAAGCGGCAAGGCCCAAGGGCCGATTGCCAAGGTTGTGCCGCTGATGCTGTTCTTGATGGCGACGTTCCTGATGATTCAGCTGCACAGCGTGCAAAAGCTGTTTCTGGTAGCCAGCGTCGCGCCGCTCGGCTTGATCGGCGTGGTGCTGGCGCTGATCCCGACCGGCACGCCCATGGGCTTCGTGGCGATCCTCGGGATCCTGGCGCTGATCGGCATCATCATCCGCAACTCGGTGATTCTGGTGACGCAGATCGATGCGCTGGAGAAGGAAGGCCTGGCACCGTGGGATGCGGTGGCGCAAGCGACGGAACATCGTCGCCGGCCGATCCTGCTGACGGCGGCGGCCGCGAGTCTGGGGATGATCCCGATTGCGAGGGAAGTGTTCTGGGGGCCGATGGCCTACGCGATGATTGGCGGGATTATCATCGCGACGCTGCTGACGCTGCTGTTTTTGCCGGCGCTCTACGTCGCCTGGTACAAAATCCGCGAGCCGAAGAAAGAAGCGCAGTAAGGCGAGCGCTTCGCGCTCTATTCGCGAGCAGGCTCGCTCCCACAGGCGGTTTAACATTCAACATCTCTGTTGTCTGACACACCGCCTTCGCGAGCAAGCCCGCTCCCACAGTTGACCGAGTTGTCCAGACGGACGCGACCCCTGTAGGAGCTGCCGAAGGCTGCGATCTTTTGGTCTTCGCGCTAGTCGACGCGACGCCAAACACTCGCCAACCAAGGCTGCTGATCCCGCGGCAACCCCGCCGGCCGGTAGTAATGCTCCAACTCGACAAAACCGGCTTCGGTCAGCAACGCCTGCCACGCCTGCAAATCGTGATAAGCCCCATACCGCGGCCCGTTCCAGCCTTCCTGATTTTCCCCACGTGGATTTGAACTGAACAACACGCCGCCCGGTTTCAACGCCCCGCGCAATTCCGTCAACACCCGAGGTAATTCCTGGCGCGGGATATGAAACAGCACCGCATTGGCGAAAATCCCGTCGAAGCGCTCCGCCGGTAGATCGAGTTTCAGAAAATCCTGCTGCCAAACCTCGCAGCCGCTGTCCTCCCGGGCCATCTGCGCAAACCTCTCTGAGCCATCAAGCCCAACGGCGATGTGGCCCATGCGCGTAAACGTCTGCAAATCCCGCCCCGGCCCGCAGCCGAAGTCGAGAATGCTGAACGGCGCTTCACCCTGGATGTGCCGCAGCAACGCATCTATGTTCTGGCTGACATCGTGATCACGCGTGCCTTCACGAAAACCTTCGGCCACCGAGTTGTAATGGCCCAGGGTGGTGGCGGTGATCTGCTGGAGGTCGTCGGGGGTTTGTTTCATGGTCGGCTGCGCAGGCAATGGGGATTTGCCGAATATACGCCATCAACCTTGGGGCTGCTGCGCAGCCACGTACCTCTGTAGGCGCGAGGCTTGCCCGTGAAGGCGATATCAAGGACATCCACCTGTTACTTCTTACAGTATCGGTCCGGCCAAAAAGGGCTCAATCTTTCCTCGACCAGAACGAAGGACTGCCAATGCCATGACCGTACGCCATGACGCCGCCACGCCGACCTTGTCGGTCACGGATCCACGTGCGTTAGTGATCCGCAACGTGGGCTATTGCCGCCATCCCGACAAGCCTGCCATCGAGGCGCGCATCACCCGGCAGACTTTTGATGCAACAGGGCGGGTGGTTGAGTCATGGGACCCGCGATTGTGGGACGCAGCATCGAAGCCAAACCTGGCCACGCTCTATAGTTTGAGCGGTCAGGCTTTGCTGACGGACAGTGTGGATGCGGGATGGCAATTGAGCCTGTTGGATCAAGCGGGTTCGTTGCGTTCGTATTGGGACGGTCGGGGCAACCAGCGGCAAAGCGACTATGACGATCAGCAGCGTCTGGTGGCGGTCACGGAGCAGGCTTTTGGCGAGTCACCCGATGTCGTTGAACGTTGCCTGTACGCCGACGCCAATGACGCCTTCGCGCAGCACAACCAATGCGGCCAACTGATCCGTCATGACGATCCTGGCGGTCATCAACTGTTCAGCGACTATGGTCTTGCGGGCGCTCTGCTGGTTGAGTCCCGACGCTTCCTTACCGAGCTCGAAAGGCCCGACTGGCCGCTCGACCTCAATGCCCGAAACGAATATCTGGAGGAACAATCGTTCGTTACGAACCACCGCTTCAACCCAACGGGCGAACTCCGGCGCCAGACGGATGCCATGGGCAATGTCAGAGCCTTCCATCACGACGTGGCCGGTAAACCCTGTGAAACTTGGCTTCTTCAGTCAGGCACAGGCAAAAAACTGCAATGTCTGATCAGTGACATCCGTTACAACGCTTACGATCAGATCGAAAGCGAAACCGCCGGTAACGGGGTGATTACCCTCGCGGAGTACGGTGCCGACGACGCTCGGTTGCTGAGGCTGGTGGCCGGCGTCCCCAATCAAAGACCCTTGCAGGATCTGAATTACGTCTACGACCCGGTGGGTAATATCGTCGAGTTGGAAGACAAATCCCAAGCCGCCATTCATTTCAACAGTCAACGCATAGAACCGATCAACTGTTATCGCTACGACAGCCTGTATCAACTGGTCGAAGCCAAAGGTTGGGAAGTTGCCACGCCGAGCCACGGTCCAGCGTTGCCGGGGTTTTTGCACTTACCGCTGGACCCCAATCAACGCCGCAACTACACCCAGACATTTGATTACGACCCGGCGGGCAATCTGACCACCCGCCACCACAGCGGTGCGCCGGGGTTTTCGATGTTTACGTCAATCCACAGCAACCGAAGCCTGGCCCAGCGGGAGGACGGCTCTTTGCCGGGAAAATCCCATATCTCACTGGGATTCGACGCAGCTGGCAATCAGTTGGAATTGCAACGCGGGCAAGCAATGACGTGGGACATTCGTAATCAGCTGGGCCGGGTGACCTTGGTCAAGCGTGAGAGCGCGCCTGACGACTACCAATGTTACGTCTACGACCGACCTGGCCATCGTTTGCAAAAAGTGTCTTTTATTCAAACCAGTGGGCAAACGCTTTGCACTGAAGTCCGCTACCTGCCAGGCCTGGAAATCCATCGTGCCTGCGACGGCGACGAGCGCCATGTAATCAGCGTTGACGCCGGGCGTGATGCTGTCCGAGCACTGCATTGGCCACATGACACCAGGAGCGATCATCTGCGTTACAGCCTAAGTGATCACTTGGGCTCATGCGCGCTGGAACTGGATGATGAAGCTGGCGTGTTAACCCGTGAACACTATTACCCGTTCGGTGGCACGGCATGCTGGGCGGGTAAAGGTGCATTGGTGGCGAAGTACAAAACAATTCGCTACTCGGGGAAAGAGCGGGATGCGACGGGGCTTTATTACTATGGGTATCGCTATTACGCACCTTGGCTGCAACGGTGGCTAAATACCGATCCAGCGAAATCTGCTGATGGTTTAAATTATTTTTTGTTTGTTAAAAATGACCCAATTTCCCATAGAGATCCTGTTGGTTTGATGAGGCGGGGTGATGCCGCTTTCAACATGCGAAAAGCGGAGGATGCTAGTAGTGATGCAGACAGAGCAAGCACGTCATTGAGGGCATTGAGTGCGTTAACGACTTCCCGACGTGAAGTTCATTCGGCGGAGAAATTCAAAGCGCTCGTCAATGTTGTGATTGCTCGAAATAAAGAGTTGAAAGCGTTGGGTGAGTTTGTGTTTAGTGCCAACGTTGAAACACCAGTCGACAGATCATATTTTTGGAGTGGTGACACCATTGATTCCACGGGGAAAGTTGTTTACAGCGCAATGATGACAGCGCAGTTCCTTGCTCGTAAGACGAGGGGCATGACAGTAGAAATGACACCGGGAGGAGAAAAACTGAACGTTTACAAAAATCTTAATTATGTTGGTTCGAATAGTACCAAGATTGGATTTATGTATTTGAAGGAGCGGTTTAAGTATATGGACTCACCAACGGCAAGAGGGGATTTGCTAGCCGGCAGTGCACTTCGTGCGGGGGTCGGGGTAAAGGCTGTTCTGGGAGATAAGTTTTTTGATTCTGATGAAAACCCATTAAATGACTCGGAGCGCGGGGTTGCGGGGACTTTGTGGGATGTACTGTCTATTCGGTATGCCCGTGGGGCAAAAGGAACTGTAAATGTGATTCATGCCGCCTCAGTAAATGATGCGTATTTTTACGGTGATATATATTCGAAAAGCACGTGGCTGACGCGTGAGAAAGTAGCTCTTGAAGCGGAAAATAAAACAAAAATATTTGAGCGTTTTCATGAGGATTTAACGGCGCTGCAATTAAAAGGCTACTGATGTTAGTGGTGCGACGGGGACACAGAGCTAATCTTTGCTGAGAGAGGATAAGTTAAGATTTTCGTGAAAAATATATAATAAGAGTAAAGGAAGTTCCTCGCCTGCTGAGAACGGTGGGTCCTTCCTTTTCTGTGCTTATATCAAAGATCAGCGTTTGTTCAACCCCTGAGCCAACCGATCTCCGCCGAGTTGAATAATCGCCACCAACACCACCAGCAACACAATCACCGTCAACATGATCTGGCTGTCAAAGCGCTGATACCCGTACCGATACGCGATGTCCCCGAGCCCACCGGCACCAATCGCCCCGGCCATGGCCGAGGAGTTGATCATCGTCACCAGCGTAATGGTGAAACCGCCGACAATCCCCGGCAGCGCCTCAGGCAACAGCACATGCCAGACGATATGCCAGCGCCGGCAGCCCATCGCCTGCGCCGCTTCGATCAAGCCGTGATCGACTTCGCGCAAGCTCACTTCAGCAATCCGCGCAAAGAACGGCGTAGCCGCAATGGTCAGCGGAACAACCGCAGCCCACACGCCGTAAGTGGTGCCGACGATCAACCGCGTAAACGGAATCAGCGCCACCATCAGAATCAAAAACGGAATCGAGCGAAACAGGTTTACGAACGCGCCCAACACGCGGTTCAACGCGGGTGTCTGGTAGATGCCACCCTTGTCGCTGGTGACCAAGATCACCGCCATCGGAATCCCCGCCAGCAGCGCGATCAGCGACGACACGCCGACCATCAGGAAGGTGTCGATAAAGCCCTGAAGCAAGCGATCAAACCACATAACCCAGCACCTCCACCTGTTGCGCCCAGTTGCCGGCGCGCTGCCGCAATTCCTCGGCGCCCAGGGACGAACCTGCCACCGCCAACAGCAATTGCCCCAGCGCATGCCCCTGAATCCGCTCCACGCCGCCCTGCAGCAGGCGCACGCGGCCACCGAGGGCGGCGAATAGCGCCGCCAGATCCGGTTCATCCGTGGCGCTGCCGGTGAATTGCAAACGCAGCACAACCGCCGCGTCGGAAGATTGTGGTTGCGAACGCAAACGGCTTTGCAGTTCCTCCGGCAGAGCGTGTTGCAGCGGCGCGAGCAAGGTCTTGCTGACCTCATGCTGCGGGTTGCCAAACACCTCCCACACCGGCCCTTGCTCGACGACACGTCCGTGCTCAAGCACCACGACGCGGTCGCAGATGTCGCGAATCACTGCCATCTCGTGAGTGATCAGCACGATGGTCAAACCCAGGCGCTGATTGATCTCGCGCAGCAGGCCGAGAATCGATTGGGTCGTCTCAGGATCCAGCGCCGAAGTCGCTTCGTCGCACAGCAGAATTTGCGGGTCGTGCACCAATGCGCGGGCGATGCCGACGCGTTGTTTCTGGCCACCGGAAAGCTGCGCCGGGTAGGCTTTGTGCTTCTCTTGCAGGCCCACCAGTTCCAGCAATTCGCGGACTTTCTGCTCGCGTTTTTCCTTGGGCACACCGGCGACTTTCAGCGGCAACTCAACGTTCTGCCACACGGTCTTGGCCGACATCAGATTGAAGTGCTGGAAGATCATGCCGATCCGCCGGCGCAGCGCGACCAAACGGTCTTCATCGAACTCGCCGATGTCGACCTGATCGATCAGCACGCGCCCGGTGCTCGGTTGCTCCAGGCGATTGATGGTGCGGATCAACGATGACTTGCCGGCGCCGCTACGGCCGATGATGCCGAACACTTCACCGCGCTGGATCGCCAGGTCGATGCCGTGCAACGCCGCCACCGGACCTTGCTGACCGTTGTAGGTTTTGCCCAGGCCGATGAAGCGCACGTGAGCGCGATTCAGGTCCGGGTGCAGTTCGGCTTGTGCGGCTTTATGGGGCTCTGGAATATCCAGTCGCCGTTGGATCGCGGCCGTCATTTTCAGCTTTCCCAACCGGCTTGATACAGCTTGCCATGGGCCTTATCCAACGCAGTACGCACGGCTGGCGAGTGCTGGTAGATATCGACGAATTTGATCAGGCGCGGGTCGGTTTTGCTTTTTGGCTGGATCACAAACTGGATCACGTATTCCTTGTGATCGAGGCCGTCGAACAGCAGCGCAGAACCGGCATCGAAGGTCTTCGCCAGGCGAATGTACGCCGGGTAGCCCTGGACCAGATCGGCGTCGTCATAGGCGCGCACCAGTTGCACGGCTTCGACCTGCAGGATCTTGATCTTCTTCGGGTTGGCGATGATGTCTTCTTCGGTGGCCTTGTAGCCAACACCCGGCTTGAGGGTGATCAGCCCGGCCTTGGCCAGCAGTTGCAGACCGCGACCGCTGTTGATCGGGTCGTTGGCGATGGCCACGCTGGCGCCTTCTGGGAGCTCGTCGAAGCTTTTGTATTTTTTCGAGTAGAGGCCGACGTTGTTGATGATCCCCGGCGCGAACGGCACCAGGTCAAAACCGGCGGCAGCCTTGGCGTTTTCCAGGAACGGCACGTGCTGGAAGTAATTCACGTCGATGTCGCCGGCGGCGAGGCTGACGTTCGGGGCGATCCAGTCGGTGAACTCCACGAGTTCGACTTTCAGGCCTTGCTTGGAGGCTCCTTCGACGGCGGCTTCCAGCGGGATGGCGAACGCGGCGGTGGTGCCGACTTTCAGTGGCGCGTCGGCGGCGAAGGTGACGGAGCTGAAGAGGCCGAGGGCCAGGGCCAGTGCTTTGACTGGGTGGGAGAGGAGCTTCTTGGTCATGATGGTTATTCCAGTCAGGGCATTGAATTTTTGGTGTTTGGTAGGGCCTCTTCGCGGGCAAGCCTCGCTCCTACAGGGTGTTGTCGTGCCGATCATTTGTGTACGACTCGATACCTGTAGGAGCGAGGCTTGCCCGCGAAGCTTTTAGCGGCGAAACGCCGAGCCCGTGTGTCGCTCAGGCAAATGCGCCTCGCCGTGAAACAGCTTCTCCCGCAGGCTGCCGCTGTCATAAGCCGTTTTGTACGACCCGCGACGCTGCAACTCCGGAATCACCAGATCGATGAAATCCACATAGCTTTCCGGCGTGACGATCCGCGTCAGGTTGAAGCCGTCGAGGCCGGTTTCGGCGATCCACGATTCCAGCTCATCGGCCACTTGTTCCGGCGAGCCGACCACGGTGATGTAGCGGCCACCGAGGGCGTGTTGCTCGAGTAATTTGCGCCGGGTCCAGTCGTTGTTTTGCAGGTTCTTGGTCGCCGACTGGATCGCGTTGCTCTTCACGTACTGGATCGGTTCGTCGATCTCGTACTGGGAAAAATCAATCGCGGTGGACGCCGAGAAATGCGCCACGCCGGCCTCGGCACTGGCGTAGCTCAGGTACTCGGCGTGCTTGGCCCAGGCCAGTTCTTCGGTGGCGCCGACGATCACGTTCAGCCCCATGAACACCTTGATGTCCTCGGGATTACGTCCGGCCTCGACCGCGCTGGCGCGGACCTTGTCCACTTGCACCTTGGTCGACGGTTTGTTCTGGCCGCTGATAAACACGCACTCGGCATGCCGCCCGGCGAACAGCAAACCGCGATCCGAACTGCCGGCCTGGAACAGCACCGGCGTGCGCTGCGGTGAAGGTTCGCAGAGGTGATAACCCTCGACCTGATAGAACTCGCCCTTGTGCTCGACCTTGTGCACTTTTTCCGGCTGCGCATAGATCCGCTGCTTGGGATCGTTGAGCACCGCGCCGTTTTCCCAGCTACCTTCCCAGAGTTTGTAGAGCACTTGCAGGTACTCGTCGGCCTGGTCGTAGCGACGGTCATGCTCGACCTGTTCGCTGAGGCCCATGGCCTTGGCGGCGCTGTCGAGGTAGCCGGTGACGATGTTCCAGCCCACGCGACCGCGACTCAAATGGTCGAGGGTCGACATGCGGCGGGCGAACAGATACGGGGGCTCGTAGGTCAGGTTGGCGGTCAGGCCAAAACCCAGGTTTTTGGTGACGGCGGCCATGGCCGAAACCAGCAGCAGCGGGTCGTTGACCGGCAGCTGGATCGACTCTTTCAGCGGCACGTCCACCGAGTTCTGGTAGACGTCGTACACGCCGACGATGTCCGCGATAAACAAACCGTCGAACAGTCCGCGTTCCAGCAGTTGCGCCAGTTCGGTCCAGTATTCGATGGTTTTGTATTGGGTCGAAGTGTCCCGTGGATGCGTCCACAGGCCATGGTTGATGTGCCCGATGCAGTTCATGTTGAACGCGTTGAGCAGGATTTTCTTTTTGGCGTCGGCCATCAGATGGTCCCCCGCAGTGGCGGGTTTTCATCGTTGAGGTAGTAATTGCCGACCGCGTGATACTTCCAGCGCACCGGATCGTGCAACGTGTGCACGCGAGCGTTGCGCCAGTGGCGATCCAGGCCATGTTCGATCAGGGTTGCCTGGCTGCCGGCGAGTTCGAACAGCGTGGTGCCGGCGGCGAGGGAGATTTCGGTGCTGATGGCCCGGGCTTCGGCGACGGCAATCGAGGCGGCGGCCACGGTTTCGGCGTTCATCTCGGCCTGGGCCTTGTCGAGGAATTCGCCGGAGCGTTCCAGCAGCGCTTCGGTGGCGTGCAAACGGATCGCCAGATGGCCGAAGCTCTTGATGGTCAGCGGGTCATCGATGGCTTTTTCATGGGTCGCATCAATCCACGGCCGGGTCTTGGTGCGCACGAAATGCAGGGCATCTTCGTAGGCTGCACGAGCGATGCCGGTGTCGATGGCGGCGTGAAGAATCTGCGCCAGCGGACCAACCGTAGTCGGACGCTCGAAAGCGCTTTGAAACGGGATCACATCTTCGGCGGCAACGTAGACGTCTTCGAACACCACCGAACCGCTGCCGGTGGTGCGCTGGCCGAAACCGCTCCAGTCGTCGATGACGGTCAGGCCTTGGCTGTCGCGAGGCACGAAGGCCAGTTGCTGCACGCCGTTTTCATCCACGACTGACGTCGGAATGCGCTGGGCGTAGATCGCGCCCGTGGCGTAGAACTTGCGACCGTTGATGCGATAGCCGTCTCCGTCGCGCTTGAGGCTGGTGACGCGGTCATGGGCAGTCTTGGTGCCGAGTTCGGCGAGGGCATTGCCGAAGCGCTGACCGGCCAATACTTCGGCGTACAGGCGTTTCTTCTGTGCGTCGCTGCCATTCACGCGCAGCACTTCGAGGGCGTAGAAATGGTTCTGCGGGATTTGCCCGAGGGAACCGTCAGCCTGGGCGATCAGGGCAATGACTTTGGCCAGGGTGACGTTGGACACGCCAGCGCCGCCGTATTCTTTTGGCACGCTGATGCCCCAGAGGCCCGAACGGGAAAACACTTCCAGTTCCGGGTGCGGCAAACGGCGCTCGCGGTCGCGCAGGGCGCTGTCGCGTTTGAAATCTTCGGCCAGGTCACTGGCGACGATCAGGGCTTGCTCATCGCTGGTTATGACCGCGACGTGGTGAGAAAGAGTCATGTGTTTCTCCAGAGGTCTGGTCAAATCCAGGAGTGGCGAGCGGGCAACGTACCGTTCAAGTGATAGGTGCCGACGGCGTGATATTTCCAGCGCACAGGGTCGTGCAGGGTGTGCACGCGAGCGTTGCGCCAGTGGCGGTCAAGGTTGAATTCGGCGAGGGTGGCGCGGCTGCCGGCCAGTTCGAAGAGTTTTTCGCTGGCGAGCAATGCGATCTCGGTGGTCAGCACTTTGGCTTCGGCCACCGCAATCGAGGCACGGGCAGCGGACTCGGCGGTGAGCGGCGCGGCGTTGACCTGATCGAGCACTTTCCCGGCCTTGCGCAGCAGCGCTTCGGCGGCGTGCAGTTCGATTTTCAGTTTGCCGATGTCGGCGATCACGTACAGGTCATCGCTGGCACGTTCGACCTTGGCGTCGATCCATGGCCGGGCGCGGGTTTTGACGAATTCGATAGCGTCATCGATGGCACCGCGCGCGATGCCGGCGTCGATGGCTGCTTGAATCAATTGCGACACAGCGCCCTGGATGTTCGGGCTGTCGTTGATCTTCCAGTTATCCACCACCAGCTCGGCGTCGACCCGCACGTTGTTGAGCAAAATGGTGCCGCTGGCGGTGGTGCGCTGGCCGAAACCGGACCAGTCATCCACGATGCGCAAACCCGGCGTGCCACGGCGGACGAAGGCCAGCACTTGCTTGCCGTCATCGTTCAACGCCTTGACCGCCACCCAGTGCGCGAACAGTGCGCCGGTGGAGTAAAACTTCTGGCCGCTGATGACAAAACCGTCACCGTCAGCGGTGATCCGTGCCTTGAGTTCGAGGGTGTTCTTGGTGCCGCGTTCTGGCCCGGCATTGCCGATGCGCCAGCCTTCGAGCACGCTTTTGAACAGCTGTTTTTTCTGCGATTCCGTGGCGCTGCCCAGCACCAGATTCAGGATGCCGAACTGGTTCTGCGGGATCTGCCCGAGCGCCGGATCCGCTGCGGAAATGATCGCGAAGACATCAGCGATGGTCACAAAGGAAACCTGCGGGCCACCGTACTCGCGCGGGATGGCAATGCTGCCCAGGCCGCTGCGGGTGAACTGTTCGATTTCCGACCACGGCAGCTTGCGCTGCTGGTCACGTTTGGCCGCTTGCAGGCGGGCGGTTTGCGCCAGCTCATGGGCAGCCTTGATGGCTTGTGCGTCGTTGCGCAAAACCTGCGCGGGCAACAACAGGGGGGCGATATCCAGGTCACTCTGGATGGTGGCTTCTGCCAGACTGGACATCAGTGCCGCTCCTTGGCTGCACGCAATGCCCTGGCGATCTGCACTGGGGTGATTGTGTTGTGGACCATACCTACCTCACATCTCATGGAAACGCCGCGATGGTGGCGGCGAACGAATATCAAGAATGTCCGGTGGTCCGGTGCATATACCCTAAGCGTGTATAAATAATTAATAAACTAACTTTTGGGAATATGTATAGAAGGGCGTCTGTCCGTAGCGCAACAGTTGTTTGTGGGGCAACAGTCGGCGTTTGGGTTGGGCTGTGTAGCAGCTGTCGAGCAACGCGAGGCAGCGTTCGGCGGCGAAGCCGTCGTCAACCCTAAGCACGCGGTCTATCTGAAACACCGCGTTAGCTGATTTTGCGACGGCTGCGCCGCCGAACGCTGCCTCGCGGTGCTCGTCAGCTGCTACGGGATTTCAGGGTTTGCGGGGTTCTGCCGCCTTGAGTTCTTCTTTGAGCGGCACTTTCAGGTAGGGATTGGCACAGCCGATCTTCAACATCCGTGGCGGTGCCCAGCGGGAGTTATTGCCCACCCGGTCGAGGATGCAGTAGGTCACTTCCAGACGCAGGTCTTCGCCTGCTTCGAGAATGATCGCCGGCGGCACCCAGACCTGGATCGGCTGGCCAATATCCCCGGCCGTCAGTTTCGGCAGGTCCATGCGCACATCGCCCCATTGCAGGGTGATTTCGTCGTCGATGGCCATGTTCAGGTAGGGCTCGATAGTCAGCGGTACGCCGCGTTTGAGCTGGTTCGGGTTGACCCCTTGGCGGCGGATGGTTTCGGGGAGGCTCACTGGGGCCAGGCTCTGGTTTTCGTCACCGGACAGGGCCGGTGCCTGGCCGCCCGGGCAATCGAGCTTGATCTGCACCCGTGTGGTCGGCGACAGCGCCGGGTCCTGCCCAACCTGCATGACGCGGTAGTGGACGTGTGAGGTGCCATTGATGACAAAGCTCTCGGGTACTCGCAGTTGCACGGGTCGTTTGACGTCGTCGACGATCAGGGCCTTTGACGCCACATAGCAGTCGTCCCAGTAGAGTTCGATCAGATCGCCTTCGTCCATGCCGGGATAGGGCGCTACCGCGATCAGCAAATGGGCGGCCGAGGTGATGTTGATGCCGCTCCTGTGGGATTGCGCCAGGGTCGGTGCCGCAAGTTCGGTTTTGTTCGAGATGCTTGTCATGGGTTTTCTCCTTGAAGCCTTGCAGCGAAGTCCGTTTCTGGAAGATCAAAAGGCGTGAATCACCGAGCAACAAAACAGCGAGTTATGGATGATTGTTGATAACGATTGAGTTGAGTAATTGGCGCCTGCTGGGGACTAGATAAGAGTGCGCCGGAATAGGTGTCAATAGAGTTTGTTAGTTGGGAGTTGGATTCAGTGTGATTCAGAAATTTCCCACAACGATGGGTTAATTAGCGGCATCGCCCCGTCGAACTTTTCCCTGTTTTTGTCCCGGTTTCATGCATTGCCTACGTTGAGCAGTGCAGCCGAAGCGAGTGGATTTTGGCTTGATTTTAGGCGGCAGGATTCTGTTGCAGGACATATACATGTACCGCATGCTCAGAGAGCAAGTTATATATCTTCGGTGCGAGGGGGAAGAAAGGTTTGGCGATAATGATGATGTTTTTATCGGAGGGTAAGTGTCACTTCCTTCCGTGGAAGTTGACAAGTTTCAAGTCTGGGTTTTAGTGGTGTGCGTTATTCAGGAACTTGCTGAGGAACTGCTTCGTCCGTTCTTCTTTCGGGTTGGCAAACAACGCCTTGGACTCACCTTGCTCGACGATCACACCCTTGTCGAAAAACACCACGCGGTTCGCCACGTCCCGGGCAAAGCCCATTTCGTGGGTGACGATGACCATGGTGCGATTCTCTTCAGCCAGGCTGCGGATGGTCGCCAGCACTTCACCGACCAGTTCCGGGTCGAGTGCCGAGGTGGGTTCATCGAACAGAATCACTTCCGGTTCCATCGCCAGCGCCCGGGCAATCGCCACACGCTGTTGCTGACCACCGGACAGACGACGCGGATACGCGTCTTCCTTGCCTGCCAGACCAACTCTGGCCAACAGCTTCTTGCCCAGGGCAACGGCTTGGGCGTGGGGCATCTTCTTCACGATGATCGGGCCTTCGATGACGTTTTCCAACGCCGTACGATGCGGGAACAAGTTGAAGTTCTGGAACACGAAGCCCACGTGCTGGCGCAGACGTCGCACCAGGCCTTGCTGCTGATTCAGCGGGCGGCTGCCATCGATTTCGATGTCGCCGACCTTGATCCGGCCGCTGGTAGGTTCTTCGAGGAAATTCAGGCAACGCAGGAACGTGGTCTTGCCCGAGCCGCTTGGCCCGATAATCGCCACGACCTCGCCTTCCTTCACTTCCAGATCGATGCCGTTGAGCACCACTTGACCCTTGAACTGCTTTGTCAGTTTTTCCACGACAATCATTGGGTCAGGACTCCTGGTCGTGCCGATTGACCCGCTCTTCCAACTTGTTCTGCAGGTGCGAGAGCACCGTGGCCAGAATCCAGTAGATCAGGGCGGCGGCCAGATACATGGTGAAGATTTCGAAAGTACGGGCGGTGATCAATTGCGCCTGGCGGAACAGTTCCGGCACCTGGATGGTAGCGGCCAGCGCCGTGTCCTTGACCAGCGAGATAAAGCTGTTGCCCAGCGGCGGCAGGGCCGTGCGCATCGCTTGCGGCAGGATGGCCCGGCGCAGGGTCTGCGCGCGGGTCATGCCGATACTCGCGGCGGCTTCCCACTGGCCACGTTCGATGGAGCTGATCGCGGCACGCAGGATTTCACAGGCGTAGGCCGCCATGTTCAGCGAGAAGCCGATCAGGGCGGCTGGCAGTGGATCGAGTTCGATGCCCAATTGCGGCAAGCCGTAATAGATCACGAACAACTGCACCAGCAACGGCGTGCCGCGAAAGAACGACACGTAGATGCGGGCCAGCCAGCTGACCGATTTGAAACGCGACAGGCGCATCAACGCCAGGCCAAAGCCCATCACCAGGCCGAAGAACATTCCGCCCAGGCTCAGGATGACCGTGTAATACGCGCCCTTCAGCAGGAAGGGCGCGGAGTCCAGCGCAAGTTGGAAAGCTTCTTCCATTATTGAGTGACGTCAGCGCTGAAGTATTTTTCCGAAAGCTTTTTCAGCGTACCGTCGGCACGCAGCTTGTCGATGGCCTTGTTCACGGCAGCCAGCAGTTCAGGCTCGCCTTTGCGCAGGGCAACACCGGCTTCCTGGCGGGAGAAGGCTTCGCCGGCAGCGGAGGTGTCCTTGGCTTTCTTGGCGTATTCGAGAGCAGCGAGGCGGTCGATCAGAATGGCATCGGTGCGGCCGTTACGCAGGTCTGCGAACTTGCTCGGATCATCTTCATAGGTGCGCACGTCAGCGGTCGGCACGTTGGCTTTGACCCATTGCTCGTAGTTGGTGCCCAGGCCTACACCGACTTTCTTGCCACCCAGGTCGGCGGCGGTCTTGATGTTCAGCTCCGCAGCTTTCTTGGTCAGCACCAGCGCCTGAATCCCGGAAACGGTGTACGGCTCGGAGAAGTCATACTTCTTCTTGCGCTCGTCCGAGATGGTCACTTGGTTGATCACGGCGTCCAGACGCTTGGATTCCAGCGCCGCGAGGATGCCGTCCCATTTGGTCGGTTGCAGTTTGACCTTCACACCCAGCTCTTTGGCCAGGGCTTCGGAGAACTCGACTTCGAAGCCGGCCAGTTTGCCGTCGGCGTCGACGAAACTGAACGGTGGATAAGTGCCTTCCAGGCCGACGTTGATCACGCCTGCGTCCTTGATTTTTTGCAGCTGCTCACCGGCAACCGCTTGCCCCAACAGGCCGGCGCTCAGTGCCAGGCCCAGCGAACCAACCAGCAGGTTTCGACGTAGTGCGGAAAAATTCATGACAAGCCCCTGTGTTTTCTTATGGAAGACGCTATTAGGAATGTTGGCAAAATCGGGATTTGAACGATTGCGATATCCTGCCCTAAAGCAGCTTATGCGTCTCGCGCCAAATTCGCCTTCGGCGCGACTATATGATGGTGTGTATAGATAGGAAAATACTAAATATTCAGTTTGTTATTCTTTTTGGAGATATGTGGTGTCTGCTGAAAAGATCGCAGCCTTCGGCAGCTCCTACAGGGGAATCGGCGGACAACTGTAGAAGCTGCCGAAGGCTGCGATCTTTTGATCTTCGCTCTGCTTACAGAAAATCCTTATAGGCAAACAACGCCGGCGCCCCGCCGGTGTGCAGGAAGATGATCGGGCCGTCATCAAAACGCCCACGCCCGATGCCATCGAGCAACCCGGCCATGGCCTTGCCGGTGTACACCGGGTCCAGCAGCAAACCTTCCTGACTTGCCACCAATTTCACTGCCGACAACGTCCCGGCATTCGGCTCGCCATAACGCGGGCCGAAGTATTCGTCCCACAGTTCAACCTTGAAATGCTCCGGCAAACTCACACCCAGCAACTCAGCCGTGCGTTCGGCCAGGCCCTGCACTTTCGGCCGCTGATCTTCTTCGCTACGGGAAACCGTCACGCCAATCACTGGCAAATCCGGGAGTGCTTCGCTCAAGGCCAGGGCCAGACCGCTGTGGGTGCCGGCACTGCCCGATGCCAGGACCACAGCGGCGAATTGCAGGCCGGTGTCCTTGATCTGTTCAGCCAATTCGAGGCCCGCACGCACATAACCCAATGCGCCCAATGCATTCGAGCCACCAATCGGCACCACATACGGCGTTTTGCCGTTGTTGCGCAGGCGATCGGCCAAGGCTTGCAGTTGGTCGTCGGCGTTATCGAGGTTCTCCACCAGCTCGACCTTGGTGTCGAACAGGTCCAGCAGCAGCCGATTGCCGTTGCCGACATAGTTGGCGTCGTCGGTGCCCAGCGGGTTTTCCAGCAGCGCCACACAACCCAGGCCAAGCTTGGCAGCGATGGCGGCGGTCTGGCGCACGTGGTTGGATTGCAGCGCGCCGGCGGTGATCAACGTGTCAGCGCCCTGGGCCAGCGCATCGGCGGCCAGGTATTCGAGTTTGCGCAGCTTGTTGCCGCCCATGGCCAGCGGCGTCAGGTCATCGCGCTTGACGTACACATCGCGGCCCAACCAGGTCGACAGTCGTTCAAGTTTTTCCAGGGCGGTGGGATGGCCGAGCAAGTCGAGGCGGTTAAAGCGGGCAAGCGATTGTTTGATCATGGGTCCGTACTGGCGGGAAGAGATGTCAGGACTATAGGCACGCCTATTTGTACGGGCAACCGTCAATCGCTTATATCCGAATGTATTGGTCACAGCACAATTGGTTCTTAATTCGGCTCCGAGCCCTTGCCGTAAAGTAATCGCCGTCAACGCGGCCAGACAGTCCGGCCGCCCGTGAGGAGTTTTTACCGTGAGCGAGCGTTCCAGCCATTGGCAATTGCAGACCATCGTCAGCCAACTGCGCACCGCGCGTGATCAATGGCGTGCACAAAACGGCCGCGCCAGCGGCGAGCAGGGCGGTCGCGAGTTGCCGTCCCGGGCGGCAATGGCGGAGATTCTCGAAGCCTTGTGCGGTGCGTTGTTCCCGATGCGCCTCGGGCCGGTGGATTTGCGTGAAGAGAGTGAAGATTTCTATGTCGGCCACACCCTCGATGTCGCGCTGAATGCGTTGCTGGCCCAGGCGCGGCTTGAGCTGCGTTACGCCGCTCGCCACAGCGACCAGGCCGATACCGAAGTCGAGGCCAAGACGATCCAGATCATCCAGGACTTTGCCCTCGCATTGCCGGGGCTGCGCAGTCTGTTGGACACCGACGTGCTGGCGGCTTATCACGGCGACCCGGCGGCCCGCAGCGTCGATGAAGTGTTGCTGTGCTATCCGGGGATTCTGGCGGTGATTCACCATCGCCTCGCCCACCATTTGTACCGCGCCGGGTTGCCTTTACTGGCGCGGATCAGCGCGGAAATCGCCCACTCCGCTACCGGTATCGATATCCACCCGGGCGCGCAGATCGGCCGCAGCTTCTTTATCGATCACGGGACGGGTGTGGTGATCGGCGAGACGGCGATCATTGGCGAGCGGGTGCGGATTTATCAGGCCGTGACCCTGGGCGCCAAGCGTTTCCCTTCGGACGAGGACGGGCAGTTGCAGAAGGGCCATCCGCGGCATCCGATCGTTGAGGACGATGTGGTGATCTACGCCGGGGCGACGATTTTGGGGCGGATTACCATCGGCAAGGGTTCGACCATTGGCGGCAACGTGTGGCTGACCCGCAGCGTGCCGGCGGGGTGCAACCTGACGCAGGCGAATTTGCAGCATGATGATGGGACGCAGAAGTAAGCTTCGAAATCTTGGCTGACTGAGCGGGCCTCTTCGCGGGCAAGCCTCGCTCCTACAGGGCATGTGCCGATATGAAAATGGCGCACGACCTGTAGGAGCGAGGCTTGCCCGCGAATGGTTTCAAGCCGAACCGCGATAATGGCATTCCGCCAATTTTCCAGTGAACGAATCCTCCAAACCCCGCGTCATACCCTTCCTTGAGCTAGCGTAGGAAAGCGACCGCCGAGCCCTGCAATTAGTCCTTAGCACGCTATTCATGTTTAACTTGAACGCTCATTCAAGTTAAACCGCCGGTTTGCTGCCCGCTCACAACAGGAGGCTTGCCCTTGCCGAGTCCGTTATTGATTGCCCTGTTTCACCCCCTTGAGGTGCGCTGTTCATGAGTGCACCGTCCACCTCCCCCAGCGGCCAGGTCCGCATGAATCCGCCGGTGTTCTACTTTGCGGCGGGTTTCATTTTGTTATTCGGCATCGTCGTCATGGCCATGCCCGAACAGGCCGGTGCCTGGTTACTGGAAGCGCAAAACTGGGCGGCCAACACGGTCGGCTGGTATTACATGCTCGCGATGACCCTGTATCTGGTCTTCGTGGTGGTCACCGCGTTGTCTGGCTACGGCAAGATCAAGCTCGGTGCCGACCACGACGAGCCCGAATTCAGTTATCTGTCCTGGGCCGGCATGCTGTTCGCCGCCGGGATCAGCATCACGCTGTTTTTCTTTTGCGTGTCCGAACCGCTGACGCACCTGGCACAGCCGCCCCAAGGCACCGCCGGTACGCCGGAAGCGGCGCGGCAAGCGATGCAGATTCTGTTTCTGCACTGGGGCCTGCATGGCTGGGGCGTGTTCGCTTTCGTCGGCATGGCGCTGGCGTACTTCGCCTATCGGCATAACCTGCCGCTGGCCCTGCGCTCGGCGCTGTACCCGCTGATTGGCAAACGCATCAACGGCCCGATCGGCTACGCGGTGGACGGCTTCGGCATCATCGCCACGGTGTTCGGCCTCGGCGCGGACATGGGCTTCGGCGTCTTGCACCTCAACTCGGGGCTCGACTACCTGTTCGGCATCGCCCACACCCACTGGATTCAGGTCGGTTTGATCACCCTGATGATGGGCGCGGCGATCATCGTGGCGGTATCCGGCGTCGATAAAGGCGTGCGGGTGATGTCCGACATCAACATGCTACTGGCCTGCGCGCTGCTGTTGTTCGTGTTGTTTGCCGGCCCGACGCAGCACTTGCTCAACACCTTGATCCAGAACATCGGCGACTACCTCGGCGCGTTGCCGATGAAGAGTTTCGACCTTTACGCCTACGACAAACCCAGCGACTGGCTGGGCGGTTGGACGGTGTTCTACTGGGCCTGGTGGATTGCATGGTCGCCGTTCGTGGGCCTGTTCATCGCACGGATTTCCCGTGGCCGGACCATCCGCGAATTCGTCTTCGGCGTGTTGCTGATCCCGCTCGGTTTCACCCTGGCGTGGATGTCGATCTTCGGCAACAGCGCGATCGACCAAGTCCTCAACCACGGCATGACGGCGCTCGGTATGTCGGCCATCGATAACCCGTCGATGACCTTGTACCTGCTGTTGGAAACCTATCCGTGGAGCAAAACCGTAATCGCGGTGACGGTTTTTATCAGCTTCGTGTTCTTCGTCACGTCCGCCGACTCGGGCACTGTGGTGTTGTCGACGCTCTCTGCCAAGGGCGGTAACCCGGATGAAGACGGGCCGAAATGGCTGCGGGTGTTCTGGGGTGCAATGACTGCGTTGGTGACCAGTGCGCTGCTGTTCTCGGGCAGCATCGATGCGTTGAAGTCAGCCGTTGTGCTGACCTCGTTGCCGTTCTCGATGATCCTGCTGCTGATGATGTGGGGGCTGCACAAGGCGTTCTACCTGGAGTCCCAGAAGCAGATTGCGCAGATGCACTCCCTGGCACCGGTCTCCGGTTCCAAGCGTGGCGGCTGGCGTCAGCGTTTGAGTCAGGCGGTGCATTTCCCATCGCGGGATGAGGTCTATCGCTTCCTCGAAACCACGGTGCGTCCGGCGATTGAAGAAGTGACGGCGGTGTTCGTCGAGAAGGGTTTGAACGTGGTCGCTCAGCCGGATCCGGCGAACGACAGCGTCAGCCTGGAAATCGGCCATGGCGAGCAGCATCCGTTTATCTATCAGGTGCAGATGCGTGGTTACTTCACGCCGTCCTTCGCCCGTGGCGGCATGGGTTCCAAGCAACTTAACAACCGTCGTTACTACCGGGCCGAAGTGCATTTGAGCGAGGGCAGTCAGGACTACGATCTGGTGGGTTACACCAAGGAACAGATCATCAACGACATCCTCGACCAGTACGAACGGCACATGCAGTTCCTGCATTTGGTTCGTTGATCGGGAGCCGGTGGCGTCTAGGTTTTGCTCAGCACCATGAACAGAACCAGCGCCGCCACCGGCACGCTGAACACCACCGTGCCGACCACCAGTTCCGAACTCACGGATTGGCCGGCGGTGACCACGCCCACCGCGCCATTGATCACCGTCAGGGCCAGCCACAGCACGACGAAGCTGTAGGTCAGCGTCTGGCGGCTGAAGCCGATTCGCTCGCCGATGTAGAGCATCAGCGCCAGCAGGACCAGGCCGAAGAAAATGATGATGGTGGTGTGCATGGTGTGGTCCGTCCTTTAGATGTTTGGTGCCTGATAGGCCGCTTTCGCGGGCAAGCCTCGCTCCTACAAGGGGGCGCGCGTTCCGTAGGAGCGAGGCTTGCCCGCGAAGGCGTCCTTACTGACTCACACGAAGCAAATCATCAATCCCGATCCGCTTGGCAAACTCGATCCGCACCCGCTCCGACACTTCCAGCACCTCAGCCGCGCCATCTCCGACAAAATCGATCACCGAGCGCGCCGGCCGTGAGCCTTGCGGCAGTCCGACGATGCGTACGATGTCATCGGCCACTGCTTGCGGATCGGCATCGTCCGGGGTCAATGCGCTCAATCGTTCGCCGACTTTATCCATCACCCCGTCATATCGAGCATAGGCGTCGCTGCGCGCGATGTCGGCCGGTTTGCCTGCGCTCGGGAAATGATCGGTGCCACGGGTGAACGCGCCGGGCACCACGATCGAGGTTTCGATGCCGAAGCGGGTCAGTTCATAGGACATGCTCACCGCCAGGGAATCCATCGCCGCCTTCGCGGCGGCATAAGGCCCGAGGAACGGTGGGAAGCCACCCTTGGTCGTGGAGCTGCTGATCCACAACACCAACCCCGAAGCCTGGGCGCGCATCTGTGGCAACACCGCGCGGCTGACCCGATGGGCACCGTAGAAGTTTGTGTCGAAGACTTTCATGATTTCTTCGGCGGTGAAGGCTTCGCTCGGGCCGATCACCAGGTGCCCGGCGTTCTGGATCACCACGTCGAGGCGACCTTGATCCTTGACGATGGAGGCGACCGCAGCGTCGGCCGAATCCTGGGATAACACGTCCAGTTCCAGTGGATGCAACTCGACGTTCTGCGCCTTCGCCCATTGGCGAATAGCATCGGCCCGTGTGGCGTTGCGTCCGTTCACATCACGCATGCTGGCGTAGACGATGTGCCCAGCCCGGGCGAGGGATTCAGCGGCGACTTTGCCAATACCGGTACCGGCGCCCGTGATGAGGATGACGTTTTTCATAAGGTTCTCCTTGATTCGGCTGGCTTAGACCAGACCACCGTTGACCCGCAGGATTTGCCCGTTGACCCAGCTCGAATCCGGGCCGACCAGGAAAGACACGACGCGGGAGATATCTTCTGGCTGAGCCAGGCGTTCCAGCGGCGCCATTTTGGCGAAGGTCTGGATCTGTTCTTCGCTCTTGCCGTGCAGGAACAGGTCGGTGGCGACCGGGCCCGGTGCGACCGCGTTGACCGTGATGTTGCGACCGCGCATTTCCTTGGCGAACACTTGGGTCAGGGATTCCACCGCCGCTTTGCTGGCGATGTACACCGCGTAACCCGGCAGGTTCAGGCCGACGGTGCTGCTGGAGAAGTTGATGATCCGGCCGCCACTGTTCAGGCGCGTGGCGGCTTCACGCAGGGCGTTGAACGTGCCGCGGGTGTGGATGTTGAAGTTCTGGTCGAACAGCTCGTCGCTGTGCTGGGCCAGTGGCAGCACCTTGAGAATGCCGGCGTTGTTGACCAGCACATCGACCTTGCCCAGTTGCGCTTCGGTCTCGTCGAACAAACGGCGAACGTCGTCGGCGCTGGAAACATCAGCCTTGATCGCTATGGCCTGGTGGCCGGCCTGACGCAGCTCGACTACCAGTTTCGAGGCTTCGGTGGCGCTGCTGGCGTAGTTGATCGCGACGGCAAAACCTTCGCTGGCCAGTTGCCTGGCGATCACCGCGCCGATGCCGCGGGAGGCGCCGGTGACGATGGCTACTTTCGAAGTTTGAGTGGTCATGGCGGTGGTTCCTGTGAAGTGATTGGCTTGGGGTGGAGCCAATTTCACATGTTTACTCAGGGCGATAAATGCACGAGAGTTGCCTTGACTGTTCAATAATCACCAACAATCGAAGCTCAGGAGCCGAACGTGGATCAAGTCAAAGCGATGAAGGTTTTCGTGCGGATCTACGAGCGCAGCAGCTTTACCCTGGCCGCCGATGACCTGAACCTGCCACGGGCCACGCTGACCCATACGCTGAACCAGTTCGAAGCCTGGCTCGGCACGCGATTGTTGGAGCGCAGCACACGCAAAGTGCGCCCGACCCTGGATGGCGAGGCGTATTACCAACGTTGTGTGCAGTTGCTGGCGGAGCTCGAAGAAGCCGAACTGGCGTTTCGCGGCGTGGCGCCGAAAGGGCGGCTGCGCGTGGATCTGCATGGCACCCTGGCCAAGCACTTTGTGATCCCGGCGCTGCCGCAATTCATGGCGCGTTATCCGGACATCGAGCTGTCGATCAGCGAGGCCGACCGCTTTGTCGACCTGATCGCTGAAGGCGTCGATTGCGTGCTGCGCGCCGGCACGCTGAGTGACTCGGCATTGATCGGCAAACGCGTGGCCAACCTGCGCCAGATCACCTGCGCCAGCCCCGCGTACCTGCGCAAATACGGCGAACCGAAAAGCCTCGAAGACCTGAAAAATCACCGCGCGGTGAACTACGTGTCGCGCACCACCGCCAAGCAGTTCCCGTTTGAATTCATGGTCGATGGCGAACTGCAGGAAGTGACCATCGATGGCGCACTGTCCGTGTTCGGCGCCGAGATCTACGCCGCCTCGGCGATTGCCGGACTCGGCATCATCCAGTGCCCGCACTACCGGATGGAAACCCAGATCACCCAAGGCCTGGTGCAGGAAATCCTCACCGCCACACCGGCGCCACCGATGCCGGTTTCAGTGCTGTACCCACACAACCGCCACATGTCGCCACGGGTCCGGGTGTTTGTGGATTGGTTGGGGGAAGTGTTTGCGGGGGCGCGGTAGCCACGACTATAAAGCCTGGCAAATAAACCTGTGGGAGCGGGCTTGCTCGCGAAGGCGTCCTGGCATTCAACATTGATATCGTCTGACACGCCGCCTTCGCGAGCAAGCCCGCTCCCACAGGTATTGTGGAGTTCCGTCAGGCGCTTTCGCGCTCGATCACGTGGCATTCCAGCAGGTTCAACCGCTGCACCTCATCTTCCACCGGCAACACCCCGAGGCTCTCCAGCACTCGCGTCGCCGCCAGTACGCCGATCTCCAGCGCGGGCGGTTTGATGGTGCTCAAACTCGGCAGTAGCATTTCGGCGAACGGGTAATCGCCGAACCCGAGGACCGCGCAGTCCTCAGGGATTTTCAGCCCCGCACGTTGCCCGGCCAGCAAGCCACCGGCGGCGAGGTTGTCGTTGGCGAAGATGATGGCGTCAGGGCGGGGTGAGGCGTTCATCAGGGCTTCCATCGTCTGTTTGCCGGCCTCGAACGGCGCGCGGTCCGCATCCGGGGCGAACACCCACGGTTCCAGCCCCAACTCGCGAACGGTGGCCGCGTAGCCATCCCGTCGCTCCAATGCACTGAGATCCCCGGGCGCGCTGTTCTGCACGAAGGCTATCCGCCGATAGCCTTTGCCATGCAGATACCGCGCAGCCGTCACGCCCACCTCAAAATGCGAAAAACCGATCTGCAGCGGCTCGCGTTCGGGTTGGTAATCCCAGGTTTCGATTACCGGGATATCCGCTTCGGCAATCATCTTTTCGGTGCCGGCGCTGTGGAAGTGACTGGTCAGCACCAGCGCTGCCGGCGACCAGCCGAGGAACGCCCGCACGGCGCTTTCTTCCTGCTCGGCGCTGAAGTAGCTCGACGCCAGCAACAGTTGATAGCCATGGCGACTCAGGGTGTCGCTGAAGCCCTGGATGGTGTTGGCGAAGATCGGCCCGGAGATGTTCGGGATCACCATGCCGACAATCTTGCCGCGCGCCGATGCCAGCCCACCGGCCACCAGGTTCGGCACGTAACCCAACTCTGCCACCACCGCCGCGATGCGCTCGCGCCGCTCCGGCGATACCTGTTCCGGCTGATTGAAATAACGCGACACGGTGATCGCCGAAACCCCGGCCTGCCGCGCCACGGTATTGAGCGTTACACGGCCAGCGCCACGGCGTTTGCGGGGCTTGTCTTCACTCAATGGGTGATCCCTCTTAAAAACCAAAACGCATATAAAAGTAATTTTTCAGTATTGGACGGTCTATGTCCGGCTTGCCGATACTGGCGATGTTAGCGCTAACAAAGCGTTCTGTCTGCTACTCGCTCGAGCGAATGCCCAAGACACATTCACAGGCGCTGTCTTCGCAGAAGGGCAGCGGTTCAGGGCAATTTTTCGAGCGGGCAGACCATGCACAGCATTCCTGGGGAATCACACAAATTGGCGCGATCGATTCGCGCCGCTACACCACGCCGGCCGCATCTGGGCTGGCTGCTCGCGGGTTTGACCGCGCTGCCTGTGCCTGGCGCATTCGCCGCCGACAGCGCGGATCAGGAACCCACCCTCAAGTCCGTCACGGTCACCGCTACTCGTCGCGAAGAGTCGTTGCAGAAAGTCCCGGTGGCGGTATCGGTGCTGGATGGCGAGCAGCTTGAGCGCGACAACCGCAACGGCGTGGCGAGCATCGTGCAGCAGGTGCCGTCGCTGAATTTCCGTACTGGCGCGTCGAACAAGGACACCTCGCTGTTCGTCCGCGGTGTCGGCACGATTTCCACTTCGCCAGGCGTCGAGCCGACCGTGGCCACGGTGATTGACGGCGTTGTCTATGCCCGTCCGGGCCAGGCGACCCTCGACCTGCTGGACCTGGAGCGCATCGAAGTACTGCGTGGCCCTCAGGGCACGCTGTTCGGCAAGAATGCCTCGGCCGGCGTGCTCAACATCACCAGCAAAGCGCCGACCGCCGAGACCCACGGTTTCATCGATCAGTCGTACTACAGCGGCAACGAAAGCCGCACCCGATTCGGCATTGGCGGCAGCCTGATTCCGGACACGCTGAAGGGCTCGATCACCACGTTGTTCGGCAGCTACGACGGTAACGTCGACAACGAGCACAACGGCCAGGAGGTCAACGGCTACAACCACAAAGGCGTGCGCGGCAAACTGGAATTCACCCCGAACGACGACCTCAAATTCACCCTGATTGCCGACTACATGCAGTCCCACGACGACGCGCCCAACGGCGTGGTCAGCAAATCCCTGACCCCGGCGTTCGCCAATGCCTTGAACTCGGTGCGGGCGTCCAGCGACAACCGCGACATCAACACCGACACCCGCAGCCACGTCGATGACATCAACAAGGGCCTGTCCGGCCAGCTCGACTGGAACCTCGGCGATTACACCCTGACCTCGATCACTGCGTGGCGTGGCTGGGACAACACGCAGTATCAGGACGGCGATCGCCTCGGCACCGTGACCGCGGCGTTCCCTGGTACCGCCGACAAGGGCGATCTGGCGTTCGATCAGTATTCCCAGGAGCTGCGTCTGGCGTCGCCAAAAGGCGAATTCCTCGAATACGTTGGCGGCCTGTTCTACATGCACGGCAAGGATGAGGAGACCTATCAGCGCACGCTGACCACGCCGACCAGCGTCAACCGTGGTGTCGCCGATTACAGCACCACCAGCGACAGCTACGCGGTGTTCGGCGAAAGCACCCTCAACTTCACCTCGAATTTCCGTGGCATCGCCGGCCTGCGCTGGACCCACGATGATCTGGAATACGATCACCGCCGGGTCTCCACGTCGGCCACCACCGTCAGCGGCATTCAGCCGGGCACCAGCAGTTCGGGTTCGGTGGACGAGGACGGCTGGTCCGGGCGGCTCGGTGTGCAGTACGACTTGAGCGACACGGTCACCACGTACCTGACCTATTCGCGCGGCTACAAAGGCCCGGCCTACAACGTGTTCTTCAACATGCAGCCACGGGACACCGAGGCGCTGAAACCGGAGACTTCCAACACCTGGGAGGCCGGGATCAAAGCCACTTCCTGGAACAATCGCCTGACCACCAACCTCGCGATTTTCCACAGCGATTACGACAACTATCAGGCGAACTTCTTCGACACCGTTGCCGGGCAGGTGGTGACCCGTTTGATCAACGCCGGCAGCGTCAGCACCGAAGGCGTCGAGCTCGATTACGCCTTGCAGGCCACCCAGCAACTGAAGTTCTCCGGCGCCTTGGCCTACACCCGCGCGCGCATCGACGAGTTCGCTTGCCCGGCCGGCGCGGCGGCGTCGTGCAACGTCAACGGCAAGCCGCTGCCGTTCAGTCCTGACTGGAAAAGCTACGTGCGTGCCGACTACAGCATCCCGCTGGATAGCGGCCTGGATATCGAGCTCGGCACCGACTACAGCTGGCAAAGCGAAGTGCAGTACGACATCAGCCAGAACGTCGATACCAAGCAGGGCGCCTACGGTTTGTGGAACGCCAGCGTGGCCCTGGCGGATTACAGCAACGGCTGGCGCGTCGCGCTGCTGGGCAAGAACCTCGCCGACAAGTCCTACTCGCCATTGTTGGCCAGCGGTGGCAGCTACATCTACCGCGCCGTGCCACGGGACGATGAGCGCTACTTCGGCGTGCAACTGCGCAAGGACTTCTGACCATGTCTCGACAGCTCAAGCTCGGCGCGTTCCTGATGGCCACCGGGCACCACGTCGCTGCCTGGCGTCACCCCGATGTGCCGGCCGACGCCGGACTCGACTTCGCCCACTACAAGCACCTGGCGCAGATTGCCGAGGCGGCGAAGTTTGACGCGTTGTTCATCGCCGACAGCCTGGCGGCGCCAACCGGAGCGATTGCCAGCCACATGGCGCGCTCAGACCACTTTGAACCCCTGACTTTGCTCGCTGCATTGAGCGCTGTGACCGAGCGTATCGGGCTGATTGCCACCGCTACAACCAGCTATAACGAGCCGTACCACGTAGCACGAAAGTTCGCCTCCCTGGACCATCTTTCCGGGGGGCGCTCGGGGTGGAATCTGGTGACTTCCGACAATGCCGCCGAAGCGCAGAATTTTGGTCGTGACGAGCATATCGGTCACGCCGACCGCTACAGCCGGGCTCGGGAGTTTTATCAGGTGGTTACCGGATTGTGGGACAGCTGGGAAGACGATGCTTTCGTGCGCGACAAAGTTAGCGGTACGTACTACCACCCGGAAAAAGTACACGTATTGGATCATGTCGGTGAGCACTTCCGGGTCAAAGGCCCGCTGAACGTGGCGCGCTCGCCCCAGGGACAACCGGTGATTGTGCAGGCCGGTTCTTCCGAACTCGGTCGTGAACTGGCGGCGCAAACTGCTGAAGTGGTGTTCACCGCGCAGACTTCTCTGGCCAATGCACAGGCGTTTTATGCGGACCTCAAAGGACGCTTGAGTCGCTACGGTCGCAGTGCCGATTCACTGAAAATCATGCCCGGTGTTTTTGTTGTGGTCGGGCAGACCGAAAGCGAGGCGCAGGAGAAACATGAAACGTTTCAGCAATTAGTCGAACCCGGGGTTGGCGTCGCATTACTTGGGCGTATGCTGGGCAACTTCGACTTGTCGAAGTACCCGTTGGACGGACCGCTGCCGGAATTACCATTGACCGAAAGCGGCCAGCAAAGCCGTCAGAAACTGCTGACCGAATTGGCAGGCCGGGAAAACCTCAGCCTCGCCGAACTGGGCCGCAAGATTGCCGGCGGTCGCGGGCATTACAGCCTGGTGGGCACGCCGGTACAGATTGCCGACCGCTTGCAGGAATGGTTCGAACAAGGCGCGGCGGACGGCTTCAATGTGCTGGTGCCGCACCTGCCGGGTGGGCTGGAAGACTTTGCCAATGGCGTGGTTCCGGAACTGCAGCGCCGAGGCTTGTTCAGAACAGAGTACGAAGGCCGGACCTTGCGCCAGAACCTTGGACTCGCCAGGCCAGGCAATAGATTTGCGTAACACCCTGTAGGAGCGAGGCTTGCCCGCGAAGACAATCTTGAATACGCCTTCGCCAGCAAGCTTGGCTCCCACAGACTCCAGACAAAACAGACAAGAGAGGATTCGATGACTTACACCGCTGCCGAAAACCGCTATGACTCCATCCCTTACCGCCGCGTAGGCCGCAGCGGGCTGGTGCTGCCGGCGCTGTCCCTGGGCCTGTGGCACAACTTCGGCGACAGCACGCCGATCGACACCCAGCGCTCGCTGTTGCGCACCGCATTCGACCTGGGCATCAATCACTTCGACCTGGCCAACAACTACGGCCCGCCGTATGGCAGCGCCGAAATCAACTTCGGTCGCCTGCTGCGCGAAGACTTCAAGCAGTACCGCGACGAGTTGATCATCTCCAGCAAGGCCGGTTGGGACATGTGGCCAGGCCCGTACGGCCAGGGCGGTGGTTCGCGCAAATACGTGCTGGCCAGCCTCGACCAGAGCCTGCAACGCCTGGGCCTCGATTACGTGGATATCTTCTATTCCCACCGCTTCGACCCGGACACTCCGCTGGAAGAAACCGCCAGCGCATTGGCCACTGCGGTGCAGCAGGGCAAGGCGTTGTACATCGGCATCTCGTCGTATTCCGGGGTAAAAACCCGCGAAATCGCCGCGCTGTTGCAAGAGTGGAAAGTGCCGCTGCTGATTCACCAACCGGCCTATAACCTGCTCAACCGCTGGGTGGAAAAGGATCTGCTGGATGTCACCGACGAACTCGGCGCCGGCGTGATTGCCTTCACTCCACTGGCTCAAGGCCTGTTAACCGACAAATACCTCAACGGCATTCCGAAGGACGCGCGGGTCAATCGTCCGGGCGGTGGTTCGTTGCAGGAATCGCACCTGTCCGAAGCCAACATCGCCCATGTGCGTGGGCTCAATGAGATTGCCAAGCGTCGCGGCCAGAGCCTGGCGCAACTGGCGTTGGCCTGGACCCTGCGCGACCCACGCGTGACCTCGGCCCTGATCGGCGCAAGTCGGCCGGAGCAGATCATCGAAAACGTCGGGGCGTTGAAGAACCTGAGCTTTAGCGCAGAAGAGCTGGCGGAGATCGATCGGTTTGCCCAAGAGGGCGGGATCAATCTTTGGGAGAAGCCTTCGACGGCTGAGTAACCTTTAAAAAGCAAAAGATCGCAGCCTTCGGCAGCTCCTACGGGATTGATGTTCGACCGCAATATTTGCGGCGAACGCGGTCACTGTAGGAGCTGCCGAAGGCTGCGATCTTTTGATCTTAAAAAAACGGCACATCCCCCAACACCGTCGCCCGCTGCATCACCCGCCGCGCCGGGCGGTAGTCGTCCACCGCGTAATGCTGGGTCACGCGGTTATCCCAGAACGCCACGTCGTCTTTCTGCCAGCGCCAGCGAATGGTGAATTCCGGCCGGGTCGCGTGGGCGAACAGCAGCTTCAGAATCGCCTCGCTTTCGGTCTCCGACAATTCATTGATCTTCGACGTGAACCCTTCATTGACGAACAACGAACGGCGCCCGCTCACCGGGTGCGTGCGGATCACCGGGTGCGACAGCGGCGGATTCTTGCGCCGGGCTTCTTCCCACTGCGCCAGTGCCTCAGGCGTGTTGCCATAGCGTTCCAGCGGGAACGACCGGGTGAAATCGTGAGTCGCGGTCAGGCCTTCGAGCAAGGTTTTCATCGGCGCCGACAACGCCTCATACGCCGCGATCCCGCTGGCCCACAAGGTGTCGCCGCCGAACTCCGGCAGCAACTTGGCGCTGAGTACCGCGCCCAGGGCCGGGGTTGGCAGGAAGGTTACGTCGGTGTGCCAAATCGCGTTGTCGCGCACGTCGGTGACGGCGGTGTCGAGGATCAGCACTTCCGGTTGTTCCGGCACATTCGGGTAGATCGGATGGATGTGCAGGTCGCCGAAATTCGAGGCGAAACGCGCTTGCTGCTGTGGCGTGATCGGCTGGTCGCGGAAGAACAGCACCTGGTGCTTGAGCAGTGCCTGTTCGATGGCGTCGCGCTGTTCCTGGTCCAGCGGCTGGCTGATGTCGATGCCGCTGATTTGCGCACCGAGGGCCGAACTCAGGGGAACGATGGTCAAGTTGCTCATGGTGGTTCTCTTCAATTCTGGGTGTCGTACATGAATGTTGTGAACGACACCGCACCCGTAGGAGCTGTCGAGTGAAACGAGGCTGCGATCTTTTGATGTTGTTTTTAGAGAGCAAGATCAAAAGATCGCAGCCTCGTTTCACTCGGCAGCTCCTACAGGGTTGATCCAAAAACGTGGGGATCAAGACAGTTGATCCCCACATTCAAACGTTTTAGTGCGCCTGGCCGTGCCACGGCACCAGTTTGCGTTGTAGTGTGCGCAGGCCCATTTCCATGGCGAAGGCGATCAGCGCGATCACCAGAATCCCCAGCACCACCACATCGGTGACCAGGAACTGCGCGGCCGACTGCACCATAAAGCCCAGGCCACTGGTGGCGGCGATCAACTCGGCGGCAACCAGCGTCGACCAACCCACGCCCAGACCAATGCGCACGCCGGTCAAAATATCCGGCAGCGCACTCGGCAGAATCACATGCCGAATCAGCTGCGCCCGGGACGCGCCCAAGGACTGCGCCGCACGCAACTTGGCCGGATCGACCGTGCGCACGCCCGTCGCGGTGGCGATGGCAATTGGGGCGAAGATCGCCAGGTAGATCAACAAGACTTTCGACAGCTCACCGATGCCGCACCAGATCACGATCAGCGGCAGGTAGGCCAGCGGTGGAATCGGGCGGTAGAACTCGATCAGTGGATCGAGAATCCCGCGGGCGATGCGGTTGTGACCGATGGCAATCCCGACCGGCACGGCGGTCAGTACCGCGAAGCCAAGGCCCAGCCCAATGCGACTCAGGCTCGCGCCCAAATGCTGCCACAAGGTTGAATCCATGTAGCCCGTGGTCGCCAGCAACCAGCCTTTTTGCAGCACGGAGGAGGGCGGCGGCAGGAACAGGGGTTCGATCATTCCAGTGGCCGTGACAGCCCACCAGATAAACACCAAGGCGAACAGCGTCAGCACGCTGATCCAACGAGTATTGAGGCTGCGGCGCACCGGAATCACTGTCGAACCGGGTTTCACCGTCACGGCTGGAATTTCATAGCTGCTCATGCGCGCTCCTGCCGCGTGGCGGCGCTGCGTTGGGAGAACACTTTGGCGAGCACGTGTTCGCGGGTTTCGATAAAGCGCGGGTCGGATTTGATCGCCCGTGCCGACTCGCCAGCGGCATAACGCTGACCGAAATCCAGGCTCAAACGCTCGACGATTTGCCCGGGGTTCGGCGCAAGCAGAATCAGGTCCGTGGCGAGGAACACCGCTTCTTCGATGTCATGGGTAATCAGGAATACCGGTTTGGCGGTGCGCTGCCAGACTTGCAGCAGCAGCTCCTGCATCTGTTCGCGGGTGAAGGCGTCGAGGGCACCGAAGGGTTCGTCCATCAGCAACACGCGCGGATCGGCGGCGAGCGCACGGGCGAGGCCGACGCGTTGCTTCTGGCCGCCCGAGAGCTGCCAGATGCGGCGATTTTCAAAACCGGAAAGGTCCACCAGCGCGAGCATTTCTCGCGCGCGGATTTCGCGTTTGTCTTTGGCGATGCCGGCCAGTTCCAGACCGAAACCTACGTTGGCCAACACGTCCTGCCAAGGCAGCAGCGCGTCGTCCTGGAACACCACGCCGCGTTCGGCGCTCGGGCCTTTGACCGGCACGCCGTCAAGGGTAATGCGCCCGGCGCTGGGCTCGACGAAACCGGCAATCAGGTTCAACAGCGAAGTCTTGCCACTGCCGGACGGGCCGAGGGCCACCAGCAATTGCTGGGGCCCCAGGCTCAAGGAAATATCCGTCAGTACCGGTTCCGGACTGCCGGGGTACTGTGCGCTGATGCGCTCCAGCTGTAGCAAAGCCATCGCAGTTAACTCCGATCAGTTGGTGATGTATTTGGCGCTGACATACGGGGCGTAGTCCGGCAGCACGGCCTCGACCTTGCCTTGTTCTTTCAGGAACACGGCGGTGTCGGTGATGGCCTTGGTGGTCGGCGCGCCGAGGGTGATCACTTGATCAGCCGCCAGCGGGTAGACGTTGCCTTGCAGCAGCAATGGAATGTCAGAGGCCTTGGCGCCGGAGAGCTTCACCAGTTTGTCGACGTTGCTTTGGTTGGCAAGCCAGGTTTTCGGATCCTTACGGTACTCGGCGTAGGCGTCGAGGGTCACTTTGGCGAACGCGGTGACGATTTCCGGGTGCTTCTCGGCGAAGTCTTTACGCACGATCCAGGCATCAAAAGTCGGCGCGCCGAACTTGGCCAGTTCGCCGGAGGTGATCAGTACTTTGCCGTTTTCCTTGGCCACGCCGAGGGCTGGGTCCCAGACGTAAGTGGCGTCGATGTCACCGCGTTTCCACGCAGCAACGATGGCTGGCGGTGCGAGGTTGAGGATGGTGACTTTCGACGGATCGATGTTCCAGTGCTTCAGCGCGGCCAACAAGCTGTAGTGGCCGGTGGAAACGAATGGCACGGCGATTTTCTTGCCGATCAGGTCTTGCGGGGTCTTGATCCCGGAACCGTCGCGGGCGACCAGTGCTTCGGCGGCGCCGATCTGGGTGGCGATGAGGAAGGTTTCAACCGGGACTTTGCGGGTGATCGCGGCGGTCAGCGGGCTGGAACCGAGGTAGCCGATTTGCACATCGCCGGAAGCGATGGCGGCGATGATGTCGGCACCGTTGTCGAATTTGCGCCAGTCGATCTTGGCGTTGGTGGCTTTTTCGTACGCGCCGTCGGCCTGGGCGACTTTGGCCGGATCCACGGTGGTCTGGTAGGCGACGGTGACGTCAGCCGCCTGGGCAAACAAACTCGCCGCAGCCAAAGACGCGGCCGCCAGTAGGCGAAGAGGGAAATTCAGTTTCATTGGAGAAGCTCCTTGTCAGGCGACCGAGGATCGGCGTGAAAAGGAGACTAAATGATATAAGAATCCAAAAATAAATAACTTTTTCGAATGAGCTTATGAGCGGAAAATTCTAAAGGATCAAAAGATCGCAGCCTTCGGCAGCTCCTACAAAGGTAGCGTGTGGATCCGATATTGCGTTGTGCGGGCAAAAAAAATCGCAGCCCCGGCACCGTCCCGTAGGAGCTACCGCAGGCTGCGATCTTTTAACAGGCGCCGCTTAGTTACTGATCGCCAGAATACTCGCCTGATACGACCCGACAAACACATCGAAATCGCCGACTTCGTTCTGCTCCAGCTCCGCCTGTTCGGCCAGGGACGAACGCGCTCGCGATTCAAACTTCGCCTGGTCTTCAATGCTCAACGGCTCGCTGCGGAAATACTCCGCATGCACCCGGCTCTGACGCAAGGAGAACTGGGCGAAGCTTTCCTTATGCTCGGCCATCGCTGCCAGCACCTGGGCTGACGGTGTGCGGGACGAATCCTTGACCTTCTCCAGCTGCACGTCCAGCGCCTTGCTGTGCGCATCGCCGCCATGGCTCTGATCGAGCAGCGCGGCGAGCGGGGCAATCTTCTCCAGCAGTTCGGTGGCCCATTCCTTCATGTCCACCGGCTGACCGTCGCGCTGCAATTGCAGGCCCGGACGGCGACCTTCCTTGACCACGCTGAGGAAGTTCGAAGTCGCGTTACCGCAGCTGCCATTGGTCAGCAGCGGGCTGTCGTTCAGCGCGCAGTACAGCAGGAACGCGTCGAGGAACCGCGATTCGGTCAGGTCGATGCCCATCGGCAGGAACGGGTTGATGTCCAGGCAGCGCACTTCGACGTACTGAATACCACGGGCCACGAGCGCCTGGATCGGCCGTTCGCCGGTGTAGGTCACGCGTTTCGGGCGGATGTTGGAGTAGTACTCGTTTTCGATCTGCAAGATGTTGGTGTTGAGCTGAACCCACTCACCGTCCTTGTGCGTGCCGACTTCAACGTACGGCGCGTAAGGCGTGGCCACCGCTTTGCGCAGGCTGTCGGTGTAGCTTGCCAGATCGTTGTAGCACGGCGTCAGGCCGGCCTGGGCGTTGCTCTGGTAACCGAGGTCACTCATGCGCAGGCTGGTGGCGTACGGCAGGTACAAGGTGTCCGGGTCCAGTTGTTCCAACTGGTGCGAACGACCGCGCAGGAAACCGGCGTCCAGGGCCGGGGAGGCACCGAACAGGTACATCAGCAGCCAGCTGTAGCGACGGAAGTTGCGGATCAGCGCGATATAGGCCGACGACTGATAGTCGCGGTCGGTGCCGACAAAGCCTTCAGCCTCTTTGAGCAGCGGCCAGAGCTTTTCCGGCAGGGAAAAGTTGTAGTGAATCCCGGCGATGCACTGCATGGTCTTGCCGTAACGCAGGGCCAGGCCCTTGCGATAGACGTACTTGAGCTGACCGATGTTGGAGGTGCCGTAATAGGCGATCGGGATGTCTTCCTCGGCCGGCAACGGGCACGGCATCGATGGACTCCACAGAAACTCGCTACCGAGCTTGCTGTAGGCAAAACGGTGAATGCTGTCGAGGCTCGCCAGGGTGTCTGCCGGATCGGGCAGGGCAGGCGTGATGAACTCCAGCAGCGATTCGGAATAATCGGTGGTGATTTGTTCGTTGGTCAGCGCGGAACCCAATTCTTCCGGGTGCGGCGTTTGCGCCAGGCGACCTTCGTCGGTCACGCGCAGGCATTCACGTTCGATGCCGTGAAGGCACTGTTCGAGCAGAGAGAGGTTAGCGCGCTCGCCAAGCAGAGCCAGGCGGCGGTTGAGAAGTTCGCTCAAGTTGGATTCCTTCACGCGTCAGTCGCCCCAATATGGGGGTGGGCAAGACGGTCTACAAGGGTGAAGTTAAAACTGGCGTTTTCGCCTGGTTTTGGAACGAGCTGCAATCAATGTGGGAGCGGGCTTGCTCGCGAAGAGGGAGTGTCAGTCAACACATAAATTGCCTGATACACCGCCTTCGCGAGCAAGCCCGCTCCCACAGGGAATTTCGGCGCTGCGGTCACAGCGCTGAAATTAACTCAAATCGATGACATCTAGCTACAGGACTGCGAACGTGCCTTGTGCTTTTGCGACCAGTTTGTCGCCTTGCATCACGTCGGCTTCAACCACCAACGTACGCCGGCCCGGGTGGATCACCCGCGCCGTGCACATCACTTCGCCCTCGGAAACCGCGCGAATGTAGTTGATCTTGCATTCGATGGTCGCGCTCTGCTGGTCAAAGCCGTGGGTGCTGGAACAGGCCAGCCCCATGGCAATGTCCACCAGACTGAACAACGCTCCGCCGTGCAGCTTGCCGCCGCGATTGCGCAGCTCTGGCTCAAGCCCCAGGGCGACTTGCGCCACCCCGGTTTCCAGGCTGTGCAAGCGACACCCCAGCAACTTGAAGAAAGCGCTTTCGGTCAGCCCGGCAGGGATTTCCATCAGCGTTTCTTCAACTGCTTGGCGTTGGCAAACAGCGACGCCATGGCGTTATTGGCCGGGGCCGGGGCCGTGGTTTCCTTGCGCGGTGCGTTGTTCTGGGACTGGCGCGGCGCCGATCCCGGGCGCGCACCACGGGCACCGTCGATTTTCTCGCCCGGGGTGTCGCTCATGCGCATCGACAGGCCAACGCGTTTGCGCGGGATGTCGACTTCCATGACTTTCACTTTCACCACATCACCGGCCTTCACCGCTTCACGCGGATCCTTGATGAACTTCTCCGAAAGCGCGGAGATGTGCACCAAACCGTCCTGATGCACGCCGATGTCGACGAACGCGCCGAAGTTGGTCACGTTGGTTACCACGCCTTCGAGGATCATGCCCAGTTGCAGGTCCTTGAGGTCTTCGACGCCTTCCTGGAACTCGGCAGTCTTGAACTCGGGACGCGGGTCGCGACCGGGTTTTTCCAGCTCTTGCAGGATGTCGGTGACCGTTGGCAGACCGAACGTCTCGTCGGTGTACTTCTTCGGATCGAGGCGCTTGAGGAAACTCGCGTCGCCGATCAGCGAACGGATATCACGGTCGGTTTCAGCGGCAATGCGCTGCACCAGCGGATAGGCTTCCGGGTGAACCGCCGACGAATCCAGCGGGTTGTCGCCGTTCATGACGCGCAGGAAACCGGCGGCCTGTTCGAAGGTTTTCTCGCCAAGACGCGCGACTTTCTTCAGCGCTGCACGGGTTTTGAACGCACCGTGCTCGTCGCGGTGGCTGACGATGTTCTGCGCCAGGGTCGCGTTGAGGCCGGAGATGCGCGCCAGCAGCGCCACGGAAGCAGTGTTCACGTCCACGCCCACGGCGTTTACGCAGTCCTCGACCACAGCGTCCAGGCCGCGCGCCAGTTTCAGCTGCGACACGTCGTGCTGGTACTGGCCGACGCCGATGGATTTCGGATCGATCTTCACCAGCTCGGCCAGTGGATCCTGCAAGCGACGGGCGATGGAGACCGCGCCACGGATCGACACGTCGAGGTCCGGGAATTCCTTGGAAGCCAGTTCCGACGCCGAGTAAACCGATGCACCGGCCTCGGAGACCATGACTTTGGTCATTTTCATCGCTGGGTATTTTTTGATCAGTTCAGCGGCCAGTTTGTCGGTTTCGCGGCTGGCGGTACCGTTGCCGATAGCGATCAGGTCAACCGCGTGCTTGGCGCACAGGGCAGCCAGAATCGCGATGGTCTGGTCCCACTTGTTGTGCGGCACGTGCGGGTAAACCGTGGCGTGATCCAGCAGCTTGCCGGTGGAATCGACCACGGCGACCTTGCAACCGGTGCGCAGGCCCGGGTCGAGGCCCAAAGTAGCGCGCGGGCCGGCCGGGGCCGACAGCAACAAGTCGTGCAGGTTGTGCGCGAACACGTTGATCGCTTCGGTCTCGGCGCCGTCGCGCAGTTCGCCCAGCAGGTCGGTTTCCAGGTGGGTGTAGAGCTTGACCTTCCAGGTCCAGCGCACCACTTCGCCCAGCCATTTGTCGGCGGCGCGGTTTTGGTTCTGGATGCCGAATTGCTGGCCGATCATGCCTTCGCACGGGTGCATGGTGCCCGGCAGCTCGTCGCCGACCTTCAGCGCGGAGCTGAGAATGCCTTCGTTGCGGCCACGGAAAATCGCCAGCGCGCGGTGCGACGGCATGCTTTTCAGTGGTTCATCGTGTTCGAAGTAGTCGCGGAACTTGGCGCCTTCCTCTTCCTTGCCTGCAATTACGCGGGCACTGAGGGTGGCTTCCTGCTTGAGGTAGCTGCGCAGCTTGTCCAGCAGGCCGGCGTCTTCGGCGAAGCGTTCCATCAGGATGTATTTGGCGCCTTCGAGCGCGGCTTTCACGTCGGCCACGCCTTTTTCGGCGTCGACAAAGCGTGCGGCTTCGGCGTCCGGGGTCAGGCTCGGGTCGTTGAACAGGCCGTCGGCCAAGTCGCCGAGGCCGGCTTCCAGGGCAATCTGACCCTTGGTGCGGCGCTTCTGCTTGTACGGCAGGTACAAGTCTTCGAGGCGGGTCTTGGTGTCGGCGAGTTTGATGTCGCGCTCGAGTTGCGGGGTCAGCTTGCCTTGTTCCTGGATGCTCGCCAGGATGCTGATGCGCCGTTCGTCGAGTTCTCGCAGGTAGCGCAGGCGCTCTTCCAGATGCCGCAACTGGATGTCATCGAGGCTGCCGGTCACTTCTTTCCGGTAGCGGGCGATGAAGGGAACGGTAGAGCCTTCATCGAGTAGCGCGACGGCCGCTTCGACCTGTTGTGGGCGTACACCGAGTTCCTCGGCGATGCGGCTGTTGATGCTGTCCATAAAACCACCTGACAAATTGTGAAAGCAGGCTCGCAGGCGCAGGGATAAAGGCTCGGCGAGACTGGTTGAGCGGCCTGGCCTGCGCCGCTACCTGGGTCAACAGGCATCCCGTTGACCCGTGAAATCGAACAATTACTGCGCCGGCCATGAAAATAAAAAACGGCCATCCACAGTAACGATCAGACGTTGCCTGACACAAAACGCCGCGCATTATAACCAGCGTTCTGTCATTCGGGGGCATTGCGCTCTGTAGGCAAAAAGGCCGGTTTTCTGGCAGTGAAGGAAAAATCTGCTAACAATGCACACGGTGCGTATAACGGCAGCTACGCCATAATGCGCGCCGAGCTAAAAGGAGCATCTAATGAGCAGCACTGCAAACAATGCTGAAGGCGAAAAAATTCTTATTGTTGATGACGATCCAGGGCTGAGCAGCCTGCTGGAACGCTTTTTCGTCAGCAAGGGCTACCGTGCCCGCGCCGTACCGAACACCGAACAAATGGATCGCTTGCTGGCGCGTGAAGTGTTCAATCTGGTTGTCCTCGACCTGATGCTTCCGGGCGAAGACGGTTTGACCGCTTGCCGCCGTCTGCGTGGCGCGAACAATCAGATTCCGATCATCATGCTCACCGCCAAGGGTGATGAGCTGAGCCGCATCAAGGGTCTGGAACTGGGCGCCGACGATTACCTGGCCAAGCCGTTCAACCCGGACGAGCTGATGGCTCGGGTCAAAGCGGTCCTGCGTCGTCAGGCTGCGCCAGTGCCGGGTGCACCGGGCAGCGAAGATGAAAGCGTGACCTTCGGTGACTACGAACTGTCCCTGGCCACCCGCGAACTGAAGCGCGGCGATGAAGTGCACATGCTCACCACCGGTGAGTTCGCGGTGCTCAAGGCCCTGGTCATGAACGCTCGTCAGCCACTGACGCGCGACAAGTTGATGAACCTGGCCCGTGGCCGCGAGTGGGATGCCCTGGAGCGTTCCATCGACGTGCAGATTTCCCGTCTGCGCCGGATGATCGAGCCTGATCCATCCAAACCACGCTACATCCAGACTGTCTGGGGCGTGGGCTACGTGTTCGTTCCGGATGGCGCCGCCACAAAGTGATCGGCGATTTGTAGGAGCGGGTCTTGCGGACGAGTTTGTCCGCAGACTCGCGATCCGCAATATGCGAGCATCGCTCGCTCCTGCAAGTGTGTAGCGGTTATCCATGAAAACCCCCGTTTGGTTCCCCCAGAGTTTCTTCTCCCGCACCCTGTGGCTGGTGCTGATCGTCGTGCTGTTCTCCAAAGCGCTGACCCTGGTTTATCTGTTGATGAACGAGGACGTGCTGGTGGACCGCCAATACAGCCACGGCGTCGCCCTGACGCTACGGGCTTATTGGGCCGCCGATGAAGAAAATCGCACGAAAATCGCGGATGCCGCGACCCTGATCCGAGTGGTTGGCGCCGGTGTGCCGGAAGGCGAACAACACTGGCCGTACAGCGAGATTTATCAGCGGCAAATGCAGGCGGAGCTGGGTGCCGACACCGAAGTCCGGTTACGCATGCATTCCCCGCCGGCGCTGTGGGTCCGGGCGCCGAGCCTGGGCGATGGCTGGCTGAAAGTACCGCTGTACCCGCATCCGTTGCGTGGCCAGAAAATCTGGAACGTACTCGGCTGGTTCCTCGCCATCGGCTTGCTGTCCACCGCCTCGGCGTGGATTTTCGTCAGCCAGCTCAATCAACCTTTGAAGCGTTTGGTCTACGCCGCAAGGCAACTCGGCCAGGGCCGTAGCGTGCGCCTGCCGATCAGCGACACGCCGAGTGAAATGGCCGAGGTTTACCGCGCCTTCAACCAGATGGCCGAAGACGTCGAGCAGGCCGGTCGCGAGCGTGAGTTGATGCTGGCCGGCGTGTCCCACGATTTGCGTACGCCGCTGACCCGCTTACGCTTGTCCCTGGAGTTGATGGGTGATCACAGCGATCTGTCGGACGACATGGTCCGCGATATCGAGGACATGGACGCGATTCTCGACCAGTTCCTGGCGTTCATTCGCGACGGTCGTGACGAGTCGGTGGAAGAGGTGGACCTGAGCGATCTGGTGCGCGAAGTCGCCGCGCCGTACAACCAGAACGAAGAAAAAGTCCGCTTGCGCCTGGAACCGATCCAGCCGTTTCCGTTGCGTCGGGTGTCGATGAAACGCTTGCTGAACAACCTGATCGGTAACGCCTTGCACCATGCGGGCAGTGGCGTTGAGGTGGCGGCCTATGTGTCCGGCGACACCAGTGCGCCGTATGTGGTGCTGAGCGTGATGGACCGTGGGGCGGGGATTGATCCGTCGGAGCTGGAGGCGATCTTCAATCCGTTTACCCGTGGCGATCGGGCGCGGGGCGGCAAGGGCACCGGGTTGGGCCTGGCGATCGTGAAGCGGATTGCTTCGATGCATGGCGGGAATGTTGAGTTGCGTAACCGGTCGGGTGGCGGGCTTGAGGCTCGGGTGCGATTGCCGCTTGGGTTGATGTTGCCTCGGGATGCGGTTTAACGGCTGAAAAAAGATCGCAGCCTGCGGCAGCTCCTACAGGGTACGCATTCCCATGTAGGAGCTGCCGCAGGCTGCGATCTTTTGATCTTTCGCTTTAGCCTTTGCCTTTGGTCCGCGTCATATTCGGCCCGCCATTTTTCTCCAGATGCTCAATGATGATCCCCGCCACGTTCTTGCCGGTGGTGGTTTCAATCCCTTCCAGCCCCGGCGACGAGTTCACTTCCATCACCAGCGGCCCGTGATTGGAACGCAGGATATCCACACCCGCCACCGCCAGACCCATCACCTTGGCTGCCCGCAACGCCGTCATGCGTTCTTCCGGGGTGATTTTGATCAGGCTCGCGCTGCCGCCGCGATGCAGGTTGGAGCGGAACTCCCCAGGCTTGGCCTGGCGCTTCATCGCCGCGATCACCTTGTCGCCGACCACGAAGCAGCGAATGTCCGCACCGCCGGCTTCCTTGATGTATTCCTGGACCATGATGTTCTGCTTCAGG
This sequence comes from Pseudomonas sp. B21-053, assembly GCF_026016365.1. NCBI lineage: Bacteria > Pseudomonadati > Pseudomonadota > Gammaproteobacteria > Pseudomonadales > Pseudomonadaceae > Pseudomonas > Pseudomonas sp. B21-053. The sequence continues at coordinate 307,328 of NZ_CP087205.1, forward strand.
CCCATGAACGCTTCGATCACCGACTCCGCCGCCGTGGCGGTTTCACACAGCACCACGCCGATGCCTTGGGTGCCTTCCAGCACCTTGATCACCAGCGGTGCGCCGTTGACCATGTCGATCAGGTCGGGAATGTCATCCGGCGAGTGGGCAAACCCGGTGACCGGCAAACCGATCCCCCGGCGCGACAGCAATTGCAACGAGCGCAACTTGTCCCGCGAACGGGCGATGGCCACCGATTCGTTGAGCGGGAACACCCCCATCATTTCAAACTGGCGCAACACCGCGCAGCCGTAAAACGTCACCGAGGCACCGATCCGGGGGATCACCGCGTCGAAACCTTCCAGCGGTTTGCCGCGGTAGTGGATCTGCGGCTTGTGGCTGGCAATGTTCATGTAGGCGCGCAAGGTGTCGATCACCACCATTTCATGGCCACGCTCGATACCGGCTTCGACCAGACGACGGGTGGAATACAGACGCGGGTTTCGCGACAGCACAGCGATCTTCATGCAACACCTGTGGAGGAGGTAGATACCGGGAACACCGGCTTGTCTTGTACATATTTGATTCCCGGATTGACCACCAACTGGCCGTCGATCAGGGCTTTGGAACCGAGTAACAGGCGATAACGCATGGACTTGCGGCAGGCGAGCGTGAACTCGACCCGCCAGACCCGATCACCGAGGGCCAGGGTGGTGCTGACCACGTAGCGCATCTGCGCATGGCCGTTGGAGCTTTTAATGGTTTTCATCGTCACCAGCGGCGCCTCGCAGCGGCGGTGGCGCAATTGCACCACCGTGCCTAGATGCGCGGTGAAGCGCACCCATTCCTGCCCGTCGCGCTCGAATGTCTCGATGTCGGTGGCGTGCAGGCTGGAGGTGCTGGCGCCGGTGTCGATTTTTGCCCGAAGGCCCGCGACTCCCAGATCCGGGAGCGCCACCCACTCGCGCAGACCGACAACGGTCAAATGGTCAAATGTCTTCAATAGGAAAAAACCGGCGATTAACGCGTCCAGGCTTCAGGCGTTACCTGAGCCAACGCTTTGAATGCAGGTTTGGCGAACCAGTAACCCTGCATCAGAAATATTCCACAGTCCGCCAGGAAATCCCGTTCACCGGCGCTCTCAATGCCTTCGGCAATGACTGTAACGTCCAACTCCGCACAGATTGTGACAATCCCCCGAACGATAGCCTGACGAACACGGTCGCGATCGACGTCGCGGATCAGCGCCATGTCGAGTTTGATCAGGTCCGGTTGGAAATCAGCCAGCAGATTGAGCCCCGAATAACCGGCACCGAAATCATCGATGGCGGTCTTGAAGCCGAATTCGCGGTATTCACGCAGAATATTGGTCAAATGGCGATAGTTATCTACGTGCTCGCTTTCCAGGGTTTCGAAAATCAGTCGGTCAATCGGGAAATTGTGTTTTTTCGCCGCCTCCAGGGTGCTGCGAATGCATAGCTCTGGACGATAGACGGCGTTGGGCATGAAGTTGATCGACAAGTGTGTCTGCATATTTAGATTCGCCGCGCCTTCGATGGCGCGGGTCCGGCAGAGCTGGTCGAAGCGGTAACGGTTCTCTTCTGTAACCTGATCTAACACGGACAACGCACCTTCACCCGCCAGCCCACGGACCAGCGCTTCGTGGGCGAAAATCGATTGGTCACGCAGGTCGACGATCGGTTGGTAGGCGAAGGCAAAATCGAAGCCCAGCGCCTCGCTTTGCTGGCAGCCCTGGCAACCGGTTTTGGGTGAGGTCAAAGAAGAGGGGAATATAGTCACTCGATCACTCCATGCCGGTGAACCGGCCACGATCACATTCTATCTGGAGGGCCCAGTTCTTGCGCCCGACAGAAACGGTAGTACAGTTCGGACTACTGGCGGATAGAGGAATTCATATGGCACAAAAACAGGAAGAGGACGACAAGGTCCGTCTCGATAAATGGTTGTGGGCCGCGCGTTTTTACAAAACCCGTGCGTTGGCCAAATCGGCGATCGAGAGTGGCAAGGTGCACTGTCGGGGCGAGCGTTGCAAACCGGGCAAGGAACCGCGCATCGGCGACGAGTTTCAGATCCGCGTAGGGTTCGAGGAAAAGACCGTGGTGGTCCAGGCTCTGTCGATCGTGCGCCGTGGCGCGCCCGAGGCGCAGACGTTGTATGCGGAGACCGAAGCGAGCGTCGCCAAGCGCGAAGCGGCTGCGGCGATGCGCAAGGCCGGCTCGCTGGGTGTGAGCACCGATGGCAAACCGAGCAAGAAACAGCGGCGGGATTTGTTCAAGTTTCGCGGCAGTAGCAACGACGAGTGAGTCAATTGTTTATGTGTTGGCTGGGCTGACGCCTTCGCGGGCAAGCCTCGCTCCTACAGGTTCGGTGATCACCTGTGGGAGCGAGCCTGCTCGCGAACGAGTGCGCAGCACTCGCTGGACGCCGCAGAGTATCAGGCGCTACGCACCACACTCATCCGCGAAACCACCGGCAATTTCCCCAGCAGCCCAAACAGCGGCGCCGTCACTTTCAGGAAAAATTCCGAAACGTGATACGCAAACGGCGTGTAGTAACCCCAGCCCAACGCCCACACCGCCAGCAACACGCCGCCGATGTAATCGTCCTGGCCCCAATGCGCGCCCGCTACCAGTCGCGGCATCATGAACAGCAGCGCCAGGCCCCAGATCGTCAGGGTCTGTCCGGAGCCACGGCTGAATACCGTCATGAACATCGCCCAGATCAACAGCACGGAAGCGTGATCACCGGGGAAGCTCTGGCTCGAGCGGTCCTTCAGTTGCCACGTCCTCTCAAGCTCGGGGAAATAGTCGCTCATGTGCACGGCGCCGTTGATCATCATCGACGGGCTGCTGTGCTGCCAGTCCATGTAGTCGGCGAATTTCGAGAACAGCATGCGGATAAACAGCAGCAACAGCAGAATCGCCAGGAAGCCGAAAAACGCCCGGCGTACGTCGATGGCGTCGAACACCCAGTCGCCCTTGATCAGCAGCGTCAGCAGAATCACCCCGACCACCGCATCAAATGGACGCAGACTTGCAATTGCCCAGATGTGGAGCCATATCGGGTTGCTGGCCAATGGAGCGTTAAGCAGGTGAAACAGCCACTCGTCGAAAATCACGCACAACATCTGACCCGTAGGCCATAACCAGAATGCCAACAGTGCCAAAGGCACAAAATTGCACAAAACCAGCCGGCGCAGGTTCCACCTTGCTTGGAACAAACCCGGATTGTTCATAAAATGCCTCCAATGGCTGAACATTGCGCACCAAAGCGGTGCCGCAAAGCGTAATTGTCACTACTTGTAACTAAATTGTCATCACTTCAGATACCCAGACCTATGACCGATCTACCGGATTCCGACTTCACCCAACGCTTCATCTTCGATGACAGCGACACCCGCGGCGAGCTGGTGGCGTTGGAACGTAGCTATGCCGAAGTGCTGGCAAAACACCCCTACCCAGAGCCGGTCGCGCAACTGTTGGGCGAGCTGATGGCCGCCGCCGCGTTGCTGGTCGGCACCCTTAAGTTCGATGGACTGCTAATCCTGCAAGCGCGTTCCGATGGACCGATCCCGTTGCTGATGATCGAGTGCTCCAGCGAGCGCGAAATCCGTGGCCTGGCCCGGTACGAAGCCGACCAGATCGCCCCCGACGCGACCCTCGCCGACCTCATGCCCAACGGCGTGCTGGCGCTGACCATCGACCCGACCCAGGGCCAGCGTTACCAAGGCATCGTCGACCTCGACGGCGAAACCCTGTCCGAGTGCTTCACCAACTATTTCGTCATGTCCCAGCAGGTCGGCACGCGCTTCTGGCTGTACGCCGATGGCCGTCGTGCCCGTGGCCTGCTGCTGCAGCAATTGCCCGCCGACCGTCTGAAAGACGAAGAAGAACGCGCCGCCAGCTGGCAGCACATCACCGCGCTGGGCAGCACCCTGACCGCCGATGAATTGCTCAGCCTGGACAACGAAACCGTGCTCCATCGCCTCTACCACGAAGAGCAAGTGCGCCTGTTCGATGTGCAAAGACTGCGCTTCCGTTGCAGTTGCTCGCGCGAACGTTCTGCCAATGCACTGGTCAGCTTGGGTCTGGAAGATGCCCAGTCGCTGGTGATCGAACACGGCGGCCACATCGAGATTGATTGCCAGTTTTGCAACCAGCGCTACCTGTTCGATGCAGCGGATATCACTCAATTGTTCGCTGGCGCGGGTGTCGATACGCCGTCAGATACCCGGCACTAAAACGGTTCAGCGCAGGTAAATTCACTGGTTAGCGCCGGAATAACGCCGTTACGACGGGAGGGCCCTACTCTTTTTGGGCTTTTCTGGCATAATCCGGCCCACTTTTTGTCGCGGTAGTAGTGCACGACTTTCTACTACAAAACGTTTGGAGCACACTCGGCCACTGGCCGACGGGGAATCTCATGACGCAAGCCAATAACGCCGTGTACACCGATCTGAGTGTTGATGATCTGGTAAAAGAAGCCTTGAATCGCGGTGAAGGCGAGCTTGCCGATACCGGCGCGCTGGTTGTTCGCACCGGTCACCGCACCGGCCGCTCGCCAGTCGATCGTTTCATCGTTGACGAGCCGTCCACTTCGGCTTCCATCGCCTGGGGCCCGATCAACCGCAAGTTCCCGGCCGACAAGTTCGATGCCCTGTGGGCTCGCGTCGAGGCGTTCAACAACGCGCAAGAGCATTTCGTTTCCCACGTGCATGTAGGTGCGGCTGAAGACCACTACCTGGCCGTGAAGATGACCACCCAGACTGCCTGGCAGAATCTGTTCGGTCGTTGCCTGTTCATCAACCCGGAAAAGTACAACCCGGCTGGCCGTGACGAGTGGCAAGTACTCAACGTAGCCAACTTCGAATGCGTGCCTGAGCGTGACGGCACCAACTCCGACGGTTGCGTGATCCTCAACTTCGCACAGAAGAAAGTGCTGATCGCCGGCATGCGTTACGCCGGTGAGATGAAGAAAGCCATGTTCTCCGTGCAGAACTTCCTGCTGCCGGCCGCTGACGTGCTGCCGATGCACTGCGCCGCCAACATCGGCGAAGCAGGCGACGTGACCCTGTTCTTCGGTCTGTCCGGCACCGGCAAAACCACCCTGTCCGCCGACGAAAGCCGTTACCTGATCGGTGACGACGAACACGGCTGGGGCGAAGGCGTTGTCTTCAACATCGAAGGTGGCTGCTACGCCAAGTGCATCGACCTGTCCGAGAAGAACGAGCCGGTCATCTGGAAAGCCATCAAGCACGGTGCTGTACTGGAAAACGTCGTCATCGACGACACCAAGCACGCCGACTACGCCGATGTCAGCCTGACCCAGAACAGCCGCGCCGCCTACCCGCTGGAGCACGTTGCCAAGCGCTCCGAGAAAAACCTCGGTGGCGAGCCAAACGCTGTGATCTTCCTGACCTGCGACCTGACCGGCGTCCTGCCGCCAGTCTCGATCCTCAGCGAAGAACAAGCGGCCTACCACTTCCTGTCCGGCTACACCGCACTGGTGGGCTCGACCGAAATGGGTTCCGGCAGCGGCATCAAATCGACCTTCTCCACCTGCTTCGGCGCACCGTTCTTCCCGCGTCCGGCTGGCGAATACGCAGAACTGCTGATCAAGCGCATCCGCGGCTTCGGCTCCAAGGTTTACCTGGTTAACACCGGTTGGACCGGCGGCGGCTACGGCGTCGGCAAACGCTTCAACATCCCGACCACCCGTGGCGTGATTGCAGCGATCCAGAGCGGCGCGTTGATCGGTGTTGAAACCGAGCACCTGGACACCATCAACCTGGACGTGCCGTTGGCTGTTCCTGGTGTCGAGACTGGCCTGTTGAACCCGCGTAATACCTGGGCTGACAAGGCTGCTTACGATGAAGCTGCCAAGGCGTTGGCCGGGTTGTTTGTTGAGAACTTCAAGAAGTTTGAAGTGAGCGACGCGATCAAGGCTGCTGGGCCTAAGCTGTAAGGCTTGGTCTGACGCAGTTAAAGAGCCGCCCTTAGGGGCGGCTTTTTTGTGGGCGCTGTTTAGTCCTGAAGGTAACGGAGATCACTTGTGGGAGCGGGCTTGCTCGCGAATGCGGTTATTCATTCAACATTGATGCTGACGGCTCCACCGCTTTCGCGAGCTAGCCCGCTCCCACAGGAATTGGCGTGCATTTCAGGTTTTCAGGTGCAGAACTAATGCGCCAACCAAGACCAAAACAACCCCCAGCACTTGTACCTTGGCCAATCGCTCCTTGAAAAACACATAGCCCAAAATCGCCGCAATCCCGCCCGACAATGTGCTGATCACGGTCACAACCGAAACTGATCCGGCTACCGCACCCCAGGCGAATGACGAAAAGCCACCCAGGTTCATCAGGCTTGCACCCGTCAGCGTCATGCAGTTTTTCAGGGGAGGGATTTTCAAGCCGTCCTTTATTTTGATCACGATGAGCACCAGCACAATCAGCCCAACCAGATAAGCGAGCCAGAGCATCGTCACCGGCCCAAGAACAGGAAGGACGAAGTGTCCTTGCAACCAAAAACTGGTGCCGTAGAAACCGGCTGCCAACAATGCGTAGGCAATCGAACTGCTGGCTTGTGTGGTGTGTGGAATCTTCGGGTCAGAGTGAATGCTGGAAAGAATCACCCCGAGTACGCACAGGCCAATGCATAGCAGTTGAATCAAGCTGATCTGCTCACCGCCAGCCCAGGACAGCAATGTCGTGACCACGCCGTAGGACGTCACCAGCGGCGCGACAATGGAGGCTTTGCCGAGGGCGAAGGCTTTGGACAGCGCCAGGGCACCGGACACGGTCAGGATGGCGGCGGCGATGCCGATCAGCCAGACGTTGAGTGGTGCAGCCATGGATTTGAAGATGAAGCTGGGAACGGCGATCAGCAACAGGCTCATGATCGTGAAGCCCAGTGCTTGCCCGAAATACACGGCCCGTTTGACGCCGACTGCGCGGGCATTCAGGCCCACGAGAAAATCTGTACCACCCCAGAGCAGGGCGGCGAGTAAACCCATCAGTACGTCCACGCTATGTCCTTATAGGTGTTCGCTGCGCACGTTTAGAGGCTTTCCAGCTCCTGAGTGTCCCAGCGTTGGGCCTTGATGGCCTGGTAGAGCATGCCGATAGTCAACGGGACTTTGTCGCCGCGACCCTTGGCCCTGCGTTTGAGGAACACATCGTAGCCTTCGGGTTGGAAGTAGCGATAGTCGTCGTAGTCGATGAAGTCGATCCCAAACTGTTCTTCCAGCGCCTCCATCAGGTTTCGCGCATCGGCGCCGTCGCAGCCCAGGTCAAAGTTGATCGAGGTGGTGAGGCTGATGGTTTTACGTTCGGGCAGGCCGAGTTCTTCGTGCAGCAGCTGCATGAGCAGGTGCATGGCGTGGTCGTCGGGGAAGTTGGGGGCGAGGTTCATGGTGCGTGTTCCGTCAGGGGCAGTTCGATGAGGTGGATTAAGCCTGATTTCGCGGCGTGTTGGATGTTGATCAACACAGCGAACCTGATATTCGCGGGAAGGCTGGCGCTCGCCGCGTAGGATTTCGTTCATCTGTTGCATGCTTTCCATTAGGTCATCAAAAAAATGGCTCATGGTTATGCTCAGGTTTTGATCGTTCCCACGCGGAGCGTGGGAACGATCTTCGCTCGGTGTCAGGCAGGTGCTTTCCAGCCCATCATGCGCTGCTGGGCGACTTTCAGAAGGTCGCAGCCGTCCTGGTTCAGTAAGTAGAGCGCGTGAGTGATGTGCGGGATGTCTTCAACGTCGCCGTGTTTGAAGCGGGTGCAGTGCAGGGTTTTGAGGAGGTCGCTGGAGGCTCGGATTCGCTGGAGGGCGGCTTCGAGTATGTCCTGGGGGTTTGCTTCTGTGTCGATGATCAGGGGCGGGGAATCGGTGAGGTTGGTTTGTAGTGGGCGGTAGCGATCAAACAACGAATTTAATGATGTCACTGAGGAACACCTCTATTGAGTTGGAAATATGCGTCCTCTCTTTCGGGTGACCAAGCCCGAGTCGCTGATTGGCAGCGACAGTCCGACTATAGGTTTGAGCCGCGGACCAGTGATAGCAGACAAGGTGTCTTCGGTTGTAGGAACGGGATGAAGCTTCGGCAAGGCGTTGCCTACAGCTTTTTTCCCTGTCGCAATTTATCTCGTTTGATTGCAAATATGCGCCTGGCTTCTTCATCTGGAATGCTGGGCCGTGAGTCGTCGAGGCGGGCTTGTACTTGGGCTTTGAACCAGGCGTCATAGGCTTCTTTTTCGAGCAGTTGTTGGGGGCCGGGCATTTTGGTTTTCATCACGTGCACCGTGTCATCGTTCATCGCGGGCAAGCCCGGCTCCCACAGGGATCTTTGTTCATGCATCAGATCGCTGAGATTTTCGGCAAGCGCTGCCGGGCAACTTCCAGGAGTTCGTTGCCGTCCTGGGTAAGCAAGTACAGGGCGTTGATGATGTTTGGGATGTCGCTCGGGTCGGCTTCTTTGAAACTTTGGCAATAAAGCGTCTCAAGCAAATCGCTGGCGGCGCGGATGCGTTGGCGGGCGGCGTCGAGGATTTCGTATGGATCGGCTTCGGTGTCGATGACCAGCACGGGGGTGTCGCTGTAACTGGACTTGAGTGGGTGAAAGCGATTTGTCAGCGTGCAAGGTGTGTCCATCGAGGTTTCTCCTGTGTGAAATCACGGCAGGCCGAGACACCGTTTCAGCCGCGCCGCAGACTATAGAAGGGCCTGGAACGGCGCGGCAATATGGCCACGATGGACAGGATTCGTAGGGGTTTTACCCGTGTTTTCGGACCCGGCCTACGCATTCCCCGAGGTTTTTGGCCGCAAAACCCTTACCAGTAAAATTTCCCACGGGTTTGTCAGGCATTACGCAGTGAACCTCTGTAAGGTGCGCGCCAGATTCTGTAGGGCGTTTCCAAACGTCTGACCAACGCTTAAAGGGAATTAGGTATGCAATGGCTACGTATGGCCTCGATTTTGTTGTTGGCGGCAGGTGTTTGTCGTTTGGCGGGCGCCATCGACGTGGCCGGTTCGATGGTTCAGGACAATATGGATCGCACTGGTTGGCCGGATGCGCTTACCAGCCAGGCTGACGTCGATACTGCGTCCCGTGCCGAAGTGCTGATGGTCGGCAAGGCGTTGCTGGACAGCGAAGCGCTGGACGAACCCGGCCTGAAACAACGCTTGGGCGTGCACACGGTGAAGCTCAAGTCGGTACGACAAGTGCGTGACGGGTTGTGGGATCGGTTACTGACCACCTACCGCAATGCCGGCCAGAACTGTGATGGCCAACCCTTCTGCCCGCGTGTGCGCAGCGTCGCTGATTTACGTCAGTTGGCGGCGGCGTTCACGGGCGAAATCAGCCCGGCCTATGCTGCGTGGGCCAGCAAGAGCCGGGTGTTTCATGAGCAGGCATTGAATGAGCAACTGCGCGTGGCGGTGCTGGTGCCGTAGTCAGCTGGCGATGTCTGGCTGAGCAGTGGAATGCACCGCAAGCAGCGGCGGTTCGTCAGGGAATTTGCCGCATCCGCTCAGCAACAGCGATGCAAGAACCAGGGCGAAAATCGAAGTGTGGGACATGCTCGTTCCTTCGTGAAAATCCGCGCCCATCAGGCGTCCTGCCGTGATGTGAAATACGCGAATGGTGGTTTTGAGGAGGTGAACCTTACCTCCTGACCGAGCGGCTCGGTGAGCAAGAATGTGTTTCGTTTGTTTCATCCTGTGGCAAGGAGCCAGGGCGGCAAGGCTGTATCATCCCGTATCGTTTTGGTCCCGACCTTTTCTCGACTCGCTGCAATCGCCGGCTAGGCTTTTGGCATCGCAGCAGTCAACGGAGTGACAGCTTATGCACAACACCCTGGAACAGGTTTTCGGTTATCCACAGTTTCGGCCCGGCCAGGAGGCGGCGGTCAGCGCGGTGTTGGCCGGGCGTTCGGCGGCGGCGATTTTCCCCACCGGCTCGGGCAAGTCCCTGTGTTATCAATTGCCGGCGCTGTTGCTGCCGCACCTGACGTTGGTGGTGTCGCCACTGCTGGCGCTGATGCAGGATCAGTTGGCGTTCCTGCAACGCCACGGCATTTCGGCGGGCAGTATCGATTCGGCGCAAAGCCGCGATGACGCGAGTGACGTGATGGCCCGCGCCAAGTCCGGCGAGTTGAAGATCTTGATGATTTCCGTGGAGCGCCTGAAGAACGAGCGCTTTCGCAATTTCTTGCAGCAGGTGCCGATCTCGCTGCTGGTGGTGGACGAGGCGCACTGCATCTCGGAGTGGGGCCACAACTTCCGTCCCGACTACCTCAAGCTTCCGGACTACCAGCGCCAGTTCAACATTCCTCAAGCCCTGCTGCTGACCGCCACGGCGACGCCGAAAGTGATCGCGGACATGGAGGCGAAATTCGCCATCGCCGCCGAAGACGTGGTGACCACCGGTTTCTATCGGCCCAACCTCAATCTGCTGGTGGAACCGGTGCGCGGTCAGGACAAGCGCCGACGTCTTGTCGAATGGATGAGCCAGCGCCCGAACCAGCCGAGCATCGTCTACGTCACCCTGCAGAAAACCGCCGAGCACATTGCTGAGCATCTTGGCCGTAACGGCATCCAGGCCGAGGCTTATCACGCTGGTTTGCCCCACGAACAACGTGAGGCGATTCAGAAGCGCTTCATGGGTGGCCAGTCCAATTGCATCGTCGCGACCATCGCTTTCGGCATGGGCATCGATAAAAGCGACATCCGCAACGTTGTGCATTTCGACCTGCCCAAATCCATCGAAAACTACAGCCAGGAAATCGGCCGCGCCGGGCGTGACGGGGAGCCTTCCGACTGCCTGGTATTGGCGAATCGCGACAGCCTCAACGTGCTGGAAAACTTCGTTTACGGCGACACGCCGGAACTGGACGGCATCCGCTGTGTGCTCGACGAACTGCAAGCCGCCGCACCGGAAGGGCAGTGGGAGTTTCTGCTGGGACCGTTGGCGGATCAGAGCAATATTCGTCAGCTGCCGCTCAAGACCTTGCTGGTGCAGTTGGAGCTGCGCGGGATCATCGCGCCGCGTTATGCCTATTACGCGGAATACCGCTTCAAGTACTTGCAGGAGCCCGAAGCGTTGCTCGCCCGTTTCGAGGGTGAGCGCAAGGACTTCGTCGCGGCGATCATCCAGACCTCCAGTCGCGCACGCACCTGGGCGACGGTGAATTTCGATGCGCTGTACGAGCAGCATTCGGCCGAGCGTAATCGGGTGGTCAAGGCGCTGGATTACTTCCAGGAGAAGGGCTGGGTGGAGCTTGAAAGCAAGCAGATGACTGAGGTCTACAGCCTGCTGCAAACTGGTTTTGATGCCCAGGCTTTGAGCGAAGAACTGCACGCCTATTTCACTCGCCATGAACAGACCGAGATCGCGCGGATTCACGCCATGCTCGATTTGTTCGCCACGGATCATTGCCTGGGTTATCGCCTGGCCGAATATTTCGGCGACGAAAACGCGCCTCGGCAATGTGGGCATTGTTCAGTCTGTCACGGAGATGTGGCGCGACTGCCTGCGCCGCCGGAGTTGCCGGCGCTTGTGGATAAAAACTTCGAAGCGATGTGCGGTGATTTTATCCACAGGCATGAGCAGTACACCGGGCATGTCCCGTCGGCGGAGCGGGTGACGCGGTTTTTGTGCGGGATCAGTGTGCCGTTGTTTACCAAGCTCAAGGCGCGGGCGATTCCGGGTTTTGGTGTGCTTGAGGATTATCCGTATGCCGAAGTGCGCGACTGGGCACAGGCGCATTTGTCCGGTTGAAACACCTACCCCTGTGGGAGCGGGCTTGCTCGCGAAGGCGGTGTGACAGCCAGCGATGATGTCGACTGACACTGCGCCTTCGCGAGCAAGCCCGCTCCCACAAGGGAATTCGCGGTGATCTTGCGGGCTGCATCCATCCGCTGAATGTCCCCCATCACAGGAATAAATTTCAAAAACCTGTGGCGGCTGACTATGGTGAAGGCTGTCTTTGGATCGCCAACAAGAGAACAACAATGAGCCAGACGCCGTTCAATATTCAGCGCGCCGCCGTAATCGGGGCGGGCACCATGGGTCGTGGGATTGTCATGTGCCTGGCCAACGCCGGGGTGCCGGTGCAATGGGTCGATAACAATCCGCAGATGCTTGAACAGGCATTGGCCGCAGTCGCCGAAACTTACGCCCACAACGTGCGCCAGGGCCGGATCGATCAGGCCGAGGCAGACGCTCGCCTGGCGCGATTGACCAGCGCAGCCGATTACGCGGCGATCCGCGATGTTGATCTGGTGATCGAAGCGGTCTACGAAAACCTCGAGCTGAAGCAGAAAATCTTCCGCGAGCTCGACGGCTTGCTCAAACCCGAAGCTATTCTGGCCAGCAACACTTCGGCGCTGGATATCGACGCGATTGCCGCCGCCACTCGCCGCCCAAGGCAGGTCCTGGGCCTGCACTTCTTCAGCCCCGCGCACATCATGAAACTGCTGGAAATCGTCCGTGGCGCGCAAACCGCTCCGGCAGTGCTTGATGCAGCGATGGATCTGGGCAAACGCATGGGCAAGGTCAGCGTGGTGGCGGGCAACTGCCACGGGTTTATCGGTAATCGCATGCTCAATACCTACGTGCTTGAGGCGCGCAAGATGCTGCTTGAAGGGGCATTCCCGTATCAGGTGGATGCCGCGCTGCAAGGGTTCGGTTTCGCCATGGGGCCGTTTCGCATGTATGACGTGGTCGGCATTGATCTGGGATGGCGTGCTCGCGAACTGGCAGGCACAGGCCAGGATGCGCCGGAAGTCCAGGTCGACAATCGGCTGTGTGAGCTCGGGCGGTTCGGCCAGAAGAGTGGCGACGGTTATTACCACTATGAGCCGGGCAGTCGGCAGGCTGAGCACGATGTAGAGGTCGATGCGCTGGTGCTGGAGGTCAGCGAGGGATTGGGCTTCCAGCGGCGCGAGATCAGCCCTGAGGAGATTCTGGAGCGCTGCTTGCTGGCATTGGTCAACGAAGGGGCGAAGATCCTTGAGGAAGGCATTGCCGGGTCGGCCCATGACATTGATCTGGTTTACCTCAACGGCTATGGCTTCCCGGCGGACAAGGGCGGGCCGATGGCCTGGGCGGATCAGCAAGGATTGGCAGATATTCATCAGCGGTTGCTGGCGCTGGAGACCCGACAAGGGGATCAGTGGAAGCCCGCGCGGTTGATCGGGGAGTTGGCGGCGGTTGGGAAGGGGTTTGCTGACAAGTGAGTGATGCGGCGTCTGTGAGGACGCCTTCGCGAGCAGGCTCGCTCCCACAGGAGGAATGCGATTCCCTGTGGGAGCGGGCTTGCTCGCGAAAACGATAATGCGGTTTTCGCTTTAGACTGGCCACCCAACCCAGGAACCCACACCAATGTCCAACCCGATGCCCCAACGCACCGATTACCCGCACTTCCAACCCATCACCACACGCTGGCACGACAACGATGCCTACGGTCACGTCAACAACGTCACCTACTACAGCTTTTTCGACACGGCGGTGAATACCTACCTGATCGAAGTCGGCGGGCTGGATATTCATGACGGTGAAGTCGTGGGTTTTGTGGTGAGTTCGGCGTGTGATTACTTTGCGTCGATCGCTTTCCCGGATCGCATCGAGATCGGCCTACGGGTCGGCAAGTTGGGCAACAGTTCGGTGCAATACGAACTGGCGGTGTTCAAGCACGGCGACGATGAAGCCAGTGCGGCCGGGCGTTTCGTGCATGTGTTTGTGGATCGGGCGTCCAATGAACCGGTGTCGATTCCTGCCGGGTTGCGCGCGGCACTGGAGCGGCTGGTGCTCTGAAACGAAAAAATCGCAGCCTCCGACAGCTCCTACAGGGATTTATTTACACCCGTAGGAACTGTCGAAGGCTGCGATCTTTTGAACTGCTTGCTGAGTAATCAGCAATCAGCAATCAGCAATCAACGATGACGATAGTTGTGATGCTTGCGGTGACCGTAGGCATGGCCGCGGTGACGGCGATCATCGCGGTAGTAGCGACGATCATCACGGCCGCCGCGATAGGAACGACGATCGTCATCCTCATCGCTCTTGTTGCCCATGTAGTTGCCCAGTGCGCCACCGGCGCCACCGCCGGCTGCCGAGCCGATCAGGCTGCCGGTGCTGCCGCCCAGGCTGCGACCGACTACGTTACCGCCTGCCGCGCCCAACGCACCGCCAATGGCGGCTTCGCCACGGCTGCGTTTGTCTGCGCCAACTGCGCTACCACCCGCGCCGCCCAGGGCCGCGCCAATGGTGGAACCTGTATTGCCGCCTAGTGACTGACCGACGACCGAGCCCAAAACCCCGCCCAATGCGCCGCCCACACCTGCTTCGGTGGTGCCTCCGGCAGAAGCAAAGCCACTGGCCAGGCTAAGGGACAACAAGAGAATCGAGGAGAACTTCATAGAGGAACCTCAAGGGGATGACGGCGCGATCCTGAGGCTGTGTCCTGATTGTGACAATCGAAATCCGACGAGTAACACGACTTGTACACAATTCTATAAGTTGCTGTTTTTTGGGCGGAACTTAAGGCTTTTTTGCCGGTCTTTAGCTACTTCAGACAGGCCGTTTCTATACAGAAACGGCCTTTTTTGTGGGCGATTGGAAAGCGGTGTGCCTGTGAAATCGTCAAAAGATCGCAGCCTTCGGCAGCTCCTACGCCGATCTCTGTAGGAGCTGCCGAAGGCTGCGATCTTTTGATCTTGTCTTAAGCCGACTTGGCCAAAATCAAACCTGTCTCGCTGGCCATTTCCAACCGGATCGCCACAAACTTCGACGTCGGCGTATGGCTGCCATCCCCGGTGCTTTCCAGCGGCACCAGCGGGTTCACTTCCGGATAATACGCCGCAGCCTGCCCGGCAGGAATATCAAACGCCAGCAACGTAAAGCCTTTCACCCGACGCACACGGCCATCGTCCCAGATCGAAACGATGTCCGCTTTCTGCCCCGGTTTGAACCCTAGGCGAATGATGTCCGCCTCGTTGACGAACAACACATCCCGCTGACCCTTCACCCCGCGATAACGGTCGTCCAAACCATAAATCGTGGTGTTGTACTGATCGTGGGAGCGCAACGATTGCATGATCAGGTCTGGCAGCACACCCGTGGCGCGCGTGCGTTCATGCACCAAGTCTTTGGGCAGCGCGTTCGGCCGGAAATTGGCCCGGCCCGACGGCGTGTTCCACTTGCGCGCGCCGGCGCTGTTGCCGAGGTAGAAACCGCCCGGATGTTTGACCCGCTCGTTGAAGTCGCGAAAGCCCGGAATGGTGTCGGCAATCAGGTCGCGGATGCGGTCGTAATCGGCCACCAGCCAGTTCCAGTCCACCGGTTTGCTGCCCAGGGTCGCGGCGGCGATGCCGGCGATGATTGCCGGCTCCGAACGCATCTGGGTCGACAGTGCCTGCAACTGGCCGTTGGAGGCGTGAACCATGCTGAACGAGTCTTCGACCGTCACCGCTTGTGCGCCTTCGGTCTGGATATCGATGTCGGTACGGCCCAGGCACGGCAGGATCAGCGCTTCTTTCCCGTGGGCCAGATGGCTGCGGTTGAGCTTGGTGCTGATTTGCACGGTCAGGTCGCAATTGCTCAGGGCCTGGAAGGTGCGCGGGCTGTCTGGGGTGGCTTGGGCGAAGTTGCCGCCCAGGCCGATAAAGACTTTGGCGCGACCTTCGGCCATGGCGTGAATCGCCTCGACCACGTTATGGCCGTTTTCACGCGGCACCTTGAACTGGAAGCGCCGCTCCAGGGAATCGAGGAACGCCACCGGCGGACGTTCGTTGATGCCCATCGTGCGGTCGCCCTGCACGTTACTGTGGCCACGCACCGGGCACAGACCGGCGCCCGGCCGGCCGATGTTGCCGCGCAGCAGCATCAGGTTGGCGATTTCCTGGATGGTCGCGACCGAATGGCGATGCTGGGTGATGCCCATCGCCCAGCACATGATCACGTTCTTGCCTTTGACGTACATCCGCGCCGCTCGCTCGATTTCCACCAGCGGCAGGCCGGATTGCTCGACGATCTGCTCCCACGAGGTGTCGTCGACGATGCCGAGGTATTCCAGCACGTTGGCACTGTGTTCATTCAGGAAGTCGTGGTCGAACACCGCAGGCTCACCGGCCTTCTGCGCATCGCGTTCCCATTGAAGCAGGAATTTTGCCATGCCACGCATGATCGCCATGTCGCCGCCCAATGCCGGACGGAAGTACGCGGTGTTGGTCGGCTTGTCGCCGTTGGTGAGCATTTCGATCGGGTGTTGCGGGTGCTGGAAACGTTCCAGGCCACGCTCTTTGAGCGGGTTGATGCACACCACCTGAGCGCCGCGTTTCACCGCTTCGCGCAGCGGTTCGAGCATCCGCGGGTGGTTGGTGCCGGGGTTCTGGCCCCAGACGAAAATCGCATCCGCGTGTTCGAAGTCGTCGAAGGTCACGGTGCCTTTGCCGACGCCGACACTTTGCGCCAACGCCACGCCACTGGCTTCGTGGCACATGTTCGAGCAGTCGGGGAAATTGTTCGTGCCAAAGGCGCGCACGAACAATTGATAGAGGTACGCCGCTTCGTTGCTGGCGCGGCCCGAGGTGTAGAACTCGGCCTGGTTAGGGCTCGACAGGCCCTGCAAATGCTTGGCGATCAAGGCGAACGCCGCTTCCCAACTGATCGGCTTGTAGCGATCGGTTTCAGCGTCGTAGCTCAATGGCTCGGTCAAACGGCCCTGGTACTCGAGCCAGTAATCACTTTGCTCCAGCAACGCCGTGACGCTGTGCTTGGCGAAGAACGCGCCATCGACGCGCCGTTTGGTGGCTTCCCAGTTCACCGCTTTCGCACCGTTCTCGCAGAACGCGACCATGCCGGCTTCATTGGAATCGCCCCAAGCGCAACCGGGGCAGTCGAACCCGCCGTTCTTGTTGGTCTTGAGCATCATGCGCAGGTTTTTCAGCGCGTTGTCGCTGGTCAACCAGGCGCGGGCAACGCTGGCCAGCGCGCCCCAACCACCGGCCGGACCTTTGTAAGGCTTGTAACGCGGAACGGGTTTCTGGTCGGCTTGATTGTGTTGACTCACGCTTGATTCTCCAACGCAGGGCTGTAGACCCGCGGCGCACTTTTTTGCGGCAGGTGGATGAGATTGAGGTTGTGACGACGGGCCCATTGCACGGCAAGGCCTGTGGGCGACGACAGGCTGACGAGGGTCTGGATGCCTGCGCGCAGCACTTTCTGGATCAATTCGAGGCTGCAACGGCTGGTGACAATCGCCAGTCCGCCAGCCGTCGGGATGTTCTGGCGGATCAAGCCGCCGATCAGCTTGTCGAGGGCGTTGTGCCGGCCGATGTCTTCGCGGCCCAGCAGCAACTCGCCCTGGCCGTTCATGAACACCGCCGCATGCACTGCGCCGCAATGTTGGCCCAGCGGCTGGAACGCGCCGATGCGCTGGCGCAAGCCGTCGAGCCATTCGGCGGGCGGCAGCGGGGCACCGGGCAGCACTTTGAGATCGGGCAAGGCCTGCTCGACCGCTTCCACGCCACAGAGTCCACAGCCGCTGGTGCCGGCCAGTTGCCGACGTTGCTGCTTGAGGTTCCAGAAGGCGCGGTTGGCGATGGTCACTTGCGCGTATTGCGCCGAACCCTCGCCGGTCAATTGCAGGTCATAGATGTCGGTAGCGTCTTCGATGATGCCGCTGCCAAGGCTGAAACCGACGATGAAATCTTCAAGGTCCGTCGGGGTGACCAGCATCACGGCCTGGCTGATGCCGTTGTACGCGATCGCCAACGCCACTTCTTCGGCAAGCGCGGTGCTGGCCGATTCGGTGTATTGAAGGTCGCTGTAACTGTAGGTCTGGCTGGCGGCGGGCGCGGGCGTTTCGAGTGCGGGCGCCGCGCTTGCAGGGCGCTTGGCGTTCATGACTTCACCGACGGTTTGATCAGCTCTAAGCCTATGCGCGTCAACTTGTCGCGTCTAATCGCTATTACTGATCTACCGATAGATGCCGTCGATCAAGACTCGCTCTGCGATTTCTGATAGATCGCGAAACAGGCCTCCGCCAATGCTGAGCGTGGGGCGCTGCGACGCATGATCAGCCCCAGCCGGCTAAGGGTTTGCGCGTTTTCGATGGGGTGCAGGCGCAAATGGTCGGTGAGGTTTTCCAAACCGCTGTCCAGAGGCATCACCGCGCAACAAAACCCACCATGCACCGCTTGTAACAATTGATGGACCGCATCCGTTTGCAGTAACGGCTGGGGAGTCAGCCCGCGACTGTGGAAATTGTGGTCGATGGACTGACGAAAGTGCATGCCGCTGGTGAGCATGCCCAGGGGCAGTTCGATCAGCGATTCCCAACTGAGCGGCGCCTCTCCAAAGTTGTAAAAACGCTGATCGTAGAGCAGGCCCATGCGGGTTTCGCTGAAGGCCAGGGAATCGAAGCGCTCGCCATCCAGACGTTCCAGGTAGGAGACGCCAAGGTCCAGGCGATTGTTCGCCAGTTGTTCGAGGATCTGCTCGGAACTCAACGCCGAGAGTTCGAAGCGCAGATTCGGGTGTTCGGCGTGCAGGCGCTGCATCAAGGGCAGCGGATCGAAACTCGACAGCGGCACCACGCCCAAGCGCAACGTACCCACCAAATTGCCGCGACAAGCAGCGGCTTCGGCCTGCAAACCGTCGTAAGCCGCCAGCACCGTGCGCGCCCAGGCCAGCACCCGCTCGCCCGGCGCGGTGAAGCCTTCGAAGCGCTGGCCGCGATTGACCAGCGGCAACTCGAGTTCTTCTTCGAGGCTGCGCAGGCGCATCGACAGGGTCGGCTGGGTAATGTGACAGCGCGCGGCGGCTTGGCCGAAGTGTCGGGTTTCGTCGAGGGCGATGAGGAATTTGAGCTGCTTGATGTCCATCTTCGCTCCAGGGCGTGGGCAGGGTTTGCGATTCTAGCGCTTGCGCGAGATGGGGTCATTGGTCGGCTGGGAACCGGGCTTCAGGAGTCTGGTCTAGTCTTTTGCGTCTGGACCCTTATCCCATGGAGAGAAAACGATGAGCCTTTTCAGCTTTTTAAAAGATGCCGGAGAAAAAATCCTTGATGCGCTGACGCCGGACAAGGCCGAAGCCAATAGCGAGGCGCTGACCAAGCATGTGAAGGATGCACTGACGGGCATCGACACTTCGAAAATTCAAGTGAAGGTCGAAGGCGAGAAAATCATTGCCACGGGCGAAGCCGCCAGTCAGGAAGAGAAAGAAAAAATCCTGTTGGCCCTCGGTAACGTGGCCGGTATCAGCGGCGTGGATGACCAGATCACCGTGACTGGTCCGGTGGCTACACCGGCGAAGTTTGTCACGGTGGAGAAAGGCGACACGCTCAGCGCCATTTCCAAGCGTGTGTATGGCGATGCCAACAAGTACAACAAAATCTTTGAGGCCAACAAACCGATGCTCAAGGATCCGAACAAAATCTATCCGGGGCAATCGTTGCGGATTCCTGAATAAGGTTTGAGATCGCTTTCGCGGGCAAGCCTCGCTCCTACAGGTTTTGTGTCGGTCTCGTAATGTGCGTACGACCCAAATTCTGTAGGAGCGAGGCTTGCCCGCGAAGCAGGCGACTCGGTCTAGAGCCCCTCAATCAACTCCCGATAATCCCCCACCGCCGCAAATTCCGCCGTGTCCTTCGGTCCTTTGCGACTGTCCGGCTCGCTCACGGCCAGCAAATGTGCCACGCCAAAATTGCGCGCACTGCGCAGGATCGGCAAGGTGTCGTCAATAAACAGGCTACGCGCCGGATCGAAACCGATGTCCGCCTGGAGCGCATCCCAGAACTGCGGGTTTTCCTTAGCGAAACCGTAATCGTGGGAGCTGATCAGTCGCTCGAAATACGGCGCCAGTTCAATCCGCTCCAGCTTCAATGACAGCGAATCACGATGGGCATTGGTGATCATCACCACCCGCTTGCCGGCCTGTTTAATCGCCGCCAGGAAGGTGTCTGCATCTGGCCGCAGGGCGATCAGGTGCGCGGTTTCCAGTTTCAGCTCGCGCACCGGGATCTTCAGCTCGGCGCTCCAGAAGTCCAGGCAGTACCACTGCAACTGGCCGGCGTTACGTTCGAACAACGGCTGCAATTCCATCTCGGCCATGGCCCGGCTCACCCCGTGCAACTCGGCATAACGCTGGGGCAGGTGTTCCATCCAGAAATGGTTGTCGTAGTGCAGGTCCAGCAGCGTGCCGTCCATATCCAGCAGAACGGTGTCGATGTCGCGCCAGGGCAGCAGGGACATAAAAAACTTCTCCAGCGGTAAAAAAGATATCCGAGGTAAACAATCAGGATAGGCCGGGGCACAGGCTGATTTGAAAGCGTCGCGAGCGAAGGGAGTGCAAGGAAAAAACAGGCGAGGACGGGGAGTTTACGAGTTGTAAATGACCCGTCCGAGCCTGTTTTTGAAGCAGCAATCCCGAGCGCAGCAGCTTTCAAACAGCCTGTATAGTAACGCGCTTATGCCAAGGAGCCTTATATGCGCCAGAAACCCACCGTACTCGCCCGCGAGATTGTCGCCACCAGCCGTTTATTCTGCGTCGAAGAGCTGAAGCTGCGCTTTTCCAATGGCGTGGAGCGTACGTACGAGCGTTTGGTCGGCAAAGGCGCCGGGTATGGCGCGGTGATGATTGTGGCGATGCTCGATGCGGACCACGCGGTGTTGGTCGAAGAATATTGCGGCGGCACCGATGAATATGAATTGTCCTTGCCCAAAGGCTTGATCGAGCCTGGCGAAGACGTGCTGGCGGCGGCCGAGCGGGAGCTCAAGGAAGAGGCCGGGTATGGCGCGCGGCAGTTGGAGCATTTGACCGAGTTGTCGTTGTCGCCCGGTTACATGAGCCAGAAAATCCAGGTGGTATTGGCCACCGACTTGTACGAAGAAAGCCTTGAGGGTGACGAGCCCGAGCCCATGCGAGTGGACAAGGTTAACCTGCGCGAGCTGTCGGCCCTGGCCCAGAACCCGCAATTCACCGAGGGCCGCGCCTTGGCGGCGTTGTATCTGGCCCGAGACTTACTGACCCAACGTGGGGTGTTTTTGCCATGAGTTTGAATTTTCCCCATCCGTTGATGGCGCCGGTGGTTGAGCTGGCATTGAAGGCGGGTGAAGCGATCCTGCCGTTCTGGCGCACTGGCACGGCGGTGACCGCCAAGTCCGATGATTCGCCGGTCACGGCCGCCGATCTGGCGGCCCACCATGTGATCGTCGACGGGCTGACAGCGCTGGACCCGAGCATTCCGATACTGTCCGAAGAAGACGCCAACATCCCCCAGAGCGTGCGCGCCGGATGGCAGCGCTGGTGGCTGGTGGACCCGTTGGACGGGACCAAGGAATTTATCTCTGGAAGCGAAGAATTTACCGTTAACATCGCGCTGATCGAGCAGGGCCGCGTGGTGTTTGGCGTGGTGTCGATGCCGACCAATGGCCGCTTCTATGTCGGTGGCGCCGGGCTGGGCGCGTGGCGCGGCGATCAAGGCGCGACGCCGCTGCCGATTCAGGTGCGCGAAGTGCCGGCGGCAGGCGAGGCGTTTACCGTGGTCGCCAGTCGTCGGCATTCCAGCCCTGAGCAGGAGCGCTTGCTGGCTGGGTTGAGTGCCAGTCTGGGTGAGCTGCAATTGGCGAATTTCGGCAGTTCGCTGAAATTCTGCATGTTGGCGGAAGGGGCGGCAGATTGTTATCCGCGCCTGGCACCGACCTCCCAGTGGGACACCGCAGCGGCACAAGGTGTGCTGGAAGGGGCGGGTGGTGAAGTGCTGGATTTGAGCGGTGCGCCGTTTTGTTATCCGGCGCGGGAATCGCTGCTGAATGAATTCTTTTTGGCGTTGCCGGCGAAAGCTGCGTGGCGTGAGAAGTTGTTGGAGTTGGCTCGCGGCTGAAAGATCAAAAGATCGCAGCCTCGTTTCACTCGACAGCTCCTACAGAGAAACACGCATCCTGTAGGAGTTGTTGGAGTTGGCTCGCGGCTGAAAGATCAAAAGATCGCAGCCTCGTTTCACTCGACAGCTCCTACAGAGAAACGCGCATCCTGTAGGAGCTGTTGGAGTTGGCTCGCGGCTGAAAGATCAAAAGATCGCAGCCTCGTTTCACTCGACAGCTCCTACAGAGAAACGCGCATCCTGTAGGCGTTGTTGGAGTTGGCTCGGGGCTGAGAGATCAAAAGATCGCAGCCTCGTTTCACTCGACAGCTCCTACAGGGAAACACGCATTCTGTAGGAGCTGTTGGGGTTGGTTTGGGGCTGAAAGATCAAAAGATCGCAGCTCGTTTCACTCGACAGCTCCTACAGAGAAACACGCGTCCTGTAGGAGCTGTCGAGTGAAACGAGGCTGCGATCTTTGCTTCACCGATGCAAAACATATTGCCCGGTAAATGTCACCGCATCCTCCTCCGCACCCACATTCACAACCCGCGAATGCAGCGCCAGCCGCGCTCGGCCATAGCGCTTGTACATCGCCAGAAACTTCTTCCAGACCGCCGCACTCGGCGCCTGGCAAATCGCGACAGCATCGCTGGTCACCGGCAGCGGATAGTTGATCTGCCCTTCGTGAATCACGATGTGCCCGTCTTCAATTCCCTCTTCCCGCAAACGCAAATGCAGCCAGCCCCAACCCGCCAGCACCGCGCCGCAGTACAGGCTGCCGCCGAACATGGTGCTTTTGTGATTGACGTTGGGGTCCAGCGGCAAGTGCAGGCGCAGTTGCTGGTCGTGCCAGTCGAGCACTTTCACGCCCATCTCCCGTGTCAGGGGAATGTCGCGATGGAGAACAGATTCCAGGTGACGACTGTCGCGGCTCATTCACGAGTCTCTTGTTGGGAAGTGATGATTTGACGGTAGCTCAATCGAGCTCATCAGTGTGGCTGTGGGCGCCGCTGTCAGCGAAGTTCAGCCCATGCTTGCGCAACTTGTCGTGCAAGGTCTTGCGCGGAATGCCCAAGGCTTCGGCCAGGCTGCGCACCGAGCTGTGGGGGCGAGCCAGTTCGGCGGCAATCAGGGACTTTTCGAAGTTTTCCACCTGCTCGCTCAGACCACCGCTGACCACTTCCACTGTGGTGCTCACACCGCCGTCCGGCGCGCTGTTGTCCAGGGCCAGTTCCAGACCCAGGGCGAAGCGTTCGGCGGCGTTTTGCAATTCGCGCACGTTGCCCGGCCAGGAGTGCCGCAGCAGCAGGGCCCGTTGCCCCGGTTGCAGTTCGTGGGGCGGCAAACCGTGGCGGGTGCTGGCTTCGTCGGCGAAATGCTGGAACAGCATCAACGCATCTTCGCCGCGTTCGCGCAGTGGTGGAATGCGCAGTGGCGCGACGTTCAGCCGGTAATACAAGTCGGCACGGAAGCGGCCCTGATCGGCAGACTGGCGCAGGTCTTCCTTGGTGGCGGCGATGACGCGAATGTCCAGCGGGATCAGCTGATTACCGCCAAGGCGTTCGACCACACGCTCCTGCAACATGCGCAGCAATTTGACCTGCACATCCAGGCTCATGCTTTCGATTTCATCGAGAAACAGCGTGCCGCCGTTGGCGAATTCGAACTTGCCGATGCGGCGTTTTTGCGCGCCGGTAAAGGCGCCGGGCTCATGACCGAACAGCTCGCTTTCCACCACCGATTCGGCGAGGGCCCCGGCGTTGATCGCCACGAACGGACCGTTACGACGGCTCGACAGATCGTGCAGCGCCCGCGCCACCACTTCTTTGCCGGCACCGGTTTCGCCAAGGATCAGCACGTCGGCCTTGGTCGCTGCCAATGCACCAATCTGCTCGCGCAGGCGCAACATCGGCGCCGACTGCCCGACCAGTCGGGTGCTCAATTCATTGCGATCGCTCAGGGCCAGACGCAGGCTGCGGTTGTCCAGCACCAGTCGGCGCAAGGCCAACGCGCGGCGCACGCTGTCGAGCAGGGCGTCGCTGGCGAAGGGTTTTTCGAGAAAGTCATAAGCCCCGGCGCGCATCGCTTGTACGGCCAGCGGCACATCGCCGTGGCCGGTGATCAGCAGCACCGGCAGTTCGGGGTCTTGGGCGTGCAGTTCGGTCAGCAGTTCGAGGCCGTCCATGCCCGGCATGCGGATGTCACTGACCACCACGCCCGGCCAGTCACGCTCCAGTTGCCCGACCACGCCTTTGGCTTCGGACAGCGGCAGGATTTTCAGGCCGGCCAGGTCCAGGGTCTGGCTCAGGGCCTGACGCAGATGGGGATCGTCGTCGATCAACACGACCTGGATGCGGTTATCGATGGTCATGCACTTCGGTCCTCGGACGGTTGCAGGCTCACACCCGGCGCGCCGGCGCGTAGCTTCAGGGTAATCAGGGCGCCGCCCTCCTTGTGGTTGGCGAACGACAGTTCACCGCCGAAGGCGCGCATCAGGGTGTCGCAGATCGCCAGCCCCAGCCCAAGGCCCTGTGTGCGGGTCTTGGTGGTGTAGAAGGGCTCGCCGGCGCGACCCAGCGCTTCCAGGCAAAACCCGGGGCCGTTGTCGCGAATGTACAGGTTGACGCCGTCGGTGGTGGATTGGGCACTCAACCAGAGTTTACGCGGCGGGCCTTTTTCGGTGAGGGCGTCGAGGGCGTTGGCCAGCAGGTTGCCGAGCACCTGGCGCAAACGGGTTTCACCGGCCTCGACCCACAAGGTGGCGGCCGGCAAATCGCGGATCAGCTCGACTTCCATGCTCCGGCGACGTTTGGCCAGCAGCGCCAGGGCATCGTCCAGCGCCGGTTGCAGCGCGACGCTTTCCGGTGCGTGGCGATCGCGGCGGGCGAAGGCGCGCAGATGCGCAATGATCGAGGCCATGCGCCCGGTCAGTTCGCTGATTAGCTTGAGGTTGCCCCGGGCATCGTCGGTGCGTTGATGATCGAGCAACACTTCGGCGTTTTCCGCGTAGCTGCGGATCGCCGCCAACGGCTGGTTGAGTTCGTGACTGATGCTGGCCGACATCGTCCCCAGCGCCGAGAGCTTGCCGGCCTGCACCAGGTCATCCTGGGCACGCACGAGTTCTTGCTGGGCTTGTTCACGCTCCAGCACCTCCTGCTTCAGGCGTCGGTTGAGGCCTTCAAGGTCGCTGGTACGCTCGGCCACCCGGCCTTCCAGTTCGCGGCGGGCCTTGGCTTCGAAGGCGATTCGTTCGAGGTAATGGCGGCGGCGCTGCATCATCAGGCCGAGCAACAACATCAACACCAGCAGCGTCGCGCCACCGATGGCCACGACGGTGCGCACCGGGCGATCAATCAGTGTGCGGGGCGCGAGGATGCTGACGTTCCAGCCGGTTTCCGCGATCGATTGGGTCTGGGTCAGCCAGGCGTTGGGATTGAGCTTCAACGGCTTGGGGTTGCGGGTCGGGTAGGGCTGGATCGCGCTGATTGCTCTGTTCTCGTCGTCACTCAAGGTGCGAGTCGAGCGAAAGCGCCATTCTGGCCGCGAGGTAAGAATGACCACGCCGTTATGGTCGGTGAGCAGCAGTTGTTCCGGAGTTTTGCCCCAGAGGCTTTCGGTATGGTCCAGATCGACTTTGACCACCAATACGCCGATGACTTTCTCACCTTCACGCACGGCGGCGGCGAAGAAGTAACCGCGTTTGGCCGAGGTGGTGCCCAGTCCGAAAAAGCGTCCGAGCCGCCCAGCCATCGCTTCACTGAAGTACGGACGGAAAGAAAAATTACGCCCGACAAAACTGTCGTGTTTATCCCAATTGGACGCCGCCAGGGTCTTGCCGCTGGTGTCCATCAGGTACATGACTTCAGCGCCGGTCTGGGCGCTGATGTTTTTCAGCAGACGATTGGCATTGCCTTGGGTGACGCCGTCGTCAGGCGCACCGAGCACGGCGCGCAGGGCGGGCAGATCGCCGAGAATCTGCGGCAATACTTCATAACGGTGCAGGGTGCCGAGCAGGTTGGCGACATAGAGGTCGAGGGTCTGACGGTTCTGCCCGGCCAGTTCGCTGCGGTAATAGCGCTCGGCCAGATGCTCCAACGGCCACAACAACGGCGCCAGGCACAGGGCAAGCAGGGCCAGGCTGCGCCAGCGGGGTCTGCGGGGGAGGGTCGGAGTCATGAGCATCGAGCGCCTGGGGGTACAGGTGCATTATGCCTAGGGTTGTGGGCGCAGTCTGCGCACCCGGAGTCGAGCGCGCTGTTGTGGAGAAGATTCAGACAACGCTTCAGGAAAAGACGTCAGCGTCCTTGAAGAACGCGGCAGCCTGATCCTTGCCGGATAATTTCGGCGCTTCGTCCAGTTGCCAGTCGATGGCCAGGTCCGGGTCATCCCAGCGAATGGCGCGCTCGGCCGCCGGGGTGTAGTAGTCGGTGGTTTTGTAGAGAAATTCGGCGAACTCGCTCAGCACCAGGAAGCCGTGGGCGAAACCTTTCGGAATCCACAGTTGACGGTGATTGTCAGCGGACAGTCGAACGGCGATCCATTGGCCGAAGTGTGGCGAGCTGCGGCGAATGTCCACGGCTACATCGAGCACTTCACCGGCGGTGACGCGTACCAGTTTGCCCTGGGTGTTTTCCAGCTGGTAGTGGAGGCCGCGCAGCACGCCTTTTTGCGAGCGGGAATGGTTGTCCTGAACGAACTGCGTATTCAGGCCAGTCGCTTCTTCGAAATCCTTGGCGTTGAAGCTTTCATAAAAGAAGCCGCGCTCGTCACCAAATACCTTGGGCTCGATGATCAGAACACCTGGCAGGTCGGTGGTGACGACATTCATGAGGTTTCTCCAGCAATAGGCGTTGATGGCCGACATTCTTACGCAAAGTACCGTCTGGCGCGAGGGCTGCATTGTCTTTTGATGTTTGTGGCCGGTGGCTGGGGGGTTGCGTATCGCTGCAAGCAGTGGCGATATAAGCGCCTAATAAAATCTCAGGGGTCGTTGTATGCCGCTCGCCACGTTGATTCACCGCGCCAGTTTGCCCAGCCCGCAAGTGTCTGCGGATCAAGCGCTAGAGCTGTTGCAGGCACATTACGGGTTGAGCGGTTCATTGCAGTCCCTGGGCAGCCAGCAGGACCTCAACTTTCGCGTCGACGCTGAGCGCGGCCGTTTCGTCCTGAAAATCTGCCGAGGTGATTATTCGGCGCTGGAACTGCAGGCCCAGCACGCGGGGCTCAAGCATTTGGCCGAACATTCGGACGTGCCGGTGCCGAAAGTGATGCCAGCGCTTAATGGTGAAGACCTGCTGTCGCTGGAAGTCGGCGGGCAGGCGGTGCATGTGCGCCTGCTGGAGTACATCGACGGCCAGTCGCTGACGCATCTCGATCATTTGCCGGGTGCAGTGGTCGCCGGTTTCGGTCGGCTCTGCGGTGAAATGGACCTGGCCCTGGCCGGTTTCGACCATGCCGGGCTGGAGCGCACGTTGCAATGGGATGCTCGCCACGCCAACGCCTTGATCACCCATCTGCTGCCGGTCATTGAGAATGATCAGCAACGCGCGTTGATTGCCGATGCCGCCGCACACGCTGAACGCCGCTTGCTGCCGTTGATGGCGAAGCTGCCGGTGCAGGCGATTCACATGGACATCACCGATGACAACGTGGTCTGGCACCGCGATTCGCAACGCCAATGGCAGTTGCAAGGGGTGATCGATTTCGGTGATCTGATCCGCACCTGGCGCATTACCGATCTGTCGGTGACCTGCGCGGCGTTGCTGCACCACGCCGATGGCGATCCGTTCTACATAGTGCCGGCGGTCCAGGCTTATCACGCGATCAACCCGTTGCAGCATGAAGAGTTGCAAGCGTTGTGGCCGTTGATCGTGGCCCGCGCGGCAGTGCTGGTGCTCAGTGGCGAGCAGCAGGTCAGCGTTGACCCGGGCAATCAATACAGTCGCGACAATCTGACCCACGAATGGGAAATTTTCCGCGTTGCGACTTCGGTGCCATTGGAGTTGATGGAAGCGGCGATTCTGACCGCCGTCGGCCAGCACCTGCCGACTATTGGCAGTGAAGGTTTCGCACCTTTACTGCCGAGCCTGGTCGGTCGTGAGTTTGCCCTGATTGACCTGGGCGTGCTCAGTCCGCATGTCGAGGCTGGTAACTGGGAGCAAGAAGGCATTGATCAGCGTCTACTGACCGAAGCCGCTGCGACTCACGGTCTGGCGGCCAGTCGTTACGGCCAATACCGTTTGTCCCGCACTCGGCCGGACAGCGCCACTGAGCCAGACACCTGCCCGTTGCACGTCGAGTTGCGCGTGCCTCATGGCACCGCAGTCGAATCGCCGTTTGCCGGGGTTGTTCACCAGCCGACCGCAGGCGTATTGCAACTCGATGGCCCGCAACTGAGCGTGCGCCTGTGGGGCGTGACCCCGTCGCTGCACGTCGGTGCGGCGCTGGTCAAAGGCCAGGTGCTGGGTTCGGTCAACGGGCCGCTGATCGTGCAGTTGTGCCGAGGGGCTTCGTTCGATGCGCCACTGTTTTGCACGCCGTCACGCGCATTGGCCTGGCAAGCGTTGTGTCCGTCGCCAGCGGTGCTGTTGGGGCTGGCGTGTGATGCTGAAGAAGAACTCGATTCGCAGACCTTGCTGGCCCGTCGCGATGCCAGTTTCGCGCGCACTCAAAAACACTATTACGTTGATCCGCCGCGCATTGAGCGCGGCTGGCGCAATCACCTGATCGACATGCAGGGTCGCTCCTACCTCGACATGCTCAACAACGTCGCGGTGCTCGGCCACGGTCATCCACGCATGGCTGCTGTCGCCAGTCGTCAGTGGTCGCTGCTCAATACCAACTCCCGGTTTAACTACGCGGCGGTGGCCGAGTTCTCCGAGCGCTTGTTGAAGTTGGCGCCGGATTCCATGGACCGCGTGTTCCTGGTCAACAGCGGCAGCGAGGCCAACGACTTGGCGATTCGCCTGGCGTGGGCCTACAGCGGCGGGCGCGACATGCTCAGCGTGCTCGAGGCCTATCACGGCTGGACGGTGGGCGCGGACGCAGTCTCGACGTCGATTGCCGACAACCCCAAGGCCTTGAGCAGTCGTCCGGATTGGGTGCATCCGGTCATCGCGCCGAACACCTATCGCGGCGAATTCCGTGGCCCGGACAGTGCGCCGGATTATGTGCGCAGCGTCGAACATAACCTGGCGAAAATCGCCGAACAGAAACGCCAGTTGGCCGGTTTCATCTGTGAACCGGTGTATGGCAATGCGGGCGGGATCTCGTTGCCGCCGGGGTATTTGCAGCAGGTGTATGCACTAGTCCGCGCCCAGGGCGGCGTGTGCATTGCCGATGAAGTGCAGGTCGGTTATGGCCGCATGGGCCACTTCTTCTGGGGCTTCGAAGAGCAAGGCGTGGTGCCGGACATCATTACCATGGCCAAGGGCATGGGCAACGGCCAGCCATTGGGCGCGGTGATCACCCGCCGGGAAATCGCCGAAGCGCTGGAGGCCGAGGGTTACTTCTTCTCGTCGGCGGGCGGCAGTCCGGTCAGTTGCCAGATCGGCATGGCGGTGCTGGATGTGATGGAAGAGGAAAAGCTCTGGGAAAACGCGCAGATCGTCGGCGGCTATTTCAAAGAGCGGCTCGAAGCGCTAATCGATGTTCACCCGCTGGTGGGCGCGGTGCATGGTTCCGGTTTCTACCTGGGCGTCGAGCTGATCCGCAACCGAGAAACCCTGGAGCCGGCGACCGAAGAAACCACGGCGCTGTGTGATCGACTGCGTGAGCTGGGGATTTTCATGCAGCCGACGGGGGATTACCTGAACGTCCTCAAGATCAAACCGCCGATGGTGACCTCGCGGCAGAGTGTGGATTTCTTTGTCGATATGCTTTCGAAGGTGCTGGGGGAGGGGTTGTAAGGCTTGATATCGCTTTCGCGGGCAAGCCTCGCTCCTACAGGTTGATCGCATTCCCCTGTAGGAGCGAGGCTTGCCCGCGAAGGCGTCCTCAAAAAAATTGTAATCCAGATTATTATCGGCATGTTCTGACGATATTTAGACGGAAGGCATATAGCAAGCTTCTAAAGCCGATATTTATCGGCTATAAAGTCGCCATTGCCTTCCTATAAAAATGACCCAGGAGATGATTCATGAGCCGTATCGTTACCGTCGCCGCCACCCAGATGGCTTGTTCGTGGGATCTCGAAGCGAATATCGAGACCGCCGAGAAGCTGGTCCGTGAGGCCGCGGCCAAAGGTGCGCAGATCATCCTGGTCCAGGAATTGTTCGAAGCGCCGTACTTCTGCCAGAAGCCGAACCCGGATTACCTGCAACTGGCCACGACCGTTGAAGACAACGTCGCCATCAAGCATTTCCAGAAAGTCGCCAAAGAACTGCAAGTGGTGCTGCCAATCAGCTTCTACGAACTGGCCGGCCGCGCGCGTTTCAACAGCATCGCGATCATCGATGCCGACGGCTCCAACCTCGGGATTTATCGGAAAAGCCACATCCCGGACGGCCCTGGCTATCACGAAAAGTATTACTTCAACCCGGGCGATACCGGCTTCAAAGTCTGGAACACCCGTTACGCGAAAATCGGCGTGGGCATTTGCTGGGACCAGTGGTTCCCGGAATGTGCGCGCAGCATGGCGTTGCTCGGCGCGGAAATCCTGTTCTATCCGACCGCTATCGGCAGCGAGCCCCATGACAAGACCATCTCGTCCCGCGACCACTGGCAGCGCGTGCAACAGGGCCATGCCGGCGCCAACCTGATGCCGCTGATCGCCAGCAACCGCATCGGTAACGAAGAGCAGGACGGCTACGACATTACCTTCTACGGCTCGTCGTTTATCGCCAACCAGTTCGGCGAAAAGGTCCAGGAACTCGACCAGACCGAAGAGGGTGTGCGGGTTCACAGCTTCGACCTCGATGAACTCGAGCACATCCGCAGCGCATGGGGTTCGTTCCGTGATCGTCGCCCGAACCTATACAATGCGCTGAAAACCCTCGACGGTTCCCTGGAGTCCTGACCGCATGACCACTTTAAACAGCACCCCGCGCGCCGACGGCTTCTACATGCCCGCCGAGTGGGCGCCACAAACCCAAACCTGGATGATCTGGCCTGAGCGCCCGGACAACTGGCGCCTGGGCGGCAAACCGGCGCAAGCCGCACACGTTGCGGTGGCCAAGGCCATCGCGCGTTTTGAACCGGTGACCGTGGCGGTATCCGCCGGCCAGTATGAAAACGCCCGCGCCCGTCTCGACGTGCCGAATATCCGCGTGGTCGAGATGTCCAGCGATGACGCCTGGGTGCGCGACACCGGCCCGACTTTCGTCATCAACAACAGCGGCGAAGTCCGTGGTGTGAACTGGGATTTCAATTCGTGGGGCGGTTTTGACGGCGGTTTGTATTCGCCGTGGAATCGCGATTCCCAGGTCGGAGGCAAGATCCTCGAGATCGAGCGCAACCAACGCTACCGCACCGAAGGCTTCGTGCTCGAAGGCGGGTCGATTCACGTCGACGGCGAAGGCACGCTGATCACCACCGAAGAATGCCTGCTCAACCGCAATCGCAATCCGCACCTGAATCGTGCGGACATTGAAGCGGTGCTCAGCGCGAATCTGGCTGTGGATAAAATCATCTGGCTGCCGGACGGTTTGTTCAACGACGAAACGGACGGGCATGTGGATAACTTCTGCTGCTACGTGCGCCCGGGCGAAGTATTGCTGGCCTGGACCGATGATCCGCAGGATCCGAACTACCCGCGCTGCCAGGCGGCGATGAAAGTGCTGGAAAGCAGCACCGACGCCAAAGGGCGCCCATTCACGGTGCACAAGATGCCGATTCCGGGGCCGCTGTATGCGACCGAAGAAGAGTGCGCCGGTGTCGATCCGGTGGACGGCACCCAGGAACGTAATCCTACCGTGCGTCTGGCTGGTTCCTACGTGAACTTCCTGATCGTTAACGGCGGCATCATTGCGCCGAGCTTCGACGATCCGCTGGACGGCCCGGCCAAAGAGATTCTGCAGAGCTTGTTCCCACAGCACGAAGTGGTGATGGTGCCGGGCCGCGAACTGTTACTGGGCGGCGGTAACATCCACTGCCTTACTCAACAACAGCCCGCGCCGCACAACGAGTGAGTGGGGTTGTAACAGCTTGAGTTGATTGCTTATTCGCTCTCGCAAACGTTTCCCCGCTCTGTTTGACAGGAAGCCCGCAGCCCGTGAGGACCGCGGGCTTTTTTGTATCCGCTCATCGACAGGTCGGAAACATTGGCACAGCTCTTGTATCTGTCATGGCGCAATACAGGGAGGGGAGAACTGCGATGTTCTGTCATAAACCTTGGATAAGTTAGCCGCTCACAAACCGGGAGAGAGCGCCGAAATGAACGCCGAAGTGAACGTAGTGAGCGAGCGGGCATTGCATCCCCTGGCAGTCAATGGCGAATCGCTGCAGGTCCTTGCGCACTGGTTGAAATCCAATGGAACGCGTCAGATCAGGGAACCTGATCCGCGCCGGATGATGATCGAGCGCTACCCCGCTGGTTTATTCAGCGAAGCGGAACTGGAAGCGTTGTGGGATGTGATGGAAGGATAAAAAGAACAACAAAGGATTGCCGAAAGCGCTGCCGGGAGGGCGGCGCTTTTTTATGGGCGAAGGTTTTATGAACACTGAAGACCCAATGTGGGAGCGAGCCTGCTCGCGAAGGGGCCGTCACATTCAACAACTTCGTTGACTGACATATCGCCTTCGCGAGCAGGCTCGCTCCCACTGGATTGATGGGGTCCAAATAATCGCGATCGGTGTTTAGAAGCTGTAGGTCCCGGTCACCACCAGGCTACGCGGCGCACCCGGCTGAATCTGATATTGGCTGGTAGCCGACGAGTAATAGGTCTTGTCGCTGATGTTGTTCAACGCCGCGCGCAAGTCCCAGTCCTTCTGCCGGAACCCGGCCAGTGCATCCCAACGTCCATAACCTGGCAGAACCGTGGTGTTGAGGTTGTCAGCATAGCGCTCGCCGACAAATGTCAGGCCGGTCTCGGCGTACCAGCCCATCTCCGGTTTCCAGGTCAGGAACAGGCTGCCGTTGTGTTTGGCCACGTTGCTGACGCGTTTGCCTTCGAAGCCATTGTTGTCTTTTACGACGGTCGCGTCCTGCACGCCCACGCCACCGCGCACATACCAGTTGCCACCGAGTTTGCCGGTACCGGTCAGCTCGATACCACGGGAGCGTTGCTTGCCGGTGAGCAAGGTGATGGTCGGGTTGAGCGGATCGCTGGTGCGGCGGTTGTAGAGTTCCAGTTCGTAGATCGCCAGGGTGGTGCTCAGGCGATCGTCGAGCCAGTCGCTCTTCACGCCGATTTCCTTTTGCTTGGTCAGCTCCGGGCTCAAGTCGTTGCTGTTGCCGGCCACGCCCGGGGTGATGCCGATCAGGCCGCCGCCCACAGGCGAGAACGTCTTGGTCCAGGAAGCGTAGAAGGAATGATTCTGCAGCGGCGTCCAGACAATTCCTACACGCGGACTGGTGCTGTGGCTGTCGCGATCTTCGGAAATGTTCCGCAGCTTGTTGGTCGACTCGATGTCGAAGGTGTCGTAACGCAAACCGGCCAGCAGTTGCCACTGATCGTTCAGGCGCAGTTGGTCCTGCACGTACACCGCACGGCTTTCGACTTCGGTGTGGTTGTCGCTGGACACCTGCATGCGTCCGGTATGGCGCAAGTCGCGGTTCGGGTTGTACAGATCCAGCGCCGGCACCGGAGAGCTGCCAGCCTCGGATGTGGCGGCGTTGTACAGCTTCGGATCGCGGCGCTGGCTGCCGATCTCGATACCTGTGAGTAGGCGATGCTCAAGGCCGAAGGTGTCGAAGCCACCTTCCAGCTCGACGTTGTTGAACACGTTGCGCGTGGTCAAGTCCTGCTGCCAGTGCTGGCGGGTGACCTTGTTGGTCTTCGGGTCGTAACCCGTCTGGTAGGTGTTGTCGAAATCACTGTCGAGCTTGAACACACCCAGCGTATGACGCAGTTGCCAGTTATCGCTGAGCTCATAGCTGAGTTTCGAGCGTAGGGATTGCGACTTGTCGTCGATGAAATCGTGATCGTTGCCGTAGGTCGTATCCCGTCCTACATCCGCCGGGCGTCCGTTGACACCGGGAACGCCGCGATCCGGCGTACGGTTGTAGCGGCTGTATTCGTACTGCACCAGCCAGTTCAGGTCCGGCGTCAATTTCCAGCTCATGGATGGCGCGAACAGTTTGCGGTTGCCGCTGACGCCATCGCGGAAGCTGTTCTCGTCCATGTTGCCCATGTTCAGGCGCAGGCTGATGTTCTCGCTTGGGTCGGTGCTGAGGTCGGCATAAAGGCTGCGCAAATCTTCGCTGCCGCCCTGGGCTTCAATGGTCGAGCGACGCCCGAATTCCGGCAGCTTGCTGACGCGGTTGACGATCCCGCCCTGGCTGCCACGGCCATACAACACGGCGGCGGGGCCCTTGAGCACTTCGATGCGCTCGATGTTGTGCAAGTCGCGCACGTATTGGCTGTCGTCGCGGATGCCGTCGAGGTAGAAGTCGTTGCTGGCGTCGAAACCACGGATGCGCAGGCTGTCGAAGCGGGTGTCGGCGCCGCTGCTGACGTTGGGAATGCCGCTGAGCGCAGTGCCCAGGTCATTGGTGCCGTAATCCGCGACGTTGGCAGTTTTTATCGAGTCGATGGCCTGCGGCACATAGCGCACCGGGGTTGCCGTGCGCGTGGCGGTACTGGTTTCTTTTACCCGTGGGTCGTCGGCTTCAGCTGATTCGGCGCTGATGGATGTTTCGGGCAAGGTTGTAGGCGCAGCGTAGGAAAAACCGGCAGACAGCAGAGCAGAGAGGCCAAAACTGTAAGTAGTAAGACGAAAGGGGGCAGGCATTGAAGGACGCGTCCGTAGGAATTTAGGCGGTATCGTGTAGTGCGCGAATGGTAATGCTTACTATTTACTTCCGTTAATTATTCCTGATAGAGGCGGCGGTTTGATTGTTTCGAATTGTGTCTTGATTGCTACAGTGAGTCGCAGCAAGCATTCGACCGACTCATGAAACAGACTGAAAACCATTCCAGCGTTTTTCCGAAACGGTCTTGGGACTAGTCTGCCGGCATCGATTTTTCCCACCTCTTCGCCGGAGTCTTCCCATGAACCTTCACTACATTTACGACCCGTTGTGCGGCTGGTGCTACGGCGCCAAACCTCTGGTGCAGGCCGCCCAAACCGTACTGCCGGTGATCGCCCACGGCGGCGGCATGATGACCGGCGCGAATCGCCAGACCGTTTCGCCACAACTGCGCAACTACGTGATGCCCCACGACCGACGCATCGCCGAGTTCACCGGCCAGCCGTTTGGCGAGGCGTATTTCGAAGGGTTGCTGCGCGACGAAACCGCTGTCTTCGATTCCGCACCGCCAATTGCTGCGGTGCTGGCGGCCGAGCAGATCGCCGGGCGCGGACTTGAATTGCTGGGTCGTTTGCAGAGTGCTCATTACCTGGAAGGGCGCCGCATCGCTGACGAAGCGGTTTTGCTGGAGCTGGCGAGCGCCATCGGTCTCGAACCGCAAATTTTCCAAAGCGCTTTTAAAGAAGTCGACACGGATCGCCACATCAAGGAAAGCCGAGCACTCCTGGCCAATGTCGTCGGCCAAGGCTTTCCAACGTTTGCCCTGGAACTGAACGGCCAATTCACCTTGATCGACATCGGCCCGTGGCTGGGTAAGCCTGAAGCGTTTGCCGCATGGCTCAGTCAATCCCTTCCAGCCCAAGCCCCGGCGACAGAGTTTCAAGCCTGTGGTCTCGACGGCTGCATCCACTGAATTCCCGTCGAATCGTGCAACTGACGCTCGCGGACACGGATTTCTTAGACGATTTTTGCCTATTCTCAGACGATTCATGAAATTGACATAACCTTGAGGGCGCGGCTAGGATTCGCGCCAACGCCTGTGGCCAACCGCCACGACTCACAAAACAATAAAAGGCCCGCCGCGATTGCTCGTGGGCGGGCCTTTTTGTTTCAGGGTGAAAAAAGAGCGCAACAGCGCCGTTTCAGCCGTTCGGCACAGCGCGTATCAACCGGTAATAAGGAAAATAATATGTTGAACAAGCGAATCAGCCTGATCGCTCTGGGGATGTTGAGCGCTACACAGGCCATGGCTAACGACCAGGCCGAAGCCAAGGGATTTGTTGAAGACAGCAGCCTCAAAGTGCTGCTGCGCAATGCCTACATCAATCGTGACTACAAAGACGGCAACCCGGACAGATCCGAGTGGGGCCAAGCGGCCATCGGTACGTTCTCGTCCGGTTTCACCCAAGGCACCGTTGGTGTCGGCGTAAACGCTTTCGGTCTGTACGCCCTCAATCTGGAGCGCAGTGAAGACCGCAGCGGTGCCCAGGGCATCGACTTCTTCAAGAAGGGCGACAGCGGCAACCCGGCCAACGACCTGTCCAAGGGCGGCGCAGCCGTCAAATTCCGTCTGTCGAGCACCACGCTGACCTACGGCGACCAGATGCCGGAATTGCCGGTGCTGAACTACGACAATTCGCGCCTGCTGCCAGAAAGCTACACCGGCACCTTGATCACTTCCAAGGAGATCAAAGGTCTGGTCCTGAACGCCGGTCGCTTCACCGCCGAATCGCGTAAAAGCGCTGAAGGCCGTGACAGCGGTGGCTTGAAGTCGATCAACGTGTTGGGCGGTAGCTACCAGTTCACCGAACAATTCAAGGCTTCGGTCTACGCTTCCGACGTCGAAGACGTGCTGAAGAAGCAATACGTGAACGCTAACTACGTGTTCCCGATCGACAAGGATCAGTCCCTGACCCTGGACTTCAACGGCTACCGCACCAAGCTGGACAATTCCTACGTCCGCGAAAACGGTATCACCGGCGACGACAACAAGATCTGGAGCCTGGCAGCGACCTTCGCCACCGGCCCGCACTCGTTCACGCTCGCTCACCAGCGCAGTACTGGTGACAGCAACCTGGGCTACGCCTACGGCGGCTATCAGAAAGATCAGGGTCGCGTCGGCGATGGCGGCAACACCATCTACCTGGCCAACTCCTACTGGTCCGACTTCAACGCCGAAGACGAACGCAGCTGGCAGCTGGGCTACGGCCTGGACTTCAGCACTTTCGGTGTTCCGGGCCTGAGCTACAACTTCGCCTATGTGCGCGGTGACAACATCACCACGTCCACTAGCGAAGGCGGCACCGAGCGTGAGATCTTCAACCAGTTCAAGTACGTCGTGCAAAGTGGCCCGGCCAAAGACCTGAGCGTGAAGTTGCGCAGCTCGATCCTGCGCGTGTCGCAGAAATCCAGCGAGTACAACGTCAGCGGTAATGAAGTGCGCGTGTTCGTGGATTACCCGATCAACATCTTCTGATGATCGCTTGAGTTGATAAAACTCACTAAAAACCCCGACTGGTTCGGGGTTTTTTTTGGCGGAATTTTGGTAAAAACGTTCTAAAAACACTTTTTTGAGCATAAAAAAGTCGATTCAAAGCATCTTTTTACCGCGCTTCAAGCAACGCTTGAGATGCCTGAAATTCTTTCTCATGGGACGGAAATCCTGCACCTAATAGATTAGGCCGCTCAACGCAGCGGAGACTAGTAATGATCGTTTTAAACAGAGAAGTTGGCGAATCGCTAAGGCGCGACAAATTTGTCAACGTCCAGGGTGGTGACTTCAATCTCTACGGTCATTTCGCCGACTTCGTCAGACTGACCAGAAGTTGGGAAAACATGGAGCCGGACAGCTATTACGGCCAGGCCGAATCCGGTATGCGTTTCCGTCGCTACAGCGATTTTGAATACAACCCGGTGACCCGCGATCTGAAGCAGCTGGAACACCGTGCCTATGTTCAATCCAAGGCCAACAACAGCTACGTCGGCGGAATGATTCGTCACTTCCAGGACTTCTCCGATGAAGTGATTAATTCGCCGGTGATGCGCAGCCTCATCGACATCGACTTTGAAGTGTACAAAAACGTCCTGCCGCCGGAGCTGCACGATGAAATCTGGCAATGCCAGATCCATCAGATCCGTATCGAGATCAAGCCGGGCAAGCAACTGGAAATCACCCCTGAAGGCATTCATTGCGACGGTTATCCGTTCAGCGGCGTGCACTTCTGGGGACGCAACAACGTGGAGGGGGCCGAGAGTCGTCTCTACAGTTCGCACGAAGAGCAGTTGGCGTCGACGACCTATCAGGAAATCCTCGACACCACGTTCTTCCTCGATCGCGATATGCGCCACTACGTGACCCCGGCGCGCAATGTGCATTCCCACGACATGGCGTACCGGCAAATCCTGGCGATTTCTTTCTCGCGGCCCGGGACCGCTTTCGACATTGTTCGCTGAACAGCTCGACCTCATGGACAGCGCCTCGGCATCAGTGATGCTGTGGCGGGCGAATGCCAAGGATGCGCTGCGCCTGGAGCGCTTTTTCCGGCAGTTCGACGAAGTGTCGTTCTGCGAATGGCAGGACGCCAAATGCCTGCGCGGTGTGCTGGTCCAGAAGACCACTACCACGTACCTGGCGCTCGACCTCAATGGCGAAGTGGTCGGCGCGGTGCTGGGCGGCATGCTCGGCAGCCGTGGCACCATCAACCACTTGGCGGTGAGCCCGCAATATCGCGCCCAAGGCGTGGGCCAACGTTTGGTGGAAGCGGCGTCGGCGGATATGAAACGCGTGGGCGTACTGCGGATGTTCCTGTTTGTCGACGATGCTAACCTTGCCGGCAAGCGATTTTGGACTGCCCAGGGTTTTTGCGAGCCGCGTGGCGAAACGACCTTTGAGAGGGACCTATGAATGAGACGTCCAGCAGCCAGCCGCTGATGGTCGAGCCGCAGCCTTCGCGCACCTTTGCAGAAGCCAGCCCGGTCGTGGCCGGTTACTTCACGGTGTCGTTTGTGTTTGGTTTGATGGCCGTCAACGCCGGGTTGCCCGTGTGGTTGCCGGTCGCGATGTGCCTGTTCGTGTATGCCGGCGCTTCGCAGTTCGCCGCGTTGGCGCTGATCTCCAGTGGCGCTTCGCTGACCACGATTATCCTCACCACGTTTTTGATCAACGCGCGGCACATGCTGATGTCGGTCTACATGGCCAAGGCATTGCGGGCGCTGGGCCTCAGTCGTTTCGAGCGCTGGTGTTACGCCGGCGGGCTGACCGATGAATCGTTCGCCTTCCACAGCGTCAAACTGGGCAGCGGCGCACCGGTCAACGTGCGTTACCTGATCGGCTTCAATCTGTTTTGCCACACCTCATGGGTGCTCGGCGGTTTGCTCGGGGCGATCTGCGCGCAGTACGCCTCGCACTTGATCAAGTATCAACTCGACTATGCCCTGACCGCGATGATGCTCTACGTGCTGGTGTCGCTGTGCAACACCCGCAACAAGCTGATCGCCGCTGCGGCCGCGGTCGCCTGCATGGGCGCCTTGAGCCTGGTCGGCAGCTCGCCGTTCAACGTGTTTATCGCCACATTCGTGGGTTGCGGGGTGGGTGTATGCCTGACCAAACGTTCCTGATCCTGGTCGTCGTACTGATGATGGCCGTGACCTTCCTGCCGCGCGCGTTGCCGTTGCAGGTCAACACCGATCATTGGCCGCCCTTCGTCGCGCGGGCGCTGGAATACCTGCCGGTGGCGATCGTGGCTGCAATCAGCCTCACGCCCTTGTTGATCAAGGACCAGCATGTGCAGCTCGATCGCCCGGAATTCTATGCCGCGATTCCGACGTTGTTATGTGCGTATTTCAGCAAAAACCTCTTTCTCAGTGTGGCGGTTGGGACGGCTGCGTACATTGCGCTCGGCTCGTTCCTGTAGGCGCAGGTCGACCACATCGCTGAGCGCCTGGCCTGACAGCTCGGGGTTATTGACCGCCAGCCGCACTTCGAGGAAATCCTCGAAATCCGGGAAAATGGTCAAGCCGTTACGCTGGGCGGCCTCGCGGGACACCATGCCGATGCCGTCCATTTGCGGGATCAGCGACAGGGTCAGGGTTTCGCTGCAGGAGTAAATCGTCCGTTGCCCGGTTTCGTAATTGCCCAGGCCCGCGTCGAGAAAGCGCAAGAAGCTGTGGGAATACGGACAATCGTCCGCCGGACGAACCTGAAGCTTGTCGCCCAGCATCACCAGCGGATCGTTCTCCTGGCCGCAGTGCGCACCGACCACCTGAACGTGCACGTCCGGCAGCAAAATACTCGGCAACCCAGGCTTTTGCGGGCCGATCAACACGGCCAGGTCGAAATCTTCATTCTTCAGCTTGCTGAGGTTTTCCATCGACTCGGCGTAGGAGAACTCCAGTTGATGATCCGGAAACACCTCGAACAGGCGTCCGATCATTCGCCGATTGAAATCCTCCGACAGCGTGGTATTCAGCGCCACCTTCAGCGTGCGCTGACCGGGCACTTTCAACGCGGCGACTTTCTCTTCCATCTGCCGCGTGGCAACCAGCACCTTGTCGATATAAGGCGTGAGCTCCGTGCCCTGGGTGGTCAGGGTCAAGCCTTTGTTGGAACGTCGAAACAGGCGAAAACCAAACTGCTCTTCGACCTTGTTCAACTGCGCGGCCAACGCCTGCACCGTCAAACAGGAATGCTCTGCCGCCGCCGACAACGAGCCGGTCTGCACAATGCGCATGAGGTTGCGTAAGGTTCTGCTATCCATGGGGTAATGCCCTCTAAAGTGGGCTGGCAATTGTTGTGTACTCAGCGGCCGATCCTGCGCCTATGCCGGCTATATTCCTGCACCTGAGCATAGTTGTCGCGGGTTTAGTAGCGAATTGATTCCGCAGCCGATGGCTGGAGGCTTACACAGGATCGGGGTTTTTGGTGGCTCTGGAGTGATGGGGATCAAAAAAAGCGAGGGGCATGCGGGTTTTTAGGTCTGACAATTTAAGCGCTGGATATTCACTTGCGGATTAATTTCACATAGTAGTCCGTATCTGTACTAGTCTGAGGCTAAGACATTACAGCGGAGGCTTTTCATGCCTACCTCATCACCTGCCCTCAGCCCGCAGCAACAACTCGACTCGCCCGAAGCCGGCCGGGTCGCGCTCAAGTTTTTCTTCAACCTCATGGAACGCTGGGGCTGCAGCGCCGAGCAACAGCGCACGCTACTGGGCAAAGTCGGCAACACCACGTTCTACAAGTACAAACACCTACCGCCCAATGTGCGTTTGCCCCACGACACCCTGGAACGCATTTCCTATCTGATGGGCATCCACAAAGCGCTGAGCATCATCTTCAGCAACAGCCGCGAGCGCGCCTACAAATGGGTCAGCAGCCCAAACACCGCTGCACCGTTCAATGGCCAAACTGCTTTGGATTACATGCTGGTCGGGCGCGTGGTAGACATAGCTGACGTGCGCCGCTACCTCGACGGAGTGCGCGGTTGATGACGCCGGAACTGGTCGATCCGCAATGGCCGCGTGCCTATCGGATTGTGAACAGCTGCTTTCCGCCGATCTCGTTGTTTGAAGATGTGCTCGATCCGGAAGACTTGCCCACCGCTTATGCGCTGGAAGCGCTGACCAATGATCGGTTGATGGAAGAGGCGGGTGTACTCTCCCGAGTCCGTCCCGAAGACCGAATTTCAGGCCCCGGCTCTACGCCGGTTATGGCTGCGTTTACGCACATCGGCAAAACCAGTCGCTTTACGGATGGCACGTTTGGCGTCTATTACGCGGCCAGTAGCCAGGCGGCTGCCATTGCCGAGACGAGCTATCACCAAGAACGATTTCTCGCTGCGACCAATGAGCCAGATCTTGAGTTGACCATGCGGACTTACGTCAACAAGGTCGTCAAACCGCTGCATGACATTCGCCAGAACTATCCGCACCTTCATGATCCAGACCCTACTGCGTATGGCCCGTCTCAAGCGTTCGCGAGGCAATTGCGCGAAACGTTGTCGTGGGGATTGCTCTACAACAGCGTTCGGTTGCCGGGGCATGAATGTGTTGCCGCGTTTCGACCGCCAGCGGTGTCGATTCCGAAGCAGGGGAAGCACATTCGGTATGTTTGGAGTGCGAGTAGTCGGAGGATTTCGTTTGTGTTTGAAGTGAGTGAGGTTTGAGCGGGGAGGCCCGAGATTGTTAGGAATTGCGACTGATTTGGCCGATTTCTAAACGTTTTTATGCAAAAGGCCTGATTTATGATCGTTTTTGAGCAGCAATAATCGATTTTATGCAGGAAACTGGATTTCTAACGATATTCATCAAGCCAAGGAGCCTCGAGCAATGCGAGGCTTTTTCATGCGTGCAGAGTGGATTATGAGGCGACGTTACTGCGGCAATTATTCCCCGGAGCGTCGAGCCACCTTTACCACGTCATCGATGATTGCTTTGCTCTGATTTTTAGGGCGCTTTGAAACTCAAGTTTCGTCGGCGACACATAACTGAACGGACTACAAAAAAAGGGGCTAGGTCCTATTGCTCAATCAGTCCGTGATAACTACTCAACAACACGTCATCAATCGTCTACTGAGACATTCGGAAAGCACCGACTGTTTGGTAGGAATTCATCTTTTGAAGAGATTTGCGTTTGTAAGTGAGGCGGCAGTGCGTGAGTACAGGGACTTGCCAAGCTGGGTACAAGATGAGTTTGGGAAGGATCTGATGCGTGTGCAATACAGTGGGGATCCTGAGCTGTCAGTAAAGCAGCTGAGTTCCGTGGGGGCCGGTGCCATTGAGCTGATCATCAACGGCAGCCCGGCATATCGATGCGTCTATATTGCAAAGTATGCGGACACCATTTTCGTCCTGCATTCTTTCGTGAAAACCACAAATCGAACCGATCGTCATGCGATGGGGGTTGCGGAGGATCGGTTGAAGGAACTGAAAAGAGAGCTTCGAAGGATGGGGCACAACGTCTAGCAGACTCGAGCCTGTGAAATGACGATCTGAGGTAACTCGCCAACATCGTTGGAGGGCAGGGTAAACGTGCTGCGAAAGCCAAGCTTATCCAGCATGTCCATCATTGCATCGATTGTGAATTTCTCGATCTTGCCTGTTGTGAGCTCAGAAACACGAGACTGCGTCACCCCCAGTTTGGCAGCGGCCTCATTTTGTTTGAGGCCCAGTTTTTTGATGAAGTCAGTGATGAATATTGAAAGCTCCATTTTCAATGCCATTTTGCTGGCGACTTCCTCGTCATGCGTGACGTGAAACGGGCTATCGAAGAATTGAATTGCCATATGCCGTTACTCCATTTCAGGCGATATCTAAAATTTACGATAATCGTAGATTAGCCGATTGATCATTTCCTAGGCAAACTTTTTCCACCTGAAGTCGTAACTCATTACACCGCGTAACTAATGATGTTCCCGCCCCCACCTTTATCCCCCTGACCCAACCCCCTACATTCATCTCCAAC
The DNA here is from genome assembly GCF_026016365.1 of Pseudomonas sp. B21-053. NCBI lineage: Bacteria > Pseudomonadati > Pseudomonadota > Gammaproteobacteria > Pseudomonadales > Pseudomonadaceae > Pseudomonas > Pseudomonas sp. B21-053. The sequence continues at coordinate 350,561 of NZ_CP087205.1, forward strand.
GCCTCCCCATCATCCCGACGGGGCAGGTCACTGGAGATTTTCCTCATGCCTTTCGTAAGCGTTCGCATCACTCGCGATGGTGTTACCTCGGAGCAGAAAGCTCAGGTGATCGCCGAAATCACTGAAACCCTGGAACGCGTCCTCAAGAAGGACCCGCACCTGACCCACATCGTGATCGAAGAAGTCGACACCGATAACTGGGGTTACGCCGGGATGACCACGACCAAATACCGCAAGCAACTGGCTGACGCGGAGGGCAAATCGTGACCGCTTCCGTCTCTATCGATTTCATCTCCGACATGGTGTGCCCGTGGTGCGCGTTGGGCGCGACGGCGCTGGAGCAAGCGATCGAGAACGTGGCCGGTGAAATCTCGGTCGAGCTGACCTACAAGCCTTTCGAGTTGAACCCGGACATGCCGGCAGTCGGCGAAAAAGCCGTCGAACACCTGATGCGCAAATATGGACGCACCGCCGAAGACGTCGCTGCCGGCAAAGCGATGCAGATCGCTCGCGGCGAGGCCCTCGGTTTCACGTTCGATCTGGAGAAACGCAGCCACTTCTACAACACCTTTGATGCGCACCGCTTGCTGATGTGGGCGTTACAGCAAGGGCGGCAGGTCGGACTGAAGAAAGCCTTGCTGCGTGGTTATTTCACCGACGGCCAGAACCCGAGCGATCGCGAGACGCTAGTTCGACTGGCGGAGGAAGTGGGGCTGGAGGCGGAGGCCGCCCGCGAGGTGTTGGCGTCCGGGGCGTTCGCCACGGAAGTACGTGAGCTAGAGGCGTTTTATCGCCAGCGCGGCATCAACTCGGTCCCGGCCATGGTGCTGAACGGTCGCCACCTGGTGTCCGGTTCGCAGTCGGTCGAGTACTACGAACAGATATTGAGACAAATGGCACAGGCGCCCGTTGAAGCCTGATTCATCACTTATCCAAACCATTATTTATTAGTTGAGGTTCATCATGAGCAATTCGAAAAAAGTCATCGTTATCACTGGCGCCTCCCAAGGTCTCGGCGCAGGCATGGTTAAAGCGTTCCGTGAACTGGATTACAAAGTCGTCGCCACTTCGCGTTCGATCAAACCGTCCACAGACCCGGACATTCACACCGTGGCGGGCGACATCGGCGACCCGGCAGTAGCGCAGCAAGTTATCCGTGAAGCGATTGAGCGTTTTGGCCGTGTCGATACGTTGGTCAACAACGCCGGGATCTTCGTCGCCAAACCGTTCACTGCGTACACCCCTGAAGACTACGCCACCGTGTTGTCGGTGAACTTGAATGGGTTCTTCTACATCACCCAACTTGCGATTACCGAGATGGAAAAGCAGGGCAGCGGTCATGTCGTCAACATCACTACCAGTTTGGTGGACCATGCGATTGATGGCGTGCCTTCGGTGCTGGCTTCATTGACCAAGGGTGGCTTGAATGCGGCCACCAAGTCGCTGGCGATTGAGTACGCCAAGCGTGGGATTCGGGTGAATGCGGTAAGCCCTGGCATCATCAAGACGCCGATGCATGGTGAGGAGACTCATGAAGCGCTGGGGAATCTGCATCCGGTTGGGCGTATGGGGGAGATCAGCGACATCGCGAAGGCTGTGGTTTATCTGGATGGCGCGAACTTTGTTACTGGCGAGATTCTGCATGTGGATGGTGGGCAGAGTGCAGGCCATTAAAAGCCGAACAAAAAAAGCCCTCACATTGCTTTGAGGGCTTTTTCATGAATGATGCAAAAACACTTCCAGTGCTGAAAGAGTGCTCTCTGGCACATCCAGACTGTTCTCCAATCAAAATAAACATCTGACTCGTTTCGCGCAAATAATACATAGTCTACGAAGCAGTCGATGTCAAAAGCTTTTGCCATTTTACCGGTGGGAATATTAGCGACTTCAAGTAGGTTGAATATGCGGGAGCTGCCACTTGGAAAGAGGGGGAAGGTAGAACAGCGGTTAATAAGGTTGAAGGTGAATCGTGTAACGGAAATGGTCTAATACCCTTATGGGTTGTGAAAAACAAATTTTGCGCTAAAGGTCGCGGGTTGTGTGGCATTGAAGAGATGTAAGCGGCTATAGCGCGCTGCGCTGATGCATTTCAGTTATTTCTATGTGAAAATTATGATTGTTCTTTTCTTTTAATGATGGTAAAAGGCTATGTAAAGGTTGGTTGATGTTTATATAAAAATTTATATTTTCAACCTGAATTATTAGCATATTTCTATGTGTGATATTTTTTGATGTCGAAGTGCTAATCCGGTACGTTACAGGGAGTTGTGAGATGACAGGGCAAGAAGTGTACAATATTCTGGTTGCGCGTAACGTAACCAAGTTATTCCATGCAAATAGCGTTAAAACTAGTCTGAGCCTTCTAGGTCTAGGCGGACTAGCTTCGCGAGAGCTTGTTGAGAGCTCGGGGCTTGGTCAAACCAGTCAGATTACAGACCCCATAGATCGTAAATATGGAATTTTGGGGGATGTATTTATGGATACGGTAGATATTCATCAAAGGGTGAGTAACAGAAATAAATATGGACCAGTTATGTTTGTGATGGATATCGCCGTCTTGGCTGCTTTACCTTCAACTGCGCAGGTTCTGATTACGCGTTTGAACCCTTCAAAATGGGATAATACTATCAACGATGCCCAGCGTTATTTCCTGACCTCGGCGGATCTGATTGCGGGATTGGATGTCGGCAATTTTGATCAAATGCTTGTAGTCAGAACTGACGATAAAATTGTCCATTTTGGAAATTACCTACAAGCAGTAATTCTTGATGAGCCGAAGCTCAGTTCTGGCAAAAGCCCAGAGTTTAGTACTGCAGAGACCGAATTGAACGCAGCTCTTCTAGTAAATGGTTTAGGAGTTAAAACTTCGCAAAGGCTCTGTGCCCCCTGCGGTTGTGTCTCGAGCTACAGCGCGCCAGCGACTCGTATCCCTTGGTTCTATAGGACCCGTTGAAAATTAATAAATTATCAGATAACAATCCAGTGAGACCGTTATTACGGTCTTTACTGCAGAAAGCTGTGCGTCGTGGTTATGTAGAGCTGGTTCAAAAGGTCGTCTTTGCCTTAGCTGAGCGTGGCGACTCGACATGGTTACACACGCGAGCTGGTGTCATCGTCTTCGAGGAGTGTTGGCCATGTGCAAGCTTACTCACTGATGGAACCCCTTCAGCTGTGACATTAGAGAGTGTGACAGCTATGAGGAAGAATAAGAATGCAGCAGGTCTCGGTTCTCTGGCGTATGCTGCGTCAGAGGGAGACTTATACGCCATTCAAAATTCAATAGATCCAATCGCTGTGAAAATTGTCGCGGCAGCGCTTAAAAGGCCTGACAGTTTTTTTAAATGGGCTATATCTCAGTGTAACGATGAAGAACAACTAGCGGTCGTGCTGGCCTCTCAGCGCTTTATATCTAAAGCTTCATGGCCTTGGGATAAAGCATTTATGGTGGCAGGCGCGTATCTAAGTTGTAGTGGAAAGGTTCCACAGACTCAGTTGTCGAAAATTCTACCTTCTGCCCCATTCCCTTTCTGGGTTGCGGTAGACAAACATACACCGCAAGGGAAGAAAGCTTTTCGCCGAGTTGCTTTAGATTTAGGGGTTTCCGAACGAGCATTGGGGTGGGCAAGCTTTTATTTCGAAAGCGCAATGACGAATGATTTATCGTCATCCCCTTGGTGGGTGAGCGAGTCTGAGTGGCGCTTTGGTAGTTTAGGTCTAAGTTTAGATGAAGCAACAAAGTTGTGGGTTAGTGCCGCGCCATTTATTGAGCTTATGGTTAAGCCTCAGTCTGATAATTTGCTTGGATTAGTTGGTGATGATGGGCGAGGTAGTATGAGGGACGGGGATTTTACGTTGATATAGGCTCGTGTGAAGAGGCCGAAAATTAGTCTTGCTATAGTTATATATAAGTATTTAACTTTCTGGGGTTGTCAAAATTTAAATTCAAGTTGTTGGAATGAAAGTGCTGCTCCTTCCTGTGCTAAGACTTCGCTTGCAGTTTTAAATCTTGTTCTCATATCTAGCTTCTCAAGCTGCTTTAGTTTCTCAAAAAAACGATATATTGCCGGTTCAATAACGGTGCTTCCGTAGCTTGCGAACTCACTGTGTTGGATTTCCTCGAAAGTATATTGATTTGAACAGTTTGCCAAATATTCTGCTACAGCAGGCGTAATACTTTTAGCATCCTTTGTACAAAGGTGTCGCAGAACTCGAACCATCATGCCTACAGGGTTGGGATTGTCTATAAGAACAATGTCCATCATTCTTTCCTTTAATTCATCTAGATAATTTTCTCGACAAATAAACTCTCCGGTTCTCCAGTTCATCAATATGGCATCCCAGTTTAGAACTGTCGTATTTGTTAATGATGAAATGTCCTTGTATTCTACTAGTCCTTGCTTTATAGCCCAGGTTTCTTTTGCGCTCCAAATATCTATCGGCCAACCTGAAATGTCTAATCTATAGCCACCAAATTTATTTTTCCGAGCTCCATATGCTAAAAGAATTTTGGCGCATCCATTCCAATCCCCATCTACCACTAAATCGATATCCGAGTTGAAACCTCCTCTTCCCAGTAGTGCTAAGTCGCGAAGAACCCCGCCGAATAAATAAATATCTCCATATGCTAGCGAGTTAGAAACGTGCGTTATGAATTCGGCTACCTCGTTTCTCAAAGGGGCTCTATATTTTTCAGGGGTTAAATTTTTAAAGTTTAATTTTAATTGCGCGCCGCTGCGGACTTTCTTGTTTGGAGATTTGAATAGGCTTCTGACGCGACTGTTTAATTTGTCAAAAGAAGCTACGGGTTTTTTTTTGGTTAGCATTTTTTTAACGAGCTGAATTCATCATGTTTTTTTATCAGGTATGATTCAGTCATTCCTGATAGAACGTCACAGACTAGTTGGCATTTTGAATATGTGGACTTGTCAGATGCCATATAAATTCTTCTGTAATTTTCAGATATTCCTCCAAATACATAGCGTTCGAAAGGAAAGTCTGGGTTGTCTCCTTTATCTACAGCATTCCACAGCATTGTCATCATACTTTTGATGTAGTTGTTGCCTCGTAATTCGAGACGTAAAACCTCTTTGTGTTGAAAGCCATATCTGTAGTCAAAGTCTTTGGTTGCTTTGCAAAGGTCTGCGCAACTAGAGTTTTTTATTAGTTCGAAGCCAGGTTCTAATTTTCCTGACATCATGTTGTCAATATTTTTCACAAAAACTTCTGTTGCTGCCGTAATCATCTCGGAGATGGCTTTGACTCTAAACATTTGCATAGAAATGTCATTTAATTCACGAGAGCTAAGTTGTTCTTTCTTAAAGTCATTGTTGTATCTGCGTGAGGACTCAACTACGGTTTTTATAGTTTGGTCGGTTTTACTATGGCTTTCTAAATAATCCATTAGGTCATAAAAAGAAGCGTAGCCTTTTTTTACTGTGTCTTCTGCATCGATAACGGAGTAGGCGATATCATCACATGCCTCCATTATGTAGGCCAGCGGATGTCTAATTCCTTCTGATAGTCCAGTGTGAGACCATATCTCTTGAATTATAGCTTCTTCACTTTTGAAAATGCCGTATTTTTTAAATCCACCCTTATTGGTAGATCCGTATACGCTAGGATATTTAATAAGAGCTGCTAGAGTACCTAGAGTTAAGTTTAATCCAAACTGGTCATTTAGTAGCTGAAGGCGCGTTAGAAGTCGAAAGGTTTGTGCATTTCCATCAAAGCTTAGGAAGTCAATGGCAATTTCACCCTCTAAGTTTTTTTCGCTGAACCATTGCTGCATTGCTAACTCACCTTGGTGGCCAAAAGGTGGGTTTCCTAAGTCATGTGCTAGTCCGACAGCGGCCAATAATGATGGCACGTTTCTTTTCACTTGCAGAGAGTCATGTTCTGGCCCGAACACTTTTTCTGCATAGTCAAATGCTAGGCGTACACCTATACTTCTAGCCAAATTGCTAACTTCAAAAGAGTGGGTGAGTCTTGTTCGAACAGAGTCATTTTCTTCCATAGGGAAAACTTGAGTTTTATCCGCAAGCCGTCGCGTCGGTGTGGCGAAGAGTATCCTGTCGTAGTCTCTTTCGATCTCTGTTCTTCCTGCGCCGGTACCCATTGACTCCTTTGATCCGTGAAGTTCCTTGCGGCGCGAATGGTTCAGTAACTTTTCCCAACTAATCATATGATCCCTCATTTCTTATTTGGCTTATTTTTTATTTTAGTGCTGTTCTCTCTGTAAGCAGATTCTTGAAAGGCCAGCAATGCATAATTGCTAATATTAAAAACTGTTTCCAGTTTTTATGTGGATCTATTTAAGTGAGTTATATACTAAATTTTGACTTCGGTAGCTGAATATGCTTCTGCTAAAAAAGCTTGGATTGCTCATTAGGTTTCAGCCCTCGTCTTTGTGATAGACACTGACGCTAGCAAAACGGCTTGAGCTCGTCCACTACGAAAGCTAGACGTAATTTTTGAAGTGGAATGGCAGAAAAAACTCTAGTTTTACAAGCCCCAGAAACAACAAAGCCCCTGCATTTCTGCAGGGGCTTCGTTTTGTATGGTGCCGGCACCAGGAGTCGAACCCGGGACCTACTGATTACAAGTCAGTTGCTCTACCAACTGAGCTATACCGGCGTGTTAGGGCGACGATTATAGCGATTGCGTTGGTTCTGTAAACCCCTGAATTCAGACTATTTTTACGCGACCCTCAGGTTACCCGCGAACCAGTGCTTTTCTGAGTTTCTGAAGCGCTTTCCAGCCCCGGCTATTTTGCATCGCGCGCAGCTGTGCTTCGGCGTGTTCGGCCCGTTGCAGGGCGGTGGCGAGCTGCTGTTCGGCGTTGCTGACGGGGTAGCTGAGGGCGTGGCCGTGGCACAGTTGGAAGTTGTCGAGGTTGCACGGCGGGATGTAGAAGGCGGGTTTTAGGTTCAGGTGTTCGTTGGCGAGGAACCAAGTGTTGATGCCGTCGAACAGGATGGCTTCGTAGCCGGCGTCGGTGACGAGGTGTTCCCAGGTGTGGTCGCGGGCCCATGGGGTTTCGATGAGGATGATCCAGGGGCGCCATGAGGCGAAGTCCATGCCGCGCAGGACGGTTTCTTCGTGGCCTTCGACGTCGATTTTCAGGAAGTGGATGGGGCGGTTTTGAGCGTGCTGCTCGCAGATGGAGGTGAGGGTGCGGGCTTTGACGGTTTGACGGTGGACGTCCATGCCGAGGGCCGTGCGTTCCTGACCGGTGGCCGGGTCGACGGTGGAGAGGCCGGTGCCGGGGATGCCGTAGAGGGTGAGTTCGTCGGCGCTGTCGCTGGCCACGCATTGCAGGTTGGTGTCGTTGGGGCGTTGTTGGCAGAGGGCGTCGTAGTAGGTTTGCATCGGCTCGACGTTGATGCCGGTCCAGCCACGGTCGTGGAAGGCTTTGGTGACGGAATCGTGGACGGGGTCGTTGGCGCCGACGTCGATGTAGAAGCCGTTTTCGAACTGTTTGAGGGCGCGCCACAGGCGGATGTCTTCGAAATTCTGTGCGTAAGAAATGAAGGTCACTGTGGCTTCCTGTCAGTCGGTTTGTCTGCCTGTATAACAAGGGCGATTGCTGGGCGCAATTTTCCGGCCACGACGTCCGGAATTCGGCGGTTATGTCCTTTCGGTTGAATGCTTATGCACAACGGGGCGTCCGTTGAGCCCTATCTGCGCCGCTTTTGTGGACTTGTTCTCATTTGTTCGCAAATCCCTGTTTTTAAGGTTTTTTATTCATGTGTACGAAAAATGAACAGTTATGTTTCAGCCGCGAAACAGTGCATTTATTGGATCCACGAGATTTTCATCAACAGAGTTATCCACAGGCTGCGACTGTTTAAGTGCGTTCAGCCAGGAGCAGGAAATTGCGCGGTGTGAGCGGGGTTTCGCAGAAGGTGCCAAGACGAACGGTATAACCCTGCTCGTTGAGGAAAAGTGCTCGATCCAGTACCAGCCACAGCTCCAACGGGCGTCGGAAAAGTCCCCGTAGCAGCTCCAGATTGCGCACTTCAGCCAGTCGTTGCCAACCGGCCACTTCAAGCGCCGGCCAATCCTGCGGGCCGATTGTGGATAACTCCTTCAGTGCGGCCAAATGATGGCAGTAGTCTGTGAAGGATTTATCCAGCCAGGCGCTGGGCAGGGAGGGCGTGGGCAGGTATTCATCGATGCCGCGCAGTTGCCGTTGCAGCAGGTCGAAGGCCAAGCGTCGGGCCATGGACGTGTCGCGCTGACGTCGGACCCGGGCACCGGCGGTGACGGTTTCGCTCATCGGCAGTGCGAGATCTTCGAGGGACAGTTGTAGGCCGGATCGCGAACCTGCCGAGGAAAGCGCCTCATACGTGGCCAGACTGATCCGGTTGTAACAGCAGGGCGCGACAGCCAGTTGTTTGCAGCCGACGGCGCTGGCGAGCTGGAGCAATCGCACATGCAGATCACCGCAGGCATGCAGCGCCACTGGCGTGTGTTCGGCATTCAATAAGGAAGCTGCGTCAGCCGCGAGCACATCTTGCTCAACATGCAGCGCATGCATCTGATGACGTTGGCTGAGTGCCTGGCCGCTCAGCACCAGCGTTGGGTCATATTCCAGACAGGTCAGTTGTTGCCCTGTTTGCAGCAGACGTCGGCCCAAGTGGCCTTTGCCCGAACACCAATCCAGCCAATGCTTCGGCGCTTCAGCAAACTGCAGACGACTGGCAAACGCCTCGATCTGCTGCCACTTGCGCCCCGGCACATCGACGTTCAACCGATGCCCGGCCACCGCCAGTGCATGCCCCGGCAACTCGCCTACCGAACTCAACTCAAGCGACAACGCCGCCAAGGAAGCAAACGGCTCCGGCGCGTTCAGTAAGCAAGGTTGGTTATGACTGTTTTCCGCATCCTCCAGCGATCGTCCACGTAGCCAGGAAGACAGCGATGGGTAGGACGTTTCCCAAGGAAGCCGCAGATGAGTAAACGGTCGTGGCTTCCACAGCGCCTGATGCTCAATCAGAAAAGCATCCAGCGCTGCGAAACGGGCGAGTAGGGCCTCGCCCGTCAGCACGTAGGAAGAATCAACGCCCCTGGCAGGCATCGACGCGTAACCAGCGCTCCAGCAGCTTGAAGCCGCGTACCAGCACGTAAGCCATCAGCAGATAGAACATGCCCGCTGCGAAGAAGATCTCCACCGGCAGGTAGGTGCGGGCAATGATGGTACGGGCCATGCCGGTCAGTTCCAGCAAGGTCACGGTGCTGGCCAGGGCGCTGGCCTTGAGCATCAGGATCACTTCGTTGCTGTAGGCCGGCAGGCCGATGCGCGCGGCTCGGGGCAGGATGATGTAGAACAGCGCCTTGGGCTTGGACATGCCCAGCGCCCGCGCCGCTTCGATCTCGCCCGGTGGAATCGCCTGGATTGCTCCACGCAGGATCTCGGCGATGTAGGCTGCCGTGTGTAAGGTCATGGTCGCCGTGGCACACCAGAACGGATCGCGCAGGTACGGCCACATCGAACTGTTACGCACCGCATCGAACTGCGCCAGGCCGTAATAAACGAGGAACAGCTGAACCAGCAACGGCGTGCCACGGAAAAAGAAGATGTACGCGTAGGGCAAAGAGCGCACATACCAGCGTCGCGATGAGCGTGCGATGCCCAGCGGAATCGCCAGCAGCAACCCGGCGATCACGGCGATGGCCACCAGTTCCAGGGTCAGCGTCGCGCCTTGGGCCAGTTTCGGCAGCCACTTGATAATGACTTCCCAGTTCATTGGGTGCTCCTCGCGAAGCCGCGAGCGGCGCGTCGTTCCAGAAAGTACATGCCGGTCATGGCCAGGATGGTCAGGCCCAGGTACATGAACGCTGCCACCATAAAGAAGGTGAACGGCTGTTTGGACACGGTCACACCGATTTGCGCGTGACGCATGATTTCTTCCAGGCCGATTACCGACACCAGCGCGGTGTCTTTCATCAGGATCATGAACAGGTTGCCCAAGCCTGGCAGGGCGATGCGCCACATCTGCGGCATGATCAATCGGGTGAAGATGCGAAATTTCGACAGGCCCAGGGCCACGCCAGCTTCACGGTGGCCCTTCGGGATCGCTAGAATCGCGCCGCGAAACACTTCCGTGGCGTAGGCGCCGAAGCACAGGCCCAGCGCGATCACGCCAGCAGCGAAGGCATTGAGTTCGAGGTCGGGATTGCCGAAAAACTCGCCCAGGGCACGCATCAGATTGACGGTGCCGAAGTAGATCAGCAGCACCCAGAGCAATTCCGGGATGCCGCGAACCAATGTCGAATAAGTGCCGCCCAGCCATTGCAACGGCTTGTGCGGGGAAGTCTTGGCCAAGGCGCCGAGCAGACCGAGCACCAGCCCCAGGCACAGAGCCGAGAGTGCCAGTTTCACAGTCATCAGCGCGCCAGCGGCAAGCGCCGGGCCGAATCCGTAGAGGTCGATAATCATGGATTTCTTTTCAAATCGCGGCAGGCAATGCCAAAGACTGGCGCCGTCAGCGAACGGCGCCAGTCAGGCAGGTCAGAATCAATAGATGCTGAACGGGAAGTACTTGTCGTTGATTTTTTTGTAGGTGCCGTCTTCAACGATTTCTTTCAGGGCGAGGTTCAGCTTCGCGCGCAGAGTGTCGCCTTTTCGCACAGCGATCCCGATTTTGTCGCTTTCTTCCACCGGGTCGCCTTTGAATTCGTAAGGGCGGCCGGCGTCGCTTTTCAGCCACTCGTAGTTGACGTACTTGTCCGCCAGGATGCCGTCCAGACGACCGGAAGTCAGGTCGAGGTAAGCGTTTTCCTGGGTGTCGTAGAGTTTGACTTCAACGCCTTCCATGTTGTCTTCCATCCAGGTGCCGGCGAGGGTCGCACGTTGTGCGCCGATCACTTTGCCCTGCAGGGAAGCCTTGTCGGTTTTGAAGTCGACGTCTTTCTTGGCGATGAATTGCAGCTTGTTGGAGTAGTACGGATCGGTGAAGTCCACCGCTTGCTTGCGCTCGTCGGTGATCGACATCGAGGAGATCAGGAAGTCGAACTTCTTGGCGTTCAGGGCCGGAATGATGCCGTCCCAGTCGGACGTGACCACGGTGCAGTCGACTTTCATCTTGGCGCACAGGGCGTCGCCGATTTCTTTGTCGAAGCCGACGACATTGCCACTGGCATCTTTGTTGTTGAACGGCGGGTAGGCCGCTTCGATGCCCATCTTCAAGGTCTCGGCGACGGCACCGGCGCTGAAGGCCAGGGTGACGGCAGCCGCCAGGAAGATTCTTTTGTAGTTCTGCATGCGGGTAGCTCCGTTAGCGGTTGCTGGACATGAATTGTTTGCAGCGTGCCGAAAACGGGTTGTCGAACACCTGCTGCGGCGATCCTTGTTCTTCTACCAGACCCTGGTGCAGGAACACCACTTCGCTGGACACCTGACGAGCAAAGCCCATTTCGTGGGTGACGAGCAACATGGTGCGGCCTTCTTCGGCCAGGGCGCGGATGACATTAAGTACTTCCTGGACCATTTCCGGGTCAAGGGCGGAGGTGGGCTCGTCGAACAGGATCACCTTGGGCTGCATCGCCAGCGTGCGGGCAATCGCCGCCCGTTGTTGCTGGCCGCCGGACAATTGCGCCGGGTAGGCGTGTCGCTTGTCGGCGATGCCGACCTTGGCCAGCAGGGCTTCGGCGACTTCGATGGCTTCGGCTTTGCTCTGGCCGAGCACCCGGCGCGGGGCTTCGATGATGTTGTCGAGCACGCTCATGTGCGGCCACAGATTAAAGTTTTGAAACACAAAACCGATCTCGCTGCGCAGGCGATTGATCTGTTTGCCGTCGGCGGCAACCAGTTCGCCGTTTTTCGCGGCTTTGAGCTTGAGTTCTTCGCCGGCTACCAGGATCTGGCCCTGATGCGGGTTTTCCAGCAGGTTGATGCAACGCAGGAACGTGGACTTGCCGGAACCGGAGGAACCCAGGATCGAGATCACGTCGCCGTCGCGGGCGGTCAGCGAGATGCCTTTGAGCACCTCAAGCTGTCCGTAGCGTTTGTGCAAGTTGCGGATTTCAAGCGCGGGCGTGGCCTCAGCCATGTGCGTTCCTCATAGTGTTTCGCTCCTGCTGTTGGCGGCCTTCCTGGCGAGGCGGCCAAGCTAGCATAGCGTTCGAATGGCAGCCAACAGCGCTACGGGCGGTAAACGGATGGCATGTGGCAGGTTGTCGCATCGCTACAGCAGACTGTCGCGCTGCTATCAACCGAACAGCCGTTTGAACCAGTTGCCCGGCGGGTGTCGCGTAAAAAAAGGCGCGATGTTGCCAGCTTTGGCGGGGTGTTGGAAGCGCTAACCGGCCAAACGTTCCTGATCTGCACTTTTATTGTGCGTCCCACATTTTTTCAGTGTGTTTCTGGTGCGCTGGTTCGTTCTACAAGTGGGTCGCTGGGTAACGCTCTGGCGAATTGCCATTAATCTCAATGACTTGCGATGACCATCCGGTCAGGCGGAGAGCCGCGGTTCTGGGGAGTCTGTAACATTTTGGCGCAATTATTGCGTGCAGAATAAGGAACGCCCCGTTGGATTCTTTTTACGAGAGAGAAATGCCAGACGCGGTGGACTGAATCGCTTTCTTTGCAAAGGTAGTTTCGATGAGCAGTACCCAAAGCTCTAATGGCCTCGAACAGGGGCTCAAACCGCGTCATGTGACTATGTTGTCGATCGCCGGGGTTATCGGCGCCGGGCTGTTCGTCGGCTCGGGTCATGCCATTGCCGCTGCCGGTCCAGCCGTGCTGCTGGCCTACGCCGCCGCAGGCGCTCTGGTTGTATTGGTCATGCGCATGCTCGGCGAAATGGCTGTTGCCTCGCCGGACACAGGTTCCTTTTCGACATACGCCGATCGCGCGATTGGTCACTGGGCCGGTTTCACCATCGGCTGGTTGTACTGGTGGTTCTGGGTGTTGGTGATTCCGCTGGAAGCCAACGCTGCCGCAACGATCCTGCATGCCTGGTTCCCGAACGTGGCGATCTGGGCCTTCACCCTGGTCATTACGCTGCTGCTGACCGTGACCAACCTGTTCAGCGTGAAGAACTACGGTGAGTTCGAATTCTGGTTCGCCCTGGTCAAAGTCATCGCGATCATTGGCTTCATCGGCCTCGGCATCATGGCGATTTTCGGCTTCCTGCCGAACAGCCAGGTCAGCGGCGTTTCGCACCTGTTCGACACCCAAGGCTTCCTGCCAAACGGCATGGGCGCTGTACTGGGCGCAATCCTGACCACCATGTTTTCCTTCATGGGCACCGAGATCGTGACCATCGCGGCCGCGGAATCGAAGAACCCTGGCCAGCAAATCTCCAAGGCCACCAACTCGGTGATCTGGCGGATCGGCTTGTTCTACCTCGTGTCGATCTTCATCGTCGTGGCACTGGTGCCATGGAATGACCCGGTCCTGGCCGCTGTCGGCTCCTACCAGACTGTACTTGAACGCATGGGCATTCCGAACGCCAAGCTGATCGTCGACATCGTCGTTTTGGTCGCTGTAACCAGCTGCCTGAACTCGGCGCTGTACACCGCTTCGCGCATGATGTTCTCCCTGGGCAAGCGCGGCGATGCGCCGGCCGTTTCCCAACGCACCAGCAAAAGCGGCACGCCGTACTGGGCCGTTATCCTGTCCACTGGCGCAGCGTTCGTCGCGGTATTCGCCAACTACGTGGCCCCGGCCGCCGTGTTCGAATTCCTGCTGGCCACCTCCGGCGCCATCGCGCTGCTGGTGTACCTGGTGATCGCCATCTCGCAACTGCGTATGCGCAAACAGCGCATGGCACGCGGCGAAAAAATCGCCTTCAGCATGTGGCTGTTCCCGGGTCTGACCTACGCGGTGATCATCTTCATCGTCGCGGCCCTGACCATCATGCTGTTCCAGGAAGCCCACCGCGTGGAAATCCTCGCGACCGGCTTCCTGAGTTTGCTGGTCGTGGCGGTCGGGTTGTTCGTGGCTCGTCGTCGCAAGCTGCAAAAGGTTGGCGCGGTGGTGTTGAACTGATTCACATCGCGTAATGCAAAACGGCCGCTGTCAGTGATGACAAGCGGCCGTTTTTGTTTCTACTCGAAGGCGGATTACTCAGCCTTTTCTTCCTGCGCGTCCAGCGACTCGCGATAGCTGTCGAGCGCGGTGCCGAAGTCGGTGATGAACTGCGGATCGGTCAGCCAGGCCTGGGCGGTGTCGCGGTCCATGCCGTCGGCCCACATGCGGTAGTCGATCAGCATGTCGGCAGCCAGGTGAGTGGCGGCCATGGCTTCGTTGTCGGCGTTTTCCATGTCCAGCAGTTCTGGATGGTCGCTGATGATGCCAGCGAGGTCCGATAGCAGGGTCAGCAGCATGTCGTTGCGGCCGATGGCTTCGGCGTCACGCATTTTGCTGAACATCGCCAGGGTGTATTCCGGGATCGGCTCGCCGATTTCGTCCATGTCATCGTCCAGCGCGGCGGGTTTGCGCCCGTGGATGTTGATTTGCTTGGCTTTGATCTTGGCGCGTTTGGCGCGTTTCTGTTGCTTGTTCAGGGATGCCATGGGAACTCAGTTCGCTTTCGGTTGTGTTTGGGCCGCGATGGCGTCGGACGCCGCCACGTAGTCAGCCTGGAAGGCCGGGGATTCGATCCACGCCAGTGCGGCGGCTTCGTCCGCTTCGGTGGACCACTGGCGGTACTCGATCAGTGCCGCGAGGATGAAGTCCATCGCGCCTTCTTCGCCTTCTTGTTCGTAAACCAGTGTCAGCAACGGGTCTTCAAGGAAGGCCGTGCACATCGCTTGCTGGCTGATTTTTTCAGCGTCGATCATGGTCTTGAACAGCTCGGTCAGGTCCACCGATTCGAAGTCGATGCGATCATCGTTCGGGTCCAGCTCGACCGGCGCAGCAGCTCGTTGGGTGCGGTTCTGCTTGGCCTTGGCTTTGGCGCGGGTGGCGCGTTTTTGCTGCTTGTTGGCGGAGGCCATGGGCATCGTTCCGTATTTCGTTGAGAGGGCAGGTCACTCAGCTGCGGGGCACTCGCCGCCCGGGGGTATCGGGGGCCAGTTCGCCGTTTTGCAGCCAGGACAATGCAATGGGCCATAGTGTGGCTTGGTATGGGCTACGAAAAAAGGCGAAATGTCCGACTTCTTCTTCGCCGATGTCTTTCGGCTCGATTCGCAGATGGGTGGTCATGCTGCCAGTGAAGTAACCGAGCAGGCGTTCGATGGCCGGGATGGTGCCGTAAGGATCGTCGCTGATGCTGATGGCCAGGGTTTTCGCGCTGACGTTGGCGAACGGCAGCCGGCCGTGTTTTGCGTGGATCACACGGCCGCTGGGGCGCTTCTCGTAGCGGTCGGTAGGCGTACTCCAATCGCGGACGACACCGGCGGGCGTGTCTTCAAGCCAGCCAAGGCGTTTGCCGGGGAAGTAGCCGCAGATCATCGTCACCAACGGCATCACCAGATGCCACTTGCCGAACATCCGCCAGCGATGGGCCGGCGCGTAGTCGCGCCAGTAAGCGAACTGCGCGCCGACGGTTACCAAGTGCCGGATCAGGTGCCCAGAGGCTCCCAGACCCGCCGCACAGCCGCCAAAGCTGTGGCCGACCACGTCGATCGGCTGGCCGGGGAAATCCCGCTGTGCGCGCTTGAGCATCGCTTCGAAGTCCAGCGCGCCCCAGTCGGTCCATGTGGCGTCGAGTCCTTTCAAAGAAGCCGGCCGCGATTCACCGATGCCACGGTAGTCGTAGGTGATGACGTCGAAGCCGTTGGCGAACAGGTAATCGGCGAAGCGCGAGTAGTGGCGGCAGCGGACCGAGGTGGCGGCGTTGATGATCACGACTGGGCGGGCGCTGTCGTGCTGGGCGTGCTGCCAAGTGAAACCGCCGAGGATGAAGCTGTCTGCGGCGGGCTCTTTGAACGGTTCGCCGGAAGCGGAGGTGGCCAGTGACAGCTCAATTTGAGTGGATGCCGGTGAGGGCGTGTCCTGCAAATTCATCGACTTCGAACCTTTGCGGGTGGCTGCCAACGATAGTCTTCGCACAGCTTATGAACAATCCATCACCTCTACTGTGTTTGCTTGTCGAGTAACCGCTCTTCAATTGCCGCCCGCTCTCGATCCAGCTCCGCCCGCAATTCCTCCTCGCTCGGCAACACCAGTTTGTACTTGCTGGCGAACAGTTGTTCGTTGCCCTGTAACACCGAGTAGCGCACCACGGACTCGTTTTTTTGCGCGCAAAGAATGATGCCGACGGTTGGTCCGTCTTCGTCGCTGCGCTTGAGGTCGTCGTACATGCGGACATACATGTCCATTTGCCCGACATCCTGATGGGTCAATTCACCGCGCTTGAGATCGACGATGACAAAGCATTTGAGCAGGTAGTTGTAGAACACCAGGTCGATGTAGAAGTCTCTGCCTTCGGTGCTGATGCGTTGCTGGCGGGCGACAAAGGCAAAGCCTTTGCCCAGCTCAAGCAGGAAGCCCTGGAGTTGCTCGATGAGTGCTTGTTCAAGTTCGGTTTCCAGAACCAGTCCTGCATTGGGCAAGCCGACAAACTCCAGCATCACGGGATCGCGGATGAATTCCCGAGGGTTTTCGAGCATCGCATGGATGTTGGTGGCGGCTTCGGCCATGACGACAGACTTGTCCCGACTCATCAGCAGGCGCTCGTAGTAGAGGGTGTTGATCTGGCGCTCCAGGGCGCGGCTTGACCAGTTCTGGCTGGCGGCTTCGTCCATGTACCACTGGCGGGCGCTGTCACTGTCGACTCGCAGCAACCGGCGGTAGTGGGTCCAGCTCAATTCGAGACGCAGTGCGTCTCGAATTGGAAACGTCTGATAAAACAGGCGCATTTTCCGCAAGTTAGTCTCGTCAAAGCCCTTTCCGAACTCCGCTGTCAAACTCTGTGAAAGCGTCAACAACAACTGTTTGCCATACACCGCCCGCCGAGCCCCTTGCTGCTCGAACTCCACAATATGTCGCCCAATCTGCCAACAGGTTTGCACCTGAGCCGTATCGACCGCTCTCAGCACTTTCTGGCGCGCCTGGCGAATCAGCTCGCCAAGATTGCCGAGCAGTGAGGCGAGATGTGGGTCTTGAGTGTCGTCGGGTTTGAGGTTGCTCATGAAGTCTTCCGCAGCTGGATGAACTGACGGAAAAGAATGCCAACGACGCATTGGTCAGCGATGCCGGGCGCGGCTGAGAGATTGGAAGGAAATGCCAGATTCGTTTCGCGGGATCAGGCCGACGACGCCCGAGGCATTTGGAATAAAGCATGTAGTCCCATTCGCAGTGACCCCAAGTCCCAATCAATCTAAAACTTGAGCATCCCACCCGAAATCTAAAGGGAGTAGCGAATGGGTTCTATGAAGCCCGGGAGTCGTCATCATGAAGCACGCTCATTCCTTCGTATTGTCACTCGCCGCCGTTGGCGTGTTGATGTTCCCAGTCCTGTTGCATGCCGCCAGCCTTGATCCAATCGACAGCTCAGGCGTGCAAGTCCAACCGCAGCAACAAAACGGGATTAGCTACCTGTCCGGTGGTATCGGCGAGGACGAATCCAAAGCCATTCAGCAGGCCAAGGGTTACAACCTGCACATGACGTTCTCTGTCGGCGTGGATAACAAATACATTCCCGATGTGGATGTGGTCATTCAGAAAGCCCAAGGACAAACAGTGCTGACCCTGAGCCAGGCAGGCCCCTTGGTGTACGTTCAGTTGCCCGCCGGCAAATACACGGTCGTTGCGACCCGTAATGGTGAGGCGAAGCACGACACAACCGATGTCGGCAGCGGAACAGCGAGGAATCTGGTTTTCCACTGGAATGGTGATGAGTAAACGGATAGGGCGTTTGCGGCGATCAGCAGTCCCGTTAAACCGTGCCTGATCAAATCGCAGGCATAAAAAAACCCTGAATCTTGCGATTCAGGGTTTTCGGTATTTGGTGCCCAGAGACGGAATCGAACCGCCGACACGGGGATTTTCAATCCCCTGCTCTACCGACTGAGCTATCTGGGCAACGGGGCGCATTAAACTGGTTTTTCAGGGGGTCGTCAAGAAAGTTTTCAAAAAAATTTTAATTATTACCGTCGCTTACGTTCCGACCCCCACAACAACGGGATTATTCAGCTGGCGGAACGTAGCCTTCAGCCTGAGCGTATTCCTCGCCGGAAAAGAACTTGTCCATCTCGCCCTGAAGATATTTGCGATCTTCGGCGTTCATCATGTTCAGGCGTTTTTCGTTGATCAGCAGGGTCTGGTGTTTCTGCCAGTCGGCCCAGGCCTTGGCGGAGACGTGATCAAAAATGTCCTGGCCTTTTGCGCCAGGGAACGGAGCGCGCTCCAAGGCGGGCAATTCTTCTTTGTACTTGCGGCACATGATGGTGCGGGTCATGACGACTCTCCTGCGTTCAATACGGCGGCCGCGCGTTCGAGCAAGGTTTTGACCGGGGCGGCAAGGCCCAGGCGCGGCGGGGTGGCGAGGTTATACCAGAGCCAGTCGGCCTCGGCCACGTGATGGCCGGCCTCCTGGACCTGGACCAGCCAGGGTTCGATGGACAACTGGAAGTGGCTAAACGTGTGCACCAGGGCCGGCAGCGCTTGTTGGCTGCCCAGCTCCAGCGAATGCTGCGTGGCGAGGTGTTGCAGGTCGTCGAGGTCATCGAGTTCCGGCAAGCTCCACAAACCGCCCCACAGGCCCGAGGAAGGGCGACGGTAAAGCAGAATCGCGCCTTCGCCGTTGGCGAGCATTGGCATCAGCGTGCGCTTCTGCGGTACGGCTTTGCGCGGCTTGGGGATCGGGTAGCGGGTTTCCAGGCCGAGCATGTGCGCTTCGCAGCCCTTTTCCAGCGGACAGAGCAGGCAGCTCGGTTTGCTGCGGGTGCAGAGTGTGGCGCCCAGATCCATCATCGCCTGGGTGTAGGCGTTGACCCGATCATGCGGCGTAAAGCGCTCAGCGTTCGCCCAGAGCTGTTTCGCGACCTTCGGCTCGCCCGGATAGCCCTCTTGCGCGGTAAAGCGCGCCAGCACGCGTTTGACGTTGCCGTCGAGGATCGGCGCGCGCAAGCCCATGCTCAGGCTGGCGATGGCGCCGGCCGTGGACAAACCGATGCCCGGCAGCTCAACCAGTTTTTCCACATCCCGGGGAAACTCGCCGCCATATTCAGCGACGACGATCTTCGCGGTCTTCTGCAAGTTGCGCGCACGGGTGTAGTAACCGAGGCCTGTCCACAGGTGCAGCACTTCGTCTTCCGTTGCGGCGGCCAGGGCTTCGACCGTTGGCAGCGAGGCCATGAAGCGGTCGAAGTAATTCAGCACGGTGCTGACCTGGGTCTGCTGCAACATGATTTCCGAGACCCACACCCGATACGGGGTGATGCCCTGTTGCCAGGGCAAATCGTGGCGGCCGTGGCGGTCGTACCAATCCAGCACCGCCGATGAAAACTGCTCGGCTCTCATCGCTTGAACAGCCCCTTCAACGCGTTTTTAAGTTCCGGGCTGACCTTGTCACCGAGCTTCTCGTCGATCTTGTCGCTGAGCTTCTCGCCCGCCAGTTTGGCGGCGACCTGGCCCATGCGTTCGTTGTCCACGCGGCACGCCTTGGCGCCGAGTTCCAGCGGGCCACGGCAGCGCAGCGGCCACTCGATGCCGACGAACTTCTCGCCAACCTGGCAAGCCGGATCGGGCATCGCGCTGGTGTCGCCTTCGACGATGATGCCGACGCGATAGTCCATGCCCAACACCCGCAGATCGACGTCGCCGTCACCGTTGACGGTCATGCCCGGGATGCGCACTTTCATGTCCGGGTTGCTGGCCACGCCGTTGCGGAAGGTCAGGTTGCCCTTGAGTTCCTGGAACGGTGTGTCCTTGCCCCGCGGTTCGCCGCTGAGGCTTTTGCGGTTCAGGGTGGCGATGCCTTTGCACAGTTGTTGCTCAAGGTTGGCGTTGAGCAGCACGCCATTGTTGATGACAAAACTGGCGTTGCCGTTGAGGGTTTCGACCAGCGCTTTCTGGCTGTTGCCGCTGCCGGTCAGTGCGCTGGTGAGCGTCACCAGGCCTTTGACGGGCGGATTCTTGCCCTGGCTTTCGAGGATTTTTTCCACCGGCACTTTGGTGATGTGGGTCTGCATGCTCAGCGCTGGTACTTGCTGACGCACGTCGAGGGTGCCCTTGGCTTCGAAGTTGCCGTTGTACAAGTCACCGCGCAGGTTCTCCAGTGTCAGCAGGCCGCCCTGGCCGTTGGCCTTGAGCGCTGCGTTCTGGATCGGCAGTTTGTCGAGGGTCAGTTGGCCGAAGGTCAGGTCGGCATCCACGTCGAGTTTAGCCAGGCGTTCCACCGGCAACAGGCGCTCGGTGCTCCACGCGCCTTTGGTCGGTGATTCCGGCAGCGGTGTGCTGCCCGCGCCGGCCATGGCATCGGCCTCGGTGCTGGCCACTTCGGCCTGACGCACTTGCGTGGCGCTGTTCGCTTCGGCGGATTTTGGTGGCAGGTAACGGTCGACGTTGAACGTGTCAGCCTTGAGGATGGCGCGCAGCGATTGTTTGGCGAAGTCCTCGATGGCGATGCGGCCGCTGAAGCTGCTGTCATCGACTTTCAGGTTGATGTTGTCGAACGACAGGCTGGTCGGCGTGCCGGCCAGACGGCTGACCAGTTCGACTTTGCTCAGGCTGCCCTCGGCCATGGCTGGGAGTTTCTGGCCGATGCTGTCGACGAATTTCGCCAGGTCAAACTGGGCAATCGACAGACCGCCATTGATCTGCGGCGTCTTGTCGAGGTCGTTGACCTTCAGTTCACCCAAGGCACGCAATTGGTTGGCGGAGATCTTGATACCGGTCCATTCGGCGACGTTGGCTGCTTTATCCAGCAGCAACTGACCTTGGGCGGCGAAGGTCATGGTCTTGCCTTGCAGCGGGTCGCCGGTCACTTCGCCCGACAGCTTCATGTCTTCGAACTGGTAACGCTGGAGCGCGCGGGCAATGCGCAACTCGCCGTTCAGCTCGGTACGCACACGCAACGCCGGCTGGTTGGAGGACAGGAACGCGGTGAGTTTGAGCGGAATATTGGTCGAGTCGTGAACCGCGCCGGTGCTCATCTGGATGCTTTCGGCGGTGTAGCTCTTGCCGGTTTTCTCATCGTTGTATTCAACCCGCGCGTTGTTCACGGTCAGGCTGTCGATGTCCAGGCGGATCGGCTGCGGTGGTTTTTCCGCGACGACCGGGGCTTCCGGGGCCGGTTCGCCAGCGGGAACGGCGGGCGGGGTCGCACCGGTATTCGCCGGGGCCGGGATCTTGCCGATGTCTTCCCAGTTGCCGTGGCCGTCCTTGTCGCGGTTCAGGCGCAGGTTCAGGCCTTCGACGCGGACATCGCTCATCTGCACTTCACGGCGCAGCAGCGGCAGCACGCGCACCGACAGGCCGAGCATTTGCAGGTCAGCGAACGGTTCGGTGGGTTTGACCAGGGTCGCGACACTGGCTTCGTGCAATTCCAGGCCTAGCCACGGGAACAGGCTCCAACCGATGTCGCCATTGAGCGTCAGCTCGATGTGGGCCTTGTCGCGGGCAATCTGGCGAATCTCGTCTTTATAGTCGTTGGGATCGAAGAGGTGCGTCAGGGCAAAGCCCAGCGCCACAATGATCAGCAACAGCCCGAGAAGTACCAGACCCAGGATTTTGCCGAACGCTTTCATGGGCGAGTCCTTGTAGTTAGTCGAATTCAAAATTTAGCCGGGGAGTATAGCGCTCCGAAACTGACGACCGGTCAGTTCATATGGGCAGCACGTCCAGCGGCACGTTCAGTTTGGCCGCCAGTGCCTGGGCTTCCAAGTGCCCGGCAGGCGCCAGCAAACGTAATGTCGCGCCCGATTGCGACGCCATTTTCCGTGCTTCGTTCACCAGGCGCTCCGCCACCCCACGGCGACGGGTAATTTTTCTCACGCAAATTTGCGACAGATGCCAGACGTCCTGTTGACGTTGCAGACGTGCCGCACCGAGTAGCCGATCGTTGAAGCGCCCGGCGATCAGCGAGCCGTCCCGCAGGCAACCCTCAATCAACTGCACTTCACCGGCAAATGGCGCAAACAGCCAGTCCGGCGCGTCGCGGTAGATCTTTTGCAGATCTTGCTGATCCTGGTAAGTGGCTTCGTTCAGCGGCTCGACGATGATCGGCATGGCGGTTCCTGTAAGAAATTTTTACAGATATCACCTCTGTAGGCGCTGCCGAAGGCTGCGCCTACAGAGAAAAGAGGTCAGACGACATACAAAAGGTGATGTCAGTTTGGTTTTTCTGTCACGAGCAAATGGTAACCTCTGCGGGTTCGTCCGTCCTTCTGCGACTTAACGTCGCGCCTAAATGGAGCTTCACTTAAAAAAGGTCATGCCTGCGTGCATAAAGGCCGGAGGTGAGGAGTGGCTGGCGAACCATACTAATAATTGGGGGATACACAATGAGCACGAGCATCACGGCGGACGGCGTAGTAGCCGGCCAGCCCGCGTTCCTGTCTAAGGAGCGCATTATCGCCAAGCCCGGTTTCAACCGTTGGCTGGTACCACCGGCCGCTTTGGCCATTCACCTGTGCATCGGCATGGCCTACGGCTTCTCGGTGTTCTGGTTGCCGCTGTCCAAGGCTCTGGGCGTCACCGCTCCGGTCGCTTGTGCGCCGGACATGAGCTTCATCTCGCAAATCTTCTCGTCCCAATGTGACTGGCCGATCTCGATGCTCGGCTGGATCTACACCCTGTTCTTCATCTTCCTCGGCTGCTCGGCAGCGATCTGGGGTGGCTGGCTGGAACACGCCGGGCCGCGTAAGGCTGGCGTTGTATCGGCGCTGTGCTGGTGCGGTGGTCTGCTGATTTCGGCGCTGGGGATTTATACCCACCAGATCTGGCTGATGTGGGTTGGCTCCGGGGTCATTGGCGGTATCGGCCTGGGCCTGGGTTACATCTCGCCGGTCTCGACCCTGATCAAGTGGTTCCCGGACAAGCGCGGTATGGCGACGGGCATGGCGATCATGGGTTTCGGTGGTGGCGCGATGGTTGGCGCTCCGCTGGCAGCGGCCCTGATGGGCCACTTTGCTTCGCCGACCGGCGTGGGCGTGTGGCAGAGCTTCCTGGTGATGGCCGCGATCTACTTCGTGTTCATGATCGGTGGCGCGCTGTCCTACCGCGTTCCGCCAACCGGCTGGAAGCCTGAAGGCTGGACCGCTCCGGCGAAAAAAGTGGCGAACGCGATGATCACTCATCGTCACGTCCACGTGAACGTCGCCTGGAAAACCCCGCAATTCCGTCTGGTGTGGCTGGTGCTGTGCCTGAACGTATCCGCCGGTATCGGCATCCTCGGCATGGCTTCGCCACTGTTGCAGGAAGTGTTCGGCGGCAAATTGATTGGTGTAGACCTGCCGTTCGGTCAACTGGACGCCGGGCAACTGGCTTCGATCGCAGCGATTGCGGCCGGTTTCACTGGCTTGCTGAGCCTGTTCAACATCGGCGGCCGGTTCTTCTGGGCTTCGTTCTCCGATTACCTGGGTCGTAAAAACACCTATTTCGTGTTCTTCGCCTTGGGCTTTGCCCTGTACGCGCTGATCCCGAACCTCGGTCACCTGGGTAACGTTGCGCTGTTCGTGGCGGCGTTCTGCATCATCCTGTCGATGTACGGCGGCGGTTTCGCGACCGTTCCGGCTTACCTGGCTGACCTCTTCGGTACACAAATGGTCGGCGCGATCCACGGTCGTCTGCTGACGGCGTGGGCAGCGGCGGGCGTGTTGGGTCCGGTGTTGGTGAACTACCTGCGTGAGTATCAACTGAGCATCGGCGTTGAACGTGCCGCGGCTTACGACATCACGCTGTACATCCTCGCGGGCCTGCTGGTGCTGGGTTTCCTGTGCAACCTGCTGGTGCGTCCGGTGGCCGACAAGTACTTCATGACCGACGCTGAACTGGCCGCCGAACAGGCGCTGGGCCACGACAAAGGTGCTGACAGCAGCACCGTGCTGGAGTGGAAAGCTGCGCCGGGCACCAAGCCATTGGCGATTGCCGCTTGGCTGGTGGTGGGGATTCCGTTGGCGTGGGGTGTGTGGGTGACCTTGCAGAAGACAGCGGTTCTGTTCCACTAAGTCTGTAAACGCACTACCCCTGTGGGAGCGGGCTTGCTCGCGAAGAGGGCGTGTCAGTCGACATGAATGTTGGCTGACACACCGCATTCGCGAGCAAGCCCGCCCCCACATTTGTTTTGTGTGTGCGGCAAATGGCTTGTATGGACATGTCTATCCCCGACAACCCGGGAGTCTGTCCGTCAGCCATATCACGTCTCGTGTTTCTGTTTCCGGCCCGCGCCCCTATAATGGCTGCCTTTTTCGCCCAATGATTTTGCGGAGCTGGTGATGGCCGAACGTAAGGCGTCTGTCGAGCGCGACACTCTGGAAACCCAGATCAAAGCCTCGATCAACCTGGATGGCACCGGAAAGGCCCGATTTGATATCGGTGTTCCTTTTCTTGAGCACATGCTGGACCAGATCGCCCGTCACGGGCTGATCGACCTGGATATTGTCAGCAAGGGCGACCTGCATATCGACGACCACCACACCGTGGAAGACGTCGGTATCACCCTGGGTCAGGCCTTTGCCAAAGCCATCGGCGACAAGAAAGGCATCCGTCGCTACGGCCACGCCTACGTGCCGCTCGATGAAGCGCTGTCGCGCGTAGTGATCGACTTCTCCGGCCGTCCTGGCCTGCAGATGCACGTTCCCTATACCCGCGCCACCGTTGGCGGCTTCGACGTTGACCTGTTCCAGGAATTCTTCCAGGGCTTCGTTAACCATGCGCTCGTCAGCCTGCACATCGACAACCTGCGCGGCACCAACACTCACCACCAGATCGAAACCGTGTTCAAGGCTTTCGGCCGCGCCCTGCGCATGGCGGTAGAGCTGGATGACCGCATGGCCGGGCAAATGCCATCGACCAAGGGCGTTCTGTAATGCAGACGGTCGCGGTTATCGATTACGGCATGGGCAACCTGCACTCGGTGGCCAAGGCCCTCGAGCACGTCGGTGCCGGCAAGGTCTTGATCACCAGCGATGCCGATGTGATTCGCGAAGCCGACCGGGTGGTTTTTCCCGGCGTCGGCGCGATTCGCGACTGCATGGCGGAGATCCGTCGTTTGGGTTTCGACTCCCTCGTGCGTGAAGTCAGTCAGGACCGTCCGTTCCTCGGCATCTGCGTCGGCATGCAAGCCTTGCTCGACAGCAGTGAAGAAAACGACGGCGTGGACTGCATCGGCCTGTTCCCGGGCGCGGTGAAGTTCTTCGGCAAAGACCTGCATGAAGACGGCGAACACCTGAAAGTCCCGCACATGGGCTGGAACGAAGTGAAGCAGACGGTGAGTCATCCGCTGTGGCACAACATTCCGGACCTGGCGCGTTTCTACTTCGTGCACAGCTACTACATCGCTGCCGGCAACCCGCGGCAAGTGGTGGGTGGCGGTCATTACGGTGTCGATTTCGCTGCGGCGCTGGCCGATGGCTCGCGTTTCGCCGTGCAGTTCCACCCGGAGAAAAGCCATACCCATGGCCTGCAATTGCTGCAGAACTTCGCCGCGTGGGATGGTCGCTGGTAAATGGCCGTCAAGAAGTCCAAACCGCCGATCCTGACCCTCACTCCCGAACAGGAGAACGAGGCCAATCACAAGATCAAGCGGTTCATGGAGGATCGCTTCGAACTGGACCTGGGTTCGTTCGAAGCGGCGGAAATTCTTGAGCTGTTTACCCGCGAAATTGCGCCGCACTATTACAACAGGGCGATTTTCGATGTGCAGACGCACCTAAAAGAAAGGTTCGAAAGCATCGAAAGCGACCTGTGGGCGCTCGAGAAAAACTGATTTCCGAGCGAAGCTGAACAATCGAATTTGAAGGTTTGCCAGATGCTGATTATTCCCGCTATCGATCTCAAGGACGGTGCCTGTGTTCGTCTGCGCCAGGGCCGCATGGAAGATTCCACGGTGTTCTCCGATGACCCGGTGAGCATGGCTGCCAAGTGGGTGGAGGGCGGTTGCCGTCGTCTGCATCTGGTCGATTTGAACGGCGCGTTCGAAGGCCAACCGGTCAACGGCGAAGTGGTCACCGCGATTGCCAAGCGCTACCCGAACCTGCCGATCCAGATCGGCGGCGGTATCCGTTCCCTGGAAACCATCGAGCACTACGTCAAGGCTGGCGTTAGCTACGTGATCATCGGCACCAAGGCTGTGAAAGATCCGGCCTTTGTCGCAGAAGCCTGCCGCGCGTTCCCGGGCAAGGTCATCGTTGGCCTCGACGCTAAAGACGGTTTTGTCGCCACCGACGGTTGGGCTGAAATCAGCACCATTCAGGTGATCGACCTGGCCAAGCAGTTCGAAGCCGACGGCGTGTCCGCGATCGTTTATACCGACATCGCCAAAGACGGCATGATGCAGGGCTGCAACGTTCCGTTCACTGCTGCGCTGGCCGCTGCCACGCGTATTCCTGTGATCGCTTCTGGCGGTATTCACAACCTGGGTGACATCAAGTCGCTGCTCGACGCCAAGGCGCCAGGCATCATCGGCGCCATCACCGGCCGGGCGATCTACGAAGGCACCCTCGACGTCGCTGAAGCGCAAGCTTTCTGCGATTCGTACAAAGGCTGAGGACTGACCATGGCGCTGGCCAAACGCATCATCCCTTGCCTGGACGTGGATAACGGCCGGGTCGTCAAAGGTGTGAAGTTCGAAAACATCCGCGACGCCGGTGACCCGGTGGAAATCGCCCGTCGTTACGACGAGCAGGGTGCCGACGAGATTACCTTCCTCGACATCACCGCTAGCGTCGATGGTCGCGACACCACGCTGCATACCGTCGAGCGCATGGCCAGCCAGGTGTTTATCCCGCTGACCGTGGGTGGCGGCGTGCGCACCGTGCAGGACATTCGCAACTTGCTGAATGCCGGCGCGGACAAGGTCTCGATCAACACTGCTGCCGTGTTCAACCCGGAATTCGTCGGTGAAGCGGCGCAGCATTTCGGTTCGCAGTGCATCGTCGTCGCCATCGACGCGAAGAAGGTCTCCGGTCCGGGCGAAACTCCGCGCTGGGAAATCTTCACCCACGGCGGGCGCAAGCCGACCGGTCTCGACGCCGTTGAATGGGCGAAGAAGATGGAAGGTTTGGGCGCTGGTGAAATCCTGCTGACCAGCATGGATCAGGACGGCATGAAAAACGGTTTCGACCTTGGCGTCACCCGTGCCATCAGCGATGCGTTGGGTATTCCGGTGATCGCTTCCGGCGGCGTCGGCAACCTGCAGCATTTGGCCGACGGCATCATCGAAGGCCACGCCAGCGCGGTGCTGGCGGCGAGTATTTTCCACTTCGGCGAATACACCGTGCAGGAAGCCAAGGCCTACATGGCCCATCGCGGAATCGTGATGCGCTAAACAAAGCGATACAGGCCAGTGGACAGCATGGCGGGCTCAGGGCACTCTTGGGCACGCCATGGATTCCGGTAGCCCGACATGTTCAAACGTTTTCTTCTCGTCCTCGCCAGCGCTTCTCTGTTGCTCATCAACGGAGCCCGCGCCGAAGAAAGTCCCGCCACCGATCTGGTGCTGCTGACGGAAAACTTCCCGCCATACAACATGGCAAAGAACGGCAAAAACTTCGCTCAGGACGAGAACATCAACGGCATCGCCGTGGACATCGTCCGCGAGATGTTCAAGCGCACCGACATTACCTACAGCCTGACCCTGCGGTTCCCCTGGGAGCGCATCTACAAACTCGCCCTGGAGAAACCCGGTTATGGCGTGTTTGTGATGGCGCGGCTGCCGGATCGCGAGAAGCTCTTCAAGTGGGTCGGCCCAATCGGCCCGGATGACTGGATCATGCTGGCCAAGGCGGACAGCAAGATCACCCTCGAGACGCTGGATCAGGCGCGCAAGTACAAGATCGGCGCCTACAAGGGCGATGCGATTGCCGAGACATTGGCCAAGCAGGGTTTGAAGCCGATTGTGGTGCTGCGGGATCAGGACAACGCCAGGAAACTGGTCAGCGGCCAGATTGATCTGTGGGCCACGGGCGATCCGGCTGGTCGTTATCTGGCCCGTCAGGACGGCGTGACCGGACTCAAGACCGTGCTGCGCTTCAACAGCGCCGAGTTGTACCTGGCGCTGAATAAAGACGTGCCGGATGAGATTGTCGCCAAGCTTCAGGCGGCGCTGGATCAGATGCGCAAGGAAGGCGTGGTGGACGACATCATGGCGAAGTATCTCTAAGGTGAATCAAAAGATCGCAGCCTTCGGCAGCGCCTACAGGGGAACGCGTTCGGCGTAGGAGCTGCCGAAGGCTGCGATCTTTTCAGCGGTACACTCCATCCTTTCCATGCGCAGCCGTCGCCCGATTGCTGCGCACGCTGATCATCATTTTGATGTCGATCCAGTCAATTCCCTGAGCCTTCAGCTTCGGCAGTTCACGCTCCAGCACCGCCAGCGTCTGCGGATACGGATGCCCGATCATCACCGCCGAACCTTGCTTATGCGCCAGGCTGATCGCCGTTTGCAGCTGGGTGAAGATCGCCGCTTCAGTTCGCTCATCATCGAGAAAAACATCCCGCGAAACACTCGCCAAGCCAATCTTCTGCGCTTCGGCCGCGCCCACGGTTTGCGCGCTGGTGCGGCTGTCGACGAAGAATTTATGCCGGCGCTGCAAGTCCGCCATCAACCAGGCCATGGCCGGTTGCTGGGCGGTCATGCGACTGCCCATGTGATTGTTGATGCCGGCGGTGTACGGCACAGCCTTGAACGCGGCGTTGAGGCGCTTTTCCAGCTCTTCGATGGGCAGGTCAGGATGCCAGGCGAACGGACCGGTGGCCGGGTCCATGGGCATGTGCAGGATGACGACTTTGCCGGCGCGATGAGCCTCGCGGGCGAATTCGGCGGCGTGGGGTGTATCGGGCATGATCGCCGTGGTCACCGGGCCGGGCAGGGCGAGCACGCGACGATCCCGGGGCAGGTTCTGCCCCAGGTCATCGATGATCAGTGTCAGGTAAGCCTTGTGCGGGGAGGTCTTGGCGGGCTCTGCGTGAGCAGCACCCGCCAGACAGCACAACAAACCGAGGATGAAGCGCAAGCGCATCTCAGCGGCCGGAGGTGATGCTCAGCCCTTTGAGCAGGCTCAGGGCCTGGGCCAATTGGTAATCGTCATCCTGCGGCATTGCCTTGGCTTTGCTGCTGGACGTCGGCTTGTCGGCGCCGCCGTTGCCATTGCCCAAGTGACCTTGCAGATCGGCTTCCTTGAAGTACTCGCCGTCCTGTTCGTTGGTGATCTTGGCCTTGCGCACTTCGATGTCCGGGACGATGCCCTGCGCCTGGATCGAGCGACCGTTCGGCGTGAAGTACAGCGCGGTGGTGATCTTCAGGGCGCGATCGTTGTTCAGCGGCAGCACGGTTTGTACCGAACCTTTGCCGAAACTGGTGGTGCCCATCAGCACAGCGCGTTTCTGATCCTGCAAGGCGCCGGCGACGATTTCCGAAGCCGAGGCGCTGCCGCCGTTGATCAGCACAACCATTGGCACCGCTTCGCTTTCGTCTTTGCCGGTAGCGGAGAAGCGCAGTTCGGAGTTGGCGATGCGGCCCTTGGTGTAGACGATCAGGCCCTTGGTGATGAAGTGGTCGACCACTTCCACCGCGGCTTGCAGCACGCCGCCCGGGTTGTTACGCAGGTCGAGGATGATGCCATTGAGCTTCTTGCCGTTGTCCTTGCGCAGCTTGGCCAGGGCCTTGGAAACTTCTTCGCCGGTCTTGACCTGGAACTGGGTGATGCGGATGTAGCCGTAGCCCGATTCCAGCAGCTGCGCCTTGACGCTCTTGACCTGGATCGTGGCGCGGGTCAGTACCACGTCGAATGGCGTGCCACCGTCGCGGACCAGAGTCAGAGTGATTTTCTGGCCGATCTTGCCGCGCATCTTGTCCACGGCTTCGGTCATGGTCTGGCCACGAGTCGGTGCACCGTTGATCTTGACGATGAAGTCGCCAGCCTGAATGCCGGCCTTGGAGGCCGGGGTATCGTCGATTGGCGACACCACTTTGATGAAGCCGTCTTCGGCACCGACTTCGATGCCCAGGCCGCCGAATTCGCCGCTGGTGCTTTCCTGCAGTTCAGCGAAGTCTTCCGGGCCCAGGTAGGCGGAGTGCGGGTCGAGATTGCTGAGCATGCCCTTGATGGCATTTTCCAGCAGGGTCTTGTCGTCTACCGGTTCGACATACGCGGCTTTGATCCGGTCCATGACCTCGGCAAAGGTGCGCAACTCTTCCAGAGGCAATGGCGCCTTGGTGGTTGCAGCGGTGCCCGCAGGTGCAGGAGCTGGCGCAGCCGCCGGGGCAGGCTGAGCGGCAAACGCCAGAGGCGCGCCGATCACCAGGGCGATCGTCAGGGCCAGCGAGGTAAGGCGGGACAAATGCAGCATGTCGAACGAACTCCTGAATTAGATGCCGTGCTTATCCTTGCGCACGGCACCATTGCGCTGGATCACTCGGGTGACCCTGCTGACGAATTGCGAAATACAGCGCTGGTGTGTCCTGGCCGCCACTGTTACCGACAGTGGAGATGGACTCACCGGCTTTAACCACATCACCCGCAGACTTGAGCAGCGTCTGGTTGTGACCATAAAGACTCAAAAAACCGTTGCCGTGGTCCAGAATCACCAGCAGCCCGGCACCGCGCAACCAATCGGCGAACACTACACGGCCACCGTGAACGGCATGCACTTGGCTGCCGGCGGAGGCGCTGATCATCACGCCGTCCCACTTGGTCCGGGCATCATCGCCGCGGCTTTCGCCGAAGCGCGCCAACAGTCGACCATCAACCGGCCATGGAAGTTTGCCGCGGGCTGAAGCAAATGCGCCGCCAAAGGTCTCGCCTGAACTGGAAACCAGCGCGCCAGGTGTCGGTTTAGCGGGTTTGCGTGGGGCATCAGTGTTGGCGTCGGCCTGTTCCTGAGCCTCACGTAAACGCTTTTTTTCGGCTTCCTGCTGGGCAATCAGCGCTTTTTGTCGCGCTTCTTCTGCCTCACGAGCCTGGCGAGCCAGGGTTTCTTCGATGGTTTTAAGGACTTTAGACAGGTCTGCCTGATCCTGCTCGCGGGCGGCGAGCTTCTGATCGCGTGCCTTGACGTCGTCGTTGAGCTTGGCCAGGGCCTTTTGGCGTTCCTGGCGAACTTTGTCGAGTTCGTCACGCTGGCTGTCGAGGCTGCTTTTTTGCACCAGCAACTGAGCCTGTTGCATCGAAATGTCTTTTTCGACGTTGGCCAATTGGCGCAGGGTTTCGTTGAAGTTCTTCAGCTGCTCCAGGCGGGCCTGGCTCAGGTAGTCGTAATAAGTGAGGGTGCGGGCGAATTTTTCAGGATTTTGCTGGTTGAGCAGCAGCTTAAGGTACTCCTGACGGCCATTCTGATAGGCCGCGCGGGCCTGGATGGCGATCAGTCGTTGCTGTTCAATGCGCGCGCTCTGGAGTTTTTTTTTCTCACCATCGAGTCGCTGCAGCTCGGATTCGCTTTTCTTCAGCTCTTTTTGCAGGGCATCGACCTGCTTCTCGAGCTTGCCCATCTCGGTCTCGGTGCCCTTTAGGTCCTTTTGCACACCGGATTTTTCTTCCTGCACCTTGCTCAGCAGTTTTTTCAGCTCGGCAATGTCCTGACGCGTGGCGTCCAACTGTTGTTGGGTTTGCGCGCGCTCGTCAGCAAAGGCCGGTTGGAGCAGGCAGGTCAGAGCGAGGGCTATCAGGACGCGAAGCATAGAGGCGGGTGATACCAGGGAAAGGGACGGCCTAGTATGCCCGGCAAGCGCCGCAAAAAAAATGCCCAATTGGGACTGTGTGATAACTGGCCCGAAAAACGCTGAAAACCAATGTGGGAGCGAGCCTGCTCGCGAAAGCGGTGTGTCAGTCAACATCGATATCGACTGACACTCCCTCTTCGCGAGCAGGCTCGCTCCCACAGGTTTTTTCGGTGTTTTGGAAACCGGATTACACCAGAATCGAAGTCCCGGTCATTTCTTTCGGGACTTCCAGGCCCATCAGCATCAGCATGGTCGGCGCGACATCCGCCAATACGCCGCCATCGCGGACCTTGAAGTCACGCTTGCCGACATAGATGAACGGCACCGGCTCGGTAGTGTGAGCGGTGTGTGCCTGGTGGGTTTCTTCGTCGGACATTTTTTCGCAGTTGCCGTGGTCGGCAGTGATCAGCGCTTCGCCGCCGACTTTTTCCAGCGCGGCGGTGATGCGACCGACGCACAGGTCCAGGCATTCCACAGCTTTCACCGCAGCTTCAAGGTTGCCGCTGTGGCCGACCATGTCGCCGTTGGCGTAGTTGACCACGATCACGTCGTAACGCTGGTTTTCGATGGCGTCGACGATGCGGTCGGTGACTTCCGGGGCGCTCATCTCGGGCTGCAAGTCATAGGTGGCGACTTTTGGCGACGGGATCAGGATGCGTTCTTCGCCCGGGAACGGTTCTTCGCGGCCGCCGGAGAAGAAGAAGGTCACGTGGGCATATTTTTCGGTTTCAGCGATACGCAGTTGGGTTTTGCCGTTTTTCGCCAGGTAATCGCCGAGCACGTTTTCCAGGCTGCCGGCAGCGAAGGCCGACGGTGCAGGAATGCTGGCGGCGTATTGGGTCAGCATCACGAAGCCGGCCAGTTTTGGCTGGCGAGCCCGTTCGAAGTCCTTGAAATCGTCTTCGACGAACACGCGGGTCAGTTCACGGGCGCGGTCAGCGCGGAAGTTCATGAACACCACGGCGTCGCCGCCTTCGACTTTCACCGGTTCGCCGATCGAGGTGGCTTTGACGAATTCGTCGCTCTCGCCACGCTCGTAAGCGGCTTGTAGGCCTTCCTGGGCGGTGGCGGCGTTGAATTCGCCGTTGCCGTCGACAATCAGGTTGTAGGCCTGGGCTACACGGTCCCAACGGTTGTCACGGTCCATGGCGAAATAGCGGCCGACGATGCTGGCGATCCGGCCTTTGCCGAGGGCCTGGAACGTCGCGTCGAGCAGTTCGATGGACGACTGGGCGCTTTTCGGCGGGGTATCGCGACCGTCGAGGAAAGCGTGCAGGTAGATTTTTTCGGCACCGCGCTTGAAGGCCAGTTCGGCCATGGCGACCAGGTGATCCTGGTGGCTGTGCACGCCGCCGTCGGACAGCAGACCCATGAAGTGCACGGCTTTGCCAGCAGCAACGGCTTTATCGACGGCGGCGCAGATGGTCGGGTTCTCGAAGAACTCGCCGTCGCGGATCGATTTGGTCACGCGGGTGAAGTCTTGATACACCACGCGGCCCGCGCCGAGGTTCATGTGGCCGACTTCGGAGTTGCCCATCTGACCGTCCGGCAAGCCGACGTCCATGCCGCTGCCCGAGATCAGGCCGTTCGGCACGCTGGCGGTCAGACGGTCCAGGACTGGCTTCTTCGCCGAGTACACGGCGTTGGCTTCGTGGCTCTCACTGTGACCGAAGCCATCGAGAATGATCAGGACCAAAGGTTTAGGCGTGGTAGTCATGGATTCCACTCGTGGCTGAGTTAAAAAGAGGGCGATGGAAAAGGGAGTGGCAGTTTAAAGCGAAGTTCACACCGCGTCACCGCCGGACGGGGTTTGGCCCACCCTAGGGGCTGTGTATACTGGCCCACTTTTAACGCCCTGGAACCACCTTAAATGCTTGATCACCTGATTGCATTTGCCACCACCCACTATTTGCTGGCCGGTATTTTCGTTGTTCTGCTGGCTCTGCTGATCGCCCATGAGATGAAAGGCGGCGGTCGCAGCCTGAGCACCGGCGAGCTGACCGGGCTGGTCAACAAGGACGCAGGCGTGGTGATCGACATTCGTTCGACCAAGGATTTCGCCGCCGGCCATATCGTTGGCGCGTTGAACATTCCTCACGACAAGTTGACCGCTCGCGTTGGCGAACTGGAAAAGCACAAGGCCAAGACCATCATTCTGGTCGATGCCCAGGGCCAGACCGCCGGCACCCATGCCCGCGAACTGATGAAATCCGGCTTCACCGCCGCCAAGCTCTCCGGCGGGATTTCCAGCTGGAAGGGCGACAACCTGCCGCTGGTGAAGTGATATGAGCAACGTCGTCGTCTATTCCAGCGATTACTGCCCTTATTGCTCGCGAGCCAAGTACTTGCTCGAGAACAAAGGTGTGGCCTTCGAAGAGATCAAGGTCGATGGCAAGCCGCAGGTGCGTGCCGCCATGGCCCAGAAAGCCGGGCGTACGTCCGTGCCGCAGATCTGGATCGGCGAGCGCCACATCGGTGGCTGTGATGATTTGTTTGCCCTTGAGCGTGCCGGTAAGCTCGACGCCATGCTCAAGGCCTGACTTAAGCACCCAAGAACAGCAAACCCTAAAAGACCAAAGATCAGAAAGGATCTGAGATGACTGACCAACAGAACACTGCAGCTAGCGAAGAAGAAACCGCACCGCAATTCTCCTTGCAGCGCATCTACGTACGTGACTTGTCCTTCGAAGCCCCGAAAAGCCCGGCGATCTTCCGCCAGCAGTGGGAACCGAGCGTCGGTCTGGATCTGAACACCCGTCAAAAGGCTCTGGAAGGTGACTTCCACGAAGTCGTGCTGACTTTGTCGGTTACCGTGAAAAACGGTGAAGAAGTAGCGTTCATCGCTGAAGTGCAACAGGCCGGGATCTTCCTGATCAAGAACCTGGACGACGCTTCGATGAGCCACACCCTCGGCGCGTTCTGCCCGAACATCCTGTTCCCGTACGCTCGCGAAACCCTGGACAGCCTGGTGACCCGCGGTTCGTTCCCGGCCCTGATGCTGGCTCCGGTGAACTTCGACGCGCTGTACGCACAAGAACTGCAACGCATGCAGGCGGCTGGCGAGACTCCAACCGTTCAATAAACGGTCCCGAGCACCAAAGCAGTTTCAATGTGGGAGCGAGCCTGCTCGCGAATGGGAGTGTCAGTGACAACATTGTCGTCTGGCACACCGCTTTCGCGAGCAGGCTCGCTCCCACATTTGTTTGTGGTGTTATTTAAAGCCTAGTTGGCGCCAGCCTTCGTATACCGCGACGGCCACGGTGTTCGACAGGTTCAGGCTGCGGCAGCCTTCGCGCATCGGCAGGCGCAGGCGTTGTTCGCCTGGGAGAGCATCGAGTACCTCCGCTGGCAAGCCACGGCTTTCCGGGCCGAACAGGAAGGCGTCGCCCTCGGCGAAGCTGGCATCGTGGAACGGCCGCGAGCCCTTGGTGGTGAACGCGAACAGCCGTGGATGACCGAGGCTTTCCAGGCAACTGGCCAGGTCGGCGTGGCGTTGCAGGGTGGCGTACTCGTGGTAATCGAGGCCGGCCCGGCGCAAGCGCTTGTCGTCCATCTCGAAGCCCAGCGGTTCGATCAAATGCAGGTGGCAGCCACTGTTGGCGCACAGCCTGATAACGTTGCCGGTATTCGGCGGAATTTCTGGTTGGAAGAGGATGACGTGAAACATGCACGGCTCCGAAGGTAAAGATGAGCGGCATTCTACGCCGCCCGTGGACAACCGTTCGAAACTATTCCCGCGAGTGATAGGTTCGCTGGCGATTGTCGGGCTGATGGTCGGGTTGATGATCGGTCGCCTGACCACGCCCGACCCCACTGAACTGCAGCAGGTCGAGGTCACCGACGATGGGTTGGTGGTGTGGTTCAACAACGAGCCCAAGACCCATGGCGAAGTCGTGGATGGCAGTGTCGCGTTGCTGTTCGAGGCCGAAGGCAAGGCGCAGAAAGGCCAGCTCAAGATCAACGGCAAAGACGTGAACTGGCGCGTGCGTTTGAGTGATGGGGGGTTGTTGCTGACGGTGGTGGCGGCCCGGCCACTGCAAGGTGAGTGGGCCGGTAGCGAGGTCGATGATCGCTGGCGGCTGGAGATCCATCTCCGGGAGCAATAAAAGAGGGAATCCCCGGCCTGCCTGTACCAAGGTTCCCAAAACGGCAGGGACTTACGCATTGCGTGCAAGTCCCGGTGTAAAGAAGGAACCCCTGACCTGCCTGTATCAAGGGCCCCAAAACGGGTTGGGCTCGTCGCGTTGGCGGTGTGAGCCCGATGTAAAGAGGGGAATCCCCGGCCTGCCTGTACCAAGGTCCCCGAAACCGGGTAGTGAACTGAATCACTGAATGGACTATTGCAGGGGGCGTGCCAGGTTTTAACAAGTTGAAACAGAAAGTTGTGCTGATGCGCTGGAGGCCCCGTTATTCGCGGCTTTTGTGTTTTTGTTGGGTGGGTTTTCTAACGATTAACGACGGGATTTCAGGAGGGAGGCTGTGCGCGATTGCGGTTCACGGTGCATTGCTGCGGTGCACGAAGCTCTTAATGTGGGAGCGAGCCTGCTCGCGAAAGCGGTGTAACAGTCAACGATGATGTTGAATGTTATGGCCCCTTCGCGGGCAAGCCTCGCTCCTACAGGTGATGCGCCAATTTTGAAATGGCGCAAACCCCGTAGGAGCGAGGCTTGCCCGCGAAAGGATCTAACGGTTAGCGAAGAGCTAAGGGCTGCTTAACCCTCTTCCCCCTCATCATCATCCCCACCATCGACCTTCATCCCCAATTCCTTGATCTTGCGCGTCAGGGTGTTACGCCCCCAACCCAGCAAAACCGCAGCATCGCGACGGCGGCCGGCGGTGTGCTTGAGGGCGGTTTCGATCATGATCCGCTCGAACGCCGGCACGGCGCTGTCGAGCAGGCTCGATTGACCACGAGCCAACGCCTGATCAGCCCACTGGCGCAGCGCTTGCTCCCAGTTGGTCACCGGCGCCGAATCCTGCGGCAGGTTCAGCAGCTCTGGTGGCAGGTCGCTGATGTGCACTTCGCGACCCGAAGCCATCACCGTGATCCAGCGGCAGGTGTTCTCCAACTGACGAACGTTGCCGCCCCACGGCAGGTTCTTCAGGTATTCCTCGGTTTCGCTTTTCAGCAGCTTCGGCTCCACCGCCAGTTCTTGCGCGGCGCGGCTGAGGAAGTGCTTGGCCAGGGTCGGGATGTCTTCGCGACGGTCCGACAGCCGTGGGATATGAATGCGGATCACGTTGAGGCGGTGGAACAAGTCCTCACGGAATTTCCCGGCGTGCACCAGGGTTTCCAGGTTCTGGTGGGTCGCGGCGATGATGCGCACATCGACCTTCACCGGCGTATGACCGCCAACGCGGTAGAACTCGCCGTCCGCTAACACCCGCAGCAAACGGGTCTGGGTGTCCGCCGGCATGTCGCCGATTTCATCGAGGAACAACGTGCCGCCGTCAGCCTGTTCAAAGCGCCCGCGACGCAGGTTGGCCGCACCGGTGAACGCGCCTTTCTCATGGCCGAACAGCTCGGATTCCATCAGGTCTTTCGGGATCGCCGCCATGTTCAGCGCAATGAACGGCGAGGCCGCGCGTGGGCTGTGGCGGTGCAGGGCGTGGGCCACCAGTTCTTTACCGGTGCCGGATTCGCCGTTGATCAGCACGGTGATGTTGGAGTGGCTCAAGCGTCCGATGGCGCGAAACACTTCCTGCATCGCCGGCGCTTCACCGATGATTTCCGGGGTGCGGGTCAAGGCGACCGGGACTTCCAGGCCTTGCTGTTCCTGGGCGTGCTGGTTGGCACGCTTGACCAGGGACACCGCTTCGTCGACATCGAACGGCTTGGGCAGGTATTCGAACGCGCCGCCCTGGTAGGAGGCGACAGCGCTGTCCAGGTCGGAGTGGGCGGTCATGATGATGACCGGCAGCCGTGGGTGTTGTTCGCGAATCCGCGCCAAAAGGTCCAGGCCACTGGCACCCGGCATGCGGATGTCGGAGATGATCACGTCCGGCTGCTGGCGCGCCAGGCGGCTCATCACGCCATCGGCGCTGTCGAAGCTTTGCGTGGTCATGCCTTCTTGCTGCAAGGCTTTTTCCAGGACCCAACGGATAGAACGGTCGTCATCGACGATCCACACGGTTTCACTACGGCTCATGTCGATGTGGCTCCTTGTTCCAGTGGCAGAAAGATCGAGAAAGTGGTGTGGCCTGGGTGGCTGTCACACTCGATCAAGCCCTGGTGCTGGCTGATGATGTTCTGGGTAATGGCCAGGCCCAGCCCGGTACCGTCCGGGCGGCCGCTGACCATTGGAAAGAAGATGGTTTCCTGCAAATCCGCAGGAATGCCCGGACCGTTGTCGATGATCTCGATCTTGGTCACCAGGCGATGTCGCACGTGGCCGATGGTGAACTGGCGCATGGCGCGGGTGCGCAAACTGATGCGGCCCAGGCGCAGCTCGTTCTGGCTGCTGATGGCCTGCATCGCGTTGCGCACGATGTTCAGCACGGCCTGGATCATCTGTTCGCGATCGATCAACACGTCGGGAATGCTTGGGTCGTAGTCGCGCACCAAGGTGATGCAGCCCTGGCTTTCGGCCTCAACCAACTGACTGACCCGCTCCAGTACTTCGTGGATGTTGCACATGGCCAAGGACGGCAGTTTGTTCGAGCCGAGCATCCGGTCCACGAGGTTTCGCAGGCGATCGGCTTCTTCGATGATCACGTTGGTGTAGTCGCGCAGGCTTTCTTCCGGCAGCTCGCGGGCGAGCAATTGCGCGGCACCGCGAATCCCGCCCAGCGGGTTCTTGATCTCATGAGCGAGGCCGCGTACCAGCATCTTGCTGGTTTCCTGCTTCGACAGCTGCGCCTCTTCCTTGGTGATCCGCAGCAAGCGGTCACGGGGGTGGACTTCCAGCAGCAGCATCGTGTCGCCGTTACTCAGGATCGGCGTGACCGCGTAATCAACGGTCAGGGTCTGGCCGGTGAGGGCGGTGAGCATCGCTTCGCGCTTGGTGAACGGATGCGCTTGCTCGACGGCCTGGCGCAGGGAATTCAAGGCTTCAGTAGATTCGGTGAACAACTCACTGATGAACTGCCCATGGCTACGCTGGCCGCTGATGGCCAAGAGCATTTCCGCCGCCGGGTTCATGTACTCGAGGCGCAGTTCGGCGTCGAGCAGGATGGTGGCGGTGGTCAGGTTGTCGAGTAATAGTCGATGCAGTGCGTCGCTAATGGTCATAGTAGGGCGTGCTCACCGTAAATGGCGAATCGCGTTGGCGCTGTGATCGCGCCAGGCAAGGCGCAGGACGCAGAGAATGACGTTCCCTTTTCAAGTCCTGCAACGCAGCATGGCGCGATCACAGCGCCAACCCGAAGGGCAAAGCCCCACGAGACGCAATCCGTTGTTATTCGTCGTTCATTTGGAGCGACCAAACTTCTCTCCTCATGCCTAGTCTTGCGTCTCGTGGGGCTTTGCGCGATCGCCATTTACGGTGAGCACGCCCTACACCCTCTTTTGGAGCAGGGTGCGCGCAACAAATGAGCGCTGATGCGGGGAAAATGCAAAAACCAAACCAAAGCTCCGAAAAGAAGCGTTTGAGGCCTGAAACGGGCGTTTGACGCTCGATCGCGTGGCGTTCTGCCAGCTTTTGCGGGTACTTTCGAACCAAAATGGGCTTGGATGTGGGTACGGTGCACCCTATCGCACCAATATAGTGCGCAAACCTGAACGAGGTTAGAAGAACTTCAGGAAGGGATTTTTTTCTTCAGGAGGTTTGTCTTTGAGTGGACATTCCGGCCGTTGGCCGTAGTCGGTGAGGGTGCAAGGCTTGACCTTGCGCTTCTGCGCCAGGGAAATGCGCAGCATGTGGAACGGCTGATTGGCTGTGCGTTCGACGGTGCGACCCTGTTCGTCGAGGATTTCCACCGACAGGTTATGGCTGCCGCGATCGATATTGCTCAAGGCGAACACCGGACTGATGCCAGGTTCAGCGGTGGGCTGGCCGTCGAGTAACAAACGGTAGCGATGACCGCGCTGCAAGCCGGGTTCGCTGGTAACGCTGACGATCAACTCGCCGGCACTGCTGCGGACCGTGGTGTCTGGTTCCGGCACCAGTACCCGCAGCATGTCGTAGTGGAACAGCGGTTGTTCTTCCGGCTTTTGCGCGGCGATCACCGGCGCAGCGTTGGTCGGGTTGGCGGACATTCGATTGCTGGTGGCCAGCGGCACACGCTTGGCATTGCCGGGGCGCGGTTGGTCGGTGAAGACTCGATTGCCCTGGGCGTCGACGTAGGTATAGACGTCGGCCATTGCCGGAAAGGCGATCAGGCAGATGATCAACAGCCAGCCCTTCAAGGCGTGTGTACCCGTTGCACAGTGAGCGTCACGCTGGGGCTTTGCTGCACGACGCTTTCGCCGTTGATCACCTGGACTGCGAGGCTGTGCTCGCCGCGATCGATGTTCACCAGTTGCAGGATCGGCACGTTGCTCGGCTGGCCATAAGGTTGTTCGTCCAGCAACAGCCTGAACAAATGCGTGCCTTGCAGGCGCGGTTTGATTAGCACGCTGACGGTGAAGGTGCCGTTGTTGGCGCGCAGGGCTTCGGTGGTGGGCAGGCCGGTCAACTCCAACACCTCGTAGGCGTTGTGCGGTTGTTCGCGGCTGCTGGCTTCGGCAGGTGGGGTGACAGGCGCCGAGGGCGGGACACTGTTGAGTGGCGGCAACTCCACCGGCTGCGCCTTGACCCCATCCGGCGGTTGATTGCTGTAGGCGGTGTTGCCGTTGGCGTCGGTGTACTTATAAATCTGCGCTGCGGCGGGCAGGGCGATCAGCAGCAACATCAGGAGAAAACCACGACCCATAAAATCGACCGGAAGCGAAGGTGTTGGGTTGCAGCATAGGTCAGGGCTGGCGATAGACCCAAGTCGTTAACATTTTGGTATGGAAAAGCAGGATCAAAAGATCGCAGCCTTCGGCAGCTCCTACACGGTGTACGCGTTCCAATGTAGGAGCTGCCGAAGGCTGCGATCTTTTGATTTTGCCCACAAAAAAGCCTCCCGAAGGAGGCCTCTTTTTGTCGCGCCGCGTGCAGCCGACGCTACCGGATCAGCAGCTGTAGTACAGCTCATATTCCAGTGGGTGTACGAAGGTGCGGACCTTGATTTCTTCTTCGCTTTTCAGAGCGATGTAAGCGTCGATGAAGTCGTCGGAGAACACGCCGCCTTTGGTCAGGAACGCGCGACCTTTGTCCAGCTCTTCCAGGGCTTCTTTCAGGCTGCCGCAAACTTGTGGGATCTCTTTCGCCTCTTCAGGCGGCAGGTCGTACAGGTTTTTGTCAGCTGCGTCGCCAGGGTGGATCTTGTTCTGGATGCCGTCCAGGCCAGCCATCAACAGTGCAGCGAAGCCCAGGTATGGGTTAGCTGCTGGATCCGGGAAGCGAGCTTCGATACGGCGAGCGCGAGGGCTGGACACGTAAGGAATACGGATCGAAGCGGAACGGTTACGAGCCGAGTAGGCCAGCATTACCGGAGCTTCGAAACCTGGGACCAGACGCTTGTAGGAGTTGGTCGACGGGTTGGTGAAGCCGTTCAGGGCCTTACCGTGCTTGATGATACCGCCGATGAAGTACAGGGCAGTGTCGGACAGGCCGGCATAACCTTCGCCAGCGAAGGTGTTCTTGCCATCTTTGGCGATGGACAAGTGAACGTGCATACCCGAACCGTTATCGCCGTACAGAGGCTTAGGCATGAAGGTCGCGGTGCGGCCGTATGCATCAGCAACGTTGTGTACGCAGTACTTCAGGGTCTGAACTTCGTCAGCCTTGGCGACCAGGGTGTTGAACTTCACGCCGATTTCGTTCTGGCCAGCAGTCGCCACTTCGTGGTGGTGAACTTCGATGGTCAGGCCCATTTCTTCCATGGCGTTGCACATGGAGGTACGGATTTCGTGGTCGTGGTCGAATGGCGGAACCGGGAAGTAGCCACCTTTGATACCTGGACGGTGGCCGCGGTTGCCGCCTTCCACGTCCTGGTCGGACATCCACGAACCTTGTTCGGAGTAGATTTTGAACATCGAGCCGGAGATGTCCGACTTGAACTTAACCTGGTCGAAGATGAAGAATTCTGGCTCTGGACCAACGAATACGGTGTCGCCGATACCGGTCGACTTGAGGTATTCCTCGGCACGCTTGGCGATCGCACGTGGGTCACGGTCGTAGCCTTGCATGGTCGAAGGCTCGATCACGTCGCAAACCAGGATCAGGGTCGGCTCTTCGGTGAACGGGTCGAGGACGGCAGTGCTGTCGTCCGGCATCAGGATCATGTCGGAGGCTTCGATGCCTTTCCAGCCAGCAATGGAGGAACCGTCGAACATTTTGCCTTCTTCGAAGAAAGCGTCATCCAGCGCGTCGCGAGCCGGCATGGTCACGTGGTGCTGAGTGCCTTTGGTGTCCGTGAAGCGCAGATCAATCCACTTGACGTCATGATCTTTGATGAGTTGAACCGACTTCGACATAGTGTCCTCCGGGTGGCTTCGGGCTTAGTAGTGGATGCCCTTAGAATGTGGGTGATGCCGGCGCGAATACTCTGCCAAGGCAACCTGCCTCACAAGGGAGCAAATTGCATGCCAGTGCCCCACCATGGGTTTTTTGCCCCAATATCACGCTTATAGAGGTGCATTGCGCCGCAAAGCTGAAATAACTGCCCCGTAATGTAGCGTCTATTTCAACAAATGACCCGTTTTGGTGCGCGCGAAACCTTCTGCATATTAACTGGTTAAACCTTGAGCAATTTCCGCTATAATCCGCGCCCCCCTTTTTCGGCTGGCCCAGCGCGCGCTGTTTTCATGAAACTAATCGTAAAAGTCTTCCCCGAGATCACCATCAAGAGCCGCCCGGTACGGATGCGTTTCATCCGCCAATTGGCCAAGAACATCCGTGCCGTGCTCCGCGATCTGGACCCGGCTGTGGTGGTGAACGGTGTGTGGGACAACCTCGAGCTGGAAACCCGCGTCACTGAGCCCCGGGCCCTGAAGGAGATGACCGAGCGCCTGAGCTGCATGCCGGGCATCGCGCATTTCCTGCAGGTCGATGAATACCCGCTGGGTGACTTCGACGACATCGTTGCCAAGTGCAAGCAGCACTACGGCGATGCACTGGCCGGGAAGATCTTTTCGGTGCGCTGCAAGCGCGGCGGGCATCACACCTTCTCGTCCATGGACGTGGAGAAATACGTCGGCAGCCAGCTGCGTCGTCAGTGCGGCGCCGCCGGGATTTCGCTGAAAGAGCCGGAAATCGAAGTTCGCATCGAAATTCGCGACCAACGGTTGTATGTGATCCACAGCCAGCACAACAGCATCGGCGGTTATCCGCTGGGAGCGCTGGAACAGACGCTTGTATTGATGTCCGGCGGCTTTGACTCGACAGTCGCCGCCTACCAGATCATGCGCCGTGGCCTGATGAGCCATTTCTGCTTCTTTAATCTGGGCGGACGGGCCCATGAACTGGGCGTCATGGAAGTCGCGCACTTCATCTGGAAGAAGTACGGCAGCTCCCAACGCGTGTTATTTGTCAGTGTGCCATTCGAGGAAGTACTGGGAGAAATTCTCGGGAAAGTCGATAACAGTCATATGGGCGTAGTTTTGAAGCGTATGATGTTGCGCGCTGCGTCGAAGATTGCCGATCGGCTGGACATCGATGCGCTGGTCACCGGTGAGGCGATCTCCCAGGTTTCGAGCCAGACGTTGCCGAACCTGTCGTTGATCGACTGTGTGACCGAGAAGCTGGTCTTGCGCCCGCTGATCGCCAGTCACAAGCAGGACATCATCGATCTGGCCAACGAAATCGGGACTGCCGACTTCGCCAAGCACATGCCGGAATACTGCGGGGTCATCTCGGTGAACCCCAAGACCCACGCCAAGCGCAACCGCGTGGAGTACGAAGAACAACAGTTCGACATGGCGGTCCTCGAGCGTGCGCTCGAAAACGCCAAACTGGTGCCGATCGATCGCGTGATCGACGAATTGGGCCAGGACTTGCAGATCGAAGAAGTCAGCGAAGCACTGGCGGGCCAGATCATCATCGACATCCGTCACCCGGATGCCGCTGAAGACGAGCCGCTGGAACTTGCTGGCATTGAGGTACAGACGATGCCGTTTTATGCATTGAACGCTCGTTTCAAGGAACTGGACCCTACTCGCCAGTACCTGCTGTATTGCGACAAAGGCGTGATGAGTCGCCTGCATGCCCACCATTTGCTCAGTGAGGGGCATGCCAATGTGCGCGTTTATCGACCGAGCTAAGTGCCCGGGGCTGTTTGCCTGTGGCCTGCGTCACCGGCCCCCCGACGCCGCCGTCAAGCTGTAACGGCTTTGCCGGACTCTACTGTTAATCGCTGCCAAGACTTGTCAGCACACCGAATCCTCTGATCGAGATACACAAGTGATCGAAAATCTACGCAACATCGCCATCATTGCTCACGTTGACCATGGTAAAACCACCCTGGTAGACAAACTCTTGCGTCAATCCGGCACCCTGGAGCGCAACGAGCTCAACGACGAGCGCGTGATGGACTCCAACGACCAGGAGAAAGAGCGCGGTATTACCATTCTGGCGAAAAACACCGCCATCAACTGGAACGGCTACCACATCAACATCGTGGACACCCCGGGCCACGCCGACTTCGGCGGCGAAGTTGAACGCGTAATGTCGATGGTTGACTCCGTTCTGCTGCTGGTTGACGCTCAAGACGGCCCTATGCCGCAAACCCGTTTCGTGACCAAGAAGGCTTTCGAAGCCGGCCTGCGTCCAATCGTGGTCATCAACAAGGTTGACCGTCCAGGCGCGCGTCCGGACTGGGTTCTGGACCAGATCTTCGACCTGTTCGACAACCTCGGTGCTACCGAAGAACAGCTGGACTTCAAAGTTGTCTACGCCTCG
This sequence comes from Pseudomonas sp. B21-053, assembly GCF_026016365.1. Taxonomy (NCBI): domain Bacteria; kingdom Pseudomonadati; phylum Pseudomonadota; class Gammaproteobacteria; order Pseudomonadales; family Pseudomonadaceae; genus Pseudomonas; species Pseudomonas sp. B21-053. Next base: position 395,265 of record NZ_CP087205.1, read on the forward strand.
GCCCTGAACGGCATTGCCGGTCTGGAACACACCGACATGGCTGAAGACATGACCCCGCTGTACCAGTCGATCGTCGACAACGTACCTGCGCCGAAAGTCGACCGTGATGGTCCGTTCCAGATGCAAATCTCGGCTCTGGACTACAACAGCTTCCTGGGTGTTATCGGCGTTGGCCGTATCGCTCGTGGCCGCATCAAGCCGAACACTCCGGTTGTCGCTATCGACGCCGACGGCAAGAAGCGTACCGGTCGTATCCTGAAGCTGATGGGTCACCACGGTCTGCACCGTATCGACGTTGAAGAAGCAGCTGCCGGCGACATCGTCTGCATCAGCGGCTTCGACCAGCTGTTCATCTCCGACACTCTGTGCGACCCACTGAACGTCGAAGCGATGAAGCCGCTGACCGTTGACGAACCAACCGTTTCCATGACCTTCCAGGTAAACGACTCGCCTTTCTGCGGTAAAGAAGGCAAGTTCGTGACTTCCCGTAACATCAAGGAGCGTCTGGACAAAGAACTGCTCTACAACGTTGCCCTGCGCGTTGAAGAAGGCGACACCGCCGACAAGTTCAAAGTCTCCGGCCGTGGTGAGCTGCACCTCTCGGTACTGATCGAAACCATGCGTCGCGAAGGCTTCGAAATGGGTGTTGGTCGTCCGGAAGTGATCATCCGCATGGTTGACGGCGTCAAGCACGAACCGTACGAAAACGTGACCATCGACCTGCCAGAAGAATCGCAAGGTTCGATCATGGAACAGATCGGTATCCGTAAAGGCGACCTGACCAACATGGTTCCGGATGGCAAGGGCCGTGTGCGCCTTGAGTACAACATCCCGGCTCGTGGCTTGATCGGTTTCCGTAACGAGTTCCTGACCCTGACCTCCGGTGCAGGCATCCTGACCTCGATCTTCGACCGTTACGACGTGATGAAGTCCGGCGACATGTCCGGCCGTCAGAACGGCGTGCTGGTTTCGGTTGCTACCGGTAAGGCTCTGACTTACTCGCTGGAAACCCTGCAAGCTCGCGGCAAACTGTTCCTCGGTCACGGTGAAGACGTGTACGAAGGTCAAATCGTCGGCATCAACAGCCGCGACAACGACCTGGGCGTTAACCCAACCAAAGGCAAGAAGCTCGACAACATGCGTGCCTCGGGTAAAGACGAAACCATCGCTCTGGTTCCGCCTATCCGTTTCACCCTGGAACAAGCTCTGGAATTCGTTCAAGAAGACGAATTGTGCGAAGTCACTCCTAAGTCCATCCGTCTTCGTAAGAAGATCCTGGGCGAAAGCGAGCGTACCCGCGCTGCCAAGAAGTCCGGTAACTGAGTTATTTAGTTAGCTGACAAAAAAACGCCCCCGACCGCAAGGTCGGGGGCGTTTTTGTTTGTCTGGGGTTTGTGCGGTGTTTGTGTCGGCCTCTTCGCGGGCAAGCCTCGCTCCTACAGGTTCGGGTGATACGCGATTGCCGCGAACGACGTAATACCCCTGTAGGAGCGAGGCTTGCCCGCGAAAGCAATCTATCAGGCAGCGAGATTTCGGATCAGAACTTCTCGAGGGTACGGCGACTGGCGCTGGTCTCACGCACAATTTCTTTGGGCTTGTAAGCGCAATACCCCGGCCGCGGGCCGATTTTCGGGTGGTTGCGGCAAGTATCCGGGCGCTTTTCATAAATAGTGCACAGACGGCTCTTACGATCCAGGTACAGGCAATCGTTGTTGCTCATGCGCTGGAGGGTGAAGATCTCGGTCTTCTGGCTGTAACGCTCGACGATCCCTTCCTTCTGCAGGCGCTTGGCGATGTTTTTCGCCGGCTCGCCGCGCTCGAACTCGTCGACGATGCCGATGCGGATCAGATCCTTGATCTTGACCTCGACCGGCAAGGTGCAGCAGCTCGACACGCAGGAACCGCACATCGGGGCAGAATATTTGGCCCAGGTATCGAGGCGGTCGATCTCCGCGGCGGCGATCAGGTTGGACTTCATCATCGGTTGTTACCAGCGTGTGCATCAGGGCGCGCGATCATACCGGGACTGGTGGATTTTTGAACAACCTTTCGCCAGTTTTTTTCAGGATCGCCCAATAATTGCCGTTAATCCGGCACGGCCCCTGCATTGATTCAGGTACATGACAATGTAATGCCGGCCTATCTCGCACTATCAGGAAAAACTGCCGAACCAGAGCCCATACCGCCTGTCAGACCGTCTAGGCTCAGACAACTCAAAGCTCGCTCGAGGTCCTATCGATGACTCAAGAACCACTTGTTCGCGAAGCAGAGGTGGCCGCATTCCGCGACGCCGTCTTGACCAAACTCACCTACGCGGTGGGCAAAGACCCGGATCACGCCTTCGACCACGACTGGTTCGAAGCTATTGCGCTGGCAGCGCGCGACCACATGGTCGAGCACTGGATGGATCACACGCGGCAGATCTACCGCAAAGGCCAGAAGCGGGTTTACTACCTCTCCCTGGAATTTCTTATCGGCCGCTTGCTCTACGACAGCCTGAGCAACCTCGGCCTGCTCGACGTCGCCCGCGAAGCGTTGACCGAACTCGGTGTCGACCTGGAACGCATTCGCCTGCTGGAGCCCGATGCGGCCCTGGGCAACGGTGGCCTCGGTCGCCTGGCTGCGTGCTTCATGGAAAGCATGTCGACCCTCGGCATCGCCGGCCATGGTTATGGCATTCGTTATGAACACGGCTTGTTCCGCCAGGCCATCGTCGATGGCTGGCAACAAGAGCAGACCGAACACTGGCTGGATTTCGGTAACCCGTGGGAGTTCGAACGCCCAGAAGTGGTCTACCCGATCGGCTTTGGCGGCAGCGTTGAAACCGTTACCGACGAAGCCGGCAAGACCAAGCAAGTCTGGACCCCGGCGGAAACCGTGCGGGCGATTGCCTACGACACTCCGGTGGTCGGCTGGCGCGGTGCGAGCGTCAACACCCTGCGTCTGTGGCGTGCCCGCGCCGTCGAAGATTTACACCTGGAACGCTTCAACGCCGGCGACCACTTGGGCGCTGTGGCCGAAGTGGCCCGGGCCGAAAGTATTTCCCGTGTCCTCTATCCTGCGGACAGCACCGAAGCCGGCCAGGAATTGCGCCTGCGTCAGGAATACTTCTTCGTCGCCGCGTCCCTGCAGGATTTGCTGCGCCGCCATCGCAACATGCACACCTCGGTGCTGACCCTGGGCGACCACGCGGCGATCCAGCTCAACGACACTCACCCGTCGATCGCTGTGGCCGAGCTGATGCGGCAACTGGTCGACGTCTACGATGTCGCGTGGGATGCCGCGTGGCAGGTGACGGTCGATACGCTGTCGTACACCAACCACACGCTGTTGCCAGAAGCCCTGGAAACCTGGCCGGTCGGTTTGATGGAACGCATGCTGCCGCGACACATGCAGATCATCTATCTGATCAACGCCCAACACATCGACTCGCTGCGGGCCAAAGGCATTCACGATTTCGACGTGCTGCGCGCAGTGTCGTTGATCGAGGAAGACAACGGCCGCCGCGTGCGCATGGGCAACCTGGCGTTCCTCGGCTCCCACAGCGTCAATGGCGTGTCCGCGCTGCACACGCAGCTGATGCGCAAAACCGTGTTCTCCGAACTGCACAAGCTCTACCCGGAGCGGATCAACAACAAAACCAACGGCATCACCTTCCGCCGCTGGCTCTACCAGGCCAACCCCGAACTCACGTCGATGCTGGTCGATGCCCTCGGGCCGGACTTGCTGGATAACCCGGAAGAGCGCTTGCTTGATCTGGAGCCGTTCGCCGAGAAGACCGCTTTCCGCAAAGCCTTCGCCGATCAACGTCTGCACAGCAAGAAAGCCCTGGCGTATCTGATTCATGAACGGCTGGGCATCGCGGTCAACCCGGCGGCGATGTTCGATGTGCAGGTCAAACGGATCCACGAATACAAACGCCAGTTGCTCAACCTGATGCACACGGTTGCGCTGTATCAGGCGATTCGTGCCGAGCCGGAAATCGACTGGGTACCGCGAGTAAAAATCTTCGCTGGCAAGGCTGCGGCCAGTTATCACCAGGCCAAGTTGATCATCAAGCTGACCAACGACATCGCCCGGGTGGTCAACAACGACCCGACCGTGCGCGGTTTGCTCAAGGTGGTGTTCTTGCCTAACTACAACGTCAGCCTGGCGGAAAGCATTATTCCGGCGGCGGATTTGTCGGAGCAGATTTCCACGGCGGGCTTCGAGGCGTCGGGCACCAGCAACATGAAGTTCGGCCTCAACGGCGCGCTGACCATCGGCACGCTCGATGGCGCCAACGTCGAAATGTGTGAGCGCATTGGCGCGGAGCACATGTTCATCTTCGGCCTCAGTGCGCAGCAGGTTGAAGCGCGCAAGCAAAACCACGAGTTCAATGCCGCACCGGATATTGCGGCGTCCCATCGTCTTAATGACGTGCTGCAAGCGATTCGCGGCGGGGTGTTCTCGCCGGATGATCCGTCCCGTTACACCGGGTTGATCGATTCGCTGGTGGACTACGACCGCTTCCTGGTTTGCGCCGATTTTGACTCTTACTGGGACGCGCAGATGCGCGTTGAGGCGCACTGGCACGATTCCCAGGAATGGTGGCGTTCGGCGGTGTTGAACACCTCGCGCATGGGCTGGTTCTCGTCGGATCGGACGATTCGTGAGTACGCCACGGAAATCTGGAAGGCTTTGGAGTAACTTCTCGATCGGCTCGATATACTAGCGCCCCGAAAAGATCGCAGCCTTCGGCAGCTCCTACAGTCAGTGTTCACCTAATATGGGTGGGACGCGGTCGGTGTAGGAGCTGCCGCAGGCTGCGATCTTTGCTGTTCGGGCTGCGCCAATCCTATCGGATTGGCCTCTGTGCTTAGGGATATCGACCATGCAATGGATCTTGATGCTGATTGGTTTGGCGCTGGGCTGGATGCTCGATGAGTCGTTCAGCGATGCGCTGTTGGGTGCGCTGCTCGGGTTGGGCATCGGCCAGGCCTTTCGCATTGGCCGCTTGAGTTCGCAATCGGACCGGCAACGCCTGCTGCTTGAACAGGCACAGGTGGCGCTGAATGCGGTGCAGCAACGCCTGGCGTTGTTGGAGATGTCCGGCGTCAAAGCGCCAGAGGCCAGTCAGCCCGAAGCGATTCACCCTGAAGTCAGCGAGCCCGTTGCACCCCCGGAATTCATTCTCGACGAAATCCCTGTCCAAGCTCCGGAACTGATCTGGGAACTCCCGCCCGAACTCGAATCGATCACCGGCGCCGCTAGCGAAGCCAGCCGTCCGCTGCCCGCCGATGTGTGGACCCCGGAACCGGTCGCCCGCGAACCCCGAAAACCCGCCGCACCTCGCGAACCCAACATTTTCGACCGCGCCGTCACCGGTGCGCGCAACTGGCTGTTCGGTGGCAACACCGTGCTGCGAGTCGGTGTGGTGCTCTTGTTTCTCGGCCTGGCATTCCTGCTGCGCTACGCCACCGAAGGCATGGTCGTGCCGATCGAAATGCGTTACGCCGGGGTTGCCGCCAGTGCGTTGGGCTTGCTTGGCCTGGGCTGGTGGCTGCGCCATCGCAACAACCATTACGCGCTGATGCTGCAAGGCACCGGGATTGCCGTGTTGTACCTGACGGTGTTCGCCGCGATGCGCTTGCACCCGCTGCTCGACCCCACGGCAGCCTTGGGCCTGCTGGTGGCGGTGACGGTGTTCTCGGCGATTCTGGCGATCACCCAGGATTCCCTGGCACTGGCCTGCGCCGCCGCGCTGGGCGGTTTCGCCGCGCCGATATTGACCTCGACCGGCGCCGGCAACCACGTCGCGCTGTTCAGTTACTTCGCGTTGCTCAACACCGGCATCCTCGCCATCGCCTGGTTCAAGGCGTGGCGACCGCTCAACCTGATCGGTTTTGTCGGCACGTTCGGCATCGGCTTCGCCTGGGGCCTGCGCTCCTACACGCCCGAGTTGCTGTGGAGCACCGAACCGTTCCTGATTCTGTTCTTCCTGATGTACCTGGGCATCGGCCTGTTGTTCACCCGGCGCAAGCTGTTGGAGATGACCGATGCACCGGCGAACGACGATCGCCAGGCGCTGCTGAATTGGTCGGCGCGCAAGGGCGATTACGTCGACGGCACGATGCTGTTCGGGCCGCCGCTGGTGGGCTTCGGTTTGCAGTTCGCGTTGGTCCAGCATCTGGAATTCGCGGCCGCGTTCAGCGCGCTGGCACTGGGCATGATCTACATGGCCCTGGCTCGTTTGCTGATGGGCGGCCGCGCGTTGTTGCTGGCGGAAACCTGTCTGGCGCTGGGCGTGATCTTCGCGAGCCTGGCGATTCCGCTGGGGCTAGATGCACGTTGGACTGCTGCGGCCTGGGCCGTGGAAGGCGCAGGGATCTTCTGGCTCGGCCTGCGTCAGCAACGACCGCTGGCCCGCGCCTTTGCCTTGTTGCTGCAACTGGGTTCGGCACTCGCGTTTCTCAGCAAATTGCAGCCCGGCGAAAGCAGCCTGCTGGACGGTTCATGGCTGGGTGCATTGATGCTCGGCGTCGCGTTGCTTTTCAGTTTCTACCAGTTGCGCAAAGCCTTGCCGGAACAGGCGTCGGCGTGGGAGCGCCAGGGCCTGCCGGTGTTGGCGTGTCTCGGCCTGACCTTCCTTTATCTGCTGGCGCCGTTGTTCTTCCTGACCCACGGCACGGCGATCAGTTGGGCGCTGGCCGGGTTGGCGACGCTGTTCGTTGGCTTGCGCCTGCAATCGCGTACGTTCCTGTTCACCGCGTTTGCCGTGCAGTTGCTGGGCGGTGCGTTGTTCCTGTTGCGCCTGAAAGGGGCGAGCGGGGATTCCGCTGCTGTGTTCAGCGCCGGATGGAGCGGGCTGCTTAGCGCCTCGCTGATTGGCCTGGCGTTGATCGCCGGCATGTTGCTCGCAGCCCGTGACGAGATGGTGCGCAACGATGTCCGGTTGCTGCGCGGCTTGTCGGTGGTGCTGCTCGCCGGCCTGGTGCTGATCAACCTCGCGGTGCTGTTCGTGCTGCCATGGCAAACCGCGAGTGCGGTGTGGGCGGCCAGCGGGTTGTTCATCATCTGGCTGAGTCTGTACCTCAAGCAGCGCGTGAGTTTTGTCTTTGGCTTGCTGTTGCAAGTGATCGGCGGCGCGGCATTCCTGTACGCCGGGCCGGATCTGCTGGGGCCGTTGGCCAGTGAAGGTTTGAAACCTCTGGCCCACAGCGGTTTCTGGACACCGCTGGTGCTCGGCCTGGCCGCGCTGGTCGGTGCCTGGCGCTTGCAGTTGGGTAATCACGCTTCGTCGTTCGATGCATTGAGCCTGAATCGCTTGTCCGAATTGTTGCTGGTGTGGGGCGTGGGTTGGTGGGCGCTGGCGTGGATCAGCGAAGTGCTGCGCTTTGCTCCGCTTAACCTGCAAGCGACATTGTTGTTGGCCGTCGCGGCGCTGAGTGTGGCGCTGTGGACGCTGTTGTCGCTGCGATTGAAATGGCCGTCGCTGGGCTTGGTCTGCACCTTCCTGATTCCGGCGGCGGGGCTGGTGTTGCTCTCTGCGTGGCATTCGCGATATCACCCGGCGGCCGACTTTGGCTGGCTGGTGTGGGCGGCGGTGTTCGTCGTGCACTTCATTTCCCTGCGGCGTTTGGCGCCGATGCTGCCGGCGCGCGCCCTCAGCACCGCGCATGTGCTCGGCTGTTGGCTGTTGATCGGTGTGCTGGCGCTGGAGCTGCGTTACGGCTTGCTGCTGTTGTCCGAGCAGTACAACGCCTGGCGTTGGTTGGGCTGGGCGATTCTGCCGAGCCTGTATCTGGAGCTGGCCGCCGCGCCGCGTAACTTCCCATGGCCGGTGTCGGCGTATTCCCGTGAATACCGTGTCTACGCCGCCGCGCCGTTGGCCTTGCTGATGCTCGGCTGGTTCTGGCTGGCGAACGGTGTCAGCGACGGCACCGCCGAGCCGCTGCCTTATGTGCCGCTGATCAACCCGCTGGAATTGGGCCTGCTGTTTGCGCTGTTCGGCGTTTACGTGTGGTCGCGCAGCGCGGTGGCGCAATTTGCCTTGCCGAAGGTGTACGCAGAGAACGCCACGCAGCTGATCGCCGGCGCTTCGCTGTTCGTGTTTTTCTCCGCCGTGGTCACGCGCACCGCGCACCACTGGGGCGGCGTACCGTTCGAGCTGGATCAACTGCTGGCGTCGATGCAGGTGCAGGCTGGTCTGTCGATCGTCTGGACCTTGATGGCGCTGGGCTTGATGATCGGCGGCCATCTGCGTCATCGCCGTGAAGTCTGGCTGATCGGCGCCGCGCTGATTGGCGTGGTGGTGGCCAAACTGTTCTTTGTCGAATTGAGTAACCGTGGCGGACTTGCGCGGATCGTCTCGTTTATCGGCGTTGGCGTGTTGTTGCTGGTGGTGGGCTATTTCGCCCCGCTGCCGCCCAAGCGTGCCGAGGCTGCGCCGGAATCTGAAAGTCCGGCCCCTGAAACCGAAGGAGTGTCGTCTTGAGTCAGAAGCTGAACCTGGGTTGGTTGGGCGCTGTTGCGATGGGCGTGGCGCTGTCGGCCAGCGCCCAGGAGAAACCTTCGGACTTCAGCACTCAAGTGCCGTTGTCCGTGAGCGGCGAGGGGCCGTGGTATCGCCTCGAATTGCCGCTGAGCGTGCAATTGAACGCACGGCAAACCGATCTGAGCGATGTGCGCGTGTTCAACGCGGCCGGCGAAGCCCAGGCCTATGCCTTGGCCAGGGAAACCGCGCAATCCGCCGAAAACCGTAGCACCACTGACGTGAAGTGGTTCCCGCTGTACAGCTCGGCGGACGCCACCGAGCGCGCGCCGAGCGTGCGCGTGCAATCGAGTGCCAACGGCACGCTGGTGGAAGTGCAGCCGTCCACTCAGTTGGAGGCGGGGGAAGAAGTGTTGCGTGGCTGGTTGCTCGACGCCAGCGGGATCAAGGCGCCGTTGCAGCAGTTGATCCTCGACTGGACCAGCGAACGCGACGGCTTCCAGCGGTTCAGCATCGAAGCCAGCGACGACTTGCAGCATTGGCAGTCGTGGGGCGAAGGGCAAGTGGCGCGGTTGTCGTTTGCCGATGAGCGAGTCGAGCAACACGAAGTCGGTCTGCCGGGGCAATCGGCGCGCTATCTGCGATTGCTGTGGAACTCTCCGCAGTCGGCGCCGGTGCTGACCTCGGCGCAACTGGAAAGCGCCAGCACCCGCAGTCTGCCGTTGCCGTTGGTCTGGTCGCAACCGTTGGCCGGCATACGGTTGAAGGACGGTGAATACACCTGGCAATTACCGATGGGGCTGAATCTCGAGCGGGTGCAGGTCGAGTTGAGCCAGCCCAACAGTCTGGCGCCGGTGACCCTGTCCGGTCGTCGCGAAAGCAGTTTGCCGTGGCAGTCACTGAGCGGCGGTCTGCTCTATCGCCTGACTCAGAATGGCCAGGACGTGGTGCAGAACGAATTGCAGCTGTCGGGGCAAACCGTGCAGCAATTGAAACTGACCGTGGATGAACGCGGCGGAGGCTTGGGTGCTGAAGCACCGACCGTGAAATTTGCCGTGCGCTCGACGCAAGTGGTGTTCCTGGCGCGTGGCGCCGGGCCGTATACCCTGGCGCTGGGCAGTGCGACGGTGAAGACGGCGAACTTGCCGTTGTCGACGTTGATCCCGGACTACAGCCCGGCGAAGTTCTCGGCCTTGGGCAAGGCTACGGTTGATAGCGGGGCAGCGGTAACACAGGCGCCGACGGCGGTGGCTGCTGCCACGGCTGACACCAACTGGAAGAAATTCGGGTTGTGGGCAGTGTTGTTGCTAAGTGTGCTGTTTCTGGCGGTGATGGCGTTTAGTCTGCTGCGCAAGCCGCCGGTCAAACCTTAAGAATGGTGGGTGCCGCGCCATTCGCGAGCAGGCTCGCTCCCACATTGGAATGCGTACTCCTGTGGGAGCGAGCCTGCTCGCGAATAGCGATGTGCCGGCCGGTAAAGATGTCGGTTTCGAACTACGCTAAACCCCGCACATGAACTCTATTGGGCGTATCACGTCTGATAGAAGGAAATGCGCCCCGACTCGCGTTAAACTGCGCGGGTTTTTAGCCCCCCATTCCACCGGAGCCTTCCATGTCCCGCGTTACCCTGAGTCGCTATTTGATTGAGCAGACCCGTAGCAACAACACCCCTGCCGATCTGCGTTTCCTGATCGAAGTGGTGGCGCGCGCCTGTAAAGAAATCAGCCACGCCGTCTCCAAGGGCGCCCTCGGTGGTGTTCTGGGCAGCATGGGCACTGAAAACGTCCAAGGCGAAGTGCAGAAGAAGCTCGATGTGATGTCCAACGACATCCTGCTCGAAGCCAACGAATGGGGTGGTCACCTGGCCGGCATGGCGTCCGAAGAAATGGACAATGCCTACCAGATCCCGGGCAAATACCCGAAAGGTGCGTACCTGCTGGTATTCGACCCACTGGACGGTTCGTCGAACATCGACATCAACGCGCCGGTCGGTACTATCTTCTCGGTGCTGCGTTGCCCGAACGAATACCTGACCCAGAACGAGCCTTTGAACGAAAAGGCCTTCCTGCAGCCAGGCACTCAGCAGGTTGCCGCCGGTTATGCGATTTACGGTCCACAGACCATGCTGGTGCTGACCCTGGGCAATGGCGTCAAAGGCTTCACCCTGGACCGTGAAATGGGCAGCTTCGTGCTGACCCACGAAGACATCACGATCCCGGAATCCACTCAGGAATTCGCAATCAACGCCTCCAACCAGCGTCACTGGGAAGCCCCGGTACAACGCTACGTTGGCGAATTGCTGGCAGGCGATGAAGGCCCGCTGAAAAAGAACTACAACATGCGCTGGGTGGCCGCGATGGTTGCCGACGTGCACCGTATCCTGACTCGTGGTGGTCTGTTCATGTACCCACGCGACAGCCGTGAGCCGTCGAAGCCGGGCAAACTGCGTTTGATGTACGAAGCCAACCCGATGTCTTTCCTGGTCGAACAAGCCGGCGGCGCGTCCACCGATGGTCACCAGCGCATCCTCGACATCCAGCCGGACGGCCTGCACCAGCGCGTAGCGGTGTTCCTGGGCTCGAAAGAAGAAGTCGCACGCGTCACGGCTTACCACAAGGAATAAACCCATGACCGCGCCCTGGCAGCCGTTGCTCGAATGGTGGTTCGGATCAGCCGAAGCCCCCAACGACGTAGCGGCTGACAGGGAAAAGTTATGGTTCGGCAAGCGCGACAGCCAGGACCTCGAAGCGCGTGAGCGTTTCGGGGACTGGGTCGAGCAGGCACTGGCTGGCGGTTTGACCGACTGGGCGCAACGCCCCGAAGGTTGGCTGGCCCTGGTGCTGCTACTCGACCAACTCCCGCGAATGATCTTTCGCGACACCCCCAAATCCTTCTCTGGCGATCTCCGGGCTCAAGCCCTGGTGGCGCAAGGCATTGCCGCAGATTTTGATCGGCAGTTAAAGCCTATCCAGAGGGTTTTCATCTACCTGGTGTTCGAGCATTGCGAGAATCTGGCGGTGCAAAACGAGGCGGTTTCGCGGTTTATCGCGCTGGTTGATGAACAGCCGGAAGCCGATCGCGCAGTGTTTGCCGATAACCTGGACTATGCCGAGCGGCATCAGAAAGTGATTGCGCGGTTTGGACGGTTTCCGCATCGCAATGGGGTGTTGGGGCGGGAGTCTACGGCGGAGGAAATTGAGTTTCTTTCGGGGCCGGGATCAAGGTTCTGAATTTTCGTTGTTGCTGATGCCGCCTTCGCGGGCAAGCCTCGCTCCTACAGGTAACGCTCTGTAATCCTGTAGGAGCGAGGCTTGCCCGCGAAGGGGCCCTCAAAAACGGCTTAAATCCTGAAGCTACCCACCAACTGCTTCAACCGCGCAGCCTGCTGCTCAAGGTCCGAGCACGCACGCAACGTCGCCTGCAAGTTCTCCACACCTTCCTGGTTCAGCGTGTTGATCTCGGTGATGTCGACGTTGATCGACTCCACCACAGCGGTCTGTTCTTCGGTCGCGGTGGCCACGGACTGGTTCATGCCGTCGATTTCACCGATACGCTGCGTCACGCTGCCCAGGCGTTCGCCGGCCTGGTTGGCGATGCCGACGCTGCTTTCGCTCTGGCGCTGGCTGTCGGTCATGGTGCTCACGGCTTCCCGGGCGCCGACTTGCAGCTCTTCGATCATCTTCTGCACTTGCTGCGCCGAATCCTGGGTGCGGTGGGCGAGGTTGCGCACTTCATCGGCAACTACCGCGAAACCGCGCCCGGCTTCACCGGCACGCGCGGCTTCGATGGCGGCGTTCAAGGCCAGCAAGTTGGTCTGCTGCGAGATGCTGGTGATCACTTCCAGAATCTGCCCGATGTTCACCGTGTTGCTGTTGAGCGTCTCGATGTTGCCGCACGAATCGCTGATCTTCGCCGACAGCTGCTGCATCGCTGCGATGGTTTTATCCACCACTTGCTGACCGTCTTCGGCCAGCGCGCGGGCGTCGCTCGAATGCTGGGAGGCGAGGGCGGCGTTCTGCGCGATTTCCTGGGCAGCGGCGCCCAGCTCGTTGATCGCGGCAGCCACGCTGCTGGTGCGCGAGGCTTGCTGGTCGGAGTTGTACATCGACGAGTTGGAGGCCGCGACCACACGCAAGGCGACTTCGTTAACCTGGCCGGTGGCCGAGGCGACTTCGCGGATCGAGGTGTGGATCCGCTCCACAAAACGGTTGAACGACGTGCCCAGCGCGCCGAATTCATCGTGGCCGTGGATGGTCAGGCGTTTGGTCAAATCGCCTTCACCTTCGGCGATGTCATGCATCGCGCGACCCATGGTCAGCAACGGTTGCATCAGGAAGCTGATCAGCATGCCCAGCAGCGCAATGATGATCACCACGGCGATGACCATGGCGATAATCGCCGAGGTGCGGAATTCGCTGAGCATCGCGAACGCGGTTTCCTGGTCCAGCACCAGCGCCACGTACCAGTCGGCCGACGGCACGCCGTTGACGTGGGTGAAGGAGATGAACTGGGACTTGCCGTCGAGCTCGACTTCTTTCAGGCCTGGGCTGACTTTCGGCGCGCCGTTCGGGTAGGCCTCAGCGAGGGTCTTGAGCACCAGTTTGCTGTCCGGGTGGATCAGGATCTTGCCGTCGGCGCTGACGATAAGCGCGTGGCCGTGACCGCCGAAGTTCAGCGAGTTGATGATCGCGCTGACGCTGGACAGGTCAATGTCCGCACCGGCGACGCCGATCATCTTGTTCTCATGCTGCACGGGGGTGGCGACGGTGATCACCAGTTTGCCGGACGAGGCGGCGATGTACGGTTCGGTGACGATGGTTTGCCGCGCACTGTCGGCGGCTTTGTACCAGCCACGGGCCCGCGGGTCGTAGTCGGCGGCACGGTTGCCGGCCGGAATCGAGGTCATCACGCCTTCGGTGCTGCCGAAGTAGCTCAACTGGAAATTGCCGGTGTAGGCCGGCAGGTCGATGGCGCGTTTCAGGCTGGCCGGCGCGCTGCCATCCACGGCGATCTGCTGGGACAGCGATTGCAGCAACTGGATGCGGCTTTCCAGCCAGGTCTGGATGTTACTCGTGGTCAGACTGCCGAGTTCCTGCATTGAGGACTCGGTACTGCTGCGCAGGGTCTGGCGCTGGCGGTAGTCGTTGAAGAGGATGAAGCACGCGAATGCAACGGCCACTACGAGGGCAGCAGCCAGCAAGATCTTGTGGCTGAACTTCATGTTTCTGGTCATTAAATGAGCTACCGCGGAGGGGGCTGGTCAACAAGGGGCGTCAATTTGCCACAGGAGTGGGCTTAACGCTGCTGTTATGTCGACTGCTCGACGCCAAAGATTAGGCGATTTTCTGCAAATACCGACGAAATGCCGAATAGCGCGAGAAAGTGGCTGATTTATCGAAAAAACCCAGACGAGCGGCTCAATAAATAGCCGGGCGGTCGGGGAACCAGATAGGGGTTTTCTCTTCTAAGCTTCAGCTTGGCACCTGCCAACCCCCCTTCGCTCCAGGAGCTACACCATGTCGCTGCGATCTATCGCCTTGCTCTCGTTCTGCGTGTTGTTGGTCGCATGCAGCAAGGTCAATCAGGAGAATTACTCCAAGCTGTCGGCCGGCATGGCCAAGGCCGAGGTTGAAACCTTGCTGGGCAAACCCGCCGATTGTTCGGGCGCGCTTGGTATGTCCAGTTGCACCTGGGGCGACAAAAACAGCTTTATCAGCGTGCAGTACGCCGGTGACAAAGTGCTGATGTTTTCCGGCCAAGGCCTGAAGTAAACCGGGGCGATGCGCCCACGGGAGAAAAACAATGAAGCGGTTATTGATAGTTCTTTTCGCTGGCCTGGTATTGGCTGGCTGCGCCTCTTCTGGTGTAGATCCGTTAGCACCCAAGACGGCCAACAGCGTCAACCTCAAGCGTTACCAGGGCACCTGGTACGAGTTGGCCCGCCTGCCGATGTACTTCCAGCGCAACTGCGCGCAATCCGAAGCGCATTACACCCTCAAGCCGGACGGTAATGTGGCAGTGCTCAACCGCTGCCTGACGCCGGACTGGCAATGGGAAGAGGCCAAGGGCACGGCTTATCCACAGGTGCCGGGCAAGACCGACAAGCTATGGGTCGAGTTCGACAACTGGTTTTCGCGGCTGATTCCGGGTGTGGCGAAGGGCGAATACTGGGTGCTGTACGTCAGCGACGACTACAAGACCGCCATTGTTGGCGACCCGAGCCGCAAGTATCTGTGGCTGCTGTCCCGGACCCCGACGGTCAACGGCGTGGTGCGTGAAGAACTGCTGAGCAAGGCGCGTCAGCAGGGTTACGACACCACGCGACTGATCTGGCGTGCGTCGGATACGAAGATGGCCAAGACCTCGAACTGACGGCTAGCGCATCACCCATGTGGGAGCGGGCTTGCTCGCGAAAGCGGTTGTTCATTCAACATTGATGTTGACTGACACAGCGCCTTCGCGAGCAAGCCCGCTCCCACATTTGTTTTTGTGTTAGCCCAAAAGGTCGCGCAGGACTTGGGTAAACGCCCGGTTGCTTTCTTCTTCGCCCGCATGACGCCCATCCCGCACAACCCACTGGCCGTTAACCAGCACATCACGTACCTGGCGATCACCGCCAGCAAACAACCAGCGATTCAAAATCCCGTCACCACTGGCCGTCGCCAGATACGGATCATTACCGTCCAGCACCAACCAGTCCGCGCGCTTGCCGACTTCCAGTGCACCAATCGGCTGCCCCAATGCCTGAGCGCCGCCATCCAGCGCCGCGTCATACAGCGTGCGGCCCACCATCGGCTGCTCCGCGCCATACAAACGATTACGCCGCTGATCCCGCAACCGCTGGCCATATTCCAGCCAACGCAATTCTTCCACCACGCTCAATGACACATGGCTGTCGGACCCGATGCCCATGCGTCCGCCCTGGGCGAGAAAATCAACGGCGGGGAAAATCCCGTCGCCGAGGTTGGCTTCGGTGGTCAGGCACAGGCCGGCGATGGCGCGACTCTTGGCCATCAGCGTGACTTCTTCCGGGTTGGCGTGGGTTGCGTGGACCAGGCACCAGCGCTGATCGACTTCGGTGTTTTCGTACAGCCATTGCAGCGGACGGCGGCCGCTCCAGCTCAGGCAGTCATCGACTTCCTTCTGCTGTTCGGCGATGTGGATGTGCACCGGGCATTGCTTGTCACTGGCGGCCAACACTTCGCTGATTTGCTGCGGGGTGACCGCGCGCAGCGAGTGGAAACACAGGCCAAGCGATTGCGCCGGTTGCTGCGCCAGGATTGGCTGCAAACGCGACTGGAGCGTGAGGTAGTTTTCGGTGCTGTTGATAAAGCGCCGCTGGCCATCGTTCGGGGCCTGGCCACCGAAACCGGAGTGGCTGTAGAGCACCGGCAGCAAGGTCAAACCGATACCGGCGGAGCTCGCGGCCTGGCTGATGCGCAGCGCCAGTTCGGCCGGGTCAGCGTAGGGCTGGCCATTGGTGTCGTGGTGTACGTAATGAAATTCCGCGACCGAGGTGTAACCGGCCTTGAGCATTTCGATGTACAGCTGACGGGCGATAATGCCGAGCTGGTCCGGGCTGATTTTTCCGACGAGGCGATACATCAAATCGCGCCAGGTCCAGAAACTGTCGTTCGGATTGCCCGCCACTTCCGCCAGCCCGGCCATGGCTCGCTGGAAGGCGTGGGAATGCAGATTCGGCATGCCCGGCAGCAGCGGACCGCTTAGCCGTTCGGCGCCATCTGCGTGGGAATCGGCCTGGATATGGGTCAAGACGCCATCGGCGCTGACCTCAAGACGTACATTGTTGGCCCATCCACTAGGCAGCAGCGCGCGTTCGGCAAAGAAGGCGGACATGGTTCAGCACCCCATCGTGTGTTATTTGTATATACATATACAGACGTTTGCCTGCTCGGTAAACTCCGGCAAGCTAGCAACCTATTCCAAACGAACAAGGATTAACCGTGCCGACTCCGCCTGCAGTGTCACCGTTGGCCGCGAACATGGGCGACAGTCCGGCGCCCTTGTACGCCCGCGTCAAACAGATGATCACCCAGCAAATCGACAGTGGAAACTGGCCGCCGCACTACCGCGTTCCGTCGGAAAGCGAGCTGGTCAATCAACTGGGCTTCAGCCGCATGACCATCAATCGCGCCCTGCGCGAGATGACCGCCGACGGTCTGTTGGTGCGCATGCAAGGTGTCGGCACGTTTGTCGCCGAGCCGAAAAGCCAGTCTGCCCTGTTTGAAGTGCACAACATCGCCGACGAAATCGCCTCCCGCGGTCACCGCCACACCTGCCAGGTGATTACCCTCGAAGAGGAGGCCGCCGGTTCCGAGCGCGCCCTGGCTCTGGACATGCGCGAAGGCCAGAAGGTCTTCCACTCGCTGATCGTGCATTTCGAAAACGACATTCCGGTGCAAATCGAAGACCGTTTCGTCAACGCGCTGGTGGCCCCGGATTACCTCAAGCAGGACTTCACCCTGCAAACGCCTTATGCCTATTTGAACCAGGTCGCGCCGCTGACCGAAGGCGAGCACGTGGTCGAGGCGATACTGGCTGAAGCCTCCGAGTGCAAATTGCTGCAGATTGAAAAGGGCGAGCCGTGCCTGCTGATCCGTCGCCGCACCTGGTCCGGCCGTCAGCCAGTGACCGCCGCTCGTTTGATCCACCCCGGTTCCCGTCATCGTCTGGAAGGTCGGTTCCATAAATGAAAATGAAGGTTTTACGCGCCAAAGACTACCCGCGCATGCCGTGGAAAAACGGCGGCGGCAGCACTGAAGAAATCACCCGCGATGCGGGCACAGGCCTCGATGGTTTCGGCTGGCGCCTGTCGATTGCCGATATCGGTGAGTCGGGCGGCTTCTCGACGTTCGCCGGCTATGAGCGTGTGATCACCGTGCTGCAAGGCGACGGCATGACCTTGCGCGTCGATGGCCAAGACACGCGGCCGTTGTTACCGCTGGACCCATTTGCCTTTAGCGGTGAGAGCCAGGTGTCGTGCGCCTTGCTCGGCGGGCCAATTCGCGATTTCAACCTGATCTACGCGCCGCGGCGTTACAGCGCGCGGTTGCAGTGGCTGGAAGGCGAGCAGCGGTTTTTCAGTTCGGCCGGGACGGTGCTGGTGTTCAGTGTCACCGAGGCGCTGGACGTGAAAGTGGGTAACAGCGATGCACAATTGGGTCGCCATGATTGCCTGCAACTTGATGGTAATGCTGGTTTGCTGGAAGTCTCCAGTAACGGCCAATGCTGCGTGATTGAGCTGACTGCACGCTGATTCAAGATTTTTAAAAGATCGCAGCCTCGTTTCACTCGACAGCTCCTACAGGATGAGCGCCATCCCGCGTAGGAGCTGTCGAGTGAAACGAGGCTGCGATCTTTTGCTTTCCGACGTTCCAAATCGCGCACCATTTTGTTACCGAACGCCCCAGCGTGGCGCAAAACCCCGCTCAAGTAACAGCTGCCTCCCCTCCGCAAAATCCCCCACCAAAAATTTCATCTTCGTCAAAACCCTTGTTCCATGGGCCTTCCAGCGTCCCAGAAAACTTTTCTTGAATGCCCATCCAATAAGTTGGCCGCTTGATTGCATATGCTTGTATGTACAAGTAAAGACGTATGCGTATGAGTCGACCGAGACTCCTCGCAGCGTCCACTGATTCGCTTGTGGCGCAACGACGCGCACAGGCTGGCTTGCCCACTGCCAGGGTTGGTTTGAATTGATCGCTGAGGAGTCTTTTTCGTGACTGACAATAAGCCCACTAAGTACCGTGACGTAGAAATCCGCGCCGCACGCGGTAACAAGCTGACCGCCAAGAGCTGGCTGACCGAAGCGCCGCTGCGCATGTTGATGAACAACCTCGACCCGGAAGTTGCCGAGAACCCTAAAGAACTGGTGGTTTACGGTGGTATCGGTCGTGCGGCGCGTAACTGGGAGTGCTACGACAAGATCGTCGAAAGCCTGACCAACCTGAATGACGACGAGACCCTGCTGGTGCAATCTGGCAAGCCGGTCGGCGTGTTCAAGACCCACACCAATGCACCGCGCGTACTGATCGCCAACTCCAACCTGGTGCCACACTGGGCGAGCTGGGAGCACTTCAACGAACTCGACGCCAAAGGCCTGGCCATGTACGGCCAGATGACCGCCGGCAGCTGGATCTACATCGGCAGCCAAGGCATCGTCCAAGGCACCTACGAAACCTTCGTCGAAGCCGGTCGCCAACACTACAACGATGACCTGAAAGGTCGTTGGGTCCTGACCGCCGGCCTCGGCGGCATGGGCGGCGCTCAGCCTCTGGCTGCAACTTTGGCCGGCGCTTGCTCGCTGAACATCGAATGCCAGCAGGTCAGCATCGACTTCCGCCTGAACAGCCGCTACGTCGACGAGCAAGCCACCGACCTCGACGACGCTCTGGCCCGCATCGAGAAATACACCAAAGAAGGCAAGGCGATCTCCATCGCACTGCTGGGTAACGCGGCGGAAATCCTGCCGGAACTGGTCAAGCGCGGCGTACGCCCGGACATGGTCACCGACCAGACCAGCGCCCACGACCCGCTCAACGGTTACCTGCCGGCTGGCTGGACTTGGGAAGAGTACCGCGCTCGCGCCAAGACCGAGCCTGCTGCTGTCGTGAAAGCCGCCAAGCAATCGATGGCCGTGCACGTTAAAGCGATGCTCGAATTCCAGAAAATGGGCATTCCGACCTTCGACTACGGCAACAACATCCGTCAGATGGCCCAGGAAGAAGGCGTGGAAAACGCATTCGATTTCCCAGGCTTCGTACCGGCTTACATCCGTCCGCTGTTCTGCCGTGGCATCGGCCCGTTCCGTTGGGCTGCGCTGTCGGGTAACGCGGAAGACATCTACAAGACCGACGCTAAAGTAAAAGAGCTGATCCCGGACGACGCCCACCTGCACAACTGGCTGGACATGGCCCGCGAGCGCATCAGCTTCCAGGGTCTGCCGGCACGTATCTGCTGGGTTGGCCTGGGCCTGCGCGCCAAGCTTGGCCTGGCGTTCAACGAAATGGTGCGCAGCGGTGAATTGTCCGCGCCAATCGTGATCGGTCGCGACCACCTGGACTCCGGTTCGGTCGCCAGCCCGAACCGCGAAACCGAGTCGATGCAGGACGGTTCCGACGCTGTGTCCGACTGGCCACTGCTCAACGCCCTGCTCAACACCGCGAGCGGCGCGACCTGGGTTTCTCTGCACCACGGCGGCGGCGTCGGCATGGGCTTCTCCCAGCACTCGGGCATGGTGATTGTCTGCGACGGTACGGACGAAGCGGCCGAGCGTATCGCTCGCGTGCTGCACAACGACCCGGCGACCGGCGTTATGCGTCACGCCGATGCGGGTTACCAGATCGCGATCGACTGCGCCAAGGAACAGGGCCTGAATCTGCCGATGATCACCGGCAAATAAAAACAGGCTTTGCCCTGATGCAAAACCCTGTAGGAGCTGCCGAAGGCTGCGATCTTTTGATCTTGATCTTGAAAAGATCGCAGCCTCGTTTCACTCGACAGCTCCTACAGGGGATCACACCAACACCGACAACAATCCACAGAGGTTGAATCATGGCTGTTAACAGCGATCGTGCAGGCAGTAAACCGTTGATCGAGAAGCGCTCGATCGACTACATCCCGGAAGCGGAAAGACACGGTCGTCTGTTGAGCCAGTTCACCTTGTGGATGGGTGCCAACCTGCAAATCACCGCCATCGTGACGGGCGCTCTCGCCGTCGTGCTCGGTGGTGATGTGTTCTGGTCGTTGATCGGTTTGCTGATCGGGCAATTGCTCGGCGGCGGCGTGATGGCGCTGCATGCCGCGCAAGGGCCCAAGCTTGGCCTGCCGCAAATGATCTCCAGCCGCGTGCAGTTCGGCGTGTATGGCGCGGCCATCCCGATCGTGCTGGTGTGTTTGATGTACCTCGGTTTCACCGCAACGGGGACCGTGCTTTCCGGCCAGGCCCTGGGCCAGTTGTTTGGTGTCAGTGACACCGTCGGTATCCTCATTTTCGCCAGTGTCATCGTGCTGGTCACGGTGCTCGGTTATCGGGTGATCCATTGGATTGGCCGCATTGCCAGTGTCATTGGTGTGATTGCCTTTGTTTACCTGTTCAGTCGCCTGATCAGCCAGACAGACGTTGGCGCACTCTTGCAAATCCGCCACTTCAGCTGGAGCAGCTTCCTGCTGGCGGTGTCGCTCGCGGCGTCCTGGCAGATCGCATTCGGTCCTTACGTGGCTGACTATTCACGCTACCTGCCGAGCAAGACTTCCTCGGTCAAAACCTTTTTCGCCGCCGGTGCGGGTTCGGTGATTGGCGCGCAGGTGGCGATGATCCTCGGCGTGTTTGCCGCTGCGTCGGCCAACGGGCAATTCGTCGGTCACGAAGTGGCCTATATCGTGGGTCTGGGCGGTACCGGTGCCACTGCTGCGCTGCTGTACTTCAGCATCGCGTTCGGCAAAGTCACCATTTCCACGCTGAACTCCTACGGCAGCTTCATGTGCATTGCGACCATCATCAGCGGTTTCCGTGGTGAGCTGAAGGTCACGCGCTTGCAGCGTCTGGTCTTCGTGCTGGTCATCGTCGGAGCTGCGACCCTGATGGCGCTGCTCGGCCAACACTCGTTCCTCGGTGCGTTCAAGTCCTTCATCCTGTTCCTGCTCGCATTCTTTACGCCATGGAGCGCGATCAACCTGGTGGACTACTACTGCATCACCCGTGAGCGCTATGACGTGCCGGCGCTGGCCGATCCGAACGGTCGCTACGGCCGCTGGAACATGCTCGGTATCAGCATCTATGTGTTCGGTGTGCTGGTGCAGTTGCCGTTCATTTCCACCAAGTTCTATACCGGTCCGCTGGTGGCAGCTTTGGGCGATGTGGATATTTCCTGGATCATCGGTCTGGTGCTTCCCGCAGCCCTGTATTACGTGTGCGCCAAAAAATGGCACGGCACAGTGCCCGATCAACTGATTCTGCCGGTCGAGCAGGACAGCGTTGTACAACCTAAAACAAGCGGGGCCGGTCGCGCTGCGGCGCAGGCCTGATTGGACGTGGACAGGGCTGGATGCCTCTTGACTGCCGTAAGCCAACTCATGATTAGGAGCGTCACAACAATGAAATCGAACAAGACCCTGCTGACCACATTGCTTTCCATGGGCCTGCTGGCCAGCGCCGGAGCCACCCAGGCGGCCGGTTGGTGCGAGTCGGGCAAACCGGTGAAATTTGCCGGCCTGAACTGGGAAAGCGCCATGCTGCTGACCGACGTGCTGCAAGTCGTGTTGGAGAAAGGCTACGACTGCAAGACCGACAGCTTGCCAGGCAACTCCATCACCATGGAAAACGCCCTGAGCAGCAACGACATCCAAGTGTTTGCCGAAGAGTGGGTCGGCCGCAGCGAAGTCTGGAACAAGGCCGAGAAGGCCGGCAAAGTCGTCGGCGTCGGCGCTCCGGTTGTGGGTGCAATCGAAGGCTGGTACGTGCCGCGCTACGTGATCGAAGGCGATGCCAAGCGCAAGCTGGAGCCTAAGGCACCGGACCTGAAAAACATTGCCGACCTGGCCAAATACTCGGCCGTGTTCAAGGATCAGGAAGAGCCATCCAAGGGTCGTTTCTACAACTGCCCGGCCGGCTGGACCTGTGAACTCGACAACAGCGAAATGCTGAAAAGCTACGGTCTGGAAAGCACCTACACCAACTTCCGCCCAGGCACTGGCCCGGCGCTGGATGCGGCGGTGCTGTCGAGCTACAAGCGCGGCGAGCCGATCCTGTTTTACTACTGGTCGCCAACGCCGCTGATGGGTCAGGTTGACCTGGTCAAACTCGAAGAGAAGCCAGGCGTGGACAAAAGCGTGACCATCAAGGTCGGCCTGTCCAAGACTTTCCACGACGAAGCCCCGGAACTGGTGGCCGTGCTGGAAAAGGTCAATCTGCCAATCGACATCCTCAACCAGAACCTCGGGCGCATGACCAAAGAGCGGATCGAATCGCCAAAACTGGCCAAGATCTTCTTGAAGGAACATCCTGAAGTCTGGCACGCATGGGTGAGCGAAGACGCAGCCAAGAAAATCGACGCGGCCTTGTAGGTTAGGCCTCTCCGACTGTCGGCAACGGCAGTCGGACGCTTGATCGCAACCCCTTGATTGAGAGTCTCTTATGTTTCCCGAAAGCTTTACCTTTTCCATCGCCGACTGGGTCAACGGTTGGGTCGATTCGCTGGTCACCAACTACGGCGACGTGTTCCGGCACATCTCCGACACCCTGTTGTGGGCCATCGTCAATCTTGAAGGCTTGCTGCGTGCGGCGCCCTGGTGGCTGATGCTGGCAATCGTGGCGGGCGTGGCCTGGCACGCGACCCGTAAAGTCGTGACCACGGCAGTGATCGTCGGTCTGCTGTTCCTGGTTGGCGCCGTCGGGCTCTGGGACAAGCTGATGCAGACCCTCGCGCTGATGATGGTGGCGACGGTCATTTCGGTGCTGATCGGCATTCCGCTGGGCATTCTCTCGGCACGCAGCAATCGCCTGCGTTCGGTGCTGATGCCGTTGCTGGACATCATGCAGACCATGCCGAGTTTCGTGTACCTGATCCCGGTGCTGATGCTGTTCGGCCTGGGCAAGGTCCCGGCGATTTTCGCCACCGTGATCTACGCCGCGCCACCGCTGATCCGCCTGACCGACCTGGGCATCCGCCAGGTAGACGGTGAAGTGATGGAAGCGATCAACGCCTTCGGTGCCAACCGTTGGCAGCAACTGTTCGGCGTGCAACTGCCGCTGGCCCTGCCGAGCATCATGGCCGGGATCAACCAGACCACCATGATGGCCCTGTCGATGGTGGTAATCGCCTCGATGATCGGTGCCCGTGGCTTGGGCGAAGACGTGTTGGTGGGGATTCAGACCCTCAACGTCGGACGTGGCCTCGAAGCCGGTCTGGCGATCGTGATTCTAGCAGTGGTGATCGACCGCATTACTCAAGCGTATGGTCGGCCACGGCATGAGGTGAGCAAATGAACGACGCAACCGTGAGCAAAATCGAAGTCAAAAACGTCTTCAAGATTTTCGGCAACCGTTCCAAGGAAGCACTGGGCATGATTGGCCAGGGCAAGACCAAGGATCAGGTGCTGGCAGAGACCGGCTGCGTGGTCGGCGTGAACGACTTGTCCCTGAGCATCGGCACCGGCGAGATCTTCGTGATCATGGGCCTGTCGGGTTCCGGCAAATCGACCCTGGTGCGCCACTTCAATCGCCTGATCGACCCGACCAGCGGCGCGATCCTGGTGGATGGCGTGGACATCCTGCAATACGACATGGAAGCCCTGCGCGAATTTCGCCGGCACAAGATCAGCATGGTGTTCCAGAGCTTCGGCCTGCTGCCGCACAAGACCGTGGTGGACAACGTCGCCTACGGCTTGAAAGTGCGTGGCGAGAGCAAGCAAATGTGCTCCGAACGCGCGCTGCACTGGATCAACACCGTGGGCCTCAAGGGCTACGAAAACAAATACCCGCACCAGCTCTCGGGCGGCATGCGCCAACGTGTAGGCCTGGCCCGCGCCCTGGCGGCGGACACCGACATCATCCTGATGGACGAAGCGTTCAGCGCCCTCGACCCGCTGATTCGCGCGGAGATGCAGGACCAGTTGCTGGAACTGCAAAAGACCCTGCACAAGACCATCGTGTTCATCACCCACGACCTCGACGAGGCTGTGCGCATCGGCAATCGCATCGCGATTCTCAAGGACGGGCGCCTGATCCAGGTCGGCACGCCAAGAGAGATCCTGCACTCGCCGGCGGATGAATATGTCGACCGGTTCGTGCAGCGGCGGGCTGCGGTGGTCTGAGAAGTGTGTGGTGGCTGGGCCGGCCCCTTCGCGAGCAGGCTCGCTCCCACAATGGAATGCATATCCCCTGTGGGAGCGAGCCTGCTCGCGAAAGCGGCGGTGAAGCTGCACAAATATTCAGGATTCACGATTGAGGTCAAAGATGTCCCAGGCTGAAAAAATCGTTATCGCCGACGCCCCGCTGCGTTGGCAGGATGTGGTGGCCGTCGCCCGTCATGGCGCGCAGCTTGAGCTGTCGCCCGCGACCTGGGCACGGATCGACAATGCCCAGGCCATCGTCCAACGCATCGTCGCCAGCGGCGAGCGTGCGTATGGCGTCAACACCGGCCTCGGCGCCTTGTGCAACGTCTCGCTGAAAGACGAACAACTCAGCCAGTTGTCTCGCAATACTTTGCTCAGCCACGCCTGTGGCGTCGGCGCACCATTGGCCGACGAACAGACTCGCGCCATTATCTGCGCCGCCATTCGCAACTACAGCCATGGCAAATCCGGCATCCATCGCCGGGTCGTTGAAGCCTTGCTCGCGTTGCTCAATCGCGGCATCACCCCGCAAGTGCCGTCCCAAGGTTCGGTGGGTTACCTGACCCACATGGCCCACATCAGCATTGCGCTGCTGGGTGTCGGCAATGTCAGCTATCGCGGGCAGATCGTCTCCGCGCGACAAGCCCTGGCCGAAGAAGGCCTGGAGCCGGTTCAGCTCGGCGCCAAGGACGGTTTGTGCCTGGTCAACGGCACGCCGTGCATGACCGGCCTCAGCTGTCTGGCGCTGGCCGACGCGACGCGCCTGGTGCAATGGGCCGACGTGATCGGTGCCATGAGTTTCGAAGCCCAACGCGGTCAGATCGCAGCATTCGACGCCGAGATCATCGCGCTCAAACCGCACCCGGGCATGCAGCAAGTCGGCATCAACCTGCGGGCGTTGCTGGATGGCAGTGAAGTGATTGCTTCGAGCAAAGGTATTCGCACTCAGGATGCGTTGAGCATCCGTTCGATCCCGCAAGTCCACGGCGCTGCGCGCGATCAACTGGAGCACGCCCGGCAGCAGATCGAAACCGAACTCAACTCGGTCACCGATAACCCGATGCTGCTGGGCACGCCGGATAACTATCGCGTGATGTCCCAGGCCAACCCCCACGGTCAATCCGTGGCAATGGCGGCGGATTTGCTGGCGATTGCCATGGCCGAAATCGGCTCCATCGCCGAGCGGCGTCTGGACCGTTTGATCAACCCGCACGTCAGCGGTTTGCCGGCATTCCTCGTGGCCAATCCGGGGGTTAACTCCGGGATGATGATCGTCCAGTATGTCGCCGCTTCGTTGTGTGCGGAAAACCGCCAATTGGCGCAACCGGCGGTGCTCGATAACTATGTCACTTCCGGTTTGCAGGAAGACCATTTGAGCCTGGGTACCAACGCCGCTCTGAAGCTGCATCGCGCCCTGGAAAACGTCACGCAGATCCTCGCCATCGAGTACCTGTTGGCGGCCCAGGCGTTTGAATTCTTGAAAGAGCAGCGCTTTGGCGCTGGCACCAATTCGGCGTGGCGTCTGCTGCGCGAACGCGTTCCGGCCTACGACCAGGACCGTTGGCTGGCGCCAGATATCGCCGCCGCTGCCAGCGTGTTGAAAGACCCGATTTTGCTGCACAAGGCTTTACCCAATCTGAACTGAAATCCACAACACCAGCGTGCCAAGGCGCCAGCCCCTCTCACAAAGTCGGGAAGCGACGGACAACGGACATTTCCGGAGCGTCTGGTTAGTTAATAAAAACTCTCAAAAGGAGAATAAAAGTGACTGCGCTAAATTTGATTCCCGGGCAACTGAGCCTTGCCCAACTGCGTGATATCTATCAGCAACCGGTCAAAATCACCCTCGACAACAGCGCCTCGGCCCAGATTGAAGCCAGCGTTGCCTGCGTGGAACAGATCCTCGCCGAGAACCGCACCGCCTACGGCATCAACACCGGTTTCGGCCTGCTGGCCTCGACCCGCATCGCCAGCGAAGACCTGGAAAACCTGCAGCGCTCGCTGGTGCTGTCCCACGCCGCCGGTGTTGGCGAGCCAATCAGCGACGCGCTGGTACGCTTGGTCATGGTGCTCAAGGTCAACAGCCTGAGCCGTGGTTTCTCCGGTATTCGTCGCGTGGTCATTGATGCGCTGATCGCGCTGATCAACGCTGAGGTTTACCCGCACATTCCATTGAAAGGCTCGGTCGGTGCTTCCGGTGACCTCGCGCCTTTGGCCCATATGTCCCTGGTGCTGCTGGGCGAAGGCAAGGCTCGCTACAAGGGCGAATGGATGGAAGCCACCGAAGCGCTGAAAGTCGCCGGTCTGACTCCGCTGACCCTGGCTGCGAAAGAAGGCCTGGCGCTGCTCAACGGCACTCAGGTTTCTACCGCTTACGCACTGCGCGGTCTGTTTGAAGGCGAAGACCTGTTCGCTGGCGCCCTGGCCATTGGTGGCATGACGGTTGAAGCGGTGTTGGGCTCGCGCTCGCCGTTCGACGCGCGCATCCATGCGGCTCGCGGCCAGAAAGGCCAGATCGACGCCGCTGCCGCTTACCGTGATTTGCTCGGTGAGCGCAGTGAAGTGTCCGCTTCCCACGAGAACTGCGAGAAGGTTCAGGACCCGTACTCCCTGCGCTGCCAGCCGCAAGTCATGGGCGCCTGCCTGACCCAGTTCCGCCAGGCTGCCGAAGTGCTGGCCGTCGAAGCCAACGCCGTTTCCGACAACCCGTTGGTTTTCGCCGCTGAAGGCGACGTGATCTCTGGCGGTAACTTCCACGCCGAACCAGTGGCCATGGCCGCTGACAACATGGCGTTGGCCATCGCCGAAATCGGTTCTCTGAGCGAACGCCGCATCTCGCTGATGATGGACAAGCACATGTCGCAACTGCCGCCGTTCCTGGTGGCCAATGGCGGCGTGAACTCCGGTTTCATGATCGCTCAAGTGACCGCAGCGGCACTCGCCAGCGAGAACAAGGCGTTGTCCCATCCGCATTCGGTGGACAGCCTGCCGACCTCCGCCAACCAGGAAGACCACGTGTCGATGGCCCCGGCCGCTGGCAAGCGTCTGTGGGAAATGGCCGAGAACACTCGCGGCGTGCTGGCCGTGGAATGGCTGGCGGCGTGCCAGGGTCTGGATCTGCGTGAAGGCCTGAAGACTTCGGCCAAGTTGGAAAAGGCTCGCGCCATCCTGCGCGCTGAAGTGCCGTTCTATGAGAAAGACCGGTTCTTTGCACCGGACATCAACGCCGCGAGCGAGTTGTTGGCGACCCGCTGCCTGAATGAGCTGGTGTCGGCGAAGTTGCTGCCTAGCCTGTAATGGCCTCTTCGCGAGCAAGCCCGCTCCCACAGGAGTACGCATTCCCATGTGGGAGCGGGCTTGCTCGCGAATCGATTTTGAATTTTGTGGAGACTAAGGGATGAAAACTCTCTGGCAACACTGCCACGTCGCAACCATGGCGCAAGGCGTCTACTCGATCATCGAGGATGCGGCCATCGTGACGTCCGGTGCGCACATTGAGTGGATCGGCCCACGTGCTGAACTGCCGTCCGGTGAATATCCGGCGGTCAACGATTTGAAAGGGGCCTGGGTTACCCCGGGCCTGATCGACTGCCACACCCATACGGTGTTCGGCGGTAACCGCAGCGGTGAATTCGAGCAGCGCCTGCAAGGCGTCAGCTACTCGGAAATCGCCGCGGCCGGTGGCGGCATCGCCAGCACCGTGCGCGCCACCCGCGCCGCCAGTGAAGACGAACTGTTTGCCAGCGCCGCCAAGCGCCTGAAAAGCCTGATGCGCGACGGCGTGACCACGGTCGAAATGAAATCCGGCTACGGCCTGGACCTGGCCAGCGAACGCAAGATCCTGCGGGTCATCCGTCGCCTCGGCGCCGAGCTGCCGGTCAGCGTGCGCAGCACGTGCCTGGCGGCCCACGCCTTGCCGCCGGAATACAAGGATCGCGCCGACGACTACATCGATCACATCTGCGCTGAAATGCTCCCGGCCCTGGCGGCCGAAGGGCTAGTCGATGCGGTAGATGCGTTTTGTGAGTACCTGGCGTTCTCGCCGGCGCAGGTCGAGCGCGTCTTCATCACCGCCCAGGAACTCGGTTTGCCGGTGAAGCTGCACGCCGAGCAGTTGTCGTCCCTCCACGGTTCGAGCCTGGCCGCGCGTTATCACGCGCTGTCCGCCGATCACCTGGAGTTCATGGATGAAGACGATGCCATCGCCATGGCCGCGTCCGGCACCGTCGCAGTGTTGCTGCCGGGAGCGTTCTACTTCCTGCGCGAAACCCAATTGCCGCCGATGGACGCCTTGCGCAAACACGGCGTGAAAATCGCCATCGCCAGCGACCTCAACCCCGGCACCTCGCCGGCGCTGTCGCTGCGTCTGATGCTGAACATGGCCTGCACCTGTTTCCGCATGACCCCGGAAGAAGCCCTGGCCGGCGCGACGATTCATGCCGCCACCGCGCTGGGCATGGCCGAGACTCACGGTTCGCTGGAAGTCGGCAAGGTCGCCGACTTTGTGGCCTGGCAAATCGATCGTCCCGCCGACTTGTCGTACTGGCTGGGCGGTGACCTGGAAAAACGCGTCGTGCGTCACGGCGTCGAAATTAGCGTTTAGGAGAACGGTTGTGGATAAGGTTCTGAACTTCAAACAAGGCCGCGTGCCGCTGCTGATCAGCATGCCCCACGCCGGCCTGCGCCTGACCCCGGCGGTCGAGGCCGGGTTGATCCCCGACGCACGCAGCTTGCCCGATACCGATTGGCACATTCCGCAGCTGTATGAATTTGCCGCAGAACTGGGCGCCAGCACCCTGGCCGCCGAGTACTCGCGGTTTGTCATCGACCTGAACCGACCGTCCGACGACAAACCGATGTACGTCGGCGCCACCACCGGTCTGTACCCATCGATCCTGTTCGACGGCATTCCCTTGTTTCGCGAGGGCATGGAACCGTCGGCAGCCGAGCGCGCGACCTATCTGGAGCAAATCTGGACGCCGTATCACAGCACGTTGCAGAACGAGCTGGCGCGACTCAAAGCCGAGTTCGGCTACGCGCTGCTGTTCGATGCGCACTCGATCCGCTCGATCATCCCGCACCTGTTCGACGGCAAACTGCCGGACTTCAACCTCGGCACCTTCAACGGCGCTAGTTGCGATCCTCAGTTGGCCACGCAACTGGAAGCCATCTGCGCGAAACACACCGATTACAGCCACGTGCTGAACGGCCGCTTCAAGGGCGGCCACATCACCCGGCATTACGGCAACCCGGCCGAAAACATCCACGCGGTGCAACTGGAACTGGGGCAGTGCACGTACATGGAAGAGTTTGAACCGTTCCGCTATCGACCTGATCTGGCTGAACCGACGCAAGTGGTGCTCAAGGAGTTGCTGCAAGGGTTGTTGGCGTGGGGCCAAAAGCACTACAACGCATAAAATCAAAAGATCGCAGCCTTCGGCAGCTCCTACATTGATCGTGTGAAAACCCGATCCTGTAGGAGCTGCCGAAGGCTGCGATCTTTTAAGGCCATCACTGTCGCCACCGTGCAAATCTCGGTCGCTACAGTTCGCTTTTACCTTCTCGGCGCTGCGTAATGTTCCGGGCACGGTGCGTGAAGACACCGGCCCCGACAATAATCTGCCGCACGAGAACGCCATTCATGACAAGCACCAAAAGTTTGTTCACCCGCTGTCTCTCCATCCTCTGCGGCACCGCTCTTTTGAGTACCAGCGTCCTGGCCAGTGAAGACCCTTCCTGCAAAGCTGTGCGCATGGGCGTGGTCAACTGGACCGATGTGATCGCCACCAGCGGCATGGCCGATGTGTTGCTCAATGGCCTGGGCTACGAAAGCAAACAAACCAGCGCCGTGCAGCAGATCATCTTCGCCGGCATCCGCGACAAGCGCCTCGATATTTTCCTCGGTTACTGGAAACCGGCGATGGACAAGAACATCGCCCCGTTCATCGCCGCCAATCAAGTCAAGGTCATGGACAAACCGAGCCTGGCCGACGCCCAGGCCACCCTCGCCGTACCGGAATACGTCGCAGCGGCGGGGCTGAAAACCTTCGCCGATATCGCCAAGTTCAAGGATCAGCTCGGCGGCAAGATCTACGGCATCGAGCCGGGCAGCGGCGCCAACACCACCATCAAAACCATGATCGAAACCAATCACTTCGGCCTGAAGGATTTCAAACTGATCGAGTCCGGTGAGGCCGGCATGCTCGCCGCCGTGCAGCGGGCGGTGAACCGCAAGGAGTTCGTAGTGTTCGTCGGCTGGACCCCGCACCCGATGAACATCAACATGAAAATCGCCTACCTGACCGGCAGTGAAGATGTGTACGGCCCGAACGAAGGTGCGGCGACTGTCTCCACAGTGACCGCCCCGGACTACGCCGAACGCTGCCCGAACGTGAATCGCCTGCTGCAAAACCTGACGTTTACCGCGTCCCAGGAAAGCCAGTTGATGGTGCCGATCATGGAGCGCAAAACGCCGCAGGAGGTTGCCAAGGCCTGGCTGCGCGATCACCCGGAAGACCTTCAGCGCTGGCTGGCGGGTGTCAGCAGTTTTGATGGCAAGGATGGCGTGGCGACCGTGCAGGCCAGCCTGAAACCCTGACTTGGAATGAAGAACCTGTGGGAGCGGGCTTGCTCGCGAAGGCGGTGTGTCAGGCAACAGTTGTGTCGACTGACACACCGCCTTCGCGAGCAAGCCCGCTCCCACAGGGTTATCTCAAACCCTTGAAGAATCGGCGGCAGGCCCATGTCTACTTACCCCCTCTCTGACCAGATGTCGGCCTTCGTCGAGAAAACCCTCGGCTTCAACAGCACCGACAGCAGCCTCACTGGGTTGCGCCAGGCCTACAGCGAGATGTGCCGGGCGTTTACCCCGCCGCGTCCCGCCGGGCTGGAGGTCACCGACTTCACGCTGGCGGGCGTGGCGGTGCGCTCCTATCGACCGCCGGTGACGCCACCGACCAGCGGCTGGCCGTGCATTTTGTACCTGCACGGTGGCGGTTGGGTGGTCGGGGATTTGGACTCCCATGACTTCATCTGCGCCGAGTTGGCGGCGGCGTTGGGGACGATGGTGGTGGCCGTGGATTATCGGCTGGCGCCCGAGCATCCATTCCCGGCAGGTTTTGAAGATTGCCTGAAAGTCTGGCGCGCCTTGCGTTCAGGACCGTTCTGGTTCGATCCAGAGCGGATGCTGGTCGCCGGGGACAGCGCTGGCGGCAATCTGGCCGCGGCGTTATGCCTGGCCTTGCGCGATACAGGCGAGCCGATGCCCTGCGCACAAGTGCTGATTTATCCTGGCCTGGGCGGCGATCATCAATCACCGTCGCGCAGCGAATGTGCCGACGCGCCGTTACTCAGCAGCAGCGACGTGGATTGTTATCACGCGCTCTATTTGCGTGGCGCCGGACAAACGAGCGCCTATGCCATGCCATTGCTTGCCGACGATTTCAGCGGTTTGCCCCCCGCGCTGATCGCCGTGGCGCAATTCGACCCGCTGCGCGACGACGGTGTGCGCTATGCCGAGCAACTCAACGCCGCTGGCGTGAGCGCGAAGTTGTACTACGGCGAAGGGCTGGTTCACGGCTGTTTACGCGCTCGCAGGCAGGTCGCGGAGGTCGACCGGCTCTATGAAAACCTGCTCGGGTTTCTGGCTGACAGACTCTGACGTTGCAAGTGCATGCTCATTGACGTAATTCGGGTTTATGATGCCGGACGGCAGAATAATTGAAGTCCCCCCAGGGATGACCTCGACCCCTTACGGAGCGTGCAATGCAGACTTTGTACCCGCAGATCAAACCCTACGCCCGGCACGATCTGGCCGTCGATAAAACCCACACGCTGTATGTCGACGAAAGCGGTTCACCGGAAGGTTTGCCGGTGGTGTTCATCCACGGCGGCCCCGGCGCCGGGTGTGATGCACAGAGCCGTCGGTACTTCGATCCCAACCTGTATCGCATTGTCACCTTCGACCAGCGCGGCTGCGGTCGCTCCACGCCCCACGCCAACCTTGAAAACAACACCACCTGGGATCTGGTCGCCGACCTTGAGCGGATCCGCAAACACCTGAACATCGAGAAATGGGTGCTGTTCGGCGGCTCCTGGGGTTCGACCCTGGCCCTGGCCTACGCGCAAACCCACCCGGAGCGTGTGCACGGTCTGATCCTGCGCGGGATTTTTCTTTGCCGTCCGCAGGAAATCGAGTGGTTCTATCAGGCCGGCGCCAGTCGTCTGTTTCCCGACTACTGGCAGGACTACATCGCGCCGATCCCGCTGGACGAGCGCGGCGACTTGCTCACGGCTTTTCACAAACGTCTGACCGGCAACGATCAGATCGCCCAGATGCACGCGGCCAAGGCCTGGTCCACCTGGGAAGGCCGGACCGCGACCCTGCGCCCGAACCCGCTGGTGGTCGATCGTTTCTCCGAGCCGCAGCGCGCGCTGTCGATTGCCAGGATCGAATGCCACTACTTCACCAACAATGCGTTCCTCGAGCCGAACCAGCTGATTCGTGACATGGGCAAGATCGCCCATTTGCCCGGCGTGATCGTGCATGGCCGTTACGACGTGATCTGCCCGTTGGACAATGCCTGGGAACTGCATCAAGCCTGGCCGAACAGCGAGTTGCAGGTGATCCGCGATGCCGGCCACGCTGCGTCTGAACCGGGTATCACCGATGCCTTGGTGCGTGCCGCTGGTCAGATGGCCCGGCGCTTGCTTGATCTGCCGCCTGAAGAAGCATGAAAGGCCTGCTGCAACGCGTGCGTGGCGCGCGAGTCGAGGTAGCGGGGGAGGTCGTTGGCGCGGTGGACCAGGGTTTGCTGGTTCTGGTGGCGGTCGAGCCCGAGGACACGCGGGCCAGCGCCGACAAACTTCTGCATAAACTGCTTAACTATCGTGTATTCAGTGATACAGAAGGCAAGATGAATCTGTCCCTGGCGGATGTCGGTGGTGGCCTGCTGCTGGTCTCGCAGTTCACCCTGGCGGCCGACACCAAGAGCGGGTTGCGCCCGAGTTTTTCGACGGCGGCGCCTCCGGCCCTCGGTGAAGAACTTTTCGACTATCTATTAGGCAGAGCGAAAGAGGTGCATGGCACTGTGGCATCAGGTAGATTCGGCGCGGATATGCAGGTGCACCTGGTCAATGATGGCCCGGTAACCTTCCTGTTACAGACCTGAAAGCCCCTGAAACATGTTTTTAAGGGCATTTCGACTGAAAACAGGGGTTTTTCGCGATAAATACTTTGTTACCCCTGATGCGTTGTAACGCGGCCTACTAGATAATCGCGCGCTACGGGGATCAGCGTTCGTTGGCCCATTTTGACTTAGGTAGAGACTTGCCCGGAACCTGTTGGGGAATCATTTAGCCCCAGAGGAGTCGGAACAATGCTCGCCAACCTGGCATATAGATAGCTGGCCGTTGGTTTTTTGATCTGTTTTCGGCGAGGGTTGCTCGTGATTGTTAGTCCCTGTAATGCACCAAAATTGTCTGCCCAACGGTTCCGAAGCGCTCTGGTAGCGGGCTCTGCACTGCTGTGTCTGCTCAGCGCCGGCCAGCTTTGGGCATTCAACCTGGATGATGTGTCGGTCAAGGCGAAAGAGCTGGCCGGGCAGAAATTCGAAGCCCCGCGCAGTAACCTGCCGAACGAATTCCGCGAAATGAAATTCGCGGATTATCAGAAAATTCGTTTCCGCACTGAAAAAGCCGAGTGGGCCGATCAGAAAACCCCGTTCAAGCTTTCGTTCTATCACCAGGGCATGCACTTCGACACCCCGGTGAAAATCAACGAAATCACGGCCAACAACGTCGAAGAGATCAAATACGACCCAAGTCGTTTTGATTTCGGCGACGTCAAGTTCGATCCTAAAGCCACCGAGCAACTGGGTTATGCCGGTTTCCGTGTGCTGTACCCGATCAACAAGGCTGACAAGCAAGACGAAATCATGACCATGCTCGGCGCGAGTTACTTCCGCGTTGTCGGCAAGGGTCACACCTATGGTTTGTCCGCTCGCGGCATGGCCATCGATACCGCATTGCCGTCCGGCGAAGAATTCCCGCGTTTCACCGAGTTCTGGATTCAACAGCCAAAACCGGGTGACAAGCACCTGGTGATCTTCGCGCTGCTGGATTCGCCGCGTGCGACCGGTGCGTACCGCCTGACCCTGCGTCCAGGCAGTGACACTGTAGTTGACGTTAAAGCCCGCATGTTCTTGCGTGACAAGGTCACCAAGCTCGGCGTTGCGCCGTTGACCAGCATGTTCCTGTTCGGCGCCAACCAGCCTTCCAAAGTGCTGAACTATCGTCGCGAACTGCACGACTCCAGCGGTCTGTCGATCCATGCCGGTAACGGCGAGTGGATCTGGCGTCCATTGAACAACCCGAAACACCTGGCGGTAAGCAACTTCGCCATCGAGAACCCACGTGGCTTCGGCTTGCTGCAACGTGGTCGTGACTTCAGCCACTACGAAGACCTCGACGACCGCTACGACAAGCGCCCAAGTGCCTGGATCGAGCCAAAAGGCGATTGGGGCAAGGGTTCTGTAGACCTGGTGGAAATTCCGACCGCCGACGAAACCAACGACAACATCGTGGCTTTCTGGAGCCCGGAAAAACTGCCGGAGCCAGGCCAGCCGCTTGACGTCGCTTATCGCATGCACTGGACCATCGACGAAGCCGCTATCCACGCTCCGGACAGCGCTTGGGTCAAACAGACCCTGCGTTCCACTGGTGACGTGAAACAGTCGAACCTGATCCGTCAGCCGGACGGCACCGTTGCCTATCTGGTGGACTTCGAAGGCCCGTCCCTGGCCGCTTTGCCGGAAACTGCCGATGTGCGCAGCCAGGTCAGCGTTGGCGACAATGCCGAGCTGGTCGAGAACTCCGTGCGCTACAACCCTGAAACCAAGGGCTGGCGCCTGACGCTACGCATGAAAATCAAGGACGCGAGCAAGGCCACCGAGATGCGTGCATCCCTGGTCGAGAAAATCGTGCCTGAGGATCTGGCCAAGTCGTCGATTCCAGCTTCCAATTCCTCCGTTGCCAAGGCCGACAAAGTCGCCGCCAAGCAACAGGAGAAAGCGGACAAGGAAACCAAGGACGCCAAGCAGGCTGACGCCAAACAGGCCGATGCCAAGCCGGTTGCCGATGCCAAGGACAACAAAGACGCCAAGCAGCCTGCTGCTGCGGACGCGGCCCCAGCCACACCGGATTCGGCGGCGACTGAAGAAGTCCTGACCGAAACCTGGAGCTACCAGTTGCCTGCCGATGAGTAATTCTCAAGTAAAGCCAGAGACTCTGTCGGAGTATCTGGCGCATTTACCGATGACCGACGAGCAGCGCGCGGAACTCGCGGGCTGCCAGTCCTTCAGTGAACTGCACCAGCGTCTTTCGTCCTCGACATTCGACGCACCGACCGAGGCTGTGCAAGCCTCGGTGGGCAAGCGCCTGCTCCTGAACAGTGCCGAAGAACTGGAAGAAGCGGAGATGCTGGCGCTTGACGCCAGTGGTCGTGTCGTCCTCAAGGCGACCCCGCCGATTCGCCGGACCAAGGTTGTGCCTGAGCCGTGGCGCACCAATATTCTGGTGCGTGGCTGGCGCCGGATGACCGGTCGCACCAATCCGCCGGCACCGCCGAAGGATGAACGCGTGTTGCCGGCGGCTCGCTGGCGCACCGTCGGTTCGATCCGTCGTTACATTCTGCTGGTGCTGATGCTCGGCCAGACCATCGTGGCTGGCTGGTACATGAAAGGCATCATGCCGTACCAGGGCTGGTCGTTCGTCGACCTGAACGAAGTGCTGCACCAACCGCTACTGCAAACCGCCACGCAAGTGCTGCCGTATGCGCTGCAAACCAGCATCCTGATTCTGTTCGGGATTCTGTTCTGCTGGGTGTCGGCCGGTTTCTGGACCGCACTGATGGGCTTCCTCGAGTTGCTCACCGGTCACGATAAATACCGTATCTCCGGTAAAAGCGCCGGCAACGAGCCGATTGCCAAGGACGCACGCACCGCACTGGTGATGCCGATCTGCAACGAAGACGTGCCGCGTGTATTTGCCGGTCTGCGGGCGACTTTCGAGTCGGTGGCGGCCACGGGTGACCTGGACCGTTTCGACTTCTTCGTCCTCAGCGACAGTAACGAAACCGATATCTGCGTGGCCGAGCAACAGGCCTGGCTGGACGTCTGCCGCGAAGCCAAGGGCTTCGGCAAGATCTTCTATCGCCGCCGTCGCCGTCGCGTCAAACGTAAAAGCGGCAACCTCGACGACTTCTGCCGTCGTTGGGGCGGTGACTACAAGTACATGGTCGTGCTCGACGCGGACTCCGTGATGAGCGGCGACTGCTTGACCAGTCTGGTGCGCTTGATGGAAGCCACGCCGGACGCCGGGATCATCCAGACCGCGCCACGTGCGTCGGGCATGGACACCCTTTATGCGCGCATGCAGCAGTTTGCGACCCGTGTGTACGGTCCGCTGTTCACCGCCGGTTTGCACTTCTGGCAGTTGGGCGAATCCCACTACTGGGGCCACAACGCGATCATCCGCATGAAGCCGTTTATCGAGCACTGCGCCTTGGCGCCGTTGCCGGGTAAAGGTGCGTTTGCCGGTGCGATCCTGTCCCACGACTTCGTCGAAGCTGCGCTGATGCGCCGTGCCGGCTGGGGCGTGTGGATTGCCTACGACTTGCCAGGCAGCTACGAAGAACTGCCGCCGAACCTGCTGGACGAACTCAAGCGTGACCGTCGCTGGTGCCACGGTAACCTGATGAACTTCCGCCTGTTCCTGGTCAAGGGCATGCACCCGGTGCACCGTGCGGTGTTCCTGACCGGTGTGATGTCTTACCTGTCGGCGCCGTTGTGGTTCTTCTTCCTTGTGTTGTCGACGGCGTTGCTGGCGGTGAACACGTTGATGGAGCCGCAGTACTTCATGGAGCCGCGACAGCTGTATCCGCTGTGGCCGCAATGGCATCCGGACAAAGCCGTGGCGTTGTTCTCGACGACCATCGTGCTGTTGTTCCTGCCGAAGCTGTTGAGCATCATCCTGATCTGGGCCAAGGGCGCGAAAGAGTTCGGTGGCAAGTTCAAGGTGACGTTCTCGATGCTGCTGGAGATGCTGTTCTCCATGCTGCTGGCGCCGGTGCGGATGATTTTCCACACCCGTTTCGTACTCGCCGCGTTCCTCGGCTGGGCCGCGACCTGGAACTCGCCGCAACGTGACGACGACTCCACGCCATGGAGCGAAGCGGTCAAGCGCCACGGTCCGCAAACCTTGCTGGGCTTCTTCTGGGCCCTGCTGGTTATCTGGCTGAACCCGAGCTTCCTCTGGTGGCTGGTGCCGATCGTCGGTTCGCTGATGCTGTCGATCCCGGTGTCGGTGATTTCCAGCCGTGTTGGTCTGGGCCTGAAGTCCCGTGACGAGAGCCTGTTCCTGATCCCTGAGGAATACAATCCGCCACAAGCGCTGCTGGCCACCGATCAGTACACCCATGAAAACCGTTATCACCAGTTGAAAGACGGCTTCATCCGCGCCGTGGTCGACCCGCAGCAGAACGCCCTGGCGTGCTCGCTGGCGACGTCCCGTCACGGTCAGGCCGAGCCGATCGAGTGGTTGCGTGTGGAGCGTGTTCGTCATGCGTTGAAGGCCGGGCCTGCCGGGCTGAACAACCATGAGCGCCTGCAACTGCTGAGTGACCCGGTGGCGTTGGGTCGCTTGCATGAGCAAGTCTGGAGCGAAGGCCACGCCGAGTGGCTGGACGCCTGGCGGCAATCGGTGAAAGCCGATCCGCATGCGCCACTGCTACCGCTCAAGCCACTGAGCGCACAGCCTCAGTTGGCCTGATAAAAACCCCCGCTTCCTTCAGAAGCGGGGCGCTTCCCAAAAGATCGCAGCCTTCGGCAGCTCCTACGGATGTACACCGTGTAGGAGCTGCCGAAGGCTGCGATCTTTTGCTTTTCGGTCCCGCCACAAAGCAACAAATCCTGCGTAAACCCTTGTGCAAACAACCCAGTGCGTTAGCATCCGTCCCCGAATTGGTGCGCCCGGGCAGCTTTCTGTTCGTATCTGTCGGTTTTCCAAGGAAAATCGTCGATTGCGCGCCTCACAACGCAATGGTTTTGGGGGCTTGAAGATGAAGAAGTATCTGTCGATGCTGCTGGTCGGCGTCACGGCATTGGTTGCAGTCAACGCGGCGCAGGCCGGTGCCATTGATGACGCGGTCAAGCGTGGCACGCTGAAAGTCGGCATGGACCCGACCTACATGCCCTTCGAAATGACCAACAAGCGCGGCGAGATCATCGGTTTCGAAGTCGACATCCTCAAGGCCATGACCAAGGCCATGGGCGTCAAACTGGAGCTGGTGTCCACCGGCTACGACGGGATCATCCCGGCCCTGATGACCGACAAGTTCGACATGATCGGCAGCGGCATGACCCTGACTCAGGAGCGCAATCTGCGCCTGAACTTCAGCGAACCGTTCATCGTAGTCGGCCAGACCCTGCTGATCCGCAAGGACCTGGAAGGCACCATCAAGTCCTATAAAGACCTGAACACCGACGACTACCGCATCACCTCCAAACTCGGCACCACCGGCGAGATGGTCGCCAAGAAGTTGATCTCCAAAGCCAAATACCACGGCTACGACAACGAGCAGGAAGCCGTGCTCGATGTGGTCAACGGCAAGGCCGACGCCTTCATCTACGACGCCCCGTACAACGTTGTGGCGGTGAACAAGGTCGGCGCCGGCAAACTGGTGTTCCTCGACAAACCGTTCACCTACGAGCCGCTGGCCTTCGGCCTGAAGAAGGGTGATTACGACAGCCTCAACTTCATCAACAACTTCCTGCACCAGATCCACGAAGACGGCACCTACGACCGCATTCATGACAAGTGGTTTAAAGACACCGCCTGGCTCAAGGACATGGAATAAGGCCCGGTCAGATAGACCGCGTCGCCCTCATTCGCGGGCAAGCCTCGCTCCTACAGAGAAATGCATTCCAGTGTAGGAGCGAGGCTTGCCCGCGAAGGCGTCCTCCCCGGCGACACAGAATTCGGAACCTCCAACGCAAATGAAACAGAAAAAATCCCAACTGCCCTGGCACGTCCTGACCGTGCTCGTGCTCATCGGCCTGGCCGGCGCGTTGTATTACGCCACCTCGCTGATGTCCTACGAATGGCGCTGGAATCGTGTGCCGCAATACTTCGCCTACCACGCCGAAGAGTCCCAGCGCGCCGCCGACATCTCCACGGTCAGCGAACTGGTGCGCCAAGGCGAGAAGGCCGAAGTCACCCTGCGCAATGACGCCGGCGAAGAACAACGCCTGACCGTCGACGAAAACAGCCTGCAAGTCGCTCAGGGCGATGACGTGGCGGAAGGCGACGTGATCGGTGTCACCCGGCATTGGGCCGCCGGACCGCTGCTGTGGGGCCTGTGGACCACGTTGTGGCTGTCCGTGGTGTCTGGCGTGCTCGGGCTGCTGATCGGT
Organism: Pseudomonas sp. B21-053; assembly: GCF_026016365.1. Classification (NCBI taxonomy): domain Bacteria; kingdom Pseudomonadati; phylum Pseudomonadota; class Gammaproteobacteria; order Pseudomonadales; family Pseudomonadaceae; genus Pseudomonas; species Pseudomonas sp. B21-053. Next base: position 435,063 of record NZ_CP087205.1, read on the forward strand.
CTGGCCACTGGCCTGTGCCGGCTGTCGAATAACCCGACCTTGCGCGACCTCTCGACCATTTACGTCGAGCTGGTGCGCGGTACGCCGTTGCTGGTGCAGATCTTCATTTTCTACTTCTTCATCGGCACGGTGATGAACCTGTCCCGGGAGTTCGCCGGGATCGCCGCGTTGTCGCTGTTCACTGGCGCCTATGTGGCAGAGATCATCCGTTCCGGCGTGCAGTCGATTGCCCGTGGCCAGAACGAAGCCGCGCGTTCGTTGGGCTTGAGCGCTGGCCAGTCGATGCGCCATGTGGTGTTACCGCAGGCGTTGAAACGTGTGCTGCCGCCGCTGGCCGGGCAGTTTATCAGTCTGGTGAAAGACACCTCGCTGGTGTCGGTGATCGCGATTACCGAGCTGCTGAAAAGCGGCCGCGAAGTCATCACCACTTCGTTCTCGCCGTTCGAAATCCTGTTCTGCGTGGCCGGGCTGTACCTGTTGATCAACCTGCCGCTGTCGAAAATCGCCAGCCGGCTTGAGCGGAGGCTCGCGCAAAGTGATTGAAGTCCGCGATCTGGTAAAAGTCTTCGACACCCGTGGCCAGGTGGTGCGCGCGGTGGATAACGTGTCCACGACCGTGGCCAAGGGCGAAGTGCTGGTGGTGATCGGCCCGTCTGGCTCCGGCAAATCGACCTTCCTGCGCTGCCTCAATGGCCTGGAAGAATTCGATTCGGGCTCGGTGAGCATCGACGGCTTGCAACTGGCCGACCCGAAAACCGACGTTAATGCCTATCGCCGGGAAGTCGGCATGGTGTTCCAGCATTTCAACCTGTTCCCGCACATGACTGTGCTGGAAAACCTCTGCCTGGCCCAGAAAGTCGTGCGCAAGCGCGGCAAGAAGGAGCGCGAGGCCAAGGCCATGGAACTGCTGAAAAAGGTCGGTATCGCGCAGAAGGCCAACGAGTTTCCGTCACGCTTGTCCGGCGGTCAGCAACAGCGTGTTGCCATCGCGCGGGCATTGGCGATGGAACCGAAGGTCATGTTGTTCGATGAGCCGACCTCGGCGCTGGACCCGGAAATGGTCGGTGAAGTGCTGGACGTGATGAAAACCCTGGCCGTGGAAGGCATGACCATGGTCTGCGTCACCCACGAAATGGGCTTTGCCCGGGAAGTGGCGGATCGGGTGCTGTTCTTCGATCACGGCAAGTTGCTGGAAGACGCCTCGCCGGCCGAATTCTTCGATGCGCCGAAGGATCCTCGGGCGCAGGCGTTTTTGCGGCAGGTCCTCTGACCTCGACGCCAGTCAGACCGCTTTCGCGAGCAGGCTCGCTCCCACAGGGGTTGTGCGTCAGGCACAAATTTTGTGTACGCCGCCGATCAATGTGGGAGCGAGCCTGCTCGCGAATGGCATCACCTCAAACCTTGAACCTGCCAACCAACATCTGCAAATGCGTGCCCAACCGCGCCAGCTCAACGCTGGACGCCGCGGTCTCTTCACTCGCTGCCGAGGTCTGCTCGGATACATCGCGCACGTTCAGCACGCTGCGGTTGATCTCTTCGGCCACGGCGCTCTGTTGCTCAGCCGCTGCGGCGATCTGCTGGTTCATCGACTGGATCGCCGACACCGTGCGGGTGATGCTTTCCAGTGAGCCACCGGCGCGGCGGGTCAGTTCGACGCTGCTGTCGGTCAGGCTGCGGCTGTTGTCCATGATGGTCGCGACTTGCTGGGTGCCGGTTTGCAGGCCGACGATCAGCTCTTCGATTTCTTCGGTGGACTTCTGGGTGCGCTGGGCCAGGCTGCGGACTTCGTCGGCGACCACCGCAAAACCGCGTCCGGCTTCACCGGCGCGCGCCGCTTCGATGGCGGCGTTGAGCGCCAGCAGGTTGGTCTGTTGCGCCACGGACTTGATCACGTCGAGCACGCTGCCGATCTTGTCGCTTTCGCGCTTCAAGTCGCTCATGGCGACGGTGGAGTTGCCGACTTCGATGGCCAAACGCTCGATCTGGGCGATGGCTTCACCGACAACCTTGTCACCTTCGCGAGCCTGTTGATCGGCGGCGACTGCGGCTTCGGAAGCTTCTTCGGCGTTACGCGCGACTTCCTGCACGGTGGCGGTCATCTCGTGCATGGCGGTGGCGACCTGGTCGGTTTCCACCTTCTGGCTGTTGACCCCGGCGCTGGTTTGCTCGGTGACAGCGGACAGTTCTTCAGCGGCGCTGGCGATCTGCGTGACGCCGTCGCTGATACCACCGATCAACTCGCGCAGGCCCAGGGTCATGCTTTGCATGGCGCGCTGGAGCTGGCCCAGTTCGTCCTGGCGTTCGGAGATCAGGTTGTGGGTCAGGTCGCCAGCGGCCACGCGCTCGGCCACTTTCAGGGTCTGGCTCAGAGGAATGATGATTTGACGGGTGATCGCCCAGGCGGCGAGCAAGCCAACCGCCAGGGCGAGCAGGCTGGCCATCAGCAGCAGGTTTTTGGCGTGGGCCGCATCGGTGTCACGCACGACGGTTTGCGACACGGTCAGTTTCTTGCTCACATCGGACAAGATGTCGCCTTGCTCGGTCATGCGTTTGAGCGCGGCGGCACTCGCCACTTGGGAGTCGCGGTACTGGCTGACGGCGGCGCGATAAGCCTTGAGGGATTCGGTGGCCTGTTGCAGGTTGGCGGCGTACTGCTCCGGCACTTTGCCCGGCAGGCTTTCGAGGTTTTTCAGGGCGTTGTCGATGGCGTCCAGCGCAGGCTGTTCGGCCTCGGTCTTGGCGCTGTAGGTGTAGCCGCGCACCTGGAAGCGCGCTTGCTGGATCAGTTTGCTCAGGTCGACCACATTGTTGAACTGGGCAACGCTGTCGCCTTGCAGCAGGGCTTTCTCCACTTCCGATACCTTGGCCACGGCGTTGTCAGCGGTGGCGCCGAGTTTGCTGCGCGCGTCTTCGCGATTGGCACCGGCCTGGGTCATGGCGATGAAGGCTTGCTTGTACTGGCTGACCGCTGCCAGTTGCTGGTCGATCATCGCGATGTCGGCGGGTTGTTCGATCAACTTGCGTGCGGTTTGCAGGCCGGCGTCGAGCTGGCCCAGCAAGTCGTTGACCGCCCCGGGACCTTGCTCGCCACGGCGCATTTCGTAGTCCAGGCGCGCCAGGCGCAAGTCCTTGGTCAGATCATTGAGGCTGGCGATGAACCCGAGCTTGTCGCCACGGCTCATCACGCCCGTCAGGCCGGTCCAGCCGGTGAAGGTGATCAATAGGGTCAGGAGCAGGACGAGACCGAAGCCGACACCCAGTTTGCGATTAACGCTTACGTTTCCCAGTTTCTCGGCTAGCCAACGGTGCATGCTGCTACTCCCCTGAACCACAATTTGGTTTTATGGGGACGTTATCGGCTGTTGAGTGGGAATCTGTAGGCGCCGAGCTCACTCGCGATGTGGTTTATCTGACGGAACGCGGATTTATGTAGGAGCTGCCGAAGGCTGCGATCTTTTGATCTTGATCTTCGTCGATCTCACCGTTGCCAAGATCAAAAGATCGCAGCCTTCGGCAGCTCCTACACCGGATTGTGTAGGGTCAGAAGAGGCGCGCGAGCAGGGCGGTAACGGCGGTCTCGACGCGCAGGATTCGATCGCCGAGTTGCACCGGTTGCAGGCCAGACTTGCCCAGCAATTCGATTTCGTAGGGAATCCATCCACCTTCCGGGCCGATCGCCAGAGTCACCGGTTCGTCCAGGCCACGGGGGCAGGGCGGATAATTCCCGGGATGGCCAACCAGACCGAGAGTGCCTTCAGTAATTGCGGGCAGACGGTCCTCAACGAACGGCTTGAAGCGCTTCTCGATGACAACCTCTGGCAGCACACTGTCCCGAGCCTGTTCCAGCCCAAGGATCAATTGCTCGCGAATCGCTTCCGGCTCCAGGAATGGCGTTTGCCAGAAGCTCTTCTCGACACGATAGCTGTTCACCAGCACGATGCGCGGCACACCCATGGCGGCCACGGTCTGGAACACCCTGCGCAGCATTTTCGGGCGTGGCAGGGCCAACACCAGGGTCAGCGGCAGCTTGGTCGGTGGCGGTTGATCAAGAACAACGCGCAATTCAGCTTCACCGGCGTCCAGGCGCAGCACCTCGGCTGAGCCCATCAACCCGCCGATCCGGCCAACGCGCATGCTGTCGCCGACTTCACAGCGATGCACTTCCTGCATATGGGTCAGCCGTCGATCACGCAGGATCACCCGGTCAGCCGCAATGAAATCGGCTTCTTCGAGAAGCAGCAGATTCACGGCTGGGTCGCTGGCGGCTGGTCGTTGTGATCGTCAACCGGTTGGTCGTCCGGGTGTTCGCCGCGCTTGCTGACCAGGCCACCGAACAGGATGCCGATCTCGAACAGCAGCCACATCGGTACGGCCAACAGCGTCTGGGAGAAGATGTCCGGCGGGGTCAGGATCATGCCGACCACGAAGCAGCCGATGATCACGTAGGGGCGGATCTTCTTCAGGTATTTGACGTCGACCACGCCGATCCACACCAGCAGCACCACGGCCACCGGGATCTCGAACGCCACGCCGAAGGCGAAGAACAGCGTCATGACGAAATCGAGGTAGCTGGTGATGTCGGTCATCATTTCCACGCCGGCCGGGGTGGCGGCGGCGAAGAATTTGAAGATCAGCGGGAACACCAGGTAATAGGCGAACGCCATGCCGGTGTAGAACAGCATGATGCTGGAGATCAGCAGCGGCACCGCGATGCGTTTCTCATGCTTGTACAGGCCTGGCGCGATAAAGCCCCAGATCTGGTGCAGGATCACCGGGATCGCCAGGAACAGCGAGACCATCATCGTCAGTTTCAGCGGCGTCAGGAACGGCGACGACACGTCGGTGGCGATCATCGTTGCGCCGGCGGGCAAGTAAGCCCGCAGCGGCGTCGAGACGAACGTGTAGATCTGCTGGGTGAACGCGAACAGCCCGGCGAAGATGATGAAAATCGCCGCTACACAGCGCAGCAGGCGGGTACGCAACTCGGTGAGGTGCGAAACCAGCGGCATGTGCTGGTCGTTTTCAGGAAGTTCGCTCATGGGGCTCGCGGCGGCAGTGTTGGGTCGTGAGGAGCCGGCGTTGTCGGCGCGGCGGCAGGCGCAACAGGTTCTACGGGCGTTGGCGTGGGGATCACAGGCGCGGGTTCGACACCGCCCATGGTCGGCACGGATTCGGTGCCCGGCGCATGAATCGTCGGCTCGGCCACCGGTTCAACCGGCGGCACCGGCGTGGGCTCCTGCTGGGTCGGCGTGAAAATCTTCCGCGCCTCCTGCTCCAGCGACAGAATGTGCTCGTTGTGCAGTTGCCGACGAATTTCGTCGGCACCGATTTCACGTTCAACTTCCTGTTTGATCGCGTTGAAGCTGCGCTTCAGCCGCCCGATCCACAGACCGGCGGTGCGCGCAGCGCCCGGCAAACGCTCGGGGCCCAGCACCAGCAGGGCAACGAGGCCGACGAGCAGCAGTTCAGAGAAGCTGATACCAAACATTAGTCAGTGCTCACACGTCTTTGCGGATCGGCTCTTCGACTTTCTGCGCCTGCACGTCGATGGTGTGCGGCTGGTTCAGTGGCGAGGTCGTGGTTGGTTGAGCAGGTGGCACCGGTTGCGCCGGGGTCACGGTCGGGTCGGCCGGTTTTTCATCATCGTTCATGGCTTTGCGAAAGCCCTTGATCGACTCGCCGACGTCAGTGCCGAGGTTTTTCAGTTTCTTGGTGCCGAACACCAGCACCACGACAACCAGGATGACGATCCAGTGTTTCCAGTCAAAAATGCCCATGTTACTGCTCCTCTCAAATAGTTATTCAGGCGGACGGACGCGAGGCTTTCTCGGCGTGTCCGGACAGACCGAAGCGACGGTCCAGTTCATCGAGCACAGCCTGTGGATGCTGCCCCAGTTGGGCGAGCATGACCATGCTGTGGAACCACAAATCGGCGGTCTCGTAGATCACGTCGCTGCAGTCACCGCTGATGGCGGCGTCCTTGGCGGCAATGATGGTCTCGACCGATTCTTCGCCGACTTTTTCCAGAATCTTGTTCAAGCCCTTGTGGTACAGGCTGGCGACATACGAGCTGTCGGCAGCGGCGCCTTTGCGCTCTTCCAGCACTTCAGCCAGACGGGTCAGAGTGTCACTCATGTGTGTGTCCTGCGGAATAGATGGCGTGCGGATCTTTCAGGACCGGATCGACGGTTTTCCAGTCACCGTTCTCGAAGACGCGGTAGAAGCAGCTCTGGCGGCCGGTATGGCAGGCGATGTCGCCGATCTGCTCGACCATCAGGATGATCACGTCGGCGTCGCAGTCCAGGCGCATCTCATGCAGGGTCTGTACGTGGCCGGACTCTTCGCCCTTGCGCCACAACTTGCCACGCGAACGCGACCAGTAAATGGCGCGGTTCTCGGCAGCGCTCAGCTCCAGCGCTTCGCGGTTCATCCAGGCCATCATCAGGACGCGCCCGGTCTTGTGGTCCTGGGCAATCGCCGGCACCAGGCCGTCAGCATCCCACTTGATCTCGTCCAGCCAGTTTTTCATCTTCGACTCCGACAGCGGGCCCGACACTTCATTAGTCGGGCAGGCGTTGAAACAGTGTGCCAGCGTGCGATGGCTCTGGCTATCGGCGAACGACCAGATACAAACCGACAATCATCATGATCCCGGCCGGCCAATGCCCCAGTTCATTCAGCGGGCCACCGGCGGCGAGTACCGCGCCACCGCCCAGGTGCGCGCAACCGAGCAGGCGCAGGAACCAGTCGTCCTTGCGTCGATGCCACGGCGGCGGCGGATCATAGGCGTGAGGTTGGGACATGCGTTCCAGCAGGTCACGGGCCATGTTGGCCAAGTGCGGCAGTTGTTCGAACTGGCTCTGCACGTTGCCGATCAAGGCTTTCGGGCTGACGCGCTCGCGCATCCAGCGTTCGAGGAACGGCTGGGCGGTGTTCCACAGATCAAGGTCCGGGTACAGCTGACGGCCGAGGCCTTCGATGTTCAACAGGGTTTTTTGCAGCAGCACGAGTTGCGGCTGCACTTCCATATTGAAGCGTCGAGCGGTCTGGAACAGGCGCATCAGCACCTGGCCGAAGGAAATATCTTTTAACGGTTTTTCGAAAATCGGCTCGCAAACGGTACGAATCGCCGCTTCGAATTCGTTGAGTTTGGTTTCCGCCGGTACCCAGCCCGAATCGATGTGCAGTTGCGCCACACGCCGGTAGTCACGCTTGAAGAAGGCGAACAGGTTGCGCGCCAGGTAGTCCTGGTCTTCCGGCGTCAGGCTGCCGACGATGCCGCAGTCGATCGCAATGTACTGCGGGCTCCACGGGTTCACGGTGCTGACGAAGATGTTGCCCGGGTGCATGTCGGCGTGGAAGAAACTGTCGCGGAACACCTGGGTGAAGAAGATCTCCACGCCGCGTTCGGCGAGCATTTTCATGTCGGTGCGCTGGTCGGCCAGGGTCGCGAGGTCGGTGACCTGGATCCCGTAGATGCGCTCCATCACCAGCACTTTCGGCCGGCACCAGTCCCAATAGACTTGCGGTACGTAAAGTAGGTCTGAACCTTCGAAGTTGCGCTTCAACTGGCTGGCGTTGGCCGCTTCGCGCAACAGGTCGAGTTCGTCGTAGATGGTTTTTTCGTAATCCTGAACCACGTCCACTGGATGCAGCAGACGCGCATCGGCCGAAAGCTTTTCGGCGGCGCGGGCGAGGATGAACAGCCACGCCAGATCCTGGGCGATGATCGGTTTGAGTCCCGGGCGGATTACTTTAACGACGACTTCTTCGCCGGTTTTCAGTTGCGCGGCATGCACCTGCGCCACCGAGGCCGAGGCCAGCGGCTCAACGTCGAAACGGCTGAACACTTCGCTGATCTTTTTGCCGAGCTGCTCTTCGATCAGTTTGATCGACACCTGGGAGTCGAATGGCGGCACCCGGTCCTGCAGTTTCATCAGCTCATCGGCGATGTCTTCCGGCAGCAGGTCGCGGCGGGTGGACAGGATTTGCCCGAACTTGATGAAAATCGGCCCCAGGTCCTGCAAGGCCAGGCGCAATCGCGCGCCACGGCTCAGGTCCAGGGTCTTGCGTGGGAACCAGCGCCACGGCAAGGCATAGCGCAGCGCCAGCAGAAACCAGGGCAGCGGCAGGGCGAACAGCAGGTCATCGAGGCGGTAGCGGATCACGACGCGCTGGATGCGCAACAAACGGCGGACGGCAAGCAGCTTCATGCGTTATCGCTTGGGTCGAGGGATCGGGAAAGGCGCTCGAAACGCGCCTCGAGACGTTCCAGATCGAGTTTGATCTGGTCCAGTTCACTGAAACGGGCTTCGGCTTCGCGCTGCCCGACGAGGGTGCGCGATTCTTCGGCCAGGTATTCGCCAAGGTTCTGGTTCAGGCTGGCGAACCCTTGCTGATAAAAACGCGCGCGGCTGCGCAGGTGACCGCCGACCAGTTGCGTGGCCACCGGACCGAGCCAGCGCGAGAGTTCGTACTCCCAGTCCAGCTCAAGGTCTTGCAGGATTGCAGCCAGCTCCAACAGCACGCCGCTGTCGCCGTCGAGCTCGACTTCGGGGCCGTGCAGCACCGAAGTCTTGTCCTTGCTCAGCGCCAGTTTCAACAGGCTCGAGGCCGGTGCACGCAAAGTGCAATCGGCGCCGGTTTCCCACTGGGAGGCGAGCATCAGGCCTTCATCGCTGGGCAGGATGAACAGCTGCAACGCCGGGCTGCGGCAATCGACGGCAATCACCCGGCCGCTCAAATGCGCCAGCCGCGGCAGCGCCGTGCTGTCGAGACGCAGCACCCGGTTCAGACCGAGTTCAACGCTGGCAAGCAGGCCGGCCAGCAACATCAGGGTTTGATGCCGCGGTGCAGGGCGACGATGCCTGCGGTCATGTTGTGGTAGGTCACGCGGTCGAAACCGGCCTCGACCATCATCGACTTCAGGGTTTCCTGATTCGGGTGCATGCGGATCGATTCGGCCAGGTAGCGATAGCTTTCCGAGTCGTTGGTGATCAGCTTGCCCATCAGCGGCATGAAGGCGAACGAGTAGGCGTCGTAGGCTTTGGACATCAGCGCGTTGGTTGGCTTGGAGAATTCCAGCACCAGCAAACGGCCACCCGGTTTCAGCACGCGCAGCATCGAGCGCAGGGCGTCTTCTTTATGCGTAACGTTGCGCAGACCAAAAGCGATGGTCACGCAGTCGAAATGGTTGTCCGGGAACGGCAGCTTTTCCGCGTCGGCCTGGACGAATTCGACGTTGCCGGCGACACCGAGGTCCAGCAGGCGGTCACGACCGACCTTGAGCATGGATTCGTTGATATCGGCCAACACCACCTGGCCGGTCGGGCCCACGAGGTGCGAGAACTTCTTGGTCAGGTCGCCAGTACCGCCGGCAATGTCTAGCACGCGGTTACCGGTGCGAACGCCTGACAGTTCGATCGCGAAACGCTTCCACAGACGGTGCATGCCGCCCGACAGGAGGTCGTTCATCAAGTCGTACTTGGCGGCTACCGAGTGGAAAACCTCAGCGACTTTTTCCGCTTTTTGGCTTTCCGGAACGTTTTTGAAACCGAAGTGAGTGGTGGGTTCGGCATCGCTGCCTTTGCGCTGATCAGTCATATCGCTGTCACCAGAAGAGAATGCGGGACATTCTAATCCCGGTGGCCTGCTTTGTCTTGGCAACACTGAAGGTAAGATAGGCAACCGCCGGGACGTTTTGCCGCAGAGACGGTCAAGATGCTTCAGGAAAGTATCCATAAAGCAGGAGTCATTCGATGGCCCGAATTAGTGTTGAACGTGCCCACAGCCTGGGCAAGGAAGCAGCCCGCGAGAAGGCCAATCTGTTGGCGCAGAAACTGTCCGAGCAATATGGCCTGGAGCCGTCGTGGTCCGGCGATACCCTGAACCTCAAGCGTTCGGGTGTGAAAGGCGCGGTGTTGGTGGGCGAGGATTCGATCAAGATCGATGTCGAGCTGGGCCTGTTGATGTCGGCCATGAGCGGCACGATCAAATCGGAAATCGAAAAGGCGCTGGATAAAGCGTTGGTGTGACGCCGAAAAGATCGCAGCCTCGTTTCACTCGACAGCTCCTACAGATGCACGCCGCCACCCTCTGTAGGAGCTGTCGAGTGAAACGAGGCTGCGATCTCTTCCATCGGGCACCATCTGTTTATGTCAGTTGTTAGGGTGCCGTTTCTAATTTTTCTCCCTACTTTGTGCATGAGCCCGACACTTTCGCGGGCAGTTCCTCAAACCTTCTGCGCGTGAGGTGCACCATGGCCAAAGTTATTTTGAAGAAAAAAATCGACGCATCGACCACTGCTCTGGGCGACGTCAAATCCTATGCCCGCAAGATCTGGCTGGCAGGCCTGGGGGCCTACACCAAGGTCGGCCAAGAGGGCAGCGAGTACTTTCAAGAGTTGATCAAGGCTGGTCAAACTGTTGAAACCAAAGGCAAAAAAGCAGTTGCCGAGAAACTTGAAGCCGCTAACTCAGAGATCGAAGAAGCCAAGAGTGAAGTGAGCACTTTCAAAGGCAAGGTCGAACTTCAACTCGACAAGGTCGAGAAGGCTTTTGACTCGCGTGTCGCAAGTGCCTTGAATCGTATCGGCATTCCGTCTAAACATGACGTTGAGACACTCTCTGCTAAGCTCGATGAGCTGACGGCATTGCTCGAACGCGTCGCGCGTAAATCTTAAGGAGAACGGGATGGCTGGTAAAAAGAACACCGAAAAAGAAGGCAGCTCGTGGATCGGGAAAGTCGAAGACTACTCCCGCAAAATCTGGCTGGCTGGTTTAGGCGTGTACTCGAAGATCGACACTGACGGCAGCAAGCTCTTCGATACATTGGTTAAAGACGGCGAGAAAGCCGAGAAGCTCACCAAGAGCGCTGTCGGCAAGAAAGTCGATGACGTCAAGGATTCCGCTTCGTCGGCCAAGTCGCGCATCAGCGGCGTGAAAGATCGCGCACTGGGCAAGTGGGATGAGCTGGAAGGTGCTTTCGACAAGCGTCTGAACAGCGCCATTTCGCGCCTCGGTGTTCCGAGCCGCAACGAAGTCAAAGCGCTGCACAGCAAGGTCGATACCCTGACCAAGCAAATCGAAAAACTCACCGGTGCCAAGGTTGCGCCTGTTGCGGCGAAAACCGCGGCGGCCAAACCTGCTGCTAAAACTGCGGCCGCCAAACCGGCAGCCAAAACCGCTGCCAAGCCACTGGTGAAGGCCGCGGCCAAAGCAGTTGCCAAGCCTGCTGCTAAAGTCGCGGCTAAAACCGCTGCCGCTAAACCGGCTGCCAAGGCCGTTACCAAAGCAGCCGCCAAACCGGTCGCCGCCGCCAAGGCCGCCGCCAAACCTGCTGCTAAGCCGGCTGCCAAAACTGCAGCAGCTAAACCTGCAGCCAAGCCAGCGGCAAAACCTGCCGCCGCTAAAAAGCCTGCAGTGAAAAAGCCGGCCGCTCCAAAAGCCGCCGCACCAAAACCAGCAGTGGCTGCCGCCAAACCGGCAACCCCGGCCACTACAGCGAACTCCGCTGCAGCGCCGACCCCTGCTGTGACCCCGACTGCCGCGCCAGCTCCATCGACGCCAACCAGTCAGTCCTGATTTTCAGGGCTCAAGAAAACGCCCGGCCTGCAAAGGTCGGGCGTTTTTTTATGCGCGATTCCATGAACACGGCAGATTCCCATGTGGGAGCGGGCTTGCTCGCGAATGCGGCGTGTCAGTCGACATCACTATTGAATGAAAAACCGCATTCGCGAGCAGGCTCGCTCCCACAAGGGGTTAGTCGTGCTCCTCTAGATACTGCAACGCCAACTGCTCAGTCGCAGCCTTGATCGGCGGCAGCAGATGCGGCGCCACCAGCATCATGATCTGATACACCACCAACCTGACTTCCCCCTCGCGATCCAGAATCCGCTGATAGTCCAGCGAGAACAGCAACGTCATGGTGATCTGTTCCACCAGTTGCCCCAAGGCCTGGGTGTCGCTGACCAACTGCCCCTGAGCCTGGAGCCGCGCCAGCAACGAGGCCAGTGTGCGCTTCAAGGCATTGAGCAAATTGCGGATGCCCTTGGCCAGTTTCGGCAGGCGTCCGGCCAGGTTCGACAGGTCCTGGAACAGGAACCGGTAATGCGCCAGGCGCTCGACGATCAGGTGCAGGAACAACCAGTAATCTTCAGGCCCCAGTTCCACATCGGAAGGTGGATCGAGCAGCGGCGCCAGCTCATTCTGGAAGCGTTCGAACAACCCCAGAATCAGCGGTTCCTTGCCGTGGAAGTGGTAGTAGAGGTTGCCGGGGCTGATCCCCATTTCATTGGCAACTTCCATGGTGGAAACGTTCGGTTCGCCCTTGCAGTTGAACAACTGCAGGGCACATTCGAGGATCCGGTCGCGGGTTTTCATCCAGTCTTCTTAATGGTCGGGTCATGCCACGGCCGACGTAGGCCGTGGTTGGTTGAGCGTCAGCGCACGCGAACGTAAGTGCCGGGTGCGGCTTCCATCGGTGGATAGTTCGGGTTGCCGAGGGCCATGTGGGTTTCTTTCTGTGCGCCGGAGCGTTCCTGAATCCAGGTCAGCCATTGCGTCCACCAACTGCCATCGGTTTGCTTGGCGTCGTAATACCAGGCCCGTGGGTCGCTGCTCAGTTTCGGGCTTTCGACGAAGTTGGCTTTCGGGTTCGAAGGCGGGTTGAGAATGCTCTGCACATGACCGCTGTTGGATAGGACGAAACGCCGCTCGCCACCCAGCAGCAGGGTCGAGCGATACACCGCATCCCACGGAGTGATGTGATCGTTGATGCCGGCCACGCTGAAACTGTCGACCGTGACTTTCTGCAAATCGATCGGCGTGCCGCACACTTCCAGGCCGCCCGGATGGCTCAGCGGGTTGTGCTTGAAGAAGTCCAGCAGGTCGCCATGGAACGCCGCGGGCAGGCGCGTGTTGTCGTTGTTCCAGTAGAGGATGTCGAACGCCGGCGGCTCCTTGCCGAGCAGGTAGTTGTTTACGAAATAACTCCAGATCAAATCGTTGGGACGCATCCAGGCGAACACCTTGGCCATGTCGCGACCGTCCAGCACACCCTTCTGATAAGAGCGGCGCTTGGCTGCCTCCAGAGTCTGCTCGTCGGCGAACAGCGTGGCCGGGCTGTCCATCTGACTGTCGAGCAGGCTCACCAGGTAAGTCGCGCTCGACACCCGTCGCAATTGCCGCTTGGCCTGCAGATGCCCCTGCAACGCGGCAATCGTCAGTCCGCCAGCGCAGGCGCCCATCAAGTTCACTTCCCGCGCGCCGGTGATCGCCCGGCATACGTTCATCGCTTCCTCAACCGCTTCGACGTAGGTCGATAGCCCCCATTCGCGATGGCGCACATCCGGGTTGCGCCAGCTGATCATGAAGGTTTGCAGGCCATTCTTCAGGGCGAACTGGACGAAGCTGTTGTGCGGGCTCAGGTCGAAAATGTAGTACTTGTTGATCTGCGGCGGCACCACCAGCAGCGGCTTGGAATACTGTTTTTCGCTCATCGGCTTGTACTGGATCAGCTCCAGCAACTCGTTGCGGAACACCACGGAACCGGTGGTGGTGGCGACGGTTTTGCCGACCTCGAAGGCTTGCTTGGTGACTTGCCGGGGCAGTCCATCGTTGTGCAGGAAATCATCGATCAGGTGCCCGACACCGCGCACCAGGCTGTGGCCGCCGGAGTTGAAAATCTCCTTGATCGCCAGCGGATTGAGCAGGGTGTTGGAGGGCGACACGGCGTCGTTGAGCAGGGCGAAAGCGAAGTGGGCGCGGGCGCGATCGTCCGGGCTCATGTCGCTCTCGTCGATCCAGCTTTTGACCTGTTTCTGCCAGCTCAGGTACGCCTGCAAACTGCGCCGGTAAAACGGGTTGAGGCTCCATGATGGGTCGGCAAAGCGACCGTCCTGCGGGTTGGTCGGATGCAGGGTTTCGCCCAGCAACACACGGCCCAACTGGCCACCCAGCTTCAGTGCGTGCCGGGCACTGTGCACCGGGTTGCGCAAACCGTGGGCGGCTACGCTCCGCAGGGTTGAAAACAGATCCCGGCCGCGCAGGCCGGTAATCGCACTCTGTGCGTTGATGAACGCGGCGGGAGTGGGCAAAAACTCCCTCGCTGGTTTTTCGCGCATGAATCAACACTCCTTCGTCTTCAGGCCAAAAACAAACACACCGAACCAGAACACCATAGACGCTGTTGCGGGTTGTTGCGCGGAACGGCGTCCTGCCGTCCGACATTGGGTTGATTAGCTGCCCAATGGTGACGGCTGCGGATGCATCACTGCCCGCTGACGCTCTTCCTCGAGGAATTTCATGATGATCGGCGCCACCGCCTCGGCGCGGGTGATCAGGAACAGATGCCCGTCATCGATGATGTGCAACTGGGCGTTGGGGATTCGCCAGGCAAGCATGCGCATGTTGATCAGCGGGATCAGCGGATCGTCATCGCCGGCCAGCACCAGGGTCGGCTGGTGAATCTTGTGCAGCCAGTGAATGCTGGTCCAGCCGAGACCGGCGAACAGTTGCCAGTAGTAACCGAGCTTGCCCGCCGAACGCACCTTCGCCGCGTGGCTGGCAGCCAGCGTCGGATCGCGACGGAATGAGCCGCCGTAGATCATCGGCGCAATCCGAATCACGTGGGACGGCTGGATGTAGCGTCGGGGACTGGCCATCATCCACAGTACTTTCGGCTTGCCCGGCACCATCACCGCACCGGCAGCGGTGGCGGCGAGCACCAGTTTCTTGCAGCGCTCGGGGTAGTCGTAGGCGAATTGCTGCGCCAGCGCGCCGCCCCACGACACGCCGATCACGTTGACCTGTCCATAGTCCAGATAGTCGAGCATCCGTGCCGTCAGTTTTGCCAATCCCGGAAAGCGATAGGGCCGATTCGGCGTCGACGAGCCGCCGACACCGGGAACGTCGAAAGCAATGACCTCCAGGTCCGGGTCCAGCGCCGCGACGAACGGAAACACCAGCTCCAGGTTGGCGCCGATGCCGTTGAAAATCAGCAAGGGCGTCAAGTGAGGCTTGCCGGGGCGTACCGCGGTGCGGAGGGTCTGGCCATCCAGGTCGACGGTACGAAAAATGAACGGTTGCGGCATGCTTCAGGCCCTGTGGGTTAATTCATCCCCGCCCCTTGTAGGAGCGAAGCTTGCTCGCGAAGGCGTCACTTCAGTCGACATCTAAGTTGAATGAATGACCGCTTTCGCGAGCAAGCTTCGCTCCTACAAGAGCGCGGGGTGTGTCAGTTACCGCTCATGCACGTAGGTACCCGGCGCAGCTTCGCCCGCCGTGTAGGTTTTGTTGCCCAGTACGGTCGGGGATTTCTTCAGCTTGCCCGAACGCTCTGCTTGCCATGCCTGCCAGTGCAGCCACCAGGAATCGGTGTGTTTGGTGGAGTTCTCTTGCCAGTCCTCGGCCTTAACCGGCATCTCGGTGCTGGTCATATAGCGTGACTTCGGATTACCTGGCGGGTTCAGAATGCTTTGGATGTGCCCGCTGCTGGACAGCACGAATTCAACCTTGCCGCCAAACAACTGCGCCGACTTGTAGCAAGACTTCCACGGTGTGATGTGGTCGTTGGTGCCGGCCAGGGAAAAGATATCGGCGGTGACCTGTTTCAGGTCAATCGCTGTGCCGCACACTTCCAGAGCGTTGGGGCGGATCAGTGGATTGCTTTTGAACATCTCGATCAGGTCGCCGTGGAACGCCGCCGGCAACCGTGTGGTGTCGTTGTTCCAGAACAGGATGTCGAACACCGGCGGCTCGTTGCCCAGCAGGTAGTTGTTGACCCAGTAGTTCCAGATCAGGTCGTTGGGGCGCATCCAGGCGAAGACTTTCGCCATGTCGCGGCCTTCCAGCACACCGGCCTGGTAGGAATGGCGCTTGGCGGCTTCGAGGGTCTGCTCGTCGACGAACAGGGCCACGTCGCTGTCCAGGGTGGTGTCCAGCACGCTCACCAGCAAGGTCAGGGCGTTGACCTTCTTCTCGCCGATCGCGGCGTAGTGGCCCAGCAGGGCGGTGCAGGTGATGCCGCCGGAGCAGGCGCCAAGCATATTCACGTCTTTGCTGCCGGTGATCGCCATGACCACATCGACCGCTTCCTTGAGCGCCTCGATGTAGGTGGACAGGCCCCACTCGCGTTGTTCCTTGGTCGGGTTGCGCCAACTGACGATGAAGGTCTGCACATTGTTGCGCAGGCAGAAGCGCGCCAGGCTCTTGTCCGGGCTCAAGTCGAATACGTAGAACTTGTTGATCTGCGGCGGCACCACCAGCAATGGGCGTTCGTGCACCTGCTCGGTGATCGGCCGGTACTGGATCAGCTCCAGTACGTCGTTGCGGAATACCACCGCGCCTTCGGTCACGCCCAGGCTCTTGCCGACTTCGAACGCGCCCATGTTGACCTGGCTCGGCATGCCGCCGTTGTGCACGATGTCCTTGGCCAGGTGAGAGAGACCGTCGAGCAGGCTCTTGCCGCCGGTTTCGAAGAAGCGTTTGACTGCCGCAGGGTTGGCCGCACTGTTGGTCGGGGCCATGGCTTCGGTCATGAGGTTGATCACGAAGTGCCCGCGAGCGACGTCTTTGGGCGACAGGCTGCTGTCGTCGATCCAGTCGTGGAGTTCCTTGCGCCACGCCAGGTAAGTTTGCAGATAACGTTTGTAGAGCGGGTTCTGGCTCCAGGCCGGATCGTTGAAGCGACGGTCATCGCCCGGCGGTTGCAGCTCGGATTTGCCGAACAGCACGTTCTTGAGTTCGAGGCCGAAATGAGCGACATGCTTGACGCTGTGAATCGGTTGTTTGATGGCCTGCCTGAGCACCATCCGAGCAGAAGCCAGTAGATCCTTGCCACGCAGTCCAACAACAGGATTAAGCCCCAGGGTGTTTTCCGAGGCTTGATACTTCAGGTCATCGTTGTTCTTGTTACTCATCTACGACGCTCCATTGTCCTGAGACGAGTACCCGGGCCCAGCCGTGTAGTCACACAACCAATACCAGGTACTGCTGCTCGGGTGACCGTTAATACTGCATCGCTGCTTTTTCAACACAACGAGCACTGCAGGGAACTTGCCAGTTCCATTGGTTACCCGAGTTTAATTTTTTTCGCAAGCGGGCCGATCCTCGGCGCCGCAGCGGAGCATTCAAACAGATGAAATTAGAAAATGCCCTCTAAAGAGCAAGAGGCCTGACCTAGAGCATCAGCTTGACGACGGACTGACTCGGATCGCGGGTTTTGCCGGCCGCTTTGAGCTCGGCAAGATAATCGTTCCAGAGATCCTCTTGGCGCACCGCCAACTGATAGAGATATTCCCAAGTGAACAGGCCGCTGTCGTGGCCGTCGTCGAAGGTCAATTTCAGTGCGTACTGACCGGCCGGTTCTACCTTGCTCAGGCCGACGGCGATCTTGCCAAATTGCAGGATAGGTTTGCCGTGGCCCTGGACCTCGGCGGAAGGAGAGTGCACGCGCAGGAACTCGGCGGGCAGGTGATATTCCTCGCCGGACGCGTATTTCAGCGACAGGGTTTTCGAGGCTTTGTGCAGCTTGATGTCGGTGGGGAGTTGGGTCATGACAGGTCATCCGTCTGGTGAAGCGTCCTGTAGGAGCTGCCGCAGGCTGCGATCTTTTGATCTTGATTTTAAGGGGCAAAATCAAAAGATCGCAGCCTGCGGCAGCTCCTACGGGAAAGTAGGTGACCTACAGGATATAACGGGACAGGTCTTCGTTCTGCGCCAATTCGCCGAGGTGGCTGTTGACGTAGTCGGCGTCGATCAGGATCACCTTGTCATCGTGGGCGCTGGCCAGATCACCGGCGCTGAACGACACCTCTTCCAGCAGACGCTCAAGCAGCGTGTGCAGGCGACGGGCGCCGATGTTCTCGGTTTTCTCGTTGACCTGCCAAGCGATCTCGGCGATGCGCTTGATCCCGTCCGGCTGGAATTCGATCGCCAGGCCTTCGGTTTTCAGCAGCGCGCAATATTGCTCGGTGAGCGACGCATGCGGTTCGCTGAGAATGCGCTCGAAGTCTTCCGGGGTCAGCGCCTTCAGTTCAACGCGGATCGGCAGGCGACCTTGCAGCTCAGGCACCAGGTCGCTCGGTTTGCTCAGGTGGAACGCGCCGGAAGCGATAAACAGGATGTGGTCGGTCTTGACCATGCCCAGCTTGGTGTTGACGGTGCAGCCTTCGATCAGCGGCAGCAAATCACGTTGCACACCTTCACGGGACACGTCGACGCCACCGGAGTTGCCGCGCTTGGCGACCTTGTCGATTTCGTCGATGAACACGATGCCGTGCTGCTCGACTGCTTCCAGTGCCTTGGCCTTCAACTCTTCTTCGTTGACCAGGCGCCCGGCTTCTTCGTCACGCACCAGTTTCAGCGCTTCCTTGACCTTGAGCTTGCGGCTCTTCTTTTTGCCCTTGCCCATGTTGGCAAACAGGCTCTGCAACTGGTTGGTCATCTCTTCCATGCCCGGCGGTGCGGAGATGTCGACACCCGCCACTTCGGCGATTTCGATTTCGATCTCTTTGTCATCCAGCTGACCTTCACGCAAGCGCTTGCGAAACAGCTGACGGGTGTTGGAATCGGACGCGGAGGCCGAGTCCTCGTTGCTGAAGCCCATGCGTGGCGGTGGCAGCAGCGCGTCGAGGATACGGTCTTCGGCGGCGTCTTCGGCGCGGTGGCGAACCTTGGTCATTTCCTGTTCGCGCAGCAGCTTGATCGCGGCGTCGGCGAGGTCACGAATGATCGATTCAACGTCACGGCCGACATAGCCGACTTCGGTGAACTTGGTCGCTTCGACCTTGATGAACGGCGCGTTGGCCAGTTTGGCCAGGCGACGGGCGATCTCGGTTTTACCGACACCGGTCGGGCCGATCATCAGGATGTTCTTTGGCGTTACTTCAACACGCAGCTCTTCCGGCAGCTGCATCCGGCGCCAGCGGTTACGCAGCGCGATGGCGACGGCGCGCTTGGCATCGTCCTGGCCGATGATATGGCGATTGAGTTCGTGGACGATTTCACGGGGAGTCATGGACATAGTAATTGGCGGTCCTCTGGCAAAAGTGAGCCGTGGCGCTAGGCCGAAACAGGCTTACTCGGCGAGGTCCTGCTCCTCAATGGTGAAGGTGTGGTTGGTGAATACACAGATGTCGCCGGCGATGCCGAGCGCGGTTTCGACGATTTCCCGGGCCGACAGATCGGTCTTCTTCAGCAAGGCACTGGCTGCCGCTTGAGCGTAGCCGCCGCCGGAACCCATGGCGATCAGGCCTTCTTCGGGTTCGACCACGTCACCGTTGCCGGTGATGATCAGGGAGGCGTCTTTGTTGGCGACCGCGAGCATGGCTTCGAGACGGCTCAGGGAGCGGTCGGTGCGCCATTCTTTGGCGAGTTCGACAGCGGCGCGAACCAGGTGACCCTGATGTTTTTCGAGCTGGCCTTCAAAACGCTCGAACAGGGTGAAGGCGTCGGCGGTGGCCCCGGCAAAACCGGCGATGACCTGACCGTGGTACAGGCGACGAACTTTCTTCGCGTTGCCTTTCATCACGGTATTGCCGAGAGAAACCTGGCCGTCGCCGCCCATGACGACTTTGCCGTGGCGGCGAACTGAAACGATGGTGGTCAAGGGAGAGTCTCCACGCAGCGGGGCGAAAATGCCTTATGCCAACTCATATGGGGGTGGTGGAGAATTTTTCAACTGTGGGGCGGGAGAGGGGACGAGCGGTGTTCAAGCGGGGAAAGGTGTGTTGGCTGTTCTGGCGCCTTCGCGGGCAAGCCTCGCTCCTACAAGGAATGCATCGTGTGGACGACGTAAACCTGTAGGAGCGAGGCTTGCCCGCGAAGAACGATAACGCGGTATTTCCGACGAAATCAGCGGCTCTGGCGTTGTTGTAACAACAGGTTGCTGAAACCGCTGCCCGCCAGTTGTTTCTGGGCGGTGGTCAGTTGTTCGCGGTTGCTGAACGGCCCGACCAATACGCGATACCATGTCTCGTCCTTGACCATGCCGGACTCAACCGCCACCGCCTGACCGAGCAAGATGATCTGCGCACGTACCTTGTCGGCATCGGCTTCCTTGCGGAACGAACCGGCCTGCAAGAAGAACTTGGTCACTGGCGCCGCTTTTGATACCGGTGGCGGTGGTGGCGGAGTAATCCCCGCCAGCGCGGCCTGGGCCCGCGCGGTGTCGATTTTCGCCGCTTGCTCCGGCGTCACCGGGGTAGTCGGCACGGTCGGCACTTGTGGTGTCGGCAGGGTTTTCTCCGGCACCGCGTCTGGCGGCACGATCACTTCCGATTCCGGCAGCAAAGTGTAGAAGTCGTACTTCGGCTTCACCGGTTGCGTCGGGCTCGGCGGGGTCTTGTTGGCCTCGGCGATCTTGGTGGCTTTCTGCTGTTCGATCTTCTCGCGCTTGACGCTTTCGCTGCCCTTGCCCGGCTCCAGCTTCATCAGGAACACGATAAACGCGCCGACCGTCAGGCCGATGGCCATCCACAGCCAGCCCGGAATCGGCTGCTTGGCAGGAGCGGTGTAACGACTGGCGCCACGCTTGGGTGCAGGTTTTTTCTTGGCAGCCAACTTACATACGCTCCAGAGTTTCCAGACCCAAGAGTTCCAGGCCTTGCTTGAGTGTGCGACCGGTCAGCGCGGCAAGGCGCAGACGGCTTTGCATTTGCGCCGGGGTATCGGCAGTGAGGATCGGGCAGTTCTCGTAGAAGCTGGAGAACAGGCCGGCGACATCGTACAGGTAGGTGCACAGGATGTGCGGCGTTCCTTTGTCGGAAACGTTGTTCAGCACTTCGCCGAACTGCGCCAGTTTGGCCGCCAGTTCATGTTCGTGCGCGGCTTCGAGAACGATCTGGCCTTCGACTTCGCTGAAGTCCTTGCCGAGCTTGCGGAACACGCCGGCCACGCGGGTGTAGGCGTACAGCAGGTACGGCGCGGTGTTGCCTTCGAAGTTCAGCATCAGGTCGAAGTTGAAGCTGTAATCGCTGGTGCGGTGCTTCGACAGGTCGGCGTATTTCACCGCGCCAATGCCCACGACCTTGGCGATGTTGCGCAGATCGTCTTCGGCCAGCTCCGGGTTCTTCTCTTTCACCAGGGTGTAGGCGCGGTCCTTGGCTTCGTTCAGCAGGTCCACCAGTTTCACGGTGCCGCCATCACGGGTCTTGAACGGACGGCCATCGGCACCGTTCATGGTGCCGAAGCCCATGTGTTCCATTTCCATCGGGTGCGTGACGAAACCGGCCAGGCGCGCGACCTGGAACACTTGCTGGAAGTGCAGGGCCTGACGCTGGTCGACGAAGTACAGCGCGCGATCAGCCTTCAGTTTGCCGCTGCGATAACGCACGGCCGCCAGGTCGGTGGTGGCGTAGAGGTAACCGCCGTCAGCCTTGACGATGATCACCGGCAGCGGATCGCCGTCGGCGTTCTTGAATTCGTCGAGGAACACGCACTGGGCGCCGTTGCTCTCGACCAGCAGGCCGGCAGCCTTGAGGTCGTTGACCACGTTGATCAGGTCGTCGTTGTAGGCGCTTTCGCCCATCACGTCGGCCATGGTCAGTTTGACGTTCAGTTGTTCGTAGATTGCCTGGCAGTGGGACAGCGAGATATCGCGGAAGCGCGACCACAGCGCCAGGCACTCGGCGTCGCCGGCCTGCAACTTGACCACCAGGCCACGGGCACGGTCGGCAAACTCTTCGGAGCCGTCGAAGCGCTGCTTGGCGGCGCGGTAGAAGTTTTCCAGGTCCGACAGCTCGTCGCTGGTGATCGGGTTTTCTTGCAGGTACGCCATTAGCATGCCGAACTGGGTGCCCCAGTCGCCGACATGGTTCTGACGGATCACGGTGTCGCCGAGGAACTCCAGGACCCGCGCCACGCCATCGCCGATGATGGTCGAGCGCAAGTGGCCGACGTGCATCTCTTTGGCCAGGTTGGGTGCGGACAGGTCAACCACGGTGCGCTGCACCGGGCCAGCCTTGCGCACACCGACGTGGTCGTCGGCCAGGGCGGCGTCCAGGCGCGCGGCCAGGGCTTGGGTGTTCTGGAAGAAGTTCAGGAAGCCCGGGCCGGCGATTTCGGTCTTGGTGACGTTTTCGTCAGCCGGCAGGGCGGCGATGATTTTCTCGGCCAGGTCGCGGGGCTTCATGCCCGCCGGTTTGGCCAGCATCATCGCGATATTGCTGGCGAAGTCGCCGTTCTTCTTGTCGCGGGAGTTTTCCACCTGGATCGCCGGCGACAGGCCTTCAGGCAACACACCTTCGTTGACGAGTTGGGTGATGGCTTGTTGGATCAGCTGGCGAATGGTGTCTTTCATGGTGTTCTCTTTCGACCGCAAGCGCGGCGGCGCCTGGATGCGCTAGTGGAAAAACTGGGCATTATCCGTGGCATAGACGTGCTTGCCAACTATAGCGGGCAGGTTATGGATATGTGGTGACAATTAGGGCCTCTTCGCGGGCAAGCCTCGCTCCTACAGGTTATGGGGCGTGCGCATCATTTTCGAACGCCACATGACCTGTAGGAGCGAGGCTTGCCCGCGAAGGCAATCTCCCAATCAATATAAATCGACCGGATCAACATCCAAAGACCAGCGCACCGCCCGCCCGCTCGGCATCTGCTCCAGCGCCAGCAACCAACTGCTCAGCAACCGATGCAACGGTGCGCGTGCCGTCGCCTGCAACAACAACTGCGCGCGATAGCGCCCGGCCCGACGCTCCATCGGTGCCGGCACCGGCCCGAGCAACTCGATACCGCTCAGATTCTGCTCAGCCAGCAATCGTTCCGCCTCGCTGCACGCTTCATCGAGAAAACCTTCGGCTTGCCCCGGTTTATGCGCTTCGGCCCGTAGCAGCGCCAGATGCGCAAACGGCGGCAAACCGGCGGCGCGACGCTCGCTCAAAGCCTGTTCGGCAAAGGCGAAGTAACCCTGTTCGGTCAGTTGCACCAGCAATGGATGGTCGGCCAGGTGGGTCTGGATGATCACTCGACCCGGCTCTTCGGCCCGGCCCGCGCGGCCTGCGACCTGCACGATCAACTGCGCCATGCGCTCGCTGGCGCGGAAGTCGCCGGAGAACAGCCCGCCGTCGGCATCGAGAATCGACACCAGCGTCACCCGAGGGAAGTGGTGCCCTTTGGCAAGCATCTGCGTGCCGACCAGAATGCACGGCTGGCCTTTCTGGATCGTCGCGAACAGCTGATTCATCGCGTCCTTGCGCGAGGTGCTGTCGCGGTCAACCCGCAGCACTGGTACATCCGGGAACAGGATCGCCAAGCGTTCCTCGGCGCGCTCGGTACCCGCGCCCACGGGCCGCAAATCGACCTTGCCGCATTTCGGGCAATGCCGGGGCACGCGCTCGACGTAGCCGCAGTGGTGACAGCGCAATTCGCCGGAGCGCTGGTGCACGGTCATCCGCGCATCGCAACGCTGGCATTCGGACATCCAGCCGCAATCGTGGCAAAGCAGGGTCGGCGCAAAACCACGGCGGTTCAGGAACACCAGGACTTGCTGGCCGGCCGCCAGGGTCTGGCCGATGGCTTGCTGCATCGGCCCGGAAATGCCGCTGTCCAGCGGACGACTTTTTACGTCCAGGCGCAGGAAACGCGGTTGCTTGGCGCCACCCGCGCGCTCATTCAGACGTAGGAGGCCGTAACGACCTGTGTAGGCGTTGTGCAGGCTTTCCAGCGAAGGCGTGGCGGATCCGAGCACGATCGGGATGTTTTCCTGCCGAGCGCGGACCAGCGCCAGGTCTCGGGCGTGATAGCGCAAGCCTTCCTGCTGCTTATAAGAGCCGTCGTGCTCTTCATCGATGATGATCAGGCCGGGGTTTTTCATCGGCGTGAACAGTGCCGAACGGGTGCCGATAATAATGTCGGCGTCGCCGTCACGGGCGGCGAGCCAGGCTTCCAGGCGCTCGCGATCGTTGACCGCCGAGTGAATCAGCGCAATGCGTGCATTGAAGCGCTGCTCGAAGCGCGCCAGAGTTTGCGGGCCGAGGTTGATCTCCGGGATCAACACCAGCGCTTGCTTGCCGGCCTCAAGGGTTTCGCGGATCAGTTGCAAATAGACTTCGGTCTTGCCGCTGCCGGTGACGCCCGCGAGCAGGAACGCGTGATAACTGTCGAACCCGGCGCGGATCGCTTCATAGGCGGCGCGTTGTTCCGGGTTGAGCGGCAACTCCGGTTGGGCCAGCCAATGCTCATGGCGGGCGTCGGGTGCGTGCTTGCGGATTTCGACTTGCACCAGGTCTTTGGCCAGCAGCAGGTCCAGGCTGTCCTTGCTCAGCATCAGTTTGCTCAGCAACTGATGAGCGACGCCATGGGGGTGCTGGGCCAATGTCGCCAGGGCTTCACGTTGGCGCGGGGCGCGGGCGATGCGTGGATCATCCAGGCTGGCGCCGGGCGCTGCCGACCAGAACCGTTCCTGGCGTGCTTCGGCCAGTTCGCCCTGGCGCAACAACACCGGCAGCGCCCAGCTCAAGGTGTCGCCGAGACTGTGTTGGTAATACTGGGACGTCCACAGGCACAGCTTGAACAGCGCTGGCGGCAGCGGCGGCGTGGCATCGAGCAGGGCCAGGGCCGGTTTGAGCTTTTCCACCGGGACTTCGCTGGTGTCGGTGACTTCTACCAGAATGCCGATCATCTCCCGTCGACCAAACGGCACCCGCAGGCGCATACCCGGTTGCAACTGGGCGCGCAGGACCCCGGCCGGGGCGCGGTAATCGAACAGGCGGCGCAGCGGCGAGGGCAGGGCGAGGCGCAAAATGGCGTCGGGCACGCGGGGGGATCTCGATAAACGGAAAAATTAACAGCAGAGCCATGACCTGTGGGAGCGAGCCTGCTCGCGAAAAGGGAGTGTCAGTCAGCATTTATGGTGTCTGATACAACGCTTTCGCGAGCAGGCTCGCTCCTACAAGGGCGGCGATTTGGTCGGGAGCCTAGCAGACGGTCGGTAGAAGGGACAGCTTGCGTGATTGTCATTGTCTGGTAGAATCCGCGGCCTAATTACGTGCGGTATTCAACAATAGTGTTGAGTGGCGGCACGCTAGCCCGAGGAATACACCATGAAAGCCGATATCCATCCAACATACGAAGTCACCGCAGTTACCTGCAGCTGTGGCAACAAGTTCGAAACTCGTTCGAACCTGGCCAAGCCTCTGGCGATCGACGTATGCAATGAGTGCCACCCGTTCTACACCGGTAAGCAGAAGACTCTGGATACTGGCGGCCGTGTACAGCGCTTCGCAGACCGTTTCGGTGCCTTCGGCAAGAAACCTGCTGCTGCAGCAGAGTAAGGTTCCCAAGCCCTATGGGCTTTACCTTGCTAACGAAAAAGGCGTCCCTTGCGGGCGCCTTTTTTGTGTCTGCGATTTGGCTTTCTGGTGCCCAGGCCTTTTGCCCGGCGCCTAGCGGTTTGACGCCGGCCACCGTGCAGCGGGTGGTGGACGGTGACACCCTGCGCCTGAGCGATGGCCGCAATGTGCGCATGATCGGCTTGAACACCCCGGAACTGGGCCGACAGGGGCGCACCGACGAGCCGTTCGCCGTGGCGGCGCGCAAACGCCTCGAAGCGCTGGTCGCTGCCAGTGATGGCCGGGTGGGTTTGTTGCCGGGTAAAGAGGCCAAGGATCGCTACGGCCGCACCTTGGCGCATGTCTATAGCGCCAATGGCGCCAACCTGGAAGCGCAGATGCTTGCCGAAGGCCTCGGTTTTCAGGTCGCGATTGCGCCGAATATCGATTTGGTCAGTTGCCAGCAATCAGCGGAGCGCACGGCTCGACAGGCCGGCCTCGGGCTGTGGCGCCAGTCACCTGTGCTGAAAGCGGATCAGATCAAGGCCTCCGGTTTTGCTGTGCTCAGTGGTCGTGTGAGCAAGGTTCAACGCAATCGCGGCGGGGTTTGGATCGAGTTGCAGGATTCGGTTGTATTGCGCGTTGCACCCAATGTGCTCGGGCGGTTCGATGTCAGATCGCTGGAACGGCTGAAGGGCAAGCAAATCGAGGCTCGCGGCTGGGTGCTTGACCGTTCGCGCCGTAGTGGACTCGATGACGGTCAGGCACGCTGGCTGCTCCCGCTAAGCGACCCTTCGATGCTTCAAGCAGGGCAGTGATAAAAAGTTGTAGACATTTTTTTGATGGATTGTGAACAGTCGAGCCCTTGTGTTCCGTGGCTCTTGGCCCAAAGTCGTAGGGCAGGGCGCTTGACAGGGGTGACCGGTCAGTCTTGTAGGGACTTTACGACACGCGTATCCTCGGCGGTCCGTCTGTCCAACAGTAAAAAGCGGAATGCCCACATGTCTGATTTGAAAACTGCCGCTCTCGAATATCACGCCCATCCTCGTCCAGGGAAGCTGAGTGTCGAGCTCACCAAGGCCACCGCTACCGCCCGCGACCTGTCGCTGGCCTACAGCCCCGGCGTAGCCGAACCAGTACGCGAAATCGCCCGCGATCCTGAACTGGCCTACAAATACACCGGTAAAGGCAACCTGGTTGCAGTCATTTCCGATGGCACCGCGATTCTCGGCCTGGGTAACCTCGGCCCATTGGCTTCCAAGCCAGTGATGGAAGGTAAAGGCGTGCTGTTCAAGCGCTTCGCCGGCATCGACGTTTTCGACATCGAAGTCGACTCCGAAAGCCCGCAAGCCTTCATCGACACCGTCAAGCGTATCTCCATCACCTTCGGTGGCATCAACCTGGAAGACATCAAGGCACCTGAGTGCTTTGAGATCGAACGTGCTCTGATCGAGCAGTGCGACATTCCGGTATTCCACGATGACCAGCACGGCACCGCGATCGTTACTGCGGCCGGCATGATCAACGCCCTGGAAATCGCTGGCAAAACCCTGGCTGACGCCAAGATCGTCTGCCTGGGCGCTGGTGCGGCCGCCATCTCCTGCATGAAATTGCTGGTGAGCATGGGCGCCAACATCGAAAACATCTTCATGGTTGACCGTACCGGCGTGATCCACTCCGGCCGTGACGACCTGAACCAGTACAAGGCTGTGTTCGCTCACGCGACTGAAAAGCGCACCCTGGCTGACGCTCTGACCGGTGCAGACGTGTTCGTCGGCCTGTCCGGCCCGAACCTGCTCAGCGCCGAAGGCCTGAAGTCCATGGCGGCCAACCCGATCGTGTTCGCGTGCTCCAACCCGGATCCAGAGATCTCCCCGGAACTGGCTCACGCCACCCGTGACGACGTGATCATGGCTACCGGCCGTTCGGACTACCCGAACCAGGTCAACAACGTACTGGGCTTCCCGTTCATCTTCCGCGGTGCCCTGGACGTTCGCGCCAAGCGCATCAACGAAGAAATGAAAGTGGCCGCGGCCAACGCCCTGCGCGAACTGGCCAAGCTGCCGGTTCCTCAGGAAGTGTGCGACGCCTACGGCGGTATCAAACTGGAATTCGGTCGTGAGTACATCATCCCGAAACCAATGGATGCCCGCCTGATCACCGTGATCTCCGATGCCGTGGCCAAGGCCGCCATCGAGACCGGCGTAGCGACCCTGCCGTATCCGAAGAACTACCCGCTGAAAAGCGTGGATGACGTGTTCAACGGCTAAGCTGTAGCGCATGAAAAACCCGGCCATTGGCCGGGTTTTTTTATGGGGATAAAGATCAAAAGATCGCAGCCTTCGGCAGCTCCTGCATGAGAATGCGTTCCCCTGTAGGAGCTGCCGAAAGCTGCGATCTTTTGATCTTGCGTGCAACAAAAAGCCCCGCACTTCTCTCGAAGGCGGGGCTTTTTGTTGCGTCAGCCGATCAGAACAAATCGATCGGTGCCGCTTCATCCGCTGGCAATGGGCTGCCCGGCGCTGTGCCGTTGCCCAGCTCGTTCACCGACGGTGGCGTGTCCTCGGCCTTGAACAGCTCGAAGTAAGCCCCAGGCGTGCTTGGCGTGGCCGCACGGCCGCTGACCGGGTCAACCCGCAGGCTGAGGATGCCTTCCGGCTCCGCTTGCGTATGTGGCGGCTTGCCTTTGAGCGCGGCGGCCATGTAGTTCATCCAGATCGGCAGCGCGACGGTGCCGCCGAATTCCTTGCGACCCAGGCTCTCTGGCTGGTCGAAACCGGTCCAGACCGTGGTCACGTAATCGGCGTTGTAGCCGGAGAACCAGGCATCCTTGGATTCGTTGGTCGTACCAGTCTTGCCCGCGATATCGGGACGGCCCAGGGCCAGCGCGCGGCGGCCGGTGCCCAGTTTGATCACGTCCTCAAGCATGCTGTTGAGGATGAACGTGGTGCGGCCATCGACAATCCGCTCGGCCAGGGCTGGGGTTTGCGGCAGCGTGCCAGGTGCGGCTGGCGCTTCGCCCGGGGTCGCGTTGACCGTGAACGGCTGCGCAACCGGTGCGGCCAGGCCAGCGGTCGCCGTATCGCCCTGAGGCACGCTCGGCGGGTTGGCGACGAACAGCGTGTCACCGTTGCGGCTTTCGATCTTGTCGATGATGTACGGGGTGATCTTGTAGCCGCCGTTGGCGAAGGTGCTCCAACCGGTGGCGATCTCCATTGGTGTCAGGGTTGCGGTGCCCAGCGCCAGGGACAGGTTGCGCGGCAAGTCCTGCTTGTTGAAGCCGAACTTGCTGATGTAGTCGATGGTGCGATCAACGCCCAACGCCTGCACCAACCGGATCGACACCAGGTTGCGCGACTTGTACAGACCTTCACGCAAGCGGATCGGGCCGAGGAAGGTGTTGGTGTCGTTCTTCGGACGCCATACCTTGTCCAGGTACTCGTCGACAAACACGATCGGCGCGTCGTTCACCAGGGTCGCGGCGGTGTAGCCGTTATCCAGGGCGGCGCTGTAGACGAACGGCTTGAAGCTCGAGCCCGGCTGACGCTTGGCTTGCAGGGCACGGTTGTAATTGCTCTGCTCGAACGCGAAGCCGCCGACCAGCGAACGGATCGCACCGTTCTGCGGATCCAGGGAGACCAATGCACCCTGGGCCTGAGGAATCTGGCTGAACTTCAGCGAGTTGTCCGGCTGGCGTTGGACGCGAATCAGGTCACCGACCTGGGCCACGTCCGCCGGCTGCTTCGGATTGGCGCCCATGCTGTTGGTGTTCAGGAAGGGGCGTGCCCACTTCATGGTGTCCCAGCTAACGTGTTCGTCGCCGGTGCGGGTCATCACTTGCAGGCCGTTTTTGTCGACCTGGGTAACGATGGCCGGCTCCAGGCTGCTGATGGTGCGCTGCTTGGTCAGTTCGGTGGCCCAGGCTTCACGGGTCTTGCCCGGCAGGCGCGATTCAGGACCGCGATAGCCGTGACGCTGGTCGTAGGTCATCAAGCCTTCGTGGACCGCAGTGTTGGCCATTTCCTGCAGATTGCTCGGCACGGTCGTGGTGACGCGGAAACCTTCGGTGTAGGCGTCGCTGCCATAACGACCGACCATTTCGGCGCGGGCCATTTCAGCGATGTACGGCGCGTTCACTTCCGGGGTCGGCACGTGATAGCTGGCGTTCAGCGGTTCGTTGATCGCGGTGGTGTAGTCGGCTTCGGTGATTTTCCCGAGCTTGTACATGCGCCCCAGGATCCAGTCGCGACGTTCCTTGCTACGGGCCGGGTTGGCCAGCGGGTTGAAGCGCGAAGGGGCTTTTGGCAGGCCGGCGATCATCGCCATCTGCGCCAGGCTCACATCTCGAATCGATTTGCCGTAGTAGACCTGCGCCGCTGCCTCGATGCCGTAGGCGCGGTTACCCAGGTAGATCTTGTTGACGTACAGCTCAAGGATTTCGTCCTTGGTCAGCTGCCGTTCGATCTGCAGGGCCAGAAGAATTTCGGTGGTTTTGCGCGAGAAGCTGCGTTCGCTGGTCAGGAAGAAGTTCTTCGCCACCTGCATGGTGATGGTGCTGCCGCCGGACTGGATGTGGCCGCTTTTGACCAGTTGGGTCGCGGCACGCATCAGGCTGCTCGGATCGACGCCATAGTGGTTGGCGAAGTTGTCGTCTTCAGCACTTAGTAACGCATTGATGAAATTGGGCGGAATGTCGGCGAAACGGATCGGAGTCCGGCGCATTTCGCCAAATTCTGCGATCAACTTGTTATCGCTGCTGTAGACCCGCAGAGGAATCTGCAACTGAATGCTTCTCAGCGCCTCCACGGACGGCAAACCCGGACTAAGGTAAAGATAGGCGCCACTGAGACCTAAAAGCAGTCCGCAGAAAACGGCGACGATGGACCAACCGAAAAATTTCAGCAGACGAATCAAGGCGTTTGAACATCCAGGGTAAAGAATGAATTTGGCGTCAGGGTCCCGATTACACAGAGAACGACCCGCGCTGGCAGTAAAAGCGGAAAAAAACGCTGGGCATTATAAGCATTTTTCCGTGATGGGCGTCATTTGCGCTTCTGTCAAGACGGGGTGATTGAACGCAATGCACATTACAGAGTCCGTAACTCACGGATAGTCATAGGGAATTGGTAGTGCTAGGACTCTTCAATAAAAAGACCAGAACGCTTCTGGGGATCGACATCAGCTCCACGTCGGTGAAGCTTCTGGAGCTCAGCCGCCAGGGCGACCGATACCGGGTCGAGGCCTACGCGGTCGAACCGCTGCCGGCCAGCGCGGTCATCGAGAAGAACATCGCCGAGCTTGAAGGTGTGGGCCAGGCGTTGTCACGCGTGCTTCTCAAGGCTCGGACCGGTATCCGGAACGTCGCGGTTGCGGTGGCCGGTTCGGCGGTGATTACCAAGACCATCGAGATGGACGCCGGGCTGTCCGACGAAGAGATGGAAAACCAGCTCAAGATCGAAGCCGACCAATACATTCCTTATCCATTGGACGAAGTCGCCATCGATTTCGAAGTCCAGGGTGTATCGGTGCGCAACCCCGAGCGGGTCAATGTGCTGCTGGCCGCCTGTCGGAAAGAAAACGTCGAAGTTCGCGAGGCGGCGCTGGCTCTCGCCGGGCTGACCGCCAAGGTGGTGGACGTCGAAGCTTATGCCCTCGAACGTTCCTTTGGCCTGCTGGCGACCCAACTGGCCTCCAATCAAGAACGCCCGACCGTCGCGGTGGTGGACATCGGCGCGACCATGACCACCCTGAGCGTGCTGCATAACGGCCGGATCATCTACACCCGCGAACAATTGTTCGGCGGTCGCCAACTCACTGAAGAAATCCAGCGCCGCTATGGCCTGACCACTGAGCAGGCCGGGCTGGCAAAGAAGCAGGGCGGTTTGCCGGACGACTATGTCAGCGAGGTGTTGCAGCCGTTTCGCGATGCGCTGGTGCAGCAGGTCTCTCGCTCATTGCAGTTTTTCTTTGCGTCCGGGCAGTACAACGCGGTCGACCATATCCTGCTGGCCGGCGGCACCGCCTCGGTGCCCGGGCTTGATCGATTGATCGAGCAGCGGCTGGGCACGCCGACCCAGGTCGCCAACCCATTCGCGGACATGGCGCTGAGCAGCAAGGTCAACGCCGGCGCCCTCGCCAGCGATGCCCCGGCCTTGATGATTGCCTGCGGCCTGGCCCTCAGGAGTTTCGACTGATGGCGCGGATCAACCTTTTACCCTGGCGTGAAGAACTGCGTGAAGAGCGTCGCAAGCGCTTTCTGCTGGCGCTGGTGGGCGTGCTGGTCGGTTCGGTGGGCTTGGTGCTGATTGTCGACCAGGTCATCAGCGGCGCCATCAGTCAGCAAGTGGCCCGCAACGATTACCTTGGCAAACAGATTGCCGTCGTCGATGAGCGCATCAAGCAAATCAGCGAGCTCAAGGCCCGGCGCCAGCAACTGGTGGAGCGCATGCGCATCATCCAGGACCTGCAAGGCAACCGGCAGATCAGCGGGCGAATTTTCGACCAGTTGGCGCGTACCCTGCCGGACGGGGTGTATTTCACCGAAGTGAAAATGCAGGGCAAGAGCCTGGCGATCACCGGTGCGGCAGAGTCGAACAACAAGGTGTCGGAGCTGATGCGCAATCTCGATGCCTCGGACTGGTTCGACGCGCCAAGCCTGACCGAGGTCAAGGCGACGACAGCTGGTCAACTGGATCAGGCCAATGTGTTTCAGCTGACCGTTCGTCAGACTCAGCCCGCCACCCTGGAGGTCGCTAAATGAGGCCGTCCGAATGGTTCGAAGGGCTGCGCAAGATCGACATCAATGATCTGGACACCAACAACATCGGCTCCTGGCCCCCGGCAATCAAGGCTTTGGCGGGCATTCTGCTGATGGTTCTGGTGCTGGGGCTGGGCTACAACTTTTTCATCAGCGACATGCAGAACGAACTCGACCTCAAGCGTGCGGAAGAATCGACGCTCAAGGATCAGTTTGCCAGCAAGGCCGGCATGGCGGCGAACCTGGAGCTCTACACCCAGCAGATGAAAGAGATGGAGAACTCCTTCGGCGTGCTGTTGCGGCAATTGCCCAGCGACACCGAAGTCCCCGGCCTGCTGGAAGACATCACCCGCACCGGCCTGGGCAGCGGCCTGGAATTCGAAGAGATCAAATTGCTGCCGGAAGTCACCCAGCAGTTCTACATCGAGTTGCCGATCCAGATCACCGTCACCGGCGCCTATCACGACTTGGCGACCTTCGTCAGTGGCGTGGCCGGGCTGCCGCGCATCGTCACCCTGCATGACTTCGACCTCGCGCCGGCCAACCCCGACGGCGGTACGAAGCTGCGCATGAGCATCCTCGCCAAGACGTACCGCTACAACGACAAGGGGCTGCAAAAATGACCCCGATTCGTTGTTTACCCATGGTCGTGTTGTTGGCCGGACTGGGCGGTTGCGGCGGCGACAATGGCTTCGGCGATCTGGACGCTTACCTGAACGAAGTGCGCCTGCGTCCACCCGGCAAGATTGAACCAACGCCGACATTCCGGTCTTACCCAACATTCACCTACAGCGCCGCCAACCTGCGCAGCCCGTTTTCCCGACAAGTCAGGAACGACCTGGCCGGCCAGAAGCACGGCTCGCGCAACGTCAAGCCCGACCCCAATCGGGTCAAGCAGTACCTCGAAGGTTTCAACATCGAGCAGTTTGAAATGGTCGGCACGATCTCGAATGCCTCTGGCTCCTTTGCGCTGCTGCGCGGGGCAGGCGGGGTGCACCGGTTGAAAGTCGGCGATTACCTGGGGCGTAACGATGGGCGGATCGTCGCCATCAGCGGCTCGCAAGTCGATGTGGTCGAAATCGTTCCCGACGGCGAAGGCGCCTGGCTGGAACGGCCGCGGACCATCCCTTTGAAAGAGCACTCATAGTGGAACTCGAATAATGAACAGGATTTTCTCAACCCTCGGTATTTCGCTATGGATAGCGCTGCTGTCGCCGATGGTACAAGCGGCCACCCTCAACGCGTTGGATGTCGCCGCGCTGCCGGGTGATCGCGTCGAGTTGAAGTTGACCTTCGATGGGCCGCCACCTCCGCCCCACGGCTACACCACCGAATCACCGGCGCGCATCGCGCTGGATCTGCCGGGCGTGGTCAGCAAACTGGCCAACAAAAACCGTGACCTCGGTGGCGGCAATGCCCGCAGCGCCACGGTGGTCGAAGCCAAGGACCGCACGCGGCTGATCATCAACCTGACTCAACTGACGCCCTATAGCTCCAGGGTTGAGGGCAACAATCTGTTCGTGGTCGTTGGGCAAGGCGCGAAAAGCACGGCGGCCAAACCCGTCGCCAGCGCACCCCGCCCAGCTACCGCAAAACCGGCGCCCGCCAAGGCCTATGCGCCCGTCGGCAAGGCCATTCGCGGCGTGGATTTTCAGCGCGGCACCCAAGGTGAAGGCAATGTGGTGATCGACTTGTCGGATCCATCCATTGCACCGGATATTCAGGAGCGCGAGGGCAAGATCATCCTCGGTTTCGCCAGGACCCAATTGCCTGACCCGTTACGGGTGCGCCTGGACGTCAAGGATTTCGCGACTCCGGTGCAGTTCGTCAACGCCAGTGCCACCGGTGACCGCGCGGTGATCAGCATCGAGCCGAGCGGCGCTTTCGAATACTCGACCTACCAGACCGACAACAAGCTGACCGTCAGCATCCGTCCGATGACCGTCGATGACTTGCAGAAGCGCAACGCCGAGCGCTTTGCCTACACCGGCGAAAAGCTCTCGCTGAACTTCCAGGACATTGATGTGCGCTCGGTGCTGCAACTGATCGCCGACTTCACCAACCTCAACCTCGTGGCCAGTGACACGGTTCAGGGCGGCATCACCTTGCGTCTGCAGAACGTGCCGTGGGATCAGGCGCTGGACCTGGTGCTGAAAACCAAAGGCCTGGACAAGCGCAAGATCGGCAACGTCTTGCTGGTCGCGCCAGCGGATGAAATCGCCGCCCGTGAGCGTCAGGAACTGGAGTCGCAAAAACAGATCGCCGAACTGGCGCCGCTGCGGCGGGAGCTGTTGCAGGTCAATTACGCCAAGGCCGCCGACATCGCCAAGCTGTTCACTTCGGTGACCAGTGCCGAGGCGAAAATCGATGAGCGGGGTTCGATCACGGTCGATGAGCGCACCAACAACATCATCGCCTACCAGACCCAGGATCGCCTCGACGAGCTTCGCCGCATCGTTGCGCAACTGGATATCCCGGTGCGCCAGGTGATGATCGAAGCGCGGATCGTCGAAGCCAACGTCGATTACGACAAGAGTCTCGGCGTGCGCTGGGGCGGCTCGATCCAGAACAAGGGCAACTGGAACACCTCGGGTGTCAGTAATGGCGCCAATGCTTCGAACACCATCGGCACGCCCGGCAGCACCAGCACCAACTCGCCGTTCGTCGACATGGGCACGGCGGCTAACACCTCGGGGCTCGGCATCGCCTTCATCACCGACAATGTGCTGCTGGATCTTGAGCTGACGGCCATGGAAAAAACCGGCAACGGCGAAATCGTCTCGCAGCCCAAAGTGGTCACGTCCGATAAGGAAACCGCGAAAATCCTCAAGGGCACCGAGATTCCGTATCAGGAGGCCAGCTCCAGTGGTGCGACGTCGGTGTCGTTCAAAGAGGCTTCGCTGTCCCTGGAAGTGACGCCGCAAATCACCCCGGATAACCGCATCATCATGGAGGTCAAGGTCACCAAGGACGAACCGGACTACCTCAACAAAGTGCAGGATGTACCGCCGATCAAGAAAAACGAGGTCAACGCCAAGGTGCTGGTTAACGACGGCGAGACCATCGTCATTGGCGGGGTTTTCTCAAATACTCAGAGCAAGGTTGTAGATAAGGTGCCATTTCTCGGCGATGTGCCGTATCTTGGCCGCCTTTTCCGGCGTGACGTGGTTTCGGAGAAAAAATCCGAGCTGCTGGTATTTCTCACTCCGCGTATCATGAATAACCAGGCGATTGCTGTGAGTCGTTGATTCTGTGCGAAATTTGATTCTTGTTGGACCGATGGGGGCTGGAAAAAGCACCATCGGCCGTTTGCTGGCCAAAGAGCTGCGCCTGCCGTTCAAAGATTCCGACAAGGAAATTGAATTGCGCACGGGCGCCAATATCCCGTGGATCTTCGATAAGGAAGGCGAGCCCGGCTTTCGTGATCGCGAGCAAGCGATGATCGAAGAGCTGTGCGGCTGCGACGGCGTGGTGCTGGCGACCGGTGGAGGTGCAGTGATGCGCGAAGCCAATCGTCGGGCCCTGCATGCCGGGGGACACGTGGTGTATCTGCACGCGTCTGTCGAGCAGCAAGTCGGCCGCACTTCCCGTGACCGCAATCGTCCGTTGTTGCGCACCGCCGATCCGGCCAAGACCCTGCGGGATCTGCTGGCGATCCGTGATCCGCTTTATCGGGAAATCGCCGATCTGGTGGTGGAAACCGATGAGCGGCCGCCACGAATGGTGGTGCTCGACATTCTCGAACGTTTGCAGCAGCTTCCTCCCCGTTAAAGCGCAGCGCGAAATGCGCTATCCTCGGCGTCCTGTCATGGCCGCTCAAGGTTGTGGCGGATGGCTATCAAACGGCGTCACACCAGCAGGCGCCGCGCACCTTCGTTAACTCAAGGCAGGACGCCTGATTCCATCTTCACTGTGGGGACACATGCAGACACTCAAGGTCGATCTAGGCGAGCGCAGCTACCCGATTCATATTGGCGAAGGTTTGTTGGATCAGCCCGAGTTGCTGGCCCCGCACATTCGCGGGCGGCAAGTGGCAATCATCTCCAACGAGACCGTTGCGCCGCTCTATCTCGAGCGTCTGACCAAAAGCCTCGCTCAGTTCTCGGTTGTCTCCGTGGTGCTGCCCGACGGCGAAGCCTTCAAGACCTGGGAAACCCTGCAACTGATTTTCGACGGTCTGCTGACCGCCCGCCACGATCGCCGCACCACGGTGATCGCCCTCGGCGGCGGCGTGATTGGTGACATGGCCGGGTTTGCCGCTGCCTGCTACCAGCGCGGCGTCGATTTCATCCAGGTGCCGACCACATTGCTGTCGCAAGTCGACTCATCGGTGGGCGGCAAGACCGGGATCAATCATCCGCTGGGCAAGAACATGGTCGGCGCCTTCTATCAGCCGAATGTGGTGCTGATCGATACCGCCACCCTGAATACGCTGCCGGCGCGCGAACTGTCTGCGGGCCTGGCTGAAGTCATCAAGTACGGGCTGATCTGCGACGAACCGTTCCTCACCTGGCTCGAAGAAAACGTCGATCGCCTGCGCGCCCTCGATCAGGTCGCCCTGACGTACGCTATCAAGCGCTCCTGCGAGGCCAAGGCTGAAGTGGTGGGCGCCGATGAAAAAGAAACCGGCGTGCGCGCCACGCTGAACCTGGGGCACACCTTCGGCCACGCCATCGAAACCCACATGGGCTATGGTGTGTGGCTACATGGTGAAGCGGTCGCTGCTGGCACCGTAATGGCGCTGGAAATGTCCGCGCGCCTGGGCTGGATCAGCGAGCAGGAGCGCGATCGCGGTATTCGCCTGTTCCAGCGCGCCGGCCTGCCGGTCGTGCCGCCTGAAGAGATGACTGAAGCCGATTTTCTCGAACACATGGCAATTGACAAGAAAGTGATCGACGGTCGTTTGCGCCTGGTGCTGCTGCGCCACATGGGCGAAGCGGTGGTGACCGACGATTATCCGAAAGAGGTTCTACAGGCCACGCTGGGAGCGGATTACCGCGCCCTGGCTCAGCTTAAAGGTTAATAAGATCCCGATGACTAGTTTGCATGCCGACGAGGCTTTCCTCGGCCATTTCCAGTTAAGTCATGACCCTTTTGCTCCACGGGTGCCTGGCTTCAAATTTTTCCCGGCCCAGCGCAAGCCGGTGCTGGGGCAACTGCATCACCTGGCGCGCTACAGCCAGTTGCTGCTGGTAGTCACTGGCCCGCAAGGCAGCGGCAAGACCCTGTTGCGTCAGGCCCTGGTGGCCAGCACCAACAAGCAATCCGTGCAAAGCGTGGTGGTTTCCGCCCGTGGCGCCGGCGATGCCGCTGGCGTGTTGCGTCAAGTCGCCCAGGCGCTGAACGTGGCCCAGCCCGAGATCAACGCGATTCTGGCCCAAGTGGTGCAGCTCGCGCTGACGGGGCAGGAAGTCTATTTGCTGGTGGACGACGCCGAGCAACTCGACGAATCCGCCCTCGAAGCCTTGATGGCGTTGGCGGCCGGCGCACCGGAGGGTCGCCCGCATGTGTTCCTGTTCGGCGAGTCGTCGCTGATTGCGCAACTTGAGGCGCTGAGCCTTGAGGAAGAGCGCTTCCACGTCATCGAACTGCAGCCGTACACCGAAGAAGAAACCCGCGAATACCTGGATCAGCGTCTCGAAGGCGCCGGTCGGGGTATCGAACTTTTTACCGCGGATCAGATCTCTGATATTCACGAAAGCTCCGACGGTTGGCCTGGCAACATCAACCAGGTCGCCCGCGATGCGATGATCGAAGCCATGATTGCCAGCCGCACAGCGGTGAAGCGTCCAAGTATGGGGTTCAACATGCCGAAGAAACACGTATTGGCGATTTCCGCCGTAGTCGTGGTCGCGGTAGCCGCCGCCTGGTTGATGCCGGGCCGCAGCAAGACACCGACCACCGGCGCACCGGCCAACGAACAAGCCCAACTGCCACTGGGCACGCCAAAACCTAACGCTGCCGGGGGCGCTCCTTCGGTAGAGTTCGCTGGCAACACGCAACCGATGCCGTTGCCGCTGGTCGGCCAATCGCAACCGGTCATGCGCAGCCCGCTGGCCGAAGCGGCCGGTGGTATTACTGAAGGCGACGACGGCGTGCCGGTCGAAGGCTCCAGCGCTACACCGCCAACCGTGACCACGGTTGCGCCGCCTGCCGGCATCCAGCCTGGCCCTGCGCCAACACCAACGCCGGCCGCCAAACCTGCACCAGCACCGACTCAGGTCGCTACCGCCAAGCCAGCGCCTGCGCCAGCCGCCAAACCGGCCCCAGCGCCAGCCAAGCCTGTTGTCGCGGCCAAACCGGCCGAGAAGCCGGTGACCGTCGCCAAAGCCGCCGGTGGCAGCTGGTATGCCGGGCAAGCACCGGGCAACTACGTGGTGCAGATCCTCGGCACCAGCTCCGAAGCCGCCGCGCAAACCTTCGTCAAGGAGCAGGGCGGCGAGTACCGTTATTTCAAGAAAGTCCTCAACGGCAAACCGCTTTTCGTCATCACCTACGGCAGCTTCGCTAACCGCGATGCAGCCGTTAGCGCCATCAAGGCCTTGCCAGCGAAGGTTCAGGCTGGTAAACCTTGGCCTCGCTCCGTCGCCAGCGTCCAACAGGAACTGGCAACAGCTCGCTGAAGATTCGGCGGCCTTACCCAGGCCGCCTCTCTCGGCACCTCAAAATTTCTACAAGCGCATGCCGCCTCTACAGGCCGCGTGCCTTGTGGTGTCTGCGTCATAGTGGTCTTTGAGTCGTTGCGGTCAAAATTAAAAAAGTTTTGACTAGCACAGCATATCGCTTTAAACCTTTCACAAATGCGACATAGATTTGCGACATTTCGTCGTCAAATTTGTGAGCGTAAGTGTCGGTGTGTACAATGACCTCCCTTTTGCCCCCGCAAAGCCGACGTACGTTCGGCGTGGATGGCAAGTGGTTGAATTGAAAAGAAATTTGCCTCGATAAGAGGCAGCCTGGTGAGAAAGTGTCTATGAAAGCAGGTCTGTACCAACCAGATGAATTCAAGGATAACTGCGGTTTTGGCCTGATAGCCCATATGCAGGGCGAGCCCAGTCATACCCTTTTGCAAACGGCCATTGAGGCCCTGACCTGCATGACCCACCGCGGTGGGATCAACGCCGACGGCAAGACCGGTGACGGTTGCGGCTTGCTGATTCAAAAGCCGGATGTGTTCCTGCGAGCCATTGCCCAGGAAACCTTCGGCGTTGCACTGCCCAAGCAATATGCCGTGGGCATGGTCTTCTTCAACCAGGACCCGGTCAAAGCCGAAGCTGCTCGCGAGAACATGAACCGCGAGATCCTCGCTGCGGGCCTGCAACTCGTCGGCTGGCGCAAAGTGCCAATCGACACCAGCGTCCTCGGCCGCCTGGCCCTTGAGCGCCTGCCGCAGATCGAACAGGTGTACATCGGCGGTGAAGGCCTGAGCGATCAGGACATGGCGATCAAGCTGTTCACTTCGCGTCGTCGCTCGTCCGTGGCCAACGCCGCCGACGTCGATCACTACATCTGCAGCTTTTCGCACAAGACCATCATTTATAAAGGCCTGATGATGCCGGCGGATTTGACCGCCTTCTATCCAGACCTCAGCGATCAGCGCCTGCAAACCTCGATCTGCGTGTTCCACCAGCGCTTCTCGACCAACACCCTGCCGAAATGGCCGTTGGCGCAGCCGTTCCGCTTCCTCGCCCACAACGGCGAGATCAACACCATCACCGGTAACCGTAACTGGGCCGTGGCCCGTCGCACCAAGTTCACCAACGACTTGATGGATCTGGAAGAACTCGGCCCATTGGTCAACCGCGTGGGTTCCGACTCCTCCAGCATGGACAACATGCTCGAGCTGATGGTCACCGGCGGCATCGACCTGTTCCGCGGCGTGCGGATGATCATTCCGCCTGCGTGGCAGAACGTCGAAACCATGGACCCGGATCTGCGGGCATTCTACGAATACAACTCGATGCACATGGAACCGTGGGACGGCCCGGCCGGCGTGGTAATGACCGACGGTCGCTACGCGGTGTGCCTGCTCGACCGTAACGGTCTGCGTCCGGCGCGTTGGGTCACCACCAAGAACGGCTTCATCACCCTGGCCTCGGAAATCGGTGTCTGGAACTACCAGCCTGAAGACGTGATTGCCAAGGGCCGCGTGGGCCCGGGCCAGATCTTTGCCGTGGACACCGAAACCGGTCAGATCCTCGATACCGACGCGATCGATAACCGCTTGAAGTCCCGTCATCCGTACAAGCAATGGCTGCGCAAGAATGCCCTGCGCATCCAGGCGACCATGGAAGACAACGACCACGGTTCGGCTTTCTATGACGTCGACCAACTCAAGCAGTACATGAAGATGTACCAGGTCACGTTCGAAGAACGCGATCAGGTGCTGCGTCCGCTCGGCGAGCAAGGCTACGAAGCCGTTGGCTCGATGGGCGACGATACGCCGATGGCCGTGCTGTCTCAGCGCGTGCGCACGCCGTACGACTATTTCCGCCAGCAGTTCGCGCAGGTCACCAACCCGCCGATCGACCCGCTGCGTGAAGCCATCGTCATGTCGCTGGAAATCTGCCTCGGTGCCGAGCGCAACATTTTCCAGGAGTCGCCGGAACACGCCTCGCGCGTAATCCTCAGCTCGCCGGTCATTTCCCCGGCCAAGTGGCGCTCGCTGATGAACCTCGATCGTCCGGGCTTCGAGCGCGCGATCATCGACCTCAACTACGACGAAAGCATCGGCCTCGAAGCGGCCATCCGCAACGTCGCTGATCAGGCTGAAGAAGCCGTGCGCTCCGGTCGTACTCAGGTTGTATTGAGTGACCGTCACATTGCTCCGGGCAAGTTGCCGATCCACGCTTCGCTGGCTACCGGTGCGGTGCACCACCGCCTGACCGAAAAAGGCCTGCGTTGCGACTCCAACATCCTGGTTGAAACCGCCACCGCCCGCGATCCGCATCACTTTGCGGTGTTGATCGGTTTCGGCGCCTCGGCGGTCTATCCGTTCCTGGCCTACGAAGTGCTGGGCGACCTGATCCGTACCGGTGAAGTGCTGGGCGACCTCTATGAGGTGTTCAAGAACTACCGCAAAGGCATCACCAAAGGTCTGCTGAAGATCCTGTCGAAGATGGGCATCTCGACCATTACGTCGTACCGCGGTGCGCAGTTGTTCGAAGCCATCGGCCTGTCCGAAGAAGTTTGCGAACTGAGCTTCCGTGGCGTGCCGAGCCGCATCAAGGGTGCGCGTTTCGTCGACATCGAAGCCGAACAGAAAGCCCTCGCCGCCGAAGCCTGGAGCCCGCGTAAGCCAATCCAGCAGGGCGGTTTGCTGAAGTTCGTCCACGGTGGCGAATATCACGCCTACAACCCGGACGTGGTCAGCACCCTGCAAGCCGCTGTGCAGCAGGGCGACTACAGCAAGTTCAAGGAATACACGGCGCTGGTGGACAACCGTCCGGTGTCGATGATCCGCGACTTGTTCAAAGTGAAGACCTTGGACACTGCGCTGGACATCAGCGAGATCGAACCCCTGGAATCGGTGCTCAAGCGCTTCGACTCTGCGGGCATCTCCCTCGGCGCCTTGTCGCCGGAAGCTCACGAAGCCCTGGCCGAAGCCATGAACCGCCTCGGTGCGCGTTCCAACTCCGGCGAAGGCGGCGAAGACCCGGCGCGCTACGGCACGATCAAGAGCTCGAAAATCAAGCAAGTCGCGACTGGCCGTTTCGGTGTAACTCCGGAATACCTGGTCAACGCTGAAGTGCTGCAGATCAAAGTCGCTCAGGGCGCGAAGCCCGGCGAAGGTGGTCAGCTGCCTGGTGGCAAGGTCAACGGTCTGATCGCCAAGCTGCGTTACGCAGTGCCGGGCGTGACCCTGATTTCGCCGCCGCCGCACCACGACATC
The DNA here is from genome assembly GCF_026016365.1 of Pseudomonas sp. B21-053. Classification (NCBI taxonomy): domain Bacteria; kingdom Pseudomonadati; phylum Pseudomonadota; class Gammaproteobacteria; order Pseudomonadales; family Pseudomonadaceae; genus Pseudomonas; species Pseudomonas sp. B21-053. Next base: position 476,982 of record NZ_CP087205.1, read on the forward strand.
TATTCGATCGAAGATTTGTCGCAGCTGATTTTCGACCTGAAACAAGTCAACCCGAAGGCCCTGGTCTCGGTGAAACTCGTTGCAGAAGCCGGCGTTGGCACCATCGCTGCCGGTGTGGCCAAGGCCTACGCGGACTTGATCACCATCTCCGGCTACGACGGCGGCACCGGTGCATCGCCGCTGACCTCGATCAAATACGCGGGCGCACCGTGGGAACTCGGCCTGGCCGAAACCCACCAGACCCTGCGTGGCAACGACCTGCGCGGCAAAGTCCGGGTACAAACCGACGGCGGCCTGAAAACCGGCCTCGACGTGATCAAGGCTGCGATCCTCGGCGCTGAAAGCTTCGGCTTCGGCACCGCGCCAATGATCGCCCTAGGCTGCAAATACCTGCGCATCTGCCACCTGAACAACTGCGCCACCGGCGTTGCGACTCAGAACGAGAAGCTGCGCAAGGATCACTACATCGGCACCGTCGACATGGTGGTGAATTTCTTCACCTACGTCGCCGAAGAAACCCGTGAGTGGCTGGCCAAGCTGGGCGTGCGCTCCCTCGAAGAGTTGATCGGCCGTACCGATCTGCTGGAAATCCTCGAAGGCCAGACCGCCAAGCAGCAACACCTGGACCTGACCCCGTTGCTCGGCAGCGATCACATCCCGGCAGACAAGCCACAATTCTGCCAGGTGGACCGCAACCCGCCGTTCGACAAAGGCCTGCTGGCCGAGAAAATGGTCGACTTGGCCACTTCTGCCATCAACGACAAGAGCGGCGCCGAGTTCGCCCTGGATATCTGCAACTGCGACCGTTCGATCGGCGCGCGGATCTCCGGTGAAATCGCCCGCAAGCACGGCAACCAAGGCATGGCGAACGCGCCGATCACCTTCCGCTTCAAAGGGACGGCCGGTCAGAGCTTCGGTGTGTGGAACGCCGGCGGCCTGAACATGTACCTGGAAGGCGACGCTAACGATTACGTCGGTAAAGGCATGACCGGCGGCAAACTGGTCATCGTGCCGCCCAAGGGCAGCGTCTACAAGACTCAGGACAGTGCCATTATCGGCAACACCTGCCTGTACGGCGCCACTGGCGGCAAGCTGTTCGCCGCTGGCACCGCGGGCGAGCGTTTCGCCGTGCGTAACTCCGGTGCTCACACCGTGGTTGAAGGCACCGGCGATCACTGCTGCGAGTACATGACCGGTGGTTTCGTCTGCGTTTTGGGCAAGACCGGTTACAACTTCGGCTCAGGCATGACCGGCGGTTTCGCCTACGTGCTCGACCAGGACAACACCTTCGTTGACCGGGTCAACCACGAACTGGTGGAAATCCAGCGGATCAGCGGCGAAGCGATGGAAGCCTATCGCAGCCACCTGCAACGCGTGCTGGACGAATACGTCGCGGAAACCGACAGCGAATGGGGTCGTAACCTCGCTGAAAACCTCGACGACTATCTGCGCCGTTTCTGGTTGGTCAAGCCTAAGGCTGCCAACTTGAAATCGTTGCTTTCCAGCACCCGTGCCAATCCGCAGTGATATGCGCCTGAAGAGTTTGATGAGGTTTTAACAATGGCTGAACGTCTGAATAACGACTTCCAGTTCATCGATGTCGGGCGCAAAGATCCGAAGAAGAAACTGTTGCGTCAACGCAAGAAAGAGTTCGTGGAAATCTACGAACCCTTCAAACCCCAGCACTCGGCCGATCAAGCCCACCGCTGCCTGGGTTGCGGTAACCCGTATTGCGAATGGAAGTGCCCGGTGCACAACTTCATTCCGAACTGGCTGAAACTGGTGGCTGAGGGCAACATCCTCCAGGCCGCTGAGCTGTCGCACCAGACCAACACCTTGCCGGAAGTGTGCGGCCGGGTGTGCCCGCAGGATCGTCTGTGCGAGGGTGCCTGCACCCTCAACGACGGCTTCGGCGCGGTGACCATCGGTTCGGTCGAGAAGTACATCACCGACACCGCATTCGCCATGGGCTGGCGCCCGGACATGTCCAAGGTCAAGCCGACCGGCAAGCGTGTCGCGATCATCGGCGCAGGCCCGGCCGGTCTGGGCTGTGCCGACGTGCTGGTGCGTGGCGGCGTGACCCCGGTGGTGTTCGACAAGAACCCGGAAATCGGTGGTCTGCTGACCTTCGGCATCCCCGAGTTCAAGCTGGAAAAGACCGTGTTGAGCAGTCGCCGCGAAGTCTTTACCGGCATGGGTATCGAATTCCGCCTGAACACCGAAGTGGGCAAGGACGTGACCATCGAGCAACTGCTCGAAGAATACGATGCCGTGTTCATGGGCATGGGCACCTACACCTACATGAAGGGCGGCTTTGCCGGTGAGGACCTGCCGGGCGTGCATGACGCGCTCGACTTCCTGATCGCCAACGTCAACCGCAACCTGGGCTTTGAAAAGTCGCCGGAAGATTTCGTCGACATGAAAGGCAAGAAGGTCGTGGTACTCGGCGGCGGCGACACGGCGATGGACTGCAACCGCACGTCGATCCGCCAGGGCGCCAAGTCGGTGACCTGTGCTTATCGTCGCGACGAAGCGAACATGCCGGGCTCGCGCAAAGAGGTAAAGAACGCCAAGGAAGAAGGCGTGAAATTCCTCTACAACCGCCAGCCGATCGCCATCGTCGGTGAAGACCGCGTCGAAGGCGTGAAAGTGGTCGAGACCCGTCTCGGCGAACCGGACGCCCGTGGCCGTCGCAGCCCCGAGCCGATCCCGGGCTCCGAAGAGATCATCCCGGCTGACGCCGTGGTCATCGCGTTCGGTTTCCGTCCAAGCCCGGCCTCGTGGTTCGAACAGTTCGAGATCCAGACCGACAGCCAGGGCCGCGTCGTGGCCCCGGAACAAGGCAAGTACAAACACCAGACCAGCAACCCGAAAATCTTCGCCGGTGGCGATATGGTTCGCGGTTCTGACCTGGTGGTGACAGCGATCTTCGAAGGGCGTAATGCCGCTGAAGGGATCCTGGATTACCTGGGCGTCTAATCACTTTCCAAAATTGGAATGGGATTAATTGTGGGAGCGAGCCTGCTCGCGAAAGCGGTGGATCAGCCAACAGAGATGTTGAATGTGAAGCCCTCTTCGCGAGCAGGCTCGCTCCCACATTGGTTTCCGGGTGTTGCCAAACACCGCATTCCACCGCGACAAATTGACCCGATAGACAAAAGGTGCGGCGCTTGCCGTGCCTTTTGCGTCGCGCTCTGAGAAAATGCCCGCACTTTTTTTCCGGATGCCGACATGACTGCCCTGAAGAACGACCGTTTCCTTCGCGCCCTGCTCAAGCAACCTGTAGACGTCACGCCGGTATGGATGATGCGTCAGGCCGGTCGCTACCTGCCTGAATACCGCGCCAGCCGTGCCAAGGCCGGTGACTTCATGAGCCTGTGCATGAACCCGGAGTTCGCTTGCGAAGTCACGATGCAACCGCTCGACCGCTATCCGCAACTGGACGCGGCGATCCTCTTCTCCGACATCCTGACCATCCCGGACGCCATGGGCCAAGGCCTGTACTTCGAAACCGGTGAAGGTCCGCGCTTCAAGAAAGTCGTCAGCACCCTGGCCGACATCGAAGCCCTGCCGATCCCTGATCCGCACAAAGACCTCGGCTACGTGATGGACGCGGTCAGCACCATCCGTCGCGAACTGAACGGCCGCGTGCCGCTGATCGGCTTCTCCGGCAGCCCATGGACCCTGGCCACCTACATGGTCGAAGGCGGCTCGTCGAAAGACTTCCGCAAGACCAAGGCCATGCTCTACGACAACCCGCAAGCCATGCACCTGCTGCTCGACAAGCTCGCGCAGTCGGTCACCAGCTACCTCAACGGCCAGATCATGGCCGGCGCCCAAGCGGTGCAGATCTTCGACACCTGGGGCGGCAACCTCTCGGCGGCGGCGTATCAGGAATTCTCCCTGGCCTACATGCGCAAAATCGTCAGCGGCCTGATCCGCGAACACGACGGCCGCAAGGTTCCGGTCATCCTGTTCACCAAGAACGGTGGGCTGTGGCTGGAAAGCATTGCCGATGCTGGCGCTGATGCGTTGGGCCTGGACTGGACCTGCGACATCGGCAACGCCCGTGATCGCGTCGGCAATAAAGTCGCCCTGCAAGGCAACATGGACCCGACGGTGCTCTACGCCAAGCCAGAAGCCATCCGCACCGAAGTGGGCCGCATCCTCGCCAGCTACGGCAAGGGCAGCGGCCACGTCTTCAACCTCGGCCATGGCATCACCCCGGAAGTTGATCCGGAGCATGCAGGCGCGTTCCTCCGCGCGGTGCATGAGCTGTCGGCGCAGTATCACGAGTGATCTTCGTAGTCTGATAAACGCTCGGTTTTAATGTGGGAGCGAGCTTGCTCGCGATGGCGGCAGATCATTCGACAGAGATGTTGAATGTGAAGCCCTCATCGCGAGCAAGCTCGCTCCCACAGTTGTTTGTGGCTGGCCGAATCAGGCCTTTACACCGCCCAACGGCGGCAGCTTCGCCAATTTCAACGCCACCAACAACGCAATCACCAACAACCCACCAATAAACAACCCAATCCCGTTCCATCCACCGATGTGCCAGAACACCCCGCCCGCCGTCCCCGCAATGCTCGACCCGGCGTAATAGCTGAACAGATACAACGATGAAGCCTGCCCCTTGGCCTTGATCGCCCGGCGCCCGATCCAGCTACTCGCCACCGAATGCGCGCCGAAGAAGCCAAACGTGAAGATCAACATGCCGATGATCACCAACGACAGCGGCGTGAACATGGTCAGCGCCAGGCCCGCGAGCATCAGCACAATCGTCGCCCACAGCACTTTGCGTCGGCCCAGTTTGTCCGCCAGCGAACCAATCTTCGCCGAGCTATAGATCCCCGACAGGTACACCACCGAGAGCAACCCGACAAACGCCTGGTCCATGTTGTAAGGCCCGGCCAGCAGGCGATAGCCGATGTAGTTGAACAGCGTGACGAACGCGCCCATCAGCACAAAAGCCTCAACGAACAGCAACGGCAGGCCGGCATCGCGAAAGTGCATGGTGAAGCCGTCGAGCAGGCTGCGAGGGTGCATCGAGCGAGCGCGGAAGTTGCGCGATTCCGGGAGGATTTTCCAGAACACCGTCGCTGCGATCAGCGCCAAGCCACCGATCACCAGCATCGCCGTGTGCCAACTGACGAAGTCGATCAGGACACCCGTGATCAAGCGTCCGCTCATGCCGCCAATCGCGTTGCCACCGATGTACAAACCCATAGCGAGACCGATGTGCTGCGGGTGGATCTCTTCGCTCAGATAAGTCATGGCCACCGCCGCCAGTCCGCTCAACGACAACCCGATCAACGCGCGCATGATCAACACGCCTTCCCAGCTCGGCATCATCGCGCTCGCCATGGTGCACAGCGCGGCGGCGAACAACGCCGTCACCATCACCGGTTTGCGCCCGACCCGGTCAGAAATCGGCCCGGTGATCAGCAGGCCAATGGCGAGCATGCCAGTGGCCACCGACAGGATCAGGCTGCTCTGCGCCGCATTGATCGAATATTCGTGGGACAACAACGGCATCATCGGCTGCACGCAATACAGCAGGGCGAACGTCGCGAAGCCGCCGGAAAACAGCGCCAGCACCGTGCGCATGAACATCGGCGTGCCTTTTTCGATGTAGATCTCGTTCAGCTCGGCGACGACATCGTCCAGCACAGTGGGCGGAACTTCATGGGCGAGTGGGGCGACAGCAGTTTTCACTTCGGACCTCGGAGGGCGCAGCCGGTCAGGCAATGAAAAAAGCATATAGCTGCCTAACGATTCAATCCAATATATTATTCGACCTGTTTAAGAGCTTTTACGACCTAATGGAGTTTTCATGGAATTGCGCCACCTGCGCTACTTCATCGCCGTCGCCGAAGAACTGCACTTCGGCCGCGCCGCTCAAAGCCTGGGCATTTCCCAACCGCCCCTGAGCCAGCAGATTCAGGCATTGGAAGCGGAAGTCGGCGCACGGTTATTCGAGCGTACCAATCGTCGGGTCGAGCTCAGTGAGGCCGGTAGGTTGTTTCTGGAAGAGGCGCGGCTGGTGCTGGCGCAAGTCGACAAAGCGGCGGATGTCGCCCGACGAGCGCAACTTGGCGAGTTGGGCGAACTGAAGATCGGCTTCACCTCATCGGCACCGTTCAACTCGACCATCCCCCAGGCGATCTTCTCGTTTCGCCAGCGCTTCCCGGCGGTGCACCTGAACCTGCGGGAGATGAGCAGCACCCAAGTCGCCGATGCGCTGGTGGATGAATCGATCGAAGTCGGGATCATGCGACCACTCGGCTTACCGGATTCCCTCAGCGTCGTGGAATTGATGCGCGAGCCGCTAGTGGCCGTGCTTAGCTCCAAGCATCCGCTGGTGAATGGCAGTGAAGAAGGCCTGTTCCTGTCAGCCCTGGCCCTCGAACCTTTCGTGTTTTTCCCACGCAGTTATGGCAGTGGTCTGTACGCCCAGTTGCTGAGCCTGGCGCGGGATGCCGGTTTCAGCCCGCACTTCGCCCAAGAGGCGGGCGAGGCGATGACCATCATTGGATTGGTGGCGGCGGGGTTGGGGGTGTCGGTGCTGCCGGCGTCGTATCAGCGGATGCGGATTGACGGCGTGGTCTATCGACCGCTGCTTGATCCGGAAGCGGTGTCGGCGGTGTGGCTGGTGCAGCGCAAAGATCAGAAATCGCCGATGGCGAAGGCGTTTGTGGAGTTGTTGACGAGGAAGGTTGAACCGTTAAAGGCGTGAAAGTCGTTTTCGTGGATTTCAGTTTGCAAAAAGGGCGCCCCAAAAGGCGCCCTTTGTCATTGTGGCGAGGGAGCTTGCTCCCGCTTGAGTGCGCAGCACTCACAAAATCTTCAGTGACTGTCAGAGTTTGGGGCCGCTGCGCAGTTCAGCGCGAGCAAGCTCGCTCGCCACAGGATTGCCTCAATGGGCAGCAAGGTCCTTACTGAACCTTCACCAAATCCCCTTTCAACGCAACACCGGCCATGATTGCGCCAGCGTGGCACTCATAGTTCTTGGCGTCTTTACGCTCATTGCTCTTATAGAAACTCACAATGTTGGTCACCGCATTCGCCCCGGCGCTTTTGGCGGCCTGGAACAAGCTGATGATTGCCGATTGCGCGACCCATTCGCAGGCGACTGCGTCGGTCTTGTTGAAAGCGTTGGTTTTCTTGTTGGTCACGGAACCGGCGGTGAGGACGGTGACGTTGCCGGCCGGGTTGTTGCCGGCCAGGTAGAACTTGACGCTGCCATCGATTTTGCCGGTGCGGGTGGCTTCGGCGACGGCCTTGTCGAAGGGCAGGTACACCGGGGTATCACGGGCCTGGCTGACCGCCGGGATGGCGCAGATCAGCAGGGTGGCGGCGGCAGCGAGTTTCTTGAAGTGCATGGAGGTCTCCTTGACCCTGATTAAATCGGTTACGACCAGCGGCGGAAGATCAGCGAAGTGTTGACGCCGCCGAAGGCAAAGTTGTTGTTCATCACGTATTGGTTGCTCATCTGGCGGAATTCGCCGCGCAGGTAGTCGAGCTTGCCGCAGTGCGGGTCGATCTCGTCGAGGTTGAACGTATGGGCGTACAAGTCACGGTTCATCATTTCGATGCTGAACCAGGACTCCAGCGCACCGCAGGCCCCGAGGGTGTGGCCGAGAAAGCTTTTCTGCGAGCTGATCGGCATGTGCTCGCCGAACAGCGCACTGGTCGCCAGTGTTTCGGCAATGTCGCCTTGTTCAGTCGCGGTGCCGTGACCGTTCACATAGCCGATGTCCGACGGCTGCAAACCGGCGTCTTCCAGCGCCAGTTCCATCGCTCGGCGCATGGTTGCCTGTTCTGGGCGGGTGGTGTGTTGGCCGTCGGCGTTGCTGCCGAAGCCGACGAGTTCGGCGTGGATGTGCGCGCCACGTGCCAGGGCGTGTTCGAGTTCTTCGAGCACCAGCATGCCGCCGCCTTCGCCGATCACCAGGCCATCGCGGCCCTTGTCATACGGGCGTGGGCTGGTTTGCGGGGCGTCGTTTTTCAGGCTGGTGGCGTAGAGCGCGTCGAAGACCATGGCTTCGGTCGGGCACAACTCTTCGGCGCCGCCGGCGAGCATCAGCGGCAGGCGTCCGAATTTGATCGACTCGTAGGCATAGCCGATGCCTTGGCTGCCGCTGGTGCAGGCGCTGGACGTCGGGATCAGCCGGCCGGTGAGGCCGAAGAAGATGCTGATATTCGCCGCCGTGGTGTGCGGCATCATCCGCACGTAGGAGTTGGCGTTCAGGCCTTCCGCCACCGAGTTGAGCAGCATGTTGCCGAAGGCTTTGATCTCATCGGTGCTGCCGGTGGACGAGCCGCACGCGACGCCCATGCGCCCGTCCTTGATCGATTCATCGCCCAACAGCCCGGCGTCGGCCAGCGCTTGCTCAGCCGCACCGACAGCGAGGCGCGAGACGCGGCCCATGCTGCGCAGTTGCTTGCGGGTCCAGTGGCTCGGGACCTTGAAGTCATCGATCGGCCCGGCCAGACGTGTGTTGAGTTCGGTGAACCGATCCCACTCGTCCATGCGGCGAATGCCGCTGCGGTTGGCCGCGAAGTTGGCGGCAATGGTGGCCCAGTCGCTGCCCAGTGAGGTGATGCCGGCCATGCCGGTGACGACGACGCGCTTCATCAGCACAGGCCTCCATTGACGGCCAGAACCTGCCGGGTGATGTACGAGGCTTCCGCCGACATCAGGAAATTCACCGCGCCGGCCACCTCTTCAGGGGTGCCCATGCGTTGTGCGGGGATCATTTTCATCAGTTCTTCCACCGGCACGTTTTCGTCGAGCATGGCAGTGTCGATCAGGCCGGGTGCGACACAGTTGACGGTAATCTTGCGCTTGCCCAGTTCGATCGCCAACGCCTTCGCCGCGCCGATCAACCCGGCCTTGGAAGCGCTGTAGTTGACCTGCCCGCGATTGCCGATCAAGCCGGACACCGAGGTGATGCACACAATCCGCCCGGCGGCGCGACGACGAATCATCGGCATCATCACCGGGTGCAGCACGTTGTAGAAACCGTCGAGGTTGGTGCGCATCACCACATCCCAATCATCCTCGCTCAGCGCCGGAAAAGCACCGTCGCGGGTCAGCCCGGCGTTGAGCACCACGCCGTAATAGGCGCCGTGGGTTTCGACGTCGGCTTCGAGAATGGCTTTGCAACTGGCGCGGTCGGACACGTCGAATTGCAGGACGCGGGCATTGCGGCCCAAGGCTTCGACTTCGGTTTTAACCGCTTCAGCCTCGGCCAGACCGCTGCGGCAATGCAGCACGATGTCGTGCCCGGCCTGGGCCAGACGCAACGCGATGGCGCGGCCGATACCACGGCTGGAACCGGTGACCAGTACGGATTCAGTCATCACTCGACTCCTTGGATTTCTTGAAGATATTGCGCGGCCTGGGGCGGACGGTACACGTTCAGGCGCGCGGTGGCGTGGATGCCGGGGGCGTTGATGTGGCATTCGAACACGCCCATGCCGCTGTCGTCTTCCAGGGAGCGCAGCCCATGGATGGTCAGCTCGGTGCCGGCGGGGAAGTGTTCGACGTTGCATTCGAATTTACGCGTGCCGAGCAGGAAGCCCAGCTCCACTGCATCGCCACGGGCGCGGGCATGACAACCGGCATAAGCGGCGACGCTTTGCGCCATCAACTCGATGCCGACCCAGGCCGGCAGGCTGCCGTCGGGCCGATTGAACAGGCCACCGGGCTTGACGGTGAGGCGGGTGTGAATCTGCTCGTCATCGAACGACAGGATCTGCTCGATGAGGATCATGTCGCCAGCGTGAGGCAGCAGTTCGGCGAGCGGCCAGTCAATCATGGGGCGTCTCCGATAATCAGGCTGACGTTATTGCCACCGAAGGCAAACGAATTGCTCATCAGGTAGCGGGGTGCAATGGACGCCAGGCGATGGGCCGGGGTCACCCAGTTCAGTGGCGGCAGGTCCGGGTCGGGCTGGCCGTCCCAGACGTGGGGCGGCAGGGCGTGTGCGGGATTGTCCGCGCTCAGGCTCAGCCAGCAGAACGCCGCTTCCAGGGCACCGGCGGCGCCGAGGGTGTGGCCGGTCATCGGTTTGGTCGACGAGCAGGGCACGCCGTCCGGGAACAGCGCGGAGACCGCCAGGCTTTCCATGGCGTCGTTGTGTTGGGTAGCGGTGCCGTGCAGGTTCAGGTAGCCGATTTGCGACGGTTGCAGATGCGCGCGGCTCAAGGCTTTATGCATCGCTTGCTGGGCGCCACGGCCGGTCGGTTCCGGCGCGGAAATGTGGTGCGCGTCGGAACTGGCGCCGCTGCCGAGCAGGGCAATCGATTGACCGTCGCTGGCACTTTTGCTCATCAAAAACAGCACCGCCGCTTCGCCGATATTGATGCCGTTGCGGTTGGCCGAGAACGGATTGCAGCGCTGCTCGGACACCGCTTCCAGCGCCGAGAAACCGTTGAGGGTCAGCTTGCACAAACTGTCGACCCCGCCGCACAGCACCGCGTCGCACATTCCCAGGTCCAACAACCGCTGGGCGCTCATCAAGGCTCGGGCGCTGGAGGTGCACGCCGTGGAAATCACATAGGCCGGGCCGCTCAATTGCAGCCAGTCGGCGAGGAAATTCGCCGGCGCACCGAGTTCCTGTTGCTGATAGTCGTAGTCGTCGGGAAATGCATGCTCGCGGACGTAATGAGCCAGCCCGCGACTGGCTTCGTCGATGCCCGACGTGCTGGTGCCGAGCACGACGCCGACGCGGCCAGGGCCGTAGGTCTGGATCGCGCGATCGATGTCCGGGCGAATTTGCAGCGCTGCTTCCAGCAACAGTTGATTGTTGCGGCTGCGTTGCTGGGTCATCTCTGGCGGAATCGGTGCCAGCTCTCCGCGCACGGCGGCCACCGGCAGCGAACGTTCCACTACCCAACCCGCCTCGCTGCGCATGCCGGAGCAATCGCCGGCAAACAGGTTGCGGGCGACTTCCCGTTTGTCGCGACCCAGGGCGCAGATCAGCCCCAAGGCGTTCAAATAGGCGGTCATGGCGTGTCTCCGCTCAGCGGCGTGACCTGGTATATCGGACCTTTGGGCAGATTCAATTCAAAGCTCAGCGGTCGTGAATAACGGACGTCCCAATGCTCTGGCAACGAGCGCTGCCCGCCATGCTGCCACGCGGCGGGGTAGTTGCTTTGCAACTCGCCTTCGGGCGTCAGGGCAAACAACAGCGCGGCGAACAACTCGCGAGCCTCGGGGTTCGGCGGCAGCAGCCCATCGGCCTGCCAGTCGCCACCGACCAGTTTCTGCCGGGCCTGGGGAATGCCGAGCAAATCCATCATCGACCAACGCAGCGCCGGGCCTTCCTGCTGGATCACCAACACCCAATCCTGGCGATCGTCAGCCATCAGGCGCTGGATGTGCAATTGCAGCGGCAATGCCAGTGTGGGGTTGTGTTCAGGCAACGGCGCGCGGCTGGCGCAAGCGCTCAACAGCAAAGCACAAGCCACCAATACAAAGTGCCGCAACACCACAAACCCTGTGGGAGCGGGCTTGCTCGCGAAGGCGTAGGCACATCCAGCACTGTTGTCGACTGACCCACCGCTTTCGCGAGCAAGCCCGCTCCCACAGGGGTTTGCACAGGTTTGTTGAATTGCGCTAGACATCAAACAGCACCTTCAAGCGGCTTGCGCGCCACCACATTGACCAGCGTTTCTTCCCGCTGGCCAAAGGGTTTGGGCTTACGCAAACCGAAGCGTTCAAGCAAACCGAAATCCGTGGCGCGGCTCCACCACAAGTACGGGTAAGAAACGTTCTGCGGGCTGAACTCGAAACCCTGTTGGCGAATCATTTCCAGATACCCGGCAGCGCTCTTTTGCACATGCATCGGATGCCGAAACAACCAGCGAATCACCCACGTATCAATGTAAGCCTCGGTGGACTCGGCGAACAGCAGATAGCCGCCGGGCTTGAGCACGCGATAGAACTCGGCGAGGGCCTGATCCTGTTCCACCAGATGATGAAAAGTCTGGTGGCAGAACAGCAGATCAACACTGGCATCCGGCACGTTGAGCGTCGCACAATCACTGCCGATCAACTCAACCGTCATGTCCTGACGCGCCGCTTCTTCGGCGCTGAGATTCAAACTCTGCGGATCCGCATCGACCCCGATCAAGCGCTGGGGCGCAAAGGTCTGGCGCAGATACTGGAACGACTTGCCCTGGCCGCAACCGGCATCCAGCAACACTGGGTTGCTCGGCAGCGACTCACTGAACAACCCCCGCAGATCATTGATCGCGACCCGCAACACATGGTGCTGCCAGGTGTGGCTGCGCAGGAACCAGAAACCGAATCGGGTTTCTTCGACGTAGTTGTCGCTCAAGTAACTCATGTGGCATCCCTTGCGCAAAATTCCGAAATCACCTTCAAGCGGCGCTTGGCTTCGCTGACGAACGGGTTGCGTTCATCCCAGGCGTAGCCGGCGAGGATCGAGGCGATCATGCGGCGGATTTCCGGCGAGCTGCCCTTATGGAAAATCACGTCCTGGAAGGTCCCGGTGTACCAGCCTTCGACGTAGCAACGGAACGTATCGACGCCGCGCTTGAGCGGGTCGGCGAATTCGGTTTGCCAGTCGACGCTTTCACCCTGCAATTGGCGGTGCAGTACGCCGGTGGCCATGCTCGCCGAACGCATCGCGATGGTCACGCCGGAGGAGAACACCGGGTCGAGGAATTCGGCCGCGTTGCCCAACAGCGCAAAGCCTGGGCCATGCAATGTTTTGACGTTGGCCGAATAGCCGCCGATGGTGCGCGCCGGGGTGTCCCATACGGCGTTGTTCAGCACGCCGGCGAGGCTTGGGGTTTCGGCGATGAAACCGCGCAGGCACTGGTCCAGATCATCGGTGCGACCGGCGAAATGTTCAGCGGCAGCGACCACGCCCACCGAGCAACGGCCGTTGCTGAACGGGATGGTCCAGAACCAGATGTCGCGATGGACCGGGTGGGTGGTGACGAGGATCTTGGTGCGGTCGAAAGTCGGGTTGTCGATGTGGTCTTCGACGTGGGTGAACACCGCTTGGCGCACCGGAAAATTCGACGGCGCTTCCAGGTCGAGCAAGCGCGGCAGCACGCGGCCATAGCCGCTGGCGTCGAGCACGAAATCCGCTTCGACGCGGTACTCGCTACCGTCCTCGCGCAACACATTCAGCTGCGGTTTCGACAGGCTGAAATCGGCGCTGACAATGGCTTCGCCGTAGCGCAATTCCACGCCTTGCAACGCCGCCTGATCGGCCAGCAGTTTGTCGAAATCGGCGCGCTGCACCTGGAACGTCGTCGGCTTGCCGTTGCTGAAGGTGTCACCAAAATCGAAGGCCGTGTATTCATCGCCCCAGGCGAACGCGGCACCGGTTTTCACTTGGAACCCGGCGGCGTTCACCGCGTCGAGCATGCCGGCTTCTTCGACGAAATCCAGGCAATGGGACAACAGGCTTTCACCGATGGAGAACCGTGGGAAGTGCTGGCGCTCTATCACCAGTACATCGTGACCCTTGCGCTTGAGCAGTGCGGCGGCGATGGCGCCCGAAGGACCGGCACCGATGATGACGACCTGACGATGTTCCATTTCAACGGTTGGCACGGGGGCTCCTTGCCGGGGCGGCGATATTCAGCGGGATTCGGTGCATGCCGGCGAGTGCCGGCAGCAGTGTGGCGATCAGACCCATCAGCATCAGCGCGAAATACAGCGGCGGGCTGATGAGTTGTTGTTGCAGCAGCAGGTTGAGAAAGACGATCTCGCTCAACCCGCGAATATTCAGTAAAACGCTTTCGCGCCAGCGGCTGGCACCGTCAGACGAGACACCGGCCCAACCCAGACCGAGCCAATTGCCCAGCAGTTTGCTGAGGATTGGGAACAGCAGCAGCGCCGCCAGTTGCAACCAGCCAAGGCTGGCCATGGCGCTGTGCACGTTGATCTGCACGATGCCGAACGTGAGGATCAGCGGGATGGCGATCCAGGTCTGCAAGCGATGCATCCAGATCGCCGGCAGCGGCAATACCAGCGGGATTTTCAGCGCGGCCATGCACAGCAGATAACCGATGCCGAAAATCAGTGCATTGAGTTTGAAGTGTTCCGCCACTACCAGCAGCGCGAAGAAACCGCCGCTGTACAACAACTGCTGGCGCAGACCGAGCAAGCGCAACAGCACCGGCAAACAGGCGCCGGCCAATGGCAGCAAAAGACTGCTGAGGTGCAGGCTGCCCTGAGCAAAGCCGAACAGCGTCCAGCACGTGAGGTCGATCAGGATCGCGGTTTGCACCAGGCGCCGTGTGGCGTCGGGCGGATAGTTGATGTGCCGCAGGTACAGGTACAACACCGGGATCGCGGTGATGGCGAACACCAGACCGACCGCCAACGAGCTGAGCCACGATTGCGGCGGCAGTATCCAGACCGCCGTCGCCAAGCCGCAGGCGAACGGCAGACAGAAACTCGGCAGGGCGATTTTCAGGCTCTGGCGATCCAGTTGCAGGTCGATCACGTCGCTGAGAATGTGCCCCAGCAGCAAGGCGAAACTCAGGCTGTAGAGATTTTTCAGCCACACCGGCGAGATGAGATCCGCGCCGCTGAGCTGCCAGCCCGGCTCGATCCAGAAGTACATCAGCAGCGGCAATCCGAATGTCGCCAGCAGCAACTGGCTGACAATCGGGATCAAGCCGAAATACCGGCCGACGCGAGTTGCGACGGCAAACATGCCCAGGGCCATCGCCCAGAACAGCACGATCATCATGCCGTCTGCTCCGCGGCCGGGATGGCGTGGACGTGACGTCCAGCCCACGGCGCCAGGATGAAGCTGAACGCCAGACCCAGGCTCACCGACAGCCCGAAGTTGCTCACCGCCGGCGTGCTGGAGACCGCCAGCAAGCCGAACGACAGCCAAGTGGTCAGCGCCGCCAGCAACGTGCCCAGCAGGCTCACAGCGGCGCCGCCGACTTGTTCGCGCATGAGGATCGCGTAATCGACGCTGATGGCCGTCACCAGCAACAGGCCGAACAGGCTGAACAGCGTCAGCGGCTGGCCGAGCCAACCGAGGCACGCGAGGCTGCACAGCGCGGCGAGCAGCGGCAGCGCAACGATTCGCAGCGCACCGCCGAGGCCGAACGGCAGAATCAGCACCAGTACGATCAGCACGCAGGAAGCCAGTTTCAGTTCAGCGGCGCTGATCTGGGTCTGGGCGAAGACATTGTTCAGTTCGCCGAGGCGATCCACCAGTTCAACGCCCGGCAAGTCTAGGGCCTGGACCCGCAGCAGCGACGGGTTGTTCAAGCCTTGCAGGCTGACCATGGCCGCCACGCCGCCGTCATCGGTCGGCCCCAGCCACAGGGTGCGATAGGGTTCGGCCAATGGCCCGACCAGCGCGGCGTCGATGTCTTCGACAGGCAGCGCCTGCAACTTGGTCAGCTCGGCTTGCAGTGCTTCAACCGGTACGCCGACGTCGAGCAATGGCTGCCAGAACTGCGGCAGTTTGTTCAACGCCTCGCGCACTTGCTGCTGTTCGCTCGGCTGGCTGACCAGTTGGTTGAGGGACAAGAAGCCCTGTAGTTTGTCGAGGTTGACCAGTTGTTCCAGACGATCATTCAGCGCGCCCTGGCGCTCCAGCAATTCCTGCTGATTGGCGGCCCGGATCAGGAAAAACTGGCTGGTGGGCTGGAAGCCCGTGATGCGCGCGATCGCTTGGGCTTCGTCGGTCAGATGTTGTGGCATGCCGACCCATTGGCGAATGTCATTCTTGGTGCTGAGCTGCAACAGACCACCAACACAGAAGGCAATCAACAGCGCCAGCAACACCGGCGTGCGGACATGCTTGAGCAGCGTTTCACGCAGGTTCACCAGACACTCGGCGACTCGCAGCGGCCATTGCGCCGGGCGCAGGTCCGCACCCTTGAGCAACGCCGGCAACAGGCACACCGCCGACAGATAAGCACCGAGCAGCCCAGCGGCGGAGAACACGGCGATTTGCGTCAGCGCCGGGAACGGTGTCCAGGCCAGGGCGAGGTAGCCGATGCAACTGGTGATCAGGCTCAGCGTCAGCCCCGGCAGGGTCAGGCGCAGCGCCGGCCAACTTTTCCAGGGTTTCAGGCTCCAGCTCTTGGACAGGTAATGCAGCGGGTAATCCACGGCGACGCCGATCAGGCTGGAGCCGAGCACCAAGGTCATCACATGCATATGGCCGAACAGCGCCACGCACGCCACCATGCCGAACAGCATCCCCACCAGCACCGGGACGAACGCGAGCAACACGCGCAAACGCCGGAACGCCAGCAACAGCAACAACAGGATGCCGAGGGTGGCGCCGCCACCGACCCAGGTCATTTCCCGGGTCGCTTGTTGCTGACCGTTGGCCGCGTAAAGCAAGCCGCTGGCAGCGAGCAATTGCACGTCGCCTTGGGCCGCTTCTTCGCGACTGTGCTTGAGCAAATCGGCCACTTGCAGTGGCAGGTTCATGTCGAAGGCGTTGCCGGTGGTGCGCGCGCGCAGCAGCACCCAACTCTTGCCGTCGGCATCGGCAATCAACGCGCCGCTGCCGATGTCCAGTTGCACCGCGCCGTGTTGCGGCTGGCTGTTCTGGATGCGCCCGGTCAGGCCCAGCCAGTCGTCCTGGCTTGGCACCAGGCTGAAGCCGGTGAAGGGGTCGAACAGCGCTTGTACGCGCTGTTGGATGAACGCGTCGGGATGCTCGATGAGTTGTTGCCGATCCACGTCCGAGAGCATCGCCAACCGGCCTTGCAGCAACTGCGTACGCAGGGCCGGGAGGTCGGCTTGCAAGGTCCATTGGACTTTTTCGAACAGGCCGCTGGCCTGCCACTGCTCGCCGAGTTTCTGCGCCATGGCCACGGCTTGCTGGCGATCGGTATGGCCGACCAGCACCAGCATTTCGCGGTTCAGCGGTTCTTGCATGCGTTGTTCGGCGCGCAGTTCCAGCGCGTCCGGTGCCGTGCCCGGCACCAGTTCCATCAGGTTGGCCGACAGAGGTGCGCCGTCACGCCATTGCCAACCGGCGAGTGCGAGCACCGCCAGCAGCAGGATCACGAACAGCCGCGGGAGACTCCGTTCACTCGGCAAAGTCATGTTGCTCCGCGTCGCTCAACGGTTGGGCGCTGGTGCTGTCCTGCATGCGCAACAGGGTGCTGTCGCCCTGGGTTTCCAGTAGCTCGATGGTGTTCACCAAATCACCACCGTCGATGTTGATCTGGTTGAACACTTGCTTGAGCAGCATCGAACGCGGGGTCAGGGTCAGCTTCCATTTCTGTGCATCGCCACTCAGCGCGAGCTCGAAATCCCGTTGCAAACCGCTGCTGTCACCTTGCAGTACGGCGAGGAACAAACGGTTCTGTTCGGCACCGGCACTCTTGCCCGGCAGCAATTGCCAGCCGTTGGCGTCGCGCCGGGCAATGCCCTTGGCGTTGATCCGGTAATCCTGTTGCAGCGGAGTTTTCAGCAACCACAGCAAGCCGTGGTTTTTAGCGAGGACGAAGGTGCCTTTGCTGACCAGCGGCTGGGGCAGGGCGCGCAGGTGTTTTTCCTGGATGAAGCGGCCGTGGATCACATCCGGCTTGGCCAGTTGATCGCTCAACTGTTGCAAATCAAACGCCTGCGCCTGCGAAGCGAAACCCACCATCAACAGCACCGCAATCGCGTAGCAGCTGCCGAGCCCGCGAGGCTGCGTCCGGCGGCGAAGCCGTCGTAAAACCTGTGTGTGCGGTGTATCAGGTAAAACGCGAGGCGACTGCTTCGCAGCCGAACGCAGGCTTCGCCAGCTGCTACAGGTGAATATCCGGAAAATCATGGCAGCATCCTTTCAACAGCGTCGGTGAACACTTTCGGCGAGGCCAATTGCATCTCGCGGCTGCTCATATCGACCGCAACCTGCACCGAGCTGGCGCGGGTCAGGCGCTCTCCGGTTTGCAGGTCGCTGATCAGGTAGTTGATCTTCAACCGGTTCTCCCACTCCACCAGACTGGCGCGCACATTGAGCTTCTGGCCGAACACCGCACCGCGCACGTAGCGCAGTTGCAGGTCGATCACCGGCCAGGCAAAACCCGACTCGACCATCGCGGTGTAGTTGTGGCCGAGCTTGTCGAGCAGCGCACAGCGGGCGACTTCCAGGTATTTGACGTAATGGCCGTGCCACACCACGTTCATGGTGTCGACGTCAAAGAACGGCACGAGGATTTCCGTATCGGCGTGAAGCACTCCCTTGCTACGCATGCAGCCTCCAGTGTTGCTCGGCGATCCGTTTCAGGCACAGGCGCAATTCGCCTTCCAGGGCACGGTCTTCGATGACCGGCGGGAAGTCCTTGGCCAGTTCTTCGTGCATGGCGGCGAGTGATGGCGGCAACGGGCGTGCGTCTTCGGCCTGGCTGCGCAGCCAGACGCCTTGATTGGCGGCGAGCAGGGTCGCGGCGGCGACTTGTTCGGTCAGTTCCAGCACGCGGACTGCATCACGAGCAGCGATGGTGCCCATGCTGACTTTGTCTTGGTTATGGCACTCGGTGGAGCGCGAGAACACGCTGGCCGGCATGGTGTTTTTCAGCGCTTCGGCGGTCCAGGCGCTGGTGCCGATCTGCACGGCTTTGAAACCATGATTGAGCATCGCCCGGTCAGCGCTGGCGCCGGACAGGTTGCTCGGCAAGCCGTGGTTGTAACGCTCGTCCACCAGCAGCGCGAGTTGCCGATCGAGCAAATCAGCCACGTTGGCGACGAGGGTTTTCAGGCTGTCCATGGCGAACGCGATGTGGCCGCCGTAGAAGTGCCCGCCGTGCAGCACGCGTTCGGCTTCGGCGTCGATGATCGGGTTGTCGTTGGCGCTGTTGAGCTCGATCTCGATGAAAGAGCGCAACCAGTTCAGGCTGTCGGCCAACACGCCGAGCACATGCGGTGCGCAGCGCAGGGAATAGCGATCTTGCAGGCGATGCAGTGGCGCGGTGGGCGCGTCGATCGCCAGATCCTTGCGCAACCACGCGGCGACTTGCATCTGCCCCGGGTGCGGCTTGGTGGCGAACAGGCGTTCGTCGAAATGCTCCGGATTGCCTTGCAGCGCGACCACGTTAAACGCGGTGATGCGCGTGGCGAGTTGCAGCAAGTAATCGGCGCGGGCGAAAGCCAGGCAAGCGATGCCGGTCATCACGGCGGTGCCGTTCATCAGTGCCAAAGCTTCTTTCGGGCGTAGCACCAGCGGCGTCCAGCCGAGTTCGCGATGCACATCGGCGGCCTCGCGGCGTTCGCCACGGAACATCACTTCGCGCTCGCCGGACAAGGTCGCGGCGACGTAGGACAGCGGCGTCAAATCACCGCTGGCGCCGACCGAACCTTCTTCCGGGATCAGCGGCAGGATGTCGTGTTCAAGGAACGCTTGCAGGCGTTCCAGCAGTTCCACGCGCACCCCGGACACGCCGTGGCACAACGACTGCAAACGTGCCGCGAGTACCGCGCGGGTCGCTTGGGCATCCAGCAGTTTGCCCAGGCCGCAACCATGGAATGTGTACAGATGACGCGGCAGCGCTTCGACGTGATGCAGCGGCACCGCGACCACGCAGGAATCGCCATAACCGGTGGTCACGCCGTAGATCACGCCTTCCTTGTCCAGCAGGGAATCGAGGAAGCGCGCACCCTTGGCGATGCGCTCGCGGTATTCAGGGTCAGCCTGCAACCGGGTCGGCGCCTGACGGTTGGCCAGGGCCAGCACGTCTTCGATGCGCAAAGGGAGTTCGCCGAAGGTTACCGGCTCAAGCGTTGGCGTCGTCATCGGTCTTCCAGAAAGGGTAAAAGTTGAACCATTGTTGAGGCGCTTCAAGGCAATAGTGACCCAAGCGTTCGGCGTAGCGGGAGGCCCACTGATGAATGACCTGTTCGCGGTCGCTGCGCTTCCACACCACCGCTTCGGTGAACGGTTCGAGGGTCAGTCGATAATCACCGGTGGGTTTCTTCAGGCACAGCAGCAAATTGACTTTGCACTTGAGCAAACCCGCCAGCAGCCACGGGCCTTGGGGGAATGCCGCCGGATGCCCGAGGAAATCCACGGTCACGCTACGCCCGCCATGCAAGGGCACGCGGTCGCCGGCAATCGCCAGCCACTCACCGCGCTCCAGGCGTTCGTGCAGTTGCAGCATGATCACCGGGTCCAGCTCACTGACCTGGATCAGCCGCAGGTTGGTCGCCCCGGCTTCGCCGAGCAAACGGTTGAACTGCTCCGCGTGCTTGGTGTGCACCAGCACGTTCATGGTGACCTTTTCACCGATCTCCGCGAGGGCGCGGCAGACTTCCAGATTGCCCAGGTGCGCGCCCACCAGCATTTGCCCGCGAGCGCCGCGTAGTTGAGTGCGCAACAGCGCCGGGTCGATGATTTCGATCTGTTCGAGGCGCAGCTTGCCGTTCCATACATCGAGCTTGTCGAGCATGGAATCGGCGAAGGCCATGAACTGGCCGAACACGCGCCAATGGGTCGGACGCAATTCGCTGTTGCCACTCCAGTCGGCGAGGCGTTGCTGGTATTGCCAGGCACTTTTGCGTGCGCTGCGGCCGAACAGGAAAAAGTACAAAACGATGCCATACAGCAACGGGCTCAACAGCCGCCGACCCAGCACTTTGGCGCAGAAAGCGGTGAATTTCATCAGCCAGAAACTGCCGCGCTCTTCGCGGTCGGCCCAGTGTTTTTTGTCCGTGTTAACGGTCATGTGCGCCACCGCCGCCAGAGGATCACCGGAGCGCGCAGCAACATGCCGAAGAACAGCCGGGTGTGCATGCTCGAAATCAGCACGTTGTCGCGGAACAGTCGAAAGTGCGAGACGCCGTCCAGCGGATAATGAACCTTGGTTTGCAGCCACTGCATCGGCAGATTGCGCCAGGCCAGCCGCACCAGAATGTCCGAGTCGAAGTCCATGCGTTTGCCGATCTTCGCCGAACTGATCAGCGCCAGGGTCGGTGGCAATGGATAGACGCGAAAGCCGCACATTGAATCGCGGATCTGCAACGACAGGGTGTTGATCCACACCATCACATGGGTCAGGTAACGCGCATACAAACGGCCCTTGGGCACGCTGGCGTCGTAGAGCGGATAACCGCAAATGACCGCTTCGGGATAAGCGCGGGATTGTTCGATGAAGGTCGCGACGTCGGCGAGGTCATGCTGGCCGTCGGCATCCACCTGCAAGGCGTGGCTGAAGCCTAAACGCGCGGCTTCGCGAAAACCGGTCATCACCGCGCCGCCCTTGCCTTGATTGACGGTGAGGCGGATCAGGTGGGTGTTGTCGCGCAGCGCCAGTTGATCGAGTACTTTTGCGCAGGCCTGGGTGCTGGCGTCGTCTACCAGAATGCACGGCAAACCTTGGGCGAGGAGGGCCTCGACCACGGGGGTGATGGCGGTTTCGTGGTTGTAGACCGGGATGACGGCGCAGGGGTTATGCATGGTTGCGTACACCTGACGGACCGAGGCGCCTGCTTCGCGAGCAAGCCCGCTCCCACATGGGGACTGTGTCATTCCCGGATCCAATGTGGGAGCGGGCTTGCTCGCGAATGAGTGCGCAGCACTCACCAAACCTATGCATGCGCTGCCTCCAGCACGATCCGCCCGCTGGAGCAGGTGGCGGTGTCGTTGCGGTAGGCGAAATACAACTTGCTGCGCACCGGGTCGAAGCGCAGGTGCAACTGGATTTCATCGCCAGGGCGCACCAGTTGCTGGAATTTCAGCACTTCCATGCCAGCGAATTTGGTCGGCAGGTCCATCAGTTGCTGGCCGAGGCTCAGCGCCCAATCCACCTGCACTACACCGGGCAAAACCGGTGCTTGTGGGAAGTGGCCACTGAAGTAGGCCAAGTCCGGCGGCACCGCCAGTTGCAGGCTCCACTCGCCATCGGTTTCAACCTGTTGCAGCACGTCCGGCGCTTTGGGGCGCGGGGCCAGCAACAGGGTTTCGACGTCGGCCTGGGGCAGTTTGCCCTGGGCGTTCAACGGCAGTTGTCGCAGCAAGCGCCAGCGCCGAGGCAAGGCCAGGGCTTCGCAATGCTGACTCAGGTGCTGACGCAATTCTTGAGTGAGGGTGCGTCGCCCCTGATTGCGCAAGGCATGCAGCCCCTGTTGGCTGAGCACCAGCAGTGCGCCCAGCGAGGCGCGGTTTTCCTGAACCACGCCGAGGCGCGCTTCGGCGACCCAATCGTGGGCCATCAGTGCCTGTTCCAGCATCGGTAGCGAGATACGTTTTTCTTCCAGTTTGACGATCCGGTCCAGCCGTCCCAGCAGTTCGAAACGGCCGTCAGCGGCGATCCGTGCGGCGTCGGCGGTGTGTTCGATGTGGTCGGCGGGCAGGTACGGCGAGGCGATGAGCAGGGCGCCGTCACTGTCCTGGCTCAGCATGACGTCGGCGAACGGCTGCCACAGGTCTTGCCCTTGGCGCCAGGCGATGCCGCCGGTTTCCGAGCTGCCGAGGATTTCCGTCGGCCATTGTTCCAGGCGTTCGAACAGACTTTGCGCAGCCTCGGCGGGCAGGGCGCCACCGGAGGAAAACACCCGGCGCACCGCGCTCAAGGCCGGCCAGTCGAGGTTGTCGCCCATGCGCTTGAGCAGCGCCGGACTGGCAACCCAGGCGAACGCCGGATGTTCGCGGCTGGCACGCTGCAAGTCTTCCGGGAACGCCAGTTGCTTGCGCACGAATGGGCGCCCAGCGCACAGCGGCCAAAGCACGCGGAACAGCAAACCGTAGATGTGTTGGGTGCCGACGCTGCCGATGATGCAAGCCTGGCCCAGATCCGCGCCCCACAGCTGTTCGAGGGCTTCGACTTCATTGGCCAGTTGCCGCAGGGTCTTGTCGATGCGCTTGGGTTCGCCACTGGAGCCGGAGGTGCATAGGCTCAACTGACAGCGATCCAGATCCAGCGCGGCGGCGGGCATCGGCGAATGCTGATAATCGGCCAAATGCGCATCGTCAGCCTGATCGGTCAGCCACAGATCGACTTCCGTCGACCAGCGCTGGCGCGTTTGCGGCTGCAAATCGGCGGGCAGCAACACGCTGACCCCGGCACGCCAGGCGCCCAGCAGCGCGATCGCCAGGTCGGCGGCATCTTCCAGGTGCACGGCAATGCGCCGCACGCCCTGGGCTTGCAGGCCGGCGGCGAGGCTCAGGGCCTGTTCGCAGAGTTGCGCGTGATTCAACGCCGGCTCGGCCGTCAAGGCGCGTTCCGGCTGAGCCTTGAGCAACAATTGCTCAAGTGTTATCCAAGTCATGGGTGGCCTCGTACCCGTTGTCGTATTAGCCATTCAATGGCAAACATCAGGCCGATCAACCCGTAGGAGATCAGGCCGGTGTACAACATCCACCAACTCAGCGGCGCCCAAAGGGTCAGCGCGGCGGCGCACAAACCGTTGCAGAAAAAAAACACACTCCAGGCCAGCGTGACCTGGCGCGTATAAACAATTGCCTTGGCCGGCAACTGCGGTTCACGCAGGCGGGCCAGGCGTTCGGCCATCGGCGGGCCGTATTTCAGGCTCAGCCCGAACAGCGCCAGCATGAAACCGCTGATCAGCACCGGGTACCAACGCAGCAGCGCCGGGCTATCGAACACCGCCAGCAACAGGCAAAACACGATGGCCACGATGGCCATCCACAGGCTGCCTGGTCGGCGTACGCCGGTCAGTGCGCGCGCCAGCCACAGGCTGCCGAGCAACAGGCCGAACTGCCACGGCGCGAAGTGCTCCATGCCGAAATACACCGCAAAGGGGTACAGCAGGCCCGCCAGCAGCAGGCCGAGGCCGATCACTCGGCTCATGCGGCCGGTTGAACCAGACGGTAGACCGCCTCGACCACGTCGCTGACGGTACGCACCGATTTGAATTCTTCGGCGGCGATTTTCTTGCCGGTCTGGCGCTTGATGTGATCGATCAGGTCGACGGCGTCGATGCTGTCGATTTCCAGGTCCTGATACAGGTTGGATTCCAGGCTCACGCGCTCAGGGTCCAGCTCGAAGAGTTCGACCAGGGCATCGCGCAGGGTGTTGA
Organism: Pseudomonas sp. B21-053; assembly: GCF_026016365.1. NCBI lineage: Bacteria > Pseudomonadati > Pseudomonadota > Gammaproteobacteria > Pseudomonadales > Pseudomonadaceae > Pseudomonas > Pseudomonas sp. B21-053. The sequence continues at coordinate 500,989 of NZ_CP087205.1, forward strand.
AGATATCGTCACGAGTTTGCATGGTCCGGTCTCAAGCTGCCTGTTTTGCAGTGACGAATGCCGCAAGGCTCGTCACGTTGCTGAAGTGGTTACGGGTGTCCTTGGCGTCGGCATCGATCTTGATGCCGTACTTTTTCTGGATCGCCAGGCCGAGTTCCAGAGCGTCTACCGAGTCCAGACCCAGGCCTTCGCCGAACAGGGTCTGGTCGTCGCCGATGTCATCGGCGCTGATGTCTTCGAGGCCCAGGGCTTCGATGATCAGGTTTTTTATCTCACGGTGCAGATCGCTCATCTTCGGCGAGCTCCTTAATAAAGTAGTGATGCAGGTAATCGTTGAGCTTGCGCGACGCCTGGGGCGCAGGGCCTTGTGCGGCAAAGGCCTGTGGGTCTATATCGGCCCCGACACGGAAACTGAAGTGCACGCGGCGTTTTGGGATCCGATACCAGGGCTCGGCCTTGGTCAATGTGGTCGGGCTGACCTTGATAATCACCGGGGTGAGGATTTTCGCACCCCGCAGGGCAATGGCCGCGCCACCCCGATGAAAGGCCGGCGGCTGGCCCGGTTGGGTGCGCGTGCCTTCTGGGAAAATGATCAAGGACTGGCCGCTTTTCAGCGCGTCGGCAGCGGCGTCGAGCATGTCCATGCTGCCGTCGTTGCTGATGTATTCGGTACGGCGCAACGGGCCACGGGTAAACGGGTTCTCCCACAGGCTCTTTTTGACGACGCAATTGGTGTGCGGCATCAGACCAATCAAAAACACGACGTCGATCAACGACGGGTGATTGGCGATGATCATCTGCCCCGGTCGCCCGAGTTTTTCGGCGCCCTGAATGTCGTAGGTCAGCACGCCGGTGCGGGCCATGAAACGGACAAAAAACCAGAAACAGCGACTGACGATTTTCCGCGCGCGCAGCCGATGGGCCTGGGCATCGCCGGGCAGGCAGCCGAGCAGCGGGAAAACCAGCAGACGCAGGCACAGCCCGCCCAACCCGAACAGGGTGAAGCTCGCGGCGGTGGCCAGCAGGCGCCAGTAGTAGGCGTCGCGGTTTTTATCGATTACGGGTTGCGTTGCCAGGTCCATACACGATTTTTCCAGGCATGTTGGCAGGTTGACTGCTGGCCGAGCAGGGTACGCAATAGATTCAAGGCATGGGGCCAGTGAGCGTTGGACAGCTCATCCGGGTTGCTGTTCAGGGACAGCCGCCAGTCGGTGCCGGGGGTGAGCAACAGACCGACCGCATAAGGAAACGGCACATCGTCGATCCAGGCCGAATAGGCTTCTGGCGGTTGTTCTTCAGTGACCACCAGCAGCACGGCGGGCGCACCTTCCGAAAGCAGCGCCGCAGCCTCAAGCATGCCGTGTTCAAGCCCGTCACCAGCGGCGGCGAGGGCGGTCATTTCGCTGGTTTCGCCGCGCATGATCGACCACAGGCCAATGATCGCGTTGTGCACCGACAAGCTGAACTGGGTCGGCGACAGAGGCTGATCGGCCGCCAGGTCGCTGAGAATATCGAAGGTGCGCGGGGTCTCGCCGTGACGGGAAATAAAGACCAACGGTAGGTCCTGCCGACCATCGGCCAACGGCCAGCCAACGCTGAAGGCCATCCGCGCCAGGCGGCTGAGTCGCCGGCGCTGCATGGCCGGCAGAAACGATACGTCGGGGGCGGCATCGCTGCACGGGAGCACGACCGGTTGTCGGCTCCAGGCCTGCCAATCGTCCACGCTTTCGAGCCCAGGGGCCCATGCGCGCCATTGGGCGATGTTGAAGTTGATCACAAAGATTCATCCCGCCCCTGCGGGCTTTCCTTGACGCGGTGAGTCGCAAAATCTGCGGCCGACCTGACGTGGCGCTTAACGCCGAGTGGCGCGCATTATCCCGGTGCGACGGGCGTGTAGCAAATGCTGGTTACATTTTGCGCAATCAAATGTACCGTTTGGTCCGTGAAAAAGCTGTCGTATGGCCATTATCCACGTCGGGGCGGGCAAGTCTGTCGGTTCTGTCTGCGATCAACGCGTGAGTTCGCGGCTTTTTTCATCAGGAGATTGCTCCTGACTGTGTAGTCCCCATGCCTGCGAGGTAGCTAAGCGACGCCGTGGACTACTACACTCGGTCATTCTTTGATACACGGAGGTTTTGACATGCGGCGCGTGGTGTTCAATCAGAAAGGTGGGGTGGGTAAGTCGAGCATTGCCTGCAATCTGGCTGCGGTCAGTGCCAGTGAGGGTTATCGCACCCTGTTGGTGGATCTCGATGCCCAGGCCAACTCCACTCAGTACCTCACCGGCCTGACCGGTAATGACATCCCCATGGGGATCGCCGACTTCTTCAAGCAGACCCTGTCGTCCGGGCCGTTCTCGAAGAAAAACCAGGTCGATATCTACGAAACCCCGTTCGACAACCTCCACGTCATCACCGCCACCGCCGAGCTGGCCGACTTGCAGCCCAAGCTTGAGGCGAAACACAAGATCAACAAGCTGCGTAAATTGCTCGACGAGTTGAGCGAAGACTACGACCGGATCTACCTCGATACCCCGCCAGCGCTGAACTTCTATGCGGTATCGGCGTTGATTGCCGCTGATCGGGTACTTATCCCTTTCGACTGCGACAGCTTCTCGCGCCAGGCGCTGTATGGCCTGCTGGCGGAAATCGAAGAGTTGAAGGAAGACCATAACGAAGGCCTGGAAGTCGAAGGCATCGTGGTCAACCAGTTCCAGGCTCGCGCGAGTTTGCCCCAGCAAATCCTCGACGAGCTGATTGCCGAAGGCTTGCCGGTGTTGCCGGTGTACCTGGGCAGCTCGGTGCGCATGCGCGAATCCCACCAGGCCAACACACCGCTGATTCACCTTGATCCGCGACACAAACTGACTCAGCAGTTTGTCGAGCTGCACAACCTGCTGGAAAACGCCTGATCCTTACAGGCAACACAGAACACATGTGGGAGCGGGCTTGCTCGCGAAGGCGTCGTGTCAGTCAAAGTTGATGTCGACTGACACACCGCCTTCGCGAGCAAGCCCGCTCCCACAGTTTTGATTCGGGGTGGCTTTAGATTCCCTGGCTACGCAACCAACTCATCAACTGCGGCAGCGGAAACGCCCCGCTCTGGCGCGCCACTTCCCGGCCGTTCTTGAACAGAATCAAACTCGGAATCGAGCGAATCCCCAATTGCGCCGACAACTGCTGGTTCGCCTCGCTATCGAGCTTGGCCAACCGACACTTGCCCGCCAACTGCCCCGCCGCCTGCTCGAACACCGGCGCGAACGACTTGCACGGCCCACACCACTCCGCCCACACGTCCACCAGCAGCGGCAGATCGCCCTTGATCTGGCTGGCGTAATCGCCCTGCTGCAATTCGAAGGGTTTGCTCAGCAACACCTCTGCCTTGCAGCGCCCGCATTTCGGATGGTCGCTGAGGCGTTCGGCTGGGATGCGATTGAGGCCGTTGCAGTGGGGGCAGGGGATCAGCATTGGCTCGGACATGCGTACAGCTCCGCAAAAATCGATAAGTAGTAGGTTAAGTGGTGGCGCGTGGGCGCATTTCAAGTTGCACTGGATGTCAGCGGTTGTGCACGAACAGCGCATTGTCCGGCAATAACGACCTCAGGGTATTGAGGTAGCTGTCCAGCAGGTGCTCTGGCAGATGCGCCTCGAACCCGTCACCGAGGTCCGAGTGACTGGCGACAACCCGGTTGTTTTGGCGGTCGATCAGCACTTGCTGATATGAACTCCAGGGCGCCGAGATCTGCGTGTGCGTGTCGATGTCCAGCCCTAGCCAAGAGCGTGGGCCCAACATTATCGCTGCAACGGGCGGAGCAAGTAACCAGGCCAGCGGCGGGTTGCCGAGTACCAGAACGAGGCTCAGTAGCGGGACGCCGGTCCGCAGCAGATTGAGGATCAGGCGGCCATGTTGTGGGACGGCCAATAAATGCAGGTGCCAGCCATTACGGGGGTGGATGCCGTAGTGATGGACAGTCTTGCGGCGAACCACCATGAGCCACATGTAGCCCACGATCAGCAACCAGACCACGCCAAAGATGCTGCTGAACAGCACGGATTTTTCCGCATGGCCGGGTAGGGCGAAGTGATCTTCATACAGGCCGTTGGCCAGGGCGGCGATTCCAGGCAGCACCAGCAACGCCATGGCGATATCCCATGCTCCGGCCGGCTGGGTCTGCACCTTGACCGACCAGGTCATGAGTGCGGGCATGATCGAGTCCGGTTCGTGGGCGACGAAGTCCTTGTGCTCAGAGGGGCTCATCACGACGAGGGTTCATCGTTTTGCTGCAGCAACAATGTCTGCCATTTAGCGCTGGTGTCGACGAGGGAATACTGGTCGTTGCAGGTGAGGATGACTCCGATCTTCTTGCAGAACACCACCTCGACCAGATTGTCCGTTGTCGTGCAGGCGGTAATGTCTTCCAGCGGCATGAACACTTCTACATGCTGGATCGCGTAATGCACCTCTCCTCCCGGATGCATCTGGTAGCCCCATCCGCCTAACGGTCCGCGCAGTTGATAAACCGCGGCTTTCGCGCCTTGCACGTTAGCCAGCTTGTGCAGCGGCAGTTGCGTGACCCCGACCAGATGAATAAACCCTCTGGCGGGTCCGCCGAGAAATTTGAGCGCGGCCCTCTCCTCGTCGCTGAGCTGACGAACCGGCACCGCGTTCCTGATAAAGCGTCGGGTTGATCTGGCCAGGGAGAAATATTTCCAGGCGATGGGAATCACCTTGTAGAGCACGAGCATTCCAAATCCGAGGATCAGCAGCCCTTCAAAGTCGCTTTTGCTGATCACACCGATCCCTCGTCTTGCCGCTGGGTGTTAGAGAAATGCACGGAAACGTCCTTGTCGTGAAATTTCACGGGTTTTCTGAAAGGGGATCAGTCGAAACTCATGAAGCAATCGTGCTCGGCGTAATACCCGATCGCCTCCAGCAACTCGGGGTCCGTCACCGACGGTTTGTGATGCAGAGCACTCATCACCACATCTTCCAGAAGCTCGTCGCTGAACCAGAACTCAAGACCCTGGCGGACGACAAAGTCCGGGTAGATTTCTTCGTCGTTGTCGGTGATCCGGGGAAAGGCTTCGATCACGCATAAGGTTTGCAAGGTGATAGTGCTGGAGTCTTGAGCGCCATAGACACAGAAATGCAGGTTTTTTTCCTGTTTCCTGAGAATACCGATCAGTTCGCCAACGCTGAGATGCTGTTGGTAATGCATGGAACGTCCCTGTTCATTTGATAAACGGTTAGCTGGCGGACCTCACGACGAACAACTGATCTCCAGATGCTTGCCCCACTCCGGCGGCCGCTCGGCGTAGCTCTCCATCCCCGGCTGCTCTTCGAACGGATTGCTCAAGACTGCATGCAAACGGCGAACCTCCGCATAGTCGCCACTCTCTGCTGCATCGATAGCCTTCTGCGCCAGATAGTTACGCAGGATGTACAGCGGATTGACCGCGTGCATCCGACTCCGACGCTGTTCCTGATCGACCGCGCCTTCACGGGCCACCCGGGCGATATACAGTTCGCCCCAGGCATCGAAGCCCTTGATGTCGACAAAGTCATCGCGCAAACGGGCGACGGCCAGTTCCGGTGATTCATCCCCGAGGCGACGGAAGAACAACGTGTAATCAACGCCGCTGTTCTGCATCAATTGCAGCAAACGCTCCAGCAGTTTCTGGTCGTCGTCTTCGGCAATGGTCAGCCCGAGGCGGCGGCGCATGAGGTCGAGGTAATGCGCCTGGTACAGCGGCAAGTACAGGCCGAGGGTTTCGCGCAGGGCTTCGACGCTGATGAACGGCGTCAGGGCCTGGGCCAGGGCGCTGAGGTTCCATTGGCCGATCGGCACTTGATTGCTGAAGGAATAGCGGCCCTGATCATCGGAGTGGTTGCAGATGAAATTGGCGTCGAAGTCATCGAGGAACGCGAACGGGCCGAAGTCGAAGGTGATGCCCAGAATCGACATGTTGTCGGTGTTCATCACGCCATGACAGAAACCATAAGCCTGCCATTTGGCGATCAGTTCGGCGTTGCGCTCGACGATCTCGCGGAACATCGCGAGATACGGTTCCGGCTGTTCCAGGCATTCGGGAAAGTGCATGGCCAACACGTGCTCGCCGAGTGCTTTTTGCTGCTCGGGGCGCTTGGTGTAGTAGAAATATTCGAAATGCCCGAAGCGCACATGGCTCGGCGACAGGCGCAGGACCATGGCCGCGCGCTCCTGTTTCTCACGCCAGACCGGCGTGTCGGAGCCGATCACGCACAGGGCGCGAGTGGTCGGGATGTTCAGCGCATTCAGTGCTTCGGAGGCGAGAAACTCGCGGATCGAGGAGCGCAGTACTGCGCGTCCATCGCCCATGCGCGAGTAGGGCGTCTGGCCGGCACCCTTGAGGTGCAAGTCCCAGTGCTCGCCAGCCTCGTTGTAGACCTCGCCCAGTAACAAGCCGCGACCATCGCCCAACTGCGGGTTGTAGGAACCGAATTGATGCCCGGAATAGACCATCGCCCGCGGTTCGGCTTCGGCCCAGAGCTTGTGGCCGCCGAACAGTTCGGCGAACACCGGCGTTTCGGCCACTGCCGGGTCCAGGTCCAGCAGCGCCATGGCGGCGGGGCTGGCGACCACCAGTCGCGGATTCGCAATAGGCTCCGGCAGCACATGGGTTGAAAACGCGTCGCCCAGGCGGGCGAAGCGATTATCGAAGGTCAGTTCGTCGAGGGGTTTCAACGGCCATCTCCAGCAGAATGTCCGAGCATTCTGCTAGGGATAAGGCGGTTAGTCGAGTTTGGTCTCGGGCGGCTCTTGCATCGGGTCGTCGCGCAGGGCCTCGTGGGGCGCTTCGCGGGAGATGATGGTTTTTTTCTCTTCCTCGACCGGCACCAACTTGTATTCCTGCCCGTGCAGGTTCTTCAGGTAAACCTCCATCTGCCGGAACGAGATGTTGATGTGCTGCTTCTTGAACTCGTGGTTGATGAAGCGGTTGACCTCATCGAGCACCGGGTTACGGTCGCCGAGATCGCGCACATGCATACGCAACTCGTGGTCGAGGGTGCTTTCGCCGAAGTTCAGGAAGTACACGTGAGGCTCGGGTTCCTTGAGCACTCGCGGGTTATCCCGTGCGGCTTGCAGCAACAGGGATTTGACCAGGTCCAGGTCCGAACCGTAGTCGACGCCGAGCTTGAGGGTCACCCGGGTGATCGTGTCGGTCAGCGACCAGTTGATCAGTTGCCCGGTGATGAACGTCTTGTTCGGGACGATGATGTCCTTGCGGTCGAAGTCGGTAATGGTCGTGGCGCGGATGCGGATCTTGCTGACCGTGCCCGACAGGTTGCCGATGGTGATGGTGTCGCCGATCCGTACCGGACGTTCGAACAGGATCATGATGCCGGAGATGAAGTTGGCGAAAATCTCCTGCATCCCGAAGCCCAACCCCACCGATAGCGCCGCCACCAGCCATTGCAACTTGTCCCAGCTCACGCCGAGGGTGGACAGGGTTGAGACGAAACCGATCCCGGCGATCACGTAGGACAGCAGCGTGGTTGTCGCGTAGGCGCTGCCTTGGGCCAGATTCAGCTTGGACAGCACCAATACTTCCAACAGACCCGGCAAGTTGCGCGCGAGGGCGAAGGTGATGCCGATGATGATCAGCGCACCGAGCATGTCGCCGATGCTGATCGGCACCATGCTCATGTTGGCGCCGGTGCCGCTGGTGTATTCGTAGAGGGTGACGTTGTCGAGGTACGAGAACACCGAAATCAGGTCCGACCAGACCCAGTACAGCGCCGCGATGAAACCGCCGAGCAGTGCCAGGCGGATCAGGCGCAACGACTGTTCGTTGACCTTCTCGATGTCCAGGGTCGGTTCTTCGATCACTGCTTCGCCGTCGCCGGCCTCTTTGGCCGCCTGGCGTTTGGCCAGGGCGCGCTGGTAGGCCAGGCGGCGTGCCGCAACGCTGAGACCACGGACGAACGTGGCTTCGATCACCAGCCAGAACATCAGCAGGTACAAGGTGTTGATCAACCGGTCGCTGAGTTTCAGCGCGGTGTAGTAATAGCCGAAGCACACCGCCACGAACAACGCGACGGGCAGGACCGTGAACATGACCCCCACGGCCTTGCGGAACAGCGAAGCGCTTTTATGGGTCGGGCTGCTGATCAGCAGGCGACTGAGCAACCAGGCCATCAAGGCATAACAGGTCAGCACCACCGGCATGCCGAGCACGTCATCAGCCAGTGCCGCCGGTTGCAATTCAGCGACCGCCACCACGGCAACCAGCGCCATGACCACCAATCCGAGACGTCGAACCCAACCCTGCAGGAACTCGACCTGAGGTTTTTCCCAACGGAAATGCAGTTCGGCCACGCCACCCGGCGCGAGGATCCGGTAAGCGGTGTAGAACACCAGCCAGGCCTGGCCCATTTGTATCAGGGCCGCGCCCATGTTGGCGTTCTGCCCGCGTGCATCGATCTGCAAGGCCAGGCCACACAAGGCCAGACCCAGAGAGACCGGCATCGCCAGCAGAATATTGATCAGAATCGCCTGCGGCGTGTGCCACTGGCTGTCACGCTTGAAGTGGCCGATGTCCTGGTGAACCTTGTTCAGGCGGGCGTACAGACTCTTGCGCCGCCACAGCAGGGCACCGATCAACAACACCAGGGGCAGGAACAGCAGCGGACGCTGGACCAGGCCATCGCTCAATTCGCTCAGGCTTGAGGTCCAGGGCAGCGTGGTGACCTGACGTTGCAGGCGCTCCGGCACGCCGCGCATCCACTCCGGGTCCAGCGGCTTGTTGCTTGGAATCCAGAACATCTGCTCGTCGAGGGTCGCCCGCAGGCTTTGCGCGGTGCTGAGCAATTGCTTCTGGTTGAGTTGCAGCGTGATGGATTCGTTGAGCACTGCGCTCAATTCGCGATTCAGTCGCTCCAGCAGGTCGGCGCGAGTGTTGGCCAATTCCAGCAGGTTCTTGCGCAACTGCGGGGTGACTTGCTCTGGCGGTTGGGTCGCCAGCAGGTTATCGACGTACGTGGCCGGGTTGCTGAGCAGTTCCCGTTGCTGACTGACTTCAAACTGATACAGGCGAATGTCGGCAATCTGGTCCGCCAGGTCGCGGTCGAGCTTGAGGCGCGGCAGGGCCTGTTTCTGTTTATAGAGAATCTTGGACAGCAGCAGGCTGCCCTTGAGCACGTTGATTTGCTCGTCCAGGGCCGAATCGCTCTGGGTCACGCTGTCCAGCTGCTGCTTGGTTTGCAGGTTTTGCTGGGTGACTTCGTTGAGGCGGTCAGTGCTTTTGAGCAGGTAGTCGGAGAGTTTCAGGTTCATCGCGCTTTCAGTGGCCAGCAAGCTGCTGCTGCCGGACTTCTGGGCTTCGATGGACTGTTGGGTCACGGTCTCTTGGGACTGGGCCAGGCGCTTCTGGTTGATCAGGGTTTGCAGTTCCTGGATTTCCTGATCCTGGCGCGCGACTTTTTCCGATAGCAAGTCGTGCTGGCTGTTGCCCAGGTCTTGCAACTGGCTGTTACCGGCCAGTTCCTGGCGGCGCAGCGGAATCAGGGCATTCAGGGCCGCGAGTTCGGCGTTGAGCTGGTCACGCTGCTCGATGCTCAAGGTCTTGCCGTTGTCTTTGCCGGCCTTGAGGATGTTGTTGATCTGCTGGATGCGCGTCTGGCTGGTGGCGATCTCGGCCTGGGCGCGCTCGGGGCGGGTCTGGGCGGTGATGATCAGGCTGTTGGCCTCGGCCAGGGCTTTTTGCAGCTCGCCTTGCTGGGTAGAGCGCTCGGTCAGCATCTGCTCGAGTTGCTGGATCGACGAGTTGGCGTATCGCTGCTCGATCGGCGCAACCTTGGTGGCCTTGAGTCGGGCCAGTTCACGCTGATTCTCGATGTTCTGCTTGGGCGCGGTGGCCAGTTGCTGCTTCAGATCGATCAGTTTCTGATCGTAATCGCTTTTACTGGTGAGCTGAGTCAGCGTGTTCTGCAGAATCGATTGCAGGGCTTTCTGGTCGGCTTCCGGCAATTTGCGGTCGGCGATCCTGTCCAGGCTTCCCTGCACAGCTTCGCTGGACGGCGGTTCGCCGGCTTGCAACGTACCAATGGAGAGACTCAGGCCCAACAGGGCAATGGTGAACAAAGAGCGCAGGGTTGGCATAGATACCGGTCTGGAACTAGGTGAAAAGAATGGCAGTTTAGAGGAACAAGCCGGGACCCGGGCGACTTCCTTCGGGGAATCTGACGCCGACTTTGCCGATCTTGTTCCCGTCCATGACCGCAACCGTCCAAATGGTGTTGTTCCACTCCACCTGGTCGCCCACAACTGGCGCACCGCCAACTTTCTGGGCAATGAAGCGGGCCAGGGACATGTCCGGATCGATGCCTTCGACTTTCAACCCGTACAGCGCCGCAACCGCGGCCAGCTGGGCGTCTCCTTCGAGTACGAAGTCGCCGAAGAAACGCAGATCGAGACCCCGTTGCGGGGCTTGGCTGAAGAGTTTTCCGAGGGCCGTCAGGTTGTGTTCATGGCCGATCACGCAGAGCAAATCGTCGACTTCGAGCACCGTACTACCCGACGGATGGAGCAGTTGCTGGCCGCGAAACAGGGCCGCGATCCGGGTGCCTTCGGGCATTTTCAGCTCGCGAAGCGGGGAGCCGATGCACCATTTCTCGGCACCGAGGCGATAAACGAACAGTTCCCACTCGCTGGTGACGTGGACTTCCAGGGCCGAACGGGAGATCGGCGCGGGCTCCGGCGGCACGGTGACCTTCAGAAGCTTGGCGACCCACGGCAGGCTCGTGCCCTGCACCAGCAGCGACACCAGCACGATAAAGAACGCGAGGTTGAAATAGAGCTGAGCGTGCGGCAGGCCGGCCATCAGCGGGAACACCGCCAGAATGATCGGTACCGCGCCGCGCAGGCCGACCCAGGCAATAAAGGCTTTCTCGCGACCGTGGAACGCTTTGAACGGCAGCAGGCCGACCATCACCGACAGTGGCCTTGCAAACAGGATCATCCACAGCGCCAAACCTAGGGCGGGCAGGGCGATGGGCAGCAAGTCATGCGGCGTGACCAGCAAGCCCAGCACGAGGAACATGCCGATCTGCGCCAGCCAGGCCATGCCGTCGAGCATGTGCAGAATGCCGTGACGGCTGCGCACCGGGCGGTTGCCGATCACCAGGCCGCACAGGTAAACGGCGAGGAAACCGCTGCCGTGCAAGGCGTTGGTCAGGGCGAAGATCAGCAGGCCGCCGGCAATCACCAGGATTGGATAGAGGCCGTTGGCCAGATTGATGCGGTTGACCAGTTGTAACATGACCCAGCCGCCGCCGAGGCCGACGACGCCACCGATACCGAATTCACGCACCAAGTGCCCGAGCAGGCTCCAATGCAGGCCGGTCTGGCCGCTGGCGAGCATGTCGATCAGGGTCACGGTGAGGAACACCGCCATTGGGTCGTTGCTGCCGGATTCGATTTCGAGGCTGGCGGTCACCCGCTCGTTCAGGCCTTTGCCGCCCAACAGCGAGAACACCGCCGCAGCATCGGTGGAGCCGACGATGGCGCCGATCAGCAAGCCCTGAATGATGTTCAGGTTGAACAGCCACGCTGCCGCCATGCCGGTCAGCCCGGTGGTAATCAGCACCCCGACCGTGGCCAGCGACAACGCCGGCCATAACGCCACGCGGAAACTCGCGACCCGAGTGCGCAAGCCGCCGTCGAGCAGGATCACCGCCAACGCGAGGTTGCCGACCAGGTAGGCCGTTGGGTAGTTATCGAAAATAATGCCGCCGCCGTCAACGCCAGCAGCCATGCCCACGGCCAGGATAATCACCAGAATCGGGATACCGAGGCGGGACGAAAGGGAACTCACCAGAATGCTTGCACCCACCAGCAACGCGCCGATCAAGAACAGGCTGTTGATGGTCGTCGCATTCAAAGGCAATACTCCAGAAAGCTGAAAGGCGGGCACAAACTGACCATGCAGTCTGCGTGCCAGCGATTCTAACCTGTTGAAATGTGATGCTGTCAAAAAGCTTTTGCAGATCAAAAGATCGCAGCCTCGTTTCACTCGACAGCTCCTACAAAGGATCTGCGTAAACCTGTAGGAGCTGTCGAGTGAAACGAGGCTGCGATCTTTTCGGCAGTGATGCGATCTTCGTTTAGAGGCTAAACCGCCCAACCATATTGTTCAGGTCCAGCGCCAGGCGCGACAGTTCGCTGCTGGCCGCGCTGGTCTGGTTGGCGCCGGTCGCCGATTGCACCGACAGATCGCGGATGTTCACCAGGTTGCGGTCCACTTCGCGAGCCACTTGTGCCTGCTCTTCCGCCGCGCTGGCGATCACCAGGTTGCGTTCGTTGATCTCGACAATCGCACTGTTGATCGTGTCCAGCGACATCCCTGCCCCACGGGCGATGTTCAGTGTCGATTCCGCGCGTTCGGTGCTGTTGCGCATCGAATCCACGGCGTGCTCGGTGCCGCTCTGGATACTCCCGATCATGCGTTCGATTTCGCTGGTCGATTGCTGGGTACGGTGCGCCAAGGCCCGAACCTCATCCGCGACCACCGCAAAACCACGCCCGGCTTCACCAGCACGGGCTGCTTCAATCGCTGCGTTCAAGGCCAGCAGGTTGGTTTGATCCGCCAAACCACGGATCACGTCCAGCACCTTGCCGATGTCGCGGGATTCGTTGGCCAGGTCACCGATCAGCGTCGCGGTGCTCTGCACGTCGGCGCTCATGCGTTCGATGGCGCTGACGGTTTCCTGCACCAGGTCACGGCCGTCACCGGCGGAGGTGGTGGCGTTTTTCGAGGCTTCGGAGGTGCTCACGGCGTTGCGCGCGACTTCTTCCACGGCGCTGGTCATTTCGTTGACCGCAGTGGCGGCCTGTTCGATTTCGTTGTTCTGCTGGGTCAGGCCCCGGGCGCTTTCGTCGGTGACGCTGTTCAGCTCTTCAGCGGCGGACGCCAATTGTGTAGCCGAGCCGGAAATCCGTTGCAGGGTGTCGCGCAGCTTTTCCTGCATCTTCGACATGGCCAGCAGCAAACGGCCTGCTTCATCTTCGCCATCGACGGTAATCGGGCGGGTCAGGTTGCCTTCGGCGATGTCTTCGGCAGCGCTCAAGGCGTTGGCGATCGGCTTGGTGATGCTGTTGGTCAGCAGCCAGGCGAACAGCAGGGTCAGGCCGGTGGCGATGACCAACAGGGTGATGACCAGGTTGAAGGACGCCGAATATTGATCGTTCGCGTCTTTATCGGTTTCGGCGATTTGCTGGGTATTGATCTCCAGCAACTTCGCGAGGGCCTTGTTGACCGCTTCAGAGTTGGTCAGCAGTTCGGTGTTGAGCATTTTGCTCAGCTCATCCACCTGATTGTTGCGCGACAGGCTCTTCATCCGGTCTTCGAGTTGACGGTACTGCGCCAGCAACTGCACGTACTGGTCATACGCCGCGCGTTCCTGCGGGCCGTCGATCAACGGTTCGTAGACCCGTTGAGCATCACGGATCTGCTGGTTGCGCTGGTCGAACAGCTCCATGGTTTTTTGCTGCACGTCCGGTTCACGATTGATCAGCAAACGGTAGGACAGCACGCGCAGACGCAGGGTCAACTGAGTGAATTCGTCGAGGCTCTTGATGCTCGGCACGCTGGCGTTGGCGATGTCTTCACCGGCTGCGCGAATCTTGCTCATCTGGTTCAGGGAAAATACCCCCAGGATCAGCATCAGAGTGCCAATCAGGGCAAACCCGAGGAACGCCCGCGGGGCGATATTCATATTACGGAGGGACATGGTGTTTACCGGGAAAAGCGCATCCGTGCGGGGCTGAGACTGCTGTATGCATGGCTTATCGGTTCTACGACTAAAGTCTTGAGCCCCTGCGCGTATTTGTCGCATGCGTTTTCCGGCGACGAAGTGCAGGAACCAGATCTGCCAATCACAGTCTTTAAAACTCGCGAGGAAGGTCGCCCGTCAGGAAAATCAAGGCTTTGCGCCCCAATAACCCTGGCATCCGTGGTGACTTTTCTTTATCGTACGCGCCCTTTGAAAAAGCCTGGAAAATCAAAATGTTGGAAGCATCCCTGAGTCAATTGGAACAACTGGTCAGCGACCTGGTGCAACAGAACCAGAGCCTGCTCGGCACCAACCAGACCCTGAGCGCCGAACTGGCCCAGGCCAAGGATGAAAACGAAAGCCTGCAACTGAGCCTGATGGAACAGGAAGAGAAACAAGGCGCTACCGCCGCACGTATCCAGGCCTTGGTTGAGCGCGTCAGCGCCGGCCCTGTCAGCGCATGAATCAGGGCGCCGCAGGGGTAAAAGTCGTCTCGATCCTGGGGGAGGACTATTCGATCAAGGCGCCGGCCGGGGAAGAGCAGACCCTGCTGGACGCCGCCATGATGTTGAAGGCGGCCCTGGCCGACACCAAAAAGAAATACCCGACACTGATCGGTGACCGCTTGTTGGTACTGGCAGCAATGAATCTGTGCTCCCAGCAGATCGAAATGAAAAAGCAGCACCAGCAGGAACTCGACCGTTACCAAGAGCAAGTCAGCGCCACGGTTGAAGTGATCGCCAAGACGATCAATCAGGCCTGATCGGCTTTGAGCACAACCAAAGAATAAATTTGTCGACTGTGTTGTATACAATCGGCACGGCTGTTGCAGTGTTTCAGCCACTTATTCTTTGGGGGTGTTCCATGCAGTTCTGGCGACGCAGTATTCAATGGCAGTTGATCCTGAGTATGGGCACCGCCCTGCTGGTCAGTATTCTGATCGTGGTTGGCGTTTATACCCTGGTGGTCAACCGCCTCGCCCAGAGCTATCTGGTCGAACAAGCGCTGCCGTCGAGCATCGAAGCGATGCGCAACGACATCGAGCGCATCCTCGTCCAGCCCCTCACCGCCGCCAAGGACATCGCCAGCAACAGCATGGTGCGCGACTGGTTGGCCGGGGGTGAAAACAGTGCCCAGACCGACACGTTCGTGAAGTATCTGGAAGGCATTCGCGCCGAGCACAAAGCCTTTACCGCGCTGATCGTCGGCACCGCTTCCAATCACTATCTCACCGAAAAAGGCCTGGACCGGACCCTCAGCCGCTCCAACCCCAAGGACGCCTGGTTCTATTCCTTTCTCGACAGCAACCAGCCGCGCACCCTCAATATCGACAATGACACCGCGACCGGAGAATTGGCGCTGTTCATCGACCTCAAGGTCGAGCAGGCCGGCAAAGTCGTGGGCGTTGCCGGGCTAGGGCTGAGCATGAAAGAGCTGTCGGAGCTGATCCACAACTTCAACTTCGGTGAACGCGGCAAGGTCTATCTCGTGCGTTCCGACGGTTTGATCCAGGTTCACCCCGAAGCGCAATTCAGCGGCAAGCGTACGTTGGCCGAGCAAATCGGCGCTCCGGCGGCGCAAGCGGTCATGGGTCAAAAAGCTGCCACCAGCAGCGGTTTTGCACGCGATGGTGAAGACTTTCTGGCGCTAAGCCTGCCACTGCGCGATCTCGGCTGGACCCTGGTGGCCGAAGTGCCACAGTCGCAGATCTACGCCGAAGCCCGCCGAGCGATGTGGATGAGCAGCGGTATTGGTCTCGCCGTTGCAATAGTGTGCCTGTTGCTGGTGGTGTTGCTGGCCCGTGGGATGGTTCGACCGATCCGTCAGGTAACAGCGGCGCTGGTAGCTATCGGTAGCGGTGGTGGAGATTTGACCCACCGGTTAGATTCCAGCCGCGCCGATGAGTTGGGCGACCTGGCGCGGGGCTTCAATCGATTCCTCGAAAGCCAGCGCGACATGATCGGCGAAGTGCTGACCACCAGCGAACGTCTGCGCACCGCCGTCGGCCAAGTGGCGAAGGTGGTGGATAACACCGCCGAACGCTCCGGGCGTCAGCAGGAAATGACCGACATGGTCGCCACCGCCGTTCACGAGATGGGCCTGACCGTACAGGAAATCGCCCAGAACGCAGGCAACGCAGCGGTCGCCTCGCAAACCGCTCGCGATGAAGCGCTGCAGGCCCGGGAAGTGGTCGGTGGTTCGATCCGCCATATAGAAAGCATGTCCGACGAAATCGGCGTCGCCGCCACGGCGGTGGGGGAGTTGGCGCACCAGGTGGCGTCGATCGATCAGGTACTCGCAGTGATTCGCGGGATTTCCGAGCAGACCAACCTGTTGGCGCTGAACGCGGCGATTGAAGCGGCGCGCGCCGGTGATATGGGCCGCGGGTTTGCGGTGGTTGCGGATGAAGTGCGGACGTTGGCGCGACGGACTCAGTCTTCTACCGACGAGATTCAGCAGATGATCGGCAGCCTCAAGCAGGGCGCGGAAAATGCCGTGTCGTCCATGCATTCGGGGCAGGCGGCGACGGGTACTGGGGTTGAGTCGAGCCAGCGCACCGGGACGTCGTTGACCGCGATTACCGGACAGATCGAGCGCATCAGTGACATGAACCATCAAGTGGCGACCGCGACGGAAGAGCAGTCGGCGGTGACCGAAGAGATCAACCGCAACGTGCAGGGGATTTCTGACCTGGCTCGGGCGACGGCGGGGGAAGTCAGGGCTTGTCGTGAGGATTGCCAGACGTTGCAGCGATTGGCGGATGATTTGGCGCGGCAGATGGGTGGGTTCAAGTTGAGTTAAGAAATCAAGATCAAAAGATCGCAGCCTCGTTTCACTCGACAGCTCCTACAGGTTTACGTGGATCCTTTGTAGGAGCTGTCGAGTGAAACGAGGCTGCGATCTTTTTGTGGCCGTTACACCGATCTACGATCTAATCAGAACCACTCATCTTGCATGGTCAGGCACACATCATCCCGCGCCTCCAGAATCGCCAGCTCATGGTGGCACCCCGGCACTTCCCAGGTCAGGAAATACCGCGCCGCCTGCAGCTTGCCTTTATAGAAGCTCACATCCGCCGCATTCCCTTTCGCCAACCCTTCTTCAGCACGAATCGCCTGTTCCAGCCAACGCCAGCCAATCACCGTGTGCCCGAACACTTTCAGGTACAGCGCCGAGTTCGCCAGGCTGCTGTTGACCTTGCCCTGGCCCAGGTCCGTCAGCAATCCGATGGTCACCGTTTGCAGGCGCGCCACCAGTTTTTCCAACGGCTCACGCAACGCAGTCAGCGATTCATACGCCTGAGCACGTTCGGCGGTGTTGGCGATCAGCCGAATCAATTGCTTGAGCCCGGCACCACCGTTCTGCGCCAATTTACGCCCGAGCAAGTCCAGCGACTGAATGCCGTGGGTGCCTTCGTGAATCGGGTTCAAGCGGTTGTCGCGGTAGTACTGCTCCACCGGATACTCGCGGGTGTAACCATGGCCGCCGAGAATCTGGATCGCCAGTTCGTTGGCCTTCAGGCAGAACTCCGATGGCCAGGATTTGACGATTGGCGTGAGCAAATCCAGCAACTCATGGGCCTGTTTGCGCGCCTCTTCGGTTTCCAGAGTCGTGGTGTCATCGAACAGCCGCGCTGCGTACAGCCCCAGATCGAACGAACCTTCGACGTAGGCCTTTTGCGTCAGCAACATGCGTTTAACGTCGGCGTGTTGAATGATCGCCACCGGAGCGGTGTTCGGATCCTTGCTGTCCGGCACCCGGCCTTGTGGACGTTCGCGGGCATATTCCAGCGAGTACAGATACCCGGCGTAACCGAGCATCACCGCGCCCATGCCGACGCCGATCCGCGCCTCGTTCATCATCTGGAACATGTAGCTCAAACCGTGGTGCGGCTTGCCCACCAGATAGCCGACACACTCGCCGTTATCGCCGAAGTTCAACGCGGTGGAGGTGGTGCCGCGCCAGCCCATCTTGTGGAACAACCCGGCCAGCAACACGTCGTTGCGTTGGCCGAGACTGCCGTCATCGTTGACCAGAAACTTGGGCACGATAAACAGCGAAATCCCTTTCACCCCGGCCGGTGCGTCCGGCAACTTGGCCAGCACCATGTGCACGATGTTTTCCGACAGCGGGTGATCGCCACCGGAGATGAAGATCTTGTTGCCCTTGAGTCGATAGGTGCCGTCAGACGCCGGCTCTGCGCGTGTACGAATATCCGACAGCGACGACCCGGCGTGAGGTTCGGTCAACGCCATGGTGCCGAAGAAACGCCCATCGATCATCGGTTGCAGGAAGCGCTGCTTCTGCTCTTCGGTGCCGAAGCTCTCGATCAGGTTGGCCGCGCCCATGGTCAGGAACGGATACGAGGTCGACGCCGCGTTGGCCGACTGGAAGTGCGCAAAACAGGCCTGGGACAACAATGTAGGAAGTTGCATGCCGCCGGCGTCGAAACTTCGCGCGGCGTTGAGGAAACCGGCTTCGAGGAACGCATCAACCGCCGGTTTCACTTCAGGAATCAGAATCGCCTGACCGTTCTCATAACGCGGCTCGTTCTCGTCGTTCTTGCGGTTATGCGGGGCGAAGAACTTCTCGGCGATGTTGCGGGCGGTGCCGATGGCGGCGTCGAAGGTCTCACGATTGTGCTCGGCGAACCGCTCACGCTGGGTCAGGCCCTCGGCATCGAGGACTTCGTACAGCTCGAAAGCCAGATTGCGGGAACTGAGCAACGTCTCGGACATGTCGGCCTACCTTTTTTTGGAATGGACCGAGTCTAGGCGTGGGAATAAAGGCTGAACAGGATGATTGATGAGCGTGATGGTGTGGTGCGGGCACCGCTAATCAAATGTGGGAGCGGGCTTGCTCGTGAATGCGGTGTAACAGTCAATATTGATGTCGACTGACACACCGCATTCGCGAGCAAGCCCGCTCCCACAAGGGTTTTGCATTCCAGGCGCCCATTGCGGGCGCCTGTTTTGTTGCGGTTTAGCCGATAGTCATCAAGCTCGCATTACCACCCGCCGCCGCAGTGTTAACACTCAACGCCCGCTCAATCACCAGACGCTCCAGCGCAATGTTGGTCTCGCCCTGGGACAAGCCGTGAACCCCGACAATCGCCCCGGCACGCTTGGCCACTTGTTGGCACACCGCGCGCAGCTGATCGGAATGGCCATGATGCAGAACCGCATCAAACACCACTTCGTCCTTGTTCCAGTCGGAAACCAGCTTGATCTTCGCCTGAATTTCCTTCGGCAGACGTGCGAACAATGCCTTGGTCACGTCAGCTTCCGGCCACACTGCCGAACCACCGACGGCCAACACCGCCGCCAGTTGCGTCAGCAGGTCGCCTTCGACTTCTGCCAGGCACAAAACGTGTTCACGCGGCAGGATCGCGTAGCTGTTGCGCTCGCCGGTCGGGCCGGCCAGCACGCGGGTAATCCCGCTTTGCGATTGTGCGGCGAACTGCACGCACAGGGTGCTCAGGTCGGCGAACTGGTTGCTGTCGGCCCAGGTTTTCAGGGCGGTCAGCGACTTGCTCATGGCATCGCGCAAACGCACGTCCGGCGCAGCGATGGCATCACCGCGAGCGAAGGATTGTTCGATCGCATCCGTAGGACGGGTCGACAGCAGACGGTACAAGTACAGCGGACCACCCGCCTTCGGACCGGTACCCGACAGGCCTTCACCACCGAATGGTTGCACGCCAACCACGGCGCCAACGATGTTGCGGTTCACATAGACGTTACCGGCATTGACGTTGTCGATCACCTTGGCGATGGTCTCGTCGATGCGGGTGTGCACGCCCAGGGTCAGGCCGTAGCCGGAAGCGTTGATCTGGCCGATCAGTTGATCGATGTCTTTGCGTTTGTAGCGAACCACGTGCAGCACCGGGCCGAAGATTTCCCGTTGCAGTTCGTCGAAGCTTTCCAGTTCGATCAGGGTTGGCATCACGAAGGTGCCGCGTTTGACTTCTTCTCCGTCGGCGATAGCCACCTGATACACGTTGCGACCTTTGTCGCGCATGGCCTGAATGTGTTTCTCGATGCCAGCCTTGGCTTCGGCGTCGATCACCGGGCCGATGTCCACGGACAGGCGCTCTGGGTTGCCGAGACGGCATTCAGCCATGGCGCCCTTGAGCATTTCGATGACACGGTCGGCGGAATCTTCCTGCAAGCACAGCACGCGGAGTGCCGAGCAGCGCTGACCGGCGCTATCGAACGCGGACGAAACCACGTCGATCACAACCTGTTCGGTCAGTGCCGAGGAGTCGACGATCATCGCGTTCTGGCCGCCAGTTTCAGCGATCAGCGGAATCGGACGACCTTGTGCATCAAGGCGACCCGCGACGTTGCGTTGCAGCAAGCGAGCGACTTCAGTCGAACCGGTGAACATCACGCCTTTAACCCGATCGTCACCGACCAAGCGAGCGCCAACGGTTTCGCCACGGCCCGGCAGCAGTTGCAGCACGCCTTCCGGAATCCCGGCTTCGAGCAGCAAACGCACGGCTTGAGCGGCTACCAGCGGAGTTTGTTCCGCAGGCTTGGCCAGTACCGGGTTACCGGCAGCCAATGCAGCGGCGACTTGACCACTGAAGATTGCCAGCGGGAAGTTCCACGGGCTGATGCAGACCACTGGGCCCAATGGGCGGTGGGCGTCGTTGGTGAAATCGTTGCGTGCCTGCACCGCGTAATAGCGCAGGAAATCCACGGCTTCACGGACTTCGGCGATGGCGTTGGCAAAGGTCTTGCCGGCTTCACGAGCCAACAGGCCCATCAGCGGCTGGATCTCGCCTTCCATCAAATCGGCGGCACGTTCCAGGATCGCGGCGCGTTCGGCGGGCGGGGTGGCCTGCCAGATCGGACCGGCATTCAGGGCGCACTGGATCGCGTTGTCGACGTCTTCGATGGTGGCTTCTTGAACGTGACCGACCACGTCGCGCAGATCCGACGGGTTCAGTACCGGCGCGGGGGTTTCAGTGCTGGAGACGCAACCGAGCATCGGCGCGGCTTTCCAGTTGTTGTGGGCGGTGGCCAACAATGCGCAGGACAGCGACGCCAGACGATGTTCGTTGGCCATGTCGATGCCGCTGGAGTTGGCGCGCTCGGCACCATAAAGGTCGCGCGGCAGCGGGATGCGCGGGTGCGGCAAGCCGAAACCGCCTTCCGTCGTCGCCATGCGCTCGATGCTGGCCACTGGATCGGCGACCAACGCCTGGATCGAGATGGACTGATCGGCGATCTGGTTGACGAACGAGGTATTCGCGCCGTTTTCCAGCAGGCGACGTACCAGGTACGCCAGCAGTGTTTCGTGCGTCCCGACCGGTGCGTACACGCGGCACGGACGGTTCAACTTGCCGTCGGAAACTTTGCCTACAACCTGTTCATACAGCGGTTCGCCCATGCCGTGCAGGCACTGGAACTCGTACTGGCCGGGATAATAGTTCTGACCGGCGATGTGGTAAATGGCCGACAGGGTGTGGGCGTTGTGCGTCGCAAATTGCGGGTAGATGACTTCCGGCACCGACAGCAGTTTGCGGGCGCAAGCGATGTAGGAAACGTCGGTGTACACCTTGCGGGTGTAGACCGGATAGCCTTCCAGGCCTTCGACCTGGGCGCGCTTGATTTCGCTGTCCCAGTACGCGCCTTTCACCAGGCGGATCATCAGGCGATGACGGCTGCGGCGAGCCAGGTCGATCACGTAGTCGATCACATACGGGCAACGTTTTTGATACGCCTGGATCACGAAACCGATACCGTTCCAGCCCGTCAGTTGCGGCTCGAAGCACAGGCGTTCCAGCAGGTCCAGCGACAGCTCGAGGCGGTCGGCTTCTTCGGCGTCGATGTTCAGGCCGATGTCGTATTGCTTGGCCAGCAAGGTCAGCGACAACAGGCGCGGGTACAACTCGTCCATCACACGCTCGTACTGCGCACGGCTGTAACGCGGGTGCAGTGCCGACAACTTGATGGAAATGCCCGGGCCTTCATAAATCCCACGACCGTGGGAGGCTTTGCCGATCGAGTGAATGGCTTGTTCGTACGAGGCCAGGTACTTCTGGGCGTCGTGCTCGGTGAGTGCGGCTTCACCCAGCATGTCGTAGGAATAGCGGAAACCCTTGGATTCGAACTTGCTCGCGTTGGCCAGGGCTTCGGCGATGGTTTCGCCGGTGACGAACTGCTCGCCCATCAGGCGCATGGCCATGTCGACGCCCTTGCGGATCATCGGCTCGCCGCTCTTGCCGATGATGCGGCTCAGGGACGAAGTCAGGCCGGCTTCATTATGGGTAGCGACCAGTTTGCCAGTCAGCAACAAGCCCCAAGTGGCGGCGTTGACGAACAGCGACGGGCTGTTGCCCAAGTGCGGATGCCAGTTGCCGGTGCTGATTTTGTCGCGGATCAGGGCGTCACGGGTGCCTTTGTCCGGGATGCGCAGCAGCGCTTCGGCCAAGCACATCAGCGCTACGCCTTCCTGGGACGACAGGGAAAATTCCTGCAACAGGCCCTGAACAATCCCGGCACGGCCGCCGGCGCTTTTCTGATTGCGCAGTTTGTCGGCAATCGAGGAAGCGAGCTTGTTGGTGGCTTCGGCCATCGCCGCAGGCAGGCGTGCCTGTTCCATCAGCATCGGCACCACTTCCGGTTCCGGGCGACGGTAAGCAGAGGTGATCGAAGCGCGCAGGACCGATTGCGGCAGAATGCTTTCGGCGAATTCGAGGAAGCACTGGTGGGCGTGATCGGCATGCACTTCGCCAGCATCATCGGCGTCTTTGCCGGTCAAGCCACTCAGCTCGGTCAGGGTTGCACCACCCTCGAGTTTTTCCAGGTAATTGAAAATTGCCTGCTTGATCAGCCAGTGCGGCGTGCGATCAATCGAGGTCGCGGCGGCCTTGAGGCGCTCGCGGGTTGGGTCATCAAGTTTGACCCCAAGGGTGGTGGTAGCCATATTTTTATCCTCATGTTTGCCACGACCGCGTGGCATCAGCTGGCGGCAAGATTAGCTGTGCGCTGGTCGAGGTGCAACCGGGTGCAACCCTTTTTTGTCGGAATAATAAGCGGCTCGTCAGGAATTAAATTCCGGTACGAACGTACCGCTCCTGCTTGGTGCTTTTACTTCTAGTAAATGATCCTGACTGCCCTAAAAGGGAGCAAAAACAGGGCTTTTTCATGAAAATCGGACTAGGTGCAACTTATTCTCAAGAAACAGGTTGCACCTCATTTGCGTTGTTGAATAGGATTCGCGCCCAAGGTGCAACCGTTAAAAAAAGACAGGTGCACCGGCTGATGGCTTTCCTGGGGAAACATCAGTCATAAATGCGCGGGGCTGGAAATCGTTTCAACAAACGTTGTCGTTTGTCGGCGTTTCACACTTCGCCGCTACATAAAAACAAAGCCAGGGCACCACTCGAATGAGCGTAAGTAATCCAACACTGATCACGTTCGTGATCTACATCGCAGCAATGGTGCTGATCGGCTTCATGGCCTATCGCTCCACCAACAACCTTTCTGACTACATTCTGGGCGGTCGCAGCCTCGGCAGCGTGGTGACGGCATTGTCCGCCGGTGCCTCCGATATGAGCGGCTGGTTGTTGATGGGCCTGCCGGGCGCCATCTACATGTCCGGTTTGTCTGAAAGCTGGATCGCCATCGGCCTGATCGTCGGTGCTTATCTGAACTGGCTGTTCGTCGCCGGCCGTCTGCGCGTGCAGACCGAGCACAACGGCGATGCGTTGACCCTGCCGGATTACTTCTCCAGCCGTTTCGAAGACAAAAGCGGTCTGCTGCGGATCATCTCCGCCATCGTGATCCTGGTGTTCTTCACTATTTACTGTGCCTCCGGCATCGTGGCCGGCGCCCGTCTGTTCGAAAGCACCTTCGGCATGTCCTACGAGACTGCGCTGTGGGCCGGTGCTGCGGCGACGATTGCCTACACCTTCGTCGGTGGTTTCCTGGCAGTGAGCTGGACCGATACCGTACAAGCCACCCTGATGATCTTCGCCCTGCTGCTGACGCCGATCATCGTGTTGCTGGCCACCGGCGGCGTCGACACCACGTTCCTGGCCATCGAAGCGCAAGACCCAAGCAACTTCGACATGCTGAAAAACACCACCTTCATCGGCATCATCTCGCTGATGGGCTGGGGCCTGGGTTACTTCGGCCAACCGCACATCCTGGCGCGTTTCATGGCGGCGGACTCGGTCAAGTCGATCGCTAACGCTCGCCGCATTTCCATGACCTGGATGATCCTGTGCCTGGGCGGCACCGTTGCTGTTGGTTTCTTCGGTATCGCTTACTTCTCGGCGCACCCTGAAGTGGCCGGTCCTGTGACCGAAAACCATGAGCGCGTATTTATCGAACTGGCGAAAATCCTCTTCAACCCGTGGATTGCCGGTGTGTTGCTGTCGGCCATTCTGGCGGCGGTGATGAGCACCCTGAGCTGCCAGTTGCTGGTGTGCTCCAGCGCCCTGACCGAAGACTTCTACAAAACCTTCCTGCGTAAATCCGCTTCTCAGGTTGAACTGGTCTGGGTCGGCCGCGCCATGGTGTTGCTGGTTGCTCTGATCGCCATCGCATTGGCCGCTAACCCGAACAACCGCGTGTTGGGTCTGGTCAGCTACGCCTGGGCCGGTTTCGGTGCCGCGTTCGGTCCGGTTGTGCTGATCTCGGTAATCTGGAAAGACATGACCCGCAACGGCGCACTGGCCGGCATCCTGGTCGGTGCAGTCACCGTGATCGTCTGGAAACATTTCGAACTGCTGGGTCTGTACGAAATTATCCCGGGCTTCATCTTTGCTAGCCTGGCGATCTACATCGTCAGCAAGCTGGGCGCGCCGACCAAAGGCATGCTGATGCGCTTTGCTGCAGCCGAAGCGGATTTCCGCTTGAACAAGTGATGGGGAGGGGCTGAAGCTCTGATCTTTCGCTGACATAAAAACGGCCCGTCTCCTGTTGGAGGCGGGCCGTTTTTTTTGCTAGCGGGAAAGAAATGGGTGTTATCGGAGCCGCCTTCGCGGGCAAGCCTCGCTCCTACAGGGTTCAGTTCGCGCAAACCTGTAGGAGCGAGGCTTGCCCGCGAAGTCGGCTTCAGCTCCAACACACTTCTTCCAAAGCGAAATGTCTGTAGCCAAATGAACTAATTCTTGCAGGAAAAATCCCTAAAAACGTAGGGTAAATCTGATTTTCCTGACCTCCACTCAACCCACCTTGTTGCTCATGCAGAATCGCCCGCCTTCATTCTGCAGAGACACATCGGATGTTCGCGCCAGCCAATCAACCGCGTTTCACGTTGACCCTCGACGGTGTCCAGAATGAGCTCAAGGTGCTTGAGTTCACGGGCAAGGAAGCCATCAGCCAACCCTTTCGTTTCGACCTGGAACTGGTCAGCGAACAGCCGGACCTCGACCTTGAGAGCCTCCTGCATCGTCAGGCATTTCTGAGTTTTGACGGAGAGGGTTCCGGTATTCACGGTCAGATTTTTCGGGTCGGCCAAGGGGATTCCGGTATACGTCTGACACGCTATCAAGTCAGCCTTGTCCCGCGTCTGACCTACCTCGGCCAGCGCATCAATCAAAGAATCTTCCAGCACCAGAGCGTGCCGGCGATCATCTCGCAAGTCCTCAAGGATCACGGGATCCAGCGCGATGCCTTTGAATTTCAACTCGGCAGCGACTACCCCGAACGTGAGTACTGCGTGCAATACGCGGAAAGCGATCTGGCGTTCATCCAGCGCCTGTGCGCCGAGATCGGCATTCACTTCCATTTCCAGCACAGCCCCGACGGCCATCTACTGGTGTTCGGCGACGATCAGACGGTTTTCCCGCGTCTGCCCGAGCCCACGCTGTATCTGCCTGGCAGCGGCATGGCCGCCACCGCCCCGGCGATCAAGCGTTTCAACGTGCGTCTGGAGACCCGGACGACAGCCGTGGCTCGCCGGGACTACGACTTCCGCAAACCTCGCCTGCCACTCGAAAGCCGCGTCGATAGCGAACAGCGCCCGGTGCTGGAGGACTACCACTTTCCCGGTCAATTCAGCGACCGTGAGTCCGGCAAGCAACTGACCCAGCGAGCCTTGGAACGTCATGGCGCGGATTACCGCCAGGCTGAAGGTCGCAGCGATCAATCGACACTGGCCAGCGGACATTTCCTGCAACTGGCCGAGCATCCGCGCCACGTCTGGAATGACCTGTGGCTGATCACTGAAATCGAACACCATGGTCGTCAGCCGCAAGTGCTGGAAGAGTCCGCCACCGACGACGGTGAATTCCAGGGTTATCGAAATACCTTTCTCGCAACGCCGTGGGACGTTTCGTTCCGACCACCACTGGGACCTGACAAGCCGCGCATGCTCGGCTACCAAGCCGCCGTGGTCACCGGGCCGAGCGACAGCGAAATCCACTGCGATGAATTTGGCCGGGTCAAAGTCCAGCTCGCCTGGGACCGTGACGGCCAACTTAACGAGCACTCCAGTTGCTGGTTGCGAGTCGCCACCGGTTGGGCACACGACCGTTACGGCAGCGTATTGATTCCGCGAGTCGGCATGGAAGTGCTGGTGGGTTTCATCGATGCCGATGCTGACAAACCGCTGGTGATGGGCTGCCTGCCGAACGCCGCGACGCCCGTTCCGCTGGACCTGCCCGCCGACAAGACCCGCAGCATTTTCCGCAGCCAGAGCAGTCCCGGCGGCGGTGGCTACAACGAGTTGCGCATCGAGGATCGCAAAGGCGCAGAGGAAATTTACCTGCGCGCCCAGCGAAACTGGACCCAGCACGTGCTGAATGATCAACAGGTTCAGGTCGATAACGCCCGCAGCATCGTAGTCTCCGGCATCGCCCGCCACGAACTGAAGGCCGACGAACAACGCATCACCCATGGCCAGCGCCAGACCGAAATCAGGCAAGACGATCACCTGCTGGTGACCGGCGACCGGCACATCCGCGTGACCAATCAGGCACTCAACGCCAGTCAGCAATTCCATGTCAGCGCCGGCCAGCAAGTGGTGATCGACGGCGGTGCCAGCGCGACCATTCAGGCGGGCGGGCAGTGGATCAACATCGGCCCCGGCGGTATTTTCAGCAGCGTGCCGATTATGGTCGGTGGCGCGCCAATGGCGGCCATGTCAGCCGTGGCGATTTCCCCGGACGTGCCTTTGAAGCTCGCCGCGGCCCCGGCGGCGTTGCTCAGTGCGGCGCAGATACAGAGCCTGAAAGGTGATGCGCCGTTCTGTGAAGAGTGTGAGCGTTGCAAGGACGGTGTCTGTGCAGCCTGATCACTTTTCGCCTCACACCTGGTTGGAGCAGCAACCGCTGAAACCCTCGGAACAACTGTTCGCGATCTTCAGCAATGCCAGCGCGGCTGAGCCGTTCAAAGCCTGGCAGCGCTCGCTCACCGCTCAAGCACCGAGTCCGATTTGGGCCGACACGTCCTATGCCGAGTGGGAAGCGGTGATGCCTTTCGTGGGAATCGTCGCCGTTGACGGTGAGTTTCTGGAGTGGGTCGCCGCCACTGATTCTTGTGACTGGGGATGGTTGGCTATTTCGTCGGCCAGCCTGGAAGCCGTGGTCGATCACTTGCGAAGTCTTACGCAAGCCCTGCTGCCCAATAACGACAAGGTGTTTTTTCGTTTCTGGGACGGGCGCTATCTGCTGCCAATGTTGCAATCCACCGCTGTCGATACCGCGAAGCTGCTGCCGGTCATTGGGCGTTGCCTGGTCAATGGCCGAGCGCTGGAAATCGGCGGTCGTGCCCTGAAAAGCTCCCAGGTTTTTCCGTGGTGGAACGTCCCCGAGACATTGCTCGAAGAGCTCGCCGCGTAGTCTTCCGTCACCCGAATCAACAACCTGCTGAAGTGGCTGAGCGAGGACCTTCCGGACCTGTTCGAGGCTTTTTCCGACAGCGTATTGCGACGCAAGGTCGCGAGTTTTCTTGAAGCGCAGGACCTGCCCCAGGCATCGAAACAAGCCCTGGTGGATTACCTGATGGCGGAGCTGAACTGATGGACCAGATTGTGCGCATCGAGCAGGAGCTCGACAGTTTCCCGAACACTCTTTCCCTCTATCGTGAACAGCTGAAGCACTGGTTGAGCAGGGCGGCGGACAAGGGAAGTCATGCCGCTGATTTGCCTTCGTTGATGGGGATGGAACGGATCGTTCGGTTCGGTCATTCCAGCACCATCGTGAGCAGCGGCGATGACGATTTTTCTTCTACCGTCGTGCAGTGCCCGAAGGGTGGGGCGCTGGAGATCGAGAGCAAGTTTGAATCGGTTTATGACATCCCTGTGGGAAATATTCAGGTCGATGTGATTGCGTCTGAGAGCGGGGAGGTGACGCCGGTCACGCTGGATGAACATGGCAAAGGGACGTTCAGAGGGGTCGAGGGCAAGTTTTACCGAGTTCATGTTCACAGTGAGGTCACGCCGCAGCAAGTCGATGATCTTTTCTCTTCCTATGACGGTTTGACGACGCAGCTTGAAGGCTGGCTGCGTGATGAGTGGAAGACGTTTAAACCAAAGTGGTCGGAATCGTCTTCGGCTGCTGTAGGCAATGGATTGCTTGCGGGAAGTTGGGAAGCGATCGAGGGCGTGTGGGACGGCATCAGCCTGCTTTCGGACATTCTCAAGGATCCGGCCAAGTTCACAACGCAGTTGGGCGAGAGTGCCGCGGAGCTGGAGAAGCTTGCGAAGACTGCACCGGACGTCATGGAAAAAGCCCAGTTGCTGGCAAGTGACGAAGCGGCGTTATGCCTGCTGGTGCGCTCCGCCAGTCTCTGGCTGGACATGCTGCCACCGGGCGAAATCGCCGGCAAAACCGCCGAAGCCGTCTCGATGGTGGTGGTGCAGCTGTTGATCGACATCCTGATCGGCATCGTTCTTACGTTCGCCGGGGCGGGCGCCGGTATCGCTTATCTGACGATACGTCTGGCGGACCGGGCCGCGCAGCTGCTCAGTGCGGTTCTGCGTCTGGTGAAGGCGATCTTTTCGATCATCGACACCTTCATCAGCTACGTCGATCGCTACAAAAAAGTCGCCGCCCGAGGCATCGCCGCCGGTATGAAAAAAGGCCGGATGCAGTTGAACTGGAGCGCACGTCGCAACACTTCATTGAAGAAAGACGAACACCACGACGACGCCCCCGACCAGGCGAAAAACCCCAACGGTGAAGCTGCCACTTGCGCACCGTCGACTTGCAAGAATGGCTGCCCGGTATCGATGGTCACTGGCGAAGAACTGCTGACCCTTACCGACGGCACCCTAGACGGAATCCTGCCCTTCGATTTCACCCGGCTCTATCGCACCAGCGCCGCCGAAATCGACAGCGGCCTCGGTTTCGGCTGGAGCCACACCCTCGCGCATCACCTGGAAATCGATGGCGAAAACGTCGTCTGGATTGACCACGAAAACCGTCGCACCACGTTTCCGCTGCCGAATACCGAACGCCCGGCGATTCATAACAGCCTGTCGCGTGCAGCGATTTATCTTGGCGAAGAACCTGACGAACTGATCCTCGCCCAGGCCGGCGAAGAAACCCGTTTCTATCACTTTCATAACGGTTTTCTGACAGCGATCAGCGACGGATACGACAACCGTCTGCGCATTACCCGCGACCGCCAGGACCGGATCAAACGCCTCGACAACGGCGCCGGTCGCGCGCTGCTGTTGCGCTATGTCCGCAGGCATTTGATTGCCGTCGATTACCAGGTTTTTCGCCCCGCCCAGACCCTCGATGACGCCTGGCACACCGAGCAGACGCTGGTCAGTTATGACTACGACGAGCGCGATCAACTGATTGCCGCCATCAACGCTGCCGGCGAAAGCGAGCGTTACGACTACGACGATCAACACGTGATCCTGCAGCGGCAACTGACCGGTGGGGCGAGTTTCTTTTGGGAGTGGGAAAGGTCCGGCAAGGCTGCGCGATGCGTCCGACATTGGGCGTCGTTTTCGCAGATGGACACGCGTTACGTCTGGGATGACAAAGGCAGCGTCACCGTTAAAAACATCGACGGCAGCGAAGAGGTTTACGTCCACGACGACCGGGCGCGGCTGGTGCGCAAGGTTGAGCTGGACGGTGGTGAACACCTCAAGTCCTACGACGACAGCGGTCGCCTGATTGTCGAGCAGGACCCGCTCGGTGCGGTCACGCAATACCGCTATGACGAAGTCGGACGCCTCGTGGCGCTGATTCCGCCGGAAGACGAACCAACGGCCTACGAGTATCGCAACGGTTTCCTGCATGCGCGGTATCGCGGGGAGGCGGTGTGGACCTATCGGCGTAATGCCCAGGGCGACGTCACCGAGGCTGTCGACCCGGATGGGCAAGTCACCCATTACTACTACGGCGCTCAAGGGCAGTTGCTGACCATCCGCTACCCGGACACCAGTCGGCATGTGTTCGTCTGGAACGGCTTGGGGCAACTGGTCGGAGAGACCTTGCCGGACGGCGGCCAACAGCAGTTCTCCTACGACGAGTTGGGGCGGCGGATTACCAGTCAGGACGAACATGGCGCTGTTACGCGGTATCAATGGGATGACATTGGCCGACTGATTCAGACGACTTTACCTACAGGCGCCAATCGCGCTTTTAGCTACAACGCCTACAGCCAGATCACCGCCGAACAGGACGAACTCGGTCGCGTCACTCGCTACGAATATACCGACGACCTGCATCTGGTCAGCCGCCGCATCAACCCCGACGGCACTCAGCTGAAGTATCGCTACGACAATGCGCAGCTACTTCTGACCGAGATCGAAAACGAATCCGGCGAAAAATATCAGCTGGACTACACGCCCAACGGATTGATCCGACAGGAAACCGGATTCGACGGGCAACGCACGGCGTATGCCTACGACCTCAATGGGCAATTGCTGGAGAAAACCGAGTTCGGCGATGACGGCTCGACACTCATCACCGGTTACCAGCGAGACTTGGCCGGGCGCTTGCTGGTCAAGACGCTGCCCGACGGCATCAAGGTCGAATACCGCTATGACAGCCTCGGGCGCCTGGTCAGCGTTGATGATGGTCACGACCATCCACTGGAATTTTCCTACGACAAGCAGGACCGCCTCATCATCGAACACCAAGGCTGGGGCACCTTGCACTACAGCTACGACGCCTGCGGCCAACTCAAACGCCTGCGCCTGCCGGACAACAGCAAACTCGATTACCACCACGCCAAGGGCGGCGCACTCACCGGCATCGACCTCAACGGCGCGCAACTCACCACCCATCAGTTCCGATTCGGCCGTGAGCAACAACGCCAACAAGGCTTGCTGCTCAGCGAATATGCCTACGACGATCAAGGACGTTTGAAGGCTCACGCTGTCAGTCAACAACGCCAACCGCTGTATCGCCGCGACTACGCCTACAGCGCCAACGGCAATCTCGACAGCATCGCGGACACCCGACACGGCCAGCGCAGCTATGTCTACGACGCCCTGAACCGCCTGACCCGCGTCCGCCACACCCGCGACAACCCACCGGAAAGCTTCGCCCACGACCCGGCGGGCAACCTGCTGATGCAAGACCGTCCCGGTCTGGCCAGCGTAAAAGGCAATCGCCTGCTGATGCAGGGCGACCGCCATTACGACTACGACGTCTTCGGCAACCTCATCCGCGAACGGCGTGGCACCGCGCAAAAACTCGTCACCGAATATCGATACGACTGCCAGCACCGGTTGATTGCCGTCACTTCGCCGAATGGAAGTTGTGCGAATTATCGCTACGACGCCTTCGGCCGCCGCATCGCCAAAACCGTCGATGGAAAGACCACCGAATTCTTCTGGCAAGGCGATCAAGTTGTTGCCGAAAGCAGCCGCGAGCATTACCGCAGCTATGTTTATGAACCTGGCACCTTCCGTCCGCTGGCCATGCTCGACGGCAAAGGCCCGCGCCAGGCCTGTCCCTTCTACTACCAACTTGATCATCTCGGCACACCGCAGGAACTGACGGATTTTGGTGGCGAGATTGTCTGGGCGGCGAAGTACAACGCTTACGGAAAGGTCTCCGGCCTGACCCATGGCGCGGGTGAACAACTTGAACAGCCCTTGCGGTTTCAGGGGCAATACTTCGACGCCGAGAGCGGTCTGCACTACAACCGGCATCGGTACTATGATCCGGATATTGGCCGATACCTGACGCCCGATCCGATCAAGTTGGCGGGTGGGATCAACCAGTATCAGTACACGCCGAATCCAACGGGGTGGGTTGATCCGTTGGGGTTGGCATGTGGGCCATGTCCGGGGGACATTGAAGGGCCGTACAGTGAAATTGTTCCGGGTGGCGGACTGGATGCGCATGAGGCACGGGGAGGACATCTGATTAAAAAACACATTGGTCGTTCTGATGCTCAACTTGCGCAGAGGCTTAAAGACGAGCCATGGCTTGGCAGGGTGTCGACTTTCTATGATCGAGCAACCGCGGAAAAAGCAATTTCCAGTGTGATGGCGAGCAATAAGGCTGTGATAGAAAAATTCATGAAGGGCCGAGATAGGCAGATTATTCTTAATGACACTGTCTCTTACCCGGTTGGCGTCGTTTTAAGGCGCAATGCCTCTGCCGTAACGCCTGTTTCCGGTGTGTATCTGCTTTTACGGAGGGACAACACAATGCCTGATGGCTATCGAATACATACAGGGTATGCAGAATAATGAGCGAAAAATTCCCGGACTTATTTCAATTTTTGGCTGGCTACTTTCACCAGGATTGGAATTGTGATCATGACACTGAGGACGACGTTATTAGGTTGTTTATTGCAGAGGCATCTCCAGAAACCGTTTTGCGGGTGAAGGACGAGTTGCAATTTGTATTGCGCACTATTAACGGTGAAGAGGAAATACAGGCGTTTTTATTTGAAGAAATTGGATGCTCCTACTATTACCCCCATGCGTGGCCGTCAGGGAAAGCTTGGTTGGAGCATGTTGCGGATATGCTTGAGAGCAAATAATTCCGTCGGGTTTTTCAAAGATTCGAATTTTTAGTAACGATAAAAAAGGATGACTACGATGAAGAATGCGGATAATCATCAGGCGGGAAATTCGGGCTCTGCAACTGAGGAACAAACCACCAGTCGCGAACTTGATTTTGGAAGTAGAGAATGGAGAGCCGTTAATAGCTCTAAATTTTCAAGCTATAGAGCGCAGTTGAATGCATATAATGAAGCGACGACGAGGGAGGCCAGAAAAATGTCGCGCTTTACCGGGGAGGACAGCAAAGGAAATCTATTAGTGCAAATGGAGGCTGAAAATATAGGTAGCGGATATACGCCTAATCCATTAGATCCCGCTAATCCGCGTTTCATTCCTAAGATGAATGCTTTTGAGATGAAATTCGACTTTGAAACGTTACAGCCTATAGCGCTGTATCCGATAGAGAAAATTTAAATGCTGATGCATCCGTATCTGAATGCTCCATATAATCCAAGCTTAGGACACTTTCTCGGTGGGTTTGATATATATGATCGCGAGGAGAGTCTTGGTGTTGAGTTGTCGGCGTACGATCCAGACTGTCCTTTGGATAGAGGGTCTTTAATATCTCGGTTTATTGTTAGGCGCTTTGCTGGGTTGAGTTATCGGCACAAATTTGTTTTGGTTTTTGTGCTGGGTGAGGCTCTTGACGGTGACTCGAGTGTGTTCCCTGAAATCTTTGCCCATGATCCGATGGCTCATTCTTTGCTTCCTATTGGGTGGAGTGAAATGATAGATCCAAAGGCGTTTTTTGAAGATGTATATATTAAGCTATCCGAAGCGTGGCATGATGATCTATATAAAGCCAGTCAAGAGGATTTTTCAAACTGGTAAACGCTAATGCCTCAGCTAAATAATAAATGAATCTGCCCGTTTTTTATGCGTTTTTTAGGGGGCGAGTGATAGATAAATATGCTGTAATTGTTATGGCAGTAGGTCCTTTCGTTGAAGAAGAAGTTTTATTGCTTGTAAATGGTGTGAAAGTTAGATGCTTTGCGAACTGCTGCCCTGAAAAAATCGAGGTGGGGGGATCCTATGAGGTTGAGTTCGAGATAGTCCTTCCTGATAATAACTTTATTGCTGTTGCAGAAAAGCGAGCCGACTCACTGATTGAAGTGATAAGCGATAGCTTTTCATGCTTTCTATATGGCTATTTGGATGACAGTATTTTCCGATCCTTCGTTGACTTTACGGATCAGGAAATCCACTACGACTATCCAGCGCTTAATGAGCAATTCGTCAAGATCAGGGTGGACAGAATTGATGTGGCATTCTGATTGAGAAGCGAAATTTCCGGACAAGCCCATCGGAAGTTTCCTTCAAGCTGTGGCGGCTTCCATGAACTGGTGCGCAGTGAGATCGATGGATAGTCTTTGGCTGTCGCTGCGAAAGCAGGGGCAGGGCGTAGGAACCCTTGGATATTCACCGCGCATCTGCGCTGTCGTCTGATTGCGGCACTTAATTCGTGTCCGTAAGATTGTTCGCGGCGGTTGTGTGCGGGACACGCTTCGGTGTGGCTGAGTTTGGTGGATTTCCTCAGTTTCCTACTCCCGTGCACGGCTGCCACCCAAGCCCGTAGGAAAGGCCGTTGGTAGCTTAAATTTATCCACCAAGGTCTATAAACAATGAAAACTCTTCACCCCGACCCACCCTACGAAAAACCAGTTCCCCATCCCGATAACCGCTACATGGCGCTCACCAGCAATTGCAGTGAAATGCCCACCTTATTCGTCGACACCCACGCCCCGCTCGATGTTTTGTGTGACGCTGCCGGTTATCGGATCCGCGCCGTTACCCAAGTGCTTGAGAACCTGTCCATGCGCGGCTCGATTGAGTGTGATTCGATGATTCTCAGTGACTTTGCCTTGCTTTGCGCCATTCCGTTGCGCGATGGGTGTGATGTGCTGGATGTGCTTGGGAAGCGGTTGCGGGCTCGGTCGCCGGAATAGGGTAGGGGTTTAGATCCACCCTTCACCCTAACCCTCTCCCCAAAGGGGCGAGGGGACTGATTGTGGTGATCTTCCGGCTGCCGTCGACCTGAACGATCAAGGTGAACTCAGGCTTAGCCAAGCCAAGAGCGCCGCGCAGTCGCAGGTCGCCGTAGATCACCCATACAACTCGGTCAGTCCCCTCGCCCCTTTGGGGAGAGGGTTAGGGAGAGGGGTGGATGGTTCAGTCGCCACAAATGCCAAGCAAGATCAAAAGATCGCAGCCTTCGGCAGCTCCTACGGGGGAGTGTGGTTGCCTGACATAGCCGCTCAGCCACCAACCCCTGACGTTAGGCTCGGTACAAGGTAAACTTCCCGGCCTTCGCAGGAGCAATCATGAATTATCGTCACGCCTTCCATGCCGGCAATCACGCCGATGTGTTCAAACACCTGACTTTGACCCGCCTCATCGCCTTGATGTCGCGCAAGGAGCAGCCGTTTGCCTATCTCGACACTCACGCCGGTATTGGTCTGTATGACCTGCAGGGTGATCAGGCGAGCCGTACCGGTGAGTATCTGGAAGGGATCGCGCGGTTGTGGGATCAGCCGGATCTGCCGGAATTGACCGCCGATTACATGAAGGTGTTGCACGACATGAACCCGGATGGCCAGTTGCGCTATTACCCGGGGTCGCCGGAACTGGCGCGGCGCCTGACGCGGCCGCAGGATCGGGTGATGCTCAACGAGAAGCACCCTGAAGACGGCGTGCTGCTCAAGGACAACATGGCCGGTGATCGTCGGGTGAAGGTTCACCTGGGCGAAGGCTGGCATGTGCCTCGGGCGATGTTGCCGGTGCAGGAGAAGCGCGCGGTGATGTTGATTGATCCGCCGTTCGAGCAGTTGGATGAGATGCAGCGTTGTGCGGCGTCGCTGAAAGAGGCGATTGGGCGGATGCGCCAGACGGTGGCGGCGATCTGGTACCCGGTGAAGGACCAGCGCATGTTGCGTCGTTTCTATCAGGACCTGGCCGGCACGGGCGCGCCGAAGTTGTTGCGCGTGGAGTTGTTGGTGCATCCGCTGGATACGCCGAACAGCCTGAATGGCTCGGGGTTGGCGATCGCGAATCCGCCGTGGGGCCTGGAAGAAGAATTGCGTGAGCTGCTGCCGTGGTTGTCCAAGAAGCTTGGGCAGACTCAGGGTGGGTGGCAGATGGATTGGT
Organism: Pseudomonas sp. B21-053; assembly: GCF_026016365.1. Classification (NCBI taxonomy): domain Bacteria; kingdom Pseudomonadati; phylum Pseudomonadota; class Gammaproteobacteria; order Pseudomonadales; family Pseudomonadaceae; genus Pseudomonas; species Pseudomonas sp. B21-053. The sequence continues at coordinate 536,896 of NZ_CP087205.1, forward strand.
TGATTGCCGAATAAGGTCTATCGATAGGCAGGATCAAAAGATCGCAGCCTCATTTCACTCGACAGCTCCTACAAGGGAATGCGTAAACCCGTAGGAGCTGTCGAGTGCAACGAGGCTGCGATCTTTTGCTTTATGGCGTCAGATCGGGCAAGTCACGCCTGTACCGCCGATCCCGCAATACCCTTCAGGGTTTTTCGCCAGGTACTGCTGGTGATAGGCCTCGGCAAAGTAGACCGTCGGGGCTTCTTCGATTTCGGTGGTGATGGTGCCTTTGCCAGCCTTGGTCAACTCGGCCTGGAACACTTGCTCGCTGTGTTTGGCGGCTGCCAGTTGAGTCGGGTTGGTGGCGTAGATCACCGAGCGGTACTGGGTGCCGATGTCATTGCCCTGACGCATGCCCTGGGTCGGGTTGTGCAATTCCCAGAACATCTTCAGCAGTTCTTCGTAGCTGACTTTTGCTGGTTCGTAGACCACCAAAACCACTTCGCTGTGGCCAGTCAGGCCTGAGCAGACTTCTTCATAGGTCGGGTTCGGGGTAAAGCCGCCGGCGTAACCCACCACCGTGCTGACCACGCCTTCGCGCTGCCAGAACTTGCGCTCGGCGCCCCAGAAACAGCCCAGGCCGAAGATTGCGAAATCCACGTCCATGGCGAAAGGGCCCAGCAGCGGTGCATCGTGAACGAAGTGTTTTTCCGGCAGGTTCATCGGGGTTTCACGGCCGGGCAGAGCTTGTTCTTTAGTCGGGAGCACGTTTTTGTTCACCAGAATTTCCGAGCGCAAGACCATGATCAGTCCTCTCAGTCAGGTTTGAATGTAGAAAATCAGACCGCCAGTTTGCCCAAATATCCCTGTGGGAGCGAGCCTGCTCGCGAATGCGGTGTGACAGTCGACATGATTGTTGCCTGACACACCGCTTTCGCGAGCAGGCTCGCTCCCACAGGTATTGGGGGGACACAAGGGATTTGCGGTGGGCCGTCAGGCAATCGGGCCGCGCGGGTAGCGTTTGAGCTTTTCGATCAGCTCGGAGCCGGGGATAGGGCGGTCGAACAGGTAGCCCTGGCCGACGTCGCAACGATGGCGGCGCAGGAACGCCAACTGCTCGGCAGTCTCGATGCCTTCCGCCACGACCTTGAGTTTCAGGTTGTGGGCCATGGCGATCACGGCGGAGGTGATTTCCATGTCGTCCTGGTTGTCCGGGATTTCGTGGATGAAACTGCGATCGATCTTGATGATGTCGATCGGGAATTTTTTCAAATAGCTGAGCGATGAATAACCGGTGCCGAAGTCATCCATGGCCAGGGTCAGGCCCAGGCGCTTGAGCTGGTCGAGCTGCAAGTGCGTGTCTTCGGTGGCTTCCAGCAGCAGGCCTTCCGTCAGCTCAAGCTCCAGCAGGTTCGCCGGCAGCGCTTCTTCCTTGAGGATGCTGGCGATGGACGCCACCAGGTCCGGGTCGGAAAACTGCTTGGGCGACAGGTTGATTGCCACTTGCAGGTTGCCCAGGCCCGCGGCGGTCAGTTCCTTGCTCATGCGGCAGGCCTGACGGGCAATCCATTTGCCAATCGGAATGATCAGGCCGGTCTCTTCGGCAACGCTGATGAACTGGTCCGGGCGGATCATGCCTTTTTCCGGATGATTCCAGCGCAGCAACGCTTCCATCCCCAGCAAGCGACCGCTGCGCAGGCACAGCTTGGGCTGGTAGAACACGTCCAGTTCGTTCTGGGTCAGGGCGCGGCGCAGGTTGTTCTCGACGAACAGTTTGTAACTGGCTTCAGCATTGAGTGCTTCGGTGAACACCTGGACCTGATGCTTGCCGTTGGCCTTGGCCTTGTGCAGCGCCAGACCGGCGTTGCGCATCAGCGTTTGCGGATCGCGACCGTGCAGCGGCGCGCAGGCCAAGCCCACGGAGCCGGTGACGCTGATCAACTGGTTGTCGACGAACATCGGCTTGTCGAGGGTCGCCAGCAATTGGTTGGCGACTTGCTGGCCGGCCGCGAGGTCGGTGTTGTCCAGCAGCACGGCGAATTCGTTACTGGCGAAACGCGCCAGGCTGCCGCTCGGGCTCAGGCTGTTGCGCAGGCGCCGGGCCAGGCTGATTAGCAGTTTGTCGCCGGTCTGGTGGCCGAGGCTGTCGTTGATCCGCTTGAAGTTGTCGATGTCCACCAACAACAGGCTGATCGGTGTGTCGGTGTCCCGGGCGAAACGTTCGTCCAGGTTACGGATAAACGCCGGGCGGTTGCCGAGGTTGGTCAGGTTGTCGGTGTAGGCCAGGCGCTCGATGCGCTGCTGCGCGAGCTTGGTCTGGGTGATGTCTTCGTAGATGCCGATGTAATGCGTCAGCTCACGGTTATCGCCATACACCTTGGAGATCGACAACTGACCCCAGTAGGGTTCGAGGTTTTTGCGCCGGCTCTTGAACTCGCCCTGCCAACTGTTGCTCTTGGCCAGCGCCGAGGGCGCGTCGAACAGCAATTCACTGAGGTTTTCCAGCGCCGGCAGTTCCGACAGTCGCTGGCCGTGGACTTCTTCGGTGCTGTACTGGGTGATCGCGGTGAAGCTCGGGTTGACGTATTCGACCACGCCGTCGCAATTGACCAGCAGAAAGGCGTTGGCACTTTGCTCGACCGCACGCTGGAACAAGTGCAGGGCGCTGGTGGCGGCGCGGCGGTTGTGGTTGTTGATGACTTGGGCGAACTGATCCGCCAGCTCGCCGGCAAAGGCGATTTCATCGGACTGCCAGGCGCGGGTTGCACCGGTTTGCTCCAGGCACAACACGCCGACCACCTGGCCATCGACGCGGATACTGGCGTCGAGCATGGCGTTGACGTCACGCGGGCGCAGGCTCTCGGCCATGTCTCGGGTGCGGGGGTCGCGGATGGCGTTGTGGGCATCGATGGCGCGACTGGTGTGCAAGGCCTCCAGGTAATCGGGGAAGCTGCTGACGTCGATCGGCTCCGGCATCAGGTATTCCTGAGTCGCGCGGTGATAAGCCGAGATCGGCACCAGCATGGAGCCTTCGAGGTTCCACAAGCTGGCGCAGTCGATTTCGTAGATATCGCACGCGCAGCGGGCGATCAGTTCGGCAGCTTCTTGCAGGGAGTTGCCGGTGCTGTAGCGCTGACGGGTCAGCAGCAGAATCAAATCTTGCTGGGCGCGCACCCGGTCCAGGTGCTGCAGTTGTTCCTGCTGGGCACGCTGGTTAAGTTCCAGGGCAATTTGCAGGCGCGAGTTCTGGGTTTCCAGGTCGAGGGCCGGCAACAGCGGCTCATTCTCGAACAGGCCATCCACTACCATCAGGTAGCCGCGCAGCAGGTGTCGATTGTGTTGTTTGTAGGCTTCGCCGAGTTCCAGCAAGCTCAAGGTGCCGGCGGCGGTGTGCAGGGTGTAGCGGATCTGGTAATGCGGGCTGTCGGCGAGTTGCAGCTGGATCGTGTCATGCAGTTGATAGCGCGCTTCGGGCTCCATCAGGCTCGCGTAGGGCGAGCCGACCAGCGCACAAAGCTCCACCGCCGGCAGACCGAACTGTCGTTCGCAATTGGGATCGAGAAACAGCAGCGCCCAGCTAGCTTCATTCAGCCGTTCGAAACGCAGCATGCCGAGCCGCGAGGGCACAGGCAACTGCGTCACTACCTCGGCCACCATACGGCTGGCGGCATCGGGTTGGCTTTTCATTGAGGGAAACTCGCTTCGAATATGCTGATCGCGCCGGGCTCTCGCCCTCTTAACTGCTGCCTGCGGCAAGGTTGCATCATTGCGGCCCCGACTGACAAGAGACATGAAGGCCAAGTGCTATAAGAATATGTCGGCAGGAGGGAGGATTTCTCCAGTGCATGCCTGAAATTGGTTGTTTTGGTTAAAAAGATCGCAGCCTTCGGCAGCGCCCACAGGCGCGTAGGAGCTGCCGAAGGCTGCGATCTTTTGATCTTTACCGTAATGGAATACTGATCGACTGCAACAGCTTGCCCTCCCTATCGTGGTAACTGACGCGAACCCGCTCCGCCTCCACCACCAAATGCGCAAAATTATCCTGGCTCACTACCTTACTGGTGAGTTCATGCCGATACTCGCCAGTCGCCGTCCGCGCCAGTGGCTTATCAAGAATGAACGTCGATTCGCTGGCATATGGCAGCAACTTGCTGTTGCACAGCGGCGAAGAGACGATGGTGTGAACCTCAAAGTCCCGATCCTCGCTGTGGGTCAGACGGCTGGTGAGTGAGCCGTGGACATCGCCGGAAACGAAGATGACGTTGTGGATGCGTTGTGTACGAATTGTCTCCAGCAGTCGCAGGCGTTGTTCCGGGAAGGCTTTCCAGGCGTCGTCGCCGAGTTTTTTCCGGTCGGGGTAGAACATCACGCTGGTGACCACGAACTTGACCCGCGCCGGGCTATGAATCAGCCATTTGAGCAGCGCTTGCTCCTGTTCATCGTCGAGGATTCGTCGGTCATCAGCGGACAGATTACGTCGGGTCCGGCTATCGGTGACAAACCATTCAATATCGCCTTCGGCAAACTGATACCAATACTGTTCCGCATGGCGACTTATTTGCCCGTTGGCCAGTAGTTCATGTGCCGGGCTGTGGCTGGCTTGATAGAGTTCATAGGCTGCGATGGCATTTTTATACAAGTAATCGTCACCTTTGCTCTTATTGGTGGGCCAGTTGTCTTCGATTTCATGGTCGTCGAGGATCATGTAAGTCGACGTGCCTGACATCAACTTGCTGATATTGGGCTGCGAAAAAGCCACGCGGTACTTGCTGAGTATCTCCTTATATTCCCGGTCGGGCGCAATGCGGTTCAAGTCATCGACGTAGATCTGGTCGCCGGTCATCAGCATGGCGCTGATTGGCGGGATGGCCTGTTCCGCCAGTTGCGTGATCGACGCGAAGATCCGGTCGCCCCGATGCGGAGCCGACGCGATGCCTGCGGTCATGCGTAAATAACGACACGACCCGACGATGTACGCGCGGGGCAGGGTGGCCTTGCTGGAACGGGTGCGAAAACGATAAATCTCCCGTGGCCATTGCAACGGCAACTCCTGCACGGTTTCCACGGTATGCACCGGGCTCATGGGGCTGAACCATCCCGCCTGGTATTCATACGCGGTATTTTCGTACAGCTGATTTAACCCAATGACATCAGACATATCCCGCAAGATCGACAGTTTGGCAAACACGCCTTTGCTCCAGCGTTCTTCACCCAGGCGGCGATAACGGATGCCGGCAAATACCAGGGCGTCATCTTGAATATCACCGCGCAAAAAAATGCGCACATGATTAGTTGTAGTGTGGCCAATAATCGGGCCGACAGTCGGTTTAAACATATTCGAATCCGTTCGAAGTAGTGCTAACTAAGCGATTGAGAGTGTCAAAGTTCGTCTTGAACTTCGTGGAACTAAGCCTAGTTATTGGCTGGCAAAAAATATCGAGCCGAAGTGGACTTGAGCTGTGGGCGAAGTAAGCCGCAGTTGTAGGAAAGTGGCGGGCATTTTCCGCCAGGCAAAAAAAAGCCCCGCCAAATTGGCGGGGTTGAGGTACGAGCGTGGCGCTCGGAAAACGTGGAACGCGACAGGCCCTCCGGTGAAGGAGGGCCGTCGGGTTTACAGCAGGATGGTGCGGATGTCCGCCAGCAGGTCGCTCAGACGCTTGGTGAAGCGTGCAGCAGCGGCGCCGTTGATCACACGGTGATCGTAGGACAGCGACAGTGGCAGCATCAGTTTCGGCTGGAAGGCTTTGCCGTCCCAGACTGGCTGGATGGTTGCCTTGGAAACACCGAGGATCGCCACTTCCGGCGCGTTGACGATCGGCGTGAAGCCGGTGCCGCCAATGTGGCCGAGGCTGGAAATGGTGAAGCAGGCGCCTTGCATGTCGTCAGCGGTGAGCTTCTTGTCGCGGGCCTTGGCGGCCAGCACAGCGGCTTCGGCTGCGAGTTGCAACAGGCTCTTCTGGTCGACGTTCTTGATGACCGGTACCAGCAGGCCATCCGGGGTGTCGACCGCGAAGCCGATGTTCACGTACTTCTTGCGGATGATCGCCTTGCCGCTTGGGGCCAGCGAACTGTTGAAGTCCGGCAGTTCCTTGAGCAGATGCGCGCACGACTTGAGCAGCAGCGGCAGGATGGTCAGCTTGACGCCAGCCTTCTCTGCGACGGCTTTCTGCGCGATGCGGAACGCTTCCAGGTCGGTGATATCAGCCGAATCGAACTGAGTCACGTGCGGAATGTTCAACCAGCTGCGGTGCAGGCTCGACGCGCCGATTTGCATCAGGCGAGTCATCGGCACTTCTTCGGTTTCACCGAAGCGGCTGAAGTCCACGACCGGGATCGGCGGGATGCCCGCGCCGCCGGTTGCGCCACCAGCGGCCGGTGCTTCCTTGGCCTTCTGCATCATGGCTTTGACGTAAACCTGCACGTCTTCTTTGAGCACACGACCGTGCGGACCGCTTGGGCTGACCGCGCTCAGCTCGACGCCGAATTCACGGGCCAGTTGGCGAACGGCCGGGCCGGCGTGAACCTTGGCGCCAGGCTTGGCTGGAGCCGCAGCCGGTGCCGCCGGAGCCGGAGCGGCAGCAGCCGGTGCAGCAGCGGCTGGAGCAGGCGCGCTCGGGGCTGCAGCGGCAGGTGCTGGAGCAGCGGCAGGCGCAACGCCTTTGACTTTCAGCTTCAGAATCAGGTCGCCGGTACCGACTTCGTCATCCAGCTTGATGGAAACGCTTTCCACCACGCCAGCGGCAGGCGACGGGATTTCCATGCTCGCCTTGTCGGATTCCAGGGTGATCAGCGACTGGTCGGCGGTGACGGTGTCGCCAGCCTTGACCAGTACTTCGATGATCTTGGCCTTGCCCGACGAGCCGATGTCCGGGACGTGAATGTCCTGGACAGTGTCGGCCACCGGTGCAGCCGGAGCCGGAGCCGCAGCGGCTGGCGCTGGAGCAGCGGCGGCGGCCGGAGCGGCAGCCTGGGTCGGCGCGGCAGCAGCAGGAGCCGCAGCACCCGCCACTTTCAACGCCAGGATCAGGTCGCCGGTGCCGACTTCGTCGTTCAACTTGACGCTGATGCTTTCGACCACGCCAGCGGCAGGCGATGGGATTTCCATGCTTGCCTTGTCGGATTCCAGGGTGATCAGCGATTGATCAGCCTCGACGGTGTCGCCGACCTTGACCTGGATCTCGATGATCTGGGCCTTGCCCGACGAACCGATGTCCGGCACGTGTACTTGCTGGGTGGTTGCAGCAACTGGCGCGGCGGCTGGAGCAGCAGCGGCGGCAGGTGCAGCCGCCGGTGCCGCTTCAGCTTTGGCAGCCGGTGCAGCAGCGGCAGGCGCAGGGGCCGCAGCAGCGGCACCTTCGACTTCCAGCTCCAGCAGTTCGTCGCCTTCTTTCAGGCGATCGCCGATTTTCACTTTCAGGCTTTTGACGACACCGGCCTTGGGAGCAGGAATCTCCATGCTCGCCTTGTCCGACTCAAGCGTCAGGATGCTCTGGTCGGCTTCGATACGGTCGCCGACCTTCACAAATAGTTCGATTACTTCACCTTCACCGCTGCCGATGTCAGGTACTCGAATGAGTTCGCTCACAGATTGTCTCCTCAGCAGTCCAGTGGGTTGAGTTTTTCCGGGTTGATCCCGAACTTGACGATAGCCTCGGCCACCACCTTAGGTTCGATATCACCACGGTCAGCCAAGGCTTCCAGGGCTGCCAACACCACGAAATGACGGTCGACTTCGAAGAAGTGACGCAGCTTTTTACGGCTGTCACTGCGACCGAAACCGTCGGTGCCCAGGACTTTGAATTCCTTGGACGGGACCCACTGACGAATTTGTTCGGCGAACAGCTTCATGTAGTCGGTAGAGGCGATGACCGGACCTTTACGGCCGTTCAGGCACTCTTCGACGTAGCTCAGCTTCGGCTTCTGGCCGGGGTGCAGACGGTTGGTGCGCTCAACGGCCAGGCCGTCGCGACGCAGTTCGTTGAAGCTGGTAACGCTCCAGACGTCAGCACCGATGTTGAACTCTTCACGCAGGATCTTCGCCGCTTCACGGACTTCACGCAGGATGGTGCCGGAGCCCATCAGCTGAACGTGGTGCGCCGCTTCGCGGGTATCTTCCTCGAGCAGGTACATGCCCTTGATGATGCCTTCCTCGACACCGGCCGGCATGGCTGGCTGCTGGTAGGACTCGTTCATCACGGTGATGTAGTAGAAAACGTCCTGCTGCTCTTCGGTCATCTTCTTCATGCCGTCCTGGATGATCACCGCCAGCTCATAGCCGTAGGTTGGATCAAAGGTGCGGCAGTTCGGGATGGTGCCGGCCAGGATGTGGCTGTGACCATCTTCGTGTTGCAGGCCTTCGCCGTTCAGCGTGGTCCGGCCGGCGGTGCCGCCGATCAGGAAGCCACGGGTACGGCTGTCGCCAGCGGCCCAGGCGAGGTCGCCGATACGCTGGAAGCCGAACATCGAGTAGAAGATGTAGAACGGCAGCATTGGCTGGTTGTGGCTGGAGTACGAAGTACCGGCAGCGATGAAGGAGCTCATGGCGCCCGCTTCGTTGATGCCTTCTTCGAGGATCTGGCCCTTCTTGTCTTCGCGGTAGAACATCACCTGGTCTTTATCGACTGGCTCGTAGAGCTGGCCGACGGACGAGTAGATGCCCAACTGACGGAACATGCCTTCCATACCGAAGGTACGGGCTTCGTCCGGGATGATCGGAACGATGCGCGGGCCGATTTCCTTGTCCTTGACCAGTTGCGCGAGGATCCGCACGAACGCCATGGTGGTGGAAATTTCACGGTCGCCCGAGCCGTCAAGGATCGCCTTGAGGGTGTCGAGGGACGGGGTCGGAACACTGATGCTCTGCGCGCGGCGCTGAGGCACGAAACCGCCCAGTGCAGTGCGGCGCTCGCTCAGGTAACGGGCTTCGGCGCTGTTTGGCTCTGGCTTGAAGAACGGCAGGTTCTCCAGCTCTTCGTCTTTGACCGGGATGTCGAAACGATCGCGGAACAGCTTCAGGCTTTCAACATCAACCTTCTTGGTGTTGTGCGCGGTGTTCTTCGCTTCGCCGGCACCGGTGCCATAACCCTTGATGGTCTTGGCCAGGATGACGGTGGGTTGTTCTTTGTGGTTGACCGCTTCGTGGTACGCCGCGTAGACCTTGTACGGGTCGTGGCCGCCACGGTTGAGTTTCCAGATCTCGTCGTCGGACAGATCAGCAACCATCGCCTTGAGTTCTGGCGAGTTGAAGAAGTGTTCACGTACGAACGCGCCGTCTTTGGCTTTGTAGTTCTGGTACTCGCCGTCGATGACTTCGTCCATGCGACGTTGCAGGATACCGTCGACGTCTTTGGCCAGCAGTGGGTCCCAGAAACGGCCCCAGATGACTTTGGTCACGTTCCACTGAGCACCGCGGAACACGCCTTCGAGTTCCTGGATGATCTTGCCGTTGCCGCGAACCGGGCCGTCGAGGCGCTGCAGGTTGCAGTTGATGACGAAGATCAGGTTGTCGAGTTTCTCGCGGCCAGCCAGCGAGATGGCGCCCAGGGACTCCGGCTCGTCACACTCGCCGTCGCCCAGGAAGCACCAGACTTTCTGCTTGCCTTCAGGAATGAAGCCACGGGCTTCCAGGTACTTCATGAAACGTGCCTGGTAGATCGCCTGGATTGGGCCCAGACCCATGGATACGGTCGGGAACTGCCAGAAATCAGGCATCAGCCACGGGTGTGGATAGGACGACAGGCCGTGACCATCGACTTCCTGACGGAAGTTGTTCATCTGGTCTTCGGTGATGCGACCTTCCATGAACGCACGGGCGTAAACGCCTGGCGAGGTGTGGCCCTGGAAGTAGATCAGGTCGCCGCCGTGTTCGTCGGTCGGGGCCTGGAAGAAGTAGTTGAAGCCGATGTCATACAGGGTGGCGCTGGAGGCGAAGCTGGAGATGTGACCGCCCAGGTCCGAATCTTTCAGGTTCGTACGCATCACCATGGCCATCGCGTTCCAGCGTACCAACGAGCGAATGCGGCGTTCCATGAACAGGTCGCCAGGCATGCGTGCTTCGTGGGTAACAGGAATGGTGTTGCGGTATGGCGTGGTGATGGCGTAAGGCAATTGCGAACCGCTGCGGGTCGCCAATTCGCCCATACGGGTCATCAGATAATGAGCGCGGTCTTCGCCTTCTTTGTCGAGAACCGATTCCAGGGCGTCCAGCCATTCCTGGGTTTCGACGGGATCGAGGTCTTGCATGGCTTGCTCCAGGGCGGAAAGGCTTCCAGAATCGGTTGCCTGAGTTTGCGACTGGCCTTGTGGGCAGACGATATAAATTCTTGGATTGCCGAGAGGTTGTTCCGGCGGCGTGTAGTTTTACTACAAATCAACGGGCATTTCAGCCTTTCGAATGTATAGACGAGTAGTAAAACTACAGATGAATGGCTTGTGGCCTCCGGCTGCGTTGTGAGAATAATCGTTAAGGTTGGTCTTTTGCCAACCAGAAAAGGTGAAAGCTTGATGTTGGCTGCCAAAATAAAAGAAATTTCAGCTATTTCTAACCTTTGTTCGACAGTCGGTCACGTAGCGTGTTTTCAAAATTCACTACATGCAGCCCTTCACACGCCGATCAAGGATAGACCATGACCCTGCCTTCGCTTGCCGAACTGCCCGCCATTCTCCAGCCGTTGGTCACTCGTGCCGAGCAGTCGTTCCGTGCGGCGGTGGCCTTATTAGAAGACGAACATGGCCTGTCTGCCTGGACGCCGGAACGCTGGGCGCAATTCGCCCGCATCGCTGCGGCCAGCGACTTCGTGATTGAACAGAGCGTTCGTGACCCTTTGATGTTGCTGGGGCTGGTGCAGTCCGGCGAACTGGATCGCAGCTTCGCCCCCGGCGAGTTGTGCGCGCAGATCGCCACAGCGGTAAACGCCGCTGAAAGCGAAGACGAACTCGGCCGCGCCCTGCGCCGCCAGCGCACTCGTCAGCAAGTGCGGATCATCTGGCGCGACCTGACCCGCCAGGCGGATCTGGTCCAAACCTGCCGCGACCTCTCGGACATGGCCGATGCCAGCATCGATCAGGCCTATCAGTGGTTGTACTCGCGGCATTGCCAACAATTCGGCGTGCCCACCGGCCGGCGCAGCGGCGAGCCGCAGCAAATGGTCATCCTCGGCATGGGCAAGCTCGGCGCGGTGGAGCTGAACCTGTCGTCGGACATCGACCTGATCTTCGCCTATCCCGAGGGCGGCGAAACCGTCGGCGTGAAACGCTCGCTGGATAACCAGGAATTTTTCATTCGCCTCGGCCAGCGCCTGATCAAGGCCCTCGACCCGATGACCGTCGACGGTTTTGTATTCCGCGTCGACATGCGCCTGCGTCCTTACGGCTCGGCCGGTGCGCTGGTCTTGAGCTTCAACGCGCTGGAACAGTATTACCAGGACCAGGGCCGCGACTGGGAACGCTACGCGATGATCAAGTCGCGGGTGGTGGCCGGCGATCAAGTAGCCGGCGCGCAATTGCAGGAAATGCTGCGCCCGTTCGTTTACCGGCGTTACCTCGACTTCTCTGCCATCGAAGCGCTGCGCACCATGAAGCAGCTGATCCAGCAGGAAGTCCGGCGCAAAGGCATGGCCGACAACATCAAGCTTGGCTCCGGCGGCATTCGTGAAGTCGAGTTCATCGCCCAGGCCTTCCAGTTGATCCACGGCGGGCGCGACCTGAGCCTGCAACAGCGTCCGCTATTAAAAGTACTGAGCACACTGGAAGGCCAGGGTTACCTGCCGGCGCCGGTGATCAGCGAGTTGCGCGACGGTTACGAATTCCTGCGTTACACCGAACACGCGATCCAGGCGATTGCCGACCGCCAGACCCAGATGCTGCCGGACGGCGCCCAGGATCAGGCGCGGATTGCATTCATGCTCGGCTTTGCCGATTGGGACGCGTTCCATGAGCGGCTGATGTATTGGCGCGGCCGCGTGGCTTGGCACTTCGCGCAGGTGATTGCTGACCCTGACGAAGAGGAAGGCACTGAGGCCGAAGTGGTGGTCGGCGGTGAATGGCTGCCGTTGTGGGAAGAGTCCCAGGACGAAGAGGCCGCTTGCCGGCAGTTGGAGCAGGGCGGTTTTGCCGATGCTTCCAAGGCCCTGAAAACCTTGGCCAGCCTGCGTGGCAGTCCGCAATTGCGGGCCATGCAACGCTTGGGGCGTGAACGTCTCGATGCTTTTATTCCACGCTTGCTGGCCCAGGCTGTAGAACACGCCAATCCGGATCTGGTGCTGGAGCGGGTGCTGCCGCTGGTTGAGGCGGTGGCCCGGCGTTCGGCTTATTTAGTGCTGCTGACGGAAAACCCCGGCGCCCTGCGTCGCTTGCTGACCTTGTGCGCCGCGAGCCCGTGGATTGCCGAGCAGATCACCCGTTTCCCGCTGTTGCTCGATGAATTGCTCAACGAAGGCCGACTGTTCAAACCGCCGCTGGCGCCAGAGTTGGCGGCCGAATTGCGCGAACGCCTGACGCGAATTCCCGAGGACGACCTCGAACAGCAAATGGAAGCCCTGCGGCATTTCAAACTGGCGCATCGCTTGCGCGTGGCGGCGTCGGAAATCTCCGGCAGCCTGCCGTTGATGAAAGTCAGCGATTACCTGACCTGGCTCGCCGAAGCGATCCTCGAACAAGTGCTGGCCCTGGCCTGGCGTCAAACCGTGGCCAAATACGGCACGCCGCTGCGCAACGATGGCACGTTGTGCGATCCGGGCTTCGTGATTGTCGGTTATGGGAAGGTCGGTGGCCTGGAATTGGGGCATGGTTCCGACCTGGACCTGGTGTTTATCCACGACGGCGATCCGCAGGCGGAAACCGACGGGGCGAAACCCATCGACGGCGCGCAGTTCTTCACGCGGTTGGGGCAGCGGATCATTCACTTGCTCACGGCGCAGACCAACTCCGGCCAGTTGTATGAAGTGGACATGCGTCTGCGACCGTCCGGTGCGTCCGGGTTGCTGGTGAGTTCCCTGGGGGCGTTTGCCCGTTATCAGGAAAACGAAGCCTGGACCTGGGAACATCAGGCGCTGGTGCGGGCGCGGGTGCTGGTGGGCAGTCAGGATGTCGGCCAGGCGTTCGAGAAGGTCCGCGCGGCGATTTTGGGCAAGCCCCGGGATTTGCCGACCTTGCGCCAGGAGGTCAGCGAGATGCGCGCCAAGATGCGCGATAACCTTGGCAGCAAGAGCACCGCCGCCGGCACTGCGGCAAACGCCTTCGAGGCCACGGCGCCGTTCGATCTCAAGCAGGACGCCGGAGGTATCGTCGATATTGAATTTATGGTGCAATACGCGGCCCTGGCGTGGTCCGAACAGCACCCGTCATTGCTGCGCTGGACCGATAACATCCGCATTCTGGAAGAGTTGGAACAGGCCGGGCTGATGCCCGTCGAGGACGCCAGTCTGTTGCGCGAGGCCTATAAAGCCTACCGCTCCGCCGCACACCGGCAGGCCTTGCAGAAGGATCCCGGGGTGATACCGGGCGACCAGTTCGCAGACGAACGGCGCCAGGTGTTGCGAATCTGGAAAGAGATGGGGTTAAGCTGAAACCCGATCGTTGAGGCGATGAGATTCAAATGTGGGAGCGGGCTTGCTCGCGAAAGCGGAGTGGCAGTCAACATCAATGTTGAATGTTATGGCCCCTTCGCGAGCAAGCCCGCTCCCACAGTAGATCTACAGTGCTTGGGAAATTTAGGTACCAGCATCCCAGGTAGATTCGCAGTGTTTGGTAGATTGGATTAGCTAAGCTACACCGCACTGGATGTGCACCAATACCCAATGTGGGAGCGAGCCTGCTCGCGATAGCGGAGTGACAGTCGACAGCAATGTTGAAGGTGATGACCCATCGCAAGCCGTCTTGCTCGCGCAGTGATTCTCGAGGCGGGGAGGCGTATGCCTCCCCGGTTCGTTTTTGGAAACCACATGAAAATTCTGATCGTTGGGCCCAGTTGGGTCGGTGACATGGTGATGGCGCAGACACTGTTTCAGTGTCTCAAGCAACGCCACCCGCAATGCGAAATCGACGTCCTGGCCCCCGAGTGGAGCCGGCCGATCCTTGAGCGTATGCCCGAAGTGCGTCAGGCCTTGAGCTTTCCGCTCGGCCACGGTGCCCTCGAATTGGCGACCCGTCGGCGCATCGGCAAATCCCTGGCCGGCCAGTACGACCAGGCGATCCTGCTGCCCAATTCCCTGAAGTCGGCGCTGGTGCCGTTCTTCGCCGGCATCCCGAAACGCACCGGCTGGCGTGGCGAGTTCCGCTACGGCCTGCTCAATGACGTGCGCACGCTGGATAAAGAACGTTACCCGCTGATGATCGAACGCTTCATGGCCTTGGCCTATGAATCGGGCGCTGATCTGCCACAACCTTATCCACGTCCGAGCCTGCAAATCGACGCGGTCACCCGCGAAGCGGCGCTGGCCAAGTTCGGCCTGACCCTGGATCGCCCGGTGTTGGCCCTATGCCCTGGCGCCGAGTTCGGCGAGTCCAAGCGCTGGCCGTCCGAGCACTACGCCAAGGTCGCCGAAACGAAGATCCGCGAAGGCTGGCAGGTCTGGCTGTTCGGTTCGAAAAACGATCACGCAGTCGGCGAAGACATCCGCGCACGGCTGATTCCCGGTTTGCGTGAAGAGTCGGTGAACCTCAGCGGCGGCACGTCCCTGGCCGAAGCGATCGACCTGATGTCCTGCGCCGACGCGGTGGTCTCCAACGATTCCGGCCTGATGCACGTTGCTGCGGCGCTGAACCGTCCGCTGGTTGCCGTCTACGGCTCGACCTCGCCGGGCTTCACGCCGCCGCTGGCCGAGCACGTCGAGATCGTGCGCCTGGGCCTCGATTGCAGCCCGTGCTTTGATCGCACCTGCCGCTTCGGCCATTACAACTGCCTGCGTCAGTTGGCGCCGCAACCTGTGAATGAAGCCTTGCAGCGGTTGCAGGGCACTGTGGTCGAGGTCAATTAGTTTGCGGGTACTGTTGATCAAGACTTCTTCGCTGGGCGACGTGATTCATGCGTTGCCGGCGCTGACCGACGCGGCGCGGGCGATCCCCGGCATCACGTTCGACTGGGTGGTGGAAGAAGGCTTTGCCGAGATTCCGACCTGGCACCCGGCCGTGGGCAAGGTGATCCCGGTGGCGATCCGTCGCTGGCGCAAAAACATCTGGCAGACGATTAAAAGTGGCGAGTGGAAGCGCTTCAAGCAAAGTGTTCGCGCCACCAAATATGACTTGGTGATCGACGCTCAGGGCTTGCTGAAAAGCGCCTGGCTAACGCGCTACGTCAAAGCCCCGGTGGCCGGCCTGGATAAAGATTCGGCGCGCGAACCGATGGCTGCACGCTTCTATTCCCGGCGCCTCGCGGTCGGTCGTGGCCAGCATGCGGTCGAGCGCGTGCGCCAGTTGTTCGCGTTGGCACTGGGCTACGACTTGCCCAAAGGCTTGGGCGATTACGGCCTGAGCGTCGAGCGTCTGGTCGAGCTGCCGCGCAAAAATCCGTACGTACTGTTCCTGCACGGCACCACTTGGGACACCAAGCATTGGCCTGAAGCCTATTGGCGTGAACTGGCCGAACGCGTCGGGCACCTCGGCGTGGCGGTAAAACTGCCGTGGGGCAACCCGATCGAGAAAGCCCGGGCCGAGCGCATCGCCGCCGGGTTCCGGCATGTCGAAGTGCTGCCGAAACTGAACCTGGCCGGTGTCGGCAAGGTATTGGCCGGCGCCCAGGCCTGCGTGGCGGTGGACACCGGCCTCGGTCACCTGGCCGCCGCGCTGGACGTGCCGACGCTGTCGCTGTTCGGCCCGACCAATCCGGGCCTGACCGGCGCCTACGGCAAGGCGCAGATTCATATCGCCAGCGACTTCCCCTGCGCGCCGTGCCTGCAAAAGAAATGCACCTATCAACCGACGGCCGAAGACGCCCGTCAGTTTGACCTGAAACGCGAGTGGCCCCTGTGCTTCACGCGTCTGAATCCCCAGCGTGTCGCCAGCCGACTGAGCACGTTGTTACTGGCTGAGGAGCTGCGCTGATGCAATTGGCTTTTGTCCTTTATAAGTATTTCCCGTTTGGTGGTTTGCAGCGCGATTTCATGCGCATCGCCCTGGAGTGTCAGCAGCGCGGTCACAAGATCCGCGTCTACACGCTGATCTGGGAGGGCGACGTGCCGCCGGGTTTCGAAGTGCTGGTGGCGCCGGTCAAGGCGTTCTTCAATCATCGGCGCAACGAAAAACTCACCGAGTGGATGGAGGCCGACCTGGCTAAGCGTCCGGTGGATCGCCTGATCGGCTTCAACAAGATGCCGGGCCTGGACGTCTACTACGCCGCCGACGGCTGCTTCGAAGACAAGGCGCAGAACCTGCGCAACTCGCTGTACCGTCGGTGGGGCCGCTACCGGCACTTCGCCGAGTACGAGCGCGCGGTGTTCGCCAAGGACGCCAAGACCGAAGTACTGATGATTTCCGAAGTCCAGCAGCCGCTGTTCATCAAGCATTACGACACGCCGCTGGAACGCTTCCATTTGCTGCCGCCGGGCATCTCCCAGGACCGTCGCGCACCGGCGAACGCGGCCGAGATTCGCGCCGAGTTCCGCCGTGAGTTCAACCTCAAGGATGACGATTTGCTGCTGGTGCAGATCGGCTCCGGGTTCAAGACCAAGGGCGTGGATCGCAGCCTCAAATCGCTGGCGGCGTTGCCGTCGGAACTGAAAAAACGCACCCGGCTATTTGTAATTGGCCAGGACGACCCCAAATTATTCCAGATGCAGAGCGCCACACTGGGGCTCGGCGATAACGTGACGTTCCTCAAGGGCCGCAGTGATATCCCGCGTTTCCTGTTGGGCGCCGACCTGTTGATCCACCCGGCCTACAACGAAAACACCGGCACGGTGCTGCTTGAAGCGCTGGTCGCCGGGTTGCCGGTACTGGTGAGCGCGGTGTGTGGTTACGCCCATTACATCGCCGAGGCCGATGCCGGCCTGGTGCTGGACGAACCCTTCGATCAGGCGCAGCTCACGCAATACCTGACCGGCATGTTGAATGACGCTCAAGCACGGGCGGCCTGGAGCCGCAACGGTCTGGCCTTCGCCGAGACGGCCGACCTCTACAGCATGCCGCAACACGCGGCCGATGTGATTCTGGCGGAGCACGCTTAATGAAGTTGATGCTGGCTGAACCGTTCAAAAGCCTCTGGGCCGGACGCGACCCGTTCGCCGAAGTCGAGGGCTTGCAGGGCGAGGTATACCGCGAGCTCGAAGCACGCCGGACCTTGCGCACCGAAGTGAACGGCAACGGGTTTTTCGTGAAGATCCACCGTGGCATCGGCTGGGGCGAAATCTTCAAGAACCTGCTCACCGCCAAGCTGCCGGTACTCGGCGCGGGCCAGGAGTGGAAGGCCATTCAGCGCCTGCAAGATGTCGGTGTGCCGACCATGACCGCCGTGGCTTACGGCGAGAAGGGCAGCAACCCGGCGGACCAGCACTCGTTCATCGTCACCGAAGAACTGGCGCCGACCGTCAGCCTGGAAGATTTCAGCATCGACTGGGTCAAGAGCCCGCCTGAGCCGAAACTCAAACGAGCGCTGATCGCCGAAGTCGCGCGCATGACCGGCATGATGCACCGCGCCGGGGTCAACCACCGCGACTGCTATATCTGCCACTTTCTGCTGCACACCGATAAACCGGTGACGGCTGAAGACTTCAAGCTCTCGGTGATCGACCTGCACCGTGCCCAGACCCGCCCGGCGATTACCCAGCGCTGGCGCAACAAGGATCTGGCGGCGCTGTACTTTTCGGCCCTGGACATCGGCCTGACCCAGCGCGACAAACTGCGTTTCCTCAAGGGCTACTTCCAGCAGCCGTTGCGCCAGATCCTGGCCGAGGAAGCGGCGCTGCTCTCGTGGCTCGAAGGCAAGGCCAACAAGCTCTACGACCGTAAACAGCGATACGGGGATGCGCTCTGATGCCGGGTTGGAAACTCGAACCTGCCTACAGTGATCTCGCCGAAGACTTCGGCAGTCTGGAGGCAGTGTTTGCCCTACAGGGCGAGCGCCTGACCCGCGACCCGTTGTCCGAGGTCATCCGGGTCAAGCGCAACGGCGTCAACTACTACGTCAAACGTTACGTCGGCGCCGGCAAAGGCCTGCGCCGCTATCTGGGCAAACCACGGGTGAAAGCCGAGTGGCAAAACCTCAAGCGCTTCGCCAAGTGGGGCATCCCGACCGCCGAAGTGGTGGCCTGGGGCCTGGAGCGTCGCGGCGCGGCGTACGACCGTGGGGCGATGATCACCCGCGAATTGCCGAATACCGAAGACCTGTCGGCCCTGGCCGACCGGCATGACCCGAAACTGGCGGACCGCGCCTGGGTCGATAACATCAGTCGGCAACTGGCGGGTTACACCCGGACCATGCACGACAATCGCTTCACCCATAACGATTTGAAGTGGCGCAACCTGCTGATCGACGATGACGACAAGCTGTTCCTGATCGATTGCCCCAACGGCGATTTCTGGCGCGGTTTCTGGCTCAAGTACCGGATCACCAAGGACCTGGCCTGTCTCGACAAGGTGGCCAAGTATCACCTGTCGGCCACCCAGCGCCTGCGCTTTTACCTGCAATACCGTGGGCGTGAACGCCTGAATGCCGCCGACAAGAAGCGTATTCGGCACGTGGTGAGATTTTTCGAGGGACGCGAATGACTGATTTTCTGGCCGCTGAAGACCGTGCGCTGCTTGAGCGTCACGGCCTCGGCACCTTCGACGCCCTGTGGGCCAAGCAGCTCGACGCGGTGGATGAACCCAACACCGCGCGCGGCGGCTGGAGCAGTGTGTTTCGGCTGGACCTGGAGGGTCAGGGCTTTTACCTCAAGCGCCAGAGCAACTACCTGACGCGCACCTTCCACGCGCCGTTCGGCGAGCCGAGTTTTGCCCGCGAGTTTCGCAACATCACCCGCTATCAAAAAATGGGCATCCCGGCGCTGCAAGCGGCGTTCTTCGGTGAGCGTAAAGTCGACGGCGAAGTCCGCGCGATTCTGCTGACTCGGGCGCTGGATGGCTGGGACGACCTGGATTCGCTGTTGCAGCGTTGGTCGGAGCTGAGCGAAGCGCAGCATTCGGCGATCCTGCACGCTTGCGGACAACTGGCGCGGCACCTGCACGGTGTGCGCCAGGTCCACGGTTGCTTCTATCCCAAGCACATTTTCCTGCGGGCCACCGGCGACGGTTACCAGGCGCAGTTGATCGACCTGGAAAAGACCCGGCCGTTGCTGTTCGGCCAGCGTGACCGGATCAAGGATCTGGAACCGTTGGTGCGCCGGGCGCCGGAGTGGGACGAAGGCCAATTGCGCGAGTTGTTGGCGAGTTATGTGGATCAGTCCAAAGACAGTTCGCTGGTGGACAACTGGGTTTCGCGACTGACCGCGCGGCGCAGTCACAAGGAGACGCGTTGATGCGTTTGTCCGAACTGAAAAATGCCGGTCGTAGCCCGAGCCTGCCGCTGAGCATTCCACTGGCGGATGCCGCTGGACCTGCTGACTTGCAGCTGTTAACGCTTTTGCGCGTATTGCCCGGCCAGCGTTACGTCGGTGCCGGTGTCTGGCGCGGCCGACCGGTGTTGGCCAAGTTGTTGGTCGGCAGCAAAGCGGCACGCCACTTTCAGCGTGAGCGCGATGGCGTGCGCCTGCTCGCCGATCAGGGCCTGACCACGCCGCAACTGTTGGCGGATGGCTTGAAGGACGGCGAGGGCGGTTGGCTGTTGTTCGATTTCATCGAAGGCGCCGAGAGCCTGGGCGACACCTGGAAACAGGTCGAGCACTTGCCGGTGCTGGCGGATATGCAAGGCGCGGTGCTGGCCGAGGCGTTGGGCGCCATCGGCCAAATGCATCGCAAGGGCCTGTGGCAGGAAGACCTGCATCTGGACAATCTCCTGCACCAGCGCGGTAGGTTGTATTTGATCGATGGCGGCGGCGTCTGTGCCGAAACCCCTGGCCAGCCGCTGTCACGCCAGAAAGTCCTGGAAAACCTCGGGGTGTTTTTCGCCCAGTTGCCCAAGTCGCTGGAGCCGTTCACCGAAGAGTTGCTGGTGTATTACCTGTTGAGCAACGGCGAGCACGCCTTGCCGATGGAAGCCCTGCAGAAGCAAATCGACAAGGTGCGCCGCTGGCGCTTGAGGGACTTCCTGATCAAGTGCGGCCGTGAATGCACGCTGTTCAGCGTCCAGCGTGGGGCGTTCGGTTTGCGTGCGATTCGACGCGAGGAAGAAGCGGCGATGGCGCCGGTGCTGGAGCAGGCCGATGACTTGCTCGACCGGGGCCACTTGTACAAGACCGGTGGCGCGGCGAGCGTCGGCAAGGTCGAAGTGGCGGGGCGCCCGCTGGTGATCAAGCGCTACAACATCAAGGGTTTTGCCCATTGGCTCAAGCGTTTTTGGCGCCCGAGCCGCGCCTGGCATTCCTGGCGCGAAGGCAATCGCCTGGCGTTCCTCGGTATCGCTACACCGAAGCCGTTGGCCGTGCTGGAAAAGCGCTTTCTGTGGCTGCGCAGCCGGGCTTATCTGGTGACCGAGTACCTGGCGGGACCGGACATCATCGAACGGTTTGCGCCCTACGTTGAAAGCGGTGAAGCGCCGGAGGCTGAGTTGCTGGCCCTGGATCATCTGTTCGCCGAACTGATTCGCGAGCGGATCAGTCATGGGGATTTCAAGGGCCACAACCTGTTCTGGCAGCAGGATCGTTGGGCGTTGATTGACCTGGATTCCATGTGTCAGCACGGCTCGCTGGGCAGCTTTGCCCCGGCGTATGCGCGGGATCGCGCGCGGTTTATGCGCAACTGGCCTGAGAGCAGTGCGCTGTATCAGGTGATCGATCAGCGCTTGCCGAAAGACATCTCCAGCGCTGCCTGAATCACCTTCGCGAGCAGGCTCGCTCCCACATTAGATCTGTGTCGCACACCTGTTTTGTGTATGGCCGAGAACTATTGTGGGAGCGAGCCTGCTCGCGAAGAGGCCCTTACATTCAGCAAAAATCCCCCGGTCGGTCATCGGAGGACAAGTTCTTAAGAACCGTCCTACACAATCCACAGACCCCATGAACTGTGCCCTGAATAACCCCGATGCTAGTTTGCCTGACGATCCCGAAAGGCAAATTCAGATGAAAAAAATGGTCATGCTGCTGGGCGCTTGTTCGCTGACCTTGTCCGGCTGCGGCACCGCGGTCACCGTCCTGCAAGACGACGCCGACGCCGCCCGCGGCCTGCGCAAACAAAAGACCTACTGCCAGTCCATCCCCCGCATCTACAGCGGCCTGGCCTACGACTTCTGCGTATTGAACGCACCCCCCGACCCCACCGGAGTCCTGGTACCGCTGGTATTGCTGGATTTGGGCCTGTCGGGCGTGCTGGACACGGTGGTCTTGCCGTACACGATTTATCGGCAAGGTGTGGACGGCAATATCAATATTTATTGGCGGTCGGGTCGCGGATAAGCAGCGCCAGCAACGTTTGGCCAGTCGCTTCTTCAGCGGCTGATAACCGCAGGGTCATTCCCGCCATGTTTACGCTATAATCCCGCCCTTTAGCTGTCTCTCGCCCCCTGCGAGGGCACATTAATTTTTGAGGCGCTTGTCGCCTGAATGCAGACTAAAGAGGCTAGACCCCTGTGGCATTGACGATTCTTGGCCTGTCCGGCGCCCTTAGCCATGATCCTTCCGCAGCCTTGTACATCGACGGCAAGCTGGTCGCGGCGGCTGAGGAAGAGCGCTTCGTACGCGATAAACATGCAAAGAACCGCATGCCCTACGAATCGGCGAAGTTCTGCCTCGAACAGGCAGGCATCAAGCCGTCCGACGTTGACGTGGTGGCGATCCCGTTCGCCCCGATCAGCCTGTTCGGTAAAGCGCGCTGGCACTATGCCAAGCGTTACTGGTACGCCCCGGACCGCGCCCTCGACGCGATCCTGATGGGCAACCGTCGCTACAAGCGCTATCGCAACAAGATCGTGTTCTGTCTTGAGCAACTGGGCTTCGACCCGAAGAAAATCAAGATCGAACCGGTCGAGCATCATCTGGCCCACGCCTCCAGCGCCTACCACTGCTCCGGTTTCAAAGAGAAAACCGCGATCCTCGGGATCGACGGCAAGGGTGAGTACGCCACGACCTTCTTCGGTTACGGCGAGAACGGCAAGATCCACAAGATCAAGGAATTCTTCGATCCTGACTCCCTCGGCGGCCTGTACGGCGCGATCACCGAGTTCCTCGGTTTCGAGATGCTCGACGGCGAGTTCAAGGTCATGGGCATGGCGCCTTATGGCGACGCGACCAAGTACGATTTCTCGCGCCTGGCCTCGTTTGAAAACGGCGAGCTGGTGATCAACACCGACTACGCCAACGTCATCGGCCTGCGTCGCTACAAAGAGAAGGGCAAAGGCTTCTACTTCTCGCCGAAGCTGATCGAGTGGCTGGGTCCGAAGCGCGAAGGCGACATCGCCGACGAGCCGTACATCCACTACGCCGCCAGCATGCAAGCGCTGTTCGAAAAGATCTCGCTGCAGATGATCGACCACTATCTGGGCGACGTGCTCAAGGAAACCGGCAAGCTGGCCTTCGCCGGCGGCTGTGCGTTGAACGTCAAGCTGAACCAGAAAATCATTGCCCGCGACGACGTGAAAGAACTGTTCGTCCAGCCTGCGTCCGGCGATGCCGGCACCGCAGTGGGCGCCGCGGCCTACGTGTCGCACGCCCGTGGCGTACCGGTCGAGAAGATGGAACACGTCTACCTCGGCCCGTCCTACAGCAACGAAGACGTGATCGCTGCGTGCGCCCGTCACCCGAGCAAGCCGACCTGGCGCAAGCTCGAGAACATGCCGGAAAACATCGCCAAGATCATGGTCGATGGCAACCCGGTGGCCTGGTTCCAGGGGCGCATGGAGTTCGGTCCACGTGCCTTGGGCGGTCGTTCGATCATTGGTTGCCCGAGTGCGACCGGCGTGGCTGACCGCATCAACCACCAGATCAAGTTCCGCGAGCGCTGGAGGCCTTTCTGCCCGTCGATGCTCGACACCGTGGCCCCGCAGATGATCAAGGTCGATCACCCGGCACCCTTCATGACCTTCACCTTTGAAGTGGCTGAAGAGTGGAAAACCCGCGTGCCGGAAGTCGTCCACGAAGACGGCACGTCCCGAGCCCAGGTGCTCAAGCGCGAATACAACCCGCGCTACTACGACATGATGAAAGCGCTGGAAGTACTGACCGGCAACGGCGTGTCGCTGAACACCTCGCTCAACCGTCGTGGCGAGCCAATGATTTGCTCGCCGACCGACGCCCTGAACATGTTCTTCGGCTCCGACCTGCAATACCTGATCATGGAAGACATTCTGGTGGTCAAAGAAGGCGCGGACGCTTATGACACGCTCGGCTGAACGCCATGTGCTGCAGTTCTGTCACGGCTATGACGGGCCGTTCCTGGACTGCGCCCGGCAGTACGCCAGCCTGTTCGCGGGGACTGGTTATCGAGTGACCACGGTCTTTCTGACCGGGGCCGCCGATGCTGAAGTCGCCGCGGGCTGCGCTTCCGACGAAGTGCTGTTCATGGAATACAGCTCCAAGGCCATTCGTGGCCTGAAGCTGGGCGCCATCGGCGATCTGCGCAAGATCGCCGCTTCGCGCAACTTCAGTTTCTGCATTGCCCATCGCTTCAAGCCGATTTACATCGCCTTGCTCGGCACGTCGTTGCCGGTGATTGGTGTGCACCACGCGTTTGATGATTACAAACGCGGCACGCGCAAACTGTTCGCGCACATTTTCCGCAAGCGCTTGAGCCTGCTCGGCGTGTCCGATGCGGTGCGCGATGACATGCGCAAGTGCTTGCCTAAATGGCCGGCGGCGCGGATTCAGACGCTCTACAACCGTATTGATGTGCAAGGCTTGCAGGTCACTCAAGTGTCGGCTCGCGAAGCCCGGGAAACCCTCGGTCTGGCGGCGGATGCGTGGGTGGTCGGCAACGTCGGGCGGCTGCATCCGGACAAGGATCAGACCACGTTGCTGCATGGTTTTGCCGCAGCACTGCCGGGGTTGCCGGGCAATAGCCAACTGGTGATTCTCGGTTCCGGTCGCCTCGAGCAAAGCCTCAAGGATCTGGCCCGTGAACTCGGGATCGGTGACCGCGTGCTGTTCCTCGGCCAGGTGCCGGAAGCCCGGCGCTACTTCCGTGCCTTCGATGTGTTTGCCTTGAGCTCCGATCACGAACCGTTCGGCATGGTGCTGCTTGAAGCCATGGCTGCCGGCGTGCCGTTGCTGGCGACTGCCTGCGGCGGGGCGAAGGAAGTGGTCGAAGGCGTGGGCATTCTGTTCCCGCTGGGCGATGCCGAACACCTGGCGCAAGGGCTGCAGCATTTGGCCGCGATGGACGAGCAGCAACGTCGCCAGTGCGCCGAGCTGATGCTCGATCGCTTGCGTGAGCGCTTCAGCGACCGCGCCGTGCGCGACACTTTCTGGCATTTGCCACACGTTACCGAACTGGCACAGAGGGGCTGATGCTCAACCGATTTCAAGGCTGGCGCGAACGTGGCTGGGCGTCTGTCGACGCCTCGACGTATGCCGATGCCTGGCAGCGTTTTGGCGGCAGCGTCGCGACTCATCCAATGGTCGTCGAACGGCTGGCAGCGCTGGCGGACATCCCGGTGCGTTACCTGGCCTGGGAACAAAACGGCGAAGTCAAAGCCGCGATCCCGACCTGGGGCCGCGACCTCGCTCTGTCCAAAGATGTGCTCAAGCGCAGCGGTAAAAAAGGCCTGTTCGATCTCGGCAATGCCGAGCTGATCCTGCCGGCCGCCGCCGATGCCCAGGCTCCTTTGCGGCATCGTGGGCGTTACCTGTCTGCCCTGAACGAAGGCCGCTTCACCGGCATCAAGTTGCAGACCGAGCAGCTGGCCATGGCGCGCACGCCCGAAGAACTGTCGAAGAAGTTTCGCTACAACCAGCGCCGCGAACTGCGTTTGCTGGAAGAGGCGGGCGGGGTGGTGCGGTCGGTCAGCGAGTTTTCCAGCAGCGAGCTGGCAGCGATCTACTGCGACCTGTTCCAACGCCGCTGGGGCTTTCCGGCCACCGGTGCGGCGCGCATGGGCGAGGTGATCGAGTTGCTGCGCGAGCTGCTGATCGGCTCGGTGATCTTCCTCAACGATGCGCCGATTGCAATTCAACTGGTGTACCGCGTCGAAGCGCCGCAGTGGATCAGCGTCGAGTACATCAATGGCGGCGTCGACCCGCAAACCCGCGAGTTCAGCCCTGGCAGCGTGCTGAGTTTCCTCAACACCCAAAGCGCCTGGGAACACGCCCGAGCCCTGGATAAACCCCTGCGGTTTTCCTTCGGTCGGGCCGACCGTGAATACAAGGACCGCTGGTGCAATCCTGTGCCGGTCTTCACCGTATGAGCCCATCCATGAGCCGAAAACAGCAACTGCTCAAGCGTCACCGTCGCACCAAGCGCATCGGCCTGCTGATCGCGCTGGCGCTGTTGATTGTCATCGGCATGCTGGTGGCCTGGTGGCTGCCGTTGGTGCTCGCGGTGCTGGGCTGGATTGCTCACGAAGCCTGGTTTGCCGACCATTTGTTCTATTCGCCCAGCGACGATTACCAGTACAGCTTCCCGCCCTACACCCAGCAGCCCAAGGTTCATTTGGTGGGCGAGCATCTGCGGCTGGACGAAGGTGTGATGCTGGTCGACGACGCTACGCTGGTACTGGCGCTGCGGGTGAAAAGTACCTGGCTGGGGCGCTTTTTCGACCCGGTGGTCGAGCTGGAGGGTGGTAACCACCCGGATCGGCAAACGTTTGAGCGCGGCGTCAATGGCCTGCGTTACCTGAACCTCAGCGGTCAGGTGCACGTTCTATCCCAAGGGCAACTGCGTTTGCGCGGGCGCTTCTGCAAGGTGTTCGGTGAGCCAGTGCTCTGGGCTTTCGAACAACCGGACTATCACCGCCAGCGGGTCATGGTGATCGCGCCCCACGCTGACGATGCCGAATTGGCCGCCTACGGTTTATACAGCCAGGCCAGTGAAGCCTGGATCGTCACCCTGACCGCCGGCGAAATCGAAGCCGAACACTATCAGCGTATGGGTCTGAACAAGGCCGAGGCCGCGCGGCTCAAGGGTCGCTTGCGCGCCTGGGACAGCATCGCCGTGCCGCGTTGGGCCGGTGTGCCTGAGGCGCATTGCGTGCAACTGGGCTATTTCTGCATGCAACTGGCGGCGATGAAAGCCGCGCCTTCCCAGCCGATGGGCTCGCGAGAAGCCGAGTGGGGCGACACCCGCCTGTTTCGTCAGTTGAACCCGTTCATGTTGCCCGGTGATGTCGACGGCGCACCGACCTGGAACAACCTGCTGGCCGACCTTCGCGAAGTGCTGTTGCGAGCACGCCCGGACGTGATTGTGCTGCCGCACCCGACCCTCGATCCTCACCCTGATCATATCTGTGCTCAGGAAGCGGTCCTCGAAGCGCTCAAAGGCCTGGACTGGCAGCCGACTCTGCTCGGCTACGCCAATCACCTGCACGACAACGATCGTTGGCCGATGGGCAACGAGGGCGATGGCATCACGTTGCCCCCGGCGTTCGATTCGACCCTGGCGATGCAGCCGTGCTGCCTGCCGATGTCCATCGAGCAACAGCGGGACAAGGCAATGGCGTTGGGCATGATGCATGACCTGCAACCGCCCATGCCGTTCAAGCGCCGATTGCGCCGCTGCATACAACGCCTGCTGGCTAGACGGGTTGCGCCGACTTATGGCGAGAACGAGTTCTTTCGCAAGGCCGTCAGGCGCCATGAATTGTTGTGGGTTTTGAAGCATAACGATACATCTGCACAGTAAAAATGAAGCATGACCCGGTTTAGCATGGCGGCAAATTAACCTGCCGCAGTGAAGTTTCTGTGATGAGTCCGAGCCCGCGTATTCTTTTTCTGATTCCGTATTTCGGCCATTGGCCGTTCTGGATGCCGTTCTTTCTGGAGAGCTGTAGGCGTAATCCGGATATCGACTGGTTGTTGTTCAGTGACTGCGGGATTCCCGAGAACCTGCCGCCGAATGTCTCCGTCGAGAGCATGAGCTTCAGCGATTACTGCGCGCTGGTGTCCCGGCGCCTGAACATCGATTTCGCGCCCGGTGCGGCTTACAAGCTGTGCGACATCAAACCGGCGCTGGGACACATTCACGCTGACCGCCTGCAAGGCTATGATTTCTGGGCATTCGGCGATATTGATCTGGTGTATGGTGACCTGCGAAGTTATTTCACCCCGGATCGGCTGGCCGCTTATGACCTGTTTTCCACTCATGAACGGCGGGTCGCAGGGCACCTTTGCCTGATGCGCAACACCGCGCGCAAGCGTGAGTTGTTCATGCAGATCAGGGGCTGGCAAAAGCGTTTTACCGATCAGGAACATCACGCGCTGGACGAGGGGGCATTCAGCCGCATCTTCCTCTGGCGCAAGAATTTTCCCGAGCCTTTGTTCACCCTGGTGGGCAAGCTCAATCCGTGGCGTCGCCGCAGCGAGTTCACCGAAGCGTTCAGCACGCCGGGTGGCTGCATCAAGTGGCATGACGGCACAGACGATTTTCCGCGCCGCTGGTATTGGCGTGATGGCTGTTTGAGCAATGATCGCGATGGCGATCGCCGGTTTCCGTATTTCCACTTCGTTTGCTGGAAGCGCAACGAGTGGTCACGGTTGCCCCCACCCGATCCGGCCGAGGTCAGGCGCATCGCCGCCGAACCGGTCTGGGTCATCGATGCGACTGGTTTCCACGGGGAGAGTTATGAGTCAACGGTCAAAGGTTCTGCAACTGCAGCCTGACTACAACGTCAAAGCCCATGATTTTGCCGACCTGGCAGAGCAGATCGTCAAGGCGCTGCCCAGCGATCGCTACGAGGTGACCGCCGCGTTCCTGCGTGGCAAGCCAGGGCCTGGCGAGGCAGTGAGCCGTGCCGACCGTTCGGTGTATTTCGAGTTTTCCGACAAATCCCTCAAAGGCATGCGCCTGCGCGCCATGTGGCAGTTGTTCAAATTCTGCCGTGCTGAAAAATTCGACGTGGTGATCTGCAACCGCTTCAAGCCCGTGAACATGATGCTGACGCTCAACCGCTGGCTGAAAGTGCCGCTGTGCATCGGCATCTCCCACGGCTTCGGCGAGTACGACCGGTTTTACCGGCGCCGCCAGACCCAGCGCCTGATCGATCGTCACTGGCGCTTCGTCGGTGTCTCGCCAGCGGTTAAACAGTACCTGCTGGACTGCGACTGCGGCTTTACCGACCAGAACACCTACGCGATTACCAATGCCATCGACATCGAACAGGCCGAGGGCTTGCAGCACAGCCGCGAGCGCGCCCGTGAAATGCTGGGCATTGATCCGTCGGTACGCTTGATCGGCGCATTGGGCCGGCTGGTGCCGGTCAAGGGGCACACCTACCTGTTGCAGGCGTTTGCCGCACTCAAGGACAAATACCCGAACACCCAACTGGCGATCATCGGTGCTGGCCGCGAAGAGTCGAAACTGGCGGCGGAGATCGAACGCCTGGGCCTGACCGGTCGTGCACACCTGTTGGGGTTCAGGGAAATTGCCTTGCAGTACATTCGCGCTTTCGACGTCTGGACCATGCCGTCCCTGGCCGAAGGTTTGGGTCTGGCGCTGCTCGAAGGCATGAGCGGGCATCTGCCGGTGATCGCTTCGAACGTACCGGCCATGCTGCCGCTGATCGAGGGCGCCGGCGGTCTGGCGATTACGCCAAAGGACGTGCCGAGCCTGGTCGCGGCGCTGGATAACTACCTCGCGCTGTCGGATGACGAACTCAAGGCCAAGGGCGAACAGGCCTTCCGTTATCTGCAGAAAGAACATGACATCGAGGTGTTCCGCCAGGAATACCTGAACCTGATCGACTCCGGCCTGGAACAGGCCCGCAAGGAACCAAAATGAGCGACGCGCAACCGATCGTCACCGTCATCATTGCGTCGTACAACCACGCGCCCTACATCGAGGAAAGCATCCTCAGCGTTATCAACCAGACCTACTCGAACATCGAGTTGCTGGTGGTCGATGACGGTTCCAAGGACGACAGTGTCGAGCGCATCAAGGCGTTGCAGGCGCAGCATGGCTTCGACTTCCGGGTGCAGGAAAACCAGGGGCTGACCAACACGCTCAATGGCGCGATCGCTCGCTCCAAGGGCAGCCTGATTGTGCCGTTCGGTTCAGATGACATTATGTTGCCCGAGCGTATAGCCACTCAGGTGGCGTACATGGACGGCAAGCCAGAGGTCGGCATTTGCGCCGGCAATATCGAGCTGATCGACGCTGACGGCAACTTGTACCCGGAGAAGCGCCAGCGCCGGGACGTGCCGTTCCGTCGCCTGGACTTCGATGACATGTTTCTGGAGCGCAAGCCTTACCCGCCGGCGCCGACCCTGATGATCCGCCGCGAGGCGCTGGACAAGGTGGGCGGGTTCGATCCGAACATTCGTCTGGAAGACTTGCTGATCGAGCTGAAGGTGACCCATGCCGGTTATTTCATCGATGGCCTGAACGTGCTGATGGCGCGCTATCGCAAGCACGCCACCAATTCCTACAAGAACCACCGCTTCATGATCGACAACATCCTGCGTTCCTACGCGCTGTTCAGCGATCACCCGCTGTACGACGAGGTGCGCTACAAGTTCCTCAGCTCGATGTTCCTGAAAACCGCCAACCGTGACCGCACGCTGGCGCGGGAGCTGCTGGCGCAGATCCCGTTCAAGGCCTGGAACAAGAAGACCTGGCGTGGTCTGGGGCGGCTGTACTTCTCGCCGCTGGAAAAAGACTGATACCGGCCGGGTGGATCGCTCGCGGCTAGCGGGCGATCTTTTCCGCCAGGCGCTTGTCGGCCTCGCGCCCTTGGCGCAGCCACTGCAAGACTTTCTTGCCTGCGTTGATGCCTGGCTTCTCGATGTACAGGAAGGTCAGGCTGCTGATGATGATCAGCAGGCAAGCGCACAGCGCCATCATCGGCAGGAAGACCCAGGTTTCACGGGTATCGATGGGCAATATATGCGGCAGGCGCTGCACCATCGCCCAGATCAGGAAACCATGCAGCAGGTAGGTGCTGTAGCTGATTTCTCCAAGCCAGCGGATGCTGCGTGGTTTCAGGGCGCCGAATAGCGTGTGCCCGGATGCCACGATCACAAAAAACACCGACAGCAGCAGCAACGGCATCAGGCTGAAGGCACGGCTGTAGGCGGTGAAGGCAATCGCCAGCGCGATCAGCGCGATGATGCCGGCCAAGCGCGTTTGACTCCAGGCCACCAGTTGCGGCCGGCGAACCCAGTAGGCGGCACCGATACCCCCGAGGAAGCTGGCCAGGAAGTGTTTCTTCAGCGAGTGTTCCCAGCCGACGACCTGGTACAGGGCGTAAATGCCGATCAGGCACAACACCACTTGCAGCCAGTTGCCGCGATAGATGAACACCATGCCGGCCAGCGGCAATGCCAGGTAGAAAAACACTTCGTAACCCAGAGTCCAGGTGACGTTGGAGATCAGCATGCCGGTCTGGTGGTACTGGTTGACGTCCGGTCGGTCGAAGGTCAGCCAGGCCAGGATCTGGCCGGCAAGCCTGATGCCGGAATCTTTCAGCTCCCAATTTTGCAGATAGAAGACTGAGACGAACACGATCACCATCAGTGGCAAATACAACGGGTAGAGGCGAAACAGCCGGGATACCGCAAAGGCCAGCCAGTCGTGGTTGCGCCCTTGGGCGAGCAATCGGCTCCAGAACAGAAAACCGGTGATCATGAAAAACAGCGCAACGCTGCCTTGGCCGAGCTGCGAATAGAAGTTGCTCGGTGGGAAATCAATGATGCCGGTGCGTAAAAAGATCCAGGTAATGATCGAGTGGTGCACGAACACACCAAACGCCAGATAGCCACGCAGGCCGTCGATGCTGCCATAGCGACTTTCACCGGAATGCTGCAGGTGCCGGGCGATTTTCGGAACGGCGCGCAATAGCAGTGCGGCGGTCACGATGGCCAGCAGATAGGCTGCCAGCGCAATGAGGGGGTTGGTTTCGTTCATCAGTGAGCTCGGGCCGGTTGGCTGGCGGCCAGCACTTGCTTGTGCAGGTTGCTTACGGCGGATTTGGACGCTGTCACGGCGTACCCCTGGAGCAGCGCTTCGAAGTGATCCTCGAACAGCCAGCGTCGATCCTCGGTGTAGCGTTGCATGTGACGCAAATTACGCTGACGCAAGGACAGACTTAATGAGGACGGGTAGATGCGCATATCGGCCAGATCGATCAGGCCGAACTCGCCGTCCTCCAGCACCAGTACGTTACCCAGGTGCAGGGAGCGGAAGTACACGCCTTGCTCATGTAACTGCGCCATGAACTTGCCGAAACGCTCGACCAGTGCCTGACGCACCGCTGGCGCGGTGATCCCTTGCAGAACCTGACGCAGGGTGTTGCCGGGTAGTGGCGAGTAATGCACCGCGCTGCTGCCGTCTTTGAGGCGGAAAAGGCCCAGGGTCAGTGGTGTTGGAATGCCCAGGGTGCGCAGTTGCTCGCTGTTTACCGCAAAGCGTTCGGAATAGGGGTTGAAACTGCCCGAGGTGTACCAGCGACGACGGCGGAACAGCTTGAGGAAACTGCCATCGGCCAAACGCAGCACTTTAGGCCCCAGCCCGTCTTCTTCGATCATTTGAGCATTGGCGGTCATTTGCTCGAAAGCCGCCGGCTTCAGCGTTTTGACCGGTAGGGTCAGCAGGCGTCTGGCGCGTTGGTTGATGCTTAGCGCGGCGATCAGCGCCAGGGGAATCCACAACAGGAACCAGTGCTCTTTGGGGCGCGAAATGATCCCGCCACCCTCGGTCAGGCCGGCGCCGATGCCGAATATCAACCAGGTCGAAGCGATAATAAACAGCGGCTGGACGCGATAGCGCCAGCTGCTCAGCAAGCCCCAGGCCTGAAAGAACAACCAGGGCAACAAGCCGAAAATACCGACGTAATAGAGCACGCCAAGTACAAAGCTATGGGGTTCCTGCAGGTTGTAGCCGACGCCGGGGTCGAGTGCCAGGCTGGCGTTGTAGCCATGGCCAATCCAAGGGTGTTCAGCGATCCGCTGCAGGACCATTTGCCAGATTTCGAGGCGGAAGGAGTCGCCTCGCTCGATGAGCATCCGCGAAAACAGCACGATGACGCCTAACCCGCTGGCTGCCAGCGCTGCGAGCAATACGACCGAGCGGCGATTCCAGCAGATGAAACACAACCAGAGCGCGGCCAGCGTCAGTGCAACCAGCGGGGTTCGGGACCCCGTGGCGATCACCGCAATGAACATGACCCCCATGGCCGGAAGGCTGAGCCAGAGCACCTGGCGACGCTTGCACGTCATGCTCAGGCTTAGCCAGTAGGCACAGAAAAAACCGAAGATATGCGAGCTGAGCAACGGGTTGTCAAACGCGCCGGCACCAATCAGCCGCATGCCGGGCTCATAGATATGCGCAAACATGTACAGGTTGTAGACCGAAGCGATCAGCCCGACGATTGCGGCACTGAACAGCAACGGCTGGATGATCTCGCTGCGGTAGCGCACCAGCAGGTAGGAGCCGGCAAACAACAGCAGCGTATGCAGTGCTGGCTTGGACTGGCCGGGAATGCTTTCGTTGTCTTGCGGTCCCCAGCACAGGCTCAGCAAGGCCCAGGCGGCGAACATCAGCAGTGCAATGAACACCGGTTCGCGTATCAACTCCTTGAGTTCCCGCGGGCGCAGACACAGGGCAATCAGCGATGGAATGCTGAAAAGACCATAAAACAGTTTGTGGTGAAGGCTGCGTCCGGGCAGGAAGAACAGCGCACACAGGAGCAAGAGATAGCCCAGTGGAAGAATCCACAGGCAAATGAAATCGAAGATTCGATTGGACGTATTGTTGAAACCGCTGAGTTGCATGCTGAGAGATTCAATCCTGAAGTTGATCGGCCATTTCGGTGTGATGGCTATTTGATGCCGAATGCAGTGCCTAACAATAACAGCCTTTATGCGTTTGCCAGAACCCTGAAGAAGCTGTGCTAAAGTCAGCGTCCTTTTTATCGACATTCGCGTGATATGACCGACTCCAGTCTCTCCGCAAGCCCATCGAGCTTGAAAATCTACTTCCGTCTGCTCGGCTATGTCCGGCCGTACATCAGTCTTTTCCTGATCAGCATTGTCGGTTTTCTGATTTTCGCTTCGACGCAGCCAATGCTCGGCTACATCCTCAAGTACTTCGTCGACGGTCTGTCCAATCCAGAGGCCGTGCTGTTTCCGACGGTGCCTTACCTGCGCGACCTGCAACTGCTGCAGGCGGTGCCGTTGCTGATCATCCTGATCGCGGCGTGGCAGGGGTTGGGTTCTTACCTGGGTAACTACTTCCTGGCCAAGGTTTCCCTCGGGCTGGTCCACGACCTGCGGGTGCAACTGTTCAACAACCTGCTGGTCTTGCCGAACCGTTACTTCGACAAGCATAACTCGGGTCATCTGATTTCGCGTATCACCTTCAACGTGACCATGGTCACCGGGGCGGCGACAGATGCGATCAAGGTCGTAATCCGTGAAGGCATGACGGTGATCTTCCTGTTTGGCTCGCTGCTGATCATGAACTGGCGCCTGACGCTGGTGATGGTCGCGATCCTGCCGCTGATCGCCGTCATGGTGCGCACCGCCAGCAAGAAATTCCGCAAGCAGAGCAAGAAAATCCAGACGGCCATGGGCGATGTGACCCACGTGTCCTCGGAAACGATCCAGGGCTATCGCGTGGTTCGCAGTTTCGGCGGCGAAGTCTACGAGCAAAATCGTTTCCTGGCAGCGAGCCAGGGCAACACAGACAAGCAACTGCGCATGACCCGTACCGGCGCGATCTACACGCCGCTGCTGCAACTGGTGATCTACAGCGCCATGGCGGTGCTGATGTTCCTGGTGCTGTACCTGCGCGGTGATGCTTCTGCCGGTGACATGATCGCCTACATCACTTTGGCCGGCCTGCTGCCCAAGCCGATCCGTCAGTTGTCTGAAGTCAGCTCCACCATCCAGAAAGGCGTGGCCGGTGCCGAAAGCATTTTCGAGCAGCTGGACGTCGAGCCGGAAGTCGATAACGGCACCGTCGAGCGCGACTCGGTCAGCGGTCGCCTGGACGTGCGCAACCTGAGCTTCACCTATCCGGACACCGATCGCCAGGTGCTCAACGACATCAGCTTCTCGGTCGAACCGGGGCAAATGGTGGCGCTGGTGGGACGCTCGGGCAGTGGCAAATCGACCCTGGCCAACCTGATTCCACGCTTCTATCACCACGACAAGGGCGAGATCCTGATCGATGGCGTTGAAGTGGAACAATACAAACTGCTGAACCTGCGCAAGCACATCGCCCAGGTGACCCAGCATGTGACGCTGTTCAGCGATACCGTGGCCAACAACATCGCTTATGGCGATCTGGCCGGCGCGCCCCGTGAAGACATCGAGAAAGCGGCGAAAGACGCTTACGCCATGGACTTCATCGCGCAGTTGCCGGAAGGCCTGGACACTCAGGTCGGCGAGAACGGCGTGTTGCTGTCCGGTGGCCAGCGCCAGCGTCTGGCGATTGCCCGGGCACTGCTGAAGAACGCGCCACTGCTGATCCTCGACGAGGCCACCTCGGCCCTTGATACCGAATCGGAGCGGCATATCCAGGCAGCGCTGGATCAGGTCATGAAAGGCCGGACCACCCTGGTGATTGCCCACCGGCTGTCGACCATCGAGAAGGCTGACCTGATTCTGGTCATGGATCAGGGCCGCATCGTCGAGCGCGGCACCCATGCCGAACTGCTGGCGCAGAACGGTTACTACGCTCGCTTGAACGCCATGGGCCTCGATGCCCCGGCTGAAGACATCGCCTGATCGGGTACGAGGGTGAGCCCGGCTCACCCTCGCGCTCACCGGACGTGCAATGCGCCCGGTGATTTGTGTCCGAATCCTTACCCTTCTTGACCAAACCTGAATAAAACTCCGCACCGCGCTTGTTAAGGTTCCTGAACGAACTTTTGACTTCAATCGAAGGGGCCATCCCCCTCGCGCGGGTACCGCAATGTTGCAACGATATCTCTGGAAACTATTGCCCAAGCAGCAGCGAGCCTTCCTGCTGGGGCGCCTGTCGGTCGTGGACCGTCAGGTGGTGAACAAGTCGATGTCAGCCAATCTGCAATTCCCCTCGTCCTTCGCACAGCATGGTTGCCTGTTCATCCATGTGCCCAAATGCGCCGGCAGCAGTGTGTGCGCGGCGTTGTTCGACGACTGGAGCCCCGGACACTTGCCGTTGTACTGGTACGAGCAACAGTTTCCCGAACAGTTTGCCGCCAGTTTCAAGTTCGCTTTCGTCCGCGACCCACTGGAACGAGCCTACTCGGCTTACGCTTTTCTGAGGGGGAACGAGCTGGGACGGCGTGACCACGCGGCGCAGAAACTGGTGAGTCAGTACCGCGATTTCGACGACTTCGTGGCGCGCTGGCTGCATCCGGAGACGATCAGCCGCCAGCTGCATTTTGCAGCTCAGACGGATTTTCTCACCGACTCCCTCGGGCACCTGACCCTGGACTTCATCGGCTACCAGGAGCACTTGGCGCGGGATTTCGCACTGGTGTGCGAGCAGTTGAAGCACCCGGTGACGCTGCCTTATGTCAACAGCTCACAGCAGCGCCTGCCAAGACCGGCGCGTGATTTCTGTTCCGTGCGGACCCGACGGCTGGTGCGTCGGGTGTATCAACGCGACTACGAGATGCTCGGTTATGAATAAAGCCCAATCGATGCCCACGCCGACGCCAACGATCCGTCCTTACGCGTTGGCGCTGTCGAGCGACGCCCGGGCCGCGCTCAAGTCGCAGCGTGCGCGCTGCCTCTGGTTGACTGGTTTGTCCGGGGCGGGCAAGTCGACGCTGGCGAATGCCCTGGAGTTGCAACTCAATCAACGCGGCTTTCACACGTTTATCCTTGATGGCGACAACCTGCGCGGTGGCCTGTGCAGCGACTTGGGCATGGGGGCTGATTGTCGCCGGGAAAACATTCGGCGCATGGCGGAGGTCGCGCGGCTGATGGTCGATGCCGGGCTGATCGTGATCGTGGCGGCGATTTCGCCGTTCCGCGCCGAGCGGGAGGCCGCGCGGCGATTGTTTGCCGAGGGCGACTTCATCGAGGTTTACGTGAGCACACCCTTCTCGATTTGCGCGCAACGAGACCCCAAAGGTCTGTATCAGGCGGCCCTGCAAGGGCGGATCAAGGACTTCAGCGGTATCGACAGCCCTTACGAGGCGCCGCTGAAGGCCGAGTGCGAGATCGATACCCAGAATCTGCAGTTGGAAGACGCCTGCGCCCGGTTAGTGACATTGTTTGCTCAATAAATGATCAGAAAACCCCGTCAATTCATCCTGTTGCAGCCGCCGCACAAGCCTGCGCCAACCCTGTGTTAATATCGCGCCCCTGTTCATTTTGTATGTGGGTTGCTCCATGAAGTTGTCCATGCCGCGATTCGATCAAGCCCCTGTCTTGGTGGTCGGCGATGTCATGCTCGACCGTTACTGGCATGGTGGTACCTCACGGATTTCCCCTGAGGCGCCGGTACCGGTGGTCAAGGTCGAGCAAATCGAGGACCGCCCGGGCGGTGCCGCCAACGTTGCTCTCAACATCGCCGCACTCGGCGCCCCGGCTTCGCTGGTCGGCGTGACCGGCGACGATGAAGCCGCCGACAGCCTGGCCAATAGCCTCAAGGGTGCCGGTGTGCGCGCGTTGTTCCAGCGCATTGCGCACCAGCCGACCATCGTCAAGTTGCGGGTCATGAGCCGTCACCAGCAATTGCTGCGTATCGACTTCGAAGAACCGTTCGCCACCGACGCCTTGGCGCTCGGCGAGCAGGTCGACGAATTGCTCGAAGGCATCAAGGTGCTGGTGCTGTCCGATTACGGCAAAGGCGCGCTGAAAAACCATCAGGTGTTGATCCAGGCCGCTCGTGCCCGTGGCATTCCGGTGCTGGCCGACCCCAAGGGCAAGGATTTCTCGATCTACCGTGGTGCGACCGTGATCACGCCGAACCTCAGCGAGTTCGAAGCCATCGTTGGCGGTTGCGCCGATGAGCACGAACTCGTGAGCAAGGGCGCGACCCTGATGCACGACCTCGACCTCGGCGCCTTGCTGGTGACCCGTGGCGAGCACGGCATGACCTTGCTGCGCCCGGATCATCCGGCGTTGCACCTGCCAGCCCGCGCCCGTGAAGTATTTGACGTGACCGGCGCCGGCGACACGGTGATTTCTACCCTGGCGGCGGCGATTGCCGCTGGCGAAGAACTGCCCCACGCGGTGGCCCTGGCCAACCTGGCGGCGGGCATTGTGGTCGGCAAGCTCGGTACGGCGTGCATCAGCGCGCCGGAACTGCGTCGCGCGATCCAGCGTGAAGAAGGTTCCGAGCGCGGTGTACTCGGCCTCGAACAGCTGTTGCTGGCCGTCGATGACGCCCGTGCGCACAACGAGCGGATCGTCTTCACCAACGGCTGCTTCGACATTCTGCATGCCGGCCATGTGACCTACCTCGAACAGGCGCGGGCCCAGGGCGATCGCCTGATCGTCGCCGTCAATGACGATGCGTCGGTGAGCCGCCTGAAAGGGCCGGGTCGTCCGATCAACAGCGTTGACCGGCGCATGGCGGTACTGGCCGGTCTGGGCGCGGTGGATTGGGTTATCAGCTTCGCTGAAGGCACCCCGGAAAACCTGCTGCGCGAGGTCAAGCCGGACGTGTTGGTCAAGGGCGGGGATTACGGGATCGACCAGGTGGTCGGCGCGGACATCGTCTCGGCCTACGGCGGGACAGTGAAAGTGTTGGGGCTGGTGGAAAACAGCTCGACGACCGCGATTGTCGAGAAGATCCGCAATAACTGACTCGGGATGATCGTTCCCGCGCGGAGCGTGGGAACGATCAATTGCAAGATCAAAAGATCGCAGCCTTCGGCAGCTCCTATAGGTGTACTCATAACCCTGTAGGAGCTGCCGAAGGCTGCGATCTTTTGCTTTTAAGAACCGACTTTTTTACGCGGCACGATTTTCTTCAGCAACTGCTTCGCCTTCCCCCGCAACCGCGCCAACCCTGAGTCCTTCCCCGGCGGCGCCAACCCCTGTTGCCGCACCCAATCCTTCCAGCGAATCCGCTCATCGCGCACCAGCCAGCCTTCCTGCTGGGCAAAGCTCTCGGCCAGGTACAAACCACGGGTGCTCGCCGGGTACAGTTGATCTTTTTTCAGCGTGTAGAGCTCAGCCATCGGCTGGCCATCCTGCAATGGCATCAGGTACAAGTCCGGCCGTTTACGATCCAGCCGTGCCACTAACTGATCGCCTTCAAGGCGTTCGTCCACATGAAACAGGCTCAGGGACTTGGCCTCCTTGGGCACGTCCAGGCGTAAGTCATAGATCAGTTGCAAGGAGGCGGTCGGCAGATGCACGTAGGCCCGGGGCCGTTCGATCAACTGCATGTTGGCGCAACGCACCGGCCGCGCCGAACCGGACAGTGGCGACAGGCGAAACGGCAGGGCTTCGCGATAATGCAGGGCGGACGAGTAGGGCGCCGGCAGCCAAGTGTCGTTGAAACGCCCACCCAGCCAGCCTTCCGGGGTTTCCAGCAGGCACTCTTCCGCAATCTCCTGGATCGCCGTGTGCAGCGGCAGGTTCAACTCGTGGGCCGGCACGTAACCGGAAATCAGCTTGAGCACCACGTCGCCGCGATCCTGCCGACGCTGACGCACCAGCACCCAATAATCGCGGTTCTGCCAATGCAGGGTCAGGCGCACCGAAACCCCGAGGTTCGCCAGTTCCACGGCGAACCGTTCGCTGTCAGCCACGGCGACCGGGCGACGGCGTTGCAGGGTCTGGGAGAAATTGAGCGGCATCCCGACGCTTTGATAACTCAGGCCTTCGGGAGTCGCTTCGACGTACAACGGCAGGGTCTTGAAGTTGCTCGGATTCTTTCTAATGAGCGTACGCGGCATGTCGGCTCCTGCTTAAGGCCGCGTGGGCGGCGTCAGTTACTACGAAGGACCTGGGCAACGGTCGCGACGTTGTGGGCGAGGTGCAGCGGATTGATGGTCCCGACAATAGCACTGGCAACGCCCGGATGTTCAAACAACAACTCGAAGCTGGCGCGCACCGGGTCCACGCCGGGGCTAAGGCAGACGTGACCGCTGGCGAGGGCTTTTTTCACCAGGATCGCTTTGCCGTGGGAAGCAGCATAGTCAATGACGGCTTTCTCGTTTTGCTCGTTGAGATTGTAGGTGACCATCGCGCAATCACCTTGTTCCAGAGCCTTCAAGCCGCCTTCGACGGTTTTACCGGAAAAACCGAAACCGCGAATCTTGCCTTCGGCCTTGAGCTCGGCGAGTGTCTCGTAGACTTCGCAGTCGTTGAGGATCGCAAGGTCGTTGCCGTCGGAGTGCACCAGCACCAGGTCGATAAAATCCGTTTCCAGACGTTGCAGGCTGCGCTCCACCGAGAGGCGGGTGTGGGCAGCGCTGAAATCGTGGCGGGACTGGCCATCGGCAAACTCTTCGCCGACCTTGCTGACGATCACCCACTCCTGACGCTGACCGCGCAGCAACGGGCCGAGTCGTTCTTCGCTGCGACCGTAGGCCGGGGCGGTGTCGATCAGATTGATGCCCATGTCGCGGGCGAGCTTGAGCAGCATTCGCGCTTCGTCATCGCCAGGAATCTGGAAACCGTTGGGGTATTTCACGCCTTGATCGCGACCGAGTTTTACCGTGCCCAGACCCAAGGGCGAGACCAACAGGCCGGTGCTGCCCAGCGGGCGATGCAAGTCGTGCAAGGTTTTTACGCTCATGGCAGCAGTTGCTCCCAGGCAGGAACGCCCATCGGTGGTTTTGGCAGATCGGGCAATGGTGCCGACGGGCCGGGTTGAATGCCGTCGCGGGCCAGGCTGGCGATGACGCGGTCAGCGAAGTCCGGCGCCAGCGCCAGTTTGGTTGGCCAACCGACCAGCAGCCGACCCTCTTCGGCCAGGAACGCATTGTCCGGGCGGGTCAGGCCGGTTTGCAGCGGCTCGGCACGATCCACGCGCAGGGTCGCCCATTGCACCGTGCTCAGATCGATCCACGGCAGCAACTGGCCGAGCTCTTTCTGCGCCGTGGCGATTTGCTCCGCTGGTTCGCGGGCCACGCCTTCGGCTTCGGCAATGTCACCGCCCAAGTACCAGACCCATTGGCCATCGGCGGCCGGATGGGTGGTGACGGTGATGCGCGGTTTGGTCCCGCCGCCCAGGCAGTGGGCGTACAGCGGTTTCAGGCTCGGGCCTTTGGCGATGATCATGTGCAACGGTCGGCGCTGCATCGCGGGTTGGCTCAACCCCAATGCTTCGAGCAGCGTGGCGGTGCCGGCACCGGCGCTGAGGACGATGCGCTGGGCGCGGATGTCGCGACCGTCGACAGTCAGGCCCACCAGAACGCCACCTTCCAGCAACGGTTCGATGCTTTGCCCGGCAAGCAAGCCATCACCGGCCAGGTCAGCGAGGCGCTGGATCAGGCTCGGCACGTCGATCACCAGTTCAGCCAGGCGATACACCTTGCCCTTGAAGCGCTTGTCTTGAAGGGCCGGCGGCAATTGATCGCCCTTGACCTGATCGACCCGCCCGCGCACGGCTTTGCTGGCGAAGAAACTGGTGAGGTTGCCGGCGATTGTGCCCGGGGACCATAGGTAATGGGCTTCGGACAGCAGGCGCACGCCGCTCAGGTCCAATTCGCCGTCACCGGCCAGCGCTTCACGCCAGCGGCGCGGCATGTCGGCGATGGCTTCCGAAGCACCGGTCAGGGCGCCATGCAGCGCGTACTTGGCGCCGCCGTGGATGATGCCCTGGGACTTCACGCTTTGCCCGCCACCGAGGGTGGCGCTTTCCACCAGCACGGTCGAAAAACCCTGGCGACGCAGACGCGCGTTGAGCCAGAGGCCGGCGACACCAGCGCCGACAATCAGAACGTCGGTGGAAATAACGGATGGCATGCAGCGACCTCAGTGTTCAAGACGAGGGCGCAGTATACAGACTCGAAGAAGAGGGGATTTGTCGGTGATCAATCGGGTGGATGCAAAACCCCTGTGGGAGCGGGCTTGCTCGCGAAAGCGGTGTACCAGTCGACATTGAAGTTGCCTGATACACCGCATTCGCGAGCAAGCCCGCTCCCACAGTTGATTGGATTTCGGCAGTTAGTGCCCGGCGGTTTTGGAGAAGAGCTGGATCACTACGACGCCCAGCACGATCAACGCCATCCCCAACATTGCCGGCACATCCAGCTTCTGCCCATAGATAAACAGCGCCGCGACGCTGACCATCACAATCCCCATGCCGGCCCATACCGCGTAGGCCACACCCACCGGCACGCTGCGCACCACCAGGGTCAGCATCCAGAACGCGATGCCATAACCGACGATCACCAGGATCAGCGGCAGGGGCGTGCTGAAACCTTTGACCGCTTTCATCGAAACAGTGGCGATCACTTCGGCGCAGATGGCGATGGCCAGGTAGTAGTAAGCGGTCATGGGGTAATCCTCGTGTGAAGTGTTGCTTTCTGAGGTCGGCATTCTAGAGATTCCCCAGATGCGGTAAAGTCATTACCTATCTGCCATCGAGATAGGTCGAGCCATGAACATGCAATGGAACCTGGAACAGCTGCGCCTGTTTGTCAGCGTAGCGGAGCAGCGCTCGTTTTCGGCGGTGGCGCGGGATCAGCGCAAGGCGCAGTCGGCGGTCAGCAGTTCGATTGCGTTGCTGGAGGAAGACCTCGGCGTGAGCCTGTTCGACCGCAGCAGCGGCCGCCAGCCGAAGCTGACCGAGGCCGGCAGTGCCTTGCTCGAAGAAGCGCGGGAGGTGCTGCGACAGTGCGAGCGTTTGAACGGCCGGGCGCTGGCAATGATGCGCGGCCAGGAAGCGCGCATCCGTCTGGCCCAGGATGAGGCGATGCCTTTTCAGCCGATCGTCGACAGTCTCAGCGCGCTCGCGGTGCAGTTCCCCAGCCTGGAAGT
The DNA here is from genome assembly GCF_026016365.1 of Pseudomonas sp. B21-053. Lineage (NCBI taxonomy): Bacteria > Pseudomonadati > Pseudomonadota > Gammaproteobacteria > Pseudomonadales > Pseudomonadaceae > Pseudomonas > Pseudomonas sp. B21-053. The sequence continues at coordinate 578,928 of NZ_CP087205.1, forward strand.
GCAATTGTCCAACGGCACCCAGGGCGATGTGGCGAGAAAATTGTTGGAGCGCCGCGCCGACCTCGGTTTGTTGTTCTACCACGATCAGATTCCCGAGGCGCTGGAGCGGCGGGTATTGGGCAGTATCGAAATGGTCACCGTGTGTGGCGTCGGCCATCCGTTGGCGGCGCTGGATGAGGTCAACTGCCAGCAACTGGCCCAACATCGCCAACTGCTGATGGCCGCTCAGTCCAGCGTCTATCCCGGTAGCGAGCCGGCCAGCCCGCAGGTCTGGCGCGCTGACAGCTTCTATGTCATCGCCGAATTGCTGATGCGCGGCCTCGGCTGGGCGTGGTTGCCGCGCAACGTTGTGCAGTACTCGGGGTATCAACGGCAGATGGTCGAACTGGTCAGCGAATGGACGCCACCGGCGCTGGTGGTGGAGCTGGTCTGGCGTCGCGACGAACCGCTCGGGCCGGCGGCGCGTTGGTTGGCCGAACGTTTTGCCGTGCACTTGCAGGCGATCGGCTGAAAACCCGATAAACTCCGCCGCCATGAATAGAACTCTCTACACCGCGCTGTTTTATCTGGGGCTGCCACTGGTAGCGATTCGACTGTGGCTGCGTTCGCGCAAGGCGCCGGCGTATGCCAAGCGCATTGGCGAGCGGTTCTCCTACGGGTTGCCGGTCATGAAGCCGGGCGGCATCTGGGTGCACGCCGTGTCCGTGGGCGAAAGCATCGCGGCGGCGCCGATGATCCGTGCCTTGCTGCAGCGCTATCCGACGCTGCCGATCACCGTGACCTGCATGACCCCGACCGGTTCGGAGCGCATCCACGCCCTGTTCGCCAACGAACCGCGCATTCAGCACTGCTATTTGCCTTACGACCTGCCGTGCGCAGCGGCGCGGTTCCTGGATCGGGTCCAGCCGACACTGGCGGTGATCATGGAAACCGAACTGTGGCCCAACCACATTCACCAGTGCGCCAAGCGCGGGATTCCGGTGGCGTTGGCCAACGCGCGATTGTCCGAGCGCTCGGCCAAGGGCTATGGCCGCTTCCATAAACTGACCGGGCCGATGCTGGCCGAGATGAGCCTGTTCGCGGTGCAGACCGAAGCCGAGGCCGAGCGCTTCCGTTCACTCGGTGCGCGTGCGGAAACCGTCGAGGTCACTGGCTCGATCAAATTCGACCTGACCATCGACCCGCAACTGCTTCAGAGCGCCGCCGAGTTACGCGGTCAGTGGCAGGCGCTGGAGCGTCCGGTGTGGATCGCCGCCAGTACCCACGAAGGCGAAGACGAAGTGGTGCTGGCGGCCCATCGTCAATTGCTGGCCAGTCATCCCGATACCTTGCTGATTCTGGTGCCGCGTCACCCGGAGCGTTTCAATTCGGTTTTCGAGCTGTGCAAGCAGCAAGGTTTCTCCACGGTTCGGCGCTCCACGGGTGAACCGGTGACTGCCGATACTTCGGTGCTGCTGGGCGACACCATGGGTGAGTTGCTGTTTCTCTATGCCTTGGCCGACAGCGCGTTTGTCGGCGGCAGTCTGGTGCCGAATGGCGGGCATAACCTGCTGGAACCGGCGGCGCTGGCCAAGCCGGTTTTGAGCGGGCCGCACTTGTTCAACTTTCTCGAAATCGCCGCGCAATTGCGCAGTGCCGGGGCGTTGGCTGAAGTCGATGATGCGGAAGGATTGGCGGTGGCGGTGCAGCGCTTGTTCGAATTGCCGCGCGATGCGCAACGGATGGCAGAGGCGGGGTTGAAGGTGATGCGCACCAATCAGGGCGCGTTGCAGCGGTTGCTGGACGGGTTGGGGCGGTTGATCGATCGTTAGACCGGGATGGCTGAAACGAAAAGATCGCAGCCTTCGGCAGCTCCTACAGGGTGTACATCAATCCCAATGTAGGAGCTGCCGAAGGCTGCGATCTTTTGCTTTTTAAGGGCGGGCTTTGAGTTGCTCAGCCGCAGCCTTGGCCAGATCCGGTGGCAGGAAGTCTTTATCCGGGTTGTAGTCCGCCTTGAGATAACGCGACAAATCCTGCAAATCCCCCGGGTTCAACGTGCCGGCCGCTTGCTTCAGGCGCAGGTTGTCGAGGATGTAGTCGTAGCGGGTGTTGTTGTAGTTGCGCACCGAGGTGTACAGCTGGCGCTGGGCATCGAGCACGTCGACGATGTTGCGCGTCCCCACCTGATAACCGATTTCCGTCGCTTCCACCGCGCTCTGGTTGGAGATGATCGACTGCTTGCGAGCCTGCACCTGCTCGACGTCGGTGTTCACCGCGCGGTGCAGGTTGCGGGTGTTTTCCACCACTTGCCGACGCAGTTGCTCGCGCTGTTGTTCGCTCTGGTCAAGGCGTGAGTAGGACTCGCGCACTTGTGAGTTGATCAGGCCGCCGCTGTAGATCGGGATGTTCACTTGCAGGCCGACAGTAGTCTGTTCGACGTTGCCACCGTAAGGTTGGCCGAAGGCGCTCGGGTTGCTGAAGCCCAGCGCGTCGTTGTCACCCTTTTCGTACTTCGCTACCGCATCGAGGGTCGGCGCGTGGCCGGCCTTGCGTTGCTTGAGGGTTTCTTCGGCGGCGCTGACCGCGTAGTTGCTGGCCAGCAGATTCAGGTTCTGTTTGGCGGCGGTGTCGACCCAGGCCTTGGCGTCGTTCGGCGCTGGCGGAAGGATCGGCAACGTGTGGACGATGCCCTGGATCGAGTTGTACTGGCGGTTGGTCAGGGTGATCAGCGCTTCAAACGCATCGTCCACCTGGCGTTGCGCGAGGATCCGGTTGGCCCGCGCAGTGTCGTAGCTGGCCTGGGATTGCAGCACGTCGGTCTTGTCCGACAGGCCGACATCGAAGCGCTCGTTGGACTGGTCGAGCTGGCGTTTGAACGCTGCTTCTTCAGCCTTGGTCGAGGCCAGGTTGTCCTGGCTGCGCAGCACGTTGAAATAGCTTTCCGCCGATTGCAGGATCAGATTCTGCTCGGTGGCCGACAGTTGCAGCGAGGCTTGCTCGTTGACGTCCTTGGCGGCCTGGAACTGGAACCAGCGATCAGCGCGGAACAGTGGCTGAGCCAACGTCGCCTGATAGGAGTGGGCATCGCGATTGGCGGTGCCGGACGGCTGATCGAGCTGGGTGCGTATGGAACTCAGGTTGGCCCCGCCCGACAGGTTAGGCAGCAGGCCGGCACGGGCCTGGGGCACAACTTCTTTTTGCGCGCCGTATTGCGCGCGGGCGGCAGCCAGGTCGGCGTTGTTGTCCACCGCTTCCTGATAGACGCTGACAAGGTCGGTCTTGGTGGATAAGGGCGCTTCAGCTGCCCAGGCCATTCCATTGGACGCACAAGACACGGCAAGGGCCAGTGAGAGTTTGCGCAGCATGAGGCCATCCCTAAAAAATTACGCTGATAATTTGAGCGCCAAAGGTAAGGCGCGGCCCGCATAGCGTCAAGACGCAGCACGGCGTAGCGAGTGTAGTTGTACGCGCGTACCGCAACAATCTGCTAATTGCGCCATTCATCATGGTGTTTACCGCGGTGTTGGCGTTCTTTGCCAGTTGTGTCTAGACTGGCCGGGTTCTTGTCGGGGTGCCTTGCTATGAGGCTGAGATCGAATAATTTCGGATCCCGTTGAACCTGATCAGGTTAGCGCCTGCGTAGGGAACAAGATTTCTCGTCACCCGGCGAGTCCTCTTGTGCTTCGTCCGGGATGTTGTTCGACAATCGACAGTCGACAGCCCTCGAGCACAGAGCACAGCACCAACAGCATTTTCTTGGCTGATTGGTCGCGTCCATTCGTTACAGGTTCGCTCCGACAAAAATCCACTGCTGGATGCTGTCTGGAGAGCCCGTGATGACGATAAAACTAAAAAATACGACGAACCTGAGTGATTCGGCCCAAGTCGATCAACAGTCGGTTCAACCGTTTACCCGCTCGCAAAAAATCTATGTTCAGGGTTCCCGCCCGGACATCCTCGTGCCAATGCGCGAAATCAGCCTTGATGTGACCCCGACCGACTTCGGCGGCGAGATCAATGCGCCTGTGGTTGTGTACGACACCTCGGGCCCTTACACCGATCCCAACGTCATCATCGACGTGCGCAAAGGCCTGGCTGATGTGCGTTCGCCGTGGATCGAATCCCGTGGCGACACCGAGCGCCTGCCGGGCCTGAGCTCCAACTTCGGCCAGGAACGCCTCGCCGATGCCGAACTGACCAAGCTGCGTTTCGCCCACGTGAACAACCCGCGCCGCGCCAAGGCCGGGGCCAACGTCAGCCAGATGCACTATGCCCGCAAAGGCATTATCACCGCCGAGATGGAATACGTTGCCATCCGTGAAAACATGAAGCTCGAAGTGGCCCGTGCCGCCGGGCTGCTGGACCAGCAACATGCCGGTCACAGCTTCGGCGCCAGCGTGCCGAAAATCATCACCCCGGAATTTGTCCGTGACGAAATCGCTCGTGGCCGCGCGATCATTCCGGCCAACATCAACCACACCGAACTGGAACCGATGATCATCGGCCGTAACTTCCTGGTGAAGATCAACGGCAACATCGGCAACAGCGCGCTGGGTTCGTCCATCGAAGAAGAAGTGGCGAAACTGACCTGGGGCATTCGCTGGGGTTCGGACACGGTCATGGACTTGTCCACCGGCAAACACATTCACGAAACCCGCGAGTGGATCATCCGCAACTCGCCGGTGCCGATCGGTACTGTGCCGATCTACCAGGCCTTGGAAAAAGTCGGCGGCGCTGCCGAAGACCTGACCTGGGAGCTGTTCCGCGACACGCTGATTGAACAGGCCGAGCAGGGCGTCGATTACTTCACCATCCACGCCGGCGTGTTGCTGCGTTACGTGCCGCTGACCGCCAAGCGCGTGACCGGCATCGTGTCCCGTGGCGGTTCGATCATGGCCAAGTGGTGCCTGGCGCATCACAAAGAGAACTTCCTCTACACGCATTTCGAAGACATCTGCGAAATCATGAAGGCCTACGACGTCAGCTTCTCGCTGGGCGATGGCCTGCGTCCGGGCTCGATTGCCGACGCCAACGACGCTGCGCAATTCGGTGAGCTGGAAACCCTCGGCGAGCTGACCAAGATTGCCTGGAAGCACGACGTGCAGTGCATGATCGAAGGCCCCGGCCACGTGCCGATGCAGTTGATCAAAGAGAACATGGACAAGCAGCTCGAGTGCTGCGACGAGGCGCCGTTCTACACCCTCGGCCCGCTGACCACCGACATCGCGCCGGGCTACGACCACATCACTTCCGGCATCGGTGCGGCGATGATCGGCTGGTTCGGTTGCGCCATGCTTTGCTACGTCACGCCGAAGGAACACTTGGGCCTGCCGAACAAGGATGACGTGAAGACCGGGATCATCACCTACAAGATCGCCGCGCACGCCGCCGACCTTGCGAAGGGCCATCCGGGCGCGCAGATTCGTGACAATGCGTTGAGCAAGGCGCGTTTCGAATTCCGTTGGGAAGACCAGTTCAACCTGGGCCTCGACCCGGATACCGCACGCTCGTATCACGATGAAACCCTGCCGAAGGATTCGGCCAAGGTCGCGCACTTCTGCTCCATGTGCGGGCCGAAATTCTGCTCGATGAAAATCACCCAGGAAGTCCGTGAATACGCGGCCAACCAGCGGATCGAAACAGTAGACGCCGAAGTCGCCCAGGGATTGGCGGACCAGGCAGAGCGGTTCAAGCAGGAAGGCAGTCAGCTGTACAAGAAGGTTTGATCTGACCCACAGCGCCATTTTGGCGCTGCTCTTGTAGGAGCGAGGCTTGCCCGCGAAGGCGTCATCCCATTCAACATCAATGTTGAGTGACACACCGCCTTCGCGGGCAAGCCTCGCTCCTACAGAGTTGGTGATGATCAACACAACAACAAATGTCCCTCTGAGATAACACCCTTGAGCATTCAACCCAGCACCTATTCTCCTGACATCGCGGTGCCAAAAGACAAACGTGTCTTTGGCGGCCGCGATCTGTTTTCCCTGTGGTTCTCCCTCGGCATCGGCCTGATGGTCTTGCAGACCGGCGCTTTGCTCGCGCCAGGTCTGGGTCTGTCCGGCTCGTTGCTGGCGATTTTCCTCGGCACCCTGGTCGGCGTTTTGCTGCTGGCCGCCGTCGGCGTGATCGGCAGCGACACCGGCCTGTCGTCGATGGCCGCACTCAAACTCAGCCTCGGCAAACGCGGTGCAAGCCTGCCGGCGGTGTTGAACCTGCTGCAACTGATCGGTTGGGGCTCGTTTGAAATCATCGTCATGCGCGACGCCGCCAGCCTGCTTGGCGCCAAGGCGTTCAGCGAAGGCAGCCTGCTGTCGAATCCGCTGCTCTGGACCGTATTTTTCGGTGGCTTGGCGACCTTGTTGGCCGTGAGCGGCCCGCTGACATTCGTGCGGCAAATCCTGCGCAAGTGGGGCATCTGGCTGTTGCTGGCGGCTTGCATCTGGCTGACCTGGAACCTGTTCACCAAAGCCGATCTGGCGGCGTTGTGGCACCAGGCCGGTGATGGTTCGATGCCGTTCGCCGTGGGCTTCGACATTGCGATCGCGATGCCGCTGTCCTGGCTGCCGCTGATTGCCGACTACTCGCGTTTCGGCAAGCGTGCGAAAAACGTGTTCGGCGGCACCGCGCTGGGTTTCTTTATCGGTAACTTCTGGCTGATGAGCCTGGGCGTGGCCTACACCCTGGCGTTCGCGCCGAGCGGTGAAGTGAATGCCTTGCTGTTGGCGCTGGCGGGTGCCGGCCTGGGGATTCCGCTGTTGCTGATTCTGCTGGACGAGTCGGAAAACGCCTTTGCCGATATTCACTCGGCGGCGGTGTCGAGCGGGATTCTGTTGCGCCTGAAGGTCGAGCATCTGGCGTTGGCGATTGGCGTGATCTGCACACTGATCGCGTGCCTGGCGCCGTTGGCCCAGTACCAGAACTTCCTGTTGTTGATCGGTTCGGTGTTTGCGCCGTTGTTCGGCGTGGTGCTGGTGGATCACTTCATCCTGCGCAAACGCAGTGCCCAGGTCGCGTCAGCCGCATTGCGCTGGCCAGCGTTGCTCGCCTGGTTGGGCGGGGTGAGCACCTATCATTTGCTGGCTAATCTGTATCCGGATGTCGGCGCAACCCTGCCGTCGCTGGTACTGGCAGGGCTGCTGCAGCTTGTGCTCGGTCGAGCCTTCAGTTACGGCCGGGAAACAGCTCGGGCCTGAGAATGCCATTCAGGCGCGGGTAGGGGATCTTCAGTTCGATGTGGCCCAACGCGTAAGGCGCGATGGTGCTCACTTCGTACTTGAGGATCACCCCACCGTAGGTCAGTGCCACGTTCTGGGTTTTCTGGAAATGCCAGGTTTTCAGGAAGTCCGCTTCCTGATCGAGCTTGGTGCTGATCAGCCAGCTGTTGTGCGCCACTTGCGCGGCTTTCCAGAACGCTTCTTCCTGACCCGGCAGCAACATATCCGACAGGCTCAGCACTTTATGCTGCTGGCGCGAATAGTTGATAAAGCTGCGGCCCGGTGTGCCATGCGCGCCGCCGGTGTCCAGGTAGCTGGAAAATTCAACGATCACCAAGCCGTCATGCTGCTCACGTACCTTGGCTTGCAAATAGCTGCTGGAACGCGGTGCGGCGGTGCGCAAAAACTGATCGCGATAGGCGGCCAGGGTCGGCGCTGCCGGGGCGTCCGGGGTGCGGGTCAATTGCAGCAGGTTCTTTTCGACGATGCCGTCCAGCTGAGGCTCGTCCGGGAAACGCAGGGTGTCGATGTTCACCAACGGGCAATCAGGCGTGGTGCAACCCGGCTTCAGGATTTCCGAAGCATCGCGGGTGGTTTCCAGCGGCGTCCGGTAGTTGGGTTGGAACAGGCTCTGGCAAGCGCCCAGGGTCAGGGCGATAGCGGCCACGGAGGCGATTTTAAAAAGCGACATGGGCGTCCTTCATAAAACAGGGAAAGGCGAAAAGTTACCGCTTCGACTATCAACGGAGCAGTCAGTTCGCCACTAAGCTAATTAGAGTTGGTTTCGCCCTCACCGTCTATCCCGCTGAAGGTAAAGGGGCTGCATCAAAGGTCGCGGGCGCGTTAGGATGGCGCGAAGTCGAGGTTGCACGTAACAAAAAGGAGCCTCGTAACGGATTGCAGTAGAGAGGATTGTCATGACTGATTTTGCCAACGCCATTCCAACCAACGTTGAGATCGTTCGACGCGAACAGTGCTACGCGGGTTTCTACAAGCTCGATCGCCTGCATTTGCGCCATGAATTATTCGCTGGCGGCATGAGTCGCGAAATCAATCGTGAAGTGTTCGTGCGCCACGATGCGGTGTGCGTGCTGCCTTACGATCCGCAGCGCGACGAAGTGGTGTTGATCGAGCAGTTCCGCGTCGGCGCCATGGGCAAGACGACTAACCCGTGGCTGATCGAATTGGTCGCCGGTCTGATCGATAAAGACGAAGAACCGGAAGAAGTTGCTCACCGCGAAGCGCAGGAGGAAGCTGGGCTTGTGTTCGGGGCACTTTGGCCAATGACCAAGTATTTCCCGTCCCCGGGTGGCAGCAACGAATTCGTGCATTTGTACTTGGGGCGTTGCGACAGCACTGGAGTAGGGGGGCTGCATGGACTGGCAGAAGAAGCGGAAGATATCCGCGTCACGGTCTGGGCCTTTGAAGATGCCCTGCAGGCCGTACGCGACGGACGAATTGCCAACGCGGCCAGCATCATTGCTTTGCAATGGCTTGCTTTGAACCGCGCTGAAGTGAGGGGGTTATGGTCGTAAACAAGCTGCGCGATCGCTATCGGGTGGACCTCGTGGGGCTGCAAGCCTCCTGCGAGGCAAACTACGCGCGTTTGATGCGACTGCTGCCGGACATGCGCAGCGAGCCCGAGGCACGGCGCATCGCCGTGACCCAGGGTGACCAGATGCTCGGCGTACTGGCCCTGGAGGTACTGCAAGTCAACCCGTACACCACGACCCTGCAAGTGCGCCAGGAGCACAGCCTGCCATGGCTGCCGGTGCCGCAACTGGAAGTTCAGGTCTACCACGACGCCTGCATGGCCGAGGTTGTCAGCGCCGAACATGCAAGACGCTTCCGTGGCATCTATCCTTATCCGAATGCCGCGATGCATCAGCCGGATGAAAAGGCCCAGCTCAATCTGTTCCTGGGGGAATGGCTGAGTCACTGTCTGGCGTGTGGGCACGAGTACGCAGTCGTTCGATAGATGTGAACTGCGTCCGGTTCATACGTTTCCTCTTTTGACCTTCCCCCAGCATAATTGCGGCCTCTATCCAATTCCGTGATTCAGCCCCGGGAGAACGCCTTGCCGAGCGTATCCACATTGACCACCGCCGATTCGGCGTTGCTGGTGCAAATCTCCGACAGCCACTTGTTCGCCGAGGCGGACGGTACGTTGCTGGGCATGAATACGCGGGACAGCCTGCAAAAGGTCATCGAGCTGGTGCGCCGGCAGCAGCCGCAGATCGATCTGATTGTTGCGAGCGGTGATATTTCCCAGGACGGGACGTTGGAGTCGTATCAGCAGTTTCGCAATCTGACCCGACAGCTTGATGCTCCGGCACGCTGGATTCCGGGGAATCACGATGAGCCTATGGTCATGGCCGAGGCAGCGGTGCAAAGCGCGCTGTTGGAGTCGGTGGTGGATCTGGCCAACTGGCGGATTACCTTGCTTGATTCGGCGGTGCCGGGTTCGGTGCCGGGGTATTTGCAGGATGAGCAGTTGCAGTTGTTGGCGCGTTCTTTGAGTGAGGCGCCGGAGCGGCATCATCTGGTGTGCTTCCATCATCATCCGGTGTCGATTGGATGTGCTTGGATGGAGCCGATCGGGTTGCGTAATCCTGAGGGGTTGTTTGCGGTGTTGGATCGGTTTCCTCAGGTGCGCGCGGTTTTGTGGGGGCATGTGCATCAGGAGTTTGATCAGGATCGCAATGGGGTGCGGTTGATGGCTTCGCCTTCGACGTGTATTCAGTTTGAGCCTGGGAGTGAGGACTTTAAGGTTGGGGAGCAGGCGCCTGGGTATCGGTGGTTGCGGCTTTTGCCTGATGGGGTTCTTGAGACGGGTGTTGAGCGGGTTACCGGGTTTGACTTCACGGTTGATTACGGGTCTGACGGTTATTGATTTCTACTGTGTGTATATCCATTCCTGCGGTAACGGCGGCTTAGGGTTTCGCCCTTACGGCGAGTCCCTTTTGGCAAACGCCCCAAAAGGAACCAAAAGGTCTCGCCCCGGCGTCCGGCCCCTCGCTTAGGCTCGGCGTGCCTTCGTTCCGGTGTCCATCTGGGGGCATCGCCTACGGTCGGCTTCGCTTCGACCTCCTCTCGATGTGTGCGGCTGCGCCGCACGGCGCTACGCGCCCACCCCCCAGATGAACACCTCCACTCAGCCTCCCGAAGGGGCGGGTAGGGCAAGATCAAGGGCAGGCGAGCTAACGCTCGGCCTTGAGTGGTTAGAAGCGGGGCGGTGTGCGGTGGGCCGCTTGTGTAGGAGCATGGCTTGCCCGCGAAGGCGTCCTGACAGACGACCTATTCTTCCGGCTGTACTCGGTCAAAACTGTGGGAGCTGGCTTGCCTGCGAAGGCGTCCTGCCAGACGACCTATTTCTTCCTGCTCGTACTCGGTCAAAACTGTGGGAGCTGGCTTGCCTGCGAAGGCGCCCTGCCAGACGACCAATCTCTCCCGAATGCACTCGATCAAACTGTAGGAGCGAGGCTTGCCCGCGAAGGCGCCCTGCCAGCCGACCCATTTCTTCCGGCTGTACGCGGTCAAAACTGTGGGAGCTGGCTTGCCTGCGAAAGCGTCCTGCCAGACGACCAATCTCTCCCGAATGCACTCGATCAAACTGTAGGAGCGAGGCTTGCCCGCGAAGGCGCCCTGCCAGCCGACCCATTTCTCCCGGCTGTACGCGGTCAAAACTGTGGGAGCGAGCCTGCTCGCGAAAACGTCAGTTCAGGCACCGCAAATCCCCAGGATATCCCCGATCCCCCCGTCTCCCTGTAAACTGCGCCTCTTTACCCGACGCTCAGGGAGTTCTAATGTCCGGTTCGATCCTTTATATCCACGGTTTCAACAGCGCGCCTTCGTCAAAAAAGGCGACTCAGTTGATGGCAGTGATGGAGCGCCTGGGCTTGAGCGATCAGTTGCGGGTTCCGGCGTTGCACCACCACCCGCGCGAGGCCATCGGTCAGTTGAATCGGGCGATTGAGGAGCTGGGGCGGCCGCTGCTGGTCGGCAGCTCACTCGGCGGCTACTATGCGACTCACCTGGCCGAGCAGCATGGTCTCAAGGCTCTGTTGATCAACCCTGCCGTCAGTCCGCACCGGATGTTTGACGGGTATCTAGGGATGCAGAAAAACCTGTATACCGATGAAGCCTGGGAATTGACCCACGACCATGTGACGGCCCTGGCCGAGCTGGAAGTGCCGGCGCCCCAGGATCCGCAGCGGTATCAGGTGTGGTTGCAGACCGGCGACGAAACGCTGGACTACCGCCTCGCCCAGCAGTATTACCGCGCCTGTGCCTTGCGCATCCAGGCCGGCGGCGACCATAGTTTTCAGGGCTTTGCCGGGCAATTGCCGGCAATGCTGAGTTTTGCCGGCATCGGCGCAGATTTGTATCAGGCGATTGATTTCACAGCACTGTGAACCCTCGCCCCTATTTCACAGAACATTGACGACGAGACCCCATGGCCACTCCCAGCGCTAGCTCTTATAACGCAGACGCCATCGAAGTCCTCTCGGGCCTCGACCCGGTGCGCAAACGCCCCGGCATGTACACCGACACCAGTCGGCCGAACCACCTTGCCCAGGAAGTCATCGACAACAGCGTCGACGAAGCCTTGGCCGGGCACGCGACGTCGGTGCAGGTCATCCTGCACGCCGATCACTCCCTGGAAGTCAGCGATGACGGCCGTGGCATGCCGGTGGACATTCACCCGGAAGAGGGTGTTTCCGGGGTTGAGCTGATCCTCACCAAGCTGCATGCGGGCGGCAAGTTTTCCAACAAGAACTACCAGTTCTCCGGCGGTCTGCACGGGGTGGGTATTTCCGTGGTTAACGCCCTGTCGAACGAAGTCCGGGTGCGCGTAAAGCGGGACGGCAACGAATACCAGATGACTTTCGCTGACGGTTACAAGAAAACCGAGCTGGAAGTGATTGGCACCGTCGGCAAGCGCAACACCGGCACCAGCGTGTTCTTCGCGCCTGACCCGAAATACTTCGATTCACCGAAATTCTCCATCAGCCGCCTCAAGCACGTGCTCAAGGCCAAGGCCGTGTTGTGCCCGGGGCTGCTGGTCAGTTTTGAAGACAAGGCCACCGGCGAAAAAGTCGAATGGCATTACGAAGACGGCCTGCGTTCCTACCTGGTCGATGCAGTCAACGGCTTCGAACGCCTGCCGGACGAGCCGTTCTGCGGCAGCCTGGCCGGTAATAAAGAAGCAGTCGATTGGGCGCTGCTGTGGTTGCCGGAAGGTGGCGACAGCGTGCAGGAAAGCTACGTCAACCTGATCCCGACGGCCCAGGGCGGCACCCACGTCAACGGTTTGCGCCAGGGTTTGCTCGATGCCATGCGCGAGTTCTGCGAATTCCGCAGCCTGTTGCCGCGCGGCGTGAAGCTGGCGCCGGAAGACGTCTGGGAACGTATTGCCTTCGTCCTGTCGATGAAGATGCAGGAACCACAATTCTCCGGCCAGACCAAGGAACGCTTGTCGTCCCGTGAAGCGGCGGCGTTTGTTTCCGGGGTGGTCAAGGATGCGTTCAGTCTGTGGCTCAACGCTAACCCGGAAACCGGCATGCTGCTGGCGGAGCTGGCGATCAACAACGCCGGCCGTCGTCTGAAGGCCAGTAAAAAAGTCGAGCGCAAGCGCGTCACAGCAGGGCCGGCGTTGCCGGGCAAACTCGCTGACTGCGCCGGACAGGATCCGATGCGTTCCGAGCTGTTCCTGGTGGAAGGTGATTCCGCCGGCGGTTCGGCCAAGCAGGCGCGGGACAAAGAGTTTCAAGCGATCCTGCCGTTGCGCGGCAAGATCCTCAACACCTGGGAAGTCGACGGCAGCGAAGTGCTGGCCAGCCAGGAAGTGCACAACATCGCCGTGGCCATCGGGGTCGATCCAGGCTCGACGGACATCGCCCAGTTGCGCTACGGCAAGATCTGCATCCTCGCCGACGCCGACTCCGACGGTCTGCACATCGCAACCTTGCTCTGCGCGTTGTTCGTCCAGCATTTCCGCCCGTTGGTGGATGCCGGTCACGTCTACGTCGCGATGCCGCCGCTGTACCGTATCGACCTGGGCAAAGAGATTTACTACGCCCTCGACGAAGCCGAGCGCGATGGCATCCTCGATCGCCTGGTGGCCGAGAAGAAACGCGGCAAGCCGCAGGTCACTCGATTCAAAGGCCTGGGTGAAATGAACCCGCCGCAGTTGCGCGAAACCACCATGGACCCGAACACGCGGCGCCTGGTGCAGCTGACGCTGGACGATTTCGAAGCGACCTCGGAAATGATGGACATGCTGCTGGCGAAGAAACGCGCCGGTGATCGTAAGTCCTGGTTGGAGTCCAAGGGCAACCTGGCCGAGGTTCTGGGCTGATGCGCTTTGGCTTTGCCATGGCGTGTGCGTTGCTGCTGACCTCGTTAACGGTGTCTGCCGAGCCGTTGCCAGAGTTGCGCGTGGTGTCCGAGCATGCCGTCGATGGCATGCGCGGCGGCAACCTGTCGGGGCTGGCCCAGTGCGGCAAGGACCTGTGGACGGTTTCCGATCGCGACGATGATCAAATCTACCGTCTCGACACGACCGCCAGCACTTGGCAAGCCGAAGTGGTGCGCATCGACGTTCCTCCCGTGCCGGACACCGGTTTGCCTTGGGGTTTGCGTTCGCGGAACTGGGCGGCCTCTTTCGTGCGCGGCGGCGACCTCGATTTCGAAGGCATCACCTGCGACAGCGCCGGCAATCGCTACATCGTCAGCGAAGGCCATGCGGCTGTCCTGCAAGTACCGCCAACGGGCCCGGCAAACTGGCTGAAAATTTCGCCCATGATGGTTCGCGAAGCGCGGGCCAAGGGCATGCTGCTGAAATTCAATGCGATATTCGAAGGCCTGGCGATCAACCCTGCAGGCGATCAGATGTGGCTCGCCGCAGAGCGTCAAAGCCGTGGTTTGTTGCTGATCAAGCGCCAACAGACGGTCTGGGATTGCGACGGTCGCTGTGTGCTGTTGAGCGAAGCCGGCAAGGAAATGCAGCCGCCGCAGTTTCCTCACGCGAAAGCGGTCAACCGGGATTTTTCCGACTTGTCATTGTTCGAGGGCAAGCTGTTTACCCTTGAACGCAACGCCTTTCAGATATGTCGTCGCGACCCGCAGACCGCCAAGGTCGAGCGCTGCTGGTCGTATGCCGCCGAGCTGTTACAGAAAAACCGGCGTTATGCGCAGAACTACGGCTTGGAAGAGGCATTGATCATCGACGCCGACGGTGCGTGGATGGGGGTCGACAATAACTTTGGCCCCCGCGCCGACGGCGAGGTTCGCCCGATTGTCTGGCGCTTCGCGGCGCCTGAAGGTGGCTGGAGCGCCAAGCCATGAGCCAGCAAACGCCGGGCAAACGCGCCGGTCGGGTGTTTATGGTGTTGGCCTGGTGCGCGGCGTTGTTTCTGGCGACGCGGTTTTTCGGGCAGTTGGAAGAGCGGCAGCAAAATCCCAACGTGGTGGTCACGTCGGAGCAGGGCGAAGGTTTTATCGAAGTGAAACTGGTGGGCAACACCCAGGGACATTTCGTCGCCAGCGGCCAGATCAACGGTCAGCCGGTGAATTTCATGCTCGATACCGGGGCGACCGATGTGGCGATCCCGGCAGAAATGGCCGAACGGCTGAAACTTGAACAAGGCTTCGGGGTGACCCTGAGCACTGCAAATGGTCGCACCGAGGGTTATCGAACCCGCGTTGACCGGCTGCAACTGGGCGACATTGTGCTGCGTGATGTGCGCGCCATCGTCGTGCCAGGCCTGGATGGCAATCAAGTGCTGCTCGGTATGAGCGCACTGAACAAACTTGAATTTACCCAGCGCGGTGGCACCATGCTGCTGCGCCAGACAACGAAATGATGAGGCCCGCATGAGCGACTCCCTTGATCTCAGCCTGGACGGTGTAGAACGCCGGTCACTGGCTGACTTCACCGAAAATGCCTACCTCAACTACTCCATGTACGTGATCATGGACCGTGCCTTGCCGCATATCGGCGACGGCCTGAAACCGGTACAGCGGCGCATCATCTATGCGATGAGCGAGTTGGGGCTGGACGCCGATTCCAAGCACAAGAAATCGGCGCGTACCGTCGGTGACGTGCTCGGTAAATTCCACCCGCACGGCGATTCGGCCTGCTACGAAGCCATGGTCCTGATGGCCCAGCCGTTCAGCTACCGCTACACGCTGGTGGACGGCCAGGGTAACTGGGGTGCGCCGGATGATCCCAAGTCCTTCGCCGCCATGCGTTACACCGAGGCGCGGCTGTCGCGTTATTCCGAAGTGCTGCTCAGCGAGCTGGGCCAGGGCACTGCGGACTGGGGCCCGAACTTCGACGGCACCCTCGACGAACCGCTGGTGTTGCCGGCACGTTTGCCGAACATCCTGCTCAACGGCACCACCGGTATCGCCGTGGGCATGGCCACCGACGTGCCGCCGCACAACCTGCGCGAAGTTGCTACAGCGTGCGTGCGTTTGCTCGATGAGCCGAAAGCCACGGTCGAACAGCTCTGTGAACACATCCAGGGCCCGGATTACCCGACCGAAGCGGAAATCATCACGCCCCGCGCCGACCTGCTGAAAATGTACGAAACCGGCAAGGGCTCGGTGCGTATGCGCGCCGTTTACCACATCGAAGACGGCGACATCATCGTCACCGCGCTGCCGCATCAGGTGTCCGGTGCCAAAGTGCTGGAACAGATCGCCGCGATGATGCAGGCCAAGCCCTCCAAGGCCCCACAGATCGCTGACCTGCGTGACGAGTCCGACCACGAAAACCCGTGCCGGATCGTGATCATTCCCGGCGCGCGCAAAAACTTCGACCACGATGCGTTGATGCAGCACCTGTTCGCCAGCACCGAGCTGGAGTCGAGCTACCGGGTCAACATCAACATCATCGGCCTTGACGGCAAGCCGCAGCTGAAAAACCTGCGGGCATTGCTGGTCGAGTGGCTGGAATTCCGGGTGCAGACCGTGCGTCGTCGCCTGCAATTCCGCCTCGACAAGGTTGAGCGTCGCCTGCACCTGTTGGACGGTTTGTTGATTGCCTACCTCAACCTGGATGAAGTGATCCACATCATCCGCACCGAGGAACACCCGAAAGCCGCACTGATCGCGCGTTTCGCCCTGAGCGAAATCCAGGCCGACTACATTCTCGACACCCGTTTGCGTCAATTGGCGCGACTGGAAGAAATGAAGCTGCGTTCCGAGCAGGATGAACTGCTCAAGGAACAAGCCAAGCTGCAAGCCTTGCTGGGCAGCGAAGCCAAGCTGAAAAAACTGGTGCGCACCGAGCTGATCAAGGACGCCGAAACCTATGGCGACGACCGCCGCTCGCCAATCGTCGAGCGCACCGAAGCCAAAGCCCTGACCGAGCACGATCTGCTGCCAAACGAGAAAGTGACGGTCGTGCTGTCGGAAAAAGGCTGGGTTCGCTCGGCCAAGGGCCATGAAATCGACGCCACCGGGCTCTCTTACAAGGCCGGGGACGGATTCAAGGCGTTGGCGCCGGGTCGTTCCAACCAGTTTGCGGTGTTTATCGACTCCACCGGTCGCAGTTATTCGGTGGCTTCCCACACGCTGCCATCGGCCCGTGGCCAAGGCGAACCGTTGACCGGTCGCCTGACCCCGCCGCCAGGGGCGACGTTTGAATGCGTGCTGATGCCTGAAGACGACTCGCTGTACGTGATCGCCTCTGACGCCGGTTACGGTTTCGTGGTGAAAGGCGAAGACTTCCAGGCCAAGAACAAGGCCGGTAAAGCGCTGCTGAGTTTGCCGAACAATTCGAAAGTCATTCTTCCGCGCCCGGTAACCGATCGCGAGAACAATTGGCTGGCCTCGGTCACGACCGAAGGTCGCCTGCTGATCTTCAAAATCAGCGACCTGCCACAATTAGGTAAAGGTAAAGGCAATAAGATCATCGGTATTTCCGGTGAGCGGGTTGCCAGTCGCGAAGAATATGTCACGGACATCGCCGTGCTGCCGGATGGCGCCACCTTG
This sequence comes from Pseudomonas sp. B21-053, assembly GCF_026016365.1. Classification (NCBI taxonomy): domain Bacteria; kingdom Pseudomonadati; phylum Pseudomonadota; class Gammaproteobacteria; order Pseudomonadales; family Pseudomonadaceae; genus Pseudomonas; species Pseudomonas sp. B21-053. Next base: position 596,129 of record NZ_CP087205.1, read on the forward strand.
GTGCTACAGGCCGGAAAACGTACCTTGTCACTGAAGGCGGACGACCTCGAACACTACAAAGGTGAGCGTGGGCGTCGTGGTAATAAACTGCCACGTGGCTTCCAGAGGGTAGATGCGCTGCTCGTCGAAAACCTCAATTAAGCGTCCTAGAGCGCTCGATCTACGATTTAACGCGTAGATCGACGCTTTGCCGCTGGAGTCGGAACGCATATTCACGGATGATATGGCCTTTCAAGCGCCGGCGTGGCCGAGCGTTCTTCATATTTATTGAGTATTTTCACTGTGGTTAGCCTTGTGGCAACCACCTGGATGGGACGATGACTGCTCTGCGCCTTCCTTTTATTTTGATGCTCGCTGGCGTTCTTGGCCTGGCGGGTTGCAGCGTTCACCAACCGGTGTCGCTGTATCAACTGGACAGCGGAAGTCCGGTTCAGCCTGCGCAAAGCGCTGGCATGGCCGTATTGCTGGGCCCGGTAACGATTGCCGACTACCTGCAACGCGAAACCCTGCTGCAGCGTCAGCCGGATGGCAGCCTCCAGGCGTCGGAAGATGGTCGTTGGGCGGGTAGCCTGTCTTCGGACATTGATCAGCTGCTGCTGCGTCAGGTTGCCGGTCATCTGGACAGCCAGCGCGTCGTGCTGGCACCGGCAACATTGGGGTTTACCCCGGATGTGCAGGTGCTGCTGACGATTACTCGCCTGGACTCGGGTGAGTCGCAACCGGCGATCCTGGATGCGCAATGGCGTCTGATCGACCGTCGCGGCCAGGTTCGCGATAACCGCATCATCCACCTGCAAGAGCAACACGCAGGCGGAACAGCGGCTCAGGTCCAGGCCCAGGGTGTGTTGTTGCAGCGTTTGGCCGAGCAATTGTCCGTGGCGCTGAAGCCACTGGCCAACCAGCCGCCGATTGCTGAAGCCCCACGTAAACCGGCGCCCAAGCCAGTCGCGCCGGCAGCGGAGCAGGACAAGCAACCGAAGATCCCGATGGCTTCGCCGATTCGGACCGATATGGAAGTGTTCAGGTTCTAAAGCCTGGATGGATTCAACCCAAAGCCTGCAGCGATGCGGGCTTTGTTGTTTCTGCGGGTTGGGATCTACGGTGTTGCTGGCGGCCTCTTCGCTGTAACAGCTGTCGAGCCTGCGAGGCTGCGTTCGAGGACGAAGTCCTCGCCAATGGTCTATACGGTTTACAACGTCACTTCGCACGCTGGCTGATCTGCGACTGCTGCGCAGCCGAACGCAGCCTCGCAGGCTCGGCAGCTGCTACAAGATTCGGGTGGCAACAAAAAACCCGCAGACGATCACTCGTCTGCGGGTTTTTTCATTACAGGGCGGTTACGCCCGGCGTTCGTGCATCCGCGCCAGTTGCCGTTCCAGCATCGACGGATAAGGCTCCATCAACCGCTCTACACAGCAAGCGCCTTCAGGGCTGGCGATCGGCCGGATCCGCGCACGCTGGCGGATCAGGGCGTCGTCGCCGATCTTGCGCTCCACCAGCAGCAGGTTGCGGCTGTGTTGCGACAGGGCCAAAGCGTCCTGGGCCGACTCGGTCAGCAGCAAGTCGATCTGACTCAGGCCGAACAACTCGTCGCCCAGCGTCAGGCCCAGCTGCAATTGCAGGGTGATGCCGCTGTCGGCGACTTCGATCTGCAACTGATGGCCCAGGGCGCGCAGCAACTCACCGCAGCAGATGGCGTTGGTCAGGTAGTCGTCGCCGCTGTCTTCGGTGTGGAACAGCATCAGCGTGCTGCCATCGTTCAGGGTGTGTAATTCGCTCTGATACAGCGAAGCGGCCTGATCGAGGCAGTCGCGGTAGCGCTTGAGCAATTCCTCAAGGCGCGTGCGCGGCAGGCGACGCAGTTGATCCTGGGCGCCCAGTTGCACGGCGAGTACCGCGCTGTGCTGCGGCACGTTCGAAATCACCGGTTTGGCCAGCGTTATCGGCGCGTGGTCTGCCGACTCATCGCGCAGGTCGGCGAAAGCGTCATCATCGTCATCGTCTTCGACGGTGCTGACAATGCGCTTCGGCGCAGGCTTGAGGCCGGCAACCGGTTTGCTCTCGTCAAAGCTCGGGTCCCGCAGATTGCGCACTTCGAAGGCCGGATCAGCCTCTTCATCGTAATCGGCGTCGTCGAACTCAGGCTCCGGCACTGGCTCAGGCTCGGCCGGCTCCGGGGCGAAGTTGGCGTGCAGCTGGCGCGCCAGGTCGCCGATCTCATCCTGACGCTCGGTGGCCGGGGTGTATTCGTCGATATTGCGCAGCCACACCCGCAATTGCATCAGCGGCGTGGAGATATGTCGGCCCAGGCGCAGGCTCAAGGCCAGGGACAACGCGAGCAGAATTGCACTCAGGATGCCCATGCTTTGCAGGCTGATGGTCATCGGCTGCTGGAACTGATCCATGTCCAGGCTGATGCGCAGCTGCCCGGCGGTCACGTCCTGGAACGTAATCTTGCTCTCGTACATGCCCTCGGCTTCGCCCAGCAGGCTGTGCTTGGGACGCTGACCGGACTCGGCGAGGATGCGGTTATCCACGCTATAGATGGCGGCGTGGGCCACCAACTTGTTTTTGGTCAGGTTGTTGAGCAGCACGTTGAGGCTGAGGATGTCGTTGGACACCAACAGCTCGGTGGCCGAGGTGGCGGTCTGCGTGGTCAGGCTTTCGCCCAGCGCATCGGCCTGCTCGTGCATGGCCTGCTTGAATTGCAAACCCATCACACAGGCATAGATAACCAGGGCCAGAGCGACCAGGATCACGTTATGGCTGGCAATGCGTAATGCGATCGGTACACGGCGGTGGCGCAGTGCCCGGAAGATCAGCAGGAAGAAGTTATCGGTTTTTACTGGCGTGGGCCGGTTCACTGAGCTCGGCTCTTTTGTCCGTGAAGTTGACGCGCAGTATAGCGACAGGCCCTAGACCGGCAAAGCGCTGACGGTGCCCGATGGTCACTGAAAGTGGGTAGAATGCGGTTTTTTTCCACCTGCGGGGGTGCGCCTTGCGCGAAATCGTCCTGATAAACATCACGGGAGTCGACCGACCGGGTCTGACTGCGGCCATTACCGGCGTTCTGGCCCAGGGTGGTGTGAACATTCTCGACATTGGTCAGGCGGTGATCCACGACACCCTGTCGTTCGGCATCCTGGTTGAAATTCCTGACACCGAGCAAGGCAAGTCGGTGCTCAAGGACATCCTGTTCAAGGGCTATGAACTTGATCAGCAGGTGCGTTTCACGCCGGTGTCCGAAGAGGATTACCAGCAGTGGGTCGGCAATCAGGGGAAAAAGCGCCACATCGTCACCCTGTTGACCCGCAAAGTGACCGCCGGGCAATTGCAGGCTGTGAGCTCGATCACCGCCAAATACGGGCTGAACATCGACCATATCGATCGTTTGTCCGGACGCATGCCGCTGGACACCCCGGCCGACAAGGGTAAGGGCTGCATCGAGTTTTCCGTACGTGGCGAGGCGGCGGATCCGCAGGCCCTGCGCGCCGAATTCCTCAGCGTGGCCCAGGAACTGAACGTCGACATCGCCTTCCAGGAAGATTCGCTGTTCCGTCGCAACCGCCGTCTGGCGGTGTTCGACATGGATTCGACGCTGATCGAAGCCGAAGTCATCGACGAACTGGCCAAAGCGGCGGGCGTGGGTGATCAGGTTTCCGAAATCACCGAACGGGCGATGGCCGGTGAACTCGACTTCCGCGCCAGCTTCAAGGAACGTCTGGCCTTGCTCAAAGGGCTGGACGTCAGCGTGCTGGACTCGATTGGCGCGTCGTTGCGCCTGACCGAAGGCGCCGAAACCCTGTTCGCCGAACTCAAGCGTCTGGGTTACAAGACCGCGATCCTGTCCGGCGGCTTCACCTACTTTGCCAAGCAATTGCAGGCGAAACTGGGCATCGACTACGTATTCGCCAACGAACTGGAAGTGGTGGACGGCAAGGTCACTGGCGTAGCGGTCGAGCCGATTGTCGACGCCCAGCGCAAAGCGGATCTGCTGAAAGAGCTGGCGCACAAGGAAGGTTTGCGTCTGGAGCAGACCATCGCGGTCGGCGACGGCGCCAACGACTTGCCGATGCTGGCGATTGCCGGGCTGGGCGTGGCGTTTCGGGCCAAGCCATTGGTGAAACAGTCGGCGAAACAGGCGATCTCCACCCTTGGGCTGGATGGCGTCCTGTATTTGCTGGGCTTCCGGGATCGTGACGGGCAGCTCTGAGTCTTGTATTGACTGAAAGGGCCTCTTCGCGGGCAAGCCTCGCTCCTACGGTTGAAATGCGTTCCCTGTAGGAGCGAGGCTTGCCCGCGAAGGCCGCGCCGCCGTCTCACAGACTCACAACGACTTCCACAACGAATCAAAATCCTCTTCTGCCCCGATCACGCCGCTTCCCGCGGCGTTTTCGCTTTTACTCGCCTCCAGTGAACGGTAAGCAAACTGGTTAAAGCTGTTGGTGCTCGACACCCGTCGATCCAGCCCGGCGCGGCGTTCCTGGCCATTGGTGTTGATCAGCACCTTGTTGCCCTCCTGGAACGGCAGGCGCGGGGCGAGCAGGGTGGCGGGCAAGTCAATCGCGCTGATCGCCGGTAGCAATAATCCGCGCAGGTACTGACTGTGATCGTCCCGCGTGCGCACCAGTTGCAAGCCGCAAGGCTCGGCATACGGCGCAACCTGTTCGATCCCCATCTGCGTTCCGCCGCCACGCACCTGACGAATCCAGCGCACCACGGCGATGCTCCAGCCTTGGCCGGCCGCATCTTCGATGCCAACCATTTCGCCAGCCTGTAGCTCGGCGGGCACGGCGCCGGGCCATGCCAGGCAATAACCGCCTGGGCTGTGATTGATGATCGGCAGGGCGTAGGTCGGGAAACTCTGATTACGGTCGGCGGCCTCGTGGCTGTCATCGTTCTGCAAGGTCGGGTATTCGATTTCTTCGTAAGGCAGCAGCGCATCGCCGGTGCCATTGGGCGCGGCGTCAAAGGCATGGCTCCAATTGTCTTTGCCACCACCGACCGGGGACATCGCGGAAAACTGCGCCAGCCGTCCGGCGGGGTTTTTCAGGATGTCGCTGAACGAACGTTGCCCGCCCAGATAAAAGTGCAACGCGCTCATGCCCACGCACAGGGTCAGGGTGCCCTGGCCAACGGTGCGCTGGAAACTGCGCTCCGCGGCCTGACCCCAAGCCGCGTGCAAGTGTTGCAAAGTGTCCAGGGTCAGCCCGGCCGGTATGGACAACGCATTGTCGTCCGGATTGAGCAAGCGAGCCTCAATCGCCGCCACCAGCGGTTGCGGATCGATCCCGAGCAACGTTGCTTGCTGTTCGGCACGAAACTTGGACCGATAGCGCGGCCCGGTATCAATGTCCGGTGCGACCGCAAACAGTTCATTGCCGGGTTTGCCGGGTTGCAACTTGATCCATTTGCTCCAGGGTTCCAGCACCTCGGCGAGCCGGGCGATCTGGTTCTGGCGCAGTTGATTGCAACGCGAGGCGCCCAACAGCAGCGCGGCGACGTAGGTCTGTTCGATACTCAGGTCTTGGGTCTGGCTGGCCAGTTGATCGCGCACGCTGAGGTTTTGCAGCCGATGTTCGCAGGCGATGCGATACAGCTGATGCAGTTCCAGCCACACGCCTTCGGGCACCGGGCAATAGAGCTGGGTGGCGCGGACCAACGGGCCGTTCAGGCAATGGATCGCCCGTTGCAACGCTTGGGTGAGCAGCGGCGCGCGATCCTTGGTAAAGCGTGGGGCGATGCGCAGGACGATCTGTTTATAGCCAATCGCCAAATGGCTTTGCAGCGCCTGGCAAAGGTTGGCGATCTTGCGCGAACGTTCGTCGAGGACAATCGCCTGATGCAGGAAATGCCGCTCCAGGTGCTTGCAGACGTAATACACCTCGGGCCGCAGCAGCTCGAGCAGTTGCAGGCGATTGTCGCTGGGGGTCAGCAGCTGGTTGAGTTCGCTCAAGCCTTGATACAACTGGCGAGCGGTTTCGCCGATATTGGCTTTGGGCAGGTTGGCGATCCAGCGCTTGAGGTCGCGCGGAGTGGGTTCGCAGAATGACAGGCGCAAGCCAACTGGGGTCGGCGCGCGAAGCAACAGTGGGGGGCTGGTCTCATTCATGCCGTGGAAAAACTCCAACCGGGAAATGGGCAGTGAATGACCTGACTGTAGCAGTTATGGCGGTGAGAGGTATTTTCGCTGACCTGACCCCTGTAGGAGCGAGGCTTGCCCGCGAAGGCGATCTCAAGGACGCCTTCGCCGGCAAGCCGTGCTCCTACAGAAGAGGGTATGAGGCCGGAAGCGCCGAACCCCGTGGGGTTCGGCTCAGGGAATCAAGCGTTCGGCAAACCCAACGCCTGGCCCATTTGGACCGGCGACGTTGCGCCCAGGCCTTCAACCCACTTGACCTGGTCCGGCCCGAACAGCACGACAGCGGTTGAGCCCAGTTTGAAACGACCCAGCTCCGCGCCTTTCTCCAGATGGATCGGCGCACGTGCAGCTTCGTCGTAACGGAAGGTTTTCAGCTCGCGTTTCGGCGGCGTGACCAGTCCTGCCCACACGGTTTCAATCGACGCTACGATCATCGCGCCCACCAGCACCACGGCCATCGGCCCGCGCTCGGTGTCGAAAATGCACGCTACACGCTCGTTGCGGGCGAACAGTTCCGGGACGTTTTCGGCGGTGGTCTGGTTGACCGAGAAGATCCGGCCCGGGATGTAGACCATTTCGCGCAGGGTGCCGGCCAGCGGCATGTGCACACGGTGGTAGTCCTTCGGCGACAGGTAGATAGTCGCGAAGTCACCGCCCATGAACGGCGCGGCATTCGCGGCATCGCCACCCAGCAATTCCAGCACGCTGAAGCTGTGGCCCTTGGCCTGGAACACGCGACCGTGTTCGATCGGGCCAAGTTGGCTGACCGCACCGTCGGCCGGGCTGAGGATCGCACCCGGGGTTTCGTCCAGAGGGCGCGCGCCATCTTTCAGAGCACGGGTGAAGAACGCATTGAAATGCTCGTAGGCAGTCAGGTCTTCGACCAGCGCCTGGGACATGTCCACCTGATAACGCTTGGCGAACCACGCGGTAAAGGCGTTCTTGAACCAGCGCACGCGGCATTCGGCAATGCAGCCGGCCAGTCGCGAGAGCAAGTGATGGGGCAGCAGGTATTGGCTGAGGATAAACAAACGCTTATTCATTAACTGTCCTTAAAAACCTTAAATCTCTACGGGGTGTCGGGATGGTTGCCCCATTCGCCCCAGGAGCCGGCGTAGCCCTTGACCCGCGGATAACCGAGGGACTTGGCCACTAGATAAGTGAAGCCAGAACGGTGGTGAGTCTGGCAGTGGGTGATGATTTCCTTGTCTTTGGTGATGCCGAGCTGGTCGAGGATCTGCGGCATGTCAGTGCGGATGCGCAGGTTGCGCGACTGATCCATGCCAGCGGTCCATTCGAAATTCACGGCGCCGGGGATGTGCCCGGCCTTGGCTGCCAGGACTTTCTCGCCGGAGTATTCCAGCGGCCCACGGGCGTCCCAGATCGCCAGGTCGGCGGCACCGAGACGGCTTTGCAGGTACTCACGGGTGGCCGTGGGTTCATCGTGCAATGTCAGTGAAACCGGGCCGCCGACCGGGGCCGGGATCTGGATCGACATCGGCAAACCTTCCGCCAGCCATGCTGGCAGACCGCCGTCGACGTAGTGATAGTGCTTGTGGCCGATGACATCCAGCAGCCAGATAAAGCGCCCGGCCCAACCGCCGCCTTCGTCATCATAGACCACGTAGACCGCATCCTTGTTATGCCCCAGTTCACCGAACAACGCTTCAAGTGCCGCTTGCGGCGGCATCAGTCCCGGCGCTGGCGCCTGGCCGAGTTGCGTGCGTTTGGGATCGACAAAACGCGCACCGGGCAGATGCCCTTCGGCATAGCGGGCGCTGCTGGTCAGGTCCACCAGAATCAGTTCGCGGGCGTCGAGACGCGGGAGCAAGTCGCTCGGCTCGATCACCAGCGGCAAGCCAGAGAAGGCAGACATGTGAGGTCTCCAGAGCACAAAGGGGAGGATTGTAGCGCAGCCTTATTGGCCGCGGGTGCTAAAGCTATGCAGGGCCTTTTCAATGCACTGCGCGGTTTTGCCAAAGGCTTGCACGGTGATTTCCGAGAACGGCCCGCCGCCCTGGTCCGCCACTACGACCATAATCACCCGGCCATTGTTGACCAATGAGCGCAGCAGCAGGTGTTCGCCACCGAACTGCGCACGCAGGCTGGCAGGCAGCAGGGCAGAAAACTGGGCATTGTTGGCCGGCGTAATACGCACCTGAGCCTGTTGCGAGAGCAGACGTTGCAGCACGCTGCTCTGGCTGACCACAAAATTCAGGCCGGCGGCTTCTTTCGGCACTCCGGCGGTCTGGTGCACCCGCAGATTGGCGTGGGTGCGGTCAGCCATCAGGATCATTACCCGACGCATGCCGCAGGCAACCAGGGCGTCGCGTGCCGAGGTGGTCAGGTGCATCGCGTTGGTGAAGCGACTTGGCTCCACCAGCAGCGCTGCGCATTGCTTGCGCCAGTTGGTCAGGTCTTCAGTGGTTGGCGCCGGGGCCGGCAGCAGACCGGCGTGGACCCGGTTCATGCCCCACGGCCAAAGCAACGACACCGCCGGGTGCCAGAGGTCCGGCATCGCATGTTGGCGAGCGCTGTTGGCCGCCTGTTGGTGCAACTGTTGTTGCACTTCATCCATCGGGATTTGCAGGTAAAGGCTGGTCAGGTACTGCCAGCGTTCACTGTGCGGGCAGTCCCAGGCCTGTTGCGCCGACAGCGCCAGACCGTTGGCCAGCAGCACGGTGTTTGCCGGTTGGTTGAGCCAGCGGCGCAAAGTCGGATCATCGTCGAGGCGGTTTTGCTGGCGCAGCGGATAATCGCTGTCTCGGGCAATACGCAGGACCTTCACCAGCTCTCGTTGCTCGTTCAATAGCAGGCGATAACCCTGCTGCACCCAGATCGGCAATCGCCAGATGTCCACCAGTGCCAGGCAGATGTCCAGCAGGCGCACGCCGAACAACTGCTTTTCGACTTTGCGCGCCGACTCGCCTTTATGAATCACCCGCAGTTCCCATTCTTCGAGCAAGTGCGGATGGGTCAATGCCATCGGCCACAACGGCGAGAGAAACAGCAGGCTGCCCCAATGAATGTCCTGCCACAGTCGCGCCAGGCGATTGGCGAAGAAACCGTTGGCCTGTTGCGTCGCGTGCTGGCTGATCAATTGCAGCTGGCGCAGCGCTTTCGGGATCTCGGACTGTGGTTCGGCGGGCAGGCGCGCGAGCAGTTCTTCGGTGCGTTTCAACCCGAGGCGATTGAGCGCCACATCAAGGTTTTCCGCAGGCTCGGTCATGCTGCCGTGGGTGTGGCGGTTGGCTTCGCGAATCACGCTCAAGGCCAGGGCCGGGCTTTCCTGCATCAATTCGGCAATGTCGCGCAGCGAGCTGCGGTTATTGCGAATGGCTTTGCAGACACGGTCATGACTCTCTTGCGGAACCGGCAGGCGCACGCCATCGAGAAGCTTGACCCAGCCTTCAAGAGTGGTCGGTTTTAGAGGTGGAACGTTCGTTTCATTAGCCATGGCTGGACGGGATCATCATTGGCTGTAAACACGCCCGGCGCGGGCTAAATTGGCTTTTCGCCTGAACTGGCTATAGTCTGGCGCAGTTTTGCCGATAAGTAGAAGAAGAGATTTTTTAACTTCCGAATATGACCTTGAACCCGACTCAGTAAGTGCTCTCCTACCTATGGCTAAATTAATCGGCATCATCGTCGTATTCGCGAGCGTGCTCGGCGGATACGTGCTCTCCCATGGCAAAATTGCCGCCCTGATTCAGCCTTTCGAGGTGATGATTATCGGTGGTGCGGCCCTCGGTGCATTCCTGCAGGCCAACCCCGGTTACATGACCATGCACGTGCTCAAGAAATCCTTGAGCATGTTCAGTTCGCGCTTCACCCACACCTTCTACCTTGAAGTGCTGGGCCTGATCTACGAGATCCTCAACAAGAGCCGCCGCGAGGGCATGATGGCCATCGAAGGCGACATCGAAGATGCCTCCGCGAGCCCGATTTTCGCCAAGTACCCCGCAGTGTTGAAAGACGAGCGCATGACCGCGTTCATCTGCGATTACTTGCGCATCATGTCCTCCGGCAACATGGCTCCGCATGAGCTGGAAGGCCTGTTCGACATGGAACTCTACAGCCTCAAGGAAGACCTGGAGCACCCGTCCCACGCGGTGAACGGCATCGCCGACGCCATGCCGGGTTTCGGTATCGTCGCGGCGGTACTCGGTATCGTGGTGACCATGGCTTCCCTTGGCGAAGGCGACCAGAAGTCCATCGGCCTGCACGTGGGTGCGGCACTGGTAGGTACCTTCTTCGGTATTCTCGCGGCGTACGGTTTCTTCGGCCCGCTGGCGCATTCCCTGGCCCACGATGCCAAGGAAGAACTGAACGTCTACGAAGCCATCAAGGCCTCGCTGGTGGCGTCGGCTTCCGGCATGCCGCCATCGTTGGCGGTGGAGTTCGGTCGCAAGGTTCTGTACCCGGCGCACCGTCCTAGCTTCGCTGAGCTGGAACAAGCGGTTCGCGGTCGTTAAGTTATGGAAAATAATCAGCCGATTATTATCAAGCGCGTCAAGCGCATCGCGGGCGGGCATCACGGGGGCGCCTGGAAAATCGCCTTCGCTGACTTCGCGACGGCGATGATGGCGTTCTTCCTGGTGTTGTGGCTGCTGTCCACCGCCACGCCGGAACAGAAGATCGCCATCGCCGGTTACTTCAAGGACCCGGTCGGCTTCTCCGAAAGCGGCACGCCGTACATCATCGATCTGGGCGGCACACCGACCCTGGCGCCGGAGAACACCCTCAACCCCGAGGTGAAATCCCAACCGCAGCCGGACAAGGTGACTGTCGATACCGAGCAGGTCGAAGGCATGGCCGAACAGGTCGAGAAAGAACGCCTGGAACTGCTGCTGCAAGAACTGCAAAACAAGGTTGAAGAGAACCCGCAACTGCAGAAGTTCAAGGACCAGATCCTGTTTGAAATCACGCCGAATGGACTGCGCATTCAGATTATGGATGCCGACAACCGGCCGATGTTTGACTCGGGTTCGGCGCGTTTGAAGCCTTACTTCGAAGACATCCTGCTGGCCATGGCCGACACCATTAAAGCGGTGCCGAACAAGATCAGCATCAGCGGTCACACCGATGCCAAGCCTTACACCGGCACTGGTGATTTCGGTAACTGGGAATTGTCGGCCAACCGTGCCAACGCGGCTCGCCGTGCGCTGGTCGCTGGCAGCTACCCGGAATCGCAAGTGGCGCGGGTCGTGGGTTATGCCTCGTCGGCGTTGTTTGATCGGGAGCATCCGTTCAATCCGGTCAACCGCCGTATCGACATCGTTGTGCTGACCAAGAAGGCTCAAGCGGCCATTGAAGGGGCGCAAGGTGCTGATCCAACCACGACACCGGGGCAGGGTGCGCCGGGTGAAGCGCCGAATGCGCCAGCTACGCCGGTTGATCCGAATGCTTTGCCTGCGGACAAGCAACCGGTGCCGGCGCATGAGCTGCGTGAGCGATTGAATCTGTTTGAAGATGCGGCACCGAAGCCCACGGAACCTCCCAAGCAGTGATCCATAACAATCAAGCCGACAGCGATGTCGGCTTTTTTGTGCCACTTTGATTTGGTCACTCCATGCTCAGCTTGGGCACGATCTCTGTAGGAGCGAGGCTTGCCCGCGAAGGCGGCCTGATAGCCGACCCACCTTTTGCAGATGTACATCAATCAATTGTGGGAGCGAGCCTGCTCGCGAAGGCTTTGTGTCAGGCGACGAGGAATATGAGGATGGTGTGCATATCCGTTTCTGCGGTAACGGCTGCTTTGGGTTCCGCTCTTACAGCGGGTCACTTTGGAAGAGCGCCAAAGTAACCAAAGCGCTTTTGCCCCTTTCGTTCGGTGCCTCGCCCAGGCTCGGCATGCCCTCGTTGCGGTCCTGCTCCGTGGGCCCGCCGCCATCGGCCATCCCTGGCCGGGGGCGGCTAACCCGGCATCCATGCCGGGTTGCCCACTGCGCAGAACCTCCACTCGGCCTCTCGAGGGGGCGTACACCGCAACAGCGCCGCGAGGCGGCCTGATAGCCGGCCTGATTGTTTGCGGTGTGTGTTTTCCGGGTCCATTTTCAGCGTGGGCACGGTCTCTGTAGGAGCGAGGCTTGCCCGCGAAGGCGGCTTGATAGCCGACCTGATTGTTTTGGGGTGTGTGATGTTCTGTATGGAAAAGGTAGAAGCCTGAAAAGCAGAAAGCCGCGAGATGATCGCGGCTTTTTTTGTAGCGCTTAACCCGTGTGGGAGCGAGCCTGCTCGCGAAAGCGGTATGTCAGTCAACAGTGATGTTGAAGCTGATGACCCCTTCGCGAACAGGCTCGCTCCCACAGGTTTTGTGGCGGTCTAGTAGCTGGTCTCAGGCAAGCTCGCGATGATCGAGCGATAGCTGTTCATCCGTTGTTGCTGCACACGCCCATCTTCCAACGCCTTGAGCAGTGCACATCCCGGTTCGCGGTCGTGTTTGCAGTCGCGGAAGCGGCAGGTGCCGATCAGGTCGTTGAATTCGATGAAGCCGGCTTCGACGTCGGCACGGCTGACGTGGCCCAAGCCGAATTCGCGGATGCCCGGGGAGTCGATCAGTTCGCCGCCGCCGGGGAAGTGGAACAGCCGCGCGGTGGTGGTGGTGTGGGTGCCCTGGCCGGACAATTCGGACAGCGGGCCGACGCGGGTTTCGACTTCCGGCAGCAGGCTGTTGACCAGCGAGGATTTACCGACGCCAGACTGGCCGACGAAGACGCTGATGCGTCCGTCCAGTTGTTCCTGCAATTGCTCCATGCCGTTGCCGTGGTGGGCCGACACTTCCAGCACCGGATAACCTAGCGTGCGGTAGACCGCCAGCAAGGCATTCAGCGCCGGGGCGTTCTGCTCGTCGATCAGGTCGAATTTGTTGAGCAGCAGCAGCGGACGAATCCCGGCGTGTTCAGCAGCGACCAGGTAACGGTCGATCAGGTTGGCGTGGGGCTCGGGCAGCGGGGCGAAGACGATGACGATCATGTCGACGTTGGCGGCTACAGGCTTGAGCTGGCCACGGCTGTCCGGGCGGCAGAGTTCGGTTTTTCGCGGCAGTTGCGCCACGATCACACCGATGCCCTGGTTGCCGGCACGCCAGACGACCTGATCGCCGGTCACCAGTGCTGGCAGGTTAGCGCGCAAGTGACAGCGGAACACTTGGCCGGCCAGTTCGCCTTCGAGGGCTTCGACTTCGACCTGCACACCGAAGTGGGCGATCACCAGGCCGGTCTGTTCCGGACCCAGGTCGCCGCCCTCAAGTGCCTCGACAGCCGAGGACTCGCGTTTGGCGGCGCGGGCAGCGCGTTCGCCCTGAATCTTTTCGATGCGCCAGTTTTGACGACGATTGAGTTGGCGTTTGGCCATGGGTGTTCCGTATCAAGAATGCAGCGATTAGGTAAAACGGCCGCGAGTTTAGCACGCCCGGCTACTTCCCTAGGCTAAACTGCGCAGCATTGCCTAGGAGCCGACACATGCAAAACCCGCAGAATCTGATCTGGATCGACCTGGAAATGACCGGTCTGAACCCTGATACCGACGTCATCATCGAGATGGCGACCATTGTCACCGACAGTGATCTGAACACTTTGGCCGAGGGCCCGGTGATCGCGATCCACCACAGCGACGCGATTCTCGCTGGCATGGACGAGTGGAACACCCGTCAACACGGCGGTTCGGGCCTGACCCAACGGGTTCGCGACAGCCGCATCAGCATGGCCGAAGCCGAAGCCGAAACCATCGCCTTCCTGGAAAAGTGGGTGCCAAAGGGCAAGTCGCCGATCTGTGGCAACAGCATCTGCCAGGACCGCCGCTTCCTTTATACGCACATGAAATCCCTGGAAAGCTACTTCCACTACCGCAACCTCGACGTGTCGACGCTCAAAGAGCTGGCCGCACGCTGGGCACCGGACGTGCGTGACAGCTTTCAGAAGGGCAGCACGCACCTGGCGCTGGACGATATCCGCGAATCGATTGCCGAGTTGCAGCACTACCGCAAGCATTTCATCAAGTTCTGATCTGGCAGCCCGGCCTATGGCGCGCGTAACGGCTGCCCCCTTTTGGGGCTTCAGCGAAGTGAGTAGACTGCGCGCCTTCCTGCCAGGACCGCCGCCATGTTGCTGATGCTCTACCTGATCGCTATCACCGCCGAAGCCATGACCGGTGCCTTGTCTGCTGGCCGGCGTGGCATGGACTGGTTTGGCGTGGTGCTGATCGCCTGCGTCACGGCCCTGGGCGGCGGTTCGGTGCGCGACGTGCTGCTCGGGCACTACCCGCTGACTTGGGTCAAACACCCGGAATACCTGGTGCTGACCTCGGTCGCGGCGATGTTCACGGTCTTCACTGCTCGCTGGATGCGTCACCTGCGCTCGCTGTTCCTGGTGCTCGACGCCGTCGGCCTGGTGGCGTTCACCCTGATCGGCTGCATGACCGCCCTGGAAATGGGCCACGGCATGTTGGTCGCGTCGGTCAGCGGCGTGATCACCGGGGTGTTCGGCGGCATCCTGCGCGACATCTTCTGCAACGACATCCCGCTGATCTTCCGCCGTGAGCTCTACGCCAGCGTCTCGTTCGCGGCGGCGTGGTGCTACATGCTCTGCATTTATCTGCAATTACCGGGTGAGCAGGCGATCTTGATCACCTTGTTTGGCGGGTTTTTGCTGCGGTTGCTGGCGATCCGTTTTCATTGGGAAATGCCAAAGTTCGTCTACAACGACGAAGCCTGAAATCACGCGGTCCCCTGTAGGAGCTGCCGAAGGCTGCGATCTTTTGATCTTGCTTCTAAACAACAAAGTCAAAAGATCGCAGCCTCGTTGCACTCGACAGCTCCTACACAGCTCCTACACAGCTCCTACATATTTTCTACGCTAAGCCGTGCTGTTTCAGCGCCCACTCAACATGCTCACGCACCAACTCCGACGGATATTCCCGCCGCGCCTTCAACGCTTCCAGCACCGGAATGCTCGACGGCGCATTGCCCAACCCCACCGCCAGATTGCGCAACCAGCGCTCGTAACCGGCCCGGCGTAGCGGCGAGCCCTCGGTGCTGCTGAGAAACTTGTCCTCATCCCACATGAACAGTTCCGCCAACTCTGCGTTGTCCAGATTGTGCCGTGGCTTGAAGTCGCTTTCGCCCGACGGACGGGCAAAGCGGTTCCACGGGCAGACGATCTGGCAGTCATCGCAACCAAACACCCGATTGCCGATCAATGGCCGCAAGTCTTCGGGGATCGCGCTTTTCAGTTCGATGGTCAGGTAGGAAATACAGCGTCGGGCATCCAGCACGTAAGGACCGACGAAGGCATTGGTCGGACAGATGTCCAGGCACGCGGTGCAGCGACCGCAATGTTCGGTGGAGTGGGGCGGGTCTTCCGGCAGCGGCAGATCGACAAACAGTTCGCTGAGGAAGAAGTAACTGCCGGCCTTGCGATTCAAGACCAAGGTGTTTTTGCCGATCCAGCCAAGACCAGCCTTCTCGGCGATGGCTTTTTCCAGCACCGGGGCGCTGTCGACAAACGCGCGGAAACCGAAGGGGCCGATCTCGGCCTGAATTTTATCTGCCAGTTGTTGCACACGTTTACGGATCAATTTGTGGTAATCGCGGCCCAAGGCATAACGGGACACGTAGGCTTTTTCCGGTTGGGCCAGTAATTGCGCCATTTGCGTGTCGCCGGGCAGGTAGTCCATGCGCAGGGACACTACACGCAAAGTGCCGGGCACCAGCTCTTCCGGGTGCGAGCGTTTGCTGCCGTGGGCACCCATGTATTCCATTTCGCCGTGGTAGCCGGCGGCGAGCCAGCGCTCCAGATGCTGCTCATGCTCGGCGAGGTCCAGGCCGCTGATGCCGACTTGCTGGAAGCCCAACTCGCGGCCCCAGTCCTTGATGGATTGGGCGAGGGCGGGCAGGTCTGTAGTAATAGCGGGCATGAGACGAGAGAAACCGGAGCTGAGGTGCGTATAATTCTGCCAGACATCGGAGCCCGAAGACGCATGCCGCACACTAAAGATGATTTACCCGACGCGCTGTACAGCGCCGCGCAAGTGCGAGGGCTCGATGCGAGCCTGATCGCGGCCGGCACGCCGGTCTTCGAATTGATGCATCGTGCAGCGCGGGCGACCTGGCGTGCGCTGGTCCGGCAATGGCCGACGGCCAACGAATTGACGGTGCTGGCCGGTCACGGCAACAACGCTGGCGACGGCTATCTGGTGGCGGTGCTGGCGCGGCGTGCCGGTTGGCATGTGCGGGTGGTGGCCGCCGGTGATCCCCAGCGTTTGCAGGGTGATGCTGCATCGGCCCACGCTGAAGCCGTGTCCGAAGGCGTCGCGATTCAAGCCTGGAACGCCCATTCCGAGTTGCGCGGTATCGTACTGGACGCCTTGCTCGGCACCGGTTTGACGGGCGAGGTGCGTGAGCCGTATTCCAGCGTCATCGCGGCGCTCAATGCCAGTGGCTTGCCGGTGGCGGCGGTGGATATTCCTTCGGGGCTGTGCGCCGATACCGGTCGTCTGCTCGGCGCGGCGGTTCGGGCGGACTTGACCGTGACCCTTATTGGTTTGAAGTTGGGTCTGTTCATTGGCGAAGCGGCGGATGTGGTGGGTGAGCTGGTTTTCAATGACCTGCAAGCCGATCCCGAAGCGTTCAACAATGCCGTCGCCAGTGCTCGTCGCCTGACGACCGGTAACCTGCCGCGACTGGCGGCTCGGCCTCCGACTTCACATAAAGGCCAATTCGGTCATGTCCTGCTGATCGGAGGTGATCGTGGTTTCGGTGGTGCAATCCTGCTGAGCACGCAAAGTGCGCTGCGCAGTGGCGCCGGCATGGTGTCCGTGGCTACGCGTAGCGAACATGTGCCGGCCGCGTTGGCCAGAATCCCCGAAGCCATGGTGCTCGGCGCGTCGTCGGCCAATCAACTGATGGGCTTGCTGGAAAAGGTTTCGGTCCTAGTGGTCGGTCCAGGCCTCGGTCAGGCCGCATGGGGACGCAGTTTGTTGTCTGCCGCTGCCAACGCGCCGCTGCCGCAGGTCTGGGACGCCGATGCGTTGAATCTGTTGGCCGCAGAGCAGGTGAAGCTGCCCGCCGATTGCATCATCACCCCGCATCCCGGCGAAGCAGCGCGATTGCTGGGGATAAGCACCGCCGAAGTGCAGGCCGATCGTCCCGCCGCCGCTCAAGCATTGAGCAAAAAATATACAGCTGTAGTGATTCTGAAAGGCGCCGGTAGCCTGATTGCCAGCCCCGATGGGCGACTGGCGGTGTGTCATCAGGGCCATCCGGCGATGGCCACTGCCGGTTTGGGTGATGTGCTGGCCGGTCTGGTCGGTGCCTTGCTCGCCCAGGGCATGCAAGCGTTCGACGCGGCGTGCCTGGCGGTCTGGCTCCATGCCAATGCCGGCGCGCAACAAAGTAAATCGGGCCGTGGGCTGGCGGCCAGTGATCTGATTCCAGCCATTCGTCAGTTGTTGGAGGAGCAAACACCGTGTCTGAAGTAACCCTGTACCTGGCTGATGAAGAGGCGATGACCGCATTTGGTGCTCGCATAGCGCAAACCACCCAAGGGCACGGTCTGATTTTTCTCGAAGGCGATCTGGGGGCGGGTAAAACCACGTTGTCCCGAGGCATCATCCGTGGCTTGGGGCATGTGGGCGCGGTAAAAAGTCCGACCTTCACTTTGGTCGAACCCTACGAGATCGGCGACATCCGCGCCTTCCACTTTGACCTTTATCGACTGGTCGATCCGGAAGAGCTGGAGTACCTCGGCATCCGCGATTACTTCGACGACGATGCTTTGTGTTTGATCGAATGGCCCCAGAAGGGTGCAGGCTTTTTGCCAAAGCCCGACCTGACCATTACCATTAGCCCGCAAGACAGCGGTCGTTCGCTGAATATTTTGTCCCAGGGCTCGCGTGGCGAGTCGTGGTGTGCCGCTTTGGCATTGGAATCCAATTAAATGATGGGGTCAGGTATGCGCTTTCGCGCGATGGTAGCTGCCGTAGGATTGTTGTTTTTGGCGGTGACCGTCGACGCTGTGGCCGAATCGAAGGTCAACAGCGTTCGCCTGTGGCGAGCTCCGGATAACACACGACTGGTGTTCGACCTCACGGGGCCGGTGCAGCACAGTGTCTTTACCCTGACCTCGCCGGATCGGCTGGTTATCGACATCAATGGCGCGAGCCTCGGTGCGCCGCTGAACGTCAACACGTCCAACACGCCGATTACCGCGATGCGTTCGGCCCAACGCACACCGACCGACCTGCGGGTGGTCATCGACCTGAAAAAAGCCGTCACGCCGAAAAGTTTCAGCCTGGCGCCGAACGCCCAGTACGGCAATCGCCTGGTGGTCGATCTGTTCGACAGCGCCGACGCCGCCGCGCCGATCCCGCCGCCGACCAACGTAGCCACTGTGGCCCCGGTGCCGGTCACTCCTATCGATCCTCCGGTGAAACTGCCGCCCGCTCCGGCCGGCAAGCGCGACATTATTGTGGTGATTGATGCCGGTCACGGCGGCGAAGACCCGGGTGCCTCGGGCTCTCGCGGTCAGCATGAGAAAGACGTGGTATTGGCCATCGCCCGTGAGCTGCAGCGCCAGGTCAACGGCATGAAAGGCTTCCGCGCCGAACTGACCCGCACCGGCGACTACTTCATTCCGCTGCGTGGCCGTACCGAGATTGCGCGCAAGAAAGGCGCCGACCTGTTCGTGTCGATCCACGCCGACGCCGCGCCGTCAGCGGCTGCCTTCGGTGCGTCGGTGTTCGCCTTGTCTGATCGCGGCGCGACCTCCGAGACAGCCCGTTGGCTGGCCGACAGCGAAAACCGTTCCGACTTGATCGGTGGTGCCGGCAGCGTCAGCCTCGACGACAAAGACCGCATGCTGGCCGGCGTGCTGCTCGACCTGTCGATGACGGCTTCCCTGACCTCCAGCCTTAACGTTGGCCAAAAAGTCTTGAGCAACATCAGCCGCGTCACGCCGTTGCACAAACAACGCGTAGAGCAGGCCGGGTTCATGGTTCTGAAGTCCCCGGATATTCCGTCGATCCTGGTGGAAACCGGCTTCATCTCCAACGCCAACGAAGCCTCGAAACTGTCGGCGGCCAGCCACCAGCAAGCGCTCGCGCGTTCCATCAGCGCCGGTGTTCGTCAGTTCTTCCAGCAAAACCCGCCGCCGGGCACCTACATCGCCTGGCTGCGCGACTCCGGCAAGATTGTCCAGGGCCCGCGTGACCATCGCGTGAGCCCGGGCGAGACGCTGGCGATGATTGCCGTGCGCTATCAGGTGTCCCCGGCGACCCTGCGCAGCGCCAATAACCTGAAAAGCGACGAGCTGAAAATTGGTCAGACCCTGACCATTCCCGGCACTGAACTGGCGGCCAAAGAATGAATCAGGCGCTGACCAATACTGCTCGCATCGAGCTGCTCAGCCCGCGACTGGCGAACCAGATTGCCGCCGGTGAGGTGGTTGAGCGTCCGGCCTCGGTGATCAAGGAGCTGCTGGAAAACAGCCTCGACTCCGGTGCCCGGCGTATTGATGTCGATGTCGAACAGGGCGGCGTCAAGCTGCTGCGGGTGCGTGACGATGGCAGCGGTATTTCTGCCGATGACCTGCCGCTGGCCTTGGCGCGACATGCCACCAGCAAGATTCGTAACCTCGAAGACCTCGAGCAGGTGATGAGCCTCGGGTTTCGCGGTGAAGCCCTGGCGTCGATCAGTTCCGTGGCGCGCCTGACGTTGACGTCCCGTACCAAGGATGCCGATCAGGCCTGGCAAGTCGAAACCGAAGGCCGGGACATGGCGCCTCGCGTCCAACCGGCGGCTCACCCGGTGGGCACCTCGGTGGAAGTGCGCGACCTGTTCTTCAACACCCCGGCCCGGCGCAAGTTTCTCAAGACTGAAAAAACCGAATTCGATCACCTGCAAGAAGTGATCAAGCGCCTGGCTCTGGCGCGTTTCGATGTGGCGTTCCATTTGCGCCACAACGGCAAGACCATCCTCAGCCTGCACGAGGCCCGCGATGATGCGGCCCGCGCCCGGCGTGTGGCGGCGATCTGCGGCTCGGGTTTCCTGGAGCAGGCGTTGCCGATCGAAATCGAGCGCAATGGCCTGCATTTGTGGGGTTGGGTCGGGTTGCCGACGTTCAACCGCAGCCAGGCGGACTTGCAGTATTTCTTTGTGAATGGCCGTGCGGTGCGCGACAAACTGGTGGCCCACGCGGTGCGCCAGGCGTATCGCGACGTGCTGTTCAACGGCCGGCACCCGACGTTCGTGCTGTTTTTCGAAGTCGATCCGGCGGGCGTCGACGTCAACGTGCACCCGACCAAGCACGAGGTGCGTTTCCGTGACGGGCGCATGGTTCACGATTTCCTCTACGGCACTTTGCACCGCGCCTTGGGCGATGTGCGGCCGGAAGATCATCTGGCAGCGCCGGTCGCGACAGCCATTGTTCGACCTACCGGCATTGATGCTGGCGAATTCGGCCCGCAGGGCGAAATGCGCCTGGCAGCCAATGCGTTGCTGGAACAGCCTCAAGGGCAACCGACCTTCAATACGGTGGCGGGCTCGGGCGCTGGCGCCGGTTATCAGTATCAATACACGCCGAAGCCTCAATCCGGTGTGCCGGTGGCGGAAGCCCAAGCGGCGTACCGCGAATTTTTCGCGCCGTTGCCCGAAGCCAATGCGGTCGCGTTGCCAGCCGGCCAGGACGACATTCCGCCGTTGGGTTATGCGCTCGCGCAGCTGAAGGGCATTTATATCCTTTCGGAAAACGCCCAAGGCTTGGTGCTGGTGGACATGCATGCCGCTCACGAGCGGATCATGTATGAGCGACTGAAAGTCGCCATGGCCAGCGAAGGTCTGAGCGGCCAGCCGCTGCTGGTGCCGGAATCCCTGGCCGTGAGCCAGCGCGAAGCCGATTGCGCCGAAGAGAACGTCGCATGGTTCCAGCGTCTGGGCTTTGAATTGCAACGCCTGGGCCCGGAAACCCTGGCGATCCGGCAAATTCCGGCGCTGCTCAAGCAGGCAGAAGCCAATCGCCTGGTCAGCGACGTACTGGCGGACCTGATGGAATACGGCACAAGTGACCGGATTCAAGCGCACCTGAACGAATTGCTCGGCACCATGGCCTGTCACGGCGCGATCCGGGCTAATCGGCGCCTGGCGCTGCCGGAAATGAACGGTCTGCTGCGGGACATGGAAAACACCGAACGCAGCGGTCAATGCAACCATGGCCGACCGACCTGGACCCAATTGGGCCTGGACGATCTGGACAAACTGTTCTTGCGCGGTCGTTGATGAGCCAGCTCCCTCCAGCGATTTTCCTGATGGGCCCGACCGCTGCGGGCAAGACCGACCTGGCCATCGAACTGACCAAAGTTCTGCCGTGTGAGCTGATCAGTGTCGATTCGGCGCTGGTTTACCGTGGCATGGACATCGGCACCGCCAAGCCTTCAAAAGAGATTTTGGCCGAATTCCCACACCGGTTAATCGATATTCTCGACCCGGCGGAGAGCTATTCGGCGGCGGATTTTCGTCGTGATGCCCTTGAGGCGATGGCCGAGATCACTTCGCGTGGAAAAATCCCGCTGCTTGTAGGCGGCACGATGCTCTACTACAAGGCTTTGGTCGAAGGACTGGCAGAAATGCCGGCGGCCGATCCCGAGGTTCGCGCGCAAATCGAAGAAGAGGCTGAACGCCTTGGCTGGCAAGCCCTGCACGACCAATTGGCGGTGATTGATCCGGTGTCGGCAGCGCGAATTCACCCGAACGATCCGCAACGTCTGAGTCGTGCGCTGGAAGTTTACCGCGTGAGTGGTCAGAGCATGACCGAGCTGCGGCTCAGACAATCTGCGCAAAGTACTGAAGCAGCCGCTTCGGGACTGCAACAATTGCCCTATACTGTCGCGAACTTGGCCATCGCTCCGGCAAATCGCCAAGTACTGCACGAGCGCATTAAACAAAGATTCACAATTATGTTGGAACAGGGATTCATCGACGAGGTCGTAGCCCTGCGTAAGAGAAGTGACCTGCATGCCGGGTTGCCATCCATACGCGCTGTTGGGTACCGACAAGTCTGGGATTACCTGGATGGCAAGCTGACGCAAGCCGAGATGCAGGAACGTGGAATCATAGCCACGCGCCAATTGGCAAAGCGCCAGTTCACCTGGCTACGCAGTTGGGCTGATTTACACTGGCTGGACAGCCTCGATTGCGACAATCTGCCGCGCGCCTTGAAATACCTCGGGACCATCTCCATATTGAGCTGAGTCCTTGCAATTGCCGTCTATCCTTGGGGGTGTGACGGCCAGAGCCATCTGAATTACCTATTTTTTATTATTGAATCCTTAAAGGAGTGCGGCACATGTCAAAAGGGCATTCGCTACAAGACCCTTACTTGAATACTTTACGTAAAGAGAAAGTTGGGGTTTCCATCTACCTGGTCAACGGGATCAAACTGCAAGGCACGATCGAGTCTTTCGACCAGTTCGTTATCCTGCTGAAAAACACCGTTAGCCAGATGGTTTACAAACACGCTATCTCTACAGTGGTGCCGGTTCGTCCAATTCGTCTGCCTAGCGCAACCGAATCCGAAGCAGGCGACGCTGAGCCAGGTAACGCCTGATAGGAGTCTCCTTTGTTCTTTGAGCGCCACGGTGGTGGTGAGCGAGTAATCCTCGTTCACTTGGATGGACAGGACCCTGAGGCGCGCGAAGATCCGCAGGAGTTTCAGGAATTGGCTAATTCGGCCGGCGCCGAGACCGTTGCGTTTTTTAACGTGCCGCGTCATCGGCCAACCGCCAAATTCCTGATTGGCAGCGGCAAGGTCGAGGAACTGCGCGACCTGGTCCATGCCGAGAAGGCCGATCTGGTCATCTTCAATCACATCCTCACGCCCAGTCAGGAACGTAACCTCGAACGTGTTTTCGAGTGTCGCGTGATTGACCGTACCGGTCTGATTCTCGATATTTTCGCCCAACGCGCCCGTACCCATGAAGGCAAGCTCCAGGTCGAACTGGCCCAGCTTGACCACATGAGCACCCGGCTGGTTCGTGGCTGGACTCACCTTGAGCGTCAGGGTGGCGGTATCGGTATGCGCGGCCCGGGTGAAACCCAGCTTGAAACCGACCGCCGTTTGCTGCGGGTTCGCCTGCGACAGATCAAGGGCCGACTCGAAAAAGTACGCAGTCAGCGCGAACAATCGCGACGCGGCCGTACACGTGCGGATATTCCTACCGTGTCTCTGGTGGGCTATACCAACGCCGGCAAATCCACGCTCTTCAATAACGTGACGAAATCCGACGTGTACGCGGCTGACCAGTTGTTTGCCACGCTGGACCCGACCTTGCGCCGTCTGGAACTGGACGACCTGGGGCCGATTGTCCTGGCCGACACGGTGGGTTTCATACGCCACTTGCCGCACAAACTGGTCGAGGCATTTCGGTCTACGCTCGAAGAGTCGAGTAACTCGGACCTGCTGTTGCACGTGATCGATGCGGCCGAACCGGATCGCATGTTGCAGATCGAGCAGGTGATGGTGGTGCTGGGCGAGATCGGTGCCCAGGACTTGCCGATACTCGAGGTCTATAACAAACTCGATTTGCTTGAAGGCGTCGAGCCACAAATCCAGCGCGACGAAAACGGCAAGCCCCAACGGGTCTGGCTGTCGGCGCGTGATGGCAGTGGTCTGGAATTGCTTGAACAAGCCATTGCCGAGTTGCTGGGCGGTGATTTGTTTGTGGGGACCTTGCGCTTGCCGCAGCGTTTTGCTCGACTGCGTGCGCAGTTTTTCGAGCTTGGTGCGGTGCAGAAAGAAGAACACGACGAAGAAGGCATCTGCCTGCTGGCCGTTCGCTTGCCACGGGTCGAGTTGAATCGACTGGTGAGCCGCGAAGGCCTGCAACCGATGGATTTCATCGAGCAACACACTTTGCAATAAAAGCCTGAGAAAGCGGTTGTGCCGTGGTGACAGGCATTCTGTAGCATTGGTCGGCGCGCCGTGGGTGCGTCTTTGCTTTATCAGATGGAGAGCGCTATGGCTTGGAATGAGCCGGGTGGCAACTCGAATAATCAGGATCCTTGGGGTGGCAAGCGCCGCAATAACGGCGACCGCAAGGGACCACCGGATCTCGACGAGGCCTTCCGAAAGCTGCAGGAAAGCCTGAACGGGTTGTTCGGTGGTGGAAAGAAACGCGGTGACGACGGCGGAGGTTCGGGCAAGAGTGGCGGCTTCGGAGGCCTGCTCGGCATCGGCCTCGTCGTGCTGGCGGCCGTGTGGCTGTACAGCGCGGTCTACGTGGTCGACGAGCAGGAGCAAGCCGTTGTGCTGCGTTTCGGCAAGTACTACGAAACGGTCGGCCCGGGCCTGAACATCTATTTCCCTCCGATCGATAAAAAGTACATGGAGAACGTGACGCGTGAGCGTTCGTACACCAAGCAGGGCCAGATGCTGACCGAAGACGAGAACATCGTCGA
This sequence comes from Pseudomonas sp. B21-053, assembly GCF_026016365.1. Taxonomy (NCBI): domain Bacteria; kingdom Pseudomonadati; phylum Pseudomonadota; class Gammaproteobacteria; order Pseudomonadales; family Pseudomonadaceae; genus Pseudomonas; species Pseudomonas sp. B21-053. Next base: position 620,719 of record NZ_CP087205.1, read on the forward strand.
AGTGCCGCTGACCGTGCAGTACAAGATCAGCAACCTGCAGGATTTCGTGCTGAACGTCGATCAGCCGGAAATCAGCCTGCAGCAAGCGACCGACAGCGCCTTGCGCCATGTGGTGGGTTCCACCGCCATGGACCAGGTCCTGACCGAAGGTCGTGAGTTGATGGCCAGCGAAATCAAGGAGCGTCTGCAACGTTTCCTCGACACCTATCGCACCGGTATCACCGTTACCCAGGTCAACGTACAGAACGCAGCCGCACCGCGTGAAGTCCAGGAAGCCTTCGATGACGTGATCCGCGCCCGTGAAGACGAGCAGCGTTCGCGCAACCAGGCTGAAACCTACGCCAACGGCGTCGTGCCGGAAGCCCGTGGTCAGGCCCAGCGCATCCTTGAAGATGCCAACGGCTACCGTGACGAAACGGTATCGCGCGCCAAGGGTGAGGCGGATCGCTTTACCAAACTGGTCGCCGAGTACCGCAAGGCCCCTGAAGTGACTCGTGAGCGTCTGTACCTGGACACCATGCAGGAAGTCTTCACCAACACCAGCAAGGTTCTCGTGACCGGCAACAAGAACGGCCAGAGCAATCTGCTGTACTTGCCGCTGGACAAGATGATCGACGGTGGCCGCAGCACCAGCGCACCGGTAACGGGCGCGGCAGCCAGCAGCAATGAAGCGAATGCGCGTGCGGCAGCAGATCTGCAGCAACAGCAAGCACGTACCAGGGAGAGTCGCTGATGAGCAATAAATCGCTGATCGCCCTTATTGTCGGCGTCGTCGTGGCGATCGCAGCCTGGAACTGCTTCTACATCGTGGCTCAGACCGAGCGTGCGGTGATGCTGCAGTTCGGTCGCGTGGTCCAGACTGATGTTCAGCCGGGCCTGCATGTGAAAGTGCCTTACGTTAACCAGGTGCGCAAATTCGACGCACGCCTGATGACGCTGGATGCACCGACACAACGCTTCCTGACGCTGGAAAAGAAAGCCGTCATGGTTGATGCCTTCGCCAAGTGGCGCGTGAAAGATGCCGAGCGCTTCTACACCGCAACTTCCGGCCTCAAGCAGATTGCCGACGAGCGTCTGTCCCGTCGTCTGGAATCGGGCCTGCGTGACCAGTTTGGTAAGCGCACCCTGCACGAAGTGGTTTCCGGTGAACGTGACGCGTTGATGGCGGATATCACCGCTTCGCTGAACAAGATGGCGGAAAAAGAGCTGGGCATCGAAGTTGTCGATGTTCGGGTCAAGGCCATCGACCTGCCGAAAGAAGTGAACCGCAGCGTGTTCGAACGTATGAGCACCGAGCGTGAGCGTGAAGCTCGCGAGCACCGCGCCAAGGGTAACGAACTGGCCGAAGGCATCCGTGCCGACGCCGATCGTCAACGCCGCGTATTGCTGGCTGAAGCCTATCGTGAATCTGAAGAGGTTCGCGGTGATGGTGACGCCCAGGCTGCTGCGATCTACTCCAAGGCCTACGGCCAGGATCAGGAGTTCTACGGTTTCTACCGTAGCCTGCGTGCCTACCGTGAAAGCTTCGCGAACAAAACCGACGTCATGGTCCTCGACCCAAGCAGCGACTTCTTCCGTTACCTGGAAAAAGCCAAGCCTTGATACTGCGTTGACCTGAATCATCCCCCGCCCGGCGGCTAAAACCTCGGGCGGGGTGATCCTTTGGGAAAACGTGTGTATGATGCGGCAGCCGGGAAATTCCCGGCTTTTTTGCGTCTGCACGTTTGATTGTGGTTTTCACGCAGGCGACCGAGTTGAATGACTCGACAGGTTTTTCGAGGAAAGTGATTGGCGAAGCCGGTTTCAGGCTTTTTGCCACGTCGTTCATGCGCGTGCTTTGCGCATGGGCCGGACATTTTCTGCTTCACTCAAGGCTCGCCCAACGGCTGGCCGCCCGGATCATAGGGGAATGGCGTAATGGCAACGGTAGACCGCTGGCTGCTGCCAGATGGCATCGAAGAAGTACTGCCACCGGAGGCAGCGCGCATTGAAGTAGCGCGCCGCCAGGTGTTGGATCTGTTCCAGAGCTGGGGTTACGAGTTTGTCGTGACTCCCCATATCGAGTACCTGGAATCCCTGCTGACCGGCGCGGGCCAGGACCTGGATCTGCGTACCTTCAAGGTCATCGACCCGCAATCGGGCCGGCAGATGGGTTTCCGTGCCGACATCACGCCGCAAGTGGCGCGCATCGATGCGCACACCCTGCGCCGTGAAGGTCCGAGCCGCCTGTGCTATGCCGGCAGCGTTCTGCATGCTCAGCCGCGCGCCTTGTCGTCGTCTCGCAGCCCGATTCAGTTGGGCGCCGAGTTGTACGGCGATGCCAGCCCGAGCAGCGACGTCGAAGTCATCAGCCTGATGCTGGCCATGCTGCAACTGGCCGATGTGCCGGACGTGCACATGGACCTCGGTCATGTTGGCATCTACCGCGGCCTGGCCCGCGCCGCCGGTTTGTCCGGTGAAGTCGAGCAACAGTTGTTCGATGCATTGCAACGCAAAGCCATCGACGAGGTCATTACCTTGACCGAAGGTTTGCCTGCCGATCTGTCGGGCATGCTGCGCGCGTTGGTCGACCTGTGTGGCGGTCGTGAAGTATTGAGCGCTGCCCGTGAGCGTCTGGCCAATGCGCCGGCGCCGGTACTGGCGGCTCTGGAAGACGTGTTGGCGATTGCCGACCGACTGTCCACGCGTTTCCCTGAATTACCGCTTTACTTCGATCTGGGCGAGTTGCGCGGCTACCACTACCACACCGGTGTAGTGTTCGCGGTGTTCGTCCCGGGTGTTGGCCAGTCCATTGCCCAGGGCGGTCGTTACGACGACATCGGCGCCGACTTCGGTCGTGCTCGTCCGGCAACCGGCTTCTCCACCGATTTGAAAACCCTGGTGACCCTGGGGCGTGCTGAGATCGAGTTACCGTCTGGCGGTATCTGGATGCCTGACAGTACGGATGCGGCACTCTGGCAGCAGGTTTGCCAGTTGCGCAGTGAGGGTCAGCGTGTCGTTCAGGCTTTGCCTGGGCAACCATTGGCCGCCGCCCGTGAAGCGGACTGCGACCGGCAATTGATTCAGCAGAACGGGCTTTGGCAAGTATTGCCGCTGGCTTCTTGAGTTTTCCTGCCGGCGGCTGCCGGCACCAAGTTTGCGCGAATGAGGACAAGTGTTATGGGTAAGAATGTCGTAGTCCTGGGCACCCAATGGGGTGATGAGGGCAAAGGCAAGATCGTTGATCTGCTGACCGAACATGCTGCCGCCGTAGTGCGCTACCAAGGTGGCCACAACGCGGGTCACACCCTGGTGATCGACGGCGAAAAAACCGTCTTGCACCTGATCCCGTCGGGCGTGCTGCGCGAAGGCGTGCAGTGCCTGATCGGCAACGGCGTGGTGGTTGCACCGGACGCTCTGCTGCGCGAGATCATCAAGCTGGAAGAGAAAGGTGTACCGGTGCGCGAGCGCCTGCGTATCAGCCCTTCCTGCCCGCTGATCCTGTCCTACCACGTAGCGCTGGACCAGGCGCGTGAAAAGGCCCGTGGCGAGCTGAAGATCGGTACGACCGGTCGCGGTATCGGCCCGGCTTACGAAGACAAAGTCGCCCGTCGCGGTCTGCGCATCGGTGACCTGTTCCATCGTGAGCGTTTCGCCGCCAAGCTGGGCGAGTTGCTGGATTACCACAACTTCGTCCTGGTCAATTACTACAAAGAGCCAGCGATCGACTTCCAGAAGACTCTCGACGAGTGCATGGAATACGCCGAGCTGCTCAAGCCGATGATGCTCGACGTCACCGCCGAGCTGCACGAGCTGCGTCGCGCTGGCAAAGACATCATGTTCGAAGGCGCTCAAGGCTCCCTGCTGGACATCGACCACGGGACCTACCCGTACGTCACCAGCTCCAACACCACTGCGGGCGGCATCGCCACCGGTTCGGGTTTCGGTCCGATGTACCTGGATTACATCCTCGGCATCACCAAGGCCTACACCACTCGCGTTGGTTCGGGTCCGTTCCCGACTGAGCTGTTCGACGACGTCGGTGCGTTCCTGGCCAAGCGTGGGCACGAGTTCGGCGCTACTACCGGCCGTGCCCGTCGTTGCGGCTGGTTCGATGCCGTCATCCTGCGTCGCGCTATCGACGTCAACAGCATCTCGGGCCTGTGCCTGACCAAGCTGGACGTGCTGGACGGCCTGGAAACCATCAACATCTGTGTTGGCTACAAGAACCAGGATGGTGCAGTGATCGACGCACCGACCGACGCCGACAGCTACATCGGCCTCGAGCCAGTGTACGAAGAGATGCCAGGCTGGACCGAATCCACCGTCGGTGCCAAGACCCTGGAAGAGCTGCCGCAAGCCGCTCGCAACTACATCAAACGCGTTGAAGAGTTGGTCGGTGCGCCGATTGACATTATTTCGACGGGCCCGGACCGCAACGAAACCATCGTTCTGCGTCACCCGTTCGCTTAATAAGTCGTTGATGTAAAACACAAAGGCCCCTTAACCGGGGCCTTTGTCGTTTATGCCCGTTGGGCGGCACGACCTTTGCTGTAATTATGCCTTCTGGCGTGCCATCAATTTAATGGCGTCAAAGCAGAGGGATAATCCCGTGTCAGCCATTCTCTCACTGTTACAAAGCCGTCTCCTGCGGCCCGTGTTCGTTACCCTTGGTATCGCCCTTTTGGTGCAAGTGCTGGTCGCCGTCGCCCTGACCCGGAGCACAGTCACCGCGCTGGAGGCCGATCTAGGCGTGCGCCTGGGTGCTGACAGTCAAAAACTCTCTGGTGAACTGGAGCAGGCGGGGCGTGAAGTCACGTCGAGCCTGGACAGCCTTTCGACCAATACCCGTCAGCGACTCACCGCCGGCCTGTCCTCGCGTCTGAAGGACGAGCAGGCGCAATTGCGTGGGACATTGGAAAAAGACCTGAAGGACTCCGCCAATGATATGGCGCAGCTTCTTGCCTCGGTCGCACCCCGCGCCATGTGGGACAGCGACGTTCCAACCCTGTCCGAATTCGCCCGCCGGGCCCAGCGCAATCCGAATGTGTTGTTCGTGATCTACGACGACGCCACCGGCCAGCACCTGACCCGCTATTTGAATCGCGAAAACCCGATCAACAAAGCGTTGCTGGAGAAAGGCCAGGGCGAGCGCGCCTTGGACAAAGTGCTGGATGCGGCGAAGAACGATCCATCGGTCTACTACCTCGAAGCCTCGATCAGCCCCAATGGCGTGGAAATCGGCAAGGTATTGATGGGCGTTTCTACCGCTTCGGTAGAGGTCGATCTGGCAGCTCTGGACAAGCGCTTCACCGCGCTGATCGCCAGCAGTGATCAACTGGTCGGCGACAGCCTCAAAGGCGCGGCGGCTGATAGCGCAGCGGCGATGGGCGCGCGTCTGAAGTCGGCGCAGTCCACGGCGTCTGAAATGCAGGCCAACACGACTAGCACCGTGCAGCAAGCGGCGGGCACTTTGCGCTGGCGCATCGGCATGGGCCTGGCGGTGGTTGGTTTCGGCGTGTTGCTGTTGCTGGCCGTGGTGTTGGGTCGTCGCGTAGTCAATCGCCTGAAAATGCTGATTGCCGCCATGGATGATCTGGCGGCGGGCGAAGGTGACCTGACCAAGCGTGTGCAGATCAACAGCAAGGACGAAATCGGCGACATGGCCTCGGCGGTCAATCGCTTTGTGGATAAGTTGCAGCCGATCGTGCGCGAGGCGGGCGATGTGGCCCAGCGTACCGGTGTGGAAATCGGCGCCATGACCTTGCGCAATGCCGGGGCCGACGCGGCTGCGGGCATGCAGCGCGATGAAGTGGCCGAGAGCCTGCGCGCGTTGTCGCAAATGGCCGATGAAGCGCAGTCGGAAAGCCACGCGATGCAAGCCGCGTTGCAGCAAGTGGTGGATATTCGTTCCGCCACCGATGAGAACACCCGGACCTCGGCGAAAGTCGGCAGTCTGATCGAGGCGTTGGCCGGGCAGGTTGATACCGGTGCGAAAGTCATCGAGCGTCTGGCGCAGCAGAGCGAGCAGATTGAAGTGGTGCTGACGGTGATCCACGGGATTGCCGAGCAAACCAACTTGTTGGCGCTCAATGCCGCCATCGAAGCGGCACGTGCGGGTGAGACCGGTCGTGGGTTTGCCGTGGTGGCAGACGAAGTCCGGGCGCTGGCGAGCAAGACACAAAGTTCTACCGGCGACATCCAGGCGCATATCGTGGCCTTGCAGCAAGGTGCGCGTGAGGCGGTAGCGGCGATTGGTCAGGCCGGACGCCAGGCCAGCGAAGGGTTGCTGGTGTTGCGTGACAGCGCGCGGTTGCAGCAGTCGGTGCAGGCTTCGGTTGAGCAAGTGCATGCGGCGATAGGCCTGGCGACTCAGGCAGCAGCGCATCAGGCGCAGGGCGCGCAAGCGGTGCGGGGTCGGGTTGAGACGATTCATGCGCAGGCTGAGAAAGCGGCTCAGGCGGTGGTGGAAACTACGGCCAGCGGCAAAGTGCTGGATGGGTTGGCAGCGCAGTTGAAGGCCAGCCTAGGGCAGTTCAGGGCTTAGGATTTGTATTGGTTGGGCTGACGCCTTCGCGGGCAAGCCTCGCTCCTACATTGGTCACGCGACCCCTGTAGGAGCGAGGCTTGCCCGCGAAGCTTTTCAGCGGCTCAAATACATCCGCGTCGTCAACAGATAAACCGGCAACCCCGACACCAAAATCAACAACGCCGCATAAGGCGCCGCCGCCGCAAACTCCACGTTCGCGGTATGCGCCCAGACTTCCGTAGCCAGCGTATTCAACCCGGTCGGGCTCAGCAGCAACGTCGCCGTCAATTCCTTCATCGCAGCCAGAAACACCAGCGCAAACGCCGCGCCCAATGCCGGGAAGATAATCGGCAAGGTCACCCGGCAAAACGCACTGAACGACGACGCACCCAGTGTGCGAGCCGCCTCTTCCAGCTGTGGCGCCGCCTTGTTCAGAGCTGTGCGAATCGGTGCCTGAGCAAGCGGCAGGAACAACAGTGCGTAAGCGATCAGCAACAACATCGACGTCTGGTACAGCGCCGGCACATAGTGCAGGGCGAAATACACCAGGGTCAGCGCAATCACCAGGCCTGGCAGCGCATGCAGCAGATACGGCAAACGCTCGGCCCAGATCGCCAGTTGGCCTTTGTAGCGCACCACCAGCAACCCAACCGGCACTGCCAGAATCAGGCACAGCGCCGCGCCGCCCAACGACAGTGCCAGTGACGACAGCAAAGCCTCGCTGATCGCTGCCACCGGGAGCGCGGCCGATGAGCCGACCGCCAACCAGTACGCCAGCATCCCTAGCGGAATCCCGCTGCCGATGATTGCCAGTGCCAGGCAATAAACCTGTCCGGCGGCAGCCCAAGGTCCGAGACGAACCTGTTCTGCATGCCGCGCCGCACCCTGACCAGTACGCACGTGCCGACCTTTGCCGCGCACGCGCAATTCCAGCCACAACAGCACCAGACACAGAGCCAGCAGCACCGCCGACAGCATTGCGGCATTGGCGTTGCTGAATTCCAGCTCGAACTGTTGATAGATCGCGGTAGTGAAGGTTTGCAGGCCGATGATCGACAGCGCGCCGAACTCCACCAGCATGTGCAGCGCAATCAGCAGCGAGCCAGCCAAAAGCGATGGCCAGAGCAACGGCAGGGTGATCCTGAAAAACACGCCCCAGCGATTCTGCCCCAGGGTGCGGGCGGACTCTTCCAGTGATGGATCAAGATTGCGCAGGGTCGCCGCCACCGGCAGAAACACCAGCGGATACTTGGACAGGGTCATCACTATAATCGCCCCGCCCAAACCTTCGAAATGCGCGCTCAAGGAAACCCAGGTGAAGCTGCTGACAAACGCCGGCACAGCGAACGGCAAGCACAGGATCACGCCCCACAGGCGCCGTCCCTTCAGATTGCTGCGCTCCAGCAGCCAAGCCAGCGACAAACCGATCACGCCACACGCCACGGTGACGCCGACCATCAGCGACAGCGTGTTGCGCAGCAGGCCAAACACATATGGCCGCCACAACAGGTGCAATGCTTCCGCCCAGCCTGCTTGCCAGGTCTTGAGCCCAACATACGCCAGCGGCAACAGGCTGAGGACAACCAGCAGTAATACCGGCAACAACAACCAGATTGACGGCCGCTTGCGCCTTGGCACGTAACCCCCGCGCGCGGCGGGGGCGGATAGCGATGCGCTCATCAGTTCAAGCCAACGTCACGTTCCAGGTCCAGGGCTTCTTCGGCATTGCCGAGATCGGCCGGGGTGACTTTCGGCGCTTCGAGTTCGCTGAACGGCTTGAGCCCGCGATCCGATTCCATGCCTTTGTGCAGCGGATATTCGGCGGTGGTCTGGGTGATCACACGCTGGCCTTCTTCGCTGGCCATGTAGGCGAGAAATTGCTGGGCTTCTTTTGGATGTTTGCTGGATTTCAGCACGGCAGCGCTGGAAACCGTAATCAAGCCGCCGACGTCGCCGCCGGTGAAGTAATGCAGTTTCGAGTCGAGCTGGCCTTTTTCACGCTGCAAGGCAAACCAGTAGTAGTTGTTCACCAGCACCGTGGCGACTTCGCCGTTTTCCACGGCTTTCAGTGCCACCATGTTGTTGCTGTAGACCTTGCCGAAAGCACGCAGGCCGGTCAGCCATTCTTCGGCAGCGTCCATGCCATGGGTCTTGATGATCGCCACAGCCTGTTCCTGGAAGGCGCCGCTGGTAGGCACGAAGCCGACCTTGCCTTGCCATTTAGGATCGGAGAATTCCATGACTGACTTCGGCAGGTCTTTTTCGTCGATCAGTTTCGGGTTGAAAGCGACCACGCGGACCCGGGCAGTGATGCCGATCCAGGTGCCGTTGCCGGCGACGTAATCTTTCGGCAGGACGGCGAGGGTGGCGGCGTCGGTCTGGGCCAACAGGCCTTGTTCGCCGAGTTTGTTCAGCGGCGGCGACTCTTCGGTGTAGATCACGTCGGCAGGGGAGCGATCACCTTCTTCGACGACCTGGCTGGCGAGCTGGTTGCTGCTGCCCTTGCGCACATTGACGTGAATCCCGGTCTTGGCTTCGAAGGCTTTGGCGACAGCATCGCCGACTTCCTTGTGCTGGCCGTTATACAGCGTCAGGGAAACCGGGTCGGCGGCTTGGGTGAGGGGAGTGGCGAGGGCCAGGCCGAGAAGGGTGAAGGTCAGGCTTCGGCGCAGGGTATTTCGAAACATCATTCGCAGGGTTCCTCACTGTCGCATTGCAAAAACTTGCAACAATGATAAACGATATTGTTTCTCAAGTGCGCTTTGAGGGAGGGACAGGGCGCTGCTAGCGCGGTCTCGGGCACAATGCTGACCCCCGTAGGAGCTGCCGAAGGCTGCGATCTTTTGATCTTGATTGTTGGTGGAGCTGAAATCGTTGCAGATCAAAAGATCGCAGCCTTCGGCAGCTCCTACAGGGGCGGGCATAGGCGCCATGGGGTTTTTAAAAGCCAGAAACGCAAAAACCCGCTTTCGCGGGTTTTTGTGAAATTCCAGATCGACTCTGAAATTTGAATTGGTGCCCAGAAGAAGACTCGAACTTCCACGACCTTGCGGTCACCAGCACCTGAAGCTGGCGTGTCTACCAATTTCACCATCTGGGCAGTATCAGCAACGTTGCCGCTGTTGATGTGGCGCACTATACGGAGAGCTTTTTAATCTGTAAACCCCTGATTTGGTTTTAATAAATCAGAAGCCCTGAATGCAAAAAACCCGCTTTCGCGGGTTTTTGTGTGAGCCTTGAAATTGATCTAATCTCAAGCTCGAAATTGGTGCCCAGAAGAAGACTCGAACTTCCACGACCTTGCGGTCACCAGCACCTGAAGCTGGCGTGTCTACCAATTTCACCATCTGGGCAGTATCGGTAACGCTAGTGCGTCGTCGATGGCGCGCACTATACGGAGCGTCTTTTTAACTGTAAACCCCTGCCACCAAAAAAACCTGGAAAATTTCGCCAATGGCATTTAATTCGGTTTCTCGGTGTCGATAAAGGGCTTTAGATGGGCTGTCACAGTCTGAAATTTCCCGTTTCATTACGCCTATGCCAAACTAACCCGCATATAGACAAGGTGAAAACTCTCTAATGGCCGATTGGCAGTCCCTCGATCCCGAGGCCGCTCGTGAAGCGGAAAAATATGAAAACCCTATTCCTAGCCGCGAACTGATCCTTCAGCACCTTGCTGATCGAGGTTCGCCTGCTAACCGCGAGCAGCTGGTCGAGGAGTTTGGTCTTACCACAGAAGACCAGATCGAAGCCCTGCGTCGCCGCCTGCGCGCCATGGAGCGCGACGCTCAACTCATCTATACCCGTCGCGGCACGTATGCGCCGGTGGACAAGCTCGACCTGATCCTGGGCCGCATCAGCGGTCACCGTGACGGCTTCGGCTTCCTGGTCCCGGACGACGGCAGTGACGATCTGTTCATGAGCCCGGCGCAAATGCGTCTGGTGTTCGACGGCGACCGTGCCCTGGCGCGTGTTTCCGGCCTTGACCGTCGCGGTCGCCGCGAAGGCATGATCGTCGAAGTCGTGTCCCGTGCCCACGAGACCATCGTCGGCCGCTACTTCGAAGAAGGCGGTATCGGCTTCGTCGTCGCGGATAACCCGAAGATCCAGCAAGAAGTGCTGGTCACCCCGGGCCGCAACGCCAACGCGCAGATTGGTCAGTTCGTCGAAGTGAAGATCACTCACTGGCCGACGCCACGCTTCCAGCCGCAAGGCGACGTGGTTGAAGTCGTGGGTAACTACATGGCGCCGGGCATGGAAATCGATGTCGCCCTGCGCGCGTACGATATCCCGCACGTATGGCCTGAGGCGGTGTTGAAAGAAGCCGCCAAGCTCAAGCCTGAAGTCGAAGAGAAAGACAAAGAGAAGCGCATCGACCTGCGCCATCTGCCGTTCGTGACCATCGACGGTGAAGATGCGCGCGACTTCGATGACGCGGTTTACTGCGAATCCAAGCCAGGCAAGCTGCGCCTGTTCTCCGGTGGCTGGAAGTTGTACGTGGCGATTGCCGACGTCTCCAGCTACGTGAAGATTGGTTCGGCGCTGGACAACGAATCCCAGGTTCGCGGCAACTCGGTGTACTTCCCCGAGCGCGTAGTGCCGATGCTCCCTGAGCAGTTGTCCAATGGCCTGTGCTCGCTGAATCCGCACGTCGATCGCCTGGCCATGGTTTGCGAGATGACCATCTCCAAATCCGGCGAGATGACCGACTACTGCTTCTACGAAGCGGTGATTCACTCCCATGCTCGCCTGACCTACAACAAAGTCAGCGCGATGCTCGAAACGCCGAAACTTACCGAAGCACGTCAGCTTCGCGGCGAGTACACCGACGTTCTGCCACACCTCAAGCAGCTTTACGCACTGTACAAAGTGCTGCTGGGCGCTCGTCACGTGCGTGGCGCGATCGATTTCGAAACCCAGGAAACCCGGATCATCTTCGGCACCGAGCGCAAGATCGCCGAAATCCGTCCGACCGTTCGTAACGATGCGCACAAGCTGATCGAGGAATGCATGCTGGCGGCCAACGTGGCCACTGCTGAATTCCTGAAGAAGCACGAAATTCCTGCGCTGTATCGCGTGCACAACGGTCCGCCACCGGAGCGTCTGGAAAAACTGCGCGCCTTCCTTGGCGAGCTCGGCCTGTCCCTGCACAAAGGCAAGGACGGCCCGTCGCCGAAGGATTACCAGGCGTTGCTGGCGAGCATCAAGGACCGTCCGGATTTCCATCTGATCCAGACCGTCATGTTGCGTTCGTTGAGCCAAGCGGTGTATAGCGCTGATAACCAGGGCCACTTCGGCCTGAATTACGAAGCCTATACCCACTTCACCTCGCCGATCCGCCGCTACCCGGACTTGCTCACGCACCGGGCGATCCGCAGCGTTATCCACTCCAAGCAAGACACCCCGCACGTTCGCCGTGCCGGTGCGATGACCATTCCGAAGGCGCGGATTTATCCGTACGACGAAGCGGCCCTGGAGCAACTCGGCGAGCAGTGCTCGATGAGCGAGCGCCGTGCCGACGAAGCGACCCGCGACGTGGTGAACTGGCTCAAGTGCGAGTTCATGAAAGATCGCGTGGGCGAATCGTTCCCGGGTGTGATCACCGCCGTGACCGGTTTCGGCCTGTTCGTCGAACTGACCGACATCTACGTCGAAGGCCTGGTGCATGTCACCGCGCTGCCGGGCGACTACTACCACTTCGATCCTGTGCATCACCGCCTCGCCGGTGAGCGTACCGGTCGCAGCTTCCGCCTCGGCGACACCGTTGAAGTGCGCGTGATGCGCGTCGACCTCGACGAACGCAAGATCGACTTCGAGATGGCTGAAAAGACCATCAGCGCGCCGATCGGTCGCAAGAAGCGCGGCAACGAAAGGGCTGAGCCAGCCGCCAGGACTGCAGCTAAAACTGCCGCAGAACCGGCCCCGGCGAAAACCGGTCGTCGTCCTGCCAAGGAAAAAGCGCCCGAAGCTTATCGCCCGAGCGATGCGGCGGCGAAAAACGCCGAGCTGCGTAAAAGTCGTGAACTGAAACAGGCGTTGCTGTCTGAAGCGAAAAGCGGCGGTAAAGCGGCGTCTGGGGGAAAGACCGGACGGTCGGCGCCTGACAAGGCTCCCGGCAGCAAGCCGAGCAAACACCGTAAAGGCCCGCCAAAATCGGGCTCGGCTCCAGCTGCCAAAAGCGGCGGGGCGCGTAAACCTAAGGCCAAGTCATGAGTCAGTTGGAAAAAATCTACGGCGTGCATGCGGTAGAAGCGTTGTTGCGTCACCACCCAAAACGCGTCAAGCAGATCTGGTTAGCTGAAGGCCGCAGCGATCCGCGGGTTCAGACGTTGATCCAGCTGGCAAACGACAATCGTGTGCCTGTCGGCAACGCCGAGCGTCGCGAGCTGGATGCCTGGGTCGAAGGCGTGCACCAAGGCGTGGTCGCGGACGTGAGTCCGAGCCAGGTCTGGGGCGAGGCGATGCTCGACGAGCTGCTCGATCGCTCCGAAGGCGCACCGCTGCTGCTGGTGCTCGACGGCGTGACCGATCCGCACAACCTCGGCGCTTGCCTGCGTTCGGCCGATGCGGCCGGCGCGCTGGCGGTGATCGTGCCGAAAGACAAGTCGGCCACCCTGACCCCGACGGTACGTAAAGTGGCCTGCGGTGCGGCGGAAGTGATTCCGTTGGTTGCCGTGACCAACCTGGCGCGCACCCTGGAAAAACTCAAGCAGCGTGGCTTGTGGGTCGTCGGTACGGCGGGCGAGGCTGAGCAGAGCCTGTATCAGCATGACATGACCGGCCCGACCATCCTGATCATGGGCGCGGAAGGCAGCGGCATGCGTCGTCTGACTCGTGATCTGTGCGACTACCTGGTGCACTTGCCGATGGCCGGCAGCGTCAGCAGCCTCAACGTTTCCGTGGCGACTGGCGTCTGTCTGTTCGAAGCCCAGCGCCAGCGCAGCGTTAAAGCCGCCACCAAAAAGTCCTGACACTACGCAGGACCCGTGGGACCCGTAGGAGCTGTCGAGTGAAACGAGGCTGCGATCTTTTGATGTTGTTTTTTAAGAGCAAGATCAAAAGATCGCAGCCTCGTTTCACTCGACAGCTCCTACAGCTCCTACAGGTGTTCGGAATTGAGTCCAGGTGATTGTTCAAATAATCACCAATTGCCTTGCACCTCTCCTGTCCCTTCTCTACAATTGCGCCCCTTGCTGTGACGGCAGGCACGCATGTGTCTATCGCAAGCAAGTCCATAAGTGTCATTCACTCCTTGTCTGACCGCTTTTGAGCGGCAGGCTACAACCCGTAAGGAGCATTCATGCGTCATTACGAAATCATCTTTTTGGTCCACCCGGATCAAAGCGAGCAAGTCGGCGGCATGGTAGAGCGTTACACCAAGCTGATCGAAGAAGACGGCGGCAAAATCCACCGTCTGGAAGATTGGGGCCGTCGTCAACTGGCCTACGCAATCAACAATGTTCACAAGGCTCACTACGTGATGCTGAACGTTGAATGCACTGGCAAGGCCCTGGCCGAGCTGGAAGACAACTTCCGCTACAACGATGCAGTGATCCGTAACCTGGTCATCCGTCGCGAAGAAGCCGTTACCGGCCAATCCGAGATGCTCAAGGCTGAAGAAAACCGCAGTGAGCGCCGTGAGCGTCGCGACCGTCCTGAGCACTCCGACGCCGAAGGCGTTGACAGTGATGACAGCGACAACAGCGATAACGCTGACGAGTAATCCACGGACCTTTTGAGGAGCCTATTACATGGCACGTTTCTTCCGTCGTCGTAAATTCTGCCGCTTCACCGCTGAAGACGTGAAAGAGATCGATTACAAAGATCTCAACACCCTGAAAGCATACGTATCCGAGACCGGCAAAATCGTTCCAAGCCGTATCACCGGTACCAAAGCTCGTTATCAGCGTCAGCTGGCCACCGCTATCAAGCGCGCCCGCTTCCTGGCCCTGCTGGCCTACACCGACAGCCACGGCCGCTGAGACCGGGCAGTCGACACGTAGCAAAGGATTGAATGCATGCGCGCCATAGCTGAGTTCATCATGCGCGGCCGTGTGCAGGCCACTCTGGTAGTGGCTGGATGCGCGACATTGCCGTTGTTGTATTGGTTGGGTGCTGCCGCTGGATGCCTTGTGCTCCTGCGGCGCGGATTGAAGGACGCCATTGGCGTACTTGCTCTGGGACTGCTGCCGGCCTTGGTCTGGTGGCTTTACTCCGATGACCCACGGGCACTTCTGGTGCTGCTGGGGTCTTCGAGCCTTGCGTTGGTTTTGCGCGCAAGCGAGTCCTGGAACCGCGTGCTGCTGGTCAGCATAGCGATGGGAGTGGTGTTTGCAGTGGTGCTGGGGACAGCTTTTGCTCCCCAAATCGAGATGCTGGCGCAGGCCTTGATAAAGGTCATGCCGTCGCTACTCGGTGATGTCTACCAGAAGTTGTCGGTAGATGAGCAAGCGCGTTTCGCGTCCCTGATTGCACCGGTCCTGACCGGCCTGATTGCGGCCTTGTTGCAAATCGTCAGTGTGCTGAGCCTGCTTGTCGGGCGCTACTGGCAGGCGTTGTTGTACAACCCGGGTGGATTTGGTCGCGAGTTTCGCGCCATCCGATTCCCGCTGGGGCTGGCGATGTTACTGCTGGCGTTCATGCTGCTGGGGCCGAACTTCGGTTCCCAGTTGGCGATGTTGACGCCGTTGTGCAGTGTACCGCTGGTATTCGCCGGGCTGGCCCTGATTCACGGGCTGGTGGCGCAAAAGCGACTGGGCCGATTCTGGCTGGTCGGGTTGTACGTAACGCTGTTGCTGTTCATGCAGCTGATCTATCCGTTGCTGGTGGTCTTGGCCATCGTCGACAGCCTGATTGATTTTCGCGGTCGTCTGCAGTCGAAAGACGCCGATAACGCGAACGGTGAAGGTTAAAAGTTAAGAGGATTTTCACATGCAACTGATCCTTCTGGAAAAAGTCACCAACCTGGGCAACCTGGGTGACAAAGTGAACGTTAAGGCTGGTTACGGTCGTAACTACCTGCTGCCTTACGGCAAAGCTACCGCTGCGACCGCTGCCAACGTGGCTGCGTTCGAAGAGCGTCGCGCTGAGCTGGAAAAAGCCGCAGCAGACCGCAAAACTTCGGCTGAAAACCGCGCCGCCCAACTGGCTGAGCTGGAAGTGACTATCACTGCCACCGCCGGTGACGAAGGCAAGCTGTTCGGTTCGATCGGTACTCACGACATCGCTGATGCACTGACCGCCTCTGGCGTTGAAGTTGCAAAAAGCGAAGTTCGTCTGCCGAACGGCACTATCCGTAACGTAGGTGAATTCGACGTAGCCGTGCACCTGCACGCCGAAGTTGAAGCCACCGTACGCGTTGTCGTGGTAGCAGCTTAAGCAGCACTTGTCGGCTGGCACCCTCGGGTGCTTGCCGGTAACATCGGGCACGATCCTGTTTACAGGTCGTGCCCTTTGTCTTTCTGTAATCCCTGCTTTTCATAAAATAACCAAGTGGCCATGAACGATATCTCCGCTCCTGAGCAATACGATCTGCAAACTGCTGCCCTGAAGGTGCCGCCGCATTCCATCGAGGCCGAACAGGCCGTGCTCGGTGGTTTGATGCTGGACAACAACGCCTGGGAACGCGTGCTCGATCAAGTATCGGACGGCGATTTCTATCGACATGACCACCGCCTGATCTTCCGTGCGATCGCCAAACTGGCGGACATGAACTCGCCAATCGACGTCGTGACCCTGGCCGAGCAATTGGACAAGGAAGGTCAGACCTCGCAAGTGGGTGGCCTCGGTTACCTCGGCGAACTGGCAAAAAACACGCCGTCCGTCGCCAACATCAAGGCGTATGCCCAGATCGTCCGTGCGCGGGCGACCTTGCGCCAACTGATCGGCATCGCCAGCGAGATTGCCGACAGCGCCTTCAACCCGGAAGGCCGCACCGCTGAAGAAATTCTCGACGAAGCCGAACGACAGATCTTCCAGATCGCCGAGGCCCGGCCAAAAACCGGCGGCCCGGTGAGCGTGAATGACCTGCTGACCAAGGCCATCGACCGCATCGACACTTTGTTCAACACCGACAACGCCATCACTGGCCTGTCCACCGGCTACACCGACCTCGACGGGATGACCAGCGGCCTGCAGCCGTCCGACCTGATCATCGTCGCCGGCCGTCCGTCCATGGGTAAAACCACCTTTGCGATGAACCTGGTGGAAAACGCGGTGTTGCGCAGCGATAAGTGCGTCCTGGTCTACTCGCTGGAGATGCCAGGTGAATCGCTGATCATGCGTATGTTGTCGTCCCTGGGCCGTATCGACCAGACCAAGGTCCGGGCCGGTCGCCTCGACGACGACGATTGGCCGCGCCTGACCTCGGCGGTCAACCTGCTCAACGATCGCAAGTTGTTCATCGACGATACGGCGGGCATCAGCCCTTCGGAGATGCGCGCGCGGACCCGGCGCCTGGTGCGTGAGCATGGCGATGTCGCCCTGATCATGATCGACTACCTGCAATTGATGCAGATTCCAGGCTCCGGCGGCGACAACCGGACCAACGAGATTTCCGAAATCTCCCGTTCCTTGAAAGCCCTGGCCAAGGAATTCAATTGCCCGGTGGTGGCGCTCTCGCAGCTCAACCGCTCCCTGGAGCAACGGCCGAACAAACGCCCGATCAACTCCGACCTCCGGGAATCCGGGGCGATCGAGCAGGATGCTGACGTAATCATGTTCGTGTACCGGGATGAGGTGTATCACCCGGAAACCGAGCACAAGGGCATCGCCGAGATCATCATCGGTAAGCAGCGGAACGGTCCGATCGGTACGTCGCGACTGGCGTTTATCGGTAAATACACCCGATTCGAAAACCTCGCGCCGGGTAGCTACAACTTCGACGACGAGTAATTTACCTGTGGGAGCGGGCTTGCTCGCGAAAGCGGTATCACATTCACTCTATTTGCTGAATGACACACCGCTTTCGCGAGCAAGCCCGCTCCCACAGGGGTTGCGCGCAATTTCCGACCATAGCCGTCGGAATTGGTTATTTTTTGTGCTATATTCCGCGCCCGCGAAATTCAATGAAAGCCAACACCGGTTATCGACATGATGCAAGCAGCCAAGCCGTTATTTGACTATCCCAAGTACTGGGCCGAATGTTTCGGGCCAGCGCCATTCCTGCCCATGAGCAGGGAGGAGATGGATCAGCTCGGCTGGGATTCCTGCGACATCATCATCGTCACCGGCGATGCGTATGTTGACCATCCGTCGTTCGGCATGGCGATCATCGGCCGGCTGCTGGAGTCGCAAGGCTTCCGCGTCGGGATCATTGCCCAGCCGAACTGGCAGTCCAAAGACGACTTCATGAAGCTCGGCGAGCCGAACCTGTTCTTCGGTGTCGCGGCCGGCAACATGGACTCGATGATCAACCGCTACACCGCTGACAAGAAAATCCGTTCCGATGACGCCTACACCCCTGGTGGCCTGGCGGGCAAACGTCCGGATCGCGCGAGCCTGGTCTACAGCCAGCGCTGCAAGGAAGCCTATAAAAACGTGCCGATCGTCCTCGGTGGCATCGAAGCTTCCCTGCGCCGCATCGCCCACTACGATTACTGGCAGGACCGGGTACGCAACTCGATCCTGATCGACGCCAGCGCCGACATTCTGCTGTACGGCAACGCCGAGCGTGCGATTGTCGAAGTCGCCCAGCGTCTGTCCTACGGTCACAAGATCGAAGACATCACCGACGTGCGCGGCACCGCGTTCATCCGTCGTGACACGCCGAAAGACTGGTACGAAGTCGATTCCACGCGCATCGACCGTCCGGGCAAGGTCGACAAGATCATCAACCCGTACGTGAATACCCAGGACACCCAGGCCTGCGCCATCGAGCAGGAAAAGGGGCCGCTTGACGATCCGGAAGAAGCCAAAGTCGTTCAGATCCTGGCTAGCCCGAAGATGACGCGTGACAAGACTGTGATTCGTCTGCCGTCGGTTGAGAAAGTCCGTGGCGACGCCGTTCTTTATGCTCACGCCAACCGCGTGCTTCACCTCGAAACCAACCCGGGCAACGCCCGTGCGCTGGTGCAGAAGCATGGCGAAGTCGACGTCTGGTTCAACCCGCCGCCGATTCCGATGACCACCGAGGAAATGGACTACGTGTTCGGCATGCCTTACGCACGGATTCCGCATCCGGCGTACGGCAAGGAAAAAATCCCGGCCTACGACATGATCCGTTTCTCGGTGAATATCATGCGTGGCTGCTTCGGCGGCTGCACGTTCTGCTCGATCACCGAGCACGAAGGCCGGATCATCCAGAACCGTTCCGAAGAGTCGATCATTCGCGAAATCGAAGAGATCCGCGACAAGGTGCCAGGCTTCACCGGCGTCATTTCCGACCTCGGCGGCCCGACCGCAAACATGTACCGCATCGCCTGCAAGAGCCCGGAAATCGAATCCGCGTGCCGCAAGCCATCGTGCGTGTTCCCTGGCATCTGCCCGAATTTGAATACCGACCACTCGTCGCTGATCCAGCTGTATCGCAGCGCCCGTGCCTTGCCGGGTGTGAAGAAGATCCTGATTGCTTCCGGCCTGCGCTACGACCTCGCGGTCGAGTCGCCGGAATACGTCAAGGAGCTGGTGACCCACCACGTCGGTGGCTACCTGAAGATCGCCCCGGAACACACCGAGGAAGGTCCGCTCAACCAGATGATGAAACCGGGCATTGGCAGCTATGACAAGTTCAAGCGCATGTTCGAGAAATATTCCAAGGAAGCCGGGAAAGAGCAGTACCTGATTCCGTACTTCATCGCCGCCCACCCGGGCACCACCGACGAAGACATGATGAATCTGGCCCTGTGGCTCAAGGGCAACGGTTTCCGCGCCGACCAGGTGCAGGCGTTCTACCCGTCTCCGATGGCCACCGCCACCGCGATGTACCACTCGGGCAAGAACCCGCTGCGCAAGGTCACTTACAAGAGCGACGCCGTGACCATCGTCAAGAGCGAAGAGCAGCGTCGCCTGCACAAGGCGTTCTTGCGTTACCACGACCCGAAAGGCTGGCCAATGCTGCGTGAAGCGCTGACCCGCATGGGCCGCGCCGACCTGATCGGGCCGGGCAAGAACCAGTTGATCCCGCTGCATCAGCCGGCGACCGACAGCTACCAGAGCGCCCGTCGCAAGAACTCGACGCCGGCTGGCAGCCATAAAGTGGCAGGCGAGAAGACCACCAAGATCCTGACCCAGCACACCGGCCTGCCGCCGCGTGCCAGCGATGGTGGCAACCCGTGGGACAAGCGTGAACAAGCCAAGGCTGCGGCGTTCGCCCGCAACCAGCAAGCTGCCAAGGAGCGTAAGGACGCGGCCAAAGGCAAAGGGCCAAAGCCTGCGCGCAAGCCGGTTGTGCCGCGCTAAGCTTCGCCAGCTCTGACAAAACGCCAACCTTCGGGTTGGCGTTTTTTTGTCTGCTGATCGTTCCAGCCTTTCAATTTCAAGGAAGAAATCCATGGCTCGCCGCAAGAAATCCCCATCGCAACAACAACTGACTGCCGACAAGCTCATGCAGTTGAAATTCGCCCATTGGCTGGCCTGGCAACCTTATGCGAGGCGTTACGGGTGGATTCATGTGGCGGTCATGATGATGACGATTTTCGCCATGTCGTTGACCGGCACGGTGTTCGGCGAGGTATTTTTCCCACGGGATTATCCGATGATGGAGAACATCCTGATCGGCATGATGGGCGGGTGTTTGCTGATGTCAGGGTGTTTCATCGCGTTGATTCGTGGTTACCCCAAAGCGGTCTGGGGTTTGTTCTGCATGCTGGTGTTCTGCCTGTCGAGCACATTGCTGGCGATGCTCGAAGCAAGCCATGTGGGGTTTACCTGTATCCCGGCGGTTCCGTCGCTGATCGGCTTGTACTTGATGAGCAAGCGTCGATATCAGCGCGCGATTCTGGTGTTGCAGGTGGGCGCCCGCATCCGTCAGCGGATCAAGCGTCTTGAAGCCAGCCTGAAACCCCATCGGTGAACCCCGGCAGTCATGCCTTGCGACATTTGCGTGCAATCCCCTCCAACCAAATTCCCGCGTCGCCCGATTTTGGTGCTGTACTGCCTTAAGCAATCTATGAAAGCGCCAGCGCTGCGCGATGGCATAAGTCTTGCGCGCTGTCGAATACGCTTAAGGCTCGCAGGAGGCACGCCGTGTCGATTCATGTCGCATTGCATCACGTCACGCATTACCGCTACGACCGCGCCGTCGAGCTCGGTCCGCAGATCGTTCGCCTGCGCCCGGCAGCCCACAGTCGCACGCGGATTTTGTCCTATGCGCTGAAAGTCTCGCCCGAGCAGCATTTCATCAACTGGCAGCAAGACCCCCAGGGCAACTACCTGGCGCGCCTGGTGTTCCCGGAGAAAACCGATGAGCTGCGGATCGAAGTCGATCTGCTGGCGGAAATGGCGGTGTTCAATCCGTTCGATTTCTTCCTTGAACCCTACGCGGAAAAGATCCCGTTCACCTATGCCGCTGACGAGCGCAAGGAACTGGCGCCGTACCTGGAAACCTTGCCCCTGACGCCGAAGTTCAAGGCCTATCTGGACGGCATCGACCGCACGCCGCTGCCCAGCGTGGATTTCCTCGTCGCGCTCAACCAGCGCCTGAGCGAAGACATCGGTTACCTGATCCGCATGGAGCCCGGTGTTCAAACCCCCGAACACACCCTTGAACACGCCTCCGGCTCCTGCCGCGATTCAGCCTGGCTGCTGGTGCAATTGCTGCGCAACCTCGGGCTGGCGGCGCGTTTCGTCTCTGGCTACCTGATCCAGCTCACCGCCGACGTCAAAAGCCTCGACGGTCCCTCGGGCACCGAAGTGGACTTCACCGACCTGCACGCCTGGTGCGAGGTCTACTTGCCCGGCGCCGGCTGGATCGGCCTGGACGCGACGTCAGGGCTGTTTGCCGGTGAAGGACACATTCCGTTGGCCTGTAGTCCCGATCCGGGCTCTGCGGCACCGATCAGTGGCTTGGTGGAACCGTGCGAGTGTGAATTCACCCACGAAATGTCCGTGGAGCGGATTTGGGAGGCGCCACGGGTCACAAAGCCCTACACCGAAGACCAGTGGCTGGCGATCCAGGCGCTGGGTCGGCAGATCGATGCCGACCTGCTGGAAGGCGATGTGCGCCTGACCATGGGCGGCGAACCGACCTTTGTTTCTATCGATGATCCCGACGGCGCGGAATGGAACACTGCCGCGCTCGGCCCGGACAAACGTCGGCTGTCTGCCGAACTGTTCCAGCGCATGCGCAAGCACTACGCGCCCAAAGGGCTGGTGCATTTCGGCCAGGGCAAGTGGTATCCCGGCGAACAACTGCCACGTTGGTCGCTGAACTGCTACTGGCGTCGGGACGGCGTGCCGATCTGGCACAACAGCGCGCTGATCGCCGATGAGCAGGAAGACTACGGCGCCGATGGTGAACTGGCCGGGCGTTTTCTAGCGAGTGTCGCTGAACGCTTGAAAATTCCGACACGCTTTGTGTTCCCGGCCTACGAAGACAATTTCTATTACCTCTGGCGCGAAGGCAATTTGCCGCTGAACGTCAGCGCCGAAGACTCACGGCTGGAAGAACCGTTGGAGCGTGCGCGTCTGCGCAAAGTGTTCGGCCAAGGCCTGGACAAAGTCATCGGCCAGGTCTTGCCGCTGGCCCGCACCGCCAAGGGTGATCAGTGGCAGAGCGGTCGCTGGTATCTGCGCGATGAACATTGCCGGTTGGTGCCGGGGGATTCGGCGCTGGGTTATCGCTTGCCGCTAGGGTCGCAGCCTTGGGTGAAAGCCGCGGAATATCCGTTCATCTACCCTAACGACCCGAACCAGGAGTTCCCCGCGCTTCCCGACACTCAGCAGCTGAACAGTCCAGGCACGCCTGCGGAAGCGATTGAACGGGATATTGAGATCGACGAATCCGCCGATTGGCTGACCCGCACCGCGTTTTGTGCCGAAGCGCGGGACGGCCGTTTGTACCTGTTCATGCCGCCACTGGAGCGGGTCGAGGATTACCTGGAACTGGTCACCGCCATCGAGGCCACCGCGCAGGAACTGCATTGCCCGGTGTTGCTTGAAGGCTATGAACCGCCGAGCGATCCGCGCCTGAGCAACTTCCGCATCACCCCGGATCCGGGCGTGATCGAGGTCAACGTGCAGCCGTCCGCCACGTGGGACGAGCTGGTTGAGCGCACCGAGTTTCTCTACGAAGAAGCGCGCCAGACTCGCCTGACCACTGAAAAATTCATGATCGATGGCCGGCACACTGGCACTGGCGGCGGTAACCATTTCGTACTGGGTGGCGCCACACCGGCGGATTCACCGTTCCTGCGGCGTCCGGACTTGCTGCGCAGCCTGATCAGTTATTGGCATAACCACCCGTCATTGTCCTACCTGTTTTCCGGGCTGTTCATCGGCCCGACGTCCCAGGCGCCACGGGTGGACGAGGCGCGCAACGACTCGTTGTATGAACTGGAAATCGCCTTCGCACAGATGCCGAAACCGGGGGAAGAGTGCGCGCCGTGGCTGGTGGATCGGTTGTTGCGCAACCTGTTGATCGATGTCACCGGCAACACTCATCGCGCCGAATTCTGCGTCGACAAACTCTATTCGCCGGACGGCGCCACCGGGCGTCTCGGGCTGCTGGAACTGCGCGCCTTTGAAATGCCGCCCCATGCGCGCATGAGCCTGGCGCAGCAATTGTTGCTGCGGGCGTTGGTGGCGCGGTTCTGGCGCGAGCCTTATGCTCCGCCGAAACTGGCACGCTGGGGCACCGAGCTGCACGATCGTTTCCTGTTGCCGCACTTTATCGAGCAGGATTTCGCCGATGTGATCGTCGATCTCAACGCTGCCGGTTACCCGGTGCGCGCCGAGTGGTTTGCCGCGCATCTGGAATTCCGCTTTCCCAAGGTCGGCGATTACGCCGTCAGTGGCATCGAGCTGGAAGTGCGCCAGGCCTTGGAGCCTTGGCATGTGCTGGGCGAGGAGGGCGCGGTCGGTGGCACGGTGCGTTATGTGGATTCGTCCCTGGAGCGCTTGCAGGTCAAAGTCACCGGCCTGGCGCCGCAACGTTATCTGCTGACCTGCAATGGCATTCCGGTGCCGTTGCAGCCGACCGGTCGGGTCGGCGAGTTCGTCGCGGGCGTGCGGTTCCGCGCCTGGCAACCGTTCAACTGCCTGCAACCGACCATCCCGGTCCACGCGCCACTGGTGTTCGACCTGCTCGATACCTGGATGGAGCGATCGCTGGGTGGCTGTCAGTACCACGTCGCCCATCCGGGCGGGCGCAACTACGACAGCCTGCCGGTGAACGCCAACGAAGCGGAGAGCCGGCGAATGGCGCGTTTCTTCCGAATCGGACACACCCCTGGGAAACTTCCTATACCGAACGTGACGATTAACGACGAGCTGCCGATGACACTCGATTTGCGACGTTTCTAAGCCCTACACGACGCTCGGATTTTTCGTATATCCGAGCGTCATGAGCCTGCGTTAGTCTGACCGTTCTTTGCTGTCTGCCGAGCTTTCCATGCCTGACCTGCTTGACCGCTACCCGCTGACGGCGGGCACTTATCACGAACTGCTCGACGACAGCGGCGCGGTGCGCCCGCACTGGCGTCGGCTGTTTGACCAATTGCAGCGCAGCACCCCGACGCAACTGGTGCAGCGCCAGGCGTTGCTGACCCGGCAAATCCAAGAAAACGGCGTGACCTACAACGTCTACGCCGACCCCAAGGGCGCCGATCGTCCATGGGAACTGGACCTGTTGCCCCATGTGATCGCTGCCGATGAGTGGCAGCAACTGTCCGCCGGGATTGCCCAGCGGGCGCGCTTGCTCAACGCGGTACTGGCGGACCTGTATGGCCCACAGCGTCTGATCGCCGAAGGGCTGCTGCCGGCCGAACTGGTGTTCGGGCACAACAATTTCCTGTGGCCGTGTCAGGGCATTTCTCCACCTGACGGCGCCTTTCTGCACCTGTACGCCGTGGATCTGGCGCGCACCCCGGACGGTCGCTGGTGGGTGACGGCGGACCGGACCCAGGCGCCGTCCGGTGCCGGTTATGCGCTGGAAAACCGCACCATCGTGTCCCGGGCCTTTCCCGAGTTGTACCGCGATTTGAAGGTGCAGCACCTGGCAGGGTTCTTCCGTACGTTGCAGGAAACTTTGGCCCGTCAGGCGCCGAGTGACGATGAAGCGCCGCTGATCGTGCTGCTGACGCCGGGGCGGTTCAACGAAAGCTATTTCGAACATTTGTATCTGGCGCGCCAGCTCGGTTATCCGCTGGTGGAGGGCGGCGACCTGACGGTGCGCGATGCCACCGTCTATCTGAAAACCCTGAGCGGCCTGCGCCGAGTGCACGCGATCATGCGTCGCCTCGACGATGACTTCTGCGACCCGCTGGAACTGCGCACCGACTCGGCGCTCGGCGTACCGGGTTTGCTGGAGGCCGTACGCCAAGGTCGGGTGCTGGTCGCCAATGCCCTGGGCAGCGGCGTACTGGAATCGCCGGGGCTGCTGGGCTTCCTGCCAAGGATCAATCAATTCCTGTTCGGCGAAGAACTGATCCTGCCGTCCATTGCGACCTGGTGGTGCGGTGAAGCGCCGGTGCTCGCCCAGGCCTTGGAGAAGTTGCCGGAATTGCTGATCAAACCGGCATTCCCGTCCCAGAGCTTCGCCCCGGTGTTTGGCCGTGATCTGAATGAAAAACAGCGTCAGGCGCTGGCTGAGCGCATGCAGGCGCGGCCTTACGCTTATGTCGCGCAAGAACTGGCGCAGCTGTCCCAGGCGCCGATCTGGCAGGCCGAGGACGGACAACTGCAACCCCGGGCCATCGGCATGCGCGTGTACGCGGTGGCCAGTCGTGATGGCTATCGGGTATTGCCCGGCGGCCTGACCCGAGTCGCCGCCGAGGCTGACGCCGAAGTGGTGTCGATGCAGCGCGGTGGAGCGAGCAAGGACACTTGGGTGCTGGGTGAACGGGCGCCAAGCGGCGAACAATGGAAAACCCAGCGCACCATCGGCGTTCATGATCTGGTGCGGCGCGATCCGTATCTGCCGTCGCGGGTTGTAGAGAATCTATTCTGGTTTGGTCGTTACTGTGAGCGTTGCGATGACAGTGCGCGGTTGCTGCGGGTCATGCTGGCGCGTTACGTCGATGGCGATGATCCGCAAGCACTGGAAGCGGCTGTGGACCTCGGCGAACGCTTGAATCTGTTGCCCGAGGAAGGTGAGTTGCCGGAGCGTTTGCTGGCGGCGTTGCTCGGCGATGACTGGCCGTTCAGCCTGCGTTCCAATCTGCAACGGCTGCAGTGGGCGGCCTCGCAAGTGCGCGGCAAGCTCTCCCGGGAAAACTGGCAGGCGCTGGTCGAATTGCAGCGCGAGGCCATGGAACTGGAAACCGAAGAGCCGGATTTCGGCGAGTTACTGGACTTCCTCAACCGCTTGGTGATGTCCCTGGCGGCGCTGTCCGGGTTTGCCCTGGACGACATGACCCGGGACGAAGGCTGGCGTTTCCTGATGATCGGCCGGCGCATCGAGCGTTTGCAGTTTCTCAGCAGCAGCCTCGCGGCATTCCTGCGCGGTGCTGGCGCCTTCGATCAGGCCGGGCTGGAGTGGCTGCTGGAACTGGGCAACAGCAGCATCACCTACCGCTCACGCTATCTGGCGGTGGCGCAGTTGATTCCGGTGCTCGACCTGTTGCTGCTGGATGAGCAGAACCCGCACGCGGTGTTGTTCCAGTTGAAACTGGTGACCCGCACATTGAAGCGCCTGAACGACGATTTCGGTGCGCCGCGAGAGGCGGGTTTGCCACGGTTGGTGGAGCGCTTGATGCACTTCGATCTGGGCTGCCTGGAGAACTCGCTGTTTGGCGAGGCCAGCGTTCACGCAGCGGTCGAGGGCTTGGCCGATTTGCTCCAAGAAATCGCCGATGCCAGCGGCCAGGTCTCGGATCGCCTGGCCTTGCGCCATTTTGCCCATGTCGATGATGTCAGCCAGCGCACGGTGTCCGTCTGATGAATGCCCGTTACCAGATATTCCACGACACCCATTATCACTACGACAGCCCGGTGTCCCTGGCCCAGCAACTGGCACACCTGTGGCCGCGCCCCTGCACCTGGCAGCGCTGTACCGCGCAGGCGTTGCTGATCAGCCCGGACCCGACGACCCGTCGTGATGAGCTGGACGTGTTCGGCAATCCGCTGACCCGCCTGGCCTTCGAACGCCCCCACGATGAGCTGCTGGTGAATGCCGAACTCACCGTTGAAGTACTGGCCCGGCCGGTCCTGGATTTCAATCTGTCGCCTGCCTGGGAAGAAACCCGCAACGCGCTGACTTACAGCAGCCACCCGCTTTCACCTGAGCTGCTGGAAGCCTGTCGTTATCGTTTCGAATCTCCGTACGTGCATTTGAAGCGCAACTTCGTCGATTTCTCCGAAAGCTGTTTTCCTGCGGGACGGCCGCTGCTGCTGGGTGTCCAGGCGTTAATGGAGAAGATTTTCAGCGAGTTCACCTTCGATGCCGAGGCGACCCAGGTGGCCACGCCGCTGGTGGAAGTGCTGGAGCGTCGGCGTGGCGTCTGTCAGGACTTCGCGCACCTGATGCTCGCGTGCGTGCGCTCGCGCGGTCTGGCGGCGCGCTACATCAGTGGTTATCTGCTGACCCAGCCACCACCGGGCCAGCCGCGACTGATCGGCGCCGATGCGTCGCATGCCTGGGTGTCGGTGTTTTGCCCGGTGCTCGGTTGGGTGGATTTCGACCCGACCAACAATGTGCAACCGGCGCTGGAACACATCACCTTGGCCTGGGGCCGGGATTTTTCCGATGTGTCGCCGTTGCGTGGGGTGATCTTGGGGGGCGGCAATCATGACCCGGAGGTTCGAGTCACCGTGATGCCACTGGATTAACCGAGATCCCCTTGTGGGAGCGGGCTTGCTCGCGAATGCGGTGTGTCAGCCAAATTGATATCAACTGATACACCGCATTCGCGAGCAAGCCCGCTCCCACAGGATTGGATGGTGTGTCAGTGAAAAGGAGGAATTCCGATGTTCCCGGTTTCAATCAAAGGCGTCCTGCAATCCCCCGAAGGCCTTATCGTGCTGATGCTCAACGAGCGTGACGAATGGGAATTACCTGGCGGGCGAATCGAGCTGGGTGAGACGGCGCCGGACTGTCTGGCACGGGAAATCGCCGAGGAGCTGGACGTCGAAGTGGGGGTAGGAGAGCCGCTGGATTCGTATCTGTTCGAGGTGATCCCCGGCAAACACGTATTTATCTCGACCTACCGCTGCCAGTTGCTGGGCGGTTTTGTGCCGAAAGTCAGTCATGAACATAAAGAGATCGGGCTGTTTGATCCGGCGAATCTGCCGGCCAACTTGCCCAAGGGGTATCGCGATTCGATTCACAAAGCGTTGGGCCTGTGAGGGTCAGCAGCGGGGCTGCTGACCCTGGACACAGATCCGGTGAGCCTGATCAGATCATCGGGCCCTGAGGGGCTCAGGCGTCGGGCGCCTGATCTTTCGGTGCATCAACATCATCTTCTGCCGCCACTTCACCTTCTGCATCCGGGTTCAGTGCTGCTGCTTCTTCTTCAGCTGTAGCTTTCTTGCGCTGAAGCTTTTCCTCTTTCTTCTGCTCCTTGGCCAAGTCTCTCTGACGTTTGGCGAAGGAATAATTAGGTTTAGCCATGGGCGATCCTCTGGGGTCGAAGGTGAGGTTGAGCGGCGCATATTCTGCCCTGTATCGGTGCCTAGCCGTTAGCTGGGTTTTTGCTCGGCCCATTTTGGCAGGATCGAGGGTTGCCAGGCGTCCAGTGCATCGAGCAGGGTTTGCGGCGATTCGCTCACTTGCAGCATGTCACGGTGTGGTGCGCGAACGAAGCCTTCGCCGACGATATGATCAAGAAAAGCGGTCAATTGGCCATAGAAACCGTTTACTTCGAGCAAACCAAGCGGTTTTCCGTGGTAGCCGAGCTGACCCCAGGTCCAGACTTCGAACAGTTCTTCCAGAGTGCCGAGGCCGCCGGGCAGCGCAATAAACGCGTCGCTGAGTTCAGCCATCCGCGCCTTGCGCGCATGCATGCCGTCCACGACTTCAAGACGCGTCAGGCCGCTGTGACCGATTTCCTTGTCCTTGAGGCTTTGCGGGATGATCCCGATCACTTCGCCACCGGCCGCGAGTGCCGCATCGGCAACAATCCCCATCAGCCCGACGGCGCCGCCGCCATAGACCAGCGTCAGCTTGCGCTCGGCCAATGCTCGCCCGAGGGCGACAGCCGCTTCACGATAAGCCGGGTTGGTGCCGGTACTGGCACCGCAAAATACACAAACGGATGCGATAGACATGCCTTACTCCGTGGTCAGAATGGCCACAGAGTAAAGGCAGAAATCCGTCGATCCAAGGGTTAAACCTCGCGCTGAGGTGTTTCGTAAGTACCGCTGGCGCCACAGGCGTAGGCGGCGAGCAAACTGCGTAATAAGCTGTTGATGGACATGACAGGCGCTCCTTCCAAGTGATGAAGACTTGAGGATAGGGCCGACCCAGACGTCTGGCTGTTAGTTTGTTTCGATGAGTGTCATAGCCCGAAAGTTGTATACAATTTTTGACTCAGGTCATAGGAACTTGCGAAGTTTTCAGGCAGTCTTCTGTCCATTCGCGATTTTGTTAACCCTGCCTTGGAGATTCACCATGTTTGCAAAACTTGCTGCGGTATCCCTGCTTACACTGGCAAGCGCTCAGTTGATGGCTGCGGAGTGCAAGACCACCGTCGACTCCACTGACCAGATGTCCTTCAACACCAAAGCCATTGAAATCGACAAGAGCTGCAAGACCTTCACCGTCGAACTGACTCATTCGGGCAGCCTGCCGAAAAACGTCATGGGCCATAACTGGGTGCTGAGCAAAGAGGCTGACATGCAGCCGATCGCCACCGCAGGCCTGGCCGCCGGCATCGACAAGAACTACCTGCCGGAAGGCGATGCACGTGTGATCGCGCACACCAAGATCATCGGTGCCGGCGAGAAAGATTCGGTGACCTTCGACGTGTCGAAACTGGCGGCTGGCGAAAGCTACGGTTTCTTCTGCTCGTTCCCGGGCCACATCTCGATGATGAAAGGCACGGTTACCCTGAAGTAATCGAATCGCACGCATAAAAAAAGCGTCCACTTGGGACGCTTTTTTTGTGCCTGCCGAAAGACCGAGTCATCGTTCTTCGCGGGCAAGCCTCGCTCCTACAGGGGGGCTGTGAACGACACAAAACCCTGTAGGAGCGAGGCTTGCCCGCGAAGGCGTCGGCACGGACACCTCAGTAATCAAGGCGCAAACGGCATCACGCGCTTGTGATGGGTCTTTTTGTACGTATCACAGATGATCTTGAACGCTTCCTCACGCACCGGCTCGCCGTGCAGGAACGCATCGATCTCGGCATAGGTCACGCCATGCGACGCTTCGTCCGGTTTGCCCGGCGACAGGTCTTCAAGGTCGGCAGTCGGGATTTTTTCCACCAGCGATTCCGGCGCGCCGAAGCTGCGAGCAATCGACCGCACCTGGTTTTTCACCAGCCCGCTCAACGGGGCCAAATCGCAGGCACCGTCACCGAACTTGGTGAAGAAGCCCATTACCGCTTCCGCCGCGTGGTCAGTACCGATCACCAACCCGTGGGCTGCGCCAGCGATGGTGTACTGGGCGACCATGCGCATCCGCGCCTTGGTGTTGCCGAGCACGAAATCCACCGACACCGCGTGCTGGCCTTCGAAGGCCGCGACTTCACCGGCCAGGGATTTGACCGCCGGGCCGATGTTCACTGTGTGGCGTTCGTCCGGGGCGATGAAATCCACCGAGGCCTGGGCGTCGTGTTCATCGAATTGCGTCTCGTACGGCAGGCGCACGGCGATGAACTTGTAGCTGTCATCGCCGGTGCGGGTGCGCAGTTCACGCATGGCGCGCTGGGCCAGCAGGCCGGCGGTCAGGGAATCCACGCCGCCGCTGATGCCCAGCACCAGGGTCTTGAGTCCGGAATTGACCAGGCAATCCTGAATGAAGGTAATCCGCCGGGCGACTTCAGCCTCGAGGGCGGCCTGGTCGGCGAACGGCGGCTGGACGTTGAGCTGTTCAGCAATCTCACGCTGTTCGGCTTGCATGAATTCACTCCTTGCTAGAAATACTGGGAAGGGCAGGTACTTTGAAAACATGTCGCAAATAGGCGACGAAATTCGGGTCTTTGCAGTGAGTCTTGCCTGGCTCGTCGGAGATCTTCGCCACCGGTTGGCCGTTGCAGGCGGTCATTTTAAGCACGATGCTCATCGGTTCAACACCCGGAATATCACAGGTCAGGTTGGTGCCTATGCCGAAGCTGACATTGATCCGACCCCGTAATGCACGGAATATTTCCAGCGACTTGGGCAGCGTCAGGCTGTCGGAGAACACCAGCGTCTTGCTCATCGGGTCGATGCCGAGCTTGTGGTAATGGGCAATCGACTTTTCCGCCCAGAGCACCGGATCACCCGAGTCATGGCGCAAACCGTCGAAGAGCTTGGCGAAATACAGGTCGAAATCGCCGAGGAAGGCGTCGGTGGTGATGCAGTCGGTCAGGGCGATCCCCAGCAAACCGCGATACTCGCGGACCCAGCAATCGAGGGCGGCAATCTGGCTGTCGATCAACCGTGGACCAAGTTGCTGATGCGCCATGATCCACTCGTGGGCCATGGTGCCCAGCGGTTTCATGTCCAGCTCGCGGGACAGGTGCACGTTGCTGGTGCCGACGAAACGCCCAGGGAAGTCGTGCTTGAGCACGTTCACCACTTCTTCCTGCACACGGTACGAAAACCTGCGCCGCGTGCCGAAATCGGCTACCTGCAATTCGGATAATTCGTCGCTGCTGGCGTTGGCGGTCAGCCAGTCGAACTTGCGGTAGAGCTGCTCGCGCGCCTGCTCGAGGACGACTTCGCGGTAGCGATAGCGGTTACGCACTTCGCTGACGATTGCCAGCATCGGCACTTCGAACAAAATCACATGCAGCCACGGCCCACGCAGGCGGATGAACAACTCGCCGTTTTCGATGCCGGTGTGGACGTAGCGCAGATTGAAGCGGAACAACCCGAGAAAGCGCAGGAAATCCGGCTTCATGAAGCTGATGCGCTCGAGGAAACTCAACTGGTCGGCGCTCAGGCTCAACTCGGCCAGGCGTTCGATCTGGTAACGGATCTCCGCCAGGTACGGGCGCAGATCCTCACTGTTACGGCAACGAAACTCCCATTCGACTTCCACGTTAGGGTAGTTGTGCAGCACCGCCTGCATCATCGTCAGTTTGTAGAAGTCGGTGTCGAGCAGGTTCTGCACGATGCGATCGCCAAATACGCTCTCGCTCATAAGGGAATCTCCAGGCTGGCCGCGGCCCGTGGTCGCGACGTTTCAGCTGTATCAATGAATGGGGCTAGTGGCGCATATCGGCAGTGGTGATTGCCAGCGATTTTTTTGGCTGTAGCAGATCCTTGTGGGAGCGGGCTTGTGTGGCGAGGGTGCTTGCCCCCGTTCGGCTGCGCAGCAGTCGTCGTTTTTTAGGGCCGCTTCGCGACCCAACGGGGGCAAGCCCCCTCGCCACAGGTATCGCGTGCGGACTCAATTTTGTGGGGTATCCGGGCTATCAATCTGCTCCAGCATCCACTTCACAAAGTCCCGAACCTTGGGCACTTCCGCCGAATGTTCGGGGTAGGCCAGGTAATACGCGTCGGAGCTCGGCATCGCATGCTGCCAGGGTATGACCAGTTTGCCGTCGGCCAATTCCTCTTCCACCAGAAACCGTGGCAACAGCGCCACGCCGCAGCCCACTTGCGCGGCGCGGATGCACATATAAAAGGTTTCGAAGCGTGGGCCGTGGTAGCTGTGTTCGGTGTGGTAGCCCTGGCTGTCGAACCAGTCGTGCCAGGCCTGGGGCCGGGAGGCGTTTTGCAGCAGGACCAGGTCGGTGAGTTGCGTCGGATCGGTAAACGGCGTGTCCGGCAGGCTGCCCGGCGCACAGACCGGCACCAGCTCTTCGCCGAACAGCTTCAGGCTTTCGGTGCCAGGTCGCGAGCCCTGGCCGAAGTAGAACGCCAGGTCGCTGCGGCCTTGCAGCAGGTCGTCGGCTTCCTGCTCGCTGCACAAATCGAGGTGAATCGACGGATGACGCAGGCGCCAGCCTTTCAGGCGCGGCACCAGCCAGCGGGCGCCAAAGGTCGGTGGCGTTGAGACGCGCAGGACTTCGGTGTCACCGCCGTAGGAACGCAAGTAGTGGGTCGACATCTCGACCTGGGTGAGGATTTTTCGTACCTCCACCAGGTACAAATCACCTGCCGGGGTCATTTGCAGGCGTCGGCGCACCCGGCGGAACAGCAGGTGCTGCAGCAGCTCTTCGAGTTGCGCGACCTGTTTGCTGACGGCGCTCTGGGTCAGGTTCAGCTCTTCGGCGGCCCGGGTGAAGCTCAGATGCCGGGTCACGGCCTCGAAACACTGCAATGCGGTGATCGACGGCAAGTAGCGTTTATTCAGCATGGGTGGTCCTTTTTCTTGTATCTCTATGCTTTTCTTAACCGGCAGATGCGAAGCATGAATAAACGGAATGATATCTCGCTTAATGGTCGTTTGTTGGCTCGTCTCGGGGGCGCTACAACTACAGGTCTGATCAGCCGTGAAATTCCGGCTGCACGATTTCCGTTTTCTGCTTGAGGAGTGACCCATGGTTGCCGCATTGCTTGATCGTCTTGGTGTGAACCCGGCCCTGTACCAGAACGGCAAAGTGCCCGTGCATTCGCCGATCGATGGCAGCCAGATCGCTGCCGTGAACTGGGAAGGTGCCGCTGAAGTCGAGCAACACATCAGTCGCGCAGATCATGCGTTCGAATTGTGGCGCAAGGTCCCGGCACCGCGCCGTGGCGAACTGGTGCGCCAACTGGGCGATATCCTGCGTGAATACAAGGCCGATCTCGGTGAGCTGGTCTCCTGGGAAGCCGGCAAGATCACCCAGGAAGGCCTGGGCGAAGTTCAGGAAATGATCGACATCTGCGACTTCGCCGTCGGCCTGTCCCGCCAGTTGTACGGCTTGACCATCGCGTCCGAGCGTCCTGGCCACCACATGCGCGAAACCTGGCACCCGCTGGGCGTTGTCGGCGTGATCAGCGCGTTCAACTTCCCGGTCGCGGTCTGGGCCTGGAACACCACGCTGGCGCTGGTTTGCGGTAACCCGGTGATCTGGAAACCGTCAGAAAAAACCCCGCTGACCGCACTGGCCTGTCAGGCACTGTTCGACCGCGTGCTGAAAAACTTCTCCGACGCACCACCGCACCTCAGCCAAGTGATCATCGGCGGCCGCGATGCCGGCGAAGCGCTGGTCGATGACCCGCGTGTCGCGCTGATCAGCGCCACCGGCAGCACCCGTATGGGCCGCGAAGTGGCGCCGAAAATCGCCGCGCGCTTTGCTCGCAGCATCCTCGAACTGGGCGGCAACAACGCAATGATCCTCGGCCCAAGCGCCGACCTGGACATGGCCGTTCGCGCGATCCTGTTCAGCGCCGTCGGCACCGCCGGCCAGCGTTGCACCACCCTGCGTCGCCTGATTGCCCACGAATCGGTAAAAGAAGAAATCGTCACTCGCCTGAAGGCTGCGTACTCCAAGGTGCGCATCGGCAATCCGCTGGAAGGCAACCTGATCGGCCCGCTGATCGACAAAAACAGCTTCGAGAACATGCAGGAAGCGCTGGAACAAGCCTTGAGCGAAGGCGGTCGGGTGTTTGGCGGCAAGCGTCAACTGGAAGACAAGTTCCCGAATGCCTACTACGTATCCCCGGCGATCGTGGAAATGCCAGAGCAAAGCGACGTGGTTCGCGATGAAACCTTCGCGCCGATCCTCTATGTGGTGGGTTACACCGATTTCGCTGAGGCCCTGCGCCTGAACAACGCTGTACCGCAAGGCCTGTCGTCGTGCATCTTCACCACCGACGTGCGTGAAGCCGAGCAGTTCATGTCGGCGGTGGGCAGCGACTGCGGCATCGCCAACGTCAACATCGGCCCGAGCGGCGCGGAAATCGGCGGCGCGTTTGGTGGCGAGAAAGAAACCGGCGGTGGCCGTGAATCGGGCTCCGACGCATGGCGCGGCTACATGCGCCGCCAGACCAACACCGTGAACTATTCGCTGGAGTTGCCGTTGGCGCAGGGGATTACGTTCGATTAAGTCTCAAGTCGAACAGTGACCCCCTGTGGGAGCGAGCCTGCTCGCGAATGCGGTCTGTCAGTCACATCATTGTTGGATGTGCAGCCGTCTTCGCGAGCAGGCTCGCTCCCACATTGGAAGGTGTGTGTTGGTTAGGTTTCTGATTGGAGTCTGGCAATGCCGTTACGCGAAGAGTGTCTGTGGGAAAAACTGACGCCACAAAGGCCCGACAATGCGGCGCTCAAGGGTGAAGTGAAGGTCGATGTCTGCGTTATCGGCGCCGGGTTTACCGGGCTGTCGGCGGCGGTGCATTTGTTGGAGGCGGGTAAAAGCGTCTGCGTGCTGGAAGCCCATCGCGCCGGCCACGGCGGGTCCGGACGCAACGTCGGACTGGTCAACGCCGGGATGTGGATTCCGCCAGACGAGATCGAAGCCGGGTTCGGCGAAGCGGTCGGCAGTCAGCTCAACCGCATGCTCGGTGCGGCACCGTCCCTGGTGTTCAGCCTTGTGGACAAGTACAAAATCGATTGCCAATTGCGCCGCGAAGGCACGCTGCACATGGCGCACAACAGCCGTGGCGAAGCGGATCTGCGCAGTCGTGAAGAACAATGGAAACGTCGCGGAGCACCGGTCGAACTGTTGACCGGCCAGGCCTGCGAACAAGCCACCGGGACCAAAAGATCGCTGCCGCGTTGCTGGATCGACGTGCTGGCACGATCAACCCGATGGCCTACACCACCGGGCTGGCCAAAGCGGCCATCGCCCTCGGCGGTCAACTGTTCGATCATTCTCCGGTGACCCGACTCGAACGTCAGGGCCAAAAGTGGTCAGTGCAGACTGCGCGAGGCTCGGTACTCGCCGATCAAGTCGTGATCGCTTCCAACGCCTACACCGAAGGCGACTGGACTGAACTGCGGCGCAATTTCTTCCCCGGTTATTACTACCAAGTGGCCTCGGTCCCGCTGACCGACGACGCCGCGCAACAGATCCTGCCTGGTGGCCAGGGCTCCTGGGATACGCGCCAGGTCCTCAGCAGCATCCGTCGCGACAACGACGGACGCCTGCTGCTAGGCAGCCTCGGCAATGGCAATCAGAAGCCGACCTGGTTCCTGAAGGCCTGGGCCGATCGAGTCCAGCAGCATTATTTCCCCTACCTGAAACCGGTGGAGTGGGAATGCACCTGGACCGGTTGCATCGCATTTACTCCCGATCACTTGATGCGCCTGTTCGAACCGGCGCCCGGTTTAGTGGCAGTCACCGGTTACAACGGCCGGGGCGTGACAACTGGCACGGTAGTCGGTAAAGCCTTTGCCGACTATTTGTGTAACGGAAATCCTCAAGCGCTACCGATTCCGTTCGCACCGATGCAGCCCCTGGCCGGTGTCGGCTTGCGTAGCTGTCTGTATGAGGCCGGTTTTTCGCTGTATCACGCAGGCCAGTGCTTGCGGATCGTGATTTGATTGTTGAAATGTGTTGCTGGAAGCGGCGCTTTTTCGCGTAGCGACTAGCCTGTAATGGTGCGGGTTGTAGCAGTACCGCACCAGCAGTGTGCACTTCGGTGACGCACGTTGTTACAGGCTGGTTGCACGTCGTTTAGTGCCGCGGTTGCAATGATGGCGCGTGCGGGTTGCGCCTTTTTAAAATAATGGTTTCACCTCCCGCGGTTTAGACGGTTGCACGCCCAATGAAAATGGGATCGAAACAGTCGAAATAACAATAAAGCAGCGACTTTTTTCAGAATAAAAAACCGATGGCACGGCCCTTGCTCTGAGCAACCAGAGAAGTCGCAGTGCCAACTAAAAAAAAACCTTGGAGCACCACCTCATGTCCCAGACGTTTTACAAGAAAGGCTTTCTGGCCCTCGCAGTGGCAACTGCGTTGGGTGTTTCTGCGTTTGCACAAGCTGATGTGAAAATCGGTGTGGCAGGTCCAATGACTGGCGCCAACGCGGCATTTGGCGAGCAGTACATGAAGGGTGCACAGGCAGCAGCCGACGCGATCAACGCATCGGGCGGCGTCAACGGGGAAAAAATCGTACTGGTCAAGGGCGATGACGCCTGCGAACCGAAACAGGCTGTGACGGTCGCCAAGGACCTGACCAACCAGAAAGTCGCTGGCGTAGTCGGTCACTTCTGCTCCTCGTCGACCATCCCGGCCTCCGAGATCTACGACGAAGCGGGCATCATCGCGATCACTCCAGGTTCCACCAACCCACAAGTTACCGAACGCGGCCTGAGCGCCATGTTCCGTATGTGCGGGCGTGACGACCAGCAAGGCATCGTGGCCGGCGATTACATCGTCGACGTGCTCAAGGGCAAGAAAGTTGCCGTACTGCACGACAAAGACACCTACGGCCAAGGCCTGGCGGATGCCACCAAGGCTCAACTGGTCAAGCGCGGCGTAACGCCAGTGCTGTACGAAGGCCTGACCCGCGGCGAGAAAGACTTCAGCGCCGTGGTGACCAAGATCCGTGCGGCCGGTGCCGACGTGGTCTACTTCGGCGGCCTGCACCCAGAGGCGGGTCCACTGGTTAAACAGCTGCGTACCGAAGGCCTGAAAGACGTGAAATTCATGTCCGATGACGGCATCGTGACCGACGAACTGGTGACCACCGCTGGCGGCCCGCAATACGTCGACGGCGTGCTGATGACTTTCGGCGCTGACCCGCGCCTGCTGCCAGACAGCAAAACTGTCGTAGACGCTTTCCGCAAAGCCGGCACCGAGCCTGAAGGCTACACCCTGTACGCCTACGCTTCGGTCCAGACCCTGGCTGCTGCCTTCAACGGCTCCAAGTCCAACAGTGGCGAAAAAGCGGCCGAATGGCTGAAGAAAAACCCGGTCAAGACCGTCATGGGCGAGAAGACCTGGGACAGCAAGGGCGACTTGAAAGTCTCCGACTACGTGGTTTACCAGTGGGACAAGGACGGCAAATACCACCAGCTGGAAAAACAGAAGTGATATGACCTGCTGATTTGCCCGGCGCCTTGTGCGCCGGGCAGTCAAAGAACATGTCCGTGCAGTACCTGTCTTTTCTCGTAGAGCTGCACATAACCGTGTTGCACTGGTGGCTGAACCCCGGTCCGTTGCAACCCGCTTCTGTGCAGTCTCTCAAATGCGTGAGATTGCGTTATGGATGGTATTTTCCTGCAGCAACTGGTCAACGGCCTGACCCTCGGGTCGGTCTATGGCCTGATCGCCATCGGCTACACAATGGTCTATGGCATCATCGGCATGATCAACTTCGCCCACGGCGAGGTTTACATGATTTCCGCTTACCTCGCGGCAATCAGTCTGGCTCTGCTGGCTTACTTCGGTATTGAATCCTTCCCTCTGCTGATGCTCGGCACACTGGTCTTCACCATCATCGTCACCGCGGTGTATGGCTGGGTCATCGAGCGCGTCGCCTACAAACCGCTGCGCAACTCCACACGACTGGCACCGCTGATCAGCGCCATCGGTATTTCCCTGATCCTGCAAAACTACGCACAGATCGCCCAGGGCGCTCGTCAACAGGGTGTTCCAACCCTGCTGACCGGTGCATGGCGCGTTGAAGTGGGCACTGGCTTCGTCCAGCTGACCTACACCAAGATCTTTATTCTGGTGGCAGCGTTCGTCGGCATGGGCCTGCTGACCTATGTCATCAAGTACACCAAGCTCGGCCGCATGTGCCGCGCCACCCAGCAAGACCGCAAGATGGCCTCGATTCTGGGGATCAACACCGACCGCGTGATTTCCTACGTGTTCATCATCGGTGCAGCGATGGCGGCCCTCGCCGGCGTGCTGATCACCATGAACTACGGCACGTTCGACTTCTACGCAGGCTTCGTTATCGGGATCAAGGCGTTCACCGCCGCGGTACTCGGTGGCATCGGTTCGCTGCCTGGCGCGATGCTCGGCGGGATCATCCTCGGGATTTCCGAGTCGCTGTTTTCTGGTCTGGTGAACTCGGACTACAAAGACGTTTTCAGCTTCTCGCTGCTCGTTCTCGTTCTGGTCTTTCGGCCCCAAGGCCTGCTCGGCCGTCCTCTTGTGTCGAAGGTGTAAGCGATGTCTTCAACCACTAAAAAAACCATTGATCTCAAAAGAAGCCTGGTTGACGCGATTCTTGCCGGCCTCGTTGCCCTGATTGTGTTCGGCCCGATTGTCGGCGTGGTCCTCGACGGCTACGGCTTCAACCTGCAACCGACACGGGTGGCGTGGATTGTCGCCATCGTCATGGCTGGCCGCTTTGCCTTGAGCCTGTTCCTGCAAACCCCCAAGGGCCTGAGAATCCTCGAAGGCTTTGAAAGCACCGGCTCCGGGGTTCATGTACTGCCGCCCGATTACAAAACCCGTTTGCGCTGGATCGTGCCGCTGGTGATCGTTATCGCCGTGGTGTTCCCGTTCTTCTCCAACTCCTACCTGCTGGGAGTGGTCATCCTCGGGTTGATCTACGTGCTGTTGGGCCTGGGGCTGAACATCGTGGTCGGCCTGGCCGGCCTGCTCGACCTCGGTTACGTGGCGTTCTACGCCATCGGCGCCTATGGCTTGGCGCTCGGTTACCAATACCTCGGTTTGGGTTTCTGGACGGTGCTGCCACTGGCGGCGATCACCGCTGGCCTGGCCGGTTGCATCCTCGGTTTCCCGGTGTTGCGCCTGCACGGCGACTACCTGGCGATCGTGACCCTGGGCTTCGGTGAAATCATTCGCTTGGTCCTCAACAACTGGCTGTCCCTGACCGGCGGCCCGAACGGCATGCCGGCGCCATTGCCGACGTTCTTCGGCCTGGAGTTCGGTAAGCGAGCGAAGGACGGCGGGGTGCCTTTCCATGAGTTCTTCGGCATCGCCTACAACCCGGACGTGAAGTATTACTTCATCTACGCGGTGTTGTTCCTGGTGGTTCTGGCCGTGCTGTACATCAAGCATCGCCTGGTCAAGATGCCGGTCGGTCGCGCCTGGGAAGCCCTGCGTGAAGATGAAATCGCCTGTCGCTCCATGGGCCTGAACCACGTACTGGTCAAGCTCTCGGCGTTCACCATCGGCGCATCGACTGCCGGTTTGGCGGGTGTGTTCTTCGCGACCTATCAAGGCTTCGTCAACCCGACCTCGTTCACCTTCTTCGAATCGGCCCTGATCCTCGCCATCGTGGTACTCGGCGGCATGGGCTCGACCATCGGTGTGGTCATCGCGGCGTTCGTGCTGACGGTTGCCCCGGAGCTGCTGCGTGGCTTCGCGGAATACCGCGTGCTGCTGTTCGGCATCCTGATGGTGTTGATGATGATCTGGCGACCGCGCGGCCTGATTCGGATCAGCCGTACCGGTGTGACCCCGCGTAAAGGAGTAGCGCCATGAGCGAAGTCGTACTCTCGGTCGAGAAGCTGATGATGCACTTCGGCGGCATCAAGGCGTTGAGCGATGTCAGCCTCAAGGTCCACCGCAACTCGATTTTCGCTTTGATCGGCCCCAACGGCGCCGGCAAGACCACCGTGTTCAACTGCCTGACCGGTTTCTACAAGGCCTCGGGCGGCAAGATCGAACTCAGTGTGCGCGGCGAGAAGACCAATGTTATCCAGTTGCTGGGTGAATCGTTCAAACCGGTGGATTTCGTTTCGCCGAAATCCTTCTTCAGTCGTATGTACTACAAGATGTTCGGCGGCACCCATCTGGTGAACCGGGCCGGCCTGGCGCGGACCTTCCAGAACATTCGCCTGTTCAAGGAAATGTCGGTGCTGGAAAACCTGCTGGTGGCCCAACACATGTGGGTCAACCGCAACATGCTGGCGGGCATCCTCAACACCAAGGGTTACCGCAAGGCCGAAAGCGATGCGCTGGACCATGCGTTCTACTGGCTGGAAGTGGTCGATCTGGTGGACTGCGCCAACCGTCTGGCTGGCGAACTGTCTTACGGCCAGCAACGCCGTCTGGAAATCGCCCGCGCCATGTGCACGCGGCCGCAGATTATCTGCCTCGACGAACCGGCCGCCGGCCTCAACCCTCAGGAAACCGAAGCGCTGAGCGCGATGATCCGGCTGCTGCGCGACGAGCACGATCTGACCGTGGTGCTGATCGAACACGACATGGGCATGGTAATGAGCATTTCCGACCACATCGTGGTGCTGGACCACGGCATCGTCATCGCCGAGGGTGGGCCTGACGCCATTCGTAACGACCCGAAAGTGATTGCGGCCTACCTCGGCGCTGATGAAGAGGAAGTGGTGCTATGAGCCAACCCATCCTCGAACTGAAGGATCTGGACGTGTTTTACGGGCCTATCCAGGCCCTGAAGAAAGTCTCGCTGCACATCAACGAAGGCGAAACCGTCAGCCTGATCGGCTCCAACGGTGCCGGCAAGTCGACCCTGCTGATGTCGATCTTCGGCCAGCCCCGGGCGGCTGACGGGCAGATCATCTACCAGGGTGTGGACATCACCCACAAATCGTCCCACTACATCGCGTCCCACGGCATTGCGCAATCGCCGGAAGGGCGGCGGGTGTTCCCCGACATGACTGTCGAGGAAAACCTGCTGATGGGCACGATTCCGATTGGCGACAAGCACGCCAAGGAAGACATGCAGCGCATGTTCGAGCTGTTTCCGCGCCTTGAAGAGCGGCGTACCCAGCGGGCCATGACCATGTCCGGCGGCGAGCAGCAAATGCTCGCCATCGCGCGTGCACTGATGAGCCGGCCCAAGCTGTTGCTGCTCGACGAACCAAGCCTGGGCCTGGCACCGATCGTGGTGAAACAGATCTTCGCGACCCTGCGGGAGCTGGCGAAAACCGGCATGACCATCTTCCTGGTCGAGCAGAACGCCAACCACGCGCTGAAACTCTCGGATCGGGCGTACGTGATGGTCAACGGCGAGATCCGCCTCACAGGCACCGGCAAGGAGCTGCTGGTGAATGAGGAAGTGCGTAACGCTTATCTCGGCGGGCACTGAGTTCGACTGAGAAACACAAAGCCCCGGCGCGCAATCGCCGGGGCTTTTTTACATCCTCAGAACACTACAAATCCCCTGTGGGAGCGGGCTTGCTCGCGAAGGCGGCGTTTCAGCCACTTTGATGCTGGATGTGCCGCCGCCTTCGCGAGCAAGCCCGCTCCCACAGGTGTGTGTGGTGTGCTTTTGGGAAATTGTGGAAAACAATATTCACAAGCTCTCAAACCGCGACATAAAGCCGCTGCAAATAGTTGTTTTGTCACAGTTTTGACTTGTCCCCGTTTGCTGTGGAGCTGGCTGTGAATAACGTGGGAGTAGCTGGCTGCACGCCTTTAAAACCGTGGCTTGCAGGTGTGTGGTTGTTTTTTGATCAGGCGTTTTTCCCTGGGCATGAGCCGCCGTTGTCAACCTTTTTGTTGTGGGTCAAAAGTGCCAGAGCCGAGGTGTGCCAGCCTGTGGATAAGTCTGTGGTTAAACTCTGGAAAGACTCGGCTGAGGGCCGTCGTTGCTGGCTTGGCGCCATCGTCGGTTTGTGCGGC
The DNA here is from genome assembly GCF_026016365.1 of Pseudomonas sp. B21-053. Lineage (NCBI taxonomy): Bacteria > Pseudomonadati > Pseudomonadota > Gammaproteobacteria > Pseudomonadales > Pseudomonadaceae > Pseudomonas > Pseudomonas sp. B21-053. The sequence goes on from NZ_CP087205.1 coordinate 662,878, forward strand.
GGATCGTGCAAAATGCCATGGGCTACACGGTGGCCTCTTGAGGGTCAAGCAAAAAAGTTTCTATTCTGCTCGCAAAGCCTTATACACAGCGGCTTCCAGCTTTTGCACTTGCCCCCAAAGACTGTGGACCGGCCTGTGGATAACGTGCGCGCACATGGCTGCAAGCCACGGCGTATAAGGCGTGGCCACGGTTGATCACTTTTCATCCAGAAAACACAATCCATATAGGAGCTGCCGAAGGCTGCGATCTTTTGATCTTGCCTTTGCTTCGGTGGGGCCTGTGGAAAAAGATCGCAGCCTTCGGCAGCTCCTACGCCGGGATGGTTGCTGCTGCGGGCGAGGCCGGGCATGCTGGTTGCTGATTTTCTATTCCAATGGCTGCCGATCAGCCGAAGCAAGGAGAACACGATGTCCAACACCCTGTTTATCACCGGCGCGACGTCCGGTTTTGGTGAAGCCTGTGCCCGTCGTTTTGCCGAGGCTGGCTGGAAACTGGTGCTGACTGGCCGTCGTGAAGAGCGCCTCAACGCCCTGTGCGCCGAGTTGTCGAAGCAGACTGAGGTGCATGGCCTGGTGCTCGACGTGCGTGATCGCAAGGCCATGGAGGAGGCGATTGCTAACCTGCCGCCGTCCTTCGCCAAGTTGCGCGGGCTGATCAACAACGCGGGCCTGGCCCTGGGCGTGGACCCGGCGCCCAAGTGCGATCTGGACGACTGGGACACCATGGTCGATACCAACATCAAGGGCCTGATGTACAGCACTCGGCTGCTGCTGCCGCGCCTGATCGCTCATGGTCGTGGCGCCGGCATCGTCAACCTCGGCTCCATCGCCGGCAACTATCCGTACCCGGGCAGCCACGTGTATGGCGCGAGCAAGGCGTTCGTCAAACAGTTCTCCCTGAACCTGCGCTGCGACCTGCAAGGCACTGGCGTGCGCGTCAGCAACATCGAACCGGGCCTGTGCGAGAGCGAGTTTTCGCTGGTGCGTTTCGCTGGTGACCAGGAGCGTTACAACGCCACCTACGCCGGTGCCGAGCCGATCCAGCCGCAGGACATTGCCGATACGATTTTCTGGGTCTTGAATGCGCCAGCGCACATCAACATCAACAGCCTGGAACTGATGCCTGTGAGCCAGACCTGGGCGGGTTTTTCGATTGAGCGTAATGCCAAGGGTTAAGACCGAGTAGCGGCTATTCGCGAGCAGGCTCGCTCCCACATTGGAATGCATTCTCCTGTGGGAGCGAGCCTGCTCGCGAAGGGGCCGGAACTGGCAAAACAGCGCATAAGGTAGACTCCTCCCCCAACAACCCCGCCGCACCCCGCGGTTTTCAAGGTTTTCAGAGGAGGCTACGTGAGTAACCGAGGTGAGCAGTCGCTGCTCAAACAATCAACGATCCTGATGTTCGCCGTGGCGATCGCCGGGATCGTTACCGGTTTTATTTCGGGTGCCCAGTCCATCCTGTTCGATGGTTTTTTCTCGTTGATCGCGACCTTTATCAAGGTCCTGATGCTGATCACCGCCAAACTGATCGCCAAGGAAAGCAACCACCGCTTCCAGTTCGGCTTCTGGCATTTGGAGCCGATGGTGTTGCTGATCGAAGGCAGTTTCCTGTTTCTGATCGCGATTTACGCCTTTCTCAACGGTGTGTTTGGCATTATCAATGGCGGCCGCGAGATCGAGCTGGGGCTGGTGATCATCTACGCGGCGGTATTTACCGTCGTCGAGTTCGCGTACTTCTTCTACGTGCGCCATCGCAATCGCAAGCTCAAATCCACGCTGATCCAGTTCGATAACATCAGCTGGCTGGTGGACGCGATGCTTTCGGTGGGCCTGCTGGTGAGTTTCCTCACCGCGCTGCTGCTCAAGTCCCAGGGGTACGGCCAGTGGGCGGTGTACGTCGACCCATTGATCCTGATTCTGTTGGCGCTAAGCATGTTGCCACCGGCCTTCAAGATCCTGCGTCCGGCGCTACGCGACGTGTTGGGAATAGTGCCGGATCAACTGAATGACAAAGTGCGCCAAGTGATGGACGCGGCCAAGGTCGAGCATGGTTTCGACGACTACATCTCTTACGTGCAGAAGCACGGACGGGCGCGGTTTATCGAGATTCATGTGGTGTTGCCGGCGGATTACCGACTAGAAAGCGTTGGGCAACTGGATGTGCTGCGCGAGGATATTTCCGCGAAGTTGGGTCAGGCGGATGCGGCGCGATGGCTGACCATCAGTTTTACCGGGGACAGGAAGTGGATTGCGTGACAGATCGGTGACCTCTTCGAGGTCATTCGCGAGCAGGCTCGCTCCCACAAGGGACCGCATTCCAATGTGGGAGCGAGCCTGCTCGCGAAAGCGATCTCGAACTCAGCGCAAATATTCAACCAACCCACGATAACAAGTCGCCAAATGATAAGGCGTGGTCGAAGGCATGTCCTTGCGGCTGACTTCGCCCACGGCATCACGACACTCATGCCAGCCACCCTCATGCAGGAACTGCTGCTGCAACGCCTGCAACTGGCGCAGCACCGCTACTTCGCTGCTCGGCCGCAAGGTCAGCGCCCGCAGATACTCGGCCTGAGCCCAGATTCTTTCGGTGCCATCCTTCGGGCAGCCATCCAGATCGAGCATCGCCCGAACCGCGCTGGTCTGTGGATCGACACCCAATTGCTCGGTGAGCGCAAAAGCGCGATCCAGAGAAGCATGCAGCGCCGATCCACGCAGCAATGGCGAGGATTCCAGCAGGAAATACCATTCGAATTGATGCCCCGGTTCGAACCAGTTATCCACAGCCCCGAGGGGTTTTTCCATCAGCACGCCGGTCTGCGGATCGATGAAGTGCTTCTGCATGGCTGTGCATAACTCGACGAGCGCGCCTTGGGCGGCGGCGTCTTCGCGAACGGAAAGGGTCGCGAGGAAGGCTTCGGCCAAATGCATCAGCGGGTTCTGCAATGGCCCGGTCTGGAGCGAGGACCAGTCGCGCTCAAGGCACGCTTCGTACAGACCGTCGTCCGTGGCGAAGCGCTGGGAGATGACTTCCAGTGCGGCGTTGAGCACCGACTCCACCAGCGGCTCGCGAACCTTGTCCCAGTAATGGGCACAGGCGAACAGGATGAAGGCGTGGGTGTAGAGGTCTTTGCGCTGATCCAGCGGCGCGCCTTGCGGGTCGATGCTGTAGAACCAGCCGCCGTGCTCGGCGTCGTGGAAATGCTGCTGCAAGGAACGGAACAGCGCCGCCGCACGTTCCTGAGCTGCCGGCACCTGGCCGATCAGGCTCGAAAACAGATACAGCTGACGGGCGCAGGCCATGGCGCGATAGCGTTGCGGTGGCAAAGGTTGATGCCCGGCGTCCAGCGCTTCATACGGCAGCGCCATCTCGGCATTCCAGCCGGGGCCTTGCCAGAGCGGCACGATCACGTCCTGGAAGTGCTGTTGCACCGAGGCGAACAGGGCGGTCAATTCAGGCTGGGAGGCAGAGCGGGAAACAGGTGGCATTGGCTGGCGTCGTCACGGCAGGGGCGATTGCGCGACATGTTAGCAGCCTGAGAGAGGCGGTGTCTGTCAGGCCGCCTTCGCGAGCAGGCTCGCTCTCACATGGGAACGCATTCCAATGTAGGAGCGAGGCTTGCCCGCGAAGAGGCCAGTACAGCCAACAAAGAATCAGCCCGCCAACAACCAGACCCCAGTCGCCGCCGAAGCCGCACCCGCCATACGAATCAACGGCGCCGCCGCTTGCGGCAGAACACGAACCACCGCGTAACCCAAACCATGCAACGCCGCAGTCGCCGCCACAAATCCTGCGGCATACGCCCAAGGGCTCGACATGTCCGGCAATTCCAGACCGTGGGCCACGCCATGGAACAACGCAAACAGCGCCGTCGCGCCAACGGCCACGCTCAACGGCGGACGCACCGCCAGCGCCACGGCCAGGCCCAGCGCCAGCACCGACGCGGCAATCCCGCTTTCCATCGCCGGCAGGTTCAACCCTTCAAAACCCAGCAAGCCGCCGATCAGCATGGTGCCGACGAACGTGCACGGCAGCGCCCAACGCGCCGCGCCTTTTTGCTGCGCGGCCCACAATCCCACGGCGACCATCGCCAGCAGGTGATCGATGCCGCCAATCGGGTGGCTGATGCCGGCGATCAAGCCGTTATCGCCATGGCCCGGGTGGGCGAAGGCGATGGCCGGGGTCAGCAGCAGGGCCAGGGCGCCCAGGATGTGTTTCAGTGTCATGGATAAGCTTCCTTGTTGATAAGTCGTGATCAGGCTGCGGTCAGCAGGCCCTGGCGTTCGATGAAGGCGATGATGTCTTCCAGGCCCAGGCCGGTTTTCTGGTTGCTGAAGACGAACGGCTTGCCGTTGCGCATGCGCTTGGTGTCGCTGTCCATCAGTTCCAGCGAGGCACCTACCATGGGCGCGAGGTCGACCTTGTTGATCACCAGCAGATCGGATTTGCAGATCCCCGGCCCGCCCTTGCGCGGCAACTTGTCGCCGGCCGAAACGTCGATCACATAAATCGTCAGGTCCGACAGCTCCGGGCTGAAGGTCGCCGAGAGGTTGTCGCCGCCCGACTCGACGATGATCAGGTCCAGTCCCGGAAAGCGCCGGTTCAACTGATCCACGGCTTCAAGGTTGATCGAAGCGTCTTCGCGGATCGCCGTGTGCGGGCAGCCACCGGTTTCCACGCCGATGATCCGTTCTGGCGCCAGGGCTTCATTGCGCACCAGAAAATCGGCGTCTTCGCGGGTGTAGATGTCGTTGGTCACGACCGCCAGGTTGTAGCGATCGCGCAAGGCCAGGCACAGGGCCAGGGTCAGGGCGGTTTTGCCGGAGCCGACCGGGCCGCCGATGCCGACGCGCAGAGGTTGTGTGTTCATACAGCTTCTCCAAAATTAAAAGCCCAAAATAACGGGCCCTAGGAACGGAACAGGCGGCTGTACTGGCGCTCATGGGCCATGCACGCCAGGGAAAGGCCGAACGCGGCGCTGCCATAGTGTTCGGGATCGATTCGGGTGGCGTTGTGCTGGGCTTCCTGCAACAGCGGCAGCAACTGACTGGTCAGGCGCTGTGCGGCTTGCTGGCCCAGTGGCAGGGTTTTCATCAACACCGCCAATTGGTTTTCCAGCCAGCTCCAGAGCCACGCGGCCAAAGCATCTTGTGGACTGATGCCCCAGGCGCGAGCCGCCAGGGCCCAGCCGAGGGCCAGGTGCGGTTCGGGACGTTGTTCGAGAAAGGCCCGGGCCGGCGCATCGAGTTCCGGCAAACCGTTGAGCAGTTGCTGCAACGAATAGCCCATCTGCCGACTTTCCTGATGCAACTCGCGGGTTTCGCGGCTGGCGCGATGTTCCTCGCAGCGTTGCAGCAGTTCGGCCCAGTTGTCGTGCGAGGCGGCCACGCAATGGGCGAGCAGCAACGGCGCTTCAAAGCGTGCGAGGTTGAGCAGCAACTGATCACTGATCCAGCGCCGGGCGCTGTCGGCATCTGTCACGCGGCCGTTATCCACAGCCATTTCCAAACCTTGGGAATAGCTGTAGCCGCCAATCGGCAACTGCGGACTGGCCAGGCGCAGCAGCGCCCAGGCTGGGTTCATAGACGTACGCCGAACTGGTGCAGCTTCGGCGGATAGTTGAAGTCTTCATCACCGTGGCGCGAGTGGTGATGGCCGCCTCCGTAGGCGCCGTGTTCCGGCTGGAACGGCGCTTCGATATTTTCGACCTTGGCATCCAGCTGTTCGAGCATGGCCTTGAGCACGTAATCGTCGAGCAGGCGCAACCAGCCGTCACCAACTTGCAGGGCGACGTGGCGGTTGCCCAGGTGATAGGCGGCGCGGGTCAGTTCGAACGCATTGGCGCAGGTGACGTGCAGCAGTTGTTCGGGGCGGGCGCAGACGCGGACGATGCGCCCGTCTTCGGCCTGGAGACACTCGCCGTCATACAGCGGTGGCTGGCCGCGCTCCAAAAACAACCCGACGTCTTCTTGCTCGGCACTGAAACAGCGCAAGCGGCTTTTGCTCCGGGCTTCGAAGGTCAGGTGCAACTCGGCGGCCCAGACGGGTTGAGGGTCGATTCTGCGGTGAATCACCAGCATCGGAAAGCTTCCAGCAAAGGACAATGCTCAGGCTAGAGCAAGGGGCTTGCCAATCGGGCGATACGTAGGAAAACCCTGTCGGAGCGTAGTAGTTGTTGCAGGATGTTGCAGGGTTTTGAGTCATGTTGGTGCGTGAAGGATTCTTCATGCACTGATTTGCGGCGCAAAAAAAGATCGCAGCCTTCGGCAGCTCCTACAGAACACTGCGATTCATGTAGGAGCTGCCGAAGGCTGCGATCTTTTGAGGCATTACTCCGTGCTGCCGAGACCTTGCCAATGTTTGAGGCCGATGAAGATAAAGCGCAGCTGCTGGGTGATTTTCGCCTGAGGTGTCAGGTGCTCGGGCAACGCTTCCAGCGGCGGATCGATGATATCCGGCAAGGTCGCAAACACACTTTTAACGATCAGGTCAGCCATCACGCTCAGGCCGGCAATGTCCAGATGCTGCAACTTGGGCATCAATGACAAATCCGCCGCGAGGTCGGAGCTGATATCTTCGCGCAAGCGGCCAATGGCCTGGCGCACCGGCAGCGAGCCGCCGTACTGCTCGCGGGCAAGAAACAGGAATTGCGAACGGTTGGCGCTGACCACATCGAGAAAGATCCGCACCGACGCATCAATGATGCCGCCCATGACGAATTCGTTGTGGCGGACCAGGCGGATGGTTTCGCGGAAGGTTTGGCCGACTTCACTGACCAGCACCAGGCCCAGTTCGTCCATATCGGCAAAGTGCCGGTAGAAACCGGTGGGCACGATCCCGGCGGTTTTCGCCACTTCGCGCAGGCTCAGGCTGCCGAATCCTCGGCCGCATTCCATCAAATGGCGGGCGGCGTCCATCAGGGCGTTGCGGGTCTGTTGTTTCTGTTCGGCGCGGGGCAGCATCGCAAGGGTGTTTTCTGGAAAGGACAGCGGCGCACTCTAGCAAATCGGCTTTGCCGGCGTCGAACGGGGATCGGGGGGTCAAGCGAGGAGAAGTGTGGCTCTATATAAAGTCAAAAGCCCAATCCGGGGATTGGGCTTTTTTTCAGGGCCGCCATGGGCTCAGCTCAAAGCGCTGTTGCGTTCGATTACACGGTCACCACCACCTTCAGCAAGGGTTTGGCCTTGTGGGGTGCGGTCCGAACCATCAGCAGCGAGGGTTTGGCCTTGTGGAGTGCGGTCCGAACCATCAGCAGCGAGGGTTTGGCCCTGTGGAGTGCGATCGGAACCGTCGGCAGCCAGGGTTTGGCCTTGTGGAGTGCGATCCGAACCGTCAGCAGCAAGGGTTTGGCCTTGTGGAGTGCGGTCGGAACCGTCAGCCGCCAGGGTTTGACCTTGTGGGGTTTTGTCGTAGCCGTCTTGGGTGATCAAGCCTTTTTCTTTCAGGCGATCATTACCACCTTCGGCAAGGGTCTGGCCTTGTGGAGTGCGATCCGAACCATCGGCTGCGACGGTTTGGCTGAACACCGAGTGGCTGTCTTTGACTTGTGGTGTGGCTTGATCAGCAGCTGGCAAAGCAAAAGCAGTGCTGGCTAGCATCGAAAGGGTCAGGCTAAGCAGTAATTGGCGTTTCATGATGGGTTGCTCCTTGGGAGGGCGATAAAGTGGGTACGAGGGCAATGCTACTCTCGATAAGTCGATATAAAAGTTCATAAACGCAATGGTAATAATCAACAGAATTGATTGTTTGACGCAGAGGCTCTAGAACGGGCGTTTCCGGCGGGCCGTTTTGCACTGAGGTGGGTATTTTCGACTCACTCGTGCCGCACAAAAGTGCGGGACCGGTAACGCCAGAAGCGGGCGCACTGTGTCCGCGGCCGATTATTTGAGCGTTAAGAGGCATTTCAGTTAAACCTGCGAGCCATTTCCCAGTCGTAGATTTCATGGCAGGCCGGTTCTGGCCTACCGTTTCAAACGTGCGTCGCAGTCAGGGCGCTCAGTCGTATTCAGGAGCCCTGTGCAATGACGCGCACTTCAAAAATAATCACTTGGACCCTCGCCAGCCTGGTTGTCCTGCTGGCAATCCTGGTTCTGATCATCGTGTTCTTCGATTGGAACCGGATCAAACCGCCGCTCAATGCCAAAGTCTCCGAAGAACTGCATCGTCCGTTCGCCATTAATGGCAACCTCGCGGTGGTGTGGCGGCGCGAGCTCGATGAAGGCGGCTGGCGCGCCTGGGTGCCGTGGCCGCATGTGGTGGCCGAGGACTTGAGCCTGGGCAACCCGGACTGGTCGAAGCAGCCGCAGATGGTCACCCTCAAGCGCGTCGAGTTGCGCATCTCGCCGCTGGCCTTGTTGGCGCAGCGCGTAGTGATCCCGCGCATTGACCTGACCGAGCCGAACGCCGACCTCCAGCGCCTGGCCGATGGCCGCGCGAACTGGACGTTCAAGTTCGACCCCAAAGACCCGAACGCCGAACCGTCGAATTGGGTGGTGGACATCGGCGCCATCGGCTTCGACAAGGGCCACGTCACCCTTGACGACCAAAACCTGAAAACCCAGCTGGACGTGCTGATTGATCCGTTGGGCAAACCGATTCCGTTCAGCGACATCGTCGGTGACAAAGCGGCGAAAACCGCAGTCGAGAAGGGCGGTGCGCCTCAGGACTACGCGTTCGCGATCAAGGTGAAGGGCCAATACCATCAACAGAAACTCGCCGGTGAAGGCAAGATCGGTGGCCTGCTGGCGTTGCAAGACGCGGCCAAGCCGTTTCCGCTGCAAGCCCAGGTGAAGATCGCCGACACCAGCGTCGAACTGGCGGGCACCCTGACCGACCCGCTGAACCTCGGCGCGTTGGACCTGCGCCTGAAACTCGCTGGCAGCAGCCTGGCTAACTTGTATCCGCTGACCGGCGTGACCCTGCCGGACTCGCCGCCCTACGCCACCGACGGTCACTTGACCGCCAAGCTGCATGACCCGGCCGGTGCGCAGTTCCGCTATGAAGGCTTCAACGGCAAGATCGGCAATAGCGACATTCACGGTGACCTGGCTTACGTCGCCAGTCAGCCACGGCCCAAACTCAGCGGTTCGCTGGTCTCCAATCAATTGTTGTTTGCCGACCTCGCGCCGTTGATCGGCGCCGATTCCAACGCCAAACAAAAGGCCCGTGGCGGTGAAAGCAAGCAGCCAGCGGACAAAGTGCTGCCGGTCGAGGAGTTCAAGACCGAGCGCTGGCGGGATATGGACGCGGATGTCGAATTCACCGGCAAGCGCATCGTCCACAGCGAAAAACTGCCGTTCACCGATCTCTATACCCACTTGGTGCTGACTGACGGCGTGCTGAGCCTGGAGCCCCTGCGTTTCGGCGTGGCCGGCGGCAAGCTCGATGCGCAGATTCGCCTGAATGGCCGCACCGAACCGCTGGAAGGCCAGGCGAAGCTCACGGCGCGGGGCTTCAAGTTGAAGCAGTTGTTCCCGACCTTCGAGCCGATGAAAACCAGTTTCGGCGAATTGAACGGCGACGCGGATATCTCCGGTCGCGGTAACTCGGTGGCCAAGTTGCTGGGCACTTCAAACGGCAAGCTGAAAATGTTGATCAACGACGGTGCGATCAGCCGCGAGTTGATGGAGCTGGCTGGGCTCAACGTTGGCAACTACGTGGTCGGCAAGATCTTTGGCGACAAGGAAGTGAAGATCAACTGCGCCGCGGCGGACTTCGACATCAAGACCGGCCTGGCGACCACGCAGTTGTTTGTCTTCGATACCGAGAACGCGATCATCTACATCGATGGCACCGCGAACATGGCCACTGAGCTACTGGACTTGACTATCACCCCGGAATCCAAGGGCTGGCGTTTGATTTCGTTGCGCTCGCCGCTGTACGTGCAGGGCAAGTTCATCAAGCCGAGTGCCGGGGTGAAAGCCGTGCCTTTGCTGTTGCGCGGTGCGGGGATGGTGGCGCTGGGCGTGATTGCTGCGCCGGCGGCGGGGTTGCTGGCGCTGGTGGCGCCGAGTGGTGGCGAACCCAACCAGTGTGCGCCGTTGCTGGAGCAGATGAGGGCGGGCAAGGCGCCGGTTACCGTCAAGCCAACCAAGTAAATAGGCGGCGTCTGTGAAGACGCCTTCGCGGGCAAGCCTCGCTCCTACAGGTTCGGTGATCCCCTGTAGGAGCGAGGCTTGCCCGCGAAAGCGATCTACCAGGTGTTACAAATCTTTCAGAATGTCGGCCATATCGTCGGCATGCTCTTCTTCCTGAGCCAGGATGTCTTCGAAGATGCGCCGTGTGGTCGGGTCTTTTTCGCCGATGTACTGGATGATCTCGCGGTAGCTGTCGATGGCAATCCGCTCGGCGACCAGGTCTTCGTAGACCATCTCCTTGAGGTTGTTGCCGGCCACGTATTGAGCGTGGGAGTTTTTCGACAGCAGGTCGGGGTTGAACTCCGGCTCACCGCCCAGTTGCACGATGCGCTCGGCCAGACGGTCGGCGTGTTCGGCTTCCTGGTTCGCGTGTTCGAGGAATTCGTCGGCGGCCACGTGGGCCTTGAGGCCGTTGGCCATGAAGTAGTGGCGCTTGTAGCGCAACACGCAGACCAGTTCAGTGGCCAACGATTCATTCAGCAGGCGCAGCACCTCGTCTAGGTCGGCGCTGTAGCTTTCGGTCACGGCACCGTTTTCGACGTTCTGGCGGGCGCGTGCACGCAGGGTGGTTACATCAGACAAATGCATGTCGCTCATCTCGATCTCCTGGAGGCTAATCCGGTTTGCGTCACGCCTCTGGGGACGTAATCGCTACTTAAGGTGTGAGTTATGAGCGCTGCAGAAAGTTTTATGTAATTGAACCAGCGGTCAGCCTTTGTTGATCTGGATCACGCAGGGCATGCCCGGACGCCCGCGCCTCCTCGCGCAGCCATTCGAAAAACGCCCGCACCGGCGGATGCCGTTCGCGCCCCGGCACGCACAGCGCGCTGTACCCGGCGCCATCGATCTGAACCTTACCTTTGTAAGGCACCAGCAACCCGTTGGCGACGCTCTCGGACACCAGGATATTGCTCGCCAGTACCAGCCCTTGCCCGGCAATTGCCGCTTGCAACGCGTAATGCTCTTCGTCGTATTCACGCACCGCCGGATGCCCGGCCAGCCAGGTTTCGCCGGACTGTGCACACCATGCCTCCCAGCTGTACGCGTCAAATTTCGAATGACACCACCGCACGCTGATGAGTGTCGGCACCTGGCTGGCCGCCAGGGCTACTTGTTCGGCGGAGCCATAGACGCCAAAGGACTCGTCGAACAGGCACAGCCCATAGAGATTCGGGTAGCCGTCGAGGGTGTAGCGCACCACCAGATCGACACTGGCGTCCTGATGCAAATCGATGACGTCACAATGGGTGTCGAGCCGCAAGCTGATATGCGGATACCGCGCATAGAAGCGCCCCAGTCGCGGCACCAGCCACAGCGCAGCGAACGCGGCGATGGTGGAGATCGTCAGGCTCGTGCCGCTGCGTTGCGGGCGCAGCGTGTCGACGCTTTGAGCCACTTCCAGCAAAGCCCCGTGCAGGCTCTGGAACAACCGTTCGCCGCCCTCGGTGAGGCGCACCTGTCGCGGCAACCGTTCGAACAGCGCAATGCCGAGCCAGCTCTCCAGCGAGCGAATCTGATGGGAAATCGCCGTGGGCGTCACCGACAGTTCCTCGGCGGCCGCCTTAAAACTCAGCAAGCGCGAAGCCGATTCGAAAGCACGCAGGGCGGTCAGCGGCAGCGAGGCGAACATTGAATACTCCATGGATGAAATGGATTCATCCTGAATGACTTTTGCTCATTTGAAGAGGGACTGCTTTGCACGACAGGCTGCAAGCCATTCAAGTGTAGTTCTTAAGGAGATTCAGATGAGTTCAGTTCTTGTAATTGATGTAAGCCGCGGTGACGAGCGTGTTCATTCCCGGCGTTTGGCCGAGGAGTTCTAAATGGCCTGGTTTTTTTTGCTGATCGCTGCCGGGTTCGAAGTTACTTTCGCCATGAGCATGAAGTACGCCGAAGGCTTCACCCGGCTGTGGCCGTCGGTGATCACTGTCGTGGCGGCAATTGCCGGGATTTACTTCCTGACCCTGGCCATGCGCGAGTTGCCGGTGAGCATCGCCTACCCGATCTGGACCGCCATTGGTTCGCTAGGCACAGTGTTTCTCGGCTTTGCGCTGTTGGGTGAAACCCTGACCGTGGTGAAACTGATATCGGTCGGGTTGATCGTGACGGGCGTCGTGGGGCTGAAGTAAAGCGTGTTTGGCGGATGTCATAGACTGGTCATGTTCGCTGGCGATGCTTGGCTGATGTCTTGCATCCCGCCTTGCGTCACCTCACCGATCACAAGGATGTCCGCCCATGTCGCAAGGTTCCGCCACGCGTTACCCGTTGGTGCTGGTCCCCGGAATGCTCGGGTTTATCCGCGTGCTTTTTTATCCGTACTGGTTCGGGATCGTCGCGGCGTTGCGCCGGGGTGGTGCGAGCGTGTTTGCGGTGCAGGTGTCTCCGCTCAATTCGACCGAAGTGCGTGGCGAGCAGTTGCTGGCGCGGATCGACGAGATCTTGCGAGAAACCGGCGCCGAGAAGGTCAACCTGATCGGCCACAGCCAGGGCTCGCTGACCGCGCGCTACGCCGCCGCCAAACGCCCGGACCGCGTGGCTTCAGTCACTTCGGTGGCCGGGCCCAATCACGGCTCGGAACTGGCGGACTACCTGCACAAACATTACCCGGCGGACAGCGCCAAGGGCCGGGTGCTCAGCGTTTTACTGCGGATAATCGGCGCCTTGATGAGCCTGCTGGAAACCGGCTATCGCGGACCGAAACTGCCGGTGGACATCAACGCTTCGCACCATTCCCTGACGACCGACGGCGTGGCGCAGTTCAACCAGCGTTATCCACAGGGCTTGCCTGAAACCTGGGGCGGACAGGGGCCGGCAGAGGTCAACGGTGTGCGTTATTACTCCTGGTCCGGCACCTTGCAGCCGGGCAAGACCGATCGCGGCGGTAATCTGTTCGACGGGACCAATCGTTTTTGCCGGTTGTTTGCGACAACGTTCGTGCGCGAAGCCGGGCATTGCGACGGAATGGTCGGGCGCTACAGCTCGCATTTGGGCACGGTGATTGGCGACGAATATCCGCTGGACCACTTCGATATCGTCAACCAGTCGCTGGGGCTGGTGGGGAAGGGCGCGGATCCGGTGCGGTTGTTTGTCGAGCATGCGGCGCGGTTGAAGGCCGCCGGGGTTTAACCTTCAGACCGCGTCATCGTTCTTCGCGGGCAAGCCTCGCTCCTACAGGTAAGGTGACCCCTTGTAGGAGCGAGGCTTGCCCGCGAAGGCGTCCGCTCAGGCAACGCTAATCCTGCGCCCCAACACCGTGGTCCACCGCTCCGAAAGAATCACCCCACCCAACGTCAACATCCCACCGACCAGGTGATACATCGCCAACTGCTCATGCAGCACCACCGCCGCAATCAGCGCGGTAATCACTGGCAGCAGGTTGAAGAACAGCGTGGTCCGGCTCGGGCCCAGGCGTACCACGGCTTGCATCCACGCCAGCGGCGCAATCATCGAAGCCAACAGGCAGGCGTAGAGCACCAGCGGAATATTCTGCAGGGTCAGGCCGGTCTTCGGCGAGATCACAAACAGCGGAAACAGCACCAGCACCGCCACCCACACCTGCATATACAACAACACCAACGGCGGCAGGCGTAGCTGCCATTTTTTCAACAGTGTGCTGTAGATCGCATAGGCCAGGGTCGCGATCAGCATCATCGCGTCGCCCAGGTTCACCCCATGTTCCAGCAGCGCGCCGAGGCTGCCGGATGACACCACCACCAGCACACCGGCGAACGACAACACCGCACCAGCCAGTGCGCCGGCGGTCAGGCGTTGGCCGAGGCTGATAATCGCCATCGCCAGGGACATCAATGGCATCAACGACAGAATGATGCCCATGTTGGTGGCCGTGGTCAGGCTCGCGGCGAAGTAGGCCAGGCTCTGATAAACCGCCATGCCGAGCACGCCGAGGATGAAAATCTTGCCCAGGTTCGGGCGGATCATCGGCCAGTGGGCGATCACCGATTTGAGCATGAAGGGCGTGAACAGCATCCCGGCCAGCAGCCAGCGATAGAAGCCGATCTCGGCGGGGAAAATCGCGCCGGCCGACATCTTGGTGATCACGGTGTTGCCGGCCCAGATAAAAATGGCCAGCAGGGGATACATGTATTGCATGAGGGAAAAACCAGAACGTTGATGAGGGGCAATTATCCGCTTGTCTGGATGCAAGCCTATACTGCGATCCAGACAATCGGCCCCGGATGACGGACAGCATGAGCAGTAAACACATTGATCTGCTGGATTTCAGCGAACTGCCGGCCCCGGTGTACTTCCGCTACGCCGATTTCGACACCCACGAATACGCCTCGGCCCACCGCCATCCGTGGGGCACGCTGGAGTATTCGGCCAACGGCGTGTTGCACATGGAAATCGGCAACAGCCGCTTCATGTCGCCGCCGCAGTACGCGGTCTGGGTGCCGCCGCAGACCGAGCACAGTTTCTACAGTAACCAGCCGATCAACTACCGCGCGGTATGCCTGGCGCCGTCGCTGTGCCGCGACCTGCCGCAACAGGCCTGCACCCTGGCGATCAGCGACATCCTCAAGGCGATCCTCAAGGACTTCGCCGCCCGGGACGTGAAAATCCCGGATCACGAAACCGACGTGCGCCTGGCCCAAGTGCTGGTGGACCAGTTGCAACAGGCGCCCGAACACGCCTGTTATCTTCCCTACGCGCGCAATCCGGGTTTGCTCGGGATACTCGAAGCCTTGCAAGCCGAGCCTGGGGATAACCGGCCATTGGCCGATTGGGCGGCGCAGATTCATGTTAGTGAACGCACGCTCGCCCGGCAGTTCTTGCGTGAGTTGGGCATGAGTTTCGGCGAATGGCGGCAACGCCTGCGGTTTCTGGCGGCCATCGAAGCGCTGGACAGCCAGCGCAGCATTCAGGACATCGCCTTCGACATGGGTTACAGCACCGGTTCGGCATTTATCGCGATGTTTCAGCGCCAGGCCGGGTGCACACCGGAGCAGTACCGGCGCAGTCATCTTGAGACAAGGTGAAGGTGTAACGGGGTTTGTCTACACTTCAGGGCGAGGCCGCATCCATCGGTGCGGCAACAAGGAGAAAACTCCATGAAGATGTTGCGTGTCCCTTTGTTGATGATCGGTTTGCTGCTCTGCTCCCAGGGCTTCGCCGCCACGGCCCAACAGAACAAAATGACCACCTGCAATGCCGACGCTACCGCGAAAAGCCTCAAGGGCGATGAGCGCAAGACATTCATGAGCACGTGCCTCAAAGCGGCCCCGGCCGCCAATGACGCGAAAACCCTGACCCCGCAGCAAGAGAAGATGAAAACCTGCAACGCCACCGCCGCCACCCAGGCGCTCAAGGGCGATGCGCGCAAGGCGTTCATGAGTGATTGCCTGAAGAAAAAGTAAGCCTTTGGATTAAACCCAATCCATTGTGGGAGCGGGCTTGCTCGCGAATGCGGTCTCCAATTCAGAACCTTATTCGCCTGACGCACCGCTTTCGCGAGCAAGCCCGCTCCCACATTGAGTCCTGCAGACATCGATCCACTGTGGGAGCGAGCCTGCTCGCGAAGAGGCCAGTCAGGGCACTGAAAAAAGCCGTCAGTCCCCCGACCAGGGTCGACCTACACAATCCCTAGTGCTGGCCCCGGATCGCTGGCAGACTGCCCATCCTTTTACGCCGTTCGTTTTGAGGCTGTATGCCAACGTTTTCTCAACGTCACGTCTTGCTGTTTATCAGTTGGGTCATCATCTTCGGTGGTTTGCTACTGGTCCTCCCTCTGCGCCTGTTGCCCAGCCTGCTGGCCGGGCTATTGGTGTTCGAACTGGTCAACATGCTCACGCCGCAATTGCAGCGGCTGATCGAAGGTCGCCGCGCCCGTTGGCTGGCCGTGGCGTTGCTCGGCACGTTGGTGGTCAGTGTGCTGGCGTTGATCTTCGCCGGTGCAATCAGCTTCCTGCTGCACGAAGCGGAAAACCCCGGCGCTTCCCTCGACAAATTCATGCACGTGGTCGACCGCGCCCGCGGGCAACTGCCGCCGTTCATCGATGCCTACCTGCCGGCCAGCGCCGCTGAATTCCGGGTGGCCATCGGCGAGTGGATGAGCAAGCACCTCAGCGACTTGCAACTGGTGGGCAAGGACGCGGCGCACATGTTCGTGACGTTGCTGATCGGGATGGTGCTGGGCGCGATCATCGCCTTGCAGCGGGCTCCGGACGTGACCAAGCGCAAGCCGCTGGCTGCTGCCCTGTTCGACCGCTTGCACCTGCTGGTCCAGGCGTTTCGTAACATCGTGTTTGCGCAGATCAAGATTTCCCTGCTCAACACCTTCTTCACCGCGATCTTCCTTGCACTGATCCTGCCGATGTTCGGCATCAAGCTGCCGCTGACCAAAACCCTGATCGTGCTGACGTTCCTGCTCGGACTGCTACCGGTGATCGGCAACCTGATGTCGAACACCCTGATCACCATCGTCGGCTTGTCGCTGTCGATCTGGGTCGCCGTGGCGGCGTTGGGTTATCTGATTTTTATCCACAAGCTCGAATACTTCCTCAACGCGCGCATTGTTGGCGGGCAGATCAGTGCCAAGTCGTGGGAGTTGCTGCTGGCAATGCTGGTGTTCGAGGCCGCGTTCGGCCTGCCTGGGGTGGTGGCGGGGCCGATTTATTACGCGTATTTGAAGAGTGAGTTGAAGCTGGCGGGGATGGTTTGATTCGAGAGGTGTGTTACCTGATCTGGCCTCTTCGCGAGCAAGCCCGCTCCCACATTTGACCGAGTTCCAGATTTGGAATGCGGTCAAATGTGGGAGCGGGCTTGCTCGCGATGGGCGCACTGCGGTTTCAGATCAGTCCATCGAGCCGTAACGCTTCATGGCCTCGATCGCCAAACCACTGCCGATGCTGCCAAAGATGTTGCCTTCCACATGCCGCGCGTTCGGCAGCATCGCCGAGACGCTGTTGCGCAGCGCCGGAATCCCGCTCGAACCGCCGGTGAAGAACACCGTATCCACCTGATCAACCCGCACGTTGGCATCGTTCAACAACTGCGTGACGCTGTTGCGCACGCGTTCCAGAAGGTTGTCGATGGCTGACTCGAATAATGCCCGGGTCAGTTCGACGCTCAGGCCCGGCTCGATGCGGTCCAACGGTACGTGGCGGCTGTCGGCGTGGGTCAGCTGGATCTTGGTTTCTTCCACTTCCATGGCCAGCCAGTGGCCGGCGCGCTGGTCGATCAGCTTGAACAGGCGATCGATACCGCCGGTGTCTTCGATGTCGTAGCGCATGCTGCCCAGGGCCAGGGTCGACTTTTGCGAGTACACCGAGTTGATGGTGTGCCAGGTCGCCAGGTTCATGTGGTGGCTGGTCGGCATGTAGGCGCCGCTCTTCATGCGGCTGCCGTAGCCGAACAGCGGCATCAGGCCTTGCAGGCTCAACTGCTTGTCGAAATCGGTCCCGCCGATGTGCACGCCGCCGGTGGCGAGGATGTCATCGTGGCGGTTGTCGTGCATGCGCCGCTCGGGCGACAGGCGCACCAGCGAGAAGTCGGACGTACCACCGCCGATGTCGACAATCAGCACCAGCTCTTCTTTTTCGATGGTCGACTCGTAGTCGAATGCAGCGGCAATCGGCTCGTACTGGAACGACACGTCCTTGAAACCGATGGCCCGGGCCACGTCGACCAAGGTGTTTTCCGCTTCCTGGTCGGCCAGTTCATCGTCGTCGACGAAAAACACCGGGCGACCCAGCACCACTTCTTCGAACTCGCGACCGGCGGCGGTTTCGGCGCGCTTCTTCAACTGGCCGATAAACAGCCCCAGCAGGTCCTTGAACGGCATCGCCGTGCCGAGGACGCTGGTGTCGTGCTTGATCAGCTTGGAACCCAGCAGGCTCTTGAGCGAGCGCATCAACCGGCCTTCGTAGCCTTCCAGGTACTCGTGCAGCGCCAGCCGGCCGTACACCGGGCGGCGTTCTTCGATGTTGAAGAAGACCACCGAAGGCAGGGTGATCTTGTCGTCCTCCAGCGCGATCAGCGTTTCCATGCCGGGGCGCAGCCAACCGACGGTGGAGTTGGACGTGCCGAAGTCGATACCACAGGCACGGGCTGGGGATGCGTTTTTCATGTCTTTCGAGTTCCGGTTAAAAAACGGCCGCGCAGTGTATGTCAGTGCGGCGAAGATTCGAAGGCCGACTATCCGCTAAATCACCATCAATAGCGCCTTGATAAGCTGGCCGGATGCCCCAAACTTGTCTGCATCGACCCTGGCAGCCATTTGGCGGTCGCAAGAACCGCCAGCCGCTGCCGGTAAACTTCTGATGCGCTGCCCGGTCACAATCTTGAGATCGGTCAACCCGGTGGCTGTTAATACGCGCATGCTGCCGGCAGTGGCGCGATTTTGATAACGGATGGTGATCCTTAGATGGACTTCAAAGACTATTACAAGATTCTCGGTGTGGAACCGACCGCTGACGATAAGACGATCAAGGCCGCCTATCGCAAGCTGGCTCGCAAATACCACCCCGACGTCAGCAAGGAAAAGGACGCCGAGGCCAAGTTCAAGGACGCCTCGGAAGCCTATGAAGCGCTGAAAAGTGCGGACAAGCGCGCCGAATACGACGACTTGCGCAAGTACGGTCAGCATGGCCAGCCGTTCCAGGGCCCGCCGGGTTGGCAGGGACGTGGCGGTGGCGGCGGTTTCGGTGGTGGTCAGGACACGGGCGATTTCTCGGACTTCTTCAGTTCGATCTTCGGCAACCGGGGTCCTGGTTTTGGTGGTGAGTCGCGTCGCAGTGCCGGACGTCGAGGGCAAGACGTGGAAATGGAACTTGGGATTTTTCTGGAAGAGACCCTCTCGAACGAATCGAAGAAGGTCACCTTTCAGGTGCCGCAATACAACGCGGCCGGCCAGCATGTGAGCAACACCCCGAAAAGCCTGAACGTGAAGATCCCGGCCGGAGTGACCGACGGTGAGCGTATCCGCCTCAAGGGCCAAGGGGCTCCGGGTGTCGGTGGCGGTGCCAATGGCGACCTGTTCCTGATCATCCGTTTTGCGCCGCACCCTAAATTCGACGTCGAAGGCGAAAACCTGATCATCACTCTGCCGCTGGCACCGTGGGAACTGGCGCTGGGCGCGGAAGTGGCGGTGCCGACCCTGACCGGCAAGATCAACCTCAAGGTTCCGGCCGGCAGCCAGAACGGCCAGCGCATGCGCGCCAAGGGCCACGGTTTGATGAACAAAAAGGGTGAGCGGGGCTTCCTGTTCGTGCAACTCAAGGCTGTGATGCCTAAAGTCCTGGATGATGAAACCAAGGCGTTGTGGCAGGAACTGGCGAAGAAAGCCGCGTTCGACCCGAGAGAAAATTTTTGATCCGCTAGAACCATGGAGCTACTGACTATGAGCAGTCCCCTGATCGTTCAACTGGACATGGCAGAATTCTGTGAGGCGACCGACCTGTCGGACGTCTACGTGATCGAAATCGTCGAACACGGCATCCTCGAACCTCAGGGCTCCGCGCCCAAGGACTGGCGTTTCAACGATTACGAACTGGCCCTGGCCAAGCGCGCCGCCAAGCTGCGGCGCGATCTGGAACTGGAATGGGAAGGCGTCGCCCTGGCGCTCGACCTGCTTGAAGAGGTCCAGCAACTGCGGGCGGAGAACCGGATGCTCAAGCAGCGGCTCGCAAGGTTGGTCGTCGAATAACACTGAACTGACGGCTGTACTTGGGCCTGCGTAGGAGCTGCCGAAGGCTGCGATCTTTTGATCTTGATTTTCAAAGGACAGGCAACGCGCGATAAATCAAAAGCAGGATCAAAAGATCGCAGCCTTCGGCAGCTCCTACAGGGGTATTGCTTTCAAGCCTTGCGCGGCAACACCACCGTAAACAGCGTCCCCTCCACCTCATTGGAACTGACTTCTATCGTCCCCTGATGAGCGTTGACCACTTCCTTGACGATAAACAATCCCAAGCCAAGGCTGGTCGACGGCTGCCCGAGTTCTTCGCTGGCCGTGCGCACCAGCGGGTCGAAGATCGTGCTGAGCGCATCCTCCGGAATCGGTACGCCAAAGTTATGCACCGTGAGGCGCACTGCGTAGGGTTCGCCGATGAGGTTCACCGTGACATCGCGCTTGTTCGTGCCATGTTGCAACGCATTGCCGATCAGGTTCTGCAGCAGCTGAGCGATACGCCCGGCATCCCAGTTGCCTCGGGTGTCGCCGCTGATAGTGAGCATGGGATCGCACTCGGGGTTGCCGGCGCAGGCCTGGGCGATCGCTTCATGCGCTGCGTCGGCCATGTCCATCGGTTTAGGTTCGATCGGCAGACTCTTGCCCAGGCGACTGCGCACCAATTCCAGTAAATCCGCGACCATCACCGACATGTGCCGGGTGCCACGCTGGATGTGGTGCA
This sequence comes from Pseudomonas sp. B21-053, assembly GCF_026016365.1. Taxonomy (NCBI): domain Bacteria; kingdom Pseudomonadati; phylum Pseudomonadota; class Gammaproteobacteria; order Pseudomonadales; family Pseudomonadaceae; genus Pseudomonas; species Pseudomonas sp. B21-053. The sequence continues at coordinate 683,382 of NZ_CP087205.1, forward strand.
AACAGGCCAGGGCGTCGCCTTCAAGATTGACTTTGCGCTGCAGCAACTCGGTGGACATGCTCACTGCTTGCAACGGTGCGCGCAGGTCATGACCGAGGATCGCGAGGAAAATGTCCCGCGAGTGGTTGACCTGCTCGGCATAGGCTGCGGTCGATTCGGCCAGGGCTTCGTCGATGGCTTCGTTAAAGCGGATCATGTCCTGGAAATAAGCCAGGTCCGGGGCTTGCAGGCTATTGACCCACAGGCGAATCACGCAGGCACGCAGATGGCGGAACTCGGACGTCATCTGCACCAAGTCGAAACCGACGTTGTGCCGCAACTCGCCATGGCTGGCGGCGGCCTGATCCAGGCTGGGGGTTTTCTCCGGACCGTCGCCCATGGCCTTGGCGGCTTGTTCCTGGGCGGTCTGGGCGGTGTCCATGTCCCGCGCGGCCGCCAGAAGAATCGAGCTGGCGTGATCGCGCAAGGTGATGCGATCAAGGTTTTCGTCCGGCGTGATGACGCGGGCGAATTGCTCCCACTCATCGACGATACGATCAACCTCAACCACGATGAATTCGCTTAGGCGCATGGACGATGGTTCCGAACAAAAAATGACCGTTGATGGAGCAGCATCTTAGCCTCTTCACGGCCGCGTAAACACTGCTGAATGCGTGGGTGCAGGGTGAATGGCCTGGCAGGTGGTATTTATATATATCCGGTATTTCATTTATTAAAGTGTCCGCAGGTTTTTAACGTTGTTGTCCGCAGGATTTTGATCTTTTATCAAAGGATCCTGTTCGCTAGCCTGATGCCTCCAATAATCATGGAAGGTTGTTGTTACATGGCTGATATACGGAACATCAGGGAGCAAGCAACGACCGTCACTGAAAGCATGACGCTCGGTGTTCATATCGATCGCATCAAACAGGCGATCCAGGATTCGCACGGGATGACACCGCCAGATAGCCTGCTGGCGCATGCGGACGGCGTAACCGAGTTCTTTGCGCCGTGGTATCTCAAGGCTCGAAAGATTGACCGCGATGCACTCAAGGATCTTTACAGCCGGCGCTGGCTGCTTCAGGGATACCTCGATAAGTTGTTGGATAAGTTTGAAATTGATATTCGAGACTTCGCCGAGCCACTATTAAACAAAGCATTAAAAGATCAGCTGGATGTTGAGCTGGATGTTCGTGTGGCCGAACTGCGTTTATATGTGCCCAGCAAAATTATCTTCGGCATTGACCGAGGGGCTGACCATTTCAAGCAAATGACCCTGCTCGATGCGGCGCTGCATAACTTCGAGGCCGACGAAGCCGAGCCGGCGGCGTTCCGCGACGGCTCTGGCGTGTTTACCCGAGATACGGAAAACGCGCCCCTGCGCCACGCCATGACCGTCGCGCAATTTGTCACGCTGTGCCGCACGCTGGACCTCGGCGCGCAATATCAGACTCATCTCAAAGGCATCCTGACCCCGACGTCGGCCGCTGCGCGGATGGAGTTGCAACTGAAGTCCGTCACCAGCGACAAAGCCTCGTTCAAACTGGCCGCACTGTTGGCGCGGCTCAAGGGCGAGGTCAGCGCCCACGGTTTCGGCGCACTGCTCAAGGTGCACGACGGCGAACCGGATAATCCTTGGTATGGCGCGCCGATGCACTGCCATCGTCTGTCGCTGATGGGCTTCAGACTCGGTGGCATCGTGCTGTTCAGCGCCGTGGCCGAACCATCGCAGTTAAAGAAGGCAATTAATGCACTGACCCCTGAGGAGTTGAAGTTCTTAAGCGAATGGTCGGATCGCATTCCGGTGCTGCCGGGCAAGGAATATGAGCTGTTCAAACTGATCAAGGCGTTTTTCGCCAATGGTCCCCAGGGCATGTCCGAGGAACTGGCGCGCAAGGACGATGTTCATCGGCAATACCGCCTGGCGGGACGGCTGATTGCCTATATACCCGGCGACCCGCAACACCCGATCAAAGAGTACGACTCGTTCACCGACTTTATGCAGACCCTGGTCAGTCAACTGCGCGGTGTCGAGTATCAGCAGTTTTTCAGCCGTTTCGTCGATCAGAAGGACAAAGGCGTATTTTTCGCCCGGGTCAACGAACGCCTCAAGACCTTTAAATGGGCGCAACGCAAACCTCTGGACATGGGCCCCTGGTGGCGTGAGACACCCATCGAGAACGCCAACCCGGAACCGCTCACCCATGTCATCAGCGGCAACGTATGGAGTGCGTTGTTCACCACCCGACGGGACAAAGCCATCGCCGATGCCCGGCGTATTGCGGTGCCCACCGGCGACGAAGATGCGCAAACACGCTGGAAGCGCCTGACCGGTTATCTGGACATCGCCTGGAACGTGTTCAACTTTGCCGGGATGCTGATTCCGGGTGTGGGCGAAGCGCTGCTCGCTCTCATGGTTGCGCAATTGGTCGAAGAACTCGCCGAGGGCTTTGAAGACTGGAGCAAGGGCGATCGCGAAGAAGCGGCGGGGCACATCAGTTCGGTGCTGATCAATGGCGCGCAGCTAGCGCTGATGGGCGCCGGGCATGTGCTGCCAACCGGGGCCGCGCTGTCGATACAGCCCTCGCCGTTTGTCGACAACTTGAAAGCAGTGGAGCTGCCCGACGGCACGACAAGCCTGTGGAACCCTGACCTCATTCCGTACGAACGCCAGGTTCCGCTGCCCAATAAGGCGCGGTCGAATGAGATAGGCCTGTTGCTGCACGACGGCGATAGCGTGCTGGCACTGGAAGGCAAACACTACGTACTCAAAGAAAACCCGAACAACAATGCCCATCGCATCCGCCATCCCTCGCGCGCCAACGCATACGAACCGCAAGTGGCCCACAACGGTGCCGGCGCCTGGACCAGCGAACTCGAACGACCCCAGCTTTGGGATGAAGCCAAAGTCTGGCGGCGTTTCGGGACTGCGTTCGAAGAACTGCCCAGCGCCCGCCAGGAACAAGTGCGGATTGTCAGTGGCGTCGATCACACCCGATTGCGCCGGATGCACGTCGAACAGGAAAGTCCGCCAGCGTTGTTGATCGACACTTTGCGGCGGTTCAAAGCCTATGGCGAGGCCGAGGCATTGGGGCCGCAGATTCTGCAGAACAAATTCGAGTCGCTGTACAAGGCTGGTGAAGTGACGGCGGATGCTCGGCAACTGCTGCTGCAACGGGAATATCCGACGATGCCAAGCGCTGTCGCGCGGGAAATGCTGAAACGGATTTCGCCCGAAGACCTGGCATTCATCGATCAAAAAGATCGCCTGCCGTTGCAGGTCAAGGCACTGGCAAAACGGGCCATGGCCGAGGTGCGGACGGTGCGCGCCTACGAAGGTTTGTACCTGGAGGTGCTGGCGAACGCCGACACTGAACGGCTGGCGCTGCACAGCATTGCGGCGTTGCCCGGCTGGTCATCTACCGTGCGCATCGAAGTTCGCGAGCTCTCGATCATGGGCAAGCTACGCGACAGTGTCGGACCGCCGGATGCCGCGAACCGCAAGGTGCTGGTACTCAATGAGGAGGGGGCATTCGAAGCACGCGATCATCGCGATCAGCACCTGCACGGCGCTGACGATATTTATAGCGCTGTGCTGCATGCGTTGCCGGATGCCGAACGCGAGGCGTTGGGCTTTGAAATTGTCGAAGGCGCCAGGCTCAAGGAAACGGTGCAGAGGCAACCGCTGGCTCAAGAAGAACTGAGCTCGATTCTCGAGGATTACCCCACGTTCAAACCGGCCTATGACCCCGAACACATGAAGCTCCCCGGTGGCATGTGGGGATACCGATTCAATTCTTCTCCGGCCACGATTCGATACCGTGCCAGTTGCTTGTATCCCCAATTCACCGATGCCGATCTTGACGAGATGATGAGCCGGTTTTCTGCAAGGGGCGAGCTCGTACAACAGATAAGCGCGCTCGAAGACGAGTTCGATGCGTTCAACCGAGTCATGAATCGCTGGGTCAACCACTCCGGCGAGGCGCCTCGTTTCAGTCGCAGCGGCTTGTCCGAGTTCGAGTCGCGCAACCACGTCTACCGGGCCCTGCGTCAATGCTGGCAGCGTACCGGTCCGCGTGGCGTCGAGGTCATGGGTGAAGCGCATTCCCAGGCACTTGACCTGAGTGTCATGGACCTTGGAAAACATCTGGAAAGCATGCCGGTACTGAGCGCGAACTTCGACCATGTGACGAATGTGAACCTGGCGGGGAATGGCTTGCGCGACAGCCATGCGACGTTTCTGCATCACTTCCGTCAGGCGCGCCAGTTGGACCTGCGCAACAACCGGATGACCCGCCTGCCATCGGTAATCGGTGGCATGAGGCACCTCACCAACCTGCTGCTGAGTAATAACCAGATTGTCTTGACCGTTGAGGCGGTGAATAACCTGCGGGGCCTGACGCAAATGCGCTCCATGTCGCTGATGGGCAATCCGTTGGGTCTGTTGCCAGATATCAGCCGGATGCGCCACTTGGTCATGCTGCAAATGAGCAATACCGGTGTGAACACCTGGCCGACAGGGCTGTTCCTGCAAATTCGGCCACGGCATTTTTTCCTGGATTTGCGCGAATGCCCGATCAACCTGATCCCCGAGGTCGCGCCGGGTTCGTTCCGTGCGGAACTGCTGGCGCGCACACACATCAGCCTCGAGCCGCGCTGGATGTCCGCACAAACCCTGGAACAGTTGAAGCTGTACGTCGAATCGGTGGGGCTGGACCCGGAACGCCCTTTTGCGCCGTTAGGGCCGCTCGACAGCATCAGTTGGAGCCCGGGCCTGAGTGAGCAGCAGTGGCAAACCCTGCAACCGATCTGGGACAACCTGGAAGACGAGTTCAGCTCGTTTCCGTTTTTCGAAAAGCTCCATCAGCTCACCAAAACCGCGGATTTCAAAGCGGCCGACAGCACCTACCGAATCGGCCTTAGTGCCAAGGTCTGGCGAATGATCGAGGCCATGGCCGAGGATGCTGCGCTGCGCGACAAGATCTTCGCCGAAGCGGTGGCGCCCACCGAATGCGTCGATGGCTTGACCCAATGGTTCAACGCCATGGGCATCGAGGTGATGATCCACGAGGCTTATCAGTTGCAGAACGCGGACCTGGTCAAGGCCGGACTGGTGCGTTTGGCCAAGGGCAAGGCGCGCTTGCAACAGGTCGATGCGATTGCCCGTCGGCATATTTCCGAACGGCTGGCGGCGGGGGAGACGTACCGACGGGTCAATGCGGAAGGTCAGGTCACTGGCACGATTGATGAAGTCGAGGTTCACCTGGCGTTCATGACGGATTTGGCCGAGCGCCTGAACCTGCCCTGGCAAGCGCGGGCATGCAGTTTCGCAAGATAGCCGGCGTGACCCCGTCGATGATTGAAACGGCCTATCAGCGAGTATTGGCGCTGGAGGAAGGCGATCTTCTGCGCGATGCGATCGCTGAACTGCCCTTCTGGAAAGCCTACACCGAGGGCAGCAATCGGCGGCTGTTCAGCGCATTCCGGCGCAAGCTGGAAGCCCTCACCGACTTCAAGATGGCCATGGACGAACGGGCTGCCGCAGTCGATCTCACGCCTGAAGCCCGAGAGCGTTTGAAGGAAAGAATCCGCGTGTTGGCCGCTGAACTGGGCAAGCCGGAAAGCGCCTTCGCACCGGGTCAGGTGATGACCGATGAAGCGTTCGACAGCGAGTACAAGAGCGTGCTCGACGAGATGGATCAGCTACTGAAAAAACTGACTCAGGACGCCATGGGCTGGGCACGACTGGACAAGGACGACGCGCCGTTTGCGTGATGAAGCTTGTTATTGATCAAGCCCCGATGTGCGCATCGGGGCTTTTTTTTTGGCTTAAAACAGGAAATAACGCTGGGCCATCGGCAGGACGTCCGCTGGCTCGCACCACAACAACACACCGTCGGCCTTGACCTGATAGGTCTGCGGATCGACGTCAATGCTGGGCAGATAATCGTTGTGGATCAGGTCGGTTTTCTGCACCTCTCGGCAACCTTTGACCACGGCGATTTTCTTCTTCAGGCCCAAGGCTTCGGGCAACCCTGCTTCCTGCGCAGCCTGACTGATAAAGGTCAGGCTGGTGGCGTGCAGCGAGCCGCCGTAGCTGGCGAACATCGGACGGTAGTGCACCGGTTGTGGCGTCGGGATCGAGGCGTTGGCATCGCCCATCAGGCTGGCGGCAATCGCGCCACCCTTGAGGATCAGCGTCGGCTTGACCCCGAAGAACGCCGGACGCCACAGCACCAGGTCGGCCCATTTACCAATTTCGATGGAGCCCACTTCATGGCTGATGCCGTGGGTGATCGCCGGGTTGATGGTGTACTTGGCGATGTAGCGTTTGGCGCGGAAGTTATCGTTGCCTTCACCGTCCTGGGGCAGCGGGCCGCGCTGCTTTTTCATCTTGTCGGCGGTCTGCCAGGTGCGGGTGATGACTTCGCCGACGCGGCCCATGGCCTGGCTGTCGGAGCTGATCATCGAAAACGCGCCGAGGTCGTGGAGGATGTCTTCAGCGGCAATCGTCTCGCGGCGGATGCGGCTTTCGGCGAAGGCCACGTCTTCGGCAATGCTCGGGTCCAAGTGATGGCAGACCATCAGCATGTCCAGGTGTTCGTCGATGGTGTTGCGGGTAAATGGCCGGGTCGGGTTGGTCGAGCTCGGCAACACGTTGGCAAAGCCGCAGGCCTTGATGATGTCCGGCGCATGACCGCCGCCCGCGCCTTCGGTGTGATAGGTGTGGATGGTGCGGCCCTTGAAGGCGGCGAGGGTGGTTTCGACGAAACCGGATTCGTTGAGGGTGTCGGTGTGGATCGCCACTTGCACGTCGTACTGATCCGCCACGCTCAGGCAGTTGTCGATGCTGGCCGGGGTGGTGCCCCAGTCTTCGTGCAACTTGAGGCCGATGGCGCCAGCCTTGACCTGCTCGATCAACGGCTCCGGCAGGCTGGCGTTGCCCTTGCCGGTGAGGCCGATGTTCATCGGGAACGCATCGGCGGCCTGAAGCATCCGCGCCAGGTGCCACGGCCCGGAGGTGCAGGTCGTGGCGTTGGTGCCCGTGGCCGGGCCGGTGCCGCCGCCGATCATGGTGGTGACGCCGCTCATCAGCGCTTCTTCGATCTGCTGCGGGCAGATGAAGTGAATGTGCGTATCGATGCCGCCGGCGGTGAGGATCATGCCTTCACCGGCGATGACTTCGGTGCTGGCGCCGATGGCGATGGTTACGTCCGGCTGCACGTCCGGGTTGCCGGCCTTGCCGATCCCAGCGATGCGCCCGTCCTTGAGGCCGACGTCGGCTTTGACGATGCCCCAGTGATCGATGATCAGCGCGTTGGTGATCACCGTGTCGACCACTTCAGCGGCGAGCAGTTGGCTCTGGCCCTGGCCATCGCGGATGACTTTGCCGCCGCCGAATTTCACTTCTTCGCCATAGGTGGTGAAGTCTTTTTCGACTTCGATCCACAGCTCGGTGTCGGCCAGGCGCACCTTGTCACCGACGGTGGGGCCGAACATATCGGCGTAGGCTTGTCTGGAGATTTTCATGTGCTTGCCTTGGAAAATAATTGAATGGGAGATCGCATTCGCGGGCAAGCCTCGCTCCTACAGGTCATGTGTCGTTCGCGGAATCGGAATTCAACACGAACTCTGTAGGAGCGAGGCTTGCCCGCGAAGAGGCCGGTACGGGCTGCACACGACTTAAAGGTCACCCATGATCCTGCCGGCAAACCCGAACACCCGCCGATGCCCGGCCAAATCGACCAGCTCGACCTCGCGGCTCTGCCCAGGTTCGAAGCGCACGGCGGTGCCGGCCGGGATGTTCAGGCGCATGCCGCGGCTGGCGGCGCGGTCGAAGGTCAGGGCATCGTTGGTTTCGAAAAAATGGTAATGCGAGCCGACCTGGATCGGCCGGTCGCCGCTGTTGGCCACTTTCAGGCTGACGGTGCGGCGGCCGACGTTGAGTTCGATGTCGCCGGGCTGGATCTGGTATTCACCGGGAATCATCCATTCACTCCTTGCAGAATCTTGTAGTAGAGGGCGGTCGGCCGGTAGTTGCCGGCGGGATCGCAAGCGTAGTCGGGGATCTGGCCGGCGCGGGTGTAGCCCAACGCCTGGTAGAAGTCTTCGGCGGGGGAGCCGGCCTCGGTGTCGAGGTAAAGCATGCCGCGTTTGTGCTGGCGGGCGGCGAGTTCCAGGGCGCTCATCAATTGCTGGCCGAGGCCGCGACGGCGCGCATGCTCGCGCACCAGCAGTTTCTGCACTTCGGCGCGGTTCAGGCCGTTGGCTTTCTGGCATAGGGTCAACTGGACGCTGGCCTGTACCTGCTCATCCTTGACCACCACCCACAGCAGCACGTTGCCCTTGTTCAGGTTAGCCTGGACTTCATCGAAATAAGCCCGGGCCTGAGTCGCGTCGAGGTCGGCCATGAAACCGACGCTGGCGCCATAACCCACGGCGTCCAGCAGCAAATCGATCAAACCCTGGCGATAGTGCGCAAAGCTTTCAACGTTGACGCGACGCAGTTGGGCGGCGTTCATCGGTGTTACTCCTTGTTGGCGTTCGGCGGCTCCGCGCCAGGATTGAGGGTCAGTTGCATGAAGGTCAGGTCCAGCCAGCGACCGAACTTGGTGCCCACTTGGGGCATCTGCCCGGTGATCAGGAAACCGGCGCGTTCATGCAGACGAATAGAAGCGGCGTTGCCGCTTTCGATGGCGGCGACCATCACATGCTTGTCGCAGCCCTTGGCGCGTTCGATCAGCTCGGCCATCAATTGCGGGCCGAGGCCGTTGCCGCGCTGGTCGCTGCGCACGTAGACCGAATGCTCGACGGTGTGGCGGAAACCGTCGAACGGCCGCCAGTCACCGAATGAAGCGTAGCCCAGCACGCTGTTATCAGCGTCGACGATCACCAGGATCGGATAACCCTGGGATTGCCGGGCGCTGAACCACGCCTGGCGGTTGCCCAGGTCCACGGCCTGTTCGTTCCAGATCGCAGTGGTGTTGAGCACCGCGTCGTTGTAGATGTCGCGGATCGCCGGCAGATCGGCGTGCAGTGCATCGCGAATGAGATAAGTCATGGCGCGGCCTCAAGCGATCGGTTGGTGGACGGTGACCAGTTTGGTGCCGTCGGGGAACGTCGCTTCGACCTGGATCTCCGGGATCATTTCCGGGATGCCTTCCATCACTTGTTCGCGGCTCAACAGGGTGGTGCCGAAGTGCATCAACTCGGCCACGGTGCGACCGTCACGGGCGCCTTCGAGCAGCGCCGCGGAGATGTAGGCCATGGCTTCCGGGTAGTTGAGTTTCACACCGCGAGCCAAACGCCGCTCGGCGACGAGGCCGGCGGTGAAGATCAACAGCTTGTCTTTTTCGCGTGGGGTCAGGTCCATCGTTGGGAATCCATATCGGCAGTTAAAAGGTCACGCATTCTTTTGTAGGAGCGAGGCTTGCCCGCGAAGCTTTTGGCGGCCTTGAGGTCCCCTTTGCGGGCAAGCCTCGCTCCTACAGGGAGTTGTGTTTCAGGTGCTCCAGATTCTTGGGGGGAGGGCTTCTCGGCCGAGCAACGCCGGCCTCAGCAACCGCCACAAATCTATAAGCCAACCCCGTGCCAACAACGCCTCGCTGGCCAGGCACCGCGCCACTAACAGCCCCGGCAACTGGGTCAGATCCCCGCGTACGTCATTGGGCAGCGAGCGGCAGGTTTCCAGCAGTTCACTGTCGATCTCCCCGGTCACCAGCAACGTCGCAAACACCGGTTGCCCATCGAGGCCAATCGGCGAGTCGAGCAAGCCATCGTTCCCGACAATGCGCTGGCGTTCGTGCCAGAGCAACTGGCCGTCGCGGCGGATATCGAGTTTTGCCTGGAAATGCCCAAGGTCGAAGCGCTCGCCACTCGCCGGGCGACCGAGTGCGACCACGTCCCAGTAGAACAGCCGGGCATCGCCTTCAAGGTTGATCGAGGTACTGAGTTCGGCCTGAGCGGCGCTGAAGATGATCGTCTCCTGGGGCAACCATTCCAGTGTCGCACCGGCCGCCACCTTCAAGTCCAGCTGCTGATAAGCGGGGCCGGCCGCGCGATACCACTTGGCGGCGCCGGGGCTGGTGATTTGCGCCCAGGCATCGGTGCCGACGCTGGCGCTGATGTCCAGCCGATCACCCCCGGCAATCCCGCCCGGCGGGTGGACGATGATGTGCTGGCACACCTCGGGCCCTTCGGCGTACAGGTGTTTTTGTACGCGCAGCGGGCCTTTGTGCCGACGCAGAACCGGGCGCGTGCTGTCGCCGAAACGGGCGTAGCCCAGCTCCAGCTCGGCGTGCCAGCTCGGGGTAAACAGGACAGTGGGAACAGGTAAATTCATATCGTCTTATTATCGTTAGGACGCTACAGACTAGATCGTAACCAGTCCGCGCACACCTTCGGCTTCCATATTTTCACCGCGACCCTGTTGCACGATCTCGCCCCGGGACATCACCAGGTACTGATCGGCCAGTTCGGCGGCGAAATCGTAAAACTGTTCCACCAGCAAAATCGCCATGTCGCCGCGAGCGGCAAGCTTCTTGATCACTGCGCCGATTTCCTTGATCACCGACGGCTGGATGCCTTCGGTGGGTTCGTCGAGGATCAGCAGGCGCGGACGGCTGGCCAGTGCGCGGCCGATGGCTAGTTGCTGTTGCTGGCCGCCGGACAAGTCACCGCCACGGCGCTGTTTCATTTGCAGCAGCACCGGGAACAACTCGTAGATAAATGCCGGGACTTCCTTGGCTTCACTGCCGGGAAACCGCGACAGGCCCATCAACAGGTTTTCTTCAACGGTCAGCCGCCCGAAAATCTCCCGGCCCTGGGGCACGTAGGCGATCCCGGCATGCACCCGTTGGTGCGGCTTGAACGTGGTGATCGGCTTGCCTTCCCAGTTCACTGCGCCTTCTTTGGCTGGCAGCAAACCCATCAGGCATTTGAGCAGGGTGGTCTTGCCCACGCCGTTGCGCCCGAGCAGGCAAGTGACTTCGCCGACCTTCACGTCAAACGAGAGACCGCGCAGGATGTGGCTACCGCCGTAGTACTGGTGCAGCTTGTCGACTTGCAGCATTTCAAATTCTCCTAAATCCCCTGTAGGAGCGAGGCTTGCCCGCGAATGCGGTGTATCTGTCGCAAAGATGTTGGATGTGCCGCCGTCTTCGCGAGCAAGCCCGCTCCCACAGGTGGGATGTATTCGCAGGTCTAGCGACCGAGGTAGACCTCGATCACGCGCTCATTGTCCTGCACCTGTTCCAGCGACCCTTCCGCCAGCACGCTGCCCTGGTGCAACACGGTGACGTGGTCGGCAATCGAGCCGACGAAGCCCATGTCGTGTTCCACCACCATCAGCGAATGCTTGCCGGCCAGGCTTTTGAACAGCTCGGCGGTGAATTCGGTTTCGGCGTCGGTCATGCCTGCTACCGGCTCGTCGAGCAGCAGCAATTGCGGGTCCTGCATCAACAGCATGCCGATTTCCAGAAACTGCTTCTGACCGTGGGACAACAACCCGGCCGGGCGATTGACCGACGTGGTCAGGCGAATGGTTTCCAGCACTTCGCTGATGCGATCTTTCTGCTCGCCGGTCAGGCGCGCGCGCAAACTCGCCCACACCGATTTGTCGGTTTTCTGCGCCAGCTCCAGGTTTTCGAACACGCTCAAGGCTTCGAACACCGTCGGCTTCTGGAACTTGCGACCGATGCCGGCCTGGGCGATTTGCACTTCGCTCATCTGCGTCAGGTCCAGGGTTTCGCCGAACCAGGCCTTGCCGTGACTCGGGCGAGTCTTACCGGTGATCACGTCCATCAGCGTGGTCTTGCCCGCGCCGTTGGGGCCGATGATGCAGCGCAATTCGCCGACGCCGATGTACAGGTTCAGGCTGTTCAACGCCTTGAAACCATCGAAGCTGACGCTGATGTCTTCCAGGGTCAGGATCGTGCCGTGGCGCGTGTCCAGGCCGGGGCCGACACGTTGGCCGAAGCCGATGCTGTCGCGGCTGGTGCCCGCGTCCTTGTTCGGTTCCACCGGGAAAAACGCGGGTTCGAGCATAAATTCCGCCGTCGCTGTGACTCTCATTGTTCGCCCCTTTTCTTCAGCAGACCGATCACGCCTTTAGGCAGATACAAGGTCACGACGATGAACAGGGCCCCGAGGAAGAACAGCCAGTATTCCGGGAAGGCCACGGTGAACCAGCTCTTCATGCTGTTGACCACACCAGCGCCGAGCAACGGCCCGATCAGCGTGCCGCGACCGCCCAAGGCGACCCACACGGCGGCTTCGATGGAGTTGGTCGGCGACATTTCGCTCGGGTTGATGATCCCGACTTGCGGCACGTACAACGCACCGGCCAAACCGCACAACACCGCGCTCAACACCCACACGAACAGCTTGAAACCGCGCGGGTCGTAGCCACAAAACATCAGGCGGTTTTCCGCATCTCGCAGCGCCGTCAGCACGCGGCCGAACTTGCTCTGCGCCAGGCGCCAGCCGATAAACAGGCTCGTCACCAGCAACACCACCGTGGCGAAAAACAACACCGCGCGCGTCCCCGGTTCGGTAATGCCAAACCCGAGAATCGTGCGGAAATTGGTAAAGCCGTTGTTGCCGCCAAACCCGGTTTCGTTGCGGAAAAACAGCAGCATCCCGGCGAAGGTCAGGGCCTGGGTCATGATCGAGAAATACACGCCTTTGATCCGCGAACGGAAGGCGAAGAAGCCGAACACCAACGCCAGCAGTCCCGGTGCCAAAACCACCAGGCACATGGCCCAGAGGAAACTGCTGGTGCCGGTCCAGTACCACGGCAATTCGGTCCACGACAGGAAGGTCATGAACGCCGGCAAGGCATCGCCCGAGGCCTGGCGCATCAGGTACATGCCCATCGCATAACCGCCGAGGGCGAAGAACAAACCGTGACCGAGGGACAGCAAGCCGGCGTAACCCCAGACCAGATCCAGCGCCAGGGCGACGATGGCGTAGCAAAGAATCTTGCCCACCAGCGTCAACGTGTAGGCCGAAACGTGGAAGACACTGACCGGCGATAGCAGCGACAGCAGCGGTAACGCCAACAGCAAAACGAGGATCACCGCACCCACGGCCATCGTGACCTTGGGGCCGGCCTTTTGTGAGGCTGTGACGATAAGAGGCTGGTTCATCAGTCGATCACCCGTCCTTTCAGTGCGAAGAGGCCTTGCGGACGTTTCTGAATGAACAGAATGATCAGCGCGAGGATCAGGATCTTGCCGAGTACGGCACCGATTTGTGGTTCGAGAATCTTGTTGGCGATACCGAGGCCGAATGCGGCGAACACGCTACCGGCCAGCTGGCCGACGCCGCCGAGCACCACCACCAGGAACGAGTCGATGATGTAGCTCTGGCCAAGGTCCGGGCCGACGTTGCCGATCTGGCTCAGCGCCACGCCACCGAGGCCGGCGATGCCTGAGCCGAGGCCGAAGGCGAGCATGTCCACGCGTCCGGTTGGCACGCCGCAGCACGCGGCCATGTTGCGGTTCTGAGTGACGGCGCGCACGTTCAGGCCCAGGCGGGTTTTGTTCAGCAGCAACCAGGTCAGCACCACCACAAACAGCGCGAAGGCGATGATCACGATGCGGTTGTAGGGCAACACGAGATTCGGCAGCACTTGTATCCCACCGGACAACCACGCCGGGTTCGCCACTTCAACGTTCTGTGCGCCGAACAGCAAACGCACCAGTTGAATCAGCATCAGGCTGATGCCCCAGGTCGCGAGCAGGGTTTCCAGCGGGCGGCCGTAGAGGTGACGAATCACCGTGCGCTCCAGCGCCATGCCGATGGCGGCGGTGACGAAAAACGCCACAGGCAATGCGATCAGCGGGTAGAACTCGATGGCTTGCGGGGCGAAGCGCTGGAACATCAACTGCACCACATAAGTCGAGTAGGCGCCGAGCATCAGCATCTCGCCGTGGGCCATGTTGATCACGCCGAGCAGGCCGAAAGTGATCGCGAGGCCGAGGGCGGCGAGCAGCAGGATCGAACCTAGGGACATGCCGCTGAATGCCTGACCGAGCAACTCACCGATCAGCAGTTTGCGTTTGACTTGAGCGAGGCTGGTTTCGGCGGCGGTGCGCACGCCGGCATCGGCTTCGACGCCGGGTTCGAGCAAACCTTCGAGGCGCGTACGGGCCAACGGGTCGCCGGTTTCACCGAGCAAACGCACGGCGGCGAGGCGCACGGCGGGGTCGGTGTCCACCAGTTGCAGGTTGGCCAGTGCGAGGCTGAGGGCGGCGTGAACGCTTTCATCTTTTTCGCCAGCCAGTTGCTGGTCGAGGAATTTCAGCTGCGCCGGTTTGGCGCTTTTCTGCAATTGCTGCGCGGCGGCCAGACGGATTTTGGCGTCGGCGGCGAGCAATTGGTGGCTGGCCAGCGCGGTGTCGATCAGACCCCGCAGGCGGTTATTCAGGCGCAGGGTTTTCGGTTGGCCGTCGACGGTCAACTCGCCTTGTTGCAGGGCGTTGATCAGTTCGACACGGGCCGGATCGGGCTGCGCGGCCCAGGCTTCCAGGAGTTTGGCTTGCTGCACGGGATTGGCCGCGACGAAGTCTTCGGCGTCGCCGGCGTGGGTGGCCATCGGCAGTAACAGCGCGAGGGCGAGGATGAGGCGGTAAAGGGCAGTCGGCATGTCGTTGGCCTTGCGCGGACAATGTGGGAGCGGGCTTGCTCGCGAAGACGGCGGCACATCCAACATCAATGTGCCTGACCCTCCGCATTCGCGAGCAAGCCCGCTCCCACAGGGATTTGCGTCAGGCCCGGGCTTCGTGTCCGGGCCGTGACACCCAGTGGCTTAGTTGCTCTTCACCGCATAATCCGGCTTCTTGTCGTTGCCATCGATAAACGGGCTCCACGGCTGGGCGCGGATCGGGCCTTCGGTTTGCCACACGACGTTGAACTGACCGTCGGCCTGAATCTCGCCGATCATCACGGGCTTGTGCAGGTGGTGGTTGGTCTTGTCCATGGTCAGCGTGTAACCCGACGGCGCGGCAAAGGTCTGGCCGGCCAACGCTTCGCGGACCTTGTCGACGTCGGTGGACTTGGCTTTTTCAGCTGCTTGCGCCCACATGTGGATGCCGACGTAGGTGGCTTCCATCGGGTCGTTGGTCACCGCTTTGTCGGCGCCCGGCAGGTTGTGTTTCTTGGCGTAGGCTTTCCAGTCCGCGACGAATTTTTTGTTCTGCGGGTTCTCGACCGATTCGAAGTAGTTCCACGCCGCGAGGTTGCCCACCAGAGGTTTGGTGTCGATGCCGCGCAGTTCTTCTTCGCCTACAGAGAACGCCACGACTGGCACGTCGGTGGCTTTCAGGCCCTGGTTGGCCAGTTCTTTATAGAACGGCACGTTGGAGTCGCCGTTGACCGTGGAGATGACCGCCGTCTTGCCACCGGCCGAGAATTTCTTGATGTTGGCGACGATGGTTTGGTAATCGCTGTGGCCGAACGGGGTGTAGACCTCTTCGATGTCCTTGTCCGCCACCCCTTTGGAGTGCAGGAACGAGCGCAGGATTTTGTTGGTGGTGCGCGGGTAGACGTAGTCGGTGCCGAGCAGGAAGTAACGCTTGGCGCTGCCGCCTTCTTCGCTCATCAGGTATTCCACTGCCGGGATCGCCTGCTGGTTTGGCGCCGCGCCGGTGTAGAACACGTTTGGCGACATCTCTTCGCCTTCGTACTGCACCGGGTAGAACAGCAGACCGTTGAGTTCTTCAAACACCGGCAACACCGATTTACGCGACACCGACGTCCAGCAACCGAACACCACGGCCACTTTGTCCTGGGTCAGCAACTGCCGGCCTTTTTCAGCGAACAGCGGCCAGTTCGACGCCGGGTCGACCACTACCGGTTCCAGCATCTTGCCGTTCACGCCGCCCTTGGCGTTGATTTCGTCGATGGTCATCAACGCCATGTCTTTGAGGGATGTTTCGGAGATCGCCATGGTGCCGGACAGGGAGTGCAGGATGCCGACCTTGATGGTCTCGGCGGCCTGGACAGTCCAGGTCATGCCCATCGCGGCAATGCTTGCCGTGAGTGTGAAAGCCTTGATCAAGCTGCGACGCTTCATTGTGCGATCTCCATGAACATTAGTATTTTTTTTGATTGGCAGAGGCGGACTACTGAAGGCTGTTTTGCAAGGGCTGTGCCTGGTCGGGTTTTGGCAAGGAAATGTCGTGTTAGAGCGGTTGCGCGGGGATGGCGGCGCACCAGGAAGGAACGCCGAGGATGCACTGGTGCGCCTGCTTGCGCCAGATTGGGGCGAAGACTGCTGCAGGAACTGTGTTGGTGCTGTGTATGAACTGTGTAGGAGCTGTCGAGAGAAACGAGGCTGCGATCTTTTGATCTTAAAAAATCAAAGTCAAAAGATCGCAGCCTCGTTTCACTCGACAGCTCCTACAGGGGAATGAGGGGCTCTGAAGATCAGCGGCGGCGCATGAGGCCGATGAAGAACAGGCCGCCGATGGCTGCGGTGGCGACGCCGATGGGCAGGTCTTCCGGGGCGATCAGAGTGCGGGCGGCGACATCGACCCAGACCAGGAAAACACTGCCGAGCAAGACGCAGACAGGCAGCAACCTGCGATGCTCAGCCCCCACCAACCGCCGCGCAATGTGCGGCACCATCAACCCGACAAACCCGATGGACCCGCTGATCGACACCAGCACCCCAGTCATCAGCGAAGCAATCAAGAACACCCGCAACCGCACCGTGCGAGCGTTCAAACCCAGCGTCACTGCCGTCTGCTCACCCGCCATCAACGCATTCAGCGGCCGCGCCATGCCGAGCAACAACACCAACCCGAGCAACACGCTGGCCGCCGGCACCGCCAGCAATTCCCAGCGCGCCAACCCGAGACCGCCGAGCATCCAGAACATCACCGCCGAACTCGCGCGGTGATCGCCCATGAACAGCAGCAAATTGGCAATCGCCATCATCACAAACGACACCGCCACGCCGCACAACAGCAGGCGATCACTGTCCAGCCGCCCGTTGCGATTGGCGATCATCAGCACGATCAGCATGCTCGCCAACGCACCGATAAACGCCGCAATCGGCAAGGTCAGCAACCCGACAATCTCACCGACGTGCAGCACCACAATCACCGCGCCCAACGTAGCGCCCGAGGTCACGCCGAGCAGGTGCGGATCCGCCAGCGGATTGCGCGTCACTGCTTGCAGAACCGCACCGATCAACGCCAACCCGGCACCCACCAATGCCCCGAGCAACATGCGCGGCACGCGGATCAGCCACACGATGTGTTCCTGCCCGGCCGCCCAGTCTGGCGCGCCGACACTGAAGATCTTGTGCAGCAAAATCCGCCACACCACGTCCACCGGCACGCGCGCCGGGCCGAAGCCCAGGGACACCACGCACGACACCAGCAACAGCGCGCCGAGTGCGATCAGCAGCAAGGCATAGCGACGCTCGATCATTCGCCGTGGAACCCTTTGGCCAGGGTTTCAACCGCGAGCACGTTGTCGATCCCCGGCGTGGCCTGCACGTACGGGATGACGATAAAGCGCTGGTTCTTGATCGCGTCCACCGATTGCAGCGCCTTGTTGTTGAGCAGGAATTGTTCTTTCTGCTCGGCGGTGACTTCGCCGTAGTCGACGATCACGATCACCTGCGGATTGCGCTCGACCACGTTCTCCCAATTGACCCGCGTCCAACTGGCCTCGACGTCATCGAGAATGTTTTGTCCACCGGCCGCATCGATCAGTGCTTGCGGCATGCCGAGACGGCCAGAGGTCATGGCCCGGTCTTCGCCGCTGTCATATAGGAAGACGCGAGGTTTGTCGGCGGGCAGATCCTTGCGCACCTCTTCGACTTGCGCCTGCATATCTGCGATCAGTGCGTTGGCGCGGTCCTGCACGTCGAAGATCTTGCCGAGGTTGCGCAGGTCGTTGTAAGTGTCCTCCAGCGTGGCCGCCGGGCGCTTCATCACGAAGGCGCAGGACTCGGTCAGCTCGTAGACATTGATGCCCAGCGGTTGCAGGGTTTGCGGCGTCAGGTCACCGCCTACGCGCATGCCGTAATCCCAACCGGCGAAGAAGAAATCGACGTTGGCGTTGAGCAGGGTTTCCACCGACGGGTACTTGGCCGCCAGTTCTGGCAAACCGTCGAGGATGGTCTGCATCTCGGGCGTAACCGACTTCCATCCCGTGACACCGCTGTAGCCGGCCATGCTCGGCTTGAGGCCGAGGGCGAGCATCATCTGGGTCATGTTGATGTCGTGGCTGACCGCGTGTTTCGGCGCTTGCTTGAACGTCACTTCGCGATTGCAGCTCTGGACGGTCAGCGGGTATTTCGTGGCCTCGGCAGAGGCGTGGGCAGCGCCCAGCAACAGGGCGACGCACAGCAGGGAACGCACAGTCATGGTTGGGTTATCCAGGTGATTCGGGGGTAGCCGTGGAGGGGGTGGTCATCGATCAGCGCTTCGACGCCGAATACATCGCGCAGCAGCGGGGCGGTCAGGACTTCTTTCGGTGTGCCGCTGGCGACGATGCGGCCGTGGTTGATCACGTACAAGCGATCGCAGAAAGCAGCGGCCAGGTTGAGGTCGTGAATGCTCGCCAACGTGCCGATGTTCAGGCGTTTGACCAGTTGCAAAAGCTCAAGCTGATAGCGCGGGTCGAGGTGGTTGGTCGGCTCGTCGAGGATCAGCAATTGCGGTTGCTGGGCCAGGGCGCGTGCGAGGATCACTCGCTGCTTTTCACCGCCGGAGAGGGTGGCGAAGGCATGGTCTTCGAAGCCTTTTAAGCCAACGGATTCCAGTGCTTGATTGGCAAGGTTTCGATCTTCGAGGGTGTCACCGTCGAACAGGCCTTTGTGCGGCGTGCGGCCCATGGCGACCACTTCTTCGACGGTCAGGCCGAAGGTGTCGGGGAACTCCTGCAACACCACGGCGATGCGTTGTGCGCACCAGCGTGAGGATTGTTTCCAGACGTTGTGGTGATCGAGCTGGACCTCACCGCTCTCGGGTTTGCTGAAGCGATACGCGCAGCGCAACAGGCTGGTCTTGCCGCTGCCATTGGGGCCGATCAACCCGACAAACTCACCGGCAGCCACGTGCAGCGAGGCGTCACGCAGTCGGAACTGGTGATGGCAGTGGCCGTGGCCCAGGGGGGTCCAGGCGAGGTCTGTGAGGTTGAGCGAGGTCATGCATTTACTCTGAGAGGTGCGGTGATGCTGATGCCGTCTTCGCGAGCAAGCCCGCTCCCACATTGGAATGCGTTCACAGGTGGGAGCGGGCTTGCTCGCGAAGAGGCCATTGAATCAAAAGGTGTAATCAGCCGTGACAAAAAAAGATCGCGGCTCACCCAAAATCCACTGCTGCCCCTCATTGTATTGGCTTTGCGCATACTGCCGGTCAAACAGATTGTTCACCTGCAACCCCAGCGTCGTATTGCGCAGCGCTTTCCAGGACAGCGTCGCATCGACCACGGTGTAGCTCGGCAACTCATTCTGGTTGGCCATGTCTGCGAAACGCGCATCGACATAGCGCACGCCAGCCCCGGCTTTAAGGTCTTGGTTGATCGCTTTGTTCAGCCACAGGTTGGCGGTGCGGCGCGGTACGTCCGTCGGGCGGTTGCCGTTGTACGAGACGGTTTCACCGTTCACCACCGCCGAAAAATCGTCGTACTTGGCCTTGACGATGGCCGCGTTGGCTTGCAGTTGCCAGGCATGGGGCAGTTGCAGATCGAGGCTGGCTTCGATGCCATTCGACGACTGCTGGCCGACCTGTTGCTTGAGCGTCGGGTTGCCCGGGTCATCGGTCAGCAGTTTCTTTTTGACGATGTGATACGCCGCCAACGTGAACTCGCCGCGCTGATCCCAGAACAATTGCTTCACACCGATTTCGGTCTGCTTGGCGGTGGCGAGATCGTATTGCTGCTTGCTCGGGCTCAGGGAAATCAGGCCGCCGACGCCGTCGGTGCTGGTGGCGTACTGGCCGTAGAACGAGGTGTCCGGGGTCAGGGCAAACACCAACCCGGCCTTCCAGTTATTACCAGTCAGGGTCTTGTCGCTTTGGCTGCCGTCCACCAGGTTGTCGCGATCCACATGCACGTAGTCGCGGCGCACACCGGTCACCAACGACCAGCGCTCACTGAGTTGCGTGCGGTTTTCCGCAAACACTGACATCTGTTTGGTCGTGGACTGGAACTGACTGCGATACGGATCGGCACTTTCAAAGCGCCCCGGTTGCGGGTGATACAGATCCACCGGTTGCCCGTTCGGCAGCACGTCGTTGAACGGCGAGTTGCTGTCGAGCTGGAAACGGATGCGGTTGTAATCGACGCCGGTCACGGTCTGGCTGTCGAGGCCGAACAGGGTGTGTTTGAAGGTGAAGGTCTGGCGATCACCGATCTGTTCCTGGGTGTGGCCGATGCCGAAATAACCGCTGCGGCTCAGTTGTTGGGTGTCGCGGTCGAAGTTGTAGTTCTCGGCGTTCTGCCAACGGCGCTGGGCCTTGAGGTAATACAGTTCGTTGCTCGAACTGACGTTATCGGAGATCTGCCAGTCGCTGGTCAGGCGCGTCCACTGGTCGTTGTAGTGCTGCTTGTCGTTACTGACGTTGTAGTTCTTGTTCCGCAGGCTGTCCTTGAAACGGCCGTTGATCAGCGGCGTGCCGAAGTAGTTCATCGGGTTCTGATCGCCGTAATCGTGGGCCAGGGTGAACGTCAGGTCGTCGCTCGCCTGCCAGCGCAGGGCGGCGCTGATGAAGTCGCTGGAGGAGTCACCGCGATCCACCCAACCATTGCTGCGCAGGCGATTGAGGTTCAAGCGATAGCTCAGGGTGTCGGTCAGCGAACCGCCGCTGTCGAAGGCTTGCTGCTGACTGTCGTAGGAACCGTAGCCGACCCGCAGGTGGTTTTCGATTTCGCCGTCGAAGGGCTTTTTCGGGATCACATTGACCACCGCGCCGGTCGCGCCTTCGCCGTACAACACCGACGCCGGACCGCGCAGCACATCGACGCGCTCCACCGACCAGGTATCCACCGGGAACGTCACCGTGCCCATGCCGGAGTACATGCGGTTGCCATCATACAACTGCATCACCGAACCCTGCCCGGTAAACCCCCGCGCCGACAACGACGTGCCGCCATCGCCGGGCGTGCCGGTGCGGCTGATCCCGGTGCTGCGCGACACCGCATCCTGCACGCTGCGATCACCACGGGCGCGGATCTGTTCGCCGGTCAGGCTTTCGACACTGGCCGGGGTTTCCATCGCCGTAAGATTGAGTCGCGAACCAGCGGTGGTCGGCGTGTTCAGGCTGACGCTGTCATCGTCAACCGCCGGCGCGGTGATGGTGCCGGTGGGCAGGGTCAGCGGTTGCGCCTGGGCACTGCTGTTATTCAGGGCGAACAGGCAAAGGCTGGACAAGAGGTACTTGTTCATCGGGGCGGTGAATCACTTCTGCAAAGAAAACCCGCAACAATCCTGTTGCGGGCAGGGCGGTCCATTTGCGTTATACAGTAACACTAAAAATGACCGGGAGATAAGCGCGCGAAGTCTACAGATCCCTCTAATGCGCGCATCTCGCCTGATTCATGATGAAGGTGAGGTGGATTCAGTTTGCCGGTTGAAACGCGACAGCAGCAGTCGGTCCAGCACCCACACGACAATCAGCGAAGCGCCTACCAACGGAAAAATCACTGCCAGCGCGAGCATGATTGCCACGCCTGTTTTCCATTTCGGCAGGTCATGGCGCAACGGCGGAACGCCGAATTTGCCCTGTGGACGACGCTTCCACCAGATCACCACGCCACTCACCGCACTGAGCAGAATCATCAGGCAGATCAGCAGCACAATGATCTGATTCAACACACCGAACATCTTGCCTTCATGCAGCATCACGCCGATTTCCGTGGCGCGGGCGACGCTGCCGTATTGCTCGAAGCGCACGTCGGCGAGGACGTCGCCGGTGTATTGATCGACATGCAGGGTGGCGTCGTTGCGCGGGTCATCGGCGAAAACGGCGATGGTGAACACGCCGGTGGCGGTGGTCGGCAAGGTGATGCTGTAACCCGGCTCGACCTTGCGTTGCACGGCGATGTTTTGCACGTCTTGCAGGCTGATGGTCGGCGCGGCGGGACCAGCCGGTGCTGCGCCGTGGGCCATGTGTTCGGCGTGGTCGCCGGACATCGGCATCGGCGTGTTTTCCATCGCCCAAGGCACGGTCTGGCGGGTAGCGCTGTTGAGGCTGCGGGCCTCGACGTCGGACTTCGGCACGTTGTCCCACATCGCCGCCGGAAAGGTGTTCCAGACTTCGGCGTATTGCTTGCCCCAGAAGCCGGTCCAGGTCATGCCGCTGAGCAGCATGACCAGTAGAAATGCCGCACCCCAGAACCCGGTGACCGCATGCAAATCACGCCACAGCACACGACCGCGACTGTTCAAACGCGGCCATAGCACGCCGGCAAACTGACCTCGCGGCCACCACAGGAACACGCCGGACACCACCAGCACCACGCCCCAGCCAGCGGCGAGTTCCACCAGTCGATCACCGACGGTGCCGATCATCAACTCGCCATGAATCGACCGCGCAAGGGCTTGCAGGTTTTTCTTGGCGTCTTGCTCGCCAAGGATGTCGCCGTGGTACGGGTCGATAAAGACGTTGAGCTCGTGGCCGGCATTGATCACCACAAACTGCGCGCTGCGTTCCGCGTTAGGCGGCGGCAGGTATTGTTTGATCTGGCCCTCTGGATACGCCGCTTTCACCCGCTTGAGCAGGTCATCGGCGGACACCGCGTGATGCCCGGCCGGAACGTTCATCAGGCTGCCGTACATCAACGGATCGAGTTGTGGTTTGAACAGGTAGATCACGCCGGTCAGGGCCAGCATGACCATGAATGGCGCGACGAATAATCCGGCATAGAAATGCCAGCGCCAGGCCAGGTTGTAGAAATTCGGTTTGGGCTGTTTCATCGGTTGTGCTCCGCTTTGGCATGGATCTGTTTTAGTTGTTGATGTGCGGTTCCTTCGCAACCCATCGCGAGCCAGCTCACCCTTCAAGTTTTGCGCTGTCCCTGTGGGAGCGGGCTTGCTCGCGAAGACGGCGGTACAGCCAACATTGATGTCGCCTGACCCACCGCTTTCGCGAGCAAGCCCGCTCCCACATGGCCGGTGTTGAACCTGTAGGAGCGAGGCTTGCCCGCGAAGCTTTTTAGAAACTCATATCCACCTTGGTCCAGAGCGTGCGCCCCGGTTCGTTGATGGCTTGTGGATCATTGGCCGGGTAGCCGAAACCGGCATTCCCCGCCAGGTTCAAGTGCTCGGCGTACGCCTTGCCGAACAAGTTGTCGACGCCGCTGCTGACCTTCCAGTGCTTGTTGATGCGGTACGCGCCGTTCAGCGAGAACACGCCGAAACCCGAGCTCTTGTCGAAGTCCTTGCCGACCACGTTGCCCTTGTTCTGGTCGATACGGTTTTGCGCCGCGACCACGCGCCACAGCGCCCCGGCACTCCAGTTGTCTTCGCTGTAGGTCAGGCCGAAACGCGCATCCAGCGGCGGCATTTGTGGCAGTGCCTTGCCGTCGCTGCTGTTCTTGCCCCAGGCGTAGGCCAGGGTCGCGTCGGCCTTCCAGTTCGACGTCAGTTTGTAAGCCGCACCCAATTCACCGCCCATGATTCGCGCGTCGATGTTCTGCGCTTGCGAGGTGGTGCCCATCATTCCGGGGGTGTAATTGAACAGGATGTAATCGCGCACTTGGCCGACATAACCCGAGGCCCAGGCTTCGAGGTCTTCGGTCTTGTATTGCAGGCCGAAGTCGAGCTGGGTGGTTTTCTCCGGCTTGATCGAATCGAAGGCATTCACCGAACCGGCAGGCCCGGCATCCGGTGAAAACAGCTCCCAGTAATCCGGGAAACGCTGGGCATGACCGAGGCCGGCGTAGAGCGTGGTCGGGCTGTCGGCCAGGTCGTGCTCGTAGCGCACGAAACCGCTGGGCAGGGTGTCGGCGCGGGACTTGTCCGCCGTCGGGTTCGGCATGCTCATCATCCCGACATCGACGGTCTGCCGATAATCCTTGGCCGAGGCGCGGTCCACTCGCGCGCCGGTGATCACGCGATCACGGTCGGCGGCGTACCAGGTCAGTTCGCTGAACACGCCGTAGTTATGGAAGTCGGCGTCCTTGGTGTAGGGCAGTTCCTTGTAGGTGTCGATGCCCATGCTGCTGCGCTGGCGATGCTCGTTGGTCTGCGCATCTATGCCGCTGATCAACTGAATATCGGCCCAGCGCCAGGTCGCCTTGATTCGTGCGCCTAGTGTGCGGCGGTCGACGTTGGAGGCCATCGGCCCCGCCATCATCCCGGTGCCAGATGGTGTGCGCAGGGTGTAGTTGTCCATCACATGGTCGGCGTAGTTGTAATAGACCTGCGCCTCGACCTTATCCAGCACGTCGCCGATGTTGGACTTCTCGAAGCGCAGCCCGAGGCTTTCGCGCTTGAACTGCGAACCGTCCATGCCGCGCCCGGCGTAACGCGCTTCACCATCGCCCTTGCCGGCGGTCAGCTCTAGCAGAGTGTCGGCGTCCGGGGTCCAGCCAACTGCGACATCGCCGTTCCACTTGTCGTAGCGCGACGCCACGGTGTCGTTGTTACCGTCCTTGTAGTCGTCGGAATGCGCGGTGTTGCCGATCACCCGCACATAGCCCAGAGGCCCGCCAGCCGCGGCATCCACCACTTTGTCGAAGCGACCGTTGGAGCCGGCCAGCACGCTGGCGTTGACCCGGGTGCCGAGTTCGCCGAAGTGTTCCGGTTCTCGATCAAACAGGATCGTGCCAGCGGAGGCGCCCGGTCCCCAGAGCACGGTTTGCGGGCCTTTGATCACGGTGAGCTTGTCGTAGGTTTCCGGCGAGATGTATGAGGTCGGCGCGTCCATGCGACCGGGGCAGGCGCCGAGCATCATGCTGCCGTTGGTGAGGATATTCAGCCGCGAGCCGAACATGCCGCGCAGCACCGGATCACCGTTGGTGCCGCCGTTGCGCACCAGGGCGAAGCCGGGAATGGTCTTCAAATAATCGCCACCGTCGCTGGCCGGCACCGGTTGGCGCGGATCCTTGGGGTTGGTGACGATGGTCAGCGGCGAACTTGGGGCGATGGCGGTGATCACCGTCGGGCTCAGTTCTTCGGTGTGGCCGGCGTGTTCATCGGCCAGCACCATCGGCGACAGCAAAACGCCGCACAGGACAGCGGTGGCGTGGGTGCAACTCAAGCGTGTGTCAGCAGAAAACCTGGACATGACAATTTCCATCGAACAGTCGTAAACGACACGGCCGACAGCCTGCGCAATCTCCTGTGGGAGCGGGCTTGCTCGCGAAGGCGTCGTGTCAGGCGACATGGATGCTGACTGACACTCCCTCTTCGCGAGCAAGCCCGCTCCCACAGGTTGCGAGGGCTATCTTCTAAACCGTGTGAAATCGGGGTGGGTGTTTACGACGCGATGGGTGGAGCGCGGGTTCGGGCTCCGGGGAAGAAGGTTTGCCGGGCGTGGCCCAGGCGAGGGGAGGGTGTGGTGAAGGTGCTGGTAGGCGTTGAATCGAAGGCGACGAAAGTCTGCCCTCCAGTCAGCGCCGGGCAGTTAAATAGCAGGCTGCAATAGCCGCATTTTTCCCAGAGCGCGTGGTGTTCTGCTTGCGGTGGGCAGTGTTCTTTGGCCTGTTCACCGTGCCCGTCCATGGTCATGTTCATGCTCATGTCCATCGACATGTTCATGCTCATGGACATTGAGGCGCGTTGATCCATCGGCATCGACTGGGAAATCAGTGGACCGATAAAGATCATCAGCATGGCGAACAGGCTGATCCAGCTGCCGCGGGTCAGTCCTGACGACTGACGACGGTGTGCGGAGGACCTGGCGCTAAGCGGGCGCATGGCGTTGGCGGCTCAGGCGATTACTGGGCGTGGGCGTGCATTTGCAGGTCTTCCGGCGGCTTCTTCTGCACTGAAACTTCAACGGTGACGTCACCGGACTTTTCAAAGTGCATGGTCAGCGGGAAGCGCTTGCCGTCGCTCAACAGGCTGCGGTCCTTCAGGTTCAGCAGCATTACGTGATAGGCCATCGGCGCAAACGTGACGTTGCCGCCGGCCGGGATTTCGACACTCGGCACCTGCTGCATTTTCATCAGGTCGTTCTGCATGACGTGCTCATGCAACTGGGCGACTTCGGCAATCGGCGAGTCGACACTCAGCAAGCGGTCAGCGCTTTTGCCGGTGTTTTGAATCACGAAGTAAGCCGCCACTGTGGGCGCGTTGGGAGGCAACTCTTGCGACCACGGATGGGCGATCTCCAGTTCGCCGGCCTTGTATTCATGGGCATTGGCAAAGCAGGCAGGCAACAGCAACGCGGCCAGGACGATGAGTTTGTTCAACATGGCAGTTCTCCAGAACGATTCAAAACGCAGGTCAATTGCGAGAAGGAATCACACCAGAGGGGAAGCGCGGGGGTTGAGACTCGGCCATTGCTGGCGCGGTGTGGGTGTATCGAGGGAAGCGGCGGGCAGGCTGCGATTGGCCTCGAACCGCGCGAAATACAACTGCGGTACATGCCCAGGCAGAGCTACCAACGGTGCGGAACCCGAGCAGCACCAGCAATGCTGCATGTTGGAATGATCGTCGTTCTGCGGGGCTTTCTGCTCGATTTTGCCCAGGGAAATCGCCACCATCTTCGTGCCGCTGGACGTGCAGAAAGAGCCCCACAACAACTGCTCGGCGGGTGACTTCGCCGACTGCGCCATCGCACCCGTCATCGGCATGGCGAGCATATTGAACAGCACTGCAAAGCAGGCGATCCAGGCAAATGCGAGCCGTTGTCGGGACATGGGACAGATCCGGTTGGGTGGGCAATCAGGCGCGGCTATTTAGCCTGATCAGGGCCGATAAGTAAAAAAGCGGCGTGCGGTGTGGTGTCGCAGCGCTCTTTCAAAAGAGTGTAGCGGCTTCGATTCGGAGTGCTCGGCTGAATTGAGAGATCCTTCGACGCAGCTACTGGCCCCAAAAGATCGCAGCCTTCGGCAGCTCCTACAGGGGGACGCGATTCTCTGTAGGAGCTGCCGAAGGCTGCGATCTTTTGGGGCCAGTAAGGATTACTTCAATGCGTCCAACACCTCAGAGACCGACCCAAACTCCCGATCAACCCCCGCCAACACCGGCCGCTTCAACACCAACACCGGCACCCCACGCTCCCGCGCCACTTCCAGTTTCGGCTCAGTCGCGGTGCTGCCGCTGTTTTTGCTGATCAGCACGTCGATCTGCCGACGTTCGAACAGTTCGCGTTCATCTTCGATCACAAAAGGCCCGCGTGCGCCGATGACTTCGCAGCGTTCGTTGCCGGGGTAAACGTCGAGGGCGCGCAGGGTCCAGAATTGCTCGGGCGGGATTTCGTGCAGGTGTTGCAGCGGCTCGCGGCCGAGGGTGAACAGCGGTCGGTGGAACGGCTTCAGGGCTTCGATCAATTGCGCCCAGTCGCTGACTTCGCGCCAGTCATCGCCGGGCTGTGGTTGCCAGGCCGGACGTCGCAGTGCCCAGCACGGGATGCCGCTCAACTGCGCTGCGGTTGCGGCGTTCTGGCTGATTTGCGCGGCGTAGGGGTGGGTGGCGTCCAGCAGCAGTGCGATACCTTCATCGCGGATGAATTGCGCCAGACCTTCCGCGCCGCCGTAACCGCCAACGCGAACCTGACAGGTCAAATCCGTCGGCACACGACCGACGCCAGCCAGGCTGTAAATATGTTCCGGGCCCAACGTCCGGGCGATGGCCAACGCTTCCGTCACGCCACCGAGCAGCAACACACGCTTCATTGAAAAGCTCCCGCATGGCCAACAATCCCGCCCTGGCGATCAATCGCAAACACCTCAACCTGAACCTGCGCCGGCACTACACTGCGGGCGAACTCCAGCGCGTGCCGACACACTTCATCCCCTAACGCGATGCCGACAGCACTGGCCATGGCCAGCGCCTGCTGACTGGTATTCGCCTCGCGAATCGACTGCTGCAACGCCGCATCAGCGCCAATCGCCGCCGCCCATTCCGCCAGTTGTGGCAGGTCGATGCTTGAATGCCGACTGTGCAGGTCCATGTGCCCGGCCGCCAGTTTGCTGATCTTGCCGAAGCCGCCGCACAGGCTGAGTTTATCCACAGGCACTCGGCGCAAATGTTTGAGCACCGCGCCGACAAAGTCGCCCATTTCGATCAGGGCGATTTCCGGCAGGTCGTAGACCCGGCGCATGGTGTCTTCGCTGGCGTTGCCGGTGCAGGCAGCGATGTGCAGGTAGCCGTTGGTTTTCGCAACATCGATGCCCTGGTGGATCGAGGCGATGTACGCCGCGCAGGAAAACGGCCGGACGATGCCGCTGGTGCCGAGGATCGACAAGCCGCCGAGAATCCCCAGGCGCGGGTTCATGGTTTTCAGTGCCAGGGCTTCGCCGTTTTCGACGTTGACCGTGACTTCGAAACCGCCGCTGTAGCCCAGCTCTTCGGCGAGCAAGGTCAGGTGATCGCTGATCATCTTGCGCGGCACGGGATTGATCGCCGGTTCGCCGACGCCCAACACCAGACCCGGCCGGGTGACGGTGCCGACGCCGCGGCCAGCAATAAAACGAATACCCGGCTCGGCACCCAGGCGCACGTGGGAATACAGCAACGCGCCATGGGTCACGTCCGGGTCATCCCCGGCGTCCTTGATCGTGCCAGCCTCCGCGCCGTCGTCGCGCAAACGGCAAAACTCCAGGCGCATCTGCACCTGTTTGCCCTTGGGCAGGACGATTTCCACCGCATCCGCCGATAGGCCGCTGAGCAACAGGCGTGCAGCGGCGAGGCTGGTGGCGGTGGCGCAACTGCCGGTGGTCAGGCCGCTGCGCAGGGGCGCGGGTTGTTCGGCGGTTTCGTCACGCATCGAGCGGTTTCGTCACATCGAGCAAGGTGATCGGCAGCGCCTGACGCCAGGTATCGAACTCGCCCAATGGCTGCGCCTGGGCGATGTGGATGCGGGTCAGCTCGCCGCCATGTTGTTCGCGCCAGGCCATCAGGGTCATTTCGCTTTGCAGGGTGACGGCGTTGGCGATCAGTCGGCCGCCAGGTTCCAGCGCAGCCCAGCAAGTGTCGAGCACGCCTTCGCGGGTTACTCCACCGCCGATGAAAATCGCGTCTGGACGTTCGAGCCCGGCGAGTGCTTGCGGCGCGCTGCCGCGAATCAGTTGCAAGCCCGGAACGCCCAAGGCATCGCGGTTGTGTTCGATCAACAATTGTCGACCGTCATCTGCCTCGATGGCCAGCGCCCGACAGCTCGGGTGCGCGCGCATCCATTCGATGCCGATCGAGCCGCTGCCGGCGCCAACGTCCCACAGCAGTTCGCCGGGTGTCGGCGCGAGGCGGGCGAGGGTGATGGCGCGTATGTCGCGTTTGGTCAGTTGACCGTCGTGCTGGAAGGCGGAGTCGGGTAACCCGGCCAGTCGGGACAGGCGCGATGTGTGCGGTTCGGCGATGCATTCGATGGCGATCACGTTGAGATCGGCAACGGCGGAGGAGGTCCAGTCGCTGGCAACACCGTCGATACGCCGTTCTGCATCACCGCCCAGATGCTCGAGGACGCTAAGACGACTCGGCCCAAAACCCCGCTCACGCAGCAACGCCGCGATGGCCGCCGGACTTTGCCCGTCATTGCTCAACACCAACAACCGCACACCACTGAAAAGGTGCGCATTGAGCGCCGCAACCGGTCGAGCCACCACCGAAAGCGTCACCACCTCCTGCAATGGCCAGCCCATCCGCGCCGCTGCGAGGGAACAGGAAGAGGGCGCGGGCAAGATCAGCATCTGCTCCGCAGGCACTTGCCGCGCCAGGCTGGCGCCGACGCCAAAGAACATCGGATCGCCGCTGGCCAGCACGCACACCGGCTCGCCGCGGCGCTCCAGCACCGGGGCCAGGGAAAACGGACTCGGCCACAACTGCCGCTCGCCACGAATGCACACCGGCAGCAAATCCAGTTGGCGCTGGCCGCCAATGATCCGCGAAGCGCCCAGCAGCGCCCGTCGGGCGTTCTTGCCCAGGCCCTTGAAGCCGTCTTCACCGATACCTACTACTGTCAGCCAGGGTGACATCTACCGTCCTCAAAAAAAGTCCGCAAACGGACTGTTCCGACGGGCAGGCTTTTCATGCCGTCGAACAAAGCAGGCATAATACCGCGCCTTCGCCCGCGAAGCGCCTTTCCCACATAGCCGGCCGCCCCCTTGAACGAACGCCCGATGTCCCAAGCCTTACGCCCCTCGGCCTGCCCGGGGTTGCTGCGTATTGTCCAGGCGCTGGATGGCGGGATCTGCCGGATCAAGTTGAATGGCGGTTCGATCAGTGCCGAACAGGCTGAAGCAGTGGCGAATGCAGCCGAGCGCTACGCTGGCGGCGTGATCGAGGCGACCAACCGCGCCAACCTGCAGATTCGCGGGATTGGCAGCGAAGAGACGGCATTGATCGAGGGACTGTTGGCCGCAGGATTGGGGCCGAGGACGGCGGCGGGCGACGATGTGCGCAACCTGATGCTCAGCCCCAGCGCCGGAATAGACCGGCAGATGCTGATCGATACGCGTCCGTTGGCCGAACAGATCCTCAGCAGCCTGCAGAGCCATGAACGTTTCCACGAGTTGAGCGCCAAGTTCGCCGTGCAGCTTGATGGCGGCGAAGCGCTGGCGATGCTCGAACATCACCATGACCTGTGGCTGAGCGCCGTTGAACAGGATGGCGAGTGCCTGTTGGCTTTCGGTCTGGCCGGATGCCCGACGGAGATGCCGATCGGTGCGGTGCGGCTGGAGGATGGTCACGCACTGGTGATTGCGGTGCCTGAACTGTTCCTCGACCTGGCCCGCCCCGAGCAGACGCGCATGCGTCATCTGCTGGCCGAGCAACCGGTGGCCGGGTTTATCGCGCAACTGGCCGAGCGTGTGCCGCTAGTGCCCGTCACCTGCGTGCCGCGTGCCTCAAGCATGCCGCCGATCGGTGCTTATCCACAGCGTGAGCCCGGCCGAGTCTATGTCGGCGCAGTTCCGCCATTGGGCCGACTCGACGCCGCCATGCTTCGGGGGGCCGCCAAACTCGCCCGATTACATGGCGATGGCAGCCTGCGCTTCACGCCATGGCAAAGTCTGCTACTGCCCAATATCCACGAGCGCGACGCCGCTGAAATTATCCACAACCTGGAAACTCTCGGCCTGCGCTGTTCGGTCGACGATGCCTTGGCGCATCTGATCGCTTGCACCGGTTCCGCCGGTTGCGGCAAAGGCCTGGCGGACACCAAGGGCGATGCCCTGCAACTGGCGGCACTGCTGCAACGTCACGGTCAAATCCAGAATGTGCATTTGTCTGGCTGCCCGCGATCCTGCGCGGCCGCGCACGTTGCGCCAGTCACGTTGCTGGCAGTGTCACCCGGTCATTACGACCTCTATTTTCGCGATGCAGCGCTGCCGGGTTTCGGCGCGCTGCACGCACGCAACCTTACTATTGAAGCGGTCGCGACCTTGCTCGACGCCCGCTCACGGAGCCCCCTAGATGCTTGATTACATCCGCGACGGTCAGGAGATCTATCGCAACTCCTTCGCGATCATTCGCGCCGAGGCCAACCTCTCGCGCATCCCGGCCGACCTGGAAAAACTCGCCGTGCGGGTGATCCACGCCTGCGGCATGGTCGAGGCCATCGACGGTCTGCAATTCTCCGAAGGCGCCGGCAAGGCCGGGCGCGATGCGCTGGCGGCCGGTGCGCCGATCCTGTGCGATGCGCGGATGGTCAGCGAAGGCGTGACCCGTGCGCGCCTGCCGGCTAATAATCAAGTGATCTGCACCTTGCGCGACGAGAGCGTTCCAGAGCTGGCCCGCGAGCTGGGCAACACCCGCTCTGCCGCTGCGCTGGAGCTGTGGCGTCCGTACCTGGAAGGCAGTGTCGTGGTGATCGGCAACGCACCGACTGCGCTGTTCTACCTGCTGGAAATGATTGATGCCGGCGCGCCAAAACCGGCTCTGATCCTCGGCTTCCCGGTGGGCTTCGTCGGTGCCGCCGAATCCAAGGCGATGCTCGCGGCGGACAGTCGCGGTGTGCCGTTCGTGATCATGCAAGGTCGGCTGGGCGGCAGCGCCATGGCCGCCGCCGCTGTCAACGCCCTCGCCACGGAGATCGAATGATGCAGCAACCTGGACGCTTGATCGGCCTGGGCGTGGGCCCCGGTGATCCTGAACTGATTACCGTCAAAGCCTTGCGCCTGCTGCGCGAGTCCCCGGTGGTGGCGTACTTCGTGGCCAAAGGCAAAAAGGGCAACGCGTTCGGCATCATCGAAGCGCACCTGCAAGAAGCGCAAAACCTGCTGCCGCTGGTTTACCCTGTGACCACTGAAGCGTTGCCGGCGCCGTTGTCCTACGAACAAGTGATCAGCGATTTCTACGACACCGCCGCCGAGCAGCTCGCCGAACACCTGGACGCTGGCCGGGATGTGGCGGTGATCTGTGAAGGCGATCCGTTCTTCTACGGCTCCTACATGTACCTGCACGATCGCCTGGCCGAGCGTTACGTCGCCGAAGTGGTGCCGGGCGTTTGCTCGATGCTCGGCGGCGCCTCGGTACTGGGTTCGCCGCTGGTGTATCGCAATCAGAGTTTGTCGGTGTTGTCCGGCGTGCTGCCTCATGAAGAACTCAAGCGACGCCTGGCCGATGCCGACGCGGCGGTGATCATGAAGCTGGGGCGCAACTTCCCCAAGGTGCGTCAGGTGTTGCAAGAACTCGGCATGGACGGGCGCGCGCTGTACGTCGAACGCGCAACCATGGCCAACCAGAAAATCGTCCCGCTGGATGAAGTCGAGCCGATGTCCTCGCCGTACTTCTCGCTGATCATCGTCCCCGGTGAACGGTGGCAAGGGTGATGGGTCGTCCTGCACCAGCGATTGTCATCCTTGGCAATGGCAGCCTCGCCACGGCGCGCAGGATTCAGCAGCGTTACCCGGACGCCGTGATTCACGGTCTGGCCGGGCGGGTTGACGGCGCCGACCGTACCTATACCGAGTTCGGCGCGACCCTGCGTGAGCTCTATCAGCAGGACACACCGATCATCGCCCTGTGCGCGGCTGGCATTGTCATCCGCACCCTGGCGCCATTGTTGCTGGAGAAAGGCGCCGAGCCGCCGGTGCTGGCCGTGGCCGAGGACGGCAGTGCCGTGGTGCCGCTGCTCGGTGGCCTGGGCGGGGTGAATGTGTTGGCGCGGGAAATCGCCGCCGCGCTGGATGTCGCCGCAGCGATCACCACCAGCGGTGAATTGCGTTTTGGCACCTGCCTGCTCAACCCACCCAGCGGTTATGCCCTCGGCGATCTGGAGTTGGGCAAGCGCTTCGTGTCGGACTTGCTCGCGGGTGAGTCGGTGCGCATCGAAGGTCCGGCGCCGTGGTTGGCCGAGGCGCAATTGCCGGAGAATCAGCAAGCGCGACTGGCGATCCATGTCGGGCATGCCGAGCGTCAGCCGAATGCCAATGAGCTGCTGATCTACCCGCGCAATGTGCTGGTGGCGGTGACGACGGGAACGGCAGAAGCCATTCGCTCGGCGTTGCATGAAGCGAACATCGCAGTGCAATCGCTGGCCTGTTTGTTGGCCGATGAGCGCGACATGGCCCGCAGCGCATTGCGCGAAGCGGCGCTGGAGCTGGGTGTACCGCTGCGTTTTGGTGCTCGATCCGGGACTGCTCTGGAACAGGCTCGGGATGCTGTGCCGTCGCTGCTGACGGCTATCGAAATCAACGACTCGATGGCCATCGTGGTCGCTGCCGAACCGCTCGATCCACTGCTGATCGGCCGCCCGCGTGGTCGTCTGGCCGTGATCGGTCTGGGCCCCGGCGCTGCTGAACTGATGGTGCCGGCGGTGAAAGCCGAACTGGCCCAGGCCAACGATGTGCTGGGTTATGAAACCTACGTGCGCATGGCCGGGCCGTTCCGCGCCGATCAGGTGCTGCACTGCACCGACAACCGCGAAGAGATGCAGCGTGCCCGCCACGCCTTCGAACTCGCGGCTCAAGGGCGTTCGGTGGTGGTGGTCTCGTCCGGTGATCCGGGCGTGTTCGCCATGGCCGCAGCGGTGCTCGAAGCCTTGCACGAATCCAGCGATGCGAACTGGCACAACGTCGATCTGCAAATCCTGCCCGGCGTTTCCGCGTCCCTGGCCACTGCGGCCCAGGCCGGTGCGCCGCTGGGGCATGACTTCTGCGTGATGTCGCTGTCGGACAACCTCAAGCCGTGGTCGATCATCGAGAAACGCCTCGACCTGGCCTCTCAAGCCGACTTGGCCCTGGCCTTCTACAATCCGATCTCCCGTTCGCGCCCATGGCAATTGGGCCGTGCGCTGGAGATCGTCGCGCAACACCGCACCGCCGAAACGCCGGTGGTGTTGGGGCGTGACATTGGCCGTCCGGGCCAGACGTTGCGCGTGACCACGCTGGGGCAGTTGACCCCGGATCAGGTGGACATGCGCACCATGGTGCTGATCGGCTCGTCCACCACGTGCGTGTTCCCGCGTGCAGAGGGGGGCGAGTGGGTTTATACGCCGCGCTGGTATGGCGACAAGCCCGTCGGTTAACCAACTATTAAAACGCCTCTTTTGAGGCGTTTTTTTATGGGGCTTCTGTTATGTCCGGTATGGGTTATTCAATGCCGGATTTCCGGTGCTTGAGTTTCAAGTTGTGTAGACATTAATTGAATATCTTTGCGATTTGATAAGAGGGTGTGAGTCGATAGCTTGGCCTTAAGTCGTCGCGCCTGCCGCGTGTTGTTAAATATAGATGTTTAACTATGAGTCAGCAGGAAGTTGTTAGTAGTCGTGAATATGTCGGCACTGCCGAACTTCTAAATCGCTCCGATTTGGAGCGCATACTGGCGCCCTACAAGAAGGCTGACCAGTACGAGGCCATCCTTCGTTATTACCAGGGGGGCATCGACGCGCGGGATGACCAGAGCTTGCTTCGCCCACTGGCATTGCTGAATGAAGCACTAGGTTCGCTGGTGCCGCCGGTGCGACAACGTCGGGACACCGAGGAGATCGGTCTGCCGGCAACGCTGCCGAGGCGATACTGGAGCTTCATCAAAAGGTCAGCGACTACGGCCCCCGCTTGGTTCAGAGCGTTGAAACACTGAAGGGCGCCATAGCGCTAGTGCCGAAGAAACTGTACTTCGTCTGGCCCGGTGGTGGCGTCGGGGAGATCCAGCGCGATTACATCAATGTCTGGAAACAGGTCATGGCCAGGGACGGCCATAAATTGATGTTGTGGTATGACAGCATGGTTTTTGACGTGTGAAGGGGCAACGCCGCAAGATGTGAAGTCACTCAGATGAGTCAGAATAAAACCAAGGCCGAGGACAATAAGTTCCTCGGCTTTGTGCATTCAGGGCACCAGATAACCCTTTACCCCGGTAAAGATAATCTGCGCCGCGAGTGCGCAGACGAACAACCCCATCAAGCGGCTGACAATCTGCAAACCCTGATCGCCAAGAATCCGCTCGATCCGGTTCGACAGATAAAGCACCACCCCCACGGTAAAACTGGCCAGGGCAATACTCAGAATCGCGGTGAGCTTGTCATCCCAGTGCGGCTGGCTCACACCCATCACCAGCAGCGCACCGATGGTGCCGGGGCCGACCGTCAGGGGAATGGTTAGCGGCACGATGGTGACGTCCTGCTGCACGTTGTCGGTCTGTACTGCCGACTTGCCCTGGGCCATGCCCAATGCCGAGATGAACAACACGCTGCCGGCACCGATGCGGAACGCGTCCACGGTGATCCCGAACACGCTGAAAATCACTCGCCCGAACAGGTACAGCAAGACACTCGACACCAGTGTCGCGACCGCCACCTTCCAGGCCAGTCGGCGTTGTTCCTTGCGCGAATAACCGCGGGTCAGGCTGATGAAACAGGACAACACGAAGAACGGGCTATAGAGCACCAGCATCTTCAGGTAAACGCTGAACAACACGTGGAGCATGGGTGCTAGCTCACTGGCGGGGGAAGTCGAGGGGGAGTCTATCAGGCGCTACAGCGTCTGTCGGCTCAGGACGTTTGCGCCGCGGCCCGGTTCTGCTGATCGCGCTGGGCCACCCAGTGTTCGATCAGTTCGCGCAACTGCGACAGCTCGACCGGTTTGGCCATGTGTCCGTCCATACCGGCCTGGCGTGCGCGCTCTTTATGCTCGGCGAGGATGTGCGCGGTCAGCGCCACTACGGGGGTGCGAATCCGCTGATTGCCGACTTCCCACGCGCGCAATTGCTGGGTCGCGGAGAAACCGTCGAGGATCGGCATTTCGCAGTCCATCAGCACCAGGTCGTAGCGTTGGGCTTTCATCGCCTGCAAGGCTTCTTCGCCATTGCTGGCGGTGTCCGGTTGCAGGTTGAGTTTGCCCAGCATGCCGCGAATGACTTTGGTCGAGATGCTGTTGTCTTCGGCCACCAGGATGCGGAAATCGCTCGGCACCTTGACCGGCAGGGTAGGGCCGACCGGCAGGTGATGCGACACGGCCAGGCCTTTGTTGCGCTGGTTCAGTTCGTCCGCCAGGGTGGTCTTGAGGGTGTAGCCGGCCACCGGTTTGGCGAGGATGCGCTTGATCCCCGAGTTGCGGGCGATGATCTTGCTCGGCGCATTGCTGATGCCCGTGAGCATGATCAGCAGGATGTCGTGATTGAGGCTCGGGTCTTCCTTGATCTTGGCCGCAAGTTGCATGCCGGTCATGCCGGGCATGTTCTGGTCCAGCAGGACCACGTCGAAGTAATCGCGCAGATGCGCCTTGGTGCGCAGCAAGGCCAGGGCTTCCTTGCCGGATGGTACGGCGCTGACGTTCAGGCCCCAGGCGCTGCACTGTTGCACCAGCACTTTGCGGCAGGTGTCGTTGTCGTCCACCACCAGCACGCGCGCACCTTGCAACGGACTATCGAGATCGGAGGTCGGGTGTTCGAGGCGATCCGGGTCCAGCGGCAAGGTCAGCCACAGGGTGCTGCCCTGGTTGGCGCCGCTCTTGATCCCGAACTCCCCTTGCATCAGGCGAATCAGTTGCCGCGCGATCACCAGCCCCAGGTTGCCCCCCAGGCGAGTCGCCGAGAGGAAATGCTTGCTGTGCAGTTCGGCGTGCATCAGCGCATCGCGCTCCTCGGCTTCCATCGGCACGCCGCTGTCCTGCACGGCGATGCGCAGGCGCGGTTTGGCGCTGCGGTCGTCGAGGGCGACGACGATCAGGATCTCGCCCTCGTCGGTTTTCTTCAGGGCGTTTTCCAGAAGGCTCAGCAGGGTCTGGCGCAGACGGGTCGGGTCACCGCTGATCACGCGCGGCACTTGCGGCTGGATAAAGCTGATCAGCTCGACGTTTTGCTGTTCGGCCTTGGCGCGGAAGATACTCAGGCAATCTTCGATCAGGGCATTGAGGTCGAACTGCACGTCGTCCAGTTCGATCTGCCCGGACTCGAGCTTGGAGATGTCGAGGATCTCGTTGATCAGGGTGAGCAGTTCGTTGCCGGCGCTGTGGATGGTTTGCACGTAGTCGCGTTGCTTGACTGACAGCGGTGTGCCCAGCAGCAGTTCGGTCATGCCCAATACGCCATTCATCGGCGTGCGGATTTCGTGGCTGATCTTGGCCAGGAACTCGGCCTTGGCGTTGATCTCGGCATTGCTCGCGGCCAGGTCGCGGCTGACGCTGAAACGGTCTTCGGTGATGCTGCGCTGACGTTCGCCCAGGGCGATGCTCATCAACAAGCCACTGATGCAGATGAACGCCAGCAGCGTAATGATCAGGCCTTGCGGCGCCACAAGGGTCAACCCCAGTAGTGCCGGCAATATGATCAGCGCGCCGATGTTGAATACCACCATCGCCGCGACGAACAGCCGGGCCGGGCGATAGCCTTTTTGCCAGTGGAAGGCGCTGACGAACAACATGCTCAGGCCGGCGAGTGCGACCAGAGCGTAAGTGATGATGTTCAGCGGCAGGGTGTTGACGAACAACAACAGCAGGCCGGCGACAACGGTGAACAGAATGTCCCCGAGCAGTAGTTTGTTCAGCGGATGCGCGCCCAGTGGTGCAAAAAAACGATAGGCGAACATCAGTCCGCACGGTGCGGTCAGCAGCAAGGCGAGATAGGCGCCCGGCGTCTGGATCGCATGCCAGTCCGGCAGCCACGGCCCGGCCAGGTTCAGCAGCAGGATCAGGCTGAGCATCAGCAGGAATTCACACGCGGCGAGCCACAGGCTGCTGCGCGAGCGCGTATAGGCGTAACGCACGATGTTGTGCAGGATCAGCATGGCGAGGCAGCCGAACAGCAGGCCGTAGATCAGCGTGAGGTTCTGGTTGGCCGCAGTCATCACTGCCGATTGCAGGGTGATGTAAGGCCGCAACTGGTGCTCCGAAACCAGCCGGACGTAGACATCGAGGGTTTTGTCGCTCAGGGGCAGCGGTAACATGAAGTCGCTGCTGGGCAGTGGCCGATTAACCTGAGGTTGTTGGGTGCCAGTGTTCAGTTGCTCGACCAGCGTATCGCCGTCCAGCACATACAGGTTGAGGTGTGACAGGTCGGGGGCGAACACCCGCAGCAATTGTTCGTGTTTGCCGGGTGCCAGTTTGAAACGCAGCCATAACGCTCCGTCGGGCTCGGCCGCGGTGAGGCGGTCGAGTTCGATGGGGCTGAATTGATTGATGAAGCGTGCGGAGCGGATGTCGCTTAACGCCAGGTCGCCCTGTTCGTCGAGCAATACCGACCAGCCACTGCCTTGCGCGGCCTGGGCCGGGAGCATGCAGAGCAAGGTCAACAGAGTGACGGTAAGTCCTATGGCAATCCTGAGCCAGCGCACGGCGAAATCCCTTCGTAGGTTGATGCCAGAATATAACTATGCGCGGCGCCGGAATAGTCCGGCAAGGGCATCAAGCCCTTGCCTGGCCGAATGGATGCCTTATTCCTGATTTTCGCCACGCTCGCGGGCAATGGCGCGGTAGCCAATGTCCTTGCGATAGAAGCTGCCTTCCCAGTCGATCTTGGCCGCCAGCTTGTAAGCCTGCTGCTGCGCCGCGTTAACGCTGGCGCCCATGGCCGTGGCGCACAGCACCCGACCACCGGCCGTTACAACCTGACCGTCCTTGAGCGCAGTACCGGCGTGGA
Organism: Pseudomonas sp. B21-053; assembly: GCF_026016365.1. Taxonomy (NCBI): domain Bacteria; kingdom Pseudomonadati; phylum Pseudomonadota; class Gammaproteobacteria; order Pseudomonadales; family Pseudomonadaceae; genus Pseudomonas; species Pseudomonas sp. B21-053. The sequence goes on from NZ_CP087205.1 coordinate 722,509, forward strand.
AGACTTTGCCTTCCAGTGCCGCGGCTGCGTCCAGACCGTTGATCGCCACGCCTTTAGCGTAGTCGCCAGGATAGCCGCCAGCGGCGAGCACGATGCCGACGCTCGGACGTGGATCCCATTGCGCTTCAACTTTGTCCAGGGCTTGCGCCAGGGCCGCTTCAACCAGCAACACCAGGCTCGACTGCAAACGCAGCATCACCGGTTGGGTCTCAGGGTCGCCGAAACGGCAGTTGAACTCGATAACTTTTGGGTTACCGGCTTTGTCGATCATCAGGCCGGCATAGAGGAAGCCGGTATAGACGTTGCCTTCATCGGCCATGCCGCGCACGGTCGGCCAGATCACCAGGTCCATGACGCGCTTGTGAACTTCAGCGGTCACGACCGGGGCAGGGGAGTAGGCACCCATGCCGCCGGTGTTCGGGCCGGTGTCGCCATCGCCAACACGTTTGTGGTCCTGGCTGGTGGCCATCGGCAGTACGTTCTTGCCGTCGACCATCACGATGAAGCTGGCTTCTTCGCCGTCGAGGAATTCTTCGATCACCACGCGGGAACCGGCGTCGCCGAAAGCGTTGCCGGCGAGCATGTCGCGCACGGCGTCTTCGGCTTCAGCCAGGGTCATGGCGACGATCACGCCTTTACCGGCGGCCAGGCCGTCGGCCTTGATCACGATCGGTGCGCCTTTTTCGCGCAGGTAGGCCAGGGCCGGCTCGATCTCGGTGAAGTTCTGGTAGTCGGCGGTCGGGATCTTGTGGCGAGCCAGGAAATCCTTGGTGAACGCTTTCGAACCTTCCAGCTGGGCAGCGCCTGCGGTCGGACCGAAGCAATCGAGGCCACGGGCACGGAACAGGTCGACAACACCGGCAACCAGCGGGACTTCCGGACCGACGATGGTCAGGGAAACGTTCTTCTCAGCGAAATCAGCCAGTTGCTCAAGGGCCAGCACGTCGATGGCGACGTTCTCGCACTTGGCTTCAATGGCGGTGCCGGCGTTGCCCGGAGCAACGAAAACCTTCTGCACGCGCGGATCCTGAGCCACTTTCCAGGCCAGGGCGTGTTCACGGCCACCGCTGCCAATGATCAAAACATTCATTTCAAAAACCTCAAAAATCTGTGGGTGACGCTGCAAACCCGCGTAGGAGCTGTCGAGTGAAACGAGGCTGCGATCTTTTGATTTTGTTTTTTAGAATCAAGATCAAAAGATCGCAGCCTGCGGCAGCTCCTACAGGGGGAGCGGTGTATCAGTGACGGAAGTGGCGCATGCCGGTGAATACCATGGCGATGCCAGCTTCATCAGCTGCTGCAATCACTTCCGCATCACGCATCGAGCCGCCTGGCTGGATCACTGCGGTAATGCCAACCTTGGCTGCGTTGTCCAGGCCGTCGCGGAACGGGAAGAACGCATCCGACGCCATCACCGAGCCTGCCACTTGCAAACCGGCGTGTTCAGCCTTGATCGCAGCAATACGCGCGGAGTTCACGCGGCTCATCTGGCCAGCGCCGACACCGATGGTCTGGCGATTCTTGGCGTAGACGATGGCGTTGGATTTGACGTACTTGGCGACTTTCCAGGCGAAGATCAGGTCGTTGATTTCCTGCTCGGTCGGGGCACGCTTGGTCACGACTTTCAGGTCTTCACTGCCGATCATGCCGATGTCGCGGCTCTGGACCAGCAAGCCGCCGTTGACGCGTTTGTAGTCCCAGGCAGCGGCGCGGTCAGCCGACCACTCGCCGCAAGCCAGCAGACGCACGTTGGCTTTGGCGGCCACGATCGCGCGGGCTTCTTCGCTGACGGATGGGGCGATGATCACTTCGACGAACTGACGCTCGACGATCGCCTTGGCGGTCTCGGCATCCAGTTCACGGTTGAAGGCGATGATGCCGCCGAATGCGGATTCGGTATCAGTGGCGTAAGCCAGTTCGTAAGCCTGGCGAATGCCGCCTTCGGCGTCCGGGCTGACGGCAACGCCGCACGGGTTGGCGTGCTTGACGATCACGCAGGCTGGCTTGACGAAGCTCTTGACGCATTCCAGCGCAGCGTCGGTGTCGGCCACGTTGTTGTACGACAGCTCTTTACCTTGCAGTTGGGTCGCGGTGGCGATGCCGACTTCGGCAGGCTTGGCTTCCACGTAGAACGCCGCGCTCTGGTGCGGGTTCTCGCCGTAGCGCATTTCCTGAGCCTTGACGAACTGGCTGTTGAAGGTGCGCGGGAACTCGCTGCGACCTTCGGTGCTGAGGGTTTCAGCGGCCTGGTTCACGGTGCCCATGTAGTTGGCGATCATGCCGTCGTAGGCAGCGGTGTGTTCAAAGGCCTTGAGCATCAGGTCGAAACGCTGAGCGTAGGTCAGGCCGCCGGCCTTGAGGCTTTCCAGGACATTGGCGTAGTCGCTGGCATTCACCACGATGGCCACGTCTTTATGGTTTTTGGCCGCCGAGCGGACCATGGTCGGGCCGCCGATGTCGATGTTCTCGATGGCGGTCGGCAGGTCGCAGCCTGGCTTGTTGATGGTGGCTTCGAACGGGTACAAGTTGACCGCAACCAGGTCGATCGGCTTGATGCCGTGCTCGTTCATGATCGCGTCGTCGATACCGCGACGACCGAGGATCCCGCCGTGGATTTTCGGGTGCAGGGTCTTGACCCGACCGTCCATCATTTCCGCGAAACCGGTGTAATCCGCGACTTCCACTGCGGCAACGCCGTTGTCGCGCAGCAGCTTGAACGTCCCGCCGGTGGAGAGGATCTCGACACCCAGGGCTTCAAGCTCCTTGGCGAATTCGAGGATCCCGGTCTTGTCGGAGACGCTGATCAAGGCGCGGCGGATCGGCAGGCGGGTAGTCTGGTCGGTCATTTCAATTTCCATCAAAAGCAAAGGAGTCAGCAAAAAAGGCGACCGTTTTTACGCGGGCGCCTTTCTGGTTTGATTGAATGCTTACAGCAAATCGTACTGCTTGAGTTTCTTGCGCAGCGTGCCTCGGTTCAGTCCGAGCAGCTCGCTGGCCTTGGTCTGGTTACCCTTGACGTAGTTCATCACGCACTCGAGCAGGGGAGCCTCGACTTCGGAGAGCACCAGGTTGTACACATCCGTGACGGCAGCGCCCTCAAGGTGGGCGAAATAATTGTGCAGCGCCTTCTCGACACTCCCGCGAAGGGTCTGACCTTCTTCGCTCGGCGTATTGAGGTGCTGTTTCAAATTCACGTTGTCGCTCACGGGTGTTGTTCCACTCACTAAAGTCTCGGTCATCATCGTCATGCGGCCACCTCGTCTCCGTCCCCTGTCAGGCTCTTGTAACGTTCGGCGAAGAAGCCCTGAACGTTGGCGCATTGTGCTTCCGTATCTTCCAAACGATTGAAGTGGGCGCGGAACTCCCTGGCGCCCGGCAAGGTTGCGAGATACCAGCCCACATGCTTTCGAGCAATGCGTACGCCCATGACATCTCCATAGAAGACGTGCAGCGCAGCCAGATGCTCTAGCAGAATGCGTTCCACCTCGATCAGTTCCAGCGCCGGGAGTTTCTCGCCGGTACGCAGGAAATGGTCGATCTCGCGAAAAATCCATGGCCGCCCCTGGGCAGCCCGGCCTACCAACAGGCCATCGGCACCGGTCGCGTCGAGCACGTACCGGGCCTTCTCGGGTGAATCAATGTCGCCATTGGCGAAGACCGGAATCGACACCGCCTGCTTGATCGCGGCAATCGTGTCGTACTCGGCTTCACCGGTGTACAGGTCAGCACGGGTGCGGCCATGGACCGCCAGCGCCGTGATACCTGCCTGCTCGGCGATCTTCGCCACGGTCAGACCGTTCTTGTTGTCCCGGTCCCAGCCCGTGCGGATCTTCAGGGTGACCGGCACATCAACCGCAGCCACCACGGCCTGCAGGATCTCGGTCACCAGTGCTTCATCTTTCAACAGCGCGGAACCGGCGGCCTTGTTGCAGACCTTTTTCGCCGGACAGCCCATGTTGATATCAATAATCTGTGCGCCCAGTTCGACGTTGGCCCGGGCCGCATCCGCCAGCATCTGCGCATCGCCACCGGCGATCTGTACCGAGCGTGGCTCGGGATCACCTTCGTGAATCATGCGCATCCGCGATTTGCGGGTGTTCCACAAACTCATGTCGCTGGTGACCATTTCCGAGACTACAAGTCCTGCGCCCAGTCGCTTGCACAGCTGACGAAAGGGCTGGTCGGTGACCCCCGCCATCGGGGCGAGGATCAAGCCGTTGTGCAATGTATATGGACCGATGCGTACCGCCGACATAGGACTTCCCTGTTGTGGGGCCGGATCATGAGAGTTCGAAAAAGGGTTGGCATGATACCCGCTCTCGATGACTGGATAAAGGCTGAATTGAACAAAATCTGAACAGTTATTCTGTTATCGCCAGCGGTTTGGTCCAGGCGGGCAAAGTCAGAAAACCGCCGTCAATCCCGGAGCACTGAAGCGTTTCACTCGGGCGAATGGAAGCTCAGGCTGTAGTTCACCGCTTTGGGGCCTGGATCGAGGATATCCAGCGCGATGTGGATCGGCGTTTGTGGTGGCATCTCTGCCATCCCTTCGAGGTCGCCGTTGAGGTACTCGCCGGGTTTGAAGCGACGACTGGCGATCAGATGGCCGTTGAGGTCGGCAAAGCGCAGTTCCAGCAATGGGAAAGGCTGGGAGAAAGCCGCGCGGTTATAAATGATGGCATCCACTACCAGCGCGCCGCTGAAGTCCGGATGGCTGCGCACCACCAGGTTGCTGCTTTTGACTTTGGCGATGTCGACCTTGGAGGGCACGGTGCAGCCGATTTGCGGGCACAGTTGCTGGAACCACGGACGGTATTGGTCCTGGCGGGCCAGTTCTTCGAAATGGTAGGCGACGTACTGACCGACCAGCGCGCCGGCGCCCAGCAGGATCAGCACCAGCCAGAAAAACCGTCGGCCCCAGGGCGAGCGGCGCTTTTGCCAATCGAGTTGCAGCGGGTCGTCGCTCAGGTCCTGCAAGGCGTCGACACGTTCCGTCGACTCGCTGCGTTCGTGTCGCTTGCGCAAGGGCGCAATCGGGGGCAGGTCGTCGTCAGGTGCATCGGTTGCCGACAGACGATCGTGGTGCAGGGGCATATCGAGCGGATCATTCAGGCGCAGTTGCGGCACATGCGGCTCGTCGTCCAGATCAACCGGTTCCAGCGAGAACGAAGGTTCAGTGCGCGAGTGCTTGCTCGATTCTGCCTGCGTGTCCCGTTGGTCGGCTTCGACCGCTTGGGCGCGATCCGCCGCCGATTCGCTGAAGAGGCTGTCGGACCAGGGCTCTTCGTCGTGCTCCAGAGAGTCGCGGCGAGCGCTCAGGCCGTTTTCGCGGTGCCGGCCAAATTCCGTGGTCGGCTGGATTTCTCGCTGCTCGAGTCGGGCGAGCTCCTGATCCAGGTCGAGACTGTCCAGATCCATCTCGGTGGCTGACCACTGCTTTTGGCTGATGGCCCGTACCGGCGGCTCGACGACAGCCGGGGCGACCGGTTTGACCGCGTCCTTGCCGGCGCGCTGCTCAAGCAGTTGCTTGGCGGCGTTGAACACTTGCAGGCAGGAGCCACAGCGAACCACCCCACGGGCCACGCTCAATTGAGCATGGCTGACGCGGAAACTGGTTTGGCAATGCGGGCACTGAGTGACGAAGCTGTCGGTCATGCGGCGATCCGGATTATGCAGGCGCTCATTCTAGCGCCGACGGCCAGTGATGCGCACCCAGCCATCACGATTGGCAATCGGGTCCAGATCGAAGTCCTGGGCGTAGGCCTTGGCGACTTCTTCACCTTGCTCGGCAAGGATGCCCGACAGCGCCAGGCGACCACCCGGCTTGACCAGGCTGGACAGTTGCGGCGCGAGTGAAACCAGCGGGCCGGCGAGAATATTCGCGACCAGTACGTCAGCCTGAACCTGCGGCAGGTCTTCCGGCAGGTACAGCGGGAACAACGCTTCTGCAATGTTGTTGCGCCCGGCGTTATCGCGGGAGGCTTCCAGGGCTTGCACGTCGATGTCGGTACCGACAGCTTCCTTGGCGCCCAGCAGCAGGGCGGCGATGGCCAGAATCCCCGAGCCACAACCGAAGTCCAGCACATTGCAGTCCTTCAGGTCCTGGCCGTCGAGCCATTCCAGGCATAGCGCGGTAGTCGGGTGGGTGCCGGTGCCGAACGCCAGACCCGGGTCGAGCAGCAAATTCACCGCATCCGGCTCCGGCGCGGCGTGCCAGCTCGGCACGATCCACAGGCGCTCGCCGAAACGCATCGGCTGAAAGCCATCCATCCAGCTGCGTTCCCAGTCCTGATCTTCGATGATTTCGCTGTGATGCTCCGGCAGTGGGCCGCCGGTCAGCAATTCCATGTGGGCCAATACACTGGCGGCTTCGGTGCCATCCTCGAACAGGGCCAGCAGATGGGTATGCGACCACAGCGGCGTGGTGTTGAGTTCCGGCTCGAAGATCGGCTGATCTTCGGCGTCCATGAAGGTCACCGACACGGCGCCCACTTCAAGGAAAGCGTCTTCGTAGGTTTCGGCTTGTTCTGGGCTGATGGCGAGACGGACTTGCAGCCAAGGCATGGCGGGCACCTTTGAAAAATATTGATTGCAGCCTAGCGGGCTGCGAGAAGCGCGCAAGTTTACGCGAGCGCGCGGCAGAAGACGACAAGGTCGGTGCATACCGGGCCGACGTGCTCTTTGTAGGAGCGAGGCTTGCCCGCGAACCAGGCGACGCGATCTATCAAGTAGAGCGCGTCATCGTTCTTCGCGGGCAAGCCTCGCTCCTACAGAGGTCAGTAATCTCCAGAAACAACAAAGCCGCTCGAAAGCGGCTTTGTTGGTCTGGATCACATCTTAATGCTGGTTAGCCAGCTTGTGTTCCAGGTAGTGGATGTTGATTCCACCTTTGCAGAAGCCTTCATCGCGGACCAGGTCGCGGTGCAGCGGGATGTTGGTCTTGATCCCGTCGACAACGATTTCGTCCAGCGCATTGCGCATGCGCGCCAGGGCTTCGTCACGGGTTGCGCCGTAGGTGATCAGCTTGCCGATCAACGAATCGTAGTTCGGCGGAACGGCATAGCCACTGTACAGGTGCGAATCGACGCGAACGCCGTTGCCGCCTGGAGCGTGGAAATGCTTGACCGTGCCTGGGCTTGGCATGAAGGTTTTCGGGTCTTCGGCGTTGATCCGGCATTCAAGTGCGTGACCGCGGATGACAACGTCTTCCTGGGTGTACGACAGCTTGTTGCCAGCGGCGATGCTGAGCATCTCCTTGACGATGTCGATGCCGGTGACCATTTCCGATACCGGGTGCTCAACCTGAACGCGGGTGTTCATTTCGATGAAATAGAACGCGCCGTTCTCGTACAGGAACTCGAAAGTACCTGCGCCACGGTAGTTGATGTCGATGCACGCCTTGACGCAGCGAGCGAGGACTTCGGCACGAGCCTTCTCGTCGATGCCCGGTGCCGGCGCTTCTTCGAGCACTTTCTGGTGACGACGTTGCAGCGAGCAATCGCGGTCGCCCAGATGGATCGCGTGACCCTGGCCATCGGAAAGCACCTGGACTTCCACGTGACGTGGGTTGGTCAGGAATTTTTCCAGATAGACCATCGGGTTGCCGAACGCCGCGCCAGCTTCGGAGCGGGTCAGTTTGGCCGAGGAGATCAGGTCTTCTTCTTTATGCACAACGCGCATGCCGCGACCACCACCGCCACCAGCGGCCTTGATGATCACCGGGTAGCCGACTTCACGGCCGATACGCAGGGCAGTTTCTTCGTCTTCCGGCAGCGGGCCGTCGGAACCTGGAACGGTCGGTACGCCGGCAGCGATCATGGCGTGCTTGGCCGATACCTTGTCGCCCATCAGGCGAATGGTGTCGGCTTTCGGGCCAATGAAGGCGAAGCCGGAGTTCTCGACCTGTTCGGCGAAATCGGCGTTTTCCGCGAGGAAACCGTAGCCTGGGTGAATGGCGGTAGCGCCGGTCACTTCAGCAGCGGCGATGATTGCCGGAATGTGCAGGTAAGACTTTGCAGCCGATGCCGGACCAATGCAGACGGATTCATCCGCCAGACCCAGGTGCATCAGCTCTTTGTCAGCCGTGGAATAAACGGCGACGGTCTTGATGCCCATCTCTTTGCAGGCACGCAGGATCCGCAGGGCGATCTCACCGCGGTTGGCGATCAGAACTTTTTCCAACTTCGCAGTCATCAAAGTCTCTCCGCGGTTCAAACGATGGTGAACAGCGGTTGGTCGTACTCAACCGGCTGGCCGTCTTCGACGAGGATGGATTCGATCACACCGCTGGTTTCAGCTTCGATGTGGTTCATCATCTTCATCGCTTCAACGATGCACAGGGTGTCGCCTTTCTTCACGGTCTGGCCGACTTCAACGAAGGACGGCGAGCTTGGCGAAGATTTGCGATAGAAGGTGCCGACCATTGGCGAACGGGCAACGGTGCCGTTCAGTACTGGCGCGGCCGGAGCAGCAGGGGCAGCGGCAGCTACCGGAGCAGCGGCAACAGGTGCCGGGGCCGGAGCGTGCATTGGCGCTGGTGCGTAGTACTGCTGAGCCGGAGTCTTGCTGTGACGGCTGATGCGAACGGACTCTTCGCCTTCCTTGATCTCGAGCTCGTCGATGCCGGACTCTTCCAGCAATTCGATCAGTTTCTTAACTTTACGGATATCCATGAATCATCAACTCCCAAGGGTCGGTCAGGGGCGTTCAACGCTTGTTGTTCAAGCCGTTGCCTGTCTTTCAAGCTGCTCTAGTGCGGCCTCCAGGGCCAGTCGATAACCGCTGGCGCCAAGGCCGCAGATCACTCCCACCGCTATATCGGAGAAGTAAGAGTGATGGCGGAAAGGTTCGCGTTTGTGCACGTTAGACAAATGCACTTCGATGAATGGGATGCTCACCGCCAGCAGCGCGTCACGTAATGCGACGCTTGTGTGTGTAAAAGCTGCTGGATTGATCACGATGAAATCCACACCTTCGCCGCGAGCGGCGTGGATGCGATCGATCAATTCGTACTCGGCGTTGCTTTGCAGGTGCAGCAAATGATGGCCGGCTTCGCGGGCACGGCGTTCCAGGTCCTGGTTGATCTGCGCCAGTGTCGTAGCGCCGTAGGTGCCCGGTTCGCGGGTGCCGAGCAAGTTCAGGTTGGGTCCGTGCAGAACCAGTAGCGTCGCCATCTGCTGTTCCTTGTTATCTGTGTGCAATTGTCAGAACCCGGCGACTATGCCGCAAAGCCTTTGTGACTGTCCAGTTCTATGCAATAGCCAGCACGATGGCCGATGTTTGCGCGAAATTTGTGACCGGCTTATTAAATCCGGTCATTTGCTTTCGCTACACGTTCGGCGAAGTCTTTTGCATTGATCTCGCCAATGACCCGCACATCGGCGCGTTCGGCGCCGTCCTTGCCGAAAAACATCAGCGCCGGAGGGCCGAACAATTTATAGCGGTCGAGCAGGGCGCGTTGCTCGGCGTTGCTGGCGGTGATGTCGAAGCGGATCAGGCGATAACCCTTGAGGCCTTCGACGACTTTGGCGTCGTTAAGCACTTCGTGTTCGATGACTTTGCAGCTGATGCACCAGTCGGCGTACCAGTCCAGCAGCAGCGGGGTGCCAGACGTTTTGGCTTCGGCGAGGACGCGATCAAGGTCGCCAGGCGTGCTGACGGTTTGCCAGGTGCTGGTGTTTTGCGTCTGTCCGGTGGTCACAACAGTACGCGGCTGGCCGATGGGATTGAACGGATCGGTCTGGCCGCTGAAGGCGCCGTACCAACAGGCCAGGGCATAAAACACCAGGAACATCCCCAGCAATTGCCCCAAGCGTTTTCGAGGAGGTTTGTAGACGAACTCCAGCGCGCCCATGAACAAACCGACGCCGCCAGCCAACAAACCGATCAACAACAAGGTGATCTGGCCGGGTATCACTCGACTGAGCAAGCCCACCGCCAACCCCAGCAGCAGCACACCAATCGCATTTTTTACGTAAATCAACCATGGCCCGCTTTTCGGCAGCCACGCCGCGCCGCCGGTGGCCACCAGCAACAGCGGCGCGCCCATGCCCAGGCCCAGCACAAACAGTTTCAAACCGCCGCCCAAGGCATCGCCACTGGCGCTGATGTACAGCAATGCACCGGCCAACGGCGCCGAGACGCAAGGCGAAACCAGCAGGCTGGAAACCACGCCCAACACCGCTGCGCCCCACAACGAGCCGCCTTCGGTGCGTCCGGCAATCCGGTCGAGTCGGCTGCTGATGAAGTGCGGCAGTTTCAGTTCGAAGACGCCGAACATCGCCAGCGCAAACACTGCAAAGAACGTCGCGAACGGCACCAGCACCCAGGCCGATTGCAGGCGTGCCTGAAGATTGAGTTGCGCGCCGAACATGCCCATCAGCGCACCGAGCAGGGCGAAACACGCGGCCATCGGCAACACATAGGCCAACGACAGATTGAAACCACGCAGCCCGCCGACCTGGCCACGCAACACCACGCCGGAAAGAATCGGCAGCATCGGCAGCACACACGGGGTAAACGTCAGGCCCAGGCCGGCGAGGAAAAACAGCGCCAGTTCGCGCCAGTTCCAGCTCGCGGTTGTGCTGACGACCTTGTCGGCGACCACCGCACCACTGCCGTCAATGCTCAACCGCTCGGTTTCCGGCGGATAGCACAGGCCTTTGTCGGCGCAGCCCTGATAAGTCACGGCCAGGGAGAATGCGCGTTGATCAGTGCGTGGCAGCTCTACGTCGAGGATTCGGTGGTAAACCTCGACATCGCCAAAGTACTCATCGTGCTTCTTTTCACCGTCGGGAAGTTGCGCAGCGCCCAGCGTGACATCGGCCGGATCGGCGCGAAACTGGAAGCGGTGGCGGTAGAGGTAATAACCCTCGGTGGCGACGAAACGCAGCTTGATCGATTGCGGCGTGCTGTCTACCAGGCTCAGTTGGAAGGCTTCGCGTACCGGCAGGAAATCGGCGCTGTTGTTGATCGAACCCAGCGTTGAACTGGGCCGACTGTCCAGCAACCCGGTGGCGGAGGCCGGCAGGGCGAGCACTAAAAGCAGCAGGCAAAGCAAACGGCGCATGACAATCTCGCGTATCGAAAGTGTGGGCATGATAGCGGACAGTCGGCGGGTGTGCAGGGCCTGGAATGTTGTGGTGCTTGTTCTGGCGCCTTCGCGAGCAGGCTCGCTCCCACATTGGGAACGCATTCCAAATGTAGGAGCGAGGCTTGCCCGCGAAGAACGATAACGCGGTGTGCCTGAAAAACCGCGTCGCCTGGTTCGCGGGCAAGCCTCGCTCCTACGGGTATGGGGTGTTCTGTTAGACGCGGAAGGCTTGGACGGCGGTATGCAGTCGCCCGCCCAGCACCAACAGATTTTCCCCTTGCTCACGCCCTTGACCAATCCTCAGCAAGTTATCCCTACCCAGTTGGTGAATCCGCTCGCTGTGATCGCGGATCTCGCTGACCGCACCGCTCTGTTGTGCCGTGACATCGGCGATGCGTACCGCCGTGTCGGCAATGGTCTGGATCGCCCCGACGATTTTATCCAGCGCGCCGTCCGCCGCTTGCGCCTGGTTGGCGGTGGCTTCGGCGTGTTCGACCTGGGCGCGCATGCCTTCCACCGATTGCCGCGCGGCGGTTTGCAGGCCGGCGATCAAGGTCTGGATCTCGGACGTGGCACCGGCAGTGCGTTGCGCCAGTGAGCGCACTTCTTCGGCAACCACTGCAAAACCGCGGCCCATCTCCCCGGCGCGTGCCGCTTCGATCGCCGCGTTCAGCGCCAGCAGGTTGGTCTGGTCGGCAATCGAGCGGATCACCGTCAGCACGCCGCCGATGGTCGCCGACTCTTCGGCCAGGTGTTCAATCATCTGCGCGTTGCCTTGCACTTCGCCGACTAATGCATGCAATCCGGTAAGGCTCAGGCCGATGACTTTCTGCCCTTGTTCCACCGCCAGCCCGGCATTGCGACTGGCGTCGGCGGCCTGGCTGGCATCGCCGGCCACTTGCTGGATGGTGGCTTCAAGTTCGCCAAGAGAATCGCGGATCAACGCGGTGTCGCCGGCCTGATGTTCGGCGCCGCTGTGCAGGTCGTTGCTCAGCTCGGCCAAGGTTCGGCTGCTGCCGGCAACCTGTTCGGCATTGAGGCGAATGGTCCCCACCAGATCCACCAGATAAGCGCGCAAGCGGTTGAGCGAAGCCTGGATGTCATGCAGTTCGCGGTTGGTCTTGCCCAGTTGAATGTCTTGGCTGAAGTCGCCCTCGGCCCAGGTCGACAGGGCGGGCGCCAGATTGGTCAGGGTGCGCGCCAGACGCCGTTGCAAGGTGTCGATCAGCAGCGCGATCAGCAGAATCAGGCCGATCATCAGCCCTTGCATCAAGCGCACTTCGCCCTGGATCTGCCCGTGTTGGGCGCGCACCACCGGTTCGAGGCCGGCGATGGCTTGCTGCACGGCGGTGATTTTCGTGTGCGTCGCGGCGCTCAGGTCGGCGCGTTTCTGAATCTGATCGCGGGTGCGCGCCAGTTCCGCCGGGTAACGAGTGAGCAGGCTGTTGAGTTCGCGCTTGAGGCCGACCCCGGCATCTTCGGCCACCGCTTTCTCGGTATTCTCCAGCCCCATCAGCGAGGCGAAGTCATCGGTGCTCGATTCGCTGCTGGTGGTCACGCCGAGCAGCGGCAAAGCATCCAGTTGCTCGGCCTGGGTGCGGATGTTGGCGACTTCACGCTCGACATCGGCGGCCAGTTCGCTGCGACCGCTGCTGACCAGTTTGTCCCTTGCCAGGGACAGCTTGCCCAAGTGCTGGGAGGCGGCGAGCAGCGGCGCCAGATACGTCGCGTTGGCGCTGGCGTATTGGCTGAGTTGATCGAGGCTCGCGCCCAACTCCCGTTCAGCTTGCAGCAACAGCGCTTGCGGATCGCCCGCAAGTTTGCCGGCGGCCAGCAGGTCGGTCTTGCTGAATTCTTCCAGGCTCGACAGGCTCGGGCGCAAGGTTTCGGCCAAGGCCGGCGGCAGTTCGGTGAGTTCTTTTTGCAAGCCGTCGATGGCCTGGCTGGCGCTGCTCAGGCGCAAGGCATCGCCGCTGGACAGGTAATCCTCGACGTTACGCGCCACTTCATTTTGAAATTGCTGGGACAAACCCAAGTAGCGCTCCATCAACAGATAGGGGCGCTCCAGGGCTTTTTGCGACCACCACAGCGTGGCGCCGAGGGCGACGCACACGGCGACAAGCAGGAGGGTATTGAGATTGGTCAGCAGCTTCAGGCGCATGGCGGATCTACCAACGGCAGAATGGTAAGCGCCTGAATTTATTGCGTTTGTGTTACAGGGTTATGACCGACTCGGTGGATTCCGATGAAAAAGTGGCACTTTGCTTTGACGCCCGCGCCGCTTGCACACGATTGCGTCCGGCGTCCTTGGCGCGGTACAGCGCCTCGTCCGCCTGACTGGCCATCATCAGGCTGTCGGAATCTTCGCGCAGCTCGACCACCCCGGCGCTGAAGGTGCACCAAAGGTCCTGCGGCTGGGCCGGGTAGTGAATTTCGGCGAAGCGCTGACGGATTTCATCCAGCACCTTGTGGGCCGATTCGACATCGGTGTCGGGCATGACGATGGCGAATTCTTCGCCGCCGTAACGACCAATGAAGTCAGTCTTGCGCAGCCGCTGCTTGAGAAACAGCGCCAGGCTCTTGATCACCCGGTCGCCCATGGGGTGGCCGTGGCTGTCGTTGACCCGTTTGAAGTGATCGATATCGAGCATCGCAAAGCTCAGCGGCTTGTTCTCGCGACGGGCGCGGAACGAGCAGTCTTCGAGCAATTGCAGAATATGAGTGTGGTTGTACAAACCGGTTAGGCTGTCACGGACCATCCGCGCCTTCAAATTGCGCGCCCGGGCTGCGCGGTTGCGCACGGTGGTGATCAGGTGCCGGGGCTTGATTGGTTTGGTCAGGAAGTCGTCGCCGCCCTCGCTCATGGCGTCGAGCTGCTTGTCCAGATCGTCTTCGGCCGACAGGTAAATGATCGGCACGCTGACGTAACGGTCGTTGTGGCGGATCACCTTGGCCAGTTCGGTCCCGGTGCAGGCCGGCATGTACATGTCGAGGATGATCAGATCAGGCTGGAAGTCTGCCAATTCGGCCATGGCCTGGATCGGCTCGATCAAGGTCCGCGTGACGATCCCGGCGCTATTGAGCAGGCGCTCGGTGTGCAAGGCCTGGGCGCGGGAGTCGTCGATGATCAGCACTTTATACGGTTCGTACTGGGCGACGCAGGTCAGGACTTCGATCTTCTCCAGCAGGCTCGACGCTTCGAGGGTGCCGGTGAGGAATTCCTGGCCGCCGGCGCGCACGGCGGCGAGGCGGGTCGGGGTGTCGGTTTCGTGCAGGCTGAAAAACAACAGTGGCAAGGGCTCGTCAAGGCCAACCTGGGCTTCGGCGGCCAGTTTCAGGCCGATGCCGGGACCGCTGAAGTCCACGTCCATGACAATCGCCGCCGGCAACCGCTCGACCATCGAGGAGCGAAACGCCGACACGCTGTCCAGGGACTGGGCGCTGAGCCCGAAGAATTCCAGTTGTTTGGCCAATCGCTCGGCGCGATCGTGATCTTGCAGCATCACGTAGATCGGCTTGCGCAGCGGCGGCAGGAACGTCTGGTCCAGTTGATCGCCGTGACGCAGGCCGGTGCGCGACAAACGCTGCATCAAACGATTGAGGTCAGTGATCAAGCCGCTGCTCAGGCGTCCGCGATTGGCGTCCACGGCCTCCAGCGACTGGCCGATGTGGCGCGCCAGTTGCGAGTGTTCCGGTTGTTCGAAGCGCTCGGCAAAACGCAGCAGGCGCAGGTTGGCCTCGCTCAGCTCGGACAAATCGGTAGTGGACCACTCGCTGCGTTGCAGGCGCTGCCATATCTCAAGAATCTGACGTGCCTGATGAATTACCCGCTGGGCAAAGTGGTGCTTGAGGCGCTCACGGCTGGGGTCTTCTGGCTCGGTCATATCCTGACTACTAGTTAGGGTGCATGCTGAGATCGACTGGTGGCTCTATGCTAGCACCTCTTTTCCGTAACATGAGTGTCGTACGTCAATAATCTGCAAAGCGACCTCATTCAGTTCCTGACCGACTGGTCGCGCAGGTCCTTGTAGCAGCTGGCGAAGCCTGCGTTCGGCGGCGAAGCCGTCGTGAAATCAGGCCGCTCGGTGTTCCAGGAAGACCTAGTGCTCAGGTTTAACGACTGCTGCGCAGCCGAACGCAGGCTCGCAGGCTCGGCAGCTGCTACAAAGTCTGTGCTTCATTTATAGTGACGCCTCGATCACTGCGATTGTATGGCTCGCTGTTTCGCGCAGGATTTAGGCGCGGTAAAAAGCGGCACGATGGCGTAGGGTTGTGGTCGAACCGATGAACTCAAGTGATTGAAAGGATATCGCCATGCTGGACTGGAAGAACCGCGCGGGCAGCGCACCTGAACGTGCCGCTGAACCGAAATCGGCCACCCGCAGCTATATCAGCGGCCTGTTGTTCAGCCGGGCGCTGGCCACTCTGATTGTCATTTACCTGTTGGTGACCATTGGCCTGGGTTGGTACTGGAGCGAAGAGCCTGCGCTGTTTCCGGTCCAGCAAAATGCCCAAGTGGCTGCTGAGCAACAAGGCAAGCAAATGGTCGTCGGCTACACCACGGTGGAAACCCTCAAGACCGTCGCCGGCACGTTGCTGACCAAACCGGGCGGCTACATTTCCAACGACCGCTTCCCGCCGGGCCTGTGGATGGACAACATGCCGAGCTGGGAATATGGCGTGCTGGTCCAGGTCCGCGACCTGACCCGCGCCCTGCGTAAAGACTTTGCGCGGTCGCAATCGCAGTCGGCGGAAGATTCCGATTTGGCCAAGGCCGAGCCGCGTTTCAACTTCGATAACAAGAGCTGGGTGTTGCCATCCAGTGAGTCGGAATATCAGGAAGGCATCAATTCCCTGAGTCGCTACCAGGCGCGCCTGTCCGATCCGGCGCAGAAAAACGCCTTGTTCTATGCGCGTGCCGACAACCTGAACAACTGGCTGGGTGACGTCGGGACTCGTTTGGGTTCGCTGTCACAACGCCTGTCGGCCAGTGTTGGCCGGGTCAAGCTCAACACTTCGCTGAAAACCGAAGTGGTGGTGCCGGGCCAAGTGCCGCAGGTTGATGAGGAAATCGTCGAAACCCCGTGGATGCAGATCGACAACGTGTTCTATGAAGCGCGCGGTCAGGCCTGGGCCTTGTCCCACCTGCTGCGCGCCATCGAAGTCGACTTCGCCGACGTACTGGCGAAGAAAAACGCCACGGTCAGCGTGCGCCAGATCATTCGTGAGCTGGAGGCTTCGCAAGAGCCGGTCTGGAGCCCGATGATCCTCAACGGCAGCGGCTTCGGGGTGCTGGCCAACCACTCGCTGGTCATGGCCAACTATATTTCCCGGGCCAACGCGGCCGTAATCGATCTGCGTCAACTGCTCAATCAGGGCTGAGTCATGGTCGATAAAGCCAAAGAGGCCGCCCATCGCGCGGCCTCGGATGCCGAACAGATCGCTTGGGTCGACGAGCAGGACAACCTGCTCGGCGCTCTGGTGCGCAGCGATTTGCGCGAGCGCGGGCTGATCGGGCGCGGCACCTACATCATGCTGTTCAACTCGGCCGGTGAGCTTTGCGTGCATCGACGCACCCTGAGCAAAGCCATTTATCCCGGTTATTGGGACGTGGCAGCGGGGGGCATGGTTCAGGCTAACGAGAGTTATGCCGAGTCCGCCGCCCGTGAGCTGGAAGAAGAATTGGGTGTGAGCGGTGTGGAATTGACCGCCCATGATCATTTTTTCTTCGAAGACACCGGCAATCGGCTGTGGTGTTCGGCGTTTTCGGCGGTGTGGGACGGTCCATTGATCCTGCAGCCGGAAGAGGTGCTCGAAGCGCGGTTTATCCCGATCGATCAGGTGATGCTGGAAATCCAGCAAAAGCCTTATTGCCCGGACTCTTTGGCGGCGTTGAAGCGTTATCTGAAGGCGCAGCAAACCGGCGTCGCAAAAGAGGCATAAATTGGCGCTGATTGGCTCTTAGCAAGTCGGCTTTTTGCCGTTACACTGCGCGACCTTTTCAAGCTGAACCGGTATGGCTTGTTGTTGGGCTCGTAGGGCCCGTAGGAGCTGACGAGTGCAACGAGGCTGCGATCTTTTGATCTTGATTCAAAAGAAAAATCAAAAGATCGCAGCCTCGTTGTACTCGTCAGCTCCTACGATCCTACGATCCTGCGCAGAGATGTAACGGTTCAGTAGCGCTGCCCCTGCCTGAGTGGGGCTTCGCGGTCGATGGCACCTGCCCAGGTTGCCGCGACCAGTCTTTGTCCTCCCAAGAGGATTGCCGGTGGCCAAAAAAGCCGCATCCTTCGCCGCCCTTGGTGGCCTGGTATTTTCCACCGACGCAGGTCGTCATTGCCCGGATTGCAGCAAACCGGTGGACGCCTGTATCTGCAAACAAACCGTGATCCCGGCCGGCGACGGCATTGCTCGCGTACGTCGCGAAAGCAAGGGCCGTGGCGGCAAGACGGTGACCACCATCACCGGCGTGCCGTTGGCCCTCGACGAGCTCACGGCTCTCGCCACCACGTTGAAGAAACGTTGCGGCACCGGCGGTGCGTTGAAAGACGGCATCATCGAAATCCAGGGCGATCATGTCGAGCTACTCTTGGCTGAGCTGATCAAACTGGGTTTCAAGGCGAAGAAGTCCGGCGGCTAGCAGCTTCTGTGAAAACCACCCTCGGCTTGATCCGGTCCTGACAGCAGGCCTGGCGTCGCCCACATGGTTTTCACAGAGCCTGTTCTGACTGGTTTCTAAACTCACTGCAGTCAGCGAGGTCTATCCCTCGTTGACGAACCGTCATTTTCATACTTTAGACTGCGCCGGCCTGAACCCAGGCGACGCTCTATGACTTCTTTATAGGGGACTTCGATGTCCGTAAGACGCACACGCAAAGACGATGGCAGCCAATGGACAGTTGCGGACAGCCGCAGTGTTTACGGGATTCGCCATTGGGGGGCCGGATATTTCGCGATCAATGACGCCGGTCGCGTCGAAGTTCGTCCGAACGGTCCGACCAGTTCGCCTATCGACCTGTTCGAGCAAGTCGACCAGCTGCGCAAGAGCGGTTTGTCCTTGCCATTGCTGGTGCGTTTCCCGGATATCCTGCAAGACCGCGTGCGTCAGCTGACCGGCGCTTTCGATTCCAACATCGAACGCCTGGAATACCAGAGCAAGTACACCGCGCTGTACCCGATCAAGGTCAACCAGCAAGAAGCGGTGATCGAGAACATCATCGCCACCCAGGACGTTTCCATCGGCCTGGAAGCTGGCTCCAAGCCTGAGCTGCTGGCCGTATTGGCCTTGGCGCCGAAGGGCGGCACCATCGTCTGCAACGGTTACAAGGACCGTGAGTTCATCCGTTTGGCGCTGATGGGCCAGAAGCTTGGCCACAACGTGTTCATCGTGATCGAGAAAGAATCCGAAGTTGAGCTGGTGATCGAAGAAGCCGCCTCGCTGAAGGTCAAGCCTCAGGTCGGTCTGCGCGTGCGCCTGTCGTCCCTGGCATCGTCCAAGTGGGCGGACACCGGTGGCGAGAAGTCCAAGTTCGGTTTGTCGGCGGCGCAACTGCTGTCGGTGGTCGAGCGTTTCCGCGCCGCTGGCCTGGATCAGGGCATTCGCCTGCTGCACTTCCACATGGGCTCGCAGATCGCCAACCTGGCGGACTACCAGCACGGTTTCAAGGAAGCGATCCGCTACTACGGCGAACTGCGCAACCTCGGCCTGCCGGTGGACCATATCGACGTCGGCGGCGGTCTGGGCGTGGACTACGACGGTACGCACTCGCGTAACGCCAGCTCGATCAACTACGACATGGACGATTACGCCGGTGTCGTGGTCGGGATGCTCAAGGAATTCTGCGACGCGCAGAGCCTGCCGCACCCGAACATTTTCTCCGAGAGCGGCCGTTCCCTGACCGCCCACCACGCCATGCTGGTGGTGCAGGTGACTGACGTCGAGAAACATAACGACGACGTGCCAGTCATCGAAAACAAGGAATCGCTGCCGGAAACCGTGCAATGGCTGGTTGACCTGCTGGGTCCGACCGACATTGAAATGGTCACCGAAACCTACTGGCGCGCCACGCACTACATGAGTGACATCGCGACCCAGTACGCCGATGGCAAGCTGACCCTGGCGGAAAAAGCCCTGGCCGAGCAATGCTACTTCGCCGTCTGCCGTCGCCTGCACAACTCGTTGAAGGCCCGTCAGCGCTCCCATCGCCAAGTGCTCGACGAACTCAACGACAAGCTTGCCGACAAGTACATCTGCAACTTCTCGGTATTCCAGAGCCTGCCGGACACCTGGGCCATCGGCCAGGTCCTGCCGATCCTGCCGCTGCACCGTCTCGACGAAGAGCCGATGCGCCGTGCGGTACTGCAAGACCTGACCTGCGACTCCGACGGCAAGATCAAGCAATACGTCGACGAGCAAAGCATCGAGACCAGCCTGCCGGTCCACGGCTTGAATGAAGGTGAGGACTACCTGCTGGGGATCTTCCTGGTCGGCGCCTACCAGGAAATTCTCGGCGACATGCACAACCTGTTCGGTGACACCGACTCGGTGAACATCTACCAGAATGCCGACGGCAGCGTGTACCACGCCGGTATCGAGACCCACGACACTATCGAAGACATGCTGCGCTACGTGCACTTGTCGCCGGAAGAGTTGATGACCCACTACCGTGACAAGTGCGCCAGTGCGCGCATCACCGCGGCCGAGCGGACCCAGTTCCTCGACGCACTGCGCCTGGGCCTGACCCGTTCGTCTTACCTGTCTTCTTGAGGTAAGGCACCGTTCCCATCAGGTTGTCTGAAAATGTTCCGTACACTGCGGAAATTTCAGATGACCTGGTGAGACGCTTCTCTCTTTCCAAGCGAAATGACTGACATCAACGGCTATTAAAGCGATGTGGTCTTCTTTTCGCGTAGGTCATTTCCTAAGTTGTATTTCGGCACTCTACTCGGCCATGTCTCTCAGCGAGAATCCCCAGCCGCCCCTCCTGTAGAGAATCGCCGATGTTCGATCCACTCAACGAGCCGTCCTTTCGGCTGGATGTAGCGGGCCTGCCCGACGCCTTTGAGGTCCTGGCCTTTACCGGCAGTGAAGCCATTAGCGAGCCGTTTGAGTTCGAAGTGGATCTGCTGATCGATGACCCGAGCCTGGACCTTGCCAGCCTGCTGTACCGTTCGGCGTTCTTGCAATTCGAAGACGCCGGCAACGGTATCCACGGGCAATTGCATCAACTCGTCCAGCGCGAGCACGGCGCCTTGTCGCGACTGTGCCGTGTGCGCCTGCGGCCGAAACTGGCGTGCCTGGCCCAGCGTTTCAGCCAGCGTATGTTCAGCGCGCAATCGGTGCCGCAGATTCTTGCCCAGGTGCTCAAGGAGCACGGCATTGCCGGCAAGGATTGGCGTCTGGAATTGAGTGGCGACTACTTGCCCCGGGATTTCTGCACGCAATACCGCGAATCGGATTTGCAGTTTTTCCAGCGCCTGTGCGCCGAGGAACGCCTTCACTACCATTTCGAGCATTCCCGTCGCGGGCATTGCCTGGTTATCGGTGACGGCCACGGAGTGTCGCGCCGCGCTGAAGCGTTGGTTCTTCAGGACGAAACCGTGTGTCGGTTCGAAGTTCAAGTCGGGATGAAGACGGTGCCTGTCGCCGAGGCCCGTACGGACTTGATGACATTGCGCAGTGGTCAGTTGATGCCACTGGCCGGACATCCGGTGAGCGAGTGGAATGCACTGTGGCGATTGATCGAGGTCGAGCATCAGGCCGGCCAGGATCCGCTGTTTTCCTATTCCAACACCATCCGTGCGGTGCCATGGGAAGCGCCCTGGATGACGACCCAAGTGCCGGCGAAACCGCGAATGCTCAGTCTGCAAAGGGCCTGGGTTGTCGATGTCGAAGAGGTGCACCCCGATCCGTCGCGACCGGTTGCAGTGCAGTTCGACTGGCTTTATCAAGGTGAAGGCGCAACGCCCGGCCATTGTTGGTTGCCGTTGGCCCCTGAGTTGAAAGGCGCGGGGCAGTGGCTGGCGGGGGCTGAGGTGGTGGTCAGTTTCATCGAAGGCGATCCGGATCAACCGCTGATCACCGGACTGCTTCAACGCCCGCCCGCCGTCAAGGTCATTGAAGTACCGCCCCCGGAGCCTCAAGCACCCGACGGCTTACTGACGCTGCTGCAATCGAGTGAGCCCTTGGTGCTGCTGTGCCTGATACCCGGTGGCGGCAGTTTCAGTCATTGCCGGGAATCGGTCTGCGCCTGTCGGGCGGCGACGTTGTTTGGTCAGAGCGGTGCCGCATGATCGGCGTGCAGACGCCTGACCTGACCTCGCAATGGCTGTTGCTGGATGTGCCCGGCGCACCTCTGGCGGCGACAACTTTGTTGCAGCAATTCCGTGATGTACGTCCATCCTGGTTATTCGAAGGCACGGAGTTGCGCGGGATGCGCGAGCAGGGGCCCGCCCTGGTGGAGCTGCGAGACTGTCCGGCGCTGATCGAGTTCTGCTACAGCGAACCGCATGCCTGGCAAGGCCTGCTGCTGGTCAGCGAGGCGCCGGCAGCGCACTTGCTGGCGCATTTGCGGCGCATGCTTACAGTGACGTTCGGCCTGCATCACCGGGCATTACTGAGCTATTACAACCCGCATTGCGCCAGCTACTTCTTTGATGCCTGTGATGCCGAGGAATTGAGTCGCTGGCTCGGCCCGATCAGCCAGTTGCGCTGGTTCGGCGGCACCTGGGCCGACCGGGCAATCGGCAGTCAGGGTTGGCAGCGATTGCTCAATCCCGGGCTGGAAGTCAGTCCGTTGGCGGTGGAAGAAACCCTCAGCCTGCGCCAGCGGGAAAAACTGCAAACCTGTCTGCTGGAGCAACACACCTGGCATTGGAGCCGATCCACCGGCACTGATTACAACCGCTTGTGGTCCCATGTGCAGGAAGGCCTGGCGCTGGGCTTCAGCGAGCGCCCGGCGCTGGATGGCTGGTTGTGGCTACGCTTGCAGCATCCCGGCGCTTTGCCGGCGCAGCCCTGGCCGGGGCTGACCCAGCAGGAACGGCTCGATCATCTGCGCAACCGGTGGCAGGGCGATCAACCCTGAACACGAGGATTCACCCCTATGGCGAGCGCAATTCGCAGGTTGTTCAGTGTGTTGGTCGGCGGGGTTTTACTGGCCGCGATAAGCGCGTGCTCGTCGCTGAAAATGCTGAATGCCCTGACACCCGACGGCAGCTTCAACAAAACCGAAGGCATTGCCTATGGCAGTGATCCACGGCAGAAGCTCGATGTGTACGTGCCACTGCACCCTGCGGAAAACGCCCCGGTGGTGGTGTTTTTCTACGGTGGCAGTTGGAACAGCGGTTCTCGCAGCGACTACAGCTTTGTCGGCGAGGCATTGGCGTCCCGAGGGATAGTCGCGGTGCTGGCGGATTATCGGCTGTATCCGCAGGTGCGTTATCCATTGTTTCTTGAGGATGGCGCCAAGGCTGTGGCGTGGGCCCATGAACACATTCGCCAGTTTTCTGGTGACCCGAAACGGTTGTACCTGATGGGCCACAGCTCCGGGGCCTACAACGTGGCGATGCTGGCGCTGGACCCACAGTTACTCGGGGCAGTGGGCATGTCGCCGGGGGATCTCAGTGGCTGGATCGGCCTGGCCGGACCCTATGACTTCCTGCCGATCCAGAATCCCGAGGTGCGCCCGGTGTTTTTCTGGCCGGACTCACCGCCGCAATCCCAGCCGATCAATCATGTCAGTCACGCAGCGCCGCCGGCGTTGTTGATCGCGTCCAGAGACGATGAGGTGGTCAACCCGACCCGCAACACCAGCGGTCTGGCGAGCAAACTGCGCGCGGCCGGGGTGCCGGTTCAGGATCGGTATTATTCGCGCACCGGCCACGCCACGCTGGTGGCGACGCTGTCCCGGCCAATGCGCGGTTTGGCGCCGGTGCTGGACGAAGTCACTTCCTTCATCAAGGCCACGCCGACTCAGTGAGCACGGCCGGTAAACCAGCCGTCGTTATTGCGCAAATACCAGGCAATTACGCCGAGGGTCAGGCTGCGCAGCAACATGAACAGCGGGAAAATTATCCACAGCCCATGATTGCCCAGGCCTTGCAGCGCCCAGGCGAAGGGCAGCAACAGCGCAACGGTCAACAGCATGCCGTTGCGCATTTCCCGGGCGCGGGTGGCGCCGATAAACAGCCCGTCGAGCAGGTAACTCCAGACCGCAATCAGCGGCAGGGCGGCGAGGTAGGGCAGGTAGATGAACGCGGTGTCGCGCACGCTCTGGATGTTGGTTTGCATCTCGATAAACAAGTGCCCGGCAAACAGAAACAGCGCGGCAAAACCGAGGCTGGCGATCAATGACCAACCGGCGGCCACCACCAATGAACGGCGCAGCGAATCTCGATCCCGCGCGCCGATGGCGTGGCCGCACAGGGCTTCCACGGCGTGGGCCAAACCATCAAGGGCGTGTGCGGTCAGCAGCAAACCGTTGAGCAGCAGCGCATTGGCGGCGACCGTAGCGTCGCCCAGTCGCGCGCCTTGCACGGTGATCAGGAAAAACACCGATTGCAGCGCCAGGCTGCGAATGAAGATGTCGCGATTGACCGCCAGCAACGGGCGCCAGCTCTGCCATATGCCCAGGGCGGCCCAGGCGATATGGCCGGGATAGGCGCGCAGGGCTTTGCGGGTCATGCACAGGCCGATCAGGGCGCCGGTCCACTCGGCGATCACCGATGCCCGGGCCGCGCCGACCACGCCCCAGTCCAGTCCGAGGACGAACCACAGGTTCAGCGCGATGTTCACCAGGTTGGTGCCCAGCAGAATCGCCAACGGCGCCCGGGCGTTCTGGGTGCCGAGGAACCAGCCGACCAGCGCATAACTGGCCAGCGCGGCGGGCAGGCCGAATAACCGGGTGTGGAAGAAATCCCGGGTCAGTTGATCCAGTTCCGCCGAGGGTTGCATGAAGTGCAGTGCGACACCGCTCAACGGAATCCCCGCCGCCCCGAGCACGATGGCCAGGCCCATCGCCAGCAACAGACCCTGCAACAAGATCTGCCGCAACGCCGCACCATCCCCGCGCCCGGCCGCTTGTGCGGCGAACCCGGTCGTACCCATGCGCAGAAAACCCATGCCCCAGGCCAGAAAGGTATACAGGCTGGCGCCCACCGCGACGGCGCCCAACTGATGAGCGTGGGGCAAGTGCCCGATGACGGTGCTGTCGACCAGCGTCACCAGCGGTACGGAAATATTCGAGAGGATCATGGGCGCGGCGAGGGCCCAGACCTTGCGGTGGGTCGGGCGGTCGCGCCAGTCGGCGATCAGGTTGGACATGCAGGCTCCTTGGGGGAGCGGGCATTGTAGCGATACATCTGAATCCGCAGCGATTCATTGTGGGAGCGGGCTTGCTCGCGAAGACGGGTTGTCAGTCACATCAATGCTGGATGTGCCACCGCTTTCGCGAGCAGGCTCGCTCCCACATGGGGATTGGCGGTGTTAGTGGATTATCCAGCTAAGCAACCAAAGCCCCAGCAGCAACCAGATAATCCCCATGATGATCGACGCATTCATGAACGCCCGGATCGCCGACCACAACAGCATCAGCCCGAGGATCAGCGCGATGATGCTGATGATCGATGTGTCCATGCCCAGCGCCCGGGACAGCCCTTCGACGAAGTTGCCGCCGGCGTGACTGAGGAGGTTGAACAGACCGCTGAGGCCGTCAACGATAAAGCGGATGACCGAACCGAGTGCCTGGCCGAGCCATTCGAAAAAACTTTCTACCTGCATGTGGGCGTCCTGATGAAAGTGGTGGCAAGTTTGCCGCGCCAGACTTGGGCCACGGATCGCGGTGCCGAGTTCCCTGATGCCGGGATCGTGTGAGTATGGCGCAAAGTATCCGGCCTGTTGATGAACCCTGTAGGAGCGAAGCTTGCTCGCGAAGACGGCGGTACATTTAACATTAATGCCGACTGACACGCCGCCTTCGCGAGCAAGCTTCGCTCCTACAGGAGAAGGCCTTGCCTTCATTGCCCATCCCCCCGAAGCTATACGCCTTCAGGAGAGCCCGATGAACCTTGTTGAACTGACCGAACGCCTGCACGCCATCCGCGACCGCAACGACTGGCGGCAATTTCACAGCCCGAAAAACCTGGCCATGGCCGCGAGCGTGGAAATGTCCGAGCTGGTGGAAATCTTCCAGTGGCTGACCGAAGACCAGTCGCGCCAGTTGCCGGCGGACAAACTCGCGCATGCCGGGCAGGAAGTCGGCGACATCGTGCTCTATCTATTACTGCTGTGCAGCGAGTTGGGGTTGGACATGAACGAAGTGGTGCGCAGCAAACTCGCGGACAGCGAACGGCGGTTCAGCTGATGAGCGACCGTCATTTCGATCAGCTGGCGACCCGTTTCGCCGAAAAAATCTACGGTGGGGCCAAAGGCGCGATTCGCCTGGCGGTGTTGCAGGCCGATCTGGCCGAAACCTTGCCGGATCGTCCGTTGCGAGTGCTGGACATCGGCGCCGGTCTGGGTCACATGTCGTTGTGGCTGGCCCAACGCGGGCATGACGTCACCCTCGCCGAACCGGCCGCGCCGATGCTCGAAGGCGCTCGCCAACGTTTCGCCGACGCCGGGCAGAACGCGACCTTCATCCAGGCGCCGTGGCAGGATTTGCTCGGCCAACTCACCGAACCCTACGACCTGGTGCTGTGTCACGCCGTGTTGGAATGGCTCGCCGAACCCCACGCGATCCTGCCGGTGCTGCATCAGCTCACCACCAAGGATGGCTGGTTGTCCCTGGCCTTCTATAACCGCGACGCGCTGATTTACCGCAACCTGCTCAAGGGCCACTTTCGCAAGATGCGCAAGAACGACATGGCCGGCGAGAAGCAGAGCCTGACCCCGCAACAGCCCCTTGATCCACGAGAACTGGCGGCGCAACTTGAAGGTATGTGGCAGGTCGAAACTCAAAGCGGGGTACGGGTTTTCCACGACTACATGCCGGTGGAATTCCAGGCCCGCGCCGAACTGGTGGACTTGCTGGAAATGGAGCTGGCCCACCGTCGTCACCCAAGCTTTGCCGGGCTTGGGCGCTACTTGCACTGGATCTGCCGGCCGATCTGATCGGAGAACGAAATGAAAGCGCGTTCAGGGTTACTGCTGATGTGTCTGGGGTTGGCGGCCTGCCAGGGCAGCAACCCTTATGTGGCGACATCCAACCCCTTGCCGCCAGCCCCACCGCAAGCGGCGAATACCTTCGACCGCAGCGCTTATCCGGCGGCGCCTCGGGACTACGGGCGTTACCGCAGTTGGGCCTGGCTCAACGGGCAACTGCCGCCGGGCTCGGCCTGGGCGGATTCGGCGCAAGTGGCTGAAGCGGTCAGCAATGCCCTCGATCAGCGTGGCTTGCGCCCGTTGCACGACAATCGCCCGGCGGACCTGTTCGTCAGCGCCAACCTGCACCTGGAAACCCGCTTGCGTCAGGTTCAGGACGACTACGGTTATTACGGCGGCGGTTATGGTGGCTACAACCGTTACGGTGGTGGTTACGGCATGTACAACAGCGTTCCGATCGTGCGTACTTATCAGGAGCAGGTTGTGGTGGTGCGGGTCGATCTGTTCGACGCGGGCAGCGGCCAGCCGGTCTGGAGCGCCAGCGCCGAAACCGCCAGCCAGGGCAATCAGAGCCAGCGCGCGGATGCGATTCGGGAGGCTGTGGAAAAGGCAATGTCGGCGTATCCTCCTAGTTAGCTTCTTGTAGATAAGAAGCATTCCCATGGTTCTTGTCTTCCAACGGAGAATTATCATGTTCCGCCCCCTCGCTTTACTGGCCGTGGCCGCGCTGCTCAGTGCTTGCGCGGCTCACCAGGTCAATCATGACTTCGATGCCAGCCGCGACTTCGCCGCCTATCGCAGCTGGAGCTGGAAAGACCCCGCCCTGCAATACCGCCCCGATGACCCACGGATCAAGAGCGACCTGACCGAACAACGGATTCGCCAGGCCGTGGCCGATCAGCTGGACCAGCGCGGTTTACGCCCGGCTGCCGCGGGCCAGAAGGGTGATGTGAGCGTGCAGACCTACCTGATCGTCGAAGACCGCCAGCAACAAGTGACCACCAACTACGGCGGCGGTTGGGGCGGCCCATGGAATGGTTATTGGGGCGGACCGATGTACAACGAAACCCGCAACATCACCTATAAAGTAGCGACCATCCAGATCGACCTGCTCGACGGCAAGGACGGCAAACTGGTGTGGCGCGGCAGCGATGAGCAAATGCTCAGCAGCACTCCCAACCCGACTGATCGCAGCAATGCCGTGCGCGAAACGGTAAGCCGGATCCTGGCGAATTATCCACCGCGCTAACCACCACCATTCAATGTGGGATCTGTGGTGAATGACAAACCGCCTTCGCGAGCAAGCCCGCTCCCACAGGGGATCTGTGCCATACGCTGATTCCGTGTCCATGCAGATCTAATGTGGGAGCGGGCTTGCTCGCGAAGACGGCGGCACATTCACCATGGATGTACCTGACACACCGCCTTCGCGAGCAAGCTTCGCTCCTACAAGGGAACTGCGTCGTGCGCTGATTCCGTGTCCACGAAGATCCACTGTAGGAGCAAAGCTTGCTCGCGAAGGCGCCGGCACATTCACCATGGATGTGCCTGACACACCGCCTTCGCGAGCAGGCTCGCTCCCACATTTGGTTTTGTGTGGTCTGCGCTGGCGTGTCGTCAGCAACCTCGCCAACCCTTGTCTACACTGCATTTCACCAATGGAGGCGGCACTGATCGGTGCGCCAGCGAAGGAGTTCGCGATGTCGCGGTTTCGCGGTCCGGCCCGGCAGCGGGGGGCTATCGGTTTGATGGCGGCGGCGACCCTCGGGTTGGCGCTGTTGTTGATGCTATTGGTGGTCGACACCGGCCGGCTCTACATGGAGCAGCGCAAGCTGCAGCGGGTGGTCGACACCGCCGCGCTGGAGGCCGTCAGTCGCGGCGGCACCTGCCTGCCGGGGCTCACCGCCGCCAGTTATGCCAATCAAAGTGCGACGCGCAACGGCTTCACCCTCGACGCCAGCAACACCCTCGCCACCACCTGCGGCACGCTGCTGACGGCGGCCACCGGGCTGCGCAATTTCACCGAGGATGCCACCCAGGCCGCAGCAATCAAAGTCGTTGCCAGCCGCACCGTCACCACCAGTTTTGCCGGCGGTGTGCAGGCCTTGGTCAGCGGCACGCCGGTCAGCCTGAACACTCAACTCAATGCCACAGCCGTAGCCGCGCTGCCGGTGCCGCCAGTGGCCCAATTGACGATTCGCAGCACCCTGGTCGACGTCAACCTGTTGAACGGTATGAGCTCCGCCCTCGGCGGCGTACCGATCAACCTGACCGTCGCCAGCTGGAACGGTTTGCTCGCCGCCAACGTCAACCTGCTCAACTTCATGGATCAGCTCGCCATCGACCTGCACGTCACCGCAGGCAACTACACCCAACTGCTCGCCGCCGATGCCACCGTCGGCCAATTGCTGCAGGCCGCCGCCACTGTGGCTCGCCTCAACGGCGCGACTGCGGATGTACAACTCGGCTTGAATTCATTGGTCAGCGCAGTCGTCAGCCCTGTGAAGGTGCGTTTGGGCGACATCTTGAATCTGCAAACCGGCACGACGTCGTCCGCGCTGAATGCCAGCGTAAACGCGCTTCAACTGGTCCAGGCCTTCCTCGAACTCGGCAACAGCAAGAGTGCCGTCGCAGGCACCATCCCCGTAAATTTGCTGGGCCTTGGCGTCGGCGCTACCGCCAAGCTAAAAGTCATCGAGCCCGCGCAATTTTCGGTAGTGGGCAACCCCGCATTGGCAAAACTGGCGCCATTGGGCGCCAATCGAATCTACGTGCGTACCGCCCAGGTCCGGGTGCTGGTGTCCGTGGATTTGTCCCTGGTCACCAACCTGATCGGTGTCGTGACCAGCACCCTGTCAGTGGTCACCGGGTTGCTGGGGCTGGACTTGTACGTCCTGCCCAATCCCAATCTGGACGTCAGCCTCGAAGCAGGTGGCGGCAGCAGTTACGTCACCGATTACACCTGCGTCAGCGATACCAACAAAAGCCTCACCGCCAATACGACCACCTCCGTGGCTGAACTGCGTGTCGGGCGAATCAACTCGGACTGGGCTTCATCAACGTCGCCCATGAGCGTCAGCCCCGTGACCTTGCTCGATATCCGCTATGCAGGCGTTCCCTTCTCGGGCGGCGGTGCGGAGCTGCGGATCGACAGTCCCGCCTTGCAGACCAGCGCCAGCAGCGCATTTACCAACCCGCCGAAAGTCGGGCTGGCTCCCTCCGATCCGCCTTACACCCTGACCGCCTCCAACGCGATTGCCGGGATGTCGCAAGCGGTCAATGGCGTGCAATTGATCCTGCACACACCGACCTTCAATGCAGGTCCCTTGCTGGCGATCGTCTTCAACACCCTGAACACGTTGCTCAGCGGTGTGATAACGCTGCTGACGACAACCCTGAATTCGATCCTGAGCCCGCTGCTGGACAACCTGCTCAACAATGTCCTGAAAGTCCTGGGCATCGAAGTCGGGAAAATCCAGGTCGGCGCCAACCTCAGCTGCGGCCAGCCCGGCAAGGCTTACCTGGTGATCTGATCGTCCTGATAAATCGGCAGCTCAATACAGAATCGAGCACCGTGCTCTGAGTTCACAACACTCAGTCGCCCGCCCATGTTCTCGACGATCCCATAGCTCACCGACAACCCCAGCCCAGTCCCCACGCCGACCGGTTTCGTGGTGAAGAACGGCTCGAAAATCCGCTCCAGCAAGCGTGGATCGATACCGCCACCGTTGTCCTCGACCCACAACCGCACCGATTGCTTATCGCGCTCGGCGTACACCGAAATCCACGGTTTGAACTCCCTATCAGCCTCGCGCTTGCTCAAAAGCGCATCCCTGGCGTTGACCATCAGGTTGATCAACACCTGCTCCAGTTGATCGACATAACCGCGCACCTGCACTTCAAAACCGGTCTCGCTGACCCGCAGCTCCACGCCCTTGCCGCGCATGCCTTCGGCCAGCAGCGACATCGTGCCTTCGATGGCGTCGACCGGGTTGAACGGGTGTTGCTCAACCTCCGAACGGCGGCCAAACACGCGCATGTGATCCACCACCCGCGCCGCTCGCTGCACCTGGGTGTCGATGCGATTGAGCTTGTCGGTCAGGTAATCGATTTGCACATCGCCGTTGCTCAAGCGCTTGAGCACGTTGACGATGGCCATGCGCATCACGTTCAGCGGCTGGTTGATTTCATGGGCCAGCCCGGTGGCCATTTCGCCGAGGGTGGCCATTTTCGCGCTCTGGGTCAGTTGTTGCTGGGAGCGCCGGACCTCGGTGTTGTCGCGGCCCACAGCCTGGACTTCAACCAACTGCCCCTGATCGTCAAACACCCCGCGATCCGACCAGACCCACCAGGCGTGTTCGCGCCCGGGCAATTGCAGGTTGATTTCGGCGCTGCTGACTGGGTGCTCCGGGGTCAGCAGGCTGAGCCGCTGGAGAAACGCTGCGCGTTGTTCGTCCGACATCCAGCTGCCGAGGTTCACGCCGGGGAGTTGTTCGGGCTCACATTCCAGGTACGTCGCCAGCGGCCGATTGCCGAAGCTCAGGATCAGGTCCGGGCGATAACGGCAGATCATCGCCGGGGAATCTTCCACCAAAATCCGATAGCGCTCTTCGCTCTGTTTCACCTGCTCGGCGGCCAAGGTCGCCTCGGTGACATCGAGCCACAGGCCGACCGCTTCCACTGGCAACCCGAGGTCATCGCGCAACAACTTGGCTTCGTCGAGCAGCCAGTGATAATCGCCGCGACTGTCGCGCAGACGATAGCGTGCGCGTACCGAGCCTTCGCGCAGCAAGTGCCGAGTGCGCTCGAAATAGCGGTCGCGGTCCTCGGGGTGAACACGCTCGATCAACGCGGCGGCGTCGCAGTTTTCCAGACTCCAGCCCAACAGCGGTTGAAGGCTGGCGCTGAAAAACGTCGGGTGCAGCGCGCCTTCGACATAGCGCTGGACGTAGATCACCGCCGGCGAGCTGGCGATCAGGTTGTCCAGCCGCGCATGGGCGGCGGCGGTGTGTTGCTGCTGGTTCTTGATGTCGCTGATGTCCAGCATGAAACCCACCAGCCGCCGACTGTCGCCGCTACCGATGGCTTGCCCCTGAAGCCTGTACCACAGCGGATGCTGTTCCGAGTCGCAGCGATGCAGGCGCACGCACAGGGTCAACGGCTCGTCGTATTGTTGCAAGGCGTGCAGGCGACTGCGCATCTCCTCGCGATCGGCGGGATGGATTTGCAGCAGCCAGTCATTCAGCGTCAGGCAAGTAGTGTCCAGGTGCAAAGTGGCGGCGAGGGACGGTGCCAGGAGGATTTCATCGCTGGCACCAAAAGCTTCCCACCATCCCGTCCCCAGCAAGACTTGCAACGATTCCAGCCGCTCCAGTTGCAAGTGGTGATGCTGCTCACGCAAGCGACCGAGCAACGGCCCGGCCAGCGCGCTGACCAGCAGCAACCAGTCGCGATCACCCAAGTCCGGCGCGTGTTCGTGCACCGGGTAAAACCCGCACAGCAGCCATGCGGCGACACCGTGGTCGTCGCTGTAGGGCACGGCAAAACCCTCGGCGTTGCCGAACAAGTCTTGCACGCGCAGGTGTTCGCTGATGCCGTGGCTGATGCTCAAACGCTGGGGCGCGGAGCCGTTCAAACTGTCGAGCACCGTGCCCAGGCGCTGATCGTTTTGCCACAACTGCGGTGCATCGTGGGCGCTGAATTGGCGATGGATTTGCCAGCCTTCTTCCTGCTCGTCGAGCAACGCCAGGGCCACACACGGCATGTGCCAACGCTGGGCGATGGTTTGCAGTTGTTCGCTGACGATCACCGGCAACCGCGCCAGACTGCACGCGCGCAGATGCTCGCTGATCTGCCCGGCCACGGCGTGGCATTCGTCTCGACTGTGGGCCTGATGGCGTTCGAGCAACAGGTCGCCGATGTCCATCAACTGCAACAGCCATCCGCCCGGGCACGGTTGCACCCAGCCGCGCAGGTGCAAGGTCTGGTCGGCCAGGCCGAGGAAATCCAGGTCCAGGCTTTGCCCTTGCCAGTCTGCGGGCTGACCCTCGATCGCCAGGGTGCTATGAACTTGCACGTATCGATGCAGCGGCAACGGCTGATCGTTGGGCGGTTGTTGGGCCAGCGCGTGCCGCAGTGGTCCGGTCATGTGCAATACACGACCCTCGTCGTCCAGATGCAAATGCAAGCCCAGCGGTTGTACCCGCAACGGCTCGGACGCCTCGATGGCGGGGAGGGTGGGGCGCTTGAGCAAGCGAGCGAAAAGCTTGTCCCCGGAGGTCAAAATTGCAGACTCGACGTGGCGCTCAGGTTGGTCGGCAGGTTGGGCACCGTGCCCACGCCCGGCAGCACCAGAAACGGCATGACCTGATTCAACTTGCTGGTGGGGTAATTCACGCTGACGGTGAGGGTGCCTTTGCTGGCGTCATAGACCGCGCTGGTATCCACGCCGATCACCAGGTTCAGCGCAGTCGGCACCCACGACAATTGCTGCTGCAACGTAGCGTTCGCAGTGTTTTGCACCACGGTCGCGTAGCTCGGCGTATTCGGGTCTACCGCCACGCTGCGGCGCACGGCTTCGGCGGTGGCCTGATTGAACGACTGCAACAACACGAACGGCAAGCTGTAGCTGACCAAACCGTAGAACACCGCGAAAAAGATCACGAACACCAAGGCGAATTCAATCGCCACAGCGCCTTTTTGCTTATTGGGGAGGCCTGCTTTCATGAGTGCGTCTACCCTGACAGTCACTGCGTAATATCAGCATAGAATCATTCAGCCAAAACGGACGGTTTTTACCGGATGCAAAGCCTTGTCGTGATTGTCTGGCTAACCCTTTGCGCGGTTCAGGATGCGCGCTACCGGCACATCGCCAACGTCCTGACCCTTGGTGCTGGCGCCGCGGCGCTGGTGTATCTGCTATGGACCGGCAGCACATGGCTTGGAGCGGAGGCAAAGCAGGGCGGTTGGGCGTTTTTACTGGCGCTGGCCTTCACCTTGCCGGGCTACGCGATGAAGCGAATGGGCGCCGGCGATGTGAAACTAATGACAGCTTTGGGTTTGGCGACCGACGGTATGCACCTGCTTGGCGCGTTTATCGGTGCCGGAGTGGCGGGTGCGTTGTGGCTGCTGCTTGCGCCAAAAGTCTGGCTGCATATGAATCAATGGCTTAAGCATGATCGTCGAAATGTGAATCCAAAATTGTCAGAAAAACAACCATATGCGCCGTTCGTGTTGGTCGGCATGGCGTGTACGCTCGTCTGGATCCATTAGTCGCCAGAAGCCACCCGTTCTATGTACATAGTCGGAAAGTGCGTCTACTTTCAAAGTTAGAGTAGTTATACAACTGGTGGCTATTAGTACAGGAATGGTCAGCTTTCAGCCTGCATGGAGTAGCACGTGAACAAGCTTACGTCTGCGGTAAAAGTCCTTGTGGTCGACGATCAGCCACTCATTGTCGAAGAACTGTGTGAATTCCTGGAGAGCAGCGGTTATCGCTGTGTACCGTGTGAATCCAGTACGCAGGCGATCGAGCGCTTTACACAGGATCCAGACATCGGTCTGGTGCTGTGTGATCTGCACATGCCGGACATGGATGGCATCCAGCTTGTACAAGAGCTGCAGCGGTTGAGCGGCCGACATCGGGCGTTCGAGGCGATCATGCTCACGGGTCGCGCCGACAAGCAGGACGTGATCAAGGCCTTGCGCGCCGGGATTGCCGATTACTACCAGAAGCCGATTGATCTGGATGAGTTGCTCGAGGGTTTGCAGCGACAGGAAGTGTCGTTGCAGGAGCGCCAGAAGGAAGTGCAACTGGGGCACTTGAATCAAAAGCTGCAATACCTGTCCGAGTCGATTGATGATCTTTACCAGGACCTGGACAAGGTGCGCCGCAGTCCGCGCGCGTCTTCCGAGCCTGGGGATTTTGTGGTCAGCCAAGCGGATCAGGAGGAGATGCCGTCGATCTTCAATCAGCTGTCACCCCGGCAACTGGATGTGGCGCGGTTGGTCGGAAAGGGGCAGACCAACTATCAGATTGCCTGTGAGCTGGGGATTACCGAAAACACGGTGAAGCTGTACGTGTCGCAAGTGTTGCGGTTGACCCATATGCATAACCGCACGCAACTGGCATTGGCACTCTCGCCAAGTAACTCCGGGATGCGCCAGCGCGTGACCGCCCACTGACACCTTGTGGGAGCGAGCCTGCTCGCGAAAGTGGAGTGTCAGTCAAATTAATGTTGGATGTGCCGTCGCCTTCGCGAGCAGGCTCGCTCCCACAGTTGATCTTCAGTGAACACAGAATCTGTGATCGACACTGCCCCCCTGTGGGAGCGAGCCTGCTCGCGAAAGTGGAGTGTCAGTCAAATTAATGTTGGATGTGCCGCCGCCTTCGCGAGCAAGCTCGCTCCCACAGTTGATCTTCAGTGAACACAGAATCTGTGATCGACACTGCCCCCTGTGGGAGCGAGCCTGCTCGCGAAAGCGGAGTGTCAGTCAAATTAATGTTGGATGTGCCGCCGCTTTCGCGAGCAAGCCCGCTCCCACAGTTGATCTTCAGTGAACACAACAGTTGTGCACGACGCACTACTTGCTGATCTCAATCTTCCCGCCCGCATCCGGGTCGTACAAATCCGGAATCTCATACCGATATTTCTTCAGCCAACGCTGCATCGCTTCTTCCCGCTCCGCCGCGCTCGCAGTTTGCGGTGTCTTGGAGGCGGCCTGGTTGCGGCTTTGCAACACCAGCCAACCCTCGGTTTCCTGCTGTTGCGCCGACGACGGGCCAGCGTCGATGGCCATCGAGCTCAACGGGAGTATCAGCAGGCTCAAGCCGAATAATTTCATCATCGCCAACTCCTATTTAACCGATACCGGTTGGGCACTCGTCACCGTCGCCACTTGATCACCCGCCACCGTTTTCCCCTTGCCCGGCTGCTTGAGTTTTTCCGCCCGGGCCTGGGCATCGGTGAATTGTTCCGGCGTCAGGTGCGAGCGGCTGACCACTTCTGCCGCTTGCTGCCAGTTGTCCTGATACAGCAACAACGTCACCAGATTCGCCGCCGCCAACGTGTCCTGCTGCTTGAGTTCGATGGCGGTGAGGAATTCGAAACGCGCATCTTCGAGGCGTAACTGATTGAGGTAGACCACGCCCAAATCATTGCGGATTTTCTCGTTGGTCGGTGCCAAGCGCGCGGCCCGTTGCAGGTGGGCCTGGGCCTGGCCGTAGTCGCCGCGTGCGGCGAACAACTGGCCCAGGCCTTGTTCGGCATCCGCCGACAGGCACGTCCCCAACAGGCTGCGATACAACGGTTCCGCCTCGCTGCGCCCCAGCAGGCGATAAACCTTGGCCTTGCGCAATCGTACTTCGCTGAGGTTATCCGGCAGGCTCTGCAAATTCGCCAGGCTGGCGTGCAGCTTGCCGTCATTGGCCAAATCATCGGCCAGGTTCAACGCCAGTTCCTGATCAGAACTCAACTTGCTGCAACTGGCCGGCGACATCATTGCCGACCACGGCGCCTGGCCATCGGTGGCGCAGCCCGCGAGCATCAACAGGCTCACAACAGCGATCAATGCTTTCATCTTGGTCCCTCAAACAGTGCGCAACTCAATTGGCGAACGCCCGGGTAATCGCGGTAAATCCGGGGCCGGCCAAGACGATCAACAGGGCCGGAAACAGAAACAGCATCATCACCACCGACATCTTGGCCGACATTTTCGAAATGTATTCTTGCAGCCGCGTCAGGCGCCGATCATCGAGCAGTTGCTTGAGCGCCAGCAGGGATTTCATCGCGCCGCCGCCCTGATGGATCAATTGCTCGAGGATCACGCAGGTGTCGCTGAATTCATCCACCGCCAGCATCACGGCGGCTTTGTGCAGTTCCTGGCTGAGCTCCAGGCCGGAGTCGACGCGGGCCAGGATCAGGCGCAATTCGCTGGTCAGTTCCGGCAAGAGTTTTTGCCCTTCGGTGCTCAGTACCCGCAGCGCCTGTTCGACCGCCATGCCCGACTCGAAGAGGATGCGCAGCAGCGGGATGAAGGTCGCTATTTCCACGCCGATGGTTTGCTGCCTGCGTGCAGCCGCATAAGCCAGCAAGCGTTTGGGCAGCAAATAACCGAGGCCGGCACCGAACATCGGCAACAACCAGCCGTTGGCCGCGAGGGGGAAGAACATTTCTTTCAAGAACAGCCCCAGCCCCAACATCAACAACGGCGTGCCGATCTGACACGCCGCAAATACCGCGCGCTCATTGGCCCGACGCCAGCCCAAGCGGCTGAGCAGGGTCTGGGTTTCGCTGTCGATGCTGACCGAACGCTGGCCGAACCGGCTGTTGCCGAGCACTCGCAGCCAACTGCCGAAACGGTTCTCGCGCACCAGTTGCCCCTGCAAGCGTTGAGTCACCTGGCGCACGCGGCGACGCTCTTGCAGCAAGTGGTTGACCAC
Source organism: Pseudomonas sp. B21-053 (assembly GCF_026016365.1). NCBI lineage: Bacteria > Pseudomonadati > Pseudomonadota > Gammaproteobacteria > Pseudomonadales > Pseudomonadaceae > Pseudomonas > Pseudomonas sp. B21-053. The sequence goes on from NZ_CP087205.1 coordinate 759,145, forward strand.
CAGCAGCAAGGCCCCGAGCAACAGCATCAGACTCGCCAGCAAGACCATGTCAGACACTCCGCAACATGCGCCACAGCGCCAGGCAGCCAAACACCTGCAGCACCACCGCGATGATCAACATCGTCTGGCCGCCCGAGTCGTGCCACATGCCGAGCATGTAGCCGGGATTGGTCAGCATGAAGTAACTCACCAGAATCATCGGCAATGAGCCCAACACCCATGCCGTCATGCGGGTTTCGCCGGTCATCGCGCGCAGTTGTCGGGCGCCCTGGTCCCGTTCGCGAATCAGTTTGATCAGGTTCTCCAGCAACTCGCTGGCATTGCCGCCGTAGCGATGATTGACCTTCAGGCCGAGGGCAAACATGCGCAGTTCGTCCTGTTCATACAGCTCGGCGAAATCACTCACGGCGTCCGGCAGATTCACCCCGAGCTGCACGTTGCGCTGCACCCGGCCCATGGCGCGTTTCAGCGGATCGTCACTGGCCTCGATCCCGCCCATGACCGCGTCGGCCAAAGTGCGCCCGGATTTCAGACTGCGCACGGTGTGATCGAGCAGCTGCGGCAATTGTTCGATCATGCGCTTGAGGCGACGGCGATACAGCCATGAGATGTACAGCCTTAAAGCCAATGGCGGCGCGAGTAAAAGGGTTAGCAAACCGACCCAGTCAGCGACTAAAAAACCGAGCAGCATCGCCGCGCCCCACAACGTCAGCCACAACCCCAGGCGTTCGGTGGGACGACCCAGACCCGCCCTTAAAAACATACGCTCAAGGCCTACCCATGTGGCTTTTTCCGCCGCCAGTTGTGGCTGTCCCTGAGCGAGTCTGGTGAGCACCCGTTCGTTGCCGGTCTTGCGGATCCCGTGCAAAAACAGCCACACCGACAGCCCAAGCAGCACCACGCAAATCAGGCTGAGAATCAGCGGGACGATCATGCCGAATGCTCCATGGAATCAGCCCAGGCTCAGCTCATGTCGCAGCTTGTCACCCGCCGGGTTGACCGCCTCGCGCAGGAAACCGACACCGGTGCGTCGGTCGAGCTGGAACAGGGTGTTGGTGACATAGACGTCCTCGCGCACGCCAACCACTTCCACCACTTCGCTGACACAGCGTCGGCCATCCGGCATGCGTGTCAGTTGAATGATCACGTCGAGCGCGGCGCAGATCATCTGCCGTAGCGTACGCTCCGCCACTGCGCGCCCGGTCAGGCCGACCAGGGTTTCCAGGCGCAGCAATGCGTCCTGGGCATTGTTGGCGTGCACGGTGCTCATCGAGCCGTCATGGCCGGTGTTCATTGCGGTCAGCACGTCGAGCACCTCGACGCCGCGAATCTCGCCAAGGATGATCCGGTCCGGGCGCATCCGCAGGGCGTTGCGAATCAAGTCGCTGGCCTTCACTTCACCATGGCCCTCGGCGTTCGGCGGCCGGGTTTCCAGGCGCACCACATGCGGGTGGCCGAGTTGCAACTCGGCCACGTCTTCGATGGTCACCAGTCGTTCGTGGGGGTTGATCAGTTGACTGAGGATATTCAGCAACGTGGTTTTACCGGTGCCGGTGCCGCCGCTGATCAGGACGTTGCAGCGCTTGCCGACGGCGTTCTGAAAGAATTCGAATATCGATTGGTCGATGGTTTGCATCGCCACCAGGTCGCTGCTTTTGAGCATGTCTTTGCGAAACTTTCGAATCGACAAACACGGACCATCCAGCGCAATCGGCGGGATGATCGCATTGACCCGGCTGCCATCCGGCATGCGCGCATCGACCATCGGTGAAGACTCGTCGAGCCGCCGCCCCAACGGCGCGAGGATGCGTTGCATGACGCGCTCCACATGGTGCGCATCGATAAATCGCAGGTCGCTCTGGTGCAGTACACCGTCGCGTTCGATGAACACCCGGTGCGGGCCGTTGACCAGGATTTCCGTGACCGCCGGATCGCGCAGCAAGACTTCCAGCGGACCGAAACCGGTGAGTTCATCGACGATTTCCTCGGCCAGCCGCTCCATTTCATAACGGGAAATTGCCAGGTGCAGGCGCGCAATGTATTCGGCGGCTTTGTCGGTGACAAACTGCGACAGCAACTGCCGCGAACCTTCCAGCAAGTTTTTCCCGGACTCTTCGATGGCATCGATGATGTAGCGATGCAGCACCAGTTTCAGGCCTTCATGGTCGGTGTTGCCGGCGGTGCTGCGCTGGGGCGCGCCGAAGAGTTTTTCGCTGCTCATTGCGCGCCCCTCAAACGGTCGAACCAACCGGCCTTGGGTTTGGCCAGGCCTTCGGAGCGCTTGGCCAGACGTTCGCCGAGGGTCCGCAGGCTTTGCGTGAGTTTCTCCCGAGGCGCCAGTTCGAACAGGGTGACGCCTTGATTTTTCGCGTTCAGACGTACTTCCGGGCTGTAGGCCAGCACCGCGATGACTTCCAGGTTGAAGGTCTTGCCGAGGGTGTCAGAGTCCGGGGCGATATGGCCCAGGTAGCGATCGATCAACAGCCGTCCGTGATCGAGTTTCATGCCTTTTTCTCGCCACAGGTTGAGCACCGCCAGATTGCGGCGGCAGTCGAGAACATTCTGGTCGCTGTACCACAGCAACTTGTCGCAGTGGCTGACAAACGTGCGCAGCGCTTCGCTGTCCGGCTGGCCAGTGAGGTTCACCACGATGTGCTGAAAGTGTTGGCGCAAGGCGCTGAGCAGCATGTACAGCTCGGCGGCGCTGGTGCTTTCCAGCGGCGCGTCATTGCTGGCGTAGGCGAGGATTCGCAGTCCGGCTTCGGCGCTGGTGAAGGCGCTGTCGATCAGCGTCGCATCGAGGCGGCGCAAGTGGCGCAACGCGTCGCCGAAGTGAAACGAACTCTCCAGCCCCAGCAATGCGAGGCTGTCGCCACGGGGCAGACCGAGGTCCAGAAGCAAGGTTTGTTGCCCGCTTTTTTGCACCACCAGCGCCAGGTGATTGGCCAACAGTGCACCGTCGCCATTGCTCTGGGTGCCATACAACACGGTGAGGCCGCCCAGCTGCGTATTCGGCGTTACGGGCGGCAGGCGTTTGCTCAGGCGTCGCACCAGCCCGGCGACTTCGCTGGAACGCGAACCATAGGCAACGAAATCCCGCGCCCCGGCGCGCATGGCGTTGAGTACCAATTGGTTGTCCATGCCGTCGCCGAGGGCAACGATGGCCAGCATCGGCTTGGCTTCCAGCGCACCTTCGATCAGCGCGCTCTGGGCCACCACGTGTTCGCGGTCGAGGCCGACAAACACCAGGCTGGCGAAGGTCACGTCCACCAGCGCGAGCAATTCGTCGAGGCTGCCACCACCGGCGCTGACCACTTGCCCGAGAGGCGCGAGGGCGCCTTGCAGCCATTCCAGGTCGGTGCTGTTGCGGGTGATGGCGAGAAAGGTCTGGCTCAGGCTCTGGCTCATTGCGACAGTCCGCTGCGTTTGTCGAAGTTGCCGTTTTCCAAGAAGAACATGCGATAGAAATTCGGGTCGTAATTGCGCAGTTTCTCCCCCGGCAACGACGGCAGTTGCGCGTCGGCAGCCAAGGGTTGAACCAGGTGCGGGGTGACGATCATCAGCAACTCCCGTTCTTCGCGATTGATTTGAGAACTGCGGAAAAACGCTCCGAGAACCGGGATATCGCCCAGCCCCGGAAACTTGTTCACCTGGGAACTGTTGGTGGTGCTGATCAAGCCGCTGATGACGAAGCTTTCACCGTCGGCCAGGGAAATGCTGGTGTCGGTGCGGCGGATGGTCAGGGCCGGAACCGTAGTGCCGGCGATGTTCACCGCGTTGCTGAAATCCAGTTCGCTGACCTCTGGCGCGACCTTCAGGGCGATGCGATTGCGGCCGATGATGGTCGGCGTCAGCGTCAGGCGGATACCGAATTCCTTGTACTCGATCGACACGTTATCGCTGCCGGCACTCGGCACCGGAATCGGGATTTCACCGCCGGCGAGGAAGCTTGCGCTCTGTCCGCTGAGCGCCACCAGGCTCGGCCGCGCCAGGGTGTAGGCGAAGCCGCTGCCCTCGAGCGCGTTGATGATCATCATGGTTTTGCCGCCGATCCAGGAGAAGTTGAACAGGCTGTTATCCACCGGCAGCCTGGGCGTCGGCACGCCGTCGATGGGCGGCAAGGTGCCGGGGGAGCCAAACAGGAAGTTGCCGCGAGTGCCGATCAACGAGGCGGTGGCTTCCTTGAGTTTGGTGCGGCTGACTTCGACGAAACGGATATCGGTTTGTACCTGCGACGGCAGCGACGGGTCATCGGACGGCAGCAACGTGTCGCCGGTCAGTGCGGCAGTGGCGCGGCCCTGGACGAACACCATGCTCTGGCGCGGTTCGCTGGCGCAGGCGGTCCAGATCATCAGGCTGGTGGCGCCAGGGGCGATGCCGGTCAATAGAAACGAGCTGCTGCCATTGGGATGCACGTCGGCAATTTTCGGATCGCCGATGGCCAGGCGCGTGATCGCCACTGGCGATTGCAGGTCCTGTTGCAGGCCTTCGCCGATCTCTATCACCGGCGGCAAACGCCCCAGCGCGGCGCAATTGCCGGTCACCGCGTAGGCGTTTTCCAGGGGCAGTGCCAGCAGCATCAAAGCCCAGAGCGCGGGTTTGATTATCGGCATGGAACGACTCTGCATGCAGCGGCATCCTTGATCAGTCATGGGGTTTGTTGCGTCAGCTGATTGCCGCGAATCACTTCGATGGCGGGGCGCGTCGAGCCGCCATGACCGCCACTGGCCGGACTTTTCGGTGCCGCGCCGAGGGCCAGTTGAGTGAACTGGAAGAGCTGGCTGTTGGCGCTGTCGAGCTTGCCCGTCGCTTGGTTTTCGCCAGCCCAGTACTTGGCCAGGCGTTGCTCCTCACTGCTGCGCACCGCCAGGCGCAAGGTGCCGACCTGGGTCGCCAGCATCAACCGGCTCAAGAGTTGTTCGGGCACCGCGAGCACCACGGTGCGCGCGGCGATTCGGCGTTGGTCCTGTTTGAGTTTGTCGTCGGCGCTGAGGGTCGGTGAGGCCGGTCGGCCGTCGTTGGTCAGGCCGTATTGCTCGCCCACACCGAGCACGCGCATGGCGGGCACGACGATCTGCGCCGACTGCTGCAAGTTGCTGGTGTCCTGACGCAGAAACAGCAACACATCGACGTAATCCCCCGGCACCAGTTGCCCGGCAGCGCCGATCACTTCGTCCACCGCCACGGCGAGGGCGCGTTCATTGCTGCGAATCATCCGCGCCAAGGTGCCCCCGGCTTCGAAGCTGTCATCGCTGAGCCAGGTGCCTGCACTGAGGTGGCGCCAGGGTGTGCGGCCGATGGCCTGGTCGAGGTTGTTCAGGCTGCCGGCGGGTGGGTTGCGAAGTTTTTCCACGCTCAGGTCGGCGGCGGTCAGCGGGGTGAACGGCGGCACGTCGTGAGTCAGCACGACCACCGGTTGACGGGTCTGGTCTTCGGCGGCGGCGACGGTTTTTTCCACGCTCACGACGGCGCTCGGCGGGGCGACGGGCGCAGCGACAGGAACCGGCTGACGGCTGAGCACCAAGCCCCAATAACCGACAAAAATCGCCCCGAGCAAAAGCAAGCCGGCAAGGCCTATGGTGACGCGGCTGTTCATGACGGCTCTCCCTTTCCCGCTGCTCTCACAACCCGCATTCCTGACGGGGCGCTCTGGCAATCAGGCAGCTATGAACATGCAACTATTTCGCTATTTCCACGCTAGTCGATCTAAATCAAAACGCCATTACGGGCCCGAAAATATCTGTACAAAGTACTGAGAATTGGCCAATTAACCGCTGATTTTCGACTGAGGGTTGCCACTCATACTTTGTGATTAATCCGTTGTTACAGTTGTTGGTCGCAGGTTTGTTGGCAATGCTCTGATAGCACAGTGGAACCCTGTCGCAGTACCGTTTCGTCGGCGCCAGAGGCGCGAAGGAGTAGACGTATGATTCTCGAATATCTGTTGCTCAGAGCCCGGTTGTTCTTCAAAAGCACTGAAGGTGCCTCGGCGATCGAGTACGCGATTGTGGTGGCCATGGTGGCGGTGGTTGTCGTGGTGTTTGTGTCGCCGGTCAGTACCAAGGTCCTGAACATCTTCAACGCGGTCCTGACATCGCTGGGTGGTACGGCGGTCGTCAAACCTGTGGTGCCTTAGTCGAGGCTTTGGATTGATGTTGACTGAGTGCCTGCGGCACAAAGGAGAATTCCATGCTCTTTGAATACCTGATGCTGCGGGCACGTCTGTTCCTGAAAAACACTGAAGCCGCATCGGCCATCGAATACGCGATTGTGGTGGCGATGGTTGCAGTCGTTGTCGTGGTGTTCATCACTCCGGTGGGCGCCAAGGTCCTGGCGATTTTCAACAGTGTGCTGGTGGCGTTGGGTGGAACGGCCCAGACCGCGCCGGTGCAAACCCCCTGACCACGGCGAACCTCGCGGTGGGTGAATGACACGCTACACTCGGTTCTACATTCAGTTCTCAGGTGCTGCCCATGAACGCTTCCTCGCCGCCGCGCCAACAGTTGCTTCTGGTTGACGACGAAGAGGACGCGTTGCTGGAGCTGGCGGAGTTGCTGGAGGGCGAGGGCTTCTGTTGCTTTACGGCCACTTCGGTCAAACTCGCCCTGCATCACCTGACGCGCAACCCGGATATCGCCCTGGTCATCACGGACCTGCGCATGCCGGAGGAGAGCGGCATGTCGCTGATCAAGCGCCTGCGCGAACACACCTCACGCCAGCACCTGCCGGTGATCGTCACGTCCGGGCATGCGGACATGGAAGACGTCAGCGACATGCTGCGCTTGCAGGTGCTCGACCTGTTTCGCAAACCCATTTACCACGTGCGGTTGTTGGAGACATTGAACAATCTGTTTCCGCAGCCTGTGGTGATGGGTGGGTAATTCCCCGGCTGAAGTGTTGACTGGCACAGCGCTTTCGCGAGCAGGCCCGCTCCCACACTGATTGGCGGCGGGAACAATTATCGTGAACAGCAAATTTCCCCTGTGGGAGCGGGCTTGCTCGCGAAGGCGGTGTGCCAGCCGACGATGATGTCGAAGCTGAAGACTAATTCGCGAGCAAGCCCGCTCCCACAGGAGAATGCGATCAACTGTGGGAGCGAGCCTGCTCGCGAAGGCGTCCTGACCGCCGCCGCCACCCTACAACTGATAACTGAAACTGATGCTATACCGCGGCCGTCGGTTGAACGTATCCAGCGCTTCATCTGACATCGGCTTGGCCGCTTCCAGCGCGACGTTGTAGTACTTCGCATCGCCAAACCTCAACCCCAGCGCTGCCGAGGACAAGTTGTTGCCTTGCACCGGAAGCTGGTTGAACCAGGTCTTGGAGCGGTCCAGCACCACATACGGTTGCAGCACCCGCACCCAGTTGCCGTCGCGGTTGAAGCTGTAGTTCACCTCATACGCCACGCCCCAACCCTTGTCGCCGGACGCCTGGTCGTCGGGGTAGCCGCGGCCGAAATTCTGCCCACCGAACACCGCGCGTTCGCTGTCGGGCAGGGTGTCGTCGCTCCAGTACAGCGCGCCCGAGAGCACGCCTTGCCAGTTGTCGAAGAACTTGTCGCTCTGCACGCCCGATAGCCGCAGGCGCAGGAAATTCAGGTCCACGTCGGCATTGGTTTTCGCCCCCATGCTGTCGAGACCCTGATACACACCACCACTGAGAATCCGCAGTTGCCGGGCATCGGCCTGGCGCCAGTCGCTTTCGAAGGCGAGGGCGCGGATGTCGGTGCGGATTTCGACGCTGCGTGGGTCGTCGACCACGTCGTAGCGGGTTTTGTCGTTGACCGCATATAGCCGCGCACCGGCGCTGAGTTGTTCGGTCGGCGAGGCGATCAGCGGATGGCTGAAGCCGATGGAGTAGCGATCATTTTCCCGGTGCGGCTTGAGCTCCAGGCCGTTGTCGAGCAACACGTTGGTGCCAGGATCGGCGCGGTAGCGTGAGGCGGACAGATTCAGTTGCGTGCCTTCGGCGTTGAGGAATTGGCTGTAGTCCAGGCGATAGTAATGCTCATCATCGTGTCCCGGCGGAAACAACCCACTGAGGCTCAGTTGTTCGCCCATAGATGTCTGGGAATTGCTGCTTACACCGAGCAGGGCCTGGGTGCTGTTGCGGTTGTCTTCGGTGGTGCTCAGGCTGCTGGTGAACGGTTTGCGACTGGCTTGCACCGCCAGGTACGCCGCGCCGTCAGTGGTGCCCGGCGGCGGCACTTGTGCTTGCACGGTCACGCCGGGGATGCGAGTCATCAACGTGGTGTAGCGCTCGAAGGTCTTGCGGGTCAGTGGTCGTTCGGCCTGGAGCTTGGCCACCAGTTTGTCCAGCAGGCCTTTGACCCGTCCGAGGTCACCCTGAACCTGGTAATCCTTGATGTAGCCTTCCACCAACACCACCCGCGCCACGCCTTGGCTGAAATCCTGTTGGGGCAGGAAGGCGTAGGACAGCAAGTAGCCGTCCTGCTGATAACGGCGGGTGATACCGCGGGTGGCTTCGATCAATTCGCCGACGCTGGTTTCATGACCGAGCAGCGGTTGATAAAGCGTCGCCAGTTCGTTGAGCGGGTAAAGCGTCCCGCCCTCGATCTGCACGGTCTTGATCGTGACCTTGGTGCCCATCGTCAACGGTTGGGCCTGGGGCGCACCGGGCTCCGGCACTTGCAGCGGCGCCGCTTTCGGGCGGTAGGCGTCGGCGGGCAGGTTCGGCGCGGGGAGGTTGCGGATGGTTTCGTTACTGTTGAGGAAGGTGGGAAGGGTGTCGGCGAAAGCGAAAGTACTGACGGTCAGGCACAGCAGGGAAGCCATAACGCGCATAGGACACTCCATGGTCATATCGCAACATCCCGAGGCTCGTCAGCTGACTGAACCGGAACCACGAGGTGTCATGCTCCAAAAGAAAAAGCGGAAGACTCCATTCGAATCTTCCGCCTCCAACCAAGCGTAGGCGCCGTAGTTAAGGCCGTCGAATCGGCCAGGTGCAATTCAGCGTTTGTTGCCGGTCAGGCCGCCCAGCAAGCCACCAATTCCGCCGGTTGTGCCGGTGCCGTTAGTGCCGCCGCCGGTAGCGCTGGTGACCAATCCACCGACCGCGCCAACCGTGGCGCCGACGGTCGTGACGGTGTTACCGACCGCTGCCACCACCGGGTTGGGCGCGGCGGCGGCAATGCTGCTGCCGACGTTGCCGACCGCGCCGCCAACCTGAGTGACCAGACCGTTGGCCGGTGCACCGATGCCGGTGGTGGTGCCCACTTGTTGAGTGACGGTGGTGACGGCGCTGGTGACTGGATTCAATGCCGTACCGACGGCGCCGCCGACACTCGCAAGAGGTGCGGTCGGGGTCAGGTTGGGTGCGCTCGAACCACCCAATGCACCGCCTACCGAAGCCACCGTGCCGCCGACAGCGCCGAGGTTCACACCGCCGGCACTGACGACCGGGTTGGTGTTGCCGGCATTCAAACCAGCGCCGACATTCGCTACGGCACCGCCGACGGTTTGCAGCAATCCGGTGGTGCCGAGGCCGCCCGCACCGGCGCCCGGAGTCGCCACCAGGCCGCCGGTTGCACCAGCGGTGGTTGCCACGTTGGTCAGTGCTGCGCCCACGGTGTTGGTCAACGGATTACCGTCGCCGGCCGCCGTCACTTTGCCGCCCAGACCGCCGACGGCACCGGCGACGTTGCTGACCAGGCCGTTGACTGGAGCGCCCAGGCCGGTTGCGCTGCCGACTTTGCCGGTCAGGCCCTCGGTCAGCGTGACCACTGGCACCAAGACTTTGTTGCCGAGGCCGTTGCTGAGTGATCCCAATGGCCCGGTGCTGGTGGCGACGTTCAAGGTATCGCCGAGCATGGTGACTTTTTCGCCGACACCACCGAGTACCGGGGTGACTTTGCTGACCACACCGCCCACCAGTGGAATGCTGCCGGTGGCGGTCGCCAGTTTGCCGCTGATATCGGTCACGCCCATGCCGGCATCAGACACGACGTTGCCAGCGATGGCGGTGGTCTTGGTGAGGGCTTGCGGGTCGGTACCTATCTTGCCGAGACCCCCAGTCAGCCCGCCGCCGATACTGTCCACGACATTGCCGGTGGTGTTAACGGCGCTTTGTACAACGCCTCCTACGACAGGCACTGTCGATAAAGAATTGCCGATGCTGCTGACACCATCGCCCACGCCACTGACGGTTTTGCCCAGGTTGGAAACCACGGTGCTGGTGACCAGCGGCGTGACGGGTGTGCCGCCGGTTCCTCCAGTTCCTCCAGTTCCTCCGGTCCCGCCAGTACCGCCAGTTCCACCACCGGTGCCACCGGTGCCGCCTGTGCCTCCGGTGCCAGCAGTGCCGCCTGTTCCACCTGTCCCGCCGCCAGCTCCACCAGTACCGCCCGTTCCGGCCGTGCCACCGGTTCCGCCATCCGTACCTCCAGTACCACCTGTTCCAGCCGTTCCGCCAGTTCCGTCACCCGTACCACCTGTGCCGCCTGTACCTGCGGTGCCACCAGTTCCCCCCGTGCCATCGGTGCCACCTGTTCCGGCAGTTCCACCCGTACCGCCGCCGGTGCCGTCAGTGCCTCCGGTCCCGGCCGTACCACCACCCGAGCCGTCAGTCCCACCGCTTGCGGAACCGCCGCTGCCGTCGCCCGCCGCACCCGCCGCACCGTCGGAAGAACCGCCGGAAGTGCTGTGATGGCCGCCACCGCCGCTGCTGCAGCCCGCGAGGCCGAGAGAAAGGATCAACGCCAAAGCTGTTGCCGACTTGCACCACACTGGAGTTTTCATGAGAGTGATTCCCTGCACCTGTTACAACGTTCGTTGTCTTCGATGGCCTGCCGATCTTTCGCCGACAATGCCTTCGTCCGTTGTGCGCATCACAATCCAGGGGGCGCTTTCGTACCATTCTCAAGTTGGTATTAACCCCTTTATGCAGGGGCGTGCGGATGCAGCCTAAGGACTAATGCCTTGGGTGTAGGTCGGGTGGTTGGCTTGAAGGAAATTCGTTTTAAATCAATGGCGCGGGTTTTTAGCGAGGCGAGAGCGGGCGCGAAGGACACTTAAGTTATATACACAATTAATCATGTTCCAGACCCGAAAAGATCGCAGCCTTCGGCAGCTCCTACAGATTCAGCGTACGCCGCGCTATCACTGTAGGAGCTGCCGAAGGCTGCGATCTTTTGATCTTCAGGCAACAGGCCGCCAATGCCCAACCATATGCTCCAGCTCCCCGGCACCGACCAACTGCAGGTCGCCGCTCGACGCCGCCGCACTGGCCAGCAATGTCACCTCACTGGGCAAACGCACTGGCTTGCGAAACTGCACCGCAATCTCGATGTTCGCCGTCGGCAGATGATCCGCCAGCGCCGCCAGCGTCCGCGCCTTGTTCCACAATCCGTGGGCAATCGCCGTAGGAAAACCGAACAGCTTGGCACTCGCCGCGCTCAGGTGAATCGGGTTGTAATCCCCGGACACCTTGGCGTACTGCCTGCCAATGTCCGCCGGGGCTTTCCAGCGCGTCACTTCCGTCAGAGCCAGCGTCGGTGCCAAAACCTCTTCAATCGGCTCGCCATCGAGTTTGACCCCGCGACACAGCATCTGGCTTTGCGCTTCCCACAGCGTGCCCAACTGATCATCCAGGGTCGTGATCAAATCGAACGTCGCACCCTTGGCATGCGGTTGCAGGTTTTGCACCTGCACGCTGACCCGCGCGCGATGCACACCGCCCATGGGCCGCAGCACGCGAATGCGATTGCTCAAATGAATCAGCCCCAGCAACGGGAACGGAAACTCTTTGGACGTCAGCAATTGCATCTGCAAGGCAAACGCCAGGACATGTGGATACGTCGGTGGCAGCAACCCGTTATCGGCAAAACCACAGACCTTGCGATAATCCGCCAGGCGTTTCGGATCGACATCGAGCCAGCAATGCAAACCTGTATCCGGCAGGGTCGTACCGGTGATTTTTCGGCGCAGGGCTGCTCGCGCGTACAAACCGGGCAGGCTCGGTTCTCGGTTGAGTGTGTGCCAGTCAGTGCTCATCGCTACGCTCCCAAGACATTTTGCCCACAGACCCGCAACGCTTGCCCGGTGAATGCGCCGGTGCCCGGTTGCGCCAGCCACGCCACCGCTTCGGCGACGTCTTGCGGCAAACCGCCCTGGCCCAGGGAACTCATGCGGCGCCCGGCTTCGCGCAGGCCGAACGGAATGTGCGCGGTCATCTGGGTTTCGATAAACCCCGGCGCCACCGCGTTGATACTGATGCCGCGTTCATGCAGCAGTGGTGCCCAGGCCTGAGCCAAACCGATCAACCCGGCCTTGCTCGCGGCGTAGTTGGTTTGCCCGCGATTGCCGGCGATGCCGCTGATGGAAGCCAGCAGAATCACCCGGCCGTTATCGCGCAGGCTACCGGCATCGAGTAGGGCTTTGGTCAGCACTTGCGGTGCATTGAGGTTGACCGCCAGCACCGCATCCCAGAATTCCGGGGTCATGTTGGCTAGGGTTTTATCCCGGGTGATGCCGGCGTTGTGGACCACAATGTCGATGCCATCGGGCAGGTGTTCGATCAACTGCGCGGCGGCGTCTTCGGCGCAGATATCCAGAGTGATGCTCTGCCCGCCGAGGCGTGCAGCGAGGGCTTCGAGATCTGCCTTGGCCGGTGGTACGTCGAGCAGGATGACCTCGGCGCCGTCACGCGCCAGGGTTTCGGCGATGGACGCGCCGATGCCGCGTGCCGCGCCAGTCACCAGCGCTTTGCGCCCGGATAACGGACGCGTCCAGTCCTGCACCGGCGTATCGCAAGCGACCAGGCGAATCACTTGCCCGGACACGAAAGCGCTTTTGGGCGAGAGGAAAAACCGCAGCGGTCCTTCCAACTGATCCTCGGCGCCGTCGCCGACGTAAATCAATTGCAACGTGCCGCCGCTGCGCAGTTCTTTGGCCAGCGAACGGCTGAAACCTTCGAGGGCACGCTGGACACTGGAGGCGATCGGATCGCTGAGGCTTTCCGGTGCCCGTCCCAGGATCACTACGTGCGCACTGCTATCGAGGTTTTTCATCAATGGCTGAAAGAACTCGCGCAGTTGTTTGAGCTGATCGGTCTGCACCAGGTGACTGGCGTCAAACACCACTGCCTTGAGTTTCGGGCCATGCCCGGGAATCCACGCGGTGGCCAGGGACGGTTCGGTGCCGTAGCTGTAGATCGCATCGGTCAGGCGATTGGCGAACACGCTGACATTTTCTGCCAGCGGTCCGCCGCCAATCAGCAGTGCCCCTTCGACCGGTCGCAGGCGTCCGGCCTGCCAGCGTTCCAGACGCACCGGCGACGGCAGGCCCAAGGCCCCGACCAGACGATGGCCGATGGACGAATTGGCGAAGTCGATATAACGGTCTGACATGGAACGCTCTCCGGCAGCTGGGGTTCAAAGTGTGGACCACGAATGGCGATCAGTCGTTCGATCCATGAGATTAGGCCTACGCTTGAACACAGGTGATTGATGTGTAGCAGGACTTTCAGGAAAACACCGATCCTGTGGGAGCGAGCCTGCTCGCGAAGACGGTGTGTCAGTCAGCAGAAATGTTGGATGTGCCGGCCTCTTCGCGAGCAGGCTCGCTCCCACAGTGGACCGTGTACACATTTTTAAATTTCGGAAGGAGCTTTTCATGACCCAGCTGCGCCGCGTCGCGATCATTGGTGGTAACCGTATCCCTTTCGCCCGCTCCAACGGGCCGTACGCCACCGCCAGTAACCAGGCGATGCTCACCGCAGCGCTTGAAGGCTTGATCGAACGCTTCAACCTGCACGGTCTGCGCATGGGTGAAGTGGCGGCGGGGGCGGTGCTCAAGCATTCCCGGGATTTCAACTTGACCCGCGAATGCGTGCTCGGCTCGCGGCTGTCGCCGACCACCCCGGCCTACGACATCCAGCAAGCCTGCGGCACCGGTCTTGAAGCCGCGTTGCTGGTGGCGAATAAAATTGCCTTGGGCCAGATCGAGTGCGGCATTGCCGGCGGCGTAGACACCACTTCCGATGCGCCGATCGGCATCAACGAAGGCCTGCGCAGAATCCTCCTGCAAGCCAACCGCGCCAAGACCACCGGCGACAAACTGAAAACCTTCCTGCAACTGCGTCCCGGCCACCTGATCCCTGAGTTCCCGCGTAACGGCGAACCGCGCACCGGCCTGTCCATGGGCCAACACTGCGAATTGATGGCCCAAACCTGGAACATTCCTCGCGCCGAGCAGGACCAACTGGCCCTCGAAAGCCATCAGAAACTGGCCGCTTCCTACGCCGAAGGCTGGCATAACGACCTGATGACGCCGTTCCTTGGCCTGACCCGCGACAACAACCTGCGCCCGGACCTGACCCTGGAAAAACTCGCCTCGCTCAAACCGGCGTTCGAGAAAAGCGCCAAGGGCACCATGACTGCCGGCAACTCCACGCCGCTCACCGATGGCGCGTCGCTGGTGTTGCTGGGCAGTGAAGAGTGGGCCAAGGAGCGCGGCTTGCCGATCCTTGCCTATTTGCGCGATGGCGAAGCGGCGGCGGTGGATTTCGTCAACGGCGCCGAAGGGCTGCTGATGGCGCCAGTGTATGCCGTGCCGCGCTTGCTCGCCCGCAACGGCCTGACCTTGCAAGACTTCGACTACTACGAAATCCACGAAGCCTTCGCCGCGCAAGTGCTGTGCACGCTGAAAGCCTGGGAAGATCCCGAATACTGCAAAACCCGCCTCGGCCTCGACGCGCCGCTGGGTTCCATCGATCGCAGCCGACTCAACGTCAAGGGCAGCTCGTTGGCGGCTGGGCATCCGTTTGCTGCGACCGGTGGACGGATCGTCGCCAACCTGGCGAAGTTGCTGGATGCGGCAGGCAAGGGGCGGGGGTTGATCTCTATCTGCGCGGCGGGTGGCCAGGGCGTCACGGCCATCATCGAACGCTGATCCCTGCACAATCCCTGTGGGAGCGGGCTTGCTCGCGAATGCGGTGTGTCAGTCGACATAAATATTGCCTGATACACCGCCTTCGCGAGCAAGCCCGCTCCCACAAGGGGAATTGTGTTTGTCAGGGGCGGACGAGTTGGCCTAACGTCGTGTTATCTGCCGCCCTGCGACATAAGGCCCGTCAATGACGTCCAACGGACAACTCTCACTCGAACGCTCGATTCCAGCGCTGACGGCTTTACCGCGTCCACTATTCGCCCGCGCCGAAAGCCTCAACGCCGGCTCTTGGACGCCGCCGCATCGTCACGACTGGGTGCAATTTTCCTACGCCATCAGCGGCGTTCTCGGCGTGCACACCGCCGAGGGCAGTTTCTTCGCGCCGCCGCAGTGGGGCATCTGGATTCCCGCCGATCTCGAACACCAAGTCGTCACCTCGATGCGCGCCGAGATGCGCAGCCTGTATGTGCGTCGCGAGGATTGCCAATGGGCGGACGGACGCTGTCGGGTGCTGGAGGTGACGCCGCTGGCACGGGAGTTGATCAAGAGTTTTTGCCTGCTGCCAGTGGAATATCCACAGGGCGACAGCCAGGAAGCACGGTTGGTGAATGTGCTGTTGGATCAGTTGGCGAGTTTGCCCGAAGTTGAATTCTCGCTACCGCTGCCCCGGCATGAACGCTTGCTTGGATTGTGCAACGAGCTGATTGAAAACCCTGAGCAGAACGTGACGTTGCAAGAATGGGCGGCGCGGTTGGGGACTTCGGAGAAAACCCTGATGCGGTTGTTTCAGCGTGAGACGGGGTTGAGCTTTCGCGGTTGGCGTCAGCGCGCGCGGTTGCTGTCGTCGTTGAGTTTGCTGGAGGAGGGCGACAGCGTGACCAATGCCGCGCTGGCTTGCGGGTATGACTCGACGTCGGCGTTTATTGCGGCGTTCAAGGGGTTGTTCGGCTTTACCCCGGGGGAATTGTTTCGGCAGTGAGGCCGTCTTCGCGGGCAAGCCTCGCTCCTACAGAAGTGCGCTGATCCCCTGTAGGAGCTGCCGAAGGCTGCGATCTTTTGATCTTAGGTTCTAAATCGCCGAACCAACCCATCCAGTTCATTCGACAAACCAGCCAAACTCTGGGAATCCAGTCGCGCCGAGTTCGCCAGTTCCGCCACCAACTGCGCATCGCCATGGATCTGGCTGATGTGCCGATTGATGTCTTCGGCCACCTGATGCTGTTCTTCCGCCGCCGTCGCGATCTGCGTGTTCATGTCGCGAATCACATCCACCGACTCACGAATCTGCCCGAAGCTGCTGCGTGCTTCGCCAATCCGGGTCACGGATTGCTGCGACACTTCCAGGCTCGCATGCATCTGCTGGGTCACTTGACTGGTGCGCTTGGCGAGGTTGCCGAGCAAGCCGTCGATTTCCGCCGTGGAATCGGCCGTGCGTTTGGCCAGGGCGCGGACTTCATCCGCCACCACCGCAAACCCGCGACCTTGCTCACCGGCCCGAGCTGCTTCAATCGCGGCGTTCAGTGCCAACAGGTTGGTCTGTTCGGCAATCGAGCGAATGGTCCCCAGAATCGACTGAATGTCATTGCTGTCGCGTTCCAGTTGTTGCATCGACTGAGCCGACGATTCGATTTCCTGGCTCAAGCGATCGACGCTGGTCACTGCGGCATCGATCTGCTGCTGACCTTCGCGGGCCTGGCGCTGGCCACTGTCGGCCGACTCGGCGGCCTGGCTGCACGAGCGTGCGACTTCGTTGGCGGTGGCGACCATTTCGTGGAACGCCGTGGACACCATGTCCACCGCTTCACGCTGACGCCCGGCGGCTTCGGCCATGTCGCTGGAAACACGGGTCGAGCTCTGCGAGGTCGCGAGGATTTTGTTCGCGGCGCCGCCGATGCTCTGGATCAGGTTGCGGATCGCCGCCAGGAACTGGTTGAACCAACTGGCGAGTTGCGCAGTTTCGTCACTGCCACGGATTTCCAGGTTCTTGGTCAGGTCGCCTTCACCCTGTGCGATGCCTTCCAGGCCGCTGGCCACGCTGCTGATCGGCCGCACGATGACGCGGGCGAAACTGGCGCCGAGGATGGCGAAGAACACCGCCAGTACTGCGGCAATGCCCGCGATCAGCCAGGTCAGTTGGGTCGCCGAGCTCATCACGTCGGTTTGCTTGATCAGGCCGATAAAGGTCCAGCCCAGTTGCTCCGACGGCCAGACGTTGGCCATGTAGCGCTCGCCGTTCAGCTCGACTTCCACCAGGCCTTTGCCGGCCTTGGCCAGTTGCGCGTAGCCCTCGCCGAGGCTGCCCAGCGCCTTGAAGTTGTGTTCCGGTTGTTTCGGATCGACCAGCACGGTGCCGCTGTTTTCCAGCAGCATCAGGTAGCCGGTTTCACCGAGCTTGATCTGTTTGACGATTTCGGTGAGCTGCTTGAGCGTCACATCAATACTCACCACGCCGCCGTTGGTGCCCAACTTGTTATCGATGGTGCGCACGGTGCTGACGTAGGACGCGTCGTCCTGGGCCCAGTAATAGGCCTCGGTGCGAAACGGCTTGCCGGGTTTGGCCTGCGCGGCTTTGTACCAGGGACGCTGGCGCGGGTCGTAGTTGTTCAGTTTCGCGTCGTCCGGCCAGGACACATAACCGCCGGCCGCGGTGCCGACGATCGCGTAGGCGTAGGACGGGTGGGTGTTGCCCAGGTCCTGCAGGAGCGTGAAGACCTTTTTGTCCATCTCGCCCTGAGGAATGCTCTCGGCGTTGGCGGCCATGTAGGTCTTGAGGCTGTCGTCGGTGTTCTTGATCAGCGGCTGGGAGGCCAGGTAATCGACGTTCTGGCTGATGCCGTCGAAAAACAACTGCATGGCATTCGCGACCTGGCGGATCTCGCGACCACTGCCGTCGACGAAATTGTCCTTGGCATCGCTGCGCAAGTTCAACACGACCAGGGTGGCAACCAGCACCACCGGCAAGCAGGCGATGATTGCAAACGCCCACGTCAACTTCTGTTTGATGTTCATCCGCGCTCCAGATTTTCTTGTAGGCCCACGCAGTGCAGATGACTCGCGGATTATTGGCAGCCGAAAACGGTATAGATCGACTCGTTTCCTTGAGGGCGGCATCGTCGTTTTAGTCGGGACGATTGTCGGACAAATCCTTTCTCTCTCAGGACTTCGGCTGAAAAAACGGGAAATTGAGGACCGTTGAGAAAAAACCTACAAATGGAAGGAATACGGATGTCAGCTTCTGTCGTAAATGCCCTGTCATCCCTTCGCCAACAAGTGTCGACGGCTCAGCTATGATCTCCACCGGTCGATGAACGGCGCAAAATTTTCCGCTTAAATTCGGCACATTGTGTGCATTGGCAATGTTCATAGGTCGGTAACCCCTCCCCGAGCTGCGAGGATTGCCGTATAACGAATGACTTTCGCGTGTTTGGTAATAAAGGACCCACAATAAAAGCTGATGAAGACTCCAAAACGCATTGAACCCCTGATCGAGGACGGTCTGGTCGACGAGGTGCTGCGCCCACTCATGAGTGGTAAAGAAGCAGCTGTTTATGTGGTGCGCTGCGGTAACGAGCTACGTTGCGCGAAGGTCTACAAGGAGGCGAATAAACGCAGTTTCCGGCAGGCGGCCGAGTATCAGGAAGGCCGTAAGGTGCGCAACAGCCGTCAGGCTCGGGCGATGGCCAAGGGTTCCAAGTTCGGCAAGAAAGAAACCGAGGATGCCTGGCAGAACGCCGAAGTGGCGGCCCTGTTTCGTCTGGCCGGCGCCGGTGTGCGGGTGCCCAAGCCGTATGACTTCCTCGAAGGCGTACTGCTGATGGAGCTGGTAGCCGATGAATACGGCGATGCCGCGCCGCGTCTGAACGACGTGGTGCTGGAGCCGGACCAGGCCCGTGAATATCACGCGTTCCTGATTTCCCAGATCGTGCTGATGTTGTGTACTGGTCTGGTGCACGGTGACCTGTCTGAGTTCAACGTACTGTTGACCCCGACCGGCCCGGTCATCATCGACCTGCCCCAGGCAGTGGACGCGGCGGGTAACAACCACGCGTTCAACATGCTGGAGCGGGACGTGGGCAACATGGCGTCCTACTTCGGGCGGTTTGCGCCGGAGTTGAAAAAGACCAAGTACGCCAAGGAAATGTGGGCCCTGTACGAAGCCGGCACCTTGCACCCGGCCAGCATCCTGACCGGCGAGTTCGATGAGCCGGAAGAGCTGGCCGATGTTGGCGGCGTCATCCGCGAAATCGAGGCGGCACGCCTGGACGAAGAGCGCAAGCAAGCGGTGCGCGCGGCAGATGATGCGCCACCGGGTAAAACCGAAGAACCGCCTCCACCGTGGATGCAGTGATCGGTTAAAAAAGCCCGGCTTCGGCCGGGTTTTTTTGTCGAAACACAGATCTCCTGTAGGAGCTGTCGAGTGAAACGAGGCTGCGATCTTTTGACTTTGATTTTTTAAAACAAGATCAAAAGATCGCAGCCTCGTTTCACTCGACAGCTCCTACAGAGGACATCCCCACACTCAAGGATTGAATGTGAACTCCACCCGCAATGCCCACCTGATTATCACCGCCCGTCTGATCTCGGACTTCGGCGCGTTTCTCAACATGGTCGCCCTGGCCACTTACGTCTACGTGCTGAGCAACAGCGCCATGAGCGTCGCGATCTTCCTCGCCAGCCGCGTGTCCGGGGGGATTTTTGCCAGTTTGATCGGCACCACGTTCTATCGCCGCTGGGCCGGGCGCCTACCGTTGATTGCCTTCGACTTGCTGCGCGCCGGGGTGCTCGGCCTGTTGCTGATTCTGCCGGTGCCCCAGCAAGCCTTGCTGCTGCCGGTGATTGCCTTCGGCCTGGGCTTCGGCAATTCAATGTTCGCCATCGGCCTCAATAGCCAATTGCCGAACCTGATCGACCGTGAACACCTGCTCAAGACCAACGCCTGGATAACCTCGGCGGCGTCGATTGCGATGGTCGCCGGCAGTCTGGTGGCGGGGTTGGTCGTCGCGGCGTTTGGCTTTGAAGCAGTGTTCGCGCTGAACGTGGTCACGTACCTGCTGGCGGCGTTGCTGCTGGTGCCGTTGCATTTCCGCGCAGCCGCCCCGAGTGCTGGATCAACGGCTGAGCGAGGAGAATGGTCGGCGCTGCTGCAAGGTTTACGCTCGGCTCCAGTGCTGGCGGCGATGCTCGCGGTGGCCATGGCGGACACCTTGGGTAGCGCGGCGCACAACGTCGGGTACCCGATCATCTCGCGACTGCTGACGCCCGAATCCGCCAGCACTACATTGGGCTTGATGCTGGCAGTCTGGGCCAGCGGCAAACTCATCGGCGCGCGGATCGCCAGTCGCCTCAAAGGCTCGGACAACATCAACCTGGAGCGGCGTTTTTTCTACGGTGTGCTGCTGATGTCCTGCGGTTTCATCCTGATGTTCCAGCAACACACGCTGTACGGTTTGCTGCTGTTCTCGTTGCCGGCCGGGCTGGGCGACGGGTTTTCCGAAGTCGGCCTGATGTCACGTCTGCAACGGGAACCGGATCACTTGCGCCTGCCGATTTTCAGCTTCCTGACCCTGCTGCAAATGACCGGGTTCGGCATCGGCATGCTGATCGCCGCACCGTTCTACGCCTGGTGGACGCCCGGCGCGGTGGTGCTGTTGTTCCACGGTATTCCCCTCACCACGTTGCTGGTGGTGAAGGGTTTGTCCCTCAGACGCGTGCGGGTTCGGCGCAGCAGCCCGACGCCAGCTCCTTGAGAATCGGGCAGTCCGGGCGGTGGTCGCCATGGCAGTGTTCGACCAGGTCCTGCAGGGTGTCGCGCAACTGGCCGAGTTCGCGGATCTTCTGGTTCAGCTCGTCGATGTGCTGACGGGCCAGGGCCTTCACATCGGCGCTGGCCCGCTGGCGGTCTTGCCAGAGGGTCAGCAATTTGCCGACCTCTTCCAGTGAAAAGCCGAGATCCCGCGAGCGCTTGATAAAGGCCAGCGTGTGCAGGTCGTCGTCGCCGTAGACCCGGTAGCCGCTGTCGGTGCGATGGGCAGCCTTGAGCAAGCCGATGGACTCGTAATAACGGATCATCTTCGCGCTCAGGCCGCTGTGGCGGGCCGCTTGGCCGATGTTCATCGATTGTCCTCCAGATCCTTGGGTTTCCAGGTTTTCAACAGTAGCGCATTGCTCACCACGCTGACGCTCGACAGTGCCATGGCCGCGCCGGCCAGCACCGGGTTGAGGAAGCCGAACGCCGCCAGCGGAATGCCGATCAGGTTATAGACGAAGGCCCAGAACAGGTTCTGGCGAATCTTCGCGTAGGTCTTGCGGCTGATCTCCAGCGCCGCCGGCACCAGTCGCGGATCGCCGCGCATCAGGGTGATCCCGGCCGCGTGCATCGCCACATCGGTGCCGCCGCCCATGGCGATACCGATATCCGCAGCGGCCAGCGCCGGAGCGTCGTTGATGCCGTCACCGACCATCGCCACTACGCCGGTTTTCTTCAGTTCGGCGACGGTGGCGGCTTTGTCTGCCGGGAGGACTTCGGCGTGCACATCTTTAATCCCCAACGCTTCGGCGACGACTTTGGCGCTGCCACGGTTGTCGCCGGTCAGCAGGTGGCTGCTGATGTTGCGCGCGTTGAGTTGCTGCACCGCTTGCAGGGCGCCGGGCTTGAGGGTGTCGCCGAACGCGAACAGGCCGAGCACGCGGGGTTCGGGGCTTTGTTCGATCAACCAGGACAGGGTTCGGCCTTCGGTTTCCCAAGTTTTAGCGGAATCGGCTAGTGAACCGGTGCTCAAATCGCTTTCTTCCAGCAGACGACGATTGCCCAGCGCCAACCGACGACCGTCGAGCGTGCCGGCAATGCCGCGCCCGGTCAGCGACTGGCTGTCGGTGACATCGGCTACGATCAATCCACGTTCAGCACAAGCATCCAGCACAGCCTTGGCCAACGGGTGTTCGCTGCCCCGTTGCAGCGCGCCGGCCATTTGCAGCAGGGCGGCTTCGTCACCGTCCAACGCACTTAGATGCGCGATACGTGGTGCACCAGACGTCAGGGTGCCGGTCTTGTCGAAGACCACGGCGCTGACTTCATGGGCACGCTCCAATGCTTCGGCGTCCTTGATCAGAATCCCGTAGCGCGCAGCGACGCCAGTGCCGGCCATGATCGCGGTCGGCGTGGCCAGGCCCAACGCGCAAGGGCAGGCGATCACCAACACCGCGACGGCGTTGATCAACGCGGTTTCGATGGGCGCGCCGTACAACCACCAGCCGATCAATGTCGCCAGGGCCAGGACCAACACCGTTGGCACAAACACCTGGCTGACTTTATCCACCAGTTTCTGGATCGGCGCTTTCGCCGCCTGGGCGTCTTCCACCAGACGAATGATCCGCGCCAACACGGTTTCCGCACCGAGCGCCAAGGTGCGTACCAGCAAGCGGCCTTCGCCATTGATCGCGCCGCCGGTGACCTTGTCGCCGGGTTGTTTCGGTACGGGCAGGCTTTCGCCGCTGATCAGCGCTTCGTCGGCGTGGCTTTGGCCTTCCACTACTTCGCCGTCCACCGGGAAACGTTCGCCGGGTTTGACCATGACCAAGTCATTCAGGAGCAAGGCACTGATAGCGACGTCCTGCTCGCGGCCATCGATTACCTGAATCGCCCGTTCTGGTCGCAGCGCTTCGAGGGCGCGAATGGCGCTGGCGGTCTGGCGTTTGGCGCGGCTTTCCAGGTATTTGCCCAGCAGCACTAGCGCAATCACCACCGCCGACGCTTCGAAATACAGGTGCGGCATGCGTCCGGCGGCGGTGGCCCACTCATAAAGGCTCAAGCCATACCCGGCGCTGGTGCCCAGGGCGACCAGCAAATCCATATTGCCGGCACCGGCGCGCACGGCTTTCCAGGCCGCCACGTAGAAACGCGCACCGAAGATGAATTGCACCGGCGTGGCCAAGGCGAATTGCGCCCAGGCCGGGAGCATCCAGTGCACGCCGAACGGTTGCAGCAGCATCGGCAGCACCAGCGGCAAGGCCAGGGCTATGGCCGCGAGCAAGATCCAGCGCTCGCGCTGCAGGCGGGTTTGTTGATTATCGGTAGGGTGTTCGACTTCCCAGACGCTGGCGTTGTAACCAGCCTTTGTCACTGCGGCGATCAGGATTTGCGGATCGACCTGGCCGAGCAATTCGAGGTGGGCGCGTTCGTTGGCGAGGTTGACGCTGACGCTTTTCACCTCTGGCACTTTATTCAAGGCCCGTTCGACCCGACCAACGCAGGACGCGCAAGTCATGCCGTCGATGCTCAATTCCAGACTTTGCTGCGGCACGCTGTAGCCGGCCTGCTGCACGGCGTCCATCAAGGCTGGCAGGCTGTCGCTGGGGGCCTGGATGCGCGCCTGTTCCGTGGCCAGGTTGACGCTGACCGCGGTGGCGCCGATGACTTTGCTCAAGGCACGCTCGACACGCCCGGCGCAACTGGCGCAGGTCATGCCGGCAATCGGCAGATCGAAAGTGGTGGATTCGGACATCGGTCACGCTCCCTGTAGAAAGTGCCTACAGGATCAACCTTGCCATGCGGGCAAGGTCAAGCGCCATGTCGCAGATCAAAAGATCGCAGCCTTCGGCAGCTCCTACATTGACCGCGTGTTAACCCGATCCCGTAGGAGCTGCCGAAGGCTGCGATCTTTTTACAGACGACTCAATATTCGAGAGCTGCGGGTTTGAGGTACATCCCTTCCTGCGTCATCGCAATCCGGAACTTCAATACATCGCCAGCCTTGAGCGTGATGTTCTGCGAGCCCGGTGCCAGCATTCCCGCGTTGCAACCCGGTGCCTGGCCCGGCAGCAGTTTGAGGCGTAGGGACACATTGCCCGGCGGCAGGTTGAACGAGGTGCTCTGTTCCTGGAACAGCCGCGCCGACAACTGGTCCTGAATATAAACGCCGATCTCGCAGGAGGTCGCGACTTCCAGGCGCTCGCGGGAAATGATCAGGACGCCGTAATCTTCCCCGGCGGCATTGGCCGAAGGCAGGGCGGCGAAAAGGCTGAGGAAGCCAAACAGGCTGAGAGCTGACCAGCGCATGGCTGAATCTCCTGAGGTCGAGTCATTGATGATGCAGCTTGGCCGAGCGCGACGGCGATTGCCAGCCCGGCAGTTTATTCCAGAACTTGACCTTGCCATGGTGGCAAGCTCGAGACTGCCTGCAGTGTTACTAAAAAGCCTCACTCAAGGAGTTATTCCATGCAAGTGTTCAACGTTCAAGGCATGTCCTGCGGTCACTGCGTCAAAGCCATCACCCAAGCCCTGCAAGCGAAGGATCCGGCGGCCAGTGTGCGGGTTGATCTGGCGGCAAAGGAGGTCGGGGTTGAAAGCGCGTTGACCCCCGAGCAGGTGATCGCCGCGATCACTGAAGAAGGCTATGACGCCAAGGTTGCCTGAAGCTAACCACAAATCCATGTGGGAGCGAGCCTGCTCGCGAAAGCGGTGTGTCATTAACATTAATGTCGACTGAAGCTCAGTCTTCGCGAGCAGGCTCGCTCCCACAAAAGTTTTGCATTCATCCCAGGGGTTTTTAATAGTTAGCGACCTATCGGAATGTTCAAGGCGTCCCCGCCCGGCTAGACTGTCGAGCTGCCGACTCACGCCCAACTGGATGCCCGATGAACTTCCGTACCATTCTGATTCTTGGCGCCTTGACCGCTTTCGGTCCGCTGGCGATCGATTTCTACTTGCCGGCGTTCCCGGCGATCGCGCAGTCATTTGGCACCGACGAAAAACATGTGCAGATGACGCTGGCCGCGTATTTCCTCGGCTTATCCATTGGTCAGTTGCTCTACGGCCCGGTGGCGGATCGGTTCGGGCGGCGCATTCCGCTGCTTACCGGCGTCGGCTTGTTCACGGTGGCGTCCCTGGCCTGCGCGTTTGCACCGAACCTGGAATGGCTGATGGGCGCGCGATTCATCCAGGCGCTGGGCGGTTGCGCGGGGATGGTGATTTCACGGGCGGTGGTCAGCGATAAATGCGATGCGGTGGGCTCGGCAAAAGTCTTTTCGCAGTTGATGCTGGTGATGGGGCTGGCGCCGATCCTGGCACCGATGCTCGGCGGGTTGTTGGTCAACACCACCGGCTGGCAGTCGATCTTCCTGGTGCTGACCGGGTTCAGCGCCCTGGCTGCATTGGCCGTGGCCCTTGGGTTGCCGGAAAGCCTGCCAGACTACGTGCCGCGCCAACCGTTGAAAGGCGCGTTGCGTCAGTACGGTCGGTTGCTGGCTGATCCGGTCTACCTCGGCCACGCCTTGACCGGCGGTCTGGCTGTCGCCGGCATGTTTGCCTACATCTCCGGTTCGCCGTTTGTCTTCATCAAGCTTTACGGCGTGCCGGCCGAGCATTTCGGCTGGCTGTTCGGTACCAACGCGGCGGGATTCATTCTGGTGGCGCAGGTCAACGCGCGATTGCTGGCCAAGCGCGGCCCGGCGTTCCTGCTGGTGCGCACGGTCTGGATTTATCTGGGCGCGGGCCTGACATTGCTTGCCGTCAGCGCGTTGCACACCGAACAACTATGGCCGCTGCTGATTCCATTGTTTGTGTGTATCGCCAGCCTCGGTTGCATCCTGCCTAACGCCTCGGCTTGCGCCATGAACGGGCAGGGCGCCCGCGCCGGCAGTGCGTCGGCGTTGCTCGGGTGCCTGCAATTCAGCATCGCCGCCGGGGCATCGGCGCTGGTGGGAGTTTTGCACGACGGCAGCGCCATGCCGATGGCCATGGTCATCAGCCTGTGCGGAATTCTGGTGGTGAGCGCCGCGATGCTCACCCGACGTTTACAAAATGCCCGGGCGCTGGCCCAAGCCGCGGTCTGATACCGGAGTTAGCCAGCGGCACGCTGCTGGCGGTCGGGGATTTGGTGAGGGGCGTGGAGCCGCGCTTCAAGGGTGCGGGTGAAGGCGCGCGCTTCAGCTTCGCTGCGGAACGTGACGGCGTGTTGATCGAGACGAACTTGCCACTGGGATGTTGCCACTTCTTTTATCAGGATCTTCATTGCTGACCTCCTTAAGTAAAAGACTGTGTCGCAGAGGTCTCGATTGTAGACCCGAATACGATCGCAATTGTGACAACGGTCAACTCTCAGACTGACGGTTCGCCATACGGCTTTTTGTAGGAGCGAGGCTTGCCCGCGAAGGCGATCTTGAGGACGCTTTCGCGGGCAAGCCTCGCTCCTACACAAGGGTGGGTCAGAACCCTTCCAGCACAATCTTGCCCTTGGCCTTGCCGCTCTCCAGCAGTTCATGGGCGCGGCGCAGGTTGCTCGCGTTGATCGTGCCGAAGTGCTCACCCACTGTGGTTTTCAAGGTCCCGGCATCGATCAGCTCGGCGATACGGTTGAGCAGTTTGTGCTGCTCGATCATGTCGGCTGTCTCGAACAGCGAGCGGGTGTACATGAATTCCCAGTGCAGCGAGATGCTCTTGCGCTTGAGCTTGGTCACGTCCAGCGCCTTCGGATCATCGATCAACGCCAGTTTGCCCTGAGGCGCCAGCGCTTCGACCAATTGATCCAGATGTTCATCGGTCTGGGTCAGGCTGGCGACGTGGGTTACGTGCTGGACGTCCGCACGCTTGAGTTCTTCGCTCAGCGGTTGGCTGTGATCGATCACCAGGTCGGCGCCCAACTCACGCACCCAACTCTGGGTCTGCGGGCGGGATGCGGTGCCGATCACCTTCAGCCCGGTCAGTTGATGAGCCAACTGAGTCAGGATCGAACCCACGCCACCGGCCGCGCCGACGATCAGCAAACTCTGGCCTTCATCCATGTTGCCTTCACGCACTTGCAGGCGCTCGAACAACAATTCCCACGCAGTGATCGCGGTCAGTGGCAGCGCGGCGGCTTCAGCAAAACCGAGGGATTTTGGCATGTGCCCGACAATTCGCTCATCCACCACATGCAGTTCACTGTTGCCGCCGGCACGGGCGATGGAGCCGGCGTAGAACACTTTGTCGCCAGCCTTGAACAGCGTGACTTCACTGCCAACGGCTTTGACCACACCGGCCACGTCCCAGCCCAGCACTTTCGCCGCGCCACCTTCAGGCTGGACGTTCTGCCGGACCTTGGTGTCCACCGGGTTGACCGAAATTGCTTTGACTTCCACCAGCAAGTCGTGAGGGCCGGCGACCGGTTCTGGCAGTTCGATGTCTTGCAGGGATTTGGCGTCGCTGATCGGCAGGGAGGCGTAGTAGGCAATCGCTTTCATAAAGGGGCTCCGTCGTAATAAAGGAAGAAATCAGGCCAGGGTGCGCAGGCGCTTGAGCTCGAAGTGTTCGAGAAAGTCACCGGCCCTGGCGCGGAAATTCTGGATGTGGGCGCTGTCGTCGTGGGCTTGCAGGGCTTCGTCGCTGCTCCATTGTTCGATCATGTAGAAGGCCAACGGGTTGGCGAGGTCCTGGTGCAAATCGTATTGACCGCAACCGGCCTCGACGCGGGTTGGTTCCAGCAGCGCCCGCAGGTGCTGTTCGAGGGCGTCCTGCTGACCGGGTTTGGCGATGAGGGTGGCAATGGCGGTAAACGGCTGGGACATGTTCGACTCCTGACGCTGAGTGATTTTCGATGGGACAGATGATTGGCTATTTCCCGGCAAGATAAAACCCGCTAAAAGAGCAGTCTCTTTCAATATTTTTTTGATAATCGGGGCTGAAGATGCTGCGTTTCGATGACTTGCAGTTGTTTGTCCGGGCCGCGGACCTGGGCAGCCTGTCGGCGGCGGCACGGGTGATGGACATGTCGGCGGCGGTGGCCAGTGCGGCACTCAAGCGCATCGAGCAGCAACTCGGCGCGCGGCTGTTGGCACGCTCCACCCGCAGCCTGCGCCTGACCGCCGAAGGCGAGGGCTTCCTGGAATATGCGCGGGCGGCCCTGAGCAATCTGGATGAAGGGCGGCGTTTACTGGCCAGTGGTCAGGATCAGGTCAGCGGGATCTTGCAACTGTCGGCGCCTTCGGATTTTGGTCGCAACCTGTTGCTGCCGTGGCTGGACGAGTTTCAGCGTGAACATCCGAAACTGACCGTGCGTTTGTTGCTGGGAGATCGCATCGCCGACCTGTTTCGTCAACCGGTGGACATTGCGCTGCGTTACGGCGAGCCGGAGGATTCGAGCCTGGTGGCGTTGCCCATCGCCCCACAGAACCGTCGCGTGCTCTGCGCATCGCCCGAATACCTGGCCCGACACGGCGAGCCCCGGCAACTGGAACAACTGGCGCAGCACAATTGCCTGTTATTCATGCTGGGCAGCCGGGTTCACGATCGTTGGAGTTTCCACGATGGCAAGCGTGAAGTCGGTTTGACGGTCAGCGGTGACCGTTTCAGCGATGACGCCGATGTAGTCCGGCTTTGGGCGGTGGCAGGGGCCGGGATCGCTTACAAGTCCTGGCTTGATGTGGGCGCCGATGTGCTGGCAGGTCGCTTGAAAGTGTTGTTGCCGGAGTTGCTCTGTGAGCGCGCACCGCTGAATTTGCTGTGCGCCCATCGCGCACAATTGAGTAAGCCGGTGAACCTTTTGCGGGAAATGCTTGCCAGCCGATGCGCGAAGTTGAGTAGTCAATTTCCGTCGTTATCGGGCACTGATCAATAGTCGCAGGCAAATAGCGAAATTTCTGTCAGGAACTATCACCAACCGCGGCCTCCCAAGGGCAGGAACCGGCGGTCAACCCGCTTATACTAGCGCCCGCCTTATGCCTGCACCGTCGAGCCGGCCCGGACGCATCCAGCCTCCAGTCGTCCTTGCCCGGGAGCCCATGCGGGTTGCTCGATGGAACACTGGGTGTGGGTGACTTGCCTGAGCGAGTTCATGGCGGTTTTCACGCCTTGGCCGACGACACATTACTGGTCAAGATGTCTGTGAGCAGCAGACGAAACGATTCAACAGGGAGTGAATACATGGAACATGCACCTTGCATCAGCCAGATCGCCACGCTGCTGGCTGACCCCAAGCGCAGCGCAATGATGTGGGCCTTGATGGATGGCTCCGCGCGGCATACCGAAGAGCTGGCCTTATTGGCCGGGCTGTCGCCGTCTTCGGCCAGTGCACACCTGGGGCGTTTGTCCGCCGGAGGTCTGTTGAAAGTCGAAGAGCGCGGGCGCAAAAGATTCTTCCGCCTGGCAGCCCCCGAAGTTGGCGCGGCAGTGGAGGCGCTGGCGAGTGCCACCCTGGCCAGCACGCCACGGGAGATTCCGGAGACGATCAAGCGCGGCAACCTATTGGGCAAACGTCAGGCCGCACCCTCGTCGCTGTTGCAGGCGCGGCTCTGCGAGGACCACTTGGGCGGCACGCTGGCGGCCGACCTGTACCAGCGATTGCTGGATGCCGGCTGGATCGAGCAGTTCGATCAGCGGGTCGTCATCACCCAAAAGGGCTCCAGGCAACTGGCCAGCCGCGGGGTGTTCATCCAGGCCCTGGCCCACCGCAGCGGGCAAATTGCCTGCGCCTGCCCGGACTGGAGTGAACGCCGTCCGCACATGGGTGGTTCAGTGGGCGCGGCGTTGTTGCAGTTGTTCATGCAGTCCGGCTGGTTGACCCTGCCCAACGATTCCCGCGCCTTGCAGATCACCGCGACCGGGCAGCGAGAAGTTCATCGCTTTGCCAAGGAAGCCGAGCTGGAAATGGCGTTGTAGACGCGTCGGCGCCGACGTCTGAGGTCTCGGGCGTCGTTCAGGGGTGCGGGCAGGTCGCATCCAGCAATAACCCCCAGCCGCTATCGCGCACACTCGATCCGGGGACTTTCGGACGGGGGTGTTTGGCATGGAAATACAAGGATTCAGCGCAGCAGAACGCTTGGAACGGCTGCCCATCAGCGGCTATCACCGCATCATTTTCATCATCATTGCCCTGGCGTTTTTCTTCGACTCCATGGACTTGGCGATGATGACTTTCCTGCTCGGCTCGATCAAAACCGAGTTCGGCTTGAGCAGCGCACAGGCCGGATTGCTGGCCAGTTCGAGCTTCTTCGGCATGGTGCTGGGAGCGTCATTGTCCGGCATGCTCGCGGACCGCTTCGGGCGCAAACCGGTGTTCCAGTGGAGCATCGTGTTGTGGGGCATCGCCAGTTATTTGTGCTCCACGGCGCAGAACGTGGAGACCTTGACGTTGTTCCGTGTGCTGCTGGGAATCGGCATGGGCATGGAGTTTCCCATTGCGCAGTCGATGCTTTCGGAGTTGATTCCGGCCAAAAAGCGCGGGCGTTATATCGCGTTGATGGACGGGTTCTGGCCGCTGGGCTTCGTTGCTGCCGGGGTGCTCTCGTACTTCTTGCTGCCGGTGATCGGCTGGCGCGACATCTTCCTGGTGTTGGCGGTGCCGGCGGTGTTTGTCCTGGCGATTCGCTTCTTCATTCCCGAGTCACCGCGCTGGCTCGAACAGGCCGGGCGACATGACGCGGCGGACAAGGTGTTGCTGGGCATTGAACAGCGGGTTCGCACATCGTTGGGGCGCGCGGAGTTGCCGACGCCGATTCGCTTGCCACGGGTGGCGAGTACGCCGGGTAACTTCTTTTCCGCATTGCAGCAGATCTGGTCGCCGCTGTACCGCCAGCGCACGATGATGATCTGGAGCGTGTGGTTCTTCGCCTTGCTTGGTTTCTATGGCTTGACCTCGTGGCTCAGCGCTTTGCTGCAGCAGTCGGGTTTCGCCGTGACCCAGTCGGTGTATTACACGGTACTGATTTCCCTCGGCGGGATTCCCGGTTTCCTCATGGCTGCCTGGTTGGTGGAGTGCTGGGGACGCAAACCGGTGTGCATCGTGACGCTGCTGGGTGGTGGGGTGATGGCGTTTCTGTATGGCCAGAGTGCGGTGTTTGGCGGCAACGTCGGCCTGTTGATCACTTCGGGTCTGTTGATGCAATTCTTCCTGTTCGGCATGTGGGCGGTGCTCTACACCTACACGCCGGAGCTGTACCCGACTTCGGCGCGGGCAACGGGCTCGGGATTTGCCTCGGCGATCGGGCGCGTCGGTTCGTTGCTCGGGCCGTTGGTGACCGGGCTGGTGTTCCCGATTACCGGGCAGGGCGGGGTGTTCGCGTTGGGGGCGATGTGCTTTGCGATTGCGGCGGGGGTGGTGTGGTTGTTCGGGATGGAGACGCGGGGCAAGTCGTTGGAGGAGCTGACAGAAGCAACCGCGATCTAAAAAAAATGTGGGAGCGAGCCTGCTCGCGAAAGCGGTGTGTCAGTTAAACAAATGTCGACTGACACGCCCTATTCGCGAGCAGGCTCGCTCCCACAATGGTTATGCGGTGACCTTACGGTTTCACCAACCGCGCATCCAGGCTGTTCTGCGCCAGGCGCTTGGCCTGATCCTGGGTCATGCCCAGGTCGGTATACAGCGCATGGAAGTTCTCGGTGACGTAGCCGCCGAAGTACGCCGGGTCATCGGAGTTCACCGTGACTTTCACGCCACGTTCCAGCATGTCGAGGATGTTGTGCTGGGACATGTGATCGAACACGCAGAGTTTGGTGTTCGACAACGGGCACACGGTCAGCGGGATTTGCTCGTCGATGATCCGCTGCATCAGGCGCTCGTCTTCGATGGCGCGCACGCCATGGTCGATGCGCTGGATTTTCAGCAGGTCGATGGCTTCCCAGATGTACTCCGGCGGGCCTTCTTCGCCCGCGTGGGCGACGGTCAGGAAGCCTTCGTGACGGGCACGATCAAACACGCGCTGGAACTTGCTCGGCGGGTGACCCATCTCCGAACTGTCCAGGCCGACAGCCACAAACGCATCGCGGAACGGCAGCGCTTGGTCGAGGGTTTTCTGCGCTTCGTCTTCGCTCAAGTGGCGCAGGAAGCTCAGGATCAAACCACTGGTGATGCCCAGTTGCTGTTCGCCATCTTTCAATGCGGCAGCGATGCCGTTGAGCACCACTTCGAAAGGCACGCCACGGTCGGTGTGGGTCTGCGGGTCGAAGAACGGTTCGGTGTGAATCACGTTCTGCGCCTTGCAACGCAACAGGTAGGCCCAGGTCAGGTCGTAGAAATCCTGCGAGGTGCGTAAAACGTCCGCACCCTTGTAGTACAGGTCGAGAAACTCTTGCAGGTTGTTGAAGGCGTACGCCTTGCGCAGAGTTTCCACGTCGTCCCACGGCAGGGCGATTTTGTTGCGTTCGGCCAAGGCAAACAGCAACTCGGGCTCCAGCGAGCCTTCCAGGTGCAAGTGCAGTTCTGCCTTGGGCAGGGCGTTCAGCCAGTCGTACATGTTCGAATTCTCATCAGGTGCAATGACGGCATTCTACAGATGCTCGCCGCAACAATTGGTAAAACCTGACCAGACGGTTGATCAAACTGCTTCCGGTTCCCGTCGATAGGCGTAGGTATCGGCGAAGCGCGAGAGCAGGAATTCGGCGCAGGTGGTCGCGGGATATTTCGCCGGGTGCGCGGCATCCTGGCAACCGGGCAGGCATTCGATAGGCGTATCCGGGTGCGGTTCGGCGAAGAATGGCATCGAGTAGCGATCCACACCCAGCGGGCTGATCACCCGGTGTGGCGTCGACAGGTAACGGTCGTTGCTCCAGCGCGCCATCATGTCGCCGAGGTTGACCACGAACGTGCCGTCGATGGGCGGCGCGTCGATCCATTCGCCGTTCACATTGCGCACTTGCAGACCACCGGCCGCGTCCTGGTAGAGCAGGGTGATGCAGCCGTAATCGGTGTGGGCGCCGGCGCCTTGTTGTTCTGCGGAACTGGCGGTGTGGCGCGGTGGGTAATGGATCATCCGCAGCACGCTGACGGGTTGATTGAAGCGCGTGTCGAAGAAGTCGCGCTCGATGCCGAGCGCCATCGTCATCGCTCGCAGCAGGGTTTGGGCGAGGGCCTGCATGTCGACGTAATGCTGTTCCATCAGCGCTTCCCAACCGGGTAACGAAGGATGGCGATTGGGACCGCGCAGGGGTTTTTCTGCCAGTACGTCCGGGTGATCCGCCGACAGGTGCAGGCCCATGTCGAAGGTTTCTTTCAGGTCGCTGGGTTTGCTCGGGTCCAGTTGCTCGGTGGCGATGGCGCCGTAGCCGCGGTGATGCTGCGTCTGGGTGATGTCGATCTTGAGCTTTTCGGCGGCGGGTAAAGCGAAGAAGCGTTGGGCGTGGTCGAGCACCGCGTCGATGCGGGCAGCGCTGATCGGGTGCCCCTTGATATAGAAAAAGCCCCAGTTGCGGCAGGCGTGGTCGATTTGCGTGGCGATGGATTGCCAGGCGTTTTCGTCGGTGCTGTAGAGCGGGGCGATGTCGATGATGGGGAGTTGGTTCATGCGCAGTCCTCAAGAACGCTGAAAGTCTAATGTGGGAGCGGGCTTGCTCGCGAAGAGGGAGTGTCAGTCAAACTTTATGTGGCTGACACACCGCTTTCGCGAGCAAGCCCGCTCCCACACTGGATTTGTGTTGGGTTGGGGAATTACTTCGGAATATCGGCCTTCATGCCTTCAACGTAGTAGTTCATCGACGCCAGTTCCGCATTGCTCGCCGTTGCTCCCGCCGGAATTTTCACTGCACCGGCCTGATCCTTGATCGGCCCGGTAAACGGATGCAGCGCGCCGCTCTTGATGTCGGCAATGATCTGCTCCGCTTCGGCTTTCACCGGTGCCGGCACCAAATCGCTGATCGGCAATTCAACCGTGCCTTCCTTCAATCCGCCCCAGTAATCCTGGGATTTCCAGGTGTGGTCGAGCACGGCCTGGGTCGCCTGAATGTAATGCGGGCCCCAGTCGTTGACGATGGAGGTCAGCACCGCTTTCGGCCCGAAGTGCGCCATGTCCGAAGCGTAGCCCACGGCATAGACGCCGCGACGTTCGGCGGCCTGGATCGGCGCCGGGCTGTCGGTGTGCTGGAACACCACGTCCACGCCCTGGTCGATCAGCGCGTTGGCGGCATCCGCCTCTTTGCCCGGATCGAACCACGAGTTGACCCACACCACCTTGATTTCGGTGCCCGGGTTGTACTTGTTCAGGGCCAACTGGATAGCGTTGATGTCGCGGATTACTTCAGGGATCGGGAACGAGGCGACGTAGCCGATTTTCTTGGTCTTGGTCATCTTCGCCGCGAGGAAACCGCCGACGTAGCGACCTTCATAGGTGCGCGCCAGGTAGGTGCCGAGGTTCTTGTCCTGCTTGTAGCCGGTGGCGTGTTCGAAGGTCACCTTGGGAAATTGCTTGGCGACTTTCAGCGTCGGGTTCATGTAGCCGAAAGACGTGGTGAAGATCAGGTCGTAGTTGTCCTTGGCCATGTTGCGGATCACCCGCTCGGCATCGGCGCCTTCAGCGACGTTCTCCACGTAATTGGTGGTGATCTGCGAACCGAATTTTTCTGCGAGCGCCTTGCGTCCCTGTTCATGCTGATACGTCCAGCCGTGGTCACCGATCGGGCCGATATAGACGAAGCCGACTTTCAGCGGGTCGGCGGCACTCGCGGTCAGGCTGGCGCTCAGACCGATGGCCGCAGCAACGGCGCACAGCAGCTTCTTCAACGGACGTTTATGCATGAACTCGAACTCCATATTGTTTTGAGGATGGCGAGGTCAATGCAAATTGCTGACCAACAGGACAACAATAAATCCAAAACCGCGTAACGGCCTTCGCGGGCAAGCCTTGCTCCTACAAGAACGCTGCATGCCTGTAGGAGCGAGGCTTGCCCGCGAAGAGGCCCGCAAGTCCGATAAAAGTGCATGCCCTGGCACTGCTGCCATCCACTGGTGCGCTAAGGTGTAACGAAACGTTAGCGCCGCTCCGCAGTCAGTAGCTCATCACTCTGATTTCGCTCCACTGTGCAAAAGGCCTGCAATGCTCACACTCCTCAAGCAAGAAAAATTTCTGTTGCTGGCCCTGGTCGCCGCCGTTGTCGCGTATCCGCTGGAACCGTGGATGCTGCACAACGGCCAGCCCATCGCCCTGGTCGCCGGCCTGGTGCTGATCGCCTTCATCGTCGCCGCCTCGATGCGTGTGGCCCATCACGCCGAATTACTCGCTGAAAAAGTCGGCGATCCCTACGGCACGATGATCCTGACCCTCGCCGCCGTGCTGGTGGAAGTGGTGATCCTGGCGATCATGATGAGCAACGAAGCCTCGCCAACTCTGGTGCGCGACACGATTTACTCGGCGGTGATGCTCGACATCAACGGCATCCTCGGCCTCGCCGCGTTGATGGGCGGGATCAAGCATGGCGAACAGTCCTACAACGATGACTCCGCGCGCAGCTACAGCGTGATGATCCTCACCGCCATGGGCGTTTCGATGGTGGTGCCGGAGTTTATTCCCGAGGCCAACTGGAAGATCTATTCGGGGTTCACCATCGGCGCGATGGTCGTGCTCTACGCCTTGTTCCTGCGCATGCAGGTCGGGCCGCACAGTTATTTCTTCAGCTACAGCTACCCGGAAAAACGTCGCAAGAAAGTCCCGGAAGAAGCACCGGAGCCGGTCAACGTGACGCGCAGTGTCGCGACGCTGGTGTTTGGCGTGGTGGTGATTGGCGCCTTGGCCGAAGTGATGTCCAAGACCCTCGATCTGGGGTTGGAAGGCACGGGCGCACCACCGGTGATCACGGCGATTTTGGTGGCGGCGATTTCGGCGGCGCCGGAGATTTTGACCGCGTTGCGTGCGGCACTGGCCAATCGCATGCAGTCGGTGGTGAACATCGCCATGGGCGCGTCGTTGTCGACGGTGATCCTGACGGTGCCGGTGATGGAGGCGATGGCGCTCTATACGGGGCAGCCATTTCAGATGGCGATGACGCCGGTGCAGACGGTGATGATTTTTCTGACGTTGATTGTCAGCGCGATCAACCTGAATGACGGGGAAACCAATGCCATCGAGGGCATGACGCATTTTGTGTTGTTTGCGACGTTTATCATGTTGTCGCTGTTGGGGCTTTAAGAGCTTCGCGGGCAAGCCTCGCTCCTACAGGTTTTGCGCCATTCCCTTGGCTGGCGAAAACCCTGTAGGAGCGAGGCTTGCCCGCGAAGGCGTCCGATCAGACGCCAGCAATCAACTGCCGGGCCGCCTGGCTGTGATCCGCAATCAACCCCTTCAGATCCAACCCTTCAACCTGCCCATCAATCACTCGCCACTTGCCGCCGACCATCACCCGATCCGCGCGATCAGCGCCGCACAGCAGCAACGCCGACACCGGATCATGGCTGCCGGAGAATCGCAGTTCATCCAGCTTGAACAACGCCAGATCCGCCTGCTTGCCCACCGCCAGCTCACCAATATCAGTACGCCCCAGCAGACTCGCCGAACCTTTGGTCGCCCAACCCAGAACCAATTCCGGCGTGATCTTCTCTGCGCCGTAACGCAGGCGCTGGATGTACAGCGCCTGGCGGGTTTCCAGCATCATGTTCGACGCATCGTTGGACGCCGAACCGTCCACGCCCAGACCCAGCAACGCGCCCGCTGCAGTCAAATCCAGTGTCGGGCAGATGCCGGACGCCAGGCGCATGTTCGAGCTCGGGCAGTGGCAAATACCGGTGCCGGCCGCGCCGAGACGGGCGATTTCGTCCGGGTTGAAATGAATGCCGTGGGCCAGCCAGGTGCGCGGGCCGAGCCAGCCGACGCTGTCCAGATAATCCACGGTGCGCAGGCCGAAGCGTTGCAGGCAGAAGTCTTCTTCGTCGAGGGTTTCGGCCAGGTGCGTGTGCAGACGCACGTCGAGTTTGTTCGCCAGTTCGGCGCTGGCGGACATGATTTCAGGGGTCACCGAAAACGGCGAGCATGGCGCCAGGGCGATCTGGATTTGCGCGCCATCGCCACGCTCGTGGTACTCGGCGATCAAGCGCTGGCTGTCGGCGAGAATTACTTCACCTTCCTGCACGGTTTGCTGCGGTGGCAGGCCACCGTCCTTTTCGCCGAGGCTCATGGAGCCACGGGTCAGCATGGCGCGCATGCCCAGTTCGCGAACGCTTTCGACTTGTACGTCGATCGCATTCTCGAGGCCTTCGGGAAACAGGTAATGGTGATCGGCGGCGGTGGTGCAACCGGACAGCAGCAACTCGGCCAACGCGACTTTAGTGGCGAGGGCGAGTTTTTCCGGAGTAAGGCGCGCCCAGACCGGGTACAGGGTTTTCAGCCACGGGAACAACGGCTGATTGACCACCGGCGCCCAGGCGCGGGTCAGGGTTTGATAGAAGTGGTGATGCGTATTGATCAAGCCGGGCAGGATCACATGCTCGCGGGCATCGAAGACTTGTCCACAGGGCGTGGAAGGTTGCTGGCCAGCGGCGAGCACTTCGACGATCAAACCGTCTTGCAGCACCAGGCCGCCACGGGCATCGAGGCCATTGGCAGTGAAGATCGCGAGGGGATTTTTTAACCAGGTACGGGTCGCAGGCATGTTGGCCGGCTCCTCTGAAAGTGGGTTCAGGTTAGCCAGCTCAGTGATTACCCTGTCTGCTGATCCAGGGTCGTCGCGGGGGACGAGGTGCGAAGTTTCAAACAAAACGGCGTTGTGGGCAAGCCCGGTCCGACCAGACGACGCAAACCTCTGTCTGGAATGATTCCCTGTGGGAGCGGGCTTGCTCGCGAATACGGTGTGTCAGCGACATAAATGTTGACTGACACGCCCTCTTCGCGAGCAAGCCCGCTCCCACAGGGGGATTCGCGGTGTCACCAGGGAATCGTTTCGCCTTTGTAGTTCACAAAATAATGCCCGCCCTTGCCGGTGAACGCGTTCACTTGGTCAACCAGACCACGGGTGCTGGTTTCCACATCCAGATCCGCACCTTCACCGCCCATATCAGTCTTCACCCAGCCCGGATGCAACGACAGCACGGTGAGTTTCTGCTCGCCAAGTTGCGTGACGAAGCTGTTGGTCATCGAGTTCAGCGCCGCTTTGCTGGCCTTGTACAACGCCAGTTCCGGGGCGTCCGGTACGGTGACGCTGCCCAGCCCGGAACTCATGAACGCCAGCACGCCGCTGCCATCACGAATTTGCCCGACGAAACGCTGCGCGAGGTTGATCGGCGCCACGGCGTTGGTGAAAAACAGTTGCCCGACTTCGGCCAATGTCGCGCCACCCGGTGTCTGGACTTCCGGGCCCTTGACCCCGGCATTCACGAACAGCAGGTCAAACATTTCGCCCTTGAGCTCGTGGCTCAAGGCAATGACCGCTTGCTGATCATCCATGTCGAGCTTTTCAATCCGCACCTTGCCCAGCGCTTGCAGCGCCTCGGCTTTCTGCGGGTTGCGCACGGTGGCGGTGACTTGCCAGCCGTCGGCCAGCAAGGTTTTTACCAGGCCGAGGCCAAGGCCCCGGGAGGCGCCGATGATAAGTGCGGTTTTTGCCGTGGACATGAGTGGCTTCCTTGATAAATGAGAATCACGGATTTAAGGGACAACGCTGACCGAGCCGTTGCTGCAACTCAGTGCGCAGCGCGCCGAGTTCTTCCATTCGGGTTTCGATCAGCTTGAGCTTGTCTTGCAGCAACTGCGTGACGGCGCTGTCGGGATCGGGCGATTGCCACAACGCAGCAACGCTATTACCGATCTCGCCGAGGGTAAAGCCCAGTCGCTGAGCGGTCTTGATGTAGAGCACCAGTTGCACCATGTCCGCCGGATAATCGCGATAACCGTTGGCGCTGCGTTGCGCCGCGATCAACCCGCGCTGCTCGTAGAAGCGCAGCGTGTCGCGGCTGACGGCGCTGGCCTGGGCTAATTCACCGATGCGCATCATGACGTCTCAAAGGGGCTTGACCCTGGAGCATACTCCAGGCTTTAGCCTTGTTGCTCCCTGAATTTATGGAGCAATACCGATGTGGACTTCAACGCAATATCGCCGAGTGGTGCGCGGCAGCGCCTGGTATGACTTGATCGTGACGGCGGCGTTTGTCACGCCGTGGAGTTTTGCCGCTTTGCATGGATTGCTGTCGGGTTTGAGCCAGGCGTTGAATTTGCCCGGTGAACTGCCGGCGTTTGAGCCGATGCATATGTTGATGGCGAATCTGTTGGGGTCGATTGTGTGTGTTTGGGCGGTGTTGCGGATTCGCGATCCGCAGCAGGTGTTTGGGCGGTATGACGCGGCGGGCCGGTTTTTGTTTTCGGCCTGGCAGCTGTATGCCTTGCTGCATGACGCCAGTTCGCTATTGGTGATTTTCTTGGTCTTTGAATTGGCGTGGGGCGTGGTTCAGGTGTTGCCGGTGCGGACGCCTTCGCGAGCAAGCCCGCTCCCACAGGGAGTTGTGTGAACCCGATCCAATGTGGGAGCGGGCTTGCTCGCGAAGAGGCCGGGCCTGCAAACGGCTAATGGCCACCCTGCCACGGCTGCCCCAACGACACCGGCGCATACAACCGCGTGCGCAGCGCATCCCGGGACAGCAGCACCAACACTACAATGGTTGCGACATACGGCAGCATCGCCAGCAAACTCGATGGAATCGCCAGCCCCAATCCCTGCGCCACCAAATGCAGGATGCTGGCGAGTCCAAACAGATACGCCCCAAGCAGCAATCGCCACACTCGCCAACTGGCAAACACCACCAGCGCCAGGGCAATCCAGCCACGCCCGGCGCTCATGTTCTCCGCCCACATCGGCGTATACGCCAGGGACAAATACGCGCCAGCCAACCCGGCCATCGCCCCGCCAAATAACACCGCCAAGGTGCGCACACCCAATACCGGCAAGCCCATAGCACTGGCAGCATCAGGGTTTTCCCCGACGGCTTGAATGATCAACCCGACGCGGCTTTTCAAAATCACCCAAGCCACCACCGCAAACAGCACGAACGACAAATACACCAACAGATCCTGGGCAAACAGCATCCGCCCGATCAGCGGAATCTCGCTTAAATACGGGATCGCTACCGGCTCAAAACCCGCCAGCGGTTTACCGACCCACGCCGCGCCAACAAAGGTCGACAAGCCCACACCAAAGATCGTCAGCGCCAGCCCGGTGGCCACCTGATTGGCGTTGAACACCAGCGCCACCAAGGCAAACAGCGATGACAACAGCATCCCGGCGAGCATCGCCAGCAGCACGCCGAGCCACAGATTGCCGCTGTTCAGCGCAACGATAAAACCGATCACCGCACCAAACAGCATCATGCCTTCCTGGCCCAGATTGAGGACGCCGCTTTTCTCGCAGATCAGTTCGCCCAGCGCCACCAGCAGCAACGGCGTACCGCAACGGACCATGGCGTAGAAAATATTGCTCAGCAGATCGATATCCATCACAGCGCTCCTGCGGTTACGGCGGCGACCGGCGCACGACGCGCCCAGCGCACATTCAAACGCGGTCGGTAGAGAATCAGCACATCACTCGCCAGCAGGAAAAACAGCATCATCCCCTGGAACAATTGGGTGATCGCTTGCGGCAGGTTCATGCTCATCTGCGCGCTCTCGCCACCGATGTACAGCAGCGCCATCAGCAGGCTGGAAAACAGAATGCCGATGGGATTCAGCCGTCCAAGAAACGCCACCGTAATCGCCGCGTAGCCGTAACCCGGCGAGACTTGCGGCACCAATTGACCGATCGGCCCGGTGACTTCGCAGACCCCGGCCAACCCGGCCAACCCGCCGCTGATCAACAGCGCCAGCCAGATCAGGCGCTTCTCGCGAAAGCCGACAAACCCTGCCGCGCGCTTGTCCAGACCGAGCACTTTGATCTGGAAGCCGACAAAGCTTTTCTGCAACAGCACCCACACCGCGACCAGTGCGAGCAGGGCGAAATACACCCCGGCATGCACGCGACCGTCCTCCATCAACAACGGCAAGCGGCTGGCATCACCGAACATCGCCGACTCCGGAAAATTAAACCCGGCCGGGTCCTTCAACGGCCCGTGCACGCAGAACAACAGCAAGTTCAGGGCGATGTAATTGAGCATGATGCTGGTGAGGATTTCGTTGGCGTTGAAGCGTGTACGCAACCACGCCGTGAGCCCGGCCCACGCAGCGCCGGCGAGGGTGCCGGTGAGCAGGATCAACACCAGCGCCCAGCGACTTTGCATGTCAATAATGTTCACCGCCAATGCACTGCCGGCCAAGGCGCCGAGCAGCAGTTGACCTTCTGCGCCGATGTTCCAGATTCGTGCCTGATACGCCACCGCCAGGCCCAACGCGCAGAGCAGGATCGGCAGGGCTTTGACCAGCAATTCCGAGACGCCATACAAGTCGCTGATCGGTGCGATCAGCAGCGTGTGCAACGTCAGCAACGGATCGTGCCCCAGCGCGATAAACAACAGCGAGCCGCAGCCCAAAGTCAGTGCCGCCGCCAGCAACGGCGAGCACCACAACATCAGGCGCGATTGCTGGCCACGGGGTTCGAGAGAAAGCAGCATGTGAAACTCCGTTAAACCGTTGCAGAGACAGGTGATTGAGGCGCGTCGAACTGGCCGGCCATCCAGCCGCCGACGTCGGTCAGCCGGGTATCGATGGTTGCCCGCAGCGGTGACAGTCGACCGCTGCACAAGGCGCCGAGGCGGTCGCCAATCTGGAACAGTTCATCGAGGTCTTCGGAGATCACCAGGATCGCCGCGCCGGCATCGCGCAAGGCAATAAGCGCGCGGTGAATGGTCGCCGCCGCACCGACGTCCACGCCCCAGGTCGGGTGCGCGGCCACCAGCAATTTCGGTTGCTGGAGGATTTCCCGGCCGAGAATGAATTTCTGCAGGTTGCCGCCGGACAGGCTGCGGGCCGCCGTTTGGGTGTCGGGCGTCTTCACGCCGAAGCGGCGAATGATCTCTTCGGCCAGCGCCTCGACCTTGCCGCGCTGGATCAATCCCTGGCTCACCAGCCCTTGTTGAAATGCAGTAAGCAGGGCGTTGTCGGCCAGGCTCAACTCGGGCACCGCGCCATGACCCAAACGTTCGGCGGGCACGAAAGCCAGGCCGAGTTTACGCCGCGCATCGGGGCGCAAATGGGCGACGGCTTGCCCGGCGAAACTGATGGTTTGCGCTGCGTTGCGGTTCAGCCGTTCCTCGCCGCTAAGCAACGCCAGCAACTCATCCTGACCGTTACCGGCAACTCCGGCGATGCCGACAATTTCGCCGCTGCGCACTTGCAGGTTGAGGTCTTTGAGCGAGCAACCGAACGGGTCCGGGTTGTGCCAGGACAATCCATTCACGCTCAAAAATGCCGCGCCGCCGATGACCTTCGGGTAGTCGGTGATCAGCTCGGCCGCTTCGCCGACCATCAACCGCGCCAGTTGCTGATCCGAGCACTCGGCCGGCACGCAATGCCCGGCCACCCGCCCGCCGCGCAGCACCGTGGCGCTGTGGCACAGCGCCCGGACTTCACCGAGTTTGTGGCTGATAAACAAAATGCTGCAGCCTTCGGCGGCCAGTCGGCGCAGGGTGACGAACAATTCGTCGGCCTCTTGCGGCGTCAGCACCGAGGTCGGTTCATCGAGAATCAGTAGGCGGATGTCCTGCATCAGGCAGCGAATGATTTCTACGCGTTGGCGTTCGCCGATCGAGAGGCTGTGGACAAGTCGCTCCGGCTCCAGCGCCATGCCGTAGCGCTGGGACACTTCACGAATTTTCGGTTCAAGCTGTTTCGGCGTCCCGGCCGCCGCACCCATGGCCAACGCAATGTTCTGCGCCACGCTCAAGGTTTCGAACAACGAAAAGTGCTGGAACACCATGCCGATCCCAAGCCCCCGCGCCTGGGCCGGATTGCGCATGCTTACCCTTTGCCCTTGCCAGATCACTTCCCCGGAATCGGCGTGGATGACGCCGTAGATGATCTTCATCAGCGTGCTTTTGCCCGCTCCGTTTTCGCCGAGCAAGGCATGGATTTCACCGGGGGCGATGCTCAAGTCGATGGCATCGTTGGCCAGGCAACCGGGGTAGCGTTTACTGATGTTGCGCAGTTGCAGGCGCGGGGTTTGATTCGGGATCGGATCGGGGATCGGCACGGGGTTGGGCATGACTGGCTCGGGTCGATTGGAGTTATGCCTGTGGACAAAGCAATTTTCTGGCCATTGAGTCAGGAATTACGTAAAGCCATGCGGTTCAGCACGTTAGAGATGTGCATCGAACTGTTTCGCGTCTGAATCAAGCACCACTTGAGGGCAAGGTCTTCGATTCAAGCTCCGGTTTTGCCCGCAACAATTTGATCAAAAAACGAGCAGTCGGCTGCAAGCTATGCCAGATATGGGGCTGCGCCAGCCATGAACGGGTTATCCACAGGTTGCTCCACAGTATTTGTGCGCAAGCCCGACGCTCGGGCATAAGCACTGCATCGCTATCTTCTAAAGGTGATAAACCGAGCTAACTGATTGTTTTTTCGTGAATTTAGCTTTTTTGATAGCACTTTGGACGAAAAATGAACAACGCCCGCAAAGCCGCATGACAGAAGGGTTACAGCGGGATGTGCTCAGGTTATCCACAGGCGGGTGCACAGCAGGTGTGGGCAAGTGTCGGGTGCATTGGAAATGATGAATGCCCCAAAAGATCGCAGCCTTCGGACGGGAATGCGATCTCCTGTAGGAGCTGCCGAAGGCTGCGATCTTTTGATCTTGTTTTTAGCGTTGCAAGAGAATCCGCCCGCGACTCAAATCCGCGAGCTGCAATTGCAGGGTTTCGATCTGCGCTTCGCCAATCGCCAACTTCAGATCCACGCCATTAGCGGTAAACGACTCCTCCACCACCAACCCGCCCAACTCCGCCACCCGCAACTTCACCAACACCAACTCGCCAAATCCGCAGGCACAACTCATTGGCACCCGGCTGATCAACTCGACCTTGGGTGCACCTTGCAGGCACTTGTTCGCGCCGCCGCCATAAGCCCGGGCCAGGCCGCCGGTGCCCAGTTGAATGCCGCCGTACCAGCGGATCACCAGCACCGCGACCTGGTCGCAATCCTGCGCTTCAATCGCCGCCAGAATCGGCCGGCCAGCGGTGCCACCGGGTTCGCCGTCGTCGTTGCTGCGGTACTGGTCGCCAAGCTTCCAGGCCCAGCAATTGTGTGTAGCGTTCAAGTCGCTGTGTTGCTCGATGAACGCCTGGGCTTCGGGCGGGCTGCCGATCGGCCCGGCGAGGGTAATGAAGCGGCTTTTGCGAATCTCTTCGCGGTATTCGCAAAAACCACTGAGGGTAAAAGGCATAGGGGACTTAGATAACAGGTGTCAGGCCGCAGCCCTTGAGGATGATGCGGATCAGGTTATCACCAGCGTCTTCCATGTCTTGTTTGGTCAGCTTGGTGCGACCGCTGACCCGGCAGATCTGGGTGGCGAAGTCGGCGTAATGCTGAGTGCTGCCCCACAATAGGAAAATCAGGTTCACCGGGTCGACCGGGTCCATTTTGCCGGCGTCGATCCAGGCCTGGAACACTGCGGCGCGACCCTGGAACCAGGCGCGATAATCCTGGTTGAAATACTCGGTCAAACACTCGCCGCCACTGATGACTTCCATAGCGAAAATCCGCGAGGCTTGCGGCTGGCGCCGGGAGAATTCCATCTTGGCGCGGATATAGCGAGTCAGCGCCTCGGCCGGATCGTCTTCCGCCGTCAGGGTGTTGAACGTGCTGTCCCACAATTCGATGATGTTGCTCAACACCGCCACGTACAACCCAAGCTTGTTGGTGAAGTAGTAATGCAGGTTCGCC
This sequence comes from Pseudomonas sp. B21-053, assembly GCF_026016365.1. Taxonomy (NCBI): domain Bacteria; kingdom Pseudomonadati; phylum Pseudomonadota; class Gammaproteobacteria; order Pseudomonadales; family Pseudomonadaceae; genus Pseudomonas; species Pseudomonas sp. B21-053. Next base: position 803,577 of record NZ_CP087205.1, read on the forward strand.
TTGGGCAACCCGGCATTGACGGCGATGGTGTTCATGCTGGTGCCTTTGAACCCGTGTCGGGCGAATTCATCTTCGGCGGCTTTGAGGATCGTCTCTTCGTTCTTTTGACGAATGCGGCTGGCAGGTTTGCCGCCGTGGGCGGGGACTTCAAAGGTCATAGGCACTTCCGAAATAGTCTGTGGGTGCAACCAGTGCGTTGATAGCGCACCCACAGGTTTCAGACAAGTCCTGAGGCAATAAAACCCTTATAGCTGCTCGATCTGCTCGCTTTTCAACGGGGTATTGGCGTCAAGCATTTGGGTTTTTGACTCGGGCAGCAACAGGCACATCAGGATTGCGGTGATACCTCCGCTGGTGATCGCCGAGTCGAACAGGTTCTGCACCAGTTTTGGCAGCAAGTGCAAAAGGTTTGGCTGCGCGGCAATACCCAGGCCGACGCCGAATGACGTAGCGATGATCAACATGCTGCGTCGGTCCAACGGCGCTTGGGCAAGGATGCGCACACCGGCCGCCGCAACACTGCCGAACATCACCAGGGTCGCACCGCCGAGCACCGGTTTGGGAATCTGCTGCAACACTGCGCCGATCATCGGAAACATCCCGAGGCAAAACAACACGGCGCCGATGTACAGGCCGACGTAACGGCTGGCGACGCCGGTCAACTGGATCACGCCGTTGTTCTGCGCGAACGTGGTGTTGGGGAATGCACTGAAGGTCGCGGCGATCAGGCAACTGAAACCATCACCGAGTACGCCGCCCTTGAGTCGATTGATGTACGAAGGTCCGCTGATAGGCTGGCGTGCGAGCATGCAGTTGGCCGTGAGGTCGCCGACGGTTTCGATGGTGCTGATCAGATAAATCAGCGCGACCGGTAGGAAAGCGCTCCAGTCGAAGCTGAAACCGAAGCGAAACGGGATCGGAAGACTGACCAGGGGCAAGTCAGGCAGTGGCTGTGGGACCAGTTTTCCGCTGAACCATGCCGCGAGGCTGCCGAGCACCAAGCCGATGATGATGGCTGAGAGGCGAATCCACGGAGTGTTCGAGCGATTGAGCAGGACGATCGTCAACAGCACGAACACGCCTAACGCCAGATTCCCCGGGGCGCCGAAATCCGCCGCGTTGAAACCACCACCGAGGTCAGTGACGCCCACTTTGATCAGGCTGATGCCGATCAACGTGATGACAATCCCGGTCACCAACGGTGTGATTACCCGGCGCAACTGGCCGATGAAACGGCTGAGGACGATCTGCACCACGGCGCCGAAAAAGCACACGCCGAAGATCATCGCCAGAATGTCTTCCGGGCTACCGCCGCGTTGCTTGACCAGAAAACCAGCCGACAGCACCGCGCCCAAAAACGCAAAACTGGTGCCTTGCAGGCAAATCATCCCGGCACCAATGCCGAATGGCCGACGCGCCTGGATGAACGTTCCTACGCCGGAGACCATCAGAGCCATGCTGATCAGGTACGGCAAATACGTGGTCAATCCGAGGGCCGAACCGATCACCAGCGGCGGGGTGATGATGCCAACGAAACTGGCGAGTACGTGTTGCAGGGCGGCGAGGATCGCGGCGAGAGGTTTTGGGCGATCGTTTAGGCCGTAGATCAGATCGCTTTGGGGTGAGGATTCTGGCTGCATGGGCGTAGGAACTCATTGCTGACGGATCAAGGTTCCCGGTGTGTTGCAAAAAGCTGTCCAAGTGCTCAGGTTATTGTTTTGTTTGAGCGGCGCGGCCCAGTCTGGCCAAGCTTCTGCGTCTTTTCAGCGCGTCGCCGCCAGGCTCTCCAGAAAGCTTTCCAGCACCAAATGGGGGCGACGCCCCTTGCGCGTGACCGAAGCGAGGCTCAAGTCATAAAACCGCACGGTGGGTTTGAGGGCGCGCAGGCGGCCCTGCTGCACCCAGAGGCTGGCGTAATGGTCCGGCAGGTAACCGATGTAGCGTCCGGTCAGGATCAGGAACGCCATGCCTTCGCGGTCGGAGGCGCTGGCGGTGCAGTTGAGGGCCTGGTAATGCGCCTGGATCTCGGCGGGCAGGCGAAAGGTCGGGGCGATGGCGTCCTGGCTGTTCAGGCGTTGATCGTCGAGTTGCTTGTCATCGACGTAAAACAACGGGTGGCCCACCGCGCAATACAGCAGCGAACGTTCGCTGTAGAGCGGTTGATATTCCAGTCCGGACAATGCGCTGGCCTGCGGCACCACACCGACGTGCAAGCGACCATCAAGCACCCCTTGTTCGACTTCATTGGGCGCGATCATGCGGATCTGGATCTGCACGTCCGGCCCGCGTTCCTTCAATTGCGCCAGCGCGTGGGTAATGCGCATGTGGGGCAGGGTGACCAGGTTGTCGGTCAGTCCAATGGTCAGCTCGCCGCGCAAGTGTTGGTGCAGGCCGTTGACCTCGGTGCGGAAACTTTCCAGCGCACTTAATAGCTGCAGCGCGGAGTGGTAAACCTCGCGGCCCTCTTCGGTCAGGGAAAACCCGGCGCGACCGCGCTGGCACAAGCGCAGGCCCAGGCGTTGTTCCAGGTCGCTCATTTGCTGGCTGATGGCCGAGCGGCCGATGCCCAATACCGATTCCGCTGCGGAGAAGCCGCCGCACTCCACCACGCTGCGGAAGATCCGTAACAGGCGAATATCAAAGTCGCTGACTTGTGCCAGCGGATCGGGGCGGCGAGTGCTCATGCTTTGGATACCAAAAGTTTAGTGAAGGTATGACTGAAGGTTACAAGAGTTGGATTTCACCAACTTTATCCCCGTGGCAATTTAGCTGCAAGAACGCTTTTGATCTCTACGCCGCTTATGCCCTGCGAGGTTTTAATCATGAACTTGCCCGAAAACGCCCCGTCTTCCCTAGCCAGCCAGCTCAAGCTCGATGCGCACTGGATGCCCTACACCGCCAACCGAAATTTCCAGCGTGATCCGCGACTGATCGTCGCCGCCGAAGGCAGTTGGCTGACAGACGACAAGGGCCGCAAGGTCTACGATTCGCTTTCGGGGCTGTGGACCTGCGGCGCCGGGCACACGCGCAAGGAAATCCAGGAAGCGGTGGCCAAGCAACTGGGCACCCTCGATTACTCTCCGGGCTTCCAGTACGGCCATCCGTTGTCGTTCCAGTTGGCTGAGAAAATCACCGACCTGACCCCGGGCAATCTGAATCACGTTTTCTTCACTGACTCGGGTTCCGAGTGCGCGGACACCGCAGTGAAAATGGTCCGTGCTTACTGGCGCCTGAAAGGCCAGGCGACCAAGACCAAAATGATCGGCCGTGCTCGTGGTTATCACGGTGTAAACATTGCCGGCACCAGCCTTGGCGGTGTGAACGGCAACCGCAAACTGTTCGGCCAGGGCCTGATGGACGTTGATCACCTGCCGCACACTTTGCTGGCCAGCAACGCTTACTCCCGTGGCATGCCGAAAGAGGGCGGTATCGCCCTGGCAGATGAACTGCTGAAGTTGATCGAATTGCACGACGCTTCGAACATCGCCGCCGTCTTCGTAGAACCAATGGCCGGTTCCGCAGGCGTGCTGGTTCCGCCTGAGGGCTACCTTAAGCGTCTGCGCGAAATCTGCGATCAGCACAACATCCTGCTGGTGTTCGACGAAGTGATCACCGGTTTCGGCCGTACCGGTTCGATGTTCGGCGCTGACAGCTTCGGCGTGACCCCGGACCTGATGTGCATCGCCAAGCAAGTCACCAACGGCGCGATCCCGATGGGCGCGGTGATTGCCAGCTCCGAGATCTATCACACCTTCATGAACCAGGCGACGCCGGAGTACGCGGTGGAATTCCCCCACGGCTACACCTATTCCGCGCACCCGGTGGCCTGTGCCGCTGGCCTGGCAGCACTCGACCTGCTGCAAAAGGAAAACCTGGTGCAGAGCGTGGCTGAAGTCGCGCCGCATTTCGAAAATGCACTGCACGGTCTGAAAGGCTCGAAGAACATCATCGACATCCGCAACTACGGCTTGGCCGGTGCAATCCAGATTGCCCCGCGTGACGGCGACGCGATTGTGCGTCCGTTCGAAGCCGGCATGGCGCTGTGGAAAGCCGGGTTCTACGTGCGCTTCGGCGGCGACACCCTGCAGTTCGGCCCAACCTTCAACAGCAAGCCGCAAGACCTTGATCGTCTGTTCGATGCGGTCGGCGAAGTGCTGAACAAGATCGACTGATTTCTCCCTCTTTATATATACAAACACCAGGCGCCCCACGACGGGCGTCGGTGCACAAAATTTCAGGAGTACCGCATGAGCCTCATCCCGCATTTGATCAATGGCGAACTGGTGACTGAAGACGGTCGCACAGCTGACGTGTTCAACCCGTCGACCGGCAAGGCCATCCACAAGCTGCCATTGGCCAGCCGCGAAACCATTCAGAAAGCCATCGATGCCGCCAAGGCTGCGTTCCCGGCTTGGCGCAACACGCCTCCGGCCAAACGTGCGCAGGTGATGTTCCGCTTCAAGCAATTGCTGGAGCAGAACGAAGCACGCATCGCGCAGTTGATCAGCGAAGAACACGGCAAGACGCTGGAAGATGCGGCGGGTGAGTTGAAGCGCGGTATCGAGAACGTCGAGTTCGCGTGCGCTGCGCCGGAAATCCTCAAGGGCGAGTACAGCCGCAACGTTGGGCCGAATATCGATGCGTGGTCGGACTTCCAGCCGTTGGGTGTGGTCGCCGGTATCACACCGTTCAACTTCCCGGCGATGGTGCCGTTGTGGATGTATCCGCTGGCGATCGTCTGCGGTAACTGCTTCATTCTCAAGCCGTCCGAGCGTGACCCGAGTTCTACGCTGCTGATCGCTCAGTTGTTGATCGAGGCCGGTCTGCCTAAAGGCGTGCTGAGTGTGGTGCACGGCGACAAGGCTGCAGTGGATGCATTGATTGAAGCGCCGGAAGTCAAAGCGCTGAGCTTTGTCGGTTCGACGCCGATTGCCGAATACATCTACGCCGAGGGCACCAAGCGCGGTAAACGCGTTCAGGCTCTGGGCGGGGCGAAGAACCATGCGGTGCTGATGCCGGATGCGGATCTGGATAACGCTGTCAGTGCACTGATGGGCGCGGCGTATGGTTCTTGCGGCGAGCGTTGCATGGCGATCTCGGTGGCCGTGTGCGTCGGTGACCAGGTAGCGGATGCGCTGGTGGCCAAGTTGGTGCCGCAAATCAAGGCACTGAAAATCGGTGCCGGGACTTCGTGTGGCCTGGACATGGGGCCGCTGGTTTCCGGTCAGGCTCGCGATAAAGTCAGTGGCTATATAGAAGACGGTGTTTCTTCTGGTGCGACCCTGGTGGTGGATGGCCGTGGTTTGAGCGTTGCAGGGCACGAAGAGGGCTTCTTCCTGGGTGGGTGCCTGTTCGATAACGTCACGCCTGAGATGCGCATCTATAAAGAAGAGATCTTCGGGCCAGTGCTGTGCGTTGTTCGGGTCAACAGCCTGGAAGAGGCGATGCAACTGATCAACGATCACGAGTATGGCAACGGCACCTGCATCTTCACCCGTGATGGTGAGGCGGCGCGGTTGTTCTGCGATGAGATTGAAGTCGGCATGGTGGGCGTTAACGTACCGTTGCCGGTGCCGGTGGCGTATCACAGCTTTGGTGGCTGGAAGCGTTCGCTGTTTGGCGACTTGCATGCGTATGGTCCGGATGGCGTGCGTTTCTACACTCGTCGCAAGGCCATCACCCAGCGCTGGCCGCAACGGGCGAGCCATGAAGCTTCGCAGTTCGCGTTCCCTAGCTTGTAAGTAGAAGAGAAGAAGGCCGGCTCCATGGAGCCGGCCTTCGTGTTTTCGGGGTTTTTTGACCTATATGACAGAATTGTGAAATCAGGGGTTGACGGCAGATTCTGGAAGTCTATAATTCGCCCCACTTCCGGCGCAGTCGAAACGGAAAACTCCTTGGTAAACAAAGAGTTACGCAGGTTTCGGCAGTGAGTTGCTTCAGTTCATCGAAGCACGAAAGGAGTTGAAAAAGAGGTGTTGACAGCAGCGAGTAACGCTGTAGAATTCGCCTCCCGCTAACGAGAGATCGAAAGCGCAAGTGGTTGAAGTTACAAAGGAAACTTTGAAAACTTCTTAAAATAACCGCTTGACAGTAACTGGCGCTGCTGTAGAATGCGCGCCTCGGTTGAGACGAAAGAATCAACCCACCGCTCTTTAACAACTGAATCAAGCAATTCGTGTGGGTGCTTGTGGAGTCAGACTGATAGTCAACAAGATTATCAGCATCACAAGTTACTCCGCGAGAAATCAAAGATGTAACCAACGATTGCTGAGCCAAGTTTAGGGTTTCTTAAAAACCCAAAGATGTTTGAACTGAAGAGTTTGATCATGGCTCAGATTGAACGCTGGCGGCAGGCCTAACACATGCAAGTCGAGCGGCAGCACGGGTACTTGTACCTGGTGGCGAGCGGCGGACGGGTGAGTAATGCCTAGGAATCTGCCTGGTAGTGGGGGATAACGCTCGGAAACGGACGCTAATACCGCATACGTCCTACGGGAGAAAGCAGGGGACCTTCGGGCCTTGCGCTATCAGATGAGCCTAGGTCGGATTAGCTAGTTGGTGAGGTAATGGCTCACCAAGGCGACGATCCGTAACTGGTCTGAGAGGATGATCAGTCACACTGGAACTGAGACACGGTCCAGACTCCTACGGGAGGCAGCAGTGGGGAATATTGGACAATGGGCGAAAGCCTGATCCAGCCATGCCGCGTGTGTGAAGAAGGTCTTCGGATTGTAAAGCACTTTAAGTTGGGAGGAAGGGCATTTACCTAATACGTAAGTGTTTTGACGTTACCGACAGAATAAGCACCGGCTAACTCTGTGCCAGCAGCCGCGGTAATACAGAGGGTGCAAGCGTTAATCGGAATTACTGGGCGTAAAGCGCGCGTAGGTGGTTTGTTAAGTTGGATGTGAAATCCCCGGGCTCAACCTGGGAACTGCATTCAAAACTGACAAGCTAGAGTATGGTAGAGGGTGGTGGAATTTCCTGTGTAGCGGTGAAATGCGTAGATATAGGAAGGAACACCAGTGGCGAAGGCGACCACCTGGACTGATACTGACACTGAGGTGCGAAAGCGTGGGGAGCAAACAGGATTAGATACCCTGGTAGTCCACGCCGTAAACGATGTCAACTAGCCGTTGGGAGCCTTGAGCTCTTAGTGGCGCAGCTAACGCATTAAGTTGACCGCCTGGGGAGTACGGCCGCAAGGTTAAAACTCAAATGAATTGACGGGGGCCCGCACAAGCGGTGGAGCATGTGGTTTAATTCGAAGCAACGCGAAGAACCTTACCAGGCCTTGACATCCAATGAACTTTCCAGAGATGGATTGGTGCCTTCGGGAACATTGAGACAGGTGCTGCATGGCTGTCGTCAGCTCGTGTCGTGAGATGTTGGGTTAAGTCCCGTAACGAGCGCAACCCTTGTCCTTAGTTACCAGCACGTTCATGGTGGGCACTCTAAGGAGACTGCCGGTGACAAACCGGAGGAAGGTGGGGATGACGTCAAGTCATCATGGCCCTTACGGCCTGGGCTACACACGTGCTACAATGGTCGGTACAGAGGGTTGCCAAGCCGCGAGGTGGAGCTAATCCCAGAAAACCGATCGTAGTCCGGATCGCAGTCTGCAACTCGACTGCGTGAAGTCGGAATCGCTAGTAATCGCGAATCAGAATGTCGCGGTGAATACGTTCCCGGGCCTTGTACACACCGCCCGTCACACCATGGGAGTGGGTTGCACCAGAAGTAGCTAGTCTAACCTTCGGGAGGACGGTTACCACGGTGTGATTCATGACTGGGGTGAAGTCGTAACAAGGTAGCCGTAGGGGAACCTGCGGCTGGATCACCTCCTTAATCGACGACATCAGCTGCTCCATAAGTTCCCACACGAATTGCTTGATTCATTGAAGAAGACGATAAAGAAGCAGCCCGAAATTGGGTCTGTAGCTCAGTTGGTTAGAGCGCACCCCTGATAAGGGTGAGGTCGGCAGTTCGAATCTGCCCAGACCCACCAATTTTGCTTGTGTGGGAACGCCTGTAGAAATACGGGGCCATAGCTCAGCTGGGAGAGCGCCTGCCTTGCACGCAGGAGGTCAACGGTTCGATCCCGTTTGGCTCCACCACTACTGCTTCTGTTTGTTGAAAGCTTAGAAATGAGCATTCCGCCAAAACGGTGATGAATGTTGATTTCTAATCTTTGATTAGATCGTTCTTTAAAAATTTGGGTATGTGATAGAAAGATAGACTGGACGTTACTTTCACTGGTAACGGATCAGGCTAAGGTAAAATTTGTGAGTTCTCTTAGTTGAGAAATTCGAATTTTCGGCGAATGTCGTCTTCACAGTATAACCAGATTGCTTGGGGTTATATGGTCAAGTGAAGAAGCGCATACGGTGGATGCCTTGGCAGTCAGAGGCGATGAAAGACGTGGTAGCCTGCGAAAAGCTTCGGGGAGTCGGCAAACAGACTTTGATCCGGAGATGTCTGAATGGGGGAACCCACCTAACATAAGTTAGGTATCTTAAGCTGAATACATAGGCTTAAGAAGCGAACCAGGGGAACTGAAACATCTAAGTACCCTGAGGAAAAGAAATCAACCGAGATTCCCTTAGTAGTGGCGAGCGAACGGGGACTAGCCCTTAAGTGGCTTTGAGATTAGCGGAACGCTCTGGAAAGTGCGGCCATAGTGGGTGATAGCCCTGTACGCGAAAATCTCTTAGTCATGAAATCGAGTAGGACGGAGCACGAGAAACTTTGTCTGAATATGGGGGGACCATCCTCCAAGGCTAAATACTACTGACTGACCGATAGTGAACTAGTACCGTGAGGGAAAGGCGAAAAGAACCCCGGAGAGGGGAGTGAAATAGATCCTGAAACCGTATGCGTACAAGCAGTGGGAGCCCACTTTGTTGGGTGACTGCGTACCTTTTGTATAATGGGTCAGCGACTTATTTTCAGTGGCGAGCTTAACCGAATAGGGGAGGCGTAGCGAAAGCGAGTCTTAATAGGGCGTCTAGTCGCTGGGAATAGACCCGAAACCGGGCGATCTATCCATGGGCAGGTTGAAGGTTGGGTAACACTAACTGGAGGACCGAACCGACTACCGTTGAAAAGTTAGCGGATGACCTGTGGATCGGAGTGAAAGGCTAATCAAGCTCGGAGATAGCTGGTTCTCCTCGAAAGCTATTTAGGTAGCGCCTCATGTATCACTGTAGGGGGTAGAGCACTGTTTCGGCTAGGGGGTCATCCCGACTTACCAAACCGATGCAAACTCCGAATACCTACAAGTGCCGAGCATGGGAGACACACGGCGGGTGCTAACGTCCGTCGTGAAAAGGGAAACAACCCAGACCGTCAGCTAAGGTCCCAAAGTTATGGTTAAGTGGGAAACGATGTGGGAAGGCTTAGACAGCTAGGAGGTTGGCTTAGAAGCAGCCACCCTTTAAAGAAAGCGTAATAGCTCACTAGTCGAGTCGGCCTGCGCGGAAGATGTAACGGGGCTCAAACCATACACCGAAGCTACGGGTATCACTTAGGTGATGCGGTAGAGGAGCGTTCTGTAAGCCTGTGAAGGTGAGTTGAGAAGCTTGCTGGAGGTATCAGAAGTGCGAATGCTGACATGAGTAACGACAATGGGTGTGAAAAACACCCACGCCGAAAGACCAAGGTTTCCTGCGCAACGTTAATCGACGCAGGGTTAGTCGGTCCCTAAGGCGAGGCTGAAAAGCGTAGTCGATGGAAAACAGGTTAATATTCCTGTACTTCTGGTTATTGCGATGGAGGGACGGAGAAGGCTAGGCCAGCTTGGCGTTGGTTGTCCAAGTTTAAGGTGGTAGGCTGGAATCTTAGGTAAATCCGGGATTCTAAGGCCGAGAGCTGATGACGAGTGTTCTTTTAGAACACGAAGTGGTTGATGCCATGCTTCCAAGAAAAGCTTCTAAGCTTCAGGTAACCAGGAACCGTACCCCAAACCGACACAGGTGGTTGGGTAGAGAATACCAAGGCGCTTGAGAGAACTCGGGTGAAGGAACTAGGCAAAATGGCACCGTAACTTCGGGAGAAGGTGCGCCGGTGAGGGTGAAGCATTTACTGCGTAAGCCCATGCCGGTCGAAGATACCAGGCCGCTGCGACTGTTTATTAAAAACACAGCACTCTGCAAACACGAAAGTGGACGTATAGGGTGTGACGCCTGCCCGGTGCCGGAAGGTTAATTGATGGGGTTAGCTAACGCGAAGCTCTTGATCGAAGCCCCGGTAAACGGCGGCCGTAACTATAACGGTCCTAAGGTAGCGAAATTCCTTGTCGGGTAAGTTCCGACCTGCACGAATGGCGTAACGATGGCGGCGCTGTCTCCACCCGAGACTCAGTGAAATTGAAATCGCTGTGAAGATGCAGTGTATCCGCGGCTAGACGGAAAGACCCCGTGAACCTTTACTATAGCTTTGCACTGGACTTTGAATTTGCTTGTGTAGGATAGGTGGGAGGCTTTGAAGCGTGGACGCCAGTTCGCGTGGAGCCAACCTTGAAATACCACCCTGGCAACTTTGAGGTTCTAACTCAGGTCCGTTATCCGGATCGAGGACAGTGTATGGTGGGTAGTTTGACTGGGGCGGTCTCCTCCTAAAGAGTAACGGAGGAGTACGAAGGTGCGCTCAGACCGGTCGGAAATCGGTCGTAGAGTATAAAGGCAAAAGCGCGCTTGACTGCGAGACAGACACGTCGAGCAGGTACGAAAGTAGGTCTTAGTGATCCGGTGGTTCTGTATGGAAGGGCCATCGCTCAACGGATAAAAGGTACTCCGGGGATAACAGGCTGATACCGCCCAAGAGTTCATATCGACGGCGGTGTTTGGCACCTCGATGTCGGCTCATCACATCCTGGGGCTGAAGCCGGTCCCAAGGGTATGGCTGTTCGCCATTTAAAGTGGTACGCGAGCTGGGTTTAGAACGTCGTGAGACAGTTCGGTCCCTATCTGCCGTGGACGTTTGAGATTTGAGAGGGGCTGCTCCTAGTACGAGAGGACCGGAGTGGACGAACCTCTGGTGTTCCGGTTGTCACGCCAGTGGCATTGCCGGGTAGCTATGTTCGGAATAGATAACCGCTGAAAGCATCTAAGCGGGAAACTAGCCTCAAGATGAGATCTCACTGGGACCTTGAGTCCCCTGAAGGGCCGTCGAAGACTACGACGTTGATAGGTTGGGTGTGTAAGCGCTGTGAGGCGTTGAGCTAACCAATACTAATTGCCCGTGAGGCTTGACCATATAACACCCAAGCAATTTGCTTGCTTCGAGCTGAAAAGCGAAAGAGCACCAGATTGCGGTGTGTGAAGACGAAACGAACCGAAAGTTCGAAACTGCTCACAAAACACCGAGATCTATCACATACCCATTCGCTGGAGCGTAAACCCGTAAGGGCAAACGAGCCGGCTCCCGAATTTCTTGACGACCATAGAGCATTGGAACCACCTGATCCCATCCCGAACTCAGCAGTGAAACGATGCATCGCCGATGGTAGTGTGGGGTTTCCCCATGTGAGAGTAGGTCATCGTCAAGATTAAATTCCGAAACCCCTATCTGCGTATGCAGGTAGGGGTTTTGTTTTGCCCGCAGGAAAGTTCGTACAGCATCATCAGACGGCTCCTGGCTGTCACAGTCTCGCGACAGTGCTAAGGTTCGGCCCTAGCTTTTGTATTTTCCCAAGGAAGCCTTTATGCCGGACGCTGCGTCCCTCAATGCTGGTTTTATGGTGGTTCAAAGCAACAGTCTGGATGAACTGCGTAGCCTGGTGATCAGCATCATGCGGCACTACCCACTGGCGCCCTTGGAAAATGAAATAGCCTTGGTACAGAGCAACGGGATTGCTCAATGGCTGAAGCTCGCACTGGCCGAAGACCCTGAAGACGATGATATGGGCGGCTGTGGCATCGCGGCGGCAATCGATGTGCAATTACCCGGCAGCTTCATGTGGCAACTCTATCGCATGGTCTTGGGCCGGGATGAAATCCCGGTCAAATCCCTGCTCGATAAAGCCCCGTTGACCTGGCGTCTGATGCGCCTGCTGCCGCAGTTAATCGACCAGCCGCATTTCGAACCCTTGCAACGATTCCTTACCCACGACACTGATTTGCGTAAACGCTATCAATTGTCCGAGCGTCTGGCGGATCTGTTCGACCAATATCAGGTATACCGGGCCGACTGGCTTGAGGATTGGGCTGAAGGCCGACATCAATTACGCAATGGCAGAGGCGAAGCCAAGGCCCTGACCCCGGCGAATTGCTGGCAGGCAGAGCTATGGCGTGCGCTGCTGCTGGATGTGGGGGAACAAGGCATGGCCCAAAGCCGTGCTGGCGTCCATCAACGGTTTATTGAACGTATCAACAGTCTCGACGAAGCGCCTGGTGGATTACCGTCCCGAGTGATCGTTTTTGGGATTTCTTCGCTGCCCGCCCAAGCACTGGAAGCACTCGCCGGACTGGCTCGATTCAGCCAGGTCTTGCTTTGCGTCCACAACCCATGTCGTTACCATTGGGCTGACATCGTCGCCGATAAAGACCTGTTGCGGCACCAATACAAACGCCAGGCCCGTAAAAGCGGGATGCCGGTTGTCCTCGATCCGCAAACCCTTCACCAACACGCTCATCCTCTATTGGCCGCATGGGGCAAACAGGGGCGGGACTACATCAACCTGCTCGACAGCTATGACGATCCCGGCAGCTATCGTGCGGCATTTCGTGGTGGTCGCATCGACCTGTTCAGCGACAGCCAGCCACAAAACATGCTCAATCAGTTGCAAGACGACATCCTTGAACTGCGTCCTTTAAACGAGACCCGAGAGCATTGGCCTGCCGTCGATCTGCAAAACGACAAATCGATCCGTTTTCACATTGCCCATAGTGCCCAGCGGGAAGTGGAAATCCTTCACGATCAGTTGCTCGAGCGCTTCAGCGCTAGCCCGGATTTAAGACCTCGCGATGTGATCGTGATGGTGCCGGACATCGACAGCTACGCTCCGCATATCCGCGCGGTATTCGGCCAGCTGGAGCGCAATGACCCGCGCTTTATTCCCTTCACTCTGGCAGACCAGGGCCAGCGCGGCCGCGATCCTCTGTTGATCGCTGTCGAACACCTGCTCAAGCTGCCTGACAGTCGCTTTCCGGTCAGCGAGATTCTCGACCTGTTGGATGTCCCCGCACTCCGGGCTCGCTTTGGCGTAGAAGAACCTGACCTGCCGACCCTGCACCGCTGGATCGAAGGTGCCGGTATACGCTGGGGCATGAATGCTGAACAACGAGCCGCCCTCGGTCTGCCGCAAGAGCTTGAGCAAAACAGTTGGCGTTTCGGCCTGCGACGCATGCTGCTCGGTTATGCGGTGGGCAGCGCCAATGCCTGCGAAGGTATTGAGCCTTACGACGAGATCGGTGGGTTGGACGCCGCGCTCATCGGTCCTTTGGTTGCCCTGCTGGATGCACTGGAAATCGCGCACCAGGAACTCACACAACCGGCTCCGCCCAAGCAATGGGGCGTGCGGTTGCAAGGGTTGGTTCAGCTTTTTTTCAAGGCCAGCAACGAGCATGACGACTACTTGCTGGCTCAACTCGAAGAACTGCGCGAAACCTGGCTCGATACCTGCGAATCCGTGGGATTACAGGACGAGTTACCGCTGACAGTCGTCCGCGAAGCGTGGCTGGCCGGTCTCGATCAGGGCCGCTTGTCTCAGCGTTTTCTGGCCGGCGCCGTCAACTTCTGCACCTTGATGCCCATGCGCGCGATCCCGTTCAAACTGGTGTGTCTACTCGGTATGAATGACGGCGATTATCCTCGCGCCCAACCGCCGCTGGACTTCGACCTGATGGGCAGTGACTACCGCCCCGGTGATCGCTCCCGGCGCGAAGATGACCGCTACCTCCTGCTGGAAGCGTTACTGTCGGCACGCAATCAACTTTATATCAGCTGGGTAGGCCGGAGCATTCGTGATAACAGCGAGCGTCCGGCATCGGTACTGATTGGCCAGTTACGCGACCATCTCGCCAGCGGTTGGCGGTTGGACGACCACGCCGATGAGCTGCTTGAAGCAATGACGCAAGAACACCCCTTGCAACCTTTCAGTGCCCGCTACTTCCACGAAGGCGATGCGCTGTTCAGCTACGCTAGCGAATGGCAGGTGCTTCATCAGTCCAATGAGCAAACGACTGATATCGAGATTCTCGAACCCTACATTCAGGACGAGCCGCTAGGCCTGGGACAATTGCAGGATTTCCTGCGCAACCCCGTACGACATTTCTTCAGCCAGCGGCTCAAGGTGTTCTTCGAAGCAGCTGAAGTGCCGTTGGCCGATGAAGAACCTTTCGTGCTCGACGCGCTGCAACGCTACAGCCTCAGCGACAGTTTGCTTGAGGCGGCACTGAATCAACTGGATCAGTCCGATCAGGCACTGGAAGCCCAAGCCATCCGCCTGCAGAACAGTGGCCTGCTGCCCATGGCCGGTTTCGGTGAATGCCTTCAGCGCGAGTTGATCGAACCGTTACCGGATCTGCTGCAACGCTATCAACAACTCCTGGCGTTATGGCCGACACCGCTGACCAGCGCGTTGCCAGTGAATCTGGAACTGCACGGTTTGCGCCTTGAAGGCTGGCTCAGTGGCCTGCATCAACGCGCAGATGCGGGCATGCTGTCGATCACCACGATCCCCAACAGCATCGGCTCGATCAAGACCCGCAAGTGGCATCGACTGACACGACCGTGGGTCAACCATCTGGTCGCCTGCGCCAGCGGCTTGTCGATGACCACCGCGCTGGTCGCCTCCGACGACACTCTGCTGCTGGAACCGTTGCAGAAGGAAGCCGCGCTGAAAATCCTCGGTAACCTGCTGCTGGCCTGGCAAGCGGGCATGCGCCAACCGCTGCCGATCGCAGTGAAAACCGCCTTCGCCTGGCTCGGTCAAACCGACCCGATCAAGGCCGATGCCGCCGCGCGAAAAGCCTACGAAGGCGACGGTCAGACCACCGACGGCGAGCGTCGCGAAAGCCCGGCACTCGCCCGGCAATACGCGGATTACGACAGTCTGATCGCCGATGAAACCTTCCCCGGCTGGTGCGACGCTTTGTACCGGCCACTGCTCGAAGCCCCTTGGCGTTCACTGACCAGCGAGGGCGCGCGCTCATGACCACGAAGACACCGTTGGCCCTGGCGTTCCCACTGCGCGGCAGCCAGTTGATCGAAGCCAGTGCCGGCACCGGCAAGACCTTCACTATCTCCGCGCTATATCTGCGTCTGGTCCTGGGCCACGGCGGCGAGTCGAGTGGTTTCGGGCGCGAATTGTTGCCGCCGCAAATTCTCGTCGTGACCTTCACCGATGCCGCCACCAAAGAACTGCGCGAGCGTATTCGCACCCGTCTGGCCGAAGCTGCGCGGTTCTTCCGGGATGAGATCCCGGCGCCCGATAGCCTGATTGCAGATTTGCGAGACCAGTTCCTTCCAGAGCAATGGTCCGGTTGCGCAAACCGACTGGACATCGCTGCTCAATGGATGGACGAAGCGGCGGTCTCGACCATCCACAGTTGGTGTCAGCGCATGCTGCGCGAGCACGCGTTCGACAGCGGCAGTCTGTTCACCCAAACCCTGGAAACCGATCACAGCGATCTACTGGGCGAAGTCCTGCGCGATTACTGGCGGCTGTTCTGCTACCCGATGCAAGGCGATGCGCTGAACTGGGTTCGCGCCAATTGGGGCGGCCCCGCAGCGTTGCTGCCACGAGTGCGCGGCCTGTTCGCCAGTGAGCGCGATAGCGTTGAGGGCAAAGAGCCCGCCGAACTCATCGCCGAGTGTCTGCACGAACGGCGCACAGCCCTGCTCGAACTCAAGATGCCGTGGCGCCAATGGGCAGACGAATTGCTCGCGATCTGTCATCAGGGCATGGCGAGCAAAAGCGTCGACGGGCGCAAAATGCAGGCACGCTATTTCGAACCCTGGTTCGAAAAGCTCAAAGCCTGGGCCGAAGACGAATCCCTCGAACAGTTGGACATCGGCACCGGATTCAGCCGACTAACCCCCGACGGCATGGCCGAAGCCTGGAAGGGTGAAGCACCCCGTCATCCAGGCCTGGATGCGATGCCTGGCCTCAAGGTCAGTCTCGATGGTTTGCCGACGCCTGATGCGGCCGTTCTGCAACACGCGGCCCAGTGGGTTGGCGCACGTTTCGAAGAGGAAAAACGGCGCCGCGCAGAAATGGGCTTCGATGACATGTTGCTGCGCCTCGATGCAGCCTTGCAGTCCGACGGCGGTGAGCGCCTGGCGACCCTGATTCGCGAGCAATTCCCGGTGGCGTTGATCGATGAATTCCAGGACACCGACCCGGTGCAGTACCGCATCTTCGAAAGCATTTATCGCATCGAAGACAACAACCCCGAGTGCGGCCTGTTCCTGATCGGCGACCCGAAGCAGGCGATTTATGCCTTTCGTGGCGCCGACATCTACACCTACCTGCGCGCCCGTCAGGCCACCACCGGCCGCTTGCATACGCTGGGCACCAACTTCCGTTCCAGCCATGGCATGGTCAATGCGGTGAACCATGTTTTCGAGCGTGCCGAGTCGCGTGAAACCGGGCGCGGTGCGTTCCTCTTTCGCGAAAAAAACGGTGATAACCCCGTACCGTTCCTGCCAGTCGAATCCCAAGGGCGCAAAGAGGTTTTGCAAATCGATGGTCAGAATGTTCCGGCGCTGAACATCTGGCATCTGCCTGCCGAGCAGCCGCTGTCCGGAGTGGTCTACCGACAACAACTGGCCGCTGCCTGCGCCAGTCAAATCACCACGTTGCTGAACGGCGGGCAACAAGGCCGGGCGGGTTTCATACAGGACGGCAAAGATTTCAGAGGCCTGCTGCCGGCGGACATCGCGATTCTGGTGCGCGACGGCAAAGAGGCCCAGGCCGTGCGTGGCGAACTCTCCGCTCGTGGTGTGCGCAGTGTTTATCTCTCGGACAAGGACTCGGTGTTCGCCGCCCAGGAAGCGCATGACCTGCTGACCTGGCTCAAGGCCTGCGCCGAGCCCGACGTCGAGCGTCCACTGCGAGCCGCGTTGGCCTGCATCACGCTGAACCTCTCGCTGGCTGAACTGGAGCGACTGAATCAGGACGAACTGGCCTGGGAGGCGCGGGTCATGCAGTTCCGCCGTTATCGCGAGATCTGGCGCAAGCAAGGCGTGCTGCCGATGCTGCGACGCTTGCTGCACGACTTCCAGTTGCCCCAGGCATTGATCACCCGCAGCGACGGCGAGCGTGTCTTGACCAACCTGCTGCATCTCTCCGAGTTGCTGCAACAGGCGGCCGCCGAACTCGACGGCGAACAAGCGCTGATCCGGCATTTGTCCGAGCATCTGGCGCTGTCCGGCCAGGCGGGTGAAGAGCAAATCCTGCGCCTGGAAAGCGACGAACAACTGGTCAAAGTCGTGACCATTCACAAGTCCAAGGGCCTTGAATATCCGTTGGTGTTCCTGCCTTTCATCTGCTCGGCGAAACCGGTGGATGGCAGTCGTTTGCCGCTGCATTACCACGACGCCACGGGCAAGGCGCAGGTGACGTTGAAACCGACACCCGAGTTGATCGCCCTGGCCGATGACGAGCGTCTGGCCGAGGATTTGCGCTTGCTCTATGTGGCACTGACGCGCGCGCAACACGCGTGCTGGCTCGGTGTGACTGACCTCAAGCGCGGCAATAACAACAGCTCGGTGCTGCATTTATCGGCATTGGGTTATCTGTTGGGCGCTGGCGCGGCGTTGGCTGAGTCCGCCGGCCTGAAGCGTTGGCTGGAAGACCTGCAACAGGATTGTCCGGCACTGAGCTATGACGAGATGCCTGAGGCAACCGCTGAGCATTACCATCCGCCGCGTAACGAAGCGACCTTGCTCGCGCCGTTGCTGCCCAAACGCAAGGCCAGCGAAAACTGGTGGATTGCTTCCTATAGCGCCTTGCGCATTGGCGACAGCATGAGCGTGGGCACTGACGAAGCGCCAGAAAGTCCGCAAGCGCAAAAGCTGTTCGATGATGAACGTCTAGATCCCGAGGCACCACGGGAAGTGGTGACCGGCGGCGCGGATATTCACCGCTTTCCCCGTGGCCCGAACCCCGGCACCTTTCTCCACGGTTTGCTCGAATGGGCCGGCGACGAAGGCTTCAGCGCGACGCCGAAAGCCGTGGAAGACGCGGTTGGCCGGCGCTGCAATCGGCGCGGTTGGGAAGGCTGGATCGTTACGTTGAGCGACTGGTTGCAGCACCTGCTCAAATCACCATTGCACATCGGCGGCGGACAGCCACCGGTGATCTTTGAGCAACTGACCCAGTACCGGGTCGAGATGGAGTTCTGGTTCGCCAGTCACAAGGTCGACGTGCTCAAGCTCGATGAACTGGTGCGCCAACACACCCACAACGGCGTGGCCCGCGTGGCCGCCGAACCGGTGCTGCTCAATGGCATGTTCAAGGGCTTCATCGACCTGACGTTCGAGCACGACGGTCGCTACTACGTCGCCGACTACAAATCCAACTGGCTCGGCGTCGATGACGCGGCCTACACCGAGCAGGCCATGGAGCAATCGATCCTCGATAACCGCTATGACCTGCAATACGTGTTGTACCTGTTGGCCCTGCATCGCCAGCTCAAGGCACGGCTGCCCGACTACGATTACGACCGGCATGTCGGCGGCGCGTTGTACCTGTTCTTGCGCGGTACGCGAGCCGCCAGCCAAGGCGTGTATTTCGCCCGTCCGCCACGGGAATTGATCGAGCGTCTGGATCGTATGTTCCAAGGTAAGCCGGAACCCAAGGCTGAGCCCGCCTGGGAACAGGGAGAACTGCTATGAGCCGCACCTTCGCCGATTTGTTGCCCACGCCATTGGCGGCGGAAAGCCTGGCCGACCTGGCGCCGTTGACTCGCGCCGACGATCTTTTGCTGTTGCTCACCCGCTGGGTCGAACGCGGTTGGCTGCGGGCGCTGGACAAGGCCTTCGTTGCCTTTCTCCATGAACTCGCTCCCGATGATGATCCGCTGGTGTTGTTGGCCGCAGCGTTGACCAGTCACCAACTCGGCCACGGGCATGTGTGCCTGGACCTGTTCGAAACGCTCAAGGCGCCGGACTTCGCCCTGTCGTTACCCCCCGAAGGCGATGTGCAAAGCGGCGCGATGTTGCTGCCGTCGCAATTGCTGGAAGCGCTGGACGGCGCGCATTGGTGCAAGGTGCTGGCCGCCAGCAGTCTGGTGGCGCTGGCGGTGGATGGGCGTGAGGCGGCTCAGCATCGGCCGTTGGTGTTGTCGGGCAAACGCCTGTACTTGCGCCGCTATTGGGCTTACGAACGGCGCATCGACAATGCCCTGCGTCAGCGTCTGTCAGAACATGAAGCGACACCGACGGATTTGCTCCAGCGCCTGACCGGTTTGTTCGGTCCCGCCAAACCGGGCGAGGTGATCGACTGGCAAAAACTCGCCTGTGCCCTGGCCACCCGCAGTGCGTTCAGTATCGTCACCGGCGGCCCGGGGACCGGCAAGACCACCACCGTGGTGCGTTTGTTGGCGTTGCTCCAGGCACCGGCCGTGGAGGCTGGCAAACCGCTGCGTATTCGTCTGGCCGCGCCTACCGGCAAGGCTGCCGCGCGACTGACGGAATCCATCAGTCAGCAAGTACAAACCCTGACCGTTGCCGAAGCGGTGCGGGACAAGATTCCGTCCGACGTCACCACTGTGCACCGTCTGCTGGGCAGTCGGCCCGGCACCCGACATTTCCGTCACCACGCCGGTAATCGCTTGCCGCTGGATGTGTTGGTGGTCGACGAAGCGTCGATGATCGACCTGGAGATGATGGCCAACTTGCTCGACGCGTTGCCGGCCCATGCGCGTCTGGTATTGCTCGGTGACAAAGACCAATTGGCATCGGTGGAGGCGGGCGCCGTGCTGGGGGATTTGTGTCGCGACGCCGAGGCCGGTTGGTATAGCCCTCTGACCCGCCAGTGGCTGGAGACCGTCAGCGGTGAAAGCCTGGAAGGCAGCGGTTTGCACGAGGACACCGACGGCTCTCATCCCTTGGCCCAACAAGTGGTGATGCTGCGTCACTCCCGTCGATTTGGCGAGGGTAGTGGCATTGGCCAGTTAGCTCGCTGGGTCAACCAACAACACCCCAACGAAGCTCGCAAGCTGCTGACCGAACGCAGCTTTAAAGACGTGTTTTCCCTGCCCCTCAAAGGTGAGCAGGACAAAGCGCTGGAGCGTTTGCTGCTCGACGGCCATAACGACGGGCCACACGGTTATCGGCATTACCTGAGTCTGCTGCGCAAACAGCGGCCGCCTCTCGACAGCAGCCTCGATGATCCACGCTGGACCGAGTGGGCGCGGCAAGTACTGAATGCTTTCGACACCTTCCAGTTGTTGTGCGCGGTGCGCAAAGGGCCGTGGGGCGTTGAAGGCCTGAACCAGCGAGTGACTGACGCCTTGCTCAAGGCGCGGCTGATCGACAGCGACCAGCAATGGTACGAAGGGCGGCCAGTGTTGATGACTCGCAACGATTACGGCCTGGGCTTGATGAACGGCGACATCGGCATTGCGCTCAAGCTGCCGGAGCGCGACGGCCCCGAGACTGGCAAGCATGTGCTGCGTGTCGCTTTCCCGCGCAACGATGGCCAGGGCGGTGTGCGTTTTGTGCTGCCGAGCCGGCTCAATGATGTCGAGACGGTTTACGCGATGACGGTGCATAAATCCCAGGGCTCGGAGTTTGCCCACACTGCGTTGATCCTGCCGGACGCCCTGAACCCGGTGTTGACCAAGGAGCTGATCTACACCGGAATCACCCGGGCCAAGGACTGGTTCACGCTGATCGAACCCCGTGCCGGGGTGTTTGAAGAGGCCGTGCAACGCAAAGTTAAGCGCTTGAGTGGGTTGATGCTGGAGTTGGAGGAGGGCATTTAGTTTAGCCCTTGATATGCCAATCGGTTGACGACGTAAATCTGTCTGAAACGCCCGGTTTTACAGGCTCGCGGGCGTTTCGGTGCTGTGCTATCGTTGCGGCACTATTCCGTTGAATCCGAAGAGAATCCCTGCATGAAGTTGGCTGTCCGGGCGACAGAGAGCGTTATCGGCTGCAAGCGAATATTGCTTGTCGGCCTGCTCTGGTTGCTGGCCGGAAACGCATTCGCTCAGCCTGAAACCGCCGTCGGTATGGCTGACCAACGGGCCAAAGCGGTCACGCAGGTAGTGCTCGGGATTCTCAGTTATGCCCGCTGGCCTGTAGAACCCGCACAGTTACGCCTGTGCGTGGTGGGCCCGACCGAATACACCGACGATCTGGTCAAGGGCTCGACCCAGGCCACCGGCCGTCCTGTCACCGTACGACGCCTGCTGGCCGACAATCCGGCGATTGTCGGCGAGTGCGATGCGGTCTACATCGGCAAGTTGACCGCCGATGAGCGCAGCCGCTTGTTCGCCTCGTTGATCGGTCAACCGGTGTTGAGCATCAGCGAAAGCAGCGATCAGTGCACCGTCGGCAGTCTTTTCTGTCTGCGGGTCAGCGACGATCAAGTGTCCTTCGAGGTCAATCTCGACTCCGTCGCCCGCAGTGGCGTGCGCATTCATCCGAGCGTGTTGCAACTGTCGCGCCGTAAGCCGGCGGCGTCATGAGTCTTTTCAAACCGGATACTCGCCCCACGTTGCGCTCCGTCATCGGTCGCGGCCATTTGATCGTCGCGCTGGTCGGCGTGGCCATGGCCAGCGTGTCACTGACTTTGCTCGGGGTGCTGGCGTTGCGGGTGTACGCCGATCACAACCTGCACCTGATCGCGCGCTCGATCAATTACACCGTGGAAGCGGCGGTGGTGTTCAACGACAAGGCCGCCGCCACCGAAGCGCTGGCGTTGATCGCGTCCACCGAAGAAGTCGCCGATGCCCAGGTGCATGATACGCAGGGCGCTTTGCTCGCCCGTTGGCAGCGACCGGAAACCGGATTGCTCTCCGACCTGGAAATGCAGATCGCCAAGGCCTTCCTGGAAGAGCCCATCAACATGCCCATCGTCCATCAGGGCCGGGAAATCGGCAGCATCCAGCTCACCGGCCACGGCGGCAGCCTGATGCGTTTTTTGCTCAGCGGCCTGATGGGCATCGTGGTGTGCACGGCCATCAGTGCCTGGGTCGCGTTGTATCTGGCGCGCCGGCAACTTCGCGCAATCACCCGCCCACTGCGCAGTCTGGCTTTCGTGGCCCACGCCGCGCGCAGCGAACGGGCCTTCGACCAGCGCGTGCCGCCCGCCGCGATCGCCGAACTGGATAACCTGGGCAACGACTTCAATGCCTTGCTCGATGAACTCGAATCCTGGCAGACCCATCTGCAAAGCGAGAATGAAACCCTGGCTCACCAGGCCAGCCATGACAGCCTCACCGGTTTGCCGAACCGGGCGTTTTTCGAAGGACGGCTGATTCGTGCGCTGCGCAATGCGCACAAGCTCAATGAGCGCGTGGCCGTGCTGTTTCTCGACAGCGACCGGTTCAAGGAAATCAACGACAACTTCGGCCATGCCGCCGGCGATGCGGTGCTGGTGGCGGTGGCCACACGGGTTCGTGCGCAATTGCGCGAGGAAGACCTGGTGGCGCGCCTGGGCGGCGATGAGTTTGCCGTGCTGCTGACGCCGCTGCACAAGAACGAAGATGCCGAGCGGATCGCCGACAAAATCATTGCCAGCATGGAAGTGCCGATCACGTTGCCGGGCAACACCACGGTGTTGACCTCACTCAGTATCGGCATCGCCGTCTATCCCGATCACGGTGCCACTCCGGGCGCCTTGCTCAACGCCGCCGATGCGGCGATGTATCAAGCCAAGCGCCTGTCGCGAGGCGCACAGCACACGGCCGGGTCGGAGCACCCCGTCGTTCACGTTCAAACCAGGAGCTAATTTCTGTGTTCTCACTGCCTCAGCGTTCCCTGCGATTTTTCACCGTCACTCTGTTCATGGCTTTATTGACATTGACCGGGTGCCAAACCGCGCCACCAAAAGGCCTGACCCCGGCGCAGGTCGCGGTGCTCAAGCAACAAGGCTTCGAATTGACCGACGAGGGCTGGGCCTTTGGCCTGTCCGGCAAAGTACTGTTTGGCAGTGATGTCGAAAGCCTGAATCCGCAAAGTACTGAAATCGTCCAGCGCATTGGCAAGTCTTTGGTAGGCATCGGGATCGAGCGAGTGCGCGTCGATGGCCACACCGACGGGTCCGGTAAAGAGTCTTACAACCAACAACTGTCCCTGCGTCGCGCGAAAAGCGTCGGCAAGGTCTTGGCCGCTGTCGGGATGAAAGAAGAGAACATCAAGCTGCAAGGGCTGGGCAGCACTGAGCCGGTGGCCTCCAACGACACACCGGCCGGCCGCACCGAGAATCGCCGGGTGTCGATCGTGGTCATCGCCGACTAGTCGGCGAACACCATTTCCCGAGTCTCCCCCATCAACAGGCGCTGATTCTGCTCAGTCACTTCGCGGATGTAATCCCATAACAGGGTGATCCGCTTGAGCTTCCCGTTGCGCTGACAGGGGGCTTAGGGCCGGAAAGGATCAGCATCACCTTCACACTGCTTCAAGCGGGCAATAACGTTAGGAGAGGTTTTAGCCGTGTCGATGCGACCTGTTCCATTGAGGTAGATATCTATCGCGCTTCCCCATTTTGGCGTTATGTCGATGCACCTCCGAAGTCCCTTGTCGGACCACCAATCGAACATCATGAAGAATTTCTCATTGGGGAAAATATGCCCGGTATCAAACGTGGCTTGCCCTGGAAGCATTCCTTCTTTATGGATATTGTGTTGCGTGTTCCAGATTAGCCGAAGTTCGTCTGTACCCTCTTTTGAGTAATGGACACGTACGACAGGGGTCGCCACGTACCAGAACAGCAACGGAAAAATAATGAGCGCCCCAATAACATATCGGGCTTTAATATTGCGCGCATACATGGACACTGGCTCCATCTCCCCATTCCTTCGGTGTGACTGCTAGCACTTCGTCCATAATCATTTTTGCTGTGATGCCCCCATTTGGATGCGTGTTGTAGAGTTTCATGCCGATACTAATCGAAACCCGATCAGGGACGTCATCCCATGCTCTTAACCCCTCTACTCCCTCTGTGGCATGAGGTCCTTTGAGTTTTTGCTCGTCTTTGGCGACAAATAGCTTCTCTTTCCACTGTCGCAATTGATCTGAAACAATCTGCTCGCCCCCAGCTCCATCCAGTAGGACACCTTCAGTAAATCCTCCAGCCATGCCAACATAGCCGTAGTGAATGTTCGACCAAATATCGTAGTAGTAGTCGTACTTGCCTTGCCTGTGGCGATACTTGCCAAACTTCGCGTGGATCTTCGGTTTGTGGTCCCAATCACGGCCTTGGCCTACTCGTTCAGTCCAAAGAGCCATAGCTGCCGTCGCGTTTGCAGCCCCAATAGTTTGAGGGCTGGTGTTTCCTATTTGGGAAAACCAAGGTAGTTCTAGTTGCTTGCGGGTTTCTTCCGCAACGTCATAGCTGAGCAGCTCTTTCATTTTCAAAACCGAGGAGTAATGGATGTTGCTATTCATTTCGTCCGCGATGTAGCTCGCCAGCTTCTCCATCATGTTCGGGTGAGTGCAACCTTCAGGTCCATCGTTCGGTACAGCCTCCGTGTCCGGCTGCGTAGTGGCTGCCTTTGAATCTATCAGCGCGTTCGCCGCTGTGGCCTTCTCTGTGAGCTTCGGGGCGGCCAACAAGGTCGCCATCTTTTCATCATCTACTGAGCCATCCGGACGGAACGCTCCGAGGGCCATGAAGTTGATAATGGTTGCGCCACCCGCATCCCCCATGACAAAGCCACCACCGACGTCGCCAGATCCCGTGATGATTGTCCCGCCGTGACTGGTTGGGCTCCCCAAGTGGGCCATCGGACGGCCATTCACTTGGATAGAGGGGAAGCCAGTCGTGATGACTGCGCCGCACCCACAGGTATCGCCAACTCGGGCCGAGCCCATGAGGTTGATGTTGGTATCAGCTGATGCAGAGGCAATAGGAGTAGTGCCGTGGCCTGGCAATGGGCAGACGTGTTTGTCACCCAATCGTGCAGAAGAAATCATTCATCGTCCTTGCGTCTTTCATCCATGGTCGTGAACCAGTCTTGTACTGGCTCGCGGGAGGCTACCGGAAACGGAAGGGCGGGTCTGTAGGATAACTTCTGAAGTGCAAGTGCATCTTCGAGTGGGCCATGTCTCTGATGCCGATTTCGTTGGCACGGAGTTTTTGGCAAACCTTCGCTGAACTCATTGCGTTGCCGCTAGCTGATGACTAAAAAATTCTCAGTCGGCGAACACCATCTCCCGACTGCCCCCCATCAACAGGCTCTGATTCTGCTCAGTCACTTCGCGGATGTAATCCCACAACAGGGTGATCCGCTTGAGCTTCCTCAGATCCTCGCGGCAGTACATCCAGAACTGCCGGGTGATGTTGATCTCGGCCGGCAATACCGGCAGCAATCGCGGGTCCTGCGCCGCCAGGAAGCACGGCAAAATCGCCAGCGACCGCCCCTGTTGTGCCGCCACGAACTGCGCGATCACGCTGGTGCTGCGCAGATTGGCGCTGGCGCCGGGCAGTACGTTCGCCAGGTACAGCAGCTCCGAACTAAAGGCCAGATCGTCCACATAACTGATGAATGAATGCTTGCCCAAGTCGGCCGGGCGGCGGATCGGTGGGTGTTTGTCGAGGTAGTCCTGGGTCGCGTACAGCTGCAATTTGTAGTCGCAGAGTTTGCAGCAGACGTACGGCCCGTGTTCCGGGCGTTCCAGGGCGATGACGATGTCTGCCTCGCGCTTGGACAGGCTGATGAAGTGCGGCAGCGGCAGGATGTCCACCGAGATGGCCGGGTAGGCGTCGACGAAGTGGCTCAGTTGCGGGGTGATGAAGAAACTGCCGAAGCCTTCGGTGCAGCCCATGCGCACATGCCCGGACAGCGCCACGCCGGAGCCGGAAACCTGCTCGCAAGCCATGTGCAGCGTGCTTTCAATCGACTCGGCGTAACCCAGCAATCGCTGGCCCTCGGCGGTCAGGACGAAGCCGCTGGTCCGGGACTTTTCGAACAGCAATGTGCCCAGCGCCGCTTCCAGCGAACTGATGCGTCGCGACACGGTGGTGTAGTCCACCGCGAGGCGCTTGGCCGCGGTGCTGGCCTTGCGGGTGCGGGCGACTTCGAGGAAAAACTTGAGGTCATCCCAGTTCAGCGAACCTAAAGACGTGATGTTTTTTTGCATGTTGGACCGGCTTTTATGTGCGTTCTTATTAGAAGTTTGCACATCTATACTCCAAAAACAGTCCGACAACCAATTCGCGACACACGCCTCATCTCAAGGCGACTTACACGCCTTGGCTCCCTGCATAACAATAAGTATTGGAGACCAGCATGAACGCATCGCTCACGCCTAACGAAACCACCGTCCAGAACGTCAAGCTGTTGATCGACGGCGAGTGGGTCGAGTCCCAGACCACCGAGTGGCACGACATCATCAACCCGGCGACCCAGCAAGTGCTGGCCAGGGTTCCGTTTGCCACCGCGCAGGAAGTCGACGCCGCGATCAGCGCTGCGCATCGCGCCTTCCAGACCTGGAAGCTGACGCCGATCGGCGCGCGGATGCGCATCATGCTCAAGCTGCAGGCGCTGATTCGTGAACACTCCAAACGCATCGCCGTGGTGCTGAGTGCCGAGCAGGGCAAAACCATTGCCGACGCTGAAGGCGATATTTTCCGTGGCCTGGAAGTGGTCGAGCACGCGTGCTCCATCGGCACCCTGCAAATGGGCGAGTTCGCCGAGAACGTGGCGGGCGGCGTCGATACGTACACCCTGCGTCAGCCCATCGGTGTCTGCGCCGGCATCACGCCGTTCAACTTCCCGGCGATGATTCCGCTGTGGATGTTCCCGATGGCCATCGCCTGCGGCAACACCTTCGTGCTTAAGCCGTCCGAACAGGACCCGATGTCGACCATGCTGCTGGTGGAACTGGCGATCGAGGCCGGCGTTCCGGCGGGCGTGCTCAACGTGGTTCACGGTGGCAAGGACGTGGTGGACGCGCTCTGCACCCACAAGGACATCAAGGCTGTTTCCTTCGTCGGTTCGACCGCCGTCGGCACGCACGTCTACGACCTGGCCGGCAAACACGGCAAACGCGTGCAATCGATGATGGGCGCGAAGAACCACGCCGTGGTGCTGCCGGATGCCAATCGCGAACAAACCCTCAATGCCCTGGTCGGCGCCGGTTTCGGTGCGGCCGGTCAGCGTTGCATGGCCACGTCGGTGGTGGTGCTGGTAGGCGCGGCCAAGCAATGGCTGCCGGACCTGAAAGCGCTGGCGCAGAAACTCACCGTGAATGCCGGAAGTGAAGCAGGCACCGATGTCGGCCCGGTGATCTCGAAAAAGGCCAAGGCGCGGATTCTCGATCTGATCGAAAGCGGCATCAAGGAAGGCGCCAAGCTGGAGCTGGATGGTCGCGAGATCAGCGTTCCGGGCTTCGAGAAGGGCAACTTTGTCGGCCCGACCCTGTTCTCCGGTGTGACCACCGAGATGCAGATCTACACCCAGGAAATTTTCGGCCCGGTGCTGGTGGTGCTGGAAGTCGACACCCTCGATCAGGCGATTGCCCTGGTCAACGCCAACCCGTTCGGCAACGGCACCGGCCTGTTCACCCAGAGCGGTGCAGCGGCGCGTAAATTCCAGAGCGAAATCGACGTCGGCCAGGTTGGTATCAACATCCCGATTCCGGTGCCGGTGCCGTTCTTCAGCTTCACCGGTTCCCGTGGTTCGAAACTCGGCGACCTCGGTCCGTATGGCAAGCAAGTGGTGCAGTTCTACACTCAGACCAAGACTGTCACCAGTCGCTGGTTCGATGACGACAGCGTCAACGACGGTGTGAACACCACCATCAACTTGCGTTAAGGAGCCGGACATGAAAATCGCTTTTATCGGTCTCGGCAACATGGGCGCGCCGATGGCGCGCAACCTGATCAAGGCTGGCCATTCGCTGAACCTGGTCGACCTGAACAAAACCGTGCTGGCCGAACTGGAGCAACTGGGCGGCAGCATCAGCGCTACGGCGCGGGAAGCGGCACAAGGCGCAGAACTGGTGATCACCATGCTGCCCGCCGCTGTGCATGTGCGCAGCGTCTGGCTCGGTGAAGACGGCGTACTCGCCGGTATCGGCAAAGGTGTGCCGGCGGTGGATTGCAGCACCATCGATCCACAAACCGCACGCGACGTGGCGGCCGCTGCGGCCAAGCAAGGCGTGGCCATGGCGGATGCGCCGGTGTCCGGGGGCACTGGTGGTGCGGCGGCCGGGACGCTGACCTTTATGGTCGGCGCCACGCCTGAACTGTTCGCCACCCTGCAACCTGTGTTGGCGCAGATGGGCCGCAACATCGTGCATTGCGGCGAAGTCGGCACCGGGCAGATCGCCAAGATTTGCAACAACCTGTTGCTGGCGATCTCCATGGTGGGCGTCAGTGAAGCCATGGCCTTGGGCGATGCGTTGGGGATCGACACCGGCGTGTTGGCCGGGATCATCAACAGCTCGACCGGGCGTTGCTGGAGTTCGGAGATGTACAACCCGTGGCCGGGCATCGTCGAAACGGCGCCGGCCTCGCGCGGTTACACCGGCGGTTTCGGTGCAGAACTGATGCTCAAGGATCTGGGGCTGGCCACGGAAGCGGCACGTCAGGCGCACCAACCGGTGGTGCTCGGCGCGGTGGCCCAGCAGTTGTATCAGGCGATGAGCCAGCGTGGGGAGGGTGGCAAGGACTTCTCGGCGATCATCAACAGCTATCGCAAACCTCAATAAGAGGTTTTTCCAGGGATCTGTGTCGGGCAGATCCCTGGTTTTTTATTGCTGGAAAGAAAAGATCGCAGCCTTCGGCAGCTCCTACAGGGTGTACACATTCCCATGTAGGAGCTGCCGAAGGCTGCGATCTTTTGCTTTATCAGGCAAACACAAAATACTTACGCACAGTCTCAACCACTTCCCACGTACCTTTCATCCCCGGCTCGATGACGAAGATATCCCCGGCGCGCAAATGGATTGGCTCTTTGCCCTCTGGAGTGATGATGCAATACCCCTCGCGGAAATCGCAGTATTCCCACTTCACGTATTCCACGTACCACTTGCCGGGCGTGCAGATCCAGGTGCCCATGATCTTGCTGCCGTCTTCGCTGGTGTAGGCGTTGAGGTTGACGGTGTGCGGGTCGCCTTCAAGTTTTTCCCATTTGCAGGCGTCGAGCACCGGCAGCGGGTGAGTGTCGCGAAGAACGGTGATAGGTGCGGTCATGTGGACTCCGGGCAAGTAGGCTGAAGAAGTGAAGTCGCCACCCTATAGCGCCCGTCCCCCCGTCAGTTGTCTGTGCTCGACATCGACCTGCTCAGAAACGCGCGCTGGCCTCAAAGTTTTCCAGCGGACAATCGATCCAGGCGTGTTCGAGGCTGGCTTCGAATTCGATCAATTGCGCTTGCTGCTGCGACAGCGCGGCAATTTGTTCGTTGATCTCTCGCTTCTTGGCCGCAATGGCCTGTTGCGCCCTTTGTAACGGCGTCGCCGTGCCTTGATGCCCGGCGAAGATCGCTTGCAATTCCTTGAGCCGGAAACCCAATTGCTGGGCGCATTTGATAAAGATCAGCAGGTCGACGCTTTGCTGGTCGTAGACCCGGTAGTTGCCCAGACGCTGGGCGGCCGGCAGCAAGCCGATCGACTCGTAATGGCGGATGCTCTTGATAGTGGTGCCTGAACGTTGCGCGGCCTGGCCGATGTACATGAAAAGTCCCTTTTTTGCCGAGGTACAGTCAGGCGCATTATCGGCAGACTCAACGGCTGGCGATAGCCTGGGCTTGCAGCAACCAGGCTTCGCGCTGGCGGGCGCTGGAACCGAGAATCGGGCCGAAGGTGAGCGTGCGCTTGGGTTCGATGCCGCAAAAGGCCAGGGTGGTTTTACGGATCTGATGCAGCCCGGGCATGCGATACACCCAACGGTAATACCAGGGTGGCGTGTCCATGGTGACTAGCAAGTGCGCGCTGCGACCATGCAGGAGTTTATCGG
Source organism: Pseudomonas sp. B21-053 (assembly GCF_026016365.1). Lineage (NCBI taxonomy): Bacteria > Pseudomonadati > Pseudomonadota > Gammaproteobacteria > Pseudomonadales > Pseudomonadaceae > Pseudomonas > Pseudomonas sp. B21-053. The sequence continues at coordinate 833,660 of NZ_CP087205.1, forward strand.
GGAAGGCTTTGCCTTCGCGGTACTTGAAGGCAAACCCCGGCAGGAACACCCGATCAAAAAAGCCCTTGAGCAACGCCGGAATTCCGCCCCACCAGATCGGATAAATCAGCGTCAGGTGTTCGGCCCACAGGATGTCGGTCTGCGCGTGGAGCAGATCGGCTTCCAGGGGTTGGATTTGCTGGTAACCCTCACGCAGGACCGGGTCGAAATCCAGTTGTCCGAGAAATAATTGCCGCACCTCATGCCCGGCGCGTAACGCTGACTGCGCATAGCGTTCGGCGAGCGCAGCGCAAAAACTGTTGCTCGACGGATGGCCGAGAATCACCAGGATTTTTTTGCCCATCGTCTGCGTCCTTGAAGATCAAACCCCAAGGATAAAGTCTGCCCCTCAGGGGAGAGTCAATGCGTGCAACAGGGCTTGTGCATAGCCGGGCAACGCAGTGAAGTCCCGTGCGCACAGCAGCAATTTGCGTTGAGCCCAAGGCTCCTTGAGGGCGACACATTTGAACGGCTGCTGCGCCGAGCCACGTTCAACCGCCGCCAACGGCACGATTGCCAGTCCGGCACCTCGAGCCACCATACGCATGACGCCATCGAAGCCGTCGGCGCGGATGCGGATTTGCATGCGCAGGCCGGCGTGCAGGGCTTGTTCTTCCAGATACACCGCCAATGCGCTGCTGGCGCCGAGGCCGATGTAATCGTGGTGCAAGGTGTCGCTGAAACTGACTTCGCTGGCGTTGGACAAAGAGTGGTCATCGGGCAGGATCAGTACCAGCGGATCGTCGCGAAACGCTTGGGTCTGTAGGTCGCCGGTGTCCACGGCGTCGGACACAATTCCCAAGTCCGCCGCTCCCTGGCGCAAGGCGTGGGTGATGCGGGTGCTGGGCAGTTCTTGTAGGTCGATGTCGAGGTTGGGATGCTCGCGCAGGAAGTCCGCGAGCAACTCCGGAAGGTATTCGGTGATTGCCGTGGTGTTGCACAGCAACCGCACCTGGCCTTTGACGCCTTTGGCGTAGTCGGCGAGGTCCTGCTGCATGCGTTCGGCTTGTTGCAGCAGCACCCTGGCGTGTTGCGCCAGTGCTTTACCGGCGGGCGTCGGCGTGACGCCGCGACGGCCGCGCTGCAGAAAATCGATGCCCAGCGAGGCTTCCATGGCACGGATGCGTGCGCTCGCGGCGGCCAGGGACAGATGCGTCCGACCGGCGCCGGCGGTGATGTTGCCGGTGTCGAGGATGTTCAAGTAGAGACGCAGGTCGGTTAGGTCGAAGTGCATCGTTGCCGCCTATGGATGTGGGGTGTCTGGGCGGGCCTCTTCGCGAGCAGGCTCGCTCCCACAGTGGATTTGCGGGGCGGCAGAGATCCCTGTGGGAGCGAGCCTGCTCGCGAAGGCGCCAGTGGCCATGACGAATTCATCAAGCCTATCGCAAAACAAGAGGCACCCTCAGTATATGGCAGATTTCCAACCCCACCGCCCGGGCGCAGGATAGCCCCATGAATACTCTCGCCGCGTTCTACCAAAACCTCGGTCTGGCCCTATCAATACTGGTCATCGCCACATTCCTCCTGGCCGGCATGATCAAGGGCGTAATCGGCCTCGGCCTGCCAACCATCGCCATGGGTCTGCTCGGTCTGGCTATGGCGCCTTCGCAGGCTGCCGCGTTGTTGATCATCCCGGCAACCCTGACCAACGTCTGGCAACTGGCGTTCGGTGGCCACTTGCAAGGGCTGATCAAACGCCTGTGGCCCATGCTGCTGGCGATTTTCATCGGCACCGGCGCTGGCACGCTGTGGATGGGCATGGCCGGTGGTCATTGGGTGGTGCGGGGGTTGGGCGCGGCGTTGTTGCTGTACGCCTTGAGCGGTTTGTTTCTGCCGACCTTGCGGGTGGGCAGTCGCGCTGAGCGTTGGCTCGGACCGGTGTGCGGCGTGCTGACGGGCGTGATCACCTCGGCCACCGGTGTGTTCGTGATTCCGGCGGTGCCGTACCTGCAAGCGCTGGGTTTGAACAAGGATGAACTGGTGCAGGCGCTGGGCCTTTCGTTCACCGTCTCGACCCTGGCGCTCGCCGCCGGCCTGTTCTGGCGCGGTGCGCTCGGCGGTGGCGAACTGAGTGCTTCGCTGCTGGCGCTGATCCCGGCGGTGCTCGGTATGTTGCTCGGGCAATGGTTACGTCAGCGGATCAGCGCCGTGTCGTTCAAGCGCGTGTTCTTTATTGGCCTCGGCGTGCTTGGCGGCCACTTGCTGATCAGCGGCTAGCCGACGACGGGCTGAGCATGTCGATGGCGCGGATGTCGAAATCCCGCTCCAGATAATCCATGCGCTGATCGCGGAACAGCTTCATGTGCGGCAGGTTCGAGTGCACGTCCAGATCCGCCTGGGACGCCCAGATCTCGTAAAAGATAAACAGCGTCGGGTCCTGCTTGTCGCGCAGCATGTGGTACTCGATGCAACCGGGCTCGGCGCGGCTTGGCTCGACGTAGGCACGAAAGAACGCTTCGAAAGCCTCGGCTTTCTCCGGTCGGGTCTTGGCCATCAGGATGAAACCTTGCACTTCACTCATCGAAATCTCCGTCAAAGGTAAGAATCGGCGCAAGTCTATGGCAACAATCGCCTATCGATTCGTGCGTATTGGTCAAATGAATTTTGTGAATTCAGCGCTTATTCCGCGCGAGGCGGATCGCTACTCTGCCGCCATCGAATTCCAACCTTCCGAGACCTTTCATGAAAAAAGTCCTCTTACTCAATGGCGGCAAAAAGTTCGCCCACTCCGATGGCCGCTACAACACCACCCTGCACGACACCGCACTCAGCGTGCTGGATCGCGGCGGTCTGGACGTGAAGACCACATTCATCGACGAGGGCTACGACCTCGCGGAAGAAGTCGCCAAGTTCGTGTGGGCCGACGTGATCATTTACCAGATGCCGGGCTGGTGGATGGGAGCGCCGTGGACCGTGAAGAAGTACATCGACGAAGTCTTCACCGAAGGCCACGGCAGCCTCTACGCCAGCGACGGCCGCACCCGTTCCGATGCGTCGCAAAAGTACGGCAGCGGTGGTTTGTTGCAGGGCAAGCAATACATGTTGTCCCTGACCTGGAACGCCCCGCAGCAAGCCTTCGACGACCCGACCGACTTCTTCGAAGCCAAAGGCGTGGACGCGGTGTACTTCCCGTTCCACAAGGCCAACACCTTCCTCGGCATGACCGGTTTGCCGACCTTCCTGTGCGTGGACGTGATGAAACGCCCGGACATCGAAGGCGATGTGAAGCGGTACGAGCAGCATTTGACTGAGGTGTTTGGCCTCAAGGCGTAACGCTCAGCTACTATCGAAAGCCTGAGCTGCAACGGCGCAGAACCTGTGGGAGCGGGCTTGCTCGCGAATGCGGTCTTACAGTCGACATTGATGTTGAATGTGATGGCCTCTTCGCGAGCAAGCCCGCTCCCACAAGGGTTCGTGCTATGCCACAGTAGAATTGCGCAGGACAATCGATAAGGGACCCACGTGAAAGCCAGATCCGATGAATTGCAGATCTTCGTCTGCGTGATTGAGTGCGGGTCGATCTCTGCTGCGGCCGAGCAGGTCGGGCAGACGCCGTCGGCGGTCAGCCGCACGTTGTCGCGCCTGGAAGCCAAGCTCGACACCACGCTGATCAACCGCACCACGCGGCGCATGGACCTGACCGAAGAGGGCAAGTACTTCTTCGAACACGCCAAGCTGATTCTCGATCAGATGGAGGAACTCGAAGAGCGCCTCAACTCCCGTCAGCAAACCCCGTCCGGACGCCTGCGGATCAACGCCGCGTCGCCGTTCATGCTGCACGCTATCGTGCCGTACATCGATGAGTTTCGCGGTCTCTACCCGGACATCCAGCTCGAACTCAACAGCAATGACCTGATCATTGACCTGTTGGAACAAAGCACCGACATCGCCATCCGCATTGGCACGCTCGCGGACTCGACCTTGCACGCGCGCTCCCTGGGTTGCAGTCCGCTGCACATCGTCGCCAGCCCGGCTTATCTGGAGCAACACGGCACACCCGCCACCGTCGCCGATCTCAACGATCACACGCTGATCGGTTTTACCCAGAACGAAGGCCTCAACCAATGGCCGCTGCGTCATGTGCACGGCGATCGCTGGCCGATCAACGCGGCGATCAACGCCTCCAGCGGTGAGACCGTGCGGCACTTGGCGCTGGCAGGCCAAGGCATCGCTTGCCTGTCGGATTTCATGACCAATGATGACCTGCGCGCCGTGCGCCTCAAGGCTGTGCTGGCGGACTTCAACAGCGGTTATCGCCAACCGATCAACGCCGTGTACTACCGCAACTCGCAGCTGGCCCTGCGCATCCAGTGCTTCCTGGACTTTATCCAGGGCAAATTGGCGGTGTACGCGAACTCGGATTTCAAAGGCTGATTCGTGATCCCTGCGCAAGAGTGAATTGGGCCACCGGGGATTTTTCGACAGGGATCGGTCGTTGATACTCGTTGCATCACTTATTAACGCAGGGAGTTTCTCCATGAACGTATTCGTTACCGGCGCAGCCGGTTTTATCGGCGGCTCGATCGCCACGGGTCTGGTCCAGGCCGGCCATAACGTCACCGGTCTGGTGCGCAGCGCCGAACAAGCCAATGAGCTGACCGCGCTGGGCATCACTCCAGTGATCGGCACCCTTGATGACAGCGCACTGCTGGCTGACCAGGCCCGCGCCGCCGATGCGGTGATCAACGCCGCCAGCAGCGACCATCGTGCTGCGGTAGAAGCCTTGCTCAATGCGCTTCGCGGCTCCAACAAAGTGTTCCTGCACACCAGCGGTTCGAGCATCGTCGGCGATGCCTCGGGCGGTAAATCCAGCGACGTTATCTACTACGAAGACAACCTGCCGGAACCCACCGTCGACAAGGCTGCCCGTGTGGCCATCGACAACCTGATCCTCGCGGCAGCGAAGGACGGTGTGAATTCGGCCGTCATCTGCAACACCCTGATCTACGGCAACAGCCTCGGCGTCAAACGCGACAGCGTGCAGTTGCCGCGTCTGCTGAAACAGGCGCGCAAAAGCGGTGTGGTCCGTCACGTCGGCACCGGCCAGAACATCTGGTCCAACGTGCACATCGAAGACGTCGTCGCCCTGTACTTGCTGGCGCTGACCAAAAACATCCCGGGCACGTTCTACTTCGTCGAAAGCGGTGAGTCGTCGTTTATCGATATGACCACCGCCATGGCGAAAGCCTTGAACCTCGGCGAGCCGCAAGACTGGCCGCTGAAAGATGCCGAAGCCGAGTGGGGTTATGAAATGGCCAACTATGGCTTGGGCTCTAACAGCCGAGTTCGTGGCAAGCATGCACGTGAATTGCTGGGTTGGGCGCCGAAGCGTACTTCGGTGACCGAGTGGATCTTGCACGAAATGGTGTGATGTAAGCGCCCGCTGATTCTTTTACAAGTGTCAGAACAAATTAGCCCGCCGATGAGCAATAGGTTCCTCGGCGGGCTTTTTTGTGCCGGGTGAAATGATATTTTTCATGTCGTTCAAGTCCCCGTAAACAGGGGAGGTTAACGAGTTATTTAATTTCTACATAAGGCGATATTTAATTTTTAGTGGCAGCTGTATGAAGCTGTTCGGAAATTTCCTACTAGTCTGTCACCCGGACAAACACAGCCAACTTGTTGCTCAGGCATACAGCCAGATAACAGGTCAATGTCCGTGGACTTTTTTTGCAAAAGGACTTTGCGATGGCACTACACATTCTTGATGTCTTCTCGTAAAGGCATATCCCGGGCGAATCAAATGACTTCGCCTCTTCAATCGTTATGACGTTCGGCCCTTGATGCCGTTAATCCGTCCATAAACCCAGGCTAGAGCGCCGCGCTCATCGAGCGTGGGCACAGTCATCACTGGAATTGGCAAGAACAAGGAGTAGTTATGATCATTTTAGGCATTACTAACAATGATTTGTCGGGTGCCTGCCTGGTACGTGATGGTCAGATTCTTTCAGCGGTCAGTGAAGAGCGTTTTACCCGCAAAAAGGATCATAAGATCTGGCCTGCAAAGTCGATTGAGTTTGTATTGAGTCAAGCGGGCGTATCGCTGGAAGATATAGATTATGTGGCCTATGGATGGAACGCCGGTTTCAGTGCGGATAAACACCTGGAGTTGTATTTCGATCGCATCGTTGAAGAAGTCAGAAATAATCCCCAAGGGCTTGCGCAGTTTCGTCAGCGTGTAACCGATGAAGTAAGCAACGACAAAGAGAAACGCGCCGAGTTTGACGAGTACATTGCCGCCAATGGTTTGACCGGCAAGGCGTATTACATTGACCACCATGAATGCCATGCCCTCGGTGCTTATGTCTGTTCACCGTTTGACGAGGCGTTGACCCTGACGTGCGACGGGCGCGGCGATTTCCAGTCCCTGACCGTGACCTGGTACAGCCCGACCGAAACCACTGTGTTGCAGCGTGAAACCAGCATCGACAGCCTGGGGTATTTCTACGGCCGGATTACCCATTTGCTGGGTTACAAACCCAACCGGCATGAAGGCAAAGTCACAGGCCTGGCGGCGTTTGGCGATCCGCAAAAACTGCTGGGGGTGATGCAGCAGATGATCCGTTTTGAGGACGGACGCATCAAGGCGTGCTGCGGTGATCTGTTCCTGCCGTCCTACAACCACTACAGCGAACCGCTGGAAACCCTGTTCGCCCGGGAAACCCCGGAAAACATCGCCGCAGCGGTACAGCGCCATACCGAAGACCTGCTGGTGGCGACCGTCACCCATCACCTGGCCCAACGGGGCAGCACCAACCTGTGCCTGGCCGGTGGCGTGTTCGGCAACGTGAAACTCAATCAGCGCCTGCGGGAAATTCCGGGGGTGAAAAACGTCTATGTGCTGCCCTGCATGGGTGATGGCGGCCTGGCGCTGGCCGCTGCGGTTGGCGCGGCCTATCTGCAAAACGGCACCCGCTTCAAGAACCCGGCGATGACCCTCGGGCCGGAGTCGCGCAGTGTTTCGCAGAACATCAACCTGATCATTCGCGACTACCCTGAACTCGGCTACTACACGCCCTCGAACATCATCGAGGTCCTGACCGACGCACTGGCAGAGAATCAGGTACTGGGCATGTTCAAGGGCAAGATGGAGTTCGGCCCGCGCTCGCTGTGCAACCGCAGCATCGTCTATCACGCCCAGGATGCCGAGGTGAACCATTGGCTCAACAAGCGCATGCACCGCACCGAGTTCATGCCGTTCGGCCCGGTCACGGCCATCGAGCAGGCGCCGGCGTGTTACGTGGGTTGGGAAGAGGATCAAGTGGCGGCGGACACCATGACCATGACCTACGATTGTCATCCGCAGTTTCGCGAGGCGAGCCCGGCGGTGGTGCACATCGATGGCACGGCGCGGCCGCAGATTATCCGCCCGCAAGGCGACGCGTTTATGCACCGTTTGTTGAATGCCTGGTACGACAAGACCGGTCAGGCTGCGTTGATCAACACCTCGTTCAACCGCCATGAAGAACCGATCGTATGTTCTTCCCAGGATGCCCTGGATGCGTTGAAGGAGGGGATGGTCGATCTGGTGGTGATGAGCGAATCGCTGATCGTTTGGCGCAAAGGCAAAAACAGTTTCACCCAGCAACGCTTCGAGTAATGCATGGATATTTTCAGGGCTCCTTTGGAGCCCTGATAGGGAGCTTCGAGCGTATGGTTAACGAATGTATTTAATCTTTTTCGGGTTCTTTGCGGCAGAAGGGATCATCTATCCGTTCTGGCCGACGTGGCTGGACTCGCTGGGTTTCAGCGCCAGCCAGATAGGCCTGCTGATTGCGGCGGCTTATTGGCCCCAGGTGTTTACCGGGGTGTTTATTACTTACGTGGCCGATTGGCGCGTGGACCAACTGCGTCTCGCGGCTTTTCTCGGCTTCTCGGCGGCGTTCTGTACGTTGCTGTTTTATTTTATGCCGGTGCACTTATGGATCTTTGTGTGCCTGAGCGTTCTGTTTGGCGGGCTGTGGATGGTGGTGTTGCCGTTGTCCGAGTCCTATCTGCTCAAGCGTGACAAACAAGCGCTGCAGAACTATGGCTGGGTGCGGGCGGTGGGCTCTTCGGCGTTTATCCTGACCTCGACCCTCGGCGGTTTGTTGTTCGCGCAATACAGCCAATCCTGGGTGCCGATCGTGATTGCGGCGAGCATGTTGTTCACCGCGCTGGCCTGTTTGCGATTGAAGCGCCAAGTCTCCAGGGCGCATCTGCAACCGCTCAGCCGCACGATTAAACGTCCGGACTGGAAAGCGCTGTTCGCGCAAAAAAGCCTGTTGATCGCGATTGCGGCGGCGAGTTTTATTCAACTGAGCCACACCCTGTATTTTTCCACCGCGTCTATCGGCTGGGGCGTGAAGGGCTACTCTTCAGCGTCCATCGGGGCGTTCTGGTCAGTGGCGGTGATTGCCGAAATCACGTATTTCGCGCTCTCGAATAAAGTCCTGTCGTATTGCTCGCCGCTGTCCATCGTGATCTTTTCCAGCGTGTGTGCGGCGCTGCGCTGGGCGTTGTTTTCCAACAGTGATGCGATGTCGGTAATCCTGTTGGGGCAGTGCCTGCATGCCTTGAGTTTTGCTGCCTATCACTCGGCGATCATGCGGTTTATTCGCGACCATGCACCGCAAGACATCCAGGTCTTTACCCAGGGCGTCTATTACTCCCTGGCCGTTGCGCTGCCCATGGGCCTGGCCACGCCTTTTGCCGGCTATTTGTATGAAACACAGCCGCAGTGGTCCTACTACGTGATGGCGCTGTTTGCCTTGATCGGCACAGTGCTGGCGTTTATTGCTCATCAGAGGATGCGAAGTTCAACTCATGACACAACGAACGTTTACCGCCGTCTGCTTTGATATGGATGGCGTACTTATCCAGTCCCGCGAGGTCATTGAATTCGCCTGGACCACCGTCGCGCGGCACCACGGTGTGGCCGTCGATCAGGCGTTTATCAACGATCATATTCACGGTCGCCCGGGCGGCCACACCTTGCAGGCTCTGTTTGGCCAGTTTGATGAGCAGAAACGCCTGATGATCAAAAAGGAAGTCGACGCCATCGAGCAGGTCTCGACCTGTGATCTGGTGCCGGGTGTCGCTACGTTTATCGCTCAGTTGAAGGCGTGCGCGGTGCCCATGGCACTGGTCACCAGCAGTTGGCGAGAGCGTGTCGACAACGTTTTGCAGCAACACGACCTGACTTCGGCTTTCGACAGCATCATCTGTCGCGATGACGTGCGCCGTGGCAAACCGGCGCCCGATGCGTACCGCTTGGCGGCGGCGCAACTGGAGCGCCAGAGCGATGAGTGCCTGGTGTTCGAAGACTCTGTCAGCGGCGTACGCTCGGCTGTCAGCAGCGGCGCGCTGTGCATCGGCATCGGCGACGATCAATCGTTGCCCTGCCACGGCGCAACACAGTTGCACGCGGATTTCACAGTGCTTCCGGTCTCGATGACCGAACTGGGAAAACACGCCTATGCTGACGGCGGTTTATTTATCAGTGGGCCGGTTGCCCGCAGGTTCGCTCACTCATGACGCTCACGTTGCAACACGCCACGGTCCTCTGGGACTTCCTCGGCGCGGGGCGCCAACACCATGATTGCGAGCTGATCGTGGTCTGTGGGTCTTACGATCTGCGGGTCTGCGATTACGCCTGCGAGCTGCTGAAAAACGGCGTCGCCCCGCATCTTTTGTTTACCGGCAATACCGGAAACTGGACGAAGCATTTGTGGGAAAGAACCGAGGCTGACATTTTTGCGCAACAGGCCCTAGCGCTGGGTGTGACGGCGGATCAATTCACCCTGGAGCCTCGCGCCACCAACTTTGCCGAGAACATCGCGTTTGCCAAGGCACTGTTTCCACAGGTGCGCCGCGCGACATTTCTGACCAAGCCGAACTCGATCCGACGCGTGGCCCTGACCCTGCCCATTCAGTGGCCTGGGCTCGAAGCTTGCGTGGATGCGCCGTCGTTCGGTTTCCCCGACGAGGTCAGCAACCTGATCGGCGTCCTGGGGTTGATCGACGAAATGGTCGGTGATGTGCACCGCATCATGGTTTACCCTTCGTTGGGCTTTCAGGCCGAGCAGGTGATTCCCGAAGACGTTCAGGTCGCCTGGCGTTATCTGGTGGAGCAAGGCTTCGATCACCATTTGATCAAAGGCAGAAGCTGACCCAGGAGACTGAGATGTTGTACGACACGCTGATCCGCAATGCCCTCATCATTGACGGCAGCAACCGCCCCGGCTATCCCGCTGATTTGGCGATATCGGATGGCCGCATTGCGCGAATCGGCGACTTGCACGACGCCCGCGCCACGCAAGAAATCGACGCTGCCGGTCGGGTGTTGGCACCGGGTTTTGTCGACGTGCACACCCACGACGACACGGTGGTGATCCGCCAACCGCAGATGCTGCCCAAGCTCAGCCAGGGCGTGACCACGGTGATCGTCGGCAACTGCGGGATCAGCGCCTCGCCGGTCAGTTTGCGCAGCGATCCGCCGGACCCGATGAACCTGCTCGGCACGCGTGCGGCGTTCGTTTATCCGACGTTCCGCGACTACCGCGCGGCGGTCGAAGCAGCGAACACCACGCTTAACGTGGCGGCGCTGGTCGGTCACACCGCGCTGCGCAGCAATCACCTCGACGACCTGTTTCGCACCGCCAGCGCCGATGAAATCAGCGCGATGCGCGAGCAACTGCGTGAAAGTCTTGAGGCTGGCGCGTTGGGTTTATCCACAGGGTTGGCGTATGCGAGCGCGTTCTCGGCGTCGACCGATGAAGTCATGCAACTGACCGAAGAGCTGACGGCTTTCGGCGCGGTCTACACCACCCATTTGCGCAGTGAGTTCGAACCGGTGCTGGAGGCCATGGACGAAGCGTTCCAGATTGGCCGTCACGCGAAAGCCCCGGTGATCGTTTCCCACCTCAAGTGTGCTGGCGTCGGCAATTGGGGTCGCAGTCCACAGTTGCTGGCCTCCCTTGAACACGCCGCCAAAACTCACCCGGTGGGCTGCGATTGTTATCCCTACGCGGCGAGTTCCTCGACCCTGGACCTCAAGCAAGTCACCGATGCCCATCGCATCACCATCACCTGGTCGACGCCGCATCCGGAGATAAGTGGCCGCGATCTGATCGACATCGCCAACGAATGGGGCATGCCGCTGCTCAATGCCGCGCGACGCCTGCAACCGGCGGGCGCGGTGTATTACGGCATGGACGAGGCGGATGTGCGGCGGATCCTCGCGCATCCGTTGTCGATGGTCGGTTCCGACGGTTTGCCGGAAGACCCGTTTCCGCATCCACGCTTGTGGGGCGCGTTCCCTCGAGTACTCGGACATTTCAGCCGTGATGTCGGGCTGTTTCCGCTGCACACCGCCGTGCACAAGATGACCGGGTTGTCGGCGGCGCGTTTTGGCCTGAAGGAGCGGGGTGAAATTCGAGAAGGCTATTGGGCGGACCTGGTGTTGTTTGATCCGCTGACCATTCGCGACGTGGCGGATTTCCATGACCCGCAACGGGCGGCGGAAGGGATTGACGGCGTGTGGGTCAACGGTGCGCTGAGTTATGTGGATGGCCAGGCGAACGGGCGCAGGGAAGGGCGGTTTCTGGCGCGGGATGGGGATTTGCGGGATGGGTTTTGAAAATCAAAAGATCGCAGCCTTCGGCGGCGCCCACAGGCGCGTAGGAGTTGCCGAAGGCTACGATCTTTTGATCCACGTCTCATAGTGGCAATGTGAAACTAAAGAATCCTTGTGCCAAGCCGAAGTGCTGACATCCAGCCCAGCTACACTGGGCTATTCCAATCAGGGAGCACCCCCATGAGCTTCGGCAAAACCACTCCGATCCTGCGGATCTTCGATGAAGCCAAGGCAGTGGCGTTCTACGTCGATTTCCTGGGATTCAAGATCGACTGGCAGCACCGCTTCGAAGCCAACTTCCCGCTCTACCTGCAAGTCTCCCGGGGCGAATGCGTGCTGCACCTGTCCGAACACCACGGCGACGCCACACCGGGATCGGCACTGCGCATCGAGACCGATGAGCTCGAAGCGTTCCAGCAGCAATTGGTTGCCAAGGAGTACATGTTTGCCAAACCCCAGATCCAGGCCATGCCCTGGGGAAGTCAGGACATGACCGTGACCGATCCGTTTGGCAATCGCCTGGTGTTTACCAATGCGATCAGTGTTTGAGAGTGGACTACAACCGATGCGCTCGGTTGTTCGTTAGATAGCCTTCGCGAGCAGGCTCGCTTCCACAAGGGAGGCGATGTCGACCACGGATTTTATGCACGCCCACCCTCCACTGTGGGAGCGAGCCTGCTCACGATGGCTGTATTACTCCGGCATCGAGCGGATGATGTCTGCCAAATCGTCCTTGGTGATTTCATTGGCTTTTATAGCGGCAGCGACGTCTTCCTTGGACAGTGGGAAGCGTTTGAACAGGTCCTTCAACGTTTCGGCATCGATATTCGATAGCCAGAGCGGATCAATAAGCGCTCCACCGTACTCTGGCTTCATCGGCACTTCTTCGTGGGCGATAACGCCTTTGTGATTCAAATAAACCAGATACCGATCAAACCCTTCGGGGTAGCTTTTATCGTGATAGAGGGTTGTTCCGACGGGCAGTACATAGTCATGTTCATCGCCGTTCGGCCCTTCAAGAAGAAGAGGTTCTTTGGTTTTGATCATTTTCAGGCCATAGGCGCTCGATAAATGATTGAGCACAACAGGTGTCAGCGCCGCCGCGTTAAGAAGCACCAACACGGCCAACCCTAGAAAAAATCGCTTATTGGTAGACATTCTTTTTGTCATGTTGCGCCTCGGCATTTGCTTCGAGCGTAGCCTGTCAGGCTCGGAAAATGCCTACAAGTGCCGGTTTGATCGTTCCCACGCTCTGCGTGGGAATGCAGCCCGTGACGCTCCGCGTCACCTGCCGAAGCGGACGCAGAGCGTCCATTGAGGCATTCCCACGCAGAGCGTGGGAACGATCAGGTCTGAGGTGTCAGACCCGGAAGTGGCTGACCATCTGCTGCAACTGACCGCCCAACCGCGCCAGTTCAACGCTGGATTTTGCGGTTTCGTCGCTGGCGGCGGCGGTCTGTTCGGAGACGTCGCGCACGTTGATGATGCTGCGGCTGATTTCTTCAGCCACGGCGCTTTGTTCTTCGGCGGCTGCGGCGATCTGTTGGTTCATCGACTGGATATTCGACACTGTGCGGGTGATGTTTTCCAGGGAGACGCCAGCCTTGCGGGTCAGGGCGACGCTGCTGTCGGTCAGGGCGCGGCTGTTGTTCATCACCGCCGACACTTGTTGGGTGCCGTTCTGCAGACCGGCCACCAGGCCTTCGATTTCTTCGGTGGATTTCTGCGTGCGTTGGGCCAGGCCACGGACTTCGTCGGCCACTACGGCAAAACCACGACCGGCTTCACCGGCACGGGCCGCTTCGATCGCGGCGTTGAGCGCCAGCAGGTTGGTCTGTTCGGCCACAGCCTTGATCACGTCCATGACGCTGCCGATCTTGTCGCTTTCCTGTTGCAGCACGCTCATGGCTTGGGTGGAACGTGCCACTTCGGTGGCCAGGCGTTCGATCTGGGCGATGGCTTCGTTGACCACTTTGTCGCCTTCGCGGGCTTCACCGTCAGCGGCGGCGGCAGCCTGGGAGGCTTCTTCGGCGTTGCGCGCGACTTCCTGCACGGTGGCGGTCATCTCGTGCATCGCGGTGGCCACCTGATCGGTTTCGATCTTCTGGCTGTTGACCCCGGCGCTGGTCTGTTCGGTCACGGCCGACAACTCTTCGGCAGCGCTGGCGATCTGGGTAACGCCGTCGCGGATGCCGCTGATCAGGTCCCGCAGGGTCACGCCCATGCGGCCGATGCCTTGCTGCAACACACCGAGTTCGTCGCGGCGGGTGACTTTGACGTCTTGGGTCAGGTCGCCACTGGCGATGCGATCGACCACGGTCATGGTGTCGCGCAACGGACCGGTGATCTGACGGGTGATGACCACGGCAGCGATCACGCCGACCAGCAACGCGAGCAAGGTGCTGATCAGTTGCAGGGTGCGCGCCTGGGCACTTTCGACGTCACGACGGTCGAGCTGGAATTGATACAGCTTGTCGCTCAGGTCAACGATCGCGGTGCCCTGGTCGGTCATTTCCTTGCGCGCCTGCACGGCATCGGTGCTGGCGGCTTTGTAAGCCATCAGGGCGCTGCGGTAGTTGGTCAGCGCGGTGTCCAGCTGACGCAGGGCGTCTTGCTGGGTGTCGGCGAAATGCACGTTCAGCGGCTTCAGGCTGGCGATGGCCGCGTCCAGTTGGCCGACGGCTTTTTGCTCGGTCTCGGCGTTAGTGCTGGCGGTGTAGCCACGCACTTCGTAACGCGCCAGCATGAACGCTTCCTTGGCCTGGGTGATGGCCTGGAACTGTTCGAAACGCTGATCGCTCAGGGGCATGTCCTGCACGCGGGTGCTGATGGTGTTGATCAGCGCGCTGGCGTTTTCGGCGTTGGCGCCCATGGCGTCGCGGGCGCTGTTACCAGTGCGGTAGGCGCTGCGCATTTTGTTCAGGGACGTCTGGTAAGCGGCGATGGTCGCGGCCTGCTCTTTGAGCATCTTGACGTTTTCAGGGTTTTTGAAGCTGCCCAGCAAAGCGGTTTGCTGAGTCACGAAACTGTCGAGGGTGGTCTGGACGTTTTGCGCGGCGGTTTCGTCGCCGTTGGTCAGCATGTATTGCAGGCGCACCACGCGCAGCTTGGTCAGGCCGGCGTTGAGCTGGGTGATATCACTCATCCAGTTGCTGCGGTCAATCAAGCCGCCCAGGCTTGTCCAGCCGGTCAGGGCGAGGATGCAGGTCAGTGCCAGGACCAGGCCGAACCCCAGGCCCAGCTTCATGTTCACACTGATGTTACCGAACCAGCTATTCATCACAATTCCTCCAGGAACGTAGTGTTTCTTTATCGTCAGTTGGCTGGAAGATTGTTGTTTTTAGGTGCCAGCAAGGTGTGTTGCAGACCTGTATCGGCAGCAATCCCGAGAGCTGAAAGGTTTTTGTCGGACAGAACCTGTAACAAGACTTGTGGCAGGTCTTAAGCTTTTTTTCACATGGGTTTCACCTGCTGGCGACGCCCGCCTCTCTACCCTCGCGGCATCTAATGACAGGTGCGACATGCCGGCGGGGCGGCTTTTTGTGGAATTGAGACTGAGTCTGTTCGGGATAAAACGCTCGATTGATCTGAGCTTTTTTGCCCGCTATCGCAATGCCTGGGTGGTAATCGCCTCGGCGCTGTTGGTCATTCCACTGACGCTCTGGCTGCTGGCGCCCGCCGCTGTCCCGGATTTGGCCCATGGCAATGTGGCCGGTGCCAAGGCGTTGATGTCGGGTTGGGCCAAGGGCGACATGATCGTACTGGTGCGTCACGTCGAGCGATGCGATCACTCCTCGGCGGCCTGTTTGAGCGGCAACGACGGCATCACCGATCGCTCCCGTGGCGTCGCGGTAGCCGTCGGTTCTCATTTCGAACGCTTGGGCCTGTCCAAGGCCGATATCTACAACAGCCCGATGGTGCGCACCGCGCAGACCGCCGGCTACATGTTCAACTCGGTGGGTGTCGGTGAAGACTGGTTGATCAGTTGCAAGGGCACGATGCTGCGCGACGCCCTGGCGCACAAGGTGCCGGGTCGCAACCTGATCCTGGTGACCCACAGCGAGTGCATGACCGAGCTGGAAAAAAGCATGAACGTTTCGACAGACACGCTGGGTTATGGCGCCTCGCTGTTCGTTTCCACCAAAACCCCGCAAGCGCCCTCCATTCTCGGTTACATCGAGGCCTCTGACTGGCGCTCGGTGACGACCCGATAATTTCTTTGGCTCAGGACTGACAATGCAGACTGTTTCCCCTTACCGCTTTTACTGGGTGAACTTCGGTATTCCACTGGCCTGCGCGGCGGTGGTGTTCCTGATGTTCGACATGACCCACATCGACATCGCCTTCAGCAATCTGCTGTTTGATCCGGTCAGCCAGACCTTCCCGCTGGACAAGGTGCACTTCTTTGAAAAGCTCACCCACAAGTGGGCGCGGATCATTCCGAACTGGACGGCGGAAATCGCATTGATCGGCGCGATGCTGTCGTTCGTCTGGCCGCTGATCAACCCGCAAAAGCGTCCTCGGCTTGGCGGTTTTCTTGAGCGTAGTAAAGTCGCACCGGTGCTGCGATTTGCTCACGGACATCGTCGGGATTTTCTGTTTGTGGTGTTCGCGTTTGCCATCTGCACCGGCGTGATCCATTTCCTCAAGGCCCATACCAGCGTGTACTGTCCGATCGAAACCACCCTGTATGGCGGCAAACTGGCCCATGTGGAGTGGTACAACAACTTCCAGCTATTCAAGGAAGCGGGCGACGGTCGCTGCTGGCCGGGCGGGCATGCGTCGGGCGGGTTCACCATGCTGGCGTTGTACTTCGTGGCGCGTCGTTACCGTTGGCGCTTTGCTAAAGCCGTGATGTGGGGATCGTTGTTGCTCGGTTTCATCTATGGCACCACGCGGGTCCTGCAGGGTTGGCACTACATGTCCCACACGTTCTGGGCCGGGATCTTTGTGTGGCTGGCATGTTTGCTGACGGCGCTGGCGTTTTATGGGCGGGCGCGGTTGGAAGCGCCGGTATTGCAGAGGCATGAGCGAGCTGAGCGGGTTGCGCAGGCGCAGGTTGCTGGCTGACCAATAGTTTGAATGACAAAACCCGCCAGCCTCTGATCGAGGGGGGCGGGTTTTTTGTTGTCTGGTTTGGGGCTTGCGGTGGCTGGGAGATTGCCTTCGCGGGCAAGCCTCGCTCCTACAGGGGATCACCGGATCTGTAGGAGCGAGGCTTGCCCGCGAAGAACGATAACGCGGTCCATCTGAAAACACTCACTCCCCAACGAAGTAGTACGGCTGCCGCCCGACCATCATGATCTTCAGCACCTTCAACGGCGCCACCGGTTCACTCTCGCCTGCCATGACCGCCACGTTAGTCGGTGAAGCCGTCAGAAACGCATGCAACTGCGCCTCGGTGTCCAATCCCTTGAGCACCCGCTGGGTATAAAACACGCTGGCACCACCGACCCGCTCATCGGCCTGGAACAACGCGACGTTTTGCCCATTGGCTTGCAGCGCTTGAATCTGCTCGACCAGAGGCACGAACGACAACTTGCGATCCGCATGAGGCAGCAACCATTGCGCACTGATCAGGTAGCAACCCAGCACCACGACCAACAACCCGCCGATCAGAGCATTGCTGTGCCGTGCGATGCGGCCGATCAGGCTCGAAGCGCCTTCGTGAGCTTTCAACTTTTCATACAGCACCCGCGCATATTCAGCCGCGATCACCGCGGCAGCCGGCGCCAGGGACATCAGGTATACCGTGCGCTTGCTCGACGCCAGGGTCAGCATCAGGAACTGCGCCAGTATCCACACCGTGAAAAACAGCAAATACCGATTGGCCATCAGGCTTTTACGAAAGTGCCACAGCCCCAGGTACACCAGAATGTTCCAGGGCAGAAAGGCTTGGGGAAGTTTGATCAGGTAGTAATAGAACGGCTCGTAATGCCCGGCCTCGACGAAGGAACCGCTGAAGCGCCCGACGCTGTTGGTCAGCAGCACTTCGGTGACAGCATGGGCACCGCCACGCTGATACAGCACGACGAGCCAGATCAGCAGCGGGATCAAACCCACCAGCGTCAACAGGCCCGGACGCAGCCAGTCGCCGACCTTCAGGCGTTTATCCATCAGGCTCTCGGCCAGCAGGAACGCGAAGATCACCACCCCCGGCATCGCCAGACCCAGCACGCCTTTGCTCAGGGTGGCGATCGTAATCCCGGTGACAAACAGCAGCGAGGTGCCGGCGGTCGATTGCCGCAGCCCCTGGAAGAACGCCAGCAACGCCATGGTCACGCCAAGGGTCAGCAAGCCGTCCTCGCCGACGCCACGGGTGTTGCTCCAATAACTGGCCATGGTCGCCAGCATAAACCCCGCGGTCCAGGCCACGGCCCTGGGGCGGCCAAACCGTCGCAGCATGCCGTACAACACCATCACGCTGAACAACCCGGCAAACGCCGACGCCAGTCGCACGGCCCACGGCGTGCCGCCAAACGCGCGGATCGCTCCGGCGTCGAGCCACAGGCTCAGGGGCGGTTTCTCCAGGAACGGTTCGCCAAACAGGCGTGGTGTCACCCAGTCATTATCGACGTGCATTTCCATGGCGATCCCGGCGACCCGGGCTTCGGTGGAACCTTGCAGTTGATGATTGCCCAGGGCGAAGAAAAACAGCAGCGCGGCTAGCAGAAACAGTGAAGGGGCGGCACGGGACATAGGCTTCTGGCTACCGAACAAAGGAACGGGAAGCCCGAGCATACGGGGTGAATACTTAACAAATTGTGAACGGCTGCGAAGTATTACTTGAGCGGTCTGGACCAGCGCTGTTCCGGGGTTTCGAAGCGATCATTGATCAACGCTGTCAGCACATGATCCTGCCAGCGTCCGGCGATGCTCAGGTAAGCCTTGGCGTAGCCCTCACGTTCAAATCCCAGGCGTTCCAGCAGCCGCGCACTGCGTTCGTTGCCGGGTATGTAGTTGGCCATGATCCGGTGCAGTTTTTGTTCATCGAACATGTAACCGATGGCTGTTTCCAGAGCTTCCTGCATCAAGCCCTGGCCTTGATGAACTTCATCGATGTGGTAACCGAGGTAGCAAGCCTGGAACGCGCCGCGCGTGATGCCACTGAAGTTACACGCGCCGATCATCTGGCCGCTGTCCGGATCCAGCAGCGCGAAGTGCACTGCCAAACCGGCGATCAAAGCGCTGGCTTGTATTTCGAGGCGCGGGCGAATGCGTTCGGGGCTGTGGTAATCGGCGGGGCGAATCGGTGACCAGCGGGCCAGATGCCGCTGGTTGCTCCGGTAGAAATCGCTTTCCAGCGCCGCCTCTTCAGGGGCGAGGACGGCCAGCGTCAGGCGTTTACAGGGCAGGGTCAGCAGCGGCATGGGCGCTCCGGGTTACGCGGTCGATGCGCAAGCATTGCGTGGCCGGCGGAAAAACTCAAACCACCAGCGGCAATGTCACGATAAAAGTGCTGCCCCGGCCATCGCCATCGCTGATGCCGACGACGGTGCCGCCATGGGCTTCGACCAATTCACGCACCACGGTCAGGCCGATGCCCAGGCCCGCGCCGTTGAAGCCGATGGCATGCACGTCCTGCACAAACGGCTCGAAGATAAACGGCAGGGCCTGGGCGGAAATGCCGATGCCGTCATCGCAAATGCGCATCTCCAGCACATCGTCCGTAGTCGTGACCGACAGCGTGACATTACCCCCGGCCGGTGTGTATTTGGCCGCGTTGCCCAGCAAGTTGCCGAGGATCTGCGTGAGGCGCACCGGATCGCCGTCCACCGACAGCGCACGAGCGGGCAGTTCAGCGTTGAAGTGCAGGTGTCGGGTGTTCATCACCGGCCTGCACACGTCGATGGCGCTCTGGATGATCTGCACCATGTCGACGATCTCGCAATCGAGGCGCAACTTGCCGGTGCTGGCGCGGGACACGTCGAGCAAGTCGTCCACCAGCCGCGACATGTGCGCCACCTGGCTTTCGATCAGGGCCTGCATGCGCGGCAGCTCTTCGGCGGGCACCCGCACCAGGCGGCCGGCGATCATGCTGATGGGCGTCAGCGGGTTGCGCAGTTCATGGGCGACCAGGGTAAGGATGTTGCGTTGCTGCGCCAGCGTATGTTCTGCCGAGGCTTGCAGGTTTTGCGCGCTGAGGGCGGCGATCACCAATTGGGCGTTGGCCTCGCGCATCTCAAGGAACAGCCGTTGCTCTTCTTTCGAACGCTGGGGTTTTTCCGCGTCCGTTTGCGCCAGCAGAATCGCCAGCACCAATTGCTGATTGGCTTCGACCAGTTGTTCGATTTGCTGGGCGTCCACCAAACGGTTGTTGGTGTCGCTCAGTTCCTTCTGCAGCGCCGCCAGCACCGCACGGGCTTCGACGGTTTTCTGGCCGAGCAGGAACAACTCGCGAGCAGCCGTAGCCATCGCTTGTGCGTTCGCGCCATTGGCCTCTGTCATGATCCTGGCTTACACCTTGTCTTTGCTGCGCTGCCGGGTCGGCCGGCCGCCGAGTAGCCCTTCCTGGTCCGGCAGCATCTCGCCGATCTGCAGGCCGTTATCGTCAATGTGGTACAGGCGCAGCTCATCGGAGTGAGCGCTGGCGCGCACCTTGACCACCGCCATGATGCGCAACAGACGACTCTCTACTTCAATGTAGCGTTGCACGATGATGGCGTCGGTCAGGAACGCTGTGCCGTAGGGGCTGAAGCGCAGGTCGGTGTAGCGGTCTTCCAGCTCCGAGGTCATCAGGACGCTGACCCCGGCGCTGGTCAGCGCGGTGACCATGCGCGACAGCGATTCGCGGAAGTCGTCGCGGAAGGTCGGCGCCAGTGCCAGCTCGAAGCCCGACAACGAATCGATGACCACCCGGGTGGCATTCAGTCGATGGATCTCACTGAGCAGCAACTGGACGATTTCATCGATGGAAAGATCCGGCGCACGGCTATCCACCAGGCCGACCTGACCCTTCTGGATCAAACTGGCCAACGTAGCGTTTTGCGAATGGTTTGGCCGTTGTTCGAACACGGCGATCACGCCGGTTTCGCCATTGCGCGCGCCTTCGGCAAGGAAGGTCGCCGCCAGAATGCTTTTGCCCGAACCCGATGGCCCGGCCACCAGCAACGAATAACCCCGGGGTAAGCCGCCGCCGAGCATCTCGTCGAGCTGCGGCACGCCCATTTTCAGGCGTTTGATCGGGAATTCCAGCGGTGTTTCAACCGGAGTGAGTGGGGCAGGCGCGAAGACCTTGATCCCCGACGTGGCAATGCGGAAGGTGTGCAGCCCCGGCAATGTCGGCTGGCCGCGCATCTTCATGATTTCCATCTTGCGCACCATCGAGTTGCGTTGAACGCTCTGGCGCAGCCAGATCAGGCCATCGGCGACGGTGAAGATCGGGTTGGTGTCGGTTTCGGTGAAGTATTCGCCGATGAGGAAGGTCGTCGCCTGCCAGGTGGTCATCAACATGCCGAGCTGCTGAACGAACTGCGGCAGGTTGTTGTTGGGGTTGTCCTGGGTCTGGCTGGCCAGGACCACAGAGCGGAACGAGTCGACAAACACCAGCGACGGCGAGTGAGCCTCCACCTCGCTGACGATGCGCCGCAACACTTCGTCCAGATCACCGGCGAGGGTGTCGTCGGCCAGGTTTACATAGCGGATCGACTGATTGATCGCTTCGCTGTCGAAAAAGTCGAATTGCTGTTGATAACGCAGCATCTTCAGCGGCGGTTCGCCGAGTACGGTAAAGAACAACGCCGGGCGTTCAGGTGTTGCCAGGGCAAACATCATCTGATGCGCCAGCGTGGTTTTGCCGCAGCCAGGAGGACCGGCGATCAGGTTGAACGAAAATTCCGGCAAACCTCCGCCCAGCACCTCGTCCAGGCCTGGCACGCCGGTGGCCAGACGGTTGATAGTCACTTTGGTGCTCATGGCAAAGTTTCCTGCGAAGGGGTGTCGCTCAAAGAAGGTTCCCACCAGCTACGAAGCAAACGTGCGGTGAGCGAGGGCCCGATCAGCGTGGTCAGCAACTCGTAAAACGTAGTCAGCAACACTTCACCGAAAAACAGCGCATCGACTTCGTTTTGCTCGACGAGTACGGATTTGAGGGCAATCAGATCCAGCGCGGCCTGGACACTGCCAAAGGTGTCGGCCAGACGCGGATGAGTGGAAGCGCACAGATGGAGGCTGCGACGGTATAGCGCGACAACCCCTTGCTGGCCGATGATCGGCGTCAGGGCTGCGTTCATATCCTGCAAGGTGACAACGATCGCCTGGGCAATCCTTGCGGTGTCAGCGTTGGGACCAACACGGTGCGCCAGAGAAGCTACGATCTGGCGGCTCTCTTCGCTCAGCGTGGACATGGCTAACTGATATCTGATTGACAGAGCTTGATGGTACACCCTATGGGGAGGGGGGACGTGATTTGCATCAACGATAAAATCACGGCCCGCAAACAGGGGCCTTCAAGCCTGTCGGGTCTACAAAATTCCACGACTTGCTGCACAAATATTTAAACGTCGCTGATGACGGACGCTGTTTTAAGGATGAAATATGGAGTTCTCGTTACCAACGGATCTGCCCTTTATGAGTTTGCGGGCGCCGGACCCCGTCTTGTGCACAGCACTGCAGGATGCGCTGAATCTCAGTTTTGCAGCGCACTCCGAGTTTCTGCCCTGGGCCAAGCCCTATACCAGCAAGGATGAAGCGCGGGCGTTCATGCTGCGCTCGGTCGATGACTTCAACAGTGATACAGGCGAGCGGCGGTTTTTTATCGTCGCGGATCAGGGCGCGGCGATCATCGGCTGCATTGGCCTGAAGCCTCGGGGGCGCAATCGCCATGAGGTGGGGTACTGGGCCAACACCGAGTTTTCGGGCAAAGGTCACATGCGCCGGGCGCTGGAAGCGTTGGTCAAAAGCCTGCCTGACCAGACGTTTTACCTGACGACATCCTCAGCCAACCTGCCCAGTCAGCGGCTGGCGGTGGCGGCGGGGTTTCAGTTGATCAGGGTGTTTGCGCGAGCACGGCGGACAACACGTCATGGCGTTCAGGACACTTACTTGTATCGCTTGAGACACCTGTAGGAGCTGCCGAAGGCTGCGATCTTTTGATCTGGCTTTTAAAAATGAAAATCAAAAGATCGCAGCCTTCGGCAGCTCCTACCTATATCGGGGGGCCATTCGACAGGCAAAAAAAAGCCCGCGGGAGGGCGGGCAAACCGTAGTTTCTTGAATGAGCGAGGGCAATGTACCGGTTGGCGCGGGGCGATAGGGTGAAGAAAAATTCATCTGCGTTAGCGCCTCGGCCAATAGCGGCCTCTAGGGCAGATGATCCGCCGCAAAATCGGCATCTGAACGCGCCCTCAAGCGACCCTTGCGACATGCCTGCTGGAAGCGCTCGAAGTCCTGCTCATTCTGTTTGGTATAGCCTTCTGCGTACTTGAAGAGCGCATCGGCCAGTGCATCGCTTTTACCGATGTAGCCACTGATCTGCGCGGCTTGCCCTGAGGATTTGGCATGGGCTCGGGCCAAGGCGCGGCCACAGGTGCGTGCGTAGGCGGCGAAGGTGGGTGCATCGAACGTCTCGAGCTCAGCCGAGACTTTCATGTCGCGTAATTGGCGTACATAAAAATGTCGACCACTTGGCCCGGTGGTCCAGCCGAGGAACAGGTCGCTGGCCGATTGCATCAGCCGTTGGCCGTTCACCACGCGCTGCCCGTTGTGCTGCATCCGCGACTTGGTCTTGACGTAACCGGCGAGCACCGAGCGCCGCGCTTCCTTGAATTGCAGGAACAACGGGTTCTCCTGTTCGTCAGTCAACAGCGCCACCAGGCAACGGGTGCCGACGCTGCCCACGCCCACCACTTTGAACGCCATGTCGTGGGCATGAAACCGCGACAACAACTCACGACGGTCCGCTTGCAGCGTGGCCCGATAGTCGCCCATGAAGGTGTCGTAGAGTGGCTTCCAGTCCGAGAGACGCAGCCAGTCATCGTCTGCATCCAGCAGCGTCGTGGTGGTGTGCAGGTGGAAGATTTCCGGCAAGTCATCGCGAATCGTCAGACGGCCGTGGGCGTCACGCTCGCATATTTTTGGCAGCAACTCGGCATGGGTGCGGCGCTCCGCTTTCTCGATGGCTCGCTCCACATGTTCCAGCGTGGCTTTGCTCGCTTGCTCCAGCAAATCGTCGTAGCTGATGGACTCGTACCAGGTTTCCAGTGCGCTCTGTTCGGCGCACTCGGTCATGGTCTTCTGATAGGCCGCGACCACTTGGCGGCAGACATCTTCCTCGACCGTCTCACCATGACGCAGATCCCGCGCCGCAATCAGAAAACTCGCCACCAACCTTTTAAGGTCCCACTCCCACGGCCCCGGGTGCGCTTCGTCGAAGTCGTTGACGCTGAACAGCAGATTGCGCTCGGGCGTGGCAAAACCGCCGAAGTTCATCAAGTGACTGTCGCCACAGATCGGCGAAATCAGCCCCATGTTCGATGTGCCCGCCAGGTCATGGGCCTGAAGCAGGGCGTTGCCGCGATAGAAGGTAAACGGGGAAACCAGCATGCGCCCGTAGCGCAACTCGACCAGCGATTTTATCCGGCCCTCGCTGGATGCCTTGATCAGCGGCAGTGGATCGCGGTCGATATTGCCCAAGGCCGACTGGGTGTTGCGGGGGCAGGTTTTTCGCGCGTCCTTGCCTTGTTTGAGGCGGTCTTTGAGGTTGGTCATGGGGAGGCGGTCCGCGTTGGGGAGGGCGTGTGCGGAGTGAGTGTAGAAGGGGCTCGGGGTGACGTTGTAATCGTTGAAGTGAAAAAAGCCCGGTGGAGGCCGGGCTTTACATCTTTATCTGATCAAACTTTCCGTGTGTGGGGAATTTCCACGGCACGCGAAAGGCAGCTCCGCCGCGGATCAGCTCGGCGTGAGCTTTAGTCAGTTCATTCAACGCACGGGCCAAGGCGGGTGGCAGATTATTATCCAATAGGAACTTCAAGCCGCCATGCTCTGCTCAAAACGTACGGCTGCCGCAACTGAGGAAGTGGGGATCTCGTATAGAAGTGCTACACGCTTGGTACTCTGACCTTCAGTTTTATAAGCACTAAAAATAGCTGCCGTGTCGATTCCCACGGTAGTGAGAACGGGCTTTCCGAAATTTCTGGAAGGGTCTAGAACAATGGCCTTACTGCGCGTTACCGGATACCAACGTTGAGCATCACCTGATCCGGTGTAATCGATGCCTTCATACAACGAAGGCTTGATGACTTGCTCGAACGCGTACTGCCGCTTGACCAGGTCCAGAAGCGCCTCATCTCCCGTTTCACTCAAAACGGTCGCAAAGATGCTTCGGCCATCAGTTTGAAAGCGCTTGCAGGTAAATGGGTAAGCTTGGTTAAACATTTCTTTGGCTTGTTGCGAGGCGCTGCGGATAGCTTGCAGGCTGACGCCATGTTGCCGAAAGGCATGAACGAAACGAATTTCCAGCCGCTCGGGTTTGCCCGTGTGGGTGCTCGACAGAAAGTTACAGTTTGTGAAACCTTCTGTTGAGTCTTCGGGCTAGCGGTATTCTGTTCAAACACAAAGGCACCAGGGATATTCTCGCAAGGTGCCATTTTTTCGTTGATGAACCGGTCAGTTGATTAGCGAATGCGCCCACTCAGCATCAGACCGGTTTGATCCCGGACTCAGACTCTTCGATTTTTGCCAGCAATTGATTGAGCGACAATTCTGCCAAACCAGCCAGCCGATGAATCGCGTATGCCACGCTGCGATGCGGATCTTCGAGCTGGGTGGTCAGGTCGGCAGCAATAGACGTCGCCAAGGCAAGGTTCTCGCTGGCGTAAGCGAGCAGGGAGCGCGCGTCGATATCCGGGTTGACGACGTAGATATTTCGCGTCGGAACAGGTGGTCTGGGGTTGCTCTGGCGAACGCTGCGATAGTGTTCGACGGCTTGGGTGAGTTCGTTCAGATCGAGGGCGTCCGAATCTGAGAAGTTCGGATTTTTAATCAAGGTCAAGCGGGGCTTTTTCATGGAAGAACTCCGAAAGATAGAGTGTCCCTACGCTTTACGGTCTGTCAAAACCGTTCGCCGGGATGCAACACAAATCGGAGGTTATCTTCCCGGGCGGCTGCTCGATACTTCATGGAGTTCGACACAACTTGAGGGAAATTTCCTAGGACGTAGTGGGTAGGAATTACAAATCATGCGAGCTCACCGTGTGCCCGAAATGATGCACCCAAAGCCGCACCCCCAACCCACCCGTACGATCCAGCGACGATCCCACCGTCAGATCCGTGATCAACGTCGGCTGCAATCCCGCATCGAATAACGCAAAACCGGCCGCCAGGCAGCAAGTCTCGGTCTGCAACCCACAGACCAACACACGATCCACCTTCAGGCTTTTCAAATATTCGATGGTTTCTGGTGTCGGCGCGTAACCGTGCTTGATGAAGATGCGATCGGCCCGGATCAGGCTGTCGTCGTCCGGTGCCGGGTGCCAGCTGAGTTGTTTCTGGAACGGGGTTTTGGCTTCGTCATGGCGCTCGACCGTGGCAACGCTGGGGAGCGTGCCGATGAGGGACTGGATGCCGTCGATCAGCCATTGCGGCGGCGCGAAGCTGGGCTGGACGTCAATGATAAGGAGGGCTTGGTTCACTGGCTTCTCCGGGGAGTGTTGCGGCGACGGAGGCATATTTGGCCGCAGGTGTTTTGTATCGGTCTGGCTGGATTCTTCACGGGCAAGCCCGGTCCCACGGAGGGATTTTAATCATCAAACCCCAGATGCAACAAAACCCGCACTTGGCGGGTTTTTGTTGGCGCGTAACATCAGTTTTCCGTCGGCAACTCCGTGGCGTACCCGTACCTCCTGTTGCTCAAGGACTCCATTCTGCCCTTTGAGCAACCACTGCGTGCGCAATTCCTTGCGCCAAGGAATGATGAAGTCATGCGCGAGCAACTCGTTTTCATTAGTTATCGGTGGGCTTTTACTTAGGTTGTCGGGAGCGGCGCATATAACCAAGTCCGAGTGACCGCAAAGTGCGGGAGACCAATTCGGGATCAACCTTTAGATCACCAATACATACCGCCAGGTCTATGCCCTCGGCGATCATGTCGATTCAGCGTTCACTAACGGTCATGATGAGATTCAGGTTGGCGTAACGAGGGTAATGACCGTCCACCAGAAATCCAACTGCATCGTAAACAGCATGACCGCCCACTCACGTATTGGCTACCGTTGACTCTAAGTGGTGTTGTCATTTCGCCCGCAGCGTTGCCGTTGTCTTCAGCCGGTTGCGCAGTTGCACAGATCGATTCCGTCCGCATAATGGGGGTCATGAATCCATTGCCCGACGAGTCACGAATGCGCCCGTTACCGCCGATTGGTGTTGGTCTGCGTGCTGCGCATTACCCCGATTTTCTGCAGACGCTGCCGCCCGTTGACTGGCTTGAAGTGCATACCGAGAACTACTTCGGGCCCGGTGGCTGGGATCTGCATGTGTTGCGGTGCCTGGCCGATCACTATCCGATCAGTCTGCATGGGGTGGGATTGGGCATCGGCTCGGTACATGGGTTTTCCATGGAACATGTCGAGCGCATTCGCCAGTTGGCAGCCAGCGTCAGGCCCTTTCTGATTTCGGAACACCTGACCTGGGGCGCGGTGGAGGGGCGCTGCATTAACGATCTGTTGCCGCTGCCGCTGACCGAAGCGTCTCTGAGCCTGGTCTGTGAGCGTGTCGATCAAGTGCAGAGCGCCCTCGGTCAACAACTGTTGCTGGAAAACGTGTCGACCAGTCTGCGCTACAAGGGTGACACCTTGGGTGAGACGCAGTTTCTTGCGGAAGTCGTGGCGCGCACTGGGAGTGCGGTGCTGCTGGATCTGAATAATCTTTACGTCAATCAATGCAACCACGGCGAACCGGCGCTGGCCGCCATGCAAACGCTTGCTATTGGCTGCATCGGTGAATTGCATCTTGCAGGCCATAGCCATGAGCAAGGCTTGCTGGTGGATGATCATGGCAGTGCGGTTGCCGAGCCGGTCTGGGCGCTGTATCGCAGCGCATTGCGCCAGTTTGGCAGCGTGCCGGTGCTGATCGAATGGGACACTCGTCTGCCGCCGTTTGAAGAGCTGTTGGGTCAGGTCGAGATTGCTCGGGCGATTGCTGCGGAGGTGTCGATTGACGCGTGAAGAGTTGGCGTCGCTGCAAGCCGATTTCGTTGCAAGCCTCGACGAATCGTCAGCACCTGCGATTCTGCCGCAGGGTTGGTTTGACGCTACCAGTGCCGATGATCTGCAGCGTTTTTCGCGTTACCGCAGTGCTCTCTGGCAGCACCAGGAGCGCTCGCTGGCGTTGACTTATCCGGTGATCAAGGCGTTGGTCGGCGATGAGTTTTTCCGCACGCTTGCGCATGCTTATGGCCAGCGATATCCATCGCGCCAGGCCGATCTGAAAACGTTCGGCGCGCAGCTTGCGGCGTTTCTCAATGATTACTTGGCCGTTCACGCCTACCCGTATTTTGCTGACGTGGCGGCGCTGGAGTGGTCGGTGCAGTGTGCGGCGTTCGCAGCTGACGCTGTGGCATTGAGTGCTGGCGAACTGGCTGCGCTGAGCAGCAGTCAACTCGATGCCCAACGTTTGACCCTGCATCCAGGCTGTTCGCTGCTGCACAGTGACTGGCCATGCGCGGCGTTATGGACTGCTCATGTGACGCTGGGCCAGGCATTTCCGGATCTGCAAGCGAAACACCGGACAACTCTGGTTTATCGACTCGGCTGGGTGGTGAAGGTGCGGGAGTTGAACCCTTGCGAAGCGGCCGGGTTGATCTGCCTGAGTCGCGGGGCCAGCCTGAGCGAGGCCTTGCTGGCAGCGCAGGCGCGATTCGCCGAGGCGAATCGCCCATCGCAGTTGGTCGATAGCGCAGCGCTGGTTACGCGCTGGTTGAACGATGCGCTGCTGGTTACCGTCAGCGTCTAGCGATCCTTACGGAACGCCAACTGCCAGCGCCGCCTGAAGTTCGGCGAAGGTGGTGATGCTGCCGGCAATCGCGCTGGCGGCCACGGTGTAGGGGCTGGCGAGCCAGACGCTGCCGGGCCCCGAACGGCCGGGAAAGTTACGGTTGATCGCGCTGATGGTGACCTGTTCCGCCGACACCGACTGCCCCGGTCCACAATTGGCGCAGGCGCCGCAACCCGGTTTGATCAGCACCACGCCGGCCTGCTCGAAGGTTTTCAGGTAACCGCGCTGCTGACAGTAGTCGTGAACGTCCATCGTGCCGAACTGCAAAAACAGCCGTGTGTCTGCGTTCAGGGGATAGTCGTTAGCCAGCGCCCACGCCAGGACTTCGTGATAGCAGTCAAAATCACTGCGCTTGCCGGCGGTGCAGGACCCGCCATAGGCGATGTCCACGTTCACCGGCGCGGGCAGATCCGCCACTGCCACGCCGTTGCCGGGATCTCCCGGACGGGCCAGCATGGCTTGCAACTGGGCGCCGTCGATGTGGATCACTTCGCGATAGTGGGCATCCGCATCACTGCTCATCCAGTCTTCGAGCTGGAAGTCGATGCCGCGCCGCTCTTTGAGAAAACTCACGGTTTTGGCATCGGGCTCGACAATGCCGGTCATGCCGCCGAGCTCGGCGACCATGTTGGTCAACGTCGCGCGTTCATCAATGCCCATTCCTCGAATGGCTGGGCCGCCATATTCGAACACTGCGCCGATTGCACCACCGGCCTGGATCGACTCCATCTGCAGCAGATACAGCACCAGATCCTTGGCCATCACCCCAGGCGCCAACGTGCCGCTGACCTCTATCCGAATCGTGTCTGGGACTTTGCAGCGCACGTAACCGGTGGCCCAGCTATTGGCCATTTCGGTCGCGCCAACGCCGAACGCCAGACAGCCCAGCGCGCCGGAATGCGGTGTGTGTGAATCGGTGCCGGCGACCACTTGTCCGGGCAGGGCGTAGCGCTCGATCATCAAGGCATGGCAAATGCCCTCTGACCCGGATTTGTCTTGCAGCGCCCCGTGGGAACGCACCGGATACTGCTCGGAAAAGTGCCTGTGGCCACGGGCAAGATCCGCCACACCGTCGAGCAGTCCCTGCTGGATGTGCGGAATGCTTTGCGGCGCGAGGACCAGATGATCTTCAAACGCAATGATCCGGTCTGGATCGATCAGGCTGGCCGGCTGACCGAACGCCTGATGCATGAGGTGGGCGCTCATGCCGGTGAAGTAGTCGTGACTGAAGCGGTAATCTGCGGCGATGAACACGCCCTCGCCACGGGTGACGGTCTGCGCATCCGGATGCAGGTGACGAGTGATGATTTTCTCGACCAGAGTCTGGCCTGTCTTGCTCGGGGTAACCCGCTCGCGGTCCGGCAGCGGCCAGTGCGCGGCGCGGCTGTACTTGAGCAGTCCCCCGCTGCGGATGATCTGCTGCGTCAGTTCGTCGCGACCTTCCACGAAGGTCGAAAATTCGATGGCTTCGCCAGCGGCGATGCGCTCAAGCACAGAGAAATCGGTGGTGGTCAGAATGCCAATGTTGTCGCAGTTCTGTTGATAGATCCGCTCAAAGCTCTCGGCCACGATCAGGCGGATACCGGCCGACAGTTCAGCCACCGGCGAGGATTCGCGTGACGACCCTTTGCCGTAGCGCTTACCCGCGACGGTGATCTCGAAACCGCCTCGCTTGATCGCATGGCGAGCAATCGGCAATTGCTCGCCAGCCTTGAAGCCGACATAGGGGAATTCCCCCAGGCGCTCGTCGTAAACCATCATGACGGTGACGGGGGTGATTTCGTCGGTAGAGATGTTGTCGCGCAGCGGCTCGGCGCTTGCCAAAGTCAGGTCTTCGCCGTCGAGCTGACGGCGAATACACTCAGGGTTTTGCGACAAATACAGAGCGCGCCCGGAAAAGCGAATTGCATTGTTCATAGATGAGTTCTCCTGATTGCACTCTATCAGCGGGGAAAACGCCCCGCGCTGATGGTTGGAGAACACAGCGATGCTGGTTGGAGACGAATCGCCAAGCGCTGTGGGCAAGGCTCAGACATCGACCGGGAGCTTGTCACAAAGTGCTTTTCGCCGTTGCTGCACGCTCAATTGGCCGATCCACAGCGCACAGCCGAGCAGCAGCACGCAGGTGGCGATGAACACCGAACGAATCCCGATGTGTCCGGCAAAAAAACCACCGGCGACCGGTCCCAGCACTTGTCCGGCGTATTGCGCGGAGGTCGAATAACCGAGCATGCGGCCGACCGAGCGATCATCGACATTGTGCCGGATCAGCGCAGTTACGCAGGGCAGCAAGCCGCCGAGCGCCAGGCCCATGCAGAAACGCAGGGCAATCAATTGCCAGATATCGCTGACAAAGGCTTGTGGAATCAGCAGCAGCCCGGCCAGTGCGAGGCTCGCGGCGACCACTTTAAGGCCACCGATCCGGTCAGCGATCTTGCCCAGCCGCGGCGCTGAAATGATGCTGCCCAGCGCGGCGGCGGACATGGTCAAACCAGCGTAGAACGTCACGCTACCGGCGGCCTCGACCAGTTGTTGCACGTACACGGTGATGATCGGCTCGATGGACATGTTGGCGACCATCAGCAATGACGCCGTGGCGAGCATCGAGAAGACCACGGTGCGCTGATTATTCGATAGACCAGCGTCGGTCGCGGAGAGGGGCGCCGAGTTCGTCCTGGCTGGGGCGACACGCTTTTCTTCGCGGACGAACAGGCACGTGGCCAGGAAGTTCAGAAAAATACATGCGCTGGCGAGGAAGAAGATGCTGCGAATATCCAGCACCGCCGGCAACACACCGCCAATCAACGGGCCGACCAGACTCCCGGCCATGATGCCCGACGCCAGGGTGCCCAGCGCCCAGGCAGAGCGATCCTTGGGCGTTTGCGCCGCCACGATCACATAGGACCCAGACGTGTAGCCGCCCGCCAGTCCCACCAGAAACCGCAACAGAACCAGCTGCCAGACATTCTGCGCCAGGCCGATCAGCGCCATGCTCACAACCATGCCCAGGCTCGCGCGGATGAGGTTTTGTTTGCTGCCATAGCGATCAGCCAGACGCCCCCACAGCGGCGCCACCAGAGCAGCGGAAAGGAACGTGGCGCCATAGGCGATGCCCGACCACTGGACGATTTGCGCATGGCCCTCAACGCCCAGTTGCTCGATGTAGATCGGCAGAAAAGGCAACAGCAACGTCATGGCGACGATATTGATGAATGAGCCGAAGAAACAGATGGCCAGGTTACGTTGCCAGTACACGCTACTCATGTGATGAATCCCTGTAAAAATGATCGAGCGCATGGGTGTTGCCTGCGCCATGCCGATGCGCTCGCAGGCACTGGGTTCAGACTGTGGCCACCGGCGTCACAGGCGAGGCCACGGCGCCAGTCAGACGCAGGGGCGGCGCGGTCAACAGAAAACGGCTGCGACCGTTTTCCCGCAACCATTGGGCGAGTGGCGTCAGATACCAGAGTTCGCCCAAATGGATGCCCAGTTTGAACAGACACAACTCGTGCAGCGGCAGAATCGGGTAGTGCGGCAGATCGAGTTTTTCCGACGGGAAGGCTTCCACCGCATGATTATCCGCTGCAATCGCGCTGATCTGCGCTTCGTCGATCCAGCGTAGCAACTCTTCGTCACGACCGTTGAGGTCGACGCACGAGTGCTCAAGAAAATGCACGTCCGGATCGCCTTGCATATCCACCAGCATCTGCGCGAAACCGGTGTGGAACAGTACGATGTCGCCAGGCTCGACCACAATATTGTCGGCCTCCATGATCTGACGGATCTCGGCATAACCGACGCGCCGCTTGGCATTGCCAAAATGTTTGTGCAGGTCGATCAGTACCGCCCGGCCTTGCAGTCCGGTGGCGGCCATGTGCTCGACCCCGAGGAACCTGGCTGGCGCCGGGGGGAAATCGCCGTGGGCATCAGGCTCACGAACGATTTCGCCAAAAATGTCCTGCTCGGCGCGGAAACCATTGTAGAAGCAGCTTTGCAAGCGCCCGTCACCGTCGATATCGAACAGGCTGCCGACTTGCGCAAGGCTGTCCCACTGGGTCGAATACTGTGTGCAAAGGGTCACGGTGTGGTCGCACAGTACATCGGTCAGATGCGGATCATCCTGGCTCAGTTGGTAGTCGATGTTCGAACGATTGTTGCGCAGTACCGGTTTCAGCACGGGTGGCTGGCGACGCGAGTTCCACTTCGAACCGCCCGGCAAGTCAAGCGGCAGACTCAGGCAGAACGATTTGCCGGCACGAACCTCGGCGGCACCTTGACGGATCTTTTCAGCCGTCAGCAGATTCAGCCGTCCGAGTTGATCATCAGGACCGAAATCCCCCCAGTTCGAACCCGCCGGACGTTGCTTGTAGCGCATGTTGATCCTCCACTCAGACCAGTGGGCAGCCCGCAGGCTGCCCGTTTCAACTCAGATGCTCGGCTTGAGCAAGATCGATTCAGTTGTGTTCGGTCGGGTCTGGCTCAGGTGGTAACACTGCAAAGCGCTTGAAGCCCGGGCGCTGGCTGATGCGCTGGTACCAGGCGTCCAGATGCGGGGTGTCGGGTTTGTTGTCGAGCTCGAAAGTTTCATAGGTTTGCGCCAGCACACCGAGGGCAATATCGGCGATGGTGAAGTATTCGCCGGTGATGAATTGCTTGCCGGCCAGATACTCGTCGGCAATCGACCAGTTCTTCGCCAGGCGCGTCGATTGAATGCGCACGGCATTCATGTCGCGCCGCTCGGGAGCGGTGCGGATCAGTGAAGTGAACAGCGGCACGATATCCGGCCACAGCGCACCGACAGACCAATCCAGCCAGCGGTTGCAGTCCGCATGCAACTTCGGTTCGGACGGGTAAAGGCTTGGCGGGCCGTAGCGCAGCGCCAGGTAGCGCATGATCGCGTTGGACTCCCACAGCACGAATTCCTCATCGATCAGCGTTGGTACTAGACCATTGCGATTGAGCCGCAGGTATTCCTCATCATTGGTCCGCCCATACTGGCGGCCGGCATCAATTCGCTCAAAATCCAGCTTCAGGTCTTCAAGGCACCACAACACCTTCTTGACGCACAAACCACGTTCTCTGCCCCAAACTGTCAACATGACTATCCCTCGCACGATTTAATCAGATGGCTACTGTTTGCGTTGACCGACCTTATGCGGACGGTTTTTTCATGAATGTTTCGCGATACTCCGGCACTTGCAGACCCGCCATGCCCCAGTTGTCGACATGGATTTCATCGATGACCACCGTGGTACTTCGCGGGTTTTTCTGCAGCACGCGTTCCAGCACCGCGGTGACTTCGGCGATCAGCTCGCGTTTCTGCTCGCGGGTGACGCCTTCATCGGTAATCTTGATATTTACGTAAGGCATGCAACGCTCCTTGGGTTGGCAGCGACGAGGCTCGGCACCGGGCCTTGCTTCGCCAGCTCTGTCTGTAAACCGCGCGCCAGACGCTCCATGGCACGGCGCAGCAATTCGGGTTTCTGGGCAAAACACACGCGAATGAAGCCTTCTCCCGCGGGGCCGAACGCGCTGCCCGGTGCGATGGCGACGCCATGTTGTTGCACCAGCGCCATGGCCAGACTCAGGCTGTCGCTGACACCCTCCAGCTGGATGAACGCATACAGAGCGGCGTCTGGCTGGTGGTAGCGGATGCCTGCAACACCGGCCAGCGCGGCGGACACGATCGCCCGCCCGGTCAGGCAGTAATCGCGGAACCCGTCAACGAATGGCCGATCCTGCAACGCCGCCAGCGCCGCCATCTGCACGAAGGGCGCGACCCCGGAATGAGTCAGCTCGATCAGCTCACCAAGCTTTTCCCGCTGGCCCTGCGGCACCACCAGCCAACCCACCCGATACCCGGTCATCGCCCAGGCTTTGCTGAAGCTGTTGCACACCACCAGACGATCCTGGGCCGTGGCGATGTCGAGCATGGAAGGGGCGGCTCGCCGGCCGTCATAGATCAGGCGTGAATAGACTTCATCGCTGACGATCCACACCCCGTAGCGGCGGCACAGGTCCAGAATTGCCTGCATCTGTTGCGCACTGGCGGTCCAGCCGGTGGGATTGTTGGGCGAATTGAGAAACAGCACCCGGCTGCCCGGCAACGCCGCTTCCAACGCTTCCAGGTTCAGCGTGAACCCCTGTTGGTCGAGCAACAGCGGCACGTCGCGCACATTCACGCCTTTGAGCGCCGCGAGATTTCCCGGGTTGGGCCACGCGGGGGAAATCAGTACCGCCGTGTCGCCTTCGCGCAGCAGCGCAGCGAAGGCGACGTTGATTGCGGCCATGCCTGAGGCGGTCACGGCGATCCGATCCTCACTGACTGGCAGTTGATGCAACTCGCTCAGGTAGTCGGCCAGCCCTTGGCGCAGGGCCGGCACACCGCGAATATCCGGGTAGCGGGTGTGCCCGGCATCGAGCGCTTGCTTGAGCGCGGTTTGTGCGCAGACGGGGCTCGGATGATCGCTTTCGCCGAAGCACAGGAAGTCCACATCCCCGAGCCGAAACGCTTCCCGGGCCACCCCGACCAACTGCGAGCCTGCGATGTGATCGAGATCAAACGTTGCCAGGTGTTCGAATGCATCGGACACCGAGTCGGGCAGCGGTCTGTCATGACTGTTCAAAGAAACCACGGATGCACCCCTCAGCCGGTTCAGGCAATCGAAAGAACGTTCTGCGGCTGCGCGATTCGGTCCTGACGCTGCACGTGGGAGAGCAGGGCGTCGAGGAAAGTGTTCGACGAACTGAGGCGGATCAGTGCGCCGTAGAGAATTTCCCTGATGACACGCGGATCCTGTTCGACCGCCGGTTCTATGACGTTGTCGAACCAGCCTTTGCCATGAATTGCATCGATGCGGATATGCAGGTCGTGGTAAGCCAGACCAAACTCCGGCAACCCCAGGCGCCGCCAGCCGGCAACCAGTTTCTTGAAGCGCCGAGGGGCGAGGTATTCGGTAACCCCGAAGTAACCGATGGCTTTGTAATGATGCCGCGGGCTCAGGGCCAGGCAGGCAGAAAGGTTGCCGCACACCCGTGCTTCAGGGAGCAACGCCTTGTCGATGTAAGCGGCGTCGACATTCAGCGCCTTCAAGGCTTTGCTGAACAGCAGGGTGTGCACCTCTCGTTCATCACCATTGCCCATCTCGTCGAAATAGTTTTTGGCGATTTCCATTTTTTCTGCGCCGACTGTGCCCACTTGCATCAGCGCCAGAATATCGTCGAAGCGCGGGTCGAGAGTGGTTTCCTGCGCCAGGAAAGTTCTGAAAGCTTCAACACTTGCCGAGTCGCGAAGATAGTTCTGAAAGAATGGGTGCGCGCCCGCAGGATGTTGGGATATCAGCTGTTTGAACCAACTTACAAAAGCGCTGCCGTTAGTTGGCATCTGATCGAATATGTCCGCTGGGATAATATCGATTTCATTCTGCAGGATGACCGGTTCAAGTAAGGTAGTGATGTCGGCGAATACACAAGAGATATCAACATCGACTGTTTCCATTGAGGGCACCGAAAAGCGGTAGTCATAGATGACTGCCAGTACCCGATGCAGTTCTTCACGCGATTCCTGTTGGCCGCAAGCGCAAAGACGTTTCAGGCGGAGGCATTCATCGAGGACTTTTTGGCGCATGTCATTGTTGAGCACATACGGCTGTGGCCCACTGAATCCTTGCTTGCAATAGTCAGTGATGAATGAAAGCAAATTGAAGTCTTGCGTTTGCATCGTGCACTCCTTCGAACGAGTAAAAACTTTCACGGACAAATAGTGGCTCGAAAAAATTGCGCTAATAGAGTCGATTGCGTTTCTCTTAGTGCAAGTATGTAGGGCGCTATTCAGTTGCGTTCTATGGTCTATGGCGATGCTGTGAAAATCAATTCTCGAATTTTCTACAGTGTTCAACTTAATGAGAATGATCGCTTCGGTTTGGCGTGCTTCAGTGCTGTGAGCGAGCGGCGGAGTTTCAGTTGATCCACCTTGTGCAGGGTTGGTTGATACTTCCAATGGCGTTGAAAAGCGTGTATTCCATGTCGGCAAGTCGCACTTCGTGCTCAGTTTAAGTAGCGGTTTAATATCATCAAATAAGAACTATTCGTGTTGGCGTGTCTGGAGTTAGTCGACAGTCTGTCGCGCCCAAGGGAGGGCCATGAATCACTTAGTCAGAAAACTGGACTTCACTTCGTTGCGCTTGTTCGTGACGGTTTGTCAGGAAAAAAACATCGCCCGCGCCGCCGAACGCGAGTGCATCACGCCCTCGGCCGTCAGCCGGCGTATCGCCGAGATCGAGGCGATTGTCGGGCTGCCGATCATTCATCGCGAATCGCGCGGCATTTCCGTAACGCCGGTCGGTGAAATGATCATTCGTCACGCCAAGGCGATGATTGCCAGCCTGGAAAGCCTAAACGCCGAACTCTCACAGTTCACCTCGGGCGCCAAGGGCAGTGTGCAGATCGCAGCCAACCTGTCGGCCATCGTTCAGTTTCTTCCGGAAGATCTGGCGGCGTTCAAACGCTTGTTCCCGGAAGTGGAAATTCTCGTCGATGAGCACAGCAGCGCCCACGTGATGCGCAGCGTCACCGAGGGCAGCGCTGAAATCGGTATCTGCAATGCCAATTACGGTACCGCAGAGTTGGAGTTCTTGCCGTATCGCACGGACAGGCTGGTGCTGGTGGTACCGCGCGGCCACCACTTGGCCGAAGCCAGTTCTGTAACGTTCAACGATATCGCCCGCGAAAGCTTCGTCGGTTTGTCTGAGGAAACCTCGCTGATGACTTTGCTGGCGCAGCGCGCCCGGGACATTGGCGAGGAGCTGGACGTGAAGATTCGTGTGCGCAGCCTCGACGTGTTGTGCCGGATGGTGCACGTCAAACTCGGGGTGGCGGTAGTTCCACAACTGGTGGCCGAGTTGAATATGAACGCGCTGGACCTGCGCGTGGTGCCGATTGTCGAGCCGTGGTCGATCCGCAAACTGGTGGTGGTGTTTCGCCATCGTGATCGCCTGACTGCCACCGCAGCAGCGCTGGTCAACTATCTGACCAACAAGCACTGAGGATTTGGCAGAAAGCCTTGAGCAAAAAGCCTTGAGCAAAAAGCACGTGTCACTCGCCAATCGGCACGTTAGCCATCTCGACATGTCACGTCTGGGATTGGATCCGAGTAGTAATATTTGGATACATCTCCGACGGGACTTGCCCCATGACCATCGCCACGCCAGCCAAAACCCTCTACGAAAAGCTCTGGGATGCGCATGCCGTTACCACCGATGAAGACGGCACGGCGCTGCTCTACATCGATCGTCATTTGATCAACGAAGTCTCCAGCCCGCAGGCTTTCGAAGGGCTGAAGCTGAGCGAGCGCACGCCGTGGCGGGTTGCCTCCAACCTCGCCGTCGCCGATCACAACGTGCCAACCAGTGATCGCGCCGGTGGCAAGATCCGTGATCCGTTTTCGCGGATGCAGGTTCAGACGCTGGACGCCAATGCGCAGACTTACGGCTTCACCTACTTCGGGATGAACGATCCCCGCCAAGGCATCGAGCATGTGATCGGCCCGGAACAAGGCGCGACGCTGCCCGGCATGACGGTGGTCTGTGGCGACTCGCACACCTCGACCCACGGCGCTTTCGCTTGTCTGGCACATGGCATCGGCACCTCGGAAGTCGAGCATGTGCTGGTCACCCAGACCCTGCTGACGAAGAAAATGAAGTCGATGAAAGTCCAGGTCGACGGCCAGTTGCCGCCCGGCGTGACGGCCAAGGACATTGTCCTGGCAATCATTGGCAAGATCGGCACCGCCGGTGGCACGGGTTGCGCGATCGAGTACGCCGGTTCGACCATCGAAGCGCTGTCGATGGAAGGGCGCATGACGATCTGCAACATGTCGATTGAGGCCGGTGCGCGGGCCGGGCTGATTGCTTTCGACGACACAACCCTGGCCTATGTCAAAGGCCGGCCGCTGGCACCCACCGGCGAGCAATGGGAGCAGGCAGTCGAATACTGGCGAACCTTGCACTCGGATGCGGATGCGCAGTTCCACGAGGTGGTGACGCTGGACGCCACAACCATTCAACCGCAGGTGACATGGGGCACTTCGCCGGAAATGGTCGCGCCGGTCGGTGGCCGGGTGCCAGACCCGAGTCAGGAAGCAGATCCGGTCAAGCGTGACGGCATGCTCAAGGCGCTGGCGTACATGGGGCTGCAAGCGGGGACTTCGATCAAAGATATCGTCCTCGACAAAGTGTTCATCGGCTCCTGCACCAACTCGCGAATCGAAGACTTGCGCGCCGCTGCCGAGGTCGTGCGCGGGCATTCGCTGGCGGCCAACATCAAGCTGGCGATGGTGGTTCCGGGCTCCGGGCTGGTCAAGAGTCAGGCGGAACTTGAAGGTCTGGACCAAGTGTTCATTCGCGCCGGATTCCAATGGCGCGAACCCGGCTGCTCGATGTGCATGGCAATGAATGACGATCGCCTGAGCAGCGGCGAACGCTGCGCTTCAACCTCCAATCGCAATTTCGAAGGGCGCCAGGGGCCCGGTGGGCGAACGCATCTGGTCAGCCCCGCGATGGCTGCGGCGGCAGCTATTGCCGGGCGCTTCGTCGATGTCCGCACGCTTAAACACCCATAAACATAAAAGGAAATGACTGTGACGCCATTGATCCAACATCGCGGTCTGGTTGTGCCTTTTGATCGAGTCAACGTCGATACCGATGCGATCATTCCCAAGCAGTTCCTCAAATCGATCCGCCGCACAGGCTTTGGTCAGAATCTGTTTGACGAGTGGCGCTACCTCGATCATGGAGAGCCAGGGCAGGCCTGTGAGCAACGGCCACTGAACCCGGATTTCATCCTCAATCAACCGCGTTACCAAGGTGCGTCGATCCTGTTGACGCGCGCCAATTTCGGCTGCGGATCGTCGCGCGAACATGCGCCGTGGGCGCTCGAGCAGTACGGATTTCGGGTGATGATCGCGCCAAGCTTTGCCGACATCTTCTTCCACAACAGCTTCAAGAACGGCCTGTTGCCGATTGTGCTGGAGGAGGCGCAGATCGATCGGCTGTTCGAGGCGGCCACTCAGATCGAACCTTTACATTTGACCATCGACCTCGAACAGCAGCGCATCACATCTGATGCGCACGCCGTTTCCATCGCGTTCGAGATTGATCCGTTCCGCAAATTCTGCCTGCTCAACGGGCTAGACGATATCGCTCTGACATTGCAACGCCAGGCGCTGATTCAAGCCTTCGAACACAACCATCTCAAACGCTTCCCATGGCTACTGAACACTCTATAAGCGACAGCAACTGACCGCGTTAACGGTGGGGATTGCTACCGAGCATTCGGATCGATCCCCGGGGCATCGAAATGACCTGCACGGCGCCGCGCTGCAAGCGGCTACCGGGGGGAAAGGAATGGATACCCGCTGCGTGCTTTGGCGCGCACAGGTTTAACGGAGTGAGTACATGTATCCGATCAGTTTGTTACACCACCTGGATCTGACCACGCTGAAGCTGCTGCTTTCGATCAGCGAGGAAGGCAACCTGACCCGCGGTGCCCGACGAGAATCCATCGCTATTTCGGCCGCGAGCAAAAGACTGCTTGGTCTGGAACAAGCCATTGGCCTGCCACTGTTCATCAGGAAATCCAAGGGCATGACACTCACCGCAGCCGGTGAAACCTTGCTCGACCATGCGCGGCAAATGTTGCAAGGTGCGCAACGGATTCATGCCGCTCTGATGGAGCATGCGCGCCAGGCGCAGGATTGTGTCAGGGTCGCTGCCAACCCATCCTCCATCGCCCAGTTTGTGCCCGACGATGTCAGTCATTTCCTCAACGCCCACAAGCGGATCTGCGTCGACCTTCAGGAAGATTCCAGCCTTAATGTGTTGCAGGCCATAGAGGCGGGCAGGGCCGATATCGGGGTGTACGCAGACAATGGCGTGGCACACGATTTGTACTGCGAACCGTACCGCCAGGATCGCCTGATCATGGTTGTCCATCACAAGCATCCGCTGGCACCGCGCGGTCAGATCAGCTTCGAAGAGTCGCTGGACAATCATCACATCGGCCTGCACGGCAACGACTGGATTCTCAACCACGCGATGAAAAGCTCGCTGGAAGCCGGCAAACCGTTGGACATTCAAACGCAGGTGCCGAGTTTCGAAGTGTTATGCCGCATGGTCCAGGCCGGGGTCGGCGTAGGGCTGATTCCTTACCAGGTGTTCAAAAGCCTCGGGCCACCGAAGAATCTGGTTTCGCTCGACCTGCGCGACGAGTGGGCCACGCGTCACTTGAAAGTGGTCGTGCGCAATCCTCGGCATTTGTCGCCTGCAGCCGGAAAACTGTTCACACACCTGACCCAGGCTAACAACGAACAGCGCGCTGGCGTGTGGCTCGCACGTCCGGGCGAGCGAGTTGCGGGCGGCAATCCACATCAGTTGTTCATGTCCTGAATTCGGGCCCTGATGATGAATCTCAAAGATCTGCTGTTAGCTTCGGCATTGGCCTCAATCGGTGCAACGGCCGCGAGCGAAGCCGATGCCGCCGCACAAAATGCCACCGAAAACGAGGTGTGTTATGGCGTGGCCAAGGCTGGCCATAACGACTGTGCCGACACCCGTTGTTTTCACTCCTGCTCCGGCATGAGCAGTGTCGACAACGACCCGGGCGAGTGGACCATGGTGCCCAAAGGCACTTGCGTACAGTCAGGTGGAACGGTTGCCGCCCAGCCGCAGGCTTGCTCGGCGCATGTAGCTCCGCTGTCCGCCACGGCCGACCTGCAAGCTGGCGCCAAACTCTACGCCGAGGGTGATCGCGCGCGCGCGATTCCGGCCTGTACGGCGTGCCATGGCGTGGCCGGTGATTCGCAAAACAGCGCATTTCCAAAACTGGCAGGCCAATTCGCCAGCTATCTCGACGCTCAGTTACGCGCTTTTCGCGACGGCACGCGAGCTTCGCCGATCATGGACGTCGCGGCCAAATCCTTGACCGACGAGGAGGTCGCGAACATCGCCCAATTTCTTGCCGCACGCCAACCGGCCAGCGTGGCGAACCGCCTCAGAGCGCAAAGCCTGCAGGCCGTGCTCAGCCAAGCGAAGCCCCAATCCGGCGAGCCGTTCAGTGATTGCGAAGATGCTTGTCCACCCTTGATGCCGATCCCTGCAGGTGATTTCGCGATGGGTTCACCGCCGAGCGAGGCACAGCGCTTCGGCAATGAGCAACAGCATCCGGTGAACATTGCCAGGCCCTTCGCCATGGCGGTTACCAGTGTCACGTTCCAGCAATGGGATGCCTGCCTGGAAGATGGCGGTTGCAACGCTTACAAGCCCAGTGACGAAGGATGGGGGCGTGGCAAGCGTCCGGTGATCAACGTCAGTCTCAGCGATGCGCGTGCCTATATCCAATGGCTCTCGAACAAGACCGGTCATCTGTACGCACTGCCCAGCGAGGCGCAGTGGGAATACGCCGCCCGTGCTGGCACGTCTACCGCGCGCTGGTGGGGGGAGGCCGCCAGTCGCAGTCAGGCCAACTACGGCCCGGACGATTGCCCTGCGCAAATTCGCTGTGGCGGCTTTATTGCGGGACCGGATCAATGGTTGAACACCGCTCCTGTCGGCAGTTTTGCGGCGAACGATTTCGGGTTGTTCGACATGCTCGGCAACGTCTGGCAGTGGACCGACGATTGCTGGCACAGCGATTACCGCAATGCACCGCAGGACGGCAGCGCCTGGCAAGAGCGGCAATGCACGCAAGGGGTCATCCGGGGTGGTGCCTGGGGCAATATCCCGGCGTTCATCCGCTCGGCGAGCCGCGCCGGCTACAAGGTCGAGGGGCGAACCAGCAATATCGGTTTCAGGGTGGTGCGTGAACTGTAGAACCTTTTAATGCAGCAACCGGCTGCCATGCGTAGCCGGAACAAATGATCTCCAACAACTACAATTAAGGAGAAATATCATGACAACTGCCATTCAAGGCGCTGTGGTCGATACGGCCAGCGTTGATGAACTCATGCTTTACCGGCGCATTGCCTGGCGTATTCTTCCACTCACCATGGTGTGCTTCCTCTTCTCGTATTTCGACCGGATCAATATCAGTTTTGCCAAGACCCAGATGCAGGCCGAGCTCGGCCTGTCGGATTCGGCGTACGGGTTCGCCGCCAGCATTTTCTTTTTTGGTTACGTGCTTTTTGAAGTGCCCAGCAGCTATGGACTCAAACGCTACGGCGCACCTAGCTGGATCTGCCGCATCATGATTTCCTGGGGGCTGGCGACTGCCGCACTGGTGTTTGCCTACAATGAATATTCGTTGTATTTCCTGCGCTTTCTGATCGGGGTGATGGAAGCCGGTTTTGGCCCGGCGCTGTTGTTCTATCTGGCGTGCTGGTTTCCGAAAAAGAATCTGGCGAGCATGAACGGCATCTGGTTTCTCTCGATCCCGCTAGCCGGCGTGCTCGGCGCGCCGGTGTCGGGCTTGATCCTCGAATACATGAATGGCTTTCTCGGACTCGCCGGATGGCACTGGCTGTTTGTCTTGTCCGGGTTACCCTGCGCTCTGCTGGGGATTGTCGTGCTGTACAAACTTGATCGCGACATTCAGTCCGCCAAGTGGCTCACCCAGGACGAAAAGGATGTGCTGCAGTGCAACCTGGACAACGACAAGAAGCAGTCGAAGCCGATCCATGCCTCGCTGTTCAAGGTGATCTTTACCCGCCAGGTCGCGGTGCTGTCGGTGATCTATTTCATGATCAAACTGACCGGCTATGGGCTGAACTTCTGGATGCCGCACCTGATCGGCGCATCGGGGATAAAGAGCGAACTGACAGTCGGGTTCCTGACGGCACTGCCGTATCTGGTGGCCGCCATCGGCATGATCATCGTCACCCGGCGCTCGGATGCCTCCGGAGAGCGGCGCAAGTACTTGTGGATGTCGATGATGGTCGGCGCCGTCGGCTATTTCGCCGCGTGCTATTTCAATGAACACTACATCCTGCTGACGGCATTTCTGGTGCTGGCCACGGCGGGTATTTTTATTGCCATTCCGATTTTCTGGACGATTCCGCAACAGGCGTTTACCGGCCTGGCAATTGCCGGCGGGATTGCTGCGGTCAATACCGTCGGGCAGTTGAGCGGCATGGTGGCGCCGTTGTTGGTGGGCTACATAAACGACGTGAGCGGTAACACCTACATGGGCATGTTGGCGCTGGCCCCGTTCTGCGTCCTGTGCGCGGCGCTGATCCATTGGGGCCTGCCGGATGATTCAAAAACCGCGAGGCGGGTTATGGTTTGACGCGATGCCGGGCCGACAGTCCGCTCTGCGTTGATCGAAGTCCCTGGTCGAACGCTCACTCGGTTTCAGCCACTTGACCAGGGGCGGCGAAGCGCACAGGTTCGTTGAGGCTGTGCCGCGAGCGATGGATCAAGCCGATATCGCGTTGAAACGTGTGCTGACCGAGGTCGAGTGCCAGCACACCCGCAGGCAATTGTTGATGGGTTGCGGTTTGCGGCATCAACGCTGCCCGGTTGCTGCAGGCGCTGATCATGCGGCGTGATGCAGTGACTTCCCAATCCACCTCTTTCGGTTTGACCGCCTTGAGCTGGCGGTCGGAGAGGCGGGTGGTTTGAGCGCACATGAGAAGCACTCCATGACACCTTTTGCTATTCCCAAGATTAGCGTCGGGTAGCCGGGAATACCATTGGGGATACCAAAGCGCCTGG
This sequence comes from Pseudomonas sp. B21-053, assembly GCF_026016365.1. NCBI lineage: Bacteria > Pseudomonadati > Pseudomonadota > Gammaproteobacteria > Pseudomonadales > Pseudomonadaceae > Pseudomonas > Pseudomonas sp. B21-053. The sequence goes on from NZ_CP087205.1 coordinate 878,009, forward strand.
AACTCAGAAACCCTGCAAAGCCTCCCGCAGCGCTGAAAGCCCGTATTCACTGGATTTCAGGCACAAAAAAAGACGTCCGTGGACGTCTTTAGATGTTGAAGTGGTGGAGCCGGGGGGATTTGAACCCCCGTCTGACCCTTGTGTTACAAGGCTTTCAGCTTCTGAACTGCCATATTGTTGTCATTCCGAAGTCAATCCGCGCTGAGCCAGCTATCGGAATGTTTTGAAGGCGTAAACTCATAATGGCAATATAATTTCTCATACAAAAATTCCAAGGAATGGTTTTGGCTACTCTCGTTGATGCGCTCGATTGGCTACCTCTTCGTTTCGGTCACCTAGCAGCTGATGCGGAGCACCGCATACCTGATAGGTATTATTCGCCAGGATTTATTGCAGCATTTGCAGCCTATTTGACGAATAAGAGGGTTCACCGTGAGTCCGTCGTGTTCGACAATGATGCTAATCGGGAATATTTTTCCGCCGTGGGGCTTGCCCTGGCCGTCTGGGGTATTGACGATTACCCATTCCAAAGACGGAACGCAGGGGTAAATTACGCTACGCTCACTCCACTGGCATCTCAAGACGCCGTGGAGACAGCAACAGCTCAGATCAACGGTTGTTTGAGAGCCTATGCTTCTAACGGTGCTGTGGACTATAGCCGTAGCCCAGCCTTCAAGGAGTTGACACATGTCGTTGGTGAACTACACGATAACGTGTGGTCTCATGGTTTGAATACCGGCTATTCCGTCGCCCAGCGTCAATGCATCCGGCGTGGAGATGATCACGCGGTGGAGTTTTCGTTAGCCGACTGCGGAATGGGATTCTTTGAGGAGCTGAAACGGGCGAGGATTGCTGCAAAAAACGGCATCCAGTCTGATAGGGATGCGATTGCATGGTGCATCCAAGAGGGCAATTCTTCGAAGCTTGCTGCTGCTCAGGATGATTGGGCTCAATCTGTTCCAAACGATTTCATTGGTGGCAATCCTTTCGGAAATGTTGCAATGGTTACCGGCGAAAACGGAAACCACCACCAAGGTCTGGGACTGGCTAAGCTTGTAGAACTGGCTGAAACCTATCGGGGCGTTTTGCAGATAGCGTCAGGCAATTGTCTTATGACTATGCGCCTTGGCTATAACGCTCAGTTTAGGATTCTGCGACAGCCTTGGAAGGGCGTGGCGATTTCGTTATCGCTTAAAGAGTCCAGCCTCATGGCCGCTAAGGCTGATGTGGCTGAAGATGTTGAAGATATTATGAAACTACTAAGGGGGTAATGATGGAAACATTTGCCTTAAGGCACAGTGACCTAGCTTCCCGAAGCCTCGCCTCGAAGGAACGGAGCGCATTGTATCGACAGTTGCATGATCACGAGCACGTTGTGATCGACCTAGCGGCTGTAGAGTCCATTTCCGAATCCTTCGCCGATGAGTTATTCGGTGTGCTGGTGTTGGAACGAGGGTTCGACTTCGTGGTTACGCATGTCAAAATAGTGAACGCTGCGGATGATGTGCTCCGTTCGATCGCTATCGCGATGAAGCGTCGTCGTCTTGCAGCGGCATGATTGTCGCAAATAGAAAAGAGGGCTATGAGCCCTCTTTTTTATTGCCTGCATTACTAGGTGGAGCGGCAAATGCAAGTTCCGCTTTGCCGCCAGCGGCTTCATCAGCTTGCGGCATCCAACGACCGTAGACTCTGGCGATCATTGTCCAATCGGAATGCCCCATTTGTTTAGCCACCCACATTGGGTGTTCGCCGGCAGAAAGCATCATCGACGCATAGGTGTGGCGAGTTTGGTATGGACGACGGTAGCGCACACCGGCTTTCTTCATCGCCGGCACCCACGTTGTCTTGCGGATCGGGCCGTCACCCGCCCAGCGTTCAAGCGTGCGCGGGTTCTGAAACACCTCGGCATCTGCGAGGAACGTGTGCGCCTTTTGCGCCTTCAACGCTTCCATCGCCGGACGAAGCAGTTTCACACTACGTCTACCTGCCGCCGTCTTCGTTGTTTCGGCTTTTCCCTTACCAGCTTGGGTCATTGCCCTGGACACCATGACCTCTTCGCGCAGCCAGTCAATGTCGCCCCAATCAAGCGCGACTAGCTCGCTGGTGCGAAGGCCTGTCCATAGAGCGAACTGCATCATGTTGCGCGCCTGGCCGAAGAGCGCGCCCAGCACGGCCTGCTGCTCTTCGGGGCTGAAAGGGTCGACGTCATCGTCTTTCGGCGGTGCCTCTTTCCGCGAGTAAGTCCAGCCGGCTAGGGGATTCACATCGATAAATTCTTCCTCGCAAGCATCGTTCAACGCCGAGCGAAGGCAGCTCTGAATGTTGCTCAGGGTCTTGTTGCCGACCTCGAGAGTATCTAGCCAATCACGGACTATCTTGCGTTTGAGATCGACCAGCATGTGATGTCCTAGCGCTGGCACCAGGCGGAGTTCGACCAGCTTTCGATAACCCTCGAAGGTGCTACTCGCGATGTGCTTTTTTTTGCTCTCGAGCCACCTGGTGAGAAAACCCGCCAGCGTCTCGCGACATGCTTCAGGAGCAAACTGCGCCGCCCGGGCAGACCCCGGGAATGTCACCGAATAGTCGAAGGTGCCGATCGATATCGCGTGTTCGATCGCCGCCTTGTGCTGCTCGGCCTTCTTCAGGTTAGTGGCGGTGGGCTTGAGTGTGATGCGCTCGCGGCACCGGACGCCCCGATACATGAACGTGAGCTCGATACTCGTATCCGAGACCGCCCGAACTCCCCTCCCGCCTCTACCCATGATTCATATCCTTCTATGTCGAGAAGCGTCCGGCCATCCGGCGCTTTGATCCATATCTCACCGAGCCGCCAGATGCCGTCACGGATCTTTGAGCGGATCGCGTCTTCTGTGTAGCCAGACTCGCTGGCGAATTTCCTGACGGTCACATAGCGCATGCCTTTACCGCTCCGCGTTATCGCTGGACTCGCTGATTACGCGTAGCTTGAAGTTGATGCCGCAGGCCTGGGCCAGAGTGACGAGCTCGCCGACGGTGGTGGACCCTTCTTGCAGGGCATGGCCGAAGCGAACGAGGCGGGCGCCCAGGCCGGCGAACTCGCTGCTCACGCCTACAGGGTTTTTTTCAACGCGCTGGCTCATAGCCGGAACCTCTCATCCTGTGGGAGCGGGGAGGCGGTCAACGGTGTACTTTCTCTGGCCGAATTAGCTAGAGAGGCCCGGGCCGTCTCGATCTCTGGGGTGGCGGTGGCGGCCTGACCCTGTAGGAGCGAACTATCTGGCAAACAGCTGATGTAGCCCTGCGAAGTGATCCAGCAAGTGACTGCTCGGCTTGAGTCGTGTTGAACGCTGATGACTTGCTCGCCGGCGGTAGCTTGTCCGGCGACCAGCAGCAGGACGATGGCGATTACTGCTCGCATGACTCGTCCTCCATCAAGTTGCCAGTGGTGAGGCCGAACACAACCGCCTCCGTACCGAGGGCTTTCTGGCCGTAGGGCAACTTCGCGATCAGTGGCTGAGCGTCGTTGAGGCTTGGCAGCTTGAAGACGATCGTCAGGTAAGCCGGCTCGGCGCCGACCATCTTCACGCGGTCATCGATATGCATCGATCTATCACTCATTAGTTTCTCCAGGCCGAACGAATCCCGACCGCGTTGTTGGCTTTCGCAAAAATTAGGAATTCAGGTGCGCCGGTGGCGTGGATCAATCAGGCGATGAAAACACCGTCGTGCTCATTGGCTGGACGCTGTGGGTCAGGGAATGCTGGTGGCTGGGCCGCAATGGCGATCAGGCCGCGCCGGAACGCTTCCACTACCAATCCGCGCATCGTCTTAGCGCCGAGCTTGAGCCTCGCACTTTCCAGACGCTTTTCGGCGGTATTCGGACTGATTCCCATCACACGACCGATCTCTTTTACCGTCAGATCGGCGGCAGCCCACAGCGTGGCTTCAAGCTCACGTGGAGCAAGACCCATCTTGAGATTGCCCTGCCAGTTGCCGGCGGTGAGAGTGCTGATGGTCATGTCTGAAGCTCCATGCTGTGATTTCGATGGAGTAAAAAATACCAAAGGCATTTTTATAAGTAAATACCTTTGGCAATATTATTTCTTGCGAGCCATAAAAAGCCGCTGATTAAGCGGCGTCTTTCCGAGGTGATTCAGGTCCGAGAGACTCTTACACTGCCGCCTCGCCACACAACTCTTCCAACTAGCGGAAGGTCAGAAGCCGCTGAGCTGGCGATGATTTCGTCCGGGAATAGCTGTTTATCTTGGTTGTCACACCTTAGCACCCAGCTTCCCGAAATTTGCTGCGCGATTCGTCGGATGCTGGTTCTGCCGTCCGGCCTACGAATCAAATATATCGCCCCGTCACTCAAGACTGGTTTGTAAGTGTCAATCATCACCACGTCGCCAGCCAAAATATGCGGAGCCATACCGTCGTCGCTGGCATAGAGAACACATAGACGATCAAATACTACCCCCATCTCTCGGAGCCATCCTCGCCTGAAAACCATGCCCTCAGTCAGCCCTACATGCTCGTCATTAACGCTAGGGATGAATGAGTTCTCATCTAAAAACTGAGGTATTAGCACGTATTGCTCGCGGGGAGGCGCATCAATAACGCGGGCAGCCCGAGCCCATGTTGTTCGAAATGAATCCGCAGTAATTCGCGACGAAGCAACCATCTCAATAACTTCCGCCAGGCGCGGACTGAAGTCAGACACAGGCACATCCAAAATATTGGCAAATGCCGCCGCTATCTCCGTGTTCAGCGGATTCACGCCGTTCAGGTAATGCGAGACAGAGCTCTGGTTTATCCCAAGCTGCTCGGCCAGCTTTTCCTGCGTCAGCTTCAGTTCTTTCTTTTTGGCCGTGAAAATCGCCTTCAAGCGGAGACATTCTTCTTTACGGTCGGCAGGCAATGGTTTTTTCATGGGGTAATAATATTCCCATCAGTAATAGTTAACAAATGCCAAAGGTATTGCTTTGTAGAAATGCCATAGGTACTATTTTGCCAAAGTTCTGTTTGGAGATTTGGCCGTGAAACGGATCCATTTGAAAGATTTTGCCAAGGTTCGCGGTCAGCCCGAAGCCGCCTCGCTTCTGGGTATTACCCAAGGTGCGCTGAGTAAGGCTATTCGTATTGGTCGAGATGTTCTCGTCATAGAACACGCTGACGGCACCTTCACCGCTGTAGAAACCAGGAGCTTCCCTTCGCGCATCGGCCTACGGGTTGCCCCGACCTTGAGCCAAACGATACGCCTTGCAAAGGATCCTGAAGAGACTGGCGATACCTCTGTTCATCCATCCAGTAGCGGGCTCGGGGGGATCCGGTGAGTCGAAGGACCATCAAGCATTACCGTCAGAGCATCGTTGCTTTGTTTAGTGATTTTCCGCGCATGCGCGGGTTTATTCGCCCGCAACTATATGCAAACAAATTTAGAAAAAAGCGACGTATTGATCCAGAAATACGACAAGCCGACCTTTTCGAAAAAAGTTAATCGTTATAGCGCACCTCGGCCTTCGCACTGATAGGCATGAGTTGCAATTTTTGGAGATGTGATATGCGCCAAGCATCTATTCCGCCCGCCCACCCAGGGTAGGTCATAACCCTCTCAGGGGAGGGGGTTGCATTATTTTTGTGTCGTGGATGATTGGGAAACCTAAACGTCAGACACAAAAAAGCCCGCTTGCCGGCGGGCTTTCTTAACGACCCCCTTGCCGGGGGGCTGAAGTACTTCTTCGTCTAGAGGACGAATCAATGCACCCAAAAAATAGCACCACGCCACCAAAGGCGCAAGAGATCCTTCTTACAAGTAAAGCTCCTTTTCACACCTTTGACAGTTTTGAAAAATCGCTTGGCCTGCTTGAAGTCCGCGCCGGAATGCCTGTCAACGAAGCTCTCAGCTCTTCAAGCAACTTGCTGATGGCGGCAACGAGCATCCTCGACCGCCTTCTTGAGGGGGGCATGGATGCGAACGAAATCTACGGCATCCGGTTTTTAATTGATTCGGCCAAGGCCTTCGTCGACTCCGGAACTCTTAGCGTCGAGTTCGGCAATCGCCAAGGCGGTGAAGCATGAGCACCGCGACCCGTTCGGCGGGAGCAATCGCAGAGGACGCCCTTGATTCATTGCGTGGCGCTCGCGAAACGCTTCAGCAGCTTGAGGCGCTGTTTAACTCTCTCAAAAAGGGTGCTCAGGCGCACTCAGACACGGCCCGGCTTGCAGCGCTTGGCGCGCTTGTCGCCATGGATCACGCCAACAGCTTCGACTGCTTTGTAGAAGACTGGCAGAAGGAACTCGACGGTGCGGCGGTCGCGACACAAAACGCGAACGAACAAAACGTGTCGCGTACTGCGGAGGTTCAGCCATGAGCTTGATTCCTGTTGACCGCCTCAAAATCGAGGCTGAGGCAATGAGTCAGGCCGGTTACTTCGTCGATGCGCTGGCGAAGTTCATCGGCACTGTAGGCGCTAATGATCCAGAGCTCTGCGAGCAAGCGCTGGACGGCTATGTGGTTGGCGGTCTGGCGGCGGGCCTGCGCCTGATCGGCACGGAACTCATGAACCGCGGCGACGATTTTGCCACGTTGATCGCTGAGTCTGAGAGCGCAGCGGGAGGTGTCCAATGAATCTGACCCCGTTCGATTTTCGCGGTAACGATATCCGCGTGATCACCGATGACCTGGGTGAGCCATGGTTCGTAGCCAAGGACGTCGCCGATCTGCTCGAGTATGCCAATCCTCACGAAGCTGTTCGCACCCATTGCAAAGGGGTGAGGGAAATCCTCATCCCTTCTGCTGGCGGCGACCAGATGACAAAAGTCATGCCGGAGCGCGATGTCTATCGCTTGGTCATGCGTTCGAAGATGTCGGCGGCCGAAGCCTTTGAGGAGTGGGTGGTGGGTGATGTGCTGCCAAAGATCCGAAAGACCGGCAGCTATCAGCGACCGTTGTCGCCAGCCGAGCAACTGCTGGCCAACGCCCAGGTGCTGGTAGACATGGAGCGTCGGCAGGATCATGCCGAACAGGTTGTGGTGGGCATCGAAAGCCGCGTCGCCAAGGTCGAGCAAGTTCGGTACCTGGACGCAATGCCCGCCGGGTTTGAGTCGATGACCTCGATCCGCGCCCGTATCAACCTGCGCCACGGCATCCCTCAGTGGGTGATCAATGCCGTGATGCGCGACATCCCTGGCGCCCCATTGCCGTTCGCCATGGTGCGCAGCAAGCACGCTCACGACGGCGGTCAGCCTTACGCCATCTGGCCGAAGGCAGACATCACGCGTCGCTTCGACCGGTTCGTCGGCAAGTGCATCTTCGTCACCGCCGAGCGCGCAACCCATCCCGATATTGAGCAAGGCCGCTTCAAGCTGCGCCTGAGGACTTCCGCATGAGCAAAGTAATCGATTTTCCCAAGACGCCGCAGACCGAAACCATCGATCAGGCGTTTTTCGAGAAGTTCGCCGACGCAGCGCTGCTCCTGAAGTGTTTCGAGGTCGTGGAAGATGCTATCGATTTCATTGACGAGGATGGCGTTTTCCATATCCAGAAGCATGACGACACACACGTTAGCCTTATCGAGGCGTACTGGGCCCTCAAGGTCCTGTTTGAGCGCAAGACCGGACATGATGCCAAGACAGTCGCGCGGGATCATTTGGAGGCAATGAGGCGTCATCTGTTAGAGGGCGCCCCGCGCCCCGAACAGTTCATCCCTGTCGTCAAGTTCCCTGCCGAGCATCTGCCGGATGAAGCATTCGATCATTTGACAGATCAGCAATTGGCTTGCGCAGCGTTCAACTACAGCGACCGTGTTCGAACCGCGATTATGGACCACTCACCGAAGGCTCTGGTGATGGATGAGGCGCGCGTGTTCTCCATCGATGCCACCACCGCGCTGCGTCAGCTGGTCCTGCGTATGTCTGGCGGAACAGTGAAAGCTATGGCCGCCCAGATCAGTCGCAAGCCGGGGGAGACTCTGCAATGAGCATGGAGTTGATGGTCAAGGCCATGAAAACCAAGGTTGGCAATCCACTGCGCAAGCTCGTCCTGGTCAAGCTGGCCGACAACGCCAGCGATCAGGGCGAGTGCTGGCCCTCGTACCAACACATTGCCGACCAATGTGAGATCGGCCGCTCAACGGTGAAGCTGCATATTCGCGAGTTGGAAAAGGCCGGTTTTCTTCGACGTGAGTACCGCCGAAAGGGCGAGTTGAATCAGTCGAACGTTTTTCACTTGTCGCTTGATGGTGGGGCAGCATTTGCCCTAGGGGGTGGGGCAGGAGATAACCCACCTGGGGCAGGAGATAACCCAGGGGGTGGGGCAGGAGCTGCCCCCAGAACCAGTCACTCTTCTGAACCAGTCAAGGAACCTAAAACCTTGTGCGCATCGGAAGTGGAATTGGCTGAAGCCTTCGAGGTGTTTTGGACGCTGTATCCCAACAAGAAGGCCAAAGCGAACGCACGCAAGGCCTGGGAGAAGCTCAAGCCAAGCGCTGAACTCCGCCTGACTTTGATGACCGCCTTGGGCGGCCACCGAATGTCCCGCGACTGGACCAAGGATGACGGTCAGTACGTACCCATGGCGTCGACGTGGTTGAACGGTGAGCGCTGGACCGACGTACTCAAGCCGGCCAGCGCAAGCCAAACCGCCTTCACCAACCTGCCACAGCACACACCCGATATGTACCCGGAGGCGCCACATGGCCAAACCAATTTCTAACTTCAGCCGCGTGCCGGATGTCCGCTTCTTCGAGGCTCAGTGCTCGGAACACGGCACGGTCGACGGTGCTGAGGTTGAGCAGTTCGACGGCTCGTATCTGGTCCGCACCTGCCGCCGCTGCCAGTGGGAGGCGATGAATACCGCCGATGCCCGCAGCGAGGCGCACACACAAGCTTTGGACCGCCGCAAGGCAACGGCGCTGAACGAACTGCTGATCGGGTCGGGCATAACTCCGCGCTTCATCGAGTGCACGCTCGACAACTACCGGACCAGCACTGCGGACATGGCCTCAGCGCTGATCGTGTGCCAGGCCTACGTCGACCAGTTCGAGGGGTGCTATCGCGTCGGCCGTGGGCTGCTGCTGACCGGCAATGTCGGTACCGGCAAGACCCACCTCGCCAGCGGGATCGTGCAGGGGGTCATACGAAAGTTTGGTGCAGTAGCGGTCATCGTCTCGGCTGCTGAGCTCATCCGCATCGCTAAGGGGACGATGGTTCGCGGTGCCGAATACACCGAGCGTGACGTGATCACCGAGTTGGCCGGGCTAGATCTCCTGGTGATCGATGAGATTGGCGCGCAGAAGGGCAGCGAGTATGAGCAGGGCCTTCTGCACGAAGTCATCAATCGGCGGTACGAGCTGATCAAGCCGACGGTGGTGGTTTCGAATCTACCGGCCAGCACCCTGGGCCAATTCATCGGCGACCGCGCCCTCGACCGTCTGCGCCAGAACGGCGGTCAAGCCGTCGGCTTCAGCTGGTCTTCGATGAGGGCTACGGCATGAACCAGTATCGCGAGCTGTACAGCGATGAAGCAGAGCACGCCCTGCTGGGCTCCCTGATGCTGGACGGTGACCTGTTCGATTCAATCACCACCAGCGTGGCCACGGCCGACTTTCACGATCCGGAAAACGCCGCACTGTTCCAAGTGATGATTGACCTGCACGGTACCGGCAACCCGATTGACCCGGTGACGCTCCACGACTTCCGGCCATATCTGCCCAGCGGCAACGTGACCCTGGCCTACGCTGGCGAACTGGCGAAGAACACGCCGAGTACGGCCAACTGGAAGGCGTACGCTCGAACTGTGAGGGAGCGCGCTGTGTTGCGCCGGTTGGTGGATGCGGCTGACGCGGTGCGCGAATCGGCCAGCGAAAATAAACCGGTGGCTGAGATCATCGCCAGCGCGCAGCAGGCCATGGCCGACCTGCGCGACCTTGACACCGGTGAGCCGGACTACAAACGCATGGCCGACGTGGTGGCGCGAAACATCGACATCATCGACGCCAAATTCAACGGTCAGGTGCAATCAGGGCAGTCCACCGGGTTGGTGGAACTGGACAAGATGATTCGTGGCCTGCGCAAAAAGACCGTGACCATCGTGGCCGGCCTTCCCGGCAGCGGCAAGACCACGCTGGGCTTGCAGATCGCGCAGCACGTCGCCTGCTCCGGTGCTGGTGTGGGCATGGTGTTCAGCCTTGAGATGCCCGAGGAGGAGCTGGGCAATCGCGCGCTGGCGTCGATCGGCGGGATCGACTTGCGCAAACTCGACGACGGGCAGCTTCAGGACGAGGACTGGCCTCGACTGACGTCCGCAGTCAGTAAATTGATGGACGCTCCGCTGTATGTCAGTGACAAGTCGGGTTTGACCGTTGCACGGATTCGAAGCATCTGTCGCCAGATCCAGCGGAGCCATGGTCTCGACGTGGTGGTGATCGACTACATCGGGCTGATCGGTTCGGACGGCAAGGCGTTCAACCGCACCGCCGAGCTCGGCAAGATCTCGACAGGGATCGTCAACATCGCTAAAGAGCTCAACGTGCCGGTGATCCTGCTGGCCCAGCTCAACCGCGACTCCACCAAACGCCCGGGCAAAAAGCCCATCGCGTCGGACCTGCGTGACTCGGGTCAGATCGAGGCGGACGCCCACTGCATCATCCTGGTTCACCGTGACCAAGACACCGAGGAGGGCCAGAACGGCGTCACCGAGCTGATCATGCCCAAGTGCAGGCACGCACCGGTCAGTTCATGCCTGGTCCAACAGCAAGGTCAGTTCGCTCGCTTCGTCAACTTCGCCGGCCGCGAGCCTTCCAACGAAGAGGTCGAAATGAGTCGCCCCTTCGCCAGTCAGTACAGGGGGAGATTCTGATGAATAACGTAACAGCGGCATTGCCGCGCAAAAGCCTGCTCGAGCATGAGCGCAAGTTTCTGAAGATCGCCGGCGAAGGCCTGGCCCAAGAGAAAATCGGCGGTGCTGCTGCAATGGCCTGTCTTTTGGACATCGTCGCCAGCTGGCACGCTACCCGGGTGAACATCGGGTTTGGCGATTACTGCAAGCGCTGGGTGGCTGAAGGGAACGCCAAGAGCAAGACCGCCGACCGTCTGCTACGCAATCTGTTGGGCCTGGACGATAACCCGCCGCCGCGGCGCATCCGGAGGGCAGCTTAATGACGGTTTACCGAAGCGCCGAGCACGGCGTGATGCGAGCGATGAACGTCGACTCCATTTCATTGCACAAAGGTGCAGGCTGGCAGAACAAGTACAAGCCGGACACCTGGGAGGCCGAGCGCGCTGACAACCCATGCCCAATGGATCGGTTCGACCAGCTCACCCAGGACAGCATGACGCGGTCGCTGCTACGTCGTGTCTTGGCACCTCATCACTGGCAAGTGCTGGTGGCACATTTTATGGTGGACCTGGACGGCTCAACCCAGCAGCAGCGGATTGCGGCCTTTGCTCATCTGGCTCGTTCGGCGCCCGGTAAGTCTCACCACCTGTTCAGAACGAAATGCGTTACGGCCTGGGCGACACCACGACTGCCTGAGGCGTTCATGGTGCTACACACTTGGGACAATGCCGACACCCCTACTCCGGAGAAGACGCTGTACCGGTGGAGGTCGGATATCCGCAAGTGGCTGGAGGCCGAGCGTGATGCTGCGATCGCCTCGGCATGGGTGATTCTCGAAGAAGCGGAATTGATTGCGGAAGCAGCTTGAACGCCCGAGAAAATGAGAATATAGTTTCCCACATTGCGGTTCTGCGTCTTTAGGATGCAAACAGGAAAAGCCCGGCTGAAGTCGGGCTTTTTTATTTTGATAGGGGGTCGTTTTGGGCATTGCGGATATTCATGACGCGATCGAACGAATCGAAGGTCTGGAGGCGCCTAAGAAGGTTGTCCAGATCAGCTTGCGTCAAGATTTCTTTGAGAGGCTGACGCAATCCAAAGTGGACAATGGCTGTTTTGGCTTCTCCGCCACCTCTCCAGACTCTGTTGTTCCGATACTGCTCGGTGTTCCGTACGTGATCCGCGAGCAGGAAGTTGAGTTCACGCTTCAGCTTAAGTAGATTTTTAGAATTCGACTAAGCCCGACCCTGGAGTCGGGCTTTTTGCTTTCTGATCCCTTAACGCAGTGTCGAGAAGCGGCTTGACAGCGGCCGGGGACGAACTATAGATTTCAGTTACTTTGCGGTTTTTCCGCGTGCAAAGATCGTCCTAAGGGTAGGTCTTTCTATTTGTTTGGTTGTGTTTTTTGCTCACCTACCTCTAAAACAAGGACGTTGAAATGCGCCGTAATTTAAATAAGGTCAGGCATCTACTTGAATTGATAGAGAAGTGTCCTGAGCATCGGGGCGTACATCGAGAAGCGTTGGCTGATTTGTGGATAGAGTCAGGAAATACTGCAAACCCTCCTTTAGATTGGAACGAATTCACCTATCTCCTCGAGCGCTGTATCGAAGCTGGAAAGGTCAGTGTTCGGACTGGGTATGTAGTGCTGACATGGGACGGACATGATTGGCTTGATCGAAACAGGGATGTGAATTTCTAAATAACGACCAAGAGCCCGGACATTTAGCCGGGCTTTTGCTTTCTACTTCCAAGGCCTCGCCATCGTGCGGGGCTTTTTGTTTTATGCAGGTTATCGCCCAGGCAGCTGGGCTAAATCGGTAGAGGCGTCGCCTATTTCCCGTACGGATACTGGGCGTCGACGCGATGAGAGGGCGGGGACGTGACCCGGCGATCCGCCCCACCAGAGCTGGATTCTTGCACCAGCCACCTGCACCCATTTCAAGGCTCGCCATGTCGGCGGGCCTTTTTCGTTTCTGGAGCACAGCAATGCAAAGCCAAGACTTTGTTGAGGGCGTTTCAGGTTGGCGGATGAGCAAAGGCCGAATCGAACTGTACGGCTCACCTTACCCGATCATTCTAGGCAAGCTCGACACGCCCGAGCCGGAACAACCGAAGCCATTCGTTGTAATCGACGGGGTGGTCTATATCAGTCAGGCCGAAGTCGAACGCGGCTCGATTGCCAACGCGAAGATCAGCGACACGTGGTCGGTGCGGCTTGCAGCAGATACGAATGGTCAGCTGTATGCGGCTGGCATCGATATTGGCTTGGGCTCGCAATTTCTGGCTGACCGCTTTGCCGTCAATGGTCGCGACGCCTCGGATGTCTTCCGAGAAATTGCCGGCCAGATTAATGAAACCGAGCTCGGCAAGCAGCTTCAGGTTGAAATCGACCAGCTCCGGTCGAGCTTTGCCGACAAAGTCAAAGAAGTGATCCGTTCCGAGATGCACCAGGGCGGCCTTCTTTGGCGCTCCACATAATCTCAGGCCTTGGCATTTGCTAAGGCCTTTTCGTTTTCGGCTCCACCACACCCATCGCTCCGAGCTGGGAGTGCTGATGGAGCTGAATCTATTCGCTCCCCGAGAGGGAGGACAGCCGGATGTCCAAAAACATGCCTGATAAAAACCCCGACTTCTGGGCCCAGGTCTGGCTGGTCCTTTCCACGCCTCTTTGGCAGGGAGCAATCATGGCCTTCACGATCACGCTCTTGCGTGTTCTGTACGAGGCCAAAGAGTCGAACAAGTGGCGGATCATCTTCGAGGCGCTGATCTGCGGAGCGTTGAGCCTGTCGGCCAGCAGCATCATCGAGTGGATGGCCTGGCCTTCGAGCCTGTCCGTCGCCGCCGGCGGCGCCATCGGCTTCATCGGCGTGACGGCGATCCGTGACTTGATCATCAGGTTCCTCGGCAGAAAGGCGGACACGCTATGAAGGCGATCGCAGCGGCAATCATCATCGCGCTGGTCGGCCTGTTGCTCGTCGGTATCCAGCAACTCCGGGTCGAGGATCTGCGCGACGAGAAGCGCGTCGAGACAACGGCCAAGGAAGAGGCGGTTGAGGCCAACAGAGTAAGCCAGGAAACCATCACCACGCTACGCGCCGAGGCCCAGCGCAATGCCGCGTACACCGCCGACCTGGCCAAGCGCATCAAAGCCAGCGAGAAGAAAGCCGAGAAGGCGAGGAAAGACTTTGAAGAACTCAAGCGCAACAGCAAGCCTGTTCGTGATTGGGCTGCTCAGCCTCTGCCTGACGGCCTGCGCGGCAAAGCCGGCGGTGGTAACAAAGACCCAGGCCGTAAGGTTGGAAGCCCCTGAACTGATTCCGTGCGAGCGGGTTGATCAGGAGGACGCCGACCTACGCCTCAACGGCGACGTGTGGGAACTCAAGGATAAGGCCATCAAACTGCTGGACACCTGCGCTGACCAGGTCGACGCCCAGATCGTCCGCAGCCAGAGCAAGTAATCCGCGCCACGTTTTGGATAGCTCCAAATTGTGGTGCGATAAAACACTCATTTCTTCTTAGCGCGGCGAGTTGTAGCAGGCGCGGAGAGTGGCCTGATAATCCTCCATCAGTTTTTGAAGGGCTTCGGCGTTAGATGAGGGCGGGTAACTTGTAGCAACCTCAACGGAAATCCTGAGGTCGTCAACTTTGTCTCTGATTGGGTTGCATCGATCATTCTGCAGTCGTTGCAGGCTTGTCCGAGTGGATTGAAGCTGCGTTTGTAGGCTCTCGTAAGCTTGTCGCCATTCCTTAAGGTTCTGCAGCAACTCTTTATTCGCTTCTCGGTATTCCTGGTTTCTTTCGGTCAGAGAGGTTAGTGCCGTTTCCTGCTGTCCGTACTTCACTCCAACGGTCGCCACGGAGCTAAGCACGGCGCAGATAGCAGAAATCAGGCCCACGGTAAGCCAGCTGGGTCGAGTGCTATTGGGAGGTGTTCCGTCACTCATAAAAAGTCCTGGTGAAATGAATAGAGCGCGGAGTTTATCCAAAAATGACGAATTGTTCAGGTTGCGCCGCCCGGCGTGAATGGATCAACAAGATGGCGAGGCTTTCATATGAGCGAGCAGCAAAACTCTTTGAGCGTGGTGACGATAGTGCCCTCGCCGAACCAGAAGCTAGGCAGCGCACAGTTGGTGCAGGGCACCAAGGTGATGCTGAGCGACGGCAGTGAGCTGACAGGCGTTACTTCAGTCACGCTTACTGCGAACGCCGGTGGGGTGTGGCAGGCGACTATCACGGTGCTGCCGAGGATCATCCAGCCGGTTAGCGTCGAAGCTGAGTTCGTCGAGGTAGAAGTCACGGACCTGAATTCTCCAGGCCGTGAGTACGCCAAGGCGGCGGTATGACCGAGCAAGTGAGCTGCTTACTGGTCGAGATCCTCGCCGAGCAGAAGAAGCAGACGACACTGCTCGAGCAGATAGCCAAGCACCAGGTCCTGATGATCGAAGTGCTGGCCGACGAGCAGGGTGATGATGACCCTGATGCTGAGCCAACAACCTACATGGATGGGAGCAAGGTGAACTGATGGCCAGACTGACCTCAATCAAGTCGACACTGAAGCCATTCGAAGGCCGAAAGCTGGCCGCTATCGAAGAGGCTGCTACCGGTGATGGCTGGGGCTCAGGTCGTGGTGGCAGACCATGGCGGCGCAGGCGTGCTGCGATTCTGTTGCGCGATCAGTACACCTGCAAAGTCTGCGGCGTGACAACGAATCAGCTTGAGGTAGACCACATCGTCAACCTGGCCCAGGGCGGTAGCGACAATGACGACAACCTCCAAGCCATGTGCACCCCTTGCCACAAGGCCAAGACCGCCCGTGAAGCGACGGCTCACCGGTAACGGATTGATTTCTGGCACGTCTCAGGCGTGCTTCATAATGTAGAGGCACGTCACTGGCGTGCAACAGCGGAGGAGGGGTGGGGTAAAAGCTCCAGACCTTTCGTCTCGGACACCACCCCCTCCTCACGCGCAGATTTTCTCCCCCTTTTTGAAAAAGGAATTCAGCAAATGGCAGGCGTTAAAGGCAAGAGCGGGGGCGCTCGCCCCAACTCTGGCGGCGCTCGGCCGGGTGCTGGCAGGAAAAAGAAGGTTGAGCCGGAATCAGCAAATTCCTCGGCAGTCTCTGTGGAGTTCGAGGCTCAGCCTCACGGCGGCGCATTGAAGCGCGAGAGGGCGGTACCGGTCCCCGCGCCTGAGATGGATATGTTGGCCCTGCTGACCAAGATCGCGCTCGGTCAACTCGATGCGAGCCCCATCCAGGTCAGAGCAGCCATCGCAGCAGTTCAGTACACGCACGTCAAAAAGGCTGATGGCGGCAAGAAGGATGGGAAGCAAAAAGCCGCAGAGGATGCTGCTGGAAAATTTAACCGGCAGGTCCCGCCGAAATTAGTCGCAGCGAACGGTAAGCAGGTTTAACTATGGAATGGTCGACCGCATGCCCCGACTGGGAGCAACGCCTGATCGACCATGAGTCGATTATCCCCCCGCCAATTTTTGTAGAGGAAGCGGAGCGTGCGCTCCAGATATTCAAGGAACTCCGCGTTCCGGATCTGCCGGGCAAGCCAAGGATGGCCGACTGTTGCGATGAGTGGGTGTTCGACTACGTCCGCTGCATCTTCGGAGCCTACGATGCGGACACTGGCAAGCAACTGATCCGCGAATTCGGCTTGCTGATCAGCAAGAAGAACACTAAGAGCACCATCGCAGCCGGCATCATGCTAACCGCCTTGATTCTCTGCTGGCGCGAGGAAGAGGAACATCTGATTCTGGCGCCGACCAAGGAGGTTGCGGACAACGCTTTCAAGCCAGCTGCCGGGATGGTTCGCGCTGATGAAGAGCTGTCAGCGATGTTCCACATCCAGGAACACACCAGGACTATCACGGACCGAACCACCCTGAATTCATTGAAGGTCGTTGCGGCCGACACTGACACCGTTTCCGGCAAGAAGTCGGGCAAGGTGCTGGTCGATGAGCTTTGGGTGTTTGGCAAGCGAGCCAATGCCGAGTCAATGTTCATGGAGGCACTTGGCGGACAAATCTCTCGCGAGGAGGGGTGGGTAATTTACCTCACCACTCAAAGTGATGAGCCGCCAGCAGGGGTATTCAAGGAGCGCTTGGGTTACTGGCGCGATGTTCGTGACGGAAAGGTGGTGGATTGCAAGACGCTGGGGGTTCTTTACGAATTTCCAGTCCGGATGGTTGCTAACAAGCAATATCTGAACCCAGAGAACTTTTACATCACCAACCCTAACATCGGGCGCTCTGTGAGTGCGGAATGGTTAGAAGACCAGCTCAAGAAAAGGCTGGGCACCTCGGACGGCTCTCTGCAGAAGTTCTTGGCCAAGCATCTGAATATTGAAATCGGTCTTAACCTGCGCACTGATCGCTGGGCAGGCGCTGATCACTGGGAGGCTGCTGGCGACAACTCGCTGACCTTTGACGAACTGCTGCGGCGCTCTGAAGTAATCGTGGTGGGTATCGATGGCGGCGGGCTGGATGACTTGCTAGGGCTCAGTTTGATTGGTCGTGAGCGTGAGACGCGGCGCTGGCTGCACTGGGCGCACGCCTGGGCTCACAAGATCGCTTTGGAGCGCCGCAAGGACATCGTTTCAAAGCTGCGTGACTTCGAGGCCGATGGCGATCTGACGATTGTTGACCGGCCTGGTGATGACGTGCTGCAGGTGGCTGACATCATCTGCGAGGTTCGTGACGCAGGCCTCTTGCCGGACAAGCAGGCAATCGGTGTCGATTCGGCAGGTATTGGCGACATCGTTGATGAGCTGACCACGGAAGAGCGCGGCATAACCATGGAACAGATTGTTTCGATCTCCCAAGGGTGGCGACTCAACGGTGCAATCAAGACTACTGAGCGCAAAGTGGCCGGCGGTGAGTTTGTTCACGGAGGAACTCGCCTGATGGCCTGGTGCGTTGGTAATGCCAGAACGGTCGCAGTTGGCAATGCGATCGCAATCAACAAGCAGGTAAGTGGGTCCGCAAAAATTGACCCGCTGATGGCCACCTTCGACGCAACGACGCTCATAGCGCTAAACCCTGTGGGGTGTGGCGATTTACAGGGCTTTTTCGACAATCCAATTATGGTGGGGCTTTGATGGCGCGCGAAAAGAAACCCGGGCGAATCAAGGCCGCTCTTCAAGACTGGCTTGGTGTGCCCATCGGCTTAAAAGATGGTGCGTTCTGGAAGGAATGGTTTGGTAGTTCGGTCAGTGGTCAGCATGTGTCGGTCGACAAGGCGATGCAGCTGTCCACGGTCTGGGCCTGCGTCCGTTTACTTTCGGAGTCAGTCTCGACTCTTCCGCTGAAATTGTACCAACGGCTGCCGGATGGCTCGCGCGCTCCCGCCACTGACCACCCTCTGTATCGGCTGCTTTGCCGGGTGCCCAACGCGGAAATGACCCCGCAGCGCTTCATGCTGCTGGTGGTTGCAAGCATCTGTCTGCGCGGCAATGCCTTCGTAGAGAAAAAGATGCTGGCCGGCCGGATCATCGCCCTGGTGCCGCTTCTGCCCCAGTGCATGAAGGTCAAGCGCGATGACAATGGCCGACTCAAATACACCTATACCGAAAATGGAGTTGAGCGCGACATTCCAGAAAAGACCCTGATGCACATTCGCGGCTTTGGTCTGGACGGTGTTTGCGGGATGCTGCCGGTCACGACGGGCAAGGAGATTTTCGGTTCAGCCATGGCGGTGGAAGAGGCAGCCGCCAAAGTCTTTGCCCAGGGCATGCAGGCTTCCGGGATTTTGACCAGCGACAAAGTGCTTACCCCGGCTCAACGTGAGCAACTGCGTAAAAGCCTCGGATCGTTCATGGGCTCCAAGAACGCCGGCAAGATCATGGTGGCCGAAGCGGGGCTGAAATATCAGGGCATCACGATGAACCCTGAAGCCTCCCAGATGCTGGAGTCGCGTTCGTTCAGCATCGAGGAGATGTGTCGTTGGTTTCGCGTGCCGCCCTTCATGGTCGGGCACATGGACAAGCAATCCAGCTGGGCCAGTTCGGTGGAGGCGCAGAACCTGCACTTTCTAACCAATAGCCTGCGCCCGCTCCTGGTGAACATCGAGCAGGAAATCACCCGCTGCCTGATCGGCGAGGCGGATGCCGACGAATTCTTCGCCGAGTTCGCGGTTGAAGGTCTACTGCGCGCTGACAGCGCCGGTCGCGGCGCCTGGTACAACACCGCGCTGCAAAATGGCTGGATGTGCCGCAACGAGGTTCGGCGCCTGGAGAACATGGCTCCTATCCCGGGTGGCGATACGTTCACTGTTCAGTCAGCGCTCGTCCCGCTGGACCAGCTCGGCAAGCAGTCCGCAGGCATGTCACCTGCCGCCACGGCGTTTATGTTGCGCATCGCTGCAGCCAACCAGAGCGGCGACAAGGGGGCCATCCAAGAGGCGTTCGATTTGGCTTCCAAAGCGCTGGAGGCTGGAAACCCTGATGGGCCAATGATGGCTCACGCACTGATATCGCTACCGCGGCTCGCCGCTTGATCCTGGAGTAACCCATGACCTTAAAGACCATTCCGGCGGCGCCGGAGGCTCGGCCGCGCGCGCAGGTTCACTGCGACCTGACGCCGAAGGCCTTGGAGCGGTGGAATCCATCGATCAAGGCTGCGAGCACTGATGACAACTCCATCACCATTTACGACCCGATCGGATACGACTGGTGGACGGGCGAGGGAGTAACGGCAAAACGCATTAGCGCAGCGCTTCGGTCCATCGGCGACAGCGATGTCGTCGTCAAGATCAATAGTCCAGGCGGCGATGTGTTTGAAGGGCTGGCCATTTACAACCTGTTCCGCGAGCACAAAGGCAAGGTCACTGTGCAGATTCTCGGCCTTGCCGCCTCTGCTGCTTCGTTCATCGCCATGGCGGCGGACGAAATCCAGATTGCCCGCGCCGGCTTCTTGATGATCCACAACAGCTGGACCATGGCCGCTGGCGATCGCAACGACATTCGGGAGGTCGCCGACTTCCTCGAACAGATCGATGGCACGTTGGCCGACATCTACGCCGTGCGAACCGGCGATCCCATTGAAGCCATGCGCAAGTTGATGGATGTCGAGACTTGGATGGGTGGCGCTGCTGCTATCGACGCAGGGTTTGCCGACAGTCTTCTTTCGTCGGATGCCGCTATCGAAGATGTGAGCGCATCGGCGCCGCACCAGGTTGCCGCCCGCCGCATGGATCTGATCCTGGCAAAACAGGGCATGCCGCGTTCCGAGCGCCGCGCACTTATTCAAGAACTCAAGGCTGGTACGCCTGGCGCTACCACCGCCGGCAAGCAAAACGCTGCCGTAACGACGGCCGATCTGGCCGACCCCATCGCCGAACTACAAGCCGCACTTTCGCGGTTCTCGGCAGCAGCTACCCAAACCGGAGTAAAACCATGAGCGATTCCACCGCTGACCTGCTGAAGAGCGTCTCGGCTGAACTGAAAAAGGCGACTGACGATTTCAGCAAACAGGCAGAAAGCGCACTGAACGAGGCCAAAAAGGCGGGCACGCTTTCCGCTGAAACCAAGGCCTCCGTCGATGAACTGGCCACCAAATACAACTCGCTGACCGAAGCTGAAAAGCAATTGAAGGCGAAGCTGGGCGAGCTCGAGCAGGAATTCGCCCGAATCCCTGCGAATACCTCGGCCACCTCTCGCGATACCGTTGGTGGCGTGGTGATCAAAAGTGAAGCGCTGAAGCAGTTCTCCGCTCATGTCGAAGGGAATCGCCGCATCAGCATCCCTGTCCATGCCGCTCTGTTGAGCGGTAATGTCCCGACCGGCATTGTTGAGCCTACTCGCCTGCCGGCCATTGATGCGGCGCCGAAGCAGCGATTGTTCATTCGCGACTTGATTGCACCTGGCCGCACCGACTCTTCGGCGATTTTCTGGGTTCAGCAAACCGGCTTTACTAACGCCGCCCGAGTTGTGGCCGAAGGCACCGCGAAGCCTTACAGCGATATCCAGTTTGATACCAAGATCACGCCGGTGAGCACCATCGCTCACATGTTCAAGGCGTCGAAGCAGATCCTGGATGACTTTTCGCAGTTGCAGTCGACCATCGATATCGAAATGCGTTACGGCCTCAAGTACGCAGAAGAACAGGAAATCCTGTTCGGCGATGGCACCGGCGTGCATTTGCACGGCATCGTTCCGCAAGCCACAGCCTTTGATCCAGCGTTCACCGTTGAACATCAATCGGGCATCGACGATCTGCGTCTGGCCATGTTGCAGGCCCAACTGGCTCGCCTGCCAGCTTCCGGTCACGTACTGCACTTCATCGACTGGGCGAAGATCGAACTGACCAAGGACACCCTGGGCCGCTACATCCTGGCCAACCCGCTTGGCCTTGCGGGGCCGTTGCTGTGGGGGCTGCCAGTCGTTGCGACAGAAATTGCTGCGTTCCAGGGCAAGTTCCTCACCGGTGCATTCCAGACAGGTGCTCAGTTGTTTGATCGCGAAGATGCCAACGTAGTGATCTCCACCGAGAACGCCGATGACTTCGAGAAAAACATGATCTCGATTCGCTGCGAAGAACGAGCCGCATTGGCGGTTAAACGGCCGGAAGCATTCATCTACGGCACTTTCACTCCACCAACAGCCCCTTAACCAACTGTGGGCCGCCTCAACGCGGCCCTCGCTGGAGGCGATCATGAGACTGAAACTTATCAAACCGCTGCTGCTGGCGGGTGTTGCCTACCCGGAAGGGAAGGCCTTCATCACCGACGAGCAGCATGGCCGCCAACTCAAGGATCGAGGTTATGCCGAGGATGACGAAGGCGCAGACAAGCCGGTCGTTGACCTGACTGAACAACAACCGGACGCGGAACCGCTGACTACCGAAAAAGCCGAAGTGAAAACCACCGTCGGCAAAAAGAAAGGCGCCTGACATGACCGTCATCGCTATCGAGGTCGCCATGCGCCATCTGCGGGCCGAAGACTATGACAAGCCTCACGTAGAGCTTCTTCTTGCTGCCGCTGAAGATAGCGCCGCTCAATACTTGAATCGGCGCTTCTATGCAGACGCTGATGCGCTGGCTGTCGCAGTCCTTGATGGAACGGCAGGTTCTGATCCCATCGTGATTAACCCGTCGATTGTCGCGGCCTGTCTGCTGAAGGCTGGGAGCCTTTACGAGAATCGGGAAGACGATGTCGCTGGCGGTGCTTTCAGCGAACTGCCGTCGGGTTCAAAGTCTCTGTTGACGCCATACCGGATCGAGTGGGGTGTTTGATGCAAGCAGGAAAGCTGCGTCACCGAATCGAAATCCAGCACAAAATCACCCTGCGAGATCCATCCACCGGCAATTTCCTTGAGCCGGCCTGGGTGGAGTTCGCCAAGGTCTGGGCCAGCGTTGAAGATTCGTCGGCCCGCGACCTGGTGGCCGCCAAAGCTGCAAAATCTCAGGCAACCGGCCGGATGGTTATCCGATATCGCCCAGGCGTGCTTCCGACAATGCGGATTCTCTACCGCGGCGAGACCTACAGCATCGAGGGGCCTCCGCTCACCGACAAGGAGTCCGGTCTTGAGTACCTGACGCTGTTGGTGTCGAAGGGGGTCAAAGATGGCTAGTTCAATTTCCTCTCGCTTGCAGGGAGTGGCGTCAACTGTGGAGAAAATGCGCGGCCTGGCTCCAAAGCTCCAGAAAAAAGGCCTTCGCAAGGCAGCCCGGGAAGCGATGAACATCGTTCGCGATGACGCGAAGGCCCGGGGCAAGGCGCTGGACGACCCGGAAACCAAAGAGAAAGTCTGGAAAAACATAATCACCCAGGAGGCGACCAAGGAATCCCGCCGTGAGGGTGGCGTGGTGATGCGAGTCGGTGTCCGCGGTGGTGCTGGATCGAACCAACACAGCAAGAGCGCTACTGGCAACCCGGGTGGCGACACCAGGCACTGGCGCTACATCGAGTTTGGCACGCAGTTCACGCCGCCGGCGCCGTTCATGCGTCCGGCATTTTCACAAAACGTTGGCAAGGTCACAGACCAGTTTGTCGCCAGTCTCAGCCGAGAAATCGACGCTCTACTCAGGGGGAATTGATGGATCCGCCTATTTATCTGACCTGCTCAACCGATCCGGTCGTGGCGGCGCTGATCGGCGCCGGAATCGACTGCCGCATTTACTCGTTCGGCGAAGCACCGGAAGGGGTTTTGAAGCCCTACGTCGTCTGGAACCTGATCGATGGCAACCCTGAAAACTATTTGGCTGGCCGCCCAGACGCAGACGGATTCACGTTGCAGGTCGACGTCTATGCCACCAGCGCGGACTCGGCAACGAGAGTCACGGCAGCTTTACGGGATGCGCTGGAGCTGAAGGCCAACATCACCCGCTGGGGCGCTTCTGGCCAAGACCCGACGACGAAGGATTACCACCGCAGTTTTGATATCGACTGGATCACCCTTCGATAGAGCATCACCCCCAATCAACCCGCCGAGTGCGGGTTTTTTTATGCCCGACATTTGGAGAATGCCATGTCGATTCTTACCCAAGGCACACAGGTTTACGTGCTGGTGCCCAGTGCCGCCGACCCAGCGGTTTTTGAAGTACTTGAAATTGAGTGCGCAACCGCTTTCAGCCCAGGTGGCAACCCTGCGGATCAGATCGAAGTCACCTGCCTCAGTGACAAAGTTCGTCGTTATCTGCGTGGACTGCGTACACCGGGGCAGGCATCGCTGACGTTGAACGCAGATCCGCGCAACGCTTCTCACGTGCGCCTGCACCAGCTATCGGAAGACGACAGCATCGAAAGCTTGGCTTGGGCGGTAGGCTGGTCGGATGGCATTGATATTCCTCCGACCGTCAACGTTGGCGGCGATGATTTTGTACTTCCTCCTTCACGCACCTGGTTCGTCTACGACGGATACGTCGCTGACTTCCCATTCGACTTTGCTGCCAACACTGTGGTCAGTACCGCCGCAACCATCCAGCGCTCGGGCGGCTCCGCCTGGATTCGCAAAACTGCATAAGGGGATCGCATGAATCTGGCCCAACTGAAAAAAAAGGGAGGCGTCGTCGCTGACGCCCTGGTACAGCGTGATGTCGAGTGGAAGCACATCGACGCCAAGGGCAAGGAAGTGACCGACAAGTTCAAGGTACACATTCGCCGCCATGCTTTTGGCGTGATGGAGGCGATGTTCGCCGGCGGTGAAGCTGAGCGCTTTAAAAACGCCCGATACCTGTCCGCCAGCATTATGTTGGGCGAAACCGGCGGTGAAGAACTGCCGTTTGAAGATGCTGTAAATCTCGATTCTGGCCTGGGCGTTTTACTCTTGCAGGCAGTTAATGAGGTCAATAACCCTGTAAAAAACTGACCCCCGCCGATGAGTTGTGGCACGAACTGGTGCTCAACGGAGTCGGCGGGTGCACCGTCGCAGAGGCCAAGGCCAACATTTCCTACGCTGAGGTGTTGGCCTGGGTCGCCTATCGTGACAAACACGGAACGTTGGACATTGGCCGGCGACTGGAGCTGTCCACTGCGATCATCGCGCTGCAGGTGAATCGAAGTGCAGGAGGTAAGGCTGAGATGGCGGACTTCATGCCACACGCCGACCACCAGGCGCTAGCTCTTGAGAAGGCTATGGCGGAGTGGGTGTGATCATCACCATGGACGGTGATAGATTGTCAGCAATTAAATGGAGGTTGGTTATGCAAAAGGCTTACGTGCTAATGCTGGTGGTTCTGTCTGCTTCTGGTTGTGCTCAGCAACCATCAAAGCCGCCGCTCCCCGTGTCCCAAATACATCCGACGCCAGTCTGTACCGGTGAGGCGCAATGCTCGGAGATGTGGGGGCGGGCTATTAAGTCTCTGCCTGCGATCTCCAGAATGAGACTTATGACGGCCTCTGATAGCTACCTCCAAACGTTCCCTGCAAGCAAAGTCGGCTATTTGAACGGCGCCGCTTACAAGCAAGTAATTTCTGAAGGGAAGTATTCAATCAATGCAACATTCGATTGTCGGGGAAGGTCTTGGTGCGCCGATATATCAAACAGGGCGTTAGACCTTTTTAACGCGGATGTTCAAGGCTTCGCCAAGTAAATCACCGAAAAAACAGGAAACCCACTTCGGTGGGTTTTTTTATGCCTGGAGGAAAGTAAATGGCGTCAAGATCGCTCGGAACTCTGACGCTGGATCTTATTGCGCGAATCGGCGGATTTCGGCAGGACATGGATCAAGCGTCACGATCAGTGACTCGCACTGGTGCTGCCGCTGATGCCGCATCCGCAAGAGTAAACGCACTTCAGGGGCAGTTTCTTTCCCTTTCCAGTGCTGCGGCAAGCCTGGCAGGCCCACTGGCATCAGCTTTCAGCTTGAGCGCGATTTACAGTGCCTCAGAGGCATACACCAAGCTGACCAGCAGGCTGAAGCTGGTGACGGAGAGCTCGGCGGAACTGGCTACCGCGCAAAATGCGGTTTTCGCCATCGCCCAGAGCGCTTATCAGCCTCTAAGCTCTACTGCCGAGCTGTATCAGCGGATTGCGACCAACCAGAAAGAATTGAAACTGACTGGCGAGGGCGTGGCTGGTGTGGTTGGCACGATCAGCAAGACTCTAGCCATCTCGGGTGCATCTGCGGCCTCGGCCGACGCCGCATTGGTCCAGCTGGGGCAGGCGTTCGCGTCTGGCGTTCTGCGAGGTGAAGAGCTCAACAGCGTCATGGAGCAGGCGCCGGCACTGGCTCAAGCTATTGCTGCAGGGATGGGCAAAACAGTAGGTGAGCTACGCGCGCTTGGTGCAGAGGGGAAGCTCACCGCCGATGCGGTCGTAAAAGCTTTGCAGGCGCAAGAAAAGGCCGTTGGAGACCTTTTCAGCAAGACTGCGGTAACGATCGGCAACAGCATCACGGCTACTGCAAACTCGCTCACCCAGTTCATCGGCAGAATGGACCAAGCGAGCGGGGTCAGCGCTGCAATCTCGGCGAATATCGTCAAGGTCTCGAAATCAATTGATGGGCTGACCAAAGATTTCGCGGCAACTTCGAAAACATTCGAGCAGGTATCGAGCGCTGCCGAAACGCTGGCTTACATTTTTGGCGCCAAGCTCGCTCTTTCCACCGGCCAGGCCGTAATCAGTTTTGCGGCAGCCACCAAAGCTTCAATCCAACAGGCGGGCGCACTCGTTTACAGCGCGGCCGCCACCTGGAAGAGCGTAGAGGCGGATGCGGCTACGGCTCGGCAAATGCTCGCCACCACCCAGGCCAGGCAAACCGATGCAAAGGTACTGCTCGAGCGGGCAAATCTTGAGATATTGGCCGCCGAGCAGAAAGTCGCAGCCGACCGACTTCGTCAACAGTCAGAAATCAACAACCTGAAAACCGTCCAGACAACACTGGCGGCAGAGAGGGTTTTGGAAGAGCAGCGTCTCGCCGCTCAAATTTCTGAGGAGGGCCGGGCGGCTGCTCGCAACAGAATGGCGCTCGCGCGCCTGGATGAAGTGGCCATTATCAGGCAGATCCAGGCGGCAGAAGCCGGACTTGCAGCGACGAGCGCCGCGACCTCGGCAGATATTCAGGCCGGGTATGCGTTGCGCAGCGCCGCTGCCGCCGGTTACGCGGAAACCACTTTGGCAGCAAATGCTGCTGTGAAAGCGTCGGAGCGAGCCGCAGCTGCGGCGAGCATCACCACTCGCTCAGTCGGTGCGTTGACTACCGCGGGCGCCGGACTTATGGGGCTTCTCACGGGGCCGGTCGGGATGATCGCGATGACGGCGCTGGTCGCTGCTTCGTTTATCGACTTCGGCGGGTCTGCGGACAAAGCAAGCAAGTCGCTCATCGACCATAACAGCACGCTTGATCAGTCGATTCAAAAGTACAAAGAACTCAGCGCCGAGCAGCAACGTTATCAGCTTGATAGTTGGGGGAAGGGCCGCAAAGAAGCATTGAGCGCGGCCGCTGGAGATCTCAATGAGTACGCGGTAAAAACCCGCGTAACGTTGAACACGATCACTGGAGACAGGGCTGAGTATCAAAAGCAACTCAGCCGCATGCTTGATGAGGTAAAAGCGGGCACTCGTCCTCTTGATAGCGTCACCGAGTGGGCAAAGGAAAGCGTCCAGCTGCATCCTGCCGTGATTAAGCAACTAACTGAAATTTCCGCCGGGTACTCCGCGAACTCGAAAGAGGCCGCGAATTACAGCGCCAAGCTTGACGGCGTAGATGCGTCTACCAGAGCTGCTTCCGCAAGCGCGAGAGGCCTTGCCGATGTTCAATCTCAAACCGGTGGACAGACCAAAGGGCAAATCGCCGATTGGGAAAAATATGTTGCCAAGCTGATCGAGACCCGCGACCTGTTTGGGGCGAATGCGGAGGCGCAGGCGGCGTACGCGGCTGATCAAATGGGGCTTACCGCGCAGCAACGCGAACAGGCAAAGGTCATTTCACAGCAGAAGGACGTGCTCGAGAAATACCGGGATGCGGTCAAGGAGAACGACAAGGTCCAGCAGGAGGCCCTTAAGAAACAACTGATCGGTCTATACACCGCCGAACAAGCTGCCGTGGATGCCGCGGCGGCGGCAAAAAAGGCGCATGAAGACTCCGCCAAAGCAGCTACTGATAGTGCCACCACCCAGATCGATCAAATGCGTCGGGTGATCGAAGCGGCCAGCAATATCTCCAAAAATGCAGCCTTCCTGACAGGGCGCAACATACTGCTCGCCCCGCCACCACAAGCGGATGTCACAGGCCGAAGCATGGTGCTTCCTGGTGTTGAGACCCCGAGCGCGGGTATTGATCCGAGAAAAGATGCTGTTACCCGGGCCAACGCTGCCATTGCACGGATCAGCGAAACAACTGACCCGAATAAAGGCCAGAAGAAGTACCAGGAAGACGCTGCGCAAAAGGTTCTTGATCAAGCCCGTCAGCAGTACGCGGTGCTGAAGGAGCAATCCACTTTGCTGGATGCTCAGAAGGGTGATGTTGAAAAAATCGGTGCCGCTTCTCGCGAGTTGATCAAGTGGGAGCAGGAGCTCTCTGACCTAAAGTCGAAGAAGACACTTACCTCCGAGCAGAAATCGTTACTCGCCAAACAAGAGTCGATCACGGCTGACCTGAAGCGCAACGCAGTTTTAGAAAAGGAAATCGAACTACGCAAGATCGCGAACGAGGAAGAGAAAAAGTTTGCTTCATTTCAAGCAAGCGTCAGCGAGAACAATCTTTCCGCAAGGGCGGGTTTCAATCAGCAGCTCGCAGGAGCTGGCCAAGGTGATAAGCGCCGTGCGCAGTTGCAGGAAATGCTTGCTATCGAGCAGGACTTCAACAAACAACAGCGCGAACTGGTGCTCCAGCGCAACAGCGATGACATCAGCCAGGAACTTTACGACAAGGAAACCGCCAAGCTGAGCGAGGCGTTAGCCGGTCGCCTAGTTATTCAGCAGGACTATTACAACCAGCTGGATGATGCTCAATCGAATTGGATGGACGGTGTTAGCAGTGCCTGGCAGAACTATGTTGAAGCGGCTCAGGATTATTCCTCGCAAGCTGCCGAGGCAACGGCTTCGGTTCTGAACGGCGCAACCAGCAGCCTGAGCACCTTCCTTTCCGATGTAGCGAGCGGTGCTGAGTCTGCCGGTGACGCCTTGGGCGACCTGGTCGCTAACTTCGCCAAATCTACGTTGCAGGCCCTGTCTGACATGGCTGCGCAATGGTTGATATACCAGGCAGTGCAACTGCTGGTAGGCAAGACGACGCAGGCAAGCGCCGTACCTACCTTGGTGGCCAACGCGCAAGCGACAGCCTTCCAGGCAAGTCTCGCGGCGTTTGCTTCGACTGCTGCGATTCCAATTGTTGGTCCTGCTGCGGCACCGGGCGCCGCTGCCGCTGCTGCCGCGGCGACCGCCCCTATGGTTGCCGGTGTTGCCAGCGCAGCGCTGGCAGGTATGGCGCACGACGGTATGGGCAATATCCCCAAAGAGGGGACCTGGTTGCTTGATGGCGGTGAGCGGGTTGTTGCTCCAGCACAGAACAAGGACCTCACCAATTTCCTGGCCCGCCAAACCGCTGCGACGGACAGCGTAGGAGAGGGGGCCGGCGGTGGCGGTCGTGGCGGCATCACGATCAACGCACCAGTGAACGTACAGGCCCAACCGGGTACCAGTGATGCTGATGCGCGCCGACAGGGTGAAATGGCCGGCGAGGGTTTGACGGCGACGATCCGTCGAGTTCTCCAGGGCGAGATGGGGCAGGGCGGTTTGCTTTGGAGGCGAGTCTGATGTTGGAAACATTCAACTACTGCGCCCAGCTCGGCGCCGATGGCGAGGTGACCCAGAACACCTGGGAAAACGATTTCGGCGATGGTTACACCCAGGCTGGCGGCATTGGCATCAACACCAAACGGCAAACCTGGAACATGACGTACAGCGGCCTATTGGCGCCGGGCTTTGACCTGAAAGGCGTTTGGGAATTCCTCGATCGCCACGAAGGCTACAAGTCGTTTCTCTGGACGCCACCCGGTGGCGTCCAGGGCCGGTACCGATGCAACGGCTACAAGCCGCGGCCTCTTGGGGCAGGCCTTTACACGCTGACCTTCATCTTCAAGCAGGTCTACAACCCCTGACTTACCTTTCAATCGAGCCCCGCCTAGTGCGGGGCTTTCTGTTTCTGGAGGCTCATGAATTACAACGCTGATATCCAGAAGCTCGAGCCAGGCAATCAGATCCGGCTGTTCGAGCTCGACGCCACACGCCTGGGCGCGAATCTCTGGCGCTTCCATGGCCACACGCAAGAGGGCGACATCATCTGGCAGGGCCAGGTTTATTCACCGCTTCAGATCACCGCTAAGGGATTTGATATTCGCGGCGATGGGCGACCCGCAACCCCGACACTTCAGGTGGCCAACGAACTGGGCGGCATTCCCGGCGCCATCACTGCGTTGTGCTTGCAGTTCCGTGACCTGGCTGGCGCGAAGGTTCGAGTCATCGAGACGTTCCGCCACTTCCTGGACGCGGCCAACTTCCCCGAGGGAAATCCCAACGCGAGCGACCAGAGCAAGATCAACCTCTGGTACATCGAGCAGAAGACCGAAGAAAGTCGAGCCGCAGTGGTGTTCTCGTTGTCGAGCCCCACGGACATGGAAGGGCAGCAACTCCCGTCGCAGCAGATCACCAAACTATGCCGCTGGGCCTGCCGTGGCGGCTACCGGGGGGAGGCCTGTGCCTACATGGGCGGTGCCATGTTCACCAAGAAGAACGAACCCACCGACAACCCTGCGCTCGATCGCTGCGGCGGCTGGTGGAGCAGCTGCAAGTTGCGGGGCAACACCCGGCGTTTCGGCGGATCAATGGGCGCCAGTTTGATCACCAGTTCGAGGTAACCATGCGCATCAACAAACAGTTGCAGGACGCGATTCGCGCCCACGCGGAACGCGCGTACCCGGCTGAAGCCTGCGGCCTGCTGATCAGTACCGCCGGTGGCCGTGAGTATTTTCCATGCGCCAATCTCGCGAAGACCGACCGGGAAAATTTCCAGATTTGCGAGCGGGACCAGGCCGCCGCCGAGGACCGCGGCGAAGTGCTGGCGATCATTCACAGCCACCCGGACAAGGCGCCGACGCCGAGCATGGCTGATCGTGTCAGTTGCGAGCTGCACGAATTGCCGTGGGGCATCATTGGTTGGCCGGGCGGGGATTTCGAATGGTTCAAACCTACGGGCTTCCAAGCCCCGTTGCTGGGTCGGGACTTCTCTCACGGCCTGCTGGATTGCTGGACGGCCTGTCGTGACTGGTACGCGCGGGAGGCGGGCCTGCAACTGCCCAACTTCGAGCGGCAGGACCTGTGGTGGGAAGACGAAGCCGGCCCGAGCCTCTACGAGGACAACTTCAAGGCCGCCGGCTTCTACCAGGTCAGCGAGGCGCGGCGCGGCGACATGCTGGTTTTGCAGATACCGACCCCGGGGCGCAACTGCTTTCATCCCAACCACGCGGCGATCTACCTGGGTGATGAGGCCGCGCTGGTCAGCGAGCCGGCGGCCACTTTGGGCGGCGCCGGGCCATTCATCTACCACCACATGCCCGGGCGCCTTGCCAGTCGTGAAATCTACGGCTGGTCACAGGCCAACCGATTGCGGCTGATTCTTCGGCACAAGGACTATCGCCCATGAAACGCACTATCAAACTCGGTGGCGTGCTGGGTAAGCGTTTCGGCCGCCAGTACACCCTCGACATCCATGGCGTGCGCGATGCAGTGAGCGCGCTGTGCAACATGAAGCCCGGCTTCGAGCAGTTCCTGCGCCAGGCGGAAGAGCGTGGTCTCGTCTTCGCCGTGTTCGTCGATGAACGAAACATCGCTGAGGCCGAGCTTGACCTGAAGGACTCCAGCGCCGGCGACATCCGAATCATGCCGATCATTCAGGGCAGCAAGCAGTCAGGCATGTTTCAAACCCTGCTCGGTGTGGCGCTAATCGTGGCGGGGATGTTCAGCGGTGGTACGACTACGGGCCTGGGTATGGCGCTGTTGGCCGGTGGTGCTGCTGTGGGCCTGGGCGGCGTGGTGCAGATGTTGTCGCCCACGACCAAGGCCAACACCAGCGACAAAAACGAAGACGGCAACAATCCCAGCTACGGCTTCGGCGGTGCGGTCACCACCATCGCCCAGGGCAACCCTTATCCGCTGCTCTATGGCGAACGAGAGATCGGCGGGGCCGTCGAGTCTGGCGGGATCTACACCCAAGACAATATTTAACTACCCGCTTCGGCGGGTTTTTGCATTCTGGAGGGCGCATGAGCGCAGTAGCAAAGAAGGCGCCGCGAGCCGCCCCAAGAAAGCGTCGGCCCGTTGCTGGTAGCAAGGGCGGCGAAGCCAAGCAGAAACAGCCGAGCATCGCCTCGAACAGCGTGCCCTCAATTGCCACTGCGCGGATCGTTTACCTCTGGAGTTGGGGGCCGATCGTTGGTCTGGTGAACGGGCTTCGCTCGCTCAAGCTCGACGGTACGCCGGTACAAGCCGAGGACGGCACGCTCAACTTCCCGGGTGTGAAATGGCAGTTCCGTTCCGGTGAATTGAACCAGACCCGTCTTGAAGGGATTTCCGAGGCGAGTAACGAAATCTCCGTCAGTCAGGAGTTGATCAGCACCACTCCCTGGCTGCACACCATCAACAACTCGCTGATCGATGCCGTCCGGATCCGCCTCGCGTGGCCACAGCTGCAAAGTCAGGACGCCAGTGGCAACCTGAACGGCGTCCGAATCGAGTACTCCGTTGAGGTTTCGACTGATAACGGCCCGTACTTGCCAGCTCTGAGTTCTTTCGTTGACCGCAAGAACGTCACCAAATACGAGCGCTCGCACCGAATAGAGTTACCCGCCGGCAGTCGCTGGACGATTCGCGTCCGCCGCCTGACGCCAGAGGCGAACAGCTCGCTGGTGCAAGACGGGATGCTGATCGAGGCCATTGCCGAGGTGGTCGACAGCGATCAGGAATATCCACTGACCTCCGTGGGTTGCCTGGAGTATGACGCCCAGCAATTCGGCGGCGATATCGCCAAGGTCGCGGCCTTGATGCGTGGTCGCATTATTCGTGTCCCGGCCAACTATGACGCCGTGACCCGCACTTACCGCACCAGCGGCGCCGGGACCAGCAACGGGGTTTGGGACGGCACCTTTCAGGAAGCCTATACCAACAATCCGGCCTGGATCTTTTACGACCTGGTGCTGCATCCGTACTACGGCCTGGGCGAGCGCATCGACGCGACCATGGTTGATCGCTGGTCGCTGTATCGCATTGGCCAGTATTGCGACCAGATGGTGCCGGATGGCAAAGGCGGCCTGCAGCCGCGCTACACCCTCAACTTGTATTTCCAGAAACAAGCCGACGCCTACGCTGTACTGCAGGATCTGGCGCAAAGCTTTCATGGCATGTCCTACTGGGACGGCAGCCAAATTGTCGTCAACGCCGACATGCCTGGCGATCCGGTTTACACATACAGCCCTTCGCAGATACTCAATAACGGTGAAATCAAATACGAGGGTACCCGTGCGCGCGATCGGCACACCCTGGCCATGGTCGCCTGGGACAACCCCGATCAGGGGTTCGAGACTGACAAGGAGCCGGTATTCGACGACGACGCCATGGCAGAGCTGGGCATGGTGCGTGAGCTATCCATCGATGCCATCGGCTGTACGTCGCTGGGTCAGGCTCAGCGCGCCGGACAATGGGCGCTGCTGACCGAGCAGCTGCAAACACGCGGCGCGACTATGCGCGTGGGTCTGGACGGGCAAATTCCAAAACCCGGTCAAGTAATCGCGCTCGCCGACCCTGCGTTGGCCGGTCGCGCAAACGGTGGGCGTATCTCAGCTGTCGCCGGACGGGTCATCACCTTGGACCGTGATACGTCGGTGCCGGCTGGCGCCCGGTTGTTCGTCAACCTGCCCAGCGGCAAGTCAGAGGCGCGAGTGGTCAAGTCTGCGGCCGGTCGAGCAATCACTGTCATGGCGGATTACAGCGAAGTGCCGGAGGCCGAGTGTGGATGGGCGCTCGATTACGACGACCTGAAGCTGATGCAGTTCTACGTACGGAACGTGACGCGTCCGGAGTGGCACCAGTTCCAGTTGGAAATGATTCAGCATGAGCCGAGCAAATTCAACGCGAT
Organism: Pseudomonas sp. B21-053; assembly: GCF_026016365.1. Classification (NCBI taxonomy): domain Bacteria; kingdom Pseudomonadati; phylum Pseudomonadota; class Gammaproteobacteria; order Pseudomonadales; family Pseudomonadaceae; genus Pseudomonas; species Pseudomonas sp. B21-053. The sequence continues at coordinate 911,401 of NZ_CP087205.1, forward strand.
CGACTTCGGTGCTGTAGTTGATATTCGGCCAATCACCGGCATTCCGATTGGCACGCAGGCCGCACCGGCTCGGGTGCTGCTCAGTCAGCACGTTGTGGTAGAGCAAGGCATCGCAGTCACCATCATGACTATCGCCTGGGACGCGGCCCCAGGTGCTGTGGGTTACGACGTTGAATGGCGCTGGGGCGCTCGTGAGTGGATAAAGGTTCCGCGCACTGGCGAACTGGTCGTAGACGTGCGCGGGATCTACTCCGGTCAGTATTTAGCCCGGGTTCGCGCCGTCAGCGCGATGAATGTTTCTTCAATCCCGACGAACTCGGTTTTGACCGATTTGACGGGTAAGGCCGGTTTGCCGCCAGCAGTGTCGTTTCTGACGGCAGCTTCGCTGCTGTTTGGCATTGGCCTGAAATGGGGGTTTCCCGCAGGCGCCGAGGACACCCAGCGCACCGAGATCTGGCATGGACCGGTCAACAACCTGGGCGCGGCCACCAAGCTGGCAGACCTGGCCTACCCGCAAAGCGATTACGCGATGCAGAGCCTGTTGGCGGGCACCACGCTCTTCTTCTGGGCGCGCCTGGTGGATCGCACCGGCAACATCGGTCCGTTCTATCCAGTGGTCAATGGAGTGATGGGGCAGGCGAGTAGTGACGCTGGGCCGGTTCTGGATTTGCTCAAAGACAAGCTGACAGAAAGCCAGTTCGGTCAGCACTTGCTGGGCCGGATCGATTTGATCGACGGCGACGGGCCTGGCTCGGTCAACGAGCGGCTCAGCGAACTGCAAGATGAGATCGGCAACCTGGTGGATGCTCTCGTCTATGTGCCGACTGATCCCTACGTGCGAGACAACACAGTTCGGGTTGGTGACAATCTTTGGACCTCTATCGTTAATGTCCCGGCCGCTGCTGATGGATCGAATGGCCCACCAAACCCGACGTACTGGGTAAACAGCGGTCAATCAATACGCACGGCGAACGGCCTCGCGGCGCAGGTGACCAAGAACACGGCCGACATCTCAACGGTCGACGGCAAGACAACCTCCACCGCCAGCCAGCTCCAGGCATTGCAGGCTTCTTCTCGCGGTGATGATGGAAGCGGGGATTTGCTGGATGCATTGAATGGCTGGCAAGCCACCGCGAGCTACGCGCAAGAGGTTCGCGTGCGAACCGAGCAGGACTTTGCGCAAACGCAGCGCATTACCTCCCTCGATTCTCGCGTAGGAACGAGCGAGTCGAAGATCACTATCGTCGAGACGGCGATGGCGAGTAATCAGCTCTCGATCTCCCAGCAGGTCGAGACGCTGAAGGCTTCGGTCGGAAGTAATCAGGCGGCTATCCAGTCGGAGGTCACTGCCAGGTCTGACGCGGTTGGTGCTCTCTCAACGCGAGTTGATACGGCGCAAGCCAAAGCGGATGGGGCGAGCGTGGCTGTTCAGGAGACGACCAGCGCACTGGCAAGCACCAACGGCAAACTGGCGGCTATCTGGTCGGTACGGATGGAGCTGACCGCGGGTGGCCAGCCGTATGCGGCCGGTTTCGGCCTGGGTCTGGAAAGCGGCGCCGCTGGCACCACTTCGCAGTTTGTGGTGCGGGCGGACACCTTCTTGGTGATGAACACCAACACCCAAAACCCGATCTCGTTCTTCGGAATCACTGGTGGCCAGACGTTTATTCGGGACGCATTTATTCAGGATGGCTCGATCACCAACGCCAAGATCGGCGATTACATCTGCTCAACGAACTATCAGTTCGGCCTGACCGGCTGGGCCATCTTCAAGAACGGAGGTTTTGAAATGAACGGGCAAGGTGCGGGCCAGGCCCGAATAGCGATCAACAACAGTTCAGTGAAGCTTTACCACTCGAACGGCAACCTCGCAATCAACCTTAGCGTATGACGGGACTAACTACCTATGACGCCTCCGGGCGTCTGCTGGTCGATATGACCATGAACATTAGCCAGATGCAGAGCTACGTCGATACTGGCGGTGCGAATGGCTCCACTGCCATCCAGCCGCCTCCAGCGGGGAAGACCCAGTATTACATCATTGTTCCGCTTGTGGATTTACAGCTTGAGAAAGGCAAGAAGCCAGGTGTAACGCTTGGGAGCGGATCGATGTCGTGGGTGTACTCCTACTCAACGCTGGGGTGGGGGTATTTCTCGGCCAACTGCCGAATTTTTTACGGGTATTACTAAATGGCGAATCTTCAGGCTTTCAAAGAGAACGGGCAGATTCTTTTTGACACCAATTTGATTTGCTATGGATTGGTTAAGAGCGGGAACATGTCTTACATCCACTCGTGGACGCGCAAGGAATTCATTCGACAAGGGGAGGACCCTAACTACGGAGTTAACTGGTCGGCAACCACCGCCATCGCTACGCCGAACTTTGCCGACCAAATCCATGGGTTTACGGTTGTCAATCCAATATCGCCAATTGCTTTTATAACTGGCTCTGGCTGCCTTGTTGGTACACAGGTGGCGGGGAACGCCATGACGTTTTACTACACAAACGCCAGTCCGAGCACAAAGTTCTATTGCTTCGATTTGATGGCAGATAACATGTCAGGCACTACGTTTCTAAAAACATATGACTCGTTAGGTCGAATTACATTTAACTCTTTGCAGCCTCCACTTAACGTTGTAGGGGCCGTCCAAGCCCCGGGTGTTGGAGCCTTGGACGGTTTTGGACGCTATTACACCTGTTACGCCGGCGGCTCCAATCGCCAGCGACAGGCTAATGGCAACGTAGGCGGTATCGTCTACGTGGCGCAGGCCGATTCTTATGTCAATGTCCCAATAGGAGCCGCCGAGTATGCTGCTTATCTCCCCTGGTCGCGCTCATGCCAAATAAATGATTTGTATCCTGCTGCTGGCGGCTTTTCCCAATTCGCCGTCTACTCCGGCAGTGAGGGCGCCTATGGTTATAACGGAGGCATTACTTTTATGTTCGGGGCCACGGGAGGAACAACTACAACTAGACCTAACACTTCAGGTTACGGATCCCCGGTGTCTTTCTCCAATATCCCCACTGACCGCTACCCTGTTGCCTTGGTAATTAAGTCCGATAACTATCCATTCCCCTTCAACTGATCTCTTAAGTCATTCAATCCGCTCATCGCGGGATCCTTATTCAAGTTAAAAGGACGGCTCTATGCCTTGGTCTAAATCCGGGACGGTCTACGTTACTCAAAATTCGAATGCTGTAATCGGTACCGGGACCGCGTTTCTCTCCAACGGCCGGGTAGGTGATGCTTTCCGTGGGCCTGACGGTGGCTGGTACGAAGTAACCAACATCGCGAGTGACGCGGCGATTTCTATCGACCCGCCTTACAAAGGCGCCACCAATGCGGCTGGCGGCTATGCGCTGGCGCCGATGCAAGGGTATGTGAAGGATTCAGCCGACGCGTTGCGGGGGCTGGTCAACACTTACGGCCAGAAGCTCGGAGCGCTCGGCACCACCGGCAACTACGATACTTTGCCCGTAACCAAGGGCGGCACTGGAGTTGCAGTGAGCAGCTCGGCGGAGTTGCTGAGCAGCCTCGGCGCTATGCCGGTCGCCGGAGGGGCATTTGCCCCATCCTTCAACTCCCTGAAAGTGGTCGCCGGCGCGATGCCGGCATCCCAAGGTGGTTATGTCGGCTGGAACGAAACCAACGGCAGCAACCTGTCGGGCGCGGTGTCGTTCACCTGCAACCAAGGTGGCGGCACCGGTGGGTTTAGTTGGCGCACGGTGAACCAGGCCAACAACGCCGGTGGCCCGTTCATGACCTACTCCTATGCGGGCGTGCTCAATGTCCCGGTGGGACTCCAGTTAGCCGGCAGAAATGTCGTAGAGAGCGGCTCGAATACCAATGGTAACTGGGTGCGCTTTGCCGACGGCACGCAGATTTGCTCCTGCACAACGGGCGCGATTGGCGCGACAACGGTTAATGGCAACTCCTGGATAAGCGCCGCAGCGACATGGACATTTCCTGCAGCGTTCGTTGCTGGATCAGAGCCGGTCGTGACCGGAAGCCAGAATTCGGCGCTGGGGGTGATCGGGTTGAACAGCGCGCCTTCGCCTACCGGAGTGAGCTGGTCGCGTATCGCATTCTTCAATGACACCACAGCCCGCGCCTCGCGCCTTATGGCCTTTGGTCGCTGGTACTAATGGGAGTCCTCATGATCATCAAACTTTCACCGATCCGCTCAGACGAAGAGCTGAGCATCATCAAGCAGGGGGCGACGTTGATCCTGAACGGCGAATCATTCGACTTTACCAATGTTGGCGCTGGCGACACGCTGCCACTGGAGGCGATCACCTCCACCTGGTTCGCTGACTCCGTGACCCGAACCGGCGACACCTTGGAGTTGACCTTGCGTTTTCCACTGCCGGCGAACTTCAGCCAAGAGCAGGCTTTCCCTGTTCCGCTGCTCAACGTGCCGGATGGCGTCGTGCAGTTGCCGCAGCCTCTACCGGTTCCAATCGTCGCCGGGGAGGTGACTCCATGAACATCGACTGGAGCAAGCTGATCACCAAGGCGATGAAGGACGCAGCCGCAGCGAGTGCTGCCCTGTCTGCGGCCAAGGTTGAACTGGCGGGGCGCAACAGCGCTGCCGTGGCGCAGATCGCCCGCATTCAAGATCGGATCGACACGCTCGGTTACGGCATTGATGCCGGCGAGGCCACTGAAGAGGACGAGGCGGAACAGGCCGAGCTGCTGGTCAACCTGAAAGCCTGGAAGACCTACAAATTTTCCCTGGGCAAGGTCACGGTCCAGCCGACTTGGTATGCCGCGCCGGTATGGCCAACGGAGCCGGTTATTCCGGTGATAGAGGCCAGTCCCGAGGCTCGTACTGCTGACCAGATGTAGCGTCACCGCAACACAACGCACCCGCCATCGAGCGGGATTTTTTTTGCCTGGAGAAAAGTTATGGCTGTTACCGAGAAAGACCGCGACATCCTTGCGCGCACATTGTGGGGCGAGGCCCGCGGCGAGAGCCTGGCCGGCCAGATCGCCGTGGCCTGGACCATTCGCAACCGAGTGGAAGACGGCAAGCTGAAATCGTGGTGGGGGGAGGGTTATGCCGGCGTGTGCCAGGCGCCGTACCAGTTCAGCTGCTGGAACAAAAACGACCCGAACTTCGCGTACCTGTCAGGCGCCAGGGCGATCCCGTTCCGTGAGCTGGCCCAGGCACGTATCGCTGCTGACCAGGTGATCGATGGCAAGGTGTCAGATCCCACCGGTGGCGCCACGCACTATTACGCGATCGCGATGAAGACAGCGCCGAACTGGGCAGCGAAAGCAACCCAAACGCTGAAGCTCGGCGGTCATGTCTTCTTCAAGGGCGTGCCGTGAGAGCGGCCTAACCTTACTGCCTCCCGGTCAGTGCGTCTTTACCAGTTAGCTCTTTTATTCTGGCGCATAACTCGCTGACCAGCTTGTTGTTGGCCATCATTTCCCAGCTGTGTTTTGTCTCGCTATCGGTGGCTGCTCGGTTGGAATCACGCAGCGCAGCTTTGCATTTGGTCATTTCGGCGCGAAGGGAGTCTCGCTCTGAGCAGGCTTCTCCATGCATTTTCACCAGGCCGAAGATGTTTTCTCTGGCTGTGCGTAGTTGCAGATTCAGCTCCTGGACTTCGTTCTCCAGCATGCGGTTGTAGTGTGTGATGGTTTCCAGTTCGGTTGGGCATCCAAGCCAGTCGCTGGTGTCTTCGATATCGAGAGGAGCCACGGTCATGCCTTATCTGTACTGTTCGGATGTACAGTAATCGAGGCGGGCCGGTTCAGGCGAGGGTGAGGCGACGAGCTGTAGATTTATGGGGGGTATGGTCAGCAGAACACCGGTGCTGTCATTTTGCCGCGCAGCATATTTTCAGGCACCCTAAGGGTCACCCATCACAGGAGGCGGAGCGTGACGACAGGGACATGTAAGCTGACACTGAAGCCCGGGAAGTTTGTGAAATCACACCTCATCCCGTTGGCGTTCTCAGCTCCAAGCGAAGGGTGCTATTTCATCGATGGAGCACCAGGAGGTCGTCCGACTAGGAGGCCGACGAGCTGGTATGACCGTGAGCTGGTCACGCGTTCCGGGGAGGATATTCTCGCTGATTTGGACAGTTTTGCTGCGACTGAGCTTCGTAGGGCTCGCTTAGTTTGGAGTGGCTGGGGGAAAAAGGAAGAGCTTAGGGACAGTATTATTCCATACCCAAATAGCGATCTATTCGTTCGTTTGGTACCAGATCTGAACGTTTTAAAACTTCGGGTTTTTTTTCTCAGTTTACTGTGGCGAGCTGCAGCATCTGACATGCCGCAAAACGCAAATATAAAATTGCAAGAATGTGAATTGGAAAAACTCAGGCTAATGGTTTTGAATAAAAATCCATATCCTTTGAGTTTTTTTCCAGTACAACTAACTCAGATGATAACTCGGGGTCCACGTCACAACCTTGGCCCACTAAAAATGACGACTCCTTTAGACGCTGGCGCTGGAAATGGGCCGCTGATGCTAAATAGCTACCGATTTTATTTTGATGGGTTGATAGCGAATATACATACAAATGTTTCGGAAAAGGTTCACGCAGAGGCTTCTGCCATTTATGTAGGTGGCGATGCCAACGTAATAGCAATCTGCGTTAAATTCGAAGACTCTTTTCAAGCCTCTAATATGATCCAGCATGGATATGAGGCTTTTACGAACCACCAATCCACTATGCTCAAACTCCTTAAGTAACCTCATACCGGTTTTTGTACCATTCATGCGTTTTTGAGGGGCGTTTAGGGGGATGCCCCCTGAAGCCCTTTAAAAGCCGAAAACCAAAAACGCCAAGTTCTTTGATGTCCATGGTTACTACGGCGACATCAGATGACTGGGCTGGTGGTGCCGCGCACTATTATGTGACTAGCATGAAAACCTCGCCCTGCTTGGGCAGCGAAGGCCAAGCAGACGCTGAAGCTCGGCGGCCATGTCTTCTTCAAGAATGTGCCATAGGCAAAAATCGCTAAAAAACTATTCCGGTGTCTGGTAATGCCACCTCATTGATACCGCCATCTCCTTGAACAGCTCTTCCATATTCTCGATGGTGATATCTCCAGGCTCAATCCGTTCCATTACAATGGGCTCACGTTCAGTGAATTTACCCATTAGGTCGGTCATCCGCTTCTGTTGTTCCAATGCAATTGCAGCAAGATCGACGTTTCCGGATGCTTGATCTTTACTGAAATTCTCCGATGGCTTCGTCACAACTCCATTTTTAAATCCCACGTAAAGAGATTCATTTTTGCGGTTGTTTCGGTGACCTGAAAGTGCGCTGGAGGCTTTCAGCAAGTCCTGCGCTTGTTCCATCATTCCAATAGAGGCCATCCAGACTGAGTTTTGCACCTGCTCCGAATTCAATTTTGCTTTGTGATCCGTCAATCGTTTTAGCAGTTTCTTCTCATCAATCGGATGTCCCGCGAGGGTTCTCACCCCCGCTGATTGCAGCATCAAGCATTTGGAGAGCTCTTCGCGAGCAAGGTGAGAAAGCGTAAATGCACGAGCGAATGCTCCATGCTTCAAGAGCAAAGAAGCTTCACAGATTAATGCTTCGGCGTTTTCTGAGAGAGCTTGGATGTATGCATCGATTTCTGAGAGCGAGAAGGGCATAACGAAATACCAGCAGGTGGTGGTCGGCTCTTTACTCAGGCGTGCAGTGCCTGTTCAGAGCCTGTTTTCTCTGGCGCAATGGATCATGGAGCAGCATAGGCGCACTTATGGGAAGATATTTGTATTTCGACCGAGAGCTGCTAGCAATCATTGTTTAATGTGGTGCTTGCAGTTATAGATTATTAGGCGAGAGCGTTCATTTAAGCCGCGCTGTCTTGCAGTTCATTCTTAATGACTCTGAATACGTCATTTACATTTTTAACTAGCGATTTTGCCTCGGTGTCCGTTAGGGTAATATCAAAGTAATAGTCTGCACGGATTCTCATTCCATGCAAAGCATGCATCCTGGCGCCTAATCTTCTGATAACCTTTTGCTTCGCTTTGTCTTCGCAGATAAAGTTCGTTAAGGTTTCAGAAAGCTTCAGGTGTGATGGTCCTACCATCTGGCTTACACCCAACCGAAGATCATTGTCAGCTAGTGAAAGTACCTCATGGTATGCGCTGTAGTAGGATCTGCTGACGATATTCCGGTAGTCAGTTTCGGACAATCCCTCTTCCGAAAGACATTTTTCTGACCAATTGAGGAAACAGCTATTACTGACTGGCATTAGCATTATCCTTATGCATCGTCGGAGCGCCAGCTATAAGGATGGCCGCATCTCCGGCATGGTACGGCACAAATATATATGAAATTTCAGCAAGTATATGACCCGCATCGTTGTCAATGATCGAGTCGCTGAGATCAATATTCATATCACATATGGTATCGCTATCGCCTTCAATCCCAGCATAGAAGGTTAGCTTGGAACTACCATACATTCCAGTTCGTCTGAAATATCCATTCATAACGGATAAATCTCTTTGTACACATATGCGCTCCGCTGACAATCCGATTTTGTTGGCGTCTGCTTCGTCAATCCCGAATTCTTTGAAGAGTTCGGCTACCGTGAAGCAGTTTTGAACATCTGCGTTTTGCATGAGTTTTTCAACGTCAGCTTTGTGTGCATTTCTTTCAAGGGCTTCTGTGAAGTCAGTAGGGCGAAATACAACTTGCGCAGTTTCCGCAACGTCAATAAGTGCCGACGTAGATTCAAGGCTATGGTCAGCTGCAATTATGTAATGCTTCTGAGCCGAATTGGCCATCTTCAACTTTGCTAATGAGTGGCCATAATTCTGGTTCATGTCCGGGTTGTTAGGGTCATAAGAGAGAATTTCTTCAAACGCCCTGATCGCTTCCTCAGCATTGTTTTCAATAGAGAACAAAATTCCCTGGCAGAGCAGTGCACCTATTGGTTCGACTTTCTCAAGTTTGCTGATCTCACGTCGCAGCCTTGCGATTGTGAAAGGATCCGGCTTGGAGCCTGATACGGCAAAATAATTGAGTTCTTCAAGAACTGTTTCGCCGATTGTTTTCGCTAACGCCATCAGCCTCTCCTGGCTTTTGGCCCTCAGTGCGTCTCCTTGATGGATCGCTCGCAAGAACCAATGTGCGCGAAGCTACCCGCCTTTTGCGAGTCGCGCAATGCTGTACATTTCTACAAGGCCCAGTCTGGGTATCACGATGAGTCTACCCAGTCTTGAACGCTGTCATTTACCTGTCATTCTGGAGCTAAAACAGCCCCATCAGGCACAAAAAAAGCACTTTCGCATTCCGATAAGTGCTTGATTTGCATGACTTGTTTGGTGGAGCCGGGGGATTTGAACCCCCGTCCGCCAGTACTCCGCTGTCGGTACTACATGCGTAGCCGTTTCTATTAAGTTAACCCTCAGCGACCCGAAGGGCAGGGTGCTTTGGGCGAGTTGTGTAAGTTTTAGCCGCTTCGTCCACAACGTACTGCACGGCGATTCTGTTCTATATGACAATCACTTTGGGTTTACAGACATCCCCTGGTGATTGCTGGACCCGAAGGTACCAGGAGGGAAGGGCTAAGGCTGCTTACGCAGCGAGAGCGTATTCCCCGTAGGTTTCGTCATTGGCAACTATAGAAAGTTGCAACAGTGGATTTACGAGTTCTGTTACCAACTCGGCATGCACCTAAAGTTTCGCGACCGGCGTCGAATCCTAAACGGCCCCGTGCCTGTTGCTCGGTGAATCAAAGTGAGCGACAGGCGTGTGCAGTGTACGCCAACGCGCCTCAGAAGGCCAACCCGAAGGTTGGCCGCGAGTGATCATAGGCTCGCTGCTCAGTTTGCCATCGACAATGCCTGGCTGGCCTCGGTGGCGCATTTCTTGTCATCATTGGCGGCCTGTGAAGCTTTGGCGCTGGCCAGCAGTCGTTTAATCTCCGGTGCGTTGGGGGCGGTCGCTGGCAGCGAATTCACTTTGGCTTCGAGTTCCTGCAGCCTGCTCGTACACAGGTTGTTGTCCGCAGCAAATACGGGAGAGGCCAACATAACAGCAGACATGAACAGACCAGCGAGTGCGGTACGTTTCATGGAAATCTCCTAAGACTGATGGTCTCGGTGCTGCCGTATGAGCGGGCTCGGCCGAGGTCGGAAAACAGGCCACGATGGATGGGGCCTACTTAAAAGACCACGGCGCTGCGAAGTAATTCGGTTTTGAGAATCGTGAACGACGACAGGCCTGTTGCTCTGTGAATTCAGATGAGCAACAAGCCTGTGTGCTTTACATCAGCGTCTGCGAAGCAGGCCATCCCGAAGGTTGGCCTTGTCGGGGACTATTGTTTGCCGCCGTCACTGGACTTCTGAATATCCTGAATCGTCTGGGTCGTTTCGGCGATGCAATCTTCAGTGCCTTTTTTGGTGTTCGTCGCGTGATCGGCTTTGGCTTTTTCGACGGAAGCCTGTACCTGCTCAGTCATCTCCGGAGAGATCTGAGCTTTGGCATTTTCGATGGTTTTCAAGTTGACCGCACAGAGGTCTTCGGCGGCAAACGAGGTGGATGCCATCAGCGAAGCAGTAACGAACAGACCTAACAGTACAGAACGTTTCATGTGTATCTCCTTGAACTGAGGGTCCAGGCATCGCTGGCCATCAGGACGGGCTGCCGAGTTTGGGTAAGGCCCGGCATTTACCGGGCTTAATCTGTGGACTACGGCGGTTCGTCAGGGTTCTATTTTTCTTGCATGACCCTCGCTTGGGTCACCCGATCCACCAGATAGACCAGCCCGTGGTAGTCAATGCCTCCGTGCTGCGTCAGGCCAATCTCACAGGTGCGGCTGGTGGAAATCCCCTCGCTGCAATGCTGCACTGCCTCTTTGAGCGAGCGCAGTGAATGCGCGTTCAGCTCTGGCGTGGTGAAGCCCTTGTCCCCCGCAAATCCGCAGCAGTGAATGCCTTCGGGAATGACCACGTTGTTGCTGCATTTGCGTGCCAGATCGATCAACGCCTGGCTCTCACCCAAGTGCTGAGTGCTGCAGGTGACGTGCACCGCGATCGGCGCATCCTGCGGGGTGAAGTCCAGCCGATCCATCAGATGCGTACGAATGAAACGCACTGGGTCGTACAGGTCCAGGCGCACTTCACCGAGGTCCTGAACCAGCCGCAACGTACAGGGGCTGGTGTCGCAGTAGATCGGATCGAGCCCTCCGCGGCTGGCGTGCAGCAGCGCGCCGATCAGTTCCTGGCGTTTGTGTTCGGCCTGTTCGGCGTAACCCTTGGAGGCGAACGGTTGACCGCAGCAGAGGTTGTCCTGGTTGTCCGGAAACACGACCTGGTAACCGGCCTTTTCCAGCAACCCACGGGTTTTGTCGTACAGCGACATTTGCTCTTTATCACCCGCCGCTGGACCCATTGCCCGCGAGACGCAGGCCGCCAGGTACACCACCCGAGGGCGCTCGTCCGACACGACCGGGCTGAAGCGAATGGCTTTTTCCGGCTGCGGCATGGCGTTGGTCCATTGTGGGACCTGTCCTTTGGACAGCCGCGTCAGCGTTGCCGAGAGCTTCGCCAGACGCGGCGCTCCGAGCAGCATCCGCGCGCCGTTGGCAACGTGCAGGGTGAACCGCGCACCTTGCAGCGCAGTGGCGAAATTTCCTTCAAGCCAATTGGCGGTTTTCGTATGCGTCGCCTTACGGCTGCGCAGCTTTTTCACCAGTTCGCCGGTATTGATTCCTACAGGGCAACGTTGCGCACATAGCCCTGTGGCGGCGCAGGTGTCGATGCCTTGATATTCGTAAGCGGCTTCGAGTTCAGTGGTGTCGACGCCGGCTCGTTTCTTCGCCTGAATGTCACGCCAGATAACGATGCGCTGGCGCGGGCTCAGGGTCAGGCCTTTCGACGGACAGACCGGCTCGCAGAAGCCGCACTCGATACACTTATCCACAATCTCGTCGGCGGCGGGCAGCGGCTTCAGATGTTTGAGATGGATTTGCGGATCTTCGCTGAGCACCACGTCGGGGTTGAGAATGCCGTTCGGGTCGAGCAGGCGTTTGAGTTGCCACATCAACTGATAGGCATCGCTGCCCCATTCCAGTTCGACGAAAGGCGCCATGTTGCGACCGGTGCCGTGTTCGGCCTTCAGCGAGCCGCCGAATTCCACGGCCACCAGTTGCGCCACGTCATCCATGAACGCCTGATAGCGTGCGACTTCTTCCGGGTTGTTGAAGCCTTGTGTGAAGACGAAGTGCAGATTGCCTTCCAGCGCGTGTCCGAAAAGGATCGCTTCGTCGTAGTGATGTTTGTCGAACAACTCGATCAAGCGGTTCACGCCGATGGCCAGTTGTTCCACCGGGAAGGTTACGTCTTCGATGATCACCGTGGTCCCGGTTTTGCGCACCGCGCCAACCGCCGGGAAGGTGTCCTTGCGGATCGCCCAGAGCCGGGCGTTTTCCACTGGGTCCTCGGTGAAATCGACTTGCTTCTCCACCGGGAAAGAAGCCAGGGACGTCATGATCTGCGCCAGTTGTTCGCGCAGCAGAGTGGGCGACGCGGCGCGGGATTCGATCAGCAGGGCGCAGGCATTATTCGACAGTTGCTGTACGAAAGCGGGCATGCCGGGTTTGTCCTGCACCGAGCGCAGACTGCGGCGATCCAGCAGTTCCACCGCCGACACCGGTTGGCTTTTCAGCACGGTCACGGCGTTGCAGCACGTTTCAACATCCGGGAAAACGATCAATGCCGACGCTTTGTTCGGGTGGTCGATCACCGTGTCGTAAGTCACTGCGCTGATGAAGCCGAGCGTGCCTTCGGAGCCCACCAGCAAGTGGCTCAAGATATCCACAGGCTCGTCGAAATCCACCAGCGCATTGAGCGACAGGCCGGTGGTATTTTTCAGACGATATTTGTGGCGAATTCTTGCAGCCAGTTCGGAATTGGCGCGGGTCTCGCGGCCCAATGTCGCCAGACGCTCCAGCAGTTCGGAATGGCTCTGGCGAAACGCGGCAACACTGGCGGCGTCTTCGGTATCGAGGCGACTGCCATCGGCCAGCACCAGGCGAATCCCGGCCAAGGTGTGATAAGTATTTTGCGCCGTGCCACAGCACATGCCGCTGGCATTGTTGGCGACGATGCCACCGATTTTGCAGGCATTGATCGAGGCCGGGTCCGGACCGATCTTGCGTCCGAACGGCGCCAGCCACGCGTTGGCCTGTGCGCCGATCACGCCGGGTTGCAGACGGATTTGCGTGCCTTGTCCACGAATCTCGCGACCGTTCCAGTTATCCCCGAGCACGATCAATACCGAATCGCTGATGGCCTGCCCGGAAAGGCTGGTGCCGGCCGCGCGAAAGGTCACCGGGACCTGATCCCGTTGCGCCAGTTTCAGCAGCTCGACCACTTCGTCTTCGGACTCGACGCGGATCACCAGTTGCGGAATCAGGCGATAGAAACTCGCATCGGTGCCGAAGGCCAGCGTCGACAGCGGATCATCGAAACGTCGGTCCTGGGGAATCAGTTGCTGCGCATCACGCAGGAAAGCCGCCGGTAAGGTCATTGGTCCTCCAGGATCAACACCACCAGGTCTTTCGGACCGTGGGCGCCATAGGCCAGCACTTGTTCGATGTCGGCAGTCTTCGACGGGCCGGACACCAGCAAGGCGTTGGTCGGCATGCCCTGGGCCCACTCGAATTCCTGCTGCACTTGATAGAAGTTGTCGCGGATTTCACTGGCCTTGAGCAGGGCGAAATGCACCGGCGGCACCAGGCTCATCAGGCGCGGTTCTTCCCGCGTCGGCCAGAGAATCAGGCTACCCGTCGCGGCGATTGCGCCTAGGGTGGTGGTGAGGCTGGCCGGGGTGTCGTTAAACAATTCGGCTTTCCATTCTTCGACCGGGCGATCGTAGGATTTGAGCGTCGGCAGGCCGGGATTTTTCGACCAGTGCTGTGTGATGCGTTGACCGTGAGGCGTCGTTGGCGCGATCAACAGGCTCGGCAACTGGCGATCCCTTAAAAGCTGTGCCAACAGTTCGGGCCAATCTTCGCCCGAGGTCAGGTGGATTTCGGTGTGCACCGCTTCCATCAGTTTGCGCAGTTGCGGGATGCGTTGCTCAGGCGTGTAGGTGTAAGGCGCGGTCAGCAGTTCGACGTCGAACTCGTCAGGTACCGGTGTAGTTCCGGTCAGACTATTGCGTAATTTGGCGAGGATATTTTGCTTGGCGCTCATCAACGGTCTCCCTGTTTGGCCAAATGCTCGCGGGCCATGTCATGCAGCGAGCGGGCAGCGGGTTTTGGCGCGCTGTGGTTTTGCGTCCATGGGCCGACATTGCTCGGCGCGAGGGCGCGCAGGCGAGTGGCGAAGAAGCCGAATAAACGATAGAGCGTCGGCGAGCTGTTGAGTTTCGCCCAGGCATTCCAGATAAAGCGTTCTTTGCGCGAGTACTTGCTGCCCTGGCCGCGCATGACTTTATGTGGGCTGTCCGGGGCCTTGACGTTTTCTTCGCGCAGGCGTCGCAGCAATGCCGGGATCGGAATTTTTACCGGGCAGACTTCACCGCAGGCGCCGCACAGCGACGAGGCACTCGGATGGTCCGGGACTTTCGCCAGGCCGACCATGTGCGGGGTGATGATTTTTCCGATAGGCCCAGGGTAAACCTCCCCATAGGCGTGGCCGCCGATTCGAGTGTAGACCGGGCAATGATTCATACACGCGCCGCAGCGAATGCAGTTCAGGGTCTGGCGCAGTTCGCTGTCGGCAAAGGCCTGGCTGCGACCATTGTCGAGCAATACCAGGTGCACTTCCTGCGGGCCGTCGAGTTCATGCTCCTTGCGCGGGCCGGAGATCATGTTGACGTAAGTGGTGATCGGCTGGCCCAGCGCGGAGCGGGTCAGCAGCGACAGCAAAGGGACCACGTCCCGCAGGTTTTCAACGACTTTTTCGATGCCGGTCACGGCGATGTGCACCGGCGGGACCGTGGTGGTCATGCGACCGTTGCCTTCGTTTTCCACCAGCAGCAAGGTGCCGGTTTCGGCCACGGCGAAGTTGACGCCGGAGACGCCGATGTCCGCTTCGAAGAATTTCTGTCGCAAGACTTTGCGACCGATCTGAATGAGTTGGTCAACGTCCTTGGTGTATTCCACGCCAAGTTTGTCGTGGAACAAGGACGCGACCTGACCGGCATTCTTGTGGATCGCCGGCATAATAATGTGTGAAGGCTTCTCGTGGTCGAGCTGGACGATGTACTCGCCCATGTCCGATTCCAGACATTCAATGCCCTGTTCAGCGAGGAAATGATTCATCTCCATTTCTTCGCTGACCATCGATTTGCCCTTGATCACTTGCCGCCCCTCGTGAGCGCGGATGATCGAGAGGACGATGCCATTGGCCTCGTCCACCGTTTCCGCCCAGTGCACTGTCACACCGTTGCGGGTCAGGTTCTGTTCAAGTTGCTCAAGCAAGTCAGGCAACTTGGATAACGCACGGGCGCGGACAGCATTGCCCAGCACGCGCAAATGTTCTCTTTCGTGGGCATCGCTGAAAGACGCTGCCCGTTTTGTCATCAGTGAATCCATCGCACTGCGAAAGTTGTTTCGCAATTGCGTGTCAGCCAAAGCCTCGTGAGCCCGGCTGCGGAAATCTTCCTCCACGGTAACCGTAGGAATAATCGCGGAAGCGTTCATCGAACACCCCCGGTGCGCTGCCACAGGAAACTGGCCAGGTGTTGGCCGCGCAGCGCTTCCTTTTGTTTCTCCAGCGAGCCGTTGATGTTCATCAGGCAACCGCAATCGGCACTTAGTACCTGATGCGCGCCGGATTCCTTCAACGAGCGGGTCTTGTCAGCCACCATCGCGCCGGAAATGTCTGGCATACGGACGCTGAAAGTCCCACCAAAGCCACAGCATTCACTTTCGTGGCTGTGCTCGACCCGCTCAACATTGCCCAACTGCGCCAACAGCTCGCGGCCGTGCAGGTGCGTGTTCATCTCGCGACGTGCCGAGCACGAGGTGTGCAGCGCCACTTTGACCGGTTCGCCGCCGTCCTTGAGCTGCACCTTGCAGACAAACAGCAAGAATTCCGCCAATTCATAAGTCCGGGCGGCGAGCGCTTGAACCTGTTTCAGCGTATCCGGCTCGTCCTTGAACAAGTCGGCGTAGTGTTCACGCAACATGCCTGCGCAAGAACCCGACGGCACCACCACCGGATAATTCCCGGCGAACAGCGCCAGTTGCGAGCGCGCCACGGTCCGGGCCTGTTCGGTGTAACCCGAGGTGTAGGCCGGTTGCCCGCAGCAGCTTTGCCCTTGCGGGTAGTCGACACGGATGCCTTCGCGTTCCAGCAGGTGAATCGCGTCCATCCCGGCTTCGGGGTAGAACAAATCCACCACGCAGGTCCCGAACAGGTAGACCCGTGACGGTTTTTCGCTGGGGTATTGCCGAGGCTTGGGCAGTGGCGGGGCGACGCGGGTCGTGTTCGGCACGGCGTTGTAAAAAAGCTCGCTCATCAGGCGTGTCTCCGGGTGGTCCCGGTTATCCGTCCGTTGAGGCTGCTGAATATAGAGCGGCAAGCTTTCAGCAGCCTTACAGACCGGGTAGTGAATAGCTGACGCCGGAATCGTGGTCCGGCGTCGGTTTTTTCCGTGTTGCTCGTAGTCTTAGTGCACCAGCATGCCGGTCAACCAATAGGCCTGGACGTAGGTAATCAGGCCGACGATCGTGGCGAAGAACAGGCTGTGCTTGAGGGTGAAACGGAACAGATCCGATTCCTTGCCCACCAGCCCCGTCGCGGCGCAGGCCACGGCGATCGATTGCGGCGAGATCATCTTGCCGGTCACACCGCCGCTGGTGTTCGCGGCCACCAGCAACACATCGCTGACACCAATCTGGTGCGCGGTGGTTGCTTGCAACGAACTGAACAGTGCATTGGATGAGGTATCGGAGCCGGTCAGGAACACGCCCAGCCAGCCGAGGAACGGCGAGAAAAACGGGAATGCCGCGCCGGTTGCCGCCAGCACCAAGGCCATGGTCGATGACATGCCCGAGTAGTTGGTGACGAACGCAAACGCCAGCACCATGCCGATGGACAGGATCGGCCAGCGCAGTTCGTAGAAGGTCTCTTTCAATGTGGTAAGACCAATTTTGAAATTGATCTTCAGCACCAGCATCGAGATGAGTGCGGAGAAGAAAATCGCCGTACCGGTCGCGGAAATCGGATCAAGTTTGAACACCGCTGGAATGGCGGTCGGAACCGTCACGATCGGCGCGACCTTGATCACCATTTGGTCCAGGTGCGGGATGGCGAAGTTGAACACCCAGCTGTACATCGAGCCGCCGGCGGCAAACATTGCCTTGAACGGTTTCAGGGTCCAGATGGTGACCAGCACGGTGAGGATCAGGAACGGCGACCAGGCTTTGAAAATTTCACCCAGGCTGTACGGTGACGCCACGGTGCTGCGCGGCTGACCGAAACCACCGGCGCTGGCGGTTACCACGGATGCCGAAACGGCGCCGGCGATGTGCTGGCCGGCTGCGCGTTTTGGTTGCCAGACTTTCAGGAACAGCGTCAGGGAAATCAAGCTGGCCAGGGCCGATGTGATGTCCGGCAGTTCCGGGCCGATGAAGTTGGAAGTGAAGTATTGGGTGATGGCGAAGCTCAAGCCCGCGACCAATGCGGCCGGCCAGGTTTCCCGCACGCCGCGCAGGCCGTCCATCATGAAAACCAGCCAGAACGGCACGAACAGCGACAGCAGCGGCAGTTGCCGACCGGTCATGGCGCCGATCTTGAACGCGTCAATGCCAGTCACTTGCCCGGCCACGATGATCGGAATCCCCAGGGCGCCGAACGCGACAGGCGCGGTGTTGGCGATCAGGCACAGGCCGGCGGCGTACAGCGGGTTGAAGCCAAGTCCTACAAGGAGTGCGGCGGTAATCGCTACCGGCGCGCCGAAACCGGCGGCACCTTCCAGAAACGCGCCGAAGCAGAAACCGATCAGCAGCACTTGCAGGCGTTGGTCGTCAGTGATCGACAGCACCGAGCTGCGGATCACTTCGAACTGGCCGCTCTTGACCGTCAGTTTGTAGAGGAACACCGCCGCGACGATGATCCACGCAATCGGCCACAGGCCATACGCAAAGCCATATCCGGCCGCGGCGAAGGCCATGTCTACCGGCATCTGGAACGCGAAGATCGCTACGGCAATCGACAAGGCCAGCGTGATGCTGCCGGCCACGTGGCCTTTGAGACGGAACACGGCCAAGGCCAGGAAGAAAAATACGATGGGGATGACGGCCGCGAGTGCGGACACGCCGAGACTGCCGAGCGGGCTGTAGAGCTGTTGCCAGGTTTGCATATGGGGTGGCCCCTAATTGTTGTTGGTCAGGCACTGTCAGCGTTCTTGGTTAATTGGTAATACCAATTTACAATCGCTGTTGGCTAGGGTAAAAGCCTTGTATGGGGTGTGTCAATTTGCCGCCCTAAAACTTTTGTCGAATAAGCGGTGCACAGCGCATCTGATCTGTTCGATCAAGCGTCGTCTGGTAGGTGCTGCCACAGCGCCGATAGGCCAGAATAGAGAGCCCGGCGAGCTGCCGGGATCGTGGAGAATTGAGTTATGGGGTTTGATCAGATTCGTCAGCGCCGTTTGTCTGACGATATTGTCGAGCGGCTCGAGGGGATGATTCTCGAGGGCACGCTGAAGTCCGGCGAACGTTTGCCGGCCGAGCGCGCGTTGGCCGAGCAGTTCGGCGTGTCACGCCCTTCGTTGCGCGAAGCGATTCAGAAGCTGGCGGCCAAAGGCTTGCTGGTCAGTCGCCAGGGCGGCGGCAATTATGTGGTGGATTCCCTTGGCTCGACCTTCAGCGATCCGCTGCTGCATCTGTTGGAAAGCAACCCCGAGGCGCAGCGTGATCTGCTGGAGTTTCGCCATACCCTGGAAGCCTCCTGCGCCTATTACGCCGCGTTGCGCGCCACCGATGTGGATCGCGAGCGGCTGACGGCGGCGTTCGAAGAATTGCAGGATTGCTACACGCGCCACGATGAAGTGAGCCGGTTGGAAGAGGGCGCGGCGGATGCGAAATTTCACCTGGCCATCGCCGAAGCCAGTCATAACGCCGTGCTGCTGCACACCATTCGCGGGCTGTTCGATTTGCTCAAGCGCAATGTGGTCACCAACATTGGCGGGATGTACAAGCAGCGCACCGAGACCCGCGACATGCTGATCAGTCAGCACCGTGAGTTGTATCTGGCGATTATCGAAGGGCGTGCGGAACAGGCGCGGGAAGTCTCCAGCCGACACATTTTGTATGTGCAGGAAGTGTTGGAGGAGGTGCGTCAGGAAGTGCAGCGCATGGCTCGGGCGGAGCGGCGCAAGGGGATGTAGCCAGGAATATTGGTGGTGAAACATTCGCGGGCAAGCCTCGCTCCTACAGGATTACGTTCTTCTGTAGGAGCGAGGCTTGCCCGCGAAAGCGATCTCAAGGAGAAAGATTAATCTTCCTTGCCCTTGTTCCGCACCGCACGCTGCAACTCGCGACCGGCGTCGCGTTCGCGTTCGGTATCACGCTTGTCGTATTCCTTCTTGCCCTTGCCCAGAGCAATCTCGCACTTGACCATGTGCTTGCTCCAGTACCAGGACAGGCACACGCAGGCATAGCCTTTTTGCTGCACGGCGGCGGCGAGCTTTTCCAGCTCGCGGCGGTTGAGCAGCAATTTACGGGTGCGGGTCGGATCAGCAATTACGTGGGTGCTGGCGGTCATCAGCGGCGTGATATGACTGCCGAGCAGCCAGGCTTCGCCATCCTTGAGCAGTACGTAACTGTCAACAAGCTGTAGCTTGCTTGCCCGCAGACTTTTTACTTCCCAGCCGGCCAGGACCAGACCAGCCTCGAACTTATGTTCGATGAAGTAATCGTGTCGCGCCTTTTTATTTTGCGCGATGGTCCCTGTTGGGTGTTTCTTCTGTTTAGCCATAGGGGCGGCATTATAGGGAGTTGCGCGCGAGTCGGCTACGGTATCGCTACGTGCTTGAGCAGGTTGATTGAATCCCGGACAATGCGGCCTCTTTTTTGAACGCTTGGGCGTGATAACGATGTCGACAGACAAGGTTTCTGTCCACGGCAGTTGGGCTAGCCGCTGGGTCTTCATACTCGCCGCGACCGGTTCGGCCGTGGGGCTGGGTAGCATCTGGAAATTCCCGTACATGGTCGGCGTCTATGGCGGCGGCGCCTTTGTGCTGATGTTTTTGGCCTGCATCGCGCTGATCGGGGTGCCGGTCATGCTGGCTGAAACCCTGATCGGCCGCCGCGCGCGCCAAAGTCCGGCGAATGCCCTGAAGGTGTTGGCGCAGGAGGCGGGGCATTCCGGCAAGTGGTCCTGGGGCGCATTCGCCGGGATGATCACGGCGTTGCTGATCCTGTCTTTCTATAGCGTGGTCGGCGGCTGGTCGCTGGATTACATCATCGACATGGGCCGGGGCGATTTCCAGGGCGTGACGGCGGATCAGGTCGGCGCTTATTTCGGCAATGTGATCGCCGATCCTTGGCGCCTGACACTTTGGCACACGATATTTATGCTGTTGTCTGCCGTGGTGATCGCCAAAGGCGTGGTCGCCGGGCTTGAGCGCAGCCTGCGAATCATGATGCCGTTGCTGTTCGTGATGGTGATTGTGCTGCTCGGTTACAGCATGACCACCGGGCATTTCATGGAAGGCGTGCATTTCATGTTCGACTTCCACCCGGAAAAAGTCCTCGACGGCTTGTTGCCCGCCATGGGGCACGCGTTCTTCTCCCTGAGCGTGGGCGTTGGTTCGATCATGATCTACGGCGCGTACATGCCGAAGAACTCGTCGATTTCCGGCACCGTGGTCGGTGTGGCGTTGCTTGATACCTTCGTATCGCTGGTAGCCGGCCTGGCATTGTTTCCGATTGTGTTCGCCGCGGGCCTGAACCCGAGCGAAGGCCCTGGCCTGATGTTTGTCAGCCTGCCATTTGCCTTTGGTAACGTAGCGTTCGGTCAGTTGATGGGCGTAGTGTTCTTCGTATTGGTGGCTGTTGCCGCCTGGAGTTCGGCCATTTCTTTGCTCGAACCAATGGTTGCTTACCTGGTTGAGCGCACAAAAATCAGCCGCGCGTGGGTGACGTTCTGGCTGGCATTCACCTGCTGGTTCGTTGGTCTGGGCACGGTGTTTTCCTTCAATATATGGAAGGAAGCCAAGTTTTTCGTGAACGAAGGTGGAATGTTTCATCTCTACCAATGGGGTGCGGCCGGTGGCCTGGACTTCTTCGGTGTGATCGACTTCTTCACCTCGCGGATCATGCTGCCACTCGGTGGTTTGTGTTTCGTGGTATTTGCAGGCTGGATCATGGGGCGTGAAGCGGTTCGCGATGAGTTGTCGATCCGTAACCCGATGTTGTTCAACCTGTCCCTGTTTTTGATGCGCTATGTGGCGCCAATCGGCATTCTCGTAGTGTTTGCCGCCCAGCTGTGGAAGTGACGCTGACATGACGACACATATTCAACGCTCGGCCCTGTTGCCGTATCCGGCACAAGCCCTCTATGACCTGGTCAACGACGTGGCACGTTATCCGGAATTCCTGCCGTGGTGCTCCGCGGCAGAAGTGCTGGAGAGCTCCCCTGAGCACATGCGTGCCAGTGTGGGGGTGGCCAAGGGTGGTCTGAGTCAGCATTTCGTGACACGTAACACGCTGGTGCCCGGGCATTCGATCGAGATGAATCTCGAAGAAGGTCCGTTCAACCAGTTGCATGGCGTCTGGGTATTCAAGCCATTGGGCGAGAAGGCCTGCAAGATCAGCCTGGACCTGTCGTTCGACTACGCCGGGCCGATCGTGCGCGCAACGTTGGGGCCTTTGTTCAATCAGGCGGCAAACACCCTGGTGGACGCGTTCTGTCAGCGCGCCAAGCAGATGCATGGTTGAGCCGGTGATCGAGGTTGAGGTGGTGTATGCCGCCGTTGATCGCCAGGTGTTGCTGACCGTGGCGGTGCCGGCGGGCGCTACGGTTCGGGCCGCTCTGCTCGAATCCGGTGTAGGTGCCGAGTTTCCTGAGCTGGATCTGGCCGAATGTCCGGTTGGAATCTTCGGCAAAGTGATCGCTGACCCCGATACCCGCGTGGTTCAGGCGGGTGATCGCATCGAGATTTACCGACCGCTGCTCGCCGATCCCAAAGAGGTCCGCCGCTTGCGTGCCGCCAAGGCTGCCGAGGCCAAAGCGCGCAATCAGTAATCTGATCAAACGCCAGACAATAAAAAACCCGGACATGCCGGGTTTTTTATTGCGTCGCAAATTATTGCGGCGTGGTGTCCAGTGGTTCCGGACTCGGGACTGGAACGGTTTCTACACCGTCGACGTCCTTCTGGATCTGGTCCAGCAGCGAACCTGGTTTCACCGGTTTTTCCGGTTTTGGCTTCTCGGTGTTTTCTGCAGGAGCGGTCACAGTAGTGCCGGGTTCCTTGCCGAGAATGGCTTCGTCGCGGCTCACACCGGGCATAAAATCGCCCGACAGGCTGACAAGCTGGTCATTAGGGTTGAAGATAACGCTTATGCGTTCCTGTTGGCGTTCACCACCACCCGGTTGCAGGCTATACAGGTAATCCCAGCGATCGGCATGGAACGTGTCGGTCAGCAGAGGGTTACCCATGATAAACCGTACTTGCCGACGGGTCATTCCCGGGCGTAACTGGTCTATCATGTCCTGCGTGACGACATTGCCCTGCTGGATGTCGATTTTGTAAACCCCGGGGAATGAACAACCGGCGAGTGCGAGCAGTCCCACGAAGGTGAAACTGGTTAGCAAGAGCTTGGTGTTTTGCATCGGTGGGCGACTTCCACTATCTTGGCTGGGACAACGTAAACGCCGATCATACCCGCATTAAGAGAAGCTGCGAAGCAGCATCGCGAGAAAGCTGACCATGGTTGAAAATAGCGAACTACGCAAAGCCGGCCTCAAAGTGACCCTGCCACGGGTCAAAATTCTGCAAATGCTCGATTCCGCCGAGCAACGCCACATGAGTGCCGAGGATGTTTACAAGGCGCTTATGGAGGCTGGTGAGGACGTCGGTCTGGCCACGGTTTACCGTGTACTGACTCAGTTCGAGGCAGCTGGGCTTGTGGTGCGACACAACTTCGACGGCGGTCATGCCGTCTTCGAACTGGACGACGGCAAGCATCACGACCATATGGTCAACGTCGAAACCAGTGAAGTGATCGAATTCTTCGACGAAGAAATCGAGCGTCTTCAGAAGGCGATCGTCGACAAGTACGGTTTCGAGATGGTGGATCACAATCTCGTGCTGTACGTGCGCAAGAAAAAGTAAGCATGTCGCGCGAACAGGATGTTCGCGAAACGAGCGAAGGCGACCCAAGGGTCGCCTTCGTGCTTTCTGCTGATCTTAAATTTTGGCGGTAATGACCATTTTCTTCGCATGGGCCAGGGATTCTTTCGTCAGATCGATACCCCCGAGCATGCGTGCGACTTCTTCAACGCGATCATTCTTGCTCAGCTTGGACACGGCCGTATGCGTTGCATCCTCGCCGCGTACCTTGTGAACAAATAGATGCTGGTGACCCTGCGCGGCCACTTGCGGCAGGTGAGTGACCGTCAGCACCTGTCCGCGCTCCCCGAGCCGACGTAGCAACTGACCGACAATCTCGGCCGTCGGGCCACCAATACCCACATCCACTTCGTCGAACACCAGGGTCGGAACCCGGGAGGTTTGTGCGGTAATGACCTGGATCGCCAGGCTGATCCGTGAAAGCTCACCGCCCGACGCCACTTTTGCCAGGGCTTTCATTGGTTGCCCCGGGTTGGCGCTGACCAGCAGTTCTACCTGTTCCAGCCCGTTGGGCAGCAGTTCGTTGCTGCTGTTAGGGCGCAATTCAATGGTGAAGCGCCCGCCAGGCATGCCCAGACGCTGGATTTCCTGCTCCACGGCGCTGGCCAGACTGCCTGACGCCTGATGCCGCAGATCGCTCAGATCCCGTGCCTTCTCTTGATAATGACGCGCATAGGACGCGAGTTCATCGCTCAAGCGTTCGATGGATTCGTCATTGGCATTCAGGGTTTCGATTTCATCCAGCAGCTTCTGCTGCATCTCGGCGACTTCGGTTGGCTGGATGCGATGTTTGCGCGCCAGGGTGTAGATCGCATCGAGGCGCTCCTCCAGATATTGAAGGCGCGCCGGGTCTGCATCGAAGTTATCAAGGAATCGGTTAAGTTCGCCGACGGCCTCTTCAACCTGAATCTGCGCGCTGGTCAGCAGGCTGCTGGCTTCGCCCAAGGCACCGATCGAGTTGTTTACGCTCGACAAGCGGTTGAGGCTGGCGGTCAGGGCGTTCAGTACGTTGCCGGAATCACTTTCGCTGCATTGCTCGACCACTTGTCGGCAGATGCCGAGCAAGGTTTCGGCATTGGTCAGGTTCTTGTGTTCCTGCTCCAGTTGTTCCAGCTCGTTTTCGCCGAGGCCGAGGTTTTCCAGCTCTTCGAGTTGATAGCTCAGCAATTGATGGCGGGCACGCTGCTCATCGCCTGAGTTGGACAGGCGTTCCAGCTCCTGGCTGGTCTGGCGCCAGCGCTGGGCGGCCAGTTGAACTTGGCGGGCGAGATCAGTGGCGCCGGCGTACTCGTCGAGCAGGCGGCGGTGGGTGTCAGTCTTGAGCAGGGATTGGTGTTCGTGCTGGCTGTGGATATCAATCAGCAGCTCGCCGAGGGACTTGAGGTCGCCGAGGGGGCAGGGCGTGCCGTTGATATAACCGCGTGAACGGCCTTCAGCGGTAATCACCCGGCGCAGGATGCACGGGCCATCGCTTTCCAGGTCGCGCTCGGCCAGCCAGGCGCTGGCTTCCGGGATATCGATCAGGTCGAAGGTCGCCAGGATGTCGGCCTTGTCGGCACCGGGGCGGACCACGCCGCTGTCGGCGCGATCACCCAGGGTCAGGCCCAGGGCGTCGAGCATGATCGACTTGCCGGCGCCGGTTTCCCCTGTGATCACGCTCATCCCGCGATCGAGTTCGAGATCGAGATGTTCAACGATGGCGTAGTTATGTACGGACAGGTGCACCAGCATAAAGGCCGCTCCCAGGCTTTAGGTCTGGTTATTTATACAGTGTTTTATTTGCGCCTGACAATGCCCTCTCTTAGCTCGATTTGCTTGGTCCGACGAAATCGTTAGCGCGCCAGGGAATGACAATGCTGCTCTTTTTGTAGGGTTAATACTCCGGTGCCCCTTGAAGCTGAATTTTGCGGCCCCATATAGCTGGGCAGAAGCGCGAGTTGAGCTCGCGGACGATATTGAAAGGAGAAATTCTATGGCTGACGAACAGACAGTAGATACGCAAAATCTCGACGCCGATCAGGCTGCCCAGGTTTCGGGTGATGAGCTGACGGCTCGTGTACAAGTGCTCGAAGAGCAATTGGCTGGTGCTCATGATCAGGCTTTGCGTGTAGCGGCTGATCTGCAGAACGTCCGCCGTCGCGCCGAGCAGGATGTCGAAAAGGCCCACAAGTTTGCGCTGGAAAAATTCGCTGGCGACCTGCTGCCGATCATCGACAGCCTGGAGCGTGGTCTGGAGTTGTCCAACCCGGATGACGAAAGCATCCGCCCAATGCGCGAAGGCATCGAACTGACCCTGAAAATGTTCCAGGACACCCTGAAGCGTTATCAGCTGGAAGCGATCGATCCGCATGGCGAACCGTTCAACGCCGTTCATCATCAGGCGATGGCCATGCAGGAAAGCGCCGATGTCGAGCCGAACAGCGTGCTCAAGGTGTTCCAGAAGGGCTACCAGCTCAACGGTCGCCTGCTGCGCCCGGCCATGGTCGTGGTCAGCAAGGCCCCTGCACCGGTTTCGCCTTCTATTGATGAGCAGGCTTGAAATCAGCCGCAAGGCCCCCATTTATAAGTCAAGCGTTTAAGTGCTACCGCAGTTAGCCACCACTGCTGCGGCAACCAAATCCAAAGTTTCGGGAGAGTTAACATGGGCAAAATTATCGGTATCGACCTGGGGACTACCAACTCCTGCGTCTCCGTACTTGAAAACGGCGTAGCCAAAGTTATCGAAAACGCTGAAGGCGCGCGCACCACGCCGTCGATCATCGCGTATGCCAACGATGGCGAAATCCTCGTTGGCCAATCGGCCAAGCGTCAGGCTGTGACCAATCCGCACAACACCCTGTACGCGGTGAAGCGTTTGATCGGTCGTAAGTTCGACGAAGAAGTCGTACAGAAAGACATCAAGATGGTCCCGTACAAAATCGCCAAGGCTGACAACGGCGACGCATGGGTTGAAGTGAACGGCCAGAAAATGTCGCCGCCACAGATCTCGGCTGAAATTCTGAAGAAAATGAAGAAAACCGCCGAAGACTACCTCGGCGAGCCAGTGACCGAAGCGGTAATCACCGTTCCGGCTTACTTCAACGACAGCCAGCGCCAGGCGACCAAAGATGCCGGCCGCATCGCGGGCCTGGACGTTAAACGTATCATCAACGAACCAACCGCAGCCGCTCTGGCCTACGGTATGGACAAGGCGAAAGGCGATCACACCGTGATTGTTTACGACTTGGGCGGCGGTACTTTCGACGTTTCCGTGATCGAAATCGCTGAAGTCGATGGCGAGCACCAGTTCGAAGTATTGGCCACCAACGGTGACACGTTCCTGGGCGGTGAAGACTTTGACATTCGTCTGATCGACTACCTCGTTGACGAATTCAAGAAAGAAAGCGGCATGAACCTTAAAGGTGACCCGCTGGCGATGCAGCGCCTGAAAGAAGCCGCTGAAAAAGCCAAGATCGAACTGTCTTCGAGCAATTCGACCGACGTGAACCTGCCGTACATCACTGCAGACGCTACCGGTCCTAAGCACT
Source organism: Pseudomonas sp. B21-053 (assembly GCF_026016365.1). Taxonomy (NCBI): domain Bacteria; kingdom Pseudomonadati; phylum Pseudomonadota; class Gammaproteobacteria; order Pseudomonadales; family Pseudomonadaceae; genus Pseudomonas; species Pseudomonas sp. B21-053. Next base: position 938,231 of record NZ_CP087205.1, read on the forward strand.
TGAACGTGAAAATCTCCCGCGCCAAGCTCGAAGCGCTGGTAGAAGACCTGGTTCAACGCACTATCGAACCTTGCCGCATCGCTCTGAAAGACTCCGGTATCGACGTTGGCGCAATCAACGACGTGATCCTGGTTGGCGGTCAGACCCGTATGCCACTGGTTCAGAAGCTGGTCACCGAGTTCTTCGGTAAAGAAGCTCGTAAAGACGTGAACCCGGACGAAGCTGTTGCCATGGGTGCTGCTATCCAGGGCGCAGTATTGGCCGGCGACGTGAAAGACGTTCTTCTGCTGGACGTTAGCCCGCTGACCCTGGGTATCGAAACCATGGGCGGCGTGATGACTGCGCTGATCGAGAAAAACACCACGATTCCTACCAAGAAATCGCAAGTGTTCTCGACTGCCGACGACAATCAGGGCGCTGTGACCATTCACGTGCTGCAAGGTGAGCGTAAGCAAGCTGCTCAGAACAAGTCCTTGGGCAAGTTCGACCTGGCTGAGATTCCACCAGCACCACGTGGCGTGCCACAAATTGAAGTGACCTTCGACATCGACGCCAACGGTATCCTGCACGTAGGCGCCAAAGACAAGGCTACTGGCAAGACTCAGTCGATCGTGATCAAGGCCAACTCCGGTCTGTCCGAGGAAGAAATTCAGCAGATGATTCGCGATGCTGAAGCCAACGTCGACGCTGACCGTCAGTTCGAAGAGCTGGCCGCTGCCCGTAACCAGGGCGATGCACTGGTTCACTCGACGCGCAAAATGGTCGCTGATGCTGGCGACAAAGTAAGCGCTGAAGAGAAGACTGCAATCGAAGCGGCTGTTGTTGCCCTGGAAGCCGCTGTAAAAGGCGACGACAAGGCTGCGATCGACGCCAAGGTTGAAGAGCTGTCGAAAGTCTCCGCGCCAGTCGCTCAGAAAATGTACGCCGAGCAGGCTCAGCCAGCTGAAGGCGCTGCACCGCAAGGCGAATCGGCTGAAAAGGCTGACGACGTTGTCGATGCTGAGTTCGAAGAAGTCAAAGACCACAAGTAAGTTGTTGGTCGGCCGGTTGACTGCCTTTGGGCAGTGACTGGTAGGATGTCGCCGCGCGGGGGCTTGCTCCCGCGTTGGCGTGTCTGGAGTTAGCGAATTTTTACAGCATGCGACAGCGTTCGGATGTTGGTGGTATGGCCGGGAATGCTCCTGCTTCTCGAGCCGAAAGTACCGCAATGAACAAAGACCAGGATCGTTGAATTGACGTGAGTTGGGTCCGGGCCTGTATTGGGGCTCAACGAGTTTGGCGAAGCTCAGGAGGGATTTGCCGAACGTCCTTAAGAGTGCGAAGACTTATGGCAAAGCGTGACTATTACGAAGTATTGGGTGTTGAGCGCGGCTCAAGCGAAGCAGACCTGAAAAAGGCCTACCGTCGCCTGGCGATGAAGCATCACCCGGACCGTAATCCTGACGATAAAGCGTCGGAAGAGATGTTCAAAGAGGCCAACGAGGCCTACGAAGTGCTGTCCGATTCCAGCAAGCGCGCGGCGTACGACCAGTATGGTCATGCCGGTGTCGACCCGAGCATGGGTGGCGGCGGTGCCGGGTTTGGCGGTCAGAACTTCTCCGACATCTTTGGCGACGTCTTCAGTGATTTCTTCGGTGGCGGTCGCGGCGGTTCCCGTGGCGGCGCCCAGCGCGGCAGCGACCTGCGCTACACCCTGGAGCTGAACCTGGAAGAAGCGGTGCGCGGCACGACCGTGAATATCCGCGTTCCGACACTGGTCAACTGCAAGCCGTGCGACGGTTCGGGTGCCAAGAAAGGCTCCTCGCCGATCACCTGCCCAACGTGCGGTGGTATCGGTCAGGTTCGCATGCAGCAAGGCTTCTTCTCGGTGCAGCAAACCTGCCCGCGCTGCCACGGCCAGGGCAAGATCATTTCTGATCCGTGCGATTCCTGCCATGGCGAAGGCCGTGTCGAAGAGTACAAGACCCTTTCCGTGAAAGTGCCGGCCGGTGTTGATACCGGTGACCGCATTCGCCTGTCCGGCGAAGGCGAGGCGGGCGCCCAGGGCGGCCCGACTGGCGACCTGTACGTGGTGATCAACGTGCGCGAGCACGCGATCTTCCAGCGCGACGGCAAGCATCTGTTCTGCGAAGTGCCGATCAGCTTTGTCGATGCGGCGCTGGGTGGCGAGCTGGAGATTCCGACCCTTGATGGTCGGGTCAAACTGAAAATCCCGGAAGGGACTCAGACCGGCAAGCAGTTCCGTGTACGCGGCAAGGGTGTTGCGCCCGTGCGTGGCGGCGGTGCTGGCGACCTGATGTGCCGTGTCGCGGTGGAAACCCCGGTCAACCTGGGTCGTCGTCAGCGCGAATTGCTTGAAGAGTTCCGCAGTTCCCTGGCGGACGACAACAGCCATTCGCCGAAAACTACCGGTTGGTTCGAAGGCGTGAAGCGCTTCTTCGGCGACTTGTAAGGAGTGAGCATGCGACGTATTGCGGTGATGGGCGCTGCCGGGCGCATGGGCAAGATCCTGGTCGAAGCGGTGCAGCAACGCGCGCCGCAGACCGGTCTGACGGCGGCCATCGTGCGCCCCGGCAGCACGCTGATCGGTGTAGACGCCGGTGAGCTGGCTTCGCTGGGGCGGATTGGCGTGCCGTTGTCCGGTCATGTCGAAGCGGTGGCTGAAGAGTTCGATGTGTTGATCGACTTCACGTTGCCGGAAGTAATGCTGAAGAACCTGGCGTTCTGTCGTAAGGCGGGCAAAGCCATGGTGATCGGCACCACTGGGCTGGACGCTGCACAGAAGCAGTTGCTGGCCGAGGCGGGCAAGGATATTCCAATCGTGTTCGCGGCCAATTTCAGCGTGGGTGTAAACCTCTCGCTGAAGCTGCTCGACATGGCGGCGCGTGTGCTGGGTGATGAGGCGGATGTCGAAATCATCGAGGCGCACCACCGGCACAAGATCGACGCGCCTTCGGGCACGGCGCTGCGCATGGGTGAAGTGATTGCCGGTGCGTTGGGTCGTGATCTGCAGAAGGTCGCGGTCTACGGTCGTGAAGGCCATACCGGTGCTCGCGAGCGCGAGACCATCGGCTTCGCCACCGTTCGCGGTGGTGACGTGGTCGGTGATCATACGGTGCTGTTTGCCTGTGAAGGCGAGCGACTCGAGATCACGCACAAGGCGTCCAGCCGCATGACCTTCGCCAAGGGCGCGGTACGTGCCGCGTTGTGGCTGGATGGGCGCGAGCCTGGCCTCTACGACATGCAAGACGTGCTCGACCTGCGTTAAGATGCGCCCGAAATCGGGTTCAAACATAGTGTTTGAGCCCGGTTTTACTCCGCCAAGCGACGCCCTGTCGCATTCCATAGCCTTTAAGGCTCATTGGCGGTAGACCAAAAAAGCCTTTTTCTGTAAGCTACAGCTTTAGTGTGTTCACTAAAAGCGCGCAGAATAATTCAGTGAATGAGCGGGGTGACGTGTCCATACGTCACTCCGCTTTTTTACACCTGCGATCGCCCTTTCAGGCTTTATTTACGGGAGGTCTTCTTGACTAAGCCAGCCATACTCGCCCTTGCTGATGGCAGCATTTTTCGCGGCGAAGCAATTGGAGCCGACGGTCAAACCGTTGGTGAGGTGGTGTTCAACACCGCCATGACCGGCTATCAGGAAATCCTTACCGATCCTTCCTACGCCCAACAGATCGTTACCCTGACTTACCCGCACATCGGCAACACCGGTACTACACCGGAAGATGCCGAGTCCAACCGCGTCTGGTCCGCTGGCCTGGTCATCCGTGACCTGCCTCTGGTTGCGAGTAACTGGCGTAACACGATGTCCCTGTCTGACTACCTGAAAGCCAACAACGTTGTGGCGATCGCGGGTATCGACACTCGCCGCCTGACGCGCATCCTGCGTGAGAAAGGCGCGCAGAACGGCTGCATCATGGCCGGCGACAACATCTCCGAAGAAGCTGCCATCGCCGCTGCCCAGGGCTTCCCTGGCCTCAAAGGCATGGACCTGGCGAAAGTCGTCAGCACCAAAGAGAAGTACGAGTGGCGCTCGACTGTCTGGGACTTGAAGACCGACAGCCACGCGACCATCGACGCCTCCGAGCTGCCGTACCATGTGGTTGCCTACGACTACGGCGTCAAGCTGAACATCCTGCGCATGCTGGTCGAGCGCGGTTGCCGTGTGACCGTGGTGCCGGCTCAAACGCCAGCCGCCGACGTTCTGGCGCTGAAGCCGGACGGTGTGTTCCTGTCCAACGGTCCGGGTGACCCGGAGCCTTGCGACTACGCGATCCAGGCGATCAAGGACGTGCTCGAAACCGAGATTCCGGTATTCGGCATCTGCCTCGGTCACCAACTGTTGGCCCTGGCCTCCGGCGCCAAGACCCTGAAAATGGGTCACGGCCACCACGGTGCCAACCACCCGGTCCAGGATCTGGACACCGGCGTTGTGATGATCACCAGCCAGAACCACGGTTTTGCGGTAGACGATGCGACCCTGCCAGCCAACGTCCGGGCGATCCACAAATCGCTGTTCGACGGCACCCTGCAAGGGATCGAGCGTACCGACAAGAGCGCCTTCAGCTTCCAGGGTCACCCTGAAGCCAGCCCTGGCCCGAACGACGTAGCGCCTCTGTTTGATCGCTTCATCAACGAAATGGCCAAGCGACGCTGATCGCTCGCCTTGATGCAGCAAAGCCTGAGGGTGGTCCCGACACCGGTGGCCCCCTCAAGGCTTAACAGATTGAACAAGACGGCTTGCCGACTGACCTGCGGATTTGAGTGACAAACCCATGCCAAAACGTACAGACATAAAAAGCATCCTGATTCTCGGCGCTGGCCCGATCGTTATCGGCCAGGCCTGTGAATTCGACTACTCCGGCGCCCAGGCCTGTAAAGCCCTGCGCGAGGAGGGTTACCGCGTCATCCTGGTGAACTCCAACCCAGCGACCATCATGACCGACCCGGACATGGCTGACGCGACGTACATCGAGCCGATCAAATGGCAGACCGTTGCCAAAATCATCGAGAAAGAGCGTCCGGACGCGCTGCTGCCAACCATGGGTGGCCAGACCGCCCTGAACTGCGCACTGGACCTGGAGCGCGAAGGCGTTCTGGAGAAGTTCGGCGTAGAGATGATCGGCGCCAATGCTGACACCATCGACAAGGCTGAAGACCGTTCGCGCTTCGACAAGGCGATGAAATCCATCGGCCTGGACTGCCCGCGCTCGGGTATCGCCCACAGCATGGAAGAGGCCAACGCAGTGCTCGAGAAGCTCGGCTTCCCGTGCATCATCCGTCCGTCCTTCACCATGGGCGGCACCGGCGGCGGTATTGCCTACAACCGCGAAGAGTTCGAAGAAATCTGCGCCCGTGGTCTCGACTTGTCGCCGACCAAAGAGCTGCTGATCGACGAATCCCTGATCGGCTGGAAAGAATACGAGATGGAGGTTGTCCGCGATAAAAAGGACAACTGCATCATCGTCTGCTCCATCGAAAACTTTGACCCAATGGGCGTGCATACCGGTGACTCGATCACTGTTGCGCCAGCACAGACCCTGACGGACAAGGAATACCAGATCATGCGTAACGCCTCCCTGGCGGTACTGCGTGAAATCGGCGTGGAAACCGGCGGCTCCAACGTCCAGTTCGGCATCTGCCCGGGCACTGGCCGCATGGTGGTCATCGAGATGAACCCGCGGGTATCCCGTTCTTCGGCGCTGGCGTCGAAAGCCACTGGTTTCCCGATTGCGCGCATCGCTGCCAAGCTGGCGATCGGCTACACCCTGGACGAATTGCAGAACGAAATCACTGGCGGCGCTACTCCTGCGTCCTTCGAGCCGTCCATCGACTACGTCGTGACCAAGCTGCCACGCTTCGCCTTCGAGAAATTCCCGAAAGCCGACGCGCGCCTGACCACTCAAATGAAGTCGGTCGGTGAAGTCATGGCCATCGGCCGGACCTTCCAGGAATCCCTGCAGAAAGCCCTTCGCGGTCTGGAAGTGGGCGTTTGCGGCCTGGACGAGAAGCTCGACCTGAGCAATCCGGAAAGCATGAGCATCCTCAAGCGCGAACTGACCGTGCCGGGTGCCGAGCGTATCTGGTACGTGGCTGATGCCTTCCGCGCCGGTCTGTCGGTCGAAGACATCTTCGGCATGAACATGATCGACCCGTGGTTCCTGGTGCAGATCGAAGATCTGATCAAGGAAGAAGAGAAGGTCAAGACCCTGGGTCTGGCCAGCATCGATCGCGACCTGATGTTCAAGCTCAAGCGCAAAGGCTTCTCCGACATGCGTCTGGCCAAGCTGCTGGGCGTGACCGAGAAGGCACTGCGTCGCCACCGCCACAAGCTCGAGATCTTCCCGGTCTACAAGCGCGTTGATACCTGCGCGGCCGAGTTCGCCACCGACACTGCCTACATGTACTCGACCTACGAGGAAGAGTGCGAAGCTGCGCCGTCGGGCCGCGACAAGATCATGATCCTGGGCGGCGGTCCTAACCGTATCGGCCAGGGCATCGAGTTCGACTACTGCTGCGTTCACGCGGCACTGGCGCTGCGCGAAGACGGGTACGAGACCATCATGGTCAACTGCAACCCGGAAACCGTTTCCACCGACTACGACACCTCCGATCGCTTGTACTTCGAACCAGTGACCCTGGAAGACGTGCTGGAAATCTGCCGAGTCGAGAAGCCTAAAGGCGTAATCGTCCAGTACGGCGGCCAGACCCCGCTGAAACTGGCTCGCGCCCTGGAAGAAGCCGGCGTGCCGATCATCGGCACCAGCCCTGACGCCATCGACCGTGCCGAAGACCGTGAGCGCTTCCAGCAGATGGTCGAGCGCCTGAACCTGCGTCAGCCGCCAAACGCCACCGTGCGCAGCGAAGACGAAGCGATTCGTGCCGCTGCCAAGATCGGTTACCCGCTGGTGGTTCGTCCGTCCTACGTACTGGGCGGCCGTGCGATGGAAATTGTCTACGAAGAAGAAGAGCTGAAGCGCTACTTGCGTGACGCGGTGAAAGTGTCCAACGACAGTCCGGTGCTGCTCGACCACTTCCTCAACTGCGCCATCGAGATGGACGTGGACGCGGTTTGCGACGGCACCGACGTGGTGATCGGCGCAATCATGCAGCACATCGAACAGGCTGGCGTTCACTCCGGTGACTCCGCGTGCTCCCTGCCGCCATACTCGCTGCCTGCACATATCCAGGACGAGATGCGCGAACAGGTCAAGAAAATGGCCCTGGAATTGGGCGTTGTCGGCCTGATGAACGTTCAGTTGGCGCTGCAAGGCGAAGACATCTACGTCATCGAGGTCAACCCGCGCGCTTCCCGTACCGTGCCGTTCGTGTCCAAGTGCATCGGTGTTTCCCTGGCCATGATCGCGGCTCGCGTGATGGCTGGTAAAACCTTGAAAGAAATTGGTTTCACCAAGGAAATCATTCCGAACTTCTACAGCGTGAAAGAGGCAGTGTTCCCATTTGCCAAGTTCCCTGGTGTGGACCCGATCCTGGGCCCAGAGATGAAGTCCACCGGTGAAGTGATGGGCGTGGGCGATACGTTCGGCGAAGCCTTCGCCAAGGCTCAGATGGGCGCGAGCGAAGTGCTGCCGACTGGCGGTACCGCGTTCATCAGCGTGCGTGACGACGACAAGCCGCTGGTTGCAGGCGTGGCCCGTGATCTGATCAACTTGGGCTTCGAAGTGGTCGCCACTGCCGGTACTGCCAAGCTGATCGAAGCCGCAGGCCTGAAAGTACGTCGTGTGAACAAGGTGACCGAAGGTCGTCCGCACGTGGTCGACATGATCAAGAATGACGAAGTCACCCTGATCATCAACACCACCGAAGGTCGTCAGTCGATCGCTGATTCCTACTCCATTCGTCGTAATGCCTTGCAGCACAAGATCTACTGCACCACGACCATCGCTGCTGGCGAAGCTATCTGCGAAGCGCTGAAGTTCGGTCCCGAGAAGACCGTGCGCCGCTTGCAGGACCTACACGCAGGATTGAAGGCATGATCAAATACCCAATGACTGTCCAGGGCGCCAAAGCCCTGGAAGAAGAACACGCTCACCTGACCAAGGTCGTCCGCCCGAAGCTCAGCCAGGACATCGGTACGGCTCGCGAGTTGGGTGACCTGAAGGAAAACGCCGAATACCACGCTGCTCGCGAGCAGCAGGGTATGGTCGAGGCGCGGATCCGTGATATCGAAGGCCGTATGCAGAATGCGGTGATCATCGATGTCACGACCATTCCTCACACCGGCAAAGTGATTTTCGGCACCACCGTTGAAATCGCCAACGTCGAAACCGACGAAACCGTCACTTACCACATCGTGGGTGAGGACGAGGCCGACTTCAAACTGGGCAAGATTTCGGTGGGTTCGCCACTGGCTCGCGCCTTGATCGCCAAGGAAGAAGGTGATGTGGTCGCGGTCAAAACGCCTAGCGGCGTTATCGAGTACGAGATTGTCGAAGTCCGCCACATCTGAAAGAAGGCGCCCGCTCCGTGCGGGCGCCATGCTTTGGCAGCTGACTCAGATGTTGTGGGTTGGCGGCCTGTGGTTGTTGCATATCGGTCTGCTGCCGGTGCTGGGCAAGATTGGCCTGGCGCCGCTGCTGATCGACGAAATTGAAGGCATGCTGGGTGCGCTGATGGTGGGATTCGCCACAGCGTGTGTGATTTTTCAGGCTTTGGTGCTGGTTCAGGCCGAAGGCCTTGTCAGTCTATGGCGCGATATTCGCGGACAATTGCTGCTGATGGCGCTGTATGCGTGCGGGATGTTTTTCATCGTGCGATTTGGCTGGCCGCAGGCGGTACGCTGGGAAACGTTCAGCTATCTGGTACTGGGGTTTTCCGGGCTGGTGCTGGTATTGCAACCAGTGCCTGGATGGAGTGGCAGGGTGCGCGAAGCACACCCTTGACCCTTGTCATCACGCGAAGCGATGGACGTTCGACAGCTGCTTGTTGACGCTGAAGTTCTTGCGGTAAATCAATGCCATCTTGCCGATGACCTGAACCAGGTCCGCTTTGCCGGCCTTGCAAATTTCTGCAACGGTGGCCAGGCGGGATTCGCGATCGAGGATGTTGAGCTTGATTTTAATCAGCTCGTGATCCGCCAGCGCGCGTTCAAGTTCGGCTAACACACCTTCAGTCAAACCGTTGTCAGCCACAGTCAAAACTGGTTTCAGATGGTGGCCAATGGATTTGTATTGTTTCTTCTGCTCTGGTTTGAGCGGCATAATCTGACCCCTGCGTCTGATCTTGTAAAAAGCGGCGGCCAGTTTACCCGAGCGAGTCCGGGACCGCCCAGTTAATCACGACCCGTTTTATTTTAGAGGTGGCCCGTGGCCCGTTCCAAGACAAGCCTTAAGTGGCTGCAAAGACATGTCAATGATCCCTACGTGAAGCAGGCGCAGAAGGATGGTTACCGCTCGCGTGCGAGTTACAAGCTTCTGGAGGTCCAGGAGAAGTACAAACTGATCCGTCCGGGTATGAGCGTTGTCGACCTGGGGGCGGCGCCCGGCGGCTGGTCGCAGGTCACTAGTCGGCTGATCGGTGGTCAGGGGCGTCTGATTGCTTCGGACATCCTGGAAATGGACAGCATTCCGGACGTGACTTTCATCCAGGGTGACTTCACCCGGGACGACGTGCTCGCTCAGATCCTTGAAGCCGTGGGTAATTCGCAGGTGGACCTTGTGATTTCCGATATGGCCCCCAATATGAGTGGTACGCCTGAAGTGGACATGCCAAAAGCCATGTTTCTATGTGAGCTGGCTCTTGATCTGGCGGCTCGCATACTCAAGCCAGGTGGTAATTTCGTGATCAAGGTGTTTCAGGGCGAAGGGTTTGATGCTTACGTGAAGGACGTTCGTCAGAAATTCGACAAGGTCCAGATGATCAAGCCGGACTCTTCCCGTGGCAGTTCCCGCGAGCAATACATGCTGGCTTGGGGCTACCGCGGTCGTAGTGAGTAAATCGAGGTTTTTCAGCGGGTCGATAGGTTTTTCGTATTTCGCCCCGCGGGCATTAGCGAATAATGTGTAGAAAGTGTTTCACAAAGGGTTACAGACGGCGCCTGCCAGAGTCGTAGGTAATGTAGTAAGTTAGGCCGGTGAATATCATGCGAAGCGCGCGCCAATAGCGGAGCTTGCTTCAGAGGGTAGTTAATTGAACGATATGGCAAAGAATCTGATCCTGTGGTTGATCATCGCGGCTGTCCTCGTGACGGTGATGAACAACTTCTCCAGCCCTAACGAGCCGCAGACCCTCAACTATTCCGACTTCATCCAGCAGGTCAAGGATGGCAAGGTCGAGCGCGTAGCTGTAGACGGCTATGTGATTACCGGCAAGCGCAACGATGGCGACAGCTTCAAGACCATTCGTCCGGCAATTCAGGACAATGGCCTGATCGGCGACCTGGTGGACAATCACGTCGTAGTCGAAGGCAAACAGCCTGAACAGCAAAGCATCTGGACTCAACTCCTGGTCGCAAGCTTCCCGATCCTGGTGATCATCGCCGTCTTCATGTTCTTCATGCGGCAGATGCAGGGCGGTGCCGGTGGCAAGGGCGGGCCGATGAGCTTCGGCAAGAGCAAGGCACGCCTGCTCTCCGAAGATCAGGTGAAAACCACCCTGGGTGACGTTGCCGGTTGCGACGAAGCCAAGGAAGAAGTCGGTGAGCTGGTCGAGTTCCTGCGCGATCCGGGCAAGTTCCAGCGCCTGGGCGGTCGCATTCCTCGCGGCGTGCTGATGGTTGGCCCACCGGGTACCGGTAAAACCTTGCTGGCCAAGGCGATTGCCGGCGAAGCCAAGGTGCCGTTCTTCACCATCTCCGGTTCCGATTTCGTCGAGATGTTCGTGGGTGTCGGTGCAAGCCGTGTTCGCGACATGTTCGAACAAGCCAAGAAACACGCGCCATGCATCATCTTCATCGATGAAATCGACGCCGTTGGTCGCCACCGTGGCGCCGGCATGGGCGGCGGTCACGATGAGCGCGAGCAGACTCTCAACCAGTTGCTGGTAGAGATGGACGGCTTTGAAATGAATGACGGCATTATCGTCATTGCCGCAACCAACCGTCCGGACGTACTGGACCCTGCGTTGCTGCGTCCAGGCCGTTTCGACCGTCAGGTTGTGGTTGGTCTGCCGGACATCCGTGGTCGTGAGCAGATTCTCAAGGTCCACATGCGCAAAGTGCCAATGGGTGACGATGTCGCTCCGGCCGTGATTGCTCGTGGTACTCCAGGTTTCTCCGGTGCCGACCTCGCCAACCTGGTGAACGAAGCGTCGTTGTTCGCTGCCCGTACCGGCAAGCGCATCGTCGAAATGAAGGAATTTGAACTGGCCAAAGACAAGATCATGATGGGCGCCGAGCGCAAATCGATGGTCATGTCCGAGAAAGAGAAGCAGAACACTGCTTACCACGAGGCTGGCCACGCTATCGTCGGTCGCGTTGTGCCTGAGCATGACCCGGTCTACAAGGTGTCGATCATTCCTCGCGGTCGTGCGCTGGGTGTGACCATGTTCCTGCCGGAAGAAGATCGTTACAGCCTGTCCAAACGTGCACTGATCAGCCAGATCTGCTCGTTGTACGGCGGCCGTATTGCTGAAGAGATGACTTTGGGCTTCGACGGCGTCACCACTGGTGCGTCGAACGACATCATGCGTGCAAGTCAGATTGCGCGGAACATGGTGACCAAGTGGGGCCTGTCGGAAAAACTCGGTCCGTTGATGTATGCCGAAGAAGAGGGTGAAGTGTTCCTCGGTCGCGGCGGTGGCGGTCAGAGTGCAAGCTTCTCTGGCGAGACGGCGAAGCTGATCGACTCCGAGGTGCGTAGCATCATCGATCAGTGCTACGGCACAGCCAAGCAGATCCTCACGGACAACCGTGACAAGCTCGATGCCATGGCGGATGCCTTGATGAAATACGAGACGATCGATGCCGATCAGATCGATGACATCATGGCCGGTCGTACGCCGCGTGAGCCACGTGACTGGTCAGGTGGTGGTGCTGGCACTTCCGGTACACCTCCGGTGGCGCAGGATCCGCGTCCAGAAACACCGATCGGCGGCCCGGCTGCTGACGTTTAAGGTTTGAAATGACTTCTGTTCAGTCCCTGACCCGGTTGCCTTGCGGCAACCGGGTTCTTGATTTGGCCCATACGCATGTCATGGGCATTCTCAATGTCACTCCCGATTCCTTTTCCGATGGCGGCCGATACAGTCAGCTCGATGCGGCCTTGCGCCACGCCGAGGCGATGGTGGCGGCTGGCGCGACACTGATTGATGTCGGTGGCGAGTCGACCCGGCCCGGCGCCAGGGCGGTTTCGCCGCTCGAAGAGCTCGAGCGCGTTGCGCCGATCGTCGAGCGCATCCATCGTGAGCTAGATGTCATTATTTCTGTTGATACCTCCACGCCAGCCGTCATGCGTGAAACCGCACGATTGGGCGCTGGTTTGATCAATGATGTGCGCTCATTACGGCGTGACGGTGCCCTGGATGCTGCTGCGGCCACGGGGTTGCCGGTATGCCTGATGCATATGCTCGGCGAGCCGGGCGACATGCAGGACAACCCGCAGTATCGGGATGTAACAAAAGAAGTTGGCGAATTCCTTGCCGAGCGCATGACGCAATGTGCTTCCGTGGGGATCCCGGCAGAGCGGATCATCCTTGATCCGGGTTTCGGTTTCGCCAAAACCCTGCAGCACAATCTAAGCTTGTTCAAACATATGGAAGCCTTGCATGCCTTGGGGCGGCCCCTGTTGGTCGGGGTTTCGCGAAAGAGCATGATTGGGCTGGCGTTGAATCGTCCGGTTGGAGAGCGCCTTTTTGGCGGTCTGGCACTTGCAGCGCTGGCTTCGGTCAAGGGCGCGCGTATCTTGCGTGTCCATGATGTGGCCGAAACAGTCGATGTGGTGCGGATGATCGCTGCAGTGGAATCAGCCGAATAAGAATGATGGAGCACTTATGACTAAGAAATATTTTGGTACCGACGGCATTCGTGGTCGGGTCGGCGAATATCCGATCACTCCGGACTTCATGCTCAAGCTGGGCTGGGCGGCCGGTATGGCATTCCGCAAGATGGGTGCCTGCAAGGTACTGGTCGGCAAGGACACGCGCATTTCCGGGTACATGTTTGAATCGGCACTGGAAGCCGGGCTTACGTCGGCAGGCGCCGATGTGATGCTGCTGGGGCCAATGCCGACCCCGGCTATCGCCTATCTGACACGGACGTTCCATGCCGAAGCCGGCATCGTGATCAGTGCTTCGCATAATCCTCATGATGACAATGGCATCAAGTTTTTCTCCGGAAAGGGCACCAAGCTTCCGGATGAAGTCGAGCTGATGATTGAAGAGTTGCTCGACACCCCGATGACCGTGGTTGAGTCGAGCAAGATCGGCAAGGTTTCGCGCATTAACGACGCTTCGGGTCGTTACATTGAATTCTGCAAGAGCAGCGTCCCGACCGGCACCAGCTTCGCGGGCCTGAAGATCGTGATCGACTGCGCACATGGCGCGGTCTACAAAGTGGCGCCTAGTGTGTTCCGTGAGCTGGGTGCTGATGTTGTTGTGCTGTCGGCCCAGCCGAATGGCCTGAACATCAACGATAACTGCGGTTCGACCCATATGGGCCAGTTGCAGGCTGCCGTAATGGCTGAGCATGCGGATCTCGGTATCGCCTTCGACGGTGATGGTGATCGGGTGCTGATGGTTGATCACACCGGCGCTATCGTCGATGGCGACGAGCTGCTGTTCATTATTGCCCGTGATCTGCATGAGCGTGGCAAGTTGCAGGGCGGTGTAGTCGGGACGTTGATGAGTAACCTGGGGCTGGAACTGGCTCTGGCAGATCTGGCGATTCCTTTCGTGCGCGCCAATGTCGGTGACCGTTATGTGATCGCTGACCTGTTGGAGCGCAACTGGCTGGTTGGTGGTGAGAACTCCGGGCATATCGTCTGCTTCAACCACACCACCACTGGCGATGCGATCATTGCTGCGTTGCAAGTGCTGATGGCGCTGAAGACTCGCTCCGAAGGGTTGGCTCAGGCCCGCCAGGCGTTACGCAAATGTCCACAGGTGTTGATCAATGTCCGTTTCGGTGGTGGGGCGAGCCCCCTCGATCATCCGTCGGTCAAGGAAGCCAGCGAGCGTGTAACCCAGGCCATGGCCGGTCGTGGGCGCGTGCTGTTGCGCAAGTCCGGGACAGAGCCGCTGGTGCGGGTCATGGTCGAAGGCGAGGACGAAACACTGGTTCGTGGTTACGCTGAAGAGCTGGCAAAACTGGTTACTGAAGTTTCTGCCTGAATTCGGCTTGCCAGCCATGATTGTGTTGGGTAACATCTGCGCCCACTTTGACCGACGAGGTACAGCATGCGTCGCCCTATGGTAGCTGGTAACTGGAAGATGCACGGTACCCGCGCCAGCGTCGCTGAGCTGATCGAAGGCTTGCGTAATCTGGCCTTGCCGAGCGGTGTTGATGTAGCGGTATTCCCGTCTTTCCTGCATGTCAATCAAGTGATTGATGGTCTGGAAGGCAAGTCGATCAAGGTCGGCGCGCAGAACGCTGCGGTGGAATCCAAACAAGGTGCGCTGACCGGTGAAGTTGCTCCGAGTCAGTTGGCTGATGAAGGTTGTTCCCTGGTGCTCGTCGGGCATTCCGAGCGACGCCAGATCATCGGCGAGAATGATGAAACACTCATTCGCAAGTTTGCAGCGGCACAGGCATGTGGCTTGATTCCGGTGTTGTGCATAGGGGAAACCCTTGAGCAGCGCGAAGCCGGTAAAACGCTTGAGGTTGTCGGGCATCAGCTGGGCAGCGTCATCGAGAAGCTGGGTGTTGAAGTTTTTGCAAAGGCAGTAATCGCTTACGAGCCGGTCTGGGCCATTGGCACCGGGCTGACTGCTTCGCCGCAACAGGCGCAGGATGTGCACGCAGCCATTCGCGCTCAGTTAGCGGCAGAGAATTCTGAGGTCGCACAAGGTGTGCGGCTTCTATACGGCGGCAGCGTGAAGGCGGCCAATGCGGTCGAACTGTTCGGCATGCCGGATATCGATGGGGGGCTCATTGGTGGAGCTTCCCTGAATGCAGATGAGTTCGGTGCGATTTGTCGCGCCGCGGGAAACTGAAAAAATGCTGGAAACAGTCGTAGTCGTTTTTCATCTGCTGGGTGCATTGGGCGTAGTTGCTCTGGTATTGCTACAGCAGGGTAAAGGTGCGGATGCTGGCGCGTCTTTCGGTGCAGGTGCTTCAAATACTGTGTTCGGAAGCCAAGGTTCCTCTACCTTTCTTAGTAAGTTTACTGCTATACTTGCCGCAGGTTTCTTCATAACCAGCTTAGGGTTAGGTTACTTTGCTAAAGAGAAAGCTCACCAGCTGACTCAAGTAGGTTTGCCAAACCCAGCAGTGTTGGAAGTTCCAAAGCAACAACCGGCTTCTGATGATGTCCCGGTGCTTCAAGAGCAAAAGTCGGCTACTCCAGCGACTGACGTGCCTCCAGCTCAAGAGCAAAAGTAAGAAGGGTTTCAAACGTAGTATTGCCGAGGTGGTGGAATTGGTAGACACGCAACCTTGAGGTGGTTGTGCCCATAGGGTGTAGGGGTTCGAGTCCCCTTCTCGGTACCAATTATCAGGAGAGCCCGCTGTTGCGGGCTTTCTTGTAGGTGGAAGGTTACATTGACCCTGTCAGGGATCGGTCGTATACTTCCGCCCCAGCTTTGTCGCGGGGTGGAGCAGTCTGGTAGCTCGTCGGGCTCATAACCCGAAGGTCGTCGGTTCAAATCCGGCCCCCGCAACCAGTTTAAGGAGCCCCTTTTAAGGGGCTTTTTGTTAGCTGGACACTTTCAACGCCGCTGTTCGACGGCGTTTCAAGGATGGGCGTTTCGCCCATTTTTTTATTTTGCATAGCATGCACATACATGCACGAGGGGGTTCAGGTGTCGAGCAAGCTAGAAGAGTTGCAGGCCTTGCTGGCCCCGGTGGTCGTGGCCCTAGGCTATGAATGCTGGGGTATTGAGTTTTCGGCTCAAGGTCGCCACTCAATGTTGCGCGTTTATATCGATAAAGAAGGCGGCGTGCTGGTGGACGATTGTGCCATCGTCAGCCGCCAGATCAGCGGTGTCCTGGATGTTGAAGATCCGATCGCCGTTGAGTACACCCTTGAAGTTTCCTCGCCTGGCATGGAACGCCCACTGTTCACTATTGAGCAGTTTGCAAAATTTGCCGGTGAACAAGTGAAGATCAAGCTGCGCTCGCCTTTCGAAGGCCGACGCAACTTTCAGGGCCTTCTGCGCGGTGTAGAAGAGCAGGACGTCGTGGTGCAGGTAGAAGACCATGAGTTCCTGTTGCCGATCGATATGATCGACAAGGCCAACATTATTCCCAGTTTTGACTGAGACGCGGATCCCGCGGATCCAATGGCTTGCGAAAGGCGAGGCGTACGATGAGCAAAGAAGTACTGCTGGTTGTTGAGTCGGTATCCAATGAAAAGGGCGTACCGGCAAACGTAATTTTTGAAGCGCTGGAGCTGGCTCTGGCCACTGCTACCAAAAAACGTTTCGAGGACGAAGTCGATCTGCGTGTGGAAATCAATCGCCACACCGGTGCTTACGAGACATTCCGTCGCTGGACGGTCGTCGAAGAAGCAGACCTGGACGATCCGGCCATCGAAACCTGGCCGAGCAAGGTTGCCGAAACGCATCCTGGCGCTCAGGTCGGTGACGTAGTCGAAGAAAAAATCGAATCGATCGAGTTCGGTCGCATTGCTGCACAGACTGCCAAGCAAGTCATCGTGCAGAAAGTTCGTGAAGCCGAGCGCGCGCAAGTCGTTGATGCTTACCGCGAGCGCCTGGGGGAAATCATCTCCGGCACCGTGAAGAAAGTTACCCGCGACAACGTGATCGTCGACCTGGGCAACAACGCTGAGGCGTTGCTGGCTCGTGAAGACATCATCTCTCGCGAAACCTTCCGGGTTGGCGTGCGTCTGCGTGCGCTGCTCAAGGAAATCCGCACCGAGAACCGCGGCCCGCAGCTGATCCTGTCGCGTACCGCGCCGGAAATGCTGATCGAGTTGTTCCGCATCGAAGTGCCGGAAATCGCTGAAGGCCTGATCGAAGTAATGGCTGCGTCCCGCGACCCGGGTTCGCGCGCCAAGATCGCGGTCCGCTCCAAGGACAAACGCATTGATCCGCAAGGCGCTTGCATCGGTATGCGCGGTTCGCGCGTCCAGGCAGTGTCGGGCGAATTGGGCGGCGAGCGTGTGGACATCGTCCTGTGGGACGATAACCCGGCTCAGTTCGTGATCAATGCAATGTCGCCGGCTGAAGTGGCGGCAATTATCGTTGACGAAGATGCCCATGCAATGGACATCGCCGTTGGCGCAGACAATCTGGCTCAGGCCATCGGTCGCGGTGGTCAGAACGTGCGTCTGGCTAGCCAGTTGACTGGCTGGACCCTGAACGTGATGACCGAATCGGACATCCAGGCTAAGCAGCAAGCAGAAACCGGCGACATCCTGCGCAACTTCATCGACGAGCTGGAAGTCGACGAAGATCTGGCACAGGTGCTGGTAGATGAAGGCTTCACCAGCCTGGAAGAGATTGCCTACGTACCGTTGGAAGAAATGCTCAACATCGACGGCTTTGACGAAGAAACCGTCAACGAGCTTCGCGCTCGCGCCAAGGATCGTTTGTTGACCAAAGCCATCGCTACTGAGGAAAAGCTGGCAGACGCCCATCCGGCCGAAGACCTGCTCTCGCTTGAGGGTATGGACAAGGATTTGGCGATGGAACTGGCGGTGCGCGGCGTAATTACCCGCGAAGACCTGGCCGAGCAGTCTATTGACGATCTGCTCGACATCGACGGCATTGACGATGATCGTGCCGGCAAGTTGATCATGGCCGCCCGAGCCCACTGGTTCGAGTAATTAGGCGCGGCCTGAGGAGAGAAGTGCATGACGCAAGTCACGGTGAAACAACTGGCCGATGAGGTCAAAACACCGGTAGAGCGCCTGTTGCAGCAGATGCGTGAGGCAGGTCTGCCGCACACCGCCGCCGAAGAACATGTGACTGACAGTGAGAAGCAATCTTTGCTGACTCACTTGAAAAGCAGCCACAAGGCGAAAGTGGAAGAACCACGCAAGATCACGCTGCAGCGTAAAACCACCAGCACCCTGCGTGTTGCTGGCAGCAAAAGCATCAGCGTTGAAGTCCGTAAAAAGAAAGTTTTCGTACAGCGCAGCCCGGAAGAAATTGAAGCCGAGCGCAAGCGTGAACTGGATGAGCGTCGCGCAGTAGAAAATGCTGCCCGTCAGAAGGCTGAAGAAGAAGCCAAGCGTCGCGCCGAAGAAGAAGCGCGTCGCCAGCCTGCTGCTGCGCAAACCGCTACTAACGATGCTGTCGCAGCGCCTGCTGCGGTTGCCGAGCCAGTACGCGAAAGCGCACCGGTCGTGGCGGCTGCACCGGCTCCTTCTGCGGACCGTAAGCCGAACGATCAACGTCGTCCGGACAAGCCACGTGCAGACGATAACAATCGTCGCAGCGGCGGTGGCGATGGCGAGCGCAAAAACGCTCCGCATCGTGCTTCGGTCAAAGAGAAAGCGCCTGCTCCACGTGTTGCGCCACGTACTACCGACGAAGAAAGCGATGGCTTCCGTCGTGGTGGTCGCGGCAAGGCCAAGCTGAAGAAACGCAACGCTCACGGTTTCCAGAGCCCAACCGGCCCTGTCGTGCGTGATGTGCAGATCGGCGAGACCATCACTGTTGGGGATCTCGCCCAACAGATGTCGGTCAAGGCTGCTGAAATCATCAAGTTCATGTTCAAACTGGGTACTCCAGCGACCATCAACCAGGTACTGGATCAGGAAACTGCCCAACTGGTTGCCGAAGAGCTGGGCCACAAAGTGACCCTGGTCAGCGACACCGCCCTGGAAGATTCCCTGGCCGAGTCCCTGAAGTTTGAAGGTGAGACGTTCTCCCGTGCGCCGGTTGTGACCGTAATGGGCCACGTCGACCACGGTAAGACCTCGCTGCTCGACTACATCCGTCGTGCCAAGGTAGCTGCTGGCGAAGCCGGCGGTATCACCCAGCACATCGGCGCATACCACGTTGAAACTGATCGCGGCATGGTCACGTTCCTCGACACCCCGGGTCACGCTGCGTTTACCGCAATGCGTGCTCGTGGTGCCAAGGCAACTGACATCGTGATCCTGGTCGTTGCAGCGGACGACGGCGTAATGCCGCAGACCATTGAAGCGGTCCAGCACGCCAAGGCTGCCGGTGTTCCTCTGGTCGTTGCAGTGAACAAAATCGACAAGCCGGGCGCTGATCTCGATCGCATCCGTAGCGAACTGTCGGTTCACGGCGTGACCTCGGAAGAGTGGGGCGGCGATACCCCGTTCGTATCGGTTTCGGCGAAAGTCGGTACTGGCGTGGACGAGTTGCTCGAAGCTGTTCTGCTGCAAGCCGAAGTTCTGGAACTGAAGGCAACCCCTTCGGCCCCAGGTCGTGGTGTTGTGGTTGAATCGCGTCTCGACAAAGGTCGTGGCCCGGTTGCTACCGTTCTGGTTCAAGACGGTACCCTGCGCCAAGGCGACATGGTTCTGGTCGGTTCGAACTACGGCCGTGTACGTGCCATGCTCGACGAGAACGGCAAGCCAATCAAAGAAGCCGGTCCTTCCATCCCTGTCGAGATCCTCGGCCTGGACGGTACCCCGGACGCTGGCGACGAGATGAGCGTGCTGTCGGACGAGAAGAAAGCCCGTGAAGTGGCTCTGTTCCGTCAAGGCAAGTTCCGCGAAGTCAAACTGGCCCGTGCTCACGCTGGCAAGCTTGAAAACATCTTCGAAAACATGGGTCAGGCAGAGAAGAAGACGCTCAACATCGTCCTCAAATCCGACGTCCGTGGTTCGCTGGAAGCGTTGAACGGTGCCTTGAACGGCCTGGGTAACGACGAAGTGCAAGTGCGTGTTGTGGGCGGCGGCGTTGGTGGTATCACCGAGTCCGACGCTAACCTGGCACTGGCCTCCAACGCTGTACTGTTCGGCTTCAACGTGCGTGCCGATGCTGGCGCTCGCAAGATCGTCGAGCAGGAAGGTCTGGATATGCGTTACTACAACGTGATCTACGACATCATCGAAGACGTCAAGAAGGCCCTCACCGGTATGCTGGGCAGCGATGTTCGCGAGAACATCCTGGGTACCGCTGAAGTGCGTGACGTGTTCCGTTCGCCGAAGTTTGGCGCGATCGCCGGTTGCATGGTTATCGAAGGTGTTGTTCACCGTAACCGTCCAATCCGTGTACTGCGTGAAGACATCGTTATCTTCGAAGGCGAGCTGGAATCCCTGCGCCGCTTCAAGGATGACGCTTCCGAAGTACGTGCCGGTATGGAATGCGGTATTGGCGTCAAGAGCTACAACGACGTCAAAGCTGGCGACAAGATCGAAGTTTACGAGAAGGTTCAGGTTGCTCGCAGCCTCTAACTCGCGCACTTCAAGGGCCACGGCGAGCCGCCGCATGCAAGTGCGCGGCACGGCGTCAGGACTCTAAACGCAACGCCCGGTCTGGCTTTTGTCAGGCCGGGCGTTTGCCGCTTTCAGACCCCACGGGTTTCACCGTGAGGCAGTAACAGGTAACAAGACATGGCAAAAGAATACAGCCGTACCCAACGTATCGGCGATCAGATGCAGCGTGAGCTGGCACAGCTGATCCGTCGTGAAGTCAAAGACCCGCGCGTAGGCCTGGTCACCATTACCGCTGTTGAAGTCAGCCGTGACGTCGGTCACGCCAAGATCTTCATCACCGTGATGGGCCAGGACAACGCCGAAGACATCGCACAAAGCATCAAGGTGCTCAACTCCGCCGCCGGTTTCCTGCGCATGCAGTTGGCTCGCGAAATGAAGTTGCGCAGCGTTCCACAGTTGCACTTCCACTACGACGAAAGCGTCGTGCGTGGCGCGCATCTGTCGGCCCTGATCGAGCGTGCGGTGGCTGAAGACAATCAGCACCCGGTAACGGCTGAACCCGAAGACGCCAAGGAGTAATCGGTGGCTCAGGTCAAACGTATCCGTCGTAACGTCAGCGGCATCATCCTGCTCGACAAGCCGCTGGGGTTCACCTCCAACGCCGCGTTGCAGAAGGTCCGCTGGTTGCTGAACGCCGAGAAGGCCGGGCACACCGGCAGTCTCGATCCGCTGGCCACCGGCGTGCTGCCGTTGTGCTTCGGTGAGGCCACCAAGTTCTCGCAATACCTGCTCGACTCCGACAAGGCCTATGAAACCCTGGCGCAACTGGGCAAGACCACCACCACGGCGGATGCCGAGGGTGAAGTTTTGCAGGAACGCCCGGTGACCGTTGGTCGCGCCGATGTCGAAGCGGTTTTACCCGGTTTTCGTGGGCAAATCAGCCAGATACCGCCGATGTACTCGGCGCTCAAGCGTGATGGCCAGCCGCTGTACAAGCTGGCCCGTGCAGGCGAAGTAGTGGAGCGCGAACCGCGTTCTGTTACTATTGCGCGCTTGGAATTGCTGGCCTTCGAGGGTGATACTGCGCGACTTGCGGTGGATTGCAGCAAAGGCACCTATATTCGCACCCTGGTGGAGGATATCGGTGAGCAACTCGGTTGTGGCGCTTACGTTGCAGAATTGCGACGTACCCAGGCCGGGCCTTTCACGCTGGCGCAGACTGTCACGCTTGAAGAGTTGGAAGCCGTACACGCCGAAGGCGGCAACGAAGCGGTCGATCGCTTCCTGATGCCATCGGACAGCGGCCTGCTGGATTGGCCGTTGTTGCAGTTCTCGGAGCACAGCTCGTTCTACTGGCTCAACGGCCAGCCGGTACGAGCCCCGGATGCACCGAAGTTCGGCATGGTACGGGTACAGGATCACAACGGTCGCTTCATCGGTATCGGTGAAGTGAGCGAAGACGGGCGCATCGCGCCGCGTCGACTTATTCGGTCAGAATGACCGGACGAGGGTGGCTGTTAACAGGCACGGTCACTTCCTCATTTATAGATACAGGGATTTGTCCCTGGCCTGTTGAAGCTGTTTCTTTGAAACAGTTTCCTGATAAAAGGATTGCCTCATGGCTCTCGACGTTCAAGAAAAAGCTCAAATCGTAGCTGACTACCAGCAAGCTGTTGGTGACACTGGTTCGCCAGAAGTGCAAGTTGCACTGCTGACCCACAACATCAACAAGCTGCAAGGTCACTTCAAGGCCAACGGTAAAGATCACCACTCCCGTCGTGGTCTGATCCGCATGGTAAACCAGCGTCGTAAGCTGCTGGACTACCTGAAAGGCAAGGATCTGGGCCGTTACCAGGCTCTGATCGGTCGCCTGGGTCTGCGTCGCTAATAAGCGATTGCGCTAGAGGTTGGTTGTTTGCTGTGTGCCAGCGGGTTTCCCGCCGGTACATGGCAGGCTCCCAGCCTCAAGTTTTATCTGGATACACGTTTTACCCTGGACAGGCGTTGGGCCGATTCCCGACATTGCCCAAGAATTTCGCAAGAAGACAAGTTCCCCAAGAGCCACAAAGAAGGTAGGACACCGTGAACCCGGTAATCAAAAAATTCCAGTTCGGTCAGTCGACCGTTACCCTCGAGACTGGCCGTATCGCCCGTCAGGCCTCCGGCGCAGTATTGGTCACCGTTGACGATGACGTCAGCGTATTGGTGACCGTCGTTGGTGCCAAGCAAGCCGATCCAGGCAAAGGCTTTTTCCCTCTGTCCGTTCACTACCAGGAAAAAACTTACGCTGCCGGTAAGATCCCTGGCGGTTTCTTCAAGCGTGAAGGCCGTCCTTCCGAGAAAGAAACCCTGACTTCCCGACTGATCGACCGTCCGATCCGTCCGCTGTTCCCAGAAGGCTTCATGAACGAAGTGCAGGTTGTCTGCACCGTCGTTTCCACCAGCAAGAAGACCGATCCGGACATCGCTGCGATGATCGGTACCTCGGCTGCCCTGGCTATCTCCGGTATTCCTTTCGATGGCCCGATCGGCGCTGCCCGCGTTGCGTTCCACGAAAGCACCGGCTACCTGCTGAACCCGACTTACGAACAACAGAAAGCTTCGAGCCTGGACATGGTCGTTGCCGGTACGTCGGAAGCCGTTCTGATGGTTGAATCGGAAGCCAAAGAGCTGACCGAAGACCAGATGCTGGGCGCGGTACTGTTTGCTCACGACGAGTTCCAGGTTGTGATCAACGCTGTTAAAGAACTGGCTGCCGAAGCTGCCAAGCCGACCTGGACCTGGGCTCCACAGCCAGAAGCCACTGCTCTGCTGGGTGCTATCCGTGCCGAGTTCGGCGACGCGATCTCCCAGGCTTACACCATCACCATCAAGGCCGACCGTTACGCTCGCCTGGGTGAGCTGAAAGACCAGGTCGTTGCCAAGCTGTCCGGTGAAGAAGGCCAGCCTTCTTCCAGCGAAGTCAAAGCGGCTTTCGGCGAAATCGAATACCGCACCGTTCGCGAAAACATCGTAAACGGCAAGCCACGTATCGACGGTCGCGACACCAAGACCGTACGCCCGTTGAACATCGAAGTCGGTGTTCTGCCTAAAACCCACGGTTCGGCTCTGTTCACCCGTGGCGAAACCCAGGCGCTGGTCGTTGCAACACTGGGCACCGCCCGTGACGCACAACTGCTGGACACCCTGGAAGGCGAGAAAAAAGACCCGTTCATGCTGCACTACAACTTCCCTCCGTTCTCGGTAGGTGAGTGTGGTCGCATGGGTGGCGCTGGTCGTCGCGAAATCGGTCACGGCCGTCTGGCCCGTCGTTCGATTGCAGCCATGCTGCCGGCTGCCGACGTGTTCCCGTACACCATTCGTGTTGTGTCGGAAATCACCGAGTCCAACGGTTCGAGCTCCATGGCTTCGGTCTGCGGCGCTTCCCTGGCCCTGATGGACGCTGGTGTTCCGATGAAGGCACCGGTTGCCGGTATCGCCATGGGTCTGGTTAAAGAAGGCGAGAAGTTCGCCATCCTGACCGACATCCTGGGTGACGAAGACCACCTCGGCGACATGGACTTCAAAGTAGCGGGTACCGCCAAAGGTGTTACCGCGCTGCAGATGGACATCAAGATCAAAGGCATCACCGAAGAAATCATGGAAATCGCTTTGGGCCAAGCCCTGGAAGCGCGCCTGAACATCCTCGGTCAGATGAACCATATCATTGGTCAGTCGCGTACCGAACTGTCGGAAAATGCTCCGACCATGATCGCGATGAAAATCGACACCGACAAAATCCGTGATGTTATCGGTAAAGGCGGCGCGACCATTCGTGCGATCTGTGAAGAGACCAAGGCTTCGATCGACATCGAAGACGACGGCTCGATCAAGATCTTCGGCGAAACCAAAGAAGCTGCTGAAGCTGCACGTCAGCGCGTCCTGGGCATCACCGCAGAAGCTGAAATCGGCAAGATCTACGTCGGTAAGGTTGAGCGCATCGTCGACTTCGGCGCATTCGTCAACATCCTGCCTGGCAAGGACGGTCTGGTTCACATCTCCATGTTGAGCGACGCTCGCGTTGAGAAAGTGACCGACATCCTGAAAGAAGGCCAGGAAGTGGAAGTACTGGTACTGGACGTGGACAACCGCGGCCGTATCAAGCTGTCCATCAAAGACGTAGCAGCAGCCAAGGCGTCGGGCGTTTAATTACCCCCGCCTGACCGCTTCAACGTTGTAAAAAAGGCCCCGCCGTGAAAACGACGGGGCCTTTTTTTGTCTGCGATAAACCGAGGCAGGGCTGGCGGTTGCGACTCGCGAAAGCTGTGCTAGGTTTAGCTCACCGCCCGTGTAGCTCAGTTGGTAGAGCAGCGCACTCGTAACGCGAAGGTCGCAGGTTCGACTCCTGTCTCGGGCACCACCGCTGCTGTTATTTCACCTTCCGGCTCAGGTCTTCGACGGTGCGTTTGAGCTGATCGAGTTGATTGTCCTGATCGCTGACTTCCCGCTTCAGGTTGGACAGGTCGCTGGAGCTTGAGCTGGAACTCGATCCGGCGCTGCGCTTGAGGTCTTCCACCTGACTGGCCAGTTTCTTCAGGTCGTTGTCCTGATCGCTGACTTCCCGCTTGAGGTTGGACACTTCGCTCGAGCTGGAACTGGAGCTTGAGCCAGTGTTGCGCTTGAACTCCTCCATCTGCTTGGCAAGGTCTTTCAGGTTTTTTTCCTGCTCCTCGACGGTACGCTTGAGGTTGGAAATTTCATTGCTGCTCGAGCCGGTGCTGGTGCCGGTGTTGCGTCGGAGTTCTTCGATGAGGCGCGTTTGTTCACTGACGGTCTTTTTCAGGGTGTCGATTTCAGCCGCATTGGATTTAGCGGTGCCCTGTAACTTTTCCAGTTCATCAACACTAAGACTGGTGTTGACCAGTACGCTCTTGCCATATGAGTTATGGAGGGCGACGAGCGTATCGTTGTATGAAGTGCTTTCGGAGCTAAGCTCGATAGCCTGAGCCGTATTGGTCAGTGCCAGGTTGCCGAGCAGAAGGGCGGCCATGCCGGTTGCAAACAGGGTAGACGTAAGCTTTGGGAAATTGCGCATCACCTGAGTTCCTTGTGGAGTGCCTATATGGCACATCGCTATGACTTCGGTTTCCGAAACATGTTCCTCAGGGCGCGTAAAAATGGCATGGCCGGCGAGGGCATCCGTTTTTTTGTAGATTTGATGTAAACATGCATATAAATCGTCAGCCAAAGGTCCTATATTCGGTGCTCGCATGAGCACCACCGAGCTGTTTTCAGATGATCCCGAATGGTTCTGAAGGCCAGATAAGCCGGGCTTCACACGGTTTTTTGCGTCAGAGAGATCCTTGATGATCCAGATCCATCTTCCATTCCCCAGATCAGCGAGAACGACATGACTGTTAAAGAATTGACCCAAGAAGCCAGACACGAAGAAGCGCTGAAGAAGTACCTGCTGGAGTCGCCCCAGCTAGCCGCCGAGATCAAAGACCTGCCGGCCGACGATCAGAAAGACCAGATCCAGTGGGCGTTCGAGGATGAAGCGGAATCCCAGGGCCTGCAGCCTTGGGAGCTGACGCTCAAGTACACCTCGACTCCTGAGGAGTTCGAGGCGGCGCGCCTTGTTCTGCACAAGGAGGCGGCCGAAGTATTAGGCGTCGAGTGGGAAGAGTACTGCGAGATGAATAATCTGGTGGTCTGACCCAACAAATGTGAAACACCTGTGGGAGCGGGCTTGCTCGCGAAAGCGGTGTGTCAATCGACATCATTGTCGTCTGGTACACCGCTTTCGCGAGCAAGCCCGCTCCCACATTGTTTGATCAGAGGCTGAGTCGCATCGACAGATCGACTGCCTTCACATCCTTGGTCATCGCACCAATGGAGATGTAATCCACCCCGGTTTCGGCGATTGGCAGCAACGTGCTTTCGTTGATCCCGCCGCTGGCCTCCAGTTTGGCTTTGCCGCCGTTCAGGCGCACCGCCTCGCGCATGTCGTCCAGGCTCAGTTCGTCGAGCATGATGATGTCGGCACCGGCCTCCAGGGCCTCCTTCAGCTCATCCAGGCTTTCCACTTCGATCTCCACCGGCTTGCCCGGGGCAATCTTGTGCGCGGCTTTAATCGCTTCAGGGATGCCGCCGCAGGCCGCGATATGGTTTTCCTTGATCAGGAAGGCGTCATACAGGCCGATGCGGTGGTTATGGCAGCCGCCGCAGGTCACGGCGTACTTTTGCGCCAGACGCAGCCCTGGCAGGGTTTTGCGCGTGTCCAGCAGCTTCACCTGAGTCTCGGCGACGAAATCCGCCAGAAACTGCGCGCGAGTGGCCACGCCAGACAGCAGTTGCAGGAAATTCAGCGCGCAACGCTCACCCGTCAGCAGCGAGCGCGCCGGGCCTTCGAGGTGGAACAGCGGTTGATTGGGTTGCACCCGTTCGGCATCGCGCACTTGCCAGTGCACCGCCACCCGCGGGTCCAGTTGCCGGAAAACGGCATCGACCCAAGAGGTGCCGGCAATGACGGCCGCATCGCGGGTGATGATGGTGGCTTTGGCCAGTCGTTCGGCCGGGATCAGTTGCGCGGTGATGTCGCCGCTGCCGATATCTTCGAGCAACGCACGGCGCACGTTGGCTTCGATTTCGGCGGTCAAATCGGCGAGACGTAGATTCGGCATAACGGGCTCCACAAACAAAGTGGCTCGATTATAGGGCCATGGCGCGAAGCAACCCAAGGCATGCCGGGTGCCCAGATCGCTCTGAAACCTGCATTTGGTCGATTCGCGTGAGCATTTGCCGCTAAGCCAGGGTCTGCTCTGTACGTCTATTTCAATGTGAAGCGTAGAGTCCGCTGGCACAAGCGGCCTGTTTTGCAGATAATCCGCCTTGCATTTGACGTCATAGCTTTGACGCCCCTTTGGGTCCCCGATTATTGAATGACAGCGGGTGGGCACTGTTCCCCGTTGGGCGTCGGCTGTGCGGCTTGCGCAAATCGATCTTTCTCAACGAACCGAAGCATCACCGTTCCAGGAGGCTTGGATGCACAACGACGGGAATGTAGTGCCTTTGCACAAGGCAGCTACCGACCAGGCGACTCACTCGCCGCTCGCCCGCCTGCCTGTGATTCTGCTTCAGGTTCGCGACAAGGCTGCGCAACAGCTGCGGCATGGTTTGCAGGAACTGTTCGATAACGCCGACGACACCCTGTTCGAAATGGCCGACCGGGCCCGCAACGACGTCGAACAGAACATCTTTTTCGAAGCCATGCGCGACTTGCGCCTCAAACGCAAAAGCATTGAGCGCGGGTTTCTCGAACAATTCTTCGAGGCGTTCATCAGCCTCACGCAATACGACATTTCCCAGTCAGCTTTGCCCCAGGCATTGGCATTCGACGCCAGCGCAGCGCTGCCCAGTGACGACCTGGAGCGCAACGTGGCCGTGGAAGGCATGGTCAGCAAGGTGATGAACCGGGAAGGTTTCGCCCTCGATCAACTGACCACGCGGCTCAGCGTGCTGTTGGGCAAGGAATTGCTTGAGCAGCACAACCCGCTGGGCCCGGCGATGCTGTGCGAATATTTCCTGCAGGCCGGGCGCAATCTGGGCGTGGAGATCAAGGTCAAGCTGATCATCCTCAAGCTGTTCGAGCGTTATGTGCTCAGCAGCGCCGATCAGCTCTACGCCGAAGCCAACCAACTGCTGATCGCCACCGGCGTGCTGCCCGAGCTCAAGCCCGCTCCGGCACGGCGCGCCGCGGATCGTGCGGCGGCCAGCGCGCATGCCGAACCCGTTGATGCGGTTGTCCGGTCCGGCAGTGCGCACATTGATGACAGCGTGCAGGAAGTCTTCGCCGCGTTGCAGGAACTGCTGTTTCACGTGCGCGGCAGTGTCGCGCCGACGCTCGAAGCCAGTGCCCCGGCCCAGCCGATTTCCACCCGCGACCTGCTGCGCCTGCTGTCACACTTGCAGCAGTACGTCCCGGCGCTGGCGGCTCAAGATGACTTCGACCTGCGCAACCAGCTCGAACAACTGCTGACCCGGGTCAGCGTCAAAAGTGGCAAGTCCCGGGTGGTCGGGGTCGCTGACGAGGACGTTATCAACCTGATCGCGATGCTCTTCGAATGCATTCTCGATGACCGCAATCTGCCGGATTCCCTCAAGGCGTTGATCGGACGCTTGCAGATCCCGATGCTGAAAGTCGCGGTGCTCGACAAGAGCTTTTTCAGCCGCAGCAGCCATCCGGCGCGTCGCCTGCTCAACGAAATCGCCGACGCGGCCATGGGCTGGGGCGAGTGCGACGATCATGAGCGCGACACCTTGTACCTGCGCATCGAGCAAGTGGTGCAGCGGCTGTTGAATGACTTTGTCGATGACCCGGCGATTTTCTCTGAGTTGCTGGCGGACTTCCTGGCCTTTACCAGTGACGAACGCCGTCGCAGCGAACTGCTGGAACAGCGCACCCGCGACGCCGAAGAAGGCCGGGCCAAGACTGAACTGGCGCGTCAGCGGGTCGAGCAGGCGTTGAATGAGGCCTTGTTGGGCAAGTTACTGCCGCAAGGGGTGGTGGGGTTCGTCCAGGACGCGTGGAGCAAGGTGCTGTTGCTGACCTGCCTCAAGCACGGCGATCAGTCCGCTGAATGGCACGCCGATGTGCAGACCATGGCGCAGTTGATCTGGAGCGTGCAGCGCCATGAGGAAGCCGATGCAAGCCTGCGTTTGCTGTCGATGGTGCCGGGGTTGCTTAAATCCCTGCGCGACGGCCTGAGCAGCTCGGCGTTCGATCCCTTTGCCACCAGCGAGTTTTTCAGTGAGCTGGAAGCCTTGCACGTTCAGCTGTTCGAACGCCCAACCCTGACGCCGGAGCAGGCGGATGCGCCAGTGATGGTCGAAGTGCGCGAGGAAATCGTGCTGCGCACCGCCGATGAAGGCCCGATCGAAACGGCCTCGGCGCGTTTACCCGCGGACGATGCGGGCCTGCTTCAGGTCGATCAACTGCGCCTGGGTTGCTGGGTCGAATTTCAGGAAGATGAAGAAAACACCTTGCGCTGCAAACTCGCGGCGATCATTGAAGCCACCGGTAAGTACATTTTCGTCAACCGCACCGGTATGAAAGTGCTGGAGCGCAGCCGCACCGGGCTGGCCCTGGAATTCCGCCGTGGCGTGGTGCGCACGCTGGACGATACGTTGCTGTTCGATCGGGCCTTGGAATCGGTGATCGGCAACTTGCGGCGCCTCAATCACGCCAAGTGATCGCGCCCCGAGGGTCTATCGCGGCATACTGGGCGCCAACACGGTCGTCGTTGAAGGAACCTGTATGCAGTTGGACCCCGCGAGCGGTTGGTGCCAGGGCGTAAACATATGCCCCTCGCCCAACTTCAATGCGCGCCCCTCAGATGAAATCTCCCTGCTGGTGATCCACAACATCAGCCTGCCGCCGGCGCAGTTCGCCACGGGCAAGGTGCAGGAATTTTTCCAGAATCGCCTGGATGTCACGGAGCATCCCTACTTTGAAGGGATCGCTGACCTGCGGGTGTCTGCGCATTTTCTGATCGAACGTGACGGCACGGTGACTCAGTTTGTCTCCTGTCTTGAGCGCGCTTGGCATGCCGGCGTCTCGAGTTTTGACGGGCGCGAAGTCTGTAATGATTTTTCCGTGGGCATCGAGCTCGAAGGCACGGATGATCTGCCGTTTACCGACGCGCAATATCAGGCGTTGACCACCCTGACCCGACAATTGCAAAGCGCTTTCACGGGCATTACCGCACAGCGTATTTGCGGGCATAGCGACATCGCGCCCGGGCGCAAGACTGACCCGGGACCGGCGTTCGATTGGGCACGCTACCGCGCCGCTTTGGCAAAAGAGGAACAACAATGAGTTTTCTGGTGTTGCTGTTGGCTGTCTGGATCGAGAAGTTCTCGGCCCTGCGCCATCGGGTTCAACGTGATGGCGGTTGGGTACGCGAGTTGCACAAGCTTGAAGCCAACCCACGTCTGAAAGACCAACCGTGGCTGGTGTTGCTGATATTGGTGTTGTTGCCGGTGGCGCTGCTAGGTTTGCTGCTGGTGGTGCTCGAGCCCGTGGCCTATGGCTTGCTGGCGTTGCCGGTGCATTTGCTGGTGGTGATTTACAGCCTGGGGCGCGGCGATCTGCTCGGCGGGCTCGGTCCGTTTCGCGACGCCTGGCGCCGTGAAGACCTGCAAGCCGCCGCCCATGTGGCCAAGCGTGACCTGGACATCTGCGCCGACAGTGGAGAGCAACTGCTGGAGCGGGTTCAAGGGCATCTGTTGTGGGAGGCCTATCAGAGCTTTTTCGCAGTGATTTTCTGGTACTTCCTGCTGGGACCGGTAGCTGCGTTGAGCTATCGCTTGCTCGCCCTGGCCGAAGAACACGGGCAGAACCCGGCAGTGGTCGAACGCGCCGCACAACTGCGCCACGCCTTCGATTGGGTGCCGGTGCGCTTGCTGGCGGCGAGTTTTGCCCTGGTCGGCAATTTTGTCGCGGTCGGTCGAGTGATGTTGCATGAGCTGCTGAACTGGAACATCAGCGCCGCCCAGTTGATCGAAAAGGTCGGGCTGGTGGCCGGGGAAATTCCGGCGCCGGTGGTCGGGCCGGATGGCATCAACAGCCTGGACCGCATCTGGGAATTGCTGCTGCGAGCGGCGGTGCTGTGGTATGCCGGGTTTGCGTTGTGGACGGTCCTTCCCTGAATTGCATAAAGCCAAAAGATCGCAGCCTTCGGCAGCTCCAACAGGTACGTGTGCATCCGGATATCGGGTGTACACGATCCATGTAGGAGTTGCCGAAGGCTACGATCTTTTTCGTTAACCTTAAGTTACAAAACCTCCCTCCGATTTGAGCTATACAGAGATAGCGCCCAATAGTGGCTATCTGCTGTATCTGTGCGCCTGCCAATAAAAATAAGAAATCCAAGGGAGACTTCACAGTGAAGAGCTTGCTCTATCCCGCTGTCGCGCTGATGAACCGCCTGAGCTTCGGCATGAAGTTCAGCCTGATCAGCGTGCTGTTCCTGGTGCCGATGCTGGTGACCAACTTTTACCTGGTGCGCGATTCCTATCGTGAATTCCAGGGCACCCGCGTCGAATTGCAAAGCCTCGATCTGCTGGGCAGCAGCCTGACCCTGCGTCGGGATCTGGAAACCCTGAACAACCTCGTGCAAATCAACGTCACCCTCGGGCAGTCCGGCAAGGCCGGCGATGTCGAGACCAAGATCAGCGCTCTCGAACAAAGCGTTATGACGCGCCTGCAAGGCCTGACGTCGATGAGCATCGACCCGGAACAGATCACGGTTTTCGATGGCAAACGCGATGAAATGATCGCCGCGTTCAAGGCCCAGCAAGCGGAAAACTCCCTGCAAAGCAAAAGTGCGCTGATCGGCAAGTTGCTCGGTAACGCACAGATTTTCAGTCAGATCATTGCCAGCCAGGCCGGGTTGAGCCGCGATACCCAGAGCGACATGCGCCAGCTCAGCGAACTGATCACCAATGTCACCCCGCCCGTGACGCAACTTCTGGGCGACGGCCGGGCCATGGGCTCGCTGTCGTTGGGGCAGGGCTTTCTCAACTCGGCGTCGAGTACGCGTTTCGACGAATTGCTGGCGCAGATCGAAAAGCTTCAGGCGGAATATGGGCTGAAGTTGCACGACGCGTTGGGCTCCAGCAAAGCCGCGAACGAAACCCTGGCCGCGCAGGCTGACAGCAGCAAGGCGTCGCTGAAAAAGGCCAGCGAACTGTTCGAAGAACAAGTGGTGATGGCCGACACCCTCGATGCGCCGTGGCAAGCGTTCTACGATCAGGTCACCGGCCTGATGGACCAGACCTACCAGCTCAATGAAGCGACCTTGAAGTTCCTCGGCAGCCAGTTGCAGCAGCGGCTGGAGCAGAACCGCACCCACATGGTCATGCAGGCCGTGGCACTGTCGGTGGTGTTTGTGCTGATCTTTTATCTCTACGGCGGTTTTTACTACTCGACCCGCACCACCCTCAAGCGCTTGGGCGCGGTGATGGACAAAGTGGCGGCCGGCGACATGACCGTGACCTTCAGCGCCCACAGCCGCGATGAACTGGGCGAGTTGGGCGAGGTGTTCAACGGCACGGTGAAGAAAATCCACGACTTGATCGAGCGAGTCGGGCAGACCGTCGGCGAAGTCGAGCGTCAGGCCGGTCAGGTGGAAAGCGTTTCCGCCCAGAGCAACCAGGCCGTGGCCGGGCAGCGCAGTCAGATCGAACAGGTCGCCACCGCCATGAACCAGATGTCCGCCACCTCGCTGGAAGTGGCGCGCAGTGCGGCAGCAGCGGTCAGCAGCGCCCACAGCGTCAACGACGAAACCCTCAGCGGGCGCGGGTTGGTGGAGTCCCAGCAGGGCAGCATTGCGGCACTGGCTGGCGAGATTGACCAGTCGGTACTGGTGATCAATCAACTGGCCAGCGACAGCCAGTCCATCAGTCGGGTGCTGGAAGTGATCAAAAGCATCGCCGAGCAGACCAACCTGTTGGCACTGAACGCGGCCATCGAAGCGGCACGGGCGGGAGAGCAGGGCCGGGGCTTTGCGGTGGTGGCGGATGAGGTTCGCACGCTGGCCAAGCGCACCCAGCAATCGACCGAAGAAATCGAGCAGATGATCGCCAAGCTCCACGGCGGTGTTGGCGCGGCAGTCAAAGCCATGGGCGTCAGCCATCAGATGGCCAACGGCACCGTTGGTCAGTCGGAAAAGGTCCAACAGGCCCTGGAAAATATCCTCGGCGCCGTAGGCATGATCGTCGACCAGAACCAGCAGATCGCCGCCGCCGTGGAACAGCAAACCGCTGTGGCGCATGACATCGACCAGAACATCGTCGAAATCAACCGTGCTGGCGAGCGTACGGCCGAGGGCGCGCACCAGACCGAGAACGCCAGCCGCGCATTGTCGGCGCAGGTGGTGGAGTTGAAACAATTGATCAGCGCGTTCCGGGTCTGAAACATAAACCGGATCAAATGTGGGAGCGGGCTTGCTCGCGAAGGCGGTGTGTCAGTCGACATCTTCCTTGACTGACACACCGCCTTCGCGAGCAAGCCCGCTCCCACAGGGGGATGTGTTCCAACGTCCGTACCGAACAATCTGTAGTACTTCTTCCCATCGCCAGTACGTCATTTCCTGTTTTCCTGCGCGCTCTGGTTTTTGGTCTTCAATGAAGCAAGATCCATCTCTTCGACTTGCCCTGAGGAGGCCCGGTTATGTCTGCCGCTACGATTGGAATTCTGGGTCGCTGCGCCCATTGCCAGCGCACATTGTTGCTGGAGCCCTGGCAACTCAACGCCATCGCGATCAACGAGCCGTTTACCTGTTCCCACTGTGAAAACGCCCTGCAGCTGAACGATCCCAAGCAGATCAGGCGCTTCAAATCCCTCGACTCCCTGGCATTGTTAAGGGCGAGCACGCTGGTGATGGTCTGCACCGCATTACTGGTGGCGTTGGTGATGGAGTGGGTTGGGCTGCTGAGTGTGATGGAGCAGCTGAATTTTTCGCTGCTGGCGATTTTCGTCTACTTCGCCGTGGTTCGATTTGCCCGGCACCGGCACCGGCAACACATCACCCTCACGCTTGAGGCGGCCAAGGCCCACGTCGACTGATTACCAGTTGAACAACTCGCAGGCATTGGCCGTGCTGACCGCGGCCAGTTGTTCGGGGCTGATCACCATGATCTCGGCCAGTGCCGAGCAGATCGCTGGCAGGTGCGCCGGGCTGTTGCGTTGGCCGGGGAACATGGCGGGCGCCATGTCCGGGGAGTCGGTTTCCAGCACCACCGATTCCAGTGGCAGCTCGGCGAGTACACGGTGCATGCGCAACGCCTGAGGCCAGGTCGCCGCGCCGCCGAGACCCAGTTTAAAACCGAGTTTGATGTATTCCCGCGCCTCTTCCTTGCTGCCAGCGAAGGCATGGATGATGCCCGCGCGTTTCAAGCGAAAGCGCTTGAGCGTGGCGATCACCGCCGCATGGCTGCGCCGCACATGGATCAGCGCCGGCAGATTGAAATCCACCGCCAGTTGCAGTTGCGCATCGAACAACAACTGCTGGCGTTCGCGATCAAGGGTTTCGATAAAGTAATCCAGGCCGATCTCGCCCACCGCGCACACCTGTCGATGGCCTGCCAGCCGGGTCAGCCAGTCGCCGAGCGCCGTCAGGTCTTCGGGGCGATGATCCTCCAGATACACCGGATGCAAGCCGAACGCAGCGTGCAGATCCGGATCGCGCTGCACCAAATCCCAGACTCGCTGCCAATTGCCCTGATAAACCCCCAGCACCACCATCCGCCGCACCCCGAGGGCGCGGCTTTCGGCCAACAACGCCGAGCGATCGGCGTCGAAATCCGGAAAATCCAGATGCGTGTGGCTGTCGATCAGCTCCACGGCTCAGTCCTGAAGGATGCGTTGCTTGAAGGTCCGCGCGATGGCCTGAACGCCGGGTTGATAATCCGATTGTTCGATGGCCGCCAGTGCCAGTTCCAGCGCTTTGTCGGCGATCAACTGATGTTGCTGAGCCATGGCGTTGACCGGCAACGGCAGGAAATCCAACAACTGAGTATCGCCGAACGTGCCGAGGCGCAGCGGGCGAGACTTGAGCGGGAAGTCATGCAAGGCGTCGAACACACCCTGCAGCAGCACGTAGGACGTGGTCACCAGCGCATCCGGCAAATGCCCCAGGCGCTGGAGCAATTCGTCCATCAACTGCTTGCCGCACTCGCGGCTGAACGACTCGCCGTGCTCGATCAGGATTTCACCTTTGAACCCGCTCAGCGCTTCTTTGAAACCGGCGGCCCGTTCCTGGCTGATGCTCAGTTCCGGGCGGGCGCCGATCAGCGCGATTTGCTTGGGCAACGGTTCGAGCAGGCTGCGGGTCAGTTGCAGGCTGGCCTCGCGGTCGTCACTGATCACCGAGCAGAAATGCTCGGGCTCCATGACCCGGTCGATGGCGATGATCGGAATGCCTTTGGCCTGCAACTGACGATAGCTGTCATCGTCTGTTGGCAGGCAACTGGCGACGATCAGCGCGTCGCAGCGCCGGGCACGGAACAGTTTGAGCAATTGCCGTTCGCTGTCCGGCGCATCGTCGGAACTGGCGATCAGCAACTGATAGCCGCGCGCCCGGGCACCTTGCTCCAGGAGTTTGGCGATCCGTGCGTAACTGGGGTTTTCCAGGTCCGGCAGGATGAAGCCCAAGGTGCGGGTGTGCCGACTGCGCAGCCCGGCCGCTTGGGGATTGGGTGTAAAGCCATGTTGCTCGACCACGGCACGCACACGCTCGACGGTAGCGCTGCTGATACGTTGCTGTGTGGCCTTGCCATTGATGACATAACTGGCGGTGGTAACGGACACACCGGCCAACTGTGCGATATCACTGAGTTTCAACTCGGGATTTCCTTGTTTTTTCGAGCTTGCCCCGACATTTTCGCCAATCCTACCCGATTCGAGCAGGCGACCAATGTCGCAACGCTTCCGACAAGTTGGACTTCAAGGATGGTGCATTATCGAGTAACGTGCCAATCATTCTAGATTAAACGTTTCAGCAAGCGTATTTTCTGCGTTATAGGTTCCTTTGACCGGTTCTGCCGCGAAACCGCCAAATGTGATCACGAAGAGCCTAAGCTGAATCATTCAAAACAATACCTGGCGTCCCAAGGCGCCAAAAAGGAGAAAGCATGCTCGAGCTCACCATAGAGCAGATATCCATGGGCCAGTCGGCTGTGGATAAGTCAGCCGCGTTGCACTTGCTGGCCCAGCATCTGGTTGCCGATGGTCTGGTAGCAGAAGGTTATCTCGCCGGTTTGCAGGCGCGCGAAGCCCAGGGCTCGACCTTTCTCGGTCAAGGTATTGCCATCCCCCACGGTACTCCGGAAACCCGCGACCAGGTGTTTTCCACTGGCGTGCGGCTGATGCAATTTCCTGAAGGCGTGGATTGGGGCGACGGGCAGATCGTTTATTTGGCGATCGGTATCGCGGCCAAATCCGATGAGCACCTGCGTCTGCTGCAACTACTGACCCGCGCCCTTGGCGAAACCGACCTGGGCCAGGCCCTGCGTCGCGCCAGTTCCGCCGAAGCGCTGCTGAAGCTGCTGCAAGGCGCGCCGCAAGAACTGGCGCTGGATGCACAGATGATCGGCCTCGGTGTGTCTGCCGATGATTTCGAAGAACTGGTCTGGCGTGGTGCGCGTTTGCTGCGTCAGGCCGATTGCGTGAGCAATGGTTTCTCCGCCGTATTGCAACAGGTCGAAGCGCTGCCGCTGGGCGATGGTTTGTGGTGGCTGCACAGCGAACAAACCGTTAAGCGTCCGGGCCTGGCCTTCGTCACCCCGGACAAACCGATGCGTTACCTCGGTCAGCCATTGAGCGGTCTGTTCTGCCTGGCCAGTCTCGGCGAAGCGCACCAAGCCCTGCTCGAACGCCTGTGCGCCTTGCTGATCGAAGGTCGCGGCCACGAATTGGGCCGTGCCACCAGCAGCCGCAAAGTCCTCGAAGTACTCGGCGGTGAAGTGCCAGCCGACTGGCCGAGCGCACGCATCGCCCTGGCAAACGCCCACGGTTTGCATGCGCGCCCGGCGAAGATCCTCGCGCAATTGGCGAAAAGCTTTGAAGGCGAGATTCGCGTGCGCATCGTCGATGGCCAGGACAGCGCGGTGTCGGTGAAGAGCCTGAGCAAACTGCTGAGCCTCGGCGCACGTCGCGGTCAGGTGCTGGAATTCATCGCCGAACCGAGCATCTCCGCCGATGCGTTGCCGGCATTGCTGGCGGCCATTGAAGAGGGCCTCGGTGAAGAAGTCGAGCCGCTGCCGGCAGTCAGTCAGCAGCGCGAAGTGATGGCCGATATCGCCGAAGTGCTACTCGCGCCGAAGTCCGGCAGCCTGATCCAGGCCATCGCCGCCGCCCCGGGCATCGCCATCGGCCCGGCGCATATTCAAGTGCTGCAAGCCATCGATTATCCGCTGCGCGGTGAGTCTGCCGCCATCGAGCGCGAACGCCTGAAACAAGCGCTGGTGGATGTCCGTCGCGACATCGAAGGCTTGATCGAGCGCAGCAAATCCAAGGCGATTCGCGAAATCTTCATCACCCACCAGGAAATGCTCGACGACCCGGAATTGACCGACGAAGTCGACACCCGCCTCAAGCAAGGCGAGAGCGCCGAAGCGGCGTGGATGACGGTGATCGAAGCCGCCGCCAAACAACAGGAATCCCTGCAAGACGCTTTGCTCGCCGAACGCGCCGCTGACTTGCGCGATATCGGTCGCCGGGTGTTGGCGCAGTTGTGTGGCGTCGAAACCCCGAGCGAACCGGAGCAACCGTACATTCTGGTGATGGACGAAGTCGGTCCGTCCGACGTCGCGCGTCTCGACCCGGCGCGTGTTGCCGGCATCCTCACCGCACGTGGCGGTGCCACCGCCCACAGCGCCATCGTCGCCCGTGCGCTGGGGATTCCTGCGCTGGTCGGTGCCGGTGCAGCGGTGTTGCTGCTGGCACCGGGCACGCCGTTGCTGATCGATGGCCAACGCGGTCGCCTGCACGTGGACGCCGATGCCGCGACCTTGCAGCGCGCCACCGAAGAACGCGACACCCGCGAACTGCGGCTGAAAGCGGCGGCTGAGCAACGCCATCAACCGGCGCTGACCACCGACGGCCACGCCGTGGAAGTGTTCGCCAACATCGGCGAAAGCGCCGGTGTCACCAGCGCGGTGGAGCAGGGCGCCGAAGGTATTGGTCTGCTGCGCACCGAACTGATTTTCATGGCGCACTCGCAAGCGCCGGACGAGGCCACCCAGGAAGTCGAATACCGTCGTGTCCTCGATGGCCTGGCCGGTCGCCCGTTGGTGGTGCGCACCCTTGATGTTGGCGGGGACAAACCACTGCCGTATTGGCCGATCGCCAAGGAAGAAAACCCGTTCCTCGGTGTGCGCGGCATTCGCCTGACCCTGCAACGTCCACAGATCATGGAAGCGCAATTGCGCGCCTTGCTGCGGGCAGCCGACAACCGTCCGTTGCGCATCATGTTCCCGATGGTCGGCAGCGTCGATGAGTGGCGCCAGGCCCGGGACATGACCGAGCGTCTGCGTCTGGAAATTCCGGTTGCAGACCTGCAACTGGGGATCATGATTGAAGTGCCGTCGGCGGCGTTGCTCGCTCCCGTGCTGGCCAAGGAAGTCGATTTCTTCAGCGTCGGCACCAACGACCTGACCCAATACACCCTGGCCATCGACCGTGGTCACCCGACCCTGTCGGCCCAGGCTGACGGCTTGCATCCAGCCGTGCTGCAACTGATCGACATCACCGTGCGCGCGGCCCATGCCCATGGCAAATGGGTCGGCGTGTGCGGCGAACTGGCGGCGGATCCGCTGGCGGTGCCGGTGCTGGTCGGCCTCGGTGTCGATGAACTCAGCGTGTCCGGCCGCAGCATCGCCGAGGTCAAGGCACGCGTCCGCGAACTCAGCCTGGCCCAGACTCAAATTCTCGCCCAACAGGCCCTGGCCGTGGGCAGCGCCAATGAAGTGCGCGCATTAGTGGAGGCCCTGTAATGGCCAAGATTTTAACCCTGACCCTCAACCCGGCGCTGGACCTCACCGTCCAGTTGCCAGTGCTTGCCCCCGGTCAGGTCAACCGCAGCGACGAGATGCACACCCACGCCGCCGGCAAAGGCGTGAACGTGGCGCAGGTGCTGGCCGATCTCGGGCATCAACTGACGGTCAGTGGCTTTCTCGGTGAAGACAATCTCCAGGCGTTCGAAACGCTGTTCGCCAAGCGTGGTTTTGTCGACGCGTTCATCCGTGTTCCCGGCGAGACTCGCAGCAATATCAAACTGGCGGAAAGCAGTGGGCGCATTACCGACATCAACGGCCCGGGTCCGCAGGTCGATGAAGCGGCGCAGCAAGCGTTGCTTGATCGGTTGGACCAGATTGCGCCGGGGCATGATGCGGTTGTGGTCGCCGGTAGCTTGCCGCGCGGCGTCAGTCCGCAGTGGTTGCAGGCGCTGATCGTGCGCCTGAAAAACCTCGGTTTGAACGTGGCCTTGGACACTAGCGGTGAAGCCTTGCGTGCAGGGCTGGCGGCGGGGCCGTGGTTGATCAAACCGAACACCGAGGAACTCGCGGACGCGCTCGATTGCGACGTGGTGTCGGTGGCGGCCCAGGCGGAAGCAGCGAGCCGCTTGCACGCCCAAGGCATCGAGCACGTGGTGATTTCCCACGGCGCCGATGGCGTGAACTGGTTCAGTGTCGGCGCGGCGATGCATGCCACGCCGCCGAGGGTCAGCGTGGTCAGCACGGTGGGCGCCGGCGATTCGCTGCTGGCGGGAATGCTCCACGGTTTGCTCAGCGCCGATACGCCTGAACAAACCCTGCGCACCGCCACGGCGATTGCCGCGATGGCGGTCACGCAAATCGGTTTCGGCATCAATGATGCCGCGCAGTTGACGCAACTCGAACAGGGCGTGCGCGTGCGCCTCCTGACAGAACAATAAGAGGGGTTGTCATGAAGTTAGCCATTGTTACGGCCTGCCCGAACGGCATGGTCACCAGTGTGCTGTGCGCTCGGCTGCTCGATGCCGCCGCCCAGCGCCAGGGCTGGAGCACGTGCGTCGAAGTCAACGACGCCGCGCACCCGGAACGTCAGTTGTCGGCGGCCACCATTGAGTCCGCCGAGTGGGTGTTGCTGGTGACCAGCGCACCTGTGGATATGTCTCGATTCGTCGGCAAACGGGTGTTCCGCAGCACCCCGGCCCAGGCCCTGCAAGATGTTGAAGCGGTACTGCGCCGTGGTGCGGAAGAGGCCGAAGTCTACGTCGCCACCGAAGCGGTCGCCGAGCCTGCCGAGGTCGCTAAAAACGCCCCGCGTCTGGTCGCGATCACCGCGTGCCCGACCGGTGTTGCCCACACCTTCATGGCCGCCGAAGCCTTGCAGCAAGCGGCCAAGCGTCTGGGCTACGACTTGCAGATCGAAACCCAAGGCTCGGTCGGTGCACGCAACCCCCTGAGCGCGGCGGCGATTGCCGACGCTGACGTGGTGCTGCTGGCCTGCGATATCGAAGTCGCCACCGAGCGTTTCGCCGGCAAGAAGATTTACCGTTGCGGCACCGGCATCGCGTTGAAGCAGGCCGAAGCCACGCTCAACAAAGCCTTGGCTGAAGGCAAGCAGGAAACCGCTTCAAGCGGTTCGAAAGGCCCGGCCAAACAAGAGAAGACTGGCGTCTACAAACACCTGCTGACCGGTGTGTCGTTCATGCTGCCGATGGTGGTGGCGGGCGGCCTGATGATTGCGCTGTCGTTTGTGTTCGGCATCACCGCGTTCAAGGAGCCGGGCACGCTGGCGGCGGCGCTGATGCAGATCGGCGGCGAGACCGCGTTCAAGTTGATGGTGCCGTTGCTGGCGGGGTACATCGCCTACTCGATTGCCGACCGTCCGGGCCTGGCGCCGGGGATGATCGGTGGTCTGCTGGCGAGCACCTTGGGCGCCGGTTTTATCGGCGGGATCATTGCCGGTTTTATCGCCGGGTACGCGGCCCAGGCGATCAATCGTTATGCGCGGTTGCCGCAGAGTCTTGAGGCGCTGAAACCGATCCTGATCATCCCGCTGTTCGCGAGTCTGTTCACTGGCCTGGTGATGATTTACGTGGTCGGCAAACCCGTGGCGGAGATGCTTTTAGCGCTCACGCACTTCCTCGACAGCATGGGCACCACCAACGCGATTCTGCTCGGTGTGCTGCTCGGCGGCATGATGTGCGTCGACCTTGGCGGGCCGATCAACAAGGCGGCTTATGCGTTCTCGGTAGGGCTGCTGGCGTCGCAGAGTTATGCACCGATGGCCGCGACCATGGCCGCCGGGATGGTGCCGCCGATTGGCCTGGGCATCGCTACGTTTATTGCTCGGCGCAAGTTCGCCCAGACCGAGCGCGAGGCCGGCAAAGCGGCGTTTGTGCTGGGTCTGTGTTTCATCTCTGAAGGCGCGATTCCGTTTGCTGCGAAAGACCCGTTGCGAGTGATCCCGGCGAGCATCGCGGGTGGCGCGCTGACCGGTGCGTTGTCGATGTATTTCGGCTGCAAGCTGATGGCGCCGCACGGTGGATTGTTCGTGCTGCTGATCCCGAA
This sequence comes from Pseudomonas sp. B21-053, assembly GCF_026016365.1. Classification (NCBI taxonomy): domain Bacteria; kingdom Pseudomonadati; phylum Pseudomonadota; class Gammaproteobacteria; order Pseudomonadales; family Pseudomonadaceae; genus Pseudomonas; species Pseudomonas sp. B21-053. The sequence goes on from NZ_CP087205.1 coordinate 979,777, forward strand.
TGCGATCAACCATGCGCTGCTTTATTTGCTGGCGATTGTCGCCGGGAGTTTGCTGACGGCGGTGGTGTACGCGGTGCTCAAGCGGCCGGAAGTGGTGGAGTTGGCGGTAGAGCCGGTCAACGCTTAACCCCCTGTGGGAGCGGGCTTGCTCGCGAAGGCTGTCTGTCAGTTGGGAAGGATGTTGACTGACACGACGCCTTCGCGAGCAAGCCCGCTCCCACAAGGGAACTGTGTTTTCACACGGGCGTCATGCGCACATGCTTAAGTTTCCCTTTTTTCAGGGAGAACACCATGAGCGAATTCAACCTCGGCCGCCGGCGTGTCATGCAAGCCGTCGGCGCCGGTTTGTTGCTGCCCGGCCTGGCCCCGGCGGTGATCGCCTCGGTCAAGGATCGGCCGCAACTCACCGACGGCGTGCAGTCCGGCGACTTGCTGGGCGACCGTGCGATGGTCTGGAGCCGCAGCGACCGTCCCGCGCGGATGGTGGTGGAGTGGGACACCCGCAGCCTGTTCACCAACCCCCGTCGTTTCGTTTCGCCCCTGGCGGATTCGCGCACTGACTTTACCGCTCGTGTCGAACTCACTGGCCTGCCCGCCGATCAGGCGATCTTTTATCGTGTGCACTTCGAAGACGCCCAAAACGGAACGAGCAGCGAACCCTGGTTCGGCCACCTGCGCAGCGTACCGACGACCCGGCGCGATCTGCGTTTCGTCTGGAGCGGCGACACCGTCGGCCAGGGCTTCGGCATCAACCCGGACATCGGCGGCATGCGCATCTACGAAGCCATGCGCCTGCGTCTGCCGGACTTCTTTATCCACAGCGGCGACACCATCTACGCTGACGGCCCGGTGCCGGCGCAACTGACCACCGAGAGCGGTCGGGTGTGGCGCAACATCACCAGCGAAGCCAAGAGCAAAGTCGCCGAAACCCTCGACGAATACCGCGGCAATTATCGTTACAACCTGATGGACGAAAACATCCGCCGCTTCAACGCCGAAGTACCGCAGATCTGGCAGTGGGACGACCACGAAGTGGTGAACAACTGGTCGCCGGGCAAGCAGCTGGACGAGCGCTACAAGAGCAAAGATATCCACAGCCTCGTCGGCCGTGCGCGCCAAGCCTGGCTCGAATACGCGCCCATGCGATTGCAGAGCGCCGACAACGGCGGGCGGATTTATCGCCAGCTCAGCTATGGGCCGATGCTCGATGTGTTTGTGCTGGATATGCGCAGTTATCGCGGGGCGAACGACGACAATTTGGGCGGTGAAAAACCGTTCCTCGGGCGTGAGCAACTGGACTGGCTGAAGGCCTCGTTGAAAGCCTCGAATGCGCAATGGAAAGTCATCGCGGCCGACATGCCGATTGGCCTCGGCGTGCCCGACGGTGAAGTCAGTCCGGGTGTGGCGCGTTGGGAAGCGGTGGCCAACGGTGATCCGGGAACGGCGCAGGGTCGAGAGTTGGAAATCGCAGAATTACTCGGATACCTGCGCGCGCAGCAGGTGCGCAACTTCGTGTTTTTGACGGCGGACGTGCACTACTGCGCGGCGCATCACTACCACCCGGATCGCGCGGCGTTCCAGGATTTCGAACCGTTCTGGGAGTTCGTCGCCGGGCCGTTGAATGCCGGCAGCTTCGGGCCGAATCCGTTGGATAAAACCTTTGGGCCGGAGGTGGTATTCGAAAAAGCACCGCCGGCGCAGAACACCTCGCCGTTTGCCGGGTTTCAGTTTTTTGGTGAGGTGAATATTGATGGGCAAAGCGGGGAGATGAGTGTTGTGCTGCGGGATCTGGATGGGGTGGGGGTGTTTGAGCAGAAGTTACAGCCGGTTTGACTCATTTCCGCCTGCAACAAAACCAATAATGTAGGAGCGAGGCTTGCCCGCGAAGGCGGCTTAACATTCAACATCTCCGTTGAATGACACACCGCCTTCGCGGGCAAGCCTCGCTCCTACAGGGATCAGGGCCGGATCTGATTTGTGGGTGTCAGTAGACGTCGCGGCGGTAGCGGCCTTGTTCGATCAACCGGTCTACTTCTTCGATCCCGAGTATTTCGTTGAGCGCGTGGTCCACGCCTGAGGCCATGCCCTGCAAGCTGCCGCAGATGTAGATCACGGCACCCTCGGCCAGCCACTTCTTCAGCTCGGTGGCGGATTCGCGCAGGCGGTCCTGGACGTAGACCTTCTCGGCCTGATCCCGGGAGAACGCCAGGTCCAGTCGCTCCAGATCGCCCTCGATCAACCATCCTTCCAGCTCATCGCGGCATAAATAATCGTGCTCGCGCTGGCGCTCGCCAAACAGCAGCCAATGCCGTTGTTGCCCGTCGGCAATGCGTGCCTTGAGCAAACTGCGCAGCCCGGCCAAACCGGTGCCGTTGCCCAGCAGGATCATCGGCACGGGTTCGGTCGGCAGATGGAAACCGCTGTTACGCCGCACTCGCAGGCTGATGCTGCCGCCCACGGGCGCATGTTCGGTGAGCCAGCCGGAGCCGATGCCGAGGCTGCCATCGGGGTGCACTTCCTGGCGGACGATCAGTTCCAGAATGCCGTCGGCGGCGATCGAGGCGATGGAATATTCGCGCATCGCCAGCGGCACCAAGGCCTGCACCAGCGCCTGGGCATGCAGGCCGACCAGGTGCGCGCGGTTCTCCGGCATTTGCCGACTGGCGAGGGCCTGGTCCAAAGGTTGCGACAGACCATCGAGCTCAACCATGGCGCGGCCATCAATCCCCAAGCCATCGAGGAAGTGCTCGATCGCCCACGGACAATTGCGCGGCATGACTTCCACCAGGTCCCCGGCCAGCCAACTGCTGGTGTTCGGGGCGCTGAGGCCGATCTTGTACACCGGCGAGCCGCAGCTGTCGGGGTTCATCAGTTCGCGACGGGTCAGCGTCCAGTTGTCGTAGCTGGGCGCTTGCCAGGTGTCTACCGGCGCCTGTCCGGTCACCAGGCCGAGTTGCTGCTGCCAGTGACGCAAGGCGTAGGGGTCGCCGCTGTCGACTTCCACCGGGGCAAACAGGGTCTTGCCGCCGTGTTCGCCGAGCCAGGTGTGCAAGCGTCGGGCGAAACCGCAGAAGTGTTGATACTGGCGGTCACCCAGACCGAGCACCGCATAGTTCAGGCTTTCCAGGCTCGACGCCTGGCTCAGCACTTTGCGTTCGAAACCCCGGGCACTGTCCGGCGCTTCACCGTCGCCAAAGGTACTGACCACGAACAGCGCATTGCTCGAATCGCGCAAATCCTGCTCGCTGACACTCGCCAGTGGCTGCACCTTCACCGGCAACCCGGCGGCCTGCAATTGCCCGGCGGTCTGCCACGCGAGTTGCTCGGCGAACCCGCTTTGACTGGCGAAACCGATCAGCCACGCCGGCGCATCACTGCCCGGTTGCACGAGGCCTTTACGCGCGTCCTTGATCTGGCGTTTCTTGCGCCGACGATCCAGGTACAGCAGCCAGCCCGTGACGAAAAACAGCGGCATGGTCAGCGCTGTGACGGTCAGGATGACCCGACCGACGATGCCGAAATAACTGCCGGTGTGCAGCGCGTAGATACTGGTCAGCAGCTGCGCCTTGAAGCTCTTGTCGCTGTAGCGGTCGTGGCGTTTGACGATGCCGGTCGCCGGATCGAGGCTGATCTCGTTCAATGCGCGGTCATGGGGCGAGGTGTTCAACAGGTAGAACACGGTCGCCGGTTGGCCGGCCAGGGGCGGCATGCGGATGTTGTAGGCGGACAGGTTAGGGCCGGCGGCGCTGTAGATGCTGCTCCACATTGCTGCGTAATCGGCGCTCGGCGCAGGACCGCTCGGCGCCGGGCCTCGATTGCGAACCCGCTCGTTCTGCGGCGCGTCGGACAGCAACTTGGTCAGTCCCTTGTTGTACCACTCGTAGGACCAGGACAACCCGGTCAGCGCGGCCAACAGGTAAAACACCAGGCACCAGGTGCCCGCCACCGAGTGCAGATCCCAATTGAAGCTGCGGCCTTTTTTCTTCCAGTCCAGGGTCAGCCAGGCGCGCCACTTGTTCCATTGGCGCGGCCAGCGCAGGTATAGGCCGGACAGGCAGAAGAACACCAGGATGAGCGTGCAGGCGCCGGTGATCTGCCGACCGGTGTCGCCCATGGCGAGGAACCGGTGCAGTTGCAGCATCAGGCCGAAGAAGTCCTGGCCGGTGGCGTCACCGAGGAATTCGGCGGTGTACGGGTCGAAGTAGCGCATCTCACCGCGACGTTCGCCCGGTGGCGGGGTGAAGATCACGCGCGCGGCGTTGCCGCTGTCGGTCTCGACCCAGAGCATCGAGACTTTCTTGCCGGAGGTGGCTTCGATGCGCTCAACCAACTCGGCGGGTGGCAAGACACCGGCGACCTGCTTCTCCACCTGCAACACAGAGGGATTCAGCGCCCGCAGGATTTCATCCTGGAACGAATAGGCCGCACCGGTTATGCCCATCAGGGCCAGGACCAGTCCGGCACTGATGCCAAAAAACCAGTGCAACTGGAACAGGGTTTTCTTCAACACGTCGCTCGCCTTGTTCGTTCGAAAGTAATCATCACGGCGCGCATTATGCCGTGGGTTGTCGAGAAACATTCTTTATTACGTACAAAAGCCCCGTTCAATTGAATGAACGGGGCCTGGTCCTGATGTCCGCCGCATTCCCTGTAGGAGCGAAGCTTGTTCGCGAAAGCGGTGTGTCAGGCAGTTTCGATGTCGACTGACACGACGCCTTCGCGAGCAAGCTTCGCTCCCACAGGGGGATTGCGGTGTGGCTGGCAATCAGAAGTGGAAGTTCGCACTCAGCAGGGCGGTACGGCCCGCCGCCACGTGGGCGTAGTGCGTCTGGAACACCTGGTCGAAATAACGCTTGTCGGTCAGGTTCTGTACGTTGAGTTGCAGGTCGACGTTCTTGGTCAGCGCGTAGCTGGCCATGGCGTCGTAGCGCCAGTAGGACGGGATCTCCACCGAGTTGGCGACGTTGCCGAACTGCGAATCGACGAAGGTCGCGCCGCCGCCAATGGTCAACTTTTCCGGGATCAGGTCGTAGGTCGACCACAGGGTGAAGTTGTTCCGTGGCGTGCTCGGCATATGGTTGCCTTTGTCGGCGGCGAGGGTGGTCTTGACCACTTCGCTTTCCATGTAGGTATAGCCGCCGAAGACTTTCCAGTTACGGGTCAGTTTGCCGGTGTAGGTCAGCTCCAGACCGTTGACGGTTTGTTCGCCGTCCAGCACTTGGGTGGTGGCGCCGTCCGGATCGTCGATACGGGCGTTGGTTTTCTCGGTGCGGAACAGTGCGGCGGTCAGCGACAGGTCGTCGCCGAAGAAGTCCCACTTGGTGCCGATCTCGTAGTTGCGGTTCTTTTCCGGGTCCAGGTCGCTGTTGTTCGCTGCCAGTTCCAGGCTGCCGTTACCGCTGGTTTCACCGGCCGGGTTGCTGGAAGTGGAGTAGGCCGCGTACACGCTACCGTTAGGCAGCGGGTTGTAGACCACGCCGATCTGGTAGTTGACCAGGTCGGTGGTGTTCTCCCGGGAGAAACTGCCCGCCGGGGTGGTACGACCGGCATTGGCGTAGCCGCTGGATTCGGTCTGGTAGTTGTCGTAACGCAGGCCCAGGTTCAGGGACCATTGCTCGTTGAACTTCAGCGTATCGAACACATAAGCCGCAGCGGTCTTGGTGTCGGTGTCGGTGAAGGCATTGCTGTCTTTGATGGAGCCCGACCAGTTATCCCCAGGCGTCGGCTTGTACAGGTTGGTGCAGTCGCCGGAGTTGAACAACGCGCGGTTGCAAGTGGTGCCGGCAGCCGTGGAGGTCAGGATATACGGGCGGTTGTGAGTGTCCTGATAGGAAAACTCCAGGCCAGTGACCAGGCTGTGTTCGATCGCGCCGGTGTTGAACTTGGCGCTCAGGTCGGTCTGGTTGACCCAGCCGCTGGACGTCGAGTTACGGCTTTTCGAGCCACGGTAAACGCTGCCGTTGGCCACGTTGCCCTTGCTGTCGTCGGGGTTGGTGACGATGTAGTCGAGGGTCGAACGGGACATGCGGAAGCTGTTGGAAACGGTCAGGTCTTCATTCAGATCGTGTTCGATCTTGATCGTGCCGCTGTCGTTTTCGGTCTGGCGATAATCGCGACCGGTGAGGCCGTAGAAATTGTCTTTATTGACGTTGGCCGGTTTGTCGACGTGGTACTTGCTGCGGTTCGGGCTCAAGGTCAGCGGCACGCCGTAGTCCGGCATGTCGTCGGTTTCGACGTGGTAGTAACCGACGGTCACTCGGGTGTCGGTGCCCAGGCCGAAGGAGAAGGTCGGCGCCACGCCCCAGCGGCTGACGTCCACGCCGTCACGCCCGGCGACGTTGGCTTCGTGCTTCATCAGGTTCAAACGGAAGGCCGAGGTGTCGTTGATCTGTTGGTTCAGGTCGAGGGTGGTGCGCTTGGTCTGGTCCGAACCCCAAGTGAAGCCGCCATTGTAGAAGTTGCCCAGTTTGGCGGTCTTGCTCACCAGGTTCAGGCTGCCACCGGTGGAACCGGCGCCGGTGAAGGCCGAGCCCGGGCCTTTGCTGATTTCGACGGATTCAACGTCGAATATTTCACGGCTCTGGGACGCCGGGTCGCGCATGCCGTCGACGAACACATCGCTTTCAGCGTTGAAGCCGCGAATGATCGGACGGTCGCCGGCCGGGTTGCCGCCTTCACCGGCACCGAAGGTGATGCCCGGCGTGGTGCGCAATGCGTCGACCAGGCTGGTGGCGCCGGTGTCGCGGATCACTTGTTGCGGAATCACGGTGACGCTTTTCGGCGTCTCGCGCAGCGGTGCGGTGTATTTTTTCGAAGCCGAGGTGTCGGTCTTGTAGGAGGTGTCTTGTTCCTCGCCAACCACGCTGGTGGCGTCCAGGGAAATCGCATTGCCCGAGGCTTTTTCGTCAGTCTTCTCGGCAGCGAACACCATGTGCCCAGCGGAGCCGGCAGTGATCGCCATGCCAATGGCAGAGGCGAGCAAACGTGGTGAACTGACCGGCGATTGTTGTAATTGGCGTGACATGTGAATTCCCCTCCCCAAGGATTTGAGGTCGCGGAATATAGGGTAAACAGGTATTTGTATCAATTGCGAAACGTTACTATTCGCGACGAATTTACATTCTTTACAATTTAACCTTACGGTTTTTGCTGTCTCGTTCGTCTGTGGGGTTTTACACAGTCAATAAGAATCAATACCATTGGCGCCCCTTTGACCACCAGGTGTCGTCTCATGCTGCTGCACATTCCCGGCGTGTTCGCGAAAGAAGAAGTGCAGCGCATTCGCGAAGCCCTGGAACAGGCGGATTGGGCCGACGGCAAGATCACCGCCGGCTTCCAGTCGGCCAAGGCCAAGCACAATCTGCAACTGCCGGAAGGGCATCCGTTGGCCAAGGAAGTCGGCGCGGCGATGCTCGAACGCCTTTGGAAAAATCCGCAGTTCATGTCAGCCGCGTTACCACACAAAGTCTTTCCGCCGTTGCTGAACTGCTACACGGCGGGCGGCAGTTTCGACTTCCACATCGACAACGCCGTGCGCCAGCCCAAGGGCAGCATCGAGCGGGTGCGCACCGACCTGTCGGCGACGCTGTTCTTCAGCGAGCCGGAGGATTACGACGGCGGCGAGCTGGAAATCCAGGACACCTTCGGCACCCAACGGGTCAAGTTGCCCGCCGGCGACATGGTCCTGTACCCCGGCAGCAGCCTGCACAAGGTCAACGCCGTCACTCGCGGTACGCGCTATGCCTCGTTCTTCTGGACCCAAAGCCTGGTCCGTGAAGACAGCCAGCGCGCCTTGCTGTTCGAGATGGACGGCGCGATCCAGCAACTGACCCAGGACATGCCCGATCACCCGTCGCTGATCCGCCTCACCGGCACTTATCACAACCTGCTGCGCCGCTGGGTCGAGGTATGAGTTATCAACTGCGCCGCGAGGAAGTCCTCGACGGTGACCGGCTCAAAGCCATGCTTGAGGAAAGTCCGGCGCGGGCGGCCCAGGCGATTCTGATCGCTGCTCGCGAAGGCGTACTCGATGCCCAGGCCTTGCTCGGGCAGATTTTGCTGGATGGGCAGGGCATTGAGCAGGATCAGCCGCTGGCGGTGCGTTGGTTCGGGATTGCCGCCAATGGCGGACACTTGATGGCGCGCAACATGCTCGGTCGTTGTCATGAGCATGGCTGGGGTTGCGCCGCTGATGCAGCAGTGGCGGCGGGGCATTATCGACTGGCGGCCGAGAAAGGGCTGGATTGGGCGATGTACAACTATGCCAATCTGCTGGCGACCGGTCGTGGCGTGGTTGAGGACCAGGTGCAAGCGCTGGGTCTTTATCGTCGTGCCGCTGAAGTGGGCCACGCGAAATCGATGAACCTGCTGGGGCGTTATCTGGAAGAGGGTCTTCATTGCGCCGCCGATCTCTCGGCAGCGTTTGACTGGTATCGCCGTTCGGCCCAGTGCGGGGATTTTCGTGGTCAATTCAGTTATGCCAGTGTTTTGGTAGAGCGCTCGCAAATTGAAGAGGCACTCTTCTGGTATCGCGAGGCAATGCTTGGAGGGCATTCAGCCTTTCTGACGGTCAGCGCTCGAACCTTGTCGAAAGTACCCAGTGTTGATATTCAATCAATGGCCCGTGAGTATGAGTTGCGCGCAGTGCTATTAAACGAATGACGATTGTTTGTAATTAAATCGGGCCTGCAGTTTTGCAGCAAGTTGTCACTTTATTCATGGATGTATGATTCGGGATTTTTGTATACATATCTCGTATGGGTTTGTGCTTTTGTACGAACTTCTTTTGTGTTTTAGTTGTTCTCGGGTTTTTAATGAGTTGATCGTTTTACATGCCCGGCCACTTCGATGGCGACAGAGTTTTATATTGACTAATTAAAGGAATAATTATGTCCGGTAATAATTTGTGGGGCGATGCCCTGAAGAATGCGACACCTCAGCAAATCATGGATTTTGCAGCCGAAGCGCCGAAGAAGTTGAGCAATGCCTCCACCTCGGACTCCTATGGTGTCGTTCGTGATGCGGGACTGTTGCTCACCAAGAAGCAGATCATTGATTTGCGAAAGTACGAGTCGGCGGGACTAGCACTTCCTCATAATTTGAAAGACGTCGAAGATTATCTACGCTTTGGCGCCGGCCAGGACGGCGGTTCCGGCCTGCGCCCTGCTGATTTCCTGACCACCTTCCAGAACACCCGCAACCATGCCCGACGTTGGTCGCCATTGCGCGAGCGGATCATGATGACAGGCCGCGGGCTCAAGGATTTCGCCATTAGCATGCTCACCTACGGGGCCTCGATGAAAGAGGTGTATAGCGAAGTCAGGGCCTCGGGTTTACTGGATAAACACAATGTCAGAAACCTCGCGCAACTCAAGGCGCTGGAACTGGAGTGGGGGGACAGGTTTCCGGGGATTGAACTTGAGTCCGATACCGTCAGTACGCTGGGTTACTACCTCAATCGGATCTTTGAAAAAATTGATAGCAATCTCAGGGTTGTTGCCGGCATAAAAAAAGATCTGGACTTATTTGGTTATGATCTGCGGGAACATGTTTTACCCGATATCAAGTTGAGAGTTGGTTTGATTGACAGCAGTAGCTTGTCTGCAGATATCAAGCAACTGAAAGTGATTGTTGATGAGCGTTCGAAAGAAATCGACATCAAAAACACTGAGTATAAAGCGGCCGTTCAGGAGGCGTTGAAGGCAGCAGCGGGGATGAACATTGTGGGTTTGGCAATGGCCATCTACATGGGCGTCGAAGCTGAAAATATTCGTGTGGCGCGTGAAAGGTTATACACCGAACAAGAGCGGGATATTCAGCTGCTGGCCAGCAAGAATCAGACGCTGGGCGCTCTGGCCCGTGTGAAGCTTGATCTGCAAAGATTGATGATCGTTGCAATCGACGCTGATGTGGCCACGCAAAACCTTATGCATGTGTGGAATGTCATGCACCTGTGTGTCAAAAACTCGGCCGCTGCGGTTAATCAAATCAATGATGCCTTGAGCCTGAGGATCTTCATGACGGAATTCGAAGAAGTGGTTAACCCGTGGAAGCAGATTGAAACGGATTCGGACGCACTCATCCAAGTATTTAAAGAAGCTGACGAAGAATATGAGCGCAACTATTCGCTGGCACCGCGCGCGATGAAAATGGTCAGCCTCTTCAGCCCGGCCTATCCGCCGTTGAATCTGTCGGCGCTGAAGTCCACTCATGAGCAGATGCGCGATGCCCGCACGCAAGCGCACGTCTGGCAGGTCAAGCTCGGTTACCTGCCTGACTTGTTCGACCGCTTCAATCGGATGGTGATCAGCGTGGGGCAAGGCGCGAATCAATTGCAGAGTTCGGCCTTGGAGAGTGGGTTTGAGCTTGAAAACACCTTGCGCCGACTTGCCCGCAACGAAAAGGAGCTGCGCAGCGAAACCGACCGCGATGTTATTGAAGAGATCCGGGCCGAGCGCCAGCATCTGTTGAATAGCGCGACCCGTGCTATCACTGAACAGACGGCGCAGGTTCGTCGATGCTTCAACAACATTAACGATCCGTTTGATCGCCGCCTGACACAGGCTTATATCCTTGATTTCGAGCGCGAGGAGCGCCTGGCCAAAGCTGAAATCGTTGCACTACAAGCCAAGCTGGCGGCGCTCGGCCAGGAGCGCAAGGTCATTGTCGATGCGGTCCAGACTCTGGAACAAAATGGTATTGAAGCGCTGGGCAAGGACATTGAAATGACCCTCGGCAAAGTCACCGAACTGGGCCTGGCACCGCCCGAAATCAAACTGGTCATGATGGCAATCGATCAACTGAAGAAAACCCTGATCGATGCAGGTAACACGATTCGCTTCGTGGACATGCTCCGCGAGAGCGACAAGCTGCAGCGGAAAATCGAAACCCTGGCCAATGAGATTGATCGTGAACACGCTATCACTCAGGCATCGATCGGCAAGGTGACTTACCTTCGGGCTATCCACTCCACGGAAAATCTGCGGCAGGAGTACGCCGTGGAATACGGCGCCGCCGTTTCAGCTTTCGAGAAGTTTCTCGCGGCCACGGCGGCGTCGAAATTTGCCGATGACGACGCACTCAGTGCGGCGTTCAAGGAGCAAGCGGCACTGTTCATCACCTTCCTCGCGCCTGTGTCGTTGCCACAGCGCTAGGTTCCCGTTCACTCTTCCACTGCCGTCGCCATCCGTTGGTGATTGAGCCGATGCGGTGGTGACCTGCCTGTGGGCGTCTGTCCACTGGCAGGGAGGATTTGTCAGGCTAAGGAAAGGCTGATGCTTGATTATTTATTGGCAGAAAAGAACTTTGCCACCTTGAAACAATACGTCGATTTTTTGAACGGGCTGCCCAAGACGCTGGACGAGATCAACGGCTTCTCCGATTCCATCGCCCGGGCTGGCTACATCCTGCTGCCTCGCCCAAATGCTCAGGCATTGATCCAGGTCGCCCGCGCCAACGCACAATCCTGGCGAGAGATAGGTGTCGCAGTGCCTAGTCTGGGAAGACTATCGGCCCAAGTGTTAAGCGACACCGGCGGATTTCTCCAGGAGTTTCAGGCGATTGTCTCCGTGACTCAGAATCGTCGATTGCCGATTTCTGTGATTGATCCCCGGCAGTTCACTGTTTTGAAGTCTGTCGGTTGGGGCAATGCCCCGTGCAATGACATCATCGATGTCCTGCATGAACTCTATGCCCGGTTGGAGCGTTGCCAGGAAGCAGTGTCAGCCTTCAAGTCGCACCTGACGAATCTAGCCGGGGCGATCCATGGCATTTTTGTTCGTTTCATCGAGTCGTTGACACTGCCACTAAGTACCGATGGGCCAATGTCCAAGATTGAGGCCTACTACACCTTGGGGCGGATCGGTTTGCCGGACATGGGTTACGATCCAGGTCAGTCGCACTCAGAGGCACAACGACTGGCGTTTGCCCGAGCGCATATCTCGCGGTTGTTCGAGCTGCACCGGCGCACGAGTGTGGCTGTGAGCAATCTCGGCGACTTCTGCTACCGCTGGGTCTACATGCTGGATGAGGCGAAGCGAGCGCTGGCAACCCATCATGCGCATCAGACAATGTCACGTGCCAAGGCGTCGTTGCCGCTGGTTACTGGTTCGCTTGAAGAGGTCAGTAACATGTCCGAACAATTGGTTCGAATGGCCAGGATGTTCTAATAAAAAAAAGCCCATGACACGTCATGGGCTTTTTAGGTTTCGCGTACGGCGTTTACACGTAGAACGACTTCAGCGGCGGGAAGCCGTTGAATTCAACCGCGCTGTAACTGGTGGTGTAGGCACCGGTGGACAACCAGTACAAACGATCACCAATGGCCAGGTTCAGCGGCAAACCGTATTTGTAGTTTTCGTACATGATGTCGGCGCTGTCGCAAGTCGGGCCGGCGATGACGACTTCTTCCATCTCGCCTTTCTTCTCGGTCCAGATCGGGAACTTGATGGCTTCGTCCATGGTTTCGATCAGGCCGGAGAACTTGCCCACATCCGTGTACACCCAGCGCTCTACCGCAGTGCGGGATTTGCGCGCGACCAATACCACTTCGCTGACCAGGATGCCGGCGTTGGCGATCAACGAACGGCCCGGTTCCAGGATAATTTCCGGCAGATCGTCACCGAAATCTTCCTTGAGGAAACGGATGATTTCTTCAGCGTAGGTTTCCAGGCTGTTGGTGCGGGTGATGTAGTTGGCCGGGAAGCCGCCGCCCATGTTGATCAGCTTCAGGTGGATGCCGTCTTCTTCTTTCAGGCGCTCGAAGATCACTTTGACCTTGGCGATCGCTGCGTCCCAGACGCTGATGTCGCGCTGTTGCGAGCCGACGTGGAACGAGATGCCGTAAGGCACCAGGCCCAGGTCGCGGGCGAGGATCAGCAGGTCCATGGCCATGTCGGTCTGGCAGCCGAATTTGCGCGACAAAGGCCAATCGGCAGTGGTCGAGCCTTCGGTGAGGATGCGCACGTAGACTTTCGAACCCGGTGCAGCCTTGGCGATGTTGCGCAGGTCGGCTTCGGAGTCGGTGGAGAACAGGCGCACGCCCTTGTCGTAGAAGTAGCGGATGTCCTTGGATTTCTTGATGGTGTTGCCGTAGCTGATGCGGTCCGGGCTGACGCCGCGGTCCATCACTTTGTCCAGCTCATAGATCGACGCGATGTCGAAGCTCGAGCCTTTCTCTTTGAGCAGGTCGATGATTTCAACGGCCGGGTTGGCCTTGACTGCGTAATAGACTTTGGCGAATTCGAAACCGGCGCGCAGGTCGTCATAGGCCTGGCTGATCATCGCGGTGTCGATCACCACGAACGGGGTTTCTTGGGTGTCGGCGAAGGCCTTCAATCTCTGGAAGGTTTCGCGCGCGTAATAGTCTTCGACGTTGATCGACATGCTGGGATCTCCTACTGGCAAACTAAATTAATCAATGGGCGCAAATGAACGTCCTCCGTATCCCCACTTTGGTTCGCCTACTTCCCAAGGCATGTCGCCGAAAGCAAAAAGGCCATGGGAAATGCTGCTTCCCTTGGCCTTGCTGTCTCGTCGTCAGTACTTGAGCCGGATGGATCGTTTCCAGCATGGACGTTCGGCGCGAACTTTAGGGCGTGAGGGGCTTGAGATCAACAAAAAATGTCGCGTTTTTGCACGCTTCCGTCGTGCGGTCCCTGACAGCTACTGATGTAACCGACCTGCATGACAGTGTGATGTTCCCCGGATGAGGGGATTTTGGCGGGATTCAGATAAATCGAGTTGGCCCATTCGCGGGCAAGCCTCGCTCCTACAGGGTTACTGCATGCCGTGATGTTGCGTACGACACTGCACCTGTAGGAGCGAGGCTTGCCCGCGAAGGCGTCAGATCAGGCCAACGCAGTCTCGGCTGGCGAAACAATGCTGGTCTTGCCGCCACGGGACTTGCCGGAGCTCAGGTACTCGGCAATCGATTCCTGGGTCACTTCACCGAGGAACACCCGCTCGGCATCCATCACCGGCAGCCACGAGCGGTTGAACTCGTACATGCGCGACAGCAGGATGCGCAAATGCTCGTCGAACGCCGCCGTGGCGTTGAACTCGCGCAGGTATTGCGCGCAAGTGCCGGTCTGACGGTGCAGGTCGCGACGGCGTACATAACCGAGCGCCTTGTTCTCACCGTCCGTGACCACCACGTAACGACGGTCGAGTTCATCCATCAACTCCAGGGCCTCGGCCACCGGGGTTTCCGGGCTTACCGACGGCGCGTTGTCCGCCGCGTCTTCGGCTTTCACCAGCAACAGACGCTTGAGCGTGCTGTCCTGGCCGACGAAGTTGCTGACAAAGTCGTCCGCCGGGTGCGCGAGCAGGGTGTCCGGGTGATCGATCTGCAACAGCTTGCCGGCGCGGAAGATTGCAATCTTGTCACCCAGCTTGATCGCTTCGTCGATGTCGTGGCTGACCATGATCACGGTCTTGTTCAGCGCGCGCTGCATCTCGAAGAACTCGTTCTGGATCATCTCGCGGTTGATCGGATCGACTGCACCGAACGGTTCATCCATCAACAACAGTGGCGCATCCGCCGCCAGTGCGCGAATCACGCCGATCCGCTGCTGCTGGCCGCCGGACAATTCACGCGGGTAGCGATTCAGGTATTGCTTGGGCTCGAGCTTGATCATGCTCATCAACTCGCGGGCGCGGTCGTGGCATTTCTGCTTGTCCCAGCCGAGCAGGCGCGGAACGATGGTGATGTTTTCTTCGATGGTCATGTTCGGGAACAGACCGATCTGCTGGATCACATAACCGATGTTGCGGCGCAGGGTCACGGCGTCGAGGTCGGTGGTGTCTTCGCCGTTGATCAGGATCTTGCCGGAGGTCGGCTTGATCAGGCGGTTGATCATCTTCAGCGTGGTGCTTTTGCCGCAACCCGATGGCCCGAGGAACACACAGATTTCGCCTTCATTGACGGTCAGGCTTACCGAGTCCACGGCTTTCACATCTTTGCCGTTGCTTTGGAAGGTCTTGCTGAGGTTTTGAAGTTCGATCATTTGAGCAGTCCTTTTGGAGTCAGCGTGCGTTGCAGCCATTGCAGAAGCAGGTCGGCGAAGATGGCCAGGAGACTGACCAGCACGGCGCCGACGATCAGCATCGACATGTCGCTGCGGCTGATTGAAGCGAGAATAAGTACACCGAGGCCACCGGCACCGATGGTCGCGGCGATGGTCATGACACCAATGTTCATGACCACGGCGGTGCGTACGCCGGCGAGGATCACCGGCACGGCGATTGGCAGTTCAACCATGCGCAGGCGCTGGCCGAAGGTCATGCCGATGCCGCGGGCGGCTTCGCGAATGCCGGGTTCGACGCCGGTCAGCGCCAGGTAGGTGTTACGCATGATCGGCAGCAGCGAATACAGAAACACTGCGGTGATCGCCGGCATCGGGCCCAGGCCCTGGCCGAATTTGGAGTAGAACGGCAGCAGCAGGCCGAACAGCGCAATCGACGGCACGGTCAGCAGCACCGTGGCGCTGGCTTGCAAGGGGCCGGCGAGCGTCGGGAAGCGCGTCATCAGCACGCCCAGCGGCACGCCAACAAGGATCGCCAGCGTCACCGCGATGCCGACCAGGGTGATGTGCTGCAAGGTCAGGTGCAGCACCAGCGGCCAATCGAGATGGGAAAAGGCGTTCAGAAATTCCATGTCTTCTCCTCAGTTCAGTGGATGCTGGCGCAGGAAATCTGCGGCAACGGATGAAGGGCTTTCGTGATCGACATCGACCCGCGCATTCAGCTGGCGCATGGTCGCGTCGTCGAACAGTTCAGCCAGTGGCTTGAGTTCTTCGGCAAGCTTTGGATGGGCGTCGAGGTAAACCTGACGCACGACCGGGGCTGCGGTGTAGTCCGGGAAGTAATGCTTGTCGTCTTCGAGCAGCTTGAGTTTGAAAGCGTTCAAGCGACCGTCGGTGGTGTAGACCAGACCGGCAAACACCTGGCCGTTACGCAGCGCGGTGTAGACCAGGCCCGCATCCATCTGCCGGATGTTCTTGCGGGTCAGGTTCATCCCGTAGAGATCGACCATGCCGTCCAGACCGTCGGAACGGTTGGCGAACTCGGTGTCCAGCGCGACGAGGTGGTTATCTTTCTTCTCGGCCTGCAGCACCGTGTTCAGCTCGCTGATGGTGTTGATCTGCGGATAAGCCTTCGCGGTGGCTTCCGGCAGGGCCAGGGCGTAGGTGTTGCTGAATTTCGACGGCGTGAGCCAGACCAGGCCTTTTTTCGCGTCGAGTTCTTTCACCCGGGCGTAGGACTGAGCGCTGTCGAGCTTGTCAGTAACGTGGTTGTAAGCCACCAGCGACACGCCGGTGTATTCCCACATCAAATCCAGCTGACCACTTTCGTGGGCGCTGCGGGCCAGGTTGCTGCCCAGACCGCCGGTCACCTGGGTGTCGTAACCCTTGGTGCGCAGGTACTGGGACGTGATTTCGGCGAGCAGGGTTTGTTCGGTGAACACCCGGGCGCCGATGCGGATAACCGGTTTTTCAGCGGCTTGAGCGATTCCCGAGAACAGCAGAACGCAGCCTATTAGAAAGCTTAATTTCTTCATGATTATTCCTTTGCCGAGGCTTAAGACGGGCGTAGGCCGCGTTCGAGCCAGAGGCGACTGGCGAGTGTCACCAGACCGTCGAGCAGCAAGGCCAGCAGGGCGGTACAAGCCGCGCCGAGCAGCAGTTGCGGCTGATTGTTCAGGGCGATGCCAGGGAAAATCAGGCTGCCCAGGCTGTTGGCACCGATCAGGAACGCCAGCGGTGCAGTACCGACGTTGATCGCCAGGGCCACGCGCACGCCACCGATGATGATCGGTACCGCGTTCGGCAGTTCGACCCGCCACAGCACTTGCGTCGGGGTCATGCCGATACCGACCGCCGCTTCCTTCAGCGAACCCTGGACGTTTTTCAGGCCTTCATAGGTATTGCGCACGATCGGCAACAGCGAGGCGAGGAACAGGGCGAAGATCGCGGGGCCGCTGCCGATGCCCAGAATCCCCAGGGCGATGGCCAGTACGGCGAGAGGCGGCACGGTGTTGCCGATGTTGAAGATCTGCATGAAGCGTTCAGCGCGGCCCACCATGGTCGGGCGGCTGAGGAAGATACCGGCAGGGATGCCCACAACGAGGGCGGCCAGCATGGAAACAAGGACGAGAATCAAGTGAGCTTGCAGGTAGAACAACAAATCGTCGCGGTAATGTTCGATCGTGTTGATGCCAATCCAGTGGACCAGCAGGGCCAGGAGTGCGACGACAACCGCACCTCCAATAAGCCCCTTGCCATAGCGAATAGCCACAGGCGGACTCCTTTTTTTCTTGGTCGGCGAACGCAGTCCCGTGTGGCAATGCCATCACTGGCTGCCGGGATATCAACGTTCGCGAGAAGCAGCTCTTCATGCTGATGCAACCGCATGAGATCGAGCCATAAGCGCAGCCTCGTCAGGCTAACTTGCAGGTTTTGCAAACCCTGCTACGAGAGCTGTAACAGGGGAGTGGACGCCTCCACCTTTTAAAAGGTTCCATAATTAACAGCATTTAGCCACCTTTGATCTCGATTACCCGATGTAGCAGCTGTCGAGCCCGCGAGGCTGCGTCCGGCGACGAAGTCGTCGTCAAGTCACCTGTCGCGGTCTGCCTGATACACCGTGCGTCTGGTTTTACGACGACTTCGTCGCCGGACGCAGCCTCGCAGGCTCGGCAGCTGCTACAGGGCGAACGGTGGTTCGGAGGTAACGTTTTGGGCTATACTCGCCGCCCTTTTTTGAATCACCTGCCAGGCGATTTCCCATGACCAAACAGGCCGCCGAAGTCGCGAAACGCCGCACTTTCGCCATTATTTCCCACCCCGATGCCGGTAAAACCACCATCACCGAGAAGCTCTTGCTGATGGGCAAGGCGATTGCGATTGCGGGCACGGTGAAGTCCCGCAAGTCCGACCGCCATGCCACCTCCGACTGGATGGAAATGGAAAAGCAGCGTGGTATCTCGATTACCACGTCGGTCATGCAGTTCCCGTATCGCGATCACATGATCAACCTGCTCGACACCCCGGGCCACGAAGACTTCTCCGAAGATACCTACCGTACCCTGACGGCAGTGGACTCGGCCTTGATGGTCCTCGACGGCGGTAAAGGTGTTGAGCCTCGGACCATCGCGCTGATGGACGTCTGCCGTCTGCGTGACACGCCGATTGTCAGCTTCATCAACAAACTCGACCGTGACATCCGCGACCCGATCGAACTGCTCGACGAAATCGAAGCGGTCCTGAAGATCAAGGCTGCGCCGATCACCTGGCCGATCGGTTGCTACCGCGACTTCAAAGGCGTTTACCACCTGGCCGACGACTACATCATCGTGTACACCGCCGGTCACGGCCACGAGCGCACCGATGTGAAAATCATCGAGAAGCTCGACTCCGATGAAGCCCGCGCGCATTTGGGCGACGAGTACGACCGTTTTGTCGATCAACTGGAACTGGTGCAGGGCGCCTGTCACGAATTCAATCAACAGGAATTCCTCGACGGCCAACTGACCCCGGTGTTCTTCGGTACTGCTTTGGGTAACTTCGGTGTCGATCACGTGCTCGACGCCGTGGTCAACTGGGCGCCGAAACCGCTGGCCCGTGTCGCCAACGAGCGCACCGTTGAGCCGGTCGAAGAGAAATTCGCCGGTTTCGTGTTCAAGATCCAGGCGAACATGGACCCGAAACACCGCGACCGCATCGCCTTCATGCGTATCTGCTCCGGCAAGTACGAAAAAGGCATGAAGATGCGCCACGTGCGCACCGGCAAAGACGTGCGGATCGGCGATGCGCTGACGTTCTTCTCCTCCGAGCGTGAGCAACTGGAAGAAGCGTTTGCCGGCGACATCATCGGCCTGCACAACCACGGCACCATCCAGATCGGCGACACCTTCACCGAAGGCGAAGTGCTCGGGTTTACCGGCATTCCGCACTTCGCCCCGGAACTGTTCCGCCGCGTGCGTCTGCGTGATCCGCTGAAATCCAAGCAACTGCGCCAAGGCTTGCAGCAATTGGCGGAAGAGGGCGCGACCCAAGTGTTCTTCCCCGAGCGCAGCAACGACATCATCCTCGGCGCCGTCGGTGTGCTGCAGTTCGATGTGGTCGCCAGCCGCTTGAAAGAGGAATACAAGGTCGAGTGCTCCTACGAGCCGATCACCGTGTACTCCGCGCGCTGGATCGATTGCGACGATAAGAAGAAGCTCGAAGAGTTCAAGGTCAAGGCAGTGGAAAACCTCGCCATCGACGGCGGCGGCCACCTGACCTACCTGGCGCCGACCCGGGTTAACCTGGCGTTGATGGAAGAGCGCTGGCCGGACGTGAAATTCCGTGCGACCCGTGAACATCACTAAGCGCTGACCGGCTACACCAAAAACCCCGTTGCGAAAGCTGCGGGGTTTTTTATTGCCCCGATTTTTTGGCCATTGAAGCGAACCCTGTGGGAGCGAGCTTGCTCGCGATGGCGTTTGATCATGCGACAACAATATCGGCCTTGATGGCCTCATCGCGAGCAAGCTCGCTCCCACAAAGGTGCATCAGTGTTAGAAATTTTGGGCATAACCTTTATTCCAAACCAATCTGCCCATTCACGGCAATTCCCGCCCTTCGTTAGCGTCCTATCTGGTGAACCCTGCCGATCGGAACTAGATTTCAGTCAGCGCCACGGCAATCGGGTCATGCGCCGTCAGGCACCCATGCTGCATCTCAGAAAGGATGGAATCGGCTATGAGCATTTTTCAACGCATTGTGCTGTTGCTTAAGGTTTTGGTGATGCTGTCCGTGGGTATGTCGGCGGCGTGGGCCGAATGCCCGGAGCATGGCGAGCAGGCGTCCAGTGGGCAGGCGGTGCACACGGGGATGATGATCGCCAAGTCTGAATCGGAGGCCGGTGATCAGGGGCAGGGCGGTAGCGCCGACGATGACGACTCGACCACGGACGAACCTGACAGCGACGACGATGAAGGCGACAGCCAGACGTAAACCTAAATCGCAGACAAAAGAAAACCCCTTCTACCGAACTGATGCGCAGTCCAGGAAAAGGGGTTTGGTTAACCGGTAAAGCTGTAATCCCTGTGGGAGCGAGCCTGCTCGCGAAAGCGGTGTGTCATTCAGCAGTGATGTCGATTGATATTCCCTCTTCGCGAGCAAGCCCGCTCCCACATTTTTTTATGCCGCGCCGTCGAGAAACTGTTCGGCGTAGTGGCAAGCCACCTGTCGACTGTCGAGCAGGCGCAGGGCCGGCTCTTCAGTGCTGCAACGCTCGGTGGCGTACGGGCAACGCTTGTGGAAAGCGCAGCCGGATGGCGGGTTCAACGGGTTAGGCAACTCGCCGACAATCTTGATTTTCGGCTTGTTCGGGTCCGGGTGAATGGTCGGGGTGGCCGACAGCAACGCCTGGGTGTACGGGTGCAGCGGGCGCTCGTAGATGTCGTTCTTCGGGCCCATTTCCACCGGGCGACCAAGGTACATCACCATCACGTCATCGGCGACGTGTTGAACCACCGCCAGGTTGTGCGAGATGAACACGTAGGCGGTGTTGAACTCTTGCTGCAGATCCATGAACAGGTTCAGCACCTGCGCCTGGATCGACACGTCCAGCGCCGAGGTCGGTTCATCCGCCACCAGCACCTTCGGTTGCAGCATCATGGCGCGAGCCAGGGCGATCCGCTGGCGCTGACCGCCGGAGAACATGTGCGGATAACGCTGGTAGTGCTCAGGACGCAAGCCCACCTGCTTCATCATCGCCTGGACTTTCTCGCGACGTTCAGCCGCCGACAGGTTGGTGTTGATCAGCAGCGGTTCGCCGAGCTGGTCACCGACTTTCTGCCGTGGGTTCAACGATGCGTACGGGCTCTGGAACACCATCTGCACGTCTTTGCGCAGTTGCTTGCGCTGGGCCTTGTCGGCGCCGGCGACTTCTTGCCCGGCGATTTTCAAGGAACCGGAGGACGGCTCTTCGATCAGCGTCAGGGCGCGGGCCAGGGTGGATTTGCCGCAACCCGATTCGCCAACGACAGCGAGGGTTTTGCCGGCTTCCAGTTCAAACGACACACCGTTCAAGGCGCGTACGGTCGCATGGCCCTTGAACAGGCCACGGGACACTTCGTAGTGACGGGTCAGGTCGCGGGCGGTAAGTACGACGGCCATTACGCCACCTCCTGGTTCAGCGGGTAGAAGCAGCGGGCGAGGCTGTTGCTTTTCGGGTCAAGGCCAGGACGTTGCTGACGGCAGGAGTCCTGCACGTATGGGCAACGCGGCGACAGCAGGCAACCCTGCGGACGGTCGTAGCGACCGGGAACGATGCCCGGCAACGTGGCCAGACGCGTAGCGCCGAGGCTGTGTTCAGGAATCGCCTTGAGCAGTGCTTCGCTGTACGGGTGCGCCGGAATGTCGAACAGTTGCGGCACTTGACCCACTTCCACCGCTTGACCGGCGTACATCACGCACACGCGCTGGGCGGTTTCAGCCACGACCGCAAGGTCGTGAGTGATCAGCACCAGGCCCATGTTCTGCTCTTTCTGCAAGGCCAGCAGCAGGTCCATGATCTGGGCCTGGATGGTCACGTCGAGGGCCGTGGTCGGTTCGTCGGCGATCAGCAGTTTCGGTTCACCGGCAATCGCCATGGCGATCGCAACGCGTTGGCTCATACCGCCGGAGAGTTGATGCGGGTAGGCCTCCATACGGCTGGCGGCGCCCGGGATTTCAACTTTTTCCAACAGTTCGATGGCACGCTTGCGCGCTTGCTTGCCGGACATTTTCAGGTGCAGGCGCAGCACTTCTTCGATCTGGAAACCGACGGTGTAGCTCGGGTTCAGCGCGGTCATCGGGTCCTGGAAGACCATGGCCAGGTCTTTGCCGACGATTTGTCGACGCTGACGGCTGCTGAGTTTGAGCATGTTCTTGCCGTCGAAATTCAGGGCGTCGGCAGTGACGATCCCCGGATGCTCGATCAGGCCCATCAGCGCCATCATGGTCACGGATTTACCGGAACCCGACTCGCCAACGATGGCCAGGACTTCGCCTTTATCCACAGTGATGTCGAGGCCATCGACCACCGGGACGGCGTTCTTGTCGCCAAAGCGAACGTTGAGATTCTTGATTTCTAACAGTGACATTTGAATCTCCTCAGGCGGCGTTCTTGAGTTTCGGGTCCAGCGCATCGCGCAGACCGTCGCCCATCAAGTTGATTGCCAGCACGCTGAGCAAAATGGTCAAGCCAGGCAGACTTACCACCCACCAGGCGCGTTCGATGTAGTCGCGAGCCGAAGCCAGCATGGTGCCCCACTCAGGGGTTGGCGGTTGTACGCCAAGGCCCAGGAAGCCCAGGGCGGCGGCATCGAGAATCGCCGAGGAGAAGCTCAAGGTCGCTTGAACGATCAACGGTGCCATGCAGTTCGGCAGCACGGTGACGAACATCAGGCGTGGCAGGCCGGCGCCGGCGAGGCGCGCGGCGGTCACGTAGTCGCGGTTCAGTTCACCCATCACCGCGGCGCGGGTCAGACGAACATAGGACGGCAACGAAACCACGGCGATGGCGATGATGGTGTTGATCAGGCCAGGGCCGAGGATGGCGACAATCGCCACGGCCAGCAGCAGGGATGGCAGGGCCAGCATGATGTCCATCAGGCGCATGATGGTCGGGCCGAGCACGCGCGGGAAGAACCCGGCGAACAGACCCAACAGGATGCCCGGAATCAGCGACATCACTACCGACGACAAGCCGATCAGCAGGGACAAGCGCGAACCGTTGATCAAGCGCGACAACAGGTCGCGACCCAGTTCATCGGTGCCGAGCAGGAACTGGATCTGCCCGCCTTCCAGCCAGGACGGCGGGGTCAGCAGGAAGTCACGGTATTGCTCGCTCGGGTTATGCGGGGCAACCCACGGCGCGAAGATTGCGCAGAAAATCACCAGCAGCATGAACAGCAGGCCGGCGACGGCGCCTTTGTTCTTGGAGAATGCTTGCCAGAATTCTTTGTACGGAGACGGGTACAGCAGGCTTTGATCGACTGCTACCGCTGGAATTGGAGTGGTCATGGTCATGATGATCTCAGCGCTGGTGACGAATGCGTGGGTTGGCAAAGCCGTAGAGGATGTCCACCACGAAGTTGACCAGAATCACCAGGCAGGCGATTAACAGGATGCCGTTTTGCACCACGGGATAGTCCCGTGCGCCAATGGCTTCGATCAGCCATTTGCCGATGCCGGGCCAGGAGAAGATGGTTTCGGTCAGGACCGCACCGGCCAGCAACGTGCCGACTTGCAGGCCGACCACGGTCAGTACCGGAATCAGCGCGTTGCGCAGGCCGTGCACGAACACCACGCGCGCTGGCGACAGGCCTTTGGCACGGGCAGTACGGATGTAGTCTTCACGCAGCACTTCGAGCATCGAAGAACGGGTCATCCGCGCAATAACGGCCAGCGGGATGGTGCCGAGCACGATGGCCGGCAGGATCAGGTGATGCAGGGCGTCGAAGAACGCGCCGACGTCATCGGCCAGCAAGGTGTCGATCAGCATGAAACCGGTGCGCGGCTCGATGTCATAGAGCAGGTCGATCCGCCCGGACACCGGGGTCCAGCCCAGGGACACCGAGAAGAACATGATCAGGATCAGGCCCCACCAGAAGATCGGCATCGAATATCCCGCCAGGGAGATGCCCATCACCCCATGGTCGAACAGGGATCCTCGCTTGAGTGCCGCAATCACCCCGGCCAACAGGCCCAGGATGCCGGCGAACAATAGTGCGGCCATGGACAGTTCCAGGGTCGCGGGGAATAGAGAGCTGAACTCGGTCCAGACACTTTCACGGGTACGCAGGGATTCACCAAGGTCGCCGTGGGCCAACTTGCCGATGTAATCCAGGTATTGGGCATACAGGGGTTTGTTCAGACCTAGGCGTTCCATTGCCTGAGCGTGCATTTCGGGGTCGACCCGACGTTCGCCCATCATTACTTCCACGGGGTCGCCCGGAATCATGCGAATCAACGCGAAAGTCAGCAGGGTGATGCCGAAAAACGTGGGGATCAGTAACCCCAGTCGGCGGGCAATAAAACTAAACATCTTGTGTGCTACCTCATCAGCCGGTTAGGCGTGCCTGGCGTCCCGGGTGTCAGGGACGCCGGGAGTTTTCTTATCTACTTCACCTGGGTGGTGGCGAAGTTATTAGTGGTGAGGGGGCTAATGTGGTAGCCCTCTACGTTGTTGCGCATTGCGGTGAACATACGGGTGTGAGCCATGCTGATCCAGGGTTGGTCCTGGTTAAAGACCTCCTGGGCTTGTTCATAGAGCGCTGCTCGTTCGGCCGGGTTCACTTTAGCGCGGGCTTCGTCGATCAGCGTCTGGAATTTCTCGCTGCACCAGCGCGCGTAGTTTTCGCCGTTTTTGGCCGCCTCGCAACTGAGCATAGGCGTCAGGAAGTTATCCGGGTCGCCGTTATCGCCCGCCCATCCGGCAGAAACCATGTCGTGCTCGCCATTTTTGGCGCGCTTGAGCATTTCGCCCCATTCCATGACGCGGATGTCGATCTTGATCCCGACCTTGGCCAGGTCAGCCTGCATCATCTGCGCGCCGAGCATCGGGTTAGGGTTGGTCGGGCCACCGCCGTTACGGGTGAACAGAGTAAACGTGGTGCCTTCCGGTACGCCGGCTTCCTTGAGCAGGGCGCGAGCCTTGTCCAGGTCACGAGGCGGATTGGTCAGCTTGTGGTTGTAGCCCAACAGGGTGTCCGGGTACGGGTTGACCGCGACGGTCGCGTTGCCTTTGCCGAACAGCGCATTGACGTAGGCGGCTTTGTCGAAGGCGATGTCGATGGCTTTACGCACCCGAACGTCGCTCATGTACTTGTGGGTGGTGTTCATGGCGATGTACGAAACAGTCATCGCGTTCAGTTCATCGACCTTCAGGTTCGGGTCTTTCTTGATGCTCGGGATGTCATCCGGCTTCGGATACAGCGCGATCTGGCACTCGTTGGCCTTGAGCTTTTGCAGGCGCACGTTGTTGTCGGTAGCGATAGCCAGGATCAACGCCTCAGCCGGTGGCTTGCCACGGAAATACTCCGGGTTGGCCTTGAACCGCACCTGAGCATCTTTGGCGTAACGCTGGAAGATGAACGGGCCGGTACCGATTGGCTTGTTGTTCAGGTCGCCGGTCTTGTTGGCCTTGAGCAACTGGTCGGCGTACTCGGCGGAGTAGATCGAGGAAAACGCCATGGCGATGTCGGCCAGGAACGGTGCTTCGCGACGGGTCAGCGTGAACGTGACGGTGTTGTCGTCAATCTTCTCGACGCTTTTGAGCAGTTCCTTGAAGCCCATGCTTTCAAAGTACGGGAAGCCCACGCTCGACAGTTTGTGCCACGGGTGATTCGGGTCCAGCTGGCGCTGGAAGCTCCAGACCACGTCGTCGGCGTTCATGTCGCGGGTCGGCTTGAAGTAATCGGTGGTGTGGAACTTGACGCCTTTGCGCAGGTGGAACGTGTAGGTCAGACCGTCCTCGCTGATGTCCCAGGAGTCGGCCAGTGCCGGAATCACTTCAGTGGTACCGGGCTTGAAGTCCGCCAGACGATTGAAGATGGTTTCGGCCACCGCATCGGCTGTGACTGCAGTCGTGTACTGGACCATATCGAAGCCTTCCGGACTGGCTTCGGTGCAGACCACCAGGGGTTTCGCCGAGACGCCAACAGCGACACTCAGCAACGCGGCAGCGATGGCCGCACGTAGGGGAAGCATTTTCATCAAGAACCCTCTGCAATCGGTTGAACAGATAAAAGCCAAACGGCCGACTCGTCATGAGTCAGCCGTTGGCTGGTGTTTTTTACAGAATGTTGAATGGAACGGTGGTCACGAGACGGAACTCGTTGATGCTGCCGTCAGCCTGGTTTTCGCTGGCACGGTGAGTGGTGTAGGTCGCACGAACAGTGGTGGCCTTGAGTGGGCCGCTCTGTACGGCGTACGAAGTACCGATGCCGTATTCGTAATGGTGTTCGCCGTCCATGTTGCGTACGTCGTAGGCGGTGCCGGTGTAGTGAGTACCGTCGATGCCCCAGCCGCGAGCCTGGTAGATGTTGAACTTCAGGCCTGGCACGCCGTATTCAGCCATGTTCAGACCGTAAGCGATCTGGAACGATTTTTCGTTCGGGCCGTTGAAGTCGGACAGCAGGGAGTTGGCCAGGTAGATGCCGTTGGTTTCGTGCAGGTAGTCGAAGTACTCGTTACCGTTAACTTCCTGGTACGAGAAGGTCAGGCTGTGAGCCTGGTGAGTCAGGCCCAACGACAGGGAGTAGGTGTCGTTGTCGATTTCGCCCATCTCTTTTTTGCCGGCATCGACAGTTTTGTAGTAGTTCAGGCCGGTGGTCAGGCTCAGAACCTGGCTGTCACCCAGTTCGTGGGTAGCGCCGAAGTAGTACTGGTTCCAGAAGTCTTCAACCTGGGAAGCGTAGAGGCTGGTCTTCAGGCTTTTCAACGGCTGGTAGTTCAGGCCGACGATGTTGACGTGGTCGGTTTCAGCGTTGTTGTTGGTGTACTCGGAGCGGAATTTCGACAGGCTCTCTTCGGTACGCGGGGATACGCGATCAAAGGTGCCAGCGTCGAACGACAGGTTGTTCAGCTCTTCGCTGTGAATGCTCACACCTTCAAAGCTCGACGGCAGCGGACGGTTGCCGATGGTGTCGACGATCGGGGTGCTGAAGTTCTGGCGACCCGCGGTCAGGGTGGTGTTCGATACGCGGAACTTGACGTTGGCCAGGCCGATTTTGCTCCACTGACCTTGAGCGTCGCCGCCTTCTTTGGTCAGGGTACGGTTGTTACCGGCGCCTGGACGGGTGCCCGGTGCGCCACCGTTGTTGGACGCCAGGTCCTTGCGGTCGCGATCCAGCGCGATGGCGTTATAGGCTGCAACTTCAGTGCTGACACCCACGGTGCCCTGGGTGAAGCCAGAGGTGAAGTTGACGATGGTGCCTTGCACCCAGTTGATCCGGCGATCAGTCGGCGTTGCTACACCGTCCTTGCGGTAGGTGAAAGTGCCGCCACGTTTCAGTTGCTCGTTGGCGTACCAGTTACGGGTCGTGCCTTTAACGGTGGAGCCTTCGAGGAAGCCGGTCGCATCGGCTTGGGCGCTGGAGGTATTGACCGTCACCGGGGTGTATTCCTGGCTCTGGGTTTCCGCGTACGCCGTGGCGGTGATGCTACTGATGGCCAAGGCCAGGATCGCGGTATTGCTCAGTTTCATGGGTGAAGCTCCTTTCTTTCTTTTTTTTAATGCCGGTCTTTTTTGGTGATCCGGCTATTTGGTTAGAACTCATTTGAAGCATCGCAAACGTTTGCTGTAGGCCGGATCGGCGAATTACGGCAATACGCTTGCGTGAGGACGGAATCCGCCCTCAGCGTTTCTGGCTAGTCGGTTATTTTTCTATGCTGACACCCGAGAACACGTTGCGACCAAACGGGCTCACCTTGAACCCGTCGATTTTGGCGCTTAACGGCTGGTTTACCGTCGAGTGAGCGACTGGCGTGATCGGCACTTGCTGCTTGAGCAATTGCTGCGCCTGTTGGTAAAGCACGGTGCGCTGGTCACGATCGGTGACGATCTTGGCCTGCTTGATCAGCTTGTCGTAAGCCGGATCACACCACATGGAGTAGTTGTTGCCGCCAATGGCGTCGCAGCTGTAAAGCGTGCCCAGCCAGTTGTCCGGGTCCCCGTTGTCACCGGTCCAGCCGATCAGGCTGATGTCGTGCTCGCCATTCTTGGTGCGCTTGATGTACTCGCCCCATTCGTAGCTGACGATCTTCACTTTGAGGCCGATTTTCGCCCAGTCAGCCTGGAGCATTTCGGCCATCAATTTGGCGTTGGGGTTGTACGGGCGCTGGACCGGCATGGCCCAGAGGGTGATTTCGGTGCCTTCCTTCACGCCGGCAGCCTTGAGCAGTTCCTTGGCTTTTTCCGGGTTGTAGGCGGCATCTTTGATGCTGGTGTCGTAGGACCATTGGGTCGGCGGCATGGCGTTGACCGCCAACTGCCCGGCGCCCTGATACACGGCGTTGAGAATGCTTTGTTTATTCACCGCCATGTCCAGCGCCTGACGCACTTCGAGCTGGTCGAACGGTTTGTGCCGCACGTTATAGGCGATGTAGCCGAGGTTGAAACCAGGCTTCTCGATGAGCTTGAGTTTCGGGTCGTTCTTCAGTGCCGTGACATCGGCAGGGCGCGGATGCAGGGTGATCTGGCATTCGTTGGCCTTGAGCTTCTGCACCCGCACCGAAGCGTCGGTGTTGATGGCGAAAATCAAGTTGTCGAGCTTGACCCGGCTTGGGTCCCAGTACTGCTTGTTGCCGGTGTAGCGGATGTTGGAATCTTTCTGGTAGCTCTTGAACACGAACGGCCCGGTGCCGATCGGCTTCTGGTTGATCTCGCTCGGTTTGCCTTCGGCCAGCAGCTTGTCGGCGTATTCGGCGGACAGAATGGCGGCGAAGCTCATGGCGATGTTCTGGATGAACGCGGCGTCCACGCTGTTGAGCGTCATGACCACGGTCAGCGGCCCGGTCTTTTCGACCTTGGCGATGTTCTTGTTCAGGCTCATCCCGTTGAAATACGGGAACTCGGTTGGATAAGCCTTACGAAAAGGTTGTTGCGGATCGAGCATGCGATTGAACGTGAACAGCACGTCGTCGGCATTGAAATCGCGGGTCGGCGTGAAGTAGGGCGTGGTGTGGAATTTCACTCCTTCGCGCAGGTGGAAGGTGTACGTGAGGCCGTCTTCGGAAATATCCCAGCTCGTTGCAAGGCCCGGTACGACGTTGGTCGCGCCCTTTTCAAATTCTGCCAACCGGTTGTATAGCGGCTCGGCGGCGTCGTTATCGGTCGCAGTGGTGTACTGCGCCGTGTCGAAACCGGCGGGGCTGCCTTCAGAGCAGAAGACCAGGCTGTTATTGGCGGCCTGGCTGATGGAAGTGGCGGCCAACAGGCCGGTGCCCAGCAATGCGGATAAAACCAAGGTATGGCGCATAACGCTCCCTCTTTTTTTAGTGTTTAACAATGAGCCGCCGTCCCGTCCTGAGACGTGGAGGCTTCATTGATCTCAAACCAATGCACGCAGCAAACCGAAGGCCCACGCATAAACTGGTCAGAACCCGACGGTATGGGCCGTGGGTCTGGCAGTAAATGCGGAAAAGCCTGAAAAACTCGTAGGAAAAGCCGACACGTCCTAAACGTCTGCGGTAGTCCGCAGTGGTTTTGGCTGTCAGAGAATTCCTACATTCCCGGCAGATAAAGCAACGGCGACGTTAAATACGCCGCCGTTGCCAAATCTTATTTGCTGACGCTGACGCCGTAGAAGGAGTTCAAGCCGAATGGGCTGATCTTGAAGTCCTGCACGTTGTCGCGCATGGGTTGGAACACCGTCGAGTGAGCGATAGGTGTCATCGGAACAGCGTCTTTGAGGACGTGTTGCGCCTGTTTGTACAGTTCGGTGCGCTTGCCCTGGTCGGTCGTGCGCTTGGCTTCTTTTACGATGCCGTCGAACTTCTTGTCACACCACTTGGAGAAGTTGTTGCCCTGCAGCGAGTCGCAGCCGAACAGCACGTTGAGCCAGTTGTCCGGGTCACCGTTGTCGCCGCTCCAGCCAATCAGCATCGCGCCGTTTTCGCCGCCTTTGGAGCGCTTGATGTACTCGCCCCACTCGTAGGTCACGATCTTGGCCTTGATACCGATCTTGGCCCAGTCGGACTGCAGCATTTCAGCCATCAGTTTGGCGTTCGGGTTGTACGGACGCTGAACCGGCATGGCCCACAGGTTGATCTCGGTACCTTCCTTGATGCCCGCTTCCTTGAGCAGCTCTTTGGCTTTCTCAGGGTTGTACGGCGCATCCTTGATGGTGGTGTCGTAGGACCATTGGGTTGGCGGCATGGCGTTGACGGCCAGTTGACCAGCACCTTGGTAAACGGAGTCGATGATCTGCTGCTTGTTGACGGCCATGTCCAGTGCTTGACGCACTTTCAGTTGGGCCATCGGGTTCGGCTGATCGCTGCCCTTGATCTTGTCCATCACGTTGTAGGCGATGTAACCCAGGTTGAAACCAGCCTGGTTAGGCACTTTCAGTGTCTTGTCTTCTTGCAGCGCCTTCAGGTCGGCCGGACGTGGGAACAGAGTGATTTGGCACTCGTTCTTTTTCAGCTTCTGAATACGTACCGACGGGTCGGTGGTGATGGCGAAGATCAGGTTGTCGATCTTCACGTCGTCAGGCTTCCAGTAGTCCTTGTTCCCGGTGTAGCGGATGTTGGAGTCTTTCTGGTAGCTCTTGAACACGAACGGACCAGTGCCGACCGGCTTCTGGTTGATGTCGGCGGCTTTGCCTTCCTTGAGCAGCTGGGCAGCGTACTCGGCGGATTGCACGGACGCGAAGCTCATGGCCATGTTCTGGATGAACGCGGCATCAACTTCTTTCAGAGTGAACTTGACGGTTTTGTCGTCGACTTTATCGATTTTGGTGATGTTGGTATCCATCCCCATATCGGTGAAGTACGGGAATTCAGTCGGGTACGCTTTGCGGAACGGATCATCCTTGTTAATCATGCGATTAAAGGTGAACAGCACGTCGTCGGCGTTGAACTCACGAGTAGGCTTGAAGTACGGGGTGGTGTGGAACTTGACGCCTTCACGCAGGTGGAAGGTGTACGTCAGGCCATCGGTGGAGATGTCCCAGCTGGTCGCCAAACCTGGAATAACAGCGGTGCCGCCGCGCTCGAATTGAGTCAAGCGGTTGAACATGGTTTCTGCAGAGGCGTCGAAGTCGGTTCCGGTGGTGTACTGACCAGGATCAAAACCGGCCGGGCTCCCTTCGGAGCAAAACACCAGGTTAGTCGCCGCTTGGGCGAAAGGTGCGGCAGCTAATAAGCTGGCGCCGACTAAAAACGGAATGACCGCGTGTTTAAGCATGGTGGCCTCATGATTTGTTGTCATTTTTGGAATTAGAGGACGACCTCGTGAGTCGTGCCTGCGGATACTTATGCAGGGGCCATACCCATTGCAAGATCCAGAACGGCCACAAGTCTTAAACAGTGGCACGAACGTACCTTAATGTCGCATATGTATAAATATTGACGCATTTGACCGTTTGCGCACGTTTTTTACGGTGCAAAAGGCGCCCCACGACAGGGCAACCGGGGCGTATGGCGCACCCGGTTGGCGCGTGGTGTTACTTATTTATACCCACGCCATAGAAGGGCGTGAGGCCAAACGGGCTGATCTTGAAGTCGGTCACTTCCTTGCGCAGTGGCTGGAACACCGTCGAGTTGGCGATCGGTGTAATAGGCACTTGCTCCTTGAGGATTTTCTGCGCCTGCTGGTACAACTTGACCCGCTCGTCACGGTCGGTCGACACCTTGGCCTGCTGGACCAGTTTGTCGTACGCCGGGTCGCACCACTTAGCGTAGTTGCTCCCTTTCACGGCTGCACAGCTGTACAGCACACCGAGCCAGTTATCCGGGTCACCGTTGTCGCCGGTCCAGCCGTAGATCATCGCGTCGTGTTCGCCGTTCTTGGCGCGCTTGATGTACTCGCCCCACTCATAGCTGACGATGTTGGCCTTGATCCCGACCTTCTCCCAATCCTGCTGGATCATCTGCGCCGACATCCGCGCATTCGGGTTGGAGGCGCGTTGCACGGTCATGGCCCACAAATTAATGGTGGTACCCGGCGCAACCCCTGCTTCCTTCAGTAGCGCCTTGGCTTTGGTCGGGTCGTGGGGCGCGTCCTTTATGTTCGGATCAAACGACCATTGCGCCGGTGGCAGGGCGTTCTGCGCGAGTTGGCCGGCGCTCTGGTAGACGGCTTTGATGATCGCCGGTTTGTCGATGGCCATGTCCAGGGCCTGGCGGACCTTGAGCTGATCCAGCGGCGGGTGGGTCACGTTGTAAGCCAGGAAACCGAGGTTGAAACCGGCCTGTTTGAGCACGGTCAGGTTCGGGTCTTTCTCCATGACTTCGATGTCCGCCGGGCGCGGGTAGCCGCTGACCTGGCATTCGCCGGCCTTGAGCTTCTGCAAACGTACGGCGGCGTCGGGGGTGATCGAGAACACCAGGTTGTCGATCTTCACGTCCTCGGGTTTCCAGTACGCCTTGTTGCCGGTGTAGCGGATCTGCGAGTCCTTCTGATAACGCTTGAACACGAACGGCCCGGTGCCGACCGGCTTCTGGTTGATGTCTGCGGCTTTGCCTTCCTTTAATAGCTGCGCGCCGTACTCGGCGGATTGCACTGAAGCGAAGCTCATGGCCAGGTTCTGGATGAAGGCGGCATCGACGTTGTTCAGGCTGAAGCGCACGGTGTGCTCGTCGAGCTTGTCGACACTCTTGATGGTTTTGTTCAGGTCCATGTCGGTGAAGTACGGCGACTCGGCGGGGTAGGCCTTGCGGAACGCGTTCTCAGGGTCGAGCAGGCGCTGGAAGGTGAACAGCACGTCGTCGGCGTTGAAGTCTCGGGTCGGGGTGAAATAGTCAGTGGTGTGGAATTTCACGCCGTCACGCAGATGGAAGGTGTAGCTGAGGCCGTCCTGGCTTACGTCCCAGTTTGTCGCAAGGCCGGGTTCGACTTCGGTGCCGCCGCGTTTGAATTGGGTGAGGCGGTTGAAGACGGTTTCGGCCGAGGCGTCGAAGTCGGTGCCGCTGGTGTATTGGCTGGGGTCGAAGCCGGCGGGGCTGGCTTCGGAGCAGTAGACCAATGTTGTGGCGGCTTGGGCGAAGGGGGCTGCGGTGGCTAGGGCGATTGCGAGCAGGAGAGGTTTGACGGTGGTTCTTTCCATGGAGTCCCCGGGGGATTTGGGTAGCGGTATACGCTGAGAGTAGCGTTGTTGAGCGGTTGGGCGGAAATATCGTTTTTTCAGGGGGACCCCTGGTTCTTGGAATAGCCCGGGGGGTGGTGGCGGCCTTTGGGCCGACCATGTTGTTGGTGGTTTGGGGGTATATCCGTTTCTGCGGTTAGGGCGGCTGGCGGTTTCGCCCTTACGGCGAGTCCCTTTTGGCAGACGCCCCAAAAGGAACCAAAAGGTCTCGCCCCGGCGTCCGGCCCCTCGCTTAGGCTCGGCGTGCCTTCGTTCCGGTGTTCATCTGGGGGCATCGCCTACGGTCGGCTTCGCTTCGACCTCCTCTCGATGTGTGCGGCTTCGCCGCACGGCGCTACGCGCCTTCCCCCCAGATGAACACCTCCACTCAGCCTCCCGAAGGGGCGGGTAGGGCAAGATCAAGGGCAGGCGAGCTAACGCTCGGCCTTGAGTGGTTAGAAGCGGGGCGGTGTGCGCTGGGCTGCTTCTGCTTCTGTAGGAGCGAGGCTTGCCCGCGAAGGCGTCCTGCCAGCCGACCCATTTCTCCCAGCTGTACTCGATCAAAACTGTAGGAGCGAGGCTTGCCCGCGAAGGCGTCCTGACAGACGACCAATCTCTCCCGGCTGTACTCGGTCAAAACTGTGGGAGCTGGCTTGCCCGCGAAGGCGGCCTGTCAGCCGACCAATCTCTCCCGACTGCCCTCGATCCAACTGTGGGAGCGAGCCTGCTCGCGAAAGCGGCAGTTCATTCACCACAGAAACTATGGGCAATAAAAAACGGCGATCACTTCTGTGATCGCCGTTCTTATGTTCGGGTTTATCGATTCAAGGTGTCATCAACACTTCAATCGATCCATCCGCTGTCATGCTGACCTGGCTGGTGCCGGCCTCAACTTCTGGTGTGACCGGTGCCGAGTCCATTCCCGCGGCTTTCATCATCATCGGCGCGCGCATGTAGGGTTGTGGGTAGCCGTTGCTGTTCAGGTTCAGGTTGACGATTTTGTAGCCCTTGCCACCCAGCGCGTCGGTAGCCAGTTGCGCGCGGGCCTTGAAGGCGGTGACGGCGTCTTTGAGCAGTGCGTCTTCGCTGGCTTTGCGGGTTGGGGTGGCGATGGCGAAGTCCATGCCGCCCATTTTCAGGTCGGTGAGCAGTTCGCCGGTCAGTTTCGACAGGGCGGCGAAGTCGGAGCTTTCCAGGCGCAGTTCGGCGCGTTCACGCCAGCCGGTGATTTTCTGGCCCTTGGTGTCGTAGATCGGGTAGCTGTTGCGGCTGCCTTGGCGCAGGGTGATGTCTTTGACTTGTTTGGCCTGGGCCAGGGCCTTGTTCATGGTGGTGCTGACGTCGGCGGCGAGTTTGGCCGGGTCGGTGTTTTGTTCTTCGGTATAGAGGGTCACGATCATCAGGTCGCGGGCCACTTCCTGACTGACTTCGGCGCGCAGGGCAATCTGGTTGTAGTGAAGTTCGTCGGCGGCCAGGGCCGGGAGGCTGGCGATGGTGCCAACGCTAAGGGCGAGGAGGGCGGCGCTGCGGCGAAGTGTGTGCATGGAAAGCTCCTTGAAGGGGCGCAGGGGTTAAGGTCCGAGCCTGCGTGAAACCATCAGACTCTAGCTTTTATGATCCGGTTCGCCCAGTTACAACTTCTATACAGATAAACGCGATCCGGTGTAGCAGCTGCCGAGCTTGCGTTCGCGTGTAGCAGCTGTCGAGGTACGAGGCTGCGTTCGGCTGCGTAGCAGTCGTAAAACCTGAGCTCGCGGTTTTACTGAAACACCGTGTTGCCTGATTTAACGGCTGCTTCGCAGCCGAACGCAGCCTCGTGCCTCGGCAGCTGCTACAAAGGTATGAAGTTGACCACTGCCATGTGGCCGTTTGCCGCACTTTTGCCTGTCAGCCCCTGTGCTTGGTTATACTCCGTGCGATCCGCCTGGAGCGCTCATCAGGAGAGCTCATGCTCGCCGCCGTTCAAATCACTTCCGCGACTCGCCAGAATCTCTGGCGGCTGACGTTCATCCGCACTTTGGTGCTGGCCGCCCAGGCCGGTTCCGTGGGCCTGGCCTACTGGTTCGATTTGCTGCCATTGCCCTGGTTTCAACTGGCGATGACCCTCGGCTGTTCGATGCTGCTGTGTGCCTTCACGGCCATTCGCTTGCGCACCTCGTGGCCAGTCACCGAGCTCGAATACGCCGTGCAACTGGCCTGTGACCTGTTTATCCACAGTGCCTTGCTGTATTTCTCCGGCGGTTCTACCAACCCGTTCGTCTCTTATTACCTGGTGCCGCTGACCATCGCTGCCGTGACCTTGCCTTGGCGCTTTTCGCTGATCCTGTCCGGCATCGCCCTGGCCATGTACACCTTGCTGCTGGCGCGCTTCTACCCGCTGCAAACCTTCCCGATCGCCCGGGAAAACCTGCAGGTGTACGGGATGTGGCTGAGTTTCGCACTCGCTGCGGCCGTCATCACCTTCTTCGCCGCGCGCATGGCCGAAGAGTTGCGCCGTCAGGAAGAGCTGCGCGCCATTCGCCGTGAAGAAGGCCTGCGTGATCAGCAGTTGTTGGCCGTGGCGACGCAAGCCGCCGGTGCTGCTCATGAATTGGGGACGCCACTGGCGACCATGAGCGTGCTGCTCAAAGAGATGCAGCAGGATCATCCCGACCCGATGTTGCAGGACGATCTGAAGGTGTTGCAGGATCAGGTCAAACTCTGCAAAGAAACCCTGCAACAACTGGTGCGCGCCGCCGAGGCCAATCGCCGCTTGGCTGTGGAGATGCAGGACGTCACCGACTGGCTCGACGAAGCCCTGAACCGCTGGCACCTGATGCGCCCGGAAGCCAGTTACCGCTTCCAGCGTCTCGGCCAGGGCACGGTGCCGCGCATGGCGCCGCCACCAGACTTGACCCAGGCATTGCTGAATTTGCTCAACAACGCCGCTGACGCCTGTCCCGAAGGGTTGCAAGTGACCCTGGACTGGAATGCCGAAGATCTGACGATCAGCATTCGCGACCACGGCGCCGGTGTGCCGCTGGCCATCGCCGAGCAGATTGGCAAACCGTTTTTTACCACCAAGGGCAAAGGTTTCGGCCTGGGCCTGTTTTTGAGCAAGGCCAGCGTGACACGCGCCGGCGGCTCAGTGAAACTCTACAGTCATGAGGAAGGCGGCACGCTCACCGAGCTGCGCCTGCCCCGTGTCGCCCGAGGAGACGAACATGAGTGACGAGATCCAAGTAGAAGGCGAAGAACTGCCGCATTTGTTGCTGGTCGATGACGACGCCACTTTCACCCGCGTGATGGCCCGTGCCATGGCCCGCCGGGGTTTTCGCGTCAGCACCGCCGGTTCCGCCGAAGAAGGCCTGGCCATCGCCCAGGCCGACCTGCCGGACTACGCCGCGCTCGACCTGAAAATGGACGGCGATTCGGGCCTGGTGCTGCTGCCCAAGTTGCTCGAGCTCGATCCGGAAATGCGCGTGGTGATTCTCACCGGTTATTCGAGCATCGCCACCGCCGTCGAGGCAATCAAGCGCGGCGCCTGCAACTATCTATGCAAGCCGGCCGATGCCGATGACGTGCTGGCGGCGCTGCTGTCCGAGCACGCCGATCTCGACACCTTGGTGCCGGAAAACCCGATGTCGGTGGACCGCCTGCAGTGGGAGCACATCCAGCGGGTGTTGACCGAGCACGAAGGCAACATCTCCGCCACGGCCCGCGCCCTGGGCATGCACCGCCGCACGCTGCAGCGCAAACTGCAGAAGCGTCCCGTTCGTCGCTGAACCTGCGCTGAATGAATGCATGCCGCTCCTCGCGGGGAACCGAACCGATCATCTATGATCGGTTCGTGTGTGTTCTTTTCTCTATCGAGCCTTATCCATGAATCAGAACGCTGAATATTCCGCGGTCAATGATGCGGTGCGCGGGCAGTTTTTCCGCAAAGTCTGGGCGATGATCACGCCGTATTGGTCCAGCGAGGAGAAGGTCAAGGCCTGGACGCTGTTGATCGCGGTGATTGCGTTGTCGCTGCTCAGCGTGGGGATCTCGGTGTGGTTCAACACCTGGTACAAGGATTTTTACAACGCCCTGCAAAAGAAAGATGAAGCGGCCTTCTGGAAGCTGATTCTGTATTTCTGCGGGATCGCGGCGGTGGCGATTGTCGGCGCGGTATACCGGCTCTACCTGACGCAGATGCTGACCATCCGCTGGCGGGCCTGGCTCACCGAAAAGCACTTCGCCCGCTGGCTCGGCAACAAGAATTACTACCAGCTGGAGCAGGGCGGTTACACCGATAACCCGGACCAGCGGATTTCCGAAGACCTCAACAACTTCACCTCCAATACGCTGGAACTGGGCATCGGTTTACTGCGCAACATTGTCAGTCTGGTGTCGTTCTCGATCATTCTGTGGGGCGTGTCGGGCAGTATTGAAGTGCTCGGTTTCACTATTCCCGGCTATATGTTCTGGTGCGTGCTGGTCTACGCAGTGATTGGTAGCTGGCTGACCCATTTGATCGGTCGTCGTTTGATCGGCCTCAACAACCAACAACAACGCTTCGAAGCCGACCTGCGTTTCTCCATGGTCCGGGTTCGCGAAAATGCTGAAAGCATCGCCTTGTACAACGGCGAGCCGAATGAAAACCGGCGCTTGAGCAGCCGCTTCGGCCTGGTCTGGCACAATTTCTGGGACATCATGAAGGTGTCCAAACGCCTGACTTTCTTTACCGCCGGTTACAGCCAGGCCGCCATCATCTTTCCGTTCATGGTCGCCGCGCCCCGCTATTTCGCGGGCAAGATCGAACTTGGCGAACTGATGCAAATCAGTTCAGCGTTCGGCAACGTGCAGGAAAGTTTCAGCTGGTTCATCAGTGCCTATCAGAACCTGGCGGCGTGGCGTGCCACCTGTGATCGTCTGCTGAGTTTCCATCAGGCCATGCGCGATAACGAAGAGCGTGCGCCCGCCATCGACGTGCAGAACCAGGGCTCGGCGCTGAAAATCCACAACCTCGGTCTGGACCTTGCCGACGGTCGTCACTTGCTGACCAACGCCGACATGACCGTGGAAGAGGGTGACCGCGTCATGCTCAGCGGTCGTTCCGGCAGCGGTAAATCGACGTTGCTGCGGGCGATGGGCCATTTGTGGCCGGCGGGCCACGGCAACATTCGACTGCCGGCCGCGCGTTACCTGTTCCTGCCGCAGAAGCCGTATCTGCCGATTGGCACCTTGCGTGAAGCGCTGAGTTATCCACAGCCCGGCGACACCTATCCGCCTGAGCGTTACGTGGAAGTGCTGGAAACCTGCCGCTTGCCGCATCTGGTGGCGCGACTGGACGAGGCCAATCACTGGCAGCGCATGTTGTCGCCGGGTGAACAGCAACGCTTGGCCTTCGCCCGCGCGCTGTTGTATGCACCGCAATGGCTGTACATGGACGAAGCCACGTCGGCGATGGATGAAGAAGACGAGGCGTCGCTGTATCAAGCGTTGATCGATGAGTTGCCGGGGCTGAGCATTGTCAGCGTCGGGCATCGCAGCAGCCTGAAGCGTTTCCATCCACGACATATCCGTATCGACAACGGGCATCTGGTGGATCAAGCCGTGACCGCCTGATAAGCACAGTCCCCCGTAGGAGCTGCCGCAGGCTGCGATCTTTTGATCTTAAAAATCAAAGTCAAAAGATCGCAGCCTGCGGCAGCTCCTACAGGGGTTAAGCGTATC
The DNA here is from genome assembly GCF_026016365.1 of Pseudomonas sp. B21-053. Lineage (NCBI taxonomy): Bacteria > Pseudomonadati > Pseudomonadota > Gammaproteobacteria > Pseudomonadales > Pseudomonadaceae > Pseudomonas > Pseudomonas sp. B21-053. The sequence goes on from NZ_CP087205.1 coordinate 1,018,295, forward strand.
CCGCAGGTCAACGGTGATCGTACAACCCGCTTGCGCTATGATGCGCTTTCAGCCGAATTTTTCGAGACAGACGTTCACCATGGAAAACCCGATCGACGCACCTCGCCTCCCTCGCAAGCGCCGCAGTCTCGCTCAGGAACTGGTGACGGTGCTGTCCGAGCAGATCCGCGACGGTCAGCTCAAGCGTGGCGACAAGTTGCCCACCGAGTCGGCGATCATGGACGCCCATGGCGTCAGCCGTACGGTGGTGCGCGAAGCGATTTCCCGTTTGCAGGCTGCCGGGCAGGTTGAAACCCGTCATGGCATCGGCACCTTCGTGCTCGACACGCCGAGCCCGAGCGGTTTCCGTATCGACCCGGCGACCGTCGTCACCCTGCGTGATGTGCTGGCGATTCTCGAACTGCGCATCAGCCTGGAAGTGGAATCCGCCGGCCTCGCCGCCCAGCGCCGTAGCGCCGAGCAGTTGGGCCTGATGCGTGCGGCGCTGGACGCCCTCAACGAAAGTGCGTCCCACGCCAGCGATGCCGTGGCCTCGGACTTCCAGTTCCACCTGCAAATCGCCCTGGCCACCGGCAACCGCTACTTCACCGACATCATGACCCACCTGGGCACCAGCATCATTCCGCGCACGCGGTTGAACTCGGCGCGCCTGGCCCATGACGACCAGCAGCACTACATGAATCGACTGAGCCGTGAACACGAAGAAATCTACGACGCGATCGCCCGTCAGGATTCCGATGCGGCGCGGGCGGCGATGCGTTTGCATTTGACGAATAGCCGCGAGCGGCTGCGCCATGCGCATGAAGAGGCAGAGGCGCAGCGCGGCTGAGATTTTCGTCGACTGACAAGACCCCTTCGCGAGCAGGCTCGCTCCCACATTGATTGTGTGATCGACACACATCCAGTGTGGGAGCGAGCCTGCTCGCGAAGAGGGCAGTAGCCTCGCCGCATCTTTTCTAGATGGTCTTCAAAATCGACCGATCCACCCGCACCGCCAACTCAGCAGCCCCAGCCTTGGCCTCAAAAGCCACCAGCCCCTGAGCATCCACAACCCCTCGCGCAATCGGCAGCCCCTTGGACAGCAACTCCAACGGCGCACCTTTCAATGATTGGCCCGAAGCCAGTTCCAGTTTCAATTTAATCGTCATATTCAGATTTCCTTATCAGGCGACATTGCCAGTCGGGTGGTAGTCCTTGAGCAGCAAATAAGTGCTCCAGCCCCACCAGTCATCCACGGTGGCGGTGTCATTTAAGTTGTTCACATCCTTGCGCCGCAGAACCTTGCTGCCCTCAATGCGGAACAATGGCGAGAAATTGCTCGCCAGGTTCAGCACCGCTTGCAGGTCGGGCAACTGTTTCAGCGCCGCAAAACTGCTGGGCGCCGGCACCGTGCCGCTGAGATAAGCCGCGAACACTTCATCCGCCGACAACTGAACCGCTGCGTTGACGTGCAAGCGATTGGCGCTGTCGATGGCGTCGAAGTAGCGCTTGTCCCCATAGGCGCGCCATTGCTCGCCGTTGCCATTACGCACGTTCAGGCCGAACTTGCTGTCTTCGTCGTGCATGAAACGGGGTGATCAGCGAGCCTAGATCACTCGGCGTGACCGCGGCTGCCAACGCCTTGCGCGGCACTCGCAGGTGGCCGGCGGAAAACAGGTCGGTGAGGAAGTGATCGGCAAACGCATTCATCGCGTAGGCGACTTCCAGCTGTTTTTCGTCACGACTGGCGTGGGCCGCCGCTGCGTGTTGCAGCGCCGCGATGTGACCGGCGATGTAAGCCTGTTGCGCCCATTCGCCAAAGTGGTCGGCGTTGTTCGCCGCCAGTTTCAGATAACGCCCCAACGGGAACAGCGCCGAGACAAAACTGCCGCCGCCGGTGATCTTGTTCCACTCTTCCGACAACGTATCACCAAGGGCGTCATAGGCTTCGTGGGGTTGTTTACCGTCCTTGATCGCCTGTTTAACCGCGTCGATCTCTTTTTGCATCACCGCGAGGATTTTCACTGCCTCGACCTTTGATGCGGACAACACCGCCAGCGTGTCGAAAGCCGCGATAAAGCGATTCAGACGATCCGCCGGCGTGGCGCCGTCGCTCACTGGCCGATCAGGAATACCGTAGAAATCACCGCCCAATGCCAGCACCTGGCCGTAAGTTGGCGCGAGCCCATTGGGCAGGTGCAATTGCACATCATGGGCGAGGATCGGCGCGGCGTTTTCGACGAAGCGCAGCAAGGTTTGGTCGCCAATAGCGGTGTGTTCGCCGCCCTCGAACTTCAGCACCGGTTTGCCTTTCAGGGCTTTACCGGGAAGTGAGGTGGGTTGATGACTGTGATGCTCGGCAATGTGCAGCACCAGGTGATCGTTGTCCCCGGCAATGGCGATGCCGTGTTCAGAAAAAAGATCATCGAAACGGGCAATCACCGGTTTCGGTTTTTCCTGGGTTTGAGTGTGTAGACCTGACATTTCTAGCTCCTTGATATGTCGTAGGTAGGTTCTTAATGTGCTGTATGTATATACAGTAAAATCGAGCCTAGTCGAGAATCTTCCTACGTCAAGAAATCACCTGTTCTGACTCAAATTTTGCTGTCGGCGATGAAATGCAGTTGACGGTTGTATTTTAAGTTGTACGATGACTTACAACTTCGGCCAAGGCTGAACTGTTTTCTCACACACAAACGTCGCAACCCAGGGTGTTCGAATAATGAATCCACAAGAACTGAAGTCCATCCTCTCTTCCGGTCTGCTGTCTTTCCCGGTCACCGACTTCAATGCTCAGGGCGATTTCCATCGCGCTGGCTATATCAAACGTCTCGAATGGCTGGCCCCATACGGCGCCACGGCACTGTTCGCCGCAGGCGGCACCGGTGAGTTCTTCTCTCTGGCGGCCAGCGAATACTCGGAAATCATCAAGACTGCCGTCGACACTTGCGAAACCAGCGTGCCGATCCTGGCGGGTGTTGGCGGTTCGACCCGTCAAGCCATCGAATACGCTCAAGAAGCCGAGCGCCTGGGCGCCAAAGGCCTGTTGCTGCTGCCGCACTACCTGACCGAAGCCAGCCAGGACGGCGTTGCCGCCCACGTTGAAGCCGTGTGCAAATCGGTAAAAATCGGCGTGGTGGTCTACAACCGCAACGTGTGCCGCCTGACCGCGCCATTGCTGGAACGCCTGGCCGAGCGCTGCCCGAACCTGATCGGTTACAAGGATGGCCTGGGCGATATCGAATTGATGGTGTCGATCCGTCGTCGCCTCGGCGATCGCTTCAGCTACCTCGGCGGTTTGCCGACCGCTGAAGTCTACGCCGCTGCTTATAAGGCACTGGGCGTGCCGGTTTACTCCTCGGCGGTGTTCAACTTCATCCCGAAAACCGCGATGGATTTCTACCACGCAATCGCCCGCGAAGATCACGCCACCGTCGGCAAGATCATCGACGACTTCTTCCTGCCGTACCTGGACATCCGTAACCGCAAAGCCGGTTACGCAGTGAGCATCGTCAAGGCCGGGGCAAAAATTGCCGGCTACGACGCAGGTCCTGTGCGTGCACCGCTGACCGATCTGACCGGCGCAGAGTACGAAATGCTCGCCGCACTGATCGACAAGCAAGGTGCTCAGTAACACAACCGATTAAATAAGGCCGCTGAGTGATCAGCGGCCTTTTGCGTAGGAGAAATTCTGTGGCAGATGCAAAGCGTTTTGATAACTACATCAACGGTGAATGGGTTGCAGGCGGTGAATACTGCGCCAACATCAACCCGTCCGAGCTGACCGATACCATCGGTGAATACGCCAAGGCTGACCTGGCCCAGGTCCACGCCGCCATCGACGCCGCCCGTGCCGCATTCCCGGCCTGGTCGACGTCGGGCATTCAGGCTCGCCACGATTCGTTGGATAAAGTTGGCACTGAAATCCTCGCCCGTCGCGAAGAACTCGGCACTTTGCTGGCCCGGGAAGAGGGCAAGACCCTGCCGGAAGCCATCGGCGAAGTGACCCGCGCCGGCAACATCTTCAAGTTCTTCGCCGGTGAAACCCTGCGTCTGTCCGGCGATTACCTGCCGTCGGTACGTCCGGGCGTCAACGTCGAAGTCACTCGCGAAGCCCTGGGCGTGGTTGGCTTGATCACCCCGTGGAACTTCCCGATTGCGATCCCTGCATGGAAAATCGCCCCGGCCCTGGCCTACGGCAACTGCGTGGTATTGAAACCTGCCGATCTGGTGCCGGGTTGCGCTTGGGCGCTGGCAGAAATCATCTCCCGCGCAGGCTTCCCGGCCGGCGTGTTCAACCTGGTGATGGGCAGCGGTCGTGTGGTTGGCGATGCACTGGTGCAGAGCCCGAAAGTCGACGGCATCAGCTTCACCGGTTCCGTCGGTGTGGGTCGTCAGATCGCCGTCAGCTGCGTGTCGCGCCAAGCGAAAGTCCAGCTGGAAATGGGCGGCAAGAACCCGCAGATCATTCTTGACGACGCCGACCTGAAGCAAGCGGTCGAGCTGTCGGTACAGAGCGCGTTCTACTCCACCGGCCAGCGTTGCACCGCCTCGAGCCGCTTCATCGTTACCGCCGGTATCCACGACAAATTCGTCGAAGCCGTGGCCGAGCGCATGAAGTCGATCAAGGTCGGCCACGCGCTGAAAACCGGCACTGACATTGGTCCGGTCGTCTCGCAAGCTCAGCTTGAGCAGGATCTGAAGTACATCGACATCGGCCAGTCCGAAGGTGCACGTCTGGTCAGCGGCGGTGGCTTGGTCACCTGCGACACCGAAGGCTACTACCTCGCGCCAACGCTGTTTGCCGACAGCGAAGCCGCGATGCGCATCAGCCGTGAAGAAATCTTCGGCCCGGTGGCTAACGTGGTTCGTGTGGCGGATTACGAAGCGGCACTGGCCATGGCCAACGACACCGAATTCGGTCTGTCGGCGGGCATCGCCACCACCTCGCTGAAATACGCCAACCACTTCAAACGCCACTCCCAGGCCGGGATGGTGATGGTCAACCTGCCGACCGCCGGCGTGGATTACCACGTTCCGTTCGGTGGGCGTAAAGGTTCATCCTATGGTTCCCGCGAGCAAGGTCGCTACGCGCAAGAGTTCTACACGGTCGTGAAAACCAGCTACATCGGCTCCTGATACATCGCGGTATCCCCGGATACCGCAACCCTGCTGGCCTATAGGACCGTAGGTCCGGCAGGGAACACACCAAGTTTCACCCGCGCATAAAAATAATCAGTGGGAGTACATCTACATGCAAGCGACCAAGCCGACCCACGTCCGCTATTTGATTTTGCTCATGCTTTTCCTGGTGACCACGATCAACTACGCCGACCGGGCTACTATCGCCATCGCGGGCTCCAGCCTGCAAAAAGACCTCGGCATCGACGCGGTCACCCTCGGTTACATCTTCTCTGCATTCGGTTGGGCCTACGTGGCCGGGCAAATTCCCGGTGGCTGGCTCCTCGACCGTTTTGGCTCGAAAAAAGTCTACGCACTGAGCATCTTCACCTGGTCGCTGTTCACCGTGTTGCAGGGTTATGTCGGTGAATTCGGCATGTCCACGGCCATCGTTGCGCTGTTCATGCTGCGCTTCCTGGTGGGCCTGGCCGAGGCGCCATCCTTCCCGGGTAACGCACGTATCGTGGCCGCCTGGTTCCCGACCGCTGAACGCGGCACCGCCTCGGCGATCTTCAACTCGGCGCAATACTTTGCCACCGTGTTGTTCGCACCGCTGATGGGCTGGATCGTCTACAGCTTCGGCTGGCAGCACGTGTTCATCGTGATGGGTGTCATCGGCATCGTGTTCTCGCTGATCTGGCTGAAAGTTATCCACAGCCCGCGCCAGCACCCGATGATCAACGAAGCCGAGTTCAAGCACATCGCTGATAACGGCGGCATGGTCGATATGGACCAGGACAAGGGCAAAGGTACAAAGGCTGACGGTCCGAAGTGGGACTACATCCGCCAGTTGCTGACCAACCGCATGATGCTCGGCGTGTATCTGGGCCAGTACTGCATCAACGGCATCACCTACTTCTTCCTCACCTGGTTCCCGGTGTACCTCGTTCAAGAACGCGGAATGACCATCCTCAAGGCTGGTTTCATTGCCTCGTTGCCGGCGATCTGCGGCTTTATTGGCGGGGTGCTCGGCGGAGTGATTTCCGATTACCTGCTGCGCAAGGGCCATTCCCTGACCTTCGCCCGCAAGGCGCCGATCATCGCCGGCCTGCTGGTCTCCAGCAGCATCGTGGCGTGCAACTATGTCGATGTTGAATGGATGGTCGTTGGCTTCATGGCCCTCGCATTCTTCGGCAAAGGCGTGGGTGCGCTGGGTTGGGCGGTGGTGTCCGACACCTCGCCAAAACAGATCGCCGGTCTCAGCGGTGGCTTGTTCAACACCTTCGGCAACATCGCTTCGATCACCACGCCGATCGTCATCGGCTACATCATCAGCTCCACCGGTTCGTTCAAATGGGCGCTGGTGTTTGTCGGTTGCAACGCACTGGTCGCAGTGTTCAGCTACCTGGTGATCGTTGGCCCGATCAAACGCGTGGTGTTGAAAGAGCCACCCGTCAATGGTCCTGAAGTGACCAACAAATTGTCTCAAGCGCATTCCTGAGGAGCGGCGTCATGCAGTTGATTGAACATTCCGACTCGCCGCGCTACATCCGCCTGCACGAGCGGGACAATGTGGTGATCGTGGTCAACGACCAGGGCGTGCCGGCCGGCACCGAATTTCCCGATGGCCTGGTGACGGTGGATTTTGTGCCGCAGAGCCATAAGGTCACCCTCGAGGATATTCCCGAGGGCGGTCAGGTGATTCGTTACGGCCAGACCATCGGCTACGCCTTGCAGCCGATTCCGCGCGGCAGTTGGGTCAAGGAAGATCAACTGCGCATGCCCACCGCGCCACCGCTGGACAGCTTGCCGCTGTCCACCGATGTGCCGGCGAGCCAGGCACCGCTGGAAGGCTTCACCTTCGAGGGTTATCGCAACGCCGACGGCACCGTCGGCACGCGCAACATTCTGGGGATTACCACGACCGTGCAGTGCGTCACTGGTGTGCTCGATCATGCGGTCAAGCGCATCAAGGACGAGTTGCTGCCGCTGTACCCGAACGTCGATGACGTGGTGGCGCTGACCCACAGTTACGGCTGTGGCGTGGCGATCACGGCCACCGACGCTTACATCCCGATCCGCACCGTGCGTAACCTGGCGCGCAACCCGAACCTGGGCGGCGAAGCCTTGGTGATCAGCCTCGGTTGCGAGAAGTTGCAGGCCGGGCAGGTGATGCACGACAACGACAGCTCGGTGGATTTGAGCGAGCCGTGGCTGTATCGCTTGCAGGATTCGAGTCACGGTTTTACCGAGATGATCGAACAGATCATGGCGCTGGCCGAAACCCGTCTGAAGAAGCTCGATCAACGTCGCCGGGAAACCGTGCCGGCGTCCGAGTTGATCCTCGGCATGCAGTGCGGCGGCAGTGATGCGTTTTCCGGCATCACCGCCAACCCGGCGCTGGGCTATGCCTCGGACCTGTTGCTGCGGGCCGGTGCGACGGTGATGTTTTCCGAAGTCACCGAAGTGCGCGATGCGATTTACCTGCTGACCTCGCGTGCCGAAACCAAGGAAGTCGCCGAGGAACTGGTGCGGGAAATGGACTGGTACGACCGTTACCTGGCCAAGGGCGAAGCGGACCGCAGCGCCAACACTACGCCGGGGAACAAGAAGGGCGGGTTGTCGAACATTGTCGAGAAGTCCCTGGGCTCGATCGTCAAATCCGGCAGCAGCGCGATCAATGGCGTGCTCGGCCCTGGCGAGCGCTTCAAGCGCAAAGGGCTGATTTTCTGCGCGACCCCGGCCAGTGATTTTGTCTGCGGGACGTTGCAACTGGCGGCGGGGATGAACCTGCACGTGTTCACCACCGGGCGCGGTACGCCGTATGGTCTGGCGATGGCGCCGGTGGTGAAGGTCTCGACCCGAACCGAACTGGCGCAGCGCTGGCCGGACCTGATCGATATCGATGCCGGGCGGATTGCGACTGGCCGGGCTTCGATTGAGGATCTGGGCTGGGAGTTGTTCCACTACTACCTGGACGTGGCCAGCGGCAAGAAACAAACGTGGGCCGAGCAGCACAAACTGCATAACGACATCACGTTGTTTAACCCGGCGCCGATTACCTGAGACCGCGTTATCGTTCTTCGCGAGCAAGCCCGCTCCCACATTTGAAATGCATTCCCCTGTGGGAGCGGGCTTGCTCGCGAAGGCGGCCGACCAGACGCCGAAGTCCTCGGTGGCTTATCATTAGCCCACTAACGACACCCACCCAAGGTTCTCCCCGGCATGCTGGCAATCTTCCTCGAAACCCTGAACATCACCGCGCCGGTGTTTGCCATGCTGTTTCTGGGTGTGCTGCTCAAGCGCATCGACTGGATCAACGACAACTTCATCCACACCGCGTCGGCCCTGGTGTTCAACGTCACCATGCCGGCGTTGCTGTTTCTGGGCATCCTGCATGCCGACCTGCACGCCGCGTTGCAACCGGCGCTGCTGATCTATTTCTCGTTGGCCACGCTGGTGAGTTTTGCCGGCGCCTGGGGCTGGGCGATCTGGAAGTGCCCGCGCGAAGATCGCGGCATCTACACCCAGGGCGCGTTTCGCGGCAACAACGGCGTGATCGGCCTGGCGCTGGCGGCAAGCATGTACGGCGACTACGGGATTTCCCTCGGGGCGATTCTCGCGGCGCTGGTGATCCTGTTCTACAACACCCTCTCGACCATCGTGCTGGCGGTGTACAGCCCGGTGATCAAGTCCGATCCGTGGAGCATCTGCAAAAGCGTGTTCAGCAACCCGTTGATCATCAGCGTGTTTGCGGCGGCGCCGTTTGCCTATTTCAAAATCGGTTTGCCGGGGTGGCTGGAAACGTCCGGCCAGTACCTGGCGCAAACCACCTTGCCATTGGCGCTGATCTGTATCGGCGGCACCTTGTCGCTCGCGGCATTGCGCAAGAGCGGCAGCATGGCGCTGAGTTCCAGTCTGGTGAAGATGATCGGCCTGCCGGTATTCGCGACCGTCGGCGCGTGGTTGTGGGGCTTTCGCGGGGCAGAATTGGGGATTCTGTTTCTGTACTTCGGCAGCCCGACGGCGGCGGCGAGCTTTGTCATGGCGCGCCAGGCTAACGGCAACCATGAACTGGCGGCGGCGATCATTGTGATCACCACATTGATGGCGGCGATCACCACCAATATCGGGATCTTTGTGTTGCAGTGGGGTGGGTGGATCTAGCTTCAGAATCTTTGGTGTTCTTTAGGGCCTCTTCGCGAGCAAGCTCGCTCCCACAGTGGATCTCCAGTGGACACAAAATTTGTGTTCGGTTCGATCTACTGTGGGAGCGGGCTTGCTCGCGAAGACGGCGGAACAGTCACCACAAATGCCTGCGATTTACTCAGGCTTCTGATAACTATCGATCACTTCCTGCGCCGCGCGAAATGCATCAATCGCCGCTGGCACACCGGCATACACCGCGCAATGCAACAACGCCTCGCGAATCTCTTCCACGGTGCAACCGTTGTTCAGCGCACCGCGCACATGACCTTTCAACTCCTGCGGGCACTTCAACGCGGTCAGCGCGGCGAGGGTGATCAGGCTGCGGGTTTTCAGCGGCAGGCCTTCGCGATTCCAGACGCTGCCCCAGGCGTGTTCGTTGACGAAATCCTGTAGCGGCTGACTGAACTCGGTGGCATTGCCCAGCGCGCGGTCGACGAAGGCATCGCCCATCACTTGGCGGCGGACTTCAACGCCGGGCTTTTTGTTTTCGGTCATGGCACATCCCTCTTGTGGTGTTGGCGACGCCAGGCGCGCAGCGACGTAAACAGCAAGAACGCCACCAGCGCCGGCAGGACGAAAATCAGCATCAAGTGTTCAAGCTTGCCGGCCAGCGGCATGCCAGTAGTGAACGACACCACATGCAGCCCGTACGCGAGGTACAAACCGAGAAACAGCAGGCCCTCGGCGCGGGTCACCCGATAACCGGAATAGAACACCGGCAGGCACAGCACGGCGACGCCGAGCATCACCGGCAAGTCGAAAGCCAGGGCGTTAGGCGACACCGACAGCGGCGACGGCGCCACCAGCGCAGTAAAGCCGAGCACGCCCAGCAGGTTGAACAGATTGCTGCCGATGACGTTGCCCACGGCGATCTCGCGCTGACCGCGCAAGGCGGCGATCAACGAGGTGGCCAGTTCCGGCAGGGACGTGCTGATGGCGACGATGGTCAGACCGATGATGCGCTCCGACAGCCCCAGGTCGGTGGCGACCGATACCGCGGCCCCTAGCAACAAATGCCCGGCATACACCAGCATCGCCAGCCCGGCGACGATCATCAACAGACTGCTGACCCACGGCGCCTGCGCCTTCGATTCATCGCTCGATGGCGGCCGGGCCGAGTGCCGCGACTGGCGCAGCAGCAAACCCAAGTACAACACCAGTGCTCCCAACAGGATCACGCCGTCGGTGCGGGTCAGTTCTTCGTTCCAGGCCAATACGCAGACCAGCAGGCTGGCGCCGATCATCAGCGGGATGTCCAGACGCACCAACTGCCGCGACACGCGCAACGGAATGATCAGCGCCGACAGGCCGAGGGTGACGAGGATGTTGAAGATGCTGCTGCCGATTACGCTGCCGACGGCAATGTCAGCGTTTTGCGCGAGCATCGCTTGCAGGCTGACGGCCATTTGCGGGGCGCTGCTGCCGAGGGCGACGATGGTCAGGCCGATGATCAGCGGCCGCACATGCAGGCGCGCGGCCAGGCGCACGGCGGCGCGCACCATCAGCTCGGCGCCGGCGATCAGCAGAAACAGGCCGCTGAGCAGTTCGATCACGCTCAGCAGGGGGATGTCTTCTAGGCCGTAAATGGTCGGGCTCCGTGGTGACGGGGGTCAGTCATCGAGGGCCTGCACGCGAACCTTGGCGGTGCCGCTGCCGATCATGCCGAGCCGCACTGCAGCGGCATGGGACACGTCGATCAGGCGCCCACGGGTATGCGGCCCACGGTCGTTGATCCGCACCACGCAGGATTTGTCGTTATTCAGATTGGTGACCTTCACCCGCGTGCCGAACGGTAACTGGCGGTGCGCGGCGGTCAGGGAATTCTTGTCGAAACGCTCGCCGCTGGCGGTGCGTTTGCCTTGGTGTTTGGCGCCGTAATAGGACGCCGTGCCGGTCTTGTCGTAACCGTGTGGATCGATGATGTCGTTGCTGGCGCAACCGGCCAGTAAAGAGAGTAGGGCGCAGGCGCCGAGTAGACGCTTCATTTGAAAGCTTCCAAAAACAAATGTGGGAGCGGGCTTGCTCGCGAATGCATTCTGACAGTCAACTCTGTATTGAGTGCCGAACCGCATTCGCGAGCAAGCCCGCTCCCACAGGGAATGGAGCCAGGCTTGAGATCTGGCTCCATTGCAATCAGCCTTCGAGCTTGCTTTTCAGCAGTTCGTTGACCTGTTGCGGGTTGGCCTTGCCTTTGGAGGCTTTCATGGCCTGGCCGACGAAGAAGCCGAACATCTTGCCGCGTTTGGCTTCGTCTGCCGCGCGGTACTGTTCAACCTGTTCGGCGTTGGCCGCGAGCATCTCGTCGAGCACCGCAGAGATCGCGCCGCTGTCGGTCACTTGCTTGAGGCCACGTTTTTCGATGATCTCGTCCGCGTTGCCTTCGCCGTTGGCCATCGCTTCGAACACAACCTTGGCGATTTTGCCGGAGATGGTGTTGTCGGTGATGCGCAGCAGCATGCCGCCCAGTTGCTCGGCGGAAACCGGCGACTGGTCGATGTCCAGGCCCTGTTTGTTCAACAGGCTGCCCAGTTCAACCATGACCCAGTTGGCTGCCAGTTTGGCGTCGCCGCCAATGCTCGCAACTTTCTCGAAGTAATCGGCTTGCTCGCGGCTGGTGGCCAGGACGCTCGCGTCATACACCGACAGACCGAACTGCGCCTGGAAGCGCTCGCGCTTCTGCGGTGGCAATTCCGGCAGGGTGGCGCGCACGTCGTCGAGGAACGAGTTCTCGATGACCACGGGCAACAGGTCCGGATCCGGGAAGTAACGGTAGTCGTTGGCTTCCTCTTTGCTGCGCATCGGACGGGTTTCGTCCTTGTTCGGATCGTACAGACGGGTCTGCTGGATCACTTTGCCGCCGTCTTCGATCAGCTCGATCTGGCGACGCACCTCACTGTTGATCGCCTTCTCGATGAAACGGAACGAGTTGACGTTCTTGATCTCGCAGCGAGTGCCGAATTCAACCTGGCCTTTCGGACGGATCGACACGTTGCAGTCGCAACGCAGCGAACCCTCGGCCATGTTGCCGTCGCAGATGCCCAGGTAACGCACCAGCGCGTGGACCGTCTTGACGTAGGCCACGGCTTCCTTGGCGCTGCGCATGTCCGGCTCGGAAACGATTTCCAGCAGCGGCGTGCCGGCTCGGTTCAGGTCGATGCCGGTGGCGCCGTTGAACTCTTCGTGCAGGCTTTTACCGGCGTCTTCTTCCAGGTGCGCACGGGTTACGCCGACACGTTTGATCGTGCCGTCTTCCATGGCGATGTCCAGGTGGCCCTTGCCGACAATCGGCAATTCCATCTGGCTGATCTGGTAACCCTTCGGCAGGTCCGGGTAGAAATAGTTTTTGCGGGCGAACACGTTGTGCTGGCCGATCTCGGCATCGATGGCCAGGCCGAACATCACCGCCATGCGCACCGCTTCCTGGTTCAGCACCGGCAGTACGCCGGGCATGCCCAGGTCTACCAGGCTGGCCTGGGTGTTCGGCTCGGAGCCGAACGTGGTGGAACTACCGGAAAAGATTTTCGACCGGGTGGTGAGCTGGGTATGAATCTCCAGCCCGATCACGACTTCCCATTGCATGTGTTTCTCCTCAGAAGCCGGTTGGGGTGCGGGTGTGCCAGTCAGTGTTCAACTGATACTGGTGCGCAACGTTGAGCAAACGGCCTTCCTGGAAATACGGGGCGAGCAATTGCACGCCGACCGGCAGACCATCGACAAAACCGGCTGGCATGGACAAGCCCGGCAGACCGGCGAGGTTGGCGGTGATGGTGTAGACGTCTTCCAGATAGGCAGCGACCGGGTCGCTGTTCTTGGCGCCGAGCTTCCAGGCCGGGTTCGGCGTGGTTGGGCCGAGGATGATGTCGACCTCATTGAAAGCGGCCATGAAATCGTTCTTCACCAGGCGACGGATTTTCTGCGCCTTCAGGTAGTAGGCGTCGTAGTAACCGGCGGACAGCGCGTAGGCACCGACCATGATCCGGCGTTGCACTTCCGCGCCGAAACCTTCACCACGGGAACGCTTGTACAGGTCTTCCAGACTTTTCGGGTCTTCGCAGCGATGGCCGAAACGTACGCCGTCGAAACGCGACAGGTTGGAAGAAGCTTCGGCCGGGGCGATCACGTAGTACGCAGGGATCGCGTGCTGCATGTTCGGCAGGCTGATTTCCTTGATCACGGCGCCGAGCTTTTCCAGCTCCTTGACGCTGTTGTGGATCAGCTCGGCAATGCGCGGATCGAGACCGGCGCTGAAGTATTCCTTCGGCACGCCGATGCGCAGGCCTTGCAGCGAGCCATTGAGGCTGGCGCTGTAATCCGGCACGGGTTCGTCGATGCTGGTGGAGTCATTCGCATCGAAACCGGCCATGCCTTGCAGCAGGATCGCGCAGTCTTCGGCGGTGCGCGCCAATGGGCCGCCCTGATCAAGGCTGGAGGCGTAAGCGATCATGCCCCAGCGCGAAACACGACCGTACGTCGGTTTCAGGCCGGTAAGGTTGGTGAACGCAGCCGGTTGGCGGATCGAGCCGCCGGTGTCGGTGGCGGTCGCGGCTGGCAACAGACGAGCGGCAACAGCGGCTGCCGAACCACCGGACGAACCGCCCGGCACGTGCTCCAGGTTCCACGGGTTTTTCACCGCGCCGTAGTAGCTCGACTCGTTGGCCGAACCCATGGCGAATTCGTCCATGTTGGTCTTGCCAAGGGTCACGGCACCGGCGGCGGCCAGTTTGGCAACCACGGTGGCGTCGTACGGTGCTTTAAAGTTGTCGAGCATTTTCGAGCCGCAGCTGGTGCGGATGCCCTGGGTGCAGAACAGGTCTTTATGGGCGATCGGCGCGCCGAGCAGGGCGCCGCTCTCACCATTGGCCCGGCGTGCGTCAGCGGCTTTCGCCTGCTGGAGCGCCAGGTCTTCGGTGAGGCTGATGAAACTGTTGAGCTGCGGATCGAGCTGGGCGATGCGCGCCAGCAGGACTTTGGTCAGCTCTTCGGAAGAAAACTTTTTATCGGCGAGTCCGCGGGCGATCTCGGCCAGAGTCATTTGATGCATTGCAGGCTCTTTCCCTTTAGTCGATGACTTTCGGAACCAGGTACAGGCCGTTTTCGACCGCTGGTGCGATGGACTGATAGGCCTCGCGATGATTGGTCTCGGTCACGACGTCTGCGCGCAGGCGCTGGCTGGCTTCCAGTGGGTGGGCCAGCGGCTCGATACCATCGGTATTGACTGCCTGCATTTCGTCGACCAGCCCGAGAATGCTGTTCAGGGCCGAAGTGATGTGTGGAAGATCGGCATCATTCAGGCCAAGGCAGGCCAGATGAGCGATTTTTTCCACGTCGGAGCGTTCAAGCGCCATTGCGATTCTCCAGTGGAAAACAGAACGGACGGCGTCCGTGTGTTAGATTGTCGGAACACTACCGCATTTCTACGGTCATAAGGCCGCGATTGTGGGGGTTGGTGCACAGAAAAGCGGCCAATTTAACATATTGGCGCCTTGCCCAAAATCCCTGTCGTTGTTAGAGTTTGCCGCACTTTTTTACCCACGCGTTGCCTAGGGTCCCTTTCCCATGTTCAAGAAACTGCGTGGCATGTTTTCCAGCGATCTTTCCATTGACCTGGGCACTGCCAACACCCTTATTTACGTGCGCGAGCGCGGAATCGTCCTGAATGAGCCATCGGTTGTGGCTATTCGGACACACGGTAACCAGAAAAGTGTCGTTGCTGTCGGCACCGAGGCCAAGCGCATGCTCGGCCGTACGCCGGGCAACATTGCAGCCATTCGTCCGATGAAAGACGGCGTTATCGCCGACTTCAGCGTTTGCGAAAAGATGCTGCAGTACTTTATCAACAAGGTTCACGAAAACAGCTTCCTGCAGCCTAGCCCTCGTGTGCTGATCTGCGTTCCATGCAAATCCACCCAGGTGGAGCGTCGTGCCATCCGTGAATCGGCCCTTGGTGCCGGTGCGCGTGAAGTGTTCCTGATCGAAGAGCCGATGGCTGCTGCGATCGGTGCCGGCCTGCCGGTTGAAGAAGCACGCGGTTCGATGGTTGTCGATATCGGTGGCGGTACCACTGAAATCGCGCTGATCTCCCTGAACGGTGTGGTTTACGCCGAATCCGTACGCGTTGGCGGCGACCGCTTCGACGAAGCGATCATCACCTACGTGCGTCGCAACTACGGCAGCCTGATCGGCGAATCCACCGCCGAGCGCATCAAGCAGGAAATCGGTACGGCCTACCCGGGCGGCGAAGTACGTGAAGTCGACGTACGTGGTCGTAACCTGGCCGAAGGCGTTCCACGCGCATTCACCCTGAACTCCAATGAAGTGCTGGAAGCTCTGCAAGAGTCTTTGGCCACCATCGTTCAGGCTGTGAAAAGTGCCCTGGAGCAATCGCCGCCGGAACTGGCTTCCGATATCGCCGAGCGTGGCCTGGTACTGACCGGTGGTGGCGCCTTGTTGCGCGACCTCGACAAGTTGCTGGCCCAGGAAACCGGTCTGCCGGTGATCGTTGCCGAAGACCCGCTGACCTGTGTGGCTCGCGGCGGTGGTCGTGCCCTGGAAATGATGGATAAACACACCATGGACCTGCTCTCCAGCGAATAAGTCGTTGGGTTGCATCTATGCTGTGAGCGCGCAGGCAGCACTTTGCAGTGCTGCCTGTTGCGTTTATCTTCTGTCAGTCTGCATCCAGGCCGGTTTGATGCCGTATGAATAAAGAGAACATTTGCCTGGGAGGAGCGGCTTATTAAACCGCTTTTCGCCAAGGGCCCCTCACTGGGCGTGCGCTTGTTGGTGCTGGTCGTGCTATCGGTCGCGCTGATGGTCGTCGATGCCCGCTTCACACTGCTCAAGCCAGTGCGTAGTCAGATGTCGCTGGTGCTGATGCAGTCTTACTGGATCACCGACCTGCCGCAGCGGCTATGGCAAGGTGTGGCCAGCCAATTTGGCAGCCGTACCGAACTGGTTGCCGAGAACGAAAAACTCAAGACCGAAAACCTGCTGTTGCAGGGTCGCATGCAAAAGCTTGCCGCCCTCACCGAGCAGAACGTCCGGCTGCGCGAGTTGCTCAATTCCTCCGCGCTGGTCAACGAGAAGGTCGAAGTGGCCGAGTTGATCGGCATGGACCCCAACCCCTTCACGCATCGCATCATCATCAACAAAGGTGAGCGCGACGGTGTGATCCTCGGTCAGCCGGTGCTCGACGCCCGTGGCCTGATGGGCCAAGTGGTCGAGTTGATGCCGTACACCTCCCGCGTGCTGTTGCTGACGGATACGACTCACAGCATTCCTGTGCAGGTGAACCGCAACGGTCTGCGGGCGATTGCCAGCGGCACCGGTAATCCTGAGCGCCTCGAACTGCGTCACGTGGCCGACACCGCCGACATCAAAGAAGGCGATCTGCTGGTCAGCTCCGGCCTCGGCCAGCGCTTCCCGGCGGGTTACCCGGTGGCGACGGTCAAGGAAGTGATCCACGATTCCGGCCAGCCATTTGCTATCGTCCGCGCCGTGCCGACCGCCGCTTTGAACCGCAGCCGTTATCTGCTGCTGGTGTTCAGCGATGGGCGCACTGCAGAAGAACGCGCCAATGACGCCGCCCAGGCTCAGGAAGCGCTGGATCAGCACGGTGGCGGGCCGATCATTCCGGCCACGGTGCCTAAACCGATTCCTGCGGTCGTGCCGACCCCGGCCGTTGCTGCGCCGGCCACCGCGCCAGCAGCCACGCCACCTGCGGCAACGACACCGGCCAAGCCTACTCATCCGGCCAAGCCTGTCGCCAAACCGGCTGCTGCGAAGCCCGCTGCCAAACCGCCTGTCTCTGCACCGGCCACCACTGGGGGAAGAGAATAATGGCGGGTGCTACTTCATCCCGGAACGGCTGGATCGTCTGGCTGACCTTCGCCATCGGCCTGCTGCTCAGCGTTTCGCCGTTGCCCCAATTCATGGAAATCCTGCGTCCCCTGTGGCTGGCGTTGCTGCTGGCATTCTGGGCGTTGGCCCTGCCGCAGAAAGTCGGCATGGTCACCGCGTTTTGCCTGGGGCTGGCTGAAGATGTGCTCTATGGCACCTTGCTTGGCCAGAACGCGTTGATCCTGACGCTCATCACCTATCTGGTGCTGGCGTTGCAACAGCGCCTGCGGATGTTCCCGATGTGGCAGCAGTGCCTGGTGCTTCTGGTGATCTTCGGCCTGGCCCAACTGGTCCAGTTGTGGCTCAGCGCCCTGACCGGCAACCGCCAGCCAACCTTGGCTTTGGTGCTGCCAGCGTTGGTGAGCGCACTGCTCTGGCCGTGGATCAGCTTCGGTTTGCGTGGCTTGCGTCGGCGCTACAAGATCAACTAATTCGGTCAGGCATGTGCCCGTACCGGTGCCTTGCCTCGCAAGTACGTTCCTTTTTTGGCGAGTGGCTGTTGTTGCCAAACAAGGCGCCGCGACGAGTCATAGCTGGCTATGGCGAGGAGCGGCAACGCAGTATGGCAACAACAGACGCCGCCAAAAAGGAACAGTACTTGTGAGGCAGGGCACTAAACAGGGAGATGTCTGGATGAAATTGCTGTACCTCGCCTCAGGCTCGCCGCGTCGACGTGAACTGCTCACGCAGATCGGCGTGCCGTTCTCCGCCATCAGTGCGGACATCGATGAAACCCCTTTGCACAACGAAACCCCATCGGCCTATGTCGAGCGTCTGGCGCGCGGCAAGGCCGAGGCCGGGCGCCTTACGGTCGCGTCCGACACAGCATTTTGCGTATTGGGTGCGGATACCGCCGTGGTGCTGGACGGGAAAATTCTCGGCAAGCCAGTGGACGAAGCCGATGCGTGCGCCATGCTTATGATGTTGTCGGGGCAGGAGCACGAAGTCCTGACGGCGATTGCCGTGCTTGACGGCGAGCGTTGCGAATCGCGTGTGGTGCGCAGCCTGGTGCGTTTTCGCAGCATCAGTCGCGAGGAAGCGGCGGCCTACTGGGCCAGCGGCGAACCCCGGGACAAGGCCGGCGGCTATGGCATTCAAGGGTTGGGCGCAGTGTTTGTCGCCGGGCTCGATGGCAGCTATTCGGCGGTGGTTGGATTGCCGCTGTGCGAAAGCGCAGAACTGCTCGGCCATTTCGGCATACCCTGTTGGCAAACCCTTAACGCGCGCTGAGCGTCGTACTGACTAGATGCGGCCATTATCGTGAACATGCCTGAACGAGACCCTGCCATGAGTGAAGAGATCCTGATCAACATCACGCCGATGGAATCGCGCGTGGCGGTGGTTGAAAACGGTGTCCTGCAAGAAGTTCACGTCGAGCGCACACAAAAGCGCGGCATCGTCGGCAACATTTATAAAGGCAAGGTTGTGCGGGTATTGCCGGGCATGCAGGCGGCTTTCGTCGACATCGGCCTGGACCGTGCCGCGTTCATTCATGCTTCGGAAATCTCCCTGCGTGAAGGCCCTGCGGTGGAAAGCATCAGCAGCCTGGTGCACGAAGGCCAGAGCCTGGTGGTGCAAGTCACCAAGGACCCGATCGGCTCCAAAGGTGCGCGGTTGACCACGCAGCTGTCGATTCCGTCGCGCTATCTGGTGTACATGCCGCGCACGGCGCACGTCGGCATTTCCCTGAAAATCGAAGACGAAGCCGAGCGCGAACGCCTCAAACAAGTGGTCACCGACTGCGTGGCCAAAGAGGGCATCAAGGAAGCCGGCGGCTTCATTCTGCGCACTGCCGCAGAAGGTGCCGGTGCCGATGAAATCCTCATGGACATTCGCTACCTGCGCCGTCTGTGGGACCAGATCAACGCCCAGATCCAAACCATCAGCG
Organism: Pseudomonas sp. B21-053; assembly: GCF_026016365.1. Lineage (NCBI taxonomy): Bacteria > Pseudomonadati > Pseudomonadota > Gammaproteobacteria > Pseudomonadales > Pseudomonadaceae > Pseudomonas > Pseudomonas sp. B21-053. The sequence goes on from NZ_CP087205.1 coordinate 1,037,391, forward strand.
CGCCGAGCGTGATCTACGAAGACCTCGGCCTGGCCCTGCGTACCTTGCGTGACCTGGTGAGCCCGAAGATCGAGAAGATCCGTATCGACTCCCGGGAAACCTTCCAGAAAACCACACAGTTCGTCGCCGAACTGATGCCGGAAATCGCTGATCGCCTTGAGCATTATCCGGGCGAGCGGCCGATTTTCGACCTGTACGGCGTCGAAGACGAAATCCAGAAAGCCCTGGAGCGCAAAGTGCCGCTCAAGTCTGGCGGCTATCTGGTGGTGGACCCGGCGGAAGCCATGAGCACCATCGACGTCAACACCGGGGCGTTCGTCGGCCATCGCAATCTCGAAGAAACCATCTTCAAGACCAACCTCGAAGCTGCCACCGCCATCGCTCGTCAGCTGCGCCTGCGCAACCTCGGCGGGATCATCATCATCGACTTCATCGACATGGAAGACGAAGAGCACCAGCGCCAGGTATTACGCACGCTCGAGAAGCAACTGGAACGCGATCACGCCAAGACCAACATCATCGGCATCACCGAGTTGGGCCTGGTACAGATGACCCGCAAGCGCACCCGCGAAAGTCTTGAGCAAGTGTTGTGCGAACCGTGCAGCAGTTGCCAGGGGCGCGGCAAGCTGAAGACACCGGAAACGGTCTGCTACGAAATTTTCCGCGAAATCCTCCGCGAAGCCCGCGCCTATCAGGCGGAAGGCTATCGTGTATTGGCGAATCAGAAAGTAGTGGATCGCTTGCTCGACGAAGAGTCGGGCAACGTTGCCGAACTGGAAGGGTTCATCGGTCGCACCATTCGTTTTCAGGTCGAAACCATGTATTCCCAGGAACAATACGACGTGGTGCTGCTCTGAATCTCCAGGTTTCACCGCGACTAGAACGGCTGGCCTCAGCTTTTTGCAGTATTTTTGCCATGGGAGCCACCTGACATGGACCGTCTGACACGCATTTTGGCCGCACTGACCCGCTGGGGACTGGGCCTGTGTGCGTTGGTTCTGGTGCTGATGGCGTTGTACGTCAGCCTCGGTCGGGAACTGACGCCGCTGGTGGCCGAATACCGCGCCGACGTCGAGACCAAGGCCAGTGCCGCGCTGGGCATGCCGCTGCAAATCGGCAAGCTTGAGGGCAACTGGAGCGGTTTTGCACCCATTCTGCTGGCCCACGACGTGACGGTCGGTGCGGGCACCAATGCCCTGCGCCTGGATAACGTGCGTGCCGTGCCCGACCTTTGGGCCAGTTTGTTGGCCCGTGAAGTGCGCATTGCTCACCTGGAGCTCAATGGCCTGAAGATCAGCCTCAAGGAAGGCGAGGATGGTAAATGGGCGCTGGAAGGTCTGCCGGTGCAGCAAGACCAGCCAATGGACCCGGAGCAGTTGCTCAATCGCATGCAGATGGTCGAACAGCTGTCGATTCTCGATAGCCAGATCACCTTGCAACCGGTGGATCATCCTCCGCTGACGTTGACCTACGTTGGCATCAATTTGAAAACCGGCGCCTCTCGTCAACGCCTCGATGCGCGCCTGACCCTGCCCGACGGTCAACCCGTGGCCATGAGCCTGCGCACCCGCGTGCGGGCCAGCGCCTGGAAGGACGGTGCGGCGGAGGCTTACCTGAGCCTGCCGCAAAGCGATTGGTCGAAATGGTTGCCCGCACGCCTGACCCGGCAATGGAATTTCTCCGAGATCAAGGCCGGTGGCGAGCTGTGGCTGAACTGGGACAAAGGTGCTGTGCAAAGCGCGGCGATTCGCCTGAATGCTCCGCAAATCAAGGGTGCCTACGCCGAGCGCAAGCCAATCCAGCTCAACAACCTCGCGCTCAATGCTTACTTCCAGCGCAGCGACGAAGGCGCTCTGGTGACCCTCGATTCCCTGTCGATGAATTTTGGCGACACCCGCTGGGAAACCCATCTGCAACTCAAGCAAAGCGTCGCTACCGACAAAACCGAAGAACTCTGGCACCTGCAAGCCGATCGATTGGACCTTACGCCGCTCACGCCGCTGCTCAATGCACTGGGACCGTTGCCTGAAGGCGTTGCCACCGCAGTGGATAAACTCAAGGTCACCGGTGCATTGCGCAACGTGCTGATCGACATGCGGCCCAACGCCACTGACGACAGCAAATTCAGTTTCGCCGCCAACCTGGAGCGGGTCGGTTTCAACGCCTATCACGGCGCACCGGCGGCGCGGAATGTCAGTGGCAGCATCAGCGGCGACCTTGGTCACGGCGAGTTGCGCATGGACAGCAAGGATTTTTCCCTGCACCTGGACCCGATTTTCGCCAAGCCATGGCAATACATTCAGGCCAATGCCCGGCTGACCTGGAAGCTTGATAAAGAAGGCTTCACCCTGATCGCGCCGTACCTGAAGGTGTTGGGCGAAGAGGGCAAGATTGCCGGCGACTTCCTGATCCGCCTGCATTTCGACCACACCCAGGAAGACTACATGGACCTGCGGGTCGGCCTGGTGGACGGCGACGGCAAATACACCGCCAAGTACCTGCCGACCGTGCTCAGCCCGGCGCTGGACGAATGGCTGCGCACGGCAATCCTCAAAGGCGCGGTGGATCAGGGTTTCTTCCAGTACCAGGGTTCGCTGAACCATGGCGCCGAAGATACCGCGCGCAGCATCAGCCTCTTCTTCAAGGTGCACGACGCCGAACTGGCGTTCCAGCCGGGTTGGCCGCATGTCAGCAAGGTCAGTGGCGATGTGTTTATCGAAGACAGCGGCGTGCGCATTCTGGCCAGCAAAGGCCAGTTGCTCGACACCCAGGTCAGCGATGTCTACGTCAATATTCCACACGCGCCGGCCGGGCAGAACGTCCACATGTTCCTCGATGGCGGGTTTGCCGGCGGCTTGGGCGATGGCCTGAAGATTCTGCAGCAAGCGCCAATCGGCACCGCCGACACCTTCGCCGGTTGGGAAGGTGAGGGCGATTTGCAGGGCAAACTCAAGCTCGATATCCCGCTGGCCAAGGGCGATCAGCCCAAGATTATTGTCGACTTCAAGACCAACAAGGCGCGGCTGAAACTGGCCGAACCGACGTTGGAACTGACGCAGCTCAAGGGCGATTTCCGCTTCGACAGCAGCAAGGGCCTGAGCGGGCAGAACATCACTGCGAAGGCGTTCGACAAACCGGTCACCGCGCAAATTTTCGCCGATGGCAGTCCGGGCAAGCTCGATACCCGGGTCACCGCCTCCGGTCAGGTCGAGGTGAAGAAACTCACCGACTGGTTGAACGTGACTCAGCCGTTACCGGTATCCGGCGTCGTTCCTTACCAGATGCAACTGAACCTCAATGGCGCCGACAGTCAATTGATCGTCAGCTCTAACCTCAAAGGCGTCGCCGTCGATTTGCCTGCGCCGTTCGGCATGGCGGCGGACGTGGGCCGTGACACGGTGTTCCGCATGACCCTGCAAGGGCCGGAGCGGCGTTATTGGGTCACGTATGGCGACTTGGCGAACTTCACGTTCGCAGCACCTGCCGGTAATTTTGCCGACGGTCGCGGCGAATTGTTCCTCGGTGGCGGCAATGCCGTGTTGCCGGCGAACAAAGGCCTGCGCGTCAGTGGTGTGCTGTCGGAGCTGGATGTCGGCCCGTGGAAGGATCTGGCGGACAAGTATGCCGGCCAGGATCCGGGCGGCAGTGCCAAGCAGTTGCTCAGCGGCGCGGACTTCAAGGTCGATAAGCTCAGCGGCTTCGGTACAACCCTCGATCAAGCCTCGGTGCAGTTGACCCGCAAGCCGTCAGCCTGGGCTTTGCAACTCGACAGTCAGCAGGCCAAGGGCAATGTGAACATCCCCGACGCGAAAGCCGCGCCGATTGCGATCAATCTGCAATACGTGCGGTTGCCGGCGCCCGATCCGACCGTGCTGGCCGACGAAAACTCGCCAGACCCCTTGGCGTCCGTGGACCCGAGCAAGATCCCGGCGCTGGATATCACGATCAATCAGCTGTTCCAGGGCACTGACCTGATGGGCGGCTGGTCGCTGAAAGTCCGGCCGACCGCCAAGGGCATCGCGCTTAATACGCTGGACATGGGCCTCAAAGGCATCCTGTTGCAGGGCAGCGGTGGTTGGGAAGGCACGCCGGGCGCCACCAGCAGTTGGTATAAGGGCCGGATCAGCGGCAAAAACCTGGCCGACGTGCTCAAGGGCTGGGGCTTTGCGCCGAGCGTGACCAGTGAAGAGTTTCACATGGACGTCGACGGTCGCTGGCCCGGTTCGCCGGCGTGGCTGGCCACCAAGCGTTTCTCCGGCAGCCTCGACGCTTCGCTGAACAAAGGTCAGTTCGTTGAAGTCGAGGGCAGCGCCCAGGCGTTGCGGGTGTTTGGCCTGCTCAACTTTAATTCCATCGGCCGCCGCCTGCGTCTGGACTTCTCCGACCTGTTTGGCAAGGGCCTGAGTTACGACCGGGTCAAAGGCCTGCTAGTGGCGAGCAACGGGGTTTACGTGACCCGTGAGCCGATCCTGTTGACTGGCCCGTCGAGCAACCTTGAGCTCAATGGCACGCTCGATCTGGTCGGCGATCAGGTCGATGCCAAGTTGCTGGTGACCTTGCCACTGACCAACAACCTGCCGATTGCCGCGCTGATTGTCGGCGCGCCGGCCATTGGTGGCGCGCTGTTCCTGATCGACAAGCTGATTGGCGACCGCGTGGCGCGTTTTGCCAGCGTCAAATACACCGTCAAAGGCCCATGGAAAGAACCGAAGATCACCCTGGACAAGCCTTTTTGATGCTCTTTTTCAAAAGCCACTCTCCGGGGCTATGGAGTAGCATGGCCGTAAGATTCTAATGCTCCAACGCTAACCCCTGTAGGAGCGAGGCTTGCCCGCGAATCGATGCACTGCGGTGTATCAGGCAAGACGCCTTCGCGGGCAAGCCTCGCTCCTACAGGTCTTGTGTTGATTCGAATAGGGAAATGGCCATGTCTGTAGCGGTGATTCAAATGGTCAGCCAGAGCGATGTGCTGGCTAATCTGGCCCAGGCCCGTCGTCTGCTTGAACAAGCGGCGAACGCTGGCGCGAGGCTCGCGGTGCTGCCGGAAAACTTCGCGGCCATGGGCCGTCGCGACATCGCCGATATTGGCCGCGCCGAGGCGTTGGGTGAAGGTCCGATCCTGCCGTGGTTGAAACAGACCGCCCGCGCCCTCAAGTTATGGATAGTCGCCGGCACTTTGCCGTTGCCGCCGGTGGATCAACCGATGGCGAAAGTGCATGCCTGCTCGCTGCTGGTGAATGACCAGGGCGAAACCGTTGCACGGTATGACAAGTTGCACCTGTTCGACGTGGACGTAGCGGACAATCGCGGGCGTTACCGTGAATCCGATGACTATGCTTATGGCAGTGGCGTGGTGGTGGCAGACACGCCCGTCGGTCGGGTCGGCCTGACGGTGTGTTATGACCTGCGCTTCCCTGAGCTGTACAGCGAATTGCGTGCCGCCGGAGCGGAGCTGATCACCGCGCCGTCGGCCTTCACCGCCGTGACCGGCGCGGCCCATTGGGATGTGCTGATCCGCGCACGGGCCATCGAAACCCAGTGTTATGTACTCGCGGCCGCCCAGGGTGGTACCCATCCGGGGCCGCGTGAAACTTATGGACACGCTGCCATTGTCGACCCGTGGGGTCGCGTGGTGGCGCAACAGGATCAAGGCGAGGCCGTGCTGCTGGCCGAACGCGATAGCAGCGAACAGGCGTCGATCAGGGCGCGGATGCCGGTGTCCAGTCACCGGCGCTTTTTCTCGCAGGGCGCCCAGCGACCTGCCTCAGAACGATGAATTTAAGGCGTAAAGCATATGAGCGAGTTGTTGTCCTCAGTCAGTGACCACCTGTTAGCGCCCGGCGGCGTGACCATCGAGAGCCTGCAAAGTGTGCTCGGTGATCTGGCCGGCCCGGGTATCGATGCTGCCGACCTGTATTTCCAGGGCCAGATTTCCGAGTCCTGGGCGCTGGAAGACGGGATCGTCAAGGAAGGCAGCTTCAACCTCGACCAAGGCGTCGGCGTGCGCGCGCAATCGGGTGAGAAAACCGGTTTTGCCTACAGCAATGCCATCACCCTCGAAGCGCTCGGCGCGGCGGCGCGTGCGGCCCGTTCGATTTCTCGTGCCGGGCAGAACGGCACGGTGCAAGCGTTCACCACACAGGATGTCGCCCAGTTGTACGGGCCGGACAACCCATTGGAAGTGATGACCCGCGCCGAGAAAGTCGACCTGCTCAAGCGCATCGACGTCGCGACCCGCGCCCTCGACCCGCGTATCCAGCAAGTCACCGTGAGCATGGCTGGGGTCTGGGAACGCATTCTTGTCGCGTCCACCGACGGCAGCCTGGCGGCGGATGTGCGACCGCTGGTGCGCTTCAACGTCAGCGTGATCGTCGAGCAGAATGGCCGTCGCGAGCGCGGTGGTCATGGCGGCGGCGGGCGTACCGATTACCGTTATTTCCTCAGCGATGACCGCGCCATGGGTTATGCCCGTGAAGCCTTGCGTCAGGCGCTGGTGAACCTGGAAGCGATTCCGGCGCCGGCCGGTACGTTGCCGGTGGTATTGGGTTCGGGCTGGTCTGGTGTGCTGCTGCACGAAGCGGTTGGCCATGGCCTGGAAGGCGACTTCAACCGCAAGGGCAGCTCCGCGTATAGCGGGCGCATGGGTGAGATGGTTGCGTCCAAGCTGTGCACCATCGTCGATGACGGCACCCTGGCCGGTCGCCGTGGTTCGCTGAGCGTCGATGACGAAGGCACCCCGACCGAGTGCACCACGCTGATCGAAAACGGCGTACTCAAGGGCTATATGCAGGACAAGCTCAACGCGCGCCTGATGGGCGTGGCCCGCACCGGTAACGGTCGTCGTGAATCCTACGCGCACCTGCCGATGCCACGGATGACCAACACCTACATGCTGGCGGGCGAAAGCGACCCGGAAGAAATCATCGCTTCGGTGAAACGTGGCATCTACTGCGCCAACCTCGGCGGTGGTCAGGTGGACATCACCAGCGGCAAATTCGTGTTCTCCACCAGCGAGGCGTACCTGATCGAAGACGGCAAGATCACCGCCCCGGTCAAAGGCGCGACGTTGATCGGCAACGGGCCGGAAGCCATGAGCAAGGTGTCGATGGTCGGTAACGATCTGTCGCTGGACAGCGGTGTGGGGACATGCGGGAAGGATGGGCAGTCGGTGCCGGTGGGTGTCGGCCAGCCAACGCTGAAAATCGATGCGATTACTGTGGGTGGCACAGGCGCATGAAGAAATACGTATCCCATGTAGGAGCTGCCGCAGGCTGCGATCTTTTGACTTTGATCTTTGCAAAATCAAAAGCAAGATCAAAAGATCGCAGCCTGCGGCAGCTCCTACACGAGATGCCGTCGGACGTTAACGAAGACCGCGTTGAGTCTCGTCCAGCTCACGGATGTACTTGAAGATTTTACGGCTCGATGCCGGTGGCTTGTTGGTCGCCAGTTCGTGCTGGGCCTGACGGATCAGGGAGCGCAACTGTTGACGATCAGCCTCCGGGTAGTCGAGCACGAACTTCTCCAGGACTGCATCGTCGCCCGCGATCAAGCGATCGCGCCAGCGTTCCAGGCCATGGAAACGTTCGTTGTACTGCCGGGTGGAGGCATCGAGTTGATCGAGCAACATCAGAATGGCGTCAGTGTCCTGATCGCGCATCAGCTTGCCGATGAACATAAGGTGCCGTTTACGCGCGATATTCGCGGTGTGCTTGGGCGCATCGGCCAGGGCCCGGCGCATAGCGTCGGTCAACGGCAGTTTTGCCAGCAAGTCAGGCTTGAGCGTTGTAAGGCGTTCGCCGAGGTCAACCAGAGCATGCAGCTCGCGTTTAACCTGGGATTTGCTTTTTTCTCCCGTATCGAGGGAGTCGTCGTAAGAATCAACCATGGTGGCCGTCCGCAAAGAAACGCCGCCATGATAACCAGTCGGGGGCCGCTTGTCCGGCCCGGTCGCTCGAAGGCCCCAGCCGAAAGCAGAATTTGAGTGGAGAACAGCATGAGTGCAGTTGAAAGCGTCGGCCCACAAGCGTTGCCGGCACTGCAAGAGCAAGTCGAGCAGATCATCGCTGAAGCCAAGCGCCAGGGTGCCAGTGCCTGTGAAGTCGCGGTGTCGCTGGAGCAGGGCCTGTCCACGTCGGTGCGTCAGCGGGAAGTCGAAACCGTCGAATTCAACCGTGACCAGGGCTTTGGCATCACCTTGTACGTCGGCCAGCGCAAAGGTTCGGCCAGTACCTCGGCCAGCGGTCCCGACGCGATTCGCGAAACCGTGGCCGCCGCGCTCGCCATCGCCAAGCACACCTCTGAAGACGAAGCTTCGGGCCTGGCAGACGCCGCGCTGATGGCCAAGGATCTGCAGGATTTCGACCTGTTCCACGAGTGGGATATCACTCCCGAGCAAGCCATCGAGATGGCCCTGAGCTGTGAAGCGGCGGCGTTTGCCACCGACAGCCGGATCAAGAACGCTGACGGCACCACCCTCAGCACGCATCAGGGTTGCCGCGTCTACGGCAACAGCCACGGGTTTATCGGCGGTTACGCGTCGACCCGCCATAGCTTGAGTTGCGTGATGATCGCCGAGGCCGAAGGCCAGATGCAGCGCGATTATTGGTACGACGTGAGCCGTCAGGGCAGCTTGCTGGCCGACCCGGTGAGCATCGGTCAACGCGCCGCACAACGAGCGGCGAGCCGTCTGGGCGCGCGTCCAGTGCCTACTTGCGAAGTGCCGGTGCTGTTTTCGGCGGAACTGGCCGGTGGTTTGTTCGGCAGCTTCCTGTCGGCGGTGTCCGGCGGCAGCCTGTACCGCAAATCGTCGTTCCTTGAAGGCACCCTTGGGCAGAAACTGTTCCCGGAATGGCTGACCCTCGATGAGCGTCCGCACTTGATGCGCGCGATGGGCAGCTCGGCGTTCGATGGCGATGGCCTGGCGACCTACGCCAAACCATTCGTCGAAAATGGTGTGCTGGTGTCGTACATCCTCGGCACCTATTCCGGTCGCAAACTGGGTATGCCGAGCACCGCCAACGCCGGCGGCGTGCACAACCTGTTCGTCACCCATGGCGACGAAGACCAGGCCGCGCTGCTGCGCCGCATGGGCCGTGGCTTGCTGGTCACCGAACTGATGGGCCAGGGCCTGAACATGGTCACGGGCGATTACTCCCGTGGCGCGGCGGGTTTCTGGGTCGAGAACGGCGAAATCCAGTTCGCGGTCCAGGAAGTGACCATCGCCGGCAACATGCGCGACATGTTCAAGCAGATTGTTGCGGTGGGCAATGATCTGGAACTGCGCAGCAACATTCGCACCGGTTCGGTGTTGATCGAGCGGATGACGGTGGCGGGTAGCTAAGCCCCGACCGTTACACAAAAGGCGCGCCATCCCATCGGATGGCGCGCCTTTTTTATGGGCCATACACGAGTCCCCATGTGGGAGCGGGCTTGCTCGCGAAGGCGGCGGGTCAGCCGCAAATGATGGTGACTGACACACCGCCTTCGCGAGCAAGCCCGCTCCCACATGGATCTGTGTATGTCTTCGGGGTTGTTTTGGTTCTCATTATCATCTAATAATAAATCTCATTACCGAATGAGCCCGGATTATGAGTTCTGCCTTGCACGAGCAGCCGTACCTCGAAAGCTGGCGCTGGATGAGTCGCCAGATCCGTTGCGCGATGGATCCCGATGAGCCGCGCCTGATCGAACATTACTTGGCCGAAGGCCGGTATCTGGCCTGTTGTACGGCAACCTCGCCCTGGACCATCGCTGAAACTTCCTTCCGTTTGCTGCTCGACACCGCCGCCGATGTCGCGCTGCCGTGGCACTGGCGCACTTATTGTCTCGACCAGGCCTGGCGCCCGTTGCGCGAACTTGAACGTCTCTCCCTGTGTAAATGCCGGCTCAAACGCTGGCAGAGCTACACCTGGCAACTGGCGACCTGCGAGTTGCAGCCCTCGATTCCCCTCATAGAACTGGTGCAAGGATTTCCCGATGAGTAACACTCGTATCGAACGCGACAGCATGGGCGAGCTGCAAGTCCCGGAGGTCGCCCTCTACGGCGCGCAAACCCAACGTGCGGTGGATAACTTCCCGATCAGCGGCCAACCGATGCCGGTGCAGTTCATTCGCGCATTGATCCTGGCCAAGGCCGCCGCTGCCCGGGCCAACGTCGAGCTCAAGCAGATCAGCGAGTCCCAAGGCAAAGCCATCGTCGATGCGGCGCAAGGCTTGCTCGAAGGCGACTTCATGCAGCATTTCCCGGTGGATATCTTCCAGACCGGTTCCGGCACCAGTTCCAACATGAACGCCAACGAAGTGATCGCCACCCTGTCCAGCCGTTTGCTCGGCGAGCCGGTGAACCCTAACGATCACGTCAACTGTGGCCAAAGCAGCAACGACATCATCCCGACCACCATCCACGTCAGTGCCGCGCTGGCCTTGCATGAACAATTGCTGCCGGCGCTGGTGCACCTGGTGCAAGTGATTGAGCACAAGGCCGAGCAGGTCCATCACCATGTCAAAACCGGCCGTACGCACCTGATGGACGCCATGCCTGTGCGCATGAGCCAGGTGCTGAATGGCTGGGCGCAACAGCTCAAGGCGAATATTGGCCATCTGCAAGACCTGCTGCCGAGCCTGCAATCCCTTGCCCAGGGCGGCACCGCAGTCGGCACCGGGATCAACGCGCATCCGCAGTTCGCGGCGCTGTTCAGTCAGCAACTGAGCAAACTGACCCAGGTGCAATTCCAGCCAGGCAAGGACCTGTTTGCGCTGATCGGCTCCCAGGACACGGCGGTCGCGGTGTCCGGTCAGCTCAAGGCCACCGCCGTGTCGCTGATGAAAATCGCCAACGACCTGCGCTGGATGAACTCCGGGCCATTGGCCGGCCTCGGCGAAATCGAACTCGAAGCCTTGCAGCCGGGCTCGTCGATCATGCCGGGAAAGGTCAACCCGGTGATCCCGGAAGCCACGGCAATGGTCGCCGCTCAGGTGATCGGCAACGACACCGTGATCACGATCGCCGGTCAGTCGGGCAACTTCGAACTGAACGTGATGCTGCCGATCATCGCCCAGAACCTGCTGAGCAGCATCGAGCTGCTGGCCAACTCCAGCCGCCTGCTGGGTGACAAAGCCATCGCCAGCTTCAAGGTCAACGAGGCCCGGATCAAGGAAGCGCTGGCACGCAATCCGATTCTGGTCACCGCACTCAACCCGATCATCGGTTACCAAAAAGCCGCGGAGATCGCCAAGAAGGCGTATCAGCAGGGCCGTCCGGTGATTGATGTCGCCCTGGAACACACCGACCTGTCGCGCAGCCAACTGGAAGAATTACTCAACCCAGAGAAGCTCACCGCAGGCGGCGTGTAATCACCGCTACCGCTTTGGAGGCACACCATGGAGCACTGGAAACGCACGATCGAAAGGGCCAATCGCCATTTCATGCAGGGCGAGTTTGTCGATGCCCGCGAGGCTTACTTGCAGGCACTGGCGCTGGCCCAGGTGTTGTTCGAGCGCTGGGCGGATGCCGACGAAGCGGTGGCCGCTTGCGTGATTTCCCACCACAACCTGGCGGACCTGCATTTGCGTCTGAACCAGCCGGAGGAGAGCGCCGAGTACCTGTGCGCGATCCATCAACGGCTGTTGCAGACCATGCAGGACCCGCGACTGGCACCGGCCCTGCGCGAGGCCGCATTGCGCCAGAGCAGCAAAACCTACGTCGAATTGCTGAATTTCATCAGTGAACACGGCGAATACCCGCGCACCCATCGTTTGCTGCACATGGATGCTGCGTCGCCCCGGCATCAGCCTGTCCCCCTTCAACATGGAGTCCATTGAAATGGCTTTTACCCTGCCTGCCTTGCCGTATGCCTACGACGCCCTGGAACCGCATATCGATGCGCAAACCATGGAAATCCACTACACCAAGCACCACCAGACCTATATCAACAACCTCAACGCTGCGGTCGAAGGCACCGAGTTTGCCGAGTGGTCGGTGGAGAAACTGGTGGCAAGCGTCGAGCAACTCCCGGAAAAACTGCGCGCTGCAGTGATCAACCAGGGCGGCGGCCACGCCAACCATTCGCTGTTCTGGGAAGTCATGGCGCCCAACGCCGGCGGCAAACCTGACGGTGCGCTGGCCACGGCCATCGATGAACAACTGGGCGGCCTCGACAGTTTCAAGGACGCCTTCACCAAAGCCGCGCTGACTCGCTTCGGCAGCGGCTGGGCGTGGTTGAGCGTCACGCCGCAAAAGACTCTGGTCGTGGAAAGCAGTGGCAACCAGGACAGTCCGCTGATGAACGGCAACACGCCGATCCTCGGTCTGGACGTCTGGGAACACGCCTATTACCTGCGTTATCAAAACCGTCGTCCGGAATACATCAACGCGTTCTACAACGTGATCAATTGGCCTGAAGTCGCAGCGCGCTATCAGGCTGCGCTGGTTTAAGTCATCTATAAAAACAATCCAAGGCTGACTATGGGCACTGAAACACTGGCGATTGGCAGCGGACGAATGTTTCGTTACGCGTTGGGATCGCTGTTACTGCTGGCGGGTATGACGTTGTTGGGTGCCCAGGGATTGGCATGGCTGGACCTTGAGCCGAAACTGCTACGCGCCTTGCAGGGCGGGGCGATTTGCGCCTTGGGCACTGCGTTGGGAGCGGTGCCGGTCCTGGTGATTCGGCGCATGCCTCAAGCGCTCAGCGATACCTTGCTTGGTTTCGGTGCCGGGGTGATGCTCGCGGCGACGGCGTTTTCGCTGATCGTGCCGGGCATTTCCGCGGCCGAAAGCCTGGGGCTGACACCTTGGGCGGCCAGCGGCCTGATCAGCTTCGGCATCATGCTTGGCGCATTCGGGTTGTTTCTGGTGGACCGCAAAGTCTCCGGTGCCAGCCCGGAAATGCTTGTCGGTACATTGGAGCGACCGGTGATCCCGCCGCGAATCTGGCTGTTTGTGTTTGCCATCATTGCCCACAACATTCCCGAAGGCATGGCGGTTGGGGTCTCGGCCGGAGGCGGAATGCCCGATGCCGACAGCCTGGCCATGGGCATCGCTTTGCAGGATGTTCCCGAAGGACTGGTGATTGCATTGGTGTTGGCCGGGGCGGGGATGTCGCGGGTCAAGGCGTTCCTGATCGGTGCCGCATCAGGGTTGGTCGAACCGGTGTTCGCATTGTTGTGTGCGTGGCTGGTCAGCCTTGCGGAGTTGCTATTGCCGTTGGGTCTGGCGCTGGCGGCCGGGGCAATGCTGCTGGTGGTGACCCATGAAGTCATCCCGGAGTCGCGCCGCAATGGTCACGACAAACTGGCTAGCCTGGGATTGTTGATGGGGTTTTGCTTGATGATGGTGATGGATACGGCACTCGCCTGAACATCAAAAGATCGCAGCCTTCGGCAGCTCCTACATGGATCGTGTTCCTCTGTAGGAGCTGCCGAAGGCTGCGATCTTTTGATCTTGAACTTGATCTTTACTCACCTTCGCCGAAGTAGTCGTTGATCAGTGCTACCAATGCCTGCAACGCCTCTTCAGCCTGTTCGCCTTCAGTGCTCAGGTGGATTTTTGTGCCTTTGCCAGCCGCCAACATCATCATGGCCATGATGCTTTTACCGTCGACTGTGGATTCCGGCGTGCGTCCTACTCTGATCGAGCAATCCTTGAACTCACCGGCAACGCCAACGAATTTTGCAGAAGCGCGGGCGTGCAGGCCCAGCTTGTTGATGATTTCAATTTCCAGAGCAGGCATCGCGTTGTGAATCCTTTAGCTGAGGTCGCGGTGGCGAACCTGGACGTTCTTCAGGGATTGTTGCAGGGCCTGACCCAGACGTTCGGTCAGGTAGACGGAGCGGTGATGACCGCCGGTGCAGCCAATGGCAATGGTGACGTAGGCGCGGTTGCTGGCGGCAAATCGCGGCAGCCACTTGAACAGGTAACCGTAGATATCCTGGAACATCTCTTCGACGTCCGGCTGCGCCGCCAGGTACTCGGCCACCGGTTGATCGAGCCCGGATTGCGCTCGCAGTTCCGGTTTCCAGTACGGGTTGGGCAGGCAGCGCACGTCGAACACCACGTCGGCATCTACCGGCATGCCACGCTTGAACCCGAAAGACTCCACCAGGAACGCCGTGCCGGGCTCCGGCTGGTTCAGCAGGCGCAATTTGATGGTGTCGCGCAACTGGTACAGATTCAGGCTGGTGGTGTTGATCTTGAGGTCGGCCAGGTCGGCGATCGGCCCCAACAACTGAGTCTCGTCTTCGATCGCCTCGGCCAGTGAGCGATTGGCGTTGCTCAGCGGATGACGGCGACGGGTTTCCGAGAAACGCTTGAGCAGGGTTTCTTCATCGGCGTCCAGGTACAGCACATCGCACTGGATATGCCTGCTGCGAACTTCTTCAAGTAATTCGGGAAAACGCGAGAGGTGGCTGGGCAGGTTGCGCGCGTCGATGGACACGGCGACCAGCGGCTGTGCCAGCTCGGTATGAATCAGGGCGCGTTCGGCCAGTTCCGGCAGCAGACCGGCGGGCAGGTTGTCGATGCAGTAGTAGCCGTTGTCCTCAAGGACATTGAGCGCGGTACTTTTACCGGAGCCGGAACGGCCACTGACAATGATCAGGCGCATGATTAGTGACCGTTTTGCTCGTCCAGGACAACCTGATACAAGGCTTCGTTGCTCGGGGCACTGCGCAGTTTTTCGCGTACTTCCTTGCGATCGAGCATGCTGGCGATCTGGCGCAGCAACTCCAGGTGCGCATCGGTGGCGGCTTGCGGGACGAGCAGGACAAACAGCAAGTCAACCGGGGCGCCATCGATGGCGTCGAAATCGATAGGTGCATCAAGGTGCATCAGGGCGCTGATGGGTGAGTTGCAACCCTTGAGGCGACAGTGGGGGATGGCGATGCCGTTGCCAAAACCGGTCGAACCGAGTTTTTCACGGGCAATCAGAGCCTCGAAGACATCTTGCATCTCCAGATCCGGCACTTCCCGGGCGATCAGGTTGGCAATTTGCTCGAGGGCTTTCTTTTTACTGCCGCCCGGCACGTTCACGAGGGAACGGCCGGGGGTCAGGATATTTTCAAGTCGGATCATGGGTAGGGAGTGTTAACGACCGGTCGCGCCCTGGAGGAGGCTCTGGGTCTTTTCCTTATGCTTTTTGAGTTGTTTATCCAGCTTGTCGGTAAGTGAGTCGATCGCCGCGTACATATCGGTATGTTCCGCGTTGGCGACCACTTCACTGCCGGGAATATGCAGGGTGGCTTCGATTTTCTGCTTCAGCTTCTCGACCGTCATCGTCACCTGCACGTTGGTGATCTTGTCGAAATGCCGCTCTAATCGTTCGAGTTTTTCGCCGATGTAGGCGCGCAGGGGTTCGGTCACTTCCAATTGGTGTCCACTGATGTTGACTTGCATACAGCTTCTCCTTCGTTGCCAGTGCATAAAGCGGCAGGTAGAGGTACCTGCCACTGGAACGCTGTGCTGTGGCTTACATCAACCGCTTGCGTTCGCTCGAAGGCGCGATCCCGAGGGACTCGCGGTACTTGGCGACGGTGCGGCGAGCCACCTGAATGCCTTGTGCCTCCAGTAAACCAGCGATCTTGCTGTCACTCAACGGCTTTTTCTGATTTTCCGCGGCAACCAGTTTTTTGATGATCGCGCGGATCGCTGTGGACGAGCATTCACCGCCTTCAGAGGTGCTGACATGGCTGGAGAAAAAGTATTTCAGCTCATATATGCCCCGAGGGGTATGCATGAACTTCTGGGTGGTTACCCGTGAAATCGTCGATTCGTGCATGCCCACTGCTTCGGCAATGTCATGCAGGACCAGCGGTTTCATGGCTTCGTCGCCGTATTCCAGGAAGCCGCGCTGGTGCTCGACGATCTGGGTGGCCACTTTCATCAGGGTTTCGTTGCGGCTTTGCAGGCTCTTGATGAACCAGCGGGCTTCCTGCAACTGATTGCGCATGAAGGTGTTGTCGGCACTGGTGTCGGCGCGGCGTACGAAACCGGCGTACTGGGCGTTGACCCGCAGCCGTGGCACCGACTCCTGGTTCAACTCCACCAGCCAGCGCTCGTTGTCCTTGCGCACGATCACGTCGGGAACGACGTATTCGGCTTCGCTGGACTCGATTTGCGAGCCCGGACGCGGGTTCAGGCTCTGGACCAGTTCGATGACCTGGCGCAGTTCATCTTCCTTGAGCTTCATGCGGCGCATCAACTGGCTGTAGTCGCGGCTGCCGAGCAGGTCGATGTAATCGGTGACCAGGCGCTTGGCCTCGGCCAGCCAGGGCGTCTTGGCGGCCAGTTGGCGCAATTGCAGCAACAGGCATTCGCCCAGGTTGCGGGCGCCGATGCCGGCCGGTTCGAATTGCTGGATGCGGTGCAGGACGGCTTCGATTTCGTCCAGTTCGATGTCCAGTTCCGGATCGAAGGCTTCGAGAATTTCCTCGAGGGTTTCGTCCAGATAGCCCTGATTGTTGATGCAATCGATCAGGGTCACGGCGATCAGGCGATCGGTGTCGGACATCGGTGCCAGGTTGAGTTGCCAGAGCAGGTGGCTTTGCAGGCTTTCGCCGGCGGATGTGCGGGTGGTGAAATCCCACTCGTCGTCATCGTTGCTCGGCAGGCTGCTGGCGCTGGTCTGGTAGACGTCTTCCCACGCGGTGTCGACGGGCAGCTCGTTGGGAATGCGCTCGTTCCAGTCGCCTTCCTCGAGGTTATCCACCGTCGGGGCGGTTTCCTGGTAGGAGGGTTCCGAAACATCGGCGTTGGGTTGCTGTTCGGCTTTGTCGGCCAAGGGGTCGGCGTTATCGAAGTCGTCGCCTTCTTCCTGGCGTTCGAGCATCGGATTGGACTCCAGGGCCTCCTGGATTTCCTGTTGCAGGTCCAGGGTCGACAATTGGAGCAGGCGGATGGCCTGTTGCAGCTGAGGTGTCATCGTCAGCTGCTGGCCCATTCTCAAGACTAGCGATGGTTTCATGGCAGGGGCTTAACACCTTATTCGCCGGCGCGCATGCGCCATCCACTACAGGGCGCCGGAGCGCCAAACTTAAGCAAATTATATGCCCGATACTGCAGGGTTTGCCTAGAGCGCTGTAACAATAAAAAAATGTTGATTTTTTATCGATACAAGCGCTTGGACAACCAGCCAGACACCTCAGTGCTTAAAGGCGGAACTCATGGCCCAGGTACACTTCCTTGACCAGTTCGTTGGCCAGGATGGTGGCGGAGTCACCTTCGGCGATCAGTTGGCCATCGTTGACGATGTACGCGGTTTCGCAGATATCCAGGGTTTCACGGACGTTGTGGTCAGTGATCAGCACGCCAATGCCCTTGGCCTTGAGGTGATGGATGATCTGTTTGATGTCGCCTACCGAAATCGGGTCCACGCCGGCGAAAGGTTCGTCGAGCAGGATGAATTTCGGGTTGGTGGCCAGCGCGCGGGCGATTTCTACCCGGCGGCGTTCACCACCGGACAGGCTCATGCCCAGGTTGTCGCGGATATGGCTGATGTGGAATTCCTGCAGCAGGCTTTCCAGCTCTTTGCGGCGACCGGCCTTGTCGAGTTCCTTGCGGGTCTCGAGGATGGCCATGATGTTGTCGGCCACCGACAGTTTGCGGAAGATCGACGCTTCCTGCGGAAGATAGCCGATACCGGCCTTTGCACGACCGTGCATCGGCTGGTGGCTGACGTCCAGGTCGTCGATCAGTACGCGACCCTGATCAGCCTGTACCAGGCCGACGATCATGTAGAAACAGGTGGTCTTGCCGGCGCCGTTCGGGCCCAGCAGGCCGACGATCTGACCGCTGTCGATGGACAGGCTGACATCACGCACGACCTGGCGGCTCTTGTAGCTCTTGGCCAGATGCTGAGCTTTCAGGGTTGCCATTAATTGGCCTTTTTCTGGTCGGTTTTCGGCTTCGGCTGGATCACCATGTCAATGCGCGGACGCGACTCGGTGACCTTGTTACCCGTGGCACGGCCGGCGCTCGCCAGTTT
This sequence comes from Pseudomonas sp. B21-053, assembly GCF_026016365.1. Classification (NCBI taxonomy): domain Bacteria; kingdom Pseudomonadati; phylum Pseudomonadota; class Gammaproteobacteria; order Pseudomonadales; family Pseudomonadaceae; genus Pseudomonas; species Pseudomonas sp. B21-053. The sequence goes on from NZ_CP087205.1 coordinate 1,055,372, forward strand.
CTTGACCGTGTCGTAGACGATTTTCTCGCCCTGGGTGGTGTTGTTGTCCTTGTCGACAACCTTGGCCTTATCGATCAGCACGACGCGGTTTTGCGCGGCGTGGTACTGGATGGTCACGCCCCAGCCCTGCACAGGCTTGGTGTCGCCAGCGGTCTGCAGCTGCTCGAAGTAGGCAAGGTTGCCCACCGAGGTCACCACGTCGATGTCACCGGCCGGGGTGCGGGTGATGGTCACGGTGTTGCCGGTAACCTTCATCGAGCCCTGGGTAATGATCACGTCGCCTTTATAGGTGGCAACGCCGTTCTTGTCGTCCAGCTGGGCATCGTCGGCCTGAATGCGGATAGGCTGCTCTTGATCGTTCGGCAGAGCCCAGGCGCTCACGCTTCCCAGTGCTGCGCCCAGACTGAGCAAAATAGGGAGAGTTTTAACGAGCCTCATACTGTCCTCTTACGTTCGATAGCAGGTGTATCCTGCTTTCTTTCAAATACGCTTTCATTCCGTTGCCAGTCGATACACCGCCAGCGCCGTCGATTCTAACGGGTTGGTCGGTCTGCGCATATTGCTGTTGCGGGAACACTGTCATACGGGTGCTGGTAACAATCAATTCACGCTTCTGTTCATCGGTGCGTGCAATACGGACCGAGTCGATCAGCTCTACCTGGGTGCCGTCGGCATTCACTTCGCCACGCAAACTCGTGACATGCCACGGGAATTCGGTGCCGCGATACATGTTCAAGTCCGGGTTGGTCAGCAGCGACACGTCGGTCGCCTTGAGGTGCTCGACCTTGTCGGACGTCAGGTCGTACTGCAAGCCGCCGTCGGGCAGGTACTGAACGCTGTGAGCGTTTACTGCGTAATAGTCGATTGCGGTTTCATCGACTTTTGCCACCGGCTGGTCGAGGAAGCGTTCCGGGCTGATGTTCCAGTAGCCGACCGCGGCGAATATCGCAGCGATGCAACCGAAGAGCATGAACCTGCGAAACTTTTTGCTCAGAATAAACATAATTGGCTCACAAATACGCGGCGTTGGCCGCATCCAGGCGACCTTGGGCGCGAAGGATCAGTTCGCAGAATTCGCGGGCGGCACCTTCGCCGCCACGGGCCTGGGTGACACCGTGGGCGTGTTCGCGCACAAAACTGGCGGCATTGGCCACCGCCATGCCCAGGCCGACGCGGCGAATCACCGGCAGGTCCGGCAGATCGTCACCGAGGTAGGCAACCTGTTCATAGCTTAGGTTGAGTTGGCCAAGAAGCTCGTCAAGTACAACGAGTTTGTCTTCGCGACCCTGGTAAAGATGTGGAATGCCGAGGTTTTTCGCTCGACGTTCGACTACCGGGGTTTTACGGCCGCTGATGATAGCGGTCTGCACGCCGGCTGCCATCAACATCTTGATGCCCTGGCCGTCGAGGGTGCTGAAAGTCTTGAATTCACTGCCGTCTTCGAGGAAGTACAGGCGCCCGTCGGTGAGGACGCCGTCGACGTCGAAAACCGCCAGCTTGATGTTCTTGCCGCGTTGCAGCAGGTCGTCGCTCATTACATTACTCCTGCACGCAGAAGATCGGAGAGGTTGAACGCGCCTACCGGGCGGTCTTCCTTGTCGACGACTACCAGTGCGTTGATTCGATGGTCTTCCATGATTTTCAGGGCTTCGGCTGCCAGCATGTCGGGCCGTGCGGTCTTGCCATGAACAGTCATGACTTCGTCGATGGTCGTGTGGTGGATGTCGATGGTCCGGTCGAGGGTGCGGCGCAAATCGCCGTCGGTGAAGATCCCGGCCAGTTTACCGTCGGCCTCCACAATCGCGGTCATGCCCAGGCCCTTGCGGGTCATTTCCATCAAGGCGTCCTTGAGCAGCGTGCCGCGTTGCACCTGGGGCAATTCTGCGCCGGCGTGCATGACGGTTTCGACTTTCAGCAGCAGGCGTCGGCCAAGCGCGCCTCCCGGATGCGAAAACGCGAAGTCTTCAGCGGTAAAGCCACGCGCCTCCAGCAGCGCAACGGCCAGGGCATCGCCCATCACCAGTGCGGCGGTAGTCGAGGAGGTCGGCGCCAGGTTCAGCGGGCAGGCTTCGTGCTCCACGTGAACGTTGAGATTGATCTCGGCAGCCTTGGACAGCGGTGAGTCTGGATTGCCGGTCATGCTGATCAGCTTGATGCCCTGGCGCTTGATCAGCGGCAGCAGGGTGACGATTTCATTGGTGGAGCCGGAGTTCGACAGCGCCAGGATGATGTCGTCGCGGGTGATCATGCCCATGTCGCCGTGGCTGGCTTCGGCCGGGTGAACGAAGAAAGCCGTGGTGCCGGTGCTGGCCAGGGTGGCGGCAATCTTGTTGCCGATGTGCCCGGATTTACCCATGCCCAGCACGACCACGCGGCCTTTGCTGGCCAGAATCATCTCGCAAGCGCGTACGAAATCTGCGTCGATATGGGGCAACAAGCCTTTTACGGCTTCCACTTCGAGGCGGATAGTGCGTTGTGCCGATTGAATCAGCTCGCTGGATTGGCTCATGTCAGAATCGTATAGCCCGATGAAAAGGCGGCGATTATAGCGGTAATGATCGAAACCCTCACGCTAGTTCGTCGTGCTTTGTAAATCCCTGTTACGGAAACCCTCCAAATAAGCGTTTTCGCCTGTCATGTTGCTGAACATGCGCCGGCTTGGGCCTTTGGCGCTTGCCCGTTGCAGTGATATAGTTCGCCGCCAGTTCGGCCTGCCCGGGGAGGTATGTGCTTTCGTCAGAAAGTCAGGCGTCCGAGTGAGAGGCTGCATCGCAAGGAGTTTAGATGAGTGCCGATAACGCCTACGCGGTCGAGCTGAAGGGACTGACCTTCAAGCGCGGTACGCGCAGCATTTTCAATAACGTCGATATCCGCATCCCGCGCGGCAAGGTCACCGGCATCATGGGTCCTTCCGGGTGTGGCAAGACCACGCTGTTACGGCTGATGGGCGCACAGTTGCGACCTACCAGCGGCGAAGTCTGGGTCAACGGCCAAAATTTACCCAAATTGTCTCGCAGCGACCTGTTCGATGCGCGCAAGCACATGGGCGTGCTGTTTCAGAGCGGCGCGCTGTTTACCGATCTCGATGTGTTCGAGAACGTTGCCTTTCCGCTGCGCGTTCATACCGAGCTGCCGGAAGAAATGATCCGCGACATCGTCCTGCTCAAATTGCAGGCCGTGGGTTTGCGTGGCGCCATCGACTTGATGCCGGACGAATTGTCCGGCGGCATGAAACGTCGTGTCGCGCTGGCCCGGGCCATTGCCCTTGATCCGCAGATCCTCATGTATGACGAGCCCTTTGTGGGGCAGGACCCGATCGCCATGGGCGTGCTGGTGCGCCTGATCCGCCTGCTCAACGACGCGCTGGGCATCACCAGTATCGTGGTTTCCCACGATCTGGCGGAGACCGCGAGCATTGCCGACTACATCTATGTGGTGGGCGAGGGCCAAGTGTTGGGGCAGGGCACGCCTGAAGAACTGATGAACTCGCAAGAACCGCGAATCCGTCAATTCATGACAGGTGAACCCGATGGTCCGGTCGCTTATCACTTTCCAGCGACGGATTACCGCGCAGATCTTCTGGGGAAGCGCTGATGCGCAAGATTTCACTAATAGAAAGAGTGCGCCGGTTCGGCCGGGCGGCGATCGATGCCGTCGGGGTGTTCGGGCGTGCGGCGATTTTCCTGTTTCATGCGTTGCTGGGGCGCGGCGGTATTGGCGGCGGTTTCGGCTTGCTGATCAAACAGCTGCATTCGATCGGCGTGATGTCCCTGGTGATCATCGTGGTTTCCGGGGTGTTCATCGGCATGGTGTTGGCGCTGCAAGGCTTCAACATCCTGTCCAGCTACGGTTCGGAGCAGGCTGTCGGGCAGATGGTTGCCCTGACATTGCTGCGTGAACTGGGACCGGTGGTGACGGCATTGCTGTTCGCCGGGCGTGCCGGTTCGGCCCTGACTGCCGAAATCGGCAACATGAAGTCCACCGAGCAGTTGTCCAGTCTGGAAATGATTGGCGTCGACCCGCTCAAGTACATCGTTGCCCCGCGCCTGTGGGCCGGTTTCATTTCCCTGCCGGTGCTGGCGATGATTTTCAGCGTCGTCGGGATCTGGGGCGGTTCGTGGGTGGCAGTCGACTGGCTGGGCGTCTATGACGGCTCCTACTGGGCGAACATGCAAAACAGCGTGACGTTCAATGGCGACGTGCTCAACGGCATCATCAAAAGCATCGTTTTCGGGTTTGTCGTGACCTGGATTGCCGTATTCCAAGGCTATGACTGCGAGCCCACTTCCGAGGGGATCAGTCGTGCCACAACCAAGACCGTGGTGTATGCCTCTTTGGCAGTGCTCGGCCTGGACTTTATTCTGACCGCCTTGATGTTTGGAGATTTCTGATGCAAAACCGCACCCTGGAAATCGGTGTCGGCCTTTTCTTGCTGGCTGGCATCCTGGCTTTGCTGCTGCTTGCGCTGCGAGTCAGTGGCCTGTCCCCGACTGCAAACGCCGAAACGTATAAACTTTATGCGTACTTCGACAATATCGCCGGTTTGACTGTCAGAGCTAAAGTGACCATGGCCGGTGTGACCATCGGCAAGGTCACGGCAATCGATCTGGACCGCGACAGTTTCACCGGCCGGGTGACCATGCAACTGGAAAAGCGCGTAGATAATCTGCCGACTGACTCCACTGCATCTATCCTGACGGCTGGCCTGTTGGGCGAGAAGTACATCGGTATCAGCGTGGGCGGGGAACAAGCCTTGCTCAAGGATGGCGGGACTATCCATGACACCCAGTCATCGCTGGTGCTCGAGGACCTGATCGGTAAATTCCTGCTCAATACCGTTAGCAAAGACGCCAAATGAGGAGCTTTTGAATGATCTCTACCTTGCGACGTGGCCTGTTGGTTGTACTGGCGGCCCTGCCGTTGATGGCTAACGCCGTGGCGGCGCCTTCGGCGCACGATCTGGTTCAGGACACCACGACCCGGATGCTCGCCGACCTGTCGGCCAATAAAGAGAAGTACAAGCAGGATCCCGCAGACTTTTACACGGCGCTGAACACCATCGTCGGGCCTGTGGTGGATGCCGAAGGTATTTCCAAGAGCATCATGACGGTCAAGTATTCGCGCAAAGCCACACCAGCGCAGATGCAGACGTTCCAGGAAAACTTCAAGAAAGGCCTGTTCCAGTTCTATGGCAACGCCTTGCTTGAGTACAACAACCAGGGCATCACCGTTGAACCTGCCAAGGACGAGTCGGGCGACCGCACCAGCGTTGGCATGACGGTCAAGGGCAGCAATGGCGCGGTTTATCCTGTGCAGTACACGCTCGAGAAGATCAATGGCGAGTGGAAACTGCGCAACGTGATCATCAACGGCATCAACATTGGCAAGCTGTTCCGCGATCAGTTCGCTGACGCGATGCAGCGCAATGGCAACGACCTGGACAAGACCATCAACAATTGGGCCGGGGAAGTCGCTAAAGCCAAGGAAGCCACCGAGAAGAAAGCACAATGAGCGAGTCGGCCGTTCGCATGAGCGAAACCGGCGAGTTGCTGCTCAGCGGCGTGCTGGATTACCGCACCGGCCCTGACTTGCGCAAGCAGGGCCAGGCGCTGATCAAGTCCAGCAATGCCGCAGCCGTGGTGGTTGATTGTTCGGCAGTGGTGAAGTCCAGCAGTGTCGGCTTGTCGCTGCTGCTGTGCTTCATGCGCGATGCCCAGGCGGCCGGCAAGGCCCTGAGCATCCGCGCAATGCCCGAAGACATGCGTGAAATCGCTCAGGTCAGCGAATTGACCGAGCTGTTGGCGCACCCCTAACGACATCCATTAAAGAAGCCCCCCGTCAGAGTCCTGTGAATGCGGGGTTCGCAGGCGCGGGGCTTTTTTGTATGATGTCCGACCCGCGCGCACAGGGCGCCGATTGAGGTTGAGCATGCAGGCCGTAGAAGTGAAGAGCTTTCTCGAAGGAAAGCTGCCGGGAACTCAAGTCGAAGTTGAAGGCGAAGGCTGCAACTTTCAGCTGAACGTGATTAGCGATGAACTGGCGGCGTTAAGCCCGGTGAAGCGTCAGCAGCAGATCTATGCCCATTTGAACCCATGGATCACCGATGGCAGCATCCATGCGGTCACTATGAAATTTTTCAGCAGCGCGGCCTGGGCCGAGCGCACCTGAGCCCAAGGGCGTCGAGATTCTTATGGATAAATTGATTATTACTGGCGGCGTTCGTCTTGATGGCGAAATCCGCATCTCCGGGGCAAAGAACTCTGCCCTGCCGATCCTCGCCGCCACCTTGCTGTGCGACGGCCCGGTCACCGTGGCCAACCTGCCGCACCTGCACGACATCACCACCATGATCGAGCTGTTCGGTCGCATGGGCATCGAGCCGGTGATCGACGAGAAGCTGAGCGTTGAAATCGACCCGCGCACCATCAAGACCCTGATCGCGCCGTACGAATTGGTGAAAACCATGCGTGCCTCGATCCTGGTATTGGGCCCGATGGTTGCCCGTTTCGGTGAAGCCGAAGTCGCACTGCCTGGCGGTTGCGCCATCGGTTCGCGTCCGGTTGACCTGCACATCCGTGGTCTTGAAGCCATGGGCGCGGTCATCGACGTTGAAGGCGGCTACATCAAGGCCAAGGCGCCGGAAGGTGGTTTGCGCGGTGCGCACTTCTTCTTCGACACCGTCAGCGTGACCGGCACCGAAAACATCATGATGGCCGCTGCACTGGCCAAGGGCCGCAGCGTCCTGGCTAACGCCGCGCGCGAGCCTGAAGTCATCGACCTGGCGAACTTCCTGATCGCCATGGGTGCCAAGATCACCGGCGCCGGCACTGACACCATCACCATCGATGGCGTTGAGCGTCTGCACCCGGCCACTTACAAAGTGATGCCGGACCGGATCGAAACCGGCACCTACCTGGTCGCGGCTGCCGTGACCGGCGGTCGTGTGAAGGTCAAGGACACTGATCCGACCATCCTCGAAGCCGTTCTGGAAAAACTTCGTGAGTCGGGTGCCGAAATCACCTGCGGCGACGACTGGATCGAGCTGAACATGCACGGCAAGCGGCCAAAAGCCGTCAACGTGCGGACCGCTCCGTACCCGGCGTTCCCGACCGACATGCAGGCGCAGTTCATCTCCCTCAACGCCATTGCCGAAGGCACCGGTGCGGTGATCGAGACGATTTTCGAAAACCGTTTCATGCACGTGTATGAACTGCACCGCATGGGCGCCAAGATCCAGGTCGAGGGCAACACTGCCATCGTTACCGGCACCGAGAAGCTCAAGGGCGCGCCAGTCATGGCCACCGACCTGCGTGCTTCGGCCAGCCTGGTGATCTCGGCGCTGATCGCTGAAGGCGACACCCTGATCGATCGCATCTACCACATCGACCGTGGTTACGAGTGCATCGAAGAGAAACTGCAGATGCTCGGCGCCAAGATCCGCCGCGTACCAGGCTAGTTTCTGCTGCAATTGTGGTGAGGGAGCTTGCTCCCGTTGGACTGCGCAGCAGTCCCGCTGTTGGGGCCGCTTCGCGACCCAGCGGGAGCAAGCTCCCTCGCCACAGTTTGCCGTTAACTGATTTGCTTCATCGAGGCTGTGATGGCCTCGATGTGTGTCCGGCGCCATTTGCGACCGGGCATGAGTACCTTGATAAGGACTGACGTTTCCCATGTTGACCATCGCACTGTCCAAGGGCCGCATCCTTGACGACACCTTGCCGCTTCTGGCTGAAGCGGGCATCGTGCCGACCGAGAATCCGGACAAGAGCCGCAAGCTGATCATCCCCACGACCCAGCCGGACGTCCGTCTGCTGATCGTGCGCGCCACCGACGTGCCGACCTATGTCGAGCATGGTGCCGCGGACCTGGGCGTCGCCGGTAAAGATGTGTTGATGGAATACGGCGGCCAGGGCCTCTATGAGCCACTGGACCTGCGGATTGCCCTGTGCAAACTGATGACCGCCGGCAAGGTCGGCGCCATCGAGCCCAAGGGCCGTCTGCGCGTCGCCACCAAATTCGTCAACGTTGCCAAGCGCTACTACGCCGAGCAGGGTCGTCAGGTCGACATCATCAAGCTTTACGGCTCGATGGAACTGGCACCGCTGATTGGCCTGGCCGACAAGATCATCGACGTGGTCGACACCGGCAACACGCTGCGGGCCAATGGCCTGGAGCCACAGGAATTCATCGCTGACATCAGCTCCCGGCTGATCGTCAACAAGGCTTCGATGAAAATGCAGCACGCCCGTATCCAGGCGTTGATCGACACCCTGCGCAAGGCAGTGGAGTCTCGACACCGCGGCTGATTCACCTGCGCGACGTTAAGTCGCGCCCGTCTATCCGCCTCATAGCCAGAATTCTCAGGTGCCCAAGCGGAAACGACTGCTAAGTTAGGGCGCCTGAGTTTTTGCCATTCCTATGAGGCTCTCGCTATGACCGCACCGACTGCAATTCGCCGACTCAACGCTGCTGACCCGGATTTCGCGCATCATCTGGATCATCTGCTGAGCTGGGAAAGTGTGTCTGACGACTCGGTCAATCAGCGGGTGCTGGACATCATCAAGGCTGTGCGCGAGCGCGGCGATGCGGCGCTGGTGGAATTCACCCAGAAGTTCGACGGCTTGCAAGTTGCGTCCATGGCCGACCTGATCTTGCCGCGCGAACGCCTGGAACTGGCCCTGACCCGCATCACCGTGCCCCAGCGCGAAGCGTTGGAAAAAGCCGCGGCGCGGGTGCGCAGCTACCACGAAAAACAGAAACAGGACTCCTGGAGCTACACCGAAGCCGATGGCACGGTGCTCGGCCAAAAGGTCACGCCGCTGGATCGCGCTGGCCTGTACGTGCCGGGCGGCAAGGCGTCGTACCCATCGTCGGTACTGATGAATGCGATTCCGGCCAAGGTCGCTGGCGTGACCGAAGTGGTCATGGTCGTGCCGACCCCGCGCGGTGAACTCAATGAACTGGTGCTGGCCGCAGCCTGCATCGCTGGCGTGGACCGGGTGTTCACCATCGGCGGCGCCCAAGCGGTAGCGGCGTTGGCCTATGGCACCGAAAGCGTGCCGAAGGTCGACAAGGTGGTCGGCCCAGGCAACATCTATGTTGCCACCGCCAAGCGCCACGTGTTCGGCCAGGTCGGCATCGACATGATCGCCGGTCCGTCGGAAATTCTCGTCGTCTGCGACGGCCAGACCGATCCGGACTGGATCGCCATGGACCTGTTCTCCCAGGCTGAGCACGACGAAGATGCGCAGGCAATCCTGGTCAGCCCGGACGCCGAGTTCCTCGACAAGGTCGCGGCGAGCATCGCCAAGCTGCTGCCGACCATGGAGCGCGCCGAGATCATCGAAACCTCGATCAACGGCCGTGGTGCCTTGATCCTCGTGCGCGACATGGAACAAGCCATCGAAGTGGCCAACCGCATCGCGCCGGAGCACCTGGAGTTGTCGGTCGCTGATCCGCAAGCCTGGTTGCCGCAGATTCGTCACGCTGGTGCGATTTTCATGGGCCGCCACACCTCCGAAGCCTTGGGCGATTACTGCGCCGGGCCGAACCACGTGTTGCCAACCTCCGGCACCGCGCGTTTCTCTTCGCCGCTGGGTGTGTATGACTTCCAGAAACGCTCTTCGATCATCTTCTGCTCTGAGCAGGGTGCTTCCGAACTGGGCAAGACCGCTTCCGTGCTGGCGCGTGGCGAGTCGCTGACCGCCCACGCCCGCAGCGCCGAATACCGCATCGTTGACGATAAGAAGGTTGACTGATTATGAGTAAATTCTGGAGCCCCTTCGTCAAGAGTCTGGTGCCTTACGTGCCAGGTGAGCAGCCGAAACTGGCGAAACTGGTGAAGCTCAACACCAACGAAAACCCGTACGGCCCATCGCCCAAAGCCTTGGCCGCGATGCAGACCGAACTGAACGACAACCTGCGCCTGTACCCGGACCCGAACAGCGATCTGCTGAAGAGCGCGGTGGCCAAGTACTACGGCGTACAGAGCAATCAGGTGTTCCTCGGTAACGGTTCCGATGAAGTCCTGGCGCACATCTTTCACGGCTTGTTGCAGCACGACAATCCAGTGTTGTTCCCGGACATCAGCTACAGCTTCTATCCGGTCTACTGCGGGTTGTACGGCATTGCCTTCGACGCGGTGCCGCTGGACGCGCAGTTCCAGATCAACCCGGCCGACTACGCCAAGCCGAATGGCGGGATCATTTTCCCGAATCCGAACGCGCCGACCGGTTGCCTGTTGGCGCTGGACGCCGTCGAGCAAATCCTCAAGGCCAGCCCGGATTCGGTGGTGGTGGTTGATGAAGCGTATATCGACTTCGGCGGCGAAACCGCGATCAGCCTGGTGGACCGTTACCCGAACCTGCTGGTGACCCAGACCCTGTCCAAGTCCCGTTCCCTGGCGGGCCTGCGGGTCGGTCTGGCGGTAGGGCATCCGGACCTGATCGAAGCGCTGGAGCGGATCAAGAACAGCTTCAACTCCTACCCGCTGGATCGCCTGGCGAATGTCGGGGCAGCGGCGGCGTTCGAGGATCGCGAGTATTTCGACAAGACTTGCCGCTTGGTCATCGAGAATCGCGAGAAGGTGGTCGCGCAGCTGGAAGCGAAGGGTTTTGAAGTGCTGCCGTCAGCGGCCAATTTCATTTTCGCCCGGCATCCGCAGCACGATGCGGCGGGTTTGGCGGCGAAGTTGCGTGAGCAGGGTGTGATTGTCCGGCACTTCAAGCAGGAGCGGATTGCCCAGTTCCTGCGAATCTCCATCGGCACGCCAGAGCAGAACCAGGCGCTGATCGACGGCCTCGGCGACCTCTAAACAGCGCAACCTCCTGTAGGAGCGAGGCTTGCCCGCGAAGAACGATCACACGGTGTATCTGTCACACCGAGTCATCGTTCTTCGCGGGCAAGCCTTGCTCCTACAGGAACTTAGGGTGTGTATGTCACTAACGTTTGAGCAGGCGGAACGTCCCTTCAACCTCTGATTCATCCTGAAGCTTGAAGTAAAGCGAGCCAGTGATAAGTGTCATCTTGTTTTCAAGTTTTATTACCAGATGCCCGCTCTGGACTTCAAAAAACTGACCGTCTGGTTCTGTGAATTGCCATCTCATCTGCTCCCATGTTGCAGGAGCGTAATTAATTATCTTTTCTTTGCCGTCTTCATCTTGCCTTGGAAACCCGAAAGCAACGCCTGCCCGATTACTTCCACCGACACTGCCTGCGATCATCAATCCGTTAAGACCATTCATGAACCCAGGGTCGACCGCGGTGAGCGCTTCTTGCCCCTTCCGCCCAAACGTTAAGTAGTACTCAGAACTGGCGTTATCGATACTCATGACTGACTCCTCCGAGAAGTTTGATTTCAATAAGTCGGAGTCAGCCTAGGTTTTTCAGTGCGCAATAACGACTGTCAGAAATACCAGTCTTCAAGATCTTTTTTGCAGCATTCAGCGTCATGTTATCGAGAAAAATCAGGATGAGTCCGGCAAGCCCAAGGGCCAGGCCTGCCGGAGACGAACTTATTCCTCTTCCTTGACCGGCGCCGGCGGTGGACGCAAGCCAATCTCGGCGACCAGCTTGATTTCCTTGCCGTTACGCATCACCTGGATCGTGACCTTGTCGGTCGGTTTGATCCGCGCCACCTGGTTCATCGAGCGGCGGCCATCACCAGCCGGTTCGCCGTCGATGCTGAGGATCACGTCACCCAGTTGCAGACCGGCCTTCTGTGCCGGACCGTCACGGAAAATCCCCGCCACCACAATCCCCGGACGCCCGGACAGGCCAAACGATTCCGCCAGTTCCTGGGTCAGCGGCTGCACTTCAATCCCGAGCCAGCCACGAATCACCTGGCCATGCTCGATGATCGACTTCATCACTTCCATCGCCAGTTTGACCGGGATCGCGAAGCCGATGCCTTGGGAGCCGCCGGATTTGGAGAAGATCGCAGTGTTGATGCCAGTCAGGTTGCCATTGGCATCCACCAGCGCGCCGCCGGAGTTGCCGGGGTTGATCGCGGCGTCGGTCTGGATGAAATCTTCGTAGTTGTTCAGGCCCAGCTGGTTACGCCCGGTGGCGCTGATGATGCCCATGGTTACGGTCTGGCCGACGCCGAACGGGTTGCCGATGGCCAGCGCGACGTCACCGATGCGAATGTTGTCGGAACGGCCGATGGTGATCGCCGGCAGGGTTTTCAGGTCTATTTTCAGAACCGCGAGATCGGTTTCCGGGTCGCTGCCGATCACCCGCGCCAAAGTCTCACGGCCATCCTTGAGCGCGACCACAATCTGGTCGGCGCCGGTGGTCACGTGGTTGTTGGTCAGGATGTAGCCTTCCGGGCTCATGATCACGCCGGAACCCAGGCTCGACTCCATGCGCTTCTGTTTGGGCGAGTTGTCGCCGAAGAAGCGGCGAAATTGCGGGTCTTCGAACAACGGATGATTCGGTTTATTGATGACTTTGGTGGTGTACAGGTTGACCACCGCCGGCGCGGCAATGACCACGGCATCGGCATAAGACACCGGGCCCTGTTGCACACTGTTGGTTTGCGGTGCTTGTTGAAGATTGACATCAAGGCTCGGAAGCCCGACCCACTGCGGGTAACGCTGGATTATCAACAGAGCGATAAGCACGCCGGCCAACAGCGGCCAGCCGGAAAAACGCAGCGCCTTAAGCATTAAGCAAGTCCTGGAAAGGTTGCAGGTGGTATGAGACCGCCCATAATGTCGCGCATTATACGAGGCGAGCGCGCCTCTGAACGGGATATTTAGGAGTCTTTTATGGCCGTCGCCCTGAGCACCCTGGTCGAAGAAGCCGACCGTTACCTTAACAGTTCAAAGATTGCCGACTACTGCCCGAATGGCTTGCAGGTCGAGGGCCGTCCGCAGGTGATGCGCATCGTCAGCGGCGTCACTGCCAGCCAGGCGCTTTTGGACGCGGCCGTCGAGGCCAAGGCCGATCTGGTGCTGGTGCATCACGGCTATTTCTGGAAGGGCGAGAACCCGTGCATCACCGGCATGAAGCAGCGCCGCTTGAAAACCCTGCTCAAGCACGACATCAGTCTGCTGTCTTATCACTTGCCGCTGGATCTGCACCCGGACGTCGGCAACAACGTACAGCTTGCGCGTCAGTTGGACATCACCGTCGAAGGCCCGCTGGACCCCGACAACCTGAAAGTCGTCGGACTGGTCGGCTCGCTGAGCGAACCGATGAGCCCCCGCGACTTTGCCCGTCGCGTGCAGGAAGTCATGGGGCGCGAACCGTTGCTGATTGAAGGCAGCGAAATGATTCGTAGGGTCGGCTGGTGCACGGGCGGCGGTCAGGGCTATATCGATCAGGCTGTTTTGGCGGGGGTCGATCTGTACCTCAGCGGTGAAGCGTCCGAACAGACGTTCCACAGCGCCCGGGAAAACGACATCAGCTTCATCGCCGCCGGGCATCACGCCACCGAGCGCTACGGGGTTCAGGCCTTGGGCGATTACCTCGCACGACGGTTTGCGCTGGAGCACATCTTCATCGACTGCCCGAACCCGATCTGACATCACCGTCCCCCTGTAGGAGCGAGGCTTGCCCGCGAAGAACGATTACACGGTGCCTCAGGTAAACCGCGTTATCATTCTTCGCGGGCGAGCCTCGCTCCTACAAGGGCCGTAGCCCAAACGAGGGGGTATATTCATATACCCTTTCGATCTAGTTGGCGTCCTGATTAGAAGGGGGCCGCTGTGCTAGGATTCCCCGCTCGAACACGGCCCGCTGGCCGTCCATAAGATCGTTTTCGTGAGTAGCCATGGTCGACAAACTGACGCATCTGAAACAGCTGGAGGCCGAAAGCATCCACATCATCCGCGAGGTCGCCGCCGAGTTCGATAACCCGGTGATGCTGTACTCCGTCGGTAAAGACTCCGCCGTGATGCTGCACCTTGCGCGCAAGGCATTCTTCCCAGGCAAGTTGCCGTTCCCGGTGATGCACGTCGACACCCGGTGGAAGTTCCAGGAAATGTACGCGTTCCGCGATCGCATGGTCGAAGAACTGGGCCTGGACCTGATCGTCCACGTCAACCCCGATGGCGTCGCGCAGGGCATCAACCCGCTGACCCACGGCAGTGCCAAACACACCGACATCATGAAAACCGAAGGCCTGAAACAGGCCCTCGACAAGTATGGTTTCGACGCCGCTTTCGGTGGTGCCCGCCGCGATGAAGAAAAGTCCCGTGCCAAAGAGCGCGTGTATTCCTTCCGCGACACCAAGCACCGCTGGGACCCGAAAAACCAGCGTCCAGAGTTGTGGAACGTCTACAACGGCAACGTCAACAAGGGCGAATCCATTCGTGTGTTCCCATTGTCGAACTGGACCGAACTGGACATCTGGCAGTACATCTACCTCGAAGGCATCCCGATTGTGCCGCTGTATTTCGCCGCCGAGCGCGACGTTATCGAGATGAATGGCACCTGGATCATGATCGACGACGAACGCCTGCTCAATCACTTGAGCGATGAAGACAAGGCGCGCATCGTCAAGAAAAAGGTGCGTTTCCGTACGCTGGGCGACTACCCGTTGACCGGTGCGGTCGAGTCCGAGGCCACCAGCCTGACCGACATCATTCAGGAAATGCTCCTGACGCGAACTTCCGAACGCCAGGGCCGGGTCATCGACCACGATGGCGCAGGCTCGATGGAAGAAAAGAAACGTCAGGGTTATTTCTAAGGGGTTGTCATGTCGCACGTATCTGATTTGATCAGCGAGGACATCCTCGCCTACCTGGGCCAGCACGAACGCAAGGAAATGCTGCGCTTTCTGACCTGTGGCAACGTCGACGACGGCAAGAGCACCCTGATCGGGCGCTTGCTGCACGACTCCAAGATGATCTACGAAGATCATCTGGAAGCCATCACCCGCGACTCGAAAAAGTCCGGCACCACCGGCGACGACATCGACCTGGCCTTGCTGGTCGACGGCCTGCAGGCTGAGCGTGAGCAGGGCATCACCATTGATGTTGCCTACCGCTACTTCTCCACCGCCAAGCGTAAATTCATCATCGCCGACACCCCCGGCCATGAGCAGTACACCCGCAACATGGCCACCGGTGCCTCCACCTGTGACCTGGCGATCATCCTGATCGACGCCCGCTACGGTGTGCAGACCCAGACCCGTCGCCACAGCTTTATCGCCTCGTTGCTGGGCATCAAGCACATCGTGATTGCCGTCAACAAGATGGACATCAACGGCTTCGATGAAAGCGTGTTCGAGTCGATCAAGGCCGATTACCTGAAGTTCGCCGAAGGCATCGCATTCAAGCCGACCACCATGGCGTTCGTGCCGATGTCGGCGCTGAAGGGCGACAACGTGGTGAACAAGTCCGAGCGCTCGCCGTGGTACACCGGCCAGTCGCTGATGGAAATTCTCGAGACCGTCGAGATCGCCAACGACCGCAACTACACCGACCTGCGTTTCCCGGTGCAGTACGTCAACCGTCCGAACCTGAACTTCCGTGGTTTCGCCGGCACCCTGGCCAGCGGCATCGTGCACAAGGGCGACGAAGTCGTGGTGCTGCCGTCGGGCAAGAGCAGCCGCGTGAAATCCATCGTCACTTTCGAAGGTGAGCTGGAGCACGCAGGTCCGGGTCAGGCGGTAACGCTGACCATGGAAGACGAGATCGATATCTCTCGCGGCGATTTGCTGGTGCACGCCGACAACCTGCCGCAAGTGACTGACGCCTTCGACGCCATGCTGGTGTGGATGGCCGAAGAACCGATGCTGCCGGGCAAGAAATACGACATCAAGCGCGCCACGTCCTACGTGCCGGGTTCGATCACCAGCATCGTCAACCGCGTTGACGTGAACACGCTGGAAGAAGGTCCGGCGAGTTCGTTGAACCTGAACGAAATCGGTCGGGTCAAGGTCAGCCTCGACGCTGCCATCGCACTGGACGGCTACGCGAGCAACCGCACCACCGGTTCGTTCATCGTCATCGATCGCTTGACCAATGGCACCGTCGCCGCTGGCATGATCATCGCTCAGCCGTTGGCCCATGGCAGCAGCACTCACCATGGCAAGACGGCCCATGTAGCGACCGAAGAGCGTGCCCAGCGCTTCGGCCAGCAACCGGCCACCGTGTTGTTCAGCGGTTTGTCCGGCGCGGGCAAAAGCACCCTGGCTTATGCGGTTGAACGCAAGTTGTTCGACATGGGGCGTGCGGTGTTTGTACTGGATGGCCAGAACCTGCGTCACGACCTGAACAAAGGTCTGCCGCATGATCGTTCCGGGCGTACCGAGAACTGGCGTCGTGCGGCGCACGTTGCGCGTCAGTTCAACGAAGCCGGTTTGCTGACGCTGGCGGCATTCGTTGCGCCGAGTGCCGAAGGTCGCGAGCAGGCCAAGGACCTGATCGGCAAGGAGCGTCTGCTGACGGTCTACGTCCAGGCCTCGCCGGCGGTCTGTGCCGAGCGTGATCCGCAAGGGCTGTATGCCGCCGGTGGCGACAACATTCCGGGCGACTCCTTCCCGTACGACGTGCCGCTGGACGCCGACCTTGTGGTCGACACCCAGTCGCTGTCGCTGGAAGAAAGCGTCAAGCAAGTGCTGGATCTGCTGCGTCAGCGTGGCGCGATCTAAGCGTTAGCCGCCAATGAAAAACCCGCCGATGAGTGATCATCGGCGGGTTTTTTTGTGTCTCTGAAATAGCCTTCGCGGGCAAGCCTCGCTCCTACGGGATCGGTGATGTCCTTGTAGGAGCGAGGCTTGCCCGCGAAGAGGCCAGAACAGGCGACTCAAGACTTGGCTGGGAACTCGCGATGCATCTGCCCCAGCAACGCATCCTTGTCTTCCCACAGCTGATTGATCCAGCCCTGGAACTGCAATCGGTACTCGCCGTCCTGATCGTAATTCTTGCCAATGAACTGCGGCGGTATCTTCAGCTCCTGGAAATGCACCACCACGTCTTTCACGTTCCCGCAGAGCAAATCCCAATACCCGGGACGACCAGCAGGGTAGTGAATGGTCACGTTGACGATCGACTCCAGCTGTTCACCCATCGCATCCAGCACAAACGCAATGCCACCGGCCTTGGGCTTGAGCAGGTACTTGAACGGCGATTTCTGTTGGGCGTGCTTGCCCTCGGTGAAGCGCGTGCCTTCGACGAAGTTGAAGATCCCCACCGGGTTGTTGCGGAATTTGTCGCAGGTCTTGCGGGTGGTTTCCAGGTCTTTGCCTTTCTTCTCCGGGTGCTTTTCCAGGTAGGCCTTGGTGTAGCGTTTCATGAACGGGAAGCCGAGCGCCCACCACGCCAGGCCTATCACCGGGACCCAGATCAGCTCTTGTTTAAGAAAGAACTTCAGCGGCTGGATGCGTCGGTTGAGCACGTATTGCAGCACCATGATGTCGACCCAGCTCTGGTGGTTGCTGGTGATCAGGTACGAGTGCTGATAGTCCAGCCCTTCAAGACCACTGAGGTGCCAGCGGGTGCGGCAGACCAGGTTCATCCACGCTTTGTTATTGCTGATCCAGGCTTCGTGGGTGTGGCTCATCAGCCAACGCGTGAAGCGCTGGGTGAGGGCGAAGGGCAGCACTTTGAACAGCGCCACGATGAACAGAAACGAGCACAGCAGAATGGTGTTCAGCGCCAACAACAAAGAGGCAATCACACCGCGCACGGCGGCAGGCAGGAAATCCAGCATTTAAAGATCCATAGGTCGGTTGGCAGCTTGAATCGCGGTCAACGCGATGGTGTAGACGATGTCATCGACTTGCGCGCCGCGCGGCAGGTCGTTCACCGGTTTGCGCAGGCCTTGCAGCATCGGGCCGAGGCTCACGCAATCGGCGCTGCGTTGCACGGCTTTGTGAGTGGTGTTGCCGGTGTTGAGGTCGGGGAACACGAACACCGTGGCGCGACCGGCCACCTGACTGTTCGGCGCCAATTGCCTCGCGACGGTTTCGTTGGCGGCGGCGTCGTACTGCAACGGGCCGTCGATCAGCAGTGAGTTTTGTTGTTCGTGGGCGAGCAACGTTGCTTCACGGACCTTCTCGACTTCTTCGCCGCTGGCGGATTCACCGCTGGAATAGCTGATCATCGCCACCCGTGGAATGATGCCGAACGCCGCTGCCGAGTCGGCGCTTTGCAACGCGATCTCGGCCAGTTCGCTGGCGCTCGGGTGCGGGTTCATCACGCAGTCGCCGTAGACCAGCACTTCTTCCGGGAACAGCATAAAGAACACCGACGACACCAGCGTGCAGCCCGGCGCAGTCTTGATCAATTGCAGGGCCGGGCGAATGGTATTGGCGGTGGAGTGAATGACCCCGGACACCAGGCCATCGACTTCATCCAGCGCCAGCATCATGGTGCCGATCACCACGGTGTCTTCCAGTTGCTGCTCGGCCATCGGTGCGTTGAGGCTTTTGCTTTTGCGCAGGGCCACCATCGGTTCGATGTAATTGCCGCGAATCAGGTCCGGGTCGAGAATCTCCAGCCCCGGCGGCAACTCGATGCCTTGGGCGCGTGCCACGGCTTCAACATCTTCCGGTTTCGCCAGCAATACGCAACGGGCGATGCCGCGGGCCTGGCAGATCGCGGCGGCTTGTACGGTCAGCGGCTCGCTGCCTTCGGGCAACACGATGCGCTTGTTGGCGGCCTGGGCGCGTTGGATCAATTGATAACGGAACACGGCGGGCGACAGGCGCATTTCCCGTGGCGTGCCGCAACGCTGATGCAGCCACTTGGCGTCGAGGTGGCTGGCGACAAAGTCGGTAATAATCTCCGCACGCTCGCGGTCGTCGATCGGGATTTCCTTGTTCAGGCCGTTCAACTGGTTGGCGGTGTCATACGAGCCGGTGCTCACCGACAACACTGGCAGGCCAGCCTGCAAGGCGCCGCGACACAGGTCCATGATCCGAGGGTCGGGCAGGGTGTCGCTGGTCAGCAACAGGCCGGCCAGGGGCACGCCGTTCATGGCGGCGAGGCTGACCGCGAGGATGATGTCGTCGCGATCGCCCGGCGTCACCACCAGTACACCGGGCTTGAGCAGCTCCACGGTGTTGCGCATGGTGCGGGCGCAGATGATGATTTTGGTCATGCGCCGGGTTTCGTAGTCGCCGGCATTGAGAATCTGCGCACC
The DNA here is from genome assembly GCF_026016365.1 of Pseudomonas sp. B21-053. Taxonomy (NCBI): domain Bacteria; kingdom Pseudomonadati; phylum Pseudomonadota; class Gammaproteobacteria; order Pseudomonadales; family Pseudomonadaceae; genus Pseudomonas; species Pseudomonas sp. B21-053. The sequence goes on from NZ_CP087205.1 coordinate 1,074,467, forward strand.
CATCAGGTCGGCCACATCGCGGGTGCGCGGGGCGTTCAGTTCCGGCTGGAACGGAATGCAGCCGAGCAAGCGGAAGTCGCCACTGCGCAGCAACGGCGAGTGTTCCTTCAAGCGCGAGGCGAAGGCTTCCATGCTTTCATCGGTCTTGACCTTGTTGAGGATCACGCCGAGGACTTTCGGGTCTTTCGGCCCGCCGAACAATTGCGCCTGCAATTCCACCCGGCCGGACAACTCGGTCAGCACTTCGTTTTCCGGTGCCGAGACCAGGATCACTTCGGCGTCGAGGCTCTTGGCCAAGTGCAGATTGACTCGCGCGGCGTAACTCGCGCTGCGGGTCGGCACCATGCCTTCGACGATCAGCACGTCTTTGCCGATGGCCGCCTGCTGATACAGGGTGATGATTTCTTCGAGCAACTCATCCAGCTGACCGTCGCCGAGCATGCGCTCGACATGGGCCAGGCCCAGCGGTTGCGGCGGTTTGAGGCCGTGGGTGCGCGCCACCAGTTCGGTGGAACGCTCAGGGCCGGTGTCGCCCGGATGCGGCTGGGCGATCGGTTTGAAAAAGCCGACTTTCAGCCCGGCTCGCTCAAGGGTACGCACCAGCCCGAGGCTGATGGAGGTCAGACCCACACCAAAATCGGTGGGCGCGATAAAAAAAGTTTGCATGCGGATTCTCTGGAGGTGCATGGCAATGGCTGCGGCCTATGGCTGGCCGTCTACCGAAATTCAGTCGCCAAGGTTATCGCTAACCGAGCCTTGTGCGCACCAACCGCAAGCAAAGGGTTGGCCTATTTTTTCAATACGTTGTGCCGGGTCGAGGACCCAGGCCCGGGACTGCCAGGGCGGCTGATGGCGCAGGTGTTGGGTGTGGCCGCAGGAAAGCTCGGCCACCCAATGTCCATCCTCGTCTTGATGAAAGCCTGTGACCGTTGAGGGTTTCATGGCGATCCGTCTGTCCGGGTTGTGTTCGCTTTCGGGCGATTGCTTCGCTAAACTCGTTCTTTCTATATTCTTCTGCAAAAGGTCTCGCCCCATGCTGATCGCCGCCAATAAGGCTGTCTCCATCGACTATACCCTGACCAACGACGCTGGTGAGGTCATCGACAGCTCCGCCGGCGGCGCGCCGCTGGTCTACCTGCAAGGCGCAGGTAACATTATCCCGGGCCTGGAAAAAGCCCTGGAAGGCAAAACCGTCGGTGACGAACTGACCGTTGCCGTAGAACCTGAAGATGCCTACGGCGAATACGCTGCTGAACTGGTCAGCACCCTGAGCCGCAGCATGTTCGAAGGCGTCGACGAACTGGAAGTGGGCATGCAGTTCCACGCTTCCGCTCCGGACGGCCAGATGCAAATTGTCACCATCCGTGACCTGGACGGCGACGATGTCACCGTCGACGGCAACCACCCGTTGGCCGGTCAACGCCTGAATTTCCAGGTCAAGATCGTCGACATCCGTGATGCCAGCCAGGAAGAAATCGCTCATGGTCACGTCCATGGCGAAGGTGGCCATCACCACTGATTTCTGCGCTAAGCTCAGAGAACTGGAGAGGCGCCCGAGGGCGCCTTTTTAGTCCGCGGCTGACCCAGGCGGCGCCGCCAAGTGGCTGTTTCGAGAAGAACACGGGAATTTGGAGTTCGTCATGAGTGCTTTTCACGACCTTAAATTGACAGCCCTGGATGGTCAGGAGCTACCTCTGGCGCCCTTCAAGGGGCACGTCGTGCTGGTGGTCAACGTTGCCTCCAAATGTGGTTTGACCCCACAGTACGCGGCGCTGGAAAACCTCTACCAGCAATACAAAGGTAAAGGCTTCAGCGTGCTGGGCTTGCCGTGCAACCAGTTTGCAGGACAGGAACCGGGCTCCGAGCAAGAGATCCAGGAATTCTGCAGCCTCAACTATGGCGTGACTTTTCCGTTGTCCAGCAAGCTGGAAGTCAACGGTCATGAGCGTCATCAGTTGTACCGTTTGCTGGCGGGCGAGGGCGCGGAGTTTCCAGGCGACATCACCTGGAACTTCGAAAAATTCCTCCTCGGCAAAGACGGGCGTGTCCTGGCGCGGTTTTCGCCACGCACGGCACCGGATGATCCGACGATCATCCATGCGATCGAGAAAGCACTGAGCTGATAGTTCGCAAATAAAAAACACGATCAAAAGATCGCAGCCTTCGGCAGCTCCTACGGGTGTTCACATTCCCATGTAGGAGCTGCCGAAGGCTGCGATCTTTTCGTTTCTAATCCTTAATCACTTAAATCAATAGTGCTGTTCAAGGCTGGCAACTCTCCATATTATCGCCGTCATAAAGTCATTTCCCCGTGGAGCGTCCCATGCCCGTCAAAGCCTTGTTCAAACCGTTCCACCTCGGCACCCTCGAATTGCCGACCCGCGTCGTCATGGCGCCGATGACCCGCTCCTTTTCCCCGGGTGGCGTTCCCAATTCCAAAGTGATCGAGTACTACCGTCGCCGCGCCGCTGCGGGTGTGGGCCTGATCATCACCGAAGGCACCACCGTCGGCCACAAAGCCTCGAACGGCTACCCGAACGTGCCGCACTTCTATGGTGACGCTGCGTTGGCCGGCTGGAAGAAAGTCGTTGATGCCGTGCACGCCGAAGGCGGCAAGATCGTTCCGCAACTGTGGCATGTGGGCAGTGTGCGTCGTATCGGCACCGAGCCGGATGCGAGCGTTCCAGGTTACGGCCCGTCGGAAAAGCTCAAGGACGGTCAGGTCGTGGTTCACGGCATGACGAAACAAGATATCCAGGACGTGATCGCCGCGTTCGCCCAGTCTGCCAAAGACGCGCAAAGCATCGGCATGGACGGCGTGGAAATCCACGGCGCCCACGGCTATCTGGTGGATCAGTTTTTCTGGGAAGGCACCAACCAGCGCACCGACGAATACGGCGGCAGCCTGGCCAACCGTTCGCGCTTCGCCATCGAATTGATTCAAGCCGTGCGCGCGGCGGTGGGCGAAGGTTTTCCGATCATCTTCCGTTTCTCGCAGTGGAAGCAGCAGGATTACACCGCACGCCTGGTGCAAACCCCGGAAGCCTTGGGTGAATTCCTCAAGCCGTTGTCCGACGCTGGCGTGGATATTTTCCACTGCTCGACGCGACGTTTCTGGGAGCCGGAGTTCGACGGTTCCGAACTGAACCTGGCTGGCTGGACCCGCAAACTGACTGGCAAACCGACGATCACCGTGGGCAGCGTTGGCCTGGATGGCGAGTTCCTGCAATTCATGGTCAACACCGACAAGATCGCCCAACCAGCCAGCCTGGAAAAACTGCTGGAGCGTTTGAACAACGATGAGTTTGATCTGGTGGCTGTCGGTCGTGCGCTGTTGGTGGACCCGGACTGGGCGCAGAAGGTGCGTGATGGTCGTGAGGAAGACATCCTGCCGTTCAGCCGTGAGGCGTTGATGACGTTGGTTTAAGCCGCGATCTGAAGGGCCCCTTCGCGAGCAAGCCCGCTCCCACAGTTGATCCCATGTGGGAGCGGGCTTGCTCGCGAAGGCTTACTGACAGTCACCAAAAATCAAGGCAAGGTCGGCGCATTCGGCACTACCTGCTCTCCCACGCAAGCCCCGCGCAACTGCCCCTCAAACTGCTCGATAATCGCCGGCCACCCTTGGCGACTCGCATGCTGGCGCGCATTCAAACGCACGCAGCGCAAGGTTTCCCGTTCCTCCAGCAACCAGCGTGCCGCATCGCAGAACGCCTCTTCATCCCCGGGCATGGCCAACACGCCGTTATAGCCGTGGCGAATGTGCTGACCCGCCGCCGCCATATCGTACGCCACCACACCCAGCCCCGAGGCCAGCGCTTCCAGTACCACATTGCCGAAGGTTTCGGTCATGCTCGGAAACAGAAAAACATCCCCTGACGCGTAGTGACTGGCCAAGGCTTCACCGCGCTGTGAGCCGCAGAAAATCGCCTCCGGCAATTCCTTCTCCAGGGTTATCCGCAACGGACCGTCGCCGACCACGATCAGCTTCAGGTTTCGCTGTGGATAAGTCTCCTTCAACGTTTCGAAGCTGCGTTTGAGCAATCCCAGATTCTTTTCCGGTGCCAGGCGACCGACATGGATCACAGCAACGTCATCGTCCGCCAATCCCCATTGCTCACGTAGCGCATTCAGGCGTTTGGCCGGGTGAAACAGTTGGCTGTCAACGCCTCGGGACAACAGCGCCAGGCGTTCAAACTGCCGACGTTCCAGTTCCAGCCGTTGGCTGACGCTGGGCACCAGGGTCAGGGTCGAGCGGTTGTGAAACCAACGCAGGTAGTGGGTCAGCAGCCGCGTCAGCAGGCCGAGCCCGTACTGACTCGAGTACTGCTGGAAGTTGGTGTGAAAACCGCTGACCACCGAAATCCCCAGGCGTCGCGCCGCACGCAAGGCCGACAAACCCAGCGGCCCTTCAGTGGCGATGTACAGCACATCGGGGCGATGGCGTTTCCAGCGGCGCAGCAACTTGTGCATCGACGACTGACCCCACTGCAACCCCGGATAACCCGGCAGCGGCCAGCCGCGACACAGCAGCAACTCATCGTCACTGCCCATCTGGCGATCACAGCCCTGGCGCGGTCGCACCAGCTCGACCTGATGCCCGCGCGCGCGCAAACCATCGCACAAGCGGCCAAGGGTATTGGCCACGCCGTTGATTTCCGGAGGGAAGGTTTCGGTGATCAGAGTGATATGCAGAGCTGTCGTCATGGCCTCAGTGTCGGCTGAGGCCATGTCGTCATTGTGTCATTGCGATGATGGATTTATGACGTCGTACGCTGGGGCACCAGATTTTCAGCGCCACGCTCACGCACCCAGAACAATGTCGCCCCGGCGACGGCCGCCGGCATCATCAGGATGTTGACCACTGGAATCAGCAACACCAGGTACACGCTCCCGCCAAAACTCATGCTCTGCCAGCGCTTCTCACGCAACCAGGCGAGCATCTCGTTCCAGCCGAGCTTGTGGTTATCCGCCGGGTAGTCGATGTACTGGATCGCCATCATCCATACGCCGAACAGCAGCCATAGCGGCGCGGCGATGATGTTCACTACCGGGATGAACGAGAGGATGAACAGCCCGATGGCACGCGGCAGGAAGTAGCCGAGCTTGCGCATTTCCCGAGCGAGGGTGCGCGGGATCATTTCGATCAATTCGCCCCAGCTGAAAGCAGGGAAGTCGTCGGTGCCGCGCACCACCACTTCGACTTTCTCCGCGAGGAAGCCGTTGAATGGTGCGGCGATGACGTTGGCCAGCATGGTGAAGGTGAAGAACACCATCAGCGCCACCAGCACCACGAAAATCGGCCAGAGGATGTAACTGAGGAAACTCAGCCAGTCGGGCAGGGACGGCATCAGTGTGTCGACCCACAGACTGAATTGATGGCCAGCGAGATAAATCAATCCGACGAACAGCACCAGGTTGATCATCAGCGGCAACAACACGAACAAACGCAGGCCCGGGCTCAGGACCAGCTTGAGGCCTTCGCGCAGGTATTGCGGGCCGGACAGAACAGGGGCGGGCATAGGGTGCTCCGAGCAGAGGGTAAACGCGCCGACCTTACCGACTTTGCCGGGCGGGTGAAAGCGCGGCATCGGCGTCGACATTCACTGTAACAAAGGCGTCTATAAAATCACGGTAACGGGATAGAGACCGCCTATGAGCTGGATTGTTAAACCGTATTTCCTTAATCTTCGCCCCCTCGATACGCTGCACCCATTCTTTTTACAGGACTGTCGAGCTCAAGCCTTCCCCAAGTGCTTTCAACAGTCCTTTTTTATTCCCGCCGGCAAACCCGGCGTTCCGCGCCAGATATTCGGGCCGGTTAACAGGAGCAGGTCATGTCTGAAGTCCGTCATTCGCGAGTGATTATTCTCGGTTCCGGCCCTGCCGGTTACAGCGCTGCGGTGTATGCCGCCCGCGCCAACCTCAAGCCTCTGCTGATCACTGGCATGCAGGCTGGCGGTCAACTGACCACCACCACCGAAGTCGACAACTGGCCGGGCGACGTCCACGGCCTGACCGGCCCGGCGCTGATGGAGCGGATGAAAGAGCACGCTGAACGCTTTGAAACCGAGATCGTCTTCGATCACATCAATGCCGTGGACTTCGCTGCCAAGCCGTACACCCTGACCGGTGACAGCGCGACTTACACCTGCGACGCCCTGATCATCGCCACCGGCGCCAGCGCTCGTTACCTGGGCCTGCCGTCGGAAGAAGCGTTCATGGGCAAAGGCGTTTCGGCCTGCGCAACCTGCGACGGTTTCTTCTACCGCAACAAGCCAGTGGCTGTGGTCGGTGGCGGTAACACCGCTGTGGAAGAAGCGCTGTACCTGGCCAACATCGCCAGCACCGTGACCCTGATCCACCGTCGCGAAACCTTCCGCGCCGAGAAGATCCTGATCGACAAGCTGAATGCCCGTGTGGCTGAAGGCAAGATCATCCTCAAGTTGAACTCGAACCTGGACGAAGTCCTGGGCGACAACATGGGCGTGACCGGTGCTCGCCTGAAGAACAACGACGGCAGCTTCGACGAGCTGAAAGTTGACGGCGTGTTCATCGCCATCGGCCACACCCCGAACACTTCGCTGTTCGAAGGCCAACTGACGTTGAAAGATGGCTACCTGGTAGTGCACGGCGGCCGTGAAGGCAACGCGACTGCAACCAACCTGGAAGGCATCTTCGCCGCCGGTGACGTGGCTGACCACGTTTACCGTCAAGCGATCACCTCCGCTGGCGCAGGCTGCATGGCCGCACTGGACGCCGAGCGTTACCTCGACGATCTGCAGAACGTTAAGTTCTGATTTCGCAGCAATGAAAAAACCGGCCTCGGCCGGTTTTTTTGTGTCCGCGACAAATACGCTGAACCCTGTAGGAGCTGCCGCAGGCTGCGATCTTTTGACCTTGACCTTATAGAGCAAAGTCAAAAGATCGCAGCCTGCGGCAGCTCCTACAGGGGGATGTGTGGTCAGGTCAGTTTTTTCAGGCACGCCTCGAAGATGTCCAGGCCTTCCTCCAACACACTGGCCTCGGTGGTCAGCGGTGCCAACAGCCGAATGATGTTTCGCGACTTGCCGCTGGGCATCAGCAGCAAACCCGCATCCCGGGCCAGGGCCAGCAACTGCGTTAATTGCGCTGAGGCCGGTGAACCATCGGCGTTGCTCAACTCGATGCCGCGCATGGCGCCAACGCCGGTCAGGCGCCCCAGGTAAGGCGAAAGCTTACTGGCGCGCCAAGACTCGTAGCGGCTGACGATGGCCTCTTCCTGCTGCGAACCCCAGGTACGTAGGTTCGCATCGGTCATCTCGTCCAGGGTTGCCAGTGCTGCCGCGCAGGCAATCGGGTTGCCTGAATAGGTGCCACCGAGTCCGCCCTTGGGCAAGGTGTCGAGCAAGGACTTGCGCCCGACCACCGCACCCAGTGGCACGCCGCCGGCGATGCTTTTAGCGAGCAGGATCAGGTCGGGTTCGATGCCCAGGCGCGAGAAGGCAAAACGTTCACCGGTACGGCCGAATCCTGACTGGATTTCATCAGCGATCAGCAGGATGTTTTTCTCATCACAGAAGCGCCGCAACGCCTGGGCGAATTCCACGTCCAGCGCCAGGAAACCCGCTTCGCCCTGCACCGGCTCGACGATAAAACACGCCACGTCATTGACGTCGATCTCGACGCTGAACAGCCGATCCATCGCCTTCAAGGCTTCGGCGCAGGTCACGTCGTTGTCCTTGCTCGGGAAGGGCAGGTGATACACCGGGCCCGGCAGCACGCCGACTTTCTGTTTGTAGGGCGCGACTTTGCCATTGAGGTTGAGGGTGGCCAGCGTGCGGCCATGGAAGGCGCCATCAAACGCGATGACAGCCGTGCGGCCGGTGGCACCACGCACGATCTTCAGGGCGTTTTCCGCCGCTTCTGCGCCACTGTTAGTGAGCATGCCGCTGACCGGATAGCTCACCGGAATGAACGCCGTCAGACGATCCATCAGTTCGAGGTAGGGCGTATGCGGGGCCGCGTTGAACGCGTAGTGGGTCAGCCGGGTGGCTTGTTCGCGAATGGCTTCAACGATGCGCGGGTGACAATGGCCGAGGTTCAGCACGCCGATGCCGCCGACAAAGTCGATGTAGCGTTTGCCCTCGGTGTCCCAGACCTCGGCGTTTTTGCCGTGGCTGAGCGTGACGGGATGCACGACGTTGATCGACTGGCTGATGGTTTCGCTGCTCATGGATACCTGACTCAGAAGAAGGGATGCTTCTTTTTATCTAAGCCGTGAGCAGGGGGCACCGGCAAACGAAATAAAGTCGCCGGGTCAATCTTAAAAGTCGGGATGTGTTGTAGAAGCGAAAAGATCGCAGGCTTCGGCAGCTCCTACATGGGAAGACGTACACCCTGTAGGAGCTGGCGAAGCCTGCGATCTTTTGATTTTGATCTTTCGTGAATCAGCGGCGGGTCAGTGGTTGCTGAGTGAATTTCACGCCGGCCAGACCATGCGCGATCAGCGCGCGGATATTGCCGTGGTCGCTGCCCTCAGGCGTGGCCACCACCGAACGATAATGTTCGCCAAACGCCAGCAGCGCTTCTTCATCGCTCAAGCCTTCCAGCAACGCCAGACCCAGCGTCTTGCACGAACCCTCGTTCTGCCCGGCGGCGTTTTCCACGCCACCGTTGTTGAAGGCTTGCGGCTGATAGTCGTAACCGGCGGCGATGAAGGCCAGGGTGTCGGCGAAAGCGTGTTCGCCGCTGTTGAGGCTGGCGCGCAGGGTGTTCAAATCACTCATTGGGTTTTCCTTTGGCGAACGCCGCTTGTTGTTCGGCGCTGGCTTCTTGCTGGTATTGGGCTTTCCACTCGGCGTAAGGCATGCCGTAAACCACTTCACGGGCGTCGTCGAGGGTGACTTCGATCTGGCGTTCGTCAGCGGCGGCCTTGTACCACTTGGACAGGCAGTTGCGGCAGAAACCCGAGAGGTTCATCAGGTCGATGTTCTGCACATCCTTGCGGCTGTCCAGATGGGCGACCAGCCGGCGAAAGGCGGCGGCTTCAAGTTCCAGGCGTTGTTGATCGGTCATGGCGGGCTCTGTGCAATCAAATCGTGACGCGGATGATAAAAGCCTGACGGTTAATGCGCCAGACGCGCTTAGCGGCTCGCGGCCAGGGTAATCGACACCGACTCGGCAAATCGCAGCGCATGGGGTTTGTCGACTTCCACTTCGGCGTACAACACCGATTCGTTGACCATGACCAGATCGAGAATTTCCTGGGTCAGGCGTTCGAGCAAGGCAAAGCGATTACCTTCCACGTGGGCGATGATCGCCTTGGTGATGGTGCGGTAGTTCAGCGCGTGATCGATGTCGTTGTCGCGCACCGCTTCTTGCGCCGCGTACAGGATGGTGAGGTTGATCAACACGTCCTGCTTGTTGAGGATTTCGTCCTCGTTGATGCCGATGAAGGTGCGCAGGCACAGGTCCTTGACCCGAATGCGCGCCATTCCTGGTTGAAGTTGTGGCATTGCTACTTGCTCCGTCCAATCAATTGCAGGAACTCCTGGCGGGTATTGCTCGACTCGCGGAAGGCGCCGAGCATCACTGAGGTGTTCATGGTCGAATTCTGTTTCTCGACGCCGCGCATCATCATGCACATGTGCTTGGCCTCGATCACCACGGCGACACCGGCGGCGTCTGTCACAGTTTGCACCGCTTCAGCGATCTGCCGGGTGAGGTTTTCCTGAATTTGCAGGCGACGGGCGAACATGTCCACCAGTCGCGCAATTTTCGACAGGCCCAGCACCTTGCCCGTCGGAATATAAGCCACATGCGCCTTGCCGATGAAGGGCAGCATGTGGTGCTCGCACAACGAATAGAGCTCGATGTCGGCGACGATGATCATCTCGTCGGTATCCGATGAAAACAACGCACCGTTGACGATTTCCTCGACGCTTTGCTCGTAGCCATGACACAGGTACTGCATGGCCTTGGCGGCGCGCATCGGTGTGTCTTGCAGGCCTTCGCGGTCGGGGTTTTCACCCAGCCTAATGAGGATTTCACGATAGCTCTGGGACAAGTCGTTCTGGGGCAGGGATAACGTCATGAAACATCCTCGCGGGGCGGCTTATTTGACGTGCCGTCCGCCGTTGACGGTCAGGGTCGTGCCGGTGACATAAGGGTTGTCGAGCAGATACCGCAGGCTCTGATAGATCACTTCGCTGCCGGGCTCGATGCCCAGCGCGGACTTGGCCAAAGCCTTGGCGCGGTACGCCGCGTTGTCGTCGGGATTGAACAATAGCAGGGCTGGCGCGATGCCGTTGACCTTGATCGTTGGTGCATATTTCGCGGCGAAGGACAGGGTCAGGCTGTCGAGTCCGGCTTTGCTGGCGCAGTAGCCGATGTGCTGGCTGCTGCCCTTGCGGGTCACGTCGTCGCTGATGTGCACGATGTCTGCGGGGCTAGAGCGTTCGAGCAAGTCGGCGCAATGCAGGTTGATCAGGTAGGGCGCGAGCATGTGCACACTGAACATTCGGGTAAAAGCCTGGGCGTCGCTGTCCGGCGTTTCGGCCAGCCATTCGGAGGCGTTGTGGATAATCGCCCGCAGGCTGTCGGTGTGGGTCTTGAGTTCGCTGATGAACGCGAGGATGCCGGCTTCGCTGGAGAAGTCCCCGAACACCGCCGTCGCGCCCAGATCGCGCAACGCTTGCACCCCGGGGCGTTCGCTGCGGTAGCTGAAGATCACCCGATGGCCGTCTTCGAGCAAACGCTGTGCGCAATGCAGGCCGACACGCTGGCCGGCACCGGTAATGAGGATTGGGGCTGCGGAAGAGGTCATGAACGGCTCGCGTCGCGGTTAGAGCAAAACTATACCAGCGACGAAGCGTGAGGTGGCTTTTGTAGGAGCGAGGCTTGCCCGCGAAGGCGTTGTGTCAGACAACCGTGATGTCGACTGTGTCGCGGCCTTCGCGGGCAAGCCTCGCTCCTACAGGGGGGATCAGTGATTCTGGGTGGTGGGCGCCGCAGGCAACGGCCGCGCCGGCGTGCTGTGCAGCCAGTTGGCCAGCAAACGGGTCGACAAGGGAATAAACAAATAGACCATCAATGGCGTCAGGCACAACGTGCTGATGAGCACGCGCGGCAGCAGGCTCATTTCGCCCAGCAACGGCCCAAGGACAAAATTGAACAACAGCGAAACCGGGAAGAATGCCAGCCAGATCGCCACGGCCTGTTTCCAGCGGGGCGGGCGTTGACCAACTGCGCCGAACCAGCCTTCGATGCCGCTGACCCGATGTTCCGTCGGATGCGCGAACAAGTCGCTGCCACGGCCCAACCAGGCAGTGCGCGAGACGGAATGTTCCCAGGCGTGCAGGGTTTGCTCGTCGGCAAAGCGGAAGATAATCTGGAATTCGTCATCATCGGGTGGCGGAGCGAGCACGCCTGAACCAAGATAACCAGGGAAGTCGGTGGCCAATTGTTCGCCTTCACGCAACCAGGCGATCAGGTCCTGATAACGACCATCGGCAACGCGACGCGCCACCATCAGCGTGACGGGTGAGGTAGACATTGTGTATCTCCGTAAGGCAGTTGCGTCGCTCCGGGTAGGAGTTTCGCCAGACACAGCGCCGGGGTGATGGGCTGCGTCCTGAGACAAGCAAGGATTATTCCCGAATATGAAAATTAAACCAGTGGCGTTTGTCGACTCATCAATTTCTTGTGTGTTATCCATCAATGGCTTGAATGAGTGAGAAAAATAAGCGCTAGTATAGGATCCAATTTGACCACGGATGATCTCCCCCAAATGCCGGCCCTGACTGACTTTGGCCCTGGCTTGCTGCCAGCGGCTTCCCTTGAACGGGAAGAACTTTTCCCGATTCGAGAAGTGGCTCGCTTGACCGGTATCAACCCGGTGACCCTGCGCGCCTGGGAGCGTCGTTATGGCCTGATTCAGCCGACGCGCACCGAAAGTGGGCATCGGCTGTACTCGATGGTCGATATCGAGACGGTTCGCAGCATTCTGGGCTGGATCGATCGTGGTGTGGCGGTCAGCAAGGTTGGCAAGATACTGGCCAAGACCGAACCGCTCAAAGTGCTCTCGCACATCTTTCCCGATGAACTGGTGCTTGCCGACTACCACCAATGGCGGCAACAGGTCGAGGCAGCGGTCAGTGCGTTTGACGACGTGCAGCTGGAGCGGGTCTACGGGCAGATTTTTTCCAGTTACTCACTGCCGGTGGTGTTCCAGGACATTCTGATGCCGCTCTGGAAGCAACTGTTGCAGCGTCAGGAAGCGTTCGGCCAGACCAGCGAATGGTTGTTCTTCGATGCGTTCCTGCGATCACGAGTGGCGCAACGACTGTTGCTGATTCGAGACACGTCACCGCGCCGGGTAGTTGTCAGCGCGCTGGCTGGTGAGTGTCATGAACTGGAATTGCTGGTGGCGGCGCTGTTTTTGAGCGGGGCGGATTCGGGTGTGCGTGTGCTGACGATCGGCCAGCCATTCGATGAGCTGACCCTGGTCTGCGAAAGAATCAAACCCCAGGCGCTGGTGCTGTTTTCCAATCATGTGCCTGCCCCTGAATTGCCGAGACGCTTGAATCGCCTGGCCATGAGCCTGGATTGCCAACTGATGCTCGCCGGTGATGCGTCCGACCTGGCACAGGAGCACCTGGCCGGGTCGTCGATCGGCTGTCTGGGTAACGAAGGTTTGTTGATGCGCCAGCGTCTGAAGCAATTCCTGGCGGGTAGCCTGGATACTTGAGGCTCAGACGTGCAGGGCAGGATGGGTCAGGCGATGTTGCTGCAGGATGAACTGACGCAAGCGTTCGGTTTCGTCCTTGTCGCTTTGACTTAACTGATAGGCGAAGAAGCCTTGCTCGGTTTCCCGTTCGAACGTCCCGCGCAACGCGATCCGCTCATAGCCTGACGGGCTGAACCACAAGGCGAAATGCTTCGGCGGTTTGGTCTTGTTGCGAACTTCCAGCAAAACTCCTTTGAACGACACTTCGTGGACCCACATCGTGCCGGGCTGGCCTTTGGCATTCTCCAGCGCGACCGGCTCCTCAAGTGTCAGGCGCCATGGCCGGACCATCGGCCCGTCTTCAAAAATACTCGGCACGCCCAAGCGCAAATGCAGCGCGTGGAACTCGTCCTCCACCAGATGCAGCGGGAAGGTCATTTGCTGGTTTTCGAAGTTGGCCTGGATGGTGACCTGTTCGTGGGCGGCGAGACGCGTGAGCAGATCGCGGATTTGCGAACCACCGTTGACGAGCAGGCTCGACGTTGCATCCCGCACATTAAGCTGCGGGTTGTGCTGCATGGTCTGGATGAAATCCAGCTCATCCTGGGTCAAGAGTGCGTCGCGTTGCATGGCTTGCTCGTAAATAAAAGTTACAAAGTCATCGGTGATTGTAGTTAATGACAATTAATTCGCAGATTTGTTTGCGCCGCTCGTCGTTTTGAGTGCGATCAACTCGGCCTGCAATTCAGCCACCTGCGCTTCCAGCTGCGCAACTCGCTGCTGTGCCTTGACTTGAACGGTCACATCTTTTTGTACACCGACAAAATATGTTTGTCCGTCACTTTCGTTTTTAACCGTCGAAAGGGACAGCTCGTTCCAGAACGGAGTGCCATCTTTGCGGTAATTGCGCAGCACCTCCCGACACGAACCGCCGCTGGCCAGTACCTGGCGAATCTTCGCCAGCCCCTCTTGATCGCGGTCGCCCGCTTGCAGGAAGCGGCAGTCCTGGTAGAGGATTTCTTCGCTGGTGTAACCGGTCATGCGTTCGAAGGCCGGGTTGACGTAAATCAGGATGTTGTCTTGCTCGCCTTCCTTCTCGGCAACCACGATGCCGTCGTTGGAAGCGTTGATCACCATTTGCAGCAGTTGGGCGTTGATCATCCGAGAATCCTTTCCAAGTTGATAAGGGCTGCATTCTAGAAGAACAATACGGGCTGTCTACTGGCCATCAACTCTAATAGAGAGGCAATCGCAGGTTTTTTGCCGGTGCTGTTAATATCGCCCGTCTTTATACAGCTTCAGGATCAGATTGATGAAAGTCGCCATCCTTTCCGGCTCGGTGTACGGCACGGCTGAAGAAGTCGCCCGGCATGCTGCGAATATTTTAAAAGAAGCCGGTTTCGACACCTGGCACAACCCTCGCGCCAGCCTGGCTGACGTTCAGGCGTTTGGCCCGGAAGCCTTTCTGGCCGTGACCTCGACCACAGGCATGGGCGAACTGCCGGACAACCTGCAACCGTTGTACTCGATGATTCGTGACCAACTGCCCGCCGCCTGGCGTGGTTTGCCCGGCGCGGTGATCGGTTTGGGCGATGCGAGCTATGGCGACACGTTCTGCGGCGGTGGTGAGCAGATGCGCGAATTGTTCGGCGAACTGGGCCTGCGCGAAGTGCTGCCGATGCTGCGCCTGGATGCCAGCGAAAGCGTCACCCCGGAAACCGACGCCGAGCCTTGGCTGGCGGAACTGGTCAGCGCTCTGCGGGGCTGACCGGACGCTCGCGCAGCAGTGCGAGCCAGGCCTGGGCGGCTTTTGACAGGTACGCGCCCTGGCGCCAGATAAAGGCAATGTCCCAGCGCAGATACGCCGGTGCGTTCAAGGTCAGACGCACCACGCCTGGCCGCACCAACCCGCGCGCGACCACACTTGGCAACAGCACCACGCCTTGCCCGGCGGCGACCAGCGCCGCGAGAAAATCCGCCTGGCCGCTACGCCCGCCTTCCTTGGGCGTAAACCCCATCTGCTGACAAGCCTGGAGCAAGCGGTCATTCAGCACGAAGCTGCGCTGATACAGCAGAAACGGCGTGTCGGCCAATTCCTCCAGGCCAATCACTGTCTTCGCTGCTAACGGGTGATCGGCTGGTAGCAGAGCGTCCAGCGGTTCATCGCAGAACGGTTGGAATGCGAATTGCGGATCCTTCGGCAACAGGCTGCCACCCAGTTCCAGTTCGCCACTCAACACGGCTTGCTCGATGTTCAGGCTGCCGCCTTCGAGCAACTGAATACTGATGTTCGGGTAGCGCCGCCGGTATTCGGCGAACAGCCCGGCGAACAATGCGTCGCTGCCCAACAGCGGCAAACCCAGGCGCAGTTCTCCTCGGGCCAGTTGGCTCAAATCGTCCAGTTCACTGAGCAACTCATTGCGTAGACGCAGCATGCCTTCGGCCCGTTGCAAGACCACGCTGCCCGCGGCGGTCAGGCGCAATTGTGAGCCGAGGCGTTCGAGCAGCGGGGTGCCGAGGCTTTGCTCCAGTTGTGCGACTTGCTTGCTCACCGCCGATTGGCTGATGTGCAAGGTCTTGGCGGCCTGGGTGAAACCACCCTGGTGCATCACTTCGACGAAGCTGCGTAGCTGTTTGAATTCCATCGGCCGGATTCCATTTTGGAATGAGGCTGAGTCTAACAATTCGTTTCGGGGATAACAGCCCGCTCCGTAAAATGAGCGCCTGTGAGGATCGAAACCATGAACGCATCAACCTTGAAATACCTGGCCCGACTGATTGCCGAGCTGGCCGTGCTGCTGGCGATCTACCTGCTCGGCTGCCAATTGGCTGCCTGGTTTGCCTGGCCGATTCCAGGTGGAGTGATCGGCATGGTGTTGTTGCTGCTGGCGTTCGCGTTCGGTTGGGTGAAACCCGCCGCATTGCAGACGGGCGCCGGGTTGTTGATGGCCGAGATGCTGTTGTTCTTTATTCCTGCGTTGATGAGCCTGCTCGATTACGGCGGTCTACTGCGCGATGACGGCTGGCGGATTCTGCTGGTGATCGGCGTCAGCACCTTGATGGTGATGTTGGTGACGGCGTTTACCGTGGAGCTGGTCGTGCGTTTGAGGAGGCCGCATGAAGCTTGAGCTGATGCCGATGTTCTGGCTGGCCTTCACGTTGCTCGCCTATTTATTCAGTCGTTGGACCTACCGGCGAACCGGCCGCTATTTATTGTCGCCGCTGATTCTGGTCCCGGTGTTGCTGCTGGCGCTCGCTGTGCCGCTGCACACCGCCTATGCCGAATATTCGAGCAACACCCATTGGCTGATGCTGGTGCTGGGCCCGGTCACAGTGGCGTTCGCCGTGCCGATCTGGCAGCAGCGGCAGATGTTGGCGCGGCACTGGTCGGCGCTGTTGCTCGGGATGCTGGCGGGCAGCGCGGCGTCCATCGGCAGTTCGTTCGGGCTGGCCAAGGCGTTGGCGCTGGACAGCTCGGTGACGATGTCGCTGGTGCCACGTTCGATCACCACGCCCTTCGCCATGCCGCTGGCCCACGACCTCGGCGGCGTGCCGGAATTGACCGCGGTATTTGTGATGTTCACCGGGGTGTTCGGCGCAATGCTCGGCGGCATCCTGCTCAAGTGGCTGCCGCTACGCAGCGCCTTGGCACGCGGGGCCTTGTTCGGTGTCGGTGCGCACGGTGCCGGGGTCAGCCGGGCGCATGAAGTGGGCGGTGAAGAAGGCTCGGTGGCGGGGCTGGTCATGGTTCTGACAGGGTTGCTGAATCTGTTCGCGGCACCCTTGTTGGCGTCGATCCTTTGACATGGATCCAAGCTCATTGCGCAGCTGACTCGCTCGGCCATCAAGCTGGCTGCGAATGCAACTACACGAATTCCGGGGGCTGACTAGACTGCTGACACGTGAGCAAAAATAATAAAAACCAGGAGGTTCCTGCCGTGAGTGTCGCCCCCGTCCAATCCCCCCACAGTGTCAAAGATCAGGTGAGTGCCGCCGAGTGGCAGACCCGCGTCGATCTGGCGGCCTGTTATCGTCTGGTCGCGCTGCATGGCTGGGATGATCTGATCTTTACCCATATTTCCGCCAAGGTGCCGGGCACCGAAGACTTCCTGATCAACCCGTTCGGGCTGATGTTTCACGAAATCACCGCGTCGAGCCTGGTCAAGGTCGATCAGGCCGGCAACAAGCTGATGGACAGTCCCTACGAAATCAATCCGGCGGGCTACACCATCCACAGCGCCGTGCATGAAGTGCGTCACGACGTGGTCTGCGTGCTGCACACCCACACCGCTGCAGGCGTGGCGGTGTCGGCGCAGAAACAGGGGATCCTGCCGATCAGCCAGCAGTCGTTGTTCGTCCTGTCCAGCCTGGCTTATCACGCTTACGAAGGCGTTGCGCTGAACCACGAAGAGAAGGCGCGCCTGCAAGCCGACCTCGGTGAAAACAATTTCCTGATGCTGCACAACCACGGTCTGCTGACCTGTGGCGGCACCATCGCCGACACCTTTCTGATGATGTTCACCTTCCAACGCGCCTGCGATATCCAGGTGCTCGCACAAAACGGTGGTGCCGAACTGATCGCCATCGAGCCGCAGATTCTGGCGGGCGCCAAGGCGATGATTGCCGGCGTCACCAAAAGTGCTCAAGGGATGGGTGGCGCGCTGGCCTGGCCGGCGCTGCTGCGCAAGCTCGATAAACAAGACCCGGGTTATAAACTCTAATGCCTCTCGCCGAGATCCCGCTGTGTGTCTGGCGCAAACGCGGCCAGACGTTTGTATTCCGTGGCCAGGCCATTCGCTACTGGACGGCCGGGCAGGGTGAGCCGCTGTTGCTGATTCACGGCTTTCCGACCGCCAGTTGGGACTGGCATTACCTGTGGCAGCCGCTCCTGCAGCGCTATCGGGTGATTGCCTGCGACATGCTCGGCTTCGGCGACTCTGCCAAACCGGTGAACCATGAGTACAGTCTGCTGGAGCAAGCCGATTTGCAACAGGCCTTGCTCGCGCACCTGAACATCGAGCAGCCGGTGCACCTGCTGGCTCACGATTACGGCGACAGCGTCGCCCAGGAACTGCTGGCCCGGCATCACGAAGCGCGGGTGGACATCGCCAGTTGCGTGTTCCTCAATGGCGGTCTGTTCCCTGAAACCCATCGGCCGCTGCTGACGCAAAAACTCTTGCTCAGTCCATTGGGCTGGATGATCGGCCGCGCCTTCACGCGTGACGCACTGGTGAAAAACTTCCGGCAGATCTTCGGTCCCCAGACCCGGCCCACCGAAAGTGAAATGGATGATTTCTGGAGCCTGGTAGACAGCAATCACGGGCCCCGGATCATGCATAAATTGATCGGCTACATACCGGAGCGACGAGTCCAGCGTGATCGCTGGGTCAGCGCCATGCAACGCGGCGAAGTGCCTTTGCGGGTGATTGATGGCGAGGTCGATCCGATTTCCGGCGCGCACATGGTCGAGCGTTATCGCGAGCTGATCCCCAATCCTGACACCGTGCTGCTGCCCGGTATTGGTCACTACCCACAGACCGAAGCGCCAGTGCAGGTGCTCAAGCATTACCTGGAGTTTCGGGATCGGCAGGTTTCAACGCCGCTCAAGCGGGCGTGTTCCTGAAAAGATCGCAGCCTTCGGCAGCTCCTACAGATGATCCGGTTCCCCTGTAGGAGCTGCCGAAGGCTGCGATCTTTTTCTTACTCCACCTCATCATCCCCCAGCCTTATCGCACACCATTCAGCCTCCTCGTCTTGATTGTGACCCGCCGCCCCGTGCTTGACACTCGAGGTCATCGTCCTTTTGGCCTGCTGGAGTTCCCCCATGAATGAGTCTGTGCGCTTCGAAGATAAAGTCGTGATCATCACTGGCGCCGGCGGCGGCCTGGGGCGGGCTCATGCGCTGCTGTTCGCCAAGCAGGGCGCCAAAGTGTTGGTCAACGATCTCGGCGGCACGGCTCAGGGTGAAGGCGCCAACGCCTCGGCAGCAGACCGCGTGGTCGCCGAAATTCGCGAGGCGGGCGGTATTGCCGAAGCCAACCACGACTCCGTCACCGACGGCGACAAACTGGTGCAAAACGCCCTCGACGTGTTTGGCCGCGTGGATGTCGTGGTCAACAACGCCGGCATCCTGCGCGACAAGACCTTCCACAAAATGGACGACGCCGACTGGGACCTGGTTTACCGCGTCCACGTCGAAGGCGCCTACAAAGTTACCCGCGCCGCCTGGCCGCATATGCGCGAGCAAAACTATGGCCGCGTGATCTTCACCGCCTCGACCTCGGGCATCTACGGCAACTTCGGTCAGTCCAACTACGGCATGGCCAAACTCGGCCTCTACGGCCTGACCCGCACCCTGGCCATCGAAGGTCGCAAGAACAACATACTGGTCAACGCCATCGCCCCCACCGGCGGCACCCGGATGACCGAAGGCCTGATCCCGCCGCAAGTCTTCGAACAACTCAAACCCGAACTGGTCAGCCCGTTGGTGGTGTACCTGGCCAGCGAAAACTGCCAGGAAACCTCCGGGCTGTTTGAAGTCGGCGGCGGCTGGATGGGCAAAGTGCGTTGGGAACGCAGCCTCGGCGCCGGGTTTGATCCGCGGGTGGGATTCTCGCCGGAAGACGTGGCGGCGCATTGGCAGCAGATCTGTGATTTTGAAGGAGCCGCGCATCCGAAGGACAACATTGAAGCGCTGAAGGAAATGATGGGGAATTTGCAGAAGTATTCGCTCTGATTGTGCGCCCTTCGGTGGGGCTGCCTGAGCCCCGCCATTACTCCCTCGCTCAAAAACCATCGCCCATAAAAAAGGCCGCTGCAACCGCAGCGGCCAAAGTAAGACGATTGATCAAGGAGCAATAAATCAACGTCAGTGAACACGATAGCGATGACCTGAAAAACCGCTTCAACTCACCTGAAATCTTTCGCCGATGGCATGGATCGATCACCACGCCACGGCTTCGTGCTCCCCGGTGGTTTCCCGTGAAAGCGCGGCAAGAATAAGGGTTCGAGCCCAAAGGAAAAATAGCGATTCGAGACATGCACTGTTACGGGGCGTGTAACAGTCCCGGATTACCAGGGATCACCCGGTTTTGTAGCAGCTGGCGAAGCCTGCGTTCGGCAGCGAAGCGGTCGTAAAACCTGTGCACGTGGTCATCCTGATGTAGCGCATCATCTGGATTCGCGACTGCTTCGCAGCCGAACGCAGGCTTCGCCAGCTGCTACATAAACAAGCGTCAGCCTGGCGTCATGCGTTCAACTGATAACCCCCCATCCAGCCCATCCATACCCCGTGCAAAACCCCGTTCCGTACGGGCATTCATCCTTTAGAGGTACAGCGCGAATACCTCCTTGGTGCGCTTATCGCTCCCCATTGACGGCAGTAGGGTGGGGCCTTCTGTCACTCACCGGGGAAGACGCATGACAAAAACAACAATGCGCGCCATCTTCACGCCGCAGGCGCTTGCCGCTGCGGTGGCTTTGGGTTGCTGCGCACAAGCCCATGCCGTTGCATTCAATGTCGGGGAAATCGAGGGGACGTTCGATTCTTCGCTGTCCGTCGGGGCGAGCTGGGGCATGCGTGATGCGGACAAGTCGTTGGTCGGCACGGTCAACGGCGGTACAGGGCAGTCATCGACCGGTGATGACGGGCGGCTGAACTTCAAGAAGGGCGAAACCTTCTCCAAGATCGTCAAGGGCATCCACGACCTTGAGCTGAAATACGGCGACACGGGTGTGTTTGTTCGCGGCAAATATTGGTACGACTTCGAACTGAAGGACGAGGACCGCGAGTTCAAACAGATCAGCGACAGCGGCCGCAAGGAAGGCGCCAAGTCGTCCGGGGCACAGATCCTCGACGCCTTTATCTATCACAACTATTCCATCGCCGATTTGCCGGGCACCGTGCGTGCCGGCAAGCAGGTGGTGAGCTGGGGCGAAAGTACCTTCATTGGCAACTCGATCAACAGCATCAACCCGATCGACGTGTCCGCGTTCCGGCGTCCCGGCGCAGAGATCAAGGAAGGCTTGATCCCGGTGAACATGCTGTTCGGTTCCCAGGGTTTGACCGATCAACTGACCGTTGAAGGTTTCTACCAATTGGAATGGGACCAGACCGTTCTCGACAACTGCGGCACCTACTTCGGTGTCGATGTGGCGGCGGACGGTTGCAACAACAATTACACCGTCGGCAGCCCGGCGATTGCACCGTTGGCACCGCTGGCAGCAGCCTTTGGCCAGCCGATCCAGGTCACCCGCGAAGGCGTGGTCGTGCCGCGTGGCGGCGACCGCGATGCGCGCGATTCGGGGCAGTGGGGTACGGCGTTGCGCTGGCTCGGTGACGATACCGAGTACGGCCTGTATTTCATGAACTACCACAGCCGCACTCCGACGGTCGGCACCGTCACCGCCGGCGCGTCGACCCTGGCCAGCCTGCCGGGCATGGTCAGCATTGCCAACCGACTGGCACCGGGCAGCGGTGCGGGCCTGGCTCAAAGCGTGATGCTGGGTCGCGGCCAGTACTACCTCGAATACCCGGAAGACATTCGCCTGTACGGCGCGAGCTTCTCTACCACCTTGCCTACCGGCACCGCGTGGACCGGAGAGATCAGCTATCGGCCGAATGCGCCGGTGCAGGTCAACACCAACGACCTGACCCTGGCCATGATCAACCCGATCGCTGGCGGCGCGGCATCGCCGATTGCCTCCGGGCCGGGGTCCGACAACAAAGGTTATCGCCGCAAGGAAGTGACCCAGCTCCAGAGCACCTTGACGCACTTCTTCGATCAGGTGCTGGGCGCCCAGCGCTTGACCCTGGTCGGTGAAGCGGCGGTGGTACGGGTTGGTGGCCTCGAGTCGCGGAACAAGCTGCGTTACGGCCGTGACTCGGTCTACGGCCAGTACGGTTTCGGTGGCGACACCGATGGCTTCGTCACCTCGACCTCCTGGGGCTACCGCGCCCGGGCGATCCTCGACTACGCCAACGTGATCGGCGGCATCAACCTCAAGCCCAACCTGTCCTGGTCCCATGACGTCAGCGGCTACGGCCCCAACGGCTTGTTCAACGAAGGCGCCAAGGCGATCAGCGTCGGCGTCGATGCCGACTACCGCAACACCTACACCGCGAGCCTGAGTTACACCGACTTTTTTGGCGGGGACTACAACACCCTGACTGACCGCGACTTCCTGGCGCTGAGCTTCGGCGTGAACTTCTGATCTGGCTGAGAAGGATGATTTTAATGCGCAAGATGATTCTGCAATGCGGCGCCCTGGCTTTGAGCCTGTTGGCGGCCAACGTGATGGCGGCGGTGTCGCCGGAAGAAGCGAACAAGCTCGGCACCAGCCTCACGCCACTGGGTGCGGAGAAGGCTGGCAACGCCGACGGCTCGATTCCGGCCTGGACTGGCGGCATTCCGAAAAACGCCGGCGCGGTGGACAGCAAAGGCTTCCTCGCCGACCCGTTCGCCAGTGAAAAACCGCTGTTCGTGATCACGGCGGCTACGGTCGACAAGTACAAGGACAAACTCTCGGAAGGCCAGGTGGCGATGTTCAAGCGCTACCCGGAAACCTACAAGATCCCGGTCTACCCGACCCACCGCACCGTGGCCGTGCCGCCGGAAATCTACGAGTCGGCCAAGCGCAGTGCGTTGAACGTGAACAGCATCAACGACGGTAATGGCCTCGCCAATTTCACTGGCAACCGCTACTACGCGTTCCCGATTCCGAAGAATGGCGTCGAGGTGCTGTGGAACCACATCACCCGTTATCACGGCGGCAACCTCAGGCGCATCATCACCCAGGTGACCCCGCAGACCAACGGCAGCTACACGCCGATCCGCTTCGAAGAAGAGATCGCCGTGCCGCAACTGATGAAGGACCTGGATCCGGAAAAAGCCGCCAACGTGCTGACCTTCTTCAAACAGTCGGTCACCGCTCCGGCGCGTCTGGCCGGTAACGTGTTGCTGGTGCACGAAACGCTCGACCAGGTGAAGGAACCGCGCCTGGCGTGGATCTACAACGCCGGCCAGCGCCGAGTGCGTCGGGCACCGCAAGTCGCGTATGACGGGCCGGGTACCGCCGCCGATGGCCTGCGCACTTCCGACAACTTCGACATGTTCTCCGGCGCCCCGGATCGCTACGACTGGAAACTGATCGGCAAGAAAGAAATGTACATCCCGTACAACAGCTACAAACTTGATTCGCCGAGCCTCAAGTACGACGACATCATCAAGGCCGGGCACATCAACCAGGACCTGACCCGCTATGAACTGCACCGGGTCTGGGAAGTGGTCGGCACGGTCAAGCCGAGCGAGCGGCATATCTACGCCAAACGCCACATGTACATCGACGAAGACAGCTGGCAAGTGGCGCTGGTGGACCACTATGACGGTCGTGGCCAACTGTGGCGCGTCGCCGAAGGTCACGCCCAGTACTACTACGATCACCAGGCCCAGGCCTACACCCTCGAAGCGCTCTACGACATCATCGCCGGTCGCTACATCGCCCTGGGCATGAAGAACGAAGAGAAGCACAGCTTCGAATTCGGCTTCGAAGCCAAGGCGGCGGACTACACGCCATCGGCCTTGCGTGCGGAGGGTGTTCGCTAAGAAAACACCACACCCCCTGTAGGAGCGAAGCTTGCTCGCGAAAGCGGCCGTACAGTCAACAATGATGTTGGCTGACACGACGCCTGCGCGAGCAAGCTTCGCTCCTACAAGTCAGGGCGCGTGACCAGTGGGTCGCGCTTTTTTATGGGCTGCAATCAGCGTTCTGAATGTTTCTCAACAAGCGCGTTATAGAGGGCTAGGGTGGCGGCACAACTATAAAAAGGCACGCCGCTATGACCGCCATGACCCCGTGTCTGGACCGTCCTGGATTCCTTCCTCGCCTGTCGTCCCATCACCTCTCCAGAACCCGGCTGAGCGAACCGCTGCTGGCATCGCCCGCGCGGGTAAAACTGCTGTGCGCGCCGGCGGGCAGTGGCAAGAGTGCGTTGCTGGCCGAGTGTTTGTTGCAGGCGCCGGCGCAGTGTCGGGTGGTGTGGCTGGCGTTGTCCGGCGTGGCGTTGAGCCGAGCCGATTTTTGCCTGCGGCTGGCGGAGGCGCTTGAGCTGCCAGCGACAAACGAGACGGCATTATTGGCGCATCTGGCGCGTGTGCAGACGCCGATCTGGTTGTTTGTCGATGACTACTGCCGTGTACCCGCGCCGGAACTGGACGGGCTGCTCGATCAGCTACTGGCGGTCAGCAACCCACAGATCACCTGGTGGTTGAGTGGTCGGCGGCGCCCTCATTGCAACTGGCCGCGCCTGTTGCTGGACGACGAACTGCATGAATTCGATGGTCGCACGTTGGCGCTGACGGCGGCGGAAATCGAGCAACTGCTGCATCACGTCGAAGCACCGTTGGCGGCGAAAACCGCGCGGCGAATTTTCCAGCGCAGCGGTGGCTGGTGCGCTGCCGTGCGCATCGCCCTGCTCGATGGCTGCCAATGGGCCAAGGACCCGAATCACCCTGGCCGCACGGCGACTTTGCTCGATTATCTGCAACATGAATTGTTCAGCAACTTGCCCGCCGAACTGATCGAAGCCTGGCAAGTGCTGGCGCATCTGCCACGGTTCAATGCCAGCCTGTGCGAGCACCTGTTCGGCGCCGGGGAGGGCGCGCACTGGATGCACGAGTTACAACTGCGCGGCTGTTTTATCGAAGCCTGGCAAGAGTCGCCGGACTGGTTGCAGGTGTTCGCGCCGCTGAGTCGGTTGATGCGCGATGAGCCATGGCCGGGCGGGCGCTCCTGGCATCGGCGTGCCTGTCAGTGGTTTTGCGCTCAGGAAGACTGGCAAGCGGCGTTCGAACAGGCGTTGTTGGCCGAAGAATTCGAAGTGGCCGTCAGCTTGCTGCAGCATTTCAATCTCGAGCATTTGTTTCGCGGTCAGAACGCGGCGTTGCTGTTGCGTTTGCATGAGCAACATGGCGATGACTTGATGCTCGGTTCACCGCAATTGGTCGGGCTGGTCACGGCGGCGTTGCTGTTCGCCGGTCGCTTTGAGCAGGCGTCGGCCTGTATCGAACAACTGCAGCGATTCGCTCCGCAACCGAGCGCAACACTGCAGCGCCAATTGCTCGCGCGTTGGCAAGCTCAGATGGGCTGGTTGCTGCATTTGCAGGGACGCGGGGAATCTGCTCGCGAGCACTTTCTCGAAGCGCTTGCAGCCCTTGGGGCCGAGGCTTGGCCCGCGCGTTTGTTGTGCCTGTCCGGGCTGACCCAGCAAGCGCTGCTCAACGCCGAGCTTGAAGCTGCCCAGGCCCTGAATCGCGAAGCGTTGTGCCTGGCACGGGCGCACAATTCGCTGCTGTTCGAAGGGTTGCTGGAGCTCGATCACGCGCAGTTGCTGGAGCAGCGCGGCGCTGCAGGACGTGCCGAAAGGCTGCTGGCCAATATTCACGAACTGCTGAGTCAGCAGGCCGACCCAGCGACACCACTGTTGGGGCGCATTGCCTTGCGCCGGGGGCGTCTGGCCCTGAGCCAAGGCCACGATGAGCAAGCCGCCGAGTTCTTTGATTCGGGCCTGCATGATTGCCTGCGCAGCCAGGACAAACGCGTGTTGTACGGGTTCTTCGGCCAGGCGCAATTGGCGGCCAACCAGGGCGACTATGCTCAGGCCTTTATCCGCTTGCGCGATGCCGAACGCCTGATGCAGCAGCGGCAGATTCCCGACACGGTGTATCGCGGCGGTCTGTTGCAACTCAGCAGCCAGTTCTGGTTACAACAGGGCCGGCCGGAGTTGGTGCTTGAGGCGTTGACCCGGGTGCTGCGCCACTTCCGTGGCCCGAATGCACGGCAGGCGCCGCCCGCGACGCTTGAGTTGATTCCGCGGATTGAATACCTGTTGGTGTTGGCCGAGGTTTATTTGCATCGAGCGCACAGTCCCTTGGCGACGCTGGAGACGTTGCTTAAAGAGGCGCAGCGCCATGGCATGCATGCCCTTGAAACAGAATTGCAACTCGCACTGGCCGAGGTGGCCTGGTTTTCCGGTGATGCGGCATCGGCCAGGGAATTACTGCGCGAAGGTTTGCTGCTGGTGGAGCGTTATCACGGGCAGCAAGCCCTGCGCGACTTGCAATTGCGCCGGCCGGACCTGCTGCCGGAGACGCAACACGACATCGCCGATCAATCCGTGTTGATGAAAGGCGATAACCCGCTCAGTCGGCGTGAACTCGAAGTGCTGACGTTGATTGCCATCGGCAACTCCAATCAACAGATCGCCGATAAGCTGTTTATCTCTTTGCACACGGTTAAAACCCACGCGCGGCGGATTCACGGAAAACTGGGCGTCGAGCGCAGAACCGAAGCGGTGGCCAAGGCAAAAGTGCTGGGGCTTTGGGCGTGAAGCGCCGGCGTTTATAAGTCGGAGGCCTCGTAACCCATTCGCCAACTCACGGCCCGGGTCGCCGCCAGCAAACGCTGCGCCGCCGGGCCGTCTTCATCAGCGTGGAATAGCGAAGTCGGGCCAACGATGGTCAGCACCGCTGCCACGTTGCCCACGGCATTGAACACTGGCGCGGACAACGCATCGACGCCGGGCATCAGCAAGCCGTGAACATGGTGCAAGCCGCGATCACGGATCTGCTCGCACAAGGTCGCATAGACCTTATCGTCAGCCAGTGCATGCGCGGCACTGGCCTGGATTTCCAGCTCGCGCAATTCCACGGTTTCCCGGTTGGGCAAAAACGCGCTGAACACCAGTCCTGTGGAAGAACTCAGCAGCGGCAGCACCGAGCCCAATTGCGTCACGACGGTTACCGCGCGCACCGCCGGTTCGATGTGCACCACGGTCGCGCCCTGATTGCCCCACACCGCCAAAAAGCAGGTTTCGTTCAAGTCATCGCGCAGCTCGGCCAGGGGCAGGGCGGCGACTTTCAGCACGTCCATACTGTTGAGTGCGGCGAGGCCCACGCGCAGGGCTTCACGGCCGAGGCCGTAGTGGTTGGTGGCGGTGTTCTGCTCGGCGAAACCGCTGGCGATCAGCGCCTGCAAATAACGGTGAACCTTGCTCGCCGGCATCTGCACGTGTTCGGCCAGGCGCGACAACGAGGTCGATGGCGACAGTTCGGCCAGGGCCTTGAGGATGTCTGTGCCGACCTCGGCCGAGCGGACTTTCTGTTTATCGTTGTTGCGCGGCTTTTCCATGGAGGCGGTGTGATCCCGGGACGAATGGGCGTCTTTATAGCTTGACGGTCAATACCAATCAAATTACGTTAAGCGTAATTGGATTACGATAAAAATAACCCGGGCGTGCCAAGACCTCTGCAACAGAGCGACAGGCCATTGCCTACTCCCTGTTCAGGAGGCTCCATGAACCTCGATTCAACGGCGCCAGCGCTGGCTTACCAGTCAGGCTTCGGCAACGAATTCAGCAGTGAAGCGTTGCCCGGCGCATTGCCTGTCGGCCAGAACTCCCCGCAAAAAGTCCCGTACGGCCTCTACACCGAACTGTTCTCCGGCACCGCGTTCACCATGGCCCGCAGCGAAGCGCGGCGCACCTGGATGTACCGCATCCAGCCATCGGCCAATCACCCGGCGTTCGTCAAACTTGACCGACAACTGGCCGGCGGCGCCTTGGGTGAAGTGACCCCTAATAGACTGCGCTGGAACCCGCTGGACATCCCGAGCGAGCCCACCGATTTCATCGACGGGTTGGTGAGCATGGCCGCCAACTCGGGTGCGGAAAAACCGTCCGGGATCAGCATCTACAGCTATCGCGCCAACCGATCCATGGAACGCGTGTTCTTCAATGCCGACGGCGAATTGCTGCTGGTGCCGGAGCGGGGCCGTTTACGCATCGCCACCGAGCTCGGTGTGCTGGAGCTGGAGCCACTGGAAATCGCCGTGCTGCCACGCGGTCTGAAATTCCGCGTCGAACTGCTCGACCCGCAGGCCCGCGGCTACATCGCCGAAAACCACGGTGCGCCATTGCGCCTGCCGGACCTCGGGCCAATCGGCAGCAACGGCCTGGCCAACCCACGGGATTTCCTGACCCCGGTGGCGCATTACGAAGACCTCAAGCAACCGACCACCCTGGTGCAGAAATTCCTCGGCCAGTTGTGGGGCTGCGAGCTCAATCATTCGCCGCTGAACGTGGTGGCCTGGCACGGCAATAACGTGCCGTACAAATATGACCTGCGCCGTTTCAACACCATCGGCACCGTGAGTTTCGATCACCCGGATCCGTCGATCTTCACCGTCCTGACCTCGCCGACCAGCGTCCACGGCTTGGCGAATCTGGACTTCGTGATCTTCCCGCCGCGCTGGATGGTGGCCGAGAAAACCTTCCGTCCGCCATGGTTTCACCGCAACCTGATGAACGAATTCATGGGCCTGATCAAGGGCGAATACGACGCCAAGGCTGAAGGCTTCGTGCCCGGCGGTGCTTCGCTGCACAGCTGCATGAGCGCTCATGGCCCGGACGGCGAGAGCTGCACCAAGGCGATCAACGCCGAACTCGCCCCGGCGAAAATCGACAACACCATGGCCTTCATGTTCGAGACCAGCCAAGTGCTGCGCCCGAGCCAGTTCGCCCTCGAATGCCCGCAACTGCAATCCAGTTACGACGCCTGCTGGGCCACGCTGCCCGTCACTTTTGACCCGACCCGGAGATAACCCATGACTCAGACTTCCATCCCTCGTAGCTGGGTTTCCTCCGCCAACGGCCACACCGATTTCCCGTTGCAGAACCTGCCGTTGGGCGTGTTCAGCGTGAAGGGTTCGGCACCGCGCAGCGGCGTGGCCATCGGCGAACATATTTTTGATCTGGAAGCGGCGCTGGACGCCGGTCTGTTCGACGGCGTCGCGCGCACAGCGGTCGAAGCCACCCGTGGCGGTCAGCTCAACGCGTTCTTCGAATTGGGCCGCGACGCCCGCGTTGCCCTGCGCGAACGCCTGCTGGAACTGTTCGCCGAGGGCAGCACCCTGCACGGCAAGATCGAAGCCCAAAGCGCCAAGCTGCTGCCACTGGCGGCGAATTGCGTGATGCACCTGCCGGCGAAAATCAGCGACTACACCGACTTCTACGTCGGCATCGAGCACGCGCAGAACGTCGGCAAACTGTTCCGCCCGGACAACCCTTTGCTGCCGAACTACAAGTACGTGCCGATCGGTTATCACGGCCGCGCATCGACCATACGCCCGTCCGGCACCGACGTTCGTCGTCCGAAAGGCCAGACTCTGCCGGCCGGTCAGACCGAACCGACGTTTGGGCCGTGCGCACGCCTGGATTACGAACTGGAACTGGGCATCTGGATCGGCCAGGGCAACGAGATGGGCGACTCGATCGCGATTGGCGATGCGGCGGATCACATCGCCGGTTTCTGTCTGCTCAATGACTGGTCTGCGCGGGATATCCAGGCCTGGGAATACCAGCCGCTGGGACCGTTCCTGTCGAAAAGTTTTATCACCAGCATCTCGCCGTGGGTCGTGACGGCTGAAGCGCTGGAACCGTTCCGTCGCGCGCAACCTGCACGCCCGGAAGGCGACCCGCTGCCGCTGCCGTACCTCACCGACAAACGCGATCAGGATGGCGGTGCCTTCGACATCGAGCTGGAAGTGCTGCTGCTCACCGAAACCATGCGCGAGCAAAACCTGCCGGCCCATCGCCTGACCCTGAGCAACACCAAACACATGTACTGGACCGTGGCGCAAATGGTCGCGCACCACAGCGTCAACGGTTGCCAATTGCAGGCCGGTGACCTGTTCGGTTCGGGCACGTTGTCCGGCCCGGAAAGCGGTCAGTTTGGCAGCCTGCTGGAAATCACCGAGGGCGGCAAAAAGCCGATCGAACTGGCTTCGGGCGAGGTGCGCAAGTTCCTTGAAGACGGTGACGAAATCATCCTGCGCGCCCGTTGCAGCCGCGACGGTTTTGCCTCCATCGGTTTCGGCGAATGCCGTGGCAAAGTCGTGCCGGCGCGTTAAGAGGAGCGGGGCATGGAACTCTATACCTACTATCGTTCAACCTCGTCGTACCGTGTGCGTATTGCGTTGGCGCTGAAGGGGCTGGATTACCAGGCCTTGCCGATCAACCTGATCGCACCGCCCGGTGGTGAGCATCGACAGCCGCCGTATCTGGCGATCAATCCGCAAGGTCGGGTGCCGGCTGTGCGCACTGACGAAGGTGAGCTGCTGATCCAGTCACCGGCGATCATCGAGTACCTGGAGGAGCGTTATCCACAGGTGCCGCTGCTGTCGAAAGACCTCGCCGCCCGCGCTCACGAACGCGGCGTGGCGGCGGTCATCGGTTGCGATGTGCATCCGCTGCACAACGTCAGCGTGCTCAACAAACTGCGCCAGTTGGGTCACGACGAACCGCAGGTGGTGGAGTGGATCGGGCACTGGATTAGCCAGGGCTTGGCGACGGTGGAGCAGTTGATCGGTGATGTCGGTTATTGCTTCGGTGATGAGCCAGGGCTGGCGGACGTTTACCTGATCCCGCAGTTGTATGCGGCGGAGCGGTTTAACATTTCTCTGGAGGCGTATCCGCGGATTCGCCGGGTTGCAGCGCTGGCCGCGACACACCCGGCGTTCATACAAGCGCACCCGGCAAACCAGCCCGACACCCCTTAAAGCTTCACCCCAATCCCCATTGTGGGAGCGGGCTTGCTCGCGAATGCGGTGTGTCAGCTACATAGATGCTGACTGACACTCCCTCTTCGCGAGCAAGCCCGCTCCCACAGGGGGAATTCGGGGTTGCATCAACACCATAAAAACAAAACAGGTACCTTGCGATGCACAACCAGATTGTCAGCTTCCGGGCGGCACTCGACGCCCGTCCTGTGTCCCGTTATCAGTGGTTGCTCCTGCTGCTTCTGGCATTGTTGCTGGTCACCGACGGCTACGATGCGCAAGTCCTCGGCTACGTGGTGCCCGCGTTGGCTCAGGATTGGGGCCTGGAAAAAGCCGCGTTTGGCCCGGTGTTCAGCGCCAACCTGCTGGGCCTGACCCTCGGCTCCCTGGCTGTGACACCGTTGGCGGATCGCTTCGGCGTCCGGCGGATTTTGCTCTGCTGCGTGCTGATCTACGCCACCCTCACGGTGCTGATGGTGTTCGCCGATTCCCTGAATACCTTGATGGCTGCGCGCTTCATTTGCGGGATCGGCATGGGCGGGGCGATGCCCAGCGCGATGGCATTGATGTCGGAATATTCGCCGCCACGTCTGCGCACCTTGATGGTGACCTTGGCGGCTTGCGGGTTTTCCTTTGGCGGCGCGGCGGGCGGGTTCGTTGCGGCGGGTTTTATCGACAGCTTCGGCTGGCAAGCGGTGTTCCTCGCCGGTGGCGTCACGCCGTTGCTGCTGTTCCCGTTTCTCGCCTGGTTTCTGCCTGAATCCTTGCCGCGTCTGCTGCGCGATGCACCTCCTTACGCACGCCTGCGTAAAGTTACCGCGCGGATGCTGCCGGACTGGCAGCCACCCGCCGCATCAATCGCGCAAAACGAGCAGGAGCAGGGCAGCAAACTGACGGTGCTGGGGTTGTTCCGCAACGGTTATGCGCGCCCGACGCTGCTGATCTGGGCAACGTTTTTTGTCAGCCTGATCCTGCTGTATTTCATGATCAGTTGGCTGCCGACGCTGTTGCTGGAAAGTGGCTTGAAACTCAATGAAGCCAACCTCGTGACGTCGATGTTCCTGTTCGCCGGCACTGTCGGCGCGATCTGTATGGCCTGGTTTGCCGACCGCCTCAAAAGCAAAGTGCGGCTGTTGTCGTGCGTGCTGGCTGCGGCGGCGCTGTGCACGATTCTGCTGGGCCTCAATCACGACAACTCGCTTTATCTGGTGGCCAGCGTGTTTGCTGCCGGGTTCTGCATCATCGGCGGGCAACTGACCCTCAACGCCTTCGCCAGTAATTTCTACCCGGCACAGGTGCGCGCCACCGGCACCGGTTGGGCGTTGGGTGTGGGACGTTTCGGTTCGATCCTCGGGCCGCTGTTTGGCAGCATGCTACTGGCGATGCACATACCGGTGCAGCAGATATTCTTCTTCTGCGCGATACCGGCGGTGATTGCGGCGTTGTTCATCATCCAGGTGCGTTCGCCATCAGAAACAACGACGGGTGATCCGGTGGGGATGGTGGTTAAACCCTGAAGATCAAAAGATCGCAGCCTTCGGCAGCTCCTACATTGGGATGGCCGAAGGCTGCGATCTTTTGCGTTTAATGAACCACAGAATTAGGCGGCAGGTGCCCCAATCGCTCCGTCAGGCGAATCCGCTGGATCGGGTCGTCGCTGAGCAGCAGTGCATGTTCCAGGTCGAAGCGCTCGGCGTTCGGGCAGTCGAGCCGCTGATAGAGGCTGGCCCGGGCCAGGTAATCGGAGGCGCTGCCGTTGCCCAATTCCAGCACGCGCTCGGCGTCCACCAGGGCGCCGATGTAGTCATCGTTGGTGAGGTGCAACTGGCGCAGGTTGCGTGACAGGCGCTGGAGCATGTGCACCGGGTCGGCCGTCAGCAAATGTTCGGCGCTGAGTTTGATGTTCGGGCCGTACTGGCGTTGCAGCAAATCGCGGCAGTCGTTGGGATACAAGCGACGTCCGCCGCACGGGTCCAGCAGGTGATCGGCGCCCTGCACGCGCAGCAGGAAATGCCCGGGGAAGTTGACCCCGACCATCGGGATCTCGAGCCTTCTGGCCAGCTCCAGCGCAATCAGGCCCAAGGCCAGCGGTTGGCCGCGACGGCGCTCCAGCACTTTGTGAATCAAGGCCACTTGCGGACGCAGCGGGGTGAAATCGTCCTGGGCGAACCCCAGGTCATTCATGCGCCTTAACAACGGCTGGGCCAGTTCGCTCACGGGCAGCATCGGCAGGCCGACACTGACCCGCAGTTGCAGCTCGGTGAACTCTGCCAGTACGACCTCGGGATTCATCTCGGCATCGTGTTCGGCCGCAATCCACAGCGCCGCCTCGAACAGCGCGGGCGGTGAGCGTTGCAGACAGGCGAAGAAGCGTTGGCGCGGGGTCATCAAAATCTCCGGGGAATGCCTCGTTTTAGCCCTGCCAAACGCTTTCGTCCAGTGTCGCGCGTGGACGGTTGCAGGTTATGTCCGAAAGCCCTCAAAGGCTCGCTGCTTATTCCGGTGCGCTCCAGCAATTTTCAGGCGCAAGCCTATACTGGCGACTACCAGAAGTGATTCGGGAGCCCTACGATGTTCGCTCTCATGCAAAGCACTCGCCTTGAATCGCTACACCTTAGCGTAGACCCGGTCACCGGGTTGAAGGCAGTCATTGCCATTCATAACAGCCACCTGGGGCCTGCCTTGGGCGGTTGTCGTTACCTTGCCTATCCCAGCGACGAATCCGCCGTCGAGGACGCCATTCGCCTCGCCCAAGGCATGAGCTACAAAGCGGCGCTGGCCGGCCTCGCGCAGGGCGGCGGCGTTGCAGTGATCGTACGGCCGGCCCATGTGGAAAACCGAGGGGCGCTGTTCGAAGCCTTCGGGCGTTGCATCAATCAGCTCGACGGCCGCTACATCACGGCAATCGACAGCGGCACCTCGGTGGCGGACATGGACTGCATCGCCCAACAAACCCAACACGTCACCAGTACCACCTCGGCGGGCGATCCTGCGCCACATGCGGCGATGGGCGTGTTCACTGGCATTCGTGCCACCGCCATGGCCCGGCTCGGCAGCGATAACCTCGAAGGCTTGCGCGTGGCCATTCAGGGGTTGGGCAACGTCGGTTTTGCCTTGGCGGAGCAACTGCACGCGGCGGGTGCCGAACTGCTGGTCAGCGACATCGATCACGGCAAGGTGCAACTGGCCATGGAGCAACTCGGCGCCCATCCGATTGCCAACGACGCGTTGCTAAGCACCCCGTGCGACATCCTCGCGCCGTGCGGCCTGGGCGGTGTGCTCAACAGCCACAGCGTGACGCAACTGCGCTGCTCGGCAGTGGCCGGCTCGGCCAACAATCAACTGACGCACCTGGATGTTGCCGATCAGCTTGAGCGGCGCGGGATTCTGTATGCGCCGGATTACGTGATCAATTCCGGTGGGCTGATCTACGTTTCGCTCAAGCACCGTGGCGAAGAGCTGTCGACCATCACCGCGCACCTGTCGAAAATCGCCTCGCGACTGACCGAAGTCTTCGCCCATGCCCAAGCGGAAAAACGCTCGCCGGCACGGGTAGCGGATGAGTTGGCGGAGAAAGTTTTGTATCGGTAGACCTTTGTAGGAGCTGCCGAAGGCTGCGATCTTTTGATTTTTGGGCATTAAAAAGGCCCTGAGCCATTCGACTCAGAGCCTATTCAATTCGGGCATTGCTTACTTGACGGCTTTGACTGCTTTCGCAGGCTTGACCGGCTCGGCGGCTTCAGCCACCTCTACAGGTTCCACCACTTCAGCCACTTCAGCAGGCGCGCTCAGCAATTCGGACAAGGCGTCCGGCTGGCTCTTGAACGCCTTGGCGAACACATCGCGGTTCTTCGCCATATAAATCCCGGCTTCTTCCACCTGCTGCTCGCTCAGGGACGGCACGGCTTTTTGCAACACTTCAGCCAGCAATTCGGCCAGTTCGAGCATTTTGTCATGACGGTCAGCTTCGGCTTTATCCATGAACAAGCGCTCCAGATCTCGGCTGCTGCGGTATACCACTTCGACGGCCATTCACCACCTCACATGCCTTCACATTAAGTTGTCTTCGCGACTACTGTATCTATATACAGCGAAAAGGATAAGCGAATCCCTGCGCTTTGGGTAGTGGCATTTCAATGTAGACCGAAATTGGCATTTGTTCAGGTGCACTGCGTCGTTTCATTCGCGAGCAGGCTCGCTCCCACAAGGGTGCGACCAAACGCCACGGCGCGGGTTTTAGAGCACATCGCCATCATGTTGCGGCAGCCTCTGGCCTTTTTTCTGCATGCAGAACAACCGTCACGTCCAACCCGCATCATCCGCTCGAACCGAGCTAAGGAAGAATCATCGTGAAAATCAACTGGGCCGAGAACCTGCGGCAGAACGTGCATCAACTGGCCGAGTCACTGGGCAACCTGTTTGTCGAGACCTTCCACTACCTGGCGCTGTTCGCCATCGGTGCGGTGACCGCGTGGGCGGCGGTGATGGAGTTCTTGCAGATGATCGAGGCGGGGCACATCAACATCGATGACATCCTGCTGCTGTTCATCTACCTGGAATTGGGCGCGATGGTCGGGATTTACTTCAAGACCAACCACACGATACTAACACTCGGAATAAAATCAAAAATTAGCCAAAGCGGGCTTCTCACAGCTTGACTTTGTACTTCGCGTTTCTCGTCTTGGTGTTGTATCTGATTGGAGTAGTAGAAAATGGATAACCTGAATTGGGCTGATAAGCTCCGCAAAAACCTTCATTGCTCGGCTGATTCGCTGGGGAATTTGTGTGTTGAGGCCTTCCACTATCTAGCTTTGTTCGGCATTGGAGCTATCACCGCCTACGCTGCCGTTGTCACGTTCATCAGGATGCTAGGCGAAGGCAGTGTAAGTGTTGACGACATTCTGTTGTTATTCATTTACTTGGAATTAGGGGCTATGGTAGGTATCTATTTTAAAACTAACCATATGCCAATCAGGTTCCTCCTTTATGTAGCAATTACCGCTTTGACGCGATTGTTGATTGGTGACGTATCACACCACAAAGACCCAGATGCTGGTCTTTTATATGTCTGTGGTGGGATTTTGCTACTCGCTTTTTCCATTTTGGTAGTTCGTTTTGCGTCCTATAGGTATCCTTCTACAAAAGTCATAGGGGTTTCAGGAGAGGGCATTGTGGATAAGGAATTGGTTAAGTGAGGACTTTATGAAGACTATCACCGGTACATATCCGCCTCTACCGCTAAAATACTTGCTTTGTCGTATAAACGAGTTTGAGGGAGCGTCTTTAAGCTTAAAGCACACGATAATCACTGAATTGATTGATGTTCATCCTATTCTTTGTGTTGATTTTTCTAAGGGCTCCGTATTCCGACGAGCTAGAAAAATTGGGGAGCGAGATTATCCGGCTTCAGTACAAGATCTACTCTGGCGGCTCGATGGTGTCGCATCAGTGGGGCGGGCTAATCCTGAGGGCTATCCGGTTTTGTATGTTGCTGACAGACCAGAGACTGCATTTGCAGAGACTCATATCGATGGAAGCTTTGTTTTACTTTCCGAGCTGCAAATTTTAGAGAATGCTAAGTGCCGGATTGCTCCAATTGGTGAAATGAGTAGGGTGCAGCGTACCGGTCGAGGATTCCTTACTGGCGATGCTTCGTCCACGATCAATGACATGTTGAATGCCTGTTCGTTAGATGAGGCAAAATCTCTTCTTATCGCAGATGCTTTTTTATTTGATTGCTTGGTAAATGATGAAGCCCCGTACTCGGTGTCATCATTTGTTGCTAAATCTATTTTTGAAAAAAGTGGGGATGTATCTGCGGTTGCCTACCCTAGCGTGAGGAAGAACGGGGCTGTCAATTTTGCGGTAAAGACCGACGACTTTTGGAAGTTTTGGGGAGTTGTAGGTGCTCGTCGCATGTATGTGCGTCATCTAGCATGTGGATACTATGAAACCTCATCTACTGAGCATGTTATAGGGGTTGCTGAGCATGGTAGGTTGATTTGGGAGGAAGGCGTGGTGGACGATAATGTTTCAAAATTATTTATTTCGCCATGGCACCCGTAAAATTGCAATATCTAAATTTGTAAGTGTCTAGGATGATTTAAAAAGTGGGTTTCCGAAGTGCGTGAGGTTTTGATAATCGATTGGGGTGTGCACGTCGCTGGTTGATATTTACTTTGGTTTTTGTAGTGAGGGAAGATATTATTGGTCTTGTATTGGCACGTGTTTACGTGCCATTACTGCAGGAGCTGTCTAGTGTTTAACTTCCAAAAGCTGTTGTTATCGTTGAGCCGACTATTCCTCCAAGGATGCCTGCCGAGAGAATTGTCAAAAGTTCGATGGTTTTACTATTCTTTTGGTCGAAATATTTTATGAGTTCACTCGTTTCGTTAAGTGGGTATTCAGAGTGCTCTGACAACTCTTGATCAACGTATTCCTGTAGGTATGTATCTCTTTTTCCGCTCTTATAAACTGAGGCGTAATTTCTTTCGGTTTGCCCTTTCATAAATATGAGGTGGCCCTTAAATAGGCCGATGTCTTTAAATGCCTTTCTGAATAATTTTGGCTTTTCTATGATTTTTTTTATTGCGTTTTTGTTGTTTTTCTTTTCTTCGTAGTCAAGGATTGCATGGGTTGTTTCTTGAATTTCCATCCATTTTTTAAAGCTAGAATAGGCTTCTTTGTTTAGTTCGTAAAAAAATGATAGCTCGTCCGCTAACGTTTCTTGCAGTTCTTCAAGTGCTTCGTTCTCACTCCCGAACTCGTGAGGGTCATATTTAAAGTTTAAAATATTGTATCCGGGTGTCTTTGTCTCGTTAAGTGTAAAGGCGGCGTCTTCGGATTTTTTCTCTGTTTCTATTTCGGCTTTATTTAAATAGAAGTTTGCGTGAAATGGTGATGGCCCTAAAAAGTCATATTCTAGGAAGGTTTCGAGTTTTTGTATTTCCTTCTTTAGATACTCTCTGACTACTTGAACTGCTGTGGATGGTCTGGTGTCCTCTGTGGCAGATAGACATTCCACATAGCTTACAGGGCCATGCCATTCGTGCCGTATTGTAATTTTGAAGTTTTCGGTGCCAGTATCCAAATTCCTTTCAGGTATGCCAATCAGTTCTGCTTGAATGCGAGAGGGTATGTAAATTTTGTACGTCAAATTCAGGAATGGTATAGTTGGATAGCATTGCTCTCCATCGTTAATTCTAGGGTTGGGTGGAGTTGTGTTGATTTTTTCATACTTAATGCTTTCGTCGAAAGATATAGATACATCTGATGCGGTTGTAAGTTTTTGA
The DNA here is from genome assembly GCF_026016365.1 of Pseudomonas sp. B21-053. Classification (NCBI taxonomy): domain Bacteria; kingdom Pseudomonadati; phylum Pseudomonadota; class Gammaproteobacteria; order Pseudomonadales; family Pseudomonadaceae; genus Pseudomonas; species Pseudomonas sp. B21-053. Next base: position 1,112,078 of record NZ_CP087205.1, read on the forward strand.
AGGGTTTTTACTATTTCGTCAATGTAGTCCTTTACTGATATTTCGTGCTCTGTACTGTCTTTTATGGAAAAGTGGAAACATCCTACCCCAAACGCTTTCATTTGCTCTCCTAATAATACAATGGCCAACCAAGATTTAAGGCTAATCGCCATCATAAGGCTGAGGGTGAGCCTGTCAACCATTGGGGGTTTAGAAGCCGTCCCCTGCCTCCACAGAAAGCAATGTTAGGTATCCATTCAAAGCCTTCAGCAGAGTGAAAACACCAAAAGACGTCTGAAAGGATGGATCGCAAGTGTTCGACGCGTTGGTCAAGACCAACCACATGCCGGTGCGCTTCCTGATCTACGTGGCGATCACTGCGTTGACGCGACTGCTGATTTCCAACGTCTCGCACCACAACCCGCCGGACATCGGCATCATCTACCTGTGCGGCGGGATTCTGCTGCTGGCGTTTGCAATTCTGGTGGTGCGTTACGCCTCGTCGCAATTCCCCTCGGTGAAGATCGAGAACCCGCAGCGCAAGATCGGCACGGGTTCCAGTGAACATCCCGAGGTCGAGAAGGGCGAGCTCTAAAGCCGCATGGCTGGCCGTGCGTGACCTTTGACTTGAGGCGGCGGCAGGTTGCGATTGTCGCCGTCGGTCATGGCTTCGAGGATGGCCATGGCGCTGTGGCCCTGTTCGATGGCGATGCCGAATTGAATGCTTTGCACCAGGCGCTTGAGGCGCTTGGGATCATTGCGTTGTTCGGCGCTGATCATGCGTTTGGCGACCACGCGGCCACTGTTGGAGAGGGTCAGCATGATGCTGCCGTCCAGACCTTGAATGCTCAGGTTGATCTGATAGTCCGGCGCAAAGGCATCGGTAATGAGCTGAAAAGGGTTGTCCATGATGCGTCACCGCCTGATTGAACGTGCAGTTGTTGACCGGCCGTGATCGGGTTGGTTCGCAATACCAGACCATCGGCATTCCATGTTCATGCGCTTTCGTCCATGTCGCGTAATGGACATAGCAAGGGCCATGCCGGGAAAACTGTCGGACAATGATCACGGCAAAAAAACGGCGGGCACCATGGCCCGCCGTATTTTTATCTGCCCGATTCAGGGCAGGAATGAATAGATGATCGCAGACAGTGCAATCAAGCCGATCAACACCACGAATACGTTCGAGGCCTGTCCGGAGTACTGGCGCAAGGCCGGCACGCGGCGGATCGCGTACATCGGCATCAGGAACAACAGGCACGCGATGATCGGCCCGCCGAGGGTTTCGATCATGCCGAGGATGCTCGGGTTGAACGTGGCCACGGCCCAGCAGCTGAGAATCATGAACAGCGCAGTGATGCGGTTCAGCCAGCTCGACGACATCACCCGGCCACGGCCTCGCAGGCTTTTCACGATCAGGCCTTGAAAGCCTTCGCTGGCGCCGATGTAGTGGCCGAGAAAGGATTTGGTGATCGCCACCAACGCAATTAACGGCGCGGCGTAAGCGATGACCGGGGTCTGGAAGTGGTTGGCCAGGTACGACAGGATCGAGATGTTCTGCGCCTTGGCAGCCGCCAAATCCGCTGGCGACAGCGCCAGCACGCAGCTGAAGCAGAAGAACATCACCGTCACCACCATCATCGCGTGGGCGATGGCGAGGATGCCGCTGCTTTTACGCTCGGCCTGGGCGCCGTAGCGCTGCTTTTGGTCCACCGCGAACGCCGAGATGATCGGCGAATGGTTGAACGAGAACACCATCACCGGAATTGCCAGCCACAGTGTCTTGAAGAACAGCGGCAGCGGCATGCCTTCGCTGGCGGTGGCGAAGAACGCGCCGTTCCAGTTCGGGATCAGGCTCAGGCCGAGCAGCAGCAACGCCGCGACGAACGGGTAAACCAGCACGCTCATGCATTTGACGATGACGCCCTGGCCGCAACGCACGATCGCCATCAACCCGAGGATCAGCACCAGCGAAAGGATCGCCCGGGGAGGCGGGGCGATGTGTAACTGGTGCTCCATGAAACTGCTCAGGGTGTTGGTCAGCGCCACGCTGTACACCAGCAGAATCGGGAAGATCGCAAAGAAATACAGCAGCGTGATCAGCTTGCCGGCGCCGATGCCGAAGTGTTCCTCCACGACTTCCGTGATGTCACCGGAACGCCCGGACAGCACGAAGCGGGTCAGGCCTCGGTGGGCGAAGAAGGTCATCGGGAACGCCAGCAACGCGAGGATCAACAGCGGCCAGAAACCACCGACCCCGGCGTTGATCGGCAGGAACAACGTCCCCGCGCCAATCGCAGTGCCGTAGAGGCCGAGCATCCAGGTGGTGTCGAATTTACTCCAGCCTTTGTGGGCAATTTCGCTATTGCGTGTCAGGTCTACAGCAGGGTTATCGGCAGCAGGTGTACGTACATCGGTCATCGTTTTTGGCCTCGTTATTGTTCTTGCTCGGGCTCACGAAGGCAGACCGTTTGAAACTACTGCGCTCGACAATCCTGCGTTAAAAACAGGCTCGGAATGCTCATTTACAGCCAGTAAACTCCGCTTCCTCGCCTGTTTTTGCCTTGTCTTGTCTTCGCTCGCTACGTTTCAAACGGCCCGCCGGGACGGTCGGGAGTGCGCCTCAGCACTCCACCCAGCTCACCGCCAGGCCGCCCCGTGAAGTCTCTTTGTATTTGTCGTGCATATCGGCGCCGGTATCGCGCATGGTGCGGATCACCCGGTCCAGGGAAATGAAGTGCTTGCCGTCGCCGCGCAGGGCCATTTGCGTGGCGTTGATCGCCTTGACTGCCGCTATGGCATTGCGCTCGATGCACGGCACTTGCACCAGGCCGCCGACCGGGTCGCAGGTCAGGCCGAGGTTATGTTCCAGTCCGATTTCAGCTGCGTTTTCCAGTTGCTCGGGCGTTGCGCCGAGCACGTCGGCCAAACCCGCAGCGGCCATCGCGCAGGCGGAACCGACTTCGCCCTGGCAACCGACTTCGGCGCCGGAGATCGAGGCGTTTTTCTTGCACAGAATGCCGACGGCCGCCGCGCCCAGAAAGAACGCGACCACGTCATCGTCCGACGCGTCCGGGTTGAATTTCATGTAGTAGTGCAGCACTGCCGGAATGATCCCCGCCGCGCCGTTGGTAGGCGCGGTAACCATCCGTCCGCCCGCCGCGTTTTCTTCGTTCACGGCGAGGGCGAACAGGTTCACCCACTCCATCGCCGACAGCGTCGAAGTGATGACATTCGGTTTGCCGATTTCCAACAGGCTGCGGTGCAATTTCGCCGCGCGACGCGGAACATTCAGACCGCCGGGCAGGATGCCTTCATGCAGCAGGCCTTGTTCGACGCATTCGCGCATCACCGACCAGATATGCAGCAGGCCCTGGCGGATCTCGGCGTCGCTGCGCCAGGCCCGTTCGTTTTCCATCATCAACTCGGAAACCCGCAGGCCATGCTGGTTGCACAGCTTGAGCAACTCGGCGGCGCTGGAGAAATCGTAGGGCAGCACCACGTCGCTGGTCGGCGCGATGCCGGACTCGGCTTCGGCCGCTTCGATGATGAAACCGCCGCCAACCGAGTAGTACGTTTGCTCCCACAACTCACCGGTTTCGCCAAAGGCTGTAAGAGACATGGCATTGGGGTGGTAGGGCAGACTCTCGTCGAGCAGCAGGAGATCGCGTTGCCAGTTGAAGGCGATGGTCGCTTTACCGGCCAAGGACAGTTCGCCGGTCTCGCGCAGTTGCTGGATGCGGCTTTCGATGCTTGTCGGATCGATGCTGTCCGGCCACTCGCCCATCAAGCCCATGACGCAGGCGCGGTCGGTGGCGTGACCGACGCCGGTGGCCGACAGGGAGCCGTAGAGGCGGATCTCCACGCGCCGTACGTCGGCCAGCAAATGCTGGTCAATCAGGGCCTGGGCGAAGGTCGCCGCAGCGCGCATCGGGCCCACGGTGTGGGAGCTGGACGGACCGATGCCAACTTTGAAGAGATCGAAAACACTGATAGCCATGCTAAAGCCTATACAAGCAATGGAAGAGAAATCGCTGCCATTTTTGTAGGACAAGCGCAATGTCGGCGATACTGCCCACCTCGGTCCTACGTGACCAACGAAACTTCCTAAGACAGCCTTTAGCAGGACTAAACGATGAGTCGTCAATTACACGCCCAGACTTACGTCTGGTTGCACGTGTTTTCCTGTGCCGCGCGGCACTTGTCGTTCACCCGTTGCGCCGAAGAACTGCACATCACGCCGGGTGCGGTCAGCCAGCAAATCCGACAACTGGAAGAACGCCTGGGCTTTCGCCTGTTTCATCGGCGCGCGCGTGGCGTGGAATTGAGCGCTGAGGGCCAGCGACTGGCCATCACCGTCAACGAGGCTTACGGCAGCATCGACGCCGAATTGCGACGACTGGACGCCGGGATGATCAGCGGGATTTTGCGTTTGCGCTCGATTCCATCCTTCCTGAGCAAGTGGCTGACCCCACGCTTGCCACGTTTGCAGCAACGTTTCCCCGACATTCAGTTGCGCCTGGTGGCCGAGGACAGCAGCGTGCCGTTGCACGAGGGCGACTTCGACCTGGCCATCGACCTGAACGACGGCAGTTATCCCGGATTGTTATCCACAGCCCTGCTCGACGAGCAGATCTTCCCGGTGTGCGCGCCGAGCCTGTTGCGCGGTCGCCCACCGCTGCACGGCCCGGCGGACTTGGTGCATTTTCCCTTGTTGCACGACATCACTGCCTGGCGCGGCAGTTACGAGTACGCGGAATGGGAGTTCTACCTCAACGCCATCGGCTTCGAGGGCGCCGACGTACGGCGCGGGCACACCTTCAACCGCAATCACCTGACCATCGAAGCGGCGATTGCCGGCATGGGTGTGGCGATTGCGCGGCGTACGCTACTGAACGATGAGCTGGAGCGGGGGACGTTGATCGTGCCGTTTGGCCTGGCGGTGCCGAACCACAAACGCTACGTGCTGCTGTATGCGCCAGGGGCGCTGAGCCATCCGGGCGTGCGGGCGGTGCATGACTGGCTGGTGGAAGAGGCGGGGATTTTTCGGAGTCTGCATCCACTGGCGGAGCAGCAGATGTGAGGAATTGTGACAAAGAAGCGTTGCGACCCAACTCCCGACCTTAACAGCGCTTTTGGCCGTTGTCCGGCTTTTTTTGCGAATCCATATTTATCTTTTTTTAGGGGTTGAAATGTTCTGCGCACACACCGATTGTGTAAGTAAGAGGTCACGGTGATGACGCCCAAGGGCCAGCCGATCGGCCTCTCGCGAGCTAGCTGAAATAAGGGATGAACTATGCAAATCCAAGTCAACAGTGATAACCATATTCAAAGCAGCATCCGACTGGAGGAGTGGGTACGTACTACCATTGAGAGCACGCTCGAACGTTACGAAGAGGACCTGACCCGCGTCGAGGTTCACTTGCGGGACGAAAACGGCGACAAGCCCGGACCGCATGACATGCGCTGCCAGCTGGAAGCGCGGCCTAAAGGCCATCAACCAATTTCCGTGACCCATAAAGCCGATACCCTTGAACAAGCGATCGACGGGGCGGCCGAAAAACTCGAACACGCACTAGAGCATCTGTTCGGCAAACTGCGGGGCAAACCACGTGCCGCTGTGGTGCCATTCGAGAGAGTTGCAGCCGATGCGCTGCTGGAAGACGAATTTCTCGAGAACGAACAGGCTGCACAAAACGGCTGAGGCCTGATTCACTTTTTACCCTTCCACTGACAAACGGGCCTGCTTATGCAGGCCCGTTTTTGTTTGTGCACCCCTTAATCTCAACCAAGACACGTCCCCTTGTAGGAGCTGTCGAGTGAAACGAGGCTGCGATCTTTTGACTTTGATTTTTTTAAAACAAGATCAAAAGATCGCAGCCTCGTTTCACTCGACAGCTCCTACAGGGTTTGCGTTATGGGTGAAGCGACTGTTCGATCAGAACGCCACCGAAGTCTGCACATAAACCGTCCGCGGTTCCCCCACGTACTTGCCCTTGTTGTTGTCATCAAACGAGCGGGTGAAGTACTGGTGGTTGAAGATGTTCTTCACCCCCACCGCCACATTCAAATCCGACAACTTCGGCCCGAAGTCATACGCCGCGCGGCTGCTGAACAGCATGTAGCCCGGAATCCGTCCGGTGCTGCCGTCGGCGCTTTCCTTCGAAGTGTTGGCGTTGTCGGCGAACTGGTCGCTCTGATAGCTGCTGTCCAGGTTCAGCTTCCACGCGCCTTCGGTATAACCGACGCCAAGCGTGCCCTTATGTTTCGAGGAGAACGGCACACGATTGCCCTTGTTCGGTCCGTCTTCGCGGATGGTCGCGTCCACATAGGCATAAGTGGCGTACACGTCGAAACCGGCCAATGCAGGGCTCAAGTCATCAAGGGCATAGTTGATGCTCGACTCGATACCCTGATGGCGCGTCTCGCCCCGGGCGATCACCGAGTCGTTGGTCTGGTTGCTTTCGTACTGGTTGTCGAAGTTGATCAGGAACGCACCGATTTCCGCCCTGAGCGCACCGTTATCGTAGCGAGTGCCCAATTCCCAGGTCCGCGCCTTCTCCGGTTTGACTTCGCCGCTGGTCACTCGGTTGGGCATCTGGCTGTACTGCACGCTGCCGAACGAGCCTTCGGTGTTGGCGTAGAGGTTCCAGCTGTCGGTCAGGTGATAGAGCACGTTCAACGCCGGCAGCGCGGTGTTGTAGTCGCCCTTGTACTTCACGTTGGTCAGGTTGTTGGTCTGTTGCGATTCGATCATCTCGTAGCGGATCCCCGGGGTGAGGGTCCACTTGCCGATGTCGATCCGGTCATCGACGAAAAACGCATTGGCTTCAGTACCGCCACGGGTGTCGCGGTCATTGCGGCTGTTAGTAGTTGGCAATTCATTGCTGGCAATCGGCGTGCGGTAGCGCAGTTCGTGGCCGGCCTCGTTGATGTAGCGATAGCCGACGCCGACTTCATGGCTGGTCGGGCCGAGGTCGAAGCCCTGGGCGAAACGGGTTTCCAGACCACGCACCCAATACTCGCGAGGCGACAACGAAAGGAAGGTGCCCTGATCCAGATAACCGCTGCGCAGGGTTTTGGTGAAGAAGGTATTGGCGGTGAATTCGCGGCGATCTTCCTGATAGCGATAGCCGAAATTGAACATCGTGCGGCGGCCCCAGAACTGGTCTTTCGGGCGCGTCGACTGGTACGGATCGGCATCGTAGTCGGCGACGTTCAAGCCGCCGGGCATGTCGGCCTTGCCTTCGTAATACTGGGCCATGGCGTTGAAACTGTTGGCCTCGTCGAGCTGGTATTTACCCTTCAGGATCAGGTCGTCGATTTCGGTATCGCTGTGCTCGCGCCAGTCGCCACCGCGAGTGCCGGAATACAGCAGCGCGCCGCCCAGGCCGTTATCGGCGGTGCCGCCGGCCAGCAAGTTGCCGGTGGTCTTGAAGCCGTCGTGGCTGGAGGACGGGCTGGTTTCAGTCTGGAAACCACCCTTGACCGTTGGCGCATCGGGAATCGCGCGGGTCACGAAGTTGACCACGCCGCCGACGTTCTGCGGCCCGTATCGTACGGCACCGCCGCCGCGCACCACGTCCACCGCGTCCATGTTGCCCATGCTGATCGGTGCGAACGACAACTGTGGCTGACCGTAAGGCGCGAACGGCACCGGGATGCCGTCCATCAACACCGTGGAGCGCGAGGCCAGGCGCGGGTTGAGGCCGCGGATGCCGAAGTTCAGCGCCATGTCATGGCTGCCGGTGCCGTTGTTGTCCGGGGCGTTGACGCCGGGGATGCGGTTAAGCACGTCCTTGGCCTGGGTCGCGCCTTGGCGTTCGAACTCTTCGCGACGGATTACATCCCGAGCGCCGGGGTGTTCGAACACATTGATTTGCGCCGCATCCCCCAACCAGTCGCCGACCACCGTCGAGGTGCCCAGCTCTAGCGCGGTGTCGCCTGCCGGTTGCAAGCTGAAGGCATCGTTGCCCTCGGCCCGGGCTTGCAGGCCGGTGCCTTCGAGGAGCGCATTCAAACCTTGTTCTGTCGTGTAGTTGCCTTCCAGGCCACGGCTTTTCACGCCGCTGGTGACTTGCGAACCAAACGAAATCAGCACCCCGGCTTCACGGCCGAACTGGTTGAGGGCGTTTTCCAGGGAGGTGGGAGCGATATGGTACGGCTTGGCGTCGGCGGCTTGAGTCAAAGAGACGGCGGCGAAGCTCAGGCTGGCGCCCAGCAAGAGTTGGCGCAAGGTGCGGGCCAGCGGGGTGAGGCGAGTGGGTTGCATGGACGACGATCCTGAGAAGGTGGAATCAAGGGGGGGCTTTCCTTCTCTGTCACGCCAGATCTGAAAAACGGCTCATCTTTTTTTTAAGATCAAAAGATCGCAGCCTTCGGCAGCGCCCACAGGCGCGTAGGAGCTGCCGAAGGCTGCGATCTTTTGATGTTGACTTCAGGCTTTCGCCTCAACGGTCACCCAATACCGCGTAAACCGCCGCACCTTCACCGGCAAACTGATTTCCAGCATCTGCAGAATCCGCTCACTGTCATCCAGCGGATACGTCCCGGAAATCAACAAATCCGCCACCTTCGCGTCGCAATTAAGCTGCCCGCGCCGATACCGCCCCAGCTCATCCAGAAAATCCCCAAGACGCATATGTGCCGCCACCAACATGCCGTCAGCCCAGGCGCCGCTGTTGGCGTCGAGGGGCAGGGGAGTGCTGACGCCGCGAGGCCCGAAACTCAATTGCCGGGCACTTTGCAGCGACAGCGGAGTACCTCCGTCGGGCGTCAATTCGACCCGCCCTTCAAACACCGCAACCTGGGTTCGATCCGCCAATTGCCGCACGTTCATCCGCGCGCCCTGGGTTTTCAACAAACCCTGAGCCGTGCGCACTTCAAAACTCCGAGCGGCAGTCAGTAGCACCTCGCCTTCGAGCAAACGAATCAGCCCGTCCGCCCGCACATCCACCGACGTCGCGGTATTGAGCTGCAACTGGCTGCCATCGCCCAACGCCACTTTGCGCCGTTGACCCACCGGGCTGCGATAGTCCGCCAGCAACGGCGTCAGCGGATTGTGTTCACGCATGCCCCAGGTCACGGCAGACCCGGCGCCAAGAATCAGCAACAACTTCAACGCCTGACGACGACTACCGGACTTCGGTGCGTTCAATGCCGCGTGGGCCAGCGGCGAGGACAGCCCGCGCAAGCGCTGATTGACCCGCTGGATATGCTCCCACGCTCGCTGATGTTCGCTGTGCCCGTCGTGCCATTTCTGCCAGGCGTGTTGTTGGCGTGGGTTCAGCGGCCCTTGCTGCATTTCCAACAGCCAGTGCACCGCCTGCTCGGCGACACGGTTGGAAAAATCTGGCGGGGCGTTCATAGGGCGAAGTAGCAGCGCATCGCTGCTTTATTCAGGTGCCGCTTGACCGTGGCGATGGAGATCCCCAACTCGGCGGCGATCTGTGGATACGTCAGGCCATCGACCTGAGCCAGCAAAAAGGCGCGCTTGACCAGACATGGCAAGCCGTCGAGCAACTGGTCGAGCTCCATCAGGGTTTGCAGGATGATCGCCCATTCTTCCTCCGACGGCGCGACGCACTCCGGCAGCTGCGCGAGGGCATCGAGGTAAGCGCGTTCCAGGTCCTGACGACGGTAGTGGTTGAACAGCACGCGTTTGGCGATGGTGGTCAGGAAGGCGCGCGGCTCAATGATCTGCGGCGTTTCCCGGGCCGTGAGCACCCGTATGAACGTGTCCTGAGCCAGGTCGGCGGCGCTGTCCGGGCAGCCGAGCTTGCGCCGCAACCAACCGGTGAGCCAGTTGTGATGGTCGTGATAAAGCACTTCGACGGGATTGGCGGGCTGCAACAGGAGCACTCCGACACATACGGATACGTTAGAGAACAAGAATTGTTCGCATTGTAATGGCGTGATCGCGCATCCGGCAATCGGATCTCTTTTGCGTATGAGAATATTTATCATTAATATTGCGCGCTTGTTGGTCCTGCGATGTGCACGGGGCCTCACCCGGTTTCAAGGTCGAAACATGAAAGGCAAGATCAGCACGCTCCCCGTTTCCTACAGACTGGCGGTTACCTCGCGGGTGCTGGCTGCCTTGTTGGGCGGCTATGTCGTCGCCGCGCTGGCCAGTGTCAGCCTCAGCCTGTTGCTGCCCATGGCCCGCGCCGAAGCGGTGATCACCGGGATGATGACCTCGTTTCTCGCCTATCTGGTCGCGGTGCTCTGGTGCTTTGCCTGCCGCAGTGCCTGGCGAGCGTGGGTCGGCATGCTTGTGCCGAGCCTGGTGCTGGGCGCGATTTCCGGGTTGGCGTACTGGGCGGGCCAGCCATGAAAGAGGGCTTTCGTCAGGCGATGGCCTGGTTGCATACCTGGGTCGGTTTGATCTTCGGCTGGTTGTTGTTCGCGATTTTTTTGACCGGTACCCTCGCGTATTTCAAGGCTGAGACCACTCACTGGATGCAGCCGGAGATTCCCGCGCGCTCAGTGTCTTCCGAAGCCAGCCTGAGCGTGGCGCAAACCTATCTGCAGCAGCACGCCGCCAACGCGTCGCGCTGGGTCATCGACCTGCCGACCGCTCGCGAGCCCGGCCTGAAGGTGCGCTGGCAACAAGCCCCGGCCGAACCGGGCAAGCGCGGCCAGTTCAGCAAAAAGACCCTCGATCCACTGACCGGCGCCGAAGTGCAGGGCCGGGCGACCCTGGGCGGCGAGTTCTTCTACCGTTTCCACTTCGAGCTGCAAATGCCCTACCCGTGGGGCCGCTGGTTGTCGACCCTCGCCGCCATGCTGATGTTCGTCGCGCTGATCACCGGGATCATCACCCACAAGAAAATCTTCAAGGACTTCTTCACCTTCCGCCCGCGCAAGGGCCAGCGCTCCTGGCTCGACGGGCATAACGCGGTGGGCGTGCTGGTGTTGCCGTTTCACCTGATGATCACCTACAGCAGCCTGGTGATTTTCATGTCGATGGTGATGCCGGCCAGCATCCTCGCTTCGTACAACGGTCAGGCCGGGAAGTTTTTCGAAGAAGTGTTCCCGGCGGCCAGCACACCGCCCGCCGCAGGCCAACCGGGAACGTTGGCGCCGTTGGCCTCATTGCTGGACCAGACCCGGGAGCAATGGTCGGGCGGGCGAGTCGGCAGCCTGGTGGTGAACAATCCCGGCGATGCGAATGCCTCGGTGGTGCTGGAGCGCGATGGCGCCGATGGCGTGGTCTACAACTTTGGCCGCGCGCTGACGTTCAATGGCGTGACTGGCCAGCTACTGAGCAAATCTGCGGAGCAGCCGATTCCGATGGCGATTGCCGGCGGTTTCTATGGTTTGCACATGGGCCATTTCGCCGGTCCGGTGCTGCGTTGGTTGTACTTCATTTGCGGCTTGGCCGGCACGGCGATGATCGGCACCGGCTTAGTGATCTGGCTCGGCAAGCGCCAGCTCAAACATGCGAAAAGCGGCGTGATGCCGTTCGAATTGCGGCTGGTGGAAGTGCTGAACGTCGCCAGCATGTCGGGGTTGGTGATCGCCGTGGCGGCGTTCTTCTGGGCCAATCGATTGTTGCCGGTTGGGATGGCGGAGCGGGCACATTGGGAAGAGAACGTGTTCTTCATCTTTTGGGGCCTGAGCCTGCTGCATGCCGTGCTACGCCGTGGCCGCGCGGCGTGGGTCGAGCAGTTGACGCTGGCGGCGCTGTTGTTCGGGCTGGTGCCGTTGCTCAATGCGTTGACCTCGCAGCATCACTTGGGCGTGTCGCTGCGCCAAGGTGACTGGGCCATGGCCGGCTTCGACCTGACGTGCCTGGGCAGCGGCCTGTTCCTGGCGTGGTCCGCGTGGAAAATGCAGCGTTCGGGACGCACTGAACCGGTCACCCGAGCGCGTGCCCGCCCCGTCACCCTTGAGCGCGAGGCGACCTGAATGCTGCTCGCTCTGTTGCTCTGTTACGGCGGTTTCACCGCGCTTTGCCTATCGATGGATCGGCATCACGCCGACCTGCTCGGGCGCAAACCCTCGGCCCGACGCCGATCCAACCTGCGACTTGGCGGCTGGCTGTTGCTGGGCTTGTCGTTGTGGGCAGCGGTGTCCGCGACCGGTTGGGGTTTGGGCTTGGTCGAGTGGTTCGCCGTCTTGATGCTCAGCGCATTGCTGCTGGTGTTGCTGTTGCCGTATCGCCCGCGCCTGGCCTTGTGGTTGGCGGCGTTGGGCCTGGTCGCCAGCCCCGTTTGTGCAGTGCTGACCTGATGCTCGCCAGCCCACCGGAATCCCACGATGACGAACATCGTGGCGCCCGCGCGCATTTCCTCCAGGTGTTTCTGTCCCAGCGTTCGCAGATGGAAGCGCTGGTGAGTCGACGCGTGGGTTGTCGGGCGACGGCGGCGGATCTGGTGCAGGATTTGTTCCTGCGCTTCTGGCGCCGGCCGTTGGTGCAGGTCGAAGAACTCAGCACCTATCTGCTGCGCTGCGCCGGCAACATCGCCATCGATCATCTGCGCAGCGAAGGCACGCGGGTGCGGGTCAACGAAGGCTGGATGCCCGATGCGCCGGACAGCCAGGGCAGCGAGCCGCAAGCCGCGCTGGAGGCAGGCAACGATTTGCGCCATGTCGAAGCCGCGTTGCGTGCTTTGCCCGAGCGTACGCGACAGATTTTTCTGCTCAACCGCATTCACGGCCGCAAGTACGCCGAGATCGCGAAGGCCATGGGTTTGTCCCAAAGTGCCGTGGAAAAACATATGATGCGCGCCCTCGACGCCTGCAAGGCCAGCCTGCGGGAACCCGAACCGCGCACGCCAAGGAAAGCACCGTGAATCACGCCGAACGCGTCACCCCGACGCCCGCCCAGGAACAGGCTGCTTTCGCCTGGCTGAGCCTGTTGCACGATCAGCCCAGCAGTGGCGATCAACTCATGTTCAGCCACTGGCTGCAGGCCGATCCTGCGCATGCCGAGGCTTATGCCCAGGCGCAAGTGGTGTGGGAATTGAGCGAAGTGCCGGCGCAAAAACTGGCCGACGAAGAAGCGTTGGCCCTGCAGGGTTATCTCAATGCGATGAACCGCTCGCGGCGCCCCAACGTGCGGCGCTGGTCCGGTGCGTTGGCGATGGCTGCATGTCTGCTGCTGATGGTCGGCCTCGGCGCGGGGTGGCAGCCTCTGCGTTGGGCGGATGATCTGGGCGCGGATTATGTTTCGGCGCCGGGGGAAGTTCGCACGGTCACTCTGGCGGATAAAACCCAAGTCACCCTCGATGCCGACAGCGCGATTGCCGTGGATTTCAGCCGTGGCGAACGGCATGTGCAACTGCGTCGCGGCGCCGGTTTTTTCAGCGTGACCCACACCGGCGAGCCGTTTGTGGTGGAGGCCGAAAAGGGCCAGGCGCGGGTGCTGGGCACGCAATTCGAAGTACGCCTGCAACCGCATGGCGCGCAGGTCACGGTGTTGTCCGGGCGGGTTGGCGTGACGGCGGATCGTAATGCCGAGCAGCAAATCCTCACCGCTGGACAGCAGGTTGCCTACGGCGAAGGTGCGGCGGAAAAACTGCATGCCGTGGACAGTGAAGCGCAACTGGCCTGGCGCCAGGGTTGGCTGAATTACTACAAGGCGAGCCTGGCGGAAGTGGTGGAGGATTTGCGCCGGTATTACCCTGGGCGGATTGTGCTGCTTAACGATGAACTGGCGGCGCGGCGGGTCAGCGGGAGTTTTCCGAGCAAGGATCCGCAGGCGGTGTTGAGTTCGTTGCAGGGGGTGATGGGGTTTGAGCAGCACAGCGTTATGGGGCATTTGATTATTTTGCGGTAAAGCAAAGTCAAAAGATCGCAGCCTTCGGCAGCTCCTACATGAGTACGCATTCCCCTGTAGGAGCTGCCGAAGGCTGCGATCTTTTGATCTTCTGAAAATAATTTCAAAATTTTAGTGAGGTAAACCCAACCCCCATCCGTGTAGTGACTGAAACTGCGAGTCATTCGCATCCCGTAGCGGTTCTACACAGGTCATGAGCAATGAAGTCCAGGGCAAAATCGGGTTCGGTCAAACAGTGGTTCGGTGCCTCGGCGCTGAGTTTTTCGGCTTTGGCATTGCTGCCGCTGAGCGTGGCAATCGCCGCTGAAACCGCCAGCACGCAACAGCGCACGCAATTCAACTTTGCCCTGGCCGCCAAACCGCTGCCCCAGGCCTTGAGCGACTTCAGCCGGATCACCGGCATCAGCGTGGTCTACACCGACGAAGCGCCCTACGGCATCAACGCCCCGGCGGTCAGCGGGCAGATGAGTGCCGAACAGGCGATCCAGCGTTTGCTCAGCGGTTCGGGTTTCACCTTCCGCCGCACCGACGCTCATACCCTGGCGCTTGAACCCGTACCCACCGAAGGCACCCTTAATCTGGGCGCGACCACCATCACTTCGGTGATGGATCAAACCATGAGCTATCAGCCGCCGCCCACCAGTTCGGTGATGCGCAGCTCGGCGTTGCTTCAGGAAACCCCGCAGACCATCAACGTGATTCCGGCCCAGGTCATTCGCGACCAGGCGCCGCGCAATCTGGATGACGCCCTGGCCAACGTCAGCGGCATCACCCAGGGCAACACCCTGGCGAGCACTCAGGATTCGGTGATGACCCGCGGTTTCGGCGACAACCGCAACGGCTCGATCATGCGCGACGGCATGCCGATCGTGCAGGGCCGTGGCATGAACGCCACCGTCGACCGGGTCGAAGTGCTCAAGGGCCCGGCCTCGTTGCTCTACGGCATCCAGGACCCGGGCGGCGTGGTCAATATGGTCAGCAAGAAACCCGAACTGACCCAATACAACGCCCTGACGCTGCGCGGTTCGACCTACGGCGACGGCAAGAACGGCAGCGGCGGCAGCCTCGACAGCACCGGTGCTTTGGGCGATTCCGGGCTGGCCTATCGCATGGTCCTGGACCACGAAGACGAAGACTACTGGCGCAACTTCGGCACCCACCGCGAGACGTTGGTGGCGCCGTCCCTGGCCTGGTTCGGCGAAAGCACCAAGCTGCTGTTCTCCTACGAACACCGGGAATTCCTCACCCCGTTTGACCGTGGAACGGTCATCGATCCGCGCACCAACCATCCGCTGGACATCTCGCGCAACGAGCGCCTCGACGAACCGTTCAACAACATGGAAGGGCGCTCGGACCTGTATCACTTCGAGGCCGATCACGAACTCAACGACAACTGGAAAGCCCACTTCGGCTACAGCTGGAACCGCGAAACCTACGACGCCAGCCAGGTACGCGTCACCGCCATCGACACCAAGAATGGCACCCTGACCCGCAGCATGGACGGCACCCAGAATGCGATCAGCACCGACCGTTTCACCACTGCCAGCCTCGAAGGCAAAGTGAATGTATTGGGTATGCAGCACGACCTGATGTTCGGCGTCGATGACGAGTACCGCAAGATCTACCGCGAAGACCTGATCCGCCAGAAAAGCCGGACCACCTTCAGCTACGTCAATCCGGTGTATGGCCGCGAAGTCGCCGGCACCACGGTCAGCGCACCCGACAGCGCCCAGACCGATGAACTGCGCAGCGATTCGATCTTCGCCCAGGACTCGATTCACCTCACCGACCAGTGGATTCTGGTCGCGGGCGGGCGCTTCCAGGAGTACGACCAGTACGCCGGCAAAGGCGTGCCGTTCAAGGCCAACACCGACAACAACGGCCAGAAATTTGTGCCGCGCGCCGGTCTGGTGTATCGCTACACCGATGAACTGTCGTTCTACGGCAGCTACACCGAATCGTTCAAACCCAACTCGACCATCGCGCCGTTGAGCGGCAGCACCGTGGTACTCGACGGCAGCATCGCGCCGGAAGAAGCCAAGTCCTGGGAAATCGGCGCCCGACTCGACATGCCGGGGCGCATCACCGGTGACATTGCGCTGTTCGACATCAAGAAGCGCAACGTGCTGATCGCCAATTCCGAAGGCCCGACCACCATCTACAGCGCCGCCGGTGAAGTGCGTTCCCGAGGCCTGGAAATCGACCTGACCGGTCAGCTCACTGATCGCTGGAGCATGATCGGCAGCTACGCCTACACCGATGCCGAAGTCACCGAAGACCCGGACTACAAAGGCAAGAAACTGCAAAACGTCGCCAAGAACACCGGCTCGCTGTCGGCGGTCTATGACTTCGGCACCATTGTTGGTGGCGATCAACTGCGGGTCGGCGCGGGTGCGCGTTATGTTGGCGAGCGGGCGGGGGATGCGCCGAATGATTTCGATCTGCCGGGCTACACCGTGGCTGATGTGTTTGCTACTTACGACACCAAAGTCGAAGGGCAGAAGGTCAAGTTCCAGCTCAATGTGAAGAACCTGTTTGATCGCACTTACTACACCTCGGCGGCGAGCCGGTTCTTTGTGTCGATGGGGGATTCGCGGCAGATCTCGCTCTCCAGCACATTGGAGTTCTGATCGGGCACCGCGTCATCGTTCTTCGCGAGCAAGCCCGCTCCCACAAGTGACCGCGTTCTTTCATGGGAATGCGATCAAATGTGGGAGCGGGCTTGCCCGCGAAGAGGCCCTGACAGGCACCGATAATCTCCGGTCCTACCGCAAAAACGCCAACCGATACTCCCCAGGCGTCCCACCCAATACCTGCCGAAACCGATTGGTGAAATGACTCGCACTGGCAAACCCGCACGCCAGCGCAATCTCGCCCAATGGCTGCGACGTCGAGCGCAACAACTCCCGCGCCCGACTCATGCGCCGCGCCAGCACATATTGATGCGGCGGCAAGCCAAAGCTCTCGCGAAACATCCGCGCAAAGTGATATTCGGATAACGCACATAACCCCGCCAACTGCCCCAGGCTGATGGGTTCGGCCAACTGACTGTCGATGAACTCCACCAACTGCCGCCGCAGATGCGCAGCCAATCCGCCCTTGAGCCGCAATCCCTGGCGCATGCCAACCTGATTGAGCAGCGCGTGGCTGAGCATTTCGTGGGCTAGGCTGCTGGTTAGCACGCGTTCGCCGGGCTCTTCCCAATTGAGGGTGAGCATCTGCCGAAAACGCCGGGCCTGTTGTGGGTCTTCAAGGAAGGTGCCTTCGCGCAATTGCAGTTCGCGCGGTTCGCGGTCCAGTAGCGTGACGCAGCCGAGGGCGAATTGTTCAGGGCTGAAATACAGATGAGCCAGGCGAATATCGCCATTGATCACCCAGCCGGACTGATGCTCGGCGGGCAGGATGCACAGTTTGTCCGGGCCGCCCTTATTGCCGGGCTGGTCACGACGAAAGGTCTCGGTGCCGCCGGCGATGTAACAGGACAGAGTGTGGTGAGTCGGCGCTTCGTAGTCCTGGGCGTCGTGATGGTTGCTCCACAAAGCTGCAGCCATGCCGTCACCGAGCTCGGCGCTGTGCTCAAGACGAGCATTGGGCGAGCGGTTGAGGGCTTGAAAGACTTGCAACGTTTCCAGTGCGGGCATGATCGTTTTCTCTCCAACGCCTTGCATCCTACTCCGTAGACCTTGACCTGCCAGCCCATCGGCCGACAAAAGCGCAAGTTTATGCAAGTGCACCCGGTGCTGGCGCAGGACACTGGATTCCTATTGAGGAGTCTTTGCCATGAACCTGTCTTTGTACCTGTTGACCGTGCTGATCTGGGGCACCACCTGGATTGCCTTGAAGTGGCAATTGGGCGTGGTGGCCATTCCGGTGTCGATTGTCTATCGCTTCGGTCTCGCCGCGCTGGTGCTGTTCTTGATGCTGCTGCTCAGCCGTCGCCTGCAAGTGATGAACCGTCGCGGGCATCTGATCTGCCTGGCCCAGGGCTTGTGCCTGTTCTGCGTCAACTTCATGTGCTTCCTGACCGCCAGTCAATGGATCCCCAGCGGGCTGGTCGCCGTGGTGTTTTCCACCGCCACGCTGTGGAACGCCCTGAATGCGCGAGTGTTCTTCGGTCAGAAAATTGCGCGCAATGTGTTGATGGGCGGCGCGCTTGGCCTGTCGGGGCTTGGCTTGTTGTTCTGGCCGGAACTCGCCGGCCATACGGCCAGCCCTGAAACTTTGCTCGGTTTGGGTTTGGCCTTGCTCGGGACGCTGTGTTTCTCGGCCGGCAACATGCTGTCGAGCCTGCAACAGAAGGCCGGGCTCAAACCCCTGACCACTAACGCCTGGGGCATGGCCTATGGCGCGGCGATGCTGTCAGTGTGGTGCCTGGTCAAAGGCATCCCGTTCGACATCGAATGGAACGCCCGCTACATCGGCTCGCTCATGTACCTGGTCATTCCCGGTTCGGTGATCGGCTTCACCGCCTACCTGACGCTGGTCGGGCGCATGGGCCCGGAGCGCGCGGCGTACTGCACCGTGCTGTTCCCGGTGGTGGCACTGAACGTCTCGGCCTTCGCCGAAGGCTACCAATGGACCGCGCCAGCGCTGGTCGGGCTGGTGCTGGTGATGCTGGGTAACGTGTTGGTGTTCCGCAAACCCAAGGCAGCGCTGGTGCAGGGCAGCGGTAAATTGGCCTGAACCGGTTTAAAGCATGAGCGCTGGCGCCGTCAGCGCTCGGTCTTCAGGGCCAGGAAAATCAACAAGGGCACGATGAAATCGACGATATGCCGCGCCCAGTCCTTGGCATTCCACGTTGGCGATTCATCCATGTCGAACCACTCGACACCGACCACTTGCAGGCACACGTAATAAATAAACAGGGCAATCAACAAACCGACGATAGAAAGTTTTTTGGCCTCGTGGAATGCTTCGGCTGAAGCATTTATATATTTGAGCAGTTGATAAGTGCCCATCAGGCAATACAAGGTGTAGATCACTTCCAGCGTAATGATGATCCAGTAAATTCGGTGATGAAGCATCGGCGATGTAATTGCACGATAACTTATGTAATTGTTCTCTCGGGTGGTGTCCATGCTCAGGATATGACCGACATATTCATAGTTTGAAGGGTAGTCGGTAAAGTTGCTGATCATTACTAACAGTCCAAAAAAACTGAAGGACGCCATTAGTAAGACTTTGCTGTATCTGATGAGTTGGTCGGTGCTCAGGTTGTTCAATGTAAATGCTCTCCGTGGCCAGAACTCGTGATAGTCGAGAATGGCGCGGAGTTTATAGCGGGTATCAAGTTTTTGGTGGTGCACTGGTTTTCAAGGTGTGTATCGAACTTGAAGTTGTCAGCGTTAATAAAAAACGGGCAGGTGTTTCATACACCGGCCCGTTTTTTTAT
Organism: Pseudomonas sp. B21-053; assembly: GCF_026016365.1. Lineage (NCBI taxonomy): Bacteria > Pseudomonadati > Pseudomonadota > Gammaproteobacteria > Pseudomonadales > Pseudomonadaceae > Pseudomonas > Pseudomonas sp. B21-053. Next base: position 1,131,235 of record NZ_CP087205.1, read on the forward strand.
CAGCCTTTCCAGACTTGCGGGTTCACCAGATCCTGCGGGCGCTCACCGAGCAAGGCGCTGCGCAAGTTGGCGAGGGCGCGATTGGCCATCGCTTCGCGGGTTTCATCGGTAGCGGAGCCGATATGCGGCAGGGTCACGGCGTTTTTCAGTTGGAACAGCGGCGACTCGGCCAGCGGTTCTTTCTCGTAGACATCCAGGCCGGCGCCACGAATCCGGTTGTTCTGCAACGCCTCGATCAGCGCTGGCTCATCTACCACCGGGCCGCGCGCGATGTTCACCAGGATCGCACTCGGTTTCATCAACGCCAGTTCGCGATGGCTGATCAGGTGCTTGGTCTTCTCGCTGAGCGGCACCACCAGGCAAACGAAATCAGCTTCGGCCAACAGTTGGTCGAGGCTGCGGAACTGCGCGCCGAGCTCTTGTTCAATTTCTGTCTTGCGGCTGTTACCGCTGTAGATCACCGGCATGTTGAAACCCAGCCGACCACGACGGGCAATGGCCGCGCCGATGTTGCCCATGCCGACGATGCCCAGCGTCTTGCCGTGCACATCGCAGCCAAACAGCGGCGCGCCGACGGTTGCCTGCCACTGGCCAGCCTTGGTCCAGGCGTCCAGTTCGGCGACCCGGCGGGCGCTGCTCATCAGCAGGGCGAAGGCCAGGTCGGCGGTGCTTTCGGTGAGCACATCAGGCGTGTTGGTCAGCATGATCCCGCGTTCATTGAAGTAGGCGACGTCATAGTTGTCGTAGCCCACCGATACGCTGGAAACCACTTCCAGCTTGGCGGCGTTCTCCAGTTGCTCACGGCCGAGTTTGCGACCGACGCCGATCAAACCATGGGCGTGGGGCAGGGCTTCGTTGAACTGGGCGTTGATGTCGCCATTTTTCGGGTTCGGCACGATCACGTCGAAATCTTGTTTCAGGCGTTCGATCATTTCGGGGGTGACACGGCTGAAGGCGAGGACGGTTTTTTTCATGGGAAGCGACTCGGCGGGCAGTGGTGAATGCCAAGCACGCTAACATTCTTTTTGGGATTTATGCGAGGTCCCGGGTGTACACGACTCTCCTGTGGGAGCGGGTTTGCTCGCGAAAGCGGTGTGTCAGTCGCCATTAATGCTGGCTGTGAAATCATTCGCGGGCAAGCCCGCTACCAAAAGGGTTTTACCGCTGCTGAAGTTTCATCCCTTCAGCCTTAATCTCGCCGGTAAATATGAGTTCTTCCCCAGTATTACTGTCGATGAAAGTGAAATTGAACAGCGCCCTTAATGTGCCTTTTTTTCGGTCAAAATCGAAGGTGATGTGGCCTGTGTCACTTTTTGGCTGATGGAGGGTGTCCAGGCCATTCCTGAGTTGGCGAAAGATGAGTGGGTTTACCGGGCCGCCTTCGACAAACTCATAACGCTTGTTTTGAATGTTTATCGGGAACCTCAGGTATAAAAAATTTGTTGTATGCGGGTAGGCGCTGACGTGTGAAGCATTGATTCCTACCAGAATGTTATTGGTGGTGAATGCGGTGACGTTGCCTTCGAAGCGGCCAAGTTTTTGAATAATGGCGTCCACGGTGCCAAGCGCAGAGTGTTTTTTATGACTCGAATCGATCGTTTCAGCGAGCATTACGCTTTCCTTGCGTGCGGTCTTGCGCTGAACATAAACATGATGTCGGGCGTCGTAAACTGTCAGAGTTGACAGTTGACGAAGACACATTTATCGCGAACAGCGCTTGATTTAACTGTGTGAGCGGACTTGCTCGCGAAGGCTATCCATTTCCCTTCCTACACAACAACCGTCAAAACACGTCGGAAATATCCTTGAGGATCTGCAATTTGGAGAACTGTCTGTAGCTCAGTTAACCAGCGCCTCCCACAACGGTGAACACAATGCTTGTGAATAACAGTAATCCCCTGTGGGAGCGAGCTTGCTCGCGATGGCGGCGGTTCAGGCGACTCATCTATTCGATGTGTCATCGTTTTCGCGAGCAGGCTCGCTCCCGCAGGGGAAGTTTGGTGGTGTTGGTCACTCTTGCGGATCGAGGTTGTCCAGCACCCGGTTCACCGAGAGTTCGGCCAGCATGATGACTTGCTGGATGCCGAGCAGGGTGTTGCGGTGGGTGCCTTCGACAAATCCGGCGAAGTCACTGGCCATGACGCTGGCCGAGGCGAGGGATTCGCTGGCGTAGACCATCAGGGCTTCGGTAGTGGCGTTGGGGACGACCTGGAACAGGTGGCTGGGCGTGTGAGGGGGATTCGGTGTTGGCTTGAACATAAGGGCAATACTCCATGGGGGATTACTGGAGCTGCCACTTTCGTTTTCCAGACGAAGGGTGGCAGCCGTGCGCGGACTGGAAAAACCGGTCAATCCCACCAAAACCCGGCAGACCCGAAGGTCTCCCGCGCACAGCCGCCATAACATTGCAGGCAGAAAAAAGCGCCGCAGTATGCCATGTGCTGAAGTAGGAAATGATCCGGGTTTTCCAGACCCGGTCACTGATGCGTCAGTGACCCCCAAAGCCTATCCACTTCCCTTCCCACACAACAACCGTCAAAACACGTCGGAAACGTCCTCGAAAATCCGCAGTTTGTAGGACCGTCCGTAGCTCAATTCGCCAGTCGCGCCCCGGCCAGACTTCCGCTCAATTCATACGCCGTCAGTTCTGCCTGATGCGCTGCCAGAATCTCCGGCAACGACCCGCGCAGGTACTCGACCCACGTCTTGATCTTCGCATCCAGGTACTGCCGCGACGGGTAGATCGCGTACAGATTCAGTTCCTGCGAGCGGTAGTTCGGCATCATCCGCACCAGCGTGCCGTTGCGCAGCCCTTCAATCGCCGCGTACACCGGCAACACGCCCACACCCATGCCGCTGGTGATCGCGGTTTTCATTGCGTCGGCTGAGTTCACCAGAAACGGTGAGCTGTTAATGGTGACCATTTCCTGGCCTTCCGGGCCGTCGAACGTCCACTTCTCCAGCGGAATCACCGGGCTGACCAGGCGCAGGCAGGCGTGGTTGAGCAGGTCGCTGGGTTTTTGCGCACAGCCGTTGGCTTTTACATAGGCCGGCGAGGCGCAAACGATGCTGTAGGTGATGCCCAACCGCTGGGAGACGAAACCCGAGTCCGCCAGTTCGCTGGCGAGCACGATGGACACGTCGTAGCCCTCGTCCAGCAGGTCCGGCACGCGGTTGGCCATGGTCAGGTCGAAGGTCACGTCCGGGTGGGTCTTGCGGTAGCGGGCGATCGCGTCGATCACGAAGTGCTGGCCGATGCCGGTCATGGTGTGCACTTTCAGTTGCCCGGCGGGGCGGGCGTGGGCGTCGCTGGCCTCGGCTTCGGCTTCTTCGACGTAGGCCAGGATTTGCTCACAACGCAACAAGTAGCGCTTGCCGGCCTCGGTCAGGGCGATGCGGCGGGTCGTGCGGTTGAGCAGGCGGGTTTGCAGGTGGGCTTCCAGGTTGGAAACCGCGCGCGAGACGTTGGCCGTGGTGGTGTCCAGTTGCACGGCGGCAGCGGTGAAACTGCCGGCCTCGGCCACGTAACTGAAGGCGCGCATGTTTTGCAAGGTGTCCATGGGGTGCTCTCGGGTTCGATGGCAAATTGTGACACGAAGTTACCGGGGCAGTGACCCCGACCAAGGGATTATCGCAGTAACGGTAACAAAGATTCACAGGAATCCCAGCTTATCGCCAACCAGGCCCACCCCTAGAATTGCGCCACCGCAGGAACATCAATACCTGTGGGAGCGAGCCTGCTCGCGAAGACGGAGTATCAGTCAACGTTGATGTTGGCTGACGAACCGCTTTCGCGAGCAGGCTCGCTCCCACAGGGGTCAGTGCCCGGTCCCACAATATTTCGTGCCTCCCCCCACCTCAGGAATTTGCAGCAGTGCCGCGTCGCATCAACAGAGCGCTCAAGACGCTCAGTGTTTTGGCTTTAACCCTGGCAATCAGCGGCTGCATCGGTACCGGAGGTATTGCCCCGCAGGGCAAGGCGCTGGAGGCTGATTCGCTGGCCACCGACGAAGCCATCCAGAACGCTGCACAGGACGCTCACTGGCCCACCGCGCAATGGTGGCAGGCCTATGGCGACCCGCAATTGAATCGCTGGATCGACCTCGCCGTGCAAGGCAGCCCGACCATGGCCATGGCTGCCGCCCGGGTGCGTCAGGCCAAGTCCATGGCCGGCATCGCCGAAGCTGCCGAATCGTTGCAGGTCAATGGCGAATCGACCCTCAAGCGCCACAACTGGCCGACGGATCAGTTCTACGGCCCGGGCGAACTGTCCAACACCACGACGTGGGACAACAACGCTTCGTTGGGCTTCAGCTATGCCCTCGACCTGTGGGGCCGTGAAAGTAACGCTACCGAGCGCGCCGTCGACATGGCGCACATGACCGCCGCTGAAGCACGGCTGGCGCAGCTCGAATTGCAGAACAACATCGTGCGCGCCTACATCGAACTCTCGCTGCATTACGCGCAACGGGACATCGTCGCCGCGACGTTGAAACAGCAACAGCAAATCCTCGACCTCGCGCAAAAACGTTTGAACGGCGGGATCGGCACGCATTTCGAAGTCAGCCAGGCCGAAACGCCGTTGCCGGAAACCCATCGGCAGATCGACGCACTGGACGAAGAAATCGCCCTGAGCCGCAATCAACTCGCGGCCCTTGCCGGTAAAGGTCCGGGCGAGGGTGCGCAGTTGCAGCGACCAACCTTGTCATTGGGCGCCGCACTGAAACTGCCGTCGTCGCTGCCCGCGCAATTGCTCGGTCAACGCCCGGACGTAGTCGCCAGTCGCTGGCAAGTCGCGGCTCAGGCCCGAGGCATTGATGTGGCGCACGCCGGTTTCTACCCCAACGTCGACCTGGTCGGCAGCCTCGGCTACATGGCCACGGGCGGCGGTGCGCTGGAGTTTTTGACCGGCAAGAAACTCAACTACAGCGTCGGCCCGGCGATCTCGTTGCCGATTTTCGACGGCGGTCGTTTGCGCTCGGAACTGGGTGAAGCATCCGCCGGGTATGACATCGCCGTGGCGAAGTACAGCCAGACCCTGGTCAATGCGCTGAAGAACATCTCCGACCAATTGATCCGCCGCGAGTCGATGGACAAGCAGCAAACCTTCGCTACCGAGTCGGTAGCCACGGCGCAGAAGACCTACGACATCGCGATGATCGCCTATCAGCGCGGGCTCACGGATTACCTCAACGTGCTCAATGCCCAGACGTTGCTGTTCAAACAGCAACAGGTTCAGCAGCAGGTGCAGGCGGCGCGGTTGAGTGCGCATGCGGAATTGGTGACGGCGTTGGGCGGTGGGTTGGGTGCTGGCAGCGATGTGCCGAAAGACAGCCAGACCGCCGCCCCGAAAACCCCGGCCCTGCTTAAGAGCCTCTCGAATTGAACACAAAACCTGTGGGAGCGAGCCTGCTCGCGAAAGCGGTGTGTCAGGCGACATCAGCATTGACTGACACGCCGCCTTCGCGAGCAGGCTCGCTCCCACAGGGTCCCGGCCCGACTGAAATATCAATGAGCAGGATTCGATGACTCCCTTGCCCGCACCGCTGCGCTGGCTGTATTCCCTCGAATGGCGCCGTGGCTTTTACGATTGGGCACGCAGCGATGGCGTGACCTGGGTCTACATTTTCAAAGTGCTGCTCGCCGCGTTCCTGACCCTGTGGCTGGCCATGCGCCTGGAATTGCCGCAACCGCGCACAGCGATGATCACCGTGTTCATCGTCATGCAGCCGCAAAGCGGTCACGTGCTGGCCAAGAGTTTTTATCGCTTCCTCGGCACCCTCGCCGGGTCGGCGGTGATGGTGTTGCTGATCGCGTTGTTTGCGCAGAACACCGAACTGTTCCTCGGTTCGCTGGCGATTTGGGTTGGCTTGTGCACGGCTGGTGCGGCGCGTTATCGCAACTTCCGCGCTTACGGTTTTGTGCTCGCTGGCTACACCGCAGCGATGGTTGGTTTGCCGGCATTGGCACACCCGGACGGCGCCTTCATGGCGGCGGTCTGGCGGGTGCTGGAAATCTCTTTGGGGATCATCTGTTCGACCCTGATCAGCGCCGCGATTCTGCCGCAAACCGCCAGCGCCGCGATGCGCAACGCCTTGTATCAGCGCTTCGGTGTGTTCGCTTTGTTCGTCACCGACGGCTTGCGCGGTCGCAGCAAACGCGAGGCTTTCGAAGCGAGCAACGTGCGCTTCATCGCCGAAGCAGTGGGCCTGGAAGGCTTGCGCAGCGTGACGGTGTTCGAAGACCCGCACATGCGTCGGCGCAACGGTCGCCTCAGTCGCTTGAACAGCGAGTTCATGAGCATCACCACGCGCTTCAACGCCTTGCACCAATTGCTCGAACGCTTGCGCAGCAGTGAGGCGGACCATGTGGTGGCAGCGATCAAACCGGGTTTGCAGGACCTCGCCGAATTGCTCGACGGCTTCAGCGGCCGGGCACTGACCAATGCCGATGCCGCGCGCCTGGTCACGGCGCTGAGCGCTTACAAAGAAGGTTTGCCGGCGCGGGTGCGCAGCTTGCGTGCGACCTTCCAGGAGAGCGACCCGAGCGACGCCGAGCAGCTGGATTTTCACACCGCTTACGAGCTGCTTTATCGCTTCGTCGATGACCTGCACAGTTATGCACAGACCCACGCGTCCCTGGCCGATCACAGTCACGCGCGGGAGCAATGGGACGAGCCGTTCACCCCGCAAACCAATTGGATGGCCTCGGCGGCGTCAGGGATTCGCGCGGCATTTATTCTGGTGGTGCTCGGCAGTTATTGGGTCGCCACCGCGTGGCCGAGCGGGGCGACGATGACGTTGATTGCCGCCGCCACCGTGGGCCTTTCGGCGGCGACACCGAACCCGAAACGCATGGCGTTCCAGATGGCTTGCGGCACGTTGCTCGGGGCGCTGATCGGCTTCGTCGAGATGTTTTTCATCTTCCCGTGGATCGATGGTTTTCCGTTGCTGTGTGTGATGCTTGCGCCGGTGATCGTGCTCGGATCGTTCTTGACGTCACGCCCGCAATACGCCGGGGTCGGCCTCGGTTTGCTGATCTTCTTCAGCACCGGTTCGGTGCCGGACAACCTCACGGTCTATAACCCCTACACCTTTATCAACGACTACATCGCGATGGTCCTCGGCATGCTGGTGTGTGCCGCTGCCGGCGCGATCATCCTGCCGCCGAACAGCCGCTGGTTGTGGCGTCGGCTGGAGCAGGATTTGCGCGAGCAAGTGGTGTACGCGATCAGCGGCAAACTCAAGGGTTTGGGCTCGAGTTTCGAAAGTCGCACCCGGGATCTGCTGCACCAGGCGTATGGCTTGGCTGTGGGTTCGCCACAGGTGCAGCGGGACTTGTTGCGCTGGATGTTTGTGGTGCTGGAAGTCGGCCACGCGATCATTGAGTTGCGCAAGGAACAGGCGATTCTGCCGGTGCATCCGGCCTATGCCGAATCCCAGCCGTGGCGTCAGGCAATTCGCGTAATGGGACGCTCGCTGGTGCGGCTGTTTTTGCAACCGAGCCAGAGCAATCTGGAACGCGGATTGATCGCCGTGGATCATGCGATCAGTCGCGTGCAAGCCACCGACGAACCGTTCGCCCCGCACTTCGACACGTCCGCGTTGCGTCGTGTGAAGAGCTATCTGCACTTCATCCGCACCTCGTTGCTCGACCCGCAATCACCGCTTGCCGCCTACGCAATCACTCAGTCCCAAGGAGTTGAACATGCCGCGTGAAATCGCCTTCCACGGCGTGTACATGCCGACCATGACGCTGATGTTTTTCATCGCCGCGGCACTGGCCTGGGCGCTCGACCGGTTCTTGTCCGGGTTCGATCTGTACCGCTTCTTCTGGCACCCGGCGCTGCTGCGCCTGAGTCTGTTTACCTGTCTGTTCGGCGCCCTGGCGCTGACGGTCTACCGTTGAGAACGTACTGATGAAAAAGCTTTTCAGCCTGCTCGCGACCCTGCTGGTACTGGCCCTCGCGATATGGATCGGCCGGACCCTGTGGGTGCATTACATGGACACGCCGTGGACCCGCGACGGTCGCGTGCGCGCCGACATCATCAACGTCGCCGCCGACGTCACCGGCGAAGTGGTCGCCGTGCCGGTGCGTGACAACCAGTTGGTGAAGAAGGGCGATTTGCTGATGCAGATCGACCCCGAGCACTACCGCATCGCCGTCAAACAGGCGCAATCATTAGTGGCTTCGCGCAAGGCTACATGGGAGATGCGCAAGGTCAACGCCCATCGCCGCGCCGACATGGACGCGCTGGTGATCTCCAAGGAAAACCGCGACGACGCCAGCAACATCGCCGACTCCGCGCTAGCCGATTACCAACATGCGCAAGCGCAGCTGGAAGCCGCCGAACTCAATCTCAAACGCACCGAAGTCCGCGCCGCCGTTGACGGCTACGTCACTAACCTCAACGTGCATCGCGGTGATTACGCGCGCATCGGCGAAGCGAAAATGGCCGTGGTCGATATGAACTCGTTCTGGGTCTATGGCTTCTTCGAAGAAACCAAGTTGCCGCATGTGCGAGTGGGCGATAAGGCCGACATGCAGCTGATGAGCGGCGAAGTACTCAAGGGGCATGTAGAGAGTATTTCCCGCGGCATCTACGATCGGGATAACCCGGAGAGTCGTGAACTGATTGCCGATGTGAACCCGACGTTCAACTGGGTGCGGTTGGCGCAACGGGTGCCGGTGCGGATTCATATTGATGAAGTGCCGGAGGGCGTGCTGTTGGCAGCGGGGATTACCTGCACGGTGGTGGTGAAGGAGGCAAATTCCGAGTAAAGCGGAAGATCAAAAGATCGCAGCCTTCGGCAGCTCCTACAGGTGTACACAAAATCTGTAGGAGCTGCCGAAGGCTGCGATCTTTTGGGGACATTCAATTGCAAAACGTCTCCTGCAAATGCCGCCAAATAACTTCGCCGGATTCGATTTTTTCAAACACCACCGTTGACCGTCGATCCGAGTGCAACCCTGTCGCATCGGTCTGCTGCTCGCGATAACTCACCGTCGCGCCGCGTTCGTGCAGGGCAATCCCGCACAGCTCGCTGAGTTCGATTTTGAACCCGGTCTTCTGCCCGCCCGCCATCCGAAACAACGCACTCAGCGCCTCCAGATCCAGCACCCGACCCAGTGGCGAGACCATGGAAAACCGGGGTGAAAAACGCGCCAGCAAACTGTCCAGCGCAGCTTCGTCCTGTACCTGGGCAAACCATTTTTCGATCGCCACGTGGGCCTGGATCACTTCGTCAAAGTAGTCGGTGTAGTCAGTCATACGGATTTTTCCTGAAGGGCTGGTGAGGTGAGCAGGGCGAGGATTTTCTTCGAGTCGAGGCGCAGGACGGCGGCCATTGGCATCACGGTCAGCAGTGCCGCTGCGAGGAAGCAGTAGTTGAAACCTTGTGCGCCCAACGCACCGAGTAACGAACTCAACAGCGCCGCGCCCAGGCAGAAACCGAGTTGGCGATTGATGTTCCACAGGGCGCTGGCGTGGCCCATTTTTTCCGGTGCGATACCGACGAACGCCAAGGTCTGGGCGGTGACGCTGCACAGGCTGCCGCCCAGGCCCATCACTGCGTAAGCGATGATCAGCAACGGGCCGACGGGCTGTGCGGCGCGTGTCAGCAAGAGGATGCCCAGGCACTGCAACAGCATGCCGGTGATCAGCAACGGTTTGGGTCCGATGCGGTTGAAACTGCGTTTGCCCAGCAGGATCGCCACCCCTGAGCCCGCCGCCCACGGCAACATCAACGCGCCGATTTGCGCTGCGCCGAGACCGAGGTCGTGCAGGTACAACACGGCAATCAGGTGGGTGCCGGTAAAAATGCCGGGCACACAGAGGTAGATCAGCATCGCCGCGCGCAGTGATGGATTTCTGATCAGTTGCAGGTCGAGGATTGCCGCGGGTTTTCGCCAGCCGTCGCGCAGGTATAGCGCCGCCATTGCCGCGCTGGCGATCAGTCCGAGCACGCCGAGAAGACGAGTGTCCGGCTCACTCAACAGGCTCAGGGCAATCAACAACAGACTCAGGGCCGAGACGGCGAGTAGCAGGCCGCGAGCATCGAGTGTCGGGCGTTCGCTGGAGGCTTGATCGGGTTTCAGCCACAGCGCGGCGAGGCCGAGTGCGAGCAGTGCCACCGGCACATTCAGGTAGAAAATCCAGCGCCAGGACAATGCCTCGACGATCAATCCGCCGGCCGCCGGTGACAGCGCTGGTACCATCAGCGCCACCAGCAACACCACACCCGTGAAATGCGCACGCTGGGCCGGTGGAAATTGTCGATAGGCCAGGGCCTGGCCGACCGGCAGCAGCAACCCGCCACCGAGCCCTTGCAGCAATCGCCAGCCGATCAGGCTTTCAATCGATCCTGCCTGCGCCACCAATGCCGAAGCGATCCCGAACACCAGCAGCGAACCGAGGATCAACCGTCGTTCACCGAGCCGCGCCGCCAGCCACACGCTCATCGGAATGATCAACGTCAGCCCGAGCATGTAGGCGTTGCTGATCCACGCCAGTTCGGTCACCGACGCACGCAGTTCCCGGGCGATGTCGGGGTAGGCGATGGTGGCGACGAACATGTTCAGCAGGTCGAGGGCGAACCCCAATAAATACACCAGCGCGACTTTCGAGCGATAGGCCATGGCCAGTTTCCCTGTAATGAGAGGTGCAGGGTAGAGCGCTGGCGACGTTAGGAAAACGCTGGTTTGGCTGCTAGTTTGTCAAAATTATTTTGACAAGGGAGCGCCGCGAGCATGGTCAGCCTGGACCGTTTTGACACTTTCAAAGCCGTGGTCGAGGCCGGGTCGTTGACCGCAGCGGCCGAGACGTTGGGGCAGACCCGCGCGGTGGTGAGTTTCAACCTCAAGCGTCTGGAGGAAGAGCTGGGCGTGACTTTGCTGACCCGCAGCACCCGGCAATTGGCGTTGACCGATGCTGGCGAGCGTTTTTATCGGCGCTGCTTGCGCACCCTGGACGAGGCCCAATTGGCCATTGAGGAGGCCCGTTCCGAGCACTCGCAGCTCAAGGGTTCTTTGCGGATTACCACCACGGTGGAGTTTGCCCTGGCCCAAGTGGTGCCCGCGCTCGGTGTGTTTCGTGAGCAGCATCCGCAGTTGAACATTCACCTGTCCACCTCCTCGACCCACGCCGATCTGATTTCCGAGCGTTTCGACGTGGCGATTCGTCTGGGGCGGATGCTTGATTCCAATCTGCGAGCGGTGCAGTTGTCGACGTTCGAGATTTTTGCGGTGGTGGCGCCGGGGTTGGTCGAGCGTTTCGGGACGGTCGATACGCTGGCGGCGTTGGAGTCGCTGCCGACGCTGGGGCATGGGCGAGTGCCTGAACTGACGGTGAACGATCCGGCCGGGACGGAGTATCTGTACCAACCCAAACCGGGGAAAACCGCGATTGTCGCCGACAACTCGGCGACGCTGCGGGCCTTTGCGTTGTCCGGGCAGGGTGTGGCGATTCTGCCGCAATGGCTGATTCAGGAAGATCTGGAGGCGGGGCGGTTACAGCGCTTGTTGGCGGATCATCGATTCGCGCAACAAGGGGTGTATGCGTTGTACCCGGACACCCGGCATCTGCCGCTGAAGGTGCGGGCGTTTATTGATTTTATGAAGGGGTGGAGTTGAGGTTTTGTGGTGATTGTTCTGGCCTCTTCGCGGGCAAGCCTCGCTCCTACAGGGTTTGTGTTTGCCCGGGTCTCTTCGTTGGTAAGGCGTCTTACAGTTGCGCCTGGCTGAGGATGACTTCGGCCTTCTTCACTGCATCTGCCACGTCCAGTTCTTTGTCACTGAGCAGCGCCATGACCTGCGGATTTTTCAGGACGTCGGCATTGCTGCTGTGCAACTGAGCCTGTCGTGAAATGATCACATACGCGTAAAGCTGATCACGGGTGGTGAACTCGGGACGAGCACTCACTGTGGCCAGTGCGTTCTCCATAAAGGCATGGCGATCTATCGGCGACAATCCCTTGAAGGTGTCGGGGAACTGCATATGGAGGTTCGCCGAGTACACCGCGATGTTTTCCTCTCGCGCCTCTTTACGCACCTCGTCGTTGCTGGTCACTTTCTTGCTCAGTTGCTCGTAACCTTTTTCTCCTTCGCTGAGTTGCTGCGGGTTCATTCTTTGTTTCAGCGAGTCGATCTGTGCCTTGTCGTCGAGGACTCTGGCCCAACTGTAGGCTACGGGCAGATTGGCTTTGTTGGTGTGTACACGAATCATGGTTTGCTGGGCGTCCGGATCGCCATGGCGTGCGGAGCGTTCCAGCCAACGTAAACCGAGGTCGGTGTCCGGCGTCTGTCCGCGCATGCCATAGGCAAAGTTCTGGAACATGCTGAACTCGGCGCACGAGTCATTTCTGACTGCGGAATACGCCATATAGCTGAAGGCTTCCTGATCGCGCTGGGCGCTGTCCTTGCTCGTGTCGTGTTCCGCGATGCTTGCCAGATAACACAAGGCCCGGTCATGGGTGGGCGCGGCCATGATCAGGCAACTGCGGGCTTGCTCGGGCTTTTCGTCGTTGTACAACTGGTAGCCGATGCCGTACAGCAGATCGCTGTCCATGTTGAGGTTGCAATACTCGTTGGCGACGGCTTGCGGTAACAGTTCCTTGAGGCTGAGCTTGGGCAGGGTGGCGTTCAGCGCCTCGTCTGGCGATGGCGTGCCGCAGCCGACAAGCGCGGCGGCCAATGCCAGCGGCAGCAGGTGTTTGCATTTCATTGGATATTCCTTGATCGCGGTTGAGGCGTTACGTCCGTGGCGCAGGCACGGCGTGGGTCAAAGGCTGTTACTGGCTCTTGCCGAGGATGACCAGCGACTCGGCCGCGAGCATGGAACGAGGGAGCACGCTCCCTCGCCACCGTCGTATCGATTTACCTGTAGAACTTGTTGACCACCAGCAGGCCATGCTCGATGGTTTCAGCGACCGACAACTCCTTATCTTCCATAAGGGAGACGATCCGCTGGTCATTCGCGATATTCGCGTCAGGTTTTTTCAGCAGAGCGGCGCGATTGATCACGATATAGCTCAGCACGTGACCACGGCTCTTGGTGAACGGCAGGTCCATGGCTTTGTACATCGACTGCTTTACGTAGTCGTAGCGCTCGGCAGACGACAGGCCTTTGAAGGTGTCCGGATAGTCTTGATAGATTTCGGCGGAGTAACGGCCGACGTCTTCTTCCCGCGCTTCGGCGAACATGGCTTTTTTGCTGGTGACCTGGCCAGCGAGCTCGGTATAACGCTTTTCACCGTCGGCGATTTGCGCGGCGGTCATCTTCGTTTTCAGGGCATCGGCAGCAGTCGAGTCATCGTCCTTGGCCATGATCTTTGTCCAGGCGTAGGCGGCGACCAGGTTGCCTTGCTCTTCGTACTGCTCGATCAGTTCCTTCTGAGCCTCGGGGTAACCATGCACCGAAGAGCGCTCAAGCCAACGGCTGGCCAGCGCATGATCTTGCCTGGCTCCGCTGCTGCCGTATTGGTAGGCCTGATAAAGACCGAATTCTGCGCACCAGTCATTCTGCATCGCCGAATAGGCCATGTAATTGAAGGCGTCGCTGTTGCGTTGATCCGGGTTTTTGCTTTCGTCCTGGCCGGCGATCATCGACAGATAGCAGAAGGCGCGAGGGTGTTTCGGCGCGGCCAGTTCCAGGCAGCTTTTGGCGGTGTCCCATTCCTGATCGCCGTACAGTTGAAAACCGAGGCCGAACAAAATGTCGCTGTCCATTTGCGCATTGCACTGTTCATTGCTGGACGGTGACGGCAGCACACTTTGCAAGGTCAGCTTGGGCAGCGTGTCGTTGAGGGAGGGCTCTTTGCTGGCGGTCTGTTCGGAGCTGGCGCTGCAGCCGGCCAACAAGGCAACAAAGGCCAGTGGCAGCACGTTGAAAATGTTCAATGGATATTCCCTGATCTGCGATTGAATAAAGGTCGCATGGAACGAGCAGGGGAAGAGCGGGAAGGCAAGCAATCCGTGCTTCAGTTTTAATGCCAGCGATTCCATGCTGTTTGAGTCGGCGTAAACGCGTCGAATGTCTCAAGTGCGCGCATTCTACTGAAAGCACCCGGGTATACAAACCTGTATGGATGCGGCGCCGGCGGTGTGATCGAGTTGTTGTTGCGATGTCTCTGGGCCTGAGCCTCGCCATGGGCACCATGGCGCTGCTCAGTCTGATGATGATCGTGACGGTCTGGCGCCAATAGACCGGTTTGCCACGCTCAGAGTTGGCGATTCAAACCGAAGCGCTTCATCAAGGTCGACTCCAGCAACCCCTTGGGCAGCAATGTTGCCAGCAGTGGCAATGCCCGGCTGCCATTGCCGATGCGGATCAGCCGTGGCGGTTTGCTCTGTTGCACTGCTTTGAGCAGCTCAGCGGCAAACTCACTGGATGGCGTTGGTTTGTCCTGCGACGCCTTGGCCCGCGCTCGAATACCCTCGCGCAATGGAAACCACGGGGATTGTTCGGTGATCAGTTGTTCGGCTTCATGCCCGGCATTCTTGGCAAAACTGGTGTTGATAGCGCCGGGCTGGACTTCCATCACACGGATGCCGAACGGCGCCAATTCCATGCGTAGCGCATCGCTCAAGGCATGCACCGCGGCTTTCGAGGCGCAGTAGGCGCCGGCGAACGGCGTGACCAACACCCCGGACACGCTGCCGATGTTCACCACCAGACCCTTGGCCCGGCGCAACACCGGGAACAACGCCTGAGTGACGCCGACCAGCGCAAACACATTGGTTTCGAACTGGCGTTGCATCGCCGGCACGCCGCCATCGAGCAGCGGCCCCATGGCGCCGTAACCGGCGTTGTTGATCAGCACATCGAGGCCGCCATGTTGCTGGTTGATGCGTTCGCTCAGCTGTTGGAGTGCGGCGCCATCGTTGACGTCCAGTTGCACCGCCGTGAACCCGGCGGCCGCCAGAGCGGAAACGTCTTCAGCCTTGCGGGCACTGGCCCAGACTTCGTAGCCGGCGGTTTTGAACACGTCGGCCAGGGCGCGGCCGATGCCGCTGGAACAACCGGTAATCAACGCAACGGGCATGGCGCGGTCCTTGTGCAATAAGAAGTGGGGGATCAGTCGGAGAAACTACCCTGCAAACGCTCGGCGCGAAACTCCAGGGTTTGCGGACGGTAACCGGGGCGCAACGGTGGCAGCGGCAAACAGTCTTCCCAATTGGCGCCGGCCTGCAATTCGCCGGGGCCGCGATAACGCGGGGCGGCGTATTGATTGTCGGCCAGGTTGACCGTGTCGCCGGGCGCGTAAGCGGCGATGCGCCAGCGCAATTCGGTGAGCGGCACGTCGTTGCCGTTGTTCATCGTTAACTGCAACGGACGGTCCGCCGGGCACTGTTCCGGCGCGTAGGTAATGCGCAATTCAAGGCGCGCCAGTTGCTTGACCTCGCGGTTGTCCAGCCAGATCACCCACGTGGCGACCAGGCCCAAACCCACGGCGGCAGCCACGGACACCGGCAAGGCTTTGGCCGGGTAGCGCAACAACAGGATCAGCCAGGTGATGACCAGCAGGACGCCGATGAACATGTCGCACAACCTCGGGAAGGGAGAAGGTCATCCTACCTAAGCGTAGGTGCGGTTGGCGATGGCCAGGCGCAGCTTACCGTTCGTCCACCCTGTAATTTCTGACAGTAGCCAACTATTCCGTCGCCAGTATTAGATGGACGGACTGTTCAAGGAAGGCCCGTCAATGTCGACCACATTGTCTGTACACCGCCATACCCCGACCGTGACGGCCCTGGATTCGCGGGGGCTAGGGGTTCGCGCGGTGAGCTACTGGCGCGACGAGGACAGCAGGCTTGCGCAGGCCCGGATCAATCACACGACGCGCGACCCGTTCGGGCGAGTGGTTGCACAGTGGGACCCGCGTTTATGGGGAACGGCACAGGCCAATCTGGCGACGGTGTATTCCCTCTCCGCCAAGGTGCTCGGCACGGACAGTGTCGATGCCGGATGGCGGTTGGGTCTATGGGGGGAGGGCGAACAACAACTGGAACAATGGGACGGGCGGGGCACTCGACGACAGATTCGCTATGACGAACAGTGGCGACCGGTTGCGGTGTTCGAGAACGGCGAGTGTACGGAGCAGTTGGCTTATGGGGATAAGTCGCTCAGTGAGCGCAATCAGTGCGGGCGATTGGTTCGTCACGATGATCCGGCGGGTGTTTTGCTGTTCAGCAACTACGGATTGACTGGCTCAATAGATGAGCAGGAGCGGCGTTTCACGGCAGAGTCACCGTCAGGCGCGATCACGTACTCTCGCTTTAATCCGCTGGCAGAACGGCTGTTCCGGGTCGATGCTCAGGGCAATCAGCAGCGCTGGCGTCAGACCCTCGATGGCCGGTTACGCGCAGTAGATCTGCGCCTGAGCAATGCCACTGAATGGTTGCCGATGGTCAGCGCCATCACCTACAGCGCCCACGGTCAGGTCGAAAAGGAAGTGGCGGGAAATGGCGTGGTCACTGTCCTTGAGTACACCGCCGAAGACGGACGACTGAAGCGCTTGTTATCCCGAGCAGGACAAGAAGGTCCATTGCAGGACCTGCGTTACGCCTACGATCCAACCGGCAATGTGCTGAGCATCGAAGACGCGGCGCTGCCCATTCGCTACTTCGCCAATCAGCGCATCGAGCCGATCAATCGCTATGCCTATGACAGCCTGTCGCAACTGATAGAGGCCACCGGTTGGGAGGCCGGGACCGTCAAGCAGGGGCCCTTGTCCGAGTATTCGGAAAGCCTCGCCAATTACCGCCAGACCTATCGCTACGACGACGGCAACAACCTGCTCGGATTGATCCACATCGGCGCGCAAAACCCTGGCCATCGGCTGGTCGCCGCTGCACACAGCAATCGGTGCCTGCCCGTACGCGGTGGTGTGGAACCGGATGAAGGAGACTTTCGTAGCGGTTTCGACGCCAACGGCAATTTGCTGAACCTGCAACCGGGTCAGGCGTTGAGTTGGGACCTGCGTAATCAGCTTCGCGAAGTGCGCCCGGTGGAGCGCGAGGCTGGTCCGGATGACAACGAGCGTTACATCTACGATGCCGAGGGCATGCGCGTGCGCAAGATCCGCTCACTGCAAACCAGCGCCCGAACCAACACCCTTGAAGCCCGTTACTTGCCAGGCCTGGAAATCCGCACCCATAGCGGCACCGGCGAAGAACTGCATGTGATCGATATCCAGACCGGGCGCGGTAGCGTGCGGGTGTTGCATTGGGAGTCTGGGCGTCCGACGCAGATTGCCAACCATCAACAGCGCTACAGCCTGACGGATCACCTGGGGTCCAGCACTCTGGAGCTGGATCAGGATGCCAACATCATCACGCAGGAACGCTATTACCCGTTTGGCGGCACGGCCTGGTCGAGCGGCGAGGCGGTGCAGGTCAGTTACAAGACTGTGCGGTATTCGGGCAAGGAACGGGATGCGACGGGGCTTTATTACTACGGGTATCGGTATTACTTGCCGCAGTGGCAGCGCTGGTTGAATCCGGATCCGGCGGGAGAGGTAGACGGATTGAACGTCTATGCCATGGTGCGTAACGGTCCGCTGATCAACAGGGATCGATGGGGATTGAACGGAGACTCTGAGACAGAGTCGCCCGCGCCCAGGCGACGCATCGCCCATCAGCCAAAATCCGAGGCGGCATCAGAGGTGCAGCGCAAGGTGGCTTTCAAGAGATCATTCAGTTCGGCAACGCTGGGAGTTGGCGAAGCGGGCTTGTCTTCACCCAGCAAACAGGTATTTCGTAGCAGTGTTTCTCAGGGCGCGTTATCGGATCGTATGGAACAACCTGCTCCAAGCACTTTCGGTGGTCAAAAAAGACCGCGATTGGTGGAGACCTTTCCTGGAGAAAAAAGTCCTCTGAGTCCTGGCGAGACGGGCAAGAATGTATTTTTTCATTACACCGGTAAAAACGCTCATGCCGCCATACTGGCGACACAGGCGTTGAAGCCGTCAGAAAAAAATGTGCTTGGAAATCGGCTGCCACAGGGAATGGCTCGGCATTATTTCACGAACCTGAATCCATCCTATCAGCCACTTCAACGAACCTCGGAACTGATTTTTGGCAGGCGTTATTACGGCAATGCGCTGGATAAAATGTCCCACTATTTTGAAATCAATACGTCGGGATTGAATGTCATAAAAAGTCGGGACAACGAGCATGTTTTTTACGTCGAAACACCGTTTGATATTCCTTTGCAGTACAGGACGGGTGAAAACAGTGAGCGGGTCAGCCGAGTCCTGCGCCACGGTGAAACGCAACGTTATGCCGATGCCGCTCCTGCACGTACTGCCTGGCACGGGCCCCAGGTTCGCGCGACACAGCGTGCGGTGATCTGACCAGGCCACGGGTGAAATCAATGTCAGTTCACCCGCAGACCCCGACGCCTTCAAACGTTAAGGAAATCCACAGAAAGCCACTTCCAGACGAATCTACGGACAACAAAAAGCCCCCGACCAACCCGCTGCGGATAGGGAAAAACGCAGCGGGCTGGACGGGGGCTTCTTGTTTTACAGATCAATCACTGCGCGATGGTTTTCACCGAAACGCCGCGTTCGATCGGGGTCGAGCGACCGTAGATATCTTCGAACCGTTCGATATCGTCTTCACCCAGGTAGCTGCCCGATTGCACTTCGATGATCTCGAGTGGAATCTTGCCCGGGTTGCGCAGACGGTGGACCGAGGCGATCGGGATGTAGGTCGACTGGTTCTCGCAAAGCAGGAACACGTTCTCGTCGCAGGTCACTTCAGCCGTGCCGCTGACCACGATCCAGTGTTCGGCGCGGTGGTGGTGCATTTGCAGCGACAGGCACGCGCCCGGTTTGACCGAGATGTGCTTGACCTGGAAGCGGCCGCCCATGTCCACCGAGTCGTAGGAACCCCACGGACGATAGACTTCGCAGTGGTTCTGGGTTTCGCTGCGGCCCTGCTCGTTGAGGGTGTTGACCATTTGTTTCACGCCTTGGACCGAGTCCTTGTGGGCGATCATCATGGCGTCCTTGGTTTCGACGACCACGATGTTTTCCAGGCCGATCACCGACACCAGTTTGCCGTTGCCGTGGATCATGCAGTTTCTGCTGTCCTGGATGACCACGTCGCCTTTGGACACGTTGCCATTGGCGTCTTTTTCATTCACTTCCCACAACGACGCCCAGCAACCGACATCGCTCCAGCCAGCGGTCAACGGTACGACGCAGGCGCGCTGGGTTTTTTCCATCACGGCGTAGTCGATGGAATTGTCCGGGCAGCAGGCGAAAGTCGCTTCGTCGAAGGTGATGGTGTCGGCATCTTGCTCGCTGCGCTCAAGGGTAAGCAGGCAGGTGTCGTAGATGTCCGGGTCGTGCTTTTTCA
This sequence comes from Pseudomonas sp. B21-053, assembly GCF_026016365.1. Classification (NCBI taxonomy): domain Bacteria; kingdom Pseudomonadati; phylum Pseudomonadota; class Gammaproteobacteria; order Pseudomonadales; family Pseudomonadaceae; genus Pseudomonas; species Pseudomonas sp. B21-053. The sequence goes on from NZ_CP087205.1 coordinate 1,150,601, forward strand.
GTTCTTCGAGGAAGCGGCTGGCGCGGAACAGGAACATGCCGCTGTTCCAGAAATAACCGCCGGACTCGACGTATTCGGTGGCGCGCTTGACGTCAGGTTTTTCGACGAAGTGCGAGACACGGCTGACGCCTTCAGGCAGCAGCGAATCATTGGTCGACTTGATGTAGCCATAGCCGGTTTCCGGTTTGGTGGCCGGTACGCCGAACAGCACCATCTCGCCGTTTTCCGCCGCAACGGTGGCCAGGGCCAACGCGCGTTGCAGGGCTTTCTGGTCTTCCAGGACGTGGTCGGCTGGCAGCACCAGCATCAACTCGTCGCGACCTTCGTTGACCAGCATCATCGCGGTCAAGGCCACGGCCGGCGCGGTGTTGCGGCCGAACGGTTCCATCAGGATGCGCTGAACTTCGAGCTTACGATTGCTCAGTTGCTCGTTGACGATGAAGCGGTGGTCCTTGTTGCAGACCACGATCGGGGAGTCCATGCCTTCGAACACCAGGCGTTCCAGGGTTTGCTGGAACAGGGTGTGTTCGCCGGTCAAGGCCAGGAACTGTTTTGGAAACTGTTTGCGCGAAAGCGGCCAAAGACGTGAGCCGCTACCACCTGACAAGATTACCGGAATCATGTTGTTACTCCTTAAAATCGATTGGTTAGAGCTACTGCGTTCTGTCGTTTCACTCTTGTTCTTGTTCCGTATCCGGATGACACCTCGGTCCACTGTGGGAGCGGGCTTGCTCGCGAAGGCGGTGTATCAGTCGACATCATGGGTGGATGTCAGACCGCTTTCGCGAGCAAGCCCGCTCCCACATGGAAACGGTTCAATCCAGAAAAATTATTAGCGCGTCGAAACCGGACGTTTCACCCACACTGGCGACAGGCTGCTGCCTTTGCCGGTGACGTACAGCACGGCCGCTTCACCGCGTTCCAGGGCAACCGGTTTCACGTCGCCGACTTTGGTGGCGCCGTCATACAGGGCCAGGCTGACTTTCACCGGGTTGATTTCACGCTCGCCACGACCCTTGGCCGCTACCGACGGAACCACTTCGGTCTTGCCATCGGCGGTTTTCAGGGTCAGGGCCTTGTCGCTCAGGTTCTGTACGCGAACCAGGGACTTCTGCTTGTTCTTGAACGGCGGCTCTTCGATCAGTTGTGGCGCGCCGCTGGCGTTGTTGACCAAGGTGTAATAGTGGTCACCGGCGAGTTTGACCGGCAGGGTCTGGCTGCCGACCTTGGCGCTGTAGTCGCCGCCCGGCATGAAGCTGAAGTCGCTGCTGGCCAGTGGCGCAACATCGCTCAGGTTGGTGGTGCCGACGGTGGCGCTGACTTCAGCGTTACCGGCGTTGTAGATCCGTACGAAGGACGAGCCTTTCGGTGCGGTCGGGCCATAGAGTGCGGCGTCGCCAGCGAAGGCGGACATCGACAACACGCTCATGCCTGCAACGAGTGCGAAGGTCTTGGCGAGACGGCGAGGAGTAGTAGTGAAAGTCATGGTGTACCTCTCTTTCAGTTTTGCGCCCGGTCGGGCGTCTCGGATTTAGTGTTTGCGGCTACGTTTTGTTGGCGCACGCCAGCTTCTTTGAGCTCTGCGACCCACTGCGGGTCGGCGTCACCGATTTCGTTGTTCACAGGCAGATAACGTTCAGGAAACTCCCAGATCAGCACCTGTGGCGGGCTGTTCTTGAAAGCATCGCTTTTCAGGTAGCTGAGCATCGGCAGAATCGGGCCGTGGCCGTCTTCGGCGTAATTGACCACGTCGCTTTTCAGCGCTTGTTTCAGCGCACCGACGAAGTTCCAGTTCGGGTTGGCGCTGTAGCTGGTGCCGATCAGGGCCACCGGCACTTCGTTGTTGGCGAACAGCGCGTCGTCAGCAGCAGGCTGGTCATCAGCCGCCACGGTGTTGCGCTTCTGCAGCGGCTCGGTGGCCGGCATCATGTTTTCGAACAGCGGGTCCAGCGGCAGGAACAGTCGCAGGTCGCCTTTGTGGGTGACTTTTTCCGCTGGGGCAGTGACGAAGTTTTGCGGTTCGCCGCTGAGCGGGGTTTTCTCGGCAATGGTCTTGGCCAGGGTTTCGGCGGCGATTTGCGCGCCTTCCGGAGTCCAGTGGGTGTCGGTGCGCAGGAACACTTGCTGACCGTCCAGCTTGGCTTTCAGCATCGGGCCGTACAGGTCGGGGGCGAGAATCTTGTCGGCTGCCACACGAGCGTGGAAGTCTTCATAGAGGTTGGCGTGAATGCTCGAAGGCTTCACTTCGCCCAAGTGTTCCGGGTACAGGCGAGTCTTGGCCGGCACGATGGCCATGACCAGTTTCACGCCTTTGGCTTTCAGTTCCTGGCGTACGCCTTCGACCAGCGCGTAGTTGCCTTGCAGGTTCAGCTCTTCGTTGACGATCGGGTTGAATTCTTCATCGCTGTACAACCACTGATCGCGACCGAGCACGACGCCCGGACGACCTTCGTTGAACAGTTTGAAATCCAGCGCGGCCCAGAGGTTGGTGCCCAGGCGCTTGATCGGGAACTCGGCGTCGTAGTGCGTCTCCACGGCTTTGGTCCAACGGCCATTCAGCACCGTGGTTTCAGCGCTGGTGCTGAACCCGAAGAAGCTGCGCGTGGACCACAGGCCCAGGACCAACAGCGTCACCAGGAACAGGGCGATGTAGAGGATGCGTAATGAGCGGGTCATGGTCAGATCCCTCAGAACTGGAAGTAAAGGAACGGCGAGAAGCTTTGCGCCGAGAGTTTGAAAATCGAGGCAATGAACAACACCAGCACCAGCGTGCGCATCAGGTAGCGCGGCCAGTCAGCGGACCAGTAGGCCGGTTGCACGGTGGCTTCAACGCCCACGGTGTAACCCGGCTGGTGGATGCTGCCCGGGTTATCGCCCGGTACGGCTTTGATCATTCCAGGCGTTGCGGTGGCCGGGCCATCGGCCTCGACGTTCACCACAGGCTTGGTTTTTTCCGGCGGACGATTGGTGTAGAAATCGCGGATGCCGAAGAACGCCAGGGTCATGTAAGCCACCACCAGGGTCGCGACTTGCAGGCCGGTCAGGCTGGCCTGGTTGAGTTCCGACAAAGACCATTCGCCGAAGCTGAACATCGCGCCGTACATGCGACCGGCAACGTGCAGGTTTTCCGAGCGGAAGATCACCCAGCCCATGACGACAAGCAGGAAGGTCAGTGCCCAGCGGATCGGGTTGATGCTGCGTGGCGAAGTGTTCAGGCCCAGGGCCTTCTCGATCGCCAGCCACATGCCGTGCCATGCACCCCAGACGATGTAGGTGATGTTCGCGCCGTGCCACAGACCACCGAGCAGCATGGTCAGGAACAGGTTGCGATAGGTCATCAACGTGCCTTTGCGGTTACCGCCCAGCGTGATGTACAGGTAGTCACGCAACCAGGTGGACAGGCTGATGTGCCAGCGACGCCAGAACTCGGTGATCGACTGGCTGATGTACGGCTGCTTGAAGTTTTCCATGAAGCGGAAACCCATCATCAAGCCCAGGCCGATGGCCATGTCGCTGTAGCCGGAGAAGTCGAAATACAGTTGCGCGGTGTAGGCCAGGGCGCCGAGCCAGGCGTCACCGGTGGTTGGTGCTTGCAGGGCGAAGCAATGGTCGGCCACCACCGCGAGGGTGTCGGCGATGAACACTTTCTTGATGAAACCCTGCATGAACCGCGTGGCACCCTCGGAGAACTTGTCGAGGGTGTGGGTGCGGTTGTTGAACTGGTCGGCGAGGTCGCGGAAACGCAAGACCGGGCCGGCAATCAGGTGCGGGAAGATCGCCACGAATGCAGCAAAGTCAATCAGGTTGCGGGTTGCCGGGGTATCGCCCCGGTAGACGTCGATGATGTAGCTGATGGACTCGAAGATGTAGAACGAGATCCCGATCGGCAACAGCACGTGGGTCAGGATGAACGGCGACAGACCGACCGAAGTCATCATCGCGTTGATGCTGTCGACGCCGAAGTTGGCGTACTTGAAGTAGCCGAGAATGCACAAGTCGACGGCCACGCCCAGGAGCAACCAGCGTTGGGCCGGTTTGGTCCGAACGCCTGCCGCGCCGACTTTGAGGCCGATCCAGTAGTTCCACAGCGTGACAGCGGCGAACAGCGCAAGGAAGTCGACGCGCCACCAGGCATAGAACACATAACTGGCGATCAGCAGCAGCAGGTTGCGATAGCGTATTCCGCTCAAGTAGTACATGCCGAGAAAGATCGGCAGGAACAAAAACAGGAATACGTTGGATGAAAATACCATCCCGGTCTCTCCATGTTTAACCAACAGTCAAGGGCCAACGGCCCCCCCGAACCCCCCACGAAAATCTAGAGGGCAACATCACTTCATTGTGGGAGCGAGCCTGCTCGCGAAAGCGGTGTTTCAGTCGACATCTTTATTGGATGTCAGACCGCATTCGCGAGCAGGCTCGCTCCCACAGGGGATTGCATCTGTCCTAAGAACCCTTGTTGCCTTTTTCATTGGCCGGGTCGTAGACCTTGGTCAAATCCCCACCGAGGCGGAAGGTTTTGAACGGCTGCATCTTGTGCTTCTGCGCCAGTACATCCGGCGAGCAGGTGTAGAGCGTGCAGAACGGTTCAAGCCAGGCGAATTTCGAATCGACCTTGAGGTCTTTCATGTCCTGTTCCTTGCCGTTCTTCTTCTCGAATTCCTCCGGATCTTTCACACCGGACAGCACTCGATCACCCAGGCGTTTCAGCGCGCCGTTGTTTTCCTGACGCAAATCCACACCGTTGACCAACGCAAAACTGGCGATCATCGACAGTGGCGGCAGGGCGTAGTTGTGATAGGAGAGGGCACGTTGTTGGCGCTTCAACTCGTTCGGCAGGAAGCCATCGGCATCCACCTGATTGGCGCCGACTTTGTATTCCTTCACCGACCAGTCGAACAGGTCGCGGCGGTTGGTGGCGATGGACGTTGCCATCACCGACCAGGCGGACCAGTACGAGTGGTTGTTGGTTTTCTCGAGCGGCAGGTTGTCCCAATCGCTGACGACCTGGTCTGCCATTTTGCTGAACCAGGCTTCGATCAACTGCGACTCTTGCTGGTGATTGGCCAACGGATGCGAGTCGGAGAACTTCAGGCGAATGTACGCCGACGCCATGCTGCCCAACGCCCATTTGCGCATCGATTTGCCGGTGTGGTTGAAGTCCTTGGACATCAAGGCATCGGCCTTGGCCCAGGCCGTCAGCCAGTTGAGCGTGCATTCGAGTTGTTCCGGGCGACCGTCACGCATGTACTGCATGACGCGCTTGCTGGTGCCGCGTTCCAGTTTGGTGATGTCGGCGGTGGTGTCGCGGAAGGCTTTTTCCGATTGCACGTTCAGGGTCGAACGGGCCTTGTCGGAACCTTCGTATTTGCTGCGAAATTGCAGGGCGCCGGTGTAAGGCGTCGGCATCGCGTCACAGCCTTCGCTGTTGTCGCCGGTTTTGACTTTTTCAATCGGCGCGAAGTAACCCTGGGGCGGACGCAGTGGCGCGGCGGCCTGGGTGGCGCCGGCGAACATCGCCAGCGTCAGCAGGGAAGGAGCGAGCAACTTTTTCAAAGTTCGGGTTTGCATGCATGTCATAAGAGGTAGCCTCATTGTCCGGCTTGAGCGGTGCGCTGCTCATTGCCGGAGAACACGTTGCGTTTGCAGATTTTCGCTTCGACTTTTTGTGGCGCGGCACCCGCTTCAGGGCCCTGGACTTCAACGGCCAGCAGATTCTGCGTGGCCCAGTCTTCGTCCGTACGCAACTCAAAGGCAAAACGCCCGTCGGTGTCGGAGGTTTCCGGTTTTTCGATTTTGATGTCCTCGTGGCGACCGTTCATGTACCAGAGGGTGGCTTGCAGGACTTTCACCGACGCATCGGCGAACTGGATGTCGACCTGGTGACTGCCGTTTTGCAGGTTCAGGTTCTTGCTGTTGACCATTAATTCGTTTTTGCCCGGCTTCAATGTGGTGCTACCGGTCATTTGTGTTTCCTTGCCTTCGCAACCGTTGTCCAGCAGCGCCATCATCTGGCGGTAGATGGTTTCCTGGTCGAGGCGATAGAGCGGCGAGAATTCCCAGATGAGGATTTTCGGCGGTTTCTTCTGGAACTCTTCGCTGCCCAGGTACTGCAGCATCGAACCTTCCAGGCCACCGCCAGGGAATGCCACGTTGAGGATGTCGGCACCGATAGCCTCTTCGAGGAAACCGGCGAAGTTGTAGTTCTTGCCACTGTGGCTGGTGCCGACCAGGGTGATCTCCGGATTGCCGGAGTCACTGAACAGGTCGCCATCGTCCGCTTCGCCTTTTGGCTCAGTGGTGAACTGATCCATGTACTGGATCGCGTAGCTAGTGCCACAGAGTTGACCGGCCATGTTGTGTAATGTTCCGGTCTTGCCCATGCGACCCGACTTATGGCTCTCGAACTCGCGCTTCGGCACGTCGGCGAAGGCCGGCATTTTCTTGATTTGCTCACCAACGATTTTCGCTGTGCGCTGTGCGCCGTATGGCGTCCAGTGTTGGTCACCGCGGAAGTAGAAATCGTGGGCCGGCAGGGTGTCGGGCAGCGTCTCGTTGGTCAGCGGCGACAGGTCCGGCACGGTGTAGCCCATGGCGGCGAAGCGGCCGAGCATGGTCTTGTAGTTCTTCAGGGCCTTGTCGAAATCGTACTTGGCCTTGTCTTCCGGATTCAGCTTGTTGCGGTTCACCAGGCCACGGGTCGGCTGGTAGACGACCACCAGTTCCACGCCTTTGCTCTTGAACGCATCGTGCAGTTCTTTCATGCGTTTGTAGCCGGCAGGGGAGGTGTCGAACTCGGTGCGCAAGTCTTCTTGCGTACGGAACAACCAATCACCCTGGGCCTGCACCAGCGTGGTGAAGTTCTGTTGATAGCGCGTGGTGTAATTCTTCGCGTCGTGGGCTTCCGGGCACAGGTTGCAGCACGGGTCGGCGGTGAACTTCGGCGCGGTTGCGCTGGCAGTTGCATCGTCGGCACGGGCGCCAGCGCTGGCCGCGAGAATCCCGAGTGTCAGGCCCGACAGGCTGAGTAATTTGATCAAGTGTGGGTGCATAAAATTATCCTCAGTCCTGCATTTCGGTCTGGCGTTCGACAGGGTCGATCAGCACGGCTTTCTGCTGGCGTACCAGCAGGTCGAGAATTTCATCCTGGCGCTCGCCAAGAATCCCGTTGAAGCTGATGCCACTGGATTTGGTCGGCGCGAGCATGGACACGCGGTACAACTCGACGCTCAGCGGCGAGTCGATGGACAGCGGTCCGCTGCCATTGCCGGCCAGTTCGCCACCGACCACGATCAGCGACACCTGGGCGTCGAACGGGTCGAGCTTGATGTCCCGGTCGGTATCGCTCAGGTCCTTGATGTGCCCGTAGACACCGGTCAGGCCGTTGGCCATGGCGAGGTTTTCGTAGAGGCGAATGTTCACGCTGTTACGAATCCGGATGCCGTGGCGCTTGTTGCTGATCACCTTGTTGCCCCACAACAGGTTGTCGCCACTCTCGTAGAGGGTGATGCCGTCGGTGTGGTTCTTGTAGATCTCGTTGTAGGCGATCAGGTTGTTCACGCTGTTACGGTCGATCACCAGCCCCGAGAGGTGGTTGTCGTAGCTGCGGTTGTTGAAGATGAAGCTGTCGTTGACCTCACGGGAAATGATGATCCCGTGCTTCTTCTTGGTCCCGTATACGGTGTTGTCCGCGATGATCAGACCGTGGGAGCGGTCATGCGGGTCAATGCCGTAGACGATGTTGTCTTTGTAGGTGTTGCCCTTGACCACAAAGTCGCGAGCTTCGTAGCAGTAGAAGCCGTACCACATGTCCGAGAACTCGGAACCGACGATCCAGCCAGTCGGTTCAGAACGCTTGAGCACCTTGGCCATGTTCGGCGTGTATTGGGAAATACTCACACCGTAGGACTTACTGTTGGCGTAGCCGAAACTGGCGATCTTGCTGTTGGCGATGTAGGTCTCGGTGCCGCCCCAGGACAGCAGGAACGGACGGAATTCCTTCGGCGTCTTGAACAGCGCCGGGCCATTGGCCTTCTCGCTCCACCCGGTGATCTTGGTGTCACGCACAAACAACTGGCCGTCGTTGACCATGAACGAACCGGCCTCTTGGGACAGGCGCAATTCCTGGGTCTGCTGGTCGATTTCGAGGATGCCCTTGCGGCCAACCACGATCGGCAACTTCGCCAGGTAAACACCCGGCGAGGTTTCGCTGATGTACTTCGGTTCTTTCTTGGCCAGGTCTTTCAGGTTCATGTAGCCGTCGTCGACGAAGATCGCCTGCGGGATGCCGTGCTGACGCACTACCCACTCGGCCATCTTGTTGTCGCCGCCGATGAAGTCCTTCAAGGCGTCTTCCTGCATCATCCGGCGCACGCTGACCTTGCCCGGTTTGGTCCGCACGATTTTCGCGGCGATGGCTTCGGCGGTGTAGCCGGAAGTATCCGGCAGCTTCGGCTTGGCCAGCTCCAGCGGCGCAGTCGGTGCGCTGGTGACGGTGTAGGTCTTGGCTTGTTGCAGTCCTTTGGCCAGGGTGGCCGGCTGGCCTTTTTGTGCAGGCGCAACCGGCTCCGCATTGGCGAAGGCGACCGAGCTGGCCAGCAGCATGGCACCGGCCAGCAACGTGATCGAACCTCTCTTCGGATAGGTCATGTCGGGCACTCCTTTCGCGGCTCGCATCAGAAGCGCCAGATCACGTCGATAAACGCGCGGTGCATGTACGAATCGACTTCTTTGCCATAGGCATCGCCGGGCTTGAACACACCGCCACGGAAACGCACCAGGGCCGAAGGCTCATCGATCGACTGGCTCAAAGCGGCAGGCAACAGCCCTTGCTTGAAGTACTTGGTGACCACCAGGTCCATTTCCTGACCGAGGTCCTTGTTGCCATCCTGCAGCGGCAGCGAGGTGCTGGAGAGGATCGCGCCGGTGGCGTCGTCGGTGTTGTTCTCGACGGCGTTGATACCGTTGCTGCCCACCGGTTTGCTGCCGTCCACGCGCCAGAACTTGTGGTACACGAGGCTGGCGTCGTATTCGTCGTTGAGCATCCACGAACCGAACAGGGTCGCGGTTTGCATGTTGTTCATTTCGCCACGGAAGGCTTCGCCGAAACGGTGAACCCGCGAGCGAGTACCGGTGTAGTTCGAGCGGTTGCTTTCCAGGCCGTTCTGTTCGTAATCGGCGCTGGCGCGGGCATACGCTGCACCGACTTGCCATTGCGGATCGAGGCGCAGACGCACGCCGACATCGGTAGCCCAGCCGTTGAGGTCTTCACCGGTCTTGGCTTCGGTCGGGCGGGTGCCGTCGGCATTCAGCGCGTTGACTGTGTCGGTGTCGCCGCTCATACCGGTGATGCTGCCCCAGTAGTTGACGGTGTTGGTGTTGCGCCAGTTGTAGGCATCGCTGTCAGCGGTAAGGCCGAGCCAGCTGATGTCACCATTCTGTTTTTTGTCCAGCGAATCGCCGGCCACACCCGGTTCCGGGTAGTCGAGCTTGCCGTCATCGTGGGTGTGATGACCGCGAATCCCGACCCAGTTGCCCGGGGTCCACTGATACGCCGCATCGGCGTAGGCGTGCAGGCGATCCTTGTCTTTTGGCGCCAGCTCTTTCAAGTCGGTGCGGTATTCGCTGAAGCGTTCGGCAACACCGGCGTTGGCACGCAACAGGGTGGTGTCGAAGGTCCAGTTCAGGGCTTCGATGTTGCTGTCGCGCCATTGGCCGTCGTCATTGCGCAGGCGTTGGCGACCGAGCTTGAGCATCTCGCCCGGGTAAGGCGTGAGGCCGCTGTAGCCAACCCAGAATTCGCGCATGGCCAAGTAGTTTTTCTTGGACTTGCGATCACCGTTGTCGGTGGCCTGGGTGCCGTCGCTGTCGGACTGTTGCAGGGTGTCGGTTTCGATGATGTCGGTGGACGTCACCGCCTGACCCATTGCATAGGCGCTCCACGCGCCGCGTTCGCCGTAGACCCATGGACGCAGGTCGAGGCCCAGGCCATTGACGTCGCCGCCCTTGGCGGTGCCGAGGTCGGCGTCATCTTCGGACTGGCCGGTGACTTTAACTTCGAGGCCGTAGTTCTTGGCATCGGTCATCGCGGCCAGGGTCGGACACGACCACAGCAGGGCGAATGTCAGGCCAATACCTGCCTTGACGAATGGATTCAGCTTCATAGGGTTTCCTCGCCGTCTTCTTCTTGCAGGGCATGCAAATCCAGCTTGTTCTGGCTCGAGGAACCACGAACGGCCTGTTCTTGTTTCAACAGGCGTTGGGCCTCGGCGAGCTGGGCAGGCGGCAGTTGGGCTTCGAGTGTTGTCGCGAGCTCATTGGCTTGCGGGGTGTCCTGAGCCTTGGCCAACTGGCTGAAGACGTAGGCGTTGACCGGGTTGGGCTTGGTGCCCTTGCCTTGGGAAAACAGCTGGGCGATGGCGAAGTCGGCGCTGTTCTGGCCGTTGCGCGCAGCGGTCAGCAAGTGATCCAGGGCTTTTTGCGAGTAGACCTTGCCCAGGTAACCACGGCGGTAGATCTGGCCGAGGTAGTAATCGGCGGCGACTTCACGGCCGACGGCTTTCTGGAAGTGTTCTTCGGCGACCTTGGCGTCAGCCGGCACCCATTTGCCTTCGTAGTAGAGCTTGCCCAGCAACAGTTCGGCGCGGGGTTGATCGGCGGCGCGACCGTTGTCCAGGTACTTCATCATCGTGTCGACGTCGCCGAGTTCCGGAAAGTCGTAAAGCAATTGCGCCAGGCTGACCCAGGAAGCAGGGTAGCCAGGGGCGATTTCTTCGAGCAGCGACTGCGCGGTTTTCTCGTCAGTCTTGCCCAGGGTCGCATCACCGAGGACGCGAGCGACGCTGTCCACGCGTTGAGCGGAAACGGTGCCGCGTGCATGGGCGGCTTGCATCTGCTTGATCAGCTCGGCGGTCTGTTCTGGCTTGGCTTGTTTCTGGTAAACCGTGGCCAGTTCGACGTAGCAGATGTCGGTGGTGTTCAACGCGGCTTTGCAGATGGATTCGACTTCATCCAGGTGCTGGTCGTAAGTGCCTTGGGTGCGATACAGCAGCACTTGGGCCAGGCCTGCTTCCGGTTTGCCTTCGGCGCGCCATTGGCTGATCTGCTGCTGGGCGTTGATGTTCGGGAAACTGTGCGGGTATTGCAGGTACAGCATCGCCAGCGGGATCAGCGTATTGCCTTCGCCATTGGCCGAGGCTTTTTTCAACAGGCCTTCGGCTTCGTGCTGTTCGGCTTCAGTAGAACCGGGCTTGGCTACCAGCAGGCGACCGAGGCGAGCCTGGGCTCGCGGCGAAACGCCGACCGCGGCGCGGTAAGTCGCCTCGGCCTGTTTCATCTGCGCCGGGTCACGGCTGTCGACCTGGATATCGGCCAGGCCCACTTGGGCCTCGCTGTAACCCAGGTCTGCCAGTTGCTGGTAGTTCTGCTGCGCCAGCGCGGTGTCGCCGCGCTTCAGGGCTTCGTTCGCCAGGCGTTGGTCGGGCAGGCCGGCGCAACCGCTGAGGCTGACTGCCAGGGCCAGCGAGCAGAATGCAAAACCCATGTGGGAGCGGGCTTGCTCGCGAAGCAGGCGCTGCGGTGCATCAGGCAGACCGCGCTGATCCCTTCGCGAGCAAGCCCGCTCCCACAAGGTTTGCGGTGTTTTCAGGAGACTGATAATCGTCACAGGCATGTCCTCGACTTAAATACCGGCGGCCATGGCTTTGTCGATCAGCCAGTTCAAGCTCGGGCCACGATCGCTGTTCACTTCCACCGGGCGACCGGCGAAGGTGGTGTCCAGCGGCTCGTCAGGCTTGATCTGTACGCGGATGTCGGAGGACAGGTCGGCGCTTTTCAGGCTGGTGCTGCTGACGATCTTGCCGGTGCGGACCTTGTCTTCGCCGGCGATTTCGAAGGTCACTGGCGCGCCTGGACGCACGTCGGCGAACTGGCGATAAGTGAAGCGCGCGTCGATGTTGGCTTCGCTGTTACGCGGCACCAGATTGAAGATCACGTCGCCCTTGCTGGCGTACTGACCGTTGCCGACCAGTTGCTGCGCTACGGTGCAATCGCACGGCGAAGTCAGGGTGCCGGTCATTTGCTTGCCGAACAGTTCTTCAACCTTGGCCGGTTGCAACTGGTCTTCGTCCAGATGGCCCTTGAGTACGTCGAGCATGCTGGTGCTGAAGGTCGCCAGCGGTGCGCCTTTGGCGGCAATGCCGTCGTCTTTGATCAGGCTCTGCACGGTGCCGTCGCGCGGCATGGTGATGTTCATGCCCGGTACGCTGACGATGCCGGCCTGGGCGTGGCTGACGAAGTACATGCTGTACACCGACTTGAAAATGAAGCCGAACGCCGCGAGGCCGACCAGGAAAATCGCGAAGCTGAAGGTCACCGCACGCAGACGACCGAACGGGGTCATGCCGTGGCCGCCATCCTTGACCTTGCGCGCCTTGGTGAAGTTGTCGCGCTGCAGGGTCGCCAGTACTTCACCCATGCTGACGATGTCGCCGGACAGGTGAGAGGTGATCAGGTGACGCAGGGTCGAGATGTCTTGCGCTTCCAGGTTCTGGAACTGGCAACCGGCGCGACCGGTCTGGCGATCGAAGGAGCGGATCTGCAACTCCACGTCCATGGCCAGGCCGAGGTTATCGATGACGAATTGCAGGCGAGCCTTGTGCACGTCGCCGATCTTCAGCGGCAGTTGACCGGCGTTGAACGCCAGGCCGCCAGCGGACAGGTCGAGGACCCGGGCATCGACCGGCGTACGGTCTGGACCGAAGAAACGCAGCTTGGCCGGGATTTTCACTCGGGCGTGTTGGCGCTGGGCTTCGGATTCGTGCACTACGTTGGCATTGACGGCGGTATTCATAGGGGCAATTTCCTGGTTAATTCAATAAGGGGGCGGTCAGACCATCATCAGCAGCACGGCGACGAAAACGCTGCCGGCGGAGAAGGTCATGGTCCGAGACGACCAGGTGTTGAACCAACGTTGAAAGCTGGCGAGATCACGGGTCAATTTGGTGTCCTGGCGAGTCCAGGATTGTTGGTCGAGGCGGAAGAACACATAGATCTTCACCAGCGCGCCGACGATCTGGTTGTAATAGAGAATCATCGGGTAGGCAGGACCGATTCGGTGACCGGAGCAAGACAACAGCAGGGTCAGAATCAGGCGGGTGATGCCGATCCACAGCAGGTAAGCGAGGATGAACGCGCCGCCGTACTTGAAGCTGGCGATGATCGCTACGGTCAGGCCGAGCAACGAAGTCCACATCGACACGCGTTGGTCGAACAGCACTACCGAGGTAAACAGGCCGAGGCGTTTCATCCCCAGGCCCAGGGCACGGGAGTTCTGACGCAGGTTGTTGCCGTACCAGCGGAACATCAGTTTGCGGCTGGCCTTGATGAAGCTTTTTTCCGGCGGGTGTTCCACGGTGTGGATCGCTGCGTCCGGTACGTAGAAAGTGTCGTAACCCAGGCGCATCAGGCTGAACCAGCTCGACTTGTCGTCACCGGTCAGGAACTTGAAGCGGCCCAGGCGCCAGTGTTGCAGCGAGTCGCTTTCCACGTCGGCGATGAAGTCCGGGTCGGTCACCACGGTTGCGCGGAACACCGACATCCGGCCGGTCATGGTCAGGACGCGTTTGGACAAGGCCATCGAGCACATGTTGATGTGGCGCTGGGCGAAGCGCAGTTTGTGCCACTCAGCCATGACGTAGCCGCCGCGTACTTCGCAGAACTCGTTGGTGGTCAGGCCGCCGACATTGCCGAACAGCTGGAACCACGGCACGGTCTTGAGCACGACGCCAGGAGCGAGCACGGTGTCGCCATCGATCACTGCAACCACTGCGCGGTCATCCGGCAAGTGGCGGGAGATGGCGCGGAAACCGTAGGCCAGGCCATCGCGCTTGCCGGTGCCGGGAATGCGCACGAAGTCGAGCTTGACGCGAGCCGGTGGATTCATTTTGGTCCACAGGCTTTTCACCAGCTTCTCATCGGACATTTCCACGATGGAGCAGACCATGGTGGTCGGCAGGCCGCAGTCGATCGCTTCGCGAATCACCGAGGCATAAACCTGGGCGGTGGTCAGGGCGTCGATACGGAAACTGGTGACCATCAGGTACACATGCGACGGGTCTGCCGCTTTACCCAGCTTGCGCACTTTGCGCCGCAGGTGCGGGTAGACCACGTACAGGAACAGCATGCCGCGCAGAAAGTGCGTGGCACCCATCGAGTAACGCCAGATCCCGATGAAACCGATCAGGAAAATAAAGTCCTTCGACTCGGAGTCGAACGTGGACGAAGGCAACGCCATGGCGATGCCCATCAATAAACTTAGGTAAAACAGCCAACCGGCGGCCTGTAAAAGGCCGTGCTTTAGCCTGTGCATAATCTGCATCCGTCTCTATCTCGGGCGAGCCTGTGGGGTGGCCCGATGGGGTTAAGGCAGGCGAAAAAACCAGGTCAATTCCCTCGGACCCGTAGGCGCGAGGCTTGCCCGCGAACACGGCGTACCTGACACATCACGTCGTCTGGTTCGCCGGCAAGCCTGGCTCCTACAGAGGGCTGCTTGTTACCAGCAGATACCTTCGGTGCGATCTTTAACGCTGGTGGCTTGGGACATGAAGCCAACCAGGTCGATCACTTGCTTGCCGTGTGGAGCCTGTTCCGCCAAGGCGCGGAATTTCTCGTCACGGTTACCGAGGATGATCACGTCGGAGTTGTTGATCACATCGTCGAAGTCGGAGTTGAGCAGCGACGAAACGTGCGGGATCTTCGACTCGATGTAGTCCTTGTTCGCGCCGTGGACACGGGCGTACTCGACGTTGCTGTCGTAGATGCTCAGGTCGTAACCCTTGCCGATCAGCATTTCCGCCAGATCAACCAACGGGCTTTCGCGCAGGTCATCGGTGCCGGCCTTGAAGCTCAAGCCGAGCAGGGCGACTTTGCGTTTGTCGTGGCTGGACACGATGTCGAAGGCGTTCTGCACTTGCGACACGTTGCTGCGCATCAGCGAGTTGAGCAGCGGCGCATCGACGTCCAGGGAACCGGCACGGAAGGTCAGTGCACGCACGTCTTTCGGCAGGCAAGAGCCGCCGAACGCGAAGCCTGGGCGCATGTAGTACTGCGACAGGTTCAGGGTTTTGTCCTGGCAGACCACTTCCATCACTTCACGACCATCGACGCCGACAGCCTTGGCGATGTTGCCGATCTCGTTGGCGAAGGTCACCTTGGTGGCGTGCCACACGTTGCAGGTGTACTTGATCATCTCGGCGACGGCGATGTCCTTGCGGATGATCGGCGCGTCGAGTTCTTCGTACAGGGCTTGCAGCACGTCGCCGCTGGCCTTGTCGAACTCGCCGATGACGGTCATCGGTGGCAAGTCGTAGTCGGCGATCGCGGTGCTTTCACGCAGGAATTCAGGGTTGACCGCCACGCCGAAGTCGACGCCGGCTTTCTTGCCCGAGCAGTCTTCGAGAATCGGGATGACAACGTTTGCGACCGTGCCCGGCAAAACGGTGCTGCGAACCACGATGGTGTGGCGGGTGGTCTTGTCACGCAGGACAAAACCGATCTCGCGGCACACGGCTTCGATGTAGTTCAGTTCCAGGTCGCCGTTCTTCTTGCTTGGCGTACCGACGCAGATCATCGACAGGTCGGTGTCACGAATCGCTTCGGCGAAGTTGGTCGTGCCGCGCAGTTTGCCCGTCTCGATACCCTTCTGCAGAAGTTCACCCAGACCCGGTTCAACGATGGGCGATTTGCCGGCGTTGATCATATCGATCTTGTCTTTGGCAACATCGACGCCAATGACGTCATGGCCACGTGCAGACAGGCAACCGGCACATACTGCACCGACGTAACCCAAACCAAATATGCTGATGCGCATCGCATTTACCTCTGTAATTATCAAGCCATTAAATGGCCGGAGTTAATGGTGTTCAGCGGTCGTAGTGCACTCGCAAGTGCGTGCTTACAGGCGCCACAATGCAGCGTGCAGGCAAACAAAGTTCCGAGTGACTAAATAAGTGCACTCAAGATGTGCGCAACTAGGCCTTATTATTATGTATGCCCTGTTATGCATCCTGCCCCCTGTTCAGAGGACAATCGTGCAAAGGTCATGCGCGCTCGATGTCAGGCTGAGGGCCCGTAAATCAAGCGGTTGGGTGCTCGGAGGAGCACGTTTATAGGGGCGCTGCCTTGGCCGTATAGGGGATAGTAATGGTGCGTATCTCCTGTCCTATCGGTACTGCCCGAATCAGAGGCCATTAAGCGGAAGTTCGTGTGACAACTTCGCTACATGGTTGTCGTCTCTGCGTAAGTTATTTCCTACAAGCTTAAGGAAAATAGTTACCGGTGGTATGAGCGACGCATTTGGACATAGTTCCTGTCCGCCCATCGCGAATCCTGAAATTTCCTGAAATATTGAAAAAGATGGCACTGCTTTCAGATTGATAGCACTTGCCGTTTCGCCCTTTATATATAGGGTAATTATTGAATTGGATGTGTATGTGCCACTACCGATAAAAATTTTCGGTGCCACTACTGAAAAAAATCATGAATGTCGAGTGAAAGAAAAGTTAGGAAGTTGGATGATGTATTTTTGGCGCCAAGAGAATGGCGAAACAGGCGGGGAATTGTCGGACGATTAAACAGTGCGCACGACCGACGGTCGTGCGCTGTAGGAGTGCGTTACTCGGGAGTGTGATCGCGCAGGAATACCAAGTTGTCCGGTTTGGACTGTTCGGTACTGTAACGATAACCCTGGATATCAAACTGTTTGAGAGCGTCCGGGTTGTTGATGCGTTCTTCGATAACGAACCGGCTCATCATCCCGCGCGCTTTCTTCGCGTAGAAGCTGATGATTTTGTACTGACCGTTCTTCAGGTCCTTGAACTCGGTATTGATGATGCGCGCGTTCAAGGCGCTGCGTTTGACCGCCGAGAAGTACTCGTTGGAGGCCAGGTTCAGCAGCACGTCGTCACCTTGGTCGGCCAGCGCTTCGTTCAGCCATTCGCTGATCCGCGTGCCCCAGAAGGCATACAGGTCCTTGCCACGGGCATTCGCCAGTTTGGTGCCCATCTCCAGCCGATAAGGCTGCATCAGGTCGAGCGGGCGCAGCAGGCCATACAGACCGGAGAGCATGCGCAAATGCTGCTGGGCGTAATCGAAATCGGCTTCGCTGAAGGTTTGGGCATTCAGGCCGGTGTATACATCACCCTTGAAGGCCAGCAGCGCCTGCTTGGCGTTTTCCGGGGTGAACGCGGGTGTCCAGCTGCCGAAACGCGCGGCGTTGAGCCCGCCGATCTTGTCGGAGACGTGCATCAACTCGCTGATCTGCGCCGGCGTGAGGTCGCGCAACTGCATGATCAGCTCCTGGGAATGGTCCAGGTATTGCGGCTGGGTGAAACGCTGGGTGGCCGGCGGTGTTTCGTAATCGAGGGTCTTGGCGGGGGAAATCACCATCAGCATGAAGTCGTCTCCTTTAATCGTGGGGCGATTCTAGGGGGTTGTTCGTGTTGACTCCAGCTATGGGTGTCATAGGTGATCGGTGGTGTCATGGAACAAGATCGCAGCCTCGCTGCGCTCGACAGCTCCTACGGACCGAGTTGGCGCGAGATTGGCGTGAAATCGGATTTGTAGGTGCTGTGTAGGAGCTGTCGAGTGAAACGAGGCTGCGATCTTTTAGCCCCACTGCGATATCGCGATATATAGTGCCGCGCGGGTTTTGTTATGGAGACATCCCTTTGCGTATCGTTTTTTTATTCTCGGCCTGGCTCTTGAGCTTCGGTGCCCTGGCGGCGCCTGGCGATGTGGCGACGCTCGATCGCGGCACCTGGCCGGAACAACTCACCAGCCCGACGCTGTTCGACGTCGCGTCGCGCGCCGAAATCCTCATGTTCGCCCGCGTCCTGCTGGCCAGCGAGTCCCTGGATGAAGTCAGCCTGGCACGACGCCTGGGCCTGCGCACGATCAATCTGGACGCGGTCAACAGCCTGCGCGAGCGGATGTGGCAACGCCTGCTGACCAACTACAACTTCGCCCAGCAGAGCTGCGATCAGGATGCGTCGTTCTGCTTCCTGGTTGAAGACCTGCCGACCCTGCGCGAGCAAGCGGCCAAGTTCCAGGTCAGTGACGACAGCTTCTATATCAAGTGGTCGGAGCCGAGCCGCCTGTTCCATGCCCAGTATCTAGATGAGCAATTGCGCAAAGCCGCGCTGTTTCCGCAAACCAGCAGCGAAGTCGATCGTTTCGGCGACTATGAACGCAACGGCGACGAGATGCATGACCGGCTGTTTCTGCTGACCTTCGACAGCGCGGCCAATGCCATTCCGGACAACACCGGGTGGGTCGCCGAGTACCTGCGCAAGTCGAACATCAACGGCACGTTCTTCGTGCTCGGCAAGGACGTCCAGGCGCGTCTGGCCGACGGGTCAGTGGCCAGTCTGCAAGCAATGTATTCACAGCAATGCCTCGGCGTGCAGGGCTGGGAGTTCCGCTCCCACAGCCATTGGCAAGACTGGCAGGACTCGGTCAAACGCAGCGCCGAACTGGTGAAGAGCAAAC
The DNA here is from genome assembly GCF_026016365.1 of Pseudomonas sp. B21-053. Taxonomy (NCBI): domain Bacteria; kingdom Pseudomonadati; phylum Pseudomonadota; class Gammaproteobacteria; order Pseudomonadales; family Pseudomonadaceae; genus Pseudomonas; species Pseudomonas sp. B21-053. Next base: position 1,169,147 of record NZ_CP087205.1, read on the forward strand.
TGCCGGAAAACTATGTGCCGCTGTTCCGCCCGCCGGATGGCCAGCGTCGTTCCGATGCGCAGGGCTTCTTTGAGTCGCAGGGTTTGCAGGTGGCGCTGTGGGACATCGATCCCCAGGACGGCGCGGGCAAGCTCAAGGGCAGCCAGAGCGCCCAACGAGTGCTGACGCTGATGCTGTTGTGGCGTCACGGCGTGATCAATTTCAATGTGAAGCAGGACGCGGTGAAAACCTCGATGCCCTGGCTGATCGGCCAAACGGCGCAAAGCGGGATCGGTTGGGAGGACTGTCAGGTAGCGTTTCGCTGAAATACGCAAAAGCCCGCAATCATTGGGGCAAAGGGCAGGGCGGGGCGAATTTGAAAGGAATTTCGATGCAGGCGGACTTCCGACTTTAACGGCACAATGCCTGCACGCCAAGGGCTATTCGTCACTCTGAAAAATAAACTTCAAAAAAACGTCAAAGTACTTTTTTCTGTCATGGGTTTTGGAGTATTACGAAGACAGACCGCCGAAACCTGCAACACAGGTGGCGTCTTCCAAGACCCATTTGTGAGCAGTTCACTTGAGTCCCAACAGGTGAATTCGGTGGCCACTTCGAGGCGCAGCACTGTCACGGTATTGCGTCGAATGGCTCCCACAAAGGTGACCGAGTATGGATGATCACGGACGTAGTTCTTCTTCCAACCAGCCAATCCTTTATGTACTCGATACCAACGTATTGATTCACGATCCAAACGCCCTGCTTAACTTCGAAGAACACCACGTTGCGATCCCGATGACCGTGCTTGAGGAGCTGGACAAGCTCAAGAGCGGGCATCACAGCGTTGCGGCCGAATGCCGTCAGGCGATCCGCCTGATCGACAAGACCCTGGGCGATGCCAGCCCCGAGGACGTCGAACTCGGTGTGCCGATCCAGCGCGGCAAGAGTGGGCCCAAGGGTTTGCTGTCAATTCTGATGAGCAAGCGCGCTGAGCCGAACATCATTCTGCCCGAGCACCTGAACGACAACATCATCATCAACCAGTTGATCGACCTGCACGCACGCGAGCCAAAATTGCCCGTGGTGCTGGTGACCAAAGACATCAACATGCGCCTCAAGGCCCGGGCGTGCGGGATTGCGGCCGAGGACTACAGCACCGACCAACTGGTCGACGACGTTTCGCTGCTGCCTAACGGCTACCACAACATGACCGGCTCCTTCTGGGACCTCGTGAGCAAGGTCGAAACCCGTCAGGACCACGGCCGCACCTGGCACCAAGTGAAGCTGATCGACAACCTGCCGGCGGTGCACATCAATGAATTCATCATCGACGAACAAGGGTTTGTCGGCTGGATCAAGGAGATTGAAGAAGATCGTCTGCTGATTCTCGACCTGCATCAGGAACCCCTGTTGCACCAGGAAGCCTGGGGCCTGAAACCGCGCGACATCTATCAGAGCCTGGCGCTCTACGCCTTGCTTGATCCGGACATTCACCTGGTCAACCTGTCTGGCGCGGCCGGTTCGGGTAAAACCATCCTGGCCCTGGCCGCTGCGATCGAGCAGACCATGGTCAGCAAACGCTATCGCCGGATCATCGCCACCCGCAGCGTGCAGGGCCTGGACCAGGAAATCGGCTTCCTGCCTGGCACCGAAGCGGAAAAAATGGAGCCTTGGCTGGGCGCCATCACCGACAACCTCGAAGCCTTGCACATGGATGACGAAAACACCCATGGCAGCGTCGACTACATCCTCAGCAAAGTGCCGTTGCAGTTCAAATCCCTCAACTACATCCGGGGTCGCAGCTTCCAGCAGAGCCTGATTTTGATCGATGAATGCCAGAACCTTACGCCGCACCAGATGAAAACCATCATCACCCGTGCCGGCGCCGGTTCCAAAGTGGTGTGCCTGGGCAACCTGGCGCAGATCGACACCCCTTACCTGTCCGCGACCAGCTCCGGGCTGACCTACCTGACTGAACGCTTCAAAGATTTCCCGAATGGTGTGCACATCACCCTGCAAGGGGTGCCTCGCTCGATCCTGGCCGAATACGCCGAATCGCATCTGTAACCGCATCAGACAAACCGGGCGGCCTTCTCAGGTCGCCCGGTTTTTTTATGGCCAACACACATTCCATCCATTTCTGTGCCTGGCAAATATCCCCTGTAGGAGCTGCCGAAGGCTGCGATCTTTTGATCTTGTCTTTAAAGGGGCGAAGATCAAAAGATCGCAGCCTTCGGCAGCTCCTACATGGGTTCTGCGGTGAACACATAATCAAACGTGCGGAAAATTGACCCGCAGGTTTACAATCGACGCTCCTGATCAGGAGTAAACCTGTGCTGACTCATCTCGATTCCCAAGGTCGCGCCAACATGGTCGACGTCACTGAAAAAGCCGTGACGTTCCGTGAGGCGACGGCCCAAGCGCTGGTGCGCATGCTGCCCGAAACCCTGCAGATGATCGTCAGCGGCGGTCACCCAAAAGGTGACGTGTTCGCCGTGGCGCGCATCGCCGGTATCCAGGCCGCTAAGAAAACCAGCGACCTGATTCCCCTGTGCCATCCGCTGATGCTCACCGGCGTCAAAGTCGAGCTCAGTGCCGAAGGCGACGACACCGTGCGCATCGTCGCGAAGTGCAAGCTGTCCGGGCAGACCGGCGTCGAGATGGAAGCCCTGACCGCCGCCAGCGTCGCGGCGCTGACCATCTACGACATGTGCAAGGCTGTTGACCGCGGCATGACCATCGAAAGCGTGCGCCTGCTGGAGAAACTCGGCGGCAAGAGCGGGCATTTCCAGGCGGACCCGTCATGAACATTACGGTTAGGTTTTTTGCCCGCTACCGTGAGGCGCTGGGCGTGGACTCCATCAAGGTCGAAGGCCATTTCGCCACCGTGGATGACGTGCGTGCTCTGCTGGCCCAGCGCGATGGCGCTGATGTGTTGAGCGAACAGAACCTGATGTGCGCGCGCAACGAAGACCTCTGCCAACTCGACGAGCCGGTGCTCGATGGCGATGAAGTGGCGTTCTTTCCGACCGTGACCGGGGGCTGAGCCATGGCGATTCGCGTGCAATCCACGGCGTTCGATCCGGGTGCCGAAGTCAACGCCATGCACGCCGCCAATGTCGGCGTTGGCGCGGTGGTGAGTTTTGTCGGCTATGTGCGCGACTTCAATGACGGACTCGACGTCGCCGGGATGTTTCTCGAGCACTACCCGGGCATGACCGAAAAGGCGTTGGGCAAGATTGCGGTCGAGGCCGAACAGCGCTGGCCGCTGCTCAAGCTTGAAGTGTTGCACCGCATCGGCGCGCTGAAGCCAGGTGAGCCGATCGTCTTCGTCGGCGCCGCCAGCGCCCACCGCCAGGCCGCGTTCGATGCCTGCGCGTTTGTCATGGACTACCTGAAAACCCGTGCGCCGTTCTGGAAGAAAGAAAACACCAGCGACGGCCCGCGTTGGGTGGAAGGGCGGGACAGCGATCATGCGGCGGCGGATCGTTGGAAGGCGTAATTATTCAGTGCGCTCAAGATCGCCTTCGCGGGCAAGCCTCGCTCCTACAGGGTTAAGTCGTCCACAAATACGTGGTCGACGTTTCCCCTGTAGGAGCGAGGCTCGCCCGCGAAGAGGCCATTCGCAACCCATAAAATCTCCCAGACTCACCGCCCGACCAGAGGCTCGGAAGATCCTCTCACGCCCGATTGACGGTTTATACATAAAAGTCCAGTATGGAATTATAAGTACAAAAAAGGCGTCCCTCCCGTTTCCGTTCTTTCTTCTGTCTTGCCAAACCAACAACAACCGCGAGAAAACGAACATGAAGAAATTCTCCCTCATCACCGGTCTGGCCCTGAGCCTGTTGGCGTGCAGCTCAGCGTTCGCCGCCGATAAAACCCTGCGCATCGGCATCGAAGCAGCGTATCCGCCGTTCGCGTCCAAGACCGACAAGGGCGAGATCGTCGGTTTCGACTACGACATCGGCAATGCCCTGTGCGCGCAGATGAAGGTCAAGTGCGTCTGGGTCGAAGGTGAGTTCGATGGCCTGATTCCTTCCCTGAAAGTGAAGAAAATCGACATGGCCCTGTCGTCCATGACCATCAACGAAGACCGCAAGAAGTCGGTGGATTTCACCCACAAGTATTACTTCACCTCGTCACGCCTGGTCATGAAGCAAGGCGCGGTGGTGGATGACCAATACGCCAGCCTCAAGGGCAAGACCATTGGCGTGCAGCGCGCCACCACCACCGATCGTTACGCCACTGAAGTTTTCGAACCGAAGGGCATCAACGTCAAGCGCTACGGCAACAACGAAGAAATCTATATGGACCTGGCCGCCGGCCGTCTCGATGCGATTTTTGCCGACACCATCCCGCTGAATGATTTCCTGTCGATGCCGCGCGGCGCTGGTTATGCGTTTGTCGGGCCTGAGCTCAAGGACCCGAAATACGTGGGCGAGGGCGCCGGGATTGCGGTGCGCAAGGGTAATACGGAGTTGGTCAGTGAGCTGAACACAGCCATTGATGGCATTCGCGCGAATGGCGAGTATCAGAAGATTTCCGACAAGTATTTCAAGTCGGACATTTACGGCGATTGATCAATCGCCTTCGCGGGCAAGCCTCGCTCCTACAGGAAAAATGCATTCCAATGTAGGAGCGAGGCTTGCCCGCGAAGAGGCCCGCTCAAACAACACACATCTAAAAGCCTAACCCTTCAATTCCTTCAAATGCTTGTACACCGTCGCCCGCCCCATGTTCAGCACGTTGGCCACATAGTTGGAGGCGCTTTTGCCTTTGAACGCGCCTTCAGCGTGCAGCGCCAGCACCAGCTCGCGTTTGTGGTCGCGACTCAGCACATTCAGGCTCAACTGGCGTTCGCGCAGCCAGGCATGCAGGAACGTGTTGATCCGCTCCTGCCAGTCATCGCGAAACAGTGAGTCCGGTTGCGGGATCAGCTTGGTCGGCGACAGGAACAGATCCAGCGCCGCCTTGGCATTCTCGAACAGCGAAATATTCAGGTTGATGCACAGCACCGCCAGCGGATGCCCGTCGCTGTCGCGCAGCACGCTGCTGAGGCTGCGAATCTTCTGACCGTCCCAATTGAGCTTTTCGTACGGCCCGATATTTCGTTCGCTGACATCATCGCTGAGCATGTCCTCGAGCGCCGCGTCATCGCCGATTTCCCGCTTCGACAGGTTGTTGGCGATGTAGTCGATTTTTTGCGTGCGCAGATCGTGCAGCACCACCTCGGCGTGAGGAAAGAACAGCGTGGCGATGGCGTCGGCGATCGCTCGGAAGTTGTCCAGCGCCGGATCTTTTTCAGGTGCATTCATACAGGGAGCTCCAGGCAACGTCAGCGCCCCATCAGGCAGGGCGCTGGAAGTTTGCCGCAATCGTGGCGGCACGTCACCCAAGTCCGCGCTCAAGCCAGGCGCGCCGGAGAGAGCATCGCGGCGTCCAGGCCGAAACGGCTCAGCTGTTCCGGCAAGGCTTCACCGCGCACCAGCGCAGCGCTGGCCTGGCCCATGGCCGGCGACGTCTGGATGCCGTAGCCACCTTGCGCCGCGACCCAGAACAGCCCCGGCACTTGGGTATCGAAACCGGAGAGCAAATCACCGTCAGCCACGAAACTGCGCAAACCGGCCCAGGTGCGGGTCGGGCGGCGGATCGACAGGGTGGTGGCTTCTTCGATCTGGTAGATGCCCATGGCAATGTCCAGTTCTTCGGCCTGCACGTCGTGGGGCTCCACCGGGTCGGCGTTGGCGGGCGAACCGAGGAACATGCCGGCATCGGGCTTCATATAGAAGGATTCGTCGAGCGCCACCAGCATCGGCCAATGATGGATGTCCACGCCCTCGGGGCCGGCGAAGATAAAGGCTGCACGGCGCTTCGGTTGCAGGCCCAAAGGCGTGGCACCGGCTAGCTCACCGATCTTGTCGGCCCAGGCGCCGGCGGCGTTGATGATCACAGGTGCGGTGAAAGTCCGTCCGTTGGTTTGCACCTGCCATTGGCCTTCGGCGTCACGGCTCAGGCTCAGCACTTCGCTGTCGGTATGCACTTCGCCTTTATTGCGCTTGATGCCACGCAGATAACCCTGGTGCAGGGCGTCGGTGTCGATGTCGCAAGCGGTCGGGTCGTAGAGCGCACCATGGACTTTTTCCCGGCGCAGGATCGGCAGGCGCGCGCAGGCTTCTTCGGCGCTGAGCAATTGCATTTCCGGCACCGTGGCTTTGGCGCTCAGGTATTGATTGTTCAGTTCGGCCGGGTCGCCGGTGAAATCCACGGTCATCTCGCCGCGCGGGGTCAGCAGCGGGTGATCGCAGAAACCGCTGGGCGGCGCGTCGAAGAAGTCGCGGCTGGCCTGGGTCAGCGCGCGCACTTGCGGCGTGCCGTAGGCGGCGGTGAACAGCGCGGCGGAACGTCCAGTGGAGTGATAAGCCGGATGGGTTTCGCGCTCCAGCACAATGACGCGCCCGTGCTGCGACAGCCAGTAACCGGTGGAGGCGCCGGCAATCCCGCCGCCGATGATGATGAAGTCTGCCTGGCTCATGAACGTCTCCTGTGGGGCGTAAATACCAAAATGTTGAAAATCCCCTTGTGGGAGCGGGCTTGCTCGCGAATACGGTCTGACATTCACCCTTGATGTCGACTGACACACCGCTTTCGCGAGCAAGCCCGCTCCCACATGGGAATTGTGGTGTCAGGGCTGTAGGCGATACAGGGCATTCGCCAGCGCAATGTCTTCCAGGCCCAGGCCAATGGAGCGGAAGAATACGTGGCGGTCATAACCGGGGCGTTGCACTTTTTCGCTGAGCAGGTCGGGCAAGTCGCCGATGATCGCGTTCTTGTCCCAGCCATGTTGTTCGCCGGCAATCAGCATTTCACCTGCCGAGCCGGGGGTGGTCTGACGATAGTCGCAGAACACCTGCATGTTGTTGAGGCTCTGGGGCGGCACTTCGTGGGCCCGTGGCGCGTTGGTGCTGATCGAGGTGATGAGTGCCGGTTTGCTCAGCGTCGATGGATCAATCACAGGTCCTGCGGACGAGGTGCAGAGCATGATCACGTCCGCATCCTGAATCGCCGCTTCGCGACTGTCGACGAAGGTCAGTCGCGAATCGAGGCTTTTGATTTGCGCCAATGCTTCGGGGGCCAGTTCGCTCAGCCCTGGCGAGTACAGGCTGATGCTCTGCCAGTCCCGCAGATCCTTGACGTAGTGCACGTGCGCCTGGGCCACTTTGCCGCTGCCGATAATCGCCAGGCGCCGGGCGTTCAACGGGGCGAGGGCATCGACCGCCACTGCGGTGGTCGCGGCGGTGCGGGCGGTGGTCAGCTCGCCGGCATCACAGAGCAACAGCGGCTGGCCGGTTTGCATCGACATCAACAGTGTCCACGCCGTCACCAGCGGACCTTGCTCGCGCACGATATAAGGCGAAGTCTTGACCCCGTACACGCCGTCCTCGGCCAGTACGCCCAAGTAGTTGATGAAATCGCCGGCAGCTTGAGGGAATTCCACCAGTTGTTGCGCCGGTTGCACGGCTTGCCCGGCGGCCAGGTCACGGAACAGCTTGCGCAGGATCTGCGGCACATCGACCTGTGCCAGCAACTCACGGGCCTGAAGTTGATTGATCACGTAAGGCGTACTGGACATGTTCGGCTCCGGGCGCTGAAAGTAAACTAATTTGTCTATTATGGACTTTTAGTTGTCTTGAGCAATCTCCAGACGTAAAAAAAGCGCAGTCCGTTGCCGGCTGCGCCTCTTTTTGATGCGCCTGATTTAAGGGCGCTTACGCTCAACCGCCCGCAGTAGATGCGTCGGTGGCGTTTCACAGCTGATCTTGCGACCCAGCAGCGCTTCGATAGACGGTAGCTGGTAGGAGTCGTCTTCACCGGCGAAGCTGATGGACACGCCATCGGCGCCTGCGCGACCGGTACGACCGATGCGGTGCACGTAGTCGTCCGGGACTTCCGGCAGGGTGAAGTTGATCACGTGGCTGATGCCGTCGATGTGAATACCACGACCGGCAACATCGGTAGCCACCAGCACGCGGATCTTGCCTTCGCGGAAACCTTCCAGGGTCTTGATGCGCTTGTGCTGCGGCACGTCGCCAGACAATTGCGCGGCGTTGACGCCATCGCGCACCAGGCGTTCTTCAATACGGCGCACTTCATCCTTGCGGTTGGCGAAGACCATCACCCGCTCCCAACCGTTGTCGGTGACCAGGTTGTAGAGCAGTTTGTATTTGTCGGCACCGGCCACGGCGTAGATGTGTTGCTCGACGTTTTCGCTGGCCACGTTCTGCGACTCGATCTCGACGATCGACGGGTCGGTGGTCCATTGCTTGGCCAGGTTCATCACGTCTTCGGTGAAGGTCGCGGAGAACAGCAGCGTCTGACGCTCGTTCTTCGGCGGGGTCTGGCGAATGATCTGACGCACTTGTGGGATGAAACCCATGTCGAGCATCCGGTCGGCTTCGTCCAGGACCATGACTTCGACCATGTCCAGGTGCACGTCGCCGCGCTGGTTGAAGTCCAGCAAACGGCCCGGGGTGGCGACGAGGATGTCGCAGTGGCGGGCTTCGAGGTGCTTGAGCTGCTTGTCGAAGTCCATGCCGCCAACAAACGTCATGACATTGAGGCCGGTGTACTTGGTCAGGTCCGCGGCGTCCTTGGCGATCTGCACCACCAGTTCGCGGGTCGGCGCGATGATCAGCGCCCGCGGTTCACCCATGTAGCGTTCCTTGGGCGGCGGGGTTTCCAGCAACTGGGTGATGATCGAAATCAGGAACGCGGCGGTTTTGCCGGTGCCGGTCTGGGCGCGACCGATGGCGTCTTTGCCGGCCAGGGTGAAACCGAGGACTTGCGCCTGGATCGGCGTGCAGTACGGAAAGCCCAGGTCCTGGATGGCGTGCATCAGTTCAGGGGCAAGCTTGAAATCGTGGAAACGGGTTTTGCCTTCCAGCGGCTCGACGGCGAAATCTTCGAGCTTCCAGGGAATGACCGGGGCCTTTGGCTTCGGTTCGCGACGCGGTTTTGCAGGTTTCGGCGCTTCGCTGAGCGGTTGCTCGGCAGCGATTGGCTCAACAGGTAGGGCGGCCGGTGTGGTCACGGGCTCTTGTTTCGGTGCCGCTGCGGCTGCGGTCCGGCCAGGCTGACGACCGTCGGTGCGGTGGCTGGGGGTGTGAGACGGAGCGCTGGCGACTGGCGCGAGCTGCTCAGTCTCGCTTTTACCGAACATTTTTTTGAGTGCTTTGAGCACGGTCATCTCATCAATTGGTTAAGGAATGTACGCCGGCCAGTGTAATGCAAGAATCAGGCGCGGCGTAGCGGGATGATCAAAGGATAGGTTTTAACGCAAGCGCTCGGCGAGCCAGGTGCCGATATCGCGAATTTCTTCGGGTAACACTTCGTGGCCCATTGGGTATTCCTGCCATGTCACGGTGACACCACGCTGCTTTAAATGCTCATAAGCGCTACGACCCATGGCGTTTTGCACAACGTCATCGTACTGACCGTGCAGGCATAGCACAGGAATGCGCTGCTGGCTGGCTGAAAGCTCCAGTTCATCGCTGAACGTCGGTGCATAAGTAGACAGAGCAAGTACCCCACCCAGCGCTCCCTGCCATTTCAGGAAAGCGCTGTGCAACACCACGGCGCCACCTTGGGAGAAACCGGCGAGAAAGATGCGCGAGGTGTCTATTCCGCTGGCCTTCTGCTCTTCGATCAGCTCGATAACCATTTCTGCCGACTCGTCCAGCTGCTCGCGGCTGATGGCACGCGCCGGGTTCATGGCCAATATGTCGTACCAGCTCGGCATCTCGTAGCCACCATTAATGGTGACCGCGCGGGTCGGCGCCTGGGGCAGGACGAAGCGGGTGGTCAGCAGGGTTTCCTGCAGCGCTTCGGCCACCGGCAGAAAGTCATAGCGATCGGCGCCCAGGCCGTGCAGCCAGATAACGCAGGCGTCTACGGGCTTGCCGGGCTGGAGAATCAAGGGCTGGGTCATGTCTGCTCCAATTTTGTGCGTGCGCTCTCATTGAGTGCGTGGTCCGAGTGCGCGTCAGGTTGATCAGTTAAGAAGATGTCGCAAGGCTACAAGTTTTGCTATTGACCTGTCGCTGAATCGCTTGAGCGAGCGGTGTGGTACGGGGTTTGCTATGGGGAAACCTGTGCAACCAATCTCGCGCCTGGCGGTAACACTATCAGTGTACTGCTGACGACGGGATAGCAAAGAATCCGGTGATGGATGTTCGCCAGTGGCCGTTACGGGCTTAGCGAACGTGAAAGGGCTACAGCCCGTTCGGCCGATTGGTGGGAAGTGAGTTGTCCATGATGTGGATTTTCTCCTACTAGACTCATAGCTAAGGTCCTACGTCGGTTGACCCCAAAAAAAGCCAACACGGGTCAACAACGCCTCAAAAGGGTGCGACGGGACTCTCGCTCCGACACAACAAGAGCAAAACTGGAGGTTTGAATGAAAATGTTGAAATCCACCCTGGCTATCGTGACTGCAGCCGCAGTGCTCGGTGTCAGTGGGTTCGCTCAGGCGGGTGCAACCCTGGATGCAGTGCAGAAAAAAGGTTTCATTCAGTGCGGCGTGAGTGACGGTCTGCCGGGTTTCTCGGTTCCGGACGCCACCGGCAAGATCCTCGGGATCGACGCTGACGTCTGCCGCGCTGTGGCAGCCGCTGTTTTCGGCGACGCCACCAAGGTCAAGTTCAGCCAGTTGAACGCCAAGGAGCGTTTCACCGCGCTGCAGTCCGGCGAAATCGACATTCTTTCGCGTAACACCACAATGACCAGTTCCCGTGACGCGGGCATGGGCCTGAAATTCCCTGGCTTCATTACTTATTACGACGGCGTCGGCTTCCTGGCCAACAGCAAGCTGGGCGTGAAAAGTGCCAAGGAACTGGACGGTGCAACCATCTGCATTCAAGCCGGTACTACCACCGAGCTGAACGTTTCCGACTACTTCCGCGCCAACAACCTGAAATACACCCCGATCACTTTCGACACCTCCGATGAAAGCGCTAAATCGCTGGAATCCGGTCGTTGCGACGTGCTGACCTCCGACAAATCGCAGCTGTACGCACAGCGCAGCAAACTGGCCTCGCCAAAAGACTACGTGGTTCTGCCAGAAACCATCTCCAAAGAACCACTGGGTCCAGTCGTACGTAACGGCGACGACGAGTGGCTGGCGATCGTTCGCTGGGTTGGCTACGCACTGCTGAACACCGAAGAAGCCGGTATCTCTTCGAAAAACGTTCTGGCTGAAGCCAAGTCCACCAAGAACCCGGACGTTGCCCGTATGTTGGGTGCTGACGGCGAATACGGCAAAGACCTGAAGCTGCCGAAGGACTGGGTCGTCAAGATCGTTTCCCAAGTCGGTAACTACGGCGAAATCTTCGAGAAAAACCTCGGCAAAGGCACTCCGCTGGAAATCGACCGTGGCTTGAACGCCCTGTGGACCAACGGCGGCATTCAATACGCACCACCAGTGCGCTGATGGTTCTGTCACCCGGTGGGCCAACCACCGGGTGATGTTCTGTTCCATTATTTCCGGGGCACTTCATGCAAAAATCAATCGGCGCACCAAAGCAGAGGCTCAGCCTCAGCGATCCGAAAGTGCGTGCGTGGCTATTTCAGATCATCACGATTGTCGCGGTCGTCGCGATGGGCTGGTATCTGTTCGACAATACGCAAACCAACCTGCAACACCGGGGCATTACCTCCGGCTTCAGTTTTCTGGATCGCAGTGCCGGGTTCGGCATCGCTCAACACCTGATCGACTACACCGAATCGGACACATATGCCCGGGTGTTTGTCATCGGTCTGCTCAACACCCTGCTGGTGACTGTCATCGGCGTGGTCCTGGCAACCATCCTCGGCTTCATCGTCGGCGTGGCACGGCTGTCGCCGAACTGGATCATCAGCAAGCTGGCGACGGTTTACGTGGAAGTCTTCCGTAACATTCCGCCGCTGCTGCAAATCCTGTTCTGGTACTTCGCGGTGTTCCTGACCATGCCGGGGCCGCGTGCCAGCCATAACTTCGGCGACACCTTCTTCGTCAGCAGCCGTGGCCTGAACATGCCGGCCGCGCAAATGGCGGACGGGTTCTGGGCGTTCGTGGTCAGTGTCGTGGTGGCTATCGTCGCTATCGTGCTGATGGCGCGCTGGGCCAACAAGCGCTTCGAAGCGACCGGCGTACCGTTCCACAAGTTCTGGGTCGGCCTGGCGCTGTTCCTGGTGATCCCGGCGCTGTGCGCGCTGGTCTTCGGTGCTCCGCTGCATTGGGAATTGCCGAAGCTGCAAGGCTTCAACTTTGTCGGTGGCTGGGTGCTGATCCCGGAATTGCTGGCGTTGACCCTGGCCCTGACCGTGTACACCGCGGCGTTTATCGCCGAGATCGTGCGTTCGGGCATCAAGTCGGTCAGCCACGGCCAGACCGAAGCGGCGCGCTCTCTCGGGCTGCGCAACGGTCCGACCCTGCGCAAGGTGATCATCCCGCAAGCCCTGCGCGTGATCATCCCGCCACTGACCAGCCAATACCTGAACCTGGCGAAGAACTCCTCGCTGGCGGCCGGTATCGGTTATCCGGAAATGGTCTCGTTGTTTGCCGGTACGGTGCTGAACCAGACCGGGCAGGCGATCGAGGTGATTGCGATCACCATGAGCGTGTACCTGGCGATCAGTATCAGCATTTCCCTGCTGATGAACTGGTACAACAAGCGCATTGCGCTGATCGAGCGGTAAGGAAAAGCGCATGAGTACTCATACTTTCAAGCCTGACATGCCTCCACCGAGCAGTAGCATCGGTGTCGTGGCATGGATGCGCGCCAACATGTTCTCCAGCTGGATCAACACGCTGCTGACCCTGTTCGCGTTCTACCTGATTTACCTGGTGGTTCCACCGATCCTCAGTTGGGCGATCCTGGACGCCAACTGGGTCGGCACCACCCGCGCCGACTGCACCAAGGAAGGCGCCTGCTGGGTGTTCATCCAGCAGCGTTTTGGCCAGTTCATGTACGGCTACTACCCGGTGGACCTGCGCTGGCGCGTGGACCTGACCGTGTGGCTGGCGGTCATCGGCGTGGCACCGTTGTTCATCTCGCGCTTTCACCATAAAGCCGTGTATGGCCTGAGCTTCCTGGTGCTGTACCCGATCATTGCCTGGTGCCTGCTGCACGGCGGCGTCTTCGGCCTGACCCAGGTGGCGACCAGTCAATGGGGCGGCCTGATGCTGACCCTGGTGATCGCCACCGTCGGTATTGCCGGTGCGTTGCCGCTGGGGATCGTCCTGGCGCTGGGTCGTCGTTCCAACATGCCGGCGATTCGTGTGGTCTGCGTGACCTTCATCGAATTCTGGCGCGGCGTGCCGTTGATCACGGTGCTGTTCATGTCATCGGTAATGCTGCCGTTGTTCCTGCCTGAAGGCATGAACTTCGACAAACTGCTGCGGGCGTTGATCGGCGTGATCCTGTTCCAGTCGGCCTACGTGGCCGAAGTGGTGCGCGGTGGTCTGCAAGCGATCCCTAAAGGTCAGTACGAAGCGGCCGCAGCAATGGGCCTCGGTTACTGGCGCAGCATGGGCCTGGTGATTTTGCCGCAAGCCCTGAAGCTGGTGATCCCCGGCATCGTCAACACCTTCATTGCGCTGTTCAAGGACACGAGCCTGGTGATCATCATCGGCCTGTTCGACCTGCTCAACAGCGTCAAGCAAGCCGCCGCCGACCCGAAATGGTTGGGCATGGCGACCGAAGGCTATGTGTTCGCGGCCCTGGTGTTCTGGATTTTCTGTTTTGGTATGTCCCGCTACTCCATGCATTTGGAACGTAAGCTGGACACTGGCCACAAGCGTTAGGAGTTAAGTGATGAGCGAAGCGATCAAACAGCCTGTGAGCCCTGAAGGCATTATTCAGATGCAGGGTGTAAACAAGTGGTACGGCCAGTTCCACGTGTTGAAAGACATCAACCTGAACGTCAAGCAGGGCGAGCGTATCGTCCTGTGCGGCCCGTCGGGTTCCGGCAAATCCACCACCATTCGTTGCCTCAATCGCCTGGAAGAACACCAGCAGGGTCGCATCGTGGTCGATGGCGTGGAACTGACCAACGACCTCAAGCAGATCGAAGCGATCCGCCGTGAAGTCGGCATGGTGTTCCAGCACTTCAACCTGTTCCCGCACCTGACCATCCTGCAGAACTGCACGTTGGCGCCGATGTGGGTGCGCAAGATGCCGAAACGCAAGGCCGAAGAAATCGCCATGCACTACCTGGAGCGCGTACGCATTCCGGAGCAGGCGCATAAATTCCCGGGCCAACTGTCCGGCGGTCAGCAACAGCGTGTGGCGATTGCCCGTGCGCTGTGCATGAAACCGAAAATCATGCTGTTCGACGAACCGACTTCGGCACTCGACCCTGAGATGGTGAAAGAGGTGTTGGACACCATGATCGGCCTGGCCGAAGACGGCATGACCATGCTCTGCGTGACACACGAAATGGGCTTCGCTCGCACCGTGGCGAATCGCGTGATCTTCATGGACAAAGGCGAAATCGTTGAACAAGCGGCGCCGAACGACTTCTTCGATAATCCGCAGAATGATCGGACCAAGTTGTTCCTGAGCCAGATTTTGCATTGATGCAAGGCTGACTGGTAAGACAAACCCGGCCACGCGCCGGGTTTTTTATGTGCGTTGTTCAGGACACAGTGAGCGTTTCATGCTCTTTGTGAACGATGTCCTTGAAACCTCTCAAGTCTGCGCCTTCGCCCAAGCTTCGCGCGTCGGTGAGCAAATGCGGGTAGCGATCAAGCAAGCGCATCAGCACCATCAATGCCTTGGGGGGAAGCAGTTCGCCGCGTTCATAACGAGAAAACGCGTTGTGTCCGCCTCCGGACAACAGCAGAACCGCTTCTTTTTGCGACAGGTGCAGTTTGCGGCGGATACGCTTCATCTCGCTGCCAATCATTTGTCTGCCAGCAAGAACCAACTCGTCGCAGGCATCCGAATAGCGCTCCGAGCAGTCGGGGTCGAGTATGACCTCCCCGCATGCCTGGCACTCCCATCCAGACAAATCATCAACGCGGCGCTCCATGCCTTTCACGCTCATGGTTTCAGCGCGGCCTTCGAAGTGCCGCATGCCTTCAGGTGCCCCGCAACTGAAACATTGTTTGGTGTTCATGGGTTTTTCTCCTTGAAGGAGATCACCGGAGGTTCACTGCCTGAGCAATAAGTGACCTTGATGTAAATCTCCTGATCGTGCGAAGTGATGTGGTAAACGTCTTGCCAAACCCGATGATTGCTATAGGTCGTCATCGATTTGTACAACATCCTGCTGTGTAATTCGAAAATGACGTCCTGCATTTCCTCGAGGGTGAAACCCAGGTCTCTGCCGTTTCTGCGTGCGGTCATGGTGAAAGCGTTTTTTCCACGCCGCCTGACGTCCTCCTTGATCACCGCCAAGTTGTAGTGGGGTGTGTTCTTTTCCATAAGAAGCCGTAAACCCTATCCCTGAAATTACCCTTAAAGGGTAATTTTGACCAATCGAAAATCCCTCTGAATGTTGCTGCTTTGACGGTAGGCGGTTGCCGTCCTACACGGAGCTGACTAACATGTCAGAAAATTCATCCTATGATTGGATGAAAGGGCGAATCCCATGTCAGACATTTCTCCACTCGTTAAGCGATCCCTGGTCGATCAGGCCCTGGACCAGTTGCGCCTGCGCATTACCCAAGGCGTCTGGGCCGTCGGCCAGCGTTTACCCACCGAGCCGGAGCTGTCCGCCGAGCTCGGCATCAGCCGCAATACCGTGCGCGAAGCCATGCGCGTGTTGGCGTTTTCCGGGTTGATCGAAATCCGCCAGGGCGACGGCAGTTACCTGCGGGCGGTGATCGATCCGCTCGACACCATGAAAGCCTTGTCGCAATGCACGCATGAACAAGCCCGGGAAACCCGGCACATCCTGGAAGTCGAGGCCATTGGCCTGGCTGCGTTGCGCCGTACTGACGAAGACTTGGTCGCATTGCGCGAAGCCTTGGGCGTCAGCGGCAGTCATTACCACGGCGATCTCGACAGCTACATCGCCTGTGACCTGGTGTTCCACCGCCGTCTGGTGGACGCCGCGCACAACCCGACCCTCAGCGAGTTGTATCGCTATTTCTCGAGCATCGTCGGCGCGCAATTGCGCCAGAGCCTGAACATTTTCCCGCGACGCCAAGAGGTGTTCGATCTGCATATCGAGCTGCTGGATGCCGTCGAGCAACGCGACCCGGAACGGGCCAAAGCCCTGTCGAGGCAGTTGATCAATGAACCTTGAAACCGAGAAATCCATGCCTGCCAATCCCAGCAACCTCCCGCAACCCAAGCGCACGGCGGAGCTCGAAGAGCTGCTGATCGATGCCGAGGCCGATGACGAACAGGTCCAGCAAAGTCACCCGATTCTGCGACGACCATGGCTGTTGCTGCTGGGGCTGATCCTGGTGGCGCTGAACCTGCGCCCGGCGCTGTCGAGCATGGCGCCGATGCTCAGCGAGGTGTCGAAGACCCTCGGTTTATCGGCGGCCGAGGCCGGCTTGCTGACCACGTTGCCGGTGCTCTGCCTCGGTTTGTTCGCGCCACTGGCGCCGCTCCTGGCCCGGCGCTTTGGCGCTGAGCGCGTGGTGTTGGGGATTTTGCTGGTGTTGGCCGGCGGGATCATCCTGCGCAGTTCCTTCGGTGAAATCGGCCTGTTTGCCGGCAGTGTGTTGGCCGGGGCCAGCATCGGTGTGATTGGCGTGTTGCTGCCTGGCATCGTCAAACGCGACTTCCCGAAACAGGCCGGCACCATGACCGGCGTCTACACCATGGCCCTGTGCCTGGGCGCGGCGATGGCGGCGGGGGCGACCGTGCCGTTGAGTGAACATTTCGACAAGAGCTGGGTGCTGGGCCTGGGTTTCTGGGCGGTGCCGGCAGTGGTCGCGGCGATTTTCTGGTTGCCGCAAGTGGGGCAGAAACACGGCTCGCATAATGTTGCCTATCGGGTTCGCGGTCTGCTGCGTGATCCTTTGGCCTGGCAAGTGACGCTTTATATGGGCCTGCAATCGTCCCTGGCCTACATCGTGTTCGGCTGGTTGCCGTCGATCCTGATCGGCCGTGGACTGACGCCGACCCAGGCGGGTCTCGTACTCTCGGGTTCGGTAATCATCCAGTTGGCCAGCTCGTTGGCTGCGCCGTGGCTGGCAACGCGCGGCAAAGACCAGCGACTGGCGATTGTCATCGTCATGTTGCTGACCCTCGGCGGCTTGTTCGGTTGCCTCTACGCACCGATCGAAGGTCTGTGGGGCTGGGCAATCCTGCTGGGCCTGGGGCAGGGCGGCACGTTCAGTCTGGCGTTGACCTTGATCGTGTTGCGCTCGCGGGACTCCCACGTGGCCGCCAACCTGTCGAGCATGGCCCAGGGCTTCGGCTACACACTGGCGTCCATGGGGCCGTTTGCCGTCGGCATCGTGCACGACTTGACCGGCGGCTGGAATGCGCTGGGCTGGATCTTCGGCATCATCGGTCTCGGCGCGATCATCGCCGGCCTCGGCGCCGGGCGTTCGCTGTACGTTCAGGTGAACAGCGAAAAAGTCTGATTTTCGCACTGCTGGCATTCGGCCCACGAATGCCAGTGGCCTTGTGTGTATTTGCAGACTATCGTGCAGGCAATCTTTTGTAGCCATTTTGAAAATGCAGGGAGCCTGCCCATGAGCGATGCCCACAACGCCTTGATCACCCGTTTCTACCAGGCCTTCCAGCGCCTGGATGCCGAGGCGATGGCCGCTTGCTACACCGACGATGTGGTGTTCAGTGATCCGGCGTTCGGTGAGTTGCGCGGCCGCGATGCCGGTGACATGTGGCGCATGCTCACGACCCGTGCGAAAGACTTTTCCCTGACTTTCGATAATGTGCGCAGCGACGAGCGCACGGGCGGCGCCCACTGGGTGGCGACGTATCTGTTCAGCCAGACCGGCAACACCGTGGTCAACGACATCCAGGCGCGTTTTGTGTTTCGCGATGGCAAGATCTGCGAGCACCACGACAGCTTCGACCTGTGGCGCTGGTCGCGTCAGGCGCTGGGCACCAAAGGTCTGTTGTTGGGCTGGACGCCGCTGGTGCGCAACGCCGTTCGCGCCCAGGCCTTGAAGGGGCTGAAGGCATTCCAGGCCAGTCGCTGATAAGATCGCGGCTTGTTTCCTTTCAAGCCTTGATCGTCACATGAACACCCTGAGCGAATCTCCCGTCCTTGCCGTCGAACCGATGCCTGCCAGCAAACCCTGGTTCGTCTACCTCGTTCGCGCGGCCAATGGTTCGCTCTATTGCGGGATCAGCGACGATCCGGTGCGCCGCTTTGCCAAGCACCAAAGCGGCAAGGGCGCGCGGTTTTTCCTTTCCAGCCCGGCCATGGCGCTGGTCTACACCGAAGTCTGTCGCGATAAAAGTGAAGCGCTGCGCCAGGAACGGTTGATCAAGAAGCTCAAGAAAAGCGCCAAGGAATGCCTGGTGCTGACTTATCAATCTGACTGATAAGTTCCCATCAGGCGCAGCCGTAGGCCGCCCGCCGATTGCGCGCTAAGCTGCCAGCTCCTTATCCGAGCGGCGGAGCCGAGCATGTCAGAGCTGATTCTTCACAACTACCCGACGTCCCCCTTCGCCGAAAAGGCCCGCTTGCTGCTGGGCTTCAAAGGGCTGTCGTGGCGCTCGGTGAAGATCTCGCCGGTGATGCCGAAACCTGACCTGACGGCGCTGACCGGTGGCTACCGCAAGACGCCGGTGTTGCAGATCGGTGCCGATATTTATTGCGATACCGCATTGATCGCCCGGCGTCTGGAGCAGGAAAAAGCCTTGCCGGCGTTCTTCCCGGAAGGTCAGGAAATGATCGCTGCGACCTTCGCGACTTGGGTGGATTCGGTGGTGTTTCAGCATGCGGTGAGCCTGGTGTTCCAGCCGGAATCAGTCGCGGTGCGCTTCGGCAAGTTGCCGCCGGAAGCGATCAAGGCATTCTTGGCCGATCGCGCCGGGTTGTTCAGCGGTGGCAGTGCGACGAAGTTGTCGGCGGAACAGGCGTTGCACCAGTGGCCGACGATCATGGGGCGCCTCGAATTGCAGCTTCAACGTGAGCAGGGTGATTTCCTGTTCGGCGAGCCATCGATTGCCGATTTTTCCCTGGCGCATTGTTTGTGGTTTCTCAAGGCAACGCCTGTCACTGCGCCGTTGGTTGATGCGTATCCGGCGGTGTCTGCGTGGTTCGGGCGAGTGATGGGGTTTGGTCATGGCGCGTTCAGCGAGATGACCGCCGAAGAGGCACTGGAGGTGTCGCGCAATGCCACGCCCGCTGCGTTGCCGGATGAAGCGTTCGACGAGCCTAACGGTTTTGAGGCGGGGCAGCAGGTGGTGATTGCGGCGACCGATTATGGCTGCGACCCGGTGGCCGGTGAGCTGGTGTTTGCGGGGCGTGAGGAATTGATTTTGCGGCGTGAGGATGAGCGTGCGGGTGTGGTGCATGTGCACTTTCCGCGATTTGGGTTCCGTATCGAGGCTCAGTGATATCTGTAGGAGCGAGCGGTGCGGCGATCCGACTTGCCCGCGAAGCTTTTAGCGCCAGTGAGGACGCCTTCGCGGGCAAGCCTCGCTCCTACAGGTTTGATGTGAAGCAATGATTTATTTCAATGCGGCGAGGATTTCATCCGGGTCATACCCGCGAATCAGCGTCCCGTTCACATCGATCAACGGTATCCCGCGCCCGCCCAGCGCTTCATAGGCCTTGCGCGCCTCGGCATTCTTCTCGATATCGAATTCCTTGTACGGAATGCCTTTCTGGTCGAGAAAGCGCCGGGTCAGCTTGCAGTAGCCGCACCAGTCGGTGGCGTAGAGCACGACATTGGCCTTTGCCTGGGTCTGCTCGGACACCACCTGCGCCGGGTGGAGGTAGCGCTCGATCTTGCCCCAGTTCTGGTAAACCACGACCACCAGCAGGATCAGCAGGAATTTCTTCAGGATGCCGTTGAGCATCAGTTGCGTCGCTTGAGCTGGTCAGTGAGCTGGGTCGGCAAGCCCTTGATGATCAGCGTGCCGGCTTCTTCGTCGTATTCGATCTTCGAGCCCAGCAGGTGCGCTTCGAAGCTGATGGACAGGCCTTCGGCGCGCCCGGTAAAGCGGCGGAACTGGTTGAGGGTGCGCTTATCCGCCGGAATCTCCGGGGAGAGGCCGTAATCCTTGTTGCGGATGTGATCGTAGAACGCCTTCGGCCGTTCTTCGTCGATCAGCTCGGAGAGTTCTTCCAGGCCCATCGGCTCGCCGAGTTTGGCTTGGCTGCTGGCGTAATCCACCAGGGTCTTGGTCTTCTCGCGAGCGGATTCTTCCGGCAAATCTTCGCTTTCGACGAAATCGCTGAAGGCCTTGAGCAGAGTGCGGGTTTCGCCGGGGCCGTCGACACCTTCCTGGCAGCCAATGAAGTCGCGGAAATACTCCGAAACCTTTTTCCCGTTCTTGCCTTTGATAAAGGAAATGTACTGCTTGGACTGCTTGTTGTTCTGCCACTCGGACACGTTGATCCGCGCCGCGAGGTGCAACTGGCCGAGGTCCAGGTGACGCGAGGCGGTCACGTCGAGTTCTTCGGTCACGGCAACGCCTTCACTGTGGTGCAGGAGCGCGATGGCCAGATAATCGGTCATGCCCTGCTGGTAATGCGCGAAGAGCACGTGACCGCCCACAGAGAGGTTCGACTCTTCCATCAGCTTTTGCAGGTGTTCCACCGCCACACGGCTGAACGCCGTGAAATCCTTGCCGCCGTCGAGGTATTCCTTCAGCCAGCCGCTGAACGGATGCGCCCCGGACTCGGCATGGAAGAAACCCCAGGCCTTGCCTTGTTTGGCGTTGTAGCTCTCGTTGAGGTCGGCAAGCATGTTCTCGATGGCTGTGGACTCCGCCAATTCGGAGTCGCGAGCGTGGAGAACTGCAGGTGTGCCGTCGGGTTTTTTGTCGATCAGGTGGACGATGCAATGACGGATCGGCATGGGCTTCTCGGCTGATTGAAGAGAGGAGGGCGTGCTCCCCCAAAAAGTGCCAAGTGTACCGCAACCAAGCCGGCACGCCCCCCTTTGTAGGAGCTGCCGAAGGCTGCGATCTTTTGATCTTGTTTCTAAAATCAAAGTCAAAAGATCGAAGCCTTCGGCAGCTCCTGTAGGGGTGGGAGGGCAAAAACGCCGGTGTAGAACGGCCCTTATGCAGTTTTTTCCCGGTTTAGAGCAATAAAGCTGACCAAATGGGTAGCTAGAGGCGGATATTTCCCCGTCTCTGTGCTAGTTTTGCCCGGTCTTACGCGAAGTCACTGCGTTAAGCGTGCATTCAGCATTTGTCAGGTCGAACCAAACCCTGATTTCGGTATCTATTACCCCGACTCGTCGCGGTTATGGCCGAGGGTGCCAGATCCAGAAGATCGGGCTCGATGGCTGACACTGCACTCTGCAATCCATATGAATTTGATAGGGAAGGAACACTACATGGCTCTTACTAAAGACCAACTGATCGCCGACATCGCTGAAGCTATCGACGCGCCAAAAACCACCGCGCGTAACGCTCTGGACCAACTGGGCCAAATCGTTGCCGATCAGCTGGAAAACGGCGGCGAAATCACTCTGCCAGGTATCGGCAAACTGAAAGTGACCGAGCGTCCTGCCCGTACCGGCCGTAACCCTTCGACTGGCGCTGCCATCGAAATCGCTGCCAAGAAAGTTATCAAGCTGGTTGTGGCCAAAGGCCTGACCGACGCTGTTAACAAGTAAGACGCAGTAACAAAAAGCCGTGCTCCGGAGCAATCCGGGCACGGCTTTTTTGTGTCTGTGATTTGGTCTTTCAGACACCTCGAAACCAATGTGGGAGCGGGCTTGCTCGCGAAAGCGGTGAATCAGTCACCATTTAAGTTGACTGGCACACTGCATTCGCGAGCAAGCCCGCTCCCACATTTTTTGATCTGTATCTATCAGTTACTTGCGAACCCAGCGCTCGCGCCACACTTGCTGTTCGGACTTGGTCTGGAAGGTCCAGGCCACGAAGCGGCTTTGCTTCTGCCCCTGGGACATTTCCACGACCTGGCTTTCCAGCACGCCAGCCTTTTTCAGTGCAGTCTGGATCGCCGGCAAGTTCGAGGCTTTCGACACCAGGGTGCTGAACCACAACACTTTGTGCTGGAAGCTCGCGCTCTCGGCGATCAGTTGCGTCACAAAACGCGCTTCGCCGCCTTCACACCACAATTCTGCCGATTGCCCGCCAAAGTTCAGCACTGGCAGTTTGCGTTTCGGGTCGGCTCGGCCCAAGGCGCGCCATTTGCGCTCGCTGCCCTTGGTCGCTTCGTCCATCGAGGCGTGGAACGGCGGGTTGCACATGGTCAGGTCAAAGCGTTCACCCGGTTCCAGCAGGCCCAGCAGAATGTGCTTGGGATTGCTCTGCTGGCGCAATTGGATAGCCTTGTTCAGTCCGTTGGACTGGACGATGGCTTTGGCGGCGGCCACGGCGGTCGGATCGATTTCCGAACCGAGGAAGTGCCAGCGGTAATCGCTGTAGCCGATCAGCGGATAAACGCAGTTGGCGCCCATGCCGATGTCGAGCACCTTGACCGGTGCACCGCGCGGGATTTCGCCGTCGTTGACGCTGGCCAGCAGGTCAGCCAGGAAGTGCACGTAGTCGGCACGCCCCGGAACCGGCGGGCACAGGTAATCAGCCGGAATATCCCAGTGAGCCACGCCGTAGAACGACTTGAGCAACGCCCGGTTGAACACCCGCACCGCGTCGGGGCTGGCGAAGTCGATGCTTTCCTTGCCGTACGGGTTGAGGATCACAAACTTCGCCAGTTCCGGCGTGCTTTTGATCAGCTCCGGGAAGTCGTAGCGACCCTGGTGGCGGTTGCGCGGGTGCAGGCTGGCCTTCGGACGTGGTTCCACGGCTTTGGCCGGGGTGGCGGAGTCAGGCTTCTTGCGCGCAGGGCGGGGTGTGCGGGGGGCGTTCATGGGTGTGATCGATTCGGGTATGGCTGAAAGTGGGGGCATTGTCCCACATTAGCTCCCCGATGACGCATATCCCCTGTAGGAGCTGTCGAGTGAAACGAGGCTGCGATCTTTTGACTTTGCTTTTTAAAAACAAAATCAAAAGATCGCAGCCTCGTTTCACTCGACAGCTCCTACAGGACGGGACAGTGGCACAAAAAAAGGGAGGCCATCTGGCCTCCCTTTTTCATTGCGATGTGCCGTTACAGACTGGCAATCCGCGCGTGCTGCTCGGCCAACTTGCCCAAAGCCTGTTCAGCTTCGGCCAGTTTGGCGCGTTCCTTGTCGATGACTTCGGCCGGGGCCTTGTCAACGAAACCGGCGTTCGACAGCTTGCCGCCGACGCGCTGGACTTCGCCCTGCAAACGCAGGATTTCCTTGTCCAGGCGTGCCAGTTCGGCGTTCTTGTCGATCAGACCGGCCATCGGCACCAGCACTTCCATCTCACCCACCAGAGCGGTAGCGGACAGCGGTGCTTCTTGGCCGGCAGCCAATACAGTGATCGATTCCAGACGCGCCAGCTTCTTCAACAGCGCTTCGTTCTCGGTGAGACGACGCTGGTCTTCGGCGCTGACGTTTTTCAGGAACAGGTTCAGTGGTTTGCCCGGGCCGATGTTCATCTCGGCGCGAATGTTGCGCGTGCCGAGCATCAGCGTCTTCAGCCATTCGATGTCATCTTCAGCGCCCTGATCGATGCGCGCTTCATTGGCCACTGGCCAAGGTTGCAGCATGATCGTCTTGCCTTCGATGCCGGCCAGCGGCGCGATGCGCTGCCAGATTTCTTCGGTGATGAACGGCATGAACGGGTGCGCCAGGCGCAACGCGACTTCCAGCACCCGAACCAGCGTGCGACGAGTGCCGCGCTGACGTTCAACCGGAGCATTTTCATCCCACAGCACAGGCTTGGACAGTTCCAGGTACCAGTCGCAATACTGGTTCCAGATGAATTCGTACAAGGCTTGCGCCGCCAGGTCGAAACGGAACTGGTCGAGTTGACGGGTGACTTCGGCTTCAGTGCGTTGCAACTGCGAGATGATCCAGCGATCCGCCAGCGACAGCTCGTAGGCTTCGCCGTTCTGGCCGCAGTCTTCGCCCTTGTCCAGAACGTAACGCGCAGCGTTCCAGATCTTGTTGCAGAAGTTGCGATAGCCTTCGACGCGGCCCATGTCGAACTTGATGTCGCGACCGGTGGACGCCAGCGAGCAGAAGGTGAAGCGCAGGGCGTCGGTGCCGTAGCTGGCGATGCCGTCGGCGAACTCGTCGCGGGTCTGCTTCTCGATCTTCTTCGCCAGTTTCGGCTGCATCATGCCGGAGGTGCGCTTCTGCACCAGTTCTTCCAGCTCGATGCCGTCGATGATGTCCAGCGGGTCCAGGACGTTGCCCTTGGACTTGGACATCTTCTGGCCCTGGCCATCGCGCACCAGACCGTGAACATAAACGGTCTTGAACGGAACCTGCGGCGTGCCGTCTTCGTTCTTCACCAAATGCATGGTGAGCATGATCATCCGGGCGACCCAGAAGAAAATGATGTCGAAACCGGTCACCAGCACGTCGGTGGAGTGGAATTTCTTCAGGAATTCGGTCTGCTCAGGCCAGCCCAGGGTGGAGAACGTCCACAGACCCGAACTGAACCAGGTGTCGAGAACGTCGTTGTCCTGTTGCAGCGCAACGTCCGGGCCGAGGTTGTGCTTGGCGCGCACTTCGGCTTCGTCGCGACCGACGTAGACCTTGCCCGACTCGTCGTACCAGGCCGGAATCCGGTGGCCCCACCACAGTTGACGGCTGATGCACCAATCCTGGATGTCGCGCATCCACGAGAAGTACATGTTTTCGTACTGTTTTGGCACGAACTGGATACGGCCGTCTTCAACGGCGGCAATCGCAGGCTCGGCCAATGGCTTGGTCGATACGTACCACTGGTCGGTCAGCCACGGCTCGATAATGGTGCCGGAGCGATCGCCCTTCGGTACTTTCAAACCGTGATCGTCAACGCTGACCAACAGGCCGGCGGCGTCGAACGCAGCAACGATTTGCTTGCGTGCTTCGAAACGGTCGAGGCCGGCGTATTCGGCAGGGATCTTGCCGTCGATGCTTTCGTTCAGCGTGCCGTCGAGGTTGAACACCTGACAGGCCGGCAGTACGGCGGCGTTCTTGTCGAAGATGTTCAGCAGCGGCAGGTTGTGGCGCTTGCCGACTTCGTAGTCGTTGAAATCGTGGGCAGGGGTGATTTTCACGCAGCCGGTGCCGAATTCAGGATCGCAATAATCGTCGGCGATGATCGGGATGCGGCGGCCGACCAGCGGCAGCTCGACAAATTTGCCGATCAGGGCTTTGTAGCGTTCATCGTTCGGGTTAACGGCCACGGCGGCGTCGCCGAGCATGGTTTCCGGGCGAGTGGTCGCGACGATCAGGTAATCGTTGCCTTCAGCGGTCTTGGCGCCGTCGGCCAGCGGGTACTTCAGGTTCCACAGGAAACCTTTCTCGTCGTGGTTTTCCACTTCGAGGTCGGAAATCGCCGTGTGCAACTTGGTGTCCCAGTTGACCAGGCGCTTGCCGCGGTAGATCAAACCGTCTTCATGCAGGCGTACGAAGGCTTCTTTCACCGATTCCGACAGGCCGTCGTCCATGGTGAAGCGCTCGCGGCTCCAGTCGACGGACGAGCCGAGGCGGCGGATCTGACGGCTGATGTTGCCGCCGGACTGATCCTTCCATTCCCAGATTTTCTCGAGGAATTTCTCGCGGCCCAGGTCGTGACGACTCTGGCCCTGGGCTTCAAGTTGGCGTTCCACCAGCATTTGCGTGGCGATACCGGCGTGGTCGGTGCCCGGCTGCCACAGGGTGTTGCGACCCTGCATGCGGCGGAAACGGATCAGGGCGTCCATGATCGCGTTGTTGAAGCCGTGACCCATGTGCAGGCTGCCGGTGACGTTCGGCGGCGGGATCATGATGGTGTAGGACTCGCCCGCGCCTTGCGGGGCGAAGTAGTTCTCGGACTCCCAGGTGTTGTACCAGGAAGTTTCAATGGCGTGCGGCTGGTAGGTCTTATCCATGCGCGGCGGGACCCTATTGGCATCAATTCAGGAAAAGCCGACGAGTATAGCGGGGCATGGGGCCGAGGGCGAGCAGGGCAGGCTGGGCGGAGATCTAAATGTTGGAGCTGCCGAAGGCTGCGATCTTTTGACTTTGCTTTTTAAAAGACAAGATCAAAAGATCGCAGCCTGCGGCAGCTCCTACACAGGCATACCAGGGTTACTCGTACTGGCTGAGCAACCGCTCCATCCGCGCATCAAGGCGACGCTTGATCTCGGTTTCGATGTGCGGGGCGAAGTCGTCGATCACGTCTTGCATGATCAATTGCGCGGCGGCGCGCAGTTCGCTGTCCAGGTGCAGCAGGGCGTCGGGGCCCTTGCTGGCGGCCGCTGCCGGTTGTGCGGCAGGGGCGGGAGGCGGTTCGACGGCGTCAGGCGTGGCGCCTGCCGTTTCGAACAGCATCGGAATCTGTTCCTGTTCGTCTTCATTGACCGTGTCGGTCAACAATGGCGGTTGCAGGTTGTCATCACCGAGCAGTTGGCGGATCGACTCAAGGTCATCCAGCAGGTGCGCGGACTTTTGTGGCGGTTTTGGAGTGTCCATCGGAATGCTCAGAGTCGCTGTAAACGGTGATCTTGCAGAGGATAGCCCTGTTCGCGGTAGAAACGGAAACTCTCCCGCGCAGCCGCCCGGATCGTCGGATCTTCCACCACCACTTCCGCCACCCGGGCGAATTTGTTGGCGAAGGCCGGGATTTTCAGGTCCAGATTGACCAGCAGATCCTGATGCGGACCGCAGTCATCACCCAGGCCCAGGACAATCAAGCTGTCCGGTTCGCTTTCGGCGGGACCGTGGGGCACGAAACTTTCGCCCTTGAATGCCCACAGCCGCGCATCGAGGTCCTCACGCTGGGCGACATCGCTGCAATGCAGGTAGATGCGGTGGCCCATGCGCCAGGCTTTTTCGGTGAGCTTGCAGGCAAAATCCAGCCGCGCTGACGGATCGGCGCTGGGCAGGATATAGAAGTCGACTTTGGTCATTGCGGTTCCTGAGCCATGAGCGGCGTTGCCCGAGAGCAACGCCGCCCAGGGTCATCGGTTTCAGGCTTTGGCGCGGTCCAGCAGGTATTGGGTCAGCAATGGAACCGGACGGCCAGTGGCGCCCTTGTCCTTGCCGCCGCTGGTCCAGGCGGTGCCGGCGATGTCCAGGTGCGCCCAGTTCAGGTTCTTGGTGAAGCGCGACAGGAAGCAGGCAGCGGTGATGGTCCCGGCTTTTGGGCCGCCGATGTTGGCGATGTCGGCGAACGGGCTGTCCAACTGTTCTTGATACTCATCGAACAGCGGCAGTTGCCAGGCGCGATCGTCAGCCGATTGGCCGGCGCTCAGCAGTTGGCCGATCAGTTCGTCGTTGTTGCCCAGCAGGCCGGACGTGTGAGCGCCCAAAGCAACTACGCAAGCGCCGGTCAGGGTCGCGATGTCGATCACGGCCTGTGGCTTGAAACGCTCGGAGTAGGTCAGGGCATCGCACAGCACCAGACGGCCTTCGGCGTCGGTGTTGAGGATTTCCACGGTCTGGCCGCTCATGGTGGTGACGATGTCGCCAGGGCGCGAAGCGTTGCCGCTCGGCATGTTCTCGGCGCAAGCCAGGATGCACACCAGGTTGATCGGCAGTTTCAGTTCGAGCACGGCGCGCAATGTACCGAACACGCTGGCGGCGCCACCCATGTCGTACTTCATTTCATCCATGCCGGCGCCCGGTTTCAGGCTGATGCCGCCGGTGTCGAACGTGATGCCTTTGCCGACCAGTGCGTACGGCTTCTCGGATTTCTTGCCGCCGTTGTATTGCATGACGATCAGGCGCGGTGGCTGGGCGCTGCCCTGGCCCACAGCGTAGAACGAGCCCATGCCCAGGTCCTTGATCTTCTTCTCATCGAGGACTTCGACTTTCAGGCTTTTGAATTCCTTGCCCAGGTTCTTGGCTTGTTCGCCGAGGAACGTCGGGTGGCAGATGTTCGGCGGCAGGTTGCCCAGGTCACGGGTAAACGCCATGCCGTTGGCGATTGCGGTGGCGTGGGCCACGGCGCGCTCAACTTCTGCTTGTGCTGCCTTGATGGTCACCAGGGTGACTTTCTTCAGGGCGCGAGGTTCGGCTTTCTGGCTCTTGAACTGGTCGAAGGTGTATTCGCCGTCTACCAGGGTTTCGGCCAGCAGGCGGGTCTTGCCGTAGCTGTCGCGACCTTTGATCACGACTTCGTCCAGCGCCAGTACGGCATCGCTGCCGCCCAGGCCTTTGAGCGTATTGAGGATGCCAGCGATGATTTTACGGAACGGGCGGTCGCCCAGCTCTTCATCCTTGCCCACGCCCACCAGCAACACGCGGTCGGCCTTGAGGTTCGGCAGGCTGTGCAGCAACAGGCTCTGGCCGACTTTGCCGGCCAGGTCGCCGCGCTTCAGTACGGCGCTGATGGCGCCACCGCTCAGTTCGTCGAGTTGTTTGGCGACGGCACCGAGTTTGCGGCCTTCGCCGACGGCGACCACCAGAGTGGCGGTTTTCAACGTTTCTGGGCTAACGCTTTTTACAACCAGTTCCATGTCCGGGTCCCTGAATTAATGGTCAACACGCGGCGTTCGACAGTGTGCGCAAACGCCTGCTTATATAGATGTAAAGACGCAGGTCACGGCCCGCGACAAAGGCCGCAGTTTGAACCTCGCTACCGGCGCCTGACAACCCTCGGTTGTACGATCTTCGGTGCTTTGGGCACGCGCTTGAGCTTGCGCAGTGACAGGCGCACCCAATCACAGGATAATGCGCCATCTTTTTCGGCGGCCCTGCCTTGCGGGCCGGCTGATACGTTTGTTTGTTTGGCCGCCTTAGCCTGACAACCCTGGAGTGTCTGGTTTGATTGTCTTCCGTTATCTATCCCGCGAAGTCCTGTTGACCTTGAGTGCCGTCAGCGCCGTGCTGCTGGTCATCATCATGAGCGGTCGCTTCATCAAATACCTCGCACAGGCGGCTTCGGGCCAACTGGACCCGGGTTCTTTGTTCCTGATCATGGGCTTTCGCCTGCCGGGCTTCCTTCAGCTGATCCTGCCATTGGGCCTGTTCCTCGGGATCCTGTTGTCGTATGGCCGGTTGTACCTGGAAAGCGAAATGACCGTGCTGTCGGCCACCGGCATGAGCCAGCAGCGCCTGTTTCGTATCACCCTGTTTCCGGCCACTCTGGTGGCGCTGGTGGTTGCATGGCTGAGCCTGAGTCTGGCACCGCAAGGGGCCAATCAGTTCCAGTTGTTGCTGAACAAGCAGGACGCCCTGACCGAATTCGATACTTTGGAGCCAGGTCGCTTCCAGGCATTGCGTGACGGTACGCGTGTGACCTACACCGAAACCCTGACCGATGACCGCGTCAACCTGGGTGGCGTATTCATTTCGCAAAAGAATATTTCGTCCGACCAGAAGGATCGCGGGATTTCCGTGTTGGTGGCCCAAAAGGGCCGTCAGGAAATCCGCCCTGACGGCAACCGCTACCTGATTCTCGACAATGGCTACCGCTACGATGGTAATCCGGGGCAGGCCGACTACCGGAAGATCAAGTACGACGAGTACGGGGTTTTGCTGCCCAAGCCTGACGTCAGTGACGAAGTGACCGACCGTGATGCCATGACCACCAGCTCCCTGGTGGGCAGTGATGACATCCGCTCGCGCACCGAGCTGCAATGGCGCCTGTCCCTGCCGTTGCTGGTCTTCATCGTGACCCTGATGGCGGTGCCGCTGTCGCGCGTCAACCCGCGTCAGGGCCGTTTCCTCAAGTTGCTGCCGGCGATTCTTCTTTATATGGCTTACCTGACCATCCTGATTGCCGCTCGCGGCGCCCTCGAAAAGGGCAAGATCCCGGCTGCGCTGGGCTTGTGGTGGGTGCACGGGATCTTCCTGGCCATTGGCCTGGTCTTGCTCTACTGGGAGCCGATGCGCTTGAAGCTGGCGAGTCGCCGCGACGCGCTGGAGGTGGCTCGTGGTTAAGCTCGATCGCTACATTGGTAGCAGCGTATTTGTCGCGATCCTGGCAGTGCTGGGGATTATTCTCGGTCTGGCGACACTGTTTGCCTTCATCGATGAAATGGGCGACGCCAGCGACACTTACACCTTGTTGGATGTCCTGAGCTACGTGCTGCTCACCGCACCGCGGCGTCTTTACGACATGTTGCCGATGGCGGCGCTGATCGGCTGCCTGATCGGCCTCGGCAGCCTGGCCAGCAACAGCGAACTGACCATCATGCGCGCCGCTGGCGTGTCGATCGGGCGGATTGTCTGGGCGGTCATGAAGCCGATGCTGATCCTGATGGTGGTCGGTGTGCTGATTGGCGAGTACGTGGCGCCGGCCACCGAGGTCACCGCTCAGGCCAATCGTTCGCTGGCCCAGGGCAGTGGTGATGCGCAAAGCGCCAAGCACGGCCTGTGGCACCGCCAGGGTGACGAGTTTATTCACGTCAACTCCGTGCAGCCTAATGGCCTGTTGTATGGCGTAACCCGTTACCACTTCGACAAAGAGCGCCACATGCTGTCGGCGAGCTTCGCCAAGCGCGCGGAGTTCGACAAGGATCACTGGCAACTGAGCGAAGTGACGACCACGCTGTTCCATGAAAAGAATACTGAAGTGGTCAACACGCCGGTCGAGCGCTGGGAAGTGGCCTTGAGCCCGCAGTTGCTGAGCACCGTGGTAATGGCGCCAGAGTCGCTGTCGATCAGCGGCTTGTGGGGCTACATCCATTACCTGGCTGACCAAGGGCTGGCCAACGGTCGCTACTGGCTGGCATTTTGGGTCAAGGTGTTGCAACCGCTGGTGACCGCCGCGTTGGTGCTGATGGCGATTTCCTTTATCTTCGGCCCGTTGCGTTCGGTGACCCTTGGTCAGCGGGTGTTTACCGGTGTGTTGGTGGGCTTCACCTTCCGTATCGTGCAGGATCTGCTCGGTCCTTCGAGCCTGGTGTTCGGTTTCTCGCCGCTGTTCGCGGTGCTGGTGCCGGCCAGTGTCTGTGCCTTGGCCGGGGTCTGGTTGTTGCGTCGAGCCGGTTGATTCGGGGGTTTTCCTGACCTTGCCGCTCGTAAAAAACGCCCTTGTCGCAAGACCGGGGCGTTTTTGTATTAGCCGTCTGACCTGCGAACGTGACGCTTGCGCCGTGGATCAGGTACAATTCCCGGCTATTTTTCGGCGGGCTATGCCTGCAGCCTTTTTGAGTGTTGATCCGTGAGTGATTTGAGTCATATCCGCAATTTCTCCATCATCGCCCACATTGACCATGGCAAGTCGACGCTGGCCGATCGCTTCATCCAGATGTGCGGCGGCCTTGCCGAGCGCGAAATGGAAGCCCAGGTGCTGGACTCCATGGACCTGGAACGTGAACGCGGGATCACCATCAAGGCCCACAGCGTCACCCTTTATTACACCGCTCGCGATGGCATCAAGTACCAGCTGAACTTCATTGACACCCCGGGCCACGTTGACTTCACCTATGAAGTCAGCCGGTCGCTGGCGGCCTGCGAAGGTGCATTGCTGGTGGTCGATGCCGGTCAGGGCGTTGAAGCGCAGTCGGTTGCCAACTGCTACACGGCGATCGAGCAGGGCCTGGAAGTCATGCCGGTCCTGAACAAGATCGACCTGCCACAGGCCGATCCGGACCGCGTCAAAGAAGAAATCGAAAAAATCATCGGCATCGATGCCACCGATGCGGTCGAGTGCAGCGCCAAGACTGGCCTGGGCGTCGACGAAGTTCTCGAACGCCTGGTTCACACCATTCCTGCGCCGACCGGCAACTACGAAGATCCGCTGCAAGCGTTGATCATCGACTCCTGGTTCGACAACTACCTGGGCGTTGTTTCCCTGGTACGTGTGCGCCACGGTCGCGTGCGTAAGGGCGACAAGATCCTGGTCAAGTCCACCGGCAAGATCCACCTGGTGGACAGCGTCGGTGTATTCAACCCGAAACACACCGCCACCGTTGACCTGAAGGCCGGCGAAGTGGGCTTCATCATCGCCGGTATCAAGGACATTCACGGTGCACCGGTCGGTGACACCCTGACCTTGAGCTCCACCCCCGACGTTGACGTGCTGCCCGGCTTCAAACGCATTCAGCCGCAGGTCTACGCCGGTCTGTTCCCGGTCAGCTCCGACGACTTCGAAGATTTCCGTGAAGCCCTGCAAAAGCTCACCCTCAACGATTCGTCGCTGCAGTACACCCCGGAAAGCTCCGACGCACTGGGCTTCGGCTTCCGTTGCGGGTTCCTCGGCATGCTGCACATGGAAATCATCCAGGAGCGCCTTGAGCGCGAGTACGACCTGGACCTGATCACCACGGCGCCGACGGTTATTTTCGAGCTGTTGCTGAAAACCGGTGAAACGATTTACGTCGATAACCCGTCGAAGCTTCCAGACCTGTCCTCGATCGAAGACATGCGTGAACCGATCGTGCGGGCCAATATTCTTGTGCCGCAAGAGCACCTGGGCAACGTCATTACCCTGTGCATCGAGAAGCGTGGCGTGCAGCACGACATGCTGTTCCTCGGGTCCCAGGTCCAGGTGACCTACGATATTCCGATGAACGAAGTGGTCCTGGACTTCTTCGACCGTCTGAAGTCCACCAGTCGCGGCTATGCTTCGCTGGACTATCATTTCGATCGTTATCAATCAGCTAATCTGGTGAAACTGGATGTGCTGATCAACGGTGACAAGGTCGACGCCCTGGCGCTGATCGTGCACAAGGATAACGCGCACTACAAAGGTCGCCAGTTGACCGAGAAGATGAAAGAACTGATTCCGCGCCAGATGTTCGACGTCGCGATCCAGGCCGCCATTGGCGGGCAGATCATTGCGCGGACCTCCGTCAAGGCACTCAGAAAGAACGTATTGGCCAAATGCTACGGCGGTGACGTTAGCCGTAAGAAAAAACTGCTGGAAAAGCAAAAGGCCGGTAAGAAACGCATGAAGCAAGTCGGTAACGTGGAAATTCCACAAGAAGCCTTCCTTGCAGTGCTCAGGTTGGATAGTTAGGTCCTATGTCACTAAATTTCCCGCTGTTGCTGGTCATCGCCGTGTTCGTCTGCGGCCTGTTGGCGTTGCTCGATCTGGTTTTCCTGGCGCCGCGTCGGCGTGCCGCCATTGCCTCCTATCAGGGCAGCGTCAGCCAGCCTGATGGGGTGGTGGTCGAGAAACTGAACAAAGAGCCGCTGCTGGTTGAATACGGCAAGTCGTTCTTCCCGGTGTTGTTCATCGTGCTGGTACTGCGTTCGTTCCTGGTGGAACCGTTCCAGATTCCTTCCGGCTCGATGAAACCGACCCTGGACGTTGGCGATTTCATCCTGGTAAACAAGTTTTCCTACGGGATCCGCTTGCCGGTGATGGACAAGAAAGTCATCGAAGTCGGTGATCCGCAGCGCGGCGATGTGATGGTGTTCCGCTATCCAAGCGATCCGAACGTCAACTACATCAAGCGTGTAGTGGGCCTGCCGGGTGATCAGATTCGCTACACCGCCGACAAGCGCCTGTTCGTCAACGGTGAGTCGATCGCCGAGCAACTGGTCGGCTCCGAGCCGGGCACGTTGGGCAGCGCCGAGCTCTACAAGGAAAAACTCGGCGCGGCCGAGCACTTGATCCGCAAGGAAATGAGCCGCTACCGCGCAACGCCGGACCATACCTGGACCGTGCCTGCCGGGCACTACTTCATGATGGGCGACAACCGCGACAACTCCAACGACAGTCGCTACTGGGATGATCCAACGATTCCCAAGGATCTGCTGGGCATGGTTCCCGACAAGAATATCGTCGGCAAGGCCTTCGCAGTCTGGATGAGCTGGCCGGAACCTAAACTCAGTCACCTGCCGAATTTCTCGCGGGTTGGCCTGATCAAGTAATCACACACGGCGCTGTTGAACACAGCGCCGAATGCATTTCTGGAGTCGCCACAATCGACCCCGAAGGCATGAAGCCAATGATATTCAGGACGTTATTTTTGAACACAGCGTTAATTGTCCCAAGCCTGCGCCGCATCACGGCGATGGCGGTGGAATCCAACCACGAACTCAGCGTGGGTAAACCGTGAGCGTCTCCTTAAGTCGTCTAGAGCGTCAGCTCGGCTACACCTTCAAGGATCAGGAACTGATGGTCCTGGCCCTGACTCACCGCAGCTTTGCCGGGCGCAACAACGAACGCCTGGAATTCCTCGGTGATGCCATCCTCAACTTCGTTGCCGGCGAGGCGCTGTTCGATCGCTTCCCGCTGGCCCGCGAAGGCCAGTTGTCGCGTTTGCGCGCACGCTTGGTGAAAGGTGAGACCCTGGCCGTACTGGCCCGTGGTTTTGATCTGGGCGATTACCTGCGTCTGGGTTCCGGTGAATTGAAGAGTGGCGGTTTCCGTCGCGAGTCGATTCTGGCCGATGCCCTGGAAGCGCTGATTGGTGCGATCTACCTGGATGCCGGCATGGACATGGCGCGCGAACGCGTGCTGGCCTGGCTGACCGGGGAGTTCGAGGGCCTGACCCTGGTCGACACCAACAAAGATCCGAAAACCCGCCTGCAGGAATTCCTGCAGTCCCGGGGCTGTGAGCTGCCACGTTACGAAGTGGTGGATATCCAGGGTGAACCGCATTGCCGAGTCTTTTTCGTCGAATGCGAAATCACCTTACTGAACGAAAAAAGCCGAGGTCAGGGTGTGAGTCGTCGTATTGCCGAACAGGTAGCGGCCGCCGCAGCACTGATTGCCCTGGGTGTGGAGAATGGCAATGACTGATACAACCGCAACACGCTGTGGCTATGTTGCCATCGTCGGCCGTCCCAACGTGGGCAAGTCCACGCTGCTGAACCACATCCTGGGTCAGAAGCTGGCGATCACCTCGCGCAAACCGCAAACCACCCGTCACAACATGCTGGGCATCAAGACCGAAGGCGCCATCCAGGCTGTCTACGTCGATACCCCGGGCATGCACAAAGGTGGCGAGAAAGCCCTGAACCGCTACATGAACAAGACCGCATCGGCGGCGTTGAAAGACGTCGACGTGGTGATCTTCGTGGTTGACCGCACCAAGTGGACCGACGAAGACCAGATGGTTCTCGAGCGCGTCCAGTACGTGACCGGCCCGTTGATCGTGGCGCTGAACAAGACTGACCGCATCGAAGACAAAGCCGAGCTGATGCCGCACCTGAGCTGGTTGCAGGAACAGCTGCCGAACGCGCAGATCATGCCGATCTCGGCCCAGCACGGGCACAACCTCGAAGCGCTGGAGCGTGTGATCGCTGGTTACCTGCCGGAGAACGAGCACTTCTTCCCGGAAGACCAGATCACCGACCGCAGCAGCCGTTTCCTTGCTGCTGAACTGGTACGCGAAAAAATCATGCGCCAGATGGGCGCCGAGCTGCCGTACCAGATCACCGTCGAAATCGAAGAATTCAAGCAGCAGGGCAAAACCCTGCACATTCATGCCTTGATCCTCGTCGAACGTGACGGCCAGAAGAAGATCATCATTGGCGACAAGGGCGAGCGCATCAAGCGCATCGGCACCGAAGCGCGCAAGGACATGGAGCTGCTGTTCGACTCCAAGATCATGCTCAACCTCTGGGTGAAAGTGAAAGGCGGCTGGTCCGACGACGAACGCGCCCTGCGTTCGCTGGGGTATGGCGATCTGTAACACCCGGTTCCAGCTACACCAGTGAACCCCTGTGGGAGCGGGCTTGCTCGCGAAGACGATGTAACATTCAGCATTGATGTTGACTGTCACACCACTTTCGCGAGCAAGCCCGCTCCCACATTTGGTTTTGGGTTGTTTGTAAAAATTGCGTTCCGCCATTGAGAGCTCCATGTCCCAGCCAATCGGCCAACTCGCCTACGTGCTCCACAGCCGCGCCTACCGCGAGACCAGTGCGCTGGTGGATTTCCTCACGCCGCAAGGTCGGCTGCGGGCGGTGTTGCGCAGTGCGCGGGGCAAGGCCGGGACGCTGGCGCGGCCGTTTGTGCCGCTGGAAGTCGAGTTTCGAGGGCGAGGCGAGCTGAAGAATGTCGGGCGCATGGAAAGCTCGGGGACTTCTACATGGCTCGTCGGTGAAGCGCTGTTCAGCGGTCTGTATCTCAATGAACTGCTGATTCGCCTGTTGCCGGCTGAAGACCCGCACCCCGGCGTCTTCGATCACTACGCCGCGACCCTGCTCGCGCTGGCTGAAGGCCGTCCGCTGGAACCGTTGCTGCGCTCCTTCGAATGGCGGCTGCTGGACGATCTCGGCTACGGCTTCGCGCTGAACACCGACATCAATGGCGAACCCATCGCGCCAGACGGGCTCTACCGTTTGCAGGTGGACGCTGGCCTAGAGCGCGTCTACTTGCTGCAACCCGGTCTGTTCAACGGCACCGAGTTGCTGGCCATGGCCGAAGCCGATTGGTCTGCCCCCGGTGCGTTGTCGGCTGCCAAGCGTCTGATGCGTCAGGCGCTGGCCGTGCATCTGGGCGGTCGGCCGCTGGTTTCCCGAGAGTTGTTTCGAAAGCCGTAAAATCCCCGTGTATGCTGTGCACCGAATTTCCTCTTCTTCAGGAGCGCTTCCGTGACCACCAGCAATCGCATTCTTCTTGGCGTGAACATCGACCACGTTGCCACCCTGCGCCAGGCCCGGGGCACGCGTTACCCTGATCCGGTCAAGGCAGCACTGGACGCGGAAGAGGCGGGCGCTGACGGCATCACCGTGCACCTGCGCGAAGACCGCCGACACATCCAGGAGCGTGACGTGCTGCTGCTCAAGGATGTGCTGCAAACCCGCATGAACTTCGAAATGGGCGTCACCGAAGAAATGATGGCGTTCGCCGAGCGCATCCGTCCGGCGCACATTTGCCTGGTGCCCGAAACCCGTCAGGAACTGACCACCGAAGGTGGCCTGGACGTGGCCGGGCAGGAAGCGCGAATCAAGGCTGCGGTAGAGCGCCTGTCGAAGATCGGTTGCGAAGTGTCGCTGTTTATCGATGCTGACGAGCGGCAGATTGCAGCGTCCAAACGCGTCGGCGCGCCGGCCATCGAGCTGCACACCGGTCGTTACGCCGATGCCGAGACACCGACCGACGTGGCTGAAGAACTGAAGCGCGTAGCGGATGGCGTGGCGTTTGGCCTGACCCAAGGCTTGATCGTCAATGCCGGCCATGGCCTGCATTACCACAACGTCGAAGCGGTGGCAGCGATCAAGGGCATCAACGAACTGAACATCGGCCACGCGCTGGTGGCGCATGCGTTGTTTGTCGGGTTCAAGTCGGCGGTGTCGGAAATGAAAGCGCTGATTCTGGCTGCAGCAAAAGCCTAAGCGCCAAACACAAAACCAAAATGTGGGAGCGGGCTTGCTCGCGAAAGCGGTGTAACAGTCGACAGAGATGTTGAATGTGGAACCGAATTCGCGAGCAGGCTCGCTCCCACATTGGCTTGTGGATAACCCGTCAGAGCGGCGGCGTTTCCTGATTCGGCTTAGTCTTGTCGATCCCTGGCACGTGCAGGTTGCCTTCGGCCACTTGATCGCCTTCAAGCTGCGGCTGGGTCACCCAGGTCAGGATGTCGTAGTAGCGACGGATGTTCGCCACGAAGTGCACCGGCTCGCCGCCCCGGGCGTAGCCATAGCGGGTCTTGCTGAACCACTTCTTCTCGGAAAGCCGTGGCAGGATCTTCTTCACATCCAGCCATTTGTCCGGGTTCAACCCTTCCTTTGCCGCCAGCTTGCGCGCGTCATCCAGGTGACCGCTGCCGACGTTGTAGGCCGCCAGGGCAAACCAGGTGCGATCCGGTTCCTGGATCGACTCGTCCAGTTGATCCTTCATGTAAGCCAGGTACTTGGCGCCGCCCATGATGCTCTGCTTGGGATCGAGACGATTCGATACGCCCATGGCTTGCGCGGTGTTCTGGGTCAGCATCATCAGGCCGCGCACGCCGGTCTTGGACGTGACCGCCGGTTGCCACAGCGATTCCTGATAACCGATCGCCGCCAACAGGCGCCAGTCGACTTTCTCTTTCTTGGCGTAATTCTTGAAGTGCTGTTCGTATTTGGGCAGGCGTTGCTGCAAGTGCTGCGCGAAGGTGGTGGCGCCCATGTAGCCGAGGACATCGACGTGACCGTAATAACGGTCTTTCAAGCGTTGCAGGGTGCCGTTCTTCTGTACCTTGTCGAGGTAGGCATTGATCTCGTTGAGCAGGCTGTTGTCTTCCCCGGCGGCCACGGCCCAGCTCTGGTTGCTGGCGTCGCCGAGGTCGAACGCGACCTGGATGTTCGGGAAGTAGACCTGGTTCATCGCCACTTCGTTGGAGTCGACCAGGGTCAGGTCGATCTGGCCTTCGTCCACCATCCGCAGCAGGTCGACGACTTCAACCGCGTCAGACTCTTCGTACTCAATGCCGGGATATTTCTTTTTCAGCTCCGCCAGTTGTTCGGCGTGGGTGCTGCCCTTGAGCACCATGATCTTCTTGCCGACCAGGTCCCCGGCATCCGTTGGCCGTGACTGGCCGTTGCGGTAGATGACTTGCGGGGTGACTTCCAGGTAGGAGTGGGAAAACCGCACCTGCTTTTTGCGTTGCTCGCTGCTGACCAGACCGGCAGCAGCCAGCACCGGGCCGTTAGGCTTGCCCACCTGATTGAACAGGTCGTCGAGGTTGTCAGCCGTCTCGATTTTGAGTTCGACCCCCAGATCGTCGGCAAAGCGCTTCACCAGCTCGTATTCGAAGCCGGTTTCACCGTTGCGATCCTGAAAGTAGGTGGCGGGGCTGTTCCGGGTAATCACCCGCAGCACGCCATCCTCCTTTACGCGCTCCAGCGTGTTGGGTTTATCAACACAGCCACTGAGCATCAGGAAGAGTCCGGTTGCGATCAGCCATTTGGCGTACCGCGGACGCAAAGCCGTTGGGGAAAACATCTGCGCAGTATACGCAAAGGACCGCAAGCGCCATATCTCGACAGAGAAGGGCGAGTCTGCTAGAGAGTCGAAAACCCGTCCGGAGCCCGCAGGAATGGGCCGAAAGCGCATTTTGTGACAGAAAAAATAACCCCTGATAAGCACCCGTTCCGGCCTCCGATACCCGGCCCGACGTCCGGGTCATGCCGCCCGTACCGTTTCGGGTGATGTCGCGAGCTGTTTAGGCTAGAATGCACGGCCTCAAAGCACACCCCTTCCCGAGGCTGTCCCGAAGATGTTGATCCTGCGCGGCGCTCCTGCCCTTTCTGCCTTTCGCCACAGCAAACTCCTTGAGCAACTGAGCCAGAAAGTTTCGGCTGTCAGCGGCTTGTATGCTGAATTCGCTCACTTCGCCGAAGTCACCGGCGTCCTGACCGGCGACGAACAGCAGGTGCTTGCGCGCCTTCTGAAGTAC
This sequence comes from Pseudomonas sp. B21-053, assembly GCF_026016365.1. Taxonomy (NCBI): domain Bacteria; kingdom Pseudomonadati; phylum Pseudomonadota; class Gammaproteobacteria; order Pseudomonadales; family Pseudomonadaceae; genus Pseudomonas; species Pseudomonas sp. B21-053. Next base: position 1,208,555 of record NZ_CP087205.1, read on the forward strand.
GGCCCAAGTGTCCCGGTGCAAGAACCGACCGGACGTCTTTTCCTGGTGTTGCCGCGTTTCGGCACCATTTCGCCATGGTCCAGTAAAGCCAGCGATATCGCTCGCAACTGCGGCCTGAGCAAAATCCAGCGCCTGGAACGCGGCATCGCGTTCTACGTGGCTGGCCAGTTCAGCGACGCCGACGCGCAGCTGATTGCCGATGTGCTGCACGACCGCATGACCCAGATCGTATTGGGCAACCTCGAACAGGCTGCCGGCCTGTTCAGCCATGCCGAGCCCAAGCCCCTGACCGCGATCGACGTGTTGGGTGGCGGCCGCGCCGCGCTGGAAAAAGCCAACACCGAGCTGGGCCTGGCCCTGGCCGAAGACGAGATCGATTACCTGGTCAACGCCTTCGTCGGCTTGAAGCGCAACCCGCACGACATCGAACTGATGATGTTCGCCCAGGCGAACTCCGAGCACTGCCGTCACAAGATCTTCAACGCCAGTTGGGACATCGACGGCCAGAGCCAGGAAAAAAGCCTGTTCGGCATGATCAAGAACACCTACGTGATGCACAGCGAAGGCGTTCTGTCGGCTTATAAGGACAACGCTTCGGTAATCGTCGGCAACGTCGCCGGTCGTTTCTTCCCGGACCCTGAAACCCGCCAGTACGGCGCGGTGCAGGAACCGGTGCACATCCTGATGAAAGTCGAGACTCACAACCACCCGACCGCGATTGCCCCGTTCCCGGGCGCGTCCACCGGTTCCGGTGGCGAGATTCGCGACGAAGGCGCAACCGGTCGTGGCGCCAAGCCGAAGGCTGGCCTGACCGGTTTCACCGTCTCCAACCTGCAAATACCGGGCTTCGAACAGCCGTGGGAAGTGCCGTACGGCAAGCCTGAGCGCATCGTCACCGCGCTGGACATCATGATCGAAGGCCCACTGGGTGGCGCCGCGTTCAACAACGAGTTCGGTCGTCCAGCCCTGACCGGTTACTTCCGTACCTTCGAACAGTCGATCACCACCCCGCGTGGCGACGAAGTTCGCGGTTACCACAAGCCGATCATGCTGGCCGGCGGCATGGGTAACATCCGTGCCGAGCACGTACAGAAAGGCGAGATCACCGTCGGCTCCAAGCTGATCGTCCTCGGCGGCCCGGCGATGCTGATCGGCCTGGGCGGCGGCGCTGCTTCCTCCATGGCCACCGGCACAAGCTCGGCGGACCTGGACTTTGCATCCGTACAGCGCGAAAACCCTGAAATGGAACGCCGCTGCCAGGAAGTCATCGACCGTTGCTGGCAACTGGGTGAAAACAACCCGATCAGCTTCATCCACGACGTGGGTGCGGGCGGTCTGTCCAACGCCTTCCCGGAACTGGTCAACGACGGCAACCGTGGTGGCCGCTTCGAACTGCGCAACATTCCAAATGACGAGCCGGGCATGGCCCCGCACGAAATCTGGAGTAACGAATCCCAGGAACGCTACGTTCTGGCGGTTGGCCCGGCGGACTTCGAACGCTTCCAGGCGATCTGCGAACGTGAGCGCTGCCCGTTTGCCGTCGTCGGCGAAGCCACTGCCGAGCCGCAACTGACGGTCACCGACAGCCACTTCGGCAACAGCCCGGTGGACATGCCACTCGAAGTGCTGCTGGGCAAAGCCCCGCGCATGCACCGTTCGGCCGTTCGTGAAAACGAACTGGGCGACGACTTTGATCCGTCGACGCTGGACATTGCCGACTGCGTTGAACGCGTTCTGCATCACCCGGCTGTCGCGAGCAAAAGCTTCCTGATCACCATCGGCGACCGCACCATCACCGGCCTCGTGGCCCGTGACCAAATGGTCGGCCCGTGGCAGGTTCCGGTGGCCGACGTTGCCGTCACCGCCACCAGCTTCGATGTCTACACCGGTGAAGCCATGGCCATGGGCGAGCGCACTCCGCTGGCCTTGCTGGACGCTCCGGCGTCGGGCCGCATGGCCATCGGCGAAACCCTGACCAACATTGCCGCGTCGCGCATCAACAAGATCTCCGACATCAAACTGTCGGCGAACTGGATGTCCGCGGCCGGTCACCCGGGTGAAGACGCGCGTCTGTACGACACCGTGAAAGCGGTCGGCATGGAACTGTGCCCGGACTTGGGCATTACCATTCCGGTGGGCAAGGATTCGATGTCCATGGCCACGCGCTGGAACGACGAAGGCGTCGACAAGACTGTCACTTCGCCAATGTCCCTGATCGTGACCGGTTTCGCGCCAGTGGCTGACATCCGTCAGACCCTGACCCCGGAACTGCGCATGGACAAAGGCACCACCGACCTGATCCTGATCGACCTGGGCCGTGGCCAGAACCGCATGGGCGCCTCGATCCTGGCCCAGGTTCACGGCAAGCTCGGCTCGCAAGCGCCGGACGTCGATGATGCCGAAGACCTGAAAGCCTTCTTCGCCGTGATCCAGGGCCTCAACGCCGACGGTCACCTGCTGGCTTACCACGACCGTTCCGACGGTGGTTTGCTGACCAGCACCGTGGAAATGGCCTTCGCCGGTCACTGCGGTCTGAGCCTGAACCTCGATGGCCTGGCGGAAACTTCCGCCGACATCGCCGCGATCCTGTTCAACGAAGAACTCGGCGCGGTGATCCAGGTTCGCCAGGACGCTACTCCAGACATCCTCGCGCAATTCAGCGCGGCCGGTCTGGGTGACTGCGTGTCGGTGATCGGTCAGCCGATGAACAACGGCCAGATCAACATCACCTTCAACGGCGAAACCGTTTTCGAAGGCCAGCGTCGTCTGCTGCAACGTACCTGGGCTGAAACCAGCTACCAGATCCAGCGTCTGCGTGACAACGCCGACTGCGCCGAGCAAGAGTTCGACGTGCTGCTGGAAGAAGACAACCCGGGCCTGAGCGTCAAGCTGAGCTACGACGTCAACCAGGACGTCGCCGCGCCTTACATCAAGAAAAACATCCGGCCACAGGTTGCCGTACTGCGTGAGCAGGGCGTCAACGGTCAGGTGGAAATGGCTGCTGCCTTCGACCGCGCCGGTTTCAACGCGATCGACGTGCACATGAGCGACATTCTGGCCGGCCGTGTCGACCTGAACGACTTCAAGGGCATGGTCGCTTGCGGCGGTTTCTCCTACGGCGACGTACTGGGTGCCGGTGAAGGCTGGGCCAAATCCGCACTGTTCAACAGCCGTGCTCGCGATGCGTTCCAGGGCTTCTTCGAACGTAACGACAGCTTCACCCTCGGCGTGTGCAACGGTTGCCAGATGATGTCCAACCTGCACGAGCTGATCCCGGGCAGCGAGTTCTGGCCGCACTTCGTGCGCAACCGTTCCGAGCAGTTCGAAGCCCGCGTTGCGATGGTCCAGGTCCAGGAGTCGAACTCGATCTTCCTGCAAGGCATGGCCGGTTCGCGCATGCCGATCGCCATCGCTCACGGTGAAGGTCATGCCGAGTTCGCCAGCGAAGAAGCGTTGCTGGAAGCCGATCTGTCGGGTTGCGTGGCCATGCGTTTCGTCGACAACCACGGCAAGGTCACCGAGAAATACCCGGCCAACCCGAACGGCTCGCCGCGCGGGATCACCGGTTTGACCAGCCGCGACGGTCGCGTAACCATCATGATGCCGCACCCGGAACGTGTGTTCCGCGCCGTGCAGAACTCGTGGCGCTCGGAAGACTGGAATGAAGACGCACCTTGGATGCGTATGTTCCGTAATGCTCGCGTCTGGGTTAACTGATAGCTGTGTACAAGCTCTGCTTCTTTGTTCCGGCCAGTCATGTGGAACAGGTCAAAAGTGCCCTATTCGCCGCCGGTGGCGGACGGATCGGCGCTTACGATCACTGCGCATGGCAGGTGTTGGGCCTGGGCCAGTTTCGTCCACTGGATGGCAGCCAGCCGTTTATTGGCGAAGCGGGGCAGGTCGAGCAGGTTGAGGAATGGAAAGTAGAGCTGGTGGTGGCGGATGAGTTGATCGTGGCCGTGGTGGCTGCGTTGAAACTCAGTCACCCCTACGAGACGCCGGCTTATGAAGTGTGGCGGCTGGAGGATTTCTAATTCGCTTGCCGCTGAAACAAGAAACCCGCTGATGCAGATCAGCGGGTTTTTTGTTGCCCAGGATTTGTGGTGTCTGGGCTGGCCTCTTCGCGGGCAAGCCTCGCTCCTACAGGAGAAACACATTCCCATGTAGGAGCGAGGCTTGCCCGCGAAGACTGACTGAGTCACACCCGCGTAGTCACTGCCTGTCCGACCATTAAACATCGCCGCAAAGCCCTTGTTTAAAGACGCTCTAAGTAACTTCCCGAGACCTACAAATTCTTGCGCCGTTGCCTACGGCTACGCCAGAATCCGCCGGCTTGTGCGCCTTGGGGCTGCTCGGTAATTTGATTCCTGTCACTGCCCATCAGTGATCGGGTTTAGCAGCCCGTGTTTGTTAGTGAGGTGCATAACGCTCCCTTCAGTCAGGTCTTCATATCCCTGAACTTGATGGTGGCTGTGCGTGGGGCGTCCTTGGACGCGCCGGTTTGCTAACTTCCCGGTCTGCTAACCCGCGCACAGCCGCCACCCTTCGTTTAGCAGCGACGAGTGAACGGCTCCACCTCAGGAGTTAGTCATGTTCAAAGTAACACCCAACCCGCCTGGAACCGATTCAACAACGCCCAGCGACTTAGGTGAGCGCATCCCCTCATTCGCCGACATCAAAGCCACACCGCGCACACCCGGCACCCTATTTGCCGTAAACCCCGAAGCCACCCGCGAAACCCTGATGGTTTACCTTGTCGAGACCCTGGCCTCGGTCGACGTAATGGTCCATAACCTGGTAGACCTGCTGGACGGCAGTTCGCGCAATGCCCTGCTGGGCATATCAAACAGCGTGATGCTGGCGGAAATCACCGCGAATCGAGTGCTGGATCAGATCGACCCGCGCGAATAGACCCCGGTTACTGTGGCGAGGGGGCTTGCCCCCGTTGGACTGCGTAGCAGTCCCATTTGGAGGCGCTTCGCACCTCAACGGGGGCAAGCCCCCTCGCCACAGGTTTTGTGTGGATCAGACCTTCGCACTCAACTCACTACGCGTGGCGACTGCCACTACAACCGACCAGTTTTTGGCCGAATGGGACTGCTGCGCAATCTTGCAAGACTAACTGGAGACCCCGGATGGCAACGCCCAATAGTGGCCACGTCCTCTCATCTGCCTTGGACACCTTGGTCAAGAAACCTTTGAACCAGGCCGATGACGCTGCGCTGGTGAGTGCGGCTAAAGCTGTCTGGTATTCGAAGGATGATCTTGCGAGTGAAGTTGAAGCATTCCTGAGTCGTCACGCTGAGGAGGTCGAGGTTCGTCGTGCAGGCTATTTGCTTGAGCGGTTTACACGCTTTGCATGTGTTTCAGATAGCCGTGTATTAGAGACCTTCGGTGCTCTTAAACTTTTTTTGCGCTCGACGCCCAGATTGGAAGTGCGATCACAGGCAGTGGCTGTTCCGCTTCGCAAGCGACGAGATGAACTCGCGGTTTCTTGGGGGCTGAGTGAGGGGTTGGGTCTGAAAGCTCAGACGCTCATGCCTTTCCAGACTCGACATTACGAAGCTGAGCAGCATGTTACGTCTGCTTGAGTTTTAAGCTTTCAGTGTTTGTAAGGGCCTCTTCGCGAGCAAGCCTCGCTACTACAGGAGAAACGCCTTCCCATGTAGGAGCGAGGCTTGCCCGCGAAGGCGGACTAACAGGCGCTGAAGATCTAAACCTTGGCACTCACCTCACTACGATTAACCAACGCCTCCAACGCCCCACTCAAACTCGGCGCTTTGTCGCCAATCAACAGATGCCAGACGCCACCCTCTAGCTGGCTGACACCCTGGCAACCCAGCGCTTTCAAATCACATTCCGACAACGCCTTGCCATCCGCCAGATGCAAGCGAATCCGGGTCATGGCGATGCAGTCCATCTGCAGCACATTGTCGCCACCGCCCAACGCATTCAGCCACTGTTGCGCTTCTGGCAGCGCGACCGGTTTTGCTTCTTCGACAACAGCGGCGGGGCTGCTGATCACGGCGCGACCCAGCGCCGGCATTGCCAGGCGAATCTCATCGGCAATGCTGTCGGCCATCGGCCCGACCACCACTTGCAAACTCCCGCCCTTGCCCGGACGCACTACCGCCATCGCGCCCAGCGCTTTCAACTCGGCGTCGTTGGCCTTGTTGCGATCCACCATGTCCAGCCGCAACCGCGTGGTGCATGCACCCACGGTGATCAAGTTGGCAGCGCCGCCCAATGCCTTGATGTAGGCGCCGGCACGTTCATTCTCGGCGACCACGACCCTTTCACCAGAAACAACATCTTCACGCCCCGGCGTCTTGAGGTTGAAGCGACGAATACAGAAGTCGAACACCACGTAGTAGATCACTGCATACGCCAACCCCACCGGTACCACCAACCAGCCGTTGGTGGACTTGCCCCAGCCCAGCACCATGTCGATGAAGCCACCGGAGAAGGTAAAGCCGAGGTGGATGTTCAGCATATTGGTGACCGCCATCGACAGGCCGGTCAGCACGGCGTGCACCAGATACAACATCGGCGCGAGGAACATGAAAGCGAATTCAATCGGCTCGGTCACTCCGGTCAGGAACGAGGTCAGCGCCATCGACAGGAAGATCCCGCCCATGACTTTGCGCCGCTCCGGCAAGGCATTGCGGTACATCGCCAGGCACGCGGCGGGCAGGCCGAAGATCATCATCGGGAACATGCCGGTCATGAACTGGCCACCCTTCGGATCGCCGGCAAAGTAGCGCGACAGATCGCCGGTAACGATGGCGCCGGTCGTTGGATCGGTGAAGTTGCCGAACACAAACCACGCCATGTTGTTGAGGATGTGGTGCAGGCCGGTGACGATCAGCAGACGGTTGAACACGCCGAAGACGAAGGCGCCGAAGCTGCCACTTTCCATCATCAACGCGCCGAAACTGTTGATGCCTTGCTGGATCGGCGGCCAGATATAGCCAAAAACCAGGCCGAGGCCTACAGCCGCAAAACCGGTGACGATGGGCACAAAACGCCGGCCACCGAAGAAGGCCAAGTACTCCGGCAACTTGATGTCCTTGAAGCGGTTGTACAACGCGCCGGCCATCAAACCACTGACGATCCCGGCGAGCATGCCCATGTTGATGCTCGCATCCAGCACCTTGAGCGTGGAGATCATCACCAGATAACCAATGACCCCGGCGAGGCCTGCGGTGCCGTTGTTGTCCTTGGCGAACCCGACCGCGATGCCGATGGCGAAGATCATCGCCAGGTTGGCGAAGATCACCTGGCCGGCGTCGTGGATGATCGCGATGTTCAGCAGGTCGGTGTCGCCCAGGCGCAGCAACAGGCCGGCGATGGGCAGGATCGCGATCGGCAGCATCAGCGCGCGGCCGAGGCGCTGCAAGCCTTCGATAAAGTATTGGTACATGGCGGTTCTCCCTGTGTTCTTTTTGTTTTAGAGCTTGTTGTTCAGCTCAGAGGCCAATGTTGGTGACAGGCGTGACGCACCGCGCCGGCACTGCTCAACTTGAGCAGGTCCTGGCTGATGCGTCGGCATTCGCTCGCGTCGAGATGGCGGACGCGGTCCTTGATTTCACCGATCTGCACCGGGCTCACCGACAACTCTCGGACTCCCAGGCCAATCAGCACCGGCGTGGCCAATGGATCGGAGGCAAGTGCGCCGCACACCCCGACCCAACGGTTATGCACCGCCGCGCCGGCGCAGGTCTGGGCGATCAGTCGCAGCAGCGCCGGGTGCAGCGCATCGACCCGCGAGGCGAGCCCGGCGTGGTCGCGGTCCATGGCCAGGGTGTACTGGGACAAATCGTTGGTGCCGATGGACAGGAAGTCCGCGTGCTCGGCCAGTTGTTCGGCCAGCAGCGCGGCGGCCGGGACTTCGATCATCACTCCCAGCTCCGGGCGCTGGGTCAGTTCCAACTCGGCGCACAAGGCATCGAGGCGTTGGCGAATGTGCAACAGCTCATCGACTTCGGTGACCATCGGCAACAGGATCCGGCAGCGCGACAACGGGCAGACGTGCAGCAGCGCGCGCAGTTGCTGGTCGAGCAATTCCGGGCGCACCTGGGCCAGGCGAATGCCGCGCAGACCGAGCACCGGGTTGGCTTCGGTCGGCAGCGGCAGGTAGTCGAGTTGCTTGTCGCCGCCGACGTCGATGGTGCGGATGATCACCGATTTGTCGCCCATGGCATCAAGCACGGATTGGTAGGCGAGGCGCTGTTCCTGTTCGTCCGGCGCGGTGTTGCGGTCAACGAAGAGAAACTCGGTGCGCAGCAGGCCAACGCCATCGGCGCCATTGGCCAGCGCATCAGCCGCCTCAGCGCTGGAGGCGACATTGGCCGCGACTTCGATGTGCAAGCGATCAAGGGTTAGTGCCGGGGTATGCGCTTGTGCCTGTTTTTGGGCGCGGCGTTGTTGATGATCGAGTTGTGCCTGACGCACCTCTGCCAGACGTTCGGTGGTCGGCGTCAGTTCAAGCCGACCACCGTCGGCATCCAGCACCACCGCTTGGCCTTGCTCCTGATCCAGCAACGTCGAGCCCAATGCCACCAGGCACGGCAGGCCTTTGCCCCGCGCCAGAATCGCCACATGCGAGGTCGCGCCGCCCGCCGCCATGCACAACCCCGCGACACCGTGCTGGCTCAGTTGCAGCAAGTCGGACGGGGTCAGTTCATGGGCGGCGACGATGGCGCCGGCCGGAATATCGTAGTGCCAGGTTTCTCCGAGCAGGGCGCGTAGCACCCGTTGCTTGAGGTCGCGCAGATCGTTGGCACGCTCGGCCAGCAACGGACTGCCGAGTTGCTGGAGGACGTCGCACTGCACGTCGATGGATTGATTCCAGGCGTGAGTCGCGGCCATGCCCTTGTCGATGGATTGCGCCGCCGCGTCGAGCAGCGCCGGGTCTTCGAGCAGCGCCAAGTGCGCGGCGAAGATCGCTTCTTCATCTGTGTTCTTGTGCTTTCTGGCCTGGGTCAGCGTGTGGTCGATTTCGCTGCGCACCACGCTCAGCGCGGTGTCGAGGGCGTGCAGTTGTTGCTCGGGATCATGGTTGCCGGCATCCACTGGCAAACTGATCGCGTTCAAGCGAAACAGCGGCCCGGCGACCAGGCCGGGCGCCGCGCAAACTCCGTGCAACACACCCGCTTCGGCGGGGCGATGACGTTGGGCAATCAGGGTTGGCGCAGCGGCGTGAGTGTCTTCGGCCAGGGCGGTGGATAACGCCGTCAGCAATGCTTGCAGCGCCGCTTCCGCATCCGGGCCCTGGCTGCTGACCTGCACTTCTTCCTGCTCGCCAACCGCCAGGCTCATCAGCCCAATCAAACTGTCGCACGACGCCGATTTGCCAGCGAAATGCAGCTGCGACTTGCTCTTGAAACCTTGCGCGGTCTGGCGAATCAGCGCCGCCGGCCGAGCGTGCAAACCGCCGCGATGGGCGATGCGGACGTGGCCGTGAACTTCGTTGCCCGACAAATCGACTTCGACCTGAGCGCCATTAGCCAACCGCCGTACGATATGCAGCAGCGGATCGCCGACCTTCACCGATTTCAACGTGATCGGCCGCGCCTGGAAATCCTGGCTGTTGGTCAGGATCATCAAACTGACCAGGCTTTTGCATTGCTGCGCAACCTTGTCCAGGTCATAGCGCAGCAACGGTTGGCCGTTGGCGACGCGTGCGCCTTCCTTGACCAGCATCGAGAAACCTTCGCCCTGCAACTCGACGGTGTCGAGGCCCAGGTGCAGCAGCAATTCGGCACCGTTGTCGGCACGCAAGGTCACCGCGTGGCCAGTGCGGGCGACGTGCACCACCACGCCTGCGCAAGGGGCGTGGAGGGTGTCGTTCAGTGGATCGATAGCAATCCCGTCACCCATGGCGCCGCTGGCGAACACCGGGTCCGGGACTTTGGCGAGCGTGAGCACCGGGCCGCTGAGCGGGGCGCTGAGGGTCAGCTCTTTATTGTTGTTGTGCATGGCTCGGTACTCATCAGTAAACAATTCGGTTCAGTTCACTCGCCCCCCCGTAGGAGCTGTCGAGAGAATCGAGGCTGCGATCTTTTGATCTTGCTTTTAAAAACCAAAGTCGAAAGATCGCAGCCTCGTTTCACTCGTCAGCTCCTACGGGAATCCTTCAATCAATGGGTCCGGGTGACTTTGCTCAAATGCCGCGGCTGGTCCGGGTCCATGCCGCGGGCGACGGCCAGACCGGCGGCCATCACGTAGAAACTCTGGATCGCCAAAATCGGGTCGAGGGCCGGGTGCTCGGCGCGGGTCAAGGTCAGGTCGCGTTCGCTGACGTCATCCGGTGCGGCCAACAACACGCGAGCTCCGCGTTGGCGCATGTCCGCCGCCAGGCTCAGCAAACCGGCCTGCTCAGCGCCACGCGGGGCGAATACCAGCAGCGGGTATTGGTCGCCGATCAGCGCCATAGGGCCGTGGCGGACTTCGGCGCTGCTGAAAGCTTCGGCCTGGATCGCCGAGGTTTCCTTGAATTTCAGCGCGGCTTCCTGGGCGATGGCAAAACCGGCGCCACGGCCGATCACCATCAGCCGCTCGCAATCGCGCAGGGCCTCGATGGCCAGACTCCAATCCTGTTTCGCGGCATCGCGCAGACCTTCGGGCAGCGCGTTGCCGGCCTCGAGCAATTCCACGTCTTCCTTCCAGTGGGCGATCAATCGAGCGCTGGCGCTGAGGGTGGCGATAAAACTCTTGGTCGCCGCGACGCTGCTTTCGGTGCCGGCCAGCAGCGGCAGGCTGAATTCGCATGCCGCTTCCAGAGGCGAGTCGGCGGCGTTGACCATGGAAATGCTCAGGGCGCCGCGTTTGCGCAACAGACGCAGGCTGTTCACCAAGTCCGGGCTTTGCCCCGATTGCGAGAACGCAAACGCGACCTGGCCGCTGACCTTCAACGGGGCCTGTTGCATGGTCACCACCGACATCGGCAACGACGCCACCGGGATGCCCAGTTGCTGCATGGTCAGGTAGGCGAAATAACTGGCGGCATGGTCGGAGCTGCCACGGGCGACGGTCATCGCCACTTGCGGCGGCTGACGGCGCAGGCGTCCGGCAATCTCGATCATCTGCGGGTCGAGTTGCTGCAGTTGGGCTTCGACGGCCTCGAACGAGGACAGCGCCTCCTCAAGCATTTTTGAAGTCAATGTCTTCTCCTTCGACCATGACGGCGGTCAGTGTGAGTGAGCGATCCAGCCGCACGCAGTCGGCCCAGGCGCCGGGTTGCAGGCGCCCGCGTTCGGTAATGCCGAGGTAGTCGGCGGGGAATTGCGACAGGCGCTGCGAAGCCTCGGCGATCGGCAAACCGATCTTCACCAGGTTGCGCAGGGCCTGATCCATGGTCAGGGTGCTGCCCGCCAGCGTGCCGTCGGCCAGGCGCACACCGCCCAGGCATTTGGTCACGGTGTGGCTGCCGAGTTTGTATTCACCGTCGGGCATGCCGGCGGCAGCGGTGGAATCGGTGACGCAATACAGGCACGGGATCGAACGTAGGGCCACGCGCATGGCGCCGGGGTGCACGTGCAACAAATCCGGAATCAGTTCGGCATATTTGGCGTGAGCCAGCGCCGCGCCGACGATGCCGGGTTCGCGGTGATGCAGCGGGCTCATGGCGTTGTAGAGGTGGGTGAAACTGGTGGCGCCGGCGTCCAGCGCGGCCACGCCTTCCTCGTAACTGCCGAGGGTGTGGCCGATCTGCATGCGCACACCGCGAGCGCTGAGGGCGCGGATCAACGCGTCGTGGCCGGCGATTTCCGGAGCAATGGTGATCACGCGGATCGGTGCCAACGCCAGGTACGCTTCGACTTCAACCATCAACGCGGTGTGGGCGAAATTCGGTTGCGCGCCGAGTTTGCCGGGGTTGATGTACGGGCCTTCAAGGTGCACGCCGAGCACTCGGGCGCTGCCTGTCGGGCGTTGCTCGCAGAACTCGCCGACGGCTTTGAGCACGCTGGAAATCTCTTCGCTCGGCGCGGTCATGGTGGTGGCCAGCAGCGAGGTGGTGCCGAAACGCACGTGGGTTTTGGTGATGGTTTCGAAGGCCGTGGCGCCTTCCATGATGTCTTTGCCGCCGCCACCGTGAACGTGCAGGTCAATAAAACCCGGCAGCAGGTAAGGCAGGTCATTGTCGGCCGGATCGCAGGGCACGCCTTCGATGGACACGACTTTGCCGTGCTGGTGAATCAGCCGGCCGCGAACCCAGCCGTGGGCGGTGAGGATGTTGTCTTCGGACATGATCGGTTCTCGGTAGCTTGGTTAGCGACGAAGCTCTTTATCGACGAAGCTCTGCGACAAAGTCGTAGTAGTCGTTGCGGCAATAGGTGTCGGTGACTTCGATGGGCGTGTTGTCTTCCAGGTAGCCGACCCGGGTCATCAGCAACATGGCAGTGCCGGGGGCGATGCCGACCAGTGCGGCGAACTCATCCGAGGCGTTGATTGCCTGAATGTGCTGCAGCGCGCGGACAATCGGTTTGCCGATGCCATCGAGGTATTCGTAGAGGGAATCGCCCACCGCTTGCGGCTTGGGAATAATCGAGGCGGGCAGGGTGCTCATCTCGATCGCCATCACCGCGTCGTCGGCTTTGCGTAGGCGCTTGAGTCGCGCGACCTTGTCGTTGGGCGAGAGGCCGAGGCGGATCAGTTCTTCGTGGGTTGGCGGGGTAATTTCCCGCTCCAGCCACTGCGAGCCGGGAACGAAACCTTTCAGGCGGAGCATTTCGCTGAAACCGGAAAGGCGCGACAGCGGTTGTTCCAGTCGTGGCGTGATGAAGGTGCCGGAACCCTGGTTGCGGCGGATCAGGCCTTGATCGAACAGCACTTCCAGCGCTTTGCGGGCGGTGACGCGGGAAATGCCCAGCGACTCGCTGAGGCTGCGCTCCGACGGCATCGCTTGCTCGGCTTTCCATTGGCCGGCGTGGATCGCCGCTTCCAGGTTGCGCGCCAGTTGCAGGTACAGCGGCGTCGGCTGGGTGTCGTCAGGACGTAGGGCCTGGATGTCATTCATGTAGGGCGTTTCCGATGCGGATGTTGGATTGTTGTCGCTCGGTTGTAGGACGAAACCTAATACCACTTAAATACCATGTCAATGAGACCACTTTGCTCAAAGCGCAGGAAAACCGGGGCTTTCGGGGTGGTTGAATGGGGGTTGGCTTTAAGTGGTATTACGGGTGGGGGTTTTCAAAGCAAAGATCGCAGCCTGCGGCAGCGTCTACAGGTGGGAGTGGTATCAACCCTGTAGGCGCTGTCGCAGGCTGCGATCTTTTGATTTATTTTTTCGAAGGGCGACAGAAGGTAGCTGTAGGAACAGTCTACGCAGGACTCTGTGGCGAGGGAGCAAGCTCCCTCGCCACAGAAGCTCACTCGCCATCTGCAGGAAGGGTTAAGGCCGAATCTCGATCATCGTGCCATCCGGCACCAGTCCCCAGACCTCACGCATGTCCATGTTGCGCATGGCGATGCAGCCGTCGGTCCAGTCCAGGGTGTGGAACAGGTCTTCCGGGTAGTCGTAGGTGTCGGGGGTGCCGTGAATCATGATCATGCCGCCGGGATCGACGCCTTCACGGCGTGAGCGCGCCGAGTCGGTAATGTTCGGATACGAGATGTGCATGGCGAGGTTGAAGCGGTCACTGACCTTGCGCCAATCAACCCAGTAAAACCCCTCTGGCGTGCGCTTGTCGCCTTCCATCAGCTTCGTGCCCCGAGGATTTTTGCCCAGGGAAATGCGGTAGGTTCGCAGCGGTTTGCCGTCGGCGATCAGTTGCAGTTGATGGGCGGATTTAAGCACCAGCACTTTTTCAATGGGTTTGCCGTCCAGAGTGACCACGGTGGAAGCCTGGGACACCACGACGAACGACAGGCAAAACAAAGCAAGCAACCAGCGCATTGAAACGATATCCCTAGAGGTGTCGCGACTATTTATAAGTTATAGATGGTTTTGGATTAACTGACGCTTAAGTGATGGCGGCTTGAGCAAGCGGCGGAATCGACTCGGATCGCACCGGGTAGACCTCCGTCTGCCGGTCAGCGAAGAAGCATTCTAAGGTACGGCCCACCGTGCGGAAAGCCAGCTCGGACCAAGGGATGTCGGCTTCTTCGAACAACATGACTTCCAGGCTCTCGGGGCCGGCGGAAAAGTCCAGATCCACCAGTTCGGCGCGGAAGAACACATGCACCTGACTGATGTGCGGCACGTCGATCAGCGTATAGATGCTCAGGTTGCGTACCCGGGCGCAGGCTTCCTCGGCGGTTTCGCGCACGGCAGCCTGCTCGATGGTCTCGCCGTTTTCCATGAAACCGGCGGGCAGGGTCCAGTAGCCGAGTCGCGGCTCGATGGCGCGGCGGCACAGCAACACTTTCGAACCCCAAGTGGCGACGCAACCGGCGACGATATTGGGGTTCTGGTAGTGAATGGTCTGACAGCTGTCGCAGACAAATCGCAGGCGCGAATCGCCTTCGGGAATGCGCTGGGTGACCGGGTTACCGCACTGACTGCAAAATTTCATGCTTGGGTTCCTGGAGGCTGCGCCTATCTTGGCGTGCGGCGGTGTCAGTCGGCAAGTTGTCGTTTCGCGACATGGCGCAGTTCGGGGGTTGGGCGGTCGGTGTGATTGGTGCATGATGCAGGGTAAGGCACAGATCGAGAACACTCATGCTGGACGAGCTACTGCATCGGGTAAGCAACCACACGCCACGCACCCTTGAAACCGACAAGCGTTTCCCTGAGGCCGCCGTATTGGTGCCGATCACCCGCAGCGATGAACCGGAACTGGTTCTGACCCTGCGCGCCAGCGGGCTCTCGACCCATGGCGGCGAAGTCGCCTTCCCCGGCGGACGCCGCGACCCCGAAGACCCTGACCTGATCTTCACTGCCCTGCGCGAAGCCGAAGAAGAAATCGGCCTGCCGCCCGGTCTGGTGGAAGTGATCGGCCCGCTCAGCCCACTGATCTCCCTGCACGGCATCAAGGTCACGCCTTATGTCGGCGTCATTCCCGATTACGTTGAATACCTGGCCAACGATGCCGAAATCGCCGCCGTGTTCAGCGTGCCCCTGGAGTTCTTTCGCAAGGACCCGCGGGAACACACCCACCGCATCGATTACCAGGGCCGCAGTTGGTACGTGCCGAGTTATCGTTATGGCGAGTACAAGATCTGGGGTTTGACCGCGATTATGATCGTCGAGCTGATCAATCTGCTGTATGACGCCGACATCAGCCTGCATCATCCGCCCAAGAGTTTTATCAACACCTGAAGCCATCGTTCGAATGGCGTGAACCCGGCCTGAGCCTTGAGGACAACACGATGAAATACCGCCTGGGCGACGCCCGCGTCGAAACCCATCCACAGAGCTGGGTTGCACCCAATGCCGTGCTCGTGGGCAAGGTCAAACTGGAAGAGGGCGCCAATGTCTGGTTCAACGCCGTGTTGCGTGGCGACAACGAACTGATCCTGATCGGCAAGAACAGCAACGTCCAGGACGGCACCGTGATGCACACCGACATGGGCTACCCGCTGACCATCGGCACCGGCGTGACCATCGGCCACAACGCCATGCTTCATGGCTGCACAGTGGGCGACTACAGCCTGATCGGCATCAATGCGGTGATCCTCAACGGCGCGAAAATCGGCAAGAACTGCATCATCGGCGCCAATTCGCTGATCGGCGAAAACAAGGAAATTCCCGACGGTTCATTGGTCATGGGCTCGCCGGGCAAGGTCGTGCGCGAACTCACCGAGCCGCAGAAGAAAATGCTCGAAGCCAGCGCCGCCCACTATGTGCACAACTCGCAGCGCTATGCCCGCGACCTGGTCGAGCAGGAAGAATGAACGCTACTGAACGGCCGGTGCTATCGCCCTGTGTGAACATCTGCGCACTGGATGACGACGATATTTGCACCGGGTGCCAGCGTACGGTGGAAGAGATCACCCGCTGGAGCCGGATGGACAACGCCGAGCGCCGCAAGGTGCTGGAGTTGTGTCATGAGCGGGCGAAGTCGAGTGGGTTGATTTGGATGCTGGGCAAAACCCCTGACCTGTAGGAACTGTAGGAACTGGTAGGAGCTGTCGAGTGCAACGAGGCTGCGATCTTTTGATCTTGCTCCTAAAAAACACCATCAAAAGATCGCAGCCTCGTTGCACTCGTCAGCTCCTACGGTACTCTGTGCGCCAAATTTGACAGGTATCCATCGCCCCATGCTCTTCCTGATCGCCTACATCAGCAGCGTCGTGCTGATCAACTACGCCTTTTCCACCGCTCCGCACCTGGACATCATCTGGTCAGCCTGGGGCGGGCTGGTGTTTGTCCTGCGCGACATGGTGCAAACCCGCTTCGGCCACGGTGCTATCGCCGCGATGCTCGCGGCGCTGGTGTTGTCCTACGTGACGTCCGACCCGTCCATCGCCCTGGCCAGCGCTACTGCGTTTGCGATATCCGAGTGCATCGACTGGCTGGTGTTCAGCATCACCAAGCGCCCGTTGCACGATCGCCTGTGGATAAGTTCGGCGCTGAGTATTCCCCTCGACACCTTCATCTTTTTCGGCATGATCGACGCCTTCACCCCGGCCGTGATCCTCACCGCCATGGGCTCGAAGTTCGCCGGCGTAACGGTCGTCTGGCTGATCATGGCCTGGCGCCTGCGCAAACAGGCCGTCGCCAGCTGAAGCCAAACCCTGCGGTTCATGTAAAATGCCGCGCTTTCTCCCCATGGGAAGCGCGCCAAGCGTTGCGTCCCTCGATGATCCGCTTCTTTGAGGACCTTCAGATGACCCGTATCGGAACTCCATTGTCGCCCACCGCGACCCGCGTATTGATGTGTGGCTGTGGCGAGTTGGGCAAGGAAGTGGTGATCGAGCTGCAACGCTTGGGCGTTGAAGTGATCGCCGTGGATCGCTACGCCAACGCGCCGGCCATGCAAGTCGCCCATCGCAGCCATGTGATCAACATGCTCGACGGCGCTGCCCTGCGTGCGGTGATCGAAGCCGAGAAGCCGAACTTCATCGTGCCGGAAATCGAAGCCATCGCCACCGCGACCCTGGTTGAACTGGAAGCCGAAGGCTTCACCGTGATCCCGACCGCTCGCGCCACGCAGTTGACCATGAACCGCGAAGGTATCCGTCGCCTGGCCGCTGAAGAGCTGGACCTGCCGACCTCGCCGTACCACTTCGCCGACACCTTCGAGGACTACAGCAAAGCCGTTGAAGACCTGGGCTTCCCGTGTGTGGTCAAACCGGTCATGAGCTCCTCGGGCAAAGGCCAGAGCCTGCTGCGCAGCGTCGACGACGTGAAAACCGCGTGGGATTACGCCCAGGAAGGCGGCCGTGCCGGTAAAGGTCGGGTGATCATCGAAGGTTTTATCGATTTCGACTACGAAATCACCCTGCTGACCGTGCGCCACATTGGCGGCACCACGTTCTGTGCACCGGTCGGTCACCGTCAGGAGAAGGGCGACTACCAGGAATCCTGGCAGCCACAAGCCATGAGCCCGGTTGCCTTGGCTGAATCCGAGCGCGTCGCCAAAGCCGTGACCGAAGCCTTGGGTGGCCGTGGTCTGTTTGGCGTCGAGTTGTTCATCAAAGGTGATCAGGTGTGGTTCAGCGAAGTCTCGCCGCGCCCGCATGACACCGGCCTGGTGACCCTGATTTCTCAGGACCTGTCGCAATTCGCGCTGCACGCCCGGGCGATTCTGGGCCTGCCGATTCCGTTGATCCGTCAGGTCGGCCCTTCGGCGTCGGCGGTGATCCTGGTGGAAGGTCAGTCGACCCAAACCGCGTTCGCCAACCTGGGCGCCGCATTGAGCGAGCCGGACACGGCGTTGCGTCTGTTTGGTAAGCCTGAAGTGAATGGCCAGCGCCGGATGGGCGTGGCGTTGGCGCGGGATGAGTCGATTGAAGCGGCTCGTGCTAAAGCGACTCGTGCTTCTCAGGCTGTTGTTGTAGAGCTGTAAACCGAGGCGCGGCCTTCGCGGGCAAGCCTCGCTCCTACAGGATTTGCGTCGTTCACATCATCTTGGAACGACGCAACCCTGTATTGGCGTCGTTCACGTCAATGTGGAACGACGCAACCCTGTAGGAGCGAGGCTTGCCCGCGAAGCTTTTTCTGTCAGACCACCCGATTCAAATCGTTATGCCGTGTCTCTTTCAGGCACAGCACCGCAATCAAACTCAGCACCGCCGCCCCCGACACATACCCGCCGACATAACTCAAACCGCCCATCGCCACCAGTTTCTGCGCAAAGAACGGCGCCGCCGAGGCCCCGACAATGCCGCCCAGGTTGTAGGCTGCCGACGCACCGGTATACCGCACGTGGGTCGGAAACAGCTCCGGCAACAAGGCGCCCATTGGCGCAAACGTCACGCCCATCAGAAACAGTTCGATGCACAAGAACAGCGCCACGCCCCAGGTTGTGCCGTGGGTCAGCAGCGGTTCCATCAGGAAACCGGACAGAATCGCCAGCACGCCACCGATGATCAGCACCGGTTTGCGCCCGTAACGGTCACTGGCCCAGGCCGACAAAGGCGTCGCCGCCGCCATGAACAGCACCGCAAAACACAGCAGCGCGAGGAAGGTTTCGCGGGTGTAGCCGAGGGTCGACACGCCGTAGCTCAGGGAAAATACGGTCGAGATGTAGAAAAGCGCGTAGCAGACCACCATCGACCCGGCACCCAGCAACATCGGCGCCCAGTACTGGCTGAGCAGCTCGACCAGCGGAATCTTCACCCGCTCCTGGCGCGCCATGGCGTTGGCGAACACTGGCGTTTCGTGGAGTTTGAGGCGCACATACAGGCCGACCATCACCAACACCGCGCTCAACAGGAACGGAATGCGCCAGCCCCACGAGCGGAACTGTTCGTCGCTCAGGGTCATGGCCAGCGTCAGGAACAACCCGTTGGCCGCCAGGAAGCCAATCGAAGGGCCGAGCTGCGGGAACATGCCGAACCAGGCGCGTTTGCCCTTCGGCGCATTCTCTGTCGCCAGCAATGCCGCGCCGCCCCATTCGCCGCCCAGTCCCAGGCCTTGGCCAAACCGCAGCACGCAAAGCAGGATCGGCGCCCAGGCCCCGATGCTGTCGTAACCCGGCAGCACGCCAATCAGCGTGGTGCACACACCCATCAACAGCAAGGATGCGACCAGTGTCGATTTGCGCCCTATGCGGTCACCGAAGTGGCCGAACAGTGCCGAACCCAATGGTCGCGCCAGGAAAGCGATGCCGAAGGTGAGAAACGCCGAGAGCATCTGTGCAGTGCCGGAGGTCTGCGGGAAAAACACCGGCCCGATCACCAGCGCAGCGGCGGTGGCGTAGACGTAGAAGTCGTAGAACTCGATGGCGGTGCCGATGAAGCTCGCGGTGGCCACTCGTGTGGCGGAGTTCGTCGGCGGGGCAGGCGTGGTGTCGCTGTAAGCGGTGCTGGTCGTCATGCGGTGATCCCTGACAGTCATGCTCCAGTGGAGCGAATTATTATGGTCGAACACCCAGGGATGTGGGTTTAACGCAGCGTGCGGGTAGCACGGGGTAGGGCGGGGCTTGGGTAAGCGACTCGATTATAGGAAGGCGGCTAACGATTCAACAAGGGGTTGGATTAGTAAGTCCGCCAACACCCATGTGGGAGCGGGCTTGCTCGCGAAAGCGGATCATCAGTCACCATCTCTGCTGAATATGAAATCGCCTTCGCGAGCAAGCCCGCTCCCACAGGTATCGAGCCTTGAACATAGGGACGTATCAGATTTTGGAAAGGGCCGGCACCGAACTGGTATGCCAGACCAACACCTGCGTGACGCGGTTGTCTTCGGTCTCGAGAATCTCCAGCCGATAACGCCCGATCTTCAGGCAAACCGAGCTTTCCGGAATCGTCTCCAGCGCCTCGGTCACCAGACCGTTCAGGGTTTTCGGGCCGTCGCTGGGCAGGTGCCAGCCCAGGCTTTTGTTCAGTTCGCGAATCGACGCCGCACCTTCAATCATCAATCGACCGTCGGCCTGTGGGTGAACGTGCGGGTTGTCCAGGCTGTGCTCGCTTTCGAACTCGCCGACGATTTCTTCGAGGATGTCTTCCAGGGTCACGATGCCGAGTACTTCGCCGTACTCGTCCACCACCATGCCCAGCCGCCGCTGTTGCTTGTGGAAGTTCAGCAATTGCAGCTGCAACGGCGTGCTTTCCGGCACGAAGTACGGTTCGTGGCAGGCCGCCAGCAACGCTTCGAGCGTCAGGCTGGCATCCGGCAACAAGTGGCGGATCTGCCGGGTATTGAGCACCGCTTCGACCTGATTGATGTCGCTATGGAACACCGGCAGGCGCGTGCGGCGGTTGTTGCGCAGTTGTTCGATTATTTCGTCGAGGGTGTCGTCGAGGTTGATCCCGTCGACATCACTGCGTGGCACCAGAATGTCGTTGACCGTGATGTTGTCCAGCGCATGAATGCCCGACAACGGGTGCGGGCGGGAAGGCGCGTGCTCGTGGTCGTCGTGGCGATCCGCCTGTGCCTCGTCTTCGCTTTGCTGCACCACTTTGACCTTGCGGGCGAACGGACGCATCAGCAATTGGCTGAAGCCATTGAGCAGCCAGGCTGCCGGGTAGATGATTTTTAGCGGCGCGCCGAGCAAGGTGTTGCCCAGGTTCAAGATTGCGTCCGGGTAGCGCACGGCCAGGGTGCGCGGCAGGTAGTCGGCGAACACCAGCAGGATCACGCCGGCACCGACGCAGGCTGCCCATGGGCCGTTTTCCGCCCAGGTGAAAATCGCCAGCAAGGTGCTGATGACCATGACCAGTGCGCGGCACAGGGTGTTGCAGAGGATCAGGCTGTTCAGCGGAAAGCTCAGCTTCGCCAAGGGCTTGTCGCTCGACCGTGAGGCCGTGCGTTGGGCCAGCAAGTACTGTTGCGCGACTTCGATGGCGGTAAACAACCCCGACCACAAAATCAGCAGGGCGATCACTGCAAGCATCGGCCCTATGGGCAAGTCGTCCATTATTGCCGCCCGTCAGATGTGCAGAATGTATTCACGAACCAGCTTGCTGCCGAAATAGGCCAGCATCAGCAGGCAGAAACCGGCGAGGGTCCAGCGGATCGCCTTGTGTCCGCGCCAGCCGAGGCGATTACGGCCCCACAGCAACACGCTGAACACGATCCAGGCCAGGCAGGCCAGCAGGGTCTTGTGCACCAGATGCTGCGCGAACAGATTCTCGACGAACAGCCAGCCAGAGATCAGCGACAGCGACAGCAAGGTCCAACCGGCCCAGAGAAAGCCGAACAGCAAGCTTTCCATGGTTTGCAGCGGCGGGAAGTTCTTGATCAGCCCGGACGGATGCTTGTGCTTGAGCTGGTGATCTTGCACCAGCAGCAGCAAGGCCTGGAACACCGCGATAGTGAACATGCCGTAGGCCAGGATCGACAGGAGAATGTGGGCGAGGATGCCCGGCTCTTCGTCGATGATCTGCACGGTGCCGGCCGGGGCGAATTGCGCCAGGAGCACGGTGGCGACGCCGAGCGGGAACAGCAATATCAGCAGGTTCTCCACCGGAATCCGCGAGCAGGCCAGCAAGGTCAGGGCGATAACGGCTGCGGCAATCAGGCTGGCGGCACTGAAGAAGTCCAGGCCCAGGCCGATCGGCGTCAGCAGATGCGTGAACAGACTGGCGCTGTGAGCCAGCACGGCCAATACGCCGAGCGTGACCAACAGGCGCTTGTTCGCCTTGGCACCGGAGGCCAGGCGAGTGCCTTGATAGATAGTCGCAGCGGCATATAAGCAGGCGGCGGCGAGGGTGGTAAGCAAACTGGGTGACAAGGGGAGCATAAATCCTGTTAGGCAAGCCCGAAAGGCGCGAGTTTGGCATAGAACCCACATGGCACGAAAGACCATAGAACCTGACAGCGAGGTGTCCGCCAGACGCAGTCTTCGCTATAATCCGCGACCTGCCCACGCCGCAGGCTCGCCGAGCACATGTTTATTCCGGTCTGGGCCGCCATTATCCCGGTCTACACAGGGCCTGAAAGGATCGCGCAATGTTTGAAAACTTAACCGACCGTCTCTCGCAGACGCTGCGCCATGTCACCGGCAAGGCCAAGCTGACCGAAGACAATATCAAAGACACCCTGCGTGAAGTGCGCATGGCGTTGCTCGAAGCCGACGTCGCCCTGCCGGTGGTCAAGGACTTCGTCAATTCGGTCAAGGAACGTGCCGTCGGCACCGAAGTGTCGCGCAGCCTGACGCCGGGCCAGGCCTTCGTGAAGATCGTCCAGGCCGAACTCGAAAGCCTGATGGGCGCGGCCAACGAAGACTTGAACCTGAGCGCCGTTCCGCCCGCCGTCGTACTGATGGCCGGTTTGCAGGGCGCGGGTAAAACCACCACCGCCGGCAAACTTGCGCGCTTCCTTAAAGAGCGCAAGAAGAAGACGGTCATGGTCGTGTCCGCGGACGTTTACCGTCCTGCGGCGATCAAACAGCTGGAAATGCTCGCGGGTGAAGTCGGTGTTACCTTCTTCCCGTCCGACCTGAGCCAGAAGCCGGTCGAGATCGCGCAAGCCGCTATTAAAGAAGCAAAACTGAAATTCATCGACGTAGTCATCGTCGATACCGCCGGTCGTCTGCACATCGACGAAGAGATGATGGGCGAGATCAAGGCGCTGCACGCTGCGATCAACCCGGTCGAAACCCTGTTCGTGGTCGACGCCATGACCGGCCAGGACGCCGCCAACACGGCCAAGGCCTTCGGCGATGCACTGCCTCTGACCGGTGTGATCCTGACCAAAGTCGACGGCGACGCCCGTGGTGGTGCCGCCCTGTCGGTGCGCGCCATCACCGGCAAGCCGATCAAGTTCATCGGTATGGGCGAGAAGAGCGAAGCGCTCGAACCGTTCCATCCTGAGCGGATTGCTTCGCGCATCCTCGGCATGGGCGACGTGCTCAGCCTGATCGAACAGGCTGAAGCGACCCTCGACAAGGACAAGGCCGACAAACTGGCCAAGAAGCTGAAGAAGGGCAAGGGCTTCGACCTCGAAGACTTCCGCGATCAGCTGCAACAGATGAAGAACATGGGCGGCCTCGGCGGCCTCATGGACAAGCTGCCGAACATCGGCGGTGTGAATCTGGCGCAAATGGGCAATGCCCAGGGCGCGGCAGAGAAGCAATTCAAGCAGATGGAAGCCATCATCAATTCCATGACACCGGCCGAGCGCCGCGACCCTGAGCTGATCAGCGGTTCGCGCAAACGCCGGATCGCCATGGGTTCGGGCACTCAGGTGCAGGACATCGGTCGCTTGATCAAGCAACACAAGCAGATGCAGAAGATGATGAAGAAATTCTCCGCGAAAGGCGGAATGGCCAAAATGATGCGCGGCATGGGCGGTATGTTGCCCGGCGGCGGTATGCCGAAGATGTAAAGAATCCGCGCAAGGGCTTGCTCTTGCGCTGTCCACAGCAATGTGGGAACTCCAGCAAACCCGCACTTGGCGGGAGCTGACTGGCCGTTTTCAACGACGGCTCTATAGCAAATCTTGATGGCGACCGGAAGGCCGCCGGAAAAAGACATTTGCAAAAGTCCGGATATTCCTTAGAATATGCGGCCTTTCGGGCACCTATGCCCGCTGTGCCTTTAGATTTGCAGCACCGACTACAGGAACGATGTTCACATGCTAACAATCCGTCTTGCCCTTGGCGGCTCCAAAAAGCGCCCGTTTTACCACTTGACCGTAACCGACAGCCGCAACCCGCGCGACGGTTCGCACAAGGAACAGGTTGGCTTCTTCAACCCTGTTGCTCGTGGTCAAGAAGTTCGTCTGTCCGTGAACCAAGAGCGCGTAGCCTACTGGCTGAGCGTTGGTGCACAACCTTCTGAGCGTGTTGCTCAGTTGTTGAAGGATGCATCTAAGGCTGCGGCCTGAGCAATATGAGCGCGACGCCTGCTGTTGCTGATGATTTGATCGTTATCGGCAAGATTTACTCTGTTCACGGCGTTCGCGGCGAAGTTAAGGTTTATTCCTTTACTGATCCGACTGAAAACCTGTTGCAGTACAAAACCTGGACGCTCAAGCGCGAAGGCAATGTCAAACAGGTCGAGCTGGTCAGCGGACGCGGGAACGACAAGTTCCTGGTCGCAAAGCTCAAGGGTCTCGATGATCGTGAAGAAGCGCGTCTTCTGGCCGGTTATGAGATCTGCGTGCCGCGCAACCTGTTCCCTGAATTGACCGACGGCGAGTACTACTGGTACCAGCTGGAAGGTCTGAAGGTTATTGATCAACTCGGGCATTTGCTCGGGAAAATCGATCATCTTCTGGAAACCGGCGCCAATGATGTAATGGTGGTCAAGCCTTGCGCTGGCAGCCTGGACGATCGCGAACGCCTGTTGCCCTATACGGAGCAATGCGTGTTGGTAGTCGACCTTGCCGCAGGCGAGATGAAGGTGGAATGGGATGCGGACTTCTAAGCGTGGCTAACTTGCGCGTAGAAGTGATCAGTTTGTTTCCCGAGATGTTCTCCGCCATCAGCGAGTACGGCATCACCAGTCGTGCGGTGAAACAGGGGCTGTTGCAGCTGACCTGTTGGAATCCGCGAGACTACACGACGGATCGACATCACACTGTGGACGATCGCCCATTTGGCGGTGGCCCGGGCATGGTGATGAAGATCAAGCCCCTGGAAGATGCTCTGGTTCAGGCCAAGGCAGCAGCCGGGGAGGCGGCGAAGGTGATTTACCTGTCCCCCCAAGGCCGTCAGCTGACTCAGTCGGCGGTCCGCGAGTTGGCGAATCTGGATGCATTGATCCTGATTGCCGGCCGCTATGAAGGCATTGACGAGCGTTTTATAGATGCTCACGTCGATGAAGAGTGGTCGATTGGCGACTATGTACTGTCTGGCGGCGAGCTGCCGGCGATGGTCCTGATCGATGCGGTTACACGACTGCTGCCTGGAGCTTTAGGGCATGCGGACTCCGCCGAGGAAGATTCCTTTACGGACGGTCTGCTGGATTGCCCGCACTACACCCGACCGGAGGTGTATGCGGATCAGCGTGTTCCCGACGTGTTGCTTAGTGGCAATCACGCGCATATCCGGCGTTGGCGTTTACAGCAGTCCCTTGGTAGGACCTTTGAACGACGCGCCGATCTTCTGGAAAGCCGCTCGCTTTCTGGAGAAGAGAAGAAGCTGCTCGAGGAATACATCCGCGAGCGGGACGATAGTTAACAACGTATCGATGGTAAATCCGACGATTTACCTTAGGAGCACAGCATGACTAACAAAATCATCCTTGCACTCGAAGCAGAGCAGATGACCAAAGAGATCCCTACCTTTGCCCCGGGCGACACTATTGTCGTTCAGGTGAAAGTGAAGGAAGGCGACCGTTCGCGTCTGCAAGCGTTCGAAGGTGTTGTTATCGCCAAGCGTAACCGCGGCGTAAACAGTGCTTTCACCGTTCGTAAAATCTCCAACGGTGTTGGCGTAGAGCGTACTTTCCAGACCTACAGCCCGCAAATCGACAGCATGGCCGTTAAACGTCGCGGTGACGTACGTAAAGCCAAGCTGTACTACCTGCGTGACCTGTCCGGTAAAGCAGCTCGCATCAAGGAAAAACTGGCTTAAGTCCAGCTTCCGATGCAAAAAAAGCAGCCTGAGGGCTGCTTTTTTGTTGCCTGCGATTTATCTCTCATCGAACTGTGGGAGCGAGGCTTGCCCGCGAAGACGTCATATCAGCCAACATCAATGTTGAATGTAATTCCGTCTTCGCGGGCAAGCCTCGCTCCTACAGAAGATCACGACGTCGTCACCGCAATAACATCAGGCACTGTAAAGCCCCGTCCGGCTATGAAAGACTTAGCCCCGGATTCCCGCTACCTGAGCCTTTATGCCCGCCATCGACCATCCCCTGATAGACCAATTCCTCGACGCGCTGTGGCTGGAAAAAGGCCTCTCCGATAACACCCGCGATGCCTATCGCAGCGACCTGGCACTATTCAACGGCTGGTTGCAGGAAAAAAACCTCGAGCTGATCAACGCCGGCCGTGAGTTGATCCTCGATCACCTGGCCTGGCGCCTGGAGCAAAACTACAAACCCCGTTCCACTGCGCGATTTCTCTCCGGCGTGCGTGGCTTTTATCGCTATCTGTTGCGGGAAAAGCTGATTGCGGTCGATCCGACCTTGCGCGTCGATATGCCGCAACTGGGTAGGCCATTGCCCAAGTCCTTGTCGGAAGCCGATGTGGAGGCACTGCTGAATGCACCGGACCTGAGCGAAGCCATCGGTCAACGTGATCGCGCCATGCTGGAAGTGCTTTACGCCTGCGGCTTGCGGGTTACTGAGCTGATCAGCCTGACCCTGGAACAGGTCAACCTGCGTCAGGGCGTGTTGCGCGTGATGGGTAAAGGCAGCAAGGAGCGACTGGTGCCGATGGGCGAGGAGGCGATTGTCTGGGTCGAACGCTACCTGCGTGACGGCCGAGGCGAGCTGCTCAACGGGCGGCCCAGCGATGTCATGTTCCCCAGCCAGCGCGGCGAACAGATGACACGCCAGACCTTCTGGCACCGCATCAAGCACCAGGCCAAAGTCGCCGGGATCAGCAAGTCGTTGTCGCCGCACACCCTGCGCCACGCCTTCGCCACGCACCTGCTCAACCACGGCGCCGACCTGCGGGTGGTGCAAATGCTGCTCGGCCACAGCGACCTGTCGACCACCCAGATCTACACCCACGTCGCTCGCGCCCGCTTGCAAGACCTGCACGCCAAACATCACCCTCGCGGTTAAAAACAGCACTTTGTAGGAGCTGCCGAAGGCTGCGATCTTTTGATGTTGATTTTTAAAGATCAAGAGATCGCAGCCTTCGGCAGCTCCTACACAAAAGTTCGTGTGTCAGGAGCTGGATGTCTTGCATCACCCGCATTCGGCCCCACCAGCCTTATGTGGTAGGCTTTGCCGGTTTGCACGATGGGCGATTATGACCCGGTGTTTCGGCACGGGCGTTCTGATCGTCCCATTTGTCCGCCTTCAGGAGTTCTCATGCGTCTGACCCAGATTTTCGCCGCCGCAGCCATTGCGTTGGTCAGCACCTTTGCCGTCGCCGATGACGCGGCCGACAAAGCGATTCGTAAAAGCCTGGAAAGCCTCCAGCTCGAAACCCCGATTGAAGCCATCAGCGCGAGTCCGCTGGCCGGTCTGTACGAAGTCAAACTCAAAGGCAGCCGCGTGCTCTACGCCAGCGCCGATGGCCAGTACGTGATGCAGGGCTACATGTTCCAGCTCAAGGACGGCAAGCCGGTCAACCTGACCGAGAAGACCGAGCGCCTGGGCGTTTCCAAACTGGTCAACGAGATTCCGGTCGCAGAAACCGTGGTCTACCCGGCGATCGGCGAAACCAAATCGCACATCACCGTGTTCACCGACACCACCTGCCCGTACTGCCACAAGCTGCACGCCGAAGTGCCTGAGCTGAACAAGCGCGGCATCGAAGTGCGTTACGTCGCGTTCCCGCGCCAGGGCCTGGGCTCGCCGGGTGACGAACAGCTGCAAGCGGTCTGGTGCTCCAAGGACAAAAAAGCGGCCATGGACAAGATGGTCGATGGCAAGGAAATCAAGGCCGCCAAGTGCGACAACCCGGTTTCCAAGCAATTCGCCCTTGGTCAATCGATCGGTGTCAATGGTACGCCGGCCATCGTTTTGGCTGACGGTCAGGTAATTCCGGGCTACCAGCCTGCGCCACAAGTCGCCAAACTGGCATTGGGCGCGAAATAATTCGCATCGTCACGGTCAGCCTTTGACGATCATGGTCCGGCGGTCACCCGCCTGGCCATTAATAGAGAGCCGCGAGTATGCGGCTGTTTTCACGGCCGACCTTGCGTCGGCCGTTTTATGGGGAGTTCACAGTGAAACCGGTCAAAGTAGGCATCTGTGGGTTAGGGACCGTCGGTGGCGGAACCTTCAACGTACTTCAGCGCAACGCCGAGGAAATTGCTCGTCGTGCCGGGCGTGGAATCGAAGTGGCACAAATTGCCACGCGCACGCCAAAGCCTCAGTTCCAGACGACCGGTATTGCGATTACCAACGATGTGTTCGAAGTGGCCACGAACCCTGAGATCGACATCGTTATAGAGCTGATGGGCGGCTACACCGTTGCCCGCGAGCTGGTACTCAAGGCCATCGAGAATGGCAAGCATGTGGTCACCGCGAACAAGGCACTGATCGCCGTTCACGGTAATGAGATTTTCGCCAAGGCTCGCGAGAAGGGCGTGATCGTTGCGTTCGAAGCGGCCGTGGCCGGTGGCATTCCGGTGATCAAGGCGATCCGTGAAGGCTTGTCCGCCAACCGTATCAACTGGGTCGCCGGCATCATCAACGGCACCGGCAACTTCATCCTCACCGAAATGCGTGAGAAGGGCCGCACCTTCGAAGACGTACTCGCCGAGGCGCAAGCCCTGGGTTACGCCGAAGCCGATCCGACCTTTGACGTTGAAGGCATCGACGCAGCCCACAAGCTGACAATCCTGGCGTCCATTGCGTTCGGTATCCCGCTGCAATTCGACAAGGCCTACACCGAAGGCATCACCAAACTGACCACCGCTGACGTGAACTACGCCGAAGCTTTGGGCTACCGCATCAAGCATCTCGGCGTGGCGCGCAGCACTGCCGCTGGTATCGAGTTGCGCGTGCACCCGACGCTGATCCCGGCTGATCGCCTGATCGCCAACGTCAATGGCGTGATGAACGCGGTGATGGTCAACGGCGACGCTGCCGGTTCGACCCTGTTCTACGGCGCTGGCGCCGGCATGGAACCGACCGCTTCCTCGGTAATTGCCGATCTGGTGGACGTGGTTCGCGCCATGACTTCCGACCCGGAAAACCGCGTACCGCACCTGGCCTTCCAGCCGGATTCGCTGTCGGCCCACCCGATCCTGCCGATCGAAGCCTGCGAAAGTGCGTATTACCTGCGGATCCAGGCCAAGGACCATCCAGGCGTATTGGCCCAGGTGGCGAGCATCCTGTCGGAGCGCGGCATCAACATCGAATCGATCATGCAGAAGGAAGTCGAAGAACACGACGGCCTGGTGCCGATGATCCTGCTGACCCACCGTGTGCTGGAGCAGCACATGAACGACGCGATCACCGCCCTGGAAGCCTTGGCGGGCGTTGTCGGTCCGGTTGTGCGGATCCGTGTCGAGCACCTGAACTAAGCCGTTATCGTTCACCGGGCTCGCCTGCGGGCCCGGGATTGCGAACACTGTCTATTGGAGCCAGTCATGCGTTATATCAGTACCCGCGGCCAGGCACCGGCCCTGAATTTCGAAGACGTCCTGCTGGCCGGTCTGGCCACGGATGGCGGCCTGTATGTGCCGGAATGCTTGCCACGTTTCACCCAGGAAGAAATCGCGTCCTGGGCCGGCCTGCCGTATCACGAGCTGGCCTTCCGGGTGATGCGCCCGTTTGTAGCTGGCAGCATCCCGGATGCCGATTTCAAAAAGATTCTTGAAGAAACCTACGGTGTGTTCGCGCACAACGCCGTGGCGCCGTTGCGTCAGTTGAACGGTAACGAATGGGTGCTGGAGCTGTTCCACGGCCCGACCCTGGCGTTCAAGGACTTCGCCCTGCAACTGCTCGGTCGCCTGCTCGATTACACGCTGGAAAAACGCGGCGAGCGCGTAGTGATCGTTGGCGCCACCTCCGGTGATACCGGTTCGGCCGCCATCGAAGGCTGCAAGCACTGCGAAAACGTCGACATCTTCATCCTGCACCCGCACAACCGTGTGTCCGAAGTGCAGCGTCGCCAGATGACCACCATTTTCGGTGAGAACATCCACAACATCGCCATCGAAGGCAACTTCGATGACTGCCAGGAAATGGTCAAGAACAGCTTCGCTGACCAGAGCTTCCTCAAAGGTACGCGCCTGGTGGCGGTGAACTCGATCAACTGGGCGCGGATCATGGCCCAGATCGTTTACTACTTCCACGCAGCCCTGCAACTGGGTGGCCCGGCGCGTTCGGTGTCGTTCTCGGTGCCGACCGGCAACTTCGGCGATATCTTCGCCGGTTACCTGGCGCGCAACATGGGCCTGCCGATCAACCAGTTGATCGTCGCCACCAACCGCAACGACATCCTGCACCGCTTCATGAGCGGCAATCAGTACGTCAAGGAAACCCTGCACGCCACGCTGTCGCCATCGATGGACATCATGGTGTCGTCGAACTTCGAGCGCCTGCTGTTCGACCTGCACGGTCGCAACGGCGCAGCGATCGCTGGCCTGATGGACAACTTCAAGCAGGGCGGTGGTTTCAGCGTCGAGCAAGAGCGTTGGACCGAAGCCCGCAAACTGTTCGATTCCCTGGCCGTGGATGACGCGCAAACCTGCGAAACCATCGCCGAGGTCTACGAGCAGACCGGCGAAGTGCTGGACCCGCATACCGCCATCGGCGTCAAGGCTGCACGGGAATGCCGTCGCAGCCTGGATATCCCGATGGTGATTCTGGGCACGGCCCATCCGGTCAAGTTCCCGGACGCCGTGTTAAAAGCCGGTGTAGGAAAAGCTCTCGAACTACCTGCACATCTTTCTGATTTGTTTGAGCGAGAAGAGCGCTGCACCGTGTTGCCGAATGACCTGAAAGCCGTACAGGCCTTTGTCAGTCAGCATGGAAACCGCGGCAAGCCACTTTAAGCCCGCAACGCTGTCACATTTTGAAGCCCGTCTCCTGACGGGCTTTCTTGTTTCTGCGTGCCACACTTGTCGCGTTTTCGCCCCTGAAGGACGGGCGAGTTGATCACCAAGGAAGTGGCAATGCGGTTTTTAAGAGGGTTCAGACCAGCCATGTGCTGGATATTTTTGCTGGGCGCAATAAGCCTCGGACATTGCGCACGGGCGGCACAACTGATGGATTTCAAGGCTGCGGCACCGATGATCGTCGATGCCATTGAGCTGGACGCCGAAGAGCTGCAATGGATTCGCGCCCACCCGCAAGTCATCGTGGCTTCGAAGCAATATCCGCTGTACCAGTTCAAGGACGAGCACGGTCAATGGAGTGGTTTGAACATCGATGTGCTTCAGCGCATCAGTGCGATGACGGGGCTGAACTTCGTCCATGAAGAGACATTTTCCACCGAACATTTACTCCGCCGCCTGGAAAGCGGTGACGCGGACATGACCACGACGCTGGCGCTTAATGATGAGCGCAAGCTGTTCCTGGATTTCAGCCATGCCTTTGGCGGTTCTGCCTGGGTGCTGGTGGGGCATGCCGGGGCTCCGCTGCTCCATTCTCTTGAACAGCTGTCGGAAAAGAAACTGGTGTTGCCGGCCAGACACGCCATGGAGGCAGCCATTCAGCGTGACCACCCGACCATCGAGCTGCGTTCGGTCAAGACCTATGCCGAAGCCCGGGCGTTGGTCGAAAGTGGCGAGGCTGACGCCACTATCGAGAACGAAACCGGGGCGCATCTCTATCCGACCGGGCAGCTGAAAATAGGCCATACGGTGGAAGGCTCGTGGGAAGCCGACCATCTGGCTGTACGCAAAGGGCAACCGGAGTTGTTGAGCATCCTTAACAAGGCGCTTGAAGCCTTTCCTGCGGCGGAATTGCGGGCCATCCGCCTTAAGTGGCTGGATGGCATCGCCCCCAGCCCGGCACTTTCTTTCTGGCAACGGGTGACGCGTTGGGGCTGCTGGGGCGTGTTTGTAATCAGCCTGTTCGGCCTGCTGTCCTTGCTCTGGAACCGTCGGCTCGCGATGCTGATCAAGCAGCGTCTGGACGTCGAGAAAGACCTCAGCGATCAACTCGCCTTTCAGCATGCGCTGATTGATGCCATGCCCGATCCCATGTTTGTGCGTGATCTGCAGGGTCGTTTGATCATGTGCAACAAAAGTTACGAAGAGGCCCTGTCGATCCGGTTGGACCAGGTTCAGGGCCGACAACTGATTGAGGTCGATGTGTTGCCCAGGGAGACGGCCGAGCAGTTGCATGCCGAGTTCATTGCCCAGCTCGACACCCGCAAGCCACGGTTCACCCAGCGCCAGTTGAAATTCAACAACGGTGTGCGCGACATCTACCAATGGACGGTGCCTTTTTACGGTGTTGACGGGCAGGTGCGCGGATTGCTGGGTGGATGGTCTGATATCGCTCAGCGAAGGAGTGAAGGGGGGTGTCAGTGTTCGCGGTAAGTTTCGGAATATTCCTATGGGATGTGGCTACTTTTCCGATGGGATGCTGAAGGATGCTCCCCTAGAGTGATCGGCAACTGCGGTGAGAGTCCGCGCGTGTCGTTCCAGAGGTCGCTTATGCGCACGCTCAAAATCCTGATCCTCGAACACAATCCTTTCCAGATGATGGCGTTGCACCAGATGCTCAACGCCATTGGTGTCTATGACGTGCTCACGGCGCCGTCAATGTCGGCGGCGCTGCGTTCCCTGGGACGCAGGGGCACGGTCGATATTGCCTTCTGCGATCCGCAACTCAAGGGCGGCGACGGCTTGGCATTGGTGCGGCATCTGGCAGAGGAGCGCGAGGCCCGAGCGCTGATTCTGCTTGGCAACGTGGCGTCGAGCATCATGCCGCACGTGACGTCCATACTGGCCGACAGCGAGGTCAAACTCCTTGGGCACTTGCACACACCCGTTTCCGCCGTGTTGCTGCGCCGGCTGCTGGATGTTTATCTGCTGGAGTCGATGCTTCAAGCCAGGGCCTGAAACCGGCTGTTTTTTCCTTGTCATCTTTGCGGTGCATGCTCAATTTCCCCTCAGAAGCCAATACCGCTGCCATGCGGTATTCAGAACTTTCTTCTCGGGCCAGAGGTCATTAACTGTAGACACGCCCTCCCAGGCACTTTGTTTTCGGACTATTGAGTGGTGATCGCTAGATGGAAAGTATCAGCCTATTGCTCGGTGAGGCTCTGAGCCCGTATCAAGTGACGTTGACCCCGTCGGGTACCCATGGCGAATGCCTGGTGACCCTGAAGAGTGCGGCCGGCGCGATTGTGGTGGAACGCGAGTTCAATCAGGCGCAGTTGACCGATAAGCGGCAACTGACGGATGTCGTCGACGGATTGCATCGCGATGTGCTGATTGCCGAAGGTCGCCTGGAGCCCTGTGTGATCGCGGCGTTGCGCAATGCGGCCCAGGACAAGATCCTGGCCAATCGAAATTGAATTGCCTTTTTGTGGGAACCTTCCTGCGCCAAGGTCGTCAGACCATGTAACAGCAGGATCAAGCATTGTGCTCCGGTGCTTGTAGCTTGCTGCTACTGGTCTTTATGTAGGCCACGTTTAACCCCGAGTCGTCTCCCCACTTCTCGGGGTTTCTTTTTGCCTGAAATTCGTCACTGCGCGTCCTGATGCTCGAAAAAGCGCTTGGCTTCCCCCAAGTAGTCGCTGCGCCTTTCCGGGTCGAGCCAGTCGGCGTAGGCATGGGCCAGTCGCTCGTGGGGCAGGGTGCGCAATAGCTGATTGATCTCGCTGATGGCCTGCCGACCTTGCGCTGTGGCGGAACAACCAATGTAGCCAGGCAGGTACTTGCCAGTGCCTTTGACCGGGTAGAACGCCAGTTCATTGTCGGCAATGTGTTCAACACTGGCTCGATAGCGGATTTCCGGCCAATAGCCCAGCACCATCTGCAACCGCCCCAGGCGCTGCATCTGTAACAGACTACCTAGCGCATCATTACCGTAATGAGCGGTCAAGGCACCGGTCGGCGCCTGTTGCAGCAGGCCGTCGAGGTAGGGGCCGTAACTGCGTTCGGCGATGACGCCGACTTTGTTACTGCCGCTACCCAGCAATGCGGGGAGATCGACTTCGCCATCGACAAGAAACGGCTCCAGTGCTGCTCGATTTGTCTGACGGACCACCAAGCCATTGGTCACCGCCAGAAATGCCGGCGTGGAAAACGCGATCCACTTCTCCCGTTCTTTGGTCCAGATCAGCGAAGGGTCGCAGGTGAATGATTCTTCTTGGAGCATCTGCATGCCGCGGGCGCGGTTCACCCGCATCAGGCTGTGCTCGTATTGCGGCATGCCTGCAATCAACAGCGGCATCAGTTGATCAATCACGCCTTGGCCTTTTTTCGGGCCTTCGAAGATCGTCATGGGCGGCAGGTCCCTCAAGAGCCAGATCAGCGTCTCTTTGGGTTGTGCCGAAGCGGTTGACGCAAAACCTGCCAATAGCCCGATAACCACCCACGCACACCAGTGCAGAGCAGGCTTGGCCGCTGATGAAAGCAGGCGCTTCAGCTTAAATGGCCCCGTCTTCACGCAGCTTTGCGATCTGTCCCTTGTCGTAGCCAAGATCGTGGAGTACCTGCGCATTGTGTTCACCCAACTGCGGTCCGACCCATTCGGAAGTGCCAGGTGTCTCAGAGAGTTTCGGCACGATCCCCGGCATCTTGAAGTCCTTGCCATCCGGCAGATTGGCGTGCAGTAACATTTCCCGGGCCAGGTACTGCGGATCGCTGAACATGTCTTCGGCGCTGAAGATCCGGCTGGCCGGGACGTCGGCCTGGTTCAACTGCTCGATCACGCGATCGAGCGGCAGCGAATTGACCCAACGATCGATGACTCCGTAAATCTCGTCGCGACGGCTGTCACGCCCGTCATTGCTGGCGAGCACCGGGTCGTTGGCCAAATCTTCCCGACCAATAATCAACATGAACCGCTTGAAGATTGCGTCGCCATTGGCGCCAATCTGCACGTGCTTGCCATCTGCGCTGGTGTGGATGGAGGAGGGCGTGATGCCAGGCATGATGTTGCCGGTGCGCTCGCGGATGAAACCGAACACATCGAATTCCGGGACCATGCTTTCCATCATGGCGAAGATCGCTTCATACAGCGCCACGTCGACCATCTGGCCCAGGCCGCCGTTGACCTCGCGATGACGCAGGGCCATCAGCGCGCCGATCACGCCCCACAGCGCGGCAATCGAGTCTCCGATGGAAATCCCGGTACGCACCGGCGGTCGATCCTCGAACCCGGTGATGTAGCGCAGACCGCCCATGGATTCACCGACTGCGCCAAACCCCGGTTGATCTTTCATTGGTCCGGTCTGGCCGAATCCCGAGAGCCGCACCATCACCAGTTTCGGGTTCAGGGCGTGTAAAACTTCCCACCCCAGACCGAGCTTTTCCAACACGCCGGGGCGAAAATTCTCTATCAGGATGTCCGCCTCGCTGAGCAGTTTTTTCAGAATCGCCAGGCCGTCCGGATGCTTGAGGTTCAAGGTCAGGGACTTCTTGTTGCGCGCCTGGACGAACCACCAGAGCGAGGTGCCTTCATACAACTTGCGCCATTTACGCAACGGATCACCGCCATCCGGGGATTCAATCTTGATCACTTCAGCACCGAACTCGCCGCAAATGCGCGAGGCAAACGGCCCGGCAATCAACGTACCCAATTCGATGACTTTCAGGCCTGAGAGTGGTTTTCCGGTGAATGGCATGCGCGATCCTGTAGGACAAAGTCGTGTGAGTAGTGCGTTTTAACATAGCCGCGTGTCAGTCGCCCGAAGTTGATGGTCGTCAATGCTCTGATTGCCTGTCGCATCGGTTAGACTTGCGGCCTTTCCTCGTATCAAGAAGCCCGTTCATGGCCCAGCCGTCCACGACCTACAAGTTTGAACTGAACCTCACCGACCTCGACCGCAGCATCTACGAGAGCGTGAAGCAGACCATCGCCCGTCACCCTTCGGAAACCGAAGAGCGCATGACCGTGCGGCTGCTGGCCTACGCCTTCTGGTACAACGAGCAGCTGTCGTTTGGGCGCGGTCTGTCAGACGTGGATGAACCGGCCCTGTGGGAAAAGAGCCTGGATGACCGCGTCCTGCACTGGATCGAAGTCGGCCAGCCAGACGCCGATCGCTTGACCTGGTGCTCGCGTCGCACCGAGCGCACCAGCCTGTTGGCGTACGGCAGTCTGCGTGTCTGGGAAACCAAAGTGATCCCGGCGATCAAGAACCTGAAAAACGTGCACATTGCTGCCGTGCCGCAGGACATCCTGGAAACCCTGGCCAAAGACATGCCCCGCGTTATCAAGTGGGACGTGATGATCAGCGAAGGGACGATTTTCGTCACCGACGACCGTGGTCAACATGAAGTCCAGTTGCAGTGGCTG
This sequence comes from Pseudomonas sp. B21-053, assembly GCF_026016365.1. Classification (NCBI taxonomy): domain Bacteria; kingdom Pseudomonadati; phylum Pseudomonadota; class Gammaproteobacteria; order Pseudomonadales; family Pseudomonadaceae; genus Pseudomonas; species Pseudomonas sp. B21-053. Next base: position 1,244,612 of record NZ_CP087205.1, read on the forward strand.
AGCGGCGAACGCGGCTGATCATTCGCCGGTACTACGCGTCATCCGGTTTTATCCTACGTATTCAAGAGAAGCACCTGTCACCCCATGCGCATCGAACCTCGCCTGTTGCCCGACACCCTGCCATTCCTCGGTGATCTGCCGCCGCTGCTGACCCGTCTGTACGCGGCACGGGGCGTGCAGAGCGAGGCTGAACTGGACAAGAGCCTGGCCCGGCTGATTCCGTTTCAACAACTCAAGGGCATCGACGCGGCGGTGGATCTGCTGGTGACGGCACTGGAACAGCGCCAGCGGATTCTGATCGTCGGCGACTTCGATGCCGATGGCGCGACAGCCAGTACCGTCGGCGTGCTTGGTTTGCGCCTGCTGGGCGCGGCTCACGTCGATTATCTGGTGCCGAACCGTTTCGAGTATGGCTACGGCCTGACCCCGGAAATCGTCGAAGTGGCGTTGACCCGTGATCCGCAGCTGCTGATCACCGTGGACAATGGGATTTCCAGCGTCGAAGGTGTGGCGGCGGCGAAAAAGGCCAAGCTCAAAGTGCTGGTCACCGATCACCACTTGCCCGGCGATGAGCTGCCGCTGGCCGATGCCATCGTCAATCCGAACCAGCCTGGTTGCGACTTTCCGAGCAAGGCGCTGGCCGGGGTCGGAGTGATTTTTTATGTGCTGATGGCCCTGCGTGCACGCCTGCGCAGTCTCGGTTGGTATGAGAGCAAACCTCAGCCGAACATCGGCGAGTTGCTGGACTTGGTGGCATTGGGCAGCGTCGCCGACGTGGTGCCGCTGGATGCCAATAACCGGATCCTGGTGCACCAAGGCCTGGAACGGATTCGCGCCGGTCGCGCCCGCCCGGGGATCAAGGCGATTCTCGAAGTCGCCAAGCGCGAGCCGGCGCGGATTACCTCTACCGATTTGGGCTTCATTGTCGGCCCGCGTTTGAATGCGGCAGGACGCCTGGATGACATGAGTCTGGGCATCGAATGCCTGCTTACCGACGACGCAGGGCTTGCCCGCGAGATGGCGGCCCAGCTCGACGGCATGAACCAGGATCGTAAATCCATCGAGCAAGGCATGCAGCGTGAAGCGCTGGCGCAGCTCAAGGATCTGCCGGTGGAGTCGATGCCGTTCGGCCTGTGCCTGTTCGATCCCGAGTGGCACCAAGGCGTTATCGGCATCCTCGCTTCGCGGATGAAAGAGCGCTATTTCCGTCCGACGATTGCCTTTGCCGATGCTGGCGATGGCTTGCTCAAGGGCTCGGGTCGTTCGGTCCAGGGCTTTCACATTCGTGACGCCTTGAGCGTGGTGGCGGCGCAGCATCCGAACCTGATCAGCAAGTACGGCGGCCACGCGATGGCGGCCGGTTTGACCTTGCCGGAAGCGAATTTTCCGCTGTTCGCTGAAGCCTTTGATGCTGAAGTGCGTAGGCAATTGCGCGAAGAAGACCTGACCGGGCGCTTGCTGTCTGACGGGGTTTTGGCTGTCGAAGAATTCCATCTTGAACTGGCCCGCGCGCTGCGCCATGCCGGCCCTTGGGGTCAGCACTTCCCGGAGCCGTTGTTTCACGGCGTGTTCCAGTTGGTCGAGCAAAGGGTGGTGGGCGAGCGGCACCTTAAAGTGGTGCTGAGAAGTGAGTGTGGTTCGGTGAAGCTGGATGGCATTGCTTTTGGTATCGACCGTGATATCTGGCCGAATCCGACTATCAAATGGGTTGAGCTGGCGTACAAACTCGATCTCAACGAGTTTCGCGGGAATGAAACTGTTCAACTGATGATTGCTCACATCGAACCGCGGTGACCCCTTCGCGGGCAAGCCTCGCTCCTACAGGAATTGCGCGAACCCTGTAGGAGCGAGGCTTGCCCGCGAAGCGATCTCCCAGACACCAAATATCCCCGGAACCCTCCCTCATCCCCCGTTGTCGACTAGGCTCTAAGCACTGCTTGATTGGCCTTGTGACGTCTTGTCGAATTTTTTGCCCGCGGGGGCGGGTGCTGCACCTTTTACTGTCACTCGTCGACTTTTCAAACAGAACCCTGGAGCCTGCCCACTGATTCGAGAGGTGCCCCATGAGTCTGCTGCTTGAACCCTATACCCTTCGCCAATTGACCCTGCTTAACCGCATTGCCGTATCGCCCATGTGCCAGTACTCCAGCGTCGATGGCCTGGCCAATGACTGGCACCTGGTCCACCTCGGCAGCCGTGCCGTCGGCGGGGCCGGTCTGATTTTTACCGAAGCCACGGCGGTTACCGCCGATGGCCGCATCACCGCCGAAGACCTCGGCCTGTGGAATGACGAACAGATCGAACCGCTGCAACGCATCACTCGGTTTATCGCGGCCCAAGGCGCCGTCGCCGGTATTCAACTGGCCCACGCCGGGCGCAAGGCCAGCACCCATCGGCCGTGGATCGGCAAGCACGGTAGCCTCAAGCCCGAAGACGGTGGCTGGACCCCGGTCGGGCCTTCGCCGATTGCCTTCGATCCCCAACACACGCCGCCTAAACAGCTCGATGAAGGGCAAATCGCTGAAGTCATCCAGGCCTTCGTCGATGCGGCTAGACGTGCACTGACCGCCGGTTTCAAAGTGGCCGAGATCCACGCTGCTCACGGTTATCTGCTGCATCAGTTTCTGTCGCCATTAAGCAATCAGCGGCGCGACCAATATGGCGGCTCGTTCGAAAATCGCATTCGGTTGGTGCTGCAAGTCACCGAAGCAGTGCGTGCGGTCTGGCCGGAAGAGTTGCCGCTGTTTGTGCGGGTATCGGCCACCGATTGGGTGGAAGACGGCTGGAACCCGGACGAAACCGTGGAGCTGGCACGACGCCTCAAGGACCTGGGCGTGGATTTAATCGACGTCTCGTCGGGCGGTACGGCGGCCAACGCGGAAATTCCTACAGGGCCAGGTTATCAAACCCGCTTCGCTGAGCGCGTGCGTAAGGAGTCAGGCATCGCCACGGGCACCGTGGGCATGATTACCGAGCCGGCGCAGGCTGAGCACATTCTGCGGACCTGTCAGGCGGATATCATCTTCCTGGCTCGGGAGTTGTTGCGCGATCCGTACTGGCCGCTGCATGCCGATGATGACCTGGGTGGACGCAAAGCGGTGTGGCCGGCGCAGTATCAGCGGGCGACCCATCGCGATCAGCCGATTCATGAGTCTGATTTGCGGGACTGAATAGCGCTGTAAAAACAAAAAGCCCCGATCGGATTGATCGGGGCTTTTTAACGTCAAAAGATCGCAGCCTTCGGCAGCTCCTACAGAGAAATGCGATTCCCCTGTAGGAGCTGCCGAAGGCTGCGATCTTTTGATTTTGCTACATCAGATGTACTTACGCTTCTCCGGCGCCGGCGGGAAATACTGGTACAACCAGGTTTCACTCAACGTCCGGTCATTGGTGCGAATAAACAACCGCAGCTCCACCGGTGCGACGCTGTCATTGGTCGGGAACCAGTCAAACGTAATCCGGTAACCCTTGATGTCATCGAGCACCAGCACGTTGAAGTCTTTCACTTCGCCATTCGAGCAAGTGACCACCGGCTCGATCGCCGCACCCGGCGGCAACCGGTCCAGACCGCCACCGGTGAAATCCACCGCAAAGCGACGGGCCCAGACTTCCGGGTAATGCTCGCCCGGCGCCCAGCCTTCGATAAACCCACCCATGCCCGAACGGGTCGCGTTGACCCGCGCCAGCGGCGTGCTGACCGGCGGCAATGCGCTCCAGTAAAGCTTGTAGCCGTAATTCAGCGAATCACCGGCCGCCACGGGTTTCTTCGGCGTCCAGAACGCGACGATGTTATCCAGGGTCTCGCCGGTTGTAGGAATTTCCAGCAGATCGATAGAGCCTTCGCCCCACGCAGTTGTAGGTTCTACCCACAGGCTCGGACGCTTGCTGTACCAGTCGACGGTGTCTTGATAGCTGGCGAACTCGTGATCGGTCTGCACCAGGCCGAAACCTTTCGGATCGGTGTCGGCGAAGGCATTGAACTGCAGGGTCGCCGGGTTGTTCAGCGGACGGCAGATCCACTCGCCGTTACCGCGCCACATGGCCAGGCGATCAGAGTCATGGATTTGCGGGTGAATGGTGTCGCACATGCGCCGCTCGTGGGTGCCGCAACTGAACATGCTGGTCATCGGCGAGATGCCCAGTTGCTCGATGGCGGTACGCGCATTGATGTGCGCGTCGATGGCCATGACCACCTGACTGGCCTGGCAGTCGATGTCGAAACGGTAGGCGCCAGTGGCACTCGGCGAATCGAGCAAGGCGTAGACCACGAAACGGGTGCTGTCCTTGTCCGGCGTCTCGAACCAGAACTTGGTGAAGTCCGGGAATTCCTCACGCTTCTTGGCGTAAGTATCGATCGCCAGGCCGCGAGCCGACAGGCCATATTGGCCAGAAGCATCCACCGCGCGGAAATAGCTGGCGCCGAGGAAGGACAGCACGTCGTGCTTGTCCAGCTCGGGGGCCTTGAACAACTTGAACCCGGAAAACCCCAGGTCAGCGCCAAGCTGCTTGGTGTCGACCGTGGTTTTTTCATAGTTGAACAGCGACGGACGGAAATGCACTTCTCGCGCCTGACGCGTCTTGGGATCGACGCTGAACATGCGCACAGGTTGCTTGAAGCCCATGCCGACGTGGAAAAACTGCACGTCCAGTTGACCGTTCAAGTCGTTCCACAACGAGTGCTTGCCGTCGTACTGAATCGCGTTGAATTGTTGCGGCGCCATGGTCGCCAATGTCGGCGGCAGCACCTGCTTGGTGTCCTGATAACGATTGCCGGCGAGCTGCTTGGCCTGGATCTTCAGCGCTTCGAAGTCGAACGCCTGCGCGTCGCCATCCGCCGCGCCATTCCCGGCCCAAGCCCGAGCGGCCAACAGGCCGGTGGCCGATAAGCCGGTGTAGGCAGCGATAGCCATGGACGCTTTGAGCAAATTCCTGCGGTGCATAAGTACAACCTGTCGTGAACAATCCCGCGCCGTTCCTGGCACTGCTGGATCAAAAATGGAGGTTCGGACATGCCTTCGGCCAAACGCAACGGACTTTAAACAGATGCCAAATAGCTTAAACCGTTCGGTCCCGGAGAAAAAATGATTGATAGCACAACAATGTTGCGGCAATGAAACAAGACGTGTCCGGTAACGTTTCCCACAGTACTTTCTGTTTTATAAGCCATTTGTGCCTTTTTCGACTAATTACTCTAAAAACCACTTTTCAGCGCCGATTTAATTCCTATCCTATGGGCATGACCGGTTTCGGCCCTTCAGGCCGGTGGGTTCAGCGCGCACCAAGCGACTGCTGAAAAAGTAGTAGGGCGATGCGGTTTTCTGAAGTTTTCTTTGACGTATTAGAAGGACATCGTCCATGTCGAAAGTACAAGGCATCACCGAGCTGTTAGGGATATTTCCATTTCTGTCGAATGTAAGGCGCAGGCGTCGACTCAATTCAGAGGAGATGAAATTGGTGGAGCGGTATCGGGAGCTGTCCGAGAGTGATCGGATTGCGATGAGGTATCTGGTGGATGCGATGAGGAGTGTTTCGCGGTTTTGAGGAGAGGGATTTGGCCGTGACACTAGTGTCACGGTCGTATCCTACGGAGCGGTGGGAAGATACCTACGATGAGCGGCGGTTGCAGGATTGCATACCAAGTATTACGTTTCTCCACAGAGTAATACTTCAGGAGAGTGACATGACGACAACCATGACCAGTAAAGGGCAGGTAACCATTCCCAAGCCTATTCGTGACGCGCTGCATCTGATACCGGGTTCGGCCATCGAGTTTAGCGTCAACGCGCAAGGTGAGGTCGTGCTGCATGGTCATAAGACAAAAGCTGAAAAAACAGCCATTCCAGATCGGTTCGAGGCTGCGCGTGGTAAAGCGGATATCAAGTGGCGGACAGATGATTTGATGGCGTTGCTGCGGGGTGAGGACTGATGATATTGGTCGACACGAATGTGTTGATTGATGTTCTGGAGGATGATCCCGTTTGGGCCGATTGGTCCATTCAACAGCTACGTGCTCAATCCCAGATCCATGAGTTGGCCATTAATCCGATTATCTACGCCGAACTGTCCCATACCTTCACCACGTTTGAAGCGTTGGATGATGCTGTTACTCAACTCGGTTTGGAGATGCGGGAACTCCCGCGTCCTGCTTTGTTTTTGGCAGGAAAAGCTTTTATTCGTTACCGGAAAATTGGGGGCGGGAAAAGTAATGTGTTGGCGGATTTTTTCATCGGTGCGCATGCCGCTGTGAAAAAGCTGCCGCTACTGACTCGGGATGCCAAGCGTTATCGCAACTATTTTCCGTCGGTTGAATTGATAGTGCCAGCGTGAGCCCCTCGTGTTGTCACGGATAGACTGGCAGAAAAAGCGATTCGTGGAGATTCTGAAGAATGGTTAATAACGGGGGCGGACTGCAAAGTCTGCCCCTTTTCATTTTTTACCTTCACTTCAACTGCAAGTGCCCATGATCTTGAAAGGTCGGTGTACCTGCATCAGGTCAGGCATGTCCCGCCACTTGATCCAGGCCTGATGCTGCCAGTGCAACAGCGGCACCGAGATGCCGGCCCATTGCAGCGAACTCAGGCTTGGAATGTTATCCACAGATGCCGCGTTCGACTCACGCAGCATCGGGATGACTTCATTGCTCAGCCATTGGCGCAGGTTTCGGTTTTCCGGGATGAAGTGGTGGACGAGAAGGGCGTACGTACCTGATTCGCTGACCATCAGGGATTCGACGGTGTTGCCGCTTTTCAGCAGTCGGACGTTTCGACGCTGATCGGGATCGAGTTTCAGGGTGAGGCGTTCGTCCATTGGGCGGCCCATCAGGCGACCGAGATCGTGGACGCAGAACCAGGCTTGGTTGTCTTGCATGAGGGTGTGGAGGAAGCGGTTGTGGCGGGTGAAGACGGTTGGTATGAAATGAGGCGAATTTTGAGCTTGATTAAGCATGGAGGTAACTTCCGCTTTGATTGGGAAAGTCGCCACCAACCCTTCGACAGGTTGGGTGGCGGACCGAGTGGCGTTCGAAGTCGGGACACTTCCAGTCAAAACGGAAGCCGAAAGGCCCGCGCCACACGGCCCGCCATAAAGCAGAACTGAAGGCGTGAAACAGCCGTAGTTCTATGGAGGGTGCGCAAGCACCGTTTTGACTTTTTCCGGCTTCGACCCCGGGTCGCTGATTTGGCAGCGACGAGGTAAAGCCTATCGTCCAGGCGCTCGCGGCGCCAAGTCTACTCTGGCGCCATGTGTTGTAGGAATTGGTGCTTTTACTGGAAGGCTCAGTCTGTAGGAAAAAACGAGCATGAACCCAGCCCGCATCACTACGGGCTGGGCAACATCATTTACCGACTAACCTTCCAAGCATCCCCCGCAGGCGCAGTCCCGTGGTCGTACGGCTTGGCAATCAACATGTAGATCAACCCCAACCCAATCACAATCGCCGTGCTCAACACCATCGCATAGTTGATATACCAAGCTGCATCCGGCGTACGCGGCCAGGCCATGTTGATGATCGCGCCGACGCCATAAACCAGCGCGCCGATGTTCACCGGCAAACCCCATGCACCCAGGGTGAATTTGCCGCTCGGTTTCCAGCCTTTCATTCGTGCATACAACGCTGCCAGGACGATCATCTGGAATGCCAGGTAAATCCCGATGGCCGCGAAGCTGACGATGGTCGCGACAGCATCTTGCAGGAAGAATCCGAGTGCGATGATCAGTGCAGGCAGGACACCCGACACAAACAGCGCCGCAACCGGCACTTGAGTCGTAGGGGAAATCTTTTTCAGCAGTGTGCTGCCGATGACCATTTCATCCCGAGCGTAGGAGTACAGCAGACGACTCGCCGCCGCTTGTAGGCTGATGACGCAGGAGATGAAGGAAATCATCACCACGCCCATCACCACTTTCGAACCCACCGGGCCGAAGGCGTTGTTGAGGATGGTGGTGACCGGGTCTTTGTCGGTGCCGTTGATCACGGCTTGCATGTCGGGCACGGCGAGGATCAGTGCCAGGCAGGCGAACATCGCCGAGATGCCGCCGATGTAGATGGTCATGCGCATGGCGATCGGGATTTGCTTGCTCGGGTTCGGGGTTTCTTCGGCGACGTCGCCGCAGGCTTCGAAGCCGTAATACAGGAACATTCCTGCCAGCGAGGCGGTGAGGAAGGCTGGCAGGTACGAGCCGTCGATGCTGATATCGAAGGTGTTGAACAAGACGCTGATCGGTTGGTGACGTTCGAAGATCAGCAAGTAGACGCCGACGATCACTGCGCCGATCAGTTCGCAAAGGAAGCCGAACATGGCGATCCGCGCCAGCACTTTAGTGCCGCTGAGGTTGACCAGCGTGGCGAACAACGTCAGGAACAGCGCGATGACGATGTTGGTGTTGTTGCTCGGTTCAAAACCCATCATTGCGGCGAGGTACGGACCGGCACCCACGGCAACCGCGGCGATGGTCACGCACAGGGCGATGGAGTAGATCCAGCCGACCATCCACGCCCATTTTTTGCCCACCAAGCGGCGCGCCCATGGGTAGACGCCGCCGGAGATCGGGAATTGCGAAACCACTTCGCCGAAGATCAGGCACACCAGCAATTGGCCGCAACCGACCAGCAAATAGGCCCAGAACATCGGTGGCCCGCCAGCGGCGAGGCACAGGCCGAACAGGGTATAAACCCCTACGACTGGCGAGAGATAAGTGAAGCCCAGGGCGAAGTTTTCCCACAGGCTCATGCTGCGGTTGAAGTTCGAGGTGTAGCCCAGTTTGCGCAGTTGTTCAGCATCGCTGTCGGCAACGGCGGGGGAGAGTTCGGGTGATGTACTCATGGTCTGTCAGCTCCGGAAAATCGGCAGATTTCGGATGTCCGAAACCGTGGCGGGGCTGTTAGGCGCCGCCCGGGTCGGTGGTTATTGTTTTGGTTTGTCTGGGGTTGAGCCTGGTGGTGCTGGGTGTCGGTTTCTTCCTTGGGATTGCGGTGACGCCTTCGCGGGCAAGCCTCGCTCCTACAGGGGATGCATCCAAATGTAGGAGCGAGGCTTGCCCGCGAAGTTTTTAATGCTTGAACATCACATGCCGCACGACGGTGTAGTCCTCCAGCCCATACATGGACATGTCCTTCCCGTAGCCGGACAATTTCTGACCGCCGTGAGGCATTTCGCTGACCAGCATGAAGTGCGTATTCACCCAGGTGCAGCCGTACTGCAAGCGAGCGGCCAGGCGATGGGCGCGACCGACGTCCGAGGTCCAGACCGATGACGCCAGGCCGTAGTCCGAATCGTTGGCCCAGCCCAGCACCTGCGCTTCATCGTTGAACTTGGTCACTGACACCACCGGTCCGAACACCTCGCGACGCACGATTTCATCGTCCTGTTGTGCATCCGCCAACACCGTCGGTTCAAAGAAGAATCCATTGCCTTCCACCGCTTTGCCGCCGGTGACCAATCGGATGTGCGACTGCGCCACGGCACGCTCGACAAACCCGGCCACGCGGTCGCGATGTTGCGCTGTGATCAGCGGCCCCAACTCGGTCGCCGGGTCATCCTGCAAGCCGTACTTGATCGTGCTGACCGCCGCGCCGAGCTTCTCGACGAATTTTTCGTAGATGCCGGCCTGCGCATAGATGCGGCAAGCGGCGGTGCAATCCTGCCCGGCGTTGTAGAAGCCGAAAGTGCGAATGCCTTCCACGGCAGCGTCGATGTCAGCGTCGTCGAAGATGATCACCGGCGCTTTGCCGCCCAGTTCCATGTGCATGCGTTTGACGCTGTCGGCGGTGCTGGAAATGATGTTCGCGCCGGTGGCGATGGAGCCGGTTAGCGAGACCATGCGCACTTTCGGGTGCGTAACCAGCGGACTGCCAACCGTAGGACCGCGACCGAACACCAGGTTGAGTACGCCCGCCGGGAAAATATCCGACGCCAGTTCCACCAGACGCAACGCGGTCAGCGGGGTTTGTTCCGACGGCTTGAGCACCACGGTATTACCGGCGGCCAGCGCCGGGGCGATTTTCCAGGCGACCATCATCAGCGGGTAGTTCCACGGCGCGATGGAGGCGATCACGCCCACCGGATCGCGGCGGATCATCGAGGTGTGGCCGGCCAGGTATTCACCGCCCGCCGAACCGCTCATGCAACGGCTGGCGCCAGCGAAGAAACGGAACACATCGGCAATCGCCGGGATCTCGTCGTTCAGCGCGGCGCTGTAGGGTTTGCCGCAGTTGTCCGACTCCAGTTTGGCCAGTTCTTCGCCGTGGGCTTCGATGGCGTCGGCGAGTTTGAGCAGCAGCAGCGAACGTTCTTTCGGCGGGGTTTGCGACCAGGCTTCGAAGGCGTTGTCGGCGGCGCGTACGGCCGCATCGACCTGGGCTTCGCTGGCTTCGTTGATTTCTACCAGTACGCGGCCAAGCGCCGGGTTGAACACCGGTTGGGCGGGGCCGTCGCCGTCGATCAGTTGGCCGTTGATCAAGAGTTTGGTTTGCATGGTTTTGTCCTCATCGAAACTATTATTTTTCTGCCGGAACCCAATCCCTTGTAGGAGCGAGGCTTGCCCGCGAAGGCGTCCTCACGAGTGTCAAAAGCTTCGCGGGCAAGCCTCGCTCCTACAGGGTTTGGTTTTCCACATTGAGAAATGGGTTGTCAGTTATTTCCCGCCACTCCCCGCCACGCTCTCGCCACCCCGGGTCAGGTAGTACGCACCCAGGATCGGCAGCATGGTGACCATCATCACCAGCATCGCGACGACGTTGGTCACTGGCACATCCCGTGGGCGGCTGAGCTGGTTGAGCAGCCACAGCGGCAGGGTGCGTTCGTGGCCGGCGGTAAAGGTGGTGACGATGATTTCGTCGAACGACAGCGCAAACGCGAGCATGCCGCCGGCCAGCAACGCCGAGCCGAGGTTCGGCAGGACGATGTAGCGGAAGGTCTGCCAGCCATCGGCGCCAAGATCCATCGAGGCTTCGATCAGGCTGTGTGAAGTACGGCGCAACCGGGCGATGACGTTGTTGTAGACGATCACCACGCAGAAGGTCGCGTGACCGACGATGATGGTGAACATCCCCGGCTCGATTCCCAGGGTCTTGAAGGTCGCCAGCAGCGCGATCCCGGTGATGATCCCCGGCAGCGCAATCGGCAGGATCAGCATCAGCGAGATGCCTTGCTTGCCGAAGAACTCCCGGCGGTACAACGCCGCCGACGCGAGGGTGCCGAGGACCATCGCAATCAGCGTCGCGATGGCGGCGATTTCGGCCGAGAGCTTGATCGCTTCCAGCACGTCGGGGCGCGAAAACGCGACGCTGAACCACTTCAGGGTGAAGCCCTTCGGCGGGAAGCTGAACGCCGCATCTTCGGTGTTGAAGGCGTAGAGGAAGATGATCAGGATCGGGAAGTGCAAAAACACCAACCCGCCCCAGGCTGCGATGCGCAAGCCAATAGATGCTTTCTCAGAGTGCATCGAAAGCCCCCAGTCGTTTAACGATGGTCAGGTAAATGGCGATCAACACAATCGGCACCAGCGTGAACGCGGCGGCCATCGGCATATTGCCAATCGCACCTTGCTGCGCATACACCATGCTGCCGACGAAGTACCCCGGCGGCCCCACCAGTTGCGGCACGATGAAGTCGCCCAGGGTCAGCGAGAAAGTGAAGATCGAACCGGCGGCAATGCCCGGAATCGACAGCGGCAAAATCACCTGCATAAAGGTCTGGCGCGGCTTCGCCCCAAGGTCGGCCGAGGCTTGCAGCAGAGAGGGCGGCAGGCGTTCCAGCGAGGCCTGGATCGGCAGGATCATGAACGGCAGCCAGATGTAGACGAACACCATGAAACGTCCCAGGTGCGAGGTCGACAAGGTGCTGCCGCCGACGCCGGGAATGCCGAGGATGAATTGCAGAATCGGTTCCAGCCCCAGGTGCTGAACGAACCACTGCGCCACGCCGCCCTTGGCCAGCAGCAAGGTCCAGGCGTAGGCCTTGACGATGTAACTGGCCCACATAGGCAACATCACCGCGATGTAGAAAAACGCCTTGGTCTTGCCGGTGGTGTAACGCGCCATGTAATAGGCAATCGGGAACGCGACGATGGCGCTGGCAATCGACACCACAATCGCCATGCTCAGCGTGCGCAGGATGATGTCGAAGTTCGATGGCTGGAACAGCGCGGCAAAGTTCGCCAGGGTCAGGTCAGGGGTGACCGCCATGGTGAAGTCGTCGAAGGTGTAGAAACCCTGCCACAACAACACCAGCAACGAGCCGAGATAGATAGCGCCGAACCACAGCAGCGGCGGCACCAGCAGCAGCGCCAGATAAAAGTTAGGCCGGCGATACAGCAGGTTGGAAAACCGCCGCAACGGCGAGCCGTTGGCCGGGGTTTGAGAGATTGCCAAGGTGTTCATTTCACACCCCGCCGGGAACGGTGTCGTGCAACGGAATCATCGCTTCGCGAGCCCAGCGTGCGCTGATGCGTTGCCCGGTCTGGTGTTGGGCGCTGGTGTCCAGCCACTGGACGTTGGCCTGGCTGATGTTCAGCGTCTGGCCATTTTCCAGTTTCACTTCATAGCGAGTGGCGCTGCCCTGGTACTGGATGTCATGGAGCAAGCCGCTGACTTCGATCTCATGACTGGCCAGCGGACCTTCGGCAAAACGCACATGTTCCGGACGAATCGAAAACGGCTGCGGATTGCCGCTCAACTGCTTGGCCAGATCGCCGCGAATCACGTTAGAAGTACCGACGAATTCCGCCACGAACGTAGTCGCCGGTTTCATATAGAGGTTGCGCGGGGTGTCGACCTGTTCGATGCGCCCCTTGTTGAATACGGCCACGCGGTCGGACATCGACAGTGCTTCGGTCTGGTCGTGGGTGACGAAAATGAAGGTGATGCCGAGTTGGCGTTGCAGCTTTTTCAACTCGCTTTGCATCTGTTCGCGCAGCTTCAGGTCGAGCGCGCCGAGAGGTTCGTCGAGCAGCAACACGCGCGGCCGATTGACCAAGGCGCGGGCCAGGGCCACACGCTGGCGCTGGCCGCCGGACAGTTGCACCGGTTTGCGCTCGCCGTAGCCGCCGAGGGCGACCATGTCGAGGGCTTCTTCGGCACGCTTGTGGCGTTCGGTCTTGCCGACGCCTTTGACTTTCAAACCGTAGGCGACGTTGTCGCGAACGTTCATGTGCGGGAACAGCGCGTAATCCTGGAACACGGTGTTCACGTCACGCTGATATGGCGGCAGCCCGGCGGCTTCTTCGCCGTGAATACGGATCGAACCTGTACTCGGTTGCTCAAACCCGGCGATCAGGCGCAGGCACGTTGTTTTGCCCGAGCCGGAAGGCCCAAGCATGGAAAAGAACTCGCCGTCCTGGATATCGATGGAAACCCGGTCAACGGCCTTCACTTCGCCGAACTGCCGGGAAACGTTGGTGAACTGGACTGCAAGCGTCATGGTGCGGAACTCCGAAAATCTGAATCTTAAAAAGCTTCGCGAGCAGGCTCGCTCCCACAGTTATCGCGGTGAACTTGTGGGAGAGATCCGTAGCAGCTGCCGAGGAACGAGGCTGCGTTGCGTGACCGCAGGACCGCCCTCGGGGGGCCGCTACGCAGCCCAACGCAGCCTCGTACCTCGGCAGCTGCTACAAGAGGCTTAACGACCGCCCATGATCGCGATGTAATCCTGGGTCCAGCGGCTGTACGGCACAAACTTGCCGCCTTCAGCCTGCGGGGTTTTCCAGAAGGCGATCTTCTCGAACTGGTCGAATCCGTTGGTTTTGCACCCCTCGGCGCCGAGCAATTCGCTGCCGGTGCACGCCGCCGGCACCGCTGGCAACGAGCCGAACCACGCCGCTACGTCACCCTGGACTTTCGGTTGCAACGACCAATCCATCCACTTGTAGGCACAGTTCGGATGCTTGGCCTCGGCGTGCAACATGGTCGTATCCGCCCACCCAGTGGCGCCTTCTTTCGGGATGGTCGAGGCGATTGGCTGTTTCTCATTGATCAGGCCGTTGACCTGATACGGCCAGGCGCTGGACGCGACCACGCCTTCGTTCTTGAAGTCACTCATCTGCACGGTGGTGTCGTGCCAGTAGCGGTGAATCAACGGCTGCTGGGCGCGCAACAGATCGAGCACGGCTTTGTATTGCGCTTCGGTCAGTTGATACGGGTCTTTGATGCCCAGCTCAGGCTTGGTGGTTTTCAAGTACAGCGCCGCGTCGGCGATGTAGATCGGGCCGTCATACGCCTGCACGCGACCCTTGTTGGCCTTGCCGTCCGGCAGGTTTTGCGCGTCGAACACCACGCCCCAACTGGTCGGCGCGGTCTTGAACACGTTGGTGTTGTACATCAGCACGTTCGGGCCCCACTGATACGGGGTGCCGTAAGTCTGCTTGTTGACCACGTACCACGGCGCATCCTTGAGGCGCGGGTCGAGGCCTTTCCAGTTCGGGATCAACGCGGTGTTGATCGGCTGCACCCGTTTGCCGACGATCAAGCGCAACGAGGCATCGCCCGACGCGGTGACCAGGTCGTACCCGCCCTTGGCCATCAGGCTGACCATCTCATCGGAGGTGGCGGCGGTTTTCACATTGACCTTGCAGCCGGTTTCCTTCTCGAAACCGGTGACCCAGTCGTAGGCCTTGTCGCTCTCGCCACGTTCGATGTAGCCGGGCCAGGCCACGATATCCAGCTGGCCTTCGCCGGCGCCGACGGCTGTCAGCGGTTCGGCGGCCTGGATACTGGCACTGGCGAGCAATGCAGTGGTGATTGCACTGAGCAGTGCGGTCTTGTGCACGAACATGGGGATTCCCTCTTCTTTAGTTATGGTCGGGGCAGTTGTGAACGTGGTGAAGCATGCCGTTGGCGGCTTGTTATTAGCGTAGTCAGAGATGCTGGCCGTGGCGGGCCATGATGTGCCGCACCACGCTGTAGTCCTGAAGCGAATCGCTGGATAAGTCTTTGCCGTAGCCCGAACGCTTCAGGCCGCCATGGGGCATTTCGCTGACCAGCATGAAATGGCTGTTGATCCAGGTGCAGCCGTACTGCAAGCGCGCCGCGACCTGCATGGCTTTATCGAGGTTCTGGGTCCAGACCGACGAGGCGAGGCCGTATTCCGAATCGTTGGCCCAGTCGACGGCTTGTTCGAGTTCATCGAAACGGGTGACGGTGACCACCGGTCCGAACACTTCGCGCTGGACGATCTCATCGCTCTGTTTGCAACCGGCGAGCAGGGTTGGCTGGTAATAGAAACCGGCGCCGGAATGCACGGCCGCACCGGTGACGCGCTCGATGTGCGGCTGGCCGAGGGCGCGTTCGACGAAACTGGCCACGCGGTCGCGCTGGCGGGTGCTGATCAGCGGGCCGATCTCGTTGTCGGCATCGCGTTTACCGGCGAAACGCAGGCTGCTGACCGCTGTGCCGAGTTCGGCCACCAAACGATCATGGATTCCAGCCTGTGCATAAATCCGGCAGGCGGCGGTGCAGTCCTGGCCGGCGTTGTAATAACCGTAAGTGCGCACGCCTTCGACCACCGCTTGAATGTCCGCGTCGTTGCAGACAATCACCGGGGCTTTGCCGCCGAGCTCAAGGTGGGTGCGCTTCAGGGTTTTCGCTGCGGCTTGCAGGATTTTCTGTCCGGTGACGATATCGCCGG
Source organism: Pseudomonas sp. B21-053 (assembly GCF_026016365.1). Lineage (NCBI taxonomy): Bacteria > Pseudomonadati > Pseudomonadota > Gammaproteobacteria > Pseudomonadales > Pseudomonadaceae > Pseudomonas > Pseudomonas sp. B21-053. The sequence goes on from NZ_CP087205.1 coordinate 1,260,232, forward strand.
TCAACGACACCATGCGCACTTTCGGGTGGCTGACCAAATGGCTGCCAACGCCTTCACCGCCGCCACAAACAATGTTGATCACCCCGCGCGGCAGGATTTCCGCCAACGCTGGCGCCAGGGCGAGGATCGACAGCGGCGTGTGCTCCGACGGTTTGAATACCAAGGTGTTGCCAGCGGCGAGGGCCGGGGCGATTTTCCACGCGGCCATCATGATCGGGTAGTTCCACGGCGCGATGGACGCCACGACGCCGATCGGATCGCGCCGCACCATGCTGGTGTAGCCCGGCAGGTATTCGCCGCTGAGCTGGCCGGTCTGGCAACGCACCGCGCCAGCAAAAAAACGAAACACATCAACCGTGGCGCTCAAATCATCCTGACGGGCTAGGTGCAGCGGCTTGCCACAGTTCAGGGATTCGAGGCGGGCGAGGAGGTCGGCGTTTTTTTCGATGGCGTTAGCGATGTCCAGCAGCAGGTTCGAGCGTTGCTGCGGTGTGGTCCGAGACCAACTGGCGAAGGCGCGGTGGGCGGCGAGGATCGCGGCTTCCACTTGCTCGGTGCTGGCTTCGGCGATGTGCGTCAGCACTTCCCCGGTGGCCGGGTTGAGGATCGGCTCGACAAAGCCTTGGCCCGCGACCAATTCGCCATCGATCAACAACGCGGTGAACAACGGGGTCTGCGCGCCAGCCATTTTTCGGGTTCTCTTTTCTTGTGTGGCCATGGTGCTCCCAGTGACTGGGGCCGGCCGTCTTATAAAGATGTAACAAGACTAGTGCCCGGGCCCGAGGTCGACAAATTCTTAATACTGAAGGTGGCGTTCGATTAAATAGATGGCTTGCGCCCGCCGTGAGGCTGTTCGCGGGCGACGGTCAGGAATGGATCGACCAATGCTGGCCGCGCGGTGCCACGGCGCCAGGCCAGTCCGACGTCGAGGGTCTGGCTGAGATCGGCGATGGGCCGGGCTTCGATGATGTCGCCCTCCAGTGACCAGGGTCGGTAGGTCATGTCGGGCTGGATCGACACGCCCAACCCCGCCGCAACCAGGCTTCGCACGGCTTCCGTGGATGCGGTCCTCAACGTGATGCGCGGTTGCAGCGAGGCCGCCGACCACATGCGCTGGGCGTTGCGGTCCATTTCATCGACGTTCAACTGAATCAAAGGCTCCCGAGTCACGTCGGCGAGGTTGATGCTGTCGTGTTCCAGCAACGGATGCTGGGCCGGCAGCCATAAGCGATGGGGCGAGTGGGTCAGGACTTCGGTCTGCAAGGCGTGGCGATCTTCGAGGTTGGAGAGGATCAGCACGCCGACATCGATCTCACCGCTGACCAGCAAATGCTCGATGTAGGGCCGCTCGTCCTCCATCACCCGGATCTCGACGTTCGGATAAGCACGCTGGAACCGGGTAAGCAAATCCGCCAGGTAATAACCGGCGACGAGGCTGGTCACGCCGATGATCAACTGCCCGGCAACCTGGTCGGTGCTTTGTTGCAGGCTGCGTTTGGCGTTATCGACGGTGGCGAGAATCAGGTGTGCCTGGCGTAGGAATTGATGACCTTGGTGCGTCAGCGTCATGCCTTTGGCATGTCGGTTGAACAGGCTGACACCGATTTCCTGCTCCAACTGCTGGATTGCCAGGGTCAGGGTGGATTGGGAAATGAATGCGGTTTGCGCGGCGGCGGAGATCGAGCCGGTCTCGGCCACGGCGATGAAATGACGGATCTGACGCAGGGTCATCATGGGGAAAGTACCCGGTGGGCGGTTTTTATAGATTCGTTCGAGTGTATATCTTTTTAATCGATGGCCCAGTTGGGCGCTTCGGCGAGCGAGCAACATCTGGAAGCACTCTCGCGGTCAAGTTGCGGGCACTTTCGATCTAGGCTGGTGGCCTGAATGATCCGGTTACCCCGAATTCGTGGAGGCAACAAATGAACACCCGTGGATTGCTCGACCAACTACTCAAGTCCGGCCAGGACCTGTTGCAGAACAAAACTGGCGGCCATCAGAACAAGGCTTCCGGCGGCGGGCTGGGCGGTTTGCTCGGCGGCAGCGGTGGCTCGGGTGGTCTCGGTGGTTTGCTTTCGGGTGCCGGTGGCGGGGCGTTGGCGGCTGGCGCGATGGGGCTGCTGATGGGTAACAAGAAGGTTCGCAAAGTGGGCGGTAAGGTCGTCGTTTATGGCGGCCTCGCGGCGCTGGGCGTCCTTGCCTACAAGGCTTACGGTAACTGGCAGGCCCAGCAGGGCACTGCGACGAAGACCGAGCCACAAACGGTTGATCGCGTGCCAGCGGCTCAGGTTGAGCAACACAGCCAGGCGATTCTCAAGGCACTGGTCGCTGCAGCCAAAGCCGATGGCCACGTCGATGAGCGCGAGCGTGCGTTGATCGAAGGCGAATTCACCAAGCTCGATAACGACCAGGAACTGCAGCACTGGCTGCACGCCGAACTCAACAAACCGCTGGACCCGACCGACGTCGCCCGCGCCGCCAGCACCCCGGAAATGGCTGCCGAAATGTACATCGCCAGCGTGATGCTGGTGGATGAGGAGAACTTCATGGAGAAGTCCTACCTTGATGAGCTGGCGCGACAGTTGAAACTGGAACCGGGGTTGAAGGCTGAGCTGGAAAAACAGGTGCGGCAGGCTTCGATGTAAGGCTTCAGGGCGCCTTCGCGGGCAAGCCTCGCTCCTACAGTTTCGCGTCGCCCTTTAATAGGATGTTCGACGATTACCTGTAGGAGCGAGGCTTGCCCGCGAAGGCGTCAATGACCCATTCAACGTCCCGTTTCTGCCTATCAACAGACATTGGGGCGCGATCAAATACCCATTATTTCGTAGTACCAGCCCCCAGTCATATCGGTAACGGTTGTTGGTTTCCTTTCCTCTGATACATAAGGCTTATGCGGTGAATAGACGTACTTTGCGTTGCAAAGGAGGAGGCATGGGAGGCTGATCTGCGCGAATGATACGGTCCCATGTTCTGATTTAAGGCTGATTCTGATAGGGGATATCTTTGCTTTTTTAGCTGCAGATCTGATGGTGTTAAAAAGCTGCGTTCCCTGCGCATCGAAAGGTTTGGTCTCCCCGCCGCCGCATGTGGAAATTTCTGAAGTCGCGTAGTTGCCAGTTTCGGAGAGCAAACTTTCACACCAATCCTGGTTTTGAAAATAAGAAACTCGATGTTCATTCGCAGTGGTGATCAGGGTGTTTAGCAGGGGAACCATTTTTGGACTGGTAGAGTCATCGGTTAAATAAACCAATGCCACAATAAAAGCCGATAGGGCTGCCACGAAAACCATGAGTTTTATCAGGGTTCCAATGAGGTATCTGGTCGTCTCAAGCAAGAGGTGGCTCACTGCTTTTATGTATCGTATTAATGTGGCTCTGGCGCTCCCGTTTGTAGGCACTGCTTATATTCCTTTATATTTTTTAATTATCTTTCGAGCATTGAACAAAGCTATAGCAATAAACAAGTACGAAAAGCGGGGCGGACTGATTATCGCGCGTAAGACTGACCGCTCACCATCAAGCCGATGCTTGCTTCGTTTGCATGGGTAGTTCGGCCTCACGTTTGGCGATGGCTTCTTTTAACTCCGGGGAGCGCTTGGCCATTCGTGGCGTGGGTAGCTTGGCATACCTGACTATCAATCACCGCCACGAATACGGCAGCGGCATACAACGAAAGCGAAGCTGCATCGTTAACACGCGGCGCCGATTGGCTCGACGAAATGCAAAAGCATGATTTCGCTGCGCCGGTGATGGTTCGACGGTCCGAGGCTGCTTGCGATGACGTTTTAGCGTAGCTGGAGCTGCAAATGACCAGTCCACGGTCCATTTCTGCCAAATCACCACTGGCAACGCTCCCCTCATCTAGCGGAAAGTCCCATTCCAGAGCCGATCCCGGCTATTTGCCGTTGGGGGCTGAGTTGGCGCGCATCCGTCTTATAAATGAAACACCGCCCTCAGCTATACTCCGCAGCATTTGAAAATGGCCCGAGGACTTACTGTGAAGAACTGGACGTTGCGCCAACGCATCTTGGCGAGCTTTGCGGTCATTATTGCCATCATGCTGTTGATGGTGGTGGTCTCGTATTCCCGGCTGCTGAAGATTGAAGAAAGCGAGCAAAGCGTGCGTGACGATGCGCTGCCCGGGGTCTATTACAGCTCGACCATCCGTGGCGCCTGGGTCGACAGTTTTCTGCAGATCCAGGAAATGCTTGGCTTGAAGGAAGGCCAGGGCATCAGTGCCGAAGACGCCGCCGACTTCAAAAGCTTCGAGGTGCGCGTGCAAGAAGCGATGAACAGTTATCGCGGCACGGTCACCACGGATGAAGACAAAGTCGAATTCGCCACCTTCGAAAAGCTCCATGAGAACTACTACAAGATCCTGTCCGCAGTGCTCGACTTGCATAAGCGCAATCAGGAAGCCGAGGCCATCAAGTTGTTCAACGAACACCTGACCCCGGCGTGGACCGCCGGGCGCATGAAGCTCAATGACATCCTGCGCGAAAACAAAGCCGTGGCTGACCAGGACATGGTCAACATCGATAACGCCGTGGTCACCGCGAAGGTCATCATGGGCGTATCCCTGCTGATCGCGGTGCTGGCCGCCGGCCTCTGTGGCCTGCTGCTGATGCGGGCGATCATGGCGCCGATGAATCGCATCGTGCAGATCCTCGAAATCATGCGCACTGGCGATCTCAGCAGTCGCTTGAATCTGGAGCGCAAGGACGAGTTCAACGCCGTTGAAACCGGCTTCAATGACATGATGACCGAGCTCACCGCCCTGGTGTCCCAGGCCCAGCGCTCGTCGGTGCAGGTCACCACGTCGGTGACGGAAATCGCCGCCACCTCCAAGCAACAACAAGCCACTGCGACCGAAACCGCCGCCACCACCACGGAAATCGGCGCGACCTCTCGTGAAATCGCCGCCACGTCCCGTGACCTTGTGCGCACCATGACCGAAGTCTCCACCGCTGCCGATCAGGCCTCGGTGCTGGCCGGTTCCGGGCAGCAAGGCCTGGCGCGCATGGAAGACACCATGCATTCGGTGATGGGCGCGGCGGATCTGGTCAACGCCAAACTGGCGATCCTCAACGAGAAGGCCGGCAACATCAACCAGGTGGTGGTGACCATCGTCAAAGTCGCCGACCAGACCAACCTGCTGTCGCTGAACGCCGCGATCGAGGCCGAGAAGGCCGGTGAATACGGTCGAGGTTTCGCCGTGGTCGCCACCGAAGTTCGGCGTCTGGCGGACCAGACTGCCGTGGCCACCTACGACATTGAGCAAATGGTCCGTGAGATTCAGTCGGCGGTGTCGGCCGGGGTCATGGGCATGGACAAGTTCTCTGAAGAAGTGCGTCGCGGCATGTCCGAGGTGCAGCAGGTCGGCGAGCAACTGTCGCAGATCATCCATCAGGTCCAGGCGCTGGCGCCGCGGGTGTTGATGGTCAACGAAGGCATGCAGGCCCAGGCCACTGGCGCTGAACAGATCAACCACGCGCTGGTGCAGTTGGGCGATGCCAGCAGCCAGACTGTCGAGTCTTTGCGTCAGGCCAGTTTCGCCATCGACGAGCTGAGTCAGGTGGCGGTCGGGCTGCGCAGCGGCGTCTCGCGATTCAAAGTCTGATGAGCGAGCTCACGGCTAAACGCAGTGCCGTGACAGCGGCCAGGCTTGCGCTGTTCCTGGTGTTTCGTATCGGCAACGAGCGGTTCGCCCTGCAAGCCGTTGAGGTGGCGGAGGTGCTGCCGCGCCTGCCGTTGAAACCGATTGCCCGGGCCCCGGACTGGGTTGCCGGGGTATTCGCCTATCGCGGCGCCGTGGTGCCGGTGATCGACCTCAGCGCGCTGACCTTTGGCCAACCAGCCCAGGCTCGCACCAGTACGCGTCTGGTGCTGGTGCACTATCGCCCGGATGAGGCTACGCCGACGCAATTGCTCGGGCTGATTCTGGAACAGGCCACCGACACCGTGCGCTGCAACCCGGCGGATTTTCAGCCCTATGGCCTGGACAATCGCCAAGCGCTGTACCTCGGTCCGGTACGCAAGGATGCCCAGGGTTTGCTGCAATGGGTGCGCGTCGCCGATCTGCTCGATGAGCAGGTGCGTGCGCTGCTGTTTCCGGCGCAGCCCCTGGACCTGCTTAAGGAGACGTCATGAGCAGTGACCAGCGGTTTTTCGACTTCCTCAAGGATCGCATCGGCCTCGACGTTGCGTCGGTTGGCCCGGCCATTATCGAGCGCGCGGTGCGTCAGCGCACCACGGCGTCCCAGGCGCTGACCGCCGATGAGTACTGGCACACCTTACAAGGCTCGCGGGATGAACAGCAGGCGCTGATCGAAGCGGTGATCGTCCCGGAAACCTGGTTTTTCCGTTACCCGGAATCCTTCGCCACCCTGGCGAAACTGGCGGTCAAACGCCTGGCCGACATCAACAACATGCGCGCCCTGCGGATTCTCAGCCTGCCGTGCTCCACCGGCGAAGAACCGTACTCCATCGCCATGGCCTTGCTGGACGCGGGGCTTAAACCCCATCAATTCAAAGTCGAAGGCATGGACGTCAGCCCGCTCTCGGTGGAGAAAGCCAAGCGTGCGCTGTACGGCAAGAACTCGTTTCGCGGGCAAGACATCGAATTTCGTGACCGGCATTTCAGCGCTGAAGAGGACGGCTATCGGCTCAACGAGCGGGTGCTGGAGCAAGTGCGTTTGCAGGTCGCCAATCTGCTCGATCCGGCCTTGCTGGCCAACGAGCCGGCCTATGACTTCGTGTTCTGCCGCAACCTGCTGATCTATTTCGACCAGCCGACCCAGCAACAAGTCTTCGAAGTGCTCAAGCGCCTGACCCACGTCGATGGCGTGCTGTTTATCGGTCCGGCCGAGGGCAGTTTGCTCGGGCGTTTGGGCATGCGGTCGATCGGCATCCCGCAGTCGTTTGCCTTCAGCCGCCACAGCGCGCCGGAGCCCGAGCCTTATCCAACGACATTCGTGCCGACTCCGCTGCCGGTGCGCCAACCGGTACGCAGCGTGGCCCCGCCGCCGGTACGCAACCGTCCGTTCGCCACTGTCGTGCCGTTGCCAAACACCTTGAAAACTGCCAACCCTGACGCCGCCACGTTGCTGGCGAACATCGCAGCGCTGGCCAACGAAGGCAAGAGTGCCGAAGCCCGCGCCGCGTGCGAAAGTTATCTGCGCAGCCACGAACCGGTGGCCCAAGTGTTTTATTGGCTGGGGCTGCTTAGCGATGTCGCCGGCCGCGCGCTTGAGGCCCAAGGGTTTTATCGCAAGGCGTTGTACCTCGAACCGCAACACCCCGACGCGTTGATGCACCTGGCGGCTTTGCTGCAATCCCAGGGCGACACGGCGGGCGCCAGACGATTGCAGGAACGCGCCGCTCGTAGCGAGCGCGCCGCTGACAGTGAGCGTAAACGATGATCGTCTCCGACACCTTGAGCGTCACCCATGAAGATGCCCAGGCCATCGACGACTGCTGGAACCGCATTGGTATCCACGGTGACAAGTCCTGCCCGCTGCTTGCCGAGCATATTCATTGCCGCAATTGCGCGGTGTATTCGGCGGCCGCTACCCGTTTGCTCGATCGCTACGCCTTGCAGCAGGAAGACCGTGAGCAGGTGGCGACGGTGGTCGAAACCGACGTCAAAACCCGCTCGCTGCTGATGTTCCGCCTCGGCGAAGAATGGCTGGGGCTGGCCACTCGCAGCCTGGTGGAAGTGGCGCCGCTGCAAACCATTCACTCCTTGCCGCATCAGCGTTCCCGGGCCCTGCTCGGCGTGGCGAATGTGCGTGGTGCGTTGGTGGCGTGCCTGTCACTGGTTGAGTTGCTGGGGCTCGACACCACCAACAATGTGGCATCGGGTGCGCGGGTGATGCCGCGTATGTTGATCATCGCGGCCCGGGGTGGTCCAGTGGTGGTGCCGGTGGACGAAGTCGACGGGATTCACGCCATCGACGAGCGCATCCTCGAGGCGGCGTCGCAGTCCGGCGCCCAGGCCAGCGCCAAGTACACCCGTGGCGTGTTGCAATTCAAAGGTCGCAGCCTGCGTTGGCTGGATGAAGAACAGTTGTTGTCCGCCGTGACCCGGAGCCTCACATGACCCCCGAGCAAATGCGCGACTCGTCTTTGCTGGAGCTGTTCAGCCTGGAAGCCGAGGCCCAGACCCAGGTGCTGAGCACAGGTCTGCTGGCCCTTGAACGCGACCCGACTCAGGCCGATCACCTGGAATCGTGCATGCGCGCGGCGCACTCGCTCAAGGGTGCGGCGCGGATTGTCGGCGTGGATGCCGGGGTCAGCGTGGCCCATGTCATGGAAGATTGCCTGGTCAGCGCCCAGGAAGGGCGGTTGTATCTGCGCCCGGAACACATCGACGCCTTGCTGCAAGGCACCGATCTGCTGATGCGCATCGCCACGCCGAACAACGCACCTTCGGCGGTTGAAATCGACGCCTATGTGGCGCTGATGGGGCGCTTGCTCGACCCGATGGCGTTAGCGCCGCCGATCAGCACGCCGATTGCGCCGTTCATGGCCGAGCTTCAGTTGGAACCGCCTCAGGTCGAGATACCGGTTCCGGTCGTCGAGCAGCCACCAGTTGCGCCCGCCGAACCGCCGCGCAAGACCAAACGCACCACCGAAAACGGTGAGCGGGTGTTGCGAGTCACCGCCGAACGACTGAACAGCCTGCTTGATCTGTCGAGCAAATCCCTGGTGGAAACCCTGCGGCTCAAACCGCACCTGGCCACCATGCAACGGCTCAAGCGCACGCAGAGCAATGGCCTGCGGGCCCTGGAAAATCTCAACGTCCATCTCAAGGATATGGCGTTGAGCCTGGAAGCCCAGGAATCGCTGGACGATGCCCGTCGATTGTTGGCGGAAGCCCAGCAACTGCTGGTGGAAAAGAACGCCGAACTGGATGAGTTCGCCTGGCACGCCAGTCAACGTGCGCAGGTGCTGTACGACACGGCGCTGGCCTGTCGCATGCGGCCGTTTGCCGATGTGCTGACCGGCCAAGTGCGGATGGTCCGCGACCTCGGCCGTGACCTCGGCAAACAGGTGCGCCTGGAGATCGAAGGCGAAAAGACCCAGGTTGACCGCGACGTGCTGGAAAAACTCGAAGCGCCGCTGACCCACCTGCTGCGCAACGCCGTGGACCATGGCATTGAAACCCCGGAACAACGGCTGTTGGCCGGCAAACCGGCGGAGGGCCTGATCCGCTTGCGTGCGTCCCATCAGGCCGGTCTGCTGGTGCTGGAACTTAGCGATGACGGCAATGGCGTCGATCTGGAAAAGGTCCGCCGCAGCATCATCGAACGGCAGTTATCCCCAGCAGAAACCGCAGCGCAGTTGAGCGAGGAAGAACTGCTGACGTTCTTGTTCCTGCCCGGTTTCAGCCTGCGGGACAAGGTCACCGAAGTTTCCGGGCGCGGCGTTGGCCTCGATGCGGTTCAGCATATGGTTCGCCAGTTGCGCGGCGCGGTGGTGCTGGAGCAGACGGCGGGCGAGGGCAGTCGTTTCCATCTGGAAGTGCCGCTGACCCTGTCGGTGGTGCGCAGCCTGGTGGTGGAAGTCGGCGACGAGGCTTATGCCTTTCCGTTGGCGCACATCGAGCGCATGTGCGACCTGGAACCGGACGACATCGTCCAGCTCGAAGGCCGCCAGCACTTCTGGCACGAAGGCCGGCATGTCGGGTTGGTCGCGGCCAGTCAGTTGTTGCAGCGTCCGGCGAGCCAGAACAGCCCGCAGACCCTCAAGGTTGTGGTGATTCGCGAGCGCGATGCGATCTACGGCGTGGCAGTCGAGCGCTTTATTGGCGAGCGGACCTTGGTCGTATTGCCGCTGGATGAGCGGCTGGGCAAGATTCAGGACATTTCCGCCGGGGCCTTGCTCGACGATGGTTCGGTGGTGTTGATCGTTGACGTCGAAGACATGCTGCGTTCGGTGGACAAACTGCTCAACACTGGGCGTCTGGAGCGCATTGCCCGCCACAGTAACCAAGCCACGGAAGCAGCGCGCAAGCGGATTCTGGTGGTGGACGATTCCCTGACCGTGCGCGAGTTGCAGCGCAAGTTGCTGCTCAATCGCGGCTATGACGTGGCCGTCGCGGTGGACGGTATGGATGGCTGGAACGCCCTGCGTTCGGAGGATTTTGATCTGCTGATCACCGACATCGACATGCCGCGCATGGACGGCATCGAACTGGTGTCTTTATTGCGCCGGGACAATCGCCTGCAATCGCTGCCGGTTATGGTGGTGTCTTATAAAGATCGAGAAGAAGACCGTCGTCGTGGACTGGACGCCGGAGCCGACTATTATCTAGCCAAAGCCAGTTTTCATGACGACGCCCTGCTTGATGCGGTGGTTGAGCTCATCGGAGGAGCGCGGGCATGAAAATCGCAATCGTCAACGACATGCCCATGGCGGTAGAGGCCCTGCGCCGCGCCCTGGCATTCGAACCGGCGCATCAGGTGATCTGGGTCGCCAGCAATGGCGCCGAGGCGGTGCAACGTTGCGCCGAGAATATCCCGGACCTGATCCTGATGGACTTGATCATGCCGGTGATGGATGGCGTGGAGGCGACCCGGCGGATTATGGCCGAAACCCCGTGCGCCATCGTGATCGTCACCGTCGACCGCCAGCAGAACGTGCACCGGGTGTTCGAAGCCATGGGCCACGGCGCGCTGGATGTGGTCGATACACCGGCGATCGGTGCCGGCAATCCGGCGGAAGCGGCGGCGCCGTTGCTGCGCAAGATCATGAACATCGGCTGGCTGATCGGCGACAAGGGCAACCGCGTGCGCTCGGCGCCGAGCACGCTGCGCAGCTCTGGCTCTCGACAAAAACTGGTGGCCATCGGTTCGTCCGCGGGCGGGCCGGCGGCGCTGGAAGTGTTGCTCAAAGGCCTGCCGCAGGATTTTTCGGCGGCCATCGTGCTGGTGCAGCACGTGGACCAGGTGTTCGCCGCCGGCATGGCCGAGTGGCTCAGCAGCGCCAGCGGCCTCGATGTACGCCTGGCACTGGAGGGCGAACCGCCCCAGGCCGGCACGGTGTTGCTGGCCGGCACCAACCACCATATTCGCTTGTTGAAAAACGGGACGCTGGCCTACACCGCTGAACCGGTCAACGAGATTTACCGGCCCTCCATCGATGTGTTTTTCGAGAGCGTGGCCAGTTACTGGAACGGCGATGCCGTCGGCGTTTTGCTGACCGGCATGGGGCGCGACGGCGCGCAGGGGCTTAAACTCATGCGCCAACAGGGCTACCTGACCATCGCTCAGGACCAGAACAGCAGTGCGGTTTACGGCATGCCGAAAGCGGCTGCGGCCATCGATGCCGCCGTAGAAATTCGCCCACTGGAAAAGATAGCGCCACGATTGCTGGAGATATTCCCTAAATGAAGACTTTTCACAGCAATCCTGGCCCAGGCAGTACTCAGGTGACCGCACATGAATGACTTACAGCTCGACGACTTCAAGACCGATGAAAACGCCGCCATGGTGTTGCTGGTGGACGATCAGGCGATGATCGGCGAGGCGGTTCGGCGCGGTCTGGCGAACCAGGAGAACATCGACTTCCACTTCTGCGCCGACCCGCACCAGGCCATTGCCCAGGCGATCCGGATCAAGCCGACGGTGATCCTCCAGGACCTGGTAATGCCCGGTCTCGACGGTTTGAGCCTGGTACGCGAATACCGCAATCACCCGGCGACCAAGGACATTCCGATCATTGTCCTGTCGACCAAGGAAGACCCGCTGATCAAAAGCGCGGCCTTCGCGGCCGGGGCCAACGATTACCTGGTGAAACTGCCGGACAACATCGAGCTGGTGGCGCGCATCCGCTATCACTCGCGCTCCTACATGACTTTGTTGCAGCGTGATGCGGCTTATCGGGCGTTGCGGGTCAGCCAGCAGCAGTTGCTCGACACCAATCTGGTGCTGCAACGCCTGATGAACTCCGACGGCCTGACCGGCCTGTCGAACCGCCGGCACTTCGACGAATACCTGGAACTGGAGTGGCGCCGTTCACTGCGCGACCAGACTCAATTGTCATTGCTGATGATCGACGTGGATTACTTCAAATCCTACAACGACAGCTTTGGCCACCTCGAAGGCGACGAGGCCCTGCGCAAAGTCGCCACGGCCATTCGCGACGCCAGTGCCCGCCCTTCGGACCTGCCGGCCCGTTATGGCGGCGAAGAGTTTGCCTTGGTGCTGCCAAATACTTCACCGGGCGGCGCGCGATTGGTGGCAGAGAAACTGCGCCAGACTGTGGCGGCGTTGAAGATTCCGCATGTGTTCCCGGCGGAGGGTTCGAATCTGACCATCAGTATTGGCCTATCGACGATTACCCCGCAGGCGGGCAGTGATTGCCGGCAATTGATCTCGGCGGCGGATAAAGGGCTGTACCTGGCGAAGAATAATGGGCGCAATCAGGTGGGGATTGAGTAGCGGCTTGCTCTGATTCTAATTGTGGGAGCGAGCCTGCTCGCGAATGCGGTTTACCATTCAACAACGTGGTTGGATGGCACACTGCTTTCGCGAGCAGGCTCGCTCCCACAGGGGTTTGTGTTCACTTGAAATTTATCGAGCCATCCCCGCCTCAGCCACCAACCAATCCCGAAACGCCGCAATCCTCGGCTTCGCCGCACACTCCGGTCGATACACCACGTAATACGCCAGATCAATCGGGCAAGTCAGGTCGCCAAACGGCCGCACCAGTCGCCCCGCCGCCAGATCATCACGCACCATCTCGCTTCGCCCCAGGGCCACGCCCCGACTGTCGATCGCCGCTTGCAGCACCGCTGCCGAGTTGTTGATACGCAGGCCATGCTCCGCCTCGATCGCAGGAAAACCAGCCGCATCAAGCCAGGTCCGCCAGGTCGGAAATCCGCTGTTCTGTTCCAGGGTCAGGTCGTGGAGCAGGGTGAAGCGGGCCAAGTCCCCAGGCTCCGTCAGCGCCGGTGACTGATCGCGCAATGACGGCGAGCACACCGGATAGATCTCCTCATCCATCAATCGCACCGCCGTCAAACCCGGCCAGACTCCGGCGCCATAGCGCACGCCGACATCAATGCCATCCACCAGAAAATCCACCGATCGCTGATTGGTGTCGAGCCGCAAGTCAGTGTCCGGATGCGCCTGCTGGAAACGCTCGATCCGTGGCAGCAGCCATTTGGCCGCGAACGCCGGGCTGACGGTGACGGTCAGCACGCCACTGTCGGACGCATCCTTGAGCAGGGACAGTCCCATGCTCAAACGATCGAACCCGGCGCGTATGTCCGGCAGCGCGGCGCGGGCAGCGTCGGTCGGCACCAACCGGGTAGTGCCGCTATTGGCACGATGAAACAGCGCGACCCCAAGCCACGCTTCCAGCACCCGCACCTGCTGCCCCACGGCGGCGGGTGTCACGTTCAGTTCGGCGGCCGCTTCGGAAAAGCTTTGGTGTCGCGCTGCCGCTTCAAAAGCCCTGAGTGCATTGAGGTAGGAGGGGTATTTCATGGCTGCCCACTAAAGCTTTTCTTTATCGGATTCAAAGATTATCTGGTTTGTCGGGGAATGTCGCGAAGCTGAAAATCAGCGCTCTTCTTTACTTCCCTAAGGATCATTTTATGTACGACTTTTCTTCGAAGGTGGCCATTGTCACGGGCGGCGGTTCAGGTATCGGCAAAGAAGTGGCCGAGCAATTGGTCGCTGCCGGCGCCTCGGTGGTGATCGGTGGTCGCGACCAGGCAAAACTGGCCCTGGCCGCAGAAGCCATCGACCCGAGCGGCACCCACGTGCGTTTCGTCGCCGGCGACATCGCCAACCCGGCCACCGCCCAGGCATTGGTGGATGAGGCGACCCGCGCGTTTGGCGGCGTCGATATCCTGATCAACAACGCCGGGGTGTTCAGCCCCAAACCGTTCCTTGAAGTCGATGAGCACGAGTACGACGGTTTTCTCGACATCATCCTCAAGGGCAAATTCTTCATGGCCCAGGCCGCAGCCCGGGCGATGCAACTGCGCGGGGGCGGCGCGATCGTGCAAACCGGTTCCCTATGGGCGATTCAAGCCATCGGCGCTACCCCGTCGGCGGCCTATTCCGCAGCAAATGCCGGCGTACACGCCTTGACCCGCAACCTCGCCCTCGAGCTGGCCTCGCTCAATATCCGCATCAACACCGTCGCCCCGGCCGTGGTGGAAACCCCGGTGTACGGCACGTTCATGACAGCCGAACAGGTCAAGGAAACCCTGCCGACCTTCAACGCCTTCCACCCGCTGGGGCGCAACGGTCAGCCTGCGGATGTGGCGCAAGCGATTCTGTTCCTGGCATCGAACCAGGCCTCGTGGATTACCGGCACCGTATTGCCGGTTGATGGCGGCGTAACTGCCGGCCGCAACTGAGTAGGGGGAAATCAAACCCAATCCCCCTGTGGGAGCGGGCTTGCTCGCGAAGGTGGTGCGTCATTCACATCAATGCTGACCGACAAGGCCTCTTCGCGAGCAAGCCCGCTCCCACAGGTTGCTCCAGTGAGACCATTCGCAGCTAAAGCCGCCAGGCGGGCTGCCGTGACAGCTTGATTACGTTATACTCGCCGGCTTTCAAAAGTTCGCCAACGAGTGCTGCCCGCCATGGAAATCAACCCGATCCTTAACAGTATCAAGGACCTGTCCGAGCGCTCCGAAACTATTCGGGGGTATCTTTGACTACGATCAAAAGCATGAGCGTCTGACTGAAGTCAATCGCGAGCTTGAAGATCCGGCAGTCTGGAACAACCCGTCGTACGCTCAGGAACTAGGGCGCGAGCGCTCGCTGCTGGCGCAGATCGTCGAAACCCTCGACGAAATGCACACTGGCCTGGCCGATGCCAAAGAATTGCTGCTGATGTCCGCCGAAGAAGAAGACCAGGCCGCCGTCGATGACGTCGCGACCGAAGTCGAGCGTCTGCGCGAGTCCCTGGAAAAACTCGAATTCCGTCGCATGTTCAGCGGTGAGATGGACGCCAACAACGCCTACCTGGACATCCAGGCCGGCTCCGGCGGCACCGAAGCCCAGGACTGGGCCAACATCCTGCTGCGCATGTACCTGCGCTGGGCTGACAAACGCGGTTTCGACGCGACCATCATGGAGCTGTCGGCCGGTGAAGTCGCCGGGATCAAGGGCGCCACCGTCCACATCAAGGGCGAATACGCCTTTGGCTGGTTGCGTACCGAAATCGGCGTGCACCGTCTGGTGCGCAAGAGCCCGTACGACTCGGGCAACCGCCGTCACACCTCGTTCTCGGCCGTGTTCGTGTCGCCGGAAATCGATGACAACATCGAAATCGACATCAACCCGTCGGACCTGCGCATCGACACCTACCGCTCCTCCGGTGCCGGTGGTCAGCACGTAAACACCACCGACTCGGCCGTACGTATCACCCACGTACCCTCCAACACCGTGGTCAGCTGCCAGAACGAACGCTCCCAGCACGCCAACAAAGACACCGCGATGAAAATGTTGCGGGCGCGCTTGTACGAGCAGGAAGTGCAGAAACGCAACGCCGCCTCCCAAGCCCTGGAAGACACCAAGTCGGACATTGGCTGGGGTCACCAGATTCGCTCTTACGTGCTCGATGCGTCGCGAATCAAGGATTTGCGCACTAACATCGAACGCAGTGACTGCGACAAGGTGCTCGACGGCGATATCGACGAATATCTGGTAGCAAGCTTGAAACAAGGGCTCTAAAGCACGCGCTACAGGATCTTCGGATACCTGTAGGAGCGAGGCTTGCCCGCGAACCCCGGCGAATGCCGGGGGCAACGAACCTGATGGAATATTTAAAGACATGAGCGACCTAGAACTCGACCCGCAAGCCCTGCAACAGGAAGAAAACTCCCTGATCGCCCTGCGCAAGGAAAAGCTGGCTGCCGAGCGCGCCAAGGGCAATGCCTTCCCGAACGACTTCCGCCGCGAAAACTACTGCGAAGAACTGCAGAAGCAATACGCGGACAAGACCAAGGAAGAGCTGGCAGAGGCTGCAATCCCGGTCAAGGTTGCCGGTCGCATCATGCTCAACCGTGGCTCGTTCATGGTGATCCAGGACATGACCGGTCGCATCCAGGTTTACGTCAACCGTAAAACCCTGTCCGAAGAAACCCTGGCCTCGGTGAAAACCTGGGACATGGGCGACATCATTGCCGCCGTTGGCACCCTGGCGCGTTCCGGCAAGGGCGACCTGTACGTCGAAATGACCGAAGTGCGCCTGCTGACCAAATCCCTGCGTCCGTTGCCGGACAAGCACCACGGCCTGACCGACACCGAGCAGCGCTACCGCCAGCGCTACGTTGACCTGATCGTCAACGAAGACGTGCGTCAGACCTTCCGCGTGCGTTCGCAAGTGATTGCGCACATCCGCAGCTTCCTGATGAAGCGCGACTTCCTCGAAGTCGAAACCCCGATGCTGCAAACCATCCCGGGTGGCGCGGCGGCCAAGCCGTTCGAAACGCACCACAACGCGCTGGACATGGAAATGTTCCTGCGTATCGCGCCGGAGCTGTACCTCAAGCGCCTGGTTGTCGGCGGTTTTGAGAAAGTTTTCGAGATCAACCGCAACTTCCGTAACGAAGGTGTTTCGACGCGTCACAACCCTGAATTCACCATGTTGGAGTTCTACCAGGCGTACGCCGACTACGAAGACAACATGGACCTGACCGAAGAACTGTTCCGCGAACTCGCGCAGCTGGTTCTGGGCAGCACCGACGTGCCTTACGGCGACAAAGTGTTCCACTTCGGCGAACCGTTCGTGCGTCTGTCGGTGTTCGACTCGATCCTCAAGTACAACCCTGAGCTGACCGCTGACGACCTGACCGATATCGACAAGGCTCGCGCCATCGCCAAAAAGGCCGGCGCCAAGGTGCTGGGCTTCGAAGGCCTGGGCAAGTTGCAGGTAATGATTTTCGAAGAGCTGGTCGAGCACAAACTGGAACAGCCGCACTTCATTACCCAATACCCGTTCGAAGTGTCGCCGCTGGCCCGTCGTAACGATGACAACCCGAACGTCACTGACCGTTTCGAGCTGTTCATCGGCGGCCGCGAAATCGCCAACGCCTACTCCGAGTTGAACGACGCGGAAGACCAGGCCGAACGCTTCATGGCCCAGGTGGCCGACAAGGACGCCGGCGACGACGAAGCCATGCACTACGACGCCGACTTCGTTCGCGCGCTGGAGTACGGCATGCCGCCAACGGCCGGTGAAGGGATCGGCATCGACCGCCTGGTGATGTTGCTGACCAACTCACCGTCGATTCGAGACGTGATCCTGTTCCCGCACATGCGGCCGCAAGCGTAAACGTTTCAGTTAAAAAGCCGCCTAAAACAGGCGGCTTTTTATTGCCTGTCTGGTACAAACGTATCAATTGGTTACTTTTGACGTAAGAGGGATTACCTGTCGTGAATCGTGCAATGGCTCAAGAAGGTGCAGCGGGTATCGCCACTGCGGTCGCTGAAAGTGTTCAGTACCAGGGCCGCAAGGCCAGCCGGCAGGGCAGCGAACAGCGTCGACAGGACATTCTCGATGCGGCCATGCGTATTGTCGTGCGCGACGGCGTGCGGGCCGTGCGTCACCGTGCGGTGGCGGCAGAGGCCGGTGTGCCGTTGTCGGCCACCACTTACTATTTCAAGGATATCGATGACCTGCTCACCGATACCTTCGCCCAATACGTGGAGCGCAGCGCCGCTTACATGGGCAAGCTGTGGGCCAGTAATGAAGGCCTGCTGCGCGAAATGGTCGTCAGTGGCGATGGCACTCCGGAGTCTCGCTCGCAGTTGGCCGACGACATTGCCCGGCTGATGGCGGACTATGTGCACCGGCAGTTGATCAATCGCCGCGAGCACTTGATGGCCGAGCAAGCCTTCCGCCAGGAAGCGCTGCTCAACCCGCGCCTGGCCCTGTTGGTGCGCTCCCATCAGCAGATATTGTTGCAGGGCACCTGCCAGCTTTTCGAAGTATTGGGCTCCCGCGAGCCACAACAGGATGCCAAAGTGTTGACGGCCATTATCGGACGGATGGAATATCAGGGCCTGCTCAACGACGCCGCGCCTGCGGCCGAAGCCGAAATGCTCGGTATCCTCACGCGGTATATGCATTTGGTATTGGCGTCGGTGTAACCCCGTATCCCCTGTAGGAGCGAGGCTTGCCCGCGAAGGCGGTTTGACATTCAGTATATGTGTTGACTGACACGACGCCTTCGCGGGCGAGCCTCGCTCCTACAGAGGGTCGGTGGCCACATGAGGTCTGCGTGTGTTCATAGGGAGTATTGAATGAAAGCCTGGCGCGTCGTTGTGATCGCCTTGTCGTTCCTGCTGCTCAGTGGCTGTCTGGTGACCTTCAAGGAACCGCTGCCTTCGAGCGAACCCGCGCCTAAAGGGCTGCTCGGAAAATGGACCAGCACCAACGCCTGGGGCGAACCGATGAACCTTGAGCTCACGCGCATCGGCGACAACCGCTATCAGGCCGTCAGTTACTTCAAAGCCAAGCCCCGCGAGCGCGAGGCCTACCCCTTCACGGTGTCCCGCCACGGCAATCGCTGGTATTTGTCGGCGCCGGTGCCAGCCAGATTCGGCGGGCATTTCACGATTGCCGGCTTCGAGCTCAACGAAAAGCACGAACTGGTGGTCTACAACCTCGACCTCGAGCAGATCAACCAGGCCCTGGGGCAAAAAGCCCTCAGCGGCGAAGGCTTTCAGACTGACGATGGCGATGGTGTGCTGATCAACACTGACATGAACCAGGTCTTCGCTTACCTCGACGACCCGGCCAATTCCGATGTGTTCGTCGAAGCGGTGCGCTACCAGCGCCTGGCCAAAGCCAAAGCCAAATAAATCCAGCACCTAACGGTTTTTCTACAGGAGTTTCGGGTGGACGATTACCAGCAGACGATACGCATTTTGTCCGATCGCATAGTGCTGGCGCAGACGCCGATTCGCGTCCTCGATGCGGTCAAGTGGGACGACAGCATCCGCAAGGGTTTCCTCAAGGGCAAGGGCAAGGAAATGCCGGCCGTGGACCGCGACTATTACCTGAATCGGCCGCTGTCCTTCGACTCCAGCAAGGTCAAACTGGAATTCCAGAACATCGAGCGCGACATCACCCGCCAGCTCGGCCAGTTCAACCCGGTCGGCCAGATCATGCGGCGCATGTGCAAGGAATACCGGATGGTGGTGCGCATGCTCGAAGCGCGCGGCACAGAGGATTTCGGGCTGATTTCCCAGGAGTTGTATGGCGCCGCGTCCGACGCGTTCCACGCCGGCGACCCGACCCTGGCCGACCTTGGCCTGATGATGTCCGACTACTTGAACAACATCGATGGCCGTGGCGATCTGAAAGATGAACCGAAAATCCTCACCGCCAAGGACGCCGTGCACTTGCTGCAAACCCGTTTGAACAAGGTGTTTGGCGAGGCTGAGGAAACCATTCGGGTGTTCGAGTCCGACGGGATCGTCGCCGATGCGGCGGCCGGTGCCGACTACATCAAGATCCGCACCGACGCGATGTTCAACGAACGCGACGTGCGCGCCCTCGAAGTCCATGAAGGGCTGGTGCACGTGGGCACGACCCTCAACGGCTTGAACCAGCCGATCTGCACCTTCCTGTCCAAGGGCCCGCCCTCGTCGACGGTGACCCAGGAAGGCCTGGCGATCCTGATGGAAATCATCACCTTCGCCTCCTATCCAAGCCGCTTGCGCAAACTGACTAACCGTACCCGCGCCATTCACATGGTGGAGGAGGGCGCGGACTTCCTGCAGGTGTTCGAGTTCTTCCGCGAGCAAGGCTTCGAAATGGCCGAAAGCTACGGCAACGCCAGTCGGGTTTTCCGTGGCTCGGTGCCGAATGGTCTGCCATTTACCAAAGACTTGTCCTACCTCAAGGGCTTTATCATGGTTTACAACTACATTCAGTTGGCCGTGCGTAAGGGCAAGCTTGAGCAGATACCGCTGCTGTTTTGCGGCAAGACCACGCTGGAAGACATGCGCACCCTGCGCCAATTGGTGGACGAAGGCCTGGTGGTCGCGCCCAAGTATTTGCCGGACCAGTTCCGCGACTTGAACGCACTGTCGGCGTGGATGTGCTTCTCCAACTTCCTCAATCACTTGAGCCTGGACCGGATTGAGGCGGATTACTCCAACATTTTGTAAGCACCACAACACTGTGTAGGAGCGAGGCTTGCCCGCGAAAAACGATGACGCAATCCAGCAGGTACACCGCGTTATCGTTCTTCGCGGGCAAGCCTCGCTCCTACAGACCTCTAATCAAATGTTAGTGCGAGGTTTCAACGGATGAGAATCCTCGGCATCGTCTGCCTGCTTCTAACCCTCGGCGGTTGCAGCTCGCTGCTGTTCTACCCCGAACCCGGCCAGCCGTTCACTCCGGACAAGGCCAAACTCGAATTCCGCGACCTCACCCTGACCACCGCCGACGGCGTGAAGCTGCACGGTTGGTGGCTGCCGGTGGCCAAAGGCGTCGAGGTAAAAGGCACCGTGCTGCACCTGCATGGCAATGGCGGCAACCTGTCTTATCACTTGGGCGGCAGTTGGTGGCTGCCGAAAGAGGGTTACCAAGTGTTGCTGGTGGACTATCGCGGATATGGCCTGTCCGAAGGCAAACCGAGCCTGCCGGAGATCTATCAGGACATCGACGCCGCGTTCAAATGGCTCGACCAGGCGCCCGAGGTCAAGGGCAAGCCGCTGGTCGTCCTGGGCCAGAGCCTCGGCGGTTCGATGGCCGTGCATTACCTGGTCCAGCACCCGGAACGCCAGCCTCAAATCAAGGCGTTGGTCCTCGACGGCGCGCCCGCCAGCTATCGTGATGTCGGTCGATTTGCCCTGACCACCTCATGGCTAACCTGGCCGCTACAGGTGCCGTTGTCATGGCTGGTGCCGGACGGTGACAGCGCGATCAATTCCATGGCGCAGCTCAAAGGCGTGCCGAAACTGATCTACCACAGCATCGACGACAACCTCGTGCCCCTTTCCAACGGCATTCGTCTGTATCAAGCTGCGCCGCCACCGCGGGTGCTGCAACTGACCCGTGGCGGTCACGTGCAGACTTTCGCCGACCCGGTCTGGCGTCAGGTGATGCTGCGTTATCTCGAAGACCCGCAGCATTTCAACGGTCTGCGCCGCCTGGGTGAAATCCCGAATTACCCGGTGCCCGTCCATTCAAAAGATGAACCACCAGAGAGTCCGCAATGAGTGAAGAACGTAACGCCATCCCGCTGATCATCACCGGTATCTGCACCATCCTCGGCACCGTCGGGGTGCTGTGGTATTACGGCTACCTGCATTTCGCCAAGCCTGAGGATGCGTTGCTGCTCAACGAATTCACCATGCTCAAGACCGTGCCGGGCGAAGACTACAAAGTCGCCCTGGACCCCGCGCCACAAGTGGCCCAGTGCATCGATGGCGTGCTGGTGCTGTTCGACACCGAACAGAAAGGCCTGACTGGCGTATTGATCAACGGCCAGAAAAAAGCCGTGCGTTGCATGGGCCAGGAAACCCCACAGAAGCTCGAACAATGAAAGTCCTGTAGGCGCGAGGCTTGCTCGCGAAGCGTTTGGCGTCGTGTCAGTCGACATTGATATTGGCTGATCCAGCGCTTTCGCGAGCAAGCCCGCTCCCACAGGGTTAAGTTATCGCCCCAAAAAAAATCCCAGTGGTTTTCTATTGATTGTGGGGCGCAGCATCAACCACCTGAAAGGTGCGAGTCGCAAACCCCGGTGATTGTTTGTCACCGTTTCTCTGGTAGAAGGTGACGCTATAGCTGCCTCGTCTGAAGAGAATGCTGCTTTGAGCCGACCAATGCCCGTCTTGATCGACCACTGCGCTGGCGATAAGGCCAATCGGCAGACCGTTAGCCTCCAGTTCTACATTCACTGTCGCGCCAGGCAGGCCGCGGCCCGAAAAGCTTGGGTAGCGACTGGTCGTCTGATCCGGTTGGGGCGTCTGCATCACCGGTTGTTCGGGGGTATCGATCACGGTGAAGAGCGGGGAGTTCAAACGGATGCCGTCCGGGCTGCCAGGGTTCGTCACATGGACTGACAGGCGTTGCGGGCCCGGCGATAAATCGTGATCGATTTGTGCCGACCAACTGCCGTCAGCCCTGACGATGGCAGTGCCGACCACCTCCCGCTCGCCACTCGGCTGGGCGGTCTCAATGATTACGGTCGTACCTGAAGGCCCTGTCCCCGAAACAAACGGCCGATAGCCGACCTGTTGCTGGGAAGAGGGTTTTAATACCCAGGCAATGTTGAGCGCGGGCGTACAAGTGGGCAGTGCTTCATTGTTGACGGCCACCGCGACTGTTGCGCCTTTGGTATCCGCCGAGCACACGTGAATTTTCAGTTTTGCCGATACATCCGTCAGGGTTCGGCCAGGTTGCAAGGTGGGATCGTCTGTCGAGGCGGTCAACGGGGTGCCGTCTACTTGCACGTTATCAACCCGATTGCCCATGCTGGTGTATCTGATCCAGACGCCGGTGACACGGTTGTCAGTCGGGGCGAAATTATCGTAGGGCGGAATGGGCTGGCGGAACTCAAGGGCAATCTGTTCCGGGTCGTTGGCGCTGGTGCTGCCGCGGTTGATCAGGTAAAGCTGAGGCCCGGGACCGCCCAGCGCGCCGATTCGGTAAAGACCCGAGCGGGAAATGAGCGCCATTTGCGAAGCATCCAGCCATCCGGCATACCAGCGATAGTTGGCCGGGAACAGTGCCTGGATTGATCTGGAGCCCTGAACCGGATCACCGGAATCACCGTAGCGTTTGACGTTGCAACCCAGGGGGGCGACGACGTCTGTGCCGTTTGAAGGGCAGTTCACATAGGTGTCGAAAGTCCCGCCGTTGCCGCCGGCGAATTTGGGTTCATGACTGAAGCCCAGGTTATGCCCGAATTCATGGGCGAAGAGGTAATGCCCAGCATAGGGTTGGTCGCGAATCACGATATTGCGGCCCGGCATGGTGCCTTGCGCTCCGCCAACGCCATTGTTGTGGACGACGAAGAAATAGTCGTACTGATCAGGCTCGTAGCCTTGAGCCCGAGCGGCTTTTTCAGCTTCTTCGGTCTCGCCCCAAAAGCCTTCCGGCGGAACGGGATCGGTGAACCGGGCGGTGATGGTGGTGCCTCTGAGGATCAGCTTGCCTCCTGAGGCCTTGAGCAGATAGTCGCTCAACGATCGGGGATTTGCGGAAAAGCTCGAATCATAGAGTTGCTGCATGTCGAGTTCGCGATCACCTTGCCAGTGCGCCGCAACCAGCAATGCTGTCTTGACCCCGGTAACCGGGCGCTGGTTGACGCCGGCCTGTGGTAGAGGCGTGTTGGTGATCACCGCATCACTGCGCTGCTCCGGGGAGGTGGTCGTGGAGAGGTTCTGGGCCGTGCACGCGGCCAGGCTGGCGGCGAGAACAATCAGCGGCAAATATCTTGTCTTATTCATGCGAGAGTAACCTGCGTCGTGCCATGAGCCTGGCTTGACGGTATTTATTACGCCCGCTGGAATGGCCTGCCTACTGTCATAAGTAACAGGTGGCGACAGACGGCAATCACCTGCGCATACGCAAAAGCCCCGCCTGATCAGATCAGGCGGGGCTTTTGTGTTTCAGCGTGACGCTTAGTTCGAGCTAACAGCCGAACGTGGAATCACTGGCTGGTTGTCGTTGGAAATGGTCACTTCCACTCGACGGTTCATCGCACGGCCCGAAACGCTGCCGTTTTCGGCAACCGGGTATTCCTTGCCATAACCCTGAGCGACGATGCGCGCTGGATCAACGCCCATTTTCACCAGTGCGGTACGTACCGAATCGGCACGACGCTCGGACAGTTGCTGGTTGTGGCCAGCGCTACCGGTGCTGTCGGTGTAGCCTTCGACAATCACTTTACGGTCCGGGTTTTCCTGGAGGAATTGCGCCAGTTTGTTGATGTTCACCAGACCGCTGGATTTCAGGTCAGCACGGTCGGTAGCGAACAGCACGTCACCGAAGGTCACCAAGGTACCGCGATCGGTTTGCTTGGCATTCAGGCTGTCTTGCAGCTGTTTGATCTGCTGATCGCGAGCGTCCAGACGCGCCTGGGCACGTTGGGCGGCGGCGTTTTTCAGATTCGCTTCAGCGGTGCGCAGGGCGATGGTCTGCTTGGCCACTTCCACGCGCTGGTTGGTCAGGTAAGCCAGTTGATCGACCTTGGCCTGGTCCTGTTTGTCCAGGTAAGCCTTGTCGGCCTTGTCCAGGTAATCACTGGCGTCTTTGGTCTCAAGGGCCGCGACTTTGCTGGCTTGCGGGTTTGCTTGCAGGCCGGAGTAGTTCACGCGGGCCTGTTCCAGGTTCGCGTTCGGCGGGGTGGAGCAAGCAGCCAGTGCGACGCTTGCGGCCAGGAGAGCGGGGATCATCAATTGTTTACGCATAATGGTTCGTCCTTTCTATCGATAAGAGCTTCAGGCGTGTGGTCCGGATGCGCGCTTACTGCACAGTGCGCTGACTTTCCTGACGCAGTTCCTGAACACCTTTCTGGGAATCCTTCACAGCCTGTTCGGCTTTCATCGCCTGGGCTTTGCGTTCTGCTACACGAGCGTCCCACTCGGCTTGTTCGGCCAGGGTGCGGGCTTCTTCATACTTCTTGTCGTGCATGGCGATTTCGGCTTGTTTCAGTTTGTCCTGGGCGGACTTCATTTCCACGGCTGCGAATTCAGTACCACCGGCGCTGACGGCGCTGTTCACGGCGGACTGGGTCACGGCGTATTGCTCGGTCGGCGGGTTGCCAGCGCAACCGGCGAGTACGAAGGTGCTGCCGATCGCCAAGGCAGCCAATTTCAGACCGCGCAGGTGGGTAAACGAGGATTTGGCAGTGCTGGTCGTCATGGTCTTCAACTCCATTGGATATCTCCTGAAAAACATCTAAATCCATCCTGGTGTTAGGAGCCGTAACCGTACTTTCAAAGCGTGATTTGAAACGGCCGTACCAGGCGTGGTTAATGGGTACGACCCGAGGGGTTTTTCAAAAGTTCAGAGAAGATGGCGTATTGCCTAAAAAAACTTTGACCGAATGGACAAGGCTCTAGGACGGGAACTTTCGCGATGTGCGGCGGTATTCCCGGACATTCGAGGGCTCGGGGATACGCCAATTTTGAAGGGTGTCACAGCCCATGTGGGAGCGAGCCTGCTCGCGAAAGCGGTAGATCAGCCAACATGATTTTGACTGGGCTAACGCCTTCGCGAGCAGGCTCGCTCCCACAGGTTTATCTCTGCTGGATCAATGTTTTGGCTTGTCTTCACTGGCAGACAAATCATGCAAATGCCGACGGGACAACGCGAGGAAACGCGGGGTCGGACCGACGTCTTCATACAGCGGATCGCCTTCTTCATCAGTAGCGACCACGGTCTGTCCTTTCACATACGGGAAGCTCGCTTCGAGTTCTTCAAGCGCCGCGCCGATCAGTTCGCCCAGCAGTTCTTCGGGATGCCGTTTCGGGTACATCTCGGTGATCGCTGCCAGCCGTGCGGCGGCTTCCACGTCCAGGTGAATCGCGTAGCCAGTGTCGGTCAGGCGACCCTTGGCGTTTTCTTCCCAATGCTGGGCTAGCTCACGGATTTTCATAAAGACCTCATGTCGCACCTGCGAGTGGCAGGCAGGGTGAGTGTCCGGCGGTGGCTGCCGGTAAGCCGTTGTAAGGCTTACTGTTGAGACTAGCTTTATCGCCTAAGGTTTAAAGTCCCTTCGTCGTTTGCTTGTAAGAAGCGCTTTACGGCGGCACTCTTGGACTTCAAAGCATGCTGTTAAAGCCGCCCGGATTTTTTGCTGGAGAACTGCTGATGACCGATATTGATGCACGCTTGCGCGAGGACGTTCACCTGTTGGGTGAGCTGTTGGGCAACACCATTCGTGAACAGTACGGGGACGGTTTTCTCGACAAGATCGAGCAGATTCGCAAGGGCGCAAAGGCCGACCGTCGCGGCTCGATGGACGCCGAACTCAGCGCCAGCCTCAACCAGTTGAGCGAAGACGAGTTGCTGCCGGTGGCGCGGGCGTTCAACCAGTTTCTCAACCTGGCCAATATCGCCGAGCAATATCAGCTGATCCACCGCCGCGAAGAGTCGCAGCCCGCGCCGTTCGAAGCCCGGGTGCTGCCGGAACTGCTCGCCCGCCTGCGTGCCGAAGGCCACAGCGCCGAATCCCTGGCCCGGCAACTTGGTCGGCTGGAAATCGAACTGGTGCTGACCGCGCACCCGACCGAAGTCGCGCGTCGCACCCTGATCCAGAAATACGATGCCATCGCCGCGCAACTGGCGGCTCAGGACCACCGTGACCTGACCACCGCCGAGCGTGAGCAGATCCAGGCGAAATTGCAGCGCCTGATCGCCGAAGCCTGGCACACCGAAGAAATCCGCCGCACACGCCCGACGCCCGTTGACGAAGCCAAATGGGGCTTTGCGGTGATCGAGCATTCGCTGTGGCAGGCGATCCCCAATTATTTGCGCAAGGCCGATCAAGCGCTGCACGCGGCGACTGGCCTGCGTTTGCCATTGGAGGCCGCACCAATCCGGTTCGCCTCGTGGATGGGCGGCGACCGCGACGGCAACCCGAATGTCACGGCGTCCGTCACCCGCGAAGTGCTGTTGCTTGCGCGCTGGATGGCCGCTGATTTGTACTTGCGCGATGTGGATCACCTGGCCGCCGAGTTGTCGATGCAGCAGGCCAGCGAAGCCCTGAAAGCCAAGGCCGGCGACAGCGCCGAACCTTACCGCGCGGTGCTTAAACAACTGCGCGAACGTCTGCGGGCGACGCGCAATTGGGCGCATGCCTCATTGACGAACAGCACACCGGCACCGGCTGATGTGTTGCAAAACAACCGCGACCTGCTCGATCCGCTGGAGCTGTGTTTCAACTCGCTGCACGAGTGCGGCATGGGCGTGATCGCCGACGGTCCGCTGCTCGATTGCCTGCGCCGTGCGGTGACTTTCGGCTTATTCCTGGTGCGTCTCGATGTGCGGCAGGATTCGTCCCGCCACACCGCCGCCATGACCGAAATCACCGATTACCTGGGCCTCGGTCGTTACGAAGACTGGAGCGAGGAGGAGCGCATCGCTTTCCTGATGCGCGAACAGAACAACCGTCGCCCCTTGCTGCCGGCTTACTTCAAACCGTCCGCCGACACTGCCGAAGTGTTGGCGACCTGCCGGGAAATCGCCGCCGCACCGGGCGCATCCCTCGGTTCGTATGTGATCTCCATGGCCGGCGCCGCTTCCGACGTACTGGCCGTGCAGTTGCTGCTCAAAGAGGCCGGTGTACTGCGGCCGATGCGCGTGGTGCCGCTGTTCGAAACCCTCGCCGACCTCGACAACGCCGGTCCGGTGATTGAAAAACTGTTGCTGCTGCCGGGTTATCGCGCGCGTCTGCAAGGGCCGCAGGAGGTGATGATCGGTTATTCCGACTCGGCCAAGGACGCCGGCACCACGGCGGCGGCCTGGGCGCAATATCGAGCGCAGGAACGCTTGGTGGATATTTGCCGCGAGCAACAAGTGGAACTGCTGTTGTTCCACGGTCGCGGTGGCACCGTGGGCCGTGGCGGCGGTCCGGCGCATGCGGCGATTCTGTCGCAGCCGCCGGGTTCGGTGGCGGGACGTTTCCGCACCACCGAGCAGGGGGAAATGATTCGTTTCAAATTCGGCCTGCCGGACATCGCCGAGCAAAACCTCAATCTGTATCTGGCGGCAGTGCTCGAAGCGACCTTGCTCCCGCCACCACCGCCGGAGCCAGCCTGGCGCCACTTGATGGACGAGTTGGCCGCCGATGGCGTCAAGGCTTACCGCGCCGTGGTGCGGGAAAATCCGCAATTTGTGGAGTATTTCCGTCAATCGACCCCGGAACAGGAACTTGGGCGTTTGCCGTTGGGCAGTCGTCCGGCCAAACGCCGTGCGGGCGGAATCGAAAGTCTGCGCGCCATTCCGTGGATCTTCGGCTGGACCCAGACGCGCCTGATGTTGCCGGCCTGGTTAGGCTGGGAAGCGGCCCTGAGCAAGGCGCTGGAGCGTGGCGAAGGTGAGTTGCTGGGACAGATGCGCGAGCAATGGCCGTTCTTCCGTACCCGCATCGACATGCTGGAAATGGTGCTGGCCAAGGCCGACGCAGACATCGCCCAGTCTTACGATCAGCGGCTGGTCGAGCCCGATTTGCTTCCTTTGGGCGCGCATTTACGCGACCTATTGTCGCAGGCCTGCGCAGTGGTCCTTGGGTTGACCGGTCAGTCGCAGCTACTGGCACATAGCCCAGACACCCTGGAATTCATTCGCCTGCGCAACACCTACCTCGACCCGCTTCATCTATTGCAGGCCGAGTTGTTGGCCCGTTCGCGGCAACAGGAAGTGGCGCAGGGCAGCCCGGTAGAACAGGCGTTGCTGGTGTCTGTGGCGGGGATTGCCGCCGGTTTGCGAAATACCGGCTAAGGTTTTCCTCTTGGGTCCGGGCACTTGGCACCTGCGCCGGGTGCCTGTGGGCGAAGGGCCGAAAAGGTCTGGCAGGCGACAGTTAATGACGGGGTTGCGACTTGGGGTACCCCGTCCAAAGGTCGCAACCGGCGCGGGTTTCTCCGACTTTCGGCGGCTTGTGTGGTCAGGGCCTGCTGTGTATCTTGATCAGCCTTTGGCCGTTTGGGCGGCCACGACCCTATTTTTGAGATTGGCCCCACGAGGCGAATCTGACGTTATCTATATAAAAAATTGAGGAGCACATCGATGCGCGTCATTCTGCTGGGAGCTCCCGGGGCCGGTAAAGGTACTCAGGCTAAGTTCATCACCGAGAAATTCGGCATTCCGCAAATCTCCACTGGCGACATGCTGCGTGCAGCGGTCAAGGCCGGCACCGAGCTGGGCCTGATCGCCAAAAGCGTCATGGACAGCGGTGGTCTGGTCTCCGATGACCTGATCATCAATCTGGTTAAAGAACGCATCAGCCAGGCTGATTGCGCCAACGGTTTCCTGTTCGACGGTTTCCCGCGCACCATTCCCCAGGCTGAAGCCCTGGTGAAAGCCGGCGTCGAACTGGACCACGTGGTCGAAATCGACGTCAAAGACGAAGACATCGTCCAGCGTATCGCCGGTCGCCGTGTGCACGAGGCTTCTGGCCGTGTGTACCACATCGTCTACAACCCGCCGAAAATTGCCGGTAAAGACGACATCACCGGCGACGAGCTGGTACAGCGCAAAGACGATACCGAAGAAACCGTGCGTCATCGCCTGTCGGTCTACCACGCGCAGACCGAGCCGTTGGTCAAGTTCTACCAGGAACTGTCCACCGCTCAGGGCAAGCCGAAGTACAGCCACATCGAAGGTGTTGGCTCGGTTGAAGCGATCACCGGCAAGGTGCTTGAAGCGCTGAACTGAAAAGTCTGAAACGCTTCATCTTCTACGGCCCGCTTGCGGGCCGTAGTTGTTTATACTGGCGCACTTTTTCTGACCTCTCTTACGGAAACATCGATGAGCACCTTGCTGGCCCTGGACACCGCGACTGAAGCTTGCTCCGTTGCCTTGCTGCACGACGGCAAGGTTACGAGCCATTACGAGGTGATCCCGCGCCTGCACGCGCAAAAACTGTTGCCGATGATCCAGCAACTGCTGGCCGACGCCGGGACTACCCTGCAAGCGGTGGATGCCATCGCGTTTGGCCGCGGGCCGGGGGCTTTCACCGGCGTGCGGATCGCCATCGGTGTGGTGCAAGGTTTGGCCTTTGCCCTGGAGCGCCCGGTGTTGCCGGTGTCGAACCTCGCTGTGCTGGCTCAGCGCGCCTATCGTGAACACGGTGTGAGCCAGGTCGCGGCAGCCATTGATGCGCGGATGGACGAAGTGTATTGGGGTTGCTACCGCGAAACGGCAGGTGAGATGCGCCTCGTCGGCAATGAAGCTGTGTTGCCACCGGAAGTGGCGGCGTTGCCGGCGGATGCCAGTGGCGAGTGGTTTGGCGCGGGCACCGGTTGGGGCTATGCCGAGCGCATCGGTGTCAACCTGAGCGGGCAGGATGCGGGGATGCTGCCGCATGCCGAAGACCTGCTGACCCTGGCGCGGTTTGCCTGGGAGCGGGGCGAGGCGATTGTCGCGGATGAGGCGCAGCCGGTTTATCTGCGCGACAAGGTCGCGACCCCGAAAGCGCGCTGATCAAAGCGAACCCATGTGGGAGCGGGCTCGCGCTAACCCCTGTAGGAGCGAGGCTTGCCCGCGAAAGCGATCTAACGGATACCGCCAATTGTCAGTTTCTAACCCCCAGCTTTAAACCTTTTTCCTTTTATGTGTTCTAGTTATCACTCGACAGTTTGCGAAGTGGTCCGCGCGCCACTAAACTGCCATCACTGATACCGAGATGCACTTATGCGTATAGACGGTCTTTCCTCTCAGTCCTACCCCATCAAGCGCAAGCCTCGCAAAGGCAATGTAGCGCTGGATGAATCCGTCGATGACATCGACGGCGAGCTGGAAATCCCGACTGAAGAGCAATTGGCCGCCCGCGCTGCCAAAGCCTCCGCACAACGCTTGAGCAATCTCCCCGCCCGTCAGCAAGACATGATTTACCACCGTGCCATGAGCAAAAGCGTAGCGATGGCCCTGGCCAGCTACCTGAGCACCGCCGGTTTTGTCGATTGGGATGCCGATGTGCTGGGCCTCGACCTGTACATCTGATGTTGCTGCCTTACTACCTCGGTTGCCCGTCCTGGAGTGAAAACGCCTGGCGCGACTATCTCTACCCGCAAGACGCCAAACCCGCCGAATTCCTCAATCTCTATTCCCAAGTGTTCAACGCCGTTGAAGGCAATACGACTTTCTACGCGAGCCCGGCTGCCACCACTGTGCAGCGCTGGGCCGAGACCATGCCCGAACACTTTCGCTTCACCGCCAAGTTCCCCGGCGATATCAGCCACAGCGGCGACCTGCGCGAACAACTGACTGCCGCCGAAACCTTCCTGCAATTGCTCAGCCCGTTGGGCGAGCGGGTGTCGCCGGTATGGCTGCAATTGTCGAAAAGCTTCACTCCGCAACGACTCTCGGAGCTGGCCGGTTTTATCGACGCCGTGGACCGACCGCTGGCGGTCGAAGTGCGCCACCCCGAATTCTTTGCCAAGGGCGATGCCGAGCGCATGCTCAATCGGCTGCTGCTGGATCGGGGTGTCGAGCGTATCTGCCTTGATCCGCGTGCGCTGTTCAGTTGCATCTCGACCGATCCGTCGGTGCTCCACGCCCAATCGAAAAAGCCCAACGTGCCAACCCGTCCGGCAGCGTTTACGCAATGTCCGCAAGTGCGCTTTATCGGCCATCCGCAACTGGAGGCCAATGACCCGTTCCTGGTGCCCTGGGTCGAGAAAATTGCCGTGTGGATCGAAGAGGGCCGCACGCCTTACATCTTCCTGCACACCGCCGACAACCTGCTGGCGGCGAAACTCGCGCAACGTTTCCACGCAAAACTGATGCTGCGTTTGCCTGGCTTGCCGCCGCTGCCTGAGCTATACAGAGAACCCGCCGCGGAGCAACTTGGCCTGCTCTGAGGTGATTTCTTCCTCTTCTCAGGAGCCTGCCAATGGATGCGCAAACCCTTCGAGCCCAGGCGTTCAAAGCGCTGCATGAACGCGCGGGGGCTTTTGTGATTCCCAACCCGTGGGACGCCGGCTCGGCGAAAATGCTGGCCAGCCTGGGCTTCGAGGCACTGGCGACCACCAGTGCCGGATATGCTTTTTCCAATGCTCGCCCCGATGGCGGATTGTCGCTGGACGACACCCTGGCCAACGTTCGGGCAATTGTCGCGGCGACTGATCTGCCCGTAGCTGTCGATCTGGAAAACGGTTTCGCCGACGATCCGGCCGAATGCGCGCAGAGCATTTTGCGTGCGGCCGAGGCGGGCGCTGTCGGCGGCTCGATCGAAGACGCTACCGGTCGTGAAGAGGCGCCAATCTACTGCTTCGAACATGCGGTATCGCGTGTTAAAGCCGCCGTGAAAGCTGCTCGCAGCCTGCCATTCCCGTTTATGTTGACGGCTCGCGCGGAGAATTTCCTGCACGGCAATCCTGATCTGGCTGACACCATCCGCCGCTTGCAGGCGTTCTCCGAAGCCGGCGCCGATGTGCTTTACGCGCCGGGGCTGCGCAGTGCTGAAGACGTGTTGGCGGTGGTCCGCGCCGTGGCGCCAAAACCGGTCAATGTGTTGATGTCCGGGGGGCTCAAATTGACGGTCGAGCAACTGAACGAGATGGGCGTCAAGCGCATCAGCGTTGGCTCGGCGCTCGCCCTGGCGGCGTACGGCGAATTCTTCCGCGCGGCTGAAGAGATCAAGACGTCTGGCACCTTCAGCTTCACGTCGCGTTCCATGCCCTACGCGAAGGCCAATCAGTTTTTCAAAGGCTGACGATGCGCTTTGCCAAGGGATTGCTGCTGGTGTTGTTGATCGTGGGGGCGGCGGGGCTGAGCGTCTGGCGTGGGTGGATTGCTGTGCCTGCGCAGTGGAATCCATGGGCAGCGCTGGACGTCAACGCTGCGCCGAATTTTCTGACCCGCTACAAACTGATGCGTCTTCGCGATGATCCGCAATTGTGCGATCAAGCCTTGAGTAGCTCTGGCCTGCGCGTCTCCCGCCAGGCCGATAGCCCCGATGCGACATGTCCGTTGACTAACACCTTGCGTGTACAAGGCGGTGAGGTGGCCCTGAGCAGCAGTTTCCTCGCCAGTTGCCCGTTGGCGGTGGCGTTCGCCCTGTTCGAGCGCCACGCCCTGCAACCGGCGTCTCAGGCGGTTTACGGCCAGGCGGTGACGCGGGTCGATCACCTCGGCAGTTTCGCCTGCCGCAACATGTACAACCGCGAGAACGGTGCCCGCAGCCAGCATGCCGGTGCCAACGCCCTGGATATCGCCGGTTTTCGCCTGGCCGATGGCCGTGCGATCAGCGTGCTCAAGGATTGGCCCAAGGATAATCAGGACGCGCGGTTTCTACGCCAGGTCCGCGACGGCGCCTGCGATATGTTCAGTGTGGTGTTGAGCCCGGATTACAACGCCGCCCATCGCAATCACTTTCATCTGGATGTGGGGCCGTGGTGGGTGTGTCGCTGAGAGATTCTGAGGATCAGGCGGCGATGCGCAGGTTCTGCAGGATGATTGGGCGTGCCCAGCCGTTATCGAAATCGAGTTGTTTCTGTTGCGCCACCAGCTCTTCGGGCGAGAACGGCGGGAACGGTTTGTCCAGCAGGTGCAGTTCGAATTCGGCGATTGGCAGGTGCAGCGGACGCGGCTGCGGTGCCGGGCCGGCTTCGGGTACAGGTTGGCCAGCGGTGAGTACGATTGGGCGCACCCAGCCACTTTCGAAGTCTTGCTGTTTCTGCTGGGCGACGATTTCTTCCGGCGGGAACGGCGGGAAAGGTTTGTCGGCCAGGTCCATTTCGAACTCGGCAATCGGCAGGAATAGCGGCTCTGGTGGTTTGACCTGGGTTTCTGTCACATCGCATTCACGCTGGGACACGATGTGCGCGTAGAGCTCGCTGCCGACGGTCGGCTCGACCGGGCTTTCCAGGTCAACCGGTGGAAAGGTCCCGCAGGCAGGCACCACATCACTCGACTGTTCGGCCAGGGCCTGGGCAAAGAAATCTTGCCACAGGTGACTGACGCCGCTCAGTGCTTGGGAGTTTCGCAGGCCATAATCGCCATGACGCGATATGTAGCCTACGGATGTGGTTTGAATGTCTGACATTTTTCTCGGTCGACGCTCAGCTCTGGCAAAATGCTCGATAGTTTTGTTATCGGACGTTTTTTGCCGATCATTAATTTTTTGAGCACCTTTTCCCATGATTGAACAACCCGCGGCCTGCCGCATCCATGTCGAGGCCTCGGCCCCGGCGTTTCAGCCACAGGCCGAGCAATGGGCCGAGCGCCTGGGCTTGCCCCTGCAGGTGGATGACGGCGAGTTTGCCCTGCAGGTGGGCGAACAGGGTTTGCAGCTGCAACAGCTGGGGCCTGACGCGCCGGGGCCGGTGCGAGTGGACTTCGTCGAGGGCGGCGCGGCGCATCGCCGGTTGTTCGGCGGCGGCACGGGGCAGATGATCGCCAAAGCGGTCGGCATCGCCCAAGGCGTGCGGCCAAGGGTGCTGGATGCCACGGCGGGGTTGGGCAAGGATGCGTTCGTGCTGGCGAGCCTGGGTTGTGAGATGAGCCTGATCGAGCGTCAGCCGCTGATCGGCGCGTTGCTCGAAGATGGCCTGGCGCGTGGCGCGGAAGATTTCGACGTGGCGCCGATCGTGGCGCGAATGCGTTTGCTCAAGGGCAATTCGATTGAAGTCATGCGCAATTGGGAAGGCGAGCCGCCGCAGGTGATCTACCTCGACCCGATGTTCCCGCACCGTGAGAAAACCGCGTTGGTGAAGAAAGAAATGCGCCTGTTCCGCCCGCTGGTGGGGGATGATCCGGATGCGCCGGCCTTGCTCGAAGCGGCGTTGGCGTTGGCCAGCCACCGGGTAGTGGTCAAGCGCCCGCGCAAGGCGCCGTGCATTGCCGGGCCGAAGCCGAGTCATGCGCTGGATGGCAAATCCAGTCGGTATGACATTTATCCGAAGAAGGCGCTTAAGCCTTAGGACCGAGGCGCCCCTTTCGCGAGCAGGCTCGCTCCCACATGGGATCTAAGGTGTTGCATAGATCCATTGTGGGAGCGAGCCTGCTCGCGAAGGCGTCAGAACAACCAACCAAATCGATCAGACTGCCTCAGTCCGATAAGCCCGCATAAACAACTCCACCACCTCCAGCACATGCTCCTCGGCCGCATCCCCGAGCAACGGCTCGCCGCAGCCATACAACAAGCGAAAATTCCCCGCGCCCTTGAGCAGGCAAAAGAAATGCTCGGCGGCATTGCGCGGTTTATCGATGCTCAATGCGCCGGATTGATCGATTTGGCCCAGCAATCGCTCCATGCCATTCAACATGCGCTCCGGTCCGGCCTCGAAAAAGATCAGCGACAGCTTCGGGTCCTGGCTACCCAGGCTGATCATCAAGCGGTGCAGGTTCACCGACTCATCGCTATTGATCAGGTGATGAAAGCCGCGGGCGATGTTCAACAGCACTGTTTTCACCGCGATGCCGTCGGGCAATTCGAAGAACAGCGGTGGCAGTTGCTCTTCGCACTTGGCCACCACGGCGGCGGAAAACAGCGTCTCCTTATCGTTGAAATGGCTGTAGACCGTCAGTTTAGACACCCCGGCCTCGGCCGCCACGGCATCCATGCTGGTGCTGGCATAGCCATTACTCAGGAAAAGAATTTTCGCCGCATCGAGGATTGCCTGGCGCTTGGCCAGATCCTTGGGGCGACCCGGACCATTAGATGCTGAAAGATTGTTCGACATTCTTCGCTTTTAATACTGGACTGGTGAGTTTGCTATTAATAACATACCCGTCAGTATAATTATTCCAAGCACCATTAGCGAAAGGTCCTTCACCATGTTCCGCTATGCCTTGCCCCTCGCGTTGCCAGTCAGCCTGGCTTTTTTATTGTCGGCGTGCGGTCACGAGGAGGCGCCGCAAGTCAGCGTGCGCCCGGCCATGGTGGTGCAGCCGCAGCCTTCGGCCCAGGCGATGGAAAGCTATCCCGGTGAAGTTCGCGCCCGTTATGAGCCGGATCTGGCGTTCCGCATTGGCGGCAAAGTCAGCCGACGACTGGTCGAGGAAGGCCAGCGGGTCAAGGCCGATCAACCCCTGGCGGAGCTCGATCCTCAGGACGTGCGCCTGCAACTGGAAGCCACTCGCGCCCAGGTCGCCGCCGCCGAAGCCAATCTGAACCTGGTTCGCGCCGAGCGGGATCGCTACAAGACGCTGATGGACCGTCAGATGGTGAGTAAGTCTGCGTACGACAATTCCGAAAACCTTTACCGATCCGGTGAAGCGCGCCTCAAACAAATCAAAGCCGAATTCAGTGTCTCGACCAATCAGGCGAGCTACGCGGTGCTGCGTGCGCCTCAGGACGGCGTGGTCGCCAAGCGTGCGGTGGAAGTCGGCCAAGTGGTCGCTGCCGGGCAAACCGTATTTACCCTCGCCACCGATGGCGAGCGCGAAGTATTGATCAGCCTGCCGGAGCAAAGCTTCGGTCGATTCAAGGTCGATCAACCGGTGTCGGTGGAACTCTGGACCCAGCCTGACCAGCGTTTTACCGGGCGCATCCGCGAACTGTCGCCCGCCGCCGATCCAAAATCCCGGACCTTCGCGGCGCGTATTGCCTTCACCTCCGGCAAAGTCCCCGCCGAACTCGGCCAGAGCGCCCGGGTGTTTATCCAGACTGCCGCAGTCGTGCCACTGGCAGTGCCTTTGTCGGCGGTCACCGCCGAAAACGGCGCCACCTACGTGTGGGTGGTCGGCGCCAACAACACGTTGAAGAAAGTCCCGGTCCGGGTCGGTGCCTTCGGTGAGAAAACCGTGCCGGTGCTGGAAGGGTTGAATGCCAGCGACTGGGTGGTCGCCGCCGGCGTTCATGTGCTGCATGACGGGCAGCAAGTGCGCCCGGTGGATCGCTCCAACCGCGTGGTCAATCTGGCGGACAAGGAGTAATCCCCGATGGGTTTCAATCTTTCCGAATGGGCGCTGCGCAATCGCCAGATCGTACTGTTCCTGATGCTCTTGCTGGCAATCGTCGGCGCGCTTTCCTACACCAAGCTCGGCCAAAGCGAAGACCCGCCGTTCACTTTCAAGGCCATGGTGATTCGCACCAACTGGCCGGGAGCCACGGCCCAGGAAGTCTCGCGTCAGGTCACCGAGCGTATTGAAAAGAAGCTGATGGAAACCGGTGAGTACGAGCGCATCGTCTCGTTCTCTCGTCCGGGGGAATCCCAAGTGACGTTCATGGCCCGGGATTCGATGCACTCGGCGCAGATCCCGGAGCTGTGGTATCAGGTCCGCAAGAAGATCAGCGACATCCGCCAGACCCTGCCGCCGGGTATTCAAGGGCCGTTTTTCAACGATGAATTCGGCACCACGTTCGGCAACATCTACGCCCTGACCGGCGACGGTTTTGACTACGCGGTGCTCAAGGATTACGCCGACCGCATCCAGATTCAGCTGCAACGGGTCAAGGATGTGGGCAAGGTCGATCTGCTCGGCCTGCAAGACGAGAAGATCTGGATCGAACTGTCCAACGTCAAGCTCGCCACCCTCGGCTTGCCGCTGGCCGCTGTGCAGCAGGCGCTTGAGGAACAGAACGCGGTGTCCACCGCCGGGTTCTTCGAAACCAGCAGCGAGCGATTGCAGCTACGGGTCTCGGGGAATTTTCAGACGGTCGATCAGATCAAGAACTTCCCTATCCGGGTCGGTGATCGTACGTTCCGCATCGGCGATGTCGCTGACGTGCGTCGCGGTTTCAACGATCCACCGGCGCCGCGCATGCGCTTCATGGCTGAAGACGCGATCGGTCTGGCCGTAGCGATGAAGGATGGTGGCGACATTCTGGTGCTTGGCAAGGCCCTGGAAGTCGAGTTCGACCGCATCCAGAAAAACCTTCCGGCCGGCAT
The DNA here is from genome assembly GCF_026016365.1 of Pseudomonas sp. B21-053. Lineage (NCBI taxonomy): Bacteria > Pseudomonadati > Pseudomonadota > Gammaproteobacteria > Pseudomonadales > Pseudomonadaceae > Pseudomonas > Pseudomonas sp. B21-053. Next base: position 1,297,733 of record NZ_CP087205.1, read on the forward strand.
GCAACTGCGCAAGGTTTCTGATCAGCCCGCCGCGGTGAAAACCGGTGTCGGTGAATTCGTCCAGGTGCTGGTGGAAGCCCTTGCGATTGTGTTGCTGGTGAGCTTTTTCTCCCTCGGCGTACGCACCGGCATGGTGGTGGCGCTGGCCATTCCGCTGGTGCTGGCGATGACCTTTGCCTGCATGTATTACCTCGGCATCGGCTTGCACAAGATTTCCCTTGGCGCACTGGTTCTGGCCTTGGGCTTGCTGGTGGACGACGCGATCATCGCCGTGGAAATGATGGCGATCAAAATGGAGCAGGGCTTCGACCGAGTCAAAGCCGCCAGCTTCGCCTGGACCAGCACCGCGTTCCCGATGCTCACCGGCACGTTGATCACCGCAGCCGGGTTCCTGCCGATTGCCACCGCGCAGTCGGGCACCGGTGAATACACCCGTTCGATCTTCCAGGTGGTGACTATCGCGCTGCTGGCCTCGTGGATTGCTGCCGTGGTGTTTGTGCCGTATCTCGGGGAAAAACTCCTACCGGACCTGGCGAAGATTCACGCCGCCAAACACGGCACCACGGGCGGTCAGCCCGACCCGTACGGTACGCCGTTCTATCAACGCGTTCGGCGCTTGGTGGAGTGGTGCGTGCGTTGGCGCAAGACCGTGATCGTGCTGACCGTGGTGTTGTTCATCGGCTCCATCTTCCTGTTCCGCTTCGTGCCGCAGCAATTCTTCCCGGCCTCGGGGCGTCTGGAACTGATGGTCGATCTCAAACTGGCCGAAGGCGCGTCCCTGAGCAACACCAACGACGAGGTTAAACGCCTGGAAGGTCTGTTGAAGGATCACGCCGGCATCGACAATTACGTGGCCTACGTCGGTACCGGTTCGCCGCGCTTTTACCTACCGCTGGATCAGCAACTTCCCGCAGCGAGCTTCGCCCAGTTTGTGGTCCTGGCCAAGACCATCGAGGAGCGCGAAACCCTGCGCACCTGGCTGATCGAAACCCTCAACGAACAATTCCCGGCCCTGCGTTCGCGGGTTACGCGCCTGGAAAACGGCCCGCCCGTTGGCTACCCGGTGCAGTTCCGCGTGACCGGTGAACACATCGAGGAAGTCCGCGCCTTGGCGCGCAAAGTCGCGGAGAAGGTTCGCGAGAATCCTCATGTGGTCAATGTGCATCTGGACTGGGAAGAACCGAGCAAAGTCGTGTACCTGAACGTCGATCAGGACCGCGCCCGCGCCCTCGGTGTGAGCACCGCCAACCTGTCGAAGTTTTTGCAAAGCTCCCTGACCGGTTCCAGCGTCAGCCAGTATCGCGAAGACAATGAGTTGATCGAAATCCTGCTGCGCGGCACCGTGCATGAACGCACCGAACTGTCGCTGCTGCCGAGCCTGGCGGTGCCGACTGATAACGGCAAAAGCGTTGCGCTGTCGCAGATTGCGACCCTGGAATATGGCTTCGAAGAAGGCATCATCTGGCACCGCAACCGCCTGCCCAACGTGACGATTCGTGCCGACATCTACGGCAAGGAACAACCGGCGACCCTGGTGCAGCAGATCATGCCGACCCTCGACCCGATTCGCGCGGAACTACCGGACGGCTACTTGCTGGAAGTTGGCGGCACCGTGGAGGATTCGGCTCGCGGACAGAATTCGGTGAAGGCTGGCGTACCACTTTTCATCGTCGTGGTGCTGACTTTGCTGATGCTGCAACTGCGCAGTTTCTCACGCACCGCGATGGTATTCCTGACAGCGCCATTGGGCTTGATCGGCGTGACCCTGTTTCTGATGGTGTTCCGCCAGCCGTTCGGCTTCGTCGCCATGCTCGGGACCATCGCCTTGTCCGGGATGATCATGCGCAACTCGGTGATCCTGGTGGACCAGATCGAACAAGACATCGCCGCCGGCCTCAAGCCGTGGCAAGCGATCATCGAAGCCACCGTGCGCCGATTCCGGCCCATCGTGCTGACGGCACTCGCCGCCGTGCTGGCGATGATCCCGCTGTCGCGCAGCGTGTTCTTCGGGCCGATGGCGGTGGCAATCATGGGCGGATTGATCGTGGCGACGGCGTTGACGTTGCTGTTCCTGCCGGCGCTGTATGCGGCGTGGTTCAGGATCAAAAAAGACCCTGCGTGAACCGGGCGGCCTAAGGGCCGCCCAGTCTTTTGCGAGTGCACTTGCCCCTGTAGGAGCTGCCGCAGGCTGCGATCTTTTGATTTTCAAGATCAAAAGATCGCAGCCTGCGGCAGCTCCTACAGGATTTTCAGAATGCTCTGATATTGAGTCGCAGAGGGCTGAATGCTGTACTCCGGACTCGGTTTTGATGAGTTCTTGAGGCAGTCGTAATGAAAAAGCCCCCTGCGCTGAGAGGCAGGTCCGACCCTGTGTTTGACCTGCTGGCGCAATCGCCGCACAAAGAACGCCTTTCGGATTACCTCGTACTGCTGAAGCCTCTGGACGGTCAGGGCCGTTACCTTCCGTTTGATGACTTGCGCCATCGCTGGGCGCCGGGCCTGGATACCCATCTCTGTTGGGCACTGGTCAAAAAGGCCCGCACCGCCCAGTACGCAAGACTGTTGCCATTGGGCGAGCCGATCCAGTGGGGCAACTTTGTGCTGACACCGGTCGCGCAAATCGCGATATCCACCGTCGACCGAGAGGCGACGACTGCAGCGTTGGCGTACATGAGTCGCCAGATTGGTGAGCAGGCGCATTTCAGCTACCTGCTCAATGACCTGATTGAAGACGAAGCCATCAGCAGCAGCCAGCTGGAAGGCGCGGCTACCACCACGCGAGTGGCCAAGGACATGCTCAAGCGCAAGCGCCTGCCGCGCACGCCGGACGAACGCATGGTCATCGGCAATTACAAGATGATGAATTTCGCCTGGGAAATGCGTGACCGACCTTTGAGCGTCGAGTTGATCGCGGCGATTCATTGCGTGGGCGTCGAAGGCATCGACGACGCGAAATACAGTCCCGGGATTTTCAGGGTCAAAGATGATGTAGTGGTGCAGGACGGCGAGGGCAACACCGTCCACACACCGCCTCCCGCGGCGGGGCTCGCATTACGCTTGCAAGCGCTGGCGAAGTGGATCAATCAAGCCAATAACGACCCCCTCCATGCGGATTACATTCATCCCTTGATCAAAGCCATGGCGCTACATTTTGCCTTGGGCTACGAGCATCCGTTTCGCGACGGCAACGGCCGCGTCGCCCGAGCGCTGTTTTACTGGTCCATGTTCAAGAATGACTTTTCGGCCTTTCGCTATATCGCCATCAGCACACTGCTGCGCAACGCGCCGGTGAAGTATGGACGCTCTTATCTGCACACCGAAGCCGATGACCTGGACTTGACTTACTTCATCGATTTCCAGTGTTCGGTCGTCTTGCGGGCGGTGACTGGCTTTACCGAGGTCTACCGCAAAAGCCTGGCTTATTGTGAGAGCGGGCCCGCTCCCACAGGGTTTTGCTGTGAGGCTTAGAGCGTGCCGAAGACTTTCTTGGCGAGGCTGGTTGCCGCAGCCGCCGGGTTTTGGCGGATGGTTTCTTCTTGTTTGCCGATCATCTCGAACAGCCCGTTCAACGCTTGTTCGGTCACGTAGCTTTCGATGTTGGCGCTTTTCGCGTCCACCACGCCGAGGGTCGCGGCTTGGCCGGCGAACGAGTTGTATTGCTTGGCCAGGCCAACCTGGTCGGTGGCTTGTTTGACGATCGGCAGGAACTTGGCGCGGATCTGTTCGCGGCTGGATTTATCCAGGTATTGAGTGGCTGAATCCTTGCCGCCGCTGAGAATGCCCTTGGCATCGGACACGCTCATTTTTTTCACAGCATCGACGAGTATCGGCTGAGCCTGGGTCACGGCGGTTTCAGCTGCTTTGTTCATGCTGGTTTCCAGCTGATCAACCTGGTCGCCCATCCCGAACTGCTTCATCTTTTTCGCGACTTTGCCGAGTTTGCCTGGCAGTTCGATCTTCACGTCCGGGTTGTTGCTGAAGCCGCCCGGTGTGCCGAGTTGTTTAACGGCCAGTTGCGCGCCTTGGGTCAGGGCGTCCTTGAGGCCGCCGGTGGCGTCGTTCTGCGACAGATCACTGAGGGACAGCGCCAGCGCGCTGGCGGAAATCATCAAGCCTGCGCAGAGGCCGGCGAAGCGAAGGGTAGGGCGGAGCATGGCGGCTTCCTTGTACGAATAAGGGAAATCAGTGGATAGGTGGGAGCTTACTCCCACCGTTATTGCATCAAGCCTCAGGCGGTGTGGCGACCTGATCCGCAGCATCTTCACTGCGATGCAACGCTACCTGGCGGATCGACAAGCGAATCTCCGCCGGCAACACACGCTTGGCCGCGCCTTCGGCCAGTTCGCCGAGCAATTCGTGATAGCTCAGCTTGCCGGCTTCGTCGCGCTTGAGGACGTCCAGATCGAGCATGGTCTGGATAAAGTGGCGGAACAGGCTCTTGTCGAAGAACTCCGGGGCGTTCAAGCCATGGAGGATCGACAGGCGCTGGGCCATGACCGTGCACAGGTCTTCCAGCTCTTCGGCGCTGATGCTGTTCTGGCCGCTGTTGAGCAGCAAGGACACCGTCATGTAGAAGCGTTGCAGGGTCTGGGCAATGCTTTTCGACAGCAGGGTCAGCAACACGAAATGCCGCGAACTCGGTGCCGGACGCAGGTACACGTCGTTCTCGAAACGCAGCAGGCCTTGCTCGACAAAGGCTTCGAGCCACTGATCGACCACACCGTCCAGCTCATCCATGGACCAGCGGATGAACAGTTCCGATTGCAGGTACGGATACAGCGCGCGGGTGTAGCGCAGGATCTGTTCGCGGCTCATGCGCGACGCGCTCTGGAAGAAACTCGCCAACAGAGACGGCAGCGCGAAGATGTGCAACACGTTGTTGCGGTAGTAGGTCATCAGGACGGCGTTCTGCTCGCCCAGGTACAGAATCTTGCCCAGCGCGTCGCTCTGTTCGGACAGCAGATCCATGTCCTTCACATGCTCGATCAGCGCCCGACCATCACCTTCCGGCAATGTGGTGTGCGGTGAGTACGGGACTTTGCGTAACAGCGCCAGATACAAATCCAGCACCCGCGCCATCGCACGATCGTCCAGCGCCAAACGGCTGGTGGACAGCAGCGCCAGGGCCACCAGGTTCACCGGGTTGATCGCCGCGGCTTCGTTCAAATGCTGCGCGACTTTCTCGCCGAGGCGGTTGGTGGTTTCGTTGAGCCACGCCGGTTTGAACTGCGGGCCGAGCTCCTGTTGGCGCCAGTCTGGTTGCTCACTGTCGAGGAACTCCGCGAGTTTGATCGGTTCGCCGAAGTTCACCGCCACCTGGCCGAAGCGTTGCTTGAGGGCGCCGATGACTTTGAAAATGTCGAAGATCGATTCTTTTTTCTTGCTCGCGCCACGCAGTTCGCCGAGGTAGGTCCGGCCTTCCAGTACACGTTCATAACCGATGTACACCGGAATGAACACGATCGGCATGCGTGACGAACGCAGGAAGCTGCGCAGGGTGATCGCCAGCATCCCGGTTTTCGGTTGCAGCATGCGCCCGGTGCGCGAACGGCCGCCCTCGACGAAGTACTCGACCGGGAAGCCTTTAGTGAACAGGGTGTGCAGGTATTCGTTGAACACTGAGGTGTACAGCGGGTTGCCCTTAAAGGTACGGCGCATGAAAAACGCACCGCCACGGCGCAACAGGCTGCCGATCACCGGCATGTTCAGGTTGATCCCGGCGGCAATGTGCGGCGGGGTCAGGCCGTTGCGGAACAGCAGGTACGAGAGCAGCAGGTAATCGATGTGGCTGCGGTGGCACGGCACATAGATCACTTCGTGACCCTGGGCGACTTTCTGCACGCCTTCGATGTGGTTGACCTTGATCCCGTCGTAGATCTTGTTCCAGAACCAGCTCAGTACCACTTCCAGGAAACGGATCGCGGTGTAGGTGTAGTCCGAGGCGATCTCGTTGCCGTAGCGCAGGGCCTGGGCCTTGGCTTTTTCCGGGGAGATTTTCTCGCGCTCGGCTTCGTCCAGAATCGCTTGCTTGACCAAGGGCTGATTGAGCAAGCCTTTGACCAGATTGCGACGGTGCGAAATGTCCGGGCCGATCACCGCAGCCTTGAGGTTGCGGAAGTGCACCCGCAGGATCCGCTGGGCCATGCGCACGGTGCGTTCGTGGCCCTTGTTGTGCTCGATCAGTTCGCGCAGATGGATCGGCGCCGAGAACTGCACGCGGGTCTTGCGCCCCAGCACGATGATGCTGAGTAAGCGGCGCAGGCGCCCGGTGACCGCCCAGCTGTCGGCGAACAACAGCTTCCACGGGCTCGACTCGCTGTCCGGCGACTGGCCCCAGAACACGCTGACCGGAATGATCTGCGCATCTTCGGCAGCGTTCTGGCTCAAGGCGCTGACCAGACGGGTCAGGGTCGGCGGCGCGCCGCGTTTGTCCTGGCGGCCGAGCCAGTCGGGCTCGGGTGTCAGGTAAAAGAACGCGGCGGGTTCGATCAATGTACCCACCGATACCGGCAGCACCGGACGCGGCAGGCCGGCCTTGGTGCACTCGGTGTCGACCACGGCCAGGTCGGTCAGCGAAGGATTTTGCAGGACGTAGAACACCGGACGGCTGCGGTCGAGGTTGAGGGTAAGGGACGACTGGTTGATCGTCTCCGAGCGAACCCAGAGGTACAACAGTCGGCGCAGGGTGCCAAACACAAGACGGCGGAACGGGGAACGGGTCATACGGCTTCTGCTTGAGTGAATAAAACCGAGCAAATGCTCGGGCGGTCGATAGTGTGCCGTATTCGCCGAAAATCGGCAAAAAAGCGGTCAAGTAAACTTGAGTTGAGAGTTTTCGCGGCTGTCATATACTTGACCGCTCAAAATAAAAACAAGGGGGTAACGAGACATGGCTACGCGCGAAACCGGCAATGTGAAGTGGTTCAACGACGCCAAGGGCTACGGCTTCATTCAACGCGAGGACGGGGTGGACGTGTTCGTGCACTACCGCGCGATTCGCGGCGAAGGCCACCGTTCGCTGGCTGAAGGCCAGCAGGTTGAGTACGCCGTGGTGACGGGCGAGAAGGGATTGCAGGCTGAGGATGTTGTAGGTCTGTAAACCCGATCCCCGGATCACGCATGATCCGTAGGAGCGAGGCTTGCCCGCGAAGCTTTTAGCGCCAGCGATGACGCCTTCGCGGGCAAGCCTCGCTCCTACGGGTTTGTGGTGTGGCTGGTTACGCGGTCTTCCAGGTGATTTCTTCTTCACCATCAGCGCTGATGCGCATCCAGCGATCTGCCGTCTCTTCACCTTCTTCCTCGACCCACGTTCCCGGCGCGCAACGCACTTCGACGTTCAGCGCGGCGAAGGCTGCACGGGCGCAGGCGATGTCGTCTTCCCACGGCGTCTGGTCGCTTTCCAGGTACAGGCTGTTCCATTTACCTACGGCTTTCGGCAGCCAGGTGACTGGGACGTTGCCGGCCTTGCACTTGTAGGTCTGGCCTTTCTTGACCCACTCACTGCACGGGCCCAACGCGGCGCTCAGCCAATCGGCGACGGTCTTGTAGTCGACGTCGGCGTCTTTCAGGTAAATCTCGATATCGGGTTGGCGCATGGATGTCCTCACTGCGGTCTTGAAAAATCCATTCGCGGATTTAGCCGGCCTCAAGCTGTTGCTCAAGACCAAAAATTATTGAAGTACGAAGTAATCGTAACGCATCGAAACCGTGACTTCGAACGGCTCGACCTGCTCGATCACCGCTGCCCGGCGTTCGGCACTGGCGCGCCAGCCGTGGGGCGTCATGGCCAACAGGTTGGCACGATCCTGACCATTGGCCAGCGTCAGTTTGAACTCCAGGGTTTCACTGTGCGCCAGCGCCATGCCTTCCGGCACCAGGGCCAGATGCTTGTCGTCGGTGTATTCACGCACTTCGTCATACAGACTTTCGCGCAACTCCATCAGGTGGCCGCTGGTCGGACCGACTTTCATCAAGCCGCCGCCGGGGCTCAGCAGGCGCTTGGCTTCTTCCCAGTCCAGCGGACTGAAAACGCTCGCGAGAAACTGGCAACTACCGGACGCCAGCGGCACCCGAGCCATGCTAGCGATCAACCACGTCAGCTGCGGATTCCGCTTGCAGGCGCGTTTGACGGCTTCCCGGGAAATATCCAGTGCGTAACCATCAGCATTCGGCAAGGCCTCGGCGATTTGCGCGGTGTAGTAACCCTCGCCACAACCGATGTCGAGCCAGCGCTGGGGCGCGTACTGCGCCGCCAGTTCCGCCAGGCGCTTGGCCACCGGCGCGTAATACCCTGCGTTCAGGAAGTCGCGGCGGGCCTCGACCATCGCCAGGTTATCCCCAGGGTCGCGGCTGTTCTTGTGCTGCACCGGCAACAGGTTCAGGTAACCCTGGCGCGCGCGGTCGAAACGATGCCCGGCGGGGCAAGCCACGCCGTTGTCCACCGCGTTAAGCGGTTCGCTGCAGATCGGGCAGGCCAGCATCAGGCGAGCAACTTGATCAGGGTCTGGTAGTAGATTTCGGTCAGCACGTCGAGGTCGGCGGCCAGCACACGTTCGTTGACTTGGTGAATCGTCGCGTTGACCGGTCCCAGCTCAACCACTTGAGTGCCCATAGTCGCGATGAAACGACCGTCGGACGTACCGCCACTGGTGGACGCCTTGGTTTCGCGACCGGTGATGTCCTTGATGCTCGACGCCACGGCATCCAGCAGCGCGCCCGGTTCGGTGAGGAACGGCAGGCCCGACAGCGCCCAATCCACGTGCCAGTCCAGGCCATGCTTGTCGAGGATGTCAGCGACGCGCTTTTGCAGGCCTTCGACGGTGGATTCGGTGGAGAAGCGGAAGTTGAACACCGCTACCAGATCACCTGGAATCACGTTGGTCGCGCCAGTACCGGAGTTGACGTTGGAGATCTGGAAACTGGTTGGCGGGAAGAAATCGTTGCCGTGGTCCCAATGCTCGGCGGCCAGTTCGGCCAGGGCCGGGGCGGCGAGGTGGATCGGGTTCTTCGCCAGGTGCGGGTAGGCCACGTGGCCCTGAATACCGCGCACGGTCAGCTTGGCGCCGAGAGAACCGCGACGACCGTTCTTGACCACGTCACCGACCAAGGCGGTGCTCGACGGTTCGCCGACGATGCACCAGTCCAGACGCTCCTTGCGCGCGGCGAGGCGTTCGATCACAGCCTTGGTGCCGTGGTGCGCCGGGCCTTCCTCGTCACTGGTGATCAGGAAAGCGACCTTGCCCTTGTGATCCGGGTAGTCGGTGACAAAACGCTCGGCGGCCACGGTCATCGATGCGAGGCTGCCTTTCATGTCCGCCGCGCCACGGCCGCAGAGCATGCCGTGTTCGTCGATCACCGCGTTGAACGGGTCGATCTGCCACGCGGTGACCGGACCGGTCGGGACCACGTCGGTGTGACCGGCGAAGCACAGCACCGGGCCGTCGTGTTTGCCGTGGGTGGCCCAGAAGTTATCCACATCTTCGATGCGCATCGGTTCCAGTTGGAAACCGGCATCGCCCAGGCGCTGCATCATCTGCTTCTGGCAATCGGCGTCCACCGGCGTCACGGACGGACGGCGGATCAGGTCAATGGCGAGTTGAAGGGTCGGCGAAAGGTCGGCGTGGGCCGTCATGGAAAACTCCGGAAACATGAATTTGGGCAAGAGCCAATGTGGGAGCGAGCCTGCTCGCGAAGGCGGTGTGTCAGTCAACATAATCGTCGATTGTTACACCGCATTCGCGAGCAGGCTCGCTCCCACAGGTATTGGGTCAGGCCACTAAGGCCAAGGCCTGCAAAATGGCGGTTATCTTAAAGCAAAACGGCGGCCATTGGCCGCCGTTTAGTGCATCTGTACTGATTTAGACGGCTGGTAGAGGCTCAGGCTCGGCGGCCGGTTTGGGCAGCGAAGACAGGAACGCCATGATCAGCGCCGCCAGGTACGGCAGCGACTGCACCAGCAACATGGTCACCCAGAAGCGGATGTCGTTGCTCGGCAGGCCCTGCACCAGGAAGATCCCCAGCGCCGCGCCCCACAACAGCAGCATGATGAACACCTCTTCGCGCGCCTCCGAAATCGCCACCCAGAAGCCGTGGTTATCGGCGTTTTTCGGCGTACGGAAGAACGGAATGCTGCTGGTGAAGAAGCCGTACAGCACCGCTTTTGCGATGGTGTGCGACAACGCCAGACCGGCCAGCGCCGCGCAGAACGCATCCTTCAGGTTGACCCCGACCGCACGGCGGTACAGGAAGATGATCTTGGCCACCTTGAACACGAACAGCGCCAATGGCGGAATCGCGAAGATCAGCAGCGGTGGATCGACCCGTTGCGGCACGATGATCATCGCCGCCGACCACAACAGGGCGCCCACGGTGAAGAAGATGTTCATGCCGTCCGCCACCCACGGCAACCAACCCGCGAGGAAGTGGTAACGCTGGCCGCGGGTCAGCTCGGTGTCCTTGCCGCGCAGCAGGCTGGCGGTGTGGCGCTTGATGATCTGAATCGCGCCATAGGCCCAGCGGAAACGCTGTTTCTTGAAGTCGATAAAGGTATCCGGCATCAGGCCTTTGCCGTAGCTGGTGTGGTAATACGCCGCCGACAGACCTTTTTCGAATACGCGCAGACCCAGTTCGGCGTCTTCACAGATGCACCAGTCAGCCCAGCCAAGCTCCTCGAGCACCGAACGTCGGGTCATGGTCATGGTGCCGTGCTGAATGATCGCGTCACGGTCGTTACGGGTGACCATGCCGATGTGGAAGAAGCCTTTGTATTCCGCGTAGCAGAGCTTCTTGAAGGTGCTTTCGTTCTGGTCGCGATAATCCTGTGGCGACTGCACCACGGCGATTTTCGGATCGGCGAAGTGCGGCACCATGTGCTTGAGCCAGTTCGGGTCGACGCAGTAGTCCGAGTCGATCACCGCAATCACTTCGGCATCCTTGGCGGTGTGCGGGATCAGGTAATTCAGCGCGCCACCCTTGAAACCGGCCAACGGGGCGACGTGGAAGAACTTGAAGCGCGGGCCGAGGGTCTCGCAGTAATCGCGCACCGGTTCCCAGACCGCCGGGTCCTTGGTGTTGTTGTCGATGATCAGGACTTCGAAGTCCGGATAGTCGAGGTTGGCCAGGGCGTTGAGGGTCTGTTTGACCATCTCCGGCGGTTCGTTGTAGCACGGTACGTGAATCGACACTTTCGGTCGGTAGTCCGAATCCCCCACGACTGGCAGGAATTCTCGCCGGCGCTTGTGAGTCCAGACCGCTTCGGCCAGTTCGTGGGCCTCGGTCAGCAACACGATAAACACCCCGAGCGCACCGAGGGCGAGCAAGAAGCCCACCGTCAGGCTGAACCAGGTGCTGTATTGCTGGCTGTAGTCATAACCGATCCACACCAGAACCGAACCGCACAAGAACGCGATAAAGGTCAGGAAGGTGCGGCCACGCTGGCGCAGGGCCGAGCCGTCGATCATCAGCAAGGTCAGGGACAGCAAGGCCAATACGGCCGAGCCGATCGCCAGCACGCGCCATTGCGGAATCGCGACCACCGGACCTTCGAAGTTGAATTTCTGCTGGCGCGCGGCGTTGAACACGCCCCAATACGCGCCCACCGAACCTTCGTCAGTGGCCTTCCACGGTTGGTCGAAGGCTTCGATCACGAAGTAGTTGAAGCCCTGGCGGTTCAGTTTGTTAACCAAGGTGCGCAGGTAAATCGCCTGGTCCGCCGGGCTCGAATCGGTGCCGCCACGCATGCGACCGTTGCTCGGCCAGCCAACCTCCGAAAGCAGCAGCGGTTTTTTCGGGAACATTTTTTTCAGGTCCCGGGCGCGGTCGAGGACGAATTGACCGGCCTTGTCCACCGGGATGAATTCCCAATAAGGCAGGACGTGCGCGGCGATCAGGTCAACGTGCTTGGCCAGTTCCGGGTGTTCTTCCCAGACGTGCCACTGCTCGGACGTGGTCACCGGCACTTTCACGGCGGCGCGGACGCGGTCGAGGATGACGCTGAGGTCCTTGGCGGTAATTTCCTTACGGAAGATCGCCTCGTTGCCTACAACCACGCGTACGACGCTGCGGGAAGTGTTGGCCAGTTCGATGGCGCGCAGGATCTCGCGCTCGTTGCGTTCCTGGTCCGGGCTGATCCAGATCCCCAGGGTCACGCGCAGGCCGAACTCTTCCGCCAGTTTGGGAATGTCCTCCAGCGTGCCGTCGACCGAGTAGGTGCGGATGTTGTCCGTCAGCTTGCTCATGATCTCCAGGTCGCGACGCATTTCATCGTCGGTCGGGTACTGGTCTTTCTGTGGGTACTGGCCTTGTTGAAACGGCGAGTACGAAAAACCGGAGATCTGTTCAGGCCAGTTGGGAGCGGTGACCGGGCGGTTGATCAGCGCCCAGAAGCCGGTAAACAAGGCAGCGATGGCGAGCACCACAACCAGGTTGAGTCCAAATTTACGCGATGACATAGCTATTTCAGGTTCCAAAGGCTGTGGAACGAAGGAACGGGTCGGCGGTTGGCCAAGGGGGCGCGCATCCTACACCGTGCTTTCACTTACCGTACAGCAAGCAAGGAAAAGCCTGACATTGGGCAATCGGCTTGAACATAAGTTCTTACACTTGTAGCCGGATGGTTAAAAGTTCTCGCGTTGTGGCCCTATAATGCGCGCCGGTTTTTGGGGTAATGGTCATGAGTACAGAAGATCCGCGGTTTGCCGGCATCGCTCGGTTGTATGGCATTGAAGGCCTGGAGCGCTTGCGCGCGGCCCACGTGGCGATTGTCGGCGTTGGCGGCGTCGGTTCCTGGGCGGCGGAAGCCGTGGCCCGGTGTGGCGTGGGCGAGATTTCGCTGTTCGACCTCGATGACGTCTGCGTCAGCAACGCCAACCGTCAGTTGCACGCGCTGGACAGCACCGTCGGCAAGCCCAAGGTCGAGGTGATGGCCGAGCGCCTGCGCGGGATCAACCCGGACTGCACGGTGCACGCGGTGGCGGATTTCGTGACCCGTGAAACCATGGCCGAGTACATCACGCCGAACATCGACTGTGTGATCGACTGCATCGACAGCGTGAATGCCAAGGCTGCGCTGATCGCCTGGTGCAAACGCCGCAAGATCCAGATCATCACCACCGGTGGCGCGGGCGGGCAAATCGACCCGACGCTAATCCAGGTTTGCGACCTGAACCGGACCTTCAACGATCCGCTGGCCTCGAAAGTGCGCTCGACGCTACGCCGCGACTACAACTTCTCCCGCACCGTGACTCGCCATTACAGCGTGCCGTGCGTGTTCTCCACCGAACAGCTGCGCTACCCGAAACCGGATGGCAGCATTTGTTTGCAGAAGAGTTTTGTCGGCGATGGCGTGAAGCTCGACTGCGCCGGCGGGTTTGGCGCGGTGATGATGGTAACGGCGACGTTCGGCATGGTCGCGGCGACCAAGGCTGTGGATAAGATTGTGGCGGGTGTGCGGCGCCCGGCGGATCGAGTCAAGCCAGAAGCTTAAGCCGAGCCCCTGTAGGAGCTGCCGAAGGCTGCGATCTTTTGATCTTCGGCGTGGGTGCTCCCGCTAAAGATCAAAAGATCGCAGCCTTCGGCAGCTACACGTCGCTAAGGCTCCGCATCCGCTGTAACACGGCATTCAGGCCATTACTGCGCGACGGCGACAACTGCCGGCTCAATCCAAGCTGATTGAACCAATCCGGCAAATCCACCTGCCGCAACTCTACCGCCGACAACCCGTTAACCCGCGCCAGCAGCAACGCCACCAACCCGCGAATCAACCGCGCATCGCTGCTCGCGGCGAACTGCCAATGCCCATCCTGCAATGTTCCTACCAGCCAAACCTGGCTTTCACAGCCATGCACGCGGTTGGCGTCAACCTTATCCACATCGCTCAACGCCGGCAGGCGATCGCCCCATTGCATCAGCAATCGTGCCCGCTGTTCCCAGCTTCCGGCTTGTTCAAATGTTTCCAGCGCTAAAACCGCATCGGCCGGCAAACTCATCGCAGCAACTCCAGCGCCTGATCCAGCGCTTCAAAGAACCGCTCCAGATCCTCGGAGTCGTTATACAGCGCCAACGACACCCGAATCGCTCCAGCGAGTTCGAAGCTCTTGAGCAGCGGCATGGCGCAGTGATGACCGGCGCGCACGGCGATCCCCTGTTCGGTCAGCAAATGAGCCAGATCGGAGTTATGCACACCCTCGACGACAAAACTGGCCAGCGCGAGTTGCGGTTTGCCCAGCAATCGAATGCCATTGCGAGCCTCAAGACCCTTGAGCAAATAGTCATGCAGCGCCGCTTCGTGGGCGTTCACTGCGTCCTGATCCAGTCCGCTCAGGTAATCCAGGGTCGCGCCGAGGCCAATCACGCTGGCAATCGGCGGCGTTCCGGCTTCGAAACCCAGCGGCGCCGGGCGGAAGCGGGCGTCGTGGAAATTGGCGTCCAGCACCATTTCGCCACCGAATTGCCAATGACGCAGCTGCTTGAGCGCTTCATTGCGACCGAACAGCACGCCCAAACCGTCAGGGCCGTAGAGCTTGTGGCTGGAAAACACATAAAAGTCGCAACCCAGCGCCTGCACGTCATGCCGGCCATGAACGATGCCTTGAGCACCATCGACCACGGTCAACGCTTCGTGCGCTTGGGCCATCGCCAGCAATTCGGGCAACGGCTGCCAGGCGCCGAGCACGTTGGAGAGCTGACTGACCGCCAGCAACCGGGTTCGCGGGCCGATCAACTGCGCAGCGGTAGCGAGGTCAATCAGACCATCGGCGTCCAGCGGCAAAACGATCAGCTTCAAGTCGCGGCGCAGGGCCAGTTGCTGCCAGGGCAACAAGTTGGCGTGATGCTCCAAGGCGCTGATGACAATCTCATCGCCCGGATTGAATAAGTGTTCCAAGCCATAGGCCAGGAGGTTCAGCGCGGAGGTCGCGCCGTGGGTAAAGATGATCTGCCCGCAATCGCCGGCATTCAGCCATTGGCCGATTTTGCTGCGGCTGTCCTCGAACGCCTGGGTGGCGTGGGCGCCGGGCAAGTGTTGCGCCCGATGCACGTTGGCCGCGCCATTGGCGTAGTAATGCGCCAGGGCGTCCAGCAGGGCTTGAGGTTTTTGCGTGGTGGCGGCGTTGTCCAGATAGGTCTGGTCTTGCCGTTGCAAGGCGGCGATGGCCGGAAAATCGGCGCGCCAGGGAGAAGGAATCATCATGCTTTCGGGCCCTGTTGAACATGGGCGGGGGGGAGCGCCTGACCTTGATGTTCCTCGCCCTTGCCCTTGTAGGAGCGAGGCTTGCCCGCGAAGCTTTTGGGCGTCAGTGAAGACGCCTTCGCGGGCAAGCCTCGCTCCTACAAAATCAAGATCGAGGGCAAGGCACAGGTGATCGTTTCGCGTTCTGCTTAGTTGTGAGCGTGCAGCGCTTCGTTCAGTTCGATGGCCGATTTGTGGGTTTTGCATTCCACCGCACCGGTCTCCGAATTGCGACGGAACAACAGGTCAGGTTGGCCAGCCAGTTCACGGGCCTTCACGACTTTGACCAGTTTGTTGTTTTCGTCCAGCAGCGCGACTTTGGTGCCGGCGGTCACGTACAGGCCCGATTCAACGGTGTTGCGGTCGCCCAACGGGATACCGATACCGGCGTTCGCGCCGATCAGGCAGCCTTCGCCAACCTTGATCACGATGTTGCCGCCGCCCGACAGGGTGCCCATGGTCGAGCAACCGCCGCCCAGGTCCGAACCCTTGCCGACGAATACGCCAGCGGATACGCGACCTTCGATCATGCCCGGGCCCTCGGTGCCGGCGTTGAAGTTGACGAAACCTTCGTGCATCACGGTGGTGCCTTCGCCCACGTAGGCGCCCAGGCGAATCCGCGCGGCGTCAGCAATACGCACGCCGGCCGGAACCACGTAGTCGGTCATTTTCGGGAACTTGTCCACCGAGAACACTTCCAGCAGCTCGCCACGCAGGCGGGCTTCCAGTTGATGCTCGGCCAGTTCGGCGAGGTCGATGGCGCCCTGGCTGGTCCAGGCAACGTTCGGCAGCAGCGGGAACACGCCGGCCAGGTTCAGGCCGTGAGGCTTGACCAGACGGTGGGACAGCAGGTGCAGCTTGAGGTAAGCCTCAGGCGTGGACGTCAGTTGCACGTCTTCAGCCAGGATGGTCGCGACCAGCGGCTTGTGGCTTTCGGCCAGACGGGTCAGCAGCGCGGCTTGACCGGCATCGACGTTCTTCAGCGCTTCAGCCAGTTGCGAAGCCTGGGCGGTGGTGAAGGTGATGGCCTGGTTGCCTTCGGTGTAGCCCAGGACCGGAGCAATCGCAGCGACCAGCTCGGCCGACGGATTGAGCAGCGGCTGTGCGTAAAACACTTCCAGCCATGCGCCTTGACGGTTTTGAGTGCCGACACCAAAGGCCAGGCTGAACAGGGAATTGGACATGTTGATACCTCTAACAAAAAGAACGGGCTGCCTTACTTGAGTGCGGCCGCGTAGATATCTGGCTTGAAGCCAATCAGGGTTCGGTCACCGAGATCAAGCACCGGGCGCTTGATCATCGAGGGTTGTGCGAGCATCAGTTCGATGGCTTTCGCTTGGTCGAGATCGGCTTTGCGTTCGTCGTCGAGTTTGCGAAAGGTCGTGCCTGCGCGGTTCAACACCACTTGCCAGCCGTGCTCATCGCACCATTGGTTGAGGTGTTCACGGTCGATACCGGCCGTTTTGTAATCATGAAAGTCATAGCTGACAGCGTGTTCATCGAGCCAGGTGCGCGCCTTTTTCATGGTGTCGCAGGCTTTGATGCCGAAAAGGTGCAACGTTTTACTTGAATTGGTCAAGGAATTGCCCCCTTTGCAGGTGCTGGAAAAAAATGGTGACGGATTATGCCATGACCGGGCGGTTTCCACGCAAAACCTGTGGGCGCGAGTCGGCTCGCAGAGAACACCGTTATTTGGCGTCCCGAGCCTGGTGTCGTCACTTCAAGCTGCCAGCAAATGCAGCCTGCGCAAAAATCGGCAGTGGATTGTTCTAAGTTATTTCGCTGGGCGAAGGCCTGCCTCTCTCGTCAAGAACCGCAAAGCGTTGCGTGAGGTGCCCATGGCAAACTGCTCGGACGGCTTTCCAGGTACGTTTGGCGGGAGTCAACGGGAAGAACGGATTACCAGGCGTTTATTTTCGAGCGTTCGTATTCGATCCAGTTGGCCCAGTCTTCCTGTACGACCGGATCGTTGTAGTCTGCGCCTGACCTTGAAAGGTCGATTCCCGGGGCCAGTGCTATTTTGCTTGCCTGGAATCCCTCGCGAAATCTCTCGTCACTGTGTTCACCAAACAGCATTTTTAGCCAAGCAAACATCGTCGTACCTTCAGTGGGATAAAAACTCCCGAACTGTAGGGCGCCGTTCGTTGAATAAATGTAAGGCATTTCCGAGAGTTTCCTAGGAATTGATACATTCCTGGTCTGACCGGCTGCAGGGGCGGATTGACGGCGCAGTTTTCGGGCTCACTCGGGGGCTGTTTTTTGATTTGCGATTCAGGAGCGTTGCTGAATCCGGGGACGCGTTTTGGTATCGACATTGGTGCAACGGCCAGCCAGCAGTCCAAGCGGCTAATATGGCGCTTCAATGCTGTCGATTGTCTGGGAATAACGCTTTATGCAAACCGCCTACACCGTCCTGATCCTGTTGATGCTGGTCGGCGTTTCACGCCTGATCGGACGCGTGATCCCGCTGCCCCTGCCATTGGTGCAGATCGGCGCGGGAGCTTTACTTGCCTGGCCCACGTTGGGGCTGCATGTAGCGCTGGATCCCGAGTTGTTCCTCTTCCTGTTTCTGCCGCCGCTACTGTTTTCCGACGGCTGGCGCATGCCCAAGCGCGAACTGTGGCGCCTGCGCGGGCCGATCCTGACCCTGGCCGTCGGTTTGGTGCTGTTCACGGTGGTAGGCGCCGGGTATTTCATTCACTGGTTGATCCCCAGTATTCCACTGCCGGTGGCGTTTGCGCTGGCGGCGGTGTTGTCGCCGACGGATGCCGTGGCGGTCTCGGCGATTTCCCAGAACCGTTTGCCGACACCGTTGATGCACATGCTGCAGGGCGAGGCGTTGATGAACGACGCGTCGGGCCTGGTGACCTTCAAGTTTGCCTTGGTCGCCGCGGTGACGGGCGTGTTCTCCCTGGCCAACGCCAGCCTGACCTTCGTGCTGGTGGCGGTCGGTGGCCTGGCCATCGGTGTGGCACTCAGTTGGCTGGTCGGCCGCTTGCGTTCGTGGATGATCGCCCGGGGCTGGGATGACCCGGCGACTCACGTGGTGTTCATGTTGCTGCTGCCGTTCGCCGCGTATGTGCTGGCTGAACGCCTCGGCGCTTCCGGCATTCTTTCTGCGGTCGCAGCGGGGATGATGCAGAGCTGGCTCGACCTGCTGCCACGCCAAACCAGCACCCGATTGCTCAATCGCAGTGTCTGGTCGTTGCTGGAATTCGCCTTCAACGGCCTGATCTTCCTGCTGCTGGGCTTGCAACTGCCGGACATCATGAAGGCCGTGGCCAGTCACGAAGCCTCGTTGTGGCCGACCCTGCTTTACCGTTGCCTGGACGTGGTGGCGATTTTCCTGGTGTTGCTGGTGCTGCGATTTATCTGGGTGCAGAGCACGTGGCGCTTCTCGGGACTGTTGCGCCGCTGGCGTGGCAAGGGTGAGTTGACGCTGGTGCCCACGGCGCGATCTTGCTGGTTGCTGACCGTCGGGGGCGTACGCGGTGCGGTGACCCTGGCGGGCGTGCTGTCGGTGCCGCTATTAATGGGGGCCGATGCGTTTCCCGAGCGCGACCTGCTGATTTTCATCGCTGCCGGGGTGATTCTGCTGTCGCTGATTGCGGCGTGCATTGCTTTGCCGCTGTTATTGCGCGGCATCGAGAAAAGCCCCGACGACAAGCGTCGCAACGAAGTGCGTGAGGCTTGGCGCAAAACCGCTGAAGCGGCGATTCATGCGCTGGAAGTCGAAGAAGCCAAGCCTGCGGATGCGGCGGAAGCGGCGCTGGCGGCTGAACTCAAGGCGCGGATCATGTCCGAATATCGGCATCAACTGGAGGTGTTCAACGACTCGGCCGAAGCCCAGGCCCTGGCGTTTCAGATGGATCTGCTGGAGCGGCGATTGCGCTTGAAGGCGCTGCGGGCGCAGCGCCTGGAGTTATACAGCCTCAGCCGTCACCACCAGATC
The DNA here is from genome assembly GCF_026016365.1 of Pseudomonas sp. B21-053. NCBI lineage: Bacteria > Pseudomonadati > Pseudomonadota > Gammaproteobacteria > Pseudomonadales > Pseudomonadaceae > Pseudomonas > Pseudomonas sp. B21-053. The sequence continues at coordinate 1,316,911 of NZ_CP087205.1, forward strand.
GGTGATGACGTGTTGCGCGAAGTGCTGGGGGAACTGGACCTGAGCGAAGCAAACCTCGGCCAAGTGAAATAACACCGCCCCCCGTAGGAGCGAGGCTTGCCCGCGAAGGCGTCTTACCTGACACACCGCCTTCGCGGGCAAGCCTCGCTCCTACAAGGGGGGAGTTATTTACGGCGCTGGATGAAGGCGCGAATCCGCTCGGCGGCTTCAACACACTCGGCCAACGGCGCAACCAGCGCCATACGCACCCGGCCAGCGCCAGGATTGGTGCCGTCCACGTCGCGGGACAGGTACGACCCTGGTACCACCGTCACGTGTTCTTCAACGAACAAATCCCGGCAGAACGCCTCATCATCACCTTCAACGTTCGGCCACAGGTAGAAACCGCCATCCGGGCGCTGCACATCCAGCACCGGGCTGAGGATTTCCAATACCGCATCGTACTTTTCGCGATACAGCGCACGGTTGGCGCGCACGTGCACTTCGTCGTTCCACGCGGCGACACTGGCCAGTTGGGTTTGCACCGGCATCGCGCAGCCGTGATAGGTGCGGTACAGCAGGAAGCCTTTGAGAATGTCGGCGTCACCGGCGACAAAACCTGAACGCAGGCCCGGCAGGTTGGAGCGCTTGGACAGGCTGTGGAACACCACGCAGCGCTTGAAGTCCTTGCGGCCCAGTTCCACGCAAGCGCTGAGCAGGCCCGGCGGCGGGGTTTGTTCGTCGAAGTACAGTTCGCTGTAGCACTCGTCGGCGGCGATCACGAAGTCGTATTGGTCGGCCAGGGCGATCAGCTTCTTCAAGGTGTCGACCGGGATCAGTGCGCCGGTCGGATTGCCTGGTGAGCACAGGAACAGGATCTGGCAACGTTTCCAGATGTCGGGCGAAACCGCATCGAAATCCGGGTTGAAACCGTTTTCGTCCAGGCACGGCAGGTAATGCGGCTTGGCCCCGGCGAGGAATGCTGCGCCTTCGTAGATTTGATAGAACGGGTTCGGGCTGACCACCAGCGCGTCGTCGCCACGGTTGACCACGGTTTGGGTGAAGGCAAACAGCGCCTCACGGGTACCGTTGACCGGCAGCACATTGCGCGCCGGGTCGAGCCAGCCGTTCGGCACGTTAAAGCGACGTTCACACCAGGCGGCGATGGCTTCGCGCAGGGCCGGGATGCCGAGGGTGGTCGGGTACACGGCCATCTGATCCAGATTGCTGGCCAGGGCTTCAGCGACAAAGCTTGGCGAACGGTGCTTCGGCTCCCCGATCGACAGCGCGATAGGGCGCTTGTCCGGGTTGGGCGTGACGCTGCCGAGCAGGGCGCGGAGCTTCTCGAACGGGTAGGGCTGCAACTGGTTCAGAGCGTTGTTCATCGGGGGCCTCGTTTAATGTGGGGGGCTCCAATCTCAGTCAGGACACAAAACCTGTGGGAGCGAGCTTGCTCGCGATGAGGGCGGCGCATTCAACATCAATGTGTGCTGATCCACCGCTATCGCGAGCAAGCTCGCTCCCACATGGGATTTGCTTGACTGAACATTTTTGGGGTTGCCCATTCCCACAGGGGAAGTTTGTTAATTCAAATCAGATGCTAATGCGCGAAAGCTTGATATCGGGTTCCTGGCTGACGCTCAGTTGCTCAACGATTGCATCCTGCAAACGGCTGCACAGCAACGGGTCGGACAGCGGCTGGTTGTTCGCGTCGGTGATGAAGAACACGTCTTCCACGCGCTCGCCCAGGGTCGCAATCTTGGCGTTCTGCAGCGACAGATCGAACTCGAGGAAGATGCCACCAATGCGCGCCAGCAGGCCCGGGCGATCCGGGGCGCTGAGTTCCAGTACGGTCACCGGACGTTGGGCGTCGTTGTGGATCGTCACTTGTGGCGCAAACGCAAAGTGCTTGAGCTGGCGCGGTACCCGACGCTGGATGATCGTCGGGTAATCGTCCGGGTTGCGCAGGGCTTCGGTCAGGCCTTCACGGATCTGCTTGACCCGCGTCGGGTTATCGCCGATCGAGTCGCCATCGGTGTCGAGCACGATATAGGTGTCGAGGGTGAACTGGCTGCTGGAGGTGATAACCCGCGCGTCGTGAATGTTCAGGTTGAGCTGGTCCATCGCGGCCACGGTCACGGCGAAGAAGTCGTGCTGGTCGGGCGCATAGATGAAGATCTGCGTGCCACCCTCGAACTCGCGCTGGGTGGTTTCCTTGATCAGCACCAGCGGACCGCCATCGGCCGGCTGCTGCAGGATTGCATCACTGTGCCAGGCCACGTCGCCAGCGGTGTGGCGCAGGAAATAGTCATCGCCCAGTTGCGCCCACAACTGCTCGACATCGTCCGGGTCGGTGCCGCCGCGCACCAGGATGTCCAGGGCCGCGCTCTGGGTCTGGCGGATCTGCTCTTCGCGGTCCACCGGATTTTCCAGGCCGCGACGCAAGGCGCGCTTGGTTTCGGTGTAGAGCTGGCGCAACAGGCTGGCACGCCAGGAATTCCACAGCGTCGGGTTGGTGGCGTTGATGTCGGCGACGGTCAGCACGTACAGGTAATCGAGATGGGTTTCATCGCCGACGATCTGCGCGAAATCGTGGATCACCTGCGGGTCGGACAAGTCCTTGCGCTGGGCGGTGGTCGACATCACGAGGTGATTCTGCACCAGCCAGACGATCAGGCGACTGTCCCACACCGGCAATTGATGGCGTTGGCAAAAGGCTTCGGCATCGACCGCGCCGATGTCCGAGTGATCGCCATGCCGGCCCTTGCCGATGTCGTGGTACAGACCGGCCAGATAAATCAGTTCCGGCTTGGGCAGCTTGGCCATGAGCTTGCTGGCCAGCGGGAATTTTTCCGACACCTGGGTGTACTGCAACTTACGCAGATGCTTGATCAGGTTCAGGGTATGAGCGTCGACCGTATAGATGTGGAACAGGTCGTGCTGCATCTGCCCGACGATAAAGCCGAACTCCGGCAGGTAACGCCCGAGGATGCCGTAACGGTTCATCCGTCGCAGGTTGCGATGGATGCCGATCTTGCACTTGAACAGCTCGATAAACAGGCTGGTGTTGCGGATGTCGTTACGGAAGTCGTCGTCGATCAGGTGACGGTTTTCCCGCAGCAGACGAATGGTATCGGCCCGCACGCCTTTGATTTCCGGCTGCTGGGCCATCAGCACGAAGATTTCCAGCATGGCGAACGGCGTACGACGGAACACATTGTTATTGCGGGCTTCGATGTAGCCATCGTGCAGCTGGAATCGCGAGTTGATCGGCTGCGGCGGCGCTTCGTCTTCCGGCGCGAGGATGACTTCCTCGAAGTGCTGGATGATCAGGTCGCTGAGCTGGGCGATGCTCATGACCACGCGGTAATACTGCTGCATGAAGTTTTCGATGGCTTGCTTGGCGTCATCACCTTCAAACCCCAGCAGCCCGGCGATGGAACGCTGGTGGTCGAACAGCAAGCGGTCTTCGGAGCGGCCAGCGAGCATGTGCAGGGCGTAACGGACCTTCCACAGGAATTCCTGGGACGAGGCCAGCAGGGCGTTTTCGCTCTCTACCAGAAAGCCTTCGCCAGCCAGGGCCCGCAGGTTCAGGGTGCCGTACTCGCGACGGGCGACCCACAGAATCGTCTGGATATCCCGCAGGCCGCCGGGCGAGCCTTTGACGTTGGGTTCCAGGTTGTATTCGGTGTCGTTGTACTTGTGGTGCCGGGCCTTTTGCTCGGCGCGCTTGGCCAGGAAAAATTCCTTGCTCGGCCACATGTGCGCGGTGCTGGTGACGTCGAGCATGCGCTGGCGCAGGCGCTCGGGGCCGCAGATGGTGCGGCTCTCCATCAGGTTGGTGACGACAGTCAGGTCGGCGCGTGCCTCGACGGCGCATTCGTCCACCGAACGCACGCTCTGACCGACTTCCAGGCCGATGTCCCACAGCAGCGTCAGAAAACGCTCGATGGAATCGCGGAAAACTTCGTGGTCGGCACTGTCCAGCAGGATCAGCAGATCAATGTCGGAATACGGGTGCAGCTCGCCGCGACCGTAGCCGCCGACCGCAACCAGCGCGATGTCGGCGTCTTCGCTCCAGTTGAACTGCTCCCAGGCCTTTTGCAGGATGTTATCGACGAACCAGGCTCGATCCTCGATCAACCGGCGAATGTCCCGCCCGCTGCGAAAACGCCCGTCGAGTACCTCGCGGGCCTGGCGAATCGCCTTCTTGAAGGCCGCAATCGGGCTGGCCTTCAGGGCCAGTTCCGCCTGGAACTGGCCACGGTCGAAGAGTTCGGGATCCACCTGCGGCATCGATTGGCTTTCCTTTCTATAAGGCTGTGAACTGTGCGGGTCGATCAGGCCGAAACGCGGGGGATGGTGTCATCGGCGCGCAGGGTGAAGATCTCGTAGCCGGTTTCGGTGACCAGCAGGGTGTGTTCCCACTGCGCCGAGAGCTTGCGGTCCTTGGTGATCGCGGTCCAGCCGTCGCCCAACACCTTGGTGTCGGCCTTGCCCTGGTTGATCATCGGCTCGATGGTGAAGGTCATGCCGGCTTTCAGTTCCATGCCGGTGCCGGCGCGGCCGTAGTGCAGGATCTGTGGCTCTTCGTGGAACACCTTGCCGATGCCGTGGCCGCAGAATTCGCGAACCACCGAGAAGCCGTTCTTTTCCGCGTGCTTCTGGATCACTTCACCGATGTCGCCCAGGCGGCAGCCGGGTTTGACGATTTCGATGGCCTTGTACATGCATTCCTGGGTGACTTGCGACAAGCGCTCGGCCCAGACCGGCACGGTGCCGACGTGGAACATGCGGCTGGTGTCGCCGTGGTAGCCGTCCTTGATCACAGTCACGTCGATGTTCACGGTGTCGCCATTCTTCAACGGCTTCTCATTCGGGATGCCGTGGCAGACCACATGGTTGATCGAGGTGCAGATCGATTTCGGGAAGCCCTTGTAGTTGAGCGGGGCAGGGATGGCTTGCTGCTCGTTGACGATGTAGTCGTGGCAGATGCGGTCCAGTTCTTCGGTGGTGACGCCCGGTTTGACATGTTCGGCAATCATTTCCAGCACATCGGCGGCCAGTTTGCCGGCGATCCGCATTTTTGCGATGTCCTCGGGGGTCTTGAGGGTGACGGTCATACAGGCTCTCTCTGCGCTCAACGGCGCTTACTAATTCGGAATGGGCGTTGCGCGGTCAATCTTCGCAGCCCTGAAAAACGCGATTCTAACAGACGATCAGCGCAAATCTGAGCCTCTGTGCGTCGCTTCTCTCTATAGATAGGCGCATTCTTGGGCGATTCCAAGGGCGTGGATAAAGGCGCGCGCCAGGAATTCAGAATCCGGGTTCCGTTTTTTCCTGCCTTGTGATATAAAATGCGCCGCTTTCCGGGGATACCCCGAAAGGCTTAAATCCACACACGTGTCGACACGATGACCTGGGTGCCTTCAGCTGATTGCTGCTGGTTGGTCATTGGGATACGTGGAGGCCAAACCCGACTTATTAAGGAACTATCATGTCCCAAGTCAACATGCGCGATATGCTGAAGGCCGGTGTGCACTTCGGTCACCAAACCCGTTACTGGAACCCGAAAATGGGTAAATACATTTTCGGCGCGCGTAACAAGATTCACATCATCAACCTTGAAAAAACCCTGCCAATGTTCAACGAAGCTCTGACTTTCGTAGAGCGCCTGGCCCAGGGCAAAAACAAGATTCTGTTCGTCGGCACCAAGCGTTCCGCTGGCAAGATCGTTGCTGAAGAAGCAGCACGTTGCGGTTCGCCGTACGTGGATCACCGCTGGTTGGGCGGCATGCTGACCAACTTCAAAACCATCCGTGCTTCCATCAAGCGTCTGCGTGACCTTGAAGTGCAAGCCGAAGACGGTACTTTCGCCAAGCTGACCAAGAAAGAAGCGCTGATGCGCACTCGCGATCTTGAGAAGCTCGATCGTTCCCTGGGTGGTATCAAGGACATGGGCGGTCTGCCAGACGCACTGTTCGTTATCGACGTTGATCACGAGCGCATCGCGATCACCGAAGCCAACAAACTGGGCATCCCGGTTATCGGCGTAGTCGATACCAACAGCAGCCCGGAAGGCGTTGACTACATCATCCCAGGCAACGATGACGCAATCCGCGCTATCCAGCTGTACATGGGTTCGATGGCTGACGCTGTAATCCGCGGTCGCAACCACGTTGCTGGCGGCACCGAGCAGTTCGTTGAAGAAGCTCCGGTAGCAGCAGCTGAGTAATTGACGCCTTGGCGTTAACTCAGTAAGCAAAAAGGGGGCTTGGCCCCCTTTTTGCCACCTCGAAAACCATTTGTCGGTAGCGCAGCTACAGCTTCTGTAACGTGCAGCGACTTACAAAGGTATTTCGGGAAGAATTGAACGCCCGTTCGATCGGGTGGAATGGTTGATAACCTATCCAAGAGGATTTTTGAAATGGCAGAGATTACTGCAGCGTTGGTTAAAGAACTGCGTGAGCGTACTGGCGAAGGCATGATGGATTGCAAAAAGGCCTTGACCAAGGCCGGCGGCGACATCGAAAAAGCCATTGACGACATGCGTGCTTCGGGCGCCATCAAGGCTGCCAAGAAAGCAGGCAACGTAGCTGCTGAAGGCGCGATCACTCTGAAAGAAGACGGTAAATCCGCCGTTCTGCTGGAAGTGAACTCGCAGACCGACTTCCTGGCTTTGCAGGACGATTTCAAGGCATTCGTTGCTTCCAGCGTTGAAAAAGCTTTCGCTGACAAGCTGACTGATGTTGCTCCACTGATCGAAGCTCAAGAAGCTGCTCGCCTGGTACTGGTCGGCAAGGTTGGCGAAAACGTCAACATCCGTCGTCTGGCACGCGTTGAAGGTGACGTTGTTGGTGGTTACCTGCACGGCAACAAGATCGGTGTTGCAGTTGTCCTGAAGGGCGGCACTGTTGAGCTGGCCAAGGACATCGCTATGCACGTAGCGGCGACCAACCCTGAATTCCTGCTGCCATCGGAAGTTTCCGCTGAAGCGGTCGAGCGCGAAAAAGGCGTGTTCCTGACCCTCAACGCTGACAAGATCGCTGGCAAGCCAGAAAACATCGTTGAAAACATGGTCAAAGGCCGTATCAGCAAGTTCCTGGCTGAAGCGAGCCTGGTTGAGCAGGCGTTCGTCAAGAACCCTGAAATCAAGGTTGGCGAACTGGCCAAGAAAGCCGGTGCTGAAATCGTTTCCTTCACCTACTTCAAAGTAGGCGATGGCATCGAGAAGCCGGTCGACAACTTCGCTGAAGAAGTTGCTGCCCAGCTGGCTGCCGCCAAGCAATAAGACGGTTTTTTAACTGTCGCCCTGAAGAGGCTGCCCGCTTACGCGCGCAGCCTCTTTTCAGATGGGCTGCCAATTTTTATTGGTTTCCCTTTGGAACTGGCTTACAAAGCCATGTTCCGATGGCGCTGAAGCAGCGCCAAGCTAGAGTGAACGCCAGCTGTAAACAGCTCGCAAAGAATTTTTTAAAATACGCCGCAGGAGAGATTCGCAATGGCTCAGCAGGGCAGTGGTTATCAGGCTCGCTATAAACGCATTCTACTCAAGCTTAGCGGCGAGGCCCTGATGGGCTCGGAAGAGTTCGGGATCGACCCGAAAGTTCTGGATCGCATGGCGCTCGAAGTGGGCCAATTGGTCGGCATCGGTGTGCAGGTCGGTCTGGTGATCGGCGGCGGCAACCTGTTCCGTGGCGCAGCGCTGAGCGCGGCCGGCATGGATCGGGTTACCGGCGACCACATGGGCATGCTGGCCACTGTGATGAACGCCCTGGCCATGCGCGACGCGCTGGAACGTGCCAATATCTCGGCCATCGTGATGTCGGCCATTTCGATGGTTGGCGTGACCGATCATTACGACCGTCGCAAGGCCATGCGCCACCTGAACGCCAAGGAAGTCGTGATTTTCGCGGCCGGTACGGGCAATCCGTTCTTCACCACGGATTCGGCAGCCTGCCTGCGTGCAATCGAAATCGATGCCGATGTCGTGCTCAAGGCGACCAAGGTCGATGGCGTCTACACCGCTGACCCATTCAAAGACCCGCATGCCGAGAAGTTCGATCATCTGACTTACGATGAAGTACTGGATCGCAAGCTGGGCGTGATGGATCTGACAGCTATCTGCCTGTGCCGCGACCACAAAATGCCGCTGCGCGTATTTAACATGAACAAGCCCGGCGCCCTGCTGAACATCGTGCATGGCGGCGCTGAAGGGACCCTGATCGAGGAAGGCCAACAATGATCAACGAAATCAAGAAAGACGCTCAAGAGCGCATGCAGAAATCGCTGGACTCTCTGAATCATGCATTTGGTCAGATCCGTACCGGCAAGGCTCACCCAAGCATTCTGGGTAGCGTGATGGTGCCGTACTACGGCACAGACACCTCCATCACTCAAGTGGCCAACATCACCGTAAAAGACTCCCGGACCCTTCAGGTCGTGGCGTTTGAGCGCAATATGCTCGCGGCAGTCGACAAAGCGATCCAAAGTGCCGGTTTGAACCTCAACCCGACCAACCTGGGCGAGTTGCTGCTGATCTCCATGCCTGCCCTGACTGAAGAAACCCGCAAGGGCTTCACCAAGCAGGCGCGTAGCGCAGCTGAAGATGCCCGTGTTGCCGTGCGCAATATTCGCCGTGATGCACTTGGCGACCTGAAGAAACTGGTCAAGGACAAGGAAATCAGCGAAGACGAAGAGCGTCGTGCCGCTGCTGATATCCAGAAGCTGACCGACAAGGCTGAGGCCGATATCGACGCAGCGACCAAGCAAAAAGAAGCGGACCTGATGGCCGTATAAGGGTCGCGTTTTCATGGAAAAGACCAAGCAGACTGCGCCGTCCGCGGTGCCGCGCCATGTCGCGATCATCATGGATGGTAACAATCGCTGGGCGAAAAAACGCTTTATGCCGGGTGTCGCCGGGCATAAAGCGGGTGTGGATGCAGTTCGTGCGGTGATTGAAGTGTGCGCTGAGGCCAAGGTCGAGGTGCTGACCCTGTTCGCCTTCTCCAGTGAGAACTGGCAGCGTCCGGCCGATGAGGTCAGCGCCTTGATGGACCTGTTCTTCAAGGCGCTGCGTCGCGAGGCCAAGCGTCTGAACGACAACAACATCAGTCTGCGCATCATTGGCGACCGTTCGCGTTTTCACCCTGAGCTTCAAGCAGCCATGCGCGAAGCCGAGGCGATTACCGCCGGCGCCAATCGCTTTATCCTGCAGATCGCCGCCAACTACGGCGGTCAGTGGGATATCGCGCAAGCTGCGCAGCGTCTGGCGCGGGAAGTTCAGGCCGGGCATTTGCGCCCGGAAGACATCACCCCGGAACTGCTGCAAACCTGTCTGGTGACCGGCGACCTGCCGTTGCCGGATTTGTGCATTCGTACCGGCGGTGAGCACCGCATCAGCAATTTCCTGCTCTGGCAGCTGGCTTACACCGAGCTGTACTTCTCCGACCTGTTCTGGCCGGACTTCAAACACGACGCCATGCGCACCGCGCTGGCCGATTTCGCTTCTCGTCAGCGCCGCTTCGGTAAAACGAGCGAGCAGGTCGAGTCTGGAGCCCGGGTTTAATGCTTAAACAACGAATTATCACTGCGCTGATCCTGCTGCCGATCGCCTTGTGCGGGTTTTTCCTGCTCGAAGGCTCCGGTTTTGCGCTATTCATCGGGCTGGTCGTGACCTTGGGTGCGTGGGAATGGGCTCGTCTGGCGGGTTTCACTGCCCAGCCGGTTCGCGTGGCCTACGCGGCTGTGGTTGCACTGATGCTCTTTGTCATGCACATCCTTCCCGGGCTCGCGCCTTGGGTGCTGGGCGCCTCGGTGCTCTGGTGGGCCGTCGCGACCTACCTGGTGCTGACCTATCCGCGCTCCAGCGAACACTGGTCCAGTGCCGCCTGCAAACTGGTGATCGGTCTGTTGATCCTGTTGCCGGCCTGGCAAGGTCTGGTCCAGATCAAGCAGGAGCCCTTGGGCAACTGGCTGATCATGGCTGTCATGGTGCTGGTCTGGGGTGCTGACATCGGTGCTTACTTTTCCGGTCGCAAGTTCGGCAAGCGCAAGCTCGCGCCGCAAGTCAGTCCGGGCAAGAGCTGGGAAGGCGTCTATGGTGGCCTGGCGTTGAGCCTGGTGATCACGCTGGTGGTCGGCCTGGTCCGCGACTGGACGGTGGCGGAACTGCTTAAAGGTCTGGTTGGCGCCGCATTGATCGTGTTCATTTCGGTGGTGGGCGACCTCACCGAAAGCATGTTCAAGCGTCAGTCCGGGATCAAGGACAGCAGCAATCTGCTGCCCGGTCACGGTGGCGTGCTGGATCGCATCGACAGCCTGACGGCGGCGATCCCGGTCTTCGCGGTGCTGTTGTGGATGGCTGCACCGTGAGCCGCCCACAGCAGATTACCGTTTTGGGGGCGACGGGCTCGATTGGCCTGAGCACCCTTGATGTCATTGCCCGTCATCCCGAGCGCTATCAGGTTTATGCACTGAGCGGCTTCACTCGATTGAGTGAGTTGCTGGCTTTGTGCGTCCGGCATACGCCGCGGTTCGCGGTCGTGCCTGAGGTTGCGGCTGCCCGTGTCCTGCAGGACGACCTGCGCGCTGCGGGCCTCTCGACTCGCGTGCTGGTAGGGGAGGAGGGCCTGTGTCAGGTCGCCGCCGACCCTGAAGTCGATGCGGTCATGGCGGCCATCGTCGGTGCAGCGGGCTTGCGCCCGACCCTGGCGGCGGTCGAGGCCGGCAAGAAGATCCTGCTGGCCAACAAAGAAGCGCTGGTGATGTCTGGCGCGTTGTTCATGCAAGCGGTGCGCAAAAGCGGTTCGGTGCTGCTGCCGATCGACAGCGAGCACAACGCGATTTTCCAGTGCATGCCCAACGATTTCGCTCGCGGTCTGGGTGCGGTCGGTGTGCGTCGGATTTTACTGACAGCCTCTGGTGGCCCTTTCCGGCAGACACCGATGGCAGAATTGGCGCATGTTACCCCTGATCAGGCGTGTGCTCACCCGAACTGGTCCATGGGGCGCAAGATTTCGGTCGATTCGGCCAGCATGATGAATAAAGGTCTCGAGCTGATCGAGGCCTGCTGGTTGTTCGATGCCAAGCCATCCCAGGTCGAAGTGGTGATTCACCCGCAGAGTGTCATCCACTCGCTGGTGGACTATATCGACGGTTCGGTGCTGGCGCAGTTGGGTAATCCGGACATGCGCACGCCGATTGCCAACGCCCTGGCCTGGCCGGAGCGCATCGACTCGGGCGTCGCCCCGCTGGATCTGTTTGCCATCGCACGTCTGGATTTCCAGGCGCCCGATGAGGAGCGTTTCCCGTGTCTGCGCCTGGCTCGACAAGCGGCAGAGGCAGGCAACAGTGCGCCGGCCATGCTGAATGCGGCAAATGAAGTGGCAGTCGCCGCGTTTCTCGACGGACGGGTTCGTTACCCGGAAATCGCGAGTATCATCGAGGAAGTCTTGAATCTTGAGCCTGTGGTTGCGGTGAATGATCTCGAGGCGGTGTTCACCGCAGACGCCAAGGCGCGTGTGCTGGCAGAACAGTGGTTGAGTCGTCACGGGCAATAGGTGCTGCTTTACGTTGGCCCAATGCAGCACTGGATAGGATTGCGGAGAAAGTAGATGAGCGCGCTCTATATGATTGTCGGCACCCTGGTAGCCCTGGGCGTGCTGGTCACCTTCCACGAATTCGGCCACTTTTGGGTCGCGCGTCGCTGTGGGGTCAAAGTGCTGCGTTTCTCCGTAGGCTTTGGCATGCCGTTGCTGCGCTGGCACGACAAGCAAGGCACCGAGTTCGTGCTGGCCGCCATTCCGTTGGGCGGCTACGTGAAGATGCTCGATGAGCGCGAAGGCGAAGTACCGGCCGACCAGATCGAGCAATCGTTCAATCGTAAATCCGTGCGCCAGCGGATCGCCATCGTCGCTGCCGGCCCAATCGCCAACTTCCTGTTGGCGATGGTGTTTTTCTGGGTGCTGGCCATGCTCGGCAGCGAACAGATACGTCCAGTCATCGGTGCCGTGGAGTCGGGCAGCATCGCGGCCAAGGCCGGGTTGAGCGCCAATCAGGAAATCGTCGCCATTGACGGCGAGCCGACTTCCGGCTGGTCGGCGGTAAACCTGCAACTGGTCCGTCGCCTGGGTGAGAGCGGTACCTTGCAGTTATTGGTGCGCGAGCAGGGCTCTACAGCAGATTCGCCTCGAGAGCTGGCGCTGGATCACTGGCTTAAAGGTGCCGATGAACCAGATCCTATCCGCTCGCTGGGTATTCGTCCGTGGCGTCCGGCATTGCCGCCGATCCTCGCGGAACTTGATTCGAAAGGGCCGGCACAAGCCGCGGGCCTGAAGACCGGTGACCGGTTGTTGGCCCTTGATGGCAAGGCGCTGGATGACTGGCAGCAAGTCGTCGATACCGTGCGTATGCATCCGGATACCAAAATCATGCTGCGCGTCGAGCGCGATGGTGCTCAAATCGACGTCCCTGTGACGCTGGCGGCTCGTGGTGGCAGCAAAGCGCCTACGGGTTATCTGGGTGCCGGGGTGAAAGCAGTCGATTGGCCACCAGAGATGATTCGCGAGGTCAGCTACGGTCCGATAGCCGCGATTGGGGAGGGTGCCCGACGCACCTGGACCATGAGTGTACTGACCCTCGATTCGCTCAAGAAAATGTTGTTCGGCGAGCTCTCGGTAAAAAACTTGAGTGGACCGATAACCATTGCTAAAGTGGCGGGCGCTTCTGCCCAGTCGGGTGTCGCTGATTTCCTGAATTTCCTTGCTTATCTGAGTATTAGCTTGGGAGTTCTGAATTTGTTGCCCATTCCTGTACTGGATGGGGGGCATTTGTTGTTTTATCTGATCGAGTGGGCGCGTGGTCGTCCCTTGTCAGATCGGGTGCAGGGTTGGGGGATACAGATCGGTATCAGTTTGGTGGTCGGGGTGATGTTGCTTGCTCTGGTCAATGATCTGGGTCGACTGTAACGCTTCGCTGAATTGCGAATCTGCCGCATTTTGCGGCAGTTTGTTTATTGCCAGTTGGAATAAGAAAGGACTTCATGAAACGTCTGCTGCTAACTGCGGTTCTCACCGTATTGATGATCGCCGAAGTTCACGCCGAGTCCTTCACTATCTCTGATATTCGCGTCAATGGCCTCCAGCGGGTCTCCGCGGGTAGTGTCTTTGGTGCCTTGCCGTTGAACGTCGGTGAACAGGCGGATGATCGTCGCCTGGTGGAATCCACTCGTGCGTTGTTCAAAACCGGGTTCTTTCAAGATATCCAGCTGGGTCGCGAAGGCAATGTCCTCGTTATCACGGTAGTCGAGCGTCCGTCGGTCGCCAGTATCGAGATCGAAGGTAACAAGGCCATCTCCACTGAAGACCTGATGAAGGGCCTCAAGCAATCCGGTCTTTCCGAAGGCGAGATCTTCCAGCGCGCCACCCTCGAAGGTGTGCGTAACGAACTGCAGCGCCAATACGTCGCTCAGGGTCGCTACTCCGCGACTGTCGACACTGAAGTGGTGGCGCAGCCGCGTAACCGCGTTGCGTTGAAGGTCAACATCAACGAAGGCACCGTTGCTGCTATCCAGCACATCAACGTGGTGGGTAACACTGTCTTCCCTGATGAGGACCTGACCGACCTGTTCGAACTCAAGACCACCAACTGGCTGTCGTTCTTCAAGAACGATGACAAGTATGCTCGTGAGAAACTCTCCGGTGACCTGGAGCGTCTGCGCTCCTACTACCTGGACCGCGGCTATATCAACATGGATATCGCTTCGACCCAGGTGTCCATCACTCCGGACAAGAAACACGTCTACATCACGGTCAACGTCAACGAAGGCGAGAAGTACACGGTTCGTGACGTGAAGCTCAGCGGCGACCTGAAAGTGCCTGAAGACCAGGTCAAGTCCCTGCTGCTGGTTCAGAAAGGCCAGGTGTTCTCGCGCAAGCTGATGACCACCACTTCCGAACTGATCACCCGTCGTCTCGGTAACGAGGGTTACACCTTCGCCAACGTCAATGGCGTGCCTCAGCCGCACGATGAAGATCACACCGTAGACATCACTTTCGCGGTCGATCCGGGCAAGCGTGCCTACGTGAACCGTATCAACTTCCGTGGCAACACCAAGTCTGAAGACGAAGTGCTGCGTCGTGAAATGCGTCAGATGGAAGGTGGCTGGGCTTCGACTTACCTGATCGACCAATCCAAGACCCGTCTTGATCGTCTGGGCTTCTTCAAGGAAGTCAACGTCGAGACCCCCGCTGTACCGGGCGTGGATGACCAGGTTGACGTGAACTACAGCGTTGAAGAACAAGCCTCCGGTTCGATTACCGCCAGTGTCGGTTTCGCCCAGAGTGCCGGTCTGATCCTCGGTGGTTCGATCACCCAGAACAACTTCCTGGGTACCGGTAACAGGGTCAGCGTCGGTCTGACCCGAAGCGAATACCAGAGCCGTTATAACTTCGGTTATGTCGACCCGTACTGGACTGCTGACGGTGTGAGCCTGGGTTACAACGCTTTCTATCGCACCACTGACTACAAAGACCTCGACGTCGACGTAGCAAGCTATGCGGTAGACAGCCTGGGTGCTGGCGTCAGCGTCGGCTACCCGATCAGCGAGACGTCGCGCCTGACCTTCGGCCTGACAGCGCAACAAGACAAGATCAAGACTGGCTTGTACACCGTTGACGAGATTTTCGACTTCGTTAACAAGGAAGGCGACAGCTACCTGAACTTCAAGGCGTCGGCCGGTTGGTCCGAGTCCACCTTGAACAAAGGCGTGCTCGCTACCCGCGGTCATTCCCAAAGCCTGACGCTGGAAACCACTACTCCGGGCAGCGACCTGTCGTTCTTCAAGCTCGACTACCGTGGCCAGTTGTTCCAGCCGCTGAGCGAAAACTACACCATGCGCCTGCACACCGAATTGGGTTATGGCGATGGTTATGGTTCGACCGATGGCTTGCCGTTCTATGAAAACTACTATGCTGGTGGTTTCAACTCGGTTCGCGGCTTCAAGGACAGCACGTTGGGTCCTCGTAGTACCCCGAGTAAGGGTACCAACCCAGGCACGGCGGAAGACCCGGATCAGGATCCACTGCCATTCGGCGGTAACGTTCTCATCCAGGGCGGCGTAGAGCTTCTGTTCCCTCTGCCATTCGTCAAAGACCAGCGGTCCCTGCGGACCTCGGTATTCTGGGACGTAGGTAACGTTTTTGACTCGCAGTGCAAAGACACCACCAACGCAAACGGTTCGTCGTCCAACACCAAGTGTAACGACATCAGCCTGAGCAACATGGCCAGTTCCGTCGGTGTAGGCGTGACCTGGGTTACCGCACTGGGCCCTCTGAGCTTCGCGTTGGCCATGCCGATCAAGAAACCGGATGACGCTGAAACTCAAGTGTTCCAATTCTCCCTCGGCCAGACGTTCTAAGCGTCTGACCCAAGATAACGACAATGGATTTTGTAGGAGTGCATCGTGCGTAAGTTGACTCAATTGGTTCTCCTGGCGACCGTACTGGTAGCAGGCCCGGCTTTTGCCGACATGAAAATCGCCGTTCTGAACTATCAGATGGCTCTGCTGGAATCCGACGCGGCCAAGAAGTACGCCGTGGATGCCGAGAAGAAGTTCGGTCCGCAACTGACCAAGCTGAAAACCCTCGAAAGCAGTGCCAAAGGTATCCAGGATCGTCTGGTAGCCGGTGGCGACAAGATGCAGCAAGGCGAGCGCGAGCGTCTGGAGCTTGAATTCAAGCAAAAGGCCCGCGACTTCCAGTTCCAGTCCAAGGAGCTGAACGAAGCCAAAGCCGTTGCCGACCGTGAAATGCTGAAGCAGCTCAAGCCGAAACTGGACAGCGCTGTGGAAGAAGTCATCAAGAAAGGTGCTTTTGACCTGGTCTTCGAGCGTGGCGCAGTGATTGATGTCAAGCCTCAATACGACATCACCCGCCAGGTTATCGAGCGCATGAATCAGCTGAAGTAATCCATGACAGCGACTATAAAGCTCGGCCAATTGGCCGAGTTCCTCGGCGCCACGCTACGTGGCGACCCGGAGAAAGAAATTACTGGGCTAGCCACTTTGCAAGAGGCTGGCCCAGCTCAGTTGAGCTTTCTGGCAAACCCTCAATACCGTAAATACCTGCCGGACAGCAAAGCCGCAGCCTTGCTACTCAAGGCTGCCGACGCTGAAGGTTTCGCCGGTAATGCGCTGGTCGTGCCGGATCCGTACCTGGCTTACGCCCGTGTTTCCCATCTTTTCGATCCCAAGCCAAAGGCTGCTGCCGGTATTCATCCGACGGCGGTAGTGGCAACGGACGCGGTGGTGGATCCGGCGGCGAGCATTGGTGCTTTTGTGGTGATCGAGAGCGGTGCGCGTATTGCAGCGGGCGTGACCGTAGGGGCGCATTGCTTCATCGGTGCGCGTAGCGAGATTGGCGAGGGCGGTTGGCTGGCTCCGCGGGTCACGCTGTACCACGACGTACGCATAGGCAAACGAGTAGTGATTCAATCGGGTGCCGTACTCGGTGGTGAAGGTTTCGGTTTCGCCAACGAGAAAGGTGTCTGGCAGAAAATCGCCCAGATTGGCGGTGTGCTGGTCGGTGACGATGTGGAGATTGGCGTGAATACCGCCATCGACCGTGGTGCGCTGGCCGATACCGTTCTTGGCAATGGTGTGAAGCTCGACAATCAGATTCAGATCGCCCATAACGTCCAGATCGGTGACCACACCGCCATGGCAGCGTGCGTGGGGATCTCCGGCAGCACCAAGATCGGCAAGCATTGCATGCTGGCTGGCGGTGTCGGGCTGGTGGGGCATATCGAGATTTGCGACAACGTTTTCCTGACCGGAATGACCATGGTCACCCACTCGATTACCGAGCCGGGCTCCTATTCTTCCGGTACAGCCATGCAACCGGCTGCCGAGTGGCGCAAAAGCGCGGCACGCATCCGTCAGCTCGATGACATCGCGCGGCGTCTGCGACAACTGGAAAAGCGTGTAGGGGAAGTGACCCCTGACGGTAATGCTTCATCAGATGGCTGATACCATTTCCATATCAAGTGTGCACAGCCGCTAGACTGCCTCCTTGATTTGCTAGAGGGGTGCGCGTCAGTCGCGCTCTCCCAATCTTTACATAGGCTTCCCCCCGAAATGATGGACATCAACGAGATTCGCGAATACCTGCCACACCGTTACCCGTTCCTGCTGGTGGACCGGGTCGTGGAACTGGATGTGGAAGGCAAGCGCATTCGCGCCTACAAGAATGTCAGCATCAACGAACCGTTCTTCAATGGTCACTTCCCTGCGCATCCAATCATGCCGGGCGTACTGATCATCGAAGCGATGGCTCAGGCTGCCGGTATCCTTGGTTTCAAAATGCTCGACGTGAAGCCTGCCGACGGCACGCTTTATTACTTCGTCGGCTCCGACAAGCTGCGTTTTCGCCAGCCTGTCACCCCAGGCGATCAGTTGATCCTCGAAGCCCGCTTCATCAGCTGCAAGCGCCAGATCTGGAAGTTCGAATGCCAGGCTTCGGTCGACGGCAAGCCAGTCTGCTCCGCTGAAATCATCTGCGCGGAACGCAAACTATGAGTTTGATTGACCCTCGCGCAATCATCGATCCGACGGCCGTACTGGCTGAGGGTGTCGAGGTCGGCCCTTGGTCGATCGTCGGCGCAGGTGTGGAAATCGGCGAGGGGACAGTGATTGGGCCGCATGTGATTCTCAAGGGCCCGACCCGAATCGGTAAGCACAACCGCATCTACCAGTTTTCCTCGGTAGGTGAGGACACTCCCGATCTGAAATACAAAGGCGAAGAAACCCGCCTGGTCATTGGTGATCACAACATCATCCGTGAAGGTGTGACGATTCACCGTGGCACCGTGCAAGACCGTTCGGAAACTACCTTGGGTGATCACAACCTGATCATGGCCTATGCCCACATCGGTCACGACAGCGTTATTGGCAACCACTGCATCCTGGTCAACAACACCGCGTTGGCCGGACATGTGCACGTTGAAGATTGGGCGATCCTGTCCGGTTTCACCCTGGTTCACCAGTATTGCCACATCGGCGCCCACAGCTTTTCCGGTATGGGCACCGCCATTGGCAAGGACGTCCCCGCGTACGTCACGGTATTCGGTAACCCTGCCGAAGCCCGGAGCATGAACTTCGAAGGCATGCGCCGTCGTGGTTTCAGCGAAGATGCCATTCACGCCCTGCGCCGCGCCTACAAGGTGGTTTATCGCCAGGGGCTGACGGTCGAGCAAGCGCTCGCCGAACTGGCCGAGCCCTCGGCACAGTTCCCGGAAGTCGCGGTGTTCCGTGACTCCATCCAGTCTTCGACTCGCGGCATCACCCGTTAATCATGGCTAATCTGCGTATTGCGCTGGTAGCGGGTGAGGCTTCCGGTGACATTCTGGGCGCGGGTCTGATGCGTGCACTCAAGGCACAGCATCCGGCGGTGGAGTTCATTGGCGTTGGCGGCCCGCTGATGCAGGCCGAAGGCCTGACCTCCTACTTCCCAATGGAACGGCTTTCGGTCATGGGCCTGGTGGAAGTGCTGGGCCGGCTGCGAGAGCTAATGGCCCGGCGCAAGAAACTGATCGCCGACCTGATCGCCGAAAATCCGGACGCGTTCATCGGTATCGATGCCCCGGACTTCAACCTCAATATCGAACTCAAGCTGCGTCAGGCCGGCATCAAGACCGTGCATTACGTCAGCCCATCGGTCTGGGCCTGGCGGCAGAAGCGTGTGCTGAAGATTCGCGAAGGCTGCGACCTGATGCTGACGCTGTTCCCGTTCGAAGCCAAGTTCTACGAAGAGAAAGGCGTGCCGGTAAGGTTCGTCGGGCACTCCCTGGCGGATGCTATTCCGCTGGAGGCTGATCGCGCTGCGGCGCGGGCCGAGTTGGGCTTGCCTGATGGTCCGCTGGTCGCGCTGATGCCGGGCAGCCGTGGCGGCGAAGTAGGGCGCCTCGGTGCGTTGTTCCTCGATACCGCCCAGCGCCTGCGTGCCCTGCGCCCCGGCGTGCGGTTCGTCATGCCCTGCGCCAGCCCCGAACGCCGGGCCCAGCTCGAAGAGTTGCTGGCTGGCCGCGATTTGCCGCTGACCTTGCTCGACGGCAAATCCCATCTGGCCCTGGCGGCCTGCGACGCGGTGTTGATCGCCTCCGGAACCGCTACGCTTGAAGCGTTGTTGTACAAGCGGCCGATGGTCGTCGCTTATCGTCTGGCGCCGCTGACGTTCTGGATTCTCAAGCGCATGGTGAAAAGTCCCTACGTCTCGCTGCCGAATCTGCTGGCCCAACGGCTGCTGGTGCCCGAATTGTTGCAGGACGATGCCACGGTCGAAGCCCTGGCCCAGACCTTGTCGCCGCTGATCGAGGGCGGTGAAGAACAGACCCGCGGCTTCGATGAAATCCACCGCACCTTGCGTCTGGACGCCTCCAACCAGGCGGCAGACGCCGTGCTGAAACTGATCGGCCAAGTACAATGAGTAAAACAAGCATGCAAATGGGGCTGGATTTCACCTTGGTCGCTGAAGTGGAAGACTTGGTTGCCGGCGTCGATGAAGTCGGTCGCGGCCCGTTGTGCGGTGCCGTGGTCACGGCTGCGGTGATTCTCGATCCGAATCGGCCGATCCTCGGCCTGAACGACTCGAAAAAGCTCACCGAAGCACGACGCGAAAAGCTCTACGACGAAATCTGCGAGAAGGCCCTGAGTTGGCATATCGCTCGCGCTGAAGTCGAAGAAATCGACGAGCTGAACATTCTGCATGCCACCATGCTGGCCATGCAGCGCGCGATCGAAGGCCTGCACATTCAGCCGAAACTGGCGATGATCGACGGCAACCGCTGCCCGAAACTGTCCATGCGCGCCGAAGCGGTGGTGCAGGGCGACGGCAAGGTGCCAGCCATCGCTGCCGCGTCGATTCTGGCCAAGGTCAGTCGCGACCGTGAAATGGCTGCTTTCGAATTGATTTACCCGGGTTACGGCATCGGCGGCCACAAAGGCTACCCGACGCCCGTTCATCTGGAAGCCCTGGCACGCTTGGGGCCAACGCCGATTCACCGGCGTTCGTTCGCCCCGGTTCGCCTGGCCTACGAGGCTCGGGAAAACCTGATCGAGAGTTAGTCGCAAGGCTGATGTTTTTATCAAGGCCCGGTACAATCCGGCGATTTAAAGCGTCACGAGCGCAGGTAAGACAAGGCGAACGGCAGCGAGAAAGCGGAGTTGACGTTAGTCAATGAGCATTTCGAGTTGCCGTTTAACGCTGGATTACCAAGCGCAGTAGCTTTAAACGCCGGATTTCCGGGCCTTGTTGTTTTCATGACTTAACGCAGGATCACTATGCCGGCTTCATTCGTTCACCTACGCCTGCACACTGAATATTCCTTGGTCGACGGTCTGGTGCGGATCAAACCGCTGGTCAAGACCCTGGTCGGCATGAACATGCCTGCCGTGGCGGTCACTGACCAGAACAACATGTGTTCCCTGGTCAAATTCTATAAAGCCTCCATGGGCGCAGGCATCAAGCCGATCTGCGGCGCCGACCTGTGGCTGTCGAACAAGGATCCGGACAACCCGTTGAGCCGGATCAGCCTGCTGGCGATGAACGCCGTGGGTTATCGCAATCTCACCGAACTGATCTCGCGCGGCTTCATCGACGGCCAGCGCAATGGCTCGATCATCATCGAGCGCGAGTGGGTGGCCGAAGCCAGCGAAGGCTTGATCATGCTGTCGGCGGCAAAAGAGGGCGAGATCGGCCTGGCCATGCTCGGCGGCAACCCGGCAGAAGCGGAAACCCTGGCCCGTGAATGGATGGCGGTGTTCCCGGATCGCTTCTATCTGGAAATCCAGCGCACCAACCGTCCCAATGACGAAGAACAATTGCACGGCGCCGTGGCCCTGGCCGAGAAGATCGGCGCGCCGTTGGTTGCGACCAACGACGTGCGCTTCATCAAGCAGGAAGACTTCGAAGCCCACGAAACCCGCGTCTGCATCGGTGAAGGCCGCGCCCTCGACGATCCGCGGCGCTCAAAGAATTACAGTGATCAGCAATACCTCAAAAGCGCCGAGGAAATGGCTGAGCTGTTCAGCGACATTCCCGAGGCGCTGGAAAACACCGTCGAGATTGCCAAGCGCTGCAATATTGAAGTGAAGCTGGGCAAGCACTTCCTGCCCAACTTCCCGATCCCCGATGGCATGACCATCGACGAGTATTTCCGCAAGGTGTCCTTCGACGGCCTGGAAGATCGCCTCAGCGTCCTGCTGCCCAAGGACACCACCGAAGACTACGAAGCCAAGCGCCAGGTCTACGTCGACCGGCTGAATTTCGAGCTGGATATCATTATCCAGATGGGTTTCCCCGGTTACTTCCTGATCGTTATGGACTTTATCCAGTGGGCCAAGAGCAACGGCGTGCCGGTAGGTCCGGGCCGGGGGTCGGGTGCCGGGTCGCTGGTGGCCTATGTGCAGAAGATCACCGACCTCGATCCGCTGGAATATGACCTGCTGTTCGAACGTTTCCTTAACCCGGAACGGGTATCGATGCCCGACTTCGACGTCGACTTCTGCATGGATGGTCGTGACCGGGTTATTGAATACGTGGCCGAAAAGTACGGTCGCAACGCGGTAAGCCAGATCATCACCTTCGGTTCCATGGCCGCCAAGGCAGTGGTCCGCGACGTGGCGCGGGTGCAGGGCAAGTCCTACGGTTTGGCGGATCGTCTGTCGAAGATGATCCCCTTCGAAGTCGGCATGACCCTGGAAAAAGCCTACGAGCAGGAAGAAATCCTGCGCGACTTCATCAAGGTCGATGAAGAAGCCGCGGAAATCTGGGAGATGGCGCGCAAGCTCGAAGGCGTTGTGCGTAACGTCGGCAAGCACGCCGGTGGTGTGGTTATCGCGCCAACCAAACTGACTGACTTCTCGCCGATTTATTGCGATGAGGCCGGTGATGGCCTGGTAACCCAGTTCGACAAGGACGACGTCGAGGCTGCCGGTCTGGTGAAGTTCGACTTCCTCGGTCTGCGGACCCTGACGGTCATCGACTGGGCGCTGAAAACCATCAACCGTGATCGCGCCAAGGTCGATCAGCCGCCGCTGGACATCGCGTTCATCCCGCTGGACGACAAACCGACTTACACGCTGTTGCAAAAAGCTGAAACCACCGCGGTGTTCCAGCTCGAGTCCCGGGGTATGAAGGAGCTGATCAAAAAGCTCAAGCCCGACTGCCTGGAAGACTTGATCGCACTCGTGGCCCTGTTCCGTCCGGGCCCGCTGCAATCGGGCATGGTGGACGACTTTATCAACCGTAAGCACGGTCGCGCCGAACTGGCGTACCCGCACTCGGACTACCAGTACGAAGGCCTCAAGCCAGTATTGGCGCCGACTTACGGCATCATCCTGTATCAGGAACAGGTGATGCAGATTGCCCAGGTCATGGCCGGTTACACCCTCGGCGGTGCGGACATGCTGCGTCGGGCCATGGGTAAGAAAAAACCCGAAGAAATGGCCAAGCAGCGCGGCGGTTTCATTGAGGGTTGCGCCACCAACAATATCGACGCCGACCTTGCCGGTAACATTTTCGACCTGGTAGAGAAATTCGCCGGTTACGGCTTCAACAAGTCTCACTCCGCCGCTTACGGTCTGGTGTCTTACCAGACGGCATGGCTGAAAACCCACTACCCGGCGCCGTTCATGGCCGCGGTACTGTCGGCGGATATGCACAACACCGACAAGGTCGTGACCTTGATCGAAGAAATTCGCACCATGAAGCTGCGTCTCGACGCGCCGGATGTGAATACTTCGGAGTTCAAGTTCACGGTGAACGACGAAGGCCGGATTATCTATGGCCTCGGCGCGATCAAGGGTGTGGGCGAAGGTCCGGTCGAAGCCATCACCGAGGCGCGTCAGGCCGGTCCGTTCAAGGACCTGTTCGACTTCTGCGCCCGTGTCGACCTCAAACGCATCAACAAGCGCACCCTGGACGGTTTGATCCGCAGCGGCGCGCTGGACCGTCTCGGTCCGTACTTCCATGACGAGCAGAAAGCCTATCAGGCCAACATCGACCGCAACCGCGCGGTCCTGCTGAACGCCATGGAAGGGGCGATCAAAGCCGCCGAACAGACCCTGCGTACCAAAGACAGCGGTCACGTTGACCTGTTTGGCGGCCTGTTCGTCGAAGAAGACGCCGATGTCTACGCCAATAACCGCAAGGCCAAGGAACTGACGCTCAAGGAACGCCTGAAAGGCGAGAAAGACACCTTGGGCCTGTACCTGACCGGTCACCCGATTGACGAATACGAGGGAGAGATCCGCCGTTTCGCTCGCCAGCGCATCATCGACCTGAAGCCGGCGCGGGATACGCAGACGGTCGCGGGCATGATCATCGCGTTGCGGGTGATGAAGAACAAAAAGGGCGACAAGATGGGTTTCATCACCCTCGACGACCGTTCTGGCCGGATCGAAGCGTCGCTGTTCGCCGAGGCGTTCCACTCCGCGCAGTCGCTGTTGCAGACTGACGCGATGGTGGTGGTCGAAGGCGAAGTCAGCAACGATGACTTCTCCGGTGGCTTGCGCCTGCGGGTCAAGCGGGTAATGAGCATGGAAGATGCGCGCACCAACCTGGCCGAAAGCCTGCGCTTGAAGCTGCATACCAAGGATTTGAAAGGCGATCAGCTACGCTGGCTCGGTGAGCTGTTCAAGCGTCACCGTGGCGCGTGCCCGATCACCATGGAGTACACCAGTCCTGATGCGAAGGCCTTGCTGCAGTTCGGCGAGACCTGGCGGATCGACCCGGCGGATGCCTTGATTCAAGCCCTGCGTGACCAGTTCGGGCGAGACAACGTCTTCCTCCAATACCGTTGACGGTCAGGTGTCTTTGAATGGCCCTGATCTCGACCTGAATTTTTAATCTCGACCTGAACGCGCCTCTCCCTTAAGGTAGGGCGCGAATAGACAACCGGCCGGCCCAAGCTCTCTTGGATGTCGACCCAAGACGGACGCCTATGAACCCGAATTTTCTAGATTTCGAACAGCCGATCGCCGACCTGCAAGCCAAGATCGAAGAGTTGCGCTTGGTCGGTAATGACAATTCGCTGAATATCGGCGATGAGATCTCCCGCCTGCAGGACAAAAGCAGCACCTTGACCGAAGACATCTTCGGCAAGCTGACCAGCTGGCAGATCGCGCGTCTGGCGCGTCACCCGAAACGTCCATACACCCTGGACTACATCGAACACATCTTCACCGAGTTCGACGAACTGCACGGCGACCGTCACTTCTCCGACGACGCAGCCATCGTTGGTGGCATCGCCCGCCTGGACGACCAGCCGGTGATGATCATCGGTCACCAGAAAGGCCGTGAAGTGCGCGAGAAGGTTCGCCGCAACTTCGGCATGCCGCGTCCGGAAGGCTACCGTAAGGCTTGCCGTCTGATGGAAATGGCCGAACGCTTCAAAATGCCGATTCTGACCTTCATCGACACCCCGGGTGCTTATCCAGGTATCGACGCCGAAGAGCGCAACCAGAGCGAAGCGATTGCCTGGAACCTGCGCGTCATGGCACGCCTCAAGACCCCAATCATCGCCACCGTAATCGGTGAAGGTGGTTCCGGTGGTGCATTGGCAATCGGTGTTTGCGATCAGTTGAACATGCTGCAGTACTCGACCTACGCGGTGATTTCGCCGGAAGGTTGCGCATCGATCCTGTGGAAAACCGCCGAGAAAGCTCCGGATGCCGCTGAAGCCATGGGCATCACCGCTGAGCGCCTGAAAGGCCTGGGCATCGTCGACAAAGTAATCGGCGAGCCGTTGGGCGGCGCTCACCGCGATCCGGCTGCTGCTGCGGCATCGATCCGTGCCGAGCTGAGCTCGCAACTGGCGATGCTGAAGAAGTTCGACAACGAAGCGCTGCTGGCCCGTCGTTACGAGCGTCTGATGAGCTACGGTCTCTGATCTGACCTCGGCTTCAATGTGGGAGCGGGCTTGCTTGCGAAAGCGGTATAACATTCAACGGGTGTGTTGAATGTTAGGCAGCCTTCGCGAGCAAGCCCGCTCCCACATTTGTTTTGTGTGAAGTGATCGATATGAGCCAGTCCATGATTGATCTGTCTGCGAGGCTTCTGCTGAACCTCAAGCCTTGGCGCACCGCCGCCACCTGGCGCATCGCCTTCTCCGGCGGTCTCGACTCCACCGTCCTGCTGCACCTTCTCGCACACCTCGCTAAAACCCAATCCCTGCCGGCACTCAGCGCTATCCATGTTCATCACGGCCTCCAGGCTGCGGCCGATGCGTGGCCAGCGCATTGTCAGTCAGTCTGTGATGCGCTGGGTGTGCCGCTCGAGGTTGTCCGCGTCCAGGTTCAGTCAGGCGCCAGCCTTGAGCGTGCCGCCCGGGACGCGCGTTATGGCGCCTTCATCAAGTCCACTCACGCCAATGAAGTACTGCTGACCGCCCAGCACCGTGACGACCAGGCCGAAACCCTGCTGTTTCGACTGTTGCGCGGGGCCGGGGCGCGGGGGTTGTCGGGAATGCCGAGTGAGCGGGCGTTAGGGCAGGGGCATTTGCTTCGACCGCTGCTGGACGTCACTCGGGCAGAGCTTGAGATGTATGCCGCCGAGCACCAATTGGGCTGGATCGAAGATCCCTCGAATGAGGATCGGCAATTTTCGCGCAATTACCTGCGGCATCAGGTGTTCCCGGTGTTGACCGAGCGTTGGCCGCAAGCGCAGGCGACCATGGCCCGCAGCGCCGGTCATTTGCGCGAAGCTCAAGGACTGCTCGATGAGTTGGCGCAGATCGATCTGGGAGAGGCGGGTCACTGCAGTGATTTCGATTGGCTGGGCTTATCGTCCTTGGAGCTGGCGGCATTGGAAAAGCTGTCTGCCGCTCGTCAGCGCAATGCCTTGAGTCACTGGTTGGCGACCCGGACGCGGTTGCCGGACAGCGACCATTGGTCGGGTTGGCAAGATCTTCGCGATGCCACCGGCGATGCCTGTCCGGTCTGGCGACTGGCGGACGGTGAATTGCATCGCGCGAGCGGGCGTATCTGGTGGTTGTCCGGTGCATGGTTGCGCACGCCGCCGGTGGTCGGACGCTGGGTTGATCCCACGTTGCCGCTGGCGTTGCTCGATAACGGCCTGCTCTCAATGACCGGGCAGGTCCCCGATGGCCCGCTGCATATCCGCTATCGTGAAGGTGGTGAAATCATGAATTTGCCTGAGCGCGGCCACCGCGACCTGAAGCGTTTGCTTAATGAACGTGGTGTACCGTCATTTGCCCGTGGCAGATTGCCGCTGCTCTATCGCGGCGAGCAATTGCTGGCGGTGGCGGGGTTGCGGGGGTTAAATGGCAGTTTGCGTGAGGGCTGGAATTTACATTGGCAGCCGCCGAGCGAAGATCAAGGTTTGAGCTGAAAGGGGCTTTCCGGTAGACTACGCTCCCTTCTTGATACAACTTCTGTGGATTCGCCTGAATTGCAGGAGTTGCCGATTACCAAGCAGTCTTTGCTGGGCGATTCCAAAAAATGTGTAGCGAGCAACGCACCGGTGTTTCATCTCCCGGTCTGTCCCAACGCGGCGGTTTTTTTGAAAGATGCACTGTGATTAATGCAGGTGATCGGGGGCTTCGGCCTTCCTTCGCTTTCCCCGGCGGCTCGGACCGCTTTAACGCAGACTTCTAGGGTTTTTCATGACGCGCTACATATTCGTCACGGGCGGTGTTGTTTCTTCATTGGGGAAAGGCATTGCCTCGGCTTCATTGGCGGCCATCCTGGAGGCGCGGGGACTTAAGGTCACCATGCTGAAGCTGGACCCGTACATCAACGTTGACCCGGGCACCATGAGCCCGTTCCAGCACGGTGAAGTGTTCGTCACCCACGACGGCGCCGAGACCGACCTGGACCTGGGCCACTACGAGCGGTTCATCCGCACGACCATGACCCAGAACAACAACTTCACCACCGGCCGTGTCTACGAACACGTCCTGCGCAAAGAGCGCCGTGGTGATTACCTGGGCGCCACCATCCAGGTGATCCCGCACATCACCGACGAAATCAAGCGCCGGATCATCAAGGGCGCCGGCGATGCCGACGTGGCGATGGTCGAGATCGGTGGCACCGTGGGTGACATCGAGTCGCAACCGTTCCTGGAAGCGATCCGTCAATTGCGTTTCGAAGTCGGCGCCAAGCGCGCGATGCTGATGCACCTGACGCTGGTGCCGTACATCGCCACTGCCGGCGAAACCAAAACCAAGCCAACCCAGCACTCGGTCAAGGAACTGCGTTCCATCGGCCTGCAGCCTGACGTGCTGGTGTGCCGCTCCGATCACCCGATCGACATCTCGTCGCGTCGCAAGATCGCCCAGTTCACCAACGTTGAAGAACGTGCGGTGATCGCGCTGGAAGACGCCGACACCATCTACAAGATCCCGGGCATCCTGCATTCGCAAGGCCTGGATGATTTTGTCGTTGAGCGTTTCGGCCTGCAATGTGGCGGCGCCGATCTGTCCGAGTGGGAAGCCGTGGTTGACGCCAAGCTCAACCCTGAGCACGAAGTCACCATCGCCATGGTCGGCAAGTACATGGAACTGCTGGACGCCTACAAGTCGCTGATCGAAGCGATGAGTCATGCCGGCATCAGCAACCGCACCAAGGTCAACCTGCGCTACATCGATTCCGAAGACATCGAAAACCAGGGCACCGCGCTGCTGGAAGGTGTCGACGCGATCCTCGTGCCGGGCGGCTTCGGTCTGCGTGGCGTGGAAGGCAAGATCACCGCCGTTCAATTCGCTCGCGAAAACAAGATTCCGTACCTGGGTATCTGCCTGGGCATGCAAGTGGCCGTGATCGAGTTCGCTCGTAACGTGCTGGGCTGGAAAGACGCCAACTCCACCGAGTTCGATCGCACCAGCGGTCACCCGGTCGTGGGCCTGATCACCGAGTGGGAAGATGCCACCGGCGCTGTCGAAACTCGTACCGAAGCGTCCGATCTGGGCGGCACCATGCGTCTTGGCGCACAGGAATGCCTGCTGGAGCCGGGTTCGCTGGTTCACGATTGCTACGCCAAAGACGTGATCGTCGAGCGTCATCGTCATCGCTACGAAGTGAACAACAACCTGCTGCCGCAAATCATGGAAGCCGGCCTGAAAATCTCCGGTCGCTCCGGTGATGGTGCGCTGGTTGAAGTGGTTGAAGCACCGGATCATCCTTGGTTCGTCGCTTGCCAATTCCACCCTGAGTTCACCTCGACACCGCGCGACGGCCACCCGTTGTTCACCGGCTTCGTCAAGGCAGCGTTGACTCAACACCAGAAGAAGGCATAAATCCGATGGCGCAGAAGATCATCCGTGTAGGCGATATCGAGATTGCCAACGACAAGCCAATGGTGCTTTTCGGTGGCATGAACGTGCTGGAAAGCCGCGACATGGCGATGCAGGTCTGCGAAGAGTACGTCAAGGTCACCGAGAAACTCGGTATCCCCTACGTGTTCAAGGCCAGTTTCGACAAGGCTAACCGTTCCTCCGTGACCTCTTACCGTGGCCCAGGCCTGGAAGAGGGCATGCGGATCTTCCAGGACATCAAGCAAGCCTTCGGCGTGCCGATCATCACCGACGTCCACGAGCCTGAACAGGCCGCGGTCGTCGCTGAAGTCTGCGACATCATCCAGCTGCCGGCCTTCCTGTCGCGCCAGACCGACCTCGTGGTCGCGATGGCCAAGACTGGCGCGGTGATCAACATCAAGAAAGCCCAGTTCCTCGCACCGCACGAGATGAAACACATCCTGAGCAAGTGCGTGGAAGCGGGCAACGATCAGTTGATCCTGTGCGAACGCGGTTCGAGCTTCGGCTACAACAACCTGGTCGTCGACATGCTCGGCTTCGGCATCATGAAGCAGTTCGAATACCCGGTGTTCTTCGACGTGACCCATTCGCTGCAAATGCCTGGCGGTCGT
This sequence comes from Pseudomonas sp. B21-053, assembly GCF_026016365.1. Taxonomy (NCBI): domain Bacteria; kingdom Pseudomonadati; phylum Pseudomonadota; class Gammaproteobacteria; order Pseudomonadales; family Pseudomonadaceae; genus Pseudomonas; species Pseudomonas sp. B21-053. Next base: position 1,345,830 of record NZ_CP087205.1, read on the forward strand.
TCCGATTCCGCTGGCGGTCGTCGCGCCCAGGTCACCGACCTGGCCAAGGCCGGCATCAGCCAGTCCTTGGCGGGTTTGTTCCTCGAAGCCCATCCGGACCCGGACAACGCCAAATGCGACGGGCCTTGCGCCTTGCGCCTGGACAAACTGGAGCCATTCCTGGCCCAGCTCAAAGCTTTGGACGAACTGGTTAAGAGTTTTCCGACGGTAGAAACCGCGTAAACCTCATTTCTCCGGTAAAGTACCGCACGATTTAATGTTCAGGCCCTCGGGCCTGAGCCTTATCGTCCGCAAGCCTGCCCGCTGCACATCACTTGCCGACGGTAAAAGATTTCCTCTAGCTGCGTCGTTTTCGTCAACTTTGGAGTGTTTACAACAATGGCAAAAATCGTCGACATCAAAGGTCGTGAAGTTCTCGACTCCCGTGGCAATCCCACCGTCGAAGCGGACGTGCTTCTCGATAACGGCATCATCGGCAGCGCTTGCGCGCCGTCCGGTGCTTCCACTGGCTCGCGTGAAGCACTCGAGCTGCGTGATGGCGACAAAAGCCGTTACCTGGGCAAGGGCGTACTCAAAGCCGTAGCCAACATCAACGGTCCGATTCGCGACCTGCTGTTGGGTAAAGACCCAAGCGACCAGAAAGCCCTCGATCACGCGATGATCAAGCTCGACGGTACTGAAAACAAAGGTTCCCTGGGCGCCAACGCGATCCTCGCCGTTTCCCTGGCCGCGGCCAAGGCAGCAGCACAGGACCAGGACCTGCCGCTGTACGCTCACATCGCCAACCTGAACGGCACTCCGGGTGTCTACTCGATGCCGGTTCCGATGATGAACATCATCAACGGTGGCGAGCACGCCGATAACAACGTCGACATCCAGGAATTCATGGTTCAGCCAGTTGGCGCCAAGTCTTTCTCGGAAGGTCTGCGCATGGGCACCGAGATTTTCCATCACCTCAAAGCTGTGCTGAAGGCCCGTGGCCTGAGCACTGCGGTCGGTGACGAAGGTGGTTTCGCACCCAACCTGGCCTCCAACGAAGACGCTTTGAAAGTGATCTCCGAAGCCGTGGCCAACGCCGGTTACAAGCTGGGCACCGACGTGACCCTGGCACTGGACTGCGCCGCCAGCGAATTCTACGAAGACGGCAAATACAACCTGTCCGGTGAAGGCCATGTGTTCACCTCTGAAGGTTTTGCTGACTACCTCAAAGGCCTGACCGAGCGCTACCCGATCATCTCCATCGAAGATGGCCTGGACGAGTCCGACTGGGCTGGCTGGAAAGTCCTCACCGACAAGATCGGCGAGAAAATCCAGCTGGTGGGCGACGACCTGTTCGTGACCAACACCAAGATCCTGAAAGAAGGCATCGATAAAAAGATCGCCAACTCGATCCTGATCAAGTTCAACCAGATCGGCACCCTGACCGAAACCCTGGAAGCCATCCAGATGGCCAAGGCCGCTGGTTACACCGCCGTCATCTCGCACCGCTCCGGCGAAACCGAAGATTCGACCATTGCCGACCTGGCTGTGGGCACCGCGGCTGGCCAGATCAAGACCGGCTCCCTGTGCCGTTCCGATCGCGTTTCCAAGTACAACCAACTGCTGCGTATCGAAGAGCAGTTGAACGGCAAAGCCAAGTACAACGGTCGCAGCGAGTTCCGCGGTTAAGTAGTACATGGTAAAAAAGACACCGGATTGTGTCGAAAAAATCGCGACAGCGACGTTTTTGCCACTAATCTGATGCCTTAAGAGCACAAGCCTGGGTCTTCCAGGCTTCGTGCTATCAGAAGCTTCATAGTTTTGGCATGGCTGTCTTTTTTCACTGGATACCTGATATTCGATGCGCAGTCCCAATTGGTTGTTCCTCGTCTTGCTCCTGCTGCTGGCTGGCCTGCAGTACCGCCTGTGGGTGGGAAATGGCAGTCTGGCGCAAGTGGCCGAGCTGACTCAGCAGATTGCGGATCAACACGCCGAGAACGAAGGTTTACTCGAGCGCAATCGGGTGATGGACGCTGAAGTCAGTGAGTTGAAAAAAGGCATGGAGACCGTTGAAGAGCGGGCTCGTCATGAGTTGGGCATGGTCAAGGACGGTGAAACCCTTTACCAGTTGGCTCAATGATCCAGTCGTTACCGGCCTTCTGGGCCGTAATTCCTGCCGCGGGCGTCGGTGCCCGTATGGCCGCGGACCGTCCCAAGCAATACTTGCAACTGGGCGGGCGCACTATTCTCGAACACAGCCTCGGCTGTTTCCTTGATCATCCTGCCCTGAAGGGGTTGGTGGTCAGTCTCGCGATTGATGATCCTTATTGGCCGAACCTGGCCTGTGCCTCCGACCCTCGCATTCAGCGGGTCGAGGGTGGCGCCGAGCGTTCCGGGTCGGTGCTCAATGCGTTGCTGCACTTGCATGCGCTGGGTGCTGATGATGAGGATTGGGTGTTGGTGCATGACGCTGCACGACCGAATCTGGCCCGGGACGATCTCGACAAGTTACTCAGTGAACTGGCGGATGACCCGGTCGGCGGACTGTTGGCGGTGCCGGCGCGCGATACCTTGAAGCGGGTTGATAAGCACGGTCGTGTGGTTGAAACCGTGGATCGCAGCGTGATCTGGCAAGCCTATACGCCGCAGATGTTTCGCCTCGGGGCGTTGCATCGGGCATTAGCTGACAGTCTGGTGGCCGATGCAGTGATCACTGATGAAGCTTCGGCGATGGAATGGTCAGGTTTGGCGCCACGCTTGATCGAAGGTCGGTCCGATAACCTGAAGGTCACCCGCCCGGAAGACCTGGAGTGGTTGCGTCAGCGTTGGGCTAACCGCCGCTAAAAGATCGCAGCCTCGTTGCACTCGACAGCTCCTACCTTGTTCGCGCTCACCGTACGGCACCTGTAGGAGCTGTCGAGTGCAACGAGGCTGCGATCTTTTGATCTTCAAACCCTCAAACCCGATACTCCGGTCGCTCAGCCAATCCCTCCTTCAAGAAATCCACCAACTTGCGCACCTTCGGCGACAGATGCCGTTGCTGTGGATAAAGCGCCCACACCGCAGTATTCGGCGGTTGATGCGCATCAAGCAGCGAAATCAATGCTCCGCTTTTCAGATGCTCCAGCACGTAATAATCCGGCAACTGACACAAACCCACCCCTTGCAGCGCCGCATCCAATACCGCTTGCCCACTGTTACACCGCCAGTTTCCCTGCACTCGCTGGGAAAATTCCCGCCCGTTCTGTTCCAGTTGCCACAGGTCCGAACTGCCGATGAGGCAGTTATGCCGACTCAATTCCGACAAGCTGTGTGGCCGACCGTACCGTTCCACGTAGGACGGTGACGCGCACAGGTACATGCGCCGCGGTGCCAGGCGTGTCGCCACCAACCGTGAATCCTGCAGGCGACCGAGACGGATCGCCAGGTCCAGGCCTTCGTGCACCAGATCGAGTTGGCGATTGCTCAGCTCGATGTCGATCCGCAATTGCGGGTAAAGCCCCATGAAACGGGTTACCAACGGCACGATAAAACGCTCGCCATAAGCCACGGCGCAGGTCATGCGCAGCATGCCTTTGGGCTCGCTGGTGAGGTCACCGACCGCGCGCAATGCTTCTTCGCGACCATCCTGTAGACGCTGGCAATGTTGCAGGAATGTTTGCCCGGCCTCGGTCAGCGTGACCCGGCGGGTGCTGCGGTACAGCAGGCGCGTCTGAAGGCGTTCCTCCAGACGTACGATTTGTCGGCTGACATGGGAGGACGAAACCCCAAGGCGTTCAGCCGCGGCGGTGAATTGGCTGCACTCGGCGACAGCGACAAACTCGTCGATCCCTTCCCAACGGTTTTCCGACATTTAGGATTATCCCTGTACGGCAATAATATTTTGCATTTGTCCCGATTATTCATCGTACGGCAGTGTATTACACTCCGTGTCTCGTTTTTATTCACTGGAGAGTCAGCATGATCAAGTCGCGCGCCGCCGTTGCCTTCGAGGCCAAGAAACCCCTCGAAATCGTTGAAGTCGATGTCGCCATGCCGAAGGCCGGTGAAGTCCTGCTGCGCGTGGTGGCTTCCGGTGTTTGCCACACTGACGCGTATACCTTGTCCGGCGCCGACCCGGAAGGCATCTTCCCGTCGATCCTCGGTCACGAAGGTGGCGCGGTGGTCGAAGCGATCGGCGAGGGCGTGACCTCGGTGGCTGTCGGCGATCACGTAATCCCGCTGTACACCCCGGAATGCCGCCAGTGCAAATTCTGCCTGTCAGGCAAAACCAACCTTTGCCAGGCTATTCGTGCCACCCAAGGCAAAGGCCTGATGCCGGATGGCACTTCGCGTTTTTCCTACAAGGGCCAGCCGATTTTCCACTACATGGGCACCTCGACGTTCTCCGAGTACACCGTGTTGCCGGAAATCTCCGTCGCCAAGATTCCAAAAGAAGCGCCACTGGAAAAAGTCTGCCTGCTGGGCTGTGGTGTCACCACCGGCATCGGCGCGGTACTGAATACCGCCAAGGTAAAACCGGGTGACACCGTCGCGATCTTTGGCCTCGGCGGCATCGGTTTGTCAGCGGTAATCGGTGCAGCTAAAGCCAAGGCTGCACGCATCATTGCCATCGACATCAACCCGGCCAAGTTCGAGATCGCCAAGCAACTGGGTGCAACCGAGTGCGTTAACCCGAAAGATTTCGATCGTCCGATCCAGGAAGTCATCGTCGACATGACCGACGGCGGCGTCGACTTTTCCTTCGAGTGCATCGGCAACGTGCAATTGATGCGCGCGGCCCTTGAGTGCTGCCACAAGGGGTGGGGCGAGTCGGTGATCATCGGTGTGGCCGGTGCTGGCCAGGAAATCTCGACCCGTCCGTTCCAACTGGTGACCGGTCGCGTCTGGCGCGGTTCGGCGTTTGGCGGCGTGCGCGGGCGTACCGAATTGCCAAGCTACGTTGAAATGGCCGAAACCGGCGAGATCCCGCTGGATACTTTCATCACCCACACCATGGGCCTGGAAGACATCAATAAGGCTTTCGACCTGATGCATGAAGGCAAAAGCATCCGCAGCGTCATCCATTTCTGAGGTCGCTCATGAGCCTGGAAAATATCTCCTGTCAGAAAAGCTTCGGCGGCTGGCACAAACGCTACCGGCATCGCTCCGATGTGCTCGGCTGCGACATGGTGTTCGCCGTGTACTTGCCGCCGCAAGCGGAGCAGGGCGGCAAGTTGCCAGTGCTGTATTGGCTGTCCGGCCTGACCTGCACCGACGAGAACTTCATGCAAAAGGCCGGCGCCATGCGCATGGCCGCCGAGTTGGGGCTGATCATCGTTGCGCCGGACACCAGTCCGCGCGGCGCTGATGTACCGGCCGATCCGGATGGCGCCTGGGATTTCGGCCTCGGTGCCGGCTTCTATCTGAATGCCACGCAGGAACCGTGGTCCCGGCACTACCGGATGCATGACTATGTCGTGCAGGAATTGCCGGCATTGGTCGAAGCGCATTTCCCGGCGTCGGACAAGCGCGGTATCAGTGGTCATTCCATGGGTGGCCATGGGGCGCTGGTCTGTGCCTTGCGCAATCCGGGGCGTTATCAGTCGGTGTCGGCGTTTTCGCCGATCAACAACCCGATGGATTGCCCGTGGGGTCAAAAGGTTTTCTCTCGTTACCTGGGCGAAGACCGTTCGAAGTGGCGCGAGTGGGACGCTTGCGCACTGATCGCTGAAGCCGATGAGCAATTGCCGTTGCTGGTCGACCAAGGTGATCGCGACGATTTCCTCGCCACCCAGCTCAAGCCTGAAGCCCTGCAACAGGCCGCCAAACTGGCTGGTCATCCGCTGACGTTGCGCCTGCAACCGGGCTACGACCACAGCTATTTCTTCATCGCCAGCTTTATAGGCGATCACTTACAGCATCACGCGCGCGCTCTAGGCGCCTAATGCAGGTAGAATCACGCCCTGACAAAAATCGGGGCGTTTTTTTATGCGTATTGGCCACGGCTATGATGTGCACCGTTTCGCTGAAGGCGATTTCATTACTCTGGGCGGCGTGCGCATTGCACACGGCTTCGGGCTGCTCGCTCACTCCGACGGTGACGTCCTGCTGCACGCCTTGAGCGATGCCTTGCTCGGCGCTGCTGCGCTGGGTGATATCGGCAAGCACTTCCCGGACACCGACCCAACGTTCAAGGGCGCCGACAGCCGTGTGCTGTTGCGTCACGTCGTCGCACTGATCCACGCCAAAGGCTGGAAAATCGGCAACGTCGATAACACCATCGTTGCCCAGGCGCCGAAAATGGCCCCGCATATCGAATCGATGCGCGCGCTGATTGCCGCGGATCTTCAAGTTGAGTTGGATCAAGTGAACGTGAAAGCTACCACCACTGAAAAGCTTGGCTTTGTCGGTCGCGAAGAAGGCATCGCCGTGCATTCCGTTGCCTTGTTGCTGCGCGCATGAACGAGCTGCAATTGCTTGGCCCACGAGCCTATGGTGAAGCCCTCGGCACGGCGGTACTGAAAGCCACGGCAGAAGATTTCCAGGTCGACGAAGTGCTCAATATCCCCCTCAGCGGTGATGGCGAGCACTTGTGGATCTGGGTCGAAAAGCGCGGTTTGAACACTGAAGAAGCTGCACGCCGGATTGCCAAGGCTGCCGGTGTGCCGTTGCGCACCGTCAGCTATGCGGGCCTCAAGGACCGTCAGGCGCTGACCCGCCAGTGGTTCAGCGTGCAACTGCCGGGCAAGGCCGATCCTGATCTGTCGGCGGCGGAAAACGAAACGTTGAAAATCCTCAAGACCGGTCGGCACAAACGCAAGTTGCAGCGCGGTGCCCACTCGGCGAATGGCTTCACGTTGCGCCTGACCCAGTTCGCGGGTGATAAAGCGGCAATCGAAGAACGCCTGCAACTGATCGCCCAAAAAGGTATTCCGAATTATTTCGGCGCCCAGCGTTTCGGCTTTGACGGCGGCAACGTGGTCGATGCCCGCGGCTGGGCAGCGCGTAAAGCGCTGCCGGAACAGCGCAATGTGCGTTCGCGCCTGCTCTCTACTGCGCGCAGTTTCCTGTTCAACCAGGTGCTGGCAGCACGCGTTGCCGATGGCACCTGGCAAAAAGCTCTGGTCGGCGATCTGCTGGCTTTCACTGACAGCCGCAGCTTTTTTCCGGCCGGTGAAGCAGAGTGCAGCGATCCGCGCCTGGCGATTCTCGACCTGCATCCGACCGGCCCGCAGTGGGGCGAAGGTGACTCGCCGGCCACGGGCGCTGTCCATGAACTGGAGCAGGAAATCGCCAGCCGCGAAGCAGACTTGCGCGATTGGTTGATTAACGCCGGTATGAGCCACGAACGTCGCATCCTGCGGCTGCCCATTGGTGGGTTGACGTGGCATTATCCCGAGCCTGACATTCTGCAACTGGAATTCGTCCTCCCGGCCGGATGCTTCGCCACTGTATTGGTGCGCGAACTCGTCGATCTGGTGCCGGTGGGGCAGACGGACAGCCCATGCGTATTCTGATTTCTAACGACGATGGGGTAACCGCACCCGGTCTCGCCGCGCTTTATGCTGCGCTGGCGGATTACACCGAGTGCGTGGTTATCGCCCCGGACCAGGACAAAAGCGGCGCCAGCAGTTCGCTGACGCTCGACCGTCCGTTGCACCCGCAAACCCTGGCCAATGGCTTTATCAGCCTGAATGGCACACCCACCGATTGCGTGCACCTGGGCCTTAACGGCTTGCTGGAGCGCCAGCCGGACATGGTGGTTTCCGGCATCAACCTGGGTGCGAACCTGGGGGACGATGTGCTGTATTCCGGCACCGTTGCGGCGGCCCTTGAAGGTCGCTTCCTGGAGCGTCCTTCGTTTGCCTTTTCACTGGTCTCACGGCAAGTAGAGAACCTTCCCACAGCTGCCTACTTTGCGCGCAAACTGGTCGAAGCCCATGCTGACCTCCAGCTGCCACCGCGCACGGTGCTGAACGTGAATATTCCCAACCTGCCGCTGGACCATATCCGCGGAATTCAGTTGACCCGCCTCGGGCATCGCGCCCGCGCCGCGGCACCAATGAAAGTCGTCGATCCACGCGGCAAGTCCGGTTACTGGATTGCCGCCGCCGGGGACGCCGAGGACGGCGGCCCGGGCACCGATTTCCATGCGGTGATGCAGGGCTTTGTATCGATCACGCCACTACAACTGGATCGCACGTTCAATGATGCCTTCAGAAGTCTCGATGGCTGGCTGGAGGGGCTGCGTTAATGTCTCGTGAACAAGACGATATGCTGCGTCGCGGCATCGGGATGACCTCTCAACGAACCCGTGAGCGGCTCATTCAGCGGCTATATGAAGAGGGGATTTCCAACGCCAAGGTGTTGGAAGTGATCCGCCGCACACCCCGTCACCTGTTTGTCGACGAGGCGCTGGCGCATCGCGCCTATGAAGACACCGCACTGCCAATCGGCAACAACCAGACCATCTCCCAGCCTTATATGGTGGCTCGCATGAGCGAGTTGCTGCTGGAGGCGGGTCCGCTGGACAAGGTGATGGAGATCGGCACTGGCTCGGGCTATCAGACCGCTGTGCTGTCGCAGCTGGTGGAGCGGGTGTTCTCCGTGGAGCGCATCAAGGTGTTGCAGGACCGGGCCAAGGAACGCCTGGTCGAGCTGAACCTGCGTAACGTGGTCTTCCGCTGGGGCGATGGCTGGGAAGGCTGGCCTGCATTGGCGCCGTACAACGGCATTATCGTTACCGCCGTCGCCACCGACGTGCCCCAGGCACTGCTCGATCAGTTGGCACCGGGCGGGCGTCTGGTGATTCCGGTCGGCTCCGGAGAGGTCCAGCAATTGATGCTGATCATCCGTGAAGAACAGGGCTTTTCCCGACGCGTTCTGGGGGCGGTGCGCTTCGTACCATTGCTCAACGGGCCACTCGCCTGAGCATTTGTTTTTCCGCGCTGAATTCTCTTCGATTGCCCATGTCTTACAGCGGCGTCGATCAGTTAAACGGGATTCATCGGCAGGCAGCAAACGTGTGCGCGAAGCGATTTCGCTTCATTAAGGGTAAAGCCTGTACGGCCCGTTATACTTGCGACATCTCGTGCCGAAACACGGCAATCCACATTTTCAGCCACCACAAAGGGAGCGGCGGGTGAGTCTCACAGTCATTGCGCAGCGTATGGTTACAACAAGCTTTCAGCGCCTGGTGACTGGCCTTGTCTTGAGCACGTTGCTGGTCGGTTGCTCCAGCACCAAGTCGAGCACCGTAGGTGTGGTGGATCGCAACAAGTCGGTCGCCCAGCGTCCGGCAGTGACGACGGGTCAATACGTCGTTCGACCTAAAGACACCCTGTTCTCGATCGCTTTTCGCTACGGTTGGGACTACAAAGCCCTCGCGGCACGGAACAATATTCCTACGCCGTATACGATCCATCCGGGTCAGACAATTCGCTTCGATGGTCGTACCGGTTCAACGTCTACAGCGGCCGCCAGCGCGTCGGATTCAACGCCTTCATCGTCGCTGAAAACAACGGTAATTCGACGCCAGCCGAATGGCGCAACCACGACCACAGCGGTGGTTGCACCGTCCGTCGCCAACAAGCCAGCACTCGCTCCACTGCCTCCAGCAGGCCCGGCCCCGACCGGCTGGGGATGGCCTTCTAATGGCATATTAATTGGAAAATTCTCTTCAAACGGTAGTTTGAATAAAGGAATTGATATCGCCGGGGATTTGGGACAGCCTGTTTTAGCTGCGTCTGATGGGACGGTGGTATACGCCGGGAGTGGCTTAAGGGGCTACGGCGAATTAGTCATCATCAAACACAGCGATACCTACGTCAGTGCCTACGGACATAACCGCAGGCTTTTGGTTCGGGAGGGGCAGCAGGTCAAAGTCGGACAGACAATTGCCGAAATGGGGTCAACGGGTACAGACCGGGTGAAACTGCATTTTGAGATTCGCCGACAAGGTAAGCCTGTAGATCCGCTGCAATTCCTGCCACGTCGTTGATTTGTTGTCAGCCTGTTCCGTCGCGTAGAGGGAACAGGCTCCAGCGTTGCCAAGGATAAAGGCGCCGCTTGAGCTTGAGGTCGAACTCACCAAAGGACTATAACAATGGCTCTCAGTAAAGAAGTGCCGGAGTTTGACATCGACGATGAGGTTCTCCTTATGGAGACCGGCATCGCTACGGATTCGATGTCGAATGATGAAGGGGCTGCACCGCCTTCCGTTCGCGCAAAATCCAAACACTCCGCTTCGTTAAAGCAACACAAGTACATCGACTACACGCGGGCACTCGATGCCACGCAGTTGTATCTCAATGAAATCGGCTTTTCCCCGCTGCTCTCCCCGGAAGAAGAAGTTCATTTTGCGCGCTTGTCGCAAAGTGGCGATCCTGCCGGGCGCAAGCGCATGATCGAAAGTAACCTGCGGCTGGTGGTGAAAATCGCCCGGCGTTACGTCAATCGTGGCTTGTCGCTGCTGGACCTGATCGAAGAGGGCAACCTCGGGCTGATCCGGGCAGTGGAAAAGTTCGACCCCGAGCGCGGCTTCCGCTTTTCGACCTACGCAACCTGGTGGATTCGTCAGACCATCGAGCGCGCAATCATGAATCAGACCCGGACCATCCGGTTGCCGATCCATGTGGTCAAAGAGCTTAACGTGTACCTGCGGGCTGCACGGGAGCTGACGCAAAAGCTCGATCACGAACCTTCACCCGAAGAAATCGCCAACCTGCTGGAAAAACCGGTAGGTGAGGTCAAGCGCATGCTGGGCCTGAATGAACGGGTTTCTTCGGTCGACGTCTCGCTGGGTCCGGATTCGGATAAAACCCTGCTGGACACCCTTACCGACGATCGTCCAACCGATCCATGCGAACTGCTGCAGGATGATGACCTGTCCCAGAGTATCGATCAGTGGCTCTCGGAGCTGACCGACAAGCAACGCGAGGTGGTCATACGCCGCTTCGGCCTGCGCGGTCACGAGAGCAGCACGCTTGAAGATGTAGGCCTGGAAATCGGTCTTACCCGGGAGCGGGTCAGGCAAATCCAGGTGGAAGGGCTCAAACGCCTTCGAGAAATTCTCGAGAAGAATGGCCTGTCGAGTGAGTCGCTGTTCCAATAAGGCATTCACGCAATGGCACCGAAAAGCCCCGACTGGTTCGGGGCTTTTTGTTGCCTGGGAGAAATCTCAGGTTCGTAGTCTCGCGTTGTAAGACTTCGCTTACTCTTTCGTAAGTGTTCGTTATCTTTACAGGTTGGCAGTTGGCCATTTTCGCAAAGTCGTTATGTTAACTGGCTGACTTATATGGATATTTTGTTTTATGGAGTGCATATGACAGAGCGTTTCGCCAAGGAAGTGCGGTTGCTCATGCCGGGGAATTCTCTAGTATCTGGGTTGTGTCGACGGATAGACACGCCCTTCAAGGAAGAGGGGAAAGGACATCGCAGGAAGCGGTTCATCAGGACGATGAAAAGGAATACAGGGAATAGGGAAAAAATGTGGGCGGGTCAAACCGCCCCTTTTTTTTGCCTGCAAAAAAGTCAAAAGATCGCAGCCTTCGGCAACGCCCACAGATGCGTAGGCGCTGCCGAAGGCTGCGATCTTTTGATCTTCATAAAGCAAAAAGGCCCGCAAGGGGCCTTTTCGAGAACGCGCGGTCAATCAGCGTTCGAGGTCTTTGATCTTGCCTTTGACGCCATCCCACTCTTCGGCATCGGGCATCGATTCTTTCTTCTCGGTGATGTTTGGCCAGATTTCTGCCAGCTCAACGTTCAGCTGAATGAATTCCTGCATCTCTTCCGGGACTTCATCTTCGGAGAAGATGGCCACGGCTGGGCATTCTGGTTCGCACAGTGCGCAGTCGATGCACTCATCCGGGTGAATCACCAGGAAGTTCGGGCCTTCGTAAAAGCAGTCCACCGGACAGACTTCTACGCAGTCGGTGTACTTGCACTTGATGCAGTTGTCGGTGACGACGAAGGTCATTTCTAATTTTCTCCTCAGGCGGCGGCAGCGGAGCCCCTTCACGTTGGGGTCGCCAGGTTCGGGAGCGATAGTCTGCTGGCCAGGCTATGAGCCAGCAGCATCCCAAACCGCGCGAGATTCTAACAGCTTGCAGGCAAAGGCGTTAGATCCGTGTCTTTAGTGTATAGAGCATTTCCAGCGCACGACGCGGACTCATATCGTCCAGATCAAGTTTGGCCAGCTCATCCAGCACCGGATGCGGCAGGCTGGCGAACATGTCGCTCTGCTGCGGCGCGGCCGGTTTGCCTTTGACGGGCTTGGGAACTTCATGCGGCAGGGCGGTGGCTTCCAGTCGACCCAGGTGCTCACGGGCACGCACGATCACTTCGCTCGGCACACCGGCCAACTGCGCAACCGCCAGGCCATAGCTCTGGCTGGCAGGCCCTGGCAGCACGTGGTGCAGGAACACGATGCGTTCGTTGTGCTCGGTCGCATTGAGGTGCACGTTGGCCACCAGCGGTTGGGCTTCCGGCAACACGGTCAGTTCGAAGTAGTGGGTGGCGAACAGCGTGTAGGCGCGCAGATGCGCCAGACGCTCGGCCGCCGCCCAGGCCAGGGACAGACCGTCGAAGGTGCTGGTACCGCGTCCGACTTCGTCCATCAGTACCAGGCTGCGTTCAGTAGCGTTGTGCAGGATGTTTGCGGTTTCGCTCATCTCGACCATGAAGGTCGAACGACCGCCCGCCAAGTCATCGCTGGAACCGATCCGGGTGAAGATGCGATCCACCAGGGACAATTCGCAACTGGCCGCTGGCACGAAACTGCCGATATGCGCCAGCAACACAATCAACGCGGTCTGACGCATGTAGGTGGATTTACCGCCCATGTTCGGACCGGTGATTACCAGCATGCGCGTGTTGTCGTCGAGGCTCAGGTCGTTGGCCACGAACGGCGTGCTCAGGACTTGCTCGACCACCGGGTGACGACCCTGGCTGATGCGCATGCACGGCTCACTGACAAAACGTGGGCAGTTCAGATCGAGGTTCAGTGCGCGTTCCGCGAGGTTGCTCAACACGTCCAGTTCGGCCAGTGCCGCTGCGGTGTCTTGCAGCGGTGGCAGTTGCGAAATCAGGTCTTCGAGCAGCGCTTCGTAGAGCATCTTCTCGCGGGCCAGGGCACGGCTCTTGGCTGACAACGCCTTGTCTTCGAACGCCTTCAGCTCCGGCGTGATAAAGCGCTCGGCGCCTTTGAGCGTCTGGCGGCGAATATAGTCCGCTGGTGCGGACTCGGCTTGCTTGCTCGGCAGCTCAATAAAGTAACCGTGAATGCGGTTGTAGCCGACTTTCAGGTGCGACAGACCAGTGCGTGCCTTTTCACGGGCTTCGAGGTCGATCAGGAATTGCCCGGCGTTTTCGCTGAGCGATTGCAGGTCGTCGAGCTCGGCGTCGTAACCGGTTTTCAACACACCGCCGTCACGGATGACCGCTGGCGGGTTGTCGATAATGGCTTTTTCCAGCAACGCCGCCAGTACCGGGTAGGTACTGGTGGTCGCGGCCAGTTGAATAATGTGCGGGGCTTCGAGTTCGGTCATCGCCACTTGCAGCTCGGGCAGTGCGCCGAGGGCGTCGCGCAGGCGGGCCAAATCGCGAGGACGAGCGTTACGCAAGCCGATCCGCGCCAGAATCCGCTCGATGTCGCCGATTTCCTTGAGCTGCGGTTGCAGCTTTTCGAAACGGTAGGCGTCGAGCAGGCAAGTGATCGAGGACTGACGCGCCAGCAACACGGTCAAATCCCGCAGCGGACGGTTCAACCAACGGGTCAGCAAGCGGCTGCCCATCGCGGTCTGGCAGCGATCGACCACCGATTGCAGAGTGTTCTCGCGACCGCCGGCCAGGTTGGTATCGAGTTCCAGGTTGCGACGGCTCGCGCCATCCAGCACCACGGTGTCGTCCAGACGTTCATGACGAAGGCTGCGCAAGTGTGGCAGGGCGGTGCGCTGGGTTTCCTTGGCGTAACTGAGCAGGCAACCGGCGGCGCCGATGGCCAGGGTCAGGTTCTCGCAACCGAAACCTTTAAGGTCTTGGGTCGAAAATTGTTGGCAGAGACTTTTCAGCGCCGTATCGCGTTCAAAATCCCACGGTGCACGACGACGAACCCCACGACGTTTCTCCGCCGGCAGGTCTTTTGGCCAATCGTCCGGGATCATCAGCTCTACCGGATTGACCCGCTCCAGTTCCGCCAGCAGGTTTTCCCAGCCTTTGATTTCCAGCACGCTGAAGTTGCCGCTGGTGATGTCCAGCACCGCCAGACCGAACAAGCGCTCGTCACCCAGCACCGCCGCGATCAGGTTGTCCCGACGCTCATCCAGCAGCGCTTCATCACTGACCGTACCCGGCGTGATGATCCGCACCACCTGCCGATCTACCGGCCCTTTGCTGGTGGCCGGGTCGCCGACCTGCTCGCAGATCACCACCGACTCGCCGAGCTTGACCAGTTTCGCCAGGTAACCTTCCGCGGCGTGGTAAGGAATCCCACACATCGGAATCGCCTGACCCGCCGACTGCCCACGGGCGGTCAGGGTGATGTCCAGCAACTTGGCAGCCTTCTTCGCGTCTTCATAGAAGATCTCGTAGAAGTCACCCATGCGGTAGAACATCAGCTGGTCAGGGTGCTGATTTTTCAGGCGCCAGTATTGCTGCATCATCGGCGTGTGCGAGGACAGATCGGAGATAGCTTTATTCATCGGAAATCAGGAAAACTCGTTGAAAGGTGTAGGGCAAAGGAGGGGCATCGGCCCGGCTTTTCCGCGATGGGCGCAAGGTTAACATGAGCGGTCTGCAGGACGCAGGCATCAAAGGCCTGCGGCTCATTTCAGCTATCGCTTACGCCGCAGGCGCAGCATTATGCAAATACTCGGGATTGATCGCGCGTGCTATTCGCCAAACTGTTTGTGACAAGTCAACGCTAATAAAAAAGCCCGGCATTTAGCCGGGCTTATCAATAATTCTGTGCGGTTTTATCAGCCCTGCTTGGCTTCCGCCTGCATCATCACGAGGTTCTGTTGCCTGGTCGCCTCGGTCAATACCTCAATGTAAACGCGCTTTTTTTGTTCTGACTTGGCGTTACGAATAAAGTCGGCAAATGAGCTTTTAGCACCTTTGGCTACGCCTGGCTTAATCGAAATCATGAATGCGCTCCTGATGGTAATCCGAGCTCGGCCTCAAGGTCGGCCCTCGTATGGCGCTCAGGTATATGGTAGTCAATTTTATCGACACCGGCTTTGTACAGTCGTCCCGAGTTGTCGATATGCTTGAGCAGTAAATCCACGTGGACATCGCCGCCGTACTCTAGCTTAAGTGCGTTCACAACGTCACGTGCAGCGAAATATTGATCGATGAAATGCTCCTTGCGAATCCTTCGACCCTCAGCTTCCTCTCGAGCTTTGACAAAGCCCCAAGCAAGCTCAGGATTTTGATAGACGTACAAGATCTGCACAAACCTGCCCTTTTTCAAGGATCTCTCAACATTTCTTCTGGCGACATCAATATTCGAGAATGTCCCGTCGAGCACAAAGGACTGTCTCTGATCGAGAGCAAAGTCGAGAATCTTTTCAACCAAAATCGAAACCCCCCCCTGAAATAACCAAGAGTTTGCCCCCGAGTACTCTGAAAACTCGTTTCGGAGCTCGTCTGGATCAATCCTCAAGATTTTCGTGTCAGAGAAAAGGTTTACAAGGGCTATGGAGGCTTCAGTTTTTCCAGCTCCTGGGGAGCCAGCCATAAACACCGACACGGGAGCTTCTTCTGCCGGATAAAATTTCTTGTCCGTCCGGCGCTTCCCGATTGCCTTCTTGTTTGTGCGCGCGAAGCTGACAGCTTGAGCCGATATCCTCATCTCTTCGGGCATCATCACTTGCCTTGCCGGGATCATCTCATTCGCCACCAGCAAACTCCTTCTTGTCAGTTTGTACTGTCTAGGATCGCGGAGCTTATCCCGGTTTTGCAGGCTAAAAATGGTGGTAAATGAAACAAGGATTGTAGACACAGGCTCTCTAAAAGCTTTTTCCTGCAAGGCAGCCGATCCTACCTGTCCATAATGCTGCAACATTTTTGGTTTTTATGCATATCTGCATTTGTTTTCCGGAAAAAGATCAAGCACTATTCGCGTTATGCAAAAACGCAACGTTTCCTCAGTCTTAAGAGCGCTGCTCGACCAGCACGGGATCTCCCCCACGGAGCTTCACCGTCGCACCGGCGTGCCGCAATCCACACTCTCGCGAATTCTCAGCGGGAAGATCGTCGATCCCTCGGATAAACACATCTCGAAGATCGCCGAGTACTTCGCCGTGAGCACCGATCAGCTGCGTGGGCGCGTGGATGTTGCGCCAGTCGCGGGTGCCGGGCGCGAGCCCCTACATTCCGAACTCAAGGACATAAGCTTGTGGGACGACGATACCCCTGTCGATGACGACGAGGTGTCGGTCCCCTTTCTTCGCGAGGTTGAATTGGCTGCAGGATCAGGAAGATTCGTCATCGAAGAAAGCGAGCGCTCCAGCTTGCGCTTCGGCAAGCGCAGTCTGCGTCACAACGGCGTGCAGTTCGACCAGGCCAAGTGCGTGACGGTACGGGGCAACAGCATGTTGCCGGTCCTGCGCGATGGTGCCACCGTCGGCGTGAACGCCGGTAAATGCGGGATTGGCGACATCGTCGATGGCGACCTGTACGCGATCAACCATAACGGCCAGCTGCGGGTGAAACAGCTTTATCGCCTGCCGACCGGTATCCGCCTGCGCAGCTTCAACCGCGATGAGCATCCGGACGAGGACTACACCTTCCAGGAAATCCAGGAAGAGCAGATCGTCATCCTCGGTCACGTCTTCTGGTGGGGCATGTACGCCCGTTAACCTCAACGCTGTCAGATAAAACCCGCCGCCCGGTGGGTTTTTTTTCGCCCGTAGAAATCGGCCAAAGCCTTTGCTGGTAGGGCTTTCATGCGCTTGTGCATTTGTTGCGCATAAATAAATGCATTTACGCATTGACTGTATATGCATCCATGCATATTCTTTGTCTCAAGCCGCTCAACAAAGCGGCTCGAAACGAAGCTCTTTAGTTCCACCACAAAGGCAGCGATGAACCGGCCTCAACGGTTCAGAGGGTTGGCAACTGACCCGGGTGTGCAGCGTAAAGCACCAGAAGCAGTTATCCGGCGGGCAGGGACCGCGGTCGGAAAAACAATTTGAATGGACTCGTACCGCGCCAGTAGCGCCGAAAAGTCGGCAGGACCGCATTACTGAAAAGCCTGGTAAGTACCGGGCTTTTTGGAATGCCCACCTGAGCTCATTACCGTGCACAAAAAGAGTCGTGCGCTGTGACAGGTGTGCAGAACTCAAGACTGCATTCGCCGCATCAGTAAAAAGGAAGAATTAATGAATCGTTACGTGTTTGTTCCAACTGAATATCAAAACCCGTTCCCTAGAGTCAGTCAGATTGTGGACGCTGAAGAAATGCCCACTACCTACCCGGATGGCGTGATGGGTCAATGGATCGATGTAACGGGTAATAACACCGTTCAAGTGGGATGGAAGGCTGACTACGTGGGTGGTTGGGTCTTCTCCGAGCTGACCCATCAGGACTATCTCAATTTGGCCGTACGGAATACGAACCAGCTGTTTAGTGCTGCTAGCAGTTGGCTGGTGTTCAACCCTTTGCAATACAAACTGGATCTTGGCGTCGCCACACCAGCTGATGAGGCGGCACTGCTTGCTTATAAGCAGTACTACGTCGCTATCAGCGACGTAAAAAACCAATCCGGTTACCCACAGACGATCAACTGGCCGGTCGCGCCCTTTTAAATCACCTCGACAGCGCAACTCGATATCGGGACCGCATTACTGAAAAGCCCGGCCCCAGCGCCGGGCTTTTTGGAATGCCTACCTCAAGAGAAATCGTTTGAACTCAACCTGCATCACTCATCAATTACCTACGGAGGCGTGACATGACAAACGAGCAACAAGCGTTGCTGGACATGCCGATCTGGCTTGTCATCGTCCTTGCCCTGGTGGGCGGGGTGTCCGGCGAAATGTGGCGCGCCGACAAGGAAGGTGCCCGAGGCTGGGCGCTGTTACGGCGCCTGGCATTGCGTTCCGGGGCCTGCGTGATCTGCGGGGTCTCCGCGATCATGTTGCTGTACGCCGCTGGCGTGTCGATCTGGACCGCATGTGCGTTCGGTTGCCTGACAGCGATGGCCGGCGCGGACGTGGCCATCGGACTGTATGAACGTTGGGCGGCGAAGCGGATTGGTGTCTGTGACGTCCCGACCCGCGATTCCCACACGGATCAACCATAAACGACGGCACAGGAGGCCACTCATGCCCGTTGTCATCGAAAAACCTTCTCATCTGGTTACCGCGATTGCCGACGTGTTGCGCCTGGCCTTTCCCGGCGTGAAGGTTGGCAGTCCTCAAGACTTTGATAGCACCATCGATTCGACCTGGGTGCTGATCGCCATCGACCACGATGCGCCGGGCACTCGCGCCAATAACGGACGCATCGCGCATGTCCTGTCGATTTCATTGCAAGTCGTGTTGCCGACGCCAGGGCCCGAGGTGTGCGACCTGGTCAGCGAGTTGAAAAATCTCGTGACCGACAATCGCTGGAAACTGGCAGCCGATCAATGCGACTTGCCGCAGGACATCGATGGGCTACCGGCCATATCCCTCAGCGGTACACGGGAATACAACGCCTGGACCGTTTCATTCACCCAGACGCTGTACCTCGGACCGCTGTTGCTCGAAGACCCGACCGGCATCCCGAAATTCGCCCGGACCTGGGAGGTGTCGAACATCGACGACCCGGATCAATACACCGCACTCGAGGACTAGCCCATGTTTGATGCGCTGCTACGGATGCAATTGGGTCCGATCATCGAGCGACTGGCGCAGATGGAGACTGAGCTTGAGGACCTGTATCGACGCGCCGACAGCTTTTGTCGGATCGGCGTGTGCCAGGAAGTCGATGCCGCCAGCAATACCTGCAAGGTCCGCCACGGTGAACTGCTGACCCCGGCCATCCGCTTTTTCAATCCGAGTGCCGGTGCTCAGAGTGAGTCGCGAATCCCCTCCGTCGGCGAGCAATGCCTGTTGCTCAATCACGGCGGGGGCGAGGGCGGCGCGCAGTCAGTTGCGTTGTTCGGCCTTAACGGCGACCGGTTTCCCCCGGCCTCGACACTGGCGTCGCTGACCCGTCGCCTCTATCAGGACGGCACGGAAAGCGGCTACGACGATGCCAGCCATGTCCTGCACTGGAACAACGGCCCGGCGGCCTTCACCGGTTCTCGCGAATCGCTTGAACTGAATATCGGCCCGGCCCGACTGGCGATGACGCCCCAGGCAATCACCTTGCAACTGGGCGCGGTCGGTTTGCTGATCGACGCTGGCGGTGTGCACCTGAGCGGCCCGGTGGTGGATCACCAAGGGCGTGTCATCAGCCCCAAATAAAAGGTTTTCCATGATCGGAATCGATAGAAACACCGGAGCCACCGTCGACGACTGGCTGCAGTTTGTGCAGCGCGCAACCCGGGCACTGACCACGCCGTTGGGCACCCGCCAGAAGCGTCCTTTGTATGGCAGCACGCTGCCGCAATTGCTGGGACAGAACCTCGGCGACGACGTGCTGATCCTGGCCCAGAGCCATGCGGCACAGGCGTTTTACAACAAGCAGAACGGCATCGACGATTTTGAGCCACAGGTCATTGTAGCCAGCCGACACGGTGCGGGGTTGTTGCTGCGCTTCGCCGGTACCTGGAAAAACCGTCAACAGACCTTCGAGGTAGTGACATGAGCATGTTGATCCCCGGCCAGAACCAATTGGCCGAGCCGTCCATCGTCACCGTCGAAGCGTTTGAGGACTTGCTCGCAGAGTTCAAGACCTTTGTCGTTGAATACGTCGGTGCCCGCTCTCCCGAGAGCGCGGCGAAGCTTGTGGTCAGCCTGGAAAATGAAAGCGAACTGCTGACCCTGGCGCTGGAAGCCTTTTGTGTGCGACTGCAAACCCACGAGCGCAAATACAACGCCCGCATCAAGCAGATGCTGGCGTGGTGGGCGACGGGTAGCAACCTCGATGCACGCCTGGCGGACATGGGGCTTGAGCGTCAATTACTCGACCCGGGTGACCCGGCGGCATTCCCGCCCATCCCGTCGGTTTTTGAAAGCGACGACGACGCCCGGTTGCGTTATTACCTGGCACCCCATGCTCCGGCAGCGGGGTCGCGGATGCAGTATCGCCGCGAGGTGTTCACCCTCGGCGAACGGCCCTCGGTGAAAGTCGAAACCGCGGCGGCCGGGGTGGTGACGGTCACTTACACCTTCAACCCGGATGGCTTTGCCGCGCAGGTCAAGGACGGCAATGGACGACGTACGGCTCCGGGAGAAGTGATGGTCACCGTGCTGGCCCGAGAAGGCGATGGCACGCCGTCCGCTGCACTGCTTAACGGCGTTCGCCAACACTTTGCCCGGCCAGATGTGCGGCCGGAAACGGACCTGGTCACGGTGCAGGGCGCGCAAATCAAGACCTACAAAATCCGTGTCGTGGCGAAGATTAACGCCGGTCCCGATTCGGGGCTGACCAAGGTTGCCGCGCAGCAGCAGTTGCAGGCGTATGCCGATTCTTGTCATCGCCTCGAAGGGCGGGTTGACCCGAGCTGGATCGACTACACGCTGCACAGCGCCGGCGCGGTTCAACTGCAAATCCTTGAACCGCTGGCGCCGATTGTGACCACGGCGTTCCAGGCCCCGTATTGCACGGGTGTCGAGGTCGAGGTGGACACGCTATGAGTGATGACATACCTCGGCCGAGCCTGTTGCCGGCCAACAGTTCACCGCTGGAAAGGGCTCTCGACCTCGGTTTTGGCCGCTTGCTTGAACGCATTACGCCGCCGTTTCCCGAGTTGATGAACCCCACCCAAACACCGCTGGCGTTCTTGCCGTACCTCGGCGCGGATCGCGGGGTCAGCGAGTGGAGCTCCGAAGCGCCCGAAGCCGAAAAGCGTTTAACAGTCGAACTCGCCTGGCCCACCGCACGCCAGGCCGGTACTCGAAAAGCGCTGGAAAACGCCGCCAAAGGCTTGCAGTTGCAACCCGAGGTGCGTGCCTGGTACGAGCAGTCGCCGCCCGGTCAGCCCTACAGTTTTTCCGTCAGGGCCTTTACCGAACAGCCTTACAGCGAAGAAATCGATGCACGCCTTGATCGACGCCTGGCGGACGCCAAAAGCGAGCGCGACACCTTAAAGGTCTCCGTCGGCCTGAGCGCCTTCGGCAATCACGTCATCGCCGCCGCCACCGTGTGCGGCGAGCTGACCACGGTTTATCCGATTGTCATCGAAGGGCTCGAAGCCTCGGGCCAGGTGTTTATGGCCGCCGGGCTCTACGCCGTCGAAACCTCCACTATTTATCCTCAGGGGTCCTAAATGGCCGACTATTACACCCTGCTTACCAACGCGGGGATCGCCTACGAAACTGCCTGCAAAGCGGCGGGCCTGCCGATCAAGTTGTCTCAACTGTCCGTCGGCGACGGCGGTGGCGCGGTTTACAACCCGGCTGCCACCGACACAGCGCTCCGGCGCGAAGTCTGGCGCGGGCCGCTCAATGCACTGTTCCAGGATGAGAAAAACCCGAGCTGGTTGCTCGCTGAAGTCACCATCCCGCCGGAGGTTGGCGGCTGGTATGTGCGTGAGGCCGGGATCTGGACCGATACCGGGATTTTGTACGCGATCGTCAAATACCCGGAGTCGTTCAAACCTGTTCTAGCGACGTCGGGTTCGGGCAAAGAGTTCTACATTCGCTCGATTTTCGAGACCAGTAACGCGTCGTTAGTGACGTTGTTGATCGACGACACTGTGGTTAAAGCGACCCGGGCGTGGGTGACGTCCTATGTCGCGGACGAACTCGCCAAACTCGACAGCAAGCAATCGGTGCGGGTGGCTTCTACCGCCAACATCACGTTGGCTGCGCCTCAAACGATTGATGGCGTTGCGGTCGTTGCGGGGGATCGCGTGCTGGTTAAAAACCAGACGGCTGCGAAGGATAACGGCATCTATGTGGCGGCGGTCGCTGGCTGGGTACGGTCGAAAGATGCGGATGTCAGTGCCGATGTAACGTCGGGCCTGATTGTTTCCGTAGAACAGGGGACGACGCTGGCTGATACTCGTTGGCAGTTGGTGACTGATGGGGCGATTGTCCTGGGTACCACGGCGCTGACGTTTCAGAACGTGACGCAAGGATTTGCGCCGCTCAATGCTCCGGCATTGGTCAGTCCTACGGCGAATACACCGCTACAGTTTGACGATTCAACACGACTGGCGACGACAGAGTTTGTGAGAAGGGCTCAAGGAAATTATCGTGGTTTTACCAGCCTGACTGCCTCGACGATACTGCCGGCCAGTGCATTTGGCACGGTAGTTACTGTGATCGGTACCTTCACTCTTACGTTACCGGCAGCCAGTGTTCCTACAGCAGGGCATGCGATCAACTTCCGGAACATCGGCGGCGGGGTGGTCACGGTAGTGTGCGCGGGGAATGATTCAATTAACTCCGGCGCAGGGCAGATTACCGGCATTGCGTTGATACCGGGCGCCAATCTTGAACTGGTTAGTAATGGCAGCGCGAGTTGGTGGGCCTCGGGGTCTGCGCAGTTGCAATATGCTCAGGTACTTGGATCAACACCACCGCAGTTTGACAATGGCAAGGCATTGGCAACGACGGAGTTTGTGCAACGCGCCCAAGGAAACTTCGCGAGTCGCGTAGATATCCTCGCGCTGCCCGCAACGCTGAGTGTTTCGTCCGCCGGGAGTCGTATCGTCATCAACGCCTCAGGGACGCTCACCCTGCCACCTGTGAGTTCTGTGCCAACCGGAACCAATTTTTATATCTACAACGCATTCCCCGGTGTGATTACCATTGTTCGGCAAGGTACGGATTTTATTTCCTCATTTGCCAATGGATCGCTTACATCGGTGACTCTCCAAGCCGCGTCCAACATTGTTATCACCGCAGGTAACACGCAATGGGTCGTAGAAGGTGGCATGTCCTCGTTGAAATACTCCAGCGAGTTCGCATCTTCGGTATCCGGGAACATTGGTTATCAAAAACTGCCGGGAGGGGATGTCGAGCAATGGGGTCTCTATGTTGCTGCACCATCAGGTTCGGATACGGTTATTCCCTTGCCTGTTGCTATGTTGGCGGCTCCCACCAATATTCAAGTGTCGTTCGCTGACTTTTCCAGTAGCCTGCCTGTGGGTATTGCCCCGGTACTTCAAGCGAGAAACAGCACACTGGGAACCATCACTGTGCGCAATTTGTACGGCACGAATGCGTCATTTTTCTGGAGAGTGAGGGGTAAGGCATGACGGTTTTTTATAGTCCTGGCACTGGCTTTTTCTACGATGATCAGGTGAGTACTTTTATTCCTGAAGACGCCCGGGAATTTGCTGTCCAAGAGCGGGATGCGCTGCTTGCACAAGTCAGTTACGGCAAACGTTTGGTCTGTGGGCCGCAGGGCTTGCCTGTACTGCTGGAAGCCCTCGCGCAGTCGCATGAAGAACTTGCCGACGTTGAGCGCTATTGGCGTTCGGTACAGTTGACGATAACTGACGGTGTTGTAACCCGTCATCGAGACGAGGTGGAAGAGAACTCGCCAACTACGCTGACGCTGGCCCAATACGCCGAGTTGCAAGCGTATCGTCGCTCACTGCGTAACTGGCCGGAGTCTGGCGAGTTTCCTTTGCTCCCACATCGGCCAGCAGCGCCGGAATGGCTCTCAACCCTGATCCAGTAAACGCCCCGTACCGCCGGGGCGTTTTCTTATCTACTGATCAAATCCACCCCGGTAATGAAAAAGGGCCCGCCTTTCGGAGAGCCCTTCGAGATCAGTGTGATCCGTCGTCGATTACTGAGCAGGCTCAGCAGCTTTAAGCCTTGGCCGAACAGCATCATATGCGCGCATGATCCCGCGCTGGCATGGTTTCTCTACGAACTTCCAGATAAACGCAGCACAGATGATGGACGTTATTGTCACAAATGCAAACTTGGCGTAGGGATCATAGGACTCGAGAAACTTCTGTTCGATGGTGACTCGTATAACAATCGAATGAATCAAGTAAACGGAGAAACTGATCTCACCCAAAAATATAAATGGGCGCCAGGAAAGTATCCGCGACACCATGCCTTTATCCAGGTAGAAACTGGAGATTGCGATGGCGAAAAGAATCGCTATCGAAGAGTGTCTAATAAATTCGGCGAATGCGTTATGCGCAGGTCCTAAATAGTAAGACGGGTAAATGCCGAGGGGCGGGGCTATAAAAACAATAGCCGCGATGGAAAGAATTTCGATGGCCGTTGCTGGCCATTTTTTCAACCAGCTGAAATCAACCCCCGATATTAGTCGCTGACAGACGATGCCCAGCATGAATTCCTGTATGCGTCCTAAAGGACTGATGTAAATAAGTCCATGAGCGGAAATCTGGTCCAGTTTGTCCGGGGAATAGTAAGCGAGGCCTGCAGCGTCTATCGAATAGGCATACAGGCCACCAAACGCAATAGCAGCGGCTAGCTTGAGCATGGGTTTGCTCGAAAACCACAGCAGCAATAGCGGAAATGTCATGTAGAAGAATATTTCTGTGGAAATACTCCAGGAAACGCTATTGAAAGAGAAGTACACGTTCGGAATCGGAACGGCAGAGTGAAGCATCATCAAGTTCAAGATGAAGATAAAGACGTTACTGGCTGACTCTAGTAATACGCGTTGATAGGGCAGGCAGAGCAAAAGTATCAATGTGCAAAATGCATGCGCTGGCCACATTCTGGCCAGTCGCGCAACATAGAATCTTGCAACGCCTCCATCAATTCCTCGCTTCGAATGAACATGCGAGAGAATAAAGCCCGACAGGACAAAGAAGAACATTACACCGGCGTCAGTTGGAATATCCCACAAGAAATTCGGCGGGAAAAAGCTGCCTTTGGTGTGGTGAACAATAATTGAAAATGCAGCAAAGAATCGGAGAGCTGTCAGCCCCCCAATCTGTTTTGTTCTCATTAGTGACATGCCCTGTCGATTTAAATTTTTTGAATACTATCACGATTGTAACTGGTGTCCGATTGCCAGTTCGCTCAGTGAAGGGCCTGGTCATTCGACCACGCGGCAGCCGTCCGGGGAGATTGTTGTGCAGCGGGCCGTAGGGTTGGTGTTGTCGCTCTTGAGCTCGGCGCCTGATTGAGCGAGCCGCGGAGCGCTTTCAGGCACTGGAATAAACCCTGTACAGGCCTCGTCCGTACTGATCGCGAGTCTGTCGGGCGCATGTTTTTGGTTTTGGAACCCGTCAACCACGCTAGCCACCCTGGTGGGTGACTACAAAGTCGTTGGCTATTAAATAAGGAAGAACCTATGTTTTATTCAAAATCCACAAGCGGTTTTTACGATCCCTCCATCCATACAACGATGCCAAGCGATGTGGTTGAAATCTCGCGTGAGTATTGGATTGAGTTATTGGACGGACAGTCCAGCGGCAAGATGATTGTCGGGAATGATGAAGGCTATCCGATCCTGGTTGATCGACCGGGGCCAACTCCTGCCGAACTGGAGGGATATGAACGTGCATGGCGAAACATGCAACTTGCAACTACTGATAAAGCTGTGTCTCGTTACCGTGACGAGGTGGAGCGTTGGCCTACGCTGCTGACTCCGGCGCAATACATCGAATTGCAAACCTATCGCCGTGAGCTTCGTATCTGGCCGGAAGGCGGCGAGTTGCCGTTGAGCGAACACCGGCCACCGGCGCCGGAATGGCTCGCAACCCTACCTGAATAAACGCCCCGCATTGTCGGGGCGTTTTCTTATCCGCTAATCGACACCCAATAGCCCCTTCCTAAAACCAAGGGGCTTTTTCGTCTCTGGAGTAACCCAAATGGCAGAACGCCAAACCTACACCGTGCTCGTCCCGTTCCCTGTCGGGCGTGGTCACTGGTCCACCGCCGGCCAGGAACTCGACCTGCTCGACGTCGAAGCCAATGCACTGCTCAGCGCCGGTCGCCTGGAACTGAAAACATCCACCCAAGGCCAACAGGCCGCTGCCAAGAAGGCTGAATAACCATGGCTGAGGTTTTGAACTTCGAGCACAACGGCATTACCGTCAATGCCACCGAATCCCCCGAAGCGATGGGTGGCCTGGGCGACAACGTCATTGGTCTGGTCGGCACCGCGCCGAAAGCTGATCCACTGATTCCGCGCAATTCGCCATTCCGCATCAACAGCTTCACCACTCAAGCGCTGCTCGATCCGACCGGCACCGAGTCGGGCACGCTGTTTCAAGCGGTGTTCCAGATCCTCAAAGTGGTGAAGGTGCCGGTCTACGTGGTCATCGTCGAAGAGGGCACCGCCCCTGCGGACACCATCAACAACGTGATCGGCGGCATCGAGCCAGTGACCGGTCGCAAACTTGGCCTGGCCGCGCTGAGCGGTGTGCCGGAAGACCTGACCATCATCGGTGCGCCAGGCTTCACCGGCACCAAGGCTGTGGCCAGCGAGTTCGCCTCGTTCGGCAAACGCATCAAGGCCCGCGTAGTGCTCGACGGCAAGGATGCCGCGGTCGCTGATCAAGTGACTTACAGCCAGGAATTGGGCGGCGCGGACCTCGGTTTCGACCGCTGCCTGGTGGTGCACAACATGCCGGCGGTTTACTCCAAAGCGGCGAAGAAAAACGTGTTCCTTTCGCCTTCCAGCCTGGCAATCGCCGCACTGGCCAAGGTCAAGCAATGGGAAAGCCCGGGCAACCAGGTGACCTACGCCGAAGACGTTTCGCGGGTCGTGGAATACAACATCCTCGACACCTCCACCGAAGGCGATCTGCTCAACCGTTATGGCATCAGCTACTACGCCCGCACGGTCCTCGGCGGCTTCTCGCTGCTGGGTAACCGCTCGATCACCGGCAAGTTCATCAGCTACGTCGGCCTCGAAGACGCCATCAGCCGCAAGCTGGTGAAGGCCGGCCAGAAAGCCATGGCGAAGAACCTGACCAAGTCGTTCATGGATCAGGAAGTCAAACGCATCAACGACTGGCTGCAAACCCTGGTCGCCGACGAAACCATCCCTGGCGGCAGCGTGTATCTGCACCCGGAATTGAACAGCGTCGAGAAGTACAAGAACGGCACCTGGTTCATCGTCATCGACTACGGCCGCTACGCGCCGAACGAACACATGGTTTACCAACTCAACGCCCGCGATGAAATCATCGAGCAGTTCCTGGAGGATGTTCTCTAATGTTTACCAACCGTGTAAGACAGGCCATGGCGGCCACCCTGCAAGGCCTGCCGTTGTCGGCGACTGTTGAAAGTTTCGAGCCGCCGAAGATCGATTTTGCAATGGAAACGATGACGGGCGGGCGCTTCATCGGTGAGGACATGGCCAAAAGCGCTACCGTGCTGACGGCCAAGTTGACCCTGCAAGGGATGGGCCCTGAAGTCATGCTGGCCCTCGGTGTGACGCTGGGTGAGGACATTCTGCTGAACGTGCGTGAAGCCGGTCAGGATCAGGACGGCAACACTTGGTTCACCTATCACACGATCGGCGGCAAGCTGAAATCCCTGACCGAAACAACACTCAAAATGCCGGATAAGCCGACCACCGTGCTCGAGTTCACCTGCCGCACCTACAACCGCCTCGAAAACGGTATCCCGGTGATCGACATCGACGTGCGGACCCAGAAGTTCATGCTCAACGGCGTCGACATCCTTGGTGATGCCCGCCGCGCGGTGCTGCTGCCGTAAACCCCGCAACGCCCACCAGTTAAACGCAATCCTTGTGGGAGCGGGCTTGCTCGCGAAAGCGGCGGTACATCCAACATCAATGTATCTGACACACCGCATTCGCGAGCAAGCCCGCTCCCACAGGTTGCTCACCTCAACTGGCCTGCATCACGCAACACCTCCCCATGATCCACCAAGGAATTCATTCATGTCCTGGACGCCCCCTGTTCACGTCTTGCTGTCGCCGATCACCGCCGACAATCAGGCGCAGATCGAGCAGATTCAGCTCAAGCCATTGTTTTACGCCGCGCAGAAAGAGGCCCTGGCCCGCGCCGGCGATGATGAGGACGATCAGTTTTTCGAACTGGCGAAATTGGCCACTGGCCTGTCGGTCAAGGAACTGGATCAGCTCAAACGCCCGGACTACGTGAGCATCGCCCAGTACGTACACGAAATGTCGACCCGTCCGGCTGCTTACTTCCTGGAACTGGAAGGGCAGGGCGACCCATCGGTCGATCCCGATCAAGTGCAACTGCTGCAACCGCTCAACGCTGGAGGCCGCAGCTTGGCCGCGCTGACCCTGGATATGCCGGTCCTGCGCGCCACCAAGGCGATGAAAAAACTGAAAACCGCCAAGGAACGCGCCGAGTTCATCACCGCCCATTGCACCGGGCTGATGATTCCCGATCTGGACCTGCTGACCGTTCCCGACTGGACACAGCTTCAGGTACGCATCGACGATTTTTTAAACAAACCGGCGGACTTCTTTCGGAGCGCGACATCGAAGTAATCCTCGATGTGGTGCCGCTCATTTACCCGGTAAGTGAAGCGGAAATTCTGGAATGGGACGCCGGCAAGGCATTGCGCCGCTACGACATCGCGATCACTCGCCTTGGCGTGAAAAAGGAGTAGAGCGGGATGGCAGAGAGTGACTATTCGCTGCACGGTGCGGACATCAACCGCATCGAGCTGCCGCAACTCGGCAGCGCATCTGAAACGCCGGGACTTGTCGGTTTCGAAGACCCGTTGTCGGGGCTGAATCAGGCACTGACCACGGCCAGCCTCGATATCCGTTTGTTGGTGGTGGAGCAGGAAAAGCTCCGTGAAACCCTGGCGACGTTGAACGGTGCACTGACGTCGCAGCAGGCGTCGCTTAAGGCCAATGCATCGGCGCCTGCACCAGCGCCAGCCAGTGAGGCCAAATCAAAGCTCAAGGCTGAGGTTGACCAGCGTGCGCCGCCAGAGGAGTTGAGACCCGCAATGGCGGCGCAGTCGGCCCTCGTCGACCTGAATCAAAAATTGCAGTTGCCCCCGGATCAGCTTCAGGAACTGGGCAATGAGACCCAGAAGATAGCGGGTGAAAAGCGCACCGCCCCCAGCGGCGCAACAGGTGTGCAGCTGGTGCAGGTGCAGCAGGCGGCGGTTGATGCCCGTGTCCTCAAGGACGTACAACCGCAGGACCGGAAACAGACGCTGACGGATCTCACACGCGATAGCGCCATCATGGCCTCGGCGTACAAGATCGACGTCAAGGACGCCGGCGCGCTCATGACTGGCTGGCGCACATCGTTACACCTTGATCGAGCGAAAAGTCTCGACTTGGGCGATGCGGCAAACCGTCTCGGCGCCAGTCTCGATTTGAAAGCGTCAGCGGCAGATATTGGTTCGGTCGTATTGAGCGGCGGCGAACCAGGTTTGGCCGCCGGCATGGCGCCCGAGCAAGCGGCGGCCATCGCAGCGGCCCTGCTGAGTGCTTCCGTGGGCAAGGAAGAAGCCGGCGCCTCGTTGAAAACCCTTGGCACCGCGTTCGGCAAAGGTGACAACGCCACGCCAGAGCAGCGTGCCGCCTGGGTTCAACTTGATATCGAACCCGGTGCTCTCGCCAGCAGAATGCGCAAGGATGCACCGGGGGCGATCAGCGATGTGCTGGCGGCCCTGAGGAGCAAGCCGGCCGAGCAACAGACTTCGTTGATCAAGACGCTGTTTGAGGGTGACGAGGGCATCGGTAAGTTACTGAAGTCGCCTCAGGATCTGAAGACTGCGTTGTCGGTGGCATCCGACAAGGGCGACGGTGACAAGGGCTCGATGGCGCAGACCGCCGAGGCCCGAGGGAACACCTCGCAAGGGCGCTCGAATGCGCTGGACGCGAGTTTGACCCGACTTGATACGGCGGTCGGAAACGCAGTGGCGCCTTTTACTGACCTGGCGATGCTCAGCGCCGACATGGTGGTCAGCGGCGTGAGTTCCGTAGTGGAAACCTTTCCGAAAGTCACGGCCGCGTTGACCTTGCTGGGTGTTGCGGTCGCAACGCCGTTGCGCGGGCCTATCCTGAACAAACTGACATCGGTGGTCTCTTCCACCGCCACAGAACTGTTCAAACCGGACGCCGGCTTTCTGCCGCCAGGGGCTTCTGGTCCGCCACCTCCGAGTCCTACGATACGTAATCGACTGGCCACGACCATGGCCAGGGCCAAGACCTTCACCGGCCGGTTAGGCGCGCCTCTGGTGTTGGCCAATGCAGGTTATGACGGGGTTAAAGCTCTGATGGCCGGCGATTACAAAGCCGCTGCCGGCGCAGTGGGTTCGGGTGTTGGCGGAGTCGCCGCAGGTTATGCCGGCGCTGCAACTGGCGCCTTGATTGGCAGCTTCATTCCCGTGCCAGTCCTGGGCACTGCGGTGGGGGCTTTGGTGGGTGGCCTCGTCGGTTCCTACTTCGGCAGCAAGGGCGGTGAAGCGCTGGGAGAGTCTGTTTACACCGGGGCTGATCGGCTCTTGTCACCGGAGCGGGTCAGCAAAGACCTGACCAACACCCAGACAACCAGCCAGCAAAACGCACTGACCGCCAACATCTACATCAACGGTCAGGATCAAACCAGCGCCACGCAACTGGCCAACCTGGTCGTGCAACACATTTCCAGCCAGTTCGGAATGATGACAACGACCAATCAACTCGCCGTGCGACGTGACACGGCCCTGACCGATGGGGTGGCTTGATGAGGCAGCAAATGGCACTCGGCACGTTCATTTTTGGCTTGTCGAGCAACTTCGCTTACAGCGGTTTGTTGCGCAAGTCGGACGGTGGCTGGGTGAAGGTGGATATTTTGACCAGCAAGCCCAAGTCCAGCCAGACCGGCCAAGGCCTGCAAACCCTGACGATCAACGGCAAGGCGATGTACGCGGTGGCCATGGACCGGCTCGATGAGTTGCGCGCCTTGCAAGCACTGCGAGTACCGCTGCCGCTGGTCGATGGCATTGGTCGCAACTGGGGTTTGTGGCGGATCGACGATGTGACGGAAACCCAGAGCGACGTGATTGATGACGGCACGGCGATGTTGATCAATTGGTCGATTACCTTGGGAGAGTTCGTCAATGCGTAAGGTTCGAACGATTGCCGGTGATTCGGTGAATCTGTTGCTCTGCCGCGAAACCGAGCGTTGTGACGACGCGGCTGAAGAAGCGCTGTGGCGTCTCAATCCGACGCTAGCCGAGCAAGGCCCGGTACTGCCGGCAGGCGTCTGGGTGGTGCTGCCGGAACTTGAATCCAGGCCCGCAGCGAAAACGCCGGCGACGGCTTGGGATTAAGGAGGCTACATGGCCATCGGATTCACACCGGCGATAGAAATCTACGGGGCCAACGCGACCCTGATCAACAAGCGCCTGATCAGTTGGGAGCACATCGATACCGCCGGTATCGAGTCGGATCAACTGACGTTGGTGCTCGACCTGGAAGGTCTTGAAGGGCTGCCGAGCCTAGGTGGGAAAATCGGCTTGCTCGTGGGGTATCGGGAAACCGGGCTGGTGGATAAGGGCCAGTTTGTGGTGGCCCGGCGGACGCCGACGCTGTTCCCGTTTCGTGTATCGCTGGTGGCGACCGCCGCACCGTTCAGTGCGGCGGACGAGAGCGGATTCCAGCAGCGCCGCTCGGTCAGTCATGGTCCGACGACCCTGGGGGCGTTGTTTCGCGAACTGACGTCCAAATACGGTTTTTCGCCGAGGGTGGACCCGTCACTGTCGTTGATAAAGATTGCGCACATCGATCAGTCGAATGAAACCGACATGGGTTTTATCTCACGCTTGGCGACCAGGTACCGCGCCATCGCCAAACCCTTTAATGAGCTGTATGTGCTGGCGCGGCCGGGGCAGCTCAAATCGTTGTCGGGCAAGGTATTGGCGGACGTGAGACTGTCGGTCACCCATAACAATCGCCCCGGCGACCATGCGTTCATCACCGCGACCCTTGATGATTCCGCCCGAGCCAAGACTCAGGGCTGCCAGATCACTTGGTGTGACGCTGCAAGCGGTTTGCTGCAGATGATTGAAGCCGGGTTCGCACCGTTCAAGACCCTGCGCTTGAGCTGCCAGAACGCGGAAGAAGCGCAAGCGATCGGCGAAGGTGAAGTGCGCAAGATGGGCCGTGAAAAGCTCAAGGTGAAAATCAGCTGTCCGGGCAATCCTGACTTCTCGGCCGAAGGGCTGGTCGTGCTGGACGACACCTGGCCGGACTTCATGCGCGGGCGCTGGTCGATCGACAAAGTCACCGCCAGCGGCGACCGCGCCGCCAGCTATCGCTGCATGATCGACGCGACCTGCATCGACCCCGGTGCTGAAGCCATCGTCTGATCAAACCCAATAACCAGCACACAGAAGCCACAGTGGGAGCGGGCTTGCCCGCGAAGACGGTCGCCCATTCACCATCAATGGCGCCTGACCCACCGCTTTCGCGAGCAGGCTCGCTCCCACATTTTGCTCTGCGTCATGCACAGCATCTGCATACAACCGAAATCCCCTGTGGGAGCGAGCCTGCTCGCGAAGACGGCGGCACATTCAACATTGATTCAGCCTGACCCACCGCTTTCGCGAGCAAGCCCGCTCCCACAGGTTTCGACCGTACCTTTCATACAGATGGAGCGCCCTGATGAAGATCTCTCCGATCCTCACGCAGTTGCGTGAGCAATGCCCGACCCTGGCCAATCGCATCGCGGCGGGCATCGACCTCACCACCTTGCAAGCCAATACCCCACTCACCACACCCTGCGCCTACGTCGTCCCGCTCGCCGATATGGCGAGCAAAAGCCTCGCGCAAAACCTGGCCTTGCAACCGATCCGCGACACCTTCGAAGTGACGCTGGTGCTCGACACCACCGACGCGACAAAAGCGCTGGATCTGTTGCACGACCTGCGCGCCGAACTCTGGCGTGCGTTGGTGGGTTTCAAGCCTGGCACTGACTACGACGCTATCGAATACGACGGCGGTGAGTTGCTTTCCATCAACGCCAGCCGCGCGTTGTATCGCCTGCGCTTTTACGCCGAATTCCAGCTCGGCCGCAATCTGCCAAACCAACCGGCGGAGAGCTGGCACGAGCGTGAACTGGACGGTTTGTCGTCCTTTACCGGGGTCACCGTACGGGTCGATGCCATCGATCCGGCGGACCCCAATCTGCAACGCCCAGGCCCCGACGGGCGCCTGGAAATGACTTTCTCTGGAGATGTAACCCCATGAGCAAACGCATCACCGTGCTGCCGGCCCCAGGCCGTGTCGTGCCGGACCCGGAAGCGGGCGATCTGTTGTCCCTAGAGGGCCGTGAAGTGCCGGACAACGCCTGGTGGCGTCGGCGTCTGGCCGATGGCGATATCACTACCAAAGCCGTGAAAGCGGCCAAACCACAGGGAGCCAAATAATGGCGATCGGATTCAGCAACATCCCCGCGGACATTCGTGTTCCGCTGTTCTACGCCGAGATGGACAATTCGGCGGCCAATAGCGCTTCGTCGGCCATGCGCCGTTTGATCGTCGCTCAGGTCAACGACAACATCGCCCCGGCCGACGCCGGCAAACTGGTGCTGGTGTCCAGCGTTGCGCTGGCCAAAAGCATTGGCGGTCAAGGTTCGATGCTGGCCTCGATGTACGAAACCTGGCGCAAGACCGACCCGATCGGCGAGATCTGGTGCCTGCCGCTGCACAACACCGAAGGCAGTATCGCCAAAGGCGTGCTGACCCTGACCGGCGCAGCGACCCAGAGCGGCGTGCTCAACCTGTACGTCGGCGGCGTTCGAGTTCAAGCGGCCATCGTCAATGGCGCTACCGCCGCTCAAGCCGCCACCGCGCTGGCACTGAAAATCAATGCCGCTGCGGATCTGCCGGTCAGCGCTGCTGCGGCTGAAGGCATCGTGACCCTGAGCGCCAAATGGACGGGCGATAGCGGTAACGACATCAGCCTGCAATTCAATCGCCTGGGCAAGAGCAACGGCGAAGAAACCCCGGCGGGCCTGACTTCGGTCGCCACCGCCATGACCGGCGGCGCCGGTGTACCGGATCAAGTGGCTGCCGTGGCAGCGCTGGGCGATGAGCCGTTCGAGTTCATCTGCATGCCGTTCTCGGACCTGAGCACCCTCAACACCTGGCAAGCCGTCATGGATGACAGCACCGGTCGTTGGTCTTGGGCCAAGCAATTGTTCGGTCACGTCTACAGCGCCAAGCGCGGCACCATCGGCACTTTGGTTGCCGCCGGCCAGGCGCGTAACGATCAGCACATGACCATCCAGGCACTGGAGCCGGGTGTTCCGCAACCGTTCTGGGTCCAGGCCGCTGCACTGGCTGCACGCACCTCGGTGTTCATCTCAGCCGACGCCAGCCGTCCGACTCAAAGCGGCAGCCTGCCAGGTCTCGACCCGGCGCCGGCCAGCGAGCGCTTCACCCTGACCGAGCGTCAGTCGTTGCTCAACTACGGCATCGCCACCGCGTACTACGAAGGCGGCTACGTGCGCATCCAGCGTTCGATCACCACCTACCAGAAAAACGCTTACGGCCAGGCCGACAACTCCTACCTGGACAGCGAAACCATGCACCAGTCGGCGTTCATCGTGCGTCGTCTGCAAAGCGTGATCACCAGCAAATACGGGCGCCACAAACTGGCTTCCGACGGCACCCGCTTCGGCGCCGGCCAGCCGATCATCACCCCGAGCACCATTCGCGGTGAGCTGATTGCCCAGTACGCCAAGCTCGAACTGGAAGGCCACGTGGAAAACGCCGAGCTATTCGCCGAGCACCTGATTGTCGAGCGCGACGTGCAGGACCCGAGCCGTGTGAACGTGCTGTTCCCGCCGGATTACATCAACGGTCTGCGCGTGTTCGCACTGCTCAACCAATTCCGTCTGCAGTACGACGACGCCGCTTAAAAACCGCGGTTGAACGTGCGATTTCAGCCCACTTCGCGTGGGCTTTTTATTTGAAGGGAGAAACACCATGGGTCAACTGATTGCGGGCACCTGCTACGTCAAAGTGGACGGCGCTCAACTGACCATCAATGGCGGCTGCGAAGCGCCATTGATGTCCACCAAACGCGAAACCGTCGTACCGGGTTTCTACAAGGAAACCGACATCCCGCCATCGTTCAAAGTGACGGCGCTGCACACCCCGGACTTCCCGCTCAAGCAACTGGTGGCCGGCGTCGACATGACCGTCACCTGTGAATTCAGCAACGGCAAAGTCTACGTGCTGGCCGGCGCCTACCTGGTCGATGAACCAGCGTCCAAGGGCGACGACGCCTCGATCTCGCTGGTGTTCAACGGCGTCAAGGGGACCTGGCAATGAGCGGCGCCGTGAAGCTTCAGGTTGCGATTGAAGCCCACGGCGAGCCTTTGACCGAACTCAACCTGCGCCGCCCGACGGTGCAGGAAGTGCGAGCAATCAAGGCGCTGCCGTACAAGATCGACAAGAGCGAAGAAGTCAGCCTCGACATGGACGTCGCGGCCAAATACATCGCGGTCTGCGCCGGCATTCCACCGTCGTCGGTCAACCAGTTGGACCTGGCTGACCTCAACGCGCTGAGCTGGGCCGTCGCGAGTTTTTTCATGAGTGCGGCGTCGGAGCCATCACCGACCTGATCGCAGTCGCCTATGACCTGGCCTGGTTCTGGAAGGTTGACCCCGAACAGATGATGGCCAGGCCACTGGATGTGCTCCGGGAATCCCTGGAGCACGCGCAACGGATCAATGCGATGCAGCAGGTGCAGTGATGGCAGACACAGAAACGCTAAAGAAATCGGTGCTGTTGACCGGCATCGATGAACTGTCACCCAAGCTGGCCGGCCTTGTTTCAAAGGTCGACAGCTTCAAGAAAAACCTCGAACAGGCCGGCCTCGGCAAGCTGGATATCAGCGGCCTGTTCAAGGGCGGTAGCGTGATCACGCCGTTCGTGGACGGGATCAAGGCGTCCGACGCGTTCAAGGGCAAATTGGCCGAGGTCAGTGAATCGGCCAAGGCTGTCGATCTGCCGAGCGCGCCCGAAAGCGCCGCGCAAAGCATGAACATTTTCAGCCAGTCGATGGCCAAGGTGTCGACCTCCATCGACGCCGCGTTGGCTCCGGCGGTCGCCACCCTGGTGGTGAGTCTGCAGCCGTTGTTGACGGGAGTAGGGCGCTTTGTCGCCGACAACCCGAAACTGGTCGAGACGCTGGCGACGGCCGCCATCGCGTTCTCGGCGATGCAAACCGCGGTCACCGGAGCGACCCAGGTTATTGACCTGATGGGCTCGGTGCTCAAGGTCAATCCGATCATGCTGATTGCCATGGGCGTAGCGCTGGCCGCCGGTTTGATCATTGCCAACTGGACGCCGATTTCCGCGTTCTTCGTCAACCTTTGGGACGGCATCAAGAATGTCGCCACGAAGGCCATGGCGGTGTTGAGCACAGTCTTCAGCTGGACACCACTCGGCATGCTGATTGCCAATTGGGGGCCGATTACCGGGTTCTTCTCCGGTCTCTGGGATGGCATCAAAGCCGTGACCGCGACAGTGACGGGTTTCCTGAAGACAGTTTTTTCGTGGACGCCTTACGGGATGATCATCGACAACTGGGCCGGGTTGACCGGTCTGTTCTCGGCGATCTGGGAGTTGCTCAAGGCCCTGACGGTGCCGGTGATCGACTTCCTCAAAGGTGTGTTCGACTGGACGCCACTGGGCATGATCATCAACAACTGGGGGGCCATCGGCGGTTTCTTCAGTTCGATCTGGACTGCGCTGCAACCGGCGGCCCAGGCTATCAAGGACTTCTTTGGCACGCTGTTCGATTACTCGCCGCTGGGGATGATCATCAACAACTGGGGCGCGATAAGCGCGTTTTTCGATCCGCTGTGGGCCGCTTTGCAAAGCGCGGCGCAAGTGGTCAAGGACTTCTTCAGTAGTGTGTTCGAGTGGTCGCCGATGGCGCAGATTGCGGCCAATTGGCAGCCGATCGGCGAAGTGTTTTCGGCGCTGTGGGGCGTGGTGCAAGCATTGGCCGCGCCGGCGCTGGAGTTCCTGCACGGGATGTTCGAATGGTCGCCGCTGGGGCAAATCATCAAGAACTGGGAACCGATCACCGAGTGGTTCAGCGGTTTGTGGAAAAAGCTCCAGGACGTCATCGCGCCGATCAAGGAATTGTTCGAAGGTGGCTTCGCGGGGGTGATCGCCAGCGTCACCGGCAAGGTCGAAGGCTTGGCCGAAGCGCAGAAGAAAACCAATGCCGAAGGCAAAGGTGAGCTGGCGCCGGCGTTCTTTGGCGCCAGTACCGAGCCGGCGTCAGAGTCAGAATTGGCGCCCGGCGGCCTGCCGCAAAAACCGTCGATGCTGACGGGGTCCCTGACGCAAAACTCCAGCGCCCTGATCCAGCAAACCGCCGCCAACAACCGCACGCAACTCGAAGGTGGCCTGACCGTGCGCTTTGACAACGCACCGGCCGGTCTGCGCACTGATCAACCGCAAACCAACCAACCGGGGCTGGCGCTCAATTCGCGCATCGGCTACCGCTCACTTTCGCTTGGAGGTTCCAATGAGCTGGCGTGACCGTTTATTGCCGGCGTCCTTTCGAGGTGTCGGTTTCTGGGTCGATCAGGCGAAAACCCCGGTCGGCAAAAAGGGTCAGTTGCATGAGTACCCGCAGCGGGATCTGCCGTTTTTCGAGAACCTTGGCCAGCAGGCGAAGATCCACGATCTGACGGCATTCATCGTTGGCCCCGATTGCCTGGAGCAGCGCGACAAACTGCTCAAGGCGCTGGAGCAGGGCAGCGGCGAACTGGTGCATCCGTGGCTGGGACGCTTGCAGGTCAAGGTCGGCGAATGCGACATGACCCACACCCGCCAGGACGGCGGGTTGGTGACGTTCACGCTGAAGTTTTACCCCGATGAACCGCTGCCGTTTCCGACGGCGACGGTCAGTACACAGAAAGTGTTGCTGGTATCGGCGAACAGTTTTTTAGGTTCGGCGGTGGCGCGTTTCGAAGACGCGATGACCTTGATCAAGGCTGCGCGAATCGGCATCGCCGACCTGCGCAACAGCATCAAGGACATCTACGGGGTGATTCAGACTCAGCTGCAACCGCTGATCGATCAATACAAGCAGATCAGCGAGTTGGTCAAAGCGGTCAAGGAATTGCCTAAGGAGGTGGTAGCCGAGTTCAAGGGCTTGGTCGGCGACATCAAGGAGCTCAAGGACTTCGCTCGTGACGGTTATCGTGGCGTGATTGCCAACGTCTCCCAACAGGTCGAAGCCATCCGCAAGGCGGACGCACCGAAGATCACCACCGGCAAGGACACCACCGCTGCGGCCCAGGCCCTGGCGAATCTGGTGCAAGACACGTTGCTGGTGCAGGCGGCCCAATGGGTCGCGGCGATGCCGGTGGCGTCGAAAGTGGTCAAGTTGGGTTCCACGCCGTCCCTCGAACAACAGGCCGAGCAACCGGTCCAGCGACAAGCCGTGCCGGTGGCCGATGATGTGCTGGCGTTGCGTGCGGCGCTGGATGAGGCGATCCAGCAAGCATCGAACAAGGCTGATCCGGCGCACTACCAGGCAATGACGGACCTGCGGCATAAACTCAATGCGCACCTGACGGCCGTTGCGTCGTCGGGTGTCAGGCTGGTCAGCAAGTCGTTCCAGGAGAGTTTTCCGGCCCTCGTCATCGCTTACAAGCAATTGGGCGACGCAACGCGGGTGGAGGAAGTGATCCAGCGTAACGGCATTGTTCATCCCGTTTTCTCTCCGCCGAATGACCTGAAACTCTCCGGGGAGTAAGCCATGAGCGAACTGGATAACAAAGTCACCCTGACCGTTGACGGTCTGGAGTATGGCGGCTGGAAAAGCGTGCAAATCACCGCGGACCTGGAGCGTCAGTTCCGCACCTTCAAGCTCGACGTTACCTGGCAATGGCCGGGGCAGACCACGGTGCGACGGATTCAGCCGGGGGCGCCTTGCGAGGTGCGCATCGGCAACGATCTGGTACTCACCGGGCACGTGTTCAAGGCGCCGATCAGTTATGACGGGCGGCAGATTGGCCTGAGTATCGAAGGCAGTTCAAAAACCCAGGACCTGGTGGATTGCGCGGCGACCAACCGTCCCAATCAATGGCATCAGCAATCGTTGTTGAGCATCGTCGAGGCGCTGGCGTCGTCCTATGGCGTTTCGGTGGTCAGTGAAATTCCGGAAACCGCTCGGTTGGGCAGTCACACGATTGTGCCGGGGGAAACGGTGTTCCAGTCCATCGACCGGTTGCTGACGCTGTTCCGGGTGTTTTCGACCGATGACGCGCAGGGCCGGGTAATCCTGGCCCGCCCGGGCAGCGGCGGACGTGCGAGCGATGTGCTGGAACTGGGCAAGAATATTCTGTCGGCCAGTGCGCCGATGGATTTCAGCCAGGTGTTTTCTGAATATCGAGTGATCGGTCAGCAGAAGGGCAATGATCAGAAGAGCGGGGCGGCGGCCAGCGAGGTCGAGGCGGTATCTACCGACCTGGGCTTCAAGCGCAAACGGGTCACGGTGATCAATGAAGGTATGCAGATCACCCCGGAACTGGCGCTGCAACGCGCCAACTGGGAAGCCGCCACCCGCGTCGGCAAGGCCACGGCCACCACTTACCAAGTGCAAGGCTGGCGCCAGGCCAACGGCGATTTGTGGCGCCACAACACATTGGTCAGGGTCAAGGACCCGGTGCTGGAAGTGGATGGCGACATGTTGATTTCCAAAGTGACGTATTCGCTGTCGGCACAAGGCTCAACCACCACCCTGCAAGTAGCCCCGCCACACACCTTCGACGCCAACCCGACACCGCCCAAGAAAACCTGAGCCCGACACCGAAACCTGTGGGAGCGGGCTTGCTCGCGAAGACGGACTGACATTCAACATCGAAGTCGGCTGACCCACCGCCTTCGCGAGCAAGCCCGCTCCCACAGGGAATCTCCTGTGCTCACCAATGCCATGAACGACGCCGATTAAATGTGGGAGCGAGCCTGCTCGCGAAGGCGGACAGACATTAAACATCGAAGTCGACTGACCTACCGCTTTCGCGAGCAAGCCCGCTCCCACAGGGAATTTCCTGTGCCCACCAATGCCGTGAACGACGCCGTCCAAATGTGGGAGCGAGCCTGCTCGCGAATGCGGACTGACATTCAACATCGAAGTCGACTGACCCACCGCATTCGCGAGCAAGCCCGCTCCCACAGGGAATTTCCTGTGCATGCCAATACCGTGAACGACGCCGATCAAATGTGGGAGCGAGCCTGCTCGCGAATGCGGACTGACATTCAACATCGAAGTCGACTGACCCACCGCATTCGCGAGCAAGCCCGCTCCCACAGGGAATCTCCTGTGCTCACCAATGCCGTGAATGACACCGTCCAAATGTGGGAGCGAGCCTGCTCGCGAAGACGGACTGACATTCAACATCGAAGTCGGCTGACCCACCGCCTTCGCGAGCAAGCCCGCTCCCACAGGGAATCTACTGTGCACGCCAATGCCGTGAACGACGCCGTCCAAATGTGGGAGCGGGCTTGCTCGCGAAGACGGCAGCACATTCACCAACGATGTCGCCTGACCCACCGCTTTCGCGAGCAAGCCCGCTCCCCACACTTGATCGCATTCAGTCTGATCCTTGAAGGAAACCCAATGAGCCTACTGACACGCCTCCTGGCGCGCGGCACTGTCGTGCTCGCCAACTCGGCATCCAAGCTGCAATCGCTGCAAATGCGCCTCACCGCCGGCGAAGTGAATGACGACATGGAGCACTTCGAGCCCTACGGTTTCACCAGCAACCCGCTGGCCGGCGCCGAGGGCATTGCCACGTTTCTGGGCGGTGACCGTTCCCACGCCATCGTCCTGGTGGTCGCCGACCGCCGCTATCGCCTCCAGTCCCTGGCTGCTGGCGAAGTGGCGATCTACACCGACGAAGGCGACAAGATCCACTTCAAGCGCGGGCGGATTATCGACATCCAGACCGCGACCCTGAACATCCGCGCCAGCACCGCCGTGAACATCGATACGCCCGTCATCAACCAGACCGGAAAAATCGTCTCCACGGGCGATCAAATCGCCGGCGGCATCAGCCAGATCAAACACGTGCACGTCGGCGTCCAGGCGGGCAACGGCCAGACCGGCGTGCCGGCGGGAGGTCAGTAATGCTCATCAGCCAGAACCTCCACGCCGCGCTCACCCGCGCGGTGCTGATCAGCTTGTTCACCTGGCGCCGCGCCGCCGATGACGATGCCCTCGATGACGAGGAACGCTTCGGCTGGTGGGGCGACACGTTTCCCACCGTCGCCGACGACCGCATCGGCTCGCGGCTGTGGCTGCTGCGCCGGGTCAAGCTGACCCGGCAAACGCAGATGGACGCCGAGTTCTATGCCCGCGAAGCCCTGCAATGGCTGATCGACGACGGCCACTGCAGCGCCATCGACATCATTAGCGAGCGCCTCGACGCCCAGCGCCTGAACCTGCGCACGGTCCTGACCCTGGCCGATGGCGAGCGCCTGGACATCAACCCCGATAACAGTTGGCAGGTGATCTATGCCGTTTGAAACCCCTTCGCTGCCGGTGCTGATCAAGCGCACCCAAAGCGACCTGGCCAGCGATTCGCTGCGCCAGTCCGATGCGCAAGTGCTGGCGCGTACCCTCGGTGGCGCCGCTTATGGTTTGTATGGCTACCTCGACTGGATCGCCGAGCAGATCCTCCCGGACAAGGCCGACGAATCGACCCTGGAACGGATCGCCGCACTGCGCCTGAACCAGCCACGCAAAGCCGCGCAAGCCGCCAGTGGCAGCGTCAGTTTTACCGCCAGCGCCGGTGCCGTGCTGGATGTCGACACGCTGCTGCAATCGAGCGACGGCCGCACCTACAAAGTGACCGCGTCGCGCACCACCAGCAACGGCCTCAACACCACCAGCATCGCCGCGCTCGACGCCGGCAGCCTGGGCAATGCCGACGCCGGCATGAGCCTGATTCCGGTGCAGCCGATCCTCGGGATTGTCGGTAACAGCTTCACGGTGCTGGCGCCGGGCCTGATCGGCGGAGTGGCCCGGGAAAGCCTGGAATCCCTGCGCTCACGGGTGATCAGTTCCTATCGGATCATTCCGCATGGCGGCTCGGCGCAAGACTACGAAACCTGGGCACTGGAATGCCCCGGCGTGACCCGGGCCTGGTGTCGCAGCACCCTCGCGAAACTCGGCATCGTCAACCTGTACATCATGCGCGACGACGATCCGCAACCCGTGCCGAATGCCGCGCAACTGGCTGAAGTCCAGGCCTATATCGAACCGTTGCGCCCGGTCACCGCCGAGTTGCATGTGTTGCCGCCGGTGCAGGTGCCAGTCACCTACAGACTGACCCTGACCCCTGACACAACCGCCGTGCGAGCCGCTGTCGAAGCGCAACTGCGTGACTTACATAACCGCGAAGCCGGCCTGGGCGACACCTTATTGATCAGCCATATCCGCGAAGCGATCAGCAGCGCCACAGGCGAAAGCGACCACACATTGACCGCGCCCATTGCCAATGTCGACGCAGACTTCAATCAATTGCTGATCTTCGGAGGTTGCATATGGGGGGGCTAAGAACCGCCGCGCAATACCACGCGCAACTGCGCAGCCTGCTGCCCAGCGGCCCGGCGTGGGATCCCGAGCGGGTTCCGGAACTGGAAGAGGTGCTGGACGGCATCGCCCAGGAACTGGCTCGACTCGACGCCCGCGCCGCCGACCTGCTCAACGAAATGGACCCGGCCGGCGTCAGCGAACTGGTACCCGATTGGGAGCGGGTGATGAACCTGCCCGACCCGTGCCTGGGTGCCACGCCGCTGTTCGATGACCGCCGGCTTGCGGTGCGCCGTCGCTTGCTTGCGGTCGGCAGCCAGGCGGTCGGTTACTACCTTGAGATCGCCAAAAGCCAGGGCTACCCGAACGCCACCATCACCGAACTCGAAGCCCCGCGCATGGGTCGCTCGCGTTTTGGTGCGGCGCACTGGGGCACCTGGGAAGCGCAATTCATGTGGACGCTCAACACCGGCGGCCGATTGCTGCTGGGCCGGCGTTTCGGCGCGAGTTATTGGGGCGAGCGTTTCGGCGTCAATCCAGGCTCGGCCCTGCAATGCCTGATCCACCGCAGCGCCCCGGCGCACACCAAGGTGCACATCAATTATGACTAGGGAGTAGAGAGATGGATTTTCCAACGAAAGTGCCCAGCGCCGGATTGGTCAACGGCAAGTTTGTCGATGAGAACCCGCTGACCGGGACGCCGGGGTCGTTGATTCCGGCGGCGTGGGGCAATGGCGTGACGCAGGAAATTGTGAACGTCATCAAGGCGGGCGACCTGACCCCGGACGAGACGAAGTTTGACCAGTTGCTGCAAGCCATTCAGAGCGTTTCGGCCAAGGGCTGGAATCTGGATTCGGCATTGCCGATCGGCTCGCTGCCGGCGCCCACGGTGGCGACAGCGGACGGGCGTCTGTCGGTGACGCCGATTGCGGCGTCTACCAGCGGTGGGAAGGTGTCGATTCCGGCCGGGGTGTTTGTCAGCATCGGCCAGGAAGTGGTGGCGGGGCAGTTGGGGCGGTCGCGCACGTTCACAACGCAAGCCTGGAGCAGCGCGGAATTGTTGCCAAGCTCCGGCTACTTTCTGCGGGCGCAGGTGATTGGTGGTGCGCTGACGTTTTACATGCAGCGCGGCACCTTGTACGACGCAGTCCCGGATAATTTGAAAGGCACTGTGAATGGTGCTG
Organism: Pseudomonas sp. B21-053; assembly: GCF_026016365.1. Lineage (NCBI taxonomy): Bacteria > Pseudomonadati > Pseudomonadota > Gammaproteobacteria > Pseudomonadales > Pseudomonadaceae > Pseudomonas > Pseudomonas sp. B21-053. Next base: position 1,389,548 of record NZ_CP087205.1, read on the forward strand.
CGGGCGGTGGCTTTCAATCCACGCCGCTGGATATGTGCATCGCCTGGGTTGTCACCGCAGGTCCGGGTACCACGCCGATCGTCAGGCTGATTTACAACCGCAACCGACTGTCGTGGACCCAGACCGTGAATGGAAGCGGCGTGGTTTACCTTCCTCTGGATCCCCATGCACGGGCTGCGCGGCTGGTGGTGGGTAATCCGACGCCTCACCCCACCTTGATCACCGGCGTGTCTTTTGCTCCCGGAGGTTGGATGGGGGGCAATTACTCGCTAATGACACCGCCCAGTAGCGCCGTTATTAGTGCCGATGGCTGGTCAACGCCTGGCTTTGCCGTTTGTATTTTCACCAACAACGTTGTTTACGACACGACGGTTTCAACCTTGGTCGCCAGTTTTGATCATTCGGAGTCACGTTCGCTCTGGCAGAGTTATCAAGCCGAACACACGTTCAACGCTACTAACGGGAACAGTGATGAATTGCTGCTTTCGATGGGGATCAAAACCTTTTCTCAACCTGATTACACAAGCGGCATCGCCATTAACTTTTCCGCTGCGATCAATGTACATCTCTCGTGGGAGCTCATTCGATGATCGTTATCCAGGAACTTCATCAGTACGAAGATGAACTTCGTCCGGCCAAACCTTCGCCAGATCATGAATGGAACGGTGAACAGTGGGTTGTCGACGCCTTGAATGTTTCGGTCTCCCAACAACAGGAAGGCGAACGCCTGAGCGCCAGGATTGATGCGGCGGCAGACGATGCGCGAAACGTCATTGCAGGCGATCCGTTGCGGGCGATGGAATATGCGCAAGCCGCCGCCGATGCTCAGGCTTACATCGACGAAGGCTACCCGAAAAAAGTTGTACCGCTAGCGGTGTCAGCCTGGGTCGTAAAGGGTCGCACTGCCAGACAAGCGGCGGATCAGATCGTTGCCAAAGCAGCTCAATTCAACGAGAGCTTGCTGACACTTCGAACCCTGCGCTTGAAGGCGAAACAGCAAGTCAAAGTTCATATCGCCAAGGGTAAAACCGAACTCGCCAACCAAGTCAGTGATGACGCGATTGCCGCCATACGTGCCGTGGTGAGCGACTTCGCAGGCTAGTTCATCCGATCTATTCGCCGAACCCCACGCCCACTCACCGTGGGCGTTTTTGTTTTTATTCAAACATGACCTGCATTGCCTTAGTGCCAATGGCCATGCAGGTGTTTTTTACAGGGAGCAGAACCATGGATTATCCAAAAAGCATCCCCAGTGTCGGACTGGTGAATGGCCGGTTCGTCGATGAGAACCCGGTGGCGGGTACGCCGGGATCGTTGATTCCGGCGATCTGGGGTAACTCCGTTACGCAAGAGATTTTGAGTGTGGTTGCTGGCGCTGGAATGGCGCCATCGGAAGCGGACAACGGTCAGTTGCTCAAAGCCATCCAGGCGATCATCGGCGTGACCAGCCCAATGCGTTCGGTGGTTACCCGGCTGGCTGCATCGAAGCTGCTGGCGCCAGAAGAACTCGGTCTGGTGTTGATTGATGCCAGCCCCGGCGCGGCCACCATCACGCTGCCACCGGCCAACGTCGCCATGGGCGTTCGCGACGTGATTGTTCGACGCGTGGACAACAGCGGCAACCGCCTGGTTATTCAGGCTGCCGGCACTGATCGAATCCGGTTTCACACCCATCTGTCGGCGACCGGTTACACGTTCCTGGTGCTGATGGGCGGCGGCGACTGGTGGCAGCTGCGCAGCGATGGCGCCGGCAGTTGGTGGCCGGTGGGGCGGTTTGACAACACGCCGTTGGGGCGACCGTTTTTCGAGACGACCACGCTGCTGAGCCCGGGGGGCTATGGCGCGCTCAATGGCACGGTGATGAATCGTGCGCAATGGCCATGGCTGTGGGACCACGCGCAGCAGTCGGGAATGCTCGGCACCGAGGCCGCACGGGTGGGCAACGAAGGCAAATGGACCAGCGGCGACGGGGCGCTGACGTTCCGTGGGCCTGAAAATCGCGGGGAGTTTCTGAGGGTCCTCGATGAAGGGCGTGGCGTGGATGCGGGACGTGTGATGGGGGCCTTCCAGCCAGGCACTTCACATGCCTACGCCATGGGCGCGAATGGCGGTGGCGCGGTGGGGTCGCGCTGGACTGACAGCCTGACGACCATCGGTGCTGCCAACGGTGAGGAATCCCAATATGTCAGCTCGCTCACCAATGGCGGCCCCATCTACCCGGCGGGAACCAACTATCAAATGGATCCTGCCAGCACCTTGCTCTACGTCTACAAATCCCGCCCACGCAACATCGCCTATCCCGGCCGCATCAAACTTATCTGAGGTGTCCATGTTTAATTATCTGATTGATAACGCGGGTGCCTTGTCCGGGCCCGTGGAGTTTTTTGTGACGCCGGGCATCGGTATTCAACTGCCCAGTAATGCCGTGGAACTTTCATTTGAATTACCTCCACTCGAACAAGGCCGTACTTGGGCGCTGATCAATAACGTTCCGCGCGAAGTGATTGACCGGCGCGGCATGGTGTATCGCAAAGAGGGTGGGGCGCAGCAAATCTGGAGTGAACTGGGGGAGTTGCCCGACGCCTTGACCTCTGTTCCATGGCCGGGAGCGTTTTATGTCTGGCGCAATAACACTTGGGAACTGGATGACCAGGCTCGGTTGGCGCATTTCATTAGTCAGGTACTGACCCAACGCGATGCGCTATTGCGTGAGGCGGTCCTGCGCATAGCCCCGCTGCAATACGCCGAAGATATCGGCGATACGACCCATATCGAGCAGTTGGCACTGATGGAGTGGAAGCTCTACAGCGTTGAGTTGAATCGTCTTGAACAGCAAACCAACTTTCCGACAGCGATCGACTGGCCGCAAGTTCCCGGTTCGACCCAGTGACGGTATGAAGCCCAATAAACAGAGAAGCTAAAATGGACTACCCAAGAAGTGTCACCAGCGCGGGGCTGGTCAACGGCCAATTTGTCGATGAAAACCCGGTCGCCGGAACTCCCGGTTCCCTGATTCCTGCCTCGTGGGGTAACGCCGTCACCAAGGAAATCGTCAATGCCATCGCTGCTGCCGGTCTGACGCCTTCCGAAAATCAAAATGATCAGTTGAGCCTGGCTATCAAGGAGTTGGCGAAACTCGATCCGCAACAGAATTTCCCCGTGCAGGTTTATCGCAAAAATCTGTTGATTAACGGCAACTTCGATATCTGGCAGCGCGGGACCGCCAACCTGGGGCCTTACACCGGGGCCTATATCGCTGACCGTTTTCGTTGTGACTGGAACGGGAATGCCGGGGTGAATATTTCCCGGCAGAACTTTGCATTGGGTCAGACCGATGTCCCCAATGAACCCCGTTACTTCATGCGTTGGCAGCAAGTCACCGCGGGCGTTGGCGCCAGCGTGCATAAAATCTCCCAGGCCATTGAGTCGGTCAGGACCCTGGCGGGAAAAACCGCGACGCTGACGTTCTGGGCCAAGGCCGACACGGCGCGTCAGCTCAATGTGACGATCGCACAGTATTTCGGTGTGGGCGGCAGCGCGGATACGGTGACGCCGGTGGGCAGCTTCCAGCTCAAGACGACGTGGTCCCGATACAGTGCAACGATTCAGATACCGTCCTTGGCGGGTAAGACTCTGGGAAGTAGTGGCAATGACTTTCTGCGGCTGTCCTTTGACCTGCCGTTGAGTGTTTTGCAAGTCATCGACCTGGCGCAAATCCAGTTGGAAGAGGGGCGGGTATCAACGCCGTTCGAACTGCGTAGTCCTGGCGATGAGTTGATGATGTGCCAGCGTTACTTTGAAAAAACCTACAGTCAGGATCTGCCTCCGGGAAGCATGGCAGGTCCTTACGGCGCACTGTTATCCACAGTGAAACAGGGGCAAACGGGGTTCGCCTCGCAGCCCTTGGCTCAGTGGACTTTCAAGGTCGAGAAAAGAGCGATTCCAAGTTTCAGTTTGTACGCCACCACGCCGAAAGGGAGCGCAGGGCAATGGCGTTCAGGAAGTGATGAAGTGTCGTCGGGGAATGCTCGAACACTCGGTGCTTCGACTCGCGGCGTCTGGGTGGATAACTCCGATACCGGTCTGATTACTCAGACTTACTACATCCACGCCACTGCCGACGCCGAACTTTAAGGAGGTTTTTCTTATGAGCTATCAACTGACTAAAGACCCGGACACTGTCATCCGTCTGCCAGATGGCGCGACCGTTCCTCTTCATCACCGTTTCTGGGATGAATACCAGCAATGGCTGGCGTGCGGTGGCGTGCCGCTACCTGCCATGCAGGAGGGTGCACCTGAGGCCGCGAAAGTTGCTCGAAACTGGCGGGATCAAGCGTTGGCCTCCAGCCAATGGCTGGTCGACCGTGATCGCGATGAGCAAGCAGCCGGAACGCCGATGACCTTGAGCAGCGATGAATATCATGAGCTGCTGGATTACCGGCAGGATCTGCGCGACTGGCCCTCGATGGCCAATTTTCCAAACGACTTCAGCAAACCCCTGGCGCCGGTTTGGTTAAAAACATCGGCCAATGGAACATGACCCATGCCTCTCACTTCAACGCAGCTACAACAAATATTGCCCAACGCCCGCTCCCAAGCGGGCGTTTTCATTTCCGCCCTCAACACCGCCATGACCCACCGCAACATCAACACCCCGAAACGCATCGCCGCGTTCCTCGCGCAAGTCGGCCATGAATCGGGGCAGTTGCAGTACGTGCGTGAACTGGGCAACAACCAATACCTGAGCAAATACGACACTGGCACCCTGGCGTTGCGATTGGGTAACACGCCAGAAGCCGATGGCGACGGCCAGAAGTACCGCGGCCGCGGCCTGATCCAGATCACCGGGCACAACAACTACCGCCAGTGCAGCCTCGGCCTGTTTGGCGATGAGCGTCTGCTGTCGCTGCCTGAACTGCTGGAACAACCACAATGGGCCGCCGAGTCCGCCGCGTGGTTCTGGGAGCAGAACGGCCTGAATGAGCTGGCCGATCGCGACCAGTTCAACAGCATCACTCGACGGATCAACGGTGGCCTGAACGGACTCGAAGATCGCCTGCAACTCTGGGCGCGGGCGAGGGCGGTGTTATGCCAGCCTTCGGTTTAATGTCGTGGCGGCTGATTGGCATTGTTGTGTTAGCGGGTTTGTCGGCGGTGCTGGCCTGGCAGATTCAGGACTGGCGTTACGGTCGGCAATTCGCGGAACAGGCCAAGTTGCAGGCTGAGACGCTGAATCAGCTGACCCAGGCTGCCGTGACGCAACAGCAGGCCGAGCAGGACAAGCGCCAAGCCCTGGAGCAACGGCTGTCAGCCAGTGAACAATCCCATTATCGAGCGCTAAGCGATGCCCAACGTGATCAAGGTCGCCTGCGCGATCGTCTTGCCACTGCTGATGTGCGCCTGTCAGTCCTCCTCGATGCCAATGACGTTGCCGCCACCTTTGCAATGCCAGCCGCCTCCGGCACCGGCGGCGTGGATCATGGCGCCCCGCGAGCCCGACTTGACCCGGCGCATGCTCAACGAATTATCGCCATCACCGACGCCGGCGACAGCGGATTGATTGCCTTGCAGGCCTGTCAGGCTTATATCCGCGCTTTGGCCCGCTAACATTTTGATCGAACCTGTGTCTTGCCAGCGCGATTGGCTCGTGTACGGTGGTTCCATTCCGCACGATCAGGAGAGCGCCCGTGAAAGAAATCACCCAGCTGGCCGCTGAACTTGGCAGACGCTTGCAGGTTCTGAATGCCCATGTCACCACCGCCGAGTCGTGCACCGGCGGCGGGATTGCCGAGGCGATCACCCGTATTCCCGGGAGTTCGGCATGGTTCGAGGCCGGTTACGTGACGTACTCCAACCGCCAGAAAACCTTGCAACTGAATGTGCCCGAGGGCTTGTTCGAGTCGGTGGGGGCGGTCAGTCGCGAGGTGGTCGAGGCCATGGTGCGTGGCGCGCAGGACAAAAGTCATGCGCGGTTTGCCGTGGCGGTCAGCGGCGTCGCGGGGCCGGATGGCGGTTCCCCGAGCAAGCCGGTAGGCACGGTCTGGCTGGCCTGGGGCGTCGGCGAGCAGTTGTTCAGCGAGGTCCAGCACTTCCCCGGCAACCGCGATGAGGTCCGCCGACAAACGGTGAAGGCCGCGCTAGAGGGGCTGCTGCGCCATGCCGCTGGAGAAATCTCAAATCAGGGGTAGGCGATCCTGAATCGCTGTGGAATAATACTGGCTACTTATACAGGTGTTGGCCGTCAGGCCTTATTGATTACGTGAGGACTTTAATGGACGACAACAAGAAGAAAGCCTTGGCTGCGGCCCTGGGTCAGATCGAACGTCAATTCGGCAAGGGTGCCGTAATGCGTATGGGCGATCAGGACCGTCAGGCGATCCCGGCTATCTCCACTGGCTCTCTGGGTCTGGACATCGCGCTCGGCATTGGCGGTCTGCCAAAAGGTCGTATCGTTGAAATCTACGGTCCTGAATCCTCCGGTAAAACCACGCTGACACTGTCCGTGATCGCCCAGGCTCAAAAAGCCGGCGCGACCTGCGCATTCGTCGACGCCGAACACGCCCTCGACCCTGAGTACGCCGGCAAACTGGGCGTCAACGTCGACGACCTGCTGGTTTCCCAGCCGGACACCGGCGAGCAGGCCCTGGAAATCACCGACATGCTGGTGCGTTCCAACGCGGTAGACGTGATCATCGTCGACTCCGTAGCCGCCCTGGTGCCAAAGGCCGAGATCGAAGGCGAAATGGGTGACATGCACGTGGGCCTGCAAGCCCGTCTGATGTCCCAGGCGCTGCGTAAAATCACCGGTAACATCAAGAACGCCAACTGCCTGGTTATCTTCATCAACCAGATCCGTATGAAAATCGGCGTGATGTTCGGCAGCCCGGAAACCACCACCGGTGGTAACGCGCTGAAGTTCTACGCTTCGGTTCGTCTGGATATCCGCCGTACTGGCGCGGTGAAAGAAGGTGACGAGGTTGTCGGTAGCGAAACCCGCGTCAAGGTTGTGAAGAACAAGGTGGCTTCGCCGTTCCGTCAGGCCGAGTTCCAGATTCTTTACGGCAAGGGCATCTACCTCAACGGCGAGATGATCGACCTGGGTGTGCTGCACGGTTTCGTCGAGAAGTCCGGTGCCTGGTATGCCTATGAAGGCACCAAGATCGGTCAGGGCAAGGCCAACTCGGCCAAGTTCCTGGCGGACAATCCGGAAATCGCCGCGAAGCTTGAGAAGCAGCTGCGCGACAAGCTGCTGACCCCAGCACCGGACGTCAAAGCATCGCCAGTCAAAGAGACTGCTGATGACCTGGCTGACGCTGATATCTGATTGATCCGATGACCGCCGTACTCGATACACTCGTCGCGGTGCGGCGAACCGCAATGGACCTGCTCGCACGACGCGAGCACGGTCGAGTCGAGCTGACGCGTAAACTGCGTCAGCGCGGCGCCCTCCCTGAAATGATCGACACAGCACTCGACCGGTTGACGGAAGAGGGCCTGCTGTCCGAATCCCGTTACCTCGAAAGCTTCGTTTCCTACCGTGCCCGCTCCGGCTACGGGCCTTTGCGCATTCGCGAAGAGCTGAGTCAGCGCGGCCTGCAACGTAACGATATCGAGCTGGCCTTGCGCGAGAGCGGTATCAACTGGCACGAACAACTGGAAGACACCTGGCGACGCAAGTTTGCCGGGCACTTACCGATAGACATGCGCGAACGTGCCAAACAAGGGCGTTTCCTGGCTTATCGGGGGTTTTCCATGGAGATGATCAACCGCTTGTTCAGCGGTCGAGGGATGGACGATTAAATAAAAACGGCCCGCTATTTCGATAGCGGGCCGTTTTTTTTTGCCTTTTTTTTTACGTCACCTTGGACGGCTCCCGTGTGCGTTGCTGTGCCTGGGGTTTGGGCTGTGCCCAGTTTTCCGGCAGATTGATGTAGTCCACCAACTCTCGCAGGCGCCCATGATCACGGGCATTGAAGGTGAAGGCGAGTCGCGCCAGATGGCTGAACTGCGGCTCATCGTGCTCCTCGCCGTTATAGACATGCTGATGGAAGTGGTCGCTCAGGCACAGATCGGCAAAAGCCGTCTGCATGTGTTCGAGCGCTCCGTCGCTGAGTGGGTGATTCATGCGAATCACGAACTGATGCTTGAGCCAGCGGCTGGAGTGGAAGTTGTTGTAGAACTGGTTGATTTGCGCCACTGCCTCTTCGGCGCTGTAGACCAGGCTTACCAGCTTCATGTCGGTGGGCAGAATGTAGCGGTTTTCCTCCAATTGATGGTGGATGAAATCCAGCGCGCCTTGCCAGAACGTACCCCCCGGCGTATCCAGCAACACCACCGGCACCAGTGGGCTTTTGCCGGTCTGGATCAGGGTCAGCACTTCCAGCGCTTCGTCCAGCGTACCGAAACCGCCCGGGCACAAAACCAGCGCATCGGCTTCCTTGACGAAGAACAGCTTGCGGGTAAAGAAGAAGTGGAAGGACAGCAGGTTGGTGGTGCCCTGGACAGTAGGGTTGGCATGCTGCTCGAAGGGCAGGGTGATATTGAACCCCAGGCTGTGTTCCAGGCCGGCGCCTTCGTGGGCCGCTGCCATGATGCCGCCACCGGCACCGGTGATGACCATCAGGTCCGAACGCGCCAACGCGGCGCCGAGTTCCCGGGCCATGCCATACAGCGGATGTTCGATCGGCGTGCGAGCCGAGCCGAAAACAGTGACTTTGCGTCGGCCCTTGAACTGTTCCAGCACACGGAACGCATGCTCCAGTTCGCGCAGAGCTTGCAGGGTAATCTTGGCATTCCAGCGGTTGTGATCTTCCTGGGCCATGCGCAGCACGGTCAGGATCATGTCGCGGTAAATCGGAATGTTCGGGCTGTTGGGTGAAACCAGGTTGAGTTGCTCTTCGACCTTGCTGGTGAGGTCGTGGCCGCTTTCTTCGAAATGACGGCTGAGGAGGTCATTCGGTTGGTAAGGCATTCAACTTCTCCTTATGCACAGAACCCTTGGCCCCGACAAAACAGTCGTCAGTGCCGCGACACCCCTTGTGTCGCTGTCTGCCCAAGCCCTTGCCTGGGCGATCCACCTGACCCGAGTTGCGATCGGGTCATCCATACAGGCTCTGTTTTTCCCTTGGATGAAAGAAACATTCGCACAACAGGACGCGTAACGGGCGGCCCCTTTCCCACCCTGAAAAGTGAACAGGACTACTCTGAATCTAGACCTTCGCGGTGATTTGCGCTGACTTGATCATTGCGCCGCAAAGTCTTTCCTGGCAACCGCTTATTGACGATTTGCAAGGTGGTTTCACCGCTCGTCAGAACGCAAGCCCGGAGGCCGTGGCTCTGATTTACTAAGTTACAGGCGTGACACGACAACTTTGCGTCAAAGGCAGTACGCAACGTTCAAGCTATTCAGGGATTTGGGTGTGCAGGGAGGCGGGAAATCATGGCCAGATTGATTCTGGAGATCGATGCGCAACTGTATCGATTATTGAAATCGTCAGCAGAGACCAATCATTTGAGTCTTGAAGAGGAGTGCTGCCGGCGTCTGGGCGGCGGCGAGCGCCGTTCGCGTTATTTGCAGGCCTTGCTGGCAGAACTGCGCGCCGAGGATGAACAGCGGCGCGCCAATTCCCGATGATTACTTCTTCTTGGCCGGGGTCGCTTTCGGGCAGTCCGATTCCTGATAGCTGGCGGAGCCGACCGAGCGGTTGGTCTTCACTTCAGTGAAGTCGTAACGCATGACGGCGCCCTTGGCCATCAGTTTGCGGAACGATGGGTTGTTGCAGACCGAGGCGCCCAGCTGGAAATACACGGCTTTCGGATCGGCGCGCATCTTGTCGGCGTGGCTGCTTTGTACGCTCAGGTGGTTGATCAGCGTATTGCCTTCAACGGTGTAGCCCTGATCGAGAATGTCCTCGTTGATCGCCCGAGGCGTGCCGACGCTGCTTTGTACGGCGACGTTTCGCAGCTCTCTGTTGAGGTTCTGCTCACTCAAGGAAGCAGCCTGAGCGCTGAAGGACGACGCCAGCAAAATGGCAGCGGTGGGAACGATAAGGCGCAGCATGAAACTCTCCTGGTTCAGTGACTGGTGGTTTCGACCCGTCACATGACTGTGCGTTCAGTGGCGGCGAATTATAGGGGAGCGGGCCCGGACGGTACAGGCTTGCGCCGGCCGCTCTGATAAACTCCCGGCACTTTCTGCCCTTCCGAGTGTTTTTTGTGTCGATTTTCCTTGCCTGTCGGCGTTGCCTGCGATGAACACCCTGCCTGCTCACTTTGCGATAAACGCCGTGGCCCGCTTGCGCGATCAGCGCGAAGAGGAAGGCATCAAGCCAATTCAGGCTCGTGGCTGGCGGGCGCCGCGTTGCCGTGCCTGCCGGGTGATCGAGAGTCATTGCCTGTGCGCCTGGCGCCCGCAGGTCGAGACGCGCTCCGGCGTGTGCCTGATCATGACCAACAAGGAAGTGTTCAAGCCCAGTAACACCGGCTGGCTGATTGCCGATGTGGTCCGCGATAACCATGCGTTCATTTGGTCGCGTACTGAAGTCGATCAGCAACTGCTGGACCTGTTGGCCGACCCGCAATGGCAACCGTATCTGGTGTTTCCGGGCGAGTACGTCGAGCCCGAACGCGTGACCAACAGTGTCGCCGCCGATAGCGCCAAGCGCCCGTTGTTCATCCTGCTGGACGCCACCTGGACCGAAGCCCGGAAGATTTTCCGCAAAAGCCCTTATTTTGACCGGTTGCCAATCCTCAGCCTGCTTCCAGAGAAACTTTCCCGCTATCGCCTGCGCCGCTCGACCCGCAGCGAGCACCTGTGTACCGCCGAAGTGGCTGCGCTGTGCCTGGATCTGGCGGGCGATACCGACGCGGCATCGGCACTTGACGCCTACTTCGATGTGTTCAGCCAGCATTACCTGGACGCCAAGCACCAGTTGGATATGAATGTCGAAACGCCGGCCCACGCCGAGCTGATGCCTTTTGTGCAGAACACGGCGCCGGTAATTGGCTGATTGTCGCCCATACTGCAAAGAACTGTAGCGGCCACGCACCTTGACCACCCTGACTTCGCTGGGCATGCTTGGCGCCGATTAGGGCGCGGCCAAAGTTTGATACGCCGACTTCTTTACGTGATTGCCACGTAATTGGCGTTGAACGCGCCCTGTTGGTGCAGCTCCGTGGCTGCACCTTGAGTTGTTTGAAAAACAGGATCATTTGAAAAATGGCCACATACGAAATCCTGATTGCCGATGACCACCCTCTTTTTCGTAGTGCGCTGCACCAAGCGTTGACCCTGGGCCTGGGCCCGGATGTGCGTCTGGTGGAAGTGGCGAGTATTGCCGAACTGGAAACCCGCCTCGACGAAAAGTCTGACTGGGACCTGGTGCTGCTGGACCTGAACATGCCCGGGGCCTACGGTTTTTCCGGGCTGGTGCTGTTGCGTGGTCAGTACCCGCAGATTCCGGTGGTCATGATCTCGGCCCAGGAAGAGGCTTCAATCATGGTCAAGTCCCGGGAATTCGGCGCCAGTGGTTTCATTCCCAAGTCGAGCGACTTGAGCGTCATTCAGAAAGCCGTACGTGCGGTGCTGGATGGCGACGTGTTCTGGCCACCCCAAGCGTTTGAAGCAGTCAGTGTTTCCGCCGAAGCCAAGGCTGCCAGTGAGGGGCTTGCGAGCTTGACGCCTCAGCAGTTCCGGGTGCTGACTATGGTGTGCGAAGGGTTGCTGAACAAGCAGATTGCCTATGAGCTGAGCGTGTCCGAAGCGACGATCAAGGCCCACGTGACGGCGATTTTCCGCAAGCTGAATGTGCGGACCCGAACGCAGGCCGCGTTGCTCTTGCAACAACTTGAGTCAATTTCGAGCCACTAAAGCGCGGCAGATTCACGCTTTTTTGACTTTCTTTACTCTAGCTTTCCCACTCCTTTTTGGTTCAGTTGCCTACTCTATGTCACCTTTTAAAGGCCAGACCGGCCTAAAACGCATCCTCAACGCCTCCGGCTACTCGCTGGATGGCCTGCGCGCAGCCTTCACCGGTGAGGCGGCTTTTCGGCAACTGGTGTTGCTCAACGTTATCTTGATTCCGATTTCGTTCTTCCTGAACGTCAGCCGTGTCGAGCAAGCGCTGCTGATCGCAGTCTGTCTGTTGGCGTTGATCGTCGAATTGCTCAATTCGGCGGTAGAAGCGGCCATCGACCGCATTTCCCTTGAATTGCATCCGTTGTCCAAGAATGCCAAGGACATGGGCAGCGCCGCGCAATTCGTGGCGTTGACCATGATTGCGCTGGTATGGGCGGTGATCCTGCTTTAAGCGATAGTCGGCAGCACGATCTCGTCGCTGCGCTGAACCCCGGCGGTGAAGGCGCGGCACAGATCGAGGAATTCGCGCATCGCCGGCGTCTGAAATTTCTGTTTGTGCCAGATGAAATAGAACTGCCGCGCCAGGTCCAGATCCGGCGTCTCCACCGCCACCAGGCTGCCGCGGCGGAACGCATCGCGCAGTGCCAGCCGCGAAATGCAGCCAATCCCCAAGCCTGATTCCACTGCGCGTTTGATCGCTTCAGTGTGCTCTAGCTCCAGGCGAATGTTCAGCGCGCTGCGATGATGCCGCATGGCCTGGTCAAAGGTCAGCCGGGTGCCAGAGCCTTGTTCGCGCAGGATCCACGCCTCATGGCTCAACTCTTCCATGCTCGCGATGCCGCGTTTGGCCAGCGGATGCTGCGGCGCGCAGAACACCACCAGTTCATCCTCGACCCAACTCTGCACTTCGATGTCTGGGTGGCTGCAGTCGCCTTCGATTAGACCCAGATCAATTTCATAGTGGGCGACTTGTTGCACGATGTTGGCCGTGTTCTGCACATGCAGCTTGACCTGGCTTTCCGGGTGACGCTGCATGAAGCTGCCGATCAGCAGCGTCGCCAGGTAATTGCCGATGGTCAGGGTCGCCCCGACCGCCAGCGAACCGAAACCGGACTTGCCGTTGAGCAGGTCTTCGATTTCCTTGGACTGGTCGAGCAACGCCACCGCCTGGGGCAATAGCTGTTTGCCGAGGGCATTGAGGCTCAGCCGTTTGCCGGCGCGGTCGAACAGCTGGCAGCTGGACTGACGCTCTAGCTCGGTGATCGAGGTGCTGGCCGCCGATTGCGAGAGGTTGAGCAGACCCGCAGCACGGGATACGCTTTCCTGCTGAGCAACGGCGACGAAGACTTGAAGTTGACGTAGAGTAAATCGCATATCTATATAACCGATAACCCTTATCTTAATAATCCAGTTAACAGATATTGTGGCTGCCATTAGAATGCGATGCAATTGCGCACGGCTGGTTCTCTAGCAGAGCAGCGCAGACCCAATCTCCAGGAGTCCCACGTACATGAGCAACATGAACCACGAGCGTGTCCTCAGTGTTCATCACTGGAACGACACTCTGTTCAGCTTCAAGTGCACCCGCGATCCGGGCCTGCGCTTCGAGAACGGTCAGTTCGTGATGATCGGCCTGCAACAGCCCAACGGCCGCCCGCTTATGCGTGCTTACTCGATTGCCAGCCCGAACTGGGAAGAGCATCTCGAGTTCTTCAGCATCAAGGTGCCTGATGGCCCGCTGACTTCCCAGTTGCAGCATCTGAAGGAAGGCGACGAGATCATCATCAGCAAGAAGCCTACCGGCACTCTGGTGCTGGATGACTTGAAGCCTGGCAAACATTTGTACCTGCTCAGCACCGGTACCGGTCTGGCGCCGTTCATGAGCGTCATCCAGGACCCGGAAACCTACGAGCGTTTCGAAAAAGTGATCCTGTGCCACGGCGTACGCTACGTCAACGAAGTCGCTTACCGCGAATTCATCACCGAGCACCTGCCGCAGAACGAGTTCTTCGGCGAGGCCCTGCGTGACAAGTTGATCTACTACCCGACCGTGACCCGCGAGCCCTTCGAGAACGAAGGTCGCCTGACCGACCTGATGCGCAGCGGCAAGCTGTTCAGCGACATCGGCCTGCCACCGATCAACCCGCAGGACGACCGCGCCATGCTGTGCGGCAGCCCGAGCATGCTCGACGAAACCAGTGAAGTGTTGAACAGCTTCGGCCTGAAAGTTTCGCCGCGGATGCGCGAGCCGGGTGATTACCTGATCGAGCGTGCGTTCGTCGAGAAGTAAGAACACCGCCTCACTGAAAAGCCCCCATTGCCAATGCAGGCAATGGGGGCTTTTTTATGCCCGACACAATCCCTGTAGGAGCTCCTACATCAGTTGGGGGCGGGGATGACCTCGAGGACGCGTATAACCCCGGCCTCAGGGTAATGCCAGCGCACATCCAGATCCCAGAACTGCGCGCCATATTCGCGCTCCGGTGTAGGAACCTGGTACGCCGGGCGTGGGTCTTGTGCCAGGCATTGATCGATCAGCGCCACCAAAGGCTCGCCAAGGCGCTGAGCGTGCTCGTGAGCCTGTTGCAGCGCCGCCTCCGCCCACCGCACGGGAATCAACTGCGGCGCGGCGCTGGCGATACTGTTGGAGGCGTTGTCGATGATGTCGGCGTAAGGCACGTAAGGTTTGATGTCGAGAATCGGCGTGCCGTCCAGCAGGTCGATGCCGGAGATGAACAGGCGATTGGCCTCGACCTTGTCCAGCTTCACCACGGATTGGCCGATGCCATTGGGCCGGTGCGTCGCGCGAGTGGCGAACACGCCCATGGATTTGTTGCCGCCCAGGCGAGGAGGGCGGACTTTGAGGCGTGGTTTTTCTTCCAGGGCTTGATGAAACAGGAACAGCAGCCAGACGTGGCTGACCTGTTCCAGGCCTTGCACCGCATCGCCCTGATCGAACGGCGCCACCAGTTCCAGCACACCGCGAGCGGCCGGGGCCAATTGCGGTTGGCGCGGGATGGCGAATTTCTCCTTGAAACAGGAGCGCACGAAGCCGATGGGGGAAACGCTGTAAGTCATGGTTTGGGGTCGAGGCGGGGTAAGAGGCGGGCATGATAACCCGATCGACCTTGGCCAGGTGGTGCCGGGTAGGGCCCCTTCGCGAGCAGGCTCGCTCCCACAGGGGAATGCATTCCAAAATGTGGGAGCGAGCCTGCTCGCGAAGAGGGCACCGCCAATCTCAGAGACTAAACCCACCATCCAGCGGAATAATATTCCCGGTCATATACGCCCCCGCCGTACTCGCCAGACTGATCGCCAGCGCCGCCATCTCTTCCTCCCGGCCCCAGCGCTTCATCGGAATCAGCGCGGTATCCTCCGCCAGCGCCTGCTCATCATTGCCGATGTGCTGGGTCATCTTGCTCGGGAATCTCCCCGGTGCGATCACGTTGACGTTGATGTGCTGGCTCACCAGTTCCCGCGCGAGAATCCGCGACAGTTGATGTAGGGCAGCCTTGCTCGGCCCGTAGGCATAAGCCTGTTCACCAAAAGACGAAATGCCCGCCACCGAGCCGATGTTGATGATCCGTGCCGGATTGGCTTCAGAGCCTGCCTTGCGCAACAGCGGCAAGAACTGCTGGATGCAGTTGAACACCGAGGTCACGTTGAGTTGCATGACCTTTTCCCAACCCTTGATTGGGTAGCTTTCCAGCGGCGCGCCCCACGTCGTGCCGGCGTTGTTGACCAGAATGTCCAGCTGATCGACCTGCTCGCCCAGGCGTGTCGCCAGTTGCAGCACGCCTTCCTCGGTGGCCAGATTGGCTGCGATGCCGTGGCAGAGGCCGAAAGCACTCAATTCCTCAGCGGTTTGCAGGCACGCCTCGGCATCCCGGGCGCAGACGTACACGGTTGCGCCGGCCTCGACATAAGCCTTGGCGATCATTTTGCCGATACCACGGGTGCCGCCGGTCACCAGAGCGGTGCGGCCTTGCAGGGAAAAGTACGGGTGCATGGCGAATCCTGAGAGCTGAGGGTCAATACACCCTAGTCGTCAGCCGCGAGAAGCGGAGCCACTATTTTTGCGAGGAATGAGCAGCCATACGGCCTTGTAGGAGCTGTGTAGGAGCTGTCGAGTGCAACGAGGCTGCGATCTTTTGATCTTGCTCCTTAAAGACAACATCAAAAGATCGCAGCCTCGTTTCACGAGACAGCTCCTACAAAGTACATCCGCTGCGTACGTTACTGCGGACGAACGCGCAGGGTCAGGCCCTTGAGGAAGTTGCGCAGCAACTGGTCGCCACAGGTGCGGTAGTTGGTGTGGCCGAACTTGCGGAACAGTGCGCTCAGCTCAGGCTTGGACACCGGGAACTCGGAGGCCTTGAGGATCGCGTGCATGTCGTCTTCTTTCAGCTCGAAGGCCACGCGCAGTTTCTTCAGGATGATGTTGTTGGTTACCGGCGTTTCGATCGGCTGCGGCGGACGGCTTTCGTCCTTGCCGCGTTTGAAGATCACCAGGCCATCGAGGAAGTGCGCCATGACTTCGTCCGGGCAGCGTACGAAGCCTTCTTCGTCTTCTTCTTTCTTGTCGAGGTAGGTCAGCAGATCTTCCATGGACACGTCCATGCCGCCGATCTTGATGATCTCGATAACTTTCTTGTCGCTGATGTCGAGCATGTAGCGCACGCTGCGCAGTACGTCGTTATGAATCATGGTGTGCAATCCTGATATCGGCAGTGGGCGCCGCATAAGCAGCGACGCCGAAATGTAAGGCGGCGTGAAAAGTCTTAGAACTTCTCTTTGCCGGACAGGTAGCGCCATTGCCCCAACGGCACTTTGCCGATGGACACGCCGCCGATGCGAATGCGGCGGATAGCGACGACCTTCAGGCCCACGGCCTGGCAAAACAGGGCGATCACGCCCGGTTGTGGGTTCTTCATCGCAAAGCGCAGACGGTTTTCGTTCTGCCAGCTGGCCTTGACCGGCGGCAGTTCCTTGCCCTTGTAAGTCAGGCCGTGGTTCAAGCGATTGAGGCCGTGAGCCACCATGTCGCCTTCAACCTCGACTACATACTCTTGTTCGATTTTCGCCGAGTCGGCAGTCAGCTTGCGCAAGATCTTCCAGTCCTGGGTGAACACCAGCAAACCGCTGGCATTGGCCTGCAGGTCGGTGCTGGCGGTCAGGCGCAGGAAGTGGCCCTTGAGCGGACGTTTGCTGAAGCGATGTTCTTCGCTCAGGGTTTCGGCGCTGATGCTGGCCATGGCCGTTTCCGCGTCCATGCCTGCCGCGACGTTGAACAGAATGGTCACCGGCTCTGGCGCGGTGGCCTTGGCCTCCGGGTCGAGCTCGACTTTCTGGTTCTCGACCTTGAACTGCGGCTCGTCGATGACTTCGCCGTCCACGGTGACCCAGCCGCCCTCGATGAACAGCTCAGCCTCCCGACGGGAACAGCCGACGAGTTCGATGAGGCGTTTGGAGAGACGAATCGGGTCAGTCATGACAGGGCCGTAACAAAAAAGGGGTGGGCATTGTACCTGCTGGGCGCCGGTTAATCCCGGCTCCATTTGCCGCATGTGCTTTTAATGTGGGAGCGAGCCTGCTCGCGAATGCGGTGGGTCAGTCAATTTATCTCTTGAATGACACACCGCATTCGCGAGCAGGCTCGCTCCCACAAGGGTTCTATGTTGTGTCAGCCATTGCGCTTCAATTGTTGCGCCTGGCGCAAGCGCATGTGCAACAGCGGATAAGGCTGGCCCATGCCGTCGACTTCCGAGCGACCAATCACCTCGAACCCCTGCTTGAAGTAAAACCCCAACGCTTGCGGGTTCTGTTCATTGACGTCCAGTTCATCGGCATTCAGGTGTTCCAGGGCATAGCGCAGCAATTGCTTTCCCAGGCCCTGGCCGCGATGGGCCGGGTCGATAAACAGCATTTCGACCTTGCCCGCCGCGACGCCAGCGAACCCGGTGATGCGCTGGCGCGAGTCTTTGGTGCAGATCAGCATCACCGCGTCGAGGTAGCGGGTCAGCACCAGGTTCTTCAGCAAGTCGATGTAGCTGTCCGGCAGAAAGTCATGGGTGGCGCGCACCGAGGCCTCCCAGACCCGGGTGAGTTCTTTGTAGTCACTTTGTTTCGGTGTGTGGATGACCGAATGGTGGCGCATGCCCGCCTAGCCTCTCATGGGATGAATGATGCGAATCCGTTCTCCACAAAACGATAGACGTAAAAAAGCCCCGCATCTCGTCAAGAGAGCGGGGCTTTTTGTATTTTTTGCGTTTAGATCTGTTCAGCCCACAGGTCGTATTCGTCGGCGTCGGTCACTTTGCACCAGACTTTGTCGCCTGGTTTCAGGTTGCTGCCGTTGTCGATGAACACGTTGCCGTCGATTTCCGGGGCATCGAAGAAGCAACGGCCGACCGCGCCTTGCTCGTCGACTTCATCGACCAGCACTTCGATTTCACGGCCGACGCGCATTTGCAGGCGTGCCGAGCTGATCGCTTGCTGGTGGGCCATGAAGCGGTCCCAGCGGTCTTGCTTGACGTCGTCCGGCACGATGGCCGCGTCCAGCAGGTTGGCCGGGGCGCCTTCGACTGGCGAGTACTGGAAGCAGCCGACGCGATCGAGCTGCGCTTCGGTCAGCCAGTTCAGCAGGTACTGGAAGTCTTCTTCGGTTTCGCCGGGGAAGCCGACGATGAAGGTCGAACGGATGATCAGGTCCGGGCAGATTTCGCGCCAGTTCTTGATCCGCGCCAGGGTCTTGTCTTCGAAGGCCGGGCGTTTCATGGCCTTCAGGACTTTCGGGCTGGCGTGCTGGAACGGGATGTCCAGGTACGGCAGGATCTTGCCGGCGGCCATCAGCGGGATCAGCTCATCGACGTGCGGGTACGGGTAAACGTAGTGCAGACGCACCCAGACACCGAGGCTGCTCAGGGCTTCGCAGAGTTCGGTCATGCGGGTTTTCACCGGCGCGCCGTTCCAGAAACCGGTGCGGTATTTCACGTCGACGCCGTAGGCGCTGGTGTCTTGCGAGATCACCAACAGCTCTTTGACGCCGGCCTTGACCAGGCGCTGGGCTTCGTCGAGCACGTCACCGACCGGACGGCTGACCAGTTTGCCGCGCATCGACGGGATGATGCAGAAGCTGCAGCTGTGGTTGCAGCCTTCGGAAATCTTCAGGTACGCGTAGTGGCGCGGGGTCAGCTTGATGCCTTGCGGCGGCACCAGGTCGATCAGCGGGTTGTGATCCTGGCGCGGCGGCACGGCGTCGTGCACGGCGTTGACCACTTGCTCGTACTGCTGCGGACCGGTCACGGCCAGCACGCTCGGGTGCACCTTGCGAATGTTGCCTTCTTCGACGCCCATGCAGCCGGTCACGATGACCTTGCCGTTTTCCTTGATGGCTTCGCCGATCACTTCCAGCGATTCAGCCTTGGCCGAGTCGATGAAACCGCAGGTGTTGACCACCACGACATCGGCGTCCTCGTAAGTGGACACGACGTCATAGCCTTCCATGCGCAGCTGGGTAAGGATGCGCTCGGAGTCGACCAGTGCTTTGGGGCAACCCAGGGATACGAAGCCAACCTTTGGATTGGCCGTAGCAGGAGTGGTGGACATGTCTAACCTCGGTATTTGTGGCGCCTCCAGCCGAAGACGGCAAGGCGACAGACGGGCGCTATGTTGCGCCTCTGGTCAAAAAGTGCGCAATTCTAGCGATGAGACGCTCACTTGACCAGCTTTATGCAGGGAAATACGACGAGTGCTGCGCTATGCTTCGCGCCTTTACGCTTTACCGAATTTTTACAGTCAACAAATCGTCTGTAACCTTAAGTAAATCAGCGCATGCTGCACGGCAAAGCATAGTGCTTCTTATAAGAAGTCCGGGTCTGAGTAGTAGGAGTTTTGGATGGGGCAGGCAAGTAGTCAGGCGGCGGGCGCCGAGCATTCGGCAGCAAAACCGATCGGCATGCTGGTTGCGGCGGTCGGGGTGGTTTACGGCGATATCGGCACGAGCCCGTTGTACACCCTCAAAGAAGTGTTCTCCGGTGGCTATGGTGTGCCGGTTAACCATGACGGCGTGTTGGGCATTCTGGCGTTGATCTTCTGGTCGCTAATCTGGGTCGTGTCGTTCAAATACATGATGTTCGTGCTGCGCGCCGACAACCAGGGCGAAGGCGGGATCATGGCGTTGACCGCACTGGCGCGGCGAGCGGCGGCGGGGCATCCGAAGTTGCGGGGTTTTCTGGTGGTCTGCGGGTTGATCGGTGCGGCGCTGTTCTACGGCGACAGCATGATCACCCCGGCGATTTCCGTGCTTTCGGCGATTGAAGGCCTGGGGCTGGCATTTGATGGCATCGACCATTGGGTGGTGCCGCTGTCGTTGGTCGTGCTGGTGGCGTTGTTCCTGATCCAGAGCCACGGCACTGCGCGCATCGGCATTCTGTTCGGTCCGATCATGGTGACGTGGTTTGTGGTGCTCGGCGCCCTGGGCGTCTACGGCATTCTTCAGCACCCGGAAGTGTTGCAAGCGATGAACCCGGTGTGGGGCGTGCGCTTCTTCATCGTGCACCCGGGCATGGGCGTGGCGATTCTCGGCGCGGTGGTGCTGGCATTGACCGGTGCCGAAGCGCTGTACGCTGACATGGGCCACTTCGGCCGCAAGCCGATTGCCCGTGCGTGGTTCATCCTCGTGCTGCCAGCGCTGGTGCTCAACTACTTCGGCCAGGGCGCGTTGCTGCTTGGCGATCCGGAGGCCGCGCGTAACCCGTTCTACCTGTTGGCGCCAAGCTGGGCGTTGATCCCGCTGGTCGGCCTGTCGACCATGGCCACGGTGATTGCGTCCCAAGCGGTGATTTCCGGCGCGTTCTCCCTGACCCGTCAGGCGATTCAGCTCGGTTACATTCCGCGCATGCACATCCGCCACACCTCCAGTGCTGAACAGGGCCAGATCTACATTGGCGCAGTGAACTGGTCGTTGATGGTCGGCGTGATCCTGCTGGTGCTGGGCTTCGAATCCTCCGGTGCCCTGGCCTCGGCCTACGGCGTGGCGGTGACCGGCACCATGCTGATGACCACCATCCTCGTATCGGCGGTGATGTTGCTGCTGTGGAAATGGCCGCCGATCCTCGCGGTGCCGTTGTCGATTGGTTTCCTGTTGGTCGACGGTCTGTACTTCGCCGCCAACGTGCCGAAAATCGTGCAGGGCGGCGCATTCCCGGTGATCGCCGGTATCGTGCTGTTCGTACTGATGACCACCTGGAAACGCGGCAAGCAGTTGCTGGTCGACCGTCTCGACGAGGGTGGCTTGCCGCTGCCGATCTTCATCAGCAGTATCCGCGTACAACCGCCGCACCGAGTGCAGGGCACCGCCGTGTTCCTCACCGCGCGTCCGGACGCCGTGCCCCACGCGCTGTTGCACAACCTGCTGCACAACCAGGTGCTGCACGAACAAGTGGTGCTGCTGACCGTGGTCTACGAAGACATCCCTCGGGTCCCGGCCTCCCGGCGTTTCGAGGTGGATTCTTACGGCGAAGGCTTCTTCCGGGTGATCCTGCACTTCGGCTTCGTCGACGAACCGGACGTGCCGCAAGCGCTGAAACTGTGTCATCTCGACGACTTGGACTTCAGCCCGATGCGCACCACCTACTTCCTCAGCCGCGAAACGGTCATCGCCTCCAAACTCGAAGGCATGGCCCGCTGGCGCGAGGCGCTGTTCGCCTTCATGTTGCAGAACGCCAACGGCAACCTGCGCTTCTTCAATCTGCCGCTGAACCGGGTGATTGAGTTGGGGACGCAAGTGGAGATGTAAGCCACAGCAAAAAGCCCCCGTTGCCGTGAAGGTAGCGGGGGCTTTTTTGTGTCCGGTCACATCACCCCACTACAACGAAGATCCCCTTGTGGGAGCGGGCTTGCTCGCGAAGAGGCCGTGTCAGTCGACCTCTATGTTGAATGACCCACCGCTTTCGCGAGCAAGCCCGCTCCCACAGGGGATTTGTGGTGTTTTTCAGAATGAAAAAGCCCCCGCAACCTTCAGGTTGCGGGGGCTTTTTGTTCGGCGGGGGCTCAGATCACTCTTGGGCCGTCGCCTCTTCCTTGGCCTGGCGCTTGACGATGATGTCTACCAAGCGCTGGGCCAGCGCAGGGTAGTTCTCGTCGAAGTGGTGACCACCCGGCAGCTTGATTGCTTCGCCTACTGCAGTCTTGTCAGTGCAGCCGCTCTCGTCGACTTCTTCTTCGCCGTAGATGCACACCACTTTATCGGCAGGCAGTTTGGCCATTTCCGGGCCGGTGGCGGCTTCTTTGCCGGCGTTGCCGAGCCAGCCTTCGACTTCGATTTCGAAGCTGCCGGTGCGGGCGAAGGCCAGCAGGATGATTGCGTCGACGCGCTGCTGCTCCGATTCCGCGAGGCGGTTGTAGATCGCCGGCAGTACGTCGGCGCCGAACGAGTAACCGGTCAGGATGAAGCGCTTGGTGCCCCATTTCTGGCGGTAGTGCTGCATCAGTTCGGCGAGGTCCAGGGCGCTTTGCTCCGGGCTCTTGTGCTGCCAGTAGTAGCGCAGGGTGTCGATGCCGACCACCGGGTAGCCGATCTTCGCCATTTCGCCCGCCACGTCGCGGTCGAGGTCGCGCCAGCCGCCGTCACCGGACAGGAACAGGGTGACGGTGTCTTTGGCCTGACCGGCAGGCACTTCAACCACTGGGATCTGCAGGCCGCCAGCGGCTTTGTCGCCGCCGACCAGAATCTTGCGCAGTTCGTTGTTCAGCACTTGCGGCAGGTTGATGTCGTAGTCGCTGATGCTGGTTTCGGCGTTGGGTTGGTCGCGCACGAAGCCTGCGCTGGCGTCGTCCGGGTTGTCGTTCCAGGCCACCAGCCAGTGGCCGTGGGCGGCGCTTTTCGGCAGCAGGTGCGTGCAGCCACCCTTTTCCAGCGCCAGGTCCACCGACACGGCCTGGGCCTTGTCGTTCTTCTGCTCGGACAACCAGCGCCAGGCCAGCACCGCGCCAGGGCCGATGCCGCTGACCAGGGTTGCCGGGCCTTTCAGCTCGCGCAGACCGGATTGCAGGGCACGACTTTGCAGCAGGCAGTCTTTGGGCAGGATCACCTGGACGATCTGCGCCGAACCGCTGCGGCTCAGGGTCTTCAGTTGCTGGTCATTGAGTTTCTGTTCGTCAGTGACCGCCACCAGCACCTGAGCCTTTGGCGTGGTGCCGGGAATGACACGGGTCATGGCGGCGCCGTCGGCGGGCGTCAGCAGTTCGAGGGTCGGTTCTGGTGCCGGGCGTTTCATGTACCAGTAACCGCCACCGACAATCAGGGCCAGCACTACCAGTGTGGCCAGTACGTACCGCAAGGAGCGTTGAATCATCAGCGTTTCACCAATCCAGTCAAGCCGCCCGCAATCAGGGCAGCAGTATCGGCCAGGGCAACCAGCGGATCGAGTCCGGCGGGCACGGCCATATAACGGGGTTCCCAGTCAGGCTGGAATTTGTCTTTGAAGCGGCGCAAGCCTTGGAAGTTGTAGAGCTGCTCACCACGGCGGAAAACCATCGAGCCCAGGCGCTGGGTCAGTGGGGCACCGCGACGGGGTTGAAGACCCGACAGCGGCACCATGCCCAGGCTGAAACGCGCGTATCCATGATTTTTATAATGTTGAATCAGGCCGACCATCATGAACTCCATGGTCAGCTTGGGGGCTTCCGGGTGTGCGCGCATCAGGTCGAGGCTGGCCAGGTCATGGCCGTAGGTCTCGAGCAGGTTGGCGAACGCCACCGGGCGCCCTTCGAAACGAATCACCGCGACGCGGAAATGCTTGAGGTAGTCGTCGCTGAAGCGGCCGAGGGAGAAGCCTTTCTCGCGAACGTTCTTGCCGGTCAGCCAGGCATCGGAAATCACCTTGAGTTCGTCCATCGGCGCTTGCCCCGGCTCGAAGATCTCCAGAGACAGACCGTCACGGGTGCCGCGATTCCAGGTGTAGCGCAGGTCTTTCATCTCTTTGCCCTTGGCTTCGAGATCAAAGCGATGCAGATCGACCCGGGCTTCTTCGCCGAGTTTGATCGCGGTCAGGCCGATGTCCATGTAGTACGGCAGGTTCTCGGCACGCACTTGATAGAAGACCGGACGGGCGTGGTGGATGTCGCAGAGGTCGCGGAACTGCCAGATCATTTCCGCCCGTTGCTGGGTCGGGCCGATCGGGTCGTACAACGCCACCAGGCTGCGGCCACGGCGGGCGTACATCAGGAACGCCTCGTCGTTGGGGTGAAACAGCAACGCCTTGTCACCGGTCAGCGCGAGGCCGCCGTCGGGTTGCGACGACGCCATCAGGATCTTTACGGCGCGGTCCAGTTCATCCGGCGTCGGCAAATGGATGATCGGGCGCGCGGTACGCAGTAACCAGGTCAGCGACACCACCACCAGCAACACGGCGGCACCCAACAATGAACGCAGGCCGCGCGGTGCATCTGCGTCGAGGGTGAACTGCCACCAGAGTTGATGGCTGTAAGGGACATCCTGATAGGCAAACAGCAGCAGCCAGATCGACGCGCCGAGGACGCACAGGCTGGCGACCAGATACAGCGGCGAGAACGGCAGTTCGGTCAGGCGACTGGCGCGATAGAACGAACGCCGGAACACCCCGAGCAGGCTCGCCGTCAGGGTCATCAGGCAGGCTTCTTCCCAGTCAAAGCCTTTGAGCAGCGAGAGCAGGGCGCCGACCAGCAACAGAATGGTGGTCAGCATCCACGCGGCGGAGAGGCGACGACGCAGACCTTGGGCCAGCAACAGGCACAGCACGCCGATCAGGCTGGCACCGAAGTGCGAGGCGTCGACCAGACGGTGCGGAATCAGAAAGCCGATGTGTTCAAGGCGCGTGTCGATTTCCGGGGTGGCGCCGGAGAACAGCAGCACCACGCCGGACATGAACACCAGCAACGCCAGGATCGGCGCCGCCAGACCCGAGGCCGCCCGCAGCGACTGACGGGACTGGAACAGGCGCTGGCCTTCGTTGATCAGCAGGAATACGCAGGCCACCAGCAGCGGCAGCACCACATAAATCAGTCGATACAGCAGCAGGGCAGCGGCCAGTGGCGCGGCACCGAGGGTGTCGGCGAACGCGGCCAGCAGAATCGCTTCGAACACCCCGACACCGCCGGGCACATGGCTGAGCACACCTGCGGCCAACGCCAATAGATAGATCAGCAGGAACGCGCCAAAGGGTGGGGCTTCCGGGAGCAACAGATAGAGCACGGTCGCGGCGGCGGCCACGTCGAGGGCGGTGATCACCAGTTGCAGGAACGTCAGGCGACGCCCAGGCAGGCGCAGTGTGCGACGTCCGGCCTTGACCAGAAGGTTATCCGGGTAAGGCTGGTCAGGCAGGCGACGGCGATAGATGCCGATCGCCAGCACTGTCGTGAGCAACAGCACTGCAGCGGCGATGACGCCCAGCAAGGTCTCGGAGAGGCCCAAAGCTGAGGAGGCGGCAGGCAGGTTGCTCAGCGTCGCGAGCGCTGCCAGCGGGGGCAGGGCGCAGCCGAGGGAAAGACTGGCAAACAGCGTCATGTGGGCAACATCGGAGGCCCCCAATCCATGACGTGCATATAAACGGTAGCGAACCGAACCGCCCGACAGCATCGACAGGCCGATGGCGTTGCCGATCGCGAATGCGGTGAAACCACCCAGGGCCAATGTGCGCGGCGCCAGCGTGACGCCGGCATAGCGACTGGCGGACCATTCGTAGCCCAGCAGAATGATGAAGCCGACGACAGTCGCGCCCAGTGCACCGATCAATGCCGGTTTAGGGACTTCCAGGATCGAGTCGTGAAGCGCATACAGATCGAGTTCGCTTAATAGATGGCGACAGGCAATCAGCGCGATAGCGAACAACAACAGCGTGACCGCAAGACCAATGGGCTGACGGTATTTGCTGACCAGATCAAGCAGGCGCAAACGCTCGGCCTTGATAGGTTGTGTCGCTGTGACGGTGTCTTGTGGATCAGACGAGTTGGCGCGCATCAATCACCTCTTGGATTGTGCGCGACAGGATGGAGGTATCGAGCCAAGTTACCAATCCCTGTAGAAAAAAATAATCACAAATATTAACGCCTATCACCGGATTCCGGCGATGACACGTCATCGGTCGTAGAGGGCCTGCCTGGCACAGAGCATAGTCTGAACTCAGAGCCTTGGTGATCCCGAACGGTTCACTACACAGTGACAGATCATTGTTGCGAAAGGACTTTTTCAACAGATACAAAAAAGGCCACTCTTTCGAGCAGCCTTTTTTGATGTTTGGTTGCGGGAGCCGGATTTGAACCGACGACCTTCGGGTTATGAGCCCGACGAGCTACCAGACTGCTCCATCCCGCGTCTGTGTGGCGGCATTCTACAGCGGAACGCCGAGGTGTCAACGGTTAATCCTGAATCAGGTCAAATAAGCGTGAATTAGTGTCGAACGGTGATGGGGGAGAGGTAAGTTTCGGAATCAGAACGATTTCTCGTTTCAACCTCGTGCGCGGTTGAGCGATGTTTTGCACAAAACAGACGCGCACAAAAAAGGCCACTCTTTCGAGTAGCCTTTCTTGATGTTTGGTTGCGGGAGCCGGATTTGAACCGACGACCTTCGGGTTATGAGCCCGACGAGCTACCAGACTGCTCCATCCCGCGTCTGTGTGTCGGCATTCTACAGAGGAACGCAGGTGTGTCAACCTTCAATTCAGAGAAAACCTGTTCCTGTTCAATCGCTTAGCTACAAAAAAGGCAGGGCGGTCGCGCTGGAAGGCAGGTGTGGCAAGGCTTTCAGCTCTATCGACGGGGGTAATTCGATTGAGAAAATAAATTCATCCAGCCTTTTCCTACAGGCGATGAAGAAGATTCAGAGTACTGGTGCTATATACAGGTGTCAGTGAGATACTGCCGATCCGGCTCGTCATTACGTCATTTCCTTGCCATGAACACCGCTTTTATATGACTCAACGCAAAATCATCCACGTCGACTGTGACTGTTTCTACGCCGCCATCGAGATGCGTGATGACCCGCGCCTGGCTGGCAAGCCTCTCGCGGTGGGCGGCTCGGCGGACCGGCGTGGGGTGATCGCCACCTGTAATTATGAAGCGCGGGCCTATGGCGTGCGCTCGGCGATGTCCTCCGGGCACGCCTTGAAACTGTGCCCGGACCTGACCATCGTCAAGCCGCGCATGGACGCCTATAGAGAAGCGTCGAAGGAAATTCATACGATCTTCAGCGATTACACCGACCTGATCGAGCCGCTTTCCCTGGATGAGGCTTACCTGGACGTGTCGGACAGTGCGCATTTTGGCGGCAGCGCCACGCGCATCGCCCAGGACATCCGTCGTCGGGTCTCCAATCAGTTGCACATCACCGTCTCGGCGGGCGTGGCGCCGAACAAGTTCCTGGCCAAGATCGCCAGTGACTGGAAGAAACCCAACGGTTTGTTCGTGATCACGCCGGATCAAGTGGAAGACTTTGTCAGCGGACTGCCGGTGAACAAGCTGCACGGCGTGGGAAAAGTAACTGCCGACAAGCTCGCCAGGCTCGGGATCAATGATTGCGCGCAGCTACGCGAGTGGAACAAGTTGGCGCTGGTGCGCGAATTCGGCAGTTTCGGTGAACGACTCTGGAGTCTGGCGCGTGGGATCGATGAGCGTCTGGTGCACAACGACAACCGCCGGCAATCGATCAGTGTTGAAAACACCTACGACGTGGATCTGCCGGATCTGGTGAGCTGTCTGGATAAACTGCCCGAATTGCTGGAAACCCTCGCCGGGCGCATGGCGCGCATCGACAGCAGCTATCGGCCGGGCAAACCGTTCGTCAAAGTTAAATTCCATGACTTTACCCAGACCACACTGGAGCAGGCCGGGGCAGGGCGGGATCTGGGGAGTTATCAGCTGTTGATGACCCAGGCATTCAATCGCGGCGGCAAGCCGGTGCGATTGTTGGGGATCGGGGTGAGGCTGGAGGATTTGCGCGGCGGGTTTGAGCAGATGGAGTTGTTCGAGCGGTAGTTGGCGTTGAATGTTCGGGCGTCTTCGCGGGCAAGCCTCGCTCCTACAGGGGACCGCTTATCCCTTGTAGGAGCGAGGCTTGCCCGCGAAGCTTTTGCTTTTAATTCGGGTTCGGATCCGCCACCAATCGCCCGGCATCCTTGGTCAACGACTTGAGGAATTCGGTCTGCAGTTCAGGATCGTTACGCGTCAATTCGATCAGGCTCTGCTCCAACTCACTGGCTTCTTCTTCCAGACCCAGTTCCGACAAACGTTTGACCCGGTGTACCCACTGGCTCACTTCGTCGTCTTCGAGGTCGTCATAAATCAACCCGTGGGCTTCGAGCAACTTGCCACGCAAGCCGCTACTGACCGCCAGGGACGAGTCGGTGTGCACGTCGTCCTGGGCATCTGCGACGGTAATCAGCAGTCGGCTCAGATGATTGATGTCATGTTCAGCGAAAGGGCTGTCCAACAGGTTCAGGCGCAGTACGCCGTTTTTGTCGGTGTTCAGATCGAACGTTTCTTTGCCTGCCTTGACCTGCACCGGGCGCTCACTCCACGGCAGGCTCGAGTACTCGGTGCGTTTGTCACGCTGGACTTCGTCGATACCGGCCAGGTTTTGCTGGGCGCGACCGTGGGACTGCACGTTCATGAACGGGTTGATCCCGGCGAAACCGTAACTCAGCCAATCCTTGGTCACGCTGTCCGGCAAGTTGCCGAGGGTGAACACGTTGACCACGTTCGCGCCGACACCCGCCACGATGGCCACCATGCCCAGCGGGATCTCGTAGACCTCCCGCCAGGGTTGGTACGGCGTGTAGCGGTCGTAGTGACGCGTGACTTCGAATTCGGTGACTTCGAAGGTCTTTTGCTCGTGGATTTTCACCCGCCGTTGCGGCAGCTCAAGGACCTTGGGCTCACCGACATCGATCTGCAGGCTGTGATCGAGCAATTTGCGCTCGACCCGTTCCTCGTGCTCGCTGCGTTGTGACATGTGATTGGCACAGCCGCTGACCAGCAGGGTGCCGCACAGGGCGGCACCACCGAGGCCTAAGGTGTTTCGCTTGAACATGACTTCTCTATCTGGTGTCAGCGGCGGATACGGGCCTGGAGGAAGGACAGCACGTCAGCGACCGGCAGCGCTTGCGCCTCGGCCTCGGTGCGGCTCTTGTATTCCAGATTGCCATCGGCGAGGCCGCGGTCACTGACCACGATCCGGTGAGGAATGCCGATCAGCTCCATGTCCGCGAACTTGATGCCCGGGCTGGTTTTCTTGTCGCGGTCGTCCAGCAGCACTTCGAAACCGGCCGCAGTCAATTCTGCGTACAGCTTGTCGGTGGCTTCGCGAACCTGCTCGTTGTCGTAGCGCAGCGGTACCAGGGCAACCTGGAACGGCGCCAATGTGTCGCTCCAGATGATCCCGTTGGCATCGTTGTTCTGCTCGATGGCCGCAGCCACCACACGGGACACGCCAATGCCGTAGCAACCCATTTCCAGGGTGACTGGCTTGCCGTTCTCGCCCAGCACTTCGCACTTCATCGCTTTGCTGTACTTGTTGCCCAGCTGGAAGATATGCCCGACTTCGATGCCGCGCTTGATTTCCAGGGTGCCCTTGCCATCCGGGCTTGGGTCGCCGGCCACGACGTTACGCAGGTCGGCCACGGTTGGAACCGGCAGGTCGCGTTCCCAGTTCACGCCGAAGTAGTGCTTGTCGTCGATGTTGGCGCCAATCCCGAAGTCGCTCATCAGTTCGACCGAACGGTCGATGATGATCGGCAGCGGCAGGTTCAACGGACCGAGCGAGCCGGCACCGGCGCCAATGGCGTCGCGCAGTTCAGCTTCGGAGGCCATTACCAGCGGGCTGGCAACGCCTGGCTGGTTGGACGCCTTGATTTCGTTCAGCTCGTGGTCGCCACGGATGATCAGGGCAATCAGCTTGCCTTTCTCTTCAGCGTGAACCACGAGGGTCTTGATGGTTTTTTCGATCGGCAGATTGAAGCCTTCGACCAGTTGCGCAATGGTCTTGGCGTTCGGCGTGTCGACCAGGCGCAGCTCTTCAGCCGGTGCGGCGCGAGAAGTTTCGCGCGGTACGGCTTCGGCTTTCTCGATGTTCGCGGCGTAGTCGGAACCGTTGCTGAAGACGATATCGTCTTCGCCGGATTCGGCCAGTACGTGGAACTCGTGGGAGCCGGCACCACCGATGGAGCCGTTGTCGGCTTCAACAGGGCGGAATTTCAGGCCCAGGCGAGTGAACACGTTGCAGTAGGCCTGGTGCATGCGATCGTAAGTGATCTGCAGCGAAGGCTGGTCGGCGTGGAAGGAGTAGGCGTCCTTCATGATGAATTCGCGGCCGCGCATCAAACCGAAGCGTGGACGGATTTCGTCACGGAATTTGGTCTGGATCTGATACAGGTTGATTGGCAGCTGTTTGTAGCTGCTCAACTCGTTGCGCATCAGGTCGGTGATCACTTCTTCATGGGTCGGGCCGGCGCAGAAGTCGCGACCGTGACGATCCTTGAAGCGCAGCAGCTCAGGGCCGTATTCTTCCCAGCGACCGGATTCCTGCCACAGTTCAGCCGGTTGAGTGCTCGGCATCAACACTTCAAGCGAGCCGGCGGCGTTCATTTCTTCACGAACGACGGCTTCGACCTTGCGCATTACCCGCAAGCCCATCGGCAGCCAGGTGTACAGGCCCGAGGCGAGTTTGCGGATCATGCCGGCGCGCAGCATCAGCTGGTGGCTGATCACGACCGCGTCGGAAGGCGTTTCTTTCTGTGTGGCGAGCAAAAATTGACTGGTGCGCATGGTTGGCCGTTGTCGGTTGCTGATGACGAGAAATGACGGAGCATTGTACGGGCGAGATCTGCTGACGTACAGAAGTGCGGCCGGCGGTGAGGCTTGATGGCGGGAAACCTCCCGCCAATCGGGACGTTTCCTACAGCTCTTCCACCGCCGGCGTCTGCACCGGTTCAGGTGTCGGCGTCGGGCCGGCCCGGCGGCTCTCCTGGAACCAGTGCAGGGCGATCAGCAGCAGCGTCGGAACGCCGAGCAGGGCGGTGATCAGGAAGAAGTTGTGATAGCCGAACTTCTCCACCATGACCCCTGAATAGCCGCCGATCAGGCGTGGCAGCAGCAGCATGATCGAGCTGAGCAGGGCGTATTGGGTGGCGGAGAACTTGAGGTTGGTCAGGCTCGACAAGTAAGCGACGAACGCCGAGGTCGCCAGGCCCGAGCTGAAGTTGTCCAGGGAAATGGTCAGGATCAGCATGTTCAGGTTGGCGCCCATGTCGGCGAGCATCAGGAACAGCAGGTTGGTCGCAGCCGACGTGATGCCGCCAATCAGCAGGATCGGCAGAATGCCGAAGCGCACGATCAGCAGGCCGCCCATGCCGGCGCCGACCAGCGTCATGATCAGGCCGAAGATCTTGCTGACACTGGCAATCTGGTCCTTGGTGAAGCCCTGGTCGATATAGAACACGTTGGCCATCACGCCCATGACCGTATCGGACATGCGGTACGTGGCGATCAGTCCCAACAGCAGGAACGCCTGCCAGCGGTAACGCAGGATGAAGTCGTTGACCGGCGTCAGCACCGGCGCCAGGCCGCGGCGGCCCATGGACGACAGGCACAGGGCGGTCAGCGTGATGTAGAGGATTGCGCGCAGGAATGCGCGGTCTTCCAGCAGCAGGTCGAGCAGGCTGACGCCGCCGAACAGCACGCTGGCGAAATCAGTGTTGTAGAGCTGGGTGAACATGGCCGGCACGGACACCAGCAGTACGATCAATACAAACACCGACGCCAGTTGATGCACAAAACTGTAGCGTCCGGCCTGCAACTGAGTGCGCAACGGCACCGGCGGCTCGCGCATGAACAGGGTGGTCAGCAGGGCCGGGATCATCAAGGCGCCGAACAGCACGTAAGTACCGGTCCAGGCGGAATGCTGGTAATTGAAACCGGTGGAGCCGAAGCCTTCGGCGAAAAACAGCGCGCCGGCAGTGGCCAGCAAGGCTGCGATCCGATAGCCGGACATATAGCTGGCGGCCAGCGCGGCCTGGCGACTGTCGTCAGCGATTTCCAGGCGATAGGCGTCCACCGCGATATCTTGGGTCGCCGAGGCGAACGCGACGATCACGGCAATGGCGATCAGCCAGGACAGATGCTTTTGCGGGTCGCAGAAACCCATGCCGATCAGACCGAGGATCACCAGCGATTGGGCCAGCACCAGCCAGGAGCGGCGGCGGCCGAGTTTGCCGAGAAATGGCAGGCGCCATTGGTCGAGCAGCGGTGACCACACCCATTTAAAGGCGTAGGCCAGACCGATCAGGCTTGCATAGCCAATGGTTTCGCGGGCCACACCGGCCTCACGCAACCAGACCGACAGCGTCGAGAACACCAGCATGTACGGCAAGCCGGCGGCGAAACCAAGCAGCAACAGCACGAGCGTTGATGGGCTGGCATAGGCGGCGAGCGCGGCGCGCCAGGTTTTACGGGGCATGGGCTGAAGTCTGCCTCAAGATTACGGAAACAAAGCGCGCACTCTAACCGCTGTGCTCTACCGGGCGCCAGCCATGACGCTGAATATCAACACGATTGTTCAGGATACTGATGCCCTCGGTGCGCAAACGCGCGCGTTGTTCGTCCCCCGAGGGACTGCCAACCGGCAGGCTGATCCGACCGCCGGCGCCGAGAACCCGGTGCCAGGGCAGCTTGGTGTCGCCGGGCAACTGACTCAGCGTGCGCCCGACCCAACGAGCAGCGCGGCCCAGGCCTGCCAACTCGGCCAATTGTCCGTAACTCACGACTTTACCCTCCGGCACCTGGGCCAGGGTCAGGTAGAGCGCCGTGCGTCGGATTTGCGCCGGGCTTTCGGTTTCGCTGATCGCGTCTGTCACGTCCGCAGGTCCTGAAGAAATTCGTTTTGCTGCCCGTAGATTAAGTCCTGAAGTGACAATTGAGAAATGAACTCAATAGAAATAGTTGGGTCAGTCCTTGCTAGCGCCTTATTCCAGCGGATAATGCCGACTTTTTTTCGCAAACCAGAGCCTTCGATCTGCTTATGTTGTCCAGAACTTTGCTGTGCCTCGCTGTCTTCAGTGCTTCCACGCCTTTGCTGGCCGACACCGTGTGGTTGAAAAACGGTGACAAATTGAGCGGCAAGATCACCGTGTTCGATGGCGGCAAGCTGTTGATCCAGACCGAATACGCCGGTGCGATCCCGATCGACTGGAAACAGGTCAAAACCCTGGAAAGCGATCAGGAGTTGCTGGTCAAGCAGGATGCCTACAACGGTGAGAAGGCCAAATCATTGAAGGCAGCCGAAGATGGCAAGGTGACCCTGGCCAATGGCGAGGCGCCGAAAACCGTCGAGTTGGCGAGTATCCAGCAGATCCTCAAGCCCAAGCCGATCGTCGAAGACCTGGTATGGAAAGGTAATGTCGACATGGCGCTGGATTACCAGCGCGCCGAGAAGGACACCGACGACTACGATGTCGGCTTCAAGACCTCGGCCCGTCATGGTCGCTGGCGCCATACGGCGGAAGGTGAGTACAACCGCGAATTCCAGGATGACGTGGTCACCACCGACAACTGGCGCGCCGAATACTCCCTCGACCGATTCCTGACCGAGCACTGGTACTGGGATGGTCGTGTGAACTACAAGCGCGACAAGGTCGAAGACTTGTCCCGTCAGCGCGTGGTCGGTACTGGTCCGGGTTATCAGTTCTGGGATAACGAACTCGGCGCATTCTCGCTCGGCTCGCTGTTCAACCGTACCGATTTTGAATACAAGGACGGCGGCAAGGACAACTTCTATTCCGTCGCCATGAAGTGGGACTACAACCGTTACCTGATTGGCAAGAAAGTGGAGTTCTTCACCAACGGCGAAGTGGGTAAGCCACTTTCCGGCGTGGCTGATTACTCCCTCGATGCGGAAATGGGCTTGCGCTATAAAGTCACCGACTGGGCTTCGCTTAACCTCAAGGCCGAGCGGGATGTCATCAGCGGGACCGATGATGCTGATTTGAGCAAGACTCGATATACCGCCGGGTTTGGCGTGGCTTGGTAAATCGCTGAAAAGATCAAAAGATCGCAGCCTTCGGCAACTCCTACGATGAATCGACGTTCATCCTGTAGGAGCTGCCGAATGCTGCGATCTTTTTTTTGATGTTATTGCGTCAGGTGCATTCACCTTGACGCTCGCCAGCCTCGTATCGGCATTCGCCGTTCGGGCTGCCATCCTCTTTCCACATACGCATCACGCCCTGCTCGCGGCCCTCGACATAATCGACCGACGTATTCATCTGGCCGTTTTCATACCAAGTGATGGCTGGGCCCTGCAGTTTTCCGTCCTTGTAGATCCGGTGATCCTGCAACTGGCCGTTTTCGTACCACTTCTTGAAATCACCCTGTTCGCGATGCTGCTCATCCCATTGCCATTGCACGGTCTGGATGCCCTGGGCATTCCAAGTGGCATAGCTGCGCTGTACTTGCTGTTCGAAAAACTGTTTTTCTTCCACTTTGCCGTCGGCGTAATAGCTGATGACCCAGCCATCCGGGCTGCTGTCCACGTTGTTGCGGGTGCTGCGTACCGCGCCGTTTTCGAAATATGAAGTGCTTGGGCCTTGCGCCTTGCCCGCAACGAAACTGCTGCTGTCCTTCAGTTTGCCGCTTGGGTAATAGCTCATGGCCGGGCCGTCGGGTTCGTCATTGCGATAGCTGATGCGGCCAACCAATGCACCGTTTTCGTCATGCTCCAGGTATTCACCGTCGACACGTTTACCTTGATGCCATTTGTAGGCATCAGCCTCTTTGCCGTTGTCGTGGTAGGTGGTTTGCCAGCCTTCCAGTTCATCGTTCAAATAGTTCGCGCGTTTGATGACAATTCCGCTTTCGGAATACGTTATTGCCTCGCCCTGGCGTTGGCCATTGGCATCGTTCTGATAGCTTTGTCCGAGTTTTCCGCTTGGGTAGTAGGTTTTTGAGGCGAGGACGGGTCTGCCTGAGACGAAGTCCTTGGCGTTGACAAAGTAGTCGCGGCGCAGTGTCTTGGAATCGGCGTAGTAGACCTTTGCTTTCCAGGCCTTGCGCTTGCTGTCGTAGGCCATCGGCATTTTCAGGAAGTAAGACGCCTGGCTTTTGCCGGTTGGCGCATATGCCTCGTCCAGATACAGCTTCCCGTCTACCAGAGAGGCGGTGAGCTTGCCGCACTCTTCGGGTGTGCATCCACGGATTTTTTCGAAAAACGCGCGCTTGCCGTCGCAGGCGGAAAGGGTCATCAGGACGGGGGTTTCGTTATCGATCAGCTCCTGGATTTCGTCCAGGGCTCGACTGAATGACTCTGCGGGGATGCCCGACGACTCCGGGGTGAGGTAAACCTCATCGCTGCCGCAAGTATTTGCGGTGGAGAGTTTCAGTCGTACTGCGGGCATTAACTGGAGCTGCGCAGCGCCTTGGGCGTCCGGGCCTTTGGCGAGGTAGGTGGCGCGAGTATCCATGCCGACGATGATGGTCGGGTGATAGGGGCGGGTATCGGCGTGTGTCGAGAGGGGGAGTGCGAGTGTGATCAGCGCTGTGCCTAGCGCTTTCCATTGATTGAACGGCATCCTGCTGCTTCCATGTGATTTTCCAGGTGGCGAATAATATAGAAGGACGAGAGGATGGCGTAAGGCAAAAACAGACGCCCACAAAAAAGCCCCGCTTTTAAGGGCGGGGCTTTTTACTAAAGCAAGTACAAGTTAGATAACTTGAACTTCTTCAGCTTGCATGCCTTTCTGACCGCGGGTAGCGATGAAAGAAACCTGTTGGCCTTCTTTCAGGCTTTTGAAGCCGTCGGATTGGATAGCTTTGAAGTGAACGAACAGGTCGTCACCGGATTGTGGAGTGATGAAGCCGAAGCCTTTTTCATCGTTGAACCACTTAACGGTACCGGTTTGGCGATTAGACATGGTGTAACTCCTTGAACAAAGATAACTGCGACGCAGGAAGAACCCTGGCCGAGACTGAGTGCAAAGAGCAGGAAAAATTCTTGTAGATGGTTGGATCGAAATTCAACATATCGTGTAGAGATTCTCAGTGACACAAGCAGCACAGTGGCGCCACCTTAACCCTTTTTGAGTAACGTGCCAATGTTTCTTGCGAAGGTTTCTCTGTTTTCGTGACTGACGGTGCATCTTATTGGCGCCAAGGCCCGGCAATCAGGGGGGATCGGCGAGAATTAATACCTGCGCTTTGAACCCGGAGCGCGCGCCTAGTAAGATGCCGGACAGAATTTTTCCACCTCGCTATTCAGGACACCCCGCCATGAGCATCAAATCGGACAAGTGGATTCGCCGCATGGCGCAAGAGCACGGCATGATCGAACCGTTCGTCGAGCGCCAGATGCGCGGCGAAGGTGCCGAGCGGCTGATTTCCTACGGTGTGTCGAGCTACGGCTACGACGTACGCTGCGCCGGTGAATTCAAGGTGTTCACCAACATCAACTCGGCAATCGTCGATCCGAAGAACTTCGACGAGAAGAGCTTTGTCGACGTAACCAGCGATGTCTGCATCATCCCGCCGAACTCGTTCGCCCTGGCCCGCACCGTGGAATTCTTCCGCATCCCGCGCAACGTGCTGACTATCTGCCTCGGTAAAAGCACCTACGCCCGTTGCGGCATTATCGTCAACGTGACGCCGCTCGAGCCTGAGTGGGAAGGTCACGTGACCCTGGAATTCTCCAACACCACCACATTGCCGGCGAAAATCTACGCCAATGAAGGTGTCGCACAGATGCTGTTCTTCGAATCCGACGAAGAGTGCGAAGTCTCCTACAAGGACCGTGGCGGCAAGTATCAGGGCCAGCGCGGCGTCACCCTGCCACGCACTTGATCCGTCCATCTGACAGATCCCGGGAATTCTTCAGCAGGTAGACACTCTATTGGGTGTACTGCCCGGTTTGCGCACAGCGAACCGGGCCACTGCTCAGGAGTGCTCCATGAAGATCGATCCGCAAATCAGCGCCGAACTGGCCAGGCTTGAGCCCAATCAGGTCGGTGTTTTGGCCTGGTCCTTGTTGGCACATCCGCCAATCAATATGGCAGGGGGCATCCCTGGCCAGCCTGATCCCGATACCCCAAACGAACAGCCGACCGAACCCGGTGAGCCAACCCTGCCGGATGAGCCGCCTCCAGCACCTGTCGCCTGATGTGGCCTCCTGCGCTTATCGCACGACGCGTCATCCTGTAGGAGCGAAGCTTGCTCACGAAGGCGGTGTGCCAGTCAAAAATGATGTCGACTGGCACACCTCCTTCGCGAGCAAGCTTCGCTCCTACAGAGTTAGCGTTAGCTGATCGGCCATATTTCGTTGTCGCCGATGACGAAAATCCTGCAACTCTCGTCCGCTTCAACTTGATACCCACCGGTAAATGCGCCGAATGCGGGCAATAGACTGATTTCCGTCCCCAGCCTGAAACACGCCAAACGCAAGCTTTGCCGGCCTTTGCCGTTCAGCCGATAAACCGGATGCACATGCCCCGCCAGGACATGCCGGCTCGGGTGCGGATCCGGTTCATGCTGCAAGGAAAACGGCCCCAGCAAGAAAGGCTCGGGCACCACGCGGATGTTCAGCGAAGCCGGCGGATCACCCGCCCGCTTGTCATGGTTGCCGCGAATCAGCGTCATCGGCAGATCGCGATGGCGTTCGCGCCAGGCTGCCAGCGCCGTCAAGGTGTCCACGGCGTGTGAGCCGGGCCCGTGGAGAAAGTCACCAAGGAAAATCAGCTGGCGACAGGGCAGGGCCGCCAGCAACCCATCCAGCACCGCGATGTTTTGCGCAGTCGTGCCCCGTGGCACCGGCTGGCCGAGGCTGCGATAGGCCGCAGCCTTGCCGAAATGCACATCGGCGATCAACAGCGCTTGCTGGGCGGGCCAGTAAATCGCTTTCTCGGGCAATAACCACAATTCTTCGCCGGCCAGGCGCACAGGATAAGGCGTGCTCATCAGGCTTTCCCGGTCTGTGCGG
The DNA here is from genome assembly GCF_026016365.1 of Pseudomonas sp. B21-053. Lineage (NCBI taxonomy): Bacteria > Pseudomonadati > Pseudomonadota > Gammaproteobacteria > Pseudomonadales > Pseudomonadaceae > Pseudomonas > Pseudomonas sp. B21-053. Next base: position 1,427,396 of record NZ_CP087205.1, read on the forward strand.
TTTTCTCGAGATCGCCGACCATGCGCCTGATTCGATCCGCCAGTTTTTCGGAACTCATGCTCTCACGCATCCGCTCCACCAGCAGCGGAAAGCCCAGAGGCGTCGGACGTTTGATCTGATGCAGATCGAATTTCAGACTGTTGATGCGGGCCAAGGTCTGCTCCAGTCGTTGAATATCCAATTCTTCGCGTAGGACTTCTTTCCCTGCCTGGTCAAGCAACAGGTTGTCGGCGTCGTACTGCTTGAACACTTCGAAGAACAAGCCGCTGGATGCCTGGACCTGTCGCGTACTCTTTGGCGCGCCGGGATAACCGGCGAATACCAGGCCGGCAATCCGCGCGATCTCGCGAAAACGCCGCAACGCCAGTTCACCGGCGTTCAGGCTGGCGAGCACGTCGGGCAACAGCTGCTCGGCGTTGAACAAGTCGGGGTTCAGATGAACGGACCAGTCAATCGGCGTTGCGCTGAGCAATTCCAGGCCGTAGTCGTTGACCGCGATGGAAAACGTAACCGGTTGGCGCTGACTGACCCGCCAGGCCAACAGGCTCGCCAATCCCAGATGCACCTGGCGCCCGGCGAAGGGATAGAGGAACAAATGCCACCCCTCGCGCGATTTAAGCGCCTCGGCCAGCAGCGAATTTTCGGTCGGCAACCCGGACCAGCGTTGCTGCACCTCCAGCAGTGGACGCAACGCGGTCATTTCCGGGCCGTCAAACTGCCCCGATGCTGCTGCACTGAAACGCGCGACAACCGCCTGCGCCAACTCGCTGGACAGCGGCATGCGCCCGCCATTCCAGCGTGGCACCGCAGCTTTTTTCACGTTGCTGCGCTTCACGTACGCGGTCATGTTTTCCACACGGACCAGTTCCAGCAAGCGTCCCGCGAACAGAAAACCGTCGCCAGGCTTGAGCCGGGCGATAAACCCTTCCTCGACACTGCCCAGTTGTTTGCCGCCACCGCCCTTGCTCCAGTACTTCAGCTGAATGCTCGCATCGCTGACGATGGTGCCGATGCTCATGCGATGTCGGCGCGCCAAGCGTGCATCCGGCACACGCCAGATGCCCTGTTCATCGGGCTCGACCCGGCGATAATCCGGATAAGCCGTCAGAGAAAGTCCGCCGTGGCGTACGAAGGCCAGCGCCCAGGCCCAATCCGCTGGCGTAAGGTCGCGATAAGCCCACGCGCTGCGCACTTCTTCGTACAGCTCATCGGGCATAAACCCACCGCCCAATGCGATGCTGACCAGATGTTGCACCAGTACATCCAGCGGCTTATACGGTGATTCGCGGGGTTCGATCCGTCGTTGCGCCACGGCATCTTGCGCGGCGGCGGCTTCGATCAGTTCCAGGCTGTGGGTCGGCACCAACGTCACCCGTGAGACGCGTCCCGGCGCATGCCCGGAGCGTCCCGCCCTCTGCATCAGCCGCGCCACGCCTTTGGCCGAACCAATTTGCAGCACGCGCTCCACCGGCAGGAAGTCCACGCCCAGGTCCAGGCTCGACGTGCAGACCACGGCTTTGAGTTGTCCGTCCTTGAGGGCCCGCTCAACCCAGTCACGGGTATCGCGTGACAGCGAGCTGTGATGCAAGGCAATCAACCCGGCCCAATCCGGGCGCGCCTCCAGCAAAGCCTGATACCAGATCTCCGATTGAGCGCGAGTGTTGGTGAACACCAGGCTGCTGGGACTCGATTCGATCTCGGTGACGACTTGCGGCAGCATTTTCAAACCGATGTGCCCGGCCCAGGGGAAACGTTCGATGGCTGGCGGCAACAAGGTATCGACGCGCAGGTCTTTGCTGCTCTGGCCCTGGACGCTGATGCCGCCACCATGCGGAATCAAGACCTGTTCGGCGTGGGATTGATTACCCAGCGTTGCGGAAACGCCCCAGACGATCAGTTCGGGATGCCAACGACGCAAGCGGGCGAGGGCCAATTGCAATTGCACGCCGCGCTTGTTGCCGAGCAGTTCGTGCCATTCGTCGACCACCACCATGCGCAAGGTCGACAGCGCAGTTTGCGCATCGGCGCGGGCGAGCATCAGGGTCAGGCTTTCCGGGGTAGTGATCAGCGTGGACGGCAGGCGCCGGCTCTGACGGGCGCGTTCGCTGCTGCTGGTGTCACCGGTACGCAGACCGACGCTCCAGGGTATCTGCAAATCCGCCAGCGGCGCTTCCAGGGCGCGAGCGGTGTCGGCGGCCAAGGCGCGCATCGGAGTTATCCACAGTACGGTCAGCGGTTCGGCAACCGGTTTGCGTTTGCGCGGTGTTTCAACCGGCGCGACGCAAGAGGCGAAGCGGTTGAGCGCCCCAAACCACACCGCGTAGGTTTTACCGGCACCGGTGCTGGCATGCAGCAACCCGGATTCGCCCCGTTTGACCGCCGTCCATACCTGTTTCTGAAAGGCGAACGGCTTCCAGCCACGGGCGGTGAACCATTTTTTTGCGAAGTCGGGGGAGGTTCCCATGCCGGCGGCGTGCGCTCTGAAAGTGTTCTTTCAGTGACCGCGACGGGATACGAAAGGTTTAATTGCGATACGTGGTCCTGTAGGAGCCAGGCTTGCCGGCGAAGGCGATTTCAAGGACGCCTTCGCGAGCAAGCTTTGCTCCTACAGGGTGAGGGCGGTGGTCTTACTTGAGGTTACCGCTGAGGAACTGTTGCAGCCGCTCACTCTTCGGATTGCCCAACACATCCTCCGGCGCGCCTTGTTCCTCTACCAAACCCTGGTGCAGGAACAACACTTGGCTCGATACTTTGCGCGCGAAGCTCATTTCGTGGGTCACCATGATCATGGTCCGGCCTTCTTCGGCGAGGCCCTGGATCACGCGCAGCACTTCACCCACCAGCTCCGGGTCGAGGGCCGAGGTCGGTTCGTCGAACAGCATGACTTCCGGTTCCATGGCCAAGGCGCGGGCAATCGCCACCCGTTGCTGCTGGCCACCGGAAAGAAACGCCGGGTATTGGTCGGCAACACGCGCCGCCAGACCCACTTTGTCGAGGTAGCGCCGGGCGCGGTCTTCGGCTTCTTCCTTGCTGCAACCCAGCACCCGGCGCGGGGCCATGGTGATGTTTTCCAGCACGGTCATGTGGCTCCACAGGTTGAAATGCTGGAACACCATCGCCAGGCGCGTGCGGATCCGTTGCAGTTCATCGGGATCGGCCACGTGCATGCCGTGACGGTCCTTGACCATGCGGATGTCTTTGCCATCCAGGCTCATGGCGCCGTCGTTGGGTTGTTCGAGGAAGTTGATGCAACGCAGGAAGGTACTTTTCCCCGAGCCGCTGGCGCCGATCAGGCTGATGACGTCGCCGGTGTTGGCCTTGAGCGAAACACCTTTGAGCACATGATGGTCGCCATAGCTTTTATGCAGGCCGTCGATGGTCAATTTATACATGGGGCATGCATCCTCAAGGCGAAAGTAGGTAGCCGCTGCGATAGGCTTCGGTGCCCGCGACGTGGGCGATCACCATGCCGGCAGTGGCCATGCGGCGCAGCGAACGGGCGTACATCAGCCCGGCGGCGGTGCAATGGATGGGGGTGACGCGATCATTGATCGGGTCGATGATTTCGGCGATCAGTTGCCCGGCGTCCAGGTATTGCCCCGGCAGCGCGGTGAACACCAACAACCCGCCGACTGGCGTGGTCACTGGTTCAACGCCGGCCAGCGGCGTGGCCGGGTAGGGCAGTTCCGGCAGCGGCGCTGCTTCGCCGGCGATGGCGCCGAAGTGAATCAGGTAGTCGATCAGCGCCTGGCAATCGCGGCTGGCCAGCGGGTGATAGACGTCGCCCTGGCCGCGCAATTCGACGGTGACCGAGAAACTGCCCAGCGGAATATCGAAGTGCTCGCCGAAGCGCTCCTTCAACTGCCACCAGAGCAGCGTGAAACATTCATCGAACGACTGCCCACCGGAATCGGTGGCCAGCAGACTCGCCTCGGCACCGATGTAGCGCGCCAGCGGCTCGACCTGCGGCCAGGCTTCGGGCGTGGTGTAAAGGTGCGCGACGGCTTCGAAATCGCAATGCAGGTCCAGCACCATATCCGCATCGCAGGCCAGCCGTTGCAGGGTCAGGCGCTGGGATTGCAGTTGCGTGCCGGCGGTCTGGCGGGCGAGGGCGTTGCGCAGGCTGGTGCGGATCAGTTCGAGGTTGTGCCGCGAATCGTCGCCGAGCTGGCCTTCGATCTCGTTGCCGACCTCTTCGCTCAAATCGACGAACCAGCGATTGAAGTTCTGCCCGCTCTCCAGCTCATAGCGGCCCAGCGGCACATCCATCAACACTTGTTCCAGGCCCACCGGGTTGGCGACGGGCACCAACACGATTTCGCTGCGCAGGCGGCCGGCGGCTTCCAGCTCCGCCAGGCGTTGCTTGAGGTGCCAGGCCACCAGCATGCCGGGCATTTCATCGGCGTGCAGGGACGACTGGATGTAGATCTTGCCTTTGGCCGACGCGGGGCCGAAGTGGAAGCTGTGGATCTGTCGTGCGGTCCCCGGCAGCGGGGCCAGCAAGTCATGTATCTGGTGGCGCATGTTCGTCTCTTTATTCCTGAAAACGGGTCCTAGTGAGTCGGCCCGAGGAAGGCCAGCCATCGACGTTCGGCGAGACGGAACAGGCCGACCAGCGCAAAGGTCACGGTCAGGTAGATCAGCGCAGCGATGCCGAACGACTGAAAGGTCAGGAAGGTCGCCGAGTTGGCGTCCCGCGCGACTTTCAGGATGTCGGGGATAGTCGCGGTGAACGCCACGGTGGTCGAGTGCAGCATCAGGATCACTTCGTTGCTGTAATAAGGCAACGAACGACGCAGGGCCGAAGGCATGATCACGTAGGCATACAGCTTCCAGCCAGTCAGACCATAGGCCTTGGCCGCTTCGACTTCACCGTGGTTCATGCTGCGGATCGCCCCGGCGAAAATCTCCGTGGTGTAGGCGCAGGTGTTCAGGGCGAAGGCGAGGATGGTGCAGTTCATCGCATCGCGGAAGAACGCATCCAGCACTGGTTGCGCACGAATGGCTGCCAGGCTGTAGATCCCGGTGTAGCAAATCAGCAATTGGATGTAGAGCGGCGTGCCACGGAACAGGTAGGTGTAGAACTGCACCGGCCAGCGAATATAGAAATGTGGCGACACCCGGGCGATGGACAGCGGGATCGACACCAGGAAACCGATGAAGATCGAGGCACTGAGCAGCCACAGGGTCATGGCCAGGCCGGTGATGTTGTTGCCGTCGCTATAAAGGAAGGGTTTCCAGTATTCCTGCAAGAGTTCGATCATCGTACGGCCTCCCGGGAACCGGCGGCGTAACGGCGTTCGAGCCAGCGCAGGACGAAGTTGGAAGCGCTGGTGATGACCAGGTAGATCAGCGCGGCAAGCACCAGGAAATAAAACAGTTGGTAGGTGCTTTTACCAGCGTCCTGCGCGGCTTTGACCAAATCGGCGAGGCCGATGATCGACACCAGCGCGGTGGCCTTGAGCATCACCATCCAGTTGTTGCCGATACCCGGCAGGGCGAAACGCATCATTTGCGGGAACACCACGATTCGAAAACGCTGGCCGCGTTTGAGGCCATAAGCGGTAGCGGCTTCGACCTGGCCCCGAGGCACGGCGAGGATCGCCCCGCGGAAGGTTTCGGTGAAATACGCACCATAAATGAAGCCCAGGGTAATGACCCCGGCGCTGAACGGGTTGATCTCGATGTATTCCCATTCCATGAAATCGGTAAACGACGTCAACCAGGTTTGCAGGCTGTAGAAGATCAGCAGCATCAGCACCAGGTCCGGCACGCCACGAATCAGCGTGGTGTAGATCTGGGCCGGAACCCGCACCAGTTTGACTTTTGACAGTTTGGCGGTGGCGCCGAGCAGGCCGAGCAATACGGCCACCAGCAGCGACAACGCCGATAATTTGATGGTCATCCAGGTGCCTTCCATCAGCAAAGGACCGAAGCCCTTCAAGCTGAAGGCTGAGAGCCCCAGGTTTTGTAATAGGTTTTCGAACATAAATCAGCAACCTGATCGGATGAAAAAAGCGCCCATCGCGAGATGGGCGCCGGGCATTATTTGCCGCTGTACAGATTCAGATCGCCAAAGTGTTTCTTTTGAATCTCGGCGTATTTGCCATCGTCGTGTAACGCTTTGATACCTTTATCCAAAAGCGCTTTCAGCTCGGTGTTACCTTTCTTAATACCGACAGCCGTTTTGGCCGGGAGCAAAGCGTTGTCGACTGGCTTGCTGACATCGTAATCGGCACCTTGTGGCGACTTCAGGAAGCCCAGTTCGGCTTGCAGCATGTCCTGAATACCTGCGTCGAGACGCCCGGAAGTCAAGTCGGCATAGACCTGGTCCTGGTTGGCGTAGGCCTGGGTTTTAACGCCAGCCTTGTCCAGAACGGCTTTTGCATAGGCTTCCTGGATGGTGCCTTGTTCGTAGCCGACGGTCTTGCCCTTGAGCGAAGCGACGTCTGCGGTGACCCCGGAACCTTTCTTGAACACGTAGGCGGTCGGGCCGGAGAACAGCTCGCTGGAGAAGTCGATGACTTTTTCGCGCGCTTCGGTGACGGTCATCGAAGAGATCACACCGTCGAATTTGTTGGCCTTGAGGCCCGGAATCATGCCGTCGAAATCGCTTTCGACCCATTTGCACTTGACCTTCAGCTCGGCGCAGATCGCATTGCCCAGATCGATGTCGAAGCCCACCAGGCTGCCGTCGGCCGCTTTGGACTCGAAGGGTGCGTAGGAAGGGTCAACGCCAAAACGCAGTTCTTTGTACTCCTTGGCCAGCGCGGAGCCGGCAGCCATGCACAACGCCAGTGCAGAAAGGGTCAGCAATGCTTTTTTCATTATTCAATCCCTAAGAACCAATATGAGCGCTTGTGGCGCAGAATTATTGTTACTGGAAAGCGTAAGACCTAATGAAAGTAGCAATTTCCGAACCAGAGTCCCGAACAAGTGTTTTAAAAGTGATTCAGAAGTAGCCGGGGCGGATTTGTGCACGGAAACGGGCGTCGGAAATTTACTGCACCAATATAGATCAGATCGACACAAAAACCTGTGGGAGTCAGGTCAGAAGGTCTTGCAGGGTTGCGAGGCTATCGGCGTCTTCCACCGACTTATCCTGCCGCCAGCGCAACATTCTCGGAAAACGCACCGCGATTCCACTTTTGTGGCGCTTGGACAGGGCAATCCCTTCAAAGCCCAGCTCAAACACCAGGCTCGGTTTCACGCTGCTCACTGGCCCGAACTTCTCCACGGTGGTTTTGCGCACGATGCTGTCGACCTTGCGCATTTCCTCATCGGTCAGCCCCGAATACGCCTTGGCGAACGGTACCAGCGACCGTTCACTGGCGTCGGGCGGGCCGTCCCAGACGGCGAAGGTGTAGTCGCTGAACAGGCTCGCCCGGCGACCATGGCCCCGTTGCGCATAGATCAGCACCGCATCGACGCTGAACGGCTCGACCTTCCATTTCCACCACACGCCCATGTCCTTGGTCCGGCCGACGCCATACATCGCATCCCGCGCCTTGAGCATCATGCCCTCGACGCCAAGCTGTCGCGACGCTTCCCGTTGCCGGGCGAGGTCGAGCCAGTCTTCACCGGTCAGCACCGGCGAGGCGAGGAGCACCGGGCTGTTGCAGGTGGCGATGACCTTATCCAGTTGAGTGCGCCGTTCGGCCTGGGTGTGGTTGCGCCAGTCTTCGCCTTGCCATTCCAGCAGGTCGTAGGCGAGTAACACTACTGGCACCTCTTCGAGGATTTTCTTGCCCAGGGTTTTACGGCCAATCCGTTGTTGCAACAGTGCGAAGGGTTGCACCGCCGGTGGCGCTGTCGATTGCGGATCGAAGGCGTCTTCGGTGGTTGGGTGGGTGGATTTCCAGACCACGATTTCCCCGTCGATCACCGTGCCGTCCGGCAAACCATGGGTCAGCAACTCCAGTTCAGGGAAACGTTCGCTGACCAGTTCTTCGCCACGGGACCAGATCCACAATCGGCCTTCACGCTTGACCACTTGGGCACGGATGCCGTCCCACTTCCATTCCACCTGCCATTGGCTGGCCGGGCCGAGCAGTGTTTCGAATTGTTCCACCGGTTGTGACAAGGCGTGGGCGAGGAAGAACGGATACGGCTGGCCGCCCCGTTGCGCATGTTCGTCATCGGAGGGTGGCGCGATCAGTTTGAGGTAATGCGCTGCGGTCGGTCGGTTGGACAGGTCGGTGTAACCCACCAGGCGCTGGGCCACGCGTTTGCTGTCGAGCCCGGCCATCGCCGCCAGCGCCCGGGTGACCAGCAACTTGGACACGCCGACACGAAAACTGCCGGTGATCAATTTGATGCACAGCATCAGGCTGGAGCGGTCGAGTTGCGCCCACAGGGCTGGAAGGCGCCGGGCCAGGAACTCCGGGGTTTCACCGCGCAGCGGCAGCAGTTTGTCTTCGATCCACACCGCCAAGCCGTCGGTAGAACTGTGGGTGGCTTCGGGCAGCACCAGCGAGATGGTTTCCGCCAGATCACCGACCGCTTGATAACTCTCTTCGAACAGCCACGTCGAGAGCCCGGAAATCTCCACCGCAAGTTCCCGCAGCGCGCGCACCGGCACCAACTGCCGAGGCCGGCCACCTGAGAGAAAATACACCGCCCACGCGGCATCTTCCGGCGCAGCCTGGGCGAAGTAAGCCTGCATCGCTGCGAGTTTGGCGTTGCTCGAAGTGGTGGCGTCGAGCTCGGCGTACAACTCGGCGAAGGCTTTCATGCTTGCACCTCGGCGGTTTCCGCGACGACACCGTGGTCTTCCTCGTCATCGCCGTATTCCGTGCTGAACCCCTGCGCATCCAGCCCTTGTTCGCACAGATGCCGCACCAGCACCGCGACCGAACCGTGGGTGACCATCACCCGTTCGGCGCCGGTCTGTTCGATGGCCCAGAGCAGGCCCGGCCAGTCGGCATGGTCCGACAGCACGAAACCCCGATCCACGCCGCGCCGCCGCCGAGTGCCGCGCAAACGCATCCAGCCGCTGGCGAAACTGTCGCTGTAGTCGCCGAACCGGCGCATCCAGGTGCTGCCACCGGCCGACGGTGGGGCGATGACTAAGGCCTGGCGCATGATCGGATCGCTCTTTTTCACGTCGCCGGCATAAATCGTGGGTGGCAGGTAAATACCGCTGTCGCGATAAACCTGATTGAGCGGTTCCACCGCGCCGTGCACCAGAATGGGGCCGAGGCTGGCATCGATGCCGTGGAGAATGCGCTGGGCCTTACCGAAGGAGTAGCAAAACAGCACGCTGGCCTTCTCGGCGGCGATGTTGGCCTGCCACCACTGATTGATTTCGGCAAAGATCTGCGACTGGGGCTGCCAGCGATAAATCGGCAGGCCGAAGGTCGATTCGGTGATGAAAGTGTGGCAACGCACCGGTTCGAACGGCGCGCAGGTGCCATCGGGCTCAATCTTGTAATCGCCCGAGGCGACCCAGACTTCACCGCCGTATTCCAGGCGCACTTGCGCCGAGCCGAGTACATGGCCAGCGGGATGAAAACTCAGGGTGACGCCGTGGTGCAGCAGGCGTTGGCCGTAGGGCAGGGTTTGCAGGTTGATGTCCTGGCCCAGGCGCGAGCGCAAGATCCCTTCGCCGGGAGCGGCCGCCAGGTAATGTTGATTGCCGGTGCGGGCGTGGTCGCCGTGGGCGTGGGTAATCACCGCGCGCTCCACCGGACGCCAAGGGTCGATATAGAAATCACCGGCGGGGCAGTACAAACCTTCGGGACGCGCGATAACAAGGTCCATGTTGTTGCCAATATGGGGGGGCTTGTTAGCTAGGAGGTTTTTGCGAGGTGAGAAGTTCTATTAGGTTTTCAGGGCAAATGAAAATTCAAAACTGTGGGAGCGAGCCTGCTCGCGAAAGCGATGTGCCAGGCAACGATGATGTTGACTGACATGCCGCCTTCGCGAGCAGGCTCGCTCCCACATTGGGACGGTGTTTAGCGTTATTTACCCGGTGTCAGGGTCAACCGCGCCTTGCCATACGCTTTGTCGAAGTTCTGCGGTTGCATCGGCAGGCTCATGTACTGGCCCTTGAGCCACGGGTCGATGCTGTCGAGGTAGTTCGGGCTCGCCGGGTTGCCGGACTGGCCGGTACCGTTCTGGCCCATCAGCGGTTCGGACTGGCCGAAGTCGACGATAAAGCGCATGGACGGCACCAGCGTGGTGTTGAAGTCCTGGCCCCAGGCGAACGCTGCCGTGTTCAACGTGGTGTGATCGCCGCCGGCCGCCAGCGGACCGCGCGCGGTCTGGCCGCTGGCATTCTTCCACTCATAGTGGTGCAGTTTGCCCCATTGCCAGGCTTTGTGATCGCCGCCCAACTGACTGTCGCCGGCACTGATGGCCGCTGCCAGGCTACGGGCGAGGATCGCCGGTTTGTCTTCTTTCTGCGGGGTGCGCGCGTCATCCCAGAACGGGCTGTCTTCGCGACCGAGCAGGTGATCGGCCTGGGCCGCGTAGGACAACTTGCCGTTGGCGATAAACGCCTTCCAAGCAGGGCTGCTTTCCGGGCCCAGTTCGTCGAGGAAGATTTGCTTGGTGCTTTCCTGCAGGAACAGCTCATAGATTGCAGCATCGGCAGACGTCGGGCCGAGCTTGCCGTCGAACGCCATCAACCGCGTCAACGCCTCGCGAGCCTTGCCGCGATCAGCTTCCGGCAACGCTTCGATCGCCTGTTTCAGCGGCTGGGCCATGCCCGGCGCTTCAAACATTTTCTTCAGTTTGGCGGCGAAGGTGGTGGTCTGGTCGTACTGCATGGCGATCAGGCTGCGGCTGTCGTGCTTGCCTGCGCCGGCCAGTTCGGCCATGCGCTCGCCACGTTCCGGGGCGGACCAGGAATTCGACAACTGCATGCCGTAGCCATGGGGAATGACCCGCTGGTTGGCGGTGCCGAGCCAGCCTTGGGCCGGATCCTGGTCATACGGGTGCAGCATCGGGTCGGCGTAACCGTCCCAATCGTAGCGACCGTCCCAGCCCGGCGACGGCAACAGGCCTTCGCCTTCGCGACGGTTCGGGTAGCGACCGGTGACTTGCCAGCCGATGTTGCTGGCGTCGGCAAATACCAGGTTCAGGGCGATGGCGCGGATTTCACGGCTCGCGTCCGAGGCTTTCTCGACGGTTTGCGCGCGGGACAGGTCGAAGAACGCGTCCAGGGTCTTGTCGTCGGTGAAGCTTGGAGTCTGCAAGGCGAGGCCGAAACCGTTGGCCATGGTCAGACCCTGGGCGCTGTTGAGCAGCGGCCCGTGGCGGGTTTCATACACCGCTTCGCGAAGCGGTCGCTGGCCTTTGACGAAGTAGGTTTCGTTACGCACCACCACCGGCTGCCATTTGCCATTGGCTTCGTAGGTCAGGCCGTTGCCTTGGCGTTTGATTTTTTCCAGGAACAGGTCCTGGTTGTCGCCCATGACCGAGGTCATGCTCCACGCCACTTTGCCGTTGAAACCGCCGAGCACCATGGGCAGGCCGGCAATGCTGACGCCTGCCGCCTGATATTTCGGCGCGCGGATCTGCACGTAGCTGAACAACGACGGCACGCCCATCGGCCCGTGACTGTCGCTGGCCAGCAGGCTTTTGCCGCTGCGGCTGCGTTGCGGGCCAATGGCCCAGTTGTTCGACGAGGTGGCGCCGAGCAGATTCAGATCGGACAGTTGCCCGGTGGCCTTGGTGATTTCCGCCAGGCCCGGGATCGCGCCGTTGAGCTTGATGCCCTGGAGCTTGTCGGCTTCGCCCGTTGGCAGCTTTTCGTCGGGCGCGGACGGCGTCAGCCATGGGAGCTTGTCGGTGTTGACGGTTTGCGCCAGCACTAGCGAAGAGATTTCTTCCGGCAGGTTGGCCGACTGGCTGAAATTCAACAGGCAGAAAATCAGCGCCGAATCTTCCGGCTTCCAATATTCAGGCTTGTAGCCGCTGGCGGCGAGATCGGCCGGCAGCTTGTCGCGATAACGGAACAGGTAGGCGTTGACGCCTCGGGCATACACTTCAAAGAAGCGCTTGAGCCGTGGCGAAGAAGCTTTGTATAGCTCACCGGCGCTTTTCTTCAGGTTGACCGCGCGCATATAGCGGTCGGCGTCGAGCAGGTCCGCACCGGACATTTCTGACAGGCGGCCCTCGGCCAGCAGGCGCATGGTCACCATTTGCGTGAGGCGGTCGCTGGCGTGGACATACCCGAGGGCGAACAGCGCGTCGTGGAAGCTGTTGCTTTCGATCAACGGCATGCCCATGGCATTGCGCCGAACCGAAACGTTCTGCGCCAGGCCCTTGAGCGGCTGCACGCCGGAGGTCGGCGGGAGGGTGTCCTGGGTGTTCCAGGTCTGACAACCGGTCAGGCTCAAAACACCGGCCACTGCTGCGGCAACGCCGAACCGGGGAAGAAAATGTGTGAGGGCTGGCGAGGCCATGGCAAAGCTCCTGCGGGGGTAGTAACGCAATAAAGGCGCTACGTTAGTGAGCAGGAGGTGGCCGCGCAAGCGGCGGCGGGGTTATTTCTTCACAGTGATCGTTCCCACGCTCTGCGTGGGAACGATCAACGGTCAGGATTTAGGCGGATTCACCTTCGCCGCAATCGCATACGCCTTCACTGTCGCCGGTCGGTTCTGGATGTGGGTGAACCAGCGCAGCACATTCGGGAAGTCTTCGAGGTTCTGGCTCTGCCACTTGTGGGAAACGATCCACGGGTAGATCGCCATGTCGGCAATGCTGTACTCATCCCCGGCGACAAACTCATTGCTCGCCAGTTGTTTGTCGAGCACACCGTAGAGGCGGGCGGTTTCGTCGATGTAGCGTTTGATCGCGTAGGGGATTTTCTCAGGCGCGAACTGACTGAAGTGATGATTCTGCCCGGCCATCGGCCCCAGACCGCCCATCTGCCAGAACAGCCATTGCAAGGCTTGCTGGCGCCCACGCAGGTCTTTGGGCAGGAACTGGCCGGTTTTCTCTGCCAGGTACAGCAGAATGGCCCCGGACTCGAACAGCGACAACGGCTCACCACCATCCGCAGGCTCATGATCGACGATGGCCGGGATTTTGTTGTTCGGGGAGATTTTCAGGAATTCAGGCTTGAACTGGTCGTTCTGGCTGATGTTGATCGGGTGCACGTCGTACTTGAGGCCGGCCTCCTCGAGGAAAATCGAGATTTTGTGGCCGTTGGGGGTGGTCCAGTAATACAGGTCGATCATGGAGTACTCCAAAAAATAGACGTCATAAGGTACGGACAGCAACCGCTCGCATTAGGTCGTCCTGTTTGCACTGGAGAGCTTGCCTGTAGGAAGAGGTGATGCTGAAGTGCGTGAAATTCAATGACCCGACATGAGAAAAGTCAGCATGGAGCTCAAGACCAACGCAGCGCTGATCATCATCGACCAGCAAAAAGGCATCCTGCAGCCCAGGCTTGGGCGTCGAAATAATCCTCAGGCCGAGGAGCGCATTCTCGATTTACTGGTGTTTTGGCGGCGCACATCCCGGCCGGTGATCCACGTGCAACACCTGTCCCGCTCAGCGGATTCGGTGTTCTGGCCCGAGCAATCGGGGGTGGAGTTTCAGGAGCGGTTCCAGCCAATGGCGGGCGAGCAACTGATTCAGAAACAGGTGCCGGATGCGTTTTGTGCGACAGGGCTGGAGGCGCGGTTGCGCGAAGCGGGGATTGATCAGTTGATTATCGTTGGCGTGGCGACTAACAACTCGGTTGAGTCCACGGCGCGCACGGCCGGGAACCTGGGGTTTGATACCTGGGTGGCGGAGGACGCTTGCTTTACCTTCGACAAGGCCGATTTTTTCGGTAATGCGCATTCCGCTGAAGAAGTGCATGCCATGTCGCTGGGCAACCTGCATGGCGAATACGCGACGGTCACCAGCACCGCGCAGATACTGAAGCCTGAATGAAATCCCTGTGGGAGCGGGCTTGCTCGCGAAAGCGGTATGTCTGAGACAGTGATGTTGAATGTGCCGCCGCTTTCGCGAGCAAGCCCGCTCCCACAGGGGATCTGCTGTGTACACGAAGCCTGTGTACGGCGCCGATCAAAATGTGGGAGCGAGCCTGCTCGCGAAGGCGATTCAACTGGCGAAGCAAATCTCCGCCCGAAGCATCAAGCGCCGTGGCACTTCTTGAATTTCTTGCCGTTGCCGCATGGGCAAGGGTCGTTGCGGCCGACGTCTTTCAGGGCGTTGCGCACCGGTTCCTGGTGAGCGTGGCCGCAGTTCGGGCCGTGGACATGGCCATGGTCGTGATGGTCATGGGCATGATCGTCGTGATCGTGATTGCAGTCAGGGCCATGAACATGGGGTTGCTGGGTCATCGGGGTTACTCCGGAATTAAATCGGCGGGGATTATCACGCCATTACGCGCAAGGTGCACGTAGTGCGCGATGAATAAACCGGTTTCCAGTTCACCTTCCAGACGATAGGGAATGGGTTGCTTGGGGCTTTTGAGCATTTTCACCAGGTCGCGAACCTTGGGCCACAGGTTGGTGCGGATCGGCACTTTGAAATACGCGCTGTGCTTGGGACTCACCGTGAACCAGTGCTCGTGCTCGCCTTCTGTCAGCAGCATGTCGCCCAGATGAATGCGGTACTCCAGGCTGCGGACGGTCAAGTCACTGTCGTTGGGGTTATCGACGCGAAAGTGCAGGATGAATTTCTGTTCCAGCAGCTTGGCCCGCACAACTTCGACCTTGACCAGATGCACCTGGGGATCGGGTTCGTCGCTGCTGAACCAGGAGGCGCAACCGCCCAGGCTCAGGAGGATGAGCAGGGTGAGCAGATGTAAGGCGTGGCGTTGACGGATCATGGTGAGGTTTCTCCCTTGTAGCAGCTGGCGAAGCCTGCGTTCGGCTGCGAAGCAGTCGCCATCCTGGCAACTCGGTCTAACCGGCACACCGCGGCGCCTGATCTCACGACTGCTGCGCAGTCGAACGCAGCCTTCGGCAGCTGCTACAGGGTGACCATCATCTCAAGCGCCGAAATATCCTGCGCAACACTTCTTGAATTTCTGCCCGCTCGCACACGGGCAGGCGTCATTGCGCCCGGCCTTGAGCTGTACGGTCGGGTCGATGAAGTACCAGTGGCCGTTGTTCTGCACAAACGAGGAACGCTCGCGGTGACTGTGTTCGCCGCCGCCATCGTGCCAGCGGGCCGTGAAGGTCACGAAGGCATGTTCCGGTTGACCGCCAAACACCTCGGAGCTTTCCACTTCAAGACCGAGCCAGGTGCTCTGGGCGCTCCAGTCGCTGATGGACTGACGATCGAGCCCCGACTGTTGGGCGGGCAGGGTGGTCGCCACCAGATAGTCGATCAGCCCCAGCACGTAGGCGCTGTAGCGCGAGCGCATCAAGGCTTCGGCGCAAGGGGCCGGATGGCCGGCATGGTAATGACCGCAGCAGGCATCGAGCAGGGTGCCGCTGCCGCAAGGGCAAATGGATGTACTCATTGCGTTACCACCAGTATTTCCCGAAGTTTTCCGGATTGGCCCAGAACCTTGAATTGAGCCAGTCGGGCACCTGTTTATAGTCAAGAAGATCATAGGTGAACAGCGTCAACACCTGCTCCTCACGCTGGAAACGTTCGCTGGCTTGCAAGGCCAGGGAGAAGAAATCGGTTTCCTGCCAGCCGCTGGCCGGCAAATCCGCCAACACCGCGATGCGACTGGCGTTCAGGTTGCGGATCCCGCCCAACAGATTCAAACCATCGCGTTTGGGCAAGTGCTCCAGGCAATCGACCACCAGCGCCAGGTCAAAGCGCCGCGCCGCCAGCTCTGCCGGCAGTGGCCCGGGTTCCGCATGAGCGACGCAACTGTCCGGGTGCGCGAGCTTGAACGCTTCCAGCGCCGGGAACTGGCTGGCGCCAATCAGCAACAGGCGCGCCGGGGCATAGCGGTCAAGCAAAGCGGCCAATGCCTGCTGGGGCGTGCGTGAAGAAATACCTGCAATCATCGAAGATCCTCAATCAGAACTGCCAAGACTAGCCTGCCCCAACGTCCGGGCCTAGAGCCACCGAGTGGCAAAAGTGCCGATCTGCCGTGAACATTGGGCAAAACGGCAATGGCCTATTGCTGGCGGAGATTAAAACTCCGGTCTTTACTCCCTGAATCGGTTTTAAGCCGATCCCTCAGGAGAAAACTAGATGAGCATAGTTCGGACAGCATTACCCTTGGTTCTGCTAACCAGTGTGTTGACTGGTTGCGCAGGTTTGCAGAAAACCGACTGGCCGACCTGTGCGGCGGTCGGCGGTGTCGTGGGTGCCGGTCTCGGTGCCACCGAAAGTTCGGCATGGGCGGGGTATGGTGCGCTGCTGGTCGGCGGCACGGCAGCCGCTTATTGCTGGGTACACGGTGATGGCGACGAAGATGGCGATGGCGTGCCGGATAGCCGTGACAAGTGCCCGCATACGCCTAAAGGCGTGCAGGTCGATGCCGACGGTTGCCCTCCGCCAGTCCCTGCACCAGTGGTTGAAGAGGCCGTGGTGGTCAAGGAAGAAACCATCGTCATCCGCGATGTTCACTTCCAGTTCGACAAAGCCACACTGACTCCATCCGATAAAGAGGTGCTCGACAAAGTCGCTACTCGCCTGAAACAGGAATCGTCTACCGCGCGCCTGACCGTGACCGGCCACACCGACAGCGTGGGCAGCGATGCCTACAACCAGAAACTGTCGGATAAACGTGCGCATTCGGTGGTGGAATACCTGATCCACGATGGCGTACCGCGCAGCAGCTTCGTGTCGGTAACCGGTAAAGGCGAGAGCCAGCCAGTGGCCGATAACAAAACTGCGGATGGCCGCGCGCAGAACCGTCGCACCGAAATCAAAATCGAGCGTTAAAAGTCCCTTCCGCTCCGCGGCTTGTGCAGTCGCGGATGCGGGTCTTTACTCCTGTGTAACCGGTATGGGCCGGTAACACAGGAGCATTCACAAATGAGCGTTCTAACACGGACCGTCTTACCGGTTCTGCTGCTTGGCAGCCTGTTGACCGGTTGCGCTACTCACAGCGATGGCACTGCCCCCTTGAATCAACGTACCTGGCCGATCTGCAGCGTCATTGGCGGACTGGTCGGCGGTGGCCTGGGTGCTATCGAAAGTGGCGGTTGGGCGGCCGGTGGTGCGGCGCTCGGTATCTTGACCGGTGGCTTGATCTGCTACGCCCAGGATGGCGACGAAGACAGCGATGGCGTCTTCGACCGCCGCGATCGTTGCCCCGATACGCCGGAAAATACCCCGGTCGATCATCGTGGTTGCCCGTTGCCGCAATACCCGGCCAGCGTGAAACCCGTCGAGCCTGCACCGGTCTCCGAAGTCATCACCCTGAGCGATGCCGGCAACGTGCTGTTCGCGTTCGACAAGTCCGACCTGACCCCTGCGGCCCGCAGCCAACTGGATGCATTGATGGCCAAGTTGCAGAACGCGGACGTGGTCAGCATCAAAGTGGTGGGCCATACCGATAGCAAAGGTTCGGATGCCTACAATCAGGCTTTGTCGGAACGTCGCGCCAGCAGCGTGGCGGCTTATCTGTTGAGCCAGGGCCTGGCGCCAAACAAACTCACCAGCGAAGGCAAAGGTGAAAGCCAACCGGTGGCCGACAACGAAACAGAAGAGGGGCGCGCGAAAAACCGACGTGTGGAATTGCACATCAACCGCTGACACATGACTCATAACGTTGATCTAGAGCCGCCGGGTGCCGAAAGTCGGCCATCCGGCGGCCACGTTGAAGAATTTTCTCTTGCCCTCTGGCTTATCCCTTGCGGAAGCCGTTACTGTGCGCTCAAAGAATAATTCTCAACGGGGGAGCGTATGAAGGTGTTTTGGGGGCTGGGGAAGCTGTTGACCCTATTGTTCTGGCTGGTGGTACTGGTCAATCTGCTGATTCCGTTTATCAATCCGCTGCACCTGCTGGTCAGTATGGCCGGCGCCCTGCTGGCGATTATCCATTTTCTTGAAGTGCTGCTGTGTAACCGCAGCCTCAAAGGTCGCGCCCATCCTTGGCGTGATCGCTTGAAGATTCTGTTCTTTGGCGTTTTCCACCTGCAAACCATTCCGGCCCCGGCCGTACCAGGGGCTTCCCATGCGTAAACTCTGTCTGCTCGCTGCACTCATCAGCCCATTGGCCTGCGCCCAGGTCGTGAGCGTCGAAACCAATTCCCTGATGCGCTTGCCCAACACGGCCAGCACCTTGCAGCTGGAAAAACTCGAAGTCGCCGACTACGGCACTTTGCTGATTCCCTCGAACGTGACGGAAGTGACGATCGGCGAATTGCACCTGGGGCGTGATGCACGGATCGCTATCGTGCCCGGCGAACAGGCGCTGGAGCTGAAAGTCAGCCGCGCCGATTTGTCCGAAGGCAGCCTGATCACCGCGCGCGGTGCGCCAGGGACGTATCTCAAGGCTGCGCGCTCGGGTCGTAACCTGAATTTGCAGATCAAATCATTGAACGCGCCGAAGCTGACCGTGGACGCACGTGGTGGTGCGGGTGCGCCGGGGTTTGTTGGTCTGGATGGCGCCAACGGCGAAGAGCCGGGTTGCACCTGGGGCCAGGCCGGTCGTGGTTTCGACGGCAGCAATGGCAGCGACGGCCAGCCTGGAGCGGCCGGTGCACTGGTCCGCCTGGAAGTGCCGCGCGATTACCCGTCCGAACAGATCAAGGTCCAAGTCGCCGGCGGTGCCGGTGGTCTGGCCGGGCCTGGCGGTAAACCGGGTGCGGGAGGCAAGGCCAAGGGTTGCCTGGTGTACAAGGCTGATGGCGGCAAGAGTGGGCGCCCGGGCGTTGATGGCCAGCCAGGGCCTGCGGGTGCGGCGGGATCGGTGATGGTTCAGCGGTTGTAAGCCGTTTCTGAAATGTGTGTCGTCTGATCGATAGTCTTCGCGGGCAAGCCTCGCTCCTACAATTTTTGAGTCGTCTGTGATATTCGCGAACGACATGAGTCCTGTAGGAGCGAGGCTTGCCCGCGAAGCTTTTAGAACATCGGCCGAGCCGCCGCGATCGTCACCAGCAACAACCCCACAATCAGATTAATCCCCACCAACTTGCGAATCTTCCCCAGCGCCGCCGCACCCGCCGGCCAGTCCTGCGCGTCCACCGCTGTGCGCAATTCCGGCAGCAACAACGCCTGGATCCGGATAAACAGCGCAGTCATCACAACGTACAAGCCCATCATCACCTGCACATAGCGCGGTGCCGCTTCAAACCCGGCGTATTGCAGATGAATCATGCCCACGCCGCTGATCGGCAAAACCACCACCGCGACCCAGACCCAGCGAAAAAAACCTTGAAACACTTCTACCCACAGCTTCAAACGGCCGGGTCCTTCCAGGGCCTTCATCGCCGCCGGGCGCAGGACCATCCAGGCGAAAAACATGCCGCCGACCCATACCAGGGCGGACAGCACATGCAGGGTGTAAACGAGGCTAAAAGCGGTCATTGGGGTACTCCGTTCTGCGCGGGATTAATTAGCGCGGTATGATAGCCGCCGATCCGAACCACTGAAAATTTATCCAGCGTTTTTTGCGCCCGACTATCCATGATCAGCACCGAACTCAAAACCACGATCCAGGGCGCCTACACGCGTTTTCTTGAAGCCAAGAGCCTCAAGCCGCGCTACGGCCAACGCCTGATGATCGCCGAAATTGCCAAAGTCCTCGGTGACATCGACACCGACGACGAAGGCCGGCGCAGTGGCGACCCTGCGATTGTCGCGGTGGAAGCCGGCACCGGTACCGGTAAAACCGTGGCCTACAGCCTGGCGGCAATCCCGACGGCCAAGGCTGCGGGCAAACGCCTGGTGATCGCCACGGCCACCGTGGCCCTGCAAGAGCAGATCGTCTACAAGGATTTGCCCGACCTGATGCGCAACAGCGGGCTGAATTTCACATTTGCCCTGGCCAAGGGCCGTGGGCGCTACATGTGCCTGTCCAAGCTCGACATGTTGCTTCAGGAAGGCCACGCACAAACCGCCACCGCGCAGTTGTTCGAAGAAGAAGGCTTCAAGATCGAAGTGGATGAGGCCAGCCAAAAGCTCTTCACCAGCATGATCGAGAAGCTCGCCGGCAATAAATGGGACGGCGACCGCGACAGTTGGTCCACCGCCCTCGAAGATGCCGACTGGGCGCGCCTGACCACCGATCACAGCCAGTGCACCAACCGTCATTGCCCGAACTTCGGCCAGTGCGCCTTCTACAAGGCCCGCGAAGGCATGGGCAAGGTTGACGTGATTGTCACCAACCACGACATGGTCCTGGCCGACCTGGCCCTGGGCGGCGGCGCCGTGTTGCCGGACCCGCGCGACACCATCTACGTGTTCGACGAAGGCCACCACCTGCCAGACAAGGCAATTGGTCACTTCGCCCACTACACGCGCCTGCGCTCCACTGCAGACTGGCTGGAAACCACCGCCAAGAACCTCACCAAATTGCTGGCCCAGCACCCGTTGCCGGGCGATCTGGGCAAGTTGATCGAACAAGTGCCGGAGCTGGCGCGGGAGATCAAGACCCAGCAGCAGTTCATGTTCACTGCGTGCGAGCAGGTCGCCGACTTCAAACCCGGCGAAGACGTCGAAGGCCGTGAGCGCCCGCGTCACCGTTTCGTCGGTGGGGTGATCCCCGAGCACATGCGCGAGATGGGCGTCGAGCTGAAGAAAGCCTTCGCCCGCCTCACCGATTTGTTCACCCGCCTCACCGAACTGCTCAAGGAAGGCATGGACGGCGAGGTCAACATCGGCATCGCCAGCAACCAGGCCGAAGAGTGGTATCCACTGTTTGGCAGCCTGTTGTCCCGTTCTTCGGGCAATTGGGAGTTGTGGACCGCATTCACCGCCGAAGACCCGGAAGACAACCCGCCGATGGCCCGTTGGCTGACCCTGGCCGAAAGCGGTTCGCTGTTCGATATCGAGGTCAACGCCAGCCCGATCCTTGCGGCGGAAATGCTCCGTCGCAATTTGTGGAACGTGGCCTACGGCGCACTGGTGACCTCGGCGACCCTGACCGCCCTCGGTACGTTCGACCGTTTCCGTATGCGCGCCGGCCTGCCGAAGAAAGCCGTGACCGCCGTGGTCCCGAGCCCGTTCCATCACGCCGACGCTGGCGTGCTGCGAGTGCCGGACCTGAAGGCCGATCCGCGTGATGCACCGGCCCACACCGCCGCAATCATTCGTGATTTGCCGTCGCTGGTGGAAGGCTCGCGAGGCACTCTGGTGCTGTTCTCTTCGCGCAAACAGATGCAGGACGTGTTCGACGGCCTGGACCGCGACTGGCGCAAGCAAGTGTTCATTCAAGGCAACCTGTCGAAACAGGAAACCCTGAACAAGCACAAGGCTCGGGTCGATGGCGGGGATTCCAGCGTGCTGTTCGGCCTGGCGAGTTTCGCCGAAGGCGTGGATTTGCCCGGCGCCTATTGCGAACACGTGGTCATCGCCAAGATCCCATTCTCGGTGCCCGACGATCCGGTCGAAGCCGCGTTGGCCGAATGGATCGAAGCCCGTGGCGGCAATCCGTTCATGGAAATTTCCGTGCCGGACGCCTCGCTGAAACTGGTCCAGGCCTGCGGTCGCTTGCTGCGCACCGAAGAAGATCGCGGCACCATCACGTTGCTCGATCGACGCTTGGTCACCCAGCGTTACGGCAAAGCGATCCTCAATGCGTTGCCTCCCTTCCGGCGTGAAATTTCCTGATACACGCGTGGGCAGTTTTGCCCACCGCGTTGTCTATCTCTCTGTCATCGCTTTTCCATTGGCCATTGTTGGTCGTTAGGGAGAATTTCGTTCTCATGATTCGTCGTTCGTTGCCTGCTGTATTTGCCCTGTTGTTCGCAACGCCCTTGCTCGCCGCACCCGCCGGCCAGCAGACGCTGTTCAACTTTGTTCGCCCCGCCGACGTGGTCCAGGTGGCGACCCAGGACGCCAGCCTGCCGCAATCCAACGCCGAGCAAACGGCCGAAGGCGAAGTGCTGCGCCGGGTGACCTTCAACCCGGTGGCCAAGCCTACTTTGCGCCTGACCCCGCAGACCGGCGCCTGGGACTGGTCGCAGTCGGGTGTCATGAGCTTGCGGGTCCAGAGCGCGATGAACTGGGCCTTAACCCTGTACGTGACCATCCAGAGCAACGACGGCAAGACCCTGGTCAGCCGCGTCGATCTGCCGGCCGGCCCGGCGCAAACCCTGCTGGTGCCGTTAGTGGCCAGTTCGCCGCTGAGCCAGGGCATGAAGGCCGGCCCGCCGATGCCCATGACGGTCGACGGTCAGCGCGTGTTGCTCGCCAGCAGCAGCGGTGAACTGGATCGCAGCCAGGTGGTGTCGGTGAGCTTGTCGATGGACCAGCCGAAAGTCGCCCAGAGCATCTTGCTGGAACGCTTCGGCGTACAGGACGGCGAGGACGTGAGCAAAGCGGTTTATGGCGCTCTGGTGGATGCTTACGGCCAATCGACCCGGGCCAAGTGGCCGGAGAAAGTCAGCAGCGACGAGCAACTGAAGTCCGCTGCCGCGAAAGAACAGCAGCAACTGAAAACCTGGCTGGCCGAGCGCGAGAAGTCGTCCCTGGACAAGTTCGGTGGCTTGAACAAAGGCCCGGCGTTCAAGGCCAGCGGTTTTTTCCGCACCGAGAAGCGTGACGGTCGCTGGTATCTGGTGACCCCGGAAGGTCATCCGTTCTATTCCCTGGGTGTGAACACCGTTGCCCCGGACGTCGATCAAACCTACATCGCCGGTCGCGAGTGGATGTTCGAATCGCTGCCCAAGCCTGACGAACCGCTGGCCAACCAATATGGCGAAGGCGACAACCGTGGTGGTAACGGCGCCGATCAGGGCCGGGCCTACAACGTCGGGCGCTGGTACGACTTTTATGGCGCCAACTTGCAGCGCATCTATGGTCAACCGTGTGCGGTGAGCAGCGAAACCAAGGCCGGTGTGGCCGAAGCAGCCAAGGCTGATGCGGTGGCACAGACTGCGGAAAAAGCCGCCGAGCAACCTGTCGCGCCTTCAACGGCCGAGTCCGGCATCGCCGAAGCCGCCAAGACCAACGCAGCCGAAGCCACCGTCGCCAAAGCGGCCGAGCCCTGCAAAGCGGTGGTTGATGAGCAACGCTGGACCGACCACACCCTGAATCGCCTGCAAGCCTGGGGCTTCAACACCGTCGGCAACTGGAGCGATCCGGCGCTGGGCAACGCGGATCGCGTGCCGTACACCTTGCCGCTGTCGATCGTCGGCGATTACGCCAGCATCAGCACCGGCATTGACTGGTGGGGTGGTATGCCTGACCCGTTCGACCCGCGTTTCGCCATGGCCACCGAGCGTGCCGTGGCCATCGCGGCTCGGGATCACCGTGATGATCCATGGCTGATCGGTTACTTCGCCGACAACGAGTTGGCTTGGGCCGGTCCCGGCGATGACCCGAAATCCCGTTATGCCCTGGCCTACGGCACTTTGAAAATGACCACCGACGTGCCGGCCAAACGTGCGTTCCTCAAGCAATTGCGCGACAAGTACCGCAACCAGGCGGGCCTGTCGAAAGCGTGGGGCATTGACCTGCCTGCGTGGGAATTGATGGAAGATCCGGGCTTCGTGGCGCCGCTGCCAAGCGCCGAACACCCGGAAATCGAAGCCGATTACAAATACTTCCAGAAGGTCTTTGCGGACACTTACTTCAAGACCATTTCCGACTCGCTCAAGTGGCACGCGCCGAACCAGTTGCTGCTCGGCGGCCGTTTCGCCATTAGCACCCCGGAAGCCGTCGAGTCCTGCGCGCAGTATTGCGATGTGTTGAGTTTCAACATGTACACCCTGCAACCCCAGGACGGTTACGACTTCGAAAAACTGCGTAGCCTGGACAAACCGGTGCTGATCACCGAGTTCAATTTCGGCTCGGCGGATCGCGGCCCGTTCTGGGGCGGCGTGACGCAACTGGCCAAGGAAGAAGACCGTGGCCCGGCCTACGCCAACTTCCTCAAACACGCGATGAGCGAACCGTCGATTGTCGGCGTGCACTGGTTCCAGTACCTCGATCAACCGGTGACCGGTCGCTTGCTGGATGGCGAGAACGGCCACTTCGGCCTGGTGGGCATTACTGATGTGCCGTTCCAGGGCTTCGTCGACAGCGTGCGTAAAAGTAACCTGGCAGCCGTCGATCAACTGGGTAAAGAGGCCGAGAAGGCCAAGGCCGAGGCGGATAAAGCCAGCCATGCGGCCGAGGGCGGCAGGAAAGCCGACGCCGGCAAAGGCCCGGGGCAGGGCGTCGGGCATGCGGGCGGGCATTCCGGGAATGGGCATTAAGGCTTAAGACCGCGTTATCGTTCTTCGCGGGCAAGCCTCGCTCCTACAGAGTTTTCGCGATCCCTGTAGGAGCGAGGCTTGCCCGCGAAGGCGTCTGCGGATTCACCACTTTGTTCAAAACAAATCTATGGGCGGCTACACCGCCCAGCCCGCCCCTGTTCCCAAAACCCTCTAGGGCTGGAACAATGCGGACCACTTTGTAGAGCGTTTATCCGGGGGAGTTGCGTTTGCAGATTCAGGGTCATTACGAGCTTAAGTTCGAAGCAGTGCGCGAAGCCTTCGCTGCGCTGTTCGACGATCCCCAGGAACGCGGCGCAGCGTTGTGCATCCAGGTCGGCGGTGAAACCGTCCTCGACCTCTGGGCCGGTACCGCCGACAAGGATGGCCTTGAAGCCTGGCACAGCGACACCATCGCCAACCTGTTCTCCTGCACCAAGACCTTCACCGCCGTCACCGCGCTGCAACTGGTCGCCGAAGGCAAGCTGCAACTCGATGCCCCGGTGGCCCGTTACTGGCCCGAATTCGCTGCCGCCGGCAAAGAATCCGTAACCCTGCGCCAATTGCTCTGCCATCAGGCCGGTCTGCCGGCCCTGCGTGAGTTGCTGGCCCCCGAAGCGCTGTATGACTGGCAAACCATGGTCGACGCGCTGGCCGCCGAAACGCCGTGGTGGACGCCGGGCGACGGCCACGGCTATGCCGCGATCACTTACGGCTGGCTGGTGGGCGAGTTGCTGCGCCGTGCCGACGGTCGTGGGCCGGGTGAGTCCATCGTCGCGCGGGTCGCCAAGCCGTTGGGCCTGGACTTCCATGTGGGCCTGGCAGACGAAGAGTTTCATCGCGTGGCGCACATCGCCCGGGGCAAGGGCAACGTCGGCGATGCCGCAGCCCAACGCCTGCTGCAAGTGACGATGCGCGAACCGACGGCGATGACCACACGGGCGTTCACCAATCCGCCGTCGATCATGACCAGCACCAACAAACCGGAGTGGCGGCGCATGCAACAGCCCGCCGCCAATGGCCACGGCAATGCCCGCAGCCTGGCCGGGTTCTACGCCGGTCTGCTGGACGGCAGCCTGCTGGAAAGCGAAATGCTCGACGAGCTGACCCGCGAACACAGCCTCGGTGAGGACAAGACTTTGCTGACCCGGACCCGTTTCGGCCTGGGTTGCATGCTCGATCAACCGGACGTTCCGAACGCCACGTATGGCCTCGGCCCACGGGCATTCGGCCATCCGGGCGCTGGCGGTTCCATCGGCTTTGCTGACCCAGAGCACGATGTGGCCTTTGGTTTTGTGACAAATACCCTGGGACCGTATGTCTTGATGGATCCACGCGCGCAGAAGCTCGTACGGGTGCTTGCCACTTGTCTGTAAAGCTTTGCTGAACGTTCCTGCGCAGGAACCTCGTAACCTTTTTCGTTTCAAAGCGTCTGTTTATGCGGTCCCGATGTGGGCCTGTGTTTATTACTTCATTTTGTGGATATCCAATGTCATCCAATAAAACTCTCGCTTTGGCACTGTGCTTCGCCATCACCGGTTGCGCGCAAACTCCGCAAAATGACGCCGAGGGCAGTAGCCACTGGTGGCAGTTCGGTTCTTCTTCCGACACCGTCGCCGCCAAAGATCCGGCTCCGGCCCCAGCGCCCGCACCAGTGAAAGCAGCGATCACCGCGCCAGTGGCCAAGGCTGAAAGCGGCAGCCATTGGTACTGGCCGTTCGGTTCCGATGACAGCACCGACAAGCCTGTCGCCAAGGCAGACGTCAAACCTGAAGCCAAACCCGACGCCAAGCCAGCCGACGTTGCCAAGGCTGAGGCCGATGCGGGTGGCAAGTGGTGGTGGCCGTTCGGCGGCAAAGAGCAGAGCACCGCCAAAGCCGTGCCGATGCCCGATCCGAAAGTGACCCAGGCCTGGCTCGACGATTACGAACCGCGCCTGCGTGACGCGATCAAGGACAGCAACCTGCAACTCGAGCGCCGCGAAAACGTGCTGGTGGTCATCGCGCCGGCAGACAGTTCGTTCAACCCGGATCGCCCGGCCATGCTGCTGCCGGTCACCTTGGGCCCGTTCAGCCGCGTTGCGAAAATCCTCGAACTCGATCCAAAGACTGCCGTGCTGGTCCTCGGTCACAGTGACACCTCGGGCGCCGTTCCAGCCAACGTCAAACTCAGCCAGGAACGTGCTCAGGCCGTGGCCGCGATCTTCCGTCTCAGCGGTTTGCAGCGCGATCGCCTGATGTTGCGTGGCATGGGCGGTGAAGCACCGCGTGCCGCCAACGACAGCAATGAAGGCCGTGCCCTCAACCGTCGCGTGGAATTGCTGGTGACCCCGCAAAACACCATGGTGGCGTTGCTGAGCAAGTACAACATGCCAGCCCCGGCGCCGGTGACCATGGTCGCAGCCCAGGCTGCCAAACCAGTGGTCGCACCCGTAGCGCCTGCACCGGCTGCCAAGAAAGCCGCGGTGCCTGCCGCGAAAAAAGCCCCAGCCAAGAAAGCCGCAGCCAAGGCTCCGGCCAAGAAAGCACCCGCCAAAGCTGCGACCCCTGCGAAAAAAGCTGCGCCGGCCAAAGCCGCTGCTGATAAGAAAGTCGTAGCGGCGGATGCTGCGAAGAACTGATCGTTAACCAGAAGGAATGTGCCATGACCCAGGCCCTGGCTGATATGCGTCGCGACTACACCCGTGATGGCCTGACCGAGGCGCAAGCCCCGGCCGAGCCGTTCGCGCTGTTCCATCAGTGGTTCGCCGATGCGGTGAAAACCGAACAGGTGCCGGTCGAGGCGAATGCAATGACCTTGGCCACCGTCGATCTGGACGGTCGGCCCCATTGCCGCATTCTGCTACTCAAGGGCCTGGATGCTCAGGGTTTTACCTTCTTCACCAATTACGACAGCGCCAAGGGCCAGCATCTGGCGGTGAACCCGTTCGCCGCCATGACGTTTTTCTGGCCGACCCTGGAGCGCCAAGTGCGGATCGAAGGGCGCGTGGTCAAGGTTTCGCCTGAAGAGTCCGACGCCTACTTCCAGGTCCGGCCTCTGGGCAGCCGCCTCGGTGCCTGGGCTTCGCCGCAGAGCCGGGTGATTGCTGATCGTGGCGAATTGGAAGAGTTGCTCAAGATCACCGAGCAGCGCTTCAGCGACACCCAGCCACACTGCCCGGAACATTGGGGCGGTTACCGCTTGCTCCCCGAGCGCATCGAGTTCTGGCAAGGCCGTCCGAGCCGCCTGCACGATCGCCTCAACTACCGCTTGCAAGGCGCCGACTGGATTCTTGAACGTCTGGCACCTTAAGCAGTCTACCGACCGGGATAGCCCGCCGCAGCGGCCTCAAGCCACTGCGGCAGGTCCCGACGCTTGATCTTCTGCGCTTGAGCATTCGCCAGTTGCTGGAGCATAAAGGCTTTTTTATGCTCGTCTTTCCCGGCCAACGCTAGCGCCAGATCGCGGTCCATCCAGCGTTTGATCCGAACGTACAGCCACCAGTGGAAGTACAAACCGGCCACCGTCGTGACGACAATGATGAAGTAATCCATGGAAATCCTTGGGTCAACGACGCAGTTTTGTGGATTTGACGCTACTGTGTTGTGAGTTCAGAGGCGCCTGTACCGGGCCTGAATGAAACCAATTTTATCCGGGCGATGCCGTGACACGCGTCAAGCTGCGGAGTTTAATGAATACCTGTCCTTTGGAGTTGATGCTATGCGTAAGTCTGTTCTGCTGGTTGCTTCCTTTTCCACGATGGCGATGTTGCTCACCGGCTGCCAGTCCAGCCTGACCGGTGACTCCTACTCCCGTGACGAAGCGCGTCGCGTGCAGACGATTCGTATGGGCACCATCGAATCCCTGCGTCCGGTGAAAATCGAAGGCACCAAAACCCCAATCGGCGGCATCGCTGGCGCAGCAGTCGGCGGCGTTGGCGGCAGCGCCATCGGTGGCGGTCGCGGCAGCATCGTTGCCGCAGTGATTGGTGCTGTTGCGGGTGGCTTGATCGGTTCGGCCACTGAAGAAGGTCTGACGCGTACTCAAGGCGTAGAGATTACCGTGCGTGAAGACGACGGCAGCATGCGCGCCTATGTGCAGCAGGTTCAGGAGAATGAAGTGTTCCGTGTTGGCGAGCGGGTGCGGATTTCCACTGTTGGCGGGACCAGCCGCGTTTCGCACTAAGCGCGAGCGAGTGGCAAACGAAACCCCGATCAGGTGACTGGTCGGGGTTTTTTGTGTCTGAAAGAAAGCTAGGCATTGCAGCTCAGTTGGAAGAGAAAAGCCGGGTCGTAAATTTCCTTGCCCAGTATTTCCTCCAACGCAGAAAGTTGAGTGCGTGTCAGGTCGTATCCCTCCCAGCCCTGCTGGTCTGATGTCCAACCCATAATGACTTTCAGTTGCTCATCGCACCCAGAGGGTAAGTCTTCTTCAAATGCGAGAAATTCGGTTTGAATGTCGAACGCTTCTACTCGATAAATCATCAATCTGTCTTTTTTGCTGCCAGGAGATTACTGACGTTTTGAGAGGGAGGATTCAAAAAGGGTCACCAGGTTTCGCGGTAATCGAACGCTATCTGGTAGTCATGGGCTGCCAGGTTAATAGGGTGTTGGAAATAGGGCTGGATGATATCGACCCAGTGCCTGCCCACATTGAAACCACCATTGTTAATGTTGTTTTCGGCTGGAATGTCGAGAGCGTTGAGCACCGATTCATCATCGCCTAAATCCTTGGAACACTCCTCGCCCTGGTAACGTTCGGTTTGCTTGTCATACCACTCCAGCCTTAGTTTTAGTCCCATTTTCAGCCTTAAGAACTAGTCCTGACTGCACAATCCCATGCAATACATCAGGTCGTCTCTGAACGGTGTACCGACGAGCTCCATGATTTCTCGGGCTTGAATGGTGGAAAGCTCATGCTCACCGATTGGCACATCCTTCATGGCTGCCCACCCCATAACATTGAGTACCGCTCCTTCTAATGCTTGCGGCACGTCTTTTTCGTATTGCAATGAGTTGTCTGGATTTGGCTCGGGGAAAAATCCGGTCAGAGCGATAAATGTCATTTGTTGTCCTCAGTCCTTATTTTGTTTCTGTACGTCTTTCTGGTCTTATTTTGCCCGTCTGCTTGCCGGTTTTTGCATCGAACTCGCCTAAGTGATCCCCATCCCAGTTGTACACTTCGACCGCACCGTGTTGATAGTCCCACTCATAAATGCGCTTCTTGCTTTCCCAGCGCTTGCGATTGCCTTTCTTACGAACCAAAACCGCGTCAGGAAAAGCAGGCAAAGATTTGGGTGGCAGGTGGTGGTTGTGATCGCCAGGTAGAGGCCGCGAAATCACCACATATACCGGCTTAACCCCCGACCCCACCGGAAACACAAGAATGAAATCCTTGTACTCAGGCGGGTAAACCGGGTTCACGATGATGCTATCCGCCGCTTCCGTCGGCGGATAAACCCAGATATGCGGTGCTTGCGGTGCAGCTTCCAAAGCAGGAATGCCGAGAATGTCGGAGCCATCCACCGCGGGCGTCCAGATCAGTTCAATGCCATCCCCAAGGTCCGCGACCTGCTGACTGTCACGCAAATCGAACTGCGCGACATCAACCATTTCCCAATCGCGGTTTTTGCCGGTGTAGAAGCCGTAACCCTTGAGACTGCCGTCCGCTTGTTGTTCAACTCTGAGGCGAACACGCGTGCGAGCCTGTTTCAGTGCGCGCAGTTGATCTTCGGTATAGAGCGCGCTATCGCCCAGGCTCGGCGTCCAGAACAGCGCGACCAAACCGGCCAATACGGTGGCGCCTGCTGCGCCTATGGCTGGCAAGGCAGAAATGGCCGGGGCGCGTAATGCGATATGTCCGATACCCAGCGGCAGGGTATTGGCGCTGATCGTATGCAGATTCAGCAGCCCTGCATCGTCTGCCTCGCGAGCACCGAGCCAGGCGACTTCCCCGTAATCGTTGAGGCTGTCGGTGGGCACCATCCCGGAAGGATTGGCGTAATCGATGATGGCGTCCGGCAACTTGCAGGACTTGGCGAAGACGCATCCCGCGCGAGGGATTTCGTCTTTAGAAGAAGTGACTGGAAGAGTGCGTTCGAAGGCCGCTTGCCTCGCGAGCATGTCGTCGTAGGCTTGCTGCCGGGCATCGCGCTCGGCCAGTTCGGCGGCGGTCATGAAGCGGTAGGTGACGCGATGTCCGTCACCTGACGGCGGGTTTTTAACCCGGGGAATGTCCTTGTTGCCAGCCACTGATCGTCCTTGAAATTCGTCCGTCGACAGCCTCGAAAGGAGGCTGCACGACGTTAACGAATGTGGCTAAGCGTGGCTGTAGGACGAGTCTCTGATATCCCTAGGAGTGTTCTCTGTGACTCAGGATTGCAGCGCGGCGCTCTTGCGACTCGCCGCCGCCGTCACCGCATAACCGATCAACGCTGCGAGAATTGAACCGGTCAAAATCCCCATTCGGTCCATCCCTGCGTATTCACTGGCGCCCGGCACGAACGCCAGGGAACCGACAAACAGGCTCATGGTGAAACCGATGCCGCAGAGGATCGCGACGCCCAGCACCTGGCCCCAATTGGCGCCTTGGGGCAGGGCGGCGATGCCGATCTTTACGGCCAGCCAGGTCAGGCCGAAGACGCCGACGGTTTTGCCCAGCAGCAGGCCGATGGCGATGCCCATCGGTACGTGGTGGGTGAAGCTTTCCAGGGTCACGCCGCTCAGGGACAGGCCAGCGTTGGCGAAGGCGAACAGCGGCAGGATGCCGTAGGCCACCCAAGGATGCAGGGCGTGCTCCAGGGTCATCAGCGGCGAAGGTTCGGCGTTTTTGGTGCGCAGTGGAATGCAGAACGCGAGCGTCACGCCGGCCAGTGTCGCGTGGACACCGCTCTTGAGCACGCACACCCACAGGATCAAACCGATGATCATGTACGGCCCGAGCTTGACCACGCCGAGCCGGTTCATCGCGATCAGCGCGACGATGCAGGCCCCCGCCAATGCCAGGGACAAGGTCGACAGTGTGCCGGAATAGAAAATCGCGATAACGATGATGGCGCCCAGGTCATCAATGATTGCCAGGGTCATCAGGAACAGCTTCAGCGACACCGGCACACGTTTGCCCAGCAAGGCCAGCACGCCGAGGGCGAAGGCGATGTCGGTAGCCATTGGAATCGCCCAGCCACCCAGCGCTGTCGGGTCATCACGGTTGAGAAACCAGTAGACGAGTGCCGGCACCACCATGCCGCCAATCGCCGCCGCACCGGGCAGGACGATTTGCGAAGGTTTGGACAACTGGCCATCGAGGACTTCGCGCTTCACTTCCAGGCCGATCAGCAGGAAGAACATCGCCATCAGGCCGTCGTTGATCCACAGCAGCAGGGGCTTGGCGATTTTCAACGCGCCGATCTGGGCCACCACGGGGGTGTCCAGCAGGCCGTTATACAGCCACGACAACGAAGAGTTGTTGATGATTAAAGCCAGGGCTGCAGCGGCGATCAGTAACAGACCGCTGGCAGCTTCCAACTGAAAGAAACGCGTGAAAGTGCTACGCAGAGGCAAGGTCGCTCTCCATCGATGAATTCAAAAGGTGGCACACCCTAACCCGTACCGTTAGTTGTTAAAACAAAAGTTATATTCTTTTTTGTTATATGGCATTGCGGCGCGAACGCCAGCGACACCCAACGAGGACTGAGCCTAGCAGTTGCCGGGCGTATTGGACCTCAGCTGTATCTGTGCGTGATGCAGGAATTTTCCTAAGCTTGTGGGCTGAGCCTTGAAACAAGGCCGACTCTTGCCTGATTCAACGAGATCACCACCATGAGCGACAACCGACAGTGGGCCCGCGAAGCCATCCGGATCATCGAAGCCGACTTCCAGCGCAGCGCCGACACCCATCTGATTCCCTTGCCGCTGCCGGGTTTGCCGGGCATCGAGTTGTATTTCAAGGATGAGTCCAGCCATCCCACCGGCAGCCTGAAACATCGATTGGCTCGTTCGCTGTTCCTCTACGCACTGTGTAACGGCTGGCTCAAGCCCGGCGCGCCGGTGATCGAGGCGTCCAGCGGTTCGACGGCGATTTCCGAAGCGTACTTCGCCCGTTTGCTGGGCTTGCCGTTTATTGCGGTGATGCCGGCGACTACCTCTAAAGAGAAGATCGCGCAGATCGCTTTTTATGGTGGCAAGAGTCATTTGGTCGACGATCCGACCCAGATCTACGCCGAGTCCGAGCGCCTTGCTCGCGAGCACGACGGCCACTTTATCGACCAGTTCACTTTCGCCGAGCGCGCCACTGACTGGCGGGCGAACAACAACATCGCCGAGTCGATTTTCCAGCAGATGCGCTTTGAAAAGCACCCGGAGCCGAGCTGGCTGATCTCCAGCCCCGGCACCGGTGGCACCACCGCGACCCTCGGCCGTTACGTGCGTTATCGCCAGCATTGCACCCGCGTGCTGTGCGCCGATGCCGAGCGCTCGGTGTTTTTCGACTACTACCAGACCGGCGATGCGACGTTGCGTCTGGACTGCGGTTCGCGGATCGAAGGGATTGGGCGGCCGCGGGTGGAAGCGTCGTTCCTGCCCAAGGTGATCGATGCGATGGTCAAGGTGCCGGACGCCTTGTCGCTGGCGGCCATGCATTACCTGGCGCAGCGTTTGGGTCGGCGCGTGGGCGGGTCGAGCGGCACCAACCTGATCGGCGCGTTGATCGCGGCCCAGCAAATGGTTGCGGCGGGGGAGTCGGGGTCGATCGTGGCGATCCTGTGCGACGGCGGCGAACGTTACGCCACCACCTATTACGACCAGGATTGGCTCAAGGGCCAGGGCTATGAATTGAGTGGGCTGATCGATGCCGTGGCGGCCAGCGTCGAACGCGGCGAACCGCTGCCAGCGACCGTGCTGCGCGCCAATATCTAAAACCGCCCCGCCCCTGTAGGAGCGAGGCTTGCCCGCGAAGAACGATAACGCGGTCTTTCAGGAAGACCGCGTCAATTTCTTCGCGGGCAAGCCTCGCTCCTACAGGGGATTTGTGTGATGGCGTTGATCGCAGGCACACCCCAGAAACCAATGTGGGAGCGAGCCTGCTCGCGAAGACGGTTTTCCATTCAACAGAGATGTTGACTGATCTACCGCTTTCGCGAGCAGGCTCGCTCCCACAGGGGATTGGTGTTATGCCTCGAGGCCGAGGATATCGCGAGCCACGGCTTCGGCAATCCGAATCCCATCGACACCCGCCGACAAGATCCCGCCCGCATAACCCGCGCCTTCACCGGCTGGGAACAAGCCTTTCACGTTCAAGCTCTGCATCGACTCGTTACGGGTAATCCGCAACGGCGAGGAGGTGCGGGTCTCGATCCCGGTCAACACCGCATCGTGCAGCGAGTAACCGCGAATCTGCTTCTCGAACGCCGGCAAGGCTTCGCGAATCGCTTCGATGGCGAACGCCGGCAGAGCCAGCGCCAGATCACCCAGGGCAACCCCCGGTTTGTACGAAGGCTCGACGCTGCCCAACTCGGTGGATGGCTTGCCGGCGATAAAGTCGCCGACCAGTTGCGCCGGGGCTTCGTAGTTGCTGCCGCCGAGCACAAAGGCGTGGGATTCCAGGCGTTCCTGCAATTCGATGCCGGCCAGCGGGCCGCCCGGATAATCGACTTCCGGGGTGATGCCGACGACGATCCCGGAGTTGGCGTTGCGCTCGTTACGCGAGTACTGGCTCATGCCGTTGGTGACCACACGGCCCGGCTCGGACGTCGCGGCGACCACGGTGCCGCCCGGGCACATGCAGAAGCTGTAGACCGAACGACCGTTTTTAGCGTGGTGCACCAGTTTGTAGTCGGCAGCCCCGAGTTTCGGGTGGCCAGCGTATTTGCCCAGGCGCGCGCGGTCGATCAGCGACTGCGGGTGTTCGATGCGGAAACCCACAGAGAACGGCTTGGCTTCCATGAACACACCACGGCCGTGGAGCATGCGGAAAGTGTCCCGGGCGCTGTGGCCGAGGGCCAGAATCACGTGTTTCGAATGGATCTGCTCGCCGCCATTGAGCTCGACGCCGACCAGTTGGCCGTCTTCGATCAACACGTCGGTGACGCGCTGCTGGAAGCGCACTTCGCCGCCCAGTGCGCGAATCTGCTCACGCATGTTTTCCACGACGCCGGTCAGACGGAACGTACCGATGTGCGGTTTGCTGACGTAGAGAATTTCTTCCGGCGCGCCGGCCTTCACGAACTCATGCAGGACTTTGCGACCGATGAATTTCGGGTCCTTGATCTGGCTGTAGAGCTTGCCGTCGGAGAACGTCCCCGCGCCGCCTTCACCGAACTGCACGTTGGATTCAGGGTTGAGCACGCTTTTACGCCACAGGCCCCAGGTGTCCTTGGTGCGCTGGCGCACTTCGGTGCCGCGTTCGAGGATGATCGGCTTAAAGCCCATCTGCGCGAGCAGCAGCCCGGCGAAGATCCCGCACGGGCCGAAACCGACCACGATCGGGCGTTGCTGCAGATCGGCCGGCGCCTGGCCGACCACTTTGTAGCTGACATCCGGCGCCACGTTGACGTTACGGTCATCGGCGAACTTGTGCAGCAACACGGCCTCATCCTTGGCGGTGAGGTCGATGGTGTAGATGAAGCAAAGTTCGGAGGACTTCTTGCGCGCATCGTAGCTGCGCTTGAACAAGGTGAAATCGAGCAGGTCATCACTGGCGATGCCCAGGCGCTGCACGATGGCAGGGCGCAGGTCTTCTTCGGGATGGTCGATCGGCAGCTTGAGTTCGGTGATTCGTAACATGACAGGATCCGGTTCGCGGGGCGCACAACTGCGCCAAGGCGTTTGAAGGCGGCGATTATAAGCCCCAAACGCCGGTCCCGTGAGGCAAAAACGATCAGTCGTTACGCGAGCCGCCGAAATACCCGCAGCCGCGCTGCACCTGACCGTCGATCCGCAGTTCGGCGCTCATGTGCTGGATGCTGCCGGTGCTGCTGTCGACGCAGCGATTGGGCGCGACCCACAGTTCGATGTGCTTGCCATTGGCTTCGCTGCTGAGATTGAAGCGGCCATCGCCCAATTGTTCTTCAACGTAGGGCACCGCCAGCGGTGGCTCGCCGGCACGGTCGATGGCCATGCCTTTGCCGCTGACCTTGACGTTCCACTCCGGCCCATGGCCGGCAGCTCGCAGGATCAGCAGTTTGAAATTGGGATCGTCGCACGCCGTGCCCGAGCGCTCGACGCGGTACAACTGTTCCAGATCAAGGCTGCTCCCGTTGATCCGGCCACGCACGTCGGCGAACAACTTGCCCTGATCATCGGCCAGGCTCGCGGCCTCTTGCAGCACGCTGGTACCGCCGGTGTCGTTGACCACCAGGCTGCGCTGTTCATTGCATGGCTGGAACATCAGCTTGCCGTCCGCCGCCGTCAACTGGCCCTGCATGCGGGTCTGGCCCACGTGAGAAGCACTTTCTCGCGGGCCATCGAACAACTGGCATGCGGCGAACAACGGAAGCAGGGCAACGAGGACAAGGGAACGGGCAACACGCATCTTTGGTTCTCCAGACAAGTGCCGCCACGTTACGCAGCCTGACCGTTCATCACAACCCCGTGAATTTTCTTACGGTTCGTCGCCCACCCGTAGGAGCTGCCGAAGGCTGCGATCTTTTGATCTTGATCTTAAAAGCCAAATCAAAAGATCGCAGCCTTCGGCAGCTCCTACGGAGGTGTTGGCCTTAACCGACGTGGAAAGTCTGACCGGTCTGCAGGCCTTCGACACTTTTGGCGTAGGCCAACGCCACATCCGCCGCAGGAACTGGCTTATAGCCCCGGAAATAAGGCGCGTAGCTGCCCATGGCTTCCAGCAACACAGTCGGGCTGATCGAGTTCACCCGCAGGCCACGGGGCAATTCGATGGCGGCAGCACGGACGAAGCTGTCCAGCGCGCCGTTAACCAACGCTGCCGAGGCACCGCTGCGAATCGGGTCGTGGCTGAGCACGCCGGTAGTGAAGGTGAACGAGGCACCGTCATTCGCGAATTCGCGGCCGATCAGTAGCAGGTTGACCTGGCCCATCAGCTTGTCTTTCAGGCCCAGCGCGAAGCTGTCGGCGGTCATTTCGTCCAGCGGGGCGAAGGTCACGTTGCCAGCGGCGCAGACCAGTGCGTCGAACTTGCCGGTTTTTTCGAACAAGGCGCGGATCGAGGCGCTGTCGCTGATATCCACGTGTAAATCACCGCTGTTGCGGCCAATGCGGATGACTTCGTGGCGTTGCGACAACTCTGTGTCGACCGCCGAACCGATGGTGCCGCCTGCGCCTATCAAAAGAATCTTCATCGTGCTGTTCCTCGAAGCGGTTGAACGAGGCATCAGTCTAGAGTGGTTTTTTCTGTGGATAAGCGCACTAATAGGCAACCTTTGGTTTTCAAATGGAAACAATCCATGAGCGAAATGGATGACCTGGCGGCGTTCGCGGTGTTGATCGAAGCCGGGAGTTTTACCCTGGCGGCCCAGCAATTGGGGTGCAGCAAGGGCCAACTCTCCAAGCGCATCAGTCTTCTGGAGACGCGGTTCTCCGTGGTCCTGCTGCAACGCACCACTCGCCGCTTGAGTCTCACGGCAGCGGGCGCGGCATTGTTGCCGCAGGCCCAGGCGCTTGTAGTCCAAGTGGAGCGAGCGCGTCAGGCATTGGCGCGATTGAAGGACGACATGGCCGGCCCGGTGCGTATGACCGTTCCTGTGTCGCTGGGGAAAACCTTCTTCGATGGTTTGTTGCTGGAGTTCTCCAGTAAATACCCCGAAGTGCAGATCGAGCTGGACCTGAGCAACAACTATCGAGATCTGTCCCGTGACGGTTTTGACCTGGCGGTTCGCTCCGAAGTGGGCAACGACGAGCGCCTGGTGGCCCGACCGCTGCTGGCCTGGAACGAAATGACCTGCGCCAGCCCGGCTTACCTTGAGCAATACGGTGAACCGCTGACGCCGCAGTCGTTGGCCGAACACCGCTGTCTGCTCAACAGTCATTACAGCGGCCGCGAAGAATGGCTTTATCACCAGCAACACGAATTGCTGCGGGTTCGCGTCTCGGGACCGTTCGCCAGCAACCATTACAGCCTGCTGAAGAAAGCGGCACTGGCTGGCGCCGGCATCGCGCGGTTGCCGTCATACCTGCTGCAAGCGGAATTGGCTGACGGCCGATTGCGCTGGCTCCTGCGCGATTATCAGACCCGTCGCATGCCGATGTACCTGGTGCATCCCTATCAGGGCGGGTTGCCGAAGCGCACCCAAGTGCTGGCGGATTATTTGATTGGCTGGTTCAAGCGCAGTGGCGAAGCCCTCGACCGACTCCAGCGCTGACACCCTCACACATTGAAATACGAAATCCCCCTGTAGGAGCTGCCGAAGGCTGCGATCTTTTGACTTTGATCTTCAGCGATCATGAAGAAAATAAAGATCAAAAGATCGCAGCCTTCGGCAGCTCCTGCAGGGGATCTTCAGTGGGCGTCAGGCACAAAAAAACGGCCCGAAGGCCGTTTTTTGTTTATCGCAAAACCTCAACCACCCAGATACGCCTCGCGCACTTTCGGATCGGTCAGCAGCGCTTCACCGGTGCCTTGCATCACTACGCGGCCGTTCTCCAGAACGTACGCGCGGTCAGCAATTTTCAGCGCCTGGTTGGCGTTCTGCTCGACCAGGAACACCGTCACACCGTCCTTGCGCAGCTGTTCGATGATGTCGAAGATCTGCTGGATGATGATCGGTGCCAAACCCAGTGAAGGCTCGTCGAGCAGCAACAGCTTGGGCTTGCTCATCAGCGCACGGCCGATGGCGAGCATTTGCTGTTCGCCGCCGGACATGGTGCCGCCGCGTTGGGCAAAACGCTCTTTCAGGCGTGGGAAAAGTCCGAGAACCTTGTCCATCTGTTCCTGATAGTCGCCCTTGTCGGTGAAGAAGCCGCCCATGGCGAGGTTTTCTTCCACGGTCAGACGGGCAAACACCCGACGACCTTCCGGCACCACGGCGATGCTCTTGCGCATGATCTGCGCCGAGGACTGCCCCACGAGTTCTTCACCCATGTACTTGATGCTGCCGCTGTGGGCCTGCGGCGAACCGCACAGCGTCATCAGCAGGGTGGATTTGCCCGCGCCGTTGGCACCGATCAGGGTGACGATTTCGCCCTGGCGGATTTCCACGTTGACGCTGTGCAGGGCCTGGATCTTGCCGTAGAAGGTGGAAACGTTTTCGAATTGCAGCATTTACGCTTCCCCCAGGTAGGCTTTGATCACTTCAGGATTGTCGCGGATCTGTTCCGGCGTGCCGTCTGCCAGGGGCGTGCCCTGGTTGATCACGACGATGTGGTCGGAAATGCTCATGACCAGTTTCATGTCGTGTTCGATCAGCAGCACGGTCACGTTGTGCTCTTCGCGGAGCACGCTGATCAGCGCCTTGAGGTCTTCGGTTTCCTTCGGGTTCAGGCCGGCGGCCGGTTCGTCGAGCATGAGGATCCGCGGGCGGGTCATCATGCAGCGGGCGATTTCCAGGCGACGTTGCTGACCGTAGGCGAGGGTGCCTGCCGGACGGTTGGCGAAGGCCGTGAGGTTGACCTTGTCCAGCCAGTACTCGGCGAACTCCATGGCTTCGCGCTCGCTTTTGCGAAACGACGGGGTCTTGAACAGACCGGCCAGGAAGTTGGTGTTCAAGTGACGGTGCTGGGCGATCAAGAGGTTCTCGACCGCGGTCATGTCCTTGAACAGCCGCACGTTCTGGAAGGTGCGCACCACGCCTTTGCGGGCGATCTCGTGGCCGGGCAGGCCTTCAATCGCCTGGCCATCAAGCAGGATGCTGCCGCCGCTCGGCTTGTAGAAACCGGTCAGGCAGTTGAACACGGTGGTCTTGCCGGCGCCGTTAGGGCCGATCAGCGCCACAACCTGTTTTTCGTGCACGGTCAGGGCCACGCCGTTGACCGCCAGCAAGCCGCCGAAGCGCATGCTCAGATTTTCGACTTTAAGGATCTCGCGGCTCATTTGCGCAGCTCCATGTGAGGACGTTGCATGGGCAGCAGACCCTGAGGACGCCAGATCATCATCAGCACCATCAAGGCGCCGAACATCAACATGCGGTATTCACTGAACTCACGCATCATTTCCGGCAACAGAATCATCACCACGGCCGCGAGGATCACGCCCAGTTGCGAGCCCATGCCTCCCAATACCACGATGGCGAGAATGATCGCCGACTCGATGAAGGTGAAGGACTCCGGTGTTACCAGGCCTTGGCGGGCGGCGAAGAAGCTACCGGCGAAACCGGCGAAGCTCGCGCCCAGGGTGAAGGCCGACAGCTTGATCACGGTCGGATTGAGGCCCAGCGCACGGCAGGCAATTTCGTCTTCACGCAGCGCTTCCCACGCACGACCGATCGGCATGCGCAGCAAGCGGTTGATGACGAACAGCGCACCGAGGGCCAGCAACAGGGCAACCAGGTACAGGAAAATCACCTTGTTGATCGAGTTGTATTCCAGGCCGAAGTACTCGTGGAACGTCTGCATCCCTTCTGCGGCTTTACGCTCGAAGGTCAGGCCGAAGAACGTCGGCTTTTCGATGTTGCTGATGCCGTTCGGGCCGCCGGTGATGTCGGTCAGGTTACGCAGGAACAGACGGATGATTTCACCGAAGCCCAGGGTCACGATCGCCAGGTAGTCACCGCGCAAGCGCAGGACCGGGAAGCCGAGCAGGAAGCCGAACGTGGCGGACATCAGGCCGGCAATCGGCAGGCAGACCCAGAAACTCCAGCCCAGATAATGCGACAACAGTGCATAGCTGTAGGCGCCGACGGCATAGAAACCGACATAACCTAGGTCGAGCAGGCCCGCCAGACCGACCACGATGTTCAGGCCCAGGCCCAGCATCACGTAGATCAGGATCAGGGTGGCGATGTCCACCGCGCCGCGCGAGCCGAAGAACGGCCACACCAAGGCGCCGATGATCAACGCGATGATGATCCAGCGTTGGGTGGTCGGCAGGGTCAGGAAGTTGCTTGCCTTCGCGGGAATCAACGGCATGCTCGGCGAGGATTTCCAGGCCTTGCTGATCGGATCATTGAACATGACGCGCAGGAACATGAGGACCGAGCAGATCGCGATGATCGCCAGGGTCATGTTGCTGGTGCCGTGAACTTCCAGGTTGATGCCGACGATGGTCAGTTTCAGGCCGAGTACCGGGTACGCAACCGCCCAGACCAGCAGCGCGCTGAAGAGCGCTTGCTTAAGATTCTTAGTCATACCTTCTCAACCTCCGGACGGCCCAGAATGCCGGTCGGCCGGAACAACAGCACCAGAACCAACAAGCCGAAAGCCACGACGTCCTTGTATTGGTCGCCGAAAATGTCGGCACCAAAGGCTTCCGCCACCCCAAGCACCAACCCGCCGAGCATGGCGCCGGGGATGCTGCCGATACCGCCCAGTACTGCGGCGGTGAAGGCCTTGAGGCCAACGAGGAAACCGGCGTTCGGGTTGATCACGCCGTATTGCATGCTCAGCAGCACGGCCGCGATGGCCGCCAGCGCAGCACCGATGACGAAGGTCAGGGCGATGATGTTGTTGGTATTGATCCCCAACAGGTTGGCCATCTTGATGTCTTCGGCACAGGCGCGGCAGGCGCGACCCAGGCGGGAACGGGAGATGAACAGCGTCAGGCCGAGCATGGCGATCAGGGTCACCACGAACACCACGATTTGCATGTAGGAAATCAGCACTTCATGTGCGCCACCTGGCCCGAAGGAGAGATTGCCGGGGATCAGGTTGGGGATGGATTTGTCCTTGGAGTCCTGCGCCAGCAGAACGGTGTTCTGCAGGAAGATCGACATGCCGATGGCCGAAATCAGCGGAATCAGACGGTTGCTGCCGCGCAAGGGGCGATAGGCAATCCGTTCGATGCTGTAGCCGTAGGCACTGCAGACGACGATGCTCGCGATAAAACCGGCGGTCATCAAGAGCGGGACACTGTCGAGTCCCATCATGGCCAGGCCCGCGATGGCGATGAACGCCACGTAGGAACCGATCATGTACACCTCGCCGTGGGCGAAGTTGATCATTCCAATGATGCCGTAAACCATCGTATAGCCGATGGCGATCAAGGCATACGTGCTGCCAACGGTCAGGCCGTTAACCAGCTGCTGGAAGAAGTGATAGATGTCAGGCATTACTGCGCTCCTAAAAACCTGATACGCATTTCACTGGTGGAGTCATTTTCCCGCTCGAGCCCCGTGGATCTGCATCCACTTCGAATTCGAGGTTTGCCAGCGAACCGCTGATGACGGTTTTGAGATTTTCAGGTGGGGAGACTGGCGGATCACGCCAGCGCGGCCCAATACGTTCGTAAAACAAAGCCCACGGCACGCCGTGGGCTTTATTGGCAGTCAGTCAGGCAACGCCTTACTGAGGCGAAACTTCAGTTTTAGGTTTGCCGAAGTGCCACTCGTAAACCACGAATTTGAAGTCTTTCAAGTCACCCTTGGCGTCGAAGCTCAGGTCGCCAGTCGGGGTCTTGAAGGTGCCAGCGTGGATAGCAGCAGCCACTTTGGCAGTGTCTTCGCTCTTGGCGGCAGTGATACCACCGGCGATGACTTCAACAGCCGAGTAGGCCGGGAACACGAACGGACCGCTCGGATCTTCTTTCTTGGCTTTGAACGCATCAGCCAGGGCGATGTTGGCCGGATCCTGGTCGAAAGATTTCGGCAGGGTTACCAGCAGACCTTCGGAAGCGTCTTTGGCGATCTGCGAAATGGAGTCGTTACCCACGCCTTCCGGACCCATGAACTTGGCTTTCAGGCCTTTTTCCTGGGCTTGACGCAGGATCAGACCCAGCTCCGGGTGGTAGCCGCCGTAGTAGACGAAGTCGACGTTGGCTTGCTTGAGCTTGGAGATCATCGAGGAGAAGTCTTTGTCGCCAGCGTTGATACCTTCGAATACGGCAACTTTTACGTTTTTGCCTTCGAGGGTTTTCTTGACAGCGGTGGCGATGCCTTCACCGTATTGCTGTTTGTCGTGCAGCACAGCAACGATTTTCGGTTTGACGTGATCGGCGATGTAGTTACCGGCGGCAGGGCCCTGGGCGCTGTCGAGACCGATAGTACGGAAGATCATTTTGTAACCACGGGCGGTGATGTCCGGGCTGGTGGCAGCCGGGGTGATCATGATCACGCCTTCGTCTTCGTAGATGTCCGAAGCGGGTTGGGTGGAGCTGGAGCACAGGTGACCGACCACGAACTTGACGCCGTCGTTGACGACTTTGTTCGCTACAGCAACCGCTTGTTTCGGATCGCAGGCATCGTCGTATTCAACGGCTTCGAGTTTCTTGCCGTCGACGCCGCCCTTGGCGTTGATTTGTTCGATGGCCATTTTGGCGCCACTGAACTGCATGTCGCCGTATTGGGCTACAGGACCGGTTTTAGGGCCGGCGATGCCGATCTTGATGGTGTCAGCTGCGAACGAATGGCTGGCAACCCCGGCCAGAACCATAGCGGCAAACAGTTTGGAAATCTGCTTAGTAGCCTTAGTCATAGTGCTCCACTCTTACTGTTGTAGTTTTTATAGTCCTGGCGCCGTAGCAGCAGAACCGGGTCAGATATCTTGGATATCCTCCGGAAAATGCCCCCGGCAACTGTACCGGTACAGTGTAGAGCGCCGATTGTCAGCCTGGGAAGCTGGCGCCGAGGGGCAAAACCAAAGGGTGTCGCTTTTTTGAAAGAAAAATACAGAATTGCGGCGGGTTGTTAGCTGGCTAATCGCTTGATTCAGCAGCATTCCTTGGCTTTCCTGCGCTTTTCGTTCGGTGACTCAATTGCATCCGGGTTTTTCTGCCAGACCACCGACGTTATCATTCACGCCGATTTCTTTTCCGGACAGGACCCATGACTCAAGAACCTAGCACCCTCTATGCCAAGCTGCTTGGTGAGACCGCATCTATTACCTGGAAGGAACTGGAACCGTTCTTCGCCAAGGGTGCCCTATTGTGGGTCGACCCAAGCCTGGATTTGATCGCCGCCGCCGAAGCCGTGGCCACGGACGAAGGCGAGAAAGTGGCTGCCTGGCTGGCCGCCGACACCCTCGCCAAGCTCTCTGAAACGCGGGCGCTGGATCTTTTCGAGCGTGATCCCGAGTTGTGGGCGGTGGTGGTTTCGCCGTGGATTCTGATCCAGGAAAGGGCGACGAGCTGACGAGTGGCACTAAAATGGTGCGCAGCTTGATCGGCTAAAAGTGTGTAGCCGAGTAGCGTGATGGCATGTTGCCGTAGAGAAAGGCCACA
This sequence comes from Pseudomonas sp. B21-053, assembly GCF_026016365.1. NCBI lineage: Bacteria > Pseudomonadati > Pseudomonadota > Gammaproteobacteria > Pseudomonadales > Pseudomonadaceae > Pseudomonas > Pseudomonas sp. B21-053. The sequence continues at coordinate 1,470,898 of NZ_CP087205.1, forward strand.
GAAGGGTCTTGAAGAGGGTGACGTGCACGTAACGGGAACAGTTTTGTGAGCAGCCTGCGGGCTGCTTAATTGTTTCTGAGTGTGAGTAAGAAGTGATGGATGCGGTGAATGTCAGGCCCCTTTCGCGAGCAGGCTCGCTCCCACAGGTGACCGCGTTCTCCCTGAAGGAATGCGGTCGAATGTGGGAGCGGGCTTGCTCGCGAAGGGGGCGACTCGGTAATGCGCCAGGCTTAAAAAGTCTTGCCCGTATGGTTATTAAGGGAAATAACCTTGGTCTTGCCAATCCGATGACGATAAATCTCACGCAGGTACTTGATCGCTTTCTTCACGCAATCCCGTGACAAACGAATGTCGTTGATCGACACAAACTTGTCTTTGTCGTTGATCAGCTCGCGGTACTTCTTCTCGTACATCGGCTTGATCGCGTACCAGTTGGTGTCGAGGATCTTCGCCGGGTTTTCGAATTCGTTGAGCAAGTCGTCGATCAGGTCTTCGTCGAAGTCTTCATGAATGATGAAGTCGAGGATCGAGTTGTCCAGGGTTTCGTCGAAGCGGTACGGATTCTTCGCGAAGCAGCGCTTGATGAACGCCACGATCAGCGTCAGGAAGTCGTCCGACAGGCACGGGCTCTTGGCGATCAGCGTGGTCAGCGACAGGTTGGCCGAGGCGCCGATCACCAACGCGTAACGCTTGAGCGTGGTGTTGGGGAACAGGCTGTTGAGGTGGGTCTTCAAGCGGTTCAGGTCCATGTAGGACAGCTTGTAGTCTTTCGGCAGCGACACGATCGACACCACCGACGAACAGTTCTTGAAGAAGTGCAGGTCGTGCAACGCGGCCGCGTCATAGCCGGAATTCTTGTACTGCTCCAGCGAGGCGCGATAGCGCTTGGACTCGATCGGCAACAGGCTGATGCCTTCGATCGCCTGGGTGACTTTGTTGAAGTGCGGCAAGTCGATGGAGCGGAAGAACAGGTCATCGATGTTCAGGCGCTGCGGCTCTTTATCGAACACCTTGAACTTGTCGCTGCTCGGCGCCGGGGTTTCCGGCACCACGGACTCGGCGTAGGCAATCGCCACCGGGCCGGCCAGACTCATGAACAGGTCGTTGGCATCCAGGCGAATGGTCTCGCCGATGTCGATGCCGGCGCGTCGGAAATAGTTCTGGTCGTAGTCAGTCGTAACCGCCTGCGCCGTCAGAATGTTGAAGATCTGCTGCGAGATGTATTGGTTGGCGTGCTTTTCCATCGCATTGACATCAATGTTCTGAATGTTGCCGTCATCGCTTTCTTCGGCGTAACGCATGATGTCGTTGGAGATCAGCATCATCGCGTTCCATGGGCGGATACGGCCCATGACGCTCGCTTCGCTGCTGTCTTCATTGTCGAAGTTGTACGAAAAGTCCCATTCCTCCGACAGGTATTTGCACAGCAGGCGACCGGCGTTGATGTGCAGCGCCTCGGACATTTCGCTGCGGTGGTCGGAAATGTTCGGCAGCACGCAAATGCCGCTGGTGAAGATCGGCTCGAAGACAAAGGCGTGGCCGCTTTTGCTGTCGTGCTCGTCCATCGGCTTGGTGTCGAACGTCTTGTTCATGTACGAGTGCTGCTGGGCCAGGCCGAATTCCGAGGCCATGCCCGAACCGGTGCCGCCGCCAGCGCTGAAAATCGAGAAATACAGGCGCGACTGGTTGGCCTTGATCCCGCAGCTGTCGATCAGGTACGAGTGAATCATCTTCCAGTCCGGGCTGGAGAAACGCTGGGTGTCCTTGTTCAGGATGATCTTGGCCAGGTACTGGCCGAGGATCGGCGCGTTACCCGCGCCACCGGCGTGGACTTCCGACAAGTCCATGATTTTCATTTTGCTGTAGTCGCGCAGGAAGCCGCTTTTTTCGCCCTTGCGCGAGAAACGGATGCGACCGGCGATGTCTTTGTCCAGGTCGCCGAGCATGACCAGCGGCTCGACCAGGAACACCGGTTTGGTGGCCTTGTTCGGCCCCAGGCGCAGGTTATTACGAATCCACTGCGCCGGGCTGTAGCCTTTTTCGGCGTAGCGTTTGTCCGGCGACAGGCGATCTTCGTTGTTGAATTCGTTGAGGTAGAACTTGCGCGCGTTGTACACCAGTTCGGCGACATCCAGCGCGATGTTCGAACCGCAGCGGCCCAGGCCGATCAGGCACACCGACGGGAATTCCTGCTCGTTGTGCTGTTCGCTGTCGCCTTCCAGATGCGGTGGGCGCGGGAACACCATGTCGCGCAGACCATCGAGGTTGTCGAGGATGCGGTCGGTATTGGTTTCGGTGAAATACAGGTACTGCTGGGTCGCCAGCGGGCGCGACGGGATCAATGGCTTCGACGCTGAAGGGCTGTTGGCCGCTGGGCTCAACGTCAAATCGGATACCGCAGTGGCTGGATTATTTTTAGAAGTCATGGTGCGCCATGTGCCTGGACGGGTTGGTTCAACGACACGCTGTCATCGAACTTCACGGAATGGGTTCTCGCGTCTTTTTGCGCGCGTAAATGTCCCGAGCGATTGGGCTTGCCCGTTCGTCGCTCAGGGGAGTCCCTTCCTGATTTATGATGGATCGGCCAGTATTCGGCGATCTTTAATCAAAAGGAGGCAAAATGATGGCCGCTTTACCTTCCCTCGGATTCGCCGGAATTGGCTTGATGGGCCTGCCGATGTGCCAGCGCCTGTTGGCTGCGGGCTATCCGCTGACAGTGTGGAACCGTAATCCGGCCAAGTGCGCGCCCTTGGTCGAAGCGGGAGCGCGGCAGGTCGCGACGCCCGCCGAACTGTGTCAGCACGCGGACGTGGTGATGCTGTGTCTGGCAGACACGGCGGTGGTGCGCGAGTTGGTGTTTGGCCCCGCAGGTGTTGCCGAGGGTGGGAAAAGTGGCCAGTTGCTGGTGGATTTTTCCAGCCTGGAGCCCACCGCCACGCGGGAAATGGCCACGGCACTCGCCAGCCAATCCGGCATGGCCTGGCTGGATGCGCCGGTGTCGGGCGGGGTGGTCGGCGCCGAGGCGGGCAGCCTGGCGATCATGGTCGGTGGCGAAGCGGCGGACCTTGAGCGTGTGCGTCCGATTCTGCTGAATCTGGGGCAGCGGGTCACTCATATGGGCGCCGTTGGCGCTGGCCAAGTGACCAAGGCCTGCAATCAAATGATCGTCGCCTGCAATGCCTTGGTGATCGCTGAAGTGGTGGCGCTGGCCGAACGTTCAGGCGTCGATGCCAGCCTGATCGCCGAAGCGCTGGCCGGCGGTTTCGCCGACTCCAAACCATTGCAGATTCTTGCCCCGCAAATGGCCGAGAGCCGCTTCGAACCGGTTAAATGGCACGTGCGCACGCTGCTCAAGGATCTCGACACCGCAGTGAAATTCTCTCGCGAACAAGGCTCGGCCACGCCGATCAGCGGATTGGCCGCACAATTGATGCGCCTGCATGGGGCCCAGGGCTTTTTGGAAAAGGATCCGTCAACGTTAGTCCGGTTATACCGCGAGCCAGACTTAACGGACTGACCGTGTGCGCGTGTTTGCGCTGATTGATTTCGTTCAGCACCGGGCGCAGCTCCTCCAGCGGCACCGGGCGGCTGAGCAGGTAGCCCTGGACGAAATCGCAGCCGTGGCGTTCGAGAAACTCGTATTGCTCGAGGGTTTCGACGCCTTCGGTGACCACCTGCAAATGCAGGGTATGCGCCATGACGATAATGGCCTGGACGATCTCCATGTCCGCGGTGGCCTTGGGGATGTCCTGGATAAACGAGCGATCAATCTTCAGCGTGTTCAGCGGCAGGCGCTTGAGGTAGGCCAGGGATGAATAACCGGTACCGAAATCATCGATCGACAGCGACACGCCGAGGGCGCGGATCTGCCGTAGCAGCACCAGCGTGTTGGCGATGTTGCCCATCAGCGCATTTTCCGTGACTTCCAGCTCCAGGCGTTCGGGCGCAACGCCAGTGACGCGCAGGACTTCTTCGATTTCATCGGCCAGTTCTTCCCGAGCCAGGTTCAGCGGTGAACAGTTCACTGCGATTTTCAGCGCCTCACAGCCATTACGCGACAACTCGCCCAGGTCTTCACAGGCTTTGCACAGCACCCAATTGTCCAGTTCGGCGATCAGCCCGTTGGCCTCGGCGATGGCGATAAAACGGTCCGGCGTGAGCAAACCATGAATCGGGTGTTGCCAGCGAACCAGCGCTTCAAGCTTGGTGACCTGGCCGCTTTTCAGCTCATAGATCGGTTGGTAGTACAGCTTCAGTCCGGTGTCTTCGCGCAGGGCGTGGCGCAATTCTTCTTCCAGTTGCAGTTCCATCGTGGCCCGGGTGCGCAGGTTCGCACTGAAGAAATGCAGGCTGTTGCGACCGCTGCCCTTGGACTGATACAGCGCCAGGTCGGCGTTTTTCAGCAGCTCTTCGCAGGTCTTGCCGTCCTCGGGGAACAGGCTGATGCCGATGCTGGTGGTCATCACCATGCGCCGACCCGACAGCTCGATGGGCTCTTTCATTTTGAACATGATGCGCTGGGCCATGTGCCGGGCTTCTTCGCGGTCGTGCAGGCCGATGAGAATGCAGAACTCGTCGCCACCGAAACGCGCGACCACATCGTCGTGGCTGCGCACCGCGCCTTTGATATGGGCTGCCAGCACCTTGAGCAACTCGTCGCCGGCATCGTGGCCCAAGCTGTCGTTGATGCGTTTGAAGTGGTCGATGTCGAGGAACATCACCGCCAGCATGCCGCCCTCTTTGGTTTTCTCGATCAGTTTCTCGGCGAAGATCTGATTGAAGCCACGACGGTTGATCAGGTTGGTCAGGGCGTCGTAGTGCGCGACCTGTTGCAGCGACATGCGCGCCTGGTCCAGTTGACTGAGCAGGGTGTTGACCCGACGCAGGTCGTGTTCCTTGTTTTGCAGTTTCTTGTCGGCCAGTGCCGCGCTGATGCAGCTGCCGATGATCAACAGCGTCATGACTGCGACCGTCAGCCCCAATTGCAGGTGGTTATTTTCACTGGGCAGGATCGGCAGGCTGCCAATCGGCAGCACCAGGGTGAGCGCCGCCATCCCGGTGAAATGCATGCTGACGATGCCTGCCCCGAGCACCAGGCTGGCGGTCAATTTGCGCATTTGATGAAACAGCCCGGTGCCATTGCGCAGGTGGCTGGAAATCAACAGGGCGGCGAGGCTGGCGCCAATCGCGATGGCAATAGACAGTCCGAACAGGGTGGGGTCGTAGTAGGCCGTCGCAATCGAATGCATGGCGGCCATGCCCACATAGTGCATGGTCGCGATGCCCAGGCCGATCCAGATGGCGGCGCGCAGGTATTGCCAGAACGTCACATGAGGATGGCTGAGGGTGTGCATCGCCAGAAAAGAGGCCGTCAGGGCGAATACCAGCGAAAGCAGGGTGACGGGCAATTGGTAGTGAATTTCAACCGGAGCCTGGAACGCCAGCATGCTGATGAAATGCATGGCCCAGATACCGCCCGCCAGGCACCCGGCGCCGACCCAGCGCCAAAGTCGCTGAGTACCGGCCTTTTCCACATGGCCGACCCGTTCGGTCATGTCCAGCGTGGCAAAGCCAGCCGCACACGCCACCACATAGGCCAGCAGCACCAAAAAAGGGTTGTGGGTGCAGTTGAGTACGACCTGTCCGCCTTCCGGCAGCTCGGTAAGGAACTGCAAACCAAGCCACTCCATAGCACGCCCCGTCTCTGAGTCATCCTGGCCGGTGCCCTGAGCACCGGCGAATGCTTTGGAGTATAGAGGTCATGTACAGAGCGCAAGCCGTGATGGCACGGTGACGCCAATGATTTCGGTATGGAGCTAATAGCGATTGGCGCTAAGCCTCAAGCGCTCTGCTCATAAGGTATTTCGAACTCAGGTTGCAGCGCCGGCAGCCCGAATGCGGCGCGCGCCGCATCGCAATCCACGTTCGCCTCGCCATTGGCCCAAGAGGCGTCGAACTCCCGGCAGGTGCTGGAGCGTTGATCATAAATCGAGCACTGCACCTGACTGCCAACTTCGCCCACCAACCCGATGCAGCGCGTGGGTTTGCAGTCTGTGCCGAGCATGGCGACCCGGCTGGGGCTGATCGGCGCGACCAGCTCGTCGGGCACCGTTCCCCCCGCCGAGGTGCATTCACCCCAGAAAAAAGACACGCGAAAATGAGAACAGCAGGCACCGCAATTCAGACACGGACTGGCTTCGGACATGGGCGATAGTCAAAGAGGGATGGGGGCAACGGTGGGGCAGAACAGGTCGCTATTCTAGGCTTCGCTTTGGACTTGGGAAGGGGGGCGCCGAGGTATTTTTCAACGCTTGGTCGGACGATGGAAAACACCACAATTCCCCTGTGGGAGCGGGCTTGCTCGCGAAGGCGGTGTGTCAGGCAACATTGATATCGACTGACACGACGCCTTCGCGAGCAAGCCCGCTCCCACAGGATTTTGTGGTGTTTGGAGGGAGAGGTTGCCATGGGCAGGTATCAGCATTACGAATAATTACAGACAGTTCTGGCGCGCCTGACTAGATTGCAGATTCCGGGGGCCGCGACGCCTTCATAACAATAAAAGAGACGGACCCATGCAGAACTCGACCCAAGCGGCGAATGCCTGGCGCATTCTGTTCCTGCTGTTCCTGGCCAACCTGTTCAATTTCTTCGATCGCACCATCCCGGCCATCATCATTGAGCCAATCCGCATGGAATGGCACCTCAGCGACTTTCAGCTGGGGATCATCGGCACGGCTTTCACCATCGTTTATGCGATTGCCGGTTTGCCGCTGGGGCGCATGGCCGATACCGGTTCCCGGGCCAAGTTGATGGGCTGGGGCCTGGCGGTCTGGAGCGGGCTCACCGCCGTTAACGGGTTGGTGGGGAGTTTCTGGAGTTTCCTGATTGTGCGGATGGGCATCGGTATCGGTGAAGCCAGTTATGCACCCGCCGCCAACTCGCTGATCGGCGACCTGTTCCCGGCCCACCGCCGCGCGCGTGCGATGGGCATTTTCATGCTGGGCCTGCCATTGGGCTTGTTGCTGGCGTTCTTCACCATCGGCGCGATGGTCAAGGCGTTCGACAGCTGGCGGGCGCCGTTTTTTATCGCAGCGGTGCCGGGGCTGATCCTGGCGATCTTCATGTTCTTCATCAAGGAACCGAAACGCGGCGCGGCGGAAAGTGTGCAAGTCTCCCAGGAACGCGTGGACCGGCCGATTCGCCGGGTGCTGGCGGTGCCGACTTTCCTGTGGCTGGTGATGGCGGGGCTGTGTTTCAACTTCGCGACCTACGCCTGCAACTCCTTCCTGGTGCCGATGCTGCAACGCTATTTCCTGATGCCGTTGCATGAAGCGGCGGTGGCGACGGGTGTGATCGTCGGCGTGACCGGGCTGTTCGGCCTGACGCTGGGCGGTTGGGTGGCGGACAAGATTCACCAGCGAGTGGCCAATGGACGCCTGTTGTTTGCTGCATTCAGTTTGATCATCTCCACCGTGTGCACCGCTTGGGCGCTGCATGCCGGGCGCATCGACATCGGGATGTTTGTCGCGGTGTTCAGCCTCGGTTGGTTGTTCGCGTACAACTTCTATACCTGCGTGTACACGGCGATTCAGGACGTGGTCGAACCGCGCCTGCGGGCCACGGCGATGGCGCTGTTCTTTGCCGGGTTGTATTTGCTGGGCGGTGGTTTGGGGCCGGTGGTAGTGGGCGGTTTGTCCGATCACTTTGCCCACACGGCGATGCTGGCGGCGGGCGCCGCTGAGATGACCGAGGCGTTCAAGGCAGTCGGCTTGCATGACGCGATGTATTTGATCCCGGTGGCGCTGTTTCTCACCATGGTGTTTCTGTTTATGGCGTCGCGGTGTTTTGTGCGGGATGCGAAGCGGATGAAGGAAGGGTTGGTGGCTGTTGTTGAACCGCAGATCGAGGTGGTGACGGCATAAGATCAAAAGATCGCAGCCTTCGGCAGCTCCTACGGGGGAACGCATTCCAATGTAGGAGCTGCCGAAGGCTGCGATCTTGGCGTCATCCGTGACACCGCAAACCTACAGAAACAAAAAAGGCCCGCATCGCTGCGGGCCTTTTTTGTTTCTACGGAGTCGAGGAGGGCAATTAGCCCGCCACCAACACCCGAATCGCTTCCAGTCGCAGCGCAGCCTTGTCGAGCATGGCCAGGCCTTGCTCGCGTTGATTACGCAGGGCCACCAGTTCGCTGTCGCGCACGGTCGGGTTGACCGCTTGCAACGCGGTCAGGCGCGCCAGTTCTTCGTCGGTGTCGGCCGCCAGGCGACGTTGCGCCTCAGCCACACGCTCGGCGTGACGCGGGGCGATCTTCTCTTCGCCGGCGTTGATCCGTGGCGTCAGCTGATCGCGCTGGGCCTGGATGAACTTGTTGGCGCTGGCACGCGGCACGCTTTCGAGTTGATCGTTCAGGGTCTCGAACGACACCCGGCCCGACAAGTCATTGCCATTGGCATCGAGCAGGCAGCGCAGGGCGGCCGGCGGCAGGTAACGGCCCAGTTGCAGCGAACGCGGGGCGACCACTTCGCTGACGTAGAGCAGTTCCAGCAGCACGGTGCCAGGTTTCAGCGCCTTGTTCTTGATCAGCGCCACGGCGGTGTTGCCCATCGAACCGGACAGCACCAGGTCCATGCCGCCCTGCACCATCGGGTGCTCCCAGGTGATGAACTGCATGTCTTCGCGAGACAGCGCCTGGTTGCGGTCGTAAGTGATGGTCACGCCTTCGTCGTCGCCCAGCGGGAAGCTGGCGTCGAGCATTTTTTCGCTCGGCTTGAGGATCAGGGCGTTTTCCGAATGGTCTTCGCTGTCGATGCCGAACGCATCGAACAGGGTTTCCATGTAGATCGGCAGGGCGAACTGATCGTCTTGCTCAAGGATGTCCTCGACCAACTGATCGCCTTCGCCCGAACCACCGGAGTTGAGTTCCAGCAAACGGTCGCGACCGGTGTGCAGCTCGGCTTCCAGACGTTCACGCTCGCTGCGCGCCTCGTCGATCAGTGCTTGCCACTCGCCATCGTCAGCGTTTTCCAGCAGCGGCAGCAGGCGCGAGCCGAACTGATGCTGCAAGGCGTTGCCGGTCGGGCAGGTGTTGAGGAACGCGTTCAGCGCTTCGTGATACCACTGGAACAGGCGCTCTTGCGGGCTGGTTTCCAGGTACGGCACGTGCAGCTCGATGATGTGTTTCTGGCCGATCCGGTCGAGACGACCGATACGCTGCTCCAGCAGGTCCGGATGCGACGGCAGATCGAACAGCACCAAGTGGTGCGAGAACTGGAAGTTACGACCTTCACTGCCGATTTCCGAGCAGATCAGCACTTGCGCGCCAAACTCTTCATCGGCGAAGTACGCGGCGGCGCGGTCACGTTCGAGGATGTTCATGCCCTCGTGGAACACCGTGGCCGGGATGCCGGAACGCACGCGCAGGGCGTCTTCCAGGTCCATGGCGGTTTCGGCGTGGGCGCAGATCACCAGCACTTTGGTGCGCTTGAGCATTTTCAGCTGATCGATCAGCCACTCGACTCGCGGGTCGAATTTCCACCAGCGTTCTTCTTCGTTGGTATCCGGCTGGGCCTGGAAGCTGACTTCCGGGTACAGCTCGGCGTGATCGCCCAGCGGCAGTTCGAGGTATTCGTCCGGGCACGGCAGCGGGTACGGGTGCAGTTTGCGCTCCGGGAAACCCTGCACGGCGGCGCGGGTGTTGCGGAACAGCACGCGGCCGGTGCCGTGGCGGTCGAGCAGCTCACGCACCAGACGGGCGCTGGCTTCGACGTCGCCATCGTTGACGGCGGTCAGCAGCGCTTCGCCTTCGTTACCGAGGAAACCGTGGATGGTCTTGTGCGCTTCTGGTGACAGGCGACCTTTATCCAGCAACTCCTGAACGGCTTCGGCCACCGGGCGATAGTTTTCGCTCTCGGCGCGGAAGGCGTGCAGGTCATGGAAGCGGTTCGGGTCGAGCAGGCGCAGACGCGCGAAGTGGCTGTCCTGACCCAGTTGTTCCGGGGTCGCGGTCAGCAGCAACACGCCGGGAATGACTTCGGCCAGTTGTTCGACCAGCGAGTATTCCGCGCTGGCCTTTTCTTCGTGCCAGACCAGGTGGTGGGCTTCGTCGACCACCATCAAGTCCCAACCGGCGGCGAACAGCGCATCCTGGGCCTTCTCGTCGTCCACCAGCCATTCCAGCGCAACCAGTGCGAGCTGGGTGTCTTCGAACGGGTTGGCGGCATCGCTTTCGATAAAGCGTTCTTCGTCGAACAGCGCAACTTGCAGGTTGAAGCGGCGGCGCATCTCCACCAGCCACTGATGCTGCAGGTTCTCTGGAACCAGGATCAGTACACGGTTGGCGCGACCCGACAGCAGTTGGCGATGGATCACCAGACCGGCTTCGATGGTTTTACCCAGGCCCACTTCGTCCGCCAGCAAAACCCGCGGCGCGATACGGTCAGCGACTTCACGGGCGATGTGCAATTGGTGAGCGATTGGCTGTGCACGTACGCCGCCCAGGCCCCAAAGGGAAGATTGCAGCTGACGGCTGGTGTGTTCCAGGGTGTGATAACGCAGGGAGAACCAGGCCAGCGGGTCGATCTGCCCGGCGAACAGACGGTCGCTGGCCAGACGGAATTGAATGAAGTTCGAGAGTTGGGTTTCCGGCAGGGTCACCACTTCGTTTTGCGCGTTGAGGCCATGGTAGACCAGCAGGCCATCGACATCGTCGACTTCCTGTACGGTCAGTTTCCAGCCTTCGAAGTGAGTGATCGAGTCACCCGGGGAAAACCGCACACGTGTGAGGGGCGCATTCCGTAGCGCGTACTGACGAGTGTCGCCAGTGGCCGGATAGAGCACGGTCAACAAGCGGCCGTCCTGTGCCAGAACGGTGCCCAAACCCAGCTCGGCTTCGCTGTCACTAATCCAGCGTTGCCCCGGTTGATACTGCTGCGCCATGCTGCCTGACTCCCACCTTGAAAAAGCGGGCTATCTTAACGGAATGAGGCTCTGAGGCCAAAGGATAACGCGCGTAGACGCACGTAGGAGCTGGCGAAGCCTGCGATCTTTTGATCTTGGGGAACACCACGGTTCTGCGTTGTCCGATTAAAAGATCGCAGCCTTCGGCAGCTCCTACGGTGCCAACTGGTTCACAACTTTGCGACCGATGGCTCAAGTCGCCGCAGCAGCAGCCGACAGCCTGATGACAGGAGACTAATAATTATGCTGCAACCGATGCTCCCCTTGAGTGCCGTGCCGATCACCTCTCAGCAGGACCCGATCCGCCAGCGCCCGGACATTCCGCCGGTCGTGCCTGTGCAGGAAAGCTCCAGCGAAAGCACGATCGACCTGCAAAAGCGCGACCCTGAAGAGGCCGCCCTGCAACTGCGCGAGGAACAACGCCGCCGCCAGGAACAGGATCGCCGTCGCCATGAAGCCGACGCAGACCCGGAAGTCCGCCTGGCGGTCCCCGGTGACGAACTCAATGCCGACAACACCGTGCCGGTCGTGCCGCTGATCGAAGACGAACCGCGTCAGGGCCTCTGGGTCGATATCCAGATCTAAAGAACGACCCCGCCCGTGTAGGAGCTGCCGAAGGCTGCGATCTTTTCAATCGCCGCCCACGCCTGCCAGTTCCCGCAAACTCCCGAGCAACACCTCGATCTCCTCCTCAGTATTCAAATAACTCAGCGCAATCCGCGCAACGTTCTCCAATCCGCGAGCCTGCATGTCCAGCGGCGTATACGCCACGCCATTGGCGCCGATATTGATCCCGCGTTGTGCCAGCCGCTGCTTCAGCTCGACACTGCCCCAGCCCTTGAGCGTAAACGCGATCAGCCCGGATTGATGGTCCGCCGGGCCGAGGTTGTGCAGCGTCAGGCCGGGGATCGTCATCAGGCGTTCGCGCAAATTTCGGCTGAGCGAATCAATCCGCTGGCGAATCTGTGCCAAACCCAAGCCGTTGCATTCCTCCAGCGCATTGGCCAGCCCGGCCAGTAACGCTACGGACACTTCGCTGGTTTCAAAGCGCCGCGCATCGCTACGCAGGGCAAAGCCATCGCCGTCCCAAGGGGCGGAAAGTACATCGAGTTGCGTGGGTTTAAGCCGCTGCATAAATCCCGGCCTTATATACAGCAGCGCCGTGCCCCGTGGCCCACGGAGGAATTTGCGTCCGGCACCCTTGAGCACATCGCAGTTCAACGCCTGTACATCGCAGGGCAATTGCCCCAGCGCCTGGCCGGCGTCGATGAAATAAGCGATGCCGTGCTCCCGCGCCACCGCACCAATCGCCTCGGCGGGGTTGATCAGGCCACTGTTGGCGGGGAGCCAGGTCAGGGCGATCAGTTTGACCTTTGAGTCGATCATTTGCTGGAGGGCGGTCACGGATACTGCGCCCGTTTCGTCGCAGGGGATCACCTCCAGTTGCGCTCCCGCGCCGAGAGCATGGGCGATGCAGGCCAGATTGCCGCCCCATTCGTGGCGACCGATCAGAATCCTGTCGCCGGCCTGCCACGGTCCTAGCGCATTGAACGCCATGCCCCAGGCCGCCGAGCCGCTGCTGGCGAAAGCAATGGCCTCGGGCACGCTATTCAGCAGTTTGGCCGCCGCTGTTCGGGCGCGGGCCTGGATGGTTTGATCGGCGGCCTCCATCGGGCCGCCGAGGGCTTCGCGCTGCAATTGCTCAAGGATGGCGTCGAGGGTCGCCTGGCTGGGCAACGAAGCGCCCGCGTGGTTGAAGTGAATCACGCTGGCGCAACCTGGAGTGGCAGCCCGCAAACGCTCCACTTCGGCACGGTTCATGGACGCAGCTCGAATATCGCGTCAACTTCCACCGCCACACCAGCGGGCAGGCTGGACACGCCGACCGCTGTGCGTACGTGTTTACCTTTCTCGCCGAGGGCGTTGACCAGCAGGTTGGACGCGCCGTTGGCTACCGCGCTCTGGTTCTTGAAATCACCGGCGCTGGCGATGAACACGCCGAGGCGGATGGTGCGCACCAGTTTGTTCAGGTCATCGCCCAATACGTCGCTTAATTGCGCCAGCAGACCGAGGGTGGCAAGTTCAGCGGCGTTAGTGCCTTCTTCGTCGCTGATCGACTCACCCAGGCGGCCGATGAACGCTGGCTTGCCGTCGAGCAACGGGATCTGCCCGGAAATGAACAACTGGTTCTGGCTGACTACATGGCTGACGTAGTTGGCAACCGGCTGGCTCGGGGAGGGCAGGGCCAGGCCGAGTTTCTGGACGCGTTGGGTGAGTGAGTCGGTCATGTTGAATCCTCCTGAATGAAGGGCTCAGCATGTTGGCGCCGCGTGGGCGCGACAAACGGATAGATTTAATCCGACGTATTCAAATGGCTCATGTGTCGGCGATGTCGTCCAGCCATTCGCCGAAACATTCGGCGGCATGGCTCGGCGGGCGATCCGGGGTGACCAGCCAATAGCCGATCTCGCTGCTGAATGACGGGGTGTCGAAAGCTGCCACCAGCGCGCCTTCCTTGAGTCGGCGCTCGATCAAGCGCTTGCGACCCATCGCGATACCCTGGCCGGCCACGGCGGCTTCGACCACGATGTTGTAATCGTGGAGCATCACGCTGGGGTAGGGGGCGAGGTCGATGCCGCTTTGCGCGCTCCAGTCGATCCACTCGAAGGGCTGCAGGGACTTGGCCATCAGCAGCGGACCTTTGTCGACACCTTGGGCCTTGAACGCGGGGCTGCACACCGGCGTGAGTGTTTCTCCCATAAAGCGCCGGGCCCGGACCTTGGGCCAGCCGCCCTTGCCGTAACGGATGGCGAGGTCCACTTCGCCGCCATTGACGTCGGCCAGTTGCACCGAAGGCAGCAATTCCACATGAATGTGCGGGTGGCGCGTGTTGAACCCGGCCAGTCGCGGTGCCAGCCATAAGGTCGCGAACGAGGCGAGCAGGCCGATGCGCAGGCTGCTTTCCTGGTGTTCATTGCCTCGCAGTTCGCGGGTGGCCGAGGCAATGGATTCCAGTGCGGGTTGGATCTTGCGGTAGTAGGTTTCGCCGGCCGGCGTCAGATCAATGGCCCGGGTACGCCGGATAAACAGTCGCTGGTTGAGGAATTGCTCAAGTTTCTGGACCTGATGGCTGATCGCACTTTGGGTTACCGATAACTCGTCGGCAGCCTTGATAAAACTCAAGTGGCGGGCCACGGCCTCGAAGGCGCGCAGGGCCATCAAGGGCGGCAGATCCTGATGCAATTCCACGGTCGGTCCTTAAAGGCTGTCTGTAGCAAAGCGCCGATTGTGCGGTGAAAAGCCGGCGTGAGCACATATTTTGTTAAGACCCCGTTGCGCGGTGACTGGTCAGCGCGGGCGCCAGACCGCATTATTGGCGCAATCCCGACTGAACGTCCTTTTTCCTGCGATGCACTGAACGCCATGAGCCAAGACGACAAACTGATCGACCTGAATGCCGAACGTGCCAAGCGCGTTCATGACCTCAACGACAAGCGCCTGAATGAAGTGCGCCAGGCCTTCGAACAAGCCATGCCGTTGGGTAAAGCGAAGAAAAAGCCGAAGAACAAACCGAAAAAGCGTTGAAACCCCCTGCATCGTTTGATGCAGGTCAGTTATTTCCCCTCCTTTACGCCCTGTCTCGGGCGACATTGATCCCGGTCAATTTTCTCTCCTGCCCGATTGGTTAACTTAGCCCCATCGCAACAGGGCAAGTGCAGGAGGCCAGTCATGTTTTTCGACAACGTGGTGATCGCCGGAGTGCTGACAGTCGGCCTCATGGTTCTGTTTTTTGCAGGGTTTGGATATTTCATCTGGAAGGATTCGCATAAGCGCAAACCGTAGGTCTTTCCAGAGCAATGAGCACGCAAGGCATTTTGGGCAACTTCGGTTGCCCTTTTTTTTGCCCACGAAAAAAACGGCGACGACAAAAATCCCCTTGTGGGAGCGAGCCTGCTCGCGAAGGCGGTGTTTCAGGCTACATCGATGGTGACTGACACTCCGCCTTCGCGAGCAGGCTCGCTCCCACAGGGATTCATGGTGTTTGGTAGAAATTAGCAGACATGAAAAAGGCGCGAACCTTACGGAACGCGCCTTTTTCGTTGCAACGATGGATCAGCTACCCAGCGCCTTCGACGCCAGCCAGAACAGGCCGGCCGACAGGGCGACGGTGGCGGGCAGGGTCAGGACCCAGGCCAGCAGGATGGTTTTGACCGTGCCACCTTGCAGGCCGCTTTTGTTGGCGACCATGGTGCCAGCCACGCCCGAAGACAGGACGTGGGTGGTGGACACCGGCAGGCTGAAGATGTTGGCCAGGCCGATCATGCAGGCGGTGGTGATCTGCGCCGACATGCCTTGTGCGTAAGTCATGCCTTGCTTGCCGATCTTCTCGCCGATGGTCAGCACTACACGTTTCCAGCCAACCATGGTGCCCAGGCCCAGGGCCAGGGCGACCGCCAGAATCACCCAGAACGGGGCGTATTCAGTGGTGGTGGTCAGGTCTTTGCGCAGCTTGTCCAGGTCAGCCTTTTCACGGGCGGCCAGGGTTGGCAATTTGCTGACTTTCTTCGCGGTGTCGTCCAGGCAGAGCAGGTAGCGACGCACTTCGATGCGGCTTTCTGCCGGCAGCGAATGGTAGTCGGCTACACCTTTGAGGGTGTCGAGCAGGGCGCTGATGGTCGGTTCAGTCTGTTGCGGGTTGCAACGGAATTTCTCCGGCAGATCGCCTTCAACGCTTTTGCCCAGGGCCAGGAATTCACCCAGGGTGTCGGCGTTGCGCTTGTAGAACTGGCTCAAGTGCAGGGTCGCATCGCGGGTGCGTTCGATCTGGTAAGTAGTGCTGCTCAGGTCGAGAACGAACTGCGCCGGCACGATACCGATCAACACCAGCATGATCAGGCCGATGCCTTTCTGGCCATCGTTGGAACCGTGCACGAAGCTCACAGCCATGGCCGAAATCACCAGCACCAGGCGATTCCAGAACGGCGGGTGCTTCTTGTCGTCGAGCTTGCGGCGCTGGTCCGGCGTCTTGTGCATCTTCGACAGCGGACGCCACCATTTAAGGCCGATCAACACCAGTGCGGCCACGATGAAGCCGGCCATTGGCGAGAACACCAGGGAGGCACCGATATCGATCGCCTTCTGCCAGTTCACGCCATCTGCCAACGGAATATCGTTGATCAGGGCGTTGGCCAGGCCGACACCGAGGATCGAACCGATCAGCGTGTGGGAGCTGGAGGCAGGGATACCGAAGTACCAGGTGCCCAGGTTCCAGGTGATGGCGGCGGCGAGCAACGAGAACACCATGGCCAGTCCGTGTCCGGTGTTCACATTGATCAGCAGCTCTACCGGCAGCAAATGGACGATGGCATACGCCACACCCACACCGCCCAGCAGAACGCCGAGAAAGTTGAACACACCGGAAAAGAACACCGCCAGATGAGGCGGCATGGCTTTGGTGTAGATAACAGTGGCCACCGCGTTTGCAGTGTCATGAAAGCCGTTGATGAACTCGAAGGCGAGGACAAAGGCCAGGGCGAGCAAGAGGCTCACAAGCACCCAAGCATCTAGTCCGCTGAATAAATCGATCATGAAGGTTTTCTGACCCGGTCGTAAGGGGGCGCGATTATGCCAGAAAAGACTGGAAATCGATGCACTAGCTGCTCATCGGTAACATTCTTCAACGAATTAGTTTGTAGCAAAGCCCTAAGCCCCAGGTTTTTACTGGGTTTTGCAACTCGTTGATTTTCTTTGAAAAGTGATCGACCGCAAGGGTTTCTCTCGAGGACACGAGAGGCGAAAACGCTTGTGTGAAATATCTGAGAAGAGGGTCGGACATGCGCCATTTGCCTCATCCGGTGGGTGAGGTGGCCGCTGCCCGCTTGTAGCGGGCGCGAAAGGCATGGTCGATACACCGCGCTTTTAGCGGATGCAGACGCAGACCCTTGAAGAATTCAGGCCGGACCGGTCAAGGCTCTTCGGCTTTGAGTTCCTTTTCCATCTTCTGCAGTTCTTGGCTGAATGCCTGATCCTGAACGGTGGCGCGTTTACGCCAAGGCTTGCGCTCCGGTTCGGGCTGGGCGGCGTAGGTGGTGACTTCCCCGCCGTAAACTTCCTTGTAACGTTGTTCCTGGCGCTCAAGTTCCGCGCGCAGTTCGTCTTTCGTCACAGTGCTACCTGTTTGAGTTGAGATAAATTCTGGTGAAACGCGCTGCATCGAATTTATTGACCACGTTCGTCGAAAGGACAATACCTGAAAGGGCATCGACTTTTTAACGACACAATAATCAACACTTCCATGTTGCAGGCGGCCACGGCACCAGAGAAAAACAGCTGACGTAGCTTCAGTATCCAGTTTCAGCGCGCGCATTGGCGGTGCATATCAAATGAGCGTCAGGCGCTTGCTGCGGGCGGCGGCGATGGGACATCGCGCTCCGGGTGGCGTAATCGGCAAGTAAAAAAACCGGCTGGCCACTGAGGTGCATTATAGCGGTCGATTCGAAGAACACTATCTCCGAAGAGTTAAAAGTGGTTCCTGGTGTGTGATGATTTTGTTACTCGTAACTTTTACGGGTAATTAGAGTATTCCGGGGCACCACTTTTCAGCGATCTGTTTCTGGCGCCAACAAGTCGGACAAGTTCTAACCGTTACAGTTATCTCTAAGTCTGCACCACTCATGAGTAAGAACAACAGCCTTGCGCGACTCGGCCGTCGATTGCGATTATCGGTCGATGGTTCGATAATCGCCCAATCTCGCTGCCGGTGGCTTGTGTCCCGGTCGAGAGCCGCTTGTAATAGCCACTGATCTGTAGGGAAAGGACCTGATATGAACGATCAACTGCGCAACTCCTTCGCTTCAGTGGCGCCGCCGATCGTGGCCTCGCCGGCCAAGCGAATCCAGGCCATGACCGGCGACCCGGACTTCATGACCTCGCTGGCCCGTGGCCTGGCGGTGGTGCAAGCGTTTCAGGAACGCAAACGCCACCTGACCATCGCCCAGATCAGCCACCGCACGGAAATTCCCCGCGCTGCCGTGCGACGTTGCCTGCACACCCTGATCAAACTCGGCTACGCCACCACCGACGGCCGCACCTATTCGTTGCTGCCCAAAGTCCTGACCCTGGGTCATGCCTACGTGTCGTCGACGCCATTGGCGGTGTCCGCTCAGCCGTATCTCGACCGTATGAGCGAGCAACTGCATGAGGCGTGCAACATGGCGACCCTGGAAGGCGATGACATTCTATACATCGCCCGTTCGGCAACGACCCAGCGCCTGATTTCAGTGGACCTGTCGGTGGGCGGGCGCCTGCCGGCCTATTGCACGTCCATGGGCCGGATCCTGCTCGCGGCCCTGGATGACACGACGCTGGGCGAATACCTCGATCATGCGGAGTTTCAAGCCAAGACCAGCCGCACCCTGCACACCCCCGAGGCGTTGCTCGAATGCCTGCAAGAGGTGCGGCAACAAGGCTGGTGCATCGTCGATCAGGAACTGGAACAAGGCCTGCGCTCGATCGCCGTGCCGGTGTACGACGCGTCCGGCCAAGTGGTGGCGGCGCTGAATGTCAGCACCCACGCCGGGCGGGTCAGCCGCAACGAACTGGAACAACGCTTCCTCCCTGGCTTACTCAGCGCCAGCCGCGACCTCAGCGCGCAACTGTTTGCCTAAGCAGTCCTCACCTAAGTTGTTCGATAAACGCACAGAGTCGCGTTTATCGAATTGACGCTGTTTCCCTCGGATCATTAATGTCGCGGCAGCGTCATCCGGCGCTGTTGACCCTCGGTCACGCTGGACGACGACCCCCCAATAATAATGAGAAGAGGCCACGCGCTCCTGGCGTGGAATAAAAATAATGAACCAGCCTCAGTCTGCTGTTGGAAACTGCCTCGACGTGCAGTCCTTCATCAATGCCCAACCCATCTCGCGCTACCAGTGGCGAGTGGTGATCCTGTGTTTCCTGATTGTCTTCCTTGATGGCCTCGACACCGCGGCCATGGGTTTCATCGCGCCGGCCCTGTCCCAGGACTGGGGCATCGACCGCGCCAGCCTCGGTCCGGTGATGAGTGCCGCGCTGATCGGCATGGTCTTCGGCGCACTCGGTTCCGGGCCATTGGCTGACCGCTTCGGACGAAAAGTCGTCCTGGTGGGCGCGGTATTTCTGTTCGGCATTTTCAGCCTGGCCTCGGCCTACAGCAGTAACGTCGATCAATTGCTGGTGCTGCGTTTCCTCACCGGCCTGGGCTTGGGCGCGGGCATGCCGAACGCCACCACGCTGTTGTCGGAATACACCCCCGAGCGCAAGAAATCCCTGCTGGTGACCAGCATGTTCTGCGGCTTCAACCTCGGCATGGCGGGTGGCGGATTCATTTCCGCCAAGCTGATCCCGGCGTTCGGCTGGCACAGCCTGCTGTTGATCGGTGGGATTCTGCCGCTGATCCTTGCCGTCGTATTGCTGTTCTGGCTGCCGGAATCGGCGCGTTTCCTTGTCGTCCGTAACCGTGGCACCGACAAAGTGCGCAAAACCCTGGCGCCGATTGATCCGGTGGTGGTGGCCCAGGCCTCCAGTTTCAGTGTGCCGGAACAGAAAACCGTGAAGGCACGCAATGTGTTCGCGGTGATTTTCTCCGGCACCTACAGCACCGGCACCTTGCTGCTGTGGCTGACCTACTTCATGGGCCTGGTGATCGTTTACCTGTTGACCAGTTGGCTGCCGACGCTGATGCGTGACAGTGGCGCGAGCATGGAGCAGGCCGCATTTATCGGGGCGTTGTTCCAGTTCGGCGGGGTATTGAGCGCGGTTGGCGTAGGTTGGGCGATGGACCGGTTCAATCCGCACAAGGTGATCGGCACTTTCTACCTGTTGGCCGGGGTGTTTGCCTACGCGGTCGGGCAGAGCCTGGGGCACATCACGCTGCTGGCGACGTTGGTGCTGGTGGCGGGGATGTGCGTCAACGGTGCGCAATCGGCGATGCCTTCGCTGGCGGCGCGGTTCTATCCGACCCAGGGCCGGGCGACCGGTGTGTCGTGGATGCTCGGGATTGGTCGATTTGGCGCGATTCTCGGGGCGTGGATGGGCGCGACGTTGCTGGGCCTGGGCTGGAACTTCGAGCAGGTGCTGACGGCGCTGGTGATTCCGGCGGCGCTGGCGACCACGGCGGTGGTGATCAAGGGCATGGTCAGTCATGCGGATGCGACCTGAGGGCAGGTTTCAGGGTTTTTGTTGAATTTGAGGGCCTCTTCGCGGGCAAGCCTCGCTCCTACAGGAATATGCATAGCCCTGTAGGAGCGAGGCTTGCCCGCGAAGCTTTTAAAGGTCGATAGCCAAACAACAATCTGTTCGATAAACGAACACTCAGTCGATTATCGGATTGTTTGGCCATTTTCTGCGGCTTACTCTTCAGTGACTTCGGCGCTGAACCTCGCGCCTTTTTCTTCCACTGTCGGTAAACAACAAAACGGGAGCCTGCCCCATGGCTGAAATCCTTTCGCTGCATGACGCGGTGAAGCAATTCGTCAACGACGGCGATACCGTCGCGCTCGAAGGCTTCACTCACCTGATTCCGACGGCGGCCGGTCATGAAATCATTCGCCAGGGCAAGAAAGATCTGACGCTGGTGCGGATGACGCCTGACTTGATCTACGACCAGTTGATCGGTGCCGGTTGTGCTCGCAAGCTGATTTTCTCCTGGGGCGGCAACCCTGGCGTGGGTTCGTTGCACCGTCTGCGTGACGCGGTCGAGAAACAGTGGCCGCATCCACTGGAAATCGAAGAACACAGCCACGCCGACCTGGCTAATGCCTACGTCGCCGGTGCCTCCGGCCTACCGTTCGCGGTGCTGCGTGCCTACGCCGGTTCCGATCTGCCTAAGGTCAACCCGCTGATCAAAACTGTCACCTGCCCGTTCACCGGCGAAGTGCTGGCCGCCGTGCCTTCGGTGCGCCCGGACATCACTGTGATTCATGCGCAGAAAGCCGACCGTAAAGGCAACGTGCTGCTGTGGGGCATTCTCGGTGTGCAGAAAGAAGCGGCGCTGGCCGCCAAGCGCTGCATTGTCACCGTCGAAGAAATCGTCGATGACCTCAATGCACCGATGAACTCCTGCGTGCTGCCGACCTGGGCCTTGAGCGCGGTCTGTCATGTGCCTGGCGGCGCGCATCCGTCCTACGCCCACGGTTACAACGAGCGCGACAACCGTTTCTACCAGGCTTGGGACCCGATTGCCCGGGACCGCGACACCTTCACCGCGTGGATCAACGAGTACATCCACGGCTGCGCTGACTTCAGCGAGTTCCAGGCCAAGCTGGCCGCTGCTTCGGAGGCCAAGTAATGACTTACACCACCAATGAAATGATGACCGTCGCCGCCGCCCGCCGTCTGAAGAACGGTTCGGTGTGCTTCGTCGGCATCGGCCTGCCGTCGAAAGCCGCCAACCTGGCGCGGCTGACGTCTTCGCCAGACGTAGTCCTGATTTACGAGTCGGGTCCGATCGGTGCCAAGCCGAGCGTGTTGCCGCTGTCGATTGGTGACGGCGAGCTGGCCGAAACCGCTGACACCGTGGTGCCGACCGGTGAGATTTTTCGCTATTGGTTGCAGGGCGGACGCATCGACGTCGGTTTTCTCGGCGCGGCGCAGGTTGACCGCTTCGGCAATATCAACACCACGGTCGTGGGCGATTACCACCAGCCGAAAGTCCGTCTGCCGGGTGCCGGTGGCGCGCCGGAGATCGCCGGTTCGGCGAAGAGCGTGTTGATCATCCTTAAACAGTCGGCGCGTTCGTTTGTCGACAAACTCGACTTCATTACCTCGGTCGGCCATGGCGAGGGCGGCGATTCGCGCAAGCGTCTGGGCCTGCCGGGCGCCGGTCCGGTCGGGATCATCACCGACCTGTGCATCATGGAACCGGAAGCCGGGACGCATGAGTTCGTGGTCACCGCGCTGCATCCGGGCGTGACCCGCGAGCAAGTGGTCGCGGCCACCGGTTGGGCGATTCGTTTTGCCGAGCACGTTGAAAACACCGCCGAGCCCAGCGAGATTGAACTCAAGGCGCTGCGGGATCTGGAAGCCCGCACCGCTGCGGCCCACGGCCAAGCACCCGGAGAAGCGTGATGCGTGACGTTTATATCTGCGACGCGATTCGCACGCCCATCGGCCGTTTCGGCGGTGGCCTGTCGGCGGTTCGCGCCGACGACCTGGCCGCCGTGCCGATCAAGGCCTTGATGGAACGCAACCCGTCGGTTGACTGGAATGCAGTGGACGAGGTGTTCCTCGGTTGCGCCAACCAGGCCGGCGAAGACAACCGCAACGTGGCACGCATGGCGCTGTTGCTGGCGGGTCTGCCGGAGAGCATTCCCGGCGTTACGCTCAACCGCCTCTGTGCGTCGGGCATGGACGCCATCGGCACCGCGTTCCGTGCGATCGCCAGCGGCGAAATGGAGTTGGCGATTGCCGGCGGCGTCGAGTCGATGTCCCGCGCACCGTTCGTGATGGGCAAGGCTGATGCGGCGTTCTCGCGCAACATGAAGCTGGAAGACACCACCATCGGCTGGCGTTTTATCAACCCGTCGATGAAAGCCCAGTACGGCGTCGATGCGATGCCGCAAACCGCCGACAACGTGGCGGACGACTACGAAGTGTCCCGCGAGGATCAGGACGCTTTTGCACTGCGCAGTCAGCAGCGAACCGCCGCCGCGCAAGCCGCAGGATTTTTCGCTGAAGAAATCGTTGAAGTGCGGATTGCCCACAAGAAGGGCGAAACCGTCGTCACCCAGGATGAACATCCACGCGCCGACACCACCCTGGAAACCCTGGCCAAACTGAAACCGGTCAACGGCCCGGACAAAACCGTCACCGCCGGCAATGCTTCCGGTGTGAACGACGGCGCGGCGGCGCTGATTCTGGCGTCCGCCGAAGCGGTGAAGAAACACGGTTTGACTGCCCGCGCGAAAGTGCTCGGCATGGCCAGCGCCGGCGTTGCGCCGCGCGTGATGGGCATCGGCCCGGTGCCAGCGGTGCGCAAACTCACCGAACGTCTGGGTCTGGCCGTCAGCGATTTTGATGTGATCGAACTCAATGAAGCCTTCGCCAGCCAGGGTTTGGCGGTGTTGCGTGAACTGGGGATCGCCGACGATGCAGCCCAGGTCAACCCGAACGGCGGCGCGATTGCCTTGGGTCATCCACTGGGCATGAGCGGTGCGCGGCTGGTGCTGACCGCGTTGCATCA
The DNA here is from genome assembly GCF_026016365.1 of Pseudomonas sp. B21-053. Taxonomy (NCBI): domain Bacteria; kingdom Pseudomonadati; phylum Pseudomonadota; class Gammaproteobacteria; order Pseudomonadales; family Pseudomonadaceae; genus Pseudomonas; species Pseudomonas sp. B21-053. The sequence continues at coordinate 1,494,080 of NZ_CP087205.1, forward strand.
GCTGGAAAAGACCGGTGGCAAGAAAGGTCTGGCAACCATGTGCGTCGGCGTCGGCCAAGGTCTGGCACTCGCGATCGAACGCGTCTGACCGCCGCCGACTAATAAGAACAGAGGAAAAGCGAAATGACTGACAAGCCTGGTTACCGTCGTCCGAAGGAAGGCACCCAGCCGGAATACCTGCACCCGACCTATCAATCCACCAACCGTCGCGCGCCGTCCAAGCCATTGGTGTTTTTGCCGCATTCGCTGTCGGAAATCACCGGCCCGACCATTGGCGCCGAGCGCATAAACGAGCAGGACAACGACCTGACCGCCCAGCACAACGGCGAGCCATTGGGCGAGCGCATCATCATTCACGGCCGCGTGCTGGATGAAGACGGCTTGCCGGTGCCAGGGATTCTGGTGGAGATCTGGCAGGCTAACGCCGCCGGTCGCTACAACCATGCGCGTGACCTGCACGACGCGCCGCTGGACCCGAACTTCACTGGCACCGGTCGCACCGTGACCGACGCCGATGGCTGGTATCAGTTCCAGACCATCAAGCCTGGCGCCTATCCGTGGGGCAACCACCACAACGCCTGGCGCCCGGCGCACATCCATTTCTCACTGTTCGGGCCGAGTATTCTGACGCGCCTGGTGACCCAGATGTATTTCCCGGGCGACCCGTTGCTGGCCTATGACCCGATCTACAACTGCGTGCCCGATACCAGCGCCAAAGAGCGTTTGATCGCCAGTTTCGACCTGGAAAAAACCATTCCTTCCTACGCCCTCGGTTATCGCTGGGACATCGTCTTGCGCGGCCGCGAAGCCACGCCGATGGAGAAATAAGATGACGCTGAACGCGACCACGTCCCACACCGTCGGGCCGTATTACCACATCGGCCTGACCTGGCTGAACCGCGAAGACCTGACCGTCGAACAAACCCTGGGCCAGCGCGTGGCGATCACCGGGCAAGTCGTCGATGGCAATGGCGATTTCGTCAACGACGCGATGCTGGAAGTCTGGCAAGCCAACTCCGCCGGTAAATACGACCACCCCGAAGACGAGCAGGACAAACCGCTGGACCCGAACTTCGAAGGCTTTGGCCGGGTGCCGGTGGATGCCGAAGGGCGCTTTCGTTTTACTACGATCAAACCCGGTACGGTTGAGGGGCTGAATGGCACGACCCAGGCGCCGCACCTGGTGGTATTGGTGTTTGCGCGCGGGTTGGTGAAGCACCTGCTGACGCGGATTTACTTTGATGGGGAGCCGGCGAACGTGGCGGACCCGTTGCTCGAATGCGTGCCGGCTGAACGCCGCAGCACGTTGCTGGCGAAGGCTGATGCGGCGGGTGTTTACCAGTGGAATGTGATCTTGCAAGGCACTGATGCGGAGACGGTGTTCTTCGATTACTAAGTAACCCTGTCCAACTGTGGGAGCGAGCCTGCTCGCGAAGGCGTCGTGTCAGTCGACATCAATATTGACTGACCCACCGCTTTCGCGAGCAAGCCCGCTCCCACAGGGGGGATTGCGTTGCCTTATGAAACTGCGGAACGGGACTGTTGCGAAGTGTGTCTAGACTCTCACTGTCCCCATTGAGTGAAAAACAATGACAACTACCACTGCTTCTACAGAGCACTACACCGGGGAAGAGCGCAGCAAGCGCATCTTCGCCATTGTCGGCGCCTCGTCCGGCAACCTGGTCGAATGGTTCGACTTTTACGTTTACGCCTTTTGCGCCATCTACTTCGCGCCTGCTTTTTTCCCCTCCGACAACCCGACGGTGCAATTGGTTAACACCGCCGGTGTGTTCGCTGCCGGGTTCCTGATGCGGCCCATCGGTGGCTGGATTTTCGGCCGTGTGGCGGACAAGCACGGGCGCAAGAATTCGATGCTGATTTCGATTCTGATGATGTGCTTTGGCTCGTTGCTTATCGCTTGCCTGCCGACCTACAAAGACATCGGCGTCTGGGCGCCAATCCTGTTGCTGTTCGCGCGCCTGCTTCAGGGCTTGTCGGTGGGCGGCGAATACGGCACCACCGCGACCTACATGAGCGAAGTCGCCCTCAAGGGCCAGCGCGGTTTCTTCGCCTCGTTCCAGTACGTGACGCTGATCGGCGGGCAATTGCTGGCGGTGTCGCTGGTGGTGATCCTGCAACAGTTCCTCACTGAAGAAGACTTGCGTGCCTACGGCTGGCGGATTCCGTTCGTGGTCGGTGCGGTGGCGGCGGTGATCTCACTGTTCCTGCGTCGTTCGCTCAAAGAAACCACCAGCAAGGAAATGCGCGAAAACAAGGACGCCGGCAGCATCATGGCGCTGTTCCGCGACCATAAAGCCGCGTTCATCACCGTGCTTGGCTACACCGCCGGTGGCTCGCTGATTTTCTACACCTTCACCACGTACATGCAGAAATACCTGGTGAACACCGCCGGGATGCACGCCAAGACCGCCAGTTACATCATGACCGGCGCGCTGTTCCTTTATATGTGCATGCAGCCGTTGTTCGGCATGCTCGCGGACAAGATTGGCCGGCGTAACTCGATGCTCTGGTTCGGTGCCTTGGGGACGCTGTTCACCGTGCCGATCCTGCTCAGTCTGAAAAGTGTCAGCAGTCCGTTCCTGGCGTTTGTGCTGATCACCGTGGCGCTGGCGATCGTCAGTTTCTACACCTCGATCAGCGGCCTGGTAAAAGCCGAAATGTTCCCACCCGAAGTGCGCGCACTGGGCGTCGGCCTGGCGTATGCGGTGGCGAACGCGATCTTCGGTGGTTCGGCGGAATACGTCGCCCTTAGCCTCAAAGCCGTGGGCATGGAAAACTCCTTCTACTGGTACGTCACGGTGATGATGGCGGTGGCGTTCCTGTTCAGCCTGCGTCTGCCCAAGCAAGCGAAGTATTTGCACCACGACCTTTGATCTTTACCCGTGGGCCCCAGTGGCCCACGCCCTCAAGGATTGTTTATGAACCAGCGACCGAACAATCAATTGTTCGATGCCTATTTCACTGCCCGTGATATGCGCGACGTGTTCTGCGATCAGGGCCGGGTGCAGGCCATGCTCGATTTCGAAGCGGCGTTGGCCCGGGCCGAAGCGCGGGTCGGGTTGATTCCGCACAGTGCTGTCGCGTCCATTGAGGCGGCGTGCCAGGCGAGGCATTACGATTTCGCCGCCCTCGGTGAAGCGATAGCCACGGCGGGCAATTCGGCGATTCCATTGGTCAAGGCCCTGGGCAAACAGATTGCCGCGAACGATGTCGAGGCCGAGCGCTACGTGCACCTGGGCGCGACCAGTCAGGACGTGATGGATTCCGGTCTGGTGCTGCAACTGCGCCGGGCACTGGAGCTGATCGAAAGCGATCTGGCGCAACTGGGGGAAACCCTGGCGACCCAGGCCTGGCGCTACGTGGCCACGCCGCTGGCCGGACGCACCTGGTTGCAACACGCCACGCCGGTGACCCTTGGCATGAAGATCGCCGGTTGGCTGGGCGCGGTGACTCGCAGTCGCCAGCGTTTGCGCGAACTCAAACCACGCTTGTTGGTGCTGCAATTTGGTGGCGCTTCCGGGACCCTCGCGGCCCTTGGCGAGCAGGCCATGCCGATTGCCAACGCCTTGGCCGAAGAGCTGCAACTGACATTGCCGGAACAACCCTGGCACACCCAGCGCGATCGTCTGGTGGAGTTTGGCGCGGTGCTTGGCCTGATCGCTGGCAGCCTCGGCAAATTCGGCCGCGACATCAGCCTGTTGATGCAGACCGAAGCTGCTGAAGTCTTTGAACCTGCGGCGCCGGGCAAGGGCGGTTCCTCGACCATGCCGCACAAGCGCAATCCGGTGGGTGCGGCGGTGTTGATCGGCGCGGCGACCCGGGTGCCGGGCTTGCTCTCGACCCTGTTCAGCGCCATGCCGCAAGAACACGAACGCAGCCTGGGCTTGTGGCATGCCGAGTGGGAAACCCTGCCGGAGATTTGCTGCCTGGTGTCCGGCAGCCTGCAACAAGCGTTGCTGCTGGCCGACGGCCTGGAAGTCGACGCGACCCGCATGGCGCGCAACCTCGACCTGACTCAGGGCCTGGTGCTGGCCGAAGCGGTGAGCATCGTCCTCGCGCAACGGGTCGGCCGCGATACCGCGCATCATCTGCTGGAACATTGCTGCAAACGCGCGGTGGCCGAACAGCGTCATCTGCGTGCGGTCCTCGGTGACGAGCCGCAAGTGACGGCGCAACTGTCGGACGCTGAACTGGATCAATTGCTGGACCCTGCCCATTACCTCGGCCAGGCCCATACCTGGGTCGAGCGCGCGGTGGCTGAACATTTTGCGTTGACTGCCTGAAGGAGGCTGCCGTGGCATTCGTACAACTCGCCGAGGGCGAACTGCACTATCAAATTCAAGGGCCTCAACTCGATGGCCCGGAGGAGGCGCCGGTGCTGGTGCTGTCCAACTCGCTGGGCACAGACCTGCACATGTGGGACGCGCAGGTGGCGGCGTTCACCAAGCATTTCCGGGTGCTGCGTTTCGACACACGTGGCCATGGCCAGTCGCTGGTGACGCCGGGGCCGTACACCATCGAACAACTGGGCCACGACGTGCTGGCGCTGCTGGATGCGCTGCACATCGAGCGTGCGCATTTCTGTGGTTTGTCTATGGGCGGCCTGATCGGGCAGTGGCTGGGGATCAACGCTGGCGAGCGGCTGAACAAGCTGATCGTGTGCAACACCGCAGCAAAAATCGGCGATCCGTCGGTGTGGAACCCGCGAATCGAAACTGTGCTGCGTGACGGTCCGGCGGCGATGATTGCCTTGCGTGATGCGTCGATTGCGCGCTGGTTTACTCCGGACTTTGCCGAAGCCAATCCGGCGGCGGCGAAGAAGATTACCGACATGCTTGCGGCCACTTCGCCTGAAGGTTATGCGGCCAATTGCGCCGCTGTGCGCGATGCCGATTTCCGCGATCAGTTGTCCTCGATCAAGGTGCCGCTGCTGGTGATTGCCGGCAGCGACGACGCGGTCACGCCGCCGTCCGGTGGGCACTTTATTCAGGCACACGTGCAGGGCGCCGAGTACGCCGAGTTCTATGCCGCGCACCTGTCCAACGTCCAGGCCGGCGCCGCGTTCAGCGAGCGAGTCCTGGCGTTTCTGGCGAATCATTGAGGGGATCTTTGTGGACGAGAAACAACGTTACGACGAAGGCATGGAAGTTCGCCGTGCAGTGCTTGGCGACGCACATGTCGATCGCAGCCTGAATGCCCTGACCGAGTTCAACTCGGAGTTCCAGGAAATGATTACCCGCCACGCCTGGGGTGATATCTGGACCCGCCCGGGCCTGCCGCGCCATACCCGTAGCCTGATCACCATCGCCATGCTGATCGGCATGAACCGCAACGAAGAACTCAAACTGCACCTGCGCGCCGCCGCCAACAACGGCGTGACCCGTGGCGAGATCAAGGAAGTGATCATGCAAAGCGCGATCTACTGCGGGATCCCGGCAGCGAACGCCACGTTCCACCTGGCGGAGTCGGTGTGGGATGAGTTGGGGGGTGAGTCGCGGGAGTGATCTTTGACGTTTGCGGTGTTTGAGCTGACGCCTTCGCGGGCAAGCCTCGCTCCTACAGAGGAACGCGACTTCCTGTAGGAGCGAGGCTTGCCCGCGAAGGCTGAGTATCAGTCGATATAAATCTTGCCTGACACACCGCCTTCGCGAGCAGGCTCGCTCCCACAGGGGGATCGGGTGGCTTCAGACCGTGGCGACGATGAAAATCCGCTTGAATGGAAACAACGTGCGCCCGTCATGCTCCGGCGGGTAATGCTTATGCACGCGCATCAGGTAGTGATAAATGAAGCGTGTCAGTTCGTCCTCCTTGAGCCCCTGCATCACCGGCCGTAGTGCCGAGACCTTGACCCAGTCATAGATCGGCGACTTGCCGTCCACCACCTGCAGCTGTTCGGTTTCCCAGATGTCCAGTGTCCGGGTGATCGGCGCGAGCAGCCGGTAATAATCTTCCAGTGACAGTAACGGCCGCGCGGCCATTCTCTGGCGCAGCTCCAATGATCCCAGCGGGGCGCCATCCGGGCCGCCGCTTTCGAGGGTTTCGAGCATCAGTTGATACCACAACGCGTCGCGCCAGTCGGGCATGTGCGCCGCCAGGCAACCGCCGGGATTGAGCTGGCCGAGCAGCCCTGGCAGCAACTGTTCGTGGCCGGTGACAAAGTGCAGCACGGCGGCGGCGAGCAGTAAATCGGCGGGTTGTTCCGGTTGCCAGTCCAGCAGATCGCAGTGTTTCCACATGGCCTTGATCGGCAAGCTCCGGGCCTCGGACAGCATTTGCTCCGAGCTGTCGACGCCCATCAATCGGGCCCGGGGCCAGCGTTTGGCAAGTAGCTGGGTAGCAATGCCGGTGCCGCAGCCCAGGTCATAGATGCATTTGGGGTGTTTGAGCTGAACGCGGTCGAGCAATTCATTGACCGGTCGTTGCCTGAGCCTGGAAAACTGCTGGTACGCCTTGGCATCCCACCGGTTATTGCCCGGTGCGGGGTTGGGTCGAGTGATCATGAGGTGGTCCTCTGGTGATCAGCGGTGTCTTCCGATGACAGCCTGGCTAAGTCCTGGGACCCACAACAACAGATAACGGAAGTCGAGGAGGGTTGAAAAGCGCCTGAGTCCTGTCAGGTTTTTTCACTGTAATAGATAGGCGGCAAAGTGCCAGCCAAGCTGACGGGTGGCCGGCATCTCCTGGCGGTTTAACTGACGGTTCAACTGCGCAAGAAGTTGCGCAGTTAGCGCCTGGATCTTCTCCCGAAAACCGCTGTAAGCCCCGTTTTACGAGACTTACAGACAAGTGCGCAAAAAGTTGCGCAGTACTGCGCAACTTCTTGCGCACTTCAAGTCCTTTTTCATCACCCAAAACCGAGAAATAGCCCCCGTGCTTTCGCAAGTTTTTGAAAACTAATGGCTCGCGGATGGCTGGCACGCATTTTGATCCCATTGTCCCTGCCTGGGCCGTCCATCACGCCGTCCGCTCGCTGTTTTGAGCCAGCAGCGTTGACGCATGTCGAAACGTCGCACGAGGAACAAGGAATGTTCGCACCGACCCGAAAAGCCGCCAATGTGCTTGTTGTGAGTGCCCGTCATGACGACTGAGTCGAAACGTGAGCCTCAGGTGGCGGTCGTTCCGCTCAACACCATCGACATCCAGGATGTCGGACGTGGCGCGGCGGTGTTTGATGCGTGGTTGCAGTCGATCAGTGGCGGCGTGGTCACCCTCGACCGGATCAGGAATGTCGCCGGTGCATTGCCAGTGGTGGGCAACATCATGGCGCTGGTTGATGCCTTGGGCGACATCGTCACCCTGGCCAAAAGCAAGCAACGAGCGTTGCTCGACTGGGTCAGCCTGGGCATCAACCTGATCGGTGTCTTACCCGCGCCACCGACGATGGCTGCGGCGCGCATGAGCTTGCGTCCAACTCTGTTTCTGGTCCGGCAGGAACTGCGTAACAGCGCCAAGATGCTGTTGGGTGATTCGATGATCGAGGTGGTGATCGGGCACCTCAATGCAACCATCGTCGGCACCATCGATGACTTTGTGAAGCAGGCGCAACCCAAGCTGGCAGGCATTCTCGACGACGCCGGCAAATTGGGCGAAAGCGCGGTGACCGAGATTGCCAAGGGTTTGGAGACTACGGTCAATGGCAGGCTCGACGCCAAAGGTGATGCGCAGGCCGCCAAACAAAAGCTGAGCGCGGCGGGTAGCCAACTGCTGAATGATCCGAAGGCCGCCATCGGCAATATCTTCGGCGCAGCGTTCAGCGCCTACAAGGCGGCAGGGAAGGGGGTCGCCAACAGTGCGGCAAAGCATTTACTGCCTGAACAAGCCCGGCAATTGGTGCTGACGCACACCACCACATTGAAAGCGATGGGCCACGAGTTGCGTGGCCAACTGAGCAAACTGGGCAATCCCGGTGCTCTGCATTCCATCGGCTGGTTGCTTCAGGTACTGGCAGGTGCCGTGGCCAGTTTCCGCAAGCGTCATGCCCATGGCCAAGGTGCAGGGGTCAAGCCCGGCTCGACTACTCAGGCTAAGCGCAAGGCTGGCGAAGGTCGGCTGGAGGCCACAAGCCGTCAGGCCCCGGCGCGGGGTAACAGCAATCCTTGTAAGAACGGGGTCAGGCCCGGTACCAGGCGCAGCATCAGTTTTGCCCTGGGATCGGAAAGCCTCAGGCATATGGATTTCAGCCTGCCGGGGCCGTTCCCGGTCGAATGGTCACGCACCTACCATTCACGTCTCGAGGCTTACGATCAGGACGAACTGGGTGCTCGCTGGATCAGTCCGTTCACCACCCGCTTCGACTGTGTCGACGACGGCCTGGTGTTCCACGCAGTGGACGGCCGCAGCCACGAATACCCGCTGCCCAAAGTCGGCCTGTTCCACTACGACGCCATCGAAAACGTGACGGTGGTTCGCGTCAGCGAAGACCAGCTATTGCTGTGCCGTGGTTTCGAACGCAAGGAAACCTACGTCCGCCGTGGTCAGCGCTTTGTGCTGATTAACGTGGAATTGCGCAACGGCGCCGGGATCATGCTGCATTACGAGCACCGTCACGGCGAGTTGTCGGTGCTGTCGGACCTGATCACTTATCAGGAAAACGACATCAGCAAAGTGCACCTGCACCTTGGCACGCTGATCGACGATCACGGCCGCCTGCTCGGACTCTGGCAAATCGTTGACGGCGCCCCTCTGCGCCAACTCTGCGCCTACCAATACGACGCGAATGGCGACCTGATTCAGGCTCAGGACGAGAACGGCGCGGCGTGGTCGTATCAGTACCAGCATCACCTGATCACCCGTTACACCGACCGTACCGGGCGCGGTATGAATCTGGAATGGAATGGCCAGGGCGCCGATGCCAAAGCAGTGCGCGAATGGGCCGATGACGGCAGTTTCGACACGCGCCTGGAGTGGGACGAAAACATTCGCCTGACCTACGTCACCGACGCCCACGGCAACGAGACCTGGCACTACTACGACATCCTTGGCTACACCTACCGCATTCGTCATGCGGACGAGCGTTCGGAATGGTTGTTCCGCGATGACGCCAGGAATCTGATCCGCCACGTACACGCTGACGGCACTACCGACCGCTACACCTACGATGAGCGCAGCAATCGTCTCGAACACATTCGCGCCGACGATACCGTGGTGTATTACGCCTATGACGATCACGATCAGCTCATAAAAGTCCGCGATGCCGAGGGCGGGCAGTGGCTGCGGGCCTACGACGATCAGGGCAATCTGATCGAGACGGTCGATCCGCTGGGCAACAAAACCGAATACGCCTACAACAAATCCGGCCAGCCTACCGCGATCAAGGACGCCAACGGTAACGAGAAAGCCCTCGAATACAACGAAGCCGGGCAACTCATCAAATACACCGACTGCTCGGGCAAGACCAGCGCCTGGGAGTACAACGAGCTGGGGCAGTTGATCTGCTTTACCGACGCCGCCGGTCAGAGCACCGAGTATCAATACCGGGCCGGACAACGGGTGCTGATCAAGCACCCGGACAAGACCGAGGAGCGCTTTGAGTTTGATGCCGAGGGGCGATTACTCGCCCATGTCGATGCGTTAGAGCGCTGCACCACCTGGAGTTATAACGCCATCGGCATGATTGCCGAACGCGTGAATGCCGCCGAACACTCTCTGCGTTACCGCTGGGACCGCCTCGGCCGACTGGTGGCGCTGGAAAACGAAAATGAACAGCGCGCGCAGTTCCACTACGACCCGGTGGGCCGTTTGCTGGAGGAAAGCGGCTTTGATGGGCGCGTGACTCGCTATCGCTACGACCCGGAAACCGGACGGCTGTCCGACACCCTCAACGGTGAGCGCAGCATCGCCAGCCGCTTTGATCCCATGGGACGTTTGATCGAGCGCAGCGCCCGCCTGGGTGATCAGTCTCAAAACGAAACGTTCGCCTACGACGGTAACGGCAATCTGGTCATGGCTTGCAACGATCAAAGTCGTTTGCAGTGGTTTTACGACCCGGCCGCGAATCTGGTGCGTGAGCACCAGCATTATCTGGGGTTGGAGCAGCCAACGGTCGCGGTCTGGCAGCACGAATACGATGCCCTCAACCTGCGCATCGCTACGGTACGGCCAGACGGTCACCGGGTCAGTTGCCTCACTTATGGCAGTGGGCATTTACTCGGTCTGCGTCTGGACGACCAAGAACTCGTCAGCTACGAGCGCGATGACCTGCACCGCGAAGTCGCCCGTTACCAAGGGAACCGGCTGCTGCAAACGCAAGTGTGGAATCCTGTAGGGCGCTTGCAGGAACAACTGCTGGCTCGGGTTGATGACAAGTCCACGCTGATCAAACGCGAATACCTCTACGACGCTGCCGGCCAGTTGACCGATATTCACGACAGTCGTCGCGGCGCATTGGTGTACCGCTACGACCCGATTGGCCAATTACTCAGTGCTGGTAGCCGGCTGGGCATGGAGACCTTTGTTTTTGACCCGGCTCTCAACCTGCTGGATGAGTCGGCTCAACCCGTACGTCGACCGCTGGATCAAGACACTTCACGCAGCAAAGTGACGGATAACTTGCTGCGAGAGTATGCCGGCACTCACTACGACTACGACGAACGCGGTAATCAGATCCAGCGCTGGCACAACGGCAAGCGTAGCGATCTGCAATGGGATCTCTTCGACCGCCTGGTGCATTTCGAAGATTCGCGTCTGACGGTGGATTTTTCCTATGACCCGTTGGGACGGCGGCTGTATAAAAACTCCCGCGCGCACTACAAGCAACGTCCTGAAGCCGGCTCGCAATGGAATCGCCACGAACAGGCGCGCAAACAGCGCGAATACGGTTGTGGCTTCACCCTGTATGGCTGGGACGGTGACGACCTTGGCTGGGAAAGTAGCCCCGGCGACGTGGACGGAGCGGTGGGACGCACGGTGCACTACGTGTATGAGCCGGGCACCTTCATCCCGTTGGCCCAGGCGCTGCGGCACAAACCCATCGAGTTGTTACGGCAACCGGACTACAGCGGCGACTACAGTCTGGATGACGATCCGCTGTGGAATCAGCAACCGATTGTGCAACCCTTTGATGCGCTGTTTTGGTACCAATGCGATCACTTGGGTACACCGCAGGAGTTGACCGATCAGCAGGGCAACATCGCCTGGAGCGCCCATTACAAGGCGTGGGGCGAAGCACGCGAGCAGCGTTCGGAATGGGCGCAGCAGCAGGGACTGACGAACCCGCTGCGCTTTCAAGGGCAGTACCACGACCATGAGACCGGGCTGCATTACAACCGCTATCGATACTATGATCCGCAGGTTGGGCGGTTTATCAGTCAGGACCCACTCAGTTACGCGGGTGGTTTGAACCTCTACGCTTATGCGCCGAACCCGGTGCAATGGATTGACCCGCTGGGTCTGGCGAAAAGAGGTCCGAAAACCGATGGAGAGGGTCCGCACAATGAAATGATTGAAGCCTGGGGCAATGAGGTACGGGCGAATAACGGCACCGTTCTATTCGGTGGTGGTGGCAAAGAAACACTCATCCCGACACCGGGAGGGCATAAAGAGGGACGGCGGCCAGATATCATTTTCAAGCCTGCCGACGGCACGCTGGTTTACGGTAATGTCGGTAAAGTCGCCGCTGATGGCCAGACACCTATTACACGTGAACGGGAGGCCATGGACGATCTTCGTACGAAAACTTCGGGTAGCCAAAAGCCGGATGATGTTCAGTTTCGGGGCTATAACGTTGCGGCATGTGCTCTTTAAGGAAGTGATATGGATCGCGCAGTCTTTATGACATTCAATGATTTTTCGAACGTGGTGAATCAACTTAAAGATGACGCGGATTTAAGTCTTTATCGTTCGCAAAACTACGAATCACCCTTTGTCGAGGTGAGTGAAGTCAGGGTTGATGAGTACGATCTCTACAACGACTCGCGATTCCTGGCGTTGATGATCGGCAGTCGTGCCGATGGCGAAAGAATCCTGGGTAAGGGACAGCGAGAGTTGACGCGCAGCGATCGCAAGGGGTTTGTCGATATTCGCTACGGTGGCGACGATGAGGAGGCTCTTGGCGCCTCCACGTTTGCCGGAGATCCCAGCGAGACTGAAAAAGCAGTCTCCAGTTGCCTCGCCCGGATACTTAAAAAGCAGGCGCATAAAGGTGTGAAGTTTGCGGATGGGACGGTTTCAAAAATACCGGATAGCTATTTCTGGACCGATGCCGCTTTGCAGTCGGGAAAAAACTGGCACTACTTTTTAGGTTACGGCGTGAGAAAAATCCAAAACAAGGAAGCAGGTCTGCTTCCCAAGTAGATCGTTTGAATGGGAGCGTCGCCGCTCCCGCAAGGGCGGTGGTTATAGCAAGCTGATCGGATAGCTGACGATCAAGCGGTTCTCGTCGAACTCGTTGTTGCTGAAGTCCCGGCGCATGGTCGAGTTGCGCCATTTGAAGTTCAGGTCCTTGAGCGTGCCGCTTTGCACGGTGTAGCCCAGTTCGCTCTCACGGCCCCACTCCTTGCCGTTGGTGATGGCCCCGGTGTGCACGTTGTCACCGCTGATGTAGCGGTTCATCAGGGTCAGGCCGGGAATGCCGAGGGCGACGAAGTTGTAGTCGTGGCGCAGTTGCCAAGAGCGTTCCTGGGCGTTGTCGTAGCTGCTGTTGTAACTGTCATTGGCCAGGGTCCCGCCGCTGGTGCCGTTGACGCGCATCCAGGCGCTGTCGCCGGTGAGTTTCTGCAGGCCGACGTAGAAGGTGTTGCCACCGTACCTGGCCGAGAACATCCCGGACCAGGTCTTGTTGTCCAGCTCGCCGGCCCGGGCGCTGCCGTCGTCCTTGCCGTAGAAGAAACCGAGGTTGGCGCCCAGGGTCCAGTCGCCGAGGGGCTGCGTGTGGATCAGGTTGATGAATTGCTGACTGTAGATGTCCTTGAGTTCAGCGTTCCACAGGCCAATCTGAGTGTGCTTGTCGTTGAATACGTATTCGCCGCCCTGGAAGTTGAAGCGGTCGGAGGTGAACGCCGCTTTGCCGACCATCGACATGTCGCTCATGCTGCTGTCGTCCCGTGGGCTGTTGGCGCGGAACTGGCCGCCGTAGAGCGTCAGGCCATCGATTTCCTTCGAGGTGATCTGCCCGCCACGGAAGGTTTGCGGCAGGGAACGGCCGTCGTCCGAACGCAGGATCGGCAGCACCGGCATCCACTCGCCGACCTTCACTTCGGTCTGTGACAGCTTGGCCTTGAACGCCACGTTGGTGCGGCCAAAGTTGTCGGCCGGGCGCCCGTCGTGATCCAGCGGCAGCAACTGCGTACCGCCGGTGCCTTTACCGCCGTCGAGCTTCACCGAGTACAGCCCCAGCACATCCATGCCGAACCCGACTGTGCCTTGGGTGAAACCGGACTTGGCGTCGAGGATGAAGTTTTGTGTCCATTCTTCAGCCTTGCCCTGGGCCTTGGTCGGGTTGGTGAAGTTGCGGTTGATGTAGAAGTTGCGCAGGTTGAGGTTGACCTTGGCCCCTTCGACAAAACCCGCTTCCTCGGCGACAGCCGGCAGGGCGCTGGCCGCCAATGCGGCGGCGATAAGGCTGGGAAACATGTACTGCGCGGTGGAAGGCTTCATGGGCTCGGGTCTCTCTAATTGTTAGGGATGAAACGGGGCGCTGCCTCAACCTGGGGGTGCAGACACAAGGGGTTGGAACCGGGGGCGAAACGGGCGAGATCAGCCGGACAGGGCAGGGCGCGGGGGCATGGTGTCGAACCTGTTGTTATTGGTTTTGTGGGGCGAATGGTGCGGGGGATGGGCGGGGGGATTCAATTGGGGGAAGCGGGTTTTGGGCGATTATCGAACGCAAGATTGGCTTGGGTTTTGTGGTGGGTTGGCTGGCCTCTTCGCGAGCAGGCTCGCTCCCACAGGGGACTGTGGTGAGCGCAAATCTAATGTGGGAGCGAGCCTGCTCGCGAATGCGCCAGACCAGGCAATACACCTTTTCCCGCAGCCAACAAAAAGCCCACCAATCGGTGGGCTTCTTGTATTCAAAGCGCTATCAGAACAACTTCAGCTTCGGCGCTTCTTCTTTCAACGGCTCGTTCTTCGCCGTTTGTTCGTTCCAGCCACCACCCAGCGCCTTGTACAGATTCACGGCACTGTTCAGTTGCGCCAGACGGTCGGTGATCAGTGTCTGTTGGGCACTGAACAGCTGGCGCTGGGCATCGAGGAAGGTCAGGTTGCTGTCGACACCAATGCGGTAGCGCCGCTCGGCCAGACGGTAGTAGTCCTGGTTGGCGGCGACGAAATCGCGCTGGGCTTGCAATTGCTCGGTGTAGGTCTGGCGCGCGGCCAGGCCGTCGGCGACTTCCTGGAAGGCCGTTTGAATGGACTTCTCGTAGTTCGCCACGCCGATGTCTTTCTGGATTTTCGAGTAATCCAGGCTGGCGCGCAGGCTGCCGGCGTTGAAGATCGGCAGGTTGATCTGCGGCGAGAACAGCCAGGTTCCCGAACCACCCTTGAACAGACCGGACAAGTCCGGGCTCAAGGTCCCGGCATTGGCGGTCAGGCTGATGCTCGGGAAGAACGCAGCACGTGCCGCGCCGATGTTGGCGTTGGCCGCCTTCAGGTTGTATTCGGCCTGGAGGATGTCCGGACGACGTTGCAGCAAGTCCGACGGCAGGCCTGGCGGTACGTCGCTCAGCAGGTCGTCCGACAAAGGCTTGCCCGCTTGCAGGTTGGCCGGGACGCCAGTGCCGAGCAGCAGCACCAGGCTGTTTTCATCCTGGGCGACCTGACGGGTGTACCTGGCCAGTTGCGCCCGGGCGTTTTCCACCGAGGTACGCGACTGCGCCAGGTCCAGCGCCGAAGCGACACCGACTTCGTTGCTGCGCGAGGTGAGCTTGTAGCTCTCCTCGAACGCGCCGAGGGTGTCCTGGGTCAGCTTCAGCAGTTCCTTGTCGGCCTGCCAGGTCAGGTAGGCGTTGGCCACACTGGCCACCAGGCTGATCTGGGTACTGCGGCGTGCTTCTTCGGTGGCGAAGTATTTCTGCAGGGCTTCTTCGCTCAGACTGCGAACCCGACCGAACAGGTCGAGTTCATAGGCGCTGATGCCGACAGTGGCCGAGTAGGAACTGGTGATGCCAGCCTGACCGGTTTGCGACATGTCCGCCGGCGTACGCTGACGGCTGCCGGTGCCATTGGCCGAAATCGCCGGGTACAGATCGGCACGCTGGATGCGGTACTGCGCCGCAAAGGCGTCGATGTTCAGGGCCGCAACACGCAGGTCGCGGTTGTTTTCCAGGGCGACCTGGATCATCTGCTGCAATGCCGGGTCATGGAAAAACTGCTTCCAGCCCTGTTCGGCCGCAGCCTGGCTCGGCGCCTGGGCCGGCGAATACGCCGGACCTTGCGGGAACTGGTTCGCCACCGGTGCCGCGGGCTGCTGATAGTCAGGAATCAGCGAGCAGCCACCGAGCACGAAAGCGGCAACAGCTAGGGAAAGTAGCGACTTGCTCATTGGCCAGCCTCTTTAGGAGTTTCATTGGCGTCATCTTGGTCGGCGTTTTTGCGTTGGCCGATGGACGACACGGTGACAAAGAACAGTGGGACCCAGAAGATCGCCAGGATCGTGGCGGTGATCATACCGCCAATTACCCCGGTACCGATCGCATGCTGGCTACCCGAACCGGCGCCAGTGGAGATCGCCAGCGGAACCACACCGAGCACGAAGGCCAGCGACGTCATGATGATCGGTCGCAGACGCATGCGGCAGGCCTCGATGGCGGCCTCGCGCAGGGACTTGCCTTGCTCGTGCAGCGCCTTGGCGAACTCGACGATCAGAATGGCGTTTTTCGATGCCAGACCGATGGTTGTCAACAGGCCCACCTGGAAGTACACGTCGTTGGACAACCCACGCAGGCTGGTAGCCATCAGCGCACCGATGATCCCCAGCGGCACCACCAGCATGACCGCAATCGGAATCGACCAGCTTTCATACAAGGCCGCCAGACACAGGAACACCATCAGCAGCGACAAGGCGTAAAGCGCTGGCGCCTGGGAGCCGGACAAGCGTTCCTCGTACGACAGACCGGTCCACGAAATGCCCACACCCGCCGGCAGTTTCTTGGCAATGGCTTCGACTTCGGCCATGGCTTCACCGGTGGAGTAGCCCGGCGCCGGAGCCCCGAGAATCTCCATCGCTTCTACGCCGTTGTAACGGGCCAGTTTCGGCGAACCGTAGACCCACTCACCCTTGGCGAACGCGGAGAACGGCACCATGGTGCCCGCGCTGTTGCGCACATACCACTTCTTCAAGTCTTCCGGGCTCATCCGCGAACCTGGTTTGCCTTGTACGTAAACCTTCTTCACCCGACCACGGTCGATAAAGTCGTTCACGTAGCTACTACCGAAGGAGATCGACAGCGTGCTGTTGATGTCGGAGAGGGTCAGGCCCAGGGCGCTGGCTTTCTCGTCGTCGATTTCCAGCTGGTATTGCGGTTCATCGTTCAGGCCGTTCGGACGCACCTGATACAGCACTTTGCTTTGTGCCGCCATGCCGAGGAACTGGTTACGTGCAGCCATCAACTTGTCGTGACCGATACCGGCGCGGTCTTGCAGGAACACGTCGAAACCGGTGGCGTTACCCAACTCCAGTACCGCCGGCGGTGCGAAGGCAAACACCATCGCATCGCGGAAGGTGAAGAAGTGCTGCTGGGCACGGCCTGCCAGGGCAAACACGCTGTTGTCAGCGTTACGCTCGCCCCATGGCTTGAGCATGATGAACGCCAGGCCGGAGCTTTGGCCGCGACCGGCGAAGTTGAAGCCGTTCACGGTGAACACCGAAGCTACCGCACCGGATTCTTTCTCCAGCAGGTAGGAACGCATCTCGTCGATCACCACCTGGGTGCGTTCGGCACTGGAACCGGCCGGCGTTTGCACCTGGGCGAACAGTACGCCCTGGTCTTCTTCCGGCAGGAACGCGGTTGGAATGCGGGTGAACAGCCAGATCATGCCGACGATGATCAGCAGGTACGCCAGCAGGTACGGGATCTTGTGCTTGAGCATGTTGCCGACACCGCGCTCGTAGCTTCTGAGGCCACGGTCGAAGTTGCGGTTGAACCAGCCAAAGAAGCCGCGTTTCGGTGTGCCGTGCTCGCCTTTCGGAATTGCCTTGAGCATGGTGGCGCAGAGCGCCGGGGTGAAGATCAGGGCAACCAGTACCGACAGGGCCATGGCCGAGACGATGGTGATCGAGAACTGCTTGTAGATCACACCGGTGGAACCGCTGAAGAACGCCATCGGCAGCAGTACCGCCGACAGCACCAACGCGATACCGACCAGCGCGCCCTGGATCTGCCCCATGGATTTCTTGGTGGCTTCCTTGGGTGACAGGCCTTCCTCGCTCATCACCCGCTCGACGTTTTCCACCACGACGATGGCATCGTCCACCAGCAATCCGATGGCCAGCACCATACCGAACATGGTCAGGGTGTTGATGCTGAAACCGAAGGCCGCGAGGATCCCGAACGTACCCAGCAATACCACTGGCACGGTCATCGTGGTGATGACGGTGGCGCGGAAGTTTTGCAGGAACAGGAACATCACCAGGAACACCAGCACGATCGCTTCGACCAGGGTTTCAACCACACCCTTGATCGATTCGGTCACCACCGGAGTGGTGTCGTACGGGAATACCACTTCCATCCCTTGCGGGAAGAACGGCTTCAAATCGTCGATGGTTTTACGCAGCGCCTTGGCCGTATCGAGGGCGTTGGCGCCGTTGGCCAGTTTCACTGCCAGACCGGAAGCCGGTTTGCCGTTGAACTGTGCTGCGATGCTGGAGTTTTCGCCACCCAGACCGACATCGGCGACATCACCGACACGCACTTGCGAGCCATCCTTGTTGACCTTCAGCAGGATCGCCTTGAACTGCTCGGCAGTTTGCAGACGGGTCTTGCCGATGATCGTGGCGTTCAGTTGCTGGCCAGGCATGGCCGGCAAGCCACCGAGTTGACCGGAGGAAATTTGAACGTTCTGCGCCGAAATTGCGGCACTGACATCGCCCGGGGTCAGGTTGAAGTTGTTCAACTTGGCCGGGTCGAGCCAGATGCGCATTGCGTACTGGGCACCGAAGACCTGGAAGTCACCGACACCGGCGGTCCGGGAGATCGGATCCTGCATGTTCGACACGATGTAGTTGGACAAGTCGTCCTTGGACATGCTGCCGTCTTGCGACACTACGCCGATGACCAGCAGGAAGTTTTTCACTGCCTTGGTCACGCGGATCCCCTGTTGCTGCACTTCTTGCGGCAGCAGCGGGGTGGCCAGGTTCAGTTTGTTCTGGACCTGAACCTGCGCGGTATCGGAGTTGGTGCCCTGCTCGAAGGTCGCGGTAATGGTCATGCTGCCGTCGGAGTTACTTTCCGACGAGACATAACGCAGGTTATCGATACCGTTGAGCTGTTGCTCGATGACCTGCACCACGGTGTCCTGCACGGTTTGTGCGGACGCGCCTGGGTAGGTTACCTGGATCGCAATGGCCGGAGGCGCAATGCTCGGGTATTGGTTGATCGGCAGTTTGAGGATCGATAGAGCCCCGACCAGCATGATCACCAGGGCAATTACCCAGGCGAAAATCGGACGGTCGATAAAAAATTTCGACATGGTTTACTCCCCTTTGCCGCTGTAAGCCTTGTCAGCTGTCTGAGCGGGGGCCGGGTTCTTGCCAACGTTGGTTGCTTCCGTGGCCTTGACTTCAACGCCAGGTTTGACGAATTGCAGCCCTTCGGTAATCAGGCGATCGCCTGCCTTGAGACCGTCTTCGATCAACCATTGGCTGCCCACGGTACGGCTGGCCTTGAGCTGACGCAGCTCGACCTTGTTATCCGGACCGACGACCAGTGCGGTCGGGGTGCCTTTGAGGTCGCGGGTCACGCCTTGTTGCGGGGCCAGGATCGCTGCGCTGTTCACACCGGATTGCAGCTGGGCGTGTACGAACATGCCAGGCAGCAGGGTGTGATCAGGGTTGGGGAACACGGCGCGCAGGGTGACGGAACCGGTGGTCTGGTCAACCGAGACTTCGGAGAACTCCAGTTTGCCGTCCTGCTTGTACTGGCTGCCATCTTCCAGGGTCAGCTTGACCGCGGCCGAGTTGTCGCCAGCCTTTTGCAGGCGACCGCTTTCAAGTTCGCGGCGCAGTTCAAGCAGCTCGACCGAAGACTGGGTCACGTCGACGTAGATCGGGTCCAGCTGCTGAATCACGGCCATCGCATCGGTCTGGCCGCTGGTGACCAGTGCGCCTTCGGTCACCGAAGAGCGGCCGATACGACCGGTGATCGGTGCGTAGACCTTGGTGTAGCGCACGTTGATCTGAGCCGATTGCAGGGATGCTTCCGATTGCAGGCGATTAGCCGTGGCAGTGTCGTATTCCTGACGGCTGACGGCTTGCTCCTGGACCAGTTGCTTGTAGCGATCAGAGATCGACTTGGTCTGTTGCAGGTTGGCCTCGGCGCTTTTCAGGGTGGCCTCATAGACCGACGGATCGATCTGATAGAGCTGCTGGCCAGCCTTGACGTCGCCGCCTTCCTTGAACAGGCGCTTGAGAATGATGCCGTTGACCTGAGGACGGACTTCGGCAATGCGGTACGCGCTGGTACGGCCTGGAAGCTCGGATGTCAGGGTAAAGGCTTGGGGTTGCAGGGTTACGACGCCGACCTGAGGGGTGGGAGCGGCAGGAGGTGCCTCTTCCTTTTTACATCCGCTGAGCAGCGATGCGAGGGCGACGGCGGTGACCAGAGCGGTAACAGCTGGCTTGAATTGCATGAAAATCCTCGGGTCAGGCGCGCAAGATGCGCACTAGAAATGTGGAAGGTTAAAAAATGTGCGCTGAGTGGATAAGTAGCTTGCTAAGGAATATACTTACGTTCATGGTTGTTTGTAAATACCTTGGCTGCGTACCCACACCGTTACAAAAGCCGTTCGAAGGTTTGAATTGTAGGCCGGGGACGACTCCCAAGAGCGTTCGCCCCACTTTTATTCAGCGGTTGTTCAGACATCGCTGAGGCATCCTGATTGAGGTTGTACTGCCATGGTCCGTCGTACCAAAGAGGAAGCTCAAGAAACCCGTAGCCAGATACTCGAAGCGGCAGAGAAGGCCTTTTATGAAAGGGGCGTGGCGCGCACGACGCTGTCGGACATCGCCACCCTGGCAGGCGTCACTCGCGGGGCTATCTACTGGCATTTCAGCAACAAGGCGGACCTGGTGCAGGCGATGCTTGATAGCCTGCATGAGCCACTGGATGAAATGGCCAAGGCCAGCGAGAGCGAGCACGAACTCGATCCGCTGGGTTGCATGCGCAAGCTGCTGACTCATTTGTTTCATCAAGTTGCCCTGGACCCGAAGACCCGACGCATCAACGAGATTCTTTTTCATAAGTGCGAATTCACCGATGAAATGTGTGACCTGCGCCAGCAACGCCGGGCGGTCAGCCTCGACTGCAATGTGCGAATCGCCCTGGCCCTGACCAATGCCGT
The DNA here is from genome assembly GCF_026016365.1 of Pseudomonas sp. B21-053. NCBI lineage: Bacteria > Pseudomonadati > Pseudomonadota > Gammaproteobacteria > Pseudomonadales > Pseudomonadaceae > Pseudomonas > Pseudomonas sp. B21-053. The sequence continues at coordinate 1,514,594 of NZ_CP087205.1, forward strand.
GAACCGGGGGCAGTTGCCGGAAGATCTCGACACCGCCCGCGCGGCGATCAGCCTGCATGCTTACATCGACGGCATCCTGTATCAGTGGTTGCTGGCGCCGGACAGCTTTGAGCTGCACGTCGAAGCCGAGCGGTGGGTCGATACAGGGTTGGATATGCTGCGCTTGAGCCCCAGCCTGCGCAAATGAAACAAAATGCGTAATTGGAACAGGTTGTGTCAATGCTCGAGGCGGCGGATCTGCTTTGCTCGCCTTCGAAACATGGTGTGCTTTTATATACGGACTAGTAGCAGGTTGATAGGTAGCGAGCTACGTAATTTGTAGTGATTTTGTTTCGTCCGTGTGAACACCTGTAAATAAACGCGCAAATGCACCTGAATCTGAGCATTTTATGAACGGCGCATACCAAAAAGCCCCGGCTCTTTCGAGTCGGGGCTTTTTAATGTCGGCGATATTCTTACAGCGTTGGGTAGTCGATATAGCCGACCGGACCCTTGGCGTAGAACAGTTCCGGGCGCGCTTCGTTAAGCGGCGCGTCTGCCTTCAAGCGTGCAGGCAGGTCCGGGTTGGCAATGAACGGCACGCCGAACGCGACCGCATCGGCCTTGCCTTCGGCCAACCAGGCGTTGGCGCTGTCCTTGGTGAAGCGCTCGTTGGCGATGTACGGGCCGCCGAAAGCTTCTTTCAATTGTGGGCCCAGGCTGTCGCCAGCTTCTTTCTCGCGGGAGCAAATAAAGGCGATCCCACGTTTGCCCAGTTCGCGAGCCACATACGTGAAGGTCTCGGACAGATTGTCGTCGCCCATGTCATGCGAGTCAGCGCGTGGTGCCAGGTGCACACCGACGCGGCCGGCGCCCCAGACTTCGATCGCGGCGTCCGTCACTTCCAGCAGCAGGCGTGCACGGTTTTCCAGGGAGCCGCCGTAGTTGTCGGTGCGCTGGTTGGTACTGCTTTGCAGGAACTGGTCGAGCAGGTAACCGTTGGCACCGTGGATTTCCACGCCGTCAAAACCGGCAGCCTTGGCGTTTTCGGCACCGACGCGGTAAGCGTCGACGACGTCAGCGATTTCTTCGATTTCCAGGGCGCGTGGGGTTGGGTAGTCGGCCAACGGACGAACCAGGCTGACGTGACCTTTCGGCTGGATGGCGCTCGGTGCAACCGGTGCTTCGCCGTTCAGGTACGACGGGTGGGAAACCCGACCAACGTGCCACAGTTGCAGGACGATCTTGCCGCCGGCCGCGTGGACCGCTTTGGTCACGTTGGCCCAGCCACGCACCTGGTCGTTGGACCAGATGCCTGGAGTATCCGGGTAGCCGACGCCCATCGGCGTGACCGAAGTGGCTTCGCTGAGGATCAGGCCGGCCGAGGCACGTTGTACGTAGTATTCGGCCATCAGCGCGTTCGGCACACGGCCTTCGTCGGCGCGGCAGCGGGTCAGCGGAGCCATGATGATGCGGTTGGCCAACTCGAGGTCGCCCAGTTTGATCGGATCGAAAATAGTCGTCATTGAAATAGCTCTCTTTTGAAGATCAATTAGTAGTTGCAGGGGCCAGTTCGGGATCGCCGCTCTGACGGAAAGTAATCAGGGTTACCAGCAGGGCGAGTACCGCCAGTGCGGCAGCCGCGAGTGGCACGCTGGTCAGGCCGAAGCCGTGGGCGATGACGCTGCCGCCGACCCAGGCACCGAGTGCGTTGCCGACGTTGAACGCGCCGATGTTCAGGGTCGACACCAGGTTGGGTGCCGCTTTGCCGAAGGTCACCACGTTCACTTGCAGGGCCGGGACAGCGGCGAAACACGCGGTGGCCCAGAGGAACAGGGTGATTTCGGTAGGGATCACGGCAACGCTGGTCCAGGTCAGCACGGTGGACACCACTGCCATGGTGATGAACACACCGATCAGCGTGGCCGCCATGCCTTTGTCCGCGAGCTTGCCGCCGATGATGTTGCCGACCGTCAGGCCCAGGCCGATGAGCATCAGGGTCCAGGTCACGCCGCGTGGCGAGACACCGGTGACTTCGCCCAACAGCGGCGCGACATAGGTGAACAGGGTGAAGACCGAGGCGGCGAACAACGCGGTCATGCTCAACGACAGCCAGATCCCGGCGCCTTTGAGGGCGCGCAGTTCAGCGCGCATGTCGAGTTTTTCTTCATCGCGCTTGGCCGGCAGGAAGCGGATCAGGCCGATCAGTGCGATCACGCCGATGACGGTCACTGCCCAGAAAGTCGAACGCCAGCCATATTGCTGACCGAGCGCAGTGCCCAACGGCACGCCGAGCACGTTGGCCAGGGTCAGCCCGGTGAACATCAGGGCCACGGCCGAAGCGCGTTTGTTGGCGGGCACCAGGCCTGCCGCTACTACCGAACCGATACCGAAGAACGCACCGTGGCACAGGGCGGTAACCACCCGGGCAAACATCAGTACGTTGTAATCACTGGCCAGGGCGCACAGTAGATTGCCAATGATGAAAATCCCCATCAACGCTACCAACGCGGCTTTGCGCGGCAAGCGGGCGGTGGCCAGCGCCATGAACGGCGCACCGATGGCCACGCCCAGGGCGTAACCGGTCACCAGCCAGCCGGCGCCAGGGATCGACACGCCGAGGTCGGCCGCCACATCGGGCAGCAGGCCCATGATGACGAACTCGGTGGTGCCGATGGCAAAGGCGCTCAGGGCCAGAATGAGTAGCGAGAGGGGCATTGATTAATTCCTTGTCGGAGCGCTGAGCTCTTTGACGATGGCGTCGAGGGCTGCCTGGATCACGTCCTCGTTGCGTTTGAAGAAGTGCCATTGACCGGCTTTCTGGCTGCTGATCAGACCCGCCCGTTGCAACGTTGCCAAATGCGCGGAGACGGTCGACTGCGACAGGCCGCAGCGTTGATCGATCTGCCCGGCGCAAATGCCGTACTCGTGGTTGTGGATCTGTTCCGGGAACTGGACCTTGGGGTCTTTCAGCCAGATGAGAATGTCTCGGCGTACTGGGTGTGCCAGGGCTTTTATTATTTCGTCGAGGTCAAGGGTCATGGTGTGGGCTCGTGATGAGTAAAACGCTATATCGCGATGGGGCGAACTTTAAATCGGTATATCCCGATATACCAATATGATTTTGGTCTGACGACCGAGTAAATCGGTATATCGGGTTATAACGATACGTTGGGTGTCGATACGAATGCGCAGTGCTAAGCTGCGCCCATGAATTATCTCGCACATCTGCACCTCGGTGGCCAGCGCCCCGGTCAATTGCTCGGCAGCCTGTATGGCGATTTCGTCAAGGGACGGCTGCAAGGGCAGTTCGACCCGGAGATCGAAGCCGCCATTCAGCTGCATCGCAGCATCGACGTATTTACCGACCGCCATCCGTTGGTGGACATCGCGTTGTCGCGGTTTTCCGTCACCCGTCGGCGTTATGCCGGGATCGTCCTCGACGTGTTTTTCGACCATTGCCTGGCGCGGGACTGGACGCTTTACGCGGATCAGCCGCTGGCGCTGTTCACCTCGGACGTGTACCGGGTGCTGTCCAGTGAGCCGCAACTGCCGGAACGTCTGGCGCAGATTGCGCCGCACATGGTGGCGAATGACTGGTTGGGTTCCTACGAAGATTTCGAAGTGCTGGCGCAGGTGCTGCGGGGGATTTCCCGGCGCTTGACCAAGCCTGAGGAGTTGGCGGGAGCGATGCAGGAATTACGGGTGTTGTATGAGCCGTTGAGTAATGACTTTCGGTTGTTCTATCCGCAGCTTCAGCAATTTGCACGAGCCCATGTGGGAGCGAGCTTGCTCGCGATGAGGCCCTGACAGTCAACATTGAGGGGTGACTGTTAGATTGCTATCGCGAGCAAGCTCGCTCCCACAGGGGATCCGGGTCAGGCGGCAATCGCGGGACGCATCGGAATCGGGTGGGCTTCAGGAATCGCCCCAAACAACACCTTCTGCACCGCCTGCTGTGCTTCGAACGCCAGCGCCGCACGCTCGCGACCTTCACACGCAATCGGCTTGAGCAGATGAATTTCCACATCCCCCCGATCATTGGCAAACAACCGCATCAGGTGCGAGAGCAAATCATCGTCGCCAATAAACGGTGCCAGCGAATCGATTTGCCCGTCACGCAGGTAACGAATCGCCACCGGTTGCAGCTTCACTTCGGAGTCAATCGCCGCTGACAACAGGCGCCCGTGGAAGGTACGCAGCGAACGGCCATCGGTGGTGGTGCCTTCCGGGAACATCAGCAGGGGATGTTGTTGCTCCAGGTGACGGGTCATCTGCTTGCGGATCAACTGACTGTCCCCGAACCCCGGCGGATAAACAGGCTACCCGCTTTGGCCGCCAACCAACCAGCCACCGGCCAGGTGCGCACTTCGGCCTTGGACAGGAATGACAGCGGCGTAACCATGCCCAACAGCGGGATGTCGGTCCAGGAAACATGATTGCTGACCCAGAGCATCGGCGTCTTCGGCAGCTCACCGTGAACCGTCACGCGAAAGGGCAGGGCGTTGCTCAGTCGCGCCATGAAAAACCGCGACCAACGCTGACGACGAACCATCGAATGGGCAATCCCCGCGCGCTCGAACAGGCCAAACACGCTGGCCATGGTCAACCCCAACGCGACCACAAAAAGCACTCGCGCAATTCGCGCGTACACCCGAAGACGGCTCATTACATGGCCGCCTTGAAGTGTTTGGCGTAACGCGGGCAGAGTTCGTCGCGCTTGAGCAGGATGAACACGTCGGCGACCTGGAAGTCTTCGTCCCAGCACGGCTCGCCGCAGATCTTCGCGCCCAGGCGCATGTAGGCCTTGAGCAGTGGCGGCATTTCCGCGATCACGTTCGAAGGAATATCCAGGGTCGGCAACGGTTTCTTCGGTTCGGCCCGCAGGTGTTCGGTGCACAGATAACGCTCGCGCAGACGCTGCATGATCGCGTGGGCCTGAATCCCGCCGTCCTGCATCGGGATGCTCGCGCAGCCCATCAAATAGCTGTAGCCGCCCTGGTTGAGGACTTCGGCCAGTTCACCCCAGAGCACGGCGATGGTGCCGCCATTGCGGTAGGCCGGGTCGACGCAGGTACGACCGATTTCCAGGATCGGGCCTTTCAGAGAAACCAAACCGTGGAGGCTGAATTCTTCTTCGCTGTAGAACTTGCCCAGGCTGCTGGCGGCGGTGTGGTCGAGCAAACGTGTAGTCGCCACCAAACGGCCGGTGTTCAAGTCTCGCACGCCGATGTGGGCGCAGTGAACATCATAGTCATCCATGTCCAGACCGCGTTCCGCGCCTTTCAGCTTGGCGTTGAATTCGCCGCTGAACACGTTGAAGCGCAAGGCCTGGGCTTCTTGCAATGCCTCGCTGCCGATCAGGCGTTCGGCTTGCAGGCGGCGTTCATTGCCGGTGTCGCTGATGCGGGCGATCTGAGTCATTGTGAATCTCCGTACGGGCCGGGCACCCGTCGTGGGTTGCAGCCGATCGACTTTCTTTATGCAGCCGTGTTGTGCAAAGTCAGGCTATGTAGCCCCGGTGTCATCGCCATGAAGCTTTGGTGATGCTTATATGACAGCCCACAAGGAGCCTCTTATGCCCTGGCAAACCCTGCTCAATCGCCGCGAACGCCTGCCCGCCAATGTTGACCTGGCCGAAGGCTTTGCGACCTTGTTGCATCAGTTGGGCACGGTCACGCCGTTCGAACTGGCGGTGGCCGGCGCTCGCTTGATGGCGACACCGGGGCTGGCGTTTCTGGTGGGTTATCAGGCGGCGTTGCGCGTGCTCTGGCCGAGCGCGCCGCAGAGCCTCGGCGCCCTGTGTGCGACCGAACAACGCAGCTTGCGTCCGGCAGACATGCAGACCCGACTCAAGGATCTGCGGCTGAACGGGCGCAAGGATTTCGTCACCGCTGGCGATGCTGCCGACTGGCTGCTGATTGCCGCCCGCAGTGAGGAACCCGGTGAAAAGCCACGGCTGAGCCTGGCGGTGGTGTATCCCGGCGAGCCGGGTGTGCGCCTGGAAAAACTCCCGGCCATCGCGCTGATGCCGGACATCAGCCATGGTCGGGTGTTTCTCGATAACGCCTACTGCGAGTTGCTGGCGGGGGATGGTTGGGATGCCTACGTCAAACCGTTCCGCACGCTTGAAGACATCTATGTGTTGAGCGCCATGACCGCGTGGCTGTATGGCGTCGGTCAGGACAGTGACTGGCCGCAAACCCTGCAACTGCGTTTGCTGGCGCTGTTGGCCGGGTGTGCTGAGGTCAGTCGTCAGGCGCCAAGTAGTGCGGCCGGGCATGTGGTACTCGGTGGCTTGTTTGCGCAGTTTGATGGGCTCAAGGCCGAGGTGGATCAGGCGTTGGCGGGTGGGCCGCCGTTGTGGGCGACGATGTGGCAGCGCGATCAAGCGGTGATGGATCTGGCGGCGGGGGCGCGGGGGAAGCGGTTGGCCAAGGCTTTAGCGGTGATCTGACGGGCCTCTTCGCGAGCAGGCTCGCTCCCACAGGGGAATGCATTTCAAATGTGGGAGCGAGCCTGCTCGCGAAGGCGGTGGCATTTACACCGCAACCCCCAAAACTGTAACCAACCTCAACTAGTCTCAGCAGGCCCATCCCCCCGAGCCCTCACCATGTTCAAAGGCGTTTCCCTGCTTTTCATGCTCCTGCTCAGCCTGACGGCCCACGCCGAAAACTGGCCCGCCGAACAATGGCCAAAAGGCCCGAAAGTCACCGGCCCGACCCTCGAAGCCCTGGAAACCTACGCCTTCCCAACCCGCGATGACGCCACCCGAACCGGCATCCGCACCGACGCCTTGCTGGTGATCCGCAACGGCCAACTGATCTACGAACGCTACGCCGGCGCGACCACCGCCGACACCCCGCACCTGACGTGGTCCATCAGCAAAAGCCTGATGGCCGCAGTGCTTGGCGTGGCGTATGGCGAAGGCTTGTTCACATTGCAGGACCCGGCGGTGAAGTTTTACCCGGCGCTGGAAAATCACCCGGCGATCACCCTGGCCGACCTGCTGCACTGGGCGTCCGGCCTGGACTGGCAGGAAGACTACGAATACGCGCCGCTGAAATCCTCGGTGGTGGCCATGCTCTACACCCGTGGCCATTCGAACATGGCGGCGTTCACCGCCGGGCACGATGAATATGCGGCGCCGGGCCAGGCGTTTCGTTATTCCAGTGGCGACAGCAACCTGCTGGCGGCGGCACTGAAAAACATCGTCGGCGCGAGTCGTTACCCGGACTATCCGTGGACCGCATTGTTCGAACCCTTGGGGATTCGTCATGCAGTCTGGGAAACCGATGCCACCGGCACGTTTGTCGCTTCGTCCTACGCCTACCTCACCGCCCGGGATCTGGCGCGGGTCGGCTTGTTGATGGCTCGCGACGGTCGTTGGGGCGATCGGCAATTGCTGCCCAAGGACTGGGTCGCGTTCAATCGCGAACCGTTTGCCGGGTATCGCGCCCATCAGGATGAAACGGTGCCTGGTGGCCAGTGGTGGCTCAATCGTGCGGTAGACGGCGCGGCGCAACCTTGGCCGGATGCGCCCGCCGATACCTTTGCGGCGCTGGGCCATTGGGGGCAGGCGCTGTATGTGATCCCGAGTGAAAATCTGGTGATCGTGCGTTATGGCGATGATCGCGACGGCAGCTACCGGCACAACGAATTGCTCAAGCTCGCACTGAAGGCGTTTGCCGGGAAGGTGCAGCCATGAGCCGTTTTGTTCGCCGTCGTCCTTTTAGCAGCGTGCTGTTATTGCTGCTGGTGGTATTGCTCGGCTGGGTCTGGCAGGAGCGGGTGGCGCTGTGGGCATTCCCGGACATCATCAGCGCCTACACCGCCAAGGAATATTGTTCGTGTCGTTACGTGATGAACAACGACGCCGGGTACTGCCGTGGGTACGTGAAGCAGTGGTTGCCCTTCAGCGGGTTTACCGATGACGAAGCAAGCAAGCGCGTGACCGTCAGCGGCATGGGGCGCAGCAATAGCGCGCAGTGGCTCGGCGAGCGCCAGGGCTGCCGGTTGTCGCCTTGAAAGATCGCAGCCTTCGGCAGCTCCTACGGATGCACGCCATTCCCCTGTAGGAGCTGTCGAAGGCTGCGATCTTTTGATCTTCAAGGTTTGCAACCTGTCTCCGCCCGGTTAAGGTTCGCTCAGGTTTATCTGCCCCACGAGTGTCTATGTTCAACCGCGTCCTCTGCAAAACCCTCGCCTTCCTGCTGCTGGCGGGCGCCACGCTGTCGGCCCACGCCGATTGGTACCTCGACGGCGAGTCTTCGCGGCTGTCGTTCATCAGCACCAAAAACACCAATATGTCCGAAGTGCAGCGCTTTCTGGTGCTGCACGGCAAGGTCGAGCCGACAGGCCTGGCGCGCGTGGAAGTCGAGATGGACTCGGTGAACAGCGGCATCCCGCTGCGTGACGAGCGGATGCGCAAGGACCTGTTCGAGATCCAGACGTTCCCTGAAGCGCTGATCACCGCACAGATCGACCTGCGCCCGATCAACGACCTGGCCCCTGGCGCGCAGCTGGAATTGCGTTTGCCGCTGACCGTCAGCCTTCACGGCAAACAACACGAATACACCGCCGAGCTGCTGGCGACCCGTCTCGATGACCGGCGCTTTCAAGTGGTGACCCTGGAGCCGCTGGTGATCAACGCTGAAGATTTTGACCTGGCCCCAGGGCTGGAAGGTTTGCGCAAGGTCGCCGGCTTGTCGGCCATCAGTCTGTCGGTGCCGGTGAGTGCGGTGCTGATTTTCACGGCCCGCTGACATGGCCGGTGCCGTATTTCCGTGGCGTGAAGGCAACCATTTCGAATTGCTGATCGACGGTCCGCAGTTCTTTCCGCGCATGTTGGTGGCGATTGCCCGCGCTGAAGAACAGGTCGAACTGGAGCTGTATCTGGTGGAAGCGGGGGCCTGCGCCGAGGCGATGGTCCAGGCGCTGGTGCAAGCCGCCGAACGTGGTGTGCGAGTACGTTGCCTGTTCGATGACTATGGCAGCCTGGCGTTCACGCTGAATTTGCGTCAGCGCTTGATGGCGGCGGGTGTGGAACTGCGTTTCTACAATCGCCTTAGCTGGCGGCGTTGGGTCGGCAACTTCTACCGTGATCATCGCAAGCTGCTGTTGGTGGACCAGAGTCTGGCGGTGGTCGGTGGCACCGGTGTCACCGATGAATTCTGGACGCCGGGCAAAGACACCAGCGACTGGCACGAAGTGATGGTGGAAATCAGCGGCCCGCTGGTGCTCGACTGGCAATTGCTGTTCGACCGCCAATGGATCGCCAACCGCCACCGTCGCGCCTGGAAACCCGCGTCGCACTTCGGCCTGCCACGTTTGCCCCGCGTGCCGTCCATGGGCGAAGGTATGGGCCGGGTCGCTTATGCTGACGCCCGCCAGCACCGGGACATCCTGCAGTCGCTGTTCCGCGCGTTGAACAGCGGCCAGAAACGTATCTGGCTGGCCACCCCGTATTTCCTGCCGACCTGGAAAGTCCGCCGCTCGTTGCGCAAAGCTGCCGCGCGCGGTATTGACGTGCGTCTGCTGCTGACCGGGCCGCGCACCGATCACCCCTCGGTGCGTTACGCCGGGCATCGCTACTACCCGCGATTGCTCAAGGCTGGAGTGAAAATCTTCGAGTACCAGCCGTGTTTCCTGCACCTGAAAATGGTGCTGGTGGACGATTGGGTGAGCATCGGTTCGTGCAACTTCGACCACTGGAACCTGCGCTTCAACCTGGAAGCCAACCTCGAAGCGCTGGACCCCAAGTTGACGGCGGCAGTGGTGGCGAGTTTCGAGAAAGACTTTGCCCTGAGCCAGGAAGTCAGCCTGGAGGCCTGGCAACGCCGACCGCTGTGGCGACGGGTCAAGCAAAGGATTTGGGGATGGGTGGATCGGTTGGTGGTCAACCTGCTGGATCGACGCGGCTAATCGCTAACACCCAATGCCCAATGTGGGAGCGGGCTTGCTCGCGAAAGCGGTGTGTCATTCAAAATTGATGTCGACTGACACACCGTCTTCGCGAGCAAGCCCGCTCCCACAGGGGATTGGCATCGGGCGCAGAATTTAATGGCTACCCGAAACAACTGTGGGAGCGAGCCTGCTCGCGAAAGCGGCCTGACAGTCAACAGAGATGCTGAATGTGACGGCCTCTTCGCGAGCAAGCTTCGCTCCTACAGGGGATGGCGTCGGGCACAAGATTTGATGGCAACCCGAAACAACTGTGGGAGCGAGCCTGCTCGCGAAGGCTGCTGAACATTCAACACATCAGTTGAATGTCAGACCGCTTTCGCGAGCAAGCTCGCTCCCACAGGTTTTGTGGCGTTTGGCTAATTACAGCAATTCGAAGCTCTGCTGTGTCACGTCCTGGGAATCCAAACCGATCTGCACGTTGAACTTGCCCGGTTCTGCGCCGTACTTGAGCTGGGCGTTGTAGAACTTCAGGTCGTCTTCGGTAATGGTGAAGTGCACGACTTTCTGTTCGCCGGCCTTGAGCATTACTTTCTGGAAGTTCTTCAGTTCCTTGACCGGGCGGATTATCGAGCCGGTCACGTCCTGGATGTACAACTGCACCACGGTTTCGCCGTCACGCTTGCCGGTGTTTTTCAGCATGACGCTGGCGTCGAGCTTGCCGGTCTTGTTCAGGGTGGTCGACGACAGCGCCATGTCGTCCACGCTGAACGTGGTGTAGCTCAAGCCGAAACCGAACGGGAACAGCGGCCCGGTGGTGTCATCGAAATACTGCGAGGTGTAGTTGCCCGGTTTGCCCGGTGTGAATGGCCGGCCAATGCTCAGGTGGTTGTAGTAGGTCGGAATCTGACCCACCGAACGCGGGAAGGTGATCGGCAGTTTGCCCGACGGGTTGTAGTCGCCGAACAGCACGTCGGCGATGGCGTTGCCACCTTCGGTGCCGCTGAACCAGGTTTCCAGAATCGCGTCAGCCTGGTCTTTCTCTTCGAGAATCGACAGCGGACGGCCGTTCATCAACACCAACACCAGCGGTTTGCCGGTGGCTTTCAGCGCCTTGATCAGCTCGCGCTGGTTGGCCGGAATGTTCAGGTCGGTACGGCTCGACGATTCGTGGGACATGCCACGGGATTCGCCCACCGCTGCTACCACCACATCCGCGTCTTTGGCGGCTTTCACCGCTTCGTCGATCAGCACTTGGGCCGAGCGCGGATCATCCACTACTTCAGGGGCATCGAAGTTGAGGAAGTTGAGGTAATCGAGGACTTTCTTGTCGCTGGTGATGTTGGCACCCCGCGCATAGATCAGCGTCGCCTTGTCGGCCACGGCGGCGTTCATGCCGTCGAACAGGGTCACCGATTGCGCCGGCTTACCGGCGGCTGCCCAGCTACCCATCATGTCGATCGGCGCTTTGGCCAGCGGACCGACCAAGGCAATCTTCGCGGTCTTCTTCAGCGGCAGGGTTTCATTCTGGTTTTTCAGCAATACCAGGCTGCGGCGCGCAACGTCGCGGGCCTCAGGGCGGTGCATGCGGCTTTCGGCATACGTGTCGGCCGGGTCATCCTCGGCCTTGCCGATGCGCAGGTACGGGTCCTTGAACAGGCCCATGTCGTACTTGGCGGCCAGCACTTCACGCACGGCGTTATCGATATCTTTCTGCTCGATCTCGCCGGCCTTCAACAGCCCCGGCAGCTCTTTGCCGTAAAGGGTGTCGTTCATGCTCATGTCGATGCCGGCCTTGATCGCCAGCTTCGCCGCTTCACGACCATCCGCCGCGACGCCGTGCTTGATCAGCTCGAAAATCGCCCCGTGGTCACTGACTGCCAGGCCCTTGAAGCCCCATTCCTTGCGCAACAGGTCGTTCATCAGCCAAGTGTTGGCGGTGGCCGGTACGCCGTTGATCGAATTCAGTGCAACCATCACCCCGCCAGCGCCGGCATCAATCGCAGCACGGTACGGCGGCAGGTAGTCCTGGTACATCTTGACCGGGCTCATGTCGACCACGTTGTAGTCGCGACCGCCCTCGATCGCGCCGTACAAGGCAAAGTGCTTGACGCTGGCCATGATGCTGTCGGCCGCGTTGGCGCCCTGGCCCTGGAAGGCCTTGACCATTACGCCGGCAATCCGCGAGACGAGATAGGTGTCTTCGCCGAAACCTTCGGACGTACGACCCCAACGCGGATCGCGAGAGATATCGACCATCGGCGCGAAGGTGATGTCGAGGCTGTCCGCCGCGGCTTCCTTGGCGGCGATGCGCCCGGAACGCCCGATCGCGTCCATGTCCCAGCTCGAGGCCAGGGCAATCGGGATCGGGAAAATGGTCCGGTGGCCGTGGATCACGTCGTAGGCGAAGAACATCGGGATCTTCAGCCGGCTGCGCATGGCCGCGTCCTGCATCGGACGGTTTTCCGGGCGGGTGATCGAGTTGAACGTGCCCCCGATGTTGCCGGCGGCGATTTCCTTGCGGATCAGCTCACGCGGCATTTCTGGGCCGATGCTGATCAGGCGCAACTGGCCGATCTTTTCATCGAGGGTCATTTGCTTCATCAGGTTGCTGATGAAGGCGTCCTTGTTCTCCAGGGGTGCGGGGGTCGTGGCGGCCAGTACGTTATGACTGGCCAGACTGACGAACAGGCCCAGCAAACACAGCTTCTTCATGAATAGTTTTCTCAAAGGCCTAAACGGCAGTGAATACGCGCCGGTCAGCCAAAATTTAGGGAGCGACTATTGTTGTTCGGGCGTTGTTCAGGAAAATGCAGCACACTTCTGAACTCTTTTTCGCGCAGGGCATCTTTTAGCCCATTGGCCCGATGCAATCCAGTGGTGGTGGCAGATTATGCCTCATCCGCCGGGTTTGAAGGCCGCAGGTTGTTTTTCAACGGAATGTGCACGGGAGCACCTACTACATGAATGTACGACTCAACTATCGCTCGAGCCTGCAAGTCGCAGCCCTGATGCTGCTGACCACACTGCTGGCCGGCTGCGGCATTAACAACATTCCGACCCTCGATGAACAGGCCAAGGCCGCCTGGGGCCAGGTGCAGAACCAGTACCAGCGCCGCGCCGACCTGATCCCCAACCTGGTGGAAACCGTCAAGGGCTACGCCAAGCACGAAGAAGACACCCTGACCGCGGTAATTGAAGCCCGGGCCAAGGCGACGTCGATCCAGGTCGATGCCAGCACGCTGGATAACCCGGAAAAACTCAAGCAGTTCCAGCAGGCCCAGGATCAACTGTCCGGTGCCCTGAGCCGTTTGATGGTGGTGTCCGAACGTTACCCGGACCTCAAGGCCAACCAGAACTTCCTGGCGCTGCAATCGCAACTTGAAGGCACCGAAAACCGCATCGCCGTAGCCCGCCGCGACTTCATCCTCGCCGTGCAGAAGTACAACACCGAAATCCGCACCTTCCCTGGTCGTCTGTGGCACAGCGTGATGTACAGCGATTTGCCGATCCGCGAAACCTTCGAAGCGACCAGCCCGGACGCCGAAAAAGCACCGCAAGTGAAGTTCTAAAGGGATTAAACACGTCCGTGAGGACATGTGATTAACCCCGTAGGAGCTGCCGAAGGCTGCGATCTTTTGATCTTGATCTTAAAAAACAAAATCAAAAGATCGCAGCCTTCGGCAGCTCCTACCCGGGGAGGTGTTGATGGCGGTACACGGACGAGGTTGCCAATGCGCGTGTTGAAGATGGGCCTGGTGCTGTTGCTCTGGGTCGTTGCGGTCACGGCTCAGGCCGAGTTGAAGTTCCCGCCGCTGACCGGGCGGGTGGTGGACAACGCGCAGATGATCGAGCCGGCGGTGCGCGAGCAGTTGAGCCAGCAACTCCAGGCCCACGAAACCGCGACCGGCGAGCAATTGGTGGTGGTGACGCTGCCGGACTTGCAGGGCACCGACATCGCCGATTTCGGTTACCAACTCGGGCGCGCCTGGGGTATCGGCCAGAAAGACAAGAACAACGGCGCGCTGCTGATCGTCGCTCGGGATGAGCGCAAGCTGCGGATCGAAGTCGGTTATGGCCTGGAAGATCGCCTGACCGATGCCCAGAGTTCGGTGATCATCAACCAGGTGATCACCCCGGCGTTCAAGACCGGCAATTTCAGCAAGGGCATCAGCGACGGGGTCGCGGCGATGCTGGTGGTGTTGGGCGGCAGTCCGCTGGACGAACCGTCGACTGTCTATGAGCCGCGAGGTGATGAGGACAGCGATTTCGTCTCGCGGCATCCCGGCGTGTTCATCTTTCTGGTGATGTTGTTCATCCTGACTATTTTCATCTGCCAGATGCTCGGTATCCTGCCGACCGGCCGAGGCGGTTCCGGTGGTTCAAGTGGCGGTTTCGGCGGTGGAGGGTTTGGCGGCGGCGGTGGAGGCGGTGGGGGCTTCAGCGGCGGCGGGGGCAGTTTCGGGGGCGGCGGTTCGTCGGGCGGCTGGTGATGACAATAATAATGAGCAGGCATTTCTAAACATGGCATTACTGACTGAACACGAACAACGCAAAGTCGCCGAGGCGATTGCCCGGGTCGAGCGCGATACCGATGCCGAACTGGTCACCGTGCTCGCGGCCCGCGCCGACGACTACGCGTACATTCCACTGCTGTGGGCCAGTTTGCTGGCGCTGGTGGTGCCGGGTGTCGTGCATTACCTGACCGGCGTGCTGACCATGCACAGCCTGTTGCTGGTGCAATGGGCCAGTTTTATCGTGCTGTGCCTGGTGTTCCGCATTCCCAAAGTCACCACCCATCTGGTCCCGCGCCGGGTTCGGCATTGGCGTGCGTCGAACCTGGCGCGCCGACAATTTCTGGAGCAGAACCTGCACCACACCGTCGGTAGCACGGGCATGCTGATTTTTGTCTGCGAGGCTGAGCGCTATGTGGAAATCCTGGTGGATGAAGGGATTTCCAAGCGCCTGGATAACAAGAACTGGGAGGCGATCGTCGCGGCGTTCACCCAACAGGTGAAGCAGGGGCAGACGTTGCAGGGGTTTGTGACCTGTATCGAAGCGTGCGGCGAGTTGCTGAAGGTGCATGTGCCGGTGACGCAGGTGAGGAACGAATTGCCGAATCGGTTGGTGGTGTTGGGTTAGATCAAAAGATCGCAGCCTTCGGCAGCTCCTACAGGGGAATGCGTTCAGCGTAGGAGCTGCCGAAGGCTGCGATCTTTTGATTCTGCACCGTTCGGGAAATTACCCGTGCCCTCGCACCCCATCCCCCCTAAAATACCCGCCATTCCCCGATTCGCACCGCCCGAGGCCGTTTTGCCCATGTCCGTTACCGCCACTCCCGCCAGCCTCGCGCCGGATCACCACGCCCAGTTCATCGATCTGCTGCAAACCAGCCTCGACGCCAACGCCTTCATCAAACTGGTGCTGGCCAAGTACGTCGGCGCCGAAGTGGATTTGCAGCGGCTGATCATCAAGCAGCTCACGGTCAAGGATCAGCCTTGCCTGTCCTTCGTCTACCGCTACAAAACCCGCGACATCACCAAGAATTTCCCGCTTGCCGAAGGCGTGGCGACCATCGCCGCGCTGTTGCCGGAGTCGTTCAAAAATGCGCATTTACTGTCCCTGACCGACGAAGCCCAGCTCGAATACAGCAAAAAGGGCAAATCTTCGCTGTTCAAGAGCAAACCCCAGCAATTGCGCGAAGTACCGTCCGCCGAGCATAACCGTGAGAAAAACCGCTTCCTCGACCTGAGCCGGCCGTTCCTCGCTGATCTGGGCGTGACCAACAGCAAGCACGAGCTGATCCCGGCGATGTCGCGCAAGTGGAAGCAGATCAACAAGTTCATCGAAGTCTTCAGTCATGCCCTGACCACTTCGCCGCTGGCGCTGGATAAACCGGTGCGGGTGGCGGATTTCGGCTCGGGCAAGGGTTACCTGACGTTCGCGATCCACGACTACCTGCGCAACACCCTGAACGCTGAAGGCGAAGTCACCGGCGTCGAGCTGCGCGAAGAGATGGTTAACCTGTGCAACGCCGCTGCGGCGAAGCTGGAACATCCGGGGCTGGTGTTCAAGTGCGGCGACGTGCGCAGCGTCGCGCCGAGCGAGCTGGACGTGATGATCGCCCTGCATGCCTGCGACATCGCCACCGACTACGCGATTCACACCGGCATCCGTTCCGGCGCCTCGATCATCATGTGCTCGCCGTGCTGCCACAAACAGATCCGCCTGCAAATCCAGAGCCCGGCGCTGCTCAAGCCGATGCTGCAATACGGTCTGCACCTGGGCCAGCAGGCGGAAATGGTTACCGACAGCCTGCGCGCGTTGTTCCTTGAGGCCTGCGGCTACGAGACCAAGGTGTTCGAGTTCATCTCACTGGACCACACCAACAAGAACAAAATGATCCTGGCGGTCAAACGCGCCGAACCGGTGGACCCGGCGCAGTTGTTGGTGAAGATTCAGGAATTGAAGGATTTCTATCAGATCACTGAGCATTGCCTGGAAACGTTGCTGCGGGCTGACGGTTATCTGAGCTAATCCCTAAAAGATCGCAGCCTTCGGCAGCTCCTACAGGTGTACGCCGTCCAAATGTAGGAGCTGCCGAAGGCTGCGATCTTTTGATTTTGCTTTATGCCGTGGCCACCTGCGCGGGTTTGACCGCTGTCTTGCGGCCCAGCATCACCGTCACAATCACCCCAGCCGCAAACAGCCAGGTAATCGGCTCGATGTGTTCCCCGAAGAACAATGCCGAGAACGCAATCGTGAAGAAGATCTGCAGCAATTGAATCTGACTGACCCGCGCAATCCCGCCCATCGCCAATCCGGCGTACCAGGCAAAGAACCCGATGAACTGCGAAAACAGCGAAACGTAACCAAACGCCCACCAGGTTTTGGCCGAAATCTCGCCCTGATGCTGCAACGCCAGGTACGTCACCGGGCCGATCAGCAACGGCGTCGACAGCACCAGCGCCCAGCAGATCACCTGCCAGCCGCCCATCTCTTTCGCCAATCGGCCACCCTCGGCGTAACCCAGGCCACCCACGGCAATCGCCCCGAGCATCAGCAAATCACCGGCCTGAATGCTGCCGGCGCCGCTGATCAACGCATACCCGAGCACCAACGCACTGCCCAGCGCGGCGCAGACCCAGAAGGCTTTCGACGGGCGTTCATGCGATAACCACGCGGCGTACAGCGCCACGCACAGCGGTTGCAAGCCGTTGACCAGTGCACCGTGGGACGCCGGTAAGGTCTGCATCGCCCAGGCTGACAACACCGGGAAACCGAGAATCACCCCGGCGATCACCAGCGTCAGACCCTTGACCTGTTTCCAGGTCGGCCACTTTTCCCGTCGCCACAGCAACAGCAACGCCGCCGGCACCGCCGCAAACAACGCACGGCCCAGGCCATTGAGCAGTGGATGGATTTCCTGCACGACGATCCGTGTGAAGGGCAGGGTGAGGCTGAAAATGACGACGCCAAGCAGGCCGAGGGCCATGCCGGTGTTTTCGCGCGAGGACATGAGGGTAACCAGGATTCAGGGATGATTGGACGTGGGTTCATCTAGCCATAAATCGCGGGGGTTGCTCTGTTACAGCTAGGCGCAGAGTTAGGCGTACAGTTGCGAGTAATCCTCGCAACGTAGGAGCTGCCGAAGGCTGCGATCTTTTGATCCTGACCTTGATCTTGATCTTTTCCTGAATCGCTGAAGATCAAGATCAAAAGTTCACAGCCTTCGGCAGCTCCTACGTGTGATCGGCGTAGTACTCGGGTATTACCTGCCATGCCGATTAAGGACTACCTTGAATACTCCTGCACGCCCACGTATTCCCAGAGGAGTCCTCCCCATGGCTGCCAAGAAAATTCTGATGCTGGTCGGCGATTACGTCGAAGACTACGAAGTGATGGTACCGTTCCAGGCGCTGCTGATGGTCGGGCACACCGTGCACGCCGTGTGCCCGGACAAGAGCGCCGGCCAGACCGTGCGCACCGCGATCCATGACTTCGAAGGCGACCAGACCTACAGTGAAAAACCCGGTCACCTGTTTGCCCTGAACTTCGACTTCGCCAAGGTAAAAGCCGCCGACTACGACGCGCTGCTGGTGCCGGGCGGCCGTGCGCCGGAGTACCTGCGCCTGAACGAAAAAGTCCTGGAGCTGGTGCGAGATTTCGACAAGGCCGGCAAGCCGATCGCGGCCGTATGCCACGGTGCGCAATTGCTCGCTGCGGCGGGGATTCTTGAAGGTCGCGAGTGCAGCGCTTATCCCGCCTGCGCGCCGGAAGTTCGCCTCGCTGGTGGTACGTTCATCGATATCCCGGTGACGGAAGGCCACGTTCAAGGCAATCTGGCCACTGCTCCAGCCTGGCCGGCGCACCCGAGCTGGCTCGCCGGTTTCCTCGGTTTGCTGGGCACCAAAATCACGCTGTAACGAGGGACGTTTCCATGTGCGAGCTCTACGTCAAAGCCGATCCGATCCTCTACGAATCGCGCTCCCGCTCGCTGCGCATCTGCGGGGTGGTCACCACCCTGCGGCTGGAAAATCAGTTCTGGGACATCCTCAGCGAAATCGCCGAAGTCGACGGCATGACCACCAACCAGTTGATCGCCAAGCTGTATGAAGAGGTGATGGACTATCGCGGGGAAGTGGTGAATTTTGCTTCGTTCCTGCGGGTGAGTTGTATGCGGTATTTGAGTCAGCGGCGGGTGGTTGCGCCGGAGTTGTCGGTGGTGCGCACGGCGGTGAAATAGGTTCGACCGTGGTGACCCATTCGCGAGCAAGCCCGCTCCCACAGGGTTTCTTTGGTGTACACAAAATTGTGATCACACTGAGATCCACTGTGGGAGCGGGCTTGCCCGCGAAGGCGCCAGGCCAGGCGACATCTATTCTGGATCAGAAGAACCGCGTCACACTCACCTTGGCATTCCTCCCCTGGCTATACGCCCGATCCCCGCTCAACGCCGGTCGATAATCCTCATTGAACAGATTATCGACGGTCAGATTCACCTCCGTCCCTT
Source organism: Pseudomonas sp. B21-053 (assembly GCF_026016365.1). NCBI lineage: Bacteria > Pseudomonadati > Pseudomonadota > Gammaproteobacteria > Pseudomonadales > Pseudomonadaceae > Pseudomonas > Pseudomonas sp. B21-053. The sequence goes on from NZ_CP087205.1 coordinate 1,533,489, forward strand.
TCAAATAAGCCTGCTGCGGTTTCCAATTCGCAAACAAACCCTGCACGTTGTAGCGATCGTTGGCGTACTGGTCATAAAACACATCACCCACCGTATTTTTGCCCGAACCATAGTTGTCACTCGGCAAGCGGTCGGACTTACGCACAAACTCACCCTGCCAACCGACCTGCGCATCCCAACTCGGGATCTTCACGCCTAATACGGCGATCCATTTCGGTGGCGGCACGTCGCGCACCCAAACGTCCGGGCCCCAAGGATTGGTGTAGGCGCCTTCGTGCTTACCGGTCATCCACGAGTAGGACAGCGAGCCGAACAGGTACGTCGAGTCGTAGAAACTTTCCACTTCGAAGCCCTTGATCGTCAGCCCGCCGATATTGCGGTAGTTGCTCATCGCGCCCGAGCCTTGGCAGTCCGTGGCGATGGTGCCGCCCTTGATCGCCTGGTTTTCGCAGCCGACGCCAGTGGCCTTGAAGATCTCGTCGTCGATCTTGTTGCGGAACAACGTGGTGCGGATCTGTACGTTGTCGTGGTCCTGGAACACGTTGGCAAAGTTGCTGATGTTACCGGCGCGCCAACCGGTGATGCGTTCCGGATCGAGGTCGACGCTGGTGGCAGTGCGGCTGCCGAGTCCCTGGACTTCGTACTGCTCGTCGATCACCGGCGCGCGCCAGGTCTTGCTGTAGTCGACGAAGAACCCGACGTCCGGCGTGACCCGCCAGAATGCCGACAGCCGTGGCGACCAACCGGTGTAGGTGCGGTCGCTGTAATCGTGGCCGATCGCCGGGTCCGGGTTGTTGTAATACGGCGCATCGTTGGCCTCGCCACGGTTACGCACATGGTCGTAGCGCACGGACGGCGTGAGGGTGAAATCCCCCAATGTGATCGCGTCTTGCAGGTAAGCACTGTGGGTGTCGACTTTGCCCTGGGGCATGAAGCTCGGCTGGAAGTAGCCGTAGTTGTACTTCGGCACGTCGTAGGTTTTGCCCGGCATCCACATCTCTGTGTCGCGGCTGTGCTTGCGGATCTGGATGCCGCTGGTCACCGCGTGCGCCAGGACGCCGGTGTCGAACAGGCTGATGTTGCTCGCCTCGACAATCCGGTCCTTATACGCGGTGTCCATCTTGCGCCCGCCGGTGGCGGTCTGGAAAAACGCCGTGGCATCGCGCTCGTCGGTCTGGTCGGTGTTGGACTCCGAGTAGCTGAGCTTGAAGTCGATCAAGCGGTTGTCCAGCGGCTGGTACTGGTACTTGGTCGACCAGGTGGTGTCGATGGTTTCGCGGTTGGCCAGAAAACGCCGCAAGGCATTTTCGTAACCGTACTGTTTGATGTTCGACTGGGTCGGCGGCGTCGGGTAGCTGGCGGACGAAAAGGGCGTCCAGCGCTCGCTTTGGGAGCGCGAATACGACAGGCCGACGCTGTGTTCATCAGTGAGGTGCAGATTGAATTTGAGCAACTGACCGTCCAGATCCTGGGCGCTGTTGGGCAGGCGCTGGGGATTGATCGGGTAGCTGTGGTCCGGGTCCGGTGGGGTGCCGGCGAGTTTCATGTCGTCGCCATCGCGCTTGGTCAGGTACACCAGCGCATCGGCGCGACCGTCATCTGTACGGCCAAACACCGCGCCGCTGTAGGTCTGTTGATGATCGTTGCTGGCGTAGCCGTATTTGATCATCGCGCCGCTGTTGCGGCCCTCTTGCAACAGGTCCGGGGCGTCCTTGGTTTCCATGTGCACGGTGCCGCCGAAACCGCCGTTGCCGGTGAGCATCGAGTGCGGGCCTTTCTCCACTTCGATGCGTTTGATCAGCTCCGGCTCGATGAAAATCGTGCCTTGCTGGTAGCGTTCGAAGCCACTTTTGGTCGCGCCGTCCACGGTCAGCGGCACGTCCTCTGCATCGCCCAGGCCCCAGATATTGATGGTCTGGCCGCCGGGTTTCATCGAGCCGCCCATGCTCACGCCGGGCAGGGTCGCCAGCAGGCTGGGGATGTTGCTCGGCTGGTGGCGGTCGATGTCGGCCTGGGTCAGGGTCGAGCGGCCGACGGTGCTGGAATCGACCTCGGTGCCGCTGCCGATCACGCTCAAGGCGTCGAGTTGAATCCCGTCGCTGCTGCTGGTCACCGGTTCTTCGGGACGCACAACGTAGGTCTGATTGATCTTGATCAGGCCGAATTGGCTGTTGCCGAGCAACTGCCGAATCGCCGCTTCGGCGCTGTAATCGCCATCAATGGCCGGGGCCTTGAGGTTGCGCAATTGAGCTTCGTCGAACAGCAACTGGATGTTCGCTTGTCGAGCAATCTGGCTCAACGACGTGGCCAGCGATTGCGCCGGCAGGTGCAGATTGATCGACTCGGCGTGGGCTTGCAGGCTCAGCGACAGGCAGGCGGCGAGCAGGGTCGGGCGAAGGCAGGCGAGCGGATAGGACGAAGACACGCGAAACATTGAATCCCCCAGGGCGGCGAAAAAGGCCAAAAAGGTCTGCGTACACAACGCAGACCGGAGGAAGACGCGGCAGGCAAAAAAAACCTCACATGCGAATGAAAAATATTCTCATGTGAGGTTTTTCAGCGCGCTTCGATTCGGATCTGACCGTTGGCGAGGGCGACGGTTTTCACCGGGAGTAGCGCCGGGAGTGCGTTAAGCAAGGCATCGGGATCATTCACATCGAGGTTGCCGGAGACTTTGAAACGCCCCAGTTTTCCCTCGGCCAACAGCACCGGCCGCGCACGATAGAGGTTCAACTCGTCGATCAGGCTGGCCAGTTCGCGATTGCGAAACGACAGGTGGCCGCTGCGCCAGTCGGCGACTTGCCCGTCAGTCAGGGATTGTTGTTGCAGGGTGCCGCTGGCCAGGTCAAGCGAGGCCTGCTGCTGCGCGCCGAGCAGGGTTTGCGTCTTGCTGTCGGGGGCAAACGCGACCTGGCCATGGGCGACGCTCACCACTACTTGTTTGTCGGTGCGCCGCACATCAAAACCGGTGCCGACCACCCGCACCGTCGATTCGCCGGTATGCACCCACAGTGGGCGCTCTTTGTCGGGCGCCACTTCAAGATAGATCTGGCCTTGATCCAGATAAATCTGCCGCTGCTGCCCATCGAATGCGATGCGCAGCCGGGTGTTGGCGTTGACCGACAAGGTGCTGCCGTCGGGCAGATTGAAGGTGCGTGCACCTTTGGCTTGGGCTGCAATCTGGTCTTGATAGACGCCATGGGGCGTGCCGAGGCTGAACGCCAGCACCGCACACACCAGTGCCGCGGCAACAGCCAGGGCCGGGCGCCAGGCATTCGGTTTGCGCTGCACAATCAGCGGCACCGGTTTGTTCTGTTGCTGGAGTTCAGCGAGGTCGGCCCACAATTCTTCGAACGCCCGGTAGGCCTTGGCGTGTTCAGGCTCGTTCATCCACAGCTCGAAGGCCTGGCGATCGGCGTTGCCATCTTCCTGGCGATTGCGCACAAACCAGCTCGCGGCCTGGGCGTCGATGCCGTCATCCGGCAGATCGCTGTCGATCTCGTGTCGGGGATTCATTCTGGCTGCTCCGTGCCGTTCTTGTGGTCCAGGCGTTGCTTGCAATGCAACAGGGCGAAGGCGATGTGCTTTTCCACCATGCTCAGGGAAATGCCCATGCGCTCGGCAATCTGTGCCTGACTCAGGCCTTCAAAGCGGTGCAGCATAAGGGCTTCTCGACGGCGCGGCGAGAGTTCGGCGAGAACACCTTTAAGTTGCTCCAGACGTTGCAGGCGTTGCGCGCCGGCCAATGGGTCATGCTGGTCGTCGGAAACGGGTTCCGGGTCTGCCTCGTGATGGGGCTGCACGATGTGTCGCACCTTCTGCCGACGCCAGTGATCGCGCAGCAGGTTACGTGCCATCTGGAACAGAAATGCCCGTGGTTGTTCGACCTTGGCGCGGTCGCCGTAGTCGAGCCATTGGGTGAACACGTCCTGGGTCATGTCCGCCGCGTCGCTGGGGTTATCCGTGCGTTTGCGCAGGTAATGCAGGATGTCCCCGTAGAACCGGCGAAAGGAGTCAGCCGACAACGGGTCGGGCGTGAGGCGAGGCATGGATATCCTTCTCGACGAAGCGCGGTGCAGAAAGTCGCGGATGATATCGAGAATTATTGCTATTTGTCTTCTGGCACGTGAGGGCTAATCTCAAGAAGTGGCTAAACCGTGTGGAGGGTCTTTACTGTCAGGCAACTTTGACTGGATCAATCGACAGGAGAAGCACCATGTCTGGATGGTATGAGTTGAGCAAAACCAGCATCGGGCAGTTTCGCTTTGTGCTGAAAGCGGCGAATGCCGAAATCATTCTGAACAGCGAGCACTACACCACCCGCGCCGCTGCCGAGGGCGGGATTGCCGCCGTGCAGAAAAACAGTCCGCTGGATGAACGCTACGAGAAAAAGACCACCAAGGATGGTCATCCTTACTTCAACCTCAAGGCGGGTAATCACGAGGTGATTGGCAGCAGCGAAGCGTATTCCTCGGACGCTGCGCGGGAGAAGGGCATCGCCAGCGTCAAGGCGAACGGGCCGACGACGGTGATCAAGGACAAGACGTTGCCGGTGCTTTGAACCCCAACACAAATCCCCCTGTGGGAGCGAGCCTGCTCGCGAAGGCTGCTTAACATTCGACAAATATGCTGAATGTCAGATTGCTTTCGCGAGCAGGCTCGCTCCCACATTGGTTCTATGTATGTATTGAAATCAGCGCAGTGCTTTCAGCAATCCTTGAAGCTGCCCGCAACCCGCCTCACTCAACGGAAACACCGGCAGCCGTGGATCACCCACTTCCAGCCCGGTCATGCGCAACCCGGCCTTGATCGTCGCCGGCAAGCCGCCCTTGAGGATGAAGTCCAGCAGCGGCAATTGGCGATAGAACAACTCACGCGCCTTGCCCAAATCATTGGCCAACACCGCTGCATACAAATCCAGATTGAGCTGCGCGATCAGGTTCGGCGCCGCCGTGCACCAGCCTTTCGCCCCGGCGGCAAACGCTTCCAGCGCGAGTGGATTGCAACCGTTGTAGAACGGCACCTGACCTTCGCCGAGCAGTTGCAGCTTGTGCATGCGCTGGATGTCGCCGGTGCTTTCCTTGACCATCGTGACGTTTTCCACAGCGTTGAAAATCCGCAGGATCAACTCCACCGACATGTCCGTGCCGCTGGTGGCCGGGTTGTTGTAGAGCATGATCGGCACGCCGATGCTCTCGCCGATGGCGCGGTAGTGGGCGAGGATTTCCGCTTCGCTGAGTTTCCAGTAGGACGCTGGCAGCACCATCACCACATCGGCGCCATGAGCTTCGGCGAAACGCGCGCGGCGCACCGCTTTGGCAGTGGTCAGGTCGGACACGCTGACGATGGTCGGCACGCGTTTCGCGACGTGCTGGATACTGAATTCGCTGACCTGATCCCACTCGGCGTCGCTCAGGTAAGCGCCTTCGCCGGTACTGCCCAGCGGCGCGATGGCGTGGACGCCGCTGTCGATCAGGCGGTCGATGGAACGCCCGAGCGCCTGCAGATCGACACCTTCGCCATTGGCGGTGAACGGGGTGATGGTGTAGCCGATGATGCCGTGAATGGTTGGGGTCGACATGGGGTCGCTCCTTTTGAAAATGAATGAGATCAGTTCAGGCAATCGGCGTGTTGGCGCAGGTTCTGCCGAGCGTAGTAGTTGAACGCGGCGGCGTGGCGTTTCGATTTGGAAATCCAGTCATGGGCTTCGCGACCCAGCTCCGGCAGGATCGGTTTGATCGTCCCGGCGCTCATGGCCAGCAGCTGCAACTTCGCCGCGCGTTCGATCAGTTGCGCAATCACACAGGCTTCTTCGATGCTCGCGCCGGTGGACAACTGGCCGTGGTGGGAAAGCAGGATCGCGCGTTTGTCGCCGAGCGCGCCGGCAATGATGTCGCCTTCTTCATTGCCCACCGGCACACCGGGCCAGGCTTCAAGAAATGCGCAGTCTTCGTAGAGCGGGCACAGGTCCATGTGCGAAACCTGCAACGGCACTTCAAGCATCGACAACGCGGCCACATGAGTCGGGTGTGTGTGAATGATGCAGTTCACATCCGGCCGGGCGCGGTACACCCAACTGTGGAAACGGTTGGCCGGGTTCGGCATGCCGTGGCCCTCAAGCACTTCCAGATCTTCGTTGACCAGCAACAGATTGCCGGCGGTGATTTCATCGAAACCCAGGCCCAGTTGCTGAGTGTAATAGGTGCCAGGTTGCGGGCCTCGGGCGGTTATTTGCCCGGCCAGGCCGGAGTCGTGACCATTCTCGAACAGGATGCGGCAGGTCAGGGCCAGCTTTTGCCGGTCGGTCCACGTATTATCCGCCAGGGTGTTTTGCATCTGGATCAGCGCTTGCTTGACCAGTTGGTCTTTGGGGAGTGCTAAGGTCTTGGCCATATCGGTGTCCTTTGGCTGGTTCAACGGACGTCGGGTTTGCGTTTTACCCGTTGCTTGCAAGGTCGTGGGTGAATGCAAATGACACTAAAGAGGCTATATGACACTTTGTGTCATTGGCAAGCACAAATCGTCGGCTCCTTGATGGATTAATCGCTTCGCATGTCTATCCGTTTGAAATTACTCAGGAAAAAACTTGGCGTGACCTTGGAGGCCTTGGCCGAAAAGTCCGGCATGACCAAGAGTTATCTGTCGAAAGTCGAGCGCGGGCTGAACACCCCGTCGATCGCGGCTGCGCTGAAACTGGCCAAGGCGTTGAACGTGAAGGTCGAGGAGTTGTTCTCCGAAGACAACATCAGCCTCGACAGCTACAGCCTGGTGCGCAGCGACGAGCGCCAATCCCTGGCCGCCAACGACCACAGCCCCGGTTACGCGGTGCTGGCGCATCAGGTCAGTGAACGCAGCCTGCTGCCGTTCATCATCTACCCGCCGAAGGAATTCACCGACAAGACCTTCAAGGAACATTTGGGGGAGGAGTTTCTGTTCGTCCACGAAGGGCAGGTGGAAGTGGACTTCATGAACGAGCGGGTGCTGCTCAATCGCGGGGATGCGCTGCACTTCAATGCGCAGAAACCGCATCGGATACGCTCAGTGGGGGAGGTTCAGGCGCAGTTGTTGGTGGTGGTGCATAGCTCGGAAGAGTGAGTCAGGTTTCGGGTGGACAGGGTGGTGGCACATTAGTATCGTTCCAATTTTGAAAAATTCGATGTGTGGATGGGCTTTTTTCTGTCGACCGTCTCAAGCGCGCCTGAAGTGTCGTGCAAAAAGGGAAGGAACCCAGCCGTACGGGTTGCTGATAAATACTGAACGACCAAGTAGCGTGATATGAGTAAGCAACCGATTGGATTTATGAGTTATGTGCGTTTTGTCGATGAGCACGAAAATGGAAGATTGACTGAGTTTTGTAAGCGCTTGAGTGGTGAAGTGCGCATGCATACTGGAGAGCACTTCGAGATTTTCCAGGACCGCAAAAATATTACCTGGGGGCAGGAGTGGAAGCAGCGTATTGATGACACTATTGATGGTGCAACTTTTCTTATTCCTATCATAACGGCGGGCTTTTTTAAGAGTTCGGCATGTCGCGAGGAGTTAGAACGTTTTTTAGTTAGAGAGAAAAAATTGGGTCGCAATGATCTGATATTTCCAGTTTATTATGTTACATGTGGTGTTCTGGAGGATGAGGAAAAGAGGTTGCAGGACCCTTTAGCGCAAATTATTCATACTCGTAATCGTATTGATTGGAGAGATATGAGATTTGAGCCTTTCACTAATCCAGAAATGTGGCGGACCTTCAACCGAATGGCTCAACAAATTGTTGAGGCGATGGAGCGGGATGTAAATTTTCAGAAACCGATAGTAACAGTAACTGAAGATGTTGACGAGGTCGAGGCGAAATTTGAGTCCGGTGTCGAGCCGGATGTGAGTCATGCCCAACTAAGGTCCCACAAAATAGAAAATAGGTCAGAGCCGCCTACGCATATTGTTGATGCTCTTCATCGAGGTCATTTCACAACAATATCTGAAGCGTTGAAAGTTGCTAAGGCTGGAGATCAGATACTGGTTAGGCCGGGAACTTATCAGGAGGCTATTGTGATTGATAAACCTCTGGAGATTATTGGTGATGGACCAATCGGAGAGGTAGTAATCGAGTCGAAGAATGCCACAACGGTCAGATTTCATAGCACTATGGGCAGACTTTCAAATCTCGTATTACGTCAGATGGGAAGTGAGAAATATTTTTGTATTGATATCTCTCAAGGCCGTCTGGATGTAGATGGTTGCGATATAACCAGTAAAAAGCTTTCTGGGGTTTCTGTGCGTTCGGGTGCTTCGCCCCAATTTCGACGCAACAAAATTCACAGTTGTGGGCAATCCGGTGTTTTGATACGTGAAGGTAGTTCAGGTACATTCGAGGATAATGAGATTTTTGGGAATTTCTTCTCAAATGTAGCTGTAAAAGCGGGAGCTAATCCAACGTTTCGGCGTAATCGTATTTTTGAATCTAAACAAAGTGGGATATATATTTTTGAACAGGGATATGGTTTGTTTGAAGATAATGAAGTTTTTGGGAATGGTACCGTAGCAGTGATTATTAAGGACGATGGTGGTCCGGTGATTCGTCGCAATCGTTTGTACGAGTCCAAAAAGCATGGGGTTTTAGTGAGTGCTTGTGGTCTAGGTTCGATAGAAGATAATGAGATTTTTGGTAATGGTCGGGCGGGAGTGTTAGTTGAAGGTGACAGTGCGCCGCAGTTACGGCGGAATGATATTCATACTAATGCATACGCAGGTGTTTTAGTAGGTGAGGGCAGTAAGCCTGTTTGTTATCGAAACAAAATTCATGATAATAAACAGGGAGGGGTGTATTGCTATGAGGGTGGGGGTGGTCTGTTTGAGGAGAATGAGATTTTTTCGAATAAGAATAACGGGTTTCTGGTAAAGGATCAGGCGAATCCTACCTTGAATAACAATGTCATAAATAAAAACGGTAAGCGTGGTATTTTTATAGGAGATGACGCGCAAGCTACTCTCAAGAAAAATGACTTGCGTGGTAATAATTTGGCTTCATTATATATCGTACAAAGTTCCATTCCAAATGTGATAGTACAGGGTAACCTTAAAGACTGACCCAGTTGTTAAATCTTAACGCTCCACGGGCACGGCCAGCGTCGGACTGCCGAGCCCATGAGTCTTGGAATCAAAAAACCTCAACTCAACCCCCGTCCCCTCAAACACCTTCGCGTAATGCCGCTTCTGGTGCTGGATAAATGCCTTGGTTCGCGGATAAATCGACACCGCCACCACCTTCGGTTTTGCCTGGCGCAACGCGTGGATGATGTGGCTGTCCTGCTCGCCCAGCGCATGCCCGAAGATGCACAACCCCTCGCCATGCCCCAATAACTGGTCATAGCAAAACGACAAATAATCCGAACTGCGGATGGTCTTGAGTTTGTCCTGGGCCGGGCCTTCGTTGACGAACAGCGGCACGTCATCCAGGGTCTTGATCGTGTTGTTGATCGCGAAACTGCCGAGCAATGTGCCCTCGGTCGACATCAATTTGCGCGCGGTGCCGTCCTGATTGCGCACCAGGTGCAGACCACCGTGCAGGTACAGCAAACGCGGTTTGTCGGTCGCGCTGGCGCTCAAGTCGAAGCTAGGCTCCGTGCCGTGAAACAGGTCGGTGATCGCATCAGGCTGGTGCTGGATCGCCCAGTTACCGAGCAAATCGTAATTGGTGGTGAACACCGTCTGATAGTTGGCCAGTTCCCGGTTGATCGTCGCCAACGTCGACGGCACCACCAGTCGCCAAGGAATGTGCACCGCGTGCACGGTGTTGATCAGCGCTTCCTTGATTGCGTAGTAGCGATTGCGCGGCGCGGCGGAGCTGACGGCCAGGGCCTTGTTGACGCGGCTGGTGATTTTCAGCGCGCTGAGGACCTGCTCGAAGCTGCGGGTCTGCATCGCATCGAACACACTCAGCTCGGATTGGCTCAGGGGTTTTTCTTCGACGGTGCGCGCATTTTCGAACAGCGAGTCGTAGCCAAAGTCATCCCACACCGCGCGGCTGGCGCCGTTGCCCAGCAGCAGGCCGCTGAACGAAGCGGTGGTGCGCAAGGCGTTCCAGTCTTCAAGTTGGGCATCAACATCCTGGAAATCGGTCATTGCGTTGGTCGTCTCAAAAGCGAAAGGTCGGATGGGCGGCGACTTTATCACGACCGGGGGTTGAGCCAGATCAACATGCGCCGTGACCGATCGGTCGATCCTGTGTTCATCCGCTGAATTGGAGCTATCGATTCGGCCCCTCGCAGGAGATTCGCTCATGAGCAGCACGTTTTTCATCCCCGCCGTGAACATCATGGGCATCGGTTGCCTCGACGAAGCCATGGACGCCATTCGCAAGTACGGTTTTCGCAAGGCGCTGATCGTCACCGACACCGGTCTGGCCAAGGCCGGCGTGGCGGCGATGATTGCCGAGAAACTGGCGGTGCTGGACATTGATTCGGTGATTTTCGACGGCGCCAAGCCCAACCCGAGCATCGCCAACGTTGAGCGTGGCCTGGGCCTGCTCAAGGAAAGTCGCTGTGATTTCGTGGTGTCGCTGGGCGGCGGTTCGCCCCACGACTGCGCCAAAGGCATCGCCCTGTGTGCGACCAACGGCGGGCAGATCCGCGACTATGAAGGCGTCGATCAATCCGAGAAGCCGCAACTGCCGCTGATCGCGATCAACACCACGGCCGGCACCGCCAGCGAGATGACGCGTTTCTGCATCATCACCGACGAATCGCGCCACGTGAAAATGGCCATCGTTGATCGCAACGTTACGCCGTTGCTGTCGGTCAACGACCCGGCGCTGATGGTCGCGATGCCCAAAAGCCTGACCGCCGCCACCGGCATGGACGCGCTGACCCACGCCATCGAAGCCTACGTTTCCACCGCCGCCAACCCGATCACCGACGCCTGCGCACTGAAAGCCATCACCCTGATCAGCAACAACCTGCGTCTGGCCGTGCGCGATGGCAGCGACATGGCTGCCCGGGAAAACATGGCTTACGCGCAGTTCCTCGCCGGCATGGCGTTTAACAACGCTTCGCTGGGATATGTCCACGCCATGGCCCACCAGTTGGGCGGTTTCTACGACTTGCCCCACGGCGTGTGCAACGCAGTGTTGTTGCCACATGTGCAGAGCTTCAACGCGCTGGTCTGCGCCGATCGTCTGACCGACGTGGCCCACGCCATGGGCGCGGACATTCGTGGCTTCAGCCCGGAAGAGGGCGCGCAAGCGGCCATCACGGCGATTCGCAGTTTGGCCAGGGACGTGGAAATCCCCGGCGGCTTGCGTGACCTCGGCGCCAAGCTCAACGACATCCCGATCCTCGCCACCAACGCCCTCAAAGACGCGTGTGGCCTGACAAACCCGCGCGCGGCGGATCAACGGCAGATCGAGGAGATTTTCCGCAGCGCGTTCTAAACGGTTTTGCGACCCGGCGCGAGCTTCACGCAGAGCATCGCGCCCAGGGCCAGCAAGGTGCACAGCAACGACAACGGCCACGCCTGTTGACTGGCGATCAGGCTGGCGATGCCGCCAATGACGGCGGCCATCAGTTGATGAATGAAACCGCTCAGTGCCATCGCATAGGCACCGCCGACCGGTGAACCGTCGTTGGCCAGCGACAGGCTGATCGGATAATTCAACGACTGGCCGAGCACCGCAAAGCAGTAGGGCAGCCAGAACAGCAGCGCCACCGATGTCCCCGCCAGACTCCCCAGCAACATCACGCCGCAGCCGGCCAGCACCAGCCCAACGCCTAAAGTCATCAGCCAATGCTGACCGGTTCGCAGCACGAAGCGATTCACGCCCAGCGCTCCGAGGAAATACGCTGCACTGATTGGCCAGCCCAGCAATCCGTATTCCACGGCGGACCAGTTGAACGGTCCTTGCAGAATCAATGGCGCTGCGCTGTTGAATGCGATGATCACTCCGTAACCGAGGCCACCGGCGAGGGCTGGCAGCAGGAACGCTTTATGACGAAGGATGCGCCAGTAGCTTTGCCACGCAGATGACTGAGCATTCTCCTCTGTCAGTACCGGGAAAGTGACCTGCGCCACGATCACGGCCAGCAAAACGCTCACGCCGCCCAACAGGTAAAAGATCGCGGGCCAGCCTAAGGCGACTTGAATGATCGACCCCAAATACTGGCCAATCCCCAACGCCACCACGAAGGAAATCGAAATCCAGGACAGCGCCTTGGCCAGCAGATCACCGCGAAAACTGTCGCGGATCAACACCCGGGCCATCACCGAAATCCCGCTGGCGCCAATGCCCTGAATCAGTCGAAAACACAGGAAGGACTCCAGCGTCTGACTCAAGGGCAGGACCAGGTTGCCCAGGCCATAGATGCCGAGTGCCGCGAGCAGCACCGGTTTACGCCCGATTCGCTGGCCAAGGCTGCCCCAGAACAACATCGGCAGCGCCATGCCGATCAGGTACACCGCCAACCCCCAGGACACCTGCGATGGCTCGGCGGACAAATGCCGGGCAATCTCCGGCAGTGCCGGCAGGTAAATGCTCATGCCCAGTTGCGCGAGAAAAACCGTGCTGCAGGTGACGAGGAGGGTGGTGGTGCTTTTCATGGAATCTTCCCTGGGTTCAGCAGTTGACGTCCCGACCGTGAGTGCGCAAAAGCTCGGTGATGAGTTCACAAAAGTGGCGAATCAACGTGGCTTCCATGTCAGCGCGCAACGTAATCCGGATGGCCGCCTGACCTTGCGCAACCACCGGGAAAAACACCGCCGAGGTGAAGAACCCGAGATTGGCCAGTTCGGTCGCCAGGCTGTTGGCGAGCGCCGCTTCGCCACAGCGGATCAGGCGGATCGCCATGTTGCTGCCGTGCTGTTCGGTGTGGATCAGGCTGTCAAAGAGCTGGATATTAACCTGAAGTTTTTCCTGCAACGCGGCGAATTCCGGAGTGTGGTGCAGCTTGATCGAAGCCCGGCCGGCACCAATGGCTGCGCTGTTGAGGCTCTGCGACCAATTGCTTGGGCCACCGTAACGCTGAATCAGCTTCTTCTGGCGTTCGCTGCCAAGCATGACCACGCCGCCACTGGCACCGAACGACTTGCCCAGTGACGCGACGATCAGGCAGTCATCATCAAGGGCCTGAAACCGGGGGCGAGCCAGACCGGCGCCGAATTTTCCGACAGCGGAAAGGGCGTGGGAATCGTCCAGGTAGAGAAACAGCCCATAGCGATCCTTCAGGTACAACAGACTGTCCATGTCCGCCACCCCACCCATGCTGTAGGCGCTATCGGCCACGTACGCGACCGTGGTGTTTTGCTGACACTGTTGTTCCAGGAAATCCATGTCGTTATGCGGGCACGTCACGACTCTGGTTTCGTCCGCACACGCAGCTTTGAGGTGATTCATCGAGTAATGCGCCAAGCGGTCGAACACCATGACAGGAGGACGGTTTTCGGTGAAGACGCCGCTGGCCAGCAACGGCAGGATCCCGGCGCTCGCCGCGCTGCACGACAGGGTGCTGAGGCAACGGGTGCCGAACAGCTCGGACAGCTCGGTTTCGTACTGATCCAGAATCGCCAGTTTGCAGCGATTTTTCGAGTTGGCGACGCGCAGGGTGCCGGTTTCCCACAATGTGCTCATGGCGCCCTTGAGCAGATCGGGATGGTGATCCAGGCCCAGGTAAGAGGTGGTGCAGAAGTGATGAAATACCCGCCCGTATTGATCAACCATGCGGTTGGCGCTGCGGATGTCGACGTTGAGTCCGGCGACTTTCCCGGCTTCGGCGGTTTCCCAATCGTGATCCGCCAGCGCGATCAGTTTTCGATAGTTGGTGAAGGTGTTTTGCGTGTGTGTTGTCTGGTCCATGTGAGCGTGCCTTTCCTTGGTTGATGAAGCGGTCCGTGTGTGTTTCCAGACTTTACAGAGGGCGGCGGAAGCATTGAATCGGCCGATTCCGGCAGGGTTGAGTGTTTCAAGAGATTTATGTGTAGGAAGGTGTGTTGTGAGGCTGTAGGCCAAAATCGGGCTATCCTGCCGACTCAGCCGAACCCAAGTCATCGAGCCTCCCATGCTGCAAAAAAGCCTGATCCGCCGTCTCGACCTGATCACCCTCCAACTGTTCGTCGCCGTTCACGAAGAGGGCACGCTGACCCGTGCCGCCACCCGTGAGGCCATCGCGGTGTCGGCGGCCAGCAAGCGTTTGATGGAGTTGGAGGAAGCATTCGGCATCAGTCTGTTCGTGCGTCAGGCCAAGGGCATGACCCTGACGGCGGCCGGTGAAACCTTGCTGCACCATGCCCGGCAGATGCTGTTCAATGTCGAGAAAATGGGCCTGGAACTGGGCGAGCACAGCCACGGGATTCGCGGTTATGTGCGGATGCTGGCGAATCTGTCGGCGATCATTCAGTTCTTGCCGGAAGACCTGCGGGACTTTTCCGAGCGTCATCCGCAAGTGAAGACTGACCTTGAGGAAAGGCCCAGCAGCGGGGTGATTCAAGGCGTGCTCGACGGCGTGGCGGACCTCGGGATTTGTTCCAGCGACAGCGACGTCAAGGGGTTGCACAGCGTGCTCTATCGCCAGGACAAACTGGTGGTGTTGATGCCAGCGGAGCATCCCCTGGCTGGCCGCGAAACCCTGGCGTTTGCCGACACGCTGGGCAGCGACTATGTCGGTTTGCATGCCGCCAGTTCGATCAACATGCGCACCCACGCGGCGGCGCGCAAGGCGGGCAAAGTGCTGCGGTTGCGGATTCATGTGCCGGGGTTTGATGCGATGTGCCGGATGGTCCAGGCGAACATGGGCATCGGGATTTTGCCGCAGAAAGCCTATGAATTGTTCGGACGCGCGCTGGGGTTGCATGCGGTGCCGTTGACCGATGAGTGGTCGGATCGGGCGTTGATTCTGGTGGTGCGGGATGAGGCGGGGTTGTCGCCGGTGAGTCGGATGTTGTTTGAGCAGTTGCGTGGGGAGTCCTGACAAATGTGTATTGAATGGGCTGGCCTCTTCGCGAGCAGGCTCGCTCCCACAATTGATCTTCAGTGAATGTAGATTTTGTCCACGCAGGAAATCCCCCTGTGGGAGCGAGCCTGCTCGCGAAGACGGTCCTGAGGTCGCGACAATCTTTCAGAGCGTTCGCGTTTCACGAACACCCCTTGCCAACTGAAGGTTGGATTCCCCACCCCCCGGTCCTCTAGCCTTGGCACATATTCCAAGAACAAGAGGTACCCCGCGATGACTGCCCCCTTGAGTGCAATCAAAGTAATCGAGATCGGCACGCTGATCGCTGCGCCGTTTGCCGCGCGCATGCTCGCCGAGTTCGGTGCCGAGGTGATCAAGATCGAAGCCATGGGCCAGGGCGATCCCCTGCGCAAATGGCGCAAGCTGCACGAGGGCACCTCGCTGTGGTGGTACCTGCAATCGCGCAACAAGAAGTCCTTGGCGCTGAATCTGAAATCCCCTGAAGGCATCGAACTGGTCAAGCAACTGGCGACCAGCGCCGACGTGCTGATCGAAAACCTGCGCCCCGGAGCCCTGGAAAAACTCGGCCTGGGCTGGGACGTGTTGCACGCCCTCAACCCCAACCTGACCCTGGTGCGCATCTCCGGCTATGGCCAGACCGGCCCTTACCGCGACCGTCCGGGTTTCGGCGCCATCGGCGAGGCCATGGGCGGGATTCGCTACACCACCGGCACCCCCGGTTCGCCACCGGCCCGGGTCGGCGTCAGCCTCGGTGACTCACTGGCGTCGCTGCACGCGGTGATCGGCGCGCTGATGTCGTTGCTGCGGGTCAAGACCGGGCAGGGCGGCGGACAAGTGGTCGATGTGTCACTGGCCGAAAGCGTGTTCAACGTGATGGAAAGCCTGGTGCCGGAATACGACATGCAGGGCCATATCCGCGAACGCAGCGGCGGCGCGTTGCCGGGCATCGCACCGTCCAACACTTACCTGACGGCGGATGGCGCTTATGTGGTGATCGCCGGCAACAGCGACCCGATCTACAAGCGCTTGATGAATGTGATCGGTCGCAGCGATCTGGCTGACGCGCCGGAATTCGCCCACAACGACGGGCGTGCCTTGAAAAGCAATGTGCTCGACGCCGCGATCACCCACTGGACCAGCAGCCTGCCGATCAACGACGTGCTGTCGGCCCTCGAAGCCGCCGAAGTCCCGGCCGGGCGCATCTATTCCGTGGCCGATATCGTCGCCGATCCGCACTATCAGGCGCGGGACATGCTGCTCAACGCCGACCTGCCCGGCGGCGCCACGGTGAAGATGCCGGGCATCGTGCCGAAACTCTCGGAAACCCCCGGCGGTGTGAACTGGTCCGGGCCGCAACTGGGCCAGCACACCGACGGCATCCTCGCCGGGTTGGGCCTGACCGGTGCTGACATCGAACGGCTGAAAGCCGAAGGGGTGGTGCAATGATTACTGACTTTTCCGAGACGCTGATCGTCCAGGAAGTCTCGCCGCGGGACGGTTTGCAGATCGAGCCGACCTGGGTTGAAACCGTCGACAAGATCGCGCTGATCGATCAACTGTCGCTGGCCGGGTTCAGTCGTATCGAGGCCGGTTCGTTCGTCTCGCCGAAAGCCATTCCGGCATTGCGCGACGGTGAGCTGGTGTTCAAGGGCATCACTCGGCAGCCCAGCGTGATCTATGTCGCGCTGATCCCCAACCTCAAAGGCGCACAACGGGCGCTGGCGACACAGGCTGATGAGCTGAACCTGGTGATGTCCGCCAGCCAGACCCACAACCTGGCCAACATGCGCATGCGTTGCGAAGACTCGTTGGCGGCGTTCGGCGAAATCGTGCACTACGTCGGCGGCACGCAGGTGCGGCTTAACGGCAGCATCGCCACCACGTTCGGTTGTCCGTTCGAGGGCAAGATCGATGAGGATCGCGTGTTGCAGATCGTCGAGGCCTATCAGGAACTCGGCATCCAAGGCATCACCCTGGCCGACACCACCGGCATGGCCAATCCACGGCAAGTGGATCGACTGGTGCGCCGGGTGTTGCAACGGGTTGCGCCGGCGGACCTGACACTGCATTTCCACAACACCCGTGGCCTGGGCCTATGCAACGTCCTCGCTGCCTACGAGGCCGGTGCCCGACGCTTCGACGCCGCGCTGGGCGGGCTCGGCGGTTGCCCGTTTGCACCGGGAGCCTCGGGCAACATCTGCACCGAAGACCTGGTCAACCTGTGCGATGAAATCGGCATTCACACCGGCATCGATTTGCCGTTGCTGCTGAAACTGTCCCGAGGCTTGCCGGCGCTGCTGGGCCATGAAGTGCCCGGTCAACTGGCCAAGGCCGGACGCAATTGCGACCTGCACCCGACCCCGTCCTGACAGACATCAAAAATCCCCTGTGGGAGCGGGCTTGCTCGCGAAGGCGTCGTGTCAGTCGCCATCCATATTGACTGACACACCGCTTTCGCGAGCAAGCCCGCTCCCACAGTAAGAAGCATTCCAAGCACCTCAACCAGACAACAAAAACAATCGGACACCCACGGGAAGTCCGCCTGGAGAAACCCCATGAGCCTCAATGTACTGGAGGCGGGCGCGAGCCCGTCCGTTAGCCACGATGTCGAAAAAGCCCTGGTCAGCAAAGTGGCCTGGCGCCTGATGCCGCTGATCATGGTCTGCTACCTGTTCGCGTTTTTCGACCGCATCAACATCAGCTTCGCCAAGTTCCAGCTACAGACCGACCTGAGCCTGAGCGACACCGCCTACGGCCTCGGCGCCGGCCTGTTCGTGGTCGGTTACGTGCTGTTTGAAGTGCCCAGCAACATGATGCTGTACAAGGTCGGCGCCCGGCGCTGGATCGCCCGGATCATGATGTCCTGGGGCGTCGCTACCGCCGCCATGGTCTTCGTCAACAGCGAATGGCAGTTCTACGCGCTGCGCTTTGTGATCGGCGCGATGGAAGCGGGTTTTGCCCCAGGTGTCCTGTATTACCTGACGCTGTGGTTCCCGCAGCACTATCGCGGGCGCATCACCTCGATGCTGTTTCTGTCCTCCGCGTTTGCCGGTCTGGTCGGCGCTCCGTTCTCCGGTCTGGTGTTGCAACACCTCGACGGGGTGATGGACATGCGCGGCTGGCACTGGCTGTTCCTGCTCGGCGGCGTGCCCTGCATCCTGCTCGGTTTCCTGGTGCTGAAGTTGCTCAAGGACCGCATTGAAGACGCGCATTGGCTGACGCCTTCGGAGAAGACGTTGCTGGCCAGTCGCATTGCCCACCATGAGCCACACAAGGGCGGCGGTTCATTGCTTGCGGCATTGCGGATTCCGGGGTTCCTGACCTTGGGGCTGATCTACTTCCTGATCCAGGTCGCGTCCTACGGCTTGAATTTCTGGGCCCCGCAATTGATCCGCAGCGCCGGTACAGAAAGCCCGGTGATGATCGGTTTGCTGACGGCGATCCCTTATATCTGCGGCGCGATCAGCATGGTGGTGATCGGGCGGTTGTCGGACTCGACCGGTGAGCGGCGCAAGTTTGTCGCCGGCCTGGTGACGCTGGGCGCGGTCGGATTCTTCTGCGCCGGGATCTTCGCCAACCACACGACCTTCCTGATTGTCGCGCTGGGCTTGCTCGGTGCCGGGATCATTGCCTGCATCCCGAGCTTCTGGACCCTGCCGCCAAAACTGTTGGCCGGTGCGGGTGCCGGTGCGGCGGGCGGGATCGCGGTGATCAACACCCTCGGGCAGTTTGGCGGCATCGTCAGCCCGGTGATGGTAGGGCGGATTAAAGACCTGACCGGCAGCACCACCCCGGCGCTGTACGTCATCGGTGTCGCTGCGCTGATTGCTGCTGCGCTGCTGTTGTGGGGGTTGCCGCAAAAACTGCGCACGCTCGACAAGTTTTAAAAGATCGCAGCCTTCGGCAGATCCTACAGAGGCCACGCACCCCTGTAGGAGCTGCCGGAGGCTGCGATCTTTTGATCTTCAAGAAGTAGCAATCACCGCTTTCGCAGGTGAATCACTGAACTGAATCAACACCACCCCCGCCACCAGCAACACAGCGCCAAACACCCGAGGCAAGGTCAACTGCCGCTCCAGCAACCCGAACAGCCCGAAATGGTCGAGCACCATCGAGGCAATCACTTGCCCGGCCAGCGCCAGCACCACAAAGCCCGACGCGCCGAGTTTCGGCAGCAACATCACCGCCAGCGCCACAAAGCACACCCCGAATACGCCTCCCGCCCACATCCACAGCGGCGCCTTGCTGATAAACGCCACTGACGGCAGCGGCAAGCGCAGGGCGAGGATGATCGGCAACAGCACCAGCAAACTCACCAGCAACGAGGCCAGCGTCGCCCATAGCGGATGCCCGAGGCCGCGATTCAGGTTGGCGTTGATCGCACTCTGAAACGGCACCACCGCCCCGGCAATCACCGCCAGCAACAACAGACCGGCCCACTGCAACGTACTCATGATCATGTCTCCAACAGGTTTTGCTGGACTGTAGGGTATTCGTCGCGCAGATTTAAATTCCGTTTTGCTATCCGGAACATGCATCAGATGAATGATCTTCGGCGCATCGATTTGAACCTGCTGGTCATCCTCGACGCCTTGCTCAGCGAACAACACGTAACCCGCGCCGCCGAGCGTTTACACCTGAGTCAACCGGCGGTCAGCCATGCGTTGGGACGTTTGCGCGATCTGCTCGGCGATCCGTTGCTGGTGCGCGCGGGGGCCAGTCTGGTGCCGACCCCTCGCGCGCTGGAGTTGATCGCGCCACTGGCCGAAGCCCTGGCCCAGGTGCAATCGCTGCTGGCGCCCAACACCTTCGACCCGGCCACCGCCAAGCGCACCTTTCGCCTCGCGATGTCCGACTACGGCGCCGCTATCGTCCTGCCGGGGCTGATCCGCACCCTGCGCCGGGAAGCGCCGGGCATCGACCTGCAAATCAGCCATGCCAGCCGCGAAGGCATGCTCGATGGCGTGCTCAACGGTGACATCGACGTGGCGGCGGGCGTGTTTCCCGAACTGCCAAACGAATTGCGCAGCACGCCGCTGTTCGACGAGCACTACGCCTGCCTCGTCGACCGCCACAGCCTGCCCGCCGACGGCACGCTCGACCTCCCAACCTACCTGGCCCGCCCCCACGTCTTGCTGGAAATGCGCGGCAGCGGCACCCCGGAAATAGAACGGGCATTGACTGCGTTAAGAGAGCGCCGTCGCGTGGCCATCAGCCTGCCGCACTGGAGCGTGGCGCCGGAGTTTATCAGCGGGACGGATTTGATCCTGACCGTGGCTTCCCGTGGGTTGCGCGGGATTGATGAGCAGTCGTTGATCGTCGTTGCGCCGCCATTTCATATCCCGTCGTTTAGCTTTGTGTTGGTCTGGCATAAGCGGCGGGGTGGGGATCAGGCGTTGAATTGGTTGAATGGGCGGATTGAGCAGGGAATAAAACCAGTCGCTGATTAATTTCAGAAAACACACGCAGGGGCGTTACGGTCGTAACAATTGGTTGAACGGACGCTTCTTGCCGAGGATAGTGCGCGGCTGAATTCGTCTGATATTTATTGATACACACAAGGAACAGGGAATGACATTGAAGTCTGGGTTGATGGGGTGTGCAGCGCTGTGCGGTTTGGTGATGGCGACGCAGGCGTTTGCTGAGTGTGAGAAACCAACGTTGTATGGCGATTTCGGTCATTCGACGTGCAAAGATTGGCCTGCATATCCGGGGCTGACGATTACGGCGATGTCGCAGTTTGAATCGGGATTTTCGGCAAGCGGCTCCGGGCCTGAGGGGAAATATGATCTCGATCTGGCCGTTGTCTCGGCGGGTGAGTCGAAGCCGTTGGCGACGTATCACAAGTCTGATGCTTTTGAGTCGGATGCTGTTGTTTTTGAAGACCTGGGACTCGATACCGCGCGCTACAAGCTCAAGCCTGAGCTGCGAGCCTTTGGTGTGCGCGCCACGTTCAAAGGCTCGTCACGCCTCTATCCATCGGATGAAACAGTGCTCACGCTGTACGTCAAAGAGGGCACCACGCTGCGTCCGGTGATGGATGGACTCATCACCTATCAGTACGGTGGAGAATGGGATGGTGATTGCGCCGGTGGACGGTTTGAAATCACCCGGACGCTGGAGATCGGCAAAACCAGTTCACATGGCTTCGCGGATCTGATCGTCAAAACCGTGAAGATGGACACGATTGGGAAGGGCGAGGGTGATGCGTGTGAATCCAATTCCGTGACCGCCAAACCGGTGCAGACAACACTTCGCTATGACGGCAAAAACTACGTGCTGCCAGGCGACTTCAAAGGCGTCTAAAGACGGCGCATCGATCAGGGAAGAACATGATGACCACAAGGAAACTGCTGAACTCACTCGCCATGTTTGGCTTGATTACGGTTGTGCAGCAGGCGCAAGCGGGTTGCGAAGAACGGCCCTTCAGCACGCTATCGTTCACTATTTGCAAAGTCTGGCCGGCGTACGATGACCAGACCATCGTCGCCACATCGATATTCAAGCCGGATTCCGAAGGCGGCAACAATGACGGCGGAAACGTCGATCTGGAATTATCGATTATTCATTCGACAAGCTCGAAACCCCTGGCCACTTACCGCAAGACAGACGCCTATTATTCGGATGCCGTGGCGTATGAAGGGCTGGCCATTGATACGGCGCGGTACAAACTGACGCCGGATGATCGCGCATTTGGTATTCGATCGAAGTTTGAACACGGCTCAAGCGTAAGTCCGTACCACAAAACCGAACTGGCCCTGTATCTCAAGGATGGCGACGCATTGCGCCCTGTGCTGGAAGGGCTGGTTATTGCCATGGGCCGGGGTGAATGGGACGGCAACTGCGCGGGGCAGGGCGATCGAACTCAAAGAACCGTCGATATTGGCAAAACAATGCATAACGGCTTTGCAGATCTTGTGGTCAGTTCCACGGTGACTGAAACCAAAAACTTCGTCGTCGGCGAAAAGTGCGAAAGCAAGTCCAAAAAGTTGAAGACAACTCAGGTCACCCTGAGCTACGACGGTAAGCAATACGTCGTGCCAGAAGCGCTCAAAGGTTAATCACCCATGCTCACCGGCCTCAACCACCTGACCCTCGCCGTCACAGACCTGAACCGCAGCGTGGCGTTCTATCAAAACCTGCTGCAACTGCGCCTCGACGCAACCTGGGACACCGGCGCCTACCTCTCGCTACCGGGCCTGTGGTTGTGCCTGTCCCTCGACCCACTGCGCAACGCCGAACCCGCCGCCGACTACACCCATTACGCCTTCACCCTCAGCGCTGCGGATTTCCTGCCATTCGTCGAGCGCCTGCGATCTGCCGGCGTGAAGGAGTGGCGCGACAACCGCAGCGAGGGCGCGTCGTTCTACTTCCTCGACCCGGATGGCCACAAGCTTGAAGTCCACGTCGGTGATCTTGCCTCTCGGCTAAACGCCTGTCGGCAGAAGCCCTACGCAGGAATGAAGTTCTTCGACGATCAGTCAGTTGAACCTCAGGACCTGCGATAGACTTGCGAGCAATCGCCACAAACAGGACTTTTCCCATGACCCCATCGCTGCTAATGGCCGTTCTCGCTTCCGGCTTCATCTACGGCATCACCCCCGGCCCGGGCGTGCTGGCGGTATTCGGAATTGGCGCGGCGCGCGGTCGGCGGGCGGGGGCGGGATTCTTGTGCGGGCACTTGCTCGGGGACGTGGTCTGGTGCAGCACGGCGTTGATCGCGATTGTCGGCGCCCGGGAAATCGGCAGCACGGCGTTTGATGTGCTGGGCGTGCTCAGCGGGCTGTATCTGTTTTGGCTCGGCCTGCGCGCGATTCGTGCTCGCCGCAGCAGCGCCGATACGCCGCAAGGGCCGGCGCGGCAGCCGTTCTGGCACGGCATTCTGTTCGGTCTGACCAACCCGAAAGCCTATCCGGTGGCGGTGGCGACATTTACCGCGCTGCTGTCCAGTCGCGCCGAATTGCTGCATTGGTCGATGTTGCCGTGGCTGATTGCCCTGAGCTTCGTGGGCGGATTGCTGGCGTACGCTATTCTCATAGGCATTGTCGGTGCGCGGCGAGTGCGCACCGTGTATCAACGCCATGAGTTGTTGATCACGCGGTTGTGCGGGGTGATGTTTATCGGTTTCGCCATCAACGCACTGGCGCATGCGCTGCCGGGGTTGGTGTCGAACAAGGCTTGAGACTGAACGCAGGGAGGCGTCAGTCGCACAGTCAGCGCTCAGGCGTTGACCGGTCAGGGACGGTTTTTTATCGCTGCATTGTCCGGAAACGCGCCCTGCACCATGGCAACCCGAAATTCCGCGCCTTTGGCGAGCTACATCGACCTGTTGCTGGATGCCGTTTGTGCGGTGGATAAACAGGGTCGTTTTGTATTTGTCAGTGCGGCCTGCGAGCGTATTTTCGGCTACACCCCGGACGAATTGATCGGCCGGCCGATGATCGACCTGGTGCACCCCGGCGACCGCCAGCGTACCCTCGACGCCGCGCGGGAAATCATGGGCGGCGAACCCAAGCTCAACTTCGAAAACCGCTACCTGCGCAAGGACGGTGGGGTGGTGCACATCCTCTGGTCGGCGCGCTGGTCGGAAGTCGATCAACTGCGCATCGCCGTGGCCCGGGACATCACCGAACGCAAGCAGGCCGAGTCGCGACAAGCGGCGTTGTACGCGATTTCCGAAGCGGCTCACGCGGCGGAAGACTTGCTGGCGCTGTTCAAACGCATCCACACGATCATCGGCGAATGGCTGCCGGCGCTGAATTTTTCCGTCGCGCTATACGACGAGCACTGCGCGCAGCTGAACTTCCCCTATCACGTCGATGACCGCGAGCATCAGCCCGAACTGCCCGGTACCGTCACCGGACGTTTGTGCGCCGAGGTAATGCGCAGCGGCCAGCCGATCCTGCTGACCCCGGACCAGAGCGAACTGCCCGAGGGCTTCGAAGTGCTGGTGGCTGGGCAGGATTCACCCTGCTGGCTCGGCGTGCCGCTGAACTCGCAAAACGGCACCATTGGCGCGCTGATCGTCAAAAGCGAGGCGGGCGGTGAACGCTACACCGAGCAGGACAAAGAACTGCTGCAATTCGTCTGCGCCCAGGTGGCGACCGCCATCGAGCGCAAACAATTGCACGCGCGGCTGCAGCGCATGGCCCAGTACGATCAACTGACCCAGTTGCCCAACCGCGAGTTGTTGCGTGATCGGCTCAAGGCGTCGCTGGCGCTTGCCCGTTCAGAAGGCGGACGAATGGCATTGTTGTATGTCGATCTCGACCGCTTCAAACAGGTCAACGACACCCATGGCCATGCGGTCGGCGACATGCTGCTGCAAGCGGTGGCCAATCGTATCAAAGGTTGTGTGCGGGACACCGACACGGTGGCGCGCATCGGTGGTGATGAGTTCGTGGTGCTGCTGCACAGCATTCATGCCGCAGAAGATGCCGAAAGCGTCGCCGGAAAAATCCGTCAGGTCCTGGGGCAACCGCTGCGCCTGGACGGCCACAGCCTGAACATCGAACCGAGCATCGGTGCCGCGCTTTACCCTGAGCACGGCCTTGAAGAAAAGCAATTGTTCCGCCACGCCGACGAGGCGATGTACGCCGTCAAACGTCTTCGTCACCGGCCGCTTGAAGTCTGAATGTTCGCTGCCGTTCGTCGCAGCATCCGCAGTTTTTCTAAACCTTTGCCCGGATGAGAATTCTGATCCTATGCGGGCGTTTGCTCGCCGCGATCAACACCAAGAGGATGAGAATCATGCCTACTTCAAGAAACTCTAACTCGGGAAACTTCGCCAACGATCGAACGAAGGCGTCTGAAGCCGGTCGCAAAGGTGGGAAAACTACCACTACGACTGTCGAGAAAGACCCTGCGAAAACCGATATGGGCCGCAAAGGTGGTCAGAAATCTCGGTAGTGGCGTAAGTAGTTTTGATTGAGAGACGGGGGCGTAAGCTCCCGTTTGAATTTTATTTCGAGGAGGGCGCGACCATGAGCCGGATGGCCACCCATTTACGCAATGCCAGTTTTGTCACGTTGCTGAGCCTGTTTGCCAGCAGCGCCTTTGCCCAGTCGCCTGCCGACTTCATTAACGATGCGTCCGCCAAAGGCATGGCCGACATCGAAGCCAGTCGCCTGGCACACCAGAAAACCGAATCCAAAGAGGTCAAGGACTACACCGTCGTGGTCATCAACGACCTGACCACCGCCAACCAGCACCTGGCTAAAATCGCCAAGAAGCTCGAGTTGCCGGTGGCGCCTCGGGAAGAAGTGATCGACAAGTCCAAAACGATGATCCCGGAAGTGAAGGATGGCCCGACCTTCGACCAGGCCTACGCGGCCAGTCAGGTGAAAACCACCCAGGAAGCCATCGCACAGATCGAGCAGGAAGCGCAGACCACCGACGTTCCGGAAATCAAAGCGTTTGCTGAAGAAACCTTGCCCAAACTGCAAAATCACCTGCAGATGGCCAAGGCCCTGCAAGCCAGCCGCTAACCCTTATGCGGCGCGGGTGACCGAAGTCACCCGCGACAGGCGTCTCAGCATTGGTCGAACTTTGGTTTCGGCTTGTCGCCGCTCGGGGCGACGTCCATGGCAATCGTTTCGCCCTCGCCGATCTTGCGGTACTGCTTACGCAACTCTTCCAGTTGCTTCAAATCCAGCGCCTCCAGCCCCAGCATCGCGTTCTGCGCGTCTTTCGTTACCCGCAGCAACTCATCGATCTTCAAGTGCAAGATATCCGTATCGCGGTTCTGGGTGTTCTGGATCAGGAACACCATCAGGAACGTGATGATGGTGGTCGAGGTGTTGATGATCAGCTGCCAGGTGTCGTTGTAGCCGAAGATCGGCCCGGTCAATCCCCACACAACAATCAGAATGATCGCGATCAAAAACGTCGTCGGACTGCCGGCCCACAAGGCAAGCTTCTGGGAGATCTTTGCGAATTTCATTGCCGTGTTCCTTATAGGGATGCGCCTGAAATTCAGACAGCGACGGCTTGTTGGAATTTCTTTTTTTAAGGGGGGGGGCCCTAAAAGATCGCAGCCTTCGGCAGCTCCTACAGGGGAATGCGATCGGCGTAGGAGCTGCCGAAGGCTGCGATCTTTGTGAGTTTGATGCAGGTTTTTTTGTGGGATCTGTTCAAGCAGAAAGCGTCACCTCAACCTCCCAACTGAAACACCCCACCACTTCGCAGCTTTGATTCACCAGCATGAAACTCAATTCGCAGGCTGCAACGCCGGGGTTCAGGTGCGTGCATTCCCAATAGTGATCATCGGCCAGGTGGCTGCCGGGTTGGGTCGGGTTTTCCGGGTCAGGGGCTGGGACGGTGAGGCCGCTGATGACTTGCAGTTTTGGCAGCGACAGCACTTGGGTGTCGCCCACGGTCATGTCGTAGAACACGACGCTGTGTTCGGCGATCAGGCTCACGGTTCTGCCACGAATATGGAAGGTTTTTCCGTTACTGGTGGTCAATGTCAATTTACTGTCATTTTTAACGGTATCTTCCCCGCTGGCGACGTAGATAAACTCATCGCTGATAGTCGTCGGGTTTTCCGCGTCTAGGCTGGGGGTTGGATACTTTGCAAGCAGCGACTCAGCATCAACCACCAGCAACACATTGTTGGCTGTAGCGACACTGGATGAAGGCGATTTGATCGGTTCGGAAGTCATCATGGATTCCTTTCATGATGTTGGCACAAGACGGCAGCCGCTTCGGTTCATGCAAGACATCCTGTTCCTGCCGAAACGGCAACGAACGGGGTAGGCCCCTTGTCGCCAAGGGGCCAGCCTTCGTCAGTTGCGGATGGTGATGAACGGATCCCACGAGCAGCAGCCGACGACTTTGCAGTCGCGATCGACGATCAGGAAATGGAAGTGATAGGTCACGCTACCACTCGACAGGGTTTCCGAAGACCAGTAATGGTTGTCGACTTTCTGGCAGCTCGGCACGGATGGGTTGCTGGTATTAGGAACGGCGACGCAGGCTGTGGCCTTGCGTGGCGTTGGCGTGGAGATCAATTCGTTGCCGACGTTACCGATGAATTTGTAGAAAATCACCGCGGTCTCGAAGCTCTGCGACAGGCTGGTTTCACGCCAGCGAATCAAGTCGCCTACCTGGGCTTTCAAGTTGAGTTCGCCACCGGCCTGACCATTGATCACGTTGTCCCGGTTAGTCACCATGTACACATGATTGACGTCGATCATCGTTGGCGACGCGGGATTCTTGCTGATGTTCGGGTAGTTTTTCAGAATGGTTTCGGTGTCGATTGAGACCAGCACATCCGTGACTCGAGACATAGTAAAGCTCCTTGTTCATAGTGATTGCCCGGCAACTTTCCAGGCATGACAACGCTTGCTTGCCTTACGGCCGTTGCTGAAACACTACGGGCGGAACCCACCATGCACGAGGCTTGAACAGGCCTTGCTCCATGCGTGCAAATTGACAGGTCGGGTTCCTTCCGACTGGCCGCGATTAGGACTATAGATGCGAAATATAGGCTGTCAAAATTGCTTGGCGATTCGCTCGACGAACGGTCGATTTGGTTATGATTTCCGATGATTTGGCGATAAGAAAATCGCGCTTCAGATCCACCGTGTTACATAAGTCGAATAGGGCTGGCGCGCGGGTCGAGGTATCGTAGCGAACCGGTTGTCGGCCCAGGCCAGGACAATCCCTCGACAGGAGAACGCAATGAGTTGGTCCGCCAAACAATACGTCGCTTTTGAAGATGAGCGCACCCGCCCGGCCCGCGACCTGCTCGCAGCGATCCCGCCCGTGGACGCTCGCACAGCCGTCGACATTGGCTGCGGCCCCGGCAACTCCACCGAGTTGTTGGTAGAGCGTTTCGACAATGCCTTGGTGCGTGGCGTAGACAGTTCGATCGACATGATCGACGCCGCCCGCAAGCGCTTGCCTGACGTGCAGTTCGACACCGTTGACATCGGAACCTGGAACGATAGCGGCCCGTTCGACGTGATATTCGCCAACGCGGTGTTGCAGTGGTTGCCTGATCACGCGGCGCTGTTGCCTTCGCTGGCATCCCGACTGACGAAGTGCGGCAGCCTCGCGATCCAGATGCCCGACAACCTCAATGAACCTTCCCACCGTTTAATGCGCGAAGTCGCCGCGAATGGCCCGTGGGCCAGCAAATTGGCAGACGCTGCCGGGCAGCGCACGGAAATGGCCAGTGCCAGCGCTTACTACTCGATGCTGCGACCACACTGCAAGCGGGTCGATGTGTGGCGCACGACCTACCATCATCCGCTGGCGGGTGGGGCTTCGGGGGTTGTGGAGTGGTTCAAGGGGAGTGGATTGCGGCCGTTTCTTGATCCGCTGGATGAGGGCGAGCGAGCGGAGTATTTGAAGCAGTATCTGGCGGCGATTGAGCAGGCTTATCCGGCGCTTGAGGATGGGACGGTGTTGTTGCCGTTTCCTCGGTTGTTCATTGTGGCAACCCGGTAAAAAGGCCAATGAGCTAGGCATTTGAAACTCTGAACCTGTGGGAGCGAGCCTGCTCGCGAAAGCGGACTGTCAGACAACACATGTGTTGAGCCTGAGACAGCTTTCGCGAGCAGGCTCGCTCCCACAGGATTTACGCCATTAGTCGATTGACAATCTCAGCGCTCAACCCGAACCAACATCATCATCGGCCGCTCACGCTCCTCCGCCAACGCCGGCTGCGCTGCCACCTGCGCATCCGTCGGGCCCCATTCATTCACATGCTGAATCGTGAACCCCGCCGCAATCAACGCATTCAACAAAGTCCCCACCGTGCGGTGCTGCTTGATCACACCCTCAGCCAGCCAATGAGTCACCCGCTCGCCTTCGAACTGATAACTGTCCAGCGGCCAACGCTTAAGACCTTCGCCATCAATCAACCAGCCCGGATTACGCGGCGCCATGAAGATTGGATGCTCGATGGAAAACACAAAGCGCGAACCAGGTTTCAAGGCTGCGTGGATATTTTTGAACAGGCCGGGCAGATCCTTGATGTAGTGCAACGCCAGCGAACTGTAGGCCAGGTCGAAGCTACTTGCGGGTAGGTCAAGTTGCTCCAGATCGGCGCGCGCATATTGGATGTTGGCGGCGGAAGTCGTCCTACGCGCCTGCTCCAGCATCTTCTCCGACACATCAAGACCAAGCACGCTGTGAGCGCCTTGCTCACTCGCCCAACGGCTGAACCAACCGTAACCACAGCCCAGGTCCACCACCTTCAAACCTTTCATCGGCGGCAACATGGATCGGAGCGCCGGCCATTCAGGCGCGGCATCCAGTCCACCGATGGAGCGGCCCATCTGGCTGTAGCCCTGGAAAAATTCCGGATCGTCGTAAATGTTTTGCGTCATGTTCGGATTGCTCTATTGAGTTCGTCACGAGCGGCACGAGTTGCCGCCGATTGGTTTCCCTCGAAGAGTGATGGCGCGTATTCGTTGATGGCCGCGCAAGGGGGAGGGTGGTTGCAGGTGAGGGAATGCTAGAAAAAGTCATTAGCTCTGTTGCAAAACCTTAAGCGCTGCCGAAGCCAGAAACCCCGAGCGGCTTTTCTCTTCCGGATGATGCTGTACGTACTCATCAATGCGGTTGAGCAGGTAGCCAGGCAATGTGATGTTCAGCTTCTGAGCTTTGCCCAAATACTTGGTGACATCAATATCCACCAGCGCCCAAGTGCAGCCTGCGTATTGCGGATTGGCGGCATGCAAGGTGACTTTATTGGCAGGCGGAATCGGCGAACCGTCCTCAGCCAGAATTTCGAAATGGCCTTCAATGGCTTCGCGAGTCATGGCCATCGCATCATCCAGATCCTCGCCAGCAGAGAAGCAACCAGGAATATCCGGCACTTCCACGCCCCAAGCATGTTCATCGTCGCCCATTGAAATCGCAATTGGGTAAAGCATGTTCTTTGTCCTCCTCGAACATCACGCATTGAGCTCGTCAGAGCAGCGCCTGGCGCAAAATACTCATAGCCGTTTTCTTGAGCAGGTCCTTTTTCGGATGAGGTACTGTCACCAGCCCCGGCTTGGTCGGGTGCTTGAAGTGATGGTGACTGCCCTTGATTCGGACTAGATACCAGCCATCTGCGACGATTTGGCTTATCAAAAATCGGCTATTCACATCACCTCCGTGTGGTGTGCTTAGGTGGTTACTATACCTACTGAATTTATCTAATCAACACTATAACCACCGAGCTCCTTTGGATACGAATAAGCAGATGGCAGGAACGAGTCTAGGAGGCTGTGATAAGGCGGAAGATTTTCTGTATTGCGGGGTTTTACGGCTGCTTAAAAGCGCGGACATAACTCAAATCCCGCCCACAAAAAAACCGGCCACCAGGACCGGTTTTTTTTCTATCTCTACATCCCCCGTCAAAAACCTCAACGTGAGACCAAAATTCGATTGGAGCGGGTGAAGGGAATCGAACCCTCGTTATCAGCTTGGGAAGCTGGAGTAATGCCATTATACGACACCCGCTCAGAGCGGCTGACTTTGTACCAGATGTGCGCGTGGATTTGAAGTTTTTCTTTATGCGCGCTGCATTTAGCACGAAGTGACACGAAGGCATGGACCGCGTGATGGCCATTCGCGGGCAAGCCTTGCTCCTACAGATGCGCTGGGGAGTGGGCTTGCTCGCGATGACTCTGTTTCAGATTGCCAGTGCATGGTGGTCCTGGACGTAGTGGTAACGCGGTCGGCTGGCGTATTGCTCGGGTTTCAGGAAGCCCAGCAGTGCGTTTTGGCTGTCTCGGCAGGCGGCTTTGTGTTCCATGTCGAGAAAGTGCCCGGTGGCTTGCAGGGTGCTGAAGGTGGCGTGTTGCACGTGGTTGGCGAAGAGCCGGGCGCCGTCGGCGGCGGTGTATTCGTCCCATTCGCCGTTCATGAACAGCACCGGCACGTCGATTTTTTCGGCAGCCTTGAGGAAGCACTGGCGATCGCTGTGCAGCAGGTCGCTGATGTGGAAATGCATCTGCCCGTATTCGTGTTCGGCCAGGTTGCTGACGTGGCGATAGTTGAAGCGTTTGAACAGCGACGGCAGATGTTTGCCGATGGTGCTGTTCACCAGGTTGCCGACCCGGTCGCCATCCCGGCTGCCGAGGTAGTCGACGCCACGTTCCAGGTAGTCGCGCATGTGCTCGTTGATTTCCGGGGAGAACGAGCTGATCACGGCTTTTTCGATGCGCCGTGGCCGTTGGGCGAGGGCGACCAGGGTCGCGGCGCCACCCCAGGAAAACGACAGCACGTGTTCGGCGGCGAAGTGGTCGATCAGCTCAAGCAGGATCTGTCCTTCGACTTCCTTTGTGAGCAATTTCTCGTGCAGGTTGTGGGCTTTTGACTTGCCCGCGTAGGGCTGGTCGTAGCACACCACATTGAACTGCGGATGGAGATTTTTCACGGTCTGAGCAAACGACGCAGTCGTGGCCATCGAGCCGTTGACCAGAATAATGGTCTTCTCTGCGGCGTCTGCGCGATAGAACTCCGTGTAAACCCGATACTGACCCTGTATATCCAGCACAGCGATTTCTGGCCTCATGTCATAAGACTCCTGAGCAAGCGGGTATGCGCGCAAATGAGATTGCACGAGCTTTGTGACAGGTAGGCATACGCCTGGAATTTGGAGGCCCATGTCGATCCGGTAATGCAGGTCGACGGGTATTGTTATTGGCGGGCAGTCTGCCGGTGGAATGCGGAACCTGAGAGCTCCTGACCGGCAAAAAGTTTCTTAGAAGTATGTTGTGACTCATCGGTCACAATCTGGCCGACGTCCTGATTCAAGCAGGGGCGACGGCATCGCGCAAGTGTCATTCGTAAATTGTTCGACAACTTCTGCTGAGCGGTCGCCTGCTTAGATCAATTGAATCTCTTCGGTGCGCAAAGGGCGGTACTCGCCCGGTTTTAGCGCGTTATCGAGCAGCAGCGGGCCCATGCTTTCGCGGTGCAGGCGCAGCACCTTGTTGTCGAAATGGCCGAACATGCGCTTCACCTGGTGATAACGACCCTCGATGATGCTCAACCGTGCCGCTCTTGCCCCGAGCAGCACCAGCTCGGCGGGTTGCGTGGTGAGATCCTCGAAAGCGAAGTACAGCCCTTCGTTGAAGGTGATTGCATACTCCGGGCCGATGTCCTGCTCGGTCTCGACGTAATAGACCTTGGGCAGTTTGGTTTGCGGTTGGGTCAGGCGTCGCGACCAGCTGCCATCGTTGGTGATGATCATCAGGCCGGTGGTGTTGAAGTCCAGGCGCCCGGCGATGTGCAGGTCATCCTTGTCCGGTTCGTGGATCAGATCTAGCACGGTCCGGTGTTGCGGATCGCGGGTCGCGCTGACGCAGCCGGGCGGCTTGTTCAGCATGAAGTAGCGCGCCGGTTTGCCGACTTGCAGCACTTCGTCGTCGACTTCGACGCAACTGAATTCGAGCACTTCGCTATGAGGATCGTTGACGACTTTTCCGTCGATGCGCACGCGTTTTTCCACCAGCAACAGACGAACCTGCTTACGGTTGAAGCGCGGCAGGTTGCTGAGGAAACGGTCTACACGCATCGGTCAGAAATCGGACGGAGAAGGGGCGCGCATCTTACGTGATCGGCCGGGCGGCTGCTTGCAGCTGCGCCTCGACCTGGGCACAACGCGGGCACAGGCAGGAGAGGTCGCGCAGTTCCGCCGGCAGGGCTTCAAGGACCGCCGGGTCGATGCTGACGCCGTAGCACCAGCAGGCGCGGTCGGCGGTTCGTGGGTCGGCCAGGCTGCAGTCGTTGGGAGCGCCGCAGGCCGGGCATAGTTGTGGCTTATTCATAAACAGAGTGAGGCATTTCCACGCAGGTGCGGTTGCGGCCGGCTTGCTTGGCCCGGTACATCGCATGATCGGCCCGGGACAGCAACGTATGCAAGGTCTCATCCGGTTGCAGGGTGGTCAGACCAATGCTGACGGTCAGCTGCAGTTCCTTGCCGTCGTAGGCATAACGCTGTTTTTCCACATGTTGGCGAATTTTCTCAGCGATTTTCTGACCGGTCTCACCGTCGGTGTCCTTGAGCAGCACGATAAATTCCTCGCCGCCCCAACGGCAGACGATGTCGGAATGCCGCAGGCAGCTTTCCAGGTCCCGGGCGAAACCGATCAGCACCTGATCACCGGCGAGGTGGCCGTGGGTGTCGTTCAACACTTTGAAATGATCAAGGTCCAGCAGCAGCGCCGTCAGTGGTTTCGGTTCGCGCTGGGCTTCGTGCATGGCTTGCGCCGCCAACAAATCGAAGCCGCGACGGTTGGGCAGTTCGGTCAAGCTATCGAGGATGGCCTGGGCCTGGATTTTGCCCTGATAGCGTTTGATTACCCGGTTCAGCAGCACCAGCACAATCGAGGTGACGAGCAGGCAGATCAGCAAGTTGAGGTACAGCGACTGGCGGATTTCACTGAGGGCGCCGTCTTCGCGTTTATCGACGAACAAGTACCAGTTCAGCTCCGGAATAAACCGCACGTTGAGGAAATGTCCCTGGCCGTGGACAGAATATTCGTAGCTGCCGCTGTGGGGCTTGGGCAACTGGCTGACCAGGCCTTTCATGCTGTCGAGATCGCCCAGGCTCCGGCCGGCCCGCGCGCCTTCGGGACCGCCCTCGGCGCCGGTGAGCACCAGCCGGCCGAAGGTATCGACGAAGTACACGCTGCGTTGATAGCGCTGCTGGTACTTGTCGATCAGCTTGATCACCGCATCCACCGTCAGGCCGACGCCGGCCGCGCCGATGAAGCGTCCGTCGTAGTCGTAGACCTTGTAGTTGATGAAGAACGTCAGGTTGTCCTTGTTGGCCAAGTCCGGGTCGACGTTGATCTCGTAGGGTTCTTTCATGTCGCGGACGCGGAAGTACCAGGCGTCCCGGGGTTCGTCGATCTTGACCTGTTTGAGCACACCTTTGGCGTGGTAGTAGGTCAGGCTGCTGTTGGAGATGAAAAACGCGGTGTAGGCACCGTAGTGGGTCATGACCTCATTGAGGTAGCGGGTCATCTGGTCGGGGTCGTGCTCGCCGTTGACCACCCAATCGCGCATAAAGGTGTCGCGGGACATCATCGAGGAAATCAGGATCGGTCTGACAAGGTCTTTCTGGATTTCCGAATAGACCGTGTCGGAAGTCAGCGGCAGTTCGGTATTGACGATGTTGTCGCGGATCGACGCTCGCGAGGCGTAGTAGCTGAGAAACGAGGTGGCGAGGAAACCGGCGCCCAATAACGCAATCAGCGTGAGGACCAACGAACGTTGGGAATACAGCGGCGAGCGAAGCGGCATGGTGGTTCCGTTGGCAATAACCCGATGGCATGCATTCTAGTGGGATGGCGGGGAAATAACTGCGGGATTTGTGGGGTGAATCGGCAAGGATCAGAGGCGGTAGTGCCTGTACTGGCGCCTTCGCGGGCAAGCCTCGCTCCTACAGGGGGCGCGTAATCCTGTAGGAGCGAGGCTTGCCCGCGAATCGAAAGATCAACGCCGATCTGTCAGATAAGCCCGCCACCCGCCGAGATGGCTGATATCCACCGCGCCCTCAAGCCCATACGCCTCACAAATAAACCCGCTCTCCCAGCGCCCATCCGCCAGTTGCACCTTGCCCAGCCCGAGCGGCGCCGGGATCCCGGTCAGGAACGAGCCCAATTCACTGCTCGGCAATTCCCAGACTTCCACCGCAATCGCCACGCCACCGTCCTTCACCCGCACCATCCCCGGACGAAACGGCGGGCCACCGGCCAGCGCGTACAACTGATAGTCCGGCGAACTCAAGGTCGATTCGACCAACCGCGCCCCACGCTGCTTGAGTTGCCAGTTCAACGCCAACCCCTCCAGATGCGCACCACACACCACCA
This sequence comes from Pseudomonas sp. B21-053, assembly GCF_026016365.1. Lineage (NCBI taxonomy): Bacteria > Pseudomonadati > Pseudomonadota > Gammaproteobacteria > Pseudomonadales > Pseudomonadaceae > Pseudomonas > Pseudomonas sp. B21-053. The sequence goes on from NZ_CP087205.1 coordinate 1,568,263, forward strand.
GTCGTGCACGGTCATTGCGGGCAACTGCCGTCGGCGCAGGCGAACCTTGCTGACGCTGCAACCCATCCGCCACGCTCAACAAATATTGATCGGTAAACGCCCGGCCAAACAACGTCACGCCCCACGGCAAGCCGTTGTCCATGAACCCGCTGGGCACGGCGACGGCGGCGTAGTCGAGCAGGTTCATGAAGTTGGTGTAGTAACCCAGTTCCGAATTGCGCAGCACCGGTTCCGCTGCCAGTTCGGCCAAGGTGACAGGGCGGCCGATGGTCGGCGTGAGCACGCAATCCAGACCTTCCAGGGCCTGGTCGCACAGGGCTTTCAAGGTTTGCAGTCGATACTGCGCGCGGAAAGTTTGCACGCCGGTTACCGCCGGGGCCTTGGCCAGTACCGCGCGAATCACCGGCAGCACCGCTTGCGGGTTTTGCTCCATCAACTCGCCGGCCACGCTGTAGCGCTCGGCCACCCACGGGCCTTCGTAAAGCAACTGCGCGGCTTCGAGGAACGGCGACAGATCCAGCTCCACCGCTTCACCGCCCATGGCTTTGAGCTGGTCGATGGCGTCACCGAACAGCAACGGGCCTTCCGGGCAGCCGAAAAATTGCAGATCCTGTGCGCGGGGCACGCCGAAACGGAAGGGCCGAGGCGCACCGAATGCCGAGCCGTCATTCCACAACGGATTGCTGCGGCTGTAAGAATCCCGTGGATCGAGACGCGCGGTCAGCGCCAGCAACTGGCTGGCTTCGCGAGCAGTCGCGGTGAAGGTCGTGACGCAGTCAAGCGTGCGACAGGCCGGCACCACGCCGCCGGTGGAGATCAGCCCTTTGGTAGCTTTCAACCCCACCAGATTATTCAGCGCCGCCGGCACCCGGCCGGAGCCCGCCGTATCGGTCCCAAGAGAAAAACTCGCCACGCCCAACGCTACCGCCAACGAAGACCCGGCGCTAGAACCACCCGATGGATACTCCGACAACACGCTGTTCGGGCACGCGCCATACGGCGAGCGACTGCCGTTCAGGCCGGTGGCGAATTGATCAAGATTGGTCTTGCCCAGCGGAATCGCCCCCAGCGCCAGCAACTGCTCGACGATGGTCGCCGAACGCTCCGGCACATAAGCAAACGCGGGACAAGCGGCAGTGGTAGGAATGCCTGCGAGGTCGATGTTGTCCTTGATCGCAAACGGCACGCCGTACAGCGGCAGGCTGTCGAGATCACGCGCGTCGAGCGCGGCGAGGTACGGTTCCAGTTCCTCGACGCTGAGCAAATGGATGAACAGGTGATAATCCGGGTTTAGCGCCGCGGCTTTGTCGCGCAGGCTCAGCAGCAGTTGCTGAGGCGTGATTTGACCATCGCGATAGGCGCTGCGCAGGGCGTCGAGTTGCAGATTGAAATTCATGATTCGATCCTTTTCAAAATGAGTTCAGTCGAGGTCCAGCACCACGACCCGCTGCCCGGCGCGCACCGCCGAACCCGGTTGCACACGAATCTCCCGCACCACTCCGGCCATCGGCGCGAGCAGCGGGATTTCCATCTTCATCGACTCCAGAATCACCAACACATCCCCGGCCTCGACCCGCGCTCCGGTCTCAACCTGCACCTGCCAGAGGTTGCCGGCGATGTGGCTGTCGACGCTCTGTTGACCGCTGGACAACGGCGCGTCTTCGGTGGTTTCGGGGACCAGATCCTCACTGTCGAAATGCGCCTGGCCGCTGGCGATCCAGCGTTCACGCTCGGCGTTGAACGCGCCTTTCTGCTGATCCCGAAACGCCGCAATGCTCTCGGCTTCTTTGGCCAGGAATCCTTGGTAATCCGCCAGGTTCAACTGGCTGTGCTCGATGTTCAGCTCGAAGCGCCCGAGGGGGAAATCCCGGCGGATGCGCAGCAATTCATCGGCGCTCACCGGGTAGAAGCGAATCTGATCAAAGAACCTTAGCAGCCATGGTTTACCGTCGAACGCCGCGACTTCGCGGTAGCGATTCCACATCTGCAACGTGCGGCCAACGAACTGATAACCGCCTGGGCCTTCCATGCCGTACACGCACATATACGCGCCACCGATGCCCACCGAATTCTCGGCGGTCCAGGTGCGCGCCGGGTTGTATTTGGTGGTCACCAGACGATGGCGCGGGTCGAGCGGGGTGGCGACTGGTGCGCCGAGGTAAACGTCGCCCAAACCCATCACCAGATAACTGGCGTCGAACACCGTGCGCTGCACTTCGTCGAGGTTCGGCAGGTCGTTGATGCGGCGGATGAACTCCAGGTTACTCGGGCACCACGGTGCGTCCTTGCGCACAGTGGTCATGTATTTTTCGATCGCCAACTGACACGCCGGATCGTCCCAGGACAGCGGCAGATGCACGATGCGCGACGGCACTTGCAAGTCCTTGGCGGCGCACACGGCGTCCCATTCACCGGCGATGATGCCTAGCAAATCGGCGAGGGGCAGTCGTTCGGGCTGGTAGTGGACTTGCAAGGAGCGGATACCGGGCGTGAGGTCGATCACGCCGTGCAGGTGTTTGCTTTCCAGGGCCTGCATCAAGGCGTGGGCGCGGAAGCGCAGGACCAGGTCAAGCTCGGGCGCGCCGATTTCCAGCAGCAGGTGAGTGTCGCCCGACAACCTCGCGACCAGCCTTGTATCTCCCTGACCCAAATCCAACACCACAGGCGACTCAATCCCCGGTGGGAGCGGGCTTGCTCGCGAAGGCGTCATGTCAGTCGATATTGATGGGTCTGATACACCGCTTTCGCGAGCAAGCCCGCTCCCACAGGGGGTATCCCATTTCAGGGCGAGCGTTCGGGCGGTCTTTAGAACAACCGGTTGGAACTGCACCTTATCCCCAGCCTTAAGCTGCCCCAACTGCCAAAGATCCGCCTCGATCACCGTCACCGGGCACACAAACCCACCCAGGCTCGGACCATCCGGCCCAAGGATCACCGGCATATCCCCAGTGAAATCCACCGCCCCAATCGCATACGGATTGTCATGAATATTCGACGGATGCAGCCCCGCCTCACCGCCATCGGCCCGCACCCATTCCGGCTTCGGCCCGATCAATCGCACGCCGGTACGGCTGGAGTTGAAATGCACTTCCCATTGCGTCGCAAAGAAAATGCCGATGTAGTTTTCGGTGAAGTATTCCGGCGCGCCATGCGGGCCGTAGATCACCCGAATCTGCCGCACGGCAGGCAACTCAGCGACTTCAGATAGTTGCGCCCCGACGCTGCGATCACTCAAGCCCGGCACATGCAACACATCCCCAGCCCGCAGCGCTCGACCGCCATGCCCGCCAAACTGGCCAAGGGTGAAGGTACTTTTGCTGCCCAGATAATCCGGCACTTGCAGACCGCCGCGCAGGCACAGATAACTGCGGGCGCCAGCGCCTGCGATGGTGCCGGGGCTTAGCGTAGAACCTGCGGGAATCAACAGCGCAGTGTTCATCGGCACAGCTTCGCCATTCAACGTCAGCGGAATCACAGCCCCCGTGACCGCCACAACCGCGTCGCAATTGAAGCGCAACAACGGCCCGCTCATGGTGATTTCCAGTGCCGCCGCACCTTCGTCATTACCCAGCAAACGGTTGCCCAACCGCAACGCCCGACTGTCCATCGGCCCCGACGGCGGCACGCCGACCGCCCAGTAACCGAGGCGCCCCGGATAATCCTGAACGCTGGTTTGCGTACCTGCGCTGAGCACTTCAAAGGTGTTGGCCTGATACACCAGACCCTCCAGGCAACGCGTCCACGGTTGGCCGCTGGCGAAGGGCGCATCGAGCAAAATCTGCCGCAAATAATCGCGGTTGGTTTCCACCCCGTAGAGCAGGCTGTCGCCCAAGGCTTGATGCAGATCGGCAGCCGCTTCAGCGCGGGTTGGCGCCCAACTGATGACCTTGGCAATCATCGGATCGAAGTACGGTGGGATCTCGCAACCCGCCTCGACCCAGGTATCGATGCGCAGTTTTTTGCCATCGGCGGCGGGGAAGTTCACCGCTGTCAGCAGGCCCGGGCTCGGCTGGAAATCCCGGCCCGGATCTTCGGCATACAGCCGCGCCTGAATCGCATGACCATGCGCTTTCAAACCTTTGCTCAATTCATAAAGCGGCGGCAAATCACCGGCTGCCAGTTCGATCATCCAGCGCACCAGGTCCACGCCCCACACCTGTTCGGTGACGCCGTGCTCCACTTGCAATCGCGTGTTCACTTCCAGGAAATAGAAGCGCTGGTCTGCGCTGTCGAAGACAAATTCCACAGTCCCGGCGCTGCGGTAATTCACCGCTTTGGCCAGTTTGATCGCTGCCAGGCACAACTCATCCGCCATGCCCTCGGGCAGGTTCGGCGCGGGGGTTTCTTCGAGGACTTTCTGGTTGCGCCGCTGCACCGAGCAGTCGCGCACGCCGAGGGCAATCACCTCGCCGCGACCGTCGCCGAACACCTGCACTTCCAGATGCCGCGCGCGTTGGATGTACTTCTCGATGAACACCCCGGCGTCGCTGAAGTTGTTCTGGCCCAGGCGTTTTACCGCTTCAAAGGATTCGCTCAACTCGGCGGCGCTGCGGCACACGCGCATGCCGATGCCGCCACCGCCCGCGGTACTTTTCAGCATCACCGGATAGCCGACTTGTTCACCGGCAATCAGCGCCGCGTCGAGACTGTCGAGCAGCTCGGTGCCTTCGAGCATCGGCACGCCGTGTTGCTTGGCCAGGGCGCGGGCGGTGTGCTTTAGGCCGAACACCCGCAGTTGCTCTGGCGTCGGGCCGATAAAGGCAATGTTGGCCGCTTCACAGGCTTCGGCGAAGGCAGCGTTTTCCGAGAGAAAACCGTAGCCGGGATGGATCGCCGTGGCGCCGGAGGCTTGGGCAATGGCGAGGATTTTATCCACCGCCAGGTAGGTGCCGGCAGCGGCACCTTCACCGAGGCTGTGGGCTTCATCGGCTTGCAGGATGTGCAGGCTCGCGGCGTCGGCTTCGGAGTAGACGGCGACACCCTTGACCTGCAATTCACCCAAGGTGCGCAGGATGCGGCAGGCAATCGCGCCACGGTTGGCAATCAGGACTTTTTCGAACATGGCAAAACCCCCGGAGGCGATAACACATCAGCCTCGACCTGGGATGCGGGCCGTCCCGCAGTTTTTCGATAGGCGCCGGGGTCGTCCCCGACGGCAAAATCACCAAACTTGAAAACACCGCTGACCCCCTGTGGGAGCGGGCTTGCTCGCGAAGAGGGCGTGTCAGTCGCTATCAATGTGTCTGATACACCGCTTTCGCGAGCAAGCCCGCTCCCACATTGGGATTAGTGGTGTTTGGACGATTTGAGGCACTGGCCTGAACGCGCCTGGCACAGGGCAAACAACCACCGCCGCAACCGCGCTATTTTCAGTTCCATACCAGCAACTCCGCAGGTGTCGGGTTATAGGCATTGCACGGGTTGTTCAACTGCGGGCAGTTGGAAATCAACACAATCACATCCATCTCCGCCCGCAGATCCACGTATTTCCCCGGCGCCGAAATCCCGTCTTCAAAGGTCAGCCCACCATCAGCGGTAACCGGCACATTCATGAAGAAATTGATGTTCGGCCCGATGTCTCCTTTACCCAATCGCCCGTCATGCACACAGGCCCGCAGATAGTTGTCGCGGCAGCTGTGCATGTAGCGTTTTTCCAGCGCATAACGCACGGTGTTGCTCTCTTGCGCGCAGGCACCGCCGAGGGTGTCGTGGCGCCCGCAGGTGTCAGCGACGATGGTCAGCATCGGTTTGCCGAGGTTGGAATACAGCACGCTGCCGGTACTCAGGTAGACGCTGTTCTGCCGACGCAAGGTGCGTTGTACGTCGTAACGCTCCTTCGGATTGGCGACGCTGTAGAACAAGGTGTCGACGGCTTGATTGCCTTCCAGGTCGAGGATGCGCAGGGTCTGGCCGGCCTTGACCTCCATCAGCCAGGGTTCGCCGGCGGGGATGGTGGCGCGGTAGATCGCGGTTTCTGGCTGCTGGGTGGCAGTAGCGATGGCAAGTGACATGGCAGCGATCCTCAGGCGAACAAACGGTCGGTGTTGATAAAGCCGCGCTCGTTTTCCGGGCGCGAGGTGCGGCAGTGTTCGGCGACGCTGGCGTCGGCGTTCATCCAGCTCAGCTTCAGTGGTTTTGGTGCGTATTCCGGCGACGGGTCCATCGGATGTTGCAGCGCGGTGAGCACCACCAGCGTGTCCATTGGCGCGTACAACTCGATGTAGTCGCCCGCCTTGGAGTTGCCCTCGACGAAGTGAAAGCGCCCGGCCTCATCGACATTCACGCGGCTGAACAAATTGAGGGTCATCAGCAAATCCGAAAGTCCCAGACCCCACTTGCCGAGCTCCACCAACAGGTTGTCGGTGCCGTTGCGGAAGAAGCCGTTGCGCAGTTCCTGGTAGCGGCCGGCGCCGTATTTTTCCGCGACTTCTTCAGCGCACAGCACGCCGCCGAGGCTGTCGCTCCAGCCGCAGGTGTCGGCGGTGATCGCGGCCAATACGCGGCCCATGTCCGAGTACAAACAATGGCCGGCGGTGAGCTTGGCGGTGTGTTGGCACTTGAGGCTGTCGGGCAGGTTCAGGCGTTCGGTTTTTTCGTTGGCGTTGAGCAGCGTCAGGCTGACGTTGGCGCCGCCGCGCAGGTCGGTCAGGCGCAGCAGTTGGCCGCGTTTCAATACGAAGGAACGATGGCCGCCGCCGGGGAGCATTTCTTCGGCGAAGGGCGGGAACAGTTGGGTCGAATCAGTCATGTGCAAAATCCTCTTAAGCGGTACGAAGCGTGCCTGCCAGCTCAGCCGGCAAGGCATCGACGGCGGCGCGAGTGGCGCGGCGGTCGCTGTTCAAAGGGATGTCGTAGGTGATGCGCGCGCCATAGGCGCCGGGGGCGTGCGGGTCGACGCGGACCTTGTCGAACACCAGCAAGCGAGTGCCGAGGCTGAAACCTTCGGACAAGTCATGGGTGACCATGAACACCGTCAGTTGCGTCTCGCGCCACAGCTCCAGCAGCAGGACGTGCATGTCTTTGCGGATGCCCGGATCGAGGGCGCCGAACGGTTCGTCGAGCAGCAACACGCGCGGCTTCATGATCAGCGCCTGGGCGATGGCCAGCCGTTGTTGCATGCCGCCAGAGAGCTGCGCCGGGTACTTGTCCAGCGAGTGGCCGAGGCCGACTTTGTGCAGCAGCACCGAGGCTTGTTCGCGGGCGTCTTTTTTCGCGCTGCCGAACAGGCGTCCGAGCAGTGGCGAACGCGGCAGTTCGAGGCCGAGGGCGACGTTGTCCAGCACGGTTAAATGCGGGAACACCGAGTAGCGCTGGAATACCACGCCACGGCTCGAATCCGGTTCGCCGGCCAGGGCCTGGCCGTCGAGCAGGATCTCGCCGCGACTGGCTTTTTCCTGACCCAGCAGCAAACGCAGGAAGGTCGATTTGCCGCAACCCGAAGCGCCGACCAAAGTGCAAAACTCACCTTCATTGACGTTCAGATTCAGCCCTTCGAGCACCACTTGATCGGCGTACTGCTGCCAGACGTTTTTCACCGTGATGAAGCTCATGCGCGGGCTCCTTCATACCAAGGGAACGCACGTTGAGTCAGGCGCTTGAGCCCCCAATCCATCAGCCAGGCGAGTAGGGTTATCCACACCACGTAGGGTAGGATCACATCCATCGCCAGGTAACGACGCACCAGGAAAATCCGGTAGCCGAGGCCGTCGGTGGACGCGATGGCTTCGGCGGCGATCAGGAACAACCACGCCGAACCGAGCATCAGCCGCAGGGATATCAGCAGTCGTGGCAGCAATTGCGGCAGTACCACCCGCAGCATCAAGGTCCAGGTCGAAGCGCCCAACGTCTGGGCCTTGATCAGCAACTCGACCGGTATTTCCCGGGCGCGTTGTTCCAGATCACGGGCCAGCGCCGGGGTGATGCCGATCACGATCAGCATCACCTTCGACAACTCGCCCAGACCGAAGACGATGAACAGAATCGGCAGGATCGCCAGCGGTGGCACCATCGACAACACCGTCAGCAGCGGTGACAACGGCGCGCCAAACAGCGGCAAGGTGCCGGCCGCCATGCCCAGGCATAGCCCGGCCAGTGCGCTGATGCCGAGGCCGATGGCTAGCCGTCGTAGACTGGAGGCGCTGTCTTGCCAGAGCAGGTAGTCACCGGTGCGGCTGTCGGCGACGAACGCCAGGCGTTTCACCGCGTCGGTCATTTGCACGGCGCTGGGCAGCAACTTGTCGTTGGGGTTTTCCGTCAGCCGCTCGGCCGAGCCCAGGAAGTAGGCGAGCAGCACCAGGGCGAACGGCAGGATCACCAACAGCAAGCGACTCGGGCGATCCGGGTGGCGATTGATCAGGCGCATGGCCAGGTCCTCCTGTTTACAGCTTGGCGTCGGCGGCCATCTGCACGTAGCTCGGATCGAAGCGCAGCTTGAGGTTGGTCTTGTCTCCGCTTGTCACGCCGTTGGCGAAGGCCATGCCGACGGCGCTGGTGTCCTTGGCGCCTTCGCCCAGCAAGCCGTGCTGGAAGGAGAACTCGGCGACCTTGCGCATGGTTTCCGGCAATTGCTTGCTGGTGGAAAACGCCAGCGCCTCCTGCGGAGTAGCAAATAGCTTGGTGGTGTCGAGTTGCGACTGGAACCCGGCCAGGTCGGTGCCCGAGGCTTTGGCCATGTGTTCGAGAGCGGCTTTGCTCGCAGCGTTCTTGGCGTTCATCAACTCGACCACTTCGAACCAGGCACCGGTCAGCGCTTTGCCGAGGGCCGGGTTGTCTTTGAGGGTGGCGCTGTTGACCACCATCATGTCCATGATTTCGCCGGGCACCTGGCTGGAGTTGAAGACTTCGGTCACGCCGGGCTTGGCCTTGATGTCCGAGAGCATCGGGTTCCAGGTGGTGACGGCGTTGACCTGATCGGTGTTGAAGGCGGCGGAGATGTCGGCGTCGGAGGTGTTGACGACTTTCAGGTCTTTCTCGGTGAGATCGACCGAATCGAGCGCGCGAGCCAGCAGGTAGTGGGAGACCGACAGCTCCACCAGATTGACGTCCATGCCCTTGAGGTCGGCGACTTTCTTGCCTTCGCCTTTCAGCACGATGCCGTCGTTGCCGTTGGAGAAATCGCTGACGATCAGCGCGGTGCTGTCGACGCCACCGGCCGCCGGAATGGTCAGCGCATCCATGTTGGTCATGGTGCAGCCGTCGAACTGGCCGGCGGTGTATTGGTTGATGGATTCGACGTAGTCGTTGAGCTGCACCACATCGATCTTGATGCCGTACTTCTTCGCCCATTTGTCGACGATGCCTTGGCTGCCGGCGTATTCCCAGGGCATCCAGCCGGCGTAGATGGTCCAGCACACGCTGAAGTGATCTTTCTGGGCGGCGTGGGACGAGACGCTGACGAGGGCGGCGAATGCGGCGGCGAGCAGGGCGGGTATACGAAGTCGGGTCATGGGATGGTTCTCCAGTTGATCAAGGGCGGGCAGGAGTCAACGCGGCACCGCGAACGGTGGCTTGTCTCCCGGGCTTTTGTCCCGCCGTGTAACCTCAACTGGAGGTCGCCAACTCTCGGACCAGTCACTCGCCTAAGCGAGCCGGAACCCTAGTCAGCCATTGCAAATTGTGGTGCCGCGAACCTGTGATGACTCCTGCACGCCTTTACTAAAGCGAGAGCCGTGCCAAGTCGCTACGAGGCGTCTGGGCTGGGGGATGACGCCGATTGACCGATGGAAGAGGGCGTGTGATTGCCTTGTCATGGTGCGCCGGCGCACCGCAATGGGCCGCTGATCCGAAGGTTTTTGCCATCGCGCACTTGATCAAGGTTTCACAGTCAAACCAGGTGTGAGTCGGCCAGTGCCGACTGCTGTCGCGGGTCTTTCAGGAGGCCGCCATGGTTTATCAAAAATGGCTTCGTCGATTATTGCTGGGCGGGGTGTTGGGCTTGGGTCTGTCGGGTTGCTACTACTACGCTGGCACCGCCGACATTTACGCAACGCCGTATTACTACCCCGGTTATTACTACTCGCCTTATTACTACGGCTATTCCTACCCCCGGTATTACGGGCGCTATCGCTACTATTACTACGGCGGCCACGGCTATTACGGCGGTCGCGGACCGGGTTATTACCACGGTGATGGCCGTTACGGTCGCCACTGATCACGACGGCGCTTCCTCTGATAAGGAAGCGCCGTTTTTTTAGCGCGAAGATGAAAAACCTTTCATCGGCGACTTGTATCAATGTGTTTCAAGAACGCACCAGATTCCGAAATCGATGTCTGATCTTTCGACAGTCGCCAACAATTGGCTGTCGCCTGCCAGCGTCGCTGGTGTGGCTACTCGCGGTCCAGGAGGCCGCCATGTATCGCCGAATTCTTCTGCTGGTCGTGTTGAGTTTTTCCCTTGGTGCATGCGTTCCCTATTCCTACGGAGATGGAGGCAGCTACTACAGTTCTGAGGTCTACTCGTCCCCCGCGCCGGCTTACTACTCGGGCGGTGGAAGCTACTACTCGGCTCCACGCTATTACCAACCAGCACCGCGTTACTATCAGCCGGCTCCGCGTTATTACTCGGCGCCGCGTTATTACCAGGCGCAACCGCGCTACTACCAGTCCCACAACCGTGGCTGGCAAGGACATGACCGAGGCGGTTGGGATGGCCGCAATCGGGGCAACTGGGACAACTCCCGTGGTCACGATGGACGCGATCACCGGGGTGGACGTGGCGATGGTCGCGACGGTCGCGGAGGCCGGGGTGGTCACCGCTGATATTTCCAACAGCCAGCAATAAAAAAGCGGCGCATTAAGCGCCGCTTTTTTTGTGCCCGGATTTCAGTAATCCGATAAATCCGCCAACGGATGCCGACCTTCCCAAACCTTATGGAAATGCGCCTCCACCACCGCATCCGGCACATTGTTAATGTCCGGCCAGTGCCAGTGCGGCTTCTGATCCTTGTCGATCAACCGCGCCCGTACGCCTTCGCTGAATTCCGGGTGACGGCAGCAGTTAAGGCTGAGGGTGTATTCCATCTGGAAAACCTCGGCCAGCGACAAATGCCGGGCCCTGGCGATTTGTTCCCAGACCAGATGAGCGGTCACCGGCGAACCCTCTGTCATGGTTTTCGCGGCACGGTTGAGCAGAGGATCAGTGGAATCGCGCAAATGGCTGATGGCTTTCCAGGCGCAACGCACGTCGCTGACATCCAGCAATTCGTCGATCTGCTGGCGGCGCGGCAGCCATTGCGCTTCGGGCATCTGTGCGACGGCTTCTTGCTGCAAGGCCTTGAGCAGACTGTTGAGCTGCATCGAGGTCTGTTCCTGCCAGTTCAGTTGCAGCAGGCCTTCGACCAGTTCTTCCTGTTGCCCTTCGAGCAGGAAACGGTCGGCCAGATCCAGATCGATCGCATCCCGGGCATTCATATGCGCGCCAGTCAGGCCGAGGAACAACCCGAGCTTGCCGGGCAGCCGCGACAGGAACCAGCTGGCGCCGACGTCCGGGTACAAGCCGATGCTGATCTCCGGCATCGCCAAACGGCTGCTCGGCGTGACAATCCGGATGCTCGCGCCTTGCAGCAGGCCCATGCCGCCGCCGAGGACGTAACCGTGGCCCCAGCAGATCAGCGGTTTGGGGTAGGTGTGCAACTTGAAGTCGAGGCGATATTCCGCCGCGAAGAACTGTGCGGCCAGGGGCGGCACTTCTCCGGGATGTTGGCGACAAGCTTCGACCAGGCTGCGCACTTCGCCGCCGGCGCAGAAGGCCTTGGCGCCGTTGCCGCGCAACAAAACGCAGACGATTTGCGGATCCTTGGCCCAGGCGTCCATCTGGTCGCGCAGGGCGTTGATCATCGGCAAGGAGAGGGCATTCAACGACTTTTCGGCATCCAGGCTGGCGATGCCGATGCGGGCGCCGTCGGTGCCGGTGAGTTCTTCGAAGTGCAGATTCATCGTGACCTCGATCGGGAATTTGAGCGTTCAGTATGATCGCATTGCAGGAAAGTGCCGGTTCTGTGTCAGATCAATTGACAAGCCTGCCCAGCTTTCCTAGGGTTCGCCCCATTGTTTTTGCCGGGTATGACCATGACTGCTGACGACCGTATCAAACTCGAACCGAGCTGGAAGGAAGCGCTGCGTGACGAATTCGACCAGCCCTACATGGCAGAGTTGCGTTCATTCCTCCAACAAGAGCGCGCGGCCGGCAAGGAAATCTATCCGCCAGGCCCGATGATTTTCAACGCGCTCAACTCGACGCCGCTGGACAAGGTCAAGGTCGTGATTCTTGGCCAGGACCCGTATCACGGCCCGGGCCAGGCGCATGGCTTGTGCTTCTCGGTGCAACCGGGCGTGCCGGCGCCACCGTCGTTGGTCAACATCTATAAAGAGTTGAAACGCGACCTGAACATCGACATCCCGAGCCATGGCTACCTGCAAAGCTGGGCTGATCAGGGCGTGCTGATGATCAACACCACCATGACCGTCGAGCGCGCGAATGCCAATGCGCACAAGGACAAGGGCTGGCAGTTTTTTACTGATCGGATCATCGAAGTGGTTAGCGCGCATCAGCCGCATCTGGTGTTCATGCTCTGGGGCGCGCATGCCCAGAGCAAGCAGAAGCTGATCGATGCGACCAAGCATCTGGTGTTGACCTCGGTGCACCCGTCGCCGTTGTCCGCCTATCGCGGCTTCCTCGGTTGCGGGCACTTCAGCCGGACCAACAAGTTTCTGGAACAGAATGGCGAGGCGCCGATCGAGTGGCGGTTGCCGCCGGTTTGATGCGCTGACCGTCAGGGCCCCTTCGCGAGCAAGCCCGCTCCCACATTGGATTTGTGGTGTTCACAAATCCAATGTGGGAGCGGGCTTGCTCGCGAAGCAGGCGCCTCGGTCTTATTCCGGCATTTTGTTCCAATACTTGAACAACGGCTCCGCCAGAAACAACACAAACAACAGCCGCATTACCTGCATCGCCGTCACCAGCGGCACCGACAATTGCAGGGTCTCCGCCGTCAAACTCATCTCCGCAATCCCGCCGGGCATCATGCCCAATGTCAGCGAACGCAAATCCAGATGGGTCAGCGCACTCAATCCTAGCGCCGCCGCCGTGGCGATCAACATGGTCAGCACCGTGCCAATCAATGTCCGTCCCATAAACGACGGTGCGCGCCGGAAGAATTGCCGATTGAAGTGACAACCCAAGCCACTGCCAATCAGCCATTGACCGATCTGGCTGCCGCCGTTGGGCAAACCGATGTGCAAATCCCAACTGATACTGACCGCCGCGCTCACCAGCAACGGCCCGAACAGCCAAGGATTGGGCTGACGCAACCGCTGCCAGACCCAGGCGAGCAGGGCGCCCGCCGGGAATAGAATCGCCAGCCAACGCCAATCAACCGCCGTGGCATGCGAGATTGGCGTGCCGTCCCCCAGCAGATACTTGAACGCCGCCGGCACACACAGCACCACCACCAGCACCCGCAAACTTTGCCCCGCCGCGACCCGGCTAAGCACCGCGCCATTACGCGCGCCGAGGTTGACCATCTCGCCGGAACCGCCCGGCATGCTGGAGAAGAACGCGGTAGCGCGGTCCTCCCCGGTGCGCCGCATCAACCAGACCCCGACCACACTGGACAGGCTGGTGACCAACGCACCGAAGAAGATCAAGCCGAAGTGGCTCAACACCTGCTCCATCACCACCGGGGTGAAGTGCAGGCCGATGCCGATGCCGACGATCCACTGGCCGCATTTGCGCCCGCCAGGGATTTCCGCGAGTTGCCAAGGTGTGAGGCAGCGCACCAGGATGATCGCCAGCAACGAGCCGACCATCCACGGTAGCGGCCAGCCGACCTGGCTGGCGAGGTAACCGCCGAGCAGGCCGACCAGCGGTGTTCCCCACCAGGTTTTGAAGGGACGATCAGACATCGGCAATGGCGCGCCTCGCAACCGAACGTTTACGCCAGATCCGCAGGAGTGGCATCAGCAGCATAAGCGCAGTCAGCACCCAGACACCAAACGTGATCGGGCTCGACCAGAGGATTTCCAGTGCACCGTTGGAAATCGACAGGGCGCGCCGCAGGTTCTGCTCCATCAAGCCGCCGAGGATGAACCCGAGCAATACCGGCGACAACGGGAAGTCCAGTTTGCGCAGGATGTAGCCGAAGATACCGATGCCGACCATCAGGAACAGATCGAACGTAGTCGCGTGCACCGCATAGACGCCGATCCCGGTAATGATCGCGATCACTGGCACCAGCGCCCAGTTCGGCACGGCGAGGATGCGGGTGAAGATGCGGATCATCGGGATGTTGAGGATCACCAGCATGATGTTGGCGACGAACAACGAGGCGATCAGGCCCCAGACGATGTCCGGTTGCTGTTGGAACAGCAGCGGGCCCGGCGTGATGTTGTACAGCGACAGGGCGCCGATCATCACCGCCGTGGTGCCCGAACCCGGAACGCCGAGGGTCAGCATCGGCACCAATGCGCCACAGGCCGATGCGCCGATCGCGGTTTCCGGCGCCGCGAGGCCGCGCATGTCGCCTTGGCCGAACGTGCCTTTGGCACCGGCGATGCGTTTCTCGGTCATGTACGCCACGGCGCTGGCGAGTGTCGCGCCGGCACCCGGCAATACGCCCATGATGAAGCCCAACAGACCGCAACGGATGTTCACCACGAACACCGAAGACGCTTCCTTGAAGTTGAACATCATCCGGCCGGTGGCTTTCACTGCTTCCTGGCCGCGATGGGTTTTTTCCAGCAGCAGGAGGATTTCGCTGATGGAGAACAGGCCCAATACCAACACGACGAACTGAATGCCGTCGGTCAAATGGATGTTGTCCCCGGTGAATCGATACACGCCGCTGTTGGCATCGATCCCGACGCTCGACAGAAACAGGCCGATCAGCGCCGCGATAAACGTTTTCAACGGACGATCACCGGCCATGCCGCCGAGGCAGACAATCGCGAACACCATCAGTACGAAATATTCCGCGGGGCCGAAGGCGATCGCCCATTTCGCCAGCAGTGGGGCGAACAGCACCATGCCGCAAGTGGCGATGAACGCGCCGATAAACGAACTCCACGCCGACAGCGACAACGCCACACCGGCCAGGCCTTTGCGGGCCATCGGGTAACCGTCGAGGGTGGTCATTACAGTGGACGCTTCGCCCGGAATGTTCAGCAGGATCGAGCTGATCCGCCCGCCGTATTCGCAACCCAGGTACACCGCCGCCAGCAGGATCAGCGCCGAT
Organism: Pseudomonas sp. B21-053; assembly: GCF_026016365.1. Classification (NCBI taxonomy): domain Bacteria; kingdom Pseudomonadati; phylum Pseudomonadota; class Gammaproteobacteria; order Pseudomonadales; family Pseudomonadaceae; genus Pseudomonas; species Pseudomonas sp. B21-053. The sequence continues at coordinate 1,583,493 of NZ_CP087205.1, forward strand.
TCCGGCGGCAGACCGAGGGCGAAGGCAATCGGGATCAACAGTGCCACGCCGTTGATCGGGCCCAGGCCCGGCAACAGGCCGACGACGGTGCCGATCAGCGTGCCGCAGAGTGCGGTCACCAGGTTGTACGGGCTCAGCGCGACGCCGAAACCCTGGCCCAAATAGCCAAAAGTATCCATATCAGTTCTCCAGAACGTCGAGCAGGCCCAGGGGCAGCGGCACGTCCATCAACTTGTCGAACAGCAGGTAGAGACCAATGCTCATCAGCGTGGTGACGACGATGCTCGGCACCCAGCGACCGCCGTACAGACGCGCCATCGGAATGCCGATCAGGATGCTGCTGAGAATGAAGCCCAACGGTTCGAACAGCCCGGCGAAGATCAGCAGCAAGACGATGCAGATGCCGATTTTGTTCAGGGTTTCGCGGTCGAGTTTCGGGTCGTCATCGCTGTGCACGATGGGCGTCGGGCGAAACAGCATGTACAGCAAGCCAAGGCCCATCAGCCCGAGCATCAACAGCGGAAAGGCCCGAGGCCCCACGGGTTCGTAGGAGAAAGCCGCTTGATACGGCCATGCCATCAGCGCCAGGCCGACACAGATCGCCAGCAGCACCGAAGCAAAAATGCGTTGTAAGAGCATGAGGAACTCCTGGGCCGCGACCCCGCGCAAGCGAGGCCGCAGCCGCTAGACAGAGACGATCACTGGATCAGGCCGAACTCTTTGGCCAGCACTTTGTAGTCCGCGACTTGCTTCTTCACGTAGGTGTCCAGCTCCGGGCCGGTCATGGCGAACGGGAACAGTTCACGCTGATCGCGCAGCTTGGCGAACTCGTCGGAAGCCAGCAGTTTGTCGAAGGCGTCTTTCCACCAGGCGTAGTCTTCGTCGCTGACTTTTGGCCCGAGGTAGAAACCGCGAACCACTGGCCAGACGATGTCGTAGCCTTGCTCCTTGGCGGTCGGGATGTCCTTCATTTCCGGCTCGTCCAGACGCTTCTCGGAGAACACCGCCAACAGGCGCATGTCGCCGCTCTGGATGTGCGGCATGGAGTCGGAAATATCCGTGCTGCCGACCTGGATGTGACCGCCAAGCAGCGCGGTGGCGATTTCACCGCCGCCTTCGAGGGCGACGTAACGCAAGTCACGCGGGTTGATCCCGGCAGCCTTGGCGATCAGCGCGGTTTGCATCCAGTCCTGGCTGCCGACGGTGCCGCCGGAACCGATCACCACTTTGCTTGGATCTTTCTTCAATGCTTGAACGAGATCGTCGAGGGTCTTGTAGGGCGAATCACTTTTCACCGCGATCGCGCCGTAGCTGGTACCGACCGCTGCCAACCAACGCACGTTGGTCTCATCGAAACGCCCGAACTTGCCTTGGGCCAGGTTCAACAGCGAGCCGCTGGACCACGCCACCAGCGTGCCGGCATCGGCCGGGCGCTGGGCGACTACGGCGTTGTACGCCACTGCGCCGACACCGCCGGGCATGTAGGTCACACGCATCGGTTTGGTCAGCAGCTTTTCATTCACCAGCGCGCTTTGCGCCAGTTTGCAGGTCAGGTCGAAACCGCCGCCGGGGGAGGCCGGGGCGATGCATTCCGGGCGCTTGGGCTCGGCCATGAGTTGGCCGGCGAACAGCATGCAACTGGCGGCAAGGGCGAAACGGCGCAGTGATCGATTCATAAGTGTCTCCACGGGAGTTATTGTTTTTTGGGATGTTTCAGAGGCGGCAGTTTCGCGTCGCGCAGCCGGTCAGCGCGCGGGCAAGCGTAAACGATAGGGATCGGGAAAAGGGGTGGGGCGGGCAAATCTGGAGCTGTATGGACAGCATGGTGCAGTACCTCGTTATTGTTCTTATTGGCGAAAACGCATCAAGGCGTTTTTCGGGAGCTACATTTCAAAGCACGATTCGATGGCCTGCAGTCGAAACCATCCGTGGCCGACTCTAACGGTCGAACCTTTCGCTAACCTTTCAGCTGGCTTTCACGGTTTTCGGGCTTCACAGCGGCGGATGCGGATGTAAACTCCGCGCCAAAGAATGGCGTCGACCATCCCTGAATGAGGTGAATATCCATGCGTGTCCTGCTCGTCGAAGACCATCTGCAGCTCGCCGAAAGTGTCGCCCAGGCGCTCAAGAGCACCGGGTTGACCGTGGATGTTTTGCACGACGGCGTGGCGGCCGACCTGGCCTTGAGCAGCGAGGAATACTCCATGGCGATCCTTGATGTCGGCCTGCCGCGCATGGATGGTTTCGAAGTGCTGGCGCGCCTGCGGGCCCGGGGCAAGAACCTGCCGGTGTTGATGCTGACCGCCCGCAGCGACGTCAAGGACCGGGTTCATGGCTTGAATCTGGGCGCCGATGATTACCTGGCCAAACCGTTTGAACTGACCGAACTCGAAGCCCGGGTCAAAGCCTTGCTGCGGCGCAGCGTGTTAGGCGGCGAACGTCAGCAACGTTGCGGCGTGCTGGCCTACGACCTGGACACCCGGCGCTTCACCCTCGGCGAAGAACTACTGACCCTGACTTCTCGCGAGCAGGCAGTGCTAGAAGCGCTGATCGCGCGTCCCGGTCGGGTGATGAGCAAGGAGCAACTGGCTTCCCAGGTGTTTGGCCTGGATGAAGAAGCCAGCCCCGACGCCATCGAAATCTACGTCCACCGCTTGCGCAAGAAACTCGATGGCCAACCGGTGGCGATCGTGACCTTCCGCGGCCTCGGTTATTTGCTGGAAAGCCGCGATGCATAAGCCCAGCAGCCTGCGTTGGCGGTTGCTGTGGAACCTGGCGTCGTTGCTGGTGGTGTTGATGTTGGCCAGTGGTTTGAGCGCGTACTGGAATGGTCGCGAAGCCGCCGATACCGCTTATGACCGCACCTTGCTGGCCTCGGCGCGGACCATTGCCGCCGGGGTTTCCCAGCGCGACGGCACTCTCAGCGCCGATGTGCCTTACGTGGCGCTCGACACCTTTGCCTACGACAGCGCCGGGCGCATTTTTTATCTGGTCAACGACATTCACCAGAACCTGATCTCCGGTTACGAAAATCTTCCGCCACCGCCGCCAGGAACGCCGCGCACCGATGACTATCCGGCGCTGGCGCGTTTCTACAACGCCGTTTATCGCGGGCAGAACGTGCGCGTGGTGAGCCTGCTCAAGCCGGTGAGCGAGCCGAACATGAATGGTATGGCGGAAATCCGTGTCGCGGAAACCGATGAGGCGCGGGTCAGCATGGCCCGCAGTCTGGCGGCGGATACGTTGCTGCGACTGGGCATGTTGGCGATTGGCGCGTTGCTGTTGGTCTGGTTCGCGGTCAGTGCGGCGCTGCGTCCGCTGGAGCGTCTGCGCACGGCGGTGGAGGAGCGGCAATCGGACGACTTGCGTCCTTTGCCGCTGGTGGAAGTGCAGCATGAATTGTGGCCGCTGGTGCGGGCGCTCAATCACTTTACCGAGCGTTTGCGCGGGCAGTTCGAGCGTCAGGCGCAGTTCATTGCCGATGCCGCGCATGAATTACGCACGCCACTGGCGGCGCTCAAGGCGCGACTCGAATTGGGCTTGCGCTCAAGCGAGCCACAAACCTGGTGTAGCACACTGGAAACCGCCGCCCAGGGCACGGATCGCCTGACGCACCTGGCCAATCAGTTGCTGTCGCTGGCCCGGGTCGAAAACGGCGCGCGAGCGATTGCCGAGGGCGGCGCGCAGTTGCTCGACTTGAGCCAGTTGGCCCGGGAACTGGGCATGGCCATGGCGCCGCTGGCTCATGCACGCGGCGTGGCGCTGGCGCTGGAGGCCGAGGAGCCGGTGTGGCTGCGTGGCGAGCCGACGTTGTTGAACGAGTTGCTGAGCAATCTGGTGGACAACGCTCTGGCGCACACGCCGCCGGGAGGCAATGTGATTTTGCGCGTGACGGCACCGGCGGTGCTGGAGGTCGAGGACGATGGGCCGGGAATTCCTCTGGAAGAGCGCGATCGGGTGTTCGAGCGCTTTTATCGGCGCAATCAGCAGGTTGCGGGATCAGGGTTAGGCTTGGCGATTGTCGGCGAGATCTGCCGCGCGCATTTGGCGCAAATCAGTTTGCATGACGGGGAGCGGGCGGGGTTGAAGGTTCGGGTGAGTTTTATTGCGGGGGAGTGAGGGTGTTTGTGATGGCCTCTTCGCGAGCAAGCCCGCTCCCACAGGTTATCTCTGTCGTACACAAAATACGTGATCGCCGGAAATCCAATGTGGGAGCGGGCTTGCTCGCGAATGAGGCAACTCGGTCTTGCCTAATAAAACATCGATCGCGACTCTTCCAGATCCCTGCACATCGCTTCGTTCTCAGGATCAATCCCCAGCTTCTTGAACGCCGGCACATTGAACGCATCGATTCGGGCTAGCGGATGGTCAGTGTCTTTGTGGCAATACAGGCAGGCGACCTGCACCACGTCGACATAATCCACCCTTGCGGAATCACGCTTGAAGTCGAGGTATTGCCCCGGCAATTTCACCAGCATTTCTGGAAACTCCCAGACGCTGAGCAGTTTGTCGCCGAGCAGCGGATGAATTCGGTCGATCACATGATTGAGGCTGACCGGGTCCGAGAGCAGCTCGTAGTGATCTTCGGCGTAGGTCAGGATCGGCAGCACGCCAATCTGATGCACCAACCCGCCCAGCGCCGCCTGATCAGGTTTGAGTTGGGTATAGCTGCGGCACAGCGAGTAGCTGATCCCGGCGATTTCCAGGCTTTTGCGCCAAACGTCGCGCATTTTCTGTTCCACCACCTCGGAGCGGGCGTGGAAAATCTGCTCCATCACCAGACCAATGGCCAGGTTGCTGCTGTAGTTCACGCCCAGTCGGGTGATGGCGGTGTGCAGGTCGGTGACTTCCTGAGTTGCCCGCAGCAACGGGCTGTTGACCACTTTGATCAGGCGCGCCGACAGCGCGGTATCGCGACCGATCACTTTGCTCAGGGTGCTAACGCTGATTTCCGGATCTTCAGCGGCCTTGCGAATCTGCAGGGCCACTTCCGGCAATGTTGGCAGAACCAGGTCATCGTTATCGATGGCCTCAACCAAATCCTGTTGGACCTTATCCGCCAGCTCACTCATTTCTGTTCTCTAGGGTCTTGCATAAAAATACTGCGCTCAGCGCTGGATTTCTTTATCGCGATCCAGTGCGTAGGGCAGGTCGAGCAAGTGCAAGGCAGGGCCTTCGAGCGCCGCCAAGTGGATGTCGCCTGTCTCTGCTGCTTCGGCTTGCAGCACGGCCAGGAGTTCAATGTTTTGCTCGCCGCGAGCGGCAATCACCACTTCGCCAATCGAACTGTTGTGGCTCGGGGCAAACAGCTGGGTGCCGGGCTCCGGCAATTCACTGCCGTCCAGCTTCAGGCGATACAAGCGACGCTTGAGTTTGCCCAGGTATTGCATCCGCGCGACGATTTCCTGGCCGGTGTAGCAGCCTTTCTTGAAACTCACGCCGCCGACGGCTTGCAGGTTGAGCATTTGCGGGATGAACAGCTCACGGGTGCTCGGCATGACCTGGCCGATGCCTGCGCGGATCTGGCCCAGCAACCATTGATTCAGCTCGCCTTCGGCCAGCAGGGCGGACAGCTTGGCCTTGATAGCGTCGGCCTGGTCGGCGGCGACCCACAGTTCGGCGCGCTCAGGTGAGACGCGAATGGCGATCAGGTCGTCATTGCGTGCAACGCTGTCGGTGTCTGCCGGCAACTCAAGACCGAGGCTGCGCAGTGCTGCATCGCCATGGTCGAGGCCGAAGCGAACCCAGGCGGCGCTTTCATCGGTCAGTTTGGATTTGGAAAACACCGCGTACTTTTTCAGGTCCGCCAGTTGCGGCTCCAGCAGTTCGCTGGCCATGGCCAGGAGCACGCCGTCGCCTTGCAGCAAAATACGGAAACTCGACTGCATCCGGCCCTTCTGGGTGCAGCGGGCGCCGAGGCTGGCCTGGGTGTCGCTCAGGTAGTTAAGGTTGCAGGTCAGTTGGCCTTGCAGGAATTTGCCGGCATCCGCGCCGCGAACCGCGAGAACGCCTTCGTGTGACAGGGTGCAGAAAAAAGCAGAATCGGCCATGGGTCATCGCAGGGTAAAGAGTCTGGAGGACATCATAAGGGGGCGCCCATGAAATGGGTAGTTCACAAAAGGACAGGAGGCCCGACCAAAGCCGACTGTTCGCTCAGGCTTTGGGCTGTATACTTGCCGCCTATTTGAGGAGCGCTCCATGGTCGAAGATGTTGAACTGAATCGCCTCTACTGGCACAGCCGCCGCGGCATGCTTGAGCTTGACGTGTTGCTGGTGCCGTTCGTGAAAGAGGTCTATCCGCACCTCAATGATGTCGACCGCGACTGCTACCGCAAGCTGCTTGAATGCGAAGATCAGGACATGTTCGGCTGGTTCATGGAGCGTGCCGAATCCGAAGATCCGGAACTTCAGCGCATGGTTCGCATGATCCTGGATCGTGTCCAGCCCAAGTAACACGTTCGAATGCCGCTGGCATGCCTCACGGCTGTTGCTGGCGGCTTACGGTTTGGCCCAGCTGTTCGCGCTGGGCTCGTTGTTTCTTCTTTCCATACCGGCCTGGGCTTACGCGCTCGGCATGTTGCTGTGCGTGGCCCACGGTTTTTGGGCATTGCCGCGCCAGATTCTGCTGACACACCCTCAGGCAATTCGCGGCCTGCGCCGCGATGCCGATGGCTGGCAATTGTGGAGTCAGGCTCAGGGTTGGCAGCCTGTGCAGTTGCGGCCGGACAGCCTGGCGCTACCGTTGGTCGTGGTGCTGCGCTTTCGTCGGCGCGGCGAACGGCGGGTCAGCACGATTTGCGTGCCTCGGGATTCGCAGACGGCGGATCTGCACCGACGCCTGCGTGTCCGTTTGACGTTCAGTCGACGTAGGTGGGCGGCACCAGAATAGTGTCCAGGGCTTCTGGCAACAGGTTCGGGTAGTCGAGGGTGTAATGCAGTCCGCGACTTTCCTTGCGTTCCATCGCTGACTGGATCATCAACTCGGCCACCTGGGCCAGGTTGCGCAACTCGATCAAATCCCGGCTGACTTTATAGTTGCTGTAGAACTCATCGATTTCGTCCAGCAGCAGGCGCACCCGGTGCTGAGCCCGTTGCAGGCGCTTATTGGTGCGCACGATGCCGACGTAGTCCCACATAAAGCGCCGCAGTTCATCCCAGTTGTGCGCAATGATCACGTCTTCGTCAGAGTCGGTAACCTGGCTCGCATCCCAGACGGGCAGGGCGATCGGGATCGACACCTGCGGCAACTGCTGGAGAATGTCCGCCGCCGCCGAGCGCGCATAGACGAAGCATTCCAGCAGCGAGTTGCTGGCCATGCGGTTGGCGCCGTGCAAGCCGGTAAAGCTGGTTTCGCCAATGGCGTATAGCCCCGGCACATCGGTGCGGCCCTGCTGATCGACCATCACGCCGCCGCAGGTGTAGTGCGCCGCCGGCACCACCGGGATCGGCTGTTTGGTGATGTCGATGGAAAACTCGAGGCAACGTTCGTACACCGTCGGGAAATGGCTCTTGATGAACGCTTCGGGCTTGTGGCTGATGTCCAGGTAGACGCAGTCGATACCCAGGCGCTTCATCTCGTGGTCGATGGCCCGGGCGACGATGTCCCGTGGCGCCAGTTCGGCTCGCGGGTCGAAGCGTTGCATGAAGCGTTCGCCGTTCGGCAGCTTCAAGTGCGCACCTTCGCCGCGCAGGGCTTCGGTGATCAGGAAACTCTTGGCCTGCGGGTGATACAGGCAGGTGGGGTGGAACTGGTTGAACTCCAGGTTCGCCACCCGGCAACCCGAACGCCAGGCCATGGCGATGCCATCACCGCAGGCGCCATCGGGGTTGCTGGTATAGAGGTAGACCTTGGCGGCACCGCCGGACGCGAGAATCACAAAGCGTGCGCCGTAGGTGTCGACTTCGCCGCTGGCGCGATTGAGCACATAGGCGCCGAGGCAGCGATCGCCTTCCAGGCCAAGGCGCTTTTCGGTGATCAGGTCGACCGCGACCCGCTGTTCCAGCAATTCGATATTCGGGCGTTTCTTGGCCTGATCGAGCAAGGTTCTGAAGATTGCCGCGCCGGTGGCATCGGCGGCATGGATGATGCGCCGATGGCTGTGGCCGCCTTCACGGGTCAGGTGGAATTCGAAACCGCCGTCTTCAGTGCCGGACTGCTCGTCGCGGGTAAACGGGACGCCTTGATCGATCAGCCACTGGATGGCTTCTTTACTGTGCTCGACGGTAAAGCGAACGGCGTCTTCATGGCACAGGCCACCGCCGGCATTGAGGGTGTCATCGACGTGGGACTCAACGGTATCGGTGTCATCCAGCACGGCGGCGACACCGCCCTGGGCCCAGAACGTCGAGCCATTGGCGAGGTCGCCTTTGCTCAGTACGGCGATGCGCAGGTGACCGGGCAGGGTCAGCGCAAGGCTCAAGCCGGCAGCGCCGCTGCCAATCACCAGGACATCATGTTGAAACTGTTGGCTCATTTCAGGATTCCGCTCAAAGCGACCCGGGTCGGGGTTGGCGCAAGACACCTGGATCGGCGAGTCAGGCAGCCACACAGCCCACTAGTATATAGAGGGGGGGATCGGCACAATAGCCGGGCCTACATGGCATTGTGAAACTACTGTGACGGAATAGACCGCGCGCTTCGTCGGATGTTTTTTTCGCCGGTTCGGCGACAAGACGACTGTATCGTGGATTTAACAGTCTTTTTCGCTCCACGGTTGCACAATGTCGGTTGCACCCGGCTATAAATATTTGGAACTTTTGCCAAAGGCCCAAGATCAATAGCTGGTTGCCTGAATCAAGGGGACAGTGTCGGCTTCGGAGCGGGATCTGCGGTTTGGTCCTTGCCGGCGAATCCGATGACAAGATTATTCGCGCAGCCGGGTTAACCCGAGCTGCGCTTTTCGTGCGTGCCAAATCAGAGCCCGCAGGAAACTTGCTTGGAGGGGGAGAACTTTTGCGAAAAGCCCGAGTCTATGTTTGCAAGTCTGGTCGTTTAGTTATGCAAGCCTCCTTCGAGCTTATCGAGGAGTGTTCATGCTAACCCAGGAAGAGGATCAGCAGCTCGTCGAGCGCGTTCAACGCGGCGACAAGCGAGCTTTCGATCTGCTAGTGCTGAAATATCAGCACAAAATTCTCGGGTTGATCGTGCGTTTCGTGCACGACACCCATGAAGCCCAGGATGTCGCACAGGAAGCCTTTATCAAGGCTTACCGTGCACTTGGTAATTTCCGCGGAGACAGCGCGTTTTACACGTGGCTTTACCGCATCGCCATTAACACGGCGAAAAACTATCTGGTTTCACGCGGCCGTCGGCCGCCGGATAGTGATGTCAGTTCCGAAGACGCAGAGTTCTACGACGGCGATCATGGCCTCAAGGATCTCGAGTCGCCAGAACGCGCATTACTGCGGGATGAGATCGAAGGCACCGTCCATCGAACCATCCAGCAACTTCCAGAAGATTTGCGTACGGCCTTAACTTTACGTGAATTCGATGGTCTGAGTTACGAGGACATTGCAGCCGTCATGCAATGCCCGGTGGGTACCGTGCGCTCCCGGATTTTCCGGGCTCGGGAAGCCATCGATAAAGCCCTGCAGCCGTTGTTGCAGGAAAACTGAGACAGCGGCGACAGCCAAGAGAGGAACGCCATGAGTCGTGAAGCCCTGCAGGAATCGCTGTCCGCAGTGATGGATAACGAAGCGGACGAGCTGGAATTGCGTCGGGTACTGAATGCCTTTGACGACGTTGAAACCCGCGAAACCTGGGCTCGTTACCAGATCGCTCGGGCAGTCATGCATAAGGATCTGTTGCTTCCACGTCTGGACATCGCTGCGGCAGTCTCTGCTGCGCTGGAAGATGAAGCCGTCCCGGCCAAGGCATCTCTTGGTCCATGGCGCAGCCTGGGTCGTTTGGCCGTCGCTGCTTCGGTAACCGTCGCTGTACTGGCGGGTGTTCGTCTTTACAACCAGGACGAAATTGCCGGGGTCGAACTGGCTCAGCAATCCACGCAGTCCACCCTGGCCGCTCCACAGGTCAAGGGCCCAGCTGTATTAGCAGGCTATAGTGAGAGTTCGGAAGCCACTGGTCCTATGGCCAACGGCGTTTTGCAAGGTCAGCCGGGCTGGCACGATCAGCGTCTGCCAAGCTACTTGCGCCAACATGCTCAACAGGCTGCACTGAAAGGCACTGAAAGCGCTCTGCCTTACGCTCGTGCAGCAAGCCTGGAAAACCGCTAAGGAGGATCATGCGCGCCATACCTTTACTTACGCTTCTGCTCGGTGGCTGGTTCATTGTTCCAGCCCATGCCGACGAAGCCCAGGACTGGTTGACACGTCTGGGCCAGGCCGAGCAACAGCAAAGCTTTCACGGCACTTTTGTTTACGAGCGTAACGGTAGTTTTTCTACCCATAACATCTGGCACCGCGTCCAGGATGGCAAGGTCCGCGAGCGTTTACTCCAGCTCGACGGCTCGGCACAGGAAGTCGTGCGCATTGATGGACATACTCAATGCGTCAGCGGCACCCTGATCGCAGGGCTGGGGGACTCTCCCAACTCTGCCGCTCGTGCACTCGATCCACAAAAGCTCAAGAATTGGTACGACCTTGCCGTCATCGGCAAGTCGCGTGTGGCTGGGCGTGCGGCAGTGATTGTTTCACTGACGCCGCGCGATCAGCATCGTTACGGTTTTGAATTACACCTGGACAAAGAAACGGGCTTGCCCCTGAAGTCATTGCTGCTCAATGACAAAGGGCAGTTGCTCGAGCGCTTCCAGTTCACGCAACTGGATACCGCCGATGTCCCGTCGGACAAAGATTTGCTGGCAGGTCCTGATTGCAAGGCGCTCACTCTCGACACTGACAAGGCTACGGCTGTGAAAACCGCCGAGGTCTGGCATTCGGACTGGCTGCCGCCGGGTTTCGAACTCAGTAGCAGCTCCTCGCGCAAAGACCCCGAGACCAAAACCCAAGTCAGCAGTCTGATGTACGACGACGGCCTGGCCCGCTTCTCGGTGTTCCTTGAGCCGCTGAATGGCGCGACGGTCACCGATACGCGTACCCAGTTGGGTCCAACCGTTGCCGTTTCCCGACGCTTGACCACACCCCAAGGCGAGATGATGGTCACCGTAGTCGGTGAAATTCCCATCGGTACCGCCGAACGGATTGCGCTGTCCATGCGCAACAATGCTGCTACGGCCAAACAGTGAGCTGAATTACGATGCTCATGGATCGGCGATTTGATTGTGCGAGAGGTCAGTAATGCCTATCCCGCCGTTGAGATGTCGAAATGTTTGGTGAGCATTTTCATTTGCAAATACCCCTGAATTTTTCTATAGGTCAGAGCCTCTCGGCTCTGGCCTTGTTTGTTGTTCCCGGAACAAAAATACCGGCGTATCGTTCCCGGTGTTCCTTGCTCCATATCGCTTAACCATGCTCGTCGTAACGGGAGCCGTATGTCGATACCACGCTTGAAGTCTTATCTTTCCATTTTTGCCACCGTGCTAGTGCTCGGTCAGGCGGTCCCTGCCCAGGCGGCCGAATTGCCTGACTTTACGCAATTGGTCGAACAGGCTTCGCCTGCGGTGGTGAACATCAGCACCACGCAAAAGCTGCCGGATCGCAAAGTGTCAGGCCAGATGCCGGATCTTGAAGGCTTGCCGCCAGCACTGCGCGAGTTCTTCGAGCGCGGCATGCCGCAACAGCGTTCGCCCCGTGGTGATCGTCAGCGCGAAGCCACATCCCTGGGCTCGGGTTTCATCATCTCGCCGGATGGCTACATCCTGACCAACAACCACGTCATCGCCGACGCCGACGAAATTCTTGTCCGCCTGGCCGACCGCAGTGAGTTGAAAGCCAAGCTGGTCGGCACTGACCCGCGTTCCGACGTGGCGCTGCTGAAAATCGAAGGCAAGGACCTGCCGGTTCTGAAACTCGGCAAATCCCAGGACCTGAAGGCCGGCCAATGGGTTGTCGCCATCGGTTCGCCGTTCGGCTTTGACCACACCGTGACCCAAGGCATCGTCAGCGCCATCGGTCGCAGTCTGCCGAACGAAAACTATGTTCCGTTCATCCAGACCGACGTGCCGATCAATCCGGGCAACTCCGGTGGTCCGCTGTTCAACCTGAACGGTGAAGTGGTCGGGATCAACTCGCAGATCTACACCCGTTCCGGCGGCTTCATGGGCGTGTCGTTCGCGATCCCGATTGACGTGGCCATGGACGTCTCCAATCAGCTGAAAAGTGGCGGCAAAGTCAGCCGTGGCTGGTTGGGCGTGGTGATTCAGGAAGTGAACAAGGACCTGGCTGAATCGTTCGGCCTGGATAAACCGGCCGGTGCGCTGGTGGCTCAGATCCAGGACGATGGCCCGGCGGCCAAAGGTGGCCTGCAAGTGGGCGACGTGATCCTGAGCATGAACGGTCAACCGATCGTCATGTCTGCGGATCTGCCGCATCTGGTCGGCGCGCTCAAGGCAGGCTCCAAGGCCAATCTTGAAGTGATCCGCGAGGGCAAGCGCAAGAATGTCGAGCTGACCGTCGGTGCGATCCCGGAAGAAGGCAAGGAGTTGGACGGCGCGCCGAAATCCGGTGTCGAGGGCAGCAGCAACCGCTTGGGTGTTTCCGTGACCGAGCTGACTGATGAACAGAAGAAAACCTACGACCTCAAGGGTGGTGTGGTGATCAAGGATGTTCAGGACGGTCCTGCTTCGCTGATTGGCTTGCAGCCTGGCGACGTCATTACTCATCTGAACAACCAGGCGATTGGGTCCTCCAAGGAGTTCTCCGACATTGCCAAGGCATTGCCTAAGAACCGCTCGGTGTCGATGCGGGTTCTGCGTCAAGGTCGTGCCAGCTTCATCACCTTCAAACTGGCTGAATAAACCGGTTGTTGGCTGAATAAAAAACCGCCTCGAAAGAGGCGGTTTTTTTGTGTCCGGATTTTATGAAACAAGCATCAGCCCATCATGTCCTTGATCATTCGTTCCTGCTCCATCAGCTCCCGTTGCCGCGCATCGATCCGCGATGACAAAGGGAAGTTGCCGCCGGCCTTGCGCTTGGCGAAGTCCAGCTGCTGAATGGCCTGGCGGTAGTCGCCGACCAACGCGAAATATTCGGCGCGCGCCTGATGCAGGCCGATGATGTTGCCCGACAGCCCGCGAGTTTCCGCCACCATGTACCAGACGTCCGGATCGTCAGGACGGGACTTGAGCAGGTTCTCCAGGGCTTTTTCCGCATCGGCCGTGCGGTTCTGTTTCAGCAACAGATCAACCCGTACCTGGTTCAACGGATAGTTGCCCGGAAACTGGGTTAGCAACCGGTCGACCCGTGCCTGGGCGTCCGGTAGCCGATTGTTGGTGATGTCCAGATCAACTTGGGCCAGGTTGTAGATGATTTCGTTTGGTGCCGTGGCCAACAGAAGCTTGAGATTCTCCCGCGCTTCATTCAGTTGGCCACCCTTGATCTGGGCAATGGCCAGGCCATATCGGGCGACATCGTTTTTCGGGTTTTCATCGAGTTGGGCGCGGAAGCGTTTGGCGCCCAGGCCTGGGGTTTCTTCGTAAATCAGCTGCACCCGTGCGCGAATCAACTGATAACGCATGCTGTCTTCGATTCCACCCTGTTTGGCTTGCTCGGCACGGTTGCGGGTATCGGCGATCCGCGATTCGGTTACCGGGTGAGTCAGCAGGAATTCCGGCGGCTTGGCGTCGTAGCGGTACTGGCGCATCAGGCGTTCGAACATATTCGGCATCGAGCGCGGATCGTAACCGGCCTTTTCCAGATTGATGATGCCAATCCGGTCAGCTTCCTGCTCATTCTGGCGCGAGAAGCGCCGTTGTTCCTGGATCGCTGCCGCCTGCGTGCCGGCAATGGTGGCGATCCCTGCATCGCCAGCACCGGCGGCGGCAATCACGATCCCGGCGAGCAGGGCGGCCATCATCGGCACTTGCATGCGTTGCGACGCTTCAACGCCGCGGGCGAAGTGGCGTTGCGACAAGTGAGCCAATTCGTGGGCGAGTACCGACGCGTATTCGCCCTCGGTCTGCGCATTGAGGAACAAGCCGCCGTTGACCCCGACGATCCCGCCTGGCGCGGCAAAGGCGTTCAGCTCCGGGCTGTTGATCAAAATGAACTCGAGGCGTCGGTCACTGACCTGGCTGGTCTCAACCAGCTTGTAGACGCTGGATTCGACGTAATCCTTGAGCTGCGGGTCGCTCAACTGCTGGACCTGGCTGCGCAACATCGCCAGCCACGCGCGGCCCAACTGGTATTCCTGTTGTGGCGAGACAATGGCAGAACTGGCATCACCGAGTGACGGCAGGTCGTCGGCGAAGCCTGGTGAGGCGAGCAGGCAAGCGAGCGTCAGCAGGGTGGGGCGCAAAAAAGTCATGCACAAAGCCTTAGTCGACAAAGACCTTACTGTAGCCGGACAGTGGGCTTGGGACCAGATATTCTAGGCCGCTCAACCACCTGATCCGGAGTGATGCAATGACCGATGCTGTAGCCCATGACGTTGAACTGGACGCCAGTGGCCTGAATTGTCCGTTGCCATTGCTCAAGGCCAAGCTGGAGCTCAACCGGATGGCCAGCGGCGCGGTACTCAAGGTAATCGCCACGGACGCCGGCTCCCAGCGCGACTTCCGCACCTTTGCCCGATTGGCCGGTCATACGCTGCTGCTTGAAGAAGACGAGTCAGGCGTTTACCGCTATTGGTTGAAAAAAGCCTGAAACCTGCTGCGTTCGTTACTAAGGATTATTGATGTTCAAAGTGTTACGCGACTGGATTCAGCGCTATTTCTCCGATGAAGAAGCCGTGGTGTTGGCGGTGCTGCTGTTTCTGGGGTTTACCGCCGTGCTCACCTTGGGCGGCATGCTCGCGCCGGTGCTGGCGGGGATGGTGCTGGCGTATCTGATGCAGGGGCTGGTCGTCACCCTCGAGCGCTTGCGTGTGCCGGGTGGCGTGGCCGTGGGGCTGGTGTTCGCGTTGTTCATGGGGGTGTTGCTGGTGTTCATCGTGGTCGTGGTGCCGTTGCTCTGGCATCAACTGATCACATTGTTTAACGAGTTGCCCGGCATGCTCGCCAAGTGGCAATCGCTGCTGTTGCTGCTGCCTGAGCGCTACCCGCATCTGGTGTCCGATGAGCAAGTGCTGCAAGCCATCGAAGTGGCCCGGGGCGAGATCGGCAAGTTTGGTCAATGGGCGCTGACGTTCTCGTTGTCGAGCCTGCCGCTGCTGGTCAACATTATGATCTACCTGGTGCTGGTGCCGATCCTGGTGTTCTTCTTCCTGAAAGACCGGGAAATGATCGGGCAGTGGGTTCGCGGCTACTTGCCGCGTGAGCGGGCGCTGATTACCCGTGTCGCGCATGAAATGAATCGGCAGATCGCCAACTACATTCGTGGCAAGGTCATCGAGATTTTCATTTGCGGTGGCGTGACGTACATCGGTTTCGTCGTGCTGGGGCTCAACTACGCGGCACTGCTGGCGTTGCTGGTGGGCGTGTCGGTGGTGGTGCCTTACGTCGGCGCCGTGGTAGTGACCGTGCCGGTGATGTTGATCGCGTTGTTCCAGTGGGGCTGGAGTGATCAGTTCATCTATCTGATGGCGGTCTACGGGATCATCCAGACCCTGGATGGCAACGTGCTGGTGCCGCTGCTGTTTTCGGAAGCAGTCAACCTGCACCCGGTGGCAATCATTTGTGCGGTGTTGTTGTTTGGCGGGTTATGGGGCTTTTGGGGAGTGTTCTTTGCGATTCCCCTTGCGACGCTGTTCAAAGCTGTGCTGGATGCATGGCCGCGCAAGGAGCCGGTGGTGGCGCCGCTGCTTTGATTGTTTGTCTTTAGGGCCTCTTCGCGGGCAAGTCGGATCGCCGCCCGCTCGCTCCTACAGGAATCGCACGGAAACTGTAGGAGCGAGCGGGCGGCGATCCGACTTGCTCGCGAAGGCGTCCGAATAGACGCCCCAAAAAATCAGGCCTTATTCAGCGCCTGAGCTGCAGCCAAAACCGCATCCACATGCCCCGGCACCTTCACGCCACGCCATTCCTGACGCAACACACCGTCCTTGTCGATCAGGAAAGTGCTGCGATCAACGCCCATGTATTCCTTGCCGTAGAGCTTTTTCAGCTTGATCACGTCGAACAGCTGGCAGAGCGCTTCTTCCTTGTCGCTGATCAGCTCGAAGGTGAAGGCCTGCTTGGCTTTGAAGTTCTCGTGGGATTTCAGGCTGTCGCGGGACACGCCGAAGACTTCCGTGTTGGCGGCTTTGAAAGCTTCCAGTTGATCGCGAAAGCCCTGGCCCTGGGTTGTGCAGCCCGGCGTGCTGTCCTTCGGATAGAAGTAAATCACCACCTGCTTGCCCTTGAGGCTCGCAAGGCTGACGGTCTGCCCGCTGGTGGCGGGTGCTTCGAAGTCGGTAACCGGTTGGTCGATAGCAACGGCCATGAAAGCTTCCTTACATTGGGTTTTGTGGGCGCCACGGTTCGATCAGGGCGTCCAGGTTCAGCGCGTCGGCGAAATCCAGGAACTGATCGCGCAGCCAGCTGATTTGCACGCCGGCCGGCAGCGTCACGGTAAACGTGGCGTTGAGCATGGTGCCGCCGGTCTGAGGTGCCTGATACGTGTCGCAGGTCAGGTTTTCCAGTTCGACGTTGTGGTCCATGAAAAACTGGCACAGCTCGTTGATGATGTCCGAGCGATAGGCCGAGCTGACATAGGCGACGTACGGCAAGGCCTGGGGACGATTCTCCAGGGCGGCGCTACGCACCACATTGACCGTGAAGGCGTGCTTCTTGGCGAGGATCGGCAGGCTGCCTTCCAGGCGAGCCAGGGCGTCCCAGCTGCCGGAGATCTCGAGGATCAGGGCACTGCACTCGCCATGACGGGTCAGGCGAGAGGTGACCACGGCGCAGCGGTTTTCATGGCTGGCGCGGCACAGGACGTTAGTCAGCTCCATGGGGTTGGCGCCGAGGGCACTGATGACAAGGAATTGTTCGCGAACTGTGGGGGTGGACATGCAGCATTCCTAAAGCGATGAGCGGTCGATACTTCTACGGGCTTTTTTTACCGGGGGCGACCCTGCGCAGACGAATTCAAAAAACCCGAGCCGAAGGTTGCAACGTGCTCCAGAGTGGCGGGAGCGAGGGGTGGCAACGCTGGATCGGGGCTTGTGATGCCGAAAATGGAGGCTGGAACCCGGCGTACGAGCTTATCAGTACCGATCAAAGTCTGAAGGGTAGCGAAAAGCAGCGCCAAGGGGAATGGCAGCAGCGCAGTACTTCGCTTGTACAAGCATCTTGGCGCCAGTACCATTACGGCTCTCTTTTTCCGGCAGGAGCGGTTGCATGATTGCGGGCAGTATGGTGGCACTGGTCACACCCATGGATGCACAAGGTCGTCTCGACTGGGACAGCCTGAGCAAACTGGTGGACTTTCACCTGCAAAACGGCACCCACGCCATCGTGGCGGTCGGCACGACAGGTGAATCGGCCACGCTAGACGTGAACGAGCACATCGAAGTGATCCGTTACGTGGTCAAGCAGGTTGCAGGGCGCATCCCGGTTATCGCCGGTACCGGTGCGAACTCGACGCGCGAAGCCATCGAGCTGACCACCAATGCCAAGAGCGCCGGCGCCGACGCCTGCCTGCTGGTCACGCCTTATTACAACAAGCCGACCCAGGAAGGCTTGTACCAGCACTTCAAGGCCATCGCCGAAGCCGTCGATATCCCGCAGATCCTTTATAACGTGCCTGGCCGCACCGCGTGCGACATGCTGGCCGACACCGTTATCCGTCTGTCGACCGTAAAAAACATCATCGGCATCAAGGAAGCCACCGGCGACCTGGGCCGTGCCAAGGCGATCATCGACGGTGTCAGCAAAGACTTCCTGGTGATTTCCGGTGACGACGCCACCGCAGTCGAGCTGATCCTGCTGGGCGGCAAAGGCAACATCTCGGTAACCGCCAACGTCGCCCCGCGTGACATGGCCGACCTGTGCAACGCCGCGCTCAAGGGCGACGCCGTGACCGCTCGCGCCCTCCACGAAAAACTGATGCCGCTGAACAAGACACTGTTCATCGAATCCAACCCTATTCCCGTGAAATGGGCACTGCATGAAATGGGCTTGATGCCGGACGGTATCCGTCTGCCGCTCACCTGGCTCAGCGCTGCCTGTCACGAACCGCTGCGGCAGGCCATGCGCCAGTCCGGCGTCCTGGTTTAATTGAGGAAGTACAACGCATGAAGCGAATGGCCGGACTTTCCGCACTTGCCTTGATTATCTCCAGCACCAGTGGCTGCGGATGGGTCTGGGGCCCGGAAGGTTACTTCCGTGACCGTGGTAGCGATTACCTGGAAGCGCAACAGACTGCACCGATGCAACTGCCACCGAATGTCAGCACCGCCAAACGTCTGGATCCGCTGTTGCCGATCCCGCGTAACGTGGCCGATGACACCGCGAAGGGCGAATACATCGTGCCGCGTCCGCAGCCGCTGTCGGCTATTGCTGACGCCAGCGACTACACCCTGCAAAAAAGCGGTGACTCGAGCTGGGTCATGGGCCAGCACCCACCGGCCGAAGTCTGGCCAGTGGCGGTACAGTTCTTCCAGGACAACGGTTTCCGTCTGGATGAGCAACGCCCGCAAACCGGCGAATTCACCACGACCTGGCAGCATTCCGACGAACTGTCCGCAGCCATGGCCAAGCGCCTGAGCGCGGCCGGCATCAGCGCCGACAGCGAAACCCGCGTGCGGGTCCGCATCGAGCCAGGCGTGCAGCGCAACACCAGTGAAATCTACGTGGTCAGCGCCCAGCGTCCTTCGGGCAGCACCGCCGACGTCGATTTCACCAACCGTTCGGTCAACACTGGCCTGGACGCGGCACTGGTGGACGATCTGCTCGCGAGCATGAGCCGCACGGCAGAGAAGGGCGGTTCGGTCTCCATGCTGGCTTCGCGTGATTTCGATACGCCAAATCGTGTCAGCCTGAGCGAAGACGGCAGCGGCAACCCGGTCCTGAACGTCGGTCCTGATCTGGATCGCGCCTGGTCGAGCGTCGGTCGTGCACTGGAACAAGGCGAATGGCGCGTTGAAGACATCAACCGCAGCCTGGGCCTGTACTACATCAACCTGGCTGAAAAAGCCGAGAAGAAAGACGAGAAGCCTGGTTTCTTCAGCAGCCTGTTCGGCAGTGCGCCGTCCAAGGAAGAAGTTGAAGCCCGTGCCGAGCGTTATCAGGTTCGCCTGAGCAAGGTTGGCGAGAACGTCCAGGTCACCGTCGAGAAAAACATCAACACCGTTGCGCCAGCCGAAGTGGCCCGCAAAGTGTTGAGCGTGATTCAGGACAACCTGGGCTGATATCACATGCGTTTTTGCCGTTCTCGGCAGCGGTAGCCAAGGGAACGGCACGCTGATAGCCAGCGCTGATACGTATGTGCTGGTGGATTGTGGTTTCTCCCTGCGGGAAACCGAAAAACGCCTGTTGCGCCTTGGGGTAAACCCGGCGCAGCTGAGCGCGATACTCGTGACCCACGAACATGCCGATCATGTGCATGGCGTGGGTTTGCTGTCTCGGCGCTACAATCTACCTGTCTACCTCAGTCGCGGGACCCTGCGCGGGATGCGCAAACCGATCGAACCCGCGGGCTTCCTGGCCGGCGGCGAGCAATTGCAAGTCGGCGCCCTGAACATCGAAGTCATTGCCGTGGCCCACGATGCACAGGAACCGACCCAGTACGTTTTCAATGACGGTGAGCGGCGCTTCGGCCTGTTGACCGACCTGGGCTCGTATTGCAACAAGGTGCTGGACGGCTATCGGGACCTCGATGCGTTGATGATCGAGTCCAACCATTGCCGTGACATGCTGGCTCGCGGTCACTACCCCTACTTCCTGAAGCAGCGGGTGGGCGGTGAACTGGGACATTTGAACAACCACCAGGCGGCATTCCTGGTGTCTGAGTTGGGCTGGCAAGGCCTGCAACACCTGGTCCTGGCCCATCTGAGTAGCAAGAACAACCTGCCGCAGCTGGCCCGGCAATGTTTTGTCGACACCCTAGGGTGCGACCCGGACTGGCTGCAACTGGCCGATCAAGATTCAGGGCTCGACTGGCGACACATCGCCTAGCCCACCTACTTAGCAAGCGGAGCCCATCATGGAAAAACGTGAAGAACTCTACCGCGGCAAAGCCAAATCGGTTTTCAAGACCGACGACGCTGACCGCTTGATCCTGCTGTTTCGCAACGACACCTCGGCGTTCGACGGCAAGCGCATCGAGCAGCTCGACCGCAAAGGCATGGTGAACAACAAGTTCAACGCCTTCATCATGCAGAAACTCGAAGCCGCCGGCGTGCCGACCCAATTCGACAAACTGCTGGGCGACAACGAATGCCTGGTGAAAAAGCTCGACATGATCCCGGTCGAGTGCGTCGTGCGTAACTACGCTGCCGGCAGCCTGGTCAAGCGCCTGGGCGTCGAAGAAGGCATGAAGCTCAACCCTTACACCTTCGAACTGTTCCTGAAGGACGACGCCAAGGGCGACCCGTTCATCAACGAATCCCACGTCGTGGCATTCGGTTGGGGCACCGCCGAGCAACTGGTTCGCATGAAAGAACTGTCGCTCAAGGTCAACGAAGTCCTGAGCAAACTGTTCGACGACGCCGGCCTGCTGCTGGTCGACTTCAAACTCGAATTCGGCGTGTTCTCCGACGGCTCCATCGTCCTGGGCGACGAATTCAGCCCGGACGGCTGCCGCCTGTGGGACAAGGCCACCGGCAAGAAAATGGACAAGGATCGCTTCCGCCAGGGCCTCGGTGACGTCATCGAAGCCTACGAAGAAGTCGCCAATCGTCTGGGCGTACCGCTTTAACCGACGCAAGCATCTGATAGCACGGAAAAAATTTGCATAAGGGGGTTCGCTTCCGGCAAAAGTGTTGTTATGATGCGCGCCGTTGGAGAGATGCCAGAGTGGCCGAATGGGACGGATTCGAAATCCGTTGTACCTTCACCGGTACCTAGGGTTCGAATCCCTATCTCTCCGCCATTATTGAACAAGACGAAGCCCCCGTAATCATTGCTGATTGCGGGGGCTTTTTCGTTTCTGGCGTTTTATTTAGGGGCATTTTTAGGGCATACGCCGATTAAGTGTTCTCTGCGTTTCCATCAAATCATCTGGCAGGTCTCATCTTTCTGGTCTATCAGCTCGACGACTCTTACCCTGGAGCGTTCTTTGGGGGCTTTGAACTAGCCCACGACTACCTTCGCTGCGTTTGGCGACGAGCGCTTGCTGCGCACTCCCGAGTTGCTGGAGCTGCCGCAATAGGCCGCCGAGTCGGCCGCGTGGTTCTGGTGGGGGCGCGAGCTGAACGCGCTGGCGGATCGGGACGAGTTCGAGGCGATCACCCGCAAGATCAACGGCGGTCTCAATGGGCTGGATGATCGGCTGGGGCTGTGAAAGCGGGCGAGGGCGGTGCTATGCGTCTCGTCGACTTGATCCCGGCGCCGTATCGGCTGCTAGCCAGCGGTGTATTGTTGGCCGCGTTGGCGTGGCAGGTTCAGGATTGGCGTTACGGCCAGCATCTGGAGCAGCAAGCCCGCCTACAGGCCGAGACGCTGAATCAACTAACCCAAGCCGCCGCGACGCAGCAGCATGCCGAGCAGGACAAACGTCTGGCCCTAGAGCAATGGCTGTCGGCCAGTGAACAAACCCATTACCGAGTATTGAGCGATGCCCAACGTGATCAAGGTCGCCTGCGCCACCGCCTTGCCACCGCTGTTGCTGGCGGTGACTCAGTGTCAGCCCCCCACCACCAGCGGCGTGGTTCATGGCGCCACAAGAGCCCAACTTGACCCAGCGCATGCTCAACGAATTATCGGCATCACCGATGCCGGCGACAGGGGGCTGATTGCCTTGACTGCGTGTCAAAGCTACATAAAGTCAGTAGTCGATGAAAAACTACTTTGAGTCACTGGTAGATGCCCCGCCTTTTTTGGGAGCCTCTTCTACATTTGCGACGCTCACAATATGATTGTCTCTGTTCGAAATTTTATATAGCTCGCGACGTTGCAATATGTAGGTGTATTGTGGTGATGCAAAAATAGTCTCTCCAGATACAGAAGTTCCCTCTTTCGTTTTTATAGTGTGGCTGGTATTCAATTTTTTAGTTGAGTTGACGCCGTTTTGTTTGTCGAAGAGTAGGATTGCTCTTTCTTCACCTCTATGGAGTCCTACTATAGGGATTATCAGTACTATAAAAGCGAGATAACCAATCATCATGGCTGCTACAGTTTTATCAACGCGGTCTCTGTTCTTGAAAAATATCGATGCGGGAAATAGAAAGATGCACGTCATCACGATCAATATAGCTGTGGCGCCTAGTAAAAAGTGGTCTGCTGCTGCGCTGAACGAGGCCACCACAATTTCTATGTATCCTTGAAAAAGCAGTGTGGATAAGCTCAAATCTAATTCGTTTGTGCTTATTCCGAATGCTTGTAAGTATCCCGTAAAATCTACATATCCCATAATTGCGAGACAGCTGTTGAGTACTAATGCTGTGAGCGCCAAAACTTTTAATGAGAGGTCAAAGTTTAATTCTTTAACAGGCGGGTTTACTGGAGTGTCGGATGATGATGTTTGAGCGCTGCATTTTTCCTGGCAAGTTAGTTTCGGATTTACAATCTCAACTTTTAAAATCTTTTCACTTCGTTGCCAAAATCGCTTCATGCTCATGCTCATGATCTTTATGTTTGTTTCCTTGAAAATCCATTAAAAAAGGAGCGATGGGATGGATGCGTCAACATCCAACCCATCGCTTCACCTGCAGATTGCCCCTGCAAGTCCAGCCGAGGCTCCTGCTTCGTGCACGAAGCGCAGGGAATCTGGAATCTGTTTATCCATACAGTAATGGTCTTGCTATCAATATCTACACCCAACGTTCCTTGGATGGGCGGCAAATGCCGCCTTGCCGATCGCCTCATTCCTCTCTTCCCACCACACAGATCCGCTTGGTGGACTTTTCTGACGAGGCCGGCTGTACTATCTTTTCTTGCACTCCTCCAACTCACGCTGGTTTTGCAGAGTTGAAACTTTACCTAGTCGATACTTACAGTATTGAATTACCGACTGTCGCTCCGTCTCGCTGAGTTCGGTCAGGCTCTTATCATCTGACTCGTACGCGAAAATATTTTCAAATTTTATTTGAAGTGTCGGGCTTTTCTTGATGAAAAATACCTTCTCCGGGTAGGCATCTTCCATCTTTTCATAAAAGCCAATGTAGAGAGCGGCGGCTAATGCGGTCAGAACTATTATAAATAGATACTTCATTATGAAGGTGGCCGAAAAAGTTTGGTTTTGATACGCAGGTTTCTCACTAATTCCATACCAATGTTGCCAGGGCAGATTTTTCCTTCTCCGGCTTGCATTGGGAATTCGCGATGGCCGCCCAAAGTTGTCACCCTGAAAACGCGGGTCAGTGTTTGAATTAATGTCAGTAATGAGTCGAGCTGTATAGCAGGGATTTTCTGATCCATATTTCCATTGATGGTTTCAAGAGCCTGACGGGAGAGGGCAACCATATCGCCACCTTCTTCGGCAGTTGTCAGGTTTTCTAACAGAACGATGCCAATTACACCCGTATTGTAATTATGTACGCTTGAACCTTTGAATCGGATATCGCGCCCCTCAAAGACTTTGCCCATGCAGTCAATGCCAAAGTGATAACCGATATCATCAAACTTAGTCTGATGTTCACTCTGAATCGAGTGCATTTGTCCTGCACCAGCACCACAGCCTGCACTTCGACCTGCGTGGTGCAATGCGATCATCGAGTAATCCCAGTCATCAATCATTTCGCCTTTTGCTTTATGCGCTCCCCAGGAAGAGCGCTCTACAAATTCACATCCCTTTTTATGGAGCAGGCGAATGATTGCCTCTCTCGTAGCAGCCCTATCATTGACAGTGATGGTGGTAGGGGCTACTGGCTGACTTGGTTTGACCTCAGCCGCCTTTGCTTCAGTAGTAAATTGTTCAGCCATTTTTGATCAATCCGTGAGTTCGTTAAGCGTCCGAGCAGGAGAAGTAAATTCGATACTTATGGAGATAGTGGCATCTTTGTTAGGGGTTTTGACATGCGCTATTCCATTACCATCTGTGACACCACTAATTTTTTTACCGCTGACGGTCGCAATGAAACTTCTTCCGGATAAAGGTTGCCCGGACTCGCTACCAACAATGCTGAAGCTGTGGCCGTAGGTTTTCTGCAGTAAAAGCGGAAGCGGGGGCGTGAACGGCGTAGGGGTATGGGTGTCGCCGATAATCACTGTGCCGGAACCTCCGATCACGATGTCACCATGAGTTCCGCCACTGGTCTGTACAGCGGCATTCTTGCCGTTGATGAAAACCGTCGAGGATAGACCTGATGACAAAGCGCTGCCGCAGGTGCAGGTGTCGCCTCGGCTTGCAGCTGCAAGCCCATCGTAAAAGACGTCGGGGGATCCCGTGGCGATCGCTTTGGGGCCATGCCCAGGAATAGGGCAATTGGTGGGATCAGTAATACGTGCGGCAGGCTTTGCCATTCTTGACTCCTTGTCAGTACGTTCACTGAGGTCGACTTTATCAGAAATCGTTTTAAAAGGAGGTCCGGCGACCCGCAAAGCGACCGTGCCTGCGTATGGGTTTCAGTCTTGGAAGAAACACTAGGCCCTCCGTGTTGTAGAAGATAATCTCAGGGGATTTTTAGGGCAAAACTCAGGCCGTCATGGGCCTATGTACGCCTGGTTTTTGTTTCAGGGCAAAAACAACGTGACTAATTCTTTTACGGTCTTGGTTAAATGGCTATCTGGATATCAGTCATGAACTTGGAAAAACCGCCGACACTCTTGCAGGACCAGTTGCCTGATCTATTGGCTGTGTACGTATTCGGCAGTCAGATGACCGGTGATGCTGGCGCTGAAAGTGATCTGGATGTGGCGGTGCTTTCTTCAGGGCTGGTCGAGCCGTTAGCGCTTTGGCGGCTGTCTGGAGAGCTTGCTGATATCGTAGGCGTTCCCGTCGATTTGCTTGATCTGCGCGCCGCCTCAACAGTGATGCAATACCAGGTACTGACCACGGGCCGTCGCCTCTGGTCCAAGGACAGCCAGGCAGGTCTTTTCGAGAGCTTTATCCTGAGCGAAAAAACTGCACTGGATACCGCAAGAGCGGGGCTGCTGGCAGATATCCAGAAGGATGGGAAAGTGTATGGTCGATGATGTTCTCATCAATAAAGCTGCGAGCATTGAGCGTTGTGTAGCTCGGGCTCGTGAGGAATATGAGAAGGATCCCGTCAGTTTCGCTACTGATCTCACTCGCCAGGACGCCGCGATTCTGAATATTCAGCGTGCCTGCGAAGCCGCGTTGGACATGGGGCAGCATCTAATTCGTCGTGAGCGTCTAGGGGTGCCACAGAGTGCACGTGACGTGTTTGAACTGTTATCCAAGGGTGGATGGGTCAATGCATCGCTGCTTGGCAGTCTGAAGAACATGGTGAGGTTTCGTAATATTGCCGTACACGAATATCAACCCCTCCAATTGCCGATTACTGTCGCGATAATCACAAAGCATCTCGATGATTTTCTGCAGTACGGTTCCCATATTTTGACCAAGGATGCGAGTTTGGAAAGTAAGCGGGACTGACAACTCCCATCTTGCGCGCGGTCTTCAACGATAAGCAGCTGAAAGCTCCAACCTCTAGCTCTGCGCCATTATTGAATAAGACGAAGCCCCCGTAGTCATTGCTGATTACGGGGGCTTTTGCATTAACGCTAGTCCTCTTTCACCTATCCCTGGGCTGGCCACCCCCAATGCCCGGCATCCGGCTTCACCAGCCGTTCAAAATGCCCCCCAATCCCTTCAACCAACCCCGCATCCCTGACCGGGTCCAGTCCCGGATACGGTTTGCCGTTATAGCTCCCGGTATACGTCAACATTGCCTCGACACTCCCGTTCTCTTCATAGAGCGTGCGCATCAACTGACTT
The DNA here is from genome assembly GCF_026016365.1 of Pseudomonas sp. B21-053. Classification (NCBI taxonomy): domain Bacteria; kingdom Pseudomonadati; phylum Pseudomonadota; class Gammaproteobacteria; order Pseudomonadales; family Pseudomonadaceae; genus Pseudomonas; species Pseudomonas sp. B21-053. Next base: position 1,609,488 of record NZ_CP087205.1, read on the forward strand.
TCCTGATCCTTGGCGTCCGTCGAACGCAGGGCGTAGTGCAGGGCTAACGCCGTGCCGAACTCCAGGCCGGTGGAGTCGATGCCGTGTTTTCGGGCCAGGTCGATGCTGCGCAGGATGCGTTCATTGCGTTGCAGTTTGCGCAAAGGGTCACGGCCGACGCGGGCGCAAGGGTCTTTGAAGGATGTGTTGCAGCGTTCAAGAAAGGTTTTGGCGAAACCGGCGACGGCCTCGCTCATGTGCGGGTTTTCGGCGATCAGGGCCGGGCCGACTTCCTGGCGGATCAGGCGTTCGGCCAAGGCGCTGACGCGCGGGTCGCCCATGCCTTGGCCCAACCACGAATAACCCAGCAGGCTGGCGTACCAGGCAATGATCGCGTGTGGGCCGTTCCACAGGAGGTTCTTGATGACCTGGGTCTGGGTGATGTCTTCCACGGTTTTCACCTGGCGCAGTCGCTCGAGCAAGTTGCTACCGCGCTCGACGTAGAGAGGCATGTCCGGTTCGCTGTTGAACAGGATCAGGTGCATCTGGCTGAGGGCGTTGCTGGACTGGGCGAAGGGCCGAAAACGCCCGATCAGCCGTTCGTATTCGGGGGCTTTGACGGCCGTCGATGTTGAGTGAGTGGTCGGTTCATCGCTCAGGCTGTTCTGGAAAATCTTCGATTTGATCCGCAATTGCCGAAGCAGGGCCTCGTTGGAGATCTTCGAGACAATGCGACTGACGACCGTCTCGGCAAAGTGAGTCTTGTCGAGGATCTGCTGGCAGGTCTCGGGTGACACCAGGAGCAGCAACTGCGTTTCGACATGGCGACGCACGAAGGCGGCGCCACCGACCTTGTTCAGCACGATCAGGATGGTCAGCTCACGCTTGCGGCGTTCGAAGCGGCGGATCAAGCCCTTGGCGATCACATCTGCCTGTTTGCGGATGGCCGGTTCGGGCAGGCTCAGGCCGACGATTTCCGCGACGTCGTACATATCGATCACCGCTTCGGCGTCGTCCATGTCGATCATCCGCAGGTTTTCGATGGTCTGGTCGAAGGACGTCGCGCTGTAGCGCACGCTGAATCGGCCGAAGGCCTCGACCGTTTCGCGCAGCATGCGCGAGCGGGTGGCGCCGATGATTTCACAGGGCCGGGTGTAGCCGTCCCAGTGAGAGAAAATCTGCGTCAGGTAGCCGCCACCCATCGCACCGAAGCCGTGGATGCCTGCACGAAACTGGTTGAGTGCCTGGGGGAAGGTTTCGGTCAGCTCGGGCGTGCCGAGGTCGGGCATGCATTCGGTCAGGTCGCCGAGAAATTCCTGCATGTTGCCGTAAGCCTTGAGTGCGCCGGCCTTGACCTCGGGCGCGGGTGGCTTGATGTCCTCGATCAGGATCGGCTGCCCCTCGGCGCGGATTGCCGAGAGCAGGCCGTTCTCCGAATCCTCGACCATGAAACAGTGGCCCGGCTCACAATTGAGTGCGCTGGCCGCCCGCAGGAAGATCTCGGGATGGGGCTTGCCCTGGGTGACTTCGTCGCCACACACGGTGATGTCGAAATACTTGAGCACGTTGGCATTGATCAAATACTCCTCGGCAATCGCTCGACGGCTTGAAGTCGCGACCGCCATGGTCAGGCCGTACTTGCGCAAGCGCTCCAGCACTTCCAGCAAACCTGGCTTGATCGGCACGCCTTCATTGCGCACATACGCCAGCTCAAGCTCATCGGCGCGCTGACGGATCTCGGCGTAGGGGAAGTCGTCGCCGTTGTGGGCCTTGGCCAGCGCCTCGGCCTTCTTGGCGCTTAGGCCGAGCGAGCCGATCAGGGTTTCCTCGCTCAACGGCTTGCCGAAAATTTCGCTGGACGCCTGCTTGAGGGTTTTGAAGCGCAGGCGTTCGGTGTCAAACATGGTGCCATCCATGTCGAAGATGGCGCTGAGAATTCTTTTTCCCTGGAAATAAATCATCGATTGATACTCCTTGTACCGTGGGGAGGCTCGACGCAAAGCCGCCTCATGAGGGGCACTGCGCAAGCAAAATTTGCTGGCCTGGAGCTGACGGGCACGGTTCGAGGCGCAAAGGCCGACCGGGCGATGTCTCGCTCAGGAAGTGATGGGTTCAGAAAGAAAAGCCACGCGAGCACAAACTCCGCGAGAAAACGGTAGATGCAGGCGTCGATTCAGTGGCTGACGATCAGAAACAAGCGGGCGGAGGGACGGAGCAATGGCGCCGATGAGCGCACCAGTCCGACAAACGAGGTCGCAAGCGGTGTAGAGCGAGGAGTGCAACGAGACGGGAAACAAGCCCTGTGGCTGCGCCAGCGCAGCGTTTGACGTTAGGCCCACAGTGCGCAATCAGGGCTGCGGAGAGTGGGCCGACAAGGCGATCGATACGTGTGATTCCGTGCATAAGGCGGTGTTATTTCCTTCGGTGTGACGATAGGTCTTTTTAGGTATACAGCATGGGAAGCGTCTGGATCAAGGTTGGGGGCGGCCGCTGGATGCGCGCAAAGTATCGAAAAGCCTCGCCGCCATTACGTCGCGAGGCTTTTCATTTTGAGGGAGTGGGAATTCACCGCGCCCTTAAATTTCCTTGACCGGAGTCTCCCCATGCACCCCTTTGATCAACTCGATCACATGCAAACAATCCGTCTTGTTCACATACGATTCCCCGCTCGCAACCGTCTCATGATTCCCCGCCCGCAGCCGCCAGCGCCATTGCCCTTTTCCAGTACTCGGGGTGCCTTTCGATTGCCTGTAAATCTCAAAATACATTCATCTCGCTCCATGCGATTGGTTAATTTCGACAACCTGTGTGCCGCATGTCAGCAAGCCTAGCGGAGCTGGTTTTTTTGGCCATCAGGCATTTGTTTCCAATGATTTGAGGGCTTTTCCTACAGTTGGCCGAGCCTTGGAAGGATGGCCAAAACCGCCGCAGTTTCGCCCTTGCATCACCTCTCTTGCTCCTGCTTAATACGGGGCAGCTCATGGCGCCGGAAATACTTCGGCGACCGAAGATTGTTGAAAAAACACTATAAAAAAGAGCAATCAATTGACTCATCAGCAAGGAACGCAACTGGCCGGGCATGTGGAGCTTTCGCTCGTCATCCCGGTATTCAATGAAGCGGCGACCATTGATTTGTTCATCGCGCGGATTACTGACGTCTTCAAGGATGAGGCGCTGGTGGGGCTGGAGATGGTGTTCGTCAATGACGGCAGCACCGACGCAACGCTGGATTTGCTTCTGGAGCGCCAGCAGTCTGATCCGCGCATTCGAGTCATCGACCTGAGCCGCAACTTCGGCAAGGAAGCGGCATTGACCGCTGGCTTGCAGGCCACTACCGGCCACGTGGTAGTGCCGATTGATGCCGATTTGCAGGATCCACCGGAAGTCATCCTGCAGATGATTGCCCAGTGGCGACAAGGCTATGAAGTGGTGCTGGGCCATCGTGTGAGTCGCAAGTCCGACTCCTGGGCCAAGAAAACCTCGGCCAACTGGTTCTACCGCCTGCACAACAGAATCTCGGATCAACCGCTGCCCAAGGATGTCGGTGATTTCCGGTTGATGGATCGCTGTGTAGTCGAGGCGCTGGAGTCGTTGCCCGAGTCTCGGCGATTCATGAAAGGCCTGTTTGCCTGGGTCGGATTTCGCACCACGCGCGTCGATTACGAGCGCCCGGAACGGGTGGCGGGTGAGACCAAATTCAATGGTTGGCGCCTGTGGAATTTCGCGCTGGAAGGCATCACCAGTTTCAGTACCGACCCGCTCAAGGTCTGGACGTATCTGGGGCTGTTCGTGTCCTTGGTGTCTTTCTCGTTTGCCATTTTCATTATTTTGCGCACGTTGATTACCGGGGTCGACGTACCGGGTTACGCCTCGCTGATGGTCGCGGTGACGTTTCTGGGTGGTCTGCAACTGATCGGCATCGGGGTGCTCGGCGAATACCTGGGCCGCACCTACATCGAATCCAAACGCCGGCCGGTTTATCTGGTGCGGCGTGTCTATAACCCCAAGGACTGAACCATGGATCTCAAGGAAACCGACATCCTCGGTTCAAGCATTGACCAGCACTGGTATTACTCGTCGAAAGCCGCAGCGACCAAGCGTCTGCTGGGCGATACGCCGATCAAGAAGATTCTCGACGTCGGCGCCGGCTCCGGGTTTTTTACCCATCACCTGCTGACCCACACCGCCGCGAACGAAGCCTGGTGCGTCGATATCAGTTACGACATCGACTCGGACGCCAGCACCTCTGGAAAACCGGTGCATTATCGGCGCGGCATCGATTCGGTGGACGCCGATCTGGTGCTGCTGATGGACGTGCTGGAGCATGTGGATGATGACGTCGGATTGCTCAAGGCCTACGTCGATAAAGTCCCTTCCGGCAGCCGCTTTTTGATGACGGTGCCGGCGTTCCAGTTTCTCTGGAGCGGTCACGATGACTTCCTGGAACACAAACGTCGTTACACCCTGGCGCAATTTGAAACAGTGGCTCGTGATGCCGGTTTGACGGTGAAGCAGGGGGCCTACTATTTCGGTGCGGTGTTCCCGATAGCGGCGACGCTGCGGCTGTTGCCCAAAGGCACACAACCGTCTCCGCCGCGTTCGCAGCTCAAGCAGCATCATCCGGTGGTGAATTCGATCCTCAAGACCTTGTGCAGCATTGAGCTGCCGTTCATGGGGGCGAATCGCCTGGCCGGCCTGACGGTGTTCGTGCTGGCGCAGAAGCCGTGACGTCAGCCGAAAAATCCGCACTGATCAAAAGAGCATTGAGGTTTGCTGTGACGGGATTGTTTGTCACGGCGCTTCACGCGGTCGTTGCTGTTCTATTCATCAACTTCGTAATGCCCATGCCACCTCTGGCCAATGGCGTCGCATTCGCCGTGGCGACGGTGGTGTCTTACTTGATCAACACGACCTGGAGTTTTTCCGCCCGACTGCATGGCCGCACGTTGCTGCGCTTCATGATGGTGTCCGGCGCAGGTTTCATGCTGGCGATGTTCGTGGCCTGGGCGGCACAGATTGCCGGGCTCAATTACTTGATGGGGATCGGCGCGGTGGCATTGACCATTCCGGCCTTCACCTTTGTATTGCACAATTTCTGGACGTATCGATGAAGGATTCTGGCAAGCATTGGGCGCTGGAGTTGTTGCCCTTATTGATGGGCGTGGTGGCGTTTTTCATCGTGATCGGGCCGCGCGCCCTGGACCCGCAAAACATCGCCTGGCTGGACAGTGGCGATCCGGCGACTCATTACCTGGGCTGGGTATTTTTCCGACACTCGCCTTGGACTTTTCCGCTCGGACTTAACCCGTCCTATGGATTGGAGCTGGGTAGCGCGATCATTTTTTCTGACTCGAATCCGCTGCTGGCCTTTGTGTTCAAACCCTTCAGCGCATGGCTGCCTGAGACATTCCAATACTTCGGTATCTGGTTGATGGCGTGTTTCGTCCTGCAAGCCTGGTTTGCCTGGAAGCTGGTGGGGCTGGTGACGCCCAATGTCGCGCTGAAGTTGCTGGGGGCTGGCCTATTCCTGTTTTCGCCGCCGATGTTTTTGCGCATGGGCGGGCATTTATCTCTCGCCGGGCATTTTCTGGTTCTGGCGGCGCTTTACCTGGCGCTGCACCCTGGCGTGCAGAAGCGGCGATTGGCCTGGGGCGTGCTATTGGCGGCGACGGCGCTGGTACACGCTTATTTGCTCGCGATGGTGGCATTGATCTGGATTGCGGATCTGGCGGGTAGAACCCGCAACGGTCAGTTGACCCGGCGTACCGCACTGATCGAACTGCTGGTGCTGTTTTTGCTGGTAAGCCTGTGTTGCTGGCAGGCGGGCTATTTCAGTATCGGCAAAGGCGCTGTGGCGGGTGGCTTTGGCTTGTACCGCATGAATGTGTTGTCGCTGATCGACGCCAGCGGCTGGTCCTCGATCGTGCCGGACTTGCCGGAAGGTCCCGGCGACTATGAGGGTTTCAACTTCCTCGGCGCGGGGACGCTGTTGGCGGCGATCTTCGCCGCCGTCGCGCTGCTGCGCCGTAATACCGACTTCGGCAGGGCGGTGCGCAGCCTGCCGGTCCTGATGCTCGCGCTGGTTGGCCTGCTGCTGTTTGCACTGTCCAACGACATCGGCCTCGGCCTGCTCAATGCTCACTATCCGTTGCCCAAGGCGTTCGTCAAACTGGCGAATATCTTCCGGGCATCGGGCCGGATGTTCTGGCCGGTGTTCTACGTCATTGTGTTTGCCATCATTTATCTCGTGGTGCGCGGCAACCGGCCACGCACGGCGGTGTGCCTGCTGGCGGTGGCGCTGTGTGTCCAGGTTGTCGATACCCGCAACGGTTGGGCAGGCCTGCGGCAGAGCAGAATGATGGAGCCGGCCAGTGAATGGGCGACGCCCCTGCAAGACCCTTTCTGGAAAAGTGCGGCATTGCACTACGCCAACATTCGTTCGTTGTCGCCCCAGAATCAGCCGGACACCTGGCAGCCACTGGCCGACTTTGCGGCGACCCATGGGATGAAAACCGACGCTGCTTATCTGGGCCGAATGAGCACGACGGCGTTGGAACAGGCTGGGGAAAAGGCTCGGCGGATGCTGGAAACGGGACAATACGACCCGGACTCGCTGTATATCCTCGATGAAAAGGCCAGGCTTGAGGCGGTGAAAACCGTGAACAGTGCCACGGATCTGCTCACCCGCATCGATGGCATGGTGGTGCTGGCGCCGGGCTGGAAGCAATGCGCGCGATGCCTCGCGGTCGAGGACGAAGGACGCGCGATGCAGTCAATGCCACTGATCAAGGTCGGGCAGCAGCAACTGTTCAACCACACGACCCTTCACTTGGTTCAGGGCTGGGGAACTCCGGAAGCCTGGGGCACCTGGTCTGACGGCGCGCAGGCTGAGATCCAGCTTCGGGTTCCGCCACAGGCAAGCTCCATCGTCATCGATGCGCTGGCCTTCGTCCTGCCGATGCATGCCGGTCAGACGATGGTCTTCAGTATCAACGGCGTACAGGCGTTGACGACGCGTCTGACAACGGTTCAAGGCAATCGCATCGAAATCTCGATCACCCCGGCTATGCGCGAAGCCATTGCCGGCGACAGGCTGATGCGGATTCAAGTGCAGTTGCCCGATGCGATCAGCCCGAAACAGTTGGGGCTTGGGGAGGATCAGCGTGTCATGGGCCTGGGCATGAAGTCGCTGACGGTGCAGTGATCCTGCGTATGGCGGCGATCATGCCGATAGACGCCACCCCCCGGCCTTTCTAAACTGGCGCAAGTCTTGGGGACGGGGTGCAGTGGATGAATCGTAATGAACTACGCAAGGCCGACATCAACCTGATGGTGGTGTTCGAGACGTTGATGCTCGAACGTAACGTGACGCGGGTGGCGGAGAAGCTGTTTCTCGGCCAGCCGACCATCAGTGCCGCGCTCAACCGTCTGCGCACGATGTTCAATGATCCGCTGTTCATTCGCGTCGGCCATCGCATGGAGCCGACGGCCCGGGCCGAAGAAATCATCCAGCACCTGTCGCCCGCGCTGGATTCGCTGTCGGTGGCCTTGAGCCTGACCCACGATTTCGACCCGGCCAGCAGCACCATGACCTTTCGGATCGGGCTTTCGGACGATGTCGAATTCGGCCTGTTGCCCCCGTTACTGCGGGCCTTGCGCCAGGAAGCGCCGAAGGTGGTGTTTGTGGTCCAGCATGTCGATTACTGGCGGATTCCCGATCTGTTGGCCTCCGGCGATATTACTGTCGGCATCAGCCAGACCCGCGGCTTGCCGGCCAACGCCAAGCGCAAATTACTACGGCATATCCAGCCGAGCCTTTTGCGCGCCGATGCGTCCGACACGCCGTTGACCCTTGATGAATATTGCTCGCGCCCTCACGTGCTGGTTTCCCACACCGCCAACGTCAGTGGCTACGCCGATGAGTGGCTGGCGGAGATTGGCCGCAAACGCCATGTCGTCCTTTCCGTGCCGCAATACAGCTCATTGCCAGCCCTGCTGGCGGGGACGGACCTGATCGCCAGCCTGCCGGACTACACCGCCAGCGCCATGGCGGCGTCCGGCCATTTGTTCCAGGAACCGTTCCCGTTCAAGACGCCAACCCTGGACTTGTCCATGGTCTGGCTCAGCCACGTCGACACTGACCCGGCCGAACGCTGGCTGCGCTCGCGCCTCGAAGCGTTCATGAGTGAACGCGGTCTGGCCGACATGCACAGCGCCGGTTCACTTTGACTGGGTGCGTTGCAGCACTAAAAGTCCGCCGGAAGCCGGGCGGCTCTGTGATATATGTAGACCCTTTCTGCCAATCCTCAGGAGCATCGTCATGCCTCACCTGCACATGGAATACACCGCCAACCTGCCCGGGTTGAACGCCGATGTCGCGTTGATCCGGCTCAACAATACGTTGGTGGGTTCCGGTCAGTTTGCGGCTGAGCACGATATCAAGAGCCGTGCCCTGAAGGTTGAAACCTTCAAGGTCGGCACTGGCTTGGGCGAGCGGGCGTTCGTGCACGTGAAGCTGGCGTTGCTGAGCGGTCGCTCGCCGCAAATCAAGAAACAGCTGTCCGACAGCCTGTTGGCCGTGGTGCAGGATTTGTGTGAATGGCCGATGGATGTCGAAGTCCAGTTGTGCGTGGAGATCCTCGACATCGATCGTGAGTCCTACACCAAGACCGCCATCGGCTTCTGAGTTTCAGGCGGCTTGCTGCTCGGCGCAGACCTCTAGCACTTGCTCACGCAGCCAAGTGTTGGCGCTGTCCTGATCCACGGTTTGGCTCCATTGCATGTCGAGGGTAAAACCCGGCAGGCCGTTAGGCGCTTCGCAATGATTGAACACCGCTTCGTTGGCCAGCAGGCGCTGGATACGCCGGGGCAGGGTCAGGATGAAATCAGTCCCGGTGATCATCTTCAGCGCCGCACTGTAGCTGTTCGAGCGTTTGACGATCTCGCGCTTTTGCGCCTGCCGCGCCAGCCAGCCATCGACCTTGTCGGTGGCGGCTGACCACGGTGTCGAAAACACGTGCTGGCGTTCAGTAAAGGCTTGCAGACTCAAGCGTGGTTCCAATGGCGTGGCGCGTTTGTCGAAGACGCAGACCAGGTCGTCCTCCAGCAACATCCGTGACCTGAAGTCGGTTTGACCCGGATGAGCATTCGGACCAAAACAGATCAGCAGGTCGAGGCTGCCGTCGCGCAACTCATCGGCCGGGATATCGGTTTCGAATTTGTGCAGGTTGACCGCTACCGGCAAATCGGCGAAATCGAAGCGCTTCAACAGGCGCGGCAGAATCAAGTGCTCGAAGTATTCCGGTGCGCAAATATTGAAGGTGACGGGCTGTGAAGTCGGATCGAACGCCTGGCCGCTGGCGTGACAGAGGTTGATACTTTCAAGAATTTTCAGCACATGGTTGTACATGGTGCTGGCTTTGTAGGTGGGGCGCATTCCGGTGCGGGTGTTGATAAACAACTCGTCTTCAAAACTGGTGCGCAGTTTTTTCAGGCAGTAACTTACGGTGGACTGACTGACGAAGAGTGCCTCCGACACACCGGTGACGCTGCTTTGCTCATACACGGCGGTAAACACCATGAGGTCCTGCATATCGAGCTTTCTAAGCAAGTTACTGTTTAGCATCCGTTCTGTCTCGCTGTGCTCCTTGCGCTGAGGGTGCGCAAACGTGTGCGAACGATCGTAACGGAACGATGGTGCCAGGAGAATGCCCTGTAGGAGACTTCAGTGTCAGATGTGGGACACATCGTGTAGGTAACACGACCTGCTGGCAGAAAGCGATCAGCGCCAAACTGCCCCGATAATGACCCACCCGCCAAGTGCTGAGGCTATGCGCCGATTCTGGCGTCGGTGGGTCATTCAATTCGAAGTTGTCTGTTAATAGTTCTTATTACAGCAGGCCGTCTTGTGCGCAGACGCTGACAATTTGTTCGCGAAACCAGTTATTCGCGCTGTCCTGCCCGGGCTTTTCGTTCCACAACATGTCCAGCGTAAAGTTGGGTAAACCGGTGGGCGGTTGGCAATGTGCGAATTTATCTTCGTTACTGATCAGCATCTGGATACGCCGAGGCAACGTCAGCACGAAATCAGTTCCGGGAATCATGTTCAGTGCCGCCACGTAACTGTTGGCCCGCGCCACTATCTGGCGGCTGTAAGCCCATTTGCTAAGCCAGCCATCCACCATGTTGGTGTCTGAAGTCCACGGGGTCGGGAAGATGTGCTGGCGCGCGACAAAGCTGTCCAGGCTGAATTCACCCTCCGCCGGGGCAGAGTTTTTATCAACGACACAGACAAGATCATCTTCCAGCAGAACTTGTGACTTCAAACTTTTTGAGCTGCGATGGAAGTTGGGGCCGAAACAAATAACCAGATCGAAACGACCGTCGATAAGCTCTTCGATTGGAATGTCTCTGTGAAACTTCTGGATGTTTACAATGACCGGAAAACTACTGCCAATAAAGCGCTTCAACAAATTTGGAAGTATCAGGAGTTCAAAGTACTCCGGTGCGCAGATATTAAACGTAATCTCTTTTTGCGTGGGGTCGAATGCGTGTAAGCCGGAATGGCATATGTTTATGCTTTTCAGGATTTTCAACACATGGCCATACATGGTGGTGGCCTTGTTAGTCGGCCACATGCCATTACGGGTGTTGATGAACAGCTCGTCGTCGAAGCTCGTGCGCAGCTTTTTCAAGCAGTAACTGACGGTGGACTGGCTGACGCAAAGGGTTTCAGAGACCTCGGTGACGCTGCTTTGTTCGTATACGGCAACGAACACCATCAGATCCTGCATATCGAGTTTTCTGAGCAAATTACTATTAAGCATAAAATCCGTCTCGGTGAAAATCCATGCGCGTCACTATCTTTTATTTTTGTGACAAGGTTATTTATTTATATATTAGCGGAAGCAATTGGTTTTTTAAATAGTCTGTCGGAGATTTCCTCAATATATTCTCGCTCACTTTAAGAGGCGTCCTGAACAGGGACAGGGAGGTCGAAGTGTTGGTACGTGTCACGGAAAGTCAGACACCGTTATGGGTGCAAGCCACTGAAGTTGTGAAGGAAAAATTTCGCAGTTCTTATAAGGCGACAGTAGAGCCCAGTCCGCAGTATTTTGCGGTAACTCTGGATAATGAGGAGCGCATTCTTTCTTGTGCCGGTATAACGTTTGCCGATCACCGCACACTCTTCTCTGAACAATATCTGTCGCAACCGATAGAAACGATACTCTCCGAACGCTTTGAAAAGCCGATCGATCGGTCAACTATCGTTGAAATCGGTAGTTTGATTTCTCATCACCTGACGGCGGGAATGATCATGGTCAACATGATCCCGTTGTTGGCTTGGTGCATGGGTGGTCACTATCTACTGTGCACCGTTACACCCCGGGTCCGGGAGATGATGGAAAGCTGCCAGATCGATTTCGAACCGCTGCTGACAGCTGATCCAGAGCGCCTGGCCAATGATGGCGGGAAGAACTGGGGCTCCTATTACTCGAAAATGCCGGTCACCGGTTTTATCCGGGTGGACCCGAAACGTTCGCGATTCGCCGCGATGACCCTCGGTACGTTGTTTACCCAGTTGCCGACGGATCTGCCGGAGAGGGCGCAATCATGAGTGGCCGCTTTATTGCGGACCTGCGCCAGGCGCTACAGGCCAATCGCGAGAAAGTCTGTGCTGTCGATTGCGCCGCGTCCGGGCTGGAACACGCCACGGTCATGACCTTCGGCGAATTGGAGTCCCGGGCGCTGAACCTGGCAGCTGAATTGCAACGGCGTTTCGACACCCCGGCCCATGGCGACCACGTCGTGCTGGGGATTGCCACGCGTAACAGCAGCGATTGGCTGGTGGCCGATCTGGCGTGCCTGTTTGCCGGGATTACCGCGCTGCCTCTGCCACTGGCATTTAGCCAAGCGCAAGCCGAACATTTGGCCGAGCGCTGCGACGGTTTCCTGGTGGATGCCGCTGGCGAACGCACCCTGGCCGAACGCTGGATGTTGGATTTTCCCGAGAGCCGCTTGAGGCGCCTCAGCGAGCCGGCCCTCGAGCAACCATTGCTGCGTGAGCCGGATGGCGTCAGCGACTGGATCTGCAAAATCATTCACACCTCGGGCACGACCAGTCGGCCTAAAGGCGTGCGCCTGAGCACGAAGGCAGTCGGCGCGGTTTTGGCTTCCTTGCGCCAAGGAATGCCGGTCGATGCCCATCGCCGTTACCTGTCGCTGGTGCCGTTGAGTCTGTTGCTGGAACAAGTCACCGCCGCGTACCTGCCGCTGTTGGCCGGCGGCACCGTGCACTTCCTGCCAGAAGGCGAACCATTGCTCGGCGAACCGGGCACTTCGCCGCAACGTTTGATCGCGTGGATTCTGCGAGTCGAACCGACGGCCCTGACAGTCCCGCCAGTGATGCTCAATCGCTTCTACGAGCAACTCGCCCAAGGCGATGCGCAAAGTGATCAGCTGTCTCGATATCTGCATTCGGGCGTGCATATCACCTGCGGCGGCGCGGCGGTCGGCATCGACATCCTCAACGCCCTCGCCGAGGACGGCATCCCGGTGTTCCAGGGTTATGGACTGTCCGAAAACGCCTCGGTGGTCAGCATGAACACCGCGCAGCACCAGCGTCTGGGCAGCGTCGGCAAACCCTTGCCGCATGTGCAGGTGCGCATCGGCGCCGACCAGACCATCGAGGTCAAGAGCAGTTCGCTGTTCAGCGGTTATTCGGGCAAGGACCCGAGCGCCTGTTCAATGTCCGACGACGGCTGGATGGACACCGGCGACCTGGGTGAGCTGGATGCCGATGGCTATCTCTACGTCCGTGGCCGCAAGAAGAATGTGATCTGCCTGCCGAATGGCCGCAACGTCAGCCCGGAGCAAGTCGAGCTGGAATACCGCGAGTTTCCCGGCGTGCGCGATGCCGCCGTGTTCTTCGATGAAACCCACGGCCTGGTGGCGCTGCTCTGTGTCGAATCGGCGCCGGACCGCGACGAGTTGGCTTCCTGGTCAACCCGACGCTTTTCCGACATCGAGCGCCCGAGCCGTCTCTGGTTGCTGACCAAGGACGATCCACTGCTGGAACAACTCTATACCGTCACCGGCCGCCCGAAACGCGCCGATATCGCCACTGTTTTTGCCGACCTGCAAGGGAATGCTGCTGATGAACACGCCTGCCTATCGCTGTGAAAGTTCCGACATCTCGATTATCGAGGCCCACCATTTCGCCAGCCTCGGCAAGTCCGAGCTGTACGAATTGCTCGGGCACTACGGTGTCGTGCTGCTGCGCAACTGCATCCACAACCCTGAGGATTTCAGCAGCTATGTGCGGCAAAACAGTTCGCGCCTGAGCCTCGATCCGGCGCGGATCATGGTCGGTGGCGCGGCACAACTGGTGGACGCGGGCCGTCAGGAAATCGGTCTGCATTGCGAGAATGGCAACTCGCCGTTCTGGCCGGACATCACTTGGTTCTATTGCCAGGAAGCGCCGCGCAAAGGTTCGCAAACAACCCTGTGCGACGGTGAAAAAGTCCTGGCGAAACTGTCGCCGGCCTGCCGCACCTTCTTCGAGCAAAACCCGATTCGCTACAGCCGCACCGTGGCTGGCGACAAATGGCGGCGTCTGGTTTGTCACTATTCATCGACGCTGTCGGACCCGGCGGCGGTCAGCATCAACGATCTGATGCAGATCGTCGGCACTGATCCGCAGACCGTGATCACCTTCAACCCTGATGACGATTCGATCCATTACGCCTTCAGCACGTCGGCGATCCTGGTCTCCGAATTCAGCCAGCGCCCGGCCTTTGCCAACAGCATCCTCGGGCCGTCTTTCAACTACGAAGTGCCGGTGATCGACACCGTATCCGGGCAGCCGATTCCCGCTGAGTTCCTGGCAGAAATCGCCACGGTGTCTGCGCAATACACCTACCCGGTCGGCTGGCGCGACCACGACATGGTGATGATCGACAACCGTCGGGTGATGCATGGCCGCGAAGCCATCGTTGACGAGCGTCGTCGGATTTTCAACGCCTTGAGCTACCGCTGAGACCTACTTATGAAAACCAATAACAAACAGATCATTTCGGGTCAGTACGAGACGTACACCGATGGCGACGGCCGCCAGATCGTCGACCTGTCCGGCGGCTTCGGCTTTCAGGTGCCGTCGGTGATTGCAGCGGTCAGTCAGCAAGCCGACCGCATGGGCCTGTCCAATCGCGTGCTGATGTCCGAGCCGTTGATCGCGTTCTGCCGGCGTTTGGCCGAGTTGCTGCCGGCGCCACTGGTCAGCTCGTATATCTGCAGCTCCGGCGATGAAGCGTTCGAAGGGGCCTTGAAACTGTGCAAGGGTCTCAAGCCCAAGGGCAACACCATCGTGTTTGTCCAGGGCGGCGACTACGGCTCGCTGAGCTACGGACGTTGCCTCGGTGCGCCGCAGGAATATCTGGAGATCCAGCGTTTCCTCGGCTTCGATTTGGTGGCGGTCAGTGATGCTCGCGACCTGGCCAAGGTGAACTGGAATGATTGCTTTGCCGTGTGCCACACCAGCACCGTGATTGATGCGGACGGTCGGCTGCGCCTGATCGACCAGACGCTGCTCGATCAGCTCTATGACTCGGCGGCCAAGGTCTCGGCGCCAGTCGTTGCGGTCGATGTGCAAAGTTGCCTGGGCAGCCTGGGCACGCTGTTTGGTTTCCAGCGTTACCACAACACGCCGGACATCGTGGTGTTGGGCGGCGCACTGGGCGGCAGCGCGATTCCGATCGGCACCTATACCTGCAGCGAACAAATGGCCTATCAGGTTTATGGTCGCAGCAGCCCGGCCAAACATGGCAGCACCACCGCCGGCAACCCGATGGCGTGCGTCGCCGCCATGGCGGCACTCGATTATGTGTTGGCCCACGACTCGGCCAAACAGTCTTTCAACAACGGCCAGATCCTCGCGCAAGCGCTCTTCGCCTTCGGTGCGGTGGCGTGTGGCGGTTGGGTCAGCCTGCCGCTGGCCAGCGACGTCAATCCGGGCCGTTTATGCGAAGAACTCTATCAGCGTGGCGTCTATGTCAGCCCGCCCCGTGGCCGCGAATTGATTCTGCGTTGCCCGGTCACCGCGCGTGCGGAATATATCCAGCGTGCTGCCACTATCATCAAGGAGACTTTCAGCCATGTCCTTAACCATGCCGCATGAACAACTGCTGGATGATTGCCAGCGGCATTGGAGTGCTTCGGCGACCAAGCTGTATCGCATGGGCAAGACCAGCGTCGAGCAGGAAACCGATGGCATCTATGTCACGGACCATACCGGCAAGCGCTTTATTGACTGCGCCTGTAGCTACGGCGTGTTTATCGTCGGCCATCGCAACCCGTCGGTGCGTGAGGCCGTGCAGACCCAGTTGCACCAGATGGCCTGGGTCCCTGAAGGTCGCGTGCACCCGGTGCAAGAACAACTGACCGAACGTTTGCGCGATCTGGTGCCGGGTGAGTGGGGCGATGTGCAGTACATGGTCTCCGGCGCCGAAGCCATCGAACAGAGCATGCGTTATGTGCTCAAGGTGCAGAAGCACCGGCGCGGGATCGTGGTCATGAGCGATTCCTACCACGGCAAGACGCTGGCGGCGATGAGCATCCTCGGCCAGCAACAGCACCATCGCAGTTACGGCACCGCCGCTTCGGAAGTGACCTACGTGCCGTACGGCGATTTCGCTGCGTTGCAAAAAGCCGTGGGCGAGGGCGTGTGTGCGGTGTACGTCGAGCCAATCCTCGGCGGCGCGCATTTGCAGGTACCGCCGGTGGGCTACATGGCGAACATTCGCGCCCTGTGCGATGCCACCGATACGTTGCTGATCGCCGACGAAATCCAGACCGGTTTCGGCCGCTGCGGCAAATGGTTCGCCGTGCAGTACGACGACATCGTGCCGGACATCATGATCCTCTCCAAAGGCCTGACCGGCGGCTACACCTCGTTCGCCTGCGCGATGTACAGCCAGCGCCTGAGCACGCAATACCCGTTGCGCGAGATCGAGCCGGACCAGCGTACCAACGGCGGGCATCCGGTCGGCTGCGCCTCGGCGCTGGCCGCGATCGACTTCATCGACAAGCACAACCTGGTTGAGGCGTCGCGGATCAATGGCGGTTTGCTGCGCCATGGTCTGCAACGGCTGGCCCAGCGTTATCCGCAGATTGTTGAAGACGTGCCTGGTGTCGGCCTGATGACTGGCCTGCGCTTGCGCGGCTCGGTCTACGAGGCGCTGATGAGCATGGAGTTGGGCAAGCGTGGCGTGCACGCCGGGCATTCGATGAATGAAAAAGCCGAGCATCCGGTGCTGCGTTTTTACCCGCCGCTGAACATCACCCCCGAAGCGTTGCGGCATGTCCTGACCATGACCGAAGAAGCCCTGGAAGCCATCGCCCGCCGGCCGAAACTCGCGGTCAAGGCGTTTTCCCTGGTGGTCCGCAACATGTACCACATCCCCAACAAGCTGCTACGCAGCAAAGCGGAGCGCTGATGAGCATTTTCAATCCGGACACCCTGACCCTGCGCGAAATGGCCGGCCTGCTGCGACGCGGCGTGCTGACCAGCGTCAGCCTGCTGGAGTTCTATCTGCAGCGGATTGCCGAGCGTAATCCGCAGATCAATGCGCTGATCCAACTGGAGTCCGCCGACGAATTGCGTCGGCAGGCCCGGGAGGCCGATGAGATGGCGCGCATCGGCAATATTCGTGGCCCGTTGCACGGCATCCCGATGACCATCAAGGACGTCTGCCATGTGCGCGGCTTCCGCATGTCCCGTGGGCTGGAAGAGTTGCTCGGCGCAGCCAGCCAAGAGGACGCCACGGTGGTGGCCCGGTTGCGCGAGGCCGGCGCGATTATCCTCGGCATCACCAACGTGCCCGAGCTGTGCATGGCCTTCGAAACCGACAATCTGTTGTATGGCCGCACGCTCAACCCCTGTGACCCGCAGCGCTCCGCCGGTGGCAGCAGCGGTGGTGAAGCGGCGGCCATCGCGGCCGGTTGTTCACCGGCCGGGCTGGCCTCGGATGCGTGCGGCAGTGTGCGGATTCCGGCGCACTTCAATGGTATCTGCGGCCTTAAGTTGACCCAGGGTCGCGTGCCATTGACCGGGCAGTTTCCCAACGACCGTTCGGGGCTGTTCCACCTGACCTCGGCGTTTGGCGTGATGGGGCGTTACGTCGACGACCTGGCACTGCTCGGGCAACTCATCAGCGGCGCTGACGGTCATGATCCGGACACTGTGGACGTGCCGTTCAATGACAGCAAACCCTTGTCTGAACTGCGTGTCGCATTGTCCTGGGAGTCGGCGCGGACCGAAGTCAGCCCGGCGGTGAAGCAGGTTTTGCAACAGGTCGAAGCGTGCCTGGGCAGTGTGGTCGCGGACGTTACTTCGACCACGCCGCCGATGCTCGATGACGCCAGCGATGTGTTGTGGCGGGTGTTCATCACCGGCGCGGATGCCGGCCGTAGCTGGAAGAAACTGTTTGCGTCGATGAACAAACAGGCCTACACGCCGGCCACCTCGGAACTGATTCGCTTGAGCGAAGAGGTCGAGTTGAGCGTCGATGAAATGAAGCGCGACTGGATCATGATCGACACGTTTCGCTATCAACTGGCGAAGTTCTTCAATCAGCACGATCTGTTCATTTGCCCGGTGTTCCCGGACGTGGCGTTCGCCCATGGCGAATCGCTGCTGGACCGTGATCGCTACGCCTTCGTGTTCCCGTTCAGCCTGTCCGGCTCGCCGGCGGTGGTCATCCGCGCCGGGCACGACCCGGTCAGCGGCATGCCGATCGGCATCCAGATCATCGGCCCGCACTGGCAAGAAGAACGGCTGCTGGCCGTGGCCAACTTCCTCGAACGAGAAATGACCCGCTGGAGCCCGGTGAACCCAGTCACACAGTGATATCCATGTGGGAGCGGGCTTACTCGCGAAGGCGGTATGTCATTCAACAATGATGTTGACTGACACAACGCCTTCGCGAGCAAGCTCGCTCCCACAGGGGATCGAAGTTGAATCAAATATCGAGTTCACCCAAGACCAAATGTGGGAGCGAGCCTGCTCGCGAAAGCGGTATGTCATTCAACAATGATGTCGACTGACACGACGCCTTCGCGAGCAAGCCCGCTCCCACAGGGGATCGGAGTTGAGTCAAATATCGAGTTCACCGAAGACCAAATGTGGGAGCGAGCTTGCTCGCGATGGCGGTGTGTCATCCGACGATGATGTCGACTGATACGACGCTTTCGCGAGCAGGCTCGCTCCCACATTTTTCAAGCCGTAACAGCTTTCATATTCCGGCTGCTGACCACCAGCGCCAACATCCCGATCCCCACCAACACCGCCCCGCACACTTCGATCAACGCCGGTTGCTGCCGCAGCCAGAACCAATGGAACAGCGTGACAAACAACGTATTCAGATAGACATACGAGATCACCGTCGACGGCGAGATCACCCCGATCGCCCGGTGCAGCAACCAGAACGTCGCCAGGGTGCCAAACAGCGCCAGGTACACCAGCCACAACATATCGCTGACCGCCAGTTGTGCACCGCTGCGCCAGCCGCCGCTGAACAGGCAGAACACCAGCAGGAACAACGAACCAAACAGCATGTTCCAGAAGGTCATTGCCACCGGGTCACGACCCTTCAAGGTCTTGGCCTTGAAGCGCTGGCTCAGGGGTGAATACAGCGCCATCGCCAGGCAACCAATGCCGAACACCACGACCGGATACAGCGCCGGCAATTCTCCAGGCGCCGAACCCTTGAGGATCAGCAACACCGCGCCTACCGCCGCAATCAGCATCGGCAGCAAGCGGGTTTTCAGGCTCGGGCTCGGCAACAGGAACACTTCAAAGAACAGCGTCATCAGCGGCACCAGCGTGTACAGCGTCGCGGTGTTCACCGCCGTGGTGTAGCGCAGCGCTTCGAACAGCGAACCGAAATACGTCGCCAGCAACAGCCCGAGCACCGCATGCGCAAGCAAGCCTTTGACCGAGATCGGCGAGTGGTTTTTCAACAGCAGCAGCGGCAGGAACATCAAGGCTGAAAACAACAGGCGCAGGCCGGTCAACAGGATCGGATCAATCGCCTGGCTGACCTCCGCCGCTGCAAAAAAAGACGCGGCGATCAGCATCGCCCAGATCAACATGCCCCAATGAGCTGCTGCAAAACCGACTTGTTTCATGAGTGCTCCCCAGCGTTTAAGTGCAAGACGCCAATGATAGGTAGGCCGGCCTGCGGGCACGGGCGAGTTTTTAAATACATGACTGCAATTACTTGCAGAGGCCCTTTCAAGGAAATGGCTGATCAGCCAGGAGGCAGGCCTTGAAAGGACCGTCGAGGCTTATTGGATGTGTTGCGCGTAACGTTTCGGGTTGAAGCGCAGCACCATCACAATCATCACCGCCATCACTGCGGTGAGCGACCACCAGGCCCATTCGAAGCTGCCCAACTGGTCGCGGATCATCCCGGCAATCAGCGGCGAGAGCCCGGCGATCAGGTAGCCGATGCCCTGCACGAAAGCGGTCAGCCCGCCCGCACGGCGCGGGTTATCCAGGTGATCAAGGGACACGATCAGGCTCATCGGGAACAGACCGCCAATGCCCAAGCCCAGCAAGCACGGCCACAGCAGGCTGAAGCGCTCCGGGCTGAGGATCAGGCCGCAGAAACCGGCCATGATCAACGCCAGCAGCACCGCCAGCACCAGGCGTTTGTCCTGGCTGCGATTGGCTATCGCCGGGGTCACCAGACCTGAGATCACTTCCATGGCGGTCAGAAACCCGAGCAGCAAACCGGCGTTCTGTTCGCTCCAGCCTTTTTCCACGTAATACGGCGCAAGCCAGGCCAGCACGCAGGTGTACGAGGCCGTGCCCAAACCAAAGAAAATCGCCAGCAACCAGGCCCGCGAGTTACCGACAAACGACTCCTGGCGACCTTGCGGTGCGGCGGGTAGTTGCGGGATGGCCGAGCGTTGAGCGAACCAGAAACCCAGGGCCAGCAACGCGAGCAAGGCCCAGATTGCCAGGCCCATGCGCCAGCTGCCGGTCTGCGCCAGCACGAACGGCGAGAACGAAGCGGCGATAGCCGCGCCGCCCATGATCGAGGTGACATACAAACCCATGAACAGCGAGACGTTGTCGCTGAAGCGCGACTTGATCAGCGCCGGCATTACCGCCTGAATGAGCGCGATCCCGACCCCGGCGAGTACCGCGCTGAGGATCAGTTCAAGGGTGCTGTCCAGGTACAGCCGCGAGACCGTGGCCACGCCGATGATCACCAGCGACAGGACGATGGTGCGGTGTTCACCGAAGCGCTGTGCGACGCGCATGCCCAGGAACATCGCCAGACCCATGGCCATGACGGGCAGCATGGTCAGCAGCGAAGCGGTACTGAAACTCAGCGGGATATCCCCGCGAATCGCCGACAGCAAGGGGCCGACGGCGGCCATGGACGGTCGCAGGTTCAATGCGACGAGAATAATACTGGCGATCAGCCAGAGGGCAGGGCGGGTAGTTGCGCGAACGTTTTCCATAAGCAAGCCTTCAAGAACAAGGTCTTGATTAGGCGTGAGGGGCCGGGCAGCGGCAAATCAGAAAGTCTGGGGCGGTATCTAGAAATTAAATAAACTGCCATGAACCGCGGCTTTAATCCGGAACGCGATCTGTAGCAGCTGCCGAGGTACGAGGCTGCGTTCGGCTGCGAAGCAGTCGTCCCACCTGAACACACGGTCTTCAGGAAACACCGCGTCGTCTGATTTCACGACTGCTTCGCAGCCGAACGCAGGCTTCGCCAGCTGCTGCAAGTCACCTTGCAGTCGGCCGGGTGAATGTTTAGTCAGTCTGCAACCAAAGTTCTTCAATTCCCGATTTAACCCCCCATCCACCCATGTGACGCTGCTGCTCATCTGTTTTTTGCGGTTTCTTCTATGGACGGTTGGCCAGTCGCACTCCACCACCAAGCATCCAGCCTCGGTCGTCGATTCCTGCCTGCCACCGCGCCAACCCTCTCCGCACTTCCCTCCGAACTGGCCTTTTGGGCGCTGTGGCATTGCCGTCACGCGCGCCCGCCTGATTCCTGCGTTTCCCGTTGATTGTTCCTACAGGTCCCGCGCCATGCGTCGGGATCATACCGGCAACGCCTGCGCGTTTGCCTGACACGGAAAAACGAGAATTCCCATGAGTTGTGCCACGACCTCCTTCGCGACCAAGCAAGAAGCCCTGACCTTTCTGGAACAGAACCCGGATATCGAGATGTTCGAGTTGTTCATCCTCGACAACAACGGCGTGCCCCGGGGCAAGTTGCTGCATCGCGATGAACTGCTGGCGGTGTATGAAAGCGGCCGGCCCTTGCCGAGCACTATTCTCGGCCTGACGATCAATGGCGATGACGTGGAAAATTCCGGGCTGGTGTGGGACGTCGGCGATATCGATTGCCGCGCCTATCCCGTCAGCGGCAGTTTGCAACGCATGCCGTGGCGCTTGATTCCCACGGCGGCGGTGCAGGTCAGCATGCACCCCAAGGAAGGCCTGCCGGCGACCATTGCCGACCCGCGTCACCTGCTGGCGAAGGTCATCGAAGGCTTGCAGGCCGACGGTTATTACCCGGTGATGGCGGCTGAGCTGGAGTTCTACTTGCTGGATCAACAACGCGACAGCAACGGTCGGCCACAACCGGCCCGGGACGTCGATGGCGGACGGCCACGGGCCACGCAAGTCTACGGTTTGCGCGAACTGGAGCAGATCGAACCGTTCCTCGCCGACCTCTACAGCGCCTGCAAACTCCAGGGCATTCCGGCGCGCACGGCGATTTCCGAATACGCGCCGGGACAGGTGGAAATCACCCTCGAACACCGCACCGATGCCTTGCAGGCGATGGACGAAGCCGTGCGCTACAAACGCCTGGTCAAAGGCGTGGCGCACAAGCACGGCATGGCGGCGTGTTTCATGGCCAAGCCTTTCGATGACCTGGCCGGCACCGGGATGCACATGCACGTCAGTCTGGCGGATAAGGACGGCAACAACCTGTTCGCCAGCGAAGCGCCGGACGGCACGCCGCTGCTTCGGCACGCGGTGGGCGGCATGCTCAGCACCTTGCTCGATTCGCTGCTGTTGTTCTGCCCGAACGCCAACTCCTATCGGCGTTTCCAGACCAACAGCTACGCGCCGCTGGCCGCCACTTGGGGCGTGGACAACCGCACCGTAAGCCTGCGGGTTCCCGGCGGGCCGGCGTTCTCCCGGCACATCGAGCACCGCATCTGCGGGGCCGACGCCAATCCGTACCTGGCAGCGGCGGCGATCCTGGCCGGCATTCACCGTGGCATTCGCGAGCAACTCGACCCCGGTGCGCTGGTAGAAGGCAACGGTTACGCGCAGGCCACCGAACTGCTGCCCACCGACTGGCTGACCACACTGCGCGCGCTGGAAGGTTCGGGTTGGGCGCGGGAAGCGTTCGGCGGTGAGTTCCTCGGCGTGTACCTGGCGGTGAAACGTGCCGAATATCGGCAGTTCATGGGCGAGGTCGGGGAGCAGGATTGGCGCTGGTACCTGAACCAGGCCTGACAGTTTCTCAAATACATTAAAAGTTTCACGTCTCTATCGGGAGCCAACTAATCGTTGGCTTCTTTTTCACGAAAAATTGATGGTTGGCTGCTTAAAGTTTGTGCTGTCGCGGAAAATGAAATTTTCACATTTGCCGGCGGCACTTCTTTTCAGGAACAGTCCATCCGCATGTTGAAATTAAAAGCCGTGCGCCCCGAGTGGGTGACACTGATTGCCAGCGCCTTTTTATTGGCCGGATTCAATCTGGTGCTCTGGCAGCACCTGTTCGACATCACCGCCACCAACGCTCAGGGCATTGCCATGCGCGTGGCGTTTGGCGTGATGGTGCTCGGCGCCTTCAACGTTGTCCTGACCCTGCTGGCCTTCCGGCCCGTGCTCAAGCCGCTGCTGACGTTGATCTTCATGGTCAGTGCCGGCGTGGCTTACTTCATGAGCCAATATGGCGTGCTGATCGACGCCGGCATGTTCCGTAACTTTGCCGAAACCAATGCCACGGAAGTGCGTGACTTATTGTCGATAAAGTTGCTGGCTTATATTGTTGTACTGGGTGTTTTGCCAACGTGGTTATTGTGGAAAACACCGATCAGTTATCGCGCCTGGCACCGTGACCTATTAAGTAAAGTATTGGTGAGTGTCGCTTCCGTGGCCGTCATCGGTGGTGTAGCGCTGGTGAACTATCAGGGCCTGTCGTCGTTGTTTCGCAATCACCATGAGTTGCATTTGATGGTGGTGCCGAGCAACTACATCGGCGCCTCGATCGGTTATCTGCGCGAGCAAGTCGCCTCGGCGCAACAGCCCTTCGTCAAGATCGGCGAAGACGCCCGCAAAGACCTGAGCTGGCAGACCCACGGGCGCAAATCCCTGACGGTGCTGGTGGTCGGTGAAAGTGCCCGGGCCGAGAACTTCGGGGTCCTCGGTTATGAGCGCGACACCACGCCCAAACTCAGTAAAGAAGCCGGGCTGATCGCCTTCACTGACGTGCATTCCTGCGGCACGGAAACGGCGGTGTCGGTGCCGTGCATGTTCTCCAACATGGGGCGCAAGGATTACAACGCGAGCAAGGCGAAGAACGAAGAAGGCCTGCTGGATGTGCTCAAGCGTGCCGGCCTGGACGTGATCTGGCGCGATAACCAGTCAGGCTGCAAAGGCACCTGCGATCGGGTCACCATCGATGATGTCAGCAACTTGAAGGATCCGCTGTTGTGCTCCAGCAGCGAGTGCCGCGATGAAATTCTCCTGCAAGGTTTGCAGCACTTTATCGACACCCTGGATAAAGACACCGTGCTGGTCCTGCACCAGATGGGCAGCCATGGCCCGGAATACTTCAAGCGTTATCCCAAAGAGTACGAACACTTCACCCCGGTTTGTGAAAGTAATGCGCTGAACAATTGCAGCCGCGACAGTATCGTCAACGGCTATGACAACACGCTGGTGTACACCGACCACGTGCTGTCGACCCTGATTGATCTGCTGCGCAGCAACCAGGACAAAGTCGATACCGCGATGCTCTACCTGTCCGACCACGGGGAATCCCTGGGCGAGTACAACCTGTTCCTGCACGGCACGCCTTACATGATGGCGCCGGAACAACAGAAACATGTGGCCATGCTGGCGTGGTTCTCCGACAGCTATCAAAAGTCGTTCGCAGTGGACACCCATTGCCTGCAATTGAGCCGCGAAAAACCCCTGAGCCAGGACAACCTGTTCCATTCGATGCTTGGTCTGCTGGAGGTCGACAGCAAGGTCTACAACCCGGATCTCGATATGTTCGCCGGCTGCCGCGCGCCGATCATCGACGGCGTGCTGGCAAAAAAATGAGGGCTTCGACTTATTTTTCACGGACCGGCCGCTAACCTGCGCGCGGTAGATCTTCCAACAAGAGCCCATGCACATGTCATCGCTGCCCCCATCCGCCATCGAACTTGAGTTCGCCCGGCGCTACGATCAGGAACACGCCCGCGTCTGCCTGCAGCCGCAACCCCGTGGCCTGGCCGGACGCCTGGCGTTCTGGCGCGCCGAGCAACTGGTGCGCAACGCCCTCAAGGTCGCTGGTGAGCCGGGGTTGCTGCTGGATGTGGCCTGTGGCGCCGGGCGTTTCTGGCCGGTGCTGGCGGAGCACGGCAACCGGGTGATCCTTGCGTCGGATCCGTCCCAGGACATGCTCGATCACGCCCGCACTCATCACTCGCAGCAGTTGCTCAAGCGGATCAAGACCTTTCAGAGCTCGGCGTTCACTCTCGATTTGTCGGCGAACTCAGTGGATTGCATGATTTGCATGCAATTGTTTCAACATATCGCCAGCCCCGACCACCGGTTGGCCATGCTCGGGGAATTCCACCGCGTCAGCCGTGACACGGTGATTGTCGCGGTGCGCCTGCAAAGCCGCTTCGGACGTCGGCCATCCGCCGCCAAGGGCTTCGAGCCCCTGCCGCTGCCGGGCAAGCTGTTGCTGGAAGCCGAGTTCAGGCAGGCGGGTTTCAGCCTGCTCAGTCATCAGGACTTCTTTCCCGGATGCGCGCGGATGCGGGTCTACGTGTTGCGTAAGGCCGGTTAACCTCCCTTCGTCAGACATTTCTTGCCTTTAAGCAGGTCTTTTCGCTAAAGCTCTTGTTCAGTGGATGCGCGGAAATCGCCGGGGGCGATATATACTGCGCGCCATTCTTCAAGGGAGAGCCGTGTGGCCATCGATATTCACTGGATTCGCGACAACGATAGCCTCGGTCAGTTTTGCGCCGAGTGGCAGCAGCTGCCGTTCGTTGCCCTCGACACCGAATTCATGCGGGTCGACACCTTTTACCCGATCGCAGGCCTGCTGCAGATCGGCGATGGCGTACGCGCTTACCTGATTGATCCGCTGACCATCGACAATTGGCAGCCATTGGCCGCGTTGCTGGAAAACCCGGCCGTGGTCAAAGTCGTCCACGCGTGCAGCGAAGACCTCGAAGTCCTGTTGCGCCTGACCGGCAGCCTGCCGGCGCCGCTGTTCGACACACAACTGGCCGCCGCTTACCTGAACCTGGGTTTCTCCATGGGTTACTCGCGACTGGTCCAGGAAGTGCTCGGCATCGACCTGCCCAAGGGCGAGACCCGTTCCGACTGGCTGCAACGTCCGCTGTCCGATACCCAGATCAGCTACGCCGCCGAAGACGCCCTGCACCTGGCGGAAGTGTACGTACGCCTGCAACCGAAGCTGTCCGAAGACAAATACAACTGGGTGCTGGAGGACGGCGCCGAACTGGTGGCAAACCTGCGCCGCGAGGTCGATCCGTACGAGGTCTACCGCGAAGCCAAACTCGCCTGGAAGTTGTCCCGTGCCCAACTCGCGGTCTTGCGTGAGCTCTGCGCCTGGCGTGAACACGAAGCCCGCGCCCGGGATCTGCCGCGTAACCGCATCGTGCGTGAGCATTCGTTGTGGCCGCTGGCCCGCACGCAACCGGACAACCTCGGTGCGCTGGCGAAAATCGAAGACATGCACCCGCGTACCGTGCGCCAGGACGGCGAATTCCTGCTGGACCTGATCAAGCGCTCGGCCAATGTGTCGCCGGATCAATGGCCGCCCGCTGTCCCGGAGCCATTGCCCGTGGACGCCGCGGTGCTGGTCAAGCAACTGCGGGCCATCGGCCAGGCCGAAGCCGAACGCCTGAACATCGCGCCAGAACTGATGCTGCGCAAGAAAACCCTGGAAGCGCTGCTCAAGAGCGGCTACCCCAACGGTCCTTACCAATTGCCTGATTCGCTGCGTGGCTGGCGCCGCGAATTGATGGGCCAGGCGCTGCTCGACAGCCTGGCCACCGCCGGAGAACAGCCTTGAAACGTATTTGCTCCATTTACCGCAGCCTGAAGAAAAACGAGATGTACCTCTATGTGCTCAAAAGCGATGCACTGGAGCGCGTCCCGGAATCGCTGATGGCGGCGTTCGGTAAGCCGCATCACGCCTTTGACCTGGTGCTGAGCCCCGAGCGCAAACTGTCGCGCGAGGACATCACCGTGGTCTTGGCAAACCTTGAGAAACAGGGTTATCACTTGCAAATGCCGCCGGCCGAGGACGAGTACATCGAGCACTTGCCCGAAGAATTGCTGCGTCGCAACGACCCGATGTGATCGGCAGACAGGTTCTGTTCAGAACCTGTGTGAAAGACTGGAATGATTTTTATGATGGCCGCGGCGATGGAGCGATACTCCGTCCGCGGTCGTCTGCACTGTTTTGAAAGGTTTGAGCCATGCGCGTTCTGATTGCTGAACA
Organism: Pseudomonas sp. B21-053; assembly: GCF_026016365.1. Classification (NCBI taxonomy): domain Bacteria; kingdom Pseudomonadati; phylum Pseudomonadota; class Gammaproteobacteria; order Pseudomonadales; family Pseudomonadaceae; genus Pseudomonas; species Pseudomonas sp. B21-053. The sequence goes on from NZ_CP087205.1 coordinate 1,636,268, forward strand.
CGACCACCCTGTGTACGCCCAACTGCTGCGTCAGGCAGCGCCCGAGCTGGAAGTGTTGACCAGCGGCGACTCCGCCGAACTGGCGCGCCAGGCCGCCGATTGCCCGATCTGGCTCGGCCAGCCGGACCTGCTGGCCAACCTGCTGCGTCAGGGCCACCAGCCACAATGGCTGCAATCGACCTGGGCCGGCATCACGCCGCTGCTCGCCGACGGCTTGCCACGTCACTATCGCCTGACCCGGGCGGTGGGGATTTTCGGTCAGGTCATGGCTGAATACGTTTTGACCTACATGCTCGGCCACGAACGCGAGGTGCTGGCGCGGTTGGTCAGCCAGGTCGAGCGCAAGTGGGATAGTCGTCAGGGCCAAAGCCTGGCGGGACGCAAAGTGCTGATCGTCGGCACTGGCGACATCGGCCAGACCGTGGCGAATTTCCTCGTGCCGTTTGGCGTCGAGTTGTACGGCATCGCCAGCGAAGCCCGCGAGCAGGCACCGTTTGTTGAAGTGGCCGCGCTGGCCGACTTGCCGCGACTGGTCGGTGAAGTGGATTACGTGATCAACCTGCTGCCGAACACGCCTAACACCCACGATCTGTACGACGCGGCGCTGTTCAAGCAATTCAAGCCGACCGGCGTGTTCATCAACGTCGGGCGCGGCGTGGCAGTGGTCGATGCGGACCTGGTGGAAGCCTTGAAAGAAGGGCACCTGGCAGGCGCAGTGATCGACGTCTGCCGCCAGGAACCGCTGCCGCAACGGCATCCATTCTGGACTGCCTGGGGCTTGCTCCTGACCGGCCACAGCTCGGCCCCGACATCGCCAACGATGATGGTGGACCTGTTCGTCGAAAACCTGCGGGCCTACCAGGCAGGCGAAGCGTTGCGCGGCGAAGTGGACTTCAACCGCGGTTACTGAACACACCGAAACCAAAATGTGGGAGCGAGCCTGCTCGCGAAAGCGGTCTGTCAGCCAACAGAGATGTTGAATGTGACGGCCCCTTCGCGAGCAGGCTCGCTCCCACATTGGTATCCACTGTGAAACTCAGAATTCGTGAACACCCGAGATCAACTGTGGGAGCGAGCCTGCTCGCGAAAGCGGTCTACCAGCCAACAGAGATGTTGAATGTGACGACCCCTTCGCGAGCAAGCCCGCTCCCACATTGGGTTTTGCGGTGTGGTTTAGAGGGTGAAGTCGCCTTCAGCTGCGAGTTCGCTCAGAGGACGGCGCGGGCTTGGTTCTTCGCGGGCTTGCAGGTATTCCGCCAGGGTTGCCTTGTCGCCCAGTTTGCCCACGGCAACCGCCGCGTGCAGCGCATAACCTTCAGGAATGTTCAGCTCCTTGCGGGTCAGGTCCTGGTCGAAACCGGCCATGCCGTGGGTGTGCCAGCCGCTGATGCTGGCTTGCAGCGCCAGGTGGCCCCAGGCCGAGCCGGTGTCGAAGGTGTGCCACAGCGCCGGAGTTTCTTCGGTGGCGCCGGGCGCGGTGAAGGTGGTTTTCGAGATCACGATCACCAGCGCCGAGGCGTGTTGCGCCCAGCCGCGGTTGAACTCATTCAGCAGACCCAGGAAACGCTCCCAGTTCGGCGTGTCGCGGCGCGCGTAGAGAAAGCGCCAAGGCTGCGAGTTGTAGGCGGACGGCGCCCAGCGCGCGGCTTCGAAGAAGCTCAGCAGGGTTTCTTCCGGAATGGCTTCGCCGGTGAAGGCCCGTGGCGACCAGCGATCAGTGAACTGTGGGTGAATGGCATATTCGGCAACGCGTGGATTGGCACTCATGCAGAGGTTCCTTACTACGTTTGGGTCAGGGAGTCGAAATAAAAACCAGCGGCCACAGTTGAGCTGAGCGATGAGGTTTTTCGAGCCGTGGCAGTTCACCGGAATGCAACGCGGTTGCGCGTTAATGGCCTTCAGGTTTGGCTCGTTGCGACTGGCAAAGCTACTTCGTGGCGCCAAAACTGACAAGTGAAGTTCTTACCGGCAGTCGCCAGCGCTTGGCCCGCAAGGCCTTGGGCACTAGACTGGCGGCCTTTTCACCACCTGATGTTGATGCTTGAGCCATGGCCGCTACAGTCGAACCGTTCTGGAAACGCAAAACCCTCGATCAACTCGATCCGCAGGAATGGGAATCGCTGTGCGACGGCTGTGGCCTGTGCTGCCTGCAAAAGCTCGAAGATGAAGAAGACAACAGCGTCTACTACACGCGCATCGCCTGCAAACTGCTGGACCTGGACACCTGCCAGTGCACCGATTACCCGAACCGTCGCGACTTCGTCCCGGACTGCATCCAGCTCACCCCGGGCAAGGCCGAAGAGTTCCAGTGGCTGCCGCCGACCTGCGGTTATCGGCTGGTCAGCGAGGGCAAGGACCTGCCACTCTGGCATCACTTGGTGTGCGGTGATCGCGATGCGGTGCACCACGAACGCATTTCCCAGTCCGGGCGCATGCTCGCCGAAGGCAGCGTGCCGGAAGACGATTGGGAAGATCACCTGATTTTCCGGGCGGGCTAAAGGTCCACCGCTTTTGTGGGGTGGGCTTTTGTGGCGAGGGAGCTTGCTCCCGCTTGAGTGCGAAGCACTCACCCAATAAATAGGCAGTGATTATTGCCACAAGGAGTGTGTATGGCTGGGGGATTGCGGCTGGCATTGGCCGTCGGGGCGTTGGCCCTGAGTTCGTCGGTGTGGGCGGCGAAGAAGGTCGATCTGGATTACCACGTGCGCCTGTTGCCGCAAAGCGATCAGGCCGAAGTGCGACTGACGCTGGCCCAAGGCTCGGCGGTGCGCAGCCTCGACTTTGACCTGGGCGACGGCAGCCACTACAGCGATTTCAAGGCCGACGGCCAATGGCAGCTCACACCGGGCAAAACCGCCCGGGGTGTCTGGCACCCGGCCGCCGACAAGGCCAGCCTGACTTACCGCGTACGCATCAGCCACGGGCGCAAGAACGGCAGTTTCGACACGCGCATGACGCCAAACTGGGCACTGATGCGCGGCGACGACCTGGTGCCGGCGGCCAAACTCGATCAGCAGGACGGCATCGAACTGGTATCGCGCCTGGAATTCGAATTGCCCAGCGGCTGGAAAAGCGTCGAGACCGCCTGGCCGCGTATCGGCAAGAACACGTTCCGCATCAACAACGTCTCGCGCCTGTTCGACCGGCCCACTGGCTGGATGCTTGCCGGCCACCTCGGCAGCCGCCGCACACGGTTGGGCGAAACCGAAGTCACCGTCGCCTCGCCAGTGGGGCAGGGCATGCATCGCATGGACGTGCTGACGCTGCTGACCTTTGTCTGGCCGCAAGCCCAAGCTGTGTTCCCACGCCATCCGAGCAAACTGCTGATCGTCGGCGCCAACGACCCGATGTGGCGCGGCAGCCTGGCGGCGCGGGAATCGATCTACCTCAACAGCCGTTTGCCACTGGTCAGCGAAAGCGGCACCAGTGTGCTGGTGCGCGAACTGGCCCAGGTGTTCGGCCGGGTCAACGACAAACAACATAGCGAATGGATCAGCGAAGGCCTGGCCGAGTACTACGCCATCGAACTGGTGCGGCGTGCCGGCGGCATGAGCGATGAGCGCTATGAGAGTTTGCAGAAGAAACTGGCCAAGGACAGCCAGAAAGTGACGACCCTGCGCGGCTCGCAGGTCAACCCGGCGCAGATTGCCCGGGCAGTGTTGTTGCTACAGGAACTGGATCAGGAAATTCGCATCAAGACCCGCAACAAGCGGTCGCTGGATGATGTTCAGCGCGGAGCGATGCATCTGGAAAGCGTGGATACCAAGGAGTTTGTCCAGCTCGCCGAAAGCGTGATTGGCGAGCCCTCCAAAGTCCTCGATACCGAGTTGTTGCAGTAAAAATCAAAAGATCGCAGCCTGCGGCAGCTCCTACACAGGGTTTTGCGTACACCTGTAGGAGCTGCCGCAGGCTGCGATCTTTTGATCTTAAGCTTTAGGCGATTTCAACGAATCATTCCCGGTAACGGTCGCTGTCTTGGTGGCCGCTTCTGCAGCCGCCTTCAACTGGTTCAACTCATCACCCGCCCGTTGAATCTTCGCTCGCACGTTGTTCATGTCCTGACGGCTTTTCTCCAGCAGGCTTTTCACCGAGCTGTGCCCGGTAATGCCACGGGCCAGGGCCACGCCGCCGATCGCCACTTGAATCAAACCGAACACGCCGCCGCGACGCAGGCCTTTGCCCATCATCACCACGCCGCCGGCCAAGGAACCAATGCGCTCCCAGCCCTCGACGTTCTGTTCGTGGCGAGTCTGGAACGGGGTGGATTCGATGCGTTCTACGCGTTTGAGTTCGCTCATGATCTATCTCCAGGCAGGGAAGGATAGTAAAGCTGACTGCCGAAGCGGGCCGCTTGTTCCATCGGATGTGCGGCGATTCAGCGGAATTTCGGACCGGAGCGGGTGTTCAGCCCTTTGGCCATGCGGTCGTAGAGCACGACGTTGACCGTGGCGGCCAGGTTCATGCAACCGGTGGTCGGGATGTAGACCACGTCTTCGCACCAGTCGCGGATCTCTTTATCCAGCGAGCCGTCTTCCGGGCCGAAGATATAGAGGGCGCGATCCGGGTGGGTGTATTCCGGCAGAGAACGGGCGCCTTCCACCAGTTCCACGGCCACCGGTACGCAGCCCAGGGGCAGGATCTTTTTCAGGTCGTCGATGCCGATCAGCGGGATGTCGTAGTGCACACGTTTGGTGTCGGTGACGAAGTCGGCGGCGCGATCATAGCGCTTGCCGGTGTAGAACACCGACGCCACGCCATAACAGCCAGCGGCGCGCATCACCGAACCGACGTTCTCCGGTGATTTGGGGTTATACAAACCAATGCAGCTGTACCGTTTGTCTGCCACGAGCGGGGTGCCTTCGGGAAAAAGAGGGCGATTATACGGGGATTGCCGCAGGGTGGTCAGTTTGTAGATTGATGGTGCCAGTGCGGCCGTCATCGCGAGCAAGCTCGCTCCCACAGGGAAACGCGATCAACTGTGGGAGCGGGCTTGCTCGCGAAAGCGGTGGGTCATTCAACAACGATGTCGACTGGCACGGCCTCTTCGCGAGCAAGCCCGCTCCCACAGGAGATCTCGGGTGTGCACAAATATGGCGTTCGGCGCAGAACCCTGTGGGAGCGAGCTTGCTCGCGATAGGGCCGGTACAGCCAACATCAATCTTCGCCGCTGCTCCAACCCCCACCCAACGCCACCACCAACCCGACACTCGCCTGCAACTGCCGCGTCTGCAAACTCTGCAACCGCCGCTGCGCCTGTAGCGCCGAGGTCTGCGCCGTCACCACATCCAGATAATTCACCGCCCCGGCCTCATAGCTGTTCATCGCCAGCGTCTGGGTCCGTTGCGCCGCTTCGACCGCCGCCTGCTCATCCTCCGCCTCCTGTTGCAGATCACGCAGTTGCCCGAGGTTGTCTTCAACCTCCCGCACCGCTCGCAGCACCTGGCTACGGTAATGCGCGGCGGCTTCTTCGAATTCGGCCTTGGCCTGGCGTTCGTTGGCGTCGAGGCGACCGCCATCAAAAATCGGCAGGTTGACCAACGGCCCCAGCGCCCAATAGCGATTGCCGGCGGCCAATAGATTGCCGCTGCCGGCGGTCTGCCCGCCGAGCAGGCCGGTCAGGCTGAAATCCGGATACCACGCCGCGCGAGCCACGCCGATGTTGGCGTTGGCGGCGAACACCCGACGTTCGGCGGCGGCGATGTCCGGGCGGCGTTGCAGCAACGTGCTGGGCAGTGCGCCGGGGACTGAGGGCAACGCCAATGGCTGATCGCTGGCCTGGAGCCGGAAAACACTCGCCGGCTCACCCACCAGTTCCCCCATCGCATGTTCGGCCAGATCCCGTTGCGCGCGCACATCGTCGAGTTGCGCCCGGGCTTCGGCCAATTGGCTTTGCGCGCGGGTCAGGTCCAGTTCCGAAGCGATGGCGCCTTCATAGCGGTCGCGGGTCAGTTGCAGCGCCTGGGTGTAATCATCGAGGGAACTGGTGAGGATTTTGTTCTGCGCATCCAACCCATTCAGCTGGATGTACAGCGTTGCGAGTTGCTGTTGCAGGCTCAATCGAGCGGCGGCCAAGTCGTCCGCCGAAGCCTGAGCCTGGGCATCGCCTGCCGCGACTTGATTGCGAATTCGCCCCCACAAATCGAAGTCGAAACTCAGCGCAAACCCGGCAGTGTCGCTGTTGTACACCGACGGCTGATTACTGCCGCGCAACGGTTTGCCGTCCGACTGACGCTGGCGCAGCGGTTGGGCGCTGGCGGTGATTTGCGGGAACAACCCGGCATGCAACTGGCCGGCATACGCCTGCGCCGCATCAAAGTGCGCGAGGGCTGCCGCCAGGTCCGGATTGGCCTTGAGCAGTTGCTGTTGCAGGTCGTTCAGGCGCGAATCCTGATAAATCTGCCACCATTCCGGGCTCGACTCCTGAGTTTTGGCCAGGTGCCACGGACCATCGCTGGTCTGCTCGCGATACTGCGCCGGCAAGTCGATAACCGGCGCCTTGTACGCCGGCGCCATTGAACACCCTTGTAACGCCAGCGCCATGATCAGCAGCTCAAGCCTTGGGCGCATGCACACCTCCAGCGTCGGCCAGTTGCACCGTATCGCCTTCACGCAGGGCATCCGGCGGGTTATCGACGACCCGATCCGCAGGCTTCAAACCCTGATCGATCACCAGTCGCTCACCCAGATCCAGGCCGATATGAATGTCACGCAAATGCACGTGGTTATCCGGATCAAGCACCGCCACTTGCGTGCCCTGAGCGCGGAAGATCAGCGAACTCGCCGGAATGCTCACGCCATGGGTGTCCGCTGGAATCTGCAAGGTTGCCTCGGCATAGTCGCCGGGCAACAACGCGCCGTCCGGGTTGTCCGCGACGAACTGCGCGAGCAAGGTGCCGGAGCGTCGGTCAACTGCTGTAGAGTCGCCAATCAACCGCGCACTGAAATGCTCGCCGGGATGTTCCGGCACAATCAATTCAGCCTGCATGCCAGGGCGAATCACACTGGCGTAGTTCTGCGGCACCGGCACGTACAGGCGCAGTTGGTGGGTGTCGGCGATGTCGAACAGCTCCGGATCGCTATCGTTATCAGCCTTGATCAACTGGCCGATATCGGTGTTGCGCGCCGTGATGGTCCCGGCGAACGGCGCGCGAATGGTCTTGTAGTCCTCAAGCGCCGAGAGCCGCGCGTAATCAGCGGCGGCCGCATCCGCGTTGGCCTTGGCGGCAGCAGCGTTGGAGCGTTTTTCATCGGCCTCCTGACGCGACACAGAATGCGTCGCCAACAGGTTTTGCCAGCGGCTCGCCGTGGTCTCGGCCAGGCGCGCGTTGGCCTGTTCCTGGATCAGTCGTGCGTGGGTCTGCGCGACTTGTTGATCAAGGTCCGGGCTGTCGATCTCGGCCAGAATTTGCCCGGCCTTCACCTGGCTGCCGATGTCGGTTTTCCAGTCCTTCAGATAGCCGCTGACCCGCGCATGAATCGGCGCCTTGCTCCAAGCCTCCAGATGCGCCGGCAAGCGCAGGCTGTCGCCGTGCACGTTCTGTTGCGGCTGGAACACGCTGACCAGCGGCATGGCGGCGGTTTCGGTCCAGGCCGCCACGGCTTTCTCGTGGCGGGTGCGGGCGGCCAGACCGTTGGCCACCAGCAACGCGGCCAGGGTCAGGCCGCCGACCCCCACCCACATCAGGCGTTTGCGCGACGGTTTTTGATCAGGCGACATGAGAGCTTTCTCCAACAACAGTACGAGATGATTGGCGTCCGTGAACCAGGCTGAACACCACCGGGACGAACAGCAAAGTGGCGGTGGTGGCGAGGATCAGGCCGCCGATCACAGCACGGCCCAACGGCGCGTTCTGTTCTTCGGACAGGGCCAGCGGCAGCATGCCGATGATCATCGCCAGGGCGGTCATGCACACCGGGCGAAAGCGCGTGTAGCCGCCTTCGAGCGCAGCCTTGAGCGCATCGCCGTGTTCGGCCAGGCGTTCACGGCAGAAACTCACCACCAGAATCGAGTTGGCCGTGGCCACGCCCATGCACAGGATCGCCCCAGTCAGGGCCGGCACCGACAGCGAGGTGCCGCTGAGAAACAGCATCCAGACAATCCCGGCCAGCGCGGCGGGCAGGGCGGTGATGATCACGAACGGATCAACCCACGACTGGAAGTTGACCACGATCAGCAAGTAGATCAGCACCACCGCGCCGAGCAGGCCGAAGCTCAAACCGCTGAACGCTTCGTGCAGCGCATCGATCTGCCCGTGCAGGCTGATCACCGCGCCTTTGGGTCGCATCGAGGCCGTGTCATCCAGCACTTTCTGGATGTCCCTGGCCACGCCGCCGAGGTCGCGGCCCTGCACATTCGCGTACAGGTCGAGGGTTGGCATGATGTTGTAGTGACTGACCACTGCCGGGCTCTGCACCCGGGAAATGCTCGCCAAACCACCGAGGATTTGCGATTGCCCGTCACTGCCGGTCACCGGCAAGGCCTCCAGCGACGGCAGGCTGTCGAGGCGATATTGCGGCGTTGCCGCGACCACGCCGTAGGACACGCCGTTGGCCGGGTTGAGCCAGAAGGTCGGCGCGGTCTGCGAGCTGCCGGCCAGCGACGCGACCATGCTGTTGGTCACATCGCGCTCGGTGATGCCCAGGCCATTGGCGCGCAGTCGATCAACGTTGACCTGCAACGACGGATAACCGGTGGACTGCTGGATGCGCAGGTCAGCGACCCCGGCTACATGTTGCAGGCGTCGCTCCAGTTCCACGGCGTAGGCGCGGTTGGTCTCGTCGTTGGGGCCGGAGATTTTCACGTCCAGCGGTGCCGGTGCGCCGAAGTTGAGGATCTGGCTGCTGATGTCCGCCGGCAGAAACGCAAAGTGGCTACCGGGAAAACTTTCCGGCAAGGCTTCACGCAGACGCTTCACGTAATCGGCGGTGGGGCTGTGATCGGCCTTGAGGCTGACCTGAATATCACCGTCCTGCGGACCGATGGTGCCGCTGTTGCTGTAGGCCATGTCGATGCCGCTCAGCGGGATGCCGATGTTGTCGACGATGGTGTCCAGTTGCTCCGCCGGGATGATCTCGCGAATCCGCGCTTCAATCCGGTCGAACGCCGCCGCGCTTTCTTCGATCCGCGTACCCAGCGGCAAGCGCACATGCAGCGACAGTGCGCCGGCGTCGGTGGCGGGGAAGAAATCCTCGCCCAGACTTGGCAGCAGCGCAAATGAGGCGAGCACACAGGCGAGGAACCCGAGAAGGAAACGCTTGCGATACTCCAGCGCCAGCTCCAGCAAACCGAAATAGGTGTCCCGCAGGTTGGAGAAATGCCGCTCGAAACCCTGCTGGAAATTCAGCACCCGTTGCAGTAATGGATGATGGGTTTTGCGGTGCTGCTCGCCCTCGTGATGGTTGATGAATTCATCTTCCGGGTGATGCCCCGGACCTTGTTCCGGTCTGTGCGGTTTGAGCAAAAACATCGCCAGGGTCGGCACCAACGTGCGCGACAGAATGAAGGAACTGGCCATGGCGAAAATCACCGCCAGCGCCATCGGCCGGAACAGATAACCGGCGATGCCTTGGAGCAGGAACATCGGCACGAACACGATGCAGATGCACAGCAGCGAAACGAAGGCCGGGCCGACGATCTGCTTCGCGCCGTCGAGGATCGCGGTCTTCACAACTTTGCCCTGTTCCAGGTGCCAGTTGATGTTCTCGATGGTCACCGTGGCGTCGTCCACCAGAATCCCCACCGCCAACGCCAGCCCGCCGAGGGTCATCACGTTGAGGGTTTGGCCGCTGGCGGCGAGCAGGGCGATGGCCGACAGCACCGCGAGCGGAATCGACGCAGCGATGATCAGCGTAGAACGCCAACTGCCGAGAAACAGCAGGATCATCGCGCTGGTCAGCAACGCGGCGATGATGCCTTCCTTGGCCACGCTGCCCACCGACTGTTTGACGAACACCGAGGCGTCGCCCAGCAGCGAAGTCTTGAGCGACGGCGGCACTGTTTCATTGATGCGCGGCAGCATCTGGCGAATGCCGTCGATGATCGACAGCGTGGAAATATTGCCGTTCTTCAGTGCTGGCATCAGCACCGCGCGACGGCCGTCGACCCGCACGATATTGGTCTGCGGCGGCGAGCCGTCGCGCACATGGGCCACTTGGCCGATGGTGATCAACGCGCCGTCGACGGTCTTGATCGGCAGGTCGTTGAGTTCGTCGATGGCTTTCGGGCTGTTGTTCAGCAGTACCGTGTATTCGTTGGGCCCGAGCTTGGCGGTGCCCACCGGGATGATCTGGTTCTGCGCCGCCAGCGCGTTGCCGACGTCCTGCGCCGAGAGGCCTTTGGCGGCCAGCGCCTGCGGGTCGAGGTCGAGGGTGATTTGCCGTTGTTTGCCGCCCATCGGCGTCGGGATCGCCAGGCCCGGCACCGAGGTCAGTGGCAGGCGGATGTTGTTCTGCACCAGGTCGCGGATCTTCGCTTCCGACAGCGTCGGGCTGGAGAACGCCATCTGCAAAATCGGCACGGTCGAGGCGCTGTAGTTGAGAATCAGCGGCGGCGTGATGCCCGGCGGCATTTGTTTGAGCACGGTCTGCGACACCGCCGTGACCTGGGCGTTGGCGGTGCGGATATCCACGCCGGGCTGGAAGAAAATCTTCACGATGCCCATGCCCGGCAGGGATTGCGACTCGATGTGTTCGATGTCGTTGACCGTGGTGCTCAGGGAGCGCTCGTAGGTGTAAATCACCCGCCCGGCCATGTCCTGCGGCGCCAGGCCGTTGTATTGCCAGACCACTGCAATCACTGGAATGCCGATGTCGGGAAACACATCGGTGGGTGTGCGCAGGGCCGCCATGGGCCCGATGATGCAGATGAAAATCGCCAGCACGATAAACGTGTAGGGCTTGAGCAGTGCAGTCTTTACCAGCCCGAGCATGCCGTAAACCTCCGAGGTCTTGAAGTGCAATTGCCGGGCAGTCTTGCGGTTGTTACTTAAAGATTTGCCTTCACGGGGATGAAGAAATTTTTAAGCATTTGCTGAAAATCCTTTCATGGGGATTCATTTGTTCGCAGCGCTCTAGCCCGCCACTCTTCACCTCAAGCCGAGTGCCCACCGCCACACCTGGCGGCGGTATCGGCGTCCATTTTGCGAGGTGTTTTTTCATGACATTCAAACCCCTGTTAATGCTGCCGGGCCTGGGCCTGGTGTGTCTGTTGTCGGCGTGCGCGGGACCGATGCCCAAGGCTGATCCGAGCGAAGCCTTTATTGGTCTGGAGCAACCGGGAAGTGCTGATTTGCTGGCGCAGCGGATCGATGGGCAGCAGGTGAATGACGGGCGTTATTTCGAGGTCAAGCCGGGGGCGCATCGCCTGGACATGACATTGATCAGCGGCGCGGACGGCAATTCGCTGGACCTCAGTTGCACCGGGCACCTGAGCTACAGCGAGTTCAAGGCTGGCGAGCACTACCAGGTCAATGCGTCGAGCGAGGGGTTGAAGGCGGGTGTCAGCCTGATGGATTCCCACGGTAATCAGGTGGCACAGAGCAGGGGCTTTCGGTGCTCCTGAGCTGGATGCAAAAACAAACACTGTGGGAGCGGGCTTGCTCGCGAAGAGGGTGTGTCAGTCGCTATCAATGTTGACTGACCCACCGCTTTCGCGAGCAAGCCCGCTCCCACAGGGGACTTTGGTGTTTTCAAGATTTTAGGAAGGACATTCCAATGACACTTAAACAGCTGCTGTTGATTCCTGGCCTGAGCGTGGTTTGTCTGCTGTCCGCCTGCGCCGGCCCGATGCCCAAACCTGATCTGGGGTTGGCTTGGATCGGGCTTCAGGAAGAGTCGCCGAATGACATGCTGGCCGAACGGGTGGATGGCCGTCGCATCGATGACGGGCGCTTCTTTGAAGTGACGCCCGGTGCGCATGACCTGGCGGTGACGCTGTTCGAAATCCCGAGTGGTGATTCGAATCAGGAAGACTGCCAAGGCAAGGTCCATTACACGCAGTTCAAGGCGGGCGAGCATTATCAGTTGGTGGAGTCGAGCCTGGGCCAGGCTGTGAGCGCGCGGCTTGAGGATTCGCACGGTAAGCAGGTGGCGCAGACTGACGATTTCCAGTGCATGCCCGGCTAGCATTGTTGGCGACGAAACCCTTGTAGCAGCTGGCGAAGCCTGCGTTCGGCTGCGAAGCAGTCGCAAAATCAGACGGCGCGGTGTGTCAGTTAACCCGTGTTATCCGTATTTACGACTGCTTCGCAGCCGAACGCAGGCTTCGCCAGCTGCTACAGGGGTTGTGGTGTTCCTACAGCGGGTCAGCAATCACATAGCCCGACCCGCGCATCGTGCGGATCAATGGCGGCAAACCCGGCGGGTCGATCTTCTTGCGTAACCGGCCAATGTGCACGTCGATCAGGTTGGTGCCCGGGTCGAAGTGGTAACCCCAGACCTCTTCGAAAATCATCATCCGCGACAGAATCTGCCCTGGATTGCGCATCATGAATTCCAGCAATTTGTACTCGGTGGGCAACAGGCTCAGCGGCTGATTCGCACGGTTGGCCTCGTGGCTGATCAGGTCGAGTTCCAGGTCGGCGATGCGCAGGGTGGTTTCGAAGGTCTTGGCCGGGCTTTTGCGTCGCAGCAGCACTTCGACCCGCGCCGCCATCTCGTCGGTGGCGAACGGCTTGGCCAGGTAATCATCGCCACCGGCCCGCAAGCCACGCACACGTTCATCGACGTCGGAGAGGGCGCTGATCATCAGGATTGGCGTGGCCACGCCAATCGCGCGCAGCGTGGTGACAATCGCCAGGCCATCCAGCTCGGGGAGCATGCGATCGAGGGTGATCAAGTCGTAATTGCCACTGACCGCGCTCACCAGGCCTTCGCGGCCATTGCTCACCCAGTCCACTTCAAAGCCGTGGCTTTGCAGCTCGGTGACGATTTCCTTGGCGGTCACGGCATCGTCTTCGATGGTCAAGATTCGGGACATGTCGGTTACCTGTTCAGAGTTCCGGATGTCGCGATTTTGCCAATAAACGGTTAGCGGTTTGCTGAGGAAAGTTTCATGTGCGATACAAAGGAAATGCGCTATACCGCGCTGCGCTTTTTCATGGGCGACCTCAATCCCCTGTGGGAGCGGGCTTGCTCGCGAAGGCGTCAGATCAGCCAACAACTTTGTTGACTGACACTCCCTCTTCGCGAGCAGGCTCGCTCCCACAGGTTATGTATCCAATCGGGGATTACTTGGTTGCAGGCAGCATCGCTTTCAGCTTGTCCATCATCGCGCTGGCCGCGTTGGTGATCTTGTTGCCCTCCGGGTCTTTGCTCCCCGAGCCACTGGTGTCTACACCCGCGAGGATTTCCGCCAGATTGTTGAAGTGCCCGTCTTTCTTCTTGCCGCCAGCGGCCACGTCACCCTTGTCGTACTGAGCCAGCGCGTCCTGCAACGTCTGGTGCTGGGACAACCATTCGGGCTTGGTCTTTTCCTCGGGGCTCATGTTGTCGAGGAAATTCAGCGCAGCCTTGGCGCGACCGATCGGGTCGTTGGCAAACGGGTCTTTCCAGTTTTTCTTTTGATCTTCCGGGCCGCTGTAATGACCCGAGGCCAACCGAGCCTGTTGCTGCATCAACGCCTTGGCGGCTTCCTGCTCTTCGCTGGAAAACTTGCCGCCTTCATTGGTGGCCACGGCGTTCAGCGAACGACGATCCAGATCGCCCATCAACGCATTCTTGTCTTCGACGCTGCCGCTGTAAGGCTTTTCGCCGGCCTTCATCTGCGCGTATTTGTCGTCCATGCGTTTGCGCGCATCCACGGCTACTTCCGCGAAGGACTTGTCCTTGGAACTGGACACCGCGCCGGGTTGCGTGACGCCTAGCACCAAAGCATCCGCGTTCATGCCCGCACGCACCGGAAAGTACGGCATGTTGTTGCCGATCGAACCGCTGTAGTCGGTGGATTTTTTCGAGAGGCTGACCGCGTCATCGTTCTTGGCGTCTTTGGCAGACTGCTCGGTGGCGCTGGTTTTAGCCTTGGCCTGGGCTGCAGCCTGATAAGCCACCATGGCGGGGCTGTTGAAGGTTGAAGTGACGTTCATCGCATTCATTGCCTGGCGTGTATTGATGCTGATACATCGCAAGAACAGTGCCAGCGGGGGGAGGGCGCGTTAGATGAAGGGTTTGTAGCGGTTTTGACATGTTGGTGGCGCGGCAAGCTTGCCGGAAGCGGCAAGCATTTGCCGCTGGAAACACAAATCCCCCTGTGGGAGCGGGCTTGCTCGCGAAGGCGGTGGGTCAGTCGACATTGATGTTGTCTGACACGGTCTCTTCGCGAGCAAGCCCGCTCCCACACGGGATAGTGGAAACGGTCAGTCTTCTTTTTTCATCAGCCCGGCCAGCGCCGCGAACGGGTTGTGGGTGGCCTTGGCAATTTTCGGGCTGCTGAGCGAGCCTTCGTCGAAGTACTGCTGATCCGTATAACGCGAGTGTTCGTTGTCGTGGCAATACAGGCACAACAGTTCCCAGTTCGAACCGTCTTGCGGGTTGTTGTCGTGGTTGTGGTCGCGGTGGTGCACGGTCAGTTCGCTCAGGCGTTTGCCGGAGAACTCACGGGCGCAGCGGCCGCACACGTGCGGGTACATCTTCAGGGCTTTGTCGCGGTAACCCATTTCCTTGTCGCGCTGGTTGTCGGCGAGGATGCGATCCAGCTTCGAGGTATTGGTCGGGGTGGACGAACTCATGGGTTCACCTTTGTAGAAGACTAATGACGGTTATGAACAGAGTTTAGCTCAGCCCTTGAGCTTCTCGGCAATCCAGATCGTGTGGCGCGTGCCTTTGTTGCCGTGGGCAAAGACCTGGACTTCTTCGGCCTTGAAACCGGCCTTCTTCAACTTGTCGGAAAACTGCTTGTCAGCGCTGGCCGACCACACCGCCAGCACGCCTTTTGGCCGCAGGGCCTTGGCGCAGGCGCTGAGGCCGCCGGACGAGTAGAGCCAGCTGTTGGCGCGCTGGGTCAGGCCTTCGGGGCCATTGTCGACATCGAGCATGATCGCGTCGAAACCCTGGGGCTCGGCTTGCAGCACTTTGGCCACGTCTTCCATGCGAATCACGGTGCGCGGGTCGAGCAATGGGTTACCGGATTTTTCACCGAGCGGCCCGCGATTCCACTCGACCACGCCGGGCACCAGTTCGGCGACCACCACTTCGGCGGTCTTGCCCAGGTGCTTGAGGGCGGAGGCGAGGGTGAAGCCCATGCCCAAACCGCCGATCAATACGCGGGAGTTCGGCCGGCCGGCGACCTTACGGCACGGGATCTCGGCCAGGGCGTCTTCGGAGCCGTGCATGCGGGTGTTCATCAATTGCCCGCCGTCGCCACCCTGGATCTTGATGACGAAATCCTCACCGTATTCGAACAGGCACAGGGCACCGCCGTTTTCAGGGATGGGGGCGGTGTCGAGCAGTACGAAACGTTTCATGGCGGGCTCTTGGAAAAATTGGCATAAGGCAAACGGACGCGGTTGGGAGTAGCCTGCAAGCAGACAACAAGGCCAACGGAGCCATTGATGAAGCGCACCATTCTAACGGTCATTGCCTTGGCCGCGCTCTCGATAACTGCAGTGCAGGCCCAGGAGCAGCAAACCATCCCCACCAGCCCGGCGCCGATGTCCGGTTCGCCCGGCACCGCGACGCCCACGCCATACCCGCAGATCACCCCAACCAGCGTGCCCCGGACCGGGGTTGGCAGTGGCGGCCCGCCCCTTGTGCCGATCGAAATGCCCAGCCCGCCGACCAAGGACCAGCCGTTGCCGGGCCTTGAGCCGAACAGCACGAAAATCAAATCGCCGGGCGGTTAGACCTGCTGGGACAACAGTTGCCCATCAGCCATGCGCAGTCGTTTTGACAGGGAGACGGCGAGGGCGCGGATGATCTTGGCGGCGATCTTCGGCGCGTCGTTGAGCATCTTTTCCAGCGAGTCCTTGCCCAGGTTGAGTAACTGGCAATTACTCGCCGCCACGCAACTGGCCGAACGCCGCTCGCCATCGAGCACGGCCATCTCGCCGAACGCCCGACCGCTGCGCAGGGTGGCCATGACCACCGTTTGCCCATCGCTGTTGGTCTTTTGCACCGACACCTGGCCGGTGTGGATGATGCACATGAAGCTGCCGGCATCGCCCTCGTGGAAAATCTCTTCGCCCTGGGCGATGGTGCTGATGCTGAAATAACCGGAAGCGGCGGCAAAGTCGACCGGCAGCAGTTGATCGAACAGGCCGCAGTCCATCAGCCAGTCGCGGATTTCGTTGTTCAGTAAGGTCGGTTCTGACATGTCGTCACGGTCTTTTTTGTTTTTTGCTGATTGATGCTCATCCTCCTGTAGGAGCGAGGCTTGCCCGCGAAGGCAATGTATCAGCCAACATTGATGTTGGACTTATGGCCTCTTCGCGGGCAAGCCTCGCTCCTACAAGGGTAGGTCGGCGTACGAGATTAAGACCGGTACGCCAAGCCAAGTTCCTCACGCAATGCGCAAAACCTGGAAAACAAATGCGTATTCGAGGGCTACGTCACGTAATCCCTGGTAACGCCCGCTCATCCCGCCATGCCCGGCGCCCAGTTCGGTCTTGAGCAGCAGGAGGTTGTCGTCGGTTTTGGTCGCGCGCAATTTCGCCACCCACTTGGCCGCTTCCCAGTACTGCACGCGACTGTCGTTGTAGCCGGCGATCACCAGAGTCGCCGGATACGCCTGGGCAGTCACGTTTTCGTACGGGGCGTAGGCCTTGATCCGATCATAGACGTCCGGCTCTTCAGGATTGCCCCATTCGTCGTATTCGGTGACGGTCAGTGGCAGGTCCGGGTCGAGCATGGTGTTGAGCACATCGACAAACGGCACCTCGGCAATCGCCGCCGCGAACAGCTCCGGACGCTGATTGAGCACCGCGCCGATCAGCAAACCCCCGGCGCTGCCGCCGCTGATCGCCAATTGCTGCGGGCTGGTAAAGCCATTGGCGATTAAATGCTCGGCGCAGGCGATGAAGTCGCTGAAGGTGTTGTGCTTGTGTTCCTGCTTGCCGGCGCGGTACCAGGCTTCCCCCAGTTCACCGCCGCCGCGCACGTGGGCGATGGCAAACGCCACGCCGCGATCCAGCAAACTCAGGCGCGCATGGGAGAACCACGGGTCGAGGCTTTCGCCATAAGCGCCGTAGCCATACAGATAAAGCGGCGTCGGCCTGCCGAGGGCTTCGCGTTTAACGACAAGGCTGATCGGCACCTGCGTACCGTCCGGTGCCGTGGCCCACAGGCGTTGACTGACGTAGGCATCGGCGTCGAACGGGCCGAGTACCGGGGTTTCCTTGAGGACTTTCTGCTCGCCGGTGGCCAGTTCCAGCTGACGAACCTGCGCCGGACGGTTCAACGCCTCGTAACGCAGGCGAATCCTGTCGCTGACGAATTCCAGGCTGTTTTGCACATGCAGGCTGTAGGCCGCGTCCGGCAATTGCACGCGATAAGGCGCCAGTCCTTGTGGGCGAACCTCGATAATCGGCAAGCCACCTTCGCGCAGGCTCAGGGTCACGGCTTCGACGTTCAGGCTCAGACCCTCGATCATCACGGTGTCGCTGTGCGGGATCAGGTTCTGCCAGTCGGCCTCGGTCGGCGCCACGCCGGTATCGAGAGAGGTGTACAGAGCGAAGTTGATGCCGTCGCGGTTAGTGCGGATGAACCAGGTCCATTCGCCATTGAGGGCGCCGTGGTCGACGTCGTATTCGTGGTCCTCGACCCGTGGCGCCAGGCAGGTAAAGGCCAGGTGCGGCTGGAAAGCATCGAGCACCCAGACTTCACTGGTGGTTTTGCTGCCCAGGGACAGTAGCAATTGCTGTTCGGAACTCGAACGGTAGCAATGCAGGAAGAAGCGGCCGTCCGGCTCATGGAACACTTCTTCGGCCGCCGTGCCATCCAGTCGATAGCGCATCAGCTTGTGTGGGCGATGAGTGTCGTCCAGTTCGCCGAAGAACAGCGTCACGCTGTCGTTGGCCCAGGTCATGCTGCCGTCGCAGTCCTGGAATTCCAGTTCGCTGACACGGCCGTTGGACAATTCCTTCACGAACAGCGTGTAAATCTCGTCGCCCGTGGTGTCGAGGCTGTAGGCCAGGCGCTGGTGGTCCGGGCTGATGCTGAAGGCACCGAGGGAGAAAAAGCCGCCATTGGCCAGTTCGTTCGGGTCCAGTAGCAGTTGTTCCTGGCTTTCGTCGATGACCAGGCTGTCGTCCGCCGGGCGCGGGCAGCGGTAGTGTCGGGCGTATTCGTCACCCGCCGTGGTGCGCGTGTAATACAGATACGGTCCCCACGGGGAGGGCAGGGACAGGTCGGTTTCGAGAATCCGGCCCTTGATCTCTTCGAACAGGGTTTCGCGCAACCCGGCCTGATCGGCGGTTTGCGCCTCTTGGTAGCTGTTTTCAGCCTTCAGGTAGTCGAGCACCGCGTCGGTGTCGCGCTCCTGGAGCCAGGCATACGGGTCAACCCCATCGGCCTTGCGGGCAATCGGGGCGCTGGTGACGTTAGCGGATAAGGGCATGAAGGGCTCTCGGACGATGGTCGGAAAAAGGGTTTCGCGGGTCTTGATGCCGCTGCATACCCTTGTGGGAGCGGGCTTGCTCGCGAAGGGGCCGGCACATTCAACATTTCTGTTGTCTGGCACACCGCTTTCGCGAGCAAGCCCGCTCCCACAGGGGCCGCGCATAGCAGGCTGGTATTGGGACAAGCCGGACAGGCGAAAAGTCGTTACTATAAGCGCCTCTTTGCCTGCCTTGCCATGGACACCATGACCGAGAACGACTATCTGATCGCTTGGGGCCTCTACGCCTTTGCCGCTTTAGGCTGCCTGTTGGTGTGGATGCGCCTGACCCGCTGGATGTGGCGCTACCTGCGTGAGCCGCTGCGTTTGCTGATGGCGGTGTTGCTGTTCAGCCCGACCATCATCGACCCGGTGAAGGAAAAAGTCGCCCCGGCCATCGCCATTACTGCCCTGGACCTCGCGTTCAAGGTGGGCAACAACGCCTGGCGGGCGATTTCCGACCTGTTCATGTACGGCATGATCGCCTTTGGCCTGTACCTGATTTTCGTGCTGATCCGCTTTCCCATCGAGCGCGCAGCCAACGCCCGCAAGGAACAGGCTGCCGCCGCCAAGGCCGCGATCAAGCCTGACGACTATGAAGACGAGCAACCGTTCGGCGTGGCCGGCGACGATCGCTATGGCCGTCCACCGATCCCGAACAACCCCCAGCGTTCGCGAATCGAACCGCGTTTGTAACTTTGCCCCTGCCTTTCAGCGAGAGTCCGAGCATGTGTGAGTTATTGGGCATGAGCGCCAATGTCCCGACCGATATCGTGTTCAGCTTCACCGGGCTGATGCAGCGCGGCGGGCGTACCGGGCCGCACCGTGACGGTTGGGGCATCGCCTTCTATGAAGGCCGTGGCCTGCGCCTGTTCCAGGACCCGGCGGCGAGTTGCGAGTCCGAAGTCGCGAATCTGGTGCAGCGTTACCCGATCAAGAGCGAAGTGGTGATCGGGCATATCCGCCAGGCCAACGTCGGCAAGGTCTGCCTGTCCAACACCCACCCGTTCGTGCGCGAGTTGTGGGGCCGTAACTGGTGTTTCGCCCACAACGGACAGCTCGCGGATTTCGAACCGATCAAGAGTTTTTACCGCCCGGTTGGCGATACCGACAGCGAAGCGGCGTTCTGCGACTTGCTCAACCGCGTGCGTGCGGCGTTCCCGGAACCGGTGGAAATCGAAGAACTGCTGCCGGACCTGGTGGCTGCCTGCGCCGAATACCGCAACAAAGGCGTGTTCAACTGCCTGCTCAGCGACGGCGACTGGCTGTTCTGCTATTGCTCGACCAAACTGGCGCAGATCACCCGTCGCGCACCGTTCGGCCCGGCGCGCTTGAAGGACGTCGATGTGATCGTCGACTTCCAGGCCGAAACCACGCCCAACGACGTGGTCACGGTGATCGCCACCGAGCCTTTGACCGAAAACGAAACCTGGACCCGCTACGAACCGGGCCAATGGAGCCTCTGGCGACGCGGCGAATGCGTCAGCCAGGGCAAGACCGAATAAGGACTTACCCCCATGTTGCTCAGTTATCTACGGCTGGTGTTGTTTGCGGCGGGCCTGTTGATCGGTGTCCAGGTGCCGGGGTTCATCAGCGACTACGCCAAGCGGGTCGAAGCGCACCTGATTGAGGCGCAGACCGGTTTGAGCGGGTTCCAGGGCACCGCCAATCAATTCTTCAAGGGCGATATGCAGGCCTTGGTCGCGCATTACCGGGCGAGTGAAGACCCGATCTTTCGCAGCGATGCGGACAGCCTGAGCAACCTGCTGATCCGTCAGATTGCCCTCGATAAACAGTTCCAGGCCATGCAGGGCCCGTGGTACATCCGCTTCCTGCAAGTGGCGCTGGCCGCTGATCCGGACATCCGCAAGGAAACCTGGAATGGCTACAGCTATCAGATTTTGCTGACCCCGGAAGCGATGATCTGGGGCATGAGCGGCGCGTTGTTGCTGTCGTTCGGCATTGAATGCCTGTTCCGGCTGATCGACTGGGTGGTGCTGGGCGGCAAACGCCTGCGCCAGAGCCGGCCGATCGAAGATCGGGACGTGCGCGGCCTTTGATCCGCCAAAGATCGCAGCCTCGTTTCACTCGACAGCTCCTACAGGAGAATGCCAAACCCTTGTAGGAGCTGTGTAGGAGCTGTCGAGTGAAACGAGGCTGCGATCTTTTGATTTTTGATTGTTCCCACGCTGAGCGTGGGAACGATCAATGAGCTAAAACGATGTAACCGTCACCCACCTTCCGCGCATACCCCTCCAGCACCTGCTGACACAACGTCACAATCTCCTCGACCCATTCCACCCCGACTCGCCACGACACCACCACCTGCAAATTCGGTGGCCGTTGGTCGATCGCCAGCAAGGTCAACTCCCCCCGCGCCAGTTCCTCGGCCACCAGCACCGGCGGTAACGCGCCAATGCCAAAGCCGTCCCGCAGCAACCGGGTAATCGCCGACACCGAGTTCACGCAGTTCAGCCGTGGCGTCATCACGCCGTTGGCCTGCATCAACGCCAGAACGTCCTGATGCGGATGGGAGTTTTTCGAATAGGTGATGATCCGCTCGCGGGCCAGGTCGGCCACGCCTGAATACTCGCGGTTGTAGATGGAATTGCTGGCGACGATCCAGCCCATCGGGTGGCTGGCGAGTTCCAGGCTGCGCACGGATTCCTGGCGCAGCAGGTCGGTTTGCAGGATCAGGTCGAGAAAGCCTTTTTGCAGCTGATCGCAGAGGTTAAGCGACGTATCCGCCACCAGCTCGATTTCTACCAGCGGATAGTGATCCATCATCTGCGCCACCAACGGGCTCAGCCAAGTGTGAATCACCGTGTCCATCACCCCGATGCGCACCCGCCCGACCTTGCTTGATCGGGTCTCGATCGACTGCTTGAGCGCCTGCATGGTGTCCATCATCTGCTCGGCGTATTCGAGCACTTTCAAGCCTTCGGGCGTCAGGCTCACACCCCGGGAGTCGCGCAGGAACAGCTTCACCCCTAGCTCGCTTTCGAGCACCGCGATGCGGCTGGAAATCGACGCCTGGGTGGTGAAGAGCTTGTCCGCAGTCAGGCGAAAACTCTTGAGTCGGGCGACCCAGACAAAGGTCTCGAGGAACTTCAAATTCATGGGATTTGCTCGGGGATAAAGAATTCTTATGTCTAGGGCGGGTTTTTATTAGTTGGACGCCGCAGGGCCGGGCGCCCAAAAATCAGGCCATCCGGTTCCCACGATAGGCGTCGTCGGGGCTCAGAACAATACCAATAAAATATGTACGGAGACTTGCCATGAGTGCGCCCGACACCCTCGACATCCCCAAGGCTACAACTCGCCCGGGACCTTTCGACTGGTATCGCAACATCAACAAGCAGGAACGCCGCACCTTTTGGAGCTGCAAGATCGGCTATGGCCTGGACGGCATGGACACCCAGATGCTCAGCTTCGTGGTGCCAACCCTGATTGCCATGTGGGGCATTACCACCGGTGAAGCGGGGCTGATTCACACCAGCACCTTGATCGCCTCGGCCATCGGCGGCTGGGTGGCGGGGATTCTCTCCGACCGCATCGGTCGCGTGCGCACCTTGCAACTGACCGTGCTGTGGTTTGCCTTCTTCACCTTCCTCTGCGGCTTCGCGCAAAACTACGAACAACTGTTGATCAGCCGCACCTTGATGGGCTTCGGTTTCGGCGGCGAATGGACCGCCGGCGCAGTGCTGATGGGCGAAGTGATTCGCGCCAAGGACCGTGGCAAAGCGGTGGGCATGGTGCAATCGGGCTGGGCGCTGGGTTGGGGCCTGACGGCGATTTTGTATGCGCTGTTGTTCTCGGTACTGCCGCCGGAAGACGCCTGGCGTGCGCTATTCATCCTCGGCATCGTCCCGGCGATTTTCGTGATTTTCGTCCGCCGCCTGGTCAAGGACCCGGAAATCTATCGCGAAGCCAAGGCCAAGCAAGAGCCGAGCAACCCGGCGAAGTTCTACGAGATCTTCGCCCCCGGGATCCTCTTCACCACCATCCGCGCTTCGGTGCTGACCACCGGCGCACTCGGCGGTTACTACGCGATTACCTCGTGGCTGCCGACTTTCCTGAAGAACGAGCGCGGCTTGAGCGTTCTCAACACCAGCGGTTATCTGGCGATGGTGATCGTCGGTTCCTACATCGGCTACGTCATCAGCGCCTATTTGACCGACATCCTCGGTCGCAAGAAGAACTTCATCCTGTTCGCTGTCGGCTCATTCACCATCGTTTTGCTCTACACCCAATTGCCGGTCAGTAACGCGGTGATGCTGTGGCTGGGCTTCCCGCTGGGCTTCTTCGCCTCGGGGATTTTCAGTGGCATGGGCGCATTCCTGACTGAGTTGTTCCCGACGCGGATTCGCGGTTCGGGCCAGGGTTTTTGCTACAACATCGGTCGGGCGCTGGCCGCGTTGTTTCCACTGTTGATCGGCTTGCTCAGCCAGAGAGTGCCGCTGAGCGTCGGCATCGGGGCGTTTGCGGCGGTGTCCTACGGGGTGGTGATCCTCGCAGCCTTGAGCCTGCCGGAAACCCGCGGCAAGCAACTGGACGCCGAGTAACTGATAATCTGCTGCGTATCTATCCGGCAGTAAAAAAAGAATATGCCTACAGGAGTGTTCACCGTGAGCCGCCTGCTATTGAACTGCGACATCGGCGAGAGCTTCGGCAACTGGACCATGGGTCTGGACGCCGAGGTCATGCCCTTCATTGATTGCGCCAACATCGCCTGCGGCTTTCATGCCGGCGACCCGAGCATCATGCGCAAGACCGTCAGCCTGGCCCTGAGCCACGGCGTCCAGATCGGCGCGCACCCGGCCTATCAGGATCTGGTCGGCTTCGGCCGGCGTTCCATGGCGTACACCGCCCAGGAACTGCAAGACATCCTGCATTACCAGATCGGCGCCCTCGACGGCATCTGCCGGGCCCAGGGTGGCAAAGTCAGCTACGTCAAACCCCACGGCGCGATGTACAACGACATGATGGCCAACCCGGCGCAATTGCGTGCGGTGATTCAGGCCGTCGCCGCCTATGACCGCACCTTGCCGCTGATGTTGATGGCCACCCGCGACAACAGCGCCGCGCAGCAATTGGGCGATGAATACGGCGTGACCCTGTGGTTCGAAGCCTTCGCCGACCGCGCCTACGACAGCGCCGGCATGCTGGTTTCACGGCAACTGCCGGGCGCGGTGCATCACGATCCGGAAAAAATCATCGAACAGGCACTGATCATTGCCCGTGGCGATCACCTCATGGCCAATGACGGCAGCGCCTTGCATTTGCAGGCCAACACCTTATGCGTGCACGGCGACAACGCCAGTTCGGTGGCCGCCGTGCAGCGTATTCGCCAGGCCTTGAATCAGCAGAGCGCGTCATGAAACCAAGGGTAGAAGTGGTGGCGCTGGACTGCCTGATGGTGCGCCTGTTCGATGAAATCGCCGAAGCCAACATGCCGTGGATGCTCGCCGCCAGCGAAAGTCTGCGGGCCGCGTTTGCCGGGCATTTGATCGATCTGGTGCCGTCTTATACGACGTTGATGGTGCATTACGACCTGACCGCGCTGAGTCCGGCCCAGGCGCGGGAATTGATTGCCGAGGCGTTGATCGATCTGTCGCCCAACGCCAGCACCACGGGCAAATGCCATGTGCTGCCGGTCTGGTATGACTTGAGTGTCGGTCCGGAATTGAGCCTGTTGTCGCAACGCAGCGGCTTGGCGGTGGACGAGGTGATTCGTCGTCACAGCGAGCGCGAGTATCAGGTGTTCGCGTTGGGCTTCGCGCCGGGATTTGCCTTCATGGGCCTGGTGGAAGAAGTCCTCGCCGCGCCACGTCTGAATACGCCGCGTAAGAAAGTGGCAGCGGGGAGTGTGGGCATTGCCGAGCGGCAAACCGCCGCTTACCCGGTGGTGTCCCCCGGCGGCTGGAACCTGATCGGCCGCACCCCGGCCAAACTGTTCGACCGCGAACGCGACGGCTACAGCTTGATGCAGCCCGGCGACACGGTGCGCTTCGAAGCCGTCAGCCACGCTGAGTTCATCAACCTGGGCGGCGACGACACGCCACTGGAGGCCCAGGCATGAGCCGACTGAGAATTGAAGCGAGTACGCCGCTGTGCCTGTTGCAGGACGCGGGACGATTCGGCGTGCGGCATCTGGGCGTGACCCAGGGCGGCGGGCTGGATTGGCGCTCGATGTCGTGGGCCAATTGGCTGCTGGGCAATGGGCTGGATGCGCCGGTGATCGAAATCACCCTCGGCGGACTCAGCGTGGTGGCCGAGGAAGATTGCGTGCTGGCGCTGGCCGGAGCGGACTTGGGTGCGCAAGTGAATGGCGAGGCATTGGCGCCGTGGCGCAGCTTCCGGCTGCAAAAAGGTCAGCGCTTGCAGTTCACTCAGCCGTTGCTGGGCGCGCGGGCCTATCTCGCCGCACCGGGCGGGTTTGATGCGCCGAAGGTATTGGGCAGCAGTGCGACGGTGGTCCGTGAGGAACTCGGCGGGCTCGATGGCATGGGGCGGCCGTTGGCCAAGGAAGCGCAGCTGAGTTATTCGGGCAGTCCGTTAATCCTGCTGCGGGAGTTACCGCAGGAGCATGTCCCGGACTTCAAACTCGATACGCCGCTGGACCTGGTGCTCGGTGCGCAGATTGGCGCATTCAGCGGGCAAAGCCTGTTCGACGCGTTCAACAGCGTCTGGTCGCTGGACAGCCGTGCCGACCGCATGGGCATTCGCCTGCTGGGCACGGCGCTGGAATATCAGGGCAAACCGATGATCTCCGAAGGCATCCCGCTCGGCGCGGTGCAGGTGCCGCCGGACGGACAGCCGATTGTGTTGCTCAATGATCGGCAGACCATCGGCGGTTATCCGCGATTGGGCGCGTTGACGCCGTTGGCGCTGGCACGGCTGGCGCAGTGTTTGCCAGGGGCCAAGGTAAGGTTGCGGCCGGTGGTGCAGGATGTGGCGCATCGGGAGCAGGTCGCCTATCTGCGGCGATTTTCAGGCCGCTAAAAGCTTCGCGAGCAAGCCCGCTCCCACACTGACTTGCGCAAGACAATGTGGGAGCGGGCTTGCTCGCGAAGGGGCCCTGACAGGCAACAAAAAAGATTACTTGGAAAGAAACCGCATCCCTTCCTCCAACCCCCGCAACGTCAGCGGATACATCCGGTCTTCAATCAAATCCCGCACGATATTGGTTGACGAGGTATAGCCCCAGGTATCTTTCGGATACGGGTTAATCCAGATGAGCTTCTTGTACTTCTCCATGAAACGCTGCATCCACAGATAGCCCGGCTCTTCGTTCCAGTGCTCGACGCTGCCGCCAGCCTGGGTGATTTCGTAGGGCGCCATGGCCGCGTCACCGATGAAGATCACTTTGTAGTCGGCGCCGTACTTGTGCAGCAGATCCTGAGTCGAAAAACGCTCGGAGGTGCGGCGCATGTTGTTCTTCCACACCGACTCGTACACGAAGTTGTGGAAGTAGAAGTACTCCAGATGCTTGAACTCGGTCTTGCAGGCCGAGAACAATTCTTCGCAGATCTTCACGTGGGCGTCCATCGAGCCGCCGATGTCGAACAGCAGCAGCAACTTGACGGTGTTGCGTCGTTCCGGTCGCATCTGGATGTTCAGCAGGCCGGCATCGCGGGCGGTGTGGTCGATGGTGCCATCGATATCCAGCTCTTCCGCCGCACCCTGACGAGCAAACTTGCGCAGACGGCGCAGGGCGACCTTGATGTTGCGCGTGCCGAGTTCCACCGAATCGTCGAGGTTCTTGTACTCGCGCTGATCCCAGACCTTGACCGCTTTGCCCTGGCGCTTGCCGGCATCGCCGACCCGGATGCCTTCAGGGTTGAAACCGCCGGAGCCAAATGGGCTGGTGCCGCCGGTGCCGATCCACTTGTTGCCGCCGGCGTGGCGTTCCTTCTGTTCTTCGAGGCGTTTCTTGAACTCTTCGATCAGCTTGTCGAGGCCGCCGAGGGACTGGATCTGCGCCCGCTCTTCATCGCTCAGGGAGCGCTCGAATTCCTTTCGCAGCCAGTCTTCGGGAATCAACGCCTGAAGATGGTCGTCGAGTTTTTCCAGGCCATTGAAGTAGGCACCGAAGGCCCGGTCGAACTTGTCGAAATGCTTTTCGTCCTTCACCAGGATCGCCCGGGCCAAGTAATAAAACTCGTCCATGTCGGCGAAGACCACGCGCTGTTTCAGCGCGTTGATCAGGTCCAGCAGCTCGCGCACCGAGACCGGCACCTTGGCGGCGCGCATTTCATTGAACAGGTTGAGCAGCATGGCGATCGCCTCCGCTTTTGTTAAAAAAAGCGATACTTAGCGAGAGCCGCGACGGCTCATGAACGCCAGACGCTCAAGCAGTTGCACGTCCTGTTCGTTCTTCACCAGGGCTCCGGCCAGCGGCGGGATAGCCTTGGTCGGATCACGTTCGCGCAGCACCGCTTCGCCGATGTTGTCGGCCATCAGCAATTTCAGCCAGTCCACCAGTTCCGAAGTCGACGGCTTCTTCTTCAGGCCCGGCACTTTGCGCACGTCGAAGAACACGTCCAGCGCTTCGCTGACCAGGTCTTTCTTGATGTCCGGGTAGTGCACGTCGACGATCCGCTGCATCGTCACGCGATCCGGGAAGGCGATGTAGTGGAAGAAGCAGCGGCGCAGGAACGCGTCCGGAAGCTCTTTCTCGTTGTTGGAGGTAATGATGATGATCGGGCGTTTCTTCGCCTTGATGGTCTCGTCGATCTCGTAAACGTAGAACTCCATCTTGTCGAGTTCTTGCAGCAAGTCATTCGGGAACTCGATGTCCGCCTTGTCGATTTCGTCGATCAGCAGGATCACCCGCTCGTCGGACTCGAAGGCTTCCCACAGCTTGCCCTTTTTCAGGTAGTTGCGAACGTCGTGAACCTTTTCCGTGCCCAGTTGCGAGTCGCGCAGGCGGCTGACCGCGTCGTACTCGTACAGGCCTTGATGCGCCTTGGTCGTGGACTTGATGTGCCAGGTAATCAACTTGGCGCCAAAGGACTCGGCGAGTTGCTCGGCCAGCATCGTCTTGCCAGTGCCCGGCTCGCCCTTGACCAGCAGCGGACGCTCCAGGGTGATGGCGGCGTTGACCGCCAGCTTCAGGTCATCGGTGGCGACGTAGGCCTGGGTGCCTTCGAACTTCATCTGCTAATCCTCGAACGGTAGCGCCGACCTGAACGGGCAGGGCGGGACGGAATAAATGTGATGCCCGACTATAACGCGCTGCCCGGTCGACTGTGAACGCAGACGGGTTATTCAGTCTCTGAATGGGGCGTCACATCTTGACTCAGTCTCGGCGCAAGGCCAGCATTCAGGTATCGCCGATTTGGCGATAGGCTTTGTGGCATGTCTACTAAATACCGATTTCGCGACAAATACCGTATTCAGTTGCGTGAGAAGGATCATCCACCGCCGCATGTCCATCTGACCGGTGGCGGGCTGGACGTGATGCTTAGCCTTGAAACCGTCGAAGTGATGGCAGGAAGGGCGCCACCGCTGATTATCAGGGAAGCATTGGAATGGGTGGGAACTCATCAGGTGCAATTGCTGGAGGACTGGAAACGATGTTACCCATGAAGCGACCACGGTTGAAGGCTGTAAAGGCTTTGCCGGAGTACCGCCTGGCGTTGACCTTTATCGATGGGCAACAGTTGACGCTGAATTTGAGCCGCGATTTACACGCCTATCCAGGGTTGCAACCGTTGCTTGAGGTTCGCGTCTTTGAGGGTGCAACGCTTGGCGATGATGGCTGGACGGTGGAATGGGTTGAGCCGGATATTCAGATTGGCGCGGATTCTTTGTATCTGGACGCCCTCGCGCAGAACTCGGCTGACGAAAACACCCGCATTTTCATCGACTGGCGTGCCCGCACGGGGTTGCCTTTGAATCAAGCAGCCGAAGCGCTGGGTGTCAGTGCTCGAAGTATCAGTCGCTACAGCAGCGGACGCGAAGCGGTGCCAAAGTCATTGGCCCTGGCCTGCCTGGGCTGGGATTCCTTGCAACGACAACCTTCAACGATGGCGGCGGAGGAAACGGGCCGCTATACCGTCACGCGCAAACCTTAACCCGCATCCGGCTTCGGCTGTTCATACCGCGCATTGAACGCCTGGACGAAACCATTGCGCAAAATCTGCAAAAACGCCTGGAAGGCGCTGATATCTTGCTGGTGTACGTTGCCGCTGAGTTCGACTTTGGTGGCGAACTGGTTCTTGCGCTGGTTTTTCAACACGGTTTCGGTGCTGCCGACGATGGCTTCCCAGACCGAGCGCAAGATGCCTTTGTTCTTGTTCTCGACGTCCTGTTGCCAATTGAACACTTCGACGTCGCGCAGCAGCGGTTTGATGTAGCCCTTGAGCTGGCCTTTGTTGGCTTCGGCTTCGATCACCACATCGCCGTGACCGGCGTTGAAGTCGAATTTGCCGTAGGCCGAGGCGAAGTCGTTCATGCGCTTGAGTTCGATGTCCTTGGCGCGCAGGCGGAATTCGAAGTCTTCGAAGTTGCTCAAGGGATCGAAGGTCGCGGTGGATTCCAGCGGGGCGTGGCCCAGTAGCAGGGCCTTGCCATCGAAGCGGGCGTCGCGCTTGCCTTCGGTGTCGACCACGTTAGTCAGGTTATAGAGGGTGGCGTTGACCTGGGTGGCGTTCATGTTTACCGGTGGGCTGGAGCTGAAGTTTCGAAAGCTGATTTTGCCGTCGTCGATCCGCACTTCGTTCAGGGTGATCGGCAGCAGTTTGCTCAATTGAGCGCGCCAGTCGGTGCCGCGACCGGTCTGGGAGTTCTGCTTGTTGGCACCGCCATCGACGAAGTTCACCTCGGGCTGGATGAACTGCACCTCGGCCACCACGGCATGGTCGTACCAGAGCGAATGCCAACTGACCGAAAGGTCGATCAGCGGCGCGGTAACGAAGGGGACGGGGACTTTGCCGTCGACCTTGACGATCTTTAGCCCGTTGATTTTGTAGGCGCCGCGCCACAGGGCGAGGTCCACGTCGGTGACCTGGCCACGGTAATCGCCCATGTCGGCCAGCTTGTCGTTGAGATAATTGCGCACCAGGTAGGGCAGGGCAATGTCCAGGGCAACCAGCAGTACAACGAGGCCGGCAACGGTCCATAGGGGCCAACTGTATCGACGCTTCATGATGGCAATTCCTTGGCGGTGTACAGCCATTGACTACGGGCGTTACCGGACGTTCGACCTGACTGGACGACCATCGGCAACAGGCATACCTTTGAACGCTTATTCAACGCTGCATAAGGACCCAGCCATGAGTCGTATTTTTGCTGACAACGCCCATTCCATCGGCAATACGCCGCTGGTACAGATCAACCGTATCGCGCCTCGCGGCGTGACCATCCTGGCCAAGATCGAGGGGCGCAACCCCGGTTACTCGGTCAAATGCCGGATCGGCGCGAACATGATCTGGGACGCCGAAAGCACCGGCAAACTCAAGCCTGGCATGACCATTGTGGAGCCGACTTCGGGCAACACCGGCATCGGCCTGGCGTTTGTCGCCGCCGCCCGTGGTTACAAGCTGATGCTGACCATGCCGGCGTCCATGAGTATCGAACGGCGCAAGGTGCTCAAGGCCCTGGGGGCTGAACTGGTGCTGACCGAGCCGGCCAAGGGCATGAAGGGTGCGATCGAAAAGGCTGCGGAAATTCTCGCCAGCGACCCGGCCAAATACTTCATGCCGGCGCAGTTCGACAACCCGGCCAACCCGGCCATCCACGAAAAAACCACCGGCCCGGAAATCTGGAACGACACCGACGGCGCGGTTGATGTGTTGGTAGCAGGCGTCGGAACCGGTGGAACCATTACTGGAGTTTCGCGGTATATCAAGAATACCCAGGGCAAACCGATTCTCTCGGTAGCCGTGGAGCCGGTGTCGTCGCCGGTGATTACCCAGAAGTTGGCCGGTGAAGAGATCAAGCCGAGCCCGCACAAGATCCAGGGCATTGGTGCCGGTTTTGTACCGAAAAACCTCGATTTGTCGATCGTCGACCGGGTTGAACTGGTGACCGATGACGAATCCAAGGCCATGGCCCTGCGCCTGATGCAGGAAGAAGGGATTTTGTGCGGTATTTCGTGTGGTGCAGCGATGGCAGTGGCGGTGCGCCTGGCCGAAACCCCGGAAATGCAAGGCAAGACTATAGTTGTGATTCTGCCGGACTCCGGCGAGCGTTATCTGTCGAGCATGTTGTTCAGTGATCTGTTTACGGAGGCAGAAACCCAGCAGTAATCGAAAAATCAAAAGATCGCAGCCTGCGGCGGCGCCCACAGGTGCGTAGGAGCTGCCGAAGGCTGCGATCTTTTGATCTGGTTTTTGATCTCGCAACAGAAGGCTGACGCGGGTCAGCCTTCGTTCAGGAACCTTATGTTAATAAGTGCTTTGTTGCGCAATCCTTAACACTGAATCTTCAGTTAAGTGGGTTTTTCCCCGGGCCGGTAGTGGTTATCATGGCCGGCTGCCACGTCGGGTAAATGGCGCGGTGCAAAGTTGCTTATTCTCAAGGAGTCGTTGATGACCTTTTCCCTGGCCGCGAAAGCGTCGGTGTTGCTGTTATTCCTCGGCAGTACGCTCTATGTGCATTTGCGCGGCAAGGCACGGTTGCCGGTCCTGCGGCAGTTCGTCAACCATTCAGCGCTGTTCGCGCCCTATAACGCGTTGATGTACCTGTTCTCCGGCGTTCCGTCCAAACCGTACCTGGACCGCAGCAAGTTCCCGGAACTGGACGTGCTTCGGGACAACTGGGAAGTCATCCGCGACGAAGCCATGCACCTGTTCGACGAAGGCTATATTCGCGCCGCCGAAAAGAACAACGACGCCGGTTTCGGCTCGTTCTTCAAGAAGGGCTGGAAGCGTTTCTACCTCAAGTGGTACGACAAACCCTTGCCATCGGCTGAAGCCTTGTGCCCGAAAACCGTGGCGCTGGTCAGTAGCATCCCCAACGTCAAAGGCGCCATGTTTGCCCTGTTGCCGGGCGGCAGCCATCTGAACCCGCACCGCGACCCGTTCGCCGGTTCCTTGCGTTATCACCTGGGCCTGTCGACCCCGAACTCCGACGATTGCCGCATCTTTGTCGACGGTCAGGTCTACGCCTGGCGTGACGGCGAAGACGTGATGTTCGACGAGACCTACGTGCACTGGGTCAAGAATGAAACCGAGAAAACCCGGGTCATCCTGTTCTGCGACATCGAACGACCGCTGAGTAATCGCGTCATGACCCGCATCAACCGCTGGATCAGTGGCCTGCTGGGCCGCGCCACCGCTCCGCAGAACCTGGATGATGAGCGCGTTGGCGGGATCAACCAGGCTTACGCCTGGAGCAAGAACTTCAGCGACAAGTTCAGCGGTGTGGTGAAACAGTGGAAACGCCGTCATCCCAAGGCCTATCGCGTACTGCGGCCGGTGCTGGCGGTGGTGGTGTTGACGTTGTTGGGGTATTGGCTGTTTGGTTAAAACCGGCAACTGAACAAAAAACCGCTCTGTATGAGCGGTTTTTTTATGCGGGCCAGAACGTACACAAAGCGCCACAGACCGACGCAAGCGATTAAACTCCCCCCGCGGTACCGCCCTGAAAGCCTGGCTTTTCCTTTGGCAGGCTCGCGCACTTGCTCAATGAAGGCGCAGCACACATGCAGTGTGCTGCCATACACCCCATGGAATAGGCGACTCCCATTGAATCAATCCCTCAAGCCCGGCGAAAACACCACCCTCGATCTGCCCAAAGGGCACGTCGTGGTCACTCATGCTGCCGGCGACAACCTGGACGTTAACCTCACGGCCTTCCTTGTCACCGAAACCGGCAAGGTGACGGATGACAGCGGCATGGTTTTCTTCAACGCGCCGGAACACGCGTCCGGTGCCGCCATGTTTATCGCACCGGTCACACAAAGTGGCACCGTCAGCCACCGCATCGGCTTTGATCTGTCCCGCCTGCCGGCCAGTATCACCAAGATCGCCATTACCCTGACACAAGATGGCAGCGCCGGCGGTTTTGCTGCGGTGAAGGATCTGCGCGCACAAGTGATTGTCGGCGACCAGGTCCTGGAGCTCGCGCCCGGTTCGTTCTCTCAAGAGACCGGGATTATCGTGCTTGAGTTGTACGTTCGAAACGGCCAGCTCAAGGCGCGTTCGGTATGGCAGGGGTTCGCTTCGGGCCTGTCCGGGCTCTGCGGTCTCTACGGGATTGAGGTGGATGACGAAGCGCCATCTGCGCCGCCGGTTTCGCCAACGCCAGCGCCGAAACCCGTCAACATCGCCAAGTCCGTTATCACCCTGGACAAGCCTGGCACCAGCCACAAGGTGTCATTGGAAAAAGGCCCGTCCGCACCAAAGGTCATCCGGGTCAGCGCGACTTGGATTGATAACGGCGATGGCGAGGACAACGATGATCTCGACCTGAGGATCGGCATTCTTCGACCGGATGGCCGGATGTCCATCATTCAGGCGCCCGACAAGAGCGGTGCGTTTGACGTCGATCCGTTCGTTTTCCACACTGGCGACGTGGTCAGCGCGAGCGCATCTGCGCCGGGCATAGAAACGGTCGACATCAACCCTGCCATCTCCCAGCGCATGGGCGGCAAGGTTGCGCTGGTCTGCAGCGTTTACTCCGCCGTGGACAACGGGGCAGTTTCGGTGGCATCGCTGAAACCGAAGATGCGCATGGAATACGGCGACCAGGTGGTCGAGTGCGCTTTCGAGTTCAAGGACGGTTTTTTCAGCAGCGCGATTTACACCTACGTGATCGGCCTGATCGAAATCGATCTGGATCACATTGAGCTGAGCCCGTCCGGCAAGACCTCCAAGAGCACCAGTGAAGCGACCCCTTGGCTGTCGCGCAAGGGTGACAAACTGGAGATCACCATGGATGGCCCCGCTGTGTTCAAAGGCTATCCGCCGGAAAACAGCGGCAACAAACGTTACGTCTGAGTCCGTGTGACTGGCGCGTGGCTCTCCTTGAGTCGCCACGCGCCAGAGGTACGCAGTTCAGGCTCGCCGGGCCTTCGCGGCAAGTCATTGCAATCCATGTCGAGCGTTGGTTATAGTCGGCGCTCGCCTGCTTCCCAGCACGGCCCTCAAAAAAGATCAGCCCATGCCTGCATCCCACATCAACGCGGTAGTCGATTCAGCGGTCAACGCTGGCGTCGTGCCGTGCGGGATTCAGCAGCCTGCGCAGATCAGTCATTACCCCCCTCCTGTCAGTAGCACGCCGGTGTGCGCAGTCGTATCACCGCCAGGCGTTGGCATTTCGGGCTGATCAGCTTTCTCTGCTGTTCCCCCCATGCCCGTCTGAAAAAACTACTGAACTTCAGCTTCGGCTGAGTTGGCTTTTTATTTGCCTGATGACAGGTGGTATTCATGTTTGTCCTTTCGAAAAAATCCGCGCTCGCGGCGGCGTCCACGAGCCTGTTCGTCCTGCTGTGGAGCAGCGGGGCGATTTTCTCCAAATGGGGTCTGGCCCACGCTTCACCCTTTGCCTTTCTGCTGTTTCGCTTCGTCATCGCCCTGTGCGGGTTGGTGCTGCTGGTGCCGTTGCTCAAGCTGAAGCTGCCCAAGGGCGGCCGGCCGATGTTGTACGCAATGGCCACCGGTGTGGTGCTGCTGGGGGCTTATCAGATTTTCTATCTGCTGGCCCTGGACCTGAAGGTCACCCCCGGCGTGATGGCGACGATCATGGGCGTGCAGCCGATCCTCACCGTGGTGATCATGGAACGTCAGCGCTCGCTCAGCCGGATGTTCGGCTTGGCGCTTGGGCTGGCCGGGTTAATCATGGTGGTTTACCAAGGTATCGGGCTGGCCGGGATGTCGCTGGCCGGGATGCTGTTTGGGCTGCTGGCGCTGGCGAGCATGACCTTCGGTTCGATCATGCAGAAGCAAATCACCGACAATCCACTCGGCACGCTGCCGGTGCAGTACCTGGCCGGTTTGCTGGTCTGCGGGATCTTCGTACCGTTCCAGCCGTTTCATTTTGAACACAGCGCAGGTTTTGTCGTGCCGGTGTTGTGGATGGGCTTGGTGGTGTCGGTGTTGGCGACGCTGCTGCTGTATCGGTTGATCGCCCGGGGCAATCTGGTGAACGTCACCAGCCTGTTTTATCTGGTGCCGGCGGTGACGGCGGTGATGGATTATCTGATTTTTGGTAATCGACTGGCGCTGTTGAGCGTGTTGGGCATGCTGCTGATCATTGTCGGACTGGTCTTCGTCTTCCGAAAAACCGCTTGAAAACGCTAAGGCCCGGAACACTGTTCCGGGCCTTTTTTATTTGCTCAGCGCCTGTTCGGCCCGCACCGAATTCATGAACGCCTGCATGGCCGACGATTGAATGCGATGACGCCGGGTGATCAACCCGTACGGCGGCAACCGCGCTTCAAACTTGATCGGCAACACGGCGAGCAAATCACGGCCGGCATAATCCTCGACCACCGACACGGGCGTGACGCCGAGCATGTCAGTCTGCTGGATCAACGACAGCAAGGTCATGATCGACGTGGTTTCGACGATGCTGTTGGGGATGTCGACCCGCGCATTGTGGAACACCTGATTGATGATCGCGCGCATCGGGCTTGGATGCTGTTGCAGCACCCAGGTCATGTTCTGCAACTCCGCCCAGCTCAGGTTTTTCTCTTGCGCCAATGGATTCTGCGCGCCGGCAATCACGCACAAGGCTTCTTCGCCTAGGCTGTCGAACAGCAACTCTTCGGCCCGCGCACCGGCGGGAATCCGTCCCAAAACAATATCCAGTTGATCCTGCAACAGCGCCTGCACCAGCACGTCGCTGGTATCGACCTGGATGCTCATGGACAAGCGTGGATGGCTTTGTTTCAAGGTCGCAATGGTCCGGGTCAACAACCCCGAAGCCAGCGCCGGAATCGCGCCGACCGCGACCCGGCCAAGGTTGCCGGATTCCAGCGCGACCAGTTCTTCGCGCATGCCGCTGAGTTCGGCAAACACCATGCGCGCGTAATAGATGACGGTTTCCCCGAACGGGGTAGAGCGCATGCCCCGAGGCAGGCGTTCGAAGAGCTCGACGCCGAGTAAGTCCTCGGCTTCGTGCAGCATCTTGGTCGCCGCCGGTTGGGTCATGCCGATGTGATCGGCGGCACGGCGCAACGAGCCGAATTCCTGCAACGCCAGCATCAACCGCAGTTGGCGCAGACGCAGTCGACTGTGGATCACGTTAGCTTCTGGAATTCGGGTCATGGGCCGTGCTCGCAAAAAAGACTGCGGCAAGCCTGACAACAAATGTCAGGCGTTGCCAGCATTGCTGTGTCACAGCACCGATTTGGTTTTGCTGACCGGTGGTTTGCGTAGGCCTGTCAGCGCCCCCAGCACTTTGGAAATCAACGGCCAGAACAACATCAGCAGGGCCGCCGTGGTCAGGCTGCCCACCAGCCCATTGGACCAGAAAATCCCCAGGTGCCCGTCGGAGAACAGCATCGACTGGCGGAACGCATCTTCAGCCTTGTCGCCCAGCACAGCGGCGAGCACCAGCGGTGCAATCGGGTAGCCGAGTTTCTTGAACAGATAACCCAGCGCGCCGAAGCCCAACATCAGCACCACGTCGAAGAACGAGTTGTGCACCGAGTAAGCACCGATGGCGCAGACCATGATGATAATCGGCGCAATGATCGAGAACGGAATGCGCAGGATCGAGGCGAACAGCGGCACGGTGGCCAACACCACGATCAGGCTCACCACGTTGCCGAGGTACATGCTGGCGATCAGGCCCCAGACAAAATCATGCTGCTCGACGAACAGCGTCGGGCCAGGGTGCAGGCCCCATATCATCAGGCCGCCGAGCATCACCGCAGCGGTTGCCGAGCCTGGAATGCCCAGGGTCAGCATCGGCAGCAGGGCGCTGGTGCCAGCGGCATGGTCGGCGGTTTCCGGGGCGATCACGCCTTCGAGTTCACCCTTGCCGAAGTTCTCGCGGTTCTTCGAGAAACGCCGCGCCAGGCTGTAGCTCATGAACGACGC
This sequence comes from Pseudomonas sp. B21-053, assembly GCF_026016365.1. Lineage (NCBI taxonomy): Bacteria > Pseudomonadati > Pseudomonadota > Gammaproteobacteria > Pseudomonadales > Pseudomonadaceae > Pseudomonas > Pseudomonas sp. B21-053. Next base: position 1,672,853 of record NZ_CP087205.1, read on the forward strand.
AGCGGTAGGGCCACCCGGCGTGATGCCCATCCAGCAACCGACCAATGTGCTGCGCACAATCGTCCACCAGTAACGCGGCAACTTGGCCCAGGTGCGCAGGATGATCATCGGCGTGATCCGCGCATGTTCGCCGCGAAACACCAGGCCTTCTTCGACGGTGCAGAGGATTTCGCCGATGCCGAACAAGCCGATCACCGCCACTTCGAAACTGATGCCGGTCATCAATGCCGGTTGGTCGAAGGTCAGGCGCAGGTTGCCGGACACGGTGTCCATGCCGACCGCCGCCATGGCGAAACCGATCATCATCGCCACCACGGTTTTCAGCGGCGGGTTCTTGCTCATGCCGATGAAGGTGCAGAACGCCAACAGGTACACCGCAAAGAACTCCGGCGAACTGAACGACATGGCGAACGCCGCGATCCGGGTCGAGAGGAACGTCAGCAACAACACCCCGGCCAGCGCGCCGATCAGGGCCGAGCTGAAGGCGGCGGTCAGTGCTTCGGCGGCGCGACCTTCGCGGGCCATCGGGTAGCCGTCGAATGTGGTGGCGACCGATGAGGGCTCGCCGGGGATGTTGAACAGGATCGAGGTGATCGAACCGCCGAACAGCGCCCCCCAATACATGCACGACAACAGGATGATCGCCGACACCGGCGACATGGTGAAGGTCAGCGGCAACAGTAATGCCACGCCATTCGGGGCGCCGAGGCCGGGCAACACACCGACCAGAATGCCCAGCAGCACGCCGATCACCATCAGGCCGATGTGGCCCGGGGTCAGGATCAGGTTCATGCCTTGCAGCAGGGAATCGAACTCGCTCATTTGAAATTTCTCCCGGCCAGGGCAATCCAGTCGCCCATCGGGCCGGCATCCAGCGGGACCTTGAACCACAGCGCGAAGATCAGGTAACTGGCGAGTACCGCGCCGAGGGATACGCTGCCGATCATCCATTTGCCATACGGTTTGACCCGCACCTTGTCACGCCACATGAACCAGGCGATGAAACAGGCCGAGGCCACGTAGATGCCGGTGAACGGCATCGCGCCGACGAACAGTGCAATCGGGATGAACACCGACACCACTTGCTTGAACGCACTACGGCTGACAAACGCAATGCTCAGGGCTTGCCAGCGCACCACGGTCAGTACGCCGTTGGCCACGCTGGCGGCGCTCAGCATCAGGCCGATGTAGAAGGGAAAGTAACCCGGCTCGGGGCCGGAATCGCCCCAGCCGATACCTTGTTCGATGCTGCCGAACATCACCACCGCGCCGATCAGCGCGGTGAAGAGTGTCAGGCCGAGCTCGACCCAGCGGGTGCCGACCAGCGCCGGTGAATCCGAAGAATGGGACATGAAAGCACCTCCAGAGGTGACGGCCGTGCGCAGGCGGGCGGCCGTGGACAACTCAGTTTTTCAGCCAGCCGGCTTCTTTGAAGACCGGCGTGACCCGGGCTGTGTCCTTTTCAATGTAGGCGGTCAGTGGCTCGCCTTCGAGGAAGGTCGGCACCAGCGCGTTCTGTTTGACGTAGGCCTTGAACTCCGGGGTCTCGGTGACTTTGCGCATCAGGTCGACATAGAACGCCCGTTGTTCGGCGGTGACGTCGCCGGGCATGAACACGGTGCGCGGGAAGCGGTACTGATCGATCCCCAGGCCCTGTTCGTGGCACGTCGGAACGTCGGCCCAGGATTTGTCGCCGGCAACCTTCTCGGTGTAGGCCATGCGTTCTTTACTGAAAACGCAGAGGGGTTCGACTTGGTCGCCGCGCCATTGGCTGATGCTTTCGCTGGGGTTGTTGACGTTGGCGGCGATGTGTTTGCCGGCCAGTTGGGTCGCGGCTTCGCTGCCGCTCTTGAACGGGATGTACACCAGTTTGCTGTGGGTGGTCTGGTTCAGCAGCAGGGTCAGGGTCTGGTCGACATCCTTGGACTGACTGCCGCCCATGCGCAGGTTCGACGGGTCAGCCTTGACCGCTTCGTAGAAGCCTTTGGCATCCTTCCACGGCGCGTCTTTGTAGCTCCAGAGAATGAAGTCATCTTCGGCCAGGGCCGCGACGGGGGTCAGTTCCTGCCATTGATAACCGAGCTTGGAAACCAGCGGCAACAGGTAGATGTTGTTAGTGCCGATCACCAGTTTTTCCGGATCGCCCTTGTTCATTTTCAGGTCGAGGAAGGCTTCGGCGCCATTGCCGCCGCCCTTGTTGAGGACGATGGTGTTCACCTCGAGGAACTTGTGCGTGGTGATGATCGACTGGATCAGTCGGCCGAGTTGATCGGTGCCGCCACCGGGGCCGCCGGCCACGACGATTTCGACATTCTTGTCCGGTTGCCAGGCGTGAGCGAGAGCGGGAAGGGCGCCGGCGGCGACCAGCGTGCAGCCAAGAAACAGACGGGATGTGCGACGGACGAATGCATTTCGCATGGAAGGGCCTCGTTTTTTTGTAGTTGTTATAAGTGGCTTGTCGACGCTTGGAAGCTGCAAGCCTGGCCTGAGTGTGTGAAGGACCGGAGCCGGCGTCTAGTCAAAACAATACATACACCGATAGCCTGGGGTTATAGGTCGAGGCGGGCAAATCGGTGATTTGCGCTGAAGGCTTTGCGCCAGAGCGGTTTGAGGGGAAAGTCGATATAGGCGGCCTAAGCTGAAAGTGGCCTGAAAACAGGCTTTGCCATAACCCGAGGCTATCGCCGTATCTCAATCATTGATTAGACGGTTATCAGCCAGCCTTCGATAGTGCTCATCAGCGCCGCCCTGAAGCGGCAATGCGGTATCACACAAAAATAATAAATCGAGGTACGCACCATGGCTCGTCCCAGTGCTTCCCTGCATCTGCCTGGCGCAGTTGCCCAACCGATCACAGCCGCCGCGACGCCGTTGGCCGTCACCCGCAAGGCCAGCAGTGTTCGCTGGCGGATCTTCGCGATCATCTTCGCGTTGACCATGGTTAATCTGATCGACCGGGTATCGCTGTCGATTGCGATGCCGACCATTGCCCACGAGTTTTCCCTCTCGCCGAGCATGCAAGGGCTGATCCTCAGCAGCTTCTTCTGGGCGTATGCGCTGTTGCAGATTCCGGGCGGCTGGATGATCGATCGTTTCGGGCCGCACCGGGTGATCAGTTGGTCCACCGGGTTGTGGGGCACGTTCCAGGTCATCGCGGCATTTGCCACCGGCGGCTTGTCGTTGCTGTTCGCCCGTGTCGCGCTCGGTGCAGCGGAAGCGCCGTTGTTTCCCTCGGGCGGCAAGCTGATTTCCCTGTGGCTGGCGCCGAGCGAGCGCAGTCGCGGCGCGGTGCTGATGGACAGTGGCAGCCCGCTGGGCGTGGCGCTCGGCGGGTTGATCATTGCCTACCTGATCGCTTCGCTGGATTCGTGGCGTTTGGCGTTTGTGATCGCCGGCATCGCGACATTGGTACTGGCCTGGCTGGCGCGGCGTTATCTGCGCGATGACCCGGCGACTCACCCGCAGGTGAATGTCGAAGAACTGGAAAAGATCAACGCCGGCCGCGCAACCCCGGCTGCCGAAGCGGCGCGGGTGCCGGTCAAAGGCTTGGGTATCGCGGCACGCTCCTTGAGCGGTTTGCTGATCGGTCGCGCCAGTTGGGCGATGGTGTATTTCGGTCTGCTGACCTGGGGGCCGAGTTATCTGGCGCAGGCCCGCGGGTTTGATATCAAAGGGATTGGTGCGGCTACGTTTGTGATCTTTGTGTGTGGTGCGCTGGGTTCGTTGACCGGCGGTTTCCTTTGCGACGGGCTGATCCGCAAAGGCGTCAGTCGTGGCGTGGCGGTCAAGAGCCTGCTGGCGTTTTCCGGTCTGGTGGCGCTGGGCGCGTTCCTGTTGCTGCCAACCCTGAGCAATCCTTTTGCGGCCGTGGCGTTGTTGGCCATGACCGCGTTTTTTCTTATGTGGGGCAGCCTCTACTGGAGCTTCCCGGCGTTGCTGGCGGCGCCGGCGCGGGTCGGTTTGATCGGTGGCGTGATGAACATGGCCGGCAGTACCGGCGGTATCGCGGTGCCGATTCTGGTCGGGATCATCCTGCAAATGGCTGGCGGTTTTGCGCCGGTGCTGGGGTTCTTTGCGGTGTGCTCGGCGGTCTTCGTTTTGGCGACGTTGTTCATCAGTCTGGATGAGGTGCGTTATGGGTGAGCATTGGAACGGCCCGATCATCGACGCCCATCATCACTTTTGGGACCCGTCGATCAATGATCATCCGTGGCTGGCGCCGGAAGCCAATATTCCGTTTCGCTACGGTGACTACAGCGCGATCAAGCGTCGCTATTTCCCCGAAGATTATTTCGCCGATGCAGGCGCTCACAACGTCGTGCAAACGGTGTACATCGAGACCGAATGGAACCCGCAAGACCCGATTGGCGAAACCCGTTTCATCGAAGGCTTGGCCGCTCGTTATGGCGTGCCGAACGCGATTGTTGCGCAAGCCTGGCTCGATCACCCGGACGCCATCGCGGTGCTCAGCGAGCAAGCGAGTTTCAAGTGTGTGCGCAGCGTTCGCCACAAACCCGGTGGCCCGACCGCGCCGGGGCAGGTTGGCCATGTGCGCAGCCTGATGAGCGACGAACACTGGCGCCGCAGTTACGCCGCGCTGCAAGGGCTGGGTCTGCATTTCGACTTGCAGACACCCTGGTGGAACCTGCACGAGGCCGAACGCCTGGCCCGGGATTTTCCCGGCACCACGCTGATTCTCAACCACGCCGGTTTGCCCAGCGACCGCAGTGCCGAAGGTTTGGCCGGTTGGCGCCTGGCGATGGCGCGGCTGGCCCAGTGGCCGAACGTGCAGGTGAAGATTTCCGGCCTCGGCCAGGGCGGCCAGGCTTGGCGCGCCAAAGACAATGTATGGATCGTGCGCGAAGTGATTGCGATGTTCGGCAGCGAGCGGGCGATGTTCGCCAGCAACTTCCCGGTGGACAGTTTGTGCGGCTCGTTCGACGCCATTTACAGCGGTTTCAAATCCATCGTTGCTGACCGGCCACGCGCCGATCAGGAGCGACTGTTCTACAGCAACGCGCAGCGGGTTTATCGCTGCGAACCTTGCGCCATCGACCGGACATGGCCTGACGCCTTGAGGAGTGAAGCATGAACAAAACCACCATCGCCATGGTCCTGGGGGACCCGGCGGGCATCGGCCCGGAACTGATCGCACGCCTGCTCGGCGAGCCGACTGTGCGCAGCCAGGCGAACGTGATCCTGATTGCCGACGAAGCGGAAATGCAGCGCGGCATGCGCATCGCCGGTGTGACCTTTCCTTATCGGCGCGTGGAGTCGCTGGACCAGTTGTCGTTCGTCGATGACACGCCGCTGTTCTACGACTTTCGCGGCGACACCTTGGGTGAATTTCCGCGCAGTGAGGCCAGTGTGATTGGCGGTCGCTACAGCCTCGACACCCTGGAAAAGGCCCTGCGCCTGACCGAGGCTGGCACCACCAATGCGGTGCTGTTCGGGCCGTTGAACAAGACCTCGCTGCACATGGCTGGCATGGCGCATAACGATGAGCTGCACTGGTTCGCCGAGTTGCTGGATTTCCACGGCCCGTTCTGCGAATTCAACGTGCTCGATAATCTCTGGACATCGCGAGTGACCTCCCACGTGGCCCTGGCCGAGGTGCCGGGGATGCTCAGCCAGGCGCGGGTGGTGGAAGCGATTCAATTGATCGACACCGCGCTCAAGCGCAACGGCCTGGAAAAACCGCGCATCGGCGTGTGCGGCTTGAACCCGCACAACGGCGACAACGGCTCGTTCGGGCGCGAAGAACTGGACATCATTGGTCCTGCGGTGCGTTCGGCTCAGGCGTTGGGGATTGCGGCTGAAGGGCCGTATCCGGGAGACACGATTTTCCTCAAGGTCCAGGGCGATGCGAGTGCCTTCGACGCGGTCGTGACGATGTACCACGACCAGGGGCAGATCGCGATCAAGTTGATGGGCTTCTCCCGTGGCGTGACGGTGCAGGGCGGTTTGCCGATCCCGATCACCACCCCGGCCCACGGCACCGCGTTTGATATCGCGGGGCAGGGCAAGGCGAACGTCGGCGCGATCCGCCAGGCGTTCGAGATTGCCTGCCGGATGGGCACCAACAACTACTGAAAACCACACAATCCCCCCACCCATCCCTGTGGGAGCGGGCTTGCTCGCGAAAGCGGTCTGTCAGTCACTAAATGGGTGCCTGATCTACCGCCTTCGCGAGCAAGCCCGCTCCCACATTTTTTTTGTGTGAGGTCTGATAACCCTATCTACCGGATATTCGCTTTTTCCTATCACCCCAGGTTATCGCCGGATACGCATAAGTGATTATCCGCCACCCCCAAGCGCTGGCTAAAGTCGGCCCATCGAATGACCAGAACCGGCCGCCCGAGCGGTTCTGCGCAGCGACTCAACAACTACAAAAAGCCGGCAGCGCAAGGAACTGTATTCATGAAAATCAAAGCAATCCGTACCCGCGTTTTCGAGTGGAAAGGCAAAGTCGTCCCACCGCAAGCGCACTTCTGCACCAACGCCAGCGACATCCTGTTCGAGCGCGGCGACGCCATGGGCTCGTTCCGTTTCCACGGCTGGCTGGTGGTTGAAGTCGAGACCGACACCGGTCTTGTCGGCATCGGTAACTGCGCCCTGGCGCCGCGTGTGGCCAAGGAAATCATCGACACCTACCTGGCGCCCATCGCCATCGGCGAAGATCCGTTCGACAACGAATACATCTGGCAGAAGATGTACCGCCAGAGCCACGCTTGGGGCCGCAAAGGCATCGGCATGGCGGCGATCTCGGCGATCGACATCGCGATCTGGGACATCATGGGCAAAGCCGTCAACAAACCAGTGTTCAAGTTGCTCGGTGGCCGCACCAAGGAAAAGATCTGGACCTACGCGTCCAAGCTCTACGCCAACGACAACCTCGACCTGTTCCTCGAAGAAGCCCAGGGCTATCTGAACCAGGGTTTCACCGCGCTGAAAATGCGTTTCGGCTACGGCCCGAAAGACGGCCCGGCGGGCATGCGCAAGAACATCGAACAGGTGCGCGCCCTGCGTAACCTCGCCGGCCCCGACATCGACATCATGCTCGAATGCTACATGGGCTGGACCCTGGAATACGCGCGTCGCATGTTACCCAAACTCGCTGAATTCGAACCGCGCTGGCTCGAAGAACCGGTGATCGCCGACGACATCGAGGGTTACATCGAGCTGAAAAAAATGGGGATCATGCCGATCTCCGGCGGCGAGCATGAGTTCACCTCCTACGGCTTCAAAGACCTGCTGGAGCGCCGCGCCGTCGACGTGATCCAGTACGACACCAACCGCGTCGGCGGCATCACCGCAGCGCGCAAAATCAATGCACTGGCCGAAGCCTGGTCGGTGCCGGTCATCCCACACGCCGGGCAGATGCACAACTATCACCTGACCATGTCCACCACGGCCTCGCCGATGGCCGAGTTCTTCCCGGTGTTCGACGTCGAAGTCGGCAACGAACTCTTCTACTACGTGTTCAAGGGCGAGCCGCAACCGGTCAACGGCTACATCCAGCTCGACGACAACACGCCGGGTCTGGGCCTGGAAATCTCCGATGAGTACTTGAGCGACTTCAACATCATCGAGTGATCTTTCAAGCGCCGCAGCCAGCGGCGCTATCCACGACTTTCTGGAGGGCCGGACATGCGCCTGATTCAATTTGAAAACACCGCCGGCGAGCGCCAGGTCGGCCTCGTCGAGGGTTCACACGTCCAAGTGCTGAATGGCACCCGCAGCACTCGTGAGCTGGCACTCGCCGCGATCCGTGGGCAACGCAGCCTGCAAGATGAAGTCAGCTGGCGCGGCACCGAGCCGGGCCCGGACTACCTGCAACTGCTGCAACAGGGCCGGGTGTTGCCGCCGCTGGACCACGAAGACCCGGCGCATTGCCTGATCAGCGGCACCGGCCTGACCCATTTGGGCAGCGCCTCGGCCCGGGACAAAATGCACCAGCAGGACGGCGCCGTTGAAGCTGGCATGACCGACACCATGCGCATTTTCAAGTGGGGCCTGGAGGGTGGCAAACCGTCGGCCGGGCAGGTCGGTGCGCAGCCGGAATGGTTCTATAAAGGTGACGGCAACATCGTCGTGCGCCCCGGCGCGGACTTTCCGGTGCCGCCGTTTGCCGAAGACGCTGGCGAAGAACCGGAGCTGACGGGCCTGTATGTGATCGGCGACGACGGCCAGCCGTATCGCCTCGGTTATGCACTGGGCAACGAGTTCTCTGACCATGTGATGGAGCGGCGCAATTACCTGTACCTCGCGCACTCCAAACTGCGCTTCTGCGCCTACGGCCCGGAGCTGCGCGTCGGTGAACTGCCCAAGCATCTGGCCGGCACCAGCCGCATCGTGCGCAACGGTGAAACCCTCTGGGAAAAAGAATTTCTCAGCGGCGAAGACAACATGTGCCACAGCCTCGCCAACCTCGAATTCCACCACTTCAAATACGCGCAGTTCTTGCGTCCGGGCGATGTCCACGTTCATTACTTCGGCACCGCCACACTGTCGTTTGCCGACGGCGTCAAAACCCAGCCCGGCGACCGCTTTCAGATCAGCCTCGCCGAATTCGGCGCACCACTGGAAAACGGCATCGGCGAAAGTGCCCAGCCGTTGGCCATCGGAAAAGTTCGAACGCTTTAAGTGTGGAACCTGAGTCAGGCGCTCATTTGAAAGGCTTGAAGATCAGCTCCCTTTCCCCCTCTCCCCTATGGGGAGAGGGCTGGGGTGAGGGGTGGATCTTAAATCCTCCAACATCTTCAACCACTGGCACAGTCAGCCGGTGAAGGACCCCCCAATGACCACTCCCCTCGGACACAACTACATCGGCCCCCACCGCAGCGCCAACGGCACCGTGCAGCTGCAAAGCCTCGACGCCACCACCGGCCAACCACTACCAGGCACCTTCTTCCAGGCCACCGAAGCCGAAGTGGACGCCGCCGCCAAATCTGCCGCCTCCGCCTACCCGATCTACCGCAACCTGAGCGCAGAAAAACGCGCGACGTTCCTCGATGCCATCGCCGATGAAATCGATGGCCTGGGCGATGAATTCGTCGCCACCGTGTGCCGTGAAACCGCATTGCCCGCCGGACGCATCCAGGGTGAACGCGGGCGCACCAGCGGTCAGCTGCGACTGTTCGCCAAAGTCCTGCGTCGCGGTGACTTCTATGGCGCGCGCATCGACCGTGCCTTGCCGGAACGTCAGCCTTTGCCGCGCCCGGACATTCGTCAGTACCAGATCGCGCTCGGGCCAGTCGCCGTGTTTGGCGCCAGCAACTTTCCACTCGCATTTTCCACGGCGGGCGGCGATACCGCGTCGGCACTGGCCGCCGGGTGCCCGGTGGTGTTCAAGGCCCACAGCGGACACATGGCAACCGCCGAATGGGTGGCGGACGCGATCCTGCGCGCCGCCGAACGCACCAGCATGCCGGCCGGGGTGTTCAACATGATTTATGGCGGAGGTGTCGGCGAATGGCTGGTCAAGCACCCGGCGATCCAGGCGGTGGGCTTCACCGGTTCGCTCAAGGGCGGCAATGCCCTGAGCCACATGGCCGCGACCCGGCCGCAGCCGATCCCGGTATTTGCCGAGATGTCGAGCATCAACCCGGTGTTCCTGCTGCCCGAGGCACTGGCGGTGCGTGGCGAGCAGATTGCCGCGCAACTGGCGGGCTCGGTTACGCTGGGGTGTGGCCAGTTCTGCACCAATCCCGGCCTGGTGATCGGCCTGCGCTCGCCGCAGTTCAGCGCGTTCCTGCAGCAGTTTTGCGCGCATATGAATGAGCAACCAACGCAAACCATGCTCAATGCCGACGCGTTGATCAGCTATGGCCTGGGACTCGGAGCGTTGCACGAACATCCCGGGCTGACGCACCTGGCGGGCCAACCGCAGCAGGGCGGACAGGCTCAGCCGCAAGTGTTCAAGGCTGATGTCAGCCTGTTGCTCAAGGGCGATGAGCTGCTTCAGGAAGAAGTCTTCGGCCCGACCACCATCGTCATCGAAGTCGAGGATCAGGCGCAATTGGCGGCAGCGTTGCAGGGCTTGCGTGGCCAGCTCACAGCGACGCTGATTGGCGAGGCGGACGAACTTCTGGAGTACCGCTGGTTGGCGGAAATACTTCAGGAAAAAGTCGGGCGGATTCTGCTCAACGGTTACCCGACCGGTGTGGAGGTTTGCGACGCGATGGTGCATGGCGGGCCGTATCCGGCGACGTCGGATTCGCGCGGGACGTCGGTGGGAACACTGGCGATCAATCGTTTCCTGCGGCCAATGTGTTTCCAGAATTATCCGGACGCGCTGCTGCCCGAGGCGCTGCAGAACGCTAATCCGTTGGGGATTCGGCGCTTGGTGGACGGGGAGATAAGTGCACAGGCGTTGTAGTCCTTGGCGGCGTTTGTGCGGGAGGGAAAGAGCGCTCCTACAGCGGGTGTGGGGGATGACGCGGCAGCGTACAACTTTCCAAGACGTTTCCTACGACGTACCCTGTTGCCGCGTTTCGGTATCGACCTCTATAGTTTGGGCTCGCGGAAAACTTCGCGAAATGACCTTGGCCGGTCGATCATCAAAACGCATCAGCGTCATTGTTCAGGCATGTTTCATGTCTGGATGCTGTGTTATGGCAGCTGTGCGCGGGATACCTTCGGGTGTGCCGGTTTGATGGGTGCCGGTCGGCCAACCCGTACACAGCTGCCACCTTTTTCGCTTGGCCGCGGACTTGAGGTAGCCCTATTTGGAGTTTTACCCATGCACGACCAAATCATGCCGCGTTACCTCCCCATCGACACTTACGACGCCGACAACCCAGTCCTCTACATCAACACCCACCGAGAACTCAGCGACATCGCCGCTTGCGCCATGCACCGGTTCACGGTGATCCGCGACCTGACCGACACCCTGACCAGCCTCAACCTCACCGGCATTTCCGACTGCGACCTGACCCGTGTCACCAGCGCCGTCCACCTGCTGGCGCGCGAAGGCTGCGCGATGCTCAATGTGGTCCAGGCCCGAGCGCGTCAGCGCGAAGACGGCTACAAAGCGACGGTATAACGACAAACACACAATGATTGTGTGAACACCAGAGATCAAATGTGGGAGCGAGCTTGCTCGCGATGAGGCCATTACATTCAGCATCAATGTTGACTGACCGGCCGCCATCGCGAGCAAGCTCGCTCCCACAGGGTTATCGCCAGGTTTGAGAGCTGTTATCGCTCCGCCAACTCCGGCACCTTCACCGCCGCCGGCTTCAACACCAGCCACAACGCCGCCGCAATCAATACCCCGCCATAGATGTGCGCCATCGACAATGGCTCATCCAGCAGCAACGCGCCCCACAACACGCCGAACGGCGGGATCATGAAGGTCACGGTCATCGACTTCACCGGGCCGATCGAGCTGAGCAGGCGGAAGTAAACGATGTAGGCAAACGCGGTGCACACCAGGCCCAGACCCAGCAGCGACAACCAGACGCTCCAGCCGCCCCAGCTCGCCGGTGGATTGCTGATCACGCTGTAGCCGAACAGTGGCAGCAAGAACAAGGTCGCGCCGAGCATGCTGCCGAGCGCCGACAAACGACTGTCGAGACCACCGGCGTGATCGAGCCAGCGCCGGGCGAGGAATCCGGCGAAGCCGTAGCACGTGGTCGCGAGTAGGCAGGCGAGGGCGCCCATCAGCAATTGCATGTCGAACGCCACCGGGCCGGCGCGGGTCAGCACGCCGACGCCGAACAGGCCGAGGAATACCCCGCCGAGTTTGGCGGCGGTGAGTTTTTCGTGGAAGAACAGCCCGCCGATCAGTACGCCCATCAACGGCGTGGTGGCGTTGAAGATCGCCGAGTAACCGGCCGGCAGCACTTGCGCGGCCACGGAATACAGGGTCGCCGGGATTCCGGAGTTGATCACCCCGAGCAGCATCACGGTCTTGAGTTTGCCTTTGAAATCCCAGCTGATGCGCATCAGCCCGAGGATCACCAGCAAGCCGACAGCGGCAATCGAGACCCGGAAAAACGCCGTGGGAATGGTGCCGATCACCGGGGCGATCACGCGCATAAACAGGAAACTCGCGCCCCAGATCGCCGCCAGCGACAGTAAACGGAAAATATCGACAGGGCTCACGGTGCACTCCTTCCTTTATGGGGACGGAAGTGTTGCCGAGAGCCCTGAGGATCGCAACCGTAAATCGGGCATTAAATTTCTGTGTCTAGCGAACTTGCCTGGGGTGGGGAGCTTATTTGTGGCGAGCGAGCTTGCTCGCGCCGGGCTGCGCAGCGGCCCCACTATTTTGTGAGCGCTGCGCACTCAAGCGGGAGCAAGCTCCCTCGCCACAGGTGAATGCCTACACAGATTTAAATAATGAAGCGGGTCACCAGCCCATTCAGGTCCACAGCCAAACGCGACAGTTCCTGGCTGGCGGCGGAAGTTTGGGTGGCGCCAGCGGCAGTCTGGGTCGAGAGGTCGCGGATGTTCACCAGGTTCTGATCGACCTCGCGTGCCACCAGAGCTTGCTGTTCCGCAGCGCTGGCGATCACCAGGTTGCGCTGGTTGATCTGCGAGATTGACGCGGTGATTTTTTCCAGCGCATGCCCGGCGCTGTTGGCCCGGCGCAAGGTCTGGCTGGCTTGCTCGGCGCTGCTTTGCAACGCGCTGACCGTGGCCCCGGTGCCTTGCTGGATATTGCTGATCATCAGCTCGATTTCTTCGGTGGAATTCTGCGTGCGCTGGGCCAGCGAACGCACCTCGTCGGCCACCACGGCGAACCCGCGCCCGGCCTCACCGGCCCGGGCCGCTTCGATGGCGGCGTTGAGCGCCAGCAGGTTGGTTTGCCCGGCGATCCCGCGAATCACTTCCAGCACCTTGCTGATGTCCTGGGCCTGAGTGGCCAGGCCTTCCGCCTGTTGCGAGGCGCCGAGCACTTCGCTCACCAGCCCTTGAATCGAGGTAATGGTTTCGCTGACCTGAACATGCCCGTGCTTGCTGTCCTCGTTCGACGCCTGGGACGCTTCGGCGCTGGACACCGCGTTCGCGGCCACTTCATCCACCGCCGTGCTCATCTCGGTAACGGCAGTCGCGGCTTGTTCGATCTGATCATTCTGCTGTTGCAGGCCACGGGTGCTTTCTTCCATCACCGAGCTCATTTCCTCGGCCGCGGAAGCGAGCTGCTGCGCCGAGTCGCTGATGCCACGGATGGTCGTGCGCAAGTTGCTTTGCATGTCGGCCAGGGCATCGAGCAGGTGCGCCGCTTCGTCGTCGCCCTCGCTCAGCACTTTACCGCTCAAGTCACCCGAAGCGATCCGCCGGGCCACGTTCAGTGCCTGATTGATCGGCGTGGTGATACTGCGCGTCAGCAGCCACGCCAGCAGCAGGGTGGCGATCAGCGCAATCACGATGATCGTGCCGACAATCCACTGCGCCCGCTGATACATCCGCGCGGCGTCGTCGGACGCCGCATCGGCGCCTTGCTGGTTGAAACTGATCATGGCTTCCAGGGATTTATCCAGCACGCTGCCTTGGGGCGCCAGTTCCGTATTGAGGCGGGTGTAGGCTTGCTCCGACTGGCCGGCGTCGATCTGGGCAAGGATCTGGTCGAGAATCGCCATGTACTTGGTCACGTCCGCGTTCAGGCTGGCGAGCATGCCCCGTTCCTGGTCACTGGAGACCAATGTCTTGTGATCGTTCAGGCGCTTGAGCAACTCCTGACGCTGGTTGATGAGGATGCCTTTGCTCTTTTCCCGCACGGCCGGTTGGCTGTTGGCGATCAACCGCAGGGATTCCAGGCGAATAGTCGCAATGTTTGCCGCGCTGTCATGAATGCTTTCGATGCTCGGCATCCACGACTCCTCAATCACTGTGGCGCTTTGGCGAAGGGTCGCCATTTGCACCAGACCGAACAGACCAACCACTACCAGCAGACTGGCCAAAACGGCAAAACTCAGACCGGCACGCAAACCTATACGCATGTTTCTGATAGACATCGAATGTGCTCCTTGGGCGTTTTGGGAGGGAGCCCTCGTGGACCGAGGATCTTGTTTTTAGGCGGGTGATGGCGGGCTATATATCAAAGTGCCATCATTTTGGTAAGACCAATCTTGAAGGCTCTGTTCCGGGCGCTGCAGGGCGGAACAAGCAAGAGCGCTCATTCAGAAGGTTATTTGGCAGGGCTGTTTGCGTGCGTAACGCAGAGGATTGGGGGTGTTCAGCGGAATCGATTAAGCGCGGTCGGCATGACCGAGTGGAGTGTTTATTGACCAATCGGTCGATTAAAAAACCTGAAAAAAATCCAGCATGAGGTTCGCTCGACTCTCGACATCAATGGCAAAAATTACGCTTCTCCTGCACCCGGTTCACTGGCTAAGCTCAGGCTTCCGCACTTTCGCAGAGGTCTCACCATGCCGCAGCAATGGCCCGCCGCCGATATCGCCCGATTGATCCTCGATGGCTTTGATGACTACCGCGAACATTTCCGGCAGATCACCGACGGTGCCCGGGCCCGTTTCGAGCAGGCCCAGTGGCAGGAGACGCAATCGGCGTCGGCAGCGCGGATCAATCTGTACGAAGAAAAAGTCGGCGAAACGGTCGAGCGGCTGCGGGGCGCCTTCGAGACCGATACGCTGATGGATGTGACCTGCTGGCCGCTGGTCAAGAGCGCCTACATCACGTTGATCGACCTGCGTTTCGACGATGAGCTGTCCGAGACCTGGTACAACTCGATCTTCTGCGGGCTGTTCAGCCACGACCTGATCAGCGACGGCTGCATGTTCATCCACACCACCCGGCCGAGCCTGCGGCGGGCCCGGGCCGCGCAAACCCGCACCTACAAGCCCCAGGGGCATTTGTCCGAAATGTTGGCGAGCATCTTTGCCGACTACCGCTTCAGCGAGGATTACGCCGACCTGTCCGGCGACCTGCGCCGCCTCGAAGCGCAACTGCGCGAGAACCTGCCGGACTGGGTCTGCAAGGACCCGGAGCTGTCCGTCGAACTGTTCTCCTCGGTGCTTTACCGCAACAAGGGCGCGTATCTGGTCGGACGGATTTACACCCAGGACGAACAATGGCCGCTGGTGATTCCGTTGCTGCACCGCGAAGGGCGCGGCATCCAGATCGACGCGCTGATCACCGATGAGGCGGACGTGTCGATCATCTTCTCGTTCACACGCTCGTATTTCATGGTGGATGTGCCGGTGCCGGCGGAGTTCATCGGCTTCCTCAAGCGCATCCTGCCGGGCAAGCACATTGCCGAGCTGTACACCTCGATCGGTTTCTATAAACACGGCAAGTCCGAGTTCTACCGGGCGCTGATCAACCACCTGGCCAACACCGACGACCAGTTCATCATGGCCCCCGGTGTGCGCGGCATGGTCATGAGCGTGTTCACCCTGCCGGGGTTCAACACCGTATTCAAAATCATCAAGGACCGTTTCTCGCCGTCGAAAAACGTCGACCGCGCCACGGTGATCGAGAAGTATCGCCTGGTGAAAAGCGTCGACCGCGTCGGGCGCATGGCCGATACCCAGGAATTCGCCGACTTCCGTTTCCCCCTGAGCAAGTTCGAACCGGCGTGCCTGGAAGAACTGCTCGACGTGGCGCCGTCCACGGTGTCTGTCGAAGGCGACACGGTGCTGATTCGCCACTGCTGGACCGAACGGCGCATGACCCCGCTGAACCTGTACCTGGAACACGCCAACGAGGCGCAGGTGCGCGAGGCGCTGGAGGATTACGGCCTGGCGATCAAACAACTGGCGGCGGCGAACATCTTTCCCGGCGACATGTTGCTGAAGAACTTCGGCGTCACCCGGCACGGGCGCGTGGTGTTTTATGACTACGACGAGATTTGCTTTTTGACTGAGGCGAATTTCCGGCATATCCCGCAACCGCGCACGCCGGAGGATGAGATGGCGTCGGAACCGTGGTACTCGATCGGGCCGCTGGATGTGTTTCCGGAAGAGTTTCCGCCGTTTTTGTTCGCCGATTCCGGGCAGCGCAAGTTGTTCGATCAGTTGCATGGTGAGTTGTACAACGCCGATTACTGGAAGAGCCTGCAAGAAGCCATTCGCGCCGGCAAAGTCATCGACGTGTTCCCCTATCGGCGCAAAGGCATGGACAACGAATAACCCCATGCCATGCCCCCTGTAGGCGCCTGTAGGAGCCTGTAGGAGCTGTCGAGTGAAACGAGGCTGCGATCTTTTGATCTTGTTTTTTAAAGAATCAAAGTCAAAAGATCGCAGCCTCGTTTCACTCGTCAGCTCCTACAAGGGATCTCGTTCGTCCGTTAAATCTGCGACAATCCGCACCCTGCGCCACTAGACGACTTATTGCGTACCTGATGACTGACGAATCGCCTTCCATCGACAAACTGCTGAAAAACCTCGATCACGCCATGCTCGCCGACCGCCACCGGCTGCGGCGGCAGTTGCTTGAGCTGCGCAAGAAACCTGATGAGGCCAAGCTGGCCCAGTGGGTGACGCGCATGCAGGCGTCCTGTGATCAGGTGTTGGCGCGGCGGGCCAGCCTGCCGGTGATTCGTTACGACGACAGTTTGCCGATCGCCGCCAAGCGCGACGAAATCAAAGAGGCGCTGCTCAAGCATCAGGTGCTGATCATTGCTGGCGAAACCGGGTCGGGCAAAACCACCCAGTTGCCGAAGATCTGCCTGGAAATCGGCCGTGGCCAGCATGGCCTGATCGGCCACACCCAGCCGCGTCGGATTGCGGCGCGCAGCGTGGCGAGCCGGGTGGCCGAAGAACTGGCGACGCCGTTGGGCGCGCTGGTCGGCTATCAGGTGCGGTTCGAGGATCAGAGCGATTCCAACACCCTGATCAAGCTGATGACCGACGGCATCCTGCTGGCGGAAACCCAGAACGACCGCTACCTCGAACGCTACGACACGATCATCGTCGACGAAGCCCACGAACGCAGCCTCAACATCGACTTCCTGCTCGGTTACCTGAAAACCCTGTTGCCGCGCCGCCCGGACCTCAAAGTCATCATCACTTCGGCGACCATCGACCTGGAGCGGTTCTCCAAGCATTTCGATGACGCGCCAATTGTCGAAGTCTCTGGCCGCACCTTCCCGGTGGAAACCTGGTATCGCCCGCTGACGCTTGAGCAGGACGAAGAGGGCAACCGCGTCGAGGACGACTTGACCGTGGACCAGGCGATTCTCGCCACCCTCGACGAAATCGCCGCGTTTGAACGCAGCGAGCGCAAGAGCCCCGGCGATGTGCTGGTGTTCCTGCCCGGCGAGCGCGAGATTCGTGACGCCGCCGACATGCTGCGCAAGGCCCAGCTCAAGCACACCGAGATTCTGCCGCTGTACGCGCGCTTATCGCCGGCCGAGCAGCAGCGGATTTTCCAGTCGCATCCGGGACGCCGAGTCGTACTGGCGACCAACGTCGCGGAAACCTCGCTGACCGTGCCGGGCATTCGTTACGTGATCGACAGCGGCACCGCGCGCATCAGTCGTTATAGCTATCGCGCCAAGGTCCAACGCCTGCCCATCGAAGCGATTTCCCAGGCCAGCGCCAATCAGCGTAAAGGTCGATGCGGGCGGGTCGAGCCGGGCATTTGTATTCGCCTCTTCAGCGAAGAAGATTTCATCGGACGGCCGGAATTTACCGACCCGGAAATCCTGCGTACCAACCTCGCCGCCGTCATCCTGCAGATGCTGCACCTGCGCCTCGGCGAGATCACCGATTTCCCGTTTATCGAACCGCCGGATGGCAAGGCCATTAGCGACGGTTTCAACCTGCTGCAAGAACTCTCGGCAGTCGACCGCAACAGCCAACTGACGCCGCTAGGGCGCAATCTGGCGCGCTTGCCGGTGGACCCGCGCATGGGCCGCATGCTGCTGGAAGCGGCGAAACTCGGTAGCTTGCAGGAAGTGCTGATCGTCGCCAGCGCCATGTCAATCCAAGACCCGCGCGAACGACCGCCGGAACGCCAGCAAGCGGCAGATCAGGCGCATGCCCAATGGAAAGACGTGGACTCGGACTTCGCCGGGCTGGTCAATCTGTGGCGCGGTTTTGAAGAACAGCGCCAGGCGTTGACCGCCAGTCCGTTGCGTAACTGGTGCCGCAAGAATTTCCTCAACTATTTGCGCCTGCGCGAGTGGCGCGACTCTCATCGCCAATTGAGCCTGATCTGCCGCGACATGCAGCTCAGCCTGA
The DNA here is from genome assembly GCF_026016365.1 of Pseudomonas sp. B21-053. Taxonomy (NCBI): domain Bacteria; kingdom Pseudomonadati; phylum Pseudomonadota; class Gammaproteobacteria; order Pseudomonadales; family Pseudomonadaceae; genus Pseudomonas; species Pseudomonas sp. B21-053. The sequence continues at coordinate 1,691,011 of NZ_CP087205.1, forward strand.
ATAAAGAGCCGGCGGACTACCCGAAACTGCACAAAGCCGTGCTCTCGGGGCTGCTCAGTCAGATCGGCCAGAAAACCGAGGACGGCGACTACCTCGGCGCGCGTCAGCGGCGTTTCTGGATTCACCCGTCGTCGGGCTTGGGCAAGAAACGTCCGCAATGGCTGATGACCGCCGAGCTGGTGGAAACCACCAAGCTCTATGCGCGGATGGTCGCCAAGATCGACGCCGACTGGATCGAGCCGTTGGCCGGGCACCTGATCAAGAAAAACCACTTCGAACCCCATTGGGAGAAGAAGCGCGGTCAGGTCGTGGCGTTCGAACAGATCACCTTGTTCGGGCTGATCATTGTCGGTCGCCGGCCGGTGCATTACGGGCCGATCGATCCAGTGGTGTCCCGCGAGTTTTTCATTCGCGAAGGTTTGGTGCGCGGCGAGATTCAGTCCAAGGCCAAATGCCTGACCGCCAATGCGCAGTTGCTGGAACAGCTCGACGAACTGGAAGCCAAGGCTCGTCGTCGTGACATCCTGGCCGACGAAGAAACCCTGTTCGCTTTCTACGACGCGCGACTGCCGGCGGAGATTCATCAGACCGCGACCTTCGACAGTTGGTATCGGGTCAACAGCCAGAAAGACCCGCAGTTGCTGATCATGCGCGAAGAAGACGTGCTGGCCCGCGAGGCCAGTGAAGTCACCGCGCTGCATTACCCGGACACCTTGCACATCGGTGATCTGGAACTGGCCCTGAGTTACCACTTCGAACCGAACCACCCGCGTGACGGTGTGACCCTGCGCGTGCCGGCGCCGCTGTTGCCGATGCTGCCGCCGGAACGCCTGGAATGGCTGGTGCCCGGCGTCATCGAAGCCAAATGCGTGGCGTTGGTGCGCAACCTGCCCAAAGCCCTGCGCAAGAACTTCGTACCGGTGCCGGACTTCGTCAAAGCCGCGTTGCAGCGCATGACTTTCGCCGAGGGCTCGTTGCCCCTGGCGTTGGGCCGCGAACTGTTGCGCATGACCGGTGCGCGGGTCAGCGATGAAGCCTGGGCGGAAGCCTCGCAACAGGTCGACAGTCATTTGCGGATGAACCTGGAAATCGTCGACGGCCAGGGCAAGTTCCTTGGCGAAGGGCGGGATCTGGCCGAGTTGACCGCACGTTTCGCTGAGGCCAGCCAAGCGGCGTTGGCGGTGCCGCAAACCGCGAAAAACCAGCAACCGGTGGAGCCGAAAGTCTTCGCCGCCGTCGCCGAGAAAACCCAGCAGAAGATCGCCGGGCTGTCGATGACGGTGTACCCGGCATTGGTGGAAGAGAGCGGTACGGTCAAGGAAGGGCGTTTCTCGACCCCGGCCGAGGCTGAGTTCCAGCATCGCCGTGCGTTGCAGCGTTTGTTGATGCAGCAATTGGCCGAGCCGGCCAAGTTCTTGCGCGGCAAGTTGCCGGGGCTGACCGAGCTGGGGCTGATGTACCGCGAACTGGGGCGCATCGATGCCTTGGTTGAAGACATTCTGCTGGCGAGCCTCGATAGCTGCATTCTCGACGGCGAAGACCCGTTGCCACGCGACGGCGCCGGGTTGGCCTCACTGGCGGAGCGCAAGCGCGGCGGCTGGACCGAGCACGCCGAGCGTCTGGCCAAATTGACGTTGGAGATTCTCAAGCTCTGGCACGGTCTGCAAAAGCGCTTCAAGGGCAAGATCGACCTCGCGCAAGCCGTGGCGTTGAATGACATCAAGCAGCAGCTCAGTCATCTGGTGTATCCGGGTTTTGTCCGGGAAACCCCGATGCAGTGGCTCAAGGAGCTGCCGCGTTATCTGAAAGCGGTCGAGCAGCGCTTCGAGAAAATCGGCGCGCAAGTGCAGCGGGATCGGGTCTGGGCCGGCGAGTTGTCCGGTTTGTGGACGCAATACCAGACCCGCGCCAACAAACATGCCCAGGAAGGCAAGCGCGATCCGCAGCTGGAACTGTATCGCTGGTGGCTGGAGGAATATCGGGTTTCGCTGTTCGCCCAGCAACTGGGAACCAAGGTGCCGATCTCCGATAAGCGCCTGAGCAAACAGTGGACCCAGGTCGAACCATAGCCCCCGATCCTCTGCGATCACCGTGATCCCTGCGATCTCTGTGGATCACCGGGATCCACCGTAGGAGCTGCCGAAGGCTGCGATCTTTTGATCTTTCTTTGTCGCGACACCGGAAGATCAAAAGATCGCAGCCTTCGGCAGCTCCTACATGGGTATCGCGTTATGTCGCTTGATCCAGCAAAAGGCGCCAAAACCTAACGTTTATGGCAAACTTCGCGCCTATAAACGCCGTCACCGCGATTTTGAGCCTTCGCAGGCGCCGCGGATCGGAATAAAGCGATGCCAGGTTGGACTCCACGGAATGGGAAAAGACCCTTTGTGTGTTGGTACGTCGGTGCCAGCACTTTCTGCCTGAACAGATTAGAGAAACGACCATGCATAACGTCGTCATCAGCGGCACCGGCCTGTACACCCCGGCCAACAGCATCTCCAACGAAGAGCTGGTGCAGTCTTTCAACGCTTACGTCGCGCAATTCAACGCCGACAATGCCGACGCCATCGCGCGCGGCGAGATCGAAGCGTTGACCGAGTCCAGTGCAGCGTTTATCGAAAAAGCCTCCGGCATCAAAAGCCGTTTTGTCATGGACAAGGAAGGCATCCTCGACCCGCAACGCATGGCGCCACGCCTGCCGGAGCGTTCCAACGACGAATGGTCGGTGCTCTGCCAGATGGCCATCGGCGCTGCCGAACAAGCCTTGCAGCGTGCCGGCAAGACCGCCGCGGACATCGACGGAGTGATCGTCGCCTGCTCCAACCTGCAACGTGCCTACCCGGCCATCGCCATCGAAGTCCAGGAAGCCTTGGGCATCCAGGGTTTCGGTTACGACATGAACGTCGCCTGCTCCTCGGCGACCTTCGGCATTCAGGCTGCGACCAACAGCGTGCAACTGGGCCAGGCCCGGGCGATCCTGATGGTCAACCCGGAAGTCTGCACCGGTCACCTGAACTTCCGCGACCGCGACAGCCACTTCATCTTCGGCGACGCCGCCACTGCGGTGATCATTGAGCGTGCCGACCTGGCGACGTCCAAATACCAGTTCGACATTGTTAGCACCAAATTGCTGACCAAGTTCTCCAACAACATCCGCAACAACTTCGGTTTCCTCAACCGCGCGGCGGAAGAGGGCATCGGTGCCAAGGACAAACTGTTCGTGCAGGAAGGCCGCAAGGTGTTCCGCGATGTGTGCCCGATGGTTGCCGAGCTGATCGCTATGCACCTGGAAGAGAACAAGCTGAACATCAGCGACGTGAAGCGCTTCTGGCTGCACCAGGCCAACCTCAGCATGAACCACTTGATCGTCAAGAAACTGCTGGGCCGCGAAGCTACCGAAGAAGAGGCACCGGTGATCCTCGACACCTACGCCAACACCAGCTCCGCGGGCTCGGTGATTTCGTTTCACAAGAATCAGGATGACCTGGCAGCAGGCTCGCTGGCCGTGCTCAGTTCGTTTGGTGCCGGGTATTCGATTGGTAGCGTGATTCTGCGCAAGCGCTGAGTTCGCTCTAAAAGATCGCAGCCTGCGGCAGCTCCTACGCCGATCGGGTTCAACTTCAATATTGAGTTGAAACCCGATCCTGTAGGAGCTGCCGCAGGCTGCGATCTTTTTTTGTGGGGCGCTTTTATGAAAACAGCCCCGCGTGGGTCTATCGGACGGATGATGGGGACCGATAGACCAACGCGAGGCTGTAAAGAAGCGCCCGGGCTTCCTTGCCCGGGTCGTATTGCGGGGTATCAGAACTTGGCTTCGGCATCCAGTTGCAGGGTTTTGATGTCCGAATCGCGGATGGTGGCGTTGGTGAAGTCGGATTTGGCCAGGAAGTACGTCGCGCCAAGGGCGAAGTTCTTGTCGATTTCATAGCTGACTTTCAACTTGCTGCCGCGCGAACCGGTGAAACCGTTGGCGAAGTCGGAGTCGGTGAAGGCACCGACCACCGCGTTACGCTGTACGTCGCGATAGTTGTAGTCCACGGCGAAGCCGTAAAGCTTGGTCTTCACACCGGCCAACCAGGCAGCGTCCTGATCGTTGCTGGCGTCTTTGTTGGTGACGTACTGACCGTATACCGAGAGCGGCAGTGGCAGGCCGGCGACGTCCAACTGGCCAAAACCTTCGTACAGTTTGAATTGTTCGTTCGGGGTGTTGCCGTTGGTGGCCAGGATGGATGGCGTGGTGGTGCCGCCGGCGGTGATGTCGTCGTCGTTGTCGTAGCCGTAGACGCTGCCACCCAGGGTCAGTTTCAGGTTGTCGGTGATGGCGAAACGCGCGCCCAACTGGCCGGCGTACAGACGCAGGTCGTGCTTGAACTGCACGCCGTCGCCGTCGACGTTGTCCTTGAGGGTGTAGTGGCCGGCGCTGCCGAACAGCTCGGTGCTGCCACCCAACGGGTATTTATAAGTGAGTGCCAGACCTTCAGGGCTGATGTCGCTATCCCAGATGATGTCGCCCATGCTCACCCATTGTTGCGGCATCTTGCCGCCAACCACGTGCAGGTTCTTCAGGAAATCAGGGTGGTAGTCCACGTAACCCTGGTCCAGCCAGATCGACTTCTTGTCGAAGTAACCGTCCAGGCTCTGGTTGGTGGAGCGAGCGTCGTCGTTGTTGCCGGTGGCGATACGGATACCGGTGTCGACTTGCGGGTTGATTTCGCTGTAGGCACCCAGGCGTACACGAATGCGCTGGCGATCCTGGTCTTTGTTGTTCGAAACACCATCGTTGTGCACGGTTTCTTCACGGAAGCGCACGTCACCCTTGAATTGGGTCTTGGCCGCCCATGCCAGTTTCTGGTCGAAGGTGCTCAGTTCATTGGTTTTTTTCGCGGTTGCCGCGATCTGTTCGTTGGTCTCTTGCTGAGCCTGGCGGGCGATTTGCTGGTCTTTCTGATCCCGTGCCAGTTCGGCTTGCAGTTCGGCGTATTGCGCCTGGGAAATCGAGCCATTTGCCTTGAGCATGTCGAGCAGTTTGGCGTCGACTGCGGCGCTCGCTGGAACACTCATGGCCAGCAGCAGGCCGCCACACAGGGCCGCCGCAGTTTTCGTGGAAGCAAGACGCATATCAATCTCCGAAGATGAAAGGGATGACTGAGCCATCCAGGACACAACCGACCGTTGTCGGACGGAAAACAGTGACCGGGTAAGAACCCGGCGCTCTAAAAACAGGCGCCAGTATCGCGATGGTTTATGACAGTGCAGTGGCAAAGTGATGGCGTCTCGATGACGATACAAATCTTTCATGAACCATCGTTCTAGAGCGCTGTCGGCGGATGAAAGGTGTGGGATGCGCGGCGATAGGCGATACTCGCGAAGCTGTCACGCAACGAACTGTGAGAATGCCGATGCCGCTGCAATGTCTGGAAAATCTGTCCGAAATTGCGCCCCAGACGTGGGACGCGCTGGTACCCGAAAGTCAGCCGTTCCTGCGCCACGCGTTCCTCAGTGCGCTGGAAGACAGTGGCAGCGTCGGCCCGCATTCCGGCTGGCAGCCTGAGCATCTGCTGCACATCGAAGGCGATCGTTTAATTGCGGCATTGCCCAGCTACCGCAAATGGCATTCCTACGGCGAGTACGTGTTTGATCATGGTTGGGCCGACGCCTGCGCCCGTGCCGGTATCGAGTACTACCCCAAGCTGTTGACCGCCGTGCCGTTCAGCCCGGTCAGCGGCCCGCGCTTGTTGGCGGCCAACGTGGAGGATGGTTTCGAGTTGCTGAACAGCCTGCCGGGCTATCTGGAAATCGAAGAACTTTCCAGCGCACACATCAATTTCACCGACCCGTTCACCGACGCTGCGCTGGCCGAACAACCTGGCTGGTTGCAGCGCATCGGTTGTCAGTATCACTGGCAGAACCGCGACTATCGGGACTTCCAGGACTTCCTCGATGCGCTCAGTTCGCGCAAGCGCAAGCAGATGCGCAAGGAGCGCGAGCAAGTGGCCGGGCAGGGCATCGAATTTGAATGGCTTGAGGGTGCGCAACTGACCCAGGCGCAGTGGGATTTCGTCTACGCGTGCTACGCCAATACCTACGCGGTGCGTCGGCAAACGCCGTACCTGACGCGGGAATTCTTCAGCCTGTTGGCCGAGCGCATGCCGGAATCGATTCGCGTGGTGCTGGCCAAGCAAGGCTCACGGCCGGTGGCCATGGCCTTCAGCCTGGTGGGTGGCGACAGCTTTTATGGTCGTTACTGGGGTTGTCTGGCGGAGTACGACCGTTTGCATTTCGAGACGTGTTTCTATCAGGGCATGGAGTATGCCATCGCCAACGGCTTTCAGCGCTTTGACGCCGGCGCCCAGGGCGAGCACAAGTTGATTCGTGGGTTTGAACCGGTGATCACTCATTCCTGGCACTACTTGCGTCATCCGGGGTTGAAAGCGGCGGTCAAAGACTTCTTGCAGCAGGAGCGAGTTGGGGTGCTGGCGTATGCGGAAGAGGCGAGAACGGCGTTGCCTTATCGGCAGGTTTGACGATTCATTAGTGTATTAGTTGGCTTCAGGAACTGTTTCGTGTGAGCGGGAAGTACGCCGGCCCCTGTTGTTAGGGGCGCGGCGTTTCATAATGGCTAAGTATCTGCAGAAGACATGGGTATTTATTTAAATGAGCCAGGCTTTTTGATGCTTTATTTCAGGGGTACTGGCTGGAAATTGATTTTATTAGGTGTTTAACGGGTACAAGTGTTCTGCACGGAACTCCAGATATAGCCTGGCGGGCATCTTGGTACAGGAGGCGGCATGGAGCCATGGTGAGGAGTGCTTGCCTCAACGAAGGGCCCTTTGTTCTCCGCGAAAGCCGCACCTTGAAACAGCCCGATGTTCAGCAATACGCTGAGGACCAAAATCTTTTTGATCATGAATGTTTTCCGGTTGTTTAGCTGATGGGTTGAACCAGTGGTTCAAGGGGTGGGATATTAACAACGACTTTAAATAAGGCCTAAGAGATGTTTGCTTCTGCTTGTGTGAGGGCTTTGCAGGTTGTGTTTGTTGAGTGAAAGTTGATTAATAAAGTGCCACGCACTTAGTAGTTGCGCCGAGTGACTGAAACATGTCGAGGAAGCGAGGATTGCCATGCCAGCAGACATGACAAATCCTCGCCCAGCCGCTCAGGTGCCTTCCTTGCCCAGCCAGCGATAAGTCACCCCGCCAACCACCGCGCCCAACAACGGCGCGACCCAGAACATCCACAATTGCGCGATGGCCCAACCGCCAACCATCAGCGCCGGCCCCGTGCTGCGGGCCGGGTTGACCGAGGTGTTGGTCACGGGAATCGAGATCAGGTGGATCAGCGTCAGGGCCAGGCCGATGGCGATCGGTGCCAGTCCCGTCGGGGCGCGTTTGTCGGTGGCGCCGAGGATGATCAGCACGAACATCGCCGTCATCACCAGCTCACAGACAAAGCCTGTGGCCATCGAGTATTTGCCGGGGGAGTGCTCGGCGTAGCCATTGGAGGCCAGCCCTGCCGACAGATCGAAGCCTTCCTTGCCGCTGGCGATGTAGTAGAGCAGCGCCGCCGCGATGATCCCGCCGATCACCTGGGCGATGATGTAGGCGGGCAACTCTTTGGCAGGGAATCGACCGCCGACGAACAATCCCACCGACACGGCAGGGTTGAGGTGACATCCAGAAATATGGCCAATGGCGAACGCCATGGTCAGCACGGTAAGACCAAACGCCAGGGCCACCCCCAACACCCCGATACCCAACGGCGAAGACGCGGCCAACACCGCACTGCCGCACCCACCCAACACCAGCCAGAACGTACCTAACAACTCAGTGACTGAACGTTTGAACAGAGACATGAGAGCGTCCTTGATAGGCGACCTATCGAGACTTTATCGCGTGATGCTTCCTGCAGATTTACGACAGGTTCATCTCCAGAACCTTGGCTGAGTACAGCAGGGTTTTAGAGGAATTCCAGCAGGCGATAAAAAACCGCCAGGGCCCGTGGTTAGAGGGCTGTGGCGGTTTTCTGGTGTGCCGCAGATCCAACTGTGGGAGCGGGCTTGCTCGCGAAGGCGGTGTGTCAGGCAACATTGATATCGACTGACACTCCCTTTTCGCGAGCAAGCCCGCTCCCACAGGGTCCGGGTTTGTTTAGTCGATACCGACAAACCCACCCGTCTGGTGCGCCCACAACCTTGCATACAACCCGCCATGGGCCAGCAGTTCGGCGTGGCTGCCGGTTTCGGCGATCTTGCCGTTTTCCAGCACCACCAACCGATCCATGCGGGCGATGGTCGAGAGCCGGTGGGCGATGGCGATCACGGTTTTGCCTTGCATCAGGGTTTCCAGGCTTTCCTGGATCGCCGCCTCTACTTCCGAGTCCAGCGCCGAGGTGGCTTCGTCCATGATCAGGATCGGCGCGTCCTTGAGCAGCACCCGCGCGATAGCGATCCGCTGACGCTGGCCGCCGGAGAGTTTCACCCCGCGCTCACCCACGTGAGCATCAAAACCGGTGCGACCTTCGGCGTCCGAGAGCAACGGGATAAATTGATCCGCTCGGGCCTTGTGCACGGCTTCCCAGAGTTCGGCGTCGGTGGCGTCGGGCCGGCCGTAAAGCAGATTGTCGCGGATCGAGCGGTGCAGCAGCGAGGTGTCCTGGGTGATCATGCCGATGCGTTCGCGCAGGCTTTCCTGGCCGACTTCGGCAATGTTCTGGCCATCGATCAGGATGCGTCCGCCTTCCACGTCGTAGAGGCGCAGCAGCAGGTTGACCAGGGTCGATTTGCCGGCGCCGGACGGGCCGATCAGGCCGATTTTTTCGCCGGGTTTGATGGTCAGGTTGAGGCCGCCGATGATCCCGCTCTTCTTGCCGTAGTGGAAATCGACGTGCTCGAAGCGCACTTCGCCGTTGGCCACCGCCAGTGGCTTGGCGTGCTCGCGGTCGGTGACGCTGACCGGTTGAGCGATGGTGCGCAAACCGTCCTGGACCATGCCGATGTTTTCGAAAATGCCGGTGACCACCCACATGATCCAGCCGGACATGTTGACGATGCGGATCACCAGGCCAGTGGCCAAGGCAATCGCGCCCACCGAGATCAGCGACTGGGTCCACAGCCACAGGGCCAGGCCAGTGGTGGTGACAATCAGCAGGCCGTTCATGCTGGTGATGGCCACGTCCATGCTGGTGACCACGCGGCCGGCCATCTGGGCTTTTTCGGTTTGCTCCTTGATCGCTTCCTTGGCGTAATGCTGTTCGAAATTGGTGTGGGCAAACAGTTTCAGGGTGGTGATGTTGGTGTAGCCGTCGACAATCCGCCCCATGAGTTTGGAGCGCGCATCGGAAGACTGCACCGAGCGATCCTTGACCCGTGGCACGAAGTAATAGAGCGCGCCGATAAAGCCTGCGATCCAGGTCATCAGCGGGATCATCAGGCGCCAATCGGCTTCGGCAAACAGCACCAGCGCGCTGATCGCGTAGATCAGCACATGCCACAGCGCGTCCACGGCTTGCACGGCCGAATCACGCAGGGCGTTGCCGGTCTGCATGATGCGTTGGGCGATGCGCCCGGCGAAGTCGTTCTGGAAGAAATTCAGGCTCTGCTTGAGCACGTAGCGGTGGTTCTGCCACAGGATCAGGCTGGTCATGCCCGGGGTCAGGGTCTGGTGCACCAGCAGATCGTGCAGGGCGAAGAAAATCGGGCGCAGGATCAGGGTGACCACCACCATCCAGGTCAGTTCGAGGGCGTGATCCTGGAAGAAATTCGGGTTCGGCGTGCCTTGGGCCAGGTCGATGATGCGGCTCAAATAATTGAACAGCGCGACTTCGATCAACGAGGCACACAGGCCGACGATCAGCAGGGCGGCGAAACTCGGCCAGACCTGCTTCAAGTAATAGGTATAGAAGGGGAAAACCCGATCCGGCGGGGCTGCCGTCGGTGCGTCGCGGAAGATGTCGATCAGTTTTTCAAAACGGCGATAAAGCATTGGTTCTCCGCCCGCGCAGGGGCTTTCCTTTGAGCACGATGAGCGGCGCCGTAAAGACCCGGCGACCGCTCAACATTCCTTGTGCAGCTTAGTCGATGACTTTGGCCGACTTGATGAACACAGGATCGGCAGGCACATCTTTCATGCCGCCGCGAGTAGTGGTTGGCGTGTTGACGATGATGTCCACTACGTCCATGCCTTTGACGACTTTGCCAAACACAGCGTAACCGTCGCCCTGGTCGAGGAAGTCGTTGTCCTTGACGTTGACGAAGAACTGGCTGGTCGCCGAATCCGGCACAGAGGTGCGGGCCATGGACAGCGTGCCACGCACGTTATGCAGACCGTTTTTGGATTCGTTCTTGATTGGCGCCTTGGTTTCTTTCTGCTGCATCTGTTGCGTGAAACCGCCGCCCTGGACCATGAACCCCGGGATCACACGGTGGAAAATCGTGTTGTTGTAGAAGCCGCTGTTGACGTAGTCCAGAAAGTTCTTGGTACTGATTGGCGCCTTGACCGGGTCCAGTTCGATTTCGATCTGGCCATTGGTGGTGTCCAGCAGCACATGCGGCGCCTTGGCGGGCGTGGCGGCCATCAGGTTGGCGGCGAACAGTACGGAGCCGGCGACGAGGGCGATTTTTTTCAGCATGGGTCAGTGATCCTGAGTAGTGGTGTCGACTGCGGTGAGAAACTCGAGCAGGGTTTGGTTAAAGCGTTCGGGTTGATCCAGCGGGGTGGCGTGGCGCGAATCGGCGATCACCACCAGCCGCGCATCGGGCAGCAGTTTTACATAGGTTTCTTTCAGTGCGACCGGTGTGTAGTCACGGTCGGCGCTGATGATGAGGGTTGGACAGGTGACCTTGGAAAGTCGTTCCTGGACACCCCAGCCAACGATGGCATCGAAGCTGGCGAGATAAGCATGTTTGTCGTTTTTTGCCCAGCGCTCAGCCATTTTTTGTCGCAAATCCGCTTGCTCCGGTTTGGGGAACAGCTTGGCGCCCAAGGCCTTGCCGATGGCGCCAAGGCTGAGCGCACGCATCAGGCTCCAGCGCTTGAACCACTGCCAGTAATCGTCGCGGCTGCGCAACTTGACCTCGGGTGCGCTGTTGACGATGCACAAACTCTTGAGCACTTGCGGCTGATCGGTGGCCAGTTGAAAACCGATCATGCCGCCCATGGACAGGCCCACGTAATGGGTCGGGCCGAGTTTCAGGTGTTCCATCAGCGCGATCAGGTCGGCGCTGAACCCGGCGATGCTGTAGCGCTCGCGAGGTTTGTCCGAGCGACCGTGACCGCGCACGTCCGGGACGATTACCCGGTAGCGGGCGGACAGCGCCGGGATCTGCATTTCCCAGTCCAGGGTGCTGGAACCCAGCCCGTGGACCAGCAGCAAGGGAGCGCCGTGGCCATATTCCTCATAGTGCAGGTTGCAACCTTCATGTTCGAAATAGGCCATTCGTTTACTCCGTGTCAGGCTTGTTCTGGGGCGGCGAAGGGCGCATCCAGCGGCGCGGTGTCGAAAGTGCGCAGCAGTTCGATGAGGATTTGCGTCGCCGGGCCCAAGGGTTTGTCCTTGTTCGAGTACAGATAGAAGCTCGGGTTGCGACTGCCACCCTGGTCCAACGGTAGCAGCTTGAGCGTACCTTCCTTCAATTCCCGTTCAATCATGTGCCGGGGCAACCAGGCGAAACCCAGGCCGCTGCTGACGAATGTCGCGGCGGTGGCCAGGCTGCCGACGGTCCAGCGCTGTTCGGCGCCGAGCCAGCCGACGTCCCGTGGCTGCTGTCGGCCGGAGTCGCGGATCACCACTTGCATCTGGGTTTCCAGGTCCTGGAAATTCAGTTCGCGGTTCATGCGGTGCAGCGCGTGATCGGGGTGCGCGACGGCGACAAATTCGACGTCGCTCAATTCCGCGCCAAGGTAGCCAGGAATGCTGAAACCGGTGATGGCCAGGTCGGCCACGCCTTCAAGCAGGACCTCTTCGACGCCCGACAACACTTCTTCGCGCAGCCGCACCCGGCAGCCACGGCTTTGCGGCATGAACGCGGTCAAGGCGCGCACGAGACGGGCGCTCGGGTAAGCGGCATCGACCACCAGCCGCACTTCCGCTTCCCAGCCTTGTTCCATGTGGTGGGCCAGGTCTTCCAGTTGGCTGGCCTGTTTGACCAGTTGCCGCGAGCGGCGCAGCAACACGCCGCCGGCCTCGGTCAGCACCGCTTTGCGGCCATCGATGCGCAATAACGGCACGCCGAGCTGGTCCTGCATACGGGCCACGGTGTAGCTGACCGACGATTGCGAGCGGTGCAGCGCTTCGGCGGCCTGGGCGAAACCGCCGTGGTCGACCACGGCCTGCAACGTTCGCCATTGATCAAGGGTCACGCGGGGCGCTTTCATGATGAGCTCCTCTTGTCCTAAGCTGGCGGTCCATATTGGAGACTGCCGAATGAGAAAATTCTGTTGTGTAGTGTTGGCGATGCTGCCGCTGACTGCGTTTGCCTATCCGATCGATGTTCAAAAACAGCTCAATGGCCTGAGCATCGACTACAACGCCTACGACACGGATAACGACATCGCGTCTATTCAGGTGAACAACTACGGCGCCACGGATGCGGTCTGCAAGGTGGTGTTCAACAACGGCCCGGAATCGCCGCGTACCCGCACCATCGAAGTGCCCGCCGGCAAACACAAAAACGCCACGGCCAAATTCACCCGTACCATTATCAAGATGCGCATTAACCTGAGCTGCTCGCCTAAATAAACCTGTGGGAGCGGGCTTGCTCGCGAAAGCAGTGTGCCAGTCGACACAAATGTTGAATGACGCACCGCTTTCGCGAGCAAGCCCGCTCCCACAAATACAGCGTTCGCTCAGCTTATAAACGAATTTATCGATGCTTTATAGCAGTTATTTGCGCTTTTTCATCGATATAACTCTGTTTAATCTCCACTCCATCGACTTACAGCATTCTCAGATGGAGGCTACATCCCATGTCCCGCGTTCTGATCATCGAAAGCAGCGCCCGTCAGCAAGACTCGGTATCCCGTCAGCTGACCCAGACCTTCATCAGCCAATGGAAAACTGCACACCCGGCCGACCAGATCACCGTCCGTGACCTCGCCGTCAACCCGGTGCCGCACCTGGACATCAACTTGCTGGGCGGCTGGATGAAACCTGCCGAACAACGCAACGACATCGAAAAGGCTTCCCTGGACCGCTCCAACCAGTTGACCGATGAATTGCTGGCTGCCGACGTACTGGTCATGGCCGCGCCGATGTACAACTTCGCGATCCCGAGCACCCTCAAGGCTTGGCTCGATCATGTGCTGCGTGCCGGCGTGACCTTCAAGTACACCGACACCGGCCCGCAAGGCCTGCTCAGCGGCAAGCGTGCCTACGTGCTGACCGCTCGCGGCGGAATCTACGCCGGTGGCCCGGCGGATCACCAGGAACCGTACCTGCGCCAGGTGATGGCCTTCATCGGCATCCACGACGTGACCTTCATCCATGCCGAAGGCATGAACCTGGGCGGTGACTTCCAGGAGAAGGGCCTGAACCAGGCCAACGCCAAGCTTTCCCAAGTGGCTTGAGGCTTTAATCGCCAGATAATCCCTTGATGTTCAAGTGACCTGGCGCAACCCTTCAAGTTTGCATGCGCATCGAACCTCCCTTTGCACTTGTTGCTCCTGAGTGCTGTAGCCCGATTGAACGCTTTAGCGAGATCGGGCTTTTTTTTGCCTGCGATTTATCTGGTTCACACGATCCCCTGTAGGAGCTGCCGAAGGCTGCGATCTTTTGATCTTTTGATCTTTTGATCTTTTGATCTTTTGATCTTTTGATCTTTTGATCTTTTGATCTTTTGATCTTTTGATCTTTTGATCTTTTGAAAAGATCGCAGCCTCGTTTCACTCGACAGCTCCTACACAGCTCCTACACAGCTCCTACAGGGGATTTATGTTGGTTGCAGAATGCAAAACCCGCTATCGTCGCCGCCATTCAAAACGAGGCGAGCATGGGCTATCTACTTTTTGTCACGCTGATCCAGGCGTTTTCCTTCAGTTTGATCGGCGAATACCTGGCCGGGCATGTCGACAGTTACTTCGCGGTGCTGGTGCGGGTGCTGTTGGCGGGATTGGTGTTTATTCCACTGACGCGCTGGCGTTCGGTGGAGCCCGCCTTCATGCGCGGCATGTTGCTGATCGGCGCGTTACAGTTCGGCGTGACTTACGTGTGCCTTTACCTGAGCTTCCGGGTGCTGACGGTGCCGGAAGTCTTGCTGTTCACCATTCTCACACCGCTGCACGTCACGCTGATCGAGGATGCGCTGAACCGGCGTTTCAATCCGTGGGCGTTGGTCGCGGCATTGGTGGCGGTGGCGGGCGCGGCGGTGATTCGCTATGACCGGATCAACCCGGACTTCTTCATGGGCTTCCTGTTGCTGCAACTGGCCAACTTCACCTACGCCGCCGGGCAAGTGCTTTATAAGCATCTGGTGGCGCGGCACCCGAGCGATCTGCCGCACTATCGGCGTTTCGGCTATTTCTACCTCGGCGCACTGGCGGTCGCATTACCGGCGTTCCTGCTGTTCGGCAAACAGAACTTCTTGCCTGAAGCGCCGCTGCAATGGGGCGTGCTGGTATTCCTCGGCCTGGTCTCGACGGCGTTGGGGCTGTACTGGTGGAACAAAGGCGCATGCCTGGTGAATGGCGGCACGCTGGCGGTGATGAACAATCTGCATGTGCCGGTGGGGTTGCTGATCAATTTGCTGATCTGGAATCAGCATGAAGAACTGGGGCGCTTGTTCCTCGGTGGGTCGGTGATTTTGATGGCGGTGTGGATCAGTCGGTTGGGCGTACGCCGGACTGCGCTGGCTTCGTAAAGACGAGTGCGCAAGAAGTTGCGCAGTGAATGGGCGAAATCAGCCTGAAAAATCGCTGCAAGCCACGCCGTTAAAGGCCTACAGGCAAGTGCGCAAGAAGTTGCACAGTACTGCGCAACTTCTTGCGCACTTTGACGTCGTTTCCTACGGCCAAAATCGAAAAATCCCCATGCATGGGCCGCAAACCCTTGAAGCGTAATGGGCACATGTTGGCTGGCACAACTTTTGATATCTCCTTCGACAGCTGGACAGGCAATCACGCCGTCCGGTCCTGTCTTTCAAGCAAGGAGAGCACCCCATGGCAACACCTGCCTACATGTCCGTCACTGGCGAAAAACAAGGTCTGATCACCGCCGGCGCCTTCACTGCCGACTCGGTTGGCAACACCTATCAAGAAGGTCACGAAGACCAAGTCATGGTTCAGGCGTTCAGCCACGACGTGATCATCCCGCGTGACCCACAGTCCGGCCAGCCGACCGGCCAGCGCGTGCACAAGCCAGTTGCGATCACCAAGGTCTACGACAAGGCATCGCCACTGCTGCAAGCGGCGCTGACTTCCGGCGAGCGCCTGAGCGAAATCGTTATCCAGTGGTACCGCACTTCGGCCCAAGGGACCCAAGAGCACTACTACACCACCAAACTGGAAGACGCGATCATCGTCGCCATCAACAACAAAATGCACAACTGCCAGGATCCGTCGAACTCGCACTTCACGCACCTGGAAGAAGTGCAGTTCACCTACCGCAAAATCACCTGGACCCACGAAGTATCCGGTACTTCGGGTTCCGATGACTGGCGTCTGCCGGTCGCCTGATTCAGGTCGACTGTTGCACCGCCTCGGCCCGAGCGGCCGAGGCGGTTTGTTGTCCCTAAAGAATTTTTTGCAGTCGTCGAGCGTTGACGCCTGCCGCCACATCGCATGAGGAACAGGGAATGTTCGCACCGGCCAATCAGACTCACTTTGCCCTGACCATCGACGGGGCCGACAGCCAATTCCAGGTGCTGTCCTTCACTGGCCGGGAAGCGCTCAACCAGCCGTTCGAATTCGAACTGGAACTGGTCAGCGAAAAGGCCTCTCTGAACCTCGAAAGCCTGCTGCACAAACTGGCATTTTTGCAGCTCACGCAAAACGGCTCCGGCATCCACGGTCTGGTCTACAGCATCGCCCAGGGCGAGGCCGGCAAGCGTTTGACCCGCTATAAAATCTCGCTGCGTCCGCAATTGGCGTACCTGGCGCACCGGGTCAATCAGCGGATCTTCCAGCAAATGACCGTGCCGCAGATCATTGCGCAGGTGCTGGAGGAACACGGCATTCTCGCCAGCGAACACAAGTTCCAGCTCAGCGCGGTGTACCCCGAGCGCATCTACTGCGTGCAGTACGACGAATCGGACCTGCACTTCGTTCAGCGCCTGTGCGAAGAAGAGGGCATTCACTACCACTTCCAGCACAGTGCCAGCGGCCATCTGCTGGTGTTCGGCGATGACCAGACGGTGTTCCCGAAACTCGCGCCGGTGACCTATCAGCAGGACACCGGGCTGGTCGCCGATCAGCCGGTGATCAAGCGTTTCGGCCTGCGCATGATCACCCGCACCAGCCGCACCACACGGCGTGATTACGACTTCACCAAACCAAAAATCGAACTGGAAAGCGACGCCAAAAGCGCGGCCAAACCGGACCTCGAGGATTACGATTATCCTGGCCGTTTCGTTGATCGCGAACGCGGTAAACACCTGGCTAATCGTGCTCTGGAACGCCATCGCAGTGACTACCGCCTCGCCGAAGGCAGCAGCGATCAACCGCTGCTGGTCACCGGGCATTTCCTTGCCCTGGCCGCGCACGCCAATCCGGCGTGGAACGACCTGTGGCTGCTCACCGAAATCTTCCACGAAGGCAAACAGCCGCAAGTGCTGGAAGAGGTGATCAGCAGCGACGTCACCGATCACAAGGACGATTTCCACCAGGGTTATCGCAACCGTTTCAGCGCGACCCCGTGGGACGTGCCGTACCGCCCACCGCTTGATCACCCGAAACCGAAAGTCCTCGGCACCCAGAGCGCGGTGGTCACCGGCCCCGAAGGCGAAGAGATTTTCTGCGACCAGTACGGCCGGGTGAAGGTGCAGTTCTTCTGGGACCGCGAAGGCCAGCACGACGACAAGACCAGCTGCTGGATGCGTGTCGCCACGAACTGGGCCGCGCAGACCTTCGGTTCAATCAACCTGCCACGCGTCGGCATGGAAGTGCTGATCAGCTTCCTCGAAGGCGATCCCGATCAGCCGTTGATCACCGGTTGCCTGTACCACGGCGCCAACCTGCCGCCGTACAAACTGCCCGATTTCAAGACCCTGGCCACGGTCAAGAGCAAGGAATACAAAGGCAGCCGCGCCAACGAACTGCGGATCGACGACACCACCAGCGAGATCAGCATCGCGCTGCGCAGCGACCACGGCGCCAGTGCGATCAACCTCGGCTACCTGACCCATCCACGCCCCTCCGGCGGCCAACCGCGTGGCGAAGGTTTTGAACTGCGCACCGACCGCCATGGCGCGGTGCGCGCGGCCGCCGGGTTGCTGATCACCACCGAGCCACGACCGAACGAATCCAAGCACCACAAGGACCTGCCGGAAACCGCCGAACGCCTGGCCACGGCCAGCGAGCAGCAGGACGGTTTTGCGCTGCAAGCCAAGGAACTGCAAGCCCAGGAACCCGGCGATCAGGACGACGTGGCCAAAGCCCTGCACGCGCAGCATCAGGGCATCCTCGGTAGCGGCCCGGCGAACATGAGCGCCAACGAATTCCCCGAGTTCACCGAAGCGCATCTGGTGCTCGCCAGCCCGGCCGGCATCGCCCTGAGCACCCCGCGCTCCAGCCACATCGCCACCGGCGAACACCTGGCGTTGAGCAGCACCGGTCACACCAGCCTGTCGATCGGCAAACGCCTGCTCGCCAGTGCCAGTCAGGGCATGCGACTGTTTGTGCAAAACCTCGGTTGGCGGCTGGTCGCGGCCTCCGGTGACATCGACATCCGCGCGCTCAAGGACAGCATCAACCTGCTGGCCAAACTCAACATCACCGCCAACGCCGACCGCATCACGATTACCGCGAAAACCGAACTGGTGATCCAGGGCGGCGGCAGCGCCACGACCTACAACGCCGGCGGCATCACCCACGCCACCACCGGGCCGTACACCGCGCATGCGGCGAACTTCGCCTACACCGGGGCGAAAAGTCTCGCGGGCGTGTTTCCCGAACCGCCGAAACCAGGCAAGGGCAATCTGGAGTTGTTCAACCAGTACGCCGGGCTTCAAGGCATCAAGGGCGGCGATTTCGAAGTCGTCGACGCCTTGGGCAAAAGCCTCAAGGGCACGCTGGATGCCAAGGGCTTTGCCACGGTCTCCGGCGCGGCCCCGGGGCCGGCGCGGGTGATGTTTGGCAAGGACCCGGCGGACACCTGGAGCGATGGCAGCTACATCGGCAAAGCGCAATGGCCGCTGAGTCCGCCGAGTGCGGAGGACATTCCTGGCCCGGTGCAAGCGATGGTCGCGCAGGTATTGCCGAGCAAGAACTGGGACGTGCTGGAGAAAGGTAAAGCCCTGGCGCAGACCGGCATGAGCGCCGTGCAAACTGCGCAAGGCGCCATGCAAACCGCACAGCAAGTCAAAAGCGCAGTGCAGGGCGGCGTGGCCGGGTTGCCGAAGCTCGCCAGTGCGGCGATGCCGAGCGCCTCGAGCTTGCTTGGCGCGGCGAGCAGGAGCGGCAAGTTGCCGAGTCTGCCAGCGGTAACACCTCCCAAGACCTCCTTTAAAACCCCGGGCCTGCTGGCCGGTGAGATGCTGTCATGACCACTGAAATTGTAAAACGTGAACCTCAGGTTGCCATCGTTCCGCTCAACACCATCGACGTCCAGGACGTCGGGCGCGGTGCGGCGGTATTCGATGCCTGGTTACAAGAAATCAGTGGCGGCGTGGTCACCCTTGATCGCTTGAAAAACGTCGCCGGTGGCTTGCCTGTGATCGGCAACATCATGGCGCTGGTCGATGCGTTGGGCGATATCGTCACCCTGAGCAAAAGCAAACAACGGGAGTTGCTCGACTGGGTCAGCCTCGGCATCAACCTGATTGGTGTTTTACCGGCACCGCCGACCATGGCGGCGGCGCGCATGAGCCTGCGCCCGACCCTGTTTCTGGTGCGTCAGGAGCTGCGCAGCAGCGCCAAGATGCTGCTGGGCGATTCGATGATCGAGGTGCTGGTCGGACACCTCAACGCGACCATCATCGGCACCCTGGATGACTTCGTCACCCAGGCCCAAGGCAAGCTGTCGGGCATCCTTTCGGACGCCGGCCAACTCGGCGAAAAAGTCGTCGGTGATATTGCTACGGGCCTGGAAGCCGTGGTCAACGGTGACCTTGACGCAAAAGGTGATGCCAAGGCAGCTCGCAATAACATCACTGCGGCTTACGAAAAGGTCTGGAGTAATCCCAAGCAGGCCGCCGGCAATTACCTCGGTGCCGTGTTCAGTCTTTACAAGGCTGTGGGCAAGGGCATTTCCAACAGTGCGGCGAAACATCTCCTGCCCGATCAAGCCAAAGCGTTGGTGCTGACCCACACCAGTTCATTACGAATCATGGGCCCGGAGATCAACAAACAACTCAGCAAACTGGGGGATCCGGGGACTCGGCATTCCATTGGTTGGTTGTTGCAGATGCTGGGTGGCGCGGTTGCCACGTGGCGCAAGCGTCGGGCTCATGGGCAGGGGGCGAGCGTCAAACCTGCGGCGACCAGTCAGGCTGAGCACAAGGCGGGCGAAGGTCGGTTGGAGGCCACCAGTCGTCAGGCACCGGCAACGAATGCCGCCGATGCCAAGAAAAACGCCACCTGTACCGGCACCTGCAACAGCATCAATTTTGCCTTGGGTTCGGAAAGCCTTAGCCACACCGATTTCAGCCTGCCGGGGCCGTTCCCGGTCGAATGGTCGCGCGCCTACAATTCGCGTCTGGGCGCTTATGACCAGAGCGAACTCGGTGCACGTTGGATCACCGAGTTCACCACGCGTTTCGACTGCGTTAACGATGGCCTGAAGTTTCACGACGCTGACGGTCGCAGCCACAATTACCCGCTGCCCAAAGTCGGCCTGTTCCACTATGACGCCATCGAAAACATCACCCTGGTGCGCTCGGGCGAAGACCAGCTCCTGCTGTGCCGTGGTTTCGAGCGCAAGGAAACCTACGTCCGTCGTGGTCAGCGTTATGTACTGACCAACGTCTCGCTGCGCAACGGCGCCGGGATCATGCTGCATTACGAGCATCGCCACGGCGAGTTGTCGGTGCTGTCGGACCTGATCACCTATCAGGAAAACGACTTCAGCAAAGTCCACCTGCACCTCGGCACGCTGATCGACGATCACGGCCGCTTGATCGGCCTCTGGCAAATCGTTGACGGCGTTCCTCTGCGGCAACTCTGCGCCTACCAATATGACGGGAATGGCGACCTGATTCAGGCCCAGGACGAGAACGGCGCGGCGTGGTCGTATCAGTACCAGCATCACCTGATCACCCGTTACACCGACCGTACCGGGCGCGGCATGAATCTGGAGTGGCAAGGTGTTGGCACCGACGCCAAGGCCATCCGCGAATGGGCCGATGACGGCAGTTTCGACACGCGCTTGGAGTGGGACGAAAACATCCGCCTGACCTACGTCACCGACGCCCACGGTAACGAGACCTGGCACTACTACGACATCCTTGGCTACACCTACCGCATTCGTCACCCCGATGAGCGCTCGGAATGGTTCTTCCGTGACGAGGCTAAAAACCTGATTCGTCATGTCCACACCGACGGCAGCACGGATCGCTGCACCTACGACGAACGCGGCAACCGCCTGCAACACATCCGCGCCGACCACACCGTCATGCATTACGCCTACGACGATCAGGACTTGCTGATCAAGATCAGCGATGCCGAAGGCGGCCAATGGCAGCGAGCCTACGACGATCAGGGCAACCTGGTCGAAGCGATCGATCCACTGGGCAACAAAACCGAATACGCCTACAACAAGGCCGGCCTGCCCACCGCGATCAAAGACGCCAACGGCAACGAAAAAGCCCTGGCCTACAACGACGCCGGGCAGTTGGTGGAATACGTCGATTGCTCGGGCAAAACCAGTGCCTGGGAATACAACGAACTCGGGCAGATGATTTGCTTCACTGACCCGGCCGGGCAGAGCACGGAATACGAATACAAGGCCGGGCAGTTGGTGTTGATCAAACACCCGGACAAAACCGAAGAGCGTTTTGAGCGTGATGCAGAAGGTCGGCTGTTGGCGCATGTTGATGGCCTCGATCGTTGCACCACCTGGAGCTACAGCGCCGCCGGTTTGATCGCCGAACGGGTCGATGCCGCCGAACAAACCTTGCGCTACCGCTGGGACCGACTCGGCCAGTTGCTGGCCCTGGAAAACGAAAACGAACAACGCGCGCAGTTCCACTACGACCCGGTCGGTCGCCTGCTGGAAGAAACCGGCTTCGACGGCCGCACCACCCGCTATCAATACGACGCTCAGACCGGGCGCCTGGCCCACACCGTCAACGGCGAACGCGTGATTTCGGTCAGCTTCGACCCCATGGGCCGCTTGACCGAACGCCGCGCCAGCCTGGGCGACCAGTCGCAAAGCGAGACCTTCGCCTACGACGGCAACGGCAATCTCGTCATGGCCAACAACGCCGACAGCCGTCTGCAATGGTTCCACGACCCGGCCGGTAACCTGCTGCGTGAACACCAGCACTACCTCGGTCTGGAAAACCCCACGGTCGCGATCTGGCAGCACGAGTACGACGTGCTTAACCAACGTGTCGCCACCGTGCGCCCGGACGGTCACCGCGTCAGCTGGCTGACCTACGGCAGCGGCCACTTGCTGGGCCTGCGTCTGGACGATCATGAACTGATCGGCTACGAACGCGACGACCTGCATCGCGAAGTCGCCCGCCATCAAGGCAACCGTCTGCTGCAAACGCAAAAATGGGACCCGGCTGGCCGCTTGCAAGAACAGCTGCTGGGGCGCAGCGACGCCCCGTCCACGCTGCTTAAACGCGACTACAAATACGACGCCGCCGGCCAACTGACCGACATCAACGACAGCCGTCGTGGGCCGCTTGCGTACCGTTACGATCCGGTCGGCCGACTGCTCAGCGCCACCACCCGCCAAGGCGTGGAAACCTTCGCCTTCGACCCGGCCAGCAACCTGCTGGACGCCAAAACCGCCGAAATCCGCCGTCCACTGGATCAAACCCCGCCGCGCAGCAAATTGGTCGACAACCTGCTACGCGAATACGCCGGCACCCACTACGACTACGACGAGCGCGGCAACCAGATCCAGCGCTGGCACAACGGCACCCGCAGCGACCTGCAATGGGACCTGTTTGATCGGCTCGTGCATTTCGAAGACCCACGCCTGGCCGTCGATTTCGCCTACGATGCCCTGGGACGACGCCTGCACAAAAACTCCACGGCCCACTACAAACAGCGCCCCGAGGCCGGCTCGCAATGGAACCGCAGCGAGCACGCGCGCAAACAACGCGAATACGGCTGCGGCTTCACCCTCTACGGCTGGGACGGCGACAACCTCGCCTGGGAAAGCAGCCCGACACAAACCGACGGCGCGCCCGGCCGCACCGTCCACTACCTCTTCGAACCCGGCAGCTTCGTCCCGGTCGCCCAGGCTGTGCGTCACGCACCGATCAATCTGCTCGGCCAACCGGATTACAGCGGCGAGTACAGCCTTGATGAAGATCCGTTGTGGAATCACAAGGCAACCGCCTCAGCGTTTGATGCGTTGGCGTGGTACCAGTGCGATCACCTGGGCACTCCGCAGGAACTGACGGACCCGCAGGGCAACATGGCCTGGACCGCGCAGTACAAGGCGTGGGGGCAGGTGACGGAGCAGCGCTCGGAATGGGCGCGGCAGCACGGGGTGGTGAACCCGATACGGTTCCAGGGGCAGTATCACGACCATGAGACGGGGCTGCATTACAACCGGTATCGGTACTATGATCCGGGGGTTGGACGGTTTGTTTCGCAGGATCCGATTGGATTGGCAGGTGGTTTCAATCTACACGCCTATGCTCCAAACCCGATTGAATGGGTGGACCCCTTGGGCTTGGCAAAATCTTCAGGTGGAGCAGGGCGCAAACAACAGTCTGATAAACCTAATCAAAACTCAAAATGTCCGTGCAGAAAAAAGTGGGAAATAAATCGCTATGACCGAGTATGCGAAGGTCACGTGCCAGGCGTAGGTTATGTGAAATATTATCGCGATCCCGACAATAAACGGTGGTGGTCTGAAGACCAGACCGGTCATGGGGAAAGTGCTTGGAAAGTTCATAGTAAAAGCGGTGAGTGGATCGCTGATGCTGATGCGTATGGCGACTATATGGAAGGAAAGCATAAGGGTGATACAGGTAAGAATTTGAATTTTAATTCTATGAAGTGTAAAGGTGCGAAATGATTGAGACAGCGGAGGAGTTTGTTGCGTTACGCAGTAGTCAAATAAAAGACGAATACGATAGAGCTGCAATGGAAGAAGCTCCTATATCTGTGTGGCGCGAAGTTATAAGTGAGTATCCTGACTATAGGAAGTGGGTTGCGCATAACAAGACGGTTCCTCTTGAGATTCTTGAGGAGTTATGCGTTTTTTCGTCGGATGTGAGACGATTTATTGCCTCAAAAAGAAAGCTATCGCTTAAGCTTTTCGAGCTTCTTTCCAATGATTTGGATGCTGATGTAAGGGTCGAAATTGCAGCGAATAATAAGGCGCCAAGGACGGTCTTGGAGAGCCTGTTAATGGATGCAGATGAAGATGTAGTGAGTGCGGCAAAAAATAACTTAGAGCGGCGGGGATATGCTCGCTAGATTTTCTGCTGGTGATTGTTTCAGTAAAAGGAGAGCAGATGGAAAAAAGTAGACCAACTTATTTTTTTTCTCTCATGCTCGTGCGAAGAACCAAAGAGAGAAGCTAAAGTGTTCACGTGTCCAGGAACGATGTAGCGTGAAGCACTATAGGGTTTTATGTTGTCGAACAACGTTTGACATGTTTAGGGATCCCAATATGAGATTTTTGTATGCTGCAATTAACTCCTGTCTTTAACCGTTTCCGCACTGCCTGTATCGTCACTTCGGTTCTCCTCTGCGGTCCGAGCCTGGTGCAAGCTCAGTCAGCGGACGTGTCCAAGCAACTGGATAATGCGGTGCTTCAATACGCTTATTCCAAAGAGCAGAAAGATCTTGATGCCGTGAACCGGTTACTCAAGAGTGGCGCCAAACCTGATATTCAGATTTTGTGGCATGCCGCTTATTACAAGAGTCCTGACCTGGTTGATCGTTTTCTTGAATTTCCGGTTGATATCAATCAGCCCATTAGTGACAACGGTGAAACAGTACTGTTGTCCATGCTGGGGCATATGGGCGATCCAGACGAGCTCAAAGATACAACGCACATTGTGCATAGTCTGCTCAAGGCTGGTGCCGATGCTAATGTAATTGCTCAGGGCGGGACTAATACCCCACTTATTGCGGCGGCGAAGCTAGAGAACTCATCGGCGCCGGAGCTGATTAAGTTACTTTTACAGTTTGGCGCTGATGCCAAGATGGTGACCCCGCAGGGGTTCTCGCCACTCATGAAGTCGGCGTCTGATCTTGATGTTATCAAGGTATTGATTGCCGCTGGCACCGATCCTTATGGTGTCACCAAGGTAGGTTCAACTGCTTTGCATTTTGTTTGCGAGCGCGCCTATGGGCTGAGCGATCAACCTGATCCGCAAGCTGCACAACGGATTGCCCTGCTGCACAAGGCCGGCACTTCGATTGATGCATTTCAGCCACAGCAGCAGGCATGGCCTGTTGGCACACCTTTGCTGGAAAGCGCAATCCACCACAATCCTGACTGCACCAAGGCCTTGATGGCAGCAGGTGCTGATAAGGATGCTCTCGCTTTCCCACCGGAATATGTGGCCGAATATCCAAGTGCGAAAGGCCAAACGGTGCGTCAAAATGTACTGAAGTCAGCTAAAGATGTACCTGATCTGTATTCGGATGCCATTGTGAAGTTGTTCAAGTAAGTCCAGTAGACCGAGCACTATTAATTTAAGGATGAATATGAAAAACACAGCATTGATCTTTGTACTCGCAAGCACTTTTTCAACCTTTAACCTCGCGCAGGCAGAAGATGTTGATCCCGCAGTGCTGAAGAATGTCTACGATTCCACACGCAACATTTCCGGTCTCATTACTTATTGTGTCGATAAAGGTTTTCTGAAGTCCGACAGTACTGTAAACGCCAAGAAGATGGTGGCGTACGCGGCGGGTATGCCTGGCGGTCTGGACACCCGTGACGGGGATAAGAACGAAGCCTATGGTCGAGAGGGTAAGGGCAAGGGGCCGGACGGAAAGTACGAGAGCGTGGAAAGCGCTGCACCTCAGGGTGTTGAAGCCTGGTGCAAGGGCGCCGATGAGGGTGTGCGTGAGGGGTTGAAGTCAGTCGGTCTGTGAATGCGTTCGCGGCACATGCCAATATGATTGCCTGGACTGAAAGATGCTCGCTGACTGGCGAGCGTTTTCAACGTTTCACGGGATGTTCGGTTTTTACAGGGATGGCCAAATCATGAAAGACATCATTCGCTTGGGCGACTCCACCAGCCACGGTGGCGTGGTACTGGAAGCCTTTTCCCAAACCGACCTCAACGGCAAACCGATTGCCGGTGTCGGCCACAAGGTCAGTTGCCCACTGTGCAAAGGGATTTTTCCGATTGCCGAGGGCAGCAGCACTTACACCGTCGGCGGTATCGCAGTGGCGCTGGACGGGATGAAAACCGCGTGCGGTGCTGCCCTGATTGCCAGTGGCCCAAAGGGCGCGGTGATCAGTTGAGGATCGAACAGGATGCACACCCCCTGTAGGAGCTGCCGAAGGCTGCGATCTTTTGATGTTGTTCGTAACAGCAAGATCAAAAGATCGCAGCCTTCGGCAGCTCCTACGGGGGATTTGGTACTACATGACGTGTTTTTCCGGCTCGGGAATGTGGCTCGCGCCGAGCACTGCTGGTAGTAACCCGGCGCGCAAATCCCCGCCGCTCGGCTGCTGATACAGGCTCAAGCCAAATTCCGGCAGTACCGCCAGCAGATAATCGAAGATATCGCCCTGGATCCGTTCGTAATCCGCCCACGCGGTGGTGCGGGTGAAGCAGTAGATTTCCAGCGGGATGCCCTGGGCGGTGGTCTGCATCTGGCGGACCATGCAGGTCATGTTCGGCTGGATCTCCGGGTGGCTCTTCAGATACGCCAGCGCATAGGCGCGGAAGGTGCCGATATTGGTCATGCGCCGGCGGTTGGCCGACATTGCCGCGACGTTACCCTGGGCTTCGTTCCAGGCTTTGAGTTCGGCTTGTTTGCGGCTGATGTAGTCGGTCAGCAAGTGCACCTGGGCCAGTTTCGATTCTTCGTCATCGCGCACAAACCGCACGCCGCTGGCGTCGATGAACAGGCTGCGCTTGATCCGACGTCCACCGGATTGCTGCATGCCACGCCAGTTCTTGAATGATTCGGACATCAGGCGCCAGGTCGGGATCGACACAATGGTCTTGTCGAAATTCTGCACTTTGACCGTGTGCAGGGTGATGTCGACCACGTCACCGTCGGCACCGACTTGCGGCATCTCGATCCAGTCGCCGACCCGCAGCATGTCGTTGCTGGTCAGTTGCACGCTGGCAACGAACGACAGCAGGGTGTCCTTGTAGACCAACAGAATTACCGCCGACATCGCGCCCAGACCCGAGAGCAGCAGCAACGGCGAACGGTCGATCAACGTGGCGACGATGATGATCGCGCCGAGCACGTACAAGACCATTTTCGTCAGCTGTACGTAGCCTTTGATCGAGCGCGTGCGGGCGTGTTCGGTGCGGGCGTAGATGTCCAGCAGGGCACTGAGCAGGGCGCTGGCCGCCAGCAGCAGGAACAGAATGGTGAACGACAGGGCCACGTTACCGAGGAAGATCCGGCTGGTCTTGCTCAGTTCCGGCACCAGGTACAGGCCAAACTGGATCACCAGCGACGGCGTCATTTGCGCCAGCCGGTGGAAGACCTTGTTATGCCGCAGGTCGTTGACCCAGTGCAGCGCCGGTTGGCGGCCGAGCATCTTGGTGGCGTGCAGGATCAAGTAGCGCGCCACTCGTCCGAGGACCAGCGCCACGACTAATAGCAGGATCAGCGCCAGGCTGGAATGCAGGAGCGGATGCTGGTCGAGGGCGCCCCAAAGGTCTTGGGCATTGAGCCAGAGCTGTTTGATATCCATGGGCGAAAACGATTCTTCTGTAGGTTGCGTCGGGGCGATTAGAGCATTTAAGACGCTGCGGATGACGTTTGGGGACAAATCAGGCAACAAAAAAGCCACTGTTTACTGTCGTTTGCATAAAGAAACTCGGCCTTCGCGCTCGAAACCGTTACCCTATGCAGCTGTTTTTTTGTATTTCTTCGAGGTAGCACCCGTGTTTTCCCAATTCGCCCTGCACGAACGCCTGCTCAAAGCCGTGGCCGAGCTTAAATTTGTCGAGCCAACGCCAGTGCAAGCAGCGGCTATTCCGCTGGCGCTCCAAGGGCGTGACCTGCGGGTGACTGCGCAAACTGGTAGCGGCAAAACCGCTGCGTTCGTTTTGCCGATCCTCAACCGTCTGATCGGCCCGGCCAAAGTCCGCGTCAGCATCAAGACCCTGATCCTGCTGCCAACCCGCGAGTTGGCCCAGCAGACCATCAAGGAAGTCGAGCGCTTCGCCCAGTTCACGTTCATCAAGTCCGGCCTGATCACCGGCGGTGAAGACTTCAAGGTCCAGGCCGCCATGCTGCGCAAGGTGCCGGACATCCTGATCGGTACGCCGGGCCGGATGATCGAGCAACTGAACGCCGGCAACCTCGACTTGAAAGAAGTCGAAGTACTGGTGCTCGACGAAGCCGACCGCATGCTCGACATGGGTTTTGCCGAAGACGTGCAGCGTCTGGTGGAAGAGTGCACCAACCGCCAGCAGACCATGCTGTTCTCCGCCACCACCGGTGGTTCGGGCCTGCGCGAGATGGTCGCCAAAGTCCTGAACAACCCTGAGCACTTGCAGCTCAACAACGTCAGCGACCTGAACGCGACGACCCGTCAGCAGATCATTACCGCTGACCACAACCAGCACAAAGAACAGATCGTGAACTGGCTGCTGGCCAACGAGACCTACCAGAAGGCCATCGTGTTCACCAACACCCGGGCCATGGCCGACCGTATCTACGGCCGTCTGGTGGCGCAGGAATACAAAGCGTTCGTGCTGCACGGTGACAAGGACCAGAAGGATCGCAAACTGGCGATCGACCGTCTGAAGCAGGGCGGCGTGAAAATCCTGGTTGCTACCGACGTTGCCGCTCGCGGTCTTGACGTGGAAGGCCTGGACCTGGTGATCAACTTCGATATGCCGCGCAGCGGCGACGAATATGTTCACCGTATCGGTCGTACCGGGCGTGCCGGCAACGATGGCCTGGCCATCTCGCTGATCTGCCACGGCGACTGGAACCTGATGTCGAGCGTCGAGCGCTACCTCAAGCAGAGCTTCGAGCGCCGCACCATCAAGGAAGTCAAAGGCACCTACGGCGGACCGAAAAAGGTCAAGGCCTCGGGCAAAGCCGTTGGCGTGAAGAAGAAAAAAGTCGACGCCAAAGGCGACAAGAAGAAAACCGGCGCCAAGGCACCGACCAAGCGCAAAATCGCCAACCGCCCGAAGACCGACGCCCTGTCGCTGGTCAGCAAGGACGGCATGGCGCCGCTCAAGCGCCGCAAGCCGGAAGCGCCGGCTGCTGAATAAAGCGCCGTAGTCTTCCAATAAAAAACCCGGACAATGTCCGGGTTTTTTTATGTCCAGCGTTTGTCAGCTCCCTAACAACCCACTGCTGTCTGCATCAAAGCGTTGCTTGGCCTGATTCGCCGCCGGTTTCAGCGAAGCGAGCAGGGCGGCTTCGCTGTACAGCTGAGTAACCGCCAATTCCTTGGGCGTCGGCTCGATCGGAATCAGCACGTCTTCAGTGTCGGCATGCAGCCAGATCGCGACCAGGTGAATGGCCGAGACAAACAGCACTCGCAATTCAACGGTTTTACCCTGCAGTTGCGGCGACTGTTCCGCCAGTTTCAACGCACCGACCGTGGCGGCCGCCATGGCCCCGTGGTTCAGCGAGGAAAACTCGACATGCCCGCGCACATCGGCCAATTGCGCATCGGCTATCGTCACGCCATCGGAAAACACCAGGTAATGCCAGTCGCCAACCTTGGCGGCTTTCAGGCCTTTGCCCTGGCTCAAATCCTCCAGGCTGAGCGAGTAACCGCGATAGGCTTCGCTGAGGCTGATCTTGCTCGGTGTAGCATTGGCAAACTGGCGATTGATACCGAACCCTTGAGTTTGCAGCGCCGCTTGCAGCGCCGGACGCAAGGTTTGCACGCCGTTGGAAGGCGCCTTTGGATAAGTCAGTTGCATGATGTCGCCCTCCTAGTTTTTCACGGTGAAGTAAGTGTTGGTCCAGTTGCCGCCGCCGTTGTACGAACCGGGGAACGAGTTCAGCGCGCGGGTCGAATAGCCGTAGATCGAATCCGCGACCAGCACGTAGTTGCCGTTGGTGCCATAGATCGCCAGGAAGTGCGCACCGCCGCCGTACCAGGCACAACGCAGACAGACCGGGCGGCCCATGTTGATCTGGTTCTGAATCGCCGACATTTGCAGCGAACCCTGATTCATCCCGTTGAAACTGCGGGTGATCCGCAGGGCGTTATCCAGATAGCCGTACACGTTGCACGGCCCCGCCTGATTGCAGCAGTTACGGTCCAGCGCAGCGCTGGCCACACCGCATTGGGTCCAGGACCCGGTGCCGTAATAGTTGCCGACCGAGGCGGAGGCCGCCGCCCAGCACCAGTTGGTCTGGGTTTGTTGCTGCATCGTGAAATTGAGGCTGCCAGCGGCGAGTGCGCTGAGTGGTGCAGCCGATTCGACCTCGACCAGATGCGGGTCGAGCAGATGATTTGCCAGGCACCTTGGCAGTGTTTCGCCGGTGAATCGTGTTGCTTCAGTGGTTAACATTTTTCAATCCTCCATGAATGAAAACTAGCGTCCAGCTAGTGGGTGTACAGCGGTGTTGCCGAGCGATCGGCGTATGCGTTTTGCCATGTTTGATGGCCGCTCCGATCCGGACTCGATGTAACCTTAGGTGTGGATATGCGTTTATGCAAATAATTAATGCGCTAATGCAAAAACAAGATCAAATGATCGCAGCCTTCGGCGGCTCCTACACGGGTTCGCGTCCGTACAATATTTTTTGGTTGGGCACGAATTTCGTAGGAGCTGCCGAAGGCTGCGATCTTTTGATCTAGCGTTTAACCCTCGGCTTTCTTGTCCGCCGTATCCAGTTCCTTCAACCGCTGATCAATCAACTGGCATTTGTCCGGCAGATCGGCACTGGCCGTGCCCAGATCCATCTTCTGCAGTTCGTCGTTTATTTCCTTGGCTTTCTGCGGATTCTGTTGCGTGAGCCTGGTCACTTCCTTGGCCAGTTGTTCGCGCTTGGCGGTGGCTTCTTCGGGGGTACACGCCCACGCAGGCAGGGCACAGACTAGAGCGGCGGCGAGGGTCAGCTTCATCAGGGTTTTCATAGGACAGGCCTCAGTTCCGGTTAAGGCGCGTTACCCGGTTGAGGGGTTGATTGCGTCAAAAGTTCAGCCTGTCGAGCCCCTGGCGGTGTGTGGGTTGAAATCACGAAGGGGCATTGCTTTGATAATGCGTTAGTATCGATCCGACTTATTAAGGAACCCATACATAATGCGAGGCAGTGAATACGCCCAGCTTCGGGCCTTTGTCGCGGTGGTCGAGCATGGCAGTTTCGTGCGGGCGGCGGCTCATCTGGGCATGTCGGCCTCTGCGCTGAGCCAGACCATCCGCCAACTGGAAGAGCGGCTGGACGTGCGTCTGCTCAACCGCACTACTCGAAGCGTGTCGCCCAGCGATGCCGGCGCGCGGCTGTTGTTGCGCCTGCAACCGGCGCTCAACGAGGTCGACGCAGCGCTGGCCGGGGTCACGCAAACACCGGGCACGCCGCCTAGCGGACGACTGCGCATCAATGCGCCCCGGATTGCGGCGATTCATTATCTGGCGCCTTTGATTGGTCCGTTCCTGAACACTTATCCCGGCGTGAGTCTCGACATCGTCACCGACGAGCGTTTGTTGGACATGGTCGCGGGTGGTTTTGATGTCGGGATCCGACTCGGTGAAAGCCTCGATCAGGACATGATCGCGGTGGAGCTGAGCGGGCATCTGGAAATGATGGTCGTGGCGTCACCGGCGTACATCGAGCAGTTCGGTACGCCGCACACGCCGCATGATTTGAGCGAGCATCAATGCCTGTCCTATCGCTGGCCCACGGACGGCAGTCTGTATCGCTGGGAGTTCGAGCGCGCGGGTGTACGGCTGGCGATTTCGGTGAATGGTCCGCTGGTGGTTACCGAGCCGGAAATGCTCACCCGCGTGGCGCTTGAAGGGGCGGGCATTGCGTACCTGTTTGAACATCAGGTTCGCGAGCACATCACTTCCGGGCGGCTGGTGCATCTGCTGCCAGAGTGGACGCCGGCCTTTCCGGGTTTTTACCTGTATTACCCGAGTCAGCGACAGATCGCCCCGGCGCTGCGGGCGTTTGTGGATTTTGTGAAAAAACCGATGCCACCGGATTCCTGATCCTAGTGTGGGAGCGGGCTTGCTCGCGAAGGCGTCGTGTCAGTCACCATCGATGTTGTTTGACACACCGCTTTCGCGAGCAAGCCCGCTCCCACAGGAGAGTGCATTCCAATGTGGGAGCGAGCCTGCTCGCGAATGGCCGCTGCACCTCGGTCCCTCGGAACTACCCCCCATGACAGCAACTGGACGACGCCTTGTCGTCGTATTGGTCGTGGTGCTTCACCCACTCCATGATTTCCTCTTCATTGCGCCCCTTGGGCGTCAGGTCGAGGTAGTTGTAGGCGCCGACCAGCAAGTCCAGGCCCCGTTCATAGCTGGAATAGGTGTGGAAGATATCGCCGGCTGGGTTGCGATAAAACACGCTGAGGCCGGGGAGTTCTTCTTCGGTCCAGGGATTTTTTTCGTAGTTGTAGGTCGCCGTTCCTGCGGCGATGTCTTCGGCGCGGGCGGAGACGCCAAAGTCGTAGTTGAAATCGCAACCGTCTGACGACACCCAGTCGAATTTCCAGCCCATGCGCCGCTTGAAGGCCTGGAATTCGGCGAATGGAGCGTGGGAAACCGCCACCACCGCCACGTCATGGTGGGCCAGGTGCAGATTGGCGCCGTCGATATGATCGGACAGGAACGAGCAGCCGGTGCAGCCTGCGTCCCAGCCTTTGGCAAACATGAAGTGATAGATGATCAGTTGGCTGTTGTCGCCGAACAGGTCGGCCAGTTTCAATTCACCGTTCGGGCCCTGGAAGCGGTAATCCTTGTCGATCTTCACCCAAGGCAGGGCGCGACGTTCGGCGCTGAGTCTGTCACGTTCCTTGGTGAAGGCTTTTTCGTGGACCAGGTGTTGCTTGCGGGCGGCGAGCCATTCTTCTCGCGAGACGACGGGATGATTCTGAATGTTCATGGGTTTTCTCCTGCGCGATGCTGGGAGTTGGCTTACACAGGCTAGTCGTTTGGCTTGTGGGAAATTCGACATACCACCGGTCGGTGCCGTTCAAAACCCCGGCTGAACGGCTACCCAACCTGCCTGTCACAACCTATGAAGGCCATCACACACTCTGGCTTGGAGGTTGAAAGGATGACGACTTATAACTGGGATTTGATTGAACGCTTGTTGCACGAAGTGCAGCACGGTGAAGGCAGCTACACGCCTCGGGCCTATGCCGAGCAGTACGCGGCGGAGAAAGCGTCGGAAGGCGAACAGACTGAAAACCTGGACCACCTGAAAGCGGTGGCCGGCGAGTACGAAAAGTTACTGCTGGAGCGCGGTTATATCGAGCCCCGGCCGGAAGAGCAGGGCGGCAGTGGTTCGAACTACATTCTGACGCTACGTGGCTCGAGCTTATTGAGCCTGATCGACAGCAGCATTCCGGGCAATGATCATCCGCGCCAAGTGCTGGATGAGCAGCAGGATGCGCTGGATGAAGTGACGTTTGATCAGGTGGCGTCGAAAGCGCAGATCGCCTGAAGAACACCGCAAAACTAATGTGGGAGCGGGCTTGCTCGCGAATTCGGTCTAACATTCAACATCTATATTGAATGTAATGGCCCATTCGCGAGCAGGCTCGCTCCCACATTGGGATTGGTGTTTGGCTTAGCCTTGCTTCACTGCCTTCAAACATTTCAAATCATTGAAATCCTTCCGCACCCCATCAATTTTCTTCAACAACCGCTGCCGCTGCTCCGGCGTGCTCTCGGCCATCAAATCCACGAGCAGCCCTCGGGCCTGATCCTCGGTGTTGGCGTAGGCCTGGCGGTAAGCCGGTGTCCATAAACTCTCGCGATTGACCAGAAGCATCTCGATCCGCTGTGGGAATTCTGCACTCTGGCGCTGCGCCACCGCCGCGCTGAATTGCTTCTGCCAATGCACACGGTTAGCGATCCACTGTTGATTCTGGTCACCCAAGGCCTTCGACCACGCCGTCACCCGTTGCTGCTGAGTGGGGCTGAGCGGGCCGAGCCAGTCGTTCAGGCGTTTGTCCATGCGCTCGCCACGGTCCTTGATTTGCTGATCGAGGGGCGGCTTGAGGTAATCCTCCTGACGTTTTCGCTGGTCCTTGGCGAAGGCGTCGTTCATCTCCGCCACTTGCTGGTCATTCAGTCCTTGCAGCAACTCAATGGCCGACGGGGTGATTTCCTTGGCGGTCTGGGCGATGGCTTGCTTGGCTTCCTGGGTGCGGGCCTTGAGCGCTTCATCGGTGACCTGATTGGTCTCGACCATCGCCTGCAACCGGTCCAGCCAGTCCAGGTAACCCGGCAGTTGGGTGGTGCAGTGCCAGCTCAGGTGTTCCTTGAGGCGTTCGTTGAACCAGCCTTTTTGCTCGCCGTTCATGTCCAGGTAGTCGCTGAGCGTCCACGGAATGATCACGTCGAGATTGCGGTAGGCCAGTCCCACGCGGCTGCAAGCGCCGAGGGCCAAGGTGATGGTGACGAGGAGGGCAATGCGTTTAAACCAGCGCGACATGGGCGAGTCCTTGCGAAGCCTGGCTTCTTTGAAGGTGTCTCTATGTGAACGCAAGATAAGCCCGGCAGTTCAAGCCAATCAATAGAAGGAGCGTTCGGCCTTCAGCGTGACCAGCCCGTCGCATTGGCTGTTGTGCCCGGAGTACGCGGAGCAATCGCTGCCGCTGAGGTTGGAGTCGCTGTAGATCAGGTCCAGGTCGACGCCCATGAACGCTCGGGACAGTTGCAGCGACCAGTCGGTGAAACTGCCGATCGCGCCGCCGTCGACGGACACCGGGGTGTTGAGCTGGTGGGTGGTGTATTTCATGCTGATACCGATGCTGAACGGCTGATTGCCACCCAGGTCGGCGAACACGGTGCTGTTCTGTTTATCCGGGTCGTTGCTGAAGGCGGCGCCGAAACGGCTGCCGAGAAAGGTCAGGCCACCGAACAGCTCCTGGCTGTCGAGGGTGTCCACTTTCGGATAGCTGTAATGGATCATGCCGACTTCATAGCCGAGGGTTTTATCGAAGGGTTGTTTAAAGCCCATGTAGGAATCGACTTCAAGGTTACTGCCTGGACTCAAGCCCATGCTCGGCGACCATTGGCCGACGTAGAAGCCGCTGTCATGACTCAGGTCGAGACCACCGTGGAACGAGCCGGTGCTGGCGGGCTTCACCAGCCCTTGGGCCATGCTGCGGCTGGGGGTGGTGCCGAGCTTGAGGTCGAAGTCACCCAATTCACGCTGGAAAATTTGCGCGTTGGCACTCGAGCACGACAAGAGGAGGGTGCCGAGCAATAGATAGGAGGGTTTGAGCATGCGTCACTCCATGACCGCGAGGAGCAGTAACCGAATCTGCTGAAACGCTTAATCTAGACGTGTGCAAGCATACCGGCGAATGCTCGGCATTGAGGGCCGTTCGTCGATTTCTGGAATATTGATTGGGTTTTGCGGGGTGTTGCGGAGGTTCCAGTCCAAGCGCTTCGAAGCTCAAAGCGCTTACGGACCAGTTAAAGCAGGGTGTTACTTTTTGCCGAGCGTGATTTGCTTCGACGGGCCGAATGTCTGGCCGCTGACGCCTTTGGCAATTTGCTGGATCTCGCCACCGGACTTGAGGAAAGCAGCAATCTGGTTGTTGATAGATTCGCTGGTTTCAACGGCTGGAGCTGGCTTTGCTTTGCTATTGGATGCTTTTACACGCATGGCGGCCATTAACCTGTAGAAAATTAACTTGGCCAGGCATCGTACAGGAAATACTTGACAATTGCTTGGTAAATATCCCCCTGAAATAACCAAGGGCATCACTCGATTATTCACAAGTTATTGTGCGAATTGTCCGGCTAAGCTGCTGTTTTAAATAAGAAGACAGGCTGTCAAAAAGCTCATTCGTCTCGGCTGGGACTGGAAGAGGGCGCAGGATCCGTCAGACGAGCGGCCTCAGGCCCGTCCACGAGCCCAGGAAAATTAAGGCTTCCAGAGGAATTTCTCTCGCCACCCGGCCGGCCGGCGAACGCGGCCCGCAAAACCGGGTAGAATGCCGCCCACGCAATGAGGGTATTGGAAATGGCTTTAGTCGGGCGTTACAACAGTTTGCAAGTGGTTAAACACACTAACTTCGGTTTATATCTTGACGGTGGCGCGGACGGGGAAATCCTTCTGCCTAATCGTTATATCCCTAAAGATATTCCCAGCGAAGATGAAGATTGGCTCAACGTTTTTGTTTATCTGGACAGCGATGACAAACTCATCGCAACTACCGAAACGCCGAAAGTTCAGGTCGGTGAATTCGCCAGTTTGAAAGTCGTTGAAGTCAACAGCATCGGCGTGTTTCTGGATTGGGGTCTGCCGAAGGATCTGTTGCTGCCGTACTCCGAAGAAAAACGCCAGATGACTGCCGGCGAGTATGTGGTGGTGCACGTCTACCTCGACAAGCACACCCGCCGCATCACCGCGACCGCGCGCCTGGACCGTTACCTGGACAAGACCCCGGCCAACTACACCCCGGGCCAGGAAGTTGACTTGCTGGTGGCCGAAGCGACCGACATGGGCTTCAAGGCAATCATCAACAACAAGCATTGGGGCTTGATCCACAAGAACGAAATCTTCAAGTTCATGCGCGCCGGTAAAGAAGAGAAGGGCTTTATCAAAGAAGTCCGTACCGACGGCAAGATCAGCCTGAGCCTGCAACCGGTCGGCGAAGAAGCGGCCACCAGCCTGAACTCGAAGATCCTCGCCAAGTTGCGCGACAACAACGGCACTCTGCCG
Organism: Pseudomonas sp. B21-053; assembly: GCF_026016365.1. Classification (NCBI taxonomy): domain Bacteria; kingdom Pseudomonadati; phylum Pseudomonadota; class Gammaproteobacteria; order Pseudomonadales; family Pseudomonadaceae; genus Pseudomonas; species Pseudomonas sp. B21-053. The sequence continues at coordinate 1,727,340 of NZ_CP087205.1, forward strand.
ATCAGCGACAAGAGCGATCCGACCCTGATCAGCAGCATGTTCGGTGTCAGCAAAGGCAACTTCAAGAAGGCCATCGGCGCGTTGTACAAGAACGGTCAGATCGTCATTCATGCGGATCGCATTGAACTAAGCTGACCTCGCGCCGGCCCCATGTAAATCGATGACATGGGGTTGGACTGCGATGAAAAAGGCTCTTCTGGCTTACGTCGGCACCTTGCTGGCGTTTCTCGTGCTCGACGGCCTATGGCTCGGCGTGCTGATGGCGCCAACCTACCGCGCGCTGCTCGGCTCGCTGATTCTCGACCAACCGCTGCTGGCCCCGGCAGCGGTGTTCTATCTCCTTTATGTCTTCGGTTGTGTGGTGTTTGTGGTGTTGCCGACGCAGAGCTGGCAACGGGCCGCACGCCTGGGCGCGTTGTTGGGGTTGGTGGCTTATGGCACTTATGACCTGAGCAACTGGGCGACGCTGAACGGGTGGTCGGCGCAGTTGGCGGTGATGGATATGGTGTGGGGGGCTTTTGCGACGTGTGTGGCTTGTTTGGTTGGTTTTTTTGTGGCGAACAGAGTGGCCAATACCAAGCCGTGATTTTCGCTGGCTGGACGAATGCTTTCGCGAGCAGGCTCGCTCCCACAGTGAGTCTGTATTTGTCCGGAGCTCTACATTCGACGCATAACCCTGTGGGAGCGGGCTTGCTCGCGAATTGGCTGCGCAGCAGTCATCCATTCCAGTTGTATACATAAAACTCTGCACCGTTAGCAGGCGCCTACGCCCTGTTCATGGGCATTTGTTGCCCGAAAACCAATCTGAAACCCATCCCCTCGCAGCTTGAAAACCGTGTTCTGTCACACGTTGAGCACCTATGGCACGCATTCTGCCTATCAACTCGTATACAAACGATGCCGGGTCCCGTACGCAGTGCGGCGCTCCGGTTCTAACGAGGAGCCCGCGATGACCGAGCAAGTGCCCAACGGCTATAGCCCCCGCCTGTATAACCAGGACTTGGGGCCGCTGCCGCAAAAATGGAATTGGTACAACATCTTCGCTTTCTGGATGAGCGACGTGCACAGCGTCGGCGGTTACGTATTTGCCGCCAGTCTGTTCGCCCTCGGGCTGGCGAGTTGGCAGGTGTTGATCGCTTTGCTCGGCGGGATCTGCATCGTGCAGTTGATCGCCAACCTGGTGGCCAAGCCGAGCCAGCAAGCGGCGGTGCCATACCCGGTGATCTGCCGATTGGCGTTCGGCGTATTCGGAGCGAATATCCCTGCGGTCATTCGCGGCCTTATCGCAGTCGCTTGGTACGGGATTCAGACGTACCTGGCATCGAGTGCGCTGATCATCGTGGTGCTGCGGTTTTTTCCGACGATGGCGGCCTACGCCGAACCGCATTTCGCCGGTTTGTCCTACTTGGGCTGGTTCGGTTTCCTCAGTCTTTGGTTCGTCCAGGCGCTGGTGTTCTGGACGGGTATGGAGTCGATCCGCCGTTTCATCGATTGGGCCGGTCCCGTGGTGTATGGCGTGATGTTCATGCTCGCGGGCTGGATTGTCTGGCAGGCCGGCTGGAGCAATATCAGCTTTACCCTCGCGGAAAAATCCCTCTCTGGCTGGGAAGCTTTCGGACAAGTGATCGTCGCGACAGCGTTGGTGGTGTCGTACTTTTCCGGGCCGACCCTGAATTTCGGCGATTTCAGTCGCTACTGCCGCAGCATGGCGGACGTGCGCCGGGGCAATTTCTGGGGCTTGCCGGTAAATTTTCTGGCGTTCTCCCTGGTCACGGTGGTGATCGTCTCCGGCACCTTGCCGGTGTTCGGTGAAATGCTCCACGACCCGATCGCCACCGTGGCGCGCATCGATAACAGCGTGGCAGTGCTGCTCGGTGCCTTCGCCTTCGTGACCGCGACCATCGGCATTAACATCGTCGCCAACTTCGTGTCTCCGGCGTTCGACTTCGCCAACGTCGCCCCGAGCAAAATCAGCTGGCGCGCCGGTGGCATGATTGCCGCCGTGGCGTCGATCTTCATCACTCCGTGGAACCTGTTTAACAACCCCGAAGTGATCCATTACACACTGGATGTACTCGCGGCGTTTATCGGTCCGTTGTTCGGGATTCTGCTGGTGGATTACTACCTGATCAAAAAGCAGCAGATCGATGTGGATGCGCTATTCAATGACGGGCCGGACGGTAAGTATTACTACAGCGGCGGGGTCAACTGGACGGCGGTCAAGGCGCTGATTCCTGCAACGCTGATGGGCGTGGCGATCACCTTCACGCCAGTGCTGCAACCGATGGCCAACTTTGCCTGGTTTACGGGGTGCTTCCTCGGCGGCGCGATTTACTTCGTTTTGGCTTGGCGTGAGCAAACCCGGCCCACGGTCGCGATGGTGACCACTGGCTAAACGCAGTCCATTGTGGGAGCGGGCTTGCTCGCGAAAGCGGTCTGTCATTCAACAACAATGTTGAATGTAATGGCCTCTTCGCGAGCAAGCCCGCTCCCACAGGATTGTCTTTGCTCGGTATATCTCTTACAGGCGGCATTTTCTGGCCATCTGGTTAATAATCGACAGCATAATTTTTCGCCCCGGCGATGCTTTTTAAACAAGCACGCCGGGGCTTTGCTTTTTACTGTCGAGTCACTGCCATGGATTGTATTTTCGAGGTGTTTCGGTGAGCGCCACCCGGCGTAGCGCCGATGGGTTTGCCCTGCAAGTGATGCTCGGGCTGTGCCTGATCTGGGGCGTGCAGCAGGTGATGATCAAATGGGCCGCGCCGGACATTGCGCCAGTCATGCAAGCCGCCGGACGCTCGGGCATTTCTGCTTTGCTTGTAGGACTTCTCATCTGCTGGAAGGGTGGTTGGGATCAGGTCAGCCATACGTGGCGCGGTGGACTACTGGCCGGTGCGCTGTTTGGCCTGGAGTTCTTCTTTATTTCCGAAGGCCTGCAACTGACCACCGCCGCGCACATGTCGGTGTTCCTCTACACCGCGCCAATCTTCACCGCGCTGGGCGTTCACTGGCTGTTGCCGAGCGAGCGTTTGAGACCGGTGCAATGGCTGGGGATTTTTCTCGCGTTTGTCGGGATCGCCGTCGCGTTTGCCGGTGGCGTGTCTTGGGACAACCTCGACCATCGGATGCTGATGGGCGATGCGTTGGGCGTGCTGGCCGGCGCCTCGTGGGGCGCGACCACGGTGGTGGTGCGCGCTTCGCGCCTGTCGGAAGCTCCGGTGACCCTGACGTTGTTCTATCAACTGATCGTCGGCTTTGTCGGCCTGTTGCTGATCGCGGTCCTCAGCGGCCAGGTCACCCACGTCAGCCTGACCACCGTGGCGGTGGCCAGCGTACTGTTCCAGGGTTTGGTGGTGTCGTTTTTCAGTTACCTGACCTGGTTTTGGCTGTTGCGCCGCTATCTGGCGGCAAACCTGGCGGTGTTTTCGTTCATGACGCCGTTGTTCGGCGTCACGTTCGGCGTGGTCTTACTGGGTGAAGACCTGAGCCTCAACTTCGTGATCGGCGCGGTGCTGGTGCTGCTCGGCATCACTTTTGTCAGTGCTGAGCAGTGGGTGCGCCGTCGGTTGCGCAGAGCCCTCGGCCAGCACTGAGCGGGCCCAGCAGCAAGCCGCCGGCAACCAGCAAACCGCTGCCGGCGACGATCAGCGCGGGTTGCAAACCACCACTGAAATGGCTGCTGGTTGCGGCCAGCAACGGCCCGGCGAGTTGTCCCACGGCAAAACACGCGGTCAGCAATCCGGCGTTGCGCTGGGTGGCGTGGGGCGCCAGCTCCCGGGAGCGTTGCATCACCAATTGCATGCAGGCCAGGAACGGTGTGCCGCAGAGGATGACGCCCAACGCCAGGCCCGGGCCGCTGCCCAGCAAGCAAGCGAAGACCCCGGCGGCCTGCAACCACAATGTCGCCATCAGCCAATGCCGCGTGGCGTTCGGGTTGTGCCGACGCAAACTCACCAATACGACACCAATCGCTGCCGCGAGGCCGAAGCACGGCCAGAACAGGTCCGCCATCCATTGCCCGTGGAACTGCGCGTTGGCCATCTGCGAGAGGAACGTGGCCGGGATGATGTAGCCCAAGCCGTACAAACCATAGATCAGCCCTAAGCGACCGATGCCCTGGTTGCCTGATGTATTAACGGTCGGTGCAACGACTGCGGTAGCTGGTTGCGGCAGGAACGGCAAAATCCCCAGCAACATCACCAGCGCGACGGCGGCATATATCAGCCACAAGGTGGCGGAAGTTTGCCCCAGCAGGTGTGAGCCCAAGGCCAACAACCCCGTCAGAAAAATCCCCAAACCCGGTCCGGCAAATACCAGGGCGCCCAACCGTGGGCGACCGGCCGCCACAGCCAATGGTTGGCTCAGCGCAGTGATCATCACCAATACCCAGGCGCTGGCCACGCCGGTGCCAAAGCGCAGCAGCAGATGGGACCAAAAGCCGTTGGCCCAGAACGATGCCAGGGTCAGCAGCACGCACAGCCACGAACCACCGAGCAAGCGCAGACGAACGTGGTGATGGCGGCGAGCGAACATCGCGTCCACTGCGCCGACGAAGTAGCCGAGGTAGTTGGCCGCAGCAATCAGACCGGCGGCGGTCAGGTCGATCTGACCTTCGCTGAGCAAGTGCGGCAGTTGCGGCGTCAGGGCGAAACGCCCGATGCCCATGGCCATCATCAAGGCGATGAAGCTGGCGGTTAAGCGAATCAGAGGGGACATGGCCTGAATTCCTGCAATGGATCAATGACCGTCAGGCTAGGACTGATTGACTTTCTTTTAAAATGAATAATAGTGAGTAACTTGTTCTGATTTGGAGAAGATCGTGGAATTCAGCCAATTGCGGATTTTCCAGGCAGTCGCACAGGAAGGTTCCATCACCCGCGCTGCCGAACGCCTGCACCGGGTGCCGTCGAACCTGTCGACCCGGCTTAAACAACTGGAAGAGCAACTGGGCGTCGAACTTTTCCTGCGTGAACGTCAGCGTTTGCAGTTATCGCCTGCGGGAAAAGTCCTGTTGGACTACACCGCCAAGCTGTTTGCCCTGCACGACGAAGCCAGTGCGGCGGTGCAGGGCGGGCAACCGGCCGGTGACTTCGTGCTCGGCACCATGTACAGCACGGCTGCTATCCATCTTCCGGGGCTGCTGGCGCGTTATCACCGCACGTATCCGGCGGTGAACCTGCAAGTGCAGTCCGGCCCCAGCGGCGAATTGCTCGAAGGTTTGCTCACCGGGCGGCTCGACGCGGCGCTGGTGGACGGTCCGCTGGAACTGGCGGGCCTCGACGGCGTGCCGTTTTGCGACGAACGGCTGGTGCTGATCAGCGAGGCCGATCACCCGCCGATTCTCAGTGCGATGGATGTGCAAGGGCGCTCGGTGTTCACCTTTCGCCAGGGCTGTTCGTACCGGATGCGCCTGGAAGCCTGGTTCGCGCACTACCACGCGGCGATGGGGCGGGCGATAGAGATCGAGTCTTATCCGGGGATGTTGGCCTGCGTGGTCGCTGGCTCTGGCGTGGCGCTGATGTCGGAGTCGATGCTCGCCAGCCTGCCGGGGCGCGAAAGCGTGGCGGTGCACCCGTTGGCCGAGCCGTTTGCCAGCGCGACCACGTGGCTGATGTGGCGCAAAGGCATGGTTGGGGCGAATCTGAATGCCTGGCTTGAGCAGCAACAACAGGCCTATCCGACAGTGCCGAGCCAGGTGTTGGCGACGGCTTGAACTATTGGTCAGCTATTTTGATCAATTCAGTAACAGATCATTGCGATCTTGGGCGAGCATTGCGTAGGACTTCGGACTATTATCAGTGCGAAGTGGCTACAGAATTCCGGCCACTCGGCACTACCCTGAAGGGGGCACCATGAAAGAGAAAATCCAAAACTGGCTGCACGACTTGGGTGTCGCACTCGGTTTGATCGAACCGCCTCTGCAACCTGTGCCTATTCGCACTGACGACGAACAGCGCCGACGCCAGCCGCGTCGCCGGTAAGTTCTGCCGAGCAACGCGTGTCGCAACTGCCGAGCAACGCATGTCGCAACTGCCGAGCGCTGCCTGTAGCAGCTGTCGAGCACCGCGAGGCAGCGTTCGGCTGCGAAGCAGTCGTTAACCCTGTGTGCATAGTTTTCCTGACACACCGCACCGCCTGATCTCACGACGACTTCGTCGCCGAACGCAGCCTCGCAGGCTCGGCAGCTGCTACAGCCGAACGCAGCCTCGCGGTGCTACAAGTACAAGGGCCGCGCTAATTCAATGTCGGCCAATCCTCACTAAAAACCGACTCAAATCCTCCGCCGTCCTGGCGTCCTTGAGCATCCGGTCTTCCTCCGCCGTAAACGCCGTCAACCCCAACTCATCTTCCAGATGGAAGATCAATTCTTCGATATCTTCTTTATCCAGGCCCAACTGCGCCAGGCTGGCGTTGTCGTCGAAGTCATCCTGACGTTCCAGCAGGCGGCTGATGAAACGGTGCACGGCAGCACGCACGGCGGCTCTTTTCATGGTCGTTCTTCGAGGGCGTTATTGTTGTTGTCCCTGGCTGAGTACAGCAGGCTTCAGCCGTGGGAGCGCTGCCACTCGTCAATCATCGTGCGCAAATGTTCCCCGGAGAAACTGCCGAAATGTCCGCCATGCACGGTGCGGATCGGCAACGCGTGCAAGCGCTGCAAACTGCGGGCGTAGTCGTCGAGGTTGGAGTGGTAGGCATCTTCGATCAGCGGCCCGTCGTAGATGATGTCGCCGCTGAACAACGTCTCGGTCGCCGCTTCATACAGACTGATGCCGCCCGGTGAATGCCCCGGCGTGTGCAGCACGTGCAGCACGCGATCACCCAGGTCCAGCACGTCACCTTCTTCAATCATCCCGGTGGCCGGCGCGGCTTTGACCCGGTATTCGGCGTAGCACAACGGGCAGTCGGGGTGCGCTTCGAACATCTCGTCGCCGACAAACGCCGTGCTCAAGGTGTTCTCGCCATCGGGCTCGGCGAGGATCTGCGCTTCGGCCGGGTGCACCAGCCGCTCGGGGAATTCGTGATGCCCGGCTATGTGGTCGAAATGGCAATGACTGGCCACCGCCACCAGCGGCCGCTCGGTGATCCACGGCAATTGCTCGCGCAGGCTCACCAGCCCCGAGCCGCTGTCCAGCAGCAGGTCCTTGTTGCGACCCTGGATGTGCCAGAGATTGCAGCGGTAGAACGGTCGGATGTAAGGCTCGTGAATCAGGCGAATGCCATCACTGAGCTGTTTGACCTCGAACCACTGGTCGCGAGAAACAATCTTTATCAAAGGTTTTCTCCAGACGAAAAAAAACGGGTGTGGCAACCGACGCCACACCCGTCGAAGAAAGCATCAGTTCTTTATAGAAAGCTTAGACGGCACTCGCCATCACGGCCGGGCGACGGGACAGCAAGCTCACCAGCACGAAGCTCACCAGACCCACACCCAGGCTGTAGTAGATCGGGGTGTTCGCATCCAGGCCGTCCTTGAACATGAATACCAGCGCGGTGGCGAAGCCCATGCCCATGCTGGCGATAGCGCCGGCGGTGGTTGCACGTTTCCAGAAGATCGCGCCCATCAACGGAATCAGCATGCCGCCCACCAACAGGTTGTAGGCCAGGGTCAGGGCGCTGATCACGTCATTCACGACCAGTGCGATGCCGAGCACCACGATGCCGGTGAACAGGGTGAACAGGCGGTTGATGCGCAGGCTCGACTGTTTACCGCCACGCAGTTTCGGCAGCAGGTCTTCGGTCAGGGTGGTGGCGGCGGCGAGCAGGCCGGCGCTGGCGGTGGACATCATCGCGGCCAGGGCCGCAGCGATCACCAGGCCACGGATACCGTCCGGCAGGGACAGCTTAACGATGGCGGCGAAGGCGTTGTTGACGTTGTCCAGGTCCGGGATCAGCACGTGAGCGGCCATGCCGATCAGCGCGCAGGCCAGTCCGTAGAGGATGCAGTAGAAACCGGCGAACGTACCGGCGTACTGCGCGACTTTGGCGGACTTGACGGTGAACACTCGCTGCCAGATGTCCTGACCGATCAGGATCCCGAAGAAGTAGATCATGAAGTAGGTGATGATGGTGTCCCAACCGATGGTGGTGAAGCTGAAGGCGGCTGCCGGCAGTTTCAGCACCAATTCATCCCAGCCGCCGACGCGATACATGCAGATCGGCAACAGAATGAACATCAGGCCCACGGTCTTGATCACGAACTGGACGATGTCGGTCAGGGTCAGCGACCACATGCCGCCGATCGCCGAGTAGATCACCACCACGCCACCGCCGAGCAATACCGAGACCCAGAATGGCAGGCCGAACAGCACTTGCAACACGGTGCCGATCGCCAGGATCGAGGTCACGCCGATCATCAGCGCATACGCCAGCATGATCACCGCGCTCGCCGAGCGAGCCATCGGGTTGTAGCGTTTTTCCAGGACTTGGGTGACGGTGTAGATCTTCAGTTTCAGCAGCGGTTTGGCGAGGAACAGGTTCAGCGCCACGATCCCGCAACCGAGTGCGGCACACAGCCAGAAGCCGGAGATGCCATGCACGTAGCCCAGACGCACGGTGCCAACGGTGGACGCGCCGCCCAGTACGGTGGCGGCCATGGTGCCCATGTACAGGCTCGGGCCGAGGTTACGACCGGCGACCAAAAAGTCTTCGTTGGTCTTGGCTTTGCGCATGCCGTAATAGCCGAGTATCAGCATCGCGGCGGCGTAGATGAGTACGACGAATAAATCCAATGCCATGATGGCGTGTCTCCGATTGTCTTTTTTATGGTGAAACAAAGGTGTTTCTGTGGGGCGCTTCTCTGTGGGAGCGGGCTTGCTCGCGAATGCGGTTTTTCAGTCACATCGATGTTGAATGTGCCGCAGCCTTCGCGAGCAGGCTCGCTCCCACAGGTGGATCTGTGTCAGGCGGGCTGACGGAGTTCAGGCTTTGCGACGGTGTTGGTGTCTTTGCTCCGCGCATCCTGCGGCCCAAACACTTCCCGCGGTTCCGGGAACAGGCTCAGCAATGTCAGGTACACCAGCGAAGCCAGGCCCAGGGTCACCGGCAGGCTGATGTCGATGCCGCCGGCCAGGTCGCCCAGCACACCAACGAACTGCCCCGGCAGGTTCACGAAGCACAGGCCGACCAGTGCACTCGGGATCCAGGCTCCCAGGCCACGCCAGTTCCAGCCGTGGGTGAACCAGTAGCGGCCACCTTTCTCGCCACGGGTGAACACTTGCAGGTCATCCGGGCAGTAGAAGCCGCGACGCACCACCAGGCCGATGATCATGATCACCATCCATGGGGTGGTACAGGTGATGATCAGCACCGCGAAGGTCGACACGCTCTGCACCAGGTTTGCCGCAAAGCGCCCGATGAAGATGAAGGCAATCGACATCACACCAATCAGCAAAGTGGCCTTGACCCGCGACAGCACCCGAGGGAACACGCTGGACATGTCCAGCCCGGTGCCATACAGCGACGTGGTGCCGGTGGACATGCCGCCGATCACCGCGATCAGGCACACCGGCAGGAAGAACCAGCTCGGCGACACCGCCAGCAGACCGCCGACGTAGTTGTTGGCCGCGATGTAGTCCGGTGCCTTGATCGCCACGATGGTCGCGGTGGCCAGGCCGAACAGGAACGGGATGAAGGTCGCGATCTGCGAGATCACCACCGCCGCCATGATCCGGCCTTTTGGCGTGTCGCGCGGGATGTAGCGCGACCAGTCACCGAGGAACGCACCGAAGGAAATCGGGTTGCTCATCGCCACCAAAGCAGCACCGATGAACGCGGCCCAGAACCCTGGTTGACCCATGCTGACGGTGCCGGCGTAGTTCACATCGAACGGACCTGCGAACGCGAAGATGCCCAGCAGGAACAACAGGCTGGCGCTCCACACCGCGATCTTGTTGACCCACAACAGGAAGCGGAAGCCGTAAATGCACACGGTCAGCACCAGAATCGCGAACAGACCGTAGGCCAGGCCCAGGGTCAGGTCGGTTTCCGGCAGGCCGATCAGGCGTTTGGCGCCACCAATCAACGCATCACCCGAACTCCACACCGAGAGCGAGAAGAAGGCGATGGCGGTCAACAGCGACAGGAACGACCCGACGATCCGCCCGTGCACGCCGAAGTGTGCACCGGAAGACACGGCGTTGTTGGTGCCGTTGATCGGGCCGAACAGGCCCATCGGCGCGAGGATCAGCGAACCCAGCAACACGCCCAGCACGATCGCCCAGACACCGGCCTGGAACGAGAGGCCGAACAGCACCGGGAAACTGCCGAGCACGGCGGTGGCAAAGGTGTTGGAACCGCCGAAGATCATCCGGAACAAGTCCGTCGGGCCTGCGGTGCGTTCGCTGTCCGGGATCTGTTCGACCCCGTAGGTTTCAATTTGCGTAAGGCTTTGGTCTTTGTCTTTGTTGTTGTTATTCATGATCAGCTCCGATCATAAAGGCGCGCTCATCGTGTGTGAGCGTCACCTGTTTGGCTAAGGGGATGGCAGCCCTTCCGGCATTGCGGACAAATGTTCATGACAGGCCAGCCATAGGCCTTGTTGTTCTTGGCCAGACGCTTGTTTCTTGAAAACAATCGTCTCGCGCTCCTGGCTGAAGTGTTGCTCCCCTTGCATGCGCAGCTCGGTGGCCACGTCATGGATGAAAATCGCCACGTCACCCTGCAGGCTGACGAAGGCGTTGCTTGAAGTGCACGAAAGCACTTCGAAGCCATCCTCGGCGCGCCAGTTGTCCCACAACGCCTGATAGGCATCGCGCGACAGCAGGGGCTGTTCGAGGGTGTAGAACACGAAGCTGGCATCGGCGCTGAAGGCGCCGAAGTAGGCTTCGCGATCGTTACGGGCGAAAGCAGTCACCAGATCGGCGGCGGCTTTCAAAACCTGATCGCGTTCGTTCATGACCAATCCTCAGCGGTGGGCCACGCCAGGCAGTACGCAGAGCATTTCGTACAGCAGGTTGGCGGCCAGCAGCGAGGTATTACCGGTGGTGTCATAAGCGGGCGAGACTTCTACCAGATCGCAACCGACCAGGTCGAGGCCTTGGCAGCCACGCACGATTTCAATCGCCTGAATGGTCGTCAGACCACCGATTTCCGGGGTGCCGGTGCCAGGTGCCCAGGCCGGGTCGATGCCGTCGATGTCGAAACTCAGGTACACCGGACCGCCGCCGACTTTCTCGCGAACTTCGGCCATCAGCGGTGCCAGGGATTTGTGCCAGCACTCTTCGGCTTGAACCACACGGAAGCCTTGTTTGCGGCTCCAGTTGAAGTCTTCGGAGGTGTAGCCCTGGGCGCGCAGGCCGATTTGCACTACGCGGTCGGGGTCCAGAAGACCTTCTTCGACGGCGCGACGGAACGTGGTGCCGTGGGCGATTTTCTCGCCGAACATGTGATCGTTCACATCGGCGTGAGCGTCGATGTGCACCAGGCCGACCTTGCCGTGCTTTTTATGGATCGCACGCAGGATCGGCAAAGTGATGGTGTGGTCGCCGCCCAGGGTCAGCGGGATCACGTCGTGTTCGAGGATGCTGTGGTAGGACTCTTCGATGATCCGCACGGCGTCGAGCAGGTTGAAGGTGTTGATCGCCACGTCGCCGATGTCGGCAACCGACAGCGAATCGAACGGTGCAGCGCCGGTGGCCATGTTGTACGGGCGGATCATCACCGATTCAGCGCGGATTTCGCGAGGTCCGAAACGGGTGCCGGGGCGCAGGGAAGTACCGATGTCCAGCGGCACGCCAATAAAGGCAGCGTCCAGGCCGGCAGCGTTAGTCAAATGGGGGAGTCGCATCATGGTGGCGATGCCGCCGAAGCGCGGCATTTCATTGCCGCCCAGTGGTTGGTGAAGAATCTTGTCCACGGGTAAGGCCTCATCGTCGTTGTTTTATTTATGTCGGCACGCCGTTCACGGAAGGTACGGGCACCGCTGTGGGCCGATCATGCGAAATGTAGTGGGCGAGAAGAATCGCTACGGGCAAATACTTAGTTCAGATTTTTCTAAACTAATGGTTGAGGGGGCGATAGACTTCTCCGCCTGAGGCGATTGCCTGTAGGAGCTGTCGAGTGAAACGAGGCTGCGATCTTTTGATCTTGTTTTTTTAAAGAATCAAAGTCAAAAGATCGCAGCCTCGTTTCACTCGACAGCTCCTACAAGGGGCTCGTACGGAACGAAACGACGACTTCGCTGGTTTTTGGAGAACCCCATGGCCAACGCTTTACCCGACCTGAAACTATTGCGCATCTTCGTCAGCGTGGTCCGCCATCAGGGGTTCGCCAACGCCCAGCAAGAACTCAACCTCTCGACGTCGGCGATCAGCACCTACATGAGCCAGCTCGAAGCGGCGTTGGGCCTAGTGCTCTGCCATCGCGGGCGCGGCGGTTTCAGCCTGACCAGCAAGGGCGAGCTGTTCCATCAGGAAACCTTGCGGCTGCTGGGCGAACTCGAAGGTTTCGAGCAATACGCGGCAGCGCTCAAGGGCGAGTTGCGCGGCACGCTGAACCTCGGGGTCATCGACTCCACCGTCAGCGACAAGGCCTTGCCCTTCGCAGAAGCCATCGGCGCCTACAGCCAGGAACACCCGGCCGTGCATTTGCACCTGTCGGTGATGAGCCCGTATGAACTGCAACTCGGTGTGCAGGACAACCGTCTCGACCTGGCCATCGGTGCGTTTTCCACGCGCATGAGCGGGCTGGTCTACATGCCGCTGTACCGCGAGCAGCACTGGCTGTATTGCAGCAGCCGGCATCCGCTGTTCACTGAACGGCGCATTCCCGAGCAAGTCATCACCCAGCAACGCATGGTCGGGCGTGGCTATTGGAGCCAGGCGGAACTGGCGCGCCATGGTTTCAAACACAGCGCCGCGACCGTGGAAAGTATGGAAGCCCAGCTGATTCTGGTGCTGTCCGGCGCCTACATCGGCTACCTGCCGGAACACTACGCCCAGGCCTGGGCCGACAAGGGCGACTTGCGGGTGTTGCTGCCGGCGACGTTTGGTTATCAGGCGCCGTTCTCGATGATCGTGCGCCGTGGCCGCAGCCGCGAGCCGTTGATCCAGACCTTCCGTGATTTGCTCAAAGCACAGCTCAACCAGGCTTAAGACTATGTCCAGAATCCAGTGCCCACGCTGCCTGCGCCCGCAAACCCATTGCCTGTGCCCATTGATCCCGAGCCTCGACAGCCGCACCCGGGTCTTGCTGTTGCAGCATCCCAGCGAAGTGAACCATGCGCAGAACACTGCGCGTCTGGCGGCGTTGGGGCTGAAGAATGCCGAGTTGATTGTCGGTGAAGTGTTTGAGGATTTGCCGGTGTTGTTGAATCGACCGGGGTATCAGGCGCGATTACTGTTTCCCGCTGAAGAGGCGCAGCCGTTACAGGCTTACACCTCAACCGATGAACCCTTGCTGCTGGTGGTCCCGGACGGCACCTGGCGCAAGGCGCGCAAGATGTTGCACCTCAATCCGCTGCTGGCGGCGTTGCCTCGGGTGACGTTGGCGGAGGGCGGCGTATCGCGCTATCGCTTGCGCAAGGCACCGGGGCCGGGAGCGTTGTCGACGGTGGAAGCAATTGTGCAGGCGTTGCAGACCCTCGAAGCGCCGACCACGTTCGAGCCGTTGTTAAAGCCCTTCGAGGCGTTGATAGAAGGCCAGATTGCGGCGATGGGGGAGGAAACCTTCCAGCGTAACCATGGGCCGAAATAGTCGGCGGCTGTGAGGTCCTCTTCGCGAGCAAGCCCGCTCCCACAGGGGATCGCATTTTTCCAGGAGGAACGCGATCAAAATGTGGGAGCGGGCTTGCTCGCGAAGGCGGTGGAACAATCCCTAAAGATCCAAGATGCTGGCTACCTTTCGCGCATCGCCTCTGTCCGCGCCTTCAGCACCGGTTTCAACAGGTAATCCAGCACACTTTTCTCCCCGGTAATAATGTCCACCGTCGCCACCATCCCCGGAATAATCAGCAACGGTTTCACATCCCCGCCCAAGTGATTCTTATCGGTGCGCACCTGAATCAGGTAAAAGCTGTTGCCCTTGTCATCGGTAATCGTGTCCGCGCCGATCAATTCCAGCTTGGCGCTCAGCCCACCATAAATCGTGTAGTCGTAGGCACTGAACTTGACCATGGCTTTCTGGCCGGGATGCAGAAATGCCACGTCCTGTGGTCGGACCTTGGCTTCGATCAGCAGGTTGTCTTCCAGCGGTACGATTTCGACCATGTCGCTGCCCGGTTGAACCACGCCGCCGATGGTGTTGACCTTCAGCACCTTGATAATCCCGTGCACCGGCGACACCACCGTGGTGCGGGTCACGCGGTCGTCAATGGCAATGCTCGACGCGGTGATTTTCGACAGGTCGGTGCGTTTCTCATTCAACTCTTTGGCCGCGTCGGAACGGAAGGATTGTTCCGATTCGTCGATCTTGCTCTTGATCTCATTGATCGCCGACTCCGCCCGAGGAATCGCCAGGGTCGTCGCATTCAACGAGCCGCGAATTTCCACCGCGCTGCGTTTCAGCCGCAGGATTTCTACCGGCGACACCGCCCCGGTGCCCACCAGTGGCGCCGACATGTTCATCTCTTGGTTCAGCAACGCCAGGCTCGAACTGAATTGCCCCTGTTTCGAGCGGAATTCTGCCAGTTCTTGGGTTTTTTGCCGAAGTTGTTCACTCAGGGTGCGTTGTTCACTGGCCAGTCGCCGTTGCCGTTGTTCGTACAGCGAGCGTTCGTCTTCGGCCACTTGCGGCGCCTTGGCGATCACTTCGGGTGAAAGCTTGAAGGGGCGCCCCTCAGCCTCCGCCGACAAGCGTTCGACTTGCGCGGTCAACGCATAACGATCCGCCTCGCTCTCGCCCTTGTTCGACAGAAACCGCGTGTCATCCAAGCGCAGCAGGGTGTCGCCCTTGTTCACCATTTGCCCTTCACGCACGAAGATTTCGGTGACGATGCCGCCCTCAAGGTTCTGGATCACCTGGACCTTGCTCGACGGAATCGCCTTGCCTTCGCCCATGGTCACTTCCTGTAGCACTGCGAACTTGGCCCAGACCAGCGCCGAAATCAGCAGTCCCGCCGCCAGCCACACGGTGATCCGCGACAGGCGCGGGGAGTCCTGCAATGCGGCGCCGGCGGTTTCCGGCATGTATTCGCTTTCCGCACTTTTGCTGAAGCTGCCGAAGTAGCCGCGATCCTTTGAGACATCGGACGATGAACGAGCCATGGGCAACTCCTAGACAGCCGCAGAGCCGACACGGCCCTTGCGCAGTGCATCGATGACCGCTTCTTTCGGACCGTCGGCGACGATCCGTCCGTTGTCCAGCACCACCAGCCGATCCACCAGGCTGAGCATCGAAGTGCGGTGGGTCACCAGCAGCAAGGTTTTGCCCTGGACCCAGCTGTGGAGTTTTTGCCGCAGGACATCTTCGCTGCTGTTGTCCATGGCGCTGGTGGGTTCGTCGAGCAGCATGATCGGCGGGTCGAGCAACAACGCCCGGGCCAGCAACACCGCCTGACGCTGACCGCCGGAGAGCAATTGCCCGCGCTCACCCACAGGCCGGTCGAAGCCCTGCGGATGTTGGCGCGCGAGTTCGGTGACACCGGTCAATTCCGCGACTTCGAGCATTCGCGAATCGCTGATGTAGCGGGCGCCGAGGGTCAGGTTGTCGCGCAGGCTGCCGGCCAGCAGCGGCAGGTCATGGGCGACGTAACCGATCTGTTGGCGCAGGTCGGCGACGTCGAGTTGCCGCAGGTCCAGGCCATCGAGCAGCAACTGGCCTTCTTCCGGTGCGTAGAAGCCCATCACCAAGCGGGCGAGGGTGCTTTTGCCCGAACCGCTGCGGCCGATGATGCCGATGCGTTCGCCGGGTTTGACGCTGAAACTGATGTTGGCCAGAGCCGGCGCGTTCTGCCCGTTGTAGTGGAAGGTCACGCCGCTGACGTCCATCGCGCCTTGCAGTTGCGTGCGCTCCAGTGGCCGTTGTTTCGAATCGCGTTCTTGCGGCAACGACATCAGCGCATCGGTGCTGCGCATGGTCAATTGCGCTTGCTGGTAGCGGGTGATCAAGCCGGCGATCTGCCCCAGCGGTGCCAACACGCGGCTGCCGAGCATGTAGGTTGCCACCAGCGCGCCGACACTGAGGTTGCCGGCGATGATGCTGTAAACCCCGGCGACGATGGTCGCCATGCCGGAAAATTGCTGGATGAACAGCGTGCCGTTGGTCGCCAGGGCCGAGAGGTTGCGCGCATGGCTGTCGAGGCGGGTTAGGGCGCCGTGGGTGCTTTCCCATTTGTGCTGGCGCTCGCTTTCGGCGCTGCACGCCTTGAGGGTTTCCAGGCCGCCGAGGGTTTCGATCAGCAGCGCTTGGCGTTCGGCGCCGAGGCTCAGGCTTTTTTGCACGGTGTCGCGCAGGCGTACCTGGATCACCATCGCGAAGATGATCGTGATCGGGAACGCCAGCAACGGAATCACCACCAGCCAGCCGCCGAGCAGGCCGATCACCACCAGCATCAATACGGCGAACGGCAGATCGATCAGGCTGGTCAGGGTTACGGCGGTGAGAAATTCGCGCAGGCCCTGGAAGTCATGGATGCTCTGGGCGAAACCGCCGATGGTCGCTGGCCGGGCTTTCATCGCCATGCCGGTGATGCGTTCGAACAGGGTCGCGGAAAGGATCACGTCGGTTTTCTTGCCAGCGGTGTCCAGCAGGTGCGCGCGGACCACCCGCAGCACCAGTTCGAACCCGGTGCCGATCAGCAAACCGATGGCCAACACCCACAGGGTCGAGGTGGCCTGGTTCGGCACTACCCGGTCGTAGGTCTGCATCACGAACAAGGGCACCATCAGCCCCAGCAGGTTGATCAGGAAACTCGCGAGGATCGCATCGCTGTACAGCCATTTCGACAGCTTCAGCGTGTCACGAAACCACGCTTCGACGCGCGGCACGAGCGGCGAGCGCAAGTCTTCGAGTTCATGGCGCGGCCGGGCGAACAATGCCTGGCCGCTGTAATTGGCGGTCAGCTCTTCACGGCTGACCCATTGTTCACCGCCCTCGGCTTCGCAGGGCAGAATCAGCAACTGGCCGTCATCGCCAAAACGGCGCAGCACGGCAGTGCGGCCATCGTTGAGGATCAGTAACACCGGCAGGTTGAGGGCAGAAATATCCGCCAGGTCCCGACGCAGCAAACGCGCCTGCAAACTCGCCCGGGCCGCTGCGCGGGGCAGCAGGTCCAGGCTCATGCGTTGCTTGTTCAGGGGCAGGCCGGCACTCAGGCTGGCGCGGCTGACCGCCGCACCGTGGAGTTTGCAGAGGATCAACAGACCGTCCAGAAGCGGGTCATCGAAGCTAAGGCGCGGATCGACACCCGTGTTGCCGGGTTCCATGCTAGTCAAATTGATCGCTCCTGTCGGCATAGGTCACTACACATCACCCGGCGTAGGAGCTGCCGCAGGCTGCGATCTTTTGATCTTCAAAAAATCAAAATCAAAAGATCGCAGCCTGCGGCAGCTCCTACGGGGGGTTACTTCAGTTCAGGCAAACGTGCTTCGTTTTTCACTTCCGAGGAGGCGATCGCATCGGCGGGCAGCACCACCCGTTGTTTGCTCAGCAACTGACCCATGTTCGCCAGTACGCGGTACATCGAGTACTCCTCGGTGTAGCGCACTTCGGTGTAGCGGCGGTTGGCGTTGTAGAGCTCGTTTTCACTGTCGAGCAAGTCGAGCAGGGTCCGTTGGCCGAGGCCGAACTGATCCTGGTAGGCAGCGCGCACGCGTTTAGTGGTTTCCGCGTATTCACGCGCGGTCGGGGTTTGTTTCTTCGCGTTGACCATGGCGTTCCAGGCCAGGTGAATGTTCTCGTTGAGCTGGCGCAGGGCGTTGTTGCGGATGTCCATCGCCTGGTTGATCTGGTGCGCATCGGACGCCAGGCGCGCCTTGTCGCTGCCGCCACGGAACAGGTTGTAGTTCATGATCACGCCGACACGCCATTCGTTGTCGTGACCTTCATCGCCCTGCACGTTGTTGTTCGCGCCCACCGCGGCTTCAGCGTCGAAGCGTGGGTAGAACGGCGACTTGGCGACTTCGTACTGGCTCTCGGCCGATTGCACGTCAGCCTGGGCGGATTTCAGGTACGGGTTGTTTTCGACCATGCTCTGCTGGGCTTCCGGCAGGCTGGTCGGCAACTCGCCACGGGTCGAGGGCGGTGCTTCGAGTTCATCGGGGATGCGTCCGACGACGCTGTAGAAGTTCGACTCGGCGTCCGCCAGATCCACTTCCGCAGTGTCCAGGTTGTTCTGCGCCAATGCCCGGCGAGCGGTGGATTGATCGGAGTCGGCGTTGCTGCCGACACCGCGCTGGGTGCGCAGGCCGATCTGGTCGTTGACCCGCATGTGCGCTTGCAGGTTGTTGGTGGCCAGCGTCACCAGTTCACGGCGCTTGAGCACTTCGAGGTAGACCTCGATGGTGCGCAAGGCCAGATCCTGGGCGGTGCCCTGAGCGTAATAGGCCCGGGAGTTGGACACGCCTTTGGTGCGCTCGACCTCGTTGGCGGTGTTGAAACCGTCAAACAGCATCTGCCGCAGGCGCAGTTCCGATTGGGTGTAATTGAGGATCTCGGTGTGGTGGTTGCCGAACGCCCGAGTGTTGGTGTTATCGCTGTAGCCGCGCCCGTAAGCGGCGTTCAAATCGACTGATGGATAGAAGCCCCCTTTGGCAACTTTCACTTGCTCATCCGCCGACAGCCGCGCGTCCACGCGCGACGCAAGTTCGGGGTGCGTCGCAATGGTGCTTTGGATCGCGTCGGTCAACGACATGGCCTGAGCCTGAGAAGTGCAGGCCATGGCCAGCAAAACCGCGCTGCAGAGGGGGGTTAAAAGGCGCATGGGTACTTCTCCCTGTTTCCTGATGGTGCTTACTTGTCGTCAAATACTTGACGCTATTTGTAGGTAAAACCGTTTCACTCTTGTAACAACAGAGCTAAGAACATTCTGGGCAAAACCTAAGAACTATTTCTCATAAGGTTTATGCCAAAAAAAACTTATGCGCTCTGAAAAATCCAGCACATTGTTCAATGCGAAAGCCCTTGATTCATGAGCCTTAGGGAGCTCCAGAGGGTTTGAGGAAAGTTCCATCCACTTAGCGACATAGGGCGGAGAAGTGCTGGAGGGGAGGGAAGTGGGACGGTTTTAGAGCGACATTTTTTTGTCACTCGGTTGGTTCAGAACCGTTACGCATCGCTCGCAGGGAGGTTGTTCCGCAGTGGAGGCCCGATGCCATTGATTGCAGAGGGTTTTATGCCGAGCCGGACACATGGCCCGCGAGTGACATGCTTGGCGTGAACGTCGCCAGGGAAGCGGTTTACTTCGGTAAACACGCATTCCGGTAGACGATCCGCCAGGCAGCCCGCTTTTCGCCATGAGCACGCTCTTCGCGCAAACAGGTGCCGACAGGTGTTGGCAGCGGAGGAGATGCACATGGCTACGCTCATCGGAATCGTCAGTAAGGTTATTGGTCAGGTGTTCGCGGTTGCGGCCGACGGTACTCGACGTGCGTTGGTCGAGGGCGACCGGTTATTTGCCGGCGATCAACTGATCACCGGGGCCGAAGGCGCGGTGGCGGTGCATCTGCAAAATGGCCAGGAGCTGACACTGGGGCGTGGCAGCAGTCTGCAAATGACTTCGCAATTGCTCGCGCATCAGGCGCCCCATGTGGACACGGCTGAAGCCGTGACGCCGAGCCAGGCGCAACTGACCGATGTCGAACAGCTGCAAAAAGCCATTGCGGCCGGCGCTGACCCGACCCAAACCGGTGAAGCCACCGCGGCCGGCCCGACCTCCACAGGTGCCCCCGGCGGTGCCTTGGGCGGCGGTCACAATTTCGTATTGCTGGAAGAAGTGGGCGGACGGGTCGATCCAACCATCGGATTCCCGACTGCCGGTTTTGGCGGCATCCCGGAGTTTCCTGAAGAACGGCACAACGCCGATGTTCAGCAAGACGACAACACCCCGGTGGTCGTGCCGCCGGTGAACAATCTCGTCACCCTCGGCGGCCTGAATGCCGTGGGCGGTGAACTGACCTTCAACGAAGCCAATCTGCCCGACGGCTCGGCAGCCAATCCGGCGGCCCTGACCCAGACCGGCACCTTCACCGTGAGCGCGCCCGACGGTTTGCTGAGCCTCAACATCGGCGGCATCAGCGTGATCAGTGGCGGGGCGGCTTCCGGCTTCCCGCAATCGATCACCACCCAACTCGGCAACACCCTGACCATCACCGGTTACAACCCGGCCACTGGCGTGGTGAGCTACAGCTACACCCTCAACGGCAACGAAACCCATTCGGCCGGCGATGGCGCCAACAACCTCAGCGAACAATTCACCGTGGTCGCCGGGGACACCAATGGCGACACGGCCACTGGCTCGCTCGACATCAACATCACCGATGACGTGCCCAAGGCTGTGGACGACAACAACGGCACCGCGTCCGAGACGCTGCTGACGTTGACCGGCAACGTGCTGACCAACGATGAGCAAGGTGCGGATCGCGTCCCGACTGGCCCAACCAGCGGCCCGATCACCCCCGGCACTTTCGTGGGGACTTACGGCACTCTGGTGCTCAACGCCAACGGCACCTACACCTACACGCTCAATACCAACGATGCGGATTTCAAAGCGCTGCACGGCGGTGGCAACGGCACGGAAACGTTCGCCTACACCCTCACTGACGCTGACGGCGATTCCAGCACCGCCAACCTGGTGCTGCAAATTCACAACAACGACGATCCGGTGACGATTGGCGGGCTGAATGTCGAGGGTGGCGAACTCACTGTCTTCGAGAAAAACCTGAGCCAGGGCAGTGCGCCCGATGCCACGGCGTTGACCCAGAACGGCACGTTCACCATCACGGCGCTGGATGGCGTGCAGACGTTAAGTGTCGGCGGGATCACCGTTGTCAGCGGCGGCGTCGCGGCTGGCTTCCCGCAATCGATTTCCACCGGACTGGGCAATACGCTGACCATCACCGGGTTTGACAGCGCCACAGGCGTGGTCAGTTACAGCTACACCTTGAACGGCAATGACGCGCATCCAACCGCTGGCGGCGCGAACAATCTGCCTGAGCAATTTGCAGTGACCGTGGTCGACGACAACGGCACCACGGCCAACGGTTCGCTGGACGTCAACATCATCGACGACGTGCCAAAAGCGGTCGACGACAGCAACGCCAACACGGCGTCGGAAACCCTGCTGACACTGAACGGCAATGTACTGACCAACGATGTGCAAGGCGCGGATCGTGTGGCCACCGGGCCAGTGACTCCGGGTACTTTCGCGGGTACTTACGGCACGTTGGTGTTGAATGCCAACGGCACTTACACCTACACGTTGAACACCACGGACGCGGACTTCAAAGCGTTGCACGGCGGCGGTAATGGCACCGAGAATTTCACCTACACCATCACCGATTCCGATGGCGATGCGAGCACTGCAACCCTCGTCCTGCAAATCCATAACAACGACGATCCGGTGACGATTGGCGGGTTGAACGTTGAAGGCGGTGAGCTCACCGTTTTCGAGAAAAACCTGACCCTGGGCAGTGCGCCGGATTCCACCGCGTTGACCCAAAGCGGCACCTTCACCATCACCGCCCTCGATGGCGTGCAAACCCTCACCGTCGGCGGGATTACCGTCGTCAGCGGCGGCGTGGCGGCAGGTTTCCCACAATCGATTCCGACCGGTTTGGGCAACACCCTGACCATCACCGGGTTCGACGCGACCACGGGCGTGGTCAGTTACAGCTACACCTTGAACGGCAATGACGCGCACCCAACCGCTGGCGGCGCGAATAACTTGCCAGAGCAATTCGCAGTGACCGTGGTCGATGACAACGGCACCACGGCCAACGGTTCGCTGGACGTCAACATCGTCGACGACGTGCCAAAAGCGGTGGACGACAGCAATGCCAACACGGCTTCGGAAACCCTGCTGACGCTGAACGGCAATGTGTTGACCAACGATGTGCAAGGCGCCGATCGCGTGGCCACCGGCCCTGTGACGCCCGGCACTTTCGCCGGTACTTACGGCACCCTGGTGCTCAACGCCAACGGCACCTACACCTACACGCTCAACACCACCGACGCAGACTTCAAAGCCCTGCACGGCGGCGGCAACGGCACTGAAAACTTCACCTACACCATCACCGATTCCGACGGCGACACCAGCACCGCCAACCTTGTCCTGCAGATCCACAACAACGACGACCCGGTCATCATCAATGGCCTGAACGTCGAGGGCGGCGAGCTCACGGTCTACGAGAAAAACCTCAGCCTCGGCAGCGCCCCGGACAGCACTCAGCTGACCCAAAGCGGCACCTTCACCATCACCGCGCTGGATGGCGTGCAGACCCTCACGGTCGGCGGCATCACCGTGGTTAGCGGTGGCGTGGCCGCTGGTTTCCCACAATCGATTCCGACCGGTCTGGGCAACACGTTGACCATCACCGGGTTCGACGCAACCACTGGCGTGGTCAGTTACAGCTACACCCTCAACGGCAACGACGCGCATCCGACTGCGGGCGGCGCAAACAATCTGCCTGAGCAATTTTCGGTGACGGTGGTCGACGACAACGGCACCACGGCCAACGGTTCGCTGGACGTCAATGTGATCGACGACCTGCCAAAAGCCGTGGACGACAGCAACGCCAACACCGCGTCGGAAACCCTGCTGACACTGAACGGCAACGTACTGACCAACGACGTGCAAGGCGCGGATCGCGTGGCTACCGGCCCTGTGACCCCCGGCACCTTCGCCGGGACTTACGGCACTCTGGTGCTCAACGCCAATGGCACCTACACCTACACGCTCAACACCACCGACGCAGACTTCAAAGCCCTGCACGGCGGCGGCAACGGCACTGAAAACTTCACCTACACCATCACCGATTCCGACGGCGACACCAGCACCGCCAACCTTGTCCTGCAGATCCACAACAACGACGACCCGGTCATCATCAATGGCCTGAACGTCGAGGGCGGCGAGCTCACGGTCTACGAGAAAAACCTCAGCCTCGGCAGCGCCCCGGACAGCACTCAGCTGACCCAAAGCGGCACTTTCACCATCACCGCTCTGGATGGCGTGCAAACCCTCACGGTCGGCGGTATCACCGTGGTCAGCGGCGGTGTGGCCGCCGGTTTCCCACAATCGATTCCAACCGGTTTGGGCAACACCCTGACCATCACCGGGTTCGACGCAACCACCGGCGTTGTCAGCTACAGCTACACCTTGAACGGCACCGAAGCGCATCCAACCGCAGCCGGTGCGAACAATCTGCCTGAGCAATTCGCCGTCACCGTGGTCGATGACAACGGCACCACCGCCAACGCGACCCTGGACGTCAACGTCATCGACGACCTGCCAAAAGCGCTGGACGACAGCAACGCCGGCACCGCCTCGGAAAGCCTGTTGACCCTCAACGGCAACGTACTGACCAACGACGTGCAAGGTGCCGACCGCGTAACCACCGGACCAACCACTGGCCCGATCACCGCCGGGACCTTCACCGGCACTTACGGCACCTTGGTGCTGAATGCCAACGGCACCTACACCTACACCCTGAACACCAGCGACGCCGACTTCAAAAACCTGCATGGCAATGGCAACGGCACGGAAACCTTCACCTACACGATTACCGATGCCGACGGCGATACCAGCACCGCCAATCTGGTGCTGAACATCCACAACAACGACGACCCGGTGACCCTCAACGGCCTCGACGTCGTGGGTGGCGAGCTGACCGTCTACGAGAAAAACCTCAGCGACGGCACCAGCCCCAACACGCCGGCGTTGACCCAGAGCGGCAGCTTCACTGTCACCGCGCTGGACGGTTTGCAAACCCTTGATGTGGGCGGCATTCATGTGGTGGTCGGTGGCGTGGCTGCCGGCTTCCCGCAATCGATCGTGACGCCGCTGGGCAGTACGCTGACCGTCACCGGTTATGACGCGACGACCGGCGTGGTCAGCTACAGCTATACCCTGGTGGATAACGAAACCCACCCGACCGCCAACGGTGCGAACAGCATCACTGAAAACTTCAACGTGGTGGCCACGGACACCGATGGCAGCACGGCAACCAATCAGATCAACGTCAACATCGTCGACGACTTGCCGACGGCTCATCCGGACAGCGCGTCGGTGGCCGAAGGCGGGACGGTCTCGGGCAACGTGCTGGATAACGACATCGGCGGGGCCGACGGTCCGGCGGTCACCGGTGCCGTGGTGGGCGTTCGTGCCGGCAGCGACACCTCGACCTCGGCCATCGGCGGCCTGGGCTCGAACATCAATGGCACCTACGGTTACCTGACGCTGGATGCCAACGGCAACGCGGTCTATCACAGCAATCCCAACGCAGTGAACGCACCGGGCGCCACCGATACCTTCGTCTACACCGTGCGCGATGCCGATGGCGATGAAAGCACCACCACCATCACCATCGACGTGTCGAACAGCTGCATCAAGGCGGTCAGCGATACCGACGTCACCGTCTACGAAAAAGCTTTGGACCTGAGCAAAGATGGCCAGGACCTGGCGGCCGGCACCGTGGTCGGCAGCGACCCGACCAGCACCGGCGAAACCGCCAGTGGCACGCTGGTCGGCTCGGTCACCGGGGCCATCGGCGCGATCACTTACACCCTGGTGGGCAGCGCGAATGGCAACTATGGCCAGATCCAGCTCAACCCCAACGGCACCTACACCTACACCCTGACCTCGCCGGCGAGTACCACGCCGCATGCCGATGACGGCGCCAACTCGCTGACTGAAAGCTTCACCTACCAGGCCACCGATTCGCTGGGCAACATCAGCACCAGCACCATCGTCGTGCAGATCGTCGATGACGTGCCAAAAGCCGTGAACGACAGCAACGTCGGTGCGGCGTCGGAGACCGCGTTGACGCTCAATGGCAACGTGCTGACCAACGACATTCAGGGCGCGGACCTTGTCGCCACCGGGCCGAACGCCGGTCCTGTGACCCCCGGCACCTTCACCGGGACGTACGGGACGCTGGTCCTGAATGCCAACGGCACCTACACCTACACCCTCAACGCCAATGATGCCGACTTCAAAAACCTGCACGGCGGCGGCAACGGCACGGAAACTTTCGCCTACACCATCACTGATTCGGACGGCGACACCAGCACCGCCAACCTGGTGCTGAATATCCACAACAACGATGATCCGGTCGTGCTCAACGGCCTCAACGTCAATGGCGGCGAGCTGACTGTCTACGAGAAAAACCTCAGCGACGGCACCAGCCCCAACAGCCCGGCGTTGACCCAGAGCGGCACCTTCACCGTCACCGCGCTGGACGGTCTGCAAACCCTCGATGTCGGCGGCATTCATGTGGTCGCGGGCGGCGTAGCGGCAGGCTTCCCGCAATCGATCGTGACCCCGCTGGGCAGTACGCTGACCATCACCGGTTACAACGCGAGCACCGGCGTGATCAGCTACAGCTACACCCTGGTGGACAACGAAACCCATCCGACCGCCAACGGCGCCAACAGCCTCACCGAGAACTTCAACGTGGTGGCGACGGACACCGACGGCAGCACCGCGTCGGGCCAGATCAATGTCAACATCGTCGATGACTTGCCGACGGCAGCGCCCGACACCGGCACCGCCGTTGAAGGCTCGACCATCAACATCAGCGTGCTCGGCAACGACGTGCTGGGTGCCGACGGCGCGGCAGCCGGCGGTGCAGTGATTGGCGTGCGCGCCGGCAGCAACACGGCCACTTCGGCGGTGGGCGGGCTGGGCACCAATATCAATGGCACCTACGGCTACTTGACCCTGGATGCGGCGGGTAACGCCGTCTACCACAGCAACCCGAACTCGGTTGGCGTGGCGGGGGCCACCGATACGTTCGTCTACACCGTGCGTGATTCCGACGGCGATGAAAGCACCACCACTATCACCATCAACGTCACCGACAGCGCCCTCAAAGCGGTGGTCGATCAGGACGTGACGGTCTTCGAAAAAGCCCTCGACCTGAGCAAGGATGGCCTGGACCTGGCTCCCGGCACAGTCACCGGCAGCGACCCTACAAGTACTGGCGAAACCGCCACCGGTACGCTGGTCGGTTCGGTCACCGGCGGTACTGGCACGTTCACCTACAGCCTGGTCGGCAGCGCCACCGGGACCTACGGGCAAATCCTGATCAACCCGGACGGCAGCTACACCTACACCCTGACCTCGGCGCCGAAAACCTCGCCGGGTGCCAACGACGGGCCGAACACCCTGAGCGAAAGTTTCACCTACAAAGCCACCGATGCGCTGGGCAACAGCACCACCAGCACCATCGTGGTGAACATCGTCGATGACGTGCCAAAAGCCGTGGCGTCGGACCGTTCGGTGACGGCGGTGGAAGTCGATTCCAACCTGCTGCTGGTGATCGACGTCTCCGGCAGTATGGCCGACGCCTCCGGGGTGCCAGGCCTGTCGCGGCTGGCGCTGGCGAAGCAAGCGATCAGTGCCTTGCTCGACAAATACGATGACCTGGGCGATGTGAAAGTGCAGATCGTCACCTTCAGCAGCAGTGCCACCGACAAAACCACCGTGTGGGTTGATGTCGCAACGGCCAAGTCGATCATCGCCGGACTCACCGCTGGCGGTGGCACCAACTACGACGCGGCTGTGGCGACCATGCAAACCGCGTTCAATACGTCGGGCAAACTCACCGGGGCGCAGAACGTCGGGTATTTCTTCTCTGATGGCAAACCTAACGAAGGGGACATCGGCACGGCGGACGAGGCCGCGCTGAAAAACTTCCTCGACGCCAATGGCATCAAGAACTATGCAATCGGCCTGGGCAATGGCGTCAGCAACGCCAACCTCGACCCGCTGGCCTATGACGGCAGCACCCACACCAACACCAACGCGGTGGTGGTGACCGATCTGAATCAACTCAACTCGGTGCTCTCGGGCACCGTGCAGGGCGCACCGGTCACTGGCTCGCTGCTGGAGGGAGGCTCGTTCGGCGCCGATGGCGGCTTCATCAAAACCCTGGTGGTCGACGGCACCACTTACACCTATGACCCGAAAGGCAACAGCAACCAGGGCGCGCTGACGTTCAGTGGCACCAACCACGGCACGTTCAACACGGTGAACAACACCATCAGCATCGCTACCAACAACAGCGGCACGCTGGTAGTGAACCTGGACACCGGCGAGTACACCTACACCTCGCAGAAAACCACTGCGGTAGTGATTACCGAAAACATCGGCTTCACCGTCAGCGACAACGACGGCGACCTGGCCAGCTCGACGCTGACCGTCAAAGTCATCCCGAACGCACCACCGGTGGCGGTCGATGACCACATCATCACCAACGTGCTGTCGAGCAACATCGTGGTGCCGGGCGAGCTGCTGCTGGCCAATGACACCGACGCCAATGGCGATCCGATGACGGCAACCCCGACCACCTTCAACACCGGTTGGGTGGCGAAGGGGGCGGACTTCACCGGCACGGGCGCCATCAGCTTCACTGGCACCGGCAACAACGCCGCCAACCAAGCGCTGGCGGATGTGCGTAATTTGTTCGCGGCGAACTCGGCAGCGATGACCGCCGTACTGGTGATCAGCGGCTACCTGGGCGCGGTGACGACGTCCAACGCCAACGATGAAGACCTCATCACCGTCAAACTGAAACAGGGCGAGACCCTCAACCTGGACCACAACCTGGCGGCCGGTCACGTCACCATGGAGTACTCGCTCAATGGCGGTGCGTTCGTGAGCATCGCCGACGGCGGGACCATCACTGCGGCAGCCGATGGCACCTACCAGATCCACGTCACCAACATCACCAACACCAGTGGCAGCAACACTAACGGGTCCGAGAACTATCAGCTGACCATGACCGTCAACTACGCCGGGGCCCATGACCTGACCCCGGACTATCACGGCACCTACACCGCCAACGACAACCATGGCGGCAGCGACACGGCGAACGTGACCATCAGCTATCAGGATGGACATACCCTCACCGGCACTTCGGGCGATGACGTGTTGGTGGCCGGCACCGGCAACAACATCCTCAACGCGGGCGACGGCAATGACGTGCTCACCGCAGGCAGCGGCAACAACGAACTGCACGGCGGTGCCGGCAACGACTTGCTGTACAGCGGGCCGGGCAACGACCTGCTCGACGGCGGCACCGGCATCGACACCGCGAGCTACGCGCATGCAACGGCCGGGGTCAACGTCAACCTGGGCCTGCTCACTGCGCAGAACACCCTCGGAGCGGGCACCGACACCCTCACCGGCATCGAAAACCTGGTGGGTTCCAACTTCAACGACACTTTGACCGGAGACAGTAACAACAACGTGATCAACGGCGGCCTGGGCAACGACACGCTCAATGGCGGTGGCGGCGACGACCTGCTGATCGGCGGTCTGGGCAACAACACTCTCACCGGCGGTTCGGGTGCCGACACCTTCCAGTGGCTGGCCGGCAACAGCGGCCATGACGTGGTCACCGACTTCACTCCAGGCACCGACAAGCTCGACCTGTCACAACTGCTGCAAGGCGAAAACGGCTCCACTGCTTCGCTGGATGACTACCTGCACTTCACCGTCACCGGCAGCGGTGCGAGCCTGGTCACCAGCATCGACGTCAGCGCCATGGCCGGCGCCACACCGACCCAGACCATCGACCTGGCCGGCGTCAACTTGGCCAGCCACTACGGCGTCACGCCGGGAGCGGGCGGGGTGGTCGCAGGCGGACATGACACGGCGACCATCATCACCGGCATGCTCAATGACCATTCGCTGAAGGTGGACACGGTTTGATGCGGTAGGGCTGAAACGACAAAACCCGCCATTTCCGAAAGGGAGTGGCGGTTTTTTTGTGGTCTGGCTTTTAGTCATGCGGTGGCTGCAGGAATGCCTTCGCGAGCAGGCTCGCTCCCACACTGGATCTAGGTAGTCAGCAAATGTTGGGTACGACACCACTCCCCTGTGGGAGCGGGCTTGCTCGCGAATAGGCCATGCCAGTTGATAGAGATGTCAGCTGACCCACCGCTTTCGCGAGCAGGCTCACTCCCACACTGGATCTGGGTAGTCAGCAAATGTTGGGTACGACACCATTCCCCTGTGGGAGCGGGCTTGCTCGCGAATAGGCCATGCCAGTTGATAGAGATGTCAGCTGACCCACCGCTTTCGCGAGCAGGCTCACTCCCACACTGGATCTGGGTAGTCAGCAAATGTTGGGTACGACACCAGTCCCCTGTGGGAGCGAGCCTGCTCGCGAAGAACGACAATGCGGTGTTGCTGGCAAACTCACATCGGCTCCGGTGGCCCAATCAACCGCCCCATGACCCCGAACAACCCAAGCTCTTTGATCGCCTCCAGCTCCCCTTGCGTCTCGACCCTTTCCGCAATCAACGGCAGATCAATACTGTTTGTCGCCCGGAAAATCGCTTCGATGAACAGGCGTTTATCACTCTGCTGATCAATCCCCCGGATGTAACTTCCATCAATCTTCAGGTACGCCAACCCCAACTGAGTGAGGTTGCCGATCTGGCTGAAGCTACCGCCAAAATGCTGCAAGCCGATGCGGTAACCGGTGCTGAGCAAGCTGTGGCTCAGGCGCTGTAGTTCGTCTGGGGGCGGTAGTTGGCGTTCGTCGATTTCAAGGATCAGCAGCGGCGCGAGTTCCGGCAGGGAGTCGAGGGTTTGCAATATCTGTTGCAACGACTGTGGGTCGCGCAGCGTGGTGCCGGACAAGCTCAGTGCGAGAGGCCAGCGGTTGACGGCAAGGTAGTCGAGGGTGGCGTCGAGCATGGCCAGGTCGAAGCGGGCCGACCAGCCGAGGCGTTCAATCCACGGCAGGAAATGCCCGGCGGCAATCGCTTCGCCTCGCGGGTCGAGCAGGCGCGCGAGGATTTTGTGATGCAGCACTTGGCTGGTGTCGGCGCATTGCACCACCGGTTGGAAATACAGCTGCAATTTGCCGTGGGTCAGGGCGTCGTCGATCCAGTTGCGCCAGTCGTGCTGGGACTGGTTCGGCGCGGTGTTGGCGTGATCGAGGTGCACCCATGGTCGCTCGGGATGCTGCTGGGCTTGGGTCAAGGCCTGATCGAGGCGCAGCAGCACATCGCCCGCCGGTTCGCCCGGTTGGTAAGCGACGATACCCAAATGCGCCACGGGCATGCTGTCGCTGGCGCCGGTCAGGCGCAGGTTCTCCAGGGTGGCGCTGATCTCGGCGCACAGGCGCGCGGCGTCCTTGTCGTCGAGGCCCGGGGTCAGCAGGCTGAACTCACCGCCACGATTGCGCGCCGCCAGCCAGGTGCGCCGCTCCGGGAGTTGCGTCAGGCGTTTGAGCAACTCGCCGACGGCACCGATCAAGGCATCGGTGCGCTGGCCGCCCAGGCGCTGGTTGAGGCCCGCGAGGTCGTTGATCCGCAGCATCAGCAAATGGCCGTCGCTGCTCTGTTCGCTGACCAGCAAATGGTCGGCCAGTTGCTCATCCAGCAAGCGTCGATTCGCCAACCCGGTGAGGCTGTCCTGATAGGAATCGGCGCGCAGTTTTTCGCTGCGTGCGGCCTCTTCGGCAAACAGCGCCTTGAGCTTTTCGACCATTTGGTTCATCGCCAGCACCACCCGTCTCAGCTCCGGGGTGCGCGGCAGTTTTGGCAGGCTGAGAAACTCGCGTTTGCTGATGGCCTCGGCCTGCTTGACCATTTTGTCCAGCGGGCGCAATTGCCGACGCAGCAACCAGCCGCCGAACATCGCACTGAGCAACCCGCACAGCAGCAGCCAAACGAGACTGCCGAGCGTACTGTCCCAAAGTTTGGCCAGGGCGAACTGCGGATTGCTCAACACTTCGACCCGCGCCACTTGCTCCCAGCCGCGCATGATCAACGCATCGCCGCCTTGGGCATGAAGGTTCACCAGGCGCACGAACCAGTCGGGTACGCCTTCGATTCGCGCCGGTGCGTCGCGCTCCACCAGCACCTGTTCATCGGCGATGTTGATGATGCGGATGCTGCTGAAATAACCGCTGTCGAAAATCGAGCTGACCATCAATTCAATCATCGCCGTGTCGTCGATCTGCGTGGTCAGCGACAGTCCCAACGCCGTGGCGGCGTCCTGGGCGTGGGAGCGCAACTGGCCGAGCATTTGCTCGCGGGAGCTTTCCAGGCTGACAAAAAAACTGCCGCTGAATGCCACCAGCAGAAACAGGCAAATGGCGAGAAACAATTGTTTGCGCAATGACATAAAACGCTCCTTGCTGTGGCGGCTAGCCGTCGCCCACGGCGAACCCTTCGGCCTGCATCTTTTTCAATACGTCTTGCCAGCGCGACAGCTTTTTCGAATCGCTGCTGCGCTTGCCGCCATTTGCACCTGGCAGGTACAGGCCTTCGGCGTTGAAGGCGTACACCGGCAGCAGGTCTTTGCGCTGGGAAGCGGGGCGGATCTCACCGATCAGGTTGTCCAGCACCAGCGGATCGGCCGTGGGGCTGCTGTAGAAAGTCAGGACCATGTGCGCCTGGTTCTGGGTCAGGGCCTTGACGTAGGTGATGCGCAATTTCTCGCTGGGCACCCCGAGCTGGCGCAGGCTGAAATATTTCGCCAGGGCGTAGTCCTCGCAGTCGCCAGCACCCTTGATCAGAGATTCTTCAGGCGTGGCCCAGTAATCGATCTGCTGCCAGATGCGGGTGTCGTCCTGAAAACTCAATTGCTGATTGAAGAAGCGATTGACCGCGTTCAGTTGCTCGCGTTCTGGCTGGTTGCGTTCGCCTTGCAGCATCTGGTTCCAGGCCTCGATTCGCCCCTGTGCCGGACCGAGGGGGCCGTAGCGTTTTTCGGCGGTTTGCAGGATCTGCCCGAAATTCCAGTCGGCGCACACACTGCCCAGCCCGGCCAGCAAAAACATCGCCAGCAGCCAGCCGCCGAACCGAAGTCGGAGCGTTGGCCATCCTGGACGACGCCGACTGTTGGACATGTCTGGCTGCTCGGGTGCAGATGACTGGAGTTTAGGTGGTGTTTTTTGAAAGGCAGGGTAGATCGTCGGTTGGTACGCGCACGGGTAGCAGCTGTCGAGCACCGCGAGGCAGCGTTCGGCGGCGAAGCCGTCGCAAAACCAGGCAACGCGGCAGGTCAGTAAAACCTTGCATGTAGAATTTGCGACGGCTTCGCCGCCGAACGCAGGCTTCGCCAGCTGCTACAGGGCGTGTTTCAGGGTTTTTGCAGGGTTTTCTGTTTGAGGATGTAGATCGTCACCAGCACCGCACTGGTCAACATAAACCCCCGCGCCCACGGCAGCGGCACCAGGTAGCAGGAGAACAGGATGCTCACCCACATCAGGACGATGGCGTAGACCTTGCCCTTGAGCGGGATGCCGTTGCCATCCAGATAGTCGCGGATCCACGGCCCAAGCCGCGGATGTTCGACCAGCCACTGATAGAAGCGCGGCGAACTGCGTGCGAAACACGCGGCGGCCAGCAGCAGGAACGGCGTGGTGGGCAATACCGGCAGGAAAATCCCGATCACCCCCAACGCTACGCTGAGCCAGCCGATGGCCAGCAGCAGGTAGCGCAACATCAGGGAGCGGTTGCCTATGGGTTTGTCCATAGGCAAGACCTTAGTGGTGACGTGGCTTGAGGATCGCCGGTTTTTCGTCGGGAGCCTGGCACAGCAGGTACAGCGCGGTCAGGGCTTCCGGGATCTGCACGATCATGTCGTCCATCAGGTTCGCGTCTTTGGCGATGTCTTCGAACTCAGGCTGTTCGTCGAACAGACCCGAACCGACCATGATCGGCAGCAGCATTTCGCTGACTTCGTCTTCGGCGGTTTCGAACCAGGCCGCTTCGCGCAGGAACACGCCTTCCATGAAACCGATGCACCAGCCGCGCAGGTCGGAGTCATCCGGCTCTTCGCCCAGGTCCAGGTCGCATGGCAGCTCGAACTCTTCGTCGGACGCCAGTTGGCGCGCGATGTGAGCCTTGAGGGCCAGCAGGGTGGATTCGATCGCTTCACGCTCGGTGTCGTCGGCGTAATGCGGCTCTTCGGCGAAGAGGGCGTCGATCCATTCACGGTCGGGAACGCTTTCGGAACAGATCGACAGCGCAGTGAGGTAGCCGTGGGCGGCCACGTAGTCCAGCGCCTCGTCATGCAGTTCATCGGCGTCGAGGAAGACTTGCAGGCGGGTTAGTTGCTCAGCGAAGGACATTAAAAGCTACCTTGGGGAATTAAACAGATGCGGGAATTCTAGGCCTTCTTGAGCCCCCAGGCCAGCCGCGCGGGATATTTGCCCCTCATTCACGCCCGCTCTCCCTGTAGGAGCTGCCGCAGGCTGCGATCTTTTGATCTTGCCTTTTAAAAGCAAAATCAAAAGATCGCAGCCTGCGGCAGCTCCTACAGGGGGGATCAGTGTTTGTCATTGTGTGTCTTCTCAGCGGCACCCTTTGCAGCGGAGGGGTCGGGTATACTCCCGCGTTTTGTGATGCCCTGCCGGCGTCGCGGCTGAGATGTGAAGCGTCATGCAATGCGCACTTACTATTTGTCAGTGCAGCCTGCGTGGTTCTGAACCAGCCTTGCAGGGATGTTTCGGTGATTTTTGGAGTTTTTATGCTCGAACAGGCTCAACGCGTCCTCAAGGACATCTTCGGCTACGACAGTTTCCGTGGCCGCCAGGGTGCAATCATTGAGCGCGTGGCCAATGGCGGCGACGCTTTGGTGTTGATGCCTACCGGTGGCGGCAAGTCCCTGTGCTTCCAGGTCCCGGCGCTGCTGCGCGAAGGCCTGGCGGTGGTGGTGTCGCCGCTGATCGCCTTGATGGACGACCAGGTCGCGACCCTCGAAGAACTGGGCGTGGCCGCCGCTGCATTGAACTCGACCCTGAGCGCCGAACAGCAACGCGACCTGGCCGCACGGATCAAGCGCGGCGAAGTGAAAATGCTCTATCTGGCGCCCGAACGCCTGGTGCAGCCGCGCATGCTGGCCTTCCTGCAAAGCCTTGAAATTGCTTTGTTCGCCATCGATGAAGCGCACTGCGTGTCGCAATGGGGCCACGACTTCCGTCGCGAATACCTGCAACTGGGTCAGTTGGCGGAGCTGTTCCCCAGCGTCCCGCGCATTGCCCTGACCGCCACCGCCGACAAGCGCACCCGCGAAGAAATCGTCGATCGCCTGCATTTGCAGGACGCCGAGCGTTTCCTGTCGAGTTTCGACCGTCCCAACATTTTCTACCGCATCGTCCCCAAGGAGCAGCCGCGCAAGCAATTGCTGGCGTTCCTCGCCGAGCGGCGCAGCGATGCCGGCATCGTTTACTGCCTGTCGCGCAAAAAAGTCGACGAAGTGGCGGTGTTCCTAAGCGAACAAGGCTTCCCGGCGCTGCCGTACCACGCCGGTCTGCCCAACGAAACGCGCGCGCATCACCAGAAGCGCTTCCTCAACGAGGAAGGCCTGATCATGGTCGCCACCGTGGCGTTCGGCATGGGCATCGACAAACCCAACGTGCGTTTTGTCGCTCACCTCGACTTGCCGAAATCCCTGGAAGCGTATTACCAGGAAACCGGTCGCGGCGGCCGAGACGGTCTGCCGGCGGATGCGTGGATGGCCTACGGCCTGCAAGACGTGGTGATGCTCAAGCAAATGCTGCAGAACTCCGAAGGCGACGAGCGCCACAAGCGTCTGGAGCAACACAAGCTCGACGCGATGCTCTCGCTCTGCGAAGAAACTCGCTGCCGGCGCCAGACGCTGCTGGCCTACTTCGACGAAGACATGCCCGAGCCGTGCGGCCACTGCGATAACTGCGTCGACGGCGTGCAGACCTGGGACGCCACTGAGCCCGCGCGTCAGGCGCTCTCGGCGATCTACCGCACCGGCCAGCGCTACGGCGTCGGCCATCTGGTGGATGTGTTGCTGGGCAAGGACAACGAAAAGGTCCGCAGCTTCGGCCATCAACATTTGTCGGTGTATGGCGTCGGCAAGGCGATGGGCGAGAGCGAATGGCGCTCCCTGTTCCGCCAACTGGTTGCGCGTGGCCTCGCGGACATCGACCTTGAAGGCTACGGCGGCCTGCGCCTGAGCGACACCTGCCGGCCGCTGCTCAAGGGCGAAGTGACCCTGGAGCTGCGCCGCGACCTCAAGCCGCAAACCACCGCCAAAAGCAGCAAGAGCCAGGCGAGCCAACTGGTTCGTGGCGAAGAGCGCGAACAGTGGGAAGCCCTGCGTGCCCTGCGTCGCAAGCTCGCCGAAGAACACGGCGTGCCGCCGTACGTCATCTTCCCCGACTCGACGTTGCTGGAAATGCTGCGCAGTCAACCGACCTCGCTGGCGGAAATGGCCACGGTCAGCGGCGTCGGCGCACGCAAGCTGGAACGTTATGGCGAGGCCTTCCTCGAAGTGCTCGGCGGCCAGGTCGAGGCACCGAAAGTGGTGGCCGACGTGCGCCACGAACTGATCACGCTGGCCCGTGCCGGCATGACGCCGCTGCAAATCGCCGGGCAGTTGCAATGCTCGGAAAAGAACGTCTACACCATGCTCGCCGAAGCCATCGGCAAGCAGCAATTGTCGCTGGAACAGGCACTGGATCTGCCGGAAGAGCTGATGGGCGAAATCCAGGACGCGTTCCTCGACGGCGAAGGCGAGTTGCCGCCGGTCGCGGAAATTGCCGCGTTGTTTGCCGGTCGTGTTCCGGAAGGGGTTTTGTACTGTGTACGGGCGGCGCTGCAGTCCGAATTCGAGATTTAAGTGACCGGGCGCATAGATGTAACGATTCAGTACAGAGCAAACCTTGCCTATAGCGAAAGGTCATGCTTAGCTGACTAATAATTAGTTTTTCTCTATTTCAGTCTAATCATGAGTTTTCTATGCCGTTAACCGATCAACACCGCTTTGGCATGCAACTGGCCCAGATGTCTCGTGGCTGGCGTGCCGAACTGGATCGCCGCCTGGCCGGTCTGGGACTTTCTCAGGCCCGTTGGCTGGTGCTGCTGCACCTGGCGCGTTTCGAGGAAGCCCCGACCCAGCGCGAACTGGCGCAGAGCGTCGGCGTCGAAGGGCCGACCCTGGCCCGGCTGCTCGACAGCCTGGAAACCCAGGGCCTGGTGCAACGCCAATCAGTGCTGGAAGACCGTCGGGCGAAAAAAATCGTCCTCTGTGCCCCGGCCCGGCCATTGATCGAACAGATTGAAACCATTGCGACTCAACTGCGCCACGAGCTGTTCGAAGGCGTCGATGAGGCTGATCTGAAGGTCTGCATGCGTGTTCACGGTCACATCCTGGCCAACCTCGAAAAGTCTTGAGGCAAAACCTTACGCCGTGTTTTTGAGATACCCCGTTGGGCAGACTATAAAGAACTACTAGGCAATATCGTGTTCGTACCGGATGTGCGAACGCGTACAGGTTGGTTCTGCTTAATCTAAGGGATGCTCATGCTCGAGAGTTGGCACGTGGTTTTGCGCTATTGCACCCAACTGCTTCTGGTCGGTGGTGCGGTCACTTACTCGGCATTGGCTCCGGCCCTGGGCTTGGGTGACATCACCGTGCATTCGGCGCTGAGTCAACCGTTCAGCGCCGATATTGCTCTGGTAGATGCGGCGGGCCTGGCAGAAAGCGATCTTTCGATCAGCCTGGCCACGGCCGACGAGTTCAGCCGGGCCGGCGTCGAACGGGTGTTCTTCCTCAATAACCTGAAATTCTCACCGATCCTGCGGGGCAGTCGCACGCTGATCCGGGTGACCTCCAGCAAACCGGTCAATGAACCCTTTCTGAATTTCCTCGTGCAGCTCAATCAGCCCAACGGTCGTTTGCTGCGCGAATACACGGTGTTGATCGATCCGCCGGGTTCTCCGGGGATTGTTCCCGCGACGGACGAACCCTCGGCCAAAGAACCGACCTCCGGGTTCCCGAGCGTCGAACCGACCCCGGCGCCGAAAGCGCTATCCAAGAGCAAGGCCCCAGCGCCCACCGCAAGCGCTGCACCACCGGTCGCGCCCGCGAATGATGAGGTCGCCGAACAACTGGCCGCCAGCGTCCTGCAAAACCAGCAGATGCAAAAAACCATTGAAGAGTTGAATGCCCGGATCAAGACTCAGGACGAGCAGATCGCCGATGAGCGCAAGCAGGTCAGCGACTTGCAGACGCGCTTGGCCGAGGTCGCGCAGAAACCTGCTGCCGCACCTGTCGCCGCCGTGGCACCTGCGCCGGTTGTGGTTGAAGAACCCGAGAGCAGCAATTGGTTGTTGATTGCAGGAGTGCTGGCGCTGGCGCTGCTGGTGTTGCTCGGGCTGTTTGTTCGCCGGCAACGCCAGCAAGCGCTGACCGAACCGTTATCGACCGCGCCGCTGCACGATGAACCTGAGCGTGAGATCCCGCCAAACGCTGTCCGTGTCGCCGCGCCGCTTCCCGATCATCGCGAAGAGACGCCGGCCGGCGATGTGCTGGAAGGGGTTGGCATCTACATGGCCTATGGCCGATTCTCCGAAGCAGCGGGCCTGTTGCGTGAGGCATTGGCCAAGGAGCCGCAGCGCACCGATCTGGCGTTGCATCTGCTGGAAGTGCTGGGCAAGCAGGGCGATACACCGGCTTATGACGCCCAGGAAAGCAGCCTGCTTGACGCCGGGGTTGACCCGCAGCAGCTGGCGGATCTCCGGGCCCGATTCCCTAAACTGGCGAGTGCCGTACCGGTCGCGCCGATTGCGCCGATTGCGCCGGTCATTGCGACCGTTGCGGCGGTGGTCCCCGAAGCGGCATCTGGCGATGACTTCCATTTGAACCTGGACGACCTGTCGATGGATTCCAATTGGGATCTGGTCAGCCCTTTCGAAGATTCACCCTCGCCGACGGCTAAACCGCCGCTGCCGGAGGAACCTGCGTTCACCTCAAACCTGCATGTGATGCCGGATGTTTATGAAATGCCCGATGAGCCTGCGTTGGGCGAACCGGAGCTGGAGTGGGGCGCCGAACCCGAAGCGCAATCGCTGGACGACGACTTTCTCGACGCATTCAACGAGCCCGGCCAGTCGCTGGAACTGGAACCGCTGCCCGAGCTCGTGCCAGCGGGTGCCGGCAAGCTGGAACAAGCCCAGACCTGCATTGATGACGGCGATCTGGACAGCGCCATCGAGTTGCTCAACGAATTGCTCAAAGAGGGCGACGAGCCGCTCAAGCAGACAGCGCGGACTTTATTGGCCGGCATCCGCTAGCGCGGTCATTACATCTCTAATGTGGGAGCGGGCTTGCTCGCGAAGGCGGCTTAACTTTCAACATCTATGTTGACTGACACACCGCTTTCGCGAGCAAGCCCGCTCCCACATTGGCACAGTGGTGCTCGGGCTAAAACGTCTGCCCCAAATTCAGATACACCGCCTGTTCATCCGCATCATTGAAGCCATAACTGAAGTTCAATGGTCCCAATGGCGTATCAAAACCGATGAACACACTGGCCGCATTGATGTAGCCGCTGTCGAACTCATTGTCATTGTTCCACGCCCGACCCCGTTCCAGGGACCCGCCGATATACATCGGGAAATCCAGCGGCAGGTACGAACGCGGTGTCAGGCGGCGATAGTAAACCCCGCGCATCAGGCTGACGTTCTGCCCGGAAATCGCATCCTCGCGAAACCCCGACAACTGCCGTGCGCCGCCGAGCAGGAAGCTCGAAGTCACGACGTTGGCATCGTCCAGCGTTCGGCCATAACGCCCGCCCAGAATGAAGGTGTCCGGGCCGCTGCTCATGGCCTTGTCCAGTTTGAACTCCCATTGGCGGTAACGCTTGTCCGAGCCCAGGCCCGGTTCGAACTGCCGGAACGCCAGGCCGATGTCTTTGCCTTCGTGGGGGAAGTAGACGTTGTCGAACGAATCGAACGAGTACTTCAGCTCGTAAAAGCCCTCGTTGAAGCTTTCACTCGGCAGATCCTGATCGCCGATGCGCACGTCAGCCTTGCCCCAGGCCTCGCCGACGCCAAAGCGAATCTCGCCGCTGTTACCAATCTGCCGGCCGACATTCAGGCCAAAACCATAACGTTCGACGCGGTATTGGGCGATCGGGTCGTTGTCCAGGACCGCGTCGACGTTCTGCGCTTCAAAGGCTGCATAAGGCGCGATGAAGTAGCGTGAACCGACATCCAGCGGTTGATAGAACTCACTGTAGAGTTCCTGTTTGTCGCCGATCTGCGCCCGGGTCAGCCATTCGGCGCCGAGGCGGTTGATGCCGTTGACCCGGTAACTCGCGCCGAGATTGAACGCGCTGTCGCCACGCATATCGTCCGACAGGTTCAAGCCGACCCGCAGGTAATCGGTGCCGCTGCGTTTACCCCGCGCGCTGATCACCAAGGTGTGATCGTCGCCCTTGTGCACCACGCGGTATTGCACTTGCTCGAAGTAATCGAGGCCGTACAGGGTGCCCATGTCGGTGTGCAGCCGCCCGATGTCCAGCGGTTCGCCGACGTGTTGGCGGATGTAGTAGCGGATCACGTCGTCACTGACTTTCGAGTCGTTTTCCACTTTGATCCCGGTAATGATCGGCGTGCGCTGGCTCGGAGCCCGGGCGGCGGACAGTTCGGCGTCCAGCGGTTGCGCCGGTTTGAGTTGCGCCAGGCGTGCGTCGAGGGCCTTGGTCGCACGGTAACCGGCGTCGATCATGTCCTGGGCGCGGCCGAAATCGGTCACGCCGAAACTCGCCAGTGACGGCTGGATCAGCACGTCGTCCTTGTGCAGGGCGGCGAGTTGTTCTTCGGAGTTGCGCCGGGTCATCAGGGTGATCGACTGGTTCAGCACATCGACCACGGTGGTCAGCTGTTTGCGGTTGCGCAGCGGGGTGCCGATGTCGACCACGATGGCGATGTCGACACCCATCTCCCGCGCGACGTCGAGCGGGATGTTGTCGGTCATGCCGCCGTCCACCAGCAGCCGACCCCCGAGTTCGACCGGTGCGAACACCGCCGGGATCGACATGCTGGCGCGGATCACCTGGGGCAGGTGGCCTTTGCGAAACACGACTTTTTCGCCGGTGGAAATGTCGGTGGCAACCGCGCGGAACGGGATCGGCAGTTTGTCAAAGTCGCGAGTGTCACTGGCGTGGGCCAGCAAACTTTCGAGCAGCAGCGCCAGGTTCTGGCCTTGAATCACGCCCAGTGGCAGGCCGAGGCTGCCGTCGTCGCGAAAGCTCAGTTTCTGTTTGACCAGGAAGTCGCGGTCATCCTGCTTGCGACGGAACGGCACGTCCTCGCGCGGCGGGGCGTCGGACAGGGCTTGTTGCCAGTCGATGTTGAGAGCGAGTTTTTCCAGTTCATCGATCTTGTAACCCGAGGCGTACAACCCGCCGACCACCGCGCCCATGCTGGTGCCGGCGATCGCATCGATCTTGATGCCTTGTTCTTCCAGCGCCTTGAGCACGCCAATGTGCGCCAGGCCACGGGCCGCGCCGCCGGACAGCACCAGGCCGATTTTCGGTCGGGCTGCGTCAGTAGCTTGGACGATCAGAGGGAAGAGGCAAAGCAACAGGCAGTACAGTAAACGGCGCATCGTGAATCTCGGGGCAAGCGATAAAGGCGGCTATTATAGCGGCGCCCCTCTGGCTCAGGAGTTTCAGCGATCATGACCATGCAAAAACCGGAAATCGTCATCACCTATTGCACGCAATGCCAGTGGCTGTTGCGCGCGGCCTGGCTGGCCCAGGAACTGCTCAGCACCTTTGGCGATGACTTGGGCAAAGTGTCGCTGGTGCCGGGCACGGGCGGGGTCTTTCATATTTTTTGTAACGAGGTGCAGATCTGGGAGCGCAAGGCGGACGGCGGTTTTCCGGAAGCCAAGGTGCTGAAGCAGCGAGTCCGGGATCAGATCGACCCGGACCGCGACCTCGGGCACAACGATCGCACTCAGTGAGAGGCGGCTTCGGCGGCCACGGCTTTCTTGCTCGAACTGCCGGATAAGCGACTGGACACCACAATCGCGATGATGATCAACGCGCCGCCGAGCAGCATACGCAGCGTCGGGTTTTCATCGAACAGCAGCCAGGCCATGGTGATGCCGTAGACCGGTTCCAGGGCGAACACCACTGCGGCGGTCCGCGCCTTGATCACCGCCAGGCTGGCGACAAACAAACTGTGGGCAACGCCGGTGCAGAACACCCCGAGCAGGCCGATCCACAACCAGTCGAGGGCGCGCACTTCGCTCAACTGTGGCGCGGCAACCGGCAGCAGGCACAACGCGACCACCACGTTCTGGCACAGCGCAGCCTGCACCGCCGGGATGCGTGCGGAACTGGCGCGGTTGGTCAGGGACAGCAGGGCGAACAGCAAACCGGAAGCCACTGCCCAGAGCAGGCCGACGGTCGCGCCGGTGCCGAGGTCGAAGGACGGCGTTACCAGCACCAGACCCACGCTGACCAGCACCACCAGCAGGATTTCATTGGCGCGGATTTTCTCGCGGAAGATCAGCCCTTCGAGGATCACGGTAAACGCCGGGAAGCTGGCAAAACCCAGGGTCGCAATCGCCACTCCCGCGACTTTTACCGCAATGAAGAAACTCACCCAGTGCCCGGCCAGCAGCAAGCCGCTGAGCAACAGGCGGCGCCAGTCCACGGCTTCGAGTTTCTGCCAGCGGGTGTTGCTGGCGAACCGCGCAAAAAACGCCAGCGCCAGCACCGCGAACGCCGCACGACCGAAGACGATGACCGCCGGGGTGGCGGCCGCGAGTTTGCCGAACACACCGGTCAGGCCAAACATCAGTGCGCCGATATGCAGGGCGCCAAGGGCGGTACGGGGAGTCATTGGAGTCCTTAGGAAAACGTATAAATCAGGCGACGACGATCACCTGTAGGAGCTGCCGAAGGCTGCGATCTTTTGACTTTGTCTTTTTAAGATCAAAAGATCGCAGCCTTCGGCAGCTCCTACATTGAAACCTGTGAGGCCAGGATTGTCTGTCGGCAAACTATCGACTTTTGTCGCCAGCCTCGCGGCGCAATTTTCCGGGTGAAGCGCCAAATTCGCGCAACACCGCCGCCGCGAACGCACTCTGGGAGCTGTAGCCAACCCGGCTGGCGATCTCGCCAATAGGCAGCGCCGAATCGCGCAACAAACTCACCGCAATGTGCAGCCGCCGACTGCGAATGTAATCCATCGGCGTCTGTCCGCATTCCGCTACGAACCGCGCATGCAGGCGCGCGCTGGAGAGGTCGGCGATGCGCGCCAGATCGGCCACTTGCAGCGGATAGGCCGCATGCTGATCGATGTGCGCATTCAGCGCCGCATACGGCAGGCGTCGCCCGCCAATGACGTCCGGTTTGATGTGGTTGAGGCTGGCCAATAACAGCACCGCGCCTTGCTGGGCAATCAGCGGATCGCTCACCGGACTGCCCGCCAGCCAGCTGACCAACTGGCTTTGCCCGGCATCCAGCGGCAGGCGTCCGGCGTTGTCGAGCAAGCGGCGGCTGGCGTCGGCGTGCTCCCCCAACGACTGGGCAATCCACTGATCGTCGGGCACATCCAGCACCAGGCAACGACTGCCATGGGGACTGCCGCAGGCATGATGCATGCCGGCCGGGATCACCACGAAACTCTGCTGCACCACCTGGCTGCCCTGGCCGTCCACCTCGAAATCCAGCGCGCCCGACAAGCCGAACACCAGTTGCGCGTGGTCGTGGCTGTGGACGATCAGGTCGTGGCTGTATTGGCGAAGCGTGAGGATCGGTCTCATCGCAGGTCTCCTGGCAAGATGCGGCCAGTCTACACCGGCCGGGCGCTGTCACAGGATTGACTCGTCACTGTCATGGGCAATTAACCCGACCGGCGCAAGCTTGTAAAAACATCCCAGAGGGTTGCCTATGACCAGCGCCGAGCTCGCCAAACCCAGTCGTAAACAACGTGTTCGCACCTTATGGATATCCGATGTGCATTTGGGCACCCGGGATTGCCAGGCCGAGCACCTGTCGCAGTTTCTCAAGGGCTACCACACCGACAAGATCTACCTGGTGGGTGACATCATCGATGGCTGGAAACTGCGCAGCGGCATGTATTGGCCCCAGGCCCACACCAACGTGATCCGTCGCTTGTTGACCATGAGCAAGCGCGGCACCGAAGTGATCTACGTCACCGGCAACCACGACGAATTCCTGCGTCGTTATTCGAAGCTGATCCTGGGCAACATTCAGTTGGTGGACGAGGCGGTGCACGTGACCGCCGATGGCCGGCATCTGCTGGTGATCCACGGCGACCAGTTCGACGTCATCACTCGCTATCACCGTTGGCTGGCCTTTCTCGGTGACTCGGCCTACGAATTCACCCTGACCCTCAACCGCTGGCTCAATCACTGGCGCGCCCGGTATGGCTACGGTTACTGGTCGCTGTCGGCGTACCTCAAGCACAAGGTGAAAACCGCGGTCAGTTTCATCAGCGACTTCGAAGAAGCCATCGCCCACGAATGCGTCAAGCGCGAGCTGCATGGCGTGGTGTGCGGGCACATTCACCATGCCGAGATTCGCAAGGTTGGCGGGGTGGATTACCTCAATTGCGGGGACTGGGTGGAATCGTGCACGGCGTTGATCGAGCACTGGGACGGCACCATCGAGCTGTATCGGTTGGCGGATGCCCAGGCGCGAGAGGCGGAGTTGAAAGCGGTGAAGGTCGCCGAACCGGCATAACAGCAAAATCAAAAGATCGCAGCCTTCGGCAGCTCCTGCATGGGAATGTGATCTCCTGTAGGAGCTGCCGAAGGCTGCGATCTTTTGATCTTCATGCCGGCGCGTGTTCTTCCATCGCCGCCTTGTAGATCGAATTTTTCGGCTGCGCAAACAACCGTTCCATCATCGGCTCGAAGAAGCTCAGCGGCAGCGTCTCATACGCCGGATCAAACGCCGCCGCATCGTATTTGGCGCAGAATTCGATGGTCGCCTGATACTGCGGATGCCCGCTGAATTGCTCGCGCAGATGCCGATCCATGCCCAGGTGATGGAAGAAGTAGTAACCCTGGAAAATCCCGTGTTTCTCCACCATCCACAAATTCTCGGCGCTGACGAACGGCTTGAGGATCGCTGCGGCGATGTCCGGGTGGTTGTAGGAGCCGAGGGTGTCGCCGATGTCATGCAGCAGGGCGCAGACCACGTATTCCTCGTCGCGGCCATCGCGCCAGGCACGGGTGGCGGTTTGCAGCGAATGGGTCAGGCGATCCACCGGGAACCCGCCAAAATCACCCTCCAGCAACTTCAGGTGCGCCACAATCCGTGTCGGCAATTGTCGTGCGTAGGCACTGAAGTCTGCGGCGATGATCGCCCAGTCTTCCTGCGTGCCGTCCTGCATGTGGGTGAAACGGGCATTGGCGTTCATCGGCGATCTTCTTATTTGCGAAGTGACGGATTGAGTGTAGAACTTGGATCCACTGGCGCACTGTCTGCACGGGACGCTTTGCTGGCCCGGCAAGCCTAGAACGGCACGCGGCCCAGAATCATGTCGCGGTACATGACGAAATCGCCGAGCAGGCTGTAGAACGGGTGCTGGAAGGTGGCAGGACGATTCTTCTCGAAGAAGAAATGCCCGACCCAGGCGAAGCTGTAA
This sequence comes from Pseudomonas sp. B21-053, assembly GCF_026016365.1. Lineage (NCBI taxonomy): Bacteria > Pseudomonadati > Pseudomonadota > Gammaproteobacteria > Pseudomonadales > Pseudomonadaceae > Pseudomonas > Pseudomonas sp. B21-053. Next base: position 1,771,860 of record NZ_CP087205.1, read on the forward strand.
CCGGCCAGCGGCAGGGCGATCAGCAGCAACCACGCGCCTTTGCCGATGGTCAGCGCCAAAATGAAGATAACCAGCGTGGTGCCAATAAAGTGCAATCGTCGGCACGTACTGTTGCTGTGTTCGCTGAGGTAATGCGGGTAGAACTCAGCGAAGCTATTGAAACGCTTGGTGTTTTCCACGACTGCGATCTCTGTGGTTATTGTTCTGATGGCAAGTTGTTCTGCGGGTAGCTTATTTGAGTCTAGAGTGATCATTGGCATCAGCCAGTGACAATGGGCGCCACTTTAGTATCCTTCGGTAATTGGCCGTGAGATGCGGCTCATCATGTAAGTAAACGCCATGAGCGAACGAACGACTTCTGCAAGCTGGGCGATGGGGATTGTCAAAGCACTGGAAATGGACGGCCTGGATTGCCGGGTTCTGTTCAAACAGCTGGGGCTCGACTACGCGGCACTGGATGATCCGGATGCACGCTTCCCACAAGATTCCATGACGCGGCTCTGGCAGCGCGCGGTCGAGCTGTCCGGTAACCCGGCAATCGGCCTGAACATGGGCAAAGTGGTGCGACCGGCATCCTTTCATGTCGCCGGCTACGCGCTGATGTCCAGTCAGACCCTGGCCGAAGGTTTCCAGCGGTTGGTGCGCTATCAGCGGATCATCGCCGAAAGTGCTGACCTGAGTTTCCGCCTGTTGGAAGAAGGCTATGCGCTGATCCTGACGGTGCATGGTGACCACCTGCCGCCAACCCGGCAAAGCGCCGAAGCCTCACTGGCCTGCGCCCTGGCGCTGTGCGGCTGGTTGACCGGCCGCACCCTGCAACCGCGCAAGGTGTTGGTGCAGGGCGATGAACCCGCCGATCTCGAACCCTATAAACAAGCCTTTCACGCGCCGTTGGTGTTCAACGCGCCTTACGATGCGTTGATCTTCGAGCGTGCTGACATGGAGGCGCCGCTGCCCACAGCGAACGAGGCGATGGCGTTGCTGCATGACCGGTTTGCCGGCGAATACTTGGCGCGATTTTCTGAAAGTCGCGTGACCCACAAGGCCCGGCAGGTGCTATGCCGTTTGCTGCCCCAGGGCGAACCCAAGCGCGATACGGTGGCGCAGACATTGCACCTGTCGCAACGCACCTTGCAGCGACGCTTGCAGGAAGAGGGCACGAGTTTCCAGACCTTGCTCGACGACACCCGCCGCGAACTGGCCGAGCAATACCTGGCGCAGCCCAGCATGACCCTGCTGGAAATTGCCTACCTGCTGGGGTTTGCCGACCCGAGTAACTTCTTCCGCGCCTTCCGCCGCTGGTTCGACGCGACGCCCGGCGAGTACCGGGCGCGTTTGATGGATGCGCCCAAGCAGGTCAGTGACGCCAGAACGCCGGAATACACAGAACGAACACCGTAATAATCTCCAGTCGGCCCAGCAGCATGCCGAACGAGAGAATCCACTTGGCAGCGTCCGGCAGGGTGGCGAAGTTGCCCGCCGGGCCAATGGTCTCGCCCAGGCCGGGACCGACGCCGGACACGGTGCTCGCCGCGCCGGTCAGTGCGGTCATCCAGTCCACGCCCAGCAGTGAAAGCAGCAGCGCGATCACGCAGATGGTGATGGCGAAGAAGAACGAAAAGGTCAGGATCGAACGCACGATTTCTTCGTCGAGCCGGTGACCGTTGTACTTCTGCTTGATCACCGCTCGTGGGTGAATCAACTGGTTAAGGTTGGCCTTGAGCAGGATGTAGGCGACCTGGAAACGGAAAATCTTGATCCCGCCCGCCGTCGAGCCTGAACAGCCGCCGACAAAGCCCAGGTAAAAGAACAGCATCAGCGAGAAATTGCCCCACAGGCTGTAGTCCCCGAGTGCAAACCCCGTGGTCGTGACCACCGACGTCACGTTCAGCGCCACATGCCGCAACGCCTCCAGCCAATGCAGGTTGGTGGTCCACCAATACCAGGTGCCGAGCACCAGCCAGGTCACCAGCAACATGCCGAGCAAACCCTGGACCTGCTGATCCTTGATCAACGCCCTGCGGTTACCGCGCAAAGTCGCCACGTACAGGGTGAACGGCAGGCTACCGAGAATCATGATCACTACCGCGACCCAGTGCACCGCCGGTTGTTTCCAGTGGGCCAGGGACTCGTCGGAAGTGGAGAACCCGCCGGTGGAAATCGCCGACATCGCGTGGTTGATCGCATCGAACAGGCTCATTCCGGCCCACCAGAACGCCAGGCTGCCGATGATGGTGATGCCGACGTAGGCCGCCACGATCAGGCGCGCCACCATGTGCGAGCGGGGCATGACTTTTTCGGAGCGGTCCGACGACTCGGTCTGGAACAGCCGCATGCCGCCGATGCGCAACAGCGGCAGAATCGCCACCGCCATACCGATAAAGCCGATGCCGCCGATCCAGTGCAGCAACGAGCGCCACATCAGGATGCCGGGAGACATTCTGTCCAGGCCCGTGAGCACGGTCGACCCGGTGGCGGTGATGCCGGACATGCTTTCGAAGAACGAGTCGGTGTAGCTGATGTGCTGGGTCAGCAGGAACGGCAGCGCGGCGAAGATGCACACCACCAGCCAACTGCTGACGGTCAGCAAGTACATGTCCCGAGGGCGCAGGTGTACGTGTTCGGGGCGTCCGGGAATGACCAGCGCCAGGCCGGCGACGAAGGTAATCATGCTGGCCCAGAGGAACGATGGCAGGTCGCCGGTGCGGTCGAAAATCACCAGCGTGGCCATGGGCACGACCATGGCGATGGCCAGCGTGATCAGGAAGATGCCGATGATGAAACCAATAGTCCGTAAGGTCGGCAACGCCATGAAGTCCGCTCGGGCTGAAAGTGGGGAGGGCGCCATTCTACCTGTGAGGTCTGCCATGTAAACCGGCACTCCCGCAGGGTTGCAGCTAGAATAGCCAAACATTTTTTTCAGGAGGTGGCCGATGCAGGCTCTCGACGCTTTGCTCAACCGTGTTTCCGTTCCCCGACTGGTCGAACCGGCCCCTACCGCCGAGCAGCGGGAAGTGCTGTTTGGCGCTGCATTGCGTGCGCCGGACCACGGCCATTTGCAGCCTTGGCGCTTCCTGACCGTCGAAGGCGCGGCACGTGAGCAAATGGGTGAGTTGCTGGCTGAAGCGGCGAAGTTGCAGGACAGCGAAGCGCCCGAAGCGGTGCTGGACAAGGCGCGCAATGGTCCGCTGCGCGCGCCGTTGGTGGTGGTGGTGATTGCGCGGTTGCAGGATCACGTCAAATACCCGAAGTCCGAGCAACTGTTGGCGGCGGGGTGTGCGGCGCATGGGATTTTGCTGGCGGCGTATGCCCAGGGGATTGGCGCGGTGTGGCGTACCGGTGAACTGGCTTACTCGGCGCATGTGGCCAAGGGCTTGGGGTTGGCGGACGGGGAAGAGGTGATTGCATTCCTTTATCTTGGCACACCGCAGAAAGAGCCGCGGGTGGCAGAGAAGGTTGATCTGGCCGAATTCGTCAGCGCCTGGCCTGGTAAGGCTTAAAGATCAAGAGATCGCAGCCTCGTTGCACTCGACAGCTCCTACAGGTGTTATGTGAATGCCCGTAGGAGCTGTCGAGTGCAACGAGGCTGCGATCTTTTCGCATCACCCATTTTTAGGGCTGAACCACAGCCCCCGGCACCAACGGTAATTCCAGACTGGCGATAAACCCGCCGTCCGGGTGATTAGCCAGCACCAGGCTGCCGCCATGCCGTTCCGCGGCTCGGCGTGCAATGGCCAGCCCCAGGCCATGCCCGGCTGCTGTCTGCCCCGGCGCGCGGTAGAACGGTTCGCCCAGCAGGTTCAAGTGCTCGGCCTCGACCCCCGGCCCGTGGTCGCGCACGCTCACCACCATCCGTTCGCCCTGGCGTGAGGCCTGCATTTCAATCGGTTGATCCACCGGGTTAAAGCGCTGGGCATTGCGCAACAGGTTGTCCACGGCGCGCTCGATCATGGTCGGCCAGCCTTTGAGATTCAGCTGCGGCTCGGCTTCCAGGCGCACGGTTTGTTCCGGAAAGCCCAATTGCGCGTCCTTTTGCAGGGTGTGCAGCAAGGCGTTGAGATCGACGTCTTCGGCACTGGCGTTATCCGCATCCACTCGCGCCAGGACCAGGATTTCGCTGATCAGCGCTTCCAGTCGGTCACATTCACGCGTCAGGCGCGGCCAGAGTTTTTCCCGTTCCTCAGGATTGGCCCGCTCGGCCAAGGCCAGGGCAATGCGCAATCGGGCCAGCGGGGAGCGCAATTCATGGGACACGTCCCGCAGCAATTGGCGCTGGCTGCCGATCAGGCTTTGCAGGCGCGCACCCATGCGGTTGAAATCGTTGGCCAGCACGCCGAATTCATCGCGGCGGTTGGCCAGTTTCACCAGGCTGTTCTGCTGGTAAGTGGTTTGCCCCAGGTCATGCACCGCGCCGCGCAAACGGCTGAGTGGGCGGGTGATCGAGAGCGTCACCAGCAGGCTAAACAAAGTCAGTACTACCAACGCGATGCCAAGCGCACTCAGCGGCCAGAGCAGGCTTTCGCGGTGCCAGGAATCCAGTTCCGGGTGCGGGATGCGGTAGATCAGCAGGTAGGTGTTGCCGGTTTTGTCGCTGGTGTATTCAGCGGTCAGGCGGCGCCACGGAAGGCGACGGTCATCGTCGTTCTGCCGCGCTTCAAATGCGGCGGCGCGACGCGGGAAAGTGCCACGCACCACTGGGTCGCCGCTCTCGTTGAGCACCTGGACGTCGATGTGATATTGGCGTTTGCGTTGTTCGAGGATGTCCTGAGCCGCTTCTTCGCCTTGGGCTTCGTAGGTTTGCGTCCACTCTTCGGCCAGGGTGTTGAGGCCCGGATGACGGCTGAGGATCCACGCATCCTGATTGAGCATGTGCCCCAGCAGAATCGAAAGCCCTGCAACCAGAGCGATGGCCAGCCAGAAGCTGGCCAGAATACGCCAGAACAATGAGCGCACAGAAAATCCTCAAGCAAACACAAATCCCATGTGGGAGCGAACCCCACCCCTGTAGGAGCGAGGCTTGCCCGCGAAGGCGATTTCATGATCAACAGCGATGTTGAATGTTAAATCGTTTTCGCGGGCAAGCCTCGCTCCTACAGGGGGTTGGCTTCCACATTGAACAGAATGGCAAAAGACCCAACGGTGTTGGCCGTTGGGTCCGGGGTTAACGCATTATTGCGCTTTTTGCGGCTGTTGCGCTTTCCAGGCCTTGAACTCAGCCCACTCGGCGCGACGCTCGGCCTGTTTTTTCTGGATCTCGTCGAATTTCTTCTGTTGATCCGGTTTCAGCACGGCGCGTACATCGGCCTGGGTTTTCTGATGCTTGGTGGCGATTTCGTCTTTCATGGCTTTCTGGTCAGCCGGGGAGAGTTTCTCCAGGTATTTCTCGACCAGTTGTTTGCGATCATGCATCTGCTCGCCCATGATTTTGCGGATCTGCTCACGCTGTTCACGGCTCAGGTCCAGCTGGCTGTACGGGCCTTTGCCGTGCATGTCATGCATCTGACCGCCGTGGCGCGGGCCATCCAGCGGGCCACCCATCGGGCCGGCACCTTCAGGCATGGCCATGGCAACGGTCGGCAGGGCGGCGGCGAACATCAGAGCGATAAGAGTCTTGCGCATGGTGAATCTCCTTGTCTCGTTCCCGGTACGTTCCGGATGAGTTCAGATTACGGAGATCAAGGTCAGCGGCGGTCAGCGGAGCGTAAAGCTTGGGTAAAGACAGTTTTGTGCCGACCTGACAATTCTGGCGATTTACACACGGTCCGGGTAGGAGCTGCCGAAGGCTGCGATCTTTTGATCCTGGCGATTTTCAACCCCGCCAAAGATCAAGATCAAAAGATCGCAGCCTTCGGCAGCTCCTACGGGGATTTTTTGCGTTCAGCAGATCCCGATCAGAGGCTGTAGTAGTAACCGCGACTACGCAGCGCCACGATGCGCGGACGGCCATCAGGATGCGGGCCGATCTTCTTGCGCAGGTTGCTGACGTGCATGTCCAGGCTGCGGTCGTACAGGGTCAGTTTACGACCGAGGGCGATCTGCGCCAGTTCCTGTTTATCCAGGGGCTCGCCGGGTTGCTTGATCAGGGCTTCGAGCAGGCGGCTTTCGGAGACGGTGAGGGTGAATTCCTGTTCATCGATGCTGACCACGCCGCGCACCGGGCTGAAGCACAGGTCGCCGAGTTCGAGCTGGCTGGACACTGCCGTCGGATGACTGCGGCGCAAAACGGCGCGCAGCCGGGCTGTCAGTTCCCGCGGGTCGCAGGGCTTGGCCAGGTAATCGTCGGCGCCGAGTTCCAGGCCGAGGATGCGGTCCAGCGGTTCGCCCCGGGCCGAGAGCATCAGCACGGGCAAGTCCGGATGGTCGTTGCGCAGTTGCTTGAGCAATTCCAGGCCACTACCGTCAGGCAGCATCACATCCAGCACCACCGCGGCGGGTGAGGTTTCGGCCAGCGCACGGCGGGCACTCTGGCCGTCGTGACAGGCGCGGACCACAAAACCTTCCTGGCTCAACCAACTGCTCAGGAGCTCACACAGCTCCTGGTCATCATCAATTAATAACAGCTCGCTCATGACTCACTCAATTTAGCCATTGCCGACGTTTTCGACTTGCTCCACTGGCAAAGATACCGCAGAGCAGGGCCAATAGCGCTACTCCGCCACCGGTGACGAACCATTGCTGCTGATCAGTCAGCAAGCGTGGCAGCGGACCGTTGGCCTGGGCTTCCTTGAGTTGCAGCTTCAGGCGCTGGTTCTCTTGGCGCAACCGGGCCAATTGGGCGCTTTCGCGCTCGGCATCGGCATTTTGCAGTTGTTTGTTCAGTTCTTCTCGTTGCTGCTCGCTGACTTTCAAGCGTTGCTGCAACTCGGCGATCTGGCTGCCGGCGCTCAGGGACAGCGGCGTGGAATTGCTGCCAGTGGCAGCCTCTTCACCGTGTGCGGGAGCCACGATCGACAACGTCACCAACATCAGACACAACGGACCCTTGCGCATCACGACTCCTGATTCCAATCGAGTTATTGGGCAAGTTGTCGGCAGGCAAACGAGAATAATGAGCGATTGAGAGCGCGATGAACCGACAAGGTTCATCGCGTAGGGGAAATTTACGGCAGGACTTGCTTGAACGGCTTCACGGAAACGTTGGCGTAGACGCCTGCGGCGATATAAGGGTCAGCATCGGCCCAGGCCTGCGCGGCGGTCAAGGATTCGAACTCGGCCACGATCAAGCTGCCAGTAAAACCAGCGGCGCCCGGGTCATTGCTGTCAACGGCAGGGTTGGGGCCGGCCAATACGATGCGGCCTTCGCCCTTGAGCACTTGCAGGCGCTCGAGGTGCGCCGGGCGTGCGGCCAGGCGAGCTTCCAGGGAGTTGGCGACGTCTGTAGCAACGATTGCGTAAAGCATGTCAGTCCTCGGTTTTTGGCGTAGTGGTATCGGCGTCATGCAGGTGGCGGGACAGGTAGATGCCCTGTGCGACCAGGAACAGCAGGGTCATGCCCAGGCTGCCGAAGACTTTGAAGTCGACCCAGTAGTCCTGGAAGGTGAACGCGACAAACAGGTTTGCAGCACCGCAGAACAGGAAAAACCCGATCCAGGCGATGTTCAGGCGGGTCCAGACTTGATCCGGCAGGGCCAGTGCGTGGCCCATGATGCGCTTGATCAGCAGTTGGTCGCCGATGAAGTGGCTGCCAATGAAGGCCAGGGCAAACAGCCAGTTGACCACCGGGGCTTTCCATTTCAGGAAGGTCTCGCTGTGGAACGCCAGGGTCAGGCTACCGAAGACCAGGCAGGCGATGAGGGTCAGCCACTGGCTCTTCTCCAGCTTGCGCTGCTTGATGAACAAGGTGCCGTAAACCACCAGCGAGCTGATGATCAGCATGGCGGTGGCGCTGTAAATACCGCCTACAGTGACCTCATGACCGGCAATGTCGACGACCCGTGGATCGATTTTGAAGACAATGAAAAACAGCAGAAGCGGGATGAAGTCGATGAATTGTTTCACAGTGGCAGCCAGAAGCAGGATGTGTCGGCATAATAACAAACATATTGGCGCGCGATAGCGCCAGCTGATTTGAGGTTACAAAGCCCTGTGAATGTTGATTTGCACTGCCATAGCACGGCCTCCGATGGCGCCCTGGCGCCTGCGGTACTGGTTGCGCGTGCGTTCGAGAAAGGCGTGCGAGTCCTGGCCTTGACCGATCACGACACCCTCGAAGGCCTCGATGAGGCCCGTAGCGCCGCGACGGCGTTGGGGATGCAACTGGTCAACGGCGTCGAATTGTCCTGCACCTGGGGCGGTGCGACCATTCATGTGCTGGGCTACGGCTTTGACGTGAATGCCGTACCGTTGGTCGAGGCCATCGCCAAATTGCACGATGGCCGTTGGCTACGGTCCGAAGAAATAAGCCGCAAACTGGCGCTCAAAGGTATGCCAGGCGCGATGGACGGTGCCCGCGAGATGCAGCAGGCGCTCGGCGACAGCGGTAACGCGCCGGCCCGTCCGCATTTTGCCGACTGGATGGTGCGCGAAGGTTTCGTCAAGGATCGCGCTGAAGCGTTCCGCAAATGGCTGGGCGCCGGCAAGCTGGGTGACGTCAAGCAACACTGGCCGACCCTCGAAGACACCGTCGCCACCCTGCGTGCCGCCGGTGCCTGGGTCAGCCTGGCGCATCCGTGGCACTACGATTTCACTCGCAGCAAGCGTCGTCGCCTGATTGCCGACTATATTCAAGCAGGGGGCCACGCTATCGAAGTGGTCAATGGCCATCAGCCCGCCGAACAGGTCGGCAGTCTGGCCATTCTTGCCCGCGAGTTCGGTCTGCTGGTCAGCGCCGGCAGTGATTTTCATGGCCCTGGAGGCTGGTCGGAAATCGGTGAATACCGCCCGGTTCCGGAGGATCTGCCACCGTTATGGTGTCGATTCAAACATGACCCAATTATTGCCGCCGTCTGAACAGGTAGAGAATGTGAGTCAATTTTTCCAGATTCATCCGGAAAACCCGCAAGCGCGCCTGATCAAACAGGCAGTCGAGATCATCCGCAAAGGCGGGGTGGTGATTTATCCCACAGACTCGTCCTACGCCATTGGTTGCCAGATCGGCGACAAGAACGCCGTGGAGCGCGTACGCCGCTTGCGTCAGCTCGACGACAAGCACAACTTCGCGCTGATCTGCAGTGACCTTTCGCAGTTGGGGCTGTTCGCCAAGATCGACACCGGCACTTTCCGCATCCTCAAGGCCCATTTACCTGGGCCTTACACGTTTATCCTCAACGCCACGCGTGAAGTGCCGCGCCTGTTGCTGCATGCCAAGAAACGCACCATCGGTCTGCGGGTGCCGAGCCATCCAATCGCCCTGGCGTTGCTGGCGGAACTCGGCGAGCCGCTGATGAGCGTGACCCTGATCATGCCCGGCGACACCGATCCTCTGAGCGATCCCCATGAAATGCGCCAGTTGCTGGAGCACCAGGTGGACCTGATCATCGACGGCGGTTTCGGCGGGATCAAGGCGTCCACGGTGATCAACCTGGCCGACGGCGAACCTGAAGTGATCCGCGTCGGTTGCGGTGATCCGACGCCGTTTATGGCCGAGGCGTAGATGTCTGCAGTAGAACCCGTCGACAGTCAGGCCGGAGCCCAGCAAGAGCTGCCCTTCGCCATGGTCTATGGCCAGGCGGTCATGGAAATGCCGCTGGACCTGTACATCCCGCCGGACGCCCTCGAAGTATTCCTCGAAGCCTTCGAAGGCCCCCTCGACCTGCTGCTGTACCTGATCCGCAAACAGAACATCAACATCCTCGACATCCCTGTGGCGGAAATCACCCGCCAATACATGGGCTATGTCGAGTTGATGCAATCGGTGCGCCTGGAGCTGGCCGCCGAGTATTTGGTAATGGCCGCGATGCTGGCCGAGATCAAGTCGCGGATGCTGCTGCCACGCGCGGAAACCATCGAGGCTGAAGAAGACGATCCGCGCGCCGAACTGATTCGCCGCTTGCAGGAATACGAACGCTTCAAGGCTGCCGCCGAGGGTATCGATGGCCTGAGCCGGGTTGGCCGCGACGTGGTGGTGCCCAAGCTCGACGCCCCGGAAGCCCGGGCGCGCAAACTGTTGCCGGACGTGAGTCTGGAGGAATTGCTGATGTCCATGGCCGAGGTCCTGCGCCGTGGCGACATGTTCGAAAGTCACCAGGTCAGTCGCGAGGCGTTGTCCACCCGCGAGCGCATGAGCGATGTGCTGGAACGGCTCAAGGGCGGCGGTTTCGTGCCCTTTGTCGAGCTGTTCACTGCTGAGGAAGGACGGCTGGGGGTGGTGGTGACCTTCATGGCGATCCTCGAACTGGTCAAGGAATCCTTGGTCGAGCTGGTGCAGAATGAGGCGTTCGCGCCGATCCATGTGCGGGCCCGAGCCGAATAACGAGTTGAATCATGAACCTGACTGAACCCCGCGAGCTGGCGCCACTGCTTGAAGCCTTTCTGTTGGCCTCGGGAAAACCGCAATCGCTTGAACGCCTGTTCGAACTCTTCGAAGAGGGCGAGCGCCCGGAGCCGCCGGTCTTCAAGAAAGCCCTGACGATCCTGGCCAAGTCCTGCGACGGCCGCGCCTTCGAACTGAAGGAAGTCGCCTCCGGCTATCGCTTGCAGATTCGCGAGAAGTTTTCGCCGTGGGTCGGCCGTTTGTGGGAAGAACGTCCGCAGCGTTACTCCCGCGCCATGCTCGAAACCATGGCGTTGATCGCTTATCGCCAGCCGATTACTCGGGGCGAAATCGAAGACGTGCGAGGCGTGGCGGTCAACAGCCACATCGTCAAGACGTTGCTGGAGCGCGAGTGGATTCGCATCGTCGGCTACCGCGATGTGCCGGGCAAACCGGCGATGTTCGCCACCACCAAGGTGTTTCTCGATCACTTCAACCTGAAGAACCTCGACGACCTGCCGCCGCTGGCCGAACTGCGGGAGATGGAGCCTGACCCGGTGCTCGACTTCGACGACGCGCCGGTCCCGGCCGGGCTGCAGGAACTGGCCGACGCCAGCGCCGAGCCGGAAGAACCCAAGGAAGAAACCAGTTTCCACACGCTGTTGCTGGAACTGGATGACATGGAGCAGGGGATCAAGACCGACTTTGATGACTTGTTGCGCGATGGGGCGGTGACTGAGACCGAAGAGATTTTGGAGCAGCCGGAACCCGCGCCGGAGATTGAAGTTGAACTTCAGCCCGAGCCTGAAGCCACAATCGAAGAAGAACCGGAAGCAGAACTGGAAGACGATGTGCTCGGTGTCGCCGAAGCGCGCGAAAAACTCCTGGCCGCCGTCGCTGCTTTAGAGCAGCACAAACCGGAACCCGAGCCCGAGCTGAGCGACGAAGAAGCCGAAGCCCGCGCCCTGGCCGAAGCGATCGAAGCTGAACGCCGCGAATTCGACGACTGAGAGGCCGCTAAAAGATCGCAGCCTTCGGCAGCTCCTACGGATGTACTCATTTCCCCTGTAGGAGCTGCCGAAGGCTGCGATCTTTTGATCTTGGAGGCATCAATGAGTTCTACCAAAGACCCCTGCATCAGCGTCTGCAAATTCACCGACGACATCTGCCTCGGCTGTGGCCGCAGCAAGCGGGAAATCAAGGCCTGGAAGAAGCTCGACAAGGCTGACAAGCGCATTGTGCTGGCCGAAGCGGCGCTGCGGCTGATCAAACTCGGTGCCACCGGTCGGCGGAAACACAAGTAAGTCACCATTCATCAGCTAGTCTCTGATGCGCGAACGCTTGCATGAGCGTATGATTCGCGACCCTCCGGCGATCCCTTCGTCCGAGAACCAGTTTTACATCGCTTCAGGCAAGGCCTGAACAGACCACACCGGGAGGTGCCCAGATGAGTATCAACGACCAGAAAGACGACCAGGAAATCGGCCCAGCAGGCGAAAAACTGCAGAAAGTCCTCGCCCGTATCGGCGTCGGCTCGCGCCGTGACGTGGAAGCCTGGATCAGCCACGGCCGCATCAAGGTCAATGGCAAAGACGCCACCCTCGGGCAGCGCGTCGACATGCACGACGCCATCACCATCGATGGCAAGGTGATCAAGCGCGAAGAAGCCGCCGAGTCGGTACGCCGCGTGATCATGTACAACAAGCCCGACGGCGAAATCTGCACCCGCCTTGACCCGGAAGGCCGTCCAACTGTTTTCGACAAGATGCCGAAACCAAAAGAAGGTCGCTGGATCAACATCGGTCGTCTGGACATCAACACCACCGGTCTGCTGATGTTCACCACTGACGGTGAACTGGCCAACCGCCTGATGCACCCTTCCTACGAGATGGACCGTGAATATGCGGTACGTGTGCGTGGCGAAGTCGATGACGAGATGATCGAGCGCTTGAAAGCAGGCGTCGTCCTCGAAGACGGCCCGGCCAAGTTCACCGACATCAAGCAGGCTCCGGGTGGCGAAGGTTTCAACCACTGGTATCACTGCGTGGTGATGGAAGGTCGCAACCGCGAAGTTCGTCGCTTGTGGGAATCCCAGGGCCTGGTGGTCAGCCGTCTGAAGCGCGTGCGTTTCGGTCCGGTGTTCCTCAACTCCGACCTGCCGATGGGTCGCTGGCGCGAAATGAGCCAGTACGAAGTCGACATTCTGAGTGCTGAAGTGGGCCTGACGCCTGTGGCCATGCCGCAGATGAACGCCAAGAGCAAAGACAAGCTCGATCGCATGCAGCGTAAATCGTCGCGTCCGATGGGCAAGACCGAGCGCGTGCGTTCGTTGCGTCCAGCCATCGGTAACCAGACCGCTGCTACGCCGCGTGACTCCCGTGAACCGCAAATCGAAGGTGAGCGTCCAGCCCGCAAACCAGCAGCGCCACGCGCTGATGGCGAGCGCGGTCCACGCACGCCACGTCCGGCCAACGGTCGCACCGAGCGCGGTGAAGGCCGTGGTGCTCCGTCCGGTGGTCGTAGCGATCGCGGTGCTCCTCGTGGTGATTCGAGTCGCGGTACGCCAGTGGCGGATCGTCCGGCCGACACCAAGCGCCCGGCCAAGCCAGTCGGGAAGAAACGCCCAGGCATCGTGTTGGTCGACAAGGACACTCCATCGGGCAAACGCCGTGGCGCGCCAGCCGGTTCGGGCCAGCGTCCGGGCTTTGGTCGTCGCAAGCCTGAGTAATCGGTAAGCGCCGCATAAAAAACGCCAACCTTCGGGTTGGCGTTTTTTTTTGGTCTGGCTTTAGTGATGGGGTGAATATCAGGGCCTCTTCGCGGGCGAGCCTCGCTCCTACAAGGGCGACGCAAAACCTGTAGGAGCGAGGCTTGCCCGCGAAGGCGTCGGCCGGGTTAAACCCTAAAACACAAACCGCCCATCGAACACCGGCTCATCATCCAGCGCCAACACGCCACCGGAGAAGATCAGGTCCAGGTGATGGCTGCCCTTGGCCCCGCCACCCAATCCCAGGTGCAAGCCGCAATGGCGCTCCTCGAACCCGGCGTTGCGCGCATACAGATCCTTCACGCCTTCGTTGGTGCCAATGCCCAACTCTTCGATTCGCCGGTTCGACGGATTGGCATCCAGGTATTTGTTGAAGTCATGCTCAAGCCCCGGCACGTCCGTGGCGATTCTGCTGATGGTCGAGTTCTCGATCCACAACTCCAGCGGTGACTCCAGCACGCCGTACTTGCGCGCAAACGGAATCGTGCTGAGGAACGTCCCCATGAACTTCACCCGGCCATTGATCTCCTCGCTGTGGGTGGCAATCTCGCCGGGTGCCAGATCGAAGTTGCCGACACCGTTGATGTCCGTCCACTTCTTGATACTGCTCAGCGGTGTTTCAAACCACGAGCCATGCTCGTCTTTGAAGCTGAGGGTTGTCGCGTGGGACATGCGCTGGATCAAGTGGCTGTTCAACCCGGCAATGCGCTGCGGCGTGACACTGAAGGTGTCGTAGAAGTAATCGCCGTAATCCTTGAACAGCAGCGACTTCTTCCAGTTTTGCGCCATCACTCCTTGCAGTGCGCGGAGGAATTCCGGGCCTTCGGGGCGTGGGTTGGGCAGGGTGGAAGAGTCGTAGAAGAAAATGTACAGATCGCTGTCGGCAATTGCCTGGGCCAGAAAATCCGTGGGTTCCAGATCCAGGCGCAGGGCGCTGAAACTGAACAGTGAGCTGTTAGCGGCCTGTTCGGCGATGGCGCCGGTCAGTGCCTCGTAATCGGCGGTGTGTCCGAGCAGGACCTTTGCCGGGTTGATGCCGACCAGGGCCGGGTGTTGTTCGAGGTAGTAAAGGAAATGCGAGATAGCGCGTTGCTTATCCATGTAGTCCTCCCTGACAAACCGAGCAAATGTGGCAGGCACAACCGGCCGGATCGTGCCCGCCGGAGTGGCTTACAGAGGCCACATCGCCGTGCCGAACGGAACAACCGCGTCGGCTTGCATCATTTCAACGGCGGCTTCATGGGTCGGCGCTTCAAACCAATCGTCCAGTTGCAGTTCTGTTTCCAAGTCTTTGTCCAGTTGCATAAGTGAATCTCCCAGATGACTTTTACGACTGTTGAATAGGAACAGCGGCGTGTTTTTCAATCAGTGAATAACTCGCCAACTTGTCGATTGATGCGGTCCGGCAAGTCGCTGAAAACCTAGTTCACAGGGTTTTGGAATGCAAAAAAATAATTAAATAAGATTTATTTGAATTTTTTATTCCATTTTTTGAGCGCGAATTTCTTTATAAAAAACAGAAAACTGACTCGACCTTTTCCTTAGGAAGCTTCCTAACGTCAATTTGCAGTCAGCCTGCGGAAAGATCTGATTTGGCAAGTTTTCGTTACGGCGTGTAACGGACAATTTACGAAATCCACCGTCAACATCCATGGATTACGCCAATTTTTATGGTTGTAAGGAAAACCTTCCGCATCGCCGTTCACGGACGATCGCGAAAGGCTCTGGCGTGCTTGTTTCAGCGACGTAGGAAGGGTGAGATGCGCCCCATGCCTGCCGTGCAGGTGCATAACAAGAAGGAGGCGCAATGAACGCCGTGACTCATCTCCATCTCTCCCCGTGGGCCGGTTTTTTACTCGCCTGCGTCGATGACCTGCAAAGGTCTGACTTCTTATTTGCAGCCGCCCGGCACCCCCGAGGCGGACACAGGCAATCCCGGCAACCGACGCGCTGATTCAGCGGTGTCTGGCAGCAGGGGGTTAGCGGTGTACAATGCGCCGCGTTTTAACTGTGACCTCCTGCGCATCTGCGCAAATTTCAAGGCTACCCGTCTTGTTCACTCCGCCGCGCCACAAGCGTGTCGGGTTCGATTTCGTCACAGATAAAAACAAACAGGTGACGCATGACCGTTGTTAATACGCTGAACTCCTGGTGCTTGCGCTGGGGTTTGATCGGCGCTGCTTGAAATTGCAACCGAGCAGCAACGTCTACTGAACATCATCAAACCTTGCGTGAGACCCTTTTCATGAGTGGACAAAACTCGCATTCAGGCGAGCTGAAACGCGGCCTGAAAAATCGCCATATTCAACTGATCGCCCTCGGTGGCGCGATCGGTACCGGGCTGTTCCTCGGCTCGGCGGGCGTCCTCAAATCCGCCGGCCCGTCGATGATCCTCGGCTACGCCATCTGCGGCTTCATTGCGTTCATGATCATGCGCCAGCTCGGCGAAATGATCGTCGAGGAGCCGGTCGCCGGTTCCTTCAGCCACTTTGCGCACAAATACTGGGGCGGTTTCGCCGGTTTCCTGTCGGGCTGGAACTGCTGGATCCTGTACATCCTGGTGGGCATGTCGGAGCTGACTGCGGTCGGCAAGTACATCCACTACTGGGCCCCGGATATCCCGACCTGGGTTTCGGCTGCCGGTTTCTTCGTGCTGATCAACCTGATCAACCTGGCCAACGTCAAAGTCTTCGGTGAGGCCGAGTTCTGGTTCGCGATCATCAAAGTCGTGGCGATCGTCGGCATGATCGCCCTGGGCAGCTATCTGCTGGTCAGCGGTAATGGCGGCCCGCAAGCGTCGGTGAGTAACCTGTGGTCTCACGGCGGCTTCTTCCCGAACGGTGTCAGCGGTCTGGTGATGGCCATGGCGATCATCATGTTCTCCTTCGGCGGTCTGGAAATGCTCGGTTTCACCGCAGCCGAAGCCGACAAGCCGAAAACCGTGATCCCGAAAGCCATCAACCAGGTGATCTACCGGATCCTGATTTTCTACATCGGCGCCCTGGTCATCCTGCTGTCGCTGACGCCATGGGACAGCCTGCTGGCGACCCTCAACGCGTCGGGCGATTCCTACAGCGGCAGCCCGTTCGTGCAAGTGTTCTCGATGCTCGGTAGCAGCACCGCCGCGCACATCCTCAACTTCGTGGTCCTGACCGCGGCATTGTCGGTGTACAACAGCGGCACTTACTGCAACAGCCGCATGCTGTTGGGCATGGCCGAACAGGGCGATGCGCCAAAAGCGCTGGCGAAGATCGATAAGCGCGGCGTGCCGGTGCGTTCGATCCTGGCGTCGGCGGCGGTGACATTGATCGCCGTTCTGCTGAACTACCTGATCCCGCAAAACGCGCTGGAACTGTTGATGTCGCTGGTGGTGGCTACCCTGGTGATCAACTGGGCGATGATCAGCTTCTCGCACTTCAAGTTCCGCCAGCACATGAACAAGACCCAACAAACGCCGCTGTTCAAGGCCCTGTGGTACCCGTACGGGAACTACATCTGCCTGGCGTTCGTGGCGTTCATCCTGTGCGTGATGCTGCTGATTCCGGGGATCCAGATCTCGGTGTACGCGATCCCGGTGTGGGTCGCGTTCATGTGGATCTGCTACGGCATCAAGAACAAGCGCAGCGCGCAACACACCCTGCAGGCTGCCAACTCAAGCGTGAAGTAAACGCAGGGCGCAACAACAAACCCGGCCATGTGCCGGGTTTGTCGTTTCAGGATTCACACAAAACCCCCTGTAGGAGCGAGGCTTGCCCGCGAAGACGTCGTGTCAGTCGATGATGATGTCGTCTGACACTCCCTCTTCGCGAGCAAGCCCGCTCCCACAGTGGATCTGTGCCAAACACACCCGCGGCGAACACCACCCAACCCCTTGTAGGTGCTGTCAGTGATTACTTTTCATCCAGGAAGCTCTGCACCGACGCATTGAAAAACGCCGGGTCCTGGATAAACGCGAAATGGCTGACATTCGGCAGGATCAGCAGGCCGGCGCCGGGGATGGCCGAGGCCATGTATTCGGTGTGTTCACGTTTGATCGCCTCGTCATGGTCGCCGTCAACGATCAGCACCGGGCTTTTGATTTTCGCCAGGTCTTCGCTGGTCCAGTTCGGTTGGCTCGCCCACATGTGGCTGATTTGCTCGACGAACGCGTCGTACTCTTTAGGGGTGGGCGACAGCTTTGCGTATTCCTTACCGGCGCGTTCGATGTAGGCGGCGAAGGTCGGGTTTTTCTCGACGCCGTCCTTGACCCCCGAAGTCTGGGTGTTGGCGGCGAAGGCGAACACTTTGCCGACGCGCTGCGGATAGCGCATCGCCAGATCCAGCCCGAGAATCGCGCCGTCACTCCAGCCCACGAAATCGGCGCGCTCAATCTTCAGTTTGTCGAGCACCGCGATGACGTCGTCCGCCATCAAGTCATA
Organism: Pseudomonas sp. B21-053; assembly: GCF_026016365.1. Classification (NCBI taxonomy): domain Bacteria; kingdom Pseudomonadati; phylum Pseudomonadota; class Gammaproteobacteria; order Pseudomonadales; family Pseudomonadaceae; genus Pseudomonas; species Pseudomonas sp. B21-053. The sequence goes on from NZ_CP087205.1 coordinate 1,789,456, forward strand.
ACCGTAAGGTCGCGCATCTCGCGAACTACGCCCATGGCCACGGCTATCGAGTGTGATGACGGTGTGCTTCGCCGAGAGAGCCTTGACCTGATTGCCCCAGTAATCGGAGTTGGCCAGACCGCCGTGAAGCAACACGACGGGCGAGCCATGGCCGGTGATCGAGTAATAGAGCTTGATGCCATTGACGTCGGCACGACCGGTTTTGGCGCTGGTGATCGGGGCAGGGGTGGCCGGCAGTGTTTCCCAGCGTTCGACGGCCTGTGCGGCGTTGAATGACAGCAGCAGGCAGAAAGCAGCAAGCAAGCGACGAGGCATGGGTCTCTCCATTTAAACGACTGATCGGCGTGATCCGGATGCTTTAGCGTAGAACCCAACTGCCAGAAGGCCAGGCACTACGAAGCGCGGCGCTTATGCGAAACCCTGTAGGAGCGAGGCTTGCCAGCGAAGAGGCCGGTACATTCAGCATTGATGTCGGCTGTGCCGACGCCTTCGCGAGCAAGCCCGCTCCCACAGTGGATCTGCGCCAAACACACCCTCCGCGAACACCACCCAACCCCTGTAGGAGCGAGGCTTGCCCGCGAAGAGGCCGGTACATTCAGCATTGATGTCGACTGACCCACCGCCTTCGCGAGCAGGCTCGCTCCCACAGGGACCGCGTTCCTTTGGCGTATTCGCGGTATCCTGCGGCTTCTGAATACGGACGCTTTTTTCCATGCTGGTGATTTCCAACAACGTGCATCTGCCGGATGCCGAGATCGAGTTGACCGCTATTCGTGCCCAAGGCGCGGGTGGGCAGAACGTCAACAAGGTCTCCAGTGCGATGCACCTGCGCTTCGACATTGCGGCCTCGTCCTTGCCTGAGTTCTACAAGGAACGGCTGCTGGCGCTGCGCGACAGTCGCATCACCAGCGACGGCGTGTTGATCATCAAGGCCCAGCAATACCGCACGCAGGAAGCCAATCGCGCGGATGCGTTGGAGCGGTTGGTCGAGTTGATCCTCAGCGCCACCAAAGTCGAAAAGAAGCGCCGCCCGACCAAGCCGACCTTCGGTTCGAAGAAGCGTCGGCTGGAGTCCAAGACCAAGCGCGGCAGCATCAAGGCCGGGCGGGGCAAGGTGGATTTCTAAGCGGCGTCGCGCGCTTCACGGTGCTTTGGCGCCTGCCGGTACAAGTAGACGCTCAAGGCCAGACCGCTCAGCGCGGCGAGGGCAGCGAACAGGAAGATCGACGCAAAGCCGAATCCCGCCGCAATCGCCCCGGCCAGTGGCCCGGTAATCCCCAGCGACAAGTCAATGAACAGCGAATAAGCCCCGACCGCCGCGCCTCGGCTGGAGGCCGGCACGAGGTTGACCGCTTCCACGCCCAGCGCCGGAAACACCAGCGAGAAGCCAAAACCGCTCAACGCCGCACCGGCCAATGCCCAATGCGCATCCGGTGCCAGCCACAGCAGCAACAAGCCCAAGGTTTCCACCGACAGGCAGGCAATCGCCACGCGAAAGCCGCCGAGGCGGTTGATTAGGTTGCCGAACAGCAGTCGCGCACCAATGAAGCTGGCGCCGAACAGACTCAAGCAGAGCACCGCGTTCGACCAATGCTGCGTGGCGTAATACAGGGTGATGAAGGTGGCGATGGTGCCGAAACCGATCGAGCCCAGCGCCAGGCCACAGCCGTGCGGCAACACCCGACCCAGCACGTGCATGAACGGCAGGCGTTCACCGACCACAATTGGCGCGGCGGTTTTCGGCCAGGCCAGCGCCAGACCCAACACGGCCAGCAGCACGATGCTCACGCCCATGCTCCACAAACCCATTTGATCGACCAGCAGCACTCCCAACGGCGCGCCGATGGCGATGGCGCCGTAACTGGCGATGCCATTCCAAGAGATCACTTTGGCGGTGTTCGCCGCGCCGACCCGGCCGATGCCCCAACCGATCGAGCCCGAGCCCACGAGGCTTTCCGCGCTGCCGAGCACCAGTCGGCCGATCAGCAAGCTGATCAGGCTGAGCATCGGCAAACTTTGCGTCCACGCCGAAATCAGCATGAACACCCCACTCAAACCGCAACCAGCGAGGCCGTACATCACCGCCAGTTTGCTGCCCTTGTTGTCGATAATGCGCCCGGCGTAAGGCCGGCTGAGCAGGGTGGCCAGGTATTGCACGCTGATCACCAGCCCGGCGATCACCGCGCCGAAACCCAGGTCGCTGTGGACGTAACCCGGTAATACGGCCAGGGGAATGCCGATGTTGAGGTAGCCGATGAAGGTGAACAGGACGATGGAAACGACTTGCAGCGTGACCGCCAGGGGGCGCTGGTTTTCTGACATGGGTAAAAGTCCACGGGGCAGCAGGATAGATAGGCTGCTTATGATAGCGGCGCGAGGGGCGAGCGGTCGTGGAAAAGTAAAACTATTTGTTGGGCGGGATGAGTCAGGATTTGGCCGGGGCGACCAGTTGCGTGGTGACCAGGGCGGCGAGGGCGTTTTCTTCACTGCCGAAACGGGCGAGCAGGGCGGCTTGTTTTTCCGGGGAGAGGCGATTCCAGATCTCGATCATTTTCTCGGCGGTGCCGATCAGAACGCTGGCCTGCTGCTCTTCATTAAAAGTCGAACTAAAATCATCGGTCATGGCGGGGGGCTCGGGGTTCAGGCGGTGTGGAAAGCGCATGTTAGCGCTTTCCACACGGTCTGGCATTGCAGGTGTTTCAGTCTTCGCTGTCAGCCTTTCGACTGTCAGTGGCTTCTTTCGGCTCAGGCTGTTGGGCACTGGCTTGTTGCGGGGTTGTCTGCTCAGTTTCGTGCAGGCTTGGGAAGGGGAGATTAGGGATCTCGTGCATGTTCGCGCTCCTCGCAAAGTCTGTTGATAGATCTGGTAGATCCGCGCTTTTAAAAAGCTTGGGCAGGATACAGCAGGAGAAATGACAAACAGACTTTTATCTCCATTTGTTTCGACGGATGGGATTGTCTAGACAGGTCAGTAGCAATTACGCAAATCAAATGTGGGAGCGGGCTTGCTCGCGAATGCGGTGTGTCAGTCAATGTTTATGTCGACTGACACTCCGCTTTCGCGAGCAAGCCCGCTCCCACAGGGGGATGTGTAATGGCCTGGATTACTTGCAGACTTCAGCAATCGCCTCGGCCAGCAGCGCCAGGCGCGTCGCGTCAATCCCCGCCACGTTGGCCCGGCCGGAGTTGACCATGTATACGCTGTGATGATCGCGCAGCTGTTTAACCTGCTCCGCCGTCAGCCCGGTGTAGGAGAACATCCCGCGTTGCACGCCGATGTGCGCGAAGCGCTCACGCAAGCCGTGCGGTTCAAGGGCGTCGAGCAAGCCGCTGCGCAGTTGCGCGATACGCAAACGCATGGCTTCCACTTCGTCGGCCCAGAGGCTTTTCAGCTCCGGGTCGCCGAGGATGGTTGCCACTACCGCCGCGCCGTGATCCGGAGGAGTCGACCACAGGTTGCGGGCGATGTTGGCCAGCTGACTGCGGATATCCACCAACTTCTCGGCGGTTTTCGCGCAGACAATCAGCGCACCAGTGCGGTCGCGGTACAGGCCGAAGTTCTTCGAGCAGGAGCTGGTAATCAGCACTTCCGGCAACGCGTCGACGAACAACCGGGTGGACCAGGCGTCCTGTTCCAGTCCATCGCCGAAGCCTTGGTAAGCGAAGTCGATCAGCGGCAGCAGATCGCGGCGGCGCACCACGTCGAGCACCCGGCGCCAATCGTCATGGGACAGATCGAAACCGGTCGGGTTGTGGCAGCAGGCGTGCAGCAACACCACGTCACCCTTGGGCGCTTCGTTGAGCACCGCGAGCATCGCGTCAACGTCGAGACGGTTGTCGCTGCCCACGTATGGGTAATGACTGACCTTGACCCCGGCCGTGGCGAAAATCGTTTCGTGGATCGGCCAGGTCGGGTTGCTCAACCACACGCCACGGCCCGGCAGCATTTGCGCGATGAAGTCCGCGCTCAAACGCAATGCGCCAGTGCCGCCCGGCGTCTGGGTGACGCCAGCACGTTGCTCGGCGATCAGCGCCGAATCGGCACCGAGCACCAGCTCGTTCATGACTTTGCCAAACGCTGGCTCGCCGTGACCACCGATGTAGGTCTTGGTGGTCTGGCGATCCACCAGGCGCGCCTCGGCGAGTTTCACTGATTGCGGAATCGGCGTCAGGCCCTGGGAGTCTTTATAGACGCCCACGCCAAGGTCGAATTTGCGCGGGTTGGGGTCCTGCGCATAGGCCTCCATCAGGCCGAGAATCGGGTCGCCGGGTACTCGGCCGATGGCGTCGAAATGCATTATTTGCGGCCCTCGGCATCCTTGGCCACTTCGTCAGTGCGCGCGGCCATGATGAAGTCGTTGCGGTGCAGGCCCTTGATGGAGTGGCTCCACCAGGTCACGGTGACTTTGCCCCACTCGGTCAGCAGGCCCGGGTGGTGACCTTCGGCCTCGGAGATTTCACCGACCGCGTTGGTGAACGCCAGGGCGTGCTTGAAATTCTTGAACAGGAAAACCTTTTCCAGCTGCATCACGCTGTCGCGGACTTCGATATTCCAGTCCGGGATCTGTTTGATCAGTACCGGCAACTCTTCGTCGCTGACCTGAGGGGCGCCAGCTTGGCAGGCTTCGCAGTGGGCTTGGTTCAAAGCGGACATGGTCTGTTTCCTGTATCGAATGTTTTTTTATATGGGCTTTATCGGCCGTCAATGCCGACACGCTAAACCAAAGCCGCGCCGACTGACAGGCTCACTTGTCAGTAAAAGTCGCGGTTCACGCGGCCTTGGGTTTCGGTGGGAATTTCGGTGCGTGCAAGCCCAACTGCATGCCTTGCTTGACCATGGCCATGATGTCTTCATGGGCTACGTCGAACAGGCGCTTGAGGTTAGGCAGCACAAAGTACAGCGGCTGCAGGATGTCGATGCGATACGGCGTGCGCATGCATTCCAGCGGATCGAAGGCTTGATGCTCCGGCTCGTCCGACATGCAGTAAACAGTTTCTTTAGGCGAGGACAGGATGCCACCGCCGTAGATGCGCAGGCCCTCTGGGGTATCGACCATGCCGAACTCGATGGTCATCCAGTACAGGCGCGCCAGGTACACGCGTTCTTCCTTGGTGGCCTGTAGGCCGAGTTTGCCGTAGGTGTGGGTAAATTCAGCAAACCACGGGTTGGTCAGCAGCGGGCAGTGACCAAAGATCTCGTGGAAAATGTCCGGCTCTTGCAGGTAATCCAGCTCTTCGCGGGTACGAATAAACGTCGCCACCGGAAACTGTTTGTTGGCGAGCAATTCGAAAAAGGTCTGGAAGGGGATCAGCGCCGGAACCCGGGCCACTTGCCAACCGGTGGTTTCACCGAGGACTTTGTTGATCTCGCCCAGTTGCGGAATGCGGTCGTGGGGCAGACCGAGTTTCTCGATACCGTCCAGGTACTCCTGGCACGCACGCCCTTCGATCACTTTCAGTTGGCGAGTGATCAGCGTGTTCCACACCGCGTGTTCTTCGGCGGGGTAGTCGATAAAACCTTGCGCATCGGGCTCGCGAGCCACGTATTGCGTCTGCTTCATGCTGCTCTCCTGCTAGGGGGAAGTCGTTCTTGTTATGTACAGCTATGGACTTAGAGATACCCCAAGGCGTGCGGTGATGCAGCAGGTGGTTCGGGTCGCGTGTAGGAGAAATCCGTATTTTTCGTAAAGTTTTCGTTACGGATTGAGGGTTGTGGCGCAGGTATTGAGTTTTCCGGGTTTGAAAAGCACTCTGGGTGTCACATAATCTTGACGACTATCTGAGTGTCCTCGCAGAAAAATTCCCCCGAGGACACCGCAATCCCCTTGTGGGAGCGGGCTTGCTCGCGAAAGCGGTCTGTCTGACACATTGATGTTGGATGTGCCGACGCCTTCGCGAGCAAGCCCGCTCCCACAGGGTTATGTGTTTGGCATCCAATTCACTCATCGCTTTTTCAGGCCTTTTATATGCGTATCAAAGTCCACTGCCAAAACCGCATCGGCATCCTGCGCGACATCCTCAACCTGTTGGTGGAATACGGGATCAACGTCGCGCGCGGCGAGGTCGGCGGTGAGCATGGCAACGCGATCTACCTGCACTGCCCGAACCTGATCAACATCCAGTTCCAGGCGTTGCGTCCGAAATTCGAGGCGATTGGCGGGGTATTCGGCGTCAAGCGTGTAGGGCTGATGCCCAGCGAGCGTCGGCACATGGAGCTCAATGCGCTGCTCGGCGCACTGGAGTTCCCGGTGTTATCGATCGATATGGGCGGCTCGATCGTCGCGGCCAACCGTGCGGCGGCGCAGTTGCTCGGGGTGCGGGTGGACGAGGTGCCGGGGATTCCCTTGTCCCGTTACGCCGAGGATTTCGATTTACCGGAACTGGTGCGCGCCAACAAGTCGCGGATCAACGGGCTGCGGGTGAAGGTCAAGGGTGACGTGTTCCTCGCCGACATCGCCCCGCTGCAATCGGAACACGACGACAGCGAGGCCATGGCCGGCGCGGTGTTGACGTTGCACCGGGCGGATCGGGTCGGCGAGCGAATCTACAACGTGCGCAAACAAGAACTGCGCGGTTTCGACAGCATCTTCCAGAGTTCGAAAGTCATGGCAGCGGTGGTGCGCGAGGCCCGGCGCATGGCGCCGCTGGATGCGCCGCTATTGATAGAAGGCGAAACCGGCACCGGCAAAGAACTGCTGGCGCGGGCCTGTCACCTGGCGAGTCCGCGCGGTCAGTCACCGTTGATGGCGCTTAACTGCGCCGGTCTGCCGGAGTCCATGGCCGAGACCGAGTTGTTCGGCTACGGCCCCGGCGCTTTTGAAGGGGCGCGGGCCGAAGGCAAGCTCGGGCTGCTGGAGTTGACGGCCGGCGGTACGCTGTTTCTCGATGGCGTCGGGGAAATGAGCCCGCGCTTGCAGGTGAAATTGCTGCGCTTCTTGCAGGACGGTTGCTTCCGTCGTGTAGGCAGTGATGAAGAGGTTTACCTGGACGTGCGGGTGATCTGCGCGACGCAGGTGGACTTGTCTGAGTTGTGCGCACGCGGCGAATTTCGGCAGGATTTGTATCACCGCTTGAACGTGCTGTCGTTGCACATCCCGCCGCTGCGCGAATGCCTCGACGGTTTGACGCCTCTGGTAGAGCACTTCCTCGACCAGGCCAGTCGGCAGATCGGTTGCCCGCTGCCGAAACTGGCGCCGGCGGCCATGGAGCGGCTCAGTCATTACCACTGGCCGGGCAATGTCCGGCAGTTGGAAAACGTGTTGTTCCAGGCGGTTTCGTTGTGCGAGGGCGGGACCGTCAAGGCCGAGCACATTCGCTTGCCGGACTACGGCGTGCGTCAGCCGCTTGGCGATTTCTCGCTGGAAGGCGGGCTGGATGCGATTGTCGGGCGCTTCGAGAAAGCGGTGCTGGAGCGGTTGTATTCAGAGCACCCGAGCAGTCGGCAGTTGGGCAAGCGGTTGGGGGTTTCGCATACGACCATTGCCAATAAGTTGCGCGAGTACGAAGTCGGCAAAGAGTAAAACGCCGATCTCTTGTGGGAGCGAGCCTGCTCGCGAATGCGGTATTCCAGTCAACATTGATGCTGAATGTGCTGGCCCCTTCGCGAGCAGGCTCGCTCCCACATTGTTTTGTGTTCGCCGCAAAGGCTGAGCCTTGCCACCAAACGGCATAACACCGCCGGTTTTTCGACTTCGACACAATCCCCTCATCCCCTCCAAACCCCTCAAGTCCTTTGTTTGCCGGGCCCCGGGCCGTCAGAAAAAAGTTGGTCTGCAAATTGCTTAAGGCTCATCAGTACAGCAGTGGGCGGCAAACGTCCGGCATGCAGAGGATTGAGTGTGGATAAGTACCTTTATGTGGCAATGACCGGCGCCAGCCAGAATGCACTGGCGCAGAAGGCTCACGCGAACAACCTGGCGAACATCTCCACCAACGGTTTTCAAAAGGACCTGGAACAGGCCCGTTCGATGCCGGTGTTTGGTGACAGCTTTCCGGCGCGTGCCTTTGCCATGAGTGAACGTCCGGCCACTGACTTCTCGCCAGGTTCGATGGTGGAGACTGGTCGTGACCTCGACGTGGCCGTGACCGGCAACGGCTGGATCGCGGTGCAGAGCCCCGATGGCAGCGAAAGCTACGTGCGCACTGGCAGCCTGAACATTGACGCCCTCGGCGTTCTGCGTGCCGGCAACGGTATGCCGGTGATGGGCAATGGCGGGCCGATTGCCGTGCCGCCCGAGCAGAAAATCGAAGTGGGCGAAGACGGCACCATCAGCATTCGTTCGATGGGTGAAGGCCCGCGCGTGATGGCCGAAATCGACCGCATCAAACTGGTCAACCCAGACCTGAAGAACATGACCAAAGGCCTGGATGGTTCGATCCACACCAAGGACGGCAAGCCGGCGCAAGCCGATGCAGGCGTCAAGCTGGTGTCCGGGTTCCTGGAGTCGAGCAACGTCAACGCCGTGGAAGAAATGACCTCGGTGCTGGCCTTGTCGAAGCAGTTCGAGCTGCACATCAAAATGATGAACACCGCCAAAGACGATGACCAGGCCATGGCTCGGGTCTTGCAGATCAGCTAATTACCAGAACGTCGCGCCGTAAAACAGGCGCACGAGGAGAATCGAAATGCTTCCGGCTCTATGGGTTGCCAAAACAGGTCTGTCCGCCCAGGACACTAACCTGACCACCATTTCCAACAACCTGGCGAACGTATCGACCACGGGTTTCAAACGTGATCGCGCCGAGTTCCAGGACTTGCTGTACCAGATCAAACGCCAGCCTGGCGCCCAGTCGACCCAGGACAGCGAACTGCCGTCCGGTCTGCAATTGGGTACCGGTGTGCGCATCGTCGGCACCCAGAAAAACTTCTCGGCCGGCAGCCTGCAAACCACCGAGCAGCCGCTGGATTTGGCGGTCGACGGTCGCGGTTTCTTCCAGATTCTGCAACCGGACGGCACCACGTCCTACACCCGTGACGGCACCTTCCACCTCGACTCCAATGGCCAGATCGTGAACGCCAGCGGTTTCGCCCTGGAACCAGCGATTGTCATCCCGAACAACGCCCAGACCTTCACGGTCGGTACTGACGGCACGGTGTCCATCACCGTTCCCGGCAACCCGGCTTCTCAGGTGATCGGCAACTTGCAAACCGCCGACTTTATCAACCCGGCCGGCCTGCAAGCCGTGGGTAACAACCTGTTCCTGGAAACCGCTGCCAGTGGCGCGCCGCAAGTCGGCACCCCGGGCCTGAACGGTTTTGGTACCACGCTGCAGAACACCCTGGAAGGTTCCAACGTCAGCACCGTTGAAGAGATGGTCAACATGATCACCACTCAGCGCGCCTACGAGATGAACTCCAAGGTGATCTCCACCGCCGACCAGATGCTCTCGTTCGTAACGCAGAATCTGTAATCAAGTCTATGGGGCGGCCATCGGTCGCCAGCAACACCGTGAGGTAGGGTCATGAATCGCTTTGTATCTGTTCTGGCACTGAGTGGGGTAGTCGCACTCGCGGGCTGCGTCGCGCCGACGCCCAAGCCCAATGACCCGTATTACGCCCCGGTGTTGCCGCGCACGCCGTTGCCGGCTGCCGCCAACAATGGCTCGATCTACCAGGCCGGTTTCGAACAGAACCTGTACAGCGACCGCAAGGCTTTCCGGGTCGGTGACATCATCACCATCACCCTGAACGAAAGGACCCAGGCCAGCAAAGGCGCCAACTCGCAGATCGACAAGACCAGCAAGACCAATATCGGTCTGACGTCGTTGTTCGGTGGCGGCCTGAGTACCAATGATCCAGTCGGCAGTGGCAGCCTGAGTCTCGACGCAGGCTACAGCGGCGACCGTGCCACCAACGGCGCCAGCAAGTCCGGCCAGAGCAACAGCCTGACCGGCTCGATCACCGTGACCGTCGCCGACGTCTTGCCCAACGGCATCATTGCCGTGCGCGGCGAGAAGTGGATGACCCTGAACTCGGGCGATGAGCTGGTGCGGATTGCCGGCCTGGTGCGCGCCGATGACATCGCCACCGATAACACCGTGTCGTCGACCCGTGTCGCCGATGCACGTATCACCTATTCGGGCACCGGCGCGTTTGCCGATGCGAGTCAGCCAGGCTGGTTCGACCGTTTCTTCCTTAGCCCGCTGTTCCCTTTCTAGGTGGCTACGTTGAACTTCAGAAGTCTCATGGTCGCTGCCTTGTTGATGTCCGCAGCCTTCACCGCTCAAGCCGAGCGGTTGAAGGACATCGCCAGCATTTCCGGCGTGCGGACCAACCAATTGATCGGTTACGGCCTGGTGGTCGGGCTTAACGGGACCGGCGACCAGACGACCCAGACCCCGTTCACCCTGCAGACCTTCAACAACATGCTCTCGCAGTTCGGGATCAAGGTGCCGGCGGGTTCGGGCAACGTGCAGTTGAAGAACGTCGCGGCAGTCTCGATCAGTGCTGATTTGCCGGCGTTTGCCAAACCGGGTCAGCAGGTCGATATCACCGTGTCGTCGATCGGTAACTCCAAGAGCCTGCGCGGCGGCACCTTGCTGCTGACGCCACTCAAAGGTATCGACGGCAACGTCTACGCCATCGCCCAGGGCAACCTGGTGGTCGGCGGTTTTGATGCTGAAGGTCGTGACGGTTCGAAGATCACTGTCAACGTTCCGTCGGCCGGTCGTATCCCTGGCGGTGCGTCGGTCGAGCGTTCGGTGCCGAGCGGTTTCAACCAGGGCAACAGCCTGACCCTGAACCTCAACCGTTCCGACTTCACCACCGCCAAGCGCGTGGTCGACAAGATCAACGACCTGCTCGGTCCTGGTGTTGCCCAGGCTATCGACGGCGGTTCGATCCGCGTCACCGCGCCACTCGATCCGAGCCAGCGCGTCGACTACCTGTCGATCCTCGAAAACCTTGAAGTCGATCCGGGTCAGGCGGTGGCGAAAGTCATCATCAACTCGCGGACCGGCACCATCGTGATCGGCCAGAACGTCAAAGTGTCCCCGGCCGCCGTGACCCACGGCAGCTTGACCGTGACCATCACCGAAGACCCGATCGTCAGCCAGCCCGGTCCTCTGTCCAATGGGCAGACGGCGGTCGTGCCGCGCTCGCGGGTCAACGCCCAGCAAGAAGCCAAGCCAATGTTCAAGTTCGGTCCGGGCACCACCCTCGACGAAATCGTTCGTGCGGTGAACCAGGTCGGCGCGGCGCCAGGTGACTTGATGGCCATCCTTGAAGCACTGAAACAGGCCGGCGCGCTGCAAGCCGACCTGATCGTGATCTGAGGAAGGCACCCATGGACATGCGCAAGAGCGGCACGCTCAGCACCAGCGACTCGGGTTCTTACTCCGACCTCAATCGTCTGAACCAGCTCAAGATCGGCGACAAGAACAGCGACGCGAACATGCGCAAAGTAGCGCAGGAATTCGAGTCGCTGTTCCTCGGTGAAATGCTCAAGTCCATGCGCTCGGCCACCGACGAACTGGGCAAGGACAATCCGCTCAACACGCCGGCTGCCAAGCAATATCAGGAAATGTCCGACCAGCAGATGGCTGTGTCCATGTCTCGCGAAGGCGGCGGTATTGGCCTGGCGGACGTGTTGATGCGTCAGATGTCGAAGAACAAACCGCTGGCTCCGGGTGAGGCGGCGGCGAATTCCGCAGCCAAGCAGGAAGCAGCGAAAGCCAAGGTCGAAGCCGTTACGACGCCTGTAGCTGCCGGTACGGTCGCCACGAACGGCCCGTTGTCGCGCCTTAACGGCGAGCGTCCGTTGTGGGCCTCGCGTGGGGTCAAGACACCGACGGCGACCGCTGCGCACAGCAATGACGTGGCGCTGCTCAACCAGCGGCGCTTGGCCTTGCCGCCGAAACTGGCCGATCGTTTGCTCGCCGGTCTGGTGCCGTCCACCGCGACCAGTACCACGACCGCTGCCACCTCCCTGAAAAACCTGTTGCCTGAGCGCGCCACCGCTACGGCAACCGGTGCCGGTCCGTTGTACAACGGCGACTGGCTGCCGTCGCCAACGTCATCGGCGTCGAGCGGGCAGATGCAGATTTACGGCCGCGCGATGGCGCAGATTCCTCTCGCGCCGGCCAAGAAAGCGTTCAGTTCCTCCGACGAATTCGTCAACACCATGCTGCCGATGGCCAAGGAAGCTGCCGACCGGATTGGCGTCGATCCGCGTTACCTGGTGGCCCAGGCCGCGCTCGAAACCGGTTGGGGCAAATCGGTCATGCGCGCCCAGGATGGCAGCAGCAGTCACAACCTGTTCGGCATCAAGACCGGCAGCAGTTGGAAGGGCGATTCGGCGCGGGCGATCACCAGCGAATTCAGGGATGGCGCGATGGTCAAGGAGACGGCCGAGTTCCGTTCCTATGCCTCTTACAAGGACAGCTTCCATGACCTTGTGACGTTGCTGCAATCCAATAATCGCTATCAAGATGTCGTGAAGTCGGCCGATAACCCAGAACAGTTTGTGCGTGAGTTGCAAAAGGCCGGTTATGCAACCGACCCGAACTACGCCAGCAAGATTTCGCAGATAGCCAAGCAGATGACGAGTTACCAAAACTACGCTGCGGCGGGCGCTACCACCACGCCTTTATAGGCACAAGGCATAAGGTCTGAACCATGAGTTTGCTCAATATCGGGATGTCGGGTCTGGCGGCTAGCCAATCCTCCCTGGCTGTCACAGGCAACAACATTGCCAACGTCGACACCGCCGGTTATTCACGTCAGCAAACCGTGCAGGGCACCAAGGCCTCGCAGCAGTACGGGAACGTCTTCATCGGCACCGGTACGACCCTGGCGGATGTGCGCCGGGTGTACAACTCTTACCTCGATTCGCAATTGCGCACGGCCACTTCGCTGAACAGCGAAGCCGCCTCGTACCTGGACCAGGCCACGCCACTCGACGCCTCGCTGTCCGACACCAACACCGGCCTGACCGGCGTGTTGCAGAAATTCTTCACTTCGATGCAGGGCGTCTCGACCTCGGCGACTGACGATACCTCGCGCCAGTCGGTATTGACCGGTGCCCAGGCGTTGAGCGCGCGCTTCAACAGCATCGCCAAACAGTTGAATGACCAGAACACCACTATCAATGGCAGCCTGGCTGACATGGCGGCCCAGGTGAATAAACTGGCGACCTCGATTGCCAACCTGAACCAGAAGATCGGCGAAATCTCCACCAGCGGCGGCCAGCCGAACGACCTGCTCGACACCCGTAACGAAGCCGTGCGCCAACTGTCCGAGATGGTCGGTGCGCAAGTCGTCGAGCGCGGCACCAGCTACGACATCTATGTCGGTAGCGGCCAGCCATTGGTGATGGGCAACACCACCAACACGCTGGAAACCGTACCGAGCAAGGATGATCCGTCGCGCATGGCGCTGCAGATGAACCGTGGCTCCAGCACCATCGACATCACGTCGGTGGTCAGCGGCGGCGAAATCGGTGGTCTGCTCAGTTACCGTAAGGAAGTGCTCGATCCGTCGCTCAATGAGCTGGGGCGTGTGGCCCTGGTCGTGGCTGACCAGATCAACAGTCAGCAAGCGCAAGGCATCGACAAGAACGGCGAGTTCGGCGCGGCGATCTTCAACAACATCAACAGCGCCGCGCTGATCAGTCAGCGCAGCATCGGCAATGCGAGCAACAGCGCAGGTTCCGGTAACCTGGATGTCACTATCAAGGACACCGGCAAGCTGACCACCAGCGATTATCAGGTGACCTTCACCAGCGCCACGGACTACAGCGTCAAGCGTTCCGATGGCACTGACATGGGCACCTTCAGCACCACGACCACGCCGCCACCGGTGATCGACGGTTTCAGCCTGTCGCTGAACGGCGGTGCGCTGAGCGCTGGCGACAGCTTCAAGGTGACCCCGACTCGCGGCGCCGCAGCAAGCATCCAGACCGTCCTGACCGACCCGAAAAAAATCGCAGCGGCCGCTCCGTTGACCGGCTTGGCCAGCTCCAAGGCGACCGGTACCTACACCCAGCCGGCGCTCAGCAGCACCATCGATATCTACAACTCGGCGAACCAGGCCGACATGCAGACCGCGCTCAAGTATTCGACGCCGGTCAAGATCACCTTCGGTGCTCCAAGCGGTGGCAGCCAGACTTACACCATGACCGACGCCAAGGGCACCTCAATAGGCAGCGGCACCATCGTTCCGGGCCAGGACAACACCCTGAACCTGAAAGTACCGATGGTCGATGCCAGCGGCAATCCGATCACCGACGGCGGTACGCCGGCGGTGCAGAAGACTTTCACTGTGCAGACCACCGTGGGTGGTTCGCCAGGCACTGGCGAGAGCTTCTCCATGTCGCTGACCGGCGCGGCGTCCTCGGACAACCGCAACGCCCAGGCCTTGGTCGGCCTGCAAACCAAGCAGACCGTGGACACCGGTTCGGCGAGCAAGGGCATCAGCCTGACCGACGCCTACAACACGCTGGTGACCAACGTCGGCAGCAAGGCCGCACAGGGCAAGTCCGACAGTGCCGCCACCACGGCGATCCTGACCCAGGCCAAGGGCGCCCGTGATTCGCTGTCCGGGGTCGACCTGGATGAAGAAACCGGCAACCTGGTCAAATACCAGCAGTACTACACCGCCTCTTCGCAGATCATCAAGGCTGCGCAGGAAACTTTCAGCACGCTGATCAACAGCCTTTAAGGAGTCGTAATTCATGCGCATTTCCACCGCCCAGTATTACGAGACAACCGCTGCCAACTATCAGCGCAACTTCAACAAGGCGATCGCGACCAGCAACGAAGCCAGCAGCCTGACTCGCGTCAACACGGCTTCCGACGATCCGATCGGTGCCGGTCGTTTGCTGCAACTGGGTCAGCAGAGCGCGATGCTGGATCAGTACAACGCCAACATCAGTTCGACCAAGAGTTCGCTGAGCCTGCAAGAGACCACGCTGGATTCCATCGGCACTGCCTTGCAGCGCGCCAAGGAAATCGGCCTCAGCGCCAACAACGGCATTACCACCGACGATGACCGCAAGGCCTTTGCGGCAGAATTGGGCCAGATCCAGCAACAAGTGCTGGGCCTGATGAACTCCAAGGATTCCTCCGGCAATTATCTGTTCTCCGGTTCGAAAACCGACACCCCGCCGTACACGCAGAATTCCGACGGCACCTACAGCTACAACGGTGACCAGACCCACATCGACCTGGGCATCGGCGACGGCTTGACCGTGGCCAGCAACACCACGGGTTGGGACGCGTTCCAGCAGACCATCAACACCAGTCGTACTCAGGCGGCCATGACCGCTCCGGCGGTGGATGACGGTCGCGTGGTCTTGTCCAACGGCCAGGTGACCAACAGCGCCACCTACGACGCCAAGTTCGCCAGCGGCCAGCCGTACACGGTCACCTTCCTGAGCAGCACCCAGTTGAAGATCACCGACGGGCTGGGCAACGACGTCACGACCGAGGCCAGCCAGAACGGCGCGTTCAGCAACAGCAACGGCGCCAACCAGGTGGTCAACTTCCGTGGTGTCGACCTGAACCTGAACATCAACCTCAAGTCGGGTGATGTGGCGGACACGGTCATTGCCGGTCATACCTTCCAGTTGACGGCCAACCCGGACACCATCGGTGCCGTGCGCAGCGCCGGCAACGCGTCCACTGCGGTCGTCACCGGTTCTTCGGTGACCGACCCGACGGCCTACAACGCGGCGTTCCCGTCGGGCGGGGCGATCCTCAAGTTCACCAGCGCTACCGCGTTCGATTTGTACGCGGCGCCAGTGACGGCCGACAGCCGTCCGGTATCGTCGGGTGCTGTGGTGGCGGGTCCTCCGGCTACGGCCACCGCGGCAGGCGTGACCTTCACGCTGGGCGGCGGTACACCGGGCGCCGGCGATCAGTTCGCCGTGCAGGCCAATGATCACCAGACCCAGAACGTGCTCGATACCCTGGGCAAGATGATCACCGCACTGAACTCGCCAATCGACGGCAACACCGTGGCCAAGCAGCAATTCCAGGCAGCCATGGACTCGGGCCTGGCCAACCTGGACAGCGCCACCGACCAGTTGGGCTCGGCCGTTACTTCGATTGGTGCGCGCGGTCAGTCGCTGGACGATCAGTCCACGACCAACCAGAGCCTGAGCCTGGCGAACACCGCTACCCAAGGCTCGATTCGTGACTCCGATCCTGCTGAAGTGATGACTCGCCTGACCCTGCAACAGACCATGCTGCAAGCCGCGCAACTGGCGTTCAGCAAGATCACGTCGCTGGGCCTGTTCAACAAAATCTGACGGTGGCCGGGCGCTCAGGCGCCCGGTCACTGCTGCCCCTCTGATATCTACTGTCTTTTTCCGCGGTTCAAAGGGCTCGCTTTACTGGGCGAGCTCACGCCGCCTGCGAGTCCGCCGTGAATTCACTCCCGCTTGTCAGCCTCGTCATTCCTGCCTTCAATCCGCGCTTTTTCAGTCGTGCGTTGCACAGTGCCGTGACTCAGGGTTATGGCAATCTCGAGATCATTGTGTGCGACGACAGTCGTGGCAGTGAGATCGAGGAGGCGGCCATCGCGATCTCCGGGCAATCCGGCGTTGCCGTGCGCTATGTGCGCAATCCGCGCACGCTCGGGATGGTGGGCAACTTGCAGGCTTGCCTGGAAGAGGCCCAGGGCGAGTTCATCAAGTTTCTGTGTGATGACGATCACCTGTTCACCGCCTGCATCGAGCAGCAGGCCCATGAGCTGATGACGCGTGATGAAGTGAGCCTGGTGCTGGCCCAGCGTTTGTTCTGGGACGCCGATGACATGCTGCTGCCTTCGCGGCTGGAGAACACGTCGCTGTCCCCGGTGAGCGGCCTGTTCAAGGGTGACGACCTGCTGGCGATTTTCGAGAATTTCCCGGTCAACATCCTTGGTGGTTTCAGCAATGCACTGTTCCGTCGGGCGGACGTGCTGGAGTTGTTGCCAGCGCTGTCCCAGCCGGGCCACTGCTTTGTGGCGACCCTGGATTTTGCCTTGTACGTGTGCCTGTTGCGGCGCGGTAATCTGGTGATGTCCAACAACGTGCTCAGTGTCGAGCGCCTGTACCCGGAGCGCTTGAGCGCCCAGCAGGCGATGAAAGACGCCGTAGAGGTTGAGCGTGAATGGATTTTGCAGATGCTCAAGGCTCGCAGTGGCGAGTCTGCGCCGGCACCGGGTTGGGTTCGTTATCTGCCGCTGACCCGGACCGAAGAATCGCCCCGGGTCTGGGAAGAACTGCCTTTGAGCCGAACCCTGGGCACCAAACAAAGTGCCCAGGAATGGCTTGTCGGCATCGCCAGCAACAGTTTTGCCGAACTCTACGCGCAGTGGCTGGCGTGCCGTGTTCTCAATGACGGTCAACGGTTGCTATTGCCTGACACCATCGCCGGTTGGACCCACACCCCGAAAATCGTCCCGGTCATCATCGATGAACTCGGCAGCCGATCAGCCCTGGACCTGACCCTGCAGTCGCTTGCCGCGCAGGATTACGCGCCCGAGCTGACACTGGTGTTGTCCGCGTCGTGCACCGACGCTGCGCTGGATGAACGGGTTTTCCGTTTGCCATTGCAAGAGGACTGGCTGGCGCAGGTCAATGAACTGTTGCCGCAGTTGCAAGGTGCCGACTGGTTTTACCTGTTGCGTGCCGGTGATCGCCTGGTAGCGCCGGCCTTGTTGGCCATGGCGGAGCGGATTGTCCTGTCGCCGGCCCTGGCGTGCCTTTACAGCGACGAAGGCAGTTTGCGTCAGGGGGAGTCGGCCGAGCCGGCCTTCAAACCCGACTTCAACCTCGACCTGATGCGCAGCTACCCTTACGTCGGGCGAGCCTTGGCATTCAAGCGCGAACGTTTCCTGGCCCTGGGCGGTTTCGACTCGGTGCACGGGGAACTGGCGCCACACGATGTGCTCTGGCGCATGGTCGAGGATGAAGGCACCCAGGTGATCGGACATATCGCCGAGGTGTTGCTGGAGTCGACGTTCGATCTGGGCAAGTGGCTGGCTCATGCTGACGTGGTGGATAACAGCCCGTTGTTGCTGGACGCGCATTTGCAACGCCTGGGCGTGGACTATGAGAACCGCAGCGCCAGCGGCGAATTGATCAACCGTGTCGACTATCAGCACACGGCGCGGCCGCTGGTGTCGATCATCATCGTCAGCAAGGACCAGACCGTCGCTTTGCAGCGTTGCGTTGAAAGCCTGCTGGAGAAAACCGCCTACGCCGATTACGAATTGCTGTTGGTCGATAATGGCAGCCAAAGTGCCGAGGCGCGGGCCTGGCTGGCCGGCATGGCAGGGCTGGGCAGCGAGCGGATTCGCGTGCTGGCGTACCCACAGCAAGGCAATGCCGCGGCCGTGTGCAACTTTGCGGTGAAGCAGGCCGCCGGCGATTACATCCTGATGCTCAACCCTTACACGGTGATCACTCAGGGCGACTGGCTGGATGAACTGCTCAATCACGCCCAGCGTCCGGAAGTCGGCGTGGTCGGTGCCAAGCTGTTCAACCCGGACGGGCGGGTGCTGCACGCGGGTTTGATTCTCGGTTTGCAAGGGCCGGCCGGCGTGCCGTTTTACGGCGAGTCCCTTCAAGCGGCAGGCTACATGTTCCGGTTGCAGGTCGCGCACAACCTGAGTGCCGTCGGCGGTGATTGCCTGATGGTGCGCAAGGCCGTGTTCGACGCAGTCGGTGGCCTGGATGAAACGCACCTGGCCCAGTCCCTCAATGAAGCCGACCTGTGTTTGCGGATCGGCCAGGACGGTTATCTGGTGGTGTGGACGCCGTATGCCCGGTTGGCGCTGGGTGCGCGCCCGGTCGTGCTGCCGCAGGAAGGCGAACCGGCGTTGCGCAGCCAGGAACAGGAAGTGTTTTACAAACGCTGGCTGCCGATTATCGCCCGTGACCCGGCCTACAACATCAACCTGTCATTGCAGGGGCTGGGCGGGTCGAGCTTCAGCCTTGAGCCAGGTTTGCGTACCGGTTGGAGTCCGTTCTCCAAAGCACAGCTGCCGAAGATCCTCGCCGTTCCGATCAATGCCTCCGCGATTGGCCATTATCGCGTAACGCAGCCGATGATCGAGTTGGAAGCTGCGGGCCGGGCTGAGGGGCGCATTCACTACAACATGCCCTCGATGATTGAAATCGAGCGCCAGACACCTGACGTGATCATCCTGCAGGGGCGCTATTCCGAAGGCACGATCAACGAAATCGTACCGCTGCAAACCTACTCCAATGCCCGGCGGATCTACGAGCTGGATGACTATGTCATCAACGTTCCGCATCGCAACGCGCATATCCGCAATATGCCGAACAAGGAGGAGATGGAGCGCCTGGTGCGGCGTGCCATCGGCATGTGTGACCGTGTAGTGGTCTCCACCGAAGCGCTGGGTAATGCGCTGTCGGATATGCACCAGGACATTCGCGTGGTGCCGAACATGTTGTCCAGGCACCTGTGGAACGACATGCGCAGCCAGCGCCGCACCTCGAAAAAACCTCGGGTCGGCTGGGGCGGCGGTACCAGTCACCACGGTGACCTGGCGGTGATTGCCGATGTGGTCCGCGAACTGGCGAATGAAGTCGACTGGGTATTCTTCGGCATGTGCCCGGATGATTTGCGTCCCTACATGCACGAGTTCCACGGGGTGATCGGGCTGGATGTCTACCCGGCCAAACTCGCCAGCCTGAACCTCGACCTGGCGTTGGCACCGCTCGAGTTCCACATCTTCAACGACTGCAAGAGCAACCTGCGCCTGCTGGAATACGGGGCTTGCGGCTACCCGGTGATCTGCACCGACACCGAGGCCTATCGCGGGTATTTGCCGTGTACCCGGATCAAGACCAACAGCACCGATGAATGGCTGCAAGCCATCCGCATGCACCTGGCGGACCCGGACGCGAGCTACCGCTTGGGCGATCAATTGCGCGAAGTGGTGCTGCGCGACTACGTGCTGCGCGGCGACAACCTGCGCTACTGGGAAAATGGCTGGTTGGCGGACTGACCGTTTCACCTGGCTCTCGAAAAGAAGGCGACTTTGGGTCGCCTTTTTTTTCGTCCGCAGGTTCAAGCTTGAAGCGTCAGTGGTCGATAGTTGCCCAAGGATTTCGTTTTTTCTCACCAAGGCAAGGAAGAAGACATGGCAGTTATGAATGGAACAAACGGCACGGATACGCTGATCGGTACGAATGAGGATGACGTGATCAAAGGACTGCGCGGCGATGACGTTCTGATCGGCGGCGCCGGCGCGGACCAGCTCGACGGTGGTGCCGGGTTCGATACGGCGGATTACTCCTGGTCCTCGGCCGGGATCAGCATCGACCTGCGCAGCGGCGTCAGCCAGCCCGGAACCGGCGGCGATGCCGAAGGCGACACGCTGAAGAATATCGAGAAGGTCATTGGCAGTGATTACGATGACACCTTCACCACCACGTTGGGCAGCCGGACCCTTGAAGGCGGGCGCGGCAACGACACCTACATCGTCAATGCCGACGGCGGCAAAATCATTGAAGAGAGTGGTTGGGCTGGCGGTTATGACGATCAGGTGCTGACCAATCAGGCCCACTACCGGTTGGACGAGAACATCGAACGCCTGACCTATACCGGCACCGGTAAATTCACCGGTTACGGCAACGCCAGCGATAACGTGATCACCGGCGGGGCGGGCAATGATGTGCTGCTGGGCGGCGGCGGTGCCGACCACTTGATCGGCGGCGCAGGGTGGGACACCGCGAGCTACACCGACAGCGCCGAGGGTCTGACCCTGGACATTAATCTGAAGTACGGTAACAACAGCTCCGGAATCGCCGCCGGCGATACCTTCACCGATATCGAAGCCATTCGCGGCTCCAACCACGATGACGTGTTTTTGGGCGGTACAGCGTTCAAGTCCGTGGACGGTGCCGACGGTTTTGACACAGTGGATTACTCGATGTCGGAAGCGGGGGTCACCCTCGATATCCGTAACGGCACGGGCAAGCCCGGGATTGGCGGCGACGCCGAAGGCGTTACGCTGAAAAATATCGAACACGTCATTGGCACCATCTGGGATGACACTTACGTGATCAATTCCACGGGTGTCACGATTTCCGAGCGCGACTTCGCGATGGGCATCGACGAAATTCGTACTGGCCTGTCTTCCTACACCATGGACGCCAACATTGAGTCGCTGACCTATACCGGGAAGAGTTCATTCACCGGTTACGGCAATGCTGGCGGCAACACCATTACCGGCGGCGTCGGTAACGATGTGCTGGTGGGCGGGGAGGGCGCGGACCACTTGATCGGCGGCGCGGGCCTGGATACCGCGAGTTATGCCGACAGCACCGAGGGGGTGACGGTTGACCTGATATCCGGGCAACTGAACACCGGCGTAGCAGTGGGTGATACCTACACCGGTATCGAGCTGATCCTGGGGTCGAACTTCGATGACTTTTTCAGGGCCAATGACTTGCCGATCGGCTTCGATGGCGGGGCCGGTTTCGATACCGTGGATTATTCCTGGTCCAATGGTGCGGTGAGCGTCGATATCCGCGAAGGTATCGGCATGCCCGGCGTTGGCAACGGAGCTGAAGGCGACACGCTGGCCAATGTGGAAAAGGTCATCGGTTCGTTCGGTGCCGACACCTTCACCAGCTCCGTCGGTGGCGTGACGTTCGAAGGTGGTCGGGGCGACGATATCTACAACATCAATGCCGAGGGCGTGACAGTCATCGAACAGGATTTCCTCGGCGGCTATGATGAGGTGCGCACCAGCCTGGCGGTGAAGTCCCTGGAGTCATTCATTGAAAAAATGACGTATACCGGCACCGGCGACTTCACCGGTTTTGGCAATGACTTGGAGAACACCCTTGTGGGCGGCCAGGGTAACGACCTGCTGTTTGGCGGCGCTGGGCCGGACCTTTTCATCGGTGGCGAAGGCCTGGATACCGTCAGCTATGGCGACAGCGATGTGGGGGTCAGCATCGATCTGCAGGCTAGGCAGAATTCCGGTATCGCTGAAGGCGACCAGTATTGGGATATTGAAATCCTGCGCGGCAGTCACTTCAACGACACGCTGACAGGTAAAGGCCTGGAAAGTAACTACTTTGAAGGCGGCCTGGGCGATGACGTCATCCACGGTGGTTGGGTCGCCGATCACCTCTATGGCGGTTTTGGACCCGCGAGCGGTCCTTCCACCGAAGTCGATACCGGCAGCGTTCCCCAGGCCGACATGTTGTACGGCGGCGACGGCGACGACGTGATTGTCACCGCGGTCAATGATCGGGGCAGCTTCGCCTATGGCGAATATGGCAATGACACCATCACAGTCACCAGCGGCACGGCCGATGGTGGGGAAAGCGAAGATGTGTTGACGGGCATCGGCCACGATTACGTTTTGTTGGGCGGCAATGGCTTCGACCAATTGATCATGAACGCCAGCGGCTTTGCCAATGGCGGGGAGAATGACGACACCTACACCGTCAACACCAGCAACCTGGTGACGATCAGGGATGACGGCCAGGGCTATTTCACCAATGACACCTTGATCCTGAACAACGTCGCCACCGCCGCCGACCTGAATGTCACGCGGGTGGGCGATGACCTTTACCTCAGCAACACCAGCCCTGCGTCGGGAGCGGTTCTGGATAACGGCGTGAAGCTCCAGGATTGGTTCGCCGGTTTCGCCACCATCGAGCACATCCAGACCGCCGACGGCCAGGCCTTCAATTTGCCAACCAGCGCTGATGGCTTTGCCATGTTTGGCTGAATGATTTTCGGCTAACAAGCACCTCCCCTGTGGGAGCGAGCCTGCTCGCGAAAGCGCTAGGTCAGTCGGCATCAATGTCGGATGACCGATTGCCTTCGCGAGCAAGCCCGCTCCCACAGCTTCTCTTCCCTCTGGGCGCCTTCCAGGCCCACAGAGCTGGCGCGTTTCCTGCAAGTCCCCCTTCATATCGCCATAAAACGAGCACTCGCGCCTCGGCGGGCAGTGCACACAGCGGCGTTGAGCGTTTTATCCAGAAGGCCGGCAAAAGCTTGATACAGCTTGGCCGGGCCCTGTGACGAACAAG
The DNA here is from genome assembly GCF_026016365.1 of Pseudomonas sp. B21-053. Lineage (NCBI taxonomy): Bacteria > Pseudomonadati > Pseudomonadota > Gammaproteobacteria > Pseudomonadales > Pseudomonadaceae > Pseudomonas > Pseudomonas sp. B21-053. The sequence goes on from NZ_CP087205.1 coordinate 1,812,468, forward strand.
AGGGGAAGAGGATGAAGGCAGTTATTTTGGCGGGTGGCCTGGGCACGCGAATCAGCGAAGAGTCGCACCTCAAGCCCAAGCCGATGATCGAGATCGGCGGCAAGCCAATTCTCTGGCACATCATGAAGCAGTACTCCGCGCACGGAATCCACGATTTCGTGATTTGCCTTGGCTACAAGGGCTACGCGATCAAGGACTTCTTCGCCAACTACTTCCTGCACACCTCCGACGTCACCTTCGACATGTGCAACAACCGCATGGACGTTCACCAGAATTACAGCGAACCGTGGCGCGTGACCCTGATCGACACCGGCGAAGACACCATGACCGGTGGCCGTCTGCGTCGCGCCGCGCGCTATCTGGAAGGCGAACAAGCCTTCTGCTTTACCTACGGCGATGGCGTCTCGGACTTGAACATCGGCGCGTTGGTCGACTTTCACCTGGCCCACGGCAAGCTCGCCACCGTGACCGCCGTGCAACCGCCAGGCCGTTACGGCGCCCTGGAGCGCGACGGTGACAGCGTCAAAGGCTTCATCGAGAAGCCGCGCGGTGATGGCGGCTGGATCAATGGCGGCTTCTTTGTCCTGTCGCCGAAGGTCTTGCCGTACATCGCCGACGACCAGACGTCCTGGGAAGCCGAGCCCCTCGCGGCACTGGCCAGCGAAGAACAATTGCAGGCCTTCCAGCACGACGGCTTCTGGCATCCGATGGACACCCTGCGCGACAAGAATCACCTCGAAGCGTTGTGGCTGAGCGGGGAGGCCCCATGGAAACAATGGGACTGAGCCCGGAATTCTGGCGCGGCAAGCGGGTTCTGGTCACCGGGCATACCGGTTTCAAGGGCAGTTGGCTGACGCTGTGGCTGCAAAGTCTCGGCGCCAAGGTCAGCGGTTTTGCCCTGGACCCGTCCACCGAGCCGAGCCTGTTCGAACTGGCGCGGGTGCACGAAGGCATCAACGATCAGCGTGGCGACTTGCGTGACCTCGGTGCCTTGCTTGAGATCATCGCCGACACCGAGCCGGAGATCGTCCTGCACCTGGCGGCGCAACCGTTGGTGCGTGAAGGTTATCGCGATCCGTTGGGCACCTATTCCAGCAACGTCATGGGCACGCTCAACTTGCTGGAAGCGATCCGTCAGGTCGGTTGCGTGCGCGCCTGCGTGCTGGTGACCACCGACAAGGTCTACGCCAACAAGGAATGGCTGTGGCCATACCGCGAAGACGAAGCCCTCGGCGGCCACGATCCTTACAGCAGCAGCAAGGCCTGCTGCGAATTGTTGGCGCAGTCTTATGCGGCGTCGTTCTTCCCGGCCGACAAGCATGACGAACACGGTCTGGCCCTGGCCACGGCCCGCGCTGGCAACGTTTTAGGCGGTGGCGATTTTGCCCCGGAGCGTCTGATCCCGGACGTGCTGAAAGCCTGGTCCGCCGACGAACCGGTGACCCTGCGTTACCCGCAAGCCGTGCGCCCCTGGCAGCACGCACTAGAGCCGTTGGCCGGTTATCTGCAATTGGCCGCTGGCCTCTACCAACAAGGTCCGGAATACGCCGGTGCGTGGAACTTCGGCCCGAGCGAAGCGGACATGTGCAGCGTCGGCGAAGTGGTCGAGCTGCTCGCCAGTCGCTGGCCGCAAGCCCGAGGCTTGCGCATCGAGCCGAGTGATTTGCACGAGGCTGGCCTGCTGCGCCTGGACAGCAGCCGCGCCCGTCAATTGCTCGGTTGGCAGCCGCGCTGGTCGTTGCAACAGTGCCTGACGCAAACCCTCGACTGGCACCTGGCGTGGCAAAACGGCGACGACATGCGCGCCATCACCCTGGGCCAGTTGAACGTTTACCGAGGCGCGCTGTGAGCGAATTTCTATTGAACGCGTTGCCGCTGGACGGCTTGTTCAGCGTGCAGCACAAGCGCTTTGAAGACGATCGCGGGCACTTCGCGCGGTTGTTCTGCGAAGGCAGCCTGAGCGCGTTCGGCCAGGCGTTTCATATTCGTCAGATCAACCATTCCTGCACCCGCGCGCGGGGCAGTGTGCGTGGTTTGCATTATCAGAACGCCGATGCACCAGAAGCCAAATTGATCACCTGCCTGCGCGGTGAAGTCTGGGACGTGGCGGTGGATCTGCGCCCTGACTCCGAGACTTTCCTGCACTGGCACGCCGAGCACCTGCGGGCCGGCGACGGGCGTAGTTTGCTGATCCCGGCCGGGTTCGCCCACGGTTTCCAGACCCTCACCGATGACGCCGAATTGCTCTATCTGCACAGCGCCGATTACGCACCGGCCCACGAGGGCGGTTTGTCGGTGAACGATCCACGGCTGGCGATTACCTGGCCGTTGCCTGTCAATAATCTGTCAGCCCGGGACGCCAGCCATCCCGTGCTCGATGAACACTTCGCCGGAGTGCGTGTATGAATTGCCGTGGTTGCGCTACGCCGCTGGCCTTGCCGCTGATCGACCTCGGCACGTCGCCGCCGTCCAACGCCTACGTGCGTGCCGATCAACTCGAGCAGGCCGAGCAGTGGGTGCCGTTGAAAGTCGCGGTGTGCCAGCACTGCTGGCTGGTGCAGACCGAGGATTACACCAGCGCCGACAGCCTGTTCGACGCCGAGTATGCGTATTTCAGTTCGTTCTCCAGCACCTGGCTGGCCCATGCCGAGCGCTATGTGGCCGAAATGGTTGAACGCTTTGGCCTGACTGCCGACAGCCGCGTGGTGGAAATCGCCGCGAATGACGGTTACCTGTTGCAGTACGTCGCCAAGCGCGGCATTCCGTGCCTGGGCGTCGAGCCGACTCGCAGCACTGCGCAAGCGGCGCGGGAAAAAGGCCTGGAGATTCGCGAACTGTTTTTCGGTCGCGACACCGCCGCGCAACTGGTCAATGAAGGCTGGTCCGCCGACCTGATGGCCGCCAACAACGTGCTGGCCCACGTCCCGGACATCAATGATTTCCTCGGCGGTTTTGCGACCTTGCTCAAACCGACCGGCGTGGCGACCTTCGAGTTTCCGCAACTGCTGACGCTGATGGCTGGCCAGCAGTTCGACACGCTGTATCACGAGCACTATTCCTACCTGTCCCTGACCGCCGTGCAAACCTTGTGCGCGCGCAATGGCCTGGAAGTATTCGACGTCAGTCAGTTGTCGACCCATGGCGGTTCGCTGCGGGTATTTGTGCAGCGCCTCGATGGCCAGCGTCGTGACGTGCAACCGGCGGTGCAGCAACAGTTGCAAGCCGAACTCGCGGCAGGCGTGAAAACCCCCGAGTACTACGCGACCCTGGCGCCGGCTGCCGAACGCATCAAGCACGAACTGCTGCGCTTCCTGTTGCAGGCCAAGGCCGAGGGCAAGCGCGTGGTCGGTTATGGCGCCGCAGCCAAGGGCAACACATTGCTCAACTACGCCGGGGTCAAGCCAGACCTGCTCGCGTGGGTCGCCGATGCCAACCCGCACAAGCAGGGCAAGTACCTGCCGGGGAGCCGCATCCCGATTGTGTCGCCGGCGCAGATCGACCTCGAAAAACCGGATTACGTGCTGGTACTGCCGTGGAACCTGTTGCACGAAGTCAGCCAGCAACTGGCCCAGGTCCGTGAGTGGGACGGCCGCTTTGTGATCGCCGTGCCCGAGTTGACCGTCCTGTGAAGGTGCTGGTCACCGGCGCTACCGGGTTCGTCGGCCGGCATCTGGTCGCAGCGTTGCTCGCCCGGGGTTGTGAGGTGCGCGCCGTGGCGCGCAATGCCGAGACTGCTGCGGGTTTGCCGTGGATCAATGACGTGGAATTCATCGCAGCGGATATTCACGCCGCCGACCTGGATATCCCAGCGTTGACCGAGGGCGTCGATGCCTTGGCGCATCTGGCCTGGCCCGGTTTGCCGAACTATCAGGCGCTGTTCCATTTCGAACACAACCTGATGGCCGACTACCGGTTTATCAAGGGCGCGGTCGAGGCGGGCGTGTCGCAGGTTTTGGTCACCGGCACCTGTTTCGAATACGGCATGCAGAGCGGGCCGCTCACCGAGCAATCCGCGCCGCAGCCGGGCAATCCCTACGGGTTGGCGAAAAACACCTTGCGGTTGTTTCTGGAAAGTTTGCAGCGGGTCCAGCCGTTCACCCTGCAATGGGCGCGATTGTTTTACCTGCATGGCGAAGGACAGAACCCCAACAGTTTGCTGGCGGCGCTGGACCGGGCAATCGATGCCGGTGATGCCACTTTCAATATGTCGGCCGGCGAACAGCTGCGCGATTACCTGCCCATCGACACCGCCGCCGGTTACCTGGCGGCGATCCTGCAACAGCGGGATTTCAATGGGCTGGTCAATTGTTCTAGCGGCCAGCCGATATCGGTCAGGACACTGGTGGAACAGCGGCTGCGTGAACGCGGCGCCTCCATCGGTTTGAACCTCGGCCACTACCCATACCCGACGCATGAGCCGATGGCGTTCTGGGGCGTGGCTGAGCGTCTGCAACAACTGTTGGGAGGCAATCATGAAGCATGAGTTGTATCGGGTCGCTGACCTGCCGGTGTTGCAGAATCGCACCTTCGCCGACCCGCAATCGGCCCGGGCCTCGGCCTGCGCCGACATGGTGCTGGTGCAGGATGAACAGAGCGGGTTGATCTTCAACGACGCCTTCGACGCCGACAAACTCAGCTACGACGCCGACTACCAGAACGAACAGGCGCATTCCGGCCAGTTCCAGCAGCACCTGAGCGATGTGGAAGGGATTATTGCCCGCCACTTCAAAGGCCAGGAGTTGATCGAAGTTGGCTGCGGCAAAGGTTATTTTCTCGAACTCCTCAAGGGCCTGGGCTACGCCATCACCGGCATCGACCCGGCCTATGAAGGCAACAATGCCGACGTGATCAAGGCCCCGTTTACCCGTGGTTTGGGCCTGGCGGCGGATGCCATCGTGTTGCGCCATGTGCTGGAACATATCCAGGATCCGGTGAGTTTCCTCGCGCAAATGGCCGAGGCCAATCAGGGCGGGCAGATCTACATCGAAGTGCCGTGCTTCGACTGGATTCTGGAGCACCGCGCCTGGTTCGATCTGTTCTACGAGCACGTCAATTATTTCCGCCTCGATGACCTGCGCCGGATGTTCGGCACTGTGCACGAGGCCGGTCACCTGTTCGGTGGCCAATACCTGTACATCGTCGCCGACCTGTCGACCTTGCGCCTGACCCCGGAACAACCGGTCCCGCGACTGGACCTGCCTGAGAACTTCACCAGCAGCCTCGAGCGTGCGGTGCAGATCATCCAGGCCAATCCGCAGCAGGGTTCGGCTATCTGGGGTGCGTCGTCCAAAGGCGTGATCTATTCGCTGTTCCTGCAACGCGCCGGGGTAGCAGTGGATCGCGTGGTGGACATCAACCCGGCCAAGCAGGGACGTTATCTGCCCCTGAGTGGTGTACGGGTGTCCTCGCCCCAAGAGGCCATGGATGCGTTGCCCGAAGGCGCCAACCTGTTTGTGATGAACTCTAACTACCTCGAAGAAATCAAGCGGATGACCGGTGGACGCTACGTCTATCACGCCGTAGACAGCGCTTCGTTCCAGTGACTATTGAGACTTTTAAAATGACCGACAACACCATCAATAAAGCTTTCGAAGCCGAGTGCCAGGCAGAAATCGCGCGTCAGGGCGACGACCAGAAACTCACCGGCCTGGCCCGGGATTTCTTCAACGAATCGGCCAAGCACAAGTACAGCTACCACTTCTCGTGGATGGGCCGTCCGATCATCCAGTTGCCGCAAGACATGCTGGCGATGCAAGAGATCATCTGGAACGTCAAGCCGGACCTGGTGATTGAATGCGGCATCGCCCACGGCGGCTCGATCATCTACTACGCGTCCCTGCTGGAACTGCAAGGCCACGGCGAAGTACTGGGCATCGACCTGGACATCCGTCCGCACAACCGCGAAGCCATCGAAAGCCACCCGATGAGCAAGCGCATCAAAATGATCGAAGGCTCGAGCATCGACCCGGCAATCGCCGCTCAGGTGCGTGCTGCCGCCGAAGGCAAGAAAGTCATCGTGGTGCTGGACTCCAACCACACCCACGACCACGTGCTGGAAGAGCTGCGTCTCTACGCGCCACTGGTTTCCGTCGACAGCTACTGCGTGGTGATGGACACCGTGGTTGAAGACATGCCGGCCGATTTCTTCCCTGACCGTCCTTGGGGCCCGGGCGATAACCCGAAAACCGCCGTGTGGAAATACCTCGAAGAGAACAAGGATTTCGAGATCGACCAGCAGATGCAAAACAAACTGCTGCTCACCGTGGCACCGGACGGTTACCTGCGTCGCGTTCGTTAATTTCGGCACATCATTAAAGCGTTAACCAGGCGTTTCGCCGGTCGTGGGAGAGGTTATGCAAGGCAAGTCCGTTTCTGAGCACATGTTGCCGTTGAATGAGCTGCTGACGGTGGTGTTGATTTCCCACAACCGTCCGGCTTTTTTGCGCAGGGCGATGAAGTATTACGGCGACTTGCCTTGCAAAGTCCTGGTGCTCGATTCCGCCACCGAGTATTTCCAGGGCGAAATCCCCGACGTCGAATACCGTCATGTGCCGCAGTTTGCCTACAGTGGCTTCCAGGCCAAGATCGCCTATGGCGTGGAGCAAGTGACCACGCCGTACATGGTGCTGGCGGCCGACGATGACTTCATCGTGCACGAGGCGCTGGCCGAGTCGGTGGACTTCCTCGAAGCCAATCGCGACTACGGGATGTGCCACGGCTATTGCCTGATGTACCTGACCCTCGCCGGCAACGTGAGCTATTACCGTCGCGACAAAAAGGTCTGCGAGGACTATTCCTCCGAGCGGCCGCAGGATCGCGTGGTCGAGTACATGCGCCAGTACCTGCCGCCGTTCTACGCAGTGACCCGCACTTCGCTGATGAAATCCTGGTATGCGCTGTTGCCGCCGGGCACCAGTTTCCAATGGCAGGAAATCGGTCACGTCTACTACATGCTGGCGTGCGCCAAGGCGCGGATCCTGCCGACCGCTTATGTGGTGCGCGAGATCAACTATGGCAACTCCGAGCACAACACCGAGGTGTATCACTCGCTGACCTACACCGATGCCAAATCGGTGGCCGAGCGCGAGTCCTTTATCGAGTTCCTGGCCGCGTTGCCAACCGGCATCACCGACCTTGATCCGGCGCAGGGCAAAGCGTTTGTGCAAGAAAGTTTCGATGCCATGATCGACAGCCTGCAAACCGGCCGGGCGCTGACGGCGGAGTTGATTTTCGGGTCCCTCTGGAACAATGCCCTGAAGGAGCCCAAGCGTCGCTTCGGGCCGCAGCAATACGTCGAGATGCCTTTTTACAATCAGGCTTTTTTCGATCAGTTGACCCGCTTCGAATTTCTCCTGCATGCCATGCCGGCCGGCCGTCTCCAGCTCGAAGAACTGGAAGGCGTATGGACCCGCCAGGAACACTTGCTGAGCCCGCGCAACAACGATACCCCGGAAAGCGTGGTTGACCGTTTGTGGCAGGCCTACGACGCCAACGCGTTCAACCGTACGGTGGTCAAGCGTCTGGTGGCGCAACTGGAACTGCTGGGCGAAGACGAAGAAGCGCAGTCGATGCGTGACTGGAGCGAGCGCATTGACGCGGTATCGGACGAGGATCATCGCCCGACGTTCGACACTATGCTGTCGGGTCGTCTGCTCAAGTGGCTGGAACCCCGTCAGCCTGACGCCTTGCAAGCCGAGTCGATTGCCCGGCACCTGGCGGCGAATGACGGCGGCCCACAGTTCGGCATTTTCCTGTTGGACCTGGATAACAACGTCGACAAATTGCAGGTCACCCTCGATAGCCTGCTCGAAGGTCACAGCAAAGCATTCAAGGTCGTGGTGTTCACCACCGGCGAAGCCCCGGCGGCGACCACGGCACAAAACACCCTGCACTTTGTCCGGGTCACACAGAGCAATTTCGTCGACAAGCTGAACCTGAGCGCCGCTCAGTCGCCGTGTGACTGGCTGCTGCTGGCGGAGGCGGGCGATGAGTTCACTGCCGGCGGCCTGCTGCGCGCCAGCCTGGAACTGCTGTCCGCCGCCGACGTTCGCGCCGTGGCCACCGATGAAATCCAGCGCACCGACAACGGCGCCCTGGTGGATGTGTTCCGTCCCGGCTTCAACCTTGACCTGCTGCAAAGCCTGCCCGCCTTGATGGCGCGGCACTGGCTGATCCGTCGCGACGTGTTGATCGAGGCCGGTGGCTACCAACCTGACTTCAGCAAGGCGCTGGAATTCGATCTGCTGCTGCGCATCATCGAGACGGGTGGCCTGAGTGGCCTGGCCCACCTCGACGAGCCCTTGCTGATCGCCCGGGCTCCGGTGCTGGAAGACAATGCCCACGAGCGCCTGGCCTTGCTGCGTCATCTGGGCAACCGTGGCTACAAAGCCAAGGTCACCTCGGCGACGCCTGGCACCTACCAGATTGATTACCGCCATACCGAACGTCCGCTGGTGTCGATCATTATCCCGGCCGGGGACGATCTGGCGGTGTTGCAACAGTGCCTGCAAGGTGTGTTGCTGCGTACCCGCTACACCCGCTATGAAGTACTGATCGCGGTCAACCCGAATCAGTCTTCCGAGGTCAACGATTGGCTTGGGGCCCATCAGCACGCCAAAGTGCACGTGCTGCGCGCCGATCGACCGCTGAACAATGTGGCGTTGTACAACGCCGCCAGCCAGCAGGCCCAAGGTGAATATCTGGTGCTGCTGGCCACCGACAGTGAATTGGTCAACCCGAACTGGATCGAGTCGCTGCTCAACCATGCCCAGCGTCCGGAGGTGGGTATCGTCGGTGCCAAACTGGTCGATCGTGAAGGCAAGGTCACGCAAGCCGGTTTGATCCTGGGGCTGAATGGCGGCGTCGGTTCGGCCTTTACCGGCCAGCGCTATGACGCCAGCGGCAGCTATCTGCAGCGATTGGTGCTGGAGCAGAACTACTCGGCAGTGTCGAAGGTGTGCCTGATGGTGCGCAAAGAACTGTTTGACGCCTTGGGTGGCCTGGATGACGTGACGTTCGCCGAAGGCTTGAGCGACGTCGATCTGTGCCTCAAGGCCGGCCAGGCCGGTTACCTCACGGTGTGGACGCCGCTGGTGCAGGTCGTTCATCCGGGTGTGGTGCCTCAGGCGCCACAGGTACTCGACGCCTTGCGTGACAAATGGGCCGCCGCGTTTGCTCAGGATCAGGCCTACAACGCCAACCTGGCTCTTACCGGCAAAGGTTTCGCCTTGGGTGAAAGCACTTCGATCAACTGGGCACAGTTGATCGCCTAAAAGGATTCACGGCATGTTCAACGGTAAATCGATTTTCATCTCGGGCGGCACAGGGTCGTTCGGGCGCAACTTCATCCGCCGCTTGCTGGAGCAATACCAGCCCAAGCGCGTGGTGGTGTTCTCCCGGGACGAACTCAAGCAGTACGAGATGCAGCAGACGTTCAACGCTCCGTGCATGCGTTACTTCCTTGGTGACGTGCGCGACGCCGAGCGTTTGCGCCAGGCCATGCGCGGCATCGATTACGTGGTGCATGCCGCCGCCCTCAAGCAGGTGCCGGCCGCCGAGTACAACCCGACCGAATGCATCCGCACCAACGTCAACGGCGCGGAAAACATCATCGCTGCCGCCATCGATAATGGCGTCAAGCAGGTGGTCGCGCTGTCCACTGACAAGGCCGCCAGCCCGATCAACCTGTACGGCGCGACCAAGCTGCTGTCGGACAAACTGTTCGTGGCCGCCAACAACATCGCCGGCGAACAGCAGACCCGTTTTGCCGTGGTGCGCTACGGCAACGTGGCCGGCTCGCGCGGCTCGGTGGTGCCGTTTTTCAGCAAGCTGATCAACGAGGGCGCCACCGAATTGCCGATTACCGATGAACGCATGACGCGGTTCTGGATCACCCTCGATCACGGCGTGCAGTTTGTGCTCGACAGCTTCGCCCGGATGCACGGCGGTGAAGTGTTCGTGCCGAAGATCCCGTCGATTCGCATTGTCGATCTGGCGCGAGGCATGGCCGAACATTTGCCGCACAAACACGTGGGGATTCGTCCGGGTGAAAAGCTGCATGAGCTGATGGTGCCGCTGGACGATGCGCGCATGACGCTTGAGTTCGCTGATCACTACACCATCCAGCCGTCGATCCGCTTCACCAGCGTCGACGTGGATTTTGCCGTGGACAAATTGGGCGAGCAGGGCAAACCGGTCAGCGAAGATTTCGAGTACCGCTCCGACACCAATCCGCATTACCTGTCGGTCGGCCAGATTGCCGATCTGCACGCGGACCTGTCGGCATGATTCCCTACGGTCGGCAAAGTCTCGATCAGGCCGACATCGATGCGGTAGTCGCCGTGTTGCAGTCCGACTGGCTGACCCAGGGCCCGACCATCGAGCGTTTCGAACAGGCCATGGCCGAGCGTTGCCAGGCCGATTTCGCGGTGGCGGTGTGTAACGCCACGGCGGCGCTGCACATTGCTTGCCTGGCCGCTGGTCTCGGGCCGGGTGATCGGTTGTGGACCACGCCGAATACCTTTCTGGCCTCGGCCAATTGCGCACGTTACTGCGGCGCCGAGGTGGACTTTGTCGACATCGACCCGCTGACCTGGAACCTCGATGCCTACGCCCTGAAAGCCAAACTCGAAGCGGCGGAGGACAGCGGCACGCTGCCCAAAGTGCTGGTGGCGGTGGCGTTCTCCGGGCAGAGCTGCGACATGCGCATGCTCGCCGAACTGGCCGCGCGTTATGGCTTCACGATCATTGAGGACGCCTCCCACGCAGTCGGCGCGTCCTATGCCGGGCGCCCGGTGGGTTGTGGTGATTTCGCCGCGATGACGGTGTTCAGCTTTCACCCGGTGAAAATCATCACCAGCGCCGAAGGTGGCATGGTCCTGACCAATCGCCAGGACTTGGCCGAGCGCCTGCAACGCCTGCGCAGCCACGGCATGACCCGCGATCCCGCGCAGATGACCGAACCCAGCCACGGCCCCTGGTATTACCAGCAAGTGGAACTGGGCTTCAATTACCGCATCACCGACCTGCAAGCAGCGCTCGGGCTGTCACAGCTGAACAAACTGGATGACTTCATCGCGCGCCGACGTGAACTGGCGGCGCGGTATGACCGCTTGCTCGCGTACTTGCCGCTGACCTTGCCCAGCCCTCAGCCCGAGGCCGAGTCGGCGTGGCATCTTTACGTGGTGCGCTTGCAGCTGGATCGCATCAGCCTCAGCCATCGCCAGGTGTTCGAAGGGTTGCGAGCGGCCGGAGTGGGGGTGAACCTGCACTACATTCCGGTGCATTTGCAGCCGTACTACCGTGACTTGGGTTTTGCCGAAGGGGACTTCCCGCAGGCCGAGCGTTACTACGCCGAAGCCATCAGCCTGCCGCTGTTTCCGTTGCTCAGTGATGAGCAGCAGGATTATGTGGTTGAGCAATTGCGACGACTGACCGAATAAACGCCACGCCCCCGTAGGAGCTGCCGAAGGCTGCGATCTTTTGATCTTTTCAATATCGCCGAAAAACAAGATCAAAAGATCGCAGCCTTCGGCAGCTCCTACAGGGATAGCATCAGGTGCCATTGATCAGCAGATAAGAGTGTGCAATGCGTGAACTCAGTGAGCAGGAAAAATTCTGGCAGGGCGACTTCGGCAATCAATACGTCGACCGCAACGTCGGCCAACCGCTGGTAGCCGCCAACCTGGCGTTGTTTGCCAAGGCGTTGACCCGGGCCGGGCGGATTGAAAGTCTGGTGGAACTGGGCACCAACGCCGGCAACAATTTGCAGGCGTTGCATCAGTTGTTGCCACAGTGCGAGCTGTTCGGCGTGGAGATCAATGCCAGCGCCCATGCCCAGGCCCAGGCACTGGGGATCGCGCAGATCTGGCACGGCTCGTTGTTTGATTTCCCCCGCGAGCGTCGCTTTGACCTGACCCTGAGCAAAGGCGTGCTGATCCACTTGGCGCCGGAGCTGCTCTCGGCGGCCTACGCGCAGCTGTATGAATTGAGCCAGCGCTACATCCTGATCGCCGAGTACTACAACCCGGCGCCGGTCGAAGTCTCGTATCGCGGCAACAGCGGCAAGTTGTTCAAGCGTGATTTTGCCGGTGAGATGCTCGATCGTTATGATGACTTGCAACTGGTGGATTACGGTTTCGGTTACCACCGCGATCCGCAATTCCCCGTGGATGACATCACCTGGTTCCTTCTGGAAAAACGCCCTTGAACAACGTCGCAATCATCCCGGCCCGCGGTGGCAGCAAACGCATACCGCGCAAGAACCTCAAGCCGTTCGACGGCGTGCCGATGATTGCCCGTTCGATTAAAACCGCCCTCGATTCGGGGTTGTTCGCCCAAGTGGTGGTCAGCACCGATGACGAAGAAATCGCCGACCTTGCCCGGGCTTGCGGTGCGCAGGTGCCATTCATGCGGCCAGCGGCACTGGCAGATGATTTCACCGGCACGGCGGCGGTGATTGTTCATGCGATGCAAACGTTGCAGGGCCAGGAGTTTGATTTTGCCTGTTGCGTCTACGCCACGGCGCCACTGCTGCAAACGCGATTCCTGCAACAGGGCATGCAGTTGCTGGAGCAGCACCCGGACAAAGCTTTCGCGTTCTCGGTCTGCGACTTCGGTTTTCCGGTGCAGCGGGCCCTGACCCTTGATGATCAGGGTGCCTTGACCGCGCTGTACCCAGAGTTTCGTGAGACGCGCTCCCAGGACTTGCCGCCGGCCTATCAGGATGCCGGGCAGTTTTACTGGGGGCGCACCGATGCGTGGCTGCGCGGCGACGTGCTGTATTCACCGCGAAGCCTGCCGGTGATCCTGCCGCGCTATCTGGTGCAGGACATCGACACGCCTGAAGACTGGAAGCGCGCCGAATACCTGTATGCCGCTTTGAAGGCGGGCGGTGAATTGCAATGAGGGTGCTGATTCGCTCCGACGCCTCGCCAACCATTGGTAGCGGTCATATCGCGCGCTTGCTGCCCTTGGCCAGGACCTTGTGCAAACAAGGTGCGCACGTCGCTTTTGCCTGTCGTGAGTTGCCGGGCCATCGGCTGGACAGTCTGGCATCCGAAGGCTTTGAAGCGTTGCGTTTGCCCGATCACTATCCCGATGAAGATCCGCAGCAGGCCATCGAATCGATGCTGCCGTGGCAGGCGGACATTGCCGCGCTGGGCCTGGCACTGGAAAACCACGCGTCCTTCGACTGGATCATCGTCGACCACTACGGCCTCGATCATCGCTGGCAAACCGCCGCGCGGCGCTGGGCGCCTCGGATCGCAGTGGTGGATGATCTTGCGACGCGCACTTATGACGTCGATTTGCTGCTCAATCAGAATCTCTCGGGTTCTCCCGAAGCTTATGTCGGGTTGATTGGTGCCGATTGCCGAACCCTGTTCGGGCCTCGCTTCGCCATGCTGCGCGAAGAGTTCTGCTGCCCGGCGATAGAAATCAAACCCCGGGCCAGGCGCGTATTGGTGAACTTCGGCGGCTTCGATGCGGCGCGGCAAACCCATCACGCGATGTTGGCGCTGGCGGATTTTCATGAGCTGGAAGTCGACTTCGTCGCCGGGGCCCACAACCCGGCCTGGGAGACAATGCAAGCGCTGGCGGCTGATCGTCCGAACTGGCGCCTGCACAGTTTCGTCAGCGACTTTTATCGCTTGATGACCGAGGCCGACCTGTTTGTCGGCGCCGGTGGCGGCACCAGTTGGGAGCGGGCGGCCATGGGGCTGCCGACGATTTGCATTGCCGTGTCGAATAACCAGCAGGCCAATGGCGAGGTCATGGCCACTTCGGGCGCCCATGTATTCCTCGGGGCGCGTGAGCAGGTCAGTGTCGAGCAACTGCGCCAGGCCATCGGTTTTGTCGCCGGTAATCAGGGGTTGCGCCAGAGTCTGGCCGAGCGTTCCCGTCGGTTGGTCGATGGCCGTGGAGCGCAACGGGTGGCGGCCGCGCTGGTCGGTGCGGTGCTGCCGGTACGAGAGGCGACGTTGGACGATGCGCAATTGTTGTTCGAGGGGCGCAATGCCGACACCGTGCGGCGCTGGTCGCTGGACAGCCGCGTCATCGACTGGCCTGCGCATCAAGCCTGGCTGGCCGCAAGCCTGGACAATCCGCAACGGTTGCTGTTGATCGCCGAAGCGGGTGACGGTCCGGTGGGTGCGCTGCGTTATGACCTTCACGGTGCCAGCGCCGAAGTCTCGATTTATCTGTTCCAAGGGCGCTTTGGGCTGGGCTGGGGCAGGGCGCTACTGGCTCGCGGCGAAGCGTTCGTGAAGGCCCGTTGGCCGCAACTGCACACCATCACTGCTCAAGTATTACCTGCCAACCAGCCGTCGCTGAGTCTGTTTCGCGAAGCCGGTTTCACCCAGCATGCTTGCGCGTTCACCCGCGTTTTAAAGGATCACCGCAATGACTAGCTTCAAGATTGGCGAGCGCTTGATCGGTGCCGACGCGCCGCCATTCATCATTGCCGAGATGAGTGGCAACCATAACCAGTCGCTGGAGGTAGCCCTGCAAATCGTCGAGGCTGCGGCCAAGGCCGGCGCCCATGCCTTGAAACTGCAAACCTATACCGCCGAGACCATGACCCTGGACCTCGATGAAGGCGAGTTCTTCATCAAGGACCCGAACAGCCTGTGGACCGGCACTTCGTTGTACGCGTTATACGAGAAGGCTCATACGCCGTGGGAATGGCACGCACCGATTTTCGCTCGGGCCAAGGAGTTGGGCATGCTCGCCTTCTCGACGCCGTTCGACGATACGGCCGTGGACTTCCTCGAAAGCCTCGACGTGCCGGCCTATAAGATTGCCAGTTTCGAAAACACTGACTTGCCGCTGATCCGCCGGGTCGCCGCCACCGGCAAACCGCTGATCATCTCGACCGGCATGGCCAGCATCGCCGAGCTCGACGAAACCGTGCGTGCCGCCCGTGAGGCGGGTTGCAAGGATCTGGTGTTGCTCAAATGCACCAGTACCTACCCGGCGACGCCGGCCAACAGCAATGTGCGAACGATTCCTCATCTGCGCGAGTTGTTTGGTTGCGAAGTCGGGTTGTCGGATCACTCCATGGGCGTCGGCGTTTCTGTCGCGGCGGTGGCGCTCGGGGCGACGGTGGTGGAAAAACACTTCACCCTTGACCGTGCCGCTGGCGGGGTTGACGCCAGTTTCTCCCTGGAGCCTGCCGAACTGGCCAGCCTGGTGATCGAAACCGAGCGCGCCTGGCAAGCCATGGGGCAGGTGCATTACGGCGTGACCGAGGCCGAGCGCAAATCGCTGGTGTACCGCCGCTCGTTATACGTCACCCAGGACATGGCTGCCGGCGAAGCCTTCACCGTCGCCAATCTGCGGGCCATCCGCCCGGGCCTGGGGCTGGCGCCCAAACACGCTGAAAGCCTTCTGGGCCGCCGCGCTCGCCAGGCGATCAAGCGCGGAACCGCGCTGGACTGGTCCTTGGTCGAATAACCCTTGTCGGGTTGATTCGGCAAAATAGCGTGACCTGTGAGTCATAACGCGCATCTTCACTGTATTGTATTGACCGGGGAGATGGCGCCTGGCCCTTTATCGGGTCCAGTGATAGCCCTTGACGCTCCCCGCTGTCGCCCGTCGCGGGCGGCTGAAAATCTTTGTATGTCGGCGCCCCTCGAATCCTTGCGAGCGGTGGTATTGGGCTGTTTATTATTGGGAAGCCGTAATGATTGGCATAAAAAGCATTGCGAGCTACGTTCCTGTAGCCGGCGTGGACAATTACGCACAAGGTGCAAAATTCGAGAAGGATGAAGAGTTCATCCTGGGCAAGATCGGTTCGGCCTTCCTGCCGCGCAAAGACGCTGAGCAAGAAACCTCGGACCTGTGTGTCGAAGCAGCCAATGCGCTGTTCGCCAACAACCCTGATTTGAAACG
Organism: Pseudomonas sp. B21-053; assembly: GCF_026016365.1. Lineage (NCBI taxonomy): Bacteria > Pseudomonadati > Pseudomonadota > Gammaproteobacteria > Pseudomonadales > Pseudomonadaceae > Pseudomonas > Pseudomonas sp. B21-053. Next base: position 1,828,359 of record NZ_CP087205.1, read on the forward strand.
TGAAGCCGTCGACGTGCTGATCGTTGTCACCCAGAACGGTGACGAAGAAGGCCTGCCACACACCGCCGCCATCGTGCAGGACAAGCTGGGCTTGTCGACTAACGTGGCAGCGTTCGATATTTCCCTGGGCTGCTCGGGTTATGTCTACGGGATCTACGCGATCAAGGGCTTCATGGAAGCCGCCGGCCTGAAGAACGGCCTGCTGATCACCGCCGATCCGTATTCGAAAATTGTCGACCCGGAAGACCGCAACACCACCATGCTGTTCGGCGATGCCGCCACCGCGACCTGGATGGGCGAGGGCGCGCCATGGCAGCTGGGCAAGGCCAAGTTCGGCACAGACGGTTCCGGCGCCCCGCATTTGAAGGTCACCGATGGCGTGTTCTATATGAACGGCCGTCAGGTCTTCAACTTCGCGCTGCTCAAGGTTCCGGCGCATTTGCATGAATTGCTCGATGAATCCGGCCTCAAGGCTGACGACATCGATGCCTTCTGCATTCACCAGGGCAGCGCGGCGATTGTCGATGCGGTGGCCCGGCGTTTCGAAGGCGAGCCGGAGAAGTTCATCAAGGACATGGTCGAGACCGGGAATACCGTGTCGTCGAGCATTCCGTTGTTGCTGGAAAAACACGTCCTGGACTCGGACTGGAAGCGCGTGGCGTTGAGCGGTTTTGGTGTAGGGCTGTCGTGGGGTTCGGCGATCATCTATCGTCCTTGACCCTGCTTGCGTAGGAGCTGCCGAAGGCTGCGATCTTTTGATCCTGTTTTTCGGCAATCTTGAAAAGATCAAGATCAAAAGATCGCAGCCTTCGGCAGCTCCTACAGGGTTGTTCTGCGGCCTTTTAAAATCAGAAGGCTGATACAAAAATAGCGTTCAAGGGTTAACCTTGAACGCTATTTTTTTGCCTGTAAGTACAGCGAGGCAGCATGAGCGACAGCTTTGACGACAATGCCCGGGTGATAGAACGGCGCTGGCCGACGCTCTATACGCGGTTGATGCTGGAAGACAGCACGGCCATCCAGGCCGAGTTGTCCGAAGGGCTGGGTTCGACGCTGAGTATCGGTGGCATCCAGCTCACCAGTCGGCATGACCGTGTGCATGAAGCCCGGGTGCAGGCGGCCAGCCTGCCGACGGACAAGGCGCGGTTACATGTCTATGGCACCGGCCTGGGGGATTTGCCCGCCGTGCTGCTTGAGCGCGACAACCTTGAGCGGCTGTATGTGCACATTCTCAACGGCGCCTTGTTTGCCTTGGTCCTGCAGCTGCTCGACCAGCGGCAATGGCTCGACGACCCTCGCGTGGAGTTGCTGTACGCCGGTGATCAACCGGATATCTACACACCGTTCTTTGCGCTGCCCTCCGAGATGGTGCTGGCGGACGACTTCAACGCGAAAATTCGCGATCGTCTGGTCAGTGAAGTGCACCTGAGCTTCAACAACCGTGATTTCGATCCGCAGTCCCCGGTGATTCTCCAGCGTTTGCAGGACAGCCTTGAACTGCTGCTCGCCGACGATGACGTCGCGCAACTGTTCGGAACCTGCGCCGGTCAGGAAATCTACGTGATCGCCACCGGGCCGAGTCTGGAAAGCCATTTCCAGCAATTGGCGGCGATTCGCGAACAGGCGCAGCGACCGCTGTTCGTTTGTGTCGACACCGCCTATCGACCGTTGCGCGAGCACGGGATCAAACCTGATCTGGTGGTGAGCATCGATCAGCGCATCAGTTTCCGGCATTTGCCTTTTGAGGACTCCGACGGCATTCCGCTGGTGTACCTGCCCATGAGCGATCCCGAGGTGTTGAAGGCCTGGAGGGGCAAGCGGTATGGCGGCTACTCGGCCAGCCCGGTCTATGCCTCGTTGCGACGCCAGTACGCCAGGGCGGAACTGTATGTGGGCGGCAGTGTGATTCACCCGGCCGTGGACCTGGCCGTGAAAATGGGCGCCGAGCGCATTACGTTGTTTGGCGCCGACTTTGCCTTCCCGATGAACAAGACCCATGCCGGCTGGAGTGATGGTGATCTGGGGCCCGGGGTGAATCTGGCCCGTCACTGGGTGCGCGACGGGCATGGCGAGCGGGTCCGCACGCAGCTGAATTTCCGTAGTTACCTGTGTGAGCTGGAGCGATACATCGCCGGACACCCTGAGGTGCGCTTCTATAACAGCAGTCGGGCGGGCGCGATGATTGCCGGCACGCGCTTCAATCAGGAGTTCGTGCAATGAGTGCACTGGAGCAATGCGTTGACGAGTGCCGGCAGTGCGCCGGACTGTTCCGCCTGGGCCGGGATGTCGAAGCGGCACTGGCCATGGTCGATGTGTTCGATGAGGCGCAGCGCTTGTTGTCGACGGCGCCTCGGGACATTCAGCTGAAATGGACGCAGGTACTCACTCAAATGCTCGCGTGCCAGGAGCGCCAGGATTGGTTGGGACTGGCCGACTTCATGGAATACGAACTGGTTGATTTGCTGGAAAGCGTCCAGCTTTGAAAGTCGACCAACGGCTCTGGTTGGGATGTTTGGGTGTCGGACGGTTTTATGGCGTCATTTTTCGGCTGGTGAGAGGCTGCTAAGCCTTTGTTTTCTAGGGGGTGGCAGTGTGATGGCAATATTTTTCAAAAAAGCCCTCAAGCAACCTGCATTTCCGACGATAACTATTACGAAGGTTCTCTAGGCCATACCCGGCGGTTGCCAGGGCCGGAAGCCGCAGTACCCAACCAACGAGGAATTCGTCATGGCTTTAACAGTAAACACCAACACCACGTCGTTGAACGTTCAGAAAAACCTGAACCGCGCTTCCGACGCTCTGTCGACTTCGATGTCTCGTCTTTCTTCCGGCCTGAAAATCAACAGCGCTAAAGACGATGCTGCCGGCCTGCAGATCTCCAACCGTATGTCCTCCCAGATCCGTGGCCAGAACGTTGCGGTAAAAAACGCCAACGACGGTATCTCGATGGCTCAGACCGCTGAAGGCGCTCTGCAAGAATCCACCAACATTCTGCAACGTATGCGTGAACTGGCTGTACAAGCACGTAACGGCACCAACGGCACTGCTGACCAGACCGCAACCAACGCCGAATTCGCTCAGATGTCTGACGAACTGACTCGTATCGCGGCTTCGACCAACCTGAACGGCAAGCAACTGCTGGACGGTTCGGCTGGCACCATGACCCTGCAAGTGGGTTCCAACACCGGTACTGCCAACCACATCGACCTGACCCTGAGCTCCAAGTTCGACGCCGTCAGCCTGTCCGTAGGTAGCGGTACTGTAGCTCTGACCGGTACCACCGCTGTTTCGGGTGCTGGCTCCGCTGCAACCAACATCGACAACGCGATCACCGCGATCGACGCTGCAATCGCTGCCATCGGTGCAACCCGTGCAAACCTGGGTGCTTCGCAAAACCGTCTGACCAGCACCATCTCCAACCTGCAAAACATCACTGAAAACGTTACTGCTGCTCAAGGTCGCGTACAAGATACCGACTTCGCCGCAGAAACCGCTAACCTGACCAAACAGCAAACTCTGCAACAAGCTTCCACCGCTGTTCTGGCCCAGGCTAACCAGCTGCCATCCGCTGTACTGAAACTGCTTCAGTAATATCGGATAGTGTTTTGGCGGGGGAGTGCGCTTGCGTGCTCTCTCGCTTTTTCCGTTTAAAAGGTTAAGAGGTGATGGTCATGGACATGAGCGTGAAGCTGAACTTGTCTTACCCGGCCGCTAAACCGGCGGTCAGCACTACCGATAAGCCGGCGGATGCGCCTCGCGCCGAAATTCCCCAGGCTGTCGCTGCAACTGCAAAAAGCTCGAATTCAGACAACTCGGACACTTCGGACAACTCGGATAAGTTGAAAATGGCCGTTCAGGAGATCGAAAAGTTTGTTCAGTCGGTCAAGCGTAACCTGGAGTTTTCCATCGACGAAACGTCCGGCAAGGTCATCGTCAAGGTGATTGCCAGCGAATCCGGTGAAGTGATTCGACAGATTCCGTCGGCCGAGGCCATGAAACTGGCTGAAAGCCTGCACAACGCCAGTAACGTTTTGTTCGATGCCAAAGCCTGACACTGGCATGAAACGTGTTTGTACGATCATTGTCCGCGCGTAGTGGTCAAAAGACCGGCGACACTCAGATAGGGAGATGCACATGGCAAGTCCAATTCTACCGGGTTCGGGTCTAGGGTCCGGTCTCGACATCGGTGCGATCGTGACCGCGCTGGTCAACTCCGACAAATCGGCCAAACAGACGCTGATCACCAATCAGACGACGATCAACACGGCCAAGATTTCCGCTACCGGTTCGTTGAAGTCGGCGCTGGCAGCATTCCAGACCGCGATGACCAACCTGGGCAAAAAAGATACGCCTTCGTTTTCCGGTTTTACCGCGACGTCGAGCACACCGGCGACGCTGACCGTGACCTCGGATAACACCGCGGTAAACGGCACCTACAACGTTACAGTCACTAACCTGGCAACCAGTTCTAAAGTGGCCAGTGCGGCGTTTGCCGGCGGTGCCAGCAGTGCCATTCCGACTGGTACTTTGAAAATCAGTCAAAATGGTATTGATTACCCGGTGACCATTGCCAGCGGCGCGACCTTGCAGTCGACCCGCGACGCGATCAACTCCACGCTGCAAGGCAAAGGCATCAGCGCCAACATCGTCACCGACTCCAACGGTTCGCGCCTGGTCATCGGTTCGACGGTGACGGGTGCGGGCTCGGACCTCAAGGTCAGCGGTATTGCCGGCCTGGAGATCGACGGTTCTACCAGCCTTGGAACGACCCCGGCCGCTGGCGCATCGGGCAACATCGGCGGTTTGGCCGAGGATGCAACGGTCGTCATTGATGGCCTGACCGTTACCAGCAAAAGCAACACCATCAGCGGGGCGGTCGGCGGCATCAGCATGACTCTGGTGGCGGAAAGCGCGACACCAGTCAAGGTGACCGTGGGCACCAACACCGACGGCCTGAAAACCTCGTTGCAGACGTTCGTCGACGCCTATAACACCGTGATCAACACCCTGACCACTCTCACCAAGCCAAGCCTGGATGATGAGGGCAACCCGACCATCGGCGCAGCCATGACCGGTGACTCCCTGCCACGTAACCTGATCACTGCCGTGCGCAATGAACTGGTGGCGCCAGGGGCGGGCGGTCAATTGTCGGTGTTGTCGCAGTTGGGTATCCAGACCGATCAGAAGACCGGTACGTTGACCATCGATGCGACCAAGTACGCCAAGGCGATGGCGACCCCGGGGATGAGCAGTTCGGTACAAACCCTGTTCTCCGGTACCGACACCAAAAATGGCTTGCTGGCACGCATGTCGGCGGCCATCACACCGTACTCCCAGACCGGCGGCATCCTCGATCAGCGCAATACCAGCCTGAGCAAGGTCCAGAAGGACCTGAGCAGCCAGCAGACGGCGCTGGACCTGCGGGTGACCAACCTGACGGCATCCCTGACTGCCAAATACAACGCGATGGACCTTTTGGTCGGCCAGATGAAGGCCACTGCCAGTAACATCACTGGCTTCTTCGCGTCTTTGAACGCTCAGCAGTCCGCCAAGTAGTCATGGGCTGACGACAAAAACCCGGCTACGCTTTTCGGCGTGCGCCGGGTTTTTGTCTTCTGGTCTAAAGTTTCCAGGCTCGCAGACGATACACTGGTCATACGAGTCATTGAGTGGCAATGAGGTAGAACATGAATCCGATGTTAGCCCTTCGGCAATATCAGAAGGTTGGGGCGCAAGCCCAGACGTCCGAAGCCAGCCCGCACCGTCTGGTGCAGATGCTGATGGAAGGCGGCCTGGATCGCATTGCTCAGGCCAAAGGCGCCATGGAGCGCAAGGACATTCCCGGCAAGGGAACGTCGATCAGCAAGGCTATCGGGATCATCGGTGGCTTGCGTGAAGGCCTGGATCTTGAAAAAGCTGCCGATACCGTCGGTGAGCTCGACCGTCTCTACGCCTACATGATGAAGCGTCTCGCCGAGGCGAACATCAAGAGTGACCCGCGGATTCTCGATGAAGTCGCCGGTCTGCTGCGCACGGTAAAAGAAGGATGGGATGCCATCGCCGCGCCTGGTCCGCAGTTCTAAGGAGATCACCATGAGTCTTGTATTGCAGCGAATCGAACAAACCCGTGAAGCGTTGGTCGGTGCTTTGGCCGAGCGCAACTGGGAGGCCATCGGTCAATTGGACCTGGATTGCCGTTCCTGCATGGAAGACGTCTTGAGTGAAGCTTCGCTGGACGAGGTGGCGTTGCGCGCCAATCTTGAGGAGTTGCTTGGGGTGTACAAGGAGCTTCTTGAGGTGGCGATGGGGGAGAGACAAGCGATAGTCGACGAGATGTCTCAGATCCACCAAGCGCAAAACGCCGCAAAGGTTTACCATCTGTTTGGTTAATTAATCCCAGGTTAATCCAAACATAGTGCGCCATAAATTTGACTGTGCACGGTTTTTTGACTTAACTAGTGGCTGGTTCCAGATTTCAGGCGTCTACAGGCATAACGTGTCTGCAAGCGTCTAGCTTGCCCCCTCATTTCGGGCATTGAGTTGACTAGGGAAGTTGCTATTGCATGTGGCGTGAAACCAAAATTCTGCTGATTGATGACGATAGCGTCCGTCGCCGCGATTTAGCGGTGATCTTAAATTTTCTCGGCGAAGAAAATTTACCCTGCGGCAGCCATGACTGGCAGCAGGCGGTCGGCTCTTTGTCGTCAAGTCGTGAAGTCATTTGCGTACTGATCGGGACGGTAAGTGCTCCTGGTGCGCTTTTGGGCCTGTTAAAGACACTCTCAACCTGGGATGAGTTCCTTCCGGTTTTGTTAATGGGCGATAATTCTTCCGTTGACCTGCCTGAAGACCAGCGTCGCCGGGTGCTTTCGACCCTCGAAATGCCGCCCAGCTACAGCAAGCTGCTCGATTCCCTGCACCGTGCCCAGGTCTATCGCGAGATGTACGACCAGGCCCGCGAGCGCGGTCGTCACCGTGAGCCCAATCTGTTTCGCAGCCTCGTCGGCACCAGCCGCGCGATCCAGCACGTACGCCAGATGATGCAGCAAGTGGCTGACACCGATGCCAGTGTGCTGATCCTCGGCGAGTCCGGCACCGGCAAGGAAGTGGTTGCGCGCAACCTGCATTACCACTCCAAGCGTCGTGACGCGCCGTTCGTTCCGGTCAACTGCGGGGCGATCCCGGCGGAGTTGCTGGAAAGCGAACTGTTCGGCCACGAGAAGGGCGCCTTTACCGGGGCGATCACCAGCCGTGCCGGGCGTTTCGAACTGGCCAACGGCGGCACCTTGTTCCTCGACGAAATCGGCGACATGCCGTTGCCGATGCAGGTCAAGCTGTTGCGGGTCCTGCAGGAACGCACCTTCGAGCGCGTGGGCAGCAACAAGACCCAGAGCGCCGATGTGCGCATCATCGCGGCGACCCACAAGAACCTCGAAAGCATGATCGAGATCGGCGCTTTCCGCGAAGACCTCTACTACCGCTTGAACGTATTCCCGATCGAGATGGCCCCGCTACGCGAACGCGTAGAAGACATCCCGCTGCTGATGAACGAGTTGATCTCGCGCATGGAGCACGAGAAGCGCGGTTCGATCCGTTTCAACTCGGCGGCGATCATGTCCCTGTGCCGCCACGGCTGGCCGGGCAACGTCCGCGAGCTGGCCAACCTGGTGGAGCGCATGGCGATCATGCACCCGTACGGGGTGATCGGCGTGGTCGAGTTGCCGAAGAAATTCCGCTACGTCGATGACGAAGACGAGCAACTGGTCGACAGCCTGCGCAGCGATCTGGAAGAGCGGGTGGCCATCAACGGTCACACCCCGGACTTCAGCGCCAATGCACTGCTGCCGCCCGAAGGCCTGGACTTGAAGGATTACCTCGGTGGTCTGGAACAAGGCCTGATTCAGCAGGCGCTGGATGATGCCAACGGCATCGTGGCGCGCGCCGCCGAACGTCTGCGTATTCGTCGCACCACCCTGGTGGAGAAGATGCGCAAGTACGGCATGAGTCGTCGTGATGGTGATGAACAGGCGGATGATTGACGCCTGTTTTTCAAGTCCTTCATATATAGGCGGTTTTTTTTAGGCACGGGTATTGCTACAGCTCTCGCAACGTTCCGTTTCACTGACGGTCAGCCAAGCGAGAGAGCACGATGCCCCAAGCCGCCCAGATGTCTTCTGTCCCTGACGCTTCGGGGCAACCGTCGTCCGTAGAACAGGCAAGCCGGCTGGGCCTTGAGCAGGCATTCGCCCTGTTCAACCAGATGTCGAGCCAATTGACCGACTCCTACAGCATGCTCGAAGCCCGGGTCACCGAGCTCAAGGGTGAGCTGGCGGTCGTCAGTGCCCAGCGCATGCAGGAACTGGCGGAAAAAGAACGCCTGGCCAACCGTCTGCAAAATCTCCTTGATCTGTTACCGGGTGGCGTCATCGTCATCGACGCCCAAGGCATGGTGCGCGAAGCCAACCCGGCGGCGTGCGAATTGCTCGGCCTGCCTCTGGAAGGCGAGCTATGGCGCCAAGTGATTGCCCGCTGCTTTGCACCTCGTGAAGACGACGGTCATGAAATATCCCTCAAGGACGGTCGACGCCTGTCGATCGCCACGCGTTCGCTGGACGCCGAGCCCGGTCAGTTAGTGTTGCTGAACGACCTGACCGAAACCCGCCAACTGCAAGGTCAACTGGCGCGTCATGAGCGCCTGTCATCCCTGGGGCGCATGGTCGCCTCGCTGGCCCATCAGATTCGCACACCGCTTTCCGCTGCTTTGCTTTACGCCAGTCATTTGACTGAACAGGAATTGCCGGTCGCCACCCAGCAACGCTTCGCCGGGCGCTTGAAAGAGCGTCTGCATGAGCTGGAGCATCAAGTACGCGACATGCTGGTATTTGCTCGCGGCGAACTGCCGCTGACCAATCGCGTTACCCCCAAGGAATTGATGCAGTCGCTGCAAGCGGCGGCGCTGACCCATGTCCACGAATTGCCGATCCGCTGGCAGTGCGACAGTCATGCCGGGGAGTTGCTGTGCAATCGCGACACCCTGGTCGGGGCGATTCTGAATTTGATCGAGAATGCCATTCAGGCCAGTGGCGGTGCGGTGCGCCTCAAGGTTCATCTGTATACCCGTGGCAACAACCTGCGCCTGTGTGTCAGTGACAGCGGCAGCGGGATTGATGAGGTCGTGCTGGCGCGCCTCGGCGAGCCATTTTTTACCACCAAGACCACTGGAACCGGCCTGGGCCTGACCGTGGTCAAGGCAGTGGCTCGCGCTCATCAGGGAGAATTGCAGTTGCGCTCGCGGCTCGGTCGCGGCACCTGTGCGCTGGTGTCCCTGCCGTTGTTTTCCAGCGCATCGGATGCGGAGTGAAGGAAATGGCAATCAAGGTTCTGCTGGTCGAGGATGACCGCGCGCTCCGGGAGGCACTGGCGGATACGCTGCTGCTCGCGGGGCACGATTACAAGGCGGTCGGTTCGGCTGAAGAAGCGCTGGCAGCGGTCGGCGTCGAGGCGTTCAATCTGGTCGTGAGTGACGTCAACATGCCGGGCATGGACGGCCACCAGTTGCTCGGATTGCTGCGGGCTCGACAGCCGCAATTACCGGTGCTGCTGATGACGGCGCACGGCGCGGTGGAGCGGGCCGTCGATGCGATGCGCCAAGGCGCGGCGGATTATCTGGTCAAGCCGTTCGAGCCAAAGGCTTTGCTCGATCTGGTCGCGCGGCATGCACTGGGCAATCTCGGCGCCAGCGACGGCGAAGGCCCGATTGCTTTCGAGCCGGCCAGTGCGCAATTGCTGGAACTGGCCGCCCGTGTGGCGCGCAGCGATTCGACGGTGTTGATCTCCGGCGAGTCCGGCACCGGCAAGGAAGTGCTGGCGCGCTATATCCACCAGCATTCCCATCGTGCCAGCCAGCCGTTCATTGCAATCAACTGCGCGGCGATCCCGGACAACATGCTCGAGGCCACGTTGTTCGGCCACGAGAAAGGCTCGTTCACCGGCGCCATCGCCGCCCAGGCCGGCAAGTTTGAACAGGCTGACGGCGGTACCATCCTGCTCGATGAAATCTCCGAAATGCCCATGGGCCTGCAGGCCAAGTTGCTGCGCGTGTTGCAGGAGCGTGAAGTCGAGCGGGTTGGCGCGCGCAAGCCGATCAGCCTGGACATTCGTGTGGTCGCCACCACCAACCGTGATCTGGCCGGTGAAGTGGCGGCGGGGCGTTTTCGTGAAGACCTTTACTATCGGCTGTCGGTTTTTCCGCTGGCCTGGCGTCCGCTGCGCGAGCGCACCGCCGATATCCTGCCGCTGGCCGAGCGCCTGTTGGCCAAACACGTCAATAAAATGAAGCATGCGGCGGCGAGATTGTCGCCGGAGGCCCAGGCATGCCTGATCGCTTATCCGTGGCCAGGCAATGTCCGTGAGCTGGATAACGCCATCCAGCGTGCGCTGATTCTGCAGCAGGGCGGATTGATTCAGCCGCAGGATTTCTGCTTGTCGGGGCCGGTCGCTTGTGCGCCGTTGCCAGCCTTGGCGCCCGCGCCGATGCGGGTCGCGGAAATCGAGGCTGAATCGGCCAGCGCCCTGGGCGACGACCTGCGCCGCCATGAGTTCCAGATGATCATCGATACCTTGCGTTCTGAGCGCGGCCGGCGCAAAGAGGCCGCCGAACGCCTGGGCATCAGCCCGCGCACCTTGCGCTACAAGCTGGCGCAAATGCGCGATGCGGGGATGGATGTAGAAGCGTATTTGTTCGCCACTTGATCCAACTGTGGGAGCGGGCTTGCTCGCGAAGAGGGAGTGTCAGTCGACATTTGTGTACCTGACACACCGCCTTCGCGAGCAAGCCCGCTCCCACAATGGTTTTTGCTGCGGACGGCTTTTGTGAAGCAAGGCTGTCGAGCTGGCACCCTTGTTGCTAACACCTCAGTACCCGCCGAGTGAGTGTCAAAAAATTGCGGGTCGCCAGAGAGAGTAGACCATGAGCCAAGGTATTGAATTTAATCGATTGATGTTGGACATGCGCTCCATGCAAATGGACGCGATGTCGGCACCGAAATCGACTGCGGCTGTTCCCGAACTGGGTGGCAGCAGCTTTGCCGACATGCTCGGTCAGGCCGTCAATAAAGTGAACGACACCCAACAGGCGTCCAGTCAGCTGTCCAGTGCCTTTGAAATTGGCAAGAGCGGCGTTGATCTGACGGATGTGATGATTTCTTCGCAGAAGGCCAGCGTATCTTTCCAGGCGTTGACCCAAGTGCGTAACAAGCTGGTTCAGGCTTACCAAGACATCATGCAGATGCCGGTTTAAGGACGAGATTGAGTCATGGCAGAAGCAGCCGTCGATAATGTTCCGGCCAAGGCCACTCCAATAGACGGCAAACCGCCGCTGTTCGGGTTGTCCTTCCTGGAAAACCTCTCAGAGATGACCATGTTGCGTCAGGTAGGCCTGTTGGTCGGCCTGGCTGCGAGCGTGGCGATTGGCTTTGCCGTGGTGCTGTGGTCGCAGCAGCCGGACTACCGGCCTCTGTACGGCAGCCTTGCCGGTATGGACGCCAAGCAGGTCATGGAAACCCTGGCCGCCGCTGACATTCCTTACACCGTTGAACCGAACTCCGGTGCCTTGCTGGTCAAGGCCGATGATGTGTCCCGTGCGCGACTCAAGCTCGCGGCCGCTGGTGTCACTCCCAGCGATGGCAACGTCGGTTTTGAAATCCTCGACAAGGACCAGGGCCTGGGGACCAGCCAGTTCATGGAAGCGACCCGTTATCGTCGCGGCCTCGAAGGTGAACTGGCGCGTACCATCTCCAGCCTGAACAACGTCAAGGGTGCCCGCGTGCACCTGGCGATTCCGAAAAGTTCGGTGTTCGTGCGCGATGAGCGCAAGCCGAGCGCTTCGATCCTGGTTGAACTGTATTCCGGCCGCTCCCTGGAGCCAGGTCAGGTACTGGCGATCATCAACCTGGTGGCCACCAGTGTTCCCGAACTGAGCAAGTCGCAGATCACCGTCGTCGACCAGAAGGGCAACCTGCTGTCGGATCAGGCGGAGAACTCCGAACTGACCATGGCCGGCAAGCAGTTTGATTACAGCCGCCGCATGGAAAGCATGCTGACCCAGCGTGTGCACAACATCCTGCAACCGGTGTTGGGCAACGACCGCTATAAAGCCGAAGTCTCGGCTGACGTGGATTTCAGCGCTGTCGAATCGACCTCCGAGCAGTTCAACCCGGACCAACCGGCGTTGCGCAGCGAGCAATCGACCTCTGAACAACGCACCGCCAGCAATGGTCCGCAAGGCGTGCCGGGTGCCCTGAGCAACCAACCGCCATCGCCTGCTTCGGCGCCACAAACCACCGGTGGCGCCACCGCGTCGGCCGGCATGGTGCAGCCAGGCCAGCCATTGCTCGATGCCAATGGTCAGCAAATCATGGACCCGACCACCGGTCAGCCTATGCTTGCACCTTACCCGGCGGACAAGCGTCAACAATCCACCAAGAACTTCGAGCTTGACCGCTCCATCAGCCACACCAAACAGCAACAGGGCCGTTTGAATCGCCTGTCGGTGTCGGTGGTGGTGGATGACCAGGTCAAGATCAATGCGGCCAACGGTGAAACCACTCGTGCGCCGTGGAGCGCCGACGAATTGGCGCGCTTCACTCGCTTGGTCCAGGACGCCGTCGGTTTCGACGCCAGCCGTGGTGACAGCGTCAGCGTGATCAACATGCCGTTCTCCGCCGAGCGCGGCGAAGTGATTGCCGATATTCCGTTCTACTCCCAGCCTTGGTTCTGGGACATCGTCAAACAAGTGCTGGGTGTGTTGTTCATTCTGGTGCTGGTGTTCGGCGTGTTGCGTCCGGTGCTCAACAACATCACCGGTGGCGGCAAAGGCAAACAACTGGCCGGTCTGGGCAGCGACGTCGAGTTGGGTGGCATGGGCGGCCTGGACGGCGAACTGGCCAACGACCGCGTCAGCCTCGGCGGCCCGCAAAGCATCCTGCTGCCGAGCCCGAGCGAAGGCTATGACGCACAGTTGAATGCAATCAAAAGTTTGGTGGCAGAAGATCCGGGTCGTGTGGCCCAGGTCGTGAAAGAGTGGATTAACGCAGATGAGTGATAACCGAGCCGCTGTCGCCAAACTGTCCCGGGTCGATAAAGCCGCGATTCTGCTGCTGTCCCTCGGTTCGACTGACGCCGCCCAAGTGCTGCGCCACATGGGGCCTAAAGAGGTCCAGCGTGTGGGTGTGGCCATGGCGCAAATGGGTAACGTGCACCGCGAGCAGGTCGAGCAGGTGATGAGCGAGTTCGTCGAAATCGTCGGCGATCAGACCAGCCTGGGCGTCGGCTCCGACGACTACGTGCGCAAAATGCTCACCCAGGCCCTGGGCGAAGACAAGGCCAACGGTCTGATCGACCGCATCCTGCTGGGTGGCAACACCAGCGGCCTCGACAGCCTGAAGTGGATGGAACCGCGCGCCGTCGCCGACGTTATCCGTTACGAGCACCCACAGATCCAGGCGATCGTCGTGGCGTACCTCGACCCGGATCAGGCCGGTGAAGTACTCGGCAACTTCGACCACAAGGTGCGCCTGGACATCATCCTGCGCGTCTCGTCGTTGAACACCGTGCAGCCAGCGGCCCTGAAAGAACTCAACCAGATTCTCGAGAAGCAGTTCTCCGGCAACTCGAATGCCTCGCGCACCACCCTGGGTGGCATCAAGCGTGCGGCCGATATCATGAACTTCCTCGACAGCTCGATCGAAGGTCAGCTCATGGACTCGATCCGCGAAGTCGACGAAGACCTGTCCGGTCAGATCGAAGACCTCATGTTCGTGTTCAACAACCTGTCCGATGTCGACGACCGTGGCATCCAGGCATTGCTGCGCGAAGTGTCTTCCGACGTACTGGTGCTGGCCCTCAAGGGTTCGGACGAAGGCGTCAAGGAAAAGATCTTCAAGAACATGTCCAAACGAGCGGCCGAACTGTTGCGCGACGACCTCGAGGCCAAAGGCCCGGTACGTGTCAGCGACGTGGAAACCGCACAGAAAGAAATCCTCACCATTGCCCGCCGTATGGCCGAAGCCGGAGAAATCGTTCTCGGTGGGAAGGGTGGCGAAGAGATGATCTAAGGTCACTATGTCGTCCAAACATGATGAGTCCAACACTGACCTGATCCGTGGCACCGGGGTCAGTGGGTTCGACGTCTGGTCGTTGCCCAGCTTCGACCCGCATGTGCCGGAGCCCGAGCCGGAACCCGAGCCCGAACCGCCGGAAATGGAAGAAGTGCCGCTGGAAGAAGTCCAGCCACTGACCCTCGAAGAACTCGAAAGCATCCGCCAGGAGGCTTACAACGAAGGCTTCGCCACGGGCGAAAAAGAAGGTTTCCACAGCACCACGCTCAAGGTCCGTCAGGAAGCCGAAGTGGCCCTGACCGCCAAGATTGCGAGCCTGGAACAGCTGATGGGCCATCTGTTCGAGCCCATCGCCGAGCAGGATTCGCAGATCGAAAAGTCGCTGGTTGATCTCGTGCAGCACATCACCAAGCAGGTGATTCAGCGCGAACTCGCCATCGATTCCACGCAGATCGAAAGCGTCATGCGTGAAGCCCTCAAGCTGCTGCCGCTGGGCGTGGGCAATGTGCGGCTGTACATCAATCCCCAGGATTTCGAACAGGTCAAAGCCCTGCGCGAGCGCCATGAAGAAACCTGGCGCATCGTCGAGGACGAGGCGCTGTTGCCCGGTGGTTGCCGGGTTGAAACCGAGCACAGCCGCATCGATGCCACCGTCGAAACCCGCGTCGCGCGGATCATGGACAAACTGTTCGATCAACTGCATGAACAAGCCTTGCACCCGGCAGCACCGGACTTGAGCCTGGAACTGCCGGTTGAGGCAAAACCTGCGGTTGAGCCAGAAGCCGAACTGCCGCCAGAACCGGACACCCCCGATGCGCCTTGAACGCACCAGTTTCGCCAAGCGCCTGAGCGGCTACGCCGAGGCCACGGAACTGGAAGGCGCGCCGATCCTTGAAGGTCGCCTGCTGCGCATGGTTGGCCTGACCCTAGAAGCTGAAGGTTTGCGCGCCGCCATGGGCAGCCGCTGCATGGTCATCAACGACGACAGTTATCATCCGGTACAGGTCGAAGCCGAGGTCATGGGCTTCTCCGGCGCCAAAGTCTTTCTGATGCCGGTCGGCAGCGTCGCCGGCATTGCGCCCGGCGCGCGCGTGGTGCCGCTGGCCGATACCGGTCGTTTGCCGATGGGCATGAGCATGCTCGGCCGGGTGCTCGACGGTGCCGGTCGCGCACTCGACGGCAAGGGCGGGATGAAAGCCGAAGACTGGGTGCCGATGGATGGCCCGACGATCAACCCGCTCAAGCGCCACCCGATCAGCGAACCGCTGGACGTTGGCATTCGTTGCATCAATGGTTTGTTGACGGTCGGTCGCGGTCAGCGTCTGGGGCTGTTCGCCGGTACCGGTGTCGGTAAATCGGTGCTGCTGGGCATGATGACCCGTTTTACCGAGGCCGACATTATCGTGGTCGGGCTGATCGGTGAGCGGGGTCGTGAAGTTAAAGAATTCATCGAGCACATTCTCGGTGAAGAAGGGCTCAAGCGTTCGGTCGTCGTCGCCTCGCCAGCGGATGATGCGCCGCTGATGCGTCTGCGCGCCGCGATGTACTGCACGCGCATCGCTGAATATTTCCGCGACAAGGGCAAGAATGTTCTGTTGCTCATGGATTCGCTGACTCGTTTCGCCCAGGCCCAGCGGGAAATCGCCCTGGCCATCGGTGAGCCGCCTGCGACCAAGGGTTATCCGCCGTCGGTGTTCGCCAAGTTGCCGAAACTGGTGGAGCGGGCCGGTAATGCCGAGAAGGGCGGCGGTTCGATCACCGCGTTCTATACGGTTTTGTCCGAAGGCGATGACCAGCAGGACCCGATTGCCGACGCCGCGCGAGGCGTGCTCGACGGCCACATCGTGCTGTCCCGGCGCCTGGCCGAGGAAGGGCATTACCCGGCCATCGACATCGAAGCGTCGATCAGCCGGGTCATGCCGTCGGTGGTCACCCCGGAACACATGATGCGCGCCCAGTATTTCAAGCAGCTGTGGTCGCGTTATCAGCAGAGTCGCGACTTGATCAGCGTCGGTGCCTATGTGGCCGGTGGCGATCGGGAAACCGACCTGGCGATCTCATTGCAGCCACAATTGGTCCGCTACCTGCGCCAAGGCTTGAACGACAGCATCAGCCTGGGCGAAAGCGAAGCCTACCTCGGCACGATCTTCGCCCCTGCGGCCGGCGGTTAACCGGTCATGGCCCAGAGTCGCGCAGGGCGCCTGGCACCCGTGGTTGAAATGGCCGAGAAGGCCGAGAAAGCCGCGGTCCAGCGTCTGGGGCACTTCCAGGGCCAGGTGCGCCTGGCCGAGAGCAAACTCGCCGACCTTGAAGCCTTTCGCCTCGATTACCAGGAACAGTGGATCATCCGTGGCAGCAGTGGCGTTTCCGGCCAGTGGCTGCTGGGTTATCAGGGCTTTCTGGCGCAACTGGGCACGGCCATCGATCAGCAGCGCCAGAGCCTGGTGTGGCACCAAAACAACCTGACCAAAGCGCGGGACTCCTGGCAGCAGGCGTTTGCCCGGGTTGAAGGTTTGCGCAAACTTGTGCAGCGCTACATGGACGAGGCGCGCAAGCTCGAAGACCGGCGCGAGCAGAAGCTGCTGGATGAACTGTCCCAGCGCTTGCCGCGGCAGGATCCGTATTAAAGCAGGTTGACCGCGTCATCGTTCTTCGCGAGCAGGCTCGCACACATTTGATCTCCGTCACACAGCGGATCCCCCTGTGGGAGCGGGCTTGCTCGCGAAGAGGCCCTCACATTCACCGAGAATGTCCAGATTTACAGACACTTCCCGCCTTGCCGCCGTCCCCGCCAAGTGCTAAACCTTGTACACACGTTGTTCAATGACAAGGAAGCCGTTAAATGTCAGTCGTTACAGAAGTCTCCCAAGATGGGCAAAAGCTGACGATTTCGATCAAGGGACGATTCGATTTTGCCAAGCATCAGGAATTTCGTGAATCCTACGAAAACCTCCAACCCAAACCCGAGTCCTTCGAAGTCAACCTCAAGGACGCCACTTACCTCGACAGTTCGGCCCTCGGCATGTTGTTGCTGTTGCGTGATCACGCCGGAGGCGAGAACGCCGAGATCTCGTTGACCCACGCGAACGCAGACGTGCGCAAGATCCTCGCGATCTCCAACTTCGAACAAATCTTCGACGTGGCGTGAACGCCGTGCAGCCGTTGTTCGAACCGCTGACGATCCTGATCGCTGAAGACAGTGCGGCCGATAGAATGCTGCTGTCGAGTATCGTCCGGCGCCAGGGCCATGAAGTACTGACAGCGGCCAACGGTGCCGAGGCGGTCGAAGCGTTTCGCGAGCAACGTCCGCAATTGGTGTTGATGGACGCCATGATGCCGGTGATGGACGGTTTCGAGGCGGCGCGGCAGATCAAGGCGCTGGCCGGGGAAACCCTGGTGCCGATCATCTTCCTGACGTCATTGACCGAAAGCGAAGCCTTGGCTCGTTGCCTGGAGGCTGGCGGCGACGACTTTCTGGCGAAGCCCTACAACCAGGTAATCCTCGCCGCCAAGATCAAGGCGATGGACCGCTTGCGCCGCTTGCAAGCCACAGTGCTTGAGCAGCGTGACCAGATAGCCAGGCACCACGAGTACTTGCTCAACGAGCAACGGGTGGCCAAGGCGGTTTTCGATAAAGTCGCCCACTCTGGTTGCCTCAACGCGCCGAATATCCGTTACCTGCAATCGCCCTATGCGCTGTTCAACGGCGATTTGCTGTTGGCATCGTTTAACCCGGCTGGCGACATGCACGTGCTGCTCGGCGATTTCACTGGCCATGGCTTGCCGGCCGCCGTCGGCGCCATGCCGCTGGCGGAAGTGTTCTACGGCATGACTGCCAAAGGCTACGGCTTGTCCGAAATGCTCCGGGAGATGAACGCCAAGCTCAAGCGCATCCTGCCGGTGGACATGTTCTGTTGCGCAACCCTGCTGTGCCTGAGCTTCCAGCGTCGTTCGGTGGAAGTCTGGAATGGCGGGATGCCGGACGGTTACCTGCACAGCAACACCACTGGCGAGCGTACGCCGCTGACCGCACGGCACTTGCCATTGGGCGTATTGAGCCCGCAAACCTTTAACGATCGCACGGAAGTGTTTCCGATGGCGGTCGGTGATCGGGTCTTCCTGTTGTCCGACGGGGTGATCGATACCTGCGATGCCAACGAGCAACTGTTTGGCGTGGAGCGCCTGGAACAGGTGTTTACCGCCAACCGCCGACCCGATGCGTTGTTCGAGGAGATCGAACAGGCCCTGTACGACTTCCGGGGCGAAGCCCGGGACGATGTGAGCATGGTCGAAGTCAGTCTACTGGAGGCGGCCCAACTGAACCCGCCGGCGCTGGTGTATTCCGACAGTGGCCAGTCCTGCCCGCTGGATTGGTCGGTGAGTTTCGAGTTCCGCGCCGCTACCCTTAAACGCTTCAATCCGCTGCCCTATCTATTGCAATTATTGCTTGAGGTCCACGGCCTGCGGGCGCAAAGCGGCGCGTTGTATAGTGTTCTGGCCGAACTGTATTCCAATGCCCTGGAGCACGGAGTACTCGGGCTGGACTCCACGCTCAAACGCGATGCCTCGGGTTTTGCGCGTTATTATCAGGAGCGCAATACACGTCTGGACCAGTTGCAGGACGGTTATGTGCGCTTGCATTTGCAGGTGACGCCCGAAGGTGAGGGTGGTCGCCTGAGCATTCGGGTCGATGACAGTGGCAAAGGTTTCGATGTGGCGCGAGTGATGGAGCGGCCCGTGGATGGCGTCCGTCTATCGGGGCGTGGTGTCAGTCTGATCCGCCAGTTGAGCCGCAAGGCGAGCTGGTCCGACGATGGTCGTAGTGCACACGTGGAGTTTTACTGGGAGGCTCTGTCATAATCCGCGAATTCTTGATCAAGGAGTGAACAAGTGGCTGACACACATCTGGATCGCGACGTACTGAGCGCGTTGCAGGAAGTGATGGAGGACGAGTATCCGACTTTGCTGGATACCTTCATCGCCGACTCCGAAGAGCGCTTGCGCGTCCTGCGCCAAGCTGAAGATGCTGCGCAACTGATGAACGCTGCCCATAGCTTCAAAGGCAGCAGCAGCAACATGGGTGCCATTCGCCTGGCCGAGCTGTGCAATGAGCTGGAGCAACGCGCCAGGCAAAAGAGCCTCGCCGGCATCGAACAACTGGTCGGGGAAATCGACGGCGAATTCGCGATTGTTCGCCCGCTCTACGAAGCCGAGCGCCAACGCTCACTGGCTGGCAGTGCGACCGTCCGGCGCTTTTAGACTTTATTTGGCTGGCCTGGCTCGACCTTTGCAGTTATCTCTCGCAACTGTACCTACGATCCCAGTGCAGCGGAGACCGCGTCATGCCCGTTACCCCCAATTCGCTTCTTCAGGCCGCTGCCAAGGCCAAGCCTCAAGCCGCCACCGCCAATACGCCGGCAGTGGCCGCTGAGCCTGGGGATAAAGCATCCAGCTTCGCCAACGTCTTCGCCAATCAGGCCCAAAACAAGCCGTCCGCGGTGGCTGATGCGCCAGTCAAACCGGGCAAGGATAAAACCCCGGACAGCCCGGCAAAAAAGGACGTCAGCAACGATAAGTCTGCCGCCTCGAAGCCGACGGTTGCCGATAGCGGCAAATCCTTGCCCGCCGATAAACCGGCGCCGACATCCACGGACGACCAGAGCGCCAGCGACAGTGAAGCGGGCGCGGACGTTACCGATACGCCGGTCGCGGTCGATACTCCGCCGGTTGACCCGACGCTGGATCCTGCCGTGATGCAAGCGGTGGCGCCAGTGACTCCCGCGCCAGTAGCGCAGACACCAGCCGTGGTCGCGACTGAACAACCACAAACCGAGTTGCCGGCTGTTGCTGCCGCTGCGACTGCCGTTCCGGCGCAAGCTGCCGCGACCGCCGACACGGATTTCGATCCTGAGGCCGATCCTCTCGATGCGCTGCCAGCCCTGCGCATGGCCATGGAGCAAAGCGGTCACGTGTCCGCCTCCAGCCAGTCTCAATCCAAAGCGACACCGGCCCAGGCCTCCGCCGACGGCGACCTGACCTCGGCGCAAAACTTCGCCGCTGGCATGGCGACCATGCTCGATGTGAAAGGCGACAAGGACAGCACCAGTCAGGGCGGCGAAAAAGCTTTCAGTGGTTTGCTTAATGAAGGGCTCAAGGACCTGACGTCTTCCAGCAGCGATACCCGGGTCGATGATTTCGCCAGCCGTCTCGCGGCATTGACCCAGGCTGCCACGCCGAAAACCGCCAATGCGCTGCCGGTCAATCAGCCGATCGCCATGCACCAGAGTGGCTGGACCGAGGAAGTGGTGAACCGGGTCATGTACCTGTCCAGCACCAACCTCAAGGCCGCCGACATTCAGTTGCAACCGGCCGAGCTGGGGCGCCTGGATATTCGGGTGAACATGGTGCCGGACCAGCAGACCCAAGTGACCTTCATGAGTGCTCACCCGAGCGTGCGCGAAGCACTGGACGGGCAAATGCATCGCCTGCGTGACATGTTCGCGCAACAGGGCATGGG
Organism: Pseudomonas sp. B21-053; assembly: GCF_026016365.1. NCBI lineage: Bacteria > Pseudomonadati > Pseudomonadota > Gammaproteobacteria > Pseudomonadales > Pseudomonadaceae > Pseudomonas > Pseudomonas sp. B21-053. The sequence goes on from NZ_CP087205.1 coordinate 1,848,993, forward strand.
CCAGGTCGATGTCAACGTGTCCGACCAGTCCCGTGGCTGGCAGGGCCAGGGACAGGATCAACAGGCACAGCAGGGGCAGAGCGGTCGCACCAGCGCCAGTGGTGGTCGGGTGGATGGCATGGATGACGAGATTGTGCCGAGCATCGCCGAAGTGGCCGCCAGCACCACCAGCGTCATCGGCTCCAGCGCCGTCGACTACTACGCCTGATCAAATGCCATACCCTGTGGGAGCGGGCTTGCTCGCGAATGCGGTTCAACATTCAACATTTATGTCGTCTGTTACACCGCATTCGCGAGCAAGCCCGCTCCCACATTGGTTTGTGGTGCTTAGTCAGTCCTCGCTTAATTTCTCAGCGCCACTTCTGGCATAACACTTGCTCTTGCCTTGCCGTGCAACTGTGAAAACCTGAATAGTGACGGATTATTGGCATGGCGAAGAGCGAAGCAGCAGCAGTGGTTAAAGACCCTGCAACCAAAGGCAAACTCAAGCTGATCATTGCGATCGTAGTGGCGGTGCTGCTGGCGATCGGTTTGTCCGTGGGGGCCACCTGGTACTTCATGCACAGTGCCCAGAGCAAACCTGCCGTAGCGGCTGAAACCGCACCGGCCGGCAAGCAACCCGCAGTTTTCGAGCCGATGGCGCCGGCCTTCGTCGCCAACTACAACCAGAACGGCCGCCAGCGCTACATGCAGGTGAGTATCACCATGCAGGGTCGTAACCAGGCGGATCTGGAAGCGCTGAAAGTGCACATGCCGGTCATTCGCAATAACCTCGTCATGCTGTTCTCCGGCCAGGATTTCGCCACCCTCGCGACCCCGGTCGGCCAGGAAATGTTGCGTCAGAAGGCCACCGCCAGCGTCCAGGAAGTGGCGCAGAAAGAGCTCGGCAAAGTGGTGATCGAACAGTTGCTTTTCACTAATTTCGTACTGCAGTAGGAACACGACATGGCCGTGCAGGACCTGCTGTCCCAGGATGAGATCGATGCGCTGTTGCATGGCGTCGACGATGGTCTGGTACAGACCGATACCGCTTCCGAACCCGGCAGCGTCAAAAGTTATGACCTGACCAGCCAGGATCGGATCGTCCGCGGACGCATGCCGACCCTGGAAATGATCAACGAGCGTTTCGCCCGCTACACCCGCATCAGCATGTTCAACATGCTGCGCCGCTCGGCGGACGTTGCCGTCGGTGGCGTGCAGGTGATGAAGTTCGGTGAATACGTGCACTCGCTGTACGTGCCGACCAGCCTCAACCTGGTCAAGATCAAGCCGTTGCGCGGCACCGCGCTGTTCATCCTTGACGCCAAACTGGTGTTCAAACTGGTGGACAACTTCTTCGGCGGCGATGGCCGTCACGCGAAGATCGAAGGGCGTGAATTCACCCCGACCGAGCTGCGTGTGGTGCGCATGGTGCTGGAGCAGGCTTTCATCGATTTGAAAGAAGCCTGGCAGGCGATCATGGAAGTCAACTTCGAGTACATCAACTCGGAAGTGAACCCGGCCATGGCCAACATCGTCGGCCCGAGCGAAGCGATTGTGGTGTCCACGTTCCACATCGAACTCGATGGCGGTGGCGGCGACCTGCACGTGACCATGCCGTACTCGATGATCGAGCCGGTGCGCGAAATGCTCGATGCCGGCTTCCAGTCGGACCTCGATGACCAGGACGAGCGCTGGGTCAACGCCCTGCGCCAGGACGTGTTGGACGTGGATGTGCCGATTGGCGCCACCGTGGCCCGCCGCCAGTTGCGCCTGCGCGACATCCTGCACATGCAGCCGGGTGACATCATCCCGGTCGAGATGCCGGACGAAATGATCATGCGCGCCAACGGCGTGCCTGCGTTCAAGGTCAAGATGGGCTCGCACAAAGGCAACCTCGCGTTGCAGGTAATCGAGCCGATCGAGCGCCGCTGACCGGCGCTCCAACCCCCTATTTGCCACATGACTGCTTCTGATCGAAGAGTTACCGAGGACACACGATGAACGACGATATGAACGCCCAGGACGACCAGGCACTGGCTGATGAATGGGCTGCCGCACTGGAAGAAACCGGTGATGCCGGCCAGGACGATATCGATGCCCTGTTGGCCGCCGACACTGGTGGCTCGGCCTCCAACCGTCTGCAGATGGAAGAGTTCGGCAGCGTGCCGAAGAACCACGAGCAGGTCACCCTGGACGGCCCGAACCTGGACGTGATCCTCGACATCCCGGTGTCGATCTCCATGGAAGTCGGCAGCACCGACATCAACATCCGTAACCTGCTGCAACTCAACCAGGGTTCGGTGATCGAGCTTGATCGCCTGGCCGGTGAACCGCTGGACGTGCTGGTCAACGGCACCCTGATCGCCCACGGCGAAGTGGTTGTGGTCAACGAGAAGTTCGGCATCCGCCTGACGGACGTGATCAGCCCAAGCGAACGTATCAAGAAGCTGCGCTAAGTGAACAAGGTTCTGGGGTTTGTACTGGCGTTGCCGCTCAGTGCTTTGGCTGCCGAGCCGGTGGCCACCGCGACGGCCGCCGCTGCACCGGTAGCCAGCAGCGGCATGGCCGGGCAATTGACGCAATTGGTCTTCGGCCTGCTGCTGGTGCTGGGGTTGATCTTCTTCCTCGCCTGGCTGCTGCGCCGGGTGCAGCAAGCCGGACCCGCCGGCAAGGGCCAGGTGATCGATATCATCGGTTCCCGCGCCTTGGGCCCGCGTGACCGGTTGATGCTGGTGCAGGTCGGCAACGAGCAGATTCTGCTCGGCCTGAGCCCTGGCACCATCACCGCGTTGCACGTGCTCAAAGAGCCGGTGCACGTGCCGAGCGCGACGGAAAAATCGACCCCGGAATTTGCCCAGCGCCTGATGGAACTGTTGGGCAAGGATCAGAAGGATAAGAAGTAATGGGTGCGCTCCGCATCGTCTTGACCCTGGCCCTGATGCTGGCAGCGCCGCTGGCATTTGCCGCCGATCCGCTGTCGATCCCGGCCATCACCCTGGGCACCAATGCGCAGGGTGCGCAGGAATATTCGGTCAGCCTGCAAATCCTGCTGATCATGACCGCGCTGAGCTTTATTCCAGCGTTCGTCATGCTGATGACCAGTTTCACCCGGATCATCATCGTCTTCTCGATCCTGCGCCAGGCCCTGGGCTTGCAGCAGACGCCGTCGAACCAGATCCTCACCGGCATGGCGCTGTTCCTGACCATGTTCATCATGGCGCCGGTATTCGACCGAGTGAACAACGATGCCTTGCAGCCTTACCTCGCGGAGAAAATGACCGCGCAGGATGCCGTGCTCAAGGCGCAAGTGCCGATCAAGGACTTCATGCTGGCCCAGACCCGCACCAGCGATCTGGAATTGTTCATGCGCCTGTCCAAGCGTACGGACATTGCCACGCCGGATCAGGCGCCGCTGACCATCCTGGTGCCGGCGTTCGTGACCTCGGAGCTTAAGACCGCTTTCCAGATCGGCTTCATGATCTTCATTCCGTTCCTGATCATCGACCTGGTCGTGGCCAGTGTGCTGATGGCCATGGGCATGATGATGCTCTCGCCACTGATCATTTCCCTGCCGTTCAAGATCATGCTGTTCGTGCTGGTGGATGGCTGGGCGTTGATCATCGGCACATTGGCCAGCAGTTTCGGAGGTGTTTCGCCATGACGCCAGAAGTCGCCGTAGACATCTTCCGGGATGCGCTGTGGTTGACCACGATGATGGTCGCGGTGCTGGTGATTCCGAGCCTGCTGGTGGGCCTGTTGGTCGCCATGTTCCAGGCGGCGACCCAGATCAACGAACAGACTTTGAGCTTCCTGCCGCGCCTGTTGGTGATGCTGGTGACGCTGATCGTCGCCGGCCCGTGGCTGGTGCAGACTTTCATGGAGTACATCCAGCGGTTGTACGGCAGCATTCCTATGGTCATCGGCTAAGCCATGTCGCTGCTGCAACTGACCGATACCCAGATCAGCACCTGGGTGGCGACGTTCATGTTGCCGCTGTTTCGCGTCGGCACATTGCTGATGGTCATGCCGATTTTCGGCACGACCCTGGTGCCCCGGCGCGTGCGGGCGTATCTGGCCCTGGCGATTACGGTGGTGATCACGCCGGCGCTGCCGCCGATGCCTCCGGTCAACCCGCTGGACCTCAGCGGGCTGCTGCTGATCGGCGAGCAGATCATCATCGGCGCGGTGCTTGGTTTCTCGTTGCAGCTATTTTTCCAGGCGTTCGTGGTGGCGGGGCAGATTGTCGCGATCCAGATGGGCATGGGCTTCGCGTCCATGGTCGACCCTACCAACGGCGTGTCGGTGGCGGTGATCGGGCAGTTCTTCACCATGCTGGTGACGCTGATGTTCCTGGGGATGAATGGCCACCTGGTGGTCTTCGAAGTCCTCACCGAAAGCTTCACCACGCTGCCGGTCGGCAGTGGCTTCATGGTCAATCATTTCTGGGAACTGGCCGGCAAGCTCGGTTGGGTCCTTGGTGCGGCGTTGGTGCTGGTGTTGCCGGCGGTCACTGCGTTGCTGGTGGTCAACATTGCATTTGGCGTGATGACCCGGGCGGCGCCGCAACTGAACATCTTTTCCATCGGTTTTCCGCTGACCCTGGTGCTCGGGATGTTCATTCTCTGGGTCAGCCTGGGCGACATTCTCAACCAGTATCAACCCATGGCCGTCGAGGCCCTGCAGTTTTTACGCGAACTGGCACAGGCGCGCTGAGTCATGGCTGAGAGCGAAAGCGGTCAAGACAAAACAGAAGACCCCACGGACAAGCGCAAGAAAGAATCCCGCGACAAAGGCGAGGTTGCGCGCTCCAAGGAGCTCAACACCCTGGCGATCATGCTGGTCGGTTCCGCTGCGCTGCTGATTTTCGGCGGTGCCCTGGCCCAGGACATGATGGAGTTGATGCGCATCAACTTCACCCTGCCCCGGGAAGTGATCATGGACCAGAAATCCATGGCCAATTACTTGCTGCATTCCGGGCAAATCGGCTTGTGGTCGATTCAGCCGATCATGATCTCGCTGGTGCTGGCGGCGATCATCGGTCCGATTTCCCTGGGCGGCTGGTTGTTTGCGTTCGGCTCCCTGGCGCCGAAGTTCAGCCGCATGAACCCGCTCAGCGGCCTTAAGCGAATGTTTTCCACCAAGGCATTGGTGGAGCTGCTCAAGGCGTTTGCCAAGTTCATTATCGTGCTGTTCGTGGCCCTGGCGGTGTTGTCGTCGGACATCGATGACTTGCAGCGCATTGCCCACGAACCACTGGAACTGGCGATCATTCATAGCCTGCAAGTGGTGGGCTGGAGCACGTTGTGGATGGCCTGCGGGCTGATCATCATCGCAGCGGTCGATGTGCCGGTGCAGTTATGGGAAAGCCACAAGAAACTGCTGATGACCAAGCAGGAAGTGCGCGACGAGCACAAGGATCAGGAGGGGCGGCCGGAGGTCAAGCAGCGGATTCGTCAGCTGCAACGCGAGATGTCCCAGCGCCGGATGATGGCGGCGATCCCGGATGCCGACGTGGTCATTACCAACCCGACCCACTACGCCGTGGCGCTCAAGTACGACCCGGAGAAGGGCGGGGCGCCGATGCTGCTCGCCAAGGGCAGCGACTTCCTGGCCCTGAAGATCCGCGAAATCGCCGTGGCCAACGAAGTGCTGCTGCTCGAATCGCCGGCCCTGGCGCGTTCGATCTACTACTCCACCGAACTCGACCAGGAAATCCCTGGCGGCCTGTACCTGGCCGTTGCCCAGGTGTTGGCGTACGTCTACCAGATCCGCCAGCATCGCGCCGGCAAGGGCAAGCGCCCGGATCCGCTCAAGGACGACCTGCCGATCCCGCCGGATCTGCGTCGCGATTCTTAAAAGATCGCAGCCTCGTTGCACTCGACAGCGCCTACACCGGATCGGATTTCACGTAGGAGCTGCGTAGGAGCTGTGTAGGAGCTGTCGAGTGCAACGAGGCTGCGATCTTTTGATCTTTCTGGCCCACACAAACCTCTATTTCCAAGCCCCGCAAAAGTTGGAAGGCTTCTTGCAGTAGCCGCTCTGCGTCTGCTTCAGGCGTCAAAAGTTTGCTTTAAAGGAACGGGGAAAACCGGTGGATCGCTCTCAGTTAATCAACAGTGCTCGCACAAACGTCGCCGACTTGAGTCGGGGCAATCTGGGTGTGCCGCTGTTGCTGCTGGTCATGCTGGCCATGATGATGTTGCCGGTGCCGCCGTTCCTGCTGGACGTGTTCTTCACGTTCAACATCGCCTTGTCGATCGTTGTGCTGCTGGTCTGCGTCTACGCCTTGCGGCCACTGGATTTCGCGGTTTTCCCGACCATCCTGCTGGTGGCGACACTGATGCGCCTGGCGCTGAACGTGGCCTCCACGCGGGTGGTGATGCTTCACGGTCAGGAAGGTCACGCCGCAGCGGGTAAGGTGATCCAGGCCTTCGGTGAGGTGGTGATCGGCGGTAACTACGTGGTCGGTATCGTGGTCTTCGCGATTTTGATGATCATCAACTTCGTCGTAGTGACCAAGGGTGCCGGGCGGATTTCCGAGGTGAGCGCGCGCTTCACCCTCGATGCGATGCCCGGCAAACAAATGGCCATCGACGCCGACCTCAACGCCGGCCTGATCGATCAGAACCAGGCCAAATTGCGCCGCATGGAAGTCGCCCAGGAAGCCGAGTTCTACGGTTCCATGGACGGTGCCAGCAAATTCGTGCGCGGTGACGCCATCGCCGGCCTGCTGATTCTGTTCATCAACCTGATCGGCGGGATGGCGGTCGGTATCTTCCAGCACGGCATGACCTTCGGCGATGCCGGTCGGGTGTACGCGCTGTTGACCATCGGTGACGGTTTGGTGGCGCAATTGCCATCACTGTTGTTATCTACAGCAGCGGCGATCATGGTGACCCGTGCTTCCGGCTCGGAAGACATGGGCAAGCAGATCGGTCGCCAGATGTTCGCCTCGCCCAAAGCGTTGGCGGTGGCGGCAGGTTTGATGGCGGTGATGGGCCTGGTGCCTGGCATGCCGCACTTCTCCTTTCTCAGCATGGCGGCCCTGGCGGCCGGCGGCGCGTACCTGTTCTGGAAGAAGCAGAGCGTGGTCAAGGTCCAGGCCCTGCAAGAGGTCAAGCGTCAACAAGAGCTGCTGCCATCCCCGGCCCGCGCCCAGGAAACCAAGGAACTTGGCTGGGATGACGTGACCCCGATCGACATGATCGGCCTGGAAGTCGGCTATCGCCTGATTCCGCTGGTGGACCGTAACCAGGGTGGTCAGTTGCTGGCGCGGATCAAGGGCGTGCGCAAGAAGCTGTCCCAGGACCTGGGCTTCCTGATGCCGACTGTGCACATTCGTGACAACCTCGACTTGGCGCCGAGCGCCTATCGCTTGACCCTGATGGGCGTGATCCTCGCTGAAGCCGAGATTTACCCGGATCGCGAGCTGGCCATCAACCCCGGCCAGGTCTACGGCACGCTGAACGGCATTACCGCCAAAGATCCGGCTTTTGGCCTGGAGGCGGTCTGGATCGAAATCAGCCAGCGTGCCCAGGCACAGTCCCTCGGCTACACCGTGGTGGATGCCAGTACGGTGGTGGCAACCCACTTGAACCAGATTCTGTACAAGCACTCCAGTGAGCTGATTGGCCACGAAGAAGTGCAGCAACTCATGCAATTGCTGGCCAAAAGCTCGCCGAAACTGGCTGAAGAGCTGGTGCCGGGCGTGGTCTCGCTGTCGCAACTGCTCAAGGTCTTGCAGGCGTTGCTCGCCGAACAAGTGCCGGTTCGCGACATTCGCAGCATTGCCGAGGCCATCGCCAACAACGCCAGCAAGAGTCAAGATACTGCCGCGCTGGTGGCCGCCGTGCGCGTCGGCGTAAGCCGCGCAATCGTCCAAAGCATTGTAGGGACTGAGTCGGAGCTGCCAGTTATCACCTTGGAGCCAAGGTTGGAACAAATATTGCTCAATAGTCTTCAGAAGGCAGGACAAGGCTCGGAAGAGGGCGTTCTGCTGGAGCCAAGCATGGCAGAGAAGCTGCAACGCTCGTTGATCGATGCGGCACAGCGTCAAGAGATGCAAGGTCAACCGGTGATTCTGCTGGTAGCCGGTCCGGTTCGTGCGATGTTGTCGCGTTTCGGCAGGCTGGCAGTCCCGGGTTTGCACGTGTTGGCGTATCAGGAAATCCCTGACAACAAGCAAGTGACCATCGTTGCGACAGTAGGGCCCAACGGCTGAGGTAGTGGTTTATGCAAGTTAAGCGTTTTTTCGCCGCCGATATGCGTCAGGCCATGAAACTGGTTCGTGATGAGCTGGGCGCTGACGCGGCCATTATTGGCAACCGCCGGATCGCCGGTGGTGTGGAGCTGACGGCTGCCCTGGATTACAAACTGTCGGCGCTGGCCCCGCGTGTTCCGAACATGGAACTCGAGGATGAGCTGCGCAAGACCCAGTCGCGCATCGTCACTGCCCAGGCCGAGCTGAGCCTGCGTGGCGAAGGCGAGACCAACGGTGACAAGACCACCAATCGCCAGCTGTTCGCCGGCCTGCCGTTGACCGCCGCCGAGCCGCTGATCGAACCAACGTATTCCGAACCTCGTCGTGCAGCGCCGGCCCCTGCGCCAGCCGCCGGCGGTGTCGACCCGCGGGCTTTCGACTCGATGCGTTTCGAGCTCAACAGCCTGCGCGAACTGATGGAAGTGCAACTCGGCTCCCTGGCCTGGAATCAGCTGCAAGGCAGCCGTCCGGCCCAGGCCAACCTGTGGCGTCGCCTGCAACGCATCGGCTTGTCCGGCCCGTTGTCCCGCGACCTGCTGGCACTGATTACCGATATTGAAGAACCTCGTCAGGCCTGGCGCATGTTGCTGGCGCACCTGGCGCGGATGATCGCCACACCGGAAGTAGAGCCACTGGAAGAGGGCGGCGTGATTGCGATGGTCGGCCCAGCCGGCATGGGCAAAACCACCACGCTGGCCAAGCTTGCGGCCCGTTATGTGCTCAAGTACGGCGCGCAGAGCATCGCGCTGGTGAGCATGGACAGCTACCGCATCGGCGCCCAGGAACAACTCAAGACGCTGGGCCGCATTCTTAATGTGTCGGTGACCCACGTCGATCCGGGCCAGTCCCTGGTGCAGGCGCTGGATCCGTTGCTGCGCAAACGCGTAATTCTGATCGATACCGCAGGCCTGCAAGCCAGCGATCCGGCACTGCGCATGCAACTCGAAAGCCTGGCCGGTCGCGGGATCAAATCGAAAAATTATCTGGTCTTGGCAACCACCAGCCAGAAACAGGTTCTAACCGCTGCTTATCACAGCTACAAGCGGTGTGGGCTGGCCGGCTGCATCCTGACTAAACTGGATGAGACGGCGAGTCTGGGCGAGGTGTTGAGCCTGGCCATCAGTCATGAATTGCCGGTGGCTTACCTCACCGATGGCCCACGGATTCCAGATGATTTGCATCTGCCGCGGCGTCACCAGTTGGTCAGTCGCGCGGTCAGCGTGCAAATGCAGGAAGAACCCAGCGAAGAAGCCATGGCTGACATGTTCGCTGATATTTACCACAGCCCGACCAAGCAGGTTGGCTGAGGTACTAATGAACAATTTTTGTACCTACATCGATGGTCTGCCATGCATTGTTCAGTTGATGAACGCGCAGCCAGTAATGTGGCCTCCGTCTATGCAAGACAAGGTAAAGAAATAACATGGGCAGCATGCATCCCGTACAGGTGATCGCGGTGACCGGCGGCAAAGGTGGCGTCGGGAAGACTAACGTGTCAGTGAACTTGTCCCTGGCTCTAGCAGAGCTTGGCCGGCGCGTCATGCTGCTGGACGCCGATCTGGGTCTGGCGAACGTCGACGTTCTGCTGGGACTGACGCCCAAACGTACCCTGGCCGACGTGATCGAAGGCCGCTGCGAGCTGCGCGACGTTCTGTTGCAAGGCCCGGGCGGTATTCGCATCGTGCCGGCCGCGTCCGGCACTCAGAGCATGGTGCATCTGAGCCCGGCCCAACACGCCGGCCTGATCCAGGCTTTCAGCGATATCGGCGACAACCTCGACGTATTGGTGATCGACACTGCTGCGGGTATTGGTGACTCGGTAGTCAGTTTTGTTCGCGCAGCCCAGGAAGTGTTGCTGGTGGTGTGTGACGAGCCGACGTCGATTACCGATGCCTACGCCCTGATCAAATTGCTCAACCGCGACTACGGCATGAACCGCTTCCGCGTCCTGGCCAACATGGCCCAGAGCCCGCAAGAAGGTCGCAACCTGTTCGCCAAGTTGACCAAGGTCACGGACCGCTTCCTCGACGTCGCCTTACAATACGTCGGTGCTGTGCCTTATGACGAAAGCGTGCGCAAGGCCGTGCAGAAGCAACGTGCTGTCTACGAAGCCTTCCCGCGCTCCAAGTGCGCCCTGGCCTTCAAGGCGATTGCCCAGAAAGTCGACACCTGGCCGCTGCCGGCCAACCCGCGCGGGCACCTGGAATTTTTCGTCGAGCGTCTCGTGCAACAGACCGCAGGACCCGTCCTATGACAGCCAGTGGCTACAACCTCTACAAGAAATCGGCGCGTGATTCGCAATACGAGCTGATCGAGCGTTATGCGCCACTGGTTAAACGCATTGCTTACCACTTGCTGGCGCGTTTGCCGGCCAGTGTCCAGGTGGAAGACCTGATCCAGGCCGGGATGATTGGCCTGCTTGAAGTGTCGACCAAATATGACGCCAGCAAAGGCGCGAGTTTCGAAACGTACGCGGGCATTCGAATCCGTGGCGCGATGCTCGATGAAGTACGCAAGGGGGACTGGGCACCACGTTCGGTCCACCGCAATACCCGTATGGTCAGCGACGCAATTCGCTCGATTGAAGCTAAAACCGGCCGTGACGCTAAAGATCACGAGGTTGCGGCCGAACTCCAATTGAGTCTCGACGATTATTACGGGATTTTGAACGATACCTTGGGCAGCCGCCTGTTCAGTTTCGACGACCTGTTGCAGGACGGCGAACACGAAGGGCTGCACGAGGATGGCGCCAGTGCTCATATGGAGCCGTCGCGCGATCTGGAAGATGAACGTTTCCAGGCTGCATTGGCGGACGCGATTGCCAATTTGCCGGAGCGTGAGCGACTGGTGTTGGCGCTGTACTACGACGAAGAGCTGAACCTCAAGGAAATCGGTGAGGTCCTGGGTGTCAGCGAATCGCGTGTCAGCCAGTTACACAGCCAGTGCGCGGCCCGCTTGCGGGGGCGTTTGGGGGAGTGGCGAGCGCGCTGAAGGCAGTGTGGGGACACTGCGAACGAGGCTGGTGTGGTGTTGAACTGCAGCGGTCTCGATCTGTTGTGCTCCAGACAGTCATTTGAGTGCTTTGCCGGATTGATTGAAATGGCGCGTCCAGGTGCTGGGCGCGTTTAAGACTGCTTGGAGGTCGAATTGGACAAGAACATGAAAATCCTCATCGTTGATGACTTCTCAACGATGCGGCGGATCATTAAAAACCTGTTGCGTGACCTTGGGTTCACCAACACGGTCGAGGCTGACGATGGCACCACTGCCATTCCGGTTCTCAACAGCGGCAGCATCGACTTTCTGGTAACAGACTGGAACATGCCTGGCATGACCGGCATCGACCTGCTGCGCCACGTGCGCGCCGATGAAAAACTCAAGCACTTGCCAGTGCTGATGGTGACCGCTGAAGCCAAGCGCGAGCAGATCATCGAAGCGGCCCAGGCCGGTGTTAACGGCTATGTGGTCAAACCCTTCACGGCCCAGGCGTTGAAAGAAAAAATCGAAAAGATTTTCGAACGCATCGGTTGAGCAACTGCGCCACGGGGGAGCTATGGAGCATAACGAATCTTCACAGGGCGATTTTGAATCGACCCTGAAAAAACATGCGGTCGAACTGGTCGAAAGCCTTGAAAAGGGCAGGTTCGGCGACGCTGTGCAACTGATCCATGAGCTCAACCAGACCCGTGACCGCGGCCTGTATCAGGAAGTGGGCAAGCTCACTCGTGAGCTGCATAGCGCGATCGTCAATTTCCAGATTGACCCGAACATGCCGCAAGCCGAGGAAGTCTCGCAGATCACGGATGCCACCGAGCGTCTGGGTTATGTGGTCAAGCTGACCGAGGCCGCTGCCAACCGCACCATGGACCTGGTGGAAAACGCCACGCCGCTGGTCAATGGCCTGAGCCAGGAAGCCCAGGCATTGAGCACTGACTGGGGACGCTTCATGCGTCGCGAAGTTGGGGCTGAAGAGTTCCGTGAACTGGCCCGGCGGGTCGACGGTTTCCTGACGCGCAGCAGCGAAGAAAATCGCGTGGTGTCGAGCAACCTGAACGACATTCTGCTGGCTCAGGATTACCAGGACCTCACCGGTCAAGTGATCAAGCGCGTGACCCAATTGGTCACCGAAGTTGAAAGCAACCTGCTCAAGCTCGTGCTCATGGCCAGCCAGGTAGACCGCTTTGCGGGTATCGAACATGACCGTGAAGCGATGCTTGCTGAAAAAGATCCGCAAAAACATCTCTCTCAGGGTGAAGGTCCGCAGATTCATGCCGATAAAAGAGAAGACGTTGTGTCCGGTCAGGACGATGTGGACGATTTGTTATCCAGCCTAGGATTTTAGAGTTTTAGCATTTTAGGTTTTTTAGGTTTTTAGACCTTGGGAGCACCCCCTTAATGAGCTTCGGCGCCGATGAAGAGATCCTTCAGGATTTCCTGGTTGAGGCCGGCGAGATTCTAGAGCAACTGTCCGAACAGCTGGTCGAGCTGGAAAGCCGACCAGATGATGCGGACTTGCTCAATGCAATTTTTCGCGGTTTTCACACTGTAAAAGGGGGCGCCGGCTTCCTCCAGCTCAATGAGCTGGTGGAGTGCTGTCACATCGCCGAGAACGTGTTCGACATCCTGCGCAAGGGTGAACGACGCGTCGACTCGGAACTGATGGACGTGGTTCTCGAAGCGCTGGATGCGGTGAACGGCATGTTCACCGAAGTCCGCGAACGCAGCCCGATCACGGCTGCTACTCCAGAATTGCTTGCGGCACTGGCCCGTCTGGCCGAGCCGCAAACCGCCGATGAAGCAGCTCCGGTTGCCGAAGCGGTGGAAGAACCGGCCGCGGAAAGCGAGTCGGGCGACATTACCGATAACGAATTCGAACAACTGCTGGACTCGCTGAACGCCGTCAAGGCCCAGGCCGAAGCCCCGGTAGCTGCGCCAGCGCCGAGCAGCAATGCCGCGGCCAGCGACGAAATCACCGACGCCGAGTTCGAGTCGTTGCTCGATCAGTTGCACGGCAAAGGCCAGTTCGCGGTCGATGCGGTGGCAGCGCCTGCTGCACCAGCAGCTCCAGCAGCCCCAAAAGCGGCCGGCGACAGCTCGGACATTACCGACGACGAATTCGAAGCACTGCTCGATCAATTGCACGGCAAGGGCAACTTTGCCGTGGATGCGCTGGAATCGGCGATTGCTTCGGCACCGGTCCCGGCTGCGCCTACCGCTAAAGCGGCCGGCGGTGATCTGATCTCCGATCACGAATTCGAATCGTTGCTCGACGAATTGCACGGCAAAGGCAAGTTCACCGAAGTCGGCACCGGCACTGTGGTGACAGCGCCTGCCGCCAAGGCACCTGCGGCTGCCGCGAAACCGGCGGCCAAAGCGCCCGAGCCTAAAGCTGAAGCGCCGAAACCGGCAGCCGCGGCTGCACCGGCACCGGCTCGCGCCGCGCCGTCTGCACCGCCAGCGGAAAAACCGGCCAGTGAAGCCGAGACCACCGTGCGGGTTGATACCGCGCGTCTCGACGAAATCATGAACATGGTCGGCGAACTGGTATTGGTGCGTAACCGCTTGGTCCGTCTGGGCCTCAACAGCGGCGACGAAGCCATGTCCAAGGCTGTGTCGAACCTCGACGTGGTCACGGCCGACCTGCAAACCGCGGTCATGAAGACCCGGATGCAACCGATCAAGAAAGTCTTCGGGCGCTTCCCGCGCCTGGTTCGCGACCTGGCTCGCCAGCTCAAGAAAGAGATCAACCTGGAGCTGGTCGGCGAAGAAACCGACCTCGACAAGAACCTCGTCGAGGCCCTGGCCGACCCGCTGGTCCACTTGGTGCGCAACTCGGTCGACCACGGTATCGAAGAGCCGAGCGAACGCGAAGCGATGGGCAAGCCTCGCAGCGGCAAGGTGATTCTGTCTGCCGAACAGGAAGGCGACCACATCCTGCTGTCCATCTCTGATGACGGCAAGGGCATGGATGCCGATGTTCTGCGCGGTATCGCGGTCAAGAAAGGTTTGATGGACAAGGATGCGGCGGACCGTCTCAGCGAGTCGGACTGCTTCAACCTGATTTTCGCACCGGGTTTCTCGACCAAAACCGAGATCTCCGATGTGTCGGGTCGTGGCGTGGGCATGGACGTGGTGAAAACCAAAATCGCCCAGCTCAACGGCACCATCAATATCTACTCGACCAAGGGCAAAGGCTCGAAGATCGTCATCAAGGTGCCATTGACCCTGGCGATCATGCCGACGCTGATGGTCATGCTCGGCAACCAGGCGTTTGCGTTCCCGCTGGTGAACGTCAACGAGATCTTCCACCTCGACCTGTCGCGCACCAACGTGGTGGACGGCCAGGAAGTGGTGATCGTGCGGGACAAGGCACTGCCCTTGTTCTACCTCAAACGCTGGCTGGTCAGCTCCGCCGCTCATGAAGAGCAGCGCGAGGGCCATGTGGTGATCCTTTCGGTGGGCACCCAGCGGATCGGCTTTGTCGTCGATCAACTGGTGGGCCAGGAAGAAGTGGTCATCAAGCCATTGGGCAAAATGCTCCAGGGAACCCCGGGCATGTCCGGCGCCACCATCACGGGTGACGGCCGCATCGCGCTGATTCTCGATGTCCCGAGCATGCTCAAGCGTTACGCCGCACGGCGTATTTGATTCTGCCGCAGCGGGGCGACAACGCCCCGCTGCGTCTAACGGAGTGTTTATGGTAGTCAAAGTCCTGGTGGTGGACGATTCGGGGTTTTTCCGCCGCCGCGTCTCGGAAATTCTTTCAGCGGATCCGAACATCCAGGTTGTCGGTACGGCAACCAACGGAAAAGAGGCGATTGATCAGGCGCTGGCCCTCAAGCCAGACGTGATCACCATGGACTACGAGATGCCGATGATGGATGGCATCACGGCGGTGCGGCACATCATGCAGCGCTGCCCGACTCCGGTCTTGATGTTCTCCTCGCTGACGCACGAAGGCGCCCGGGTCACCCTGGATGCGCTGGATGCCGGTGCGGTGGACTTCCTGCCGAAGAATTTCGAAGACATCTCCCGCAACCCGGAGAAGGTCAAGCAACTGCTGTGCGAAAAGATCCTGAGCATTTCGCGCAGTAACCGTCGCGCCAATACCTACAGTGCCCCGGCCCCAGCCCCGGTGGCCGCGCCTGCACCGACGCCTTCGAGCACCAGCAGCTACGGCAGCACGTATGGCAGCAGTGCGCCCGCGCGTCCGGCTCCGGCACCTTTGCCGACCCGTGCGCCAGCGTCTACCGGCCCGTCGTCGCCAGCACCGAAACGCAAAGCCTACAAGCTTGTGGCCATCGGTACGTCCACCGGCGGCCCGGTTGCGCTGCAACGGGTCTTGACCCAATTGCCGGCCAACTTCCCGGCGCCAATCGTGCTGATCCAGCACATGCCGGCAGCCTTCACCAAGGCCTTCGCCGAACGCCTCGACAAGCTGTGCCGCATCAACGTCAAGGAAGCCGAGGATGGCGACATCCTGCGTCCTGGCCTGGCGCTGCTGGCGCCGGGTGGCAAGCAAATGATGATCGATGGCCGTGGCGCGGTGAAAATCCTGCCGGGCGACGAGCGTCTGAACTACAAGCCGTGCGTGGACATCACGTTCGGTTCGGCGGCCAAATCCTACGGTGACAAAGTTCTGGCGGTCGTGTTGACCGGCATGGGCGCCGACGGTCGTGAAGGCGCGCGCCTGCTCAAGCAGGGCGGCAGTGCGATCTGGGCTCAGGATGAAGCCAGTTGCGTGATCTACGGCATGCCGATGGCCATCGTCAAAGCTGACCTCGCGGACGCGATTTACAGCCTGGACGACATTGGCAAGCACCTGGTCGAGGCTTGTATCTGATGGATGTACTGAGCCTTATCGGGATCATCATGGCGTTCGTCGCCATCATTGGCGGCAACTACCTTGAAGGCGGTCACCTCGGCGCATTGGCTAACGGCCCGGCGGCGTTGATCGTGATCGGTGGGACCGTCGGTGCGGCGCTGTTGCAATCGCCGATGAGCGCATTCAAGCGCGCCATGCAGATCCTTGCCTGGATTCTGTTTCCACCGCGTGTGGATCTGGCCGGTGGCGTCGATCGTGTAGTGAACTGGAGCCTTACCGCGCGCAAGGAAGGCCTGCTCGGTCTGGAAGGGGTAGCTGACGCCGAACCGGACAACTACTCGCGCAAAGGCTTGCAATTGCTGGTGGACGGCGCCGAGCCGGAAGCGATTCGCAGCATCCTGGAAGTGGATTTCTACACCCAGGAAAGCCGCGACATCGAAGCCGCCAAAGTCTTTGAAAGCATGGGCGGCTACGCGCCGACCATCGGCATCATCGGTGCGGTCATGGGCCTGATCCATGTCATGGGCAACCTGGCCGATCCATCGCAACTGGGCAGCGGCATTGCCGTGGCATTCGTCGCGACCATCTACGGCGTGGCCAGTGCCAACCTGGTGTTGCTGCCGGTCGCGGCCAAGCTCAAGTCCATCGCGTTGCGCCAGTCGCGTTATCGCGAAATGTTGTTGGAAGGGATTCTGTCGATCGCCGAAGGTGAAAACCCTCGCTCTATTGAGTTGAAGCTTCAGGGCTTCATGGATTGATGGGAGTAACGGAATATGGCTCGTCGCCGGCAACCTGAAGAACATGTAAACCATGAACGTTGGCTGGTTTCCTACGCCGACTTCATCACCTTGCTCTTCGCCTTTTTCGTGGTGATGTACTCGATCTCCTCGATCAACGAGGGCAAGTACAAAGTCATCTCGGAAGCGTTGATCGGCGTGTTCACTGACTCGGACCGCGCGCTCAAGCCGATCCCGATCGGTGAAGAACGGCCGGTGACCGTGACCCCGGCCAAGCCGCTGGTCAAGGACAGTGAGCAGGTTGACGCCGGTATCTCCGGTGCCAGCGATCCTTTGAAAAGCATTGCCGATGACATCAGCGCCGCGTTCGGCGACTTGATCAAATCCAATCAGATGACCGTGCGCGGCAACGAGTTGTGGGTCGAGATTGAACTCAACTCCAGCCTGTTGTTCACCAGCGGCGATGCGATGCCCAGCGACATGGCGTTCAACATCATCGACAAGGTCGCGGGGATCCTGAAACCGTTCGACAACCCGATCCACGTCGAAGGCTTTACCGACGATCAACCGATCCGCACTTCGCAGTATCCGACCAACTGGGAACTGTCCTCGGCCCGTTCGGCAAGCATCGTGCGCATGCTGGCGATGCAGGGTGTGAACCCCGGGCGCCTGGCGTCGGTGGGCTACGGTGAGTTCCAGCCTGTGGCCAATAACGCCACTGCTGAAGGCCGTGCGCGCAACCGTCGGGTGGTACTGGTTGTTTCGCGAAATCTCGATGTACGCCGCAGCCTGACGGGCACCGGAACCGCGAATGCGAAACCGGATGCCGCGTTGAAGCGTGCTGGCACACAAACTGCACCGACCCCGGTCAAGTCGCCGGGACGAGAGAGCGCCGTCAATTCTCCGTCACCCGCATTAACACATTGAGCTATTTCTCGGTCGAGCTGATCGACCGGGAGGAACAATCCGAATGAGAGTCTGGGCAGTTGCCAATCAAAAGGGTGGTGTTGGTAAAACCACTTCCTCTATCGCTTTAGCCGGGTTACTGGCCGAGGCGGGCAAGCGCGTGGTCATGGTGGACCTTGACCCGCATGGCTCGATGACCAGCTATTTCGGCTACGACCCCGACAGCCTGGAACACAGCAGCTACGACCTGTTCCTGCACAAGGGCAGCGTGCCCCAGGGCTTGCCCGGCCAGTTGTTGATGCCCACCAGTCACGAAAATATTTCCCTGCTGCCGTCGAGCACCGCGCTGGCGACCCTTGAGCGTCAGTCGCCGGGCCAGAGTGGCCTGGGCCTGGTGATCGCCAAGAGTCTGGCGCAATTGTGGCAAGACTTCGATTACGCGGTGATCGACAGCCCGCCGCTGCTTGGCTTGTTGATGGTCAACGCCCTGGCCGCGAGCCAGCAGTTGGTGATCCCGGTGCAGACCGAGCACTTGGCCGTCAAAGGCCTGGAACGCATGGTCAACACCTTGGCGATGATTAACCGCTCACGCAAACAGGCGTTGCCATTCACTATCGTCCCGACGTTGTTCGACCGCCGCACCCAGGCCTCCCTCGGGACTTTGCGTGTGTTGCGCGACAAGTACCCGGAAGAAATCTGGCAAGGCTACATCCCGGTGGATACCCGCCTGCGTGATGCGAGCCGCGCCGGTGTCACGCCTTCGCAATTCGACGGCAAGAGCCGTGGCGTTCTCGCCTATCGCGCACTGCTCAAGCATCTGCTGACCGCACAACTTGTCCCGGCGGTGGCCTGATGAACCCAATCCCCGTAGGAGCTGCCGCAGGCTGCGATCTTTTGATCTTGCTTTGGGACACCTTCGAATCCGCCAAAAGATCGCAGCCTTCGGCAGCTCCTACGGTGGTGCGCGCATGAACCGCCCGGTAAAAACCACTTCGCGTCCACAATTGGCGCTCCAGTCTTATCTGGACAACCTGTTGATGGAGGCGACTGAAGAGTTGCCGCTGGAAGTCGAAGCGGTGGCGCAAGTCATCGAGGTCGTTGAAACGGTCGAGGTCGAAGCCGCGCTGGACGAGTTTCAGTTGGCCGTGCTCGAAGAACAGGCGCGTGATGCACGCCCGGCGCCTGCCGTGGCTGCGCCAGTGGTTGCGCCGGTCGTTGAGAAAGCACCGCTCGCCGTGATCGAAGCCCCGGCACCGATCCTCGCGCCGGTCTCGACCATCGCACCATTGCTGCAAGCCCTGGTGCCGCCGGTGGTCGAAGTCCACTTGCCGCCGAGCAACACGCCGCCACCGGTGGAAACCGATGGCCGTCCGTCCTGGGCCGCCGAGCCGTTCGAATGCCTGCTGTTCGATGTCGCCGGGCTGACCCTGGCCGTGCCGCTGGTGTGCCTGGGTTCGATTTATTCCCTGGCCGGTCACGAGCTGACGCCGTTGTTCGGTCAGCCGGAATGGTTCCTCGGGATCCTGCCGAGCCAGGCCGGCAACCTGAAGGTGCTGGATACCGCGCGCTGGGTCATGCCGGACCGTTATCGCGATGACTTCCGCCAGGGCCTGCAATACGTTATTTCGGTGCAGGGCTACGAGTGGGGGCTGGCGGTGCATCAGGTCAGCCGCTCGTTGCGCCTGGACCCGAACGAGATCAAATGGAGAAGTCACCGAGGTCAGCGGCCATGGCTCGCCGGCACGGTGATTGAGCACATGTGTGCATTGCTGGACGTTTCCGCACTGGCCGAGTTGATCGCCAGCGGCGGGGCAAAGCACATGGGCAGCAGCAAGCCGCTACACAAACCGACATAGCTGCCGACATAACAAGTATGCGACGGCGTTGTTGAACGCCGCCAACAGAACACACACCGCCAGAAGCGGTTTTTCGAGGGGTCAGGGTATGAGTAATCAAGCGACGAATGCAAAAGGTTCTGAAGATCCGATCCTGCAATGGGTAACCTTCAAACTGGACAATGAAACCTACGGCATCAACGTGATGCGCGTTCAGGAAGTCCTGCGTTACACCGAAATCGCCCCGGTCCCGGGTGCCCCGAGCTACGTGCTGGGCATCATCAACCTGCGCGGCAATGTGGTCACCGTGATCGACACCCGTCAGCGCTTCGGCCTGATGAACGCCGAGATCAGCGACAACACCCGTATCGTCATCATCGAAGCCGACAAACAAGTCGTCGGGATCATGGTCGATAGCGTCGCCGAAGTGGTTTACCTGCGTCAGTCGGAAATCGAGACCGCGCCGAACGTCGGTAACGAAGAATCCGCCAAGTTCATTCAGGGCGTCTGCAACAAGAACAACGAACTCCTCATCCTGGTCGAACTCGACAAGATGATGAGCGAAGAAGAATGGTCGGATCTGGAGAACATCTGATTGATTCTTGAGGTTGCTGTCATTGTCCTGTTCCTGTTTTGGGCAGGCACGCTGGCGATGTTCCTGGCGTACATCCGCGGTCAGCGACTGATCGCGGCGCAACAGGCCGAGGGTGATGCGCTGCGCGATCAGCGCATCAAGGACCTGGCCAAGCGCGTCGACAATTACCAGAGCGGCAATGTGCGCATGGGTGAAGACCTGCACGAACTGCGCGCGGTGGTTTCGCCGTTGCCGGAAAAACTGGCGCAGCTGGAACAACGCGACCCGTCGAGCCTGTCGTTTGCCCAGGCGGCGCGATTGGTGGGCATGGGCGCCACCGTTGATGAACTGACTCAGTCTTGCGGGTTGACCCAGGCTGAGGCGGAGTTGATGCGCAAGTTGCACAAGAACTGAGAAAGATCAAAAGATCGCAGCCTCGTTTTACTCGACAGCTCCTACAGGGTGTACGCAATCCCAATGTAGGAGCTGTCGAGTGAAACGAGGCTGCGATCTTTTGCATTCAACACACATCAATAATCATCCCCGCGATCAGTAACATCCTTCTCGACCATTGGCGCATTCGGATCCTGTCCCTCAGGAAACTTGCCCTTCAGGTTCCACGCAAACGCAATAATCTCCGCAATCGTGCGGTACAACTCTTCCGGAATACTGTCCCCCAACTCCATCTTCGCCAGCAGCCTCACCAGCTCGGGGTTTTCGTAGATCGGTACTTCGCATTCGCGAGCAATCTTCAGAATGGCTTCAGCCAGTTCTTCGTCGCCCTTGGCGGTGAGGGTCGGGGCGTGGCTGCCGTCGTATTTGAGGGCGATGGCCTGGCGTGGGGCGTTGGGGTTTCTCATGCGGTTTCGTCGACCCAGCGTTGTTCGAGGCGGGTTTGCGCGCCTTGGGGAGGTGTGCCGAGGTGGCAATCCAGATCGCCGACGTTCAGGCCGGACGCCAGCAAGCGCTCGCGCAGGGCTGACAGATTGCTTTCGATCAGGCTCGCGGTGTACGGCCGTTCGGCCCATAGCTGACTGGACAGACTGCCCTGTATCAGCTGCGCCTGAACTTGCAGCGGGCCGAGGGGTTCCATGTCGAACGCCAACTCGACTCGCCACAGTTGCTGTTTCGGTTCGCGCTCTTCGCGGCGTTCGTTTTGCTGCTGTTTTTCCGGGGCTTCTTCGCGCTGGAACTTGACCTGCAACGGCACGATGTCTTGCAGGTTGCGCATCGGGATTTCCAGCTGCCAAGTGCTCATCAGCCGGCCATCGTCGGTGACGCCGGTTTGTTCCAGGCTCGACAGTTGATGGCTTTGCAGGCGCGAAACCGCCGCAGCGGCCAGGCGCAATAAATGCTCAAGATCGCCTTCACCGTCCTGGCTCTGCAACAGCCGGTCGGGCAGCGGAAAACTGGTGGGTGACGGCTTGGCGCTGACCTGGCCGAGCATGCCCAACGCGCTGCGCACAAAACTCGGCATCGCCTGGGCCAGGGTGTTGGCGGCGATGACGGCACCGAGATTGGTGTTGGGCGGGGTCAGTTGCGCGATCAGTTTGAGCAGGTCGGCTTTCATGTCCGGGGCCAGCGTCGGGGTCTGGCCGGTCAGCAATTTCGTTTCGAGGAACAGGCCGCTGTTGGCCAACGCCAGGGCCAGGCCCTTGGGTGTACTCAGTTGTTGCACGTCTGGAAGGCCAGCGAGCAATTTGTTCACCGCGGCTTGCAGGTCGGCGGAGGTCTCATCGGACTGCGGCAGGTTCTGCAAGGCGCTGAGCAAGCCGTCCAGCGAACCCTGGCGGCTCTGCTGGGTGGTCAGTTGCTGCGAGACCGCCAACTGGTCCTGGCGATTGCTCAGCGGCAGGAATTTCAACGTCTGCGTGTCCTGCACCAAGGCGCTCAACAACGTGCCGATGCGCAGCGGTTGCGGGCTGTCGATGGTCAAGGTGCTACCGCTCAGCGCGGTGTTGAGCAGGCTCACCATTGAACGAAAAACGGTCGGTTGCCCCGGCGTCTGCGGCAATACCTGCGAGGTCAGCACTTTGCCTTGCAGCAACGTGCCGACCGGCAGTTGCGCGGTGTCGATGCGGGTGAGGGTGGCGACGCTGGAGGCAATCGCCTGTTGCACCGTAATCGCCAGGTTGCTGGCGGACGGCTGAGTAATCGCCAGGTTGGTGCCGGTGGGCAGCGGTTGCGTGCTGGTGGCCTGGACCGTGGTCTGGCGGCCGCCATCGACGGTGACCTTGAGCAACAGTTGAAAAGTCTGATCCGACTGCTTCAGCGACAGCACCTCGGCGCTGGCCGTCTGGCCGGCGCTGATCAGGCCCTCCATCGGCGTCAGCAGCTTGAGCAAGTCGCCACTGACCACCATCGGGCGCGTGGCCGTCTGCGTGGTCTGGGGGACCGGGAGGATGTTCATTTCGCCTGTCATACGCGGTCACAACCTTCGGAAAATGCGCTCTTTAGAGTAAGGCATGGCATGTATAATGCCGCCCGTCTTTGAGAGAGCGGTGAAAACATTGCAATTGTTTTGACGCAGCTCTCTAAAACCGGCCGCCAATGCATCTATGCTGCATCTCTTTAGCGGCCGCGCCACTGCCGACTTGAACCGCCGACCTGAAACGTAAAGGCCCAGTGATCTCTTGACCAGTCCAGTCCTTCAAACCGTTGCCCTCGCCTGTGAGCGAGACCTTCGGCTGCTCTTCGAAAATCTCGAATTGAGACTGTCCAGTGGCGAAATGGTGCAGATCAGCGGGCCGAATGGCAGCGGCAAGACCAGTTTATTGCGCTTGTTGTCCGGGTTGATGCAACCGACCGCCGGTCAAGTGTTGCTCAATGGCCAGCCGCTGAACGAGCAACGCAGCGAACTGGCGCGCAACCTGCTGTGGATCGGGCATGCCGCCGGGATCAAGGATTTGCTGACCCCGGAAGAAAACCTTAGCTGGCTCTGCGCCTTGCACCAGCCGGCGAGCCACGAAGCGATCTGGCAAGCCCTGGCCGCTGTCGGGCTGCGCGGTTTCGAGGATGTGCCTTGCCACACCTTGTCCGCCGGCCAGCAACGTCGTGTGGCGCTGGCACGGCTTTACCTCGACAGTCCACCGCTGTGGATCCTCGACGAACCTTTCACCGCGCTCGATAAGCAGGGCGTGGCGCAACTCGAAGAACACCTGGCCGGCCACTGCGAGCGGGGCGGCATGGTGATTCTGACCACTCACCACACACTGAGCCGCATACCGGCCGGCTATCGCGACATTGATCTGGGGAACTGGGCCGTATGAGTGTTTTCGGCCTATTGGTCGCCCGTGAGGCTCGCTTGTTGTTTCGCCGTCCGGCAGAGCTGGCCAATCCGCTGGTATTCTTCGCCATCGTGGTGTCGTTGTTCCCGCTGGCCGTCGGACCCGAGTCTCAATTGTTGCAAACCTTGTCTCCGGGACTGGTCTGGGTGGCGGCACTTTTATCGGTCCTGCTCTCGCTGGACGGGCTCTTCCGCAGTGATTTCGAAGATGGATCGCTCGAACAGTGGGTCCTTTCGCCGCACCCCCTGGCTCTTCTGGTTTTGGCCAAGGTACTGGCACACTGGGCCTTCTCCGGCCTGGCACTGGTTTTGCTCGCGCCACTGCTGGCGTTGATGCTCGGTTTGCCTGCCGCTTGTCTGCCGGTGTTGCTGCTTTCGTTATTGCTGGGTACACCGGTGCTGAGCCTGCTCGGTGCGGTGGGCGCGGCCCTGACGGTCGGATTGAAACGCGGCGGTCTGTTGTTGGCGCTGCTGATTCTGCCGCTGTACATCCCGGTGTTGATTCTTGGCAGTGGCGCCCTGCAGGCCGCACTCCAAGGCATGCCGGCGACCGGTTATCTCTTGTGGCTTGGTAGCCTGACCGCCCTGGCGATAACCCTGACACCTTTTGCAATAGCTGCTGGCCTGAAGATCAGCGTCGGCGAATAATGAGGTCTGGTTAAAATTTAACCAGTAAAGACCCTTGGCTCTTCACAGCGAAGAGCAACCGTGATGGAAACAGTAATGAACTGGACCTGGTTTCATAAGCTCGGCTCACCCAAATGGTTTTATGGCATCAGTGGCAAACTGCTGCCGTGGCTGAGCGTCGCGGCGTTGCTGCTGATTAGCGTCGGTGTGGTCTGGGGCCTGGCCTTTGCGCCACCGGACTACCAGCAAGGCAACAGCTTTCGCATCATCTATATCCACGTTCCGGCCGCCATGCTGGCCCAGTCCTGCTATGTGATGCTGGCGGTGTGCGGCGTGGTCGGGCTGGTGTGGAAGATGAAACTGGCCGACGTCGCCCTGCAATGCGCGGCGCCGATTGGTGCCTGGATGACCGCCGTGGCGCTGGTCACCGGCGCGATCTGGGGCAAACCGACCTGGGGCTCGTGGTGGGTGTGGGATGCGCGACTTACGTCCATGCTTATTCTGCTGTTCCTGTACTTCGGTCTCATTGCACTGGGCAACGCCATCAGCAATCGTGATAGCGCGGCCAAGGCCTGCGCGGTGCTGGCGATTGTCGGCGTGATCAACATCCCGATCATCAAGTACTCGGTGGAGTGGTGGAACACCCTGCACCAGGGCGCGACGTTCACCCTCACCGAAAAACCGGCGATGCCTGCCGAGATGTGGCTGCCGCTGCTGCTGACGGTGCTGGGTTTCTACTGTTTCTTCGGCGCGGTGCTGTTGCTGCGCATGCGCCTTGAAGTGCTCAAGCGCGAAGCCCGGGCGAGCTGGGTTAAAGCTGAAGTGCAGAACAGTCTGGAGGCCGTTCGATGAGTTTTGCTTCATTCGGCGACTTCCTCGCCATGGGCCATCATGCCCTGTATGTCTGGTCAGCCTACGGCATCTGCCTGGCAGTGCTGGTCCTCAACGTGGCGGCGCCGATCCTGGCCCGCAAGCGGTATCTGCAACAAGAGGCGCGTCGTTTGCGCCGGGAGAACGGCAAGTGAATCCGCTGCGCAAAAAGCGTCTTATCATCATTCTCGCGATCCTGGTCGGTGTCGGCGCAGCCGTCGGCCTGGCCCTGAGCGCCCTGCAGCAGAACATCAATCTGTTTTATACCCCGACCCAGATCGCCAACGGCGAAGCGCCGCAAGACACGCGCATCCGCGCCGGCGGCATGGTCGAGAAGGGCTCGCTGCAACGCTCCGGTGATTCCCTGGACGTGAAATTCATCGTCACCGACTTCAACAAATCCGTGACCATCAGCTATCGCGGCATCCTCCCGGACCTGTTCCGCGAAGGGCAGGGCATTGTCGCCCTGGGCAAACTCAACGCTGACGGCGTGGTGGTGGCCGATGAAGTGCTGGCCAAGCACGACGAGAAATACATGCCGCCCGAAGTGACCAAGGCCCTGAAAGACAGCGGTCAGTCGGCGCCTACTCAAGCCAAGGAGGGTTGATGATGACCTCTGCACTGTTTATTCCCGAATTGGGCCAGTTGGCCATGATTCTCGCGTTGTGTTTCGCGCTGGTTCAGGCCGTGGTCCCGCTAATGGGCGCCTGGCGTGGCGATCGTTTGTGGATGAGCCTGGCGCAACCGGCGGCCTGGGGGCAGTTCGCCTTCTTGGTGTTTGCCTTCGGTTGCCTGACCTACGCCTTCATGACCGATGATTTCTCGGTCGCTTATGTGGCCAGCAACTCCAACAGCGCATTGCCGTGGTACTACAAGTTCAGCGCAGTGTGGGGCGCCCACGAAGGGTCGTTGCTGCTGTGGGCCTTGATCCTCGGCGGCTGGACCTTTGCGGTGTCGGTGTTCTCCCGGCAGTTGCCGCAAGTCATGCTCGCCCGCGTCCTCGCGGTGATGGGCATGATCAGCACCGGTTTCCTGATGTTCCTGATCCTGACCTCGAACCCGTTCGCGCGGATCCTGCCGCAGATCCCGGCGGACGGTCGCGACCTCAATCCATTGCTGCAAGACATCGGCCTGATCGTGCATCCGCCGATGCTGTACATGGGTTATGTCGGTTTCTCCGTGGCTTTCGCCTTCGCCATTGCCGCGCTGCTGGGCGGTCGACTTGATGCCGCGTGGGCACGCTGGTCGCGTCCGTGGACCATCGTCGCCTGGGCCTTCCTCGGTATCGGCATCACCTTGGGCTCATGGTGGGCGTACTACGAACTCGGCTGGGGCGGCTGGTGGTTCTGGGACCCGGTGGAAAACGCGTCCTTCATGCCTTGGCTGGTCGGCACAGCGCTGATTCACTCGTTGGCCGTTACGGAAAAACGTGGCGTGTTCAAGAGCTGGACCGTGTTGCTGGCCATCGCGGCGTTCTCGTTGAGCCTGCTCGGGACCTTCCTCGTGCGTTCCGGCGTGTTGACCTCGGTGCACGCGTTTGCCTCCGATCCTGAGCGCGGTGTGTTCATCCTGATCTTCCTGCTGTTTGTGGTCGGCGGTTCGCTGACGCTGTTCGCCCTGCGCGCGCCAGTGGTCAAGAGCCATGTCGGCTTCAACCTCTGGTCCCGGGAAACCCTGTTGCTGGGTAATAACCTGGTGCTGGTGGTGGCAGCGTCGATGATCCTGCTCGGTACCCTGTATCCGCTGATCCTTGATGCAATGACCGGCGCCAAGCTGTCCGTCGGCCCGCCGTACTTCAACGCGCTGTTCATTCCGTTGATGGCGTTGCTGATGGTGGTGATGGCGGTCGGCATGCTAGTACGCTGGAAAGACACGCCGGTCAAATGGCTGGTGGGCATGCTGACCCCGGTATTGCTCGGCAGCGCCGCGCTGGCCGTGGTGGCCGGCGTCGCTTACGGCGATTTCAACTGGGCAGTGATCGCGACGTTCATGCTCGCTGCGTGGGTGTTGCTGGCCGGCGTGCGCGACATCCTCGACAAGACCCGCCACAAAGGCCTGATCAAAGGCCTGCCGAGCCTGACCCGCAGCTATTGGGGCATGCAGGTTGCGCATTTGGGCATCGCCGTTTGCGCCCTCGGGGTCGTGTTGTCGAGCCAGAACAGTGCCGAGCGCGACTTGCGCCTGGCGCCGGGCGAGTCCATGGACCTGGCCGGTTATCACTTCATTTTCGAAGGCGCCAAGCACTTCGAAGGGCCGAACTTTACCTCCGACAAGGGCACCGTGCGGGTCATCCGCGACGGCAAGGAAGTCAGCGTGCTGCACCCGGAAAAACGTCTCTACACCGTGCAGAACTCGGTGATGACCGAAGCCGGGATCGATGCCGGCTTCACCCGTGATATCTACGTCGCCCTCGGCGAACCGCTGGGCGATGGCGCCTGGGCTGTGCGCGTGCACGTCAAACCGTTCGTGCGCTGGATCTGGTTCGGCGGCTTGCTCACCGGTTTCGGCGGGTTGCTGGCGGCACTGGATCGACGTTATCGAGTCAAGGTGAAAAGCCGCGTGCGTGAAGCGCTCGGCATGACGGGAGCCACTGCATGAGACGTTGGTTGATGCTGTTGCCACTGGCGATTTTTCTGGTGGTGGCTGTTTTCCTGTATCGCGGGTTGTACCTGGACCCGGCCGAGTTGCCTTCGGCGATGATCGGCAAGCCGTTCCCGGAGTTTTCCCTGCCAGCGGTGCAGGGCGACAAGACCCTGACCAAGGCCGACATCCTCGGCAAACCGGCGCTGGTCAACGTCTGGGGCACCTGGTGCATTTCATGCCGGGTCGAGCACCCGGTGTTGAACAAGCTGGCCGAGAAGGGCGTGGTGATCTACGGCATCAACTACAAGGACGTCAACGCCGACGCCTTGAAGTGGCTGGTGGAATTCCATAACCCGTATCAACTGGATATCCGCGACGACGAAGGCACCCTGGGCCTGAACCTCGGTGTGTACGGCGCGCCGGAAACCTTCTTCATCGACGCCAAGGGCATCATCCGCGACAAGTATGTCGGCGTGATCGACGAGCAAGTCTGGCGCGAAAAACTGGCGGCCAAGTATCAGGCGCTGGTCGACGAGGCCAAGCCATGAAGCGCTGGATCGCCGCCGCTGTATTGGGCTTGAGCATGGCCGGCGTGGCGCACGCGGCCATCGATACCTACGAATTCGCCAAAGAAGGCGACCGCGAGCGTTTCCGCGAGCTGACCAAAGAGCTGCGCTGCCCCAAGTGCCAGAATCAGGACATTGCCGATTCCAACGCACCGATTGCCGCCGACCTGCGCAAAGAGATTTTCCGCATGCTCGGCGAGGGCAAGGACAACCAGCAGATCATCGATTTCATGGTCGATCGCTACGGTGATTTCGTCCGCTACAAACCCGCTCTGAACGCCAAGACAGCCTTGCTCTGGTTCGGCCCCGCCGGCCTGTTGCTGGGCGGCTTCGTGGTTATCGCCGTGATCGTCCGCCGTCGTCGCGTGCAACGCGCTGACACCCCGGACACGCTTTCTGCCGAGGAGCGTGAGCGCCTCGACCACCTGTTGGAAAAAAACCAAGAATGATTGATTTCTGGCTCGCTGCAGGTCTGCTACTTCTGGTTGCCCTGAGTTTTCTGTTGATCCCGGTTTTGCGCGTTCGTCGCGCTCAACTCGAAGAGGATCGTACTGCCCTGAACGTCGCGCTGTATCAAGAGCGCGTGGCTGAGTTGCAGACTCAGCAGGAAGAGGGCGTGCTCGACGCCGCGCAAATGGACAGCGGTCGTGCCGAAGCGGCGCGTGAGTTGCTGGCCGACACCGAAGGCGTTGCCGCGCCGCGCGTGTCCCGCCTGGGTAAATCGTTGCCGTTGCTGGCCGCAATCCTGGTGCCGGTGTTGGGCCTTGGCCTGTACCTGCATTTCGGTGCTAGCGATAAAGTCGAACTGACCCGGGAATTCTCCCAGGCACCGCAGTCGATGGAAGAAATGACCCATCGCCTGGAGCGTGCGGTTGCGGCTCAGCCGGATTCGGCGGAAGGCTTGTACTTCCTCGGTCGCACGTACATGGCTCAGGATCGTCCGGCTGACGCAGCGAAGATTTTCGAGCGCACGGTGAACCTTGCCGGTCGCCAACCGGAACTGCTCGGCCAGTGGGCTCAGGCCCAGTACTTCGCCGATGGCAAGAAGTGGTCGGACAAGATCCAGGCCCTGACTGACGAAGCGCTGAAAGCCGATCCGAAAGAAGTCACCAGCCTTGGCCTGCTTGGCATCGCCGCGTTTGAAGCCCAGCGCTATCAGGACGCCATCGACTACTGGAATCGCCTGCTGGCGCAACTGCCGCCGGACGACAATTCCCGTGGCGCACTGCAAGGCGGGATTGCGCGGGCCACCGAGAAGCTCGAAGCCAGCGGTGGCAAAGTTGTCCAGGCGCCAGCCGTGAAGGGCGCGTTGCTCAAGGTGCGTGTGGAGCTGGCGGCCGACCTGAAAGGCAAGGTGCAACCGGGTGACAGCGTATTCATCTTCGCCCGTGCCACCTCCGGTCCTCCGGCACCATTGGCGGCCAAACGCCTGACCGTGGCTGACCTGCCGGCCACCGTCGAACTGGGCGATGCCGATGCAATGATGCCGCAGTTGAAACTGTCGAACTTCCCTGAAGTCCAACTGGTTGCGCGCATCTCCCGCGCCGGCCAACCGACTGCCGGCGAATGGATCGGTCGCAGCCAGCCCCTGGCCAGCAGCACCACTGCGCAGCAGCAACTGACCATCGACAGCCCGGATAAATAACAGGAAGCGCCTACATGACCGCCATCGCTCGTATCACCCTGCTCAGTCTCGTCCTGGGGTTAAGCGCTTGTGCGGTCCAACGGCCACCGCAACAGACCCTGCCGCCGATCCCGCCGTCGCAACCCAGCCCGACGCCGTCCCCGACGCCAACGCCGAGCAAGCCAAGCATCCCGGCCAAACCCGCCAAACCGCTGCCTCGCACCTCCGCCAGCTTCGCCCCGCCACCGGGTGGCAACAGCCATTGGGATGCGAAGATGGGCGTCTACGTCCTCGATGACCAACCCAACACCTTCTACCGTCAGCGCACCTACTACCGCTGGAACAACGGCTGGAGCCGCTCCATCAGCCCGAACGGCCCGTGGGAAGACACCGACATCCACGGCGTGCCGGGTGGGTTGGGCAGACAGTTTGGGGAATGAATAAGAACGGCGATCTTCGGATCGCCGTTTTACTGTCTGAAATACGAAAAGATCCAGCGCACTGGGACATCAAAGAATGGTGCGGTAGGTGGTCAGCGTCTCGACTGACCGAACCAAGCCTTGTCGTGACAGAAGGTCGAGATAGGTACTGACATCCATCGGCGGCATTTTCAGTTGTTTGCGTTGCCGTTGGGCTGCACCGACAACGGCTGCCGGGTCCAGATCAAAGAGGTTGTCGACGAACTCGTCAGGGTGCTGCGCCTCCACTCCAAAAGGCTCCAGCGATGTGCAGGGGAAGTCTTTCTGGTTGAAGGTCACGATGACGCTGGCATTGCAGCGAATGGCGGCTGCCAGGACATGGCGGTCATTCATGTCCGGCAGCGTTAGTCCTTCAATCAGGTCTTCGTATCCAGAGACATTGGCGTCGGGGATGGCTTGATCCATTAACTCGGAGGTTCGATCCAGTTGTTCCGTGGTCAGGTCTGGACGGTTCTTCAACAGATTGCGCTTCCATTCGTTGTGTATCTCCAGTGACCATCGCGCCCTGAAACGTCCCGAGAGCGCGAGCCACATCAGGAAGTCTCTCAAAGGGGCAGGGTACAAAACACATGCGTCATATACAGCGGTAAACGGGGAGTGCCTCACTCGTATCCTGTCCTTAACGCTTGTGCTTGCTCGGCGAGAAGCGTCATTGCTTGCTCGCTGGCGGTGTCGCGCCGGTTTTTATAATCCATCAAATCGGCAAAGCGCACACGTCGGTGCTTGCCTGTTTTGTGGTAGGACAACTCGCCGGACTCCAGCAGTTTGATGAGGTGCGGACGTGAGACGTTGAGCAGGTCTGCTGCTTCCTGGGTGGTCAATTCCGCGTGAACCGGGACGACTTTGACGGCATTGCCTTCTGCTAATGCGGCCAGGATGTCGACCAGCAATCGCAGGGCTGAAGTCGGTAGCTCGACATTGTGAGCTTCATTTTGTTCGTCGAAAATCTGGATGCGTTGGGTTTCGAATTGCGTCGCGAGATACGCAGAGAGCGCGCGTTGACCTTCGATGGCAGCTTGAACTTCGCGGGCTATGGGCAGGTTGATCGGTGGATGGATGACTAAAGACATGATGGTTTCCAACATTCTGAGTATCGATGCTGGAAGGCTATTCGAATCAAACGAAAATCGCAATAAACGAAACTGAAGCGTGTTTAAGACTCTTTTGCCAGCAGCGCCTGAACGTAATCCACAAACGCCCGCGCCTTCGCACTGGCCATCCTTCCCGTCGGAAACACCGCCCACAGGTCCTGATTCGGCAACTCCCAATCGCTCATCACTTCCACGACTGCAGCACTGGCGAGTTCCGGCGCAAACATCCACTCGGACGCCATGGTCAGCCCCAGATGAGCCAGCACTGATTCACGCAGGCCTTCGGCGGCGTTGACGCGGATGCGGCCGCTGATGATCACCGGGTGTTCTTCGTCGCCTTGCTTGAAGGGCCAATTCGCGCCGCCGCCCAAACTGTAAACAACGGCTTGATGTTTAGTCAGATCGGCAGGGCAGGCCGGTTTGCCGTGTTTGTGGAAATACTGCGGTGTGCCCAGCACCACGCGCCGGCACTCGGCGATCTTGCGGGCGGTGAGGCCGGAGTCGCTCAAAGCGCCCATGCGCAGGGCCACATCGACGCCTTCTTCCACCAGATTGATATTGCGGTCATTGAGCATCAGGTCGATGTTCAGTTCAGGGTTCTGTTCGAGAAACGGCCCCAGGTGCGGGACGATGTGCAACCGGCCGAAGGTCACGGCGGCGCAGATCCGCAAGTTGCCGGTCAGCCCGCTGGCGGCACCGCGAGCGGCGTTGTCGGCCTCGTCGGCTTCTTCGATGGCGCGTTTGGCCCGGTCAAAGAAAGCCAGCCCGGCTTCGGTGGGGGTCAGGCCACGGGTCGAGCGCAACAGCAATCGCACGGCGAGACGGGTTTCCAGTTGCGCGATGGTTTTCGACACGGCGGGCTGGCCGATATTCAGACGCCGGGCCGCCGCGGAAAACGAACCGGTTTCCACCACGTAGACGAAGGTTTCCATTGCGCCGAGGCGGTCCATCTTGAGTCCTTGTGCAAATGTGGTGACTGTCATAAATCTAATGTGGGAGCGAGCCTGCTCGCGAAGGCGACATGTCATTCAACATCTATGGCGGCTGTCAGACCGCTTTCGCGAGCAGGCTCGCTCCCACAGGGGATTTATGTGATCTGAAAAAAACCATCAAAACGCCGCTTTGCCTACCGAAGCACCACCATCGACAAACAACGTCTGCCCGGTAATAAACCCGCTTTGCTCGGACAACAGAAAGGCAATCGCCGAAGCGATTTCTTCCGGTTGCCCTAACCGACCCATCGGTACGCTAGCCAGATAACGTGCTTCACCTTCGCTGCCGATCGGATTGTTCTCGCGGAACAGCTCCGTCTCCGTCGGGCCGGGTGCCACGGCGTTGACCGTGATCCCGGTTTGCGCCAGTTCCAGCGCCCAGGATCGGGTGAAGCTGACCAGCGCCGCTTTCGCCGCCGCATACGCCGTGCGCTGGGTGATCCCGAGCACCGTCAGGCTGGAAATGTTCACCACTCGGCCCCAGCCTTTGGCGCGCATGTTCGGCAGCAGCGTTTGGGTTGCTTGCAGGGCCGAGTGCAGGTTGACCCGCATCACATCGTCAAAGGTGTCGAGGTCGATTTCCCCCAACACCTGCGGTCGGACCAGGCCGACGTTGTTCACCAGCCCATCGAACTCGTACTGGCTGGCCAGATCGGCCAATACTTCCCGGGTCAGCGTCCGGTCGCTCAGGTCGAGTGGAAACAGCGTGCCGGGAAACGACAGGTCGGGTGTCCGGGCAATCCCGACCACGCGATGACCGGCACGGTCCAAGTGCTCGGCCACGGCACGACCAATGCCTTTGCTGGCGCCGGTGATGAGAAACGTACGTCGGGTCATGACAACTCCTATCAGGATGTGCCGCGGGTAACGCGGCACTTGATCGGTTCAGCCGCGAAGCGCATCCAGCATCGCTTCAGGCTCTGGCCGCTGAGTGTAATCCGGGTTGACCTCGGCGTAACGGATCACGCCATCCCGACCGATCACATAACGCGCCGGCATCGGCAGGGTCCAGGACGGGTCATCGTTGAAGGTGGGCAGGTCGTTGCGCAGGTTTTTGTACAACTCGACCAGGTAATCCGGCAACGCGAAACGCAGACCGAAAGCCTGCGCCACATCGTTGAGAGTGTCGCTCAGGATCGGGAACTCCAAGCCATTGGTGCGCACCGATTTGCGGCTGTTGGCGGCGATCTGCGGCGAGATCGCCACCAGGTTCGCCCCAGCTTCCTGCAACGTCGGCAGGAACGCCTGCAAGGCTTGCAGCTCCATGTTGCAATACGGGCACCAGACACCGCGATAGAACGTCAGCACCAACGGACCCTTGGCCAGCAGATCGGCGGAGGACACAGGGTTGCCGTCTGGGTCCTTGAGCGTAAACAACGGCGCCTTATCCCCGACCTTCAGTGCTTTGCCCGCCGCGCCGGACGCAATCAACTCAGCGGTGGCGCGCTCCATGATCGGGTGGATTTCAGCCGGAGCGTTGTAGGGCGGTTTACCCGCCTTGAAGTCAGCTTTGAACGCATCGAGCTTTGCTTGCAGGGTCATGATCGTAATCCTTGAAGAGGAAGCCGGTTGGCTGGGATCAATGGTGACCTTGGGAAGGGGAGAGCGGAACGTGGGTGGGGGGCATAGGATTCATTCTTGGGAAGAATGAGGCGCCTGATAAATCGCGTTCGCGGGCAAGCCTCGCTCCTACAAGGTTAGCGAAGACCTGTAGGAGCGAGGCTTGCCCGCGAAGCTTTTAAGGCTTCACGCCGTCGCCAGCGAACGCTTTTCTGAAACACTCAAAAACCGCAACAACGCCAACAGCGGAAACGCGCTGCCCACAATCACGATCCACAACCAGCCGCCGTGTTCATACACCGCACTGGCCACCGACGAACCGAACGCGCCGCCGATGAAGATGCTGGTCATGTAGAGCGCGTTCAAACGGCTGCGGCTTTTGGCGTCGAGGGCGTAGACCGCGCGTTGGCCGAGGACCATGTTCATTTGCACGCAGAAGTCGAGGACCACGCCGGTGACGGCCAGGCCGATGACGCTGTAGAGCGGGTGGATGAACGCGGGCAGGAAGCTCAGGCTGGCGAACACCAGGGCCAGCAGTGAAGCGATGCGGGTGTGGCCGGCATCGGCCAGGCGCCCGGCAATCGGCGCGGCGATGGCACCGATGGCGCCGACCAGGGCGAAGATCGCGATCTGGGTCTGGCTCAGGCCATGATTGCGTGCGAGCTCCAGTGGCACGGCGGTCCAGAACAGGCTGAACGTGGCGAACATGCAACCCTGGTAGAACGCCCGCTGACGCAACACCGGTTGTTGGCGCAGCAAGGTCCACAGCGAACCGAGCAACTGGCCATATGAAGCATTGTGATCAGGCTGGCGCTTGGGAATCGTCAACGCGAGCACGATGCTGATCGCCGCCATCAACGCCGCTGCAATGATGAACATTGCGCGCCAGCCGAAGTGGTCCGCCACCACGCTGGACACCGGCCGCGCCAGCAGAATCCCCAACAGCAAACCGCCCATGATCCCGCCGACCACTCGGCCGCGAGACTCTTCCGGCGCCAGATGTGCGGCCAAAGGAATGAGGATCTGCACCGACACCGAACTGAAACCCACCAGCAACGAGATCAACAGAAACACATTCGGCTGATCGGTAAACGCCGCGCCCAGCAGGCTGGCAATCGCTACCACTGTGGTGATGATCATCAGCTTGCGGTTTTCCAGCAGGTCACCCAGCGGCACCAGGAAAAACAGGCCCAGCGCATAACCAATCTGGGTCAGCGATACGATGAAGCTGGCCATGGTGCTGGTCAGGCCGATGTCCGGCGCGATCAGGCCGATGATCGGCTGGGCGTAGTAAATGTTGGCAACGATGGCGCCGCAGCAGAAGGCAAACAGCAGCACCATGCCTTTGGTCATTGTCGTGGCGCCGTGGGGCGCCTGGGTCGCTGGGTTCATAACGTGTCTCGCTGAGCAATAGAGGATGCGCGCAGGCTAATCGGCTGACTGGTACGGCGGAAGAGAGGTTGGAGTGATAGTAATCATTCCATTGCGGAATGAGTGACGGACGCGCGTGATGTCTACCGGTGAGCCTGGCGTCAAAACATTGAGGTGTGATGATACATTCACTTACATCTTGTTCGATAGCGTGCTTATGTTCTCTCTTCACGTTTCATAACAGGAAGGCACTTCCATGAATGCGATGTTTCGTCACCTGATTCGCAGTGCGTCAGTGGTTACCTTGATCAGTTTGTTCACGGCGGGCGCTGTCCAGGCTGCCGAAGCGCCGGGCATGCGCATCGGCGTGCGCGGCGAGATCACCGGCGTCAGCGCCGACAGCTTGAAAGTCCACGCCAACAGCGGCGAGAACGTAGTCATCAAGCTGACCAATGACACGAAGGTCCGCGCGGTCACCCTGGCCAATATCGAAGACATCAAGCCCGGAAGCTACATCGGCTCGGCGGCCATTCCCCAGGATGACGGCACCCTCAAGGCATTGGAAGTCCACGTCTTCCCGCCGGAACTGGCGGGCAGCGGCGACGGCCATCGACCCTTCGATCTGGCTAAGGGCAGCAGCATGACTAATGGCAGCGTCGGTGATCTGGTGGTCAGCAACGGCCGCACATTGACCGTCAACTACAAGGGCGGCCAGCAGAAGATTCTGGTGCCGGAGGACGTGCCGATCGTCAATCTGATGCCGGGAGATCGCAGCTTGCTGAAGGTTGGGGTGAAGATCGTGACGTTCGTGACCCAGAGCGCGGACGGCACGCTGACGGCGCAGTCGATTTCGGCTGGCAAGGATGGCGTGACACCGCCGATGTAAGCGCCGACTCCCAATCCCCCTGTGGGAGCGGGCTTGCTCGCGAAGGCGGTGTGTCAGGCAACATTAATGTCGACTGACACGGCCTCTTCGCGAGCAAGCCCGCTCCCACAGGGATCTTCAGTGAATATAAATCTGTTGTTCGGGCACAAAAAAGGCGACCTCTGCAGGTCGCCTTTTTCATGGCTGCTTAGCCCTTACTGCGCATAAATCTGATCAAAAACCCCGCCATCATTGAAGTGGGTCTTCTGCACAGTACGCCAGTCACCAAAGGTCTTTTCTACCGAGAGGAAATCAACTTTCGGGAAACGATCGGTGTACTTGGCCAACACCGCTGGATCACGCGGACGCAGGTAGTTTGCCGCAGCAATTTCCTGACCTTCCGGCGACCACAGGTATTTCAGGTATTCGTCAGCAGCGGCGCGGGTGCCTTTTTTATCGACGACTTTATCGACGACCGACACTGGCGGCTCGGCCTCGGCGGAAACACTTGGGTAGATCACTTCAAACTGATCGCGACCAAACTCGCGGGCAATCATTTCCGCTTCGTTTTCGAAGGTCACCAGCACGTCGCCGATCTGGTTGGTCATGAAAGTCGTGGTGGCGGCACGGCCACCGGTGTCCAGCACAGGCGCTTGTTTGAACAGTTTGCCGACGAAGGCCTTGGCCTTGTTTTCGTCGCCGCCGTTCTTCAGCACGTAGCCCCAGGCTGAGAGGTAAGTGTAGCGGCCGTTACCCGAGGTTTTCGGGTTGGGCACGATCACCTGTACGCCGTCCTTGAGCAGGTCAGGCCAGTCTTTCAGGGCTTTCGGGTTGCCTTTGCGCACGATGAACACCGTGGCCGAAGTGAACGGCGCGCTGTTGTTCGGCAGGCGAGTCACCCAGTTGTCCGGGACCAGTTTGCCGTTGTCCGCCAGGGCGTTGATGTCGGTAGCCATGTTCATGGTGATGACATCCGCCGGCAGGCCGTCGATCACGGAACGCGCCTGTTTGCTGGAGCCGCCGAAAGACATCTGCAGCGTGATGTTTTCGTTGTGCTCGGCTTGCCAGTGCTTCTGGAACGCAGTGTTGTAGTCCTTGTAGAAATCTCGCATCACGTCGTAGGAAACGTTAAGCAGGGTCGGTGCGGCCTGAGCCACGCTGGTCAGTGCCAGGCCAGCGGCCAGAAGTGAGGCGCCAAAGAGTTTTTTCACTGCGCATTCCTTGTTTTGCGTAGGAGCTGCCGCAGGCTGCGATCTTTTGATCTTGATCTTCCGCGAAGATCAAAAGATCGCAGCCTTCGGCAGCTCCTACAGGTTGTTTTTCAATCATTAAGAGAGGTGTTGCCACCGTTTTGCCAGCGACTATAGCCGGGCTCGCATAGTCCTTTAAAGATTAAAAAGCACTTTGCTTATTCCAGTTTCTTAAACAGCGCATTGCCACACCGCGAGCAAAACGCCGCGCCATGTTCATGGCTGTTTTTCTTGCACACCGGGCAGTCGTGTTGCAGTTGTTCGCCGCGCATGGCGTTGGCCAATTCCGCGGTGAAAATCCCCGTTGGCACAGCGATGATCGAGTAACCGGTGATCATCACCAACGACGAAATCACCTGGCCTAACGGCGTCTTCGGCACGATGTCGCCGAAGCCCACGGTGGTCAGCGTCACGATAGCCCAATAGATGCCTTTGGGAATGCTGGTGAAACCGTGTTCCGGGCCTTCGATCACGTACATCAAGGTGCCGAACACCGTCACCAGGGTGCAGACGCTGACCAGGAACACCACGATCTTCTGCTTGCTGCCGCGCAACGCCGACATCAAATAGTTGGCTTGCTTGAGGTACGGGCTGAGCTTGAGCACGCGGAAAATCCGCAGCATCCGGATGATCCGGATAATCAGCAGGTACTGCGCGTCGGCGTAATACAGCGCAAGGATGCCGGGCACGATCGCGAGCAAATCCACCAGCCCGTAAAAGCTGAACGCATAGCGCAACGGCTTGGGCGAGCAGTACAGGCGCAGGCCGTATTCGATGGCGAAGATGACCGTGAAGCCCCACTCGATGTACGCCAGCACGTTGGCGTAGTTCTGGTGGATCGAGTCGATGCTGTCGAGCATCACGATGATGATGCTGGCGAGGATGATCAACAGCAGGATGCCGTCGAAGCGACGTCCCGCCTTGGTGTCGCTTTGGAAAACCATGACGTAAAGCTCTTCACGCCAGTTTTTGCTGCTGTCCATGGATACCGCCTGAACCGAGAATCAGCGAAGCCTAGGTTGATTCTCCCCAGGAGCGCAAGGCTCACGGACGACTGTGGCGTTGCCGAGCTTTTGAGTGGCGGCACGGACCAGCCAGCAGGCGAGGATGAACGGCGCGGTCAGCGTGGGCAGACCGATGGTGGCAAACACCGGCGTCAGCAACAGCGCCGCCGCAATGCCGAGCAACGGCAGCCACGATTGTTGACGCTGCGAGCTGAAGGCGAGGGCGGTGAGTACGGCGTTATAGCTGCCGAGTCCCAGCAATGCGCCGTAGAAGTCGTGGTGCAACAGGCTCCAGCCCATGCCCGCGACGGACGCGAACAACGCCCAGCAGAAAGCGCGGCGATCAGCGATCAGCAAACCGGCGGCAATCATCGCACCGGCCAGTGGATGCCCCAGAAACATCACCTGGCCAAGGCCTTTGAGGGGCGCTGCGAGCATGTTCAGCGTGTTGATTTCGATCAGATGCGCCGTGGTCGACGGTGTGGCGAAGCACAGCAGCAACCAGCTCATCCCCACGAAGGGTGTGGTGTAGGCCGGCAAATATTGGCTGAGCCGCGCGCGTTTGAGCCACTGCTGAGTCAGCATCGCGCTCAGGCCGCCGCAGGCGATGATCATCAGAGGCAACAGGGCGGACCACGGGAAATACAGGCTCAGCAGCAGGCCAAGCAAAACACCGTTATAGCTGAACAGGCCGGCCTGTCGATCAGCCTTGGCATAGCCGCGACGTTGCGAGGTGAGCAACCCGGCGACCCCGCCCAGCAGCGCACCGCCGAGCAGCGCCGGCGCGGTAAAAAGAATCGCCAACAGGCACAGCAGGCCGCACAGCGGATGGCGCTGGAGGAAGATCTGACTGAAACCGTTGAGCAGGGCAGTGGCCCAGTCGGGGCAGTGGGTGTTGAAGTGGTTGGCAGGCATGATGAAGTCTTTGGTGTGTCAGGGAGACCGAGTCGCCCCATTCGCGAGCAAGCCCGCTCCCACACTGAATCTCTGTTCAGTCATCAGATTTGCGAACAACACAAATCAACTGTGGGAGCGGGCTTGCCCGCGAAGAGGCCGGTACAGGCGCT
Source organism: Pseudomonas sp. B21-053 (assembly GCF_026016365.1). Taxonomy (NCBI): domain Bacteria; kingdom Pseudomonadati; phylum Pseudomonadota; class Gammaproteobacteria; order Pseudomonadales; family Pseudomonadaceae; genus Pseudomonas; species Pseudomonas sp. B21-053. The sequence goes on from NZ_CP087205.1 coordinate 1,888,347, forward strand.
AAATCAACGTCTCGATACGCAACGAGTTAGTCGACCCCGGCTGCCCAAACGGCACACCCGCGGTAATCAACAACGTATCGCCGCGCTGTGCCATCCCTTGCGCTTGAGCAATCTCCAGCGCCGTCGAGCACACCTCATCGACCTGCCGCAGCCGATCATTCACCACCGAGTGCACGCCCCACGCCACGGTCAGGCGGCGAGCGGTTTGCAGGTTCGGCGTCAGGTTCAGGATCGGCACCGTCGGCCGCTCCCGCGCCGCACGCAAACTCGAAGTGCCGGACTCGCTGTAATTCACCAGCACCGCCACTGGCAGCACATTGCTGATGCGGCGAATCGCACAGCTGATTGCATCGGAAACAGTGGCTTCAGCCTTCGGCCGGCTCACGTCCAGTTGCGTCTGATAATCCGGACCGTTCTCCACCTGACGAATGATCTTGCTCATCATCTGCACCGCTTCCAGCGGGTATTCGCCGGACGCGGTTTCCGCCGACAGCATCACGGCGTCCGCACCTTCGGCCACGGCGTTGGCAACGTCGGTCACCTCGGCGCGGGTCGGAGCCGGGGAGAAGCGCATCGACTCAAGCATCTGCGTCGCCACCACCACCGGCTTACCAAGTTCACGGCAAACGGTGATGATGTTTTTCTGGATCTGCGGCACGCTCTCGGCCGGCACTTCCACACCCAGATCACCGCGAGCGACCATGATCGCGTCGCTCAACTCGGCGATTTCCCGCAACTGCGTGACCGCCGACGGCTTCTCTATCTTCGCCATCAAAAACGCCTTGTCGCCGATCAGCGCGCGGGCTTCGCGGATGTCTTCCGGACGCTGCACAAACGACAGCGCGACCCAGTCCACACCCAGCTCCAGACCGAAGCTCAAATCGCGGCGATCCTTGGCGGTCAGCGGGCTCAGGTCGAGCACCGCTTGCGGCACGTTCACGCCTTTGCGATCCGACAATTCGCCGCCATTCAGCACGGTGGTGTCGATGGCGTCGGCGTATTTGGTGATGACCCGCAGGCGCAGCTTGCCGTCGTCCAGCAGCAGGTCCATGCCCGGCTCGAGGGCGGCGATGATTTCCGGGTGTGGCAGGTTGACCCGGCGTTCATCCCCCGGCGTCGAATCGAGATCAAGGCGCAGAGCCTGGCCGCGATGCAATTGCACCTTGCCCTCGGCGAACTTGCCGACCCGCAGTTTCGGGCCTTGCAGGTCCATCAGAATCCCGAGCGGGTAATTCAATTGGCGCTCGACTTCACGAATCCACTGATAACGCTGGGCATGGTCGGCGTGATCGCCGTGGCTGAAATTCAGGCGGAAGATGTTGACCCCGGCCTCGACCAACTCGCGGATGTCATCGATCCCGTCCGTGGCCGGGCCGAGGGTGGCGAGGATTTTGACCTTTTTATCAGGCGTCATTTTTTGTGCTCTCGAGGATCAGGATGGCGCGGAAGTCGTTGACGTTGGTGCGGGTCGGTTCGGTGACGATCAGCGCGTCGAGCGCCTCGAAATAGCCGTAGCCGTTGTTGTTATCCAACTCGTCGCTGGCGCTCAGACCGAGGGCTACGGCGCGAGCGTAGCTGTCCGGGGTCATGATCGCGCCGGCGTTATCTTCGGAGCCGTCGATGCCATCGGTGTCGCCGGCCAGGGCGTAGACGCCGGGCAAGCCTTTGAGGCTGTCGGTCAGGCTCAGCAGGAACTCGGCGTTACGCCCGCCGCGCCCATTGCCGCGCACGGTGACCGTGGTTTCGCCGCCGGACAGAATCACGCACGGCGCCGCCAATGGCTGGCCATGCAACACGATTTGCCTAGCGATGCCGGCGTGGACCTTCGCCACTTCCCGGGATTCGCCTTCTAGGTCACCGAGGATCAACGGACTGAAACCGGCCTGACGGCATTTCACCGCCGCCGCTTCCAGGGATTGCTGTGGGCGGGCGATCAATTGGAAATGACTGCGGGCCAGGCTCGGATCGCCGGGTTTGACGGTTTCCGATTCCGGACTTTGCAGCCAGGTGCGCACCGAGGCCGGGACTTCGATGCTGTAGCGCTTGAGGATCGCCAGGGCTTCGGCGGACGTGCTCGGGTCGGCCACGGTCGGGCCGGAAGCGATGACCGTCGCGAGGTCGCCCGGCACATCGGAAATCGCGTAGGTATACACAGTCGCCGGCCAGCAGGCTTTGCCGAGACGGCCACCCTTGATCGCCGAGAGGTGCTTGCGCACACAATTCATCTCGCCGATGGTCGCGCCGGATTTGAGCAGGGCTTTGTTGATCGACTGCTTGTCGGCGAGGGTGATGCCTTCGGCTGGAAGGGCGAGCAGCGCCGAGCCACCGCCGGAGAGCAGGAAGATCACGCGGTCGTCTTCGCTCAGGTTGCTGACCAGCTCCAGCACGCGTTTGGCCACGGCCAACCCAGCGGCGTCCGGTACAGGGTGCGCGGCTTCGACCACTTCGATTTTTTCGCACGGAGCGCCGTGGCCGTAGCGGGTGACCACCAGGCCGGAGACTTCGCCCTGCCAGCAACGCTCGACCACTTGGGCCATGGCGGCTGCGGCTTTGCCGGCGCCGATCACGATCACGCGACCGCTGCGATCTTTGGGCAAATAGGCTTCGAGGACTTGCTGCGGATGGGCCGCGTCGATGGCTGTGGCAAACAGTTCGCGCAGCAGGTGTTGCGGATCGACCGACATGGCGGGCTCCCGGAATTTCTTGTTATTAGAAGACGACTCGAACCCCTGTAGGAGCGAGGCTTGCCCGCGAAGGCTTCAGTACTAACGCCGTTGAGAGTCAGTCAGACCGAGGCGCTGCCTTCGCGGGCAAGCCTCGCTCCTACAGGGGAGAGGGGACGGCTTACTTCTTATCGCGAATCGAGAAATTCGCCATGTGTTCCAGGCCCTTGATCAGCGCCGAGTGGTCCCAGTTGCTGCCACCGATGGCCGCGCAGGTGCTGAACACTTGCTGGGCGTTGGCGGTGTTCGGCAGGTTGATGTTCAGTTCCTTGGCGCCTTGCAGGGCCAGGTTCAGGTCCTTCTGGTGCAGGCTGATGCGGAAGCCCGGGTCGAAGGTGCCTTTGATCATGCGCTCGCCGTGCACTTCGAGGATCTTCGACGAAGCGAAACCGCCCATCAGCGCTTCACGCACCTTGGCTGGATCGGCACCGTTTTTCGAAGCAAACAGCAGGGCTTCGGCCACAGCCTGGATGTTCAGCGCAACGATGATCTGGTTCGCCACTTTCGCGGTCTGACCGTCGCCGTTACCGCCGACCAGGGTGATGTTCTTGCCCATGGCCTGGAACAGCGGCAGTGCGCGTTCGAAGGCGTCGGCATCACCGCCGATCATGATGCTCAGGCTCGCAGCCTTGGCGCCGACTTCACCGCCGGACACTGGCGCGTCGAGGTATTGGGCGCCTTTTTCGTTGACCTTGGCGGCGAACGCTTTGGTCGCGGTCGGCGAGATCGAGCTCATGTCGATCACGACTTTGCCCTTGCCAACACCGGCGGCGATGCCGTCGGCGCGGAACAGCACGTCTTCGACCTGCGGGGTATCCGGCACCATGATGATGATGAATTCGGCTTCTTGCGCGACTTCTTTCGGGTTGGCCAAGGCGATAGCGCCACTGGCAATCAGATCAGCCGGGGCAGCGTCGTGGTGCGCCGACAGGAACAGGCTGTGACCGGCTTTCTGCAGGTTCAACGCCATTGGGTGGCCCATGATGCCGGTGCCGATAAATCCGATTTTAGCCATGAGAAAATCCTCTTGTTTTTATGCTGCTTCAAGCAAATAGGGGAGTGCTGCTCTGGGTGGGGGCGGGCTTGCTCGCGAATGCGGTGTGTCATTCGGCATCCGTGTCGTCTGACACACCGCATTCGCGAGCAAGCCCGCTCCCACAGGGATCTGTGTCAGATCGCGTTATGGGTTTTCAGCCAGCCGAGGCCCGCTTCTGTGGTGGTCAGCGGCTTGTATTCGCAACCCACCCAACCCTGATAACCAATGCGATCGAGGTGTTCGAACAGGAAGCGGTAGTTGATTTCACCGGTGCCCGGTTCGTTGCGGCCAGGGTTGTCCGCCAACTGCACATGGTTGATCTCTCCCAGGTGAGATTGCAGGGTGCGGGCCAGGTCGCCTTCCATGATTTGCATGTGGTAAATGTCGTATTGCAGGAACAGGTTGGCGCTGCCCACCTGTTCGCGAATCGACAGGGCTTGCGCCGTGTTGTTCAGGTAGAAACCCGGGATGTCGCGGGTGTTGATCGCTTCCATCACCAACTTGATGCCCGCCGCTTGCAGCTTGTCGGCGGCGTACTTGAGGTTGCTGACGAAGGTTTTTTCCACGGTGGCGTCATCGACGTTTTGTGGACGGATACCCGCCAGGCAGTTGACCTGGCTATTGCCCAGCACCTTGGCGTAAGCGATGGCCAGGTCGACCCCGGCGCGGAACTCTTCGACCCGATCCGGCAGGCACGCGATACCGCGTTCGCCCTTGGCCCAGTCGCCGGCCGGCAGGTTGAACAGCACCTGGGTCAGACCGTTGGCGTCGAGCTTGGCCTTGATCTCGGCGGAGCTGAAGTCGTAAGGGAACAGGTATTCGACACCACTGAAACCGGCCTTGGCGGCCGCTTCAAAACGGGCAAGAAAATCCTGTTCGGTGAACAGCATGGACAGGTTGGCTGCGAAACGCGGCATGGTGGTCTCCCGTGTATGTTTGGGCTCCCCCCTGTAGGAGCGAGGCTTGCCCGCGAAGGCGTCGTGTCAGTCGACATCAATGTTGAATGGTACGACGCCTTCGCGGGCAAGCCTCGCTCCTACAGGGGAAGCGTTAAGCTGTTAATCGAGCAACGAAATCGCGGTTGGCGCATCGTTGCCGACCAGCGCCAGGTCTTCGAATTCGTTGACGGCGTTGATCTCGGTGCCCATGGAAATGTTGGTCACGCGCTCCAGGATAATCTCGACGATCACCGGCACCTTGAACTCTTCGATCAGTTCCTGGGCCTTGCGCAGGGCAGGCTGGATCTGACCCGGTTCGAACACACGCAGCGCCTTGCAACCGAGGCCTTCGGCGACTGCCACGTGATCGACACCGTAACCGTTGAGTTCCGGAGCGTTCAGGTTATCGAAGGACAGCTGCACGCAGTAGTCCATGTCGAAACCGCGCTGGGCCTGACGGATCAGCCCCAGGTACGAATTGTTTACCACAACGTGGATGTACGGCAGCTTGAACTGCGCGCCCACCGCCAATTCTTCGATCATGAACTGGAAGTCATAGTCGCCCGACAACGCCACGACTTTGCGAGTCGGATCAGCCTTGACCACGCCCAGCGCCGCCGGAATGGTCCAGCCCAACGGGCCGGCCTGGCCGCAGTTGATCCAGTGACGCGGCTTGTAGACGTGCAGGAACTGCGCGCCGGCAATCTGCGACAGACCGATGGTGCTGACGTAGCACGTGTCTTTGCCGAACACTTGGTTCATCTCTTCGTACACACGCTGCGGCTTGACCGGCACGTTGTCGAAGTGGGTCTTGCGGTGCAGGCTGGCCTTGCGCTGCTGGCAGTCTTGCAGCCAGGCGCTACGGTTTTTCAGCTTGCCGGCGGCTTGCCATTCGCGAGCGACTTCGATGAACACGGTCAGCGCGGCAGCGGCGTCGGACACGATGCCCAGGTCCGGGGTGAACACGCGGCCGATCTGGGTCGGTTCGATGTCAACGTGGATGAACTTGCGGCCTTCGGTGTAGACGTCGATCGAGCCAGTGTGACGGTTGGCCCAACGGTTACCGACGCCCAGCACCATGTCCGATTTCAGCATGGTCGCGTTGCCGTAGCGGTGCGAGGTTTGCAGGCCAACCATGCCGACCATCAACGGGTGATCGTCCGGGATCGTGCCCCAGCCCATCAGGGTCGGGACGACCGGGATGCCGGTCAGCTCGGCGAACTCCACCAGCAATTCGCTGGCGTCGGCGTTGATGATGCCGCCACCGGCTACCAGCAATGGACGCTCAGCCTGGTCGAGCATGGCCAGGGCCTTCTCGATTTGCACGCGGTTAGCGGTGGGCTTGGCCAGCGGCAGTGGTTCGTAGGCATCGATATCGAATTCGATTTCGGCCATCTGCACGTCGAACGGCAGGTCGATCAGTACTGGGCCTGGGCGGCCGGAACGCATTTCGTAGAAAGCTTTCTGGAACGCGTACGGCACTTGGCCCGGTTCCATGACCGTGGTGGACCACTTGGTCACTGGCTTGACGATGGCGGTGATGTCGACAGCTTGGAAGTCTTCTTTATGCATGCGCGCCCGTGGTGCCTGGCCGGTGATGCACAGGATCGGGATCGAGTCGGCCGAGGCGCTGTACAGGCCGGTGACCATGTCGGTGCCGGCCGGGCCGGAAGTACCGATGCACACGCCGATGTTGCCGGCCTTGGTGCGGGTGTAGCCCTCGGCCATGTGCGAAGCGCCTTCAACGTGGCGAGCGAGCACGTGATCAATGCCACCGACCTTCTGCAGGGCGGAGTACAGCGGGTTGATCGCGGCGCCCGGGATGCCAAAAGCGGTATCAACCCCTTCACGGCGCATCACCAGAACGGCGGCTTCGATTGCTCTCATTTTGCTCATGGTTTTGGTGCCTCTTACGTTTTGTAATTGTATACAAGTGGCTTTGCGCAGAGTGTATTCACGGCGGACGGCGCAGGTCAATCCATTTTCTCAAGCGACTGTTTCATTCGTCGGAAGCCCGTTCTGCTGTGGCTTTTCGTCGCATGTGGCGCTTTTCGAGAATTATTGTATACAAATAAATAATCTATTGTGTTCTATTTGTTGCATCGGACTGCGGCACAAAACCGCAGCCCCACCGTTTTCCAATAACAAAATGAGGACGGCACCATGAGCGCTTTAACCTTGAAAGACGCAGTCAGCCTGAGCAACCAGGCCATCGCCGCAGGGCGTGCAATATCCGCAGCACCACTGACCATCGCGATACTCGATGCCGGCGGCCACCTGATCTCTTTGCAACGCGAAGACGGCGCCAGCCTGCTACGCCCGCAAATCGCCATCGGCAAAGCCTGGGGCGCCATCGCGCTAGGCAAAGGCTCCCGATTGCTGGCGCTGGATGCACAACAGCGGCCGGCGTTTATCGCCGCGCTGAACAGTCTGGGGCAGGGCAGCGTGGTGCCGGCACCGGGTGGTGTGTTGATCCGGGATCAGGATGGGAATGTGCTGGGAGCGGTGGGAATTAGCGGGGATCTGTCGGACGTGGATGAGCAATGTGCGATCAGCGCGATTGAAGCGCAGGGGTTGCGGGCGGATGCGGGGGTTACTGCTTGATTTGTGGTGATTGATTGACCGCCTTCGCGAGCAGGCTCGCTCCCACAGTGGATCTTCAGTGTTCAAAAATCCCCTGTGGGAGCGAGCCTGCTCGCGGAGGCAATTTCCCAGACACATCCTGCTAAAAGTCTGCCCCACCCTTTGGCATTTACAGGTCTAGCCTTCTTCATGACTTAATCATGAAAGGGCAAAGGAATGCCGGATCTAGCTGCTTCACATCGCCTGCGCATCGGCCGCTATGCCGAACAGAACCGAGTTTATCTTTTAACCACCAACACTTTTGGCAGAGAGCCAGTCTTCAAAGACTTTTTCTTGGGCCGACTAGTGGTCGAACAATTCCGAGCTGCTCAGAACCAGGGTTGTGCCAACTCATTGGCCTGGGTTGTTATGCCTGATCATATTCATTGGCTGATTGAGTTGCAGCGGGGCTCACTGAGCGAGCTGATGCAAAGAACCAAATCTCTGAGTACCAAAGCGGTGAAACTGGCCACCGGTCGCAGGACTGGTCTATGGCAGAGAGGCTTTCATGATCGAGCGCTGCGCCGTGAGGAAAATCTGGTGAATATTGCTCGATATGTTGTCACCAACCCAGTGAGGGCAGGGCTGGTTGCCAAGTATGGTGACTATCCGCTGTGGGATGCGATTTGGGTTTGAACTGAAACCGGGTTGCCTTCATTCGCGAGCAGGCTCGCTCCCACAGGGGATTATTGAACACCGAAGATCGAGTGTGGGAGCGAGCCTGCTCGCGAATGGGTGCGCTCGGTCTATCAGTCCGGCTCACATCCCTTCAACACCAACCGAATTATCGTCTGCGCCGCCGCCTCATAATCCGCCTCGTCCAGCTTCGCCTTCCCCGTCACCGCCGAGATCTGCCAGTCAAAGTCGGCGTAGGTCTGGGTCGCGGCCCAGATGCTGAACATCAGGTGGTTGGGGTCGATGGGGGCGATTTGGCCGCGGTCGATCCAGGTCTGGATGCAGTCGATGTTGTGCTTGGCCTGGCCGTTGAGGCGTTCGACCAGGTCGGCGCTCAGGTGCGGGGCGCCGTGCATGATTTCGCTGGCGAACACCTTGGAGGCGAAGGGCAGGTCGCGGGAGATGCGGATCTTGGAGCGGATGTAGCCGCTCAGCACTTCGCTGGGCACGCCATCGGCGTTGAATGGCGTCGAGGCCTGCAGGATCGGCTCGATGATACTTTCCAGGACCTCGCGGTAGAGGTTTTCCTTGGATTTGAAATAGTAGTAGACGTTGGGCTTGGGCAATCCCGCCTTGGCCGCGATATCACTGGTTTTGGTCGCAGCGAAGCCCTTGTCGGCAAATTCTTCACTGGCGGCACGCAGGATCAGTTCTTTGTTGCGCTCGCGGATAGTGCTCATAAACCAGGTGGTTCCTTGCCTGTTCTGGCGGTTGCGCATGGTAGCACCGGCCTCGCGCGGCGCTCAAGAATGCCCCGCAGCGCATCGGCTCGCGCTATGCTGCGCGGCATTCACTATTCGAAGGAAACCTGATTCATGGCAGGAAGCAGTTTGCTGGTGCTGATCGACGACATTGCCGCCGTCCTCGACGACGTGGCGTTGATGACCAAAATGGCCGCCAAGAAAACCGCCGGCGTGCTCGGTGACGACCTGGCGCTCAACGCCCAGCAAGTCAGCGGTGTACGCGCCGAACGGGAAATCCCGGTGGTCTGGGCCGTGGCCAAGGGCTCGTTTCGCAACAAACTGATTCTGGTGCCGTCGGCATTGGCCATCAGTGCGTTCATTCCGTGGCTGGTCACGCCGTTGTTGATGATCGGTGGTGCTTACCTGTGTTTCGAAGGTTTCGAGAAGCTGGCGCACAAATTCCTGCACAGCAAGGCTGAAGACGACGCCGAACACGCGCAACTGGTCGAGGCCGTGGCTGATCCGGCGACCGATCTGGTGGCGTTCGAACAGGACAAGATCAAAGGCGCGATTCGCACCGACTTCATCCTCTCGGCGGAAATCATCGCCATCACCCTCGGCACCGTGGCCGACGCCTCGTTGACTCAGCAAGTGATCGTGCTGTCGGGCATCGCCATCGTCATGACCATCGGCGTCTATGGCCTGGTGGCGGGCATCGTCAAACTCGACGACCTCGGTCTGTGGCTGACCCAGAAGCCAGGGCAGATGGCCAAAAGCATCGGCGGGGCGATCCTGCGTGCAGCACCGTACATGATGAAAAGCCTGTCGGTGATTGGTACAGCGGCGATGTTCCTGGTCGGTGGCGGAATCCTGACCCATGGCGTGCCGGTGGTGCATCACTGGATTGAAGGCGTTAGCGCGAGTGCCGGCGGGGCCGGGTTCATCGTGCCGACGTTGTTGAATGCCGTGGCGGGGATTGTGGCGGGTGCCATTGTGTTGGCCGGTGTCATGCTGGTGAGCAAAATCTGGAAGTCGGTAAAAGGCTGAAGCCTGGTTATCTCCAGAGATAGCCCCAACCCAATGTGGGAGCGGGCTTGCTCGCGAAAGCGGTGTCACATTCAACAGAAATGTTGACTGAAACAACGCTTTCGCGAGCAAGCCCGCTCCCACATTGGATTAGTGGTGTTCTGAAAACTGGTTGTCTCAATTCAAACCCAGAAGCGTTTCAATCATCCACTTGTGAAACTGATTGTGTGACGACCTGCCATGCCACGCGGCAACAATGTCGAAGCTCTCGGGTTGGTCGTCAAGATCGAGTAGCTTGAGATTGGCCCCCGGTGCCAGTGCCGAGGGCAGGAACGTAATGACGTCGTTGGCGTCCAGGAACCGTTGCAAAGAGGTGTAGCAAGGCAATACCGCGATGACCTTTCTTGATATGTCGTGCTTTTTGAGAAAGCTGTCCACCGTGTCGTTGAGCTGGTCCTTCCGGTTGCTGACCGAGACATGCGGGAATTTTTCCAGGTCTTTCAGGCTGTGAATCTGGTTGATCAAGTCGGAGCGATTGCCCACCGCGCAGGCGTAGTGATCTTTTTTCAACTCGATCTGATTGAGCCCTTGATCAATAAAGGCCTTGAACCCAATTAAAAGATCCGCTTCCCCCGACAACAACATGTCTTTGTATTGTTCTGGGTAAAAATCAAGAATCTTGAAACTTATGTTGGGTGCGCTGGCTATGACTTTCGACACCAATATCGGAATGATCGCTTGTTGCGCATGTTCATTGGCGATGATCGTGTATTCGCGTTTCAAACTCTTGAGGTCATAAGGCGTGTCGTCGTTCAGCTTGTCGACTTCGGCCAATACCCGCTCAAACTTGATCGCCAGTTCGAACGCAAAGTCAGTTGGCGTGAGGCCGTTACTGTTTCTGACGAACAGGACGTCGTTGAATTCTTCACGGAGTTTTTTCAGGTATTCACTGATTGCCTGCTGAGACAGGCCGATTTGCAGGCCCACCCGGGACGCGTTTTTTTCTTTCATCAGGTGCATAAACACGCGCATATGCTTGATTTCGATGCGATCTACCATGATTGCTTGTATCACTTACAAGGAAAGATTGTTTTTTATTGTATCGCCGGTTTTTTAGACTGCCAGCGGTTTCAACAAAATACTTTTTCTAATGATGAGTGATTTATGAAGACTGTAATTGTGATTGGTGCGCAGGGAAAAATGGGCCGGGCGGCAATGTCGGGTATGAGCAAACATCGGGTAATTACCGCAAGTCGCTCAGGGGAAGGGTGTGACTATAAAGTCGATATCACCGATACGGCGTCCATCGTTCAGCTGTTCAAAACGGTCGGCAAGTTTGATGCCGTCGTTAATACAGTAGGTGTTTGTGAGTACGCGCCGTTTATGGACATGACCGCAGAGCAGTGGGACACCACCATTGGCAGCAAACTGATAGGTCAGATCAATCTGGTCAAAATAGGCGCTGAGTACATTGCCGACGGCGGATCATTCACCTTGATCTCCGGGATCCTGAACTTGAAACCTATCCCTTGGGCCATCGCAGACGCCACCACCAGCGGTGCCATTGATACCTTCGTCAAATGCGTTGCCAATGAATTGCCGAGAGGCATCCGCATCAACGTGGTCAATCCGACCGTGCTGACCGAGGCGTGGGACGTTTATGGCGAGATGATGCCGGGTTTCCAGCCAGTACCGGGCAGTCTGGTTGGCAAGGCGTTCGAGCGATCGGTAGACGGTTTCATCACCGGTCAGGTGCTGGTAGTCGATGCCTGAAAAGTTGCCGCCGCCGAGGCATCAAATGCACTCGGCGGCGGCACGGGTTGTCACTCGGCAATCTGCAACTTGCGCGACTCGGTGTACACGTAACGCACCTTTTCATACTCGAACGGCGAGTTCAGCTGACCGTAGCGGAAGCTGGTCTGGTAGCGCTTGTCGACGCCGCGCAGGACCCAGATTTCCGGGTGGTTGGAGCTGACTTCGGAGACGTTCAGGAAGTTGACCGCCGCCTCGCCGGTGTAATCGACCACCAGGCCTGCGGTATCACGCAGGTTGGAAGGGCCGAGGATTGGCAGCACGAAGTAGGCACCGCTCGGTACGCCGTAGAAACCCAGAGTCTGACCGAAGTCTTCGCTCTGGCGCGGCAGGCCCATGGCGGTGGCCGGGTCCCACAGGCCGGCGACGCCGATGGTGGTGTTGAGCAGCAGGCGCGCGGTGGTTTCCAGCGAGCGATGACCCTTGAGCTGCAACATGCTGTTGAGCAGGTTCGGCACGTCACCCAAGTTATTGAAGAAGTTGCTCACACCGGTACGCAGGAAGCTTGGAGTGATGTAGCGATAACCATCGACCACCGGCAAGAACACCCATTGGTCGAAGCGGTAGTTGAAGTGGTAAACCCGGCGGTTCCACTCTTCCAGCGGGTCGTAGACGTTCAATGCGTTGAGCGTCGAGCGCTCGAACTCGCGCTGGTCCAGGCCCGGGTTGAATTTGAGTTTGGTCAGCGGTTCCTTGAAGCCGTCGTTGCCGATCACGACCGGCGCGTTGGCTTTGCTGTTGTCGGCATTGGCGACGCCTGCACAGAGTAACGCTGCGATAAGCAGGAGATATTTAGCCACGGAAGAACTCCAGCATGGCGTCGCTGTTGACGCGATAGTTAAGGTTGCCGCAATGGCCGCCCAATGGGTAAACGGTCAAGCGGTCGCCGAAGGTCCGGCGCAGGAAGCCCAGGTCGCCAGGGCCGAGGATCACGTCATCGGCATTGTGCATGACCGAGATTTTCGGGCTGTCGTGCAGGTAATCCTTCAGCGCATACAAACTCACCTGGTCGATCAGTTGCAGCAGGCTGCCGCCGTCGGTGCGGGCGCGCCACATCGGGATGACTTGCTCGGTGATGTAGCAGTCGAAGTCGCATTGCAGCGCACGCTTGAGGAACGGCGTGAGGCTAGTGCCTTCGGTGATCGGGTACTTCGGCGGCGTGATCAGGCCACGGCGGTTGATCAGGTCGGAGGTAAAGGCAATGTCGGCGGCCGAGAAACGGAACGAGGTGCCGATCAGCATGGCCATCTGTTCGTTGGTCAGGTGCTGCTTGGACTGCTGGAAGTCATAGAGCAGGGCATCGTTGAGGTCGATGTAGCCTTTTTGCTGGAAGTAGCGGGTCAGTTTGTTCAGCACCAGTTCATAGAACGTGGTGCTGTTGTTGATGCCCTTGACCTCGGTCTGTACCAGCTTGTCGAGGTTGGTGATCGAGGTGTAGAGGTTGACCGGCGGGTTCAGCAGCAAGACTTTCTTGAAGTTGAAGCTGCGACGGGTTTCGTCCAGGTGCGCGACGAACGCGGCATCCAGGGCGCCCAGGCTGTAGCCGGTCAGGTAGTACTCGGTGACTGGCGTTTTCGGGTTTTGCGCCCGTACGGCCTGCATCACCCGGTACATGTCTTCGGCGTCTTCCTTGGTGATACCAGGCGTAGCGAAACGTGAAGCGGCGCTCATGAAGTCGAAGCTGGTCGGCGACGACAGCTGCACGACGTGGTAGCCAGCCTTGTAGTAGAGCTTTTTCAGGTATTCGTTGAGGCTGCTGTCATAGCGCGCGCCGGTGCCGGCGATCAGGAAAATCAGCGGGGCGGCGTGATCCTGGGTCGCAATGCGGTAGGTGAGTTTCTTCACCGGCCAGAAGTTGTCTGGCAGGCTGAACTCACGCTCCGGGCGCAACCGCACGCTGCGGTCTTGCTGATTGATGTCTTCGTTGGCCGGCAACTCCGGGCGCAACTCCGGTGGAGTCGTGGCAATCGTCGCCTCGAACGGGTTGGTCAAGGGGTAGCCATAGCTGGCGGCGTCGATATCGACCGCCAGTGCGGACGCACTCAAAATAAGGCCGCCAAACAGGGCGGCGAAGCGCAAGGAACGGAGCATGACTAGATCCCTTAGAGAAAGGTGCCGAATGAAGTTCGCAGGCTATGACCACGGGGTTTGCGCCAAAGTGCCATGGATCGGCACCAATCAGGGCTAAATTCGGAGTAATAGTAGCTGGACGATACACTTTGCAGCGATTCGTTGCCCAGTTAACTGTTGTTAACGCTTGCACAAGGCCGCCGGGCGATTAAGCTGGCGGCCGTTTTCGTCTATTGGAGTGCTTCATGTCCCGCCGTCTGCCCGTGATTCTGCTGCTTGTTTTGCTGCCTTTATGGCTGGCCGCCAGTTATGGCGCGCGTTATGGCTTCATGGAGGATGCGCAATGGGTCGGCCTCTGCGTGGACGAGGCAAGCCGCTGGGAATGCCAGGTTCGGTCGAACCTCGGGCTGATGATCCACTTCAAGGTCTTGGGCTGGGGCGCATTGGCCGCAGCAGTGATCGGTTTTGTCGTGCCGGGCCGGGCAGGGTGGTGGCTGGCGGTGTTGGCGCTGGTACTGGGGTTCCCGGCGTTGGCGTTGTACAACACGACGCTGGCGGTGTTTGCGGTGGTGATTGCGGCTTTGCGTCTGGTCCGGGCGTCGCGTAGCGCCTGATAGAAAAAGATCGCAGCCTTCGGCAGCTCCTACATGGAATGCATATCCCTGTAGGAGCTGCCGAAGGCTGCGATCTTTTGATCTTGCCTTACCGATGTTTACCCTTTGCGAACCCGCAAACAACGCCACAACCCAGCCACCATCAACACACTCACCAGCGCCCAACCCCAGGCCTGCTGGTTCTGCAACCCTTCACGAAACAGCTGCGGCGCAATGCCGGCACCGATGATGAAGGTCAGCAAGGCAATCTCCCGACGCGGCACACTCACCGGACGGCACAGGTACACCAGCTCCGGCAGGATAAACGCGACGCTCGGGAAACTGCGATAACGCGGGTCGAACACCAGTTCCAGCATCATCACCGCCGCCGCAAAGCCTGCCGCCGCCACCAGCCAACCCGCCCGGCGTTCCAGCACGTTGAAAGCGCGTTCACGCCAACCGGTGCGAGCGCTCAATGTCAGCGCGGCATGCGCCAGCACCAGCAGATTCAACGCCGTCAGCAAACCGACCCACAACCATTCACTGGCAAACCGGGTGGTCACCCGCGCCAGATCGCCCCAAGCCCCGATCGAGCAGGCCGCCAGCGCGCCCAGCAGTGGCAGCACCAACGCGGCGCGGGTGCTGCGAACCCGACCGCCCAGCAGCAACGTGCCAAGGAAAATCAAGCCGCCCACCGCCAGCCATTGCGACCAATAAGGAACGTTCGATACCGGACCGGCCAACACGCCTTTGTCCTGGCGATCGGCATCGAACAGCCCCCAATAGCCACCGACCGCACCTTCACTGGCACGTTTCCACGGCTGGTCAAAAGCTTCGATCAGGTTGTAATGCCAGTTTTGCTCTTCGGCCATGGCGACAAAACCACGGATGAACTTGGCCTCGTTGACCCGGCTCGGCAGCGCGGTTTCACGCTGGCGGCCTTCACTCGGCCAGCCGGTTTCACCGATCAACACATCCTTGGGCGCAAATTTGTTGCCGAACACCTGGCGCACTTCGGCCACGTGTTGCAGGGCGGCGTCGATGTTCGACGGATCATCTTCCCAGTACGGCAGCAAGTGAATGGTCAGGAAATCCACCGCCGGGGCGACTTCCGGGTGTTTCAGCCAAAACTCCCACACGTCGGCATAGGTGACAGGCTGTTTGATCTGGCCTTTGACCTGATTAATCAGCTTCGCCAGTTGTGCGCCAGTGACTTCCTTGCGCAGCAACGCTTCGTTGCCGACGATCACCGAGGTCACCACGTCCGGGTTGGCGTTGGCCGAGGCAATCAGCAGGTCGACTTCCTTGGCGGTGTCCACCGGATTGCTGTTGACCCAGGCACCGATCATCAGCTTCAACCCGTGCTTGCGCGCCAGGTCGGGCAGGGCCTCGAGGCCGGTCATGGAGTAGGTGCGGATGCATTCGAAGCTTTTGGACAGCAGCGCGAGGTCGGCGTCCATGCGTTCCGGGCGCAACTTGAACGGCTGGTCGAACGGCGATTGGTCCTTGTCGAACGGGGTGTAGGAAGCGCATTGCAACTTGTGCGTGGCGCTGGCGACGTCCGGCAGGATCACCGGTTTACCGAGGCCGTACCAAAAACCACCGAGGGCAAACAGCCCGAGCAGGCAGGCGAAAAGATAAGCCAAAAAAGGAAAGCGTGATGTCGCGGGCATGGTCAGGCCGTCTGGGAGCAAAGGCGCGCATGTTACCTGCATTTACCCCGGGCTTGGTGGCCTGCATGATTTTGACATGCAAAGTTCGGGCGGATCGGACGGGTTGTTTAGGGCGCTCACGATTAATGGCGTTCTGATGTCGTTTCTCGATGCCTTGAGGTCGCTGGCAGCACAGGTCGTTGATGTCGTGAGGTTGATTATCGAGGCGTCAGTGTTCTCATTGCTAAATCACGCTGACGATCGAACGAGTTTGCGGTGAGGCGTGATGGGGCGCTTCGCACCATAACAATACGTTGACGCCGCTCGGCATCCGTCGGGCGCAGCACTTTCGGGGAAGTAACGATGAAGATGCGACGACTTTTAGGCGCGAGTGCCGCTCTGGTACTTGCGATTGGCTCCACATTCGCCAATGCCGAGAGCAAAACCCTGAGCATCGGTTACGTTGACGGTTGGTCCGACAGCGTTGCGACCACTCACGTGGCCGCCGAAGTGATCAAGCAGAAACTCGGTTATGACGTGAAGCTGCAAGCCGTCGCCACCGGGATCATGTGGCAGGGCGTGGCCACCGGCAAACTCGACGCCATGCTCTCCGCTTGGCTGCCCGTGACCCACGGCGAATACTGGACCAAGAACAAGGATCAGGTCGTCGATTACGGCCCGAACTTCAAGGACGCAAAAATCGGCCTGATCGTGCCGGAATACGTGAAAGCCAAGACTATCGACGATCTGAAAACCGATGACAGCTTCAAGGGCCGCATCGTGGGCATCGACGCCGGTTCGGGCGTGATGCTCAAGACTGATCAGGCGATCAAGGATTACGGCTTGACCAACTACACCCTCAAGGCCAGTTCTGGCGCCGGCATGATTGCCGAGCTGACCCGCGCCGAGAAGAAAAACGAATCCATCGCCGTCACCGGTTGGGTGCCGCACTGGATGTTCGCCAAGTGGAAACTGCGCTTCCTCGACGACCCGAAAGGCGTATATGGCGCTGCTGAAACCGTAAACAGCATCGGTAGCAAAGAACTGGCGACCAAAGCACCGGAAGTGGCCAAGTTCCTGAAAAACTTCCAGTGGGCGTCGAAAGACGAAATCGGCGAAGTCATGTTGGCTATCCAGGATGGTGCCAAACCTGAAGCCGCTGCAAAGGATTGGGTCGCGAAACACCCGGACCGTGTTGCCGAATGGATCAAGTGATTTGATCGCAAGCGTCTAGTCAGTACCTCTAAAGGCCCCTTGGCTTAACTGCCAAGGGGCCTTTTGCATTCCTGTAGGAGCAAGGCTTGCCCGCGATGGCGATCGCCAGGGCGCCATCGCGGTCAAGCCTTGCTCCTACAGGTACAAAGCTAGCTAATTATTTTGTTCCAGAAATTGGCGATTCTGTCATGTCGTTCTAATACTAAGGTCGTCTGGAACCCATCCCGCAGCCGCATAAAGTGGCTACGTTCTAACAATAATCTGTGCTGCGAGGATAAAAACAATGAACGACAGCATTTACCTCTCGATTCAAAACAGCCCGCGCTTCAAGGAGCTGGTCAGAAAGCGAGAAAAGTTCGCCTGGATTCTTTCGGCGATCATGCTTGGGCTCTACTCCGGATTCATCCTTTTGATTGCTTACGGGCCGCATATTCTCGGGGCGAAAATCAGTCCTGAGTCTTCGATTACCTGGGGGATACCGATTGGTGTCGGGCTGATTATTTCGGCCTTTATCTTGACTGCAATCTATGTACGACGCGCCAATGGCGAATTCGACGACCTGAACAATGCGATTCTCAAGGAGGCTCAGCAATGATCCGGCGTCTAATGGCTCTATTGAGCATCGCAGCCTTTGCACCTGCCGCCTGGGCGGCTGAAGCCCTGACCGGCGAAGTGCACAAACAACCCCTCAATGTTTCTGCGATCCTGATGTTCGTCGCGTTCGTTGGTTTGACCCTGGGTATCACCTACTGGGCCTCCAAGCGCAACAACTCGGCGGCTGACTATTACGCAGCAGGCGGCAAGATCACCGGTTTCCAGAACGGTCTGGCGATTGCCGGTGACTACATGTCCGCGGCGTCCTTCCTGGGTATTTCCGCCCTGGTGTTCACCTCCGGCTACGACGGCCTGATCTACTCGATCGGCTTCCTGGTGGGCTGGCCGATCATCCTGTTCCTGATCGCCGAGCGCCTGCGTAACCTGGGTAAATACACCTTTGCCGACGTGGCGTCCTACCGCCTCGGGCAAACCCAGATCCGCACGCTGTCCGCTTGCGGTTCGCTGGTGGTCGTGGCGTTCTACCTGATCGCGCAAATGGTCGGTGCCGGCAAGCTGATCCAGCTGCTGTTCGGCCTCGACTACTACGTTGCGGTGATCCTGGTCGGTATCCTGATGTGCATGTACGTGTTGTTCGGCGGCATGCTGGCGACCACTTGGGTACAGATCATCAAGGCCGTGTTGCTGCTGTCCGGTGCCTCGTTCATGGCGCTGATGGTGATGAAGCACGTCAACTTCGACTTCAGCCTGCTGTTCTCCGAGGCGATCAAGGTTCACCCTAAAGGTGAGGCGATCATGAGCCCGGGCGGGCTGGTGAAAGATCCGGTTTCGGCGTTCTCCCTGGGCCTGGCACTGATGTTCGGTACCGCTGGCCTGCCGCACATCCTGATGCGCTTCTTCACCGTGAGTGACGCGAAAGAAGCACGTAAGAGCGTGCTATATGCCACGGGCTTCATCGGCTACTTCTACATCCTGACTTTCATCATCGGCTTCGGCGCGATCCTGCTGGTCAGCACCAACCCGGCCTTCAAAGATGCTGCTGGCGCGCTGTTGGGCGGCAACAACATGGCGGCGGTGCACCTGGCCAACGCGGTGGGTGGCAGTATTTTCCTCGGCTTCATCTCGGCGGTAGCGTTCGCGACCATTCTGGCGGTTGTGGCGGGTTTGACCCTGGCGGGTGCTACGGCGGTGTCTCACGACCTGTATGCCAGTGTGATCAAGAAGGGCAAGGCCAACGATAAGGATGAGATCCGCGTTTCGAAAATCACCACCATCGCATTGGGTGTGTTGGCGATTGGCTTGGGTATTTTGTTCGAAAGCCAGAACATTGCGTTCATGGTTGGTTTGGCGTTCTCCATTGCGGCTAGCTGTAACTTCCCGGTGCTGTTGCTTTCGATGTATTGGAAGAAGCTGACTACTCGTGGGGCGATGATCGGTGGCTGGTTGGGGCTGATCAGTGCTGTTGGCTTGATGGTGCTTGGTCCGACCATTTGGGTGCAGATTCTGCATCACGAGAAGGCGATCTTCCCGTATGAGTATCCGGCGCTGTTTTCGATGGCGATTGCGTTCATCGGGATTTGGTTTTTCTCGATTACTGATAAGTCTGCTGCGGCTGACAATGAGCGGGCGTTGTTTTTCCCGCAATTTGTGCGTTCGCAGACTGGGTTGGGGGCGAGTGGGGCGGTTTCGCACTAAGGCTTCTGGCTTTTATATATAAGCTGCGTTGAATGGAAATGCCCTGGTCGAGAGATCGGGGCATTTTTTTGGCTTTGGTTTTTGTAGGAGCGAGGCTTGCCCGCGAAGGCGTCCTTCGGGTTGATCGTATTTTTGGATGGTGTACATATCCGTTTCTACGGTAACGGCGGCTTAGGGTTTCGCCCTTACGGCGACTCACTTTTTTTTCAAACGCCAAAAAAAAGTAAGCAAAAAAAGGCTCGCCCCGAGCGTCCGGCCCCTCGCTTAGGCTCGGCGTTCCTTCGCTCCGGTATTCATCTGGGGGCATCGCCTACGGTCGGCTTCGCTTCGACCTCCTCTCGATGTGTGCGGCTGCGCCGCACGGCGCTACGCGCCCACCCCCAGATGAACACCTCCACTCAGCCTCCCGAAGGGGCGGGCACAGCAAGATCAAGAGCTGCAGGCGAGCTAACGCTCGGCCTGTTGAGTGGTGAGGGGCGGGTGGCGTACCCCCTGTAGGAGCGAGGCTTGCCCGCGAAGGCGGTCTGATGGTCGACTCATCTCTTTTTGAGGTACTGATATCTGGGTTGCCGAAGCTACGATCTTTTGATCCGAGCCCAAACCCTAGATCTTCTGTGGTTGTGGTTGTGGTTGTGGCTGTGGCTGTGGCTGTGGCTGTGGCTTTTGACGTTGATTTTGATGTCGATCTTGATCTCTCGCCCCTTCGGCAGGCCGAGCGTAGGTGTTCATCAGGGGGTTAGGCGCGTAGCGCCGTGCGGCGAAGCCGCACACATCGAGAGGAGGTCGTCGCGAAGCAGACCGTAGGCGATGCCCTCTGATGGACACCGTAGCGAGGGTACATCGAGCGAAGCGAGATGCCGTACGCCGGGGCGAAGACTTTTTGGTTACTTTTGAGGCGTTTGTCAAAAGTGACTCGCTGTAAGAGCGAAACCGCCAGCCGCCATCACCAAAGCAACGGATATACACCCAACCCAAAACCAAACCCAGTCGGCCCTCAGGCCGCTGAGACCATTCAGAGCACACAAACAAAAACGGCCCCTATATAAATAGAGGCCGTTCCCGGTACAACTCAAGACGTTATCGCAAGACAGGTCTTATTTGCGGTCTTCCAGCTTGGTAATGTCACGCGACTCATAGCCAGTGTACAACTGGCGCGGACGGCCAATCTTGTACGGGCTGGAGAGCATTTCTTTCCAGTGGGAGATCCAGCCGACAGTCCGCGCCAAAGCGAAGATCACGGTGAACATGCTGGTCGGAATGCCGATCGCCTTGAGGATAATCCCCGAGTAGAAGTCGACGTTCGGATACAGCGAACGCTCGATGAAGTACGGGTCGGTCAGGGCGATCTCTTCCAGGCGCATGGCCAGTTCGAGTTGCGGATCGTTGTTGATCCCCAGTTCCTTCAATACTTCGTCGCAGGTCTGCTTCATGACGGTAGCGCGTGGGTCGCGGTTTTTGTAAACCCGGTGACCGAAGCCCATCAGTTTGAACGGATCGTTCTTGTCCTTGGCCTTGGCGATGAACTTGTCGATGTTCGATACATCGCCAATTTCGTCCAGCATGGTCAGGACAGCTTCGTTCGCGCCGCCGTGGGCAGGGCCCCACAGTGCAGCGATACCAGCGGCGATACAGGCGAACGGGTTGGCACCCGAAGAACCTGCCAGGCGTACGGTCGAAGTCGAAGCGTTTTGCTCGTGGTCGGCATGGAGGATGAAGATCCGGTCCATTGCCTTGGCGAGTACCGGGCTGATCGGTTTGATCTCGCACGGGGTGTTGAACATCATGTGCAGGAAGTTTTCCGCGTACGTCAGGTCGTTGCGCGGGTACATCATGGGTTGACCCATGGAGTACTTGTAAACCATCGCTGCCAGGGTCGGCATCTTGGCAACCAGGCGGATCGCGGAGATTTCGCGATGCTGCGGGTTATTGATGTCGAGGGAGTCGTGGTAGAAGGCCGAGAGGGCGCCGACTACACCGCACATGACGGCCATTGGGTGGGCGTCGCGACGGAAGCCGTTGAAGAAGGTCTTCAACTGCTCGTGAACCATGGTGTGGTTCTTCACGGTGCTGACGAACTGGGCCTTCTGTTCTGCGGTCGGCAGTTCGCCGTTGAGCAGCAGATAGCAGGTTTCCAGGTAGTCCGACTTTTCAGCCAGCTGTTCGATCGGGTAGCCGCGGTGCAGCAGGATACCGTTGTCGCCGTCGATATAGGTGATCTTCGACTCGCAAGAGGCGGTCGACATGAAGCCAGGGTCAAAGGTGAAACGGCCCGTGGCCGTCAGGCCCCGAACATCAATTACATCGGGACCAACGGTGCCGGTTAAAATGGGCAGCTCGACGGGGGCTGCGCCCTCGATGATCAACTGCGCTTTTTTGTCAGCCATGTGGCCTCCTATTTATGCTTGAAATCATCAGACAGACCCCCCACGCAGGGCCCGCACCACTATAGTGAGATAAATTCGAATGTCAATTTGCCTAAAGTCTTGCTCCAGAAGGCTTTAACCGGACTTTTTCCTCGAAATTACCTGCCATTTACGCCTTTTATCCGACTTGTGCAATGCGCTATTAGGGGAAGGTGATTGCGTTGTCATTAGTAGCCTAACTGTCTATACTCGGCCTCCGACCGCCAGGGGCTTTTGGGCCTGCTTTGCTGGGGGTCGCACTCCCTGGGTGGTGGGTACCTGACCAGTGCACTCCCCAACAACTTTGCCCTGATTGTTAGGGGCTCTTCAGTGTGAAAAAAAGCCGTGAATAGCCAACGACCTGTAAACCTAGACCTAAGGACCATCAAACTCCCAGTCACTGCTTACACGTCCATTCTTCACCGAATCTCCGGTGTCATTCTCTTTGTCAGCCTGGCCATCATGCTTTATGCATTGGACAAATCGCTGAGCTCAGAAGAAGGCTTCGGTCAGGTGAAAGCGTGTCTGACCAGTCCGCTAGCCAAGCTAGTGATTTGGGGCATCCTGTCCGCCTTGCTGTATCACTTGGTTGCCGGTGTGCGCCACTTGATCATGGACATGGGCATCGGTGAGACGCTTGAAGGCGGCAAACTGGGCTCGAAAATCGTTATCGCCGTTTCCGTGGTGGTAATCGTTCTGGCAGGAGTTTGGATATGGTAACTAACGTCACGAACCTGTCGCGTTCGGGCCTCTATGACTGGATGGCACAACGTGTGTCTGCGGTCGTTCTCGCGGCTTATTTCATTTTCCTGATCGGATACGTCGTTGCCCACCCAGGCATCGGCTACGCCCAATGGCATGAACTGTTCGCAAGCAACTGGATGCGTATCTTCAGTCTCCTGGCCCTCGTTGCCCTCGGCGCTCACGCCTGGGTCGGCATGTGGACCATCGCGACCGACTACCTGACGCCAATGGCGTTCGGCAAGTCCGCCACTGCGATACGTTTCCTCTTCCAGGCAGTATGCGGCGTTGCAATGTTCGCCTACTTCGTCTGGGGTGTGCAGATTCTTTGGGGTATCTGATTCATGTCTACTACAGTTAATACGCTTTCGTTCGACGCCATCATCGTTGGCGGCGGCGGTGCCGGCATGCGCGCTGCCCTGCAGCTGGCACAAGGTGGTCACAAGACTGCCGTGGTAACCAAGGTTTTCCCGACTCGCTCGCACACCGTATCCGCACAGGGTGGCATCACCTGCGCCATCGCGTCCGCTGATCCGAACGATGACTGGCGCTGGCACATGTACGATACCGTCAAGGGTTCCGACTATATCGGTGACCAGGATGCTATCGAATACATGTGTTCCGTAGGCCCGGAAGCGGTTTTCGAGCTCGAGCACATGGGCTTGCCGTTCTCCCGTACCGAACAGGGCCGCATTTATCAGCGTCCGTTCGGCGGTCAGTCGAAAGACTTCGGTAAAGGTGGCCAGGCTGCCCGTACTTGCGCCGCTGCCGACCGTACAGGTCACGCACTGCTGCACACCCTGTACCAGGCCAACCTGAAGGCCGGCACCGTATTCCTCAACGAATACTATGGCGTCGACCTGGTTAAGAACGAAGACGGCGCCTTTGTCGGCATGATCGTCATCTGCATCGAAACCGGCGAAACCTCCTACGTCCGTGCGAACGCTACTGTGTTGGCGACCGGCGGTGCAGGCCGTATCTACTCGTCCACCACCAATGCCCTGATCAACACCGGTGACGGCGTCGGCATGGCTCTGCGTGCTGGCGTGCCGGTACAAGATATTGAAATGTGGCAGTTCCACCCGACCGGCATCGCCGGCGCCGGTGTACTGGTTACAGAAGGTTGCCGCGGTGAAGGCGGCTACCTGATCAACAAGCACGGTGAGCGTTTCATGGAGCGTTATGCTCCGAACGCCAAAGACCTGGCTGGTCGTGACGTGGTTGCTCGCTCGATGGTTAAAGAAATCATCGCCGGCAACGGTTGCGGTCCGGACGGCGACCACGTAATGCTGAAACTCGATCACCTCGGTGAAGAAGTTCTGCACAGCCGTCTGCCAGGCATCATGGAACTGTCCAAGACCTTCGCCCACGTCGATCCAGCCGTGTCGCCGATCCCGGTCGTTCCAACCTGCCACTATATGATGGGCGGCGTGCCGACCAACATTCATGGTCAGGCAATCACCCAGGACGCTGAAGGCGTTGACCAGATCATTCCTGGCCTGTTCGCAGTAGGCGAAGTGGCTTGCGTATCGGTTCACGGTGCCAACCGTCTGGGCGGCAACTCGCTGCTCGACCTGGTGGTATTCGGTCGTGCTGCCGGCCTGTTCCTGGAACAGACCCTGAAAGAAGGCGTCGACTACGCTCGCCCACGTCAGTCCGACATCGACGCTGCCCTGGCACGTCTAGACGGCCTGAACGCGCGGACTGAAGGCGAAGACGTCGCTACCCTGCGTAAAGAACTGCAAAGCTGCATGCAGAACTACTTCGGTGTGTTCCGTACCGGCGAATACATGCAGAAGGGTATCGCCCAGCTCGCTGACCTGCGTGGCCGTATCGCCAACGTCAAGATCAACGACAAGAGCCAGGCGTTCAACACCGCTCGTATCGAAGCGCTGGAACTGCAAAACCTGCTGGAAGTGGCCGAAGCCACTGCCATCGCTGCAGAAATCCGCAAAGAGTCCCGCGGCGCTCACGCCCGTGAAGACTACGAAGACCGCGACGACGAAAACTGGCTGTGCCACACCCTGTACTTCCCGGGTGACAAGCGCGTAACCAAGCGTGCCGTGAACTTCTCGCCGAAGACTGTTCCGACTTTTGAACCTAAGATTCGGACTTATTAAGGGTGGCTGCCATGTTGAAAGTCAGTGTTTATCGCTACAACCCTGATCAGGACGCCGCGCCGTTCATGCAGGAATTCCAGGTCGATACCGGTGGTAAAGACCTGATGGTGCTGGACGTGCTGGCCCTGATCAAAGAGCAGGACGAAGGTTTCTCCTATCGTCGCTCTTGCCGTGAAGGCGTTTGCGGTTCCGACGGCATGAACATCAACGGCAAAAACGGCCTGGCCTGCGTCACGCCGCTGTCCGCTGTCGTAAAAGGTAACAAGCTGATCGTTCGTCCGCTGCCAGGTTTGCCGGTTATCCGTGACCTGGTCGTCGATATGAGCATCTTCTACAAGCAATACGAGAAGGTGAAGCCATTCCTGCAGAACGACACGCCGGCTCCGGCCATCGAGCGTCTGCAGTCCCCTGAAGAGCGTGAAAAGCTCGACGGTCTGTACGAGTGCATCCTGTGCGCTTGCTGCTCGACCTCTTGCCCGTCCTTCTGGTGGAACCCGGACAAGTTCCTGGGTCCAGCTGCCCTGCTGCAAGCGTACCGCTTCCTGGCAGACAGCCGTGACACCAAGACTGCCGAGCGTCTGTCTTCGCTGGATGACCCGTTCAGCGTATTCCGCTGCCGCGGGATCATGAACTGCGTCAACGTCTGCCCGAAAGGCCTGAACCCGACTAAGGCCATCGGACACGTACGTAACATGCTGCTGCAAAGCGGCGTGTGATTCAGGCTGTAATCGCAGGACCGCTGTACCCGTAGATGCTACGGCGCAGGCTTCAACCGGCGCCGTAGTTTTAACCTGAGCAGTAGCCCATAAAGCTGCCGCTCGTATTTTGAAGAAATGAGACAAGCAGGGGCATCCGGGCTGGTACCC
Organism: Pseudomonas sp. B21-053; assembly: GCF_026016365.1. Lineage (NCBI taxonomy): Bacteria > Pseudomonadati > Pseudomonadota > Gammaproteobacteria > Pseudomonadales > Pseudomonadaceae > Pseudomonas > Pseudomonas sp. B21-053. Next base: position 1,913,771 of record NZ_CP087205.1, read on the forward strand.
GGACTATCAGCGTGATCCTAAGTGGCTTGTTTTAGTCGCTGCATTCGGACTTCTGCAAGTTTGCTCGGTGTCGACGCCGGTGGTGTTCCCCTAACCGAGGGTGACCAAGCATGCAAGAAAGCGTGATGCAGCGCATGTGGAACAGCGCCTACCTATCCGGTAGTAACGCTGCCTATGTGGAAGAGCTCTATGAGCTCTACCTGCACGACCCTAACGCTGTGCCAGAAGAGTGGCGCACCTACTTTCAGAAGTTGCCTGCTGACGGCAACACTGCCACCGATGTTTCGCACTCCACAATTCGCGATCATTTCGTCTTGCTGGCAAAGAACCAGCGCCGCGCACAACCGGTTTCCGCCGGCAGCGTGAGCAGTGAGCACGAGAAGAAGCAAGTTGAAGTGCTGCGATTGATCCAGGCCTACCGTATGCGTGGCCACCAGGCAGCCCAGCTTGACCCGCTGGGGCTGTGGCAGCGTCCTGCACCTGCAGACCTGTCGATCAATCATTACGGCTTGACCAATGCCGATCTTGATACGACCTTCCGTGCCGGCGACCTGTTCATCGGCAAAGAGGAGGCGAGCCTACGCGAAATTCACGAAGCGTTGCAGCAGACATATTGCCGCACCATCGGCGCTGAATTCACGCACATCACCGATTCCGAGCAGCGCCAGTGGTTCCAGCAGCGTCTGGAAAGCGTGCGCGGCCGTCCGACGTACTCCGCCGACATCAAGAGCCACCTGCTCGAACGTGTTACTGCCGGCGAAGGTCTGGAAAAATACCTGGGCACCAAATACCCGGGTACCAAGCGTTTCGGTCTGGAAGGCGGCGAGAGCCTGATTCCGATGCTCGATGAGCTGATCCAGCGTTCCGGTTCCTACGGCACCAAGGAAATCGTGATCGGCATGGCCCACCGTGGCCGTCTCAACGTGCTGGTCAACACCTTCGGCAAGAACCCGCGCGAGTTGTTCGACGAGTTCGAAGGCAAGAAGAAGGTCGAGCTGGGTTCCGGTGACGTTAAATATCACCAGGGCTTCTCGTCCAACGTCATGACCGCCGGCGGTGAAGTTCACTTGGCCATGGCCTTCAACCCGTCCCACCTGGAAATCGTTTCTCCAGTGGTCGAGGGTTCGGTTCGCGCCCGTCAGGATCGTCGTAACGACCCTACCGGTGAGAAGGTTCTGCCGATCTCCATCCACGGTGACGCGGCATTCGCCGGTCAGGGCGTGGTGATGGAAACCTTCCAGATGTCGCAGACCCGCGGTTTCAAAACCGGCGGCACCGTGCACATCGTGATCAACAACCAGGTTGGTTTCACCATCAGCAACCCGCTGGACTCGCGTTCCACCGAGTACGCAACCGACGTCGCGAAAATGATCCAGGCGCCGATCCTCCATGTGAATGGTGATGATCCGGAAGCCGTATTGTTCGTGACCCAGCTGGCTATCGACTACCGCATGCAGTTCAAGCGTGACGTGGTAATCGACCTGGTCTGCTACCGTCGTCGCGGCCACAACGAAGCTGACGAGCCAAGCGGCACCCAGCCTCTGATGTACCAGCAAATCACCAAGCAGCGCACCACCCGTGAGCTGTACGCCGAACGCCTGACTCAGTCCGGTGTGGTGGATGATGAGCGTGTACAGGCCAAGATCGACGAATACCGCAACGCGCTGGACAACGGTCTGCATGTTGTGAAAAGCCTGGTCAAAGAGCCGAACAAAGAGTTGTTCGTGGACTGGCGTCCGTACCTGGGCCACGCCTGGACTGCACGTCACGACACGCGTTTCGACTTGAAAACCTTGCAGGAACTGTCCGCCAAGCTGCTGGAAATTCCAGAAGGCTTCGTGGTTCAGCGCCAGGTTTCGAAAATCTACGAAGACCGTCAGAAAATGCAAGTCGGCGGCCTGCCGATCAACTGGGGTTACGCCGAAACCATGGCGTACGCGACCCTGGCGTTCGAAGGTCACCCGATCCGCATGACGGGTCAGGACATCGGTCGCGGTACGTTCTCGCACCGTCACGCTGTCTTGCACAACCAGAAAGACGCGGGCAGCTACATCCCGTTGCAGAACCTGTACAAGGGCCAGCCACGTTTCGACCTGTTCGATTCGTTCCTGTCCGAAGAAGCCGTACTGGCGTTCGAATACGGTTACTCGACCACCACGCCTGAGGCGCTGGTGATCTGGGAAGCCCAGTTCGGCGATTTCGCCAACGGTGCCCAGGTGGTTATCGACCAGTTCATCACCAGTGGCGAGCACAAGTGGGGCCGTCTTTGCGGTCTGACCATGCTGCTGCCGCACGGTTATGAAGGTCAGGGTCCGGAGCACTCTTCGGCTCGTCTGGAGCGTTACCTGCAGCTGTGCGCCGAGCACAACATTCAGGTTGCCGTGCCGACTACACCGGCCCAGATCTACCACTTGCTGCGTCGTCAGGTGATTCGTCCGCTGCGCAAGCCGTTGATCGTGCTGACACCGAAGTCGCTGCTGCGTCACAAACTGGCCGTTTCGACCCTGGAAGATCTGGCCGAAGGTTCGTTCCAGACCGTTATCCCGGAAATCGATGTTCAAGACCCGAAAAAGGTCGAGCGCATTGTTCTGTGTAGCGGCAAGGTCTACTACGACCTGCTGGAAAAACGCCGTGCCGAAGGTCGTGATGACATCGCCATCGTGCGTATCGAGCAGCTGTACCCATTCCCTGAGGACGACTTGAACGAAGTCCTGGCTCCGTACACCAACCTCAAACATATCGTTTGGTGTCAGGAAGAGCCGATGAACCAGGGTGCCTGGTACTGCAGCCAACACCACATGCGCCGCATCATTGGCAATCACAACAAGGCACTCGTTCTCGAGTACGCCGGCCGTGATGCTTCTGCTGCACCTGCTTGTGGTTATGCATCGATGCACGCTGAGCAGCAGGAAAAACTGTTGCAAGACGCCTTTACTGTTTAACGCCTTCGCGCACCTGAAACCGAATTTAAGGACCCACAGATAATGGCTATCGAAATCAAAGCCCCCACTTTCCCGGAATCGGTTGCCGATGGCACCGTTGCCACCTGGCACAAAAAACCAGGCGACGCCGTCAAGCGTGATGACCTGATCGTCGATATCGAAACCGACAAAGTGGTACTGGAAGTGTTGGCTACCGCCGACGGCGTGCTGGGCGCAATCGTCAAGAACGAAGGCGACACCGTTCTGTCCGACGAAGTCCTGGGCTCGATCGAAGAGGGCGGCGCTGCTGCTGCCGCTCCAGCTGCTGCCGCTGCTCCGGCCGCTACACAAGCTGCTGCCCCGGCTGCCGAAGGCGAAGACGATCCTGTTGCTGCACCGGCTGCTCGCAAGCTGGCTGAAGAAAACGGCATCAACATCGCTTCCGTTGCCGGCACCGGCAAAGGCGGTCGTGTAACCAAGGAAGACGTCGTAGCCGCTGTTGCTGCCAAGAAAGCCGCTCCGGCTGCCGCACCTGCCAAGGCTGCTGCTCCGGCCGCCGCTGCTCCTGTGTTCGCTGCTGGCGACCGCATCGAGAAGCGCGTACCGATGACCCGCGTGCGAGCCACCGTTGCCAAGCGTCTGGTAGAAGCTCAGTCGAACATGGCGATGCTGACTACTTTCAACGAAGTCGACATGACCGAAGTCATGGCCCTGCGTTCGAAGTACAAGGACCTGTTCGAGAAGTCCCACAACGGCGTACGCCTGGGCTTCATGTCGTTCTTCGTCAAGGCTGCCACCGAAGCGCTGAAACGCTTCCCGGCTGTCAACGCGTCGATCGACGGTGCTGACATCGTTTACCACGGTTATGCCGACGTCGGCGTGGCTGTTTCCAGCGACCGCGGCCTGGTTGTACCGGTCCTGCGTAACGCCGAACTGATGAGCCTGGCTGAAATCGAAGGCGGCATCGCTGCTTTCGGCAAAAAGGCGCGTGACGGCAAGCTGTCGATGGACGAAATGACCGGTGGTACGTTCACCATCACCAACGGTGGTACCTTCGGTTCGATGATGTCGACTCCGATCGTCAACCCGCCGCAAGCGGCCATCCTGGGCATGCACAACATTCTGCAGCGTCCTATGGCGATCAACGGTCAGGTCGTTATCCGTCCGATGATGTACCTGGCTCTGTCCTACGATCACCGTCTGATCGATGGCAAAGAAGCTGTGACCTTCCTGGTTACCATCAAGAACCTGCTGGAAGACCCGGCTCGTTTGCTGCTGGATATCTGATAGAAGCGGCTGCAGGTTTCAAGCTTCAAGCTGCAAGCAATTGCAGCTTGGCTTGAGGCTTGCGGCTTCAAGCTTGTTGCCAAAAGAGGATTTTTTGAATGTCGCAGAAATTTGACGTAGTAGTGATCGGTGCGGGCCCTGGCGGCTACGTGGCTGCCATCAAAGCAGCGCAACTGGGTCTCAGCACTGCCTGCATCGAGAAATACACCGACAAGGAAGGCAAACTGGCTCTGGGCGGTACTTGCCTGAACGTCGGCTGCATTCCATCCAAGGCGCTGCTGGACAGCTCCTGGAAATACAAGGAAGCCAAAGAAGGCTTCGCGATCCACGGTATCAATCACGCTGGCGTGACCATGGACGTGGCAGCAATGGTTGGCCGTAAAGCCAACATCGTCAAAGGCCTGACCTCTGGCGTTGCTACCCTGTTCAAGGCTAACGGCGTTACTTCCCTGCAAGGCCACGGCAAACTGCTGGCCGGCAAGAAAGTCGAGCTGACCAAGCCAGACGGCACCGTTGAAATCATCGAAGCCGAGAACGTGATCCTGGCTTCCGGTTCGCGTCCGATCGACATTCCACCGGCTCCGGTTGACCAGAACGTGATCGTCGATTCGACCGGCGCGCTGGAATTCCAAACCGTACCTAAGCGTCTGGGCGTGATCGGCGCTGGCGTGATCGGTCTGGAGCTGGGTTCGGTCTGGTCCCGTCTGGGCTCCGAAGTCGTGGTTCTGGAAGCGCTGGAGAAGTTCCTGCCAGCCGCTGACGAAGCCGTTTCGAAAGAAGCCTTCAAGACCCTGACCAAACAAGGTCTGGACATCAAGCTGGGCGCTCGCGTCACCGGTTCCAAAGTGAATGGCGACGAAGTCGTTGTGAACTACACCGATGCCAATGGCGAACAGAACATCACGTTCGACAAGCTGATTGTTGCCGTTGGTCGCCGTCCAGTGACCACCGAGCTGCTGGCAGCTGACAGCGGTGTGAACATCGACGAACGTGGTTTCGTTTTCGTTGACGACCAGTGCGCTACCAGCGTTCCGGGCGTTTACGCAATCGGTGACGTGGTTCGCGGCATGATGCTGGCGCACAAGGCGTCCGAAGAAGGCATCATGGTTGTAGAACGCATCAAGGGCCACAAAGCCCAGATCAACTATGACCTGATCCCGTCTGTTATTTATACTCACCCGGAGATCGCGTGGGTCGGTAAAACCGAGCAAACCTTGAAAGCTGAAGGCGTTGAAGTTAACGTCGGCACTTTCCCGTTCGCAGCCAGTGGCCGTGCCATGGCAGCCAACGACACCGGCGGTTTCGTGAAAGTCATTGCTGATGCCAAGACTGACCGCGTACTGGGCGTCCACGTGATTGGCCCGAGCGCTGCAGAACTGGTTCAGCAGGGCGCGATCGGTATGGAATTCGGCACCAGTGCCGAAGACCTGGGCATGATGGTTTTCTCCCATCCGACCCTGTCCGAAGCCTTGCACGAAGCTGCTCTGGCAGTGAATGGCGGCGCCATTCACATCGCCAACCGCAAGAAGCGTTAAGACAAGACAATAAGAAACCACGGCGGAAGGCCCGTCGTGAGCCTTGCGTGCAAGACTCACCGCGGAATGTCCGCCGGACGCAGCCTTGCGTAGTCTCACCGGTTATCCGGAACACCTACGCAAGCAGCAGTCACAGGTGGTGCGGCACTTGAATAAGTGCAGCACCGAATGCGCAGTACCTAACGAAGACGGTAATAAGCATGAATCTTCACGAGTATCAGGGTAAGCAGCTGTTCGCTGAATACGGCCTGCCAGTATCCCAGGGTTTCGCCGTAGACACCCCGGAAGCAGCAGCAGAAGCGTGCGACAAAATCGGCGGGACCGAATGGGTTGTCAAAGCCCAGGTTCACGCAGGTGGTCGCGGTAAAGCGGGCGGCGTTAAGCTGGTTCGCAGCAAAGAAGACGCCAAAGCATTCGCTCAACAGTGGTTGGGCAAGCGTCTGGTGACTTACCAGACTGATGCCAATGGTCAGCCAGTCACCAAGATCCTGGTTGAATCGTGCACTGATATCGCTAAAGAGCTGTACCTGGGCGCTGTCGTTGACCGTTCGAGCCGTCGCATCGTGTTCATGGCTTCCACCGAAGGTGGCGTGGACATCGAGAAAATCGCTCACGACACTCCAGAAAAAATCCTGAAAGCCACTATCGATCCACTGGTTGGCGCTCAGCCATTCCAGGGTCGCGAGCTGGCATTCCAGTTGGGTCTGGAAGGCAAGCAAGTTGCTCAGTTCGCCAAGATCTTCGTAGGTCTGGCCAAGCTGTTCAAGGATCACGACCTGGCTCTGCTGGAAGTGAACCCGCTGGTGATCAAGGCTGACGGCGATCTGCATTGCCTCGACGCCAAGATCAACATCGACGCCAACGCCATGTACCGTCAGCCTAAGCTGAAGACTTTCCACGATCCGTCGCAAGACGATCCGCGCGAAGCGCACGCTGCCAAGTTCGAACTGAACTACGTAGCACTGGAAGGCAACATCGGTTGCATGGTCAACGGTGCTGGCCTGGCCATGGGTACCATGGACATCGTCAACCTGCATGGCGGCAAACCAGCCAACTTCCTCGACGTGGGCGGCGGTGCTACCAAAGAACGCGTTACCGAAGCGTTCAAGATCATCCTGTCCGACACTAACGTCGCTGCAGTACTGGTCAACATCTTCGGCGGCATCGTTCGTTGCGACATGATTGCCGAAGGCATCATCGGTGCAGTGAAAGAAGTCGGCGTGAAAATCCCGGTTGTTGTTCGCCTTGAAGGCAACAACGCTGAGCTGGGCGCTAAAGTACTGGCAGAAAGCGGTTTGAACATCATCGCTGCTACCAGCCTGACCGACGCTGCTCAACAAGTTGTCAAAGCTGCGGAGGGCAAATAATGAGCGTCCTGATCAATAAAGACACCAAAGTTATCTGCCAGGGTATTACCGGTTCGCAAGGTAGTTTCCACACCCAGCAAGCCATCGAATACGGCACCAAGATGGTGGGTGGCGTTACTCCTGGTAAAGGCGGCACCGAGCACCTGGGTCTGCCAGTGTTCAACACCGTGAAAGATGCTGTAGCTGCCACTGGCGCCACCGCCAGCGTTATCTACGTTCCAGCTCCTTTCTGCAAAGACTCCATCCTGGAAGCAGCATTCGGCGGCATCAAGCTGATCGTTTGCATCACTGAAGGCATTCCTACCCTGGATATGCTGGATGCCAAGGTCAAGTGTGACGAACTGGGCGTAGTCCTGATCGGTCCTAACTGCCCAGGCGTGATCACTCCAGGCGAATGCAAGATCGGCATCATGCCAGGTCACATTCACTTGCCAGGCAAGGTCGGTATCGTTTCCCGTTCCGGCACCCTGACCTACGAAGCTGTGAAGCAAACTACTGACGCCGGTTTCGGTCAGTCGACTTGCGTCGGCATCGGCGGTGACCCGATCCCGGGTTCGAACTTCATCGACATCCTGAAGCTGTTCCAGGAAGACCCGAAGACCGAAGCGATCGTTATGATCGGCGAGATCGGCGGTTCGGCTGAAGAAGAAGCGGCTGCCTACATCAAGGCACACGTGACCAAGCCGGTTGTTTCCTACATCGCTGGTGTGACTGCCCCTGCGGGCAAGCGCATGGGCCATGCTGGCGCAATCATCTCTGGCGGCAAAGGCACTGCAGACGAGAAGTTTGCTGCCCTGGAAGACGCAGGCGTTAAAACCGTGCGTTCGCTGGCAGACATCGGCAAGGCTTTGTCCGAGCTGACCGGTTGGGCGATCAAGTAAGCCTCGCGCTTAGCTGACGCTTCACCAGACAAAGGCCACCTTCGGGTGGCCTTTGTTGTTTCTGAAGATCAAAAGATCGCAGCCTTCGGCAGCTCCTACAGTTTGAGCGCAATCCCATGTAGGAGCTGCCGAAGGCTGCGATCTTTTGATCTTTGCTGTTTTTGATGAAATTTAGATATGTAAACGCGACACAGAAATGTCGCGTATCGGATAGTTCGCCCTCTAACAGTGCGTTCGTCGGGCAAATTCGTTAGGCTAGCAGCCATTTTTGCGTCCGCAGCCCACAAGGCCGCTACGCGCTAAACGGGTTGGTCCTATACGGATCGACAGCATTTCCCTCACCCAACAGGGAAATCCCTCTCTAAATTCCGATTCAGTAGTGTGGTATTTCCTTAATGAAAGTGTTGAAAGGCCAGGACATCCTGGCACTTGGTTTTATGACATTCGCCCTGTTTGTCGGGGCTGGCAACATCATCTTCCCGCCTATCGTCGGTTTGCAGTCCGGGCCTCATGTCTGGATGGCGGCGCTGGGTTTCCTGATCACGGCGGTCGGTTTGCCAGTGATCACCGTGGTCGCGCTGGCCAAGGTCGGCGGTGCCATGGATGCGTTGAGCAGCCCGATCGGTAAAGTCGCCGGTGGCCTGCTGGCCGCTGCGTGCTACCTGGCGGTCGGCCCGTTGTTCGCCACGCCGCGCACTGCAACCGTGTCCTTCGAAGTGGGCCTGGCGCCGTTGACCGGCGAGAGCCCGCTGGCACTGTTCCTCTACAGCTCGGTGTACTTCCTGCTGGTGTTCTTCATCTCGCTGTATCCGGGCCGTCTGCTGGATACCGTAGGACGTTTCCTCGCGCCGCTGAAGATCATCGCCCTGGCCGTGCTCGGCATCGCCGCGTTCGCCTTGCCGGCCGGTGATATCGGCGTGGCCACCCCGGAATACGTGGCGGCACCGTTTTCCCAAGGCTTCATCAATGGTTACCTGACCATGGATACCCTGGGCGCGCTGGTGTTCGGCATCGTTATCGTTAACGCGATCCGCTCCCGTGGTGTCGAATCGCCTGCGCTGATCACCCGTTACGCGATCATTGCCGGGATGATTGCCGGCGTCGGTCTGGCGCTGGTGTATGTCAGCCTGTTCCGTCTCGGTTCGGGCAGCCATGAAGTGGCCGCTGGTGCCGCGAACGGCGCGGCCGTCCTGCATGCCTACGTGCAACACACCTTCGGTTCGCTGGGCAGCGGTTTCCTCGCGGTGCTGATCTCGTTGGCCTGCCTGGTGACGGCGGTCGGCCTGACCTGCGCCTGCGCCGAATACTTCAGCCGCGTGCTGCCACTGTCCTACAAGACACTGGTGATCATCCTGGCGGTGTTCTCGCTGTTTGTGTCCAACCTGGGCCTGACCAAGCTGATCGCGTTCTCGATCCCGGTGCTGACCGCGATCTACCCGCCGTGCATCGCTCTGGTCGCCCTGAGCTTCTGCAAGGACTTCTGGCGTGAGCAGAGCCGCATTGTCGGTCCGGTGATGCTGGTGTCGTTCATCTTCGGCCTGATCGACGCGCTCAAGGGCGCCGGCCTGGCGGACTGGATGCCGACGCAGCTGTCGCACCTGCCGCTGAGCGAGCAAGGCCTGGCGTGGTTGGTGCCGTCGGTGATGACCCTGGTCGTCGCCGCCGCGTGCGACCGCATGCTGGGCAAGCGCGACGAAGCCTTGGCGTAAACCTGATCGCCCGTCACAAGCGGGCAGTCGGTTAAACAGAAATGCCCCGTATCAATCGATACGGGGCATTTTTTATGGGGATGAGGCAGTGTCTTTTTCCGCGAGCTAACGTCGAACCATTGCGAACACCCATGTGGGAGCGAGCCTGCTCGCGAAGGCGTCTTATCATTCAATGTTGATGTTGGCTGATCCACCGTCTTCGCGAGCAGGCTCGCTCCCACAGTTTTGCTTTGCCAAATCCATCAAAAGGACCTGCATGTCGTTCATCCACGCCAACCTGATCCACTTCATCGCCGCACTCTGGTTCGCCATCTGCTGGGGCGGTTACACCCGTTATGCGACGTGGAAGGGCCGCGACACCGCGTGCCTGGCCAGCGTGCTGCACCTGTACCGCGAAGACTGGATGCGCCGCATGCTGCTGCGGGACAACCGCATCGCCGACGCGAGCGTAATCGGCAACCTGGAGCGCAACGCCTCGTTCTTCGCCTCCAGCACGCTGATTATCCTGGCAGGCATTCTCACGGTGCTCGGCGCATCCGAACGAGCCGTGTCGTTGCTCGCGGATATTCCCATGGTTCAGCAGGCGTCCCAAGGCATGTCGGAGATCAAGTTGCTGTGCCTGGCGCTGGTGTTTGTCTATGCGTTCTTCACCTTCAGTTGGTGCATGCGTCAGTACAACTTCGCGGCAATTCTGGTGGGGTCAGCGCCGATGATCGGTGAGCGACACGTTTCCGAGCAGGAGCGCAAAGCCTTTGCGGCAAGGGCGGCGCGGGTGATTTCGATGGCGGCCAACCAGTTCAACTTCGGCCTGCGCTCCTACTACTTCGGCATGACCATGCTCGCGTGGTTCGTCAGCCCCTGGTTGTTCATGTTGATGAGCGCCGGCGTCGTGCTGGTGTTGTATCGCCGGGAGTTTCATTCCGACGTTCTCGACGTGATGGTCTATACCCCTACAGAGGCGCCATTGCCCGAAGCCAACAAAGAGGCCGCTTGATGAGTATTCCGTTCTGGTGTGTGTTTATCAGTGCATTGCTGATCTACGTGGCCCGCATGCCCGTGGCCAGGGCCATGAAAGAGCAGGGCGGCTACAACAATCACTTGCCGCGCCAGCAACAGGCGCAACTGACCGGCTTCGGTGCCCGCGCCGTAGCGGCCCATCAGAATTGTTTTGAAGCGTTCATATTATTTGCGGTGGGGGTGTTGATGGCGCACACCACGCAGACGGCAGGGTGGCTGATCGATTCGCTGGCGATCATCTTTGTGATCACGCGCATCCTCTATTTATTGTGTTATTGGGCGGATCTAGCCTGGCAGCGCAGCCTGGTGTGGTTGATCGGGTTAGTCTGCTCGTTATTGCTGATGATTAGTCCGACTTTTAGAACCGTGTTGATCTAAATCACCAACTAACAGGCAAAAGAAAACCCGCACATGGCGGGTTTTCTTTTGTCACGCTAAAAACTGTTTTAGTTTTTAGGTGCTTCAGCAGGAGCGGCTGGAGCCGACTCTTGAACAGCGGCTTTGTTCGATTCAGCCTGAGCTTTGGCAGCTTCGGCGTTTTCTTTCGCAGCGTCGTTCACTTTATCCTGAGCTTTGTTCATGTCTTGCTGAGCTTGCTCAGCATGTTGGTTGGCATCTTGAGCTTTGTCCTCGGATTTTTTATCGCAGGCAGCGAGACCGAGGGAAGCGGTCAACATCAAGGCAATAGCTAAAGTCTTACGCATGGGGTGTTTCTCCTTATGGAATATATCTACTGGCCTTTCGAGCACAGCCGTCATCGATAAGTTCCTCATTTCATACAGATATATAAGTTTTAAACGCGATGGAACTTTTGCCTGATTCATCTGAGGCTTTGTCGGGATACTAAGAAGGGATTTATCAAATGGCCGAAAACCCCGTTTTTGAGCGTGCAACACGATTCCTGTCAGCGCTGCGGCATTGCCAGGTGCTGGGCTTGCGCGTTCACAGCGCGAGTACTGACGGACTAACGGTCGTCCTGCCTTACAGCCCGCAAATCGTCGGTAACCCGCAAACCGGTGTCATTCACGGCGGCGCCCTGACGTCGTTGATGGACACCGCGTGCGGCATGTCCACCCTGTGCGTTTTGCCGGAATTCGAAGTCTGCCCAACCCTGGATTTGCGCATCGACTACATGCACGCCGCCGAACCTCACAAGGACGTCTACGGTTTCGCCCAATGCTACCGGGTCACCACCGATGTGATCTTCGCCCGAGGCTTTGCCTATCAGGACGACCCGCAACAACCCATCGCCCACGTCGTTGGCACCTTTATGCGCATGGGCAAGGGCATCAAGGGCACCAAAGGCTTTGGTGGCGCCATCACCGGAGGTGCGAAATGACGGACTCCTTCAAGGAACAACTCCAGCAAGCCCACGCGCAAGGGGACTACGCCTCGCTGCTGCACCTGATTCCCTACGCCAAGTTGATCGGCGTCGAATGTTCGCGGGTCGGGGATGACCTGCTGTTTCGCCTGCCGGCCAACAAGGACAACATTGGTAACCCTTTATTGCCGGCGATTCATGGCGGCGTGATTGCCGGGTTCATGGAGCTGTCTGCGGCGTTGCACCTGTTGATCTTCACCGGCTCGCCGGGTGTGCCGAAGATCATCGACTTCTCCCTCGATTACCTGCGCACCGGGCAATTTCGTGATACCTGGGCTCGCTGCCAGGTATGCCGGCAGGGCCGGCGGGTGGCCAACGTGGCGGTGACGGCCTGGCAAAGCACCGAATCCGAGCCGATTGCCACGGCCCGAGGGCATTTCAAAATCGAAGAGCCCTTGAAATCCTGAACTCAGCCCCAAACTCTGATGACAACCCGCCGTCGACCCTGAAGGTCGCGGCCACTGCCATCTGATTGGAGTTTGATGACCATGAGTGTGGAAACTCAAAAGGAAACCCTGGGCTTCCAGACCGAGGTGAAGCAACTGCTGCACCTCATGATCCATTCGCTGTATTCCAACAAGGAAATTTTCCTTCGCGAGTTGATCTCGAATGCCTCTGACGCTGTCGACAAATTACGTTTCGAAGCCCTGTCCAAGCCTGAGTTGCTGGAAGGTGGCGCCGAACTGAAAATCCGTGTGAGCTTCGACAAAGACGCGAAAACCGTCACCCTCGAAGACAACGGTATCGGCATGAGCCGCGAAGACGCGATCACCCACCTGGGCACGATCGCCAAGTCCGGCACCGCTGATTTCATGAAACACCTGTCCGGCGATCAGAAGAAAGATTCGCACCTGATCGGTCAGTTCGGTGTGGGCTTCTACTCGGCATTCATCGTCGCTGACAAAGTCGACGTGTTCAGCCGTCGTGCCGGCGCTGCCGCCAGCGAAGGCGTGCACTGGTCGTCCAAGGGCGAAGGCGACTTTGAAGTTGCCACCGTCGACAAAGCCGAGCGCGGCACCCGTATCGTCCTGCACTTGAAGTCCGGTGAAGACGAGTTCGCCGATGGCTACCGTCTGCGCAACATCATCAAGAAATACTCCGATCACATCGCTTTGCCGATCGAGTTGCCGAAAGAAGTGGCAGCCGTTGAAGGCGAAGAGAAGCCAGCCGTTGAGTGGGAAACCGTCAACCGCGCCAGCGCCCTGTGGACCCGTCCTCGCACCGAGATCAAGGACGAGGAATACCAGGAGTTCTACAAACACATCGCTCACGACTTCGAAAACCCGCTGAGCTGGAGCCACAACAAGGTCGAAGGCAAGCTGGAATACAGCTCGCTGCTTTATGTACCGACCCGTGCTCCGTTCGACCTGTACCAGCGTGAAGCGCCGAAAGGCCTGAAGCTGTACGTGCAGCGCGTATTCGTAATGGATCAGGCCGAGTCGTTCCTGCCGCTGTACCTGCGCTTCATCAAAGGTGTGGTCGATTCCAACGACCTGTCGCTGAACGTGTCGCGGGAAATCCTGCAGAAAGACCCGATCATCGACTCCATGAAGTCGGCGCTGACCAAGCGTGTACTCGACATGCTGGAAAAACTGGCGAAGAACGAGCCTGAGCAATACAAAGGCTTCTGGAAAAACTTCGGCCAGGTGATGAAAGAAGGCCCGGCTGAAGATTTCGCCAACAAAGAGAAAATCGCTGGCCTGCTGCGCTTCGCGTCCACTCAGGGCGAAGAAGGCGAGCAGGTTGTTGGCCTGGCTGATTACCTGGCTCGCGCCAAGGAAGGTCAGGACAAGATTTACTACCTGACCGGCGAAACCTACGCCCAAGTCAAAAACAGCCCGCACCTGGAAGTCTTCCGCAAGAAAGGCATCGAAGTGCTGCTGCTGACCGACCGCATCGACGAGTGGCTGATGAGCTACCTCAGCGACTTCGACGGCAAGAGCTTTGTCGACGTGGCACGCGGTGACCTGGACCTCGGCAACCTGGACTCGGAAGAGGACAAGAAGGCCGCGGAAGAAGTCGCCAAGTCCAAAGAAGGCCTGGTTGAGCGTCTGAAAACCGCACTGGGCGACTCCGTCGCTGAAGTACGGGTTTCCCACCGTCTGACCGATTCTCCGGCGATCCTGGCCATCGGTGAGCAGGACCTGGGCTTGCAGATGCGTCAGATCCTCGAAGCCAGCGGGCAGAAGGTTCCGGATTCGAAGCCGATCTTCGAATTCAACCCGGCTCACCCGCTGATCGAGAAACTCGACAACGAGCAGAGCGACGAGCGCTTCGGCGACCTGTCGCACATCCTGTTCGATCAGGCAGCCCTGGCGGCCGGCGACAGCTTGAAAGACCCGGCGGCTTATGTGCGCCGTCTCAACAAGTTGCTGGTTGAACTGTCGGTTTAACTGAGTTGTACAAAAACCCGCTTCGGCGGGTTTTTTTATTCTTGAGTCTTAGGAGTTTGAGATGAGCCAAGTCACTGTGCGTTCCGTGGTCTATCAGCTAGATGGCCAGTCTTATGAAAGCCGTCTGGCTTTCGATGCCGACCATAAGAGCCCGCGCCCGGGTTTGCTGATGGCGCCGAACTGGATGGGCATCAGCGCCGGTGCCGAAGAGATCGCCAAGTCAGTGGCGTCCAAAGGCTATGTAGTCCTGATCGCCGACCTTTATGGTCAGTCGGTACGTCCGCAGAATGGCGACGAGGCCGGCGCGGCGATGATGCCGTTGAAGAATGATCGCGGTTTGCTGCGCCAGCGTATGCAGGCGGCTTTCGAGCAGTTGCAAGGGCAGGGCGACGTCGCGGTCGATACCTCGAAACTGGCGACCTTCGGTTTCTGTTTTGGTGGTTGCTGCGCGCTGGAACTGGCTCGCAGCGGTGCGCCAGTGAAAGCGGCGGTGTCGTTCCATGGCTCGCTGGATACGCCGAACGTGGACGATGCGAAAAACATCAAAGGCTCGGTGCTGGTGCTGCACGGTGCGTCCGATCCATTGGTGCCGAAAGAGCAACTGCCGGCGTTTGAAGAAGAAATGAACGCAGCGGGCGTGGATTGGCAATTGCTGAGCTACGGTGGGGCGGTGCACTCGTTTACCGATCCGCATGCGAATGTGCCGGGCAAGATGATGTACGACGCGAAAACCGCAGGGCGGGCGTTTGTGTCGATGCATAACTTGCTGGATGAAGTGTTTAGCGACTAATAGCTCTCAAGATCAAAAGATCGCAGCCTTCGGCAGCTCCTACAGGGACGGTGACATTCTGTAGGAGCTGCCGAAGGCTGCGATCTTTTGATTTTTGCCCTTAAGGCAATTCAATCCGCTCACTTTCCCCCGGCACCGTCGGCCAATCCCCGGCCGCCCAGCGCCGACGCGCTTCATCGATGGCCGCCGGATCGCTCGCGACAAAATTCCAGTTGATCCGCCGTGGCCCATCCAGTGGCGCGCCGCCGAACAGCACGGCGTGACAGTCGCTTTCGGCAAACAACGTCATCTCTTCCCCGACCGGCAACACCACCAGCGAATGCGGTTCTATTAGCTCGCCATCGAGTTGCACCTCGCCGTCCAGCACATACAGTGCCCGTTCTTCATGCTCGGTGGGAATCAGCAATGTCGTCGCGGTTTGCAAGTTCAGTTCGGCGTACAACGTAGGAGAAAGCACTGGCACCGGCGATTCCAGGCAAAAGCCTGACCCGGCGATCATGCGGATCTTCACGCCGAGGTTATCGCTGACCGGCAGCGTGGCGGCCGGATGATGGCTGTAATGCCCCGGGCCTTGCTCATGCTCCTTGGGCGACGCCAGCCAGATCTGCAAGCCATGCATCGTGAAGCCGCTGTCTTTCAGCGCTTCAGGCGTGCGTTCAACGTGGGCAATTGCGCTGCCCGCTGTCATCCAGCTGACGTCACCGATGTCCACCACTTGATCGGAACCGAGGCTGTCCTTGTGCTGGATCTGCCCCTTGAACAAATAAGTCAGGGTCGACAGACCGATGTGCGGATGTTGTCGGATGTTCATGCCTTTACCCGCCGGATAACGGGTTTCGAGCATGTGGTCGAAAAACACGAAAGGCCCGACGCTGCGGCATTTGGCTGACGGCAACGGGCGAAGAATCGGCTGGCCTTCAACATCTTCGGCGCGGGGGCGGATCACGAGGGGCGTGTTCATGCTGCATTCCAGGCTGGGCGGGTAATGCGTGGAGCATAACCCGCCGCTGGCATCGTCGTAATTACTGGCTGTCGAAGCCCTGTGGCGCGTGGGTTTCGATGGTGACGTCGGTGGTGGTCATCAGTTTATGAATCGGGCAACGGTCAGCGACTCGCAACAACTCCGCGCGCTGGTCGTCGGTGAGCACGCCCTTGAGCGTAAGGGTCACGTGCAGGACATATTTGCCTTTCTGCTCTTCGCTGTTGTCGCGTTTGACCTCGACACCCACGCCGGTCAGCGGGATGTCTTTCTTCTTGGCATACATTTTCAGCGTCAGCGCCTTGCAGGCACCGAGCGCGGCGTCGAAGTAATCATGGGGTTCCGGCGCCGAGCCTTCGCCACCGGCGGACTTCGGTACATCGGCAAACAGTTCGTGGTCATCGATCTGGACAGTGTGACGAAAGCCTTCACTGGAAACGGTATTGACGGTAACAGTCATGGGAAACCTCTTCGGCAGTAGGAAAAGTCATTCGAGCAAAAACGGACCCTGAAGGTATAGAGCATTCGTGCTGTGCTGCGTTCCACTTTCTTGCGGGCTGAACCCTGATTGGCGCGGCGAGGTCTATGGGGCTCATGTCATTGGAGAATGCCCGTGCCCCGGATCCGCTTGAGTCTCGCCTGGTGGTTGGTGCTTTGCAGTTCATACGCGGACGCCCGCGACTATGCCTACAGCGATGCGCACCTGCATTACGTGGACTTCTTCCAGGAAACTGCCGGGATGCCTGCCTTGCTCAAGTCGATGGCTGACAGCTCCATCGATCACGTGATGATTTCCGGCATCCCGGTAGCGAAGAAATGGCATGAAGACGAACCCAAGCGCCCGCGTTACTACGCCGGTGACGACGCCGATGCCTATTGGTACAGCGCGACCGACGTGATTGTCGCCGCCGCGGTGAACAAGCTCACGCCGGAGCAGCGTCAGCGTTTTCACCCATTCCTGTCAGGCTTCAACCCCAACGATAAAAACTCCGAGGCGCACATCCAGCGCATGCTCGATCTCAACCCGGGGTTGTGGCAGGGCATCGGCGAAGTCTTCACCCGGCACGATGACCTGACGGCGCTGACGTCGGGTGATACGCCACGGGCCAATAACGAGGCGATGACGCGGATCTATCACCTCGCCGCCGAAAATGACCTGCCGGTGATGCTGCATTCGAACATCACCTCCAAGCGTGAGAGAAATCCACTGTACCTGGCGGAAATGGAAGAGCCGTTGCGTAATCACCCGCACACGCGGTTTATCTGGGCGCATGCCGGCACCAGCGTGGAAATCCATCGGCACCAGACGCAGCTGGATTTTCTGTTGCCGACGTTGACCCGGATGCTTGAGGCGTACCCGAATCTGTTCATCGACCTGTCCTGGAGCATGCTCACGCCCTATCTGCTGGATGAGCAGGGCAAGCCACGGGACGAATGGCTGAAACTGGTGGAGCGCTTTCCGGAGCGTTTCATGCTGGGGTCGGATGTCGTAGGACGCTTCGATAAATTGGGTCAGGAAATGCACAGCTTCGACCCGTTTCTCGATGCGTTGCCGGAAGGTGTTGCGAGAAAAGTCGCGAGAGATAATTTTCTGGCAGTGTTGCCCAAAGTTGCGCGCTGAATCGTTCCCGCCGGACGATCGAAGTAGCAAGGCGTTTTGATATCACGTTTTGGTCTTACGCAAATTTTCTCCGGGCCGATACCTTCTAAAGCAACCCGCTGCAGGGATATGCAGTGCATTTTTGGAAGGAACCAAAGCGATGAGCATCCGCAGTCTCAATATTGCCCCGCGCGCGAGCCTGGGTTTTGGCCTGTTGGCGTTGATGGTGTTTGGCTTGGGCGCGTTTGCCCTGGCGCAAATGTCGAACATGCGCACTCAGTCCGATCAGGTCGATAACAACTGGCTGCCCAGCGTGATGGCGGTCGGGGAGATGAGTCAGGACATGCTGCGGCTGCGTGCCCTGACCATGCGCCTGCTGATCAACCGCGACCCGGCGGCGCTGGCGCAGAACGTCGGCAAACTCAATGAGCTCAAAGGCGTACTCGGCGATGCGCAGCAGCGCTACAACGCGTTGATCGTGCTGCCCGAGGAGCGTTCGCTGTTCGATCGCTTCAAGGCCTCGGAGCAAAAGTACCTGCAATTTCAGGGGCAGGTGATGACCCTGTCTGCCCAAGACCGGATCGAAGACGCGGCGGCTATCGTCAATGGCGAGATGAGCCCATTGGCCGACGAAATCGCGGTCACCCTCAAGTCGCTGGTCGAGCTGAACAAACGCAACGCCAACCTGGCCACCGAGGCGGCACGCCTGGTGTTCAGCAACTCGCGGGTCTGGGTCGGGGTGATGGTTGCGCTGGCGGCGTTGATGACCATTGGCCTCGCGTTGCTGCTGACCCGCAGCATTGTGTTGCCGTTGTCCCAGTCGTTGCGGGTGGCCGAAGTGGTGGCGGGCGGTGATCTGACCGGCGACATCAGCATCAGTGGCAAGGACGAACCGGCGCGGCTGTTGCACGCGCTCAAGAGCATGCAGCAGAGCTTGCGCGACACCATTCGGCGTATCTCTGACTCGTCCAGCCAATTGGCCTCGGCCTCGGAAGAACTCAGTTGCGTCACGGAAGACGCGACCCGTGGGCTGCATCAGCAGAGCCTGGAAATCGAGCAGGCCGCTACAGCGGTGAATCAGATGACGGCGGCGGTGGAGGAAGTGGCGAGCAACGCGGTGGCGACTTCCGAAGCGTCCCGGGAATCTGACCGGATCGCCCAGCATGGCCGCGCGCAGGTGCATCAGACCGTGCAGTCCATTGAGTCCCTGGCGGACGATGTGACAGCCAATGCCAGTCAGGTTGAGGATTTGGCGCAGAAGGTCTACGGCATCAGCAAGGTGCTGGATGTGATTCGCTCGATTGCCGAGCAGACCAATCTGTTGGCCCTGAACGCGGCGATTGAAGCGGCGCGTGCAGGCGATGCCGGGCGCGGTTTTGCCGTGGTGGCGGATGAGGTGCGAGCGCTGGCGCACCGGACGCAGCAATCGACTCAGGAAATCGAGCAGATGATCAGTGGCATCCAGCAAGGCACCGATTCTGCCGTCAGCTCGATGCAGCAGAGCAATAGCCGCGCGCGTTCGACCCTGGAAGTGGCGAAAGCCGCGGGCGTGGCGCTGGAGGAGATTGCCTCGGCGTTCACCTTGATCAACGAGCGCAACATCGTGATCGCCAGTGCCTCGGAGGAACAGGCGGCCGTGGCGCGGGAGGTGGATCGCAATCTGATGAACATCCGCGACCTGGCGTTGCAGACTTCGGCGGGGGCGAACCAGACCAGTGCGGCGAGCCAGGAGTTGTCGCGGTTGGCGGTGGATTTGAACAGTATGGTGGCGCGGTTTTCGGTTTGATCTACTGCCTCCAGATGAAGGTCAAAAGATCGCAGCCTTCGGCAGCTCCTACATTGGAATGCATTCTCCTGTAGGAGCTGCCGCAGGCTGCGATCTTTTGATTCAAAAAAAAGCCCCGCAATCGCGGGGCTTTTGGTGTCTAGCCGGATCAGCTGCCTTTGACAGCCTTGCCGTTGACCGTACCGTCCAGGAGCATGATGTTGTACTCCTTGCCGTCGGTTTCAACCTGTTGCAGACGGACCAGCAGGTAATCCCAATCCTTGGCGAACCACATTACGGTGATGCGCTTGCTTTGTGTCGGGTCGCGCACGCGCTCGACCTTGATCGCATCGATCTGGCCAGCCTTGGTATCGACTTTTTCCGAACCCAGCACCCGGAAGTCATAGGTGTCGACTTCGCCGTCATCGACGACCTGGTAGCTCATGCTTTTCTTGCCAGCGGCCACATCGTGTTGCAGGGCCAGCTGATAAGTGGATTTGTCGACCATGCCGCGGTTGAGCGGGATCTTGACCGCGTCACCACGATCGGTGCCGGTGACCATTTTGGTGGACCAGTCGAAGTCCAGGTCAGCCTTCTTGGCTTTGCCCAAACCGCCACGTTCGAAGTGGTAGGACTGGGGCAGCAACGTGTCTTTGTCCAGGGTCAGGGTGCTTTGTTCGGACAGGCTGGCGATCATCATCGACGCCTTGAAGCTGAGTGTCCAAACGCCGTTGGCGCCCTTGGTCAGACTGCGTTCGGCAGTGCCGCTCATGGGCAGCTGTTTCCAGTCGGCGGTGTAGCTGGCGGAGAAAGGTTGAAGGTCTGCGGCCTGTGCGAAGGGCAGGGCGAGCAGAGCGCAAGCGAAGAGCAAGGCGCGACGCATAATATCTCCTAGGTTCGAATCAAGTGGCCGCTGGCCGCGAGTAACGTGTCATCCAGTAAAGCACCGTGTTCGCCGAGGGACAGACGACCTTCGGCAAACCAGCGTACGGCCATCGGGTAGATCAGGTGTTCCTGAACGTGGACCCGCTGCGCCAGACTCTGCGGCGAATCGTGCAACTCTACCGGTATTACTGCCTGTACGACCAGTGGTCCGCCATCGAGTTCCTCGGTGACGAAGTGCACGGAGCAGCCGTGTTCGGTGTCGCCGGCCTCCAAAGCGCGCTGATGAGTGTGTAACCCTTTGTATTTGGGTAGCAGCGAGGGATGGATATTCAGCAGGCGACCCTGATAGTGACGCACGAAACCTGCGCTGAGAATGCGCATGAAACCGGCGAGTACCACGAGTTTGGGGTTGAAGGCGTCGATCAGTTCGATCAGCGCGGCATCGAAGGCTTCGCGGCCATCGAAAGCCTTGTGATCCAGGGAGCGGGTGTCGATACCCGCCTCCCTGGCGCGTTGCAGGCCGTAGGCGTCGGCGCGGTTGGAAATCACCGCAGCGATGCGGACCGGGCTGTCGCCGGTCCGCGTGCTGTCGATCAAGGCCTGCAAGTTACTGCCGGTGCCGGAGAGCAGCACCACGACATCACAGGTGGCGGACATTAGTGCGCCTTAAGGTTCTTCAGTTCGACCTGAGCCGCGCCTTCGGCAGCGGTGGAGATCTGGCCGATGACCCAAGGCTGCTCGCCGGCTTCACGCAACACATTCAGCGCGGTTTCAACGTGCTCTTGAGCCACGCAGATGACCATGCCGACGCCGCAGTTCAGCACGCGGTGCATTTCGTTTTCGTCGACGTTGCCTTTTTCTTGCAGCCAGTCGAACACCGCAGGGCGGGTCCAGCTCGCGACGTCAACCACGGCTTGAGCGCCTTTTGGCAGAACGCGCGGGATGTTGTCCAGCAAGCCGCCACCGGTGATGTGGGCCATGGCTTTGACAGCGCCGGTTTCCTTGATCAGCTTGAGCAGCGGCTTCACGTAGATACGGGTCGGAGCCATCAGCAGGTCGGTCAGCGGTTTGCCGTCGAGCTGGATGTTTTCGATGTCGGCACCCGACACTTCGATGATCTTGCGGATCAGCGAGTAGCCGTTGGAGTGCGGACCGGAAGACGGCAGGGCGAGCAGGGCATCGCCGGCAGCGACTTTGGAACCGTCGATGATTTCGGATTTTTCCACGACGCCAACGCAGAAGCCGGCCAGGTCGTAGTCTTCGCCTTCGTACATGCCAGGCATTTCAGCGGTTTCGCCGCCGACCAGGGAGCAGCCGGACAGTTCGCAGCCTGCACCGATGCCGGTCACGACCTGGGTCGCGGTTTCGACGTTGAGTTTGCCGGTGGCATAGTAGTCGAGGAAGAACAGCGGCTCGGCGCCGCATACCACCAGGTCGTTGACGCACATGGCGACCAGGTCGATGCCGATGCTGTCGTGCTTGTTCAGGTTCAGCGCCAGGCGCAGCTTGGTGCCGACGCCGTCAGTACCGGAAACCAGCACTGGCTGCTTGTAGCCGGCCGGGATTTCGCAGAGGGCGCCGAAACCGCCCAGGCCGCCCATGACTTCCGGGCGCGCAGTGCGCTTGGCGACGCTCTTGATGCGTTCGACCAATGCTTCACCGGCGTCGATGTCTACACCGGCGTCCTTGTAGCTCAGGGAGGGTTGCTTGCTCATGATCCAGGCCTTTAGGGGGGATTCAGGGGTAACGACCGAGTCCATTAGGGCCGCCGAAACAGCGTAGGCGAAAGCCATGCGCGCTATTCCGACACTGCCCGGCTGTTGCCGGTCTGCGAAGGCGCGCGATTTTATCAGGCTTGAGAGGCAGCGGCCATCCTCGCGCCGACGGCAGGGGCATATCGGCCGAAAAAAACCGTTATTGCCCGTGTTGGTCGCCTCCCTCATGCCTGTATAAGGTATCGCCATTAACCGTCTATCGTTAGGGCAGTGCCAAAAACTTATCGGGGCCGGGTGAATGTTTTGCTCAGGGCGGTGGTCACAGCCTTGCTCAACACGTTCTCGCGGCCAGTTCCAGCCGCTCTTGTCGTCAGGAATCTTCCATGCGTTTTTTCTCCAAATATTTAGTTGTGGGTTGTTTGTCGCTTTTCAGCCTGGCAAGTCATGCCGAAACCGTGAAAGGCCTTTATCAGGTGCGTCAGCCTGTCAGCAGCCAGAGTCCCGAGGTGCGCGATCAAGCGACCCAGGAGGCACTGGACACGCTGGTGTTGCGCCTGACCGGCGACCCCAAGGCTGCGCAAAATCCGGGGCTGGCGGCGATCCGCAAGGACCCGCAGCAAATCATCAGTCAGTACGGTTTTGACGCCGGGCCGCCGGAAGTGCTGAAAGTCGATTTCGACCCGGCCACCACCGAGCAGGCGCTGCGTCGTGCCGGGCTGTCGTTGTGGGGCGCGAATCGGCCGTCGATCCTGGGCTGGTGGCTGAACGACTCCGCCGAGGGTTCAAGCCTGGTCGGCGATGGTCAGGCCACTGCCGCGCCATTGCGTCGCGCGGCCCAGCACCGTGGTTTGCCGTTGCGCTTGCCGCTGGCGGACTTGAGTGAACAACTGGTCGCTACAGCGCCGAATCTTGAAGGGACGGATGCGGCGCCATTGCGTGGCGCATCCGAACGTTACAACGCCGATGCCCTGCTCGCGGTGCATGCCCGGGAAGAGGGTGGCCAATGGCAGGCCAAGTGGCATTTGTGGCTCGGCGACCAGAAGGAAGCGGGCACGGTGCAGGGCGCGGATCAAGCCGCTGTGGCCGATGCGGTGATGCTGGCGGTCGCTCAGCGTATGGCGCCGCGCTTTGTGGTCAAGGCCGGTGTCTCGAGCGAACAGTTGCTCGAAGTGCAGGGCATGAATCTGGAGCGCTACGCGGCGCTGGGGCGCTTGCTGGATCCGTTTGGCGGGCGTCTGGTCAGCGTCGATGGCGATCGTATTGTTTATCGGGTCAATGGCAGTGCCGAGCAATTGCGCTCGCAGCTGTCGTTGGCGAAGTTGCAGGAGGTTCCGGCCGGTGAAGCGCCGGCGCCTGTCGCACCGGTTCAGCCGGCCGAGGGTTCGGCACCGGTTGTAGCGCCCGCTCCGGCACCCGTGCCGCAGCTGCGATTCCGTTGGTAAGGTTTTCTTTCTTTATATAGAAGCATAGGGAGTTGTACATGGCCGATACGCGGCGTTGGTTCTGGTTGGGTGGGGTGGTCCTGCTCTGCGCGTTTGTCTGGCTATTGCATCCGATCCTGACGCCATTTCTGGTGGCGCTGCTGTTGGCCTATCTGTTCGATCCTCTTGTGGATCGCCTGGAGAAGGCCGGCCTGTCGCGAACCTGGGGTGTGGTGGCGGTGTTCGCGCTGTTTACCCTGATCTTCACGACCTTGCTGTTGGTGCTGGTGCCGATGCTCGCCAAGCAGTTGTTTCGCTTGTACGAACTGGCGCCGCAGATGCTCGACTGGTTGCAGCACACGGCGCTGCCGTGGGCGCAGTCGAAATTTGGCCTGTCGGATAACTTCTGGAAGTTCGACAAGCTCAAGGCTGCGATCAGCGAGCACATGGGCCAGACCACCGACATTGTCGGCGTGGTGCTGAGCCAGGCGACGGCCTCCGGGCTGGCGTTGATCGGCTGGCTGGCCAACCTGGTGCTGATCCCGGTGGTGAGTTTCTACTTGCTGCGGGACTGGGACCTGATGATGGCCAAGATCCGCAGCCTGTTGCCCCGCGATCGCGAAGAGCGTGTGGTGTCGCTGGCCGGTGAATGCCATGAAGTGCTCGGGGCGTTTGTGCGCGGGCAATTGCTGGTGATGCTGGCGCTGGGCGTGATCTATGCCGCGGGCCTGATGCTGGTCGGGTTGGAACTGGGGCTGTTGATCGGCCTGATTGCCGGTCTGGCGGCGATCGTGCCGTACATGGGTTTCGTGATCGGGATTGGCGCGGCATTGATTGCCGGTCTGTTCCAGTTCCATGGCGATCTGTATCCCATGCTCGGTATCGTCGCGGTGTTCATGGTCGGTCAGGCGCTGGAAGGCATGGTGCTGACGCCATTGCTGGTAGGGGACCGGATCGGCCTGCACCCGGTGGCGGTGATTTTCGCCATTCTGGCCGGCGGCGAGCTGTTCGGTTTCACCGGTGTACTGCTGGCGTTGCCGGTGGCGGCGGTGATCATGGTACTGGTGCGCCATCTGCATGATTTGTATAAGGATTCAGATGTGTACAGTGGGGTGGATGAGCCCGAGCTGTAAAACTGTCTGATATCTCGTAACGGGCGGCCTGGTTACGTGCCAGGCTGGCCCGCTTCTTTCTATTGGCTGTCACATGCACCGCCAAAGAATCTGTCACAAAACCAGTGCGTTAACGCAAACCTTTGATTTTGCTTGTGGTCTGCCGCATTGTGCGGGCTGCCCCACGGGTATAAACTTCGCAAACTTTACACAGAGGCCACTAACGGTTCCTTTGGAACTGTTCAGTCAGCATGAAACCGATTCAGCTGCCCCTAGGTGTGCGTCTGCGTGATGACGCTACCTTTATCAATTACTACCCAGGCGCCAATGCCGCTGCACTCGGCTATGTCGAGCGGCTATGCGAAGCCGACGCCGGCTGGACCGAAAGCCTGATTTACCTCTGGGGCAAGGACGGGGTAGGGCGCACGCACTTGTTGCAGGCTGCTTGCCTGCGTTTCGAGCAGATGGGCGAACCGGCGGTGTATTTGCCGCTCGCCGAGTTGCTGGATCGCGGCATCGAAATCCTCGACAACCTCGAACAATACGAACTGGTCTGCCTCGATGACTTGCAGGCTGTCGCCGGGCGAGCGGATTGGGAAGAGGCGCTGTTCCACCTGTTCAATCGGCTGCGTGACAGCGGTAGGCGCCTGTTGATCGCCGCTTCGACCTCGCCGCGTGAATTGCCGGTGAAGCTGGCGGACCTCAAATCACGCCTGACCCTGGCGCTGATCTTCCAGATGCGCCCACTCTCCGACGAAGATAAATTGCGCGCCCTGCAATTGCGCGCCTCCCGTCGCGGACTGCACCTGACGGACGAAGTCGGGCATTTTATTTTGACCCGTGGCACCCGCAGCATGAGCGCGCTTTTCGAGCTGCTTGAACGTCTCGATCAGGCTTCCCTGCAAGCTCAGCGCAAGCTGACGATCCCGTTTCTGAAAGAGACTTTAGGCTGGTAAACCAAGGCCTTTAGCGGCTTTTGGCATATTCCAGGCGCCAGAAAATCCGCTTTCCTGCATGGCTGCAGGCTGCGTAAAGATTCAGAACGGGTTTAAGCGCTTAGATGTAAACGAGAAACCGGGAAGTCACATTAAGTTCGATTGAATTTGCAAATGAGGTTGATAGCGGGCATAGTCTCGGCTTCTTTACAACTATCAGCCACGGTCGTGCCCATGCTAAATCGCTTCGCACCCCTCGTGCCTCTCGCACTCGTCACCCTGTTGTTCGGTTGCGCTGCTCACTCCCCAGTGACTCAGCAAGAGCAACAACAGCAGGTTAAAAACTCTGTTACCGCCCAATCTTCCGTCCTGTATCAGGACACTCTTTTCCAGGAAGAAACGGCCACCGAAAAAGAACTGGCCAGCTTCGCCGACGGCAAGTCTTACCAGCTTCCGGTCCTTGCTGACAGCATCCTCGAACGTGGCATGTCCCTGATCGGTACCCGTTACCGTTTCGGCGGTACCTCTGAAGCCGGTTTCGACTGCAGCGGCTTCATCGGCTACCTGTTCCGCGAAGAGGCCGGCATGAACCTGCCGCGCTCCACTCGCGAAATGATCAACGTGGACGCCCCGCTGGTTTCGCGCAACAATCTCAAGCCCGGTGATCTGCTGTTCTTCGCCACCAATGGTCGTCGCGGTCGTGTCAGTCACGCCGGGATTTACCTTGGTGATGACCAGTTCATCCACTCCAGCAGCCGCAAAAGCGGTGGCGTGCGAGTCGATAGCCTGGGCGACAGCTACTGGAGCAAGACCTTCATCGAAGCCAAGCGCGCACTCGCGATGGCCCCGACTGTAGTCACCGCTCGCAAGTAAGCACACTTTATGTAAGGCGAACTTAAAGTCTTACTTGAAGTTTGGCACATAAGCGCTAGAATCCTGTCTATTATTGATGGCAAACCGCCTGTGCTCTGCGCAGGCGGTTTTCTTTTCTGTCTTCCCGGCAGAAAAAAGCCGCAGCCAGATCAGGATGCTCTGCTTATGACGATGTCGGCCCGCCTCACCCTGATGCTCTTTGCAGCGCTGCTCAGCGCTTGCGCCAGCCGCACGCCACCGCCGCAGCCCGCGCCAGTGGTTCGAGCGCCGATTATTTTTGGCCCCGCCCAAGCATTCTCCCCTGAAGCGGAAGACGTGTTGTTTCGCGCCCTCGGCCTGGTGGGCACGCCCTATCGCTGGGGCGGTAATACGCCAGATTCCGGATTCGATTGCAGTGGCCTGATCGGTTACGTCTACCGTGACGTTACCGGCATTTCCCTGCCGCGCACCACCCGCGAAATGATCAGCATGCAAGCGGCCAATGTCGGCAAGGAAGGCCTGCAAACCGGTGACCTGATTTTCTTCGCCACCAATGGCGGCTCCCAGGTCAGCCACGCCGGCATCTACGTCGGCGAAGGCCGCTTTGTTCACGCGCCTGCCACCGGCGGCACGGTGAAGCTCGACAGTCTGTCCAAAGCCTATTGGCAGAAAGCCTACCTGAGCGCCAAACGCGTCTTGCAACCAGAGCATTTGGCGCGTAATCCGTAGGATTTTTACGCAGAGGTTGTGATGACCAATCGCACGCTCAATCTCGACGATTCCCTGTATCAATACCTGCTCGACGTTTCCCTCAGGGAAACGTCGCTGCTCAAGCGTCTGCGCGATGAAACCCAGACGCTGCCCATGGCGCGCTGGCAAGTGGCGCCGGAACAAGGGCAGTTCCTCGCCTTGCTGGTCAAGCTCACCGGCGCCAAACGTCTGTTGGAAATCGGCACCTTCACCGGTTACAGCGCCTTGTGCATGGCGGCGGCGTTGCCGGAGGACGGTTCGTTGATCTGTTGCGATATTCCCGGTGACTACAACGCCATTGCGCGGCGTTATTGGGAGGAGGCGGGGCTTACTGCACGCATCGATTTGCGTCTGGCGCCAGCGCTGGAAACTCTGGCTCAGCTGGAACAACCGGGCGTGTTTGATCTGATCTTCATCGATGCCGACAAGGCTAACTACCCCCGTTATCTGGAGCACGCCCTGCGTTTGCTGCGGGTGGGTGGTCTGGCGATATTCGACAACACGTTGTGGAGCGGGCGGGTGCTGGAGAGCAATCCCGAGAGCGTCGACACGCGGGCGATTCAGAAGCTCAATCGAGCATTGAAGGATGATGGGCGGGTGGATTTGTCGTTGTTGCCGATTGGCGATGGATTAACGCTTTGCCGTAAACGCTGACGCTTATAAATGTGGGAGCGGGCTTGCTCGCGAAAGCGGTGTATCAGTCGACATTATTGTTGAATGACACACCCTCTTCGCGAGCAAGCCCGCTCCCACATTGGGTTTGGTGTTGGCAGGAAGAGTTTTATTTAGCCGCAGAAACCCGCCAAACCTTGTTCCCCACATCATCCGCCACCAGCAAGCCTCCCTGCTGATCGATCACTACACCCACTGGCCGACCCAGGGCGTTTTCATCTTTATCCAGGAACCCGGTCAGTACATCCACCGGTTGCCCGGTTGGCTTGCCTGCGGTGAACGGCACGAAAATCACTTTATAGCCGCTGTGCGGTTTGCGGTTCCATGAACCGTGCTGGCCAACGAAGGCGCCGTTGGTGAACGGTGCCGGCAATTTACTGCCTTCGGCAAAGGTGAAGCCCAGCGAAGCGGTGTGCGGGCCGACGGCGTAATCCGGGGCGATGGCCTTGGCGACCATTTCCGGATTTTGCGGCTCGACGCGCACATCGACGTGCTGCCCGTAATAGCTGAACGGCCAGCCGTAGAACGCGCCGTCTTTGACTGAGGTGATGTAGTCCGGCACCAGGTCGCTGCCGATCTCATCCCGCTCGTTGACCGAGGTCCACAGCGCGCCGCTGCTCGGTTCCCAGCCCATGCCGTTGGGGTTGCGCAAGCCTGAGGCGAAGATCCGGTGATTGCCGGTGGCGCGGTCCACTTCCCAGATCGCCGCGCGACCTTCTTCTTTATCCAGGCCGTTTTCACCGACGTTGCTGTTGGAGCCTACCGTCACGTACAACTTGCTGCCGTCCTTGCTGGCGATGACGTTTTTGGTCCAGTGGTGATTCAGCGTGCCGCCCGGTAGATCGACAACTTTGGTGGCTGGCGCGGTGATGGAGGTTTCGCCGTCCTTGTACGGAAAACGGATCAACTTGTCGGAGTCGGCCACGTACAGATCGTTGCCGACCAGCGCCATGCCGAAGGGCGAGCTGAGATTTTCCAGGAACACCGTGCGCGTTTCGGCCACACCGTCGTGGTCCTTGTCCCGCAGTAGCGTAATCCGGTTCGGGCTTGGAACACCGGCACCGGCGCGGCCCATGACTTTCTTCATCACCCAGCCGCGGATCCCGGTGGAGTCATCGGGCTTGGGCGGGGCATTGGTTTCCGCCACCAGCACATCACCGTTAGGCAACACGTAGAGCCAGCGCGGGTGATCGAGGTTTTCAGCAAATGCCGCCACCTGGGTTCCCGCCGCCGGGGTCGGTTTGGCGCCAGCCGGCCAGCCGATTGCCGGGGCGATATTCACCGTCGGGATCAGGGTTTTGTTCGGTTCTGGCAGCTTGGGCGATGGGCCGGTGCCGTCCGTGACTTGCAGGCTGGAGGTCTCGCCGCAGGCAACAAGCCCTCCGGCGAGCGCGATAACGAGAACGAGCTGGGGTTTGCGCATGCTGATCTTCCCTATGAATGCACTGATCTAATCTAGAGAAGTAAACAGCCGCGATGGTTCAACCGATCAGCCACGGGCCTCTTTGAACAGCACCGCGATGCCTGGGTGATACTGCCCGGATTCGTTGCGCAACTTGCGGTAGGCGTAGGGGAAATACCAGGCCACGGCGCAGGTGTGTTCCTTCTGCAAGTCGTCGACCATGTCCTGGAGTTCTTCGGGGGTGGCGCTTTGCTGGGCTTTTTGCGGAGCCACGAACAGGCAGCCGAGTTTCAGGTCACTGGCGTAGCTGATCCGCTTGGCGTCGCCGGTGATATCGACCAGGGCTTGTGTCAGGTTCAGGCTGTTGACCTTGGGCCAGCGCTGGGTGGCCTGAAGGTAAGCGCGTTGTTCGCTGGCGGCGATCAACAGATCGGCGCGAGCATTGCGTTCGCCTTCTTCGGTCTGTTTGCGGGTCGGCGTCTGTTGCAGCGTGACCATTTCCGCCATCCAGGCCGCGGCCGAGAGCAGGCTGAGATTGGCTTTTTCGTCGAACCAGTACGGCGCATCATTATCGCCGCGCACAGCGTTATAGCGGTCGATACAGTCAAACCAGCGTTCCAGCAGCGGGCGCAGGAATTCCAGCTTCGGATTGCTGATGATCATGCCTTGCATGTGGCTCACCCTTATTATTGTGTTGTGAGATTGTGGCTCTTTGATATCACTGCTCAGAGTGTGGCACAAGAATGACGTCGGATAATTGATCGGCGGCAGAAATTCGCCCGGCGGCGTCCCGGCTTTAATTGACGCTCCACCCCCAACCCTCTAACCTTCGCGGCTTGTTTCAGGTGCTCTGTGGCCGTGGTCGACAGAGTGAAACAGGGAAGCCGGTGAGTGACGTTGTTCATTGATGAACAACCACGATCCCGGCGCTGCCCCCGCAACGGTAAATGAGTGAAAGCTGCGTCTTGAGCCACTGTGTCGACTGACATGGGAAGGCGCGCAGTCTGGCGTAACGCCGCTCATGAGCCCGGAGACCGGCCTGATCCATCCAGCGGCATCACGGTGGGCGATGCCAGGCTTTTTGCCGTCTATTCTTGTGCCTGCCCGCCGTTATCCAGCCTCAACGGAGAGCTCCCCCATGACTGATACCCCCGATCGTGACGAACGCCACCTGGCGCGCATGCTGCGCAAAAAAGCCGTGATTGACGAGCGCATCGCCAATTCGCCGAACGAATGCGGCCTGCTGCTGGTGCTGACCGGCAATGGCAAAGGCAAAAGCAGCTCGGCCTTCGGCATGCTCGCCCGCTCCATGGGCCATGGCATGCAATGCGGTGTGGTGCAGTTCATCAAGGGCCGCAACAGCACTGGCGAGGAGTTGTTCTTCCGCCTCTTCCCGGAGCAAGTGCGCTTTCATGTGATGGGCGAGGGCTTCACTTGGGAAACCCAGGACCGTCAGCGTGATATCGCTGCCGCCGAAGCGGCGTGGGCCGTGTCCCGCGAACTGCTGCGCGATCCGTCGATTGGCCTGGTGGTGCTGGATGAACTGAACATCGCCCTCAAGCACGGCTACCTCGATCTCGATCAAGTGCTCAGCGACTTGCAAGCGCGTCCGCCGATGCAGCACGTGGTCGTCACCGGTCGCGGCGCCAAGCTGGAAATGATCGAGCTGGCCGACACCGTCACCGAAATGAACGTGATCAAGCATGCGTTCCAGGCCGGGATCAAAGCGCAAAAAGGCGTCGAGCTGTGAATACTATTTTATGAAAAGCATACGTCATTGTCCGGCGGTACTGATTGCCGCGCCGGCCTCCGGTCAGGGCAAGACCACCGTCACCGCCGCGTTGGCCCGGTTGCATCGCAATCAGGGGCGCAAGGTGCGCGTGTTCAAATGCGGACCGGACTTCCTCGACCCGATGATTCTCGAGCGCGCCAGCGGTGCGCCGGTTTATCAATTGGACATGTGGATGGTCGGCGAGCAGGAAAGCCGTCGGCTGTTGTGGGAAGCCGCCGGTGAAGCGGATCTGATTCTGATTGAAGGCGTCATGGGCCTGTTCGACGGCACGCCGTCCAGCGCCGACCTGGCGCGGCACTTCGGTGTGCCGGTGCTCGGTGTGATCGACGGCACCGCGATGGCCCAGACCTTTGGCGCGTTGGCATTGGGGTTGGCGAAGTATCAGCCGGACTTGCCGTTTGCCGGCGTCCTGGCCAACCGCGTCGGCACCCTGCGTCACGCGCAATTGCTCGAAGGCAGCCTGACCGAAGGTTTGCGCTGGTACGGCGCGTTGTCCCGGGAAACCGGGATCGAATTGCCGAGCCGGCATCTCGGTCTGGTCCAGGCCAGCGAGTTGAACGACCTCGACCTGCGCCTCGACGCCGCAGCCGATGCGTTGGCCAGCAGCTGCGAGGTAGCGCTGCCACCGGCCGTGGAATTCGCCGCCCCGGATGTGCTTGAAGCCGAGCCATTATTGGCGGGCGTGCGAATCGCCGTGGCACGTGACGAAGCGTTCGCCTTCACCTACGGCGCCAGCCTCGATTTGCTACGGGCCATGGGCGCCGAGTTGTCATTCTTCTCGCCGATTCGCGATACCGAATTACCGGAAGCCGACAGCCTCTATCTGCCGGGCGGTTACCCCGAACTGCACCATGTGGCGCTTTCGCAAAACACCACGATGCTGACCGCGATTCGCGCGCATCACGCCGCAGGTAAACCGTTGCTGGCCGAATGTGGCGGCATGCTGTACCTGCTCGATTCGTTGACCGATGTCGAAGGCACTCGCGCTGAATTGGTCGGTTTACTGGCCGGTGATGCGGTGATGCAAAAGCGTCTGGCAGCGTTGGCGTTGCAAGCAGTCGAGTTGCCGGAAGGCCTGTTGCGCGGGCACACCTATCACCATTCGTTGACCAGCACTGAGCTGGAGCCGATTGCCCGGGGCCTGAGCCCTAACGGCGGGCGCGGGGCGGAGGCGGTTTATCGTGAGGGGCGGATGACGGCCTCTTATGTGCACTTTTATTTTCCGTCGAATCCGTCGGCGATTGCCGCGCTGTTTGCGCCTGATCTTGAGGCCGCCTTCGCGAGCAGGCTCGCTCCCACAGTCGACCGAGTTTCTTCAGATAGCACTCCATCTAATGTGGGAGCGGGCTTGCTCGCGAAGAGGCCATGACCGACAACGCATTCAGCCCGGCCGAACGCGAAGCGGTATATAGAGCCATCGCCGAACGCCGCGACATGCGCCATTTCAGCGGCGGCACCGTCGAGCCCGAATTGCTGCGTCGCCTGCTAGAAGCCGCACACCAGGCTCCAAGCGTCGGCTTGATGCAACCCTGGCGCTTCATCCGCATCAGCGATAAAGCCCTGCGCGACCAGATCCAGCAACTGGTGGAAGAAGAACGCATCCGCACCGCCGAAGCCCTCGGCGAGCGCACCGACGAGTTCATGAAGCTCAAGGTCGAAGGCATCAACGACTGCGCCGAAGTGCTGGTCGCCGCGCTGATGGATGATCGCGAACGCCACATCTTCGGTCGTCGCACCTTGCCTGAAATGGACATGGCGTCGCTGTCCTGCGCAATCCAGAACCTGTGGCTGGCCGCCCGTGCCGAAGGCTTGGGGATGGGCTGGGTCTCGCTGTTCGAGCCGCAAGCCCTGGCGGACCTGCTGGGTTTGCCCGTCGGCGCCAAACCGTTGGCAATCCTTTGCCTCGGCCCGGTCAAGGAATTCTATCCGGCGCCGATGCTGGTACTCGAAGGCTGGGCGCAGGCGCGTCCACTCAGTGAAATGTTGTATGAAAATTTTTGGGGAGTGAGTCAATGAGTGTGGCGTTGTTGAGTGTCGCCGCGGTTGCGCTGGATGCGCTGCTGGGTGAACCCAAACGCTGGCATCCGCTGGTGGCGTTCGGTGGTTTTGCCGATCGCATCGAGCAACGCTTCAACTCCGGTGGCCGTGGCTGGCGCAGTCATGGCGTCACCGCGTGGGTGATCGCGGTAATTCCGCTGACCTTGCTGGCCACGGCGCTTTCCTGGGCGCCTTATGTCGGTTGGCTGGTCGAGATCCTCGCGCTGTACTGCGCCCTCGGCATGCGCAGCCTTGGCGAACATGTCGAGCCGGTGGCCAAGGCCCTGCGCAGCGATGATCTGGATGAGGCGCGCAAACGCGTGGGTTATCTGGTCAGCCGCCAGACCAGCGAACTGGATAAAACCGAAGTCGCCCGCGCCGCCACCGAATCGGTGCTGGAAAACGGCAGCGACGCGGTATTCGCTGCACTGTTCTGGTTTGCCGTGGCCGGTGCGCCGGGCGTGGTCCTCTATCGACTGAGCAACACCCTCGACGCCATGTGGGGTTATCGCAACGAACGCTTTGAACGGTTCGGCTGGGCGGCGGCGAAAATCGACGACGTCCTCAACTACATTCCTGCACGCCTGGTGGCGTTGACCTACGCGCTGCTGGGCAAAACCCGACTCGCGTTGAAATGCTGGCGCACTCAAGGCCCGACCTGGGACAGCCCGAACGCCGGGCCGGTGATGGCGGCCGGTGCTGGCGCGCTAGGCGTCGAGTTGGGCGGGGCGGCGATCTATCACGGTGAATTGCATCAGCGTCCGCAACTCGGCGAAGGCCCGGCGGCGGATGCCGACTCCATCGACCGTGGCTGGCAATTGGTCCAGCGCGGCGTATGGTTATGGCTGCTGATTCTCTGCGTGGGAGCTGAATTCTATGCTTGAGCACGGTGGCCGGCTGCGTAAGGCGGCGCTCAGTTACGGCATCGCCGAAGCCGATTGGCTCGACCTGTCCAGCGGACTCGCACCCTGGCCGTTTCCGATCCCGGAGATTCCGCTGCGAGCCTGGGCACGTTTGCCGGAAACCGACGACGGTCTGGAGCAGGCTGCTTGCGATTATTACGGCGCAGCTCAAGTGCTGCCGGTGGCCGGTTCGCAGATGGCGATCCAGTTGCTGCCGCGTTTGCGCCGCTCCGGTAAGGTCGGCGTGCTCTCGCCGTGTTATGCCGAACATGCCGAAGCCTGGCGGCGTAACGGCTATATCGTGCGCGAAGTGCTGGAGCAAGAAGTCGACTTCTTTCTCGACAGCCTCGACGTGTTGGTGGTGGTCAACCCGAACAATCCCACGGGCCTGAGCCTGAGTCCGAGTCGCCTGCTCGATTGGCACTCGCGACTGGCCCAACGCGGTGGCTGGCTGGTGGTCGATGAAGCGTTCATGGACAACACGCCACAACTGAGCGTGGCACCGTTTGCCAATCAGGTCGGGTTGATCGTGTTGCGCTCGTTCGGCAAATTTTTCGGTCTTGCCGGCGTGCGTTTGGGCTTCGTCCTGGCCGAGCGCAAGTTGCTCAAATTGCTCGCCGAGCAAGTCGGGCCTTGGGCGGTCAGCGGTCCGACCCGCGTACTCGGCCAGGCCTGTTTGCAGGACACCGCAGGCCATGCCCGGCAACGGTTGCGCAGTGAGGAGGCCAGCCAGCGTTTGGCCGCACTGCTGGAACGTTATGATCTCAAACCCCAGGGCGGTTGCGCCTTGTTTCAATGGCTGATCACCGAGCGCGCCGAAGAACTGCATGAGTTCATGGCCCGGCGCGGCATCCTGCTGCGGCTGTTCACCCACAACAGCAGCCTGCGTTTCGGCTTGCCTGCCGATGCCGCCGAAGAGGCCCGCCTCGAACAAGCCCTGCAAGCCTTCGCCAAGGAAATCCAATGACTACGTTGATGGTGCAGGGCACCACGTCCGACGCCGGTAAAAGCACCTTGGTGACGGCGTTGTGTCGCTGGGTCACGCGCCATGGCGTGCGCGTCGTGCCGTTCAAACCGCAGAACATGGCGTTGAACAGTGCCGTGACCGCCGACGGTGGCGAGATCGGTCGCGCCCAAGCGGTGCAGGCCCAGGCTGCGAATCTGGAGCCGCACACCGACATGAACCCGGTGCTGCTCAAGCCCAATAGCGACACCGGCGCCCAAGTGATCATTCATGGTCGCGCCGTCACCACCATGAACGCGGTCGCGTATCACGACTACAAAGCGATCGCCATGCAAGCGGTGCTCGCCTCTCACGAACGGCTGAGCGCAGCGTATCCGGTGGTGATGGTCGAAGGCGCGGGCTCGCCGGCGGAGATCAATCTACGTGCTGGCGACATCGCCAACATGGGGTTTGCCGAAGCGGTGGATTGCCCGGTGGTGCTGATCGCCGACATCAATCGCGGCGGGGTTTTTGCGCATCTGGTCGGCACGCTGGAGCTGCTGTCGCCCAGCGAACAAGCGCGCGTCAAAGGCTTCATCATCAACCGTTTTCGCGGTGACATCGCCTTGCTGCAACCGGGCCTCGACTGGCTGGAAGAGCGCACCGGCAAACCGGTGATCGGCGTCCTGCCGTATGTGATGGACCTGCACCTGGAAGCCGAGGACGGCATCGATCAGCGCCAGACCGACAAGGCCGATCAAGTGCTCAAAGTCGTGGTGCCGGTGCTGCCGCGCATCAGCAACCACACCGATTTCGATCCGCTGCGCCTGCACCCGCAAGTCGACCTGCAATTCATCGGCCCCGGCCAAGCGATTCCGTCTGCCGACCTGATTATTCTTCCCGGCTCGAAAAGCGTGCGCCACGATCTCGCGTACCTGCGGGCGAATGGCTGGGACACGGCGATCTCCCGTCACCTGCGCTACGGCGGCAAAGTGCTGGGGATCTGCGGTGGGCTGCAAATGCTTGGCGAACAGGTTCATGACCCACTGGGCCTCGAAGGCGCGCCGGGTTCCAGCGCCGGATTGGGTTTGCTGGCGTTCGAAACGTTGCTCGAAGAAGAGAAGCAATTGCGCAATGTGCGTGGGCGACTGGCGTTGGAAAACGCCGAGGTCAGTGGCTATGAAATCCATGCTGGCGTAACCACTGGGCCGGCGCTGGAAAACGCGGCGGTGCAGTTGGACGATGGTCGCTGCGATGGCGCGCAAAGCCTCGATGGGCAGATTTTCGGCACTTATCTGCATGGGCTGTTTGAATCACCTGCGGCGAGCAGTGCGTTGTTGCGCTGGGCGGGTTTGCAGAACGTGCAGACGGTGGATTACCACGCCTTGCGCGAGCGGGATATCGAGCGGTTGGCGGATTTGGTGGAGAAGCATTTGGACACCGCGCTGCTGCGTGAGCTTTGTGGGTTTTGAGGTGGGTTTGAGGACGCCTTCGCGGGCAAGCCTCGCTCCTACAGGGTGAGCGTCGTGCCACCCATTTGCGAACACCGCGTTACCTGTAGGAGCGAGGCTTGCCCGCGAAGAGGCCCGTCACCCCACCGCACACGTTAAGGAATAAACCATGCTCCAACTCATCCTCGGCGGCGCCCGCTCCGGCAAAAGTCGCCTGGCGGAAAAACTCGCCTCCGACAGTCAACTCCAGGTCACCTACATCGCCACCAGCCAACCCCTGGACGGCGAGATGAATGAACGGGTCGCCCATCACCGCGCCCGTCGTCCCGCCGAATGGGCGTTG
This sequence comes from Pseudomonas sp. B21-053, assembly GCF_026016365.1. Taxonomy (NCBI): domain Bacteria; kingdom Pseudomonadati; phylum Pseudomonadota; class Gammaproteobacteria; order Pseudomonadales; family Pseudomonadaceae; genus Pseudomonas; species Pseudomonas sp. B21-053. The sequence goes on from NZ_CP087205.1 coordinate 1,950,608, forward strand.
ATCGAAGAACCGCTGGAACTGGCCCGCGTCCTGCGCGAAAACGCCGGCCCCGAGCGTTGCCTGCTGGTGGATTGCCTGACCCTGTGGCTGACCAATCTGCTGATGCTCGACAACCCCGAGCGCCTGATCGCCGAGCGCGATGCCTTGCTGGACTGCCTGGCTTCGCTGCCGGGTGAAATCATTTTTGTCAGCAACGAGACCGGAATGGGTGTCGTGCCGCTGGGCGAATTGACTCGCCGCTATGTCGATGAAGCCGGTTGGCTGCATCAAGCCCTGGCTGAGCGCTGTCAGCGTGTCGTCCTGACCGTCGCCGGCCTGCCCCTGACTCTGAAAGGTACTGCGTTATGACTCAAACCTGGTGGCTGAACCCGTGCAAACCGATCGATGCGGCCGTCGTCGAACAGGCTGAAGCCCGGCAGCAGCAACTGACCAAACCCGCCGGTTCCCTCGGCCGGCTGGAATCGGTAGCGGTGCAATTGGCCGGGTTGCAGGGGCAGGTCAAACCGAGTCTCGATCAACTCTGGATCGCGATCTTCGCGGGTGATCATGGCGTGGTCGCTGAAGGCGTATCGGCGTTTCCCCAGGAAGTCACCGGGCAGATGTTGCACAACTTCGTCACCGGCGGCGCGGCGATCAGCGTGTTGGCGCGGCAGTTGGGCGCTCAACTGGAAGTGGTCGATCTCGGCACCGTCACGCCGTCGCTGAACCTGCCCGGCGTGCGTCACCTGAATGTCGGCCCGGGCACCGCGAACTTTGTGAACGGCCCGGCGATGACGGCGGCCCAAGGTGAACTGGCGCTACAGGCCGGTCGCGACAGCGTGCTGCGCGCCGTCGCGGCGGGTGCGCAGTTGTTCATCGGTGGCGAAATGGGCATCGGCAACACCACGGCGGCCAGCGCTTTGGCCTGCGCTTTGCTGGATTGCCCGGTGGTGCATCTGACCGGGCCGGGCACGGGTTTGAACGCGGCGGGTGTCAGCCATAAAGCGCAAGTGATCGAGCGTGCGCTCGCGCTGCACAGCGCCCAGCTTGGCGATGCGTTGCAAACCCTGTTCAACCTCGGCGGTTTTGAAATCGCGGCGTTGGTCGGTGCGTATCTGGCCTGCGCCCAGGAAGGCGTTGCGGTGCTGGTGGACGGCTTTATTTGCAGCGTCGCCGCGTTGGTCGCGGTGCGTTTGAATCCCGAGTGCCGTCAGTGGTTGCTGTTCGGCCATCGCGGCGCCGAGCCGGGTCATCGTCATGTGCTGGAAACCTTGAACGCCGAGCCTTTGCTCGATCTCGGCCTGCGCCTGGGCGAGGGTAGCGGTGCGGCGTTGGCGGTGCCGTTGTTGCGCCTGGCTTGCGATCTTCATGGGCAGATGGCGACCTTCGCTGAAGCTGCGGTGGCGGATCGTCCGGCATGACCTTGCGTCTGGATTTGCTGCGTCACGGCGAAACCGAACTCGGCGGCGGCTTGCGCGGCAGTCTCGACGATGCCCTGACTGAGAAGGGCTGGGCGCAATTGCGTGCGGCGGTGATTGGGCAGGGGTCGTGGGATCGCCTGGTCAGCTCGCCGTTGCAGCGTTGCGCGCGGTTTGCCGAAGAACTCGGTGGGCAGCTCGGTTTGCCGGTGCAACTGGAAAAAGACCTGCAAGAACTGCATTTCGGCGCCTGGGAAGGGCAGAGCACGGCGGCGTTGATGGAAACCAGTTCCGAGGCGTTGGGATTGTTCTGGACCGATCCGTATTCGTTCACGCCGCCCGAGGGTGAGCCGGTGGCAGATTTTTCCGCGCGTGTGCTGGCGGCGATCGAGCGGCTGCACGGGACTTATGCGGGCGAGCGGGTGCTGCTGATCACCCACGGCGGGGTCATGAAGTTGCTGCTGGCCCAGGCCCGTGGCTTGCCCCGTGAGCAGTTGCTCAACGTTGAAGTCGCCCATGCGTCGTTACATTCACTGTCGGTCGGCGCCGGCCCGTTGTTACGGGAAGCATTCTGATCATGTTGCCGTTCTGGATCGCCCTGCAATTCTTGAGCAGTCTGCCGATTCGTCTGCCGGGCATGCCGGCGCCTCAGGAACTTGGGCGTTCGCTGCTGTTTTATCCGCTGGTGGGGCTGCTGTTCGGCGGTCTGTTGTGGACGTTGAACGGATTGTTATCGGGCGCGCCATTGTTGCTGCACGCCGCGCTGCTGCTGACGGTTTGGGTGCTGCTCAGCGGCGCGCTGCATCTGGACGGGCTCGCCGACAGCGCCGACGCCTGGCTAGGCGGGTTTGGCGACCGTGAACGCACACTGACCATCATGAAAGACCCGCGCAGCGGACCGATTGCGGTGGTCACGCTGGTGTTGGTGTTGCTGCTGAAATTCGCCGCGTTGCTCGCGTTGATCGAGCAGGGGCACGGCGTTGTCTTGATCATCGTGCCGTTGATCGGGCGTGCGACGTTGTTGGGATTGTTCCTGACCACGCCGTATGTGCGGGCCGGTGGGTTGGGGCAGGCGTTAGCCGATCATCTGCCGCGCAAGATGGGGTGGCAGGTGCTGGTGCTTAGTGCACTGGCCTGTGTGTTGATCGCGGGTGTTTTCAAAGGTCTGGTTGCGCTCGTGCTGGCGGCGGTGGGGTTTGTCTGGTTGCGCCAGGTGATGGTGCGGCGGTTGGGCGGGACCACGGGCGATACGGCGGGGGCGTTGCTGGAGTTGCTGGAGATGGCGGTGCTCGTAGGACTGGCGCTGCTCTGATGGATATTGGTTGGATGTGCTGGCCCTTTCGCGAGCAGGCTCGCTCCCACATGGTAATGCGGCCACCTGTGGGAGCGAGCCTGCTCGCGAAGGCGTCCTGCCGGCTTAAACAATTTTTGAACCTTGCTTTCATTTAACCGCGGGTATATACACGCACCATGCTCGATTCCCAATGTTTATGTATCAACCTGCGTCGCGCCGCCCGTGGCGTCAGCAGGCATTACGACGGCGCTCTTGATGGCTTCGGGATCAACGTTGCCCAGTATTCTTTGCTGTGCAATTTGCAGCGTCTGGATCAACCGAGTATTTCCACCCTGGCCGAAGCCATGGGCCTGGACCGCAGCACGTTGGGGCGCAATTTGCGCGTGCTGGAAGGCGAAGGGCTGGTGATGCTGGTCGAGGGCGAGGACATGCGCAACCGCATCGTCAAGCTCACCGAGGCTGGCGCAGAACGTTTGGCAGCCGCCTTGCCGGCCTGGGAAGCGGCGCAGCAGCGGTTGACTGACCGTCTGGGCGCCGAAAAACGTGAAACCTTACTGAGATTGCTGGACGAACTGGCTTGACGCCGGTTAGTCCGACCTTAAGCGGGTATATACCCGCTACCGGAGAATAAGAATGACATCGATGTGGCGTACGTGCGGTTGGGTTTTGGTGGGGAGTGCGCTGATTCTGGCGTTGTCATTGGGCGTGCGACACGGCTTCGGGCTGTTCCTGGCGCCGATGAGTGCCGAGTTCGGCTGGGGCCGTGAGACGTTTGCGTTTGCCATCGCCCTGCAAAACCTGATCTGGGGCCTGGCGCAGCCGTTCACCGGCGCTTTGGCTGATCGCTTCGGTGCGGCAAAAGTGGTGCTGGTCGGCGGCGTGTTATATGCGGCGGGCCTGATCTGCATGGGCTTTGCCGACTCGGGAGTGACCTTGTCCCTGAGCGCCGGTCTGTTGATCGGTATCGGCCTGTCGGGCACCTCGTTCTCAGTGATCCTCGGCGTGGTCGGCCGTGCGGTGCCGCCGGAAAAACGCAGCATGGGCATGGGCATTGCCAGCGCCGCCGGTTCGTTCGGCCAGTTCGCCATGTTGCCCGGCACGCTGGGGCTGATTGGCTGGCTCGGCTGGTCCGCCGCGTTGCTGGTGCTGGGCCTGCTGGTGGCGCTGATCGTGCCGCTGGTGAGCATGCTCAAGGACAAGCCACTGCCGACCCTCGGCCATGAGCAAACCTTGTCCGAAGCGCTGCGCGAAGCCTGTTCCCACTCCGGTTTCTGGCTGCTGGCGTTCGGCTTTTTTGTCTGCGGCTTCCAGGTGGTGTTTATCGGCGTGCACTTGCCGGCCTATCTGGTGGATCAACATTTGCCGGCCTCCGTGGGCACCACGGTGCTGGCGCTGATCGGGCTGTTCAATATCTTCGGCACCTACACCGCCGGCTGGCTCGGCGGGCGGATGTCGAAGCCGCGTTTGCTGACGGGTCTGTATCTGCTACGAGCGGTGGTGATTGGTCTGTTCCTGTGGGCGCCGGTCACCACGACCACGGCGTATCTGTTTGGCATGGCGATGGGTTTTTTGTGGTTATCCACCGTGCCATTGACCAACGGCACCGTAGCGACCTTGTTCGGTGTACGAAACCTGTCCATGCTCGGTGGGATTGTTTTCCTGTTTCACCAGCTCGGTTCGTTCCTCGGCGGCTGGTTGGGCGGTGTGGTGTATGACCGGACCGGGAGCTACGACTTGATCTGGCAAGTGGCGATTCTTTTAAGCCTGTTGGCGGCAGCCTTGAACTGGCCGGTACGCGAGCGGCCGGTGGCGCGGCTGCAAACCCAAATGAGTGCGATATGAACAGTCTTTGGCCGCGCATCATTGCAGTCGCCGGCGGTGCATTGCTGCTGGCCCTGGCCTGGTGGGGCTGGCATCAGGGCGGGCTGGCGCTGATGCAGTTGGGCATGGGTGCTTGCTAGCCATATAGGAGGGCGAGTAACTTCGTTTTCTGACGACTTTTCAAGGATCCACCGACATGCTGAAACGCTGGCTTGCAGTCCCCGCGTTACTGATGGCGTTTACCGGATTGGCCCAGGCGGCCGACTGTCCCGAGCTGTTACAGGGCTCGCTGCCCAAGTTGCGGGCCAAGGAGTCCATCGATCTGTGCCAGCGCTTCGCTGGCAAGCCGCTGGTGGTGGTCAACACCGCCAGCTTCTGCGGTTTCGCCCCGCAGTTCAAAGGCCTTGAAGCGCTGTATCAGCGCTATAAGGATCAAGGGCTTGAGGTGATCGGCGTTCCGTCGAATGACTTCAAGCAGGAGTCCAAGGATGGCGCCGAGACCGCCAAGGTCTGCTACGTGAACTACGGCGTGACGTTCACCATGACCGAGCCGCAGAAAGTCCGCGGTGACGATGCGACCCATCTGTTCAAGAGCCTCGCCAAACAGAGCAGCGCGCCGAAGTGGAATTTCTACAAATACGTGGTCGATCGCCAAGGCAAGGTGATTGCCAATTTCTCCAGCCTGACCAAACCCGACAACCCTGAGTTCATCGAGGCTGTCGAGAAAGCCCTGGCCTCGAAACCCTGATCGACACCCACTAAAAAGCCCCGCCTCTGTACAAGAGAGCGGGGCTTTTTCGATTCAGGCAGCGAGCGGTTCAGCCTCGCTGTGAGTCATCAGAAGCGGTAGGTTGCGCCAACACCAAAACCGTTCGCCGAGTTTTCATACTTGGCGTTGTAGCTCTGGCCACGGTCGTTGGTGTTGTTGACCGTCACCGCCTCTTCGCGCAGGTACGAGTACGCGACGTCGATGGTCAGGTCGTCGGTCGGGCTCCAGCCGGCGCCCAGGCTGAAAATCTTGCGATCGCCAGTCGGGATGCGTGGGGAACGGTCGACGTTGTTGGTCGGCGCCTGGTCGAAGGACAGACCGGTACGCAGGACCCATTGCTTGTTCAGCTGGTAGGACGCGCCGATGGCGTGAGCCCAGGTGTCGTGCCAGTTCTGTTCTTCGGTGATGGAGCCGAATTGACCGTTCAGAATGGTCGGAACACCTTTGTTTTCCACGGTGATTTCTTTCAGGCGGCTCCAGCGAGTCCAGGTGCTGCCTGCGTACAGGGTCCACTTGTCATCAAGCTGGTGAGTGACCGAGAAATCCACCGATTCAGGCGTGGTCAGGTCCAGCGAAGCGTCGTACTTCTGGCTCGGGTTCTGGCCCAGCAGGCCCAGTACGCCGTAGTTGACCTTGGTGTTGCCTTCGAGCTTGTACTTCACTTTCGAGTGATAGGTCAGGCCAGCACGTGTGCTGTCGGTCAACTGAGCCAGGATCCCGATGTTGTAGCCCAGCGCGGTATCGTCGCCCTTGATTTTGACTTCGCCATCCGGAGCGGCCTGGGTAGCCGAGATGTTCGACTCCAGCTTGCCGTCGATACGGTTGATGGTCGGGCCGAAACCGATCGACACCTTGTCGTTGAAGGCGTAGCTCACGGTGGGTTGCAGGGTCACGACTTTAACGTCGCTGGTGCTGCCGAAGTAACGGCCGGCGAAGCCGTGCTCGTAGTCGGTCACCAGGCCGAACGGTGCGTATACGCCTACACCGACTGCCCATTGATCATCGATAGGCTTGACGTAGTAGCCCATCGGCACGGCGATGAACGGCACCATGTCGCCGTGGTTGCTGCCGCTGTTCGGGCTGGAACTGGCTTTGCTGATATCGGTGTGTGCGTCGAGCATTGCAGCGCCGCCGGTGACTTGTTCGCGCTTGATGCGGGACATGCCGGCAGGGTTGCCAAAAATGGTGCTTGCGTCATCGGCAGAGGAAGATCGCCCAGCAAAACCTGTACCCATCCCGCTAATACTTTGTTCGTTGATGGCGAAGCCACTTGCGAAGAGCTGGGTGGATGCCAAGGTAACGGCGAGGCTAAGGGTGGTTTTGAGCATGACTTTTTTCATTATTAGAACTCCTGGTGATCACCGGGGCGAAAATTACCAACATTTTCGTCCCAGCGCTATAGCCTGTATGGGTTGAGTTAGAGCGGTTTTGTAGGACAATCAGACCAGATTCGCGTCCTGTTGCGAGATCTTGTGAAACGGGGAGGTCAGCAAGCGACTTGATTCATCGATGAAACACAAGTTTGCCAGGCGCAGGTGAAATCGCGCAGGCGTCCCTGAGGCTGGAAGGTCTGGCGCCAGATTCGGGCCATGCCCAGCAAATCATCGGGATCGGGGAGGGGAGTGTTTTGCTCTTCTACCAACAGCCAGGCGATGGCGGTGGCGTAACGCAGGTTAACGGTCAATTCCAGATGCGGGCTGCTTAAAAAGGCGTGCTGGCTGGCCAGGCCACGCACCAGGCTCGCTCGCTCAGGGTCGAGGGCCAGATAGTGATCCCACAACGCCCGATGACGGGGCTCGGCAATTCGATACAGGCCATGTCCACGGCGGTCATGCAGGGCGGAGCCAAGGGCTGACTGGCTGGCGGCGATGCCCAGCAACAGGGATTCGGCAGTTGCGCTATGGCGCCCGAGGTAAATCAAGGTCGGGCGGATCACATAACGGCACAGTTCGCTGGCAGCGATACCCATAAAGCCCTCGAAACATGAAATGGGCGGCGATACCTGAAGGGGCTTGGCAGCAGTGAATCGAATCAGGCTCGCCGGAAGCGGATCAAGCCGCTTGAGTTGAAGTGTAGTGTCATATTCGCGCCGTAAAGGACTGTTTTTAAAATATTTCCGGCAGCCAGTTATAACCGTTATATCGGTTAGTGCTTAAGCGTTGAGCGGGGAATGAGAAATATCGGGCAATAAAAAGCCCTGCTTTTTGAGCAGGGCTTTTGAGGTTTTCAGTCTTTCTGGCGTCTCAGGCAACCAGTGCCTGGCGAGTACGATCGATCACGGCCTGCAGCGGTTCAGCGCTGGAGTATTGATCGGGGTACAGGCGTTCGCTGTGACGGGCGATGCCGTGTTCGTTGACCAGAGTGAAGCTGAAGCAGCCTTTGCGAGCGGCCATGATCAGGCAGTTCATTGGGGCAAAAGCGTTAGTTAGGGTGCGAATGGCATCCTGAGTGTGGATTTGAGTAGACATTATTAGGTGTTCCTACAAGCGACACGGATAAGAACCGTGCAAAATTAAAACGTTCCAGTGACGACGACCACCATTGGTCGAACGAAGAACCCGACTGGAACAAAGCAGCCAGTTTGAAGCGCTGATAATTGGCGCGCTTGGGCTGGCAGGTAGGTACTTAGGAGGGCAGGCAACACATCAAGGGCAAAGGTTCGGGGCCCGGGGTGAAGATCCTGATCAATTTGCAGGCTGGTTCGGTCAGAGTAAGTGAGCTTCGCAACACCCTTTGCATTCATTTCAAAGGCAGTGTTGACACAAGGTTTACCTGGAAACCATCGAGGTGGTCGATCCCGCTTTGTCGGTGGAGGCTTCTCTCTACGGGAAGGCTGACCGGGGGGATTTGTTCGACCAGAATTGACTTTCAGCTTGGTACTAACGCCGCGGATACTAACGGATTGAATTTGAGAAAGGAAGTGTGTTAGCAAAAAAGATTGTTGGCGCGGCCATTCAGTCACTTCCGGGGGCGTGATTATAGGCTGAAAACAACGAGGTTGCCCCGCAATGGCCCAGGCCTTTGCCGTCGGTCGCCTCGCTGCCAAGGCTTATCCCCAGGCCTTGGCTGCAAAACGCGCCGAAAAAGCGCATTGATATAACCGTCGTAAAGGTACTTGTGCACATAAGTTGCGCAGCCTGTCACGCCACTGTCACCTTGGCTTCAATCGCAGTGGGTGCCTGTAATGAAAATTTAAGTCAATGAAAAACATCGCTTTTTTTTACTGGTGAAAAAATCGTCAGTTTGACTGCGAGCCCCATTCCACAGGGCTTTGCGAGAGTTCAAGGGCGGTTGTCCACTGAGTTATCCACAGCTTCTGTGGATTGTCCCAAGCGCTTGCTCTAGGACGGGCGTGCCGGGTTTTTTTCGACTTTACCTGTAAGAAAAAAAGAGTAGAGTGGCGCGCCTTCCGATCTGCCCTACAGTGCTTTATGAAGTTTCGCTCAGTATCAACCGCTGTTACCGCAACGCCCCCGACTGTTACCCCACCCAAGCGCTTTTCCATGCGTGTGGCCGAGTGGCTACTGGACAGCCCGCGCCTGGGCGATAACCACAACGTCAAACATTTTGCCGGACGTTTGCTCAAGCAACCGGCCCGCGAAGGCGTGGTGGCCGCGCAAAGTCGTCTGGGACAGTTGATGTGCCGCGAATGTGGCAACGCCCGGGATCGGCGCATCGGCCACGACCTGCTGCGCCAGGCCGCCCGCGCCGGTGACCGCCGCGCCCAGCAGGAACTGGGGCTGATCGAAGACTGAGCTGTCCAAGACCTGACGCCTTGGTTAACCTTCAGGCTTTATCTCATCGGCAGGAGTCGCTATGGCTATGGACTTGACCAGCATATTGCTCGGTCTGGCGGGCGCAGCAGTGCCATTGTTGGCGCTGGCCTTGCACATCCAGCGCCGCGCGAGTGCAGGGCAGGCCGGCATCGCACTGCTGGAAGAGCGACTGGCCATGGCCCAATTGGCCCAGGACGGCCTGAATGCCCAGCTCGATGCGTGCCGCGACGAAATCGGTGACCTGAGCCAGGCCAACTCCACCAAGCAAGCTGATCTTGCCGCGCTGCGCCGTGAAGTCGAGCTGCTGCAAATCGAACGCGACGACGCCCGCGATGCGGCCCACGCCTGGAATATCGAACGCGCCGGCAAAGAGGCTGAGTTGCGTCGCCTGGACGCGCAGACCGCTTCCCTCAACGCGGAGCTGCGCGAACAGCAGGAAAGCCATCAGCAACGTCTCAACGACCTTCAGGGCTCACGGGATGAATTGCGGGCGCAGTTCGCCGAGCTGGCGGGCAAGATCTTCGACGAGCGCGAGCAGCGTTTCGCCGAAACCAGTCAGCAGCGCCTCGGACAGTTGCTTGATCCGCTGAAAGAGCGCATCCAGTCGTTCGAAAAACGCGTTGAAGAAAGCTATCAAGCCGAAGCCCGTGAACGCTTTTCCCTGGCCAAGGAACTGGAGCGCCTGCAACAGCTCAACCTGCGTCTGAGCGACGAAGCCACCAACCTGACCCGTGCCTTGAAAGGCCAGAAAACCCAAGGCAACTGGGGCGAGCTGATTCTCGAACGCGTGCTTGAACACGCCGGCCTGGAGAAGGGCCGCGAGTACCAGACTCAAGTCACCCTCAAAGGCCCGGACGGCGAGCGTTTCCAGCCGGACGTGATCATTTATCTGCCCGGCGACAAGCAAGTGGTGGTCGACTCCAAGGTCAGCCTCACGGCTTATCAGCAATACGTCGCTGCCGACGACGATGCCATCGGCCAAATCGCGATCAAGCAGCACGTGCTGTCCCTGCGCAATCACGTCAAAGGCCTGTCCGGCAAGGATTACAAGCGCCTCGACGGTCTGCACAGCCTGGATTTCGTTCTGTTGTTTGTGCCGATCGAAGCGGCATTTTCCGCGGCGTTGCAGGCCGAGCCGACGCTGTTCCAGGAAGCATTCGACCGCAACATCGTGATCGTCAGCCCGACTACGTTGCTCGCGACGTTGCGGGTTATCGACAGCCTGTGGAAACAGGAACGCCAGACCCAGAACGCCCGGGAAATCGCCGAGCGGGCGGGGTGGCTGTACGACAAGTTTGTGTTGTTTATTCAGGACCTGGACGAAGTCGGCAATCGCTTGCAGCAACTGGATAAAGCCTACAGCTCGGCGCGCAACAAACTGACAGAAGGGCGCGGCAACCTGGTCAGCCGCAGCGAGCAACTGAAGCTGTTGGGCGCGCGAGCGAGCAAGAGCCTGCCGGCGGATTTGCTCGAACGGGCGATGACCGATGTGGATGGATTGGCCGAGTTGCCGGAATAAAGATCAAAAGATCGCAGCCTTCGGCAGCTCCTACGGGGGTACACAAAAACCTGTAGGAGCTGCCGAAGGCTGCGATCTTTTGACGTTTGCTTTTATAAGGGCAAATGCCGACTCAACAACGCCCTTAACGCCGCCGGTTTCACCGGTTTCGCCAGATAATCCAGCCCCGCCGCATGCACCTGCGCCACTGTCTCCGGTCGCCCATCCGCACTGATGACCACCCCTGGCACGGGCTCACCCAAACGGGTACGCAGCCACGCCATCAACTCGGTGCCGGTCTCACCGTCATCCAGGTGATAGTCCACCAACGCCAACTGCGGACGCATCCCGTCACTGAGCAACGCAGCACATTCCTCACGATTGCGCGCAGTCCAGACCTGGCAACCCCAGCGCGTCAACAGGCTGTTCATGCCAATCAAAATGCTGTCTTCGTTATCGATGCACAGCACCTGCGCGCCGCTCGGCAATTTGCCATTGAGTTCGACCACGTTGCTCGGCGCCATTGTCTGCGCCCGGGCCAATGGCACGCTGACGCTGAATACGCTGCCGTGTCCCGGCCAGGAGCGCACGCGCAAGGTGTGGCCCAACACCCGACACAAGCCGTCGGCAATCGCCAGGCCCAGACCCAGGCCTTTCTCGGCGCGGGTCTGGTGGCTGTCGAGGCGTTTGAATTCTTCGAAAATCACTTGCTGCTTGTCTTCCGGAATCCCCGGCCCACGGTCCCAGACCTCCAGGCTCAGTTCACCCTTGCGCCGGCGAACGCCCAGCAGTACCGGGCCTTTGGCATAACGGAAGGCGTTGGTGAGGAAGTTTTGCAGGATCCGTCGCAGCAACTTGATGTCGCTGTCGATGCGCAACGTGCTGCCGCGCAGACGGAATTTCAGCCCTTGTTCCTGCGCCTGCGCCTTGAACTCGGCGCCGAGGATATCGAACAACTCATTGAGCACGAACGGCTTGGGATCGGGGTTGATCTTGCCGTTTTCCAGGCGGGAAATGTCCAGCAAATCACTGATCAAGTCCTCGGCCGAGCGCAACGAACTGTCCAGGTGATGGATCAGTTTCTGCGCTTCGCTGGACAAGCCGTCGTCCTGATGGGTCAGGGCGGCGGAGAACAGGCGCGCGGCATTCAGCGGTTGCATCAAGTCATGGCTGACCGCCGCCAGGAAACGTGTTTTCGACTGGTTGGCCGACTCGGCGGTGCCTTTGGCTTCGGTCAGGGCGACGTTGAGTTGCGAGAGTTCGTGAGTCCGCGCGGTCACCCGTTGTTCCAGGCCTTCGTTGGCCTCGGTCAGTGCCTGCTCGGCCTCGCGGAACGCGGTGATGTCGGTGAAACTCATGACGAAACCGCCGCCGGGCATCGGGTTGCCGATCAGCTCGATCACACGGCCATTGGGGAAAAGTCGCTCGGAGGTGTGGGCACGACCCTGACGCATCCAGTGCAGGCGTCGGGCGACATGCACTTCCGCTTCACCGGGGCCGCACAGCCCGCGCTCGGCGTTGTAGCGAATGATGTCGGCAATCGGTCGGCCAACGCTGATCAAGCCGTCCGGGTAGTTGAACAACTCCAGATAACGCCGGTTCCAGGCCACCAGTTTCAGCGATTGGTCGACCACGCTGATGCCTTGGGTGATGTTCTCGATCGCGCCTTGCAGCAGCGCGCGGTTGAACTGCAACACTTCCGACGCCTCGTCGGCGATGCGGACTACGTCCTCCAGCTGCATTTCCCGACCTTCGATCGCAGCTTTTACTACCGCGCGGGTCGAAGAAGCGCCGAGGACACCGGCCAGCAAGCGTTCGGTATGAGCGATCCATTCCCCGTCGGCGTTCTGGTTCGGGTTGAAGCCTTTGCCCTGGCGATAGGCGAAGCGGATAAAGCTCTGGCGCGCACGTTCTTCACCGACAAACCGCGCGGCGAGTTGCAGCAAATCGTCGATCTGCACCGCCAGCATGGAGCGGGCGCTGGGTCGGGCACTGATTTCCTGACCAATGAATCGCCCCGCCTGCCAATGCTCGGACACCCGCGTGCGCGACAGCACCGAGACCCAGGCGAACAGCGTGAAGTTGCCCGCCAATGACAGCACCACGCCTTGGGTCAACGGGGTGATCGGCAGGTTCAGCGGGTTGCTGTGCAGCCACGCCAGTCCGGGGAAACTGTTCAGCGACCAGCCGAGGCTGTGGGCGGCAATCGGCAGGATCAAGGTGTAGAACCACAGGAATGTCCCGGCGGCGAGGCCGGCAAAAACACCGCGACGGTTTGCCTGTTTCCAGTACAACGCGCCGAGCATGGCCGGGGCCAATTGAGTTACGGCGGCGAAAGCAATCTGGCCGATGGTCGCCAGGCTCGCGGTCGAGCCGAGCAGGCGATAGCTGACGTACGCCAGCAGCAAAATCACCACGATGGTGACCCTGCGCACCGAAAGCATCCATTGGCGGAACACTTCGAATGGCCGCTCGGCGTTATTGCGGCGCAGCAACCACGGCAGCAACATGTCGTTGGAGACCATGGTCGACAGCGCCACGCTGGCCACGATCACCATGCCGGTGGCCGCCGAAGCGCCACCGATAAATGCGAGCAATGCCAGCGCCGGGTGGGCCTGGGCCAGCGGCAGGCTGATCACGAAGGAGTCCGGCAGTACCGAACTCGGCAGCAACATCTGACCGGCGAGGGCGATCGGGACTACAAACAATGCCGCCAATGCCAGGTAGGCCGGAAACACCCACTTGGCCAGACGCAAATCCTGGGGCTCGATGTTCTCCACCACCGTGACGTGGAACTGCCGGGGCAGGCAGATAATCGCCATCATCGCGACGCCGGTCTGCACCACCATCGACGGCCAGTTGATGGTTTCTTTCCAGTATTCCTCCAGGCGCGGGGCGAGCATGGCCTGGTCGAACAAGTCGTCGAAACCGTCGTACAAGCCGTAGGTCACGAACGCGCCGACCGCCAGAAAAGCGAACAGCTTGACCAGCGACTCAAAGGCAATCGCCAGCACCATGCCGCGGTGGTGTTCGGTGGCGTCGAGGTTGCGCGTGCCGAACACGATGGTGAACAGCGCCAATACCAGCGAGACAATCAACGCCGTGTCCTGGGCGCGGGTGCCCATAGCGTCGGCCCCGGCGCCGATCAACAGGTTCACGCCGAGGACGATGCCTTTGAGCTGCAAGGCGATGTAGGGCAACACGCCGACCAGGCAGATCAGCGCCACCACCACCGCCAGCGATTGCGATTTGCCGTAGCGCGCGGCGATAAAGTCAGCGATGGAGGTGATGTTCTCCTGCTTGCTGATCATCACCATTTTTTGCAAAACCCACGGCGCGCACACCAGCAGCAGGATCGGCCCGAGGTAGATCGGCAGGAATGACCAGAGCTGTTCGGCGGCCTGGCCCACGGCACCGAAGAAGGTCCAACTGGTGCAATACACGGCCAGCGACAGGCTGTAGACCCAGGCACGCACACGCGGCGGCAACGGCGCGCTGCGACGGTCACCGTAGAAGGCGATGGCGAACATGATGGCCATATAGGCCAGGGCAACGGCGGCGATCAGCCCGCTGGACAGCGACATGGAAACTCCAGACAAAAGACACCGGGGTTCAGGCCCGGACAGACAGTCTCGCACGATGGCACGGGTTCGTCAGTGTCGACCAAGGTCGTGGCGTGGCGGGGTGTCGCAGGGGGGCAGGGCTTCGGATCTTGGGTGTTTGGGCGGGCCTCTTCGCGAGCAGGCTCACTCCCACATTTGATCGCATTCCAATGTGGGAGCGAGCCTGCTCGCGAATGGGGGTATTACTGACTCAACGCAATCTCAATCAACCGATGCAATTCCTCAACCTCCAGCGGCGCCGCCGAGAACAGCACGCGAAACACCGTCGGTGCCGAGATCAGGTTGATCAGGCGATCAACGCTCGGCAGTGGTTGATCCGGATATCGATCCAGAATGGTCTGCAATTGCCCGCCGATGATCGCCACGCAAAAGCCCGGCGTAGAGCTGCACTGTATGTCGCGCAACAGGTTGCGACCCAGTTCTGAACTCATCTCATCCAGATACTGCTCGCCCCACGCGCGCAGGTCGCCGCGCAGGCTGCCGGTGTTGGCCGGCTCGCTGTCGGGGCGCATGCGGGCGAGGGCGACGTCGGCCAGCAACACCGACAAATCGCCCCAGCGCCGATAAATCGTCGACGGCGTCACCCCCGCGCGCGCGGCGATTTGCGGCACGGTCACGGACGCGCGGTCCTGCTCTTCGAGGAGCGCGCGGACCGCCGAATGAATCGACTCTTGCACTCGGGCGCTTCTGCCGCCCGGGCGTAAACCTTCTTTAATAGCCATGGATCGGACCTTAACACAAAGAATTTGCTTTAAGCGCTGGTCAGTAGCACACTCCGCAAAAGCAAAAACTTAGCTTTTGCGGAGTGTGCCCATGTCTCATCCAGCATCAAATCGTTCCAGCCTGTGGTTTCTGGCGATCACTTTACTCAGTTTTCTCGCCGCTTCCACGGCGCCGACGCCGTTGTACCACCTGTATCAGGATCAACTGCAGTTTTCCGCCGCGACCCTGACCCTGATCTTCGGCGTGTACGCCCTCAGCTTGCTGGTGGCGCTGCTGACCGTCGGTTCACTCTCGGATTTCCTCGGGCGAAAACCGGTGATCTTCACCGCGACAGTGCTGAACATTTTGGCGATGTTGCTGTTTATCAATGCCGACAGCGTCACCTGGCTGATCAGCGCCCGGGTCCTTCAGGGGTTTGCGACAGGCATGGCCACCGCCGTGTTGAGCGCTGCGTTGCTGGATACTCACCGCCAGCACGGGCCGTTGATCAGCAGTGTCGCGCCGTTGCTGGGTATGGCCGTCGGGGCGATGGGTTGCGGCTTGTTGGCCGAATTTGCGCCGCTGCCATTACAGCTGACCTTTTGGGTGCTGCTTGCGTTGTTTGCGATGCAGGCGTTGTACGTCTGGCGCCTGCCGGAAACTGTCAGTCCGCAGCCTGGCGTCTGGGCTTCGCTGCGCCCGACTTTGCATGTGCCGGTGCAGGCGCGGCGCACATTGTGGGCGGTG
The DNA here is from genome assembly GCF_026016365.1 of Pseudomonas sp. B21-053. Taxonomy (NCBI): domain Bacteria; kingdom Pseudomonadati; phylum Pseudomonadota; class Gammaproteobacteria; order Pseudomonadales; family Pseudomonadaceae; genus Pseudomonas; species Pseudomonas sp. B21-053. Next base: position 1,966,235 of record NZ_CP087205.1, read on the forward strand.
CTGCCGATCAACACGGCGGTGTGGGCGCTGGGTGGTTTCTTCGCGTCTTTGGCGCCGTCGCTGGTGCGCACCGCCACCGGTTCGACCTCGAACCTGATTGGCGGATCGACCGTCGCCGCGTTGTCGGTAACCGGTGCGTTAATGATCTACACCCTGCGCAATCGGCCGGCGGACAAGGTCCTGCGCCTGGGCGCCAGTCTGCTGCCGGCAGGCATTGTGCTGATCCTGACGGCGGTTCACATCGCCAGCCTGCCGCTGTTTTTCATTGGTACGCTGGTGGCGGGCTGCGGCTTCGGCGCCGGTTTCCTCGGTGCCGTGCGCAGCCTCGTATCGCTGGCCTTGCCCCATGAACGGGCCGGTTTGATGTCGTCATTTTATGTGCTCAGCTATCTGGCGTTCTGCTTGCCGTCATTGCTGGCCGGAAACCTGACCCGCACCTTTGGATTGATCGCGACCACCGATGGTTATGGCGCGGTATTGATCGTCCTGTCCGTGGGGGCGCTGGCGACATTGATGCGCCAACGATCACTGAAAGTCTGCCAATCATAAAAAACGCGGCGCCCATCAAGGCGCCGCGTTTTTTATGGCACCGATCAAATCTGCGCGAACCCGCCATCCACAAACAGCTCGATCCCGTTGATGAAGCTGCTGTCATCCGAAGCCAGGAACACCGCCGCTTTCCCCACTTCGCCCGGCTCGCCGAGGCGACCGATTGGAACCTGGCTGGTCAGGAAGTCCAGCAGGCCTTGCTGCTGATCCGGCGGCGCAATTCCGGTCAAGCCAGGCGTATGAATCGGGCCGGGGCTGATGACGTTGACGCGAATCTTGCGTGCTTTCAAATCCAGCAACCATGAGCGGGCGAAGTTGCGCACCGCAGCTTTACTGGCGCTGTAGACGCTGAAGTTTTCCGTGCCTTTGGTGGCAGTGGTGGACGCCGTGAGGATCACCGAACCGCCGTCCTTCAACAGGGGCAGGGACTTCTGCACGGTGAACAGCAGGCCTTTGACGTTGACGCCGAAGATCCGGTCGAAGTGTTCTTCGGTGATTGCACCGAGTGGCAGCATGTCGCCGCCGCCGGCGTTGGCGAACACAATATCCAGCGCGCCGGCCTGGTCTTTGATCACGGCAAAGATCCGATCCAGATCGGCCAGGTTCGACACGTCGCCCTGAATCCCGGTGATGTTGTGGCCGATGGAGGCCACCGCCGCATCCAGTTCCGCCTGACGGCGACCGGTGATGAAGACCGTCGCGCCCTGGTCGACGAAGGCTTGAGCCGAGGCCAGGCCGATGCCGGTGGTGCCGCCAGTGATCAATGCGATTTTGCCTTTGAGGGTGCTGCTCATTGTGTGAATCTCCGCTGAGTCATGTAGGAATTGGTCGGCCAGGTTGTGCGCCGTTGAACCCACTCTATGCCTCAAGATTCAGCAGAAAAATCACCAGAATCGGGTTTGTTTGTACATGGTTGTGGACAATACTCAGGGCCTGTTGCCTGAGGTGTTCGTCATGAATCAATTGTTGGCCATGCGCGTGTTTGCCCGCGTCGTGCAGGCGGGGTCGTTTACCAAAGCCGCTGACTCCTTGAGTTTGCCGAAAACCTCCGTCAGCAAATTGGTCGCCGAGTTGGAGGAGCACCTCGGCGTACGGCTGCTGCAGCGCACCACGCGCCGGCTCACCGTCACGGCCGATGGCATGGCTTATTACGAGCGCGCCATGCAGTTGATGGTGGAGCTGGATGATCTGGACAACAGCTTCGCCTGCGCCCAGGGCCAATCCCGGGGCAAGGTTCGCGTGGACGTCGGTGGTTCAGTGGCGACGCTCCTGATCATTCCCGCGCTGCCGGATTTCTATGCGCGTTATCCGAATATCCAGATTGAAATGGGCGTCAGTGATCGGCAGGTCGACTTGATCAGTGAAAACGTCGATTGCGTGATTCGCGGTGGGCCGCTGGATGAGCTTTCCATGGCAGCGCGTCCGTTGGGGACGTCGTCATGGGTCACCTGTGCGACGCCGGGCTATCTCGAACGTTTCGGTACGCCGTCCGACCCGCGCGACCTGGAAAAAAACCATCACATAATCACCTACCACTCGGCCCGCACCGGGCGCGTGATGCCGGCGCGGTTCGAACGCCATGGCGAAAAACTGGAGATCCGCGGCCAGAGGCGATTCAGTGTCAACGAAAGTAATGCGCACCTGGCTGCAGGGCTCGCCGGACTCGGGGTCATTCACACCTTCACCTACAGCGTGCAGGCGCACATCGAGCGCGGCGAGCTGGTGCCGATCCTTGAAGACTGGCGCCCGCCGCGCTATCCGTTTCATGTGCTGTACCCGCCGAACCGCCACCTGAGCAACCGGGTGCGGGTGTTTATTGATTGGCTGGCGCAGTTGTTCGCCGGTTTGAGTTAGCCTTGGCCTCGCCACCCATTCGACGGACCGCCCCATGAAGATCATCCGCAGCAAATCCTTCACTGCCGAGCGTGCCTGGGGCGCGCTGGACATCGCCAACATGAACGGCATCACCACGCGTTTGCACTGGACCGACCAGCCGTATAAATGGCACGTCAATGATGGTCAGGAAGTGTTTGTGGTGCTCGATGGGCAAGTGCAAATGCATTACCGCGAAGAGGGCGTCGAGCAGCAAACCTTGCTCGAAGTCGGCGATATTTTTTATGCATCGGTGGGCACTGCGCATGTGGCGCATCCCGTCGGCGTGGCGCGGATTTTGGTGATCGAATCAGAGGGCAGCGTCTGACCGTATATCTGTAAAACAGATAACAGTTAGAGATATTACCCTTTATATAGATATTCGATCCGGATCTACCATGGGCTCTACCTCATCAGAGGACAGGAGTTCGCCATGATCTGCCCCAATGCTGCCAAGCCCGGTTACAAACCTTTAAGTCTTCTTCCGCGTCCGCTGGAAGCGATTCGCCAGTTCACCCCGAACTGGTTCGCCGCGACCATGGGCACGGGCGTGCTCGCGTTGGCGCTCGCGCAAGTGCCCGTCGCGATCCCCGGTTTGCACGCGATGGCCGAGGGCTTGTGGCTGTTCAATATCTTTCTGTTTGTGTTGTTTACCGGGTTGTACGCCGCGCGCTGGGTATTGTTCTTCGATGAGGCGCGACGGATTTTCGGTCACTCCACCGTTTCGATGTTTTTCGGCACGATTCCCATGGGCCTGGCGACCATCATCAACGGCTTCCTGGTGTTCGGTTTGCCACGTTGGGGCGACGGGGTGATTCATGTGGCTGAAGTGTTGTGGTGGCTGGATGTGGCGATGTCCCTGGCGTGCGGGGTGTTGATTCCGTACATGATGTTCACCCGTCAGGAACACAGCATCGACCAAATGACCGCTGTCTGGCTATTGCCCGTGGTCGCGGCAGAAGTGGCGGCCGCCAGCGGTGGACTGTTGGCGCCGCACCTGGCCGAGGCCCATGCGCAACTGGTGGTGCTGGTGACCAGCTACGTGCTGTGGGCATTTTCCCTACCGGTGGCGTTCAGCATTCTGACAATTCTGTTGTTGCGCATGGCGCTGCATAAACTGCCCCACGAAAACATGGCCGCCTCGAGCTGGCTGGCGCTCGGCCCAATCGGCACTGGCGCGCTGGGCATGTTGCTGCTGGGCGCCGATGCCCCGGCAATCTTCGCCGCCAATGGCTTGCCAGGCATTGGCGAAATCGCCGAGGGGCTGGGGTTGGTGGCCGGGATCACGCTGTGGGGCTTCGGGCTGTGGTGGATGTTGATCGCGGTGCTGATCACCGTGCGTTATATGCGCGCCGGCATCCCGTTTAACCTTGGCTGGTGGGGTTTCACTTTCCCGCTGGGCGTCTATTCTCTGGCAACGTTGAAACTGGCCAGCACCTTGAACCTCACCTTTTTCAGTGTCTTCGGCTGTGTGCTGGTGGCGTTGCTGGCGGTGATGTGGCTGATTGTCGGCAAGCGCACCGTGCAGGGCGCGTGGCGTGGCGAGCTGTTTGTATCGCCGTGCATTGCAGGATTAAAGAAATAACCTGCAAAGTTTAGGTAATGTGTGGCCTGGATCGGCGTTCGATATTCGAATAACAACATCCACGCCGCTCTCTACCTAACATCAGCTACCCAACATCAGGGAAACACGGAAGATGAGTCACCCCTCACAGTTCACCTTGCTCCGCACCCGGCGTTTCCTGCCGTTTTTCGTGACACAGTCCCTCGGGGCCTTCAACGACAACATCTTCAAGCAGTCGTTGATCCTCGCCATTCTGTACAAGTTGACCATCGACGGTGACCGCTCGATTTGGGTCAACCTGTGCGCGCTGTTGTTCATCCTGCCGTTCTTTCTGTTCTCGGCGCTGGCCGGGCAGTTCGGGGAAAAATTCGCCAAGGACGCGCTGATTCGTCTGATCAAGCTTGGCGAAATCGCGATCATGGCGGTCGGCGCGGTCGGCTTTATGTTCGATCACCTGTCGCTGATGCTGGTGGCGCTGTTCGCCATGGGCACTCACTCGGCGCTGTTCGGGCCGGTGAAGTATTCGATCCTGCCGCAAGCCTTGCGTGAAGAGGAACTGGTGGGCGGCAACGGCCTGGTGGAAATGGGCACGTTCCTGGCGATCCTCGCCGGGACCATTGGCGCGGGGATCATGATGTCGTCCGGGCACTACGCGCCCATCGTCTCCACCGCGATTGTCGGTGTCGCGGTGCTCGGTTACCTGGCCAGCCGCAGCATCCCCCGCGCGGCGGCCGCTTCCCCCGAGATGCGCCTGAACTGGAATATTTTCACTCAGTCCTGGGCCACCTTGAAGCTGGGCCTGGGGCAGACGCCAGCGGTGTCGCGTTCGATTGTCGGCAACTCGTGGTTCTGGTTTGTCGGGGCGATTTATCTGACGCAGATCCCGGCCTACGCCAAGGAATGGATGCACGGCGACGAGACCGTGGTGACGTTGATCCTGACCGTGTTCTCGGTGGGTATCGCCCTCGGTTCGATGCTCTGCGAGAAGCTTTCAGGGCGCAAAGTCGAGATCGGTCTGGTGCCTTTCGGCTCGTTTGGTCTGACCGTGTTTGGCTTGCTGCTGTGGTGGCATTCCGGCGGTATTCCGGACAGCGTGACCGGCCATGGCTGGATCGAAGTCCTTGGTTTCGGCCATACCTGGCTGGTGTTGATCGACATCCTCGGGCTGGGGATTTTCGGTGGTTTCTACATCGTGCCGCTGTATGCCCTGATTCAATCACGCACGGCCGAGAACGAGCGGGCGCGGGTGATCGCGGCCAACAACATTCTCAACGCATTGTTTATGGTGGTGTCGGCGATTGTCTCGATCGTGCTGCTGAGCATGGTGAAACTGTCGATCCCGCAATTGTTCCTGGTGGTGTCGCTGCTCAACATCGGCGTCAACGCCTACATCTTCAGCATCGTTCCCGAGTTCAGCATGCGTTTCATGATCTGGCTGCTCAGCCATTCCATGTACCGCGTGGAGCATCGCAACCTCGACCTGATTCCCGACGAAGGCGCGGCGTTGCTGGTGTGCAATCACGTTTCGTTTGTCGATGCCTTGCTGATTGGCGGCGCGGTGCGTAGGCCGATTCGCTTTGTGATGTACTACAAAATCTACAACCTGCCGGTGCTGAACTTTATCTTCCGCACGGCGGGGACGATTCCGATCGCGGGGCGTCAGGAAGACATCCAGATCTACGAAAAGGCCTTCAAGCGGATTGCCCAGTATCTGAAGGACGGCGAGTTGGTGTGCATCTTCCCTGAAGGAAAACTGACCGCTGACGGTGAGATCAATGAGTTCCGGGGCGGGCTGACGCGGATTCTCGAAGAGACACCGGTGCCGGTGATTCCGCTGGCGTTGCAAGGGTTGTGGGGGAGTTTCTTCAGCCGCGATCCGGGCAAGGGTTTGTTCCGCCGGTTGTGGTCGCGGGTGACCATCGTGGCAGGGCCGGCGGTGGCGGTTGAAGTGGCTGAGCCGGCGAAGTTGCAGGCGATGGTGGGGGAGTTGCGTGGGGCCGTTAGGTAGTTGGTGTGATTGAGGGCCTCTTCGCGAGCAGGCTCGCTCCCAGATTAGAAATTTGGTGTGTCACAAATAGCAGACACACCATTAATCCACTGTGGGAGCGAGCCTGCTCGCGAAAGCGGTAGCCGCCTAAGCGCTAACCTTAAGCCCAATCAAACCGGCAATAATCAACGCCACACTCGCCAACCGAAACAGCGCCATCGATTCCCCAAACAGAATAATCCCGGCGATCACCGTGCCCACCGCACCCACGCCCGTCCAGATCGCATAGGCCGTGCCCAGCGGCAATTCCTTCATGGCAAGGCCGAGCAAACCCAGGCTGATGGCCATGGCGACGACGGTGAGTGCGGTGGGGAGCGGGCGGCTGAAGCCGTCGGTGTATTTCAGGCCGACGGCCCAGCCGACTTCGAACAGGCCAGCGAAAAACAGAATGATCCAGGACATGAAAGACCTCCATCGATTGACGGGGTCGTCCCCAGATTAATGACTCGATCGAGCCGCGAGGTCGTCCTCGCGTTGCGCCATAGAGTGCCAATCCTTAACCCGGGGATCAAGTTTGGCGCTTACTCCGTTGCTTCCCGCGCGGCGATTTCGCGGTCTTCTTTCTCGCTCATCCGGCGGAAATAAGTCGAGAGCAGCGCCCCGGAAATGTTGTGCCACACACTGAACAACGCGCTCGGCACCGCCGCCAGTGGCGAGAAGTGCGCGCTGGCCAGCGCGGCGCCCAAACCGGAGTTCTGCATGCCGACTTCCAGTGCCAGCGACTTGCGCTGGGCCAGCGGCAGCTTGAACAGGCGCCCGGTGAAGTAACCCAGCAAGTAGCCAAAGCTGTTGTGCAGCATCACCACCGCCATGATCAGCAGGCCGGATTCGGCAATCTTCGCCTGACTGGCCGCCACCACCGCCGCGACGATGATCACGATGCTCACCACCGACACCAGCGGCAACACTTCTACCGCGTGACGCACCTTGTTGCCGAGTACCCGTTGCGCAATCACGCCGAGCACGATCGGCAGCAGCACCACTTGCAGGATCGACCAGAACAACTCCATGAACGACACCGGCAACCACGCCGAAGCCAGCAGCCAGATCAGCGCCGGGGTCAGTAGCGGGGCGAGGAGGGTGGTGACGGCGGCAATGGCCACCGACAGCGCCAGATCACCGCGAGCCAGCCAGGTCATCACATTCGACGACGTGCCGCTTGGGCAGCAACCGACCAGAATCACGCCGACCGCGATTTCCGGCGGCAGGTGAAACACCTGGCAAAGCAACCACGCCATACCCGGCATGATCACGAAATGAGCGACCACGCCCAGAGCCACGCGCCACGGATGGCGAGCGACTTCGGCGAAGTCTTCAAGCTTGAGGGTCAGGCCCATGCCGAACATCACCAGCCCCAGCAGCGGCACGATGGCGCCTTTCAGGCCAATGAACCACGCAGGCTGCAAGAACGCCACGACGGCGAAAATCAGCACCCAGTAGGCGAAGGTGTTGCCGACGAAGCGGCTTAAAGCGGCGAGGGCGCGCATGGCCTGATCCTTATTATTAAGTAACACCACAAATCGAATGTGGGATAGCAATGTGGGAGCGAGCCTGCTCGCGAAGGGGGAGTATCAGACAACATAAGTGTTGAGTGATAGACCGCTTTCGCGAGCAGGCTCGCTCCCACAGTGGATATCACAAAGCTTTAGATGCCTTGTGGGGTCTCTTCGCCACCCAACGCTTCAACCAGCGCCGGCAGGAAGTCGCCGAAGGTCAGCATCATCAAAGTGAAGCTGGCGTCGAGTTGGCCGAGGGCTTCTTCGCCGCCGTCCTGTTCCGCCTGATCCTGCAGCAAGTCTTCGAACTTCAGGCGTTTGACGGTCATTTTATCGTCGAGCATGAACGACAACTTGTCCTGCCAGGCCAGGGACAACTGAGTCACCACTTTGCCGGTGCTCAGGTGCAGCTGGATTTCTTCGCTGGTCAGGTCCTGACGCTTGCAGCGCACAATGCCGCCGTCTTCGTGGGTGTCGCGCAGTTCGCACTCGTCCAGTACAAAGAAGTCGTCCGCGGCTTTCTGGGTTTTGACCCAGTCGGTCATGGTGGCGGTCGGGGCCATTTTCACGGTCAGCGGACGTACCGGCAGCGTGCCGACTACTTCACGCAGGGTCGACAGCAGGTCTTCGGCGCGTTTCGGGCTGGCCGAGTTGACCAGGATCAGGCCTTGTTTCGGCGCGATGGCGGCGAAGGTCGACGAGCGACGGATAAAGGCGCGCGGCAGGAAAGCCAGGATGATTTCATCCTTGATCTGGTCACGCTCCTTCTTATAGACCTTGCGCATTTGCGTGGCTTCGATCTCTTCGACCTTTTCCTTCACCGCGTCACGCACGACGCTGCCCGGCAGAATGCGTTCTTCTTTACGGGCGGCGATCAGCAGGAAGTCGCCGCTGACGTGGGCCAACGGAGCATCTTCGCCCTTGCCGAATGGCGCGACGAAACCGTAGGTGGTCAACTCCTGGCTTGCACAAGGACGCGCCAGTTTGGTCGCCAGTGCAGTTTCCAACGCCTCGGCATCAAAAGGCAGATCTTGGGTCAGGCGATAGATAAGCAGGTTTTTGAACCACATGGGGCGAGTCTCTCCTTTATACAAAGGGGGGCATTATTCTCTTCGCGGCGCCATAGGCCAACCCTTCTCTAAGCCTTTGGAAGGCCTGAGAAAATTAATTAAAAAAGTGCTTGCCAGAGGTTGGGGTGCTCCGTAGAATGCGCGCCACACCGAAGCGAAGGGTGATTAGCTCAGCTGGGAGAGCGTCTGCCTTACAAGCAGAATGTCGGCGGTTCGATCCCGTCATCACCCACCATTCGTTCTTAGTGTTACGCGCAGCGGTAGTTCAGTCGGTTAGAATACCGGCCTGTCACGCCGGGGGTCGCGGGTTCGAGTCCCGTCCGCTGCGCCATATTCGGTAACCTGGAATACTGAACGCCAGGTCACCACGGAAAAGCCCGCTCACGCGGGTTTTTTTCTGCCTCAAGTTTGTACGTTGTTCCCGCAGGTCGTGTCGTTTCACCGGTTTTCAGATTTATTTGAAAAAATATTCAATTAAATCAACACTTTATGAAAATCTGTGGCACAATGCGCCCCGCAACGAAGGTAAAGGGTGATTAGCTCAGCTGGGAGAGCGTCTGCCTTACAAGCAGAATGTCGGCGGTTCGATCCCGTCATCACCCACCACTTTCACGCTACGCGCAGCGGTAGTTCAGTCGGTTAGAATACCGGCCTGTCACGCCGGGGGTCGCGGGTTCGAGTCCCGTCCGCTGCGCCATATTCGGTAACCTGGAACGCTGAACGCCAGGTCACCACACAGAAAGCCCGCTTAATGCGGGCTTTTTGTCGTCTGGGATTTGACTGACTGCCGCGATTCCCCTGTGGGAGCGGGCTTGCTCGCGAAAGCGGTGTGTCAGGCGCCGAAGATGTTGGCTGACAGTCCGCTTTCGCGAGCAAGCCCGCTCCCACAAGGGGTTGTGTGTATTTGTGGGTTATTGCTCGGCGTTGCGGCTGTGGCGGTAATCGCTCACCGCTTCATATACCGCTTTGCGCAGACGATTAATCCCGCCAATCGGACGATGCGCTTCCAGCCCGAACCACGGGTTGAACGACTGGTTATCGCATTGCAGATTCAGCGCCGGGGTATCGAAATCCTGCGCCGGCACGTTGATCTTCGCGACCGTCTCGAACGGCGCATCACTCTCGCGCCATTCAATGCTCGTGTCCTCGATCGGCATGTACTTGTTCGCATCCTGGCGCTGGATCTGCAGGACGAAGCACGCCGGCACGCGGTCTGTGGATAACTGTTGATTCAGCGCACTGCGCAGGAAGTTCGGCAGGTCCTGATTCTGCTTCGGCAGGTTATAGACCGGGCAGCTTCCTGGATCCGGCATCACCCGAAATTTGGCATTGGCTTCCCCGAACTTGTAAGGCGAAACCGAAAAGTACGTAGTCTGCGTCGGACTGTCCGGGGCAGGGGAGAGCGTCGCCAGGGCAATAAACAAATGACGCACCTGCCACGTGCGCGGATCCCAACCTGGAAAGAACGCCATCACTGACTTACCGTCAGCCTGTGCGGCCACATTCTGACGGTACTCGGCGACATCGCTGACAAAGAAATTCGGATGACTGAACATCACGAAGTCCTGCTCGTGACGATTCGCCTGATCGGGCAGCAACGGGTTGCCTGGCACATCGAGCAACTTGATCGCCATACCCCGGGCATCGCGGATGCTGTCGAACTGTGGATAGGCGTTGCCATTCGACAGGCGCACGGTGGCTTGCCAGGTTTTACCCGGTTCACTGAACACACCTTGACGCAGTTCCGCCGCCAGATCCGGCAACACCTGGACCTCAGCCTTCACACAGCCATGGGCCTTGGCATGGGCATCGCGCAGATAGCGGGTGCTTTCACGGTGTTGATCGACGATGCGCACGGCGGTCTGGATGATGTCCTGGGTCATCGCCGCTTCACCGGCCGGGATCTGCTCATCGGCGGATACCGCGCCGCTGTGCTGCCAGGCAAACCACGCAGTGGCCAACGCCCAACCCAAAAGCCCCAGGCCCAGCAGCCAAATCAGAAGTTTTCCGAGGAGGGCGCCGAGGCGCAGCCAAAGCGTAATCAGCATGAGCAAATCCTTTTGACGAAGACAGGGTTCATGGCAATTGCGCCTCCAGCGGACCACCCAGGACTTTCAGGTATTCCAGCAGCTCCCAGCGTTCCTGCGGTTGCAGCAAGCGGCCGATGACGCCGTTGCCACGCTCACCGGCGCGGAATTCGTGGCCGCTGTTGTGATTGCCGGTGATGCGCGTATCGAACACAAAGCCGTTGTTAAAGGCTTCGGTGCGATAACCAAGATGCCGAGGGTCGTACTCGAAGCTGCCTTTATAGAAAGTGGTCGCGCGCTCGTCCTGGGGCGAGAGCAACTGATAAATGCTCGGCACCGAACCGTTGTGCAGGAACGGCGCCGTGGCCCACACGCCGGCCAATGGCCTGGCCTTATAGGCGCGCAGTTCCTGGACACCAATCGGCAAGCCGAAACCATCCAGTTTCGGTCGCTCTGCTGGCGTGACGTTGGCCTCGCGGTACGCCCGGTTCTCGACGAACGCCGTGACGTAGGCCAGCCCCTTGGCCACTGAGAGCTTGCTCAAGTCCAGCGGCTCGGTGGGTTTGGGATGCAATTGCACGTCCAGTTGCCCAAGCTCCGCCGGGTCCCATTGCAGCGACGTCAGGTCGAAACGGTGGTCGGCGATATTGTCGGCAGCCGTGGGGTCGGTGCCGATGGCGGCGACCGGAATCAGTTTGAGTTGTTGCACCTCGCGTCCGTCAACCGGCTTCACTCGCGGCACATGGCAACCGGCGCAGTTTTCGGCGAACAACGCTCGACCTTGAGCGGCCAAGGGTTTATCGACGCTGCCCAGCACATCCTCCGGCCAGGCTGGCGGTTTGAGGCGTTGCAGGGTTTCTTCGATCAGGTTCAGGTCGCGCACGCGCACGCTCGAAGGGTAGCGAGCATCGCCTTGCAGCGGCTGGCCGTTGGCGTCGAAGAAATTCAGCGTCGCGCCGACACCCAGTGCTTCGCCGATATTGCGCGCCATCGGTTGCTGCGCCGAGCCGTTCCACTGCACCCAGTCGAACGTCCAGATATCCCACAACTGTGGATAATCCACCGGAGCATTGGCCACGCGGTAGTTGGCGGGGGAAATCGCATCGCCGAAGGTGGCGTTGGCGATACGTCCGAACGCATCGGCGCGGCCGGGGCCTTCTTCGGTCGGATAGAGTCCGCGATGCGTGTCGTTCCACGCGACTTTCACAAAGGTATCGAGTGAGTCTTTGAAGTTCTCGCGTAGGGCTTTATGTCCAGCGTCGTAGTCCGCGCCCAACACGTTGCGTGCGAAACGTTCGAATTTCCACGGGTTGTAATACGTCGACACAAGACTGGCGACCAATGCCTGGCCGAAACTGCCACCGCGCAAGGTCGGCACGCTGGACGGCAGCACATGCTGCGCCGTGCCGCCATCGATCCGTACGGCTTGGCCTTTGAAGCGCAATTCGCCGGTGTGGCAAGCGGCACAGGTGATGTCGAGGAATTGCTCCTGACTGCCGGGATTCTGGTGCCGGGCAAAGCCCACGGGCAAGTTGCCCGGGTTGTTCTGCGCGGCTTTCTGCGCGGGATCGATCAGAAAACCGAAGCGCGCGAGGTATTCAGGGGCGGCGAATCGCTGCTGCGAAAACGGCAGTTCCAACGCCTCGAACCATTCGTAACGCAGGCCTTTGACCTGGGTGCCCTGGGGGGTGAAGTAGTAAGTCTGACGATCAGCCGCGCTCCACTGCTCCAGGTAATGCACCTGTTGCGCGGGGGAGTAGTCGGGCAGCTTCGGATTGGCCACGTAGTACAGAACCACGGCCAACCCGAGCACCAGCAGCACAACGGTCAGAACCAGCAAGCGGGATAAGAGGCGCAAGATAAACATCCTTGTCGATTTTTAGCTCTCTTATGCCTCAGCTCCATGGGTGGCGGCAAGTGGCCATTACGCCAGATGTTGTGGGATCCGGCATCGACGTCTATAAGAAGAAGATGACAGAAACTTCATCCAGCTCATTCCCGAAATGCTTTAAAAGACCTGAACTTATCAGCAGTATCCTGCTCTCATGCCGGTAGCCATTGGTCGTGGCCGCCTGATAAGCTCGCGGCTTTATTCGATTGCCCTTTAGGCGCATGAACAAGGAAATAGCATGAAACAGCATCGGTTGGCGGCGGCGGTGGCCCTGGTAAGCCTGGTACTTGCGGGTTGTGATTCGCAGACCAGCGTAGAGCTGAAAACCCCGGCGCAAAAAGCTTCCTACGGGATTGGCCTGAACATGGGCAAGAGCCTGGCTCAGGAAGGCATGGATGATCTGGATTCCAAGGCCGTAGCCCAAGGCATCGAAGATGCCGTCGGCAAGAAAGAACAAAAGCTGAAGGACGACGAACTGGTCGAGGCCTTCGCAGCACTGCAAAAGCGTGCAGAAGAACGCATGGCGAAAATGAGCGAAGAGTCGGCAGCCGCTGGCAAGAAATTCCTCGAAGACAACGCCAAGAAAGCCGGTGTAGTGACCACTGCATCCGGTCTGCAATATGAAGTCGTGAAAAAAGCCGACGGCCCTCAGCCTAAGCCGACCGACGTAGTGACTGTTCACTACACCGGCAAGTTGACCAACGGCACTACCTTTGACAGCTCGGTTGATCGCGGTAGCCCGATTGATCTGCCGGTCAGCGGTGTGATCCCGGGTTGGGTCGAAGGCCTGCAACTGATGCACGTCGGCGAGAAGTACAAGCTGTTCATTCCTAGCGACCTGGCTTACGGCGCGCAAAGCCCAAGCCCGGCAATCCCGGCCAACTCGGTGCTGGTATTCGACCTGGAACTGCTGGCAATCAAAGATCCAGCGAAACAAGACGCCGCCAAGTAATCGACGTCTGCTACAAAAACAACGCCTCGCATTCAGCGGGGCGTTGTTGTATCTGGCATTTGGCAAAGCACAAAGAAAGCGAACGGATGCTGTAGGCTGGAGTCATAGCCAGTGTGAGCGCTTGGGCTAGCCGCACCGGACCGCCAAGTCAATGAAATCTTGGGTTTTTTTATGTGAGTAAAAAACGCCCGATCTGAGTTGAGCCCTTATAAAACGGGGCTCTCAGCCGTGAAATGCAGCTCTGTTCACAAGGTTATCCACAATTTGTGTGGATAACATTTCAGCGGGAGGAAAAGATGAAAGCACCCTGGAATTTCGCTCGTTTCCTGCCATTGGCCGGACGCCTTCTCGCCCGAGGTCGCCTGCCGACCCTGCTGTTCGCCGTGGCCAGCAAAGGCGCCAGCGAAGGTGGTCGCCTAGGCAAACTCAAGGACGACCTGCGCCTGTTGCAGGCCCTGTGCCTGGCCTACTGGCGTGGCGAGTATCGGGCCATCAGCCGCAAATCGATCCTGACCGTCGTGGCTGGCCTGATGTACTTCCTCAGTCCACTCGACGCCATCCCGGATTTTATCCCGGTGTTCGGCATGCTCGACGACATCGCCGTGCTGGCCTGGGTGATGAAAACCCTCGACGACGAACTCAACGCCTTCCGCGCCTGGCGCAATCGGCAGTTGCCGGAGAAGCTCGCGGTGGTCGAACGACTGCCCGATACCCCGGAACAACTTCAGCTCCAAGCGCCAAAAAAAGACCGGATTGATTGAGTTTCGTCCATAGATTGATGCCCCCGCGACCTTGGCCGCTGTTAGGATTACACTTCAAGGGAAAAGTGCCGACTCGCTAAGTGTCGTTGTCCTACGGGGAAGTCATGGATATTCAGATAATCACACGCGAAGGCGAGCCCGAATATGCGGTTTTGCCATGGGCTCAGTATCAGGCTCTACTGAAAGCAGCAGGCATCGATCCACAACCGCCGCGGGCCGCTCCAGAGCGTCCGACGGCAACACCAGACCAGATTCTTCCGGGTCTGGATCAACTCCGCAGTTTGCGCGAAGGGAAGGGCATCGCCATTGAGGCGCTCGCCCGCACGGTAGGCATCAGCCCGTCTTATCTGGCCTTGATCGAAAGTGGCGAGCGTCTACCCGACGCTGCGATTCGCCGCAGCCTGGCCTGGGAATTGACGGTGCCAGGGTGGAGGGATGAATCGTGAGCGTACGCATCAGTCGTCAACATTGGGACGGGTTATTGGGCGAGTTGGACCAGGCGCGCCGCCAGCGCCATCTACTGACCTACCGAGCACTGCTCGAGCGTTTGCAATTGCCCACACCGGCCATGCAAACCCTCACCGCTGCCCTTGAACACCTCGCCGCACTCGACGCTAAAGCCGAGCAGCCCCTGCGCAGCTCACTGGTGATCAGCCAGGGCGCGAGCCGCCTGCCGCGCACCGGCTTCTTCGAATGCGTCGAACGCCTGGGGCGCTTCTCCGGCCCATCCGACGGTGTCGCCGCTGCTTCTTGGCATGCCTCGGAAGTGGTGCGGGTGTTCGAATACGAGTACCCCGAATCCGCGGAGGCTTGAGTGTTTTTACGACTCAAGGCGTGGGCCGGTTACCGACTGGCCCGTAGGCTGTTTCACTGGTCATGGTTCGTGCGACAGCCCCGAGGCTGGAAATGGCTCGAAGGCCAATTCGCCCGTATGGCCAACCTCGGCGACGTCGGCGCGCAAAGCTTCTACGGCCACATCCTGACCTTTCGCGGCGTTGGCCTTGGTGCTCGCGAGGAAGGCGTGCGATTACTGCGCCTGGCGGCGTTGGCGGGGGATGGCAAAGCGGCGTATCAGATTGGCGTGATCAGTTTGGCGGGCACGCCGAGCAAAGCGCCGGACCCGGTGGAAGCGGCGCGATTCTGGCGGATTGCGCTGAAGGCTGGACATCCGTTGGCTGAGATCAAATTGAAAGGGTTGCCGAGCGATAGCGATTCGCAGTGATCCGCCGATTGATCAATAAGCAGACGCGGCGGGGTGAATCCTACGATCGTTCACGAAAAATACCCGCCCGCGTCTTTACGCTTGTCGCACGCAATGACTACCCCTTATAAAGGCAACTTTCCCTCTCGAAGTAAAAGGATACGAGCATGAGCAATGCCTGGAATGAAGGGTATTTCACCGACGAAGGCTACACCTACAGCTACAGCCGTGAAATCAATCCAGTCTTCCTGCGCTATTGCTTGTTGTTGCGTGGTTTTGCCAGCCTGGAGACAACCGAGGGCTATCACTGCGAGTTGGGCTTCGGGCAGGGCGTCTCGATCAATATCCATGCCGCAGCCAATCCAGGGTCCTGGGTAGGCACTGACTTCCATCCGGGCCAGGCGGCTCATGCCAATGCGCTTGCGACTGCCTGGGGCAGCGATGCGCAACTGTATGACGACAGCTTCGAGCAACTGCTGGCCCGTCATGATTTGCCGCAATTCGACAGCATCAGCCTGCATGGCATCTGGACGTGGGTCAGTCGCGACAATCAAAAATTGATCGTCGAATTCGCCCGTCGTCACCTCAAGCCAGGTGGTCTGCTGTACATCAGCTACAACTGCTTCCCCGGCTGGTCGCCTTTGGCGCCATTGCGTCATCTGTTCAGCCTGCACGACCGCTTTGGGACAAACCGTTCCGAAAGCCCGGACCAGCGCATAGACGCCGCATTGCAATTCTCCGAAGCGCTGCTGGCGGCCAACCCTAACTACGCCGCCTCGGCCCCGAACCTGAACACCAAGTTGCAGAGCATCAAAGGCCAGGATCGGCAGTACGTCGCCCACGAATACTTCAACCGCGACTGGAACTGCATGTACTTCACCGACGTGGTCGAAGCCCTGGCGCCGGCCAAACTCGACTTCGCCACGACGGCCGTGCCACTGGATACGGTCGATCCGCTCAACTTGAGTGCAGAAGGCATGGACTTTCTGGAGGGCATCGATCATCCGATCGTGCGCGAACAAGCGCGTGACTACTTCGTCAATCAGAATTTCCGTCGAGATGTGTACGTGCGCGGTGCCAACCGACTGTCCGCTTCGGAACAGCGCCAAGGCATGTTCAATACACGTTTTGTCCTGCTGCAGGCGGCAGACAGTGTCTCCGATACCATCAAGGGGCCGGCAGGCGAAGCGTCGCTACAGGCAGAAGTATATGGCCCCGTACTCGAAGCGCTGGCGGCCAGCGGCTATATGCCCAAAACGTTGCGCCAGTTATCAGGGGCCGTGCCCTCGATGTCTTACGACGATCTGGTGCAGGCCATCACCGTACTGGTAGGGATGAACGCAGCGGCACCGTGCCAGAGCGAAGCGGCCGAGAAGCTGGTACAGGCACGCTGCAGCACCCTCAACTTGCAGCTCTGCAAACGCTCGCTGCTCAGCAACAAAATCCAGGTCCTGGCCAGTCCGGTAACGGGTGGCGGCGTGCCGATCAGCCGCTTCCAGCAGCTGTTCCTGATATCAATCAAACAAGGCAAAAAACACCCTGCGGAATGGGCGCAACTGGCCTGGAACGTCATCAACGAACATGGCGAAGGTCTGCTCAAGGACGGTAAAGCGCTGACCACGGCTGAAGAAAATATTGCCGAACTGACCGAACAGGCTGAAGCGTTTGCCGGGAAATCGCTGGTGATACTCAAGGCGTTGGGCATCATTTAACCCACAGAGTCATTGATGCACCTGACAGCGGATGTCAGGTGTTAATGAGTTAAATCCAATCAAGGAAGATAAAAATAGTGAAAACAGCTATCGGCGCCCTGTTATTGGTTTGCCTGACCACCAGCGCACTCGCTGACTCCGTCGGCTTCCAGGCCTCCACGCTGCCAGACCCGCAAAACCAACGGCCGGTGGAGATGGTCGTCTGGTACCCCACTGCAAGCACCGCCACCCCGCAACTGTTCGGCGACAATCCCGTATTCGTCGGCGCCCTCGCTGTGCCCAACGCCCCACCGACTGCTGGCGAACACCCATTAGTGGTGATCTCCCACGGTAACGGCGGTAGTTGGATCAACCAGACATGGCTGGCCAGCGCACTCGCCCACAAGGGTTACATCGTCGCGGCAGTCAACCACCCCGGCACCACCAGCCGAGACCGCAACCCCCAAGCCGCCGCACAACTATGGCAACGACCCGCCGACCTCAGTCGGGCTATCGACGCAGTCACGGCTCAGCCGGAAAAATTTGGTGTGGTCGCCAAGCATCGAATTGCGGCTGTGGGGCATTCGCTTGGCGGGTGGACCGTCATGGAAATCGCCGGGGCACGGTTTGATCCTGATCGGTTTGCCAAGGACTGCATTGACCATTCGAAGTTGGCCAGTTGCACCGCCTACCAAGCGATGAACCCCGCGAGCACTCCGGCATCGACGGCCCGGTTGGCTGCTGATCTGCGAGATAAACGTGTTACTGCCGTTGTTTCATTGGACTTGGGGTTATCGCGTGGGATGACTGATGAAAGTCTCGCGAAGTTGCCGGTGCCGACGTTGGTGATTGCGGCGGGTGTGCCGTCTGAAGAGCTTCCCGCGCAGTTGGAGTCTGCTGATTTGGTTAAGCGTCTGCCGCAAGCGTCGACGCGCTATGTTGAGGTTAGTGATGCTAGTCACTTTAGTTTTATGGCGGTGTGTAAGCCTGGGGCGGTGAGGATGCTTGAAGAGGATGTGCCTGGGGATGGGATTATTTGTGGGGATGGGGAGGGTGGGAGAGCGCGGGAGGTGATTCAGGGGCAGGTTATTTCGTTGATTGATGAGTTTCTGGCGCAGTCTTCTCGGGGGCAAAGATAACGAGTTTATTACCTACGGGCACTCAGGGATTATCGATGGTCGCCACGGTCACTGCCGTAACTTCGGCGTTAGCTGCTAACTAAAGCTGTCTGGGAATGACCGCTTTGGGGGCGATTGCGCTATTTACGGAAGGCAGCAATCGGCCAAAAGCGGACATTCAGCATCCTTCCTAGCCGATAACCGACTCTAGCAACTACCGACTAAACCTTTCCCGTGGGTATGATATGAGCGAGCTGCCCCGAGCGTTTTCGCTTTAAAGTGAAGCAAGCCCGAAGCTACCATCGCTGTTATGAAGGAGCGGCGGAGGAAATTTTTTCCGCATATTGCGAGTGTTTGACCCTAACGGCACCCGAGAAATTATCTTTAAGAATCATTTTTATTGCAAAAAAAACGCGAGCGTTCTATGCAAAATCATATAGCTCGACCCTTAAACATCACTCGATTCCAAATCCGCGCAATTACAATCTGGAGACGGAAAGATACAATATATCTAATTCCCGAGTCACACCTTCATTATTTTCCACATAGTCAATATCAATGTATTCGAACAAGAACTCCTTGCTGAACTCCACATTAGAAAAGTTTTCCGACCACTCTCCGCGCCAAGGCAGGCGCTCTTGAAAAACTCTATCTTTAACCTGCTTCATAAAAACGAACTGATCGTCCACTATTTTAAACTGCACATCGAAGTTATCCACAGAGAACGTACACCGAAAGGAGACCTTGATGATCCCCTTGGCCTCCATGATGTCCACCTCATCATCAATTTGGATCTGGCTTTCAATAACTTCGCAGCGGATAGTGTCTTGTTCGATATTCACATCCAAAAAAGCTCCAAATATGTCCAACAATAGTTCCGCGTCCACATCGGAAAGCCGCACCCTAACGGCTCTTACCAATTTTTCATTGAATGTGCTGATGACTTCACTGCTGCATGATTGCCCGATATTCGAACTCAGTGCACTAAACAGCACCGTCGCCGAACGAGCCACATATACGTTAGACAAACCATACTGGTCGTCCAACGGCAGCAACGGATTCTCTTTCTTAGACAATGCCTTAGCGCAAGCGAAATCTGCAACATTTTCAGTGAGGAGGAGTACGTTATCTTGCACGCCCCGCTTCAGGTACTCCTCAATAGATGCAACGATCAAAAAATCCTTATAGCCTTTCTCCCGCACCCCAACATCCGTAAACGGCTTTTTTTGCTGATACATTCTCTCCACGACATCCTTATGCCTGACAGCAGGGTAAGGAAGTAACTTCACACCGTTAACAGCAATAAAATCATCTAATCGGCGCGTGTATTTTTGACGTGATGAATCCAACTTCTTGGCAACAGTATTTTTGCTCAACACCCCCTGCAAACCTAGCCTATCAAGTTTATCGGACAGTCCAATTAGTTCTTTGCTAGCAACTTCCATGTCCTTAGCGTAGTTTCCGATGCATTCATCACGAACAACTTCTGGGATGCAAATCTCCAGCGCATAGAAGCTCTTGGTTTTTATCATTTTCTGCAGTGCATTGCCGCGTAGCGGATAGTCGCGCATGAGAAAATTTGCATCAATGACTACGGAGTGAAATTTCATCAAAAACTCTGCATTAGATAACAGAGCGCTACGCTATCTATGTGGGACAAAAGGCACAAGCGAATCTTCCTCTAACGCTGCGGACATGGCACGCACAGTTACTCGCATCTAGTCGTTTTGGCCCCTGATGAGAGGTAGCTTTCGGACGAAGGCAGTCTGTCGTGAGCGGCAGAAAACCACCCAAAGCTGCCAGTAGCATACGGATTAAGTTAAGCCCCTGTTACCGTGCTGAAGGCGTTCACAATCTTCGCCGATGAGCTGGCCACTCTAGACGTAACCCCTGCGTGGTTTCAGGGAATACGGCAACATATCTAGCGGACAACCCGTTGCCATGGGACTGACGACCCCACAGCGACGCTATGAATTCCTTTGTCTCGAAGTCAGAGCACATGGCATTCTGCTTCAGTCATCACAGGGGCGTAGGCATGAGCGGAAAGCAAAGTAAAAGAAACCGAAAGCGGCAGGCTCAGCAGACTATGCCACGGCTTGACGCGGTGTATGGCAGCGTCCTTGAGAACGTAACCTCGCTCACCGTCACCATTGATGCCCAAGGTCGGATTAGCATTCCCGAGATTGATCCTGCAAGCATCCAGAGACGCCTAACTCATGAGCGGGAAGGTAAACAAGACAAGGTGATCTATGCTGCCCCGGCGACTGACTTTACGCACGAAGCCAGTCAGTGGGCTGAGTTGGTGCAACACTTTGATTATCTTATGGCGGTAGACACGAACACGCTCAAGGAGCGCAAGAGTGGCATTCGCATAAGCGTCTGTTCAATTTACTGTTTTTCCAACGAGCTTGCCCGACTTGGCCCGAGTGACAGTGCTATGCATGTGGAGTCATACCTTATCTGTGACGCCAGTGAGGATTCGTCTATTAGCCCTGAGCTATTAGGGTGGCATCTTGCGATAAGTCGTCATACCGTATTGGCACGTCAAGCCAATAAACGCGTCGGCCTCATCACCGATCATGACTTAGGTAAACACGCTGACATCAATGCTGGTCGTGCTACGTACTTCGATGGTACCGCCCTCCCTCCCGGAGTAAAGCTGCTCTACGCCTCATCAGACAAGGCCGATAATTTCGCCAATCAGCTTATACGTCATTGCGATACTGCTGCGACCACGATTCTGGATAGGTTTTCAAAATTTCAGATGCGGCAATTTCTATACCCTGACCCCATAGAATTTGGTTCTGCGTTCTGTTTCCGCGTGAGTGTTTCGACTACTCCCTCGATTAATCCATCTTAAATACCACAAATACTCCTTTAGTCCGTTCGCGGTGCAAACGGCTGCTTTCGGCCGAAAACGGTCACCCCCGTCGAATGGAAAAATAGGGCAGGGCTGTAGCGAAGTTGCTCGCACAGTTTGCTCTTCTACTTGAGCGAAATTTCCGGGCAAGGTCTTCGGAAATTTCCTTCGAGTTGCGGCGGTTTTGGTGAACTGGTGCGCGGTGAAGTCAATCGGTAGGCTTTGGTGGTCGCTGAATGTTCAGTGACAGGGTGTAGGAACCCTTCAATCTCCCAAAGACGGCATCAGTGTCGACTTCTGATTTGCGGCTGCTGACTTGCATCCGTAAAATCCGTCGCGGCGGCTGTGCGCGGGCACGCTTCGGTGTGGTCGAGTGTCTCTGGGGCTCGATATTCCTACCCCGCGTATGGCTGCCACCCATGCCTGTAGGAAGGCATCTGGCAGCTCCTATTTTTCCTGGAGTTCTAAAAATGCCAACACTACATCCCGATCCACCCTACGAAAAACCAACGCCCCACCCCAAAAGCCGTTTCATGGCGCTCACCAGCAATTGCGACGACATGCCTACCTTGTTCGTCGATACCCATGCGCCGCTTGATGTTTTGTATGACGGCTAACTATCGAATTCGCGCGGTAACTCAGGTGCTGGAGAACATGTCCATGCGTGGGTCGATTGAGTGTGAGTCCTTCATCCTCAGTGACTTTGCGTTGCTGTGTGCCATTCCGTTGCGGGATGGGTGTGATGTGTTGGGTGTTTTGGGGCGGCGGTTGCGAGCTATGCCTTCGGCGGAATAGTTTTACAGGTCTTGGGTGTTTGATCTGGCGTCTTCGCGGGCAAGCCTCGCTCCTACAGGGTTTTGTGTTGGTTGCAAAAATTGGGCATTACGCTAAACCCCGTAGGAGCGAGGCTTGCCCGCGAATGCGTTAGGTCGATCACCGCTGTCCCATCAGCAGTTCATCCTCTCGCCCAGGCACCGCAAGGCTATCAATCACATGCACGCTATACCCCGGCACATTCTTCGCGTGGTGTTTGGCTTGTGACGCCATCTCTGCCAATTGACTCGCATCGAGTTGTCCACAGGCTTCGGGATGGAGGTGCACCACGCCGATGGACAGTGAAAGCAGTGGGAATTCCTGTCTTACGCCCTGGCGATTCGGCGCGATGAAGCACCCAGCCTCAAGATGTTCAGCGCGATAGAACCGACGACACTGGCTATGAAAATCATCCAGCAACTGGTTCAAACGTTT
The DNA here is from genome assembly GCF_026016365.1 of Pseudomonas sp. B21-053. Taxonomy (NCBI): domain Bacteria; kingdom Pseudomonadati; phylum Pseudomonadota; class Gammaproteobacteria; order Pseudomonadales; family Pseudomonadaceae; genus Pseudomonas; species Pseudomonas sp. B21-053. The sequence goes on from NZ_CP087205.1 coordinate 1,988,582, forward strand.
GCGCCAATCCTCCGGCCCGAGCACCAGCAAAAAGTCATCCCCGCCGATATGTCCGACGAAGTCGCGGGAAGGGTCTACGCGATCATTCAGACACTGCGCCAGACACAGTAGGACTTCGTCCCCACGGCCATATCCGTAGATGTCGTTGAAGGGTTTGAAGCTGTCGATGTCGACGTAGCAGATCACCGATTCCCGCGCTTGTTGCAGCAGGCGGGTCAGGCATTGTTGGATCGGTACGTTGCCGGGTAGCAGGGTGAGCGGGTTGGCGTAGCGGGCTTGTTGGATTTTGAGTTCGGTGATCAGTTTGAGTACGTCGATGACGCGGCCGAGGCCGAGGTAGCTGCCGTTGAGGGTGATGATGAAGTCTTCTTCGATGCGTTGTCGGGCGCGGCTGGTGATGAGGCGGCTGACTTGTTGCAGGGATTGGCTCATTTCGACGGCGAGGAAGTCGTCGTTCATCAGTCGGCTGATGGGTTTGCGGGCGAAGAGGTCGGTGGCAAAGGGCTTGAGCAGGGCGTCGGAGAGCGAGTGGCGGTGGACGATGCCACACGGCTGGCCTTGTTCGTCGAGCACCGCCAGTGAGTTCAGGTTGGCTTGGCGGCGGAAGGCTTCGAGTACGGTCGCGGTCGGGGTGTTGCGGGCGACGGCGGGTTGGTCGTTGAGCAGGGCGCTGAGGTCGCTGCCTTCGTCGTTCAGCGCCACCACGGTGCTTTCCTGTTTGGGCATCAGTGCCCGTGCATCCCGTGGCGGATGTTCCTGGGGGCGGCAGAGCAGATAGCCTTGCACCAGGTCGACGCCCATTTCCGTCAGTATCGCGAGTTCTTCCGGCAACTCGATGCCTTCGGCGATCACTAGCGCGCGGGAGGCCTTGGCGATTTGCAGGATCGAGCCGACGAATTCGCGTTTGAGCGCGTCCTGGTGGATGCCGTCGATGAAGTGCCGGTCAATTTTGACGTAGTCCGGCCGCAGCTCGGACCACAGCCGCAAACTCGAATAACCGGCGCCGAGATCGTCCAGTGCAATCGAAAACCCCATCGCCCGGTAGTGATGCAGGGCGTTTTGCAGGAGTTGGAAATCATCGGTCGGGGTTTGTTCGGTGAGTTCGATCACCACCTGACTTGGCGGGATGCCGAAGTCCTGTAGCAGTTGCAGGGTGCGGCCCGGTTGGTGCGAGGTTTCGAGCAGGGATTCCGGCGACACGTTGAGGAACAACTTGCCCGGCAGTTGCTGTTCATTAAATCGGCGGCAGGCGCTTTGGCGGCAGGCGATTTCCAGCTCACTGAGGCGCCCGGCCTGACGGGCCACGGCGAACAAGGCGATGGGGGAGTGCAGTGGGCTGTTGGAGGGGCCACGGCTGAGGGCTTCGTAGCCGACGATTCGTCGTTCAGAGAGGGAGATGATTGGCTGGAACAGACTGTGCAAACCGCTTTGAGCCAGTATTGAACTCAAGGCACTCAGCTGTTCGGTCGTGGTCATGGCGTTCTCTGGCGATAAAAAAAGGACTGGGAGCGGACTCTTGATTCAAGAGGCGCTCCCAGTCCTGTATTTCACGACAGAATGATGACTGTTTGATGACGCTCCGGAGAGCGTCAGCATTAAATTGCCATCATCTTAGTGCTTGGCTACCTGGTTACTCAGTTTCAGGTAATCCAGCAACACCCGCCCGGTTTCGCTCAGGTAGGCATCGTCTTCCGGTTTGATTTTGTCCGGCTCGGCCGCGATCGCATCTTCGTCTTCTTTCTTCAGCTCTTTGAGCGGTTCTTCGCCCTTGGCTTTGCGACGGATGTTTTCCATGACCAGTTGCTTGGCTTCGATGTCGGCATGTTGCTTGCGACGATCGGCTTCGTTGAGGCTGACGGTTTTTTCTTCCATCAGCTTCTGGGCCAGAGCCAGCTTGTCGCGGATGAACACGAACTCCGCGTCTTTGGCCGAACGTACGTCATGCTCGGATTTGAGCTCGGCGATGTACGGCTTGAACGGGTCGGTCGCCGGTTTGATCGAGGCCTTGATGGTGTCCCACGGCATGGCTTCCGGCAGGGCGCTCTCGCCGATTTCCTTGGTGTCGATGATCGACGGGAAATCCACATCCGGCAGTACGCCCTGATGCTGGGTGCTCTGGCCGGAAACCCGGTAGAACTTGGCCAGTGTCAGTTTCAGTTCGCCATGGTTCAGCGGCTGAATGGTCTGCACGGTGCCTTTACCGAAGGTCTGGCCGCCGATGATCAGTGCACGGTGATAGTCCTGCATGGCGCCGGCGAAGATCTCCGAAGCCGAGGCGGACAAGCGGTTGACCAGCAACGCCATCGGGCCTTTGTAGAACGCGCCCGGGTTTTCATCTTCCAGCACATCGACCCGGCCGTCGGCGTTACGCACGAGTACGGTCGGACCTTTGTCGATGAACAGACTGGTCAGCTCGGTGGCTTCCTGCAAGGAACCGCCGCCGTTGTTACGCAAGTCGATGACTACGCCGTCAACTTTGTCTTTCTGCAACTCGGTCAGCAGTTTCTTGACGTCGCGAGTGGTGCTCTTGTAGTCCGGATCGCCAGCACGGAATGCCTTGAAGTCCAGGTAGAAGGCCGGGATCTCGATGACGCCGAGCTTGTAGTCCTTGCCGTCCTGTTTCAGGTTGAGGACCGACTTTTTCACAGCCTGATCTTCAAGCTTCACCGCTTCACGGGTGATCGGCACGATTTTGCTGGTCTGGTCGTTTGGCGCATTGCTGGCCGGAATCACTTCCAGGCGCACCACGGTGCCTTTCGGCCCACGGATCAGCTTGACCACTTCGTCCAGGCGCCAGCCGACCACGTCGACCATCTCTTTGTTGGCCTGGGCCACGCCGATGATCTTGTCGGCCGGGGCTACCATTTTGGTCTTGTCGGCCGGGCCGGCAGGCACCAGACGCACGACTTTCACTTGGTCGTTATCGCTCTGCAACACGGCGCCGATGCCCTCGAGGGACAGGCTCATGTTGATGTCGAAGTTTTCCGCGTTATCCGGCGACAGATAGTTGGTGTGCGGGTCGTAGGACATGGCGAAGGTGTTGATGTACGCCTGGAAGATGTCTTCCGGACGGGTCTGGTCCAGACGCGACAACTGATTCTTGTAGCGCTTGGTCAGGGTTTCCTGGATCTGCTTGGAATCCTTGCCGGCGATCTTCATCCGCAAGACTTCGTCCTTGACGCGTTTGCGCCACAGGTCGTCGAGCTCGGCGGTGGACTTGAGCCACGGGGCATCCTTGCGATCGATCAGCAAGGTTTCCTTGGCGGTGAAGTCGATCTTGTCGACGCCTTTGTTCAGCTCTGCAAGGGCGAAGTCCAGACGCGCTTTGACGCGGTCCAGGTAGCGCTTGTAGATGGTGAACCCGGCGTTCAGGTCGCCGCTTTTGAGGAAGTCGTCAAACTGGGTTTTCCACTTGTCGAATTCGGCAATGTCGCTGGCCATGAAGTAGCTGCGCGATGGATCCAGCAGCTTGAGGTAGCTGTCGTAGATGATCACGGAGCGCGCATCATCGAGCGGCGGCTTGCTGTAGTGGTGGCGCTTGAGCAGCTCGACGACGTTCAGGCTGGCGATAACTTCGTCACGATCAGGCTGAAGGTTGTCCCAGCTATTGGCTGCAAACGAATTGCTCGACATCGGCAAAAGGCCGATACCAATAAATAGGGCTAGGGCGGTGCTGGGAAACAGTTGCTTCATGCTGATTCGACGCGGGGACAATTGATCACGCATATTAGGCCGTCTTTGAAGTCGCCGGTTCCACAAAGGGCCGGTCACATAATGCAAGAAAGCCCGGCGCTACCGCTACGGGCTCAGTCCAGACTCACTATGGAGGCACTGTGAAAGCATTGCAAGGCGTTGACGGTCAAGTGGAGTGGGTTGAAGAGCCGAGTCCAACCTGTGATGTAGGACAAGTTCGCATCCGAGTGGCGGCGGCGGGTCTCAATCGCGCTGATTTGTTACAGAAGGCAGGCCTTTATCCGCCCCCGCCGGGAGCCAGTCAGGTGCTCGGTCTAGAGTGTTCGGGGGTGATCAGCGAGGTCGGCGCGGGCTCGTCCTGGCAGCTGGGAGACAGGGTTTGCGCCTTGCTGGCCGGGGGCGGGATGGCCGAAGAAGTGGTTGTCGACGGACGGCATGTGCTGCCGGTGCCTGAAGGTTTGTCGTTGGCCGAGGCGGCAGCGTTGCCCGAAGTGTATGCGACTGTTTGGTTAAATTTATTTCATCTGGCCGGCCTCAAACCCGGTGAGAAAGTTCTGCTGCACGCCGGGGCAAGTGGAATCGGTTCAGCCGCCATTCAGTTGTGCAAGGCGTTCGGCAACCCGTGCTGGGTGAGCGTCGGGTCTGCCGAGCGTTTGGCCTACTGCGAAGCTCTGGGAGCCCAGGGCGGGGTGGTGCGCACCGGGGGTCTGGAGAGCTTGAGCGATCTGGGGCCGTTCGATGTGATCCTGGATCCGGTGGGCGGCAATTACGCTGCGCTGAATCTCAAGTTGACGGCGCTGGATGGTCGCTGGGTGCTGATCGGTCTGATGGGCGGCCGCGAGGCGAAGCTGGATCTGGCGCAGGTGTTGGGCAAGCGTGTGCAACTGCTGGGCTCGACGTTGCGCAGCCGTGACGATCAGTTCAAGGCAGATGTGTTCAGTGATCTGAGCCAGCATGTGTGGCCGTTGTTTGCAGAAGGGCGGTTGAAGCCGCAATTGGCCAAGACGTTCAAGATCAAGGATGCCGAAGCGGCGTTTGCGGAGTTGGCGAGCAATACTGTGGCAGGGAAGTTGGTGTTGGTGATCGACGAAAGTCTGGTTTGAGGCTTTAAACGCATCGCGAGCAAGCTCGCTCCCACAGGTTCAGCGCGATTCCTGTGGGAGCGGGCTTGCTCGCGAAGGCGGTGTGTCAGTCAACATTGATAGCGACTGACACGGCCTCTTCGCGAGCAAGCCCGCTCCCACATGGGTTATGTGTTACTTCCAGAGATGGATCGGCCAGCCGGCCTTCTGGGCGTGTTCCAGCAACACTGGATCCGGGTTCACCACGTGCGGGAAATCCACTTTCAGCAACAACGGCAAGTCGTTGCGTGAGTCGGAATAAAAGCTCGCGCCTTCAAGGTTTTCCTCTTCCGCATCCAGCCATTCCAGCAATCGGGTGATTTTGCCTTCGCGGTAGGTCAGGGTGCCGACCGTGTGCCCGCTGTAAACCCCATGCGCCACTTCCAGTTCGATGCCGAGGATCTCGTCGATCCCCAGGCGATCGGCAATCGGCCGCACCAGGTGCGTGCCCGACGCCGAGATCACCAGAATTCGATCCCCAGCCTTGCGATGGGCGGCGATGGTTTTGGTGGCGTCGCTGAAAATAATCGGCTCAATGAAATCTTCCACCCACGGGCCGACCAGGTGATCGACCTCTTCCGGCGTGCGCCCGATCATCGGCTCCAGGCTGAAGGTCATGTAGTCCTCCATGCGCAGTTTGCCGTGGCTATAGGCGTCCATCAGTTCGTTGTTCTGCCGCATGAACGATTCGGGATCGACCCAGCCCAGCCGGCCCATCTGTTCGCTCCAGAGGGTGGCGCAGTCGCCGTGGATCAGGGTTTCGTCCAGATCAAAAATTGCCAGGGCCATCAGTGCAGTTCTCTCTTCAACATCAGCAAAGGCATCAGGCTACCTCACACAGGGCCGTCGGATCGATGGAAAGCGCCAGGCGCTGACCATCGGGGTGCAGATCGGCCGCCGAGCGGTTGAGCACATCCACCACCAATTCCACACCACGGGCCTCGACCCGGTAGCGAATCACGTTGCCCAACAGGCTGTGGCTGCGGATCTGCGCGTCGAGTTCGCCGTTGAGGCTCAGTTCGATGGCCTCCGGGCGAATCGCAATGCGGTGGTTGATCGGCCGTTGCAGCAGCTTCGAGGCGGCATCGGCGTCCAGCAGGTTGTAGTTGCCGATGAAACCGGCAGCGAACACATCCACCGGCGCGGTGTAGAGAGTTTCGGCATCGCCGCTTTGTACGATCTTTCCCTGATTCATCAGGAAAATGCGGTCAGACATGGTCAGGGCTTCTTCCTGATCGTGTGTGACGAAGATCGTGGTCAGGCCGAGTTCGCGCTGGATCGCACGGATCTGTTCGCGCAGGTGCTTGCGAATCCGAGCGTCCAGGGCCGACAGCGGTTCATCCAGTAGCAACAAGCGTGGGCGGGTGACCAGCGAGCGGGCCAGGGCCACGCGCTGGCATTGACCGCCGGACATTTGATGCGGATAGCGGCCGGCGAAGTCGTTCAGCTCCACCAGTTTCAACACTTCGGCGACGCGCTTCTGGCTGTCGTCGGCGTTGACCTTCTGCATGCGCAAGCCGAAGGCGACGTTCTGCTCCACGGTCATGTTCGGGAACAGTGCGTAGCTCTGGAACACCATGCCGATCCCGCGTTTCTGCGGGCTCAATGGCACGATGTCGACGCCATCCAGCAGGATCTTGCCGCCATCCACCGAAGTCAGCCCGGCGATGCAGCGCAGCAGCGTGGACTTGCCGCAACCGGACGGGCCGAGGAGGGTGACGAATTCGCCCTTCTGGATTTCGCAGTTGATGTCGCTGAACACCGTGGTGCCTGCGTAGTTTTTTTGCAGGTGTTGGACGCTGACATAGCTCATTCGCTTTTGTCCTTGTTCAAGATATTGGCCGCCCAGGTCAGAACCAGCACAAAGAAGAAGTAGGAAATCACCAGCGCACTGGTGAAATGGCCGCTGCTGTTACGCATGTTGTTGAGGTAGACCTGCAGGGTTTCGTAGCGCGTGCCGACCAGGATGTTGGCGAACACGAACTCGCCGAACAGGAACGAGAACGACAGCAGCAACGCCACCATCAAGCCTTTGCGCAAGTTCGGCAGCACCACCAGGAACGCCGCTTGAAAGGTGCTGGCACCGAGCAGTTGGGCGGCGTCCATCAGGTCGCGCAGGTTGATCGCTTGCAGGTTGTTGGTGATCGCCCGGTACATGAACGGCAGCGCCACGGTGAAGTAGCAACCGATCAGGATCCAAGGCGTGCCGACCATTGCAAACGGCCCGGAACCGTAGAGTTGCAGCAGCCCCACCGACGACACCACCGGCGGCACCGCGAAAGGCAGCAGGATCAGGATGTTCATCAAGGCGTCGAGTTTCGGGAAGTGGTAATGCACCACAAACAGCAGCGGCAGAATCAGCACCACCGACAGAATCAGCGCGCCGACACACACCAGCAACGACTGTCCGAATGCATGCAGGAAGCGCGGATCGCTCCACAGTTGCACGTACCATTTGAAGGTGAAGCCGCTGGGCAGAATCGTCGCCGACCAACTGCTGGCGATCGAGTAGATCAGCGTCCCGGCCAGCGGCAGCAACAGGATGGCGAACAGCAAATACACCACGACCCGGTGGTAGACACCGACAGGCCCTAATTCAGCGCGAGACATGGTAGCTCCTCTTCAACAGCAGCTGATGCACGATGGTCACCAAGGTCATCAACGCCACCAGCACCACGGCCAGCGCACTGGCCAGGTTCGGATCGAGGGAAATATCGCCGGAGACCATCGCCGCGATGCGGATCGGCAGCACGTTGAAGTTGCCGGTGGTCAGGGCATACACCGTGGCGTAGGCGCCGAGGGCGTTGGCCAGCAGGATCACGAAGGTGCCGAGCAGCGCCGGGGTCAACACCGGCAAACCGATGTGGCGCCAGAACTGCCAGCCGTTGGCGCCGAGCAGTTCGGCGGACTCACGCCAGTCTTCACGCAATGCATCGAAGGCCGGGTAGAGCAGCAGCACGCCCAAAGGAATCTGGAAGTAGGTGTAAAGAATGATCAGCCCGGTTTTCGAGTACAGGTTGAAGTCCTGAATAATCCCGGCCTGTTTCAGCATGATCGTGAAGCTGCCGTTGAAGCCCAGCAGAATGATGAAGGCGAAGGCCAACGGCACGCCGGCAAAGTTGCTGGTCATGTTGGCGAACGCATTCACGAAGTTGCGCAGTTTCGAGTCGACCCGGCGCAGGGAATAGGCGCCCAGCACCGCGATGATGATCCCGAACACGCTGGACCAGAAACTGATCTCGAGGCTGTACTGGATCGCCTGCAAGTAGAACTTCGAACTGAAGATCTTGGTGAAGTTTTCGACGCCCCAACCGAACTCTTCGGATTGCAGGCTGTTGATCATCACCCAGACCAGCGGGGCGATTTCGAACACGATAAAGAACAGTGCGAAGGGCACCAGGCATAAGGCTGCCAGCCATTTGCCGCGAGAGATGGAATTCACTTGAGCAGCTCCCGGCACACAGGTTTGTCGTGGGCCACACCCAGCAGTTCGCAGACGGTGCCGCAGATTTCGGTCTGTTTCGGCGTGGCGCCGGCGTTGAAGCTGAAGGCGTCGCCGAGGACGAACAGCGGCACTTCGCGTTCTTCCGGAAGCAGGCCGTTATGCGAGCGGTCGTTGTTCATGCCGTGGTCGGCGGTCACCAGCACCTGGTAGCCGGCATCGAGCCAGCCTTGCAGGTAATCCGCGAGGTAGATGTCGGCGAAGCGCGCGCTGTTGCGGTATTGCGGGGTGTCGAGGCCGTGCTTGTGCCCGGCGTCGTCGATGTTCATGGGGTGGATCAACAGAAAGTTTGGTGCATGCCGCAGGCGCAGGTTTTCCGCGTCGGCGAACAGGTGCGAATCGGGGTAGTGATCGCTCCAGTAGAAGTGCCCGTGCTGGATCGGCAATGTCGGGTCGTTGGTGTGGCGATCCCGGGCCGCCACGAACGGCGAACGGTTGTACAACTCGCTGACCCAGTGATAAGCCGCGGCGGCGGTGGTGAGGCCGGCGTCGGTGGCGTAGTGGTAGATGCTGCGCTGGTTGGACAGGCGCGAGACGCCGTTGTGGACGATGCCACTGTCGATCGGCGCAACACCGGTCAGGATGCATTCATACAGCGGTCGGGACAGGGCCGGCAGTTCGCATTCCAGTTTGTAGAGCGCCGCGCGTCCTGCGCCAACGTAAGCCTGCAGGTGCCCCATGGCGTGGCGCGCGACCTCGTAGTTGAGACCGTCGAGCACGACAAGGATGACGTTGTGCTTCATAGGGGCGATGACTCCGCAAAACAGTAATTCGAAATTCACTCGGCCCACTGTGGGAGCGAGCCTGCTCGCGAAGGCGGTATACCAGTCAACACATATGTTGAATGTAAGTCCGCTTTCGCGAGCAGGCTCGCTCCCACAGGGATCTCCATTAGCCCGTCAATTGAAGGGCTACCGCATCACTTCATTTCGACGATGACTTCTTCGTTCCACTTCTGCGGCAGGGCTTTGGAAGTTTTTTCCCACGCATCCGCGTCCTTGATCGGGGTCACGCCTTTGTACTGCTCGTTCGGCAGCAGCTTGGCTTTGACTTCGGCCGGCAGTTGCAGGTGTTCGGCGCGGATTGGACGGGCGTTGCCGCGCGCCAGGTTGATCTGGCCGGCGTCGCTGAAGATGTATTCGCGGGTCAGCTTGGCGGCGTTCGGGTTCTTCGCGTATTTGTTGATGATGGTGGTGTAGCCGGAAATCACCGAGCCGTCGGACGGGATCAGCACGATGTAGTCATCCGGGTTGGCCATCTTGGCTTTGTAGCTCAGGCCGTTGAAGTCCCAGACCACGCCGACTTCGATCTCGCCTTTTTCCATGGTGGCGATGGTCGGGTTGGCCATCGACAGACGACCTTGCTTGGCGATGTCTGCGAACAGCAGCAGGGCAGGTTGCAGGTTCTTCTCGTCGCCACCGTTGGCCAGCGCTGCAGCCAGTACACCGTTGGCGGCCTGGGCGGCGGTGCTCACGTCACCGATGGAGACTTTGTATTTGCCGGTCTTGAGGTCAGCCCATTTGGTCGGTGCTTCGGAACCGTGCAGCAGCTTCTTGTTGACGATAAATGCGATGGTGCCGGTGTAGGCCAACGCCCAGTTGCCGTCCTTGTCCTTGGCCCAGTCCGGGACCTGTGCCCAGGTGCTTGGCTTGTACGGTTGCACCACGCCTTGCTTGACCGCGATCGGGCCGAAGGCGGCACCGACGTCGCCGATGTCGGCACTGGCGTTGTCTTTTTCAGCGGCGAACTTGGCGATTTCCTGGGCCGAGCTCATGTCGGTGTCGATGTGTTTCAGGCCGTAGTTCTTGGCCAGGTCATCCCAGGTGCCTTTCCAGTTGGCCCAGTCATCGGGCATGCCGACGCTGTTGACGGCGCCTTCCGCTTTCGCAGCGGCTTCCAAAGTTTTCAAATCCGTATCAGCAGCCATGGCGGCGGTGCACATGGCAATGGTCGAGCCTAACAGTGATGCCAGGAAAAGCTGTTTCATCCGAAGCTCCTTTGGGCGTTTTCAACGCTGCGATTGCGGTTGTGTTGGTCTAGGTCAGCAATACCTGAGCCAATTTAAGGGGGCTGCATGACACTTTCATGTCGATCGTCGCCGAACAGGACTTTTATTTGCCCGGAATTGGCGGGTGCCCGGTAAGCGTAGACCATGGTTAAACGCCCGCAGGGCAAGGGACTTGGCCGATGTATTGCAAGGTTTGCAGGCAGATTCGGGATGACCGTTTGGCAGCTGTCATCTCTCAGTCATCTGCACTGCCTAGGCTTGCAGAATGTTGGATAAGCGGGTTTTACCGTGCGGTTCTGCCCCGAAACAGTGCTGGTCTAGTCCAGATAGGTAACGTTGATGCGCGACGAGGCAACAAAAGCGGTGACAGCGATTGGCCAGGTGCTGCAAGAGCAGCTCGACCACGGCTTGTTGGCGGCGGGCAGCAAGTTGCCGGCCGAGCGCAAGCTCAGTGAGTTGTTCGGTACCACGCGGATTACTGTGCGTGAGGCGCTGTTGCAGTTGGAAGCACAGGGGCAGATTTATCGCGAGGAGCGCCGTGGCTGGTTCGTCTCGCCGCCGCGCCTGGCCTACAACTTGATGCAGCGCAGCCACTTTCACGCGATGGTCAGTGCCCAGGGGCGAGTGCCTTCTACGGAAGTGATTTCCGCGCGCCTGCAACCGGCGTCGGCGGCGGTGTGTGCGTGGTTGCAGTTGCCGGCGTTGTCGAGCGTGATCCAGATATGCCGGGCCCGGCGCATCGATGGGCGACTGGTGTTGTATGTAGAGCACTATCTGAATCCGCAGTTTTTCCCGGGGATTCTGGACTTTGATTTGAATCAGTCGATTACCGAGCTGTACGCGCGGCACTACGATTTGCACTACGGGCGGGTGCGCTTCGAGATCGTGCCGACGTCGTTGTCGGTGGATGCGGCGGCGGCTTTACGGGTGTCGGTGGGGAGCCCGGGGTTGCGGATTGCCCGGGTTAACTACGATCAGCATGAGCGGCTGATCGATTGTGATCTGGAGTTTTGGCGGCATGATGCGATTCATGTGGGGGTGGATGTGGTTTGACTGGCCGGGCTTATCTGCTCGACCGTGTCGACCCCTTCGCGAGCAGGCTCGCTCCCACATTTGAAATGCATTCCCCTGTGGGAGCGAGCCTGCTCGCGAAGAGGCCCGCCCAGTCACTCCTGTTCTTTCTGAGGGCCGCCACCCGCCGTCACCACCTGAATACTCATCCTTGGCGTCGCCAGATCCAGCCCCGCCTCATCCAGATGCCGCTTCAGCGACAAGTTGAACGCCCGCGACACTTCCCATTGCTTGATCGGCGCGGTCTTGAACCGGGCGCGCAGGATCGCGCTGCCAGACTCGAAACTCTCCACACCCTGAATCTCCAGCGGCGACCAGATGTTGCGCCGTTGCAGCGGATCGGTGCGCATCTTCTGGCCGACTTCGCGCATCAGTTTGATCGCGTCGTCGATTTCCATGTTGTAGGGCACCGCCACCCGAAAGATCGCGTAGCCGAATTCCCGGGAGTAGTTCTTGATGCTTTTGATTTCGCTGAACGGAATGGTGTGGACGATGCCGTCGATGTCCCGCAGGCGCACGGTACGAATGGTCAGGCCTTCGACGGTGCCGAGGTGGCCGCCGACGTCCACGTAGTCGTCGATGGCCAGGGAGTCTTCGATGATGATGAACAAGCCAGTGATCAAGTCGGCAACCAGCGACTGCGCGCCGAAACCGATGGCCAGGCCGATCACACCGGCCCCCGCCAGCAGTGGCGTGACGTTCATACCCATGTTCGCCAGCGCGACGATCAGCGCAATGATGAAGATCGCCACGAACAGCACGTTGCGGATCAGCGGCATCATCGTCTGCGCCCGGGCATTCGCCAGGCCTTTGCGCGAGCGAGTGAGGGCGTGGTGCACGGCGGTGTCGCTGAGGATCCAGATCAGCCAGGCGAAAATCAGCGTGCCGGCGAGGCTGAACAACTTGACGCTGACTTCATGCCCTTCGCCTTCGGTGAAGGCAATCAGCGACATGCCCCAGACCCGCAGGCCGAGTTCGATGAATACCAGCCACACAAACAGATGGGCGAGGGTGTAGCAGAAGCTTTTCAGGCGATCCGAATACAGCGCGTGGCGCTTCACCCCGCGCTGCGGTTTGAGCGAGTGGCGGCGCACCAATCCGTTGATGACCATGCACAACACCAGCAGCACGGTGCAGATCAGCGACTGGCGCAACGCGGTGCTGGTATCGCCCGCCGAAATGAACGTGGCGAACAGCGAAATGCACACCAGCACCAGCGCCGGCACGTACCAGAAGGTACCGAGGATATCGATGGTGTCGCTCAGGGCACGGCGGGTCAGGCGCCGGGACAAGGGCTGGTTGCGGATCAAATGCGCGATCGGCCGGCGGAAACGCAGGATGAACAACCCGGTGGACAGCGCCGCCAGCACATTGGCGATGGTCGCGGCGGTGTGCGCGAGATGGCTGCCGAGGCTGGCCACCAGGCGCGGATCGCTCAGCGCTTCACCGAACGCCGCGAAGCTGCCGATCAGCCACAGCGGCCGGAAGGCCTGGTGGCGCAGGATGTACAAGGCGCGATGGCGGTGCGGCCCGTCGAGCACAGAGAATGCAATCACGCAGATCGCCGAGAAGCAGGTGCCGACCACCAGCGCATAGGCCAGCACCATCGCCAGGCTTTTGCCCAGGGACGAGGGCAGCGCGTAGGTCATGTAGACCGTCATCACCAGTGCAATCAGCCACGGCCCGAGTTTGCGCAAGGCGAAACGCAGCATGTCGAGGGCCTTGGGGTGTTGCGGCAGTTCTTCGGTCAAGCCGAAGCGCATGCGCACCCGATGGCTGACCCAGATCAGCGCGGCGGCGAGCAGGCTCCAGACCATCAGGATCATGGCGAAGGCAAAGATGATCGGCAGCCATTCACTGGCCGGCAGCATCAGTGCTGACAGCTCTTCCTTGGCCAGATCGAACTCGTCGGACCAGCGCGTGATCGGGCTGTCGACCCCGGAAAACTGCTTTTCGAAACTGGCCAGGGTGCCGCCGATCAGGCCGAGTACGCCTTCTTCGGAGGCCGGTTGAGCCTTTTTGGTGACGTCGCGCAGTTTCTTCAGGTCGGCCAGCAACTTGGTGCGCTGCTGGTCGTTTTCCAGGGACTTGATGACTTCGTCGAGGGATTGCCCCAGGGGTTCCTGGGCTTCGGGCTGGGTTTTCGCCGAGTTATTCAGCAGCCCCGGCAAACTGACCGCCTGGGCAGGCGCCATCGGCAGCAGCGTCATGAGGCAGACAAGGAGGAAATACGGCAGGGCGAAAAGACGAGCGAACACTAGGCGGTCAACCTCGGGAAGAGCGGATCGGCCGAGTGTACGAGCCCGTCAAAATCAATGCGAGCGGGCGCGCGGATTTATTCGTTGAGTTTGGCCAGGATCTTGTAAACAACCGTGGCAAGGATCAACAGCATGCCGAGCCACATGGCGAAGACGCCGGCATTCTTGTCACGGAAGTTAAAGCCGATGGCCAACATGATCATCCCGGTGAGAATGGGGATCAGCATGGCGTGGAACGAAGACATCGAGATCATGGGTGACTGCCTTGTCGGAATGGATAATCAAATTGTAGGAGATGGTATGAACTTGTAGGAGCTTGTAGGAGCTGTGTAGGAGCTGTCGAGTGAAACGAGGCTGCGATCTTTTGACTTTGCTTTTTTAGAAACAAGATCAAAAGATCGCAGCCTCGTTTCACTCGACAGCTCCTACCAGCTCCTACCAGCCCTACCAGCCCTACCAGCTCCTACCAGTCCTATCAGCCCCTACAGCGGTTACGGCAACTCGCGGCAGGCGTAGAACGCGCTCAGCACTTTGACCAGGTGTGCCAGGTCGTGGCTGCCGCACAGTTCGCGGATCGAGTGCATGGCGAAGGTCGGCAGGCCGATGTCCACGGTGCGCACGCCCAGGTGACTGGCGGTGATCGGGCCGATGGTCGAGCCGCAGCCCATGTCGCTGCGCACCACGAAGCTCTGCACCGGCACTTCTTCGGCCATGCACAGATGACGGAAGAACCCGGCGGTTTCGCTGTTGGTGGCGTAGCGCTGGTTGCTGTTGACCTTGATCACCGGGCCGGCGTTGAGTTTCGGGCCGTGGTTGGCATCGTGCTTTTCAGCGTAGTTCGGGTGCACGCCGTGGGCGTTGTCCGCCGAGACCAGCAGGGATTTCTGAATGGTGCGTACGAATTCATCACCTTCAGGCAGCACGCGACGCAACGTCTGTTCAAGCATCGGGCCGTCAGCACCGCACGCTGAGCAGGAACCGACTTCTTCATGGTCGTTGGCCACGAACACGCAGGTTTCGTCGGTTTCGGTGGTCAGCAACGCTTGCAGACCGGCGTAGCACGACAGCAGGTTGTCCAGGCGCGCGCCGGCGATGAAATCGCCATGCAAGCCGATGACCGCCGCACTTTGGGTGTCGTAGAAGCTCAGCTCGTAGTCGAGCACCACGTCGGCGTTGAGGCCGTGTTCGCGGGCGAGCTGGTCGGTGAGCACAGCACGGAAGTCCACGCGCTCGTCACCGGCAAATTGCGCGAGGATCGGCGGCAATTCAGTCTGGGCGTTGATCGCCCAGCCCATGTTGGCTTCACGGTTGAGGTGAATCGCCAGATTGGGAATGGTGGCGATCGGCGCCTTGAAGTCGATCAACTGGCTCTCGACCTTGCCGTCGCGGCGGAAGGTCACGCGGCCGGCCAGGGACAAGTCGCGGTCGAACCACGGCGCCAGCAACGCACCGCCATAGACTTCGACACCCAGTTGCCAGAAGCCCTGGCGTTGCAGTTCCGGTTGCGGCTTGACCCGCAGGCACGGGCTGTCGGTGTGGGCGCCGACCAGGCGGATGCCACCGTGCAGGGGCGAATGACGGCCCATCTTGAATGCGACAATTGATGAGTCGTTACGGGTGACGTAGTAACGACCGCTGCTTTCGATGGTCCACGGCTCGCGCTCGTCGAGACGCGAAAAACCCGCCGCTTCCAGGCGCTGAACAAGGCTGGCAGTGGCATGAAACGGGGTAGGGGAGGCCTTGAGGAAGTCGATCAGGCCTTGGTTCAACTCTTCGCGCATAAGAAACTCCAGACAGCAATGGGCGGCAGTTTAACGTATTGGCCTGGGGCTTTGGGCACGACATGTGCCGCCGGTATCAACCGGCGGCCGCGACGCGTTTTTTCAGGTACTGCATGATCACCCGTTCATCTTCGGGTTTTTCCGGTTTGGGCAGTTGCTCCGGCCAGAGACTGCGGGTGCTCAGCAGCTTTTTCTGACGGCTCTGGTCCCAACGCAGAATCTCCCGTGTGGCGCATTCCCACCATTCATGACGGCAGGCCGAATAGTACGGGCCCTCGGGTGCGGCGCTGCCATACAACAGGTCACGCCCGACCTTGCGCAGGGCGCCGCTCTGGTTGCGCAACTTCCATTTGATTTTCAGCCGTTGCCACGACGATGGGAACGGTTTGATCCGTGGCACATCGCGGCACAGCTCGATCAGCTCAAGGTTGAACTGTTCGCCATGCCGATCGAAGAAATAAGCCAGCATCGCGTGGAAGAAACGCTTCTCCGCGAAGTAGTGATAAATGTACTTTTTCGCTTCCCCTACGGGTTTGCCGTGCATGGCGAACGACAACGCAATCTGTTCGATGGTGTGGATATCGAAACCGTCCCGGGTCCATTCGTCGATCAACCGGATGGATTCGTCGAGGAGGGGGCCATCGCGCTGGGTCACGCCGCACAAACCGCTGTTGTACAGCTTGAAGCCGTTGTCCGGGGTGACGCCGTGGGCGTCCAGGCACTTACCGAGTTTCTGATATTCGGGGCGCTCGCAGACGTATTGCCAGTCGTACTCGAAGCGATCCATCAGGTACTGGCCGGGCTTTATCTTGCGAAAGGCCCGGTTCGGGTCGCTGGTGAACAGCGTGTCGGTATCGACGAACAGGGTCTTTTCCGCGAGCTTCAGGCCGGCTGCAATGGCGCAGGCCTTGCGCCGATGGAGGTAGCCGTTTTCGCCCTGCCAGCGGGTCAGGATGTCCTGGCTCAGGAACACGGTTTCTACCGGCCAGCCGGCATAGTCCTGAGGGCGATCCGTAAGAATCCGGATGCGTGGGAATTTCGCATTTTTCACGTGGGACAGTGCGGTCAGGATGCTGAACTTGGCTTCGCGCCGGTAAACATCCTGATCGCCGTAGATCAGGTAAAGCAGTTGGTGACGGGTTTTTTTGACGGGTGTTTCAAGAAAATCGCTAAAACTCATCCGGATGGGGATCCTTTTAAAGCGGGCAACTGCTCAGGCAGCGCTTAAAACGGGGCCGGACATTCGAAGCGCAAGCGTTCGCCGGTTTGAGGATGGGTGAAACTTAACATGCTGGCGTGCAAGCACAGGCGTGGCCAGGCCGCCAGGGCTTGTTCGTGGGCGTACAGCCCGTCGCCCAGCAGCGGATGACCGATGGACAGCATGTGCACGCGTAACTGATGGGAGCGGCCGGTGATCGGCGTCAGTTCCACGCGGCACCAGTCGCCGCAACGTTCCAGCACGCGCCAGAAGGTCAGGGCGTTCTTGCCGAATTCGTGGTCCACCACATGGCGTGGCTTGGTCGGCGGATCGTAGCGCAGGGGCAAGTCGATACTGCCGCTGTCCAGTTCCGGCTGACCCCAGCACAGGGCGGTGTAGGCCTTTTCGGTTTCGCGGTCGTGAAATTGCCGAGACAGTTCGCGATGGGTATCCGGGTCACGGGCCAACAGGATGATGCCGGAGGTTTCCCAGTCCAGCCGATGGACGATTCGCGCTTCCGGGTAACCGTTTTCCTGCAGACGGGTAATCAGGCAGTCCTTGTTGTCATCGGCCCGGCCAGGGACGGAGAGCAACAGGGTCGGTTTGTTCACCACCAGGACGGCGTCGTCTTGATGGAGGATATGGACATTGGACAACGGCATTAAAACAGCCTCGTAACAAACGCCAACGGCGGCTCAGAACCCAGCGCCCCCTGTAGGAGCGAGGCTTGCCCGCGAATCGCGTCAACTCGGTGTGTCAAATACACCGAGTTGCCTGGGTTCGCGAGCAAGCTTCGCTCCTACACGGGGCGCAGGCCTGAGCCGCCGTGGCTCCCGCTGGATCGACTAGCGATCTGGCAGGGTGATATTGAGTTCCAGAATCGAGCAGCTACCCTGGTTTTCCAGGGCGACGTGCACGTCATCGGACCCGATATTGACGTACTTGCGGATCACTTCCACCAGTTCCTTCTGCAAGGCTGGCAGGTAGTCCGGGGTACTGCGCTGGCCGCGTTCATGCGCCACGATGATCTGTAGACGCTCTTTCGCTACCGACGCGGTACTAACCTTTTTACTGGCACGAAAGAAGTCAAAAAGATTCATTATTTACCTCCAAACAGGCGCTCGAAGAAGCCCTTCTTCGTCACATCGAGGAAACGATGTTCCTTTTCTTTGCCAAGGAGGCGGTCGACCGCATCGCCGTATGCCTGACCGGCATCGCTCTGGTCGTCGAGAATTACAGGCACGCCCGAGTTGGAGGCTTTCAGCACCGCCTGGGACTCCGGAATGACGCCCAGCAGGGTCACGGCCAGAATCTCTTTCACGTCTTCAACGCCGAGCATTTCGCCGTCGCTGACGCGTTGCGGGTTGTAGCGGGTCAACAGCAGGTGTTCCTTGATCGGGTCTTCACCGCGTTCGGCGCGACGCGACTTGCTGGCCAGCAGGCCCAGCATGCGGTCCGAGTCACGTACCGAGGACACTTCCGGGTTGGTCACGATAATCGCTTCATCAGCGAAGTACATGGCCAGGTGAGCACCTTTCTCGATGCCGGCCGGGGAGTCGCAGACCACGAAGTCGAAATCTTCTTTCAACGCCATCAGGACTTTTTCCACGCCTTCGACGGTCAGCGCGTCTTTATCGCGCGTCTGACTGGCGGCCAGTACGTAGAGGTTTTCCAGGCGCTTGTCTTTGATCAGGGCTTGTTGCAGGTTGGCTTCGCCGTTGACCACATTGACGAAGTCATACACCACGCGGCGCTCGCAACCCATGATCAGGTCGAGGTTACGCAAACCGACGTCGAAGTCGACGATAACTGTTTTGTGACCGCGCAGTGCGAGGCCGGTACCGATAGCGGCGCTGGTGGTGGTCTTACCCACACCACCCTTGCCGGATGTAACCACGAGAATCTTGGCCAAGGTGTTTCACCCCTAAGGAAAAAGGACTTTTAGCCCCTGAAAAACATCTCTTGAAAAACTACTGCAGTCGGACAGCCTTGGCTGGAATCCGGTCCTGGGCGGCGCGTACCTTCGGTAAACACTGCTTTCGGCCTTTTTCCTACTTCGTTTGAGCCGTTTTCGCTACGTTTTAGAGATGCTTGGAAAATGCGGCAGTATCCGTTAAAGCCGAATGATGTTCAACACGTCGCCCGACAGGCTGACTTGTACGCCCGAGCCCCACAACGGATCGCGTCGCAGGTCCTCGGAAACCTTGTAATGGCCGGCGATGGACAGCAGTTCAGCGCTCATTTGCTGACAGAAAATCCGGGCTTTCCAGTCGCCTTTGACCCCGGCCAGTGCACGACCGCGCATCGGGCCGTATACATGGATGTTCCCATCGGCGAGAAGTTCCGCCCCCGGACTGACCGAGGAAATCACTACCAAATCGCCACCCTGGGCATAGATCTGCTGGCCACCACGTACTGGCGACGTGATGATCTTCGTCGGTTTGACGGTTGGCTCCGGTGGTTTTTCCGGTTTTTTCACCACCACGCCTTCGTTCGGGTCCAGCGCACGCTCACGGGCGCCGGACGGCGGCAGCACCGGCAGGTCGACGGCGATGGCGGCGGCGATGTCTTCGATGCGGCTGGCACGGATCGCCAGGGTGCGCAGGCCGTGCTGACGGCAAACGCGCATCAGGCCCGGCAGATCAACGGCGCCTTCACTGGCCGGAAGTTTGTCCAGGGCCAGCACCAGCGGCGCATTGCTGAAGAAATTCGGCGCCTGGGCGACCTTGGCGGCCAATTGCCGATCGAGGGTCTCGAGGTCGTTGCGGGCCAGCTCCAGCACCGTAATGGCGAGCATGCTGCCCTTCAACTGGAACACGGGATCTTGGTCTAGCGGTTCGGTTTGGCTCATGGTCGGCATACAACGGCTTGTCACTAAAAGTGCCGAGACTTATAACGAGAACGCCCGCGAGCCGCAAGCCGGGTCGAACGATGTAGAATGCGCGGCCATTGTCTTTCCGGAACCTTTAATGGATCGCCCGCGTTTTCGTACAGCATTTCTTTCTCCGCGTTTCTGGCCGCTGTGGTGCGGGCTGGGGCTGTTGTGGCTGATTGTCCAGTTGCCGTATCCGGCATTGCTGTTTATCGGTCGTGTCCTGGGCTCGCTGATGTATCGAGTGGCCGGCGACCGACGGCGCATTGCCAAGCGCAATCTCGAACTGTGTTTTCCTGAAAAAACCGCTGCCGAGCGCAAGCGTCTGCTCAAGGAAAACTTCGCCTCCACCGGCATCGCTTTCTTCGAAATGGCCATGAGTTGGTGGTGGTCGCGCAAGCGTCTGGCCAAATTGGCGCATGTCGAAGGCCTGGAGCATCTGAAAAAAGCCCAGCGCGACGGCAAGGGCGTGATTCTGATGGCCCTGCATTTCACCACCCTGGAAATCGGCGCGGCGCTGCTCGGGCAGCAGCACACGATTGACGGCATGTACCGCGAACACAAAAACCCGTTGTTCGACTTTGTCCAGCGACGTGGCCGTGAGCGGCACAACCTTGACTCGTTGGCGGTGGAGCGCGACGACGTGCGCGGCATGCTCAAGTTACTGCGCGCCGGCCGGGCAATCTGGTATGCACCGGATCAGGACTACGGCGCCAAGCAAAGCATCTTCGTGCCGTTGTTCGGTATTCAGGCTGCGACAGTCACCGCTACCAGCAAATTCGCCCGTTTGGGCAAGGCGCTGGTGGTGCCGTTCACCCAGGAACGATTGGCGGACGGCAGCGGTTATCGGCTGGTGATTCACGCGCCACTGGATAACTTCCCCGGCGAGACCGACGAGGCGGATTGCATTCGCATCAACCAGTGGGTCGAAGGCGCCTTGCGCGAATGCCCGGAGCAATACCTCTGGGCCCATCGGCGCTTCAAGAGCCGTCCGCCGGGCGAGCCCAAGTTGTACGCAAAACGCGGTTGAACCAGCGATCCCTTTAGGCACCATGGAGTGTTGCGATGAGCCCAGCTGAACCGGTTACAGGGTTGATTCTTTCCGGCGGCGGGGCTCGGGCGGCGTATCAGGTGGGGGTGCTGGCGGCGATTGCCGAATTGCTGCCGGTGGGGGCGGACAATCCGTTTCCGGTGATTGTGGGCACCTCGGCCGGGGCGATCAACGCGGTCAGCCTCGCGAGTGGCGCGCTGGACTTCCGCAGTGCTATCGAACGCCTGACCGCGTTCTGGCAGGGTTTTCGCAGTCATCTGGTGCTGCGCAGCGACTGGCCGGGGGTGATCCATCAGGCCAGCCGCTTCGTCAGCCACAGTTTGCTCGGCATCGGCGCGCAAGTGCCGGTGGCGTTGCTCAACAGTTCGCCGCTGCGTGACCTGCTCAATGACAAACTGCAAATGCACGGCATCGCCGAGGCCATCGCGCAAAAGCAGTTGCAAGCGGTTGCGGTGACTGCGTTCGGTTACGAGTCCGGTCAGGCCGTCACTTTTTATCAGGGCGGCGGCACCATCGACGCCTGGTTGCGCCATCGCCGGATCGGCGTGCCGACCCAATTGACCGTTGACCACTTGCTCGCCAGTTCGGCGATTCCGCTGTTGTTCGCCCCGGTGAAAATCGGCGAGGAGTTTTTCGGCGATGGTGCGGTGCGTCAGTCGGCACCGATCAGCCCGGCGCTGCACTTGGGCGCGAGCAGGGTGCTGGTGGTGGGTGTCAGCGGCAATCCGCGCGGGGTCGACCCGGAACAACCGCTGCAACGTGCCTACACCGGCCAGCAGCCGACCTTGGCGCAGATCGGTGGGCACATGCTCAACAGCACGTTCATTGACAGCCTGGAAAGCGATATCGAGTTGTTGCAACGACTCAACCAGTTCAGCCACCTGATGCCGGACGGTACGCCGACCCGTGCGTTGGGCGTGGCGCCGGTAGAGGTGTTGGTGATTTCACCGAGCCAGCCAATCGACGAAATCGCCGCGCGACATCGCCAGGAATTGCCGGCGGCGCTGCGCCTGTTCCTGCGCGGACCGGGGGCGACCAAGACGAGTGGGGCGGGGGTGCTGAGTTATCTGCTGTTCGAGGCGGGGTATTGCAGCGAGTTGATTGATCTCGGGCGACGGGATGCGTTGGCCAAGCGGGATGAGTTGTGTCGGTTTCTTGGGTTGGTTTAAAGCAAAAGATCGCAGCCTTCGGCAGCTCCTACATTGGAATGCGATCCCTGTAGGAGCTGCCGAAGGCTGCGATCTTTTGATCTTGCCGCTGAAAAACAAAAGACCACAACCACTCCCCACCCCGGATGCGCACGTGGCGGACAGCAGCTGCGGTTCAGCTCATCAGAAGTGGAACTTCACCAGGAAGCTCGTGGTGTTCTGATTGGTGGTGAACGCACGGGTGTCGTCGATCCCGTACTTGTCTTTCCAGTAGTCGTATTCCACACCGACGTACAACTGCTTCTCGCCGAAATTCAGCGCCTTGCCCAAGTCGTATTTGACCTGTGGGTTGAAGTGCAGGTTGGCGTGGTAGTCGCCGTGGGAGTTGGAATCGTTGTCGACCACCCAGTCCATGAAACCGTCGATCAGGATGTTCGAGTCGCCCACCGGAATGGTGTAGGACCACACTGGAGTGATCTGCCAGACGTTGTCACCCGCACGCGGGCCTTCGGTGTGACGCTGGTAGAAGTTCAGCTGGAAGTAGTCGAAGCCAGGAATCGCCAGGTCGAAGCCAGGGCCGATCAGGTAGGACTCGGTATCGCCTTCACCGAACTCGTAAGTCATCGCCAGCAGGACGTCTTTGATCGGGCCGAACTCGATCTTCTGGTCGAGGACTTTGCCGAGGGAAATACGTGGGCTGAACTCACCGTAATAGGTGTTCGGGCCGACGTTGAAATCCTTGTCGCCGTTGTAGAAGATCTTGTCGACGAAGAAGAAGTTATCCCCGTACTTCCAGCCATCGGCGTGCTCGAAGGTGACGGTCTGCTGAATGTGCGGGTTGACCTTGAAGTCCTTGCCATACAGGTAGGTCAGGCTGTTGTTCTGCCATTGCAGCAGGTCGCCGGCCATTGCCTGGCCCCCGGCCAGCAAAGATCCCGCAAGCATCAGGCTGGTGCACGTACGTTTCATTCGGTTGCTCCCAAAAAGTAGGTGGTTCCACGTTTTTTTTCTTAGGTCGGCGCTCTGGTGTGGCGCCTTTTGTTGCTGCTGTAAAAATTCATCCAATCGGTCAGCTTTGATGCTGTTAGCAAGAGCTGAGCCAAGGCTTTCGAAAAGCAAAAAAACTCCCGTTCGGCTGTTCGAAAACAGTCGATTGAGAGCGATTCGGGGGTGCCTTGGTACTGGCCAGAGCCGGGATAAGTTGGCTTTTTGGTCAGGAATTAAATCCGGGCTTTTTTTTAGACCAGATTCGGGCGGTCGCGGAGAATACTGACTCCTTGGCCAGGTCTCAAGTGCCCCGCAACAGCGCACCGACGACAGGTTTGGGGCACGGTTAGCGGTAGTGGGCCTGGCGTCGTTGAACGACAGGCTTGAGAGAGTAGAAATCATCTGTTGCTTCCTCTTGTTTTTATTGTTGAGGCGCAGGCAGTTGCTGGCTGCCACAAGGCAGCCATGTCACAGGTTTGATCAATGCTGGTGAGCGTGGCAGTCGTTGATGGCTGCGCGTTCTCTACCGCCGAGAATGTTGAACAGCAGGTTCAACGCCAGCGCACTCAAGGTGGCCATGGCGATGCCGCTGTGGGTGATCGGGCTCATCCACATCGGCAGGTGCGCGAAGAACTCCGGACGCACCACCGGGATCAGGCCCATGCCGATGCTCACCGCCACCAGCAACTGGTTGCGACGGTCACCGATGTCGGCTTCTTGCAGGATCTTGATCCCGGTGGCAGCGACCATGCCGAACATCGCAATCGCCGCACCACCGAGTACCGCCGGCGGAATCGACGCCACCAGGAACGCGGCTTTCGGCAGCAGGCTCAGCACCACCAGCAAGCCACCGGCGACGATGGTCACTGAGCGGCAGCGCACGCCGGTCATCTGCACCAGGCCGATGTTTTGCGCGAAGGAGGAGTGGGTGAAGGTGTTGAAGAAACCGGCGAAGAACGAGGCGGCGGCATCACACAGCAGACCACGACGCAGCATGCGCGGGCAGACTTCGCGGTCGGTGATTTTGCCGAGGGCGAGGAACATCCCGGTGGACTCGACGAAGATGATCACCACCACCAGGCACATGGAAAGAATCGGCGCGAGTTCAAACTTCGGCATGCCGAAATGCAGCGGGGTGACGATCTGCAGCCACGGCGCCTGCGCCATGCCGCTGAGGTCGACCATGCCGATCAGCCCGCAGACGACGTAGCCCAGGCACATGCCGATCAGCACGGAAATGTTGACCCAGAAACCGCGCATGAAGCGATGGACCAACAGAATGGTGGCCAGCACCAGCGCGGCGATGGCCAGGTAGATCGGGGAACCGAATTGCGTCGCGCCAGCACCGCCGCCGGCCCAGTTCACGGCGACGGGGAACAGCGACAAACCGATCGAGGTGATGACCGTGCCGGTCACCAGCGGCGGGAAGAAGCGCACGACTTTGGACATGAACGGCGCGATCAGCATGCCGAAGAATCCGGCGGCGATGGTTGCGCCGAAGATCCCTTGCAGGCCGATACCCGGCATGCCGGCCATGGCCACCATGCTGCCGACCGCGGCGAAACTCGCGCCCATCATCACTGGCATTCGAATGCCCATCGGGCCGATGCCCAGAGACTGCACGATGGTGGCGATACCGGCGACGAGCAGGTCGGCGTTGATCAGGAAGGCGATTTCTTCACGATTCAGGCCAGCGGCCTGTCCGATGATCAGCGGCACCGCGATGGCGCCACCGTACATCAGCAGAACATGTTGCAGACCGACCAGGATCAGTTGCAAAAGGGGCAAACGCTGAATGGCGGGTGCGTCGGGGATGCGCGCTTCGGATAGCTCGGACATGCAACACCTCGGATCTTTTTTATTCTTGTGATTTTGTGCAACAGGCAAACCTGTGGGAGCGGGCTTGCTCGCGAAGAGGCCATGACATTCAACATCTCTGTTGACTGGCCCGACGCTTTCGCGGGCAAGGCTCGCTCCTACAGGGACACTGCATATCTGTAGGAGCGAGGCTTGCCCGCGAAGCTTTTAACGGTGAATCAATTGGTCTGGGCTCCCTGGTTGATCCAGGCACCAATCAGGTCACGCTCTTGCTGGGTCATCTGTGTGATGTTGCCCAGTGGCATGATCTGGCTGGCGACGGCTTGCGCCTGGATCCGCGGGGCCAATTGCTGGATTTGTTGCGGGGTGTCGAACATCACGCCGGCCGGGGCTGCACTGAACAGCGGGCTGGTCGGTTTGGCCGAGTGACACACGGCGCAGCGTTCCTGAATCACGCTGTGCACCTTGTCGAACGCCGGGCCTTGGTTCGAAGCCTGGGCCGGTGCAGCGGCAGGCGCGGCAGGCTTGGCTTCAGCAGGTTTGGCGCCACCGCCGAGGGCGGTTTCCGGCAACGGCTGGTACTCGATGGTGCCAGGCGCCTTGGCCACTTCCGGTGCGCTCGGCATCTGTGCCGGGCCAGTCACGTAGGCCAGGCTGATCATGCCGACAGCGGCGACCGGCAGGGTCCAGGCAAACTTGTGGCTGTCGTGACGGGTGTTGAAGTAGTGACGCACCAACACCGCCAGCACCGCGATCCCGGCCAGGATCAGCCAGTTGTATTGGCTGCCGTAGGTACTCGGGAAGTGGTTGCTGATCATGATGAACAGCACCGGCAAGGTGAAGTAGTTGTTGTGCCGCGAACGCAGCAAACCTTTGGCCGGCAGTGCCGGATCGGGTGTGCGGTTCTCGGCAATCGCCGCGACCAGTGCGCGTTGCGCCGGCATGATGATGCGGAACACGTTGCCGACCATGATGGTGCCGATGATCGCGCCGACGTGCAGGTACGCACCCCGACCGCTGAACACTTTGCTGAAGCCGTAAGCGGCGCCAATGATCAGCACGAACAGGATAAAACCCAGCAGGGCAGGGCGTTTGCCCAGGGCCGAGTCGCAGAGGAAGGAGTAGATGAACCAGCCGATGAACAGCGAGCCGATACCGATGGCCACGCCTTCAGGACCGCTCAGGGTGCTGCCCGGTGCCAGCAGGTACAACGTCGGGTTGGAGTAGAACACCACGCACAGCAGCGCGATCCCTGACATCCAGGTGAAGTAGGCTTCCCATTTGAACCAGTGCAGGTTGTCCGGCATGGTCGGTGGAGCCAGTTTGTATTTTTCCAGGTGATAGATACCGCCGCCATGGATCGCCCACAGATCGCCCGCCAGACCACTTTTCGGGTTGACCCGATTGAGGTTGTTTTCCAGCCAGACGAAATAGAACGACGCACCGATCCAGGCCACGCCAGTAATCATGTGAACCCAGCGCACGCTCAGGTTCAGCCATTCCAACAGATGTGCTTCCACAGTCTTTACCTCTCGCCTGTCACTCTGTTGTCGAGTGATCAGACCTTCTCTTATTGGTGGGGGGCGAGGATCAAACGCTCATCCTCTTTGAAAAAATGCTCATCGCAGTTATTGCCTGTGCCACTGCGATCAACCACCAGGAAGTCATCCCGCTTTTCGATCGTCAGCACCGGATGGTGCCAAACGCCGCGATGGTAATTAATGCCCTGCCTGCCGTTGGTAACGAAGGCGCGGACCAAGCCTGATACAGGTTCATCGCCAAGTGGCGCGACCACGATCAGAAAGGGGTTGCCGAGCAGCGGAATGAAAGCCTGGCTGCCCAGCGGGTGACGCTCCAGCATGCTGACGGTCAGCGGCATGTCCTGCGCGTCGGCGCGGAAGATGCTGATGATCGCGTTGTCCTCTGGCGTGGCGGTTTGCACCGTCGCCAGTTTGTGAAAGCGCATGGTCGAACCGTTGTTGATCATGAAGTGATCGCTGCCGTCGGTTTCGATCACGTCACCGAAAGGGGCGAAGGCTTCTTTGGTCAGCGGTTCAATCGTCAGTGTGCGCATGCTGGTCTTCTTTTCGTTGAGTTCTGTGTTGTTTGATCTGGCGCCTTCGCGGGCAAGCCTCGCTCCTACGGTCAGTGATACCTGTAGGAGCGAGGCTTGCCCGCGAATGGCCGCGCCGCTTACTTAGCGACCTTGCCCAATACGCGCAAGCGACTCACACCACCATCCGGGAACACATTGAGGCGGATGTGGGTGATCGGGCCCAGGGCCTTGATCTGCTCGGCGAAGGTGTGTTCGGCGTGCATTTCCAGTTTCTGCGCTGGCAGCAGTTCGCGCCAGAACAGCGATTGGGTTTCGATCTGGCTGTCGGTGCCGCCCTTCACGAAGGCGCCCTGGATCGAGCACGTGTCCGGGTAGTTGCCCTTGAAGTGCAGGGTGTCGACGATGACTTTCTCGACTTCGCCGGCATGACCCAAGGCGACGATTACCCAGTCATTGCCCGGCGTACGACGACGTGCAGTTTCCCAGCCGTCGCCCATGTTGATGCCACGGCCCGGGTTGAGGATGTTGCTCATGCGACCGAAGTGTTCGTCGGAGCAGGCGAGGGCGCGGCCACCGTTCAAGGCTGCAGCGAGGTCGATCTGCTCGTTGTCGCCCACAGCCGACCAGTCGCGGTGCGGCACGCCGTACACACGCAGACGCGCTACGCCACCATCCGGGTAGATGTTGAAGCGCAGGTGGCTGAACGCCTGGTCGTTATTGATTTCGTGATAGTGGTGGCTGTTGCCTTGCAGCTCGACGGCCGACAGCACTTCAACCCACTGGGTGTTTTCGGTCGGTTCGCCTTCAGCCAGGAAACAGGCTTCCAGGGAGGCCGACGGCGGGTAGTTGCCGGTGAAGAATGAAGTGTCGATGTCCACGCCTTTGATCGAGCCCGCTACACCCAGGCGGATCACGGCACTGTCATAGCCTTCGAAGCGCTTGCGGCGCGATTCCCAGCCGTCCATCCACTTGCCGTTGTCATCGAACACGCCTTCTTTCCACACAGCCGGGGTTGGCTGGAACAGGCGGTTGGCATCAGCGAACCAGTCATCGGTGACCGAGATGATTTTGGTGCCCAGGCGGGCGTCGGCCAGGTTGACGAACTTCTCGAAAGGTACGGCGTAAGCTTTCATTCTTCTTGTCTGCCTTTAATAAGTTGGCTTGGGATGCTTGCAGGGCCCTGGGAAACGCAAGCGTTCATGAGGTTTCTCGGGCCAGGCTCGCTATAGGGTCAGTAAACGGAACAGGGCGATCTTGTTGATCTCTGCCAGCGCACATTTGAATTCGGTATCTGCCGAGTTGTGAATGCGCGTTTCGAACGCCGCGAGGATCTGATGCCGGTTGCTGCCTTTTACCGCCATGATGAAGGGAAACTTGAACTTGGCCTTGTAGGCGTCGTTCAGCTCGGTGAAGCGCTGGAACTCTTCGGCCGTGCATTGGTGAATACCGGCGCCCGCTTGTTCATTGGTGCTGGCTTCGGTCAGTTGGCCCTGGACGGCGGCTTTGCCGGCCAGGTCCGGGTGAGCGTTGATCAGGGCCAGTTGGCTTGCGTGATCAGCGCTCAACAGGATGTCGCTCATGCGCTGGTGCAGGGTTTCGATCTGGTCGATCGAAGCGTCCTGGCCCAGGTCGAAGGCCTTCTCGGCCACCCATGGCGAATGTTCGTAGATGTCGGCGAACGCGGCGACGAATGCATCGCGGTTCAGGCTCGACGGTTTCAGGGTTTGAAAGGTGCTCATTTGGCAGCCCCTTGGTACGGGTGGGTTTCGTGCCAGTGGCGAGCGATGTCGACGCGACGGCTGAACCACACCTGTTCATGACTTTTAGCGTATTCGATAAAGCGCTTGAGCGAGGCCAGACGCGCCGGACGGCCGATCAAGCGGCAGTGCAGGCCGATCGACAACATCTTCGGCGCCTCGGCACCTTCGGCGTACAGCACATCGAACGCGTCTTTCAGGTATTCGAAGAAATCGTCGCCCTTGTTGAAACCCTGGACCTGGGTGAAGCGCATGTCGTTGGTGTCCAGGGTGTACGGGATCACCAGGTGCGGATTGCCGGTCGGGTTGTTCGGTTCCCAGTAGGGCAGGTCGTCGTCGTAGGTGTCGCAGTCGTAGAGAAAGCCACCTTCTTCCATCACCAGCCGACGGGTGTTCGGGCCGGTGCGGCCGGTGTACCAGCCCAATGGGCGTTCGCCGGTGAGTTCGGTGAGGATGCGGATCGCTTCGAGCATGTGCTCGCGTTCCTGGGCTTCGTCCATGTACTGATAGTCGATCCAGCGGTAGCCGTGGCTGCAGATCTCGTGGCCGGCCTCGACCATCGCGCGGATCACGTCCGGGTGGCGCTGGGCGGCCATCGCGACGGCGAAGATGGTCAGCGGGATGTCGAATTCCTTGAACAGCTTCAGCACCCGCCACACGCCGGCGCGACTGCCATACTCGTAAAGGGATTCCATGCTCATGTTGCGCGCGCCTTGCAGTGGCTGCGCCGAGACCATTTCCGAGAGGAAGGCTTCGGATTCTTTATCGCCGTGCAGGATATTGCGCTCGCCACCTTCCTCGTAATTGAGCACGAAGGACAGGGCGATGCGGGCATTGCCCGGCCAGTGTGGGTGCGGAGGGTTACTGCCGTAACCGACCAGGTCGCGTGGGTAGTCAGCGCTCACTGCAGTCTTCCTTCTTATTCGTTGACAGGTTTGTGTGGCGGCCTGGCGATCAGATGACAGGCTGGCGTCACAGCGATGGGCTGATTGTATACAACTTTATATCCACTTTGTAAGCCTGAATTTTTGCATTTTTCACTGACTGTCATGAAAGGATGCTACTGCAAGAAACCTGCCTGACTGGTCAGCTAATGGATAGAAGGTCCGCTGTAGGCATGGTTTGTGGTCAGATTCGCCGTGAATCGCGAAATGGCGGTGGTCAGGATAAAAATGTCGTTTTTATTGTGTACAATTTTTTTGAAAAGTGTCTTAATCAGTCGCTCGCCGCAGCTTTTCGTGCTCCGAAACGGTGCGGTCTCCTTTCAACTGACTTCGGGAGGCGCGAGGCCTGACTGCGGTATGCAGGCAGGCGCGCAGAATCAATGGGACGTTTGACTACACACGTTTTGGACGCTGCACACGGTTGCCCGGGCAGCTCGATCAAGGTCGAGTTGTACCGCGTTGAAGGCTCGCAACTGGAATTGGTCGCCAGTGCGATCACCAACAGCGATGGCCGTGTCGATGCTCCGTTGCTGCAAGGCGATGACTACCGTTCCGGGGTCTATCAGGTTCAGTTTCATGCGGGCGATTACTACCGCGCCCGTGGCGTTCAGCTGCCGGAGCCGGCGTTCCTGGATGTGGTGGTGCTGCGGTTCGGCATCTCTGCCGAGCAGGATCACTACCATGTGCCGTTGCTGATTTCGCCGTATAGCTATTCGACCTACAGAGGAAGCTAGACTCCCCCAAGAATCTGCGCATAAAGCTTCTTTGGTCTTTTGCCCGCCCACACTGCGGGCTTTTTTTTGCCCTTGGGAAAGTCAAAAGATCGCAGCCTTCGGCAGCTCCTACATGGAAACGCATTCCCCTGTAGGAGCTGTCGAGTGCAACGAGGCTGCGATCTTTTGCGCTTAACGGCTCAACAACGACGCCGCACCCGCACCACTGAACAACCCGGCACTGATCCGGTTAAACCAACTCTGCCCCTTGCCCGTACGCAGATACCGCGCCGCGCCATGCGCGCCCAGCCCATAAGCCAACTTGCACAGCAGATCGAGCACGGTCCAGGTGGTAATCATCACCAGCAACTGCGGCAGGAACGGTTGTTCGGCGCTCAAGAATTGAGGCAGGAAAGCGGCGAAGAACAGGATGTCTTTCGGATTGCTCGCACCCAGCACGAACGCGCGACCAAACAGCGCACGAAAACGCGGCACTGGCGCAGCCTGGGGCACTTCGGCACCGACTGATGGCAGACGCGATTGCTGCCAGCTCTGCCAGGCGAGGTAGAACAGGTACAGAGCGCCGACAATCTTCAGCGCGCTGAACAGCTGTTCCGACGCGAGCAGCAGGGCGCCCAGACCCAATGCCGAGGCACTGAGCAAGCAAATCGAGGCAATCACTCCACCGAGAAACGCCGGGTAAGAACGGCGCAATCCGTAATTCAAACTGTTGCTGATCATCAGCAAAGACAATGGCCCCGGGATCAGGATCACCACCAGCGCAGCGCCGCTGAACAGCAGCCAGGTTTCCAGACTCATCACTTTCCTCCAAATATGCAAAAGCCCCACCCGACGGGGTGAGGCTGTTTGAAGCTATGACCGCTTACAAGAAAACGAACTTGGCGATGAAGATCGCGCAGAGCACCCACAAGCTGACGGAGATTTCCTTGTACTTACCGGTACCGGCCTTCAACACCACATAAGTGATGAAGCCCAGCGCGATACCGTCGGCGACCGAGAAGGTCAACGGCATCATGATCGCGGTGACGATCGCCGGAATGCTGTCGGTCGCTTCATCCCATTCGATGTGCGCCATGCCGCTCATCATCAGCATCGCTACATAAATCAGCGCACCGGCGGTTGCGTAAGCGGGAATCATGCCAGCCAGCGGTGCGAAGAACATCGCGGCAATAAATAGCACACCTACGGTCACTGCGGTAAGACCAGTCCGACCACCAGCGGCTACACCCGCGGCACTTTCTACATAGCTTGTTACTGGCGGAACACCGACCACCGCCCCGAATACGCTGGAAGCGCTGTCGGCTTTCATGGCGCGGGACAGGTTTTCGATGCGGCCGTCAGCGTTCACCAAATTGGCGCGCTGAGCGACGCCCATCAAGGTGCCGGCAGTATCGAACATGTGCACGAAAAGGAACGCGAGCACCACGCTGATCATGCTGACGTTGAATACGCCAGCCACGTTCATGGCCATCCAGGTCGGCGCCAGGCTTGGCGGGGCGGACATGATGCCCTCGTAGTGCACCAGGCCCAGGCCCCAACCGGCGAGGGTCACGGTGATGATGCTGATGAGAATCGCGCCGAAGACTTTGTGGTAGCTGAGCACCGCAATCATCAGGAAGCAGATGGCGGCCAGCAGCGGGCCGGGTTCGCGCAGGGAGCCAAGCTTGATCAGGGTCGCCGGGCTGTCGACGACGATGCCGGCGGTTTTCAGGCCGATGATCCCCAGGAACAGCCCGACACCCGCGCCCATGGCGTAGCGCAGGCTGACCGGAATGCTGTTGAGCAGCCATTCGCGGATCTTGGAGAAGGTCAGGATCATGAACAAAACGCCGGAGACAAACACCGCGCCGAGGGCGGTTTCCCAGTTGTAGCCCATGGTGCCGACCACGGTGTAGGTGAAGAAGGCGTTGAGGCCCATGCCCGGCGCCAGGCCGACCGGCCAGTTGGCGTACAGGCCCATCAACAGGC
This sequence comes from Pseudomonas sp. B21-053, assembly GCF_026016365.1. Lineage (NCBI taxonomy): Bacteria > Pseudomonadati > Pseudomonadota > Gammaproteobacteria > Pseudomonadales > Pseudomonadaceae > Pseudomonas > Pseudomonas sp. B21-053. The sequence goes on from NZ_CP087205.1 coordinate 2,020,549, forward strand.
AACCCAGCGCGGCGGCGATGCACGTGGCGACGAACGCGGCGCCGTGATCAATGCCGGCGTCGGCCATGATGTTCGGGTTGACGAAGATGATGTAAGCCATGGTGATGAAGGTTGTCAGACCGGCAATCAGCTCGGTCTTCACCGTGGTGCCGTGCAAGGAGAGTTTGAAGATGCGCTCCAGCCAGCCATTGCGTAACGGCGGCGAGAGATCCAGCGACGGGGCTTCGGATTTGCGGCTTTCCACAGCGAGTACTCCTCAAGAGTTTTATTTTTATTTCCAGGGCCGGACCCATGAGGGTGGCAGCGGCCCTTTGAGGCACTTGCGAATTTGTTGACCTCTTGGTCAGGAACTCGCACGAAGTGGATTATGCTTTTGTATACAAATAAAGCAAATAATGTTTTTGATTTTGTCGACGAAAAGTTTGGCGATAGGGATATATCGCCTGGTCGGGCGCCTTCGCGAGCAAGCCCGCTCCCACACTCGACCGCATTCCCCTGAAGGAACCCGATCACCTGCGGGAGCGGGCTTGCTCGCGAAGGCGCCAGATCAATTCATAAAAATCCAACAGACAGTCCGCTTAGTCCGCGGTCACTTGGCTTTTCCCCAACGCCAGATTCACCGCCAACCACCCATCCACCGCCGCCTCCCCAGCCTCGGCAAACACCCGCTCCAACAATTTCACCTGCTCACGCCGCAATGACTGCTCGAACCGCGCGCCATCCTCGGTCAACTCCAGCAGCCGCTTACGCTTGTCGGTCTCTGAAGCCACGCTCTCCACCAAATGCATTTCCACCAATTGCCGCAACGGCATGTTTAGCGCCTGCTTGGTCACGCCGAGCAGCGCGAGCAATTCCTTCACGCTCAGGTTCGGGTAACGGGCGATGAAAAACACGATGCGTTGATGCACCCGGCTCAAGCCACGCCGTTCAAGCATTTCGTCAGCCTTGGCGGTGAACGCCTGATAGCCGAAGAAAAACGCTTCCATGGCGTGTTGCTGGGTCGTGGGGTTTTTAAGGTCAAGCATATTGACGTATCCGCTCAAGCTGTCGTAATTTCGGTCAACCAGTTTGACTCATTTTCCTCAGGCCTCGCTACCGGTGACCCCATGGCTTTTTCCGAACGTGTCTCGCGCCTTAAAAGTTCTTTGATCCGTGAAATCCTCGCTGCAGCCCAGCGCCCGGAGGTGATGTCGTTCGCCGGCGGCTTGCCGGCCGAAGCCATGCTGCCGAAAGTCGAATGGGCCGACATGCCGCTGTCCATGGGCCAATACGGCATGAGCGAAGGCGAGCCTGCGTTGCGCGAAGCCCTGGCCGCAGAGGCGCGGGCGTTGGGTGTGCCTTGCGAGGCAAGTCAGGTGCTGGTGGTCAGCGGCTCTCAGCAAACCCTCGATCTGGCGGCCAAGCTCTACATCGACAAAGGCACCGAGATCCTGCTCGAAGCGCCAACCTATCTGGCGGCGTTGCAGATTTTCCAGCTGTTCGGCGCCGACTGCATCACCGTGCCGCAGGAAGCCGACGGCCCGAATCTGGCTCAGTTGCGTGCGCGCCTGGAACAGCACAAACCCGCTTTCATTTACCTGATCCCGACCTTCCAGAACCCGTCGGCGGTGCGCTACAGCGAAGCCAAGCGCGATGCGGTGGCGGCGTTGCTGGACGAATTCGGTGTCACGCTGATCGAAGACGAACCGTACCGCGAGCTGACCTTCGACGGTGGCAGTGCCACGCCGATTGTCAGTCGCTTGAAAAAGGCCAGTTGGATCTACACCGGCACCGTGTCCAAAACCCTGTTGCCGGGGCTGCGGGTCGGTTACCTGATCGCCAGCCCGGACCTGTTCCCACACTTGTTGAAACTCAAGCAGTCGGCGGATCTGCACACCAATCGCGTGGGGCAGTGGCAGGCGCTGCAATGGATCGGCACCGAGAAATTCCAGCAGCACCTCAGCGAACTGCGGGACTTCTATCGGGTGCGTCGGGATGCATTCCAATCAGCGCTGGAAACGCATTTCTCCGATCTGGCGGACTGGAACGTGCCGCAAGGCGGGCTGTTTTTCTGGCTGACACTCAAGCAACCGCTGGACACCCGGACCTTGCTCAAGGCCGCGCTGGCGGCGGATGTGGCGTTTATGCCGGGGGAGCCATTCTTTCCGGACCCGGACAATCATCCTGGGCACCTGCGGCTGAATTTCAGTCACATTGATCCGGCGCGGCTGGATGAAGGGTTGAAGCGATTGGCGGCGGTGGTGAGAGAGGCGCTGGTGGCGGAAGCGGCTTGAGGGGAGGGGAGAAATGAATAAACCGGCTCAGGGGCCGGTTTATTTTTGTCTGGATTTTGTGGTGGTTGAGCTGACGCCTTCGCGGGCAAGCCTCGCTCCTACGGGGGCGAGTTGACCACGATTATTCGCGCACGCCGCCAATCCTTGTAGGAGCGAGGCTTGCCCGCGAAGAGGCCTTCAATCACACCGCAAACCCATCAGACCGCCGCAAACCGCTTATCCAGATAATCAATAATCACTTTGGACTCATACATCCACGTGGTCTGGCCATTCTCTTCAATCCGCAGGCACGGCACTTTGATCTTGCCGCCCTGGTCCAGCAGGGTCTGGCGATCCTGTTCATTGTTCTTCGCATCGCGCAACGCCACCGGCACGTTCAAGCGGCGCAGGGTACGGCGGGTTTTCACGCAGAACGGGCAGGCGTGGAACTGATACAGGGTCAGGTCCTTGGCGGCGGAGTTGACCTGAGCCTGAGCCTCGGCCGGGCGCTGTTTTTTGCCCGGACGGGTGATGAAGTCGATAAAGATGATCAGTTGGCCAAGGCCGACACGAAGCGCTTTTACGAACACGTTGAAAGCCTCACGGTGGGAATTGTGAAAGGCGCGCAGCTTACCTGATTTTTCACAGGCGAAAAAAAACCGGCGATGAATGCCGGTTTTCTTCGTGACGCGAATTACTTGATCAGGCTGAGAAACTCGCTGCGAGTCGCTGCGTTTTCGCGGAACTCACCGAGCATCACCGAAGTGATCATCGACGAATTCTGCTTCTCGACACCGCGCATCATCATGCACATGTGCTTGGCCTCGATCACCACCGCAACGCCCAGGGCGCCGGTGACTTGCTGGACCGCATCAGCGATCTGGCGGCTGAGGTTTTCCTGGATCTGCAGGCGGCGGGCGTACATATCGACGATCCGCGCGACTTTCGACAGCCCTAATACCTTGCCACTCGGGATGTAGGCGACGTGGGCCTTGCCGATGAACGGCAGCAGGTGGTGTTCGCACAACGAGTAGAGCTCGATGTCCTTGACCAGCACCATTTCGCTGTTGTCGGAGCTGAACAAGGCACCGTTGGTGACTTCTTCCAGTGTCTGTTCATAACCGCGGCAGAGGTACTGCATGGCTTTGGCGGCACGCTTCGGCGTGTCGAGCAGGCCCTCGCGGGAGACGTCCTCGCCCAATTGGCCGAGAATCGCGGTGTAATTCTGTTCCAGGGACATGAAACTACCTGTGGGATTTTTCGCAAAGGGCAAGGGTACGGTGGCGGACACGGCGCTGCAAGCGTGGCGCGACAGCTTTAGTCGTCGCGACCTTCCATCATGGTGCGTTTGAGCATCACATAAACGGCTCCGGCGCCGCCGTGTTTCGGTTGGCAGGAGGTAAAACCGAGTACCTGTGAATGTTGGCGCAGCCAGGTGTTGACGTGGCTTTTGATCATCGGCCGCTTGCCGTCCAGGCGTACCGCCTTGCCGTGGGTGACGCGCACGCAGCGGATTTCGAATTTGGTCGCTTCAGCGAGAAACGCCCAAAGGGTTTCCCGAGCCTTTTCCACGTTCATGCCGTGCAGGTCGAGGCTGCCTTCGAACGGGATCTGGCCAATCTTGAGTTTGCGGATCTGGCTTTCCTGGACGCCGTCGCGGGCCCACATCAACTCGTCTTCCGGGCCGACATCGATCACAAACTGATCGGACAACCCGTCTACGGTGGTGGCATCGGTGCGCACGGTGGCGGCTTGACGCAGCTTGGCAATCTGCGCGCGGTCAGCCTTGGGTTTGCCGGTTTCGGCGCGATCGTGCTTGATCGGCTTGACGCCTTGGATCGCACTTTTGAACAGGGAAAAATCGTCGTCTTGCATGTCAGCCTCCGCGAAGGGCGGCCAGTTTACCCAAGTCGCGACGCTATCCATAACAATTGGCGCCCGGCTAAATGCCGGGCCCTGGATTCAGTCGTGTTTTTTCATCAAATGCGGGGCCATGTTCAGCGCTTGCGACTGGCGCGAACGGCGACGGCAGCGACGCCATAGCCACACACCGATGTACAGAACGAACAGGCCAATCACCAGAATCACTGCTGAACCGACCTTGTTGGTATTCAGCTCGCCCATGGCGGGCGCGTGGCCGAGCAGGCTGCCGACACCGGCCAGCGTCATCAATACGCCGAGCATCGCCAGCAGGGCGGCAATGGCTGCGCCGATTCGAAAACGCCAGTTGCTTTGGCCTTTGGGCCGCAAGCGGCGTGCATCAAAACCATCGGATAACTTCATTCCGACCTTCCTCAATGGGTATCGGCCCTTCGACCGGGAGTTGACCGGGATGTTCCTGAGGCTAAGGCAATTGCAGCAAATGATAGGCTTTTGCGGATGAGCGGCGGCATCAACCGCTCATCTGAAGTCGATCAGATCAGATCGTGGGTCAGGGCGAGGGTGGCGAAGTTGTCCGCCATGATCGCCATTTCGGTCTGCTGAACATGTTCGGCGCTGAGCACACCGCCCTTGTAAGGCAGGTCGCGGGTCGCACAGGCATCTTCCACCAGGGTGCAACGAAAACCCAGGTTCTTCGCGGCGCGCACGGTGGTGCTGACGCTGGAGTGACTCATGAAACCGCAGACGATCAGGTCCAGGGAGCCGAGTTCCTGCAAGCGATCGTATAGCGTGGTGCCGTGGAACGCGCTTGGCAGCAGCTTGCCGATAATGGTTTCGTCGCCCTGTGGCTCCAGGCCCGGGATGAATTCCCCGCGCTCGCCCTGTGGATCGAACAGCCCGCCGACGGTGCCGAGGTGACGCACATGTACAATCGGCCGACCGGCTGCACGGGCAGCGGCCACCACTTGCTTGATGTTCGCGACGGCAGCATCCATGCCGCTCAGGGCCAGCGGGCCGCTGAGGTATTCTTTCTGGGCATCGATGATGACCACGGTCGCATGGCTCAGATTGGCCGCCGCGTATCCGCGACCGCTGAGTTGAAACATCGTTTTTGGAACGGACATTCTGGGGCTCCTTGGAGTGGGGCTTTTGCGACATTGTCCTCTGGCTGAGCGGTTCTGTGAATCGCTACCATCGTAGGCACCGTCGTTGTTGGCTTGCAGCCTTGTCAAGATGCCCATTCTGTTCAATAGCCAGGCAGAAAAATGGATAAGTCCTACATCTGATCCGGTGTTTTTCCTGCGTCGTCGTGGCGCGTTTTGGCTGTTAGAATTGCCAGTCGTTTTTTTCTGCCCGTCGTTTTATTTGGAGTCGCCGCTGTGATCACTTCCCGCCTTCGTACCCTGCGTGACCATATCCGTTGGGCCGTCAGCCGTTTCCATGGGGAGGATCTGTTTTTCGGCCATGGGACCGACAACGCCTGGGATGAAGCCCGTCAACTGGTGTTGGGCGCGCTGCACCTGCCGTGGGAAATTGCCGACAGCTATCTGGACTGCAATCTGGAAGAGGATGAGCTGGTCAATCTGCAACGCCTGCTCAAGCGTCGCATCGAGGAACGCATTCCTACCGCTTACCTGTTGGGCGAGGCGTGGTTCTGTGGCATGTCGTTCATTGTCGATGAGCGTGTGCTGATCCCGCGTTCACCGATTGGCGAGTTGATCGAAAAGCGCTTTGCGCCGTGGCTGGGCAACGATCCTGCGCGGATTCTCGACCTGTGCACCGGTTCCGGCTGCATCGGCATCGCCTGTGCGTATGAGTTCCAGAACGCCGAAGTGGTGCTGGCCGATCTGTCGTTCGAAGCGTTGGAAGTGGCCAACCAGAACATCGAGCGCCACGGCGTCGATGAGCGGGTATACACGGTTCAGGGCGATGGCTTTGATGGCTTGCCGGGTCAACGTTTCGACTTGATCGTGTCGAACCCGCCCTACGTCGATGCGGAAGATTTCGCCGACATGCCGGACGAATATCAGCACGAACCGGAACTGGGCCTGGCCTGCGGTGACGATGGTTTGAACCTGGTGCGCCGGATGCTCGCCGAAGCGGCGAATCACCTGACCGAGAAGGGTTTGCTGATTGTCGAAGTGGGCAACAGCCAGGTTCACGTTGAGTCGCTGTACCCGGAAGTCGACTTCGCCTGGCTCGATTTCGAGCGCGGCGGGCATGGGGTGTTCATGTTGACCGCAGAGCAGTGCCGCGATCATCAGGCACTGTTCGCCTCCCGCGTCTGACCCTGAAAGCTTCGCGGGCAAGCCTCGCTCCTACAGGTCCTGTATGACCCCCTGTAGGAGCGAGGCTTGCCCGCGAATGGCCGCACTGCGGGTTACCGGTGCGTCGCAATCCAGATCAACAACCCCGCCTGAAACACCGCAAACGCCACCAGGCACGTAATCGTAAAGCGCAGCCCAGCGTCTTCGCGCTTGTACTTGCTGACCTTTTCTTCGTGCTTCTTGAGCTTCACTTCCTGCTCGGCCAGGTTCTGCTCGGCCTGCTGCAACATCTGCGCGGCTTCGAGAATTTCCACCTGTTGCAGCTTTTCGCGATTCCAGTCCGCCAACAGGTCGCCGACCTGAACCTCTTTGACGCTGCCCTTCAAATGCTGGGCGTCGGCGTACACCACATCAAAACCATGCATGCGCAAAAAGTGATCGCGACGCAGGCGTGTGTCTTCGTTCAGCGCATCCTTGTTGTTCAGGTCGCTGCCGTCGACGGTGTACGCGGGCCAGCGCTTTTTCGCCCAAGTAATACCTTGAGCGGCCAGGAAGCGCCCAATGCCACGGTTCATCGGTTCAATCTGCAAACCGCTGGCGGGGCCGAAATGCACGCGTCGGGTTTCATGATCGACCCAGACGTCCAGATGATTCTGTTCCTTGCGCACTCGCTGGCCGGGCAGCGAAATGGTCATGCGCATCAGGCTGCGCTGCTTGTCGTTGCGCTCGGCGTAACCGAACTCGACAAAACGCAATGGCCGTCCGCCGGTGTTGCGGTCGGTCTGCAGCGGCGCCAGACGGAGCATCTTGTGGTGCTCGACGTGGACGTCCGCCCACGGCAGCTCGACCGCTGGCGGTGTGTCTTTTTCAGCGGTGGTGTCGGGTGAAGTCGGGGTATCAGTCATAACGGCGAGGTCCTGTCCAAGCGCTGCTTGCCGCCAGTCATAGCGCTGGCGACAAAGGCTTATCGGCCGTTTTTTTCAAGACTGGAGGGCAAACAGCGCTTAAACAGCGCTTAACTGGAGCGAAGTCCGTCAATAAACCCGAGGATCCGCGTGCCAAGTTCGGCGGCCAGCGGCAAATTCGGGTCCTTGTAGGAGGCCAATTGCCGCTTCACATCGTTGGGCACGATGCGCATAACGTGGTTCATGCCTTCGATCACCGCCAGTTCGGCGTCCGGTTTGGCAGCTTTCAGCAACTTGGCATCGCCGACACCGACCTGGATATCGTTGGTGCCCTGAATGATCAGCGCCGGCATCTTCAATTTGGCGAAAGCGGCCGCCGGATCCTGGCGGAACAGCGAAATCAGGTACGGCTGCACGCTCGGGCGGAAAATCACCTGCAACTGCGGCGGCACGTTGTCATCGGTGTGGCCGGCCTTGAGGCTGTCGAGCAGTTCATTGCTGCGCAGCATCAACGGCGGTGGCAGGCGATTGCTCAGTTGCTGGCGCAGCACTTGATCGACCGGCCGGGCGCTGCCGGACATGGAAATCACCGCCGCTGCATCGACGCTCGGCGCCGCCAGCGTGGCAATCAGCGCGCCTTCGCTGTGACCCAGCAGAATCAGTTTGCCGAAACGCGGATCGGCCTTGAGCTTCTGGCTCCAGGCTTCGGCGTCGGCGACGTAGGCTTCCACCGACAGATTGCGCTCGTCCGGGGTCGCGGCCAGGCTCGCCGCCACGCCGCGTTTGTCGTAGCGCACGCTGGCGATGTTGTGTTTGGCCAACACCCAGGCCAGGCGCTTGAGGCTGTCGTTGCGTCCGCCGTCGGGGTTGTTTCCGTCGCGATCCGTAGGGCCGGAGCCGGAAATGATCAGGACAACCGGCACTGGCGCGTCGGATTTGGGCAGCAACAAGGAGCCGAAAAGTTCTCCGGTGCCGGTATCCAAACTGATCGGTCGTTGTAGGACAGTTGCCTGAACGAAGCCGGTAAACAGGGTAAGGCTCAAGGCTAGAACTCGCAGCATCATCACGCCATCATCAATAAGGTGCCGGTTGGACTCGCGGGCACCCATAAGGTTCGAGGATGAACTACTTGGATAGCCTGCGTATACTGGCGCGCATTACGTATTCAGGTTCGATTTCACGGAGCGTCCCGCATGTCCGGCAATACCTACGGCAAGCTGTTCACTGTCACCACCGCTGGCGAAAGCCATGGTCCGGCGTTGGTCGCCATTGTCGACGGCTGCCCGCCGGGTCTGGAGATTTCCCTGGAGGATCTGCAGCGTGACCTTGACCGCCGCAAACCCGGCACCAGCCGCCACACCACTCAGCGCCAGGAAGCCGACGAAGTCGAAATCCTCAGCGGCGTGTTCGAGGGTCGCACCACCGGTTGCGCCATTGGCCTGTTGATCCGCAACACCGACCAGAAGTCCAAGGACTACTCGGCGATCAAGGATCTGTTCCGTCCGGCGCACGCCGACTACACCTACCACCACAAATACGGCGAACGCGATTACCGTGGCGGCGGTCGCAGCTCGGCGCGGGAAACCGCGATGCGCGTGGCGGCGGGGGCGATTGCGAAGAAATACCTGGCCAGCCAGGGCATCGTCATTCGTGGCTACATGAGCCAGCTCGGCCCGATTGAAATCCCGTTCAAGACCTGGGACTCGGTGGAGGAAAACGCATTCTTCAGCCCTGACCCGGACAAGGTGCCGGAACTGGAAGCCTATATGGACCAGTTGCGTCGTGACCAGGATTCGGTCGGCGCGAAAATCACCGTGGTCGCTGAAGGCGTGATGCCGGGCCTCGGCGAGCCGATCTTCGACCGTCTCGACGCCGAACTGGCCCACGCGCTGATGAGCATCAACGCGGTGAAAGGCGTGGAAATCGGCGCCGGTTTCGCCAGCGTCGCCCAGCGCGGCACCGAACACCGCGATGAAATGACCCCGGAAGGTTTCCTCAGTAACAATGCCGGCGGCATTCTAGGCGGGATCTCTTCGGGTCAGCCGATCGTCGCGCATCTGGCGTTGAAGCCGACGTCGAGCATCACCACGCCGGGCCGTTCCATCGACATCCATGGCAACCCGGTGGACGTGATCACCAAGGGTCGTCACGACCCGTGCGTCGGCATCCGTGCCACGCCGATTGCCGAGGCGATGATGGCCATCGTTTTGATGGATCACCTGCTGCGTCACCGTGGGCAGAACGCCGATGTGCGTGTGAGCACGCCGGTGTTGGGTCAGCTTTAATGGCTGACTTTCAAGCCGCCGGGGTCTGACGACGTTGGCGGCGCTCCCGTACTGGCGGCTTTCCAGTTTCTACCTGTTCTATTTCGCCTTGCTCGGATCGACAGCGCCATTCCTGGCGCTGTACTTCGATCACCTGGGCTTTTCCAGCGCGCGCATCGGCGAACTGGTGGCGATCCCGATGCTGATGCGCTGCGTGGCGCCGAACATCTGGGGCTGGCTCGGCGACTACACCGGCCGACGCCTGGCCATCGTGCGCTTTGGCGCGGTCTGCACGCTGCTGACGTTCTCGCTGATCTTCGTCAGCAAAACCTACGCCTGGCTGGCGATGGTCATGGCCCTGCATGCATTCTTCTGGCACGCGGTGCTGCCGCAGTTCGAAGTCATCACCCTGGCGCACTTGAAGGGCCAGACCTCCCGTTACAGCCAGATTCGTTTGTGGGGCTCCATCGGTTTCATCATTACCGTGGTCGCGCTCGGGCGGGTCTTCGAATGGCTGAGCCTGGACGTCTATCCCGTCGCGCTGGTGTTAATCATGGCCGGGATTGTCGTCAGCAGCCTGTGGGTGCCGAACGCGCAACCGGTGCAGAGCGAACGAGTGACCGGGGAGGGCTTCCTCAAGCAACTGCGCAGCCCTGGCGTATTGGCGTTTTACGGTTGTGTGGCGCTGATGCAGATGAGCCACGGCCCGTATTACACCTTCCTGACCTTGCACCTTGAACGTCTCGGTTACAGCCGTGGCGTGATCGGCGTGCTCTGGGCCGTGGGTGTGGTGGCTGAAGTCCTGATGTTCCTGGCCATGAGCCGGATCCTTGCGCGCTTCTCGGTACGCCGGGTGTTGCTGGCGAGTTTTCTGCTGGCGGCCCTGCGCTGGTTGCTGCTAGGTTCATTCGCTGAATTTTTGTCGGTGCTGTTGTTTGCGCAGGTATTGCACGCGGCCACTTTCGGCAGCTTTCACGCGGCTGCCATCCAGTTTGTGCAACGTAGTTTCGGTGCGCGCCAGCAAGGTCAGGGCCAGGCGTTGTACGCGGCACTCGCCGGCACCGGCGGCGCACTCGGCGCGTTGTATTCCGGCTACAGCTGGAATGCCCTCGGCGCCACATTGACTTTTAGTATTGCCAGCCTCGCGGCCTTCGCGGCTGCCGTTATCATTGCCACACGTATGCAAGAGGACCGGCCATGAGCCTTACCCGAGAACACCTCGCCCAGGAAATCATCGACGCCGGGCGTTTTTTGTATGGTCGCGGCTGGTCGCCGGCCACCAGCAGCAACTATTCGACGCGCCTGTCGCCGACCGAAGCGTTGCTGACCGTGTCCGGCAAGCACAAAGGCCAGTTGGGCCTCGACGATGTGCTGGCCACCGACCTGTCGGGCAACAGCCTGGAGCCGGGCAAAAAGCCGTCCGCCGAAACCCTGCTGCACACTCAGCTGTATAGCTGGCGCCCGGAAATCGGTGCGGTGTTGCACACCCATTCGGTGAACGCCACGGTGCTGTCGCGCCTGACCCCGCAAGACTTCATCGAGTTCGAAGACTACGAATTGCAAAAAGCCTTCAGCGGCGTATCCACCCACGAGTCGCGGGTGCGGGTGCCGATTTTCGACAATGACCAGGATATTGCGCGCCTGGCCGCCAAGGTGCAGCCTTGGCTGGACGCCCATCCCGATTGCGTCGGCTACCTGATTCGCGGCCACGGCCTCTATACCTGGGGCGCCCGCATGAGCGACGCGCTACGCCAGATCGAGGCCTTTGAATTTTTGTTCGAGTGCGAGTTGAAGACCCGCAGCGTCATGAACCGCCAAGGCTGACTTCACCAGAAGTAGCCCATTTGCCTGATGAAGCGTCTGGCCTGACCGGTCTGAAAGAACCGGAAGGCGCGGCCGATACCGAGGAATTGCCCCATGAGCAGCCTGTCCGTTTATCACGTCTCAAGCCCGGAAATCCCGAACAAGGTCTTGACCCATTTCGAAGACATCGCCTCGACCCTGGCCGAACAGGGTGTGCGCTTCGACCGCTGGCAAGCCACCGCGAAAATCCAGCCCGGCGCCAGCCAGGAAGAAGTGATTGCCGCTTACCAGGAACAAATCGACAAGCTGATGACCGAGCGTGGCTACGTCACCGTCGATGTCATCAGCCTGAACAGCGATCACCCGCAAAAAGCCGAACTGCGCGCCAAGTTCCTTGATGAACATCGGCATGGCGAAGACGAAGTACGATTTTTCGTCGCCGGCCGTGGGCTGTTTACCCTGCACATCGACGATTACGTCTACGCGGTGCTCTGCGAGAAAAACGACCTGATCTCGGTCCCGGCCGGCACGCCGCACTGGTTTGACATGGGCGAGCATCCTCATTTCGTCGCGATCCGCCTGTTCAACAACCCGGAAGGCTGGGTCGCCAAGTTCACTGGCGAAGACATCGCCAGCCGCTTTCCGCGCCTGGAGGACTGAGCCGATGCCGATCAAAGCGATTCTCACCGACATCGAAGGCACCACCAGCGCGGTGAGTTTTGTGTTCGACGTGTTGTTTCCGTATGCGGCCAAACACCTGCCGGACTTCGTTCGCCAGCACGCCGCACGGGCGGACGTTGCCGAGCAACTGGACGCCGTGCGCCGGGACAGCAATGAACCCGAGGCCAACGTCGAGCGGGTGATCGAAATCCTGCTGGGCTGGATCGCCGAAGACCGCAAAGCCACGCCGCTCAAGGCGTTGCAAGGTATGGTCTGGGAGCAGGGTTATCAGGCGGGGCAGTTGAAAGGTCACGTTTACCCAGACGCCGTTGAAGCGCTCAAGCGCTGGCATCAGGACGGTTATCAACTGTTCGTGTATTCCTCGGGCTCGATCCAGGCGCAGAAACTGATTTTCGGCTGCTCGGAGGCGGGGGATTTGTCGTCGCTGTTCAGCGGTTACTTCGACACGACCTCGGGGCCGAAGCGTGAGGCGCAGTCTTACGCTCGTATTACTCAGGCGATTGGCCTGGAGCCGGGGCAGATTCTGTTCCTGTCCGACATCGTCGAAGAGCTGGATGCGGCGCGCACGGCGGGTATGGCGACTTGCGGGTTGGCGCGAGAGGGTGGTGAGTTGGCGGGGCATGTGACCGTCGACAGCTTCGCGCGGATTGATCCATCTACCTTCTAAACGACACGTAACCCTGTGGGAGCGGGCTTGCTCGCGAAAGCGGTGTATCAGGCGACATTAATGTTGACTGACCCGACGCCTTCGCGAGCAAGCTTCGCTCCTACAGGGGTTGTGTGAGTTCAGGAACTTGTGTGAGTCCAGAAACAACTCAGGCCGTGAAGCGAAAGCTCTCACGGCCTGTGTGTTTACAGCGTCTGACGATTTACGCCGAATGATAAGTCGGCAGTGCAAACCGTTGCTGGCTTTGCAGCATCGAGATCTGTGGCAATTCACTGGCTTGTTCAGCCAGGTCACGGCGGATCGCGCTGATCACCCACGACAGTTGGTCGCCAGCATGCAATTGCTGGTAGGAAATCGAACGCTTGAAGACTTTGCCTTCGGTGCTGCGCAGTGTCAGCAGGATGCCGCCGTCAGGTCGTGCCTGGGTGGTCACATCGAAGTTGGAGAACAGCGAGGTAAATTTTTCTTGGATCAGGCTCATGTCTATCAGCTCCGTTAGCGCTTAATTAGCAAGCATGGAGAGGTAGTTGCAGCGATTGTGCCAGCACCTGAATTTTTAAAAGTCGTTATAAATCAATAAGTTATTTATATGTCGATTTTTTGCTTTCGTGCAAACTGCATGAATGGCCATCGTGCATCCTGCATTTTGCGTGGTCGCGCGCAATTCGATGGAACGAATCACACGGCCAGGGTTCGCGTTTTCACACGTATCCACTGCGGATACAAAACATTGCAAAAACCGCGTGTACAGCTCCAGAACCGCTGACGTATTTTCGGGCTCAATCAACGCCGCCCGACAATAAGAAAATCAGCGGGAGCCACCATGAGCAACACAATTACCTGGGGCATGATGCTCCGCAAATTGCCGACCATCGCCAAAGCCATTCCCCGGGTGGTAAAGGGCATGAAGGTCGCCAACGTCAAGGACCCGACCCAACCGTGTGGCCTCGGCTGGAGCTTCGAGCAGGCGACTTTGCGCAATCCTGATGGCGTTGCGCTGCTGCAAGATGAGGTGCTGCTGACTTATACACAGGTCAATCAGTGGGCCAATCGCATCGCCCATCATTTGATCAGCCAAGGCATCGGCAAGGGCGATGTGGTGGCGGTGTTCATAGAGAATCGCCCGGAATTGCTGGTCACGATCCTCGCGGTGGCCAAGGTCGGTGCCATCAGCGCCTTGCTCAATACCTCGCAAACCCGCGACACCCTGGCCCACAGCCTGAACCTGGTGGCGCCGGTGGCGATTATCGTCGGCGAAGAGCTGGTGCCGGCGTTTTCGGCGGTTCGCGAGCGGGTATCCATCCCGGCGACGCACACCTGGTTCGTGGCTGATCGCGATACCTTCAGCTATCCGGGCATTTCGCCCGATCATTTCGTCAACCTGATGATGGCCTGCGCCGACGCCCCCGACGACAACCCGGCCAGCAGCCAGCAGGTGTTTTTCGACGACACCTGCTTCTATATCTACACCTCCGGCACCACCGGTTTGCCCAAGGCCGGCGTGTTCAAACACGGGCGCTGGATGCGCAGCGCTGCCAGTTTCGGCATGATCGCCCTGGACATGCAGCCGCAAGACGTCGTCTATTGCACCTTGCCGCTCTACCACGCCACCGGGCTTTGCGTGTGCTGGGGCTCGGCCATCAGCGGCGCCTCGGGATTCGCCATCCGCCGCAAATTCAGCGCCAGTCAGTTCTGGAACGACGTGCGCAAGTACCAGGCGACCACCCTCGGCTACGTCGGCGAACTGTGCCGCTATCTGGTCGATCAACCGGTCAGCGCCGACGACGACAAACACGGCGTGACCAAGATGATCGGCAACGGCTTGCGTCCCGGCGCCTGGCGCGAGTTCAAGACGCGCTTCGGGGTGAGCCACATTTGCGAGCTGTACGCGGCCAGCGACGGCAACATCGGGTTCACCAATATCCTCAACTTCGACAACACCATCGGTTTCTCCCTGATGTCCTGGGAACTGGTGGCGTATGACCACGACAGCGGCGCGCCGATTCGCAACGCCAAGGGTTTGATGAGCAAAGTCGCCAAGGGCGGACAGGGCTTGTTGCTGGCGAAAATCGACGACAAGGCGCCGCTGGACGGCTACACCGATCCGCAGAAAACCGAGAAAGTCGTGCTCCACGACGTGTTCGCCAAGGGCGACCGCTACTTCAATACCGGTGACCTGCTGCGCAATATCGGTTTCGGTCATGCGCAGTTTGTAGATCGCTTGGGCGACACCTACCGCTGGAAGGGCGAGAACGTCTCGACCACCGAGGTCGAAAATATCCTGTTGAAGCACCCGAATATCTGCGAGGCGGTGGCCTACGGTGTAGAAATCCGCAACACCAATGGCCGCGCCGGGATGGCAGCGATTACGCCTGCCGAGTCCCTGGCCACTCTGGATTTCAGCGAATTGCTGAGTTTTGCCCGCCAGCAAATGCCTGCCTACGCGGTGCCTTTATTCCTGCGGGTGAAGGTGAAAATGGAGACTACCGGGACTTTCAAATACCAGAAGACCCGACTCAAGGACGAAGCTTTCGACCCCGGCAAGACCGGCGATGACCCGATCTACGCCTGGCTGCCGGGCTCCCAGACCTACGTGCAAGTCACCGGGCAAGTGCTGGCGGATATTCACGCAGGCAAGTACCGCTATTGAATCTGGCTATGGCGGGTCATGAGAAAAAAGGAGTGACAGGCGCCGGAGCGCTCGGGAAACTGTCGGCTTTCCGATTGACCGAATAGAGAGTCCCTCATGTCAGACCAAAGCCGCCAGATGACGCCCGAAGAAGCTGCCGAATTTGCCGAGCAGGTGTTCAATAAAGCGCGCGAAGGCGATGCCGCCATGATGGCTGCGCTGCTGAGCAAAGGCCTGCCGCCGAACCTGCGCAACCACAAGGGCGACACCTTGCTGATGCTCGCCGCGTACCACGGCCACGTGGAAACCGTGAAAGTGCTGCTGGAACACAAGGCCGACCCGGAAATCCGCAATGACAACGGCCAGAGCCCGATTGCCGGCGCCGCGTTCAAGGGCGACCTGTCGGTGGTCAAGGCGCTGGTCGACGGCGGGGCGCAAGTGGAAGGTTCGTCGTTTGATGGCCGCACGGCGCTGATGATGGCGGCGATGTTCAACCGCGTCGAAATCGTCGACTACCTGATCAGCAAAGGCGCCGACCCGAAAGCCAAGGACGCCAATGGCGTGACCGCGCTGGATGCGGCGAAGACCATGGGCGCGGTGGATACCACTGCGCAGCTTGAGAAACTGCTGTCGTAACCTCTGTAGGAGCGAGGCTTGCCCGCGAAGAACGATAACTCGGTTTAACAGGATGACCGCGTTATCGTTCTTCGCGGGCAAGCCTCGCTCCTACAATGTAATTGGGGGTATCCTTCGCGCCCTAAAATTTCCCTCGCTACAGGATCCATCCCCATGAAAGCCGCACTCGTTGAACTCATCAGTAAAATCAGCTCCGGGTGCATGGGCGATGACGAAATCCTGAAGATCGCTGACGAAGCGGCCCAGGCCTACGCCGATCCGCAAGCTTTTCTGACAGCTAACCCGGACATCAACTATGACGACACCTTCCCGATGCCGTTGGGTGAATGGGTCGTGGTGGGCAGCCTGCCGGAAACCGTGCTGTTCCAGGCCGACACCTACGTGGACCTGTTCGCGCAAATCGTCGCTTCGTTCGGCCCGGGCGTCGACTTCAACATCAAGCCCAAGCAACTGGCGAAGACCGAAGCCCTGACCGCGCTCAACCGCATCCAGGTGCAGATGGGCAGCATGAACAAGGACAACGGCGGTTACACGCTGATGAACTTCAGCCAGTTGCTCGACGATGAACTGCAAGTGGTGCTGGTCTACGGTAACGACGTACCGCGTGTGCTCGAACTGTGCGCACAGGTCGGCATCGCCGCCGCGCCTTCCCTGGAAGCCCTGAAAGTGGCGATCCACGTTTAATGGAATAAAACGGAACCCTTGCAAGGGCCGACTATCCTAAGACTGCATGCCACTATCTTGGGAGCGACACCATGGGTTCCACGTTCAACGGTCTGGTTGGCCTGATCATTCTTGCCCTGGACATCTGGGCCATCATCAACGTGCTGAAAAGTGGCGCCGAAACCGGGATGAAAATCATCTGGGTGCTGCTGATCCTGCTGCTGCCGGTACTGGGCCTGATCATCTGGGCCATCGCCGGGCCACGGGGTAATGTGCGCATCTGACAGGTGAATCCTGTTTACCTGTAGGAACACAGGACCTGTGGGAGCGGGCTTGCTCGCGAAGGCGGAATGTCAGTCGACATCAACATTGACTGACACACCGCCTTCGCGAGCAAGCCCGCTCCCACATGGGATTGCGTCCGCGTCAGCAAGTGACGTTCGACCTGTCATGTTCCGCAACGTAGAATGCGCGCCTTTCCCGGGCAATCGAGCCTTTCGATTGGCCATCATGGGCGGGTAACCGTCCGTTGCCGCCGCATTCATCGGAGCACTTCCCATGAGCACCATCAAGACCAGCGAATACCTGGAAACCCTGTACGAAGGCTACGGCCAGCGTTTTCGCATGGAAAAACTGCTGCACGAAGTGCGCACCGAGCACCAGCACCTGGTGATCTTCGAAAACCCGCGCATGGGCCGGGTCATGGCGCTGGACGGTGTGATCCAGACCACCGAAGCCGACGAATTCATCTACCACGAAATGCTCACCCACGTGCCGATCCTCGCCCATGGCTCCGCCAAGCGCGTGCTGATCATCGGCGGTGGCGACGGCGGCATGTTGCGTGAAGTGGCCAAGCACGGCAGCGTCGAACACATCACCATGGTCGAGATCGACGGCACCGTGGTCGACATGTGCAAAGAGTTCCTGCCAAACCACTCCAAGGGCGCGTACGACGACCCGCGGCTGAACCTGGTGATCGACGACGGCATGCGTTTCGTCGCCACCACCACCGAAAAATTCGACGTGATCATTTCCGACTCCACCGACCCGATCGGTCCGGGTGAAGTGCTGTTCTCGGAAAACTTCTACCAGGCTTGCCACCGCTGCCTGAACGAAGGCGGTATCCTGGTGACCCAGAACGGCACGCCGTTCATGCAACTGGGCGAAGTGCAGACCACGGCCGGCCGCCTGCGCAGCCTGTTCCCGGACTGGCACTTCTACCAGGCCGCCGTGCCGACCTACATCGGCGGCGCGATGACCTTCGCCTGGGGCGCGACCAACACCGCGTATCGCAAATTGTCCCGCGAAACCTTGCAACAGCGCTTCGCCGGCAGCGGCATCATCACCCGCTACTACAATCCGGAAATCCATATCGGCGCCTTCGCCATGCCGCAATACGTGCTGAACGCGATCAACAAGCCAAGTAACGATTAAAAAGTTATCCACAGTCCCAATGTGGGAGCGGGCTTGCTCGCGAAGAGGTCGTGTCAGTCAATATTAATGTCGACTGACACGACGCCTTCGCGAGCAAGCCCGCTCCCACAATGGGTTGTGGTGTTTTTTAGAGGGTGTACCAGGTAATTCGTTGGAACGATCAGTCAGGCCAAAAGTCCAGATAGTTGTAAGCCCATTTGCGGGTTTGATCGAGGAGGCACTGATGCAAAAGTGGAAAATCACTTTCGTGGATGATCACGGCGAAACTGTCGATGAAGTCTTTGAGTGCGACGAGTGCCCGGATAACGAGCACGCGGCCAAACTCATCAAGGCCCGGCTCCTGCCCGTTGCTGCCGAACTGGATCTGAACGATCTGGAAGGGCGAACCGACGACGCCAGCGTAAAAAGTCTCAAGACCCAGAACAGCATTCAAATCCTCGGCATTACTCCTGTCTGAACCTCACCTGTCTCATTCACATCCAGACCTTGGCAGCGGCTCCGACTTGGGGCTACTCTGCAAGCGAGATCAGCGAACGGATCGCTAAGGTCTGGTCTTGTCAGCTACATGCTTAAACCCCGACGGCAACCTGGTTGCCGTATCGTCTCCACCAATCGGTTGCGGGCGTCGGGAGTACGGAAAGTCTATCCATATGGTTTTAGGAGGACGATTCATGAGCACAGCCTATCAAGAAGACATCAGTACCAGCGTACTGCGCCGCATGAAGGAAGGCGGGTTCGACTTTTCAAGATTCCATCCCATCGAGTTCTACGCGATTTTCCCGGACGAGGAGCGGGCACGCAGGGCGGCAGGTCATTTTTGTGGTGAATCCTTGAATGCCCAGATCAGCGTGCGCGACGACGGCGCGTGGCATCTGGAACTGAGCAAAGTGATGTACGCCACCTACGATGGCATCGGCGACTTTGAGCAGGACTTCGAGGCCGTGGTTGAGCCTCTGGGCGGGATCATCGAAGGATGGGGCGTCAAGCAAGAGGTACGAGGACTACTCGCATAACACTATGAACAGCAACAACATCCAGCAACGGCTGACCTTCGGGTTGGCCGTTTTTGTTTGTGCGATTTGACACAGTTCAATGTAGGAGCTGTCGAGTGCAACGAGGTTGCGATCTTTTTATCTTCGCTTTTGATTCACAACATTTCAAAAACCCAAAAAAAAGCCGCCTGAACAGGCGGCCAAAGGGAAGTTCGAGAGGTTTTGAAACGAATGCGCCGATTATCCGCACCAACTCCCGGGCAGTGAAATCAACTCTGACTATGCTGGTGATAGGCGACAACATTGCTTCGCAATGAAGCGGGGGCGATCAGGTTGGGGCGTTTGCCGCACAGGATTGGTGCGGTGCTTTTGGGGCGATTATCCAACTGATTGAAATCAAAGCGTTTATGCCGATGGCACGGGCCTTGCGAAGCCTAGATGTCCGGGTGACAAGGAGTACGGCATGATCCGCACCTATTTTGATGAGATGTACGATGCCGGCGGCCTGGTCCGCCCGCATTATCGGGAGTTTGCCCGTTGGCTGGCCGAGACGCCTGACGAGCTTCTGGCACAACGGCGACGCGAGGCCGATCTGTTGTTTCATCGTGCCGGCATAACCTTCACGCTCTACGGTGATGAGCAGGGGACAGAGCGCCTGATTCCCTTCGACACCATTCCTCGTAGTATCCCCGCCAGCGAATGGCGGATCGTCGAGCGCGGCTGCATCCAGCGGGTCAAGGCGTTGAACATGTTCCTCGCCGACCTCTATCACGAGCAGCGCATCATCAAGGCCGGCATCATCCCGGCCGAGCAAGTGCTGGCCAACGAGCAATACCAGTTGGCAATGCAAGGCCTGGATTTGCACCGGGATATCTATTCCCACATTTCCGGCGTCGATCTGGTACGCGATGGCGACGGCACGTACTACGTGCTCGAAGACAACCTGCGTACACCGAGCGGCGTGAGCTACATGCTCGAAGACCGCAAGATGATGATGCGCCTGTTCCCCGAGTTGTTCGCGGCGCAGCGCATTGCCCCCATCGACCACTACCCGAACCTGTTGCTCGACACCCTGAAAAGCTCCAGCCCGATCGATAATCCGAGCGTGGTGGTGCTGACCCCTGGGCGCTTCAACAGCGCGTTCTTCGAACACGCCTTTCTGGCGCGGGAAATGGGTGTGGAACTGGTGGAAGGCGCGGACCTGTTCGTGCGCGACGACAAGGTGTTCATGCGCACCACGGACGGACCGAAAGCCGTCGACGTGATCTATCGTCGCCTCGACGATGCGTTCCTCGACCCGCTGGCGTTCAACCCTGATTCGATGCTCGGCGTGCCAGGGCTGCTGTCGTCCTATCGCTCCGGCAACGTGGTGCTGGCGAATGCCATCGGCACCGGGGTCGCGGATGACAAGTCGGTGTATCCATTCGTGACCGACATGATCCGTTTCTACCTGGATGAGGAACCGATCCTGAAGAACGTGCCGACGTTCCAATGCCGCAATCCTTCAGAACTGTCCCACGTCCTGGCCAATCTTCCCGACCTGGTGGTCAAGGAAACCCAAGGCTCCGGCGGTTACGGAATGCTGGTGGGGCCGGCGGCAACGGCGGCGGAAATCGAGTCGTTCCGCGCACGGATCAAAGCCAAGCCCCACGCGTACATCGCGCAACCGACGTTGTCCCTGTCGACCTGTCCGACCTTTGTCGAAAACGGCATCGCGCCACGCCACATCGACCTGCGTCCGTTTGTATTGTCTGGCCGCGAAACCCGGGTCGTACCCGGCGGTTTGACCCGTGTTGCCCTGCGTGAAGGCTCCCTGGTGGTGAATTCCTCCCAGGGCGGCGGAACCAAGGACACCTGGGTGGTCGAGGATTGAAGGAAGCTTGCCATGTTAAGTAGAACTGCCTCGGATTTGTATTGGATGTCGCGTTACCTGGAGCGGGCGGAAAACCTCGCACGGATGCTCGACATCAGTTATTCGCTGTCGCTGATGCCGCAGGACGGCCGCGGTGACGGTCTGCACGAACTCGCCATGCCGCTGCTGATCACCGGCACGCTGGACGATTATCTGGAGCGCCACGGCGAGTTGCATGCCGAACGGCTGCTGCATTTCTTCGCCCTGGATGCGGCCAACCCGGCGAGCATCTACAGCTGCCTCGGTTCGGCGCGGGCCAGTGCCCATGCGGTGCGTGGGCGAATCACCGCCGACATGTGGGAAAACATCAACGCTACCTGGCTGGAAATTCGCGGGATCGCGGAGCAGGGCTTGAGTCGCTACGGCATGAGCCGTTTCTGCGAGTGGATCAAGGAACGTTCGCACCTGTTTCGCGGCGCGTCCTACGGCACGATCATGCGTAACGATGCGTTTCGTTTTATTCGTCTGGGCACGTTTATCGAACGGGCCGACAACACCTTGCGCCTGCTCGACGCGCGTTACGAAATGGCCGGTGATCAGGCCGAAGCGGTCAGCGACGGCACGGCACACGCCTATTACCAGTGGAGCGCGTTGTTGCGGGCGTTGTCCTCGTTCGAGGCCTACACCGAGATCTACCGCGATGCACCGGGCGCCCGGCATGTCGCCGAATTGCTGTTGCTGCGCGCCGACGTCCCGCGTTCCTTGCGCGCCTGCACCGAAGAAATCGACCAGATCCTCGCCCAGTTACCGGGGGCCAACGGCCGTCCCGCGCAACGCCTGGCGGCGGAAATGGACGCGCGGCTGCGCTACACCGGCATCTCCGAAATTCTCGACGAAGGCCTGCACGCCTGGTTGACCGAGTTCATCCCGCTGGTGCGCCAGTTGGGCAACGCCATTCACAGTTCCTACCTGGAGGCTGCATGAGACTTTCCATTAGCCACGAGACCACCTATCACTACGAAGATCAGGTGCGGGCGAGCATCCAGTACCTGCGGCTGACACCCCACGACAGCGAGCGCCAGCACGTACTCAGCTGGCAACTCGACCTGCCGCGCCCGGTGCGCGCGCAACTCGATCCGTTCGGCAACATCCTGCACGTGCTGACCATGGACGAGCCTCACGAGGCGATCATCATTGGCGCTCGCGGCCAGGTCGATATCGATGAACTGCGCGAAGCTGAACACGAGAGCCAATCGGCGCTGCCGTTCCTGCGTTTCACTCGATTGACCGAAGCCGACGAAGCCTTGCGCGCGTTCGCGGAAAAGGAATGCAAAAAGCGTCGGGATCGCACCGCGCTGATCGACTTGATGCAGGGCCTGAACCAGCACATGACCTACACGCCGGGCTCCACCGAAGTGGATACCAGTGCTGCCCAAGCCTTCGCCGGGCGTTCCGGTGTCTGCCAGGACCACACCCATGCGTTCCTCGCCTGTGCCCGCAGCCTGGGGATTCCGGCGCGTTATGTGTCGGGGTATTTGTACAGCGAAAACAGCGAACACCTGGCCAGTCACGCCTGGGCCGAAGCCTGGCTGGATGACGCGTGGTACAGCTTCGACGTGACTAACCAATTGGCCCGACCGGAGCGCCATCTGAAACTGGCGGTGGGCCTGGATTACCTGGATGCCTGCCCGGTGCGCGGGATGCGCCGGGGCGGTGGCTGCGAGCAGATGCATGCGAAGGTGTTCGTGTCGCCGACGCCGGTTTTCGCGCCGGTGATCTCCGTCCAGCAGCAGTAATCGGGGGTACCGCTTCGCGAGCAAGCTTCGCTCCTACAGGGGATCTGTGATCCGCACAAATCCCCTGTAGGAGCGAGGCTTGCCCGCGAAGAGGCCAGCCCGGCCAGCGCAAAGCTAAGGCTTAACCTTACGCCCCGCCATATGCTTCAAATACCCCACCAACAAATCCAGATCCCCCGCCGGCAATACCTGCTCGGAAAACGCCGGCATCTTCGCCTGCGGCCACTGCCTCAAACTCTGCGGATCACGAATGTAACGCTTGAGGAAATCCGCGCCGAAGTACTCGGTGGGGTTGAACGGGATATTCAAGTCCGGCCCGAACTGCGCATCGCCCGCGCCGTTGAGTCGATGGCAGGCCAGGCAATTCTTCTGGAACAAGGCAAAGCCCTGATTCACCGGATCGTCCGCCTTCAACGCGGGATCAGGCAGCAGGGCAGGAAAGCGTTGGGCCACTGGTGCCATGCGCTTGATGCTGGCGACTTCGAACGGCCATTGCTCCGGGCTGATATTGCCCGCCTGCGGATTGGTCCAGACCAGATAAAACGGCCCGGCACTGTGCTTGCCTTCGGAGAGTGGCGGCCACGGCTTGGCCGGGTCTTCAATCGCCAGCCAGGCCTGCGCGCCTTTCGTATTGAGTAACGGCGCCGCCGCCAGTTCAGCGGCAAAACCGTCCAGGGCCACGGCTTGCAGATGGTCGTCAGGCTTGATTCCGCTCAACAAAGCGGCCAACGGCAAGGCGCGATAACTCATGTCGCGCTTGTAGGAGACGTCGTTGCTGATGCTGATGGTCTGGGCCTGAGGATGCTTGAGCAACTCCTCGGTCTGCCAGGTGCGACTGCTCGCGCCCAGCTCCAGGTTCAGCTGTGCGGCATACAGGGGCGAGCCGACCAGCATGGCCCCCAATAGAAAAAGTGCTTTCAAGTGATCGCCGTCCATGTCGTGGAAGTGCCGTGAAGGTTGGCACAGCCACGCTGGCCCGGGTAGCGAGCCAGTCACATTTTTATGAGGCGATAGTAAATCCTGACGCTGTTTTTTTACCAGCGACTAGCCGATCACCTTGGTCAGGTTCGGCAAAATCAACAACAGCGTAGTGGCGAATAGGATGAGTCCGGCTTGACGTACTTTCGAATGTTTGAACATGGCTGACCGCCTTTTTTGTTATTTCCTGATGCCTGCCTGCATATCTCCATGACGGCAAAGCGCTGCACTTCCTGTAGGACGAGTGCCTCGGCAAAACCCGACGACAACTTCGTACATCTTCACCTTAGAGCCCGCGTCACACTTGGTTTAGATCCATTTAGTATGGTCCTGACGTTAAAAGCTCTTAAAAAGGCATGAGGCCTATTGCCAGCTTCTTGGGCGCCCGTTTGCTAGACAGCTTCGTCACCTGAATCGGTTAATCCGATAGCTGACTACCGTCCGTCTGAGCGTGACCGTCAACGTCCGTGAGCATTGCGGTCATTGAATCCGGCGCTGCTCGGCTTAAGGTGAGAACTCAGCATTTATTCCCCGCACAGGTTCGAGGACCACATGACCGAAGCTCTGATTTTCGACGCGCTGCGCACGCCACGCGGCAAAGGCAAGGCCGATGGCGCGCTGCACAGCGTCAAACCGGTGAACCTGGTGGCCGGGTTGCTGACGGCGTTGCAACAACGCACGTCCCTGGACACCAGCCAGGTCGATGATGTGGTGCTCGGTTGCGTCACGCCCATCGGCGATCAAGGCTCCGACATCGCCAAGACGGCGGCGCAGGTCGCGGATTGGGATGTCAGCGTGGCCGGCCTGCAGATCAACCGCTTCTGCGCCTCGGGGCTGGAGGCGGTAAACCTTGGCGCGATGAAAGTCCGTTCCGGTTTCGAAGACCTCGTCGTTGTGGGCGGCGTCGAGTCCATGTCTCGCGTACCCATGGGCAGCGACGGTGGCGCCTGGGCACTGGACCCGGAAACCAACCTGCACAGCCACTTCACCCCACAAGGCGTGGGCGCTGACCTGATCGCCACGATTGAAGGCTTCAGCCGCCAGGACGTCGATGCCTACGCGCTGCATTCCCAGCAAAAGGCTGCGCGGGCTCGGGCGGACGGTTCGTTCAACAAATCCCTGGTGCCGGTGCAGGACCAGAACGGCATCATCCTGCTCGATCACGATGAATTCATTCGCGCCGAATCGACCCTGGAAGGCTTGGGCAAGCTCAAGCCGAGTTTCGAAATGATGGGGCAAATGGGTTTCGACGCCACAGCGCTGCGGGTCTACAGCCACATCGAGCGGATCAATCACGTACACACGCCGGGCAACAGTTCCGGGATCGTCGATGGCGCGGCGCTGATGCTGATCGGCTCCGAAGCCAAGGGCCGGGCGCTGGGCTTGCAGCCGCGGGCGCGCATCGTGGCGACGGCGGTCACCAGCACCGACCCGACCATCATGCTCACCGGCCCCGCACCGGCTACCCGCAAGGCTTTGGCCAAGGCCGGGTTGCGGGTTGAAGACATCGATCTGTTCGAGGTCAACGAAGCGTTCGCCTCGGTGGTGTTGAAATTCATCAAGGACATGGCGATCGACCCGGACAAGGTCAACGTTAACGGCGGCTCGATTGCCATGGGGCACCCGCTGGGCGCCACCGGTTGCGCGATCCTCGGCACCTTGCTCGATGAACTGGAAAACCGGCGCCTGCGCTATGGCCTCGCGACCCTGTGTGTCGGCGGCGGCATGGGCATTGCCACCATCATCGAACGCCTCTGAGCCCCGATTTCAAGGAACTGTGACATGACTGAAGCCATTCGTTACGAAAAGGGCCAGGACCAGATCGTCGTCCTGACCATCGACATGCCGGGCCAGAGCGCCAACACCATGAACGCGGTGTACCGCGAGGCCATGGCCGCCCGCGTCGCCCAATTGGTTACCGAAAAAGACAGCATCGCCGGGGTCATCATCACCTCGGCGAAGAAAACCTTCTTCGCCGGCGGTGACCTCAATGAACTGATCAAAGTCGGCAAGCCTGAAGCCAAAGCCTTCTACGGCATGGTGCTGACGCTGAAGGCGCAACTGCGCACCCTGGAAACCCTCGGCAAACCGGTTGTCGCCGCGATCAACGGCGCGGCATTGGGCGGCGGGTGGGAAATCTGCCTGGCCTGCCATCACCGCGTGGCGCTGGATAATTCGTCGGTGCAACTCGGCCTGCCGGAAGTGACCCTCGGCCTGTTGCCGGGCGGCGGTGGAGTGGTGCGCATGGTGCGCATGTTGGGGATTGAGAAAGCCTTGCCATACTTGCTCGAAGGCAAGAAGGTCCGGCCGCAACAGGCGTTGCAGGCTGGTTTGATCGATGAACTGGCAGCGGATCACGATGAACTGTTGGCCAAGTCGCGGGCGTGGATTCTCTCCAATCCTGCGGCTGTGCAGCGTTGGGACGTGAAGGGTTATCAGATCCCGGGCGGCACGCCATCGAACCCGAAAGTCGCGCAGATGTTGGCTATCGCGCCATCGATCCTGCGCACAAAAACCCAGGGCACGCTGCCGGCGCCAGAGAAAATCCTCTGCGCGGCGGTGGAAGGCGCCCAGGTGGATTTCGACACGGCGCACCTGATCGAGACCCGATACTTCACTGAATTGACCACCGGCCAGGTCTCGAAAAACCTGATCGGTACGTTCTGGTTCCAGCTCAACGAAATCAATGCTGGCGGTTCGCGACCGCAGGGTTTTGCGCCTTACGTCACGAAAAAAGTCGGTGTGTTGGGAGCGGGGATGATGGGCGCCGGGATCGCTTTCGTCAGCGCCTCGGCGGGCATCGATGTCGTGCTCAAGGACATCAATATAGCTGCGGCTGAGAAGGGCAAGGCGCATTCGGCGGCGCTGCTGGACAAGAAAGTCTCCCGTGGGCAATTGAGCGTCGAGCAGCGCGATGCCGTGCTGGCGCGGATTCACACCACCGAAAACGATGCGGACCTGGCCGGTTGCGACCTGATCATTGAAGCGGTATTCGAAGATCGCGATCTGAAAGCCAAAGTCTCATCGGCGGCACAGAAAGTCGTCGGCGCGGACGCGGTGATCGCTTCCAACACTTCGACTCTGCCGATCAGCGGCCTGGCGACTGCCGTGCCGGACCAGAGCAAGTTCATTGGCCTGCACTTCTTCAGTCCAGTGGAGAAAATGCCGTTGGTGGAAATCATCAAGGGCGCGAACACCAGCGACGAAACCCTGGCCCGTGGTTTCGATTTCGTCCTGCAAATCAAGAAAACCCCGATCGTGGTCAACGACAGTCGCGGCTTCTTTACCTCGCGCGTGTTCGGCACCTTCACCAATGAAGGCATCGCCATGCTCGGCGAAGGCGTGAGCGCGCCGATGATCGAGACCGAAGCGCGCAAGGCTGGCATGCCCATCGGGCCTCTGGCGATCTCCGACGAAGTTTCCCTCAGCCTGATGAGCCATATCCGTCAACAAACGGCCAAAGACCTACTGGCGGAGGGGAAACCGCTGATAGAACACCCGGCGTTCGCCGTGATTGACTTGCTGCTCAACGAATACAAGCGTCCGGGCAAGGCTGCTGGCGGTGGTTTTTACGATTACCCGGCCGGAGGGCAGAAACATCTATGGCCAGAGCTGAAAACCCGTTTCGAAAAGGCTGACGGGCAGATTTCGCCGAAGGACGTGCGTGATCGCCTGTTGTTCGTGCAAGCCATCGAAACCGTACGCTGCGTGGAGGAGGGCGTGCTGACCTCGACAGCGGACGCCAACGTCGGCTCGATCTTCGGCATCGGCTTCGCGGCCTGGACCGGTGGCGCGTTGCAATTCATCAACCAATATGGCGTGAAAGACTTTGTCGCCCGCGCCCAGTACCTGGCCGAGCAGTATGGCGAGCGCTTCACTCCGCCCGCGCTGCTGTTGGAAAAAGCCGCAAAAGGGCAGGCGTTCTAAGGGACCGATGACGCATTTCGGGGCTTGCCTTGCCACCGTGTTTCAAGGCAGGCTCTGGGGTGTGCATTATTCCCATCACGTGTCAGGTATTTTTTATGTCGTTACGCATCTGCATTCTGGAAACCGACATCCTGCGTCCGGAACTGGTCGATCAATATCAGGGTTACGGGCAGATGTTCCAGCGTCTGTTTTCGCAGCAACCCATCGCTGCCGAGTTCACCGTCTACAACGTGATGCAGGGCGAATATCCCAGCGATGAGCTGACGTTCGACGCGTACCTGATCACGGGCAGCAAGGCCGATTCCTTCGGCACCGACCCATGGATCGAAACCCTCAGAGCCTACCTGCTGAACCGCTACGAACGCGGCGATAAGCTGCTGGGCGTGTGCTTCGGTCATCAACTGCTGGCGCTGCTGCTGGGCGGCAAGAGCGAGCGGGCGACCCAGGGCTGGGGCGTGGGCATCCACAACTACAAACTCGCCGCCAAGGCGCCGTGGATGAGCCCGGTGCGGGAAGAGCTTACGTTGTTGATCAGTCACCAGGACCAAGTGACCGCACTGCCGGAAAACGCCACAGTGATCGCCTCGAGCGATTTCTGCCCGTTCGCCGCGTACCACATCAATGATCAGGTGCTGTGCTTCCAGGGGCACCCGGAATTCATTCACGACTACTCACGGGCGCTGCTGGACATTCGTCAGGAAGCGTTGGGCGAACAGGTTTATTCCAAAGGCGTGGCGAGCCTTGAGCATGAGCATCACGGCGCTACGGTTGCGGAGTGGATGATGCGGTTTGTGGCGCATAAGCCTGAGGTTGGCGCGGTTTAAAGCTAAAAGCTTCGCGAGCAGGCTCGCTCCCACAGTGGATCTCCGTTGTTGCAGAGATCGGTGTGGGAGCGAGCCTGCTCGCGAATTTTACAGACGACTCGGTCTCGCCTACTACAACCACCCAGACCGCTTGAAACTCGCCCACAATCCCACACATCCCACCGCTATAAACCCCAGCACCGCGAAATACCCGTAATGCCAACTCAACTCCGGCATGTTCTGGAAATTCATCCCGTAAATCCCGGCCACCGCCGTCGGGAACGCCAGAATCGCCGCCCACGCAGCAAACTTGCGCTGCACCACGCTCTGGCGTGACGCCTCCAGCAACACCCCGACCTCGATGGTCTGGCTGGCAATGTCCGCCAGGGTCGTCAGGTCTTCCATCTGCCGCGTCACGTGGATCTGCACATCACGGAAGTACGGGCGCATGTTTTTGTCGATAAACGGGAAGCTCAACTTCTGCAGTTCTTCGCCGATTTCCACCATCGGCGCGGCATAGCGACGCAAGCGCAGCACGTCTCGGCGCAGGCTGTGGAGGTTCTGAATGTCGCGTTCATTCAACGCGCTGCACAGCACGTTGCGTTCCAGCTCATCGATCTCGGCGTGGATCGCTTCGCCCACTGGCTGGTAGTTTTCGATCACGAAATCGAGGATGGCATAGAGTACGAAATCTTCCCCGTGCTCCAATAACAACGGACGCGCCTCACAGCGTTGGCGGACATGGGCGTAGGACGCCGAGTGACCGTTGCGCGCGGTGATGATGTAGCCCTTGCCGGCAAAAATGTGAGTCTCGATAAACTCCAGTTTGCCTTCGTGGCGGATTGGCGAGTATGTGACGATAAACAACGCATCGCCGAAAGTTTCCAGCTTCGGTCGGCTGTGTTTTTCCAGGGCGTCTTCGATGGCCAGTTCGTGCAGGTTGAACTGGCGTTGCAGGTTGGTCAGCTCCTGGGCGTTGGGCTCTTCGAGGCCGATCCACACAAAGTGGCCGGTCTTGGCCGCCCAGGCTGCGCCTTCATCGAGGGTGATATTGGTGATTTTTTTACCGGCGCTGTAAACCGCAGCAGCAACAACTCTACCCATGATGGTGGTTCGCTTCTTATGAATAATGGCAGTGGCAGGCAGTGTCCAGCTTAGCCTCCCGCTTGTAGAGATTCAGTGAAATCTGCGGAGTTCACCGACAGGGCGCAATTGTGTCAGCCCCTGTAGCAGCTGCCGAGCCTGCGAGGCTGCGTTCGGCTGCGAAGCAGTCGTAAAATCAGCCAGCGCGGTGTTACAGGAAGACCGAATGCTCAGGTTTGACGACTGCTTCGCAGCCGAACGCAGCCTCGCAGGCTCGGCAGCTGCTACAGGGTTTGATTCAGGCGGCTTGCAGTTGCCGATCCATCGAAGCGATGCACTCGCGCATCTGCTCACGGCACTGGGCGATCAGTAGCGGCATGTCGTCCATGCTCAACCCGGCGGTAGGAATTGCCGGCAGCGAACGAATCAGAATTTTCCCACTGTGCCAGCGGTTCAATCGCATGTGTTTGACGTAACTGCTGACACACACCGGGACGATCGGCACACCGGCAGCGATGGCCATCTGGAACGCGCCTTTCTTGAACGGCAGCAGGTCTTCGCCGAGGTTGCGCGTGCCTTCCGGGAACACCCAGATCGACGTGTCTTCATGCTGCAAGGTGTGGGTGGTGGTGAGCATCGACTGGCGCGCCTTGTGCGCGTTGCCCCGATCGATCAACACATTGCCGGCCAGCCAGAACAACTGGCCGAACAGCGGCACCCACTTCAGGCTCTTCTTGCCGATGCACACGGTGCGGCGGGGCACCACGTTGCCGAACACAAACAGATCGTAGTTGGACTGATGGTTGGCGATGATCACGCAGCTCTCGGGTTTGTCCATCAACGGACCGACCTCGGTCTTCACCCGCAAACGCAAAATACACATCGCCGGCCAGGCATAGAGGCGGGCGCACAGACGGCTGTTGTCCGGGTTGAATGGCCGGCACAGACCCAGTATCACCCCCAGCACACCGGCCAGAATAAAGTGCAGGCCCATCAATAACATACGAAACACAAAGAGCATTTACAGGCCCCACCGGGACAAAAGGTGGCGCAGTGTACGGATGTGCACTGTTTTCGGCAATTGCCGCTATAGAGGTGGGAGATAGACGATGTTTAAGCGCATGTTTCCGACTTGTAGGTCAGACGCGGCCTAGAGCGGTTGCAGGATTTTCAACAGGGCACTTACGAAAAAGCCCGACACGACGGTCGGGCTTTTGCTGCAGCAGGCGTGGGCTTTAACCCAAGTGTTCCTGATCCTGGATGATCGCGTTGTCCAGTGTCTCCAGCAGCGCCTTGCGCACCTTCAGTTTGGTGGCCTTGTGCGCGGTCATGTTGATCTTCTTCAACTGACGCGCGGCTGCCAGCGCTGCACCTTGCAGCTCCTCGGCCGACACCACCACATCCAGGAAGCCGGCCGCGATTGCGCTTTGCGGGTTGAACATCTCACCATTGATCACCGAACGGTGCAACGCCGAGTTGCTCAGGCGATCACGGGCCAGCTCGATCCCTGCGTGGTGCATGGTCATGCCGATCTGCACTTCGTTCAGACCAATGCTGAACGGGCCATCGACACCAATGCGGTAATCCGCCGACAACAACAGGAACGCACCCTTGGCCACGGCATGCCCAGGGCACGCAACGATCACCGGGAACGGGTGCGACAACAGACGGCGAGCCAGGGTCGAACCCGCTGTCACCAACGCAACTGCTTCCTTGGGACCGGCCGTCATCACCTTCAAATCATAACCACCGGACAGAATCCCCGGCTGGCCGGTAATGATCACCACCGCACGATCAGTCACCGCCTGATCCAGCGCAGCATTAAACGCCGCAATCACATCCGGCGAAATGGCGTTGACCTTGCCATTGCTCAACGTCAGGGTCGCGATACCGTCTTCGAGGTGGTAGGAAATCAACTCACTCATGACGCTATTCCTTGTATGAAAGTTGGGGCAGACGTTACCCACCGCCGCAGGCCAGGTAAAGCGCCGTGACTGACCCGCCGGTCATGCTTTACCCGTCCGGCAAGCGTAGCCGGCCGCACCAGCCGTGCATTCCCCTCTATATAGAAGAGGGGACGAAGCCGGAGATTGGCCGGTTTGCCATGGCCCCGAACCCGCCGCAGCGCCTGAATCGCTAAGCGCATGAAAATTCTGAAAAAAATATTTGCCATCGGAAAAGCTTTCGACTACATTAGCGCGCCTCGACAGACAGAACATGTTTGAAGAGATACGGTGAAGTGTCCGAGTGGCTTAAGGAGCACGCCTGGAAAGTGTGTATACAAGAAATTGTATCGAGAGTTCGAATCTCTCCTTCACCGCCAAATTCGATGTAACCAGAACCCCTGATTTCGAGAGAAATCAGGGGTTTTGTGGTTTCTGGCGTCTGGGTTTTGGGTAGGGCGCTTAAAGACGCTTCTGAAACTGGTGTAGGAAAAACGTAGGTGGCGTAGGACGTGGTATTCGAAAGCCCAGTGCTGCGGGGCCTTGATGAGGTTGGCACCTTAAATTAGCTGTCTGTGGGTGGGGCTGTTCGTTTTGCGCCGTTGGGGTACAGAATGAATGAAACGGCATCGCACACGGATTGCCCCTCTACCCGGACGAATGGAAACACGCGCGCTATGCAGGAACTCACCATGGATCAGGCAGAGCAGGAAAAGATCCATGTGGAAATCGTCAAGCTGATGGCGGAGCAGCGCAACCTGAATGCTGAGGCGGGGAAGATGACCCGTGAGACTTTTTGGTATCCGGTGGCGGTTGCGACTGGACTCATAGGGTCGGTGGCGACGGTTACGGCGGTTTTGATCAAGTTTCTCTAATCCTCAACCTTGGTCCTTCCGGTACCAGCCTCTACGGCGCTTCGCGCTTCCTCAATAGTCTGGAAACCACCAGCCCGTCGAGGAGTGTATGAAGGTTTAGTATCGAAGGCTGGGGCGTCTCTTCAATCCCCAAGCCCAGCCACGTACTGTTTTTTTATTTACCAGTTACCTGACGCTAACGTGCGCCAGGACAAACACGGAACCCCCATGATCACCACCACAACCCACACCATCGAAGGCCGGCAAATCACAGCCTACCTGGACATCGTCAGCGCCGAGTCGGTGCAGGGCGTTAACGTGATTCGCGACATGTTTGCAGGGATGCGGGATTTTTTTGGTGGGCGTTCGCAGACGCTCGAGCGAGCGCTGAAGGAGGCGCGCATTCAGGCGACGGACGAGATCAAGGAGCGGGCGAGGGCGTTGCAGGCGGATGCGGTGGTGGGGCTTGATTTCGAGATCAGCATGCCGGCCGGCAAGGGCGGGATGGTGGTGGTGTTTGTGACCGGGACGGCGGTCAAATTGAGATGAGGCGGCCCGTGGCGGTCAGCGCACGGGCGTCGTCAGGTTGATCAGGCGGTGAGCGTAGCGCGTTCGCCCTTGGTGAAGACCTGCATGAAAAAATAGTTGCTCATTTTGGTGTTGCCCGACTTTTGATACGTAAACAATTGGCCAAGGTCGATGGTTTTTTCGAAGTTGTCCTTGTTCAGAATAAAACCGCCGGTGCCCAGGTATTCCCGATCTTCCTTCACATACTCGAACGAGCTGCTCGCATATTCGTTGGCGGCGTCTTTCAAGGCGTCGGATTGATTCATGTACTCGGTAAGACGAGCGAGGTCTTCGGCGCTGACCGAGCCGGTAGGGGAAGTGGCCTTGAGTTGCCCTTGCGGATCGACGGTAAAGCCGAAGTCTTTTTCCTCAAGTGTCGGGTCGATGTTTTTCAAATCGTCCAGAAACTGCATGTACGAAGTCTTGAGGTATTCATGGGCTGCCATCAAGCGGTCATGAGCGGCGGGAAAGTCTTTGGTGGGCTCGGTGCGGCCAACGTAGACGTCGATGGCGACCATGGGCGTTCCCGGGTCGGACGGCTGGGAGGGCGACGGATTGCTCGGGTGATAGATGACGCCCGGGGTCAGCTGCGTGCCCGTCGGGTTTTTCATGTCGATCGCGCCGGAGTCGATCATGTCCTTTATTTTTTCGCCACCTGCTTTACCCGCCGCGATCTGCTCGGGGGTGAGCGTGATAGGCGTGGTGTTGATCAGTGACGGCATTCCCTTGATTTCCATGTTCTCTCCCTGAGTTTTTTGCGTAGGAATAAGGGCAACGGCTTGTCGCTGGAAATCTTGAGGGCGGAACGGACGTACGACATGTTTCTGTTTGTTACGTGAACGATTTGTAGGACGCGGGCATCGGCCATTCGTCGGGCACAGGGTGATCTGAATCACAAGTCCAGTAATGACCGGCTAGTCTCAAAAGCCTTGGTGGTCGATATTTTTCAGGCAAAACAGGCTTGCCGGTATCGGCCCATTTTTGAAAGGGGCGAAGAGATGGCTGATCCGTATATCGAAGACGACGGGGCTGAGTTTCCAATCAACAATTGCGTGCAGTGCGGCCAGACTGAGTATGTGGCTGGCTTTGGCGAAGATCAGGTCAAGACTGGCAAGATCAAATCGATGGCGCCTCGAGGGCCGAAGTCAAAATTTCTGCCCAAGGTTGCAGCACCTTCCAGGAAATAATCGTCAGCAAAAACGACCCCGCCATTGAGCGGGGTTTTTCATTTGTGGCGTGTGAGGGACTTAAGAATTTCCTACGGGCAGTTGGTGGTTTTCTTTCACAAACTTTTCACAAGGACCTACGTAGTCTCAGCTCATCCGTTAGAAAGCAGTACTCCAGCCCGTCTCCCCAGCGGGCTTTTTTTTGCCTGTCATAAAACCTTTTCCATAAACGCTGTCCAACCGTCGCCTATAGCGAGGTTGAGCCGGTTTGTGTCTGGACTTTGCCGTCACTAAAGCATTCAATCTCCGCCTTTTCGTTTCCCCCTTTTTTGAGGTTTTCGTCATGCGTTTAACACTGCCTGCTCTGGTTCTGGGCCTTTTGGTTACTCAAGGTGCGATGGCTGCCGGTCAAGGCACTGCTGCGCTCGGTGGCGGTCTGGGTGGCGCGCTGGGTAATGTCGTCGGCCAGAACATGGGCGGCAGCACCGGCGCAGCGATCGGTGCTGGCGTAGCGGGCGCGGCAGGCAGTGCGATTGCCGCTCCGAAGGGCAGTCGTACCAAAGCGGCTATCGGCGGCGGTGTCGGCGCGGCGGGCGGTTCGGTGATTGGCCACAGCCTGGGCGGCAAGACCGGTGCAACCATCGGCGCCGGCCTGGGCGGTGCTGCTGGCGGCGCGGTAGGTACCAACCTGTCGAAAGGCCACAAGCGCCACTGATCCTGAAGGTCAGCTCAAGAAGCCCGGCGTAATGCCGGGCTTTTTCGTTTCTGAACGTTTTTTTTCAGCGCGCCTCCAATCTTTTACAACCCTCTCGACTAGCAGAGTACTGTGGGAGCAGGTTGAGACACTTGCGCTCCTCCAATACGGAATTGAGGTTCATATCATGCGTTTGACATTGTCCACGTTGGTTCTTGGTCTTTTGGTCGCTCAGGGCGCCATGGCGGCCGGCGATGGTACCGCAGCGGTTGGCGGTGGTCTTGGCGGTGCGCTGGGTAATGTGGTCGGCCAGCAAATGGGCGGCAGCACCGGCGCAGCGATCGGCGCGGGTGTGGGCGGCGCCGCAGGCAGCGCAGTCGGCGCGCGCAAAGGCAGCCGCACAGAAGCGGCCGTCGGCGGCGGTATCGGGGCGGCGGGCGGCTCGGTGGTCGGCCATAGTCTGGGTGGCTCCACCGGTTCGACCATTGGCGCAGGCCTGGGTGGTGCCGCGGGTGGCGCTGTCGGCAACAACCTGGGTAGCGACAGCGGCAGCTCCCATTCTGGTGGCGGCCACAAACACAAGAACAAACACAGAAACAAACATCGCTAGTTTGACTGTCTAGCGACAGCACTTCTGTGAGTAGGGGCTCTGCAATGCTTGGTTGTAGGACGCCCCGAACTTCATCAACTCGCTGAAACTGTGAGGCGCGCCATGACCCTTGAAACCGAAGACAAAGATAAGCAAGAGGACTCCAGCGGCGTGCCTTATTTGAACGATCCTGGAAATGAAGATCCAGGTTCGTTAATGGACGATGCAACCGTCCCGCTCAACGACTCTGATGATGCAGGGGATGTGGGCAACACCGAGTATGAAGAGGAAGACTCGGACGAAGACTGACCGATCGTCCCTCGGATCGAACGCCTGCATAGCTCCACCCTCGAAATATCAGGGTCTGCCCTTCAGGTCCTTCGAGAGGTGCTTATGAACGCTGATCCGAAAGTCGCTGACGTTGACGAAACCCCTGAATATCCGCTGCCTTCACCTACTGATTCCCTGAGCCGTGATCAGCGTCCGCCTGATGATGAGGATGACGCGGGTGTGGAGCAGGTTCCGGAGGGTGATGTGAAGCGAGGGGATGTGGAGGCGAGTCCCGATGATCCGGATATTGCCGGGGAGGATGGGTCGGGGGAGCCGAGTTGAGATCCTTGCAGTTATTTAAACTGGCTTTTTGAGTATTGAGGCCCGTACATTTGTCGGGCCTTATCCGCATAAAAATGGATTGTTCGTTACCAGAGAGTCTTGTTCTTAAAATATAGTCGCGACATGGAGTTTTTTATCCTCTCAACCTTTCCTGCGGTTATATATTCATCCAGATCCCGTTTTACATCATCTAGCTCTGTGTATTTTGGATGTTTTTTTGGGACTTCATTTGCATATATGTAGAGCCTCCATGGATCAAATCCATCGATTCTTCCATCTGGTCCATAATCGAAATCGATACACGTATCCGGCAAATAAACGCGACAACCCACGCCATGTAATTCATAGGTGACATCATCTTTCACAATCCCTCGCTGGGCGATTTGCTTCGTTCCCCATAGCCTTAAAATGCACCTTTTTCCGAATTTCTCCTCCAGCAGGGCTGTAGCCTTTTCAACCTGGGCTAAGAAATCATCGATCAAATATTCCAGTTCTTCATTTTTCATCGTATTGGCCTTTTGTCAGCTTAAATAAAACGGTCGTCTTTATTTAGGAGGTTGCGGGGCGGATGGGGCGAGTCGAGTAGGCGAGTTTTGATATTTAAATAGTTGGAAGCCCATTAGTCTTGTTAGGGGGGATAAATTTTCGTGTTTGATAGGGTTGATTACATTGGTGTGTTGGTGAGATAGGCAGAAGGGTCGTAAAGACGTGGGGGCTTGGTCGAGAACTCTATTAAGGAGCGCTCTGATTTTGCGCATATATTATATGTGATGCCACACTTTGTTATTGAGACTTTTAGTAATTCATTGGTCGGTATATTTTTGTAATTAGATAGCTTGTTTCGCTGCAGCTAAGCTCAATGCGACACGCATTAAATACCTTGTTTATCCATTTTCTTGACGGCTTATCTGATATTTCTTTTTATGTCAAATCCGATACCTATGGGCGGTTGATTGTTGTCGATATGGATTGTGAACAGTTTTATATCATCAATCTCTATGGGAACGCGGAATGCTATATTGAAGAAGGTACTGCCATTAAGTTTGTTCCAGTGCTTCATGTTTTATCTCTTAGCGGACTAGGGCTTTTCGTGGTTTTGAGTTTTTAATTTCTGGATGTATCAAGATTTTTGGTCTTAGTGGTTGGTTTTGTAGAGGGTAATTGGTCCTGTTTGATTTTTTTCTGCGCTGCAATTATTTTACTTAGGAGAGTTTTTATTGATTCAGTCTGTGAAAAAAACAGTGGTGTATTCCAGTCGTAAGCCTTGATGACTCTGATTTCAAAAGAGCCGTTTATATCGAAGGAAGCATACCAGCCGACATCAAGCAAATAGGTGTCCAGATATTCCACTTGAAATAGGTTCTCTTTTAGAGATTCAATCTGTCTGGAGTTTTTGAAGTTTTTCAAAAAGGAAAAATCATCATAAGTGATTTTTCCCTTGATAAAAGTCAGGTCTATGATTTTGTCAATTTCCATAATTGGTTTTTTGAAACGGGATGTAATTTTATGGTTTTTCAAAAATTAATTAGTGTTCGATGAATTTATTTGCTAGTAACTGTCCCGCACCGTTTTATTTTCTTCGTGCGACAAAAATGCTAAAAATGCATCGTGTACAAAATTTCCTTCCAGTGATGCGGTAGCCTTATTTGCCTTAGAAAAAAGTTAGCAAGCAACTGCTCTATATAGCTCGTTTTTGTAGATGGTTTACTTTGATCGTCCAATCGGTCGTGTTCAGCATTATCAGGTTTTCTCTGATTCGATCCATCGCATATAAAATGCTCTTTGTTCATCGGGGTCATTTGTTAGGTCGCTTTCGTCATAGTCAAAAATATAGATGACATCGTCAAGAGTCGATTCCTGCCCCATAGTTAATTCATAAGCTTTTAATCCAAGGGACATTTGGGAGGACATACTGGAGGTATGGACGTTTATTTTTGATCCTTTGCATAAGAATTTTATTTCTGGATTGTCTTGTCTGACGCGGCCGAAACATCTAAAAAAGTCAGTGTCGAAATAAGTTTTGCAAGATCCGCTAGCCATTTTAAAGGCAATAGAGATCTTTTTGTTGTTGCAGTTTAGTTCGGCAGGCTCTTTTTTACCATTGATGCTTATGATTATACTTACGGTTGATATCATTTTCTAATAACCCTATTTGGATTTGGTATTGAGTAACCAAGTTCTCTGCCGTCATCAATTACTAGTGTTGCACCGAGCACGTCCTCATTTTTTATGCGGCCTCGAATGGCTATCTCTTTTTCAATTCCAAATTGATACATTGCGCCAAGCTCCTCCTTTAAATTATATCCGGGAATATTTTGAAGGTTGTAGAGATATCCCGTTTTAGTGTGAAAACCTGTGGCAAAAGTTTTTCCTACATCTCTAGATGTCGAAGTACTAATAAAATTGCTAGGGGGATGGTCGCTGTCTATAGAGTGAAGGAGCAAATCATCACTTTTTCCTTTGCTCTTGAAGCCAGTATCAAAGACATCATCAGGGTCTCGATCGTCTCCTCGGTATAGGTACTTGTCTTCACCATTCAATTTGGGTAGGACGGGTTCACCATTTTCTACTATCGCCGTCCCAGCCGGATCCTCTTCCCCAATCTCCGGCCGCTTACACCCATCCCCTCCAGGACAAGTATTCAACCCCAACGGATCAACCCACCCCGTCGGATTCGGCGTGTATTGGTACTGGTTCAACCCTCCCGCCAACTTTACAGGATCCGGCGTCAGGTACCGTCCAACATCCGGGTTGTAATACCGGTGCCGGTTGTAGTGCAGTCCCGTATCCGCATCGAAGTACTGCCCTTGAAACCGCAACGGCTGGTCCAATACTTGATGTGTATCGCGGTTCAGCCGGGTCAGTCGGCCGTAGGCGGTGTATTGCGCGGCCCAGACAATTTCGCCGCTGTAGTCGGTCAGTTCCTGCGGTGTGCCGAGGTGGTCTAGTTGGTAGTAGAACGGGCAGGCCTGTAGCGGGCCTTTGCCGTCGAGCATCGCCAGCGGGCGGAAGGTGCCGGGTTCGTAAATGTAGCTGCGGTAATGCTCGGAGCTGCTTTCGGCGACAACCTTATCGCCTTGCCAGAAGAACTCGGTGGTCTTGTTATCGACGGTTTTGGCGATGCGGCGGCCGAAGGCGTCGTAGCGATAATTCGCACAACTTCCATTCGGTAGCGTGACGCCAATTAGCCGGTGCTGGCAGTCGTAGCGATACTCGGTGACGAGTTTCTGCGCAGTGCCGCGCCGTTCGCGGATGAGATTGCCGAAGGCGTCGTAGTCGTAATGACGGTCGCCCTGCATCAGCAGACGATTGCCTTTTACGCTGGCCAGACCGGGACGGTCTTGCATTAGCAGGTTGCCCGCCGGGTCGTGGGCGAAGCTTTCCGGTG
The DNA here is from genome assembly GCF_026016365.1 of Pseudomonas sp. B21-053. NCBI lineage: Bacteria > Pseudomonadati > Pseudomonadota > Gammaproteobacteria > Pseudomonadales > Pseudomonadaceae > Pseudomonas > Pseudomonas sp. B21-053. The sequence continues at coordinate 2,059,875 of NZ_CP087205.1, forward strand.
GGTTGTCGCGGGAATGGCGGGCGCGGATCAGGCGATTCAGAGCGTCGTAAACATAGCTGCGTTGACCGTGTCGGGTGTCGGCGATGCTGTCGAGATTGCCGTTGGCGCTGTAGGCATAATCGCGGCGGTACAGAGGTCGTCGCTGTTGGCTGACGGAGTGGGCTTTCAGGCGACCTTGGTCGTCGTACTGGTAATCGCTGAGCAACAAGCCTTGCTGGCGGTGCTGTTCGCGCCCCGTGGCGAAGGTGTGGGACGTCAGCCGCGCGCCATTAAGGTCGATGGCCGTCAGCGTGCCGCCCTTGGCGTGGTGGTAATCGAGTTTGCTGTTGTCCGGCAGGCGAATGTGATTGAGCTGGCCGCAGGCGTTGTAGCTATAACGCAAGGTGCCCCAGCCTTGGTGTTCGGTGATGAGACGGTCTTGCAGGTCGTAGGCAAATTCCAATGGATGGTCGTGACCATCATCAACGCTGACCAGGCGCCCGAGGCTGTCATAGCGATATTCGACCTTGATGCCGTCGGGCAGCGTCTTGACCAGCAAGCGCCCGGCCGAGTCCCGCTGGTAACCGGTGATGAGCGTCGAACCGTCATCGCCGAACTCGGTTTTCTCCAGCAGTTGCCCATTGAGGTCGTAGGCATACGCCGTGCGCTGCCCGTCGAATCCGGTTTCTTGTCGGATCAATCCATTGGGCGTGTAGTCCAGCTGATATTTTTCGCCGGATTCGTTTTCGATTTGCGTCAGCAATAACTGCGCGTTGTCGTAGCGATACTTCAGCTGAGTGCCGTCAGGGTTGATGCGGCGGCTGACCAGATGCAGGTCGTCGGCATATTCGTAGCGAGTGACGCGGCCCAGTTCGTCCTGCTCGGCGGTGATCTTGCCGTAGGCGTTGTAGCTGAAAGCGCGGGTGGCGCCTGTAGGTAAAGTCGTCTGGACCAGTCGGCCGACGGCATCCCATTGGTAATGGGTGACGGCACCGTGTTCGTCCTGGCGGGTAATCCGTCGCCCCAGTGCATCGTAGGAAAACCGCCGTTGCCCGCCGTCCGGCAACGTCTCTTCGACCAATTGCCCCAGACCGTTCCTGACGAACATGTGCCGACTGGTGTCGGGATAACGGATCGACAGCAACTGCCCCTGCGCGCCTTAGTGGTAATGGGTGACCTGTCCATCCGGGTCGACAGCTTCGGTGACATCCCCCCGAGCGTCACGCCGATACATCCACACCGCTTTGCCGCGACGCCGGGCATGCAGGAAACCGTTGCGATATTCGTAGGAAGTCGGCTCGCCTTCTGGCGGAATTTGCGCCACGAGACGTCCGACTTCGTCATAGCGGTATTCCGTCACCGCCCCGAGCGGGTCCTGCTCGGCAATCAATCGGCCCTTGTTGTCATAGGCCTTGCGATGCTCACCGCCATTCGGTTCAACCCGGCGTACCAAGCGCGCCCTATCGTCATGGACGTAAGCTTCTTCGCTGCCATCGACGTTCTTAACCACAACCCCGCCCTGGTCATCCCAGGTGTAAGCGGTGTCCATCTGCGAAAAACTCGCCCGGTGGCGGATGCATCGCGCAGCCTTGCCGGACTTTTCCCACTCCCAGAAGAAACTTGCCCCACCCGCCAGTTGCCGCTGCAGGATCACGTGCTGATCGTCGTAGTCGTACCGTTCGCTTTCGCCCGCGGCATTGGTCGCTTCGATCAGGTGATGACGGGCGTCGTAGCGGTAGGAAACCAGCGTCTGTTCTGTACGCCAGGCGTCACTCAGGGAGTCGGCAGGATGAAACGTCTGATACTCGATAGCGATGAGGTGTCGGCGCTCGTAACACAACAGCAGCGAACGCCCGGCCCCGTTGTCGAGGCGCTGAATGCGATCCTCGCGATCGCGGGTGATATGTAGCCGGTTGCCATAGGCATCGCTGATCGCCGTCAACTTCCCGTTTCGGAAGTGGTAGAACCTCGGCGTCTCGCCCGCCAGCGCGACAATCAGTTCTTGCGGCTCATCCCCTAAGTAAATCGCCGCCCGCGACAGGCTGTTATGTATCGCCGGGCGCTCGACACTCGGCAGCGGAAACGTCGTACGGCGGTTTTCATGGTCGATCCAGATGACTCGCTGACCATCCCGCTCCAGACGGTGGGCGAGGGAATGAGTCCAGCCCCAGCCCAGGCCACAGTCGAGTTCTACGGCGCTGGTGCGATACAGCCGGGTGAACTCGAACGGCAGGATTCCGTCCAGTGAACCGTCGGTCAGGGTCAGCAGCTCTTCGCCGGTGACCATCGACACCGGGCAGCCATTGGTGCAGGTCAACGGCCCGCAATCAGCGCTGTCGCCGTTAGGATTCGTCGCCTGGTCCGACGCGTCATGCTGAGGTTCGTGTGAGACCAATAGCGTTTGTGCGTCAGTTTTGTCCCGAGCGATGGGCACCGGGTTTTTCACCACCAGAACCGGTGACTCGCCGTTACGAATCTCCAGCGGCACTGTCGGCGTTGGCCTCACCGGCGCATGACGCGCATTGACCGCCAGCGGTTTGAACGCATCTGCGTGGGTAGTCAGCCTGGATTCGGCGGTCAACTCGCTCAGGCGTAACGTGGCGGCCGCCAGCCATTGCCGTGCCCGTGGTGATTTGACTTTACCCAGCACCTTGGCACTTAAAGCGATCTTCACGCCTTGTCCGCGGGTCACCGCCATCAGTAGGAAAGCGATCAGCAGTTCTGTACGAATTTCCGCCACCACCTCGGCGACGAATTGCGGCGGCAGCATCCTCAGCCAACTGGTAAACGCGGCGAGGTGAATAAATAGCAGCGGCTCATCACTCAGCAGCAACAAGCCATTGGCGATGGCATCAGCGGAGGCCGCGAGCAGCGCTTCCAGCTCGGCCTGGGTCAGGTAATCCAGCAACTTTTCGCTATTGGCTTGCAGGTCGGCGAGCAGGGCGTAGACCTGTTTCACGTCATCCCAAACACCCTGCAACGAATTTCTGACACCCAGCCAGTCCGCTTCTTGCAGCAGGCCGTAGCGCTCACGAAAGCCGGCGCTGGCGAATTCTGTCCACAGCGGCTCGAACTCGTTGGTCCATTCCGCGCGCAGCCAACCTTCGAGTTCGTCGATCAGGCCTTGATAAGAGGCGTAGAGCACCTTGACGTGCTCGACTGAAACATCGGGAAAGAAGGTGATGCGATAACGCTGGCCCCGACTGCAATCGGAAACTTCGAGAATGCCGCTGGGGCCGATGGTCTTGTGGACGGGTTCACCGAATGTCAGCTTACCGTTGTGATCCGCGATCACCGGTTCGAGCATCACCGGTGTGTTGCCGATCGGCACGAAACGCGCCGCCTCGAACATATGCACCAGGGTCAACGGGCCTTCGGCGGGGCATTGGGTTACCACGGAGCTGACGGGCGTGGGGGGGTTCAGCGGAGCGCGAAGACGAACATCGTTGCCGACCTTGAACACCTGCTCGACATCCAGTGCCCAACCGCTCCAGAAGTTTTCTGCCCAACGCTCGTAGTCGTTCAGGCAGAGGCGAAACTCACCGAGTACCGCTTCGACATCGGGTTGCTCCGGGTTCATGGCGGCGACCACCATCAGGCCGATGGTGTTGTTCAGGGCCAGGAGTCCATTGGGGTCGAACATTCGCAGTCACTCGCGCGCTTCAATAAAGGACGCGAGACTTTGCGGGGGATCGTCGAGGAAAGAAGTCAGGAAAGGAGGTGTTTGCTGTAGGGATAGTCGCTAAATCAGCCACAGCACAGGAATACAGGTTTTTTCACCCGTCGGTCATTGCACGTTGCCCTCAGCCAGCCGCGCTCGTTATGCTGCTGAACCCTTTAATCGATCCGAGTACTGGCCGTACCTGAGCCGCCTGGGATGTCTTTAAGAACGGATCAGATGCGATGAATGCACCACTGAAAGCGTTCGGCCCGATCAAGGCCGTGATTTTCGACATGGATGGCTTGCTGCTGGACACCGAGGGCATTTACACCGAGGTCACGTCGATGATTGTCGAACGTTATGGCCGAACCTTCGACTGGAGCATCAAACAGAACATCATCGGCCGTGGCGCGGGTGACCTGGCGCGTTATGTGGTCGAGGCGCTGGATTTGCCGATCACTGCCGAAGAATTCCTGGTGATCCGCGAGCCGCTGATGCGCGAGCGTTTCCCCAAGGCACTGGCGATGCCGGGTGCCGAGGAGCTGGTTCGGCACTTGAAGGCCAACAACATTCCGATTGCGGTGGGCACCAGCTCCTCCCGCCAATCATTCGGCCAGAAAACCACGTTGCACCGTGACTGGTTTGCGCTGTTTGATTTTGTTGTTACAGCGGATGATCCGGAAGTGGGTGCAGCCAAACCGGCACCGGATATCTTCCTGACGGCTGCACGGCGCCTGGGTGTCGCGCCTGAAGATTGCCTGGTATTCGAGGATTCGCCGTTTGGCGTCACTGCGGCGAAAGCGGCGGGGATGACCGCGATAGCGATCCCGGATGCAGCGATGGCGGACGAAAAGTACGCACATGCAGATGGGATTCTTCGTACGTTGAAGGCGTTCACGCCGAGTGAATGTGGTTTGCCGGCACTTGAATGGGCGTGATGCGGTAAATGTGGGAGCGGGCTTAACATTCAACAACAATGTTGACTGTTAGTCCGCTTTCGCGAGCAGGCTCGCTCCCACATTTGATTGGCGTTGGCAGACCTGTATCAGGCGCCGAAACCACCATCGATCGTCAGGCTGGCACCGGTGATGTAACCCGCTTCCGGGCCGACCAGGTAAGCGACGAAGCTGGCGATTTCTTCTGCTTTGCCATAACGACCTACCGCCATCAACGGGATCAGGCTCTCGGCGAAGTCACCGCTGGCCGGGTTCATGTCGGTGTCGACCGGGCCCGGTTGCACGTTGTTGATGGTGATGCCGCGCGGACCGAGGTCGCGGGACAGGCCTTTGGTCAGGCCGACCAGCGCCGCTTTGCTCATGGCGTACGGGCCACCACCGGCGAAGGGCATGCGGTCGGCGTTGGTGCTGCCGATGTTGATGATGCGACCGCCTTCGGTCATGTGTTTGGCCGCGGCCTGGGTGGCAATGAACACGCTGCGCACGTTGATAGCCAGGGTCTGGTCGAAGTCTTCGAGTTTGAAATCTTCCAGTGGCGCGACGGCCAGTACGCCGGCGTTGTTGACCAGGATGTCCAGGCGACCGAAGGCTTCTACGGTGGCAGTCACCGCGTTGCGAATGGCGTCGGCATCGGCGCTGTCAGCTTTGATGGCGAGGGCTTTGCCGCCGTTGCCGGTGATACTGTTCTGCAATTCTTCAGCCTTGGCGGTGGAGCTGACGTAGGTGAAGGCAACCGCGGCGCCTTCAGCAGCCAGACGTTTGACAATGGCTGCGCCGATACCGCGGGACCCGCCTTGAATCAAAGCCACTTTGCCGCTGAGGTTCTGAGTAGTCATATCGATCTCCAAAGTCCCGAGGCGAGATGTCTCGGTTGATGGAGCCTAGTATCGATTCCGGATTACCTGCTGTGTAGAGGGTAATTGCGATAGTCTGTGTAAACCAAAAGTTTATAGTGGCGATCATGGAAACCTTCAGCAGTATCGAATGCTTCGTGCGTAGCGCCGAAGTTGGCAGCTTCGCCGAAGCCGCGCGGCGCCTGAGCCTGACCCCGGCGGCCGTGGGCAAGAGCGTTGCCAAACTGGAAGCGAGACTGGGTGTGCGGCTGTTTCAACGCAGCACCCGCAGCCTGACACTCACCGAGGCTGGCCAGTTATTTTTGAGTGAAGTCAGCGCCAGCCTGCACACCATTCAAAACGCCGTGGCCAACCTCGCGAGTGCCGAAGGGCGCCCGGCAGGCACGCTGAAAGTCAGCATGGGCACGGTGTTCGGGCGGTTATATATCGTGCCGTTACTGGGGGAATTTCTAAAACGCTTTCCGGCGATCAACCCGGACTGGCATTTCGATAATCGCCAGGTCGATCTGATCGCTCAGGGTTTTGATGCGGCGATTGGCGGCGGATTCGAACTGCCTCAGGGCGTGGTGGCGCGCAAGTTGACGCCGGCGCATCGGGTACTGGTGGCATCGGCCGACTATCTGGCAGGGCGTGAGGCGATCGTCGAACCTGACGACCTCAAATCGTGCGACGGGATTCTGATCCGCTCACCGCAGACCGGTCGCGTGCGCTCCTGGCAACTGACCAGTCGCGCTCAGCAACACAGCCCGTTGGTGCTCAAGGCGCGGATGACCATGAGCGACTCGGAGGCAGCGTGTGCCACGGCGGCTCAGGGTTTGGGGATCGCGCTGGTGAGCATGCCGTTTGCCGTGGGGTATCTGGAGGTGGGGACGTTGCAGCGGGTTTTGCCGGACTGGTACGTCGACGATGGCAACATTTCGATCTATTACGCGGAGCACAAATTGTTGCCGGGCAAGACCCGGGCGTTTGTGGATTTCATTATTGAGCAGTTTGCGGAGCGGGGGTTGGGGGAGCGGTTTAGTGCGATTTGAGTTCGACTTGGGACCGAGGTGAGGCCTTCGCGGGCGAGCCTCGCTCCTACAGGTCCTGCGCAAATCCCTGTAGGCGCGAGGCTTGCCCGCGAAGAACGAAAACGCGGTGTTACCTGCCAAACCGCCCCGGCCACCCAATAATCGTCTTCGGCCGCGGTGTCGCATAAGTCCGCACCTTCGACGTCGACAACCCCAACCGCACCAGCGATTCAGCAATGGTCACTGCCGCCGTCACACCATCCACTACCGGCACACCGGTGCGTTGGCGGATCTGCTCATCCAGTCCGGCCATGCCGCCGCAGCCCAGGCATATCACTTCAGCCTTATCCTCCAGCACCGCCAATTCCGCCTGGCGAACAATCGCCTCCAGCGCGCGCTGCGGATCGGATTCCAGCTCCAGCACCGCTAAACCGCTGGCGCGCACGGACGCACAACGATCCCACAACCCCGACAACTTCAGGCGATCCTCGATCAGCGGCACGGTGCGATCCAGGGTGGTGACGACCGAGTAAGCGTGGCCGAGGAACATCGCGGTGCTGGCGCCGGCATCGGTGATGTCCACCACGGGCACGTTGAGCAATTCCTGCAAACCTTCGCGACCGTGTTCGCCATAACCGGCCTGGATCACCGCGTCGAAGGGCTGGTCGTAGGACATGACCCGGTCCATCACCGCGATGGCCGCCAGGTAACTTTCGAAATTGCCTTCGATGGAATCGGCACCAAAATACGGCGTCAGGCCGACGATTTCAGTGCCGGGCGCAGCCACGGACTGGGCCTGGCGGGCGATGGCCTGGGTGATGGATTCGGTGGTGTTGACGTTGACCACGAGAATTCGCATGGGAAGTCCTTATAGCGGGGTGGTTCTGCGGCCCGACGCTGCCGGGCCGCCAGGGGATTAATGGCTGACGTTATCGACCGCGATGCATTCGCCGCTGACATCGTCGTAATGCGGCTGCCGTTTGGCGATGATCAGGTAGAACATCCCTGCAATCCCGGCGCCAATCAGCCAGGAGAAAGGCGATACAAGATGGAAGCCCGGCATCAGCGCCAGGACGATGGCGATCAAGGCTGCAGGAATGAACGCCGCCACGGCGCGGAGATTGACGCCACGGCTGTAGTAATAAGCACCGTTGGGGTCTTCGCTGTACAACTGCGGCACGTTGATCTGACCTTTTCGTATAAGCCAGTAGTCGACCATGATCACTCCGTACAACGGGCCGAGCAGGGCGCCGAGGCCGGACAGGAAATACACGATCACCAACGGGCTGTTGTAGAGGTTCCACGGCAGGATCAGCACGGCGATGGCCGCGCTGATCAATCCGGCGCGGCGGAAGGTCAGGTATTTCGGCGCCAGGTTGCTGAGCACGAAGGCCGGGGCGACGAAGTTGGCCATGATGTTCACCGCGACGGTGACGATCAGGAAGGCGAGGCAACCGAGCACCAGGAAGAAGGTGTTGGGGATTGAGGCGATGATTTCGGTCGGGCTTTCGATGATCCGGCCATTGATCTGAAATTGCGCACCGCAAAGCAGGACGGTGATGCTGGCGAACACCAGAATATTCACCGGCAGGCCCCAGAAATTGCCGACCTTGATGGTCTTGCGGCACGGCGAGGAACGGGCGAAGTCGCAGAAGTTGAGGATCAGCGTGCCGTAGATCGACAGCCACAGCGCACCACCGGCGAAGATATTGCGCCACATTTCACCACCGGTCAGCGGTTCGCGGATCGACCAGGCGATGGTTGCGTCGGCCTGGAAGTACATCCATCCGGCGAGGGAAGCGACGGTCAGCAGAATCACCGGCCCGGCAAATGCCTCGTAGCGCCGCACCATCTCCATGCCATACGCGAGGATCGCCAGCTGCACGAACCAGATCACCACGAAACAGATCCAGCCCAAGGTCGACAGGCCGAGGATCGAGTTGTGGTCGTAATCGGCGAAACCGGGATGCACCGCCGTCAGCAGTACGCGAAAGACCACCGAGGCCAGGTACGTCTGAATTCCGAACCAGGCGATGGCGATAACGGCGCGGATCAGTGCAGGAATTTGCGCCCCGTGGATGCCGAAACTGATCCGGCTGATCACCGGGAACGGCACCCCGGTTTTCTGGCCCATGTAGCCGGAGAGGTTCATGAAGCAATACACCAGCGCCGCGCCGATCCCCAGCGACAATAAAATCTGCCAACCGCCCAGGCCCAAGGCATACAGGCCGATGGCGAACGAGTAGTTGGCGATGTTGTGAACGTCGTTGGTCCACAGGGCAAAGATGCTGTAGCGCCCCCAACGCCGGCCTTCGGCTTTGGTCGGCGCCAGGTCTTTGTTGTGCAGGCGCGAGCTGAGTACCACCGGCGTTTGAAGGGGCTGATCGTGAACATTGAGGGCAGGTTGAGAGGAGGGCAGATCCAGCGCGATGTTGTTATTGGATAGGCTAGTACGCATTCCGGCAGGCTCCTGATCCTCGAACGCCGCGATGACTGTGCATGAGCATTGGCTCGACAAATCTTCGTCGCGGGGTGGCGAGAATCACTGGTTACGGGGCATCTGCAGCCTGTACGGGATAGGGCGCTTCAGGCTTGCGGATCGAAAGTGTGTGTATGTTTTGAATTGGATTGTATACAAAACATATTTGCACTTAAGCCAGATCTATGCCATCTCTGGATCTATGTATTTCGGCATTAATTTCGTTTTGTTATTGGTGAGCGTTAAGTAACTGAAAATAAAACGCTATAAATTGACCGATTGAACAGGTATTTATTTTTCCGTGGGGGATTTGGGAAACGTCGACTGAGGAAGTCAGGAAGGAGAGGTGTAACTTTTTGGGGCGATGAAACAAAAAGTGCACACATAAATGGCACTTATGGTGACATTCGTGTGTACACATTTATGAAGTTGGCGATGTGCCCCTGTGGGAGCGAGCCTGCTCGCGAAGACGGACTGACATTCAACATCGATGTCGCCTGATACACCGCCTTCGCGAGCAGGCTCGCTCCCACATTTGGATTTTTGCGAGGCTGAGGGTTATGCCTTGGATTTGCTGATGATATTGCCCGCGTGCAACCCGCATTCTTTCTGCGTCGCTTCTTCCCACCACCAGCGGCCTTCACGCTCGTGCTGGTTCGGTAACACCGGACGGGTGCACGGCTCGCAGCCGATGCTGATGAAGCCACGTTCGTGCAGGCTGTTATAAGGCAGCTCCAGCATGCGGATGTAACCCCAGATCTCTTCGCTGGTCATCTGCGCCAGCGGGTTGAACTTGTACAGCGTGCGCTCCGGGGTGGAGAACGCGGTGTCGATTTCCAGCACGGCGACCGCGCTGCGGGTGCCCGGGCTCTGGTCGCGGCGCTGGCCGGTGGCCCATGCGGGGACGTCGGACAGTTTGCGGCGCAGCGGCTCGATCTTGCGGATGCCGCAGCATTCGCCATGGCCGTCCTTGTAGAAACTGAACAGGCCTTTTTCCTTCACGAACGGTTCAAGTTTCGTGTAGTCCGGCGACACCAGTTCGATGTCGATCTTGTAGTGCTCGCGCACCTGATCGATGAAGCGGTAGGTCTCGGGGTGCAAGCGGCCGGTGTCGAGGCTGAACACCTTGACGTTCTTGTTCAGCTTCCAGGCCATGTCCACCAGCACCACGTCCTCGGCGCCGCTGAAAGATATCCACAGGTCATCGCCAAACTCGGCGAACGCGAGTTTCAGGATGTCCTGAGCGGATTTGTTGGCATAGGTCGTGGCGAGTTCCACGACATCGAACGATGGGCTCATCAGGGCGGCTTCCTACAGGTCGGTGGCGCTGGGCGCTCTATATGGGGCCGATGGTAACAAAATCCCACGGCTGCTGGCGCGCCCTCTGCGTTGCGCAGGCTCGCCCGAGTCGCTAGAGTTCGGCAGTCCTTTTGCTCGCTCGACTCAATAATCAATACAAATGGGAGTGTCTTGTGGAAATTGCCTGTCTGGATCTTGAAGGTGTGCTGGTCCCGGAAATCTGGATCGCCTTCGCCGAAAAAACCGGGATCGAATCCCTCAGGGCCACCACCCGGGACATTCCCGACTACGACGTGCTGATGAAGCAGCGCCTGCGGATCCTGGATGAGCATGGCTTGAAGCTCTCGGACATTCAGGAAGTGATCGCCACGCTGCAACCGCTGGACGGCGCCATCGAGTTCGTCAACTGGCTGCGCGAGCGCTTCCAGGTGGTGATCCTGTCGGACACGTTCTACGAGTTTTCCCAGCCGCTGATGCGTCAACTCGGCTTCCCGACCTTGCTGTGCCATCGCCTGATTACTGACGATGCCGGGCGGGTGACCAGCTATCAGTTGCGTCAGAAAGATCCCAAGCGTCAGTCGGTTTTGGCCTTCAAGAGCCTCTACTACCGGGTGATTGCGGCGGGGGATTCCTACAACGACACCACGATGCTGGGCGAGGCGGACGCCGGGATTCTATTCCATGCGCCGGACAACGTGATTCGCGAATTCCCGCAGTTCCCGGCGGTGCACAGCTTTGCGGATTTGAAGCAGGAATTTATCAAGGCTTCGAATCGCGCGCTCAGCCTGTAAAGCCATTCCCCGTAGGAGCTGTCGAGTGAAACGAGGCTGCGATCTTTAAATGCAAGATCAAGAGATCGCAGCCTTCGGCAGCTCCTACAGGTTTTGCAACGTATCCAGCAACACTTTCACCTTGGTAATCGATTCCTGATACTCGGCCTGCCATTCCGAGTCGGCGACAATCCCGCCGCCGCCCCAGCAACACACCTGCCCATCCTTGACCAGCAAACTGCGAATCGCGATGGAGCTGTCCATCTCGCCGCGCACGTCCAGGTACACCAACGAGCCGCAGTACAAGCCACGACGGGTCGGTTCCAGTTCATCAATGATCTGCATCGCACGGATCTTCGGCGCACCGGTAATCGAGCCGCCCGGGAAGCTGCCGGCGATCAGGTCCAGCGCGTCCTTATCGTCCGCCAATTCCCCGGTGACGCTGCTCACCAGGTGATGCACGTTCGGATAACTTTCCAGGCTGAACAACTCCGGCACCCGCACCGAACCGATGCGGCAGGTGCGACCGAGGTCGTTGCGCAGCAGATCGACGATCATCAGGTTTTCCGCGCGGTCCTTGGGACTGGCCAGCAGTTCGGCGGCATTCGCGGCGTCTTCGGCCGGAGTCACGCCGCGAGGGCGGGTGCCTTTGATCGGACGGGTTTCCACCTGACGCTGGCTGACTTTGACGAAGCGTTCCGGTGACAGGCTCAGCACCGCGCCGCCATCGGGCAGGCTCTGGAACCCGGAAAATGGCGTCGGGCAAGCCGCACGGAGCGCGCAATAGGCGGCCCATGGATCACCCTCGCATGGCGCGCGAAAGCGCTGGGCGAAGTTGACCTGATAGCAGTCACCGGCCTGGATGTACTGCTGGATCTGCTCAAGGGCCTGGCGATATTGGTCGGCGCTGAGGTCGGCATGCATTGGGCTGTTCAGTTTGAACGGCTGTACCGGGTCAACCTCAATCTGAGTGAACAGCGTGATCAGGCGTTGCCGCTCGTCATCGGCCAGCGTCGGGTGAAACACCAACTGACTGGTCTTCCGCTGGTGATCGCTGATCAACGCCCAGCCATACAAACCGAAGCGCGCATCCGGCAAGTGCAGGTCGTCCCGGGCCTGGCTCGGCAGGTTTTCCAGATGACGGCCGAAATCGTAACTCAGGTAACCGATCAGGCCGCCGGCGAAGGGCAACTCATCGGGGACGGACGCTTCGCCCAGCTGTGTCAGATTGTCCCGAAGGCGTTTCAGGAAATCGGCACCGCTTTCCTCCGCGAGCACGGCCAACTGCGCCAGCGGCCAGGCGCTGAGCAAATCAAAGCGCCCGCGATCGGCACTTGGCCGGCCACTGTCGAGCAGCACGGCACCGGGGGCATGACGAATCGCCGCGAAGTAGTCGGCGGGGTTGGTGCGATAGGGGAGCGGGTGTACGGAACAGGTCAACATGAGCGTTGCGGATCAGCCATCGAGGCGGGGTGGCGATTGTAGTCCTCTGCAGGAATTGCTCCTAGAGGGGATGTCGGGGATTGGCAGATTGGGGGCAGGGTTGAGCGATTTGCTGAATGTTAGTCAGTCTTCGCGGGCAAGCCTCGCTCCTACAAGCGAAGGCCGCACCTCAATCCCGGATCAACCCTCAACCGGCGGAATATGCCCAAACATCTCCTGAACAAACTCCACCCGCTCTTGCACGGTCTCGACAATCCCGCGAGCCTTCAACTCTTCCAGCCGCGCCTCGACCGCATGGGTGCGCAACGTCAGCCCACAATCATTGGCAATCTGGATGTTCAACCCCGGCCGGGCGTTCAGCTCAAGAATCAGCGGGCCTTTTTCCTGGTCGAGCACCATGTCCACGCCGATGTAACCCAGGCCGCACAACTCATAGCAGCCAGCGGCGAGTTTCATGAAACCGTCCCAGTAGGGCAGTTGCACGCCATCCACCGCGTTGGTGGTGTCCGGGTGTTTGGTGATGATGTTGTTCAACCAGGTGCCGCGCAGGGTCAAACCGGTGGCTAGGTCCACACCGACGCCAATTGCGCCCTGGTGCAGGTTGGCCTTGCCGCCGGACTGGCGGGTCGGCAGGCGCAACATGGCCATCACTGGGTAACCCATCAACACGATGATGCGGATGTCCGGCACGCCTTCGTAGCTGATGCTCTTGAAGATCTGGTCCGGCGTCACGCGGTATTCGATCAGCGCGCGATCCCGGTGGCCGCCCAGGGAATACAGGCCGGTGAGGATACTTGAGACATGGTGCTCGATTTCCTCATGGCTGATGATCTTGCCGGACACCGTGCGATAACGCCCCTCGAAGCGGTCGGCCACCACAATAATGCCGTCACCGCCCGCGCCCTGGGCCGGTTTGATCACGAAGTCGCTGCGCCCGCCAATGATCTTGTCGAGGTTGTCGATTTCTTTCTCGGTGGAAATGATTCCGTACAACTCCGGCACGTTAATGCCGGCGGCAATCGCGCGTTCCTTGGTGATGATCTTGTCATCGACAATCGGGTACAGGCTGCGCTTGTTGTACTTGAGCACGTAGTCCGCGTTGCGCCGATTGATCCCCATGATGCCCCGGGCTTCCAGGGCCTTCCAGGTCTTCCAGAAACCGAACATTACGAGTCAGCCTTGAGGAACGCTTTGAAGCGGACCAGCTCGGTCAGGCGGTAGCCGCGATAGCGACCCATGGCCAGCATGAAACCCACCAGGATCAACAGGATCGCCGGGAAGGTGAACACGAAGTAGACCAGTTCTGGCACGCTCATGATCAGGTGCGCCAGGGAGGCGGCGAACAGCGTACCGATCGCCACTTTCAATGCGTGCCCGGCACCGCGTTCTTCCCAGGTGATCGACAGACGTTCGATGGTCATCGTCAGAATCACCATCGGGAACAGCGCCACCGACAACCCGCGCTCCAGGCCGAGTTTGTGGCTGAACAGGCTGATCGCCGCGATCAGCACCACGACAAAGGTCAGCACCACCGACAGCCTCGGCAGCATTTGCAGCTTCAAGTGTTCAAGGTAGGACCGCAGCGACAGCCCCAGTGCCGTGATGATGGTAAACAGCACAATCCCGAAGCCCAGTTGCGTCTCGCGGAAGGCCAGGGCGATCAGCACCGGAGTAAAGGTGCCGAGGGTCTGCAGGCCGATCAGGTTGCGCAGGATCAGGATCACCAGCACGCCAATCGGGATCATCACCATGATCATGAAGGTTTGCTGGGTTTGCAGCGGCAGGCCGTACAGCGAGTATTCGAGGAAGTTGGCGTCGGTGTTTTCGTCGGTCAGCTTGGCCAGGCGAATAGCGTTCATTTCGCTGTTGTTCAGGCTGAAGGTGACGTTGGCTTTCTTGCCGCCATCGACGGTGATCAGGTTTTCGTCGCCGGTCCACCACAGCAGGCGGTCGGTTGGCATGCCTTGTTCGCCGGTTTCCGGGTTGAAGTACAGCCAGTCGGTGCCATTGAAGCTGCGCAGCCACAGTTCAGGGGTTTGCGGTTGGTCGGCCACCAGACGGACGGTGTGGACCTTCTCTACCGGCACGTGGGCAATGGAGAGGACCAGCTCGACGATCCGGGCCTTGTTCGCGGTGGACGGATCGCCGCCGAGCAACAGCTTCACATTGTCATCGTTGAGATTGTTGACACGCTTGATCGCTTCGCCGACGAAGGTTTCGACGTCGGCCGAGTGTTGGCGGATCGGCGCGAGCAGGGCTTCGGCAGCCACTTTTTCCGCGCCTTCGACGGCGATGCTGTCGCGGAACGTCGGGCCTTTGATCTTGGATTTTTCGCCGCTGTAGCGCTTGGTCAGCACCAAACGGTAATAAAGCGTCTGGTTACCTTTGGCCCGACGCGCCGACCAGGTGACCTTGCGGTTGCCATCGACCCGGTTCACGGCCACGCCGTAGTTATTGGAGATGAAGCTTTCGTTCAGGCTCACATAGTCGCGGCTCAGCGGCGGCACGAACATCTGGATCTTGACCGGGTCCTTGGCACTGGCGACGAACTCGACCTTGGCGTCGATGTTCCACAAGTCGTCCGTGGCGTCTTCGGTGACGGGAATCCCGAGCACGAAGATCTGGTAGGCCGTAACTGAAATGCCCAGCACCACCAGAATGGCGATCAGGATTTTCAGGTGGAGGTTAATAGAGCGCATTGGAATTACTCTGCGGTATGAGCGTCGGTGGCGCAGGCGGGTTTGCCAGCAGCGTATTTAAGACTGGGGTCGACCAGCGCATCGAAACGTTTGAGGGCTTCGGAGCCGATCAGGAGCGGGTATTGGAAGGCGCTGCGGTCGGTCAGGTTCACTTCGATGCTGCGCAACGCCGAACCCATGCAGATATCCAGCTCGATCACCGGGCGGGCCGTGTACTTCTTGCCTTCTTCCGGGTCGTAGTCACCGGCCCGGCGCTTGATTTTGCTGACCCGGGCCAGTGGCCGTTCGATCGGGTGCGAGTGCGCGGCATCGATCGCCAGATAAAAGCGCACCCAGGATTCGCCATTGCGTTTGAAGCGTTTGATGTCGCGGGCACTCAAGGACGCGGTTTTTGCCCCGGTATCGAGTTTGGCAGCAACTTCCAGGTCGATGCCGTTCAGCGAGGCATACTCGTTGAGGCCGTACACGGTTTTTTCCCCCGCGGCGGCGACACCGGGCAGGAACAAGAAATAAAGAAAGGTGGGGAAGGGCTTGAGTCTCATAAATCCTGGGTGCGCAGCGGTCCGTACTTCGATTCAAGGCCCTGGCATTGCTGCGCAAGCTCCCTCGTATGCCTATCAGCTATTTATGACAAGCCGTGCAGATGCAAATGACAAACAAATGCGGGCGGCATTCTAGCACGGTGGTTTTATGGCGCCACCGCTGGCAGGGGGCTATAAACAAGGGTGCTGCGTCGTTATGGTGCAGGTGGTTATTAGACGATTGTCGACAATACCTATTTATCCTTTGACTCTACGGCCTGTATTCGCTAGTTTTTGCCGCATTGGCTAACAAGGTGTCGACAATATGCTGGATCAACCCGATCCCCCGGTCATTGCGCAGGATGATTCGGAAACACTTTCCGAGAACGTCTTCCGGCGCATCCAGGCGGCCATCGTCAAGGGCGAGATCGCCCCGGGCAGCAAGATCTCCGAGCCGGAGCTGGCCCGCACCTATGGCATCAGCCGCGGACCGTTGCGCGAAGCGATCCACCGTCTCGAAGGCCAGCGCCTGCTGGTGCGCATACCGCACGTCGGGGCGCGCGTCGTTTCCCTGAGTCACGCCGAGTTGCTGGAGCTCTACGAAATCCGCGAATCCCTGGAAGGCATGGCGTGTCGCCTGGCTGCCGAGCGCATGACCCTCGAAGAAATCGACGAACTGCGCCGGGTCCTCGAAACCCATGAGCGCGATGCGGCGTTCCAGGCCGGTGTCGGTTACTACCAGCAGGAAGGCGATTTCGACTTTCACTACCGGATCATCCAGGGCAGCGGTAATCGCACCCTGACCCAGATGCTCTGCGGCGAGCTCTATCAACTGGTGCGCATGTACCGCATCCAGTTTTCCACCACACCCAATCGCCCGCGCCAGGCCTTTGCCGAGCACCACCGGATTCTCGACGCCATCGCCGACCGTGACGGTGAGCTGGCCGAGTTGTTGATGCGTCGTCACATCGGCGCCTCCAAACGCAATATCGCCCGTCACTACCAGGACGGCGCCACTAAGACAGCCACTGAACGAGGTGAGTCATGAGTTCCAACAAGAGCACTCCAGGCCAGCGTTTCCGCGATGCGGTCGCCAGCGAGCATCCTTTGCAGGTGGTCGGCGCGATCAACGCCAACCACGCGCTGCTGGCCAAGCGCGCCGGTTTCAAGGCGATCTACCTGTCGGGTGGCGGGGTGGCTGCCGGCTCTCTCGGCGTGCCGGACCTGGGCATCACCGGCCTGGATGACGTGCTGACCGACGTGCGCCGCATCACCGACGTCTGCGACCTGCCGCTGCTGGTGGACGTGGACACCGGTTTCGGTTCCTCGGCGTTCAACGTCGCGCGCACCGTCAAGTCGATGATCAAGTTCGGCGCGGCGGCGATTCACATCGAAGACCAGGTCGGCGCCAAGCGCTGTGGCCACCGTCCTAATAAAGAGATCGTGTCGTTGCAGGAAATGGTCGACCGCATTAAAGCCGCCGTCGATGCCCGCACCGATGACAGCTTCGTGATCATGGCGCGCACCGATGCGCTGGCCGTTGAAGGCCTGGAATCTGCCCTGGATCGAGCCGCGGCGTGCATCGAGGCCGGCGCCGACATGATCTTCCCTGAAGCCATCACCGAACTGGACATGTACAAGCTGTTCGCCAGCCGCGTGAAAGCGCCGATCCTGGCCAACATCACCGAATTCGGCGCGACGCCGCTGTACACCACCGAGCAACTCGCCGCTGCCGACGTGTCGCTGGTGCTATACCCATTGTCGGCGTTCCGCGCGATGAACAAGGCGGCGGAAAACGTCTACACCGCGATCCGCCGCGACGGCACGCAACAGAACGTGATCGACACCATGCAAACCCGCATGGAGCTTTACGATCGCATCGACTACCACACCTTCGAGCAGAAGCTCGATGCGTTGTTTGCCGCGAAGAAATAATGAATACCTCCGTAGGAGCGAAGCTTGCTCGCGAAGACAGACTGACATTCAACATTAATGTCGTCTGAGACACCGCTTTCGCGAGCAAGCTTCGCTCCTACAAGTTTCCCTGACAAATTCAAGAAAAACTGGAGACAGCAATGGCCGAAGCAAAAGTACTCAGTGGCGCCGGGCTCCGTGGCCAGGTTGCCGGGCAAACCGCACTGTCCACCGTGGGCCAGTCCGGCGCAGGCCTGACCTATCGTGGCTATGACGTTCGCGAACTGGCGGCTGATGCGCAGTTTGAAGAAGTCGCCTACCTGCTGCTGTACGGCGAACTGCCGACCAAAGCGCAACTGGCAGGCTACATCGACAAACTGAGCAAGCTGCGCGACCTGCCGCAAGCGTTGAAAGAAGTGCTGGAACGCATCCCCGCCGACGCCCACCCGATGGACGTGATGCGCACCGGTTGCTCGTTCCTGGGCAACATCGAGCCGGAGAAAGACTTCGGCGCACAGCACGACGTCACCGACCGCCTGCTGGCCGCCTTCCCGGCGATCATGTGCTACTGGTATCGCTTCAGTCACGACGGCAAACGCATCAATTGCGTGACCGACGAACAGACGATTGGCGGCCACTTCCTGCACTTGCTGCACGACAAGAAGCCGAGCGATCTGCACGTCAAAGTGATGAACGTGTCGCTGATCCTCTACGCGGAACACGAGTTCAACGCCTCGACCTTCACTGCCCGTGTCTGCGCGTCGACCCTGTCGGACATGTTCTCCTGCATCACCGCCGCCATCGGCTCCCTGCGCGGTCCGCTGCACGGCGGCGCCAACGAGGCGGCGATGGAAATGATCGAGCGCTTCAAGTCGCCGGAAGAGGCGATCAAAGGCACCCTCGGCATGCTCGAGCGCAAGGACAAGATCATGGGCTTCGGTCACGCGATCTATAAGGACAACGATCCGCGCAACGAGGTGATCAAGGGCTGGTCGAAAAAACTCGCGGACGAAGTGGGCGACAAAGTTCTGTTCCCGGTATCGGAAGCCATCGACAAGACCATGTGGGAGCAAAAGAAACTGTTCCCGAACGCCGACTTCTACCATGCGTCGACGTACCACTTCATGGGCATTCCGACCAAATTGTTCACACCGATTTTCGTCTGCTCGCGCCTGACCGGCTGGGCCGCGCATGTGTTCGAACAACGTGCCAACAACCGCATCATCCGCCCGAGCGCCGAATACGTCGGCGTCGAACAGCGCAAGTTCGTGCCAATCGAACAACGCTGACCGGTGGCGGCCAGCGCGGGTTGCTGAATAAACCGCAAACCCCTGTGGGAGCGGGCTTGCTCGCGAAGACGGACTGACATCCAACATTGATGTCGACTGATACACCGCTTTCGCGAGCAAGCCCGCTCCCACATTTGATCCGGTTTCAATTCAGTCCCGAAGCCAGGCCCCACCCTTTTGCAACTACCGTGACCGAGTCCTGACCGATGAACACAGAATTCCGCAAACCGCTGCCCGGCAGCCATCTGGATTATTTCGACGTCCGTGCGGCGGTCGAAGCGATCCAGCCTGGCGCCTATGACACCCTGCCGTACACCTCCCGCGTGCTCGCGGAAAACCTGGTGCGTCGCTGCGACCCGGCCACGCTCACCGATTCCCTGAAGCAATTCATCGAGCGCAAGCGCGACCTCGACTTTCCGTGGTTCCCGGCCCGTGTGGTCTGCCACGATATTCTCGGCCAGACCGCTTTGGTCGACCTCGCCGGCCTGCGCGACGCTATCGCCCTGCAAGGTGGCGACCCGGCGCAAGTGAACCCGGTGGTGCCGACGCAACTGATCGTCGATCACTCCCTGGCCGTCGAGCGCGGTGGCTTTGATCCAGACGCGTTCGAGAAGAACCGCGCCATCGAAGACCGTCGCAACGAAGACCGTTTTCACTTCATCAACTGGACCAAAAAAGCCTTCAAGAACGTTGATGTGATTCCGCCGGGCAACGGGATCATGCACCAGATCAACCTGGAGAAAATGTCTCCGGTGATCCAGGTGCGCGACGGCGTGGCGTTCCCCGATACCTGCGTCGGTACCGACAGCCACACCCCGCACGTCGATGCATTGGGCGTGATCGCCATCGGCGTTGGTGGCCTGGAAGCCGAGAGCGTGATGCTCGGTCGCGCGTCATGGATGCGCCTGCCGGAAAGTGTCGGCGTCGAGCTGACGGGCAAGCTGCAACCGGGCATCACCGCCACCGACATGGTGCTGGCGCTGACCGAGTTTTTGCGTAAACAAAAAGTTGTCGGCGCATGGCTGGAATTCTTCGGCGAAGGTGCTTCGGCGCTGACCCTCGGCGACCGCGCAACCATTTCCAACATGGCCCCGGAATACGGCGCCACTGCCGCGATGTTCTACATCGATCAGCAGACCATCGACTACCTCAAACTCACCGGCCGTGAAGACGAGCAGGTAGCGCTTGTCGAGAACTACGCCAAGACCACTGGCCTGTGGGCCGACAGCCTGAAGGGCGCGCAATACGAGCGCGGCTTGAGTTTCGACCTGTCCTCGGTGGTGCGCAACATGGCCGGCCCGAGCAACCCGCACGCTCGCGTCGCGACGTCGGATCTCGCCGCCCAGGGCATCTCCGGCCAGTGGACCGAAGTGCCCGGTCAAATGCCGGACGGCGCGGTGATCATCGCCGCCATCACCAGTTGCACCAACACCAGCAACCCGCGCAACGTTATCGCCGCCGGCCTGCTGGCGCGCAACGCCAACAAGCTCGGGCTGACTCGCAAGCCGTGGGTCAAATCGTCCCTGGCGCCGGGCTCGAAAACCGTCGCGCTGTACCTCGACGAAGCCGGGCTGACCAGTGAGCTGGAGCAACTCGGTTTCGGCATCGTCGCGTTCGCCTGCACGACTTGCAACGGCATGTCCGGCGCACTCGATCCGGTGATCCAGCAAGAGATCATCGACCGCGATTTGTATGCGACCGCTGTGCTCTCCGGCAACCGCAACTTCGACGGGCGGATTCACCCGTACGCCAAGAATGCGTTCCTCGCTTCGCCGCCGCTGGTGGTCGCTTACGCCATCGCCGGGACCATCCGTTTCGACATCGAAAAAGACGTGCTGGGCGTGGTCGATGGCCAGGAAATCCGCCTCAAGGATATCTGGCCGAGCGACGAAGAAATCGACGCCGTGGTGAAAGCCTCGGTGAAGCCGGAGCAGTTCCGTCAGGTCTACATTCCGATGTTCGCCATCCACGAAGACACCGGCCCGAAAGTCACGCCGCTGTACGACTGGCGCGAGATGAGCACCTACATCCGCCGTCCGCCGTACTGGGAAGGCGCGCTGGCCGGCGCACGTCCGCTCAAGGGCATGCGCCCGCTGGCGGTACTGCCGGACAACATCACCACCGATCACTTGTCGCCATCCAACGCGATCATGCTCGACAGCGCAGCGGGTGAATACCTGGCGAAAATGGGCTTGCCGGAAGAGGACTTCAACTCTTACGCAACGCACCGTGGCGACCACTTGACCGCGCAGCGCGCGACCTTTGCCAACCCGAAACTGTTCAATGAAATGGTCCGGGAAAACGGCAAGGTCAAGCAGGGTTCTCTGGCCCGCGTCGAGCCGGAAGGCCAGGTCATGCGCATGTGGGAAGCCATCGAAACCTACATGGAACGCAAGCAGCCGCTGATCATCATTGCCGGCGCCGACTACGGTCAGGGTTCGTCGCGTGACTGGGCGGCGAAAGGCGTGCGACTGGCCGGTGTGGAAGCGATTGCCGCCGAAGGTTTCGAACGCATTCACCGCACCAACCTGGTGGGCATGGGCGTGTTGCCGCTGGAGTTTTTGCCGGGCACCGACCGTCACACGTTGGGCATCGATGGCAGCGAAACTTATGACGTGATCGGCGACCGTACACCGCGTGCGCAGTTGACACTGGTGATCAACCGCCTGAATGGCGAGCGCATTGAAGTGCCGGTGACTTGCCGTCTCGACACCGCTGAAGAAGTCTCGATTTACGAAGCGGGCGGCGTGTTGCAGCGCTTTGCCCAGGACTTCCTTGAATCGGCCGTCGCCGTTTAAAAATCCAGGGCCGCAGGGGATTTCACGTCCCCTGTCGGCCAATAGAGGAATGACATGGCTCACGTACCTCAAATCAAAATCCCCGCCACCTACATGCGCGGCGGCACCAGCAAAGGCGTGTTCTTCAGCCTGAAAGACCTGCCCGAAGCGGCACAGATTCCCGGCCCGGCGCGCGATGCATTATTGCTGCGCGTCATCGGCAGCCCCGACCCGTACGACAAACAAATCGACGGCATGGGCGGCGCGACGTCCAGTACCAGCAAAACCGTGATCCTGTCGAAAAGCATCAAGGCCGATCACGACGTGGATTACCTGTTTGGTCAGGTGTCCATCGACAAGCCTTTCGTCGATTGGAGCGGCAACTGCGGCAACCTGTCGGCAGCGGTCGGTTCATTCGCTATCAGCAACGGTTTGGTGGACGCCAGCCGCATTCCACACAACGGCGTTGCCGTGGTGCGCGTGTGGCAGGCCAACATCGGCAAGACCATCATCGCCCACGTGCCGATCACCAACGGTGAAGTGCAGGAAACCGGTGATTTTGAACTCGACGGCGTGACCTTTCCGGCGGCCGAAGTGCAGGTCGAATTTATGGACCCGGCGGCGGAAGAAGAGGGCGGCGGTGGTTCGATGTTTCCCACCGGCAACCTGGTGGATGACCTGGAAGTGCCCGGCGTCGGGACCTTCAAGGCGACCATGATCAATGCCGGCATCCCGACGATTTTTATCAACGCTGAAGACATCGGCTACACAGGCACCGAGTTGCAGGGCGCGATCAACAGCGACCCGAAAGCCCTGGCGATGTTCGAAACCATCCGTGCCTACGGCGCGTTGCGCATGGGTTTGATTAAAGACCTGGACGAAGCGGCCAAGCGGCAGCACACGCCGAAAGTGGCGTTCGTGGCCAAGCCTGCGGATTACGTGGCGTCAAGCGGCAAGCCGATTGCGGCAGGTGATGTCGACCTGCTGGTGCGTGCGCTGTCGATGGGCAAATTGCACCACGCGATGATGGGCACGGCGGCGGTGGCGATCGGCACGGCGGCGGCGATTTCCGGAACGTTGGTGAACCTTGCGGCGGGCGGTATCGAACGTAATGCGGTACGTTTCGGGCATCCGTCCGGGACGTTGCGCGTGGGTGCCGAGGCCAGCCAGGTGAACGGTGAATGGACCGTGAACAAGGCCATCATGAGCCGCAGTGCGCGGGTGTTGATGGAAGGGTTCGTGCGCGTGCCGGGTGATTCGTTCTAACCAACACAACCCCTGTAGGAGCTGCCGAAGGCTGCGATCTTTTGATTTTGCTTTTTTTAGGATCAAGATCAAAAGATCGCAGCCTTCGGCAGCTCCTACATTGCCCCTGAACCGAGGTCCCATCAACGAAGCACTAACCGAGTGAATCGAACATGAGCGCCAACGTCGACCTGAACAACCGCCCCGACTACGACACGGTCCTGCAGGACATCGCTGACTACGTCCTCACCTTCAAAATCGAGTCCACCGAAGCACTCGACACCGCCCGTAACTGCCTGATCGACACCCTCGGCTGTGGCCTGCTGGCCCTGCGTTTTCCCGAATGCACCAAACACCTGGGCCCGATTGTCGAAGGCACCGTCGTCCCGTTCGGCGCCCGTGTGCCCGGCACCTCTTTTCGTCTCGACCCGGTCAAAGCCGCATGGGACATCGGCTGCATCGTGCGCTGGCTCGACTACAACGACACCTGGCTCGCCGCCGAGTGGGGCCATCCTTCGGATAACCTCGGCGGGATTCTCGCGGTGGCGGATCACCTGTCGCAAAAACGTCTGGCCAATGGCGATGCGTCGCTGACCATTCGCGCGGTACTCGAAGCGATGATCATGGCCCACGAGATTCAGGGCGTGATCGCGCTGGAAAACTCCTTCAACCGTGTAGGCCTTGATCACGTGCTGCTGGTGAAAGTTGCCTCGACCGCCGTCACTGCCAAACTCATGGGCGCCAATCGCGAGCAATTGCTGTCGGCGCTGTCCCATGCCTTTGCCGATGGCCAGGCGCTGCGTACTTATCGTCACGCACCGAACGCCGGGTCGCGCAAATCCTGGGCTGCTGGTGATGCGTCGAGTCGTGGCGTGCGTCTGGCGGACATTGCGATGCGCGGCGAGATGGGCATCCCCGGCGTGCTGACCGCCAAGCAGTGGGGCTTCTATGACGTGTTGTTCAGCCATACGAATAACGATCTGGCGCTCAAGCCCGACGACAAACGCGCGTTCAGCTTCTCTCGCCAGTACGGCAGCTACGTGATGGAAAACGTGCTGTTCAAAATCAGCTTCCCCGCCGAGTTCCACGCGCAGACCGCGTGTGAAGCGGCTGTGACCCTGCACCCACAGGTCCGCAATCGCCTGCACGAAATCGACAAAATCGTCATCACCACCCACGAATCGGCGATCCGTATCATTTCCAAGGTCGGCCCCTTGGCCAATGCCGCCGACCGCGACCACTGCATCCAATACATGACCGCCGTGCCGCTGGCCTTCGGCAATCTGGTGGCCGAGCAGTACGAAGACGACTTCCATGCCGCGCACCCGATCATCGATGTGCTGCGGGAAAAAATGGTCATCGTCGAGGAGCCGCGCTTCACCCGCGAATATCTGGAGGCTGACAAACGCTCGATCGCCAATGCTATTCAGGTGTTTTTCAAGGACGGCTCCAGCACCGAGAACGTGGTGGTCGAGTACCCGATCGGCCATCGCCGTCGCCGTGCCGATGGCATCCCGCTGCTGGAAGACAAGTTCAAGGCCAACCTGGCGACACGCTTCACCGGTCAGCGCAGCGCCGAGATTTTTGCCTTGTGCAAGGATCAGGCTGCGCTGGAAGCAACGCCGGTTAACCGGTTTGTCGACCTGTTCGTGATCTGAACGGATAAACACAAATCTCCTGTAGGAGCTGCCGAAGGCTGCGATCTTTTGATCTTAAAAAATCAAAATCAAAAGATCGCAGCCTTCGGCAGCTCCTACGGGGAGATGTATTCAGGCCTTGAGCCATTTCTCGACGGGCAATTTGGTGATGGCAAACCCCGCCAGCAACACCGCCGAGTAAATCATCAGCTCCCGCGAAATACTCTGCCCCTCGTACCAGGCGCCAATCACCACCGCGAACACCGGAAAAATAATAAACACGAACGACAAAATGATCGGGCTCAGCCGTTTGAGCAGCAAAAAGTAAACGATAAACCCGCCCACCGACGCCACCAGCCCCAGGTAGAGCAGGGCGCCCCACGAGCGCACGCTGATGTCATCGAACACCGGCGCCTCAAAACTCAATCCCGCGACAAACAGCATCAACCCCGCCAGACCAGTAGGCAGCGTGTTGTAGGTAATCACGCTGATCGCACTGCCTTGTTTCTTGGTGATCACGTAACACAGCGCATGCATCAGCGCTGCCGCCAGAATCGCCAGCACTCCGAAGAACTCGGCGTGGTCCAGATGCAGGCCCTGGCTACGGATAATCATGAACAAACTGCCAAACCCGATGGCGATGCCAATCACTTGGGAGGGATAGGTTTTCTCCCGCAAAAATACCGCCGAAAAAATCAGGATAAACACCGGCATGCAGCTGAACAGCAACGCGGTCAGGCCAGACGAGACGTGCATCTCGCCGTAGTTGAGCAGGTAATACGGCAGGCTGAAGTACGACAGCGTGACGAACACGAAAAACCAGCGACTCTGGCGTGGAAACAGCAGCGGCTCGCGACGCAGCAGGGCGAAGCTCAAGAACAGCGGAAAGGCGATCAGAAAGCGCAGGCCGGCGGCGGTCAGCGGCGGCACGCTTTCGACGGCGATCTTGATCCCCAGCCATGTGGTGCCCCAACTCAGGCAGACGATCAGGAACAAGGTGCTGGTGATCAATCCCGCCAGCCAGGGTTTTCCCGTGATGGACGGCGTGCTGATGGCGATCGACATGTTCGAGCTCCTGTGTGAGTCGTCGGAATTGACCTGATAACGGAAAGGGTCTATCCCTGATTGAACCTGTTTTCAGCACGCTATTCGGGATGGAAATGACTGTCAAAGTAAGTATTGCCACGGTGTCAATCCTGCGCGAAGGCTTGGCTCATGGGCGCGGCGTGAAGTACAAGCGCCTGGCCGAGGCCCTGGAAAAAAGCATCGGCGAAGGCTTGATCGAGCCGGGTAGCAAACTGCCGCCCCATCGACTGTTGGCGGACAGCCTGGGCGTGACCATCGGGACTATTAGCCGCGCTTACGGCGAACTGGAGCGGGTCGGGTTGGTGGTGGCCCGTGTAGGAGATGGCACTTATGTGCGTCAGCGCGGGATGGAACGTGCGCGGGACGTAGGCTTTCGCAATGTCAGCGACGAGCCGCAGCCGTTCTTCGACATGAGTCGGAATCAGCCGATTCCGGGGCAGGAAGCAGCCTTCCTCAGCCAAAGCCTGCAAGCCTTGGCCAATGATCCGCAGACTTTGCAGGTGCTCAGCGGCTATATGGCTGACAGCGGATTACCGCGACACCGGGCGGCAGGTGCTCATTGGTTGCGGCACCAGGACTTTGTGCCGAACGCCGAACAGGTGATTTGCGTCAACGGCGGCCAGCATGGCTTGCTCTGCGTGTTGATGGCGCTGCTCAAACCGGGCGACACGCTGGTGACTGAGCATTTGACCTACCCCGGTTTGATCAGCGTCGCACGCATGCTCGGGATAAAACTGATTGGCGTCGGGATGGATGACGAAGGATTGCTGCCCGATGCGCTGTCGGACGTTTGCCAGCAGCATCGGGTATTGGCGTTGTATTGCACGCCGACGATCCAGAATCCTACGGCGTCGGTGATGTCTGTCCCACGCCGTGAAGCAATCGCCGAGGTCTGTCGTCAACACAACTTGCTGATCATCGAAGACGAAGCCCATGCCGTGCTGGCGCAGCAGCGTCCCTTGCCCTTGAGCCACTTTGCCCCGGAGCGCTCGGTGTTGATCGGCAGCCTGAGCAAAGCGGTTTCGGCGGGTTTGCGCGTGGGTTACCTGCACGCGCCGCAACCGTTGATCGGACGTTTGAGCGCGGCGGTGCGCGGGACCTGCTGGATGGCCAGTCCGCTCTCCATGGAGCTGGCGACTGCGTGGATCGAAAACGGTATTGCCGAGCAGTTGCTGGGGCAGCAGATCGCCGAAATCAGCCGCCGCAAACGGTTGGTCAGCGCCGTGTTAGAAGAAGTCGGCTACAAGACGCATCCTCATAGCCCACACTTCTGGATCGAGGTACCCGAGCCGTGGCGCGCTTCGCAGATTGCGGCGGAGCTGAAGGAGAAAAACTATTGGGTGGCGACCGCCGAGGCGTTTGCGGTGGGGCATGGGGCCGTGCCGCAGTTTATTCGGGCGAGTGTGTGTAATTCGGTGGGGGATGATCGGTTGTTGCTGGATGGGTTTGGGGCGTTGGTGGGGGCATTATCTGAAACCGCGTAATCGTTCTTCGCGAGCAGGCTCGCTCCCACATTGACCGCGTGTAGAGTGATCGACGCGGTTTACTGTGGGAGCGAGCCTGCTCGCGAAGGCGGTCGGGCAGGCGCTAAAGGCCTACTTGAACCGCCGCTCCACGCCTTTCTCCACCAGGATTTTCGCCGAAATCTCTTCCACGGAAAAATGCGTGGAGTTGATGTGCGCAATGTTCTCCCGGCGAAACAGATTCTCCACCTCGCGCACTTCGAATTCGCACTGGGCATAGCTCGAATAGCGGCTGTTAGGCTTGCGCTCGTTGCGGATTGCGGTGAGGCGGTCCGGGTCGATGGTCAGGCCGAACAGCTTGTGCTGGTGGGCACGCAGGGCGGCCGGCAGGGTCAGGCGCTCCATGTCGTCTTCGGTCAGCGGATAGTTGGCGGCGCGGATACCGAATTGCATGGCCATGTACAGGCACGTCGGCGTCTTACCACACCGCGACACGCCCACTAGGATCAGGTCGGCCTTGTCGTAATAATGCGTGCGGGCACCGTCATCGTTGTCCAGGGCGAAGTTCACTGCCTCGATCCGCTCCATGTAATTGGAGTTGGTGCCGATGGAGTGGGACTTGCCGACGGTGTAGGAAGAATGCTCGGTCAGTTCCTGTTCAAGCGGCGCCAGGAAGGTCGAGAAAATGTCGATCATGAAACCATTGGACGTAGCGAGGATCTCACGAATGTCCTGATTGACGATGGTGTCGAAGATGATCGGCCGGAAGCCGTCGGTTTCGGCGGCCTTGTTGATTTGTTGTACCATGGCCCGCGCTTTATCGACGTTGTCGATGTAGGGCCGCGTGAATTTGCTGAAGGTAATGTTTTCGAACTGCGCCAACAGGCTTTGCCCGAGGGTCTCGGCGGTAATACCCGTGCCATCGGAGATGAAGAAAGCAGATCGTTTCATTTGCACCTTGGGCCTTAAGCTAGTGAAGATTTCTGGATATGATAGACGCGATTTGTAGGCCGCCAGTTGGCCCGCATTCTCACTTATTTTCCAGGTCCAGGCCATACAGTCGGCAAAGGCTCCCCCGAGCCGCCGGCTTCTGAGCTTTTCCAACACAGTTAGTGGAGAGATCACCTTGGTAGAGTACGTAGTTTCCCTCGATAAGCTCGGCGTCCATGATGTAGAGCACGTAGGGGGCAAGAACGCATCCCTGGGCGAGATGATCAGTAACCTTGCAGGTGCCGGTGTATCGGTGCCCGGTGGCTTCGCCACGACAGCTCAGGCTTATCGTGATTTTCTGGAACTGAGCGGCCTGAACGATCAGATCCATGCGGCCCTCGACGCCCTGGACGTCGACGACGTCAACGCCCTGGCCAAGACCGGCGCCCAGATCCGCAAGTGGATCATGGAAGCCGAATTCCCCGAGAAGCTCAACGCCGAGATCCGCACCGCGTTCGCCACGCTGTCGGCCGGCAACCCTGACATGGCCGTGGCCGTGCGCTCTTCCGCTACCGCCGAAGACTTGCCGGACGCTTCCTTCGCCGGTCAGCAGGAAACCTTCCTGAACATCCGTGGTGTCGAAAACGTCATTCGCGCCGCCAAAGAGGTGTTCGCTTCACTGTTCAACGACCGCGCGATTTCCTACCGCGTCCACCAGGGCTTCGATCACAAGCTGGTGGCCCTGTCGGCCGGTGTGCAGCGCATGGTCCGCTCCGAAACCGGCACTGCCGGCGTGATGTTCACCCTCGATACCGAATCGGGCTTCCGTGACGTGGTGTTCATCACCGGCGCCTACGGCCTCGGCGAAACCGTCGTACAAGGCGCGGTGAACCCGGACGAATTCTACGTCCACAAACAAACGCTTGAAGCCGGTCGCCCGGCGATCCTGCGCCGTAACCTGGGCAGCAAAGCCATCAAGATGATCTACGGCGAAGTGGCCACGGCCGGCAAGTCGGTCAAGACCATCGACGTGGACAAGGCCGATCGCGCGCGTTTCTGCCTGACCGACGCCGAAGTCAGCGAGCTGGCCAAGCAAGCGATGATCATCGAGAAGCACTACAAGTGCCCGATGGACATCGAATGGGCCAAAGACGGCGACGACGGCAAGCTCTACATCGTTCAGGCCCGTCCTGAAACCGTGAAGAGCCGTACCCAGGCCAACGTCATGGAACGCTACCTGTTGAAAGAAACCGGCACCGTGCTGGTTGAAGGTCGCGCCATCGGCCAGCGCATCGGCGCCGGCAAGGTCCGCATCATCAAGGATGTGTCCGAGATGGACAAAGTCCAGCCAGGCGACGTACTGGTTTCCGACATGACCGACCCGGACTGGGAACCGGTCATGAAGCGCGCCAGTGCCATCGTCACCAACCGTGGCGGCCGTACCTGCCACGCGGCGATCATCGCTCGCGAACTGGGCATCCCGGCCGTGGTCGGTTGCGGCAACGCCACCCAGCTGTTGAAAGACGGCCAGGGCGTGACCGTTTCCTGCGCTGAAGGCGACACCGGTTACATCTTCGAAGGCGAACTGGGCTTCGACATCAAGAAGAACTCCGTGGACGCCATGCCTGATCTGCCGTTCAAGATCATGATGAACGTCGGCAACCCGGACCGCGCCTTTGACTTCGCGCAACTGCCGAACGCCGGTGTGGGCCTGGCCCGTCTGGAATTCATCATCAACCGCATGATCGGTGTTCACCCCAAAGCGCTGTTGAACTATGACGGCCTGCCGCAGGACATCAAGGACAGCGTCGACAAGCGCATCGCCGGTTACGACGATCCGGTCGGCTTCTACGTCGACAAACTGGTTGAAGGCATCAGCACCCTGGCTGCAGCGTTCACCCCGAAAAAGGTCATCGTGCGTCTGTCGGACTTCAAGTCCAACGAATACGCGAACCTGATCGGCGGCAAACTCTACGAGCCGGAAGAAGAAAACCCGATGCTGGGCTTCCGTGGCGCTTCGCGTTACATCAGCGAATCGTTCCGCGATTGCTTCGAACTCGAATGCCGCGCCCTCAAGCGCGTGCGTAACGAGATGGGCCTGACCAACGTTGAAATCATGGTGCCGTTCGTCCGTACCCTGGGCGAAGCCAGCCAAGTGATCGACCTGCTGGCCGAAAATGGCCTGGCTCGCGGCGAGAACGGTCTGCGCATCATCATGATGTGCGAACTGCCGTCCAACGCGATCCTGGCTGAAGAGTTCCTAGAATTCTTCGACGGTTTCTCGATCGGTTCCAACGACCTGACTCAGCTGACTCTGGGCCTGGACCGTGACTCCGGGATCATCGCTCACCTGTTCGACGAGCGTAATCCGGCGGTCAAGAAGCTGCTGGCCAATGCCATCCAGGCCTGCAACAAGGCTGGCAAGTACATCGGCATCTGCGGTCAGGGTCCTTCGGATCACCCGGACCTGGCCAAATGGCTGATGGAGCAGGGCATTGAAAGCGTTTCGCTGAACCCCGATTCCGTACTGGAAACCTGGTTCTTCCTGGCTGAAGGCCAGGCAGCGGTCTGATGGTGTGAGAGAAGGGCCCGCTTCCTTGTAGGAGCGAGCCTGCTCGCGAAGGCGCACTGACATCCCACAGGGATGTTGGCTGATACACCGCTTTCGCGAGCAGGCTCGCTCCCACACTGATCGGGCTTTTCAGTGATTCAAGTAGGGCGGGCTCCTCTGGACGCCGCCCTTTTTTGTGCAAGAGCATTATGCAAAGCAGCAGCAACCTATTTCCTGTCGCCCTGATCAGCGCCGAGCGGCGCGGCGATCTGAGCGAAGACGTGTATCGATTGAAACCCGGCAACAGCCCCGACGGCACCGTCGAGCTGGCGGTAACGCGCCTGGGTATGGCGGACGGCTCGGACGCTCGTGGCGTTCCGGTGATTTTGCTGCACGGCAGTTTTTCCAATCGACGGTTCTGGTTTTCCCCAAAAGGCCTGGGGTTGGGCGCCTACCTGACGCGCCTGGGCTTCGATGTGTGGATCCCGGAAATGCGCGGTCACGGTCTTTCCCAGCGCAACCAGAACTATCGCAAGAATCGCGTCTCCGACTACGCCCGTTACGATTTGCCGGCCATCGGTGCGTTCGTGCGCGAGCAAAGTGGCCAGGTTCCGCACTGGATCGGTCACTCCCTGGGCGGCATCACCCTGGCGGCCGCGTTGGGCGGTCAGTACATCGGTGAGCCGGTGGTGGCGTCGGCGGCATTTTTTGGTACGCAGGTCAGCCGCACCTACTGGCCGCTGAAGATTCCGCCGGTGGAGTGGAGCGGGCGCTTCATTCTCAAGCGTTTTGCCCAGCTGTCCGGTTCACGGCTCAAGCGCGGCCCGGAGGACGAGCCGATTGGCCTGGCCCTGGAAAGCATGCGCTGGTACGGCCTGTTCGGGCGCTTTGGCGATGCGGACAAGGACTGGTGGGCCGGTTTGGCCGAGGTTCAACTGCCCGTGCTGGCAGTGAGCGCGGCGGGTGACCATCAGGATCCGGCCTGGGCCTGTCGCAAGCTGTTCGATCAGCTCGGCTCGGAGCACAAGCAGTTCATCAACCTGGGCCGCGAGCAGGGTTTCGCCGACAATTTCGGTCATGTTGAAATGCTGGTGAGCAAAGCGGCGCAGGTCGAAGTCTGGCCGTTGGTGGCGCGCTGGCTGGTCGATCAACAGACGCCATTGCTGGGTGAAAAGCCGGATTTGGCCACGGCGGTCTGAGCGCGCTGCTCTAACAAGGGCATTTCGCTCCCGTCGGCTTGCGGCTAAGATATGACGCATTGAGCTTTTCTGGTCACTTTGCGACATCCTCGATTGTCTTCCTCTTTACAGGAGTTTCTCGATGAACCATTACGTTACGCCTGACCTGTGCGACGCCTACCCGGAGCTGGTGCAGGTGCTGGAGCCGATGTTCAGCAATTTCGGCGGCCGTGATTCCTTCGGCGGCGAAATCGTGACCATCAAGTGTTTCGAAGACAACTCGCGGGTCAAAGAGCAAGTTGAACTCCAGGGTGACGGCAAGGTGCTGGTGGTCGATGGTGGCGGTTCCCTGCGTCATGCGTTGCTGGGTGACATGCTGGCCGAGAAAGCCTCGAAAAACGGGTGGGCAGGGCTGGTGATCTACGGGTGCATCCGCGACGTGGATATTCTCGCGCAGACCGATCTGGGCGTGCAGGCCCTCGCGAGCCACCCGAGAAAGTCCGACAGGCGCGGGCTTGGCGACATTAACGTTCCAGTGACCTTCGCCGGCGTGACGTTCCATCCAGGTCATTACATTTATGCGGACAACAATGGCGTGATCATCTCGCCAAGCCCGCTGACGATGCCTGAATAAGCGTCGATGCAAATTTTCGCAGTAGCCATGGGGTGAGGATGTTCGAGGAAGAAAACGCGCAGTGGGGGCTGGTGCATGCCCTGGTGCTGGACGGTAAAGGCGGTGCGCGTTCGATAGCCCGGACTGATCTCGATGACTTGCAGCTGCAGGACCATGAAAGTCTGTGGCTGCATTGGGATCGCAGTCACCCGCAAACCCAGACCTGGCTGCGTAAATCCAGCGGTCTGAGTGAGTTCAGCTGCGATTTGCTGCTCGAAGAAAACACCCGTCCGCGGCTTTTACAGCTTTCCGACAGCGAACTGCTGCTATTTTTGCGTGGGGTAAACCTGAACCCTGGCGCCGAGCCAGAGGACATGGTTTCCGTGCGTATCTTCGCTTCGGCCCCGCGGGTGATTTCCCTGCGTTTGCGTCCGTTGCGCGCCACCGATGAGTTGCTGGTGCAGCTCGCCGAAGGCAAAGGGCCGAAAACCGCCTCCGAACTCATCCTTTATATGGCTCAGTACCTCACCAACAAGGTGCAGGATCTGGTCACTTGCCTCTCGGAAGTGGTCGATGAGGAAGAAGAAAAACTGGATGCCGACGAACGGTATACACCCGAGCATGGCTCCATTTTGCAGATCCGTCGCAGGGCGGCCGGGCTGAAACGTTTCCTGGCTCCGCAGCGGGATATTTTCGGACAACTGACGCGGATAAAACTGCCCTGGTTTGTCGAAGATGACGGCGATTACTGGAACGAATTGAACAACAGCCTGACCCGTTATCTTGAGGAGCTGGAATTGACCCGGGAGCGGGTGGGGCTGGTCCTTGAGGCCGAAGACCGGCGTTTGAGCGTGCGTATGAACCGCACGATGTACCGCTTCGGGATCATCACCGGGATCTTTTTGCCGATGAGTTTTCTGACGGGTCTGCTGGGCATTAATGTCGGCGGCATTCCGTTCTCGGCGAGCCCGTATGGCTTCCTGATCGCGTGCCTGATGATGGTGTCGGTGGCCCTCGGGCAGTGGTGGTTATTCCGACGTTTGCGCTGGGTGTGATGATGAGCCATGTGACCCGGGCAAATTTGATCGCGTCTTTCACTGACATTACGAGAGGTGCGTATGCACGATCCGTTTGAACAGTCTTTGCGTGACATGCTCAAGGCATCTCCGTCCACTCGGGACGACGATGCGTGCCTTGGCCGTGTTCTGAAAACCGCTAACCGCCAGGTCGGCGCCGGCGATCTGTTCAGCCTGCTGGGCCGTTGGCTGCCCGCGCTGATGATCGCGTTGAACAATGGATCGGCCCACGTCGCGCCGGTTTCCCGTCACCGTAAACCTACCGTTCGCACTGCTGATAAGGCTGATTGAATATGGAACTTGATCTCTGGACTCAGAGCCTCGTCACTGCAATGACTGCGTTGTGGACCAAGGTTGCGAATTTTATTCCGAACCTCTTCGGTGCGTTGGTTGTCCTACTCCTGGGATTTGTCGTAGCCAAGCTTCTGGACACCTTGTTGTCCAAGCTGCTCGCCAAATTGGGCCTTGATCGCCTGATGGGCGGCACCGGCCTGACCAAATTGTTGTCCCGTGCCGGCCTTCAGGTGCCTATCTCGACCTTGATCGGCAAGATCGTCTACTGGTTTGTTTTGCTGATTTTTCTCGTGTCGGCAGCAGAATCCCTTGGACTTGAACGAGTTTCAGCTACGCTTGATATGCTTGCGCTGTATTTGCCGAAAGTATTTGGCGCCGCGCTGGTGTTGCTGGTGGGTGTGTTGCTGGCGCAATTGGCCAATGGGCTGGTGCGCGGGGCGGCAGAAGGCGTAGGGCTGGATTACGCCTCTGGCCTGGGGCGGATTGCTCAGGGCCTGGTGATTATTATCAGTTTGTCGGTTGCGATCAGCCAGTTGGAGGTCAAGACTGACCTGCTTAACCATGTGATTGTGATCGTATTGATTACCGTTGGTCTGGCAGTTGCGCTGGCCATGGGGTTGGGAAGCCGGGAAATTGCCGGTCAGATTCTTGCGGGAATCTATGTGCGTGAGTTGTATCAGGTTGGGCAACAAGTGCGTGTTGGCGAGGTCGAAGGTCAGATCGAAGAGATCGGCACGGTTAAAACCACATTGCTGACCGACGAGGGTGAGCTAGTCTCTCTCTCCAATCGGATCCTCCTGGAGCAGCATGTGAGTAGCCGCTAATCCGGCAAACCCTGCTAATGTATGCCGCCGCAAACTGCCCTGAGGGGACTGCGGCGGACATTGACCTGACTGTCGGCCCGACTTGTTTTGAATAAAGCTCAATCGCTCTCCACGCGCTACGACCCCCGCGAGCTCTCTGATGAGGAGTTGGTCGCGCGCTCGCATACCGAGCTGTTTCACGTAACACGCGCCTATGAAGAACTGATGCGGCGTTACCAACGAACATTATTTAACGTCTGTGCGCGATATCTTGGGAACGATCGCGACGCAGACGATGTCTGTCAGGAAGTGATGTTGAAGGTGTTGTACGGGTTGAAGAACTTCGAGGGGAAATCGAAGTTCAAGACATGGCTCTACAGCATCACGTACAACGAGTGCATCACGCAGTATCGAAAAGAACGGCGAAAGCGTCGCTTGATGGACGCTTTGAGTCTGGACCCCCTCGAGGAAGCGTCAGAAGAAAAGACGCCGAAACCCGAGGATAAGGGTGGACTTGATCGCTGGTTGGTGTATGTGAACCCGATTGACCGTGAAATTCTGGTGCTACGATTTGTCGCAGAGCTGGAGTTTCAGGAGATCGCAGACATCATGCACATGGGTTTGAGTGCAACAAAAATGCGTTACAAACGTGCTCTAGACAAATTGCGTGAGAAATTTGCAGGCGTTGCTGAAACTTAGTTCAGAGCAAATATCTCTTACGTGTAGGCAAGTTCTGATAGACTTGCCGCCGAGTTGTCCCCCGGTTTGCGGGACTGCTTCACAATCACCAGATGGGGATTTAACGGATGAAACTGAAAAACACCTTGGGCTTTGCCATTGGTTCTCTTATTGCTGCCACTTCGTTCGGCGCTCTGGCACAAGGCCAAGGCGCAGTTGAAATCGAAGGCTTCGCTAAGAAAGAACAATTCGACAGCGCTCGTAACTTCAAGAACAACGGCAACCTGTTCGGTGGTTCGGTTGGTTACTTCCTGACCGACGACGTTGAACTGCGTCTGGGCTACGACGAAGTGCACAACGTACGTGCAGACAACGGCCGTAACATCAAGGGCGCCAACACCGCTCTGGACGCTCTGTACCACTTCAACAACCCGGGCGACATGCTGCGTCCGTACGTTTCGGCTGGTTTCTCCGATCAGAGCATCGGTCAGAACGAATCCGGTCGTAACCGCTCCACCTTCGCCAACGTTGGCGGCGGTGCCAAGCTGTACTTCACCGAGAACTTCTACGCCCGTGCAGGCGTTGAAGCTCAGTACAACATCGACCAGGGCGACACCGAGTGGGCTCCAAGCGTCGGTATCGGTGTGAACTTCGGTGGCGGCTCCAAGCCTGCTGCTGCTCCAGTTCCAGCACCAGCTGAAGTCTGCTCCGACAGCGACAACGATGGCGTTTGCGACAACGTTGACAAGTGCCCGGACACCCCAGCCAACGTAACTGTTGACGCTGATGGCTGCCCAGCAGTTGCTGAAGTTGTTCGTGTTGAGCTGGACGTGAAATTCGACTTCGACAAGTCGGTAGTCAAGCCTAACAGCTACGGCGACATCAAAAACCTCGCTGATTTCATGAAACAGTACCCATCCACCACCACTACTGTTGAAGGTCACACTGACTCCGTCGGTCCTGACGCTTACAACCAGAAACTGTCCGAGCGTCGTGCAAACGCCGTTAAACAAGTTCTGACCAACCAGTACGGTGTTGAATCGTCCCGCGTTCAGTCTGTTGGCTACGGCGAATCCCGCCCAGTTGCTGACAACAAAACTGAAGCTGGCCGCGCTGTAAACCGTCGCGTAGAAGCGCAGGTTGAAGCACAAGGTAAGTAATTATCTTGCAGCTCTGAAAAGCCCGGCTTAGGCCGGGCTTTTCTTTGTCTGCGATTTGGGTTTCGGCGAAGGTTTGGCGGCGCCCTTAAAGATCGCAGCCTCGCTCCGCGAGTCAGCTCCTACATTGCAACGCATCTTCCTGTAGGAGCTGACGAGTGAAACGAGGCTGCGATCTTTTGATCTCCTCGCAGGCCGCAACAGCACCAATCACCAGGATTGCCGGGCTCTTGAGCTCGAAGCTGTGGGCATCGTCTTCCATGGCTGTCAGAACGCTGCGACATTCGCGCTGATGCGGCAGTGAAGCGTTTTCGATCATCGCCACCGGTGTATCCGCCGCCATGCCGCCCGCCAGCAGTTGCTCGCGGATCTCGCTCAGTTTCGCTACGCCCATGTAAATCACCAGCGTCGTCCCACTTTGGGCCAAGGCCTGCCAATTCAGGCTGCTATCGTCCTGCGTGTGCGCAGTGACCAACGTCACGCCCCGCGCCACACCGCGCAGGGTCAGTGGAATATCACATTGCGTCGCGCCGGCCAGCCCGGCGGTGATGCCATTGACCAGCTCTACATCAACACCACGCTCGCGCAGCCATTGCGCCTCTTCACCACCACGCCCGAAAATGCACGGATCGCCGCCCTTGAGCCGCACCACGCATTTGCCATGGCGGGCATAACGCAGCATCAGCCGATGAATGAACGCTTGCGGTGTGGAGCGACAGCCGCCGCGCTTGCCGACGGGAATAATTCGCGCGTTAGGGCAATGTTCCAGTACCGCTTCGTTGACCAGGTCGTCGATCAGCACCACATCCGCTTCCCGCAAGGCCCGAACAGCCTTCAGGGTCAGTAATTCAGGATCGCCGGGACCCGCACCCACCAGCCAGACTTTTGCGCTCATCGAATTTTCCTCACAGGATAACGGCGTCGGCTGTGCCAACACTCAGTTATGAAACAGCAGAAACAACAGCAGCAGATTCACCACCAGCGAGCCCAGGGCCAGCGTCCGCCACACCTTCAGTGGCTCGCGATCCAGCAGTGGCCTGGGCCTCACACTCAAGCTCCGGCGCTCGCCTTGCTCCAGCAGCAACAACCATTCTTCAGCCGTTTCGAAGCGCTGCAGCGGATCAACCGCGACCGCGCGCTCCAGGCTCAGCGCGAGCCATTCCGGCAAGTCGGGACGGTAGCGGCTGGCGCTGACCGGCACGCCAAACCGCGGACGCTGAAAGGCTTCGATTTCGCCGTAGGGATACTGCCCGGTCAGCAGGAAAAACAGGGTCACACCGACCGCATACAAATCCTGCTGCGGCGTCGGTGCTTCGCCGCGAAAGGCTTCTGGTGCGATATAGCTGGGTGTGCCGGGCAGGGCGCTTGGTTGGTCCTCGGACAGGCCAGGACAATAAGCGAGACCGAAGTCCAGCAACCGCAGCTCGCCGTCGTCCCCCAGCAGCAGGTTCTCCGGTTTGATGTCGCGGTGCAGGATCTGCCGCCGATGCAGCATGCCTACCGCCCGCAGCAAACGCTCGGCGAGTTCTTGCCACTGCGCCAAGGGCAGTGGCCCGGTTCGGTCCTGCAATTGCGCCAGGGTTGATCCAGAATATTCACGCATCACGTAGTACAAATGCTGACGCTGGCTGGCGGCATGCACTTCAGGAAAATGCCGCCCGGCCACGCGTTTGAGAAACCATTCCTCCGACAACAAGGCCTGCCCGGCCAGATGATCGTCGTGCAAATGCCCGGGCAAGGTTTTCAGCAGCCAGGGTTGTTGCTGCGCGTCTCGCACCCTGTAAAGCAGCGATTGCTGGCTCTGGGCGAGGACACCCTCGACCTGCCAGCCTTCGAAAAACTGCCCCGGTTTCAGTGCGGGCGGCAGCGGCCATTGCTGCAAATGAATCAATGCATCGCCGATGCTGGTTTCACCCAAGGCATCGACCCGCACCAACAGGGCGCTGGCGTTGTCCTGGCTGCCGGCCAGATGCGCGGCGTTGACCAGGGTCTGCGCGGCGCTTTGCAGATCAGGCTGATCACGCAAGATTCCGGCAATTGCGGTATCGCCCAACACCGCCCAAACCCCGTCGCTGAGCAAAACGAAGCTCTCATCGAGCAGCAGTTCGCCATCGAGGAAATCCAGCACCAGATGCTGATCGAGCCCCAACGCGCGCTTGAGCACATGCTGCATGCCCGGCTGATCCCAGACGTGATCCTCGCTGACTCGCTGCAATTGATCGGCGTGCCAGCGATACACTCGGCAATCGCCGACATGCGCCAGGGTAAAACGCCTGCCACGCATGACCAGAGCGCTGACCGTGGTCAGCAGCGGTTGCCCACCGCCATTCGCCTGCAGCCAGCGATTCTGCGCCGACAGCAAACGATCCAGCGCCTGGGCCACGCCCCAGGTTTCCGGGGTGGCGTAGTAATCCAGCGCCAGTGCCTGCAAGGTCGAACGGGCGGCGAGGCCACCATCGGCGCACTGGCTGACGCCGTCGGCGATGGCGAACAGGTAACCCTTGCTCGCCGCCAGCGCCGGGGCCGGGGTCACCAGGCGCAAGGCGTCCTGATTTTCCTCACGCGGGCCGATGGCGCTGGCTTCGGCGAAACTCAGTTGCAGGCTCATTGACGTTGCCTCAGACCCGAGCGGCCGTCATCGCTGCCGAACCCCAAGTGGTTCTCCAGCGACGTTTCACGCCGTGCAGGCCGAACCAGGCGAGCACGCCCAGGCTGGCGAACAACCACAGGGCCATTTGATAGCTGCCGGTGCTTTGCTTGATCGCGCCCATGCCCGCCGCAAGGGCGAAGCCACCGATGCCGCCGGCCATGCCGATCAGCCCGGTCATCACGCCGATCTCCCGACGGAAACGCTGTGGCACCAATTGGAACACCGCGCCGTTGCCCGCACCCAGACCGAGCATGGTGCAGACGAAAAGCGCCAGCGCCGCGTAGGAGCTCGGCAAGTTGAAACCCACCGCCGCGATGCAGATCGCCGCCACTGTGTACATTCCGAGCAGGGTGCGAATGCCACCAAAACGATCCGCCAGGGCGCCGCCCAACGGACGCATCAGGCTGCCGCCGAACACGCAGGCGGCAGTGTAGTAACCGGCGGTGACCGGGCTCAGGCCATATTGGTCGTTGAAGTAGCCGGGCAGGGCGCTGGCCAGGCCGATGAAGCCACCGAAGGTCACGCTGTAGAAAAACATGAACCACCAGCTGTCGCGGTCACCCAGGGCCTTGAGGTAGTCGGCCATGGACTTGGCTTTCGGCCGTTCCGGAGCGTTTTTGGCCAGCCAGGCGAAGACAATGATGGTCAGGATCAGCGGGATCAGGGCGAAGCCGAACACATTGCTCCAGCCAAACGATGCGGCCAATACCGGGGCGATCAGCGCTGCCAAGACAGTGCCCGAGTTACCGGCACCGGCGATGCCCATCGCCTTGCCTTGATGCTCTGGCGGATACCATTGCGACGCCAGCGGCAGGGCGACGGCGAAGGACGCGCCGGCCATGCCGAGGAACAGCCCCAGCACTAGCGCCTGTTCGTAGCTGTGGATCCCGAGTTTCCAGGCGCCGAACAATGCACAGATGACGATCACCTGGCCAATCAGCCCGGCGGTTTTTGGCGAAAGGCGATCAGCCAGCAGGCCCATCGCAAAGCGCAATACCGCGCCAGCCAGAATCGGCGTGGCCACCACCATCCCGCGCTGTTGCGTGGTCAGGTGCAGGTCGGCGGCGATTTGCACCGCCAGGGGGCCGAGCAGGTACCAGACCATGAAGCTCAGGTCGAAATAGAGGAAGGCCGCGAACAAGGTCGGGGCATGGCCGGATTTCCAGAAGCTTGAATTCATCGCGCACCTCAGCTGTTAAGCGTCTCGAGAAGGAGTCATGAGCTTGCAGGTGGGGCGCCGCAACGGCCGCACCACCGGCCCCGGTCTCAGGGGCCAAAACTAAAAAACGCCGCCACCTGATCCGCCATGGGGCGAACGAGGTGAGCGACGTCTTTGTCGTAGGTGGGGCAACCGCCGTTGGTTACCTGTGTGGATTACGTAGCGAGATTTGTGCCAACAGCCGGGATCGTGTCGTGGCCATTCGCGGGCAAGCCTCGCTCCTACAGGTCTTGCGCCAATTGTTAATCACGCAAATCGCTGTAGGAGCGAGGCTTGCCCGCGAAGGCGTTCTTCAACCCAACAACTCACTCATGGCGATAATCTGCTCTGCCACCTGAATCAGCTTCTGCTGGCGGCTCATGGCCTGGCGGCGCATCAGGGTGTAGGCCTCTTCTTCGTTGCAGTCCTTCATCTTCATCAACAGCCCCTTGGCCAGCTCGATGCGCTTGCGCTCGGCCAATTGCTGATCTCGCGCATGCAGTTGCGCACGCAGGGCCTGGTCGCTTTCAAAACGCGCCATGGCCACGTCGAGAATCGGCTGCAAGCGTTGTGCGTGAATGCCTTCGACGATGTAGGCACTGACCCCGGACTTGATCGCCTGGCGCATCACGCCGGGGTCGTGCTCGTCGGTAAACATCACGATTGGCCGGGGTTGGTCGCGGGTCACCAGCACCACTTGCTCCATCACATCGCGGCTCGGTGACTCGGTATCGATCAGAATCACGTCCGGACGCACCGTTTCGACGCGTGCGGGCAGGTCGATGGTCAGGCCGGATTCGTCGATTACCTCGAACCCGGCCTCGGTCAGGGCGGCTTTGAGGCGCCCGACTTTCTTCGCCGTGTCGTTGATCAGCAGGATTCGCAACATGTGGCGGTCTCCTGTCAGCGGCTGGCGAGAAGGGGCGAGCTGTCGCTCATGGCGTGGAGCTTGAAGCTCCGGGCGTAACCGGCCGGGTCTGAACCGTCCCAGACTTTGCCATCGATCAACTGACTGCTGCGCATTTCCTGACCCCAGGCGGCAACGCCTACCGCTGTTGCGGCCTCACGGTACAAGTCTAGTTGCTGGACCTTGCGCGCCACGCCGAGGTAATCCGGGTCTTCGCGCAGCAAACCCCAGCGGCGGAATTGGGTCATGAACCACATGCCGTCGGACAGGTACGGCAGATTGACCTCTCCGCCGCCATGGAAGCGCAAGGCGTGCGGGTCTTGCCAGCGATTGCCCAGGCCATCGGCGTAATCGCCCAGCAGGCGCGGTTCGATGCTCTCCACAGGCGCGTCGAGATACTCCGGCGCGCTCAACAACTGCGCGGTGCTGCGACGGTTTTCCTGGCTGTCTTCGATAAAACGGCTAGCTTCGATGATCGCCATCACCAACGCCCGGGCGGTGTTGGGATACTGCTCGACAAAGGCGCGGGTGCAGCCGAGGACTTTTTCCGGGTGATCGGGCCAGATGCTTTGGGTCGTCGCCAAGGTGAAGCCGAGATTCTGATCGACCGCGCTGGCGCACCATGGCTCACCGACGCAGAAACCGTCGATACGCCCGGCCTGCAAGTGCGCGACCATTTGCGGCGGCGGCACCACCACGCTGTCGACATCCTGCAATGGATGAATGCCCTGGCTCGCCAGCCAGTAATACAACCACATGGCGTGGGTGCCGGTGGGGAAGGTCTGGGCGAAGGTCAGTTTTGGGCGAGTTTGGTGCACGCGCCGGTGCAGTGCTTCAGGACTGGTCACCCCCAGCGCTTGCAAGCCGTGGGACAGGTTGATGCTCTGGCCGTTCTGGTTCAGGCCCATCAACACCGCCATGTCCGTGGGCGCGACGCCGCCGATGCCCAGGTGCACCGCGTAAATCAGCCCGTAGAGGCTGTGGGCGGCGTCGAGTTCGCCGCTGACCAGTTTGTCCCGCAGGTTAGCCCAGGACGACTGGCGCTTGAGGTTGAGGGTCAGGCCATAGGGTTGGGCGAAGCCCTGGGTGGCGGCGACCACTACCGAGGCGCAGTCGCTCAGGGCCATGAAGCCGATATTGATCGCGGACTTCTCCGGGGCATCGCTGCCGTTGACCCAGGCCAGCGGGCCGGCTGTGGTTTCATTCATCGTTAACACCTTGCAAAAAAAAGCGTCGTCCCAGGTCACCGCGCGAGCAGAACCGGGTGACGACGCCATTGTCCGTCGACTCATCCCGTCGTTGGCATGAGTGCTGATAGCTATGCCGGTGCAAGGCATATGCCATCGAACGCTGATTTGTGTGTGCGCCTCGCTTGCGACCCCCATGCCCGGCTATAATCGCCGCCTCATTTCGCCGCCATCCGAGTCAAACCCGCCCATGTACACCCTGGCCCGTCAGCTGTTGTTCAAACTTTCCCCGGAAACCTCCCACGATCTGTCTCTGGACCTGATCGGCGCGGGCGGGCGTTTGGGCCTCAACGGCTTGCTGTGCAAGGCGCCTGCGAAAATGCCGGTGAAGGTCATGGGCCTGGAGTTTCCGAACCCGGTGGGTCTGGCGGCTGGTCTGGACAAGAACGGCGCGGCCATCGACGGTTTTGCCCAGTTGGGTTTTGGCTTCGTCGAAATCGGCACCATCACCCCGCGTCCGCAGCCAGGCAACCCGAAACCACGGATTTTCCGCTTGCCGGAAGCCGAGGCGATCATCAATCGCATGGGGTTCAACAACCTCGGCGTCGATCATCTTCTGGCTCGCGTCGCAGCCGCCAAGTACAAGGGCGTGCTCGGCATCAACATCGGCAAGAACTTCGACACCCCGGTTGAACGGGCGGTGGACGATTACCTGATCTGCCTGGACAAGGTCTACGCCC
The DNA here is from genome assembly GCF_026016365.1 of Pseudomonas sp. B21-053. Lineage (NCBI taxonomy): Bacteria > Pseudomonadati > Pseudomonadota > Gammaproteobacteria > Pseudomonadales > Pseudomonadaceae > Pseudomonas > Pseudomonas sp. B21-053. The sequence goes on from NZ_CP087205.1 coordinate 2,102,919, forward strand.
ACGCCAGCTACGTGACGGTCAACGTCAGCTCGCCGAATACCCCGGGCCTGCGTAGCCTGCAGTTCGGTGATTCGCTCAAGCAACTGCTCGCCGATCTGGCCCAGCGCCGGGCCGAACTCGCATTGCGTCACGGCAAGCACGTACCGTTGGCGATCAAGATTGCCCCGGACATGACCGACGAAGAAACCGCACAGGTCGCACAAGCGCTGATCGAAACCGGGATGGACGCGGTGATCGCCACCAACACCACCCTGAGCCGTGTCGGCGTCGAAGGCCTGGAACATGGTGACGAGGTGGGCGGTCTGTCCGGCGCGCCGGTTCGCGACAAGAGCACCAACACCGTGAAGGTCCTGGCGGCAGAATTGGCCGGCCGGTTGCCGATCATCGCCGTGGGTGGCATCACCGAAGGCAAGCACGCGGCTGAGAAAATCGCTGCGGGTGCGAGTCTGGTTCAGCTTTACTCGGGCTTCATCTATAAAGGCCCGGCGCTGATCCGTGAATCCGTCGACGCCATAGCTGCCCTGCGCTAAACCCCGTAGGAGCTGCCGAAGGCTGCGATCTTTTGATCTTTGATCTTTGTATTCGCGCAGATAACGCCGAGAAGCAAGATCAAAAGATCGCAGCCTTCGGCAGCTCCTACAGGGGATCGTGTTCAGGCAATGCCGTCGTCAAGGCAAGGGTTGGGTTTTACAGACATAAAAAAGGGCACCTCGAAGGTGCCCCTGGGCCGGAGCCCGCCGTCCGGATGGGACGTGCGTGGTTAATGTGTTACGTATTCAGATGATTGTGTTGCAGTGTCAGGCCCTTTGTTAGCCAACGGCGTGAAGTTCGTTGAGTCTATGGATTCCCGCAGTGCCGGTCATACCGTCCCAGTTGTCGCCGCGTCCTTCGCGCCAGCCGTTAATCCAGGCTTGGCGTACCGACGGTAGAGTAAATGGGCAAAGCTCACGGGATTTGCCACCAACGCCATATTGATATCCGCGCAAAAATGCTCTTTCCAACGGATCACGCTTAAGTCTTCTCATAGGGTGTTGCCCTCACTTGTTGACTGTATTTATCGCGTTGACCTCAATCGAGGTCTGGCAGAAAAATTCTGCCGTTGGCGGCTCGCTGCCGGCGTCACGAGCCAAGGTGTTGACGCCGTTGCGACGTCAACCTGTGTTGAGTTCTAACCAATGCGTCACATTGATGGAATGATCGTTTTGTCATAAGGACGTAACCAGAAAGATGCTATGGCCATAAGTAACACGATGTTTGACCCGTGTTGATTGGCCAAACCCCGGTATGATCAGCTCCGCGCTGTATGACGAGGTTAATCCTTTAGTGAGAATGACCCACGTTTGCGCTGGGGTACTATTCGACGAAGGGTCGCTTTATGACATTTTGTTGCTTCAACTATTTTATCTGCCCTGGCATCTAAGCTCTTTTAACCGAGCAGTCAGGGTGGGACGGCACACCTTCGTGCCACGCGGGCGCTCTTTTAGAAAAGCGCCTGATTGAAAACCGGACCGGCAATGCGTTGTCGGTTCACTTAGCCAAAGGCTCTGAAATTCCAATGTCCGATCAATTCGAAATCTTCCTCACTTGCCCTAAAGGCCTTGAAGGCCTGCTCATCGAGGAAGCCGTCGGGCTTGGCCTTGAAGAAGCGCGTGAACACACTTCTGCCGTGCGCGGCATGGCCACCATGGAAACCGCTTATCGCCTGTGCCTGTGGTCGCGTCTGGCGAACCGGGTGCTGCTGGTGCTCAAGCGATTCCCGATGAAGGACGCCGAAGACCTGTACCACGGCGTGCTCGACATCGAGTGGCAAGACCACATGCTCAACGACGGCACCCTGGCCGTCGAATTCAGCGGCCACGGCTCGGGCATCGACAACACTCACTTCGGCGCCTTGAAAGTAAAAGACGCCATCGTCGACAAACTGCGTACTCCGCAAGGCGACCGTCCGTCGATTGACAAGCTCAACCCGGACCTGCGAATTCACCTGCGCCTGGACCGTGGCGAAGCGATCCTCTCCCTCGACCTGTCCGGCCACAGCCTGCACCAGCGCGGCTATCGCTTGCAGCAGGGCGCCGCTCCGCTGAAGGAAAACCTCGCGGCGGCGATCCTGATTCGTTCCGGCTGGCCTCGCATTGCGGCCGAAGGCGGCGCGCTGGCTGACCCGATGTGCGGTGTGGGTACGTTCCTCGTCGAAGCGGCAATGATCGCCGCCGATATGGCACCGAACCTGCGTCGCGAGCAGTGGGGCTTTACCGCTTGGCTTGGCCACGTCCCGGCGCTGTGGAAAAAGCTCCACGAAGAAGCCACCGAGCGCTGCGCTGCTGGTTTGGCCAAGCCACCGCTGTGGATTCGCGGCTATGAAGCTGACCCACGCCTGATTCAACCGGGCCGCAACAACGTCGAACGTGCTGGCCTCAGCGAGTGGATCAAGATCTACCAGGGCGAAGTCGGCACGTTTGAGCCGCGTCCAGACCAGAACCAGAAAGGTCTGGTCATCTGCAACCCGCCGTACGGCGAGCGTCTGGGTGACGAGGCGAGCCTGCTCTATCTCTACCAGAACCTCGGCGAGCGCCTGCGTCAGGCGTGCCTGAACTGGGAAGCCGCAGTGTTCACCGGTGCGCCGGACCTCGGCAAGCGCATGGGCATCCGCAGCCACAAACAGTATTCGTTCTGGAACGGCGCGCTGCCGTGCAAACTGTTGCTGATCAAGGTCACCCCGGATCAGTTCGTCACCGGCGAGCGTCGCACCCCGGAACAGCGTCAGGTCGAGCGTGAGCAGGCTGAAGTCGAAGTCGCCGACAACGACGTCGCGCCGAGCAAGTACGAGAAGTACAACAAGAACGGCAACCCGATCAAACCGGCCCCGGTGGTGATCGAGCAACCGCGCTTGAGCGAAGGCGGGCAGATGTTTGCCAACCGCCTGCAAAAGAACCTCAAGGCCCTGGGTAAGTGGGTCAAGCGTGAAGGCATCGACTGCTATCGGGTGTATGACGCCGACATGCCGGAATACTCGATGGCCATCGATCTGTATCAGGATTGGGTCCACGTCCAGGAATACGCTGCGCCGAAGTCCATCGATCCGGAAAAAGCCTCGGCGCGGATGTTCGATGCCCTGGCCGCCATTCCGCAGGCGTTGAACATCGACAAGAGCCGCGTGGTGGTCAAGCGTCGCGAACGTCAGAGCGGCACCAAGCAGTACGAACGCCAGGCTGCGCAGGGCAAGTTCGTCGAGGTCAGTGAAGGCGGCGTGAAGCTGCTGGTCAACCTCACCGACTATCTCGACACCGGGCTGTTCCTCGATCACCGGCCAATGCGCATGCGCATCCAGAAAGAGGCCGAGGGCAAACGCTTCCTCAATCTGTATTGCTACACCGCGACCGCCAGTGTCCACGCAGCCAAGGGCGGCGCGCGCAGCACCACCAGCGTCGACTTGTCGAAAACCTACCTGGACTGGGCTCGTCGCAACCTGTCGCTGAACGGTTTCTCCGACAAGAACCGTCTGGAGCAGGGCGATGTGATGGCTTGGCTGGATGCCTGCCGTGACGAGTACGACCTGATCTTCATCGATCCGCCGACCTTCTCCAACTCCAAGCGCATGGAAGGGATCTTCGACGTGCAGCGTGACCAGGTGCAGCTTATTGACCTGGCCATGGCGCGCCTGGCGCCGGGCGGCGTGTTGTACTTCTCCAACAACTTCCGCAAGTTCGTGCTGGAGGAGAACCTCACCACCCGTTACGCGGTCGAGGAAATTACCGACAAGACCATTGATCCGGACTTTGCCCGCAACGGCAAGATCCATCGTGCCTGGAAAATCACGGCCCGCTGACACTTGATTTGATTGGATCCACAGAGCCTTGATTTTTAAAGGCTCTTGGATTCTTTCAGGGCTGGCCAAATTAGTGGCTAATAGCTATAACTCAACCCATGGCCAATGGGCTTTTCCGGCACCTGGCGTTTTGAGTTGCGTTTTATGTCGTTGCACGCCGTGCGCCCCAAGATCCTGGGTTTTATCAGCGAAGACGTCTCGGCCTGGCTGGTCGCGATGCTGGTATTGCTCGCTGGCGGGATTCTCACGGGATTGCTGGCCTGGGCGACGCTGAATCTGTTTCACCATCAATTGCGGCAACGCTTCCAACTGCTGGCCAGTGAACGTTACAGCCGTATCGAAGAACGTTTCGAAGATCAGGAGCAGCGCCTCGACGGCCTGCGTCGGTTTTTCGCTAATTCCGATTCGGTGTCCCGCACCGAATTCGACGGTTACACCCAACCTTTATTGCAGCGCACCCAGGCGTACTCGTTCGCCAAGCGCGTGACGCGTGAAGAGCGCCCGGCGTTTGAACAAGAGGTGCGTGAAGAAGGGCTGAGCGACTTTTCCATTCGCGAACTCAATCCTGCCGGCGAACTGCAACTCGCGGCCGAGCGCGACGAGTACGTGGTGGTGCTTTATAGCCAGACCCAAAGTCGTCTCGGTTCGCCGCTGGGCTACGACCTGCAGGCCCAGCCGTTGCGCCGCGCCACTCTGGAACGGGCGGATCGGGGCAGCATGGCGGTGTCGCAACCGATGCACCTGGTGAATGTCGAGCCGACCTATGCCCGTGGGGTGCTGCTGGTTGCACCGGTCAATCGTCGGCAAAGTACGGAAGCGACGACGGACAAGCCCTTCGGCTACGTCATGGCGGTGATCAGCATGCGTCAGTTGCTGGCCGACGGCCTGCCGGAGGCCGGACGCGATTATCTGTCGGTGCGCATTCTCGACCTGTCCACCAGCGATCAACACGAAGTGCTGTTTGAATCGACGAATCCGCCGGCCGCCAGTGAGCTGACCGCGAGTCGCCTGCTGCGCCTGGCCGACCACGACTATCAAGTGGACATTCAGCCCAGCGAGGCGTTTCTGGCGGCCAACCATTCTTCGGTGAGCAGTCTGGTGGTGCTCGGTGGCCTGCTCAGCCTGTTGCTCAGCGCCTTGCTCTACGTGTTAGTCAGCCAGCGGCAACGGGCGTTGAAAATGGTCGAGCAGCGCACCGAGGAATTGCGCGCCCGCGAGCAGGAATTGCGCGGCACCCATGGCCAGTTGCGCGGCGTGCTGAACGCCGCGACCCAAGTGGCGATCATTGCCACCGACCTGCGCGGGGTCATCAGCACCTTCAACGCCGGCGCCGAACAGATGCTCGGCTATAGCGCCGCCGACGTGGTCGGGCGCATGACCCTGGAAAACCTGCATTTCCCTCGGGAGCTGGTGGCCCGTTCGGCGGAGTTGAGCGCGCGTTACGGCAAGCTGATCCCGACTTGCCAGGCGATGCTGGTCGAGGGCGGCGAGGAGGGGGGGCACGAAGCCCGCGAGTGGACGCTGGTGCGTCAGGATGGCAGCCACCTGACGGTGAACATGCTGGCCACCCCGGTGCTGGATGAGCAGGGGTTGTGGGTCGGGCATCTGGCAATCTGCATCGACATCACCGAGCGTAAACGTGTCCACGAAGCCCTGGCAGCGCGGGACTTGCTGCTGAAGAAACTCAGCGCCCATGTGCCGGGCGGCATTTATCAATTCAAGATGGAGTTCGACGGGCGTTTCAGTGTGATCTACGCCAGTGACGGCATCCGCGACATCTATGAACTTGAGCCGGAAGTGTTGCTGCTCAACGCCGAAGCGATCTTCACCCGGATTCATCCACAGGATTCGACCCGGGTCCGCGCCTCGATCCGCGCCTCGGCGGACACCCTTAGCCCGTGGCGCGAGGAATACCGCGTGCAACTGCCCGTGGGCGGCCTGCGTTGGGTGCGCGGCGAGGCGACCCCCGAGGAATTGCCCGGTGGCGGTGTGCTCTGGCACGGCTACATCTCGGACATCTCCGATCTGAAGCGGGTTGAAGAGGAGTTGCGGGCGCTATCGGTGACCGACTCTTTGACCGGCATTCATAACCGCCGCTACTTCCAGGAGCGCCTCACCACTGAAATGGCCCGGGTCGAACGCGGCGGCGGCGAGTTGTCGGTGATCATGCTCGATATTGACCATTTCAAACGCATCAACGACCAGCATGGCCATGCGGTGGGCGACCGGGTGTTGCAAGCGGTGTGCGAGCGCATCGGCCATCGCCTGCGCCGCACCGACGTATTCTGCCGCCTGGGCGGCGAGGAGTTCATGGTGCTGTGCCCGGACATCAACGGCGAACACGCGCATGTCCTGGCTTTGCAGTTGTGGCAAGCGCTGCGCAGCTCGCCGATTGAAGGCGTCGGCACGGTGACCGCGAGTTTCGGGATCGCCAGTTGGCAAGTCGGCGAAGGTGCGGACGCGCTGCTGCTGCGGGCGGATTCGGGGGTGTACGCGGCGAAGCAGGCGGGCAGGGATCGGGTTGAGGTGCAGCTTCATTAGGCCGGAATGCACACAATCCATTGTGGGAGCGGGCTTGCTCGCGAAGAGGGCGTGTCAGTCGACATTAATGTTGAATGACAAATCGCTTTCGCGAGCAAGCCCGCTCCCACATTTGATCTCCAGTGTTTTGGAGAATCGGGTTACAACACCGAAGCCGTTGCCGCCACTTTCGGCTGGCGATACAGGTCCAGCAGCACCTGATCCAGCACAGAAGAAGCGCCAAACGGTGCCTTGTCGTTGAGGATCGCCACCACGGCCCAGGTGTTGCCATTGACGTCGCGGCTGAAGCCCGAGATCGCGCGCACGGTGTTCAGGGTACCGGTCTTGATGTGCGCTTCGCCGCGCATGGCGGTGGTCTTCAGGCGTTTTCGCATGGTGCCGTCGGTGCCGGCGATCGGCAGCGAGCTGATGAACTCGGCGGCGTACGGACTGTGCCAAGCGGCTTGCAGCATGCCGGCCATTTCACGCGCGCTCACCCGTTCGGCGCGGGACAGGCCGGAACCGTTCTCCATCACCAGGTGCGGCGCGGTGATGCCTTTCTGGGCCAGCCACTGGCGCACGATACGCTGGGCAGCCTTGGCATCATCGCCATCGGCATCGTTGCGAAACTTCTGGCCCAGGCTCAGGAACAACTGCTGAGCCATGGTGTTGTTGCTGTATTTGTTGATGTCGCGGATGATTTCCGCCAGGTCCGGCGAGAACGCCCGCGCCAGCACCTTGGCGTCTTTTGGCGTCGCGCCCAGCACATCCTTGCCCTGGATGCTGCCACCCAGTTCTTTCCAGATCGCGCGCACGGCGCCGGCGGTGTAGGTCGCGTGGTCGAGCAACGACAGGTAGGTCTGCGAGCTGCAACCGTCGCCCAATTGGCCGCCGACCGTCACGGTCACGCTGCCATCGGCCTGAGTCACCGGGTTATAGCGCACGCCACCGGTGCATTGCTTGGAATTGATCGCCTTGACCTGATTGTCGATGTTGATCGTCGCAATCGGCGGCTCCACCGACACCAGCACTCTGCCGTTATCGTTGCGCGCCACAAAGCGCAAGGCCTTGAGGTTGACCATCAGCGAGTCGGGCTTGACCAGGAACGGCTTGTTCTCGTCATTGCCGTCGTCATTGAATTCCGGCAATTGCGGCTGCACGAAGAAGCTGCGGTCCAGCACCAGGTTGCCGGTGACTTGGGTCACGCCGTTGGCCCGCAGGTCGCGCATCAGCAGCCAGAGTTTTTCCATGTTCAGCTTCGGATCGCCGCCACCCTTGAGGTAGAGGTTGCCATTGAGGATGCCGCCGCTGAGGGTGCCGTCGGTGTAGAACTCGGTTTTCCACTGATGATTCGGGCCGAGCATTTCCAGGGCCGCATACGTGGTGACCAGTTTCATGGTCGAAGCCGGGTTGACTGAGACGTCCGCATTGTAAATGGTCGGGGTGCCGGGGCCGTCGAGCGGGAGCATCACCAGGGACAGGGCGCTGTCCTGCAACTTGCTGGCCTTGAGGGCTTTTTCAACGTTGGGCGTCAGCGAGGTATTGATCTGAGCAGCGGAAACCGGGAGGGCCAGGGGCAGAAGAAGACTGGCGAGTAACAGTGGACGCAAAGATTTGATCATATGAAGTAAAACCCTACGGGCGAGGGGGAAAAAGGCGAGGGCATGAAGATAAAATCCCTCAGTGGTCATGAAAGTGTCGGCATTATGCCCCAAGGTGACGCGGCGTGTGCCAAGCCCCGGCCCTCTAATTCGCTATTTTTTTACCGACGGTAGGCAGGTGCCCGCCGTGAAACGGGCAATTGGCGCCTTAAACTGCTAAAGTGCCGCCCGTTATTACTTATGAGGATTGTTCCAATGGCGACTAACCGTTCCCAGCGTCTGCGCAAAAAACTGTGCGTCGATGAATTTCAAGAGCTGGGTTTCGAACTGAACCTGGATTTCAAAGAAGATTTGGCTGATGAAGCCATTGATGCTTTCCTCGACGCGTTCCTGAAAGAAGCCATGGAAGCCAACGGTCTGGGTTATGTTGGCGGCGACGACTTCGGTCTGGTTTGCCTGCAGAAACGTGGCTCGGTGTCCGAAGAGCAGCGTGCAGCTGTTGAAGCCTGGCTCAAGGGCCGCAGCGAACTGACCGAAGCAACCGTCAGCCCGCTGATCGACGTCTGGTACCCGGAAAAGCCGATCAATCCGGTAGCTTGATGTTCTAAAAAACGGCGACCTTAAGGTCGCCGTTTTTTTAAGCTCAAAAGATCGCAGCCTCGTTGCACTCGACAGCTCCTACATTGGAATGCGTTTATCCTGTAGGAGCTGTCGAGTGCAACGAGGCTGCGATCTTTTGCTTTTCAGGCCTTGCGCCAATTCAAAATCAACAACGTCAACACCCCCGCGACAATCCCCCAGAACGCCGATCCGATGGAAAACAGCGTCAGCCCCGACGCCGTGACCATGAAGGTCACCAGCGCCGCTTCCCGCTCCTTCACTTCGCTCATCGCAATGCTCAGGCCATTGATGATCGAACCGAACAGCGCCAGCGCCGCAATCGACAGCACCAGTTCTTTCGGCAACGCGGCAAACAACGCCGCCAGCGTCGCGCCGAACACCCCGGCAATCCCGTAGAAAATCCCGCACCAGACCGCCGCGGTGTAGCGCTTGTTGCGATCTTCATGGGCATGCGGTCCGGTGCAGATCGCCGCGCTGATCGCCGCGAGGTTGATGCCGTGGGAGCCGAACGGTGCCAGCAGCAACGAAGTGATTCCGGTAGTGGTGATCAGCGGCGAGGCCGGCACATTATAGCCGTCGGCGCGCAACACGGCGATGCCGGGCATGTTCTGTGAGGTCATCGCCACCACGAACAGCGGGATGCCGATGCTGATGGTCGCGGCCAGGGAGAAGTGCGGCGTGGTCCAGACCGGCGTCGCCAATTCCAAATGGAAACCGCTGAAATCCAGCAGCCCCATGAATCCGGACAGCGCCGTGCCGATCAACAGCGCGGCGAGCACCGCATAACGCGGCGACAGGCGCTTGACCACCAGGTAGGTGAAGAACATGGCCAGCACCAGTGCCGTGCGATGCTGAGCCGCGACGAAAATCTCGCTGCCGATCTTGAACAGAATCCCCGCCAGCAGCGCCGCCGCCAGCGACGCCGGGATCTTTTTCACCAGCCGTTCAAAGCTGCCGGTCAGGCCGCAAATCGTTACCAGCACCGCGCAGGTGATGTAGGCGCCGATGGCTTCGCCGTAGGTCACACCGCCCAGGCTAGTGATCAGCAACGCCGCGCCGGGCGTGGACCAGGCAATGGTGATCGGCGTGCGATAACGCAACGACAAGCCGATCGAACAGATCGCCATGCCGATCGAGATCGCCCAGATCCACGAGGAAATCTGCCCGCTGGACAGGCCCGCCGCTTGCCCGGCCTGAAACATCAGGACCAGGGAACTGGTGTAGCCGGTCATCATGGCGATGAAACCGGCGACGATGGCCGAAGGCGACGTGTCGGCCAAGGGGCGCAGTTGCGATTGCGTGGCGTCGTTCATGACAGCGGTGTTCCTTGTTCTGGTGAAGATGCTGTAACAACACTGAACCCTTGTGGGAGCGGGCTTGCTCGCGAAGGCGTCGGCACATCCAACATCAATGTCGACTGACACGCCGCCTTCGCGAGCAAGCCCGCTCCCACAGGGGAGATTGCATTTCAGCGGCGGATTCCGGGTTCAAGCCTAAACTCAAATGTAACGGACCGTTGCAATACAGCCGTGGCCGCAATCAGCCATACAGTCGTGTTGCCACCATCCATTGTGTACAATCGCGGTGTTTTTTACGCGATACTTGCCAGCGACCCACTGTGCCGTATTACAGTCACGGTCTATTCGCCGCAGTTCTCCCGACTCGAGTGCCCATGAACGAACAGTTGCAGCCCCTAAAGAAACAACCGCGAGCAGGCAAAGCCGGCCGCAGCGGTACCCAGGACGATATTGTCTACGCGCATATCTTCGAGGCCATCCTCGAACAGCGCCTGGCGCCCGGCACCAAGTTGAGCGAAGAAGCGCTGGGGGAAATTTTCGGGGTCAGCCGCACCATCATTCGCCGCGCACTGTCGCGCCTGGCGCATGAAGGCGTGGTATTGCTGCGGCCGAACCGTGGCGCGGTCGTCGCCAGCCCGAGCGTCGAAGAGGCCCGTCAGGTATTCCTGGCCCGCCGTCTGGTGGAGCGCGCGATCACCGAACTGGCGGTGCAGCACGCTACCGCCGAGCAGATTGCCGAGCTGCGCCAAATGGTCAATGACGAACGCGACAGCTTTTCCCGTGGCGATCGCGGCGCCGGCATCCGTCTGTCGGGCGAATTTCACCTGAAACTCGCCGAAGCAGCGAAGAACGCACCGCTGATCAGCTTCCAGCGCAGCCTGGTGTCCCAGACCTCGTTGATCATCGCCCAGTACGAAAGCGGCAATCGCTCGCACTGTTCTTACGATGAACACACCCAGTTGATCGACGCGATCGAAGCGCGCAACGGTGAGCTGGCGGTGGACCTGATGATGCATCACATGGATCACATCGACAGCAAACTCAACCTCGACGAAGAAAGCGCGTCGGATGATTTGCATGCGGTGTTCTCGCATTTGTTGCAGACCAAGAAGCCAGGGCGGTCGACCGCGAAGCTCTGATTGTCGAGTACAGCTGAAAAGATCGCAGCCTCGTTTCACTCGACAGCTCCTACATTGGAGTTCGTAATCCTGTAGGAGCTGTCGAGTGAAACGAGGCTGCGATCTTTTGATCTTGCCAACAGGCAATAAAAATCCCCCGGGGCTATACAGCCGCGGGGGATTTTTTTTATGCCCGAAAGAACCTCAGCGCTGATGCACCAATGTCCCCGCCGCATACGTCTGCAACACCGTCCGGTCATCCCCCAGCGTCATCAACACAAACAACGTCTCGGCAATGTTATTCGCCTGCTTCAAGCGATAGCTCAGCAGCGGCGTGGCGTTGTAATCCAGCACCAGGAAGTCCGCATCGGTGCCCGGGTGCAGCGTACCGATCTTGTCTTCAAGACGCAGCGCCCGCGCACCACCGAGGGTCGCCAGGTACAGCGATTTGAACGGGCTCAGCCGCGCGCCTTGCAGTTGCATGACCTTGTACGCTTCGTTCAACGTTTGTAGCAGCGAGAAACTGGTGCCGCCGCCCACGTCCGTGCCCAGACCGACATTCAGTTTGTGCTTCTCGGCCATCGGCAAGTTGAACAAGCCGCTGCCGAGGAAGAAGTTCGAGGTCGGGCAGAAGGCAATCGCCGAACCGGTTTCTGCCAGCCGCGCGCACTCGTCGTCGCACAGGTGCACGCCGTGGGCGAACACCGAGCGTTCGCCCAGCAATTGGTAGTGATCGTAAACGTCGAGGTAGCCCTTGCGCTCCGGGAACAGTTCCTTGACCCACTCGACTTCTTTCAGGTTTTCGCTGATGTGGGTCTGCATGTACAAGTCAGGGTATTCGCCGAGCAACTGGCCGGCGAGGGTCAGTTGTTCCGGGGTGCTGGTCGGGGCGAAACGCGGGGTGACCGCGTAGTGCAAGCGGCCCTTGCCGTGCCAGCGCTCGATCAGCGCCTTGCTTTCCACGTAGCTGGATTCGGCGGTGTCGGTCAGGTAGTCCGGCGCGTTGCGGTCCATCATCACCTTGCCGGCGATCATCCGCAGGTCCAGCTGCTGCGCGGCCTCGAAGAACGAGTTCACCGATTGTGGATGCACGCTGCCGAACACTAGCGCGGTGGTGGTGCCGTTGCGCAGCAGTTCCTTGATGAAAATGTCCGCCACTTCATCGGCGTGGGCCTTGTCGGCGAACTGGCTTTCGCATGGAAAGGTGTAAGTGTTGAGCCAATCCAGCAGTTGCTCGCCATAAGCACCGACCATCCCGGTTTGCGGCAAGTGGATGTGGGTGTCGATCAGGCCTGGGGTGATCAGCGCGTCCTGATAATGCGTGATCTCGATGTCTGCCGGCAGCGTCGACAACAGCTCGGTGGCGTGACCGATGGCGCTGATCTGGCCGTTCTCGACTACCAGCAGGCCGTCCTCGAAATACTCATAGGAGGCTTCGATCCCCACTTCGGCAGGGTCGGCGATGCTGTGCAGGATGGCGGCGCGGTAGGCTTTGCGAGTGAAAGGCATGTAGGTTCCCGGTTTCTAGGCTTATCAATTAGAGGCTTGGCTGCGGCGTGAAGCAGGCAGCAGTTTGGCAATCGATGATCCGGCGCTGGCGGTCTGCTGGCCGAAATTCGCGTTATAGGTGGCGATGATTTCGCCGGCGATGGAGACGGCGATTTCCACAGGCAACTTGCCTTTGACTTCGCCGATGCCCATCGGGCAGCGCATGCGTTGCAGCACGTCGCTGTCGAAACCGCGATCACGCAGGCGATGTTCGAACTTCACCCGTTTGGTCTTCGAACCGATCAGGCCGAAGTAGGTGAAATCGTTGCGCTTGAGGATCGCGGTGGTGAGTTCGAGGTCGAGCTGGTGGTTGTGGGTCATGACGATGCAGTAGCTGCCGGCGGGCAAATTATCGATTTCATCCACCGGTTCTTCGGCGACGATTTTGCGCACGCCGTGGGGGATCTGTTCGGGGAATTCCGCTTCGCGGGAATCAATCCAGCGCACCCGGCAGGGCAGGCTGGCGAGCAGCGGTACCAGCGCGCGGCCGACATGCCCGGCACCGAACACGGCGATCTGCGCCTGGACCTGGCCCATCGGTTCGAACAGCAACACGGTCACGCCGCCGCAGCACTGACCGAGGCTGGCGCCGAGGCTGAAGCGCTCCAGGTGCGTGTCCTGCTTGCCGCTGGCGAGCATCTCGCGGCCGATCTGCATGGCTTTGTATTCCAGATGCCCGCCACCGATGGTGTCGAAGGTCTGGTGGGCGCTGATGACCATTTTCGAACCGGCATTGCGTGGCGTCGAGCCGAGCTCTTCGATGATGGTCACCAACACGCAGGGTTCACCCTGGGATTGCAGGTCGGCGAGGGCGTCGATCCAGTTGTACATGTTTCACCTCGACATCTTTGTTGTCTGTTCGGGCCTCTTCGCGGGCAAGCCTCGCTCCTACGGGATTGCGTTGATCGTGCGACCACGATCAATCCTGTAGGAGCGAGGCTTGCCCGCGAAGGCCGCACCTCGGTATCAGAGCGAAGCCAACTCCGCAGGCTCAGCCTCGACAGCCTTCGCCACCTTCAACTGGCGCATCTGCTCACACCCCCACAACACCCGCTCCGGGGTCGCCGGCGCATCGATCTTCGGTTGATGCTTGTAGTCCCCGAGACTGGCCACCGCGTCCTTGATCGCACACCACGAAGCGATGCCGAGCATGAACGGCGGCTCGCCCACAGCCTTGGAATGGAACACCGTGTCTTCCGGGTTCTTGCGGTTTTCCACCAGCTTCACCCGCAGGTCCAGCGGCATGTCCGCCACGGCCGGGATCTTGTAGCTCGCCGGGCCGTTGGTCATCAGTTTGCCTTTGTTGTTCCACACCAGTTCTTCCATGGTCAGCCACCCCATGCCCTGGATGAAACCGCCCTCGACCTGGCCGATGTCGATGGCCGGGTTCAGCGAGGCGCCGACGTCGTGGAGGATGTCGGTACGCAGCATCTTGTACTCGCCGGTCAAGGTGTCGACGATCACTTCGCAGCACGCCGCGCCAAAGGCGTAGTAGTAGAACGGACGCCCCCGTGCCTGGCTACGGTCATAGAAGATTTTCGGAGTCTTGTAGAACCCGGTGCTCGACAACGAAACCTGAGCGAAATACGCCTGCTGGATCAACGCTTCAAAGGTCAGGATGTGATCGCGAACCCGTACGTGACCGTTGTGGAATTCCACGTCTTCTTCGCTGACTTTGTAGTGGCGCGCAGCGAATTCCACCAGGCGTTGCTTGATGATTTCCGCAGCGTTCTGCGCAGCTTTACCGTTGAGGTCGGCACCGCTGGACGCGGCGGTCGGCGAGGTGTTTGGCACCTTGTCGGTGTTGGTCGCGGTGATCTGCACGCGGTCCATTTCTACCTGGAACACTTCGGCCACGACTTGCGCGACTTTGGTGTTCAGGCCCTGGCCCATCTCGGTGCCGCCGTGGTTCAAATGGATGCTGCCGTCGGTGTAGACATGCACCAGCGCACCGGCCTGATTGAGGAAGCTCGCGGTGAACGAAATACCGAATTTCACCGGGGTCAGCGCCAGGCCTTTTTTCAGGATCGGGCTGTTGGCGTTGTAGCGACGGATCGCTTCGCGGCGCTCGGCGTACTGGCTGCTTTCTTCCAGTTCGGCGGTCATTTCCTCGAGCATGTTGTGCTCGACGGTCTGGTAGTAATGGGTAACGTTGCGCTCGGTCTTGCCGTAGTAGTTGGCCTTGCGCACGGCCAGCGGATCGAGGGCCAGATGCCGGGCAATCGCGTCCATGACTTCTTCGATCGCGACCATGCCTTGCGGGCCGCCGAAGCCACGGTAGGCGGTGTTCGATGCGGTGTTGGTTTTGCAGCGGTGACCGTTGATGGTCGCGTCGCCCAGGTAGTACGAGTTGTCGGCGTGGAACATCGCACGGTCGACAATCGACGCCGACAAGTCCGGCGAGCAACCGCAGTTGCCGGCCAGTTCCAACGCGATACCGTGCAGGCGACCGGTGCTGTCGAAACCGACGTCATACTCGACGTAGAACGGGTGACGCTTGCCGGTCATCAGCATGTCTTCGACCCGGGGCAGGCGCATCTTGGTCGGCTGGCCTGTGAGGTGCGCGACCACCGCGCAGAGACAAGCAGGGCTCGCGGCCTGGGTTTCCTTGCCACCGAAACCACCGCCCATGCGGCGCATGTCGACGACGATTTTGTTCATCGACACGTCGAGCACTTCAGCCACCAGCTTCTGCACTTCGGTCGGGTTTTGCGTGGAGCAGTAGACGATCATCCCGCCGTCTTCAGTCGGCATCACCGAAGAGATCTGGGTTTCGAGGTAGAAGTGTTCCTGGCCGCCGATGTGCAGCGTGCCTTGGATGCGGTGTTCGGCAGTCGCCAAAGCACCGGCGGAATCGCCGCGCTGATGGGTGTGGCTGTCGAGCACGAAGTGGCGTTTGCGCAAGGCTTCGACCACGTCGAGCACCGGCTCCAGATCTTCGTATTCGATGATCGCGGCCATCGCTGCTTTGCGTGCGGTTTCCAGATCTTTCGCGGCGACGGCAAGCACCGGTTGTCCGACGAATTGCACATCATCGATGGCCAGCAGCGGATCACCCGGCAGCAGCGGACCGATGTCTTTCAGGCCCGGCACGTCTTCGTGGGTGATGGCGATGCGCACGCCTTCGAAGGCGTAGCACGGCTTGGTGTCGATGCTGATGATCTTCGCGTGGGCGCGGTCCGACAGGCGTGCGTAAACGTGCAGTTGATTCGGGAATTCCAACCGGTCGTCGATGTACTGCGCTTCGCCGGACACGTGCTTGGCGGCGCTGTCGTGCTTGACGCTACGGCCGACACCGGTGGTCAGGTCCTTGGCGAACAGTTCAGCCAGTTCGGCTTGGGTCTTCTCTACAGCGTGATGATTAGACATAAGCGGTCACCCGAGTCTCGATGTGCGGCGTTTGCAGTTCGATGAAGTATTTGCGCAGCAGGTTTTGCGCGCTGAGCAAGCGATATTCCTTGCTGGCGCGGAAGTCCGAGAGCGGCGTGAAATCATCGGCCAGGGCGGCGCAGGCGCGTTCGACCAACGCGCTATTGAACGGCGCGCCGATCAGCACGGTTTCGCAATGGGCGGCGCGTTTCGGGATTGCGGCCATGCCGCCGAAAGCGATGCGGGCGTCGGTGATGACGCCGTTCTCCACGCGCAGATTGAACGCGGCGCAGACTGCAGAAATGTCATCGTCCAGGCGCTTGGAAACCTTGTACGCACGGAACAGTTGTTCAGCGCTGGCACGCGGCACAATGATCTTTTCGATGAATTCGCTTTCCTGACGCGCCGTCACTTTGTAATCGATGAAGTAATCGTCGAGGTTCAGCGTGCGTCGGGTTTCACCCTTGCACAACACAACCTGCGCGCCGAGCGCGATCAGCAGCGGTGGCGAGTCACCAATCGGCGAAGCGTTGCCGATGTTGCCGCCCAGGGTGCCCTGATTGCGGATTTGCAGCGACGCGAAACGGTGCAGCAGTTCGCCAAAATCCGGGTACTCGGCGTTCAGCGCTTCGTAGCAGTCGGACAATGCGGTGGCGGCGCCGATTTCGATGCGGTCGTCAAAGGTTTCGATGCGCTTCATCTCGGCGACGTTGCCGACGTAGATCATTACCGGCAAGGTGCGGTGGAATTGCGTGACTTCCAGCGCCAGATCAGTGCCGCCGGCCAGCAACCGCGCCTGTGGATAAGCGTCGTAGAGGTCGGCCAGGTCGGCGACGGTCAGCGGCACCAGGCAGCGCTTGTCGCCACTGTTGAGTTCGCCGATGTCGGTGGGGGCGATGGCTTTCAGGCGGGCGATGGTGTCGGCCTCGCGAGCGTCAAACTGGTCCGGTTGCTTGCCGCAGCAGGACTGTTCGGCGGCTTGCAGGATCGGCCGATAACCGGTGCAACGGCAGAGGTTGCCGGCCAGCGCTTCGTGGGCTTTATGGGAATCCGGTTCGTCGCTGTTCTTCTGCAGCGCGAACAGCGACATCACGAAGCCTGGCGTACAGAAGCCGCACTGCGAGCCGTGGCACTCGACCATGGCTTTCTGCACGCTGTGCAGTTCGCCTTGGTGCTTGAGGTCTTCGACGCTGATCAATTGTTTGCCGTGCAGCGACGAAACGAACGTCAGGCACGAGTTGAGGCTGCGATAGCGAATGTGTTCGCGGCCGTCGTCATCCGTTTGCAACTCGCCAACCACCACGGTGCACGCGCCACAGTCACCGCTGGCGCAGCCTTCTTTGGTGCCGGGTTTGCCCACATGGTCGCGCAAGTAATTGAGCACGGTCAGGTTCGGGTCCAGGGCGTGCTCGCTACGGAGTTCCTGGTTTAGTAAAAACTGGATCACGGAAGGCCTCGCAGACTCATTATTGTTGTTAACCGATTGAGCCGAATTTATCAGGTCTGACTTTTCGGTCAATGATTTTCTGACTTAAAGGTCAGGAAAACCCGTTTTGGCGATCAACAGTACGTTTCATCAGTATTGACCCTGACTCGAAAGCTTGCTTTTTGCTTAATTCGTGCCAAAAACCGCCGGGTGGGCACTCCGCCATGACGTACCAATTGCGCTACACTGCGCCGCTTGTGCAGATCGAAGAGTTTGAAGGACAACCATGACGTTCAAGGCGCCGGACAGCCTCGCCGAGCAAATCGCTCACCACCTCGCCGAACGTATCATTCGCGGCGAAATGAAGCCGGGAGAGCGCATCCAGGAACAGAAGGTCACGCTGGCCCTCAATGTCAGCCGCGGTTCGGTCCGTGAGGCTTTGCTGATCCTCGAGCGCCGCCACCTGATCGCGATCCTGCCGCGACGTGGCGCCCACGTGACCGAACTGACCGCGCACAAGGTCCAGAGCCTGTGCACGCTGATGAGCGAGTTGTACATCTTGCTCGGCAACGCCGTGGCCACTGGCTGGCAAGTCCAGGCCGACCTGGCGCCGTTCGTGCAGATTCAGCAGCGCCTCACCGCCAGCTACGAGCGTCAGGACATCCGCACGTTCGTCGACGACAGCTTCAACGTGATGCGCGCGGCGTATCCGTTCGCCAACAATCCGTACTTGCAGGAAACCGTCGAGAACCTGCAACCGGCCATGAGCCGCGCGTATTTCCTCGCCCTGGAGCAACGCAAGGCCGAGATGAGCGAATTCCTGGAGCTGTTCGAGCGCTTGCTCGCAGCCGTGATCGCCCGTGACTTCCCGCAGATCCGCGTGGTGCTGACGGCGTATGCCCAGCGCAGCTGTGATCTGGTGGTTTCCGCCCTGACGGACGCTTAAGCGTGCGGCTCAAGTGCATCAAACTGGCGGGGTTCAAATCCTTCGTCGACCCGACCACGGTGAACTTCCCCAGTAACATGGCGGCGGTGGTCGGGCCCAATGGTTGCGGCAAGTCGAACATCATCGACGCCGTGCGTTGGGTGATGGGCGAGAGCTCGGCCAAGAACCTGCGCGGCGAGTCGATGACCGACGTCATCTTCAACGGCTCGACCAGCCGTAAGCCGGTGAGCCAGGCGAGTATCGAACTGGTGTTCGATAACTCCGACGGCACCCTGGTTGGCGAATACGCCGCCTACGCGGAAATCTCGATTCGCCGCAAAGTCACCCGCGACAGCCAGAACAGCTATTACCTCAACGGCACCAAATGCCGTCGTCGCGACATCACCGATATCTTCCTCGGCACCGGCCTGGGCCCGCGCAGCTACTCGATCATCGAGCAGGGCATGATCTCCAAGCTGATCGAAGCCAAACCCGAAGATCTGCGTAACTTTATTGAAGAAGCGGCGGGGATCTCCAAGTACAAGGAGCGCCGGCGCGAGACTGAAAACCGCATCCGCCGCACCCACGAAAACCTGGCGCGCCTGACCGACTTGCGCGAAGAGCTTGAGCGTCAACTCGAGCGCTTGCATCGTCAGGCCGAGTCGGCCAAGAAGTATCAGGAATACAAAGGCGAGGAGCGTCAGCTCAAGGCCCAGTTGTCGGCCCTGCGCTGGCATGCGTTGAACGAACAGGTCGGGCAGCGCGAAGCCGTCATCGGCAATCAGGAAATCACTTTCGAAGCGTTAGTCGCTGAACAGCGCAATGCCGATGCCGCGATTGAGCGCTTGCGTGACGGTCACCATGACCTGTCCGAGCGCTTCAATCTGGTGCAGGGGCGTTTCTATTCGGTCGGTGGCGACATCGCCCGGGTCGAGCAGAGCATCCAGCACGGCCAGCAGCGCTTGCGCCAGTTGCAGGACGATTTGAAGGAAGCCGAGCGTGCGCGTCTGGAAACCGAATCGCACCTGGGCCACGACCGCACCTTGCTGCTGACCCTCGGCGAAGAGCTGGACATGCTCACGCCGGAGCAGGAAGTCACCAGCGCCGCCGCCGAAGAGGCCGCCGCCGCGCTGGAAGAATCCGAAACCACCATGCACGCCTGGCAAGAGCAGTGGGACACGTTCAACCTCACCGCCGCCGAACCGCGTCGTCAGTCTGAAGTGCAGCAGTCGCGAATCCAGCAACTGGAAACCAGTATGGAGCGCCTGGCTGATCGTCAGAAGCGTCTGGGCGAGGAGCGAGCGTTGCTTTCGGCCGACCCGGAAGATGCGGCGATCATGGAACTCAGCGAGCAGCTCGCTGAATCCGAAGCGACGCTTGAGGATTTGCAGACCAGTGAACAAGCTCAGGTCGAAAAGCTTGAACAACTGCGTCAGGAATTGCAGCACGCATTGACCGCGCAGCAACAGGCGCAGGGCGATTTGCAGCGCCTCAATGGTCGGCTTGCGTCCCTTGAGGCCTTGCAGCAAGCCGCGCTCGATCCGGGCACCGGCACTGCCGAATGGTTGCGTGAACAGAATCTGGCAGAGCGTCCGCGACTGGCCGAAGGTTTGAAGGTCGAGGCCGGTTGGGAGCTGGCGGTGGAAACCGTGCTCGGTGCCGACCTGCAAGCGGTGTTGGTCGATGACTTCGGCGATTTCGATCTGGCCGGGTTTTCCCAGGGCGATCTGCGCTTGCTCAGCCCCGCCAGCGATGGCGTGCGCGTGGCCGGCAGTTTGCTCGATAAGGTCGAAGCGCAGATCGATCTGTCGCCGTGGCTGGGGCAGGTCAAACCGGTGGACAGTCTCGAGCAGGCCTTGGCCTCACGCGCTCAATTGAAGCCTGGCGAAAGCCTGATCAGCCGCGATGGTTACTGGGTCGGTCGACACTTTTTACGCGTGCGTCGCGCCAGTGAAGCGGAAAGCGGCGTGCTCGCCCGTGGTCAGGAAATCCAGCAACTGGGCCTTGAGCGCGAAGAGCGCGAAGCTTCTGTCGAAACCCTGGAAACCCAGCTGCAAAACTTGCGGGCGCAACAGCGTCAGCAGGAAAACGGTCGCGAACATTTGCGCCGTCTGCTGCAAGACGAAGCCCGTCAGCAAGGTGAATTGAAAGCGCAGTTGTCCGCCGGCAAAGCCAAGGCTGAACAACTGACCCTGCGCCGTACGCGTCTCGACGAAGAACTCACCGAGCTCGGCGAACAGCGAGCACTGGAGCACGAAAACATCGGCGAAGCGCGCCTGCAATTGCAGGAAGCGCTCGACAGCATGGCGCTGGACATCGAGCAGCGCGAGTTGCTGCTGGCCCAGCGTGACAGCTTGCGTGAACGCCTCGACCGGGTGCGTCAGGAAGCCCGGCAGCACAAGGATCACGCGCATCAATTGGCGGTGCGACTGGGTTCGCTCAAGGCGCAACACGATTCGACGCGCCAGGCCCTTGAGCGTCTGGAGATGCAGTCCGAGCGCCTGACCGAGAAGCGCGAGCACCTCAGTCTGAACCTGGAGGAGGGTGAGGCGCCGCTGGAAGAGCTGCGCCTCAAACTCGAAGAGTTGCTCGACAAACGCATGACTGTCGACGAAGAACTCAAGACCGCGCAAACCGCCATGGAAGATGCCGACCGCGAATTGCGCGATGCCGAGAAACGCCGCAATCAGGCCGAGCAGCAATCGCAATTGATCCGCGGCCAACTCGAGCACCAGCGCATGGAATGGCAAGCCCTGACCGTGCGGCGCAAGACCCTCGAAGATCAATTGCTGGAAGACGGCTACGACCTTCACGGCGTGATCGCAACCCTGGTGGCCGAGGCCAACGAGAAAGAGGCCGAGGAAGAACTGGAACGCATTGCCGCGCGCATTGCGCGACTCGGTGCGATCAACCTCGCGGCCATCGACGAATACACGCAACAATCCGAGCGTAAACGTTATCTGGATGCGCA
The DNA here is from genome assembly GCF_026016365.1 of Pseudomonas sp. B21-053. Taxonomy (NCBI): domain Bacteria; kingdom Pseudomonadati; phylum Pseudomonadota; class Gammaproteobacteria; order Pseudomonadales; family Pseudomonadaceae; genus Pseudomonas; species Pseudomonas sp. B21-053. Next base: position 2,124,142 of record NZ_CP087205.1, read on the forward strand.
GAACGACGATCTGGTGGAAGCGCTGGATACGTTGGAAAACGTGATTCGCAAGATCGACAAAGAGACGCGCAACCGCTTCAAAGATACCTTTGATCAGATCAATGCCGGAATTCAGGCACTTTTCCCAAAAGTTTTCGGTGGCGGCAGCGCGTATTTGGAACTGACGGGCGAAGATCTACTCGATACAGGGGTAACGATCATGGCGCGACCGCCAGGAAAGAAGAACAGCACCATCCATTTGCTCTCCGGTGGCGAAAAAGCCCTGACCGCACTGGCCCTGGTTTTTGCGATCTTCAAGTTGAATCCGGCGCCGTTCTGCATGCTCGATGAAGTTGACGCGCCACTGGATGACGCTAACGTTGGACGCTACGCACGGCTGGTCAAAGAGATGTCGCAGACGGTGCAGTTCATCTATATCACCCACAACAAGATCGCCATGGAAATGGCTGATCAGCTAATGGGGGTGACGATGCACGAGCCGGGTTGCTCACGCTTGGTGGCAGTGGATGTCGAGGAGGCGATGGCGATGGTGGATGCTTGAGTCGTTAGCTGTAGGGCAAGTATTCAGGAGCTGTAGGCTTATTTACTCCCCCTTTACTTGCTGGCCAATCGACATATTCGCTGAAGCCATTGTGACAGACGGTGTAAAGTTGCCTTTGGTCGTGCTAGTTTAATGTCAATTTTTCGTATACGTGGGCAAAACGCCTGTCAGAACATAGAGTTGGCGCCACGTTTTAAAGCGGTTTGCACGTTGTAAACCCCTTATTTTTCAGCATTTTTTATAGAGGCACGGGATTACATGGAAATCGGTCTGCGCGAGTGGCTGATCGTCATCGGCATTATTGTCATTGCCGGTATTCTTTTCGATGGCTGGCGCCGTATGCGCGGCGGCAAGGGAAAACTGAAGTTCCGTCTTGATCGAAGTCTGTCCAACCTGCCGGACGAGGACACCAGCGCCGAGCTGTTGGGCCCGCCACGGGTGCTGGATACACATAAAGAGCCGCAGCTGGACGAGCATGATCTGCCGTCGGTGAGCATGCCGGCCCGGGAACCCCGTGAGTCGGGTTCCAAGCGCGGCAAGCGTGGCCATGCCGAGCCTTCCCAGGGCGACATGAACCTCAGCCTGGACCTGGACGGCGGCCCGAGCTTCAGCAGCCGTGATGACGATTTCCCGGATGACACCAAGGCTTCGCCTGCTGTCAGCGATAAAGAACAACCGCAAGCCGAAGAAGTGCTGGTGATCAGCGTGATCTGCCGCGACGCCGCCGGCTTCAAAGGCCCGGCGCTGTTGCAGAACATTCTGGAAAGCGGTCTGCGTTTCGGCGAGATGGATATTTTCCACCGCCACGAAAGCATGGCTGGCAACGGTGAAGTGCTGTTCTCCATGGCCAATGCGGTCAAGCCGGGCATTTTTGATCTGGACGACATCGACCATTTCAGCACCCCGGCGGTGAGTTTCTTCCTCGGCCTGCCAGGCCCTCGTCATCCGAAGCAAGCCTTCGACGTGATGGTGGCTGCAGCGCGCAAACTGTCCCAGGAGCTGAACGGCGAACTGAAAGACGACCAGCGCAGCGTGCTGACTGCCCAGACGATTGAGCACTACCGTCAGCGCATCGTCGAGTTCGAACGTCGCGCACTGACCCAGAAACGATAAAGGCAAAAGATCGTAGCCTCGTTTCACTCGACAACTCCTACAGGGATCGATTTTCCGCAGGAGCTGTCGAGTGAAACGAGGCTGCGATCTCTTGATCTTGATGAGATTGAGCAGCCTCGGCTGCTCTTTTGCTTTGTGAGAGAACACCCATGACCGCCGCCAAAACCCGCATTCTAGAGCTGCGTGCTGAGCTGGATCAGCACAACTATCGCTATCACGTGATGGACGAGCCGAGCATTCCGGACGCCGAGTACGACCGGTTGTTCCATGAGCTCAAGGCCCTCGAAGCGGCCAATCCCGAACTGATCACCAGCGACTCGCCGACCCAGCGCGTCGGCAGCGCAGCGCTGTCGGCGTTCACCCAGGTGCGCCATGAAGTGCCGATGCTCAGCCTCGGCAACGCCTTCGAAGAAACCGACATGCGCGAGTTCGATCGCCGTGTCACCGAAGGCCTGGACCTGCCGACCGGTGATCTGTTTGGCGGTGGCGCGGCGGTGGAGTACAGCTGCGAACCGAAACTCGATGGCCTGGCGGTCAGCCTGTTGTATCAGGACGGTGTGCTGGTACGCGGCGCCACACGCGGCGACGGCACCACCGGCGAAGACATCAGCGTCAACGTGCGCACCGTGCGCAACATCCCGCTCAAACTGCACGGCAGCGGCTGGCCGGCGACCCTGGAAGTGCGCGGCGAAGTGTTCATGTCCAAGGCCGGTTTCGAACGGCTCAACGCCACGCAACTGGAAGTCGGCGGCAAGACTTTCGCCAACCCGCGAAACGCCGCGGCCGGCAGCTTGCGCCAGCTGGATTCGAAGATCACCGCCAACCGTCCATTGGAATTCTGCTGCTACGGCATCGGCCAGATTTCGGCTGACATAGCTGACACTCACATCGGCAATCTCAAGCAGTTGCAGGTCTGGGGCATGCCGATCAGTCATGAGCTGAAACTGGCGCACGGCATCGGCGAATGCCTGGATTACTACCGCGACATCGGCGAGCGCCGCAATGCGCTGGGCTATGAAATCGATGGCGTGGTGTTCAAGGTCAACAGCATTGCCTCGCAGCGTGAACTGGGTTTCCGTGCCCGCGAGCCGCGTTGGGCGATCGCGCATAAATTTCCGGCGATGGAAGAACTCACCGAGTTGCTCGATGTGGAATTTCAGGTCGGCCGCACCGGCGCCGTCACGCCGGTCGCACGCTTGAAACCGGTGAAGGTCGCCGGCGTGACCGTGGCCAATGCGACGTTGCACAACATGGACGAAGTGGCGCGTTTGGGCTTGATGATCGGCGACACCGTGATCATCCGCCGCGCGGGCGATGTGATTCCGCAAGTGGTGCAAGTGGTCCTTGAGCGTCGTCCGGAAAATGCCCGGGCGGTGCAGATTCCCGAACAGTGCCCGGTGTGCGGCTCGCACGTCGAGCGCACGCAACTGGTCAAGCGCAGCAAAGGTCGCGAGACCGTCAGCGAAGGCGCGGTGTATCGCTGCGTCGGGCGTCTGGCCTGCGGCGCTCAACTGAAGCAGGCGATCATCCATTTCGTCTCCCGTCGTGCCATGGACATCGAAGGCCTGGGCGACAAGAGCGTCGAGCAATTGGTCGATGAAGGCCTGGTGAGTTCGCCGGCTGATCTGTATGCGCTGAAGTTCGAAGACATTGTCGACCTGGAAGGCTTTGCCGAGCTGTCGAGTAAGAAACTGCTCGGCGCCATCGAAGACAGCAAGCAGCCGAGCCTGGCGCGTTTCATCTACGCCCTCGGGATTCCCGATGTCGGCGAAGAGACCGCCAAGGTGCTGGCGCGCTCCCTGGGCTCGCTGGAGCGGGTTCAACAGGCGTTGCCGCAAGTGTTGACGTACTTGCCGGATGTCGGCCTGGAAGTGGCGTATGAGATTCACAGTTTCTTCGAAGATGCGCATAACCAGCAGGTGATCGAGGAACTGCTCAAACACGGTTTGCAGATTCAGGATCAGGGCGAGTTAGGCGCCGAGTTTTCCGCGAGCACCACCCTCGGCGGGTTCCTCGACAAGCTGCACATTCCATCGGTGGGGCCGGGCGGGGCGCAGAAACTGGCGGACAGGTTTGGCTCGCTGGAAGGTGTGATGAACGCCGATTGGTTGGATATGCGTCAAGCGTTGCCGGAGAAACAGGCGAATTCCGTTCGGGAGTTTTTTGCGATTGAGGAAAATCGTAAGCGTTCGATTACTGCGGAGGTGCAATTGTCCAAATTCGGCATGCACTGGCAGAGCGAGAAGAAAGTCGTCGAAGGCTTGCCGCTGGCTGGGCAGACCTGGGTGCTGACCGGTTCGCTGGAATTGATGAGCCGCGATGTGGCCAAGGACAAGCTTGAGAGCCTTGGCGCGAAGGTGGCGGGCTCGGTGTCGGCCAAGACGCATTGCGTGGTGGCGGGGCCGGGTGCCGGATCGAAGTTGGCCAAGGCCAATGAGCTAGGGTTGAAGGTGCTGGATGAGGAAGCGTTTGTCGACTTCCTGAAGGAATACGGTATCGACGTTTAAGATCGCCAGGATCGCAGCCTTCGGCAGCTCCTACATTGAAGGGCGTACCTCCCCCTGTAGGAGCTGACGAGTGAAACGAGGCTGCGATCTTTTGATTTTACCCACACAAAAAACGGGAACGATCACGAGTCTGAAATGATCTAGTCTTGGCACCCCTCAGGGAGAGTTCGCCATGTACCGTTTCTTCGAACAGCTCAGTTCCCGCATCGCCGCGCCCTTTATCGGCGAGAGTTCGCGCAACAGCAAGGTCTGGCAGTGCCGCTGCGGCCAGTCACTGTTCTTTCGCAACAGTCAGTGCCTGGCCTGTTCGGCGGCGCTGGGCTATCAGCCGGAACAGAGTCGCTTGTCATCCCTGCAACCCGGCCCGCAAACGGACACCTGGCTGCTCGACGCCGATCCCGAGGCCGGCGTGTTCCGTCGCTGCGCCAATCTGGATTCCCCGGCCGCCTGCAACTGGCTGCTGCCGGCCAACGACCATGACGCGTTATGCATCGCGTGTAGTCTGAATCACACCATCCCTGATCTATCGATTCCCGAAAACCCTGAACGCTGGCGCAAGGTCGAAACGGCCAAGCGGCGTCTGGTTGCGCAACTGGTCAGCCTCGGTTTGCAGGTGATCCCGAAAACCGTGGACGAGGAAACCGGCCTGGCCTTCGATTTCATCGGCGTCGATCTGGAAGGCAAGCCGCCCACCACTGGTCACGCCAATGGCCTGATCACCCTCGATATCAAGGAAGCCGACGACGCCCACCGTGAACAGATCCGGGTGCAGATGCACGAACCGTATCGCACGTTGCTTGGGCATTTTCGTCATGAGGTCGGGCATTACTACTGGGATCGATTGATCGCCAACAGCCACTGGCTGGAACCGTTCCGTGGTCTGTTCGGCGATGAGCGCGCCAGCTACGCCGAATCCCTTGAACGCCACTACCAGCAAGGTGCGCCGCTGGACTGGCAGCAACAGTACGTCAGCGCCTACGCGACGATGCACCCATGGGAAGACTGGGCCGAAACCTGGGCGCACTACCTGCACATGATGGACGCGGTGGACACCGCCCTGGGCTTTGGCATGAGCGCCCGGGAAATGGATTTCGATTACCAGCCATTCCCGTCCAGCACGCTCTACGATCCGCAGCATCCCGGCGGCGCGGCGTTCCTGTCGTTCGTCAATGCGTGGATCGAACTGGCCGGCATGCTCAACGAGTTGTCGCGCAGCATGGGCCAGCCGGATTTCTATCCGTTCGTGCTGCCACCAGCGGTGATCGCCAAGCTGCACTTTATCCACCTGGTGATCCAGCAGGAGGGCGGCAGGGCGGATGAGGTGTTGGCGCAGCAATAGGAACGATGCAGCCAGCTGCTACGAGGCGGGTTTTCGGGCGCGGCGCATGTCCTTGACCTGATTCATATTTTTAATCTGGATCGAACGGTTGTAACTTCGACTCAGATAGGTACAATGGCGCCGTTCGCCGTGAGGTGAACGTCGTTATGGTGACTCCATCGGTCCCCCCGCAACGATTACCCGTGAACCTGGTCAGATCCGGAAGGAAGCAGCCACAGCGGGAACATTGTGTGCCGGGGTGTGGCTGGTGGGGTTGCCTCCATAACGCCAAGTCCTTAGTTTCGAGGCTTGCGCGCGCAACATCCTTCGATATGCTTCGTTTTAAAATCCCTAAGTTTATTTTGTCTGCTGCGTTGTCCTGCGGCGGTTTTGTTGTGCCTGCCGTTTGCAAATCCTGCGCTGCCAGGATTATCTGGCAGCGCAGAAGGACAAGCCCTTAAGCCTTTTTACGGCTGAACAGTTTGCGCAAGAAGCCTGCGATGACCACCAGCCCGACGATCAGGAACTTCTTCGCTGCCAGCAGGAAGATGCCGATCTTGGCAAACAACCCGGCCTTCGCCGCCAGGCCGCCACCCACCAATGCCGCCAGACCATAAGACGCCAGTTTGTCGGTGGCTGGGCTGTAGTCGGTATAGAGGTTGCCGTCGGTGAAGTTGGTGAAGGCGATGACTTTCGGCAGTTCTTTCTTGACCATCGGCAGGTCCGCCATCGCGGCAACCGCGTTCAGCTCCAGTACGCCCTTACGGCCCAGTACCCGAATGCTGTAGTTCAGGGTGCTGTCTTCGGCATCGTCGGATTTCAGTTCCCGTGCCCAATACATTTTGTGGCTGGCGCCGTCGTAATGCGGTTGCTCAGCCCAGCCCAGCAGGTGCAGGCCGGCATAGCCTTGTTTCTGGCGTTCCTTATTGTCTTCCTCGTCCTCCTCCTGCATTTGCTTGAGCAGGTCGGCGTAGTCGATTTTTGCCGCATCCTCGTCGGAAACGTGCCCGTCTTCGCTGTAGCTGACGATCACGCCCCAGCCGCTGGCGGTCAGCGGGTTCACGCCGGTCGGGATGATCATGCCCAGCGTCTCGGTGCCCGGTGGGTTGCCCCAGCCTTCGGTCAGCAACCGCTCGGTGTCTTTGGGATTGAGGTAATAAAACTCGTCGTTGAGCTTCATCGTCGCAATGCCGGAGGGCAGGGTGATGGTGCCGTGCTGTTTCTTCAGGGAGGCCAGAAACTGCTCGGGCGTTTGCTCGACTTGGGCAGCTTCAACGGTTTCTGGCGGGGGCGTGGTGGCGGCTTGTGCGGGGTTATGCAGTGCGCACAGCAATGCGGCCATCAAGAACGGACGGAGGCGTTTCATCGTATTCCCTTACATTTTGAATTAATTTCACGCAAGGATATCGGATGGCCATTACCGGTGCACGTTCTTCGAGACGGTTGTTGGCGCCCGAATAAACAAAAGGCAGATCGGTCGAGTCGACAGATCTGCCTTTTTATTACTGGCACTAAGGCTTGGACAAGGCCTGGTCAACCGCAGCGATCAGCTTTCCCAGATCCTTTGAGGTGGCTTTGTGTATGACGCTGAACAGGTACGCCCGCTGTTCGTCTTCATCGCCCATATCTGCGAAAAACGCTTTCAGCTTCACGCCCAGCACATCGGCAAGCAGGAACAATGCTTCCACGCTGGGGGTATAGGTGCCGGTTTCGAAGCGGCTGATGGTTTTGGGGTCAAAACCGGTTTTTTCGCCGAGTTCAGCCTGAGTAAGCCCCGCGACCTTGCGATAGCGTCGTATGGCTGGACCCAAACTTGAAATTTGCATCGCTCAATTCCCATTTAGAATCAAGAACTTAACGATAGATTTTTGCATTAGACAACTGCATGATCCATCACCTTGCTTTGCAAAATGTGATGCATTTCGTAGAATCGCCGCTCAAAGGGGGCATTTGGTGACCTGCTTTCAGAAGTTAAGGCGACATGGAGCTGCCAGCGTTGCGTTCCATTGCCGGGTGTGTGGGGTCGTTGCGAGTGGCCTGATGCCTTGCAAAATGGTGTCTGGATCGCCGTTTCCAATTTCGCCGAGGCTTGTGAGCCTAGTTGATCTTCGGCTGTCCCGGGGCCATCAAATGCTGTCATGGAGTAAGCACGTGTCTCTGCGCAGACCGTTTCAAAACATCTCTTCCGGGCATTGTGTGCTGGTCGAGCGGTACCACCGCTAGCGACAGGCGAGCCTGACTCATGGATGAGAAATACCGCAGGGCCGTGGACGCCGCCGCCATTTTTTCCGAAACGGATCTGAGCGGCCGGATCACCTACGTCAATGATCAGTTCTGCGCCATCTCCGGCTACAGCCGCGAGGAACTGATCGGGCAAAACCATCGCCTGCTGAATTCCGGCCTGCACTCCGCCGATTTCTTCGCCACCCTGTGGCGCACCATTGCCTTGGGTGAGATCTGGAAGGGCGAAATCTGTAACCGCGCCAAGGATGGCAGCCTGTATTGGGTCGAAAGCACCATGGTGCCGGTGCTCAACGACACCACCGGGCGGGTTGACCGCTACTTGTCGATTCGCTTCGACATCAGCGAAAAACGTCAATTGCTGCATTCCCTGCAATGGCGGGTCGGACATGATGTGTTGACCGGCCTGCCCAATCGCGCGTTCCTTTCGGATTTGCTGGATCAGGCGCTGGAGTTCTCCCGCCAGGAAAACATTCCGCTGGCGGTGTGCATGCTCGACCTCGATGGCTTCAAGGCCGTCAACGACGGCTACGGGCATGCCAGCGGCGATCTATTGCTGGTGGAAGTGGCCAAGCGTTTACGCACGATTGTGCGCGGCGAAGATGTGGTGGCGCGGCTGGCCGGCGACGAGTTTGTGCTGGTGTTGCGTTACGTGCGGGACATGCCGGAACTGCGCGCGGCGCTGAATCGGGTGCTGGGGGCGATCTCGGCGCCGTATTCGCTGCATGGCAAGGACGTCAATGTGTTCGCCAGCATTGGCGTGACCTTGTTTCCGTACGACAACGAAGATGCCGAAACCCTGTTGCGCCACGCCGATCAGGCGATGTACGTGGCCAAGCAGCGCGGACGTAACCGTTTTCATCTGTTCGATGTGTCCCGCGATCAGGAGGTTAAAGCCACGCACCAGACCGTCGAGCGGGTTCGTCAGGCCTTGGTGGGCGGCGAGTTGCGCCTGCATTTCCAGCCCAAGGTCAACATGCGTCGCGGCGAGGTGGTCGGTTTCGAGGCGTTGTTGCGTTGGGAGCATCCGCAAAACGGCCTGGTTCTACCGCGCGAGTTTCTGCCGTTGGTGGAGGAAACGGATCTGATCATCGACATCGGTGAATGGGTGATGGATCAGGTCTTGTCACAGTTGCACCACTGGCAGCAGGCGGGGCAGGGCTGGCCGATCAGTATTAATATCGCGGCGCGACATTTTCAGCGGGCGGATTTCGTTGAACGGCTCAGGCAGGTGCTTGCTCGACATAATCAAGTCGCGCCGCAACTGCTGGACCTGGAAATCGTCGAGTCGGTGGCCGTCGAAAACATCCAGCATGTCAGTGCCTGTTTGCAGGCCTGCCAGGCGCTGGGGGTGCAGTTTTCGCTAGGGGATTTCGGCACGGGTTATTCGTCGCTGAGCTACCTCAAGCGCCTGCGCACGCAAACGATCAAGATCGATAAATCCTTTGTACGCGACATTCTTCACGACCGCGACGATCTGGCCCTGACCACTGCCGTGATCGGCCTCGCCCGGGCGTTTGGCCGGCAGGTGATCGCCGAAGGATTGGAGAGTATCGAGCATGGTCGATTGTTGCTGGAACTCGGCTGCGAAGTGGCCCAGGGTTATTTCATTGCCAAACCGATGCCGCCCGCCGAGGTGCCTGCTTGGGTTGCGGGGTTTGTTGCGCCGGTGGAATGGCAAGTGCTGGATCAGGTTGGCTGACATTTTGTAATCACCAGAAATCCCCTGTGGGAGCGAGCCTGCTCGCGAAGGCGGTATAGCATTCAACATTTATGTTGTCTGACACTCTGCATTCGCGAGCAGGCTCGCTCCCACAGGATTTCGGTGCTGATCAGGGCGTATGCGGTTCCGCGCCCGTATAGAGCCCAATAATGTCATCAATCTCCCCGGACATTTTCATCCGCAGCAACGTGCGCAAAATCCGCTGCACCGGCACCTTCGGGTCGTTGCGCACGTAGCAGCCAACATTCTGCTCCTGCAACACCGCCACCGCCTGCAACTGTCGGCCCGGCATCAGGCGCTGGTTGAACCAGTCCAGGGTCCACTGATTAGTGACTGCGTAGCGATAGCGCCCGAACAGGAGTTTATCCAGCACCTGTTCCTGATTGCGCGCGTCTTCGCGTTGTAACTGGCCGTTATCGAACAGCGGTTGCAGCGTTGGGTAGATATAGCCGAGCACCGTGCCGATGGATTCATGTTTCAGGCTGGCCGGGACAATCGACGCGGGCGAGCCTTGCCGGGTAACCAGCAGGTCGCGTTGCAGAAACAGTGGAATGCTCCAGATGTAATCCCCGGATTGGTTCGGCAGCCACGACTGCGCCGCATAGCAGCGCACATCGACTTCGCCGTGTTCCATGGCACCCTGCACCCGCGCGCGGGGAAGCACATGAAATTCGGCCGGCACCCCGACCTGGGTGGCGAGGCTGAGCATGATGTCGTAAAGGATGCCCTGGGTCGGCCGGCCGCGATCCAGTTGCACCATCGGCATGGCCCAGCTGTCGGCCATGACGAAGCGCACAGGCGCGTCGGCGGCTGCGACGTTCAGACTTATCCACAACAGTGCCCCCACGGCCAACCGCATAAACGCTCCGGTACTGATGAACCCCGAGCCGAAAATAGCCCCCAAACTGCAGCTTAGTCAGATTAGACGAGCACACCGGATGCAATTTCGGGCCTGCTCCGCTAGCATTAGCCGCTTCTGTTCCTTAGTTGCGACGGTTTTCGATGAGTTATCAGGTTCTTGCACGTAAATGGCGTCCGCGCTCGTTCCGCGAAATGGTCGGCCAGACCCATGTGCTCAAGGCTCTGATCAATGCCTTGGACAGCCAGCGGCTGCATCACGCCTACCTGTTTACCGGGACCCGTGGCGTTGGCAAGACCACCATCGCACGAATCATCGCCAAATGCCTGAACTGTGAAACAGGTATCACTTCAACGCCTTGCGGCGAGTGCTCGGTGTGCCGCGAGATCGATGAAGGGCGCTTTGTCGACCTGATCGAGATCGACGCCGCGAGCCGGACCAAGGTCGAAGATACCCGCGAACTGCTCGACAACGTGCAGTACGCCCCGAGCCGTGGGCGCTTCAAGGTCTACCTGATCGACGAAGTGCACATGCTCTCCAGCCATTCCTTCAATGCGCTGTTGAAAACCCTCGAAGAGCCGCCGCCCTACGTCAAGTTCATCCTGGCGACCACCGATCCGCAGAAACTTCCGGCAACGATTCTTTCCCGATGCCTGCAGTTCTCCCTGAAGAACATGACGCCGGAACGTGTGGTCGAGCATTTGACCCACGTACTGGGTGTCGAGCAGGTGCCGTTCGAAGACGATGCACTGTGGTTGCTCGGTCGCGCCGCCGACGGTTCGATGCGTGACGCCATGAGCCTCACCGACCAGGCCATCGCCTTCGGTGAAGGCAAGGTCATGGCCGCTGACGTGCGCGCCATGCTCGGCACGCTGGATCATGGCCAGGTGTTTGATGTCCTGCATTCGCTGATCGAGGGCGACGCCAAGGCGTTGCTCGAAGCCGTCCGTCATCTGGCCGAACAAGGCCCGGACTGGAACGGCGTGCTCTCGGAAATTCTCAACGTGTTGCACCGTGTCGCCATCGCCCAGGCCTTGCCTGAAGGCGTCGACAACGGTCACGGCGACCGTGATCGGGTGCTGGCACTGGCCCAGGCGTTGCCGGCCGAAGACGTGCAGTTTTATTACCAGATGGGCCTGATCGGGCGCCGCGATTTGCCGCTGGCACCCGACCCGCGCGGTGGTTTCGAAATGGTCCTGCTGCGCATGCTGGCGTTCCGGCCGGCGGATACGGCAGATGCCCCGAGGCAGCCGCTAAAGCCAGTGGGGATCAGCCAGGCCACAGTTGATTCCGCAAATTCAGTGGCTACCGCGCCTAAAGTCGCGCCGGTAGCCCCTGCGGCAGTTGCCCCGATTGTGCCTGCACCGGTTGTTGCGCCGGTCCCTGAGCCCGAGCCTGAACCTGAACCGGTTGCGCCAGTGGTCGCGCCAGAGCCTGTGGTGGAAGCGGTGGCGGTCGAAGCCGTTGTCGATCTGCCGTGGAATGACCCGGTTGAACCCGAAGTCGTTCAGCAGCCCGTGGTCGAGCCCGTACTGGAAACCGCCAGCGAACAACCCGAATTGCCACCGATGCCGATGCCCACGCCTGACAGCGTGGTGCCGGACGCGCCGGAATGGGCCGCTGCGCCAATTCCCGAGCCGTCCGTGGCCGAAGTCGACGCCGCCACGCCGGGTATCGATCTGGATGACGAGCCGCCGCTGGACGAGGATTACATCGAGCCGGACATCGACTCGGCCTACAGCTACCTTGACGAACTGGCCAGCGAGCATACCGCCGAGCCGACGCCTGAGCCTGAGCCAGAACCGGCCGCGATGCCGGCCACCGGTCTGGCGCTGCAATGGCTGGAGCTGTTCCCGAAACTGCCGATTTCCGGCATGACCGGCAGCATCGCCGCCAACTGCACGCTGATCGCGGTCGATGGCGACAATTGGCTGTTGCACCTGGACCCGGCCCACAGCGCCTTGTTCAACGCGACCCAGCAACGTCGTCTCAACGATGCGTTGAACCAGTTCCACGGGCGTACGCTGAACCTGAGCATGGAGCTGATCAAGCCCGAGCAGGAAACCCCGGCCCAGGCTGCGTCCCGCCGTCGTGTGAACCGTCAGCGCGAGGCCGAGGAGTCGATCCACGGTGATCCGTTAATCCAGCAGATGATGGAGCAGTTCGGCGCAGTGATCCGTAACGATACTATTGAACCTGTCGAAGCCCTGGTCAGTCAGGGCTAATAACTGAAGGCGTTCGGCGACCGTCGCCGGACACTGTTTTTATCCAAGTACTTTGAGGTGATTACCATGATGAAAGGTGGCATGGCCGGCCTGATGAAGCAGGCGCAGCAGATGCAGGAAAAAATGGCCAAGATGCAGGAAGAACTGGCCAACGCCGAAGTCACCGGTAAGGCCGGCGGCGATATGGTCACCGTGGTAATGACCGGTCGTCACGACGTCAAGCGCGTGACCATCGACCCAAGCCTGGTGGAAGGCCTGAGCGAAGACGACAAAGAGATGCTGGAGGCCGTATTCGCCGCCGCCGTCAACGATGCCGTGCGCAAGATCGAAGCCAACAGCCAGGACAAAATGGGCAGCGTAACCGCTGGCATGCAACTGCCGCCGGGTATGAAAATGCCATTCTGATTCGCCAAGGCGCGTCGGATGGGCTACAAAAAAATGCCAGGCATTGCGCCTGGCATTTTTGTTTCTGGTGGTTGGGGATAGGGTGACAGGGAGGCCGCCTTCGCGGGCAAGCCTCGCTCCTACAAGGACAGTGAAAATCCTGTAGGAGCGAGGCTTGCCCGCGAAGAAGTCGGCGCGATCTACCCGAATAAACATCGAACGCCATACCGCCACGAAGGTCTGCTCCCTATACCGCTGAATTCACCGATCAAAGGAGACGCTCACATGCCACAAGCATTGACCCTCAACCAACGTATCGTCCTGGTGTCCCGCCCGGTGGGCGCGCCGACCCCGGAGAATTTCCGCCTGGAGCGCATCGCGCTGCCGGATCTGGCCGACGGCCAAGTGTTGCTCAAGACCCTTTACCTGTCCCTCGATCCCTACATGCGCGGGCGCATGAGTGACGCGCCGTCCTACGCCGCGCCGGTAGAAATCGACGAGGTGATGACCGGTGGCGCCGTCAGTCGCGTCGAGCGTTCGCTGAATCCGAAGTTTCACGAAGGTGATTTGGTAGTTGGCGCCACGGGCTGGCAGAGCCACAGCATCAGCGATGGCCGCAACATCATTCCGATCCCGTCCGGGCTGCCGAGCCCGTCGATGGCGTTGGGTGTGCTCGGCATGCCGGGTATGACGGCCTATATGGGCCTGATGGACATCGGCCAACCCAAGTCCGGCGAAACCCTGGTGGTTGCCGCCGCGTCGGGTGCCGTGGGTTCGGTGGTCGGCCAGGTAGCCAAGATCAAAGGCCTGCGGGTGGTCGGCGTGGCGGGTGGTGCCGAGAAGTGCCGCTACGTAGTCGAGGAGCTCGGCTTCGACGCCTGCATCGACCACAAGAGCCCGGACTTTGCCAATGATCTGGCGCTGGCCTGCCCCAAAGGCGTCGACATCTATTATGAGAACGTCGGCGGCAAGGTCTTCGACGCGATCATCCCGTTGCTCAACCCAAAGGCGCGGATTCCGCTGTGTGGCCTGATTGCCGGCTACAACGCCTATGAAGCGCCGAGCGGGCCGGATCGCCTGCCGCAATTGCAGCGCACCTTGCTGACCAAGCGCGTACGCATCCAGGGCTTTATCGTGTTCGATGACTACGGTGATCGTCAGCCGGAATTCGTCAGCGCCATGGCACCGTGGGTGCGCGACGGCAAGGTCAAGTTCCGTGAAGACATCGTCGATGGCCTGGAGCAGGCGCCCGAGGCGTTCATCGGTCTGCTGGAAGGACGCAACTTCGGCAAACTGGTGGTGCGGGTCGCCCAGGACTGAGTATTTGACGCTGGCCAGAGGCGCGGGTATAAACCGCGTCTCGTTGTTTTGTCGGACTTTTCCCCATGAGCTTCAGCCCTCTGATTCGCCAACTGATCGATGCCCTGCGAACGTTGCCGGGCGTGGGCCAGAAAACCGCCCAGCGCATGGCGTTGCAACTGCTCGAGCGCGATCGCAGCGGCGGCTCGCGCCTGGCCCTGGCCCTGAGCCAGGCGATGGAAGGGGTCGGTCACTGCCGCTTGTGCCGCACGCTGACCGAAGACGACCTCTGCCCGCAATGTGCCGACACCCGGCGTGACGACACCTTGCTGTGCGTGGTGGAAGGTCCGATGGACGTCTACGCGGTAGAGCAGACCGGATTCCGGGGTCGCTACTTCGTGCTCAAGGGCCATTTGTCGCCACTCGACGGCCTCGGGCCAGAGGCTATCGGCATTCCGCAATTGCTCGCCCGGATCGAAGAAGCCGGCACGTTTACCGAAGTTATCCTGGCGACCAACCCGACCGTGGAAGGTGAAGCCACCGCGCATTACATCGCCCAGTTGCTGAGCAACAAAGGCCTGGTTGCTTCGCGGATCGCCCATGGCGTGCCGTTGGGTGGCGAATTGGAACTGGTGGATGGCGGGACGTTGGCGCATTCGTTTGCGGGGCGTAAGCCGATCGCTTTGTAGTGCCTTAGCCGACGCCTTCGCGAGCAAGCCTCGCTCCTACAGGGTTCGCGTCGTTCCGCCTATTTGCGAATGCCACATGACCTGTAGGAGCGAGGCTTGCCCGCGAAGAATGCACCGCGGTCCACCTGATTAACACAATCCTGTTGAAAACCAAGCAAGCGCTCGGTTAACGTCGCGGAACCCTTCAGTGGAGTTCGCCGATGCCTGCCTTTCAGGAATACTTCGACCCCAGCCACCAATTGGTCCGCGACAGCGTCCGGCGTTTCGTCGAGCGCGAGATTCTGCCGGACATTGATCAGTGGGAAGAGTCTGAAAGCTTCCCCCGCGAGCTCTACCTCAAGGCTGGTGCCGCCGGCATCCTGGGGATCGGTTACCCCGAAGACCTGGGCGGCAGCCATGAAGCTGATCTGTTCGCTAAAGTCGCTGCCAGCGAAGAACTGATGCGTTGCGGCTCCGGTGGTTTGGTCGCGGGCCTCGGCTCCCTGGACATTGGCCTGCCGCCGATCCTCAAGTGGGCGCGGCCCGAAGTACGTGATCGGGTGGTGCCGCTAGTGTTGTCCGGCGAGAAAATCAGCGCCCTGGCCATCACCGAACCCAGCGGCGGTTCAGACGTGGCCAACCTGCAAACCCGCGCCGTGCGCGACGGCGACTTCTACCGGGTCAGCGGCAGCAAAACCTTTATCACCAGCGGCGTGCGTGCGGATTTCTACACCGTCGCGGTGCGTACTGGCGAGCCGGGTTTTGGCGGCATCAGCCTGTTGTTGATCGAGAAGGGCACCCTTGGCTTCACCGTCGGCCGGCAACTGAAGAAAATGGGTTGGTGGGCGTCGGACACCGCCGAATTATTCTTCGACAATTGCCTGGTGCCTGTAGGCAATCTGATCGGCGCCGAGAACATGGGCTTCGCCTGCATCATGGGCAACTTCCAGAGCGAACGCCTGGCCCTGGCGCTGATGGCCAATATGACCGCGCAGCTTGCTCTTGAAGAAAGCCTGAAATGGGCACGTCAGCGCGAGGCCTTCGGTAAACCGATCGGCAAGTTTCAGGTGCTCAAGCACCGCCTCGCCGAAATGGCCACGGCACTGGAAGTGTCACGGGAATTCACCTACCGCCAGGCGGCGAAAATGGCGGCGGGGCAGAGCGTGATCAAGGAGATTTCCATGGCCAAGAATTTTGCGACTGACACGGCGGATCGCATCACCACGGATGCGGTGCAGATTCTGGGGGGGTTGGGCTATATGCGCGAGAGTCTGGTGGAGCGGCTGTATCGGGATAACCGGATTCTGTCGATTGGCGGCGGGACGCGGGAAGTGATGAACGAGATTATCAGCAAGCAGATGGGTCTGTGATTTTGTGGTGTAGCGGCTGACGTCTTCGCGGGCGAGCCTCGCTCCTACAGGACTTGCGCTGTCCTTGTAGGAGCGAGGCTTGCCCGCGAAGGCGTCCTTACAAACGCCGCTTACTTTTCCGACAACGCAAACTGCGTCAGGCAGAAGGTGGGAATCCCCATATCTTCCAGCCGTTGCGACCCAAGCAGCTCCGGCAAGTCAATGATCGCCGCCGCTTCATGTACCCGCGCACCCATGCGTCGAATCAGGTTCGCCGCCGCGATCAGCGTGCCGCCGGTGGCAATCAGGTCATCGAACATCACCACCGAATCGCCCTCGCACAGGCTGTCGGCATGCACTTCCAGGAAGGCTTCGCCGTATTCGGTCGCGTAGCCTTCGGCCAGCACGTCCGCCGGCAGTTTGCCTTGCTTGCGGAACAGCACCAGCGGCTTGTTCAGCTGATACGCCAACACCGAGCCGATCAGGAAGCCACGGGCGTCCATCGCGCCGATGTGGGTAAAGTCGGCCTCAACGTAGCGGTGGGCGAAGGTGTCCATCACCAGGCGCAGGGCGGTCGGCGATTGGAACAGCGGAGTGATGTCGCGGAAGATCACGCCCGGCTTGGGGAAGTCGATCACGGGGCGGATCAGGGATTTGATGTCGAAGGAGTCGAAGACCATCGTCGAGTTGTCCTGGCAGGGCTGCAAACGTCGCAGTATAACGGCGGCTGAACCGTTTCGCTCAGCCGCAATTGCACTAGTCAGTCGAGAGAACCGCCAGCCAGGGCGCAGAGCTGGATCGGGTCGAGGATATGAATTTCCTTGCCCTCGGCGGCGATCAGTTCGTTTTGCTGGAAGCGCGTGAACACCCGGGATACGGTTTCTACCGCCAGGCCGAGATAGTTGCCGATTTCGTTGCGCGACATGCTCAGGCGGAACTGGTTGGCCGAGAAGCCGCGTGCGCGGAAGCGTGCGGACAGGTTGACCAGGAACGTCGCGATGCGCTCGTCGGCGGTCTTCTTCGACAGCAGCAACATCATTTGTTGATCGTCGCGAATTTCGCGGCTCATCACCCGCATCAACTGACGACGCAGTTGCGGCAGCTGAATGGACAGTTCGTCGAGACGTTCGAAAGGAATTTCGCAGACCGATGTAGTCTCCAGCGCTTGCGCCGAGACCGGGTGCTTTTCAGTGTCCATGCCCGACAGGCCGACCAGCTCGCTCGGCAAATGGAAACCGGTGAGCTGTTCTTCGCCGCCATCGCTGAGGCTGAAGGTCTTCAGGGCGCCGGAGCGTACTGCATAAACGGAATCGAACGTGTCGCCCTGGCGGAACAGGAACTCGCCTTTTTTCAGCGGGCGACCACGTTTGACGATTTCGTCCAGCGCATCCATGTCTTCCAGATTCAGAGAAAGTGGCAGGCAGAGGGGGGCCAGGCTGCAATCCTTGCAATGGGCCTGGCTGTGAGCGCGCAGTTTAACTGGCTCGGACATTTCTTTAATCCTTGTGGGAAAACACACATAAGCCGTAAGGGTAACTCACGGGAGGACATTCAGGCCAGCGCACGGCAATTTTGCCGCAGGCGTGTAAAGCCACGGCTCGGATGGCCGATAACCTGTCAACTGATCGCCTGCAAGGAACCGCATTCATGTCCGCCATTGGCACGTTGAACCCCGGTAGCAGCGGCTTATCGTCGTTGCTCGACACCTCCAGACCTCCTGCGGTCAATGACTCGGATGTCACGGCGCAGAGTGTCGACACCCCGACTAAAGTCGAAGGCATCAAGGTGTCGCTGTCCGGTGCCGGCATTGAAAAAGCCGCCGAGGCCAAGGGTGAAAACAGCGACATCGAGCAAAGCGGTTTGCCGGACAACATTCAGCAGATCCTGAAGATGATTCGTAAATTGCAGCAGCAGATCGCCGAAAAACTCGCCGAAATGCAGGCAGTGATGAAAGATAAACGGCTGAGCCCCGAAGAAAGAAAAGCCAAGCTCGGTGCCTTGCAAGCGTTTATCAACAACCTCAACGGAGGTTTGATCGTCGCCAACAACGCGCTCAGTAAAGCGATGAAGCAAGCAGGCCTGACGCCGGAGCAAGTCCTCAAGGCGGCGTCGCTGGCCATGAAGTCCTAAATCACCCGCGAGAAGCGCTGACGATTCTGCTGTTCCAGGTACGCATCGAACACCATGCACACCGAGCGCACCAGCAAGCGTCCGGCCGGTAGAACGGTGATCCGCTCGCTGTCCAGTTCGATCAGGCCGTCCTTGGCCATCGCCTGCAATTGCGGCCAGAGTTCGGCGAAGTAGCCACGGAAATCGATGTTGAAGGCCTGTTCGATCCCGGTGAATTCCAGGCTGAAATGGCAGATCAACTGCTGAATCACTGCTCGTCGCAAGCGGTCGTCGGCGTTGCACAGCAGGCCACGATTAGTCGCCAGTTGCGCCGAAGCCAGGGTGTTTTGGTACAGGTTCAAATCACTGGTGTTCTGGCAGTACAGGTCGCCGATCTGGCTGATCGCCGACACCCCAAGCCCAATCAAATCGCAATGCCCGTGAGTGGTGTAGCCCTGGAAGTTGCGTTGCAGGGTCGATTCTTCCTGGGCAATCGCCAGTTCATCGTCGGGCAGGGCGAAGTGGTCCATGCCGATGTAGCGGTAACCAGCCTTGGTCAGTTGTTCGATGGTGCCCTGGAGCATCTCCAGTTTCTGCGCCGGGGTTGGCAGTTCGGCAGTGTTGATCCGCCGCTGCGGCATGAAGCGCTCCGGCAGGTGCGCGTAGTTGAATACCGAGAGACGGTCCGGTTGCAGGGCGATGACTTCATCCACCGTGCGGGCGAAGTTTTCGGGCGTCTGGCGCGGCAAACCGTAGATCAGGTCGATGTTGATCGAACGAAACTGCAAGGTCCGCGCGGCGTCGATCACCGCGCGGGTTTCTTCCAGGCTTTGCAGGCGATTGACCGCGCGTTGCACCGCCGGGTCGAGGTCTTGCAGGCCGATACTGACCCGGTTGAAACCCAGCTCCCGCAGCAGACCCATGGTTGACCAGTCGGCTTCACGTGGGTCGATTTCGATGCCGTAGTCGCCGGAATCGTCGTCCAGCAGATTGAAATGCTTGCGCAACTGAGCCATCAACTGGCGCAGTTCGTCGTGGCTGAGAAAGGTCGGGGTGCCGCCGCCGAAATGCAGTTGCTCGACTTTCTGCGCAGGGTCCAGGTGACAGGCGATCAGCTGGATCTCCTGCTCCAGGCGCTGCAAGTAGGGGAGTGCGCGACCGCGGTCCTTGGTGATGACTTTGTTGCAGGCGCAGTAGTAGCAAATGTTCGCGCAGAAAGGCACGTGCACATACAGCGACAGCGGCCGCAGCGCTTTGCGGCTGTCGCGCAGGGCATGGAACAGGTCGAACGTGCCGACCTGGCTGGTGAATTGAACGGCGGTCGGGTACGAGGTATAGCGCGGCCCCGACAGGTCGTAACGGCGAATCAGATCGGTGTCCCAACGAATGGCGTCGAGCATGCGGGCATTCCCCCGGATAGGCTTGCAGTGGCTGCGAGTCTATGGGGTGCGGCGTTGGGGCATCTTGATTTGCATCAACGGTGTCATTGCCAACCATCGCCCTGTAGCAGCTGCCGAGCCTGCGAGGCTGCGTTCGGCGGCGAAGCCGTCGTAAACCCTGAGTACCAGATCATCCTGATACACCGCACTGCCTGATTTCACGACGGCTTCGCCGCCGAACGCAGCCTCGCAGGCTCGGCAGCTGCTACAGGGCTGCGATCTAATGTCCCATGAGCCAATGCTGATGCGGCCCCGGCAATGTCCAGATCCCGAACAGAATCACCAGCAACCCGCCACTCATCCGCACACTGCGCTTGCGCAACAACGCCGTGACGCGCTCGGCCGCCAGTCCTGTCGCGAGCAACACCGGCCAGGTCCCCAACCCGAATGCCAACATCAACAACCCACTATCAAGCGCATTACCCTGGCTCGCCGCCCACAGCAACGTGCTGTAAACCAGCCCGCACGGCAACCAGCCCCAGAGCGCGCCCAGCAACAAGGCGCGAGGCAGGCTCGACACCGGCAGCAGTTTGTTGGCAATCGGCTGGATATGCCGCCACAGGCCGCGACCGAGGCTTTCGATGCGGGTCAGTCCGCTCCACCAGCCGGCCAGGTACAGGCCCATGCTGATCAGCAGCAACCCGGCGATGACGCGCATGAACATCGCCGCCGGGCTGTTGGCCACCGCCCAGCCAGCCAGGCCGATCAGCAGGCCGGCAGTGGCGTAGCTGAGAATTCGCCCGAGGTTGTAGGCCAGCAGCAAGCGGAAGCGACGGCTGCGTTGTTCCTTGGGAATCGCCAGCGTCAGCGCGCCCATCAAGCCGCCGCACATGCCCAGGCAATGCCCGCCGCCGAGCAGGCCGAGGATCACCGCAGACACCAGCAGTGGCGCCAGTTCAAGCATGGGGTGGGGCCTTGTCGTCCGGTTTGGCCGGATGGCCGCTAGCCTCATCGACCGCCGCGGTGTGGTTCGGGTCCTGGTCGTCGAACAGAATGCTGTGGGCCGGGCCGTCGAGGTCGTCGTACTGACCGCTGTCGACCGCCCAGAAGAAGATGTAGACGGCGATGGCCACGATCAGCAGCGCCGCCGGGATCATCACGTATAGAGCTGGCATGGGAAGGCTCCATGCCCGCGCGGCTCAGGCCGGCAGCGGGCGGGTTTCTGGCGTGGCGCTGGCCTTGGGCGTGCTCGGCATCCGAGTCAGGCGCAGGGCATTGAGCACCACGGTCAACGAACTGATCGACATGCCGACCGCGGCCCACACCGGAGTGATCCAGCCGAGGGCGGCGAACGGCAACATGAGCCCATTGTACAGCCCGGCCCACAGCAGGTTCTCGATGATTACCCGCCGGGTGCGCCGCGCCAGGCTGAAGGCTTGCACCAGGGCGTCGAGGCGGTTGGACAGCAGCACCGCATCGGCGCTGGTTTTCGCCAGGTCGGTGGCCGAACCCATGGCCACGCTGATATCGGCGGCGGCCAGCACTGGCACATCGTTGACCCCGTCACCAAGCATCAACACCTTGCGACCTTCCTTGTGCAGCTGTTGCAGCACTTGCAACTTGTCATCGGGACGCAAGCCGCCACGGGCCTCGTCGATACCCAATTCAGCGGCGACGCTGGCGACCATCGGCGAGCTGTCGCCGGACAGCAACAACGTGCGCCAGCCGCGCGCCTTGCACGCAGCGAGCAGGGCCGGGGCGTCGGCGCGCAAACGGTCATCGAGGACAAACCACGCCAGCGGCCCGAAGCTGTCACCGAGCAGCAGCCATTGCCCGGCTTCATCCGGCATCAACGGCACGCTGGCGCCACTGAGTTCGCAGACAAAGCCCGGCTGGCCGATGCGCAGGCGTTGCTCACCGACCAAGCCTTCAAGGCCAAGCCCCGGCGTGCTGAGGACTTCTTCGGCGGCTAACGGGGCGCGGCCAAATGCCCGAGCGATCGGGTGTTCGGAACGGTTTTCCAAGGCTGCCGCGAGGCTCAGGCACTCATCGCTGCCGAGTGAGCCGAGCGGGCGAATCGAACGCAGCGCCAGCCGACCTTCAGTCAGCGTGCCGGTCTTGTCGAAAATCACCGTGTCGATCTGATTCAGGCCTTCCAGCACATGACCACGGGTCAGCAACAAGCCGAGTTTGTGCAGCGTGCCGGTGGCGGCGGTCAGCGCGGTCGGCGTGGCCAGCGACAAGGCGCACGGGCAAGTCGCCACCAGCATGGCCAGCACGATCCAGAACGCTCGTGAGGAATCCAGCTCCCACCACAACAGTCCGATGGCGGCGGCAGCAATCAGCGACAGCAGCAGGAACCATTGGGCGGCGCGGTCGGCGATTTCCGCCAGGCGCGGTTTTTCGGCTTGGGCGCGGTCGAGCAGGCGAACAATCGCGGAAAGTCGCGTGTCATGACCCAAGGCCAATACTTCCACGGTCAACGCGCCTTCAACGTTCAAAGTCCCGGCGGTGACCGCATCGCCCAAGGTACGCGGTTGCGGCAGGTATTCGCCGGTGAGCAGGGATTCGTCGATGCTCGACTGGCCGTCGAGGATCTTGCCGTCAGCCGGAAGGACTGCACCGGGATGCACCAGCACGTGATCGCCGACGCGCAATTCGCTGAGCAGGATTCGCTCGCTCTGGCCGTCTGCACTCAGACGCAGGCAAGAAGCAGGCAGCAGATTGACGAGTTGCGCGGTGGCCGCGGCGGTACGTTCTCGGGCGCGACGCTCCAGATATCGTCCGGCCAGCAGGAACAGCGCGAACATGCCGACCGCATCGAAATACAGCTCGCCGACTCCGGTGATCGAGGTCCAGATCCCGGCCAGATACGCGCTGCCAATCGCCAGCGACACCGAAACGTCCATGGTCAGGTGGCGGGTGCGCAGGTCGCGCATCGCGCCTTTGAAGAACGGCGCGCAGCTGTAGAACACGATGGGCGTGGTCAGGAACAAGGCGACCCAGCGCAGGATGGTGTGCAGTTCCGGGCTGAGGTCGATATTGAATTCCGGCCAGGTGGCCATGGTCGCCATCATCGCCTGGAACCACAGCAGCCCGGCGACGCCGAGTTGGCGCAGGGCCAGACGGTTTTCGCTGGCCAGTTGTTCGCTGGCGCGGTCGGCCTGATAAGGGTGGGCGACGTAACCGATGTGGCGCAGTTCGCCGAGCACCTGGCTCAGCGGCAATTGGGCGTCGGCCCAGCGCACGTGCAGGCGATGGTTGGACAGGTTCAGCCGCGCCTCGGCCACTGCCGGCAAGCTGCGCAGGTGTTTCTCGATCAGCCAGCCGCAGGCGGCGCAACTGATGCCTTCCATCAACAGTGTGGTTTCAGCGAGTTCGCCTTCGTGACGAACGAAGGGTTGCTGGACGTCGGCGCGGTCGTACAGCGCCAGTTCATCCACCAGTTGCACGGGAAGGGATTCGGGGTTGGCCGAGGCTTCGCTGCGATGCTGGTAATAACTTTCCAGACCTCCGGCCACGATGGCTTCAGCCACGGCCTGGCAGCCCGGGCAGCAGAGCTCGCGGGTTTCACCGAGGACGACGGCGGTGAAGCGGCTGCCGGCCGGGACGGGCAGGGCGCAGTGGTAGCACGGGGTTGGGGTGGTCATGATGTGGATCTATGTCTTCCGGGATGGCCTCATCCCCGTAGGAGCTGTCGAGTGAAACGAGGCTGCGATCTCTTGATGTTGTTTTTCAAAAGCAAGATCAAGAGATCGCAGCCTCGTTTCACTCGACAGCTCCTACAGGTTTACAGGTTTTGCAGGATTTACGGTCTCTTCAGGTCTTCCGCACCTTGCAGCGGCTCATCGCCCAACAGCAGGTCTTTATCGTGGCTGACCTGTTCTTCTTCGAACATGCGCCAGGTCTTGTCGTCCTGCACGCCCAGCAATTCGACAAACCGACGGCCTTCGACCTGGTCGCTCATCTGGCCAATGTAGCGGCCCTGTTCGGTTTCACTGCGGGTCAGGGTGATCTTGCGATCCTTCTCCGGCTGGGTCGGCGAGATCAGGTTCAGCTCGACAGTCTTGGGCTGGCTGTTGCCGCTCAGGCGCAGGTCGACTTCACCGGTCAGCTCATCCAGATGCACATTGGCGCGCAGTTGCAGAGTCTGGGCCAGCAACTCACGGTCCAGCGAACGGTTGATGCCTTTGCCCGCCTCGTAGTAGTTGTCGTTGACCAGGTTGTCCGGGTTGTTCACGGCGATGGTCACCATGGACAGGGTCAGGGTCACCGAGCAGGCCAGAATCCCGATGATGATCCACGGCCAAAGATGCTTGTACCAAGGGCTTGCGGCAGTTGCTGCGGGCATGATCACTTCTCTCAACGAATTTGTGGGCCGATGAATCGGCTCTTGGCTTCAACGTGGACGCTGTCGTCATCGGCATCCTTGAGGGTGAATTTCACCTCATTGGTGCTCGATGGCAATTGCTCCGGCGCGCTGGACAGCTCCACCGGCTGGCTGAAAATTTCCCCGGCGGCGACTTTGATCTCGCGCTTGCCTTGCAGCTTGAGGTCCGGCAGGCCGCTGGCTTCCAGCAGGTAGGTGTGGTCGCGCTGGTCCTTGTTCATGATCTTCAGGCTGTAGACGTTTTCGATCCGGCCTTCGGCGTTCTCGCGGTACAGCACGCGGTCCTTGCTGACGTCGAAGCCCACCAGCGAGCGCATGAAGAACGCGGTCACCAGCAAGCCGATCATGGTCAGCAGCACTACCGCATAGCCAATCAGGCGCGGGCGCAGTTTATGGGTTTTCTGCCCGGACAGGTTGTGCTCGGTGGTGTAGCTGATCAGGCCGCGCGGGTACTCCATCTTGTCCATGATGCTGTCGCAGGCATCGATGCACGCGGCGCAACCGATGCACTCGATTTGCAAGCCGTCGCGGATGTCGATACCGGTCGGGCAGACCTGGACGCACATGGTGCAGTCGATGCAATCGCCCAGGCCCTGGGCCTTGTAGTCCACGCCTTTTTTGCGCGGGCCACGGGATTCGCCACGGCGCGGGTCGTAGGAGACGATCAGGGTGTCCTTGTCGAACATCACGCTCTGGAAGCGCGCGTACGGGCACATGTAGATGCACACCTGCTCGCGCAACCAGCCGGCATTGCCGTAGGTGGCGAGGGTGAAGAAACCGACCCAGAAGTACGACCAGCCATCCGCCTCGCCGGTGAAGAAATCGATGGTCAACTCGCGGATCGGCGAGAAGTACCCGACGAAGGTCATGCCGGTGACAAAACCGATCAACAGCCACATCGAGTGTTTGCTGAATTTGCGCAGGAATTTATTGGCGCTCATCGGCGCCTTGTCGAGCTTGATGCGCTGGTTGCGGTCGCCTTCGGTGACCTTCTCGCACCACATGAAAATCCAGGTCCAGACGCTTTGCGGGCAGGTATAACCGCACCACACGCGCCCGGCGTACACCGTAATGAAGAACAGGCCGAAGGCGCTGATGATCAGCAGCCCCGAGAGCAGGATGAAATCCTGAGGCCAGAAGGTCGCGCCAAAAATGAAGAATTTACGTTCCGGCAGGTTCCACCAGACGGCCTGGTGGCCACCCCAGTTCAGCCACACCGTACCGAAATACAGCAGGAACAAACCGGCCCCGCCCATCATCCGCAGGTTGCGAAACAAACCGGTGAAGGCGCGGGTGTAGATCTTTTCTCGAGAGGCGTAGAGATCGACGCTGTTGTTCGCGTTCTTGGCAGGCGGGGTAACGTCGTGTACCGGAATCTGATTGCTCATCATTGCATCCCACGGCAGTGGAAAAATGCCTCGGTCAGTACGTGCCGACCGCGGTCAAAAAGAGGTGTTGCAGTGGCGCAATGATACGCCTGTCGCTCTAGCTCAAGGGTGCGACCTTTGGTCGCGTTGGGAGAAAAGCCTGGATGGTGTAGCAGATGTAACAAAGCATGATCCAGATCAATTGACTATAGACGATCCACGATGTGCTTCGAGAGAAGCGCGTTGGCGCTGCACGGTGCGAAGGAGCGGTCTCGTTCAAGGGTGGCGACCACCACCCAGGCCGCCCGTGCAGTGTCCAGGCTCCAGCGCCGCAACTAAAGGATTGCTTGAAGTGGATGGGATAGCTGATTCCAGAACAGGACAGGTCATTTCTTCTTTGGTGATTACCTGTGAATGCATCTCTCTCCTTGATAGCTTTACTTTGGAAGTTGCGGACATATATTCATATTAATTAGTTGCGATCTGATGTTTGTAATTTATTTAGTCCTCGAATAGTTTGCAGTGGTGCAGAGCAAACGGGTTGTGCGCTTGTTAAAGAATAAAGGAAATGGAATTCTATGAATATCAGTAAAGTGACGAGCCTGCTCGCTGGCCTGGGTTTATTGTCGATCGCTTCTCTCGCGCATTCGATTGAAAATACACCTCGCCATATGGTGTTTGCATCCGACCCCCAATATCCATGGACGGAAAAGTCCGATCGGCGGGAAGACGAGTTGGACGTCGAGTTTGAAAAGCGCGCGAAATGGCTGGTGGAAAGCCAGTTCGCGAGTATTGCCGATTTCAGGAAACAGTCGGGAGGGCAGTCGGAGGTGCCCTTGATGATCAACGGCGACATGACCGCGTTTGGTCACGGTTGGCAGCGCTCCTATATCAATTCGACGTTGAAGAAATACTTCGATAAAGACTTCCTGTACGGGCTGGGTAATCACGATTACGCCAACAATGTCGATGACTGTTTTACCAACAGTTGTGCTGCAGGAAGTATTGTTGACTATAAAGAACATCATGAAGGAAAAGTCGATGAGTTTGATTTGAAAGTGACTGGCGGGCCTTTGAACAGATTGTATTCGGGCAGTCTGGCCTATTCGAAGAACATTGGTGAAGTGCATCTGGTTCAACTCAACTTTGAGCCGACCTATGAGGTGAAAATTTCCCATCTGTTGAACCCTACCACGTTCAACATCACCCATGCGCTGGACTGGTTGGAGAATGACCTGCAGATGGCTCGAACCCAGGGCTACGCCATCATCGTCAACATGCACAGCCCTGACCAATGGAAAGGCAACTGGGACCAGCTCAAGCGTTTCAAGGACATGGTCACGAAGTATGAGGTTACGGCGATCTTCGCTGGTCATTACCATGAAGACGGCGGTGCGCTGTTGTACCTGGGCAACGTGCCGACCTTCCTCAGCGGCAGTGCATCCCAGCAGACGTACCTGATCGCCAGTTTCTCCGAGGATCGCAAACTGTTGCATGTCAATTTCGTGGAAGACAACCAGTGGCAGACGCGCGAGCTGTTGCGCACGGTGCCAGTGAAATCGATCTTTGCCCAGCGCCCATGAAAAAGGCCCCGCCAGTGAACTGGCGGGGCCTTTTATGTTGCTTCAAGCGTTTGCCTTACTGGGCATCCGCCGCCGGAGCTTTCTCACCGTGAGACAAGCTGTAGACGTAAGCGGCCAGCAGGTGAACCTTGTCGTTGCCTTGCAGCTGTTCTTGCGCAGGCATCTGGCCCTGACGGCCGTAACGGATGGTCTGCTGCAGTTGAGCGAAGCTCGAACCATAGATGAACGCCGCCGGGTGGGTCAGGTTAGGCGCGCCCATCGCTGGCGTACCTTTGCCTTCCGGGCCGTGGCATACGGCGCAGTTGGCGGCGAACAGTTTCTGCCCTGCAACCGGGTCGGCCTTGGTGCCTTCCGGCAGCTTGCGGCCATCGAGGTTGGTCAGCACGAACGAGGCAACGTCTGCCACGCCTTGCTCGCCGATCACTTCAGCCCACGCCGGCATGACCGCATGACGGCCGCCCATGATGGTGGTCTTGATGGTTTCCGGCTCGCCGCCCCAGCGCCAGTCGGCGTCGGTCAGGTTCGGGAAGCCATAAGCGCCCTTGGCGTCGGAACCGTGGCAGACCGAGCAGTTGGAGGCGAACAGGCGGCCACCCATCTTCAGGGCTTGCGGGTCCTTGGCGACTTCTTCGATTGGCATGGAAGCGAACTTGGCGAAGATCGGGCCGAACTTGGCGTCCGACTTGGCCATTTCCTTTTCCCACTCGTGAACGCCGGTCCAGCCGGTCTGGCCGTTGGCGAACGCAGTCTGCTTGTCGTTATCGAGGTAGTTGTAGCCCGGCAGCAGGCCTTTCCAGTTACCCAGGCCTGGATACAGCACCAGGTAGCCCAGGGCGAAGATGATGGTGCCCACGAACAGCATGAACCACCATTTCGGCAGTGGGTTGTCGTACTCCTCGATCCCGTCGAAGGAGTGGCCAACAGTCTCTTCGGTGGCTTCGCTGCGCTGGCCCTTGCGGGTGGACAGCAGCAGCCAGGTCAGGGCGAAGATAGTACCCAGACTGAGGACTGTGACGTACAGACTCCAGAACGTAGTCATTCTTTGTTACTCCTAGAAGCTTGCTCGACGTGCTTGATGGCTTCGGGATCATCCGCAAAAGGCAGCAAGGTCGCGTCTTCAAACTCCGACTTGCGCTTGGGGCTGAACACCCACAACGCCAGACCGATAAAGGCAACCATCACGACAACGGTGCCCAGGCCACGAATCATCCCGATATCCATCTAAATCACCGTTTGCTTTTGATGATGGTGCCCAGGCCTTGCAGATAGGCCACCAGCGCGTCCATTTCGGTTTTGCCCTTCACGGCATCCTTCGCGCCGGCGATGTCTTCGTCGGTGTAAGGGACGCCGAGCGTGCGTAAGACTTCGAGTTTCTTGGCGGTGTCCTTGCCGTCGAGCTTGTTTTCCACGAGGAACGGGTAGGCCGGCATTTTCGACTCAGGCACTACGTTGCGCGGGTTGTACAAGTGCGCGCGCTGCCAGTCATCGGAGTAACGACCGCCGACACGGGCCAGGTCCGGACCGGTACGCTTGGAACCCCACAGGAACGGGTGGTCCCAGACGCTTTCACCGGCGACCGAGTAGTGGCCGTAACGTTCGGTTTCAGCACGGAACGGGCGGATCATCTGCGAGTGGCAGCCGACACAACCGTTGGCGATAAAGACGTCGCGTCCTTCGACTTCAAGCGCCGGGCGAGGCTTCATGCCTTCGACCGGCTTGTTGGTAACGTCCTGGAAAAACAGCGGGACGATCTGGGTCAGGCCGCCGATGCTGACGGCGATGACCATGAAGAAGGCCAGCAGGCCAATGTTCTTCTCGACTGCTTCATGCTTCATCAGTGAGCTCCAACTACAGCAATCTGAGCGGCGGCTTCGGCTTCAGCCGGGTTCGAGGCACGTACGGTACGCCATACGTTGTAGGCCATGAACAGCATGCCGCTGGCAAAGAACGCACCGCCCAGGGCGCGAACGATGTAGCCAGGGTGGCTGGCTTGCAACGCTTCGACGAACGAGTAGGTGAGGGTGCCGTCGTCGTTGATTGCACGCCACATCAGGCCTTGGGTGATGCCGTTGACCCACATCGAAGCGATGTACAGGACGGTACCGATGGTCGCGAGCCAGAAGTGCGTGTTGATCAGGCCGATGCTGTGCATCTGCACGCGACCGAACAGTTTCGGGATCATGTGGTAGATCGCGCCGATCGAGATCATCGCTACCCAGCCGAGCGCGCCGGCGTGTACGTGGCCGATGGTCCAGTCGGTGTAGTGCGAGAGCGAGTTGACGGTCTTGATCGCCATCATCGGACCTTCGAAGGTCGACATGCCGTAGAACGCCAGCGATACCACGAGGAAGCGCAGGATCGGGTCGGTGCGCAGCTTATGCCAGGCGCCCGACAGGGTCATCATGCCGTTGATCATGCCGCCCCAGCTCGGAGCCAGCAGAATGATCGACATCGCCATGCCCAGCGACTGTGCCCAGTCCGGCAGTGCGGTGTAGTGCAAGTGGTGCGGACCGGCCCAGATGTACAGGGTGATCAGCGCCCAGAAGTGCACGATGGACAGGCGATAGGAGTAGATCGGACGCTCGGCCTGCTTCGGAACGAAGTAGTACATCATCCCCAGGAAGCCGGTGGTCAGGAAGAAACCCACCGCGTTGTGGCCGTACCACCACTGGATCATCGCGTCCGTCGCACCCGAGTAGGCGGAGTAGGACTTGAACAGGCTGACCGGCAGCGACATGTGGTTGACGATGTGCAGCATCGCGGTCACGACGATGAACGCGCCGTAGAACCAGTTACCCACATAGATGTGCTTGGTCTTGCGCTTGACGATGGTGCCGAAGAACACCAGACCGTAAACGACCCAGACAATGGCCAGCAGAATAGCCAGCGGCCATTCCAGTTCGGCGTATTCCTTGGTGGTGGTGTAACCCAGCGGCAAGGTCACGATCGCGCCGATGATCACCGCTTGCCAACCCCAGAAGTGGAAGGCAGCGAGGCTGTCGGAAATCAGTCGCGTTTGGCAGGTTCGCTGCACGACGTAATAAGAAGTGGCAAACAGTGCACAACCACCGAAGGCGAAAATCACCAGGTTGGTGTGCAACGGGCGTAAGCGTCCAAAAGTCGTCCACGGCAGACCGAAGTTCAATTCCGGCCATACAAGCTGTGAGGCGATGAAGACACCAAGCCCCATGCCAAGGATCCCCCAGACCACCGTCATGATGGCGAACTGGCGGACTACCTTATAGTTATAAGCAGTCGGACTGATTGCTGTGCTCATTCTAAGGTTCCACGGTTTGGGTGTTTTATTAGGATAAAAATCGGCCGCAAGTATGTAGAAAGCAGGGGGGCATTGCAACGCACCATGACCTGGGTCAATGCTTTCAGAAGCTGATTCTGCGGCCTTTCCATGCGCCGCGTAAGGACAAAATTGCCCCCGGACAAAATGTCGCAGCGGAAGAATAAGGCGAGGGGTTCAGGTCAGTTGTAACGGGGTGTGTTCAAACGCAAGGTTCAGGTGACAGAAGGCAATTTGCACGACAGCCGGTATCTACCAGCCTTTGCGGCCTGTCATCGAGCAGATTCGTCGAACACATCGGCTAAGGTCGACCTGGAACCGGTACTTTGCCAGTCCGCATCGAGCAAGCGTAGACCCGATTCCGGGGAACCGAAAGGGAGACTGAAGGAGGGTGCGACAATGGGTCGCAAAGAAGCGGGGAACTGCCGCATCCGGGAGAATGCGGCAGCAGAGCGGTCAAGAATTATTCGCTTTTGCCTTCAGCCTGCAAACGCTCGGTGCTGACACCCTGCGACAAGCTGAAAACGTAAGCCGCCAGCAATTGCACCTTATCGTTGCCGAGCAATTCGTTCTGCGCCGGCATATGGCCCTGGCGGCCATGACGTATGGTTTGTTGCAGTTGCGCCAGGCTTGAACCGTAGATAAATCCGGCCGGGTGCGTCAGGTTCGGCGCGCCCATGGCTTCAGTGCCGTGGCCATTTGCCCCATGACAGGCTACGCAAGTAGTGCTGAACAATTGCTGTCCGGCTTGCACGTCTGCATTGCTGTCGGCGGGCAGCGGCAGGCCGGCCAGTTCGTGACGCACATACGCGGCGACGTTCTTCACGCCCGCCTCGCCGAGGATTTCACCCCAGGCCGGCATCGCCGCCATGCGTCCACCCATGATCGTGGTTTTGATCATGTCGGCATCGCCGCCCCAGCGCCAATCACTGTCGACCAGGTTCGGGAAGCCGAACGCGCCCTTGGCATCCGAGCCATGGCACACCGCGCAATTGGAGGCAAACAGGCGACCGCCCATTTTCAGCGCTTGCGGGTCCTTGGCGACTTCTTCCACCGGCATGGCGGCGAATTTGGCGAAGATCGGTCCGAACCTGGCGTCGGCCTTGTTCATCTCCTTTTCCCACTCGTGAACGCCGGTCCAGCCGTCCTCGTAACCCGGCAAGATGCCTTTCCAGTTGCCCAGGCCCGGATACAGGACCAGGTAACCCACGGCAAACACCAGCGTGCCGGCGAACAGCATGAACCACCACTGCGGCAGCGGGTTGTCGTACTCCTCGATGCCGTCGAAGCTGTGGCCCATGGTCTGGTCGACGCTGCCCTTGGTCTCGCCCTTGCGGGTGCCGACCAGCAGCCAGGTCAGGCCGATCAGGCTGCCGATGGTCAGTACGCAGATCCACGTACTCCAGAAGGTGGTCATGGCCGGGTACTCCTTGTTTCAGGTTCTTGGGTGGCGTCGTCGGGAAGCGGTTCGTCGGCGAACGGCAGCAAACGTGCTTCGGCGAATTCCGGGCTGCGCTTGCCGCTGAACACCCACAACGCGAGGCCGACGAAGGCCACGAACACCACGACCGTGCCGAGGCCGCGGATCATTCCACTGCTCAATTCAAAGACCATATGGCTCACCTCTTGCTCTTGATGGCAGTGCCGAGCACTTGCAGGTAGGCGACCAAAGCGTCCATCTCGGTCTTGCCCTTGAGCGAGGCGACGGCACCGCTGATGTCGTCGTCGCTGTACGGCACGCCGAGGGTGCGCATGGCCTTGATCTTGGTTTCGGTGTGGCTGCTGTCGAGTTGATTGGCGACCAGCCATGGGTAGGCCGGCATTTTCGATTCCGGTACCACGTTGCGCGGGTTGTACAAATGCGCGCGGTGCCAGTCTTCGGAATAGCGGCCACCGACCCGGGCCAGGTCCGGCCCGGTGCGCTTGGAGCCCCACAGGAACGGGTGATCCCAGACGCTTTCACCGGCCACCGAGTAGTGCCCGTAGCGTTCGGTTTCGGCGCGAAACGGCCGGATCATCTGCGAGTGGCAACCAACGCAACCTTCGCGGATGTAGATGTCGCGACCTTCCAGTTGCAGCGCGGTGTAGGGTTTCATGCCTTCCACCGGTTTATTGGTCACGTCCTGGAAGAACAGCGGGACGATCTGCGTCAGGCCGCCGATGCTCACGGCCAGGACCATCAGCAACAGCAGCAGGCCGACGTTTTTCTCGATTGTTTCGTGTTTCATGGCGGACTCCTCAGGCCATCTGCGCGGCAGCGGCGGCTTCGGCAGGCTGCGAGGCCCGCACGGTGCGCCAGGTGTTGTAGGCCATCAGCAACATGCCGCTGAAGAAGATCGCACCGCCCACCAACCGCACGACGAAGCCTGGGTGGCTGGCCACCAGGGTTTCGACGAAGGAGTAGGTCAGCGTGCCGTCTTCATTGACAGCGCGCCACATGAGGCCCTGGGCGATGCCGTTGACCCACATCGAAGCGATGTAGAGCACGGTGCCGATAGTCGCGAGCCAGAAGTGCGCATTGATCAAACCGAGGCTGTGCATCTGCGGGCGGCCGAAGATTTTCGGGATCATGTGGTACAGCGCACCGATGGAAATCATCGCCACCCAGCCGAGCGCGCCGGCGTGAACGTGGCCGATGGTCCAGTCGGTGTAGTGGGAGAGGGCGTTGACGGTCTTGATCGCCATCATCGGCCCTTCGAAGGTCGACATGCCGTAGAACGCGAGGGAGACCACGAGGAAGCGCAGGATCGGATCGCTGCGCAACTTATGCCAGGCGCCCGAGAGCGTCATCATGCCGTTGATCATCCCGCCCCAGCTTGGCGCCAGCAGAATCAGTGACATCACCATGCCCAGCGACTGTGCCCAGTCCGGCAGCGCGGTGTAGTGCAAGTGGTGCGGGCCGGCCCAGATGTACAGGGTGATCAGGGCCCAGAAGTGCACGATCGACAAGCGATACGAATACACCGGACGCTCGGCCTGTTTCGGCACGAAGTAATACATCATCCCGAGGAAGCCGGCGGTCAGGAAGAAACCCACCGCGTTGTGGCCGTACCACCACTGCACCATGGCGTCAGTCGCGCCGCCGTACAGCGAGTAGGACTTGGTCAGGCTGACCGGGATTTCCAGGTTGTTGACGATGTGCAGGATCGCCACGGTGACGATGAACGCACCGAAGAACCAGTTGCCGACGTAGATATGCTTGGTCTTGCGCTTGGCCAGTGTGCCGAAGAACACAATGGCGTAGGCGACCCAGACGATGGTGATCAGGATGTCGATCGGCCATTCCAGCTCGGCGTATTCCTTGGAACTGGTGTAACCCAACGGCAAGCTGACGGCCGCCAGGACAATCACCAGTTGCCAGCCCCAGAAACAGAACTGGGCGATTTTCGGAGCAAACAGTTGGGTCTGGCAGGTGCGTTGCACCGAGTAGAACGAACTGGCGAACAGGGCGCAGCCGCCGAAGGCGAAGATCACCGCGTTGGTGTGCAACGGGCGCAGGCGGCCGAAACTGGTCCACGGCAAATTGAAGTTGAGTTCGGGCCAGACCAATTGGGCCGCGAGAAAAACCCCGAGGCCCATGCCGACGATGCCCCACACCACCGTCATAATGGCGAATTGGCGGACCACCTTGTAGTTGTAGGCGGTACTGATAGAAGTGTTCATGGTTCCCCATCCACGGTTCAGCCGAAGTAGAGGCGTGTCTTTGCGAGTAAGCCGCAAGACAAGCGCTCCCTTCGCCTGGAGTTATAGGCAGACTAAAAGCGAGGCAAGCATGGACAAAGAGCACAAGGCCAGTATTGACGGGGATCAATGGGGGCGGTGCGTGGCCGAACATGGCTGGTTGTGGGATGCGGCTTCGGCGCCGTCATCGACCACGCTGATCCTCGCCCACGGTGCCGGTGCGCCGATGGACAGCGGCTGGATGAAAGACATGGCTGCGCGCCTTGCTGCACAGGGCGTCAACGTGCTGCGCTTCGAGTTTCCGTACATGGCGCAACGGCGCCTCGATGGCGGCAAACGCCCGCCGAATCCGGCACCGAAACTGTTGGAATGCTGGCGTGAGGTGTATGCCGAGGTGCGACGCCATGTCACTGGGCGCTTGGCCATTGGCGGCAAGTCCATGGGCGGGCGGATGGCGAGTTTGCTGGCGGATGAATTGGGTGCGGATGCCTTGGTGTGCCTGGGTTATCCGTTCTATGCGGTGGGTAAACCGGAAAAACCTCGGGTCGAGCATCTGGCCGGGCTGAAGACCCGGACCTTGATTGTGCAGGGTGAGCGGGATGCGTTGGGTAATCGTGAGGCGGTCGAGGCTTACGCGTTGTCGCCGAGCATCGAGGTGTTCTGGCTGGTGGCGGGGGATCATGATTTGAAGCCGTTGAAGGCGTCCGGGTTTAGTCATGAGCAGCATTTGGCGGCTGCGGCGGGGAAGGTTGCAGGGTTTTTATAAGAAGCAAGATCAAAAGATCGCAGGCTCCGCCAGCTCCTACATGGGTTCGGCGTACATCCTGTAGGAGCTGCCGAAGGCTGCGATCTTTTGATCTTGATCTCGAGGCAATAAAAAACCCGGAAGCTTTCGCTGTCCGGGTTTTGTCTTTCCAGCATCAATCAGCGGTTAAACCGCTCCACCAACGAGTACTGGGTGCTGGCCGTCTTGGTCAGTTCTTCACTCAGCAACGCCGAGTGTTGCGCCTGTTCCGAGGTCTGGTCCGCCAGTTGCGAGATGTTGCTGATGTTGCGGCTGATTTCTTCGGCCACCGAGCTTTGCTCTTCGGTCGCGGCTGCAATCTGCGTGGTCATGTCGGTGATGTGAGCCACCGCTTCGCTGATGCCGATCAATGCCTGATCCGCTTCCAGAACCCGCGCCACACCTTCCTCGGCCTGGCGATGCCCCGCGTCCATGGTCTGCACGGCGGTATTGGCGGTCTGTTGCAGCTTGGCGATCAGCGCATGGATCTGCCCGGTCGATTCGCTGGTGCGTTGCGCCAGTTGGCGCACTTCGTCCGCGACGACCGCGAAACCACGACCCATCTCACCGGCGCGTGCCGCTTCGATGGCGGCGTTGAGTGCCAGCAGGTTGGTCTGGTCCGCGATGCCTTTGATCACATCGACCACGCCGCCGATTTCGTCGCTGTCCTTGGCCAGTTGCGTCACGGTCAAACCGGTTTCACCGACCACCACTGACAGGCGCTGGATGGCTTCGCGGGTTTCCCCGGCGATGTCGCGACCGCGACTGGTCAGGCGATTGGCTTCCTGGGTGGCGTCAGCGGTGCGTTGCACGTGGCTGGCGACTTCCTGGGTAGTAGCAGCCATCTGGTTGACCGCGGTGGCCACTTGTTCGGTTTCGACCCGTTGACGTTCCAGACCGCTGGAGCTGTTGTGCGCCAGAGTGTCGGACTGCTTCGCTTGCTCGGTCAGGTGCTCGGCGGTGTCCTGCAGACGAGTCAGGCAGGTTTTCAGGCGGGCTTCCTGGCTGAGGATCGACATTTCCAGACGCGCCTGGGCGCCACGGCTGTCAGTGTACATCTGCGCGATCAGCGGGTCGGAAGTGGTTTGTCCGGCCAGGACCAGCAGGCGCTTGAGACCGCGTTGTTGCCAGCTCAGACCCAGCAGGCCCAGTGGCACGGAGAGAGCGGCCGCCAAGGCAAAACCCCATTGGGAGTTCAGCGAGGCACCGATCATGAAGCTCAGTTGGCTGACCAGAATAAACGGTACCCAGTCCTGAAGAACCGGCAGCCATTTGTCTGACGAAGGAATCGCCGACTTGCCCTGGTTGATGCGTTGGTAGAGCGCTTCGGCCCGGCCGATCTGTTCGGCGGTGGGTTTGACCCGCACCGACTCGTAACCGACCACCTGGTTGCCTTCGAAAATCGGCGTGACATAGGCGTTAACCCAGTAATGGTCACCGGTCTTGCAGCGATTCTTGACAATGCCCATCCATGGCAAGCCTTGTTTCAAAGTACCCCACATGTGCGCGAATACCGCCGCCGGCACGTCAGGGTGACGAACCAGATTGTGCGGCGCACGGATCAGCTCCTCACGGGAAAACCCACTGATTTCGACGAAGTCGTCGTTGCAGTAGGTGATCACGCCTTTGGCGTCGGTCGTGGAAATCAACCGTTGCTGAGCCGGGAAGGTCCGTTCGCGTTGTGTAATGGGTTGGTTGTTACGCATGGCTATTTCAATCCGTGAGGCTTTGAGAGGTTGTCGGCGTGGTCAGGGATTTATTGAAATTAAATTTCAATAATCAGCGGCGCGTCGCAAAACGACCGTTGCGTCAGCCGGCAAGCATCGGGTAGGTGAAGAGACCGAAATGCAGCAGGTTCAAGCCGAAATGGGTAGCGATGGCCGCACCCAACCCGCCAAATCGGTAGGCCAGACCATAGCCGACACCCGCCAGGCTCGCCAGTAACACCCATTGCCAGCCTGCGCCCAGATGGACCAGGCCGAACAACAGCGAGGCCAGCAACAGGGCGAGGTTTTCGCCGTAGGGCAGATGTTTGAAATGCCGGCTCAGACCGCCCTGGATATAGCCGCG
This sequence comes from Pseudomonas sp. B21-053, assembly GCF_026016365.1. NCBI lineage: Bacteria > Pseudomonadati > Pseudomonadota > Gammaproteobacteria > Pseudomonadales > Pseudomonadaceae > Pseudomonas > Pseudomonas sp. B21-053. The sequence continues at coordinate 2,161,027 of NZ_CP087205.1, forward strand.
AAACAGTGCTTCCTCGACCAGTGTCACCAGCAGCAAGTTGTTCAAGACCCAGAGCCAGGCCTGGTCCGGCCACTTCGGCGCCCAACTGATCACGCCCAGCAATAACGCGCCACCCAATGCCAGGACGATGCTCAAGGTCAGCGCCAACGCCGTGGCATAGATGGACAGCCGCAGCGAGCGCCGACCAACAATCCATGGGCACACCAGTAACAACCAGAAACCAATCAGCGGTTTGTCCTGGTTCAAATACATGGAAAACGGCACGGCATCGTCGGTGAATCGCTGTGGATCGATACCGCGACCATTGTAGAAACCGGGCAGCCAGTGCATCGCCAGCGCCAGCGCCAGGACGATAAACAAACCATGGCCGAGGTAGCGGGCGACTGGAACCTTTTGCTGGCGCACGGCGAAACCGGCGAACAGCAGCAGGGCGACAGAGATAGCCGCCAGCCAACCGAGATGGCCGTAGATCAGGGCCAGGGCATAACCGATGGAGAGGAGTGCCAGGTAGAGCCATGGCAGAGCGGGCATGTTGGAGTCCTTGTACCAGTAAATTTTGCAGTGTGAGGTGATCCCCTGTGGGAGCGGTGGTGTTCAAGGGATGTGTGTTCAACACATTTACCCCTGTGGGAGCGAGCCTGCTCGCGAAGGGGCCATCAAATCCAACATCCATGTCGGCTGACACACCGCTTTCGCGAGCAGGCTCGCTCCCACAGTGGGTCAGTGGAGTTCAGGGGATTTGTGGACAACACATAACCCCCTGTGGGAGCGGGCTTGCTCGCGAAAGCGGAGTGTCATTCAACAATTAAGGCGACTGGTGCACCGAATTCCCGAGCAAGCCCGCTCCCACAATTGATCGCTGGTGTGCAGGGTATTTTTGTTCACTTCTCAGCACAAACAAAAACACCGCCCGAAGGCGGTGTCTCTGTCAGCAGCAGTGCTTATGAGGCAATCAGCTGTCGCAACACGTAATGCAAAATCCCCCCGGCCTTGAAGTATTCGACTTCGTTCAGCGTATCAATCCGGCACAACACCTCGACCTTCTCAGTGGTCCCGTTTTCACGGGTGATCACCAGCGTCAGGTTCATGCGCGGTGTGACCTCGACGCCGGTCAACCCGAGGATATCCACGGTTTCCTTGCCGGTCAGGTTCAGGCTCTTGCGGTTCTGATCCAGCTTGAACTGCAGCGGCAGCACGCCCATGCCCACCAGGTTGGAGCGGTGAATGCGCTCGAAGCTTTCAGCGATAACCGCTTTCACCCCCAGCAGATTGGTGCCCTTGGCCGCCCAGTCGCGGCTCGACCCGGTGCCGTATTCTTGCCCGGCAATCACCACCAGCGGCGTGCCCGACGCTTGATAGCGCATGGCCGCATCGTAGATCGGCAGTCGCTCGCCGGTCGGAATGTAGATCGTGTTACCACCTTCTTCGCCACCGAGCATTTCATTGCGAATGCGGATGTTGGCGAAGGTGCCGCGCATCATCACTTCATGGTTGCCACGACGCGAACCGTAGGAGTTGAAGTCCCGCGGCTCCACGCCTTTCTCGCGCAGGTAACGACCGGCCGGGCTGTCGGCCTTGATGTTGCCGGCGGGGGAGATGTGGTCGGTGGTGACCGAGTCGCCGAGCAGCGCCAACACGTTGGCTTTTTTCACGTCCTGAATCACCGGCAACGGCCCGCCGATGTCATCGAAGAACGGCGGATGCTGGATGTACGTCGAATCCTCCTGCCAGACATAAGTCGCGGCCTGCGGCACTTCAATCGCCTGCCACTGCTCGTCGCCGGCAAACACTTCGGCGTATTCCTTGTGGAACATCGCGGTGTTGACCTGATTCACCGCGTCGGCGATCTCTTTGGTGCTCGGCCAGATGTCCCGCAGGAAAACCGGGTTGCCGTCCTTGTCATCACCCAGGGATTCGCTGCTGATGTCGATCCGCACCGTACCCGCCAGCGCATAAGCCACCACCAGCGGCGGAGAGGCCAGCCAGTTGGTTTTCACCAGCGGATGTACCCGGCCCTCGAAGTTGCGGTTGCCGGACAACACTGACGCCACCGCCAGATCGGCTTTCTGGATGGCTTTCTCGATCGGCTCCGGCAACGGCCCGGAGTTGCCGATGCAAGTGGTGCAGCCATAACCGACCAGGGCAAAACCCAGTTCATCGAGGTACTGCGTCAGGCCCGCAGCCTTGTAGTAATCGGTGACCACTTTCGAACCGGGCGCCAATGAACTCTTGACCCACGGTTTGCGTTTCAGGCCTTTCTCGACTGCCTTCTTCGCCACCAACCCGGCCGCCATCATCACGCTCGGGTTGGAGGTGTTGGTGCAGGACGTGATCGCTGCGATCACCACCGCACCGTTTTTCAGCCGGTAGGTATGGCCGTCAGACTCGTAGTCCGCCTCGCCGACCATGTCCGCGTTACCCACCGCGACACCGCCGCCGCCTTCACTTTCCAGGCGTCCTTCTTCCTTGCTGGTGGGTTTGATTTGCAGGCCGAGGAAATCGCTGAAGGCCTGGGCGACGTTCGGCAGCGAGACACGGTCCTGCGGGCGTTTTGGCCCGGCGAGACTGGCTTCGACGGAGCCCATGTCGAGTTCCAGGCTGTCGGTGAAGATCGGTTCCTTGCCTGGCAGGCGCCACAGGCCCTGGGCCTTGGAGTAGGCCCCGACCAGTTTCACCACTTCCGGCGGGCGGCCGGACAGGCGCAGGTATTCCAGGGTCACGTCGTCCACCGGGAAGAAACCACAAGTCGCGCCGTATTCCGGGGCCATGTTGGCGATGGTCGCGCGGTCGGCCAGTGGCAGATCAGCCAGGCCGTCGCCGTAGAACTCGACGAATTTGCCGACCACGCCTTTCTTGCGCAGCATCTGCGTGACAGTCAGCACCAGGTCGGTGGCGGTGATGCCTTCCTTGAGCTTGCCGGTGAGTTTGAAACCGATCACTTCCGGAATCAGCATCGATACCGGCTGGCCGAGCATCGCCGCTTCCGCTTCGATCCCGCCCACGCCCCAGCCGAGTACGCCGAGGCCGTTGATCATGGTGGTGTGGGAGTCGGTGCCGACCAGGGTGTCGGGGAACGCATAAGTGCGGCCGTCCTCATCCTTGGTCCAGACCGTGCGCCCGAGGTATTCGAGGTTGACCTGATGGCAGATCCCGGTGCCCGGCGGCACCACGCTGAAATTGTCGAAGGCACTCTGGCCCCAGCGCAGGAACGCGTAACGTTCACCGTTGCGCTGCATTTCGATGTCGACGTTCTGTTCGAAAGCGCTGGAACTGGCGAATTTGTCGACCATCACCGAGTGGTCGATCACCAGATCCACCGGCGACAGCGGGTTGATGCGCTGCGGGTCGCCGCCAGCCTTGGCCATCGCGGCGCGCATGGCGGCCAGATCGACCACGGCGGGCACACCGGTAAAGTCCTGCATTAATACGCGGGCGGGGCGGTATTGGATTTCGCGGTCGGAGCGACGCTCCTTGAGCCAGGCCGCGATGGCCTTGAGGTCGGCGCCGGTGACGGTTTTTTCGTCCTCCCAGCGCAGCAGGTTTTCCAGCAGGACTTTCAACGACATCGGCAACTTGTCGAGATCACCGAGGGTCTTGGCAGCGTCGGGCAGACTGAAATAATGGTAGGTCTTGTCGTCTATTTGTAAGGTTTTAAGGGTTTTCAGGCTATCGAGGGACGGCATTTGAAATGACTCCTTTGGGGCCGCACGGCTACGGACTGACGGGACAAACAGAGCATTAAACCTAGCCCTGTTTTAAGTAGCTGGCTAATAACTGGACTCTATCGACAAGTCCAATGTTCCGAACTCGGCTATCATGCGCCGGTTTTCGTGACAGGCTTTGCTTCACCGCAAGCCTGGGCATCGCGCAGTGGCTGAATTCCTCGCCATCTGCCCAGGAGTAAGAATGAACACCCTATTTATGCATTGCCGGCCGGGCTTCGAAGGCGAAGTCTGTTCCGAGATTGCCGAACACGCCGCACGCTTGAACGTGGCCGGCTATGCCAAGGCCAAGACCGCCAGCGCCTGTGCCGAATTCATCTGCACCGAAGAAGACGGCGCCGAGCGCCTGATGCGCGGCCAGCGCTTTGCCGAGCTGATCTTCCCGCGCCAATGGGCGCGCGGGATTTTCATCGACCTGCCGGAAACCGATCGCATCAGCGTGATCCTTGCGCACATCGTCGATTTCCCGGTGTGCGGCAGTCTGTGGCTGGAAATGGTCGACACCAACGATGGCAAGGAACTGTCGAACTTCTGCAAGAAATTCGAAGGCCACCTGCGCAAGGCACTGATGGCGGCCGGCAAACTGGTGGAAGACGCCAGCAAGCCGCGCCTGTTGCTGACCTTCAAAAGCGGTCGTGAAGTGTTCGTCGGCCTGGCTGAGTCGAATAACTCGGCGATGTGGCCGATGGGTATTCCACGCCTGAAGTTTCCACGTGACGCGCCAAGCCGTTCAACGCTGAAGCTGGAAGAGGCCTGGCACCACTTTATCCCGCGTGATCAGTGGGACGAGCGCCTGCATAGCGACATGACCGGCGTTGACCTCGGCGCCGCGCCGGGCGGCTGGACCTGGCAACTGGTCAACCGTGGCATGCTGGTGACCGCCATCGACAACGGTCCAATGGCCGAAAGCCTGATGGATACCGGCCTGGTGCAACACTTGATGGCCGACGGTTTCACCTTCAAGCCGCGCCAACCGGTGGACTGGATGGTCTGCGACATCGTCGAGAAACCGGCGCGCAACGCCGCGATGCTGGAAGAGTGGATTGGCGAAGGCCATTGCCGCGAAGCAGTGGTCAACCTCAAGCTGCCGATGAAACAGCGTTACGCGGAAGTGAAGCGCTTGCTCGAACGCATCGCCGATGGCTTCAAGGAGCGCGGGATCAAGGTCGAGATCGGCTGCAAACAGCTGTACCACGACCGCGAAGAAGTGACCTGCCATTTGCGCCGGATTGACGTGAAGAAACCCAAGTCCCGCTGAGACCAACGATCCCCTGTGGGAGCGGGCTTGCTCGCGAAGGCGGGCTGACATTCAACATTGATGTCGACTGACACACCGCTTTCGCGAGCAAGCCCGCTCCCACAGGGGGATGGCGTCATGCCACAGATGACCGAACACCCGGCAATGCGCGACAATGCCGGCCAGTTTCAGGAGTGAATCATGAGTGAAATGCTTGATACGCCGGTAGACGGCACCCTCGACGCCACCGGCCTCAACTGCCCGGAGCCGGTGATGATGTTGCACCAGCACATCCGTGACCTGGCGCCCGGTGGCTTGCTCAAGGTGATCGCCACCGACCCGTCGACCCGGCGCGACATTCCCAAGTTCTGTGTGTTTCTCGACCACGAACTGGTGGCGCAGCACGAAGAGGCAGGCACCTACCTCTACTGGATCCGCAAGAAACTCGCTTAACCCATCGATTGGCTGATGCGAATCCGCTTGCGTGCACTGCGCGTCAGGCGGATCGACAGCATCAGCGCCGCGCAACTCAAGCCCACGATCAAACCCTGCCACAGGCCGCTCGGGCCGCTCGGCGCGCCGAACCAATCGGTCAGGCCCAAGGCGTAACCCACCGGCAAGCCGATCCCCCAATACGCGAACAAGGTCAGGATCATCGTCACCCGCGTGTCCTGATAACCGCGCAATGCTCCGGCCGCCGTGACCTGGATCGCATCGGAAAACTGAAACAGCGCCGAATACACAATCAGCATCGCCGCCACATGAATCACCGTAGGGTCGGCGGTGTAGATCGTGGCGATGTGTTCGCGCAGCAACAACATCATGCTCGCTGAGAGGCACGCATACGCCAGCGCGGTGCCCATGCCGACGCCGGCAGCGAAGCGCGCTTCACGCGGTTCATTGCGGCCCAGTGCCTGACCGACGCGCACGGTGACGGCCATGCCTAGCGAGTAGGGGATCATAAACACCAGGGAGCTGACGTTCAGGGCGATCTGGTGCCCGGCCACGACGGTCGCGCCGAGACTGCCGATCAGCAGGGCAATCACCGCGAAGATGCTCGATTCAGCGAACACCGCAATGCCGATCGGCAAGCCGATGCTCAGCAGGCGTTTGATCACCGACCATTGTGGCCAGTCGAAGCGGCTGAACAGCTCGCTTTTCTGGTAGGCCGGCGCCCAGCGTGTATAGACGATCATGCCGAGGGCCATGAACCACATCACAATCCCTGTCGCCCAGCCGCAGCCGGCGCCGCCCATGGCGGGCACGCCCAGGTGCCCATAAATGAACACGTAGTTCAGCGGGATGTTCAGCGCCAGGGCGCACAAACCGAGGATCATCGCCGGACGCGTACGGCCCATGCCGTCGCTGTAGCAGCGCAGCACGTGGTACAGCGCAACCGCTGGCAAACCGGCGGCGATGCCGTGCAGGTATTGCATGCACGGGCCGATCAGCTCGGGATCGACCTTCATGATGTGCAGGATCGGTTCGGCGGCGATCAGCATGCCGGTCGCCATCAACCCCACCACCAGCGCCAGCCACAACGCCTGGCGCACGATAGGGCCGATCTCGTTGTGAGTCCCGGCACCGAAACGCTGGGCGACTTTGGGCGTGGTTGCCAGCAACGTGCCAGTCATCAGCAGGAACACCGGGACCCAGATCGAGTTGCCCAGCGCTACGGCGGCCAGGTCACGGGGACCGACCCGGCCGGCCATCACCGCATCGACGAAGCCCATGGCGGTGGTCGCCAGTTGCGCGATCATGATCGGCAACGCCAGCGCGAGCAGGGTCTTCAGCTCCAGGCGAATCCGGGCCGGGCGGGTGAGGGGAGTTGCAGCGGGGTGATCAGTCACGGAATTCACGAGCGAAACGTCCAGGGTACTTGAGGCGCAGGGCGGCGCATTCTACCCCGTTGACGCACTGGTCAGGAAAAGCGCTGTGTTGTGGATTTGTAATTCTTTCCACCTACTGCACATCCCCCGTAGGAGCTGACGAGTGAAACGAGGCTGCGATCTTTTGACTTTGCTTTTTAAAAACAAGATCAAAAGATCGCAGCCTCGTTTCACTCGACAGCTCCTACACAGCTCCTACACGGCCCCGACATTGCTCCTACGCAGCCCATGCCGGGGATGCGTGCTAGGCGTGACAGGTCATCTGCAACTACACTGCCGATCCGCCAAAGGAGCCTCGCCATGCTGATTGTTGCCGACGAAAATATCCCGCTGCTCGACGCCTTTTTCCAGGGTTTCGGCGAAATACGCCGGGTGCCGGGGCGTTCCATCGACCGCGCCATGGTCGAGCAGGCCGATGTACTGCTGGTGCGCTCGGTGACCAACGTCAATCGTGCGTTGCTCGAAGGCAGCAAGGTACGGTTTGTCGGCACCTGCACCATCGGCACCGATCACCTGGACCTGGATTACTTTCAACAGGCTGGCATCACCTGGTCCAGCGCACCCGGCTGCAATGCCCGGGGCGTGGTCGACTATGTGCTTGGCAGCCTGCTGACTCTCGCCGAAATTGAAGGTGTCGACCTGACTCAACGCACCTATGGCGTGGTCGGTGCCGGCGAAGTGGGCGGCCGGCTGGTCAAGGTCCTGCAAGGCCTGGGCTGGAACGTGCTGGTGTGCGATCCGCCCCGGCAAGCGGCGGAGGGCGGCGATTTTGTCAGCCTTGAGCAGATCATCGAGCAGTGCGATGTCATCAGCTTACACACGCCGTTGAAGAAGCACGGCGTTCAGGCAACCTGGCACCTATTCGACAAGCCCCGTTTGAACCGACTCAAGCCCGGCGCCTGGCTGATCAACGCCAGCCGCGGCCCGGTGGTGGACAACGCGGCCCTGCGCCAGGTGTTGCTGCAGCGTGAAGACCTGCAAGCGGTGCTGGACGTCTGGGAAGGCGAGCCCGAGGTCGACGTGGCACTGGCTGACCTTTGCGTGCTGGCGACACCGCATATCGCCGGCTACAGCCTCGACGGCAAACAGCGCGGCACGGCGCAGATCTATCAGGCGTATTGCGACTTCCTCGGCCAGCCGGCCGAAGTCAGCCTGAGTGATTTGCTGCCCGCGCCGTGGTTGACGCAAGTGACCTTGCACGCTGACAGCGATCCGGCCTGGGCGCTGGCGATGTTGTGCCGAGGCGTGTACGACCCGCGCCGCGACGATGCGGATTTCCGCCGCAGTCTTGTGGGCAATGTGAGCGAGCAGCGTGCGGCGTTTGATGCGCTGCGCAAGAACTATCCGCCGCGCCGGGAGATTGATGGGTTGCAGGTGCGGATTGAGGGGGATTCGCCGGTGTTGCAGAAGATCGTGGCGGCCCTTGGTGCAGTGACCGTCTAGGAATCGAGTCGGCCCCTTCGCGAGCAGGCTCGCTCCCACACTGGATCTCGGTTGAGCACCACATTTGTGTTCACCAAAAATCCCCTGTGGGAGCGGGCTTGCTCGCGAATAGCCGCACCACAATGTCCGGATAATCGCCCATAAAAAACCCGGCCAACCTGGGCCGGGTCAAAGAAGACGGTGGCTATATCACTCTTGTTCGGCAGGCTTGACCAATCGCTTCTCCAGTTCGCGGCAGGCGTCCTGGATCATGCCTTCAGTGATCGGTACTTCGTGCCCGTCCTCATCGATAATCGAGCAACCCAGAGACTGGTCTGGCTGTGTGCGGATCACTTGAATCTTGTCTTCGCTGCTGTTTTGCAAGGACATGGCCTGTCTCCTCATCAGGTTGTGTGCTTACTCTAAAACCGCCAGGTGACCGGGCTGTGACAACTCCCTGCGGTCTCTCCCAAGCGACAACTCCAGTCCACCAGAAATCCCGCAGTGTTGCCACCCGGACTTTAGACCAATAGCGTCTAGCCGCTAGTCTTGGCGGACATAATTAACCTGACTCATTGTGATTTACAGAGTTCCACCCCATTGAGTGTGTAGGCTGGCCCCATCAATCGCTTCTACCGCGAACCTGGATGAACCCGATGCTCTCTTCCCGTCACCGTCGTGCCATTCGTCTGGCCAGTCGTTTTCTCGTGCCATATCGCTTACAGGCACTGGGCGCCTTGCTGGCGTTGATCGTCACCGCCGGCATTACGTTGTCCATGGGCCAGGGCATTCGACTGCTGGTGGATCAGGGTTTCATGACCCAATCGCCGCATTTGCTCAACCAGACCATTGGTCTGTTCATGGTGTTGGTGCTTGCCCTGGCGGTCGGTACTTTTGCGCGCTTCTATCTAGTGTCGTGGATCGGCGAGCGGGTCGTCGCGGATATTCGGCGCCAGGTGTTCAATCATCTGGTGTACCTGCATCCGGGCTTCTACGAAGACAACCGCAGCTCCGAAATCCAGTCACGGCTGACTGCTGACACCACGCTGCTGCAATCGGTGATCGGTTCGTCGCTGTCGCTGTTTTTGCGCAATCTGCTGATGGTCATTGGCGGGATCGTGCTGCTGTTTATCACTAACCCCAAACTCACGAGCATCGTGGTGATCGCCTTGCCGCTGGTGATCGCGCCGATCCTGATCTTCGGTCGCCGGGTACGCAGCCTGTCGCGCGAGAGCCAGGACCGGATTGCCGATGTCGGCAGCTACGTGTCCGAAACCCTCGGCCAGATCAAAACCGTGCAGGCCTACAACCATCAGGTCCAGGACGAACAACGCTTTGCGCTGACCGTGGAACAGGCTTTCGAAACCGCGCGCAAACGCATCGTCCAGCGTTCGTGGCTGATCACGCTGGTGATCGTGCTGGTGCTGGGCGCGGTGGGCGTCATGCTTTGGGTCGGTGGCATGGATGTGATCGCCGGGAGAATTTCCGGCGGGGAACTGGCGGCATTTGTCTTCTACAGCCTGATCGTTGGCAGCGCCTTCGGCACGTTGAGCGAAGTCATCGGAGAATTGCAGCGAGCGGCGGGTGCGGCAGAGCGGATCGCCGAGTTGCTGCGTTCGGAAAACATCATCCAGCCACCGACCAGCGGACTGGTGACCTTGCCTGAAAGGGTAAAGGGCAATCTGCAGTTGCAGGATGTGCGCTTTTCCTACCCGTCGCGTCCCGAAAGCTTTGCAGTCGATGGCTTGAATCTGACGATCAATGCGGGCGAAACCCTGGCGCTGGTCGGGCCGTCCGGTGCGGGCAAGTCCACCGTGTATGACTTGCTCCTGCGGTTTTACGACCCCGCCGAAGGCCGCATCCTGCTCGACGGCGTGCCGCTGACGCAGCTTGATCCACTCGACCTGCGCCGCTGCTTCGCGCTGGTCTCGCAAAATCCGGCGCTGTTCTTCGGCAGCATCGAAGAAAACATTCGCTATGGCAATCCAGGCGCAACCCTGGCCCAAGTCCAGGAAGCGGCGAAAATCGCCTACGCCCACGACTTCATCGAGCAAATGCCCCACGGCTATCAGACCCACCTCGGCGACGGCGGCCTCGGCTTGTCCGGTGGCCAACGCCAACGCCTGGCCATCGCCCGGGCGCTGCTGGTCGACGCACCGATCCTGCTGCTCGACGAAGCCACCAGCGCCCTCGACGCCCAAAGCGAACACCTGATCCAGCAAGCCCTGCCGAGCCTGATGAAAAACCGCACCACCCTGGTCATCGCCCACCGCCTGGCCACCGTGAAAAACGCCGACCGAATCGCAGTGATGGACCAAGGGAAACTGGTGGCGGTGGGGACGCATCAGGAGTTGGTGGCAAGCAATGCGCTGTACGCGCGGTTGGCGGCATTGCAGTTTAGCGACGGCAAAACCGAACTCGACCTGCACGCGTAGGAGCTGTGTAGAAACTGCGTAGGAGCTGTGTAGGAGCTGTCGAGTGAAACGAGGCTGCGATCTTTTGACTCTAAATGAAAGCTGCGAATGAAAGCTGCCTGAACCCCTCTGTTCGGGCACCATGTCGCCTTGATCAAGTTGCCCGGATGAGGCTATGAGTCGCTACCAACCACCGTTGACCCTGACCACGAAAATACTGGCGTTGATCGCTGAGATCAGTGAACAGATCGGTCAGCTGTCGGCTGTAAGTGATAGTCGACAGACACCTCAGCTACGCCGCAGTAACCGTATTCGTACGATTCAGGCTTCGTTGGCGATCGAAAACAACACCCTCAGCATCGAGCAGGTAACGGCTGTCTTGGCCGGGCAGCGCGTATTGGGTTTGCCACGGGAAATCCAGGAAGTACGCAACGCTTTTACAGCCTATGAAGCGATGCCGGACTTGAAGCCTGGCAGTCGAGCCGATTTGCTCCGCGCTCATGAACTGCTTATGCACGGATTGATTGATGATTGCGGGCGGTTTCGTCAGGCGGGTGTGGGCGGATGGGGCGTCTCTGGCAGACCCTGATACTCAGTCAGTGGCGTCCTGTGCTGGCTTATCTGCCGGTCGAAGCGGTGATTCGTGAGCAGCAGGATGCGTATTACGCAGCATTGTCGGCTGCTGACCAGTTGGCAGAATCGACGCCTTTTGTTGAGTTCATGCTTAAGGCGTTGAGTCTTGCGCTGGCGGAAGCGGCCAGAAGCGAACCCCTGACCGACCAAGTAACCGACCAAGTAACCGACCAAGTAGCGAAATTGCTTTTGGCGCTCCGTGGCAGTAACCCGCTCAAGGTCAATGAGTTGATGGCAGAGGTCGGTCTGGCGCATAAGGCGACCTTTCGGGTCAACTACCTTAAGCCTGCATTGGTCGCTGGTTTGATCGAAATGACCGATCCCGACTCACCTAAAAGCCCTGCTCAACGATACCGTTTGACTGCGCACGGCAAGGCATCAGTACCGACGAGACCCGCGTAGGAGCTGTCGAGTGAAACGAGGCTGCGATCTTTTGATCTTCCTTTGAACCACAAACAAAAATGCCCGCATCAATCGATGCGGGCATTTTTTCAGGAGCAGATCAAAAGATCGCAGCCTGCGGCAGCTCCTACGCGACCGGCATTACCGGTCATTGATCATCAAAATACCGCTCATGCCAATCCACCAGCGGCTGCGGTGAGTTGAGTTTCTGGCCGTAGATCACCGAGTACGACAACACGTTTTGCACGTACTGGCGGGTTTCGTCGAACGGGATGCTTTCCACCCACACGTCGAAGCTCAGGTGATCGGCACCGCGCAGCCACTGGCGCACGCGACCGGGACCGGCGTTGTAGGCAGCGGAGGCGAGGACGCGGTTGCCGTTGAACTGGCTGTGAACCTGGCTCAGGTAGGCGGCACCGAGCTGGATGTTCTTGTCCGGGTCGAGCACTTGCTGCGGCGAGGCCAGGGGAATGCTGAATTTGCGCGCGGTTTCTTTGGCAGTGCCGGGCATCAATTGCATCAGGCCACTGGCACCGACGCCGGAGCGGGCGTCGTCCATGAAGGCACTTTCCTGGCGAGTGATGGCGAACACCCAGCTCGAATGCAAGCCACGGACCTTGGCTTCACGCACCAGGGTGTCGCGGTGGGCCATCGGGAAGCGGATGTCCAGGTCGTCCCAGTACTGCGCTTGACTGATGGTGCGGATCGCCGGGAAATACCATTTCAGGTCATAGGCCAGTTTCGCCTGGGCGACCATTTCGTCACGGTTGAAATGACGGCTGACGTGATACCACTCGCGACGACCGTCGACGATCTGCCCGCGGGCGTGGAATTCCAGGGCGCGACGCACACCAGGGGTGTTACGCACCTTGTTGATCAATGCCTGACTGAGCACCAGCGGTTTGTTGAGCAGCGAATAGGGCAGTTGCGAGCGGTCGGCCGCAAGGAAACCGTAGAAATCCCGCTCGCGGGCGAGGCCCTTGTACAGCGTCTGCGCTTCCGGATTTTGCGGCTGCGCCAGTTCCAGGCTGCGCGCCTGCCAGTAGCGCCAGCGGTTGGTGGTCGCCAGGTCCTGCGGCAAGCGCCGGGTCAACTGATAGGCATCATCCCAGCGGGCCAGGCGCAGCAGCAGGCGCAGGCGCCATTCGGACACGGTGTTGTCGCGCAGTTCCGGGTCATACTTGGTCATGACGTCCAGCGCGCGCGGGTCAAAACGTCGGGCGAGGGTCAGGCCGATTTCCCGGGCGATCGCTACTTTTTCGTCGCGGGAGAAATGCATGCTGCTGGCGTAACCGTCGAGCAGGTCCATGGCCTTGTCCGGATCCTGACGCGCGAGACGGCGCAGGCCGAGGCTGACGATGTCGGACATTGGCTCATCGGCCGGGACAAACCGCGACGGCTGATTGAGCAGTTCGGGTTTCTGCGCCACATCTACCAACAAGCGACCGCGCGGGGCGAGGGTGGTCAGGCCGCTGACCAGGCTGTTGGCCAGTGGATAGTTGCGTGCCTGGGCCGCAAGTTTGGTGCGTTCCCAGCGTTTCTGTTCGGTCAGTTGACCTTCGGCGGCCCAGATCCCGAACAGGCCATCACAGGCGGCGGGTTGCGATTTGCCGGTCAGCCAGAGCTTTTCGGCGTTGGCGTAGCCTTGGGGCTTGAGGTTATGGCCGATCTGGTACTGCGCGTTCAGGCAGTCCAGTTCGGTGAAATTCAGCTTGGGGTCGTAGTACTTGACGAAGGTCGCCCAGTCACCGCGATCCGCCAACCAGCGCAACCAGCGCAATTTCATCCAGTTGGCCTGGGGCAGGTCACCGTGTTCGGCGAGAAACTTCTCGATCTCGGCATTGCTGGCGGTTTTAAGGCGTGCGGTCAGTTCGTCATAGGCCAGATACGGCTCCAGCGGATAATCGCTGAGTGCCTGGCTATAGCGGAAATAGGGCTCGGAATCGCCCTTGGCCAAGGCACGCTTGGCTTCATCGTAATACTGGCGTTGGGTGGACAAGTCCACCGCCTGGACTGATTGAGCAGCAGTGGCAGAAAGAAGCAAACACGATAAAAGACTGAAAAGGCGACTGCGCATGAGACATCCGGGCAGAAAAATCATGACAAGTGCTGACAGGATCGGCACTGAATAATCTGTAGCTTAGCCTTTTGCCAGCAACCGGCGAAAGCTTTGCCGGCCTTCCGGTGCAAGATCGCAACAATTGTCATGCAGAGTGCTACAGAGGTGAAATTGCCGGCCTTCTGAAGCCTCAAGTCAGGTAGAATGCGCGCCCGGTTTTTGGAGAAGCTCATGACCCTGCTCAAATTCAGCGATGTGTCCCTTGCTTTCGGCTCTACGCCGTTGTTGGACAAGGTGTCCTGGCAGATCGCCCGTGGTGAGCGGGTGTGCATCATCGGCCGCAATGGCACTGGCAAGTCCAGCATGATGAAGCTCGTCAAGGGCGACCAGAAGCCCGATGACGGCTCCGTTTGGCGCGCACCCGGCCTCAAGATTGGCGAATTGCCGCAAGAATTGCCGGTAGCCGACGAGCGGACCGTGTTCGACGTTGTGGCTGAGGGGCTGGACGGTGTGGGCGAGCTGCTTGCGCAGTATCACCACCTGAGCCAGAACATCGTCACCGACGCCGATCTGGACAAGCTGATGCACGTCCAGCACGACCTCGAAGCCCGCGACGGCTGGCGTTTGCAGCAATTGGTAGACAGCACGTTGAGCCGTCTGCAATTGCCTGCCGACAAGACCCTCGCCGAATTGTCCGGCGGCTGGCGTCGCCGCGTCCTGCTGGCTCAGGCCCTGGTTTCCGAACCGGACCTGCTGCTGCTCGACGAACCAACCAACCACCTGGACATCGGTGCGATTGCCTGGCTTGAAGAAGCGCTGAAGGATTTCCAGGGCGCCGTGCTGTTCATCACGCACGACCGTTCATTCCTGCAGAACCTTGCGACCCGCATCCTCGAACTGGATCGCGGTGGCCTGATCGACTGGAACGGCGACTACGCCAGTTTCCTCGTGCACAAAGAAGCCTCGCTGGCGGCTGAAGACACGGCCAACGCGTTGTTCGACAAAAAACTGGCCCAGGAAGAAGTCTGGATCCGCCAGGGCATCAAGGCGCGCCGCACCCGTAACGAAGGCCGCGTGCGTGCCCTCAAAGCTTTGCGCAACGAGCGCAGCGAGCGTCGTGAGCGCACCGGCAAGGCCAACATTCAGCTGGACACCGCTGACAAGTCCGGCAAGCAGGTAATGGTCCTCGAGAACGTGAGTTTTGCTCACCCGGGCGGCCCGTTCCTGATCAAGGACTTCTCGATGGTCCTGCAGCGCGGCGACCGTATCGGTCTGCTCGGCGCCAACGGTACCGGCAAGACCACCTTGCTGAAACTGATGCTCAACGGCTTGCAGCCAACCAGCGGCACCGTGGAAGAGGGGACGCGCATCGACGTGGCGTACTTCGACCAATTGCGCCATCAGTTGGACCTGGAAAAGACCGTGATCGACAACGTGGCCGAAGGTCGCGACTTCATCGACATCGATGGTCAGAGCCGTCACGTGCTGAGCTACCTCGGCGACTTCCTGTTCAGCCCGCAGCGTGCCCGCACGCCGGTCAAGGCGCTGTCCGGTGGTGAGCGTGCCCGTCTGTTGCTGGCCAAGCTGTTCAGCAAACCGGCAAACCTGCTGGTGCTCGATGAGCCAACCAACGACCTCGACGTCGAAACCCTCGAGTTGCTGGAAGAGGTCTTGCTGACCTTCAACGGCACCGTGCTGATGGTCAGTCACGACCGGGCATTCCTCGACAACGTGGTCACCAGCACCCTGGTCTTCGAAGGTGAAGGCAAGGTTCGTGAATACGTCGGTGGTTATCAGGACTGGCTGCGTCAGGGCGGTTCGCCGCGCCTGCTGGGCGTGACCGAGAGCAAGTCTGGCAAAGCCGACCTGACCTCCGCTGTAGTGACGGCCGAAGCGGCGCCAGTCGCTGCTGTAGTCGAAGCACCAGTGGCGAAGAAGAAGCTCAGCTACAAGCACCAGCGTGAGCTGGAAATGCTGCCGGGCCAGATCGAAGCCATGGAAACGCAGATTGCGGCAGTTGAAGCGCAAATGGCGGACCCTGCGTTCTATCAGCGTCCGGCTACCGAAACGGCCGCGGTGATTGCTCAACTTGAGCAATTGCAGGCTGAACTCGACGTGATGGTCGAGCGTTGGGCCGAGCTGGATGCCTGAATGATCCTGCAATAAAAAAGCCCGGCGTTCAGAGATGAACGCCGGGCTTTTCGTATGGAATGCGATCTACTGGGCGACACCGATTCATTGTGGGAGCGAGCCTGCTCGCGAAGAGGGCCTGTCAGTCGATATCAATGTTGACTGTAAGGCCGCCTTCGCGAGCAGGCTCGCTCCCACAAGGGAAGTCGGTTGTCAGCTTTTGACCAGGCGCACCGCAAGCACATCACAAGGCGCACCGTGCAGCACGTCGTTGGCGGTGGAGCCGAGCAGCAGCGCCAGACCGTGCCGGCCATGACTGCCGACCACAATCAGGTCGCAGGTCTGTTCCTTGGCCAGGTGATGGATTTCCTGACGCGGCTGGCCGTAAGTCAGGTGGCTGTATTCCTTGGTGAGCTCCGGGTACTTCAGGATCAGTCGGTCCAGGCGCTCCTTGGCTTGATCGAACTGTTGCTGCTGCAACTGGGACAGGTCCATCGGCACGTCGCCGCCAAAGGCCATGGCCATCGGCTCGACAATGTGCACCAGGGACAGCTTCGCACCGTTGCTCACCGACAGTTCGCGAGCGCGGTGGATAACAGGATCGCACTCTTCGGTTAGATCTACAGCGACCAGAATATGGTGGTAGGGCATGAGGTGCTCCTCCTGAGGATTGCGATATTGGTAAGTATGGCTGGTTTCAAGCGCGATGGTTCCAAAGTGACTCAAAGCGCTCATCAAGAATCGGGAGTACAGATATGACGGTCTGGATAGTGGTGTCAATCCTGCTGGTGGTACTGAGTCCATTGGCATGGTTGCGGCCGTCGCGCCACCAGAGCGGCCGCATGGCCTTGCGAATGGAAGCACGACGCATCGGCCTGGCCATGCAACTGGCGCCGCAGGAGTGGCCGCACTGGCTGAGCCAGGAGCCGCCGAGCCCGTGTGCGCAGTACCATCGGCCACGTCGAGGCAATCAGCCGAAGTGCTGGAGTTACTGGCAAAAAGCGCCGGGTGTGTGGGTCAATCAGTGGCAGGAGGTCTGTGAGGATCGGACGCTGCTCAATCATTTCGAAAAATTGCCAGCCAACGTCTACAAGATCGAAGCGGACAAGCAGATGATCTTTTTGTATTGGGGCGAGAAGGGCGAAGTCGAGGTTTTGCAACAAATCGACGCCACACTGAAAGCTCTCGCCTGACCCCGGATCTCCGTAGG
Organism: Pseudomonas sp. B21-053; assembly: GCF_026016365.1. Lineage (NCBI taxonomy): Bacteria > Pseudomonadati > Pseudomonadota > Gammaproteobacteria > Pseudomonadales > Pseudomonadaceae > Pseudomonas > Pseudomonas sp. B21-053. Next base: position 2,178,145 of record NZ_CP087205.1, read on the forward strand.
AGCTGCCGAAGGCTGCGATCTTTTGATCTGGTCTTTCAATGCCAGGTCAAAAGATCGCAGCCTGCGTCAGCTCCTACAAGAACCAGCGCCCGCGCCTGACAGACAGGCAATAAAAAGCCCGACATCATCATCGGGCTGGGATTGGCCAGGCAGGCCGGAAATCTTTGTGGCGCTGATCTTACGCCGGGTATTCGCCAAAAGTGTTCAAATTTTTTCCTCAATGTCCCGCCAGCGTAGCTGCTTAAACGCAGGCTGCCGTGAATTAGGGCGACTTTTCTAACTATTGATTCTATGAATGGCCTCACATGCACCTGCGTGTTGTGAACCTTCGTCTTACGGAAATGACTGCAAAGTCGCGTTTCAACCAGCATTTTGGGCGATTGACAATTGCCGGAAATTCCGTGAAGGTGGCGTACCCAAATCAAACGGGCGTATGAATTGAGCGTTTGTATTCCAGAACGCTCCTACAGAATCCCGACTATCGCGTTGGCGGGTGTGCCGGGTGGATTGGCGTTAGCATCGACGAAAAGCGTCCTGCCGAGCCATTCGCCTGCGTCCGACGTGTACTGTTCAGCTTCCATATCGTGGAGATCAGTTGATGATTTACGAAGGTAAAGCCATCACGGTTAAGGCTCTTGAAAGTGGCATCGTCGAACTGAAGTTCGATCTCAAGGGTGAGTCCGTCAACAAGTTCAACCGTCTAACCCTGAACGAATTGCGTCAGGCCGTAGACACCATCAAGGCAGATGCTTCGATCAAGGGTGTGATCGTCAGCAGTGGCAAGGACGTGTTCATCGTCGGCGCCGACATCACCGAATTTGTCGAGAACTTCAAGCTGCCTGATGCAGAGCTTGTCGCTGGCAACCTCGAAGCCAACAAGATTTTCAGCGATTTCGAAGACCTCAATGTCCCGACGGTCGCCGCGATCAACGGTATCGCCCTGGGTGGCGGTCTGGAAATGTGCCTGGCGGCGGACTACCGCGTCATGTCCACCAAGGCCAAGATCGGTCTGCCGGAAGTCAAGCTGGGCATCTACCCGGGCTTCGGCGGCACCGTGCGCCTGCCGCGCATCATCGGTGCCGACAACGCCATCGAGTGGATTGCCGCTGGTAAGGAAAACCGTCCTGAAGACGCGCTGAAAGTTGGCGCAGTCGATGCAGTGGTTGCACCTGAGAAACTGCAGGAAGCCGCCCTGGAACTGATCAAGCGCGCCATTTCCGGCGAGTTTGACTACAAGGCCAAGCGTCAGCCGAAGCTGGAAAAGCTGAAACTGAACGCCATCGAACAAATGATGGCTTTCGAAACCGCCAAAGGTTTCGTGGCCGGTCAGGCTGGCCCGAACTACCCGGCGCCGGTTGAAGCGATCAAGACCATCCAGAAAGCCGCGAACTTCGGTCGTGACAAGGCGCTGGAAGTCGAAGCTGCCGGTTTCGTCAAACTGGCCAAGACCTCTGCCGCGCAGAGCTTGATCGGTCTGTTCCTGAACGATCAGGAACTGAAGAAAAAGGCCAAGGCCTACGACGAAATCGCTCGCGACGTGAAGCAGGCTGCCGTATTGGGCGCTGGCATCATGGGTGGCGGTATCGCTTATCAGTCGGCCTCCAAAGGTACGCCGATCCTGATGAAGGACATCAACGAGCACGGCATCGAGCAAGGCCTGGCTGAAGCCGCCAAGCTGCTGGTCGGTCGCGTTGATAAAGGTCGCATGACCCCGGCGAAAATGGCTGAAGTGCTCAACGGCATTCGTCCAACCCTGTCCTACGGTGATTTCGGTCACGTGGATCTGGTGGTCGAAGCGGTCGTCGAGAACCCTAAGGTCAAGCAAGCCGTACTGGCCGAAGTCGAAGGTCACGTCAAAGAGGACACCATCCTCGCGTCCAACACCTCGACCATTTCCATCACCTTGCTGGCCAAAGCCCTCAAGCGTCCGGAAAACTTCGTCGGCATGCACTTCTTCAACCCGGTGCACATGATGCCGCTGGTTGAAGTGATCCGTGGCGAGAAGTCCAGCGAGTTGGCCGTTGCCACCACCGTTGCCTACGCCAAGAAAATGGGCAAGAACCCGATCGTCGTCAACGACTGCCCGGGCTTCCTGGTCAACCGCGTGCTGTTCCCGTACTTCGGCGGTTTCGCCAAACTGGTCAGCGCTGGTGTGGACTTCGTCCGTATCGACAAGATCATGGAAAAATTCGGCTGGCCAATGGGCCCGGCATACCTGATGGACGTGGTCGGCATCGACACCGGTCACCACGGTCGTGACGTGATGGCTGAAGGCTTCCCGGACCGCATGAAAGACGATCGCCGTTCGGCTATCGACGTGCTCTACGAAGCCAAGCGCCTGGGCCAGAAGAACGGCAAGGGTTTCTACGCTTACGAGACCGACAAGAAGGGCAAGCAGAAGAAGGTCGCCGACCCGTCGGTGCTGGAAGTGCTCAAGCCGATCGTTTACGAGCAGCGCGAAGTCACTGACGAAGACATCATCAACTGGATGATGATCCCGCTGTGCCTGGAAACCGTGCGTTGCCTGGAAGACGGCATTGTCGAAACCGCCGCCGAAGCCGACATGGGTCTGGTCTACGGTATTGGTTTCCCTCCATTCCGTGGCGGTGCGCTGCGCTACATCGATTCGATCGGTGTTGCCGAGTTCGTTGCCCTGGCTGACCAGTACGCTGATTTGGGCGCGCTGTACCACCCGACCGCGAAGCTGCGTGAAATGGCCAAGACTGGCCAACGGTTCTTCGGTTAAGCGTCCCAACACTTGAGCGAGAGTGAAATTTTATGAGCTTGAATCCAAGAGACGTCGTGATTGTCGACTTCGGTCGTACTCCGATGGGCCGCTCCAAGGGCGGCATGCACCGCAACACCCGCGCCGAAGATATGTCGGCGCACCTGATCAGCAAACTGCTGGAACGCAACGTCAAGGTTGATCCGAACGAAGTCGAAGACGTGATCTGGGGCTGCGTTAACCAGACCCTGGAACAGGGCTGGAACATCGCTCGCATGGCATCGTTGATGACTCAGATCCCGCACACTGCTGCCGGCCAGACCGTCAGCCGTCTGTGTGGTTCGTCGATGAGCGCTTTGCACACCGCGGCACAAGCGATCATGACCGGCAACGGTGACGTGTTCGTGGTTGGCGGCGTCGAGCATATGGGCCACGTGAGCATGATGCACGGTGTCGATCCGAACCCGCACATGTCCCTGTACGCGGCGAAAGCCTCGGGCATGATGGGCCTGACCGCTGAAATGCTGGGCAAAATGCACGGCATCACTCGCGAACAACAGGACGCTTTCGGCGTGCGCTCCCACCAGCTCGCTCACAAGGCGACTGTGGAAGGCAAGTTCAAAGACGAAATCATCCCGATGCAGGGCTACGACGAGAACGGTTTCCTGAAACTGTTCGACTACGACGAAACCATTCGTCCGGAAACCACCCTGGAAAGCCTGGCGGCTCTGAAGCCTGCTTTCAATCCAAAGGGCGGCACCGTGACAGCCGGTACTTCGTCGCAAATCACTGATGGTGCTTCGTGCATGATCGTGATGTCGGCGCAGCGTGCCCAGGACCTGGGCATCCAGCCTCTGGCGGTGATTCGTTCGATGGCAGTGGCAGGTGTGGACCCGGCAATCATGGGCTATGGTCCAGTACCGGCTACACAGAAAGCACTGAAACGTGCGGGCCTTGGGATCAACGATATCGACTTCTTCGAGCTCAACGAAGCTTTCGCCGCACAGGCCCTGCCAGTGCTGAAAGATTTGAAAGTGCTCGACAAGATGAACGAGAAGGTTAACCTGCACGGCGGCGCGATCGCCTTGGGTCACCCGTTCGGTTGCTCCGGTGCGCGTATCTCCGGCACTTTGCTGAACGTGATGAAGCAAAATGGCGGCACCTTCGGGGTAGCCACCATGTGCATTGGTCTCGGCCAAGGCATCTCCACCGTCTTCGAACGCGTTTAAGCGTCTCGTTGATGGAAGCCGGGGCCAAGTGCCCCGGTTTTTGTTTTTCTGAATTTATTTTTGTTTTTATTTTGAAAAGATTTGAGTGAGGGCCAAACCATGCCGATACAACCTGGGCTCTACCAACATTACAAAGGTCCGCAGTACCGTGTATTCAGTATTGCGCGGCATTCCGAGACCGAAGAAGAAGTGGTCTTCTACCAAGCCCTGTATGGCGATTACGGCTTTTGGGTACGTCCCTTGAACATGTTCCTGGAGTCGGTCGAGGTTGACGGCGAACAGGTCCCACGCTTTGCTTTGGTGCAAGCCGAACCGAGCCTTTTTTCGAAGCCATAAGCTGAGTTCGCGCAAGACCCTGCGCTTGACCTCACCTTGTAGCCACTATATATAGCGGTGCCGCGTCAGGCGCCAACCGCCTTTCACTTCTAGAATTCAGGAATTTTCTGATCCATGGGCAAATCGCTGGTCATTGTGGAATCCCCGGCTAAGGCCAAGACCATCAACAAGTATCTGGGTAACCAATACGTGGTGAAGTCGAGTATCGGCCATATCCGAGACCTGCCCACCAGCGGTTCGGCTAGCGCCAGCAAAGAGCCAGCCGCCAAGCGCGGCAAGGCCGCCGCGGGTGAAGGTCCGGTGCTCACGCCGAAAGAGAAAGCGCGCAAGCAGCTTGTCTCGCGTATGGGTGTCGATCCCGATCATGGCTGGAAAGCCAAGTACGAGATCCTCCCGGGCAAGGAAAAGGTCATCGAAGAGCTGCGCCGGCTCGCCAAAGATGCTGACACCATCTATCTCGCAACCGACTTGGATCGCGAGGGGGAAGCCATTGCCTGGCACCTGCGCGAAGCCATCGGTGGTGACGACAGCCGCTACAAGCGCGTGGTGTTCAACGAAATCACCAAGAAGGCGATTCAGGAAGCCTTCTCCAAGCCGGGCGAGCTCGACATCGACCGTGTAAACGCCCAGCAGGCGCGTCGTTTCCTCGACCGCGTGGTGGGTTACATGGTTTCGCCGCTGCTGTGGGCCAAGGTCGCTCGCGGCCTGTCCGCCGGTCGCGTGCAGTCGGTTGCGGTCAAACTGGTTGTTGAGCGTGAGCGTGAAATCCGCGCGTTCAACCCGGAAGAGTACTGGGAAGTTCACGCGGATCTCGGCACCGCCAAAGGCGCTACTGTGCGCTTCGACGTGGCCCGCGAGAAAGGCGAAGCCTTCAAACCGCTCAACGAAGCCCAGGCCATGGCCGCGCTGGAGAAGCTCAAGGCTTCCAGCTACAGCATCGCCAAGCGCGAAGACAAGCCGACCAGCAGCAAGCCGTCGGCACCGTTCATCACTTCCACCCTGCAGCAGGCCGCGAGCAACCGCCTGGGCTTCGGGGTGAAGAAAACCATGATGATGGCCCAGCGTTTGTACGAAGCGGGCTACATCACGTATATGCGTACCGACTCCACCAACCTCTCGGTTGATGCGGTGGCGATGGCGCGTACTTATATTGAAGGCGAGTTCGGCAAGAAGTACCTGCCGGAAAACCCGAACGTCTACAGCAGCAAGGAAGGCGCACAAGAGGCTCACGAAGCGATTCGTCCCTCCGACGCCAATACCGAGCCAAGCAAGCTGTCGGGCATGGAGCGTGATGCCGAGCGGCTCTACGAGCTGATCTGGCGCCAGTTCCTCGCTTGCCAAATGCTGCCAGCGCAGTACCTGTCGACCACGGTAACCGTAGGTGCCGGTGATTTCGAGCTGCGTGCCAAGGGCCGTATCCTGAAGTTCGACGGTTACACCCGCGTCATGCCGCAAATCGCCAAGCCGGGCGATGACGACGTGCTGCCAGACATGGCCCAGGGCGATGCGATGAAGCTGATCAAGCTTGATCCGACCCAGCACTTCACCAAGCCGCCGGCCCGTTACTCGGAAGCGAGCCTGGTAAAAGAAATGGAAAAACGCGGCATCGGTCGTCCTTCGACCTACGCAGCGATCATTTCGACCATCCAGGACCGCGGCTACGTTGCGCTGCACAACCGTCGTTTCTACTCGGAAAAGATGGGTGACATCGTCACTGAGCGTCTGGCCGAGAGCTTCTCCAATCTCATGGACTACGGCTTCACCGCCGGCATGGAAGAGAACCTCGATGACGTGGCCCAGGGCGAACGCGACTGGAAAAACGTGCTCGACGAGTTCTACGGCGACTTCAAGAAGAAACTCGAAGTAGCCGAAAGCGCTGAAGGCGGCATGCGCGCCAACCAGCCAGTGATGACTGACATTCCGTGCGTGGTGTGTGGTCGTCCGATGCAGATTCGTACCGCATCGACTGGCGTGTTCCTCGGCTGCTCGGGCTACAGCCTGCCGCCGAAAGAGCGCTGCAAGGCCACCGTTAACCTGGTGCCGGGCGACGAAATCGCCGCGGACGACGAGGGTGAATCGGAATCGCTTGTGCTGCGCGGCAAGCACCGCTGCCCGATCTGCAGCACGGCGATGGACGCTTACCTGCTGGATGAGAAGCGCAAGCTGCACATCTGCGGTAACAACCCGGATTGCGACGGCTACGAAATCGAAGAAGGCAGTTATCGCATCAAGGGCTACGAAGGTCCGAGCCTGGAATGCGACAAGTGCGGCAGCGAGATGCAACTCAAGACCGGCCGTTTCGGCAAGTTCTTCGGCTGCACCAATGCAACCTGCAAGAACACCCGCAAACTGCTGAAAAGCGGTGACGCGGCGCCGCCGAAGATGGATCCGGTGAAGATGCCTGAGCTGAAATGCGAAAAGGTCAACGACACCTACATCCTGCGCGACGGGGCTTCCGGCCTGTTCCTGGCGGCGAGCCAGTTCCCGAAAAACCGCGAGACCCGTGCTCCGCTGGTGATCGAGATCGTGCCGCACAAGGATGAGATCGATCCGAAGTACCACTTCCTGTGCGAAGCACCGAAGAAGGACCCGGATGGCCTGCCTTCCGTGATCCGCTACAGTCGCAAAACCAAAGAGCAGTACGTGCAGACTGAAGTCGACGGTAAGCCGACAGGCTGGAAGGCGTACTACGACGGCGGTAAGTGGACGGTTGAAGACAAGCGGCCAGCCGCAAAAGCTTAAAAGCAGCCGTACATAAAAGGCCGCATGACAATCCTCGGATTTTCATGCGGCCTTTTGTTTTGGGCTTGCGGTCGGCTTGGGTGATCCACGACACTGTCGGGTCTGTGTGACGCAATTATTTCGCTGTGGAGGCTGCCGTCATGGCCCACGAACTCTATACCCGTACCAACCAGAAGATTTATTTCGCCGGCCTGTCGCTCGAAGCACTCGCCAGGGCCGAAGAGGGGCGGGCGATGAACTCCCTGGCGTTGATTCAGGCTGGGCGCGAATCGGCGCTGTTTCACCTTTACGGTGCGTTGCTGGGCCTGTGCCATGAAATCGCCGGCTTCTATCGTTTGCCTCAGGCCAATGCGCCGCGCGCGGAGATGTTGCTGACCCGTGAGGTGCTGGACGCTATCGCCATTCCTGAAATGGCCGAGATGGTCGAGTTGGCGGGTAATTCGGAAACCTGGTTGGCCAAGCTGCTCGCGGCCCATGCCGCACTGTTTCAGCCGCCACGGGTTCCGCACAAACCAAAGGGTGACGTGACGCAGCCATTGATCATGGCGGTTAACCTGGACGAAGAAGAGGCGCCTCAAGAGCTGAGTCGAGAGGAGCTGGAGAGCTGGCGACAGAACCTTAAAGGTTTGGCGATCCGCTTCCGTGAAGGGTTGAACGAGTGCTAAAGGATTAACCGATGTCGCGGACGATCCGTTGGGTTGTCCGTTCAGATGAGTGCCAGCAGATATTTTTTCGAAATGACTTCTGGTCAAGATCCCGAGCGAAGCCTGGCCGATGCCTATATAATCCCCGCCTTTCGTGGAGAACAGACCTTTATGCCAACGTCCTTTCTAGAAATTGTTGAGTTACCAGACGGCCGAATCGAGCTGCGCAGAGCCGAGGACGAGGGTTCTCTGGTTACTTTGGATTTCTCCGAGGACGCCAAAGCGTTCCTGCAAGGCAACCACGTGGAAGTCGCCAAGGCGATGTTGAGCGTCGGTGTGCAGATGGCAGGGCGCATGGTTGAAGGCGAATTCAATAAAGATGAAGAGCCGCGCATCCTTCATTGATCCCGTCCGTCGGTTTCTGCTGATACCGCTACAGATCGGCTTCTCTATCCCTGGAGAAGCCCTGCGCTGTTTGAAGCGCGCATTGAAAGTCAGTTAGCCCAGTCGAATATTCAGGCTTTGAGCGTCCCCGGTGCGGGCGGCGCTGATCAGTTGTTGCCGCGATGTAGCGTTCAGCGGGTTGAGCCAGCTGACGACTGTGTGACTGCGGCCCAGTCGCAAGGCTTCGCAGGTCAGCTGTTGAGCGCTCTGGGTGCCGCGCGGTTGCAGCAGCAGGATGCGTTCGCGGTTGAGACCGGCGTCCCGCAACCAGGCCTGGGTCAGGCTGGCAGGTGGCGAGATCAGGGTCAGCCAGCGCGCGTCCTGGTCCTGGCTCAATTCCCGCAGGATCGGCGCCAGAAGGCTCAGGCAGCTCCCTGCTGCACCACGCAGTGACAGCTCACTGAAGAACTCAGGTTCTGCGCTCCAGGGCGACTCGACCACGTCTTTCAGGATCGGCGCCAGCGGTTGCGCCATGAACGCCTCGAACAACGGCAGTTGGGCTTGCTGTGGTGTATGTGGGAACTGCATAAAGCCTCCTTTAGCGGCGAATCACGCCGACACTCAAGCCTTCGATCACCAGTTCCTGATCTTTCAGGTTGACTTCAATTGGGGCGAACTCAGGGTTTTCGGCAATCAGCCAGACCTTGCTACCATCGCGCTTGAAGCGCTTGACGGTCACTTCATCGCCGATCCGCGCCACCACGATCTGACCATTGCGGGCCTCGCGGGTGGTGTGGACGGCCAGCAGGTCACCGTCGAAAATGCCCACATCTTTCATGCTCATGCCATGCACCCGCAGCAGATAGTCGGCGCGTGGATGGAAGAACGTCGGGTTGATGTTGCAGGATTCCTCGATGTGTTGCTGGGCCAGGATGGGCGCGCCGGCAGCCACGCGGCCGATGATCGGCAGGGTGGATTCGTCGGCCTTGGCTTCGAAACCTGGAATGCGAATGCCACGGGAGGCACCGGGTGTCATCTCGATCGCGCCCTTGCGGGCCAGCGCCTTGAGGTGTTCTTCCGCCGCGTTCGGCGATTTGAACCCCAGTTCCTGGGCGATTTCCGCACGGGTCGGCGGGTAGCCGTTGTCTTCGAGGCAACGTTTGATGAAGGCCAGAATCTCTGCTTGGCGTGGCGTCAGCTTTAGCATATTGATCGCTCTGTCTTTTTATACAGTGACTGGGATTATATACAGTGAAAGCTTCTTGGCAATGCCCCTTTTTTCGCTCGCCGCTGGACGGTCAGTCAGCTCGCTGATTAACGACGCAGAGTTGTATGGTTAAATAGCTGACCGACCATTCCCAAAACGAACCGGCAGGCTTGACATTGCACAGGCTGAAACGTATGTTTCAAACAAGTGTTTGTCAGGCGGAGTAGCCATGGCCCAGTCGGAAACCGTTGAACGCATTCTCGATGCTGCCGAGCAGTTGTTCGCGGAAAAAGGTTTCGCCGAAACCTCGTTGCGTTTGATCACCAGCAAGGCCGGGGTCAATCTGGCGGCGGTGAACTATCATTTCGGCTCCAAGAAGGCGCTGATCCAGGCGGTGTTCTCGCGCTTTCTCGGGCCGTTCTGCATCAGCCTCGATAAAGAGCTGGAGCGGCGTCAGGCCAAGCCGGAAAACAAGCCGACGCTTGAAGAGCTGCTGGAAATCCTCGTCGAGCAAGCCCTGGTGGTTCAGCCACGCAGCGGCAACGATCTCTCTATTTTCATGCGATTGCTGGGCCTGGCTTTCAGTCAGAGCCAAGGGCACTTGCGTCGTTATCTGGAAGACATGTACGGCAAGGTGTTCCGCCGCTACATGATGCTGGTCAACGAAGCCGCGCCGCGTATTCCACCCATCGAACTGTTCTGGCGCGTGCACTTCATGCTCGGCGCCGCCGCGTTCAGCATGTCTGGGATCAAGGCCTTGCGGGCGATTGCCGAGACCGATTTCGGTGTCAACACCTCTATCGAGCAGGTGATGCGCCTGATGGTGCCGTTCCTGGCCGCTGGCATGCGGGCCGAAACCGGCGTCACCGATACCGCCATGGCCACTGCGCAATTGCGTCCGCGCAGTAAATCGACTCCGGTTGCCGCCAAGGTTTAACCGCACACGGGTGGGCGCGGCAGCTGACATCCGCTAAGCTAGCCGCCCATGCCGACTCTCGTTCTGAACCCGTTTCCCACTGAATACGCCGACCTGCCGGGCACAGCCCACGGCGGCGAACAGGTGCGGGCCGGGTTTATTGTTTTCAAGGAATCCCTATGACTGCTGGCCTGCAAGGCTCGTTGATGGTGGACGTCGCCGGTACCTGGCTGACGGCCGAAGATCGCCAATTGTTGCGCCAGCCCGAAGTGGGCGGCCTGATCATTTTTGCCCGCAACATCGAGCACCCACGCCAGGTGCGTGAGCTGAGCGCCGCGATTCGCGCGATTCGTCCTGATCTGCTGCTGGCGGTAGACCAAGAGGGCGGGCGGGTTCAGCGTCTGCGCCAGGGCTTCGTGCGCCTGCCGGCCATGCGCGCCATCGCCGACAACCCGAACGCCGAATACCTGGCCGAGCAGTGCGGCTGGATCATGGCCACCGAAGTCCTCGCCGTCGGCCTCGACCTGAGCTTCGCCCCGGTGCTGGACCTGGATTACCAGCGCAGCGCCGTGGTCGGCACCCGCTCGTTCGAAGGCAATCCCGAGCGCGCAGCCTTGCTCGCCGGGGCCTTCATTCGCGGCATGAACAGCGCTGGGATGGCCGCCACTGGTAAGCATTTCCCGGGTCACGGTTGGGCCGAGGCAGACTCCCACGTCGCCATCCCGAATGACGAGCGCAGCCTCGAAGAAATCCGCGCCAACGACCTGGTGCCGTTCGCTCGATTGAGCAAGCAATTGGCCGCGGTCATGCCGGCCCACGTTATTTATCCACAGGTCGATTCCCAACCAGCCGGTTTTTCCCGGCGCTGGTTGCAGGAGATCCTGCGCGGTGAGCTGCAGTTCGATGGCGTCATCTTTAGTGACGATCTTTCCATGGCCGGCGCCCATGTAGTCGGCGATGCTGCCAGCCGCATCGAAGCTGCGCTGACCGCCGGTTGTGACATGGGCCTGGTGTGCAACGACCGCGCCGCTGCGGAACTGGCCCTGAGCGCCGCCCAGCGCATGAAGGTCAAGCCGTCGCCACGTATTGCGCGGATGCGCGGGCAGTCGTTCGCCGGCACCGAGTACCGCCAGGATCCGCGCTGGCTCACCGCTGTCGGCGCGCTTAAAGAAGCTCAACTGATTGAATAAGGACTTTTCGTTATGACGGTTTACGCGATCATCGGTGGTACCGGCCTGACTCAACTGGAAGGCCTGAATATTCGTCAATCACTGGCGGTGGACACGCCTTACGGCCCACCTTCGGCCGAAGTGCAGATCGGCGTGTACGCCGGCAAGGAAGTCCTGTTCCTCGCGCGTCACGGTCACCCGCACCGTTTGCCACCGCATCAGGTGAACTACCGCGCCAACCTCTGGGCGCTGAAGCAGGCCGGGGCCGAAGCGATTCTCGCGGTCAATGCCGTAGGCGGGATTCATGCCGCGATGGGCACCGGGCATTTCTGCGTACCTCATCAACTGATCGACTACACCAGCGGTCGCGAGCACACCTATTTTGCCGGTGACCTGGAGCAGGTCACCCACATCGATTTCAGCTACCCCTACAGCGAGCCGTTGCGTCAGCAGTTGATCGCCGCATTGGCGGCAGAAGGCGTCGGCTACAGCAGTCATGGCGTGTACGCCTGCACCCAAGGGCCTCGCCTGGAAACCGTCGCTGAAATTGCGCGGCTGGAACGTGACGGCTGCGACATCGTCGGCATGACCGGCATGCCGGAAGCGGCACTGGCCCGTGAGCTGGAGCTGGATTACGCCTGCCTCGCGCTGGTGGTGAACCCGGCGGCGGGCAAGTCCACGGCGGTGATCACCATGGCCGAGATCGAACAGGCGTTGCATGACGGGATGGGCAAGGTGAAGTCGACGTTGGCGCGGGTGCTGGCGGGTTGAGTTTCAGCGGCCAGAGCAAGTGCCTGGCCGATTTTCTGAGTTTTAAACGGCGTTGATTTCATGACGACAATTACTGAGCAGCTTCATGCGCCAACCTGGGCAGAGGTGTTCAGTCATCGTGCTCTGGAAAAGGCCCGCAGGTACGCGGATGAGGATCGTGTAACGATCGATCAGATCGACGACTTCGCGATCATTGCAGCGTGCATAGGCTCCGAAAATCAGCAGTACCAGCAGGTCATCGAGCTCACCACAGATCATCGTGGGCAAGCGCGGCTGCAATGTGTCTGTTCCTGCCCGGTCATGTTCAACTGCAAACACTGCGCCGCAGTTATTTATCACCTGCTGGATCAACGCGATAAACCTTCCGAAAGCACCGCCCAGGTCCACCTGAGTCGCGAGCTGGAACGCTGGCTCGACGGTATTCCTGCTACGGGAAAAACGCCCGATGAGCCAGCGCTGGGGACGAATACGCGCCTGGTCTACCGGCTCAAGGCCACTCCCGCTGCAGGGAAGTGGACGCTGGAAATTTTCAAGGCCCGCCAACTCAAGGGCGGCGTCTTGCAAGACCTCAAGCCGGTGTACTCGTTATCGGAAATGCTGCTGCGCCAACCCGGCTATCTGGCGGAACTGGACCTTCGGATCGCCAGGCTGTTGGTGGCCATTCACTCCCATCACGCCTATTACGGCGGCTACCCCTTGGAAGGCAGCAGTGGCGCTGAACTCCTGGAGATGTTGCTGCGTACCGCGCGGCTGTTCCTCGATTTCGAGCAGCCGCCCCTGGCTTCGGGAGCGAAGAGGGCAGGTCGGTTTGCCTGGGCCGAACAAGCCAACGGCAGTTTTCGGCCTCAATGGAGCAGCGACGAAGTCGAGCCGGAAACGGTACTGGCCATTGAACCCTTGTACTACCTTGACCGCGAGCGACTGCAAGTCGGAACCTTGTTCACCGAACAGGATGAAAAACTGGCGTGTCATTTGACCTTGGCGCCGGATATTCCGGCGCGTCAGGCGATGCAGTTCAGCCATCGGATGAGTTCCGCGACGCAAGTGGCCCCGCCGCACCAACTGACGGAACGGGTGGTCGATGACATTTTTCCCACGGCGCACCTGACGCTCAACAGCGGTAAACGCTACAAGAACTGGAAGTATGAGGCGGAGCACCGTGCCACGCTGGCGTTCACCTACGACGGGCACCCGGCCACGGACCGAAACCCCGAAGTGTTGATCCTTTCCGGCACCGAAACCCAGCGTATCCAGCGCAAGCCGGCCGCCGAAAAAGCCCTGCGCCAGGCCCTGCAAAAACACGGTTTTAAAAAGGCTACGATTAAAAGCAGCGTGGACCGCCCGGGCGAAATGTTCGCGTTGCCGGATGATTCGGCCTGGCTTGCCTTTGTGCAGGAAGGAATCCCGCTGCTGCGTAAGGCAAATTGGCACGTCGATATCAGCCATGCCTTTCACTTCAATGTGCAGCCGGTAGAGCAGTGGTATGCCGATGTTGAGGAAGAGTCGGCGCACCAGTGGTTTGATCTGCAACTGGGCATCGTGGTCAACGGCGAGCGTCACAGCCTGCTGCCGATCTTGCTGCATTTGCTGCGCAGCCAGCCACAGTTGCTCGATCCTGCCAGTCTGGCCAAGCGCAACGATGACGAACAACTGTTGATCGAGCTTGGCGGTTCCACGGCGCATGTGAAAGTTGCTCTGCCCTATGGCCGCATCAAACCGCTGATGGCCACGCTCGGCGAGTTGTACCTGGGCTCGCATGAGGGCGACTCGTTGCGTTTGACTGCCCCGGATGCCGCGCGGTTGAGTGCGCTGGAAGGTGTGCCGCTGGTTTGGCAGGGCGGTGAACGCCTGCGCAGTTTTGCCAAGCGTCTACGGGAGTCGACTCATGCGCATGTCCCTGCGCCCGAGGGCCTGAACGCAACGCTGCGCCCGTATCAGCTTGAAGGCCTGAACTGGATGCAAACCCTGCGCGAGCTGGGGGTCGGCGGCATCCTCGGCGACGACATGGGGCTGGGTAAAACCCTGCAAACCCTGGCACATCTGCTGACGGAAAAGCAGGCCGGCCGCCTTGATCGCCCGGCACTGGCGGTGATGCCCACCAGCCTGATCCCCAACTGGCTCGACGAGTCACTGCGCTTTACTCCGCAATTGAAGGTCTTGGCGTTGCATGGCTCGGCACGGCAGAAAGACTTCACCAGCCTGGCCGAATACGACCTGGTGTTGACCACTTACGCGCTGTTACCTAGGGACTTGGAGGTTTTGCAGGCGCAGGTCTGGAGCGTGCTGATTCTTGATGAGGCGCAGAACATCAAGAACCCGGTCAGTAAAGCCGCTCAAGCTGCCCGTGATCTGCAAGCCCGTCAGCGATTGTGTCTGTCCGGCACGCCGCTGGAAAACCACCTCGGCGAGTTGTGGTCGCAGTTTCACTTTTTGCTGCCCGGTTGGCTGGGCGACAGCAAAACCTTCAATCGCGACTACCGCACACCCATCGAGAAACACGGCAACAGCGAGCGGATGCAGCATCTGACAGCCCGGATCAAACCGTTTCTGCTACGTCGCAAGAAAGACCAGGTGGCCACCGAATTGCCGCCGAAAACCGAAATCGTGCATTGGGTTGATCTCAGCGATGGGCAGCGGGATGTTTATGAAACCGTGCGCGTGGCGATGGACAAGAAGGTGCGCGACGAAATCGCTCGCAGCGGAGTGGGGCGCAGTCAAATCATCATCCTCGACGCGCTGCTCAAGCTGCGTCAGGTCTGTTGCGATCTACGCCTGATCAAGATGACGCTCACGGCCAAGGCCCTGCGCTCGGGCAGCGGGAAACTGGTCAGCTTGATGGAGATGCTGGAAGAATTGCTCAGTGAAGGCCGCAAGATTCTGCTGTTTTCGCAGTTCACTTCGATGCTGGCCTTGATTGAAGAGGAGTTGCAGCAGCGTGGTGTTGGCTATTCCTTGCTGACCGGTGAAACCACGGATCGACGTGCGCCGGTGAAGGATTTCCAGAGCGGTAAAGTCCCGCTGTTTCTGATTAGCCTGAAGGCCGGTGGCACAGGTCTGAACCTGACCGCTGCGGACACCGTGATCCATTTCGATCCATGGTGGAACCCGGCGGTGGAAAACCAGGCGACCGACCGGGCCTACCGCATTGGGCAAAACAAACCGGTGTTCGTCTACAAGTTGATTGCCCGAGGCACGGTGGAAGAAAAAATCCAGGCGTTGCAGCAGGAGAAGGCCGCGTTGGCCGGGGCAGTGCTTGAAGGCGGGACAACGGGTGGGTTGAAGCTTGAACAGAGTGATATTGAGGCGCTGTTTGCGCCGTTGCCCCATCTCAAATCCTGATACATGGTTCCTTCAGTGATGGCCTCTTCGCGGGCAAGCCTCGCTCCTACAGGTTTGAGGTTGCTCGCAAACCCTGTAGGAGCGAGGCTTGCCCGCGAAGGCTATTGACCAGGCACCGCTAATCTCAACGCTTCTCCAACTTATCCGGCAACGGCGCAAACAACGCCTCGATATCATCATTCTGCAACTTCCAGTCCCCAGCCGAGCGCCCATCCAGTACGCCCGCCGCCAGGTCGGACTTTTCCTTTTGCAGATGCTGAATCTTCTCTTCCACCGTGCCCCGGGCGATCAGCTTGTAGACGAACACCGGTTTTTCCTGGCCGATGCGATACGCGCGGTCGGTCGCCTGGTTTTCTGTCGCCGGGTTCCACCACGGGTCATAGTGAATCACCGTATCGGCTTCGGTCAGGTTCAAGCCCACGCCGCCAGCCTTCAAACTGATCAGAAAGATCTGACGCTTGCCGCTCTGGAAGTCCTTCACCGGTGCGCGGCGGTCGCGGGTTTGCCCGGTCAGGATTGCGTACTCAACGCCGCGTTTCTTCAGTTCGTCCTCGATCAACGCCAGCATCGACGTGAACTGCGAGAACAGCAAAATCCGCCGACCTTCTTCGAACAGCTCCTCCAGCATCTCCATCAAACTGTCGAGCTTGCCAGACGTGCTGCCGCGAGTGGGCAGGACGGCGTCATTGACCAGACGCAGATCGCAGCAGACCTGACGTAACTTCAACAAAGCCTCAAGAATGATGATCTGACTGCGCGCGACGCCTTTGCGGGTGATCTCGTCGCGAACTTTTTTGTCCATGGCCAGGCGCATGGTTTCGTACACGTCGCGCTGGGCTTCGTTGAGGTCCACCCAATGGATGATCTCGGTTTTCGGTGGCAATTCGGTCGCGACTTGCTCTTTGGTCCTGCGCAGCAGAAACGGTTTGATCCGACCGTTCAGGTGCTGAAGCCTGACTTCGCTGCCGCGCTTTTCAATCGGCACCCGGTAATCGCGATTGAAGCTTTTTACATCGCCGAGCCAGCCGGGCAGCAGGAAGTGGAACAGCGACCACAGCTCGCCCAAGTGGTTTTCCAGCGGTGTGCCGCTCAGGCACAGGCGTTGCCGTGCATTCAGTTCGCGGGCAGCCTGGGCAGCCTTGCTGTTGGGGTTCTTGATGTACTGCGCTTCATCCAGGACCAACACGTGCAGCGGCACGGCGGCCAGGGTTTCAACGTCCTTGGGCAGCAGCGCGTAGGTGGTCAGGATCAGGTCGTAATCGGTCAGGTTCGCGAAGTGCTTTTTGCGGCTGGCACCGTACAGCGCCAGCACTTTGAGCTTCGGCGTAAAGTGCGCCGCTTCGTCGAGCCAGTTGGGGATCAGGCTGGTGGGCATCACCACCATGCACGGGCGGTCGAGGCGTCCGGCGATTTTCTCGCTGAGAATATGCGCCAGGGTCTGTAGGGTTTTACCCAAGCCCATGTCATCCGCGAGAATCCCGCCGACTTCCAGTTGCCGCAACGATTGCATCCAGCTCAAGCCTTCGAGCTGATACGGCCGCAACGTCGCGTTCAAACCCTCCGGCGCGACCGTAGTGAAGTCTTTGATGTCCCGCAGGCGCTGGGCAAAGGTGCGGATCTGCTCGCCGCCTTCCCACAGCAACGGCATGCCTTCCAGCGGATTCAGTCGCGTGGCGTCGGCCTTGCTCAGGCGCAGCGTGGTTTCGCCGGGCTCTTGCAGATAAAACTCGCCCAGAGTCGCCAGCACCGGTTTCAAACGACCGAAGGGCAGGGCAACCTGCAGCGGACCGTACTCGGAGTTCGGGCGGTTCGGGATGTTCACCAGGATCAGCTCGTCGTCGCGACGTCGGGACA
Organism: Pseudomonas sp. B21-053; assembly: GCF_026016365.1. Lineage (NCBI taxonomy): Bacteria > Pseudomonadati > Pseudomonadota > Gammaproteobacteria > Pseudomonadales > Pseudomonadaceae > Pseudomonas > Pseudomonas sp. B21-053. The sequence continues at coordinate 2,195,461 of NZ_CP087205.1, forward strand.
GGCGTTCCGGGTTGAGAATCTCGGTGTGCGAGCGCATCAGGTTCAACAGGATCGGCAGCAAGCTCAGCCGCTCACCGTTGACGATGATCCCCAGCTCCAGATCAAACCAGTCGCGTTCCGGCGCTTGCTCGACGGTGGCGTACCAATCGTCCACGGCGGTCAGGTCGAAACCGAATTCCTCGTCGATCTGCAACTCCCAGCCCTGGGTGCGCAGCTTCGGCAGTTCATTGAGGGTGAACGTCAGCCAAGCGCTGTCGTTGACCATCTCGAACAGCTCGCCGGCACTTTCCGGCAAGGCCTTGCTTTGCCGGGTGGCGATCTTGAAGCCGAGGATTCGTAGTTGTTCCCTGTAGGCCTGTTCGACTTCCGGGTGACGTTTTATCCGTAATGTCTGTGTTTCCTGGCGAATCAGCACGTCGGCATTCTTCTGCCCGGACACGTATTCATCCAGATAACTGAAGGACAGCGCCGCGCGATGCTGGATATAGCGCTGCATCTTGCCGTTGCGCGGTTCGAAAGCGCTGAACTCGATGCTCGCCAGCCACAGGCGCGGCACCGGTTGCACGTTATCCACCAGCACTTGTGGCGGCGCCTTCGGGCTACGGTTTTCCAGTACGGCCTGGAGTTTTTCCAGCAGTTCGGCATCTTGCGCGGCGGCAGGATAGGCCAGGGTTTCCTGGACTTTGAGCAGCACCGCCGCGCAATGTTTGCAGTTGCTGTGGACCGGGCACGTGCAGCTGGCGTCGATCATCAGCAGCGTGCCTTTGGCTGACTCGCGCAGGCGAATGGTCTGACGGTAAACGTTACCGCCCGAGCCTTCGCAGGCAGCGATGATCGTGGCGTCGCCAGCCTCGACGATCCTGACGCGGTTTTCCAAAGCGTAGCGACGGCCGCGCTCCAGGCTCTGTTCCTTGAATCGGCTGACCCAGGAAGGTCCCAGGGGTTTGCTCAGGGTCGCAGACATAAGGACGTCAATCAGTCCGGAATTTCATCGGGGACTGGCCGAGGCGCAGGGGCGGTCAGCGACGTGATCTTGATCAACAGGCCGAGGTGGCCATTGTCGAGGAAGTTCAGCTGGCCGTTCTTGGTGTGGCTTTCCTGCTTCAGGCGTTCGCTGGCGGTGACCATGCCGTTGGCATCGATCTGGTTGACCCAAAAGTCTGCGTCAACATCGGTGAAGCGTCCCAGTTTCAGGTTCAGCGTGCCCTCGATCGGGAACTGACCGAACTGTTCTGTGCCGTCACTGATTGCAACTTTGCTTTCGGTTTCACCCAAGGTCTGTTGCCAAGCCTTGTGCAGCAACACGGTGTAATCATTGCTGGCGGTGAGTTTCTCCACTTCGCCATTGAGGCTTGGCGTGCGCTGGCTGTCGGGGCTGAGGCGTTGTGCGCCGGCAGCCCAGTCTTCCGGCGCGGCGCGGCTGACGATGGCAGGCACGGCGTTCTGCCGGACCAGAATCATTTCGACCTGATACAGATCATCGGCAAACGCCGAAGGAGCAATCAGCGTCATCAACAAAGTCAGCGAGCGAAACAGGCGCATACGGCGTCCTTCAAGCAGTTTTCGGGAGGAGGCGCTCAAACAGCGCCTCTACAGTATTAAAGCGCTCTTCCGGGCGCTCCATCGGCACCATGAACTTGAACATCGTGGCGCCTTCGAATTTGTAGCGTTTGGGTTGGCTCTGGATCAGTTTGATCAGCGTCAACGGGTCGACCGGCGTCTGGGCGGCGAACTCGATTCGGCCACCTTGCGGGCCGCCGTCGACTTTCTTGATGCCCAGTTGTTCGGCCTGCAACTTCAGCAGGGTGATGCGTACCAGATTCTTGGTCGGCTCCGGCAACAGGCCGAAACGGTCGATCATCTCCACTTGCAGGTCTTTGAGACCTTCTTCGTCGGTGGCCGAGGCGATGCGTTTGTACAGAATCAAACGGGCGTGAACGTCCGGCAAGTAGTCCTCGGGAATCAACGCCGGTACGCGCAAGTTGACTTCCGGGCCACCGCCGAGCGGCTGGTCGAGGTTCGGTTGTTCGCCCTTGCGGATCGACTTCACTGCGCGCTCGAGCATTTCCATGTACAGCGTGAAGCCGACAGCCTGGATTTGCCCGCTCTGACCGTCGCCCAGCAGTTCGCCGGCGCCACGGATTTCCAGGTCGTTGGTGGCGAGCACGAAGCCCGCGCCGAGGTCCTGGGTGTTGGCGATTGCTTCCAGACGCTTTTCGGCGTCGCCAGTGATTTGCTGGCGCGGCGGGGTCAGCAGATACGCGTAAGCCTGGTGGTGACTGCGACCGACCCGGCCGCGCAACTGGTGCAACTGTGCCAGGCCGAACTTGTCCGCACGCTCGATGATGATGGTGTTGGCGCTCGGCACGTCGATGCCGGTTTCGATGATGGTCGAGGCAATCAGCACGTTGAAGCGCTTGTGGTAGAAGTCGCTCATCACCTGTTCGAGTTCGCGTTCACGCATCTGCCCGTGGCCGATGCCGATCCGCGCTTCCGGCACCAGTTCGGCGAGGTCGGCGGCGCATTTCTCGATGGTCTTCACGTCGTTGTGCAGGTAGTAGACCTGACCGCCACGCAGCAACTCACGCAGCAGGGCTTCCTTGACCGTGCTTTTGTTCTGCTCCATGACGAAGGTCCGCACCGACAGGCGACGTGCCGGCGGCGTTGCGATGATCGACAGGTCGCGCATGCCCGACACCGCCATATTCAGCGTGCGCGGAATCGGCGTGGCGGTCAGCGTCAGGATGTCGACTTCACTGCGCAGGGCCTTGAGCTGTTCCTTCTGACGCACACCAAAACGGTGCTCTTCGTCGATGATCACCAGCCCGAGGTTTTTGATTTTTACATCGTCAGACAGCAGCTTGTGCGTGCCGATCACGATGTCGATCTTGCCTTCGGCCAGCTCTGCGATGGCAGCATTCACTTCCTTGGTCGACTTGAAGCGGCTCATCACTTCCACGCTCACCGGCCAGTCGGCGAAGCGGTCGCGGAAGCTGTTGTAGTGCTGCTGGGCGAGCAGGGTGGTCGGCACCAGGATCGCCACTTGGCGACCACCGTGCACCGCGATGAATGCGGCACGCATCGCCACTTCGGTCTTGCCGAAACCCACGTCGCCGCAGACCAGTCGGTCCATCGGTTTAGGCGCGAGCATGTCGGCGCGTACGGCGTCGATGGTGGTCTGCTGGTCCGGGGTTTCTTCGAACGGGAAGCCGGCACTGAACGTTGCGTAGTCGGCTTTCGGGTCGGCAAAGGCATAACCTTCGCGGGCGGCGCGGCGGGCATAGATGTCGAGCAACTCGGCGGCGACGTCGCGCACTTGTTCGGCGGCTTTGCGCTTGGCTTTCTGCCAGGTCTCGGAGCCGAGACGGTGCAGCGGGGCGAGTGCATCGTCGCTGCCGGTGTAACGAGCGATCAGATGCAGGTTGGCCACCGGCACATACAGCTTGGCGCCTTCAGCGTATTGCAGAGTCAGGAACTCGGCGGCCTGGTCGTCGATTTCCAGGGTCGCGAGTCCGAGGTAGCGGCCGACGCCGTGATCGATGTGCACCACCGGCGCACCTTCGCGCAACTCGGTGAGGTTTTTGATCACTGCATCGTTATTACCGTCGGCGCGTTTTTCGCGACGACGACGTTGCATCACCCGTTGCCCGAACAACGGGCTTTCGGCGATCAGCGCCAGTGCCGGATCGTCCAGCATCAAGCCTTCGTCCAGCGGCGCAATGGTGATCGCCAGACGATCCTTGCTCGCGACAAAGTCTGGCCAGCTGTCGACGGTTTTCGGCCGCAGCTTCAGGCGTTCGAGCAATTCCAGCAGCACTTCACGACGGCCCGCCGACTCGGCGGTAAACAGCACGCGACCGGGGAATTCGTCGAGGAAACCGGCCAGCGCAGCGAGTGGCTGGGTGGCCTTGGCTTCGATCGCCAGGTTCGGCAACAGCTGCGCCGGGAAGCGTTCGCGGCCGACGCCGGTTTCCACGTCTTGTTGACTGGCCACGACGCGCGGCCAGTTCTTCAGGCGCGCGAAGCAGTCTTCCACCGGCAAGAACAATTCGGCGGGCGGTAATAAAGGACGAGAAGGATCGACGCGGCGCTCTTCATAGCGATTGCGCACGTCGTTCCAGAAGTTCTCGGCGGCTTGTTCGATACCCGGCAGCGAAAACACCTGGGTGTCTTGCGGCAGGTAATCGAACAGGGTCGAGGTTTCATCGAAGAACAGCGGCAGGTAGTACTCGATACCGGCCGGCGTAATCCCGCTGCTCAGATCCTGAAAGATCGGGCAGCGCCGGAAGTCCACGTCGAAACGTTCGCGGAAGCGCGCCTTGAAACGCGTGACCGCATCCTTTTGCAGGGGGAATTCCCGCGCCGGGAGCAGGCGAACGGTGTCGACCTTGTCGATGGAGCGCTGGTTGTCCGGATCGAAAGTGCGCAGGGTCTCGATTTCGTCGTCGAACAGGTCGATCCGAAATGGCAGTTTGCTGCCCATCGGGAACAGGTCGATCAGCGAACCACGCACGGTAAATTCACCATGCTCGTACACCGTATCGACGTAGCGATAGCCACTGGCCTCGAGCCGGGTGCGCATCTGCTCGACGTCGAGCTTCTGGCCGACGTCCAGCACCAGGCTGCTGCCGAGCAGGAACTTGGTCGGCGCCAGACGATGCAATGCCGTGGTGATCGGAACCACGAGCACGCCGTGGGTCAGCTCCGGCAGCCTATATAAGCTGGCAATGCGCTGGGAGATGATGTCCTGGTGCGGCGAGAACAGGTCGTAGGGCAGGGTTTCCCAGTCGGGAAAATGCAGCACGGGCAAATCCGGGGCGAAGAAACTCAGCTCCTGTTCCAGTCGTTCAGCACTTTGGCTGTCGGCGGTCAGCAGCAGGGTAAAGCGCTTGGCAGCGCTGGCGGCCTCGGCAATGGCCAGGCTCAGGGCGGCACCGGGCAGGTTGCCCCAGTGCTGTTTACCTGCCGCGGCAGGGAGTAGCGGTAGACGCAGAACGGGCACGGAAGGTTGAGCTCCAAGCGTTGCGACAAAGTCGGTAATTGTAGCGGCCTCGGGTGCCGGCTGTCAGTTGCAGATATGTCTATTACGCGGGTTGGGCAAAATGTAGTGGTAAAGACAAAATCCAGCCGTTTTTCAGTGAAAATTGCCGATTATGTAGTGGCAAAAACAACCAGTGTTACGGATGGTTACGGACAAGGCAGCGCTACCTCCAAAAATTTGACTGCGCTGGAAGGCCCGTATTTACTGGGCTCCAGCGGGGCGTAATTTTTTTTAAGCGGAATTTGTTACGACTCGCACGACAGGCGCGCATTGCTACGAGAGGCACTCGGCGGCATAATGTAGCCCCTTTTTTCTGCCCCTACATATGTGGAAGGTTCCCGTGACTCAGAAGCCCGACCAGTGTCTTGGTGAATGGATCGACCGTGAAGCACTCGCAGAAGCGATGATTCCGCTTATCGGTCAGCTCTACCGCAATAACAACGTGGTGAGCTCGATCTATGGCCGCAGCCTGATCAACCAGTCTGTCATCGCGATTCTCAAAGCTCACCGCTTTGCTCGCCATCGCTCTACCGACGACAGCGAACTCTCCGTCCACGAAACATTCCCTCTGCTTAAAGCCATGAGCGAGCTTAAGCTCGGCGCGGCTTCGGTAGACTTGGGCAAGTTGGCGTTCAAATTCCGTAACGAAGGCAATGGCCGCACCGCCGAGCAGTTCGTCCGTGAAGAAATGGCTGACGTTGTTGGCCAGCAAAACGCTACGGCGCGCAAAGGCACCGACGTTGTCCTGTACGGCTTCGGTCGCATTGGCCGTCTGCTGGCGCGCATCCTGATCGAGAAAACCGGTGGCGGCGACGGCCTGCGTCTGCGCGCCATCGTGGTCCGCAAGGGCGCCGAGAACGATCTGGTCAAGCGCGCCAGCCTGCTGCGTCGCGATTCGGTTCATGGTTCCTTCAACGGCACCATCACCATCGATGAAGAAAACAACACCATCACCGCCAACGGCAACCTGATCCAGGTTATCTACGCGAAGAACCCGACTGAAGTGGATTACACCCAGTACGGCATCAAAGACGCACTGCTGGTGGACAACACCGGTGTATGGCGTGACGCCGAGGGCCTGGGCCAACACCTGGCTTGCCCGGGTATCGACCGCGTTGTGCTGACCGCGCCTGGCAAAGGCAAGCTGAAGAACATCGTTCACGGCATCAACCACGGCGAAATCACCGCTGACGACAAGATCGTTTCCGCGGCGTCCTGCACCACCAACGCCATCGTGCCGGTGCTGAAGGCTGTCAACGACAAGTTCGGCATCATCAACGGTCACGTTGAAACGGTTCACTCGTACACCAACGACCAGAACCTGATCGACAACTTCCACAAGGGCGATCGCCGTGGCCGTAGCGCCGCGCTGAACATGGTCATCACCGAGACCGGTGCTGCCACCGCTGCTGCCAAGGCTCTGCCTGAACTGGCCGGCAAGCTGACCGGTAACGCGATCCGCGTTCCGACGCCTAACGTGTCGATGGCCATTCTCAACCTGAACCTTGAGAAAGCCGCCACCCGTGAAGAGATGAACGAGTACCTGCGCTACATGGCGCTGCACTCCGATCTGCATAAGCAAATCGACTACGTCAACTCGCAGGAAGTGGTGTCCACCGACTTCGTTGGCTCGCGCCACGCCGGTGTTGTGGATGCTGAAGCAACCATCAGCCAAGACAACCGCGTTGTTCTGTACGTTTGGTACGACAACGAATTCGGTTACAGCTGCCAGGTAGTGCGTGTAATGGAAGACATGGCCGGGGTTAACCCGCCTGCATTCCCGCGCTAAGCTTTAGCCGCACATGAAAACGCCCCGACTTTGGTCGGGGCGTTTTTGTTTGTGCTCGAAGAAGTGTCGCTACTTATATCAATTTAATCTGTTCGGTTAGGCAGTCAGAACTATATAAAAAACGATACAAAGTTCCTCACTGTTAAAAACAATAAAATGTCTTCAAAAAATAAACAGTTGCCAGCACGCGGTCGTTAGTTGCTTGAGCTGGATCCAATATAAAATTCGGCACAATATTGGCGTCATTTATTTGTGTCATTCAAATGCTTGACAGTCCAAAGTACTGAACATAGTGTCGCCAATGACAGCGCCCGCTCTGCCTCTGGCGTTATGATTAATGTCAGTGCTGCACGCTATATAACTCTCCAAAAAGACAGGAATCCCATTCCTGCTCACATCACAATAAATCCTGATAAACAGCGTTGGCTTAGTTGCCTTCCATTGCACTCGTTCGTTCTTGCTCACCCTGCCAAGTGTGTTTCGCGGTCAAGGCCTGCTATTGCCTGACTGTTACGCAGTACGGGCTATGGCCATGTGTGTTCATGGGTCTATCGGGAGAGTTGAACATGGCTGAAGAGCGCTCAAAGTTATTGTCACTGTTGCCACGCCTGGTGGGATTGGGCGTCCTGGGGTTTATTGTCTGGCTGCTGTTGTCGACGTTGCTGATGCCGTTGGTATCGGCGTCCGCGACGCGGGCGATTTTAAATGCGCCGGTGATATTGCTGACCACCCCGATTGACGGTGTCGTCAGTTCTTTGGAAGTCAAACCCGGCACAACCTTCACGCAGGGTCAGAAAATCGCCGTGGTGGAAAACCCCCGGGCCAACCAGGAAACCTTGCTAACCCTGCAAACCCGGCGCCTGACCCTGGAACAGCAACTGTCCTCTTCCGCCAGTCAGGCCGAGCAGGATCAGCAGTATTACGAGGCGTTGGAGCGCACCAGTCAGCAATACCAAACCGCGTTCCATACCCGGCAACTCTTCACGCAAAGAGCCTTGAAGGCCGAAAGCAGTGCCGCGAATGCACGCTTGATGGACGCTCAGGAAACCGTCGAACGCAATCTCGATCTGTTTACCCAAGGCGCGGTGAGTGGTGCCGTAGTCGCTTCGTCCAAAGCTCAGTTGGCGTCCTTGCAGGGCGCGGCCGAGTCGGTGCGTTCGCAGTTGCGGATCAATGACGGCGATGTCAGCGCGGCCAATAAACAGGTGTATCTCGATCCGGATCAACTACGCATGTTCGATCTCAGTGCGCAAATGACCACCCTCAAACTCAGCCTCGATAATCAGGCGCGCAATCGGGCGACCTACCAACGTGAGCTCGATAACCTCAATCAGTTGATTGAAACCGAGCAGAACCGCGTCAAGTTGATGGCCGGCTACGACGTGGTGGCTTATTCCCCGGGCACCGTTCAGGAGTTGTTGGCGCCCCAGGGCACGCTGGTGCAGGCCGGTTCGACGCTGCTGCGCGCCACCGATTGTGGGCAGAGCTACGTGATTGCGGTCTTCCCCGAGCGCATGGCCAGCAAGATCGATCGCGACAGCGTGCTGACCGTGAAGATTCGCGGTCTCGCCGAGCCGCTCAAGGCCAGCGTGGTGCAGTTGTTGTCCAGCGCTTCGGACATTCGCGCCAACAGTTACAGCGTGCCGTTCCCGTATGCCGAACAGAATTCGGTCTACGTCGTAGGCACATTTGCCGCGGACCTCTCCGATGCTCAACGTGCCATGACCTGCAACCCGGGGTTGTGGGCGAGTGCCGAGGTGTCGCGGCCATGAATAGCGTTTTTCGAGGAATCGTCGGCGTGATCCTGATCGGCAGCGGCGCCACTGCACTCGCGGCGCAGGCACGCCCGCAACTGGTGGCGATGACCTGCGCGGCACTGGATCGGGCGGTCGCATCGCAGCCGGCCGGCCCTGTGCTGGTGGCCAGTTATCCACCGCTCAACGGGCAACCTGCGCCGATCCTGGCCTTGCGCGGGGTTGCCTTCACTTACGACAACGCCTTGGCCAGCATCGCCCTGTTTGCCTGCGGCAAGGTCGAGTCGGCGCGGCGGATTGCCGATGCGCTGGTCTTTGCCACCCACCATGACCCCGAGTACCAGGACGGTCGCTTGCGTAACGCCTATGCCGCCGGGCCGGTCGGCACTGCGCCGATGAAGCTGCCGGGTTACTGGAGCACCGAACGCAACGCCTGGAATCAGGATGCCTATCAAGTCAGTAGCGCCACCGGGAATCAGGCCTGGGCTGCGTTGGCGTTATTGGAAGCTTTTCGTCAGAGCGGTGAGGCGTCATACCTTGAAGCGGCGAAAAAAGTTCTGCACTGGTCGCAGAAAAATACCTACGACGGCCAATCCCCAGCGGGATTCAGCGGTGGCTATTACGGCTACTTTGACAAACAAACCCAGCAGAACTGGAAATCTACCGAGCACAACGTCGATTTGGCGGCCGCCTGGAGCGGGCTCAACGCCGTGGCACCGGATCAGGATTTTGCACGGCAGGCGCAGATCGCGCGGCAGTTTGTGGCGAGCCAGTGGGATGCCGGGGAAGGGCGCTTCCTGATCGGCACCGGCGCCGATGGCCAGACTTCGGACCGCGTGCGTTCGGGGCTGGACGCGCAGATCTGGCCGTTGATTGCCTTGCACGATCCACCCAAGGATTGGCGACGGGTGTTCGCCTTTATCGATCACGCCCACCGTGCGGGCGATGGCTATGGTTTCAATCGCGACCCCGACGGGTTATGGACTGAAGGCACCGCCCAGGCTGCCGCGGTCGCGCAATTGAGCGGCTTGAGTGACAAGGCGCAGCCGCTGTGGAGCGTGCTGCTCGCTCAAGAGGCAGGCAACGGTTGGCTGTTCGCGACCCCGGCACCGCGTATCAGTACCGGGTTGGCCATAGGCCCGGACTCCGTCACCAACGACTTCTTCTATTACCACCTGCCTCACTTGGGCGCCACGGCGTGGGCGGCGATTGCGGCCACGGGCGTCAATCCCTTTACCGGTTCGCTAGAGGCTGACTGACATGCAGGCACTGGACTCGTTGCAACTGCTGCAAATCAATTTCTGGACGCTGGCGGCGGTGATTCTGTTCACCTGCCTGACCCACCGCGATCAATGGGCGGCGCGCGCCGGTTTCGGCGCCGTCACCGCGTTGTTGCTGGTCAACTACGCGGCCTGGCGGATTCGCGACACCTTGCCCGACGGCCACTCCGGATTCGCCACGGTCTGGGCCTACACCTTTCTGTTCTTCGAGATGTTGGCAATCGGCTACACGCTGTTTTCCATCATCGTCATGCTCTGTCGTTCGGATCACCGTTCGCAGGCGGATGCCGGTGAACGACGATTGCGTGCCGAGGGGCGCAATGTGCCGGCAGTCGATGTGTTTATCGCCACCTACAACGAAGGCCTGGAGATCCTCGAGAAAACCATCATCGCCGCCCAGGCCATCGACTATCCCAACTTCACCATTTGGGTGCTCGACGATACCCGGCGCGACTGGTTGCGCGACTACTGCGCCGAGGTCGGCGTGCAGTACGCCCGGCGCCCGGACAATGCCCACGCCAAGGCCGGCAACCTGAATAACGGCTTGCGTCAGTCAGCGGCCGGTAGCAATGCGCCGTACATCCTGGTGCTCGACGCTGACTTTGCCCCGCAGCAGCCGATCCTGATGCGCACCCTGGGCCTGTTCGACGACCCGAGAGTCGGTCTGGTGCAAACCCCGCAGTTTTATTACAACCCCGATCCGATCCAGCACAACCTCGGCACGTCCGCGTGCTGGGTGGACGAACAGCGGGTGTTCTTCGATGTGTTCCAACCGGCCAAGGATGGCTGGGACGCGGCGTTTTGCGTCGGTACGTCCTTCGTGGTGCGGCGGGATTTGATCACCGAGATAGGCGGTTTTCCTACAGGCTCGGTGTGCGAAGACATCTACACCACCTACCGATTGCTGCAAAAGGGCTACGTCACCCGTTGGCTGAACGAGCGCCTGTCCATCGGCTTGTCCGCCGAAGGCTTGACCGAATACATCAACCAGCGTGGGCGCTGGTGCCTGGGCACGATCCAGGTCGCGTTGCTCAAGGACGGACCGTTGCGCGGCAGCGGCTACACGCTCAACGACCGATTGCATTACATCCACGGCTTGATGCACTGGTTCTCCAAGCCGTTCATTTTGATGATGCTGGTGTCACCGGTGCTGTACTGGTACTTCGGCATTGCCGGGTTTTATGCCAACCCGGTGGATTTCCTCGCCTTCGGCATGCCGGCATTGATTGCGTTCTGGGGCTACGGAACCTGGGTCACCGACCGGCGCACCTTGCCGATTTTCACCGAAGTCACGCAGATCGTTGCCTCGCTGGCCGTCACCGCGACCATTGCCAGCGCCATGATTCGTCCGTTCGGGCGGCCGTTCAAAGTCACTGCCAAAGGCCTCGACCGCTCAAAGACGATGGTGCACTGGAAGCTTTTCGGGTTCTTTTTCGCGCTGACGCTGTTCTCGCAAATCGGCGCCTACATCGCTATCAGCACCGCTGCGGCGTTTGACGGCAACATGATGTTCAACCTGTGTTGGACGGTGGTCGCGCTGGTCTACAACCTCGCGACGCTGGTGGCGTGTGTCGACCGGCCACGACTACACGGCGAAGAACGGTTTCCTTTCGATAAACCCACCGGTTTGCGCTTTGGCGGCAAGACGTTGGTCGGGCGCTTGAAGGATATTTCCCTCAGCGGCGCTTCGTTGACATGCGCCTTCGCGTCCTCGATCAAGCCAGGGTTATGCGGCCAGGTGTGGATTAACCGGCTCGGTTGGCTGGACGTCGAGGTCATGCGCAATCACGGTGCCGACCAATTGGGCTTGAGGTTTGTTGATTTTGACGAAGGGCTGCGGCGGCGCCTGATTGCGCGGCTGTTCAGCGATGCGACGATCAATGTTGTCAGCAAGGCCGAGCCGGCGCTGGCCTTCGGCACCTTGCTGCGGCGCGCGCTGCTGGGCGAAAAGAACCACGCGCCGCGTTTGCCTGCGCCCGCCAGGACATCGTCCTACGTCCCGCTGCCGCGTTGGCGGCCAGTGGTGGTCCGTTCGCGCAAGCAACCCTTGCCGCCCGTCAGTGTGTCCAGGTCGTCCGGTGTGTGGACGTTGCTTCTTTCTCCGTTGCGAGCCTTGCTCGGCCAACGCTTGTAGGTGCGCACCATGAACCGTTGCTTGCCCACTTCATACTTGATGTCGTTGTTGTTGCTCGGCGGTTGCTCGCTGGAGCCCACTTACGAAAAACCTGATGCACCCATCGATCAGCAATGGCCGGCCAATACCGCCGGCCAGTGTTGCGTCGGCAAGCAGGCGTTCGACAAGGACTGGCGCGGGTTTGTGGTCGATGACCGACTGCGTCAGTTGATCGAAATGGCCCTGACCAATAACCGCAGCTTGCGTCAGTTTGCGGCCGGCGTTGAAGAGGCGCGGGCCGGGTATGCGAGCGCCGAGTCCGGGCTGTTTCCTACGATCGGGATCGACACCTACGCCGGTCGCAGCAAGCTGCCGCCGCTGGTGCGTACGCCGGGCGGCGGCGACAGTGCCGGCAGCATCGCCAATACGTTTCAGGCGACTGGTGGTTTTACCTCCTACGAGCTGGACCTGTTCGGGCGCATCCGCAGCCAGCGCAATGCCGCCGGGGCACGTTTCGAAGCGTCCGAGGCGGACTATCAAACGGCGCGGCTGGCGCTGATCGGCGAAGTGGCCAATACCTGGCTGAGCCTCAAGGCCAATCAACATTTGCTCGATTTGGCGCAAAACACCTACCAGTCACAGGATCGTTACGGGCAATTGTTGCGCAAGAGTTTCAACCTGGGCTCCAGTGCACGGATCGATGTTCACCAGGCGGATGCACAAACCAACACCGCCGCCGTGCAGGTCAACACCTACCGCATGCAAGTGGCGCAAAACATGAATGCCTTGCGGGTGTTGGTGGGACAACCGGTGCCCGTGGGCTTGTTGCCGACCGGCCCGTTGGGTGAGCAGTTGGCAACGCTGGATGTGCCAGCCGGTTTGCCGTCGTCACTGGTGGAGCGACGTCCCGATATCATGTCGGCTGAAGCGCAGTTGCGTGCTGCCAACGCGGATATTGGTGCGGCGCGCAGTGCGTATTTTCCGACGTTCTCCCTGACCTCGGCCCTGGGCAGCCTGACCGGCGACTTTTCCCGACTGCTCAGTGGCCCGGCGGAATTCTGGTCGCTGGCGCTGGCGGGCTCGATGCCTTTGATTGATGGCGGGGCACGGCGGGCCCAGGTGGATGCCAGTCATGCGCGGTTCGACGGTCGGGCGGCGGCGTATGAGGCCACCGTGCAGAATGCCTTTCGCGAAGCCGCCGATGCCTTGAATGCCCGGCAGGAAATGCTCACGCAGGTGGAGTTTCAGAAAAAACTGGTGGGGGATTATCAAGAGGCGTATCGGCAATCGCGCTTGCGTTTCGAGGCGGGTCTGGACAGTTACTTTTCCACCATGGATGCCCAGCGTTCGTTGTTTGATGCGCAGCAGAAATGGGCACAGCTTGAGCTGGCGCGAGAGATTAATCAGGTGACGTTGTACAAGGCGTTGGGCGGGGGCTGGAATCGGTCGCTGAAGGTGGCGGATCGGTGATTTTTGGGTGTTCTGGCGGGCCTCTTCGCGGGCAAGCCTCGCTCCTACGGGTTATGCGTGAATTTTGATATTGCACGCGACCTGTAGGCGCGAGGCTTGCCCGCGAATGCGATCTATTGGGCGCCGCCAACCACCGCTGCCTGCGCAGTCCGCAATTCATGCTTGTTGCCACGGAACAGCACCAGCGTCGCAATCAACCCCAGCACCGCCGCACCGCTGAGCCAGATCCCCGGCGCAGCCTTGTTGTCCAGCACGTGGATCAGGTAGGTGCACGCCGCCGGTGTGAAACCGCCGAAGGTCGCGGTCGCCAGGCTGTAGGCCAGGGAGAAACCGGTCGTACGAACTTCTACTGGCATGATCTCGGTCAGGGCTACCACCATGGCGCCGTTGTACGAGCCATACAGGAACGACAACCACAACTCGACGATCAGCAGATGACTGAAACTCGGGTTCGCCACCAGCCACGACAGGGCAGGGTAGGCGGTCAGGATCGCCAGAATGGTCGCCGCCAACAGTAGGGGTTTACGCCCGATCTTATCGGACACAGCCCCCATCACCGGCAGCCAGAAGAAGTTCGACAGGCCGATGCACACGGTGACCAGCAACGCATCCAGATCGGACAAATGCAGTTCGGCTTTACCGAAGGTCGGCGTGTACGCGGTGATCAGGTAGAACGACACGGTGGTCATGACCACCAGCGCCATGCCGGCGATGACAATGCCGAAGTTCTGACCGACCGAACGGATGATTTCCTGCAGGGTAGGGCGATGTTTACGCGCCTGGAATTCCGGAGTTTCTTCCAGCGAGCGACGAATCACGAAGATCACCGGCACGATCATGCAGCCGATCAGAAACGGTACGCGCCAGCCCCAGTCACCCATTTGTTCCGGGCTGAGCCAATGGTTCAAGCCCACACCCAGCAAACCGGCGAATACCACGGCCGCTTGTTGACTGGCGGATTGCCAACTGACGAAGAAGCCTTTGCGGCCCGGGGTGGAGATTTCGGCGAGGTACACCGACACGCCGCCCAGTTCCACGCCTGCCGAGAAGCCTTGCAACAGGCGCCCGAACAGCACGATCAGCGGCGCTGCTACGCCCAGCGTGGCGTAACCCGGCACGCAGGCAATCAGCACCGTACCGGCGGCCATCAGGGCAAGAGTGATGATCAGCCCTTTACGACGGCCATGACGGTCGATGTAGGCGCCGAGGAAAATCGCGCCCAGCGGACGCATCAGGAACCCGGCACCGAATGTCGCCAGGGACAGCATCAGGGAGGCAAATGCGCTGTCGGCAGGGAAGAAGGTCTTCGCAATGGCCGTGGCGTAAAAGCCGTAGACCATAAAGTCGAACATCTCAAGAAAATTACCGCTGACAACGCGAAAGATCGCTTTGCCTTTGCCCGTATTCGAGGACATTTTAACGCTCTCACTTTGGCTGTCTTATTGGAAATCCCTGGTCTTGACGCTTCCTGGCTGTCGGCCTCAAGCACACAGGCACACACCGAACAGTTTTGTAACGATATGTGTATGAAGATAGATAGGCAACCACTAGTTAGGCTGCTGCTTAAACGTTATAGCCATTAGCCGGTATGGATATAGAGGTTGATCGACTTAGAAACCCGTAGGAGCGAGGCTTGCCCGCGAAGGCGGTGTGTCAGGTTGATCGCGTTCGCGGGCAAGCCTCGCTCCTACAGGGGTGTTGCATAATGGCCGGCACTGGCGCTGTGTCGGGGTATTCAGGGGGATTGAGATTGTTGAAGCGGAAGGGGGTTTTCCCGTTGTTGTTCATTGCGCTGTCCGGCTGCGGCAACGGCGATTCCATGGAAAGCTTCGGCGGCCCGACCATGGGCAGCACCTATTCGATCAAGTACGTAAGAACCCAAGGTCTGCCCGCGCCGAAAGCGGTGCAGGCCGAAGTCGAAAAAATCCTCGCTGACGTTGACCTGCAAATGTCCACCTACCGCAGCGACTCGGACATCGAACGCTTTAACGATCTGCCGGCCAATCGCTGTCAGGCCATGCCCGCTCCAATCCTCGAATTGGTTCGCGTCGGCGAACAACTGTCACTGCAAAGCGAAGGCGCCTACGACCTGACCGTCGAGCCCCTGATGAACCTTTGGGGTTTCGGCCCACAGGCCCGCGAGGAAAAAGTCCCCAGTCCCGAAGCACTGACCACCGCGATGCAGCGAATCGGCTACACGCACCTGCGCATCGACGGCGATCAACTGTGCAAGGACGCCGCCGTCGAGGTGGACTTCAACAGCATCGCCGCCGGCTACTCGGTCGACACCATCGCCGCCAGACTCGACAGCATGGGCATCCACAACTACCTCGCCGAAGCCACGGGCGAACTCAAGGCCGCCGGTAAAAAACTCGACGGCTCTCCGTGGAAAATTGCCTTGGAAGAACCTCGGGACGACCAGCAGGTGGCCGAACGCATCATTAACGTGGACGGCTACGGCGTCTCCACCTCCGGCGACTACCGCAATTATTTCGAGCAGGGCGGCCGACGCTATTCCCACACCTTCGATGCCCGCACCGGTGCGCCGATTACCCACAACCTCGCGTCGGTCACGGTAATAAATCCTTCAGCCCTGATGGCCGATGGCTTATCGACGCTGTTGCTGATTCTCGGCCCGGAACGAGGATGGGACTACGCGGAAAAACACAACATCGGTGCATTCTTTGTGATTCGTGCCGATACAGGTTTCGTCACACGGACCAATCAGGCTTTTGAACGGCTCAGTGGCGGCAAAACCGAATGATTACGGCGATCCGAGCATTGAAGACTGGCGTTGTAGCGCAGGCAAAAGTAGCCTACGACGCGACCAAGGGTTAATGTGCGCGGCGTTGACGCTTCTATAGACTGTGTCCGGGTTCTGCACTGGCCCCAAATTGTTCCTTCACGCCGCAGATCGGCGTGATTTAGCCGCAGGTGCCGATGGCGCCGCGGCCTGTTCTGAGGAGTACGCATGGCTGTCTACAACTACGACGTGGTGGTGCTGGGTTCCGGCCCGGCGGGAGAAGGCGCGGCAATGAACGCCGCCAAAGCAGGGCGCAAGGTGGCGATGGTCGACAGCCGTCGCCAGGTCGGCGGCAACTGCACCCACCTGGGCACCATCCCGTCCAAGGCATTGCGTCACTCGGTCCGGCAGATCATGCAGTTCAACACCAACCCGATGTTCCGGGCCATTGGTGAGCCGCGTTGGTTCTCGTTCCCGGACGTGCTGAAAAGCGCTGAAAAAGTCATTTCCAAACAAGTCGCCTCGCGCACCGGCTACTACGCCCGTAACCGCGTCGACGTGTTCTTCGGCACCGGCAGCTTCGCCGACGAGCAAACCATCGAAGTGGTGTGCGCCAACGGCGTGGTCGAGAAACTGGTGGCCAAGCACATCATCATCGCCACCGGCTCGCGTCCTTATCGCCCGGCGGACATCGATTTCCATCACCCGCGTATCTACGATAGCGACACCATCCTCAGCCTCAACCACACCCCGCGCAAACTCATCGTTTACGGCGCTGGCGTGATCGGTTGCGAATACGCCTCGATCTTCAGTGGTCTGGGTGTGCTGGTTGAGCTGGTGGATAACCGTGGTCAGTTGCTGAGCTTCCTGGACTCGGAAATTTCCCAGGCCCTGAGCTATCACTTCAGCAACAACAACATCACAGTCCGCCACAACGAAGACTACGACCGCGTCGAAGGCGTGGACAACGGTGTGATCCTGCACCTCAAGTCCGGCAAGAAGATCAAGGCCGACGCCTTGCTCTGGTGCAACGGCCGTACCGGTAACACCGACGCATTGGGTCTGGAAAACATCGGCGTGAAGGTCAACAGCCGTGGCCAGATCGAAGTCGATGAAGCCTATCGCACTTGCGTACCGAACATTTACGGTGCCGGCGACGTGATCGGCTGGCCGAGCCTGGCCAGTGCCGCGCACGACCAGGGTCGTTCGGCCGCTGGCAGCATCGTGGATAACAACAGCTGGCGCTTCGTGAATGACGTGCCGACCGGCATCTACACCATTCCGGAGATCAGCTCGATCGGTAAGAACGAGCAGGAGCTGACCCAGGCCAAGGTGCCGTACGAAGTGGGCAAGGCGTTCTTCAAGAGCATGGCGCGTGCACAGATCGCCGGCGAGCCCCAGGGCATGCTGAAGATTCTGTTCCACCGTGAAACCCTGGAAGTGCTGGGCGTTCACTGCTTCGGCTATCAGGCGTCGGAGATTGTTCACATCGGCCAGGCGATCATGAGCCAGCCGGGCGAACTGAACACCCTGAAATACTTCGTCAACACGACGTTCAACTACCCGACCATGGCCGAAGCCTATCGGGTAGCGGCGTACGATGGCCTCAACCGGCTTTTTTGAGCGGCTCCGGCCGGTGGCCTGAGCCGGCCGGGGAGACCGATTTCAGCAATTCTCGAGCGTGGCAGTGGCCAAACCGGGAAAGTCTGTAATCAGGCTGTCAACGCCGAAGTCGGCGAGTCTGCGCATCAGCGCGGGCTCGTTGACTGTCCATACCGACACATGCAGCCCCTGACGCTGCGCCTTCTGCAGGCGTTCTGGCGTACACAGGGTCCAGTTCAGCGCCAGAATCTCACAGCCATAGCTTTGCGCGACCTTCAACGGGTCGAGCCAGGCGTATTCGGCCACCAATCCCCGGGACACGTCCGGCACCAGGTCCAGCGCGGCTTTCAATACTTCGCGCGAGCTCGAGGTGATCGTCACCTTGTCCAGCAGGCCATGACGCACCGCCATTTCACGAATCGCCAGCACGGTGGTCGCGGCGCGGGTGCGTGAAGCGCTTTTGACTTCGAGTTGCCAGTGCTCGAAATCACATTTCTCGAACAGTTCTTCCAGCGTCGGAATCGGGCACGGCTTGATCCAGCCCGGACCGCCCTTGCGCGCGTCGTAGGTCACCAGATCCTTGGCGGAGTGCTCGACCACTTTGCCGCGACGGTCGGTGGTGCGCTTGAGCGTCGGGTCATGGATGACCATCAACTCGCCGTCCATGGACAGGTGCAGATCCAGTTCGCAACGGCGCACGCCGTGCTTGAGACATTCCTGAAAACTGGTCAGGGTGTTTTCCGGTGCTTCGCCTTTGGCGCCGCGATGGCCGTAGATGAGGGTCACGGTTCTTCCTTAATTAAATGCCTGATTCGTTTTGTTCGCGGGCCAGGCGTCGTTCCTGGGCCTGCTTCTGCAAGATGTAGCGGGCGAGCAACTGGCGCTGGGCATCGGTCGGGTATTCGAACTCGGTGCCGACATCGTAGCCGTCGCCCTTGCGGTCGCAGTGGGTGACCCTGGCGCGCAGCAACAGACCCAGCGCTTGCGGCATCAGCACCAGTTTGACCGACAGGTGCGCGCCGACCGCAATCGGTGTCGGGTGCTGAAAGTCGATGCCGCCTTCGGAGATGATCACCGGTTGCGGTTCGCCGATCTGCCCGAGCACGGTCAAGGCGACCACCTGGCTCAGCAGGTCGATGCGTTTGTTCTGGGATTTCAAGAATGCCGCAATCGCCCGGTCGCGCTCACTGATCTGGCGCAACAGGTGCTGCGACTCGAATTCACTCAGGTGCAATTCGCTGAGCAGGTTGAATAGTGGGGAAGCATCCTGCAACACTTCCTGGCCTGCGGCTTCGGGAGCAGACAGGGGCCGAATTTCCAGTGCGATCGAGTCCTCGATACGGTAGTATTCGCGGCGATCTTCTTCATCTAATGTCGACATGGCGAACCCATGGTAGCGGCGGTGGTCTGAGTGTAAAGCTGGTTATCGACCCCCGCCACAAGGACGTTCCTTTTCCCTCCGAACAAGCCCCGACATGTTCAGACCTCTCTTCGTATTTATTGGCACGCGTTATACCCGTGCAAAGCGTCGCAATCATTTTGTGTCGTTCATTTCCCTGACTTCGATGATCGGGCTCGCCCTTGGCGTGGTCGTGATGATCGTCGTGCTGTCGGTCATGAACGGCTTCGATCATGAGATGCGCACCCGCGTGCTGGGCATGGTGCCCCACGCGACCATCGAGTCCGGTGAACCCATCAGCGACTGGCAAAGCCTGGCCGCCAAGGTCAAGCAGAACCCGCAGGTGACGGCCGTTGCGCCGTTCACCCAGATGCAGGGGCTGCTGACCAACAACGGCAAGGTCTCCAAGGTGTTGCTCAATGCCATCGACCCGACGCTGGAGCGCCAGGTCTCGATCATTGATAACTTCATGCAGCAGGGCAAACTCGACGACCTGACCCCCGGCAGCTTCGGCATCGTCATCGGTGACAAGGCCGCGGCCAAGCTCGGCGCGTCGATTGGCGACAAGCTGACGTTCGTCGCACCGGAAGTCACCGTGACCCCGGCCGGGATGTTCCCGCGCATGAAACGCTTTACCGTGGTCGGCATCTTCCATGTCGGCGCCGGTGAGCTGGACGGCTACCTGGGCGTGACCAACCTGCAGGATCTGGCCAGGCTGCATCGATGGAAACCGGATCAGGTCCAGGGCATCCGCCTGAAGTTCGACGACCTGTTCCAGGCCCCGCGCGTGGCATGGACCCTCGCCCAGCAACTCGGCGAAGACCATTACTACGCCCGCGACTGGACCCGTACCCACGGCAACCTGTATCAGGCGATCCGCATGGAAAAAGCCATGATCGGTCTGCTATTGCTGCTGATCGTCGCCGTGGCGGCGTTCAACATCATCTCCACGCTGGTGATGGTGGTGAACGACAAGAAGGGCGACATCGCGATTCTGCGCACCCTTGGCGCGACGCCGGGTTCGATCATGGCGATCTTCATGGTCCAGGGCACGGTCATTGGTGTGGTCGGTACGCTGATCGGCGCCGTGGTCGGGATCTTCGCCGCGCTGAACGTCAGCGCCGCGATCTCGGCCCTCGAAGGGCTGATCGGGCATAAATTCCTGAACGCCGACGTGTATTTCATCGATTACCTGCCGTCGCAAGTGCAGAGCCAGGACGTGTTGATGGTCTGCGCCGCCGCGTTGGTACTGAGTTTCCTCGCCACCCTGTATCCAGCCTGGCGTGCCGCGCGCACCCAGCCTGCGGAGGCGCTACGTTATGAGTGAGTCGGGCATGAGTGAAAAAGCAATCTTGAGCTGCCGCAACCTGGGCAAATCCTACGAGGAAGGCCCGGAGTCGGTAGAAGTGTTGGCCGGTCTGCAACTGGAGCTGCATCCGGGGGAGCGTGTGGCGATTGTCGGCACCTCGGGTTCGGGCAAAAGTACGTTGCTCAACCTGCTGGGCGGCCTCGATACGCCGACCAAGGGCAGCGTTTGGCTCGACGGCGAAGAGCTCTCGGCCCTGAGCGAGAAAAATCGTGGCTTGCTGCGTAACCGTTCCCTCGGGTTCGTGTACCAGTTCCACCACTTGCTGCCGGAATTCACCGCGCTGGAAAACGTCTGCATGCCGCTGCTGATCGGCAAGACCGCGATCCCGGAAGCGCGTCAGCGTGCCACCGCATTGCTGGAGCGGGTAGGGCTGGGGCATCGCCTGCAGCACAAACCTTCAGAGTTGTCCGGCGGCGAGCGTCAGCGTGTGGCCATCGCCCGCGCCCTGGTGAACAACCCTGGCTTGGTGATGCTCGACGAGCCGACCGGCAACCTCGACTCCCACACCGCGCAAGGCATTCAGGATTTGATGCTGGAACTCAGCACCTCGATGCGCACCGCGTTCCTGGTGGTGACTCACGACATGAACCTGGCCCGCCAGATGGACCGCGTCCTGCATTTGCAGGAAGGTTGCCTGACGCCCATCTGATCGGCCCAAACCCGGCGTGACTGAAAAGTCCGTCGGGTCTTTTATTTTTATACGGTGCCCCAGCGAATGTTCAGACCGTTATCGATCTTTATCGGCGCGCGCTACACCCGCGCAAAGCGCCGCAATCGCTTCGTATCTTTCATCTCGATGACCTCGATGATCGGCCTCGCCCTGGGCGTGTTGGCGATGATCGTGGTGCTCTCGGTGATGAACGGGTTCCAGCGCGAAATGAGCTCGCGCATCCTCGGCATGGTGCCCCACGCGACCATCGTCGGCGTAAACCCGATCGACGATTGGCAGCCGGTGGCCGCCGCCGCGATGAAAAATCCTGAAGTGACCGCCGCCGTGCCGTTCACCGAAATGGAAGGCATGCTTTCTTATAAAGGCTCGATGCAGCCGATCCAGGTCAGCGGCATCGACCCGGCGCAGGAAGGCAAGGTCTCCATCGTCGCCCAGCACATCGTGCAAGGTCGTCTCGATGACCTGAAGCCCGGCGAGTTCGGCGTGGTAGTCGGTGAAATCACCGCACGGCGCTTCCGCTTGAACGTCGGCGACAAGATCACCCTGATCGTGCCGGAAGTCAGCAGCGCGCCGGGTGGCATCACCCCGCGCATGCAGCGACTGAACGTGGTCGGGGTATTCAAGGTTGGCGCCGAACTGGACGGTTCGATGGCGTTGATCCACATGGCCGACGCCGCGCAGATGCAGCATTGGCAGCCGAACCAGGTGCAGAGCGTGCGCCTGGCGGTGAAGGATTTGTACGCAGCGCCCAAGGTGTCGAACGACATCGCCAATGGCCTCGGCACCGCTTACAAGGCTGACGACTGGACCCACACCCAGGGCAGCCTGTTCAGCGCGATGAAAATGGAAAAAACCATGATCGGCCTGCTGTTGCTGATGATCGTCGCGGTGGCGGCGTTCAACATCATCGCTACCTTGATCATGGTGGTGAATGACAAGGGCGCAGACATCGCAATCCTGCGCACCATTGGCGCCACGCCACGCCAGATCATGGCGATCTTCATGGTGCAGGGCACGGTGATCGGGATTGTCGGCACCTTGATCGGCGGCGTGCTGGGCGTGATCGCGGCGTTGAACGTCAGTGAACTGGTGGGTTGGCTGGAGCGGGTGACCGGGCAACACATCTTCAGTTCGGACGTGTACTTCGTCAGCAACTTGCCGTCGGAATTGCAGGGCGGGGATGTGTTGTTGATCTGCTCGGCGGGTTTCATCCTGAGCTTTTTGGCGACGGTTTATCCGGCTTGGCGTGCGGCGAAGATCGAGCCGGCGCATGCGTTGCGGTATTCGTAAGGGCTGAAATTGTCTTCGCGGGCAAGCCTCGCTCCTACAGGTTTTACATCGCCCTGTGTAGGAGCGAGGCTTGCCCGCGAAGGGGCCGGTCCTGCTGGCCTCAATCCTTCTTGGGCAACTCAATCACAAACCGCGTCCACCCATTCTCCGATTCGCAACGAATCTGCCCACCATGGGCACGAATGATCGACTGGGTAATCGCCAACCCCAACCCCGCGTGCTCGCTACTGCCTTCCTGACGCGCTGGATCAGCCCGATAGAACCGGTCGAACAATCGCGGTAGCAACGCCTCAGCAATCCCGTCCCCACTGTTCTCGACCGTCAGGCTCATACCTTTGGCCTGATCGACAATCCGCACCCGAACCTCACCCTCGGCCGGTGTAAACCGCAACGCGTTATCCAGCAGATTGGAAAGCGCCCGGCGCAACATGCTGCGGTCGCCCTCTATCTGCGCGCTGCCATCACGGCTCAGTTTCACCTGCGCGTCCTCGGCCAGCGGCGCGAAGAACTCCAGCAACACATCCACTTCCTCCGCCAGTTCCAGCGGTTCGCGCTTGGGCATCAGCAACCCGTGGTCAGCCTTGGCCAGGTACAACATGTCGTTGACCAGTTGCGCCATCCATTGCAGTTCTTCGAGGTTGCTGTGCAGTGCCTCGCGATAATCTTCGATCGGTCGTGGGCGGGTGAGGGTGACTTGGGTGTGGGTCAGCAGGTTCGACAGCGGCGTGCGCAGTTCATGCGCGATGTCGGCGGAGAAGGCCGAGAGCCGTTGAAAAGAGTCGTCGAGGCGTCCGAGCATGGCGTTGAAGTTGTGGGCCATTTCCGCAAGTTCTGGCGGCATGTTCGCTTCCGGCAAGCGTGCGTTGAGCGAATGTGCGGAAACCCCACTGGCCACCGCGCTCATGCGCCGCAAAGGGCGCAAACCGCTGCGTGCCGCCCAGGCGCCGAGCAGGGCAGTGGCCAGGGCTGACAGGCCGACGGTCAGCCAGATCAGGTTCTGCATGCGTTGCAGGAAGTGTTGGTGATGGGTGATGTCCAGCAACAGCGTCAGTTGCGGGGAGTCGGGTTTGTCGGGAAACAGCGGGGCATTGAGGACGCGATAGTCGGTGCCCTCGCTGCTGAGGGTCGATAAGCCCGGCGTTTGCGGAAGGTCCTTGGGCAGGCGAATCGAGCTGTCATACCAGCGTTGACCATCGCTGCCGGTAATGCGCAGCGACAAATCGGCCTGCCGACTCAACTCATCTTGCAGTTTGACTTCACTTTCACTGGATTGAAGGTCATGCAGCGCCCGGCGCAAGCCGATCAACTTGCCGTCCAGCAACTGCTGATCGAGTTCAACGAAATGCGCTTCGCTGGCGCGGCTGAACAGCACCCCGGCAAACAATGACACCACCGCAGTGCAGGCTGCAAAAAGCAGGGCCAGGCGATTGCTCAAGGACAGTCGGCGCATCAGGCGTCACGCTCTTCGAGCACGTAGCCCATGCCGCGCACGGTGTGGATCAGTTTGTTGGGGAAGTCGTCGTCGATCTTCAGGCGCAGGCGCCGGATTGCCACCTCGATGACATTGGTGTCGCTGTCGAAATTCATGTCCCACACCTGGGACGCGATCAGCGATTTGGGCAACACCTCACCTTGGCGGCGCAGGAGCATTTCCAACAGGGAGAATTCCTTGGCGGTCAGATCGATCCGTTGGCCGTTGCGTTCGACCCGGCGGCGGATCAGGTCCAGGCGCAAGTCGGCCAGCTGCAGGGTGGTTTCCTGCGGCGTGGCGCTGCCACGGCGCAACAGGCTGCGCACCCGGGCCAGCAATTCGGAAAACGCGAAAGGCTTGACCAGATAATCGTCGGCGCCCAGTTCCAGGCCGTGAACCCGGTCCTCCACGGCATCGCGGGCGGTCAAAAACAGCACCGGCGTGTCGAGGCCGGCGCCGCGCACCGCTTGCAGAATCTGCCAACCATCGCGGCCGGGCAGCATCACGTCGAGGATCAGCAAGGCGTAATCGCCGGTCAGCGCCAATTGCTGGCCGGTGCTGCCGTCGGCCACCAGTTCGGTATTGAACCCGGCCTCGGTCAGGCCCTGGCGCAAGTAGTGGCCGGTTTTCGCTTGGTCTTCGACGATCAGCAGTTTCATGGGTAGCTCTGTTTAATAAATAGCTCTGGGCAAATAGAACGGACGCTTTATACCGTGGGGGCTGCCGATGCGGGCCAACCTGACAAAGTTGTAATCTGCCTGTCAGGTTGCGGGCAGGCGTGTCAGTTTAGAGTTTTCCACAGGCTGAACCTTATCTTGTTGGAGTACGACTATGTTTTTGCGCAATCGTCTGGTGCTGGCCGCGTGTTTGCTGGCGTTGAGTTCGCCGGTGTGGGCGTCGCCTGCGCAGACTTACGACTTCGGTCAGCCGGCCCCGGCGGCCAAGGCCAGCCGCAGCGTGGAAGTAGTGATGGGCGATATGTCGTTCGATCCGAAGGCCATTGATATCAAGGCCGGTGAGACGATTCGTTTTGTGTTGGTGAATAAAGGCCAGTTGCTGCACGAATTCAACCTCGGTGACGCGGCGATGCACGCCGCGCACCAGCAGGAAATGTTGACGATGCAGCAGAGCGGCATGCTGACGCCTACAGCAATGAAGGAAATGGACCACGGTTCGATGGCCGGGATGGACCATGGAATGAAACACGACGACCCCAATAGCGTGCTGGTGCCACCGGGCAAAACCGCCGAATTGACCTGGACGTTCTCCAAAGCCACGCAGTTGGAATTTGCCTGCAATATTCCGGGTCACTATCAGGCGGGGATGGTCGGCAAACTGACTGTCAGTCAGTAAGCACTCAAAGGCGGGCGCAAAGGCTGATAGAATCCGCTGATTCTTCAGTCAGGTTTCCGCCATGCATCCCGCAGCCGAACATTCGCCGCTGGGCAAATCCAGCGAATACATCGCCACCTACACGCCGTCCTTGCTGTTCCCGATCCCGCGCACCGCGAAATGGGCCGAGCTGGGCCTGACGGCGGACACACTGCCGTATAAAGGCGTGGACTTCTGGAACTGCTTCGAGCTGTCGTGGCTGCTGCCATCGGGCAAGCCTGTGGTGGCGATCGGTGAATTCAGCATCCCGGCGGATTCGCCGAACATCATCGAATCCAAGTCGTTCAAGCTGTACCTCAATTCCCTGAACCAGACGCCGTTTGCCGACACCGCGAGCCTTGAAGCCACGCTGGTGAAAGACCTGTCGGCGGCGGCCGGCAAACCGGTTGGCGTGCGGATTCGCAGCCTGAAGGACGTTGAAGCGGAAGGCGTCGTGGCCTTGCCTGGCGTGTGTATCGATGAGCTGGACATCAGCGTCAGCAACTACGAGCACCCGCGTCCGGAGCTGTTGCGTTGCGATGATTCGCGGATTGTCGAAGAGGCTGTGCACAGCCATTTGCTCAAATCCAATTGCCCGGTCACCAGTCAGCCGGACTGGGGCAGCGTGGCGGTGGAATACCGTGGCGCGGCGCTGGATCACGCGAGTCTGCTGGAATACATCGTCAGCTTCCGCCAGCACTCGGACTTCCATGAGCAGTGCGTGGAGCGGATCTTTCTCGACCTGCAACGTTTGTTGAAGCCGGAGAAATTGACCGTGTATGCGCG
Source organism: Pseudomonas sp. B21-053 (assembly GCF_026016365.1). Lineage (NCBI taxonomy): Bacteria > Pseudomonadati > Pseudomonadota > Gammaproteobacteria > Pseudomonadales > Pseudomonadaceae > Pseudomonas > Pseudomonas sp. B21-053. The sequence continues at coordinate 2,221,609 of NZ_CP087205.1, forward strand.
GTATGTGCGACGGGGTGGGCTGGATATCAACCCGTATCGCAGTACTGAAACGGTCCAACTGCCGAACCACCGTTTGGCCCGCCAATAAGATCAAAAGATCGCAGCCTTCGGCAGCTCCTACATTGGAATGCATTCCCCTGTAGGAGCTGCCGAAGGCTGCGATCTTTTGATTGATGTTCCGGATATGAAAAAGCCCTGCTATCGCTAGCAGGGCTTTTTTGCATCTGGCAGGTTCAGATCCCGATATTGCCCAACGTTTGCACGATGTTGCGCAAGGTGCCGGCAATGGCGGGGTGTTCGAGTTCAAAGCGTTCGACGGCCAGGTTCACGCCGTCGGCGAGGTTGGAGTCCTTGGTTTTGGTTTCCAGCTCAAGCTCGAGTTCGATCTGTTGCATCAGCGCGTGCAGGTCTTCACGCTCGGCTTCGGAGAGCGGCGGATTCTGTTCCAATTGCTCGCGCAGGGTATTGAGCTGGTCTTGCAGTTCGCGGGCAGGCATGGCGTTCTTCCTTTTATCGATAGGCACTGGCATAGACCGCAGCAGCACGCCAAAGGTCTATGGCTGACCTTTAGATTAATCCACTCACGGGCAGCCTGCATGATCTCTGTCAGGGCTTTTCGCCCTTGAGCCGGCGCAGGCTGATGTCTGCCAGGCAGGTATCGAGCTCGCCAAGATGATCGATCACCGAATGCACGCCCAGGCCAAACAGCTGCACCGTTGCCTTGCCACGCAGGTGTTCACGCTCGTTTTGACTCAAGGCTTGCCACTCATTCGGCGCCAAACCGCAGAGTGAGCCGCAAGACGCCAGGCCGATGGTCCACAGCCCAGCATTGAGCCCGGCTTGCAGCAATCGCGGCTCGCCGCTGACCAGAACGCAACCGTCGAGACGCTCGACATTCAACGCCATCAAGGCTTGCCAACAGGCATTCGGCGCCGGCCATGGATTGATTGTTGCGGGATGTTGCGATGGCTTGATCCACGCCGGCAGACTCGCGGCAAGCGTGTGGCTGAGGGCAGCGGGAAGCTCATCGAGCCATGCGCAAGGAATCTGCAAGCGCTGCAAACTGCGCAAGCTATCCAGGGCACCGGGGGTGACTTCGGCATGTTCGGCAGAGGGCGCGCCGGGCTGGCGCGTGCGGGCACCGAAATCCACCAGGCAACCACTGAGGCCGAACAGCACGGCGGTCAGGCTGGGTGCGGCATCGGGCAAGGCTTCGGCATGCGGCATATCAACGTCCCTGAAATAGCGACAAGGCTATGGGAGGACGGTGACAGTTGAGTGACATTGATGTGAATCGCTCACAGCCGTTTTGCAACTTGCGAAGGCAGGTTCGCACAGTGCTGCCTAAACCTGAGTTTCCGTCTTATACTAGCCGCCTTTACGCTTGGGCCGCGCGCCCGCGCTTGTACAATCCAAGGAGTTTTCTATGCGCTGGAGCAATCAACTCGCTCAGCTATGTGTGTGTGCCAGCGTGTTGCTGGTTCCGTTTGCCGCCCAGGCGGCTTCGGAAGATGATCCTTGGGAAAGCGTCAACCGCCCGATTTACCAGTTCAACGATTTCGTCGATACCTACGCGCTGAAGCCCATTGCCCAGGGCTATGAGTTCGTGACGCCGCAGTTCGTGGAAGACGGCATCCACAACATGTTCCGCAACGTCGGTGATGTGACCAACCTTGCGAACAATATCCTGCAGGCCAAACCGGCCGCCGCAGGCGTTGACACCGCACGACTGATTTTCAACACCACCTTCGGTGTGTTGGGCTTCTTCGATGTGGGCACCAAGATGGGCCTGCAACGCAGCGATGAAGATTTCGGTCAGACCCTCGGCTACTGGGGCGTCGGCAGTGGTCCGTACGTGATGCTGCCATTGCTCGGCCCAAGCACGTTGCGTGACGCGCCGTCCAAGCTCGTCGACAGCTACACCGGCCCGTACCGTTACATCAATGACGTGCCAGTGCGTAACTCGGTATTCGGCCTGAACATCGTCGATACCCGCGCCAGCCTGCTGTCGGCCGAGAAGCTGATCAATGGCGACAAGTACATCTTCATCCGCAACGCTTACCTGCAGAACCGCGAATTCAAAGTCAAAGACGGCCAAGTCGAAGACGATTTCTGATTCAGCCCGGTAAAACGAAGAAGGCGGCCATTGGCCGCCTTCTTTATTTTCGGATCCTGATTATTTCATCTTCAAGATTGTAAGCCCGAGTTTCTGGCTGCTGCCGTCCTGTTCCTTTACCCACACCACTTCGGTGTCGGCCTCAAGCCCCTTGAGGGCCGCGTGATCGGAATCGATCCGCACGCTCAGACGGTCTCCGACCTTGAACAGGCGCGGTGCCTCCACCTGCATGCCACTGCTGGAAAGGTCGATGCAGACGGCTGGCACCTCATCGCCCTCATGAATCAGCGAGACATCGGCATCGACCCGCATGCGAATGAAATCGCGCTTTTCGCTGTAGTCCCGATCGGTTTGACTCATGGGTTCGATCCTTCCATTAGGTTCCGGTTTTACCTGTTCTTATAACTCCCGGTGATTTGAGAAGTAAAGACGTCAAGCGACCATCGGCGTGAGCTTGAAACGCCCCGCGGATGGGAGTACCGTCTGCGCCTTAGAAGGGCACCTCTGGTGGACCTGTGTGTCGGGCAAACGCTCGAAAACAGTGCAACAGAGAGGCTAGAAAGCGAATCCAGTAGTGTGAGCCGGGATTAAACCCCTGCCTGCTACGCCAACCTAATTCTGGCGCCGTTTGCCCACATGCCAAAAACCAGTGCCACGCTGCTGATAATCGATGATGACGAAGTAGTGCGCGCGAGCCTCGCCGCCTATTTGGAAGACAGTGGTTTCAGTGTCCTGCAAGCCAGCAATGGCCAGCAGGGTCTTCAGGTATTCGAGCAAGACAAGCCCGACTTGGTCATCTGCGATCTGCGCATGCCGCAGATGGGCGGGCTCGAACTCATTCGCCAGGTCACCGAGCTGTCGCCGCAAACCCCGGTTATCGTGGTGTCGGGTGCCGGCGTGATGAACGATGCGGTCGAGGCCCTGCGCCTGGGCGCGGCGGACTACCTGATCAAGCCTCTCGAAGATCTGGCCGTGCTCGAGCACTCCGTGCGCCGGGCCTTGGATCGTGCGCGCCTGCTGCTGGAAAACCAGCGTTATCGCGACAAGCTTGAAAAGGCCAACCGCGAACTCGAAGCCAGCCTGAACCTGCTCCAGGAAGACCAGAACGCCGGTCGCCAGGTGCAGATGAACATGCTGCCGGTCAGTCCCTGGACCATCGACGAGTTCCAGTTTGCCCACCAGATCATCCCGTCGCTGTACCTGTCGGGTGATTTCGTTGACTACTTTCGGGTCGACGAGCGTCGTGTAGCCTTCTACCTGGCGGATGTTTCCGGTCATGGCGCTTCTTCAGCCTTCGTCACCGTGCTGCTGAAATTCATGACCACGCGCCTGCTGTTCGAATCCAAGCGCAATGGCACGTTGCCAGAATTCAAGCCTTCAGAGGTACTTGGTCATATCAACCGAGGCCTGATCAGTTGTAAGCTGGGTAAACACGTCACAATGGTCGGTGGTGTCATCGACGAGGAGACAGGTTTGTTGACCTATAGCATCGGCGGTCATCTGCCGTTGCCTGTGTTGTACACGCCAGACAGTGTTCGTTATCTGGACGGGCGTGGTCTGCCGGTAGGCCTCTTCAATGAAGCCACCTACGAAGACCACGTGATGGAATTGCCTCCGACGTTCAGCCTGACGCTGATGTCTGATGGCATTCTGGACCTTTTGCCAGAACCCACACTCAAAGAGAAAGAAGCGGCGTTGCCCCAACGGGTCAAGGCTGCGGGCGGCACCCTGGATGGGCTGCGGCAGGTTTTTGGATTGGCCACGCTAGGGGAGATGCCGGATGATATCGCCCTGTTGGTGTTGAGCAGGAATCTTTAATGAGTACCGGTAGAATCCAGTTCGCCGAGCAGGACGGCACCTTCGTCCTGAAGTTCGTCGGTGAAGTTCGCCTGACCCTGTGTTCGGCGTTGGATGCGACTATTGAGCGGATCTTCACGGCGTTGAACTTCAACGCGATCGTGATCGACCTGACCGAAACCCGCAGCATCGACAGCACCACGTTGGGCCTGCTGGCCAAACTGTCGATCCTGTCGCGGCAGAAGGTCGGCTTGCTGCCGACCGTCGTCACCACCCACGAAGACATCACCCGTCTGCTGCAGTCCATGGGCTTCGAGCAGGTGTTCAACATCGTTGACCGCCCGATCCCATGCCCTGAGTGCCTGACCGACCTGCCAGACCAGGATCAGTCCGAAGAAGTGGTGCGGATCAAAGTGCTCGAAGCACACAAGATCCTCATGGGCCTGAACGACTCCAATCGTGAAGCGTTCCATGATCTGGTGAATGCGCTGGAGCGGCATTGATCCCGAGCAGTTCTCTTGTGGGAGCGGGCTTGCTCGCGAAAGCGGTGTATCAGCCAGCATAGATGTTGACTGACCCACCGCTTTCGCGAGCAAGCCCGCTCCCACATTGGTCAAGCGGCGAATTCAACATACAAAAAAGGGCGAACCCGTGAGGGTTCGCCCTTTTTGCATTGCGCTGAACTAGATCACAGCTTGGCTTGCAGCAACGCCTCAAGCTTTTCCTGGTCACGGGCAAACTGACGAATACCTTCGGCCAGTTTCTCGGTGGCCATCGCATCTTCGTTGGACAACCAACGGAACTGCGCTTCATTCAGGCTCAGACGTGCTTCACCGGCATGCCCTGGCGCCAGTTTGCGCTCCAGCTTGCCGTTGTCCGCCGCCAGTTTCTCCAGCAGATCCGGGCTGATGGTCAGGCGATCACAACCCGCCAGTTGCTCGATCTGATTCAGATTGCGGAAGCTTGCGCCCATGACCACGGTTTTGTAGTCATTGGCTTTGTAGTAGTTGTAGATGCGGGTAACCGACTGCACGCCCGGATCATCCGCGCCGGTGTAGTCGTTGCCGTTGGCCTTCTTGTACCAGTCGTAGATACGGCCCACGAACGGCGAAATCAGGAACACGCCAGCGTCAGCGCAAGCGGCGGCCTGAGCGAAGGAGAACAGCAGGGTCAGGTTGGTCTGGATGCCTTCCTTTTCCAGGATCTCGGCGGCACGGATGCCTTCCCAGGTGGAAGCGATCTTGATCAGTACGCGGTCACGGCCGATGCCGGCCTTGTCGTACAGCTCGATCAGACGGTGCGCGCGCTTCAATACGGCGTCAGTGTCGAACGAAAGACGTGCATCCACTTCGGTGGAAATACGGCCAGGGACCACTTTGAGGATTTCTTGCCCTACCGCGACGCCAAAACGGTCGCTGGCCAGGCCGACGTCGCCCTTGCAGTCGTGAACGCAGGCGTTCAGCAACTCGGCGTAACCGGAAATGGCCGCCGCTTTGAGCAGCAGGGAAGGGTTGGTGGTAGCGTCCACGGGTTTAACGCGAGCGATTGCTTCGAAGTCGCCGGTATCGGCAACGACGGTGGTGATTTGTTTGAGTTGTTCCAGCTTGGAAGTCATGGGCGTGCTCTGTCCTATGGGTCTGATGACATTACCCGAGCGCTGACAGCCACTCAAGGGCGGGTGTGCGTATCGATGGCCCCAATGGCAACAACCTGAAAACAGGTGTTTGAATGGCGGGGCGTGGTATCGGTAAATACGATGCCAAATCGGGGCACAGGTTCAAAGCAACTGACCGTTAACGTGGCCTACTGCGCATTAAGCAGGGTCTGGACCGCCAACTGTGCCGGCTTCGGCTGACCATCTGACGTCTGCAGGCCAAAATTCCTTTCTCGGTCGTTGCCGCCCGATTCACTGTTCTTCCATTCATAAACCGACGTCAGCGGGATTTTCAGTTTTTCGACATCGGAAATGAAAGTGCTGACTTTGCTGGCTTGCCCGTCGACCCCGCCATTGGAACTGAGCGCCGACACCCCCCACTCGCTGATAACCCCGGGCAAATGGAAATTCTGCTGAATAAATGCCTGGGCGGTGCTGATCTGCGTACCGGTCAGGCCATAGGGGTGATAGGAAATCGCGCTCAGGCATTTGGGGTGTTCACTGACAATCCGGTTCAACGCCACCGTCGACGCGGAGCCCGCACTCGGCGCTTTCGAGAAACCGAAGCCGATCAGCGGCGTAGTGCGGGCTTTTGATCCGAGGGATTGGCACATCGCGCTCATGAACGGCACGAACGTCGTCTCGAAGTTGCCGGTCGGCCAATACTTTTCCAGGTCCGGCTCATTCCAGATTTCAATCGCCACCAATTGCGTGCGGTAGGACTGTTCCAGGGCGACTACCGACTGGGCGAACTGCGTTCCGGCCGCCGCCAGTTCACTGGCATTGCCGGGCGCGGTCGTCAGCGCCTCGGTTGAGCGAATGGTCATCAGCACCGGTAATCCGGCGGCTTTGGCGACGGCGAACGCATCGCTGATCTGCTTTTGATACGCCGCGCCACCGAGGCTGTCCGTCCACACGCCAAAACGCACAAAGCCGAAGCCCGCTGTTTTGATCTGCGCGGCGTCGGCGGGAGTGAATGTCTGGATCTTCACCTGGACGCCGAAAGTCTTGTCGGCGTTCAGGGCCGGAAACAGTGTGCTGGCGTGAACCTGACTACTGAGTATCAGCAGCGTCGAAGCGGCAAGGCATTTGAAAGGTGCTGAGCTCATGGCGGTTTCCTCACGTCGGGCTGGAAATAACATTGTTTATTGGTTTTTCGACGCTATTAGTTCGATGGCGATAAGGCTGCTAAGTGCACGACTGTTATGTTTTGTCGGATAAGCATTGTTAGAAAACGTTCGTTATTTTTGGTCCGGCTATTCTGGTTGGGCGGCGTTTGGCTGCCGTGGTACTTAATACGCTTGTATTTACAAGGTTGATCCGTTTCTGAGTGCGGGATGAACCCGTGGGTTCATTTGAATCCCCACTACGCATTGGTTGATTCGACATTACACGGGAAGCGTTGCCTTGTTCAGAAAGATCCTTGTCGTCTGCGTGGGCAATATTTGCCGAAGCCCCACTGCAGAACTGCTGCTGCGTAATGCGCTGGCGTCTTCAACCATCGCCGTCACCTCGGCGGGCCTGAGCGCTCGCGTTGGCGAAGCCATGGAACCCGCGGCGCGCCAGGTGCTGGAAGCCCACGGGCATTGCGCCGAAGGCTTCAAGGCGCGGCAAATCACCCCGGACATCGTCAATGAGTCAGACCTGATTCTGGTCATGGAAAAACAGCATGTAAGCCAAGTGCTGAAGATTGCATCGCACGCCAGGGGCAAAGTGTTTCTTCTCGGCAAGTGGCAGAGTGAGCGAGAAATACAGGACCCGTATCGTCAAGGAAGAGCAGCTTTTATTCATGCCCATGCATTGATTGAAGATGCTGTTTGCTCATGGGCGCAGCGCCTTGGGCATTGATGAATAATTTTCAGATCAGTAAATGGTAAGAACTCACTTATGCAGTTACCGTCAGTAGTCGGCACCCGGGACAACGAACGAGATGATATTGATCTTCTCGGTATATTCGGCAGTTTAATTGACCAGAAATGGTTAATCGGCGCGCTCACCGGAGCATTTATGCTGACCGGCGTGGCCTATGCGATTTTGGCGACGCCGGTGTACCTGGCGAACGCCGTGGTCCAGGTTGAACCGAAAAAGAACGACATGCTCGGTTTTTCCGACCTCAACAGCATGCTCAATGGGCAATCGCCGTCGGTGACCGAGATCGGCATCATCAAGTCCCGCGCGGTGATCGGCAAAACCGTCGACGACCTGCACCTGGATATCGACGTCACGCCCAACACCTTCCCGGTCATTGGCGGTTTTCTGGCCCGGCGCTACAAGGGTGACGCTGTTGCGCCACCGCGTTTCGGCCTGAGCAGCTACGCTTGGGGCGGTGAACGCCTGGACATCGCACAGCTCAACCTGCCGGAAGAACTGTTGGGCAAGAAACTGACGCTGGTGGTCGGCGAGCAGCAGCGGTTCCAGCTGTTCGATGACAACGACAATCTGTTGGTGGACGGCGTTGTCGGCGAAGCCTTCGCGCAAAACGGCATCGAGGGACGGATCGCCGATCTGGCCGCCAATCCTGGCACGCGTTTCCAAGTGGTGCGCAGCCCAAGAATCGTCACCATCCTCGATTATCAGGATGACCTGGACGTGTCCGAGCAAGGCAAGGAGTCGGGCATTATTCGCCTGGCCCTGGCCAGCCCTGACTACGCCCAAGCGGTGACGATCCTCAATAAAGTCGCCTCGTTATATGTGCAGCAAAACGTCGAGCGCACCTCGGCCGAAGCGGCGCAAAGCCTGGACTTTCTGCAAGCTCAACTGCCGCAGGTCAAGAACGACCTGATCAAGGCCAGCGATGCCCTCAACGGTTATCAAACCCGTGGCAAGACGGTCAACATTTCCCTCGAAACCCAATCGGTGCTGGAACAGATCGTCACCCTCGACACGCGCATTTCCGAGTTGAAGCTGCAACAGGCGGAGCTTGATCGCAAGTTCACCAAACAGCATCCGGTCTATCGCGCGTTGATGGCGCAGATCGGAGAATTGACCCGTCAGCAGAAGAGCCTGGAGAGCAAGGTTCAGGACCTGCCTGCCACGCAACAAGAGTTGCTGAACCTGACCCGCGACGTCGAAGTCGCCTCGCAGATCTACACCCAGTTGCTGAACAAATCCCAGGAGCTGGACATCGTCCGGGCCGGGGCGGTGGGCAATGCGCGGCTGATCGATGCGGCGGATGTCGACAAGACCACTCCGGTCAAACCGCGCAAGGCGCTGATCGTGCTGATCGCGACCTTCCTCGGCGCGTTTGTCGGTGTGGCCCTGGTGCTGGTGCGCAAATCCCTGAGTCGCGGTCTGGAAGGGCCGGAAGCCATCGAGCAGCTCGGGTTGCCGGTGTATGCGTCGATTCCCTACAGCGCGTTGCAACAGGAAGAGGACAGTAAAAAACTGCGCCTGAGTGATGAATCGCGACGCCAGGCGTTCCTGTTGGCCCTGCGCAATCCGACCGACCTGTCGATCGAGTCGATCCGCAGTTTGCGCACTTGCCTGCACTTCGCCGGGCTGGATTCGACTAACAACCGCATCATGATTTCCGGCCCGAGCCCGCAGGTCGGCAAGACTTTCGTCTCGTCCAACCTCGCCGCCGTCATGGCGCAAAGCGGGCAAAAAGTTGTGCTGATCGATGCCGACATGCGCAAAGGGCATCTGCACAAGACGCTCAACACACCGATCACCAATGGCTTGTCGGACCTGCTGGTCAAGCGCTGCAGCCTGGAGCAGGGCATTCATGAAACCGAGGTCGAGAACCTGCACTTCATCAGCCGCGGACAGGTCCCGCCTAACCCTTCAGAGCTGTTGATGCACGCGAACTTTCGCGAGCTGCTGGCACAACTCAGCGAGCGGTATGACGTGGTGATCATCGATACGCCACCGCTGCTGGCGGTGACTGACGCCGCGATCGTCGGGCGTGAAGCCGCGATCAGCCTGATCGTCACCCGTTTCGGCGTGAACCCCGCCAAAGAAATCGAACTGACGATCCGTCGATTTGCCCAGAACGGCATCCAGTTGAAAGGCGCTGTGTTCAATGGCGTCGAGAAGCGTGCGTCGAGCTATTACGGGAACGGCGGCTACGGCAATTACAACTACGAGTATGCGTCCGACAAGGCTTGATTCGGCATTGGCGTTACCTGAATGGAAATGGGTGGATTGTGAAAAAAATACTGCATGTGGCCGAAACGATTAAGGGTGGCGTGGCGACCGTTATTCGCACGATATCGGCGCCTCCCGAGGGCCAGGCTGCGAACTATGAGCTGGTGTATCTGATCCCGTTCGATCAGCGAAAAGAGCTGCACGGCATTGAAGAAAAACAGATCCGCACCTTCGACCGGACCAAGCGTGATGTGCGCTCGTTGCTGCGATTCGCCTGGCAATTGGGCCGTTTGATCTTCAAGGAAAAGCCCGATGTGGTGCATTTGCACAGCACTTTTTCCGGGGTGATTGGGCGTTGCGTGTGCGTGCTTTTGCGGCCGTGGCGGTCACCGAAAATTGTCTACTGCCCGCATGCCTTTTCATTTTTGATGGAGAGTTCGCCGGCCAAGCAGAAGGTCTATTCGCTGATCGAGCGGCTGTTGCAGAAGGTCACGGACGTGATTATTTGCGTCAGCCAATACGAACTGGATAAGGCCGCGCGGTTTGGCATCGAGCGCCGGCGGATGAAGTTGATCTACAACGGCATTCCTTACAAAAACGATGAGCCGAAGACCACCGGTCAAGCACCGATTCATCTGTTGTTTGTCGGGCGGCTCGACTATCAGAAGGGCTTCGATGTGTTGCTCAAGGCATTTGCCGGCGTAAAGCGCACCGATCTGAAACTCACGGTGGTCGGCAGTGCGGTCAACGAGGACAGCGTCGACTGCCCGGAAATGGACGGGGTCGAGTACGTGCCGTGGGTGACGCCGGCCGAAGTGAATGCGCTGTATCAGGCGGCGGATGCGCTGATCGTGCCGAGTCGCTGGGAAGGCTTTGCCATGGTGCCGCTGGAAGGCATGGCCATGGGGCTGCCGGTGATTGCCAGTGACTGCACGTCCTTGCCCGAACTGGTCACCCACGGCGTGACCGGCTACGTGTTTCCCTCCGGCGATCATCAGGCACTCACCAAGCTACTGGTGAACATCCAGAAGCCCGGCTTGCTGGCGCTCGGCGTCCAGGGGCGCGAAAAGGTCCGTGAGCGGTTCAGTGCCACGTTGATGATCAAGCAGACCTACGACGCCTATTCAGCTCCCACTTATTAAGTAGATATCAGCTTATGAACGTAACGATTTTGCATGGCTACAGCGCCTCCAACTCCGGTGACGGCCTGCTCGTGGACCTGGCCATCGCCCTGGTGCTGCGAAACTTTGGTGCCGACACCTCGATCAGCGTCGTGGCCTCGGACCCGAAATCCTTCCATTATTTGCCGTACCAGCGCCATGACGCGCCGGTGATGGCGGCCAAGGGGTTGGGGCGGGTCAAGCAGGCACTGTTCCTGAATCACTCCTACGCAGGGCTTGCGGATGTATTGAAGTCGAGCGACCTGATCGTCGGGGTCGGCGGCGGCTACATGCGTTCCAAAAGCGCCTTCGAACACATCAAGTTGAAACTGGGACACGCCAAGCAACTGGAAACCGCGATCCTGAGCAAAGTGCCGTCGGTGTACCTGCCGCAAAGCATCGGTCCGTTCCACGGTGACGGCGGCAAGATCGTCGAGCATTACGCCCAGGCCGACGCGGTGTTTGTACGCGATAACCGCTCCTCGGAGCTGTTCGGCACCTATGAAAATGTCTACCGCGCACCGGACCTGGCCGTGCAGGCGCTGGCCAGCAAGATTCTGCAGCAACCCAAGTTCACCCGTTGCGCACAAACGCCGGCGGTGGTCTGCGTAGTGCTGCGTAAACCACCGGCGTGGAGCAAGGAAAAGAAGGCCGGTTACGTGGCCAATCTTAAGTTGCTGCTGCAGCGCTTGAAGAACAAAAGCAAAGTGGTGTGCGCGGTGCAAAGCGCGGTGCGCGGCAACGATGATGGCGCGTTCTATCGCGAGTTGGGCATTACCGAAGACTTGCTGCCGTTGAAGGCCACCCTGGCCAAACACCAGCCGGACCTGGTGATTTCCGTGCGCTTGCACGGCGCCATCGAATCGCTGCTGGCGGGCGTTCCGGCGTTCCATATCAGCTATGAGCGCAAGGGCTTTGGCGCCTATCAGGACATGGGCGTGGAGGACTGGGTGATCAATGGCGGCGACATCAATGTCGAGCGCATTATCGACACGGTTTACGCACCGAATGCCCTGTCGCGGTTTGGCCAGAAGCTGACCGACACCTGCCGGGAAATCGAAGCCAAGACCCTGGTCATGGACGGGATCATCAAGGGCATCGTTCGATGATATTTCGGCTACTGCTCCGGGGCGGAGCGTTAGGCGCGAAGTTTCTGCTGGTGTTGGCCATCACCCATTACCTGGGCTATGACGCGTTGGGTTTTTACGGCGTGGTGGTGGCCGCCTCGTTGATAGCGTCGAAGTTCTACAGCGTCGGTTTCAGTTCCGAGATCAATCGGCTGATCAGCGTCGGTCGCAGTTCGCGCTGGGTGGTGGATAAGGTCCTGCTGTTGTACCTCGCCGTGGGCATCGTGTTGTCGCTGGCGACGGTCACGGTGTATTCGCTGTTCCAGGGAATCGAAGCGAGCGCCGCACTGATCGTATGTGTAGCGCTGTTGCTGCTCACTGAGCACCTGTCGTTCGAAATCAATTCCTTCGTGTTTTCTGCGCAGAAAGCCACTTTGGGCGCGCTGCTGTTCTTCATCAAAACCGGCCTCTGGGCGCTGTTGGCCCTGGGCGGGATGATGCTCGGCTGGGTCACCGACATCGCCAGTGTGCTGTGGTTGTGGGTGGCGGCCAATGTGTCGGTGATGGTGGCCGGTTACCTGATTGTGGTGAACGTTCACCGTGGACGAGTGACTGCTGCGCTGACCACGGCTTCGGTGTGGAAAGCCGGGTTGCCGTTTTACCTGGGCACGGGACTGATCGCGTTGAGTCAGTACGCCGAGCGCTTTCTGATTATCGACCTTGAGCCCTACGCCAGCCTCGGCAAGTACGTCTACGCTTGGTCGGCGGCCAACACCTTGCAAGCGCTGTCCTACGCGGTGGTGGCGGTGGTGGGCATTCCGGTGCTCGCCAAGCGCTATCAGAACGACCAGCAGCCGCTGAGCGTCCGCCAGTTGTTCGTCAATCAGTGGGTGACGCGCGCGCTGCTGCTGTCCGGCGCCGTGGCGTTGATGATTGTTGTGTTCTTCAACGTCGTGCTGGATTACGTGGCGACGACGGTGCCGCGTCCGGATAACGACCTGCTCGCGGTGCTGATTTTTTCCTTCGCCCTGCGTGCCGTTGGCGACATCGTCTGGGGTGGTTTGATCGCGTCGAAAAACAGTCGGGTATCACTCGCCAGCGCGGCGATTTGTCTGCTGGTTTCGCTGCCGGTCAGTTACCTGCTGATCAAGCACTATTCGATTTATGGTGCGGCCTGGGGCAATGTGTTTTCGATCTGCGTGCAGCTCGGCGTCATTGCTTTGCTGACGCGGTTTGTTCCCGTGAAGGTGACCGCGTAATGGCGCTGAAATTGCCTTCCATCGAGTTTCGCGGCAGAAAACTCGACTCGTCCATTTCGTTCCTGATTCTGTTCAGCGGTCTGTTTCTGTCGGTGGCAATGCCGCTGCTGATGCACCGCGATCCGGGACCCGATGCCATGACGTTGTGGTCGTCCTACGCCCGCGCCGATAACTGCAACTTCTGGAATCCGTTCTCGCCGGATCGCTCCTCCTACGAATGCTCGGCGTACCTGCTGCGACCCACCGGCATCAACCTGACCAACGCCTGGGCCTACGGGATGGCGTGCAACCTGTTCCTGACGGCGGTGCCGGTGCTGATGTTCCGGCGCATGCCGCTGACGATCTTTTTTACCCTGTGTTTGTGGGGTGTGGTGCGCTCGTTTTTCCTCGAAAACCTGACCAAGGAAATCATCGTTTCGGTGGCGATGATTTCGATTCTGCTGTTCTCGTTTTCCCGGCGGTATCGCGGCGGATTTTTCTGCTCGGCAGTGATTTACGGCGTGCTGATCCGGCCCTACTGGATCCTGTTTTCCCTGGCCTGGTTCGGCGTGTGCGTGATGAAGAAGTACGTGTCGCGGCTCACGTTTTTCCTGATGCTGTTTCTGTTCTACCTCGCCATCGCCACCGCGATTCAACTGGTGGTCGGTTATTCGGTGTCGTCGATTCGCGCCAGCAACAATGAGCTGCGCACGGCGGGGGAGGAGGGCTCGAAGTCGTTGATCGTGTCCTGGCTTAGCGGCGGCGACTTCGTGTCGCAGGCGCTGGACTCGATGATCATTTTCTTTCGCCTGTCGTTTCCCGTGGAGCTGATTTTGCTGTCCGGTCTGGGCCAGATCATCTTCGTGGTGTTGATGATGATGACGTCTTTGTTGATGTTCAAAATGATCACGTCCAGCGACTACAAGGGCGTGCGCATCGACACCAAGGTCAGAGAGCTGATCGCCATTCCCCTGTCTTTTTTGCTGGTGCAGGGTTTGTTCGAACCGGACTTCGGTTCCTTCGCCCGGCATTTTTCCATGGTGGTGCCGGTGCTGTTCATGGGCCTGGGTTTGCAGCTGCGCGCGAAGAAACCTGTGCCGGTTGAAGCAAGAATCCTGAGCTGAGGTTGTGCGTTATGTCGAGCAAGAAAAAGTCGCTGGAAATCGAAACCCTGCGCGGCCTGGCCTGCCTGCTGCTGGTGCTGTATCACGTCATCGGGCCGCTGGGTGGCGGCTTGAAAATAGACGTCGGATCGCCGTTCCGGGTGATCGCCGACTCCATGGTGTACGTGCGCATGCCGCTGTTCACCTTCATCTCGGGCTACATCTATTCCCTCTACAAAATTCGTGGCAATGACTTCCAGGCCTACGTGGTCGGCAAGGTCCGGCGTCTGATCGTGCCGTTGTTTTGCGTGGGTGTGCCGTTCTCGGTGCTGCAAGCGGTCGGGCCCGGAGTGAACAAAGACGTGGGCGTGATCGATGCGCTGTTGTCGTTCTATGTGCCGATCAACCACTTCTGGTTTTTGCAGGCGGTGTTCATCATCTTCATGTTTGTCGGGCTGCTGGAGTGGCGCGGCTTGTTGCAGACGGTGACGCGTCAGTACCTGTTGCTGGCGTTCGCGGCGGCGGTGTTTCTTCTGCCACCGTTTGCGGTGGACGCGTTCGGCATCAATGGCGCGGTCTATCTGCTGCCGTTTTTTGTGCTGGGGATGATTGGCCATGAGAAGGTCAGCGAGATCAGGCAAACGTTCAGAGTGATCGGGCCGTTGGTGTTTGTGTTGATCTCGCTGGTGCTGCTGTATGTGGCGACGGTGGATCGCGTGTTGATCGTGGATCGCCGTAGCCTGGTGGGTTTGCTGGTAGGGTGTGTGTCTTGCGTGGCGCTGCTGTCGAGTAACTTGCAGGCGCGATGGTTGATCTGGCTCGGTGGTTATTCCTATGGGATTTTCCTGTTTCATGTGCTGTTTGCCGCCACTTCGCGATCCGTGCTGGGGCGCCTGGGAGTTAGTGATGACAGCGTTCTGGTGCTCAGCGGCGTGACCTGTGGCTTGCTGGGGCCGGTGCTGTTGTCGAGCATTTTCAGTCGCTTCAACTTCACCTCGGTGCTGTTCCTAGGTGAGCGCGCCGCCCGCAAAAAACCGCCGATCATCGCAATGGCTAACCCGTAATGCTCCCCGTAGCAGCTGCCGAGCACCGCGAGGCTGCGTTCGGCGGCGAAGCCGTCGTGAGATCGGGCGACGCGGTGTTTCAGGAAGACCGCGCGCTCAGGTTTTACGACGGCTTCGCCGCCGAACGCAGCCTCGCGGGGCTCGGCAGCTGCTACGAAAGTGTGTTTAACCAACAATTAGCTGTCGCCGTGGTGGCGGATAAGGAAGTGACGCATGTTTGCAGTTGATGAAGTGCGTCCCGCACCGGCTTCGGTGATCGAAGTGGGTGACGCTCGCGAGCGGTTTGCGCAATGGCGCGAAGGCAAGGCGGGGAAGGTGTTGGCCATTTCGGTGATCGGCGACAGCTATAGCGCGGGGCAGGATTTTTACCTGAATAAACTCGTCCAGCGGCTCACCCACGAGGCGGGTTTCGCCGGGCCGGGTTATGTCGGTTTCAACCACGGCGCGGCGCTTGGCGGGACGCACTACAAGTACACCCGTGGCAGTGAAAAGTATTTTGGCGGTGGGTGGGACGTGTCCGGTCTTGGCCAGGCCAGTCCTGACAGCCGCACGATTACCGGCCAGCCCGGCGCTTATCTGGAGATCGATGCGCGCCCGACAACCAGCGTTGACACGTCCATCGCCCAGGCGAAGTTGCTGTATCTCGGTGACGGGAAAACCAGTGAGGTGCGCTATCGTTGGACGGCTTCAGACACGTGGCATTCATTGCAGCTTGGCGGTTCGGGTGTCCAGGAGGTGCTGCTGCCTGGCGCGTCTGACACGGCCGCGTGGGCGTTTCGACTCGAAGTGGTCAAAGGCGCGCCGACCTTGTTCGGTCTGTGGCTGAGCAATCGCGAGGGCGGCGTCAGGGTCTCCAAACTCGCAGCTTCCGGCGCGGCCTCCGCTGATTTCTATCACAGCGACGGCCCGTGGCAGGCGCAGTGGAAATCGGTGGTGTCGAAGATTCCGGCGGACATTTACCTGATCATGTTGGGCGGTAATGACCAGGGTTTTGGCGTGAAACCCGAACAGTATCTGGCGAACATTCAGGGACTGGTGCGGATGGTGCGCGAGATTCACCCGGCGGCGAGCATCAACCTGATCCTGCGCCAGGACACCACACGCTCAAGTGCGTATCCGATGTCGGCTTATGCACAGGTGCTGGAACCCTGGGCGCGCAAGGAACACCTGGGTTACGCGAATATGCAGTGCGCGTTCGGCGCTGACGTCAAACGCTATGCCTTGGGCGGACCCGCGCCGATGATCGGCCCGGACCGGATTCACCCGATCCCGGGGGCGGGAGGGCGGGTGATTGCGGATTATCTCTACAGCCTGATCGTCGCGCCGCAGACTACCTGCCAGTGAGCGAGACGCAGAACCTGTAGGAGCGAGGCTTGCCCGCGAAAGCGTCATGTCAGTCGATAACTTGTTTGACTGACACACCGCCTTCGCGGGCAAGCCTCGCTCCTAAAGGGGCGGAGTGTTCAACGCATGCCTTTCTCGAAGTGCTCCAACTGACTCATCAGCTCGGCAGTCTTGAGTGGCATCAGCTGCGGATCACACCGGGTTTCCACTGTGATCACGATCGCAGGATCGCTGCCAACAACACGCGCCCGGAAGCGCCAGTCGTTGAAAATCACTTTCAGCCCGGCGCGTTCGTCGATATCCAGCGCCTGCTCGCCGTAGAGGTTTTTCAGGTAGGCGAGGAGCGCGTCAGGATCGCGAATGGGCCGGCGGATTTCCCCTGACGAAGGAAACACCCCGATGCGTTCCACCATCAACAGCGAGCCCAGCCAGGTCTCGGCCGGAGAGGGCAACGACGGATTCAGTGACAACCAGGCCATCACCCCGACGTTGCCCTGTTCAATGTCTGCCGAGTTTTTTGCAATGTTCATAATGGCCTGCCTGATTGAAGAGTGAGCGACGGTTGAGAGCCTGATCAGAGGCCCTTGAGGTACAGGTGCTCGTAGCAGAAGTTGGTCGCATCGAGATAACCCTCGGCACCGCCGCAATCGAAGCGCAGGCCGTCGAACTTGTAGGCCAGCACGCAACCGTTTTGCGCCTGTTTCATCAGGGCGTCGGTGATCTGGATTTCCCCACCTTTGCCGGGCTGGGTATCGGCGAGCAGATCAAAGATGTCGGGCGTCAGGATGTAGCGGCCAATGATCGCGAGGTTGGACGGGGCATCTTCCGGGTTGGGTTTTTCCACCATGCTGCTGACGCGGTAGACGTTATCGGCGATCAATTCGCCTGCGATCACACCGTACTTGTGCGTCTGGTCACGGGGCACTTCCTGAATGGCCACGATCGAGCAGCGGTATTTCTTGTAGAGCTGGATCATCTGGGCCAGCACGCTAGGGCCGTGCAGGTTCAGGCACAGGTCATCCGCCAGCGACACGGCGAAAGGCTCATCTCCGATCAATGGACGACCGCTGAGAATCGCGTGGCCCAGGCCCTTCATTTCGACCTGGCGGGTGTAGGAGAAGGTGCAGTTTTCGATCAGTTCGCGGGTGCCGGCGAGGAATTTCTCTTTGTCGGTGCCGCGAATCTGATGCTCCAGCTCATAGCTGATATCGAAATGATCTTCCAATGCGCGCTTGCCCCGACCGGTGACGAGGGCCATGTGTTGCAGGCCGGCGTCCCGTGCTTCTTCTACCGCGTACTGGATCAGCGGTTTGTTGACGATCGGCAGCATTTCCTTGGGCATGGCTTTGGTGGCCGGCAAGAAACGCGTGCCATAACCCGCGGCGGGGAATAAACATTTACGAATCATAAAAATATCCTGGAAGTCATGGGCGCAGCTAAACAGTCATTGTATGTTTCACAATTAAGCGGCTACTTTAATACCTGACATCGGTTGTTAATGGCAATTATTGTCAGGTGTATAACAGCGTAATGTTATGAGTTGTCGGTCGACGGCTCGTTAGTTATTTTTCGTCGGTATCTGTTGATAGTGGTGAGCGTTTCAGAGTGCTAAATAAGTACCCGGTATGACTGTCTGGTCGAAGTAATTATTGATCGGCACACGTTATTGCGTACTTCACGACCCCACTATGGACCGCTCTATGAAGATTCTGGTAACGGGTGGCACCGGGTATATCGGTTCGCACACTACACTTGCGCTGCTTGAAGCGGGTTTTGAGGTGGTGGTGCTGGACAATCTTTCCAACAGTTCCGACGCTGCGCTGCATGCCGTGGAAGCCATCTGCGGCAGAAGTGCGCTGATGATTCACGGGGATGTCTGCGACCGAGCCTTGCTCGACCGGATTTTCCAGCAACACGCGATTGATGCGGTCCTGCATTTCGCCGGGCTCAAGGCCGTCGGCGAAAGCGTGCGCAAGCCGCTGGAGTATTACGAAGCCAACGTCGGCGGCAGTATCACGCTGTGCCAGGCGATGGCGGCTGCGGGCGTGTTTCGCCTTGTATTCAGCTCATCGGCCACGGTGTACGGCGCGCCGGAGCAGATGCCGATCCGCGAGGATTTCCCCACGGGCAACCCGACCAATCCCTACGGCCAATCCAAGCTGATCGTCGAGAACCTGCTGCGAGACCTATGTGTGGCCGAGCCGCGCTGGAGCATCGCGCTGTTGCGCTACTTCAACCCGGTCGGCGCCCATGCCAGCGGCCACTTGGGCGAAGACCCGAATGGCATCCCGAATAACCTGGTGCCCTACATCAGCCAGGTGGCGGTGGGCAGCCTGAAAGAGTTGTCGATTTTCGGCGACGATTACCCCACGGCGGATGGCACCGGCGTGCGCGACTACATCCACGTCGTGGACCTGGCGGACGGGCATCTCAAGGCCTTGCAGTCGATTTCCCAAACCACCGGCATCAACATCTGGAACCTCGGCACCGGTGACGGCTACAGCGTGATGCAGGTATTGCACGCGTTTGAGCAGGCGTCGGGACGGCCAGTGCCGTACCGGATATTGCCGCGCCGCTCGGGTGATGTTGCCGAGAGCCTGGCCGACCCGTCCAAGGCTGCCCGTGAACTGGGCTGGAAGGCGACGCGCAGTTTGCAGCAAATGATGACTGACACTTGGCGTTGGCAATCAAATCATCCGAAGGGTTATCTCGGATAAGTAGTGATTGTGCCGAATGTTATAAACCGACAGGAATGTTAGGTAACGTCGGGAAATTAGGCTGGAGTTACTTCCGGCAAATCCGTAGATATAAGCCCTGCCGTTCGACATCTATCAATCAAGTTTGATTGTGGATGAACAACGGATCTTGTTCGCACTTTTGCGGCTTGATCTTTCCACCTCTAACTGAATGCTGTGTTTTCTAACATAGCAGAACGTTAGAAAGGAGTTGATATGAAGAAAGTCATGGCAATTGCCCTGTTGTCGATGTTTGGCAACTGGGCGTCCGCGGCGGAAGCACCGCTGACACAAGCAACTAATGTCGCCGGTAACGTAGCCGCTTCCACAGCGCCTGCGGCCAGTACGGCGATGGTTGCGGGTGCAGTGGCCGCTTCCAACAGTGGTGGCAACGCCAATGGCGGAACCACCGGGACCACAGGGACTACCGGGACAACCGGCACCAGTAACTGAGTCTCTCTGCAGGTGTAATACAAGGTCGCCCGATGCAAGTCGGGTGACCTTGTTGGATTTGCCCTTGAATAGCGTAGTGCCATTATGAATCGTAGTTTTCCTTTTTTGTTGTTGGCCAGTATCGCTTTGCAAGGTTGTATGTTTTCCCCGGGGCAATACCTGAGCACCAGCGATATCACGCGCCAGGGCGCCAGTGAAAGCAGCCGCGTGGAGCTGATTCCGATCACGCCCAAGCTCATCGCGATGGACCGGGCGACGCAGAAACACACGTCGCTGCCGGCGGAATTGTTGGCGACGCCTGGCGAATACCGCATCGGCAACAACGATGTCCTGTACATCACGGTCTGGGATCATCCCGAGCTGACCGCACCCTCCGGCGCGCAACAGCAGATCGATGCCAATGGTCGCCTGGTGCGCTCCGACGGCACGCTGTATTACCCCTATATCAAGGAAGTCCAGGCCGCCGGCCGGACCATCCAGCAACTGCGCGCGGACATCTCCGAACGCCTGTCGGCGTTCATTGCCGACCCGCAAGTGGACGTCGCGGTGTTGCGCTTCGCCAGCCAGAAAGTCGTGGTGTCGGGGGCGGTATCGAAGGCCGGTCCGCAACCGATTTCCACCAACCCGCTGAATGTCGTCGAAGCCCTCGGTACGGCTGGCATCGACCCACAGAATGCGGATTTGTCCGGCCTGCTGCTGACGCGCAACGGGCGGGTCTATCCGCTGAACCTTGATGCACTCAACCAGCAGGATTCCGAACTGCAGAACGTCTACCTCAAGGGGGGCGATCAGCTGTACCTGCCGTACAACGACAACAAGCGCATCTACGTCATGGGCGAAGTCAATCAGCCGCGCGCGCTGACCTTCAAGACCGGCACCATGAACCTGTCCGATGTCCTCGGCTCGGTCGGCGGCTTGAGCCAGACCACCTCCAACGGCAACGCCGTGTACGTGATTCGCGGGGTGGAAAACCTCGATGTGGAACCGGCGAAAATCTACCAGTTACAAGCCGAGTCGCCGACCGCCATGGCGCTCGCCACGCACTTCAATGTTCGGCCCCAGGACATCGTCTACGTGGGCCCTGCCAATGTGACGCGCTGGAACCGCTTCATCAGCCAATTGGTGCCATCGGCGGCCATTCTCGGCGTGGGCGCTTCCTCGGCGAAGAACCTGAGTGAAGTCCGCGATAACGGCAAATAAGGTCAGGTCTGTGAAAACGTTGAATGTTGGCGTCGGCTTGATAGCGGCCGTGTTGTTGTGTGGCTGTAACCCGCTGATGACCGCGTCCTTGAGCAACTTCAAGGCGGCGGTGGTCGGCCCCGATGAGTTGGAAGTCACGCAAGCTGAAGTGGCCCGGGTCGAGTTTCCCCAGCTCACCCTGACCACGCCGTCCGGCTCCGGGGTGTTGGCGATGGTGCGTGAGCGCGGCGACCTGCAGTTCTGGGTCGCGTCCGGCAAACAGGTGTTGCTGCTGCGCGATGGACTCGCGGTGCGCAGCATCGGCCTGGGCGTCGAAGGCGATCTCGACGGCACGCGGCTGTCTGCCACTTCGCCGTTCAAGCAAGGCCTGCACACGCTGCCGGATGGCTACACCAGCCAGCGCTGGATCGATCTGTATCGAGGCAGCGAAACGGGCGTGATCCTGAACAGTCGCTTCTCGCGAAAATCCATGGAAACCCTCGACATCCTCAACAAGGAATACGCCGTGCTACGTGTCGATGAACAGATTGACGCCCCGGCCATTGGCCTGCGTGCGACCAATCGTTATTGGGTCGATCCGGTTGACGGTTTCATCTTGAAGAGTGAGCAACAACTGACCACGCGCCTGCGGGTCAAGATCGTGCAACTGACCCCAGAACGCAGGTTTGCCCGTTGAAGCGGCTGCGGTTTTTGTCGGCGTGCCTGCTGTTGATTTCCAGCGTGAGCCAGGCGGCGGTCACCGTTACCGGTGATGTGCAAATCCCGGGACCGGTGGACCTGCCACCCGGTGGACGATTGTCGGACGTGATCAGCGTCGCCGTGCCCAATGCCGAGAGCTACTGGCTGGCGGCGGCGTTGCTGCGTCAGTCGTTGCAGGAAGAACAGGCCCGGCTCAAGACCGGGGTGCTGTTCGATTTGCAGGTGTTGCAGCGTGAAGCCTTGATCTTCGACAGGCCCGGCCGGGCAGCACTGGCGACGCGTCTGTACGAGCAAGTCAGCGCCATGCCGGTGACCGGGCGCCAGGTCACGGTGTTGGACCCGGTGGCGATCGAAGTCGGGTTCGCGCCTAACGTTCGTCTGGGCGACGGCGATCGCCTGATCTATCCGTTGCGCGTCGATGAAGTTGAAGTGCTCGGCGCTGTCGTCGCGCCGTGCCGGTTGCCGCATGTCGTCGGGCAGGAGGCCCGGGATTACCTGCAATCCTGCACAGCCCTGGACGATGCCGAAGCCGATTACCTGTGGCTGATCCAGCCTAACGGCGTCACCCGCCAGGTCGGCATCGCGCCGTGGAATCGTGAGCGCGGGCAGGTGCCTGCCGCTGGCAGCAAGATCCTGGTGCCGGTCAAGAACAATGATCTAGATCCGCCTATCCCTGAACTGAATCAGCAGTTGGCCGAATTTCTTGCCACGCAATTGGCTGAGGTGGTTCATTGAATTTACGTTTTGCAGCAGTGTTGTTATTGCCCTGTGGCCTGGTGCATGCCGAACCGCGCCTTACCCAGAATGATTTCGGCGGCGTCGGCTTGTGGCAGACGCCGACCGCGCGGATGTCCCCGGCCGGCGAGTTGAGCGTCAACGCCAACCGCACCGAGCCCTATAGCCGCTACAGCGTGGCGCTACAGCCGTTCGATTGGCTGGAAGGCGCGTTTCGCTACACCGCCATCACCAACCGCCCTTACGGCCCCGAATCGTTGAGCGGCAACCAGAGCTACAAGGATAAGGCGGTCGATCTCAAAGTCCGGCTATGGCAGGAAACCCACTGGGCACCTGACGTGGCGCTGGGCTTCCGAGACATCGGCGGTACGGGCCTGTTCTCCAGTGAATTCCTGGTGGCCAACAAGCGTTATGACGATTTTGATTTCAGTGCCGGGATTGCCTGGGGTTACCTAGGCAATCGCGGCGACTTCGACAACCCGGCAGGCTGGCTCGATGATCGCTTCAAGACTCGGCCGAACATGGAAGGCACTGGCGACGTCAACGCAGGCGCCTATTTTCGTGGCAAGCCTTCGCTGTTTGGCGGCGTGACCTACCAGACACCCTGGGACCGGCTCAGCCTTAAACTCGAGTACGAAGGCAACGACTATAAACACGAGCCCAAGGACAACGTGATCCAGCAGGATTCACCGATCAACCTCGGTGCGGTGTTCAAGGTCACCGATTCGCTGGACGTGAGCGCGGCGTGGGAACGGGGCAACACCGCGATGTTCGGCCTGACGTTTCATACCAACTTCGTCAGCCGCAAGGCTCCAGCCAAGAGCTTCGATCCGCCGGCAGAACCGTTGCCGGCCAAGGCTCCGACCGTTGCGATGGATCAGGTCAACTGGCCCGAGGTGTCCCGGCGCTTGCAGCAAAATGCCGGCTACAAGGTCGAGCGCATCAGCCAGCGCGGGTCCGAGTTGATCGTCTACGGCGAGCAGGGCCGCTATTTCCATTCGGCCAAAGCGGTCGGGCGTGCCAGCCGGATTCTGGACAACAGCGTCAACGCCGATATCGACTGGTTCACTCTGGTGAACAAGCGCTACGACTTGCCGCTGGAAGAAACCAGCGTGCCTCGAAAGACCTTTCGCGAAGTGCTCAATAACGAGGAACCGCTGCAAGCGTTGCACCGCACCACCGAGATCAACCCGGCGATGCCGCACAACGAAAAGACCCTCTACACCGAAGCCCGCGACCCCTTCAGCTACGGCGCCGGGCTGGGCTTCAAGCAGAACGTCGGCGGCCCTGATGGTTTCTTCTATCAGTTCAGTGCCGATGCGGACGCCGAGTACCGTTTCAACCGCAACACCTGGTGGAGCGGCCTGATCAGCGCCAATCTGCTGAACAACTTTGATGGCTTCAAATACGATGCACCCAGTGGCTTGCCACGAGTGCGCACGGACTTGCGTCAGTACCTGACCACGTCCGAAGTCACCATGCCGCTGTTCCAGGTCAGCCACGCCGAGCAACTGGACAAAGACCTGTATGGCATGGTCTACGGCGGTTATCTGGAGTCAATGTTTGCCGGCGTCGGCGGCGAAGTGCTGTTTCGCCCGACGGGCCAGCGCTGGTCGGTCGGTGCGGATTTGAACTACGTGCGTCAGCGCGAATTCGACCAGGGTTTTGGCCTGCGAGACTACTCGGTTGTCACCGGGCATATCACCGGCTATACCGATTTACCCTACGACACACTGGCGGCGGTTAGCGTCGGACGTTACCTGGCGGGGGATTGGGGCACCACGATCGATCTCTCGCGGGAATTCTCCAACGGCGTGCGCTTTGGCGCCTGGGCGACGATCACCACCGCCACCGGCGCTGAATATGGCGAGGGTAGTTTTGATAAGGGCCTGTACCTTTCCATTCCGTTCGATGAATTGATGAGCATGTCCACGATGCGCCGCGCCAACCTCGTGTGGTCGCCACTGACCCGTGACGGTGGCGCACGGCTCAATCGCAGCTTCCAGTTGCACTCAATGACCGACAGCCGCGACAACGACATGTTCTACCGCAACTTCGAGAAGATCACCGAGTAACGATCATCGCTGGACCCTGTGGGAGCGGGCTTGCTCGCGAAGGCGGTGTGTCAGCCAGCATAAGTGTTGACTGACCCACCGCTTTCGCGAGCAAGCCCGCTCCCACATTCGTTCGGGTGGGCCCGGTCTTTCTGAACGACCTAAAACCCCTGTGGGAGCGAGCTTGCTCGCGAAGAGGCCGTGTCAGTCGACATATAGATTGACTGACACACCGCTTTCGCGAGCAAGCTCGCTCCCACAGGGATTTGTGGATAGGCGACCGGCGAATCCCAGCCACAAAAAAGGGGACTTTCGTCCCCTTGTGGTGATGCTGTTTTCGACCGTTACGCCATCAATAGATGTCCTTCGAGAGCAAGGTAAAGGGTGTCTTCACCAGGATCTTCAGGTCCAGCCACAACGACCAGTTATTGATGTACTTGAGGTCGATCTCTACACGTTTCTGCATCTTGTCGATGGTGTCCGTCTCGCCACGGCAACCGTTGATTTGCGCGAGCCCGGTAATCCCCGGCTTGATTCGGTGACGAGCCATGTAGGCCAGAATCTTCCCCGAATAGTAGTTGTTGTGGGCGACGGCGTGAGGCCGTGGACCGACCAGGGCCATGTGCCCTTGCAGCACGTTGAACAGTTGCGGCAACTCATCCAGCGAAGTGCGGCGGATAAAGCGGCCGACGGCGGTAATGCGCGAATCGTTGCGGCTGGCCTGTTTCACTTCATGGTCGTCGTGGACGCGCATCGAGCGAAACTTCCAGACCTGAATCACCTTGCCGTTCCAGCCATGGCGGTCCTGCTTGAAGAACACCGGGCCGGGCGAACTGAGCTTCACGGCCAAGGCAAGCGCCGCCAGAACCGGGCTCAGCAGAATGATTGCCAGCAGCGCCACGGCTTTTTCCACCAGGCTCTTGCTCAGCGCGGCGGTGGGCTGGCTGGTCAATGGGCTTTCATTCAGATAGATCGCGGGTAGACCGTCCACGACCCGCACCGAGTGATTGAGCAGCGTCAGGCTGTTCAAGTCCGGCACCCAGACCACGTCGACATTGGCACCCAGCAAATCGACATACATGGCTTCGATTTTTGCCGCTTCGCTCAGCGGCAGGGTGATGTACAAGCGTCGGATGTCATGGAAGCTGATCAGCTCCAGAAGATCCTCCTGCACACCGACGATGTGCGGGGCATCCGGCTCCAACGGGGCAACGGCGCCGTTGCTGACCAGACCCACCAACGGCAGGTTCTCGACGCTGCTCAACTTCTTGGCCAGGCCCAACGCCAGTTCGCCAGTGCCGACGATCAGGGTCCGATGCTCGCTTTTGCGTGAGCGCTGATAGTACTTGGAGAACCCGTGCAACGGCGCGTACAGCAGCGCCTGCCCGAGGAAGCCGTATACCGCCCAACTGAGAATCACCTGCCGCGAAAACAGCTCATCGGCCTTGCAGATAAAAGCCATGCAGGCCAGTGCCGCCATGGTCATGGACCAGCCCATGAACAGGCGACCCAACCCCGTCAGATAGCTGTCTCTTTTGCGGTAGACGCCACTGAACGTGTAGGCCGGCACCGAGGCCAGTACGCTCAATGCCGCGCACACCCGGTAATAGAACTCCACCGCTCCGGTATGCTGCTCGGCGAGTACAAACAGCAATGTAACGACAAAGCCCTGCGCCAGCGCCCATTGGCCCCAAAAGGTAAGTCCCTTGAGGCCGGTATTTCGATTGATACGAAGTGTAAGATCCATGCGATATCCCCAAAATACGTCCATTCAGGTATCGACAGTTGAACCGCGAGTTGTTTAAGCAGGATTGTTATTGCTTTAACTAATGCCCTGAGACTAACAACGCCGAGAGGTCGAACTGTCGTCAGTCAATAGATTAAGTTATAGATGGGGAGGGCTGTCTGACGAGTTCTAACAAGATGGCAAAGTGCCAACTTTTGAGGTGGAAAGTACTGAGTGTTAGAAAAGGTCGAAATTCAGGAGGGAGGTATCTGGAGCGAGGGCGTCACAAACAAAGTGCACTTTTTATTATTGTAATAGCACTGTCACATG
This sequence comes from Pseudomonas sp. B21-053, assembly GCF_026016365.1. NCBI lineage: Bacteria > Pseudomonadati > Pseudomonadota > Gammaproteobacteria > Pseudomonadales > Pseudomonadaceae > Pseudomonas > Pseudomonas sp. B21-053. The sequence continues at coordinate 2,248,170 of NZ_CP087205.1, forward strand.
TTTGTACAAAGTGGATCAGGCGTGGTGCGCTTCCGAGACAACTTCCTGGATAAGGCAATAACCTCGATTTCTCACTGCCCGAAATAATCGCTCACCTTTGCTGGCGCTTTTGAACTTGTCCTGCAATCGACTCAAGCACATTTCCAGGCCGCGATACTGCTCCGGTTCCCGACCGATACTTAGAATCAGATCATCCCGACTGACGACACGATCTTCATGATGGAGCATCTTCTTGACGAGGGCCGCTTCGAGTCCAGTAAGGGCGATCTCGACGTTCTCTTTGACCAGCACACTTTGATCATCGTCGAGTTGCCAGGCTTCGCTGTAAACGTCGTTGTCCTCGGTTTCCCGGGGTGTTTCACCGCGTTCAGCTTGATTGGGCAGCACAACGGGACGCGCCCCGGATTGCGCCGCCAACCATTCCGCCTCTAGGGTCGCGAGTATGTTCTGGGTCTCATGTTCAATCGTGTGGGCGACATTTTTCCTTGTCCCACTGGGGTAGGTGAACTCCATCAGCACAGGTGCGGAAGAGGGCGGGGCAACACCTTCGATAAACATTTGTGCCTGGGATGTACCAAACGAGTTGAAACGCTCGCTGGACAGTATGGTCTCGAGCTCACGCTGGGAACTTATGCTGTGAGTCACGACAACAAAATATTTTCTGGGGAGGGTTGTACTTATTTCCACGTCGCTCTCCTAAAGTAGTCGCCAAAGTTTTGTTAAAGATGATCGGCAGGGGAGTAATAGCTCCCTTGAAAATAATCAAAGGGCAGCGCCCGGGCCAATGAATGGCTCTCGATATGCTCTACTCGATCGGCAATAAACGAAATCTTGTTGTGGTGGGTCAGTGTCACCATGTGGTCATGGAGTCGATTGAAAAACTCAGGATCACTATTGAGTTTCAAACGCTGGCCCAAGGATGAAATCGATACCTTGATGTAGTTGAACAGGTTCAGAGTATTGAAGCGTGTTAGTGCTTCCCTTTGGATGTTGTAGTCATCCAACGCGATTTCTATACCATGATCTTTCAAGTGATACATATGATAAATAATGTTTTTTTTATATTTGGAATCCACTTCCCAGAATGCACGCCCCTTGAGTGACACGACCAGCGTGTGGCCGAAATCGCGCAGGTTGTTGCCAGACTGGATCAGCTCGTTGGTCAGCGCAAAGCTGGCAAGGCCCGGTTCAGTAAGACTGAGGAGTGTACGGTTCAGATATTTTTCCGGTCTGTGCAAGCGGCGATCCTTCAGGGAGTAGGGCTCCCGGCGCAAGTGCGCCGACGGTTCATTGCAGCGCTCACACAATTGGCCCGCCTGCGTCGTGCACGACGACGTAGCGGGAAGAGGGCCGGTGCTTATCTCACTGGCAAAGGGGCGATCATCACGTGACAGGATCAGTTGCCGGGTGAGATAGCGATACGGGGCCTTTGCGGGGGAAATACCTCCAGTCGCATTCATGCAACAACTCCTTTCCATAGGTAAATCAGGCGGTCGAGATCAGACCCCTCATCAAACGGTATCCATACCCGCGAATGCTTTGAATCGCATTGGTGCCATACATGCCTTTGATTTTTCCGCGAAGACGACTGATGGACTTCTCCAAAGCCCTGGGGTCGTAGAAATTAGTGTTCAGCCCCATGATTCGGGCGATTTCATCGTGACTTAATATGTGGTTACTGGTTTGCGCAAATGCCTCCAGAATTTTCATTTCTGCAAACGAAATCTCCAGCTTCTTGCGGGTGCCCATCAGGCATATGCGCGTGGGGTCCAACACCAGATTGACGTCCCGTTGCCACTCTTCACTGTTGAAGAATTCGGACAGAAACGCAGTGCTTTCGTCGGACAATGTATTGATCTTGATACAGCAGTCGGCGCCAGCAAGATAAAACTTCATCTTGTTATAGGTGCCGCGTCCCGTGATAACGGCACATATGAGTGGGTTCAAGTTGGTAGAACGAAGATTTTCCACCAGTGCCAGGCTCTCATCGAGTGCATGAGGGCTGTCAATAATGATGAAGATAGCCCGATACAAATCCGGGTGTTCATTCTTCTTATGTAAATTAGTGTAAGCGCTAGCATCAAGAGCTATATCGGATTGCACGTGCCTTGCGACTAACGCTCTAAAATTTTCAGCCACGCTGCGGGTACGACCCAAGGTGAGAACACCGGGTTCCTCATTTGTCGCGCGCTGGCTTCTAGTCGCTAATTTCCCTGTAAGCATCATGCTTTTTGACTCGAATGGGTGCTGACATCAGGATGTTAAAGCACCGGTTCTCATCTGTGACTGACAATTGGTAACATTCAAAACGCATTTTCAGGCGTTGCGAGCGAGTTTTCTAACATAAACAATCTTTTAATTGCTTCTTGCGATCAGCTGAACTAACGAAATGGCGTCTCAGCGTGATGGCCATATGCAATAGTGCCACTATTTTTAGCCGATGGCGATTCGTTTTTGCCTCTAAAAGGCCATCACGGTATAGAGTGGTGATTGCGGGGGATTAGTCCTTAAATAAGATGAATATGTGTGCTGCATCACGTTTTGCTCGTGGCGGGATTCTTCTCTCTATACCGACGGTTCCGATAGTCCGTTAGCCGGACGATTACTAACAATACTTGAGGCGGTGGTTTGATAAGACCTATTATTCGCCGAGGCTTTTAATTATTGAGTAGGCGTTAAGTGTGAGTCTGCTGCGTAGTTATTTAATAACTAGATACGGTTAATGGGCGTTCAACAAGAATAGCCTGGCGGAGGATTGATGGAGTTTTGGACGTTTATACAAGTACTGGTGTTGGGCGCAGTAGAGGGGCTGACAGAGTTCTTGCCTATTTCCAGTACGGGCCACCAGATTATTGTTGCAGACCTGTTGGGCTTTGGTGGTGAACGCGCCATGGCGTTTAATATCATTATTCAGCTGGGCGCCATTCTGGCCGTGGTCTGGGAGTTTCGTCCAAAAATATTCGAGATTGTCAAAGGCCTGCCAACCCAACTTAAGGCGCAACGTTTTACGTTGAACCTGTTAATCGGTTTTCTTCCAGCGGTTATTCTAGGTGTACTGTTTGCCGATAACATTCATGAGTACCTGTTCAATCCAATTACCGTCGCTGTCGCTTTGGTCGTGGGCGGAGTCGTCATGTTGTGGGCGGAGCGGCGCGAGCACGTGGTGCACGTCGAGCATGTGGATGACATGCGCTGGCCGGATGCGTTGAAGGTAGGTTTCGCGCAGTGCCTGGCGATGATCCCGGGGACGTCCCGATCAGGCTCGACCATCATCGGCGGATTGCTGTTTGGACTGTCGCGCAAGGCCGCGACCGAGTACTCGTTTTTTCTGGCGATGCCCACGATGGTCGGCGCCGCCGTGTATTCCGGCTACAAGTACCGCGACCTGTTCCAGGCCAGCGACCTGCCGGTATTTGCCTTGGGTTTTGTCACTGCGTTCATCTTCGCGATGATCGCCGTGCGTGGCTTGCTCAAGTTCATCGCCAGCCACAGCTACGCGGTGTTCGCCTGGTACCGGATTGGCTTCGGCTTATTGATTCTGGCGACCTGGCTATTCGGCTGGGTGAACTGGACGGCAGCCGCAGCCGCCTGACCGTCCTTAATAGAAGAGAGGGGTTAGCGCCCCTCAAGCAACTCCGCCGCCTGATCCAGCAGCACCAAAGGCTCTTTCGCCTTGTGGATATCCACCGACAACAACTGCCGAAACTTGCGCGCCCCCGGAAACCCGGTGCCCAGCCCCAGCACATGCCGGGTGATATGGTGCATCGAACCGCCGGTATCAATGTGCGCCGCAATATAAGGCCGCAACTGCGCCAGCGCCTCGGCCCGAGTAATCACCGGCGCCGTGCTGCCGAACAACTGCTGATCCACCTCAGCCATCACATAAGGATTGTGATACGCCTCGCGACCCAGCATCACACCGTCGAACGTCTGCAAATGCTCGTGGCAAGCCTCCAGCGTCTTGATCCCGCCGTTGAGAATAATCTCCAGCTCCGGAAAATCCTTCTTCAACTGCGCCGCCACGTCATACCGCAGCGGCGGAATGTCCCGATTCTCCTTCGGCGACAACCCCTCCAGAATCGCAATCCGCGCATGCACCGTAAAACTCGTGCACCCCGCATCCCGAACCGTACCGACGAAATCACACAACTGCTCGTAACTGTCCCGCCCGTTAATCCCGATCCGATGCTTCACCGTCACCGGAATCGACACCGCATCGCGCATCGCCTTCACACAATCCGCCACCAACTGCGGATGCCCCATCAACACCGCACCGATCATATTGTTCTGAACACGATCGCTTGGGCAGCCGACGTTCAGGTTCACCTCGTCATAACCGTGCTCCTGCGCCATGCGTGCGCAAGCGGCCAGGTCGAGCGGAACACTGCCGCCGAGTTGCAGGGCGAGCGGGTGTTCGGCTTCGTTGTGACGGAGGAAACGGTCGTGATCGCCGTTAAGGAGCGCGCCAGTGGTGACCATCTCGGTGTAGAGGAGGGCGTGTTTGGATAGGAGGCGTAGGAAGAAACGGCAGTGGCGGTCGGTCCAATCCATCATCGGGGCGACGCTGAAGCGGCGAGACAGCGCAGAGCTTGTGTTCTGTGGGTTAGTGACTGTTTTAGCTAGCATTTTACTCTGCGCATTCTGGGCCGTTTTTAGGCGTTTTCAGACGTTTTTTAAGGCCGGTGGTAAAAATGTACCACTCACTTTCTCATTTGTACCACTGGAACGTTGGCAACCATTAAAGCAAGAAAGTGGCCGACGGATCGGTCAGTTATACGGTCCAGATCCGCCTTAAAAACAAAGGGGGGATAGTCTACCAAGAGTGCCAGACCTTCGCCCGGAAACAGGCTGCAGTGGCATGGGCTCGAAAACGCGAAACGGAGTTGGCTGAGCCCGGTGCGATTGAACGGGCAAACCGCAAGTGCGCGACGGTCAAGGAGATGATCGAGTGTTATTTGACTGAGATGGAGAAGGTCCGGCCTTTGGGTAAGACCAAGCTCGCCACGCTTAAGGCTATCAGCGAATCGTACCTGGGCAAATTGAATGACCAGGACATCAACAGCCAGGTGCTGGTGGAGTACGCGCTGTGGCGCATGGGTGAAGAGGACGGGAGCGTACAGCCGCAGACGGCAGGTAATGATCTGGCGCACCTGGGTGCGGTGCTGTCGATCGCTCGGCCCGCCTGTTATGCGGTCGATCCGCACGCAATGACGGATGCCCGGCGAGTCTTGAAAAAGCTGGGGTACAACATGAAAAGTCGCGAGCGCGACCGGCGTCCCATTTTGGATGAACTCGACAAGCTACTCACGCACTTCCAGGGCATCCAAAAGCGTCGCCCGACGTCGATCAACATGCTCAAGATGACTGGATTCGCGTTGTTCTCAACACGCAGCCAAGAGGAAATTACGCGGATCCAGTGGACGGATCTCGATGAGGTGGGTCAGCGGATACTGGTGCGTGACATGAAAAACCCTGGCCAGAAGATCGGCAATGACGTTTGGTGCCATTTACCGCCGGAAGCCTGGGCGATTCTTCAAACCATGCCGAAAGTGCTGCCGGAGATATTTCCGTACAGTGCCGAGTCGGTATCCACGTCATGGACCAGGGCTTGTCAGATACTTGGTATCGAGAATCTGCACTTTCATGATCTGCGCCACGACGGCGTGAGCCGGTTGTTCGAAATGGACTGGGACATTCCCCGGGTAGCGAGTGTATCGGGGCATCGCGATTGGAACTCGATGCGGCGTTACACCCACCTACGCGGACGCGGTGACGCCTACGAAAGCTGGAAATGGTTCGAGAAGATCCTACAGGCGCCCGTAAAGTTGGGCGCCAGGACACTAAGGTGAATTAGCTACTGCGTGGCGCGCTGTTCAGCTGATTGTTTTCTTTGACGGCGGCAGCGCGCTGAGCATCCAGGTATTCGGAAAGGTCAGTAATGTGAATGCCCTTTGCGCTCTTCTGACTTGATTCCATACGCGTAATGGGAATTTTGATTTGTCCAGCCCCGACCTTGCGCTGAAACATGTCCGTGGTGAGATGAGTGAAGTAATCCTGACAGACTCGCTCTAAGGGAATAACCACTTGACCGTTATATTGGGCCATGAGGACAAATAACGTTTTCATAGTGTTGCTCCTACAAGTGTGAAAGCCTGAACAGTCGTGTCCTGCTTAGTCGATGAATGGCCTGCTAACAGCTGAGCTACAACGGCGCATTCGGCCGCATCAATGTCGCCAAGCTCCTTGGCAAAGCCGGTGAGGCATTCAAGGCGGATCAGTGCATCGTCGGTTTTCCGTACCTGGTATTCGAACAACGCCGTGCCGACGATCCGAACAGCCATCAGATGCCGGGTGGACTGGGCGTCAATGTTGGTCAATGTGTTAGCCTTCGAATCACTGCTGCTTAGGTGCTGTGCTTGCATGGTGTTGCCCTCAGTGGTGGTTGATGTCGGGGAGGGCCAACTCCTCGACATCGCTTCTTTTTCTTTCAGTCCTGACGGGCCAGGTGGATATCGGCTACAACGAAGCGGTGCTACAGCGTCATTTCATCGGCTACGTAGAGCGTTGCACCGCCACCAACGGCATCGAGCAAATGGTGCTGTGTCGCGAGTTAGCCGCGGTGCTGGCCAACCCGTTGCTCATGAACTTGCGTCATGTGGATCTACGCGCCGTGCTGGCCGATATCGGCAGCAAGACCGGCCTGCGCTTTCGGGTTCCGGATCAGGTCTATACGCGGGTCAAGACGCCGTTTTTCTACAACCTGGCCGCTGGTTACCAGGCGATGGACAGCATGGCGCGGGTGTTCGGTATCAAAGATTTTATCTGGCAGCAACAGGGTGACGGCGAGATCTACGTCGGCGCCTGGGCTGACAGTTTCTTCGGCGCTCGATCGCCGCTACAACTACCAGTCAACCTATTCGATGGTTACCAGGGCAGCCAGAGCGCGATGATCGCCGCCTTGCCAGGCCTGCGACCAGGCGTATCAATCAACCAGGGCGAACGGATCACGAACGTGACGTTGGCCGGCACACAGATGGCCATCAAATGGACGACGCAATAAAGCGCAGTGTAGAACGCCAATTTCCCGAACTCACCGGCGGCTATCACTTGCCGCGTTTCGCCAAGGTGGTGGCCGTGGCCGACGCACCGGCGAATGCTGGGCTGTGTGACGACTTCCGACCGCGCTACTCGGTTGACCTGCAGGTACTTCGACCCGACGGCGAGCCCGATCCCGACCTACCGACGCTGTCGGGCGTGCCGCTGCCCATGCCGGTAGGTGGTGACGAAATGGGCTTCTTTGCGTTTCCGGAGGAGGGCACCAGCGTGGTGGTGTGTTTCGCTTATGGCTTACCGAACAAGCCATATATCCAGACCATCTTGCCGCACGGACTGACGTTGCCCAAGGTGCCGAAAGGTGACCAGGTGTGGCAGCACAGCGACGCCGTGCAACAACGGGTGGACGCCGACGGTAACTGGCTGCGCCAGACAGACGGAAAGATCCAGGACAAGGCGATCGAGCGCGAAGTGGAAGCCTTGGACAATACCGAGCGCTTCCAGACCCACACCAGGACAGTGGACGACCATTCAACCGAGTCTGTGGGTGGCGTCAAGAAGATAGAGGCGCTGGGAGCACTCAAGTTGCTGTCGGCTGGTTCGGCTAGCCTGGCGGCAGTAGACGATCTGCACCAGGCCACTGGCCGGGATTTGAACCTGGTGGTTGGACAGAAGCACAACGCCACGGTGGGTGGCGACATGCAGGAGAAGATTCAGGGCCTGCGCAAGAGCGTGGCTGGGATCAGCCAGCAGTTACTGGCACCAAAAAACTGGATCGGTTCCGAAAGTGTGAATCTGTTCCAGGTGGTGTGCGACATGCTGGATCTTCTGCAGCAAATGAACACACAGCTCGCAGCACATACCCACCTTCCAGGGCCGACTCCGGCCCCGGCAGATACCGCCGCGTTTAAAATCAACGCGACGCAATTTCAGTTATTAAATTTAAAACTAAGGATGATCACCATTTAAATATACTATTTGAAATTTAGTTCGGATGATGCATCTATTGTTATGGATATAGTTCGTCTGTCTGATATTTCGCCGGTTGAGGTGACGAATGCGTGGTAAGTAAGCGAAGTGTTTTTATTGTCTAACTTTAATATTTGTTTTCCGGAGATTGTTGGGGATTTTTCATCGTCCCCATAAATTGCGGAACTGAATACCATTTCGGCAAAACCTTCGATCTCGATAACTTCGGTTACGTAAAAGTGGCGTGCGTCCTTTTGACATAGCCCTTTTATTTTCATTGATATGCTTAGCTCTACTTTCGGCTTCCTAATAAAAGGGAGATGCTCACTCAACTCTTTAAGTTTGAAAAATTCCGTTTGATCAAGGACTAGGATATCGCTATTCAATAGGATGTTCGTAGAGAATGAATGTGTTTCTTTTTCGATGGAAGGTGTAAGTGTGAACTCTCCTATGTCTAGGATGGCATTGTATGTGGCAGAAATTCCTGTGTCGTAAAATTGTCGCGAACTTTCGTGTGAGTTTCGATACGCATCGAGTTCTTGATTTACCCAGCCGCTCAACATAATTCTTGGCATGTAAGGTGGGGCGCCGGATTTTCCGCTATCTACAATTTCAATTCTTTGAAATAGGTCTGCAACCGAGATGCTTTTGAAATTCTTGATCGCTTCCCTTAGTAATGTGGAGTACTTGTGCTGCAAGTGATTGATCGCCTCTTCGGCGTCGGGGAAAACGCTCTGAAGACTTTCGATTATATTAGCTTCTGCGTTATAAAAATGTTCCATTCCTTTAATGGCTATGTGGGGCAAGTAATTGCCATTTTGTAGGTGTGCACCATAAAGTGATTTCAGTAATGAAATCGCTGCTGGGATCACGTTCCCTAAGTTTTTTACAATTAATTCAGGGTCTGTGTCTATTGCAAAGTGCTGAAGTTGATTGCGGTATTTATTTATTTCTTTGAAAGAGTTTATTAGCTGGCCGTACTCTTTTCTTGATATGGCATCGCCGAATAATGCTTGTATTCTGGTCAGTGCTTCTATTACGTTAATTGTCTTGGTTTTTTCGTCATCGAATAAGTGATGGTTGTTGCTCTCATGATATTTTTGATAGCATTGAATAACCTTTGAAATCTTTGCTTCGTCTTCGAAAAGGAAAACAGGATTAGCTTGAAATAATATATCTTTGAATAAGGCCTCAAGTCCGTGGTGGATTTTTATAACGACCTCTTTCATTAAGTATGGGTTTTTTTCACCGTTTTCATAATCATGAAAGCAACTTAAGCCCTGGGCTAGAGAGTGTATGCCGTTGTTGTAGAGGCTAATTAGCATAATTGCATGTCCTAGTGGGTGGGCTGCGATTAAACTGTTTTGTTTGGCTCGCGTCATGGTTTGGAGTAGACTTTAGTCGAAACCAATAGAATAGCGAGGCCCTGATGAGGGCAATGATTATCCCTCTACATCACTAGGACTGATCATAAACGCAGCCGTCGATATGTTCGACGCCAATCAAAAAACCTGTCACCGCCATCCCAGGCTAGTGTTGCATCCAACAACGGCGGTAACGGATCCGTATCAAGCGGCCTCCGGTCATCCTTTCGTTTTATTGATCAGCTTCGTGCCTCGCCCTACTCGCAGTACCTTCGAAATCGCGTTGCGCAGATTGTTGTCCACGATCCCTAGTAGACGACGCCCTGGTTCTTCCGGACGGCCGCTGAACGACGTCACGTGGAAGTACTCATGATCGTCAGGTGAAGTCTCTGAAAAATAATAATTGGAGACGCAGCACCGAGGCTTCTCAGCGAGAACCCCACTCACTGAATGCCAGGAGTACTTGTTCGTGTCCATCACCATCAGGCGATTGAACAGAGAGGCGATTGTTTTCTGCTTTTTCACGTCGTGGTCCCACAGCTCAAAGTTGCCGCCGTTTTCCACGGCCCAGTTCGGGGACACGTAGTACAGCAGGTTCAAGCGGCGATACAGATTGCGCGCGCCATCGTGACTGTTGTCGATGAGTGGATTGAGAAAGTCGTCTTTGAACATCATCGACAGACCGCCCGCATAGAGGCTAGGGTCCGGAACGATATCGTGCATTCCAACCAATTGAGCGACCTTGTTCACCACCGAGTGGTGCTGCATCGCGTAATGATGGCGCTGAGGATCTGCGGATAGTCGGATAGATCCGTGAGTGTTTTTTTCTTCTCCCGGAACGATTGCCTGTCGAAGAACGCGTCTGCATTGCGTGGAAACGCATCGTAGATGTTCTGGGCCATCTCGGCCATGAGTAGGCCGTCTACGACGAAGTGGCGCGTGTGGGTGCCCTCGGGGTTATTCCATTGCTGTTGAATATCGGCGCTGATCGTCAAGTCGGTTGACGATCAGCGCTGCGATTTGGGTGACTTCCATTTGAGATCCTTGGCCTGGTGGCATTTCGCGACCAGCATTCTCCCCGAAACGAATCGCTGTATCAAAGTCGAAACATTTCGTTACCCCTCACAACACCACCAAGATTGCGCGAAGGCGCAGCCATCGATGTACTCAATGCCGCTTAGAACAAATCCTGTCACTGCCATCCCGGCAAGGGTTGCATCGAGCAACGGCGGTAAGGGGTCAGGATCGAGGGGCATACCCACGTCAACGCGGGCCATGTTGGTGGCCCGACCCAACTGGGCGCACACGGTTGAATTCACCATGACATTGCCTCGAATCGCCGGGTAACGACCCCGCTCTTTGACATCGAGCGCAATACCGCGCAACCGCATAGGTGTGACAAGTAAATGCATACACGGCCCCTTATTAGTCGGTCTTGATGCCGAGCAGTGATTCCATGGCGTAGGCAAGCGCCGCATCTGCGAATTCCAACAAGTCGCTGAGATCATCGGCATCGATCAGCTGTTCCTGGTGCAAGACCCTGGCTTGCCTGAGCAACGCCTTGTGGTGAGCTCCAGGCATAGCCAGCAATGAAACTTCATCGCGCAGCATTGTTTGCCAATGCGTCAGCGCCGAAGACTTCGCCGCTTCCATTCCACCGTAACCGCTGTTCATGCGTCACCCCTGCAAAATCAAATTAACTGTATGCATGAACAGTATTTCGATTCGGCTTCTAGTCGCACCGAAAGGCCGACTGATGGCAAGGACGCAAGTGATTGGAAAAATCCCATCGCCAAGAAAAAAACTCACGAAAAAGCACTTATCCCCCTCCCGCCGACGGGCTTTGCATCCCTTTTTTTTGCAAACCCCGGTGGTGATGTAAACGATGCCCCCGCCAAGGCCCGCTATGGGGTCTGTGCTGTGTTTGGCAATTGCACGCTGTGCAAGGTTCTGCAAAGAAGTGAGGGCGTTTCGCGACGGTCTCAGGGCAGGAGATCGATAGCAGTTTTCTGAGGGCCACGGTTTACAAGGGGAGGGCCTTTGAAAACAGATGTTTTGCTGATTTTTCATTTTCTAATGACTCGCACCAGGTGAGCTATCGACGTCAACCAGGAAAAACGTCGATATGCCTGAAAGCCCCGGTCCGTCTGGCTTCTCGATCACATAGTCAATTGCACGGATGACCACTACTGACCCGTATCTGTGCGGCGATTTGGAGGACTTAAAAAACATCTGTTGGGGAAAAGTACAGTCTGTTTTTCAGGAACTGCGTAGGGAAGGGTAATTTTGGTAAGCGAGGCCAAGGAGTGGCTTGGAATCCCTTACAGGCCCCGGCTTTCACTCATTAACCTGATAGGTAATATTCGGTAAGGCTGGAGGTGATATTTCACCAAGCGTCTGATTTATTTGGTTTTTATAAGGTGGTATTACTGAGTGAAGATGTAATTTTTTAACTTCTCTGTTACTCAACTATTACCATTTGAAGGCTTTCTGTAAGTGATTGATTGCATTGGTCTTTCAGGATGATAAAAAGGAAATTATCAAATTTTCTTTTCCACGGGGCAACTGAAAAAGGAGGCTTGCAAGGTAAGGGGATGCTGACCGGCGCTTCCACGCAAACTGACTAACTGTCACCAAAACTGGCACCAGTCTCACCTCACGCTACCTTGATACCGCTGGAGGACTTGATAGTAGTGGAGCGGTGAAGGGAATTGAACCCTCGTTATCGCTTGGGAAGCAGATAACGAGAGAGGTGAGGGAGAAAAATTGCTAGTTGCTGCCGAAATTTTTATCTTGATAAAAACATATCAACACCGGCTTTGGATCCTTACTTGATAGCCCTTCTATTAAGTCTTGCAATGACTGGGCTGGCTACATTGGACTCTTCCGGTGGTTTTCTAAAAATGAGGCATAGTTTCTTTTGTTACTCGCGTGATCGGCGTCGAGTTCGATAGCTTTCTCGTACATTTTTTCGGCAGCGTCATAGTCGCCACGTTGATCTTCCAGGAAGTTTGCGTAGTTACCTACATTGTTTGCATTTTGGGGGTCAAGCTCAAGCGCTTTCTTGTACAACTTCTCTGCCGCATCATAGTCCTTGCGCTGGTCCGCTAGAAAATTTGCGTAACAGCCAATGTAGTCAGCATGTGACGGGTCTAGCTCGATTGCTCTCTTGTACAATTCCTCTGCCGCATTGTAATCGCCGCGTTGATCTGAAAGATAGTTGGCGTAGCTGCTAGTGTAGCCGGCATTAGAAGGGTCGAGCTCCAGAGTTCGTTTATACATGGTTTCTGCTGTATCGTATTCTTTGAGTTGAGATTTCAAAAATATTGCATAATTTCCGAAGTTGTTTACATTTTTTGGATCGAGTTCTATAGCCTTTTTATACAGCTCGTCAGCCTTGCCAAAGTTGTTTCTTATGTCGGCCTGAAACGTTGCGTAGTTTCCGATATTGGCTGAATTATTTGGGTCTAGCTCGAGTGATTTTTTGTAAAAGCTCTCGGCTGCATCGTAATTGTTGCGCTGATGTGCCAAGAAACTTGCGTAGTTACCAACGTACGTTGGGTCTAATGGATCGAGCTCCATCGCCTTCAGGTACATCGTCTCGGCGGCGTCATAGTCCTTTAATGAGTTCTTCAAGAATATTGCATAGTTACCCGCGAGTTCCGGGCTGTTCGGAAAGCGCTTGATGCCTTGCAGATAGATGCGATTGCGCTTTTCAAAGTCCGTCTCGGCTTTGGCTCTGATTTCCCATGCCCACCAGCTCTGTCCAGAGCGCACCGACTGTGTCAACACCTCTCCTGCACGTTGTTCAGCTGGCGATCCGGTTAAGGAATCTTCGCTGAGTTTACTTGCTTGATCACGATAACGGACTGCTCTTTCTTGACCTAATTTTGCAGTCCGTTCGGCGATCGCTGCCACATCGAAGTCTGTTACTAATTTTGCAGCAAGTTGCAGCATGAATTGGTCGAAACCCGGGATTTTGACAAGAAGACCGCGATGTTTGCTCAATACGCCTAATGCCTTTTCTGGCGGAGGGGAGCCATCGCGATAACACCAGATCATGCGCCCAGCGATATCTCCTTCCTCCAGACCCATGAGCATGTCCATGAGGCTGCCGTCATTTCCACCGTACCCCACGACTACCGGCGTAAAATATTGAAATAGCTTTTTCAAAGCAATTTTCCAGCCTTGCTCCATTGTGGAAACCCCGGCCGGGTCATTAATGGGGTGCAGATACAGGTCACGATGGATTTTGGCAACTAGGGGGCGACGCATTTGGGGCCGCACAAATCCAGCTAACGACTCATGGGCGACAACTAGAGGAGACTGGTGCGCATGCATTGCCAGTGCATCAGCTACCAAGTTGTCAAAGTTGGTGGTGACTACAACTTTATGACGAGTGTGTTGAATGATCTCTGCAAGCAGCGAATAACCTAAGCTAGGTGACTTTCCTTCCATAGCGGCTTCTAGCTCGGCGTAACCGGCCTCTCGGTCGCCTTCAAATCTGCGTTCGAAGATTTGAGGGTAATGCTGGGCTGCCGTTTGCCAATTCAGTTCACCAACACCAACACCGCACCCAGCAATCCATTGATGCAAAGAACGGCCGTCCGCACACTCGCGTAGGTGCAAGTCCGTCAGCCATTTCCGGGCTAGATCCTGACCTGTGGGAATGCCTGAGGTGAATGACGCTCCAGCACCGAGAATGAATGCAAATTGTCGGTCCTTCATCGTGTGGTGGATGTGCTTCATCTCCTCCAAAACACCTTCCAGCGTCCATTCTGCAACTGCCAACTCACCCATATTCCGTATTTCCTTATCAAATGATGATGGTGCATTGAGGGGTTTGGTGCCACGTTGGGCGCGTTTTTGGCGCGATGCTCAACCGGGATCGTATCGACTCCGTTCGAGAAAGCGCTAAGGATAGCAGTGGCAAATGCCCGAGAGTGGAGTCGAAGGAAGCTACTTAATTCTAGGTACCATGATCGCAGCTGCCAGGGTTAACTGATTTTCTGAGATCTTTTCAAGGACTATCGGGAGCGAATACTCGCTGGATATGACTTCAACTCCAATCGGAAAATTGAACGCATAACAGCATGGCCGGAAGGGCAATTTCGGGTCGAGGGCGGGGAAAGGGTAATTTTGGTAAGGCGATGCGGAGAAGGGGCTGTAGCCCTTATAAACCGTAGCTTTGGCGTATTACCTCAAAGGGTAATATTTGGTAAGGCTGGAGGTAATATTTTGCCAAGTGACTGATTTTAAAGGGTTTTGTAAAGCGGGGGATTACTAGGGTCAAAGGTAATGTTCTAACCTATTCCTTACCCTATTATTACTTTTGTATAAGTTACTTAAGTTATTGAATTTATTGAGTTATTTTGCCATGTAAAAAGAGAATTACCAAAATTACCTTTTTCCCATGGGTCAACCTAAAACCGGGTATTGCAGGGAGAAAGGGGAGCTTGGCCGACGCTTCCAAGCAATTTGTGTAACTGTCACCAATCCCGCCTAACGCTACCTCGATACTGCTGGAGGCCTTGAAAATAGTGGGAGCGGGTGAAGGGGAGCGAACCCTCGGTATCAGCTTGGGAAGCTTCCGACAGCGTGAAAGTACGGCAGCGATAGTGCTCGTGATTGGAGCTGAAAACGGTTGCTTAAATTTTGCTACAACGGGCGGAAGGAAGAAGTAGGCGGGATGGAAGCAACTGTTGGTGGTACGGAAGTGGTACGGGCGGTTCGGAGCAGGTATATGGGCCATTGTTTATTAGGGTGGGGCGATTAGTAAGTCCGATCCATCATCGGGGCGACGGAGAACCGCCGCGACGGCGCAGAGCTTGTGTTTACTGGGGCTGTAGCGAGATTCTGTATCATTTTGCTCTACGTGTTTGAGGCTGATTTTGGGCGGGGAACCGATGTTTTTGCGGCGCCGGTACGATGTACCTATTCATTTCTAAATTTTACCAAATTGACCACGGCCACGATCAGTACAAGGAAACGCGCTGGCGACAGTGCCAATCAGTACTGCATAACTACGCGTGTATCGTGGTGGTGCCCAAGTTTACCAAGTCAGCCAATCCTTAGCCCCAAGCAAATAAACCTACCTCCGTTCTTTCCGGTTCAGTTCGCACCCAATTTAAATTTGATGTTGTTGGACGGCCACCAGGACCAAGATGGCGGCGGGGTGTAGCAGCCCGGTTGGTTGGCCGGTGTCGCATCGCAGCGAACGGTGTAACCCTTGTTGTTGATTTCCCTTCCGCCTTCGCCGGTGCCGCGTTCACTGTAAGAGGAGCAGCCGCCGAGTAAAGCGGTAGTCAAAAGGATCGTTGCATATTTCATAAGTGCTTCCATGCGTGGAACAGATGGCTTAAGCATTGAATCCCGCCGTGCGCAGGGTTTGTTCGTATCGAGGAAAATGCTGAATACAACTCAGGAGGGCCTGAAGGACAGGATTTCCTTTTTGCATACCTTCGTACAATCAGGATCGAACGCCCCGATTACTCGGGGCGAATATAAGAATGGTTCTTGCTATTTAGCTGTTTTCTTTACCGAAAGGTTAGGTCGCGGTGAAACAGCTTTCATCACATCATCAATGATCGCCTTACCCATCGCCGTTAGATAGTGCGCGGCCCAGGCGTGACGGTCGGTGTCTCTTTCGAACGCGGCGTCCTGCGCAAGCGCCTTGGCCAGGGATAGCAAGTCAGACGCTTTTAACAATGCTTCGCTGACCGGTACATCCGCACTGACGTGGAACATTGCCAGTTCTGAATCTGGGCAGTAAATGCAGGGGGTAAAGCCGAGGGTTTTAATTTCTGTGGGATCGGTCATATTTCACCTCCTGCGCGGGCGAGGCAGCAAGAGACGTCTAGCGAAGGGGTATTACGCGACGCGGAATTACGTTGAAGGGGAAGGCTGAGTTGATACGGATTTGCGCTGTGCATTGTCGAACTCCTTGACATAAGGAGCTGCCACTTTCGTTACCAAGCGAAAGGGTGGCAGCTATGCGCAGGTTGGTAAACCGGGAGTCAAGGAAACCGGCACGCCCGAGGGCGTCCCACGCACAGCCGCCATAACACAAATTCGTAGGCGTAAGCCGCAAGGAATTGTGATTGGACCGCCGTTGCGTAACTCGTCGGGTTACCAAGCCCGGTCGCTGATGTGCAGCGACGTCAGGAGAGTATCCGTCGAAGATATGGCCAACAAGGAGTGCGCCAGCCGGAAGGCACAGTAAACGCACCCTCTTACGCAACTCTCGGATTTTGCCTACAACTTCATCGAGAGTCACTGGATATTCCGAAAGTCGGAATAGAGGAGGAAGCATCCAAGCGTATAGATCTCACCTGGAACTCATAAATTTTTCAGGATTTCCTTCCAGATATATCCATAGCTATAACGCAACCAAGCGATTTTCAGCCTATCAATGATGCGCTGAACCGTACTCGTCTCTCGAGCGCTCAACGCCTTCTCGATTTCACTCAGTAGAGATTCATCTTCAAAGCCAGTCCAGATCGGTGGGACAGCGGCCTCCAGATTCCAGAAGCAAACCGGTGCGACTTCCATATAGAGGATGTCTTCCACGATTTTTAAGTCATAGGGCCGAATTTGCTCAGCCATGTAGGCGTAATCAACCCAGCTGTCTACAAACGCTTCTGCCAGAGCTATGCGTACCCGATTTTTATGTTCCAGAGTCAAATCCATAGACATGTGGCCCGCCCGCTCACCGAGTAGTCTTCACCCCAGAAACCCCCGCCATCGTCCCACTCCCACAATTCACAAACGAAGAAGTCTTCAACCACCGCTGATCCGGGTAATACGAAAACAACAACTGCCCATCCTTCATCGAATCAATCAACCGATGCGCAATCGCCGGCCGTACCGCCGGGCATCCCAGGCTACGACCAATCCGCCCATTAATCTTTGCCAGTTTCGGGCTGACATACGGCGCGCCGTGAATCACGATCGCTCGATCAAACGCATTGTCGTTAAACCCGGGTTCTAACCCTTCCATGCGCAGCGAATAGCCGTTTTGCCCGACATAACTGGACTGGGTGCGGTATAAGCCAAGGCTGGTGGCGAAGCTTTCGTTTTGGTTGGAGAAGTTGACGGCCATGTTTTCGCCGCTGTTGCGGCCATGGGCGACGAGTTCATGAAACAGCAATTTGCGCTTCTTTAAATCGAACACCCACAGGCGCTGTTCGGTCGAAGGCAGTGAGTAATCGATGACGGCGAGCCGTTGTACTGGGGCCGAGCCTTGGGCGATTCGACATTGTGAGGCGCGAACGGCCAGACCAATGACGTTGGCGTTAGCACCGGGGGCCGCTTTGGCGAGGGCGGCGGCGAGAGAATCGGCGTAGGCTAGCGGTATTGACGTTGCCGTCAGCAGCAGGGCCGAGCATAGAAAGCCAAAGCGGTTTAGCGCCATAGAGATGTCTCATTAAGTTATTTCGAGTTTAGCAGGGCAAACGACAAGTGCTGAACGCACGAGATTAAGGATTATCCATGAGGCAACTATCAAGGTTATTCGTCATAAGCCATGTCTTTTTTATGGGCTTTCTGATCAGCGGCACGGCCGTCGCTGAAACTTCGCCGATCGCGCCGGAAAATCCGTCGATCAGCATGATCGAGGCGATACCCGACGATAACGTCGCCCAGGAGATTCATGCAGTGCTGGAGCCGATGATTTCGGCATTCCCACCGTTGCAAACCCGGCCGCGCCATCAACGCATCGACGTTAACCGCGTGGTGCTGGATTTCTATACCCATCGCCAATTTCGTGCGGCCTGGACCAACCCTGATGATGTCGCCCAGTTGCTGAAAAGCCTCAACGACACGCAAATCGATGGCCTGGAGCCTGCGGATTTTCGTGGCGATGATTTGGCCATGGCTCAGGCGTCGATGCAGAACACGGCGCCGACGCCGGCCCAGCAAGCTGCCTTCGACCTCGCGGCCACCCGTACTTACCTCACGGCATTGCTGCAATTGCGCCGGGGCAAGGTCGATCCTGCGCGGCTGGACATGCATTGGAATTTCGACATTACCGGCGCCGATCCTCGGGATGACGTGAATAACTTCTTCATCGCGCTCGACACGCATGATGTCGCTCGCGCCTTTGCGCAAGCGCCGCCGCAAGAGGCGGTGTATGTCGGTTTGCGTGAAGCCTTGGCGCAGTTGCGCACGATTCGCGATCGTGGCGGCTGGCCGAAAATCACCGAAGGGCAATCGCTCAAGCCAGGAATGGACGGCCCCGCTGTGGCGCAGTTGCGCGCGCGGTTGGCGGCGGGCGGTTACCTGGACTCGAAACACAGCAAAAACAATGAATACGACGATGCCGTGATCGCGGCCGTGAAAAAATACCAGACCGAACAGTACTTGGGCGCGGACGGCGTGGCTGGTGCGGCGACCCTTGCGGCGTTGAACGTGCCGGTGCAGGCGCGCATCGATCAGGTGCGGGTCAACATGGAGCGCGCGCGTTGGCTGCTTTATAAGCTGGAGGGCACGTTCGTTATTGTCGATATCGCCGGGTACAAAGTGGCGCTGTATCGCGATGGCCAACCCGTCTGGCGTTCCCGGGTGCAGGTCGGTAAACCGTTTCGTAGCACGCCGATTTTTCAGGCCGAGATTACTTACGTCACGTTCAACCCAACATGGACCGTGCCGCCAACGATTTTGAAAGAAGATGTATTGCCGAAGATCCTGAGTAACCCAAATTACCTCAGTGCCAACCGCATTCGTCCGCTGGATCGGGAAGGCAATCTGCTAGATCCGGCGACCATCGACTGGAGCCACCCGCAGGGCATTACTTTGCGTCAGGACGCAGGGCCGGAAAACTCGTTGGGCCAGGTGGTCATCCGCTTCCCGAATGACTATGCGATTTACCTGCACGACACGCCGCACCGGGAGTTGTTCGCGAAGAACGTCCGCGCTACCAGTTCGGGCTGTATTCGGGTGGAGAACCCATTGCAGTTGGTCGAGTTGCTGTTCAACGATCCGGTGCGCTGGAACAGCGCCGGGATTCAAAAGCAACTGGCCAATGGCAAGACCGAGAACATTCGCTTGCCGGTGAAAGTGCCGGTGTTGTTGGCGTATTGGACGGTGGATATGGGTAGCAACGGGCGAGTGGCGTTTAAACCGGATGTGTATGGCTACGATAATCCAGTGTTGAAAGCGCTGAATTCACCGGCGAAGTTGCCGGCGCTGGATTTGCAGGCGGCGGCGGGGCAAGGCCGGCTGTAACCACCCCGTAGGAGCTGCCGAAGGCTGCGATCTTTTGATCTTGATCCTAAAGATCAAAAGATCGCAGCCTTCGGCAGCTCCTACAAGGTTATGTGATCACCTCAGGTGCCATTCCTGAGCAACTGACCCAGCGCCTCAAGCTCACTTTTTTCCACATCCGAAACCATCACAAACCGCATGTGATTTTCCTCCCACGACACCACGTTAAAACCTCGAATCAACCGTGTTTGCGGCGGTTTATCCGCCTCGGTCGTCGGCAGGATAAACACGTTGATGATGTGCTTGGCCCGCGCATAACTCAGCGCCGCCGTAGTCTGGTGTTGCAGATAATCCAGCCGCCCGCCCAACAACGGAAACCCTTGCGCCGCGTAATCGAACACCGGTGGCGAGAAGTCGAGTTTGCCGGTGAACCAGGGCTTCACCGTGTGGCGATCTGACGACACCACATCATTCAAATGTTCGCCCATCAATGAGCGAACATGGCTCGACACCGCCTCATCCATCAGCGGTTGTTCACTGCCAGGCGTCGCCACAAATAGCACCAACGCCAGGGCCAGTGCCGCCGCTGAAAAGGCTGGTGCGAACCATGTCCGCCAGCGTTCGAAAGCGCTCCGCTGTGGCGCAATGGATGCCAACACATTGGCGGTCAACGACGCTGGCGCCGCGTAATACGGTGCGTGCCGTTTCACACTGTTCATCAGCAACCGCGACTCATCATGCAGCCGCGCGCACTCGGCACACTCGGCCAAATGCCCGGCTACTTTCGCCGCCGTCACGCTGTCCAGTTCCTTGTCCAGATAACCATGAACCAGCGTCTGGCAAGCCGTGCAGTCGAGTTCATTCATGATCGTGCATCTTCTGTAATTCGAGCTTGAGCATGGCACGAGCCCGGGCCAGTCTCGACATGACGGTGCCGATGGGAATGTCGACCACCAGGGCGATGTCCTTGTAGGGCAGGTCTTCCAGCTCCTTCAGAATAATTACCTCGCGAAACGCTGGCGGCAGGGCGCTCAGGGCTTGCTGGATCTGCACCGCGTTTTCCGTGTGAATGGCCAGCAGTTCCGGGGTTTGGCTGTGGCTCAGGGCCGGTTCGTCGTCGATGAGTTCATCGTTGATGGCGACCCAGCGGTGGCCGGCCGATGCCTTGAGCCAGGTGTAGCTTTCGTTACGCACGATGGTCAGGAACCAGGCTTTTGGATTGCCATCGGCGAAGCGGTGCAAAAACCGAAAGGCACGCAGCGCACTTTCCTGCACGACATCGCGCGCGGCGCTGTCGTTACCGGTGAGCCAGCGCGCGAGGTTATAGGCCGCGTCCATGTGGGGCGCAAACAGTTCCTCAAATCGCTTCATAGTGTTTCCCGCACCGTCCCACTCCTGTAACTGTGATTAACGGTGTTTTATTCCCGGGAAAAATTATATTTTTCGACGCGGAATAAAGACTTGTCCTACCCGGTTGTACCTCGTGTCAGCTACTTCACTGTAGTCCGCCAACGAGGGCATACCGATGGACATTCAATCAAAACATCAACGACGTACCGACGGTCCGCTGAACCCCGACCGCAGGACGCTGCTCAAGTGTTCCGCATGGGCCGGGGCCGGGGTGATCTGGGCTTTGAGCGGCGGCATTCCCCGGGCCTTTGCGCTGGACAGTTCCGGCAACGTCACCGACCCCAAGGCACTGGCCAGCACGTTTCACTTTGTGCAGATCAGCGACTCGCACATCGGCTTCAACAAAGAAGCCAACCCGGAACCGGTGAAGACCTTGCAGGTGGCCATCGACAAGGTCATCGCGTTGCCGAAACGGCCGGCGCTGATCCTGCACACCGGCGACATCACCCACCTGTCCAAAGCCGAAGAGTTTGACACCGCCGCGCAACTGCTCAAGGGCCTGCCGTCCACCGTGCACTACGTGCCGGGCGAGCACGACACCCTCGACGAGGGCGGCGGCAAGCTCTATCTCGAACGCTACGGCAGGGGCACCAAAGGCAACGGCTGGTACAGCTTCGATGATCACGGCGTGCATTTCATCGCGCTGGTGAATGTCTTCAACTTCCAGGCCGGACGCGAAGCGAACCTGGGCGCTGATCAACTCGCCTGGCTGGCCGACGACTTGCGCGCCGTGAGCACCAGCACGCCGATCGTGGTGTTTACCCACATTCCGTTATGGACGATTTATCAGCCGTGGGGTTGGGGCACCGAGGACGGCGACCAGGCGATTGCCATGCTGCGCAAGTATGGATCGGTGACGGTGCTGAACGGGCATATCCACCAGGTTATCCAGAAGGTCGAAGGCAACATCACCTTCCACACCGCTCGCGGCACGGCTTATCCACAACCCGCACCGGGCACGGCGCCGTCACCGGGGCCGATGACGGTCGCGGCGGATCAACTGCGCAATTACCTGGGCGTCACTGATGTGCGCGCGACACAGGGCGAGCATCCGCTGGCGCTGATCGATTCGACATTGGTTTAAGGGGAGGGCGCGAGGATGAAAAAGCTATTGCTGACGATGGTGTGTCTGATGCTGTCGATGCCGGTGTGGGCTCAGGACGTGAAAATCGATATCAAGGAATTCATGTTCGGACCCAAGGACATGACCGTAGCGGTCGGGACCAAAGTGACGTGGGTGAACGATGACGAGATCCCGCATACCGTGGCGGAAACCCACAAGGTGTTCCGCTCGGGGGCGCTGGACACCAATGACAGCTTTTCCTACGTGTTCAACACGCCGGGGGAGTTTGAATATTTCTGCTCGCTGCATCCGCAGATGATCGGGAAGATTGTGGTTAGCCAGTGAAATGAGCACTGATCTCCTGTGGGAGCGGGCTTGCTCGCGAAAGTGGTGTATCAGTCAATACATGTGGGGACTGACACACTGCCTTCGCGAGCAAGCCCGCTCCCACAAGGGGAACTGATGTGGTCTAGAGATCCAGTCCTTCCTGAATCACCGACAGCAGATTCACCTCAGTCAAAGCCACCGCATCCAGCTGCTGCCCGGATTGCTCGATCGACTGTAACCACCACTGGCTTTCACCGTGCTCGCTGACGGTTCGCAGCAGCGGAATCTCTTTGCCCTTGAGATGAATCTCGACCCGGCCAGCGCCGTCGGCGGTGAAGCGCACGATCGGCACGAAAGTGAGGCTGTGGTGGTTGCCTTCAATCACCAATTGGTCGATGGAGTAGGCGTAAGTCGCGCCTTCAGGATGGCGCTCGAAAACATGCGTGGGGTTGCGCCGGATGCTCAGGCCAGCCTCGAGCAGCGGCTTCAGCCACGCTTCGATCTGGTGATACATTGCGTACACTTCGCCCGGCCAACTGTCGATCGCCTGATCGGTGCCGCTGGTTGCGTCGACGCCGGAATGCCGGGTCTCTCTCAGTTTTGCGGCGAGTTCGTCTGCCTTACTCATGTCGATTCCCTGTCGTGATGTAAGAGTGATCATAGCGTTATCAAGGTAATGCACGTTTTGCCTTGCGTCATGCGATTGAAACACCTGCATGACAAAACAACCCTTGGCCGATCGTCGGCCAAGGACTCAACCAAGTCATCATTCCCAAGGAGTGGGTATATGAAAAAGTTTTACGCAGCCCTCGCGATCCTCGCGATAACGTTCGGCAACATCGGGCTGAGCAGTGCTCGGCAAACACACCAAGGCAAAGCGCCAGTCGAGTCTGTGGCAGGAGTATTCGATTACTACCTGCTGACGCTGTCCTGGTCGCCGACCTTCTGCCTGACCCACAAAGACGACGTGCAATGCTCCGGCAAAGGCTACGGCTTTGTGCTCCACGGCCTCTGGCCGCAATACGCCAAGGGCGGCTGGCCGGAGTCGTGCCCGCCGATGGTCGCGTTGTCACCGGCCGAACGCACCCAAGGGCTGACGCTGTTCCCGACGCCGAAGTTGCTTGAACATGAATGGTCGAAACACGGCACTTGCAGCGGTCTCGGCGCGACGGGTTATCTGGATGCGGCGGACAAAGCCGTGGCTGCCGTGAAAGTCCCAGAGCAACTTCAACCTTTCAGCGGCACGCATTACTTCACGGCGCAGAAAATCAGCGACCTGTTCCGCGAGAGCAACCCCGGGATTCCGGCGGACGGCATTGCTGTGTTGTGCAGCGGCCCGGAGTTGTCGGAAGTGCGGGTGTGCATGGGCAAGGATCTGGAGTTCGGCGCGTGCGGGAAGGGTGTGAAGACCCAATGCCGGGCGGGAGATATCCGGGTTCCGCCGTCGCGCTGATATCGCTTAATTAAAACGCAAAACCTGTGGGAGCGGGCTTGCTCGCGAAAGCGGTGTGTCAGCCAACATTGATGTCGATTGATATGGCCTCTTCGCAAGCAAGCCCGCTCCCACAGGGTTGCTGTTGTTCTTTAGTTCTTGATAATGCCGGTTTTTTTGAAGCCAGCATTTGAACAAATCCCCCACATCCCTCATCCTTGCGCGCTAATTCAATGGATTGTCAGAAAAGCCTGCAAGGAGCTTGTGCATGAGCGGAAAACCCGCTGCCCGCCTCACCGACCCCACCGCTTGCCCGCTACCGGGACACGGCACCAATCCCATCGCCAGCGGTTCGCCGAATGTGAACTTCGATGGCCTGGCCGCTGCGCGCATGACCGACAAATCGGCTTGCGGCAGCCCGATCACCGGCGGCGTCTCAGCCACGGTGTTTATCAACGGCTTGAACGCCGCCACCCTCGACAGCGTAGGTGGCCACGGCAATGTGGTCATTGGTGGTTCAGGCACAGTGATTATTGGCGATACCGTGGTCAATGCTCCGTTCACCGGACTATTGCCGATGCCGGTCAACTTCACCGACAAGTTGAAACTGGTGAACGCGACGACCGGCGAGCCGATGCCGAATCATCCCTACATGATTCAGCGTGCGGACGGGCGCCAAGAGCATGGCGTATCTGACGCGTCGGGGTTCACCCACACGATCAGCTCGCACCTCCCCGAAAGCATCAAGTTGTTTTTGGAGGAGTAAGGCATGGCGGGTGAAACGGTTACGTGCGCGAAAGGCAATACATATAAGCAGCAAAGTGAACATACGTTGACGGACAAGAAGGATGTCAGCGAGAAGACTGTGCCGATTGAGAGTACCAAGGCGATAGTGTTTTTTATTGGCGGGGCGGGGGATAAGGAGAAATATTACTTTTCCGGAACCTTTGAGAACGCCAAGGATGCTCAGACATCCTTCAATTTACGAACCGTGTGTTTGCAAGAAAAAGATCAGTATCGCTCTGAATGGTTGGGTTATAACGAGGTTAGAGGGAAGAAGGATATCCAGAAATTTGTTTTGAATGTGATCCCTTATAAGTCGTGCCCTATATATATCGTTGGGCATAGCTTGGGTGGGTGGAATGGTGCTCACTTAACCAAGATAATGTCAGATTGGGGCTATAAAATAAAAATGTTAATCACCCTGGATCCGGTGGGTGAGGGAGCATTGGTCTGGATAGGCTCTGACATCTACCAAGAGGCGCCTACTCCGGTGGCCGAACAATGGATCAATATAAAAGCAATGCCGACCAAAAAGGATCAGTCGGATTCAGTAGCCGAGTTCGGTGAGAAATGGCGAGTTGCTGGTGGTCCTGCGATAAACGTAACTATGGATGTCAATCATTATAATGCAGTTGCGATGATCACCAGACCTATTGCAGGTTCGAAGTCTGCAAGCGATATGATGTATGAATCCATCATGAAAGAGATTCCATGATATGAAAAAGATAGTGCTGTTTCTTTTGATCCTGGCATGCGCATCTTGTGCTAAAGATCATAATAAGCCATCTGCGGATTTGGAGTTTTTGTCAGTCGAGCGGGAGGGAGGACTTCCACTGTACGATATCAGTTTCAGTTCCAATATTGATCTTCAGGACCTTTATGGGCGAGGAGAAGGGCTGGGGCAGGCTTCAACTAATCTTATTTGCGCGTTGGAAAATGACAGTGATTTTTCCGTCGGCAACACGATAGAACGCTCAGCTTATGGTTTGATAGAGAAGAGCGCTTCCGGTCATGTTCAAGGCGCATTCAACTATGTCACCCGTGCCTTTTTGAGCGAAACACGCAATAAAGGCACGTCTCGGAGAAATCTTTCGGTGGATGAGTTGAATCCGATTCTGGCAAACAAAACTGACATCCCCTGCAAAGTGGTCATTACCGCCTACGGTTACAAACCCTACTATTCGAACACCATGCACATCCCAACCGCCGATCTCCTTCGCGAAATCAACAAGCCAAAATCCAAATGACGACAACCCGGAGGCGCAATCTTCAACCTCGCGCCTCCCCACTCAACGCCTCCTTCAAAAACTCCACCAACCCCCGCTGTAACCCGGTCAACGTACCCTCGCGACTCACCAACGCCAACTCCGAAGACGGCAACTCAGGCAAATCCGTACACACCGTATGCTCCGGCAGCACTGCCGACTCTGGTAATACGGAAATCCCCAATCCAGACGCCACCGCTGCTTGAATCCCGGTCAAGCTATGGCTGCCGAACGCCACGCGCCACGGCCGCTGAGCCTTATCCAGCAAGCGAATCGCCCGTTGTCGGTAAATACACCCCTGTGGAAACAACGCCAACGGCAACACCCCGTTAGCCGAATCCACTCCTGCACCTTTAACCCACACCAACACTTCCGGCCAGGACGCCCAGCACGGACCGCTGTCCGGTTCGCGTTTGATCAGGGCGATGTCGATGTCACCGGCGTCGAGTTTCTGCTTGAGGTCGAGGCTCATGCCGCTGATGGTTTCCAGTCGTGCATGCGGTTTCGCCTGGCTGAACCCGGCGAGTAGCGTGGCCATGCGTCGGGCGTCGAAGTCTTCCGGCACACCGAGGCGCAGGATCTCCAGATCGACGTCGCTGGCCAGCGCTTGTACCGCCTCCGAAGACAGCGCCAGCAAGCGCCGGGCATAACCAATCAGCCGTTCGCCATGTTCGGTGACGCTGACGTTCTGCCCGGTGCGGTCGCGAATCAGCAACGGGTGACCGATCAGCTCTTCCAGTTTGCGCAACTGTTGGCTGACCGTGGACTGGGTCCGGTGCACGCGCTCGGCGGCGCGGGTGAAGCTTCCTTCGTCGACCACGCAGACGAAGCTTTTGAGCAATTCGAGATCGAGCATGGCGGGCCTCCTGATATTCGATTTTCAACTGAGGTTGCGGTATAGATTTAATTTCACACTATCACCAAGCACTCATAAGCTGAAGCTCTCATCTCAGAGGATCTCCCCATGACGCTCCAGCACACCCCGCGCCCCGAGTGGCTGACCTTCGACTGCTACGGCACGTTGATTCAATGGGACGAAGGCCTGAAAGCCGTGGTCGCCGAGATTTTACGTGACAAGGGCGATCACTCGGTCGATGTCGATCGCCTGATCGCGGTGTACGACCGCCATGAACATCGGCTGGAACAGATGCCGCCGCACCGGTCGTTTCGCCAATTGAGCACCCAGGGCTTGCAACTCGCCCTGGAAGAGTTGGGGCTGGCGAGTCTTCCCGAAGACAGTCAGCGATTGGCCGGGGCGATTCCGCGGATGCCGCCGTTTCCCGAAGTGATCGAGACCCTGGCGCGTTTGAAAGCCATGGGGTTCAAGCTGTGCATTGTGTCCAATACCGATGACGACATCATCGCCGGCAACGTTGCGCAACTCGGTGGGCATATTGATCGGGTTATCACGGCGCAACAGGCCGGCGCTTACAAACCCAATCCAAGGTTGTTTGACTACGCTCATGAACAGCTGGGCGTGCGCCGTGATCGGGTGGTGCACATCTGCGCCAGTCCGATGCTGGACCACACCGCCGCGCGGGACATGCAGTTCCGCTGCGTCTGGATCGACCGCGGCACCGGTCGGCAGTTGCTGCCGGACTATCGACCTGATGCGATCTTGAGCACGCTGGATCAGGTCGTGCCGTTATTCACTTCACTTGGCTGGTAACTCACGGAGTCGCTATGGCACACACCCTTGCAGGCAGTTCCCGTCCGGCGCGCTACGCCAATCTGGATCTGGATTCGGAGGCCGCGCTCATTGCTCGCACGGAATTGGCGGCGTGCTTCCAACTGGCGGCGCTGCACGGTTTGGAGGAGGGCATCTGCAACCATTTTTCGGCGATGGTGCCGGGGCGCGATGACCTGTTTTTTGTGAACCCTTACGGCTATGCGTTTGCCGAGGTCAGTGCCGAGAACCTGCTGGTCTGCGACTTTCATGGCAATGTTGTGGCGGGTGACGGGCAGCCCGAGGCGACCGCGTTCTACATCCATGCGCGGCTGCATAAACAACTGCCGAGGGTGAGAGTGGCGTTTCACACCCACATGCCGAATGCCACGGCGCTGTGTTTGCTGCAAGGTCCACCGCTGCTGTGGCTGGGGCAGACTGCGTTGAAGTTTTATGGGCGCACGGCAGTGGACGAGGATTACAACGGTTTGGCCCTCGATGAGTCCGAAGGTGACCGGATTGCCAGCGTGATGGGCGATGCCGATATCCTGTTCCTGAAAAATCACGGAGTGATCGTTGCCGGGCCAACTATCGCTGAGGCTTGGGACGATTTGTATTACCTGGAGCGTGCTGCTCAGGTGCAGTTGCTGGCGATGGCGAGCGGGCGTGAGCTCAAACCGGTGCCGCACGAAATTGCCCAGCGGGCGTATGAGCAGATGCGATTGGGGGATGCCGAGAGTGCGCGGGCGCATTTGCAGAGTGCGATGCGGCGGTTGGCTCGGTAGGTTTTGCGGTGACTGGGCGGGCCTTTTCGCGAGCAGGCTCGCTCCCACAGGGAGATTTGTGGACGACACCGATCCAATGTGGGAGCGAGCCTGCTCGCGAATGAGGTATCCCCAATTTCAGCCAACTTGAACCGGCAACCCCAACGCCACCAAATCCTTGCGCAGTTGCGCCGCGTCGAAGAACTGGATCGCATGAAACCCTTCACGCTGCGCCCCTTCAATGTTCGGCCGGTGATCATCAATAAACACCGCACGGCTGCAATCAACGTCATAACGTGACGCCAACAACTGGAAAATCTCCGGCGAAGGCTTGATCACGCCCTCGGCGCCCGACACCAGAATCCCTTCGAAACGCTGCAAGAACTCAAAACGCTCAAGGGCAATCGGAAAGGTTTCGGCGGACCAGTTGGTCAGCGCCAGCAGCCGGATCCCGTTGGCATGCAGTTCATCAAGAATGGACACGGTGTCTTCGATGGCACCGTCGAGGGTTTCTTCCCAGCGTTCGCGGTAGGCGCGGATCAGCGCTTCCTGGCCAGGATGCCGGGCGATGGCTTCCTCGATAGCTTCCTGCCAGGTCCGGCCCTTGTCCTGTTGTTCGTTCCAGGCCGTGTTGCAAACCTCCGAGAGGAAGGTTTCCATCGCCTCTACGTCGTCACCGAACAATTTTTTGTAAAGGTTTCTGGGGTTCCAGCGGATAAGTACATTGCCGAGATCGAAAACGGCGGTATTGATGGCGACCGGGTGAGACTGAGCACTCATGTTTTCCTCCATGGGTAAACCTGCGGGACAGGTCCTGAGGCCTTTGATCCTAGCAGAGCGGGTTTCCCATTGGCTCCCGACAACCCCGTAGACTAAGCTCACAAAAAATAAGGGCTTTGGGCCTTCGCCCGTGCCGTGCCCTCCAGGAAACACCTTTGCCTATCCCCATTCACGACTCGCATCACGCCCCCGGCGCCCTGAAACGCTTGCCTTTGCTCAAGGCTGCAGCGTTTTTTATCGCGGCGGTGTGCTTGTGCCTGTGTGGTTTGCTGTACCTGCAACTGGAGCAATCGCGGCGCCATGACCTGGCGCTGGCAGAAGTCGCGTCGTCGAACCTGACCCGGGCCATGGCGCAGCAGGCCGAAGACACGTTCATGAAGGCCGATCTGGTGCTGACCAGCCTGGCCGACTGGATTCAGGCCGACGGTTACGACGCGACCCAATTGCCGCGCCTGCACAAAACCTTTGTGCAGCGAGTGCAAGCCTTGCATCAATTGCACGGGATTTTCCTGTTCGACAAACAGGGACAATGGATCGTGACCTCGTTCCAGGACTTGCCTCGTGGCTCGGGTGTATCGGATCGCGAGTACTTCAAGTTCCACCAGCAAAACGTTTCGTCCCTGGCGCACATCGGCCCGGCTATCCGCAGTCGCGAGAACGGTGAGTGGGTCATTCCAGTGACCAAGCGCGTCAACGACAAGGATGGCAACTTCCAGGGCGTGTTGCTGGCCGGGATCAAGATGGCTTACTTCGATCAGTTCTTCAAAAGCTTCAGCATCGATGAGCAGGGCACGATGTTTTTGGCGCTCACGGACGGCACGTTGCTGGCGCGGCGACCGTTCGTGGAGTCGCAGATCGGCACGTCGTTGGCCCAAGGTGCTATTTTTCAAAGGCACTTGCCGAGTGCAAATTCCGGCAATGCGATGATCAATTCGGTGGTCGATGGCACGGTACGGTTGTATGGCTACCGTCAGCTGGAAGCGTATCCGTTGGTGGTGTCGGCGGCCTCGTCAAAAGACGCGATTCTCCAGGACTGGTACGCCACGGCGTTTCAATCGAGTGTCATCGTCGCCCTGGTGATATTGGGTGTGGGGCTGTTCGGCTGGGTGTTCATTCATCAGGTGCGCGACGGTGGGCGGATCGAAGCCGATCTGCGTCAGGCCCAGGAAGCGCTGGAGCTGATCGCCACCCATGACAGCCTGACCGGTTTGGCCAACCGACGCCTGTTCGAACGGGCGCTGGACATCGAGTTCGGTCGCGGTTCCCGACAGGCGAGCCCGCTGAGCCTGGTGATGCTCGATATCGATTTCTTCAAGCGCTACAACGACACTTACGGTCATGTGGCGGGGGACCATTGCCTGGCCGAAGTGGCGCGCGCGCTGAAGAGTTGCTGTCATCGCAAGGCCGATCTCGCGGTGCGCTATGGCGGTGAAGAGTTTGCAGTGCTGCTGCCGGACACCGACATTCACGGTGCACTGGTGATTGCCGAGCAGATTCGCCGCAGTGTCATGGACAAGAACATCACCCACAGCGGCTCGCCCACCGGGTACGTAACCGTCAGCCTGGGGTGCTATGCATTTGTGCCGACCGGGCGCGACAGCATCGAAGTCTTCATCCAGCGCGCAGACGCCGCGCTGTATCAGGCCAAGCACTCCGGACGAAATCGTTCGGCGGTGCTGTCGCTGGAGGGTGGCGTCGAGGCGTTGATGCGTTCGGATCGCTGAATAGGTAAAAAGACAGGTCCTGTTCCCGACCTTCAAGACTAGAAGCTGCCTTTTCGCGTTCAGCTGCCCGTGCCACCGCCAGCTCCGCCCGTCCCGCCACCGGGCGCCCCGGTGCCACCGCCCGCGCCAGAACCGCTGGTCCCGCCGTTGCTGCCATTGACGCCCGAGCCTGTGCTCGATGAGTTGGTGCCGTTATTGGTTTCTTTACCACCGGACGGCGCGCCGGGGGTGCTGTTGGGTGGCAGTGTCGAGCCGCTGACCCCGCCGGATTTGGTGCCGGTGGCGTCAGGGGCATCGTTGGCGGCATAACTGGCCAGCGGCGCGGCGCACAGCAAACCTGCCAGCAGCAATGAGGTGATTTTTGTCGTGATCATGGTACGTCTCCAGAGTTGAGTCGTTACCTGATATTGGTGTTTGGGTAGGCGCGGTTGGTGCCGACAAGATGACGAATGGCGACCTTCCACTGTGGGAGCGGGCTTGCTCGCGAAAGCGTCGGCACATCCAACATTGATGGCGACTGGCATACCGCTTTCGCGAGCAAGCCCGCTCCCACATTAAGTCGTGGTGTCAGTGAGGGTTGTATTCGGCGAGTTTCTTTTCCAGATGCTGCCGAACCTGTGGCCACTCATCATCGATGATGCTGAACCGCACCGAGTTGCGCTTGCGTCCGTCCGGCATGATCCGCTCGTGGCGCACGATGCCTTCCTGCTGCGCGCCGAGCCTGAGGATCGCGTTGCGTGACTTCTGGTTATTTTCGTCGGTGGTGAATTGCACGCGCACGCAATCGAGCACTTCAAAGGCGTGGCGCAACATCAGGTATTTGGCTTCGGTGTTGACGAAGGTTTTCTGCCAACTGGCGCCGATCCAGCTGCTGCCGATTTCGAGCTTGCGATTGAGTCGGTCGACTTTCCAGAAGCGTGTCGAGCCGATGACCTTGCCGGTGTCCTTGAGCACGATGACGAATGGCAGGACAGTGCCAGTGTCGCGCCCATCAAGAGCTCTTTTCAGGTAGCTGTCGACGGTGGTCGGGGAGGGCACGACGGTGACTGTCAGGTTCCACAGTTCACCGTCCCCGGCCGCCTCGACCAGAGCGTCGGCATCGGTGTATTGCAAGGGGCGCAGGAGGATTCTGTGGCCTTCGAGGCGGGTTTCCATGAGTCGCTATTCTCGGCAAATCGGCTAGGGCGTTGGACGCTTATTACGCCGCAGATTACTTCCCGGGCGCAACCACCAGAACGGGCTGCTGTCACAACCTGGACACCTCGCTGCCAGGAGCCTCGTTCGATGAAGAATTTGCGAATCGCGACGTTCAACGTCAACGGCCTGCGGGCCCGGCTGCCTAACTTGCTGGCCTGGCTGGCGCGAGAACAACCGGACATTGTCTGCCTGCAAGAACTCAAGTCCGTCGACAGTGCGTTCCCCGCCGCCGAGCTGGAAGCGGCCGGTTACGGCGCGATCTGGCAGGGTCAGTCCTCCTGGAACGGTGTTGCGATTCTGGCCCGGGACGCGCAGCCGCTCGAGAGTCGTCGCGGCTTGCCCGGCGACGACAGCGACACCCAAAGCCGCTACCTCGAAGCTGCGGTGCACGGGGTTTTGGTGGGGTGTCTGTACTTGCCCAACGGTAACCCGCAACCGGGGCCGAAGTTCGATTACAAACTGGCCTGGTTCGAACGGTTGATCAGTTATGCACAGGCCCTTCAAGTCAGCGAGCATCCGGTGGTCCTGGCCGGCGACTACAACGTGGTGCCCACCGACCTCGACATCTACAACACGCGCTCCTGGCTCAAGGACGCGTTGCTGCAACCCGAGAGCCGTGAGTGTTATCAACGATTGCTGGACCAGGGCTGGACCGATTCCCTGCGTCATCTCTATCCCGAGGATCGTCTTTACACGTTCTGGGATTATTTCCGACAGCACTGGCAGAAAAACTCCGGGTTGCGCATCGATCATCTACTGTTGAACCCGGCGCTGAGTCCGTATCTGCAAGAAGCCGGTGTCGATGCCTGGGTGCGTAACGAGCCCCATGCCAGCGACCATGCGCCGACCTGGATCCGGCTGGGCACGCGCAAGCGGCGTTGATATTTCCGCCGGTGGCGATTGGCGAAATCAATTGTCGGTCACAGGGTTTTTTCCCTTATATATGGCGCCCATCGGCGGAGTGATCCGCGGCCCCGCACATAAGGACTGAGCAATGAGCGAGTCACGCCTGAAGAATCTGAACCTGTATTTACAACGCCTGGGTTTCAACGCGCCCCCCGCGCCCACTCTGGAAACCTTGCGTCAACTTCAGCTGCGCCACACTGGCGCCTTCCCGTTTGAGAATCTCACGACGTTATCCGGCGAACCGGTACTCATCGACTTGCCTTCGATTGAGCAGAAAGTCCTGCATCAGGGCCGTGGTGGCTACTGCTATGAACTGAACAACCTGTTCCTCGCTCTGCTGCAGGAACTGGGCTTCGACGCTCGCGGCATCAGCGGTCGTGTGGTGATGGGCCAGCCCGAAGGTGCATGGACGGCGCGTACCCACCGCTTAAGCCTGGTGATTCTGGACGGCTTGCGCTACATCACCGATGTTGGCTTCGGCGGCATGGTGCCCACCGCACCGCTGAAGCTCGATAGCACCGACGAACAGCTCACCCCTCACGAACCCTATCGCATCGAACAACATGTCGACGGCTACACCCTTCGCGCCAAGGTCGGTGATGAATGGCGGGCGATGTATATCTTCGATTTGCAACGCCAGGAAGACATCGATTACACCGTCGGCAACTGGTATGTCTCGACGCATCCTGAATCGTCTTTCGTCAAACAGTTGATGGTGGCGCGTACAGGGGAAGGGTGGCGCAAGACGCTGAACAACGGCAGCTTTGCGCTCCACCGGATTGGCAGCGAGAGCGAGCGGCGCCAAGTGACAGATGTGGATGAATTGACCGGGCTGCTGCAAAGCGAGTTCGGGATTCAGGTGCCGGCCAATGACCGGTTGCGGCAGGTGCTTGCGCGTTTGATTGAGCCGAAAGAACAAGCCTGATCGAGTCTGCTGTGCATCGGGCGGTCATTGCCAAGCGTTTCAGGGATCTTCTGCATACGCATCGACGCCGATGTAAAAGTAGTCGATGGCTGGCCATGATTTCCGATCATGGATCAGCGTCTCTCCTGAGCCCATCGTGATGGAATAACCAATGTCGGTCTGCTTGTCTCGATAGAAATGTGCTGTCGATTCCCATATGCAACACACTCGCTTGAGAGCGGGCTGGCCAAATTGTTGCTTGAGGTATTTTTCAGCTTTAGAGGCGTTTTCCCCCGACACCCGGTAGCTGGCCGAGAACGGCTGTCCCTGGCGATCGACTGACTGCTGACAGCCCTGAAACTCGATAAACCCGGGCTTGTCGCTGAGCTTTGCCAAGAAGTCGTCGCACTGGAGCTCGGCCTTGGCACCATTGGCGAAGAGCATTAACAGGGCGGCTAAAAGCCTTAACAGTGATGGACGTTTCAATTCTTGCCCTGCCTGTAAATCACCACACCATTTCCTTTGGATACCGCCCAGACACCGATGCCGGGCGGTGAGGTTGTTAGCTACGGCCGGACATCCGGCTCCATCACCCGATGGATTTCGCTGAGGGCGTCAGCGAGTTTTTTCTCCAGACATTTCAGATCAGTCGCCGTTACACCTTTTTTGAGATGGCCGCCGCTGGCACCGCTGTGTGGCGCGACCTTCGCGGCTTGTCCCTTATCGCTGAGCAATACCTGACGCAGCGTATTGTTGATCACCGTCTGATACCCAAAGCCCTCGTTCTCCGCGAGCGTACGCGCCGCCTCGATCACGGCATCATCCAGCATGATGGTGATGCGGGTCTTGCCTTTGCTGGAAGCAATGGCCCCGCGCTTGGCGTTACTGAAGTCGTACTCGTCTTTCATGGTCATGCCTCCCTGTATTGGTGGCGCTCGTTTTTGGTAGCGGTGCGCGCGGAAATAATTCGAACGAAATTCGGGTCACGCCAGGTGTAGGCAACCACCAGCACACGTCCTTTGGCATCCTGTCCCAGGATGATCCAGCGTTGTCCATCGTGATCGCAGTCTTGCAAGGTCAGGGCTCGCTCGTCATTGAATACGGTTTCGGTCTCGGCCAGGCTGACTCCCCTATGCTTGAGTTTATTGGCCGCATTCTTTGCTTTGTCGTACTGAATTTCGAATGGCTTCATTATGCATACTTTATATGTATAAAAAAGAGGGCATCCGTGCCGGCGGTCGCCATGAAGGCAAAAGACTAGCGGGGGGTGGGGGTTGTGCAGGGATGGATGTATTGCAAGGTTTTTGCTGGCTCAAGTGCGCTGTTCAACGAGCAGGATGAACAGATGTCCATAATTTGACTAGTCGGTTGTATACAACTCTATAGACATTTGTCCTGAGTCTTGCATACAGTGTGCGCATAACAAAAACCAGGGAACCCCCCAACCATGAAAACGCCCCATGTTTCACACCAACGGCCCGAGGATGAAAACCTTGGGATCGGCGCGAATATGGCTTACGGCCTGCAACACGTTCTGACCATGTACGGCGGCATCGTCGCGGTACCCTTGATCATCGGCCAGGCGGCCGGGCTCTCACCGGCGGACATCGGTTTGTTGATTGCTGCTTCATTGTTTGCGGGGGGCTTGGCGACGTTGCTGCAGACCCTCGGGTTACCGTTTTTCGGTTGTCAGTTGCCGCTGGTGCAGGGCGTGTCGTTCTCTGGCGTCGCGACCATGGTGGCGATTGTCAGCAGCGGCGGGGAGGGCGGCTTCCAGTCGATCCTCGGCGCGGTGATAGCTGCCTCGCTGATCGGTTTGCTGATCACGCCGGTGTTCTCGCGAATTACCAAGTTCTTCCCGCCGCTGGTCACCGGCATTGTGATCACCACCATCGGCCTGACGCTGATGCCGGTGGCCGCACGTTGGGCCATGGGCGGCAACAGCCACGCCCCGGACTTCGGCAGCATGGCGAACATCGGTCTGGCGGCAGTGACCCTGGTATTGGTGCTGCTGTTGAGCAAGGTCGGCAGTGCGACCATCTCGCGTCTATCGATCCTGCTGGCCATGGTCATCGGCACGGTGATCGCGGTGTTCCTGGGCATGGCAGACTTCTCGTCCGTCACCCAAGGCCCGATGTTCGGCTTCCCGACACCGTTCCACTTCGGCATGCCGACCTTCCACTTCGCCGCGATCCTGTCGATGTGCATCGTGATCATGGTGACCCTGGTGGAAACCTCCGCTGACATCCTGGCGGTGGGCGAGATCATCGGCACCAAGGTCGACTCCAAACGCCTGGGCAATGGTCTGCGCGCTGACATGCTGTCGAGCATGATCGCGCCGATCTTCGGCTCCTTCACCCAAAGTGCTTTCGCCCAGAACGTCGGGCTGGTGGCGGTAACCGGCATCAAGAGCCGCTTCGTGGTCGCCACTGGCGGTATCTTCCTGGTGATCCTCGGCCTGTTACCGTTCATGGGCCGGGTCATCGCCGCTGTGCCGACGTCGGTACTCGGTGGCGCCGGCATCGTACTGTTCGGCACCGTGGCGGCCAGCGGCATTCGTACGCTGTCCAAGGTCGACTACCGCAACAACGTCAACCTGATCATCGTCGCCACCTCCATCGGCTTCGGCATGATCCCCATCGCCGCGCCGAACTTCTACGACCACTTCCCGAGCTGGTTTGCGACGATCTTCCATTCGGGCATCAGCTCGTCGGCGATCATGGCCATCGTGCTGAACCTGACCTTCAACCACTTCACCACCGGCAACTCGGACCAACAGTCAGTGTTTGCAGCCGGCACCGAACGCGTCCTGCGCTACCAGGACCTGGCTGCGTTGCGCGAAGGGGACTACTTCAGCGAAGGCAAACTGCATGACTGCGACGGCAAGGAAATCCCGGTCATCGAGGCCGACCATGGGCATGCAGAACCACGGTCGGCGCATTCGAAAAGTGGTGAGCATGTCTGACGGCTGTATTTGCTAAATAAAAAGGGCTGTAGATCAAAAGATCGCAGCCTTCGGCAGCTCCTACGCGCCTTTGGGCGCCGCCGAAGGCTGCGATCTTTTGACTTTTCACAGGTCCACAAAAAAGCCCCTGAACCTTTCGATTCAGGGGCTTTTCGATGTTGCTGTCTGGCTCCACGACCTGGACTCGAACCAGGGACCCAGTGATTAACAGTCACTTGCTCTACCAACTGAGCTATCGCGGAATGGCGTGTATGTTACTGATTCAAAAAGAGAAGTCAAGCACCCATTGCTAACTTCATCGATTCAATGGCACGAGTGGTGTTTTAGCGCTGATTGGCGGTTACCAGAATCGTGGGAGAGGTCTACCATAGCTGCCCGGAAGTGGTGACACGCGCTACCGGCCATTCGCCGAAAAGGTAAGCGCCATGAATCATCCAGCACTCGCATCGCAAACAAACGGGGTGTTCGCATGAGCATCGCCCAGATCAGTCTGCCCAAGGGTGTCGGCCCTCACGCCGAAAAACTGTTGGACGCCATCACTCAGGCCAGCACCGCTGACGAATTGAACCGCGCCGGTGGCAAGGCTGAAGGCTTCGTCCTTGGCCTGGAAAGCGCCAAGGCGATCAAAAGCCAGGTGGCCGAGTCGCTTTACGTGGCTTACGACGACGCCGCCAGCCAGCGCGCAACCGAACTGGCTTAACCGCCGAAGGTGAAGGTGCCGAGCATCAGCTTGGCATACAGCGAGGTGGCGGCCAGTTGCACCAGCCACAAGGCCAGGCCACCAAGAAATACGCCGACAGCCACTTGCAGCACCAGGTTGTTGCCGCGTTTGGCCGGGGTGCGGGGCACAAAATGGTCCAGCTCGTCCCGGTCAGCGCGTAGGTCATCGTTTTTCATGTGGGTTCTCGTAGATATTCTCGGGTGTACACATAACTTGTAGGAGCGAGGCTTGCCCGCGAAGCTTCTAGCGTCAGTGATGACGCCTTCGCGGGCAAGCCTCGCTCCTACAGGGTGCATCGTTGTGTGCAGTTTAGAGGGCGCAGACATCGCTTTGACACTTATCTGCGACAAATAAAAAACGGGAAGCCCAAAGGCTTCCCGTTTTTCGTACCGCGCGAGACTCAGATCACCTGAACGATGGCCTTGGTCACGGCGTCGATGTTGCTCTGGTTCAGCGCGGCCACGCAGATGCGGCCGGTGTCTAGGGCGTAGATACCGAACTCGCTGCGCAGGCGGGTCACTTGCTCAACGGTCAGGCCGGAGTACGAGAACATGCCACGTTGACGACCGACAAAGCTGAAATCCCGTTGTGGGGCTTGCTTCGCCAGCGCCTCAACCATCTGGATGCGCATGCCGCGAATCCGCAGGCGCATTTCGGCCAGTTCTTCTTCCCACTGCGCGCGCAGTACCGGGCTGTTCAGCACGGCGGCGACGATGCTTGCACCGTGGGTCGGCGGGTTGGAGTAGTTGGTGCGGATCACGCGTTTGACTTGCGACAGCACGCGCGCGCTTTCTTCTTTCGATTCGCTGACGATCGACAGGGCGCCAACGCGCTCGCCGTACAACGAGAACGATTTGGAGAACGAGCTGGAGACGAAGAAGGTCAGGCCCGATTCGGCGAACAGACGCACAGCGGCGGCGTCTTCGTCGATGCCGTCGCCAAAGCCCTGGTAGGCCATGTCGAGGAACGGCACGTGACCCTTGGCTTTCACCACGTCCAGCACGTTGTTCCAGTCCGCCGGGCTCAGGTCCACGCCGGTCGGGTTGTGGCAGCAAGCGTGCAGTACAACGATCGAGCCGTTCGGCAGGGCGTTCAGGTCTTCGAGCAGGCCAGCACGGTTAACGTCGTGGGTCGCGGCGTCGTAGTAGCGATAGTTCTGCACCGGGAAACCGGCGGTTTCGAACAGCGCGCGGTGGTTTTCCCAGCTTGGGTCGCTGATCGCCACGACAGCGTTCGGCAGCAGTTGCTTGAGGAAGTCGGCACCGATTTTCAGTGCGCCCGTACCGCCTACGGCTTGGGTGGTGAGGACGCGACCGGAGGCGATCAGCGGCGAGTCATTGCCAAACAGCAGTTTTTGCACGGCCTGGTCGTAGGCAGCGATGCCATCGATCGGCAAGTAGCCACGGGAAGCGTGTTGAGCGACGCGAATCGTCTCGGCTTCGACAACGGCGCGCAGGAGTGGAATTCGCCCCTCCTCGTTGCAATAAACACCGACCCCCAGGTTGACCTTGTTGGTACGGGTATCGGCGTTGAATGCTTCGTTGAGGCCCAGGATTGGATCGCGTGGTGCCATTTCGACAGCGGAGAACAGGCTCATTTTTGCGGCGGCTCTGAATGGAGTGTGGAGGGACGTGTCGCGCTCCAGCCGAATGCACTAGAGCGGTGCACAAACGGGGAGCTAGTATAGAGGCCATCTGCGATTGATGGCGACAGACGATTCGGCTTTTACAGCAAGTTTTTTCGATTATTTTTCGACCGTTAGTCGATTGGCATCGTCAAAGACTTCGAGGGATGTAGGACGTTTGCCTTGAAAGCGCGGGCAATCGGCTCCACATTGAGCACAATCCAGTTTTTTTCCTCGGGCGACGTCAGTCGTTTGCGGCCTTTCTCGCTCCTGTCGGTTTGACCGTGCAAGGTGCGAACCCAGAGGTATTTCATGTCTGAATTCCAGCTAGTCACCCGCTTCGAGCCCGCCGGCGATCAGCCGGAAGCCATCCGCCTGATGGTCGAGGGCATCGAAGCCGGGCTGGCGCACCAGACGTTGCTCGGTGTGACCGGTTCGGGCAAGACCTTCAGCATCGCCAACGTAATCGCCCAGGTGCAGCGTCCGACCCTGGTGCTGGCGCCGAACAAAACCCTGGCCGCGCAGTTGTACGGCGAGTTCAAGGCATTCTTCCCGAACAACGCCGTCGAATACTTCGTTTCCTATTACGACTACTACCAGCCCGAAGCCTATGTGCCGTCGTCGGACACCTTCATTGAGAAGGACGCCTCGATCAACGACCACATCGAGCAGATGCGACTGTCCGCGACCAAGGCGTTGCTGGAGCGAAAAGACGCGATCATCGTCACCACGGTGTCGTGCATCTACGGTCTGGGCAGCCCGGAAACCTATCTGAAAATGGTCTTGCACGTGGATCGCGGCGACAAGCTCGATCAACGCGCCTTGCTGCGACGTCTGGCCGACCTGCAATACACCCGCAATGACATGGATTTCGCCCGGGCGACCTTCCGTGTGCGCGGCGACGTGATCGATATCCACCCGGCGGAATCCGATTTTGAAGCGATCCGCATCGAGCTCTTCGATGACGAAGTGGAGAAAATTTCCGCGTTCGATCCGCTGACCGGCGAAGTCACCCGGCAGTTGCCGCGTTTCACGTTCTATCCGAAAAGCCACTACGTGACGCCACGGGAAACCCTGCTGGGCGCCATCGAAGGGATCAAGGTCGAGCTTCAGGAGCGCCTGGATTACCTGCGCACCAACAACAAACTGGTGGAAGCCCAGCGTCTGGAGCAGCGCACCCGGTTTGACCTGGAAATGATCCTGGAGCTGGGTTACTGCAACGGCATCGAAAACTACTCGCGCTACCTGTCGGGCCGTGAATCTGGTCAGGCACCGCCAACCTTGTTCGACTACCTGCCGGCCGACGCCTTGCTGGTAATCGACGAATCCCACGTCAGCGTGCCGCAGGTTGGCGCCATGTATAAGGGCGACCGCTCGCGTAAAGAGACGTTGGTGGAATACGGTTTCCGCCTGCCGTCGGCACTGGATAACCGGCCGATGCGTTTCGACGAATTCGAAAACATCAGCCCGCAGACGATTTTTGTCTCGGCCACGCCAGGCAACTACGAAGCGGAACACGCCGGTCGCGTGGTCGAGCAACTGGTGCGTCCGACCGGCCTGGTGGACCCGCAAATCGAAATCCGTCCGGCGCTGACTCAGGTCGACGATTTGCTCTCGGAAATCGGCAAGCGCGTGGCGCTGGAAGAGCGGGTGCTGGTCACCACGCTGACCAAGCGCATGTCCGAAGACTTGACCGATTACCTCGCTGACCACGGCGTGCGGGTGCGTTACTTGCACTCGGACATCGACACGGTCGAGCGGGTCGAAATCATCCGCGACTTGCGCCTCGGCACCTTCGACGTGCTGGTGGGGATCAACCTGCTGCGTGAAGGCCTGGACATGCCGGAAGTGTCGCTGGTGGCGATTCTCGATGCGGACAAGGAAGGCTTCCTGCGTTCCGAGCGCTCGCTGATCCAGACCATCGGCCGGGCGGCGCGTAACCTCAACGGTCGGGCGATTCTGTATGCCGACCGGATTACCGGCTCCATGGAGCGGGCGATCGGCGAGACCGAGCGCCGTCGCGACAAGCAGATTGCGTTCAACCTGGCCAATGGCATCACGCCTAAAGGTGTGTTCAAGGACGTCGCCGACATCATGGAAGGCGCCACCGTGCCGGGCTCGCGCAGCAAGAAGCGCAAAGGCATGGCCAAGGCTGCGGAGGAGAGCGCCAAGTACGAAGCCGAATTGCGTTCGCCGGGCGAAGTCGCCAAGCGGATCAAGGCGCTGGAAGAAAAAATGTACGCGTTGGCGCGTGATCTGGAATTCGAAGCGGCGGCGCAGATGCGCGATGAGATTGGCAAGTTGCGGGAGCGGTTGATCTCAGTCTGAGTTTTGCAGAGGCTGTTATGGCCTCTTCGCGGGCAAGCCTCGCTCCTACAAGGTTCAGTGTGATCCCTGTGGGAGCGAGCCTGCTCGCGAAGGGCGCGACTCGGTCTTAATGCGCCTCGCCAGCCTTCAACCCCGCCGGCAACGCCTTGGTCAACAGCACCGCCAGCATACTGATCCCCAACGCAATCCCGACAAAGTGAAACGCATCGTTGTAGGCCATGATCGACGCCTGCTGGTGCACGATTTCACTCATCTTGCCCAACGCCGCAGTGTCACTGCCAAACCGGTCCGCCATCGACGCCATGCGCTCTGCCACCTGCGGATTGCTCGGCACAATCGACTCGCGCAAATAATCAAAGTACGTCTTGGTCCGCGCATCCAGCAGGGTGGCGAGGAGGGCGATGCCGATCGCGCCGCCAAGGTTTCGCAGGATGTTGAACAGACTCGACGCCGACCCCGCGTCTTGGGGCAGGATGTACGCCGTGGCGATCAACGAGATGGTGACCATGATCAGCGGTTGGCCCAGCGCGCGGATGATCTGGATCTGATTGAACTGCGGCCCGGCGAAGTCCGGATTCAACACGCCCGAGGAAAAACTCGCCAAACCGAACAGCCCGAAGCCAATCGTGCACAACCATTTCGGCGGGATGAACTTCATCAACTTCGGCACCAGCGGAATCAAAAACAGCTGCGGAACCCCCATCCACATGATCACTTCGCCGATCTGCAGCGCGTTGTAATTCTGGATCTGCGCCAGATACAACGGCAGCAGATAGATCGAGCCATACAACCCGACACCCATGCCCAGGCTGGAAATACTCGATAAACCAAAGTTGCGATTACCGAGGATGCGCAGGTTGATCAGCGGATTCGGTTTGGAGAATTGCACGATCACGAAGGTGATCAAACTGAACAGCGCAATGCTGCCCAGGCTCACGATCAGGGTCGATTCCAGCCAGTCCTTGCGATGGCCTTCCTCAAGAAACACCTGCAAGCAACCGAGGCCAACGCCGAGGGTGAGAATGCCCATGTAGTCGGTGCTTTTGAGCAGTTCCCAGTGGGCTTCTTTCTTCTCGAGGCCATACATCAGACCGGCGATCATCAGCAGGCCGGGCGGGATGTTGATGTAGAAAATGTATTCCCAGCCCCAGTTTTCCGTGAGCCAGCCGCCAATGGTCGGGCCGATGGAGGGGGCGAAGGTCGCGGTCATGGCGAACATGGCCATGCCTTTGGCGCGATGATGTTCCGGGAGTTTGATCAGCGTGAGAGTGAACGCCAGCGGGATCAGCGCACCGCCGGTGAAGCCCTGCAAGGCGCGGAAGACAATCATGCTTTCGAGGCTCCAGGCCATCGAGCACAGCAGCGAGGCGGCGAGGAAGCCGAGCGACACCCACACCGCCAGGCGCCGCGCCGACAACAGCTGCACCAGCCACGCCGTCAGCGGGATCATGATGATTTCCGCCACCAGGTACGAGGTGGAAATCCACGAGCCTTCTTCCAGGGTCGCCGACAACGCGCCCTGAATGTCCTTGAGCGAAGAGTTGGTGATCTGGATGTCGAGCACCGCCATGAAGGCGCCGAGCATCACACTCATCACCGCGATCCAATCCCGCCGGGTCGGTTCCCCGGCCGGGCGGATCAGTTGATCACCGGCCATCGTCAGGGGCGTCTTTGATGTTCACTTTGACGGTGACCGACATGCCCGGGCGGATCTTGCCGTGCAGCGGATTGTCCGCGGCGAACGTCAGTTTTACCGGAATCCGTTGTACGACTTTGGTGAAATTGCCCGTGGCATTGTCCGGCGGCAACAAGCTGAATTGCGCCCCCGAAGCAGCGAACAGACTGTTGACCCGCGCTTCAATCGGCGTGTCGCCGTAGGCATCGAAGGTCAGTTCGGCTTTCTGGCCGGGCTGCATGTGGCCGATTTGGGTTTCCTTGAAGTTGGCCTGAATCCAGATGTCCTGGTCCGGCACGATCGACAGCAGATAAGCGCCAGCCTGCACGTACTGGCCGTTGCGCGCGGCGCGTTGGCCGATCAGGCCGCTGATCGGTGCATGGATTTCGCTGCGGGTCAGGTTCAGTTGCGCTTGGGCCAGCTCGGTCTTGGCGTTGGAAATCATGGCGTCGAGGCGCTTGATCTCGGCGCTCAGGGCGTTGACCTGCTGGCGCTGACTTTGCGCGTCGGCCTGGGCTTTGGTCACTTGCGAACGGGCGATGTGGTTATCGGCGGAGAGGGTGGTCACCCGCTCTTCCGAGACATAGCCGGGTTTGCGCAAGGTCTGGGCGCGGGACAGGTCGATTTGCGAACGACCCAGGCTGGCCTGGCTGGACGCGACTTGCGCATCGCTGGCGGCGATCAGGCTGGATTGTTGGGTCAGCTTGCTTCGGGCCTGCACTTGCTCGGCTTCGCGCATGGCCAGGGCGGCGTTGGCGCGGTCGACGGCGAGGTGGAAATCATCGCCTTCAAGCTTGATCAGCAACTGGCCTTTCTCAACGTGCTGGTTGTCCTGTACCAGCACTTCATCGATGCGTGCGCCCAGCTGGCTGGAGATGCGGGTGATCTCGCCCTGGACATACGCGTTGTCGGTGCTTTCATAAAAGCGCCCCTTGAAAAACCAATGGGCAAAGAAGCCCCCGGCGATCAACAGGACGATCAGCAGGAAGAAGAACAGGCGACGCTTGAGTTGGGCAGGCATGGGGCAGACTGTAGTCGAGAAATTGTAAGGAAAGTTATCAGCAGGCGAATCTGGCATACAGCCGATAAACGGTAAATGCCATCGGCTGATATTCGGCCATTCACCACGGCTTACGGGCGTTGTAGACGCAACCTTGGCTTAAATGCCCTGCTGACTGGAGCCGGGCGGGTATCGCCTGTTACCATTCGCCCTTTGTTTGACCTTTATTTCGAGACTTGCCATGACCACCGTCCGCACGCGCATCGCGCCATCGCCTACCGGGGACCCCCACGTAGGTACCGCTTACATCGCATTGTTCAACTACTGCTTTGCCAAGCAGCACGGCGGTGAGTTCATCCTGCGGATCGAAGACACCGATCAATTGCGTTCGACCCGCGAGTCCGAACAGCAGATTTTCGACGCCCTGCGCTGGTTGGGAATCGACTGGAGCGAAGGCCCGGACGTCGGCGGCCCGCACGGTCCTTACCGTCAGAGCGAGCGTGGCGATATCTATCAGAAGTACTGCCAGCAACTGGTTGAGATGGGTCACGCCTTCCCGTGCTTCTGCACCGCCGAAGAACTGGACCAGATGCGC
The DNA here is from genome assembly GCF_026016365.1 of Pseudomonas sp. B21-053. Taxonomy (NCBI): domain Bacteria; kingdom Pseudomonadati; phylum Pseudomonadota; class Gammaproteobacteria; order Pseudomonadales; family Pseudomonadaceae; genus Pseudomonas; species Pseudomonas sp. B21-053. The sequence goes on from NZ_CP087205.1 coordinate 2,292,888, forward strand.
GCCGAGCAAATGGCTCGCGGCGAAACCCCGCGTTACGACGGCCGTGCGCTGTTGCTGTCTGCGGAAGAAGTCGCCCGTCGTCTGGCCGCTGGCGAACCCCACGTAATCCGCATGAAAGTGCCGAGCGAAGGTGTTTGCGTGGTGCCGGACATGTTGCGTGGCGACGTCGAGATCCCGTGGGATCGCATGGACATGCAAGTGTTGATGAAGACCGACGGCCTGCCGACGTACTTCCTGGCCAACGTGGTCGATGACCATTTGATGGGCATCACCCACGTGCTGCGCGGTGAAGAATGGCTGCCTTCGGCGCCAAAACTGATTCTGCTGTACGAGTACTTCGGCTGGGAACAGCCGGAGCTGTGCTACATGCCGCTGCTGCGTAACCCGGACAAGAGCAAGCTGTCCAAGCGCAAGAATCCGACCTCGGTGACGTTCTACGAGCGCATGGGCTTCATGCCGGAAGCGATGCTCAACTATCTGGGTCGCATGGGCTGGTCGATGCCGGACGAGCGCGAGAAGTTCTCGTTGCAGGAAATGGTCGACAATTTCGACCTGAGCCGCGTGTCCCTCGGCGGGCCGATTTTCGATATCGAGAAACTGTCCTGGCTCAACGGCCAATGGCTGCGTGACTTGCCGGTGGAAGAGTTCGCCAGCCGCTTGCAGACTTGGGCGCTGAATCCTGAATACATGATGAAGATCGCGCCGCACGTGCAGGGCCGGGTTGAAACCTTCAGCCAGGTTGCACCGCTGGCCGGGTTCTTCTTCGCCGGTGGCGTGAATCCGGATGCCAAGCTGTTCGAGTCCAAGAAGCTCTCGGGTGATCAGGTTCGTCAGTTGATGCAGTTGATCCTGTGGAAGCTCGAAAGCCTGCGTCAGTGGGAGAAGGACAGCATCACCGCGACCATTCAAGCCGTGGTTGAATCCCTGGAGCTGAAGCTGCGTGATGCGATGCCGCTGATGTTCGCTGCGATCACCGGGCAGGCGAGTTCGGTGTCGGTGCTCGACGCGATGGAAATCCTCGGCCCGGACCTGACGCGTTTCCGTCTGCGCCAGGCCCTCGACTTGCTCGGTGGCGTGTCGAAGAAGGAAAACAAGGAGTGGGAAAAACTGTTGGGCAATATCGCCTGAACAGCGTTTGACTCTGTGTAGGAGCTGCCGAAGGCTGCGATCTTTTGATCCTGCTCTTCGGCGCACCCCCGAATTTACGGGGGGAGGGCGGTAAGTGATTGTTATGTCGGCAAAAAACTTTGAAATATTTTAAAAATAAGTTTGACAGCCTTCCGATGCGCCATTAAGATTCGCCCCGTCCTCAGCGATGAGGGGCTATAGCTCAGCTGGGAGAGCGCTTGCATGGCATGCAAGAGGTCGACGGTTCGATCCCGTCTAGCTCCACCAATTTACACTTCAAGGTCTGGCCACACCGGCCTTGAAGCGATCAACACTCAGCGTTGATCAGTTGTATAGAAGGGTTTGCGTCCCCTTCGTCTAGTGGCCTAGGACACCGCCCTTTCACGGCGGTAACAGGGGTTCGAGTCCCCTAGGGGACGCCAGTTTTACAGAAGTAGTGTCGCAAGATGCTGCTCCGCCGCCAGGCGATAAATCGGGGCTATAGCTCAGCTGGGAGAGCGCTTGCATGGCATGCAAGAGGTCAACGGTTCGATCCCGTTTAGCTCCACCAATTTTACAGTTCAAGGTCTGGCCACACCGGCCTTGAATCGATCAGCGCTTAGCACTGATCAGCTGTATAGAAGGGTTTGTGTCCCCTTCGTCTAGTGGCCTAGGACACCGCCCTTTCACGGCGGTAACAGGGGTTCGAGTCCCCTAGGGGACGCCACGATTACCCGCTCTGCGGGATTTATAAGGGTCATTCAATTATTGAATGGCCCTTTTGTTTGTCTGGCGTTTGGCCAATTCTCCTTTTTCTTCAAAACTGTTCTTCAGACCAGCGGTCACACCCATGACTTGCGCAAATTTATTATGCGAATAATATTCTAGTCGTAATATTCGGAGGCAACGATGAACGATAAAAAAGCTCAAACCCGCGAACGCATCCTCAAGGCCGCCAGCGCAGCGCTGATCCAGCGCGGCCCGGCCGAGCCAAGCGTGGGCGAAGTGATGGGCGCGGCTGGCCTGACGGTCGGCGGCTTCTACGCGCACTTTGAAAGCAAGGACGCGATGATGCTGGAAGCGTTCAAGCAGTTGCTCGGCCACCGCCGAGAGCTGATTGCCGACATGGATGCCGAGTTGACCGGCGAAGAACGCCGCGCCTTGGTGGCTGCGTTCTACCTGTCGCGCAAACACCGTGATTCTTCCAGCTCGGCGTGCCCGATTCCGGCTTCGGTCGGTGAACTGGGGCGACTGCCGGATGAATTTCGAGTGGCATTGAATGAGCACGTAGAACTGATGGTCGCGCAGTTGGCGGCCAGCCCGGAAGACACCGACAAAGCCTTGGCCGACATGGCCTTGATGGTCGGTGGTTTGGCTCTGGCGCGGGCGCTGGGGCCAGGCGAATTATCCGATCGATTGCTGCGCGCCGCCAAATCAGCGGTGCTATGACCTGAAGGCGAAATGGCCTGAGGAGTGGAGCGATGAGCACGTTAAAGTGGGTTCGTGGCGTTAATGGCACCTTGGGCTGGTTCGCACCCCAGCTGGTCGCGAGCAAAATGCGCCTGGCGTTTATGACACCGCGCTCGTTTGCCCCCAGTGACTGGGAATTACCGCTGCTGGCGAAATCCGAGCGGATCACCCTGCGTTTCGGCCTCTCGGCGTTGCGCTGGGGGCAGGGCCCGACGGTCTTGCTGATGCACGGCTGGGAGGGTCGGCCTACCCAGTTCGCCAACCTGATTACAGCGCTGGTGGATGCCGGCTACACCGTAGTGGCCCTGGATGGTCCGGCTCACGGTCGTTCGCCGGGGCGCGAGGCGAATGTGGTGCTGTTCGCCCGGGCCATGCTCGAAGCTGCCGCTGAGTTGCCGCCCCTGCAAGCGGTGATCGGCCATTCCATGGGCGGCGCCAGTGCGATGCTCGCGGTGCAGTTGGGTCTGCGCACCGAAACCCTGGTCACGATTGGTGCTCCGGCGCGGATTCTTGGCGTGCTGCGTGGTTTCGCCCGAATGGTCAAGCTGCCGCCCAAGGCGCGTTCAGCGTTTATTCGTCAGGTCGAGAAAGACGTCGGGATGCGCGCTGCGACCCTGGATGTCGCGCACTACCAGCTCGATATGCCGGGGCTGATTGTCCACGCCGAAGACGATCGCTATGTCAGCGCCAAGGAATCCCAACTGATTCACGAAGCCTGGTTCGACAGTCGCCTGCTGCGCCTGGAAGAGGGCGGTCACCACCGAGTGATGGCAGACCCTCGGGTGATTGATGGGGTGTTATCACTGCTGTCCGGCCGCAGCCTTCAGGCGCGGCAATCGGCCTGAGCATCCGTTACACTGCCCCGGTTGAAATTATCTGACCGGGAGTGGGGCATGGGCTGGGATCGGGCAACGCCATTTATCATTGATCTGCAAGTCGGCGCCGAAGACATCGACGGGCTGGGCCATGCGAATAACGCGGTGTACGTGACCTGGCTCGAGCGCTGTGCCTGGCGTCACTCGCAACGGCTTGGCCTGGATCTGGTCGAGTACCGGCGGCTGGATCGGGCTATGGCCGTGGTTCGGCATGAGATCGATTACCTCGCCGCCGCCTATGAAGGCGATGAGTTGCAATTGGCGACCTGGATCGTCGATTGGGACCAGCGCCTGAAAATGACCCGTCACTTCCAGCTCAAGCGCCCCAGCGACAACACCACGTTGCTGCGCGCCCAGACCACTTTCGTCTGCATCGAACTGTCCACCGGCAAGCCCAAGCGCATGCCGACGGAGTTTATCGAGGGCTATGGCCCGGCGTTGTAAGCTCTGACCTGACCCAATCCCTGTAGGAGCTGCCGAAGGCTGCGATCTTTTGATCTTGATCTGGAAAGGCAAAGCCAAGATCAAAAGATCGCAGCCTTCGGCAGCTCCTACGGGGTGAAACCTGTAAACTGCCGCACGTTTTTCGTTGAGTGTGTTTTCCATGCAAATTGCTTTGGCGCCCATGGAGGGGTTGGTCGACAACATCCTGCGGGACGTGCTGACCCGTGTCGGCGGTATCGATTGGTGCGTGACCGAATTCATTCGGATCAACGATCAACTGCTCACGCCTGCCTATTACCACAAGTTCGGCCCGGAACTGCTGACTGGCGCCCGTACCGTGTCCGGTGTGCCGTTGCGCGTGCAACTGCTCGGTTCCGACCCGGTGTGCCTGGCGGAAAACGCCGCGTTGGCCTGCGAACTGGGTTCCGAAGTCATCGACCTGAACTTCGGCTGCCCGGCCAAGACCGTCAACAAGTCCCGTGGCGGCGCGGTCCTGCTCAAAGAACCTGAACTGCTCAACCAAATCGTCGAAACCGTGCGTCGTGCGGTGCCGGCGCATATCCCGGTCACCGCCAAGATGCGCCTGGGTTTCGACAGCCCGGACGGCGCGCTGGTCTGCGCCACGGCCCTGGCCGAAGGCGGCGCGGCGCACATCGTGGTTCACGCGCGGACCAAGACCGATGGCTACAAACCTCCGGCGCACTGGGAATGGATTCCTCGCGTGCAAGACGTGGTCAAGGTCCCGGTGTTCGCCAACGGCGATATCTGGAGCGTTGAAGACTGGCGCCGTTGCCGCGAAATCAGCGGCGTGGAAGACATCATGCTCGGTCGCGGCCTGGTGTCGCGTCCGGACCTGGCCCGGCAAATCGCCGCCGCGCGCGCCGGTGAAGAAGTGGTCGAGATGACCTGGGCGGAGTTGCTGCCGCTGATCCAGGACTTCTGGCTGCAAGCCAAGGCGCAGATGACGGCCCGTCAATCGCCGGGCCGCTTGAAGCAGTGGCTGGCGATGCTGACCCGTAATTATCCCGAGGCGGTGGAGCTGTTCACCGTCCTGCGGCGTGAAACCGAGCTCGATCAGGTCTCGCGTTTACTCGGCCTGCAAGTCGCCGAAGCAGCGTAAAAAAAATCTGTAAATAATCTCTTGAAATGCAATCAGCGGTCCCTATCTAAGGGTTACGCGATGCCGAATTCGGGTCGCGGAGACAAAAAACCTTGCTGATTGTTTTCAGGAGATTTGAACCATGAGTACTGCATTTTCCCTCGCGCCACTGTTCCGTTCCTCGGTAGGCTTCGACCGTTTCAACGACCTCTTCGAAACCGCCCTGCGCAACGAACCTGGCAGCACCTACCCACCGTACAACGTTGAAAAGCACGGTGATGACCAATACCGCATCGTTGTCGCGGCCGCCGGTTTCCAGGAAGAAGACCTGGAACTGCAAGTCGAGAAAGGTGTGCTGACCATCAGCGGCGGCAAGCGTGACGCCAATGACAGCGTGACCTACCTGCATCAAGGCATCGCCCAGCGTGCGTTCAAACTGTCGTTCCGTCTCGCGGACCATATCGAAATCAAGGCCGCCGACTTGAGCAATGGCCTGTTGAGCATCGACCTGCTGCGGGTTGTTCCGGAAGAGGCGAAAGCCAAGCGCATCCCGATCAATGGGACGCAGAAGCCGGCGCTTCAGCACTGAGTGTCATGCGCAGAAATAGATTCGCGTGATCTCGCTGTAACCCGCTAAATGAAGGCCCCGACGTGTCGGGGCCTTTTTGTTTTCCAGCAAAAAGCGAAATGCATACTTTGCTGCCTTGAGCCGGTTTCTCTACAATCCGCGCAGTTTTGCCGACTCCCATTCTGCCTGGTCGGCCCGGAGCTTTTTTTCATGGAAGAGATACAACAGCGTTGGCTATGCGGTCTTTCCGCGCCAATGGTTGCCCTCAATCCTCGTGCCGAATACGACGAGCCCGCGTTCTATTCCGATCCGGAATTTATCGACCTGCAATGCAGCTGGGGCATCAATGACCGGCCACAGTTGTTGGGCATGCTCGAAAGAATGACCGATAACGGTCACGCCACACACCTCGAAGCAGCATATCGCTCATGGCAACGTTGTTTGCCCGGTGAGTGGCAGGCGCTGCTCGAGACGCTGGAACCCCGTGAGCGCATCTTGCATGAGTTTGCCAGCCGTACCTTTGAGGGCTGCGGCTCCGGTGGTATCCAGGCGTGGGACTTGGGGCGGATGGGGTTTCTGTTGCGGTGTGCCGTGCGCAACGAGTGGATCGATCTTTCCGAGAGCCTCTGGCTGCATTGGCGTCTGGCCGTCAGGGCGCAATATCACTATGACGACTGGTTTGCCTATTTCAACGGATTCCTGACCGGTCGCGCGTTCTGGGGCTGCCTGAGCAGCAGTGACGAGACGCTTGCTTACGAACTGGACCGACAAGGGGAGTGTTCGAGCAGTCTGCGCATCGCTCGCGGCCTGAGCCAAAACATGCCGATTTTCCTGGCCGATTTGCCTTGGCACCTGGAGCTTGATCCGCCGCAGCGCCCGGCATCTTTAGGGGAGTTCGACTGGTCATGACTTGCTGGATACGTCTGGGCATAGAGCCCACCAAAGACCAGGCACTGATTCGGGATGCCTATCGCGCGCGTCTGCCGCAGCATCATCCGGAAAGTGATCCCGAAGGCTTCCAGGCACTGCGTGAAGCCTATGAAAGCGCCAACCGTTTCGCCCGGCAGGAAGAGGACGACGTAGAAGCGGAGGAGGGTGCGGGCATCCCTGAGATGCCGCAGACCCTGGTGGATTTTTACGCGCTGCTCCAGGACCCGGCGCGGCGTTTCAATCCGCAGGCCTGGCAAGCCTTTGTCAAAGCGCTGGATCAATTGCCGCTGGACGTGCTCGATGACCTTAGTTGGGGGCTGTTCCACCCATTGGCCAACGCGGGCCCTCTGTCGTACCGCTGCGCGAATCTGTTGGCGCAACGGCTGGCCTGGGAACAGCAATTGCTGGATCTGGAGTTCGACCAGGCGAAAGAAGTCGAAGCGTTCCTGCAGCGCATCAAGGGTCCCGACCCGTTCGACACGGCGCTGATGGGCGATTGGCCCGTGCCTGTGCAAATCGAAACCCTCTGGTATGCCCGCAGCCTCGACTACATATTCCAGCATCGTCCTCTGCATGAGTTCGAAGACTTCGCCAGCCACCACACCTGTGTGCCGCTGCCGGCAGATGACGCATTCATCCAGCGTCTGCTGGTGCAGTTCACTCAGGCGGGTATCGGCGGTGCCGGTCTGCGGCAACAGTGCGCCGAGCAACAGGCGAAAGCCCCCGACGATGTCGACTGGCTGTATCTGCTGGCCTGCCAAAACAGCTTGCTGGGCCTAGAAGATCAGGCGCTGCCTTGCTGGGTCCGGCTGTGGCAGGAGCATCGCCACCCGAAGGCCGAAAGCCGTTTGCTGGAACTTTGCGCAAAGCGGCAGCCGGACTTTTTGGCGCTGCTGATCCAGGCTTTTGACCGTCTGGAGAACGTCCGCGCCTGGCCCACCGACCTCGCCGATGGCAGCCAGATCTATGGCAGTCCTTCACAACGTCCCGAGACGCTGGCTCGCTGGCTTGGAGTCGGTCAACTCAGCCTGCAAGGCTTGGCGGCGGCTTTTGTCGATTGGCGCATGACCGGGGATGAACTGCCGCTGCTGGCCTCGCTGCTAGGCGAGCCTGCGGATTCCCGTTTGCAGCAGCTGTACCGACATGCCTGGGCCTTGCACCGTGGCGATGTGGGGTTGTTGCAACAAATACTCGACGAACCGCAGCCGATTGATGCCCTCGAAGGCCTGGTGTTGCACGGGTTCAAGTATCAGGCCGAGCAGCAACTGTGCTGGCTGACTCAGGCGCCGATCCCGTTGGCGATGAAGTCGTACCTCAGCAGTCGTTCGGTTCAGCCGCAACTGGCCGAGGAACTGAAAAAGGACGAACCGCACAACATCGGCCGCCTCTGGTTGCGCAGGCTGCGGCCTTACGATCAGTCCGCGCTGGTGCGGATCGATCAGGCGTTTGATCTGCAAGACGCGCAAGCGGACGTGGACTTGCGCGGTTTGAGCCTGCTGGTCCAGTTGGAGCAACGTGGCGTGGTATTGCCGGCCATTGCTCATGGCGAGTCGACGTGGCAATGGCACGCTCAAACGATGTTCCTGCTGGCATTGCTCGATCAGCCGGAACGTTGGCTGGCGTTGATCGATTCGGCCTGCCTTGAGCGGCTGGACGTCAACCCGGCTCATCCTTTGAGTCGGCTCCAACCACTACTGCGGCGTTTGCAACGCGAACAAGGGAGTTGCAGCGGGTTACTGGGTTGGTTGCAACCTAGCGATCCGGTGCATGGCTTGCTCGTGCAAAAGCTGTTCAACGTACAACAGGCCCTCGACAGCGCGGCGCTACCGGGTAACGCGCAACTCTATACCTGCATTGAAAGCGATCCTGACGCCTGCGGCGAAGATGTATTGGGGCTGATGTTGCTCTGGGGTGTGCTGTATCACGATCCGACTCTGAATGCCGAGCAGCACCGCGCGCTGTTGCAATCCATCGCCGCCGTCAGTTGCGAAGATGAATGGTTCGAAGGGTTCCGCAATGGCTTGATCAAAGGCGAGCCGGAGTGGCCGCCTGAAAAGGTGTTGGCGGATTTCGGTGTCGAGAAACTGGTGGTTTATTCACTCCTCGATACGCTGAAAAGCCTGGTCCGTCATGGCGCGGCAGGGGTGCCGCGGAACAAGGTGCTGAGCATCTTGCAGTACGGCAAGGATGACACCGAGAACAGCGTGGGCCTGCGACTGGCGCTAACCGCCCTGTTGTCCTGGAACGAACGCCTGCTGCTGGCCAACAGCGACACTCGGCCTGTGCCGGCCACTGCGTTCTGGCGTCTGGGTTCCCGGCTCGGGCGCAAGGCGTTTATCGGGCAAGTGCTGGGGTGTCTGCTGATCACCCCGTATCTGGCGTTGATGAGCGGCACTGCGCTCTCGGGCATTGGCGTGTTGTTGCTGGGCTTCGCGTTGCTGCTCGGCGCGATTCTGCGTCGACTGCATGACATGGGTCGCGGGATTCCCACGCTGCTGATTTTTGGCTGTCTGTCGCCAGTGCTGCCGTTCATGCCGTTGCTGTTGTTCGGCTTTCCCGGCGACAAACTGCCCAACCGCTATGGCGTGCCACCGGACAGCGGTGGTGAAGACACCTTGTCCGGCGGTTTGCAGGTGGCTTTGCGGCGGCTTAACGACTAAAGGCGCAGTTCATCCAGGGCTTTATTGAGCTGTGAGCGATGGCTGGCAATCTCCACCGATTGCTGGCCACCGAGCACGGTGGTGAAGGTATCCAGCCAATCAGCAATCTGTTCGCGCTCGTCACCCAGGCTTTGCGCCCAGGCCCGCTCCAGGCGCGCCAGCAGCGTGCGGTTGGGCAGGGTGTCGCGTGGGTGGATTTTCAGGGCGCTGAGCCGTTCATGGCTATTTTGCCGCGACTGCGGGTCGAGCCCGGTGGGGCTGCGGTCGATGCTATGGCTGTGACGTTCACCGCTGGCCAGCAGGGTGACGTCAACTTCGAGCAAACCATTGATGTCATAGCTGAAGCGCACATCCAGCGCTTCGGTCTGTTCGCTGGGTTTCAGCGCGACGTCGAAGGCATCGATGAAAATATTGTCCCGCACCCACGGCCGCTCGCCTTGGTAGACCTCAATGCGGATCAGCGTTTGCTGGGGATGAGTCGTGTAAAAGCGTTTCACCCTGGACGTCGGGATCACCGTATTGCGCTCGATGATAGGGGAGAAGGCGCCGCTGACGTCTTCTCCGCGATTGGTCGAGATGCCCAGGGTGTAGGGGCAGACGTCGGTCAGGATCAGTTCTTCGATTGCACTGTCCCGGGCTTTGCACGCGGCCTGAGTGGCGGCGCCCAGCGCGACAATCGTGTCCGGGTCGAGGTGGCGATAGGGCAGGCGCCCGAACAGCGTCGCGACCATTTGCTGCACGGCCGGCATCCGTGTGGCGCCGCCGACCATCACCAGGCTGTCGAGGTCCCGGGGCTTGAGCCGGGCATCGCGCAGCGCTTGCTCGATGGGCGCGCGTAACCGGGCGAGCAGCGGCTCCCAAATGTTCAATGCCGAGGCTTCATCCAGCGACCATTCGCGCAATGCACCAGCACCGTTCCAGCTCAGGTGTTGGGTGCCTTCACTGAGTTTGCATTTAAGTTGTTCCAAGGCATCGCCGAGGCTGGCCAAGCCCTGGCCATCGATCATTTGCGGGGTGAGTTGCCAGTCTTTCAGGCAGGCCTGCAGCAGCGCGGCGGTGAAGTCTTCGCCACCGAGGAAGTTGTCGCCGGTGGAGGCATGCACTTCGATCAACGGCAGGGCATATTCCAGCACCGTGACGTCGAAGGTGCCGCCGCCCAGGTCGAATATCAGCGTGCGCTCAAACTTCTGCTCATGCAGCCCGTACGCCATGGCGGCGGCGGTCGGTTCGTTGATCAGCCGCGACACGTTCAGGCCAGCCAACTCGGCGGCAAACAGCGTGCGCTTGCGTTGCTCGTCACTGAAATACGCCGGTACCGAAATCACCGCCTCGTGCACCGCGTGGCCAAGCCAGGCTTCGGCATCCTGCTTGAGCGAACCGATCACCAGCGCCGAAAGTTCTTCCGGGCTGAACTGTCGCCCGCCCAGTTCGAACTGTTTGTCGCTGCCCATAAAACGCTTGAACGCCGCCACCGTTCGTTCCGGATGCGTGGTCAGGCGCGCGCGGGCAGCCTTGCCCACCAGAATGCTGTCGTCTTCATCGAGACTGACCACGGAGGGGGTGAGGACATCACCGAGGGCGTTGGGAATCAACTGCGCCCGACCGTCCTGCCAGACGGCGATCAGGCTATTGGTGGTCCCAAGGTCGATACCCAGCAAGGCCGGGCGGGGGAGGGTTGCATCCTGCATGGTTGATCTCTTTGAGGCGGCGCAAAAAACGCGACCCTACAGGCTGAGAGAAAAACTCGCAATTCCCGGCCCCGTAGCAGCTGTCGAGCCCCAGCGAGGCTGCGTTCGGCGGCGAAGCCGTCGTAAACCCAGCGCACGCGTTTTACCTGATACACCGCGTCATCTGATTTCACGACGGCTTTGCCGCCGGACGCAGCCTCGCCGGGGCTCGACAGCTGCTACAGGGATTTATTTGAGCAGCGTCTGAAACGCCTCCACCGGTAATGGCCGGCTGTGCAGATAGCCTTGATACAAATGGCAACCTAACCCCTGCAAAAACTCCAGTTGCTCTGGCGTCTCAACCCCTTCGGCAATCACTTCCAGCGCCAGGCTGCGCGCCATGGCGACGATGGCGCGGATGATTTCGGCGTCGTTGGGGTCGGTGGTGGCGTCGCGGATGAACGACTGGTCGATTTTCAGCGTGTCCACCGGCAGGCGCTTGAGGTAGGTCAGCGAAGAGTAGCCAGTGCCGAAGTCGTCCATGGCAAAGCTCACGCCGAGTTTTTTCAGGCGACGCATCTTGTTGATGGTGTCTTCCAGGTTCTGAATGACGATGCCTTCGGTGATTTCCAGTTTCAGCAGCGAACAGGGCAAGCCATGGCTGCTGAGGCTGCGTTCGATGCGTTCGACGAAGTCGTTCTGGCGGAATTGGCGTGGGCTGATGTTCACGCACAGGCTGAAATTGAGCGGGTCAATCAGGCCCTTGGCGATCAATTGTTTAAAGGCATCGCAGGCTTCGTCGAGGATCCAGGTGCCGACTTCCAGAATCAGCCCGCTGTCTTCCAGGACCTTGATGAATTCAGTGGGCGATTGTGCGCCGAGTTCCGGGTGGTTCCAGCGCACCAATGCTTCGGCGCCGATGATGCGGTTGTCCTGGGCATCGACCTGGGGCTGGTAATGCACGCTGAATTCGCCGCGGGAAAGGGCCAGGCGCAGGTCGGTTTCCATGCGCAAGCGTTCACTGGCGGCCTTCTGCATGGTGTTGTGATACATCTGCGTGGTATTGCGCCCCGAATCCTTGGCCCGGTACAGGGCAATGTCGGCGCGCTTGAGCAGGTCGGTCGGGGTCGAGCCGTGATCGGGAATCAGCGCGATGCCAATGCTCGGCGTGACTTGCAGGCGCTGGCCGTCGAGGAACATCGGTTCCGAGAGCAATTCGCGCAAGGTGTCGGCCAAGTCCCGAACCTGCTCGCTGACTTCACTGCGCGAACCTTCCAGGCCGCTGAGCAGCACCACGAACTCGTCACCACCGAGGCGCGCCACGGTGTCTTCCATGCGCACGCTGGCTTCGAGTCGCGCGGTGATGATCTTCAGCACCGTATCGCCGACCGGGTGACCGAGGGAGTCGTTAATGTGCTTGAAGTGGTCGAGGTCGAGAAACATCAAGGCGCCGCGCAGGTTGTGGCGTTTGAGCAGGGCAATCTGCTGGCTCAGGCGATCCATCAACAGCGCGCGGTTGGGCAGGTTGGTCAGCGGGTCGTGGTAGGCGAGGTGACGGATTTGCGCTTCAGCGTTTTTCAACAGGCTGACGTCGCGAGCGGTCAGCAGCAGGCACGCGGTTTCGTTGAGGGTGATCGGTTCTACCGAGACTTCGACGGTGAGCAGTTCCCCGCGTTTATTGCGCCCGAGCATCTCCTGGTGGTGCACGCGGCCCTTGATCTGCAATTCGGCCAGCAGCGACGAACGTTGTTTTTCTTCCGCCCAGATGCCGACTTGATACACGGTTTTGCCCACCACTTCATCGGCGCGGTAGCCGGTCAGGCGGCAGAAACCGTCGTTGACCTCCAGATAGCGCCCGGTGTCGCGCTCGGTAATGGTGATGGCGTCGGGGCTGGAGTGGAACGCCTTGGCGAATTTCTCTTCGCTGGCCTTGAGCGCCGCTTCCGAACGCTGTTGTTGGGTGATGTCGCGCAGGGTGGTGACGATGCACGGTTGTTCGCCGACGCTGATCTGTCGGCTGGAAATCACACAGGTCAGGGTTTGCCCGTCCTTGTGCTGAACGAGGATCGCGACGTTGCTCAGGCCTTGTTCGCGGATCACTTGCTCGATCCGTTGCAGGCTTTTCGCTGAAGCGTCCCACAGGCCGATTTCATCGGCGCTGCGGCCGATCACGTCGTCGGTGGTCCAGCCGAAAATCTGGGTGAAACTGGAATTGATCTCGATGAACTGACCACTGTCCTGGCGAGTCACGCAGATCGGGTCGGGGCTGACCTGGAACAGCGTGGCGAATTTCTCCTCCGAGGCCACCAGTTGCTGCTCGCGCTCGACCTGATCGGTGATGTCCAGCAGCGTGCCGGCCATGCGCAGCGGCTGGCCGTTTTCATCGCGATAGAGCCGCGCACGGCTTTCCAGGAAGCGCGAGCTGCCATCGGCCAATTGCACGCGATAGGTCAGTTGATAATTGCCGGCCGGGCCTTCGCGCAAGCTGCGGTAGGCATTGCGCATGCTGTTGCGTTCTTCGCCGGGCACGCCTTCGAAGAATTCATCGAAGGCTTCATGGAATGGCTTGGGCTCCATGCCGTGCAACTGCGCCGCCCGCGCCGAGCCGTAGAGCATGCCGCTGGGGATGTGCCAGTCCCACGTACCGAGTTGTGCCGAGTCCAAGGCCAGGTCGAGGCGTTCCTGGCTGTCCTTGAGCGCATGTTCGGCGGCTTTGCGTTCAGTGGTGTCGAGGAACGTGCTCAGGAGATACGGCTGGCCTTCGAGCTCGACCTTTTGCGCGCTGAGAATGCCATCGTGGACCTGGCCGTTGCTGGCGCGAAACTGCACTTCCATGTTGATCAATTCGCCCTTGGCCTTGGTCGCCTTGACCAGCAATGCACGTTGCTCGGGATGCACCCACAGGCCCAGTTCCAGGGTGGTGCGGCCAATGACGCTTTGCACCGGCCAGCCGAACAGGCTTTCGAAATATTGATTGGCCTCGCTGATCAAGCCGTCTTCCTGGCGGGTCAGCAGCACCATGTTCGGGCACAGGTGGAACAGCGTGGCGAAGCGCTTTTCCGAGCTGCTCAGGGCCTGTTCCCGTTGCCGCTGGTGGGTGATCTCGCGAATCACCCCGATCATTCGTGGCCGGCCGTGTTTATCCGGCAACAGGCTGCCGTTGATCTCCAGCCAGTGCAGACTGCCGTCGGGCCACCGGATGCGGTGATGCATCGCTTGTTCCAGCGGGGCGCCGGCGATCACCTGATGGAACGCGCGAATGGTTTTCGCCCGGTCCTCCGGGGGCAGCAGGTCGAGGTATTCCAGATCCGCCGGCAAGGGCTGTTTGGGATCGAAGCCGAACAGCGCCTGGGTGCCCCGGGACCAACTGATCTGCCCGCGTTCGATGTCCCAATACCACGCCCCCAGGCGCGCACCGTTCAGCGCGGCCAACAGCTGCGGCGCGCTTTCCCAGCTCTGCTCCGACCGCTGCGGGTCAATGGCCTGAATACGCGGCATCGGCGGAATACGGTCAACAGATTTGGGCATTGGCAGCAGGCCTTGGGCTGAATGGGGCGTTAGGCACGGGGTTTTGCAGCTCTATAGGAGTAGCACAAGTTAGCCGTGGGTCCTTGGCAGATCAATTTGTGCATCCAGCAGGGCCATAAAGGCACGTGCCGCATTCGAAAGCGTCCTTTCTGTGTGCAGGATATAGCCTAGCTCGCGAGTGAGTTGTATGCCCGGCAAAGCTATCCGCGCCACCTGATCATCGAGCATGGTGCGCGGCAAAACGCTCCAGGCCAGGCCGATCGAGACCATCATCTTGATGGTTTCCAGATAATTCGTGCTCATGGCAATGTTCGGCGTCAGGCCCTGGGCCTCGAACAGACGCTGGACGATGTGGTGGGTGAACGTGTTGCCACCGGGGAAAACCGCCGGGTGCAGGGCAATATCCGCGAGCGTGACCGGGCCGTTGCTGATCAGCGAATGCTCGGGGGCGACCACGAAATCCAGCGGGTCGTCCCACACCGGCGTGGCCTTGACCAGCGCATGGGGCTCCGGCGCCAGGGTGATGACCGCCAGTTCGGCGCGGCCATGCAGGATTTCTTCGTAGGCCACTTCCGAATCGAGGAACTGAATATCCAGCGCGACCTGTGGGTAACGCCGGGTGAACTCCCTTAATAAGGGCGGCAAGCGGTGCAGGCCGATGTGGTGACTGGTGGCGAGGGTCAGGCGACCGCTTACTTCACCGGTGAGGTTGGTCAGGGCGCGGCGGGTGTCGTCCAGCACGTTGAGAATCTGATAAGCCCGCGGCAGCAGGGCGCGTCCGGCCTCGGTCAGGCCGACTTCACGGCCCAAGCGATCAAACAGGCGCACCTTCAATTGCTGCTCCAGCCCGGCGATGCGTTTGCTGATCGCCGGTTGGGTCAGGTGCAGCCGTTCGCCTGCGCCGGAGAAACTCCCGGTCTCGGCAATCGCGATAAAGGCGTTGAGGTTGGCCAGATCCATTCATGTATTCCAGTTGGTTATCCAAAGCATAAAAAATATGAATTTGAGTTATTTAATGTAACCCCCTAGGATCGACCTCACAAGCCAAGGGGTTATTGAACCGCTGCACAACCCAAGGCATAGAAAATAGAAGCAAGCTGATGAGGACCGTCTGATGGCCGGCAAAACGCTTTACGACAAGCTCTGGGATTCCCATGAAGTGAAACGGCGCGACGATGGGTCGTCGCTGATCTATATCGACCGCCACATCATCCATGAAGTGACTTCGCCCCAAGCTTTCGAAGGCCTGCGTCTGGCCGGGCGCAAGCCTTGGCGTGTCGACTCGATCATCGCCACCCCGGACCACAACGTGCCGACCACCCCGGATCGCAAGGGCGGCATCGAAGCGATTACTGACCAGGTCTCGCGTTTGCAGGTTCAGACCCTCGATGACTATTGCGACGAATACGGCATCACTGAGTTCAAAATGAATGACGTGCGCCAAGGCATCGTTCACGTGATCGGCCCGGAGCAGGGCGCTACCTTGCCGGGCATGACCGTGGTGTGCGGCGACTCGCACACCTCGACTCACGGTGCATTCGGCGCGTTGGCCCACGGCATCGGCACCTCCGAGGTTGAACACGTGTTCGCCACGCAGTGCCTGGTCGCCAAGAAAATGAAAAACATGCTGGTGTCGGTCGAAGGCAAATTGCCGTTCGGCGTGACCGCCAAGGACATCGTGCTCGCGGTGATCGGCAAGATCGGCACCGCCGGCGGTAACGGCCACGCCATCGAGTTCGCTGGCAGCGCGATTCGCGACTTGTCCATCGAAGGCCGGATGACCATCTGCAACATGTCCATCGAGGCCGGCGCTCGCGTAGGTCTGGTAGCCGCAGACGAAAAAACCGTGGAATACGTCAAGGGCCGTCCATTCGCTCCGAAAGGCGCGGAATGGGACATGGCGGTCGAAGCCTGGAAAGACCTGGTTTCCGACACCGATGCGGTGTTCGACACCGTGGTCAAGCTCGACGCGACCCAGATCAAGCCACAAGTCAGCTGGGGCACTTCGCCCGAGATGGTCTTGGCGGTTGATCAGAACGTGCCGGACCCGGCGAAGGAAATGGACCTGGTCAAACGCGGTTCCATCGAGCGCGCCTTGAAATACATGGGTTTGAGCGCCAATCAGGCGATCACCGATATTCAGCTGGACCGCGTATTTATCGGCTCCTGCACCAACTCGCGGATCGAAGACCTGCGGGCCGCGGCAGTGATCGCCAAGGGCCGCAAAGTCGCTTCGACGATCAAGCAGGCCATCGTGGTGCCGGGCTCGGGCCTGGTGAAGGCGCAAGCCGAGGCTGAAGGCCTGGACAAGATTTTCCTCGAAGCCGGTTTCGAGTGGCGTGAACCGGGTTGCTCGATGTGCCTGGCGATGAACCCGGACCGTTTGGAATCGGGCGAGCATTGCGCTTCGACCTCCAACCGCAACTTCGAAGGGCGTCAGGGCGCCGGTGGCCGTACGCACCTGGTGAGCCCGGCCATGGCCGCGGCGGCTGCCGTCAACGGTCGTTTCATCGACGTTCGCGAACTGATCTGAGGAACCGCACATGAGAGCTTTTACCCAACACACTGGTTTGGTCGCGCCATTGGACCGTGCCAACGTCGACACCGACCAGATCATTCCGAAGCAGTTTCTGAAGTCGATCAAACGCACCGGTTTTGGTCCGAACCTGTTCGACGAGTGGCGCTACCTGGACGTGGGCTATGCCTACCAGGACAACTCCAAGCGTCCGTTGAACAAGGATTTCGTGCTCAACGCCGAGCGTTATCAAGGCGCCAGCGTATTGCTGGCCCGGGAAAACTTCGGTTGCGGCTCCAGCCGTGAACACGCGCCGTGGGCCCTGGAAGAATACGGTTTCCGCAGCATCATCGCGCCGAGCTATGCCGACATCTTCTACAACAACAGCTTCAAGAACGGCTTGCTGCCGATCATCTTGAGCGACGCTGAGGTTGATGAGCTGTTCCAGCAAGTCGAAGCGAATCCTGGCTACCAGTTGACCGTCGACCTCGAAGCCCAGACCGTGACCCGGCCGGATGGCAAGGTCTACAGCTTCGAGCTGGATGAATTCCGCAAGCATTGCCTGGTGAATGGCCTGGACGATATCGGTCTGACATTGATGGATCACGAGGCGATTGCATCTTTTGAAAGCAAGCACCGGGCGAGCCAGCCTTGGTTGTTTCGCGATGTTTGATTGATCCGGGATTGATGTAGACAGGGCCGGCCTCTTCGCGAGCAAGCCCGCTCCCACAGGGGTTTTGTGAACGACGAAATTCCAATGTGGGAGCGGGCTTGCTCGCGAAGACGGCAGCCCAGACACCACAAGGCTAAACCCCAAAAGGAAGTGCCCATGACCCAGCACAGCCAAGTCGTACAAAAGCAATTCGGTGAACAGGCCTCGGCCTACCTGAGCAGTGCCGTTCACGCTCAAGGCACTGAATTCGCGCTGCTACAGGCTGAACTGGCCGGGCAGGGCGAGGCCCGTGTGCTGGACCTGGGTTGCGGCGCCGGTCACGTGAGTTTTCATGTGGCCGCGTTGGTGAAAGAAGTCGTGGCCTACGACCTGTCCCAGCAAATGCTCGACGTGGTGGCCGCCGCAGCGACTGATCGTGGTTTCAGCAATGTCACCACGGTCAACGGTGCCGCCGAGCGCCTGCCGTTCGCCGATGGCGAGTTCGACTTCGTGTTCAGCCGTTATTCGGCGCACCATTGGAGCGATCTCGGCCTGGCTTTGCGGGAAGTGCGCCGGGTGCTGAAACCGGGCGGCGTGGCGGCGTTCGTCGACGTGCTGTCGCCGGGCAGTCCGTTGTTCGACACCTACTTGCAAAGCGTCGAAGTGCTGCGCGACACCAGCCATGTACGCGATTATTCTGCTGGCGAGTGGTTGCGCCAGGTCAGCGAAGCGGGGTTGCATACCCGAAGCACCACCCGTCAGCGGCTGCGTCTGGAGTACAACAGCTGGGTCGAACGCATGCGCACACCGCAAGTGATGCGCGCGGCGATCCGCGAGTTGCAGCAGTCGATGGGCAATGAAGTACGCGAATATTTTGAGATTGAGGCCGATGGTTCGTTCAGTACAGATGTACTGGTGCTGATGGCTGAAAGATAAACGATAGAATTTTTCCGGGTGTGCCTGAGGGCGCACCGACTGATGACATGAGGAAAGCATGAGCAAGCAGATTCTGATTCTCCCAGGTGACGGTATTGGCCCGGAAATCATGGCCGAAGCAGTCAAAGTGCTGGAACTGGCCAACACCAAGTACAGCCTGGGCTTCGAGCTGAGCCACGACGTGATCGGTGGCGCCGCCATCGACAAGCACGGCGTGCCGCTGGCTGACGAAACCCTGGATCGCGCGCGCGCTGCCGATGCGGTACTGCTGGGCGCCGTGGGCGGCCCGAAATGGGACACCATCGAGCGTGATATCCGCCCTGAGCGCGGCCTGCTGAAGATTCGTGCGCAACTGGGCCTGTTCGGCAACCTGCGTCCGGCGATCCTGTACCCGCAACTGGCCGAGGCGTCCAGCCTGAAGCCTGAAATCGTCGCGGGCCTGGACATCCTGATCGTCCGTGAGCTGACCGGCGGCATCTACTTCGGCGCGCCACGCGGCACCCGTACCCTGGAAAACGGCGAGCGTCAGTCCTACGACACCCTGCCGTACAGCGAAAGCGAAATCCGCCGTATCGCCCGTGTCGGTTTCGACATGGCCATGGTTCGTGGCAAGAAGTTGTGTTCGGTGGACAAGGCCAACGTGCTGGCCTCCAGCCAACTGTGGCGTGAAATTGTCGAAGAAGTGGCCAAGGATTACCCTGAAGTCGAACTGAGCCACATGTACGTCGACAACGCCGCCATGCAACTGGTGCGCGCACCAAAGCAGTTCGACGTGATCGTCACCGACAACCTGTTCGGCGACATCCTGTCGGACCAGGCGTCGATGCTCACCGGTTCCATCGGCATGCTGCCCTCGGCGTCCCTGGACACCAACAACAAGGGCATGTACGAGCCGTGCCACGGTTCGGCGCCGGACATCGCGGGCAAAGGCATTGCCAACCCGTTGGCAACCATTTTGTCGGTGTCGATGATGCTGCGTTACAGCTTCAACTTGCAGGATGCGGCGGATGCGATCGAGAAGGCCGTCAGTCTGGTTTTGGACCAGGGCCTGCGCACTGGCGACATCTGGTCGACCGGTTGCACTAAAGTCGGTACGCAGGAAATGGGTGACGCAGTAGTCGCCGCGCTGCGGAATCTGTAATCTCTCGGGCCCGCTGCCACTTTCAACTTCGAAAGCAGCGGCCCACTTTTTAAAGAAGGTGTAGTTGCGATGAAACGTGTAGGTCTGATCGGTTGGCGCGGTATGGTCGGTTCCGTGCTCATGCAGCGGATGCTGGAAGAGCAGGATTTCGATCTTATCGAGCCGGTGTTTTTCACCACTTCCAATGTCGGTGGCCAAGGCCCGTCCGTGGGCAAGGACATTGCTCCGCTCAAGGACGCTTACAGCATTGAAGAGCTGAAGACCCTCGACGTGATTCTGACCTGCCAGGGTGGCGACTACACCAGCGAAGTCTTCCCGAAACTGCGCGAAGCCGGCTGGCAGGGTTACTGGATCGACGCCGCTTCCAGCCTGCGCATGCAGGATGACGCGGTCATCGTGCTGGACCCGGTGAACCGCAAGGTCATCGACCAGCAGCTCGACGCGGGCACCAAGAACTACATCGGCGGCAACTGCACCGTCAGCCTGATGCTGATGGGCCTGGGCGGTCTGTTCGAAGCCGGCCTGGTCGAGTGGATGAGCGCCATGACTTATCAGGCGGCCTCCGGTGCCGGCGCGCAGAACATGCGTGAACTGATCAAGCAAATGGGCGCGACCCACGCCGCTGTCGCCGATCAACTGGCCGATCCGGCCAGCGCGATCCTCGACATCGACCGTCGCGTGGCCGAAGCCATGCGCAGCGACGCGTACCCGACTGAAAACTTCGGCGTACCGCTGGCCGGCAGCCTGATCCCGTGGATCGACAAGGAACTGCCGAACGGCCAGAGCCGCGAAGAGTGGAAGGCCCAGGCCGAGACCAACAAGATCCTCGGCCGCTTCAAGAGCCCGATCCCGGTCGATGGCATCTGCGTGCGCATCGGCGCCATGCGCTGCCACAGCCAGGCGCTGACCATCAAGCTGAACAAAGACGTGCCGATCGCTGATATCGAAGGGCTGATCAGCCAGCACAATCCTTGGGTCAAGCTGGTGCCGAACAACCGCGAAGCCAGCATCCAGGAACTGAGCCCGACGAAAGTCACCGGCACCCTGAACGTACCGGTTGGCCGCCTGCGCAAGCTGAACATGGGCACCCAGTACGTTGGCGCTTTCACCGTGGGCGACCAACTGCTGTGGGGCGCGGCCGAACCGCTGCGTCGCATGCTGCGGATCCTGCTTGAGCGTTGATCGTTTAAAGCTGTGAAAGAACCCGTGCCTTGAAAGATGCACGGGTTTTTTTATGGGTGATGTGTCGCCAGTGAGGTCCTCTTCGCGGGCAAGCCTCGCTCCTACAGGTTGTGTCATATTTTACGAACGACACTGAACCTGTAGGAGCGAGGCTTGCCCGCGAAGAGGCCTGCACAGCCACCACAAATCCCCGACCGAATTGCCTGTACGCCACCCACCCGGTAAAGTGCCGCTCCCCCCGTTTCGCCAGAGGTAGAACCATGAGCCAGTCCTTCGATATTGCCGTGATCGGCGCCACCGGTACTGTCGGCGAAACGCTCGTGCAGATTCTCGAAGAGCGGGACTTCCCTGTCGCCAACCTGCACCTGCTGGCCAGCAGCGAATCCGCCGGGCATTCGGTGCCGTTTCGCGGCAAGAACGTGCGGGTGCGCGAAGTCGATGAGTTCGATTTCAGCAAGGTTCAGTTGGTGTTCTTCGCCGCCGGCCCGGCAGTCACCCTGAGCTTCGCTTCCCGTGCCCGCGCGGCCGGTTGCTCGCTGATCGACCTGTCCGGCGCACTGTCGGCCGATGAAGCGCCGCAAATCGTGCCGGAAGCCAATGCCCATGTTCTGGCTGGCCTGAAAAAGCCATTCCAGGTCAGCAGCCCGAGCCCGTCGGCCACCACATTGGCCGTGGTGCTCGCGCCTTTGCTCGACGTGATCGACCTGCAATGGGTCAACGTGACCGCCAGCCTGGCCGTCTCCGCCCAGGGCCGCGAAGCCGTGACCGAACTGGCCCGGCAGACCGCCGAGCTGCTCAACGTGCGTCCGCTGGAGCCGACATTCTTCGATCGGCAGATGGCGTTCAACCTGCTGGCCCAGGTCGGCAAACCTGACGAGCAAGGTCATACGCTGCTGGAAAAACGCCTGGTGCGAGAGCTGCGTCAGGTCATGGCGCTACCTTTATTAAAGATTTCCGCAACTTGCATTCAAGCCCCGGTGTTTTTTGGCGATAGCTTTAGCGTGACCTTGCAGTCAGCGAGCGCGGTCGACCTGGCCAAAGTCAACGCCGCCCTGGAAGACGCGCCGGGTATCGAACTGGTGGAAGCCGGCGATTACCCGACACCGGTAGGTGATGCGGTCGGGCAGGATGTGGTCTACGTTGGTCGGGTACGCAGCGGTGTCGACGACCTGTCGGAACTTAATTTGTGGCTGACGTCAGATAACGTACGCAAAGGCGCGGCGCTCAATGCTGTGCAGGTGGCTGAATTGTTGATAAAAGACCTGCTGTAAAAGATACTTGGCAACAATTTGTCGAATGATTCTAGCCGAGCGCTATGCTTGGCCGGAGTGCTAAAGGCAAGTCACCCTACGGGACTTTCCGGGGCATCAAAGAAATGATCGCGCGCGACGACCCTTCGCCGCCGCGCGCAATGCCTTACGGCAGCGACTTTCAATACCTTCTCGCTGGCCGAGGAATGTTCAAACAAAGGATGAGGCTATGGTTCAAGTTCGCAAACTGGTGTTAGCAATAGCGGCCGCCTCGGCGCTGTCCTCCGGTATGGCGCATGCTCTCGGGCTCGGGGAACTGACCCTGAAATCGACGCTGAACCAGCCCCTGGTCGCAGAAATCGAGCTGCTCGACGTCAAGGACCTCACCGCTGCCGAAGTGGTGCCGAGCCTGGCCTCGCCAGAAGATTTCGCCAAGGCCGGGGTTGATCGCCAGGCGTTTCTCAACGACCTGACGTTCACCCCGGTGCTCAACGCCAGCGGCAAAAGCATTCTGCGCGTGACCTCCAGCAAACCGCTCTCCGAACCGATGGTGAAATTCCTGGTTCAGGTGATGTGGCCTAACGGTCGCTTGCTGCGCGATTACAGCGTGCTGCTCGATCCGTCCAAATTCTCGCCGCAAACTGCCGATGCCGCCGCCCAACCTGCGCCGTCCCAGGCAGTGACCGCACCGATGACCGGTGCCACCAAGCCATCGACCTACACCACCACGCCGCGCGATACCCTGTGGGAAATCGCGGCCAAGGCGCGCAATGGCGGCTCGGTGCAACAGACCATGCTGGCCATCCAGGCGCTGAACCCGGATGCGTTCATCAACGGCAACATCAACCTGCTGAAAACCGGCCAGGTCCTGCGCATGCCGGATCAGGTGCAAAGCACCAGCCTGCCGCAACCCAAGGCCATCGCTGAAGTCGCCGCGCAGAACACCGCGTGGCGCCAGGGCCGTCGCTATGTGGCCAAGCCTGGCACCGGCCAGCAGCAACTCGATGCCACCAAGCGTGGGAGTGCCGATACCACTCCGACCCAGGCAGCGAAAGACAAGCTGAGCCTGGTGTCTGCCGAATCCGGCAAGGGCCGCAAGGGTGCCGCCGGTGATGCCAAGAATTTGAGCAACAAACTGGCGGTGACCCAGGAAAGCCTCGACACGACCCGTCGTGACAACGCCGAACTGAAAAGCCGCATGACCGATCTGCAAAGTCAGCTGGACAAGCTGCAACGCCTGATCGAGCTGAAAAACAATCAACTGGCCAAGTTGCAGGCTGAAGGCGCTGCTGCTCCGGCAGCTCCAGCGGCGACGGCTGCTGCTCCGGCGATCTCGGCGGAACTGACGCCTGCTCCTGCACCGGCGGCAACCCCGGCTGAAGCTGCACCGACTGCCACGGCTCCGGTTACGCCTGCGCCTGTGGTGACCGCACCGGAGGCCACACCGGCCCCGGCTGAAACCCCAGTCGAACCGACGCCTGCCGCGTCCGACAACCAGAAATTCAATGACCTGCTGACCAACCCGATCCTGCTGGGTCTGGTGGGCGGTGGTGCCATCGTCCTGCTGCTGTTGCTGTTGCTGCTGGCCCGTCGCCGCAAAGCCCAGCAAGAAGCCGAAAAGCACCTGCGTATGGCGCGTGCCCTGGCTGAAGAGCAAGAGTTTTCCACCGAGCAAGACTTGCCGGAAAGCAGCTTCGAAGGCCTTGAAGTTCCGCCGCCAGCGGTGACGCTCACCAAGCCAGGGGCGCCAGTACCTCCGCCAGCTCCGGCTCCGGTGATTGCGCCGGTCATCGTCACTCCGCCGATCGCCGCACCGCTGGTTTCGCCAGCCGCCGAGCGCAACGATGACGTACTGAGCCACGCCCAGTCGCACATCAACGCGGGTCGCCTGAATCAGGCAGCCGCGTTGCTTGAAGACGGCATCAAGCAAGAACCGCAACGCAGTGATCTGCGCCTGAAGCTGATGGAAGTCTACGGTCAGCAAGGCGATCGTGATGCGTTCGTCGCGCAGGAACGCCAACTGGTGGCCAATGGCGATAACTTCGCCCAGGTCGAACAGCTGAAAAGCCGTTTCCCGGCCATGGCCCTTGCGGCGGCCGGTGGTATCGCTGCCACTGCCATTGCCGCCGAACTGGACGCCCAGTACGTCAAGGACCTGCTGCTGGATGAACCTGAAGCGCCAACTCCTGTGGCTGAAGACGATCTCGACAGCGCGTTCGACTTGAGCCTGGATGATCTGGAAAACGCTTCTCCGGCAGTGGTTGCTCCAACGCCAGTGCCGGAACCTTTGGCCGAGCTGGACGAATTCCCGCTGGACGACGACCTGAGCTTTGAGTCGGTGCTGCAGCAGCAGACCGACATCAAGGAAAACCTCGACGACCTGTCGGACTTCGATCTGGACCTGGACCTCGGTGGCGATGCTTCGCCAGCGACCCTGGCCGAAGACGATTTCCTGCTGGACCTGGACGAAGGCGTCAAAGACCTGCCTCCTGTCGATGCGCCAACCGTGAACGAAGCGGCGCTGGATGACCTGGAACTGCCGGCCGATTTCGACCTGTCCCTGGCTGACGAAATGGACGTTCCTGAGCCCAAGGATGCGTTCGCGGCTGAGCTGGATGACGTCAACGCCGAGCTGGATCGTCTGTCCCAGACCATCAACGAGCCTACCTTCACCGCCGAAGACGCGGCCGCCTTGGTGGCTGACGAGCCGGAATTCGATTTCCTCTCCGGCACCGATGAAGTCGCCACCAAACTCGATCTGGCCCAGGCCTACATCGACATGGGCGACAACGACGGCGCCCGTGACATCCTCAACGAAGTGGTGACCGAGGGTGATGCAGGGCAGAAGAGCGAAGCCAAGGAAATGCTTTCGCGCCTGGCTTGATGGTTAAGTCAGTTGTAAACAAAACGGCAGCCCATCGGGGCTGCCGTTTTTGTTTCTGTATCACCGCGAATTCCCTGTGGGAGCGGGCTTGCTCGCGAATGCGGTGTGTCATTCAGCATTGATGGTGACTGACACACCGCCTTCGCGAGCAAGCCCGCTCCCACAAGGGGATCTACTGCGCTAATCAGGCCAACAGATCCTCATAAAACGCACCAAACGGCCGGGTAGGGTGGGCAATCTGGATCTCCAGAATCCACAACCCGACATTCGGGCAGTCTTCGAAATTGCCCAAATCCCCCGCACGATAAATCGCATGGGGGAAATCGCTGACTCGATGCCCCTTGATCTCCAGGTTCAGCTTCCAGCCCATCGCCGTCGCTTGCTCATCGGCATAGCGATACAGCTCGGGGCCGGCCACCTGTTGCGTGCGCCAGTACTCGTGAACCTGATCAAACAGGGTTTTTGCCGCCACGGCACACGCCTTCATCTCGGGATCGTCGCCGACCGTGAAGGTCGCGCCTGAATCGCCTTCGTGACGATCCCAGACCACGCCGAGGTCGATAAAGAAAATATCGTTTTGCGCCAGCACCGGATCACCGTCGGAGCGCTGCTTGAAGGTTTTCAGGGTGTTTTCGCCAAAACGAATCTTTGATGGGTGCCAGATGCGGTCCATGCCCAGTTCGTTCAGCACTTCGAGACTCATCGCCTGGGCTTCGGATTCCAGCATGCCGGGTTTGACGCGGCGGGCCATTTCTTCGATGGCTTCCCAGGTCTTGCGTTTGGCGTGGAGCATGCCGTCCAGGCTATAAGCCAGGCCTACGGCTTCTTTTAGGGTGGCGGTCATCATCAGGTCTCGGTTTTATGTTTTCGTTGTGTAGTCATCTATATAGCGAAGTCGGCGGGAGCGATGCAATGGTCCAAACGCCACACAGCTCTGGCGTCATCGACCTGCGGCCTTATAATGCCCGCCTTTGCGTAGATCAGCAGGCTGTCACCCCTTGGCAAATATAGATAATCCGGCCGCTGAAATGGCGGCCGACGGCTTTTTCCGGGTCGCGTTGGGCGTTGAATACAAAGGCTCGCGTTATCGCGGCTGGCAGCGTCAGGCCTCTGGCGTGCTGACCGTGCAGGAAACCCTCGAAAACGCCTTGTCCAAAGTCGCCGATTCGCCGGTGTCGCTGCATTGCGCCGGGCGCACCGATGCGGGCGTGCATGCCTGCGGTCAAGTGGTGCATTTCGATACCCAGGTCGAGCGCTCGCTGAAAGCCTGGGTCATGGGCGCCAACATCAATTTGCCCCACGACGTCAGCGTCAGTTGGGCGCAGGTCATGCCGGCGCATTTTCATGCGCGGTTCAAGGCCATCGCCCGGCGCTATCGCTACGTGATCTACAACGATCAGATCCGCCCGGCGCACCTGAACGAAGAAATCACCTGGAACCACCGTCCGCTGGACGTCGAGCGCATGGCCGAAGCCGCGCAGTACCTGGTGGGCACGCACGACTTCAGCGCCTTTCGCGCTGGGCAATGCCAGGCCAAGTCGCCGATCAAGGAATTGCACCACCTGCGGGTGACGCGGCACGGCAAGATGATCGTGCTCGATATCCGCGCCAGCGCTTTCCTGCATCACATGGTGCGCAACATCGCCGGGGTACTGATGACCATTGGCTCCGGCGAGCGCCCGGTGGAGTGGATGAAAGAAGTGCTGGAGAGCCGCATTCGCCGTTCCGGCGGCGTGACGGCGCACCCGTACGGCCTGTATCTGGTGCAGGTGGAATACCGCGATGAGTTCCAGTTGCCCGAGCGTTACATTGGGCCGCACTTCTTGACCGGTTTCGCCGAACTTGACGGCTGACGCCCTCGAACGCATTTGTTACCATCCGGGACTTTCTCGGATTCGCCCTGGGGTTTTATCGACATGTCAGCCGTTCGCAGCAAGATTTGTGGGATTACCCGCATAGAAGATGCGCTGGCGGCAGTCGAGGCCGGGGCCGATGCCATCGGGTTTGTGTTTTACGCCAAGAGCCCACGGGCGGTGACGTTTCAGCAGGCGAGGGCGATTATCAAGGCCTTGCCGCCGTTCGTGACCACCGTGGGTTTGTTCGTCAATGTCAGTCGCTGCGAGTTGGGCGAGATCCTCGACGCGGTGCCGCTGGACCTGCTGCAGTTCCACGGTGACGAAACCGCTGACGAATGCGAAGGCTGGCATCGACCGTACATCAAGGCCCTGCGGGTCAAGGCCGGGGATGATATTGCGGCGGCATGCGATGCGTTTCCGAGTGCCAGCGGTATCCTGCTTGATGCCTATGTCGAAGGGGTGCCGGGCGGAACCGGCGAAGCGTTCGACTGGTCATTGATACCGCAAGGCTTGAGCAAGCCGATCATTCTCGCGGGCGGGCTCAACCCTGAAAACGTTGCCGAGGCGATTGCCCGGGTCCGGCCGTATGCGGTGGATGTCAGTGGTGGAGTAGAGGCGAGCAAAGGCATCAAGGATCACGCAAAGATCCGCGCATTTATCAAAGCGGTACGTGATGTGACGGCTGGCTAACTGCCGCCGTCCATAACTTCACTTGCACGAAAGCAGGCACGGCTGAGGGTTTTTGGGATGTACGCAGGTCAGTTTCCCTGACCCGGCAATCCGCTGATCATCGCCATACACATGAATTTAGCTCAAGGGCATACGCGGGGCTGCGAACCAAAGCGTTCGGGCCGCCGGTACTGGAGAAAGAAAGCATGAGCAACTGGTTAGTAGACAAACTGATCCCTTCGATCATGCGTTCCGAGGTCAAGAAGAGCTCGGTGCCTGAAGGTCTTTGGCACAAATGCCCGTCTTGCGAGGCTGTGCTGTATCGTCCAGAGCTGGAAAAGACCCTGGACGTTTGCCCCAAGTGCAACCACCACATGCGTATCGGCGCCCGCGCCCGTATCGACATCTTCCTCGACGCTGAAGGCCGTGCCGAACTGGGCGCTGACCTGGAGCCGGTTGACCGTCTGAAATTCCGCGACGGCAAGAAGTACAAGGATCGCCTGACCGCTGCGCAGAAGGCGACTGGCGAAAAAGACGCACTGATCTCCATGAGCGGCACCCTGCTGGGCATGCCGGTGGTTGTTTCGGCGTTCGAATTCTCCTTCATGGGTGGTTCCATGGGCGCCATCGTTGGTGAGCGCTTTGTTCGCGCCGCCAACTACGCGCTGGAAAACAAGTGCCCGATGATCTGCTTCGCCGCCTCCGGTGGTGCGCGGATGCAGGAAGCCCTGATCTCGCTGATGCAAATGGCCAAGACCTCCGCGGTACTGGCGCGTCTGCGTGAAGAAGGCATTCCGTTTATCTCGGTACTGACCGACCCGGTCTACGGCGGCGTTTCCGCCAGTCTGGCGATGCTTGGCGACGTGATCGTCGGTGAGCCGAAAGCCCTGATCGGTTTCGCCGGTCCGCGCGTAATCGAGCAGACCGTGCGTGAAAAACTGCCGGAAGGCTTCCAGCGCAGCGAGTTCCTGCTGGAACACGGCGCGATCGACATGATCATTCACCGTCAGGAACTGCGTCCGCGCCTGGGTAACCTGCTGGCACAAATGATGGGGCTGCCGACGCCGAAATTCGTCGCCGCGCCAATCGAGCCAATCGTGGTTCCGCCGGTACCTGCCAACATATGACCCAACGTACCCTTGGCGAGTGGCTCGCCTACCTTGAGCAGTTGCACCCTTCGGCCATCGACATGGGCCTGGCGCGCTCGCAACAGGTAGCGTCCCGCATGGGACTGGGCAAGCCGGCGCCTCGGGTGATTACGGTCACCGGCACCAACGGCAAGGGTTCCACCTGTGCGTTCGTGGCTTCGTTGCTGCGGGCCCAGGGCTTGAACGTTGGTGTCTACAGTTCTCCGCACCTGCTGCGTTACAACGAGCGGGTGCAGGTCAACGGCGTTGAAGCTTCTGATGCCGAGCTGTGCGAAGCCTTTGCTGCAGTCGAGGCCGGCCGTGGCGAGACGACCCTGACTTACTTCGAAATGGGTACCCTGGCGGCGTTCTGGCTGTTTCAACAGGCCAGTCTCGATGCCGTTGTGCTGGAAGTCGGCCTGGGCGGGCGTCTGGACACGGTCAACGTGGTGGATGCCGATATCGCGCTGGTCACCAGCATCGGCGTCGATCACGCCGATTACCTGGGTGATACCCGTGAGTCCGTGGCCTTCGAGAAGGCCGGCATTTTCCGCCAGGGCGCGCCTGCGCTGTGTGGCGATCTGAATCCTCCCCAACCCCTGCTGGACAAAGCGCGCGAGCTGGCTTGCCCGTTTTTCCTGCGTGGGCGTGATTTCGACCTCGGCATCACCGATAAAAACTGGCAATGGCGCGGCCTCGACGCTCAAGTGCGCGTGGTCGAGTTGCATGACTTGCCGTTGCTGGACCTGCCGATGGAAAACGCGGCGCTGGCGCTGCAGGCTTACTTGCTGCTCGGTTTGCCGTGGGTCGATGCGCAGATTATTGAGGCGTTGAAAGCTACACGGATCGTCGGTCGTCTCGATCGCCGGCAGTTCGAGTGGCAGGGCAAACAGCTGAATGTGTTGCTGGATGTGGGGCATAACCCGCATGCGGCAGAGTATCTGGCCCGGCGCCTGGCCAGTCGTCCACCGGTTGGCAAGCGTCTGGCGGTGTTCGGATTGCTGGCGGACAAGGATCTGGATGGTGTTGTCGGCGAATTGAATGCTAGTGTCCAGTCATGGGCTGTCGCGCCACTGGATTCTCCACGGGCGCGCCCGGTTGCGGATTTACACGCGGCCTTGCAGAACCTTGGCGCGTCGGTAACGTCCTATGGCAGTGTGGCGGCCGCCCTGGAAGGGCAGTGCGCACTGGCGACGAGCGACGACGAGATTCTGTTGTTCGGATCATTTTATTGTGTTGCCGAGGCCCTTGAATGGCTGGCCCGGCGCTCCACGGAGGAAGCGGCAAATGGCTTTGCTGGATAAGGCGTACAAACAGCGCATGGTCGGTGCCCTGGTGCTGATCGCGCTGGCAGTGATTTTCTTGCCGATGCTGTTTTCCCGTCAGGACGAACAGCGTCAGGTGACGGTGCAGGCGCCATCTGCGCCGCAAGCACCGTCGGTGCCGCAGTTGCAGGTCGAGCCAGTGGTGGTGCCTGAGCCGCAAGTTTTGCCTCAGGAACCCGTGCCGAGCGACGACGAGATTGCCGATCAGCAAGCGCCATCGACACCGATTGCTCCGGCTGCTCCCGTGGTTTCGACCCCGGCACCTGCCGCAAAACCGGTAACGCCGCCACCTGCGCCTGTCGCTAAACCGGCACCGGCCCAGCCGATTGCAGCCGCGCCGGCAAAACCAGACACCACCCAGAGCCGCGTCGATGCCAATGGCTTGTCAGTCAGTTGGTCGGTGCAACTGGCCAGTCTGTCGAGCCGCGCCAGCGCCGAAAGCCTGCAGAAATCCCTGCGCAGCCAGGGTTACAACGCCTACATCCGTACCGCCGATGGCAAGAATCGGGTGTTTGTCGGGCCGCTGATCGAGCGTGCAGAAGCCGATCGCCTGCGTGATTTGTTGGGTCGCCAGCAGAACCTCAAAGGTTTTGTCGTACGCTTCCAGCCTGAACGCGGTTAATACTATCGCCCCGATTTGAAATGCACTGACAATCGCAGCTTACCGATAAGCATGGGCTCTGCTAAAATGCGCCGCCTTATCCGTCTGTAGGCTGCACTGTGCCATTTACCTGGGTTGACTGGGCGATCGTTGCAATCGTCGCCATCTCCGCATTGATCAGTCTGAGCCGCGGCTTCGTTAAAGAAGCATTATCGCTGGTGACCTGGATCATCGCAGGAGTCGTCGCCTGGATGTTCGGTGGTTCATTGTCCGAGTACCTCGCCGGATACATCGAAACGCCTTCGGCTCGTGTGATCACGGGCTGCGCCATCATGTTTGTCGCCACGTTAATCGTAGGCGCAATGATCAATTATCTTATCGGCGAGTTGGTTCGCGTCACCGGGCTGTCCGGGACCGATCGATTCCTCGGCATGGCCTTCGGCGCCGCGCGTGGCGTGTTGCTGGTGGTCGTGGCGGTCGGGCTGTTGAGCCTGGGGCCGGTACAGCAGGACAGCTGGTGGAAAGAATCACAGCTGGTGCCAAAATTTTTATTGGTCGCAGACTGGTCCAAAAACCTGATCCTCGGGTGGAGCAGTCAGTGGCTTGCCAGCGGAATCAGCGTACCCGCTGAAATTCCGTTCAAGGATCACCTCTTGCCGACGGCCAAAACGCCTCAGTGAGTGGTGTTCAGTTCAGATCCATTAAGTAGGGGTTGCGTCGCATGTGTGGCATCGTCGGTATCGTCGGTAAGTCGAACGTCAATCAGGCGCTGTATGACGCGCTAACCGTGCTCCAGCACCGCGGCCAGGACGCTGCCGGTATTGTCACCAGCCATGATGGCCGGTTATTCCTGCGCAAGGACAATGGTCTTGTGCGTGACGTGTTCCATCAGCGTCACATGCAGCGCCTGGTCGGGCACATGGGCATTGGCCATGTGCGCTATCCGACCGCGGGCAGCTCGACTTCGGCCGAGGCTCAACCGTTTTACGTCAACTCGCCTTACGGCATTACCCTGGCGCACAACGGTAACCTGACCAACGTTGAACAGCTGGCCAAGGAGATTTACGAATCTGACCTGCGCCACGTCAACACCAACTCCGATTCGGAAGTGCTGCTCAACGTGTTCGCTCACGAACTGGCCCAGCGCGGCAAGTTGCAGCCTACCGAAGAAGACGTGTTTGCCGCCGTAACTGACGTGCACAACCGTTGCGTCGGTGGTTACGCGGTCGTGGCGATGATTACCGGCTACGGCATCGTCGGTTTCCGCGACCCGCACGGCATCCGCCCGATCGTCTTCGGTCAGCGTCACACCGACGAAGGCGTCGAGTACATGATCGCCTCCGAAAGCGTGTCCCTGGACGTGCTCGGTTTCACCCTGATTCGCGACCTGGCACCGGGCGAAGCGGTCTACATCACTGAAGACGGCAAGCTGCACACCCGTCAGTGCGCGACCAACCCGTCCCTGACCCCGTGCATCTTCGAACACGTCTACCTGGCGCGTCCGGACTCGATCATCGATGGCGTGTCGGTCTACAAGGCTCGTCTGCGCATGGGCGAGAAACTCGCCGAGAAGATCCTGCGCGAGCGTCCTGAGCACGACATCGACGTGGTCATCCCGATCCCGGACACCAGCCGTACTGCGGCCCTGGAGCTGGCGAACCACCTGGGCGTCAAGTTCCGCGAAGGCTTCGTGAAGAACCGCTACATCGGCCGGACCTTCATCATGCCGGGCCAGGCTGCACGGAAAAAATCCGTACGCCAGAAGCTCAACGCCATCGAACTGGAATTCCGCGGCAAGAACGTGATGCTGGTGGACGACTCGATCGTTCGCGGCACCACCTGCAAGCAGATCATCCAGATGGCCCGTGAAGCCGGCGCGAAAAACGTCTACTTCTGCTCGGCGGCCCCGGCCGTTCGCTACCCGAACGTCTACGGTATCGACATGCCGAGCGCTCACGAGCTGATCGCCCACAACCGTTCGACTCAGGACGTGGCCGATCTGATCGGTGCTGACTGGCTGATCTATCAGGACTTGCCTGACTTGATCGAAGCGGTCGGTGGCGGCAAGATCAAGATCGAGAAGTTCGATTGCGCAGTGTTCGACGGCCAGTACGTTACCGGCGACGTCGACGAGGCTTACCTGAACAAGATCGAGCAGGCGCGTAACGATGCCTCCAAGGTCAAGACCCAGGCAGTCAGCGCGATCATTGATCTGTATAACAACTGAGTAATTACCGGCCCTGAGGGGCCGGTTTTGTATCTACCAAAAGAACAAGGCAAGGAGTGACAGCATGAGTCAGGATTGGGATGCCGGTCGGCTGGACAGCGACCTCGATGGCGTAGCGTTCGATACCCTGGCCGTACGCGCCGGTCAGCACCGTACGCCGGAAGGCGAACACGGTGATCCGATGTTCTTCACTTCCAGCTACGTATTCCGCACCGCTGCCGATGCGGCGGCGCGTTTTTCCGGTGAAGTGCCGGGTAACGTTTACTCGCGCTACACCAACCCGACCGTGCGTGCGTTCGAAGAGCGTATCGCCGCGCTGGAAAGCGCCGAGCAAGCGGTGGCCACGGCCACTGGCATGGCTGCGATCATGGCGGTGGTGATGAGCCTGTGCAGCGCTGGCGACCACGTGCTGGTGTCGCGCAGCGTGTTCGGCTCGACCATCAGTCTGTTCGAGAAGTACTTCAAGCGCTTCGGCATCGAAGTCGACTACGTGCCGCTGGCGGACCTGTCCGGCTGGGACGCGGCGATCAAGGCCAACACCAAGTTGCTGTTCGTCGAGTCCCCGTCCAACCCGCTGGCCGAGTTGGTGGACATCGCCGAACTGTCGAAAATCGCTCACGCCAAAGGCGCGATGTTGGTAGTTGATAACTGCTTCTGCACGCCGGCCTTGCAGCAGCCGTTGAAGCTGGGTGCGGACATCGTTGTGCACTCGGCGACCAAGTTCATCGACGGCCAGGGCCGTTGCATGGGCGGTGTGGTGGCTGGTCGCAGTGAGCAGATGAAAGAAATCGTCGGTTTCCTGCGCACTGCCGGGCCGACCCTCAGCCCGTTTAATGCCTGGATTTTCCTCAAGGGCCTCGAAACCCTGAACCTGCGGATGAAGGCCCACTGTGCCAACGCCCAGCAACTGGCCGAATGGCTGGAGCAGCAGGACGGTATCGAGAAGGTGCATTACGCCGGCCTCAAGAGCCATCCGCAGCATGAACTGGCCCTGCGTCAGCAGAAGGGCTTCGGCGCGGTCGTGAGTTTCGAGGTCAAGGGCGGCAAAGAGGGCGCGTGGCGCTTTATCGATGCGACCCGTTTGATTTCCATCACCGCCAACCTCGGCGACACCAAGACCACCATCACCCACCCGAGCACCACCTCCCACGGCCGTCTGGCGCCGCAAGAGCGTGAAGCGGCGGGCATCCGTGACAGCCTGATCCGCATCGCGGTCGGCCTGGAAGATGTAGCCGACCTGCAAGCCGATCTGGCACGCGGGTTGGCTGCCTTGTGATCGAGTTGTCTACGCCGAGTACGGGCACCCATGGTCGTGTGGCGCTGGTCACCGGTGCCGCGCGCGGTATCGGCCTGGGCATCGCGGCCTGGCTGATCAGCGAAGGCTGGCAAGTGGTGCTGACGGATCTGGATCGCGTGCGCGGTTCGAAAGTGGCGAAGGTGCTGGGCGACAACGCCTGGTTCATCGCCATGGACGTCTCGAACGAAGGACAGGTCGCGTTGGGCGTCGCCGAAGTGCTGGGGCAGTTCGGGCGCCTGGATGCGCTGGTGTGCAACGCGGCGGTGGCTGATCCGCACAACATCACCCTCGAAAGCCTCGATCTGGCCTACTGGAACCGCGTATTGGCGGTCAACCTCAGTGGGCCGATGTTGCTGGCCAAGCACTGTGCGCCGTACCTGCGTGCTCACAACGGTGCAATCGTCAACCTGGCCTCGACCCGCGCCGGGCAGTCGGAACCGGACACAGAGGCTTACGCGGCGAGCAAGGGTGGTCTGTTGGCCCTGACTCATGCGTTGGCGATCAGCCTGGGGCCGGAGATCCGCGTCAATGCGGTCAGCCCTGGCTGGATCGATGCCCGGGATCCAACGGCACGACGTGCCGAACCGTTGACC
Organism: Pseudomonas sp. B21-053; assembly: GCF_026016365.1. Lineage (NCBI taxonomy): Bacteria > Pseudomonadati > Pseudomonadota > Gammaproteobacteria > Pseudomonadales > Pseudomonadaceae > Pseudomonas > Pseudomonas sp. B21-053. The sequence goes on from NZ_CP087205.1 coordinate 2,327,491, forward strand.
GATGCCGACCATGCCCAGCATCCGGCGGGCAGGGTAGGGACGGTCGAGGACGTGGCGGCAATGGTGGCGTGGTTGTTATCCAGGAACGCCGGTTTCGTCACGGGCCAGGAGTTCGTGGTGGATGGCGGCATGACCAAGAAGATGATTTACAGCGAGTAGTCCGCTTCGGTGTGGAAGCGTTGATATTGAGTGTGCCGTCGTATTCGCGAGCAGGCTCGCTCCCACACTACAAAGCATGCTGCCTGAATAACGCGATCCACTGTGGGAGCGAGCCTGCTCGCGAAAGCGGTCTGGCAGTTACCGACCCCGTCCGGAATGACACGATTTTGTCTTTTTCAGAAAAACTTCAATCCTGCTATTGACTTAGGTTCGCTACCTGCGTAAATTTCGCGGCCTCGGAGATGCAAACGGGTGATTAGCTCAGCTGGGAGAGCGTCTGCCTTACAAGCAGAATGTCGGCGGTTCGATCCCGTCATCACCCACCACTTCCGAGAGTCTTGCGAAAGCAAGATGGAAGCTTTTAAAAGCCTCCACCGACGCGCAGCGGTAGTTCAGTCGGTTAGAATACCGGCCTGTCACGCCGGGGGTCGCGGGTTCGAGTCCCGTCCGCTGCGCCATATTTCCGAAGCAGGTTTTGACCTGGTTCGAGATTGAAAGCCTCGAAGCTTCCAGTAAGACGAGTTAATTGGACGCAAGTCCAAAGCGATACGCAGCGGTAGTTCAGTCGGTTAGAATACCGGCCTGTCACGCCGGGGGTCGCGGGTTCGAGTCCCGTCCGCTGCGCCATATCTGCCTCAAGGCCCACTGAACGCCTTGAAGCTACGAAGAAAGACGCTGGTCATGCCAGTATCCACTTCGAGTCGATAGCAAAGACCCTGGTCGAAAGACCGGGGTTTTTTGTGTCTGCGATTTGGCTTTTCCCTCCTTTTCCCTCGCTTCAGGGATTCGCATCCGCCAAACAGGCGCGATCTGCAATGAATTCTGACGTTTCGTGATAATTCCTCTCAAATACCCGCAGCCCTGATCAACCGGTGCTTGCACGCCTAAATCCCCCTCTCGTGACTGATTTATTCAAGTATTTACTGGGTGCAAACCGCACAAAGCGCTTTATTTGAAGTCCCATCACTAATTAGAATGAGTCGCATTTAAAATATTTCTTCGCGCAGGGTTCCATTAGATGAGTGATGCAGCGATGCCGACGGGGCAAACCTTCCACGACCTGTACCGCGACCACCGGGGCTGGCTCGAGAGTTGGTTAAGACGACGCATGAGCAACGGCAGTGATGCCGCGGACCTGAGTCAGGACACGTTCGTGCGTTTACTCGCCAGCTCCCAGAGCATCGCCGACCTGCAAGAACCCCGCGCCTACCTGGCGACTGTGGGCAAGCGCCTGCTGACCAACTTCTACAAACGCCGCAGCCTGGAGCAGGCCTATCTCAGTGCATTGGCGCTGCTGCCCGAGGACTGCGTGCCATCCCCCGAGCAGCGCTGGATCCTGCTGGAAACCCTGCAAGCCCTGGACGAATTGCTCGATGGCTTGCCGAGCCCGGTGCGACGGGCGTTTCTCTGGAGTCAGCTCGAAGGCCTGGGTTATCAAGAGATCGCCGAACGCCTGCAAGTCTCGGAACGCACGATCAAGCGCTATATGGCTCAAGCCTATGAACATTGCCTGCTGGTGGAGCTGTGATCGGTTCAGCACCTTCGGCTGAAGCCCGCCAGGTCGTGCGGGCCGCCGCGCGGTGGCTGGCGCTGATGGAGTCCGGCTCTGCCAATGAGCGCGATCGCGCCGAGTTGCAGAGCTGGCGCGACAGTCATTCCAGTCACGAACAAGCCTGGCAAAAGGCGCAACTCTTGCGTCAGCGTTTTGCCGACCTGCCGCCAGCCCTGGCGATGGCCAGTCTGGATCGGCCGCAAGCGAGTCGGCGCACCGTCCTCAAACGCGCTGTCGGCGCGGTGGCGCTGGTGCCGACTGCCTGGCTGATCAGTCGACAGTTGCCGCTGGATGTCTGGAGCGCCGACCTGCGAACGGCGACCGGGGAGGGCAAGAAAGTCCAGTTGGCCGATGGCAGCACGCTGCAATTAAACACCGCCAGCGCCGTCGATATCGACATGAAAAATCGGCTGCTTAAACTCGTGGAAGGCGAGATCGCGCTGAACGTGCCTGGGACTTCGCCGCTGACGATCCAGACCCACTTCGGGCAAGTGATCGTCAGTCAGAGCGAAGTCTGCGTTCGTCAGGGGCAGACGGGGTGCAAGGTGTCGGTGCTTAAAGGCGCGGTGCAGTTGCAGCCTTTGCGCGGGCCGGTCTTTTCGTTGCGCGGCGGCCAGCAGGTCAACCTTCAGGCGATGGGCGTCGGCGCTGTCGAGCCATTCGACGTGCTCGCCCCAGGCTGGCGTGACGGTGTGCTGATGGCGCAGAACCAGCCTCTGGGGGATTTTCTGCGTGAGCTCAGCATCTATCGCCCTGGCGTGTTGCGCTGGGAACCTGAACTGGAATCCCTGCGCGTCACCGGCAGTTTTCGTCTGGAAGACACTGATCGCATCCTTGCGTTGCTAGCGGCCAGCCTGCCGCTGGAGGTGCATTCGCGTACGCGTTATTGGGTAACGCTGCTGCCGCGCAAAAATATTGTTTGAGGCGTGTCCCCTTTTTTCGCGTCGCTTGTCATTCAAGGCAAGTGAAACGAAATCAGAGAGATTCTCAATGCCCGCAGTGATGCCTTGCAGTACGCGTCTGGCTCCATCCAGGCTGCGCCCGTTGTTGCACTTGAGTCTGTTGTTGAGCCTGAGTGCCTGCCCGTTGTTCATCACTTCCGGTTGGGCCGCCGATGCGTCTAAACGCAGTTATCAGGTGCCGGCCGGCAGCCTCAGTGCCGCGTTGACCCGTTTCGCAGGGCTTGCCGGGGTCAATCTGTCGGTGGACCCGGCACTCGTCAGCGGGCGTAACAGCCCGGGTCTTTCCGGTGACTTCGCCGTCGAGGAGGGCTTTGCCCGGTTGTTGCAGGGTTCAGGTCTGCAACTGCAGCCGGTAGGCGAACAGGCCTACATCCTGACCCCGGCGCCGGAAGGCGGCAGCCTGCAACTGGCGCCGACTTCGATTCTCGGTGCCACAGGCGGATCGGACGGCGAGGTGTATGCCGGTGGCCAGGTCGCGCGCAAAGGCTCGCAAGGCTTGCTGGGCTCAAAAGACTTCATGGAAACGCCGTTCAGCATGACCACCTACACCAGTGAGGCGGTCAAGAACCAACAGGCGCGGACCTTGGGCGATCTGGTTGCCAGCGATCCGTCCGTTCGTGCGACCAACCCGGCGGGCGGACGTTATGAACAGTTCACCATTCGCGGTCTCAGCCTGTTCAACAGCGATGTTTCCTACAACGGCCTCTACGGTGTGCTGCCGACCTACACGATCGACATGGAGATGGCCGACCGCGTCGACATCCTCAAAGGCCCGAGCCAGCTAATCAACGGCATCTCGCCCCGGGGCAGCGTCGGTGGCGGAATCAACGTGGTGCCCAAGCGCGCCACCGACAAGCCAATCACCTCGTTCACCACCAATTACGCGTCCAACAACCAGATCGGCGGCGCCGTGGATATCGGTCGGCGCTTTGGTGAGGATGACAAGTTCGGTTTGCGCTTCAACGGCGTGAAGCAATCCGGTGATACCGAATGGGATCACCAGAGCGTCGACCGCGACATGTTCGTGCTGGGCCTGGATTTTCGCGGTGAGCGCCTGCGCCTCTCGACCGACGTCGGGCACACCGAGCGTGATACCGATGCGCCGCAAGAGCGTGTGATCGTCGGTGCGAACGCACAGGTTCCGCACGCCAGCGAAGTCCGCAGCAACTATGCGCAGCCGTGGAGCAAAGCGCGGACCAAGGACACCTTCGGCACGGTGAATGGTGAATTCGATGTCAGTGATTCCGTGATGCTCTACGGTGGCGTGGGCGCGCGGAAAAGTAATCATGACTTCCTCCGGCATGCCGTTTCCATCACCAACAACGCTGGTGATTTCAGCGTTCAACCGCGCGACTTCACCCGTGACGAAAATGTCCGCACGGCCAATTTCGGTGTGCGCAACTGGTTCCACACCGGTCCGGTAAGCCATGAAGTCAACCTGGCAGCCAGCTACTTCTACATGGACTTTGAAAACGGCGGCGCCCGTTATGCCGCGTCCCCCAGCAACCTCTATGACCCGGTGGAAACGCCGACGCCGGTCCGACCCACGCGACAGGATCCCAAGGTCTACACCGAGAACCGCTTCAGCGGCGTGGCGTTGTCCGACACTCTGGGCTTTTTCGATGACCGTGTACTGCTGACACTCGGTGCCCGCTGGCAGCGCGTGAAGGTTGACGACTGGTCGGACAATATCAAGGGCGACACGGCCTACGACGAGGAAAAAGTTTCACCGTCGGGCGGCATTCTGTTCAAGGCCACCGACAAGCTGTCGTTGTACGCCAACTACATGGAAGGCCTGAGCCAGGGCAAGATCGCGCCGTCGACTTCGGTGAACGAAGACGAAATCTTCCCGCCGTTCATCAGCCGTTCGGTTGAGGTCGGTGCCAAGTATGACGCGGGCCCGTTCGCCGTCACCGCCGCAGTATTCCGCATCAAGCAGCCGGCCTATGAGACCAACGCCCAGACGCGCGTCTTCGGCCCGAACGGCAAGCGCGAAAACACCGGCGTGGAAGTGAGCATGTTCGGTGAACCGCTCAAAGGCGTCCGCCTGCTCGGCGGCGTCATGTACATCGACAGCGAGTTGAAAAACACCACCAATGGCACCTTCGACGGCAATCGCGCGCCTGCGACGCCGAAATACAACGTCAACGTTGGCGCCGAATATGACGTGCGCTCCGTGGAAGGCTTGACCCTGACCAGCCGCGCCATCTATTCCAGTTCGCAGTACCTGGACCAGTCCAACGTCAAGGAAATCGATTCCTGGACGCGTATGGACGTCGGCGCTCGCTACGCCTTCAAGGTCGACGAAAAGAACATCACCTTGCGTGCCAACGTCGAGAACGTAGCGGACAAGCGCTACTGGAGTTCGGCCGGTGCCTCGGATGACAGCGAGCCTGGATTGACGCTGTCGACCCCACGAACCTACCTCCTGTCGGCGACCGTCGACTTCTAAATCCATTCAAACGTGCGCTGCGCCACAGGGAGGGGCGCCGCAGTCAGCTATTTCCTTTAGAGGAAGAAACCATGCTCACCCTGACTTGAGAAACTATCGATACATTTTTATAAGTTAGTGCCTGCTCCAGGGTAATAACAAAGTTGTCAGATTTATAACAAGAACATGGCCGGATAATGGCACTGATGATCGACTCTCAGGTTTTCATAACTTGTGAGGTTGTGTGCGCGAAAAGTTTTAATAGCTGGATATCAAGTTATGTAAATATTCCAAAAAAGTCAGGGCCAGTAGTTGCGTCCATTTCTAAATGGGAATAGTTTGCATATCGAAACTTATCGAGGATAAACCGATGTTGAATGATGGCTTATTGCACTCTAATCCATTGCAAAAAACCAATGCCGACTATCTGGCTCGACAAAGCAAGTTCGAATCAAATGTACGCAGCTATCCGCGTAAATTGCCACTGGCAATCGCCAAGGCGCACGGAGTCTGGGTAACTGACGTCGAGGGCAATACTTATCTCGACTGCCTGGCCGGCGCTGGTACGTTGGCCCTGGGGCACAATCACCCGGCGGTCATGGCCTGCCTCGACAGCTTCCTCACGTCTGGCTTGCCGATGCACACGCTGGACCTGACGACACCGGTCAAGGATGCGTTCTGCGAGACGCTGCTCAGCCTGTTGCCGGGCCAGGGTCGCGATTACTGCCTGCAATTTTGCGGGCCGTCCGGGGCGGATGCAGTGGAAGCGGCGCTGAAACTGGCCAAGACCTACACCGGGCGCAACAACATCATCAGTTTTTCCGGGGCCTACCACGGCATGACCCACGGCGCCCTGGCCCTGACCGGTAACACCGCGCCGAAAAACGCGATAGCGAGCCTGATGCCGGGGGTGCAGTTCATGCCGTTCCCCCACGAATACCGCTGCCCGCTGGGCATTGGCGGTGAGGCTGGGGTCGAGGCTCTGACCCACTATTTCACCCAGTTCATTGAAGACGTCGAAAGCGGCGTGTCGCTGCCAGCGGCGGTAATTCTCGAAGCGGTGCAGGGCGAGGGCGGGGTCAATTGCGCCCCGGTCAGCTGGCTGCGGGCGATCCGCGAGGTGACCCGCAAGCACGGCATCCTGCTGATCCTCGACGAAGTGCAGACCGGTTTTGGTCGCACCGGCAAGATGTTTGCCTTTGAGCACGCCGAAATCGAGCCGGACCTGATCGTCATGTCCAAAGCCCTCGGCGGTGGTTTGCCCATGGCAGTGCTAGGCATCCGTCGCGAGTTCGACGCCTGGGAGCCGGGCAACCACGCCGGTACTTTCCGCGGTAACCAGATGGCCATGGCCGCCGGGCTGGCCACGATGCAGGTGCTGCAACAACAACACCTCGCAGCCCACGCCGAGCGCCGTGGCCAGTGGCTCAAGGATCGGTTGATCGGGTTGCAGAAGCACTATCCGGCGCTGGGCCAGGTGCGCGGTCGCGGCTTGATGCTGGGCATCGAGATTGTCGACGAACGCCAACCGGCTGATCGCCACGGGCATTTCCCGATGGACCCGGCGCTGGCCGTGGCCATCCAGCAACAGTGTTTCAAACAAGGCTTGTTGCTGGAACGCGGCGGCCGCAAGGGCAATGTTATCCGTTTGTTGCCACCGTTGATTATCGACGATGAACAATGCCAACAAGTGATCCAGCGTTTTGATAACGCCGTGGCCGCTGCTTTATTGCAATTGCGCCCTTGAGTTAATCCATCGAAGTTGCGTAAGCCAATCGCCTTGTTTCAGTTTTAGGGTGTTGGTGCAGAGGCCATTGATTATTTAAAAGGCTCAACGAAGTCATGTCGTTATGTGGAGTTTCTTCGGCCGTTAAATCAGTCGATCAGCAACTAATTTTTTCGCGAGACGTATTCAGTGACCTCACGGGCTACTGTGGAGCACCCATGAATCATCCAAATCGCAATGTGTTACCGAATATGGTCAGTGAATTGGCAACGACGTGCGCGTTGCTTAATTGCTTGATCAAAGAGTTTGCCTTGCCGGAAAACTGCCTCAGTTACAGTTGGCCGACGCAGATGCAAGGTATCGCTCCGGGCAGTTACCTCGAAGGCCTGGAATGGAAGGGCATTCCCCTGACCATCAAGCTGCCCAACCAGCAGCAATTCTTTGTGATGGTGGACCGCCGTGACGGTCTCGGCAGTCACCGTTACCTGTCGGACGTTTATGCCCGGCGCGGCGAGGGCGACTGGTCGTGCCTGGGGTTTGCCGAGTTCGTCGAGCAGTTGCTCACGGCGTGCGAACACATGACTCGCGCCAGCAACGATGAACTGCTGGATCAGGTGCTGCAAAGCCAGTTGCTGACCGCCGCCATCGTCGGCCACAACACGCCGAAGGACTCGGACCCGCTCAGCGGTTACCTGGCCAGTGAGCAAGGCTTGTGGTTTGGTCACCCGAACCACCCGGCACCTAAAGCGCGACTGTGGCCAGCGCATCTGGCCCAGGAAACCTACGCTCCGGAATTCCAGGCGCGCACGGCGTTGCACCTGTTCGAAGTGCCGCTGGAAGGCTTGAGCGTCGGCGCCAACGGCCTGAGCAAAGCGCAAGTGTTGGCCGGTTTTGCCGATCAGTCACAGGCGCGACCAGGGCACGCAGTCATCTGCATGCACCCGGTCCAGGCGCAGTTGTTCATGCAGGACGGCCGGGTGCAGCAATTGCTCAAGTCCAAAGCGATTGTCGATCTCGGCGCCACGGGCCTGATGGCCAATCCCACGGCCTCGATCCGCACCTGGTACATCGAAGGTCATGAGTTCTTTATCAAGGGCTCGCTGAACGTGCGCATCACCAATTGCGTCCGGAAAAACGCCTGGTACGAACTGGAAAGCGCGCTGATGATCGACCGCATTTTCCGCAACCTGCAACTGACCCAACCCGAAACCCTCGGCGGCTTGTCGGTGGTGGCCGAACCGGGCCTGTTGAGCTGGGCGCCGCACAGAGCCAGCGAAGCCGACAGCCATTGGTTCCGCGAACAGACCGGAGCAATCCTGCGCGAGAACTTCTGCCTCGACAGCGGCACCGACTGCAGCATCATGGCCGGCACGCTGTTCGCTCGCGGCCTGCATCTGCGGCCGTTGGTGCATGAGTTCCTGAGCCGCTTCAACGGCCACGACATCGACGATCAACAGTTGCTGAGCTGGTTCGATGATTACCAGGCGCTGCTGCTGCGACCGGTGCTGGCGCTGTTCTTCAACCACGGCATCGTCATGGAACCGCACCTGCAAAACAGCGTGTTGGTACATGATAACGGTCGCCCGCAACGCCTGCTGCTGCGGGATTTCGAAGGGGTGAAACTGACCGAAGAACTCGGTGCCTCGCGGATCGACGCCGACGTACATCCGCGGGTGCGTGAGTCGTTGCTCTATACCCGCGCACAAGGCTGGAACCGCATCGTCTATTGCCTGTTCGTCAACAACTTGTCCGAGGCCGTGCTGGCCCTGAGTTGGGAGCGTCCGCACCTGGCGCCGCTGATGTGGCAACGGGTCGAGCAGCAACTGATCAGCATCCGCGCCGAACTGACTCGCGCGGCACCGGAGCTGGATGCGCTGATCGACGGTCAGCCGATTGCCTGCAAGACCAACCTGAAAGTGCGTCTGGCGGCCAAGGCTGATCGTCAGGCCGGCTACGTCACCCTGGAGTCCCCGTGGGGCAAGGAGACCCGGCATGGATAAGCTGCCCGCAACGGTGCTGGCCGCCATCGACGAAGCCCGCATCCAAAACGAAGACCCGCTGGCGCTGTTCATCTACGACCTGGATGCGCTGAAACAGCACGTCACTCAAGTGATGGCGGCACTGCCCAAAGGCGTGGAGCTTTACTACGCGATCAAGGCCAACAGCGAACCGCAAATCCTCGCCACCGTGGCGCCGTTGGTGCACGGCTTCGAGATTTCCTCCGGCGGCGAAATCGACCGGCTCCAGACCTGCCCGACGCCCAAGCCATTCATCTTCTCCGGCCCCGGCAAACTCGATTCCGACCTGCGTTCAGCGCTGCAACATCAGGTCGAAGCGATTCACATCGAAAGCCTGAATGAAATCGTGCGTCTGCAACGGCTGGCGCTGGAAGCGGGGCGGGTGCAGGACGTGTTGCTGCGGATCAACCCGGAACTGCCGTCGCCACTGTCGAGCAAACTGGCGATGGCCGGCACCGCCACGCCGTTCGGGATTGACGAGTCGGAACTGGCCCAAGCGGTGAGCTGGGTCGATAACGCCAGTCACCTGCGGCTCAAGGGTTTCCATGTGCATGCGATGTCCCATCAGTCGCTGGTGGAACGTCACGAGCAACTGCTGGACCTGTACCTGGAACGCTGGCCGCAATGGAAGGCGTTGTCGGCGAATCCGGCGACCATCACTCATCTCAATGTCGGCGGCGGCATCGGTGTGAATTACCTCGGCCCGCAGCAATTCGATTGGCAGCGCTTGTGCGCGCACCTGGGCGAGTCCCTGGCGGCGTGTGCCGATGCGCCGATCGTGCGCTTTGAGCCCGGTCGTTTCATCAGCGCGTATTGCGGCTACTACGCGATCGAAGTGCTGGACAGCAAAACCAGTCACGGCAAGCACTTCCTGGTCTGTCGCGGCGGCACTCACCATTTCCGCCTGCCGGTGGCGCAGGGGCACGATCACCCGGTGATTCATCTGCCACCGCATCCCGCAACTTCCGGTGCAGTGCAGCAGAAGTGGACCGTGGTCGGGCAGCTCTGCACGCCCAAGGACGTGCTGAGCCGCGATTGCCCGCTGACCGGTGTCGAAGTCGGCGACATGCTGGTGCTGCCGCTGGCCGGTGCCTACGGCTACAACATTTCCCACGCCGATTTCCTCTGTCATCCGCGACCGCCACAGCTGTTCGTGCAAGACGCAGGAGGCGCATCTTGGGTTTGACGGTCGCCGCTCCGCGCTGGCTGGTGGTGGTCAATGTGCTGTTGGGCACGTTGACCGTCAGCCTCAACAACAGCTCGCTTAACCCGGCATTGCCGGCGTTCATGACTGCCTTCGAGATCGGGCCGCTGCTGGCCACGTGGATCGTCGCGGCATTCATGGTGAGCATGGGCATGACCATGCCGCTCACCAGTTTTCTCAGCCAGCGGGTAGGGCGCAAGCGTCTCTATTTATGGGGCGTGGCGCTGTTTGTCTGCGGCTCGCTGATGGGCGCGCTGGCCAACTCCATCGCGCTGGTGATCACCGCGCGAGTGGTGCAGGGCATTGCCAGCGGGCTGATGATTCCGCTGTCGTTGGCGATCATTTTTTCGGTGTACGCCAAGGGCGAGCGGGGCCGGGTCACGGGGATGTGGGGCGCGGCGGTGATGCTGGCGCCAGCGTTGGGGCCGTTGTGCGGCAGCCTGATGCTGGAGTGGTTTAGTTGGCGTTCGCTGTTCCTGATGAATGTGCCGATTGGCTTGGTGGCGCTGATTCTCGGCGTGGCCGTGCTGCCAGCGTCCGAAGCGTCCGAGCGCAAACCGTTCGACCTGGCGGGTTATCTGTTGATCGCAACGGGCATTGGCCTGCTGATGGTCGCGGTGGGGCGTTTGCGTCACGCCGAAGCCCTGACCGATCCGCTCAACCTCGGCATGTTGCTGGCGGCGATCCTGTGTCTGGTCGCCTTTGTGCGCCTGGAACTGAACCGCACCTCACCGTTGCTCAATCTGCGGATCTTCGCCCTGCGCGGTTATCGCTTGAGCGTGATCATCGCGGTGGTGCAGTCGGTCGGCATGTTCGAGTGCCTGGTGTTGCTGCCGCTGCTGGTGCAAGTGGTGATGGGCTACAGCGCGATCTGGACCGGTCTGTCGCTGCTGTGCACTGCGGCGTTTGCCAGTCTGTTCGGGCATCTCGGCGGTCGCTGGCTGGATCGGCACGGACCTCGGGGCGTGGTGCTCTGGGGCCTGCTGCTGACCGGCGCCGCGACGCTGGGCCTGGGCCTGCTCGGTGCCGGCTCCTCCATCGGCGTGGTGTTTTTCCTGATGATGGTGCGCGGCGCCGGGCTCGGCCTGTCGTACATCCCGATTACCACCGCCGGGCTCAATGCGCTGCCCGAACCAATGGTTACCCAGGGCGCGGCGATGAACAACATTTCGCGGCGCCTCGTGTCGTCGCTGGCCATCGTCATCGCTTCGCTCTGGCTCGAGTTTCGACTTGGCACCGGGGTTGATTCCGCCGCTACGCCGGGGGCAATCAGTGAAGTGTTCATGGCCACCGGCATCCTGGTTTTGCTGGCGCTGCCCTGCGCCTGGCGTTTTCCCGTCCACGCATCCGACGAGCCGGCCGAGGCACTGCCTTCGGCCCTCGAACAGCGTTAATTCTTTAATCGACAAGGTATGACAATGGCGACCTCATCTCAGGCAACACCTCAGGTTCCAGGCGTCTGGCTGGCGACCGCTGACACACAGCGCTATCAACAAGTGGAACAGCGGGTGGTCGGCCAACTGCTGCAAACCCTGCTGTATGAAAACGTGCTGCCGTACCAACATTCACCTCTGGCTGGTAGCCAATACCGGTTTGTCGTCAGCGGCGTCGACGCCCTGCAAAAACCGGTGGAATACCACTGCACCGGTTTGCTCAGCGCCAGTTTCGAACTGATCCGCCTCGACTACTCCAGCCTTGAGCGCATCGATGCCCAGGGCAAGCACAGTCAGCCGCGCCTGCATCAGGCGCTGGCCGAACTGTTGAGCGAGCTTCAGGACAGTCCGCACCTGCCACGCTTCACCCATGAACTGGAACAAACCCTGCTCAAGGACCTGCAATCGCGCAGCCAGGGTTATCAGGCTGCAAAGCCACCGTATCAACTGGACGTCGATGCGCTGGAACAGCACTTCATGGATGCCCACAGCTATCACCCTTGCTACAAATCACGCATCGGTTTTTCGCTGAAAGACAACGCCAATTACGGGCCAGAGTTCGCCACGCCAGTCGCCATTGTCTGGTTGGCGGTGGCGAAAACCTGCGGGGCGATGAACATCTCCCGACACCTGAACTACGACGATTTCATCCAGCAGGAATTCGGCCTTCAGCGCTGGCAGGAACTCGCAGAAAGCCTCTCCGATCAAGGCAAGTCGATGGGCGATCACTGGCTGATGCCGGTGCACCCGTGGCAGTGGGAAAACGTTGTTGTTCCGGTGTTCTACCCGGAACTGGTCAGCGGTGAGCTGATCTATCTCGGCACCACGGATGATCGTTATAAAGCACAGCAATCGATCCGCACCCTGGCCAACGTTACGGACAAACAGCGGCCTTACGTCAAGCTCGCGCTGAGCATGACCAACACCTCCAGCACGCGCATCCTGGCCCGTCACACCGTGATGAACGGCCCGATTATCACCGACTGGTTGCATCAGTTGATCCGCAGCGACAGCACCGCCCGCGACCTTGGCTTCGTGATTCTCGGCGAAGTGGTTGGCGTCAGTTTTGACTACGATCACCTGCCCGCTACGCGCATGGCCCAGGCCTACGGCACCATGGGCACCCTGTGGCGCGAAAGCATTCACCAGTACCTGGAGGACGATGAACAAGCGGTGCCATTCAACGGCCTGAGCTCCGTGGACAACCGTTATGGCGACGGTGAACAGACGCCGTTTATCGACGCCTGGATCAAGCAATACGGCCTGCACGCCTGGACCCGCCAACTGCTGCAAGTCGCGGTGTCGCCGATCATTCACATGCTCTACGCCGAAGGCATCGGCATGGAATCCCACGGGCAGAACATCGTCCTGATCGTCAAGCAAGGCTGGCCGCAACGGATTGCCCTGAAAGACTTCCACGACGGCGTGCGCTATTCGCCGCAACACCTCGGCCGCCCCGAGCTGAGCCCGACCCTGGTACCGCTGCCGGCCAGCCACGCCAAGCTCAACCGCAACTCGTTCATCCTCACTGATGATTTGGATGCGGTGCGCGATTTCTCCTGTGATTCGTTCTTCTTCATCGCCCTGGCCGAGATGGCGATCTTCCTGCATCAGCACTATCAACTGGCCGAAACCGAGTTCTGGCAGATGACCGCCGAGGTGATCACCGGTTACCAGGCTGATCACCCGCAACACCGTGCGCGCTACGACGCGTTTGATGTGTTCGCGCCGTTCTACGAAGTCGAAGAACTGACCAAGCGCCGCCTGTTGGGCGATGGCGAACGTCGCTTCAAAAAGGTGCCGAACCCGCTGCACGCGTTCCGGCCGCAATCATGCTGAGGACCAATCTGCTCAAGCAGAAACTCCTTAACGGGGAGTCGGCCTACGGTCTGATCAGCTCGATTCCGGCGCCAGCGGCCATCGAGTTGATTGCCGAAGCCGGTTTCGATTTCGTGATCATCGACATGGAACACGTGCTGATCAACCCGCAAACCGTGGAGAACATGATCCGCACCGCCGAGAGCTACGCGCTCACGCCGCTGGTGCGGGTAGCGGACCTTAATCCGAAAACCATGCTGCGCCTGCTCGATGGCGGCGCCCAGGGCATCGTGTTGCCGATGATCGAAAGCCCCGAGTCGTTGGCCGAAAGCATCCGTGCTTGCAAATACCATCCGCAGGGCAATCGCAGCCTGAACGCCGGGCGCCCCGGTGCATTCGGCAAACACAGCCTGGCGGAATACATCGGTCTGGCCAACGAACAAATCATGATCGTGGCGATGATCGAAAGCGCCGAAGGCGTGCGGCGCGCGGCAGAAATTGCTGCGGTGCCGGGCCTCGACATGATCCTCGAAGGCGCGGCGGATTTATCGCAATCGATGGGGACGCCGTGGCAGATCGACCGCCCCGATGTGCAGCAAGCGCTACTCGCCAGTTGGCAAGCCGCCAGTGCTACCGGCGTGCCGTACTGCGCGATTCCACGCCAGCCGGGCGACCACGAACGGTGGTTGGCTCGCGGCGTAAACAGTTTTGTTTTGGGTGACGAGCGTGGCATCGCTTTTCGTGCCCTCCAGGCCAAATTGGCCGCCACTTCAGCAGAAGGAAAATAATCCGATGAACTTCACCACAATGGCCGCCGACAGGGTGATGCAGGATCTGGTCGATTGTTTGCTGGCCGAACATTTTTTCGGGACCGAGCCGCTGAACCTGGTGGCGCCCGCCGCCGACCAGCCGTTCAGCGGGTTGAGTGCCGAGCAGCGCATCTGGGAATGGAAGGGTTCAATCTTCGTCGCCCTGCGCCCCGGCATCACTCAGCAATGGGAGAAAGTGCCGGGCACGCCGGTATTGGGTCGCGAGAATGGCCAACTGATCGAGCTGTCTCCTGAAGTCTTCATGACCCAGGTACTGGCCGGGATGACCGACCGTTACCAGGACAATGAAAAGGGCTTTGCGCTGTTCCTCGACGTGCTGCGCACCAGCGTGCGCCAGACCGAGTTGTCCCTGGCCCATCGGGTCAACAGCGAGCGCTTGCTGGAAAAGAGCAACGCCGACTTTTTCCTGACCATGGAGCAGTGGGCTTCGTTGCGTGATCGTCCTTATCACCCGTTGGCCAAAGCCAAGCAGGGTTTGAACGACGCGGAATATCAGCACTATCAAGCAGAATTCGCCCGCCCGGTGGCGCTGAACTGGGTCGCGATCGATCGCACGTTGCTGCAATGCGGCGACGGCGTGACGGACTTGGCGCTGGATAACCCCGCCGAGCACTTGCTGCCATTCGCGCTGCACGCCGGCCTGCAACACGAGATGCAGCAACGGGGCATTTACGAGAGTCATATCGCGCTGCCGGTGCATCCTTGGCAGTTCGACCATGTGCTGGAAACGCAGCTCGGCGACGCCTTCGCCAAGGGTGATTGCCAACGCCTGGACTTCAACGACGGTGATTTCTACGCCACCTCGTCCTTGCGTTCGATGACCCCGTGCTTCAACAGCGCCGATTACCTCAAGTTGCCGATGGCGATCTATTCCCTCGGCGCCTCGCGTTACCTGCCAGCAGTGAAAATGATCAACGGCGGCTTGAGTGAAAAGCTGCTGCGCCAGGCATTGGGCAAGGACGAAACCCTGCAAGAGAAACTGCACCTGTGCGATGAAACCAAGTGGTGGGCGTTCATGCCGCCGGACGCGACGTTGTTCGACGAAGCACCGCGTCACTTGGCCGCCATGGTCCGTGGTTATCCACCGGCGCTGCTGGAAGATCGGGACACCCGACTGGTGCCGATGGCCGCCCTCGGCACGCCGCTGCCCGGCAGCAATCAGCACTTCTTCGATGACTGGATGGCCTACCGTCAACTGCCGGCCAACGCCGCGTCGGTGATGACGTTGTTCCGCGAATTGAGCCACAGCTTCTTCGACATCAACCTGCGGATGTTCCGCATCGGCATGCTCGGCGAGATCCACGGGCAAAACGCGGTACTGGTGTGGAAGGCCGGTCATGCCCAGGGCTTGCTGCTGCGCGATCACGATTCGCTGCGCATCTTCGTGCCATGGCTGGAACGCAACGGCCTCGCCGATCCGGCGTACCGCTTGAAGAAGGGCCACGCCAACACGCTGTATCACGAGCGTCCTGAAGACCTGCTGTTCTGGTTGCAGACCCTCGGCATCCAGGTCAACTTCCGCTCGATCATCGAAACTCTGGCGCTGGTTTACGCGTTGCCGGAGCGCGATTTGTGGAAGGCGATGGGCGAAGTGTTGAACGAGTTGGTTGACACCATCGACTTCGACACCGAAGCTCGGGCGATGATTAAACAGCAACTGTTCGAAGCACCGCACTGGCCACAGAAGTTGCTGCTCACGCCGATGATCGAGCGAGCGGGCGGCCCCGGCAGCATGCCGTTTGGCAAAGGCCAGGTGGTGAACCCGTTCCACCGGTTGCATCGTGAAGACTGACCTTCAACCTCATCCCACCAGGCGTACGCTGTTGCGCCTGTCGTTGGGCGTGCTTGCAGTCAAGTTTTCCATGCCCGCATGGGCGCAGACCGACGCCGCGCCGCTGCGGGTGATCACCTTGTTTCAGGGTGCCTCCGACAGCGCCGTGGCGTTAGGCGTTACGCCGTGCGGCATCGTGGATTCCTGGAGCGAGAAACCCACCTATCACTATCTGCGCTGGGCGCTGGAGGATGTGCCCCACGTCGGGCTGGAGACCCAGCCCAGTCTTGAAGACATCGCGCTGCTCAAACCGGACGTGATCATCGCCTCGCGCTTTCGGCATGAACGCATCGCCCCGTTGCTCAAGCAGATCGCTCCGGTGGTGATGCTGGAGGAAGTGTTCGAGTTCAAAAAGACCCTGGCGCTGATGGGCCTGGCGTTGCATCGCCAGCAACAGGCGGACGAGGTCTTGGCCCATTGGCAACAGCGGGTGGCGCAACTGCGCCTGCAATTGCAGCAGAAGTTTGCCGGACGCTGGCCGCCGACGGTGTCGATTCTGGATGTGCGTGAAGACCATATCCGTAGCTACCTGCCGGCAAGTTTTCCAGGCTCCGTGATCACCGAGTTGGGCTTCGACTGGAGCGAAGCCAGTCGGGCGGCGAGCGGGGTGTCGATCAAACTCACCAGCAAGGAAAGCCTGGCGGTCGTGAATGCCGATATTTTCTTCATCTTCTTGCGCGCGGAGAAAGCGGCAGTTCAGCGAAATTATGAAAGCCTGGTGCAGCATCCGCTGTGGCAGCAAATGCGCGCGCCGCAACAGGGCCAGGTGTGGCGGGTTGATGGCGTGGCGTGGAGTCTGTCGGGTGGCATGCTTGGCGCAAATCTGATGCTCGATGATGTCGCCCGTCTGGTTAAAGCTTCATGAGCAATGCGTTGAAGATGTGGAGTGCGGGCGTTGTGTTGTTGCTGAGCTGCGTGTTGAGCCTGGCGGTCGGCGCGACCTGGATTCCGTTGTCGCAGATTTTCGCAGCATTCGCGCACCCCGATCCATTGAGCGTCAGCCATGTGCTGGTCACCACTACGCGCCTGTCGCGGACCTTGATGGCAATGGCCGTCGGCGCGAGCCTCGCGGTGGCCGGCGCGTTGATGCAAGCGCTGACCCGCAATCCGCTGGCGTCCCCCGGTCTGTTCGGGATCAACGCTGGCGCGACGTTTTTTATCATCCTCGGTTCCTCGTTGTTTTCCCTGGCATCCCCGGACGCCTGGCTGTGGTGCGCGTTTATCGGCGCGGCGGTGGCGGGCAGTCTGGTGTGGCTGATCGGCAACATGGGGCAGGGCAGTCTCAGCCCGTTGCGTATCGTGCTGGCGGGTGCGGCGATGGCGGCGTTGTTTTCCGCGTTCAGCCAGGCATTGCTGGTGGTCAATCAGGATGGACTGGACACGGTGCTGTTCTGGCTCGCCGGTTCGTTGACCGAACGCAGCCTGTCGGTCGCCGCGCCGTTGTTGCTGTGTGGCGTGCTCGGCTTGTTCGGCTCGATGTTGCTGGCGGGGCAGGTCAATGTGCTGAACGCCGGCGAAGAAATTGCCACTGGCCTCGGACAGCGCACGGGTTTGATCCGCTTGTTGATGGCCGTGCTGGTGGTGTGCCTGGCGGGAAGCGCGGTGGCGTTGGCCGGCAGCATCGGGTTTATCGGGTTGCTGGTGCCGCACATGGTGCGCAAGGGTTTGTCGATTGACCATCGCTGGTTGCTGCCGGGGAGTGCGCTGCTCGGTGCGATTGTGTTGCTGCTGGCGGATACCTTGTCGCGGGTGTTGATCCTGCCGCAAGAGGTGCCGGTGGGCGTGATGACCGCACTGTTCGGCGCGCCGTTTTTCATTCTGTTGGCGCGCCGTGGAGGTCGTTATGGATAAGGTCCTGACCTGGCGTCGCAGCGGGTTTTCCCGACGGATCAATGTCGCGACGCTGTGGCGTTTGTTGGCGGCCGTGGTTGTCACGGCATTGATCATGCTCGGCTCGCTGTCCCTGGGCAAAGTCATGCTCTCGCCCTTGGAAGTGCTGCGCATATTGTTCTCGAACCAGGACGCCAGCCTGACGTTTATCGTCGAGCAACTGCGCTTTCCGCGCCTGCTGCTGGCGGCGCTGGTGGGCGCGGCGTTGTCGGTGTCCGGGCTGATCCTGCAAAGCATCATCCGCAACCCGCTGGCCTCACCGGACCTGCTGGGAATTACCAGCGGCGCGAGTGCGGCGGCGGTGTTGTATTTGTCGTTTTTCTCGGTGGCGCTGGGCCAACAGTATCTGCCGCTGGCGGCGATGCTCGGTGCGGGGCTGGCAGCATTGGCGATTTATTTGCTGGCCTGGAAGCAGGGGACTTCACCGCTGCGGCTGGTGTTGATCGGCGTCGGCATCTCCGCGATGTTGACCGCTGCCACCACGTTTATTCTGGTGTTCAGTCCGTTGACCACGACCCTGTCGGCCTACGTCTGGCTGACCGGCAGCGTGTACGGTGCCAGTTGGCCGGAACCGCTGGCGCTGGGCTCGTGGTTGCTGGGCATTTGTCCGCTGCTGGTTTTTCTGGCGCGGCAGGTGATGGTGCAACAACTGGATGACAGCCTCGCCATGGGCATCGGCGTACGCGTGCAGTGGCTGCGCGCCGGTCTGTTGCTGGTCAGCGTGGCGTTGGCCGGTGCGGCGATTGCCTGGGGCGGGGCGATTGCGTTTGTCGGGTTGATTGCGCCGCACATTGCCAAGCGTCTGGTAGCGCCGGGGTTTGGCGGTCAGGCGGTGATGGCGGCGCTGGTCGGCGCGAACCTGGTGGTGCTGGCTGATCTGGCCGGGCGCACGCTGTTTTTGCCGCTGGATCTGCCCGCCGGGATTTTTGTCGCCGTGCTCGGCACACCCTTTTTTCTCTATCTGTTGATTAAACAACGTCATTAAGGAATTCAACGTATGACGTCGATTGCAAGTCGCGGCCTGACCCTGAGTTATCAGCGCCAGGTGATTATTGACGCGCTGGACATGCAACTGCCCCAAGGCAAGATTTCGGTATTGATCGGCAGCAACGGCTGCGGCAAAAGCACCTTGCTCAAATCCTTTGCCCGGCTGCTGAAACCGCAGCAGGGCTCGGTGATTCTCAATGGGGTGGATATCCAGCAAAAATCCACCGCCGCCGTGGCTCGGGAGTTGGCGATATTGCCGCAAACCCCGAGCGCGCCGGAGGGCATCACCGTGCGGCAATTGGTGGCGCTGGGGCGCTATCCGTATCAGAGCTGGATGCAACAGTGGTCGGCGGAAGATGAAGCCATGGTCAACCGCGCGCTGGCGCAAACCAGTCTGTTGGCCCTAGCGGATCGGCCGGTGGATGCGTTATCCGGTGGTCAGCGCCAGCGCGCGTGGATCGCCATGACCCTGGCCCAGGACACTGGCATCGTGCTGCTCGACGAGCCGACCACGTTCCTCGACCTGGCGCACCAGATCGAAGTGCTGGACCTGCTGCGCGATCTCAACCGGCTCGAAAACAAAACCATCATCATGGTGCTGCACGACCTCAACCTCGCATGCCGCTACGCCGACCACATGGTCGCGGTGCACAACCAGACCGCATTCGCCCAGGGCCGGCCCGATGAAGTGCTGACCGAGGCGCTGGTCAAAACCGTGTTCGACCTCAACTGCCGGATCATTCCCGATCCGTTCTTCGGCACGCCGCTGTGCATTCCGTTTGGCCGGGAATTGCCGCAATGAATCTGGCTGGCCATTTCACTGAGTCGGAGTGGGCGGTGTTGTCCGGCGGGCTGCGGCTAAAGGACAGCGCGGAACGTGATTCGCTGCGTTCGTTGATGGCTCGGGATTTGTTGCAAGAGGACGTGTGCGTGCAACTGCTGGACGCGTTGGGCCCGGTGATCGGCTCGCCGACTCGGGCGATTACCGCCTCGTTGCTGGGCAAGCGTTTATCGTTTCTGGCGACCGGCGCGTGTTTGTATGCGATGTCGGTGTACGACAAAGGCTTGCTGATGTCGCTGGACAACACGGTGGTCGAGTATGGCCACGATGACGGGTTGTGGACGTCGTCTATGCCGATTAGCCATTCCTTTCCGCTGACGTATGAAGCGGGCGAACGCGAAGCCTGGCGCGAAACCATCGTTCAAGCGCTGTTCGCCGACTTGCTGAAACCGCTGTGGCAAACCTTCAACCGCATCACCGGTGTTTCCCGGCGTATCCTTTGGGAAAACACTGCGGTGCGCGTGTACTCGCTGTATGAAAAACGCATGGCGAAAATCGAGGACCCCTTAGTACGTGAGCGCTGTGAAGCGGATTTCACCTGGCTGATGACCCAAGCCGAACCCGCGCTGTTCGGCCTCGATTACAACCCGCTGAGCCATTTCCGCCGACCGCCGACGCTGGTGGACGACGGGCAACGCAGTATTCGTTTTCGCCGCACTTGTTGCTTCTACTACCTGGCCACCGAGCCTGCTGAATATTGCTCGACCTGCCCATTGCTGCGTCCGGGGAAAAAATGCCGATGAGTTACCTGATCAATCCCCGCCAGCAAAACCTCAGCCCAGAGTTGATCGCCCAGTACCGGACGATCCCATCGTCCACCATCGGCCATTTCTCCGACCACGGCTTCCTGCGCGGGATCAAGCCGCTGTTCAACGACATTCGCATGGTCGGCAACGTGGTCACGGGCAAAGTCTTCCCGCCGGATGGTAGTGTTTTGCGTGAGGCGCTGTTGCTGAGTCAACCGGGGGATGTGCTGGTGATCGAATGCGTGGGTGATCAAGAGTGCGGCTGCTGGGGCGAATTGCGGACCTTGGCCGGATTGATCAAAGGGTTGGCCGGAGTTGTGGTGTCGGGCGCGGTCACCGATGTCAGCGCGCTACGCCGACATGGCTTGCCGGTGTTTTGTCGCGGCGTCAGTGCGTACACCACGCGTGGTATTGGCGTTCAGGGTGAGGTCAATCAGCCGATTCAGGTTGGCGAGGTGACGGTGCATCCGGGGGATCTGGCCATTGGTGACGATGATGGCGTCTACATCCTCGATGCCGGGCGAGCTGCCGAGCTTCTGCCCGACCTGTTGGCTAAAGAAGAAGCCGACCAACGCCGCCGCACAGAATTCCTCCAGAAACTCGAAGCCCGACGTAGCTAGAGCTGCCCGGCTCACGTAAAACCTGTAGGAGCGAGGCTTGCCCGCGAAGGCGTCGTCGAGATCGCTATCGCGGGCAAGCCTTGCTTCTACAGGTGGTGCCTTTGAGGACGCCTTCGCGGGCAAGCCTCGCTCCCACAGGACCCGCATTCCAGCGATGTATTGCCGCGCAACGCAGCAATATTTTGATTCGTTGGTCAGTTTTTTTGTAACCGGTTGTTTGCCGCAAGCGCAGAAACCTATAAAGTTAACCTTTCGGTCAGCTTTGCACTGTCAAATACAGCCTTTTGCTTCGTCCAAAAGCGCTTCTGCAAGACTCGAGATCCCCAGAACATAACCAGAAGGGCGGACCCATAACCGCCCAGAGGATGATCCATGTCCAACCGTGATATCTCCCGGCGCTCGTTCCTTCAGGGCGGGCTGGTGGCGGGTGTGAGCGTGACGCTCACGCCGCTCAGCTCCCAGGCGCTGGCTGCCTTGATGGAAAACAGCGTGACCGTGCCGTCCGAGCAATGGCTCGGCAACAACGGCAAGGCGCGCTCGCGTAACGATGCCTTGTCCAAGGTCTGCGGCAGCAAAGTCTTTGCCCGCGACATCCGCGCCAAGGACATGCCGGGCTGGCCGCAGCAGCAGGGCCACGCCATGTTGCTGAAAACCACCAAGGCCGACCGCATCTACGCAGGTGTAGACCTGGCATGGCTCGGCGCTGACTTGCAGCCCGACCGCATCGTCACCGCCGCCGACCTCGACAAGGACGGCATTGTCTTCCCGGAAGAGCACGCGCCCGATCCGCTGCTGCCCGAAGGCAAGGTGCCGATGTTCATCGGCCACCCGGTGGCGATCCTGATCTGGAACGACTTCGAGCGCTTCCGCCAGGCCAAGGCCAAACTCAAATTCAATGACAAAGCGATTCGTTACGGTGCTCAGGTGCCGTTCTACGAAGGCGATCCGTATGGCAGCTTTCGCTACGTGCGGGTCGGCGGCGCGACCTCGGCGGACGAAGACGAATTCGCCAGCCTCAAGGATTCGATCCTGTTCCCGATGCTGAAAAACCGTCGTCCGGTGTGGAATTCCCAGCCGGATCTGCACGGCAACCTGACCGAGCGCGGCTTGTTCTACGCCGACCGCATGAAGCAGCAAATCGACTCGCCGCCGGACAACTGGCTGGTGTTCGACGAGCGCTACAAAACCCCGTCGATCGAACCCGCCGCGATGGAGCCGGACAACGGCAACGGCTGGTACGACCCGGCGACCAAAACCCTGCATTTTGTGGTCGCCACCCAGTGCCCGCTGGAAGCCGCCACCGAAACCGCGAAGATGATCGCACCGTCGCGTTTCGGCCTGGCCAACCTGAATATGCACCCTGGCTACACCGTCGGTTATGGCTCAAAAGACCACAACATCTTCGTCTACTACGCCGCATTGGCCGCGTTGTACGGCGCCGGTGTGCCGGTGCGTCTGGCCAACGACCGTTACGAGCAATTCCAGAGCGGCATCAAGCGTCACCCGTTCGACATCCGCTACCAATTGGCCGTGGACAAAAACGATCACAGCTTCAAGATTTTCCGCGCCGAGATGAGCGTCGACGGTGGCGGACGGATCAACTACAGCCCTTCAGTAGCGGCGGTTGGCGCCACGGCGGCGCAGTCGATCTACTACATGCCGCAGAACGATTTGCAGGTCACGGCCTACCATTCCCGCGCTGTTGAAGCTGGCTCGATGCGCGGCTACGGCACCCTGCAAAGCATGGCATCGACCGAGATGATGGTCGATGAAATCGCCGGTCGCCTCGGCATTGACGCCATCGATTTGCGCAAGAAAAACGCCATGCTCTCGGGCATGAAAAATACCCAGGGCGCGGTTCCGGCCGGAGCCTTGCGCCTGCACGAAATTCTCGACAAGGCCTCGGCCCACGAAGTCTGGAAAAGTCGCGACCTGATCAAGCTGCAGCGCGAAGCCGCCGACCCGGATCACTGGTACGGCGTCGGTTTCGCCATCTGCCAGAAAGACTTCGGCACCGGTTCCGAAGCGCCGATGGCCAGCATCGAATTCACCGCCGAAGGCCACGTGACCCTGCGCCACATCGGCATCGAAATCGGCACCGGCATGTCCACGTCCCAAGCCTTGGTAGTAGCGGATTTCATCGGCATCCCGGCCACCGAAGTGAAGACCGGCGAAACCGAATGGAAAGAGTTGCAACTGATCACCGGCGGCAACCCGTACATCATGAGCCAGGCCGAACAGGACGGTTTCCTGCGCAACCCGCGCTGGGTCGGCAAAATCGCTTCGGCCTCGTCGGCGACGAACTCCGCGTACTACTTCAGCCACGCCACCCGCGAAGCGTCCCGCGTGCTGTTCAACCACGGCTTGTGGCCGGCGGCGTTGCAGATCTGGGGCCAAGGCCCTTACGGCGGCCAGGCCAACCCGTATGTGGTACGTCGCGAAGATGCGCATTGGGTCGACGGCAAACTCACCGCCAACGGCATGCAGCCGCTGAGCTTTGAGCAACTGGCGAAACACGCCCACGAAAAAGGCCTGGTGACCGGCGCAACCGTGCACGGTTTCAACCGCTGGAGCTGGGCCGAGGCCGAGTTCAGCATCGACGGCGTACGCGAGCGTCTGCCTCTCGACGGCTTGGCGGTGAAGTACGGCGACGGTGCCCCGAACGCGAAGAAAGCGCAGATGACCAGCGCCGGTTTCCACTTGCTGGATCGCCAGAACGTGCACTACCCGGACACCCAGTTGAACAACGCGGCGGTGACGTACTACAGCCCGGTCGCGACGCTGGTGGAATTGAAAGTGAACAAGGGCTCCGCTGAAGTGCAAGTGCTCAACCATCACTCGTGGGTCGAGTGCGGTCGCGTACTGGTGGAAGAACTGGTCAAGGGCCAGCTCGAAGGCGGGATCGCCATGGGCATCGGCCATGCGCTGCTCGAAGAGATGCCGTTGTATGAAGGCGGGCCGGGGGAGGGTGACTGGAACTTCAACCGTTACCGCTTGCCGATGGCCCGGCACGTTGCCGTCTGGAACCAGACCGCCGAGATCCTGCCGCCGCTGTCGCCGAGCGATCCGTCCAAGGGCATTGCCGAAGTGGTGATGATCCCGGTGGTCGGCGCCATCGGTAACGCCGTGGCGCACGCCATCGGCAAACGGGTCCGCGACCTGCCTATCACTTCCGCACGCATCAAGGAGGCCCTCAATGGCTAACCGTCCGCTTCAACTGACCCTCAACGGTCAATCCGTCGGCCCGGTGGACATCCCTGATGACCTGCCGATGATCGATTACCTGCACGAATACAAAAACCTCACCGGCTCGCGCCTCGGCTGCGGGCAGGGCATTTGTCACGCCTGTGTGGTGATCGTCGATAACCCGGACGGCACCAGTGAAGAAGTGCGCACCTGCATCACCGGCGCGCATTACTTCGAAGGCAAGAAAGTGCGGACCATCGAAGGCCATGCGACCCGCGATGAGCAGGGCAAGGTCACTGAGCTGAACCCGATCCAGCAACGTTTCGTCGATGAATTCGCCTTCCAGTGCAGCTATTGCGCACCGGGTTTCGTCAACGCCGCGACGGTGCTGGTTGAAAAACTCCAGCGTCAGCCCATCGTGAAAAGCCAGTTGGAAAAAGTCATCGAAGACAGCCTCGGCCATCACATCTGCCGCTGCACCGGCTATGTGCGGTACTACAGCGCGACGCGCAACGTGCTGACCGATCTCGGCCTGGTCAAGGAGGGTTAAGCATGAAGCAACTACTTTCCCGCCTAGCGTTGGCGGCCGGCCTGGCTGCGCCGGTGTTGCTGGCACATGCAGATGATCAGGTGAAGCGCGGCGAATACCTCGCTCGCGCAGCTGACTGCATGGCGTGCCACACCGCACCGGGCGGCGCGCCGTATGCGGGTGGTCTGCCGATCGTCTCGCCGTTCGGTACGATCTACGGCACCAACATCACCCCGAGCAAAGAGCATGGCATCGGTCGGTATACCGATGACGAATTCTTCGCCGCGCTCACCGAAGGCAAACGCCGGGATGGCGCGAACCTGTACCCGGCGATGCCGTACACCTCGTATCACCTGATGCCGCGCGAAGATTCGGATGCGATTCACGCCTACCTGAAAACCGTCGAGCCGATTGAG
Source organism: Pseudomonas sp. B21-053 (assembly GCF_026016365.1). Taxonomy (NCBI): domain Bacteria; kingdom Pseudomonadati; phylum Pseudomonadota; class Gammaproteobacteria; order Pseudomonadales; family Pseudomonadaceae; genus Pseudomonas; species Pseudomonas sp. B21-053. The sequence goes on from NZ_CP087205.1 coordinate 2,352,670, forward strand.
CGCGCAGCACCAGTCACCAGCCTGAGCTTTCCGTTCAACGTGCGCCTGGGTTTGATGGGCTGGAACATGCTCTACGGCAAGGACGTGAAACTCGCGCCCACCGAGGGCAAAAGCGAAGCCTTCAAGCGCGGCGAATACATGGTCGAAGTGCTTGGTCACTGCGGCGAATGCCACACCCCGCGCGGTTTGCCCGGTGCGATGCAGATGGACAAACGCCTGACTGGCGGTTTGCTCAACGGCTACCTGGCGCCAAGCCTGTTGGCCACTGATCTGGCCGCGCGCGGCTGGAATCAACAGGATCTGAGCACGTTCCTCAAGCACGGCATGAGCGCCCAGGGCACGATGTTCAACGAGATGTTCCCGGTGTTCCACAACAGCACCCAAGGCCTCAGCGACCCTGACCTGGCGGCAATGGCGACGTACCTGCTGGGCGATCCAGCGCCTGCGGCCAAAGTGCTGACCGAAGTCCCGTTGGACAAGATGAGCCCAAGTGCCCAGCGCGGTCGTCAGGATTACCTGAACGTGTGTGCCGGTTGCCACGCGCCGAACGGTGAGGGCAAGCCGCACATCGCGGTGGCCATGCGCGGCAACACCACGTTGCGCCTGGAAGATCCGCGCAACCTGTTGCGAGTGATCGAGGACGGCATCGGCGAACAGAAATTCGCCGGGTTCGAACGCATGCAGCCGATGCCGGGCTTCGCCGAAAAACTCAATCATGAGCAACTGACCGATCTGCTGAACTACCTGCGTCAGGGTTGGGGCGGCCAGTCGAGTGAGCTGGCGGTCAGCGATGTGCAGAAGCTGCAAGCGGACGCACCACCGGCCGAGCACAAGGCGCACTGACATGCAGCATCTCGATCTGCAAGTGGTGCGCCGGTCACTGGAATGGTCGGTAGCCGGTCAGCGTGTGTGGTTGTGCACGGTGCTCGCCACCTACGGCTCGGCGCCACGTGCGCCGGGCTCGCTGCTGGCGGTAAACGCGGATGGGCAGTGGATCGGTTCGCTGTCCGGTGGCTGCGTTGAGGAGGATTTCCTTGAGCGCGTCGCCGAAGGTTTGTTCGAGCAAGCCGTCAGCGTCGTGCGATACGGCGAAGGCGACGACCCGCGTTCGCGAGTGAGCCTGCCGTGTGGCGGCGTGCTCGATCTGCTGGTGGAGAAGCTTGAACCGGATTGCGAGGTTCAGGCGCATTTGCGGGAACTGGAATCGGCGTTGCTGGGGCAGCGTCGGTTGATCCGCGAGGTCGATCTGGCCAGCGGCGCGCGCAGTGTGTTCGCGGACAGCGAGCAAGGTGTGCGCATCGAACGCGAGATCGACCGGGTGCGCGTGCGGATCGGCGCGGCTCAGCGCTTATTGCTGGCGGGGTATTCCAGCGTGGCCCAGGCGTGTGCGGAATTTGCCGTGGGTTTGGGCTTCGAGGTGATCCTTTGTGATCCTCGCGATGAAGTGCTGGAAGGCGTGGTGCTGCAGGGCGTCGAGATTCGGCGTCAGTTGCCGTCGGTGTTTATCGCTGATGGCGGCTGTCACAGCGATACGGCGGTGGTGGCGCTGACTCACGACCCGCGAATTGATGATTTGGCGATGATGGAAGCCGTGCGCACCGAGGCGTTTTATATCGGTGTGATGGGGTCGATGCAAACGTCGCAGAAGCGCTTTGAGCGGTTGCGCAGAATTGGTGGGTTGGGGGATGTGGAGTTGGCGCGGATTCATGCGCCGATTGGTCTGAACCTCGGTAGCAAGACACCGGCGGAAATTGCTTTGGCCGTTCTGGCCGATATCCTGCGAATCCGCAGCGGCATCCCCCGTCATCGGCTCTAACCCCATTTCCCCCTGTGGGAGCGGGCTTGCTCGCGAAAGCGGTGTGTCATTCAGCATTGATGTCGACTGACACGGCCTCTTCGCGAGCAAGCCCGCTCCCACAGGGGGATTTGCGGTTGTCGATGGTTAATTGTTCGCAACCTCACCCTTCAAGAAATCAATAAACGCCCGCAGCTTTTTTGGCGTGTTATTGCGTTCAAAGTAATACAGATAGAGCGTGCCAGCCGGTACCCAGTCGTCCAGCACAGACACCAACTCCCCGCTGGCCAAGTAGTCCATCACAATCGGTGCATGGAACAAGTACGCAAAGCCAAACCCGTCCAGCGCTGCCCGTAGCAGCAATTCACTGTCGTTGGTCGCCAGGCGTCCCTTGACCGCAATCCGGGTGTGCTTGCCGTTCTTCTCGAAATCCCAGCGGGGCAGGGAGCCTGTCGTGGCGCTGCGATAATTCACGCATTCGTGCTGCAACAAATCCTGCGGCTGCTGTGGAATCGTCCGACCTGCCAGGTACTCGGGCGAGGCCACCACCACGAAGCGCATGTCCGTCAGAATTGGCACTACTACCATGTCTTCCTCCAGCACATCGTCATAACGAATGCCGGCGTCGTAGCCCTTGGTGACAATGTCGATCAGGCTGTTGTCCACCGCGACTTCCAGATTGATCCCCGGATGCGTCAACAGAAACTTCTGTAACAGCGGTTGCAGGATCAGCCGACTGGCGCTGGTGGGCACGCTCAAACGCAGCGTTCCCGCCACCTCATCACCTGCAGCCGACGCACTGCGCAATGCCAACCCCAGGTCCTCCATCAACGGCGCGATCTTGCTGATCAACTGTTCGCCCGCTTCCGTGATGTTGACGCTGCGGGTGGTCCGGTTCAGCAAACGCAGCCCCAACTGTTTCTCCAATTCGCGCACGGCATGGCTGACCGTGGACACCGACAACCCCGTGGCATCGGCCGCGTTGGTGAAGCTTTTAGCGTGGGCCACCTGCATAAACAGACGCAGCTGCTGAAAATCCGGATCTTTCATTGTGTGGTTTTTCCGAAAAGGTCTTGCAGATTATGGCTCTTTTTCGCAAAGCCAGGCGTGTCCATACTCAGGACATCGCTCGCACTCGCGGGCAGTTACCTGGAGGAAGATCCGCATGACTGCATCGACTACAAAACCGGTCTGGTTCATCACCGGCTGCTCAACAGGTTTCGGCCGCCAATTGGCCTTGCACACCCTCAGCCTCGGCTACCCGACCGTGGTCACCGCGCGTAACCCGGCGCAGGTCGAAGACATCGTCAAAGGTCACGAAGATATCGCGCTGGTCCTGAAACTGGACGTCACCGATCCGGCACAGATCGATGCTGCCGTGGAAGCCGCTCAAGCGCGTTTCGGCCGTATCGATGTGCTGGTGAATAACGCAGGGATTGGCTACTTCGGTTCGTTCGAAGAAAGCGATCTGGAGCAAGTGCGCAACATGATGGAAATCAACGTCTGGGGCCTCGTACAGATGACCCGCGCCGTGTTGCCCGGCATGCGCCAGCAGCGTAGCGGCTCGGTGGTGAACATCTCGTCCGTCGGCGGCATCGTCGCGTTCCCGGCAGTCAGTTTCTACCACGCCACCAAGTTCGCCGTGGAAGGTATTTCCGAGTCCCTGTCCCAGGAAGTCGGGCCGCTGGGCATCAAGGTGCTGATCGTCGAACCCAGCGGATTCCGCACCGATTGGGCAGGGCGCTCGGCTAACGAGGCGAACCGGACCATCAGCGATTACGATGAAACGGCGGGCAAACGCATGGACATGATCCGTGGCTACAACGGCAAACAACCGGGCGACCCGGTGCGTGCGGCGGTGGCGATCGTTGATGCGGTCGAGGCCGAAAATCCACCGTTGCGTCTGCTATTGGGCAAAGCAGCGCTGGCCGGTGGCCGAGGCAAGATCGAAGCGCTGCGCAAGGATTTCGAAGGCTGGGCGAGCGTCAGCGAAGGCGCAGACTTCCCCGATTAACAGGCACAACACAAAACCTGTGGGAGCGAGCCTGCTCGCGAAGAGGCCGTGTCAGACACCGTCACCGTCGCCTGACACCCAACCCCCTGTAGGAGCGAAGCTTGCTCGCGAAGGCGGCGTATCAGGCAATATTAATGTCGACTGACACGGCCTCTTCGCGAGCAAGCTCAGCTCCTACAGGCTGTTGCGGTATTGCTTAGTACCCAAACTTATCCCGCAACCCGTAATACCAGGCCCCCAACGCCGCAAACGGCGTGCGCAACAACTGCCCACCCGGAAACGGGTAATGCGGCAAATCCGCGAACGCATCAAACCGCTCTGCCTGCCCACGCAACGCCTCGGCCAACACCTTGCCCGCCAAATGCGTATACGTCACACCATGCCCGCTGCAACCCTGGGAATAATAAATGTTATCCCCCAGCCGCCCGACCTGCGGAAGACGCGACAACGTCAGCAGGAAATTTCCGGTCCAGGCGTAATCAATCTTCACGTCCTTCAACTGCGGAAACGCCTTGAGCATCTTCGGCCGAATAATCGCCTCGATGTTCGCCGGATCCCGCGCGCCATAGACCACGCCACCGCCGAAGACCAAACGCTTATCCCCGGTCAAACGGTAGTAATCAAGCAGGTAATTACAGTCCTCGACACAGTAATCCTGCGGCAACAACGCCTTGGCCAACGCATCGCCCAGCGGCTCAGTGGTAATCACCTGAGTCCCGCACGGCATCGACTTCGCCGCCAGCTCCGGCACCAGATTGCCGAGGTAAGCGTTGCCCGCAACAATGATGAACTTGGCCCGAACCTTACCTTGCGGCGTATGCACCACCGGATTCGCCCCGCGCTCGATGCGCACCGCCGGCGACTGTTCATAAATAGTGCCGCCCAACGACTCCACGGCCGCCGCTTCACCGAGCGCCAGGTTCAACGGATGAATATGCCCGCCACTCATGTCGAGCATGCCGCCGACGTATTGATCGCACGCCACCACTTCGCGGATGCGCTTCTGATCCAGCAACTCAAGCTGCGTATGCCCGAAGCGCTCCCAAAGCCGCTTCTGCGATTCCAGATGCCCCATCTGCTTGGCCGTGATGGCCGCGAACACACCGCCGTCCTTCAAGTCGCACTGGATATTATATTTGGCGACCCGCTCACGAATGATCCGCCCACCCTCGAACGCCATCTGCCCCAGCAACTGCGCCTGCTTGGGCCCGACACTGCGCTCGATCACATCAATGTCACGGCTATAACTGTTAACGATCTGGCCACCGTTACGCCCCGACGCCCCAAATCCAACCTTGGCCGCCTCAAGCACCGTTACCTTAAAACCGTTCTCCAGCAAAAACAGGGCAGAGGACAGACCGGTGTAACCGGCGCCGATCACACAGACATCAGTCTCTACGTCATCCTGCAAAACCGGACGCGGCGGGACCGCATTCGCCGATGCAGCGTAATAGGACTCTGGGTAGGGGGTGTTCGCCATCCTGCAGCCTCTGTTTAATATATTTTACGAGTCCGCCGATCCTACCCGAGTTAAAAAACCACCGCCAGCCACCGGAAAATCTTCGTCGCAGCACCGAAATTAAATATTTTGCATATTCATAGGGTTAGCTCGAAAAAAGGTGTTGACACCCCTCCGGAATTCCGTAGAATGCCGCCTCACAGCAGGCACGTAGCTCAGTTGGTTAGAGCACCACCTTGACATGGTGGGGGTCGTTGGTTCGAGTCCAATCGCGCCTACCAAACAAAATCCGCTCTGCTGGGCGGTCTAGAAGGGCTCACCGAAAGGTGGGCCCTTTTTTGTTGCCTGTGTGCCTCCTGATAGTGTCGGGTAATTTGGCCAACCATCAGGTGCCCGGGTTCCTTCTTATATTTCGCCACCTTGAATCCGATTTCATCGAGCGAGCTTTGGGCTTAGTTTCGAGTGGGCAGCCATTCTTCTTAAAATCGCTCCAGCAGCGCCAATAACGATCTATACCCTTAACGACTGGTACAAGGCCGTCTAGCCATATGCCGCTTGAAGGATGGGTATTTATTTTTTTTTTCGCTACCTGTAAAGCGACGGAGCAGATATTATTCGCTCGTTTTTCGCATGGAAGCATGTGAGCACTAAGCTCAGTGCATTATATTGGATGGGGGTTCTGTTGAGCCTCTGAATAAAACGAGAATAAAAATGGTTTCTGCCAGTAGCGCCTCAATAGAGACTTTAAAGCCTCTTACGAGTTTGCGATTCTTTGCTGCATTCATGATTGTAGTTTTGCATTCGTTAATGTTCTGGTCTTGGTTTTCCGGTGCTCCACAAACATTAACCCATGGTGTAAGTTTCTTTTTTGTTCTTTCAGGATTCATTCTTACGCACGTGTATACGTCAAAACAGATAACTAGTTATTTTGGTTTTATCCGTGATCGCCTTTCGAGGCTTTGGCCTGTTCACCTGTTTGCCCTTTGTTTTTTGGTGTTGTTTGTTCGGTATGATTACGTCTCGTTTAACGGAGAGGGTTTTTTTGACAGGTCTGTTCAGTTAGCCCTCAACTTAACTTTGATGCAATCTATATTTCCATTTGAAAAAATATTGTTCTCTTGGAATTCAGTGTCATGGAGTATTTCTACTGAGCTTTTTTTCTACCTTGCATTTCCATTTCTGGTTATCGGGATCAAGAAAAATTGGTCGGTAAAACTATTGGTCTCAGCCATGGCTTCAGTTTTTTATGTGTTTGTCATGATGAAGTTTGCAGAAACTTCAATGGGGAAAGACGCCGGGGTTGTTATTACCTATGCAGCGTATGCCAATCCGATTTTTCGTGGGTTTGAGTTTTGCTTGGGTATGTCTCTATGGGTAGTTTGGGATAAGTACATTCGACACTACAATGCTTCATTCGCCTTTTGGAGCTTGGTTGAGTCTGCCGCTCTGATTTTTACGGTATGGTGGATTTTCTATGGGGCACAACTTTTAATTGGGTCCACATCGTCTTTTGTACTAGTGAATGTCATTACAAACAACATGGGTTCGTGCTGGGTGTTCGCGATTTTAATAGCCGTCGTCGCATCGGGCAGGGGGGTGGTTGGCCTGATCCTGAGCAACCGCGTGCTGGTCTATCTCGGTGAAATCAGTTTCTCGATATACATGCTGCATCTCGTCCTTATGAAAATCTTTGCGTTTTCGTTCGTTCCAGAACTCCCGGTAACCCCGCTGATGTATTTCTCGGCGCTTCTGTTCCTGGCATCCTGCAGCTATTTCATGATTGAGAAGCCCGCCAAGCGCCTGCTGAAGTCCCGGTCAAAATCTCGCAGCGAAGGGAAGACCTCGACAGAGGCTCAGCTTGTCGGCTGATCTCAAAGGCCCTCTTGCCGAGGGCCAGTGCTCCGCAAAAAGTACATTGGTTAGTATGTCGGTTTTGTAGGGCTCTATTTGACCGGTTAACATTGGGTTTTCTGGGCAAATTGGATTCCTGTGGGGGACTCAACCACTTGGGGTGGGACGGAACTGCTTTTCTACGCTTACAGAAAAAAGTAAACTGTAGAAAAGTGGCGGATCATTTTTTTCATTGGTCCAACCGGTAAATTAACCTGTCACTTTTTTGTTATGAATGCTGGTCATACACGCAGTTTTACTTCGCCTTGCCCAAAGGCTTCAAAAAGTAAACCACCCGTTCGGTCTCTGCGAAGCCCAGGGCCTTATGCATGGCGTGGCTACCCTGGTTATCCAGCAGTGCATCCGAAGCCAGTTCGGTGCAGCCCATTTCTTCGGCCCACTGTCGAATGCGCGCCACGAGTTGCCGCGCTATGCCTTCGCCCCGACTGGCAGGCTGGACGTATAGACCTTCGAGAAAGGCCACGGGCGAGGAGTTGGTACCGTTAACGTAGTCCGTTCGGATTGACGCTTCCGCAAACCCTAGCGCATTGCCTTCTTCATTAACGAAGATCAATACCAGATAGCGCTCTGGCGTGCTCAGTAGGGTTTGTTTGTCATGGTCATTGTCCGGGGCGGAATCAGGCCACAGGGCGATACGCAGGGGCAGCCAACCTTTATGGTCGAGCAAAGTGCAGCGTTTGATCATTGAGGGAACACTCGAAGGGAGTTGCTGCCGAGGAGCATAGGTCATCTCGGCCAGGTTTTTAAAGTCAGCTTGTAGTGTCAAGGGTAGTGGGGCGATTGAGTGCAGCCGAATCCTTCTGGAAGGGGTGCGGTTGTCTTTTCTGGAGTAAGCTTCCCACCTTTCAGCAAAAGGAGTTGAGTGATGTTTGCACGAATCATTGTGGGCGTTCTGATTGGTCTTGCCGCAGGTCTGTTTCTGCATGGGAAATTTTCTCTGGAAGAAAAGACGCTGAAAATCATCCAAGTGTTTGTTGGCATCGTGGCGATAGGTTTCATCGCCTCATCGTTCATGTTTGGCGCGGTGTATGGGGTGCTGGCCGTCGCTGGGATTGCGGGGGGGTATTTCGCCTATACCAAGCTGTTCCAGGGGCAGGCGAGCAAGTCATAAGTTGATCCCGCGCTCCGAGGTATCTAGCGCGCAAGGGCATCGCAGTCACTGACGAACTCGGCATTGGTGACTAACTTCTTGCGATGCCGTCTCTGCAGTTCTGCGTATAAAAGTAATAAGGAAATTACGTGCTACGGAAGCTTGTTTTGATAGTGGCTATTTTGCAGTTGAGCGGTTGCGCCTGGCTTGGCGCAGTGACGAACCCCTACCACTCATACGACTGCTATAGCGGGTTAGACGTTGAGTACCAGCTCGCGCAGTTTATTGGTCCGTTTGCGCTGATCGATCTGCCATTCACCTTCGTGGCGGATACGGCGTCGTTACCTTTTTGCTGGCTCTGACCGAAGGTTTACGGGTTTTTTTGGTGGGTGTTTAACTGGATAGGGCAGGACGTTTAAAGACACCCAGTGTTACGTCCTAAAGGCTACAAGCGCTTGCGCCTTTACCTACGCGTACGCCAGAATCCGCCGGCTTGTGCCTCTTGCGCCTGGGCTCTATCGTTTGCCTGCCACTGCCCATCAGTGGTCGGGTTTAGTCGCCTGTCGTTGCTAAGTCGCATAAGTGCCAATCAGTCAGGGGTTTCATCCTGCACTTGATGGTAGCTGTGCGCAGGGCACTCTCGAGTGCGCCGATTTCTTAGCTCGTCGGTCGACTAACCTGTGCACAGCTGCCTCCCTTTCGTTTAGTCGCGAAGTGGATGCAGCCTTATTAGAGCGAACTAAGACATGTTCAAAGTAACGCCCAATCCCCCGCACACCAATCCAGTACCCTACGACGCTTCCCTTGATCTTGACCCCAAGAAACTAAAAGAGGCAGCCGACCGCGCACTCAATTTCTACCTGAACCCCGGGGCGATGAAAACGCAGATACCGCCCCGCAGCCCCAGCAACGACACCTTCATCATCAACCCAGCGGCGAATGACGAAACATTGCTCGTCCAGGCCTGCGAATCGTTGGGGTCTGCCACCGAAATGGTGAGTGAGATCGCCAGCACCATGGACGGCCCACAGCGCAAGAGAATGCTGGTGTTGCAGCAGGTAATCAGGTTGGGTGAGTTAGCGGTGAATCGGGTATTGGATAACCACAAGCCTGGGTAGTCGCCAGGCACTGTAACGAGGGGATTGCCCCCTCGTTACACTTGTTGCATGAAGCACTTTCGGACCTGTGCGGTAGGTCCAGCCAACAAGTGTCAGCCTTGTTTGGCGTTCAACTTTTTCAGTTCTTCATAAGTCGCCGACTGCACAAACCAGAAGCCGGAGATGATGCACCAGGTCAGGGTGCCGGTAATGAAAACGCCTGCGCCGGACCAGAAGCCCTGAACGAAGATCATGACCACTGCGGCGATCCAGATAACGGCCAGCGCGACATACAGAACTACGTTGTTTACGCCAATTACGAACTCTTTCACGTCTATTCCCTTTTGAATGATTGTCCTCTGACCCCTTACGCAAGGGCCAGTGGGCGGCATGATAGGGAGATAGATGGCTGTTCGCCAGTTATGTATCGGCCTGCTCCTCAAATAAACTAATCAAGCCCGATCATCCTTCCAACACCCGCCCCGGAAAGAACAACTCAAAACACGTCACCCCATTCTCACTGGTGACGCCATACCCTCCGTTATGCAACTGCATGATCGTCGCCACAATCGACAACCCCAACCCGTTCGATTGCGCCGACCGCTCCCGCGACTCATCCACCCGATAAAACCGGTCAAACAGTTTCGGCAGATGCTCCGGCGCAATGGTCGCGCCGTGATTGCTCACCCGCAGACTGATCCCTTCGGAAGAGGGCGTCGCACTCACCACCAACTCCGAATCCGGCGCGCCATACTTGATGGCGTTCGAACACAGATTGGCCAACGCCCGGCGCAGCAACATCGGCTCGGCCCAGATCACGCCGCTGCCATGGGCGTTGATGCTGATCCCGACATCCGCCGCCAACCCTTCAAAGTAATCCGCCATGCGTTCCATTTCGTCTGCGGCGTCCAGTTCCTGGCGTTGGCGCAGGGCGCTGGCGGGGTCGGTTCGGGCGAGGAACAGCATGTTGTCGAGCATGCGCGCGAGGCGTTCGAGTTCTTCGACGTTGGAGGCGAGGAGTTGTTGGTAGGCTTCGACGCTGCGGTTTTGCTGGAGGGCGACTTGGGTTTCGCCGAGCAAGTTGTTGATCGGGGTGCGCAGTTCGTGGGCCATGTCGGTGGAGACCTGGCCGAGCTGGACGAAGCCTTTGGCGAGGCGGTCGAGGACGCCGTTGAAGGCATCGATCATCGGCTGCACTTCCAGCGGCGCGCCGTGGTTGTCGAGGCGTTCGGTGAGGTTGCCGACGCCAATGCCGTGGGCGTGTTTGGCCAGGCGCCGCAACGGCAGCAGCCCGCGATAGAGCAGTAAATAGCCGCAGACCGCGAGCAATAGGGCGGCGACACCGGCCAGCAGGTAAACGCGTATCCGGTAGTTGGCCAACACGCTGGTGCGTTCAGTCATCAACCGCCCGGCCACGACTTGCAGGCTGCCCAGGTCGCCGGAGTCGATGGTCGCCGCCAGCGCCGCGAAGGGCACGCCGTCCACGCCGGAAAAGTGCTGCACATCGGCCAGGACCAGCGGATGGTCCATGGTCACGGGCGACAAGTTTGGCAAGTCGAGTCTGCCGGGATTGACCACCAGCAACGGTTTTTGTCCGGCCGCGCCGATCACCAGCACCGATTCGCGGTTGCCGAGCATGTTCTGGAACAAGGCCGGTTTGCTCTTGATCAGGTCCAGGGTGTTGCTGTCATTCAGAAAAGTGCGCAGTTGATCGACCCGGGTGATCAGCGCGGCATCGTCCCGCCGGATCAACTCGCGTTCCAGCTCGCGATACAAACACACGCCCAGCGTGATGACTGAAGCAAAGGCCAGCAACGCAAACAACAATGCCAGGCGCAGGGTCAGGGAATGCGGCCGACCGTTCATGGCTGCGTATCGAAGCGATAGCCGATACCGCGCACGCTGTGGATCAGCTTGAGTTGAAACGGGTCGTCGACTTTCAAGCGCAAACGCCGCACCGCGACGTCTACCACGTTGGTGTCGCTGTCGAAATTCATGTCCCACACCCGCGAGGCAATCAGCGAGCGCGACAACACTTGGCCCTGGTGGGTGGCGAACAAGTGCAGCAAGGCGAATTCTTTGTTGGTCAGGGTGATCCGCACGCCGTCGCGGGTGATGCGGCGTTTGAGCACGTCGATTTGCAGGTCGGCCACTTGCAGCTGTTCTTCTTCCCGGGACGGACCGCGTCGGGTCAGGGTGCGCAGGCGCGCCACCAGTTCGGCGAAGGAGAACGGTTTGATCAGGTAATCGTCGGCGCCCAGTTCCAGACCCTTGATGCGGTCAGCGATGTCGTCGCGGGCGCTGAGGAACAGCACCGGTGTATCAGCTTCCTTGCGCAAGCGCCGCAGCACTTCCCAGCCGTCCATTTTCGGCATCATCACATCGAGCACGATGACGTCGAACGAGGTTTCCAGGGCCAGGTGCAAGCCGTCCACGCCATTGCGCGCCAGGCTGACCGAGTAACCGAGTTCCTGCAGACCGTTGAGCAGGTAGTTGCCTGCCTTGGGCTCGTCTTCAACGACTAGGATGTTCATGGTCGATGTCCGTAAAGAATTCAGTGCGACGTGAGGGGCGTGAGCCAGTGTAGCCCGATCAATTGCGCGTGACTCGGGCCACACATCGTGGGCGCAACATACTCAATTGTCATTGATGCAGCCGGAGCCTTCGACCTGGTAATCCAACACGTGCTCTTGACCGCTGTGGTCCAGGTAGTCCAGCCGCGCAGGAATAATGCCGCACTGTTGTGAGATGTCAGTGCTGGACAGCACTTTCGCGACGTCCATGTGGACGAAGAAACCGGTCTTGTCATGAATCACCGACGCTTGTGGCTGAGTGTCGGCAAAAGCTGAACCGGTGGCGAGGAGGGCGGCGAAACCGAGGATTAACATTTTCATGGTGTGTCTCTCTCTAATCTGGATGGCGGTGGCTGCCGGTTGATTGACTGGGCAGTGAGCTCAGGTTAACGAGGCGATCCGAACAGCCGACCAACAGTTGAATGACAAAGTTGTAATGCAATTTGGCCCGGGATTACGGCTGGCGGCCGGAGGCTTCGAGGATCAGGTCAGCGATTTCTTTCGAGTGCGAGACCAGTGACAGGTGGCTCGATGGCAGCTCGATGGTGGTCGCGCCCATGCGCTTGGCGAGGAAGCGTTCCAGGTCCGGGTTGATGGTCTGGTCGAGGCTGGACACCGCGTACCACGACGGTTTGGTGTGCCAGGCTGCGGCGGTGGTGCGCTCGCCAAACAGGGTTTTGGCGATCGGTTGTTGCACGGCGAACAACTCCATAGCCTTGTCGTGGGGAACATCGCTGGCGAAGTACTTAAGGAAGGCGTCCTGTTTCAAGCTGACGTAGCCGTCGTGCTCTTCGGTGCCGGCACGCACGGGCATGGTCGGGTACTTGCCGGAGAGGGCGACGAAATCTTCGCCGGCATCCGGGGCGCGTGCCGCGACGTAGACCAGCGAGCTGACCTTCGGATCCACCCCGGCTTCACTGACCACGGTGCCCGCGTAGGAGTGGCCGACCAAAACGGTCGGGCCGTCCTGTTGGTCGAGTACGCGTTGGGTGGCGGCAACATCGTTGGCCACAGAGGTCAGCGGGTTCTGCACGGCAGTGACGTGCAAACCGGCGGCTTGCAATCGCGTGATCACCTCGGACCAACTCGAACCATCGGCCCAGGAACCGTGCACCAGCACGACGTTGTTGGCCTTCACGGGCGCAATGTTGGCGGCCATGGCGGAGCCGGTGCCGAGCATCATCAGGCTGGCGGCGATCAGGCAGAGTTTGTTCATTGGTTTCATGGTGTCGACCCTTGTCATCATCGGTAGAAGGCGAGCCCCCCGGATTGGGTGGCTGACGACGACACTGTATGAATCGAGGGTGCGACCTTCGCTGACAACTCAATGACAAAGTTGTAATGCGTTACGAGGTGTCAGAGGCTCGCAAAAACTCAATGATCAGGCGCGCGGCCTCTTCGGGTGCCGCTTGTAGGAGGCAGTGCGGAGCGTTGACGTCGATCACCTGCATCTGTGGCTTCAGTTGAGATATCCGCGTGGAGGCGGTGTGTGGAACCAGGCGATCTTTGGTGGCCCGCAGGTAAATAGTCGGCACGTTCACTTGGGCAAGTTGCGCCGACACATCGACATCGAGCACCGACCGCAGTCGCGAGCGCATTACAGTGGGGCTGACCCGATTGATCGCCAGGCTCAGGGGCGTGCGCAATGCGGCGGTAGAAAATTGACCGAGTAACAGCGGGCTGAGCCATGTGGCGGGCACGGCTCCTATCGGCAGGATGTTGGCTACCAAGCGCAGAGGACTGAGCAACGGCCGAGGGTTTCGAGCAAACGTGCAGCACAGCACCATCCCGACCTGTTGCGGCAGGCGCAAAGCCGTCAGCGCGATGGCGATCGGTCCGGAGAATGATTCGCCCAGCAATACGAACGGTCGGTCGGTGGGCAGCGACTGTCTGGCAATGGTTTCCAGCTCCCCGTAACTCAACGGGACATCGCAGGGGTAGCTCACGACTACGATGTCGCAAGCGTGCTGCAACGCCGACACGAAAGGCTTGAACAGTTCGCCGGTTCCATCCATTCCCGGTAGCAGGACAAGCGTCGGCAGCTTTGATCGGTCCATGTGTTCCATCCTTGGTGAGTGCCTATTCTGGCGCATTTGACTCGCAGCATGCTGGTCAGAATCGGCCTCTTTTTCTGTAGGTCACTGGCAGGCAGATTTCCAGGTTTTGGGCTACTACTGACAAGCCCTTTTCCATTTCCCTGTCAGGAGCATCCCTATGCTGTCTCACTGGTTTCTCGCGGCGATCCATCTCTTGGCGTTTGCCATGGGCCTTTGGGGTGTGCTGACTCGGGGCACGGCATTAAGCCGCCTGGCTGCGGGCACGGCGCAGGTTCGCAGCGTGCTGGTCGCCGATAACGTGTGGGGAATCTCTGCGGGGATTTTGCTAATTACGGGGCTGATGCGGGCCTTCGGCGGGTACGAAAAAGGCACCGACTATTACCTTCATCAGCCGCTGTTTCATCTCAAGATGACGCTGTTCGTGATCATCCTGCTGCTGGAGCTGGCGCCGATGATCACTTTGATCAAGTGGCGGATCGCCTTGGGGCGTGGCGCTTCGGTGGATCTGGGGCGGGCGAAGCTGTTCGCACGGATCAGCCATGTCGAAGCGCTGTTGATGATGCTCATGGTCATCGCGGCCACTGGCATGGCACGGGCTGTGACCTTCGGCTAGCGGTGACCTATTCGTCGGGGTTAAAGCGAATGGTCTGACAGCCAAGGCGTCGCCGAAGCCGCTAGTATCGGCTTCACATCACGAGGGGGATGAACGGTGGGGCAGGGCGGGGCGAAACAATGTGCATGAATCTTTAGCCAGCCATTGCGCTGAAGCGAACGGGCTGGCTACTGACTGCAGCAGGATTCAGGGTTGCGGCTTGTCTGGAGCGGTCAGCCCGGCCTGAATGCGCTGATAGATCTCTTCGCGATGCACGGCAACGTCTTTCGGGGCGTTGATGCCAATTCGGACTTGCTGGCCGCTAACGCCCAGGATGGTGATAGTGATGTCATCACCAATGTTTATGCTTTCACCGACTTTGCGGGTGAGTATCAGCATGGTCTTCTCCTTGATTGCTTTGTAGGGCACCTGATTCAGACAGTGCAGAGGTCGGTGTAGTTATAGATTAGTGCGAAGTCTCACGGTTTGGGTGCCTCTTTCTGACGCGCAGATGCTGCATTAATTCCCAAGGCGTAACTATACAGAGGCCGCATCCATGATTCTCGTTGTTTTGTGCCCATTTTGCGGCACTCGGGAAGTATTCATGAATGCTAAAATCCGCGCTTTCAGCATTCAGAGGGAAACGTTGTGCGCAAAATGGCCTTGGTAATCGCAGTATTGGCGTTGGCGGGATGCGGTGAAGGAAAGGATGCGAGCGCTCAAAAGACGCCTTCTGCGACTGTTTCCGCACCGGCAACAGCGCCGGCTGTTGCAACGGGTCCGCAATGGGATCTCGAGGTGCGGGGCGAAACAACCCAGGCCGTCAGCGACTTGAGCGGCTGGTTGATCGAGCACAGCTTCGTTTCCAATGTGGTCCGGGAAAACGGCAAGGACCGGATCCTGCTCGGGCCGTTCGCTTCCAAAGCCGAGGCTGAGGCCAGGCAGGCTGACTTGAACGCAGCGCTGACCCGGGCAAAAAAGATGAACATCGAATCGCTGATCATCGAGCGTCCGGCGGCTCAGTAATCGCGTAACGGTTCAGGCGCCGTTCAGCGGGGAATCCTAAAGGGTGGCCGCGGTGACTCGTATTTATACGTAGTCACTGTCGATTCCCAGAAGGAGCTCCCCATGGCCTCCGCCAATCCTTACAAAATCTTCGACGCGGTCTTGCAGCGCAAGCAGGCCCTGAGCCCGCACATGATGCGCGTCACTCTGGCCGGGCCGATGGTCACCGATATGGCCACCTGGGCGCCGGATCAGCGGGTCAAACTGTTCTTCCCCGCCGAAGATGGATCGCCGGCCCGGCTGTCCCATGAAGATGGCTGGTACGCCCGTTACCGTTCAATGCCGGTAGCCCAGCGTCCGGCGATGCGTACTTACACCATCCGCCATCTGCGCGCCGATCAAGGCGAAGTGGACATCGATTTTGTGTTGCACGGTGAAACCGGTCCGGCTTCCCGTTGGGCGATTCGATCGGTGCCGGGTGCTTCGATCCAGATCACCGCGCCGGATCGGCACTTCACGGCCCAGGATGCAGGCGGTTTCGAATGGAAGCCGCCGCAAGCGCTCAAGCAATTGTTGCTGGTCGCCGATGCCACGGCGTTGCCAGCGGCGCTCGGGATCCTCGACGAGTTGTCCGTCCTTGATGAGCCGCCGCTGACCCAGGCTTTTTTTGAAGTCGACAGCCTGGAAGATGCGTTGCCGGTTCCAGATTGGCCGGGGCTTTCGGTGGAGTGGCTGGTTCGCGAGCATGCCAGCGCAGGGTCGTTGATGGTCGAGGCGGTCCAGCGGGCGAACCTGCCGTCATATGTTTCCAAAGAATCCGTGGAACTGGCGGAAGTGAATGTGGACGAGGAGATCCTCTGGGAAACCTCCGCATCGGCCAGTGATGGCTTCTATGGCTGGATCGCCGGAGAGACGGTCGCGGTGATGAGCCTGCGCAAGTACCTGATCAAGGAACGCGGCATTCCCCGGGAGTCGCTGAACCTGATGGGCTACTGGCGCTACAACAAAGTCGGCGGTTAGAAACAACAAAGGCCTCGGGTTTTAATGCCCGAGGCCTTTGTGTTTTCAGCGGTTGTTCAGCCGCAGGCTTTCATGTCCACCGGGCCGACAAATTCATTGCCGCGTCCCATCACGCACGCCACGCTCTGATTGCGCTGGCGCTCCCAGGTTTGCACCGGATAAGTCTTGTTCCAGGCTTCATACAGTTGGCGATCCTGTTTGGACAGTTTCAACCCGTACTGTTTGCTCATGTAGAAGTAGGTCCGGGCGATCATCCCGCGAATCGATGGACGAGGCATGACCTTCTTGGCCTTGAAATCGACTTGGGTCAGGCACGAACCATATTGGCCCGATTGCACCGGTAGCCAACCAAAGCTGAAGTTGCTGCGGTCACCGTTGACCTCACCGATGCTCGGCACCAGGTTGTGCAAGTCAGCCTCGGCCTTCTGATAGGTCGGGTCGTAGCGTGTGCAGTTTTTGCGTCCGCCCGACTGCCAGCATTGGCGCTGATGGCCGATCTGCCAGGCCGGGACAATGTGCTCCCACTCGATGCGGGCGGCCCGCTTGGCGCTTTTGCGCGGCACATAACCACAGGCAGCGAGGTCGACCTTGTTGCCGGTGTATTTGCAGCCGCAATAAAACTCGGTGGATTGCGGTGCGTAGAGCTTCCACGCGACTTTCTTGGCTTCGTTGAAGGTGCGCGGGGCGCCTGCCTGGGTGCCCATGGCAATGAACAGAAACAGCAAAGCAAAACAGCGGACACTCATTGACTCAATCTTCCTTCGGCACAACCCAGAAAATCTGCACACCGCCATCGTCGCGATAGGCGAGGGTGACGTTATCGTTTTCGTCGATTTCTTCGAGCAGCTGTTCCCATTCGTCCACCGGTTCATCCGGCAGACGGAAAATCAGCGCGGCTTTGGATTTTTGCGCGGTAGGGGAATTGATGATTTTTTGAACGCGCAGACCCATGCGTTCAAAGGAGCCAGGAGAGGCAGCGGTAGTGGCCACGGAATTATCCTTATTAAGCTGTACGGGCATACAGTATTTAACTGTAAGCATTTTCGCAACTGCTTAAAATTCAAGAAAATCCTCTGACAGTGTTTTTTTCCGTTTGGTGTAAGACGGTTGACGTTTTTTTGTAGGAGATGCCACTCACCAGAACAGGCAAGTGGCGCAAGCGGTGCCCGACCGGAATCGGTCGGGCGAGGGCGGATCAGTACTCCCAGAACATCCGTTGCAGCTCTTTGCTGTCGTTGGTCTTGGTCAGTGCGACCATGGCCAGGATGCGCGCCTTCTGTGGGTTCAGGTCATGTGCCACGACCCAGTCGTACTTGTCGTCAGGCTGTTCGGCGTTACGCAGGACGAAACCACCGGCGTTGACGTGGGACGAACGGATGATTTGCACGCCATCCTTGCGCAGGGCTTGCAAGGTTGGCACCACGCGGGAAGACACCGAACCGTTGCCGGTGCCGGCGTGGATGATCGCTTTGGCGCCCGATTGCGCGAGGGCTTTGTAGGCAGTGTCGCTAACGTTGCCGTAGGAATAGGCGATTTCTACGTCAGGCAGGCTCTTGATGGTTTTGATGTCGAATTCCGAATCCATGGTGTGGCGCTTGGCCGGCAGACGGAACCAGTAGGATTTGCCTTCAACCACCATGCCCAGCGGGCCCCAGGCACTTTTGAAGGCCTCGGTCTTGATGTTGATCATTTTGCTGACGTCGCGACCGGACTGGATTTCATCGTTCATGGTCACCAGCACACCTTTGCCGCGTGCCTCTTTGCTGCTGGCCACGGCCACGGCGTTGTACAGGTTCAGCATGCCGTCGGCGGACATCGCGGTGCCCGGACGCATGGAACCGACGACGATGATCGGCTTGTCGGTTTTTTCCACCAGGTTCAGGAAGTAGGCGGTTTCTTCCAGGGTGTCGGTGCCGTGGGTGATGACAATGCCATCGACGGCTTTGTCGTCGGCCAATTCCGCGACGCGGCGACCCAGCTGTAACAGGTTGTCGTTGGTGATGCTTTCGGAAGCAATCTGCATGACTTGTTCGCCACGCACGTTAGCCAGTTGGCTGAGTTCCGGCACGCCAGCGATCAATTGTTCGATACCGACTTTGGCAGCCTGATAAGTAGCGCTGTTGGCCGCACTGGCGCCAGCGCCGGCGATGGTGCCGCCAGTGGCCAGGATCACCACGTTCGCCAGTTTCTGTTGGGTTTCAGCTTCTTTCGCCTGAAGGGCGGTGGGCAGGAGCAGCAGGAGGGCCAAAGCGCCCGGAATAAAGGTGTTGAATGCAGATTTCATTATTTTCTCTCTAGTAGTGACGGTGCTGATGCAGGTTCATCTAGATACGCCCCCGGCAGATCTGAACGCCTGGGGTGCACAAGAAAGAGCAGGATCTGTACCAGCCCTACTTTGAATGAGAGAAAACTTTAAGCTGATGATTTATATCAGTATTTATGTCGGCAGTAATGAAGTTAAACAACCTTCTGTCCGGGTTTCCGAATACGTTGAGTATTTGCGTTCGGTTCTCCGAAAGGACCTACGATCCTTGTTGATTAGTTACCTTGCCGAATTTCAAATCAGTGCTAAAGAAAACCCCGCACAGGTCGATGGTCTTCAAAGGAATCTTTTTTCAGGAGTTCACATGTCGTTATCAGTCGGTCTTCCCAACGCCGCAGGCGTGACCATTGGCGGCAAATCCGCTGCCACGATCCGCGCGTTGAACGATGCCACGCAGGCTGAGGCCGCCAAAGCGTTGGGCACTCAAGAAGACGACGGCAAGGTCGTCAAGACTGGCCCGGTAGGGCTGGATAAAAGCACCAATACCGAGGCTGCATCTGAAGGAAAGAGCAACCAGAGCGCCGCGGTGAAAATCCTGCTCAAGCGCATGCAAGAGCTGCAACAGCAACTGCGTGAGCAACAGCAACAACTGGCCGCAGCCCAAGCGGCGTCCTATCCGACGCCGGAAGCCAAGTCGACAGTGGTCATGGCGATTCAAGGTCAGATTGCCGAGACCAACGGCGCGCTGCTGGAAGTGTCCGGGGCATTGGTCAAGGAAATGGCCAAGGGCTCCAGCACCGGCTCGATGGTCGATACCACGGCCTGAGGCTTATGCCTGTTTTTTGCCAGCCAGCGCACAAAATGGTCGATTCTGCTCGTTGACAAATCTCGGCAGGGTTCGCATAGTTCGGTCTACGCAAACGTTTGCGCGGCGTTCTCGATGGCTCGTTCCATCGAAGGACACCCTGTAGCCTACGCCAGCGCAAGCGTTGCTCACAATAATCATAAGATCGGAGTGAACCCATGAAGCTGCCATTCGCTGGACGTCTTCTCGCTGTCGCTATGCTGGCTGCCGCATCCGCCGCGTTGCCCCTCTCTTCGGCGTTCGCCGATACTGAAAAACCTAAAGTCGCGCTGGTCATGAAATCCCTGGCCAACGAATTCTTCCTGACCATGGAAGACGGCGCCAAGGCTTATCAGAAAGACCATTCCGCCGATTTCGACCTGATCTCCAACGGCATCAAGGACGAAACGGACACCGCTGGCCAGACCCGCATCGTCGAGCAAATGATTTTGGCCAAGGTCAATGCGCTGGTCATCGCGCCGGCTGACTCCAAAGCCATGGTGCCGGTGATCAAGAAAGCCGTCGATGCCGGTATCACCGTGATCAACATCGACAACCAACTCGACCCGGCCGTCGTCAAAAGCAAAAACATCACCGTACCGTTCGTAGGCCCGGACAACCGCAAAGGCGCGCGTCTGGTGGGTGAGTACCTGGCCAAGCAACTGAAAGCCGGTGACGAAGTCGGCATCATCGAAGGCGTGTCCACCACCACCAACGCCCAGCAGCGCACCGCCGGTTTCAAAGACGCGATGGAAGCGGCGCAGATCAAGGTGGTTTCCTTGCAGTCCGGTGATTGGGAAATCGACAAAGGCAACAAGGTTGCCGCTTCGATCCTCAGCGAATACCCGGATGTCAAAGCCCTGCTGGCCGGTAACGACAGCATGGCCGTTGGCGCCGTTTCCGCCGTCCGTGCCGCCGGCAAGGCAGGCAAGGTCCAGGTAGTCGGTTACGACAACATCAACGCCATCAAGCCGATGCTCAAGGATGGCCGTGTCCTGGCCACCGCTGACCAGTTTGCTGCCAAGCAAGCCGTGTTCGGGATCGAGACTGCGCTGAAGATCATCAAAGGCGAGAAAGTCGACAGCGGTACCAACGGCGTGATCGAAACTCCGGTAGAGCTGGTTACCAAGTAGTCCTTCTGGCGACACAACGGTGCTCGCCCGTCCGGGCGAGCGCATGGAGAGTTTTTATGTCAGTTTCCGCCCCGAACGCTGTCCTCTCGGTCAGCGGTATCGGTAAGACCTATGCCCAACCGGTCCTGACCGGCATCGACCTGACGCTGATGCGCGGTGAAGTGCTGGCGCTGACCGGTGAGAACGGCGCCGGCAAAAGCACCCTGTCGAAGATCATCGGCGGCCTGGTCACACCGACCACCGGCCAGATGCAATTCCAGGGTCAGGAATACCGTCCCGGCAGCCGTACCCAGGCTGAAGACCTGGGCATCCGCATGGTCATGCAAGAACTCAATCTGTTGCCGACCCTGTCGGTGGCGGAAAACCTGTTTCTCGATAACCTGCCGAGCAGCGGTGGCTGGATCAGCCGCAAGCAATTGCGCAAGGCAGCGATCGAAGCGATGGCCCAGGTCGGCCTCGACGCGATTGACCCGGACACCCTGGTCGGCGAGCTGGGCATCGGTCACCAGCAAATGGTCGAGATCGCCCGCAACCTGATCGGCGACTGCCATGTGCTGATCCTCGACGAACCGACTGCGATGCTGACGGCGCGGGAAGTCGAGATGCTGTTCGAACAGATCACCCGCCTGCAAGCTCGTGGCGTGTCGATCATCTACATTTCCCACCGCCTCGAAGAACTGGCACGAGTGGCCCAGCGCATTGCGGTATTGCGCGACGGCAACCTGGTCTGCGTCGAGCCGATGGCCAATTACAACAGTGAGCAACTGGTCACCCTGATGGTGGGTCGCGAGTTGGGCGAACACATGGACATGGGGCCGCGCAACATCGGTGCACCGGCCTTGACGGTCACGGGGTTGACCCGCTCCGACAAGGTCCGTGACGTGTCTTTCGAAGTGCGCGCCGGTGAGATCTTCGGCATTTCCGGGCTGATCGGGGCAGGGCGCACCGAGTTGCTGCGCCTGATCTTCGGCGCCGACACGCCAGATAGCGGCACGGTTGCGCTGGGCTCTCCGGCCAAAGTCGTGAGCATTCGTTCGCCGGCCGACGCGGTGGGTCACGGCATTGCCCTGATCACCGAGGACCGCAAGGGCGAAGGCCTGCTGCTGACCCAGTCGATCAGTGCCAACATTGCCTTGGGCAACATGCCGGTGATTTCCAGCGCGGGCGTCGTCAACAACGGTGACGAGATGGCCCTGGCTCAACGTCAGATCAGCGCGATGCGGATCCGCAGTTCCAGCCCGACGCAATTAGTCTCCGAGCTGTCCGGCGGCAACCAGCAGAAAGTCGTGATCGGCCGTTGGCTGGAACGCGATTGTTCGGTGATGTTGTTCGATGAGCCGACCCGTGGCATCGACGTCGGCGCCAAGTTCGACATCTATGCCTTGCTCGGCGAACTGACTCGCCAGGGCAAAGCGCTGGTGGTGGTGTCCAGTGACTTGCGTGAACTGATGCTGATCTGCGACCGGATCGGCGTGTTGTCGGCGGGGCGCCTGATCGACACGTTCGAGCGCGACAGCTGGACCCAGGATGATTTGCTTGCCGCCGCTTTCGCCGGCTACCAAAAACGTGATGCGTTGCTCAACGAAGCAGCGCCTAAGGATCTTCCATGAAAACTGCAACGTCTGCCGGTAAACGTAGTGGCAATTTTTACGGCCTCGGCACCTATCTGGGCCTGGCCGGTGCCTTGCTGGCGATGATCGTTTTGTTCTCGATGCTGAGCAGCCATTTCCTGTCGTACGACACCTTCAGTACCCTGGCCAACCAGATCCCGGACTTGATGGTGTTGGCGGTCGGCATGACTTTCGTGCTGATCATCGGCGGCATCGACCTGTCGGTCGGTTCGGTGCTGGCGCTTGCGGCCTCGGCGGTCAGCGTGGCGATTCTCGGCTGGGGGTGGAGCGTTTTGCCGGCGGCCCTGTTCGGCATGGCCGTGGCGGCATTGGCCGGGACCATCACTGGTTCGATCACCGTGGCCTGGCGCATTCCGTCGTTCATCGTGTCCCTCGGCGTGCTGGAAATGGCCCGTGGCCTGGCGTACCAGATGACCGGCTCGCGTACGGCCTACATCGGTGACGCCTTCGCCTGGCTGTCCAACCCGATCGCCTTTGGCATTTCGCCGTCGTTCATCATTGCCTTTGTGATCATCATCGTCGCCCAGGCAGTGCTGACCCGTACGGTGTTCGGCCGCTACCTGATCGGCATCGGCACCAACGAAGAAGCGGTGCGTCTGGCAGGGATCAATCCAAAACCCTACAAGATTCTGGTATTCAGCCTGATGGGGCTGTTGGCTGGCATCGCTGCGTTGTTCCAGATTTCCCGTCTGGAAGCCGCAGACCCGAATGCCGGTTCCGGCCTGGAGCTGCAAGTGATCGCCGCCGTGGTGATCGGTGGCACCAGCCTGATGGGCGGGCGCGGTTCGGTGATCAGTACGTTCTTCGGTGTGTTGATCATCTCGGTATTGGCGGCTGGTCTGGCGCAGATCGGTGCGACCGAACCGACCAAGCGCATCATCACCGGTGCGGTTATTGTGGTGGCGGTGGTGCTTGATACTTATCGCAGTCAGCGCGCAAGCCGGCGGACCTGATTCATGGCAACGATCAAGGATGTGGCGGCACTCGCAGGAATTTCCTACACCACGGTGTCCCACGTGGTGAACAAGACGCGCCCGGTCAGTGAAGAAGTGCGGGTGAAAGTCGAGGCGGCGATCAAAAGCCTCGACTACGTGCCCAGCGCCGTCGCGCGCTCGTTGAAAGCGAAAACCACGGCGACCATCGGTTTGCTTGTGCCTAACAGCCTCAACCCGTACTTCGCCGAACTGGCCAGGGGTATCGAGGATTACTGCGAGCGTAACGGCTATTGCGTGATCCTTTGCAACTCCGACGACAATCCGGACAAGCAGCGCAGCTATTTAAGGGTGTTGCTGGAAAAACGCATTGACGGCTTGATCGTGGCCTCGGCCGGTGGCGATGCCGTACTCGCCGAAGGCTTGGCGGGCGTGCGCACACCAATGGTGATTGTCGACCGTGGGCTCGATGGTGTGAATGCCGACCTGGTGCGCATCGATCACGAATACGGCGCCTACCTGGCGACCCGGCATCTGCTGGAACTGGGCCATCGGGACATCGCCACCATCGGCGGGCCGGCGGACACCAGCGTGGCGCAAATGCGTCTGGCCGGTTACTGCCGGGCGTTGCGAGAGGCGGGCGTCGAAGTGCCGCGCGAGCGCATGCTGGAAAGCGACTTCACCAGTACTGGCGGTTACAGTGCCGCCGCGACCCTGCTGGAAAAGAACCCGCCCAGTGCGATTTTCGCCGGTAACGACATGATCGGCATCGGTGTGCTGCGAGCGGCTGCCGAGCGCAATATTCGCGTGCCCACCGAGTTGTCGGTGATCGGCTTCGATGACATCCAGATGAGTCGTTATGTCTACCCGGCGCTGACCACCGTCGGCCAGTCGATCCTGCAATTGGGAGAGATGGCCGCCGAAGTGCTGTTGCGCCGGATTGCCACGCCGGGCCTGGCCACCGATCAACGGATCGTGACCCCCAGCATTGTCTTGCGAGAGTCGACCGCGCCGCTGGCCGGTGTGTTCTCCGAATTCCGCTGAAAGCACAGCAGAAACCGAATTAATGAGTAGTGACGTATGCCAGC
Source organism: Pseudomonas sp. B21-053 (assembly GCF_026016365.1). Lineage (NCBI taxonomy): Bacteria > Pseudomonadati > Pseudomonadota > Gammaproteobacteria > Pseudomonadales > Pseudomonadaceae > Pseudomonas > Pseudomonas sp. B21-053. Next base: position 2,377,174 of record NZ_CP087205.1, read on the forward strand.
AAAAGTAGTGGTAATAGGCAGCCTTAACATGGACCTGGTGACTCGGGCGCCACGGCTGCCTCGCGGCGGTGAAACGCTGATCGGCCAGTCGTTTGCCACGGTGTCCGGCGGCAAGGGTGCGAACCAGGCCGTGGCTGCCGCGCGTCTGGGTGCTGAGGTGTCGATGGTCGGCTGCGTCGGCACTGATGCTTATGGCCAGGAACTGCGCGGGGCGCTGTTGGCCGAACAGATCGATTGTCAGGCGGTGAGCATTGTCGACGGCGCCAGTGGCGTGGCGTTGATCGTGGTCGATGACAACAGCCAGAACGCGATCGTGATTGTCGCCGGTGCCAACGGTGCGCTGACGCCTGAAGTGATCGACCGTTTCGACGCGGTGTTGCAGGCGGCGGACGTGATTATCTGTCAGCTGGAAGTGCCGGATGCCACGGTCGGTCATGCGCTCAAGCGCGGCCGTGAACTGGGCAAGACCGTGATCCTCAATCCAGCCCCGGCCAGCCGTCCGCTGCCGGCGGATTGGTACTCAGCCATCGACTACCTGATCCCCAACGAAAGCGAAGCGTCGGCCCTGAGCGGCTTGCCGGTGGATTCCCTGGAAACCGCCGAAACTGCCGCGACCCGATTGCTCGCCATGGGCGCCGCGAAAGTCATCATTACCCTGGGCGCCCAAGGCTCGCTGTTTGCCAACGGCACTGGCTTCGAGCATTTCCCTGCGCCGACCGTTAAAGCGGTGGATACGACGGCGGCGGGTGACACCTTTGTCGGTGGTTTCGCCGCGGCGTTGGCGTCCGGTAAAACCGAGGCCGAAGCGATTCGTTTCGGTCAGGTCGCTGCGGCGCTGTCGGTCACCCGTGCGGGTGCCCAGCCTTCGATTCCTACCTTGTCCGACGTACAGGCCTTTAAGACACCATGAAAAAGACACCTTTGCTCAACGTCGCTCTGTCGCGGCTGATCGCGTCCTTGGGTCATGGCGACATGGTGGTGATCGGCGATGCCGGCCTGCCAGTGCCGCCGGGCGTCGAACTGATCGACCTGGCCTTGACCCACGGTATTCCGGATTTCGTCAGCACCTTGAAAGTGCTGCTTAGCGAAATGCAGGTCGAAAGCCATGTGCTTGCCCAAGAGATTCTGGACAAGCAACCCACGGCCCTGACGACGCTCGATGAGCTGAATGCCGAAGGCTCGCTGGGCCGCCGTGACCTGCTCAGCCATGAGCAATTCAAAGTCCTCAGCCGACAGGCGCGGGCGATTGTTCGTACAGGCGAATGTTCGCCGTACTGCAACATCGTGCTGGTGTCCGGGGTGACGTTCTAACTCGCTGTATCCTTTTCTGCTTTCCCACGCACAAGGAGTGCGCTATGCACCGCTATGCTCAGAAACTGCATCATCTGCTCCGGAGTCTGCTGCTTTTGTCTTTCATCACTGCAACAAGCGCCCAGGCGGCGGAAAAGATCGACTTGATCATCGACACCGACCCGGGTGCCGATGACGTGGTTGCCTTGCTGTTTGCGCTGGCTTCGCCGGAAGAACTGAACATTCGCGCGCTGACCACCGTGGCGGGCAACGTGCGTCTGGACAAGACTTCGCGTAATGCGCGGCTGGCTCGTGAGTGGGCAGGGCGCGAAGACGTGCCGGTCTACGCAGGCGCGCCGAAACCGCTGATGCGCACGCCGATCTACGCCGAGAACATCCATGGCAAGGAAGGCCTGTCGGGTGTCACCGTGCACGAGCCGAAGAAAGGCCTGGCCGAGGGCAATGCGGTCAATTACCTGATCGATACCTTGAAAGCCGCCAAGCCCCACAGCATCACCATCGCCATGCTTGGTCCGCAGACCAACCTGGCCCTGGCGCTGATCCAGGAACCTGAAATTGTTCAGGGCATCAAGGAAGTGGTGATCATGGGCGGTGCGCACTTCAATGGCGGCAACATCACGCCGGTGGCCGAGTTCAACCTGTTCGCCGACCCACAGGCGGCGGAAGTGGTACTCAAGAGCGGCGTGAAGCTGACTTACCTGCCGCTGGACGTGACCCACAAGATCCTCACCAGCGAGGCGCGCCTGAAGCAGATCGCCGCGCTCAACAACAATGCCGGCAAGATCGTGGGCGATATTCTCAATGAGTACGTCAAGGGCGATATGGAGCACTACGGCATTCCGGGCGGCCCGGTGCATGACGCCACCGTTATCGCTTACCTGCTGAAGCCGGAGCTGTTCACCGGTCGTTCGGTCAACGTAGCGATCGACAGCCGCGAAGGCATCACCTTTGGCCAGACTGTCGTGGATTGGTATGACGGCCTGAAAGCCCCGAAGAATGCTTTCTGGGTCGAGAATGGCGATGCTCAGGGTTTCTTCGACCTGCTGACCCAGCGTCTTGCTCGCCTGAAGTAAGCCGTATACCCGCAGGTGCCAGCCTGCGGGTTTTTATTCCCTGCCTGAATCCACCACGCCGAGATAGTCAGCCGGGTATTTCTCGAATACCTGAGCGATGAATGACTGTGCGGCTTGCGTTCCCAGTTCCTTGACCAACAGATCGATTCCAATGATTGCCAGCTCTTCCGGGCTGCCAGGGCTGTAAGAACTGTGGCCCTGTGCCCACTTGGCTTTGATGTCGGCGTCGATGCTTAGGGTGGTCATGATGGCGCTCGTGAAGTCGGAAAAGTCTGAGTACCGAGTTAACCATTTTGCGCGCTGTTTGGCACTCCGACTTAGGCATGAGGGGAGGGCTATGCGACACTTGGTCTTTGATGGATTTTCAAGGACAGCGCTGTGCAGATCGATTTGAATACCCCTGACGGTTTGACCCTTGAAGCTGTGCGCCAACTGCTGGCCTCTGCCAGCGACGATGAGCACACCCAGTTGCGGGTCACCAAGGCTGGCATCGCTTACATATCGTCGGGCGTTGTGGGCGGCACCGACATCGGTGGGCTGCTGTTTCGTCTTGAGACGTGGGCCAAGGGCTCGGGCTACGTGGGATTGGTCGCCGCCAGTGATGAGGTCTGGGTCATGCAGATCTTCAATGCGCTGAAAGAGAACTGGCCGACGCCGCCGTTCGACTACATCGACATCTATTGAGTGCTGTTCATATTCAGTCACGATTGAGTGCTGAACGGCACGGCGACGCTCAGGCAAACTCGACGATTGTCCAGACAGAGGGGCAGGGCGATAGCGCTGCCTGTGAAACCAAAGGCCGGATTGGCGGTCGCACGAACTCAGCTTAACTATTGAAAGAAGGAGGCTTCATGCCTTGGAAGCTCGCGTCATTGGGTACTTTGTTGGCCGTTGCCATGCTGGCCGGTTGCAGTACTCCCTCCACCGAGTCGGCAGCAAAGGACCCTGTGGTGACCGACACCGGCCACAGCCGCTGTGATTCAGAAGCGGCGCAATTCACCATCGGCAAAAAGGCCTCGCCAGAACTGCTGGAACAGGCTCGCACTCGCGCAGGCGCGCAGAATGCCCGGATACTCAAGCCCAGCGACATGGTGACTCTGGAGTACCGCTCCGATCGCCTGAACCTGAACACCGATGACAACCTGGTGATCACGCGCGTCAACTGCGGCTGATCGCTGGCAGCTTTTATTTCGCGCATAAAAAACCCCGTCACATGGACGGGGTTTTTTTAGTGCGCCAGAAACTTACTCTGGGCGAACTTGTGCAGCTTGCATACCCTTTTGGCCTTTCTCAGCCACGAAGGAAACGGTTTGGCCTTCTTTCAGGCTTTTGAAACCGTCGCTTTCGATAGCTTTGAAGTGTACGAACAGGTCGTCACCGCCACCTTGAGGAGTGATGAAGCCGAAGCCTTTTTCATCGTTGAACCATTTAACGGTGCCGGTTTGGCGATTAGACATGGTGTATCTCCAAGAAACATATATTTTCAGTAGTACTGTGCTGCTCAGGCCAACTGGGCACACGGGACTATCATAGTCGAAATGTACGGTTTGGGAGCCCCCCGGAGGGGTTGTTTGCCAAACAGTCGTGCTTTCTTTGCTGCTTGATCGGGCTGAAAGCCCCGATTTAAAAGGCTTTCAGCCGAAAGTAAAGACGATAAAAAAAGCTGTAAAACCTGCATAAATTGTACAAAAAAGCGCTTTTCGGAGGCTTTTCACTGGCTGGATAAGCCTTGAAAGCACTCTTCAGTGCTTATTTTTTTGCCTTGTTATCGGCTTTGCAGGAAGAAATCTGGGTCAGCGCCTTACGTTGCAAAGCTTCATCAGCTTTGTTGTCCATCAGGGCTTGAAGGTCTTTGGCCGGGTACGATTTGATCGCGTCGGCACCGCAAGCGCAGTGAGCTTTAGCTGCCGCAGCACCGATCTGCGGGGTGGCTGCTTCTGTGCACTGAGCCATGTATTTCTCGCGTTCACCCTTTGGCCAATCGGCATGGGCGGCCAGTGGCAGCAGCAGGACGATGGGGGCTACTACAGCGAACAAACGATTCAGACGCATGCTGGGATGCTCCTTGTGGGTCAATGTCTTGTTATCTGAGAGGTAAAGCGGGGTTCAAGTTCATCACTCTGGCATAAAATCGCCTGATTTGCCCCAGCAGAAAACCTCTCTACCGCGACGACCGTTCATCTGTGCTAGCATGCCTCGCTCGGGCTTTTGCGGGCTCCGGTGACCATTGGTCCCGGTAGCGGCAGAGGCACGAATAACCCTGATTTGAATCCCAGTCACTCTGGTTCGGTTTTCCGGTTGGCCGCAAGGCTCCTGCCGCTGTAAGGCAGGCGTTCGTTATTGAATGGCCTGGATCGGATCTTGTACTGGCTCATCCCAACCCACGTGACCTTTGGTAGGGGTCACCACTAGGAGAGGAGGCGCCATGCCAACTATTACTCTTCCCGACGGCAGTCAACGTTCATTCGATCACCCGGTTTCCGTAGCCGAGGTCGCCGCATCCATTGGTGCTGGCCTGGCCAAAGCCACCGTGGCCGGCAAGGTCAATGGCAAGCTGGTCGACGCCAGCGACATCATCGACAGCGATTCCACGCTGCAAATCATTACGCCAAAGGATGAAGAGGGGCTGGAGATCATTCGCCACTCTTGCGCCCACCTGGTTGGCCACGCGGTCAAGCAGTTGTACCCGACGGCCAAAATGGTCATCGGTCCGGTCATCGACGAAGGCTTCTATTACGACATCGCCTTCGAACGTCCTTTCACTCCGGACGACCTGGCCGCCATCGAACAGCGCATGCAGCAGCTGATCGAGAAAGATTACGACGTGATCAAGAAAGTCACTCCGCGCGCCGAAGTGATCGAAGTGTTCAAGGCCCGTGGCGAAGACTACAAGTTGCGCCTGGTCGAGGACATGCCGAACGAGCAGGCCATGGGTCTGTACTATCACGAAGAATACGTCGACATGTGCCGCGGTCCGCACGTGCCGAACACGCGCTTCCTGAAATCCTTCAAGCTGACCAAGTTGTCCGGCGCCTACTGGCGTGGCGATGCCAAGAACGAGCAATTGCAGCGCGTTTACGGTACTGCCTGGGCTGACAAGAAGCAGCTGGCGGCTTACATCCAGCGCATCGAAGAAGCTGAAAAGCGCGATCACCGCAAGATCGGCAAGCGACTGGGCCTGTTCCATACCCAGGAAGAGTCGCCGGGCATGGTGTTCTGGCACCCGAACGGCTGGACCCTGTACCAGGTGCTCGAGCAGTACATGCGCAAGGTTCAGCGCGACAACGGCTATCTGGAGATCAAGACTCCACAAGTCGTTGACCGCAGCCTGTGGGAGAAATCCGGGCACTGGGCCAACTACGCCGACAACATGTTCACCACTCAGTCGGAAAACCGCGACTACGCCATCAAGCCGATGAACTGCCCTTGCCACGTGCAAGTGTTCAATCAAGGCCTGAAGAGCTACCGCGAGTTGCCGATGCGCCTGGCCGAATTCGGTGCTTGCCACCGTAACGAGCCATCGGGTGCCTTGCACGGCATCATGCGTGTACGTGCGTTCACCCAGGACGACGCCCACATCTTCTGCACCGAAGAGCAGATGCAGGCCGAATCCGCTGCGTTCATCAAGCTGACCATGGACGTTTATGCCGACTTCGGCTTTAAAGACGTCGAAATGAAGCTGTCCACTCGTCCGGAAAAACGCGTCGGTTCCGACGAATTGTGGGATCGCGCCGAAGCAGCCTTGGCTGCAGCCCTTGATAGTGCTGGCTTGCCGTACGATTTACAGCCGGGTGAAGGTGCGTTCTACGGTCCGAAGATCGAATTCTCGCTGAAAGATTGCCTCGGCCGTGTCTGGCAGTGTGGTACCCTGCAGCTCGATTTTAATCTGCCTGTCCGTTTGGGAGCCGAATACGTCTCCGAAGACAACAGTCGCAAGCACCCGGTTATGTTGCACCGGGCGATCCTCGGTTCCTTCGAACGTTTTGTCGGAATCCTGATCGAGCACTACGAGGGTGCGTTCCCTGCGTGGCTGGCTCCGACCCAGGCAGTGATCATGAATATCACTGACAAGCAGGCTGATTTCGCCGCTGAGGTTGAAAAAACTCTCAACGAAAGCGGATTTCGTGCCAAGTCTGACTTGAGAAATGAAAAGATCGGCTTTAAAATCCGCGAGCATACTTTGCTCAAGGTTCCTTATCTCTTGGTTATCGGAGATCGGGAAGTCGAGATGCAGACTGTCGCTGTGCGTACTCGTGAAGGTGCTGACCTGGGCTCGATGCCCGTCGCCCAATTCGCTGAGTTCCTCGCTCAAGCGGTTTCCCGGCGTGGTCGCCCAGATTCGGAGTAATTACTATTAAGCGTGAAATGAGACAAGATAAACGAGCTGCACCGAAAGCCCCGATCAACGAGAATATCTCGGCACGCGAGGTTCGGTTAATTGGGGCTGAGGGTGAGCAGCTTGGGATTGTGTCAATTGAAGACGCGCTTCTTAAGGCTGAAGAGGCCAAACTGGATTTGGTGGAAATTTCCGCCGATGCAGTACCCCCTGTTTGCAAACTGATGGACTACGGCAAATCGATCTTCGAGAAGAAGAAGCAGATTGCCGCGGCCAAGAAAAACCAGAAGCAGATCCAGGTTAAAGAAATCAAGTTTCGTCCAGGGACGGAGGAAGGGGATTACCAGGTAAAACTGCGCAACCTGGTACGTTTCCTGAGTGATGGGGACAGGGCCAAGGTATCCTTGCGATTCCGCGGCCGTGAGATGGCCCACCAGGAGCTGGGGATGGAACTCCTCAAGCGAGTTGAAGGTGACTTGCTCGAGTACGGTTCGGTCGAACAGCATCCTAAGATGGAAGGACGCCAGCTGATCATGGTCATCGCCCCGAAAAAGAAGAAGTAATCAATAGGGCACGGCAGGCCTTCTGATTATGTTTATCAACTGAATGCGGAGTATCCGAACATGCCAAAAATGAAAACTAAAAGTGGTGCTGCTAAGCGGTTTCTGAAAACTGCTAACGGTATCAAGCACAAGCACGCTTTCAAGAGCCACATCCTGACTAAAATGTCGACCAAGCGTAAGCGTCAACTGCGCGGTAGCAGCTTGCTGGCACCGTGTGACGTGGCAAAAGTCGAGCGCATGCTGCGCCTTCGTTAATTTAGTCAAGAATAGAGGAAGTAACTCATGGCTCGTGTAAAGCGTGGCGTCATTGCCCGTAAACGTCACAAAAAAATTCTGAAACTTGCTAAAGGCTACTACGGCGCTCGCTCGCGCGTATTCCGTGTTGCCAAGCAAGCGGTAATCAAGGCAGGCCAATACGCCTACCGTGACCGTCGTCAGAAAAAACGTCAGTTCCGCGCTCTGTGGATCGCTCGTATCAACGCTGGTGCACGTATCAACGGTCTGTCCTACAGCCGTTTCATCGCCGGCCTGAAAAAAGCGTCCATCGAGATCGACCGTAAGGTTCTGGCTGATCTGGCAGTGAACGAAAAAGCGGCGTTTGCTGCGATTGTCGAGAAAGCTAAAGCCACCTTGGCTTAAGTACCCCCGACAGTCACCCGGCCTCACCTCTGTGGGGCCAGGTGTTAAACGTCATAAATAGGGGAAGAGCCTTCAAGCTCTTCCCCTATTTTGTATCTGGAGTCTGTACATGGAAAACCTGGACGCGCTGGTCTCTCAAGCTCTAGAGGCTGTGCAAAGCGCTGAAGATATCAATGCCCTGGAGCAAATCCGGGTTCACTACCTTGGCAAAAAGGGTGAATTGACTCAGGTGATGAAGACCCTGGGGAATTTGCCGGCAGAAGAGCGTCCGCAAGTCGGCGCACTGATCAACGTTGCCAAGGAGCGTGTCACAGAGGTTCTCAATGCCCGCAAGGCACTGTTTGAGGAGGCCGACCTGGCCGCCAAACTGTCTGCCGAGTCCATTGACGTGACCCTGCCTGGCCGTGGCCAGACCTCTGGTGGTCTGCACCCGGTTACGCGCACTCTGGAACGTATCGAACAGTTCTTCACCCACATTGGCTACGGCATCGCCGAAGGCCCTGAGGTCGAAGACGACTATCACAACTTCGAAGCGCTCAACATCCCAGGCCACCACCCGGCCCGGTCGATGCATGACACCTTCTATTTCAATGCCAACATGTTGCTGCGCACCCATACCTCGCCGGTACAGGTCCGCACCATGGAATCGAAGCAACCGCCGATCCGCATCGTCTGCCCAGGCCGTGTGTACCGTAGCGACTCCGATATCACCCACTCGCCGATGTTCCACCAGGTCGAAGGCCTGCTGGTCGATCGCGACATCAATTTCGCCGACCTCAAAGGCACCATCGAAGAATTCCTGCGCGTGTTCTTCGAAAAAGAGCTGGCCGTGCGTTTCCGCCCTTCGTACTTCCCGTTCACCGAGCCATCCGCCGAAGTCGACATGGAATGCGTGATGTGCAGCGGTAAAGGCTGCCGTGTCTGCAAACAGACTGGCTGGCTGGAAGTCATGGGCTGCGGCATGGTTCACCCGAACGTGCTGCGTATGTCCGGGATCGACCCGGAAGAGTTCTCGGGCTTTGCCTTCGGCATGGGCGTTGAGCGTCTGGCCATGCTGCGTTACGGCGTGAACGACTTGCGTCTGTTCTTCGACAACGACTTGCGGTTCCTCGCGCAATTTCGCTAGTCGTAACGAATTCTTAGGAGAGCAGGATGAAATTCAGTGAACAATGGCTGCGTGGCTGGGTAAGCCCGCAGGTAAGTCGTGACGAGCTGGTTGCTCGTCTGTCGATGGCCGGTCTTGAGGTCGACAGCGTTACGCTGGCCGCCGGCGAATTCACCGGTGTGGTGGTGGGCGAGGTGCTGAGCACCGAGCAGCACCCCGACGCCGACAAGTTGCGTGTTTGCCAGGTCAGCAATGGCTCGGAGACTTTCCAGGTCGTGTGCGGTGCGCCTAACGTGCGCCCGGGCCTGAAGATCCCGTTCGCCATGATCGGTGCCGAACTGCCAGGCGACTTCAAGATCAAGAAAGCCAAGCTGCGTGGCGTTGAGTCCAACGGCATGCTGTGCTCGCAAGCCGAGCTGCAAGTGGGCGAAGGCAACGATGGTCTGATGGAATTGCCGGCCGATGCGCCGGTTGGTCAGGACATTCGTGAATACCTGAGCCTGGACGACGCCAGCATCGAGGTCGACCTGACCCCGAACCGCGGCGACTGCCTGTCCCTGGCCGGTCTGGCCCGTGAAGTCGGCGCGCTGTACAACGCCGAAGTCACTCGTCCGGTGGTGGCTGTCGTGCCAGCCGTGCACGACGAAGTGCGTTCGGTTGAAGTGCTGGCACCTGCTGCTTGCCCGCGTTACCTGGGTCGTGTGATCCGTAACGTCGACCTGTCCAAGCCAACGCCGCTGTGGATGGTCGAGCGTTTGCGTCGTGGCGACGTGCGCAGCATCGACGCTGCCGTCGACATCACCAACTACGTGATGCTGGAGCTGGGTCAACCGCTGCACGCGTTCGATCTCGCCGAAATCAATGGCGGCATCCGCGTGCGCATGGCTGAAGAAGGCGAGAAGCTGGTTCTGCTCGACGGTCAGGAAGTCAGCCTGCGTAGCGATACGCTGGTGATTGCCGACCACACCCGCGCCCTGGCAATTGCTGGTGTGATGGGTGGCGAACACAGCGGCGTAAACACCGCGACCACCCGCGACGTGTTCCTTGAAAGCGCGTTCTTCGATCAGATTGCTGTCGCTGGCAAAGCCCGTTCCTATGGCCTGCACACCGACGCTTCGCACCGCTACGAGCGTGGCGTGGACTGGCAACTGGCCCGTGAAGCCATGGAGCGCGCCACTGGCCTGCTGCTGGAAATCACTGGCGGCGAAGCCGGCCCGATCATCGAAACCGTCAGCGAGCAGCACCTGCCGAAAATCGCGCCGGTTACCCTGCGCGCGCAACGCATCACCCAGATGCTGGGCATGGAAATGGAATCATCCGAAGTCGAGCGCCTGCTCAACGGCTTGGGCCTGACCGTTTCCGCCGATGGGGCAGGGCAGTGGCGCGTAGAAGTGCCAAGTCATCGTTTCGATATCAGCCTCGAAGTTGACCTGATCGAAGAACTGGCTCGTCTGTACGGATACAACCGTCTGCCGGTTCGTTACCCGCAAGCCCGTCTGGCGCCGCAAGCCAAGGCCGAAGCCCGTAGCGACCTGCCTGAACTGCGCCGCCTGCTGGTAGCCCGTGGTTATCAGGAAGCGATCACCTACAGCTTCATCGATCCGAAACAGTTCGAACTGTTTAATCCGGGTGTTGAACCGCTGTTGCTGGCCAACCCGATTTCCAACGACATGGCGGCGATGCGTTCGTCCCTGTGGCCAGGTCTGGTCAAGGCGCTTCAGCACAACTTGAACCGTCAGCAGGATCGCGTCCGTCTGTTCGAAAGCGGCCTGCGTTTTGTCGGTCAACTGGAAGGCTTGAAGCAAGAGCCGATGCTGGCAGGTGTTGTGTGCGGTAGCCGTCTGCCGGAAGGCTGGGCGCAAGGTCGCGATGTCGTGGACTTCTTCGACGTCAAGGCTGACGTGGAAGCGGTACTGGGTTTTGCCGGGGCACTGGATTCGTTCACTTTCGTGCCAGGCAAGCATCCGGCGCTGCACCCAGGTCAGACTGCGCGCATCGAGCGTGAAGGTCGTTTGGTCGGTTACGTCGGCGCGATTCACCCGGAATTATCGAAAACCCTCGGTCTCGACCGTCCGGTCTTCGTTTTCGAGCTGGTTCTGGCGGAAGTGGCGTTGGGTAAAATGCCTGAATTCCAAGAGTTGTCGCGCTTTCCTGAAGTGCGTCGTGACCTTGCACTGATTGCCGAAAAAGACGTCGCAGCCAGCGCCGTACTGGACGTAATCCGTGAAAATGCAGGGGAATGGCTGACGGACCTCAGGCTATTTGACGTGTATCAGGGTAAAGGCATTGATCCTGATAGAAAAAGCCTCGCAGTTGGCTTGACCTGGCAGCATCCATCGCGCACTCTTAATGACGATGAGGTGAATAACACGACGCAAAATATCCTCACCTCGCTCGAACAAAGGTTGAACGCCACGTTAAGGAAGTGACGTATGGGGGCTCTGACGAAAGCTGAGATGGCGGAACGTCTGTATGAAGAGCTGGGCCTGAATAAACGGGAGGCCAAGGAATTGGTCGAACTGTTTTTTGAAGAAATCAGGCACGCTCTTGAAGACAACGAACAAGTCAAATTGTCCGGTTTCGGCAATTTCGACCTTCGGGACAAACGCCAGCGGCCTGGCCGCAATCCGAAAACGGGTGAAGAAATCCCGATCACGGCTCGCCGTGTGGTCACCTTTCGTCCAGGGCAGAAGTTGAAGGCCCGAGTTGAGGCTTATGCTGGAACCAAGTCATAACGACGAGCTACCCGTCATCCCCGGCAAACGCTACTTCACCATTGGTGAAGTCAGCGAGCTGTGTGCGGTAAAACCACACGTGCTGCGCTATTGGGAGCAGGAGTTTCCTCAACTCAACCCCGTCAAACGCCGCGGAAACCGCCGGTATTATCAGCGACAAGACGTGCTGATGATCCGGCAGATCCGCGCGCTCCTTTACGATCAGGGGTTCACCATCGGCGGCGCACGCTTGCGTTTGTCCGGCGATGAAGCCAAAGACGACACCACCCAATACAAACAGATGATTCGGCAGATGATTGCTGAGTTGGAAGACGTGTTGGTTGTCCTCAAGAAATAAATTCCTGCGTTTGAATACTTCCAGTTTTCAAAAGCTTGCGATATATTCTTGAGCGTTCCTCGAGCTGAGGAACAGGTTTAACGCCTAGTCGGGGCGTAGCGCAGTCCGGTAGCGCACTAGCATGGGGTGCTAGGGGTCGAGTGTTCGAATCACTCCGTCCCGACCATATAATTCAAAGGGGTCGCGAGATTTTATCTCGCGGCCCCTTTTTGTTTTCAGTCGTTTCTACCCCACAAAACGACTGGATCTGTAGCCGCCAAAGCACCTTGTTGATGGACGGCTCATCGCTCATAGCGCAGCGCATCAACCACTACGCCAAACGCTGACGACTGTTCGCGACGGTTAGGGTAGTAGAGATGGTAGCCAGAAAAAGGTTGGCACCAATCTTCCAGTACCCGCACAAGGCTTCCGTCGGCAAGCTCCTTCATCACCATATCTTCTGGCAGGAAAGCTAACCCGCAACCCGCGACAGCTGCACGCAGGATTGGCATGCTGCTGTTGAACGTCCATTGTCCTTCAACACGCGCTTTCAGTTCGTGGCCGTCCTTTTCAAAATCCCATTGCAGAAGACTTCCGTGGGTAGGCAAACGCAGATTGATGCAACTATGTTCCGCGAGGTCGCCAGGCACTTCCGGTGAGGGTTGCCGCTTGAAGTACTCTGGAGAGCCCACTACCGCCATGCGTAATTGGGGGCCGACTGGAACGGCAATCATGTCCTTGGCGACTTGATCGCCCAGACGCACGCCTGCGTCATAACGCTGCGCGACGATGTCGGACAGGGCGTAGTCGACTGTGATTTCCACCTTGATGTCTGGGTAGTCGGGAAGAACCTTCAATAGCTTGGGCCAAAGAATGTTGTTCGCTGCATGTTCGGAGGCTGATATCCGCACATTGCCTACCGGGGTATCGCGAAACTCGCTGACAGCAGCCAATTCAAGTTCAATTTCTTCAAAGCGTGGTGCCATGGAGAGATAGAGCCGCTGACCTGCCTCGGTGGTGGATACGCTACGCGTGGTTCGGGTCAGCAGTCGAACGCCGAGCCGTGCCTCAAGAGCGCGCATTGTATGGCTAAGGGCGGACTGAGAAACACCTAGCTGTGCGGCGGCGCGGGTAAAGCTGCCTTCGCGGGTAATGACCACGAAGGCTCGCAGGTCGTTGAGATTGGCTCGGGACATTGATGAGAACCTGTCATGAGGAACGCGGGATTATCCCATGTAACTGTGTCCCGCCTGGATCCGGGGTGAGTGTTACCCATGGCGCGCGGTAGGGGCGGCGAAACCAGAATAGGCAGGTGTCCTCGAATCACAAGGTTCTGGCGTAGAACGGAGTCAACTGTCCAAGTGCAGCGTCCACATATTCAGGAACCCAGTAGGTTTCGATATGCGTTGCGCCGTCAATAATGAACAATTCCTTGTCTTTGGTTCCCGTGGCTTTGGGGAACGCTTCTTGGGTCATGTACAGGCTGTCGGCCTTGCTGCCCGCGATCATCAGCAACGGCTGATTAATCAGTTCGATCTGATTGGTGGCGTCGAAGCGCATCAGATCCAGCAGGCTGCTCGTGGTGTACTTGAAGGTCGAGTTCGGGTGGGCGTGCGTCTTCCAGTAGTACTCGTAACCCTGACGATACAACTCAAACGGCAGCTTGGCGATTTGCTCATCGGTGAGGTTGGCATCACCTGAATAGAGGACTTCACCGCCGGCCGCTTCCTGGGCGCGAGCAGCGGAAGCCTGTTGCAGACGTTGTTGGACAGAATCCAGTTGAGAGTCGTTGTAGCCATTGCGACGAACCCGTCCCGAGTTGAACATGCTCACCGTCGCGACCGACTTGAATCGCTTGTCGGTTTGCGCAGCAGCCAAGGAGTATCCACCGCCTCCGCAGATGCCAAGCAGACCCAGGCGCTTCCCATCAACGCCTGCATACTGAGTGATGAAATCCGCCATGCCGTGGATATCCTCGATACGGTACGCAGGCTTGTCGATACTGCGCGGCTGTCCACCACTTGCGCCCTGATACGCAGCGTCGGCGGTTATCGTGATATAGCCTTGCTCAGCCAGTCGCTGCGCATACAAACCGGCGACTTGCTCTTTCACCCCACCGTTCGGATGTGCCACAACGACGGTTGGATAAACCTTCTTCGCATCGAAGTTGGCAGGGGTGTAGACGTTGGCAGCGATGTCCAGGCCGTTGAGCTTGTAGGTGACCGGATGAATATTGACCTTGCCGGGCTCATTCCTGGTGATTGCGCCATCGTAGGCGAGGGTGAACGGGTTCTTTTTGTAGTCTGCGGCACCGGCTTCGCCTGCCGAAATACCGACCATTGCGGCCATGAGCGTGGCTTTTAAAACTGTGTTTCTCATGTGAAGTTTCCTGAGCAAAAGAGCGCTTCAAAAATTGACTTTGGGTGACCGGGTTTCTGCTGTGTGGCGGCACGATTTCTCGTTAATCCAGATGTTTCTCTTCCAGAAACCTGGACACCAAGTCCGCGATCTGCACGTTGTTCAAGTCCGACATGGGGAAGTGGGTATTGCCCTTGATGCCAATCTCCGGCAAGTGAATCAGCTTCACGTCACCGCCATGGTTATTGACGGCATCACGCCAAAGCCTGGCCATCGTGAGCCGGGCGCGCCAACTGTCCTGGGCGGGCAGGTCGACGGGCTGCTCCGGAATGTTGTCGCCATAAAGGATCAGGATCGGAATGCGCGTGAGCGCCATGAACTGATCCATCGGCACCGCCGCCCCCTGCACCGTGTCGAACGCGCTGGGAATCGGTGCGGGCACTTCACCCTCCGGGAATACAAAGCTGCTGCCCGGCTCAAACGCCACAATGGCTTTGACCTTGTCGTTCTTGATCGCCGTCAACCAGCCCGGACCGCCACCCTGTGAGTGAGTGAACAGGATGCCGGGGCCGACTCGGTCGAAAACTGCCGATACGCCATCGGAGACCACGCCCATGTCGAACGGCCCGGTGTTCGGTGTCATCGCGCGGAAAAACTGGTCGCGCGTTTGCGCATCCCGGGCAACCTGCACACCGTTGAAATAGTTGGGCCACAGGCCAATACGGAACTGGTTGAACCAGAGCTGCTCGTCCGGCGTCGGCTTGAGCGTCGTCTCGACCATGCTGCGCCCGGCATCGCCACGACGCGGCTGGTCGATCAGGTACACGCCGAACTGGCGGCGCAGGAAGATGTTCTGGAAACCCTCCCGGCCATCAGCGGTGGTTTCCCAGGTCTTGGAAAACTGGCCGGCACCGTGCCACATGACAATGGGCAGCTTTCGGGCATCGACCGGGATTTGGTAGAAGGTGTAGGCATGGTCGCCGTGGTAGGTCTGGCCATCAGGCGTCATCGGCTTGCGCGGGTTGAACGTACCCGGAGCTGTGGTCATCGTCCCGCCAGCGGCGAAGCTGCCCTGTTCCTGAATCAGCAAGGGGCCATTGGCATGACCGGGGCCCTGAGTTGCGCAGGCGGCAAGCAAGCCGAGCAGGGTGATGCCCAGCAGAGTTTTTCCGACCTTCATCTTCAACCTCCAGACGCTGCGAGTGCCTGCATCAGCGCTGCGCTTGCACGCTTGGCGGTTGGTTCATCCGCGTGCTTGACCAGTAGCTCTGTGACTTGCTGCAACTGATCGGCGCTCAGGCCCACCCGCATGCTCGCTTGCATGTGCGAGCGCAACTGCGATTCCACGCCCGGCGTCGCCGCCAGCGCTCCGACGGTCGCCAGCTCGCGGCTCTGCCAGTCCAGGTTGTCGCGCTCGAAGATGTCGCCAAACAGGTGGGTTTGCAGAAACTGGTTGATGACCGGGGCGAACTCGAACACCGGCCCCTTGACCGGGCCGCCCGAAATTCGGGTTTGATTGGCTGTTCCTGCCGCGAGCAAGGCCTCACCTGTGGGAATGCCGCGGTCGGGTTCACGTCCAGGCGCGTCGTGGATGCCACGTTGTTTGCGCGCTTGCACGACCGTCATCAGTTCATTCAATGCGTTGAGGCTGCGCGGGAAACCGACATAGGCGTACAGCTGCACCAGGATTTCCCTGGCCTCGCTGACCGTCAGGCCGGCGTCCAGGCCTTGGTTCAATGCAGCGCTGAGCTTAGGCATGTCACTGGTTGCCATGAATGCTGCGATCAGTGGAATGCTTTGTTGCTTGGCTGACAGCGTTTTTGACGCGGGTTGTGTGCTGGTCATGGGTGGCGATGCCTCGGCGTTCTGAATGGCAATACCCGACACCAATCCAAGGCCCAGAAACAGGACTATCAGCGCGGGGAAGGGGGTGGTCTTGCGATGTGCAATCGGTGTGTCAGTGGACATCGTAAAAGGCTCCATCCAATGCACAACGCTGCGCCATGCAGGCAGTGCTCCAGTGAGGTTGATGTAGACAGGCTGCGAGAAAAGTCAGTGATGGCTTGCCTGCCGATGTCACTGGATCGTACGGAGGATGGTTGTGACGATTAACCCCAATATTACGCAAGCACTCATGAGCAGAGTTCACGAGTCCGAGCGTCAATGGGCGTTGAAACCATGACGCAAAGCCGAAGAATCGGGGGGCACACGCTGTTGGTTACTCGAAAGCAACCGCGCCGAGCGAGAGGCGCCGACACATCCTGATACTTCATTTACAGGCCCTGAGCGGGCGTTCGGCCTTCGTATTGCGCGTCCGACACCTTTTCAGCCCATGCGACGGTTTTCCCGTCTTCGGCTTCGGCGATTGCGATATGGGTCATGCCATTGTCGGCAGTCGCCCCATGCCAGTGGCGTGTTTGCGGCGGGATCCAGACAATGTCGCCCGGGCGAATGTCCTGACGGGGCGCGCCCTCTTGCTGCACGTAGCCGACGCCGGCGGTGACGATCAGTGTTTGCCCCAGCGGATGGGTATGCCAGGCCGTACGCGCGCCGGGTTCGAAGGTCACCGTGCCACCGCCGATGCGAGCCGGGGGATCACCCTTGAACATGCCATCAACACGCACCGTGCCCGTGAAGTTTTCTACTGCGCCCTTGATCGAGGGCTGAGCACCAACGCGGGTAATCCGGATCTCGTTAGAGGCCTGGGCACAGGCTTCCCCGGCCAAGAGCGACAAGGCAACAAGCGGAGCAATCAAGGGATTCATAGGCAGCGTTCCTGCAAGGTGGTGAGCCGACAGCAAGGCTGCTCCGGGTGGAGCAGCCATAGGGGAGGCTTCAGAGCCCGGTCATCTTCAGCGCAGGCTCGGGCAGGCGTTCACCTTGCACCTGAATCCGCGACATCTGGTCATTGATCAAGCGTAGATCCTCGCCGGTCAGCTCCAGCTCGATAGCCCCAAGGTTCTCCTCCAACCGGTGTGGTTTTGTCGTGCCAGGTATCGGGACGATCCAGGGCTTTTGCGCCAACAGCCAAGCCAACGCGACCTGCGCGGGCGTAGCGTCTTTGCGTTGTGCGACGGCCTTCACCACGTCGACCAGTGCGAGGTTGGCCTTGCGTGCCTCAGGGGAGAAGCGCGGGACGAAATTTCTAAAGTCGGACGCATCGAACCGGGTGTTCTCATCAATCTGGCCCGTGAGAAAACCGGCACCGAGCGGGCTGAACGGCACGAAGCCGATAGCCAGCTCTTCCAGCACGCCCAGGAGTTCGTGCTCCGGGCCACGCCAGAACAGCGAGTATTCGCTCTGTACCGCTGTCACCGGCTGAACCGCATGGGCACGGCGAATGGTTTGCACGCCAGCCTCGGACAAGCCGAAGTGCTTCACCTTGCCCTCGGTGATCAGATCCTTGACGGTGCCGGCGACATCTTCAATCGGCACCTCGGGATCCACACGATGCTGGTAGAACAGATCGATGCGATCCGTTCGAAGGCGCTTCAACGCGGCCTCTGCCACCGCCCTGATGTGCTCCGGCCGGCTGTTGGTGCCGCCGCCTCGCTCGCCGGTGATCAGGTCAATGTCGAAGCCGAACTTGGTGGCCACCACCACCTGATCGCGAATCGGCTGCAGGGCCTCACCCAACAGGTCTTCGTTACTGAACGGGCCGTACGCCTCTGCGGTGTCGAACAGGGTGATCCCTTGATCATGCGCGGAGCGAATCAGCTTGATCATGCTGTGTTTGTCAGCGGCCGGCCCGTAGGCCGAAGTCATGCTCATGCAACCAAGGCCCAGAGCGGACACTTCCAGGCCGTTGCCCAGCTTGCGAATTTTCATTGATCTACTCCAATTTCAGACATCAAGGCGTGTACGGTTCAATTCCGTTATTCACGGCATTTCACCGTCAACGCCCGACACGAGCCTTGAGAGACTCGGGGTAGCGGTCGCCCTGGATGCGGATCTGCGACAGCGCCGAATCAATTGCCTTGAGATCGAGCTCGGTGAGCGTGATGCTCGCACCGCCAATGTTTTCTTCCAGGCGATGCAGTTTGGTGGTTCCGGGAATTGGAACAATCCAGGGCGCTTGGGCGAGCAGCCAGGCGAGCGCGATCTGGGCGGGTGTCGCGGCCTTTTGGGCCGCGAGCTTGCGGATCAGGACCACCAATGCCTGGTTGGCCTGAAGGGCTTCGGGGCTGAAGCGGGGAACGATGCTGCGAAAATCGTCGCTGCCGTAGGAGGCGTCTGCCGTCACGGTCCCAGTGAGAAAACCTTTACCCAGCGGACTGAAGGGCACGAAGCTGATACCCAACTCTTCAAGTGTCGGAAGAATTTCCTGTTCAGGCTCTCGCCACCAGAGCGAGTACTCACTTTGCAGTGCGGTAACAGGCTGGACAGCATGGGCACGTCGAATGGTTTGCGCCCCCGCCTCCGAAAGACCGAAGTGCTTGACCTTGCCTTCCTGGATAAGCGCCTTCACCACGCCCGCGACATCCTCGATGGGTACGTCCGGGTCGACCCGATGCTGGTAGAGCAAATCGATGAAATCTGTCTTCAGCCGGCGCAGTGAGCCCTCGACTGCAACCCGGATGTGCTCCGGGCGGCTGTTGAGGATCTGTTGTTTGTTATCGGCCCCGAAGGTAAAGCCAAACTTGGTGGCAATGACCACCTGATCGCGAACCGGCTCCAGCGCCTGGCCAAGCACTTCTTCGTTCAGGTAAGGACCGTACACTTCGGCGGTGTCGAAGAAGGTGATGCCTCGCTCAACTGCCGTGCGGATCAGGGCGACGGCTTGTTTCGTGTCGGTCGCCGGGCCATAGCCATGGCTGAGCCCCATGCAGCCCAGGCCCAGTGCGGATACTTCAAGTGAGCTGTTTCCGAGTTTGCGTTTTTGCATTTCAATCTCCCTGCTTGTCGCGATCTGCATGTGATTTGCAGATCAAAGATCGGACAAGGCTGCGGTCAGTGAATGTCGGCCATGTGCAATAGCGCTGCGCAAACAGTAAGCGAGCTATCGGGTGGGGACTAGACGGGTAAATCGGCAAGGGTTGATGAGGTGTATTCATTAATCCGGTCGTGGCGCACCCTTTACCGGGGTGCCAGATCGCCGTACCAGTAAGCCGCCGTGACACCACCATCCATCAGGAAATCGCTGCCGGTAATGAAGGTGCCCTCCGGTCCCATGAGCAGCGCTCCTACGGCGCCCACTTCATCGGGCGTTCCACCGCGTCCTGCCGCGCTCACGTCGATCATGCGCCGGTAGCCCTCGCCACGTGGGCCGCTCAACTCGTCCCGCGCCAATGGGGTGAAGATGATGCCCGGGCTAATCGTATTGACTCGCGCACCGCGTTTGCCCCAGCGAACAGCTTCTGCCGTGACTCGCAACGAATTCCCACGCTTGGAGATTTGGTAAGCGTTTAAAGGATCGGTGACTTGGTCCGCTTGAAGCATCGGGAGCGCGAGCAGGTCATCCGCTGGCGTGGTCGCCAGCGCCTTGTTTTGTTCGACGCTCAACGCGGGCAAGCGATGGCCGGATTGTGAAGCGATCACGATTGCGCAGCCGCCTTCGGCGATGACATGGCCGAACTCTTCAAGAACGACCGCCGTTCCATACAAATCAACCCGCAAAATGGTTGCAACCGGCGCTTGAGAGGGTGAAACACCCGCCGCGTGGATGACGCCGGTGATCTCTCCAATTGCCGTTGCGGTCCGCACCAACGCCTGAACCGACTCGCGAGAAGAGACATCTACGATGGCCGTAGTGACCTCGAATCCTGCGTCGAGCAAGACCTTGGCCGCGGCATCAGCATTCTCCTGCTTCAGGTCTGCCAATACGACGTGCTTACCGGCACTGACTCTGCGGGCAATGGCTTGTCCGATCGAGCCGGCGCCTATAACGACAATCACTTTTGAATAATTTTTCATGAGCAGATCCTTGGTCAGGCTTGAGTTGATTCATCCGGTTGATCGCTTTCGCAAGCAATCGCAGGCCATGATTTTCAGCCCGGAGTGGGCAAGTTCCCTGCGCGCATTGCCGCTATGACACCGCCATCGATCAGCAGATCTCTAAATATCTCAGCCACTGTTCAAACGCAGTTCTTTAGAACGCGGTGTAGCGGGCACTCGCGATCATCCATGCACCTTCGTGCTGCTTGAGTTCTAAAACGAATCTCAATCTCCAGGGGGCAGTCATGCCGTTAATGCTGGCGTTGAAAATGCCGCGGCCTTGCACTGTGGAGTCTGTTTCCTTGACGCTGACTTCAAGCGAGTTCTGCACCAGTTCGATTCGGTGATAGTTGAAGTCTCCCGACCAGACGAGATCGAGCCATTCGTGCTTGGGCTGAACGTAGCCGGTGATGTGCACCAGTGAGAAACCCGGTTCGAGCAAGCGATCAAGATCAGGCGTACGAGCCTCCACCATGGCAGTGTGATAGGCGTTCAGGACATCAATAATCTCTGGGCTTTCGTCAGCGTGCGCCATGGAACTCAACATGTATTTGTCCTGTGAGCGTTTACTGAAAAGTGCGTGTGATCCTGGATCGCCATGCCCGACAACACACCTTCAAGGGCGTCGGACTCATCCGTCGCGGGGCGTATGGCTGACCAATATAGAACGCCAGCATCCACATGATTAGATGCTAGGATCTGCATGAACTTATACTTTGAGATAATAAATGGATCGGTCTGAGCTCGGCGATCTGGCGGTTTTCCTTGTCGTGGCGCAGGAGCTGAACTTCACTCGCGCAGCCGCACGACTCTCTACGTCGCAGTCTTCGGTCAGCCAGACCATTCGCCGGCTCGAAGCTCGCCTAGGCGTCAGATTGCTCGCTCGCACCACCCGGAGCATGGCCACGACGGAGGCGGGAGAACGGTTGCTGGAAACCGTACGACCAGCATTTGGCAACATTGAAGCCAAGCTGAGCGAGCTGAGTGAGATGCGCCAGAAACCGGCCGGCAGCGTGCGCATCACGGCGAGCAAGCACGCAGCGGAAGGCATTCTCTGGCCCACGGTTTCACGGCTGTTACTCGAATATCCGGACATCAAGGTCGAGATATCCAGCGATTCGGCATTGACCGATATCGTCACTGATCGTTTCGATGCCGGAGTGCGACTGGGTGAGCAGATAGATCGGGACATGATCGCCGTACGGATCGGTCCTGACCTGCGAATGATCGTCGTCGGATCGCCGTCGTACCTGGCGCGCAGTCCCGCGATCACCAGGCCGCATGACCTGACCCGTCACGCCTGCATCAATGTGCGTCTGCCATCCTCGGGAGCGCTCTACGTCTGGGAGTTCCATCACCAGGGACGTGACTTGAATGTACGGGTTGATGGCCCGCTGACGTTCAACAACATGCGCATGGTGCAACAAGCGGCGGTAGAGGGTTTCGGCCTGGCATTCATATTTGAAGACGTTGCGCAGGAACAACTGCGATCCGGTCAGCTTGTTCAGGTGCTTGATGAGTGGTGCCCGTTTTTTTCGGGATACCACCTTTATTTCCCCAGCCGACGTCAGCAGTCTCCCGCGTTTACGCTCTTGGTTGAGGCATTGCGCAAGAACGTCGATGCATCATTTTCGGGTGCAAAATGGCGTCCGGCCTGAACATGCTGGTCATGTGATGCTGTTTGTGGCGTCTCACTCGGGAGCCTGCACAGGGTGTTGAGGAAGGCGAGGGGCGGGTGTTCGAATCACGCCGCCCCGACCTCCGTGTCCGGTGCTTCTTGCTCCCGAAAGTTACTCCACCGACGTTTGCAGCACTTCAATCCACAGTGCGCCTTTGCCCGATGCCGCTTCGCCGACACGTTTCAAGGCGCCCTTGTCGCTGACGGCATACGTGCCGACTTTTTCGCTTTTCTCACCCGTCACCAGCAACCAGCGACCGTTGGGTGAAAACGCGATATTGCGTGGCTGCTTCTCTTCAACCGGATAGTTCTCGAGAAAGCTCAAGTGGCCGGTGGAAGGATCAACCGCGAATGCCGACACCGAGCTGCTGGTGCGCTCGGTCATCAACAGTAGCTTGCCATCCGGCGAGATCCGCAGGTCGGCGGCCCAGATACGTGGCGTGGGGTCGTCCTTCAGGTCGTTGTTGCGCGCGTCACGCACTTCGCCGTGAGCCAGTTTCAAACGCTCGGGAATGCCATTGGCCACGCTGATCTGAGTCAATGCACCGGTGCTGTTATCGATCGAAAACGCCGTGACGGTGCCGCTCATTTCACCGACCACGTACAGGTATTTCCCATTTGGGGAAAAGGCCAGGTGCCGAGGCCCGGTATTGCTCGGGACACTGATGTAGCCGCTGCCGATCGGCGTGAGCGCGCCGGTTTTGGCGTCGAGGCGATATTGCAGCACTTTGTCAGCGCCCAGATTGCCCGCGTACGCAAACCGGTTGCTCGGGTCGGTACGCAGTGAGTGCGCATGTGGGCCGGTCTTGTAGGTCAGGATGCTGGCAGAAGGCTGATAGGCCTTGTCGATGGACTGCACGCTGACGGTGTCGGCCCCATAGGATGCGCCGAGCAAATAGTGTCCTTTTCTATCGGTAGACAGGTAAGCCATGCTTTCTGCCAAGGGTGCTTTGGACAGCGGAGCCAGGTGTCCGCTCTTGGGATCTATGCGGTAACCCAGCACCTGAAACGGCTTGACCCGTAATGCCGCAAACAACACTTTGCCGTCAGGCGTGATGGCCATCGGGTTGACCTGATCGCCGGCATTGACCTGTTCAATCAGGCTCAGCGCGCCGTTGCTCTGGTCAAGGCGATACTGGGAAATCAGACCGTCTCCGGGGCTGGAGATGTAGGCAAAGGTGGCGGCATTGGCTTGCAGACTGATACCGCACACAACGGCAGCGGCGATGAGAAGGGGTTTGGCCACAGTGATTCCTTATTTTTATGATTGTGATCGGTCATCCTATGACTGTCCCTGAATGGCATCAATACCTGTTTTACCTGGATAGCGGGAAATTCAGGCTAAAGCCAATAGGTAAAGGCCACACAGCGGAAACATTTCAACATACTCTGGCTCAATAATAGTTGTACGACGTCTTATCTACTGTGTTCGACTGCGCTCGGTCTCACAAAAAAAATAAACGGAGATACCCTCTATGACGAGCATTCCTTCGGTCGAAGGCAAAGCTGCGGCACCCGCACAAAACCGATTCTCACGAGTACTCAAACTGCTGGGCCCCGGCATTATCGCGGTGCTGTCCTGGCTGGGCGCAGGTGACCTGATCACCTCATCCGTGGCCGGTGCCAATTACGGTTACGCAATGATGTGGGTGCTGGCGGTCTCTCTGCTCTTGAGATACCTGATCGTCAACATCATCGCTCGCTTCCAGCTGTGCAATAACCAGGGCATGACCATCCTGCAAGGCTATGCGCAGCTGAATCCGTTTTTCGCCTGGTTCATGTTGGTCTACGCCCTGCTGATGGGGCACTTGATGAACGCCTACATGATCAAAGGGGCAGGTGAGTCGCTGGCGATGCTGTTGAAAATCGACCAGCCACTGTTGTGTTCACTGGCGGTGGTGCTCGCGGTGTGGATGCTGGTGGGGCGTAATATTTATTCGATGATCGAAGGCGTGATGAAGGTGTTGCTGGCGATCATGACCTTGGCGTTCATTGCCCTGGCCGTGATGTCCGGCCCCGATGTCGTCGGCATCGTCAAAGGCACCATCGGTTTCAGTATTCCGCCGGATGAAGGCGTGCATGGCGCGTTGCTGGTGGCGGTCTCGGTGATCGGCGCGGTGGCCGGTTCGATTGCCAACTTCGTCCATCCTTACGTCATGCGCCAAAAGGGCTGGACAGGGCCGCAACACAAGCGCGTGCAACGCAACGATTTGCTGTTCGCCGTGTTCGTCGGGATCGTCATCAACCTGGCCATCTGGATCGTCGGCGCGGAAATCCTGCGGCCCAACGGCATCGAGGTGAAGACCCTGGCCGACCTGGGCAAGGCGCTGGAAATTTTCTTCGGCCCGATCGGTTGGTACGTATTCTTCATCGGCGTATTCGCCACGCTGTTTGCCAGTATTTCAGGCAAGACCACCGCGTTCCCGATGCTGATTACCGATGCCTTCCAGCACGTTCTTCCTGAGCGTCGCGAGAAGTACGGCAAAGAGTTTCACCATGATCCGATGCACAAATGGTTCATGCTGTTCATCCTTGTGACTCCGTTGATCTGGTCGTTGCCAGGCATGCCGGATTTCGTGACCCTGACCATTGGTGTCAGCGCGCTGAACATCATTGGCCTGCCGGTCATTTCCCTGGGCCTGCTGATCATGTCCAACCAGAAATCGTTGCTGGACAAGAAATATCGCAACAACCTGTTTGAGAACGTGGCACTGCTGTTTGCCACTGGCCTGGCGCTGTGGGTCGCCTTCCAGTTGGGTGTCGATCTGTTTACCTGACATCGAGTCGCCGAGGGGATGCAATGTCCCCTCGGCAGCGATGGCTCAGTCAGTCACCGAACCCTGCGGTATTCTACCGGCGAAACTGTCCACCAGGCTCGCCACCACCATTTCTCCCATGCGTGTGCGGGTCTGCAACGTCGCACTGGCGCGATGCGGTTGCAGCACCACGTTTTCGTTGGCGAACAGCGCCTCGGGTACATTCGGCTCATCGACAAACACATCCAGCGCCGCACCCGCGATTTCATGAGCGGCGAGCGCCGCCACCAGATCGGCCTCGTTGACCAGTTTGCCCCGCGCGACGTTGATCAGGTATCCGTCCTTGCCCAGCGCCTGCAACACATCGGCATTGATGATCGCCTCAGCTTGATCGGCGGCGGCCGCGAGAATCAGCGCATCGCTTTGGCTGGCGAGTTGCTTCAGATCGGCGACAAAGGTGTGGCTCACATCGCTCATCGGTTGCAGATCGGTGTAACTGATCGGGCAGCCAAACGCGGCAGCCCGGGTCGCCACTGCACGACCGACCCGGCCCATGCCGACGATGCCGATGCGCATGCCGGACACCTGACGTGCCAGCGGCAGCGGAGCCAACGGCGTTGGACTCTGGGGCCATTCGCCCGAACGCACATAGCGATCACTCGTGCACAGTCCACGGCACACGGCGATCAACAAGCCGATGGCCAGGTCAGCGACATCCTCGGTCAGTGCGCCGATGGTGGCGGTCACGCGGATCCTGCGATCCCTGGCATACGCCAGGTCCACCGCATCGGTGCCGACACCGTTGACCGCGATCACTTCCAGTTTGGGCAGCTGCGCCATGAGTGCCTGGCTGATCCCCGTGTGCCCGCCAGTGATTACCCCGCGAATGTTTGCGCCGTGCTCCTGGATATAAGCCTGCTTGTCGGCCTGCTGGAAGTAACGTCTGACGGTGAACAGCTGATCGAGCCGCGCGTTGATTTCAGGGATCAGGATCGGGCTGAGCTGCAAGACTTCTGGCTTCATGTGGACCTCGTGACAGAATAAAAAAGCCGGTTTAACCGCGACCGGCAAACGGCATGGCACTGGCCATGACGGTCATGTTCAGGACGTTCGCTTCCAGCGGCAGGCCGGCCATGTAGCGCACGGCATCGGCCACGTGCTTGACGTCGACCATCGGCTCGACAGCGATGGTGCCGTTGGCCTGGCGCACGCCTTTGGTCATGCGCACCGACAGATCGGTCAGGGCGTTGCCGATGTCGATCTGGCTGCAGGCGATGTTGAATTCGCGGCCGTCCAGGGCCAAGGATTTGGTCAGTCCCAACACCGCGTGTTTGCTGGCGGTGTAGGCGCTGCTGAACGGGCGAGGGGTATGCGCCGAGATCGAGCCGTTATTGATGATGCGTCCGCCTTGTGGCTGTTGTCGGCGCATCATTCCGAAGGCACCACGGGCGCAGAGGAAAACACCGTTGAGGTTGGTGTCGATCACGTTGCGCCACTGCTCGAAGCTCAGCTCATCCAGCGGCACCGCAGGGGCGTTGATCCCGGCGTTGTTGAACACCACATCGAGGCGTCCGTAAACCTCGCTGATGGTTGCAAACAGCGCATCGACACTGGCCGGGTCGCGCACATCCGTGGGCACCGCCAACGCTTGGTGCCCCTCGCTGTGCGCCAGTTCGACCACCGCCTGCAACGGCTCTGGTCGGCGTCCGGCCAAGACCAGGGTGAAACCGTCGGCCATCAGGGCCAGGGCCACGGCGCGGCCGATGCCACTGCCGGCGCCGGTGACCAGGGCGACTTTCAAAGGACTGTTCATGTTGTTATCTCCTTTTCGATTTATGAGGGCATGTACCGGGCTCAAGGCCGCTGGCCGACACGCATTTCCAGTTGGCCGATGCCGTCGATCCCGGCGTTGATGATGTCACCTGGTTGCAGCACATCGACGCCTGACGGGCTGCCGGTCATGATCAGGTCGCCGGCCCGCAGGGCTACCGACTGCGAGATACGGCTAATGATTTCACTCACTGACCAGATCTGGCTGTCGAGGCTGTCGCGCTGGCGCTCTTCGCCGTTGACGCTCAGCCACAAATCGCCGTCAGGGTGCCCGGCACGAGTGATCGGCACGATGGCCGTCATCGGCGCGGCGCCGTCGAACACCTTGGCACCTTCCCACGGCATACCGTTGCTCTTGGCGGCGCGCTGCACATCGCGCCGGGTCAGGTCCAGCCCGGCAGCGTAGCCCCAGACATACGCCAGCGCCTGGCTCTCCGGAATGTTGGCGCCGCCTTCGCCGATGGCCACGACCAACTCGATTTCGTGGGCAAACTCTTCGGTCAGCGGCGGGAAAGTCACTTCACCGGAAGCATCCACCACTGTGCTCGCCGGTTTCATGAAGAACACCGGTGGCTGGCGAGACTGGCCCTGGGTGTCTGGCCAAGGGTAGTTGCGGCCGACGCAAAATACCCGGCCAACGGGAAAGCGCTGCGGGCTGCCGGCAACTGGCAGGGTTACGGGCAGATCCGGGGTAAACACGTATTCGGTCATGGTCATTTTTGTAGTCGTCCGGTTAGTCACGTCAGCGTACGGCGGCATTCTTTTGCAAAGTTGGACGAATGCCGCCTCGTGTTGGAGAAAAACGCTTTTTTCCGGCTTAGCGCACCTTGAGTTCGATGCGATACAAGCGGCCAAGCAGCAGCGAATAGGACAAGGTTCCGATCAGCGCTACGCCGCCAATGAACCAGAATGCGTAGGCAAAGGAGCCCGTTGCGTGGACGATGCCGCCAATCACGATCGGAGTAACAATCCCGCCGATATTGGCCGCCAGGCTGGTGACCCCGCCGGTGAGGCCGATCAACTCTTTGGGCGCGACTTCCGACACTGCGGCCCACGACGATGAGGCGATGCCCTGGGCGAAGAAAGCGATGGTCAACACGGCAATGCAGATCACGTTCGAATCGGTGAAATTCACCAGCACAATCGACATGCCCAGCATTGAGCCGACCACCAGTGGCAACTTGCGCGCAAAGGACATGGAATAGCCCCGGCGTATCAGCAGGTCGGAGACGATACCCGCCAGCAAAATGCCCACCGTGGCACCCACGAACGGTAGCACCGCGAAGATCCCGGCTTTGATCATGGTCAGCTTGCGTTCTTCGATCAGGTAGGTCGGGAACCAGGTGAGAAAGAAGTACAGTGCCGAGGTGCTGGCGAACTTGCCGATGCAAATCGCCCAGATCTGCCGATAGCTGAACAGCTCGGCGATTTGCCGCCAGTTGAACCGGGTGCGTTCCTGACTGCTCTTGACCAGGCCACCGCCGGATTCGATGTACTTCAACTCTTCCTTGCTGACCTTTTTGCAGCTCAGCGGATCGCGGTACACGCACAGCCAGATCACTCCGAATACGATGCCGAGTATCCCGGTGCTGTAGAACACATGACGCCAGTCATAGGTCGTCGCCAGCCATAACAGCACGCCGGTAAACAACGCCGTGCCCAGATATTGGCCGCACACGTAAATGCTGCTGGCCAGACCGCGTTCGCGAGCCGGGAACCACACCGTCACCGCACGGCTATTGGCCGGGAAGGCCGGCGCTTCCATGGCGCCGACGGCCAGGCGCAGCCCGAACAGCGAGGCAAATCCCGTGGCAAAGCCCTGGCACACGGTGACCGTCGACCAACTGATCAGCGACACCCCGTAAGTGAACCGCGACCCAAAGCGATCGGCAATGAACCCGGCGGGTACCAAAGCGAGGGCGTAGGTCCAGGCAAACGCGGAAAAAATCAGGCCCATTTCAATCTTGTCCAGGCCCAGGTCCTTGGCCATGAACGGTGCGGCAATCGAGATGTTCACGCGGTCGATGTAGTTGATGATGGTCGCAATCAGCAGCAACGACAGCATGAACCAGCGCCGACGGGTTGGCAGGCGCTGAGTCTGTACGGCGTCCCGGGCGCCGATACTCACCGACGACGCGGTGGACGGGGAGGTTTGCGAGTTCGACATGGATGGACCTTTTTATTGTTAGAAAATCGAGATGTTCGCGCGCAGCCGAAACCGAAGCCCCCAGTACCGGGGCAGGGCAATCGTTGCTTGAATGGGAGGCGCGGACAGCTGCTGTCAGGCGCTCAGGTACGCCTTCGGACAGGGCTGGTCGGGGGAGGAGTCGCGGGGAAAAAAAGTCGGTTCATGAGTGCGCACCTTTTGATTGTTTTTGGAAGATCGGGCTGCATTGGCTGCCACAGTGGTCGTACAACATTTCAAAATCAACGGAGGTGTTAGAACGTTTTTTCCTCTGAAAATAGGGATTATTGAGGGTGTCCAAGAAAACGGCGGTCCGCTCATTTCCAGGTTTGTTGCTTAAATTGTCGATAACTAGCTGTTATATATAGATAAAATAATTGTGATCGCACTTTGCTTTTTGGACAGGCGATAGAGAGCACACGGGCTCAATTAATTCGTTGAAAGCCATGGTCATCCTATGACAGGTTGAAATCTGCCGATGTGCACCGTCACAATCACCCACGTCGCCGCCAGCATCTCGGCGCGACGACAACCTGCCCATGCACCTGTCGAGGATCCTCAGGAAATGTCGTCACCGAGTCGAGTCCCCACCTATGTCATGCAGCAGCGCAGCGAACTGACGGATTTCTACATCCGCGATAAAAAGGGCCGGCGCGCCGAAACCAGTCCGCATCGCCACGAGTATTTCCAGATTCAGGTCAACCTCGGTGGCGACACCGTGCAGCACATTGGCAACGTCGAACGTCCGTTTCCGCGCAACACGCTGGCGTTTATCCTGCCGCATCGCGTGCACGTGATTCCGCACCCGGCCGACAGCAATTTCATGGTGATCAATTTTTCCCAGACCTTTCTGCTGCCGCACTTGCAGTGCGACCCGATGGATCTTGAGGAAGTCTCGATTCTGCTGGCCCCGGAGTTGTCGCCGTTCCGCTTCCAGGAACATCTGGACTTCATCCTCGGCGATGAGGATTTCAACAAAGTCTGTGGCCTGATCGAACAGATGCGCGTGCTGGACGAAAACCGCCAGTTCGGCACTCGCGAGATGCTCAAGGGCCTGCTGCTGCAATTGGTGGGAAGCGTCTGCGCCCTGTATGCCGAGCCGCTGAAACGCCTGGCCGAAGAGAATGCCGCCGAGGTCAGCCGACGCGATGCGTTGAGCAGGATGTCGGAATACTTGCGCAAGAACATCGCCGACCCTGACCTCAACCTGATCAAGGTGGCTGCGGCGACCTACCTGTCACCGACGTACCTGACGCACTGGCTGCGCAAGGAAATCGGCAAGACCTTCACCGAGCTGGTGCTCGAACGCCGGATGCACGCTGCGCGCAATTATTTGCTCAATGGAACCCGGCCGGTGGGGGAGGTGGCGAGGTTGTGCGGTTTCGCCGACGAGGCGTATTTCTCGCGACGCTTTCGGCAGATCCACGGCCAGCCTCCAGGGCAATTCAGACGCCAGCAGCTCAATCCGGATACGCCGCAATCGCCGTCCAATACGTGACCTTCAGAGGCAGCGCGCGTGATGCGGGGCTACGAACCAGCCGCCTATCTCCAGCTTCCTGCCACTCCGACGCAACGAATGCCACGCCAGGCCCTCATATAAAGACGAGCGAAGCCTTTGCTGTACGTAGGCACTGGCCAATTGCGGTTTTACTCCGACAATAGGTAATTGTTTTATGACGGCTGCTGAAAAGAACCAAGTGACCTGGCTGGTCGAGCAATCCATGCTGCATGCGGCAAAACAACGGGCCAAGTTGTATTCCGGGCAAGGCCGGCTGTGGCAACAACCGTATGCGCATACGCGGCCCCGGGATGCTTCGGCCCTGGCGTCGGTGTGGTTCACCGCGTACCCGGCCTCCATCGTGACCCGTGAAAATGGCACGGTGCTGGAGGCGTTGGGGGATGAAACCCTGTGGCATGCACTGTCGAGAATCGGTATCCAGGGCATCCACAACGGGCCGCTGAAGATGTCCGGTGGCCTGACGGGGACTGAACACACGCCGACGATTGATGGCAATTTCGACCGCATCAGTTTCGAGATCGACCCGCAACTGGGCACCGAGGCCCAGCTTCAGGCGCTGACCCGCATGGCCGCTGCGCATAACGCGGTGATCATCGATGACGTGATCCCTTCGCACACCGGCAAAGGCGCGGATTTCCGCCTGGCCGAGATGGCGTATGAGGATTATCCGGGCCTGTACCACATGGTCGAGATCCGTGAAGAAGACTGGTCGCTGCTGCCGGACATCGCCGAAGGCCGCGATGCCCAGAACCTCAGCCCGGCGCAGGTCGATGTGCTGAGGGACAAGCATTACATCGTCGGGCAATTGCAGCGTGTGATCTTCTTCGAGCCGGGGGTCAAGGAAACCGACTGGAGCGCCACCGATGTCGTGATCGGCGTCGACGGCAAGCCACGGCGCTGGGTCTACCTGCATTACTTCAAGGAAGGGCAGCCCTCGCTGAACTGGCTGGACCCGACCTTCGCCGCGCAGCAAATGATCATCGGCGATGCGTTGCATGCCATCGATGTCATGGGCGCGAAGATTCTGCGCCTGGACGCCAACGGTTTCCTCGGCGTGGAGCGCAAGCTCGACGGCACTGCCTGGTCTGAAAGCCATCCGTTGTCGATCACCGGCAATCAGTTGCTCGCCGGGGCGATCCGCAAGGCCGGTGGTTTCAGTTTCCAGGAACTCAACCTGACCGTCGACGACATCGCTGCGATGTCGCATGGCGGTGCCGATCTCTCGTACGACTTCATCACGCGTCCGGCTTACCAGCATGCGCTGTTGATGGGCGATACCGAATTCCTGCGCCTGATGCTGCGACAGATGCACACCCAGGGCATCGATCCGGGCTCGCTGATCCATGCGTTGCAGAATCACGACGAACTGACCCTGGAACTGGTGCACTTCTGGACGTTGCACGCCCACGACACCTACCTCTTCCAAGGCCAGACCTTTCCCGGCAGCATCCTGCGTGAGCACATCCGCGAGCAGATGTACGAACGCCTCGCCGGCGAGCACGCGCCGTACAACCTGAAATTCGTCACCAACGGCGTGTCCTGCACCACCGCGAGCATCATCACTGCCGCGCTGGGGATTCGTGACCTTGATGCGATTACCACCGCCGATATCCAGCAGATTCGCCAGGTGCATTTACTGTTGGTGATGTACAACGCCATGCAGCCGGGCGTGTTCGCGCTGTCGGGTTGGGATTTGGTCGGTGCGCTGCCGTTGCCGGCGGAACAGGTTGAACATCTGATGGGCGACGGTGACACCCGTTGGATTCATCGCGGTGCCTATGACCTGGTGGACCTCAACCCGGATGCGCCGTTGTCGGCCGGGCAAATGCCGCGACCGAAGACGCTATACGGCAGCTTGCCGAGCCAGTTGAAAGACCCGGATTCGTTCGTCTCGCAACTGCGCAAAATCCTCGCCGCACGTCGCGCCTACGACATCGCCGCCAGTCGCCAGATCCTGATCCCGGACGTCGAACATCCAGGGCTGCTGATCATGGTCCACGAATTGCCGGCCGGCAAAGGCACGCAAATCACCGCGCTGAACTTCGGCTCGACGCCGATCACTGAGACCCTGCACCTGCCCAATATCGCGCCGGGGCCGGTGGTCGACATCATCAATGAACGGGTCGAAGGTGATCTCACGCCTGAGGGCGAGTTCACCATCACGCTGGATGCGTTCGAAGGTCTGGCGCTGCGGGTGGTGAGCACTTCGCCGATGCTTTAGTGCTGCGCAACCAAGGTTGAGGTGGTTGTGAAGAGGGGGGTTGAAGCAACGGGGATTATCCCGTTGCGACGGCGTTCATGGAATCGGACAACACACTGGACGACGATGCGCATCATCCAGTGCGCCGCGCGTTTACAGGATGTTGAGCGGATAGCTGATGATCACCCGATGCTCATCGCTGTCCCGTTGTGTGGACACTTCTGTACGCAACGAGGCATGACGCAGGGCGATGCTCAGGTCCTTCAGCGGTCCTTGCTGAATGACATAGCTCACCGTCAGGTTACGTTCCCACTCGCTCTTGTCGCCTGTCGGGGTGCGAATGTTCGAGCCGCTTTCGTACATGCCCAGGAAGCTCAGGCCCGGAACCCCGACCCTGGCGAAATCATAGCCATAGCGAACCTGCCAAGTGGTTTCCCCGGCGCGCTGGAACTTGCCAATCATCGATTCCGTCATGAAGTAAGCGGTGGAACCGTCACCCTGGTTCAGCCAGACCGCGTCACTGTCGCCGCTGACTTGCTGCAGGCCGGCGGCAAAAGTGTGGCCGTTCACCAGGTAGGTGAATTGTGCGCTGTCCAGGCGACTGTCGACTTTGCCCTTGGTAACGCCATTGCCGTAGTAGCCGAAGGTGTAGAAGTCCGGATCATGCCCGTTGGCGCCATCGGAACGGTTGTCGAAGTGACGCAGATCGGTACGCAGGGTGCCGGGGCCAACTTGCCAATCGTATTTCAGACCCAGGAAGTTCTGTTTGTAAAAGTCCTGCAGGTTGCCGTAGTAGTACTGCAACGTCAGGTCTTTGGTTGCTTTGTAGTCCACGCCGCCGTAATAGAACTTGTTGACGAACTCACCCGTCTGCGCGTTGTTTGCACCGGGAATCGACATGCCCATCTGGTTGCTCGAACCGCGACCTTTGACGTGCTCCAGCTGGCCTAGGGTGAAGGTGAAGTTTTCCAGGTCCTTGGACTGAATCTGCCCGCCATTGAAGGTTTGTTGCAGCATGCGGTCGGTGGACATCACCACCGGCAGCATCGGCACCAGCGTGCCGTATTTCAGTTCGGTGTTGGAGAACTTCGCCTTGGCCGTCAGGCCCAGGCTGCCGAACTCATCCACGGCACGGCCGTCGCTGTCAGTCGGGAAGACGTTGCCGTTGAAGGCCGTACTTTGCGGGTTGTAGTGCCGACCTTTGCCAGAGTCCAGCCGCACCCCGAACATGCCAATCGCATCCACACCGAAACCGACGGTGCCCTGAGTAAAGCCCGACTGAAAGTTGGCGATGAAACCCTGGCCCCATTCCTGTGTGTAATTGGGGTCGGCCGCGCCGCTGCGGTTATCGGCATTGCTGAAAAAGTTACGCGCCAGCACGCTGAGCTTGCTGTCTTCCACCAGGCCGGCGGCGTAACCCTGTTGAGCGATAATCAGGCCGCAAATGCCGGCCACTACTTTAGGTGCGCGATTGAAAAGCTCCATCGGAGTCATCCCCATGAGTTGTCGAATGTTGTGAGAGGCAGTCAAAAGCGGCAGTAGACGTTTTTATTGTTTTTCAGGAGCGACGGTGGCCGGTGAAACGTTCAGTTTCACGGGCGGCAAGCGGTACAGGATGAACAACGCCAATACGCCGAGGCCGGCACACAGCAGCAGGCCGACGCCCACTGACTGGGCCAGTGCATCACGGGCCAGGTTCAGCCATTGCGGGTGTTCGAGCAGGGCGGTGTCGGGGCGCAACAGGACCTGCGGATCGGCGTACAAAATCAATTCGTCGAGGTGCCCTTGGGCAATGAACAGTCGTTGCAGGTTGGCGCTGTACAGCAGGTTGACCAACACCCCCATTCCCGCCGTCCCCAGCAAACCACCGACCAGGCGCAGCGATTGGGTCAGCGCGGTGGCGATGCCGAGGAACTGGCGTTCGGCGAGGGTCTGGGTGAAGACCGTCAGGTTCAGCAGGATGAAACCCAGGCCAAGGCCCGCCAGCAAGATCAAGCCGAGTAGCGCATTGAACGAAGCACCGCGTCCGGCGAAGGCCAGTCCGAGGCAAGCCAGCAGCAGCGCGACAAAACCACCCAGCGGCAACAGGTTTGGATTGCGCAAGCGGGTGACGATGCGACTGTTGACGATGGCGCCGAGGGTGATGCTCAACGCCAGTGGCGTAATCAACAGGCCGGCATCCTGCGGCGAGTAGCCGTAGCTGCCTTGCAGTAACAGCGGCAGATAGAACAACAGCGAAAACATGATCGCCCCGGCTGCCATCGACAGCAGGAACAACAGGCGCATGCTTGGCAATCCGAGTAACGCCGCCGGCAGCAGCGCGTGTTGGCAGCGTCGTTCCCAGTGCCATAGGGCGAGGGTTGCCGCGATGCAGCTCAGTCCCAGTGCCGCGCTCAGGATCAGGCTGGAATGGCCCAACCATTCGACGAACAATTGCAGGCTGCCCAACGCCAGGGCGATCAGCAACGCGCCGGGCCAGTCGAGGCTGATTTTTGCGCGCTGCTGCGGGCGGTAATAAGGCAGATAGCGCCAGGCAAAAAACAGCGCCAGGCAACCCAGCGGCAGATTGATATAGAACACCGAACGCCAACCGTAGGCCCCGGTCAGGTAGCCGCCCAGCCCCGGCCCGATAGCGTTGACCACACTGAACAAGGCACTGAGCAACATCTGCCAGCGCAGGCGTTGGCGGGTGTCGGGAAACAGTTCCGGAATGCAGGCGAACGCGGTGCCGATCAGCATGCCGCCGCCAACGCCCTGCAAGGCGCGACCGATCACCAGCCACAGCATGTCACTGGCCACGGCGCAGACCAGCGATGCCAAGGTGAAGATCACGGTAGCGGCGATGAGGAAGGGTTTGCGTCCGTAGTAATCGCCCAGTCGGCCGAAAATCGGGATGGTGACGATGGACGCCAGCATGTACCCCGTGGCTACCCACGCGTAAAGCTCAAACCCCTTGAGCTCGGCGACGATGCTCGGCAAGGCGTTGCCGATTACCGTCTGGTCGAGCGCCGAAAGCATCAGCACCAGCGAGATGCCGAGCATCGCCAGCAACGCTTGCCGAAAGCTCAGGGGCGGGTGGGTTGCCACGCTCATCGCCGGCTCCTCAGCTCAACGCCGCAACGGCAGCGGCAATCCGTGCGCAGCCTTCGTCGAGGGTCTTGATGTCGGTGGCGATCGACATCCGGAAGAACGGCGCGAGTCCATACGCGGTCCCGGCCACCACGGCCACTCCCTGACTTTCCAGCAGGTACATCACCACGTCGTAATCGGTGTCCAGGCGTTTGCCTTGAGCCGTCGATTTGCCCAGCAAACCCGAGCAGTTCACGTAGAGATAGAAGGCGCCATTGGGTTTGCGGCAACTCAAGCCATCAATGGCGTTGAGCAGGTCCAGGCAACGATCACGGCGTTGCTGATACACCGCCACGCTTTGCTTGACGAAAGTCTGGTCGCCGTTGAGCGCCTCGACCGCTGCCGCCTGGCTGACCGAGCAAGCGTTGCTGGTTGATTGCGATTGCAGGGTCGCCATGGCGCCGATCAGGTCGGCCGGGCCGGCGGCATAGCCGATTCGCCAGCCGGTCATGGCGTAAGTCTTGGACACGCCGTTGACCACCAGCGTGCGCTCGGTCAGTGCCGGTTCGATAGCGAGGATGTGCGGGTTCTCCAGGCCTTCGTAGCGAATGTGTTCGTAGATGTCGTCGGTCATCAGCAATACGTGCGGATGGTCGAGCAGCACATCGGCCAGGGCGCGCAGTTCGGCGGCGCTGTAGCTGGCGCCGGTCGGGTTGCTTGGCGAGTTGAGCAGCAGCCAGCGAGTGCGTTCGGTGATCGCGTCGCGCAGTTGCTCCGGAGTCAGCTTGAAGGCGTTTTCTTCCGGGCAGGCGAGGGTCACCGGTTCACCTTCGCAGGCCAGCACCATGTCCGGGTACGACACCCAATATGGCGCCGGAATCAGTACTTCATCGCCCGCGCCGAGGGTGGCGGCGAAGGCATTGAAAATCGCACTCTTCGCGCCACTGGTGACCAGAATCTGATTCGCGCTGTAAGTCAGGCCGTTTTCCCGTGCCAGCTTGTCGACAATCGCCTGACGTAATTGCGGGGTGCCGGCATTTTGCGTGTAGCGGGTTTCGCCCCGTTCGATGGCTGCGCTGGCCGCTTGCCGAATATGCACCGGGGTATCGAAGTCCGGCTCACCGACCACCAGATTGATGATGGATTTGCCCTGCCGGCGAAGTTCGTTCGCACGGTCGGAAGCGGCGCTGCTGGGAGACGGCTTGATGCGTTGCACACGGGCGGCGATGCGGGAGGCGGTCACGTGTCGTTCCTCGTTATGACGTTGACGAGGTCCTACAGTACGAGCCGCTAACCGGGCAGCCATAAGACGAGATCGTTCTGGTCGGATAGGAATCGCTTATGGCTGGAACTGAACAGTGCTTGCACCAGGTTGGTGCGATCAAGCCTGTATGCCCGAGACGGGGGTCGACTGACGTCGCCACATTCCAGCCATAGCAAAGCCTTATGGTTGAGACGCTAAACCTGTAGGAGCAAGGCTTGCCCGCGAAGAGTGCAGCGCGGTTTTTCAGGTATCACGCGTCATCGTTCTTCGCGGGCAAGCCTCGCTCCTACGGGTTCCGGGATCGGCTGGCCTGGCTCTTGCTAAAGCCTGTGGGTTGTCTCCCTTTTTCGAGCAAGAGCATCGCCACCGTGAACCTGCGCCGTTTGAAGTATTTCGTGAAACTCGTCGATATCGGCAGCATGACCCAGGCCGCCGATGTGCTGCATGTCGCGCAACCGGCATTGAGTCAGCAACTGGCCACGCTGGAAGCGGAACTGCAGCAGCAATTGCTGATTCGGACCAAACGCGGTGTCACTCCGACCGAGGCGGGGAAGGTGCTCTACGGCCATGCGCAAATCATTCTGCGTCAGTGTGAGCAGGCCCAGAGCGACATCAATGCCACGGGACATGCGTTGTCTGGGCAGGTGTCGGTGGGTTTGGCGCCGGGCACTGCCGCATCGACACTTTCCCTGCCGCTGTTGCGCCGGGTGCGCGAGCGCCATCCGGGGATTTTGCTGTACCTCAATGAAAACTTCGGCACCACCTTGAGCGAGCTGATCATGAACGGCCGGATGGACATGGCGGTGCTTTACGGCGGGCGGGAAGTGCATGGCCTGAGCTTCATTTCGCTGCTGCGCGAACACCTTTATCTGGTGAGCGCTGATCCGGCGGTCAGCGCGCTCGACGAGATTCCCCTGGCCGAACTCGCAGACATGGACATGCTCCTGCCGCGCCCTTACAACGTCATGCGGCGGTTGGTGGATGAAGCCTTCCAGCGCATCGGCATGAGCGCGCGGGTGGTGGCGGAAATCGAATCGTCGATCACCCTGACCGCCGCCGTTGCCGAGCACTTCGGCTCGACGATCCTGCCCGAATCATCGGCGCGGGTGATGGTGGCGGCTACCTCGATGCACATGTGCCGGATTGTCGAGCCCGAAGTCGAAGCGCCGCTGGCGCTGTGTCTGTCCGGTCACCTGCCGCTGTCCGTGCCGGCCCAGGCGGTCAAGGCGATCCTGCTGGAACTGGTGGCGGAGATGCGCGGCAGCCTGGTCTGAGCAGTCATAAGGACGGCTTATTACCCCAAAGCCAAAGCGTCTTGGTCGTCTTCGGACGGGCTCGCTACATTGACCCCATCCACTCAAGACAGCTCGACAGGCAGGGGCCCACGCATGGATTCAGAACGCATCAAGGGGTTGATCGATTTGCTCGCCGAATCCGATCTGCTCGAACTGAGTCTGACCGAAGGCGACAGTACGATTCGCCTTTTCAAGCAGGCCGGAACAGTCGTGGCAACCGAGGCGCAGGCCGATCCATTGCCGTTACCCACCGAGCAATCAGCGAAGGTGGCGACCCCGTCGGTGACGGCCACGGAGATCAAGGCCAGCCTTTACGGCGTGTTGCATCTGACGCCGGCCGCCGGGGAGCCACCCTTTGTGGTTGTCGGCGATCAAGTTGAAGCGGGACAAACCCTGGCGGTCCTCGAAGCGATGAAAATGTTCCACCCGGTCAAGGCCAAAACCGCCGGCCGAATCAGCGCGATCCTTGCCCAGAGTGGCGTCGAAGTCGAAGCCGGTCAGTCGTTGTTCCGACTCGGTTGATCCCACGCTCTTACGTTTTCAGGTGAATTCAATGTTCGACAAAGTGCTGATCGCCAACCGTGGCGAAATCGCCCTGCGCATTCAGCGTGCCTGCCATGGCCTGGGGATACAAACCGTGGTCGTGCACTCCGAGGCGGATCGTCACGCGCAGTATGTGCAAAACGCCGATCAGGCCCTGTGCATCGGGCCGGCGTCACCCAGCCAGAGTTATCTGAACCAGGCAGCGCTGCTGTTTGCGGCCAAGGTCAGCGGCGCCCAGGCGATTCATCCGGGTTACGGTTTTCTGTCGGAGAACGCCGGGTTCGCCGAGCGCATCGAGGCCGCCGGGCTGACCTTTATCGGGCCGAGCGCCGCGTGCATTCGCACCATGGGCGACAAGGTCGCGGCGAAACGGGCGATGCGTGAAGCCGGCGTACCGTGCGTGCCGGGGCCGGATTCGGTGATGCCCACCGACGATGCCAGCATTCAGGCGATTGCCCGTGAAATCGGTTACCCGGTGATCGTCAAGGCTGCCGGCGGTGGCGGTGGACGTGGCATGCGCGTGGTGAAAGAACAGGGCGAGTTGCTCGACGCCATCGCCCTGACCCGCGAAGAGGCACGGCTGGCTTTCGGTAATCCAGAACTCTACATCGAGAAGTTTCTCGGCCATCCCCGGCACGTGGAAATCCAGGTGTTGTGCGATGCGCATGGTCACGCGATCTGGCTCGGTTGCCGCGATTGCTCGTTGCAACGCCGGCACCAGAAAGTCCTGGAAGAAGCGCCGGCGCCAGGCATCGATCCTGAGTTGATTGCCAAGGTCGGTGAACGCTGTGCAGCGGCCTGCCGGCAGATCGGCTATCGCGGAGTCGGCACCTTCGAATTTCTGTATGAGGATGGAGAGTTCTTCTTCATCGAGATGAACACCCGGCTGCAAGTCGAACACCCGGTGACGGAGATGACCACCGGCATCGACATCGTCCAGCAGCAATTGCGCATGGCCCGCGGCGAAGTACTGGAGCTGCGTCAGCAAGACGTGCAACTCAACGGTCATTCCCTGGAGTGCCGGATCAATGCCGAAGACCCGATCACCTTTATGCCGACGCCAGGGCTGATCCAGCGCTGGGAAGTCCCCGGTGGTTTTGGTGTGCGGGTCGACTCCCACGTCACCACCGGTTACCGGGTTCCGCCGTACTACGACTCGATGGTGGCCAAGGTCATCACCCATGGCGCGACGCGCGATGAGGCCATGGCCCGTATGCGCCTGGCCCTCAGCGAACTGGTCGTGGAAGGCATCTCGACCAATATCCCCTTGCACCGGGACATTCTCGACGACCCGGCGTTCTGCGCTGGCGGCGTAGACATTCATCACCTGGAGCGCTGGTTGCAGCAACGGAGTCCGACATGAGTACTGCATCTGAATCGCCGCGTCCGCACATCAGTCTGCTGGGGTCCACGGCCTTGTTGTTCGAAGCGCCGGGTGAACTCGATCTGGCGCCGCAACAACGTATCTGGAGCCTGGCGTTGCAGGCAGGGGAATGGGCCGAGATCCACGAAGCGGTTCCCGGCATGAACAACTTGATGCTGACTTTCATCAAACCGCCGCGAGACCTCAACGGGTTGTGCGAGCGATTGATCGAGGCCTGGGAAACCAGTCAGCCGCTGCCACTCGAAGGGCGCATCGTTGAATTGCCGGTGGTCTACGGCGGCGAGTTCGGCCCACACATGAACGACGTGGTCGCGCACACCGGGCTCGACATCGAAACCATTGCCAACCTGCATTGCGAGCCGTTGTACCCGGTATACGCCTTGGGCAGCCACCCCGGCTATTGCTACCTCGGCGGCATGGATTCGCGCCTGGCCACGCCACGGCGCCAGGTGCCGGTGATCAGCATCGCCGCCGGCTCGGTGTCGATTGGCGGGGTGCAGACCGGTGTTTCCGCCTCGGC
Organism: Pseudomonas sp. B21-053; assembly: GCF_026016365.1. NCBI lineage: Bacteria > Pseudomonadati > Pseudomonadota > Gammaproteobacteria > Pseudomonadales > Pseudomonadaceae > Pseudomonas > Pseudomonas sp. B21-053. Next base: position 2,417,787 of record NZ_CP087205.1, read on the forward strand.
CGGCCCCAGCGGCTGGAACACCATTGGCCGTACCGAAATGTCGTTTTTTGACCCGACCCAAAACCCGCCGGCCATGCTGCGTCCGGGCGATATGTTGCGCTTGCGCATCGAGAGGATCATTCGATGATCGAGATTTTATCCGCCACGGCCCTGGCCACGGTACAGGACTTCGGCCGCTTTGGCAGCCTCGGTTACGGCGTCGGAACCTCCGGCGCGATGGACCATTTGGCGCTGGCGTTGGGCAATCTGCTGTTGGGTAATCCCGAGGACGCGGCGGCCATCGAAATCCCGCTGTTCCCGTTCGACGTACGGTTTGTCCAAGACTGCGCTTTTGCGGTGACCGGCGCGGCTTGCGAGGCATCCCTCGACGGTCAGCCATTGCCACCGTCCTGGGTGATGCAGGCGCGGGAAGGCCAGGTGCTTAGCCTTGGCTTTCCGACGTCAGGCAGCCGCGCTTACCTGTGTCTGGCCGGCGGTATCGACGTACCGCAGGTGCTGGGCTCGCGCAGCACTCAATTGCGCGGTGAGTTCGGTGGCTTGCAGGGGCGAGCCTTGCAGCAGGGCGACCGGATTTCGGCGCTGCGTCCAGGCGTGAGTGCGCTGCCTACGGATTTCGGCGTGGTATCCCCGAATCAGGCGTTGGCGTTGCAACTCGATGGATTGCCGGCCATGCGTGTGCTGCCTGCGGCGCAATACGAGTGCTTTCTGGAGGAATCCCGGGCGGCATTCTGGTCTGGAGAGTGGAAGGTCACGACCCAGAGCAACCGTTACGGTTATCGGCTCGAAGGCGCGCCGATCTTGCCCAAAACGCCAATGGAAGTCCGCTCCCACGGCATCGTCCCCGGCGTGATTCAAGTGCCCCACGGTGGCCAGCCGATCATCCAGATGCGCGACGCACAACCGAGCGGCGGTTACCCGAAATTCGGCACGGTGATCGAGGCCGATCTGTGGCGCCTGGGTCAGGCGCCGATTGGCAGCAAGGTGCGGTTTATCGAGTGCAGCTATGCCGAAGCCGTTGCGGCCCTGGAAGACAATTCGCGCTATCTCGCGGAGGTCAGCCGCTTGGTCGATCTTCACGGGCTGGCCTCGCGTTAAGGACATTAAGACATGACAAATCAGGAAATCCGCCAGTTGGCGGTGTGGCTCAAGGAGACCCACCTGGCTGGCGCGGAAATCCGCCGTCCGGGGCTGCATTTGCTGCTCAAGCGAGGTGTTGACGAGGTCGCGGCACCCCTTCAAATCGCCACACCCATCGCGCCAAAGGTTACAGATGAATGGCTGTTGAAGACCCCCGGCCTCGGCCAGTTGCTGCTGACGCATCCGCAACAGAACGAGGTGCTGGTGTCAGTTGGCAGTCGAGTGGAGCAAGGGCAACTGGTGGCGTTGCTGCAAGTCGGTGATTTGCTGCTGCCGGTGCGCAGCCAGAAGGCAGGACGGCTGGCGGCGGTGTTGACGGTGTGCGGCACGACCGTCGGCTATGGCGAGGCGTTCATGCGCCTGACGGCCTGAAGCCCAACCCCCACGTAGCAGCTGCCGAGCCTGCGAGGCTGCGTTCGGCCGCGCAGCGGTCGTAGTCCGGCGAATAGGGTTTACCTGAAATAACGCGGTGACAGGTTTAACGACCGCTGCGCGGCCGAACGCAGCCTCGCAGGCTCGACAGCTGCTACGGGTGTTGAAGACGGATGAGAGGAGACGTGATGAAGATTGATTTGAATGCTGATCTGGGCGAGGGCTTCGGCCCGTGGCGCATGGGTGAGGATGAAGCGTTGATGAGCCTGATCTCATCGGCCAACGTGGCGTGCGGTTTCCATGCCGGTGATCCGCTGATCATGGACAACACCGTGCGCCTGGCCAAGGCCGGCGGCATCGATCTGGGCGCCCATGTGGGTTTTCCCGACTTGATGGGGTTTGGCCGGCGGCAGATGAACATCGAGCTCAAGGAACTGGCGACCTACGTGATTTATCAGCTCGGCGCGCTGGCCGGGATGGCGGCGGTCAATGGCCACCGCATGACGCACATGAGCTTTCACGGCGCGCTGGGCAATATGGTCGCCGCCGATGCGGCGTTGGCAGAGCCTTTGGTGCGCGCGGTGGCAGCGTTCGATCCGACACTGATCATCAGCTCATCGAGCAGTCGTGCCATCGAGAACGCTGCTGACAAATGTGGGCTGCGGGTCGCCACGACGTTTCTGGCCGATCGCGCCTATGACGATGACTGCCTGCTGGTGCCGCGCAAGGTGCCGGGCTCGGTGATCAAGGAGCCGGCGGCCGTGTTGCAACGGGTTCGCCAGTTGCTGGAGGAGGGCAGCGTGACCAGCCTGAATGGCAAGCACATCGCGGTGCCGGCGCATTCGATCCTGTTGCATGGCGATACGCCTGGAGCGGTGGAACTGGCCCGCACCATCCGTCGAGAAATCGAGCTGGCAGGTGGTTCTATCACGCCGATTTCGCAGCTGTTGGCGTAACGGTTGCACGGTCATAAGCAGGGCTTATTGCCACACAGTCATTCCGTCTTGGTCCACGGCTTCAGGGCTGGATAGAGTCGAAGTCATCGCGATCACCGAGTGATCCGCACACGTAATACGAGGACAACGTCATGCCATTTTCAGATTACAAAACCGCGCTGGTGACCGGCGCTTCTTCCGGGATTGGCGCCGCCGTCGTCGAACGCTTGTGTCAGGAAGGCGTGCAAGTGCATGCATTGGCCCGCAGCGCCGACAAGCTGCAAGAGCTGGCGGCCAAGACCGGCTGTATCGCACACGCCATCGATGTCACTGACCTCGCCGGGCTGACTCGTCTGTTCGAAACCCAGCAGTTCGACATCCTGGTGAACAACGCCGGGGTCGATAAGCCGGGTTCGATTCTCAAGGCAGACGCCGAAGGCATCGACTTGCTGATTGACGTCAACCTGCGCGCGGTCCTGCACCTGGCGCGCCTGGCGCTGCCGGGGATGGTTGAACGCGACTGCGGCCACATCATCAACATCAGTTCGATTGCTGCCGCGTACAACTTCGGCGGCAACTCCACTTACCACGCAACGAAAGCGGCGGTGAGCATGCTCTCGCGGCAACTACGCATCGACGCCTTCGGCAAGCGGGTGCGGGTCACCGAGATCTGTCCTGGGCGAGTGGCCACTGACATCTTCGCCCACGTTCATGGTGACTCTGAAGAGACCTACAAGCGCTTCGTCGAAGGCTTCGAGCTGCCCCAGGCCAAAGACATCGCCGACGCCATCGCCTTTGCCATCGCCGCACCGATTGCGGTCAACGTCGGGCACATGGAAATCACCCCGACCCTGCAAGTGCCCGGCGGTCTTTCGACAGCCCGTCCACAGGATTACCAGGGCTGAGTTCCCCTGCGAAAGACGCCTGCCAGAAGAACGGAACAATCCGTCATGCCGTACCCACGCCACGCCTGTCGCTGGCGACTTATTTCTGCCCTAGCCCAATGCCGATAGGGATTGACCATGAAGCATGACTTCGATTTGGCCGCGGTTCTGCAAGGCGAATATGCCGAGCTGATCGTCAAGGGCATCGAAACGACTCTACAGCTGGCGCTGTTCGCCTGGCTGCTGGCAATGGCCCTCGCGCTGTTGCTGGTGACCGTGCGCCTGACCGGCAACAAGCTCGCTGATCGTCTGGTGGCCGGTTACGTGTCCTATCACCGCAACGTGCCGACGCTGGTGCAATTGATGCTTTGGTACTTCGGTGTGCCGACGTTGCTGAGCGAATCCACCCAGCTGTGGTTGGCGAACTACAGCACCGAATACCTGTTCTCGGTGATTGCGCTGGGACTGTGTCAGGCCGCGTATTTCTGTGAAGACATCCGCAGCGGTTTGCGCGCCATTCCGGCCGGGCAGACCGAAGCGTCCCGGGCGCTGGGGCTGGGTTATGTGCGCTCGATGCGCTACGTGATCCTGCCGCAGGGTGTGCGTAATTGCCTGCCATCGCTGATCAATCACACGGTGCTGTTGTTCAAGAACACCAGCCTGGCCATGGCCATCGGCGTGGTCGAGCTGACGTATGCCACCCGCGAAGTCGAGAACTACACCTTCCGCACGTTCGAGTCCTACCTGGTCGCCACGGTGTTTTACCTGGTCTTTTCACTGTTGTTGATGGGGCTCGGCGCGCTGTTGGCGCGACGCTTCAACAAAGCGCTGGCGAGGTAGACGACGATGTTCGATCTCTTTTCGATTGTGCAGCAGAACTGGACGTTGTTTCTGATCGGTCAGTACCCGCACGGCCCGTTGGGTGGCTTGGCCAGTACCTTGATTCTGGCGGCGCTGGCGCTGTTGCTGGCGTTCCCGTTCGGGCTGCTGCTGGCGCTGGCCAGGGTGTCCCCGTGGACCGGGTTGCGCTGGGCAGCGACGGTCTGGGTCTATGTGCTGCGCGGTATTCCGCTGCTGATGGTGATTTTCTGGACCTACTTCCTGGTGCCGTTGCTGATCGGCCACAACATCACCGGGTTCGTCACGATGCTGTGCACCCTGGTGATCTACCAAAGCGCCTACCTGTGCGAAATCATTCGCGGCGGCATCCAGGCATTACCGCCGGGTCAATACGAAGCATCCCGGGCGCTGGGCCTCGGTTACCTGCGCACGACGATCTGGGTGATTTTGCCGCAGGCGCTGTACAACGCGTTGCCGAGCCTGATCAGCCAGTTCATCTCGATCATCAAGGAAACCTCGCTGGGCTATGTGATCAATGTCCAGGAAGTGACCTTCGCCGCCAACCAGGTCAACAACCAGCTGCTAACCAAGCCGTTCCAGGTGTTTTTCATCCTGGCGATCATCTACTACCTGCTCTGTTTCGGCCTGACCCATCTGGCCGGCTGGGTGGAGCGCCGTATCGCTCGCAAGCGTCTGGGCAACGGCGGTCCGGCCGTGGCCGCCGACCCCTTGCTGGCCATCGATAATTGAAGAGGGTTGCGCCCATGCATCCAATGATCATGTTTTCGAACATCAACAAATGGTACGGCGAGTACCACGCGCTGACCGACATCACCGCCGAAGTGAAACCCGGTGAAGTGGTGGTGCTGTGCGGCCCGTCCGGTTCCGGCAAGTCGACGTTGATCCGCACGGTCAATCGCCTGGAAGACATTCAGGACGGTCAGATCCTGTTCGACGGCCAGGATGTGCACGGCACCGATGCGCACATCAATCGACTGCGCAGTCGGGTGGGTTTTGTGTTCCAGAGTTTCAACCTTTTCCCGCATTTGTCGGTGCTGGAAAACATCACCCTGGCGCCCAGCAAAATCCGCAACCTGAAAGGTTCGGCTGCCAAGCAGCAAGCCATGCAATTGCTGGATAGGGTCGGGTTGGCGCACAAGGCCGGCGCCTATCCGGCACAGCTCTCCGGCGGTCAGCAGCAGCGGGTGGCCATCGCCCGGGCGTTGGCGATGGAACCGCCAGTCATGTTGTTCGATGAACCCACCAGTGCGCTGGACCCGGAAATGGTCGGCGAAGTGCTGAGTGTGATGAAGGGCTTGGCCAAGGAAGGCATGACCATGATGTGCGTGACCCACGAGATGAACTTTGCCCGTGAAGTCGCCGACACCATCTGGTTTATGGACGCGGGTCAGATTCTGGAAAAGAGCACGCCCGAAAGCTTCTTCAATCAGCCCGCGCATCCGCGCGCGCAACGCTTTATTGCCGACCTGCGCGCTCATTGAGCCGCAGCGGTTTTGCTCACTCTGCCATCCGACTTTCCCCTTCCCGGAGTTTATCCATGCGTATGAAGCATCTGTTTGTCACGCTGGCGTTAGGTCCTTTGGCTGTTGCGGTCGCGCAGGCCGATCAATTGAGCGACATCATGGCCAAGAAGTCGTTGAGCTGCGGCGTATACGCCGACGTGCCGCCGTTCTCGGCACCCGATCCGAAGACCCGCGAACTGGTGGGCATGGACGTCGATTTGTGCAAGGCCCTGGCCAAGACCATGGGCGTCGAACTGGAACTCAAGCCGCTGTCGGTGGAAGCACGAATTCCTGAAGTGAAAATGGGCCGTGTCGATGTGATCTTCGCCAACCTGGCCTACACCAAGACTCGCGCCGAACAGATCCAGTTCAGCGACCCGTACTACATCGCCAAGGAAACCCTGGTGGTGCGCGCAGTCAACGTCGATCAGCCGAAAAGCTTCTTCAAGGACAAGCGCATCAGTTCCACCAAAGGCTCGACGTCCGAGCAGTCGATTCGACTGGCCGGGGCCACGCCGGTGACGTTCCAGGACACCGGCTCGGCTTACATGGCCTTGCAGCAAAACAAGGTCGTGGGGCTGGTGACCAACACCATGACTGCGTTGAAACTGGTCGGCCAGGCAAAGGAAAGTGGCGTCGAACTGGCACTGGCCAAGGAGCCGATGGCGCTTGAGCCGATTGGCGCCGGCATGCGTCGTGATGAGCCGGCGTTCCTCGCCAAGGTCAACGAATCCTTGGCATCAATGGAGAAGGCCGGGGAGATCGATGCGATCTGGGACCGCTGGATCGGTCCGAACACCGCGTACAAAATGGTGCGTGAGGACAAGGTGCAAAGCCTCAGCAGTTTGAAGTTCGATCCGTTGCCTTAAACTCGAATCAACGTCATTGCAGTGCAATGATCAAAACGCCCGGCGAGTGTCTTCGCGCCGGGCTTTTTCATGCCTGTCGAAAAGGCGTTCACGGCGCTCCCCAGCCGTCCCGGACCGCCCGCCGAATCCCTTCCAGCAACATCGCAAACGCCGGGTTGTCGTTGTTCTCGCGCCAGATCAAATGCAGCTCGCTTTGCACGCCTTCCCCCAGGTCGATATCGCGGAACACCACGTTCTTGAACACCACGCTTGAAGCGCAACGCGGCACCAGGGCCAGGCCCATTGCGGCGTTGACCAGCGCCAGGATGGTCAGCGACGAGCCCAGCCATTGCACGTATTCCGGGGCGACGCGCGCCGAACGCAGCATACCGGTCAGCAGTTCGTTGAACGGCGGGTAGGCGGCGTGGGAGTACATTAGGAAAGGTTGCGCGTCGAGGTCTTGCACGGACACGCTTTCGGCGCTGGCCAGCCGATGATTGCTCGGCACGGCGAGGACGAACGGCTCGCGCACCAGGCATTCGGTGGCGTAGCCCGGTTCCTGCAACGGCGCACGAACGATACCCAGGTCGATACGGCGCGCGCGCAGCGCTTCGTGCTGCTGGTAGGTGTTCATTTCCGACAGATCGATTTTCACGTGGGGCTGTTTGAGCCGTGCTTCGGCGATGACTTTGGGCAGGAATTCATACACTGCGCTGCCGACGAAACTGATGTTGACCGTGCCGATGTCGCCTTCGGCAAAGCGCCGGGCGGTGACCGCCGCTTGCTGGGCGCGCTCCAGCAAGTTCTGCGCTTCGATGAAGAACGCGCGACCGGCGGCGGTCAGGGCGACGCTGCGGGTGGTGCGGGTGAACAGTTCGACGCCCAGGTGATGCTCCAACAATTGAATCTGCCGGCTGAGCGGCGGCTGGGTCATGTTCAAGCGTTCGGCGGCGCGACGAAAATTCAGTTCGGTGGCGACCGTGGTGAAGCAGCGCAGCTGGGTGAGTTCGAACATTGATCTAATCCAGGTATCAATCGAATGCCAAGTTAGATTAGACGGGATCAATTGCCGCGTCCATGATCGGTTTGTCCCCAAAAAAACAAGATCGGGAGTCGCCCCTTGAAAACCCTCCAGAGTTCGCCGGAGCCCACGGTACTTGCGCGTGCTGCCGCGAAAGTGAAACGGCATGTGCTGCCGCTGTTCGTGGTCATGTTCATCGTCAACTACATCGACCGGGTCAACATCGGTTTCGTGCGCAGCCACCTGGAGACGGACCTCGGCATTGGCGCCGCAGCCTATGGTTTGGGCGCCGGTTTGTTTTTCGTCGGTTACGCGCTGTTCGAAGTGCCGTCCAACATGCTGCTGCAGCGCTACGGCGCGCGGGTCTGGCTGACGCGGATCATGTTCACCTGGGGCGCTGCCGCGATGGCGATGGCCTTCGTCAAAGGTGAAACCAGTTTCTATGTGCTGCGCTTTATCCTCGGCGCGGCAGAGGCCGGATTCTTCCCCGGCATCATTTATTACTTCACCCAGTGGCTGCCGGCGTCTGAACGCGGCAAGACCATGGCGGTGTTCCTCAGCGGTTCGGCGATTGCCTCGGTGATTTCCGGCCCGGTCTCCGGCGCATTGTTGAACGTCAACGGCTTGAACCTGCATGGCTGGCAGTGGATGTTCCTGATCGAGGGCTTTGCTTCCATCGTGCTCTGCGGTTTTGTCTGGTTCTGGCTGCAATCCCATCCACGCGAAGCGAAATGGCTGAGCGACGAGGAGCGGGGTGCGCTGATTGCTGCCATCGCCGAAGAACAGCAAGTCCGCGAGGCTGCGAAAGGCCCTGTGCCGTCGATGTTCAAGCTGTTGGCGGACCGGCAGATTGCGCTGTTCTGCTTTATCTACTTCTCCATCGCCCTGACCATTTACGGCGCCACGTTCTGGCTGCCGAGCATGATCAAGAAGATGGGCAACCTCGGCGACTTCCAGGTCGGCCTGTTCAACTCGGTGCCGTGGATCATTTCCATCATCGCGATGTACGGCTTCGCGGCCATGGCCAGCAAATGGAAATTCCAGCAGGCCTGGGTCGCACTGACCCTGGTGATCGCGGCGTTCGGCATGTTCATGTCCACCACCGGCGGCCCGATTTTCGCCTTTGTCGCGATCTGTTTTGCTGCCATCGGCTTCAAGGCTGCGTCGGCGCTGTTCTGGCCGATTCCACAAAGTTATCTGGATGCGCGGATCGCGGCGGCGGTGATTGCGCTGATCAATTCCATCGGCAACCTCGGCGGCTTCGTCGCCCCAACGGCGTTCGGCTTCCTGGAGCAATCCACCGGTTCGATCGAAGGTGGCCTGTACGGCCTGGCGGCGACGTCGCTGGTGGCCGCCGTGGTGATCTTCTTTGCCCGCACCACCCCGAAAGCCGGTAAGCCAACCCCGCGCAACGACGTCGTGGTGCCGCGCCACGCCGCTTCACATTAAGACTTGGATAATCGGAGCCTGACCCTTTGAAAATCACACGAGTGACCGTGACCCCCATCGCCTTCCGCGATCCGCCACTGCTCAACGCCAGCGGCATTCACGAACCCTTTGCGCTGCGCTCGATAATCGAAATCGAGAGCGACAACGGCTACATCGGCCTCGGCGAGAGCTACGGCGATGCCCCGGCGCTGGCAATCCAGATGCAGCTCAAGGATCAACTGATCGGCCTCGACCCGTTCAACCTCAACCAGTTGCGCGCCATCGTCCAGGCAACCGTGGCGGCCAACAAAACCACGAGCATTGCCGGTGCAGAACTGGCGCCGGGCTCCCACGCCAGCAAAGCGGTGAGCAACGCGTATTCGGCGTTCGAAGTGGCGTTTCTCGACCTGCAGGCGCACTCGCTGAACGTGCCGTTGGTGGACCTGCTGGGCGGGGCGATTCGCGATGAAATCCCGTTCAGCGCCTACCTGTTTTTCAAGTACGCGCAGCACATTGATTCACCCTACAAACCGGACAGTTGGGGCGAGGCGCTGAACGAAGAACAGATCGTCGCCCAAGCGCGGCGAATGATCGAAACCTACGGCTTCAAGAGCATCAAGCTCAAGGCTGGCGCGCTGGAACCGGAACATGAAGTCGCGTGCATCAAGGCGCTGAAAAAAGCCTTTCCGGGTTATCCGTTGCGCATCGATCCGAACGCCAACTGGTCGCTGGATACCTCGATTCGCATGGCCGAACTGCTGGGCGATGACCTGCAATATTACGAAGACCCGACGCCGGGCCTGGAAGGCATGTCGGAGCTGCACAAACGTACTGGCCTGCCGCTGGCGACCAATATGGTGGTCACCGATTTCGATGAATTCCGCCGCAGCGTGGCGTTGAACAGCGTGCAGATCGTGCTCGCCGATCACCACTATTGGGGTGGCCTGCGCGACACCCAGGCGCTGGCGAAAATGTGCCAGACCTTTGGCCTCGGCGTGTCCATGCATTCCAACTCGCACCTGGGCATCAGCCTGATGGCGATGGCCCATGTTGCCGCGTCGGTGCCGAATCTGGATTACGCCTGCGACACCCATTACCCGTGGCAGGAACCGGACGAAGAGGTGATCAAGGGCGGCAAACTGCCGATCGTGGATGGCTGCGTGAAGATCACCCGGGCGCCGGGGCTTGGGTTGGAACTGGATCACGATCAACTGGGCAAGCTGCATGATCAGTACCTGACCTGCGGGATTCGCCAGCGCGATGATGTGAAGCAGATGCAGCGGTACAAGCCGGAGTGGAAGACGGTTAAGCCTAGGTTTTGATCGCTACTGACGCAGCCTGCGTTCGGCTTGTAGCAGCTGCCGAGGCACGAGGCTGCGTTCGGCTGCGAAGCAGTCGTAAAACCTGAGCATACGGTCTTCCTGAAGCACCGCGTTGCCTGATTTGACGACTGCTACGCAGCCGAACGCAGGCTTCGCCAGCTGCTACAGGTTGTAATAACCGGCTAACCCTCTCGCTACAGATTAGCGTCGGTCAGTTGATATCCGAATCACACCCATCCGGATCCGAATCACGCGCCTGCACCGCACGCTGCAACTGGGCTGCGATCAACGTGTTCTTCAGCAAATACGCAATCGTCATCGGCCCAACACCCCCCGGCACCGGCGTGATCGCACTGGCAACCGTCCGCGCACTGGCGTAGTCGACATCACCGACCAAATGGCTGCCGGATGCATCGGTCACGCGATTGATCCCGACATCGATCACCACCGCTCCAGGCTTGAGCCAACTGGCATCGATCAAGTGCGGCCGACCCACCGCTGCCACCACAATGTCCGCCAATCGACACAGCGCCGGCGCATCAACGCTGCGCGAATGCACCACGCTGACCGAGCAATGAGCCTGCAACAGCAAGGTCGCCATCGGCTTGCCGACAATGTTCGACCGGCCGATGACCACCGCGTGCAAACCGCTGATGTCGCCGCAGGTTTCCTTCAACAGACGCATGCAACCGCTGGGCGTGCACGGCGTCAGCACCTCCATGCCTTGCACCAGGCCACCGACGTTTTCGCGATGGAAACCGTCCACGTCCTTGATCGGGTCGATGGCATGAATCACCGCCGCTTCGTCGATATGCCCCGGCAACGGCAACTGCACCAGAATGCCGTTCACCGAGGCATCGGCGTTCAGTTGTGCAATCTGTTCCAATACTTGCGCCTGGCTGGCATCGTCCGGCAGACGGTATTCGAGGGAGCGAATTCCGACTTCCTTGGCCCGCAGCAATTTGTTGCGCACATACACGTGGCTGGCCGGATCGTCGCCGACCAGCAGGACCGCCAACGCGGGAAAAATCTGCTGCGCGGCCAGGGCTTGAACCTCTTCCCGAACCTCGTCGAGCACCTGGGCGGAGATGGCTTTGCCGTCGATATCCCGGGCCAGGGTGGGGGTACTGCTGATCAAATGCGTCACCGTCGTCATTGAAAGAGCAGGGCGCAGGTTACCAGTCGAGGAGGGCCGTCTACCACCGGCAGCGGATGGACAGGATGTCGCGGGGGAATTGTGAGCGCAGTAACCAATGTGGGAGCGAGCCTGCTCGCGAAGGCGGTGTATCAGTCAATGTAGATGTTGACTGACACGACGCCTTCGCGAGCAGGCTCGCTCCCACATTTGATCTTTGCTACTCATAAGCTTGTGTTCACAACAAACTTTCTGCGGATCACGAATCAGGACGCCTGCCGATACCGCCCCGGCGTCATCCCGAACCAGCGAATACAGGCCTTGTGAAAACTGCTCTGATCCCGAAACCCGAGCAACGCGCCGATGTACTTCACGCTGCGCGCCGAATTGCGCAAAAAGTTATGCGCCAGCATCAACCGCGCCTCATCCTGCAACGCCGAGAAGTGCATGTCTTCATTGCTCAAGCGCCGTTGCAAGCTGCGCGCGCTGACGCCGACCACCTGGGCGATCTTGTCCAGATCACTGGGCACGCCCTGGGCCAGGCGCTCGGACAACACCCGCCGCACCCGCGCGGTCATCGAGCCATTGAGCAGCACGTTCAAGCGTGCACGCGCGTATTCGACGTGCAGCACATCCAGCGCCGGGTCGGCGGTGGGCAGGGCAATCGAGCAATCGTCCTTGCTGAAGGTCAGGCTGTTATACGCCGCGCCAAACATCAGGTTGCTGCCCAGCAATCGTTCCAATCGGGAGGTGTCAGCGGGTTCGGGGTAGGTGAACGTTGCCGCCAGCGGATGCGGTTTGTGCTTGGGCAACAGCCAATGAACCAGCCCCAGGGTTTGCGCCGCGCCGGCGTCGATAAAGGGCCGGGGCGTCAGCGACGGCTCGATGCTGATGTCGAAACCGATCAGCTTCAGCGCCCGGGGCTTGTGGTCCAGGCACATATAAAAGCCATTGCAGATCAGTGAGTGATAGTCCACCAGCCGTTGCAATGCCGTGCCCAGAGTTGCGCATGACATCACCGCGTAACCCAACACCTCCAGATTCGCCGGGTGCGCCCGGGTATACGCCAGCAGGCCGATGTCCGGGTTGTCGGTGCGCTTGGCCGCTTCCGCCATCACCTTATAGACCAGCTCCATCCCGACCCCCTTGGGGTTGGCGAAGACCTCTTCGCCGCTGTCGAATTGTTTGAGCAAGGCGTCAACGTTGGCCCCACCGTCAGTCAGGACATCGGCAAGCACCTGAAAACTGGCGCTGGTCATTCTGTGCATAGTCTTTCCCGCGGTGATGGCTAAGTGATGTCGCGCAAGCCGGCGCATGATCGCAATAAACAAATGATCGCAGTCGATAAACGGTATGTGCGCGTTTCCAAGGACAAGCGAAAGGTATCCCGGAACACTTCCTGAGGGCGGGGTGAGCGTCGATTATGGCCGGCAGTCAACGCTCAACCGCGGCCGGCCGCCGCTTTGTCTACGGATATGACATGCACAGAGTCAGAAGCTTTTATCGAGAGTTGGCACAGGGCCGGTTGGTGTTGGCGTTTCAACCGGTGGTCTGGTTGCCTGACAGCAGTCGGGTGCTGTACCAGGAAGGGTTGTTGCGCCACATCGATGCCCGGGGCGAGGGCGTCTATCCCTTCGCGATGCTGGAGAAACACCAACTGATGCGCGAGCTCGACCGCAGCGTGGTGCACAGCGTGATCGAGCGCTTGCAGCAAAACGAACACCTGCGCCTGGGCTGCAACATCTCCGCGCAAAGTGCGATCGTCGATGGTCATTGGCGAGACATCCTCGCGCAATTGCGTGACGCGCCTTCTGTGGCGGCGCGACTGGTGATCGAAATCACCGAAAGCGCCACACCGCCGAGCATCTCGGCCGCCATCGAGTTCGTCCTGTGCCTGCGCGAGCTGGGTTGCCGAGTGGCCATCGACGACTTCGGCGCAGGCCTCGGCACCCTGGAATTCATCCGCCAGACCCGCCCCGACATCGTCAAGATCGACCAGGGCTACCTGCAGCGCGCGCGTCTGGAAACCAACAACGCCCAGACACTTGGCCACTTGGTGCAACTGTGCAAAACCTTGGCGCCGTGCGTGATTATCGAGGGGATCGAGTCCGAAGCTGATCGTGCGTTGGCGACTGGATGCGGCAGCGAATGGGGGCAGGGTTATCTGTTTGGTCGGCCGCGGATGGATGCGTTGGGTGAACAGTGCGTGGTGCAGTCGATGGCGTAACAGGATCTCAATGTGGCGAGGGAGCTTGCTCCCGCTGTGCTGCGAAGCGGCCCCAAAATCTTGTGAGCGCTGCGCACTCAAGCGGGAGCAAGCTCCCTCGCCACAGGACGGTTACTGGCCCAACCGGTCCATGGTGTGCACCATCGGCTCCAGCGACACACTGATCAACCCGTCCAGCGGCCGATTCAGCTCTTCAACCAGCAAAATCGTCGCCGCTGTCGACGCGGCGCACAGCAGCAACACCACCACAATCGTGCCATTGCGCGGGGCGAACAAGCCGAACGAGCCGAAGATGATCGACAGCCAGGTGATGAGGATCACCAGCATCACCGGCGGGATCGATTGGTTGGCCTGCAACATGGTCAGCCAGCGAGCGGCGAACACGGCGTTCATCGTCTGGAGCGCCGAGGTCTTGAGCGCGTGTTGGTTGTCGGTGGTCGGGGACAGCTCGGCGACCTGTTGTTGCAGCGCTTCGGAGCGTTTGATCGCTTCTGGGCTGTCGAGCAAGGCGAGGCGGGACGGCTCCCGGGAGGCGAGGACCTGCACGATTTCGGCATAGTTGTGTTTGAGTTGCGTGCGGATCGGTTGAGTGTCCGGGCCATAACGCGCCAGCACCCGGTCGAACTCGACGACCTTGGCCGCCGCGCTTTCCAGTTGCGCATTGGTGGTTTCGAACGTGCCTTTTGCCGACGAAACCAGCAGGCCCAGCACCAGCGCCGACATGGTCGCGATCAGGCCGGTGGCCAGTTTCAGCACGGCAACGGAGTCATCGCTAAGGTGATGCGAGGGCAAGCGCTGCCGCACATACGAGCCCACCAGTGCGCTGCCGAACAGGCAGGTGAACACGATCAGTGCGATCAGCAGATGATTCATTGGACCTCCGTTGACGCGACGGGGGACGGCGAGTTGAAGGTAGCAGACGGGCTGCGAGTTGCCACAATGCCCGGCTTAACACTGGACCTGTGGCGAGGGAGCAAGCTCCCTCGCCACAGGTACTCGTCAATCTGCGTCAGCCAGACAGCCCAACCTTTCACGGTCGGGATTTTCTGCTTATTGATCCTTCTCGCAATTCACCATCCATGCCACGCCAAACCGATCCACCAACATTCCAAACCGTGCCGCCCAGAACGTCGCCTCCAGTGGCATCTGCACCGTGCCGCCATCCGCCAGTACAGCAAAAACGCGCTCGGCTTCGGCGATGCTGTCGACGTTGAGCGAAATCGAGCAGCCGCTCATGTCATCGGTCGGGCGGTCGGGTGTGGTGTCCGAACCCATGATCGCCTGGTCGCCCACCGACAGGCGGGTGTGGATGATCAGGTTGTGATAGTCCGCCTGTACGTGATCCTTGGCCGGGGTTTCACCGAAGGTCATCATCGCGTCGATGGTGCCGGGCAGGGCCTTGGCGTAGTAAGTGAACGCGGCTTTGCAGTCGCCGTTGAAGATCAGGTAGGGATTGATTTTCATGTTGTACTCCCGGTAACCGAGTCTGGCTGGAGGCCTCGGCGGCCGCCAGCTTCAATGGGGTTTGACCTCAAATAGCAAAGCGTTAGAGGGCAACTTTTGCCGGGATTGTTCAGACGTTTTTTCTATAGCAGCTGCGCGGCTTATTGCCCGATCAATCGACGATGACGCGTTCGTTGTCGTCATCGCCCAGGCACACCGTCAATTGCTGACCTTCCTTGCTGAAGGCGCAGTGGGGCAGGTTTTGCTGCTTGTAGATCGCCATGGGCACGCCAATGAAGAAGGCGGCGAGCATCATGGCGACAATGAATTGCACCGACATGAACTCCCGGTCCAGCGCCCAGCGTTTGCGTTTGGCGCGAAAGTAGAGACCGCTGCTTAGCAACATCACGCCGATCAGCATCACGGTGCCGATCTCGTGGGGGCTGGTGCTGTAGATCACTTCTTCCCCATTGTCCGGGTAGTTCAGTTGCCACCAGGCGCCGATGCCCAACGGCACCAGGCCGGCGCCGATCCAGCCGTAGAGGGCGCCAGGCAGGCGCAACAGCACGGCGACGATCAGGCCCAGCGTGGCCACGGTCCAACCCATCAGATACAGCTGCGTGGCCATGCCGCCGCCCATAAACGTGCCGCCGACATCGATCGGTGTGATCAACAACCAATCATAGAAGGCGTAGTGCAACATCAAGACGAGTACGACGAGCCAGCTCATGGCGTAAAACAGCCATGTCCAGAGGGTATTGAGGCGCGAGAACACACGAAATCCTTTTGGTGTTTTGAGGGGGCGCCATTATGCCGTGAACGTGCGGGCCTCAGGCAACTGCTCGCGGGGCCGAGGGACGCAGCAAGCGCTCGACGGCGCCGCTCACCAGGTTTTCCAGCAATTCATCACGCTCGGCATCGGCCAATGGATGCTGGGTCAGCCAGCCTGGTGCGCTATTGAGCAAGTTGGCGATTGCGTGACCGATGGCTGACTGAGCCTGATCGCCGAGCCGGGATTTGCTGCCGAGCATTTGCATCAGCGTGCGTTCGTATTGCTCGCGCAACTGCCGGACCCGCGCCTGCTGATCGTCATTCAAACAACCGCTGTCCCGCTCCGCCAAACGAAAATGCCAAGGCATTTCCCGATGCAGATTCAGGTGCGCCTGAATCAGTCTCGGCAGCATGTCGCGCCTGGTCTTTTTCTCGATACGCCCAAGCGTGGCCAGCAGCTCTTCGTAGAACTCTTCAATCAAGTCCGCCAGCAAGTGCTGCTTGCTCGGGTAGTGGTGATACAACGAGCCCGGGGCGAGCCCCAGGCAGGTGGCGAGTTCGCGCATGCCGACCTGGCCGAAACCCTTGCTGGCGAACAGCTCCAGCACTTTGTCCCGGTACTCGGCGAAGCGCGAACAACGCTCAGGCATAGGCATGGAAGCCGCGCCCCGTTTTGCGTCCCAGGTAGCCGGCGGCGACCATTTCCTTGAGCAGTGGCGCCGGGCGGTATTTGCTGTCGTTGAAGCCGTCGTAGAACGCTTCGAGGATCGCCAGCACCGTGTCCAGGCCAATCAGGTCGGCCAACGCCAATGGGCCGATCGGCTGGTTGCAGCCCAGGCGCATGCCGGCGTCGATGTCGTCCGCTGTGGCCAGGCCTTCCTGTAGCACCAGGATCGCTTCGTTGATCATCGGCACCAGAATCCGGTTCACCACGAAACCCGGACGGTTGCCGGCGGTGATCGCGGTTTTGCCCAGGGTGGTGGCCATGTCCAGCGCCAGTGCGTGGGTCGCGTCGCTGGTTTGCAGGCCGCGAATCACTTCGATCAGCCCCATCACCGGCACCGGGTTGAAGAAGTGCAGGCCGATGAAACGCTCGGGGCGGCCGACGCTGGCGGCGAGTTGGGTAATCGACAGCGATGAAGTGTTGGACGCGATCACGCACTCGGCGCTGACCTGCGCGGCGATCTGTTGCAGCACCCGCAGTTTCAGGTCGAGGTTTTCGGTGGCGGCTTCGATCACCAGTTGCACGCTTTGCAGACTGCTGTAATCAGTGCTGGTGCGGATCTTGTCGAGGGCGGCGAGCTTCTGCTCTTCGCTCAACGTCGCTTTGGCGACTTGCCGATCAAGGTTCTTGCCGACAGTCGCGAGGGCTTTTTGCAGGGCGTTCTCACTGATATCGATCAAGGTCACGTCGAAGCCGGCCACCGCGCAGACCTGCGCAATCCCGTTGCCCATGGTGCCCGCGCCAATCACGCCGATGTGTTGCAGATTCATGCTGGAAATCCTTGCGATCAAACCCTTCGATACCTTGGCCGCCAGAACAGCCGAAGGCGTACTATGGCGCGAGTCTAGAGGCGGCAGGGCGCTTGTCCTATGCCGCAACTGTTCAACGGCAGTGGTGTTTTTTGCCATTCGGGCGATGGGGAGAAAAGCGTTCACATGCGGGAAAAGGATTCAGTGGCAGCCTACTTCGTGCGGGCGATGATCCATCGGCTGGAGGACAATCCCCAGCGTCTGGCGGCCGTGCTGGAGCAGGCGAATATCGACCCGGCGTTGCTCGACCAGCCCACAGCCCGGGTGCCGGCCAACGCTTTTGCCGCGCTGTGGTTGCTGCAGATTCGCGAGCTCAACGACGAGTTCTTCGGCCTCGACAGCCACGGCATGCCACTCGGCAGTTTCGCTTTGATCTGCCGGGCGCTGATCCAGGAACCCGACCTGCACAAAGCCATGCGCCAATGCCTGGCCTACTTCGCCCTGTTCCTCAGCGATTTTCGCGGCACGCTGACCGTGCGTGGCAAACGCGCAGTCATCAGCCTGCAAACCCGCTCGACCGACAACGACGTGAGTTGCCTGGGCGAAGAAACCTTCATGGTGCTGATGATCAGCCTGCTGTGCTGGCTCGGCGGACGGCGCATCCCCATCGACCGCGCGGATTTCCGCCACGGCCGCGTCTCCCTCAGCGACGACCGACTGCTCTGGGGCCCCAACCTGACCTTCGGCACCGAACGCACCGAAATCGAATTCGCCAGCCACTACCTGCGCCTGCCCGTAGTGCAGGACCTGGCGTCACTCAAAGTATTCCTGCGCACCGCGCCGCAATGGCTGGTCATCCGCTTCCGCAACCAGCACGGCCTCGCGTCCCAGGTTCACCAACGCCTGCGCAACAGCCATTACAGCCAATGGCCAACCCTGCAAGCCTTCGCCCTCGAACAACACCTTAGCCCCAGCACCTTCCGCCGCAAACTGGAGCGCGAAGGCTGCTCGTATCAGGAGATCAAGGACGAAGTGCGCCGCGGGGTGGCGTTTGAGCAGTTGCGCCATGGCAAGGCGAGCGTGGGGGATATTGCCGAGCAGTTGGGGTTTCAGGAAGCGAGTGCGTTTCACCGGGCGTTCAAGAAGTGGACGGGGGAGAGTCCGGGGCGGTATCGGGCGAGGTTTCAGGCAAAGTAATAGTTATCGTAGATATTGATCTTTGTGATCTTGTTGAAACAGAGTGTGGTGGTTGACGAAAAATCAGGCATGCGTGAGTCTTGGATAGTATTTATAGGGGGAGCAAGGATGCAAAAAAGTGACGCGATTTCCTTGTTCATATTGGTGGTTTTTAGGCTCGGTGCGTCGAGATTTTTCAAAGGATAATCCATGATTTACGTAAATCGATCGCGTGTAGATCCTCCAAAAGCATTGCTCGAAGAGGGCATCGCCGAGAGAAAACATGCACAATCATATTTTGAGACATCATTTACACGTCAAATCAGGTTTGAATTCAAAGCGTATAGATCTCCTGATGTACGTGATGCTCTTCTCGAGTTATTCCATAGCAAATGTGCATATTGCGAAAGCAAAATAGGTTCAACGGGGCCTATAGATGTTGAGATGTTTCGCCCGAAAAGTGCAGTTGCGGAACGAAAGGAACACCCTGGCTACTGGTGGCTGGCCGGCGTATGGGAGAACTTGTTGTCCTCTTGTATAGACTGTAATCGAACACGTCGTATCGAGGGTGTATTGAGCGGGAAAGCGAACAGATTTCCTTTGGAAGATGAAGATTGTCGAGCTTTTTTTCCAGGGGAAGAGGCAAAAGAGCGACCTCTGTTACTTGATCCTTGTATTGACTCTCCAGAGCAGCACCTAGTATTCGATGAGCAAGGTCTTGTAATGAGTGGGACTTTACGAGGTCAAACTACGATAAGCCTACTAGGACTAAACCGAAAAGGTCTTGTTGAGAGAAGGCTGCAGGTAGCAAATACTATAAAAAGTCAGTTGCAGATACTAAGATCGATGAAAGAGCACATCGAAGCTGGATATTCCGCTTCAATGATGTTTGCGCAGTATCTAAACCAATTAAAGCAAATGACTGATGCTAGTCAAGAGTTTGCTGGTATGAAGCGTCAATTGATTCTTCCTTATCTTTCGGGTTTTGAAAATACGGTTGTTAGTGAGCTTGTCTCGAAATGGGATGCGGTAACGCCGATTATTTCTCGTGCGAGTCGAAATAACGTAAAAAAATCATATTATGCATTCACTCATCTCCAGTCAGATTTTTCATTAACAACAGAAAAGGGGCGTAATATTTTTTTGTCGCAACGTCGACAAGTCGAGCGAGTGTCTATACGAAATTTTAAGGGGATAAAATCACTCGATATTGATTTAACTAATAATGGTGGTGGCTTATCAACCTGGCTTATGTTGCTCGGGGAGAATGGGGTTGGTAAAAGCTCAGTTCTTCAAGCCATAGCAATGACGCTACTAGGGGCAGATTATTTGTCAAAATTGGTTTCTGAGGGGCGAGCTAATCCCTCAGAGTTTGTCCGTGCACGTAGCCGTAAAGCGCAAATGGAGATTGTACTGAGCGGATTCGTTGGCCCGCATCGACTTATGCTGGAACGGGAGCGTGTCACTTATATTACTCCGACTGGTGAGTCAGAAGTTCTTGATTACAAAGAAGGTAGGCTTATTCGTGCTACTTCCAGCGTCGATTACCAGTCGATGCAAGCAGTACTTCTCGGGTATGGTTCTACAAGATTGCTGCCTCGCAATAATAAAATAAAGTATGGTACTTTATATTCGCGCGTTGATAACCTTTTTGATTCTTTTGTGCCGCTGGTAGACGCGGATGCTTGGTTGAAGTCTTTGCCGTTAAAAAGTTTTAATGAGGTGGCATTGGTGCTTAAGGATTTGCTTGCATTAGATGATAATGCTCGGCTTATACGCTATCGAGGTAGCGTTTTAATGGAGTTGCACGGTCGAAAGGTGCCTATAAAACATCTTAGTGATGGTTATCAAAGCGTAATTGCGATGAGTATAGATATTCTCGAAGTACTCATGCGTTTATGGCCTGGCTTGCAAAGCGCCGAAGGAATAGTGCTTTTAGACGAGATTGGTGCACACCTTCACCCCACTTGGCGTATGCGCATAGTGGGCAGTCTAAGGCGGGCCCTCCCTGGAGTGCAGTTCATTGCTACCACCCATGAGCCACTTTGCTTACGAGGACTTAGAGAGAACGAGATCGTCGTGATGCGACGTGATGTTACGGGTGAAGTACAAGTTATTAGCGAGCTACCATCTCCCTCGGATTTTCGTATTGATCAATTATTAACGTCGACCTTTTTCGGTCTCAGTTCTACACAAGACCCGGAAACTGAGGAGTTATTTGACGAGTACTATTGCCTCTTGGCAAAAGATACTCACGACGAAGTTGAGACAGCAAGGCTCGCGGAACTCCATGTGATTCTTGATGGGCGGCGTCTGATCGGAGATACTCTACGAGAGCAATTAATGTTTGAGGCCATCGACAAACTGGTCGCCCATCAACGAGAGCAGCCACAATCCATACCAAAATTAAAGCAAGCCGCTATTGATGAGATTGCCCGTATCTGGAACGAGGAAACACCAGAGCTCAAGGAGGACGAGTAAATTGATCAATGTGTGTCGCGGTGTTACACCTACAATTGATATTTTCACAAAACTGATTGTCCACTCTGCAGGGAAGCCAGCGCAGACCGGAGCCGGTAATGAGCTCGAAATGGCAATCAATTTTTTTACTGATGAGAATAACTATCTAGATGAAAAAAAGATAATTAAGAAGAATTTTGAATTCAAAGTGTATAAGAATCGTGCTCTTGTAAATGCACTTGAGCAGATATTTAATGGGAAGTGTGCCTATTGCGAAAGTCGGTTTGCACATGTGACATCTTATGATATCGAACATTATCGCCCGAAATTGAAAATATCCAATGAGGGCGAGCTACCGTTGCGGCCTGGTTATTTTTGGTTGGCTGGTGAGTGGAGCAATCTTTTGATTTCCTGCCCAGACTGTAATCGTTCACGAGGACATGCTGTGCCTGGCTCTAAACAGAAACGTACGCTTGGTAAACTCTCGCAGTTTCCATTGAGTGATGAAACGCAGCGAGTTAGGGATCATACTGCTGATATTGCATCAGAGGAGCCATATCGGTTACTACTTGATCCATGTAAAGATCAGCCAGAAAAATATCTAACGTTTGATATTAATGGTTTTGTTCGGGCGAGAACGGACTTTAATAACCTTCCCAATAGACGAGGAAGTGTTTCTATTAACGTTTTTGCATTGCAGCGACAGGCTTTAGTGCACGAGCGTTTGAGAGTTATTACTGATTTTCAGTATGATTTATATACACTGCGAATGGTTGTTAAGGACCTTGCAGGAATGGACAGTAATAACGTCTTAAGAGAGGATTTAGAGGAAAAACGGTTGCAGTTTCGTATCGTAAAGGAGCGCCTGCGAAAAAGGTTTGAGGCGGGTGCTCCATATCTTGGTATGCTGCGAGAGCACGTCCGAGTGAATTTAAGCGTGGGTAGTTATAAGGATCTTTATGATGCTGGTATCGATCTGTCGATTTTAGTGAGTTAGGAATTTGCAGTGCTTAAGTTAAGATTTTATATGTGGTATAGCAAGGTGTGGATGGGGTGGTATGATTTTATTGATCGATTGATGTTTTTAAAGGCGGAGTGGGGTTTTAGCTAGTTACTAATGTTTAGGCTTTGACGGGTTTTTGAGTGTTTTTGTGCTTTGAGTTTCCGTTTTCTTGTAAGTTATTTAATGTAGGTTGTCGGCATCTAAATTAAATAAATAAAAAGTGTATGCTTGATTTGAGCTATTGCAGTCGATGTAGGGCAACGTAAATCAACTATAGGTGTGCTTCATTTACACAAGGACTGATTGTGAGTTCGGCTTATTGCCGGGTGAAGTACCATCGTCCATCATTGTTCCTTCTTGCCGAGCCAATCGCCCATGCCAACCCTTACCCGTTTCGCCGCTCTGCTCGACCAGGCGAGACGCGCCTTGCTGTTGGTCTGGGGCACCTCTCGCGGATTATTCCTCGGCCTGGTGCTGGCGACCCTGATCGCCGGTGTCCTCCCGGCACTCGCTGCCTGGCTTGGCCAGCGCATCGTCGACGCGGTCGTCACCGCCATGCAATTACACGCGCAGCAGGGCAGTGCGCCGTTGTGGCCGGTGGTGCGTTATGTGTTGTTTGAGGCGGGGGTGCTGGCGTTGTTGTCCGGGACGCAACGGGCGTTGTCGGTTCTGCAGTCGCTGTTGCGGGTGCAGTTGGGGCAGAAGGTCAACACGATGATTCTGGAGAAGGCCCAGACACTGTCGCTGGTGCAGTTCGAGAATTCCGAGTTCTACGACAAATTGGTGCGGGTGCGGCGCGAGGCCTCGACCCGGCCGTTGGCGCTGGTGATGAAGTCGTTGGGGTTGATCCAGAACCTGATTGTGCTGATCAGTTTCGGCGTGCTGCTGGTGCATTTTTCGCCGTGGGCGCTGGTGTTGCTGGTGGTCGGCGCGTTGCCGGTGTTCTTTGCCGAGGCGCATTTTTCCGGGGATGCGTTTCGACTATTCACTCGTCGGGCGCCGGAGAGTCGGCAGCAGAGTTACATCGAGACGCTGCTGTCCCACGAGGCCTACATCAAAGAGGTCAAGCTGTTCGGCTTTGCGCCGTTGCTGTTGAAGCGTTATCGCGAGACGTTTGCCCGGCTCTACGCCGAAGACCGGCGCCTGACCTTGCGCCGGGACGGCTGGGGTTTTGTGCTCGGGTTGCTGGGCACCGGGGCGTTTTACCTGGCGTATGCGTGGGTGGTGGTGGACACCGTCCACGGTCAGATCAGCCTCGGACAAATGACCATGTACCTGGTGTTGTTCAAGCAGGGGCAAACCGCCGTCAGCAGTAGCCTCAGTGCGATCAGCGGTCTTTATGAAGACGGCTTGTACCTGTCGGCCCTTTACGAATATCTGGCCGAACCAGTGGTAAGCGATAACGGCAGCCTGATCGTGGGCGCAGTGCCCGGCGATGGCCTGCGGTTCGAGAACGTCGGGTTTAAATATCCGGGGGCCAGTCGCGCGGCGCTGGAAGGAATCGACCTGCACTTGGTGCCCGGTCGCAGTGTGGCGCTGGTGGGGGAGAACGGTTCGGGCAAGACCACGCTGATCAAACTGCTGACCCGACTCTATCGCCCCGATCAGGGTCGTATTCTGCTGGACGGCAGTGACCTGAATAGCTGGGAAGAAGATGCGCTGCGCCGGCGCATCGGCGTGATTTTCCAGGACTACATTCGCTACCAGTTCTCCGTGGGCGAGAACATCGGTGTCGGCGATACCTTGGCTTTCGACGATGAACAACGCTGGAAAGCGGCGGCTGCCGAGGGCATGGCCGCACCGTTTATCGAAGGGCTGGATCGCGGTTATGCCACCCAGTTGGGACGCTGGTTTGCCGGTGGCCAGGAACTGTCCGGCGGGCAATGGCAGAAGATCGCCTTGTCCCGCGCCTACATGCGTCGCGACGCCGACATCCTGATTCTCGACGAGCCGACTTCAGCCCTCGACCCGGCAGCGGAAGCGGCGGTGTTCGAGCATTTCAGCCAGCACACCCAGGACCGCATGACCTTGCTGATCTCGCACCGGTTTTCCAGTGTGCGCAACGCCGACCACATCATCGTGCTGGACCAAGGGACGATTCTGCAGCGCGGCGATCACGACAGTCTGGTGGCGGCGGGTGGGCGTTATGCGCAGTTGTTCGATTTGCAGGCCCGAGGGTATCGCTAGACCTTACGTCTCTGGCGAACTGCGATTCACCGCGGCGACCTGGGCAGGCTTGGCTTTCATCAGGTTTTCGATGGCTTGGCGATACTGACTGCCGCCCAGGCTCATGCTGTTGTTGTGCGTTCCACCGGGGATCAGCAGCAGGCGCTTCGGCTCATTGGCGGCATTGAACAACTGCTGGCTGAAGCGCGACGGCATGAACGCATCCGCCAGACCGTGGACCACCAGCAACGGCATGCCGATGTCGGTGATCTTGTCGATGGAATCGAATTTCTGCGACAGCAGCCAGCGCACCGGCAGGGATTTCACCGGCAGGTTGCTGTCGGCCACTTGTGCGACGGCATCGCCCAGCGTGGTGAAGGTAGATTCGATCACCAGCCCGCGTACCGGCACCGGGACGTGATCTTTTTTCGCCTGGGTGGCCAGGTCGGCCGCGAGGTCGATAGCGACCGCGCCGCCTAACGAATGGCCGTAGATCAGGCGTTTATTCGGGTCTGGTTGCATCGACGTGAAACGCTCCCAGGCGACGCGGGCGTCTTCGTAGACGCTGGCTTCCGACGGCAGATCCCCTTTGCTCTGGCCAAACCCGCGATAGTCGATGGCCAGTACCGAGTAGCCCATGGCGCGTAATTGTTCGATGCGGAACGCCTGGCCGGTAAGGTTCCAGCGCACGCCGTGCAGGTACAGGATCGACGGTGCATCGCGGCGCGCCGCTGGCCACCACCAGGCATGCAGGTTTTGACCACCCTTGAAGCTGGCAGGCTTGATGTCGAACTCCTGAACGTCCTGCGGCAAACCGTGATACCAGCCCGCCGTGCCCGGCTCGATGCGAAACAGTAACTCGCGCTCTTTGTACTTGAGCACCCCGCAACCCACCGGCAGACCGACGATCAACAGCGCCATGCACAACAACGGCAACCAGCGCCGGCCCAAGCGGCTCATGAGGGTAGAAAACATGCAGCGATCCAGTCGAACAGGGGAAAGCACGGGTTTTAACAGATGCGCGGCGGGGAGGGGAATTATTTCGACAGTCGTGAGTGTTGCAAGATCATTCCCCTTGTGGGAGCGAGCCTGCTCGCGAAGAGGGCAGCACATCCAGCATTGATGTCGCCTGACACTCCGCTTTCGCGAGCAGGCTCGCTCCCACAGTGGTTCTGTGTCGTTCACCCAAATCAATGCTCACCGCAGTCCCCCTGTAGGAGCGAGGCTTGCCCGCGAAGGCGTCGGGACAGTCAGCATCGATGTCGCCTGACACTCCGCCTTCGCGAGCAAGCTCGCTCCCACAGGGGATCCACGTTCGCCCTGGCTCCGCACCGCATTTGCGCAAAGCCGCTCGTCTTTGCCTGTCCATCAATCCAATAAAAAAGATTGAATAATCACATCAAATGTTATTTAAATAACAAAACAACAACGCCGACTCCAGTCCGGCAAGCCGTCACAAGGTGGGATAGCAATGAGCAAGATCGCAGTCATCGGCAGCAATATGGTGGATCTGATCACCTACATCGACCGCATGCCGGCCCAGGGCGAGACGCTGGAAGCGCCGGGGTTTGCCCTCGGTTGCGGCGGCAAGGGCGCCAATCAGGCGGTGGCCGCGGCCAAGCTCGGGGCGGATGTGCTGATGCTGACCAAGGTCGGCGATGACATGTTTGCCGACAACACCCTGGCGAATTTCCAGCGCTTCGGCATCGACACCCGCTACGTGCAGCGCGTGCCCGGCGTATCCAGCGGGGTGGCGCCGATCTTCGTCCAGGCCGATTCCCACAACAGCATCCTGATCGTCAAAGGCGCCAACGCCCATCTCGTCCCGGCGGACATCGACGCGGCCGCGCCAGCCCTGCGCGAGTGTTCCCTGATCGTGCTGCAACTCGAAATCAATGTCGAAACCGTCTACCACGCCATCGCCTTCGGTCGCGAACACAACATCCCGGTATTGCTCAACCCGGCGCCAGCCTTGGCCGGCCTGAGTCGCGAGCACCTGGCGCAACTGGATTTCCTGGTACCGAACGAGTCCGAACTGGCGCTGATCAGTGGCCAGACCGTGGATTCGCCCGAGTCCGCGCTGAAAGCTGCGCAAACCTTGGTCGCCAGCGGCATTCGCCACGTGATCGTGACCCTCGGTGAAAAAGGTGCGCTGTACGTCGGTGAGGAGGGTGAGTTCCAGATTCCCGGCCTGCAAGTCGCTGCCCGCGACACTACCGGTGCGGGCGATGCCTTCATCGGTTGTTTCATCCAGCGCTGGAGCCGCGACCGCAACATCCGCGCCGCCATGCTCGAAGCGGTCGCCTATTCCGCCTGCTCGGTCACTGGCCTGGGCACCCAAACCTCCTACCCGGACGCTACCGCATTCGCTGAATTCCAGCGCCAGTTCGGCGCCTGACGCCGACCGATTCACCACCTAACGCTCACCCGGAGAACAACAATGACAAAGCCTCCGCTCCAACAGACGCCCGATGGTTTTTACCTGAACCGCACGCCCTGGTTCGCCTTCATCTTGCTGTGCAGCATTTTTGCGCTGTGGGCGGCGGCCGCGAGCATGAACGACGTGCTCATCGCGCATTTCAAAAAAGCCTTCCTGCTCAGCGATTTCCAGACCGCGTTCGTGCAGTCGGCGTTTTACCTCGGCTACTTCTTCGTGGCGATTCCGGCGGCGTTGGTGGTTCGGCGATTCAGCTACAAGACCACCATCCTCATCGGCCTGATGCTCTACATGCTCGGTTGCCTGCTGTTCTTCCCGGCGGCGTCCACCGCCAAGTACGGCATGTTCCTGCTGGCGCTGTTCGTGATTGCGGCGGGTTTGTCGTTTCTCGAAACCGCGTGCAACACCTATTCGACGCTGATGGGGCCACGTGAAACCGGCACCCGTCGCCTGAACATTTCCCAGACTTTCCACCCGTTCGGCGCGATGGCCGGGGTCTACGTCGGCAGCTTCGTGATGTTCAAGGACACCGACGCCACCCGCGAGCAGCTCACGCAAATGAGCGCCTCGGATGCGGCGGTCCAGCAACTGCAAATGATCCAGTCCACCTTGCTGCCGTACAAATGGATGATCGCGGTGCTGGTGCTGATGTTCATCCTGATCGCCATCACCCGGTTTCCGGCGTGCAAAGGCGTGCAGACCGCCACCAAGAAAACCGCCAGCCTCGGCCAGAGCCTGTCGCGGTTGTGGAGTAACAAGCGGTTCACTTTCGGTGTGCTGGCGCAGTTCCTGTACGTCGGTGCACAAGTCGGCGTGTGGAGTTTCACCATTCGCCTGGCCATGCAATTGGGCGGGATGAACGAGCGCAGCGCGTCGTGGTTTTTGCTGACGACCTTCGCCGCGTATTTCATCGGCAAAATGATCGCCAACGTGCTGATGCGCAAAATGCACCCGGCCAAGGTTCTGGCGATATACGGCGTGCTGTGCATCGTGTTGCTGGCCTACACCATCCTCGTGCCGAACATCACCGCAGTCTATGCAGCAGTGGGTGTGAGCGTGTTCCTCGGCCCGTGCTGGCCGACCATTTATGGCCTGACCATCGACGGACTCGGTGAAGAAACCGGTGTCGGCGGTTCGCTGCTGGTGATGAGCATCGTCGGTGGCGGGGTGATTCCGATCTTCCAGGGCCTGCTGTCCGACTACAGCGGCGGCAACATGCAACTGGCCTACAGCGTGCCGTTGCTGTGCTTCATCGTGATCGTCGCCTACGCCGTGCGCTGCCTGCGTCATTCCGCCAGCGAAACGGCACCCGTTGGTGCGGCGGTGACTTCATGAGCACGCGGATCAATCTCTATCCGGCGCTGTTTGGCGAAGCGCCGAAGACGTTGCTGGAGTCCGAACAATTCAGCGTCAGCGCCAGCGTTTATCCCAGCGGCGTACTGGCGCTGGAAATGAGCAACAGCCGTGGAAAACTGGTGGTGCTGCCGTATCAGGGCCAGATGATTTGGGACGCCGTGTTCGACGGTTGCGACCTGACCATGAGCAACCTGTTCAGCCAACCCAGACCGAGTCCCACAGTGATCGGCACCTACGGCTGTTTCATGTTCCACAGCGGCCTGCTGCGCAACGGTTGCCCGACACCGGAGGACGACCATCCGCTGCACGGCGAAATGCCCTGCGCGGCGATGGATCGTGCGTGGCTGGAAGTCGGTGAAGACAGCGCCGGAGCGTTCCTGCGCCTGGGCGGCGAGTACGAATACGCCCAGGGTTTTGGCGACCGTTATCTGGCCAGCCCGAGCGTCACTTTGCGCGCCGATTCAGGCCTGTTCGATATCGCCATGACCGTGACTAACCTGGCGGGCAAACCCATGGACCTGATGTACATGGCGCACATGAATTACACCTACGTCGAGGGCGCGCGGTTTGTCGAACCGTTGGGCTTTGAACGGGTGCGTTTGCGCAGCAGCGTGCCGGCCCACGTCAAGCCGACGCCGGCCTGGAGCCGCTACATGGAGCAATTGGCGCTGGAGCCGGAACAGTTCCGCTGCCTTGATCGCCCGGACCTGTACGACCCGGAGATCGTGTTTTTCTTCGATGGCGTACACGCCGATGCCAACGGTGATGCGCATTTCCTGCTGAGTCATCCGGACGGCGCGGCGTTCTACACGCGCTATCGCCCCGACCAATTCGACCACGCCGCGCGCTGGATCCTGCACAACGCCGATCAACAAGTGGCGGCGTTTATCTTGCCCGCCACCTGCGAGCCGGAAGGCTATCGCGCCGAGTCCGCCAAGGGCCACGTGTGCGCATTGGCGGCGGGGGAGACGGCGGCGTTCAAGGTCACCACCGGCTATCTGAACAAGGCTGAGCAACAGGCCCTGATCAGATAATCAACTGTGCGCCACTGGCAGCAATCGCGTCGCGATAAGCCTTGGGGATTTTCTTGTCGCTGACCACGTACTGGAAGTCCTCAAGAGCGGCGAAATGCGCGGTGCGCACGGTGTCGAACTTGCTGTGATCGGCCAGCAGTAACCGTTGTTGGGCCTGGCGCAGGACCTTCTGCTTGACCTCCACTTCATTGAAGTTGAAGCAGGTCACGCCGAAGTCCTGGCTGACCCCGGCGGCGGACACAAAGGCCCAGGTCAGGCGCACGCCATCGAGGATCCCGGTTTCAGTGGTGTTCTCGAACACCTGGTTCTTGCGGTGGAACGTGCCGCCGCAAACCACGATGTGGCAATTGGGTTTTTGCGAGAGCTTGAGCAACACGTTGAGGGAGTTGCACACGGCGGTGAACTCGAGCTCGTCGGGGATGAAATCCACTACGAATGGCGTGGTGGTGCCGCAGTCGAAAAACACCGTGTCGCCGGGCTGGATAAACCGCGCGGCGAGTTTACCGATGCGGCGTTTCTCCTCGACGTGCCGGGTGTCCTGTTCGGCCACGCGGTAATCGCCGGGTTCGTTGCCGTCGTGGATTTTGGTGATATAGCCGCCGAGCAGGCGCAGATGGTCGGTGTACTTGCTCAGGTCGCGGCGCAGGGTCATCTCCGACACGTCCAGCAATGCCGCCATTTCGCGCAGGTGAATGGCGCTCTGGTCTTGCAGGGCTTGTTGAATCAGCTTGAGACGCTCGGCTTTTTTACTGTCCACAGGCATTCCGGGGTTGATTGTTGATGTTATTTAAGTAACATTAATTGTGAGTTTTGTAACGTTTTTGCGCAAATGATCTTCGATTGTGGCGCAGGGGCATTTGAATATACAAACAGGAGTTTTTGCGATGGCCCATCTCCCACCCCAGGCACTGGCGCAGTACATCGATCACACCTTGCTGGCGCCGGACGCCAGCCGCGAACAAATCGCCACCCTGTGCCGCGAAGCTGCGGAACATGGCTTCTATTCGGTGTGCGTGAATTCCGGGCAAGTGCCCCACGCCGCGCAGTGCCTGACGGGGCACAGCGTCAAGGTTTGCGCGGTAGTTGGCTTCCCGCTGGGCGCCGGGCTGAGCGACACCAAGGCCTTTGAAGCCGAGCGAGCGATTGCCGCCGGCGCGGGCGAGATCGACATGGTGTTGAACATCGGCTGGTTGAAGGACGGTTTGTTCGCCGAGGTTCAGGACGACATCGCCAAGGTCAAACAGGCCTGCGGCAATGTGCCGTTGAAGGTCATCCTTGAAACCTGCCTGCTCAATGACGCGGAAAAAGTGAAGGCCTGCGAGATCTGCCGCGAGCTGAACGTCGCGTTCGTCAAGACCTCGACCGGTTTCAGCCGCAGCGGCGCTACCGTCGAAGACGTCGCCCTGATGCGCCGCACCGTGGGCCCGATCATCGGCGTGAAAGCCTCGGGCGGCGTGCGCGATTACCCGACCGCCGTGGCAATGATCGAGGCTGGCGCTACCCGTCTGGGCAGCAGCTCCGGCATCGCGATCATCGGTGGAGCACTGGCGGCGGGCGAGGGCTACTGAGTCAGCGCAATGCCAACTGAGGCGCCTCCGCGGGTTCGACGGATTGGCACAGGGCTCCCGGGATCCGCTGCTCCAGAGCCGCATTGTCCACAAGCTGGACGGGCAGCAAGCAACGGCTCTTTTGTCCCTGTGCCATGAACTGCATCTGCGTAAGGGGCCGGGACAGAAAATAGCCCTGAGCTTCGTGGCAACCATAGTGGGAAATCAGCGCCAGGCACTGGAAGTCCTCGATGCCCTCGGCGACGGTGCGGTAACCCAGGTCCCTGGCCAGTTGCAGAATTGAACGGGCGATGATCTGGTTGCGCAGGCTGCCGGGCAGGTCCGTCACGATGGACCTGTCGAGCTTGATCACGTTGGCCGGGATTTCGTGCAGGTAGGCGAAGTTACTGTAGCCGGTGCCGAAATCATCGATCGCCACGTCCATGCCCAGCTCGCGTATTCCCTTGAGTTGCTGGATCACATGCGGGTGGGACCGGATCCATTCGCCCTCGGTGATTTCGATTTCCAGACGATGCGGCTCGATGTTGAAGCGCTTGCAGGCGAGCCTGAGAATTTCCCCGATGTCCTGGTCATCAAAATCCTTGGGTGACAGGTTGATCGAAACCCGGCATTCGACATCGTCCCAAAGCGCCATCGTGCTCAGCGTTTGATCAATCACCCAATGCGTAACCCGCTGGATCAAGCCATTGCGTTCGAGCACCGGAATGAACTCTGCCGGGGACACTGCGCCCAATTGCGGATGGTTCCAGCGCAGCAAGGCTTCGGCGCTGATCCGACGACCGTCCAGCAGGCTGAAACGCGGTTGGAACATCAGGTACATCTGATCCGTGGTCAGCGCGCGGTCGACGTCCCTGGCCAGCGCAAACGCGCGACGCCAGGCGCAGTCCCGCGCGACATCATAGAGACCCCAATAGGTGTTGGCCTGACGAGCCGATTCCACGGCGTGCATGGCCTTGCGCAACAGGTCGGCGTGGGACTGCGCATCGTGATCGAAGATCACCATGCCGGCGCGCGGCGAAGGGCTGGTCAGGGCGCTGTCCGATTGCGTCATGCAGCGCAAGCGGTCGATCAGTCGGTGAACGAACAGCTCATAGTCCGGCATCGTGGCCGGCAACATGAAGCAGAACTGCCGATCATTGACGTGGTACGCACAGCTGATACCCACCAGGCTTTTTTTCAGGTGCAGGGCAATATCGAGCATGATCGACTGCAGCGCACCGGCCCCAAGCTCCAGCGCCATTTCGTGGCGTCGGTGCGAGTCGAGGGCATCGATCAGCACCAGCACCCGTTGTTCCGAACCGGCTTGCAGGCCCAAATCATGGAGGTCAGCAAAAAACCGCCGCTGATTGGGCAGGCCACTGACCGGGTCATGGCAGTCGGTGAGCTGCCGTTGCTCGATCTGCGCCATCACCATCTCTGCCAGATCCTGCAATACCAGGCGCTCGTCATCGCTGAGTTGCTTGGGCTCTTTGTCGATGATGCACAGGCTGCCGATGGCGTGTCCCGACCGGGTGCGCAGCGGGGCTCCGGCGTAAAAGCGAATACCGTCGGGCGCAGTCACCAACGGGTTGGCGCAAAAGCGCAGATCGCGTGAAGCGTCCTGGACGTGGAGCACCCCGGCTTCGCAAATCGCGTAAGCGCAGAACGACTGGTCGATAGGAGTTTCGTCCCGGTCAAAACCGATTCGCGCCTTGAACCACTGGCGATCTTTCTCCACCAGCGAAATCAGGACCGTGGGGACTTTGAAATAGGCGGCGGCCAGTCGGCAGATCCGGTCGAAGTTTTCCGACTCTGCGGTTTTCAGCCATTCCAGGGCTTGTACTGCTTCCAGGCGAAGTTTTTCCGAATGATGATCATGCATGTGTTGCTCCTGGAGCGGACGCCTGGGTGATGTCAATATAGTGTCTCGTATTACGACTTTTCTTGTACATTAAAAGTTCTGTGTACAACTAATTATTTGTCGAACGGCCGGTATAGAGCGATGAACGGTTATTTATGTGAAAAGGTTGTACAAGTTTTCTACAATAAAAAGCCCGGGTTCTGAAGGTCAGAAACCGGGCTGGGGAGACGCGTTGAACGTCAGTTCATCTGCAACACAATCTTGCCGATGTGATCGCCTGCTTCCATCCGCGCATGGGCCTGTGCGGCGTCGGTGAACGGGTAGACCCTGTCGATCATCGGCAGGCAACGCCCGGCGGACAGCACCGGCCAGACGTATTCGTACAACCCTTGGGCGATGGCAGCTTTCTCTTCCCGGGTGCGCGAGCGCAGCAGTGAGCCGGTGATGATTGCGCGCTTGGCCATGATCGCCAGCAAGTCGACGCCGTCGGCGTGAGCGCCACCGAGGAAGCCGAGCATCACCAGCCGGCCTTCCATCGCCAAGGCGGCCACGTTGTTGTTGAAGTACGAGCCACCCATGATGTCGAGGATCACGTTGACGCCTTTGCCGCCGGTTTTCTCGGCGATGACCTGGGCGAAATCCTGATCGCGGTAGTTGATCGCCTTGGCCCCGAGCTTGCGAATCGCGTCGCACTTTTCTTCGCTGCCAGCGGTGGCGAAGGCTTCAACGCCGAACTCGCGGCAGAGCATCAGCGCGGTGGTGCCGATGCCGCTGGTGCCGCCGTGAATCAAGGCACGCTGGCCTTTGCTCGCGCCGCCCATTTCAAACAGGTTGGCCCAGACCGTGAAGAAGGTTTCCGGGATCGCGGCGGCTTGAATCCAGTCCATGCCGTCGGGGATCGGCAGCGTCTGGCTCGCCGGGGCGACGCAATATTGCGCGTAGCCGCCGCCGTTGGTCAGCGCGCAGACCTTGTCACCCAGTACAAACTCACTGACGCCTTTGCCGATGGCCACCACTTCACCGGCCACTTCCAGGCCGGGGATCAGGCTCATGCCAGGTTTCATCGGGTACTTGCCAGCGCGTTGGAGCACGTCCGGGCGATTGACCCCGGCGGCGTGCACGCGGATCAGCACTTCACCGGCGGCGACGGTGGGCATGGGCACATCGCGAGGTTTCAGGACCTCGGGGCCGCCGGGTTCGGTGATTTCGATCAGGGTCATGGTTTGCGGCAGGGTCATTTTTGGGTTCCTGTTGGGAAGGTGGATATCAGGTGGACCGTGTGGGGTGGTTGAAGATCAAAAGATCGCAGCCTCGTTTTACTCGACAGCTCCTACACAGCTCCTACACAGCTCCTACACCGCTCCTGCAGGGTGTGCGCGATTCAATGTAGGAGCTGGCGAAGCCTGCGATCTTTTGATTTTGGCGATCAAGCGCATCGCCAACTCCAAAACCAATGCCACAACAATGGCCCCAGCCGCGATCACAAACAACAGCGCGTGATGCCCGCCAGTGGCATTGAAAATCGCCGAGTAGGCAAACCCGGTCAGCGCCTGGAACGTGGCAAACGACACCGTGGCGCGGCTCCAGGCAATTTGTTGCTGATGGTGATTGGGCACCAGTTCATGCACCCGGGCCAAGGCCAGCGGCACGATGCCGGGCGGGAACGAGCCGAGGATCACGGCGAGCAACGCCAAGGCCAGGAACGAATTGGAAACCGCCAGCAAACCCAGGGCAATCGCCTGCACCACCAACACAATCCGAATGCTCAACCGCGCGCCGAGTTTGTCCGCCAGGAAACCGTAGCTCACCGGCCCGACAATCGCCCCCAGGCCATACATGACCCAGATCAGCGCACCCACATGCGCTCCGGCACCGAGGCCGCGAGCGACGAAATCCACCAGGAACACCATCGCCGGCACCAGGCCCGCCGCCATGAAAGCGTATTGGGCGAACAGCAGGTAAAGGGCGGGCGGGGTTGGCGATTTCACGCTGTCATTGTGAGCCGGCGCAGAGTGCTGCGGGGTCGAGGTCGGCCAGCCAAACCAGCTCGCGGCGGTCAACGCCAGCGCCAGCACACCGAGCCCGAACCAGGTGTTCTGCAAACCCAGGCTCAGCAGCGGCGGAACAATCGTCCCCGAGCCGGCAATGCCCAAGCCGATGCCAAGGAAAATCGCACCGCTGGCCAGGCCTCGACGGGACACTGGCACATGCGGCAACACGGTCGCGGCAACCAGCACCATGATCGCGCCACCGGCCACGCCTGACAGCAAGCGCCAGCCGAAGAACCAGCTCACCGACAAGGGAAAGCCACACGCGAAAAACGACAGCGTCACCGCCAGCATCATCAGGCGCAGGGCAGTGCTGTTGCCCACCCGTCGGGCCAGCGGATGACCGATCAGCGCGCCGATCAGGTAACCCACCAGGTTGGCGGCGCCGAGGTACACCACGTCACTGGCGGAAAACCATTGCGCCTGGATCAAGGAAGGAATCAACGGCGTATAAGCAAAACGCGCCAGGCCGATGCTGACCAGACTGGCGCAGAGGCCAGCGAAGATTGGCAGCCAAATGGCCCTGGGTGAGGTGGTCGATGTGCTGTGCATGAGAGCAGTCCTGTGAGGTTATCTCTGGCCTCCAGACTACCGAGAATGATTGATG
Organism: Pseudomonas sp. B21-053; assembly: GCF_026016365.1. NCBI lineage: Bacteria > Pseudomonadati > Pseudomonadota > Gammaproteobacteria > Pseudomonadales > Pseudomonadaceae > Pseudomonas > Pseudomonas sp. B21-053. Next base: position 2,452,841 of record NZ_CP087205.1, read on the forward strand.
CAGTATTGCAGCGATTTCGCGCTACAGTGATGCATATATGCATCGTAGGGGGACGGTATGAATTGGGATGACGCACGGGTGTTTCTGGCGGTGTGCCGCGAATCGACGTTGCGCGGTGCGGCGCGGGTGCTGGGGGTCGATCAGGCCACGGTCGGGCGGCGGGTGACGGCGCTGGAGAAGTCCTTGAGCGCGACGCTGTTCCTGCGTACTTCCGAAGGCTATGCGCTGACGGCGGTGGGCGAAGCGGCGTTGCAGGCCGTGGAGAAAATGGAGGTGTCGGCGCTGGACCTGCAACGGCAAATCCAGGGCCTGGATGATCGGCTGACCGGCACGGTGCGGGTCAGCACCACGGATTCCCTGGCCATCGATTTTCTGATCCCGGCGATTGCCCGATTGCACGACAAGCATCCAGATGTGCAGGTGCAACTCGACGCGTCCACGCAAATGATCAGCCTGGCCAAGCGCGAAGCCGACATCGCGGTGCGCAATGCGCGGCCGGACAACCCGGACCTGATCGCCCGGCGCATCGCGCGCTGGCCGGTGGGATTGTTCGCTTCCCAAGGTTATGTGGACGCACACGGCGTACCCGAGCCGGGCTCGGCGTTTGAAGGGCATGATTTGGTGGTGTATCAGCCGTATCTGGCGGGCAACAAGGAGATGACGCTGGTCTCGGAACCGCTGACGCGAGGGCGGATTGTGTCGAGCCTGGGGTCCGGTTTGCTGGTGCGTCGATCCATTGCGGCGGGGATCGGGGTTGGCGAGATTCCGGTGTACATGGGCGAGCGGGACGGGTTGGTCCGGTTGTGGCCGGAACGCACGCGACCGGTGCCGTATGACGTATGGCTGGTGACCCACGCCGATTTGCGGCACACGGCGCGGGTGAGGGCGGTGATTGATGAGATTGTGGCGGGGTTTTCCGGCACGGGTGAATGAAAATCAAAAGATCGCAGCCTCGTTTCACTCGACAGCTCCTACAGGAGAGGGATGCAATCAATGGAATGCATTTCCCTGTAGGAGCTGTCGAGTGAAACGAGGCTGCGATCTCTTGATCTTGATGTGTTATGGCATTTCCGGCAATTCCTGCGGCCGCAAGTCAAACACCAGCACTTCCGAATCCACGCCATTGCTCAGCGTCAGCACCTGTTCTTCACGAACCCGCACACCATCGCCTTCCTGCAATTGCACGCCGTTCAGCTCAACACTGCCACGAGCCACATGCACATAGGCGTAACGGTCGGCCGCGAGTTCCAGAGTGGCGCTTTCCTTGCCGTCGAACAGACCGGCGTACACCCGCGCATCCTGGCGTACCGAGAGCGAACCGTTGGCCCCGTTCGGGGAGATGATCAACTGCAGGCGACCGCGTTTTTTCTGGGTGCTGAAGTGCTCTTGCTGATAACGCGGTTTGGCGCCGCTGACTTCCGGCACGATCCAGATTTGCAGGAAGTGCACGCCACGGGTGGCCGAGTGGTTGTACTCGCTGTGTGCCACGCCGCTGCCGGCGCTCATCAGTTGCACATCGCCGGGGCGGATCACCGAGCCGGTGCCCAGGGTGTCCTTGTGTTCCAGAGCGCCTTCGAGCACATAGGAGAAAATCTCCATGTCCCGGTGCGGGTGCTGGCCAAAGCCTTTGCCGGCCGCCACGCGGTCATCGTTGATCACCAACAGATCGGAAAAACCCTGTTCTTTCGGGTTGCGATAGTTGGCGAAGGAAAAGGTGTGGAACGACTTCAACCAACCGTGATTGGCGGCGCCGCGATCCGAGGCTTTGCGAAGGGTCAGCATAATGAAATCTCCTGTCAGGACGTGAATTCGTCCGAGTGAGGAGAAGGTTAATGTTTACCGTGCGATGCAATAAGTAGATGGAAATTGAAATACTGTCCCTTTCAGGTTGACAGTTTGTGCGGGCGATCACGCATTCTTATCCGACACCATCGCTGTACTTAGCCATAATGCACAACACACAACCCTGTGGGAGCGGGCTTGCTCGCGAAGGCGTCGTGTCAGTCGACATCTGCTTTGGCTGACCCACCGCTTTCGCGAGCAAGCCCGCTCCCACAGGGGTTAGGTGTTCGGCAAACAGACCTTCTTATGACTTCAATGATGTTGATCCCATGAAAACCGTGGCAATGGTGCTGTTCCCCAACTTTCTCCTGCTCGACATGGCCGGGCCGATGGAGGTGTTTTCCATCGCCAACCGTTACCTGAAGCCGGCCGATCACTATGTGTTGTCGATGATCGGCACCGAGCACGGTCCGTTGCGCGCCTCTAACGGCGTCGGCGTTCAGGCCGACCTGCATATCGATCAGGCCAGCGAGCCCTACGACTTGTTACTGATCCCCGGCGGCCCCGGCGCCTATAACGACAAACCGCAACCCTTGCTGGACTGGCTGCGCGGCGCCGTGACCCGTGCCGGACGTTATGGCTCTATCTGCACCGGCGCGTTCGTGCTCGGGCATGCCGGGTTGCTCGACGGTTATCGCGTGACCACTCACTGGCATTACACCGAACGGCTGATCAAAGGTTTTCCCAAGGCGATGGTCGAGACCGATCAGATCTACGTCGAGGATCGCCAACTCATCACCTCCGGCGGGGTCACCGCCGGCATCGACCTGGCCTTGGCGATTGTCGCTCAGGACCATGGCAAGAAAGTCGCCCAGGACGTGGCCAAAGTGCTGCTGGTGGTGATGAAACGCCAGGGCGGGCAGGCGCAATTCAGTCCGTTGATGGCCACCGTCGCGCCCCAGGAAACACCGATTACGCGTGTGCAGAACTACGTGCTCGAACACCTCAATGAAGCCTTCAGCATCGAACGCATGGCGAGCCTCGCGAACATGAGTTCGCGCCACTTCGCGCGTCTGTTTGCCCGAGAGGTGAACATGACGCCGATGGAATTCCTGCAAAGTGCGCGCATCGACCACGCTCGCAATCTGCTGGAAACCTGCGACGCACCGCTCAAGACCGTGGCCTACAAAAGCGGCTTCGGCAGCGTGCGGCACATGCGCTTTCTGTTCAGTGAAAAACTCGGCCTGACCCCCGCGCAATACCGCGAACAGTTCAGCTAGAGCGCTTGTGGCTGTATTGCGCACCGTGATGTCCGTACTGCTCACCGCGCGGACGTTGTACGGTCACGGATGCCTGCCAAGATAGCTGTGAATGTTTTGCAATGGAGGTGCGGGGATCTGGATAGACGGCGCAACGGAAGTTTCAAACCTTGAGCCCGGCCAGGTTTCAGCGCGTGAACGTGCATGAACAGCCTCAGAGATTTAACCAGCGATGCGGTGCTGCGCTTCGGCCCCTACGCGTTTCACCCCAGCCAACGCCTGATCCTTGAAGGTGATCGGCCGCTACGCATGGGGGGCCGGGCGCTGGATATTTTGCAGGTGCTGCTTGAGCGCGCCGGCGATGTGGTCAGCAAGGACGAATTGATCGCCCGGGTCTGGCCGACTTCGGTGGTCGAAGAGATCAACCTGCGCGTGCACATCGCCGCCCTGCGTCGGGCACTCGGCGATGGCCAGAACGGCGCGCGCTATATCGTCAATATCCCACAGCGCGGCTACAGCTTTATCGCCCCGGTGCAGCGCACGCTGGAAGCGACGCCGGTGTTCATCGACAGCGTGCACGCGCCCCAGCACAACCTGCCTGCGCGACTCACGCCGGTCATCGGTCGCGACTCGATTGTTGGCAGTATCGTGCGCCAGTTGCCGGTGCGGCGATTCATGACCCTGACCGGCCCGGCCGGTATCGGCAAGACCACCGTAGCGTTGCGCGTGGCCGAATTGCTGCTGCAGCACTACCGCGACGGCGTCTGGTTGATTGACCTGGCGAGCCTCGACGATCCGTCGCAAGTGGTCGATCATCTGACCAACACCCTGCCATTCGACACGGGCCTGACCTCACGGCATGCCTTGTTGGTGCTCGACAACTGCGAGCACTTGCTCGAACGCTGTCGCACCCTGGTGGACGACTTATTGGCCATGGCACCACGTTTGTCGATCCTGGCCACCAGCCGCGAACCGCTGCTGGCCCGGGACGAAACCGTACTGCGGCTGCCACCCCTGGCGGTGCCGCCGGCCTCGGCGTTGTACAGCGTGGCCGAAACCATGAGCTACTCGGCGGTGCAGCTGTTCGTCAGTCGCGCACGCGCGCGTCAGCAAGGTTTCACCCTGCGCGAACAAGACCTCAACGCCGTGCGCGACATCTGCCGCAGGGTCGACGGTCTGCCCCTGGCCATCGAATTGGCGGCGGCGCAGATCGATGCTCTGGCGCTGGTGGGGCTGCAAGCGCAACTGGACAACTGCTTACAGCTGCTGACCCAGGGCCGTCGCACCGCCGTGCCGCGCCATCAAACCCTGAAAGCCGCGCTGGACTGGAGCTACGAACGCCTGAGCCCGCTGGAGCAAATGGTCTTGCAGCATTTGGCGGTGTTCAAAATGGGCTTCACGCTCGATGCGGCGATTGGCGTGATCAGTAGCGCCGTGCTGCCGCCCATGCACCTGTTGGCCATCGTGGAACGCCTGGTGCGCAAATCGCTGCTGTCGGTCGAACAGGCCAACGTCATGCCCCGTTATCGCTTCCTCAACACCACGCGCACCTACGCCCTGGAGAAACTCGAAAACAGCGGCCACCTGCGTGCACTCGAACGCAGTCATGCGCAGTACACGAGTCGGGCGCGCTGGTTCTCAGGCGTGCCATTGGCCGCTGAGTTCGTCGAGTAAACGCCGGACTTTCGTCAGGTCCGGCGTGGCAAAGCCCTCAGTGAACCGCCCGTAAATCGGTGCGAGCAACTCATAAGCTCGCTGAAAATGCCCCTGACCCTGCCAAAGCCGCGCCAGTGAAGTCGCACTGCGCAACTCCCAGGCCAACGCCCCTTGCTCACGCGCCACCCCCAGCGCTTTAAGCAACACCGCCTCACCCCTGTGGGAGCGAGCTTGCTCGCGATGGCGTCCTTCCAGACAACCCACAGCCTGCAGATTCTCCTCCGCCACCAGCGCCTCCCCCCGAGCCCGAAAAATCTCCGCCGCACTCCATCCCGCCGCACCACTTTCAGCGCGCTCCAACAACCCCTCATCCACAAAACTGCCGTCCAGCGTCACCATGATTTCTTTCACCAATCCGACACTCGGCTGCGCAGGCCCCTCGACACCATCGATCACCCGCGCGTATTGCCGCGCCCAGTTGTAGAACAGCAGCACCGAATGCTTCTGCGCTTGCTCCAGCAACAGTCGCACCAGATCGCGGGCGGTGGCGAGGTCGCCGTTGTACTGGGCGATCAGGCAACCGGACAGCGCCAGGGTGTAGCAGATGGACGTGCCGTGGTTGATCTGGATCGCGATGTCCAACGCCTGGCGCGCAGTGCGCCAGGCCTGTTCTGGAAGCCCTTGCAGCCAGAGGATCCGCGCCAGAATCGTCAGTGACGCGACGCTCTGGTCGTACTGCACGCCGAAGCCGTGGGTGAAACGGTTGAGGTGCCCGCTTTGGGCCATGCGCTGGATGACCTGCTCGGCATCCACCCGCGCCTGGTGCTGATTCCCGCAAAAGTGCAGGGCCAGGACGCGCAAACGATGAGCGCTCAGCGCCAGCACCGCGTCGCCGTGCAGGCCCAATCGGTCGAATTGCCGGGTTTGCTCCAGGGCCATTTGATAGTTGCCGCTACAGAGATTGACCGCCATGTGCCCGGACACCGCGCGCAACTGACCGGCGACATCCTCGCAGTGTTCGGCCAGGGTTCGGGCGCTGACAAACGCGTCGACGGTTTCAGCGCTGCCACCCTGGGCGTGGTAGCAGGAACTGCCGAGGGCCAGCTTGAGGGACATGGTCAGGCGAGGGCAGGGCGCGGGGCTGGCCGCCAGCAGCGCCAGGGCCCGGCGTACATAGAGCCCGTGCTCCTTGAGCAGTGACAGCTCCTGCCACAGCGGTGTGGAACTGGCGGTCAAGCGAATCGCCAGGTCCTGCGGACCGCTGGCATTCAAACCCCATTCGAGGGCGACGCGAATGTCCTCCAGACCGCGGGCGTATCGCTCGATCCACAGGTGCGTGGGGGTTTGTTCCCAATCGTTCTGGGCTTGGTGCATCAAGGCCAGGCAGCGCTCGGCATGCCGTTGTCGGGTGTCCGACAGTTCGCCCGCCAGATGCAGTTTTTCCAGGGCATAGCTACGGGTGGTGTCCAGCAGCCGATAGAACACCTCGTCGTCACCGACTTCCACGTTCAGTAAAGATTTGGCCACCAGTTGCGTGATTGAGGCAAACACCTCGCTGGGCTCGATGTACGTGCCGACGATCACCGCCGCTGCCGATTCCAGGGTGAAACTGTCGCGGAATATCCCCAACCGGCGCAGGCAGGTTTGCTCGCAGGCACTGAGCAGTTCGAAGCTCCAGTCGAGTGTCGCGCGCAGGGTTTGATGGCGGCCCAGGGCTGTTTGGCTGCCTTGGGTCAGCAGGCGAAAACTGCCTTGCAGTTGCGTGTGCAATCCACTGATGCCGAGGTCGGCGACTTGCGCAGCCGCCAGTTCGATGGCCAGCGGAATGCCGTCCAGGCGCTGGCAGATATCAATCGCCAGCGGCAACTCGGCATCACTCAGTTCGAAACTGTCGTGGCTGGCCATCGCGCGCTCGACGAACAATTGCAGCGCGGAAAAACTCAGGGCCTGGGCGCGGTCGAGCACGGCGATGGGTGGCGGGCAGTCGAGGGATTCCAGGCGTTGCACGTATTCGCCTTCGGCCCGCAGGCTCTCGCGACTGGTGGCCAGGATATGCACCTGTGGCGCACCGCGCAGGATGCTTTCACACAGCAGCGCAATCGCGTCGAGCAAGTGTTCGCAATTGTCGATCACCAGCAGCATCTGCCGTTCGCGCAGGAAAGCCGCCAAGCCGCTCATCGGCTCGCCGTCGTGCAGGGCCAGGTCCAGCAGCGTCGTCAGGTGCGCGGTAATCATCCCCGGGTCGTTGATCGGCGCCAGGTCCAACAGGCGAATGCCGTCGCGGTAGTGTCCGATCAACTGCTCGGCCACCCGCAAGGCCACGGTGGTCTTGCCGATCCCGCCTGGGCCGACCAGGGTGATGAAACGTTGGCGGGCGAGTTGCGTCACCACGCTGTCGACCAAATGCTGGCGCCCGATCATGCGTGTGCGACGCACCGGCAAGTTATGCCGACGCGGTTCGGGCACCCCATTGTCAGGATGTGGCCCGGCGGCCTCCAGGGAAAACGGCGCGACAAAACTGTAGCCGCGCTGCGCCACGGTGACGATGAAACGCTGGCCGGCCTGACCGTCGCCGAGCGCCTTGCGCAGTGCCGCCATGTGCACCCGCAAATTGATGTCTTCGACGACGCTTTTCGGCCACACCCCGGCGATCAATTGCTGCTTGCTGACCACATTCCCGGCGTGTTCCAGCAGGATCAACAGAATGTCCATGGCGCGCCGGCCCAGGCGCAAAGGCTGGTCGCCTTCGAGGATCAGACGTTGTCCGGGATAGATCCGGTAAGGGCCGAAAAGTACGGCCTGTTCGGGGGAAAGGGTCAACGGGTCACTCCTGCTTGCATCCGTCTAGATCGCGGTTTCCGAGCATATTCCTAAGGATTGTCCATCAACGCAATGACCTCTCGACTGACTGTCAGGTGTTCACTGCGACCGTCGCGTTCGCAGTGGGGGCGCTGCTGCGTATTTATTGCGCTCGAGTGTGACAAAAAGCACGGCGGGGCGCTGGACGCGGTTTTGAAAATTAACAACGTTTAACTCGTCGAGACTCTGGTCTACGCCCAAAACTCTAGGGCTTCAAGTCCAACGAAGACCGGTGTCTTCGCGCTGCAAAGGAATGGACACCTCTGGAGGATGCCGGAATGAGCGATGTGGTGGTGGTCTATCACAGTGGATACGGGCACACCCGGGTCATGGCCGAAGCCGTGGCGCTGGGCGTGGAACGACACTTGGGCAGCACCTGTCGGCTGATTGCGGTGGAAGACGTCGAGACCCAGTGGGAGTACCTGCACCGGGCCGACGCGATCATCTTCGGCGCCCCGACTTACATGGGCAGCGCCTCGGCAGCCTTCAAAGGATTCATGGAAGCCACGGCGGCGTTCTACCTCGCCCAGCCTTGGCGCGACAAGCTCGCCGCTGGCTTCACCAACTCTGGCTGCCTGTGCGGCGACAAACTCAACACCTTGCTGCAAATGGCCGTGTTCGCGGCCCAGCATTCGATGATCTGGGTCGGTCTCGACGTGTTACCGGCACGCAGCGGCACCGGCCTGTTCGATGGGCAACTCAATCGCCTCGGCAGCTCCCTCGGGGCCATGGCCCAGTCGAATGTCGAGCAATCCCCCGACGATGCGCCACCGCCCGAGGACCGTTGCACCGCCGCGCTTCTGGGCGAGCGGGTCGCGCGTCTGGCTGAACGTCTGCATCACACCCCGATTTGAAACATCCCCCCAAAAAGGAGCACGCCACATGAGCACATTCACTACCCGCGACGGCACCGAGATTTACTACAAGGACTGGGGCACCGGTCAGCCGATCATCTTCAGCCACGGCTGGCCGCTGAACGCCGATAGCTGGGAGTCGCAGATGATCTTCCTCGCCTCCAAGGGCTACCGCGTCATTGCCCACGACCGTCGTGGTCATGGCCGCTCCAGCCAGCCGTGGTCGGGCAACGACATGGACACCTACGCCGACGACCTCGCGCAATTGATCGAATTGCTGGACCTGAAAGACGCCGTGCTGTTCGGCTTCTCCACCGGTGGCGGCGAAGTGGCGCGGTACATCGGTCGCCACGGCACCGCTCGCGTTGCCAAGGCCGGGCTGATTTCCTCGGTGCCGCCGCTGATGCTCAAGACCGACGCCAATCCGGGTGGCTTGCCACTGGAAGTGTTTGACGGGATTCGCCAGGCCTCACTGGTGGACCGTTCACAACTCTACAAAGACCTCGCCGCCGGCCCGTTCTTTGGCTTCAACAAACCGGATGCCAAGCCTTCGCAAGGCATGATCGACTGGTTCTGGCTGCAAGGCATGACCTCGGGCCACAAGAACGCCTATGACTGCATCAAGGCCTTCTCGGAAACCGACTTCACGGAAGACCTGAAGAAGTTCGACGTGCCGACATTGGTGGTGCATGGCGATGCGGATCAGGTGGTGCCGATTGAAGCGGCGGGGATTGCTTCGGCGCGGTTGGTCAAGGGCTCGACGCTGAAGGTGTATCCGGGTGCGCCGCATGGCCTGACGGATACGCATAAGGATCAGCTCAACGAAGATCTGTTGGCATTCCTCAAGGCCTGATCAGGATCACAAAACAAAACTGTGGGAGCGAGCTTGCTCGCGATAGCGGTTGATCAGTCAGCATTGATGTTGACTGATACTCCGCCATCGCGAGCAAGCTCGCTCCCACAGGGGATTGTGTTGTTCAGATGACTGGGATTGCCAACCCATTCCCGCATGGGATTGAGCGCACAACCCTGCACCGCCACGCAAACGGGGTAATCCCTTCGCTGCGGGTGAAGATGTGGCAGAAATGCGCCTGATCGCAAAAACCGCATTCCAGGCTAATTTGCGTCAGTGTCAGGTCAGTATCGCGGATCAATTGCTTGGCTTTGGCGATGCGCTGACAGCGAATCCAGTCCTGCGGTGACAACCCGGTGCTGCACTTGAATGCTCGGGAAAAATGACTGCGCGACAGGGCGCAGGCCCGGGCCAGTTCGGTCACTTCCAGGGTGTCGCTCAGGCCTTCGAGAATCAGTTGCTTGACCAAGGCTTCGCGCCAGGGGGCAAGGCCGCCGGTGGTGGTTTTATGGGCCGGCGTGGCGGACGCCCTGACGGCGTAGTGCTGAACATGGGCCATGACAAATATCCGTGTCGGTGGGAATGCGCGGGCGCACTGCACGGTGGGTCAGCACCTTCCCTTTTGAAGAAAACAGGTCTGCGCAGAAGGCTTCATTCTTGGGCGCGAGGGTCTGGCAGGCGAGTTAAACGTTGTTAATTCCGCGCCCGGTCCGGGCGAAGAAACCGCGCTAACTCAGCACATCGCTGCAATCGGGCAGGGGGCGCGACGGTGCAACATGGGATACGTATGGCGGCCCTTGGCGGGCTGCTTTCCTCAGGACATCAAAGGTGAACGCATGAAGCATTCTCTGGTTTGCACACTGGGCCTCGCGGTTGCGCTGGCCTCCGGTATTTCCCTTGCGGCGGCACCGGCGCAGGTCGGCACCCAAGTGCCCGGTTACTACCGATTGGCGGTGGGTGATTACGAAGTCACCGCGCTGTTTGACGGTTACAACGACCTGTCGCCGAAACTGCTCAAGGGCCTGACCCAGAGTCAGATCCGCGCACTATTGGCCCGTCGTTCGATTGAAACCCCGGGTGTGCAAACCGCGTTCAATGCCTTTCTGATCAATACCGGCAAGCAATTGATCCTGGTGGACACCGGGGCAGGGCAGTGCATCGGCGCCACCGCTGGCATGCTCTCGGACAACATGAAAGCGGCGGGTTATCAGCCGGAACAGGTCGATACCATCCTGCTGACTCACCTGCACCTCGACCACGTCTGTGGTCTGGTCGATGCCGAGCAAAAACCGGTGTTCGCCAACGCCACGGTCTACGCCGCCAAGGCCGAAGCCGCTTATTGGCTTGACCCGCAAGCCCTCGCCAAAGCACCCGAAGGCGCCAAGCCGTACTTCAAAATCGCTCAGGACTCCACCGCGCCTTATGTCGCGGCGGGTCGCTTCAAAACCTTCGACGCCGGCCAATCGCCGGTGCCGGGTGTCGAGGCCACATTGGAAGCCGGGCACACGCCGGGCAGCACCACGTACCGTTTCACCTCCCAAGGGCAGAGCATTCTGTTCATGGGCGATCTGGTGCATAACCTGGCGGTGCAGTTCTTGCACCCTGAGGTGTCGATCGGTTTTGACGTCAACGGCCAGCAAGCGATCAAGAGCCGCAACCAGGTCTTCACCGATGCCGCGACCAGCAAGACCTGGGTCACCGCCGCGCACTTGCCGTTCCCGGGCATCGGCCACATCGCCGCCGAGGGCAAGCATTTCCAGTGGGTGCCCGTGGAGTACGGTCCTTACAAACGAGCGGCGAAAGTGCCGTTGATCGAGTAAAGTCCCCAGCACTGCTTAGCCAAGGCGAACGCAATACCTGTAGCTAGGGAGCAAGCTCCCTCGCCACAGGGTGTTCAGGCACACAAAGGAACCATGCTGATGAACCGTAACGATCTGCGCCGCGTCGACATGAACCTGTTGGTGATTTTCGAAGCCCTGATGTTCGAAAAGAACCTGACCCGGGTCGCTGAAAAACTCTTCATGGGCCAACCGGCGGTGAGTGCGGCGCTGGGGCGTTTGCGCGATCTGTTCGACGATCCGTTGCTGCTGCGCAACGGTCGCGGCATGGAGCCGACGGCGCGGGCACTGGCGATTCTCAAGGAACTGCAACCGGCGATGGACGTGATCTCCGGCGCCGTCAGCCGCGCCAAGGAATTCGAACCGCAGAGCAGTTGTGATGTGTTTCGTATCGGCCTGTCGGACGACGCCGAGTTCGGCTTGTTTCCACCGCTGCTGAGCCAGCTGCGCGAAGAGGCGCCGGGGATCATCGTCGTCGTGCGCCGGGCCAATTACCTGCTGATGCCAGCGTTACTGGCGTCCGGGGAAATTTCCGTCGGTGTCAGCTACACCACCGATTTGCCGGCCAATGCCAAGCGCAAGAAACTGCGGGATATTCCCTGCAAAGTCTTGCGCGGTGACAAGCGCCCCGGTCCGCTGACCCTGGATGAGTACTGCGAACGGCCGCATGCGATGGTGTCCTTCTCCGGGGACTTGAGCGGCAACATCGATCTCGATCTGGCCAAGATCGGTCGCAGTCGGCGAGTGGTGCTGGGCGTGCCGCAATTCAGCGGTTTGCGCGCCTTGTTGGCCGGCACCGAAATGATCGCCACCGTGCCGGACTATGCAGCGTGTGCCCTGGTCGAAGGCTGTGCCCTGCGCGCTGAAGACCCGCCGTTCCCCATCGAAGCCGCGCAACTGTCGATGGCCTGGAGCGGGGTGCATGACAACGATCCGGCGGAGAAATGGCTGCGTTCGCGCATCAGCCAATTCATGTCTGAACCCCTCAACATCCCAACCCCGTAACCCCAGACAAACACCCGTCAACCTGTGGGAGCGGGCTTGCTCGCGAAAGCGGTGTGTCATTCAACATTGATGTTGGCTGATGCGACGCCTTCGCGAGCAAGCCCGCTCCCACAAGTGATAATCCGCGTTTTCCCGCCTGTATCCCACTGTATATAACGCGCCTCAAGATACAGTTCCCCTCAACACCAGCCCCTGCCGAACACAGACCAGATACAAACCTGCGATGAACTGTGAAGGCCAACGGCTGCCCCGCAAAAGGGTTCGCCCATGGCATCCCGGGGTCGCCACACAATCGGCGGCCGTTCGCTCCTGACTGTGAAGGGACCTTCCATGACAACGCTCCTGCCTCAATCCGATCTGCAACCGGCACCGCTGGATCGGCTGCGCGTCGACCATTACACCAACGGCATTATCGGCCCGAGCCAACCGATGCTCGGCCCGTTGGCCGACGGCGGCACCCTGATTACCGGCACGCCGCCGGGCTGTTGGGGACCGATGATTACGCCGGCCTTCCAGGGCGGCCATGAAGTCACGCAACCGGTGTCGATTGCCGGCGCCGAGATCGGCGATGCGGTGGCGATCAAGATCAAAAGTATGCGCGTCACGTCCCTGGCCACCTCGTCCGGGGTGATGAGCTTCGTGGAAGGGCGCTATCACGGCGATCCCTTCGTCTCTAAGTTCTGCGGCAAGTGCGGCACCGAACACCCGGCCAGCCATGTCGAAGGCATTGGCGAGGACGCGATCCGCTGCAACAACTGCGGCGCCGAGGTCAGCGCGTTTCGCTTCAGCCATGGCTATGTGATCGTGTTCGATGCGCAGCATCAGGTCAGCCTGACCGTCAATCAGGACATCGCCAATCAACTGGCCGGCAATGCTTCCGAGATGGCGGCGTTGCCGGAGTTCGCCGCCCAGCACTCGATCCTGTCCCTGGCCCGCGCCGACATGCCCGGCGTGGCGGCGCACATGCGTCCGTTCCTCGGCAACATCGGCACCACGCCGTCCCGGGACCTGCCCGATTCGCACAATTGCGCCGATTTCGGCCAGTACCTGATCGACGCGCCGCACCGTTACGGCATGACCCGCGAAGAACTGCACGCGGCCAAGACCGACGGCCACATGGATACCAATTCGATTCGCGAAGGTTGTGTGCTGATCTGCCCGGTCAAAGTGCCGGGCGCCGGGGTGTACATGGGCGACATGCACGCCCAGCAGGGCAACGGCGAGATCGCCGGGCATGCCACCGATTGCTCCGGGGAAACCGAAGTGCAGGTGCACGTGATCAAACACCTGCGTTTAGAGGGGCCGATCCTGCTGCAAAACCTCGACGACCTGCCGCCCATGGCCCGCCCGATGAATGCCGCGCAGCAGCAAAAAGTCCGTGAACTCGGCGCCCGTTGGGGCCAGCACGAGATCGAGCAAAGCGGCCCGATCACGTTTATCGGCAGCGGCGAGAACCTCAACCTGGCGGTGGAGAACGGCTTGCAACGCGCCGCTGCGGTCACCGGGTTGCCTTACGACGAAGTACTCAACCGCGCGACCATCACCGGTTCGATCGACATCAGCCGTTTGCCGGGCACCGTGCGCGTGACCTTTCTGTGCCCGATGGCGGTGCTGGATCGCATAGGCATCGGCCATCTGGTGCGGGAAAAGTACGACTTGCCGTAACCGCAATCGGCGGGTTTGTACCGAACTGTGTACAGGCCCGCCGACGATACATCCGCTGGCATTTTCCAGCCAAACCGCACACAGACCCGATACATCCCTTGGTTTAAATGGACTCACCGGCCAGCACCGAGCCCTCGGTGCTGGAGACCGGTTCACCGTTATGCATTGCAGGAGTTTCACCCATGTTCAATTTCACTAAAGTTTCGTCCCTGGCAATCGGTCTGGCCCTGGTGGGCGGCCTGGGTCTTTCCACAGCCGCCTCCGCGCTGAGCATGACCGACCTGGCGTCGGGTTACAGCCAGGCCCAGGCTTCTGCTGATGTAGCGAAAGAGAGCGCTGAAGGCAAGTGTGGCGAAGGCAAGTGCGGCAGCGCCGCCGAAGAATCCTGAGACCGCTTGGTGGGGGCACCCCAGGTGCTCCCGCTCATTTGAACCCGGACGAGATCGACACTATGCAGACCTCCACTGCCTCCACGAAAACCAGCGTCGGCCTGGGCCTGCGTCGCGGTTTGATGAAAGACCTCCAGGCCGCGCCGGTGGGCAGTTTCGACTTCCTGGAAGTCGCGCCGGAAAACTGGATCGGCATCGGTGGCGCCCATGGCGCGGCGTTGCGGGCCTTGGCCGAACGCTATCCGTTGTCGTGCCACGGTTTGTCTTTGTCATTGGGCGGATCGGCGCCGCTGGATGTCGGGTTTTTGCAGGAAGTGCGGGTTTTCCTCGATCACTACAACGTGCCGTTGTACAGCGAGCACCTGAGTTATTGCAGCGATGACGGTCATCTCTATGACCTGCTGCCGCTGCCGTTCACCGAAGAAGCGGTGCATCACGTGGCCGCACGAATTCGTCAGTCCCAGGACATTCTCGGTCGGCGCCTGGCGGTGGAAAACGTCTCCTACTACGCCGCGCCTCGACAAGACATGGACGAGCTGACCTTCACCAATGCCGTGCTGCGGGAAGCCGATTGCGACCTGTTGCTGGACGTCAACAATGTGTACGTGAACTCGATCAATCACGGTTTTGATCCGCAGGTTTTTCTGTCCGGGATCGATGCCGGGCGTGTGGTGGCGATGCACGTGGCGGGGCATTTCGATGAGTCCGACACCTTGAAAATCGACACCCACGGCGCCTCGGTGAAACCGGTGGTGTGGAAGCTGCTGGCCGAGGCGTACGCGCAGTTCGGCGCGCAACCGACGCTACTGGAACGTGATTTCAACTTCCCGGCGTTTTCAGAACTGGTGGCCGAGTTGCAGACCATTCGCCGCTTGCAAGGCGCGGAGGTGAAGCGTGGATAAACCATCGTTGCATCAACAACAGGATGCCCTGACTCGCTACCTGCGCGACCCCGAACATTGCGCGCCGCCGGCCGGAATGGACGCCGCACGGGTGCAGGTTTATCGCGATCTGGTGTTCAACAATCTGTCGCTGTTGCTCAGCGGTACGTTCCCGGTGCTGGTGAAGATTCTCGGGGATGAGGATTGGCGTTTGCTGATGCGGATCTTCCTGCGGGACTACCGTGCCCGCACGCCAAAGTTTGGTGAGATCGCAAAGGAGTTTGTCGAGTTTCTCGCGGGTGAGCCTCAAGGCTTGGGCGAAACAACCTGGCCGCCGTTCATGGTCGAACTGGCGCATTACGAGTGGGTCGAGATGGCGTTGCAACAGTCGGACGACGAGCCGTTGCCGGCGAGTGATGCCGGGTTGCTATTGGAGCGTCCGTTGCAGCTTTCGCCATTGGCTTGGCCGTTGGCGTATGGCTGGCCGGTGCAATGGGTGGGGCCGGATTATCAACCGGAAACGCTGCCGGATCAACCGACGTTGCTGCTGGTTCGACGCACGGCGGATTGGAGCGTGAAGTTCTCCGAATTGAGTCCGTTGGCATGGCGTCTGTTGCAGCGGATTGGCGAGTTTCCCGAGCTGGACGGGCGTGCGCAGCTGCAAGGGCTGGCGGAGGAGGCGGGGGCTGCCGGGTCTCAGGAGTTCATCGACAATGGCCTGGCGCTGTTGCAGCAGATGCATGCGCAAGGTGTGATCGGCGTCATGGCCTGAACCTAGTCCCTTGTAGGAGCGAGGCTTGCCCGCGAAGGCGTCCTTTCATTCAACATTGATATCGACTGATACGACGCCTTCGCGGGCAAGCCTCGCTCCTACAGGGGGTGGTTATTTGTAGATTGGGGTCGAACGTGTTCCAGACTCCGGGGACGCCTGCGCTCTAAGCCTTTCGCCCAACCGCTGAATATTGGCTTCCCCGGTGTTCAACGCTTGCACGCTGGTGTGCACGGAGTAGCTGCCCATTTTCAGCTCATGAGGATGAGGCACCGCCGAACCGAGCACGAACACCGCGTCACCCTGATCGCCCGCCTCAAGCGTCAACGCACCGTTGCCAGGCTCGAAAGCCACCAGTTCGCCTTCCAGGATCGGCTCCGGCGAGTGCAACGTGCCGCGGCTGACGCTCAACCACAGCACCTCATGGCCTGCGGGTGGCTGGTATTCCCAGCGCTGGCCGGCAGCCAGGGTCACCAATAGATAGGTGATCCCCGAAGGCGCGCGCACCGGGCTGCGCACATCTTGATACTCACCGAGAATGACCCGGGCCGGACCCGCGTGTGGCATCGCATCGGCCTCCAGGTATTGGCTGTCGACGGGCGCCAATTCAAGCGCGGCGGGCAGCGCGATCCACAATTGAAATCCCTGAACCTGCGACGAGGTGCCGGCCGACAACTCTTTGCCGTGCCACACACCCGCGCCAGCGCGCATCCATTCGACGCCGCCATAGCCGATCAGCCCGGTACCGGAATCCGGGTCGTCAAACCGCAAGTTGCCTTCGGTGATAACAGTAATGGTGGCGATCCCGGAATGAGGATGCAGCGGCATGCTGCCAAACGACCGCAGATCGGTTTCGAACAGGTCCAGGAACACGAACGGCTTGAGCAACTGCCCGAAATCCGAAGGGCTCATGAGCCGCACGATAGGGCCGTGGCCATGACCGCGGGTGCTGTGGCTGATGCGACGGGCGTTATCGGGCAGGCGAGCGCTGAGCGAATTCATCTTCATGTCTCGGACTTCGAAAAAGAGAAGCCAAGGGTATCCAGCGTGTAATACGTTGATAAGTCGCTATGATTGGCTTGAACCCGTCCATTTTTGGAAGTAATGCCATGCTGGATCTGAATGAAGTGGCGATGTTTGTCCAGGTGGTGCAGGCCGGCAGTTTTGCCGGGGCGGCGCGGCGGCTGGGAATGCCGGCCAATACCTTGAGTCGGCGCGTGGGCCAATTGGAGCAGCACTTGGGTGTGCGGTTGTTGCAGCGCTCCACGCGCAAACTGGTGCTGACCGACGCGGGGCGCTCCTTGCACGATCGCAGCGCGGCCCAGGTCAATGAGTTGATCGACGCGGCGCGTCATTTGGCCGGGGACAGCCAGGAGCCGAGCGGCGCGGTGCGGGTTGCTGCGCCGGCGGATTTTTTCGACGTGTACCCGATGGAGCGGATCGCTGAATTTCTCCAGCAGTACCCCGGCGTGCAGCTGGATTTTCTGCTCAGCGATGGCCGGGACGACTTGATCGACAAGGGCATCGACGTCGCGTTCAGAGGCGGCGATTTACCGGACTCGAGTCTGGTGGCACGCAGAATCAACACAGTGTTTCAGGTGTTGGCAGCCAGCCCGGATTACCTGCAAACCCATGGCATTGCGCAGACGGTAGAAGAACTGTCGACCCACGAATGCATTCGCCCGGTGAGGCCCGCCGCGAGCACGGTGTGGAACCTCGACGGGCCACAGGGCACCGTCAGTGTCGACGTCACGGGGCGTTTTTGCGCCAACACTGCGCAAGCACAATTGAAGGCGGCGCTGGCGGGACTCGGTGTCTGCCTGCTGCCGCTGCCGTTCTTGCGCGAGAGCCTGCAAACCGGGCGCTTGATTCAGATACTGCCGGACAACGGGCGTTTCAAGAATGGCCTGAACATCGTGTACCCGAGTCGTCGGCAGGTGCCGCTGGCGGTCAGCCGTTTCGTCGAGCAGATCGTCCTTCACCTGGAGTCGGACGCGTCATCCACCTGACCGGGTTCGGCGCTCAGTAACCGCTCGATCTGCGCCAATTCCCAAGTGCTGAGCAAACTCACCGGGTCGGTGCCGTAGCGTTGCCAACTGTCGAAAATACCCTCGCGACCGTCCGGGCTCTGACAACTTTGGCAGTGACGCAGGCGTTGACCGTCAAGGTCGAGGGTCAGGCGCCAGCCCTCGATATCGATCTTCATAGACTCGGACGTGCCGGGTGGATCGAGGCGCTGCAACGGACGAACGCCCAGAGCGGCGTCGCGCAATAACTGGCAGACCTCGCGGGCGGTCAGGGCAGGGCGGTCTGCGTTCATTCCCCGTCTTTCGTCGACTTGATGACGTTGCTGCGCAACCGCACGATCGCTTTCTGCAATTGGGTGAACTCGTCCTGGGTCAGGCCCGTGGTATCGGCGCCCAATTGCGGTTGGTCCTTGCGTAGATCACGACCGGCCTGGGTCAGGTTGATCCGCACCTGGCGCTCGTCTTCGGGGTCGCGTTGGCGCTGGACATAGCCCATCGCTTCGAGTTTTTTCAGGATGGGGGTCAGGGTGTTCGATTCCAGAAACAGCTTTTCACCGAGGCTGCCGACGGTCTGATTGTCTGCCTCCCACAGCGCAACGATGGTGATGTATTGCGTGTAGGTCAGCCCGACCCGTTCGAGCACCGGTTTGTAGGCTTTGCCGAAGGCGAGGTTGGTGGAGTAGACCGCGAAACACAGGAAGTCGGAGAGCTTCAGGTCGGCGGGGTTAAATTTGTCGGTGGGTTCCATGGGCATCCTCTTTGGCCAGTTTTATGGCTTGAATGCGTGAAATATACATCGTGTGCGATGGTGTCGGAAATGCTCAAAATTAGCGCGGCCTTCGATGGTGGGCGGTCGGTTCGACGCGCAGGGCAGCGTCGAACCGGCCACACGGGGTGTTACGCCGTGAGAACGTTCAGAGCCACGTCGATATTGCCGCGCGTTGCTTTCGAGTACGGGCAGATCTGGTCGGCAGTGTGCGCGAGGGTCGTCGCCACATCATGCGCCAGGCCTGGCACTCGCAACGTCAGCCGCGCCTGGAGGAAGTAGGCCGGACCGGTCTGGCCCAGATCGACTTCGATATCCACGGAGAAATCCGACGGCAACACCACGTTCATTTCACCGGCCACCAAACCAACAGCAGCGGTGTAGCAGGCCGACCACGCGCCGGCGAACAGTTGCTCGGCGGCCGGGTGTGGTTGGGTGCCCGCAAACACGTGGGCTGGCTTCGCATTGCCGGGCGACGAGAGCTGGATGTCGACGCTGCCGTTATGCCCACGGGAGGTGGTCCCAGTGCTGCTGATCGTGGTGTGGGTTTTGCCGGTGGCCAATACTTTTTCAATCTTGCTCATGATGGATTCTCACTGTTTTGTAGTGATGTTCGCATGCGAGTGTATCGCATGCGATATATGTGGGGCTTTTAGTAGGTCAGGTGTTATCAATTCTGCTCAGGGCGTTACGCCGTGAGAACGTTCAGGGCCACGTCGATGTTGCCTTTGATCGCTTTCGAGTACGGGCAGATGCTGTCGGCGGCGTGTACCAGTGCGTTGGCGGTGTCTTCCGACAGACCTGGAACGCGCAGGGTCAAGCGAGCCTGGAGGAAGTAGGCCTGACCGGTCTGGCCCAGATCGACTTCGATGTCGACTGCGTGATCGGCTGGCAGCTCGACGTTCAGTTGCTTGGCGGCGAGGCCGACAGCGGCGATGAAGCAGGCAGACCAGGCGCCGGAGAACAGTTGCTCGGCGGTCGGGTGTGGCTGGATGGCGGTGAACACGTGGGCCGGTTGGGTGCTGCCAGGCGAAGAGAGCTGAATATCGACGCTGCCGTTATGGCCACGGGAAGTGGTTCCAGCACTGCTCAGGGTGGTGTGGGTTTTGCCGCTGGCCAGGACTTTTTCGATCTTGCTCATGGGATGAATCCTCAAAAATTGCATTAGGTTTGGGTTTGTTATCGTATACGTTTATATCGTATCCGATGGAATAATATTCCTCCAGATGCAGAGACGTGTCAACAGGGAATTTAGGGGCTAGCCGACGAGTGGCGTCGCGCGGTATTTCGAAGGCATTGCTCGAACAGTCTGGCGATGGGGCTGTAAACTCATCGCCCGATCCATCTTCAAGAGATCCTCAATGGCAAACCAAGACATCACCTTCATCCCCGACCCAGACGCGGACTCCATTTCCTCCGACGTCGCCGGTTTCGGTGGCCTGCTGGTTTCCACGCAGATCCCCACGCGTGCCGATGGCAGCCTGGAACTGGGCGGGATTGTCGAGCAGAGTGAATGCACCTTGCAGGCGCTGAAAATCGCGCTGGAAGGCGCTGGCAGTTCCATGGATCGGGTCTTGCACCTGACCATTTACCTCACCGACATGGCCGACCGCGCCGCGTTCAACGAGGTGTACCAGCGCTTCTTCGCCAAGCCGTGGCCGGTACGCGCCGCTGTCGGCGTGGCCGCGTTGGCGGTGGAAGGCATGCGTGTGGAAGTCACCGCGATGGCAGCGAAGGGCTGAGTCTGCGGACTGATCTGGCGGCCGTGCATTGCGCGCGGCCGCTACGCTCTAGCGGCGAATGAACTGCCCGCTGCGCGCCTCGGTGCTGCTTCCCTGGCTAAAAGACAGTTCGCCGTTGACCCACACCGCGTCGATGCCTTGGGGTTGCAGCGTCGGCTCGTCGAAGGTAGCGCAGTCGCGGATAGCGGCGGCGTCGAACAGCACCAGATCGGCGTGCGCGCCGACGCACAGTTGACCACGATCGCGCAGCCCGAAACGCTCGGCTGGCAGTCCGGTCATCTTGCGCACGGCTTCTTCAAGCGTAAACAACGCCTGATCGCGGCTGTAATGCCCGAGTACCCGAGGAAAAGTGCCCCATAACCGAGGGTGCGGACGCGGGTCGTTCGGCAAACCATCCGAGCCAATCATGGTCTGCGGATGCGCCAGGATGCGCTGCACATCACGCTCCTCCATCTCGTGATAAATCGCACCGCCCGGTTCCAGCCGTTGCGCGGCCTCAACCTGCGGCAGATTCCAAATCCCGGCTATTTCCTCGAGGGTTTTGCCGGCCATTTCCGGGTGCGGAGTAGACCAGGTGATCTGGATCTTGAAACCGTCATCAACAATGGCTGGGTCAATCGTGGTCGAACTCGCCGCATAGGGATAGCAATCACAACCCACGGGATGCTGCTGCCGAGCCGTATCGAGCCGGCCCAGAATCGCCGTGCTGCGCCCCCAGTTCTGCCGCCCGGCGCACTTGAGGTGCGAGATGATCACCGGCACCCCGGCGTCTCGACCGATGTCGATGGCCTCGTCAATGGCTTCGATAATTGCGTCATCTTCGGAGCGGATGTGGCTCACATAGATCCCGCCGACCGCCTGCAAAGTCGCCGCCAGATAATCAATTTCCACTGTCGGTGCCTGCAGCGCATTGCGGTAGGCCAGCCCGGTGCTCAGGCCTAGCGCACCTTGATCCAGAGCCGCCTGCAAATCGTCGCGCATGCCCTCCAGCTCAAGGGGTGTGGCGGGGCGGTCGAAGCGCTCCATATGATTGGCGCGCAACGCGGTATGCCCCACCAGCGCCGCGACGTTCACCGCCGGCCGGACCGCTTCGATGGCCGTCGCGTAATCGGCAAAACTCGGGTATTTGAAATCTGCGGCGCCACCGAGCAGGTTCATCGGGTCCGGTGGCTCACCGCGCAGACGCACCCCGGCCGCGCTGATGCCGCAGTTACCGACGATCACCGTGGTCACGCCCTGGCAGATTTTCGGCAGCATCGCCGGTTGGTTGAGCAGTGCCAGGTCATCGTGAGTGTGCACGTCGATGAAGCCTGGGCTGAGGATCTTGCCACCCGCGTCAATCACGCTCAGCGCCTCAAGCCCGGACAAATCGCCGATGGCATGGATGCGCCCGTCCACGACTGCGAGATCGCCGATAAATGGAGCGGCCCCCGTGCCGTCGATGAGGGTGGCATTGCGGATCAGCGTTTGAATGACCGTCATGCAAGGGACTCCCGCGCGGCAGGTTTCAGTTGCCGTAAATGTCGTAGGTAAAGTACTTCTGCTGGACCTGAAAGTAAGTCCCGTCGGCACGCAGGGCCTGGATCGCCGCATTGAAACGCTGGGCCAGTTCGGTGTTGTCCTTGGCCACCGCAATGCCGGCGCCTTCACCGAAGTATTCCTTGCTGCGCAGCTCCGGCCCGACAAAGGCGAAACCCTTGCCGCGCGGGGTCTTCAAGAAGCCTTCTTCCAGCGGCGCGGCATTGGCGATGGTGCCGTCGAGGCGGTCAGACACCAGGTCCAGGTAGATTTCCGACTGCGAGCCGTATCGAACCACTTCCACCCCTAGCGGTTGCAGCTTGTCGGTCGCGAAACGATCCTGGGTCGCGCCGCGCTGCACGCCGATGCGCTTGCCCTTGAGCGAACTGAAACTGTCATCGACTTGCGCGCCTTCCTTCATCACCAGACGGGCCGGGGTTGCGTAGTACTTGTCAGTGAAGGTCACCGAGCGTTTGCGTTCATCGGTGATCAGCATCGAGGAAATCGCCGCGTCGATCTTGTGCACTTTCAAGGAGGGAATCAGGCCATCGAATTCCTGTTCGACCCACACGCATTGGGTCTGCATTTTCGCGCACAGGGCATTGCCGATGTCGTAGTCGAAGCCACCAATATTGCCGTCAGGCGTCTTGAACGCGAACGGCGGATAAGCCGCTTCGATGCCGATCCGCAACGGCTTGTCCGCCGCCTGGGCACCCAAGGTGCACACTGCCAATGCGAGTCCCAGCCATAGTGCTTTGTTCACGGTGTCTCTCCTGTTTCCGGGGCAGGCCGCAGACCATCGACGGACGAGCCCCTTATTGATTGATTGATTGATTGAGGTGGACGGGCAGATAGACGACTGAAGACAACCTTGGCGTGGCCCATGGAAACGGGCTTTCTGTTATTTTTTTCCACAATAGACAGTTAAGTCTATAAGTGTCAATCGCGGCGTTGGCCGGGGTGATAGGAGGGGATGTTGAACATGGACTGAGGGCGCGCCCGGTGCTTTAAGGCGCAGGTGTTCCAGAGCAACGTCAAGGTGGGGTTGCAGATTCGAACTGATGGCGTTGAAGAGTTTGATCAGGTGGGGAGCGCGTTCAATGCTGAGTGTCGACTACCGGAAAGCGCACGCTAAACGTCGTGCCAATGCCGGTTTTTGAAACCACCGAAACATCCCCGCCATGCGCCCTGGCGATTTCCCGGACAATGAACAACCCAAGCCCGACGCTGCGCACGTCACTGTCGGTTTCCGTGCCCCGGGTCATGGGCTCGAACAGCACCGCCAGCAACGCGTCCGGGATTACCGTCCCGTGGTTATGCACCGCAATAACGGCGTGATCTTCGATCCATTCCGACGTCACGGTAATCGGCTGCTGCAAATCACCATAAGCCACGCTGTTGGCGACCAGGTTGCCGATAATCTGTTGCGCGCGGTCAGCATCCAGATACGCGTTGCCCGAACCGATGGACTGATGCAGCAGCGTCGCTTGCGGGAAGGCGACACGCAGTTCATCAATGCTATGGCTGATAAACCGGTGCAGATCGAGCCAGTCAGGTGAGATCGCAATGCCGCGTCCGACTCGGGCCAGGGCGAAGTCCAGCAGGTCGGCGATCATCCTTTCGGCACGGTCCGCCGACTGACTGATGTGGCCGAGCATTTTGCTTTCTTTGGGCGTGCGTTCAGCGCGGGCGAGGACCTCGGAGGCCATCTTGATGGCGGTCAGCGGGTTTTTCAGGTCGTGGCTGACGATGGCCACCATTTGCTCGGCGAACGTGGCGCGGCGCAGGGATTTTTCGTAGGCGTCGTTCAGTTCGATCTGGGCGCGTTGCAGGGCGGTTTCAGCCGCGGTTTTTTCACGCACCAGGTCTTCGGCGATTTTCCGGGCGTTGAGCAGTTCGCGCTTGTACTTGTCGCGATCGGTGGTGCCGAACAGCGCCAGTTCATAATAGGCACTGCCAGCGTGTTCGCGGCGGACACCGTTGAGCAACATGGTGACGGTGCGTTTTTCCTGATGGATCAGATCGAGTTTCACCTCGGCCACCGAGCCTTGCATCTGCATCAGCGGCGCCCAATGGGTTTGATGGAAAATCCGCCCGCCCATGGTCAGCAGATCCTGGAAACGCCGACCGATCAACGCCTGGGCGTCGAAGCCGATCCAGAGGCTGAACGTCTGATTGCTGCGCAGGATCGTGCCATCTTCTTTCGTCACCACCAATCCGCAGGGGGCTTGTTCGAACAGTGTCTGCGCGTCGGGCAGCGACGGTTGCTCAGTCGACATTGGCACCCATCCACGGCGACAGGAACTGGTCCATCGCTTCGGAACAGGCACTCGGCGCGCTCATGTGCGGACAATGGCCGACGTTGGCCACCAGGCTGAGCGTGCTGTTGGGCAGGACGGCGTGCAGGTATTCGCCGACCGCGACGGGGGCGATCAGGTCGTCGGTGGATTGCACAATCAGGGTCGGCGTGGTCAGCCCGGCGATGTCCTGGCGGTTGTCGGACAGGAACGTCACCCGCGCAAATTGCTTGGCGATCTCGGGCTCGGTGCGGCAGAAACTGTTGGTCAGCTCTTCGCCCAGCGCCGGTTGCCCGGGTGCGCCCATGATGACCGGGGCCATGGTGCTGGACCAGCCGAGGTAATTACTGTCGAGGGTATCGAGCAGCGAGTGGATGTCCTCGAGTTTGAAACCGCCCACGTAGTCGTCGACATCGATGTAGCAGGGCGAAGGGCCAATCATCACGTGGGCGGCGATTTTGCCGGGGGACAGTCGATCAGCCAAGGCGCCGATCATGCCGCTGACGGAGTGGCCGACGACAATCACCGGGCCGCTGGCGTATTGATCGATGATCTCACCCAGGTCCCGGGCGTACCCGGCCAGCGAGTTGTATTTTTCCCGATCATACGCATCGAGGTCCGACTGGCCCGCACCGACCAGGTCATACAGCACGACCTTGAAGCGACCGGTGAAGTGGTCGACGAGGTAACGCCACATGGTCTGGTCGCAACCGAAGCCGTGGGAAAAGACCAGTGTCGACGGACCTTCACCCAGCACTTTCACGTTGTTGCGATGTTGAAGATCCATGCGTGTTTTCTCGAACTGGCCAAAGGCATTTTTGGCGTCTTTGGCAGTGTAGATAGTCAAAGGTATCCGGTCACGCGTTAAAGCCGCATGCCGTTTTGATAAAGCAGTCGGGTGAGGTGGCAACGGGTGTAACAGAAGCGACTCATTCGAGCCGCCTCTGTTGTGTGATTACGCTCGTCGCGGCAGTTTCCAGTTGGGGCGGATGAAGTGGCAGGTGTAGCCGTCGGGCAGGCGTTCGAGGTAGTCCTGATGTTCCGGTTCGGCTTCCCAGAACGGGCCGGCCGGGGTGATTTCGGTGACGACTTTGCCAGGCCAGAGGCCGGAAGCCTCGACGTCGGCGATGGTGTCTTCGGCGACCCGTTTCTGCTCATCGCTGAGGTAGAAGAGGGCGGAGCGGTAGCTGGCGCCGATATCGTTACCCTGGCGATTCTGGGTAGTCGGGTCATGGATCTGGAAGAAAAACTCGAGAATCTGGCGGTAGCTGATCTGCTCCGGGTCGAACACGATCTCGATCGCTTCGGCGTGGTTACCGTGGTTGCGATACGTCGCGTTCGGCACATCGCCGCCCGAATAACCGACCCGCGTGGACACCACGCCGGGATAGCGTCGCAGCAGATCCTGCATGCCCCAGAAGCAACCACCGGCCAGGATGGCGGTTTCGGTTTGCGTCGTCATGGATAGTCATTCCCCTTGATGAAGTGGCCCGTTTACTGGTTACCGATCGGGCTGTTGAACTGGTCGGAGTAACTGCCGTCCATGAGCGAGGATGCCACGCGATCAGAACCTATTCCACTGCGCGAGTAAGCGAGGCGAGCAGCATTGAGGTGATCTGCGCCGTCGGAGGCCAAGGCTCCAGCGCCGACGTGATCGGCACCGTCGGAGGCGACTGCGCCGGCACCGACGTGATCGGAACCGTCAGAGGCGACTGCGCCGGCACCGACGTGATCGGAACCGTCAGAGGCGACTGCGCCGGCACCGACGTGATCCGCGCCATCGGAAGCGACAGCCCCGGCACCGACGTGATCGGAACCATCGGAGGCGACTGCTCCGGCACCGACGTGATCTGCGCCATCGGAGGCGACTGCGCCGGCACCGACATGATCCGCGCCATCCGACGCGACTGCTCCGGCACCAACGTGATCAGCCCCATCGGAAGCAACTGCCCCAGCCCCGACGTGATCAGAACCGTCAGAGGCGACTGCGCCGGCGCCGACGTGATCGGAACCATCGGACGCAACTGCCCCAGCGCCAACATGATCGGCCCCATCGGAAGCAACTGCCCCAGCCCCGACATGATCAGAACCATCCGCCGCAACCGATCCCGCGCCTACATGATCCGCACCATCCGAAGCCAAGGCTCGCGCCTCTGCCGCCCACGCACCCGGCATTACCACAGTGGCCGCAAGTGCCAATACAACGCCTGAAAAAAACTTATATTTCATGATGTTCTCCATAACCCATCAGCCGCAAAGCCATCGAGCACGGTCGGTCGAACGATCCGACGCTGGGGCTCGGGCTGGTTACGTTGGCGATTGGCACGGGTGCGCTGCACAGCGCACAGGTGTCGACGTGTTGCGTGACGCTCAGATATCGAACTCAAAAGTATAGATCGCCAATGGCGACGGGCTCGAGCCGCTGACCATCGGTCCGGGACGTGCGCGATGGGTAACAGCCTGAAACGTCATCCCCGCCTGAAAAACCGCTGCTTTTTGCCCCGCGACGTGGCCTTCGGTAACCACGTGCACTGGATTGGCATGCGCGCCCGTCGAAAAAGAACAATTCACAGATAAAAAACTTTCCATCAGACCTTCGATTCTGGATTTGGCACGCTAAACGCATGTGTGTGGTTACACGATTGTTGAACAATCGTCATCACCCGCCAACCGAGGATAAGAACATGCAAAAAGGTCTGACTGGCAAGAACACCAAGCGCAACCTTGCGTTAACGGTCGCCCTGGCGTGCGTGGCGCCGTTGCTGTCTGCCGCCGAGATCAAGGGCACGCTCAAGCCGGGCGAGCTGTCGGTCGGTTCCGACCTGACCTATCCGCCATACACCTATCTGGAACAAAAGCAGCCCAGCGGCTTCGATCCCGAATTCATCCAGTTGATCGGCAAACAACTGGGGCTGGCGCCGCGCTTTCTCGACACGCGGTTTGCCAACCTGATCCTGGGTGTGAATGCCCAGCGTTACGACCTGGTCGCCTCGGCGCTGTACGTCACCCCGGAACGCGCCAAACAGGTGGATTTTCTCAGCTACCTGAAGACCGGGTCTTCGCTGATGGTGCTCACTGCCAGTGACTTCCGGCCACAGCGCCCGGAAGACCTGTGCGGCAAACGCGTGGGCTCGATCAAAGGCGCGTCCTGGGTGCCGAAACTCAACAAAGTGTCCGCCGACTATTGCCTGGCCTCGGGTAAACCGGCGATTGAGTCCCGTGAATTCCCGACCTCGCCGGAAGCAGCCCAGGCCCTGCTGGCCAAGGCGGTTGACGTGCAGATGGAAGACCCCGCCGTGGCCAAGATCACCGTGCAAAAACTGCAGGGTAAAACGGTGATCAGCTCCACCGAACTGATCTACCCGGTGGTCATCGGCCTGGCGGTGCGCAAAGGCAATCAGGCGCTGTTGGGGGAACTGACCACGGCACTCGGCCAGATCAAACAGAACGGCAGCTACGGCGAGTTGCTCGCCCGCTACAACCTGGACGAACCGAATGCCGAGGAAGTCAACGCAGCGCTGGGCACCCCTGCACCCTGAGCCATTCGGTAGCCGATTCATCGATTCTTTCCAGGCTGTGGAAACCTCACAGCAACGCGGAGTACGTACATGCAATTCGATTGGCATTACACCTTGGGCCTGTTGTGGAACGGCGACTTCTGGCGCGCCGTGGCGACAGTGGTCGAACTGAGCCTGGAAACCTGGCTGCTGGGTATCGTCCTGGGCTTCTTCCTGGCCCTGGCGCGACAGTCGCAGCGACGTTTCCTGCGGGATGCGGCGGGCCTCTATATCTGGTTCTTCCGCAGCCTGCCGCTGCTGGTGCTGTTGATCTTCGTCTACAACTTGCCCCAGGCGTATCCGTCCACCAGCGCGTTGCTGTCCAACCCGTACTCGGCCGGTCTGATCGCGTTGGTGCTGAGTGAAGCGGCGTATATCGCCGAGATCCATCGCGGTGGTTTGCTGGCGGTGGCCAAGGGTCAACTGGAAGCGGGCAAGGCGTTGGGCGTCGGTTATCGCGGCGTGCAGCGGCTGATCGTGGTGCCTCAGGCGCTGCGCGTCGCCTTGCCGACCCTGGCCAACGAATACATCACCATCGTCAAGCTGACCTCGCTGGTCTCGGTGATTTCGCTGTCGGAAATCCTGCTGGTCGGCCAACAGCTCTACACCCAGAACTTCCTGGTCATGGAGACCATGTTCGCGGTGGCCTTCTACTACGTGTTTATCGTCACGGTGTTCAGCCGTCTGCTGCGGCTGCTGGAAAACCATCTGGACGTGACCCGGCGCAAACCCAAGCGCATCGCCGCCGTCGAACTCGGGCAGGTAGCGACCCGGCGTGCGGCCGGTCAGGCTGAGCCCGGCGAGTTTGCGTTGCAGGCGCGGGGCGTGCGCAAGTCCTATGGCGAGCTGGAAGTGCTCAAAGGCGTCGAGCTGAATGTGCGTTGGGGCGAAGTGGTGTCGATCATCGGCCCATCCGGATCGGGCAAGACTACGCTGATCCGCACCATGAACGGCCTGGAAAGCCTCGACCACGGCGAAATCACCCTGCAGGGCCAACCCTTTCTGCGGGGCACAAAAGAACCGCAGGGCGCGTTGGGCCACAAGGTACACATGCAAGGCATTGTGCAGGTCGGCATGGTGTTCCAAGGCTTCAACCTGTTCCCGCACAAGACCGCCCTGGAAAACGTCATGCTCGCACCGGTCTATCACGCCCATGGCGGCGGCGATGAGCTGCGCTTGTTGAGCCTGGCGCTGTTGCGCAAAGTGGGCATGTTGGAACACGCCGGCAAATACCCGCATCAACTGTCCGGCGGTCAGCAACAGCGGGTGGCGATTGCCCGGGCGCTGGCCATGCGACCGTCGGTAATGCTGTTCGACGAGCCGACCTCGGCTCTCGATCCGGAACTGGTGGGCGACGTTCTGGCCGTGATCGAGGAACTGGCCCGCGAAGGCATGACGATGGTGATCGTGACCCATGAAATGAACTTCGCCTTCCGGCTCTCCGACCGGGTGGTGTTCATGGAAGGTGGCGAGATTATCCAGAACGCCGCGCCGCGCGAGATGCTGGAGCAGCGCAGCGAGCGCATGACCAAATTCCTCAAAGACGTACAACTGGCGTGAGCGGAGGAGTGCAACGGTGAGTCAACCCAAGGAAAAAAGCCTGTCGCTGCCGGACCAGGTCGCCATCGAGCTGCGCGAAGACATCATCGGCGGGCGACTGTTGCCGGGCATGGCGCTGGTCGAAAGCGAGCTGGTCAACGCCTACAACGCCTCGCGCAACACGGTGCGTGAGGCGTTGCACCAGTTGGGTCGCGAAGGCCTGACCAGTTATGTGCGCAACAAAGGCGTGATGGTGCGCCGAATGGGCATCGACGATGTGCGCGACATCTTCAAGGTCCGCCGCACCCTTGAATTGCAGGCGATTGCCGCGAGCAAGCCGCTGCGCGAGTACCAGTCCGACCTGATGCTCGATGCCATCGAGGCGGCGCAACTGGCCCAGGATCGTGAGAACTGGCAAGCCTTCGGCACCCACAGTCTGCGTTTTCACCAACACATCGTCGGCCTGATGCGCAGCCCGCTGTTCGACGAATTCTTCACCCATGTGGCGGCGCAGATGCGCCTGGTGTTTTCCAACGCGCCCAGCGAGGAAACCTTCCAGAAACCCTGGCTCGAACGTGATCGACACATTCACGACTTGCTGGGCGATGGTCGCAAGAAAGACGCCGAGGAAGCCATGAGCAGCTACCTCAACGACTCCGAAACGGAGCTGCTGCACATCCTGAGCAGCCAACCCAAACACTGAAGAGAGGATCCATCATGTACAAGGATTATCCAGCGGCTTACCAAGTCAGCAAAGGCGCCGCCTTGCAGGTCGATAAAGCGTTTTATGACCGTGTGCGTGAAAGCAAGGATGGCCGCACGCTGGTCGAGCAATTCGAAGTGCCGATCCGCACCGGCCGGGCCTGGAAAGTGCCGGCGGGGCATGTATTTCGCGTGACCACGCCGGTGGGGCCGCAGGTTGGCGACTTCAATGTGTGGAGCGCCAACGATCCCCGCGAACGCATGTGGGCGTCCCGCACCCGCCAGTTGCAAGGCGCGCACGTCACCACTTACGACCGGTTATGGTCGAACCTGCCGTTCTTGCGGCCGATGGTCACCATCACCGACGACAGCCTGGCCGGCTACGGCATTGACGAACATGGTGGCCGTTTGCACGACCTGCTCGGCACCCGTTGTGATCCTTACGTGAACAAGATGCTCACCGGCGAGGACTTCCATCATCACTGCCACTCCAACCTGACCCGCGCCGTGTTGCCTCACGGCCTGACCGAGTTCGACGTGCACGATGTGCTGAACATTT
This sequence comes from Pseudomonas sp. B21-053, assembly GCF_026016365.1. NCBI lineage: Bacteria > Pseudomonadati > Pseudomonadota > Gammaproteobacteria > Pseudomonadales > Pseudomonadaceae > Pseudomonas > Pseudomonas sp. B21-053. The sequence continues at coordinate 2,483,358 of NZ_CP087205.1, forward strand.
TCCAGTGCACCGGCCTCAATCACGACGACATGTACTTCATGAAGGCGTGCCCGGCGAAGCAGGGTGATTACCTGGAATTCTTTGCGGAAATCGATCTGCTGTGTGCGCTGTCCACCTGTCCGGGCGGTGACTTGTCATTGCCGATGTGGGGGCCGGATGCGGAAGATCCGTTGAAGGTTTGCCGGCCGTTGGGCGTGGAGATTTACCGTCTCGACGAATCGCTGCTGGAAGGTTGGAAACAGCCTGAGCGTGCGGCCTATAACGGCAACCATGGCTTGCTGATTCCCAAGGCTGAGTGGGAGAAGTAACGGCGGGGGCGACGACACCCGGACCTCCAACGGCGCCGGGTGTTGCCCGATGACGCGGGCGTACTCAAACCTCGCGTAGGAGCTGCCGAAGGCTGCGATCTTTTGATCCTGATTTTTTGGCGCCGTCACAAACGCCAAAAGATCGCAGCCTTCGGCAGCTCCTACAATGAACGGGTCATTCCCAATTCTGGAGAACCAAAATGGTCAGCAAAAACCTGATTTGTCTCTGGTACGACGGCACTGCACTCGACGCTGCAACGTTCTATGCCAAGACCTTCCCGGACAGCGCAGTGGGCGCCGTGCACCGCGCGCCTGGCGACTATCCAGCGGGCAAGCAGGGCGATATCTTGACGGTCGAATTCACCGTGATCGGCATCCCTTGCCTCGGGCTCAACGGTGGGCCGGGGATCAAGCATAACGAGGCGTTTTCGTTCCAGGTCGCCACCGACGACCAAGCCGAAACCGACCGCCTGTGGAACGCGATTGTCGGAAACGGCGGCAAGGAAAATGTCTGTGGCTGGTGCCAGGACAAGTGGGGCGTGTCATGGCAGATCAGCCCCCGCGTCCTGACCGATGCCGTCACCGACCCAGATCAAGCCAAAGCCAAACGCGCATTCGACGCCATGATGACCATGGGCAAGATCGACATCGCGGCGATTGAGGCGGCGATTCGGGGTTAGCATCTTGTCCGGTGTCGTTCGCAAAATGTGTGGCCAACCCCAATCCCCTGTGGGAGCGGGCTTGCTCGCGAAGACGTCAGCCCAGTCAAAAACAATGTCACCTGACCCACCGCTTTCGCGAGCAGGCCCGCTCCCACATTGATTCTGTGGCAGGCCGAATATTCGACAACACCAAAGATCCCCTGTGGGAGCGAGCCTGCTCGCGAAGGCGCCAGCCCAGTCAAAATCAATGTCGACTGACCCACCGCTTTCGCGAGCAGGCTCACTCCCACATTGATTCTGTGGCGCGCCGAATATTCGACAACACCAAAGATCCCCTGTGGGAGCGGGCTTGCTCGCGAAGACGTCAGCCCAGCCAAAATCAATGTCGACTGACCCACCGCTTTCGCGAGCAGGCTCACTCCCACATTGATTCTGTGGCAGGCCGAATAGTCGATAACACCAAAGATCCCCTGTGGGAGCGAGCCTGCTCGCGAAGACGCCGGCACAGCCAAAATCAATGCCGCCTGACCCACCGCTTTCGCGAGCAAGCCCGCTCCCACATTGCTTCTGTGGCAGGCCGAATATTCGACAACACCAAAGATCCCCTGTGGGAGCGAGCCTGCTCGCGATGGCGCCGGCCCAGCCAAAATCAATGCCGCCTGACCCACCGCTTTCGCGAGCAAGCCCGCTCCCACATTGATTCCGTGGCAGGCCGAATATTCGATAACACCAAAGATCCCCTGTGGGAGCGGGCTTGCTCGCGAAGACGTCAGCCCAGTCAAAATCAATGTCGACTGACCCACCGCTTTCGCGAGCAGGCTCACTCCCACATTGATTCTGTGGCAGGCCGAATATTCGACAACACCAAAGATCCCCTGTGGGAGCGAGCTTGCTCGCGATGGCGGTGACCCAGCCAAAATCAATGTCACCTGACCCACCGCTTTCGCGAGCAACCCCACTCCCGCATTTTGTCCGGTGCCGTTCGCAAGCTATGTGGATCAAGGATGGTAAAGCTTGTATTCCTGGCTCACCCCACCATAGCCATAAGAACTCGCCTTGCAATCGATCACATGAATATTCGAGTGCGGGTGCAGGTTGCCAATTTCTTCGGCCAAGAGCGCGAAAGCCTCCTTCTGATACCGGGCTTTCTGCGCCTTGGTGTTGGTCTCATCCGTGATGGTGACCTCCAGGCGGAACGAGTTGCGCCCGAGTTCTGCCAGCGAACGGCTGTCAATGAACCACAGCGCATGCGGGACGAATTGCACCATCACCATGGTCAGTTCCGGACGCTTCTCCAGCACCTCACACGTCAACGCGGTGAGTTGAGGGACGATACGCTGGACCAGTTCAGCATTGGGTTCGCCAGCAAGTTTGAGGGTGATACCAGGCATGATTGAATCCTCGCAGGAAGTAATGTCGGATTCAGATTAAGTCGCTGGTTGAATGCTGAAAAGCCGGAAGATATGATCTTATCCATCGGGAAAACGGCAGGATAAGACATGCGCCCCTTCGATCTGGATCTCTTGCACTCCTTCGCCGTGGCGATGGAAGCCGGCAGGCTCTCAGATGCCGCCCCTAAACTGTTTCGCTCGCAATCGGCGTTAAGCGAGCAGCTGCGCAAACTTGAAGCCTTCACCGGCGTGACCTTGCTGGAGCGCGGCAAAAAAGGCGTCAGGCCCACGCCGGCGGGCGAGCGTTTGCTGGTGCATGCACGAGAAATGCTCGCCTTCAGTGATCGCGCTCTTGAAGACGTGCGGGGCGTCACCTTTGCCGGAGAGTTGCGGCTCGCCATCACCGACTACTTCCTGCCCAGCTCAATCGCCGATCTGCTGAAAAAACTGCGCACACGCTATCCACACCTGCGTCTGCACGTGTCGGTGCGCAAGAGCATGCAGATCGAGAGCGGGGCGGACGCGGATGAGTTTGATATCGGCCTGTCCATGCGCATCCTCGACGGCCGCAGCCTTCCCGAAGGCATACCGGTTCGACGGGAGGCGTTGCACTGGGTATCGGTCGCCGGTTTCGAACCCGAGCGAGAAGAAAACACCCCGTTGCCATTGTTGGTCCTGCCCCAGGGATGCAGCTTGCAACGCCTGGCCCGCGAGACGCTGGAGCAGCATGACGTGGCTTATGTGGTCGCGCATTCCGCTTCCGGCGTCGCGGGGCTTCAATCGGCGCTGGTGGCCGGTTTGGGCGTCGCTTGCTTGAACGCGTCTGCCGTACCGCCGGGGGCCGAGGTGTGCCGATCAGCCCCGAATTTGCCACTGTTGCCGGAGGTCGAGTTCAGCCTATTACCGCCCCGTCCGGGGGAGTCGGAACTGGTGAGTGCTGTACGGGAAATGCTGGCCAGCCAGTTCAGTTAATTGGATCGCAACATCGAGTGGCTGGGACTCAACTGCCCTGATTGCCGCACTCTGCGAATTTGCTGTAATCCAGCACCTTCTGCGTACCGCTGGAGTCGAGGTAGGTCATCCGGGCGTTCACGATGCCGCAGTTGCCGCCGCCGTTGTCGACGATTGAAATCACCTTCTGAATATCCAGATGAGTGCGGGCCTGGGATTGGTTTTTGTCGTCGGCATGGGCCGAGAACGCTGCAACGTTCAAGACAGCGAAGAAGCTGGCGGTAGCAAGTGTTTTCCAGTTCATGATGATTTCCTCAGGATTTAATGGGTAGCTGTTGTGAGGCAAGTCGTCTTGCCTCGATGGAACCCATTTGATCGATCCGAGGTATCTGCCATGTGTCGTAAACCGTGGCTTTTAAGGCAAAAGATGTCTGGGAGGGCGCCGGATACATTGGGATACGCGGCCACGCATTCAAATGGCCCCGGTCGCAGAAATTTGACATGCGCGGCGTTGCTCGACAGAGTCGCGCCCCGACCCGGCCAGTGATGCCGGTCGTTCGTGGTGAAAAGGGGCAGCAGTTGAACCAACACACATTGTCCATGCGCCTGGAGCGCGTGGCGGCGCATGTGCCTGCCGGTGCGCGCCTGGCCGATATCGGCTCGGATCACGGCTACTTGCCGGTGGCGTTGATGCGCCGTGGCGCCATCGTGGCGGCGGTGGCGGGGGAGGTGGCGTTGACGCCGTTCCGCGCGGCTGAACGCACCGTGCGCGAGAACGACCTGGAGCAACAGATCAGCGTGCGCCTGGCCAGTGGCCTGGCGGCGATCATGCCGGGAGACGCGATCACCGCGATCAGCGTCTGCGGCATGGGCGGCGAGACGATCCGCGACATCCTCGACAGCGGCAAGGCGTACCTGAGCGGCGAGGAGCGCCTGATCCTGCAACCCAACGGCGGCGAACAGCCCCTGCGCCAATGGCTGATGGAAAACGGCTACTGCATCCTCTGTGAGGAACTGCTGCGGGAAAACCGCTTCGACTACGAAATCATCGTCGCCGAGCGCGCCGGGCCAGTGACGTATACCGCCGAGGAACTCTACTTCGGCCCGCTACAGATGCAGGCCCGCAGCCCGGTGTTTCTGGCGAAGTGGCAACGCATCCTGCGTGAGAAGCACAAGACCCTGACCAACTTCGCCCAAGCGCGGCAAGCCGTGCCCGAGGAGAAGCTGCAAGAGATCGCCCAGCAGGCACGGTGGATCACTGAATTGCTGGCTTGATTCCGGTCGATGCCACAATCCATGGCAAGCGTCAGACGGATTCTGACTCGGCACGGCAAGACAATCCCCGTCTCATGCGCCGCCTCTAGAGAATTCATCACCTCGAAGAGCATTCAGAACCAGTGAAAAGGCGGGTGTTGGCAAGCGACGGCTTGGGTAGTACAGGTGATAACCCGAGAACAACGGGCACCAGTCCTCCAATACTCGTATCAAGCGGCCATCCTCAATGTACGGTGCAAATTCTTCTTCCGGTAAATAGGCGATACCTAAACCGTTTACTGCCGCCGCCGGGACATGTGCGCTCGTGTTCACAATGACTTGGCCCACCACGCGCACGTTGATCTTTCGACCACGTTTTTCGAATTCCCAGGCATCAAGTCCGCCAAGGGTTGGATAGCGTATGTCGATACAGCGGTGAGTCACCAGATCCTGCGGTTTTTTTGGCGCGCGATTGTCTGCGAAATACGCTGGTGATGCCACTGCAGCCATCCTTACCTGCGGGCCGATTGGAACGGCGATCATATCTTTATCGACGGTGTCGCCAAATCTGATGCCCGCATCGAAGCGGTCAGCAACGATGTCCCGGAAGCCATAGTTGATATCAAACTCAACCTTGATATCAGGGTATTCGAGGAGCAAAGGCGTAAGTCGCGGAAGGAGGATTGTCTTCAAGACAAAATCACCGCAGGTAATGCGTACCGTGCCCGCAGGTTTGTCACGAAGTTCGGTCAACGCATCCAGCTCGGCCTCGATCTCATCGAAACGACGACCAATGGCTTGCATCAGGCGTTCGCCCGCGCTGGTCGGCGAAACGCTGCGGGTTGTGCGCGTAAGCAGACGAATCTTCAGTCGCTTTTCAAGCCCGGAAACAGTCTGGCTCAGGGCGGACTGCGTGACACCCAAATGGGCCGCCGCTCGGGTAAAGCTACCTTCCCTGGCGACCGTCACAAAGGCCAGGAGGTCGTTCAGATTATGTCGTGGCATCGAAGCCCGCCTATCCAGATTGATTAGCTGTGCTTATAGCTACAACAAGCTTTCATTAGATTATCAAGCATGACGTATTCCCAGAGAATAGGGCAAGCCTCACTTGTAGCTACAGGTATGGCTCATACCACTCGCTGATCCAGACCCGGCAACCAGGTGGATCAGCACCTATTCATTGATGGGAGCACCCTCATGAGAAAACTCGTTATCTTGCTCGGCCTTCTGATGGCGTCGCTCTCCGTACTGGGAGCAGACATGTCTAACGGAGCTGATAATTTTTACAAAAGCGAGAAGGTCACGATGCAGAAGGTGACCTTCAAAAATCAGTACCAGATGAAAACTGCAGGGAATCTGTTCGTCCCTAAAGGTCTGAAGCCCGGCAGCCAAAGTGCAGCAATCATCGTTGGTCATCCCATGGGCGCGGTCAAAGAACAGAGTTCGAACCTGTATGCCCAGAAGCTCGCTGAGCAAGGTTTCGTGACCCTTGCCATCGATCTGTCGTTTTGGGGCGAAAGCGATGGGCAACCGCGCAACGCGGTTTCGCCAGAAATTTATGCGGAAGACTTCAGTGCAGCCGTGGATTACCTCGGCACACAGACATTCGTTGATCGGAGCCGGATCGGTGTCCTGGGCATTTGTGGTAGCGGGAGCTTTGTTATCAGCGCTGCCAAGATTGACCCTCGGATGAGGGCCATTGCCACGGTTAGCATGTATGACATGGGCGCGGCCAATCGAAACGGCTTGCAGCATTCCGTCACTGTCGAGCAAAGGAAGCAAGCCATTGCCGCTGCTGCCGAGCAGCGTTATGTCGAGTTCACTGGTGGCAAAAGCAAATACACCAGCGGAACCGTCCATGAACTGACGGACACATCCAACGCTATCGAGCGCGAATTCTACGACTTCTACCGCACGCCACGCGGTGAGTTCACCCCCAAAGACCAGTCACCGTTGCTGACCACTCACCCGACGCTGACCAGCAATGCCAAGTTCATGAACTTCTATCCGTTCAACGATATCGAGACGATCTCGCCGCGCCCGATGTTGTTCATCACCGGTGCAAATGCTCACTCGCGTGAGTTCAGCGAAGAGGCTTATCGACTGGCGGGTCAACCCAAGGAGCTGGTCATCATTCCCGGTGCGGGCCATGTGGATCTCTACGATCGGGTTGACCTGATCCCGTTTGCCAAGCTGACCGCGTTCTTCCAATCCGGCCTTAAGTGACTTTTGTCGTGGAACGACGCTGGCGCTTTATGTATTTGAGTATTCGAGGGAACCAGATGAGCAGCACCGCCTTACCCATTCAAACAACGAGCCGACAGGTTTGGGGCGCCGTATTGGCCATGTCGCTGTGCGCTTTCGCCTTGGTGACTTCCGAGTTTCTGCCGGTGAGTTTGCTCACGCCGATTGCGACCGATCTCGCGCTGACCGAAGGGCAAGCCGGGCAAGCGATTTCCATTTCTGGGCTTTTTGCGGTCGTCACCAGTCTTTTCATCTCCTCAGTCATTCGCCGGCTCGACCGAAGGCCCGTTTTGCTATTCCTGACAGCCTTGTTGATTGCCTCGGGCACGCTCGTTGCTTTTGCCCCGAACTACTCGACACTGATGGTGGGTCGAGCCATTTTGGGGATCGCTATTGGTGGCAGCTGGTCAATGTCGACCGCCGTCATGATGCGGATTGCACCCGAGAGTTTCGTGCCTAAAGCCATCGCTTTGATCCAGGGCGGTACTGCACTGGCCACTGCAGTTGCAGCACCCATCGGCAGTTTCATGGGGGGGCTGATCGGCTGGCGAGGTGCATTCTTCTGTGTGGTTCCGCTCGCCGCTGTGGCGCTGTGTTGGCAAGCATTCACGTTGCCGAAAATGCCTGGTCAAAATGAGTCCGGATCTGTAACTGATGTGTTTCGGCTGTTAGGTAACGCCAATGTCTCGCTGGGCATGGCCGCAGTAGCATTTTTGTTTATGGGGCAGTTCGCGTTATTTACCTATCTGCGTCCGTTTCTTGAGTCGGTGACCCGCGTTGATGTGCCTGGATTATCCCTGCTACTGCTGATCATCGGAATGGCCGGATTGGCGGGCACGATGGTGATCGGCTCAGTGCTGAACCACAGTCTTTATCGAGTGCTGATGCTCATTCCACTGGTAATGTCGGGAATTGCAGTGGCGTTGATTGTCTGTGGTAGTTCGTTCTGGATTACAGCCGTTCTGTTGGGTGCGTGGGGGCTGGTTGCTACATGCGCGCCTGTAGGCTGGTTCACATGGCTTTCACGCATGCTTCCCCGGGATGCCGAAACCGGCGGCGGTCTCATGGTGGCAGTCATTCAGTTGGCAATCACACTCGGCGCGACGGTGGGTGGTGTGCTGTATGACGGCGCTGGCTTCCAAGCCACTTTCATCGCAAGTGGCGTATTTCTTCTGATCGCTTGCGTACTTGCATGGCTCGTATCGCGAACGGTTATGCCCTCATCACGCTGAGGCGCTAACGGTTGCGCTGGCAAGCCAGGACCCTGCGCCTCAAGGTCTTCCAGACGGTCCACCGCACGGCATCGCGCCTGGGCAAATCAGCTATTTCATTAGCCTATAAAGCCGAGTCAAAAGGTTATTAGACAGGCAAAAGTAACCTTGCTAAAAAATAAGTGCATGGCCGCGATTCGCGTGACCACTGCATCATCTCCATTGGTGAAATGGAAATAAGCCCAACATTGAGCTGGGCAATGATCAATGAGTCTGAATGCCAATACAGGGATCGTAGCTGCGACTTGGCCAACTGCTCGCACCCGTGCATCGGGCTCATTGATCCCTTTTCTCCTTCACCGGCTGTCTACAGCTGGCCGTGTCGAGTCCCTTCTTTCCTCTGAATGCCTTCATGTTAATGGCGCGCGGCCACCATTGGTCGCGTGGTGTGCCATCATATGGAACGCTACCGAAGGGCTAACCTCTACCCTTGTAGACCAACAATAGGGGTTCCAATGAGAGAGGCGCAGCGAAGACTCGTCATGACAGCCTGGCGCAAGCTATTCGCCTTGACTGAAAACCAAATAAACCCAGAGGACAAATACTTCAGGTTGTTGAGGAGAGCTGACGACATGGAGCGAGCCGATCTCATCACCAGTGACGAGTGGCGCAAGCTGGTCCAACAAGCTGGAACGTCGCTTGCCGCCACTGCGGAATGCATGGGCGGCTCGGGTGAGTAAGCCGGTTATTGCTTACATCACCATTCATCAATAAACCGATACCTAACCCCCCGTCTCTGTCACCAGGAGTCGGGGCTGCCAAGTGATGTGACCGCTCCTTTCAAAATTCCATGGCCAGACGATCCTCAATTGACGGTTATTTTGTTGTGCGATACAACTAAATAACCGTTTTCCATGAGGTGCGCGCCGTGATCGATTCCGACCTGATCCACCACGTTCGCTCGGCGTCGCGCCTGATGGTGCGCGAGTTGGGTTTCATGCAGGCCACGCTGGCGGCGACGGACTATCCGCCGTCCTCCGTGCACACCATCGTCGAGTTGGGTAACCACGATTCGCTGACCGCCGTGGAACTGGTAGGAATGCTCGGTCTGGAAAAATCCAGTGTCAGCCGCATGGTGCGCAAACTCATCGAGGCGGGTGAGATCGAAGAAGTGCCCAACGAGCAGGATGCACGCTCAAAAAAGCTGCAACTGACCGATCAGGGTCGGCAGACTCTGCGCGCGGTGGACGCCTTTGCAGTCCAGCGGGTCGGTGCGGCCATGGCGCATTTGAGCGAGGTGCAACAGCAGACGGTCAGTGCAGGGCTTGGTCATTACGCAACTGCCCTGCGAACCCAGCGCCTCGGTACACAACCACTCACGGCGTCGCTGGCGATTGCACGGGGCTACCGGCCCGGGATCATCGGTCGCATGGTGGAAATGCATGCCAGCTACTACGCCCGGTACGCGAATTTCGGTCAGCCATTTGAAAGCCTGGTCGCCTCTGACATGGCCGAACTGATGGGCCGACTGCACAACCCGCGCAACGAGGTGTGGGCAGCGCTGGATGGCGAGCGCATTGTCGGTTCGATCGCCATCGACGGTGAAGGCGAGGGTGGCGGCGCGCTGCTGCGCTGTTTCATTCTGGATGACAGCGCCCGGGGCAAAGGCGCGGGCAAACGCCTGTTGGCCGAGGCCATCAAGTTCTGTGATGAATGGGGCTTTCGCGAAACGCGACTCTGGACGTTCAAGGGCCTGGATGCGGCGCGCAAATTGTATGAAGACGTGGGCTTCACATTGGAGCAGGAGCAAGAAGTGGAGCAGTGGGGCGGGCGGATTACCGGGCAGTGGTTTGCACGACATGGCCCAGGCAATCCGTCAGTTAAAGCCTGACCAACGCCCGGGAGCTAAACGCCCCCAGGCTTATCGATGCACTCAGCGACGATCCAGCCAAACGGTCTGGGCGTTGCAGAATTCACGCACGCCGAAGTGCGACAGTTCACGGCCAAACCCGCTTTTCTTCACGCCACCGAAGGTGACGCGTGGGTCGCTGGCGCTGTAGCCATTGATGAACACACCGCCGGTCTCCAGTTCGTCGGCCATCTGCCTGGCCAGTTCGAGATTGCGGGTGTAGATAGTCGCCGTCAGCCCGAAGTCGCTGTCATTGGCCAGCGCCAGTGCGTGGTCGGCATCCCGCGCGGTGATGATCGAGGCCACTGGGCCAAACAGTTCCTGTTTGAACGAGGTCATCTGGTCGGTGACATCAGCGAGCACGGTAGGCTCGTAGAAGTTGCCAGGGCCTGCAGCCTTGTTACCGCCCAACAACAGGGTCGCGCCTTCTTCCAGGGTGTCGCGCACTTGTTGGTCCAGTTCATCACGCAGGTCAAAGCGAGCCATGGGACCGATGTAGGTGTCGGTGGACAGTGGATCACCGATCACCAGTTGGCGCGTGGCTTCGACAAACTTGCGGGTGAATTCCTCGACCACGCCTTGCTCGACAATCAGGCGCTTGGCTGCGGCGCAGACTTGCCCGGTGTTCTGATAGCGGCCAATCACTGCGGCTTTGACCGCGTCATCCAGGTCGGCATCGTTGAGCACGATGAACGGATCGGAGCCGCCCAGTTCCAGCACGCACTTTTTCAACGCGGCACCGGCCTGGGCACCGATGGCCATGCCGGCGCGCACGCTGCCGGTGAGGGTCACGGCGGCGATGCGCGGATCGGTGATCGCCTTGGAAACGCCCTCCGGCGTGACGTTGATCACTTCAAACACACCTTCGGCAAGCCCGGCGCGCTGAATGGCATCGCGCAGCAGGTAGGCGCTGCCCATCACGTTGGGTGCGTGCTTGAGGACATAGGTGTTGCCAGCGATCAGCGCGGGAACGGCGCCACGCAGCACTTGCCAGATCGGGAAGTTCCACGGCATCACTGCGAGAATCGGGCCCAACGGCCGGTATTCAATGCGGGCCTTGCCGCCTTCAACCAGGGTCGGTTCGGCGGTCAGCATGGCGGGGCCGTGTTCGGCGTACCACTCGCACAGCTGCGCACATTTTTCGATTTCACCGCGGGCCTGGTTGATCGGCTTGCCCATTTCCAGGCTGATCATCTGCGCCAGTTTTTGCGCGTCGTCGCGCAGGGTACGGGCCAGGGCAATCAGCAATTGCGCGCGCTGATCGACGGGCGTGCGGCGCCAGACCGAGAAGCCGCTGGCGGCACGGGCGAGGGCGGCATCCAGTTCCGCAGCGGATTCAAAAGCATAGTGGCCGATCTGCTCGCCGTTGACGGGGTTGATCGAAATGGCGTGGGTGAGACTGGAAATCGGGTTCATGGCACCGTCCTGCTGGGTGGGAATGCGCTCAGGTTACGGGGGTGGTTGTTTTCTGGAAACTGAATAATACTGAGTCTATCGTTCACGTTTGGAGAATGACTTGGATCTGGTCCAGCTCGAAATTTTCAAGGCTGTCGCCGAGCACGGCAGCATCAGCGCGGCGGCTCAACACATCCACCGGGTGCCGTCGAACCTGACAACGCGAATCAAACAACTGGAGCAGGATCTGGGCGTGGACCTGTTTATCCGCGAGAAAAGCCGTCTGCGCCTGTCGCCGGCCGGGTGGAGTTTTCTTGATTACGCCCGGCGTATCCTCGACCTGGTCCAAGAGGCGAGGGCGACGGTCGCGGGCGAAGAGCCCCAGGGATCGTTTCCCTTGGGTTCGCTGGAAAGCACGGCGGCGGTGCGGATTCCCGAGTTGTTGGCGGCTTACAACCAGAAGCACGCCAAAGTCGAACTGGACCTGTCCACCGGACCCTCCGGGACCATGATTGACGGCGTGCTGTCCGGGCGATTGGCTGCCGCGTTTGTCGACGGGCCGGTCCTGCACCCGGCACTTGAAGGCGTACCGGCGTTCGAGGAAGAAATGGTGCTGATCGCACCGCTCAATCACGCGCCAATCCATCGTGCGCAGGACGTCAATGGCGAGAACATCTACGCCTTTCGCGCCAACTGTTCCTATCGACACCACTTCGAAAGCTGGTTCAGCAAGGACGCTTCGGTGCCCGGCAAGATTTTCGAGATGGAGTCGTATCACGGCATGCTGGCCTGCGTCAGTGCCGGCGCGGGTCTGGCGCTGATGCCCCGCAGCATGCTCGAAAGCATGCCGGGCTGCACCACGGTGAGCATCTGGCCGCTGTCTGAGTCTTTCCGTTATTTGCGCACTTGGCTGGTGTGGCGCCGGGGCACCGTGTCGCAAAGCCTGACCATGTTTGTGCGTTTGCTGGAGGAGCGGGGCGTGGTGCAGGAAGCGGTCTGAATCTCCCTAGAAAGTGATATCTATCAGCCATTACCTTCGTTAGAGTACGCGCCGCTCGGGAGACGGATCCCGGGCGTTTTCTAATGGAGTTACACAGTGAATTACCTCAGCAAAATGGTCGCCGTTGCAATGTTCGGTCTGGTTCTGGCGGGTTGCACCGGCACCCCGATGACAACCCAGCATTACGACAGCAGCCAATACACGGTCCTGGGCCACAGTGAAGCCACGGCCACCGGCATGCTGTTGTTCGGTTGCATCCCGATCAAGCACAACAACCGTTTTGTCCGCGCGCAAGACGCGGCGATCAAGGCCAAGGGCGGCGACGCCATGATCAACACCCAAGTGCAAGAAAACTGGTTCTGGGCCTACGTCCTGACCGGTTACACCACCAAGGTTTCGGGTGACGTGATCAAGCTGAAAACCGTTCAGTAAGACCCGCCTCAAAACACCTGTGGGAGCGGGCTTGCTCGCGAATGCGGTGTGTCATTCAGCCTGGAGGGTGACTGTCACACCGCATTCGCGAGCAAGCCCGCTCCCACATTGTCAGGTGGTGTACTTCAGAGCACCGCATCGTAAGTCCGGATGTTGTGCCGCAGCGCCGCCAGGAACGAGAAGGCATTTTCTACTCGTTCGCCCTCGAACCCCTGGTAGTAGTTTTGCGCGGTGACCACGGTGCCAGCCCCCCGTTTGTTGTCCGGGTGCAGGCAATACGGAATCGACAGGAAACCACTGTCGAAAGCGTCGAGAATCGCTTCCGACAAGTCGGAATCCCGTGCCAGTGTGCCCTTGATCAGTCGTTTCGCAGTGTTGAAAATGCGCACATATTCTTGCCTGTCGAAAGGTATGTCCGGCAAAGCACCGTCGGTGCGCAGGCAGTAATCGGCATATTCCAGCGCGGCGATGTTCTCCTCGATCCGAGGAATCCGGCGTGATTCCACCGGCGTCTTGATGATCACCCGCTGCACACCGGTGGCGCGGATCATGCCCAGCGCATCGCCGGTGATTCGGCAGAAACCGCCCAGTGTGCGCGGGAAAAACCCCATGAACACATACCCCACGCAGTGATAACTGCCCGGCGCAAAGAACTCGGCGGCAAGTTGCTGCAGGGCCGTCACCGCCGCGCGATCCTGTACGGGAGAGGTGCCCTGGGCGTAGGAAAAGGACAGGGTCTCAATCCCTTGGGCGCGCAAAAATAACCCTTCAAGAATATTGAGTGCGATCAGGACAGCCGGGTCGCACATTTGCCCCATCATGCAACCGGCGAAGCTTTCGATATGGCTGTGTTCGACACCACTGGCCAACACCTGACAGGCTTTCTCCCAATGAGCGAAAGCCTGGCGCAACGGCGTGCGGCTGTAGGGCAGGCAATAGGAAAGCGGCCCGCCCTCGGTGGTGGCCGAGCCAATTTCGACCATGCGCTGAAAAATATGCAGCGGGTCGGGAGAGCCATGACGAATCTGCACCGGCAAACGATAGCGGGCATGAATCTGATCGAGCATGGCGCGGGTCTGGGCCGCCGGATGGTTGACGATCGGATAGCCGTTGAGCATGGATCCGCTATCAATCGCGCGCTGAGCCGCGTCGAGATCTTTCACCCGAGTGAAGGCATCGAGGGTGATGGTGCACACGGTGTTCGCGCGACTGGCCGCCGTGGCTTCCAGCCCGGACTGCATCCGGACCGGGCAACTGAAGCCCATTCGCGGCTGCAGGACCGGGCCGTGCGAGTCGTATCGTTCGAGGACGTGGCGGTTGAAGTCGATCATCCGGCGACCCGTTTTTCCAGGTACGTCGGGTATAGCTGTGCGCTGACCAGTCGCTGAAAGGCATCGAAGCTGTTCGCCACGCTGTCGTCGAACACCTCGTCAAAACCGGCAGCCATCAGCGTATCGCTATGCCGGGCAATGGTCCGGGCGTCGTTTTCGGTACAGATCTTACCGCCGATATATAACGCCTCGGCATGTTTCGTTTCGCTGCGGATGCGTCGGGCGAGTTGAGTGCCTTCGATGTAACCGTGGCCGTTGACAGTGCTCACCACGACCATCGCGTAACCGTGGCTATGCAGCCGCTCAATCACTTCATCCATCGGCGTGTTGGGCCCCATGTTGTCGACCTTGTAGCCGAAGTCATTAAGCAGGAATTCCATGAATACCAGGTTCCAGCTATGGGAATCGGAGGGAACAGTCATAAGAAGAACGGTCTTGTTGAACGCCATCATTAAAATCCCTCTGAGGTAGCCAGCCTGTTTGTGTAATACGGAAGTGCCTGCTGGAACTTGCGAAAGTTGGTCGTGACAGCGCTGATATATCCCCAATGGTCGATGTAGTTACTGGGAAAAGGCAGGGCGCCTTCGAGCCTGTCCCGCTCTCGCGCTGTCACGTAGTTGGGCCAGTCCTTCGATCTCGGGCGCCGGTGATGAAAGTCGTGACACGGCGTATCGCCGACCATGACGAACAGGCGGATAAACAAGTGGAACCCCAGCATTTTGATCAGCCATACGCCGATATGAGCGAAGCGTCGAACAACGCCAGCCCCTTCAGGTATGCGCAGTTCTTCACCGATAAACACCCCGGTCGTACTTTCGCAAATGAAGTCGATACCGCGTCGCTCCAGCACCTCGATGCTGGGCCAGGTGTGCTCGGCCGCCAGGCGGAAGGTGGTGCTGATGTGATAGCCGATGAACACCGGTACGACCCACGTCATCACAAAGAGATCAAAGTGCCCAACGGCTGCCGCCAGCAACGAGAGGGTCGCCCAGAAGATCAGCGTCCATCGCGCCACGGGCCTGTTTGGTGCGCGAGCCGTCGCCTTTAATCGTCCCCAGGCAGAACGCAGCATGGCCTGTGGCGACAACGCGGCGCTCACCAGTTTGGTCCACAGGGTTGCGATGCTGTCGGACGGTGTTAAGCCCACCACGTTCCGCAGGTAGGACAGTGTGTCGTCATCGTCGGTCAGCAGGGTTCTGGAGCTGTGATGCAGGGCGTGTTCCTGTTTGTAGATATCGAACGGCTTGAGCATCAGTACGCCAGAGATAAGCCGGCCCACTCGAACATTCAACTCACGCTGTTCAAACACCATGTCGTGGGCGCAGTTGTGGCAGATCATGACTTGCATCTGCTTGATGCCACCGGTTGCGATGACAAAGCCCGACAACCAGAGGGCAAGGCTGGCGTGCAAGTAACCGATTGCAGCAAACACCACGCCGAACGCTATTAATCCCACTGACACAAGAATATGGTGAACCGGCTTCAACTGGCGGACCTGATTGAGATCTTCAGGCAGGGGCTTGGCCGTGAGCCAGCTCAAAAACGGTTGCATGAACCCCGGAAGTGCGCGCATCGAGTTACGTATCATCCCTGTTTCCCCTGGTTTGGCTCGATGCGAAAAAATTAACGTGACCTCCTCTTATTTCGAATAGAAATAGGTGGTGATCGATACTCCATTTTTGGGAATGACATGAACTGGGACGATCTGAAGGTTTTTATCTTTGTCGCCAAATCGAACAACGTGACCGAGGCCGGCAACTTGCTGAAAGTTTCGGCCTCGACCGTGGCGCGACGAATCGCCGGGCTGGAGGAATCGCTCAGTACTGTGTTGTTCCTGAAGAAGACCAATGGCTATTTCCTGACCGAAGCCGGGAGGACGCTATTGCCGCTGGCGCTAGAGTCGGAGGAACGCTTCAAACTGATCGAAAGGCAGATGTCGCAGCCAGGCGAGGGGATGGCGGGGCAGGTGCGTATCGATTGCCCGGAGCTGATGGGCACGCACTTGATCATTCCGGCGCTGGCCGAGTTTCGCGAGCAGTACCCGGGGATCGGCTTTGACTTCATGAATTCGGCGGTGTCGTCAAAACTGACGCAGAGCCAGAGCGACATCATTATCCGGTTGCACCGGCCCGATAACGGCAATTTCACCATGCGCCGGGTCGGCACCCTGGTGCAGAGCCTGTTCTGCTCCGAAGGCTATGCCAACGTCTATGGCCTGCCAACGGACGTCGCCGAGTTGAAGCACCACTATCTGATCGGCTGGACCGAAGAAATGTCCTATATGCCGCTCGCCCGGTGGTTGAAAGAAATAAGCGCTGACCAGAAGCTCTGGATGCGTGTGTCCAACCTCAATGCCCAGCTCAAGGCCGTCGAATCCAATCTTGGCATCGCCGCGCTGCCAGCCTATGTCGGGCACCGATTGGGTTTGCGTCAGGTGCTGCCCGACGGGCCTTCGCGCCATTCTGATATTTGGCTGTTGCGCAATCAGGCGACCCAGGGCTTGGGCCGGGTTGATCGGGTGGTGGACTATTTGACGGGCCTGTTCCACAGCCGAACCACCGAAATACCCTGACGGCCATTGTGCCGGACGCTCAGGGCACGAGGATCAGTGAGCCCCGGGTTTGTCGGTCCTGAACCATGCGATGCGCATGTGCTGCCTCGGCGAGCGGCATGCGCGTCACCTGCGGCGGCAGGATTGCGCCGGCAGCCAACGCCAGTAGCACCCGATCTGCAGCGGCAGCGAGTTCGTTGTCCTGGCCAATGTAGTGTTTCAAGGACGGTCGGGTCACATGCAACGAGCCCAGGTAGCCGAGTCGCGACAGATTGAAACCGGTCACGTCGCCTGACGTATTGCCAAACAGCACCAGATGGCCGCGTGGGCGCAAGCTTGCCAGTGACAGTTCCACGGTCGCGGCCCCGACGGAGTCGAAAACGATGTGAGCGCCCTGGCCCTCGGTCATTTCACGAATAAACACCGGCGTCCTCGGGGCTTGGGCATCGAAGGCGGCGCTGCAACCGGCCTCCAGCACCTGGCGCCTTTTCGCTACAGTCGAAGCCAGACCAATGACGCGCACGCCGCGTGCGATCAGCCAGCCCGTAGCGATGCTGCCGACCCCGCCTGCCGCCGCGTGCCAGACCACCCAGTCATCCGGTTTGAGCGGTACGCAGCGATGGGTCAGGTATTCGGCAGCCAGCCCCTTGAACATCAATGACGCGGCGAGTTCGCTCGGCACATCTTCGGGCAGGCGGATCGTCCTTGCTGCCGGCAGCACCGCATGGCTGGCATAGCTTCCGGTCGAGCTGTCGACGAACGCTACCCGGTCACCCAGTGCAAAACCATGCACTTGTGGTCCACATTCGACAACCCGGCCCGCGCCTTCCATGCCAAGGCCCCGGGGGAAGGGCGAGCCGTCCTCCAGCACGCCGGAGCGACGGTGCAGGTCGATGAAGTTCACGCCCGCCGCTTCGATGGCGACGGTGATCTCCCCAGGGCCGGGGGCGCGCAATTCATATTCGCGCAGTTCGAGGACGTCCGGGGTTCCGGGGGCGGCGAACACAATTCCGTGTGCGTGGGTCATTGGAGCTCCTTACAGCGGGCCGGTACGCAGGAAAATCCAGATCGCTACGACGATCAGCATCAGTCCGAAGACCGTGTTCTGAAATGCCAACAGCCTGGGCCGTGCCCGGATCAGTTTCTGCACCGTCGAGCCCATCGATACCCAGATGACGTGGGAGAAAAAATTCAACGAAATCAGCGCGGCGCTGAGGATCAGCACGACGCTGCTGCTGGTGTCAGCGGAGGGCAAAAACGTGGTGAACATCACCAGCAACATCACGATGCCTTGCACATTGCCCAGTTGCACCACGATGCCGTCGCGAAATTGCAGGTGCAGGGCCTTGTCGTCGGGGGCTTTCAAGGGACGGCGCAGCAGCCGTATACCGAGCCACAAAATGTAGAAACTGCCGACCACTTGCAGCCACCAAACCAGCGCCGGATGGCTCATCAGCGTGTGATAAAGCCCCAACCCCACCAGTACCGCGAGCAGAAAGTAGGTGATATCGAGCCCGACGATAAACCGCACCGAGCGGCGCACACCGCTCTGTGCGCCAGAGGTCGCCACCATCAGGTTGCCGGGGCCAGCGCTCAGGGTCATCGGTGCCATGGTGGACAGCCAAAGCAGCCAGTTGATAGTGAAAATGTCATGCACGTTCTCTTCCTTAATCGTGGCGCGGATCAGACGTCAGCCAGTCTAATTCGCAGCCGCTCTTAAGGTTATGGCCAAGAACGCAAAGCGATTTTTCAAAATTGAGGGAAGGGTGGAGAAGCGTCTTTTGCGATTTGCCTGATGATTTCGCAGAAACGAAAAAGCCCGCACAGGGCGGGCTTTGGAAATTGAGTAGGTGGCCGGTGCTGGTCTCCGGCTTACGAGATTTATCAGGCCTCTCACAGCAAAGCGTTGTGCTTCACTGCCTCACACGGCATAAGGGCTGGATCTCAGCGCGGAGATCTTTCTAACCGTGTACCCTTCGGAGCGCGCCCCACGCTTCCTCGCTATCCTCTTGCGCATCAGTCTGCGTCTTCACCTACCACTTCAGAATAGCCAAAAACTCCCAGGCCAGGGCCAGTCTTTTTAGATCGATTGTGCCCAAGCAAAAGCGCCGCAGGACGGAAAAACGCTATCGGCGGTTGCGATCCCCCAAGTGGCTCAGCTAGTATACGAATCATATACACTTCGTATCGGATGGATCTGTGGGAATCGTTAAAATTTCAGAAGACATGCACGAGAATCTGCGCGTCGCCAGCAATGCGCTGAGTCGCTCGATCAACGCTCAGGCTGAGCACTGGATGCGCATCGGCATGCTCGCGGAGTTGCATCCCGACCTGGATCACAGTGACATTTGCCGTTTGTTGATTCGCGCCGAACAGGCTGGTGGCCTCGATTTGCAACAGGTGTGCGCACTGGCCGATGAATCGCAAGCCAGCGCAGGAGCCGTGCAATGAACCGCGCCGTGAGAACCAGCGTCGTGATCAACAGTCCGGCACAAATCGCCCAGTCCGGCGTGGCGGGTCAGATGGCGGCCGAGGTGCTGGCAATGATCGGGGCCTACGTTAAAGCCGGGGTTACGCTGGATGAGCTCGATCGCCGTTGCAACGACTACATCGTCAACGTGCAGAAAGCCATTCCCGGCAATGTCGGCTATCACGGGTTTCCGAAAACCGTGTGCATTTCGGTCAACGAAGTGGTGTGTCACGGCATTCCTTCAGCCCAGGTGCTGAAGGACGGCGACATCGTCAACATCGATATTGCCGTGGTCAAGGACGGTTGGTTCGGCGACACCAGTCGCATGTACTTCGTCGGTGAACCGAGCCCCGAAGCACGACGTCTGGTGCAGACCACCTATGAAGCGATGTGCGCCGGTATCCGCGTCGTACGCCCCGGCGCGACACTGGGCGACATCGGTCACGCGATCCAGAGCGTGGCCGAGCGCGACGGTTTCAGTGTGGTGCGCGAGTACTGCGGGCATGGCATCGGCAAGGTCTATCACGATGAGCCGCAGGTGTTGCATTACGGCTATCCGGGCCAGGGCCTGAAGCTGAAGACCGGGATGATTTTCACCATCGAGCCGATGCTGAATGCCGGCAAACGCCACGTCAAAACCCTGGCCGATGGCTGGACCGTGGTGACCAAGGATCTTTCGTGGTCAGCGCAGTGGGAGCACATGGTGGCGGTCACGGATGATGGCTTCGAAGTGCTGACCTCCTGGCCGGATCAGGTCGAAGGCTATCCGGCGCCTTAAACACTTTCGGATACCCAACTGATCCCCTTGTGGGAGCGGGCTTGCTCGCGAAGGGGCCGTGTCAGTCGACATCATCGTCAACTGACACACCGTCTTCGCGAGCAAGCCCGCTCCCACAAGGAGGTTTCAGTCAATCTTGAATATTTACGCTGTACAGCAAACCCGGTTCCGTCCCGCGCCTTTGGCCTGGTACAACTGCTGATCGGCGCGTCTGATCAGCGCCGAGGCATTGCTATCCGATAGCCCAGCCAGGCCAACGCCGATGCTCACGGTCACCTGGCCGACCGAGGAAAAGTGCGCCTCGGCAATCGCCACGCGAATCTTCTCGGCGACGACCTCGGGGCTTTCCGGCTCCTCGATTTCGGGCAACAGCACGGCAAACTCTTCGCCGCCGTAGCGTGCGACGAAGTCGGTGGCGCGGGTGTTGCGCTGAATCAGCTTCGCCAATTGTTCCAGCACTTCATCGCCGATCGCATGGCCGTGGGTATCGTTGATGCGCTTGAAGTAGTCGACGTCGATGAACAGCAGCGCGAACGTGCGTCCCGTGCGCTGAAACAACAGGCTGCACTCGGCCAGCTTCTCATCGAAACGCCGGCGGTTGAACACCCCGGTCAGCGCGTCATGGGTCGCCAGTTTCAACAAGTCGGCATTGGCCTGAGTGAGGGCGACCGTGCGTTGCGCGACCGTGGCTTCCAGCGAGGTATTGGCCTCCTGCAATTCGCGCTCCTTGCCGAGTAACGACTGGGTCATGCCCTGGATGGACTGCACCAGTTGGGCGATTTCCCGTACCGAATGCTGCAGCGGGAAGGCCACGTCCGGTTGATGGTCCTGCACTTGTTTGGCCGCTCGCGCCAGTTGCTCGATCGGACGGCTGAGGTGCAGGGCCAGGTAATACGCCACCAGACCGAAAATGATCGCTGCGATGAACCCCAGCGCCAGCAATTTGTAGAACAGCACTCGCGCCGGATGCAAGGCGATATCCAGTGGCTGGCGAACCGCGATGTACCACGTCAGGCCTGCGCTCGACGGTGTCGGCACGGCGACCGCGCTGGTCAGGTAGCCATTGCCCACCGACCAGCCTGGCGCGGTGTCAGGGTTTTTCAATGTCCCTGGCAAATTCGGCAGTTGTTCCCCGGCGAGTTGTTCCGGGTACAGCACTTTGCCGTCGTGATCGACGATCAACGCTTCGACTTCCGGCGCCGTGCCTTTTTGCAACACGGCGGCATCGACAATCTTCGTCACCCAGCTCCAATGCGCGTGGGCACCCAGCACGCCGACCACCTGGCCCTGGGCATTGCGGATCGGCGCGGCAAAATCGATGAACCGCAACGGTTCGCCGCTGGCGCTTCCCGGCAATAGCTTGGCGAGCAACACTGCCTCGTGCGGATCGCCGGTGTAGTCACCGCGCAGTCCGGCCTGAAACCACGGGCGTTGCTTCACTGATTGATTGACCAGCAACCCGTTCACCGCTTGCCGCACGCGCCCATCCGCATCGGCCACACCCATCCAGGCGTATTCGGCGCGGGACTGAGTGCGCAATTGCATCGAAGTCAAAATGTCCGGGTCGTCGAGGTTGCCACGCTTCAACAGCGGCGCCCGGCTGAGCAGCGACACTTCGAGCTGACGTTCACGCAATTGCGCACCCAACAACTCGGCGGCGGATTTGGCGGTGCTCAGCAACGCATTGCCGCTCGCCTGCTTCATCTGCCCGGTGGCGATGTGGCCGACGTAGAAGCCCACACTCAATAAGGTGAGCAGCGACAGGCCGGCAAACCAGAGGGTCAGGTGGCTACGCAGGCTTGCTTTGAACATGGACATGTCTGCCTTTTTTGGAATGGCGGCATGGTATGCGTAATGGCGGGTCTACGGCCAGTGCTGCGCAGACGTCTGGCTTTTCAGCCGGCGAATGTCATAGGGTTGAGCATTCAACGGGTGATGACTGGAAGGCGATTGAATGGAACGGTGTGAAGTAGCGGTTCTCGGTTTGGGCGCGATGGGCGCCGCCACGGCGTACCAACTGGCGAAATCCGGGGTCAAGGTGATTGGCGTCGATCGTTATCATCCTCCGCACACTCAGGGCTCAAGTCATGGCGATACGCGCATCACCCGACTCTCGGTCGGCGAAGGTGCCGCCTATCTGCCTATCGTTCGCAACTCGCACAGAATCTGGCGTGAGCTCGAAGCGCTGTCGGGCGAGTCGCTGTTCGAGCAGTGCGGCGTGCTGGTCATGACCTCCAGCCCCGACTATGACGCGCAGGACGCCACGGACTTCACTCATCGCACCCTGCAACTCGCCCACAGCAACGGCATCGAACATGAGCGGCTGTCGGCTGCGCAGATCCGCCAGCGCTTCCCGCAGTTTTCACCGGTGCTGGACAGCGCCATCGGCTACTTCGAACCGCAGGGCGGTTACGTCCGTCCGGAGCGCTGCATTGCCGTGCAACTCAAGCTCGCCGAAACGCTGGGCGCGACCCTGTTCAAGGGTGAAACCGTCACGCAAATAACCTCGGACGAGCAGGGCGTCACCGTTACTACCGACCAGCGAACGATCCTGGCCGACAAGGTCGTGATCAGCGCCGGCATGTGGTCCCGGGAATTGTTGGGCCAGCCCTTCGACCGCTTGCTGCGGGTGTGTCGGCAGAAGCTGTTCTGGTTCGAGCTGGAAGAACACGCCCGGTTTGCCCCGGTTTCGCCGACGTTCATCCTGCATCACGGGCCGGGTGATGAGGACCTGCACTATGGTTTTCCACCGTTGCCTGGCGAAGGCAGCCTGAAAGTCGCCACCGAGCAATACAGCGAAGCGTCTTCGCCAGACACGCTCGACCGGACCGTCAGCGAGGCCGAAGCACGCGAGATGTTCGAGACCCAGGTGCGTGGCAAGATCGCGGGCGTCACTTCACGCGTCGCCAAGTCGTCGGTATGTGCCTACACCGTTACGCCGGATGGCGATTTCATCATCGACGAGCATCCGCATCTGAAAAACACGCTGGTGGTGTCCGCCTGTTCCGGGCACGGCTTCAAGCATTCCGCCGCGTTGGGTGAAGCACTCGCGCAGTGGTGCGTGCGGGGCAGCAGTGAGCTGGATTTGTCGGCGTTTTCGTTGAAGCGGTTTGACGGGCAGGCTTGAAGCGTCTGCCGGTGCAAAAACCACAGGCAAAAAAAATGCTGCCGGTTAAGGCAGCAATAAAAAAAAGCACGCGTTGTATGGCCTGAGTATTGACGGCGTCAGGTTACAGAATGATGACGATCAGTAGACTTGCGGCACGATGAGTTCCGGCGGCGTCGGGCTGCGGGAATAATCCTCTTGTCGCTCGCGCTGGGGCAGTTCGATGGTCGGATGTTCCACCTCTTCATAAGGCATTTGCCCGAGCAGGTGGTTGATGCAGTTGAGGCGGGCCTTTTTCTTGTCGTCGGCTTGCACCACCCACCATGGTGCCTCGGCGATGTGGGTGCGCTCGAGCATGATTTCCTTGGCCTTGGTATAGGCTTCCCAACGCCGACGGGACTCCAGGTCCATGGGGCTGAGTTTCCATTGCTTGAGCGGGTCATGGATGCGACTGAGAAAGCGCAGGTGCTGTTCCTGGTCGGAAATCGAGAACCAGTATTTGATCAACTGAATGCCGGAACGGGCGAGCATCCGCTCGAACTCCGGCACGGTACGGAAGAACTCTTCGTACTGATCGGCGTTGCAAAAGCCCATGACTTGCTCGACCCCGGCGCGGTTGTACCAGCTGCGGTCGAACAGCACGATTTCACCTGCTGCCGGCAGGTGTGAAACGTAGCGCTGGAAATACCATTGGGTACGTTCGCGGTCATTCGGCGCGGGCAGGGCGGCGACCCGGCAAACCCGTGGGTTGAGTCGCTGGGTAATGCGCTTGATCACGCCACCCTTGCCGGCGGCATCGCGTCCTTCAAACAGAATCACCACTTTGGCGCCGGTCTTGACCACCCAGCTTTGCAGCTTCACCAGCTCGCCTTGCAGGCGGAACAGTTCGCTGAAATAACGTCGTCTCTCTTCCTTCTCGCTGCCGTCGTTGACGTGCCCGTCGAACATCGCATCGAGATCGTGGCCGTCCTCCAGCAGTTCCAGCTCCAACTCTTCGTCGTTATGGTCGAGCAGCTCGCGATGGATCCGCTGCATCAGGGTGTGGTCATTTACAAGCATGGTGGGAGGCTCCCGTGGAAGGTGGCACTGACGATGGTATTCCGGGAGATATGACGAAGTGGTGACGAAAAGGCTGTAGGACATCAGATAGGGCGGTGTCATCTTCGTGTCACCTAAGCCATGGCAAGATCTTCGCAAACCGTCTTGAAGGCCCCGATTGCGGGCGAATGAATCTGCCAGGAATCCCTACCATGAAAGGAGACGCCTCTCTGTTTGCGGCCATTGACCTGGGGTCCAATGCCTTTCGCATGATGATTGGCCAATCGGTCCGGCGGAATCAGCAGTTCGTCATTCAGGAAGTGAAAACCCTGCGCGAGCCGGTGCGTCTGGCCGAAGGCTTACAGGGCGGTGCGCTGGATGAGTTGGCGCTGGACCGGGGCTGGCAGGCGCTCGCGCGATTTGGCAAGAAGTTGCGCGGCTTTGAGTCGTGCCGGGTGCGGGCAGTGGCCACCAGCGCGGTGCGCGAAGCCGAAAATGCGCAACTGTTCTTGGCCAGTGCCGAGCGACATTTAGGGTTTCGGATTGACGTCATCTCCGGCCAGGAAGAGGCGCACCTGGTATACGCCGGGGTTGCCCACACGCTGCCGGGCGCGGAGAGTCAGCGTCTGGTGGTGGACATTGGCGGCGGCTCGACCGAGTTGATCCTGGGGCGCGGGACTCAGCCACTGATGACCGAAAGCATTGCCATCGGCAGTGGCACCTTCGGCTCACGGTACTTTCATGGCGGTCGCATCACCGCCCAGGCGCTGCTGGAGGCCGAGCGCGTAGCCTCGTTGCAGTTTGAAAAAGTCGCCCGGCGTTATCGCGCGCTGGGCTGGCAGGAGACCATCGGCTCCTCAGGCACCGCGCGGATGCTGGCCAAGGTGCTCAAGGCCAACGGCCTGAACGACGATGGCCAGAGCGGCATCACTTATGGCGGGCTGTTGCGCCTGTCATTGCGCCTGCTCGAAGTCGGGCACGTCAAACAACTCAAACTGGCCGGGTTGCAGACCCATCGGCTGAGCATTCTGCCCGGCGGCCTGGTGGTCATGCTGGCGGCGTTCAAGGTGTTTGGCATCTCGCACATGACTCCGTCCGAGCCGGGGTTACGCTTTGGTGTGATGCATGGGTTGATGAGTCAGCATTGATCGCCGGCAGTACCCATCGCTGGCGCTGTTTCGTAGTCCGTCCGGGTCTTGCCCTGGCGGTCACGGAAGGTGAAGTGGCTGAGAAAAAGGCATAGGCCAAGGCCCAGCATATCGGCGACAAAATTGGCGTAGGCAGCGCTGAACGGAATGCCGTTTTCTCGCGGGTCCACATACATCTCGTTGTACGCCGAGAGGAACAGCACAATGATCAAGCCACCCCATGGACTCCACGGGATTCCATCCTTCAGCACGTGAAGGTTTTCTCGCAACGAGCGCTTGAAAAAACGCGACGGGACGGTCACGTAGCCCAACGACATTGCCGCGCAGAAGCCATACAGGAAGTGGCAGAAGTTGTAGCTCCAGACAATGATGTTGAACACATTGAGCTGGACCAGCAAGAACGTGCCGAAGATCGCCACGCACAGCAGAAACGGGGTGTGGGTCGAGCGTTGGGTGAACAGCATTGAAGCTCCTTGAGGGGGGAATTGATCCGTTGGGTAATGCTACCGGAGTCAGGCTCCGTTTATCGCGGCTAAATAGAGCTGGCGGTACGCGTCGACCAGTTGATCCTGCGTGAATGCCAGGTTTCGTCCGCTCGGATTCGGCAGGATCCACACCGCTGCACCTGCAAATGTCCTTGGCTGAAGCCCCCACGCAATTGTTCGTTGGCCGGATAACGCGCAATACGCCGCTTTGCCGAGAAACGCGACGAAGCGCGGCGCATAACGAGTGATCTTTTGTTCGAAGGCCGCAGCCGCTGCGGCGAATTCATGTTGCGACAGTTGATCCGCCCGCGCCGTGGGTCGGTCAACCACGGCGGTTAATCCACACTGGTATTGCAAGATCGTCCGGTCGTGTTCAGGACGCACTTCCTGCGGCGTGAAGCCAGCGAGATGCAACGTGCGCCAGAAACGATTGCCCCGGCCGGCAAAATGATGTCCCTGCGCTGCAGCCAGCATTCCCGGGTTGATCCCGCAGAAAACCACTGCCAGTTGCTCGGCCAGAATGTCTTCGAGTCCCACCTTAAAAGCCCCTTATCCGCAGATGACGCTGACCGCATTGCGTGCCAGTTCCGTCAGTTCATCCCGGGATTTGCCTGCTCGTGCACGAATCGAAATGCTGTGCAGCAAGGAGGACGCGAGAACGGCGAGGGCTGCCGGGTCTGCGCCTTCTTTCAATTCGCCCGCGCTGACGGCGGTTTGCAGACGGACTTCGAGATCGGCATCCAGCCGGCTCAGTCGATCGGAAAGCACGTCGCGGATTTCCTGATCCTCCACGGCTTCGGTGGTCGCCGTACCAATCGCAAAGCAGCCACGCGGTTGGCCTTCACCCGAGAAGTAGATCGACAACTGCCCCTCGTAAAAACGCATCAGCGCCTCGCTCAAGGTCAGCGTGCTGTCCGTCAGCGCCTCGTGCATGGCCGCTGCGGCGAACTCCCAATATTGCTCAAGCGCCTTGATGTACAGCGCGTGCTTGTCACCGAACGCGGCATACAGGCTGGGGCGATTCATCCCGGCGGCGGTGGCGATGCTGTCCAGCGAGGCGCCGGAATAGCCGGTGTTCCAGAACACACCAAGCGCTTGCTGCAAGGCTGTTTGCGGGTCATACGCGCGAGGGCGACCACGTCCTTTTCCTTCGCTGATCTTTTTTTGTGCCATGTCGTATAAAACTCTTGATGGAAGGTGGGTGCGTCTATATTCTTACATCATCGCACAAAATTAAGGAACCAAAAATTCCTTGGCTTCAGGTTTGTTGTAGCGGAGCTCGAACTGGGTGTTGCGGCGACGAAACAAGTGCGGTGGAGCGATCCTCCAGACCGCACACGGAATGGCTGTTTTTTAAGGGTGCTATCCCCAATTCCCCGGTTATAGGTGCATTCGATCATGACTAAACAGTTCGATATCTCAGCAGCACAGGCCATCGAGCATCCAGGCCCGGACCTGCCCATCAAGAAGCCGCTCAGAGAGAAACTGCGGCCGTTTCTGATGATTGGTTTTCCGGTGCTTTTCGCAGCCGTCGGGTATGCGCATTACGTGGCTGGCGAACCCTTCGTCAGCACCGACAACGCCTACGCCCGGGTGGCCAAGGCCTCGATCAATGCGCGGATTTCCGGGCAAGTCGTCGAGATCGCGGTCGAGGACAACCAGCCGGTTCACAAGGGCCAGGTGCTGTTTCGCATCGACCCGAAACCGTTGCAGATCGCGGTTGATCGAGCGCAAGCACAATTGAGCGTCGCCAGGCTGCGCATCGATGGCCTCAAGGCCAGTTACCGCCAGCAACAGGCCGAATTGCAATCGGCCAAAGAATCGGCCGGTTTCGACCAAAAGGAATTTGCCCGCAAGAAAGCACTGGTGGCGACCGAGTTCGTCTCCCGGGCTATTTATGAACGCGCAGACACCGACCTCAAGGTTTCCCGCCAGCGGATCGCGTCGATCGAACAACAGATCGCCAGCACCGTGGTTGCCTTGAACGGCGACCCCGACATCGATGCCGACAACCACCCGACGGTGCATGAGGCCAAGGCCCAGCTCGACGAGGCGCAGCTCTACCTGTCGTATGCGACGGTGTATGCGCCGGACGATGGCATCGTCGCCAAGGTTGATGATTTGCAAGTAGGCAACTATGTCAACAACGGCGCGCCAGCCTTTGCGCTGCTGTCTGATCGTGAAGTCTGGATCGAAGCCAACTTCCGTGAAACCGACGTCACTCACATGCGTCCGGGCCAGGAAGCGACGATCAGCATCGACACCTACCCTGATCACGTTTTCAAGGCTCACGTCACCAGCATGAGCCCGGGTGCCGGCGCGGATTTTGCTCTGTTACCGCCGGAAAACGCCACTGGCAACTGGGTCAAGGTGGTCCAGCGGGTGCCGGTTCGTCTTGAACTCGATGAGGCCAATCCGGCGCTGCCGTTGTTCTCGGGCACCAGCGCCACGGTCAAGGTCGATACCGGTTTTCGCTCGCCGTGGTGGCGTCCGTTCAAAACGCTGTTGACCGCAGGAGCCTTCTGATGAACGCCAATCTTGCCGGGCCTCAAGGTGCGGGGGCATTAAGGTTCGCCGCACTGCTCGCAACCTACATGCAGTCGGCGAACCTGCCATTACCCAATGCTGTACTGCGCTTGATTCAGGGCAGCCTGTCGATGACCGATGATCAGGCGGGCTGGATCTTCACTTCGTACCTCGCGGCGAGCGCGATCACGTTGCCGATCGCGCAGTGGCTCGCCGGGCGTTATGGCTTGAAGCGGGTTTACCAAATCGCGCTGGCGTGTTTCGTACTTGGCCTGCTGCTGGTGACGCAGGCGACAACCTCGCTGGAATTCATCGGCGCGCGGATTGTTCAAGGACTGGCGAGTGGTGTGTTGGCGCCGTTGTCGATGGTAATTGCCATGGAGACGTTGCCACTGCCCAAGCGCGCTAAATTTGGCGCGACGTGGACGGCCATCGTGCTCATTGGCATCGTCAGCGGCCCGAGCATCGGCGGCTGGATCGGCGAGCATTTCGGCTGGCGGCCGATCTTCTACATCAGCCTGCCGGTGTCGGCGTTTGTCTTTCTGGCGATGGCGTTGTTGCTCACCGAGAAAAAGGCCGAGAAGCGCCCGACGTTCGACTTTTTCGGCTTTGGCACTTTCACGCTGGGGTTGATCAGCCTGCAGATGTTGCTTGATCGCGGGGAGCGCCTGGACTGGTTCGCCTCGACCGAAATCTGGCTGGAAGCGCTGGGAGCTGCGCTGGGCTTCTACTTGTTCCTTGTGCATGTGTTCACCGCCAAGGTGCATTTTCTCAACAAGCGTTTGTTCGACGACCGCAACTTCGTGCTGTCGACCGTGATCTTTTTCGCCGTCGGTTTCGTGCTGTTGTCGACCATGGCCCTGACCTCGCCAATGCTCGACGAGATTCTCGGCTACCCGCCTGACACCACCGGTTCGCTGACGATCCCGCGTGGTATCGGCCTGGTTGGCGCGTTTCTGTTGATGGGCCGGGTTCCCGAGCGTTTCGACCGTCGGCTGTTTGTCGCGGCGGGTGTGGCCCTGGTGATTTATGCCAACTGGATGATGCTCGGCTATTCGCCATTGATGGACTGGACGCCAGTGGCGGTTGCCGGCGCGGTTCAGGGGATCGGTATAGGCATCTTGATGCCGGCGCTGACCAAGGTTGCATTCAGCACCCTCGACCCGACGCTGCGCCCGGAAGGCACGGGGCTGTTCAACCTATCACGGGTCTACGGCAGCACGTTGGGCGTGGCGATTGTGCAGCTGTTTTTCTTCAACAACACCCAGGCGATGCACCTGGCGCTGGTCAGCAACATAACGCCGTATCGCGCCGAGATGCCGTCCCTGCAAGCGCTGGCGGGACTCAATGAAATGATCACCGGGCAGGCGGCTTTTATCGCGGTGGTCGACCAATTCAAGATTTTGATGGTCGCGATGCTGGTGGTGAGCCCACTGGTTGTCTTTCTTCGTAAACCCGTTCCGACCAACTAATTTGTCGTGGAGTGTGCCCAATGAAATCCCCTGCGCTTTTCATCAACAGACATCAGCTCCCGAGAGTGGTCGGTGCGATGTCGTTCATGGTGTTCCTGTCCGCCTGCACCGTCGGCCCGGACTTTAAAACGCCTGCGGCCAGCGAGTCGCAACACTATGACCCGCAGGCCGAACAGCAACTCGCTCAAAACATCAGCTACGGCAAGAAAATCAACGGTGATTGGTGGACTGCTTTTCGGTCGCCAAAGCTCGACACGCTGGTGCGTCGCGCCATCGATGGCAACCTTGATCTCGTAGCGGCGGATGCAACGATTCGGCAAGCAGCGTCCTCGGTCGCGGCGGCGGAAGGGGCGCTTTATCCTCAGGTCGATTTCGGCGCTCAGGCGGGGCGTCAACGCACCCATAACGGCCCTGAGCCAAGCGTTTCGAACTTCTACGCAATCGGGCCGCGAGTTGGCTTTGATCTGGATGCATTCGGCGGCAACAAGCGTCTGGTCGAACAACAGCAAGCGTTTACCCAGTTGCAAAAGCATCGCTACGAAGCGGCGTACCTGACCTTGACCGGCGATGTCACCAGTCAGGCGTTGTTGCTGGCATCTGCCAATGCGCAGATGAAGGCCGTTGAAAAGTTGCTGGCCAATGACGCCAAAAACCTCGAACTGGTCCGCGCGGCGCATGCCAATGGCGCCACCACCCAGATCGACGTTTCGCTGACCGAGACCCGTCTGGCCCAGGATCGCACGCTGTTGCCGCCCCTCGCACAGCAGCGCGATTCGGCTCGTCATGCGCTGTCGATCCTGACGGGCAAAGGCCCGGCTGACTGGATCGCGCCTGAGTTCGAACTGGCCGAATTTGCCTTGCCGTCCAACGTGCCGGTCAGTTTGCCTTCGGAGATGGCCCGCAACCGGCCGGATGTCCTGCAAGCCGAGGCCGAACTGCACATGGCCAGCGCGGCGGTAGGTGTCGCCACCGCCAACCTCTATCCGCATGTCGAGCTTTCGGCCTCACTGGCGCAAGCCGCTTCCGGCAATGGCGGCGCGGCGCTGTGGGGTTTTGCGGCGGGGCTGACGGCGCCGATTTTCAATGGCGGCACCCTCAAGGCTGAACGTCAGGCCGCCGTCGATGGTTATCAGGCGTCTCTCGCCGGTTACCAGCAAACCGTTATCCAGTCGTTTGGCCAGGTCGCGGACACCCTGCAAGCGATTAACCATGACGCCGAGCAAAACCTCGCCCAGGAAGACGCGTTGCGCGCCGCCGACACGAGTTTTCGCTTGAACCAGCAAGCCTACGCCCAGGGCGAGAACAGCATCCTGCAAGTGCTGGAAGCAGAGCGTGCCTATGAGCAAGCGCTGTTGGGGCAAATCCGCGTGAAGACCGCACAGTACCTCGACACCGTGCGGTTGTACGTGGCACTCGGCGGTAATTCCGTCGGCGTGTTCGAGCAGAAAGTCGCGTCTCGCGAAGCACCGAAACATACGTATCAATAACGGCTGCGGCCCCAAGTTGTGGAGTAATGACATGTCATACGAAGCTTTTCACGATGGACTTCGCGATACCCGGTTCGCGCTTAATCACGGGTCGGTTGAAATGCCGGCCGTAGGGTTTGGCACGCTGTTTCGCGATCTGAGCGTCACCACGCAAGCGGTCAAGCATGCGCTGGACGCCGGGTTTCGCCATTTCGATTGTGCGGAACGGTATCGCAATGAAGACCAGGTCGGCGTTGCAATAAAGGACGCGCTGGAGGCAGGCATGATTCGCCGCGAAGAATTGTTCATCACCACGAAACTGTGGAACACCAACCACCGTCCCGAGCGGGTCGAACCTGCATTCGAGGCCAGTTGCCGGCGCCTGCAAGTTGACTACATTGATTGCTACCTGATCCATACGCCGTTTGCTTTTCAGCCCGGTGATAACCAGGATCCGCGGGATGCGTTCGGGCATGTGATCTACGATTCGGGCGTGACGTTGCTTGAGACCTGGCGCGAGCTTGAACGTCTGGTGGATGAAGGGCAGTGCCGGTCCATCGGCTTGTCGGATATTACGCTGGAGGCATTGAAAGAGATCGTGGCGGAGGCCCGGATCAAGCCTGCGGTGGTGCAGGTGGAATCCCATCCTTATCTGCCGGAATGGGAACTGCTGGAGTTTTGTCAGCAACACGGCATCATCGTCCTGGCGTTTGCGCCACTGGGTCACGGCATGGAGCCGAACGTCCTGGAAGATACGGTGATCACCGGCATCGCCAAGCGCCTGCAAAAGACCCCGGCGCAAGTGGCTTTGGCCTGGGCAGTGCAGCGTGGCGTGGCGTTCCTGACCACGTCGGCGACACCGAGCCATATCCAGGAAAACATCAATATCGAGACCTTGCCGCAAAGGGCCATGCGTGAGATCAAGGAAGACATTACCACCCGGGTGCGCTTCAACTCGGTGGTGGAGACTGGAGTGCCCGGGTTTATTCCGCGTAGGAAACCCGAGTAAACCCGGTCACTTGGACTGACACCGAACCTGTGGGAGCGAGCTTGCTCGCGATGGCGATTTATCGGTCAACATTGATGCTGACTGAACCACCGCTATCGCGAGCAAGCTCGCTCCCACAATAATCACTCCAATTTTTGGCCATACCGTTGAGGCGAAACGATGGACGTTTTCCAAACCATGCGGGTCTTTATCGCCGTCGCGCAAAGCGGCAGCTTCACGGCGGCGGCCGACCTGCTGGACACCACCACGACCAACGTGTCCAAAGCGGTGTCCAGCCTGGAAGCCCGGTTGCAAACGCGCCTGATCAACCGCACCACCCGACGCTTGGCCCTGACCGAAGCTGGCCATCGTTATCTACAGCGCTGCGAGAAAATTGTGGATGAGGTGCGTGAGGCCGACGAAGAGGCGGGCACCGCCCAGGTCATGCCGGTAGGCCGGCTGAAGATTCATGCGATGGCCGCCATCGGCAATCATTACGTAATCGACGCCATCGCCAAATACCGGGAGACGCATCCCTCGGTCATGTTCGATCTGACCCTGACCAATCGGCTGCCGGATTTGCTGGAGGAGGGCTATGACATGTCGATTGTGCTGGCGCGGGATTTGCCCGACTCAGGCTTCGTCGCGCAACGGCTCGGCATCACGTTCAGCATTCTGTGCGCGTCGCCCGCGTACCTGAAGAAGCGCGGAACCCCCGAGTTACCGGATGCGTTGGCCTCACATGATTGCTTGCGGATTGTGAACACGGTAATGCCGGTAGAAAACTGGGCATTCGAAGGGCCGGACGGCGGGGTCACGGTGACGATTCCCGAGTCGCCCATTCACGTCAACACGGCGGACGCCATGACGGTTGCCATACTCAGCGGGATGGGGATTGGGATTCAGCCGATTGCTTCGGCGGTCGATGGCTTGCGGGCCGGCAAGTTGGTGCGCGTGCTGCCGGACTACCATCTGGAAGAGTTGAATCTGTTTGCGATCTACCCGTCACGCAAGTTCGTGGACGCGAAGATAAGGACGTGGGTGGAGTTTCTTAAAGACTACATTCCGGGCATGTTGGCCGCAGATGCAAAAGTCGTCGGGTCATCAAACAAGTAATCGTCGCTGGCACCGCAGGTATGGAGTGTCGACCCTCCATCTTCTGCACCGGGCTCAACCGTTCGAACAGCCAGTACCCATCACGGAATACTGCAGGATGTGCCGTTGACCTTTCGAGTCTTCATAAGTCATCTGGGTCGGCACCGGGCCACACTTATCGGCGGTATCGGAAATCGAAATGACTTTTTGAATGTCGAGTTTCATGCCGTAGCTGTAACTCTCGACCGGTGTGGTGCTGGTCGCGTCGTCTGCAAAGGCAGGTGCGCCGATACCGATAAGGGCCAGAAAAATTGCTGCACTTGAAAGTTTCATGATGTTCACCGTCTCGTCCAAGGGTTAGTTGTTTACCTCGGGGAGCTGTTTGCTCACCGGGTAGAGACGATGCTAGGTGTTTGGCTTTGCCCCAAACAGCGGGGCACAGGACAAACACTGTTGCCGGATTCCGCATGAATTGAATCGTTATGCCGCCTCCAGCTGACTCAGCAGCCACTCAGTGAAACTCCGCGCATTGCTTTCACTGTCGCGATGGGTCAGCAGCGCCCAATTCGGGCCGCGAATGGTTTGCTCCACCAAGGGTTGCAACAAGCCATTGGCACGGGCCTGACAACTCAACAGTTGGCTGACCAGCGCGATACCCAGTCCCGTACACGCCGCATCAAGCAGCAGGCCGGGATCAGAAAAATTCAGCCCCTGATCCTGCTGGCCGACATCGACACCAGCCTCCACCGCCCAGTGACTCCAATCCATTTCCCGCTCGCCGTGCAGGGTGGTGCGCTGCTCCTGCGGCAACGCCAACACGCTCGGGTGACACGCCGGGTAGAGGCGGTCGGTGTGCAGCACTTTGAAGCTGCATTCGGCTTGGGAGCTGATGTCGTCGCGCACCGCGATGTCGATGGTTTGGGTGGTCATGTCCGGGACTTCGTCGGTGCTGTAGATCCACAGATCGACCTCCGGATGCTGGCGGCGAAAATCCCCCAGGCGTGGCAGCAGCCAGTGACGGGCGAACGCCGGCGTGGTGTTGAGCACCAGTTGATTGGGTTTCTGGTACTGCCCGAGACGGCGAATGCCGACGGCCAATTGTTGCAACAGCGCCTGGGTGGTGCTGAGCAAATCCTGGCCGGCATCGGTCAGGCTGACGCTGCGCCCACTGCGGAAAAACAGCGGTTGTTCGAGGTAGGCCTCAAGGCTGCGAATCTGCTGACTGATCGCCGATTGGGTCAGGTTCAGCTCGGTGGCGGCCTTGTGAAAACTGCCCAGTCGCGCGGCGGCTTCAAAGCCGCGAAGGGTGCTGAGCGGGGGCCAGTGCTTGAGCATATCGATAAGTTCCTCTAATCAGTTTTCCACTAAATCCATCGTTTGTTCGCCCGATTTTACAGCCGTAGCATGCATGCCAAGCCCATCGAGGCAGTTTTCATTGAACACAATGACTTAACTAAAAGGTGTTTGTCATGCAGCAAGAAAAAAATCAAAGCAATGGCTGGATGATGCCGGCAGAGTGGGTGAAGCACGCCGCGACCTGGATGGTCTGGCCGCATAACCAGGCGCTGTGGGAGTCGGGTTGGCGCGTGACTTTGCCGGCAGTGCAAGAAGATTTCGCTCGCGTGGTCAATGCGATTGCCCGTTTCGAACCGGTGAAAATGGTCGTTGATCCTTCGGCTATCGCCAGTGCCAAAGCGTTGTGCGGTCCCAACATCGAATTGATCCCGTTGGCGGTGAACGACAGTTGGTGCCGCGACTCCGGCCCGAGCTTCGTCTGCCATCCGCAACACGGACTGGCCGGGGTGAGTTGGCGCTTCAACGCATGGGGCGGCAAGTCGGCCCACGACCTGGATGAAGGTCTGGCGCGCCGTGCACTCAATCACCTCGGCGTGCCGTGCTTCGGCACACCGTTGAGCAACGAAGGCGGGGCGATTCATGTCGATGGCGAAGGTACGCTGATCACCACCGAGTCGGTGTTGCTCAACGCCAATCGCAACCCGGACACCAGCAAAGCCGAGATGGAAGAAATCTTCAGTCGCCTGCTGGGCGTGAAGAAAACCATCTGGCTGCCGGGCGATCCGGATTATGTGACCGGCGACATGACTGACGGCCACGTCGATGGCGTCTGCGCCTTCGCCCGTCCCGGTGTGTTGTTGGTGGACGCGACCCACGACAAACAGTCGGTGTACGCCGAAGTCGCTCGGGAAAACCGTCGCGCACTCGAACTGGCCACCGATGCCCAGGGCCGCAAATTCGAGCTTATCGAGTTGTACGAAGCCACCGATGCCGTGGACACCGAAGCCGAAGTGTTCTGTGCGTCCTACACCAACTTCTACATCGCCAACGGCGCGATCATCATGCCGGCTTATGGCATCGACGCCGACCACGCGGCGGCCGAAGTGTTGGCCCAAGCGTTCCCGGGCCGCGAAGTGGTGCCGGTGCGGATCAATCACCTGGCCCATGGTGGCGGCGGGGTGCATTGCATCACCCAGCAGCAGCCTGCCTGGCCGGTGGAGGGTTGAGATCATGACCCTGTTGACGATTGCGACCACCCAGATGCCGTGCACCTGGGACCTGCAACACAACCTCGATCAGGCCGAGCAATTGGTGCGTGACGCGGCAGCCAAAGGCGCGCAGGTCATCCTGTTGCAGGAGCTGTTTGCCACGCCGTATTTCTGCATCGAGCAAAGCCACAAGCACCTGGCGCTGGCCGAAGAATATCGCGACAGCCACGTGCTCAAGCGCTTTGCCGCGTTGGCCAAGGAATTGGGCGTTGTGCTGCCGCTGAGTTGGTTCGAGAAGGCCGGCAATGCCTACTTCAATTCCCTGAGCGTGGCCGATGCCGACGGGCGCTTGCTCGGGGTGTATCGAAAGACCCACATCCCCAACGCCATCGGTTATCAGGAGAAGGAATACTTCAGCCCCGGCGATACCGGTTTTCGTGTCTGGGACACCGCATTCGGACGCCTCGGCGTGGGCATCTGCTGGGATCAGTGGTTCCCCGAAACCGCACGCTGCCTGGCGTTGATGGGCGCCGAAGTCTTGCTGTTTCCCACCGCCATCGGCTCTGAACCGGGCTGCGCAGCGCTGGATTCCCGCGATCACTGGCAGATGACCATGCGCGGGCATGCGGCGGCCAATCTGCTGCCGGTGGTGGCGTCGAATCGCGTCGGCCGAGAAACGGCGACTACCGATCCGACCTTGCAGATGAGCTTCTATGGCTCGTCGTTTATTTGCAACCACAAGGGCAAGTTGCTCGCCGAGGCCGACCGCGACAGCACCGGCGTGCTGGTGCACAGCCTGGACTTGTCGCTGATGCGCGAAGAACGCCTGAGCTGGGGCATCTACCGCGATCGCCGTCCGGACATGTACGGCGCGCTGTTGAGCCAGGACGGCCGTCATCTCCATTCTCGCTGGGCCACTCAAGGGGTTTGATCATGCGCATTGCCAACCAACTGTTGCTCGCGGCCCTGACACTCGCGTGTGCCACGCCATCGCTGCATGCCGAAGAGAAAACCCTCAGGCTGTACAACTGGGCCGATTATTTTGCCGAGGACACCCTGAGCAAATTCACCGCCGAAACCGGGATCAAGGTGATCTACGACGTCATGGATGGCAGCGAAACCCTGGAAGCCAAAATGCTCGCCGGTGGCAGCGGTTATGACCTGATCTTCCCCGGAGACACGGTGTCCGAGCGCCTGATGCGCGCCGGCAGTTTGCTGCCGCTGGATCAATCCAGACTCACCGCTGTGGGCGACGTCGAACCCGGCTTGCAGAAACTGCGCACTCATTACGAGTACTCAGGCAAAGCCACCGTGCCTTACACCTGGGGCACCATCGGCCTGACCTACAACGCCGAGCAGATCAAACAGCGTCTGGCGGATGCGCCGGTCAACAGCCTCGACATGCTGTTCAAACCGGAACTGGCGGCCAAATTTGCCGACTGCGGCATCTCGATGATCGACTCGCCCGACGAAGTGCTGGCAGTGGTGCTCAATTACCTCGGTCGCGATCCTCGCAGCGCCAAGCCGCAAGACCTGGCCGCAGCGAGTGAGCTGCTGATGAAAGTACGCCCGTACATTCGCAAGTTTCAGTCGCAACCGGTGACTGATTTGGTGAACGGCAACCTGTGCCTGTCCCTTGGCTACAGCGGTGACATGACCCAGGCGCAACGCACCTCCGACAGCGCTGGCAAGACCACTTCGTTCCAGTACCGCATTCCCCGCGAAGGCACCACGGTGTGGATGGACACCATGGCGATTCCGGTGGATGCCAAACATCCGGAATATGCCTATGCGTTCATCAACTTCGTGATGCGCCCGGAGAACATGGCTGCCATCAGTAACTTCACCGGTTACCCGACTTCGAATGCCAAGGCGCGCCCGAGCGTCGATGCTGCGATGCGCAACAACCCGGATATTTACCTCGACGAGGCCACCTATGCGCGGCTGATTACCGGCAAGGACATTCCTCAGTCCGATATGCGCGCGCGGATGCGCACCTGGACCAAGTTCAAAACGGCCACCGCGAAATGACTTCACAAAGGGAGCAATACATGTCGACGCGTCGTGAGTTCATCAAACAGGTTTCGGTGGTTGCCAGCCTCGGCGCTGCCGTGTCCATGGGCCTGACGCCGTCGCTCCTGCAAGCGGCCACCCCGGGTGTTTGGCACATGCCGGATGAGGGCGATAAACATGAGCGGGCCTTCATCGCGTTTGGCGCTCAGGACGCGATCTGGGAGGATTTCACTGCCGACGTGCAAGCCGCCATCGGCCTGATCGCGCGCACCATCGCCCGTTATGAACCGGTGACCGTGTTCTGTCGTCAGCGTGAACGAGAACTAGCCGAAGAACACTGCGGCACCACCAACATCACCTACGTCATCACCGAACTCGACGACATCTGGATGCGCGACATCGGCGCCAACTTTGTGGTCGATGGGCAAGGCGAACTGGGCGCCGTGGATTTCAACTTCAACGGCTGGGGCAACAAACAGCAGCATCGTAAGGATGCGAAGTTGGCGGCTTTGGTCGCGCGCAACGCCGAGGCGGAGTATCTGCGCAGCGAACTGGTGGGCGAGGGCGGTGCGATCGAAGTGGACGGTCACGGCACCGGGATCATGACCGAAAGCAGCTGGATCAACAGCAACCGCAATCGCGACTGGAGCAAGGCCGAGGTCGAGCAAGAACTGAAAGCTCGCCTGGGTTTGCGCAAAATCATCTGGCTGCCGGGGATCAAAGGCAAGGACATCACCGACGCCCACGTCGATTTCTATGCGCGCTTCATCAAGCCGGGCGTGGTGATCGCCAACCTCGACAACGATCCCGCGTCATACGATTACAAGGTCACCCGAGCGCATCTGCAGATTCTGCAAAACGCCACGGACGCCGATGGTCGCAAGCTCCAGGTGCACACCGTGTCGCCACCGTTGAAACCGCGCCAAAGCAAGTTCAACCGCAACAACCCGGATTTTGCGGCCGGCTACATCAATTACTTTGTGATCAACGGGGCGATCATTGCGCCCGAGTTCGGTGACAAAGCGGCGGACGCAAAGGCTTTTGAGCTGTTGTCCGGGCTCTATCCGGACCGCGAAGTGGTGCAGCTCAATATTGATGCCGTGTCTGCCGGAGGTGGTGGAATTCACTGCGTAACCAGCCATCAACCGTTCGTCTAGGGACAAGTGGCTGTTTTAAAACAAAAAATATGCGCAGGGGGGCTTTTCAGACGCGGAGAAAGTTGATAAATTTCCGCCCGCTCTTGCAGGGGCGTCGCCAAGCGGTAAGGCAGCAGGTTTTGATCCTGCCATGCGTTGGTTCAAATCCAGCCGCCCCTGCCATATTCCTTATAGAAAAGGGGACAGATCGACTGATCTGTCCCCTTTTTTGTTCTGTATTGTCAAAGCTTATAGCTGATCCGGCTGCGTCAGCCACGTCCCCACCACGCGCCGATCCAGCTCTTCCCAATCCGCCATTCCCAGCACCCGCGTAGTGTTCAAGCCGCGCAAATACCCGCGTAACTGATGAGCCGTGGCGCGCACTTGTTCCGAATCGGAAGGGTTTTCACCCAGAACGGTTTCGTACTCGACCAGGTATTCAGCCACCCGGTCACGGAACTCGGGCAGGACAGCATCGCGAATCAGGTCAAAAGTACGCACGGGGAAATCCTTTTAGTTGTCGTCGGGTTGGCTGGCAGTCTGCACGCGGCGCAACTATTGGTTCAAGCAATAGTGACAATCAAGAATCACAAGTTCTGCTTTGCCGGGTAAACGTCGAAAATCGCCTCCATCGAAAACGTTGCTCAAGGAACATGTGCGATGAAGACACTGAGCCAACTGGCTGTCATGACCCTGCTGCTAGCCGGTTGCGCCTCGGCGCCGAATGACCCGACGCTGACCCTGCAGACGAAAAAAACGCCTGCCGAATACGCTGATTGCGTCGTGCCCAAACTCCAAGGCAACGCACTGGCCCCGACGGTCTCGCAAACCCAGCGCAGCTACCGGATCGTGGTGCCGAGCAAAGTCACGGCGAACAATGTGCTGGAAGCCTACAAGACACCGAGCGGCGGCAAAGTGTTTGTGTATGAGCGCCAATTGCTGGCATCGAGCTTCATGCCATCGAGTTTCGAGCGCGCCGCACAGGAATGCCTGTAACCGATCAACGTTTTTACCGATGCTCCTTTGGTTGGCCGCAACCAACCAATTTTTTGCCCCGCACCCCATTGGGTCGCGGGGCTTTTTTTGCGTGCAGGTTTTTACGCCGCAGCATCCAGTTCGCTTAGTTGAAGGCCGATGAATCAATCCGCCCTTTGGTTTCGCCGACGATCCTCGCGGCGTCCCGTGCCGGCGGCAGGCCAAAGATCCGCGCGTAGTCACGGCTGAACTGGGTCGCGCTTTCATAGCCAACTTCGAACGCCGCGCTGGTCACGCTCTTGGCGCTGGCCACCATCAGCGACCGGGCCTGCAGCAGTCGAACCCGTTTCTGATATTGCAACGGGCTCAACGTGGTGACGGCTTTGAAGTGCCGGTGGAACGCGGACACGCTCATTGCCGCTTTCTGGGCGAGGGCTTCAACCCGGATCGGTTCGGCGAAGTCGCGGCGGATCCACTGAATCGCCAGGCTGACCCGAGCCATGGCGGTATCCGGCGCCGCAATTTCACGCAGCATCCAGCCATGCGGGCCTTGCAACACGCGGTAGAGGATTTCCCGCTCATAGGCGGGCGCCAGGGCCGCGATGGATTCAGGGTGGTCCATCAATCGCAACATGCGCAGCCAGGCGTCCATCAGTTCCGGCGTGACAGCGGCTACGGAAAATCCGGCGTCGTGTTCGTAGCGCCTGGCGGGCATCGGCACGTCTGCCAGCAACGTTGAAAGCACCGTCGGGTCCAGCGTCAGGCTGACCGCCAGATAGGGTTCGCCCGTAATAGCCGGGTGCACGGTGCCCACCGCCGGCAACTCGATGGACATGACAAAGTACGTCGCCGGGTCATAGCGCAGCGTGCGGTCACCGACGGTCATGGATTTACTGCCCTGCAGGATCAGGTTGATCATCGGGTCGTAAACCGCGGCCAGCATATGCTCCGGGATGGCGCCCTGGACCATGGCGACGCGCGGGATGCCCGTCTCCGTGCGGCGGTTTTCGGCCCGGGAAGCCAGGGCGCGCAGTTCATTCAGTGGGTTTGTCATAGGGACCATCTGAACTCAAGGTGATGCGCCCCGGCAAGCAAAAAGCAGAAACAGGCAGGATTCGGGCAGGAACGGCTGCGCCCGTGGCGATGGCGATGATTACTGTGGTGACTCATCCCAGCGACATTGGAGCAACGAATGAGCGTAATCGTTATCACCGGAGGCAGCCGGGGCATCGGCGCCAGCACCGCCGAACTGTGTGCCGAGCGCGGCATGGGCGTGATCCTGACCTACAAGAGCCATGCTGATTCAGCTCACGCCGTCGTTCAACGTATTCAGGCAGCAGGCGGCAAGGCTGTGGCGCTGGAACTGGACGTCGCGGAGGTCAGCGGTTTCTCGCGTTTCCGAGAGGCCGTGCAACAAGCCTTGCAGGCTACCTGGGGCGTGGCGACGCTCGGCGGCCTGGTGAACAACGCCGGGCATGGCTTGTTCAATCCCCTCGAATCGGTCACTGAGGCGCAGTTTGACGGCTTGTTGAATGTGCACCTCAAAGGCCCGTTTTTCCTGACCCAGGCCTTGCTGCCGCTGATGGAAGAGGGCGCCAGCATCGTCAATCTCACCAGCGCCACGACCCGCGTGGCCACGGCCGGCGTCGCACCGTATGCGGCGTTCAAGGGCGGACTCGACGTGTTGACTCGCTACATGGCCAAGGAGTTCGGCCCTCGGCGCATCCGCGCCAATGCCGTGTCACCGGGGGCGATCCGCACCGAACTGGGCGGCGGTTTGAATGATGAGTTCGAGACGCTGCTCGCCTCGCAAACCGCCCTCGGCCGGGTGGGCGAGCCGCAGGACGTCGCTCGCGTTATCGCCATGTTGTTGTCCGAAGAAGGACGCTGGATCAATGCCCAGACGATTGAAGTCTCGGGCGGCTACATCATCTGATTAGCGAGGTTGCCCCATGCTCGACCATATCTTTATCTCGGTCAGTGACATTCAACGTTCGATCCGCTTCTACACGGCGGCACTGACCCCGCTGGGGATTACCGCGCGGCTCGATTACGACGGCAAGGACGGACCTCCCGGCCACCCGGACCTCAAGGGGTTCGGCGCCAATGGGCGGGTGTTTTTCTGGCTGCGCGAGGGCGTGATGGAAGGGCGCGCCGTGCATGTCGGTTTCGTGGCGAACAGTCAGGCCGAGGTCCGTGCCGCCTACACGGCGGCCATGGAAAACGGTGCTGTCGACAAGGGTGCGCCGGGCGCGCGCCTGCATTACGACCCGAACTACTACGCCGGCAATGTCCTTGACCCGGACGGCTACAGCCTCGAATTCGTCTACAAAAACTGGCAGCACACGCCATGAAATCACTGATGATCTACGGCGCGACGGGCTACACCGGTCGCATGGCTGCCGAGCACGCCAAGGCACAGGGATTGAATGTTGTCATCGCAGGGCGCAATGCCGAAAGACTGGCATCCCTCGCCGCGCAACTCGACGTTCCTTACCGGGTCTTCACCGCCGATGCCCATGCTGCGCAAGCCCTGGACGGCATCAGCGTGCTGCTGAATTTCGCCGGGCCTTTCGCCAAGACCGCAGAGGCGCTAATGCAGGCCTGTATCCAGGGCGGGGTCGATTACCTCGACATCACGGCCGAGATCAATGTCTATCGACTGGCCGAACGATTGGGCGCGCAGGCCGCCGAAGCGGGTGTCATGTTGCTGCCCGGCGTTGGCTGGGACGTGGTGCCGACTGATTGCCTGGCGATGCACGTCGCGCGCCGCGTGCAAAACCCTCAGTCACTGCGGGTGGCGCTGCAGGTCGCGGGCTCCATGTCCCGGGGATCAGCCATGAGTGTCAGCGAAATCATTGGCGCCGGCCTTCTCGCGCGGGTTGACGGACAACTGGTGGCCACGCCGGATGTGCAACCCCGACACTTCGATTTCGGTGACGGCCCGGCACTCTGCGCGCCGCTGTCCTTCGGTGACCTGGTCACTGGTTGGCATTCCACCGGCATCGCCAATATCGAGATGTTCGTGCACATCAGCGGCGATGCGTTCCCCGAGGGAGACTTGTCACTGCTTCCCGACGGCCCAAGCACCGAGCAGCGTGAAGCTCATCTCGCCCGGGCAGTGGCTGAAGTCACCGGCGCTGACGGCAGCGTCGCGCGCTCGGTGATCGAGACCGTCAACGGCTACAGCTACACGCCGATGGCTGCCGTAGAAGCAGCGCGGCGGGTATTGGCCGGTGAACGGCGAGCCGGTTTTGAAACCCCTGCGCGCGTATTCGGAATGGGTTTCGCCGAGTCGATTGCCGGGACGACCATCACCGATTTTTAGGGTGTTGTAGCGCGTGAATGTTGCGTTCATCGAAGATGGATATTCGTTGAATGCAAATATTTAAGCGGTAAAAAAGCGGCCCTGAATACCAGAGCCGCTTGAGGTGGTCATGCAATGCGATAGCGAGAAGCGGGAGTGCCGGTTTGCGTCGCGGCGAAGAGTGCCGCGCTG
This sequence comes from Pseudomonas sp. B21-053, assembly GCF_026016365.1. NCBI lineage: Bacteria > Pseudomonadati > Pseudomonadota > Gammaproteobacteria > Pseudomonadales > Pseudomonadaceae > Pseudomonas > Pseudomonas sp. B21-053. Next base: position 2,526,696 of record NZ_CP087205.1, read on the forward strand.
GCGGTGGCGTATTCGTCCCACAGGCGCTGATCCTCGACCGAAGGCCAAGTGATTGCTTCACCGTTGTCCAGGCCGGCGAGTGCGGCGTCGACGCAATTTTCAGCGCTCATCACCGTGTCCTTTCCAAGGGCCGACAGCGGCACGCCGGAGACGCCTTCGGTCCAGATTTCGGTGGCGGTCGAGGCTGGCAACACGACCTGAACCTTCACGTTCGAATCGGCTTTGGCCAGTTCGTCCTGAATGCCCCGGCTGAAGGCCAGCACATAGGCTTTGCTGCCGCTGTACACGGAACTGATCGCCCAGGACTGGACCGCCAGCACCGACGCAACGTTGATGATGGCGCCCGCGTTGCGCGAAACGAAGGCGGGCAGGGCGGCTTGGGTCAGGCGGGTCAACGCGATGATGTTCAGCGACACCTGGGTCATGGAGTCATCGATGGACGAATCTGCCAGCGGGCGCAACTTGGCGAGCCCGGCGTTGTTGACCAGCAGTTGCACGCTGGTATCGCTGCTCAGGACCTTTTCCACCTTGGCGACGTCCGCCTCTTTCTCAAGATCCGCCACCAGGCTCTGGACGCTGACGCCGTAGCTGCTGGTCAATTTGTCGGCCAGCGCTGCCAGGCGATCAGCGCGTCGAGCCACCAACACCAGGTCATAACCGCGTGCCGCCAAGCGGTCAGCGTACACAGCGCCGAGGCCTGAGGATGCGCCCGTCACAACAGCAGTTTTCTTCGATGTAGTCATGATTTTGCCTCTTTAGGTTTAGTGCTCAAGCTAATAGTTGAGGCCACAAGTGTAAGATCGAATGACTGGGGCTTGTCAATAGTGTTGTACTCAACCATCATCTCGCCATGAACAAAATTCCCGGCAATTCCACAGCAACAAATGACGCACCTCAGGACCAAATCGAAGAGAAAACGGCCTTCGAGGTCCTGGTGTGTACCAATACAGCCCTCAGGCTCGCGGCGCGACGCTTGGGAAACCTGTACGACGATGCCCTCGCACCCGTGGGGTTGAAGGCGACGCAGGTTTCACTGCTGGCGGAAACCAATCGGATGGCGGCCGCCAACGCGGGCAAGGCGCCGACCTTGCAGGACCTGGCAGCAAAACTGGCGATCCAGATTTCGGCCCTGACCCATGCGCTTAAACCGCTGATACGCGATGGCCTGGTCGAGCTTCAAGCGGACGAACACGACCGGCGAACCAAACGCGCGGTCCTGACCCCGGCGGGCACCAAACTCTTGCAGGAGGCGATCGTGCACTGGGGTACGGCTAACCAGCGTGTCGAAGAGGTGTTGGGGGCCGAGGCGGCGGCCTCCTTGCGAGCGGTCGCCGACTACGTGGCTTCTGATGAGTTTCTGGCTGCCTACAGCGGGAACTGAAGGGCGATCAGCCGAACCTGTGGCGGAGGGAGCATGCTCCCTCGCCACAAATGGCTCTGCGCTACTTATTTACTGGCGTCCAGCACCACGCGATAGCGCGCCTTGCCACTGCGCAGGTGATCGACGGCTTCGTTGACCTGGCTCATTCCAAACATCTCCACCTGCGGCAGGATCTGATGCCGGGCGCAGAATTCCAGCATGGTCGCCGTGTTGCTGGGCGAACCGACCGGCGAGCCAGACAAAATCTTTTGCTGGGGAATCAGGTCAAACACGCTGACGGGAATGGCGCTGGGGACAATGCCCACGAAATGCAGGCGACCCTTGCCACGCAAGGTGCCGAGCATGGCTGTCCAGTCGAGGTTGGCGTTGGCGGTGACCAGCAGGAAGTCGAGGGTACCGGCAATTGCTTTCAGCGCGCCGCTGTCGGTGGAGGCGATCACATTGTGCGCACCCAGGCGCTTGGCTTCGTCGGCCTTGTTCAGCGACGAGGTAAACGCCGTGACTTCGCAGCCCCAGGCGTTGAGGAAGCGCAAGGCGAGGTGACCAAGGCCGCCGATGCCCACCACACCGACCCGGTCGGTAGGCTTGATGTTGAATTCCACCAGCGGGTTGAATACGGTCGAGCCAGCGCAGAACAGCGGTCCAGCCATGGCCGGGTCGAGGTTGTCCGGTATCGCCAGGGCCCAGGCCCAATGCGAACGCAAGCGGTCGGCGAAGCCGCCATTACTGCCGATAATGGTGGGTTTGACGGTGCCGCACAGGTGATGATCGCCGCCGATACACGAGGTGCAATGCATGCAGCTGCCCTTGTACCAGCCAATTCCCACCCGCTGTCCCACTTCGAGACCGCGTACTTGCGTGCCCACTCGCACGATTTTGCCGACCACTTCATGACCGGGAATAAACGGGTATCGGCTGACGCCCCAATCGTTATCGATCAGCGATTGGTCGGAGTGGCAGACACCGCAATACTCCACGGCCACTTCCACTTCTTCTTCCCCCAGCGGACCGGGGTCGTAGCTGAAACGCTCGAGTGGCGCACCGGCCGCCGTTGCCGCCCAGCCAGTAAATTTTGTGAGTTCGGGATGGTCGCTCATGAGATACCTCCTTATCAGACAACGAGGTTTTTTTGGCGAAGCCAGAGAAGTGTAGCGGGTCAGGTCAATCTGACTAACTGGCCTGCTCCGCAAACCACTGCATGATCAGCGCACACGCCGGATGGCTCGCCGCCGACGGCTGTGGGCACAGCGAATAAATCCCCCGCGTTTTCAACGGCTGACCGAACGGCACCACCAGCACCCCGCGATCCAGCGATTCCTGGGCCAGGGTCAGATCCGTCATCGCCACGCCCAATCCGCGTGCCGCTGCATCCAGCGCCAACTCGTCGAGGTTGAAGGGGATGTGCCGGTAATCCTCCAGTGACTTGCCGCCATTGGCCGCCAGCCAATCAATCCACGCTTGCTTGTCCGCCGAGCGGTGCAGCAGCGCGAAGCGCACAAGGTCATCCATCGAATCCAGTGGGCCCAGGCCCGGCGCGCACACCGGCACCAGCGCTTCGTCGAACAGGGTCAGGCTGGCCGGGTCGTTCGATGGTTCGGGCAGGTAAAGGATGTAGGCGTCGCTGTCGCTGGCCGGTTCGACGATCTCCGTCGCCACGGTTTCAATCGACAGGGAAATCTCCGGGTAGCGCAGGTAGAAGTCGTTCAGTTTCGGCAACAACCAGCGGACCGCGAGGGACACGTGCATGCGGATGCGGAAGGGACGCTTCTGTGGGGAAAGCCGATCCTCCAGGGTTTTCAGTTGCTCAAGGATCTGCCGTGCGCTGACCAGTACCTGTTCGCCTTCCGCGGTCAATTGCAGGCTGCGGCTGCTGCGGACAAACAGCGGTACGCCGAAGTGGCTCTCCAATTGCTGGATTTGGCGGCTGACGGCGCTTTGGGTCAAACAGAGCTTTTGCGCCGCTTGGGTGAAGCTGCCCGAATCTGCAACTTCCACCAATGCCTGAAGGCCTTGGAGGGAAGGAACGTGGCGAATTTTATCCATGCGTTTTCAGAATAGTCCGATGATTTTATAACGTTGGTTGTATCACTACAGACCTTATAGATTCTAGCTCTGGCTGCTGTTATCTCAATCGGCTCATGCGATTACTGCATGTGGCGACAGATGCGGTTAGCCGAATGACAGTCAATGAGGTGATGCATGGAAAACGTATGTGGCTGGATTGCGCAGGCGGGAAACGCCCCGGTTCGTGATCGCTTGAGTGGTTCGCAAAAAGCCGATTGGCTGATCATTGGCGCCGGGATTACGGGGCTGTGCGCCGCTCATTCCCTCGCCGAAATGCACCCTCAGAGTCGCATCGTGATCGTCGACCGGCAGCGCGCGGCGCAAGGCGCGTCGGCGCGCAATTCCGGGTTTGTCGTGGCCCATGAACATCCAGCCACGGATGAGTTGTCGGGAAATCGGGGTTTCGCCGGTTATGAAGTTGATACCGCAATTTCCCGCGCTGCCAGCGAGGAAGTCCGCCAGCGGATTGCTCGTCACTGCATCGAGTGCGATTTCCGGGACGCGGGTTACTTCTTCGCTGTCAGCGATCCGGCCAAGTTGACCCACGTCGAAGCCAAGCTGCAAACGCTGCACGCCGTGGGCGCCTCGGCACAGTTTCTGGAAGGTGAACAGCTCAAGCAGAAACTCGGCACCGGGCATTACCAGGCCGCGATCTGGTGCGGCAACGGCAACGCCTTGCTGCAACCGGCCAAATACGTGAAGGGCTTGCTCGATGCGTTGCCGCCGAATGTCACCCTCTACGAAAACACCGATATCACTGGGCTGGAACGTTCAGCTCAGGGACGAGTTCGTGCCCAAGGCACTGAGGGCAGCATCGAGACGAAACAGGTGCTGGTGTGCCTTAACGCCTTTATCCCGCGCTCGGGAATCGCCGACAGCGGCACGTTCCCGATGGAACTTAGCGCCAGCCTGACACGGCCGTTGACCGCCGATGAGTTCAAAGCGATCGGCAGCGTCGAGCCCTGGGGCGTGCTGTCTACCCGGCCACTCGGTGCCACGGTGCGGCTGACCCCGGACCGTCGCGTGATGATCCGCAACACCGCTGAATACCGTTCCCGGGACCTGTCCAACAGCGATCTGCTGCTGCGCCGAAAACATCACGCGATGGGCTTGCAGCGCCGCTTCCCGTGGTTGACCGAGCAGGACATTCGCTACACCTGGACCGGTCATCTGAGCGCCTCGCGTTCCGGGCAACCGTTTTTCGCCAAGGTTGAGGAGGGCGTGTTTGCCGTGGCCGGTTGCAACGGTTCAGGCGTCGCGCGCGGCACCCTGTGGGGACGCTTGCTCGCCGAACTGGCTTCGGGCGCCAGTTCGCCGTTGTTGGCTTCAGTGATGCAAAGAGCCCAGCCCGGTTGGCTGCCGCCCAAACCTTTGCTCGATATCGGTGCCATGTTGCGTATGCGCGTGGAGGCGGTCAGGGCCAGAACAGAAATCTAGAAAATCGGCAATCACACAACAAAAATTCTCCAAAACTAGGTGATCGAACATGCGCGTCCATCCTGTCTCCCTGGCGGTCTTACTCACGACGTTTTCGGCAGTCACTTACGCCGACGAACAGGTCAATATTTCCAACTGGAGCGGCTACATCGCCGACGACACGCTGCCCGGTTTCACCAAGGCCACCGGGATCAAGGCGACCTACGACATCCACGACAGCAACGAAGTGCTGGAATCGAAGTTGATGACCGGCAATACCGGGTATGACGTGGTCAGTCCGTCGAACCATTTCATGTCGCGGTTGATCAAGGCCGGGGCGATTCAGAAGCTGGATAAAAGCCAACTACCGAACTGGAAAAACCTCGACCCGGCGCTGATGAAAAAACTCGAGGTCAACGACCCCGGCAACCAGTACGGCTATCCCTACATGTGGGGCACGGCGGGCATCGGCTATAACGTCGAGAAAATCAAAGCGATCTTCGGCAACACCGATGTCACCCATTCCTGGAGCCTGTTTTTTGATGAGAACAACATCAAGAAACTCAGCCAGTGCGGCGTGGCGATTATTGATAACCCGACGCAGATCCTGCCGATCACCCTTAATTACCTGGGGCTGCCGCACCACAGTCACGAACCGGCGGATTACGCCAAGGCCGAGCAGGCGCTGCTGAAGATCCGGCCGTACATTCAGTACTTCCACACCTCCAAATACGTCAGTGACTTGGCGAACGGCAACATCTGCGCGGTGATCGGTTTCAACGGCGATATCGTGCAAGCCGCTGCCAGCGCCAAGGAAGCCAAGAACGGCATCGACATCGCCTATTCGATCCCGGACGAAGGCTCGACCCTGTGGATGGACATGGTGGTCATGCCCAAGAGCGCGCCCCACGAGAAAAATGGCTACACCTACATGAACTACCTGCTTGAGCCCAAGGTGATTGCCAACATCAGCAGCAGCGTGCACTACGCCAATGCCAACCTGGCGGCGGACGCCGATGTAGTACCGGAGGTGAAGCAAGACCCGGCGATTTACCCACCGAAAACCGTGCTGGAAAAACTGTTCACCGTGGAAGACCTGCCGCCCGCCATCGCACGGCTGACCACCCGTCTGTGGAACAAACTGAAGACCAACACCTGAAACCACCTTCGCGAGCAGGCTCGCTCCCACAGTGGATCGTCGCCGACCACAAATTCTGTGCTCACCAACGGTCCACTGTAGGAGCTGCCGAAGGCTGCGATCTTTTGATCTTGCCTTTAAAAATCAAGATCAAAAGATCGCAGCCTTCGGCAGCTCCTATCGGTTTTGTGAGCAATTCGTTAAATAAATGCGTCCCCGCTATTCAATAGACCTGTCTCGTTAATCCGCTCAATGACGCCACGACCCCTCGGGCAATTCGACCTGCCGCTCGGCAGCCGCCAATGCAGCCTTCAACCCATCCTTATTCAGCGCAATGCAATAGGCAGGTTTAGCCCGTTCAAACCGCCAGCTCTCATCCAGTCCACCGGCATCCACCGCGTCGAAGCCAATCTCGTCCAGCAACTGGATCACCAACGCTTTCGCCACCGGATCATCCGCCGCAATGGGGAGTGCGCGTCGATCCGGTGCCGCTTTGGCGCGGCCGTCTTGCAACAAATCCTGGGCGAGGATGGCATTGAACACCTTGACCACACTGGAGTGGGGCAGGTGCTCGGCGAGCAGGCGGCTGGTGGTGGTTTCGAAACGATCCAGCGCGTCGATGTGGCCGTCGCGTGCCGGGTAATAGTTGTTGGCATCCAGCACGGTTTTGCCCTCCAGTAACCGGGCCGGCAAGCTGCGGTAATGCTCCAGTGGAATGGCCACCAACACCACCTCGCCAAACTGTGTAGCCTCTTCGACAGTGCCGACCTGACTGCCGCGAATGCCGCTGAGCACGCTGCTCAGGGTTTGCGGGCCGCGTGAATTGCTGAGCATCGCTTCATGCCCCGCCGCGATGACCAATTGCGCCACTGCGCGCCCGATAAAGCCTGCTCCAATAATCCCGATTCGCATGTCCGTACTCCGTAGGTTGGTAAGGAGAAACCATGATGATTGCCAACCAGGCGCAGATAAATAATCATCGGCTACTTAGTCTCGTTACCAGGAGTGTCGAATGATGGATCGCCTGACGAGCATGGGCGCCTTTGTGATGGCGGCCGAATCCGGCTCCTATGCCAGCGCCGCCGAGCGTCTCGACATGTCGCCGCAGATGGTCGCCAAGCATGTCGCCGCGCTGGAGCAGCGCTGGAGCAGCGGCTGGGCGCACGACTGCTGAACCGTACGACCCGACGCCAAAGCCTGACGGAACTGGGCAGTGCTTATTACGAACGCTGCAAACACATCTTGAGCGAGGCCCAGGCTGCCGACTCCCTGGCGCAGATCATGAACGACACCCCCCGGGGCAAGCTGAAAGTCAGCGCACCGGTGACCTTCGGCTCGTATAGCCTGATGCCGTTTGTCACGGAGTTTTTGCGTCAGCATCCCGAGGTGGAAATCGATCTGCATCTGACCGATCGTTTCGTCGATCTGGTGGAGGAGGGCTATGAGGTCGCGTTCAGGATCGGCCCGCTGGCCACGTCGAGTTTGACCGCGAGGCCGCTGGCGCCTTATCGATTGATCACCTGCGCCGCGCCGGGTTATCTGGCTGAACGCGGCACGCCGCAAACCCCGGATGATCTCAAGCACCACGAGTGTCTGGGTTATGCCTATTGGTCCCGGCCGGCAGACCGCGAATGGGTGTTCTGCAAGGGCTCGACGGTTGAGCGCGTGCAAGTCGCCAGTCGATTGCACGTCAATGAGAGCAAGGCACTGCTGTCGGCCGCGCTGGACGGATTCGGGATTGTCCTTGGGCCCAAAGATTTTCTTAAGCCCGCCTTGCGCAGCGGTGAGTTGGTGCGGCTGTTAGCGGAATACGAAGCACCAAGCCGGCAGATGCATTTGCTCTATACGGCCAATCGTCAGAGAACCGCCAAACTCCGACGATTTATCGACGCGGCGCTGGTGCATTTTGCTGTGCCTTGAGCAGGCTTATAGCGGCACAACCAGCGTCAGCCAGCTGTTCCAGCCCTCGGCGCGATTCTCCGCGTCAAACTCGTAGTAACCTTTGAGGTTGGCGTACCAGAGTTCTTTGCCGACTTTGAAGAAGTGCCCGGCCTGAGGCCCGACGGCACTGACTTTGGATTTGAAATCGCCTTGGGTCGCGCCGCTGCCGCTGTCCCCCGTGACTTGATGGTAAACGTAGCCGACCACGCCCAGGTGCGTCTGGCTGGTGACGAAGTGCGAGGCGCTCAAGTCGAGGTGGGCGTCGATACCGTTTTTATAGTCGATATCGGTGTTTTCCCAGTTGTAGGTCATGCCCGCCACGGCGGAAAACTCGTTGGTCTTGTCGAAGTAGGTGTAACCGCCGCCCGCGTCCATCGAGGCATGGCCAAGCCCGGTGTTGACCAGGCGATCCGGGTCGTAGGCGCCAACGGGCACGTTGCCCATGGTGTACGCCATGAAGTTGTGCACGCCATGGTTCCACTTCATTGTACCGAGCAGATAAACGTCACTCGCGCCCTTGAGGCTATCGTCCACCCCGCCGGAAAAGTTTCGGCCGCGCGGACCGGTCAACGTGGCATCGACACTGGCCTCGGAGCGGCCGACGGCGGCAACCACCGAGACCGCGGCTTGAGCGCCCAGCAGCGGTTCGGCGAAGGTGTAGGTGGGGCTGGCGAACAGCAAATCCGCCTTTGCATCCAGCCCGACGGTGGTCCGGCCGCCCCGTGGAAACGGCTTGCTCCCGCCTTCACTGGCACTGACATGGTAATAAACCAGCGGCAGGCTCCAGCCCGGCTCGGTTGGCGCCGCTGCCAGTGCACCAAACTGGCCGGGCAGCCAGAAACTGATGCCGCCGTCGTCCGCTTGCACGGTGATCGCAGGCAATAAGGCAATCAAGCCAATCAGTCTTTTTGTTTTTGTCATCAGGGCCTCATTTGCCGACTGACATTTGAATAATCCATGCACGGGAAGCAAGTGTAGGCGAACGTGCGGATTTGGCTGCCTCAAGTAAGGCATTTTGCTGGCCCCCAAACCTTCGACTAATCGCCAGAATCGCCGCACTTTCAGATGGTTAGGTGAATTTAATTGCGCAATCTAGTGATCTCGCTGGCTCTGGCGAGCGTTGCCATCCCGGTGGAAGCCAAGGAGCTGAAGCCCAATGATCGGTACATGTGCAGCTGGGGCGCAGGGACAGCGGCGAGGGCTCAGGAATTGAAACTGCAAGGCGTTTCGCTGTACGCCGCGCGCCAGAAGATCCAGGGCTACAAGTTTGATAAATCATGGATGCGCATGATGGCCATGGGGATTACCGAGCAAACTTACGACAGCAAGTCGCGGTTCAAGCCCGAAGCGATCCGCAAGAGCTTTTATGAGGACTGCGTGCGCTACAAATTGGCGCGTAAATGAGCCGTCGCTTGCATTGCTGAACCGATGCTGTCGAGCTTTGAAGTTTCATGATTGTTCAGCTGCGAGCGGCTTAGGATGATGGCTTCGGGTGGTGCGTGGCCATGCTTGCAGCGAAAGGGAACAGAACAATGAAATCGAATCTCTTTAAAGTCGTGTTGATCGCCGGTGCTTTGCTCCTGAGCGCATGTTCGGGTTCCGGCGTGACCACCAGCAGTTGTTTTTCCGATGGCTGCCAGCAGTTTGATGGCCGCACCTCGAACAAGCTGAATTTCGGCGGGAGCGCTATCGGTAGCAACTTCAGCGAGTACAGCTCGGGTTTGCTGCACGATTAAATTGAAGGCTTCGGTATCGACGCGGGTCGTGATGAAATAGCCGCTCGTTTTTTCGAGAGCCGTTACATGAACCGCGCTGCCATCCTGACCCTCGCCCTGATGCTCACCACTGGATTGCTCGGCACCCAGGCCTACGCGGCCGGCGATGCCGAGGCAGGCGGTAAGCTGTTCAGCCGCACCTGTGGCGGTTGCCATCAAGTCGGCGAATCGGCGCGCCCGGGCTTTGGTCCAGAGCTCAATGGCGTGATCGGTCGGACGGCCGGCAGCACCACCGGTTACCAGTACTCCGAGGCGATGAAATCCTCCGGCGTGATCTGGACCCGCGAAACCCTGGCCAAGTACATCGAAGATCCCAAAAGCGTGGTGGCCGGCACCCGTATGATCTTCTGGGGCATCAGCGATCCGGAAAAAATCGAAAACCTGCTGGCCTACCTGCAAACCTTTCCCTAGCACCCCAAAACCAATTGTAGGAGCGAGCGGTGCGGCGGTCCGACTTGCCCGCGAAGGCTTTGTAACAGCCACCACAGAGGTTAAATGTTATAGCGCTTTCGCGGGCAAGCCTCGCTCCTACAATCAGTTTGCGGTGCGGCTACGTTAGCGAAACCGCAACGGAATCGCCTCCGCAAACGGATAAAACTGAAAGTACGGCTTGGCTTCCTCGATGACCCGCTGCACGGACGGTCGCTGGATCAACCGTTCAAAGTAGGCACTCAGATGCCCGCAGTCGTTGGGGAACGGTAGCAGCGTGCTGGCGTAGAACAGCGCCGGGACCGCCGCGCAGTCGGCCAGGCTGAAGGCCTCGCTGGCCACCCAGATCCTCGACGCCATCCGCCGCTCCAGCATGTAATACGCCGTCGTCAGCAGCGCACGCTCCTTGGTCAAATCGCCATGCAGGGAGAACAGACGATCCGCCACAATCCGCTGCATCGGTCCCTGAACGTACAGATCGAAAAAGCGATCCCACAAACGCACCTCCAGCGCCGCCTCCCAATCCTCGGGAACCAACGGCTGCGGGCCAGGATAAAAGCGGTCCAGGTATTCGATGATGATCGTGGACTCCGGCATGTCGCGCTGGCGCGTGTGATCTTGGACCACCGGAAACTTGCCGATCGGCCAGCGTGCCTGAAGCTCGGCGCGGTCGGCCTCGCTCGCCAGATCGACGATCCTCTTTTCGAATTCATGGCCATTTTCGTACAGCGCAATCAGCACTTTGTGGCAGTACGACGAGAGCGGATGGTAGTAAAGAGTCAGCGGCATCTTTCAGTCCTCGATGAACGTGTGCAGCCCACAACGTTGCAGTATCGACCGAGGTTCAGGGATGCGCGAGGCGAGCCTACCCAGCGGTCGCGGCGCCTGGAGAAAAATCCGTCGTCAGCAATACTCAAGGGTCGGCAACCACCCCGTGAGGCGATCAGCATGAAAAAGGCAACGGACGCAGAAGAGGGCGCTAGCGCCGCTGCGCAGATCGACGCAAAAATCCACGAACTGAACGATTGGCGAGGCGAAACCCTGGCGCACATCCGCGCGCTGATCCACAAGGCCGATCCCGACGTGGTCGAGGAAGTGAAATGGCGCGGCGTGCCGGTGTGGTCCCACGCCGGCATCCTTTGCACCGGCGAGGCCTACAAGGCCGTGGTGAAAATGACCTTCGCCAAGGGCGCCTCGCTGGAGGACCCTTCAGGCCTGTTCAATTCCAGCCTCGAAGGCAACACCCGGCGGGCGATTGATATTCACCAGGACGAGAAGATTGATGAGGCCGCGTTGAAGGCGCTGATTCGTGCGGCGGTGGCGCTTAACACCTTGAAGCGTGGCCAATGAAAGGCTTGGTCACGGCATGATGAGATGCTCGAATGGTTCGGGCGGACGCTTCGTCAAAGTGTCAGGGATACGTCCTGCACGTTGGCGAGTTGCCTCGGGAGGTGCTAGGTTTTTTATAGATTAACGGGTCGATATTATTCAGCGGTGATTTTTATGAGAAGGCCTCGGACGCGAGTCGTTCCCCCCCAGGGCCAGGTGGGCTCCGCCTGGGCTTATTTTGTTTTTGGTCTTTTTGCTTTTGTTGTTGTAGTCGTTTGTATTGTGAGTGTTGTTGGCTATTTAATATCTGCAATAAAAATAATACCTGACTATTTTACCAGCCCTATTCAGACGACGCTGGGTGTCTACAGCGCGCAGTGGGATGGAATTGTGCAGGGGTGGAACTGGGCGAAGACGCCGATGTTGTTGGCGGGGCAGTTTGTTTTTGCTATCGCAGGTGTATCAGCCATTATTGTAACAGCTACTCTGGGTTGGGCTTTTATAGCGCGCAGGAATAAGCTGGCGGTGTTTGTGTCCTACCATCATTCCAAGTTGACGGTGATGGAAGAGCTCATATCAATGATTGGTGACAGTCGCCTTCATTTTGAATACCTTCCATTTGTGACCGCCCCTGAACATGATCAACTGCTGGATGCTATTCAAGACCGAATACGCCAGTGCGATATGGTCTTATGTATACCGGGGCCTGAACCGTCGTTTGTGCAGCATGAGGTTATGGCCGCCATTCACTTGGAAAAGCCTTTGATATTTTTGGTTGAGTATAATTCTGGTAGGTTGCCGAATACGGCGCAAAGAGGTTACCCGGTTTTTAATTTGAAAAGAGTTCAGTCGAGGCGCTTTGCCAGTGTCAGAGCGCTGATGTTGTATCTTTATGGTGACTGGCGCTCGACGTTAAAACTTTATCAGTCGCGGCATCAGCCTGCACCTTGGGTGTCGGCTTTTTTAGCCGTTGCGATAACGCCCATAAGCCTGGTCATGGTTTCAGTCGCTTTGTTGTTCGGTCTTTGTATTCCTGTTTTTGTAGCCGCGTGGCATTTCCTTTCTCCCAATCAACAGGGGCTGTTCTTGGGCGCCTTCATAGCAGGTTTTTTGTGTTTTCTGACTTTGATGGTTGTGCTGCTGCTGATAATCCTTTTGGGGAACTACGTTTCAGGTCTGGTGTGGCGTCGTTTATCTAATGCAATCGTGTCCCGGCGAGTCAGAACGGGTAAGTTCGCTTACGAAATGCTCCAGCCGATATTTAGCTCAAAGGCATCATTAATCGACTTTGGACCGGGGGCAGAGAAGGATACTAAAGAGGCACGTTGGCTACTGGCATCTCTTTGGCGTAATCCTCCTCGCGCTTATCATGAAACACAGAAAACCACCCGAACTGAGCCGCCAAGTATGTTCGGATAATAAAGGCAGTGCACAGTTATTGTGCCTGAGCCACGGGTAATTACTCTGGGATAACGCTCTCATGTCTAAAACATATTTTGTCAGTTACAACAAAAATGACGTGGCTTGGGCTGAATGGATCGCGTGGGTTGTGGAAGATGTGGGGAACAAAGTTATTATTCAGGCGTGGGACTTTGTCCCAGGTAACAGCTGGACGCAAGAGATGCACAATGCTACAAAAAATTCAGACTCCACCATCTGTGTGTTGACTGAAGATTTTCTCAATTCCGATTTTACGGCAGCCGAATGGCAAGTTGCGTTTGCAGATGACCCCCTGGGTGAGAAAAGAAAAATTATTCCTATTAAAGTGAAAGAGTGCAAGCCCGACGGCTTGTTAAAGGCAAGAGTTTATGCGGATATCGTCGGCAAAGATAAAAACACAGCGAAAGAAATTGTAAAGACAGCTCTGTTGTATGGGCGGCGTAAACCTGTCAGCGAACCAAGCTTTCCAAGTGACCATGGAAAAGAGCCGAATTTTCCAAAGGAAATGATCAGGTACGCCATTGTCTTGGATGGGGAGTTTGAAGAGTCAGAAAAGAGAGGAGTAGAAACCCTACTTCAGCATCTTGGAAAAAAACTCAAGGATCCGTCTATTTCAATCATTGAGATCACTCGGGGTTCTATAGTCGTTCATGTTGAATCCGCATACGAAACCTTTAGAAAACTTCAACAAGAGTTTTTTGAGGCAGATGAGCTTGAATTGAACAATGAAAAAATCATAGGTATCTGGCAGCTTGAGCAACATGCCGTGAAGCCAGTAGATCAGCGGCTGGAATTTTACAGGAGTAGCCTGATTAGTTTCTTCATGTCAAAAGCCGTAGGCGAAGAAGCGGCGGAAGATCTTGCTCAAGATGTACTGGTTAATATTGTTTCTGATCAGAATAAGTATAAGTATTTGTCAAGTCCGGCACTGACGATAAACCTGGCAAGGGTAGCTTTTTCCAGATTTGCTCAAGAAATGGATGATGATGCCACCGCGCGGAGTGGTTATGTTAATCCCAGTGGCGAAGTGGATTGGGATGAGGTGTATAGAGCGTCGGTCAGCGTATTGAATAATTTGTCCAGTGAGGACCATTTCATTTTGGAACAGTATTGGGATTCGAAGTTTGCCGAGGGAAAATTTGATCATGTTATCGATCAGGAGGAAGCGGAAAGAATCGATGCTGCGGTCGAGCAGGACATTTACACGAATTTTATAAGTGATTCATAAAAAGCAGTGGCGTCGGGCATCCACGCGTAGCGCAATGATTGACAGGCGTGTTTCACTCAGCGCTCTCAAGCCAAGGATTTATCCCGTTGCGATACGACCTGACGAGCCTGGATCTTTTCATTACTGTGGCGCAGGAGCGCAACCTCACCCGTGCCGCGCGCATAAAACACCTGGCGGTGTCGGCGATCAGCAAGCGGATCACCGAGCTGGAGGCCTAGGTCGGTTCGCCGCTGTTGATTCGCAATGCGCGGGGGGTGGAATTGACGCCGGCAGGGCAGTCCATGCTGTTTTATGCGCGGCAGCTCAAACAAACCCTCGAACAGCTCGACAACGAACTGGGGAATTACGCCACCGGCGTGAAAGGGCATGTGCGCATTCATGCAATCACCTCGGCGCTGTCGCAGTTTCTGCCGGATGACGTGGCCAGTTTTGTTTCGCGTTACCCGCAAATCAAATTCGATATTGAAGAGCGAGTCGGCTCAGCGGTGATTCGTGCGGTGGCGGATGGTCGTGCCGATCTGGGCATTATTGCCGTGCAGACCGCGGCCCAAGGCCTGGAAACGGTGCCTTATCGCCATGACGAACTGACTTTGGTGGTGCCGGCCGGCCATGCGCTGGCCTCACGAAAATCAGTCTGGTTCAAAGAAGTGCTGGAGCACGAATTTGTCGGGCCGCATCTCGAAAGCTCGATGCATACCTTGCTGACCAGCGAAGCGGCAAAACTCGGTCTGGCCCTCAAACTGAGGATTCGCATCAGCAGTTTCGACTGCATGTGCCGGATGGTGTCGGCCGGCCTGGGCGTGGCGGTGCTGCCGCGCAGCGTTATCAATCAGTACCTGCGCAGCCATAAGCTGAACGCGGTCACCCTTGATGAGCCTTGGGCGCAGCGTTCCTTGTTGCTGGCTTTCAAGAAATACGAAGCGGCACCCCCGACGTTAAAAACCCTGATCGACCACCTGAAATTGCCTTCCGAGTAAGTACGACGAGCGTTCTCCTATGGAGAATGCTTGCGTGGTAAATCATCCGACCGGTGCTATCGGGTGCTTGAGGGGGCCTTCACGGCGATTCGCCAAGCCATGGCCGTCCCTCGGGAGCGGACGGCAGGCGCGGCTTATGTGAGGGCCTTCGTGGAACGTAAAAAGGCCGAAGGCTTCGTGCATGAAGCGTTGAAATCCAACGGGCAGGCGGATGTCACGGTGCCGTGAGTCGACTTGTCCGGTTAGATGAACGGCTTTATTTCTGCGCAATAAAGTCGCGAATCGCCCGAATGGTCGCGGTCGGTGCTTCTTCCATCAGCCAGTGGCCGGCCCCCGGGATCACCACTTCCGTGACCTTGTCCGCGGCATTGCGCATCACGATCGCCTCGTTGTTGCCGAAGGATTTTTCGCCGCCGATGGCCAGCACCGGCATCTTCAGCCGGTTCTTCATCGTTGCTTCATTGTCCACGGCGTCCTGGCGGATGCTGCGAAATTGCGCGAAAGCCGCGTGCATGGCGCCGGGGCGGGCGTAGAGCTTGGCGTAATGCTGACGGGTGGCTTCGTCGACTTTGGTGGGATCGCCGGCGAACTCGTTCCAGAAGCGGTCCAGGTAAATGCGCTCACGACCGGCAACCAACCGTTCGGCATCCGGGCCGCCAAAGTCGAAATGCCACAGCATCGGCGAGCGGACGATCTCGTTCCAAGGCGTAATGCCCGGCACCGGCGCATCCATCACCACCAGGCGATCAGTCAATTGCGGGTAACGCGCGGCATAGGCGAAGGCGACCATGGTGCCGATGTCATGGCCGATGACCACCGAATGCTCGATGCCCAACGCCGCCAACACCCCACGAATATCGCCCGCCTGGGTCTTCTTGTCGAAACCGCTGTCCGGGATCGACGACAGGCCCATGCCACGCAGGTCGGGCACCACCACGGTGTGATCCTTGGCGAGGTCCGCAGCGAGCGGCGCCCACATGTCGCCGGTATCACCGAAACCATGCAACAGCACCACCGTGGGTCCCTTGCCACCGACGCGCACATGCATCGTGACCCCTTCCACGGGAATGTCCTTGGTCAGGAAAGCAGAGGGGAATGGCGTTACATCAGCCAGTGCCGGAAGGCTCAAGGCTAGCAGCAGGGAAGCGGTCAGCAGGGTGCGGATCATCAGCGTTCTCCAAAGGGGCGGGCGGGCCCATGGAAGGGTAGCTGGCGTTGTACAAATTGCCGTCCAACGGACAGTCGTGAAATTCAATGAATCTTCTGAATAGGGGTGAATCGTAAGAATTAGAGCGGCGCAAAGCCGAGACTTTTGAAGTGTTGAGACTGCCAGGTATTCCTATGACACACCTTCAGACCCTTACAGGCACGCCAATAGGTAGCCCGGTAGCCACCGACAGCAATCAGGCCAAGACCGTTTACGACGCCTTGATGCAGCCGAGCGAAGCATTGCGCGATGTCGATGTTGTCGACTTTCTGCACCACGAGCTGGCGCGCGCCGAGCACGCGGCTTGCGAAGTGCCGAGCAACCCGCAGGCGCTTGAAGACTGGATCGGCCAGGGTGTGGCGAACGTCGCCGAGCAGTACTCGGCGTATCTGCAAGAGCGGCATGCCGGCGGTCCTCGACGATTTTTCACGGGGCGCAGCCATGCGCTGTACTTCTTGCAGCATGTCGCGCCGACCAAGTTAGTCGATGGCGCGTGGCTCTACGGCCTGCTGCCGCAGTGGGCGGATTATCGGTTTCATGGGCTGATTCGTACGTATCTGGAGGAATTGGGCGACGGCGAACCGGCGCTCAATCATGTGGCGTTGTATAAAAAACTCATCGCCGACCTGGACTGCGACCCCGGCTATACGCTGGCGGATATCTATTACGAGCAGGGCGCGATCCAGCTGGCGCTGGGGCAGCACGGCGCTGCGTTTCTGCCCGAAGTCATTGGCTACAACCTGGGCTATGAACAGCTGCCGTTGCACTTGCTGATCACCTCGTTCGAATTGAATGAGCTGGGCATCGATCCGTACTATTTTTCGTTGCACGTCACCATCGACAACGCCAGCACCGGCCATGCGCGCAAGGCCGCCCAGAGTGTGCTGTCGCTGATGCCGATGGGGGCGGAGCGCGATGAGTTTTATCGGCGTGTCGTGCAAGGCTACAAGCTCAATGAACTGGGGATTGGCTCGACGGCGATCATCAAGTCCTTCGACCTCGAGCAGCAAGTCATCGCCATGCTCGAACGCAAACGCTCGTTCGGCCAGCACATGCATTCGGACTATTGCCGTCTGGAAGGCAAGACCGTGAATGAGTGGCTGGCGGAACCCGATCAGATCCCGGCATTCCTCGATGTCTTGCTGAACAAAGGCTGGATCAAGCGCGATGAGGACCCGGCCAACAGCCGGTTCTGGAAGTTGATCGACGGGGCGGGCGCGCCGATGTTTGGCGTCTTCTCGGGTTACGAAAAACAGCTGCTGTGGGACTGGATTGCAGGTGAGCGGATCGTGGAAGAAAGCGCTACGAATGCCTTTCGATTTCAGTTCAGGAGCAAGAGCCCTGCAAATGCAGATGTAGCGTCGCCGGCCATGCCAACCGACCCGGACCTGCAAGGGCTGCTGAGCGATCTCGAACACTGCGCGGCCAGTGAAAAAATGGCTGTGCTTGGCGCGTTCATGTGCCCGGCCATGCATGCGACCCCGGCCGGGCTCTACGCCACTCGGGAGTTCGTCAAGGTGATGAGCGAGAACGTAAAGGGGCAAGCGGTATGAGCGGACAAACCGCGCTGTTGCAACTAGGCAAGCTGCTGCGAGCTAGCGGATACACGTTCGTGACGCCAACGCCCATCACTCATCAACGGGTCAACGACAGGGCTGGCAATGCCATCGGCAGCACACTGCGCGATGCGTTTGGCTGGAATCGGCCATTCGAGCACGGTTTGCTGCCACACCAAGAAGAGAGCGAACTGATCGAAAGCGGCGTGTTGGAACGTGATCATGAACGGCTCAACAGTACGGTCAGATGGTCATCACTGGATAACCTGTTGCTGGTTCATTCTGCCTTCCCGACCACCCAGGAAGACTCGGTGTTCTTCGGCCCGGATACCTACCGTTTTGCTCAAACCATAAACCGCCATGTGCAAACCACCGGTTGCGCCATCAAGCGCGCCGTCGACATCGGTTGCGGCACAGGCGCCGGTGCGATGCTTATCGCCCAGGCTAAGCCCCAGGCTGAAGTCTTCGCAGTAGACATCAACCCCAAAGCGCTCGAGTTCACCGCGATCAACGCCAAACTCGCAGGCCTGAACAACGTGGCCTGCCACGCCAGCAATGTGCTTAATGATGTAGAAGGGCGCTTCGACTTGATCGTCGCCAATCCGCCTTACATGAAGGATTCCAGGCAACGGGCTTATCGCCATGGCGGTGATGCGCTCGGCGCGGACCTGTCGGTGCGGATCGTTCACGAATCGCTTGAGCGCTTGGCCGTGGGCGGGTCATTGCTGCTGTATACCGGCGTTGCCATCGTTGATGGCCAGGATCCGTTTCTCGCGTCAGTCAAAGAGGCTTTGGATCAACCGACGCTGGACTGGCGTTACCGTGAGCTTGACCCGGACGTCTTCGGCGAGGAGTTGCTGGAGGCCGGCTATGAACAGGTTGATCGCATCGCGGCCGTGGAATTGATCGTCACGCGACGTCTACCGGTGTAGTTCCTTTTTCAGGATACCGTCATGAAATCATTCCAAAACCAGCTGACTCCTGCTCAAGAACAGCGGCTCTGCGCCCTGGATGCCTGGCACTGTGCGCTCGAGAACTGCGCGCTGCGGATGGATTGCCCAGATGCCTATCATGAAGAGCTGCTTCGGCAAGCGGATGAAATGGATCGCCAGGGCATTGTGAATTGGGAAGAGTGGCGAGATTTGCGGCTGGAGGCAGATGCAGCTTATTCGCGTGCGGTGGCGGGAGGGGATTACCATTCAGTGGTTAGTCGGTAGGTTTTCTGTCCTTTTGGCGCTATCTGCTGGCCCGTTGGCGTTAGTCGGTCACCGGACATCGGGATAGAGTGGTCGCTATGTTCCTGGCGCCCGGATGACCCTACTGATGACCCGCCCCCGTTTCTTGCCCGACAACTTCACCCTGACCCTGATCTGCGTGGTGATCCTCGCCAGTCTCCTGCCCGCCAGCGGTCAGGTTGCGGTCGGTTTTGGCTGGTTGACCAACATCGCGATTGCCCTGCTGTTTTTCCTGCACGGCGCCAAACTCTCCCGCGAATCGATCATCGCCGGCGCCGGCCATTGGCGTTTGCACCTGCTGGTGTTCAGCCTGACCTTCATCCTGTTTCCTATCATCGGGCTGGCGCTCAAGCCATTGCTGTCGCCGCTGATCGGCAACGATCTGTACATGGGCATGCTCTACCTCTGCGCGCTACCCGCCACCGTTCAGTCGGCAATTGCCTTCACCTCGCTGGCGCGGGGCAACGTCCCGGCGGCGATTTGCAGTGCGGCGGCGTCCAGTTTGTTCGGGATTTTCCTCACACCGTTGCTGGTCACGTTGCTGCTGGATGTGCACGGCGATGGCGGCTCGACCCTCGATGCAATCCTGAAGATCAGCGTGCAACTGCTGCTGCCATTCGTGGCCGGGCAGATCGCGCGGCGCTGGGTCGGCAACTGGGTGGCGCGCAACAAGAGCTGGCTGAAATTCGTTGATCAGGGCTCGATCCTGTTGGTGGTCTACGGTGCCTTCAGCGAGGCGGTGAACGAAGGCATCTGGCATCAGATTCCGCTCTGGGAACTGGGCGGCCTGGTGGTCGTGTGCTGCATCGTCCTGGGGCTGGTGTTGCTGGCTTCCACGGTACTCGGCAAAGCCTTCGGTTTCAGCCAGGAAGACCGCATCACCATCCTTTTCTGCGGCTCGAAGAAAAGCCTGGCCACCGGCGTGCCGATGGCCCAGGTGCTGTTTGCCGGCAGCACCTTGGGCGTGCTGATTCTGCCGTTGATGTTGTTCCATCAGATTCAATTGATGGTGTGTGCGGTGTTGGCGCAGCGCTACGCCAATCGCACGGAAACGGTCGCCGAAATGATGGGGCAGGTTGATCCGTAAGGACCTGTTGCTTTCGAACCTCGTATCAGGATAACTGTGGCCCTGTCCTGCCTCGAGGTGACTTGCGATGTTTGATCTGCCCTCTATCGTGACGTACGTAGCCGTCGTGATCGGTCTGTTTCTAATCCCCGGCCCTGCGGTGCTGTTGGTCATCACACGCACCCTTCAGGGCGGACGTAAAGTCGGGATCGCCACAGGGCTGGGCGTTGCATCGGGTGACCTGATCCATACGCTGAGTGCTGCGCTGGGGCTATCGGCGATTTTGATGACCTCGGCGCTCGCGTTTAATGTCGTGAAGACGGTGGGCGCGTGCTATCTGATCTACCTGGGCGTGCGCGCCTTTCTGGCCAAGCCAGGCGCTACTGAGCGAAAGCAATTGGCTGACGTGACCTCGACCCAGGCCTTTTTCCAAGCGGTCGGCGCAGAAGTGCTGAACCCGAAAACCGCGATTTTCTTCCTGGCGTTCCTGCCTCAATTCATTCACCCGGAGTCGGGCTCATCCCTGATTCAATTCGCGGTGCTTGGCTTGATCTTCTCGGCGCTCAGCGCCACTTATACCAGCGTTCTTGCACTCAGCATTCGTCCTTTGAGCCGGTTGATCAAAGGCCTGTCGGGGCTGCGTCGGTGGGAAGGGAAAATCATCGGGACGATGTTTGTCGGGCTTGGGGTAAAGGTGGCTTTTCAGCAGCGGTAGGGGAGGTTGGGGAGCCTACCGCTATTGTATTGCCTGCGTCCTATCCGGCAGTTCCACCTTGGGCAACCGCACCTTTCCCATCGGGTTGTCTCTCGATAGGGCGGCGACAGGATGGAGTGAAGGCAGCGGTGGCTACAGCAACTGCCCGCCCGAGATGTCAAAAGTCGTCCCGTTAGCCCAGGCCATGTCATCGGACAGGATGGCGGCAACCGCACCGCCTATATCTTCCGGCAGACCGACACGGCCCAGCGCGATGCCCTGTGCCACATAGGCGTTCACATCCTTGTTGTCGCGCACCGCACCACCGCCAAAATCGGTTGCGATGGCGCCTGGGGCAATTGCATTCACCCGAATTCGGCGCGAACCGAGTTCTACGGCCATGAAACGGGTCAGCACCTCGACTGCAGCCTTAACCGCCGCATAAATGCTGTAGCCCGGCAGAGTAAAGCGCACGAAGCCGGAGGAAACGTTCAGGATACGACCGCCGTCTTCCACGAGCGGTAACAGCTTCTGTGTCAGGAAAATCGGCCCGCGAAGGTGTGTGGCGACCAGTGAGCCGAACTGGTCCTCGGTCGCGTCAACAAAGTTCGCAAAGAGGCCATTGCCGGCATTGTTGATGAGGAAGTCGAAGCGCTCGCGGCCGAAGTCTGTCTTCAGCGTATCAGTCAGTGCGTTAGAAAAATCTTGATAGCTGGCAGTATCGGTGATGTCTAGCGGCAGCATCGCGGCCTTGCCGCCCTGTGCCTCGATTTCTCGCATCAGCGATTCGGCTTCTGCCTCGCCGCTGCGATAGGTGCCGATGATGTGGACGCCGCGCTTGGCAAGGTGAAGCGCCATGTTGCGGCCAAGGCCACGGCTGGCGCCAGTGATGAGTGCGATCTGGTTGGTCATGGTTTGTCTCTGCTAGGTAAACGCGCGTTTCTGCGCGTTTTTGACCCGCTCAAGATAGGCAATGACAGGTTTGTAACCCACACCCAGTAAGCTCAGTTTATTGCCTGATTGTATCAATCACATTGCGCGGTCGCGGGGCGTAGGCATAATCGGCTCATGAACAATGACCTTGCACCGCATCTTGATATAGCCCTGCGCCATGCGCCACCGGGTTTGACTTTTACACCGATCCCGCGTGTGGACATCTGCGTCGGACAAGGCTCTACAGACAAGGCGCCATGCCTTTATCGCTCGATGATCTGCTTCATTCTTCAAGGTTCGAAGCGCGTTGCGATTAACGACAATCTTCTAAGCTACGACAGTGAGCAATATCTCATCAGCGCCCTGGACCTGCCGCTGATCGGGCAGATTCTAGATGCTGAAGGAGGGCAGCCCTACGTTGCGGTATCGCTCGTTCTGGATCCGGCCATACTGGCGGAACTGGCGACGACTATGCCCCCGGTTCGCGAGAGCGAACAAAAGGGGATAGGCATCACGATAAACCCGATGACCGCTTCGCTGCGTGACACGTTGCTGCGCTTATTGTCATTGCTTGACACGCCTGCCGATATCCCGGTTCTCGGCCCCATGGTTGAACGGGAGTTGCTCTATCGTCTTCTACTAGGCCCTCAGGGGCGGCTACTGCGTCAGATTGCCCAACCCGAAGGCGCACTGGGTAGCATCCGGCGGGCCGTTGCGTGGATCCGAGACAATTACAATGTCCGACTTCGCATCGATGCGTTGTGCGATGCAAGCGGCATGAGCCGGGCAAGTCTGCATCGCCATTTTCTGTCGATGACTGGCCTCAGTCCCCTCCGATATCAGAAACAGCTCAGATTGCAGGAAGCTCGCCAGCTTTTGCTTGCCGGCGAGCATCGCGCGTCTGACGTGGCGTTCGCTGTCGGCTATGAGAGCGCATCACAGTTTAGCCGCGAGTACCTAAGGCAATTCGGCGTATCGCCTGCACGCGACGTGCGCGAGGTACGGCAAGCAATCGCCAATTCAACAAGGGCGTAAAGGTCAGACTGACTTTTGGATTCTTGACGACTGACTAGTCCAGGCCGAATTTATGGGCAAGACTCGCGCATGACATTGCCCCTGACGTCAAAGATATCAAGGAGCACGAAGGGCTTGACGCGACCCAGATCGGAAGGACTCATCAGGCGGGATACAGGCCCATGACCTGCCGCTCCTCGAGTGCGATGAGTAATAGGCCGGGGCACTCGGGTGTCAGGAGCGGTTGAGGAAGTAGTCATCGCGTTGATTCCCGCAAGGTGAGGCTTACACTGGACGGATCAGACTCAAAATACTGTCGCGATGGAGCCAGGCGATACTGGCTGTGATGAGTAGCAACAAGATTGCCGGTACAGGGCTGCCCCCGATAACGAAGAGGTGGGTGAAAATCGCACCGCACATAGTGATCGCCAGCAGCAGCCCTCCCAATCCCGTGGTGACGGGTATGAACAAAGCGGCTGCAGCGCTGATTTCGATCAGCCCCGTCGCGATACGAAACCACTGACCCAAGCCAATATGTTCGAAGATATCGACCATCATTGGCGCGCCAGCGAGCTTGGCACCGCCAGCTGCCAGAAACGCCAAGGCCGCTATAAGACGTAATCCAAGGGACGTGTACTTGAACGCCGTGCTCGTGCTGGCGGATTGATTGAACGCTTTATTACTCATGTCAGTGTCCACTTTAGACGGCGCGGAGCCGAACGAAGATGGGTTAACAGGGGACAATGCATTGGTTGAAAATAATGCCCCCCGCCCTGTTTTAAACGCCAGCAGTCGCTTCGCGGACGAAGTCTTCGTAAGAACGCAGCGGGTGCCCAATGATGGCTTCCAGTCGGTCCACGGTTCCTTCAGTTGCTTGCATGCCGAACGTCTGGATACCCGCCATCATCAGGCGCATGTCGTATGCCAACCAGCCGGGACCGTACGAAGCCAGTTGCCCTTCGAAGGCCGCTACATCGTCACCACCGTAAGCGATCTCACGATCCAGGGCTGAGCTCCAGGTCTTGGCCACGGATGCACCCGTCAGTGCTTGTGGCCCAACCAACTCCAGCGTTACACGATCGAGAGCCGAAGATGCCTTGTCGCGTCGCAGCAGTTCTGCCACGGCGACATCGGCAATGTCGCGTGCATCAATCATCGAGACGCCCGCCGAGCCGATCGGCATCGGGTACACCGAGTAGTTCTGGATCGTCTGTTGGACCATCAGGTCGTTTTGCATAAAGTAAGCCGGGCGCAGAATAGTCGCCGGGATGTCGAGGCTTTCTAGCATGCGCTCAACGGTATGCTTGCCAGTGAAGTGCGGAACATTGGTGAACGTGTCGGCATGAATCACCGAGAGGTAAACGATGCGCTCAATGCCGGCCTCGTGAGCGAGGTTCAACGTAATGAGGGCTTGCGTGACCTCGTCGGGCGTAACGGCGTTGAGCAAAAACAGCGTCCGTATCGAAGACAGCGCAGCGCGCATCGAAGGTACATCGGTGAGGTCTGCTACAACTTCAGTGACGCCTGCCGGGAAGTCGCGCTTACCCGCTTGGCGCACGAGCGCTTTGACTTCGGCGCCCGCGTCGGCAAGACCTTGAGTGACGAGTGAACCAATAGTGCCCGTGGCACCAATAACGAGAATGCTCATTTTGAATCTCCTGCATTGATTAGAGGGGAGTGGATCAGCGAGAGAAGTCCGCAACGACTTTTCCAGTTCCGGAAACGGTGCGATTGCGTTCAATCGCCGTGGGTATGTCTGCGAAGCCAATGACCTCGCCGATCCTGGACCGCAGCGTGCCGCTGGCGATTTCTTTTGCCAGCGAAGCCAGAAGTTCGGGATCAGGTTTGTTCATGAACCACAGGCCTCGGCGATTCGCCGGCGTGCGCGCCAGAATGTCGGGTGATGACGTGCCGACAATGACGCCGTTCTCAGCCAGCACCTGCCAGGAGCGATCCAGTACTTCGCCCCCGACGTAGTCGAGCACCAGGTCAATGTCCCGGACGATGTCTTCGAAACGTTGGGCTTAATAGTCGATGACATGATCGGCGCCGAGGCTGCGCACATAATCCAGGTCAGTCGTGCCCGCCGTTGCGAAGACCTCGGCAGCTGCCCGCTTGGCAAACTGCACGGCATAGGCGCCCAGCCCACCAGCCGCGCCGTGAATAAGGATGCGCTGGCCTGGATGGATCGGCCCCGCATGATGGAGGCTATTCCAGGCTGCCACGGCTGCGACAGGAACCGCAGCAGCATGCACATCATCAAGATTCTCAGGCGTCAGGGAGAGGCTCGATTCACTGATGCTCACGAATTCGGCGTAGGCGCCCAGTTTCCCAATCGCGGCCATGACACGATCGCCGATACGGAAGCGAGAGACACCGGGGCCGACAGCCTCGACAACCCCCGCCATTTCGGCGCCCAGCACTATTGGTAATGGAAGCGTAAACGCGTTTCGGACATGACCTTCGCGGACTTTCCAATCAATGCCATTTATGCCGGCGGCACGAACCCGGACGAGAACCTCGTCTTGTTCAGGTTCCGGTTTTTTGATTGTGGCCACTTCCACGGTGCCAGCGCCGCCGTATGCCCGGATCAGTACAGCTCGTTGCAGGGTGCTCATTTGCAGTTCCTCGTATCGAGTTCCGATGACGAGAAGATAGGCTGTTGCACGGATAATGCGTAGACACCAAAATGCAGACACTTCGTTTCAAAAGTGGAACACCATGAATCTGAACGCTCTGATCGATTTCATACTCGTTGCAACGAATGAGGGGCTTGGAAAGGCGAGCCGTGCGAGCGGCATATCCAAAGCCACCTTGTCGCGTCGAATCTCCGACCTTGAGGAGCAACTCGGGGTGAGGCTCATCGAGCGCAGCGCTCGCGGCCTGAAGCTGACCGAAGCTGGCGAATTGTTGATGGCTCGAACAGAAGGACCGTTGAGCGAGGTGGCCGATGCCATGACAACGGCTCGCGAGGGCGTATCGACGCCTCGCGGACGCTTGCGTGTCGCCTCCCCAGTCCTGTTCTCCCAGCTCGCAATGGGCCGCATCGGAGCAGAATTCTGTGCCGCCTACCCGGAGGTCGAAATCGAAGTCGTGGCGGAGGATCGCTTGGTTGACCTTGTGGAGGAGCAATTCGACGTCGCCATTCGGATCAATCCGAGCCCAGACAGCAATTTGGTCGGCCGATGCTTCGCCAAAGACCGGCTGGTAGTAGTGGCGGCGCCAGAAGTGCTTAAGCCCGATCCGGGGGAAGTCAGACCCATTCCTGGCATCGTAACGTCGAGCTTCCAGCCGACCCACTGGAGTCTCGACGGAGGGCGTTTGGTTCTGGAGCCTATTCCAAGGCTGCGATTCTCCTCGTTACTGATGGTCCGCGATGCGGCTGTCGCCGGCGGTGGTGTTGCCCTGATTCCACAGTCCATCGCATGGAACCAGCTCGCCCGTGGCGAGTTGGTCCAGTGGGGCACGGTATCGGGTGTAGAACCCGAGCTTTGGGTCTTACATACCTCCAGGCGCCTGGCTACTCCAAAAGTTCGAGCATTCGTCGATTTCATATGCGCGAAGTATCCGGACATGTCTCTGGTACTGACAGGATAGAAGGCCGCTTACTGGTCTCGGGTATTGACCCGCTGTGGTTACATCGCAAGCAGTCCTCCACCAACTCACAAATGTCCCGAATGCGAGAATTTTTCCCACGACTGGTTGATTTATGATTGGGAAGGCTTTGCTTCAATCCAACGCCGACATATTCAACAGCAAACTTTTGCGGGGATGCTGCCGGCCACAGTCATGATGTCGAAACCTCCGTCCAGTTCAGCGTCGCCGACTCGCGCCATTTGACCTCTGTCAGCCCATACTTTTCCGCCTGGGGTTTGGACACGACTTTGAGTGGTGGCCTGCCAGGTTTTGGTATCGGCGCTATCCCCGCATCACAACTCGCCCAGTGCCAGGCCTGGGCATTGGTCATGCTTTGCGCGCGGATGATGAATGATTTTGTCTGCCCGTGAAGCTGGTATTCAATGATGTAAAGATCGGTCTTCATGAGGCCCCCTCCATTTGCTCATAGATAAAGGAGTGGTGGCGCCAGAAAAAAATTCAAAGCGTTTTCAGTTGTTGTTACTGATTGATTTCTGAAGGGAAGATTGCGGGTTTGAAGGCGCTGCTGGACGGTGCTGTGAGGCGAGAGTTCAATGGCAATGACCGGTGGCGAGGTCATTCATTTATGTGGAGCGGTACATGAAAATTGGTGTGATTTCTGACACCCATGGTTTGCTCCGTGCCGAGGCGATTGCGGCGTTGCAGGGCTGTGAACGGATCGTTCATGCGGGTGACATTGGCAGCGCGGAAATCCTTGAGCAACTCGCGGCCATCGCTCCGCTATACGTCGTGCGCGGCAACAATGACCTGGACGCGCCGTGGGCAAAACAGATTGCCGATCTTCTGTATTTCGACCTCCATGGCTGGAAGACGCTGTTGGTGCATGACATTGCCGATGTCCCCGTTGCACTCGATGCAGGCGTCAGGCTGGTGATCACTGGCCACTCTCATAAACCACTGATTGAATGGCGCGGTGAACGGCTTTTTCTCAATCCCGGCAGTGCAGGGCGGCGCCGCTTCAAGTTGCCGGTGACGTTGGCGCTGCTTGAGGTGCTGGCGACGTCGATGGAGCCGCGTCTGGTATCGTTGGTGGAATGATCGTCCCTGGCCTTCTGGTGCAAAGAAAGATGCTCAAGATCAATACCGATATGGCGATGTTCATCGCGTTGCTGGCCTGTGCAGGGCAGACCTTGGGGGCTGGACTGCCGCCGCCCACCGTCGATGTGCTGGCATGGCCGCGCATGTCTTCGAGCGAGTTTGGTTGCTATATGGAGCAGTCGCTGGGGCATCGCGACAAGCGCTTCAACTGCAGCTTGAAGGGCTACGAAAATCAAGGCGACCCCTGCAGCAATGGTGATGCCTACACCGAAGGCCCGGAATTGCCCGCAAACCTGGCTGCCAGGATTCATCCGCTCGCGACGCAGGTGCAATTGAGCTGGGAGCATGGGGAGTTGCAGCAGGTGACGCTCTTGCTCAAGGGGACATTCAACGAGGCCGAGGTCCGCAACGCCTTCAAATTGCCGCGCGCCGAAGCTTACTTGTTGTCCGAAACAGAGCAGGGGACATTGCCGGAAAATATCATGGACACCAGCGTGCAATATGAATCGGCCGATGATTCGACGGGCAAACGCCCAAGCGATCCGTCTTCAGGAGTTACGTCAGTCATGCTGACCGGCTTCGATCATATGGGCGCAGGCGATGTCGATTGCGGCGCCGATGAGTGATATCCCGCGCCGGTTAGATCTTTCGTTGTCGTACAACGGCTTTTTTCATCCCATCTGCTGTTGGCGCAGCAAATCACGCCACTGAACCCGCCTGTACCCGTCGTATTCCCTACTGAGCTGGATCTGGATAGAGAGGTCGTGTCATGACGAACGGCCATCTTTCAGATTGACAGCCAGGTATTAGCCTCGATATAAAAGGCACAGTTGTACGACGACAGACGATAGATCGCTGTTGAACCCTAAAAATAAAAAAGAGTGTCGGCCCCATCATGAATCCAACCTGCGTACTCGTCTCCCCGAATTCCGCTCCCCGTGGTTCGATCCTGACTGCTTGCCTTGATGCACAGTCCGGTCCGTTGCAGGCAACGGTTTCAACAAATACCCCATAGCAGTTGCTACAGGTCTGACTCCAGCCGCCGGGCATGGAGAACGTGCACCTGTGCTCTCGTCCGGTTGTCGAGAGTTCATCACCCTAATCCAATAATAAAGTGATGCTATGAATCTGAATGAACCCATCAATGCGCAACGCGTCGGCCAAGCCGTAGGCAAATACCGCTGGACGATCTGCGCGCTGTTGTTTTTTGCCACCACCGTCAATTACCTCGACCGTCAGGTGCTCAGCCTGTTGGCGCCGGGTTTGTCGACGGAGTTCGGTTGGAGTAACACCGATTACGCCAACATTGCTTCGGTGTTCCAGTTTGTCTACGCCATTTCCATGTTGTTCGCAGGTCGGGTGGTCGACAAGATCGGCACCAAGACCGCGTTTGTGGTGGCGATCGGCATCTGGTCGACGGGTGCGATCATGCATGCGTTTGCGGTGCCGATGGGCGAGGGGATCGCCGCGGTGTGCAGTGCGTTCGGCTTGGCGGTGATCCCGGTGTCGATTGCCGGTTTCATGTTGTCCCGCGCGGTGTTGGCGATCGGTGAGGCGGGTAACTTCCCGATCGCGATCAAGGCCACTGCGGAATATTTTCCGAAGAAAGAACGCTCGTTCGCGACCGGCATCTTCAACTCCGGTGCCAACGTGGGCGCAATTCTGGCGCCGATCTGCGTGCCGTTGATTGCGGGCCTGTGGGGTTGGGAAGCGGCGTTTATCGTGATCGGCATGTTGGGCTTCGTCTGGGTGGCCGTGTGGATCACGCTGTACCAGAAGCCGGAGCAGCAGAAGCGTCTGTCGGCGGCGGAACTGGCTTACATCCGCAGCGATGAACCGGTGCAAGTGATCGCTACGCCGGTGGCGGGCGAAGTGGCCAAGAAAGTCTCGTGGTTCAAGTTGCTGACCTATCGCCAGACCTGGGCGTTTGCCTTCGGCAAGTTCATGACCGATGGCGTGTGGTGGTTCTTCCTGTTCTGGCTGCCGACCTACCTGTCGGCGCAGTACGGCATGAAAGGCCCGGACATCGTGGTTCCGTTGGCGGTGCTGTACAGCATGACCATGGTCGGCAGCATCGGTGGCGGCTGGTTCCCGAGCTACTTCATGGCACGCGGCGACAAGCCGTATGACGGTCGCATGAAAGCCATGCTGGTGATCGCGCTGTTCCCGCTGCTGGTGTTGTTGGCGCAACCGTTCGGCTACATCAGCTTCTGGGTGCCGGTGCTGTTGATCGGTGTGGGCGCTTCGGCGCACCAGGCGTGGTCGTGCAACATCTTCACCACCGTGTCCGACATGTTCCCGCAAAAAACCGTGGCTTCGGTGGTGGGGATAGGCGGCATGGCCGGCGGTTTGGGCGGAGTGGTGATGACCAAGATCGGCGGTTGGGTGTTCGACTACTACAAATCGATCAACGACATTCACACCGGCTACATGATCATGTTTGCCATCTGCGCACTGGCCTATCTGGTGGCGTGGAGCGTGATGAAAGCGCTGGTGCCGCAGCATAAAGAAATTACTGATCTGTAAGCGGTTCATCAGTTAGATCGACGGTGGCTGTGCCACCGTCATCGCGAGCAAGCCCGCTCCCACATGGGTTAGGTATCGTTCGCAAGAGTTGCGAGCAAGCCCGATCCCCTGTGGGAGCGGGCTTGCTCGCGAAGGCGTCAGCCCAGTCGAAAACTCTGCCATCTGACACACCGATTTCGCGAGCAGGCTCGCTCCCACATTTGTTCGATGTTGTTCGCAGGATTTGCGGCCAACACCAATCCCCTGTGGGAGCGAGCCTGCTCGCGAAGGCGTCAGCCCAGTCGAAAACCCCGCCATCTGACACACCGCTTTCGCGAGCAAGCCCGCTCCCACATTTGTTCGATGTTGTTCGCAGGATTTGCGGCCAACACCAATCCCTTGTAGGAGCAAAGCTTGCTCGCGAAGGCGTCATGCCTGACACACCGCCTTCGCGGGCAAGCCTCGCTCCTACAATCAGGTAAAGGTCAGCAATTCAGCCCGATAGCCCGAACACCAGTCTGGGGGTTAGCATGTGGGGTTATCAGCCCTCATCATCGAGTAACCCAGACCTTGATCGAACGACGCCAATTCAGCGGAGGCATGAAGGGGAAAAATCTCCGCTATTTGAATGAGCAATCGGGTGAGCCAGTCCCCATGGCGCGCACAGGCTTTTTGCTGCTGGAGCATTTTTCACTGCCGGCCTTCACGCAAGCGCTGGACACGATCGTCACCGCGAACCTGCTTCGCCCCAAGTTGTTCTCCACCCGAACGTTCGGCTTGCACGATGGCGAAGTTATCAGCGACCTGGGCCTGGTCATCCGGCCCGATGCGCGTTTCGAAGGTGCCGCGATTCAGGACCTGGACCTGCTGGTCATTTGTGGCGGCTACCGCACCGAACTCAAAGCCAGCGATGAGTTGATCCACTTGCTCAGAAGCGCGGCAGACCACGGCGTGATCCTGTCCGGATTGTGGAACGGCGCGTGGTTCCTCGGCAGCGCCGGTTTGCTCGACGGCTACCGCTGCGCCATCCACCCCGAACATCGCCCCGCACTGGCCGAAATCGCCAAAGCTGCGCAAGTCACCAGCGAGCCCTACGTGATCGATCGCGACCGGCTCACGGCGTCCAGTCCTTCCGGTGCTTTCCACATGGCGCTGGACTGGATCAAAGGCTTGCACGACAAGGCCTTGGTCGAAGGCATCGAAGACATCCTGGCGTTCGAAGAATCCCGCTACCGGCGCATCAAGCCGACGGAAAATATCTGCGTCAGCGCACCGCTACGCGAGGTGGTGAAGCTGATGGACGCGAACCTCGAAGAGCCGCTGGAGCTGGAGCAACTGGCGGTTTACGCCGGTCGATCCCGTCGCCAACTCGAGCGTTTGTTCAAGGAACAACTGGGCACCACGCCGCAACGCTATTACATGGAACTGCGCATTACCGAGGCGCGGCGCTTGCTGCAGCACACCGAACTGTCCCAGGTGGACGTGCTGGTGGCGTGCGGTTTTGTGTCGCCCAGCCACTTCAGCAAATGCTACAGCTCGTACTTTGGCTACCGACCGTCCAAGGAAACGCGGTTGGTCAAATAACCCCCCGGAGCCCCGTAATGCCTGACCGTGAAATCATCATTCCTGCCGCCATGAAACCCATCGTCGAACGCGCGGGTTATGCCCCTGCGGTCAAGGTCGGCGACACACTTTACTGTGCCGGCCAAGTGGGCCGGACGCCTGACCTGCAAGTCATCGAAGACCCTGAGCAGCAGTTCATGTGTGCCTGGGAAAACCTCAGCCAGGTGCTCGAGGCGGGCGGTTGTACCTTCGAGGACGTGGTCGAGATGACGACCTACCACGTTGATATGTCGAAGCACATGGCGGTGTTTCGGGACGTGAAAAACCGCCTGTTCCCGAAGGGGCTGTGCGCCTGGACGTGTATCGGTGTGAGTGAACTGGCTCATCCGGGATTATTGGTGGAGATCAAGTGCATAGCGGTGCGTCGAACGTAACGCTATGCTGCCGCGCATTCGAATTCGCCAATAACAACCAATAATAGTGAAGTCATGAGCCAATCAGAGCTGCATGCGACTGCTTTAGCACTGTATCCAGAGGACTACCGCGAGGCGGCTGCGTTGTTGAAACAAGCCGTGCCGCTCATGGTGCGACACAATATTCCGCCGAATCCGGTGCACTACGCGCTCTGGTACACCTACAGCAAAGGCCTGGAGCCGGAGCTCAATCGTCATCTGGATCGGGTGGTCAAAGACTTCGACTATTTCCCTTCGGAGTCTGCATCGAAGTTGTTCCGCGACTTCATCATTCGCGACGAACTGGAAGATGCCCGCGCCGGCCAGCAGCAAGCGATCAACCTGGTTGATGGCATGGAGCGCGACGTCTCCCATAGCGTCAGTGGCAGCCTCAATTTCAAGGCCAGCCTCGGACAATGCCTGGAAATGCTCGAAGAGCCGGACGACAAGCGATTGCCGACCATCCTCATCGAGCTGCAACAGAGCACTCAGGCGATGCACGATCAGCAAGAGCGCTTCCTCGCTCAACTGCATTCGGCGCAGAACGAGATCAAAAGCCTGCGCGATAAACTGCAGCGAGCCCAACTCGACGCAACGCTCGACGGCCTGACCCAAGTGCTCAATCGCAACACCTTTTCCCGCGTGCTGGAGCAAGCGCTGCGCACCGAGGCGCAGGGTGTCGCGCTGGTCATGCTGGATATCGATCACTTCAAGCAATTCAATGATCAGTACGGCCATCCGCTGGGCGACCGCGTGCTTGAACATGTGGGGCAGGTGCTGCGCAACTCACTGCCACCCCAGGCCTTGGCGGCCCGTTATGGCGGCGAAGAGTTTTGCGTGATCTTGCGTGGTTGCGCCGACCTCTCGGCTGTCCGTGACGTTGCCGAGTTGCTGCGCCAGAAGATTCAGGCGCTGCGGATCAAGGCGCGCGGCACCAATGAAGTGTTGGATACGGTGACGGCGTCGTTCGGAGTCGCCCTTGCCAACGCGCACGACACGGTGGAAAGCCTGGTGGTTCGGGCCGATGACGCGCTGTACAAGGCCAAGCGCAATGGGCGTAATCAAGTCGTGTGAGGCCAGCGCTCAGCCCCGTTGCTCAGCCACCAACAGCAACGACTGCGGCACCGGACTTTGTGGGTGCTGCGGTTCTTGCAGGCCAACCAGCCGAAAACCGGCCATGTCCAGTGCATTCAGCCAACTCGACAAGGTGCGGAAATACCACGGCATGGGTTGCCACTGGCCCTTGAACCCGGCGAACGTCTCTTCGCGCCATCCATCTTGATAATCGCCCGCCGCCGCAGTCCACGGATGCAGCGTCTGGATCACCAGCGCGCCACCGGGGGCGAGCAGGGCGTTCATGGCGGCGAGCAACGGGATGATGTCCTGGTGCAACAGTGCGAAGTTGGCGCAGATCAGGTCGTAGTCGCTGCCGATATCAATCTCCGCCTCCACCAACGCTTCATAGCTCGCCACCTGCACCTGCGAAGAACCCGCCGTTCGCGCCGCCTCGACCAGCGTCGCATCGCCATCCACCCCGACCGCCTCAATGGCTCGATCAGCCAATGCACGCAACAGCCAGCCCTCACCGCAACCGAGGTCCAGAACCCGTGCGGGCTGACGACTTAGCACCGCCAGCAGGATCGCCTGGTCGGTGACCTGCAGGCGGCTTTCGATCGTGCCGTTGCGGATGGCATCAATCCACGGTTGGGCGTTGTGGTGCCAACTGTCGAGAAGGGTGGATTCCGGGGCGGGCATGTTGATGTCCAGAGTGGTTGGTTGGATGAAGGATAGGACAAGTTGATGTGCGAGGAAGCAGTGCTCCTGAACAATAACTAGCGAATAAATCGTCGTCCGTCCCATACTTGGCACTAAAGCGCATAAAACTATTGATAAAAGTTGCCATAAGCTTTAAACGGAAAGATCACTGGTACATCGCTAGTGTTCAATAAGAAAGTATCGCCAGTTTTTTAGCCCAGGGAGCGCTAATGAGTTTTCGTCCATTGACCGACTCTGCGCGGCAATCGAACGATTGCGGTGTTACCACCTCTCAACTAAAAGGGAACGTGGATACGCTCGGCATGGCCTACGCTGGCAACGGAGATACCATCGAACATTTGCTGGAATCAGCGCGCAACTGGGCGCATACCACCTCTTGGGTGGTTTATCGCGCCGGTGAGCAAATGCATCTGGTCGGGCAGGGCGACCCGCGGGTGCAGTGGCCGTCAAGCGTTGCGAATGAAGACTTTGAAGCCTTTTGCCAGACCTGGCGCCTGCACCGCTGGCCGACCGGTCGCGGCGAAAGTGTGCTCGGCTGGTTGCTCGCGCCGATTGACGATGCCGAAGAACCGGCGCTCGACGAATTTGCCCAGCGTTTGGGCATTCAGGTCCAGACCGATACCCTGGCCCGCGCGCAGATTACCCAGCGTGTGCTGTATGAAATTACTTACCTGGCCAGTTCGACTCGCGACCGCTCGGTGTTTCTGGTGGGGGTTCACCAACTGCTGGCCAGCCTGATCGACGCCGAGAACTTCTACCTCGCGCTATATGACCCACGCACCGGCAAGATGGACTACCCGTATTACGTCGACATCATCGACGTTGAAGCGCTGGAGTCCGAGAACTATGAATACCTTGACCCTGCGCACCTGTCGCTGACCGCTTATGTGTTGACCACGGGCCAGCCGTTGCTGATCGACTCTGCGGGCATTCTCGCGGCTCAGGCCGAGGGGCGTTTCTACTGCGTGGGCGATCGTCCCGAGTTCTGGATGGGCGCACCCCTGAAGAATGCCTCGGACGACGTGTTTGGCATGCTGGCGATGCAGGTCTACGACGTTTCCCGTGCCTACAGCGCTGAAGACCGCGCGCTGTTCCTGGTGGTGGCCCGGCATGTGGCGATGGCGCTGGACCGGATTCTGCACCGCGCCGATCTGGAAGAGACGGTGATGCGCCGCACCCTGGAGCTTTCGGCACTCAACGACGCCTTGCGCCAGGAAGTGGCCGACCGGGAGCGCGCCGAACATCTGCAGAGCGCGCTGTTCCAGATTGCTGAGCTGTCGAGCCAGCCTGGCGACATGGCCGAGTTGTTTAAAACCTTGCACGGCATCGTCGGCGATCTGTTGTTCGCGCAGAACTTCTACATTGCGCTGTTCGATGACGCGACCGCTGAAGTGACCTTTCCTTATTACGTCGATGAGCGGCAAACGGTTCGCCCGGTAGCACGGCGTGGCAGCCGGGGCTTGACCGAGTACGTGATCCGTCAGCGTCGAGCTTGCCTGATCGATGCCGATGAGGCTGATCGATTGACGGTGGACGCTGAAATAGAACCCGCCGACGTGTATTACCGATCCTATTCCTGGCTGGGTATCCCGTTGTTCGATGGCGATGTGGTGCGCGGCGTGCTGGCGGTGCAAAGCTATACCTCGCAAGTGCGCTACACCCTGCGCGATCAGGAATTGCTGACGTTTGTGTCGCGACACATCGACACCGCCCTGTCGCGCCGCACCGCCGCCGAAGCGATCCACGCCGCCAACCTCAAGCTCGAAGCCCGGGTGCAGAACCGCACCCGCGAACTCGATCACGCCAATGCCAAGTTGCAACACGAGAACTCTCACGATGCGCTGACCGGGCTGCCAAACCGTACCTACCTGCAACAGCGCCTTAATCAGGCCTGGTCGCAGTTCGGCAGCGAGGGCGGACACCTGGCCGTGATGTTCATCGACCTCGACCGTTTCAAAATGGTCAACGACAGCCTCGGCCACCATTTCGGCGACCTGCTATTGATGCAGGCCGCCCAGCGTCTGCGCGGTTGCCTGCGTGACACCGACATGCTGGCGCGGTTGGGAGGCGATGAGTTTTCGGTGCTCGCGCCCGAGGCGCCGCTGGAGGTGGTGATCGAAATCGCCGAACGGATCCTGGTGGCGTTTGACCTGCCGTTTAACATCAATGGCCATCAGGTTTTTTCATCCTGCAGTATCGGCATTGTCAGCGCCGACAGTCAGTTCCATCACGAGCCCGCCGACTTGTTGCGCGACGCCGATGCGGCGATGTACCGGGTCAAGAGTGCCGGGCGCGACAGCTACGCGGTGTTCAACCAGGAAGTGCGCCGCGAGGTCTCGGACCAAGTCGAACGGGAAGGGGCGTTGCGCAACGCGCTCAAACGCACCAACGAACTTCTGCCGTATTTCCAGCCGATTGTCAGCGTTGAAACCGGCGAACTGCTGGCCCTCGAAGCGCTGATCCGCTGGCATCAGCCGGACGGCCGGGTGATCGCGCCGGGCGAGTTTTTGCCGGATGTCGAAGGCTTGCGCCTGATCGGCCGACTGGATTTGTACATGCTGACCAGCATCGCGGTGATCCTCGCCCAACCCGAGCACGCCAATTGGCCGCCAGTGCACGTCAACTGCTCCAGCTACAGCATGACGCGCCCGGACTTCGCCAGTGACGTGCTTGCCTTGCTGGCGCAACACGGGGTCGCGCCGTCGCGGATCTGCCTGGAATTGACCGAGGGTGCGCTGGTCGCCGAGCCGGCGATTGCGCGACTGACCATGCAGCAACTGGCCGACAACGGCATGTCGGTGGTGCTCGATGACTTCGGCGCAGGGTTTTCATCCCTGAGCTACGTGCACCAGTACCGTTTCAGCGGCTTGAAAATCGACAAATCGTTCATCCTCGAACTGACCAGCAGCCCGCGCAGCCGCGCAATCGTCCGGGCGATTGTGCGCATGGCCGAATCACTGGACCTGAGCGTGGTGGCGGAAGGTGTCGAGGATGAAGCGACCCTGGACCTGCTGCGCGAAATGGGCGCGGGGCAGGCCCAGGGTTATTACTTTGCCAAACCGATGGGGTTGAAGGCGTTGTTGGCGAGTGAGCTGATCGGTCGTCAGGGCTGACGACCGATCGCCCCGTCAGTCGATGCGTGGGTGCTGTTGCACCAGGTTTTTGCACCTGGCTTGCGGCGCGGACGACACGGTGGAAAACCTGGTGGTGCGTGCCGATGATGCGGACTATCAAACCAAGCGAAATGGTCGCAACCAAGTCGTGTGATTGCTTCCACATGGCTACTTCGTCCGCAGTAAGGGAACTATTCTAAACAGTAGTGTCAATTTGACATGCGCCTTGCAGCGCGCGTCCTACAGAGCCAGACAGTGCCGGGCTGTTTCCCGGAAAACCAGGGAAGAGAGTGATGAGAATTATTGTTGCGATGCTGTTGATGCTTAGCGGTTATGCCTTTGCCGGCTGCAACAGCCTAAGTGACAGTGATCAGCGTGCTTACTGCGATGCCAGGGCGGATAGAGACAGCAGCAAATGCAATTCGATTTCCAACTCCGACTTGCGCGCCACCTGCAATGCAGAAAGCGGCGGCGGCCGCAGCAATTGCAACAGCATCAGCGACAGTGACCAACGCGCTTACTGCAATGCCAAGGCCGGTGGAGGCAGCAGCAATTGCAACTCGATCTCCGACTCCGCCCTGCGCGCCACCTGCAACGCAGAATCGGGCGGCGGCCGCAGCAATTGCAACAGCATCAGCGACAGTGACCAGCGCGCTTACTGCAATGCCAAGGCAGGCGGAGGCAGAAGCAATTGCAACTCGATCTCCAACAGCGACCAGCGCACTGAATGTGAAGCCATCACGCATTGAGTGAGCAGTTCGTTGTATGAAGCAGGCGTGCGTTCAATTCACCTGGTGTGATTAAACGCGCGCCTACGCCCGCCGCCCCAGCCAACGCACCATTGCCGATAGGACACGTGCGGGTTGACCGGATGTCACTCAATGCGCGGATGCTGTTGCACCAGGTTCTTGCGCTTGGCTTCCAGTTCCGCGATCTGCGCGTCGATGTCTTCGATCTTCTGCTCAATATTGTCTTCATGCTCTTGCAGCAGTTCCTTCGCTTCCTCAAGGTCGGACGCCGCCGGGGCCGCACCGCGCAACGGCTTGTTGGCGGTTTCCTTCATGGTGATGCCAGTCACCAGGCCCACCACGGCGATCACCATCAGGTAATACGCCGGCATGTACAGGTTGTTGGTACTTTCCACCAACCACGCCACCAGGGTCGGGGTCAGGCCTGCGATCAGCACCGAGACGTTGAACGCACTGGCCAGCGCGCTATAGCGGATGTGGGTGGGGAACATCGCCGGCAGGGTCGAAGCCATCACGCCGATGAAGAAATTGAGCACCACGGCAATGATCAGCAGACCGGAGAAAATCAGCCCCAGCTTGCCGCTGTTGATCAGCATGAAGGCCGGAATCGCCAGGCAGAACAGCGCGATGCTGCCAAACAGGATGAAGGGCCGGCGGCCGATCTTGTCGCTGATAAAGCCAATCAAAGGCTGCACGAACAGCATGCCGACCATGATCGCGATGATGATCAGCACGCCGCGATTTTCGCTGTAATGCAGGTTGTGCGAGAGGTAGCTCGGCATGTAGGTGAGCAGCATGTAGTAGGTGACGTTGGTCACGGCCACCACGCCGATGCAGGTCATCAGGCTGCGCCAGTGCTTGGTCGCCACTTCCTTGAACGACACTTTCGGGCCGCGCGCCAGACCTTCACGGTCGCCTTGCTCAAGCTTTTCGACGTGCTGCTGGAACGCCGGGGTCTCTTCGAGTGCGTTACGCAAATAGAGGCCGATCATGCCCAGGGGCAGGGCGAGGAAGAACGGCAAGCGCCAGCCCCACTCCTGGAATTTCTCTTCGCCGATCACCGCAGAAATCATCACCACCAGGCCTGCGCCGAGGACGAAGCCGGCGATCGAGCCGAAGTCCAGCCAGCTCCCGAGAAAACCGCGCTTGCGGTCCGGGGCATATTCGGCGACGAAGATCGAGGCGCCGGTGTATTCGCCGCCGACCGAGAAACCTTGGGCCATCTTGGCCAGCAACAGCAGGATCGGCGCCCAGATGCCAATCGAGGCATAGGAGGGAATCAGTCCGATGGCAAAGGTGCTGAGGGACATGATCACGATGGTGGCCGCGAGGACTTTCTGTCGACCGTATTTGTCGCCCAATGCGCCGAAGAACAGACCGCCCAGGGGACGGATCAGGAACGGCACCGAGAAGGTCGCCAGCGCGGCAATCATCTGCACGCTGGGGGACGCGTCGGGAAAGAACACCTTGCCGAGCACATAGGCGACAAAGCCATAGACGCCGAAGTCGAACCATTCCATGGCATTGCCCAGTGCGGCGGCGGTGATCGCCTTGCGCATCTTGGCGTCGTCGACAATGGTGATGTCTTCCAATCCGATCGGATTGACGGTTTTTTTGCGTGATTTCATCCGAGTTACTCTGTCGCTGATCCATTTCATTGCCATTGTTTTAATGGCACGTACTCTTTGGTTCAGATACATGAGGACACTGAATAATTCACCGCCCAGCGCTTTTTTTATCAGCGCTAGGCGATAGCGGGAGACGCAAGTCGATCGCCATGCAGCGAATCACGCTGCATCGATTGCAGGTTTTTCTCGATGGTTTCGCACAGGGCTTCCATCTGGATCTGGTGCTCGCTGTCGCGAAACGGGCTTTGCAAATCGGTGCCGATGCGTTCGATGGCCAGCAGCATGAAGCCCACCACCGTCGAGGCCAGCGGAGTAAACCAGCCCAGGGACTCGACCAGCCCCACCGGCACAATCAGGCAAAACAGCGAAATAAACAGCCGTGGAAAATACA
Source organism: Pseudomonas sp. B21-053 (assembly GCF_026016365.1). Taxonomy (NCBI): domain Bacteria; kingdom Pseudomonadati; phylum Pseudomonadota; class Gammaproteobacteria; order Pseudomonadales; family Pseudomonadaceae; genus Pseudomonas; species Pseudomonas sp. B21-053. Next base: position 2,566,391 of record NZ_CP087205.1, read on the forward strand.
CGTAAGGGTAGGGCAGTGGCGTATTGGCAATCCGCTCCATGCCGCCCTGGCTGTTGGACAGATCAACCAGGGTCGATTCGAGCCGCGCCAGGCGAATACTGTCCAGGCGCCCGGCCTTGTATTCCTGGGCCAGCAACGCCGCCGTTCCGTTGAGAATATCGTTGGAAAAATTATTGGTGGTGCCGCTGCGCGCGAACTCTTCGGCGGGAATAAACGCGCGTATCTCGTCCGGGCACGGCTGACCCCGTAGGTGCGCCGCCAGGCAATTCACATACGCCACGTGGCGCCGCAGCAGGGTGGCCTTCATCGGATTGACCTCGTTACCCCGGTCATCCAGCAACGTCAGGACTTGCCGCGCAAAGCTGCGGGAGTTATTGACCATCGCGCCCCACAACGTGCGCGCTTCCCACCAGCGATTGTAGGCACTGCTGTTGCGAAAACTGATCAGCACCACCAACGCCGAACCCAGCAACGTCAAAGGCATCAGCGGCAAGGTGATCTTGCTGTCGAGAAACAGCATGAAGTCCACGGTGACAGCGATATCCCACAGCAATAACCAGAACAGGGCCCAGCCCACATAGCCCATGGTCTTGATGATCAGGCGGTATTTTTTGATGACAGCGGCTTTCAAGCGGCGACCTCGCAGCGGAGTGTTTGGCATTAACGCTCTAACTCGGACGGTAGTTGCCGGGTAAAGGTTCGGTGGGGGCTGCGATCAATGATCCGAGAGGTGTAATCTTGCGCGTTCGCTTATCAAGATAAGAAAAACAATCAGGAGTCAGTGATGCAACCGATCCGTCTCGGTCTGGTGGGCTACGGCAAGATTGCCCAGGATCAACACGTCCCCGCGATCCACGCCAATCCCGCGTTCCAGTTAGTGTCTGTCGCCACCCAAGGCCAACCGTGCGTCGGGGTTGAGAACTTCAAGTCCCTGGGCGAGCTGTTGGAAAACGGCCCGCCCGTCGATGCGATTGCGTTTTGCACACCGCCGCAAGGACGCTTCGCCCTGGTGCAACAAGCGTTGGCCGCTGGCAAACACGTGCTGGTGGAAAAACCGCCGTGCGCCACTTTGGGCGAAGCGATGGCGCTGGTGAATCAGGTCGCGGAACAAGGCGTCAGCGGGTTGTTCGCCTGGCATTCGCGCTACGCGCCGGGCATCGAAGCCGCTCGCGACTGGCTGGCCACCCGCACCCTGCAAAGCGTGCAGATCGACTGGAAGGAAGACGTGCGCAAATGGCACCCCGGCCAGGCGTGGATCTGGCAACCCGGCGGCCTAGGCGTGTTCGATCCGGGCATCAATGCCTTGTCGATAGTTACTCATCTGCTGCCGTCGCCGCTGTTTGTCGAATCCGCCGAACTGCGCGTCCCCAACAACTGCCAGTCGCCGATTGCTGCGGACATCAAAATGTCCGATGCGCGCCAGCTCGATATCCGCGCGGAGTTCGACTTCGACCATGGCCATGACGAACTCTGGAGCATCGAAATCCGCTGCGCCGAAGGCGTTCTGCGCCTGGACAACGGTGGTGCGCTGTTGAGCATCGACGGCGTGCGCCAAACGGTGTCGGAGGAGGGCGAGTACGCGCCGGTGTATCGGCATTTTCAGCAGTTGATTGGTGACAAGGCCAGTGACCTGGACTTGCAGCCGTTGCGGCTGGTTGCGGATAGTTTTTTTGTGGGGAGTCGGGTGTTGGTTGAGGCGTTCTACGATTAGTAGTGGTTATGGGCAACGAGCGCGTTGGGCTGGTGACGAGGCGCTCAGCCGAACGCGTTGAGAGGCTTGTTTTGTGACTGTGTAGCTGATCGGTCACAAGTTGTCAGTCGTCGACAGGATGAGTAAGCTGTTCCCATGAATCAGCCATCAATATCTTCATCTTCGCCCAGCACCCGTGGCCCAGCCGATCACGACATTCGAGACCAGATTGTCGCGGCGGCCAACGAGCACTTCAGCCAATACGGCTACAGCAAAACCACGGTTTCCGACTTGGCAAAGGCCATCGGGTTTTCCAAGGCTTACATCTACAAATTCTTTGATTCCAAACAAGCAATCGGTGAGGCCATCTGCGCTAATTGCCTGGCAGAAATCGTCGCGGCAGTCGAGCAGGCGATCAATGTCGAAGGCCTGTCGCCGACGGAGCGCTTTCGACGCTTGGTCAAAACAGTTATCGCTACAGGTGTGAATCTGTTCTTCAACGACCGCAAACTCTATGACATAGCAGCGTTCGCGGCGGCGGAAAGCTGGCCCAGTACGCAGGCTTATGACGCACAGATCAAAAGCTTCGTGTCGCAAATCGTTCGGGAGGGGCGAGAGGTTGGCGAATTTGAACGCAAGACTCCGCTAGATGAAACAGTAGAAGCGATACATCTCGCGTTGCGGCCCTTCGTCAATCCCTTGCTGCTGCAATACAACCTCGATTTCGTCGAGGAAGCGCCCATGCTCACCTCCAACCTCATCTTGCGTAGCCTCATGCCTTGACCTTCGGCTAAAGGTTTACGGCATCCCCGGGTAAGCAACAGATCATCAAACGCTTTCACTTGGCCCTTCGTCCATCCGGCGAAGGGCATTTATTTATCTGTATTGTGACCATTGACTGAATTGGTCACATGAATAAGTATGGTGGTCCGTCGCATCTACTGCGTCATCTCAGTGATCCCATAGAGTTCAAACAATGAAAAAAACAGTGCTCAAGAGCCCACTTGGCCTTGCTGTCGTGCTCGCATCCTCAAACGTTCTTGCAAGCGGCTTTGCTCTGAATGAACAGAGCATCAGCGGGATGGGGTCGGGGTTTGCCGGTCGCTCCTCATCCGCTGAAGATGCGAGCACGGTATTCGGTAACCCTGCGGGAATGTCTCGTTTGAAAAGAGAGCAGGTCAGCGTGGGAGCTGCGACGCTTTTTGCCAAGTCCGACATCAGCCACACCCAGAGCACATTCGGCGGCCAGGAAGACGGCGACATGGTGCCAACCACCACCGTGCCGATGGGTTACTACGTCAAACCCATCGATGAGCATTGGGCGTTCGGTGTAGGGTTTTATGTACCTTTTGGTTTGATGACTGACTATGGCAGTGGTTTCGCCGGGCGTTACTACGCCAACAAAAGCGAGGTCACGACCCTTACGTTCCAGCCCACCATCAGCTATGCCTTCAACGACAGAGTTTCGATCGGGTTCGGTCCGACCATCAACCGAATCAGCGGTGAGATATCCGGGATGGTGCCCAATCCACTTAGCCCTGGTCGCAATGACGGAAAACTCAAAAGCACGGGTGACGACACGGCCCTCGGTTTCAACGCCGGTATCCTGGTGCAGGCGACAGACCGAACCCGTTTGGGCATGACCTACCATTCCAAGGTCAGTTATAAATTGGATGCCAAGACCAAGGTCACTGACGGCATCTTCAGCGTGTTGGGGGTCAGTGGCCGCAGTTATGACGCTTCGCTGGATGTGGATACCCCAGAGTCGGTGGATTTCTCGGTGACGCATCAGCTCAACAACGACTGGACCGTCTACTTGGGGAGCACCTGGACTCGCTGGAGTCGCTTCAAAGAGTTAACCATCGAGAACACCGGTTTACCCCCTGTGTTGAGCGGCGCGTTGGGCACCATTACCGAAGAGCAGAATTGGCACGATACGTGGGCTCACGCTATCGGGGCGGCGTATCAACTGAACAACCAATGGGTGCTTCGCGCAGGCTTTTCAGTTGACCAGTCGCCCACCAACAACACCAATCGGGGACCACGTATTCCCACGGGCGACCGCAAGGTTGTCAGCTTCGGTGCTGGCTGGACGCCGGTGGACAATGTCACGATTGATGTCGCCTATTCCTACCTGTGGGAGGAGAGCGTTCAGATCAACGATACTTCGGCGACCAGAGGTGCATACAGTGCCAAATATAAAAACAGTGCGAGCGGGCTTGGGACTTCTGTGAGTTACCGCTTCTAATTGAATGCTGTTGCACGATAGACGTCTGGTCGGGAGCGCACGTTGCCTCCCGACCTTTTAGAGCATGGTTAGGGCCTTTCCCCCTCAAGCTTCATCGACTCGTCACTGCGACATCCCAAGGTTGCCAGCCACCACCGAGTGACTTGAATGCTGCTACCGCCGCTCGCGCAGATTCCGTTCGTGCTTGCGCTCGAGCATCGGAAGCTTGCAGCAGCGTCTCGTCAGCGTGCAGGACATCGATCAGGCTGGCCGTGCCTTTCTCATAGGCGATGAACGACGATTGTCGAGCCTGTGTCAGGGACGCCTCTCCCCCGGCGAGGGTGGTTGCTTGAGATTCGCGATTCACCAGTGCAGAGAGTGCGTTCTCGACATCCTCGGTAGCGCGCAGAACAGATTGACGGTAAGCGGCCAGGGTTTCGGCTTCCTGTCCCTTGGCTTGGTCGATCTGGGCGTTTATGCGACCGAAGTCGAAGAGCCTCCAGCGCAGTCCCAGTACGCCCGCCGATTGGCTGGCGCCGCCGGTAAAAAGATTGCCTGCGGATACAGCGGTGGCACTGCCCAGCAATGCGCTAAGGGAGAACTTCGGGTAGTACTCGGCAATCGCCTCCCCGATGCGTGCGTTTGAGGCCGCAAGACGGCGCTCAGCCACCATCAGGTCCGGTCTGCGGCGCAGCAAATCAGCCGGCGTTCCCATCGCCTTCAACGGCGGCGCCACAGGGATGCTCGCCGCCGTTGTCAGTTGCGTGCGGTGGGTGCCTGGTGGCGTGCCGAGCATGACATCCAGTGCATTCATCGCCGCATCCAGACCGGTCTGCAGGGCCGGTACTGTTGCTTGGACCTGCGCCAAGGTCCCCTCGGTCTGACGAACCTGATAGTTGGCGGCGAGCCCCTTGCTGTAGAGCAATTGGACTTTCTCCAGTAGCTCCTGCTGCGTTTTGACTTGTCGATTCGCTATGTCCAGCCGAGCCTGCAATCCGCGGACAGTGATGTAGATATCGGCGGTCTGCGCTGCGACGGCCAATCGTGTCGCCGCGACGCCCGCCCGGGATGCCTGATACTCGGCCAGAGCGGCCTCGCGTCCACGTCGCAGGCCGCCAAAGACATCAACCTCCCAGCTGGCATCGAGGTTGACCTCATAGGAACTTCCGTACCGATCATAGCCAGGTGTTGAATTCAACACCTGACCGAGTGGCGTCTCGATTGACTGGTAGGCGCGCGCAGCCTGGCCGCTGATATTCCCCGAGGGCAGTAACGCGGCATTGGTAGCGCCGAGTCCGGCCCGCGCCTGAGTAACTCGCGCCGACGCCTGCGCCAGGTCCAGATTCTGCTCAAGTGCCTTGGAGATGAAGTCGGTCAGCACGGGATCACCAAAGCCTTCCCACCAGGCGACGAGGCTGGTCGACGTCGCGCCAGGCCGATGTTCGACAGAAGGCTGGCCCAAGTAACGATCCGACAGCGGAGCGTCTGGACGATGGTAATCCGGACCGACCGCGCAACCTGCCATCAAGCCGGCGCTGACCAAAAGAGCAATTGGACGGAGGGGAGGCATTGAGATTCCTTCAGTAAGAGAATATTTGTGACTATATTACTAATAGGTCACTTCCTGTCAATTGACGTGATTTTAGCTTTAACCAAATATTTTAAGTGCTTTATGAGGTTTCAATATCGCGGTAGAGGCTGTTCGCTTCACGATTCGTGACCGTTGACACAAATAGTCACTAGGCTGAGAATATGACGCTCGTCCTATTTTTAAGTAAGGGAACCTATGCGCAGGCTTCGACCTATCCCCATTGCCGCTTGCTTGTTGCCTCTCGTCCTGACGGCGTGTGGCGACTCATCCACCGTTGAAGATCCGCGCACGCATGCGCCTCTGGTCAGGTCCGCAGCGGTTCAGGGTTCCTCCGACGCGTCACGTTCTTTCACGGGAGTCGTGGCTGCTCGCGTCCAGGGCGACCTGGGTTTTCGGGTGTCAGGCAAGGTGCTTGAGCGTCTGGTTGATACCGGTCAAACCGTTAAACGTGGTCAGCCACTGATGTGCCTCGACCCCATTGACCTGGGGTTGCAGGCGCGTGCACAGCAAGAGTCGGTCATAGCCGCTCGGGCCCGAGCCAAGCAGACAGTCGATGACGAGGCCCGATATCGCAACCTGGTCGCCGCAGGCGCTATTTCTGCATCGGCCTACGACCAGATCAAAGCCGCAGCGGATACCGCGAAGGCGCAGCTCAGCGCCGCTGAAGCGCAGGCTGACGTAGCCCGCAATGCTTCTGGTTACGCGGTGTTGTTTGCCGATACCGACGGCGTTGTGGTGGAGACGCTTGCCGAACCGGGGCAAGTCGTCAGCCCTGGGCAGCCCGTGGTCCGACTGGCGCGGGCAGGTCAGCGCGAAGCGATCGTGCACCTGCCCGAGACGTTGCGTCCCGCAGCAGGATCCACCGCACAGGCGACGCTTTATGGCAATACCACGGGCGCAGTTACAGCGAAGCTGAGGCTGCTGTCCGACTCGGCCGACCGTATGACGCGCACTTTTGAGGCGCGGTATGTGCTTGAGGGTGCGTTGGCCAATGCACCGATAGGTTCGACGGTCACGCTTCGGATCGCTGAAGGCGCCGCGCAGGGGAATTCGATGCAAGTGCCGATTGCTGCCGTTTATGACCCAGGCAAAGGCACTGGCGTGTGGGTCATCGTCGGCACACCGGCGAAGGTGGCCTGGCGACCTGTTCAAGTCTTGGGCTTGAGCGACGACTCGGCGCGAGTCGCAGGCGATCTCAAGGTCGGCGAGCAGATCGTGGCGTTAGGTGCGCACCTGTTGCGCGAGGGTGAAGAGGTGAGACTGCCCCAACAGGATGACGCCAAAGTTGCCGGGGGTCGTCCATGAGCGAAGGTCGCTTCAATCTTTCTGCGATCGCCGTTCGTGAACGCTCCATCACGGTGTTTCTGATTTTCCTGATTGCCGTCGCGGGCATCTTGTCGTTCTTTCAACTGGGCCGTGCGGAAGATCCTCCGTTTACGGTCAAGCAGTTAACAGTCATTACTGCCTGGCCGGGCGCCACGGCGCAGGAGATGCAGGATCAGGTAGCAGAGCCACTCGAAAAACGCCTGCAAGAACTGAAGTGGTACGACCGCTCGGAAACCTACACCCGTCCCGGCCTCGCCTTCACGATGGTGTCACTGCTCGATAGCACGCCGCCCTCGCAAGTGCAGGAGGAGTTCTATCAGGCGCGTAAAAAGCTCGACGATGAGGCCCGCAAACTGCCAGCGGGAGTCATCGGGCCAATGGTCAACGACGAGTTTTCGGACGTGACCTTTGCGCTGTTTGCCCTGAAAGCCAAAGGCGAGCCGCAGCGACTGTTGGTGCGTGATGCGGAGTCGTTGCGCCAACAACTGTTACATGTGCCAGGCGTAAAGAAGGTCAACATTATCGGGGAGCAGCCCGAACGTATCTTTGTTTCCTTTTCGCATGATCGGCTGGCCACCTTGGGCATTTCTCCACAGGACATCTTTGCCGCGCTGAACAATCAAAACGTGCTCACGCCCGCCGGTTCCATCGAAACCAATGGGCCTCAGGTCTTCCTGCGGCTGGATGGTGCGTTCGATAAGGTGCAGAAGATTCGTGACACGCCCATTTCCGTTCAGGGGCGCACGCTCAAACTCTCTGACGTGGCGACGATCGAACGTGGTTATGAAGATCCCGCAACCTTTCTTGTGCGCAATAACGGTGAAGAGGCCTTGTTGCTGGGGATCGTGATGCGCGAGGGCTGGAACGGTCTTGACCTCGGCAAGGCGCTGGACGCGGAGACGGTCAAGATAAATCAAGGCATGCCGTTGGGCATGACACTCTCCAAGGTCACCGATCAATCGGTGAATATCAGTTCGGCCGTCGGCGAGTTCATGGTCAAATTCTTCGTCGCGCTGCTGGTGGTGATGCTTGTGTGCTTTCTCAGCATGGGCTGGCGTGTCGGCGTAGTGGTCGCTGCGGCTGTGCCGTTGACGTTGGCAGTGGTGTTTGTGGTGATGGCGGCCACGGGAAAGAACTTTGACCGTATTACCCTCGGCTCGTTGATTCTGGCGCTCGGACTGCTGGTGGACGACGCCATCATTGCTATCGAAATGATGGTGGTGAAAATGGAGGAGGGCTACGACCGCATCAAAGCCTCCGCGTACGCCTGGAGTCATACCGCCGCGCCGATGCTCTCCGGTACGCTGGTGACCGCTATCGGCTTCATGCCCAACGGCTTCGCGCAGTCGACCGCCGGCGAGTACACCAGCAACATGTTCTGGATCGTGGGCATCGCCCTGATTGCATCCTGGGTGGTTGCGGTCGCTTTTACCCCGTACCTGGGCGTGAAGATGTTGCCGGACATCAAGAAGGTCGAGGGTGGTCACGCGGCTATTTACAACACGCCTCACTACAACCATTTCCGGCGGATTTTGACGCGGGTCATCGCTCGCAAATGGCTGGTGGCTGGCACTGTTATCGCTTCGTTTGTCGTGGCGATCCTCGGCATGAGCCTGGTCAAGAAGCAGTTCTTCCCGACCTCGGACCGTCCAGAGGTTTTGATTGAAGTGCAAATGCCTTATGGCACCTCCATTGAGCAGACCAGCGCCACCACTGCCAAGATAGAGGCCTGGCTGCAACAGCAGGCTGAGGCAAAAATCGTCACCGCCTATATCGGGCAAGGCGCGCCGCGTTTCTATCTGGCGATGGCGCCGGAACTCCCTGATCCGTCTTTCGCCAAGATTGTGGTGCTGACGGACAGCCAGGAGGCGCGTGAGGCCCTCAAGTTTCGTATCCGCGAGGCTGCTGCGCAGGGACTTGCCCCGGAAGCGCGGGTCAGGGTGACTCAGCTCGTGTTTGGTCCGTATTCGCCATTCCCTGTTGCCTATCGGGTAATGGGGCCGGATCCGTCAACGTTGCGCGAGATTGCGGGCCAGGTACAGGACGTGTTGCAGTCGAGCCCGATGATGAGAACCGTCAACACCGATTGGGGACCGCTGACGCCGACGCTGCATTTCGCGTTGGATCAGGATCGCCTGGAGGCGGTGGGGTTGACGTCAAATTCAGTCGCGCAGCAATTGCAGTTCCTGCTGGCTGGCGTACCGATCACTGCGGTGCGTGAGGACATTCGCTCGGTCCAGATGATGGGGCGCGCAGCGGGTGATATCCGGCTCGACCCCGCCAAGATAGAAGGCTTTACGCTGATCGGTACGGCGGGTCAGCGGATTCCTTTGTCTCAGGTGGGCGCGGTCGATGTGCGCATGGAAGATCCGATCCTCCGTCGTCGTGACCGTACACCGACCATCACCGTGCGCGGTGACATTGCCGAAGGTTTGCAGCCACCGGACGTCTCGAGTGTGATCATGAAAGAGTTGCAGCCGGTCATCGACAAGCTGCCTGGCGGCTACCGGATTGAGCAGGCGGGTGCAATCGAGGAGTCGGGCAAGGCCGGTAAAGCGATGTTGCCGTTATTCCCGATCATGATTGCCATGACGCTGCTGGTCATCATCCTGCAGGTTCGTTCGATCTCGGCAATGATCATGGTGTTCCTCACTTCACCTCTGGGGTTGATTGGCGTGGTGCCGACACTGCTGATCTTCCAGCAGCCGTTTGGTATTAACGCGCTGGTTGGTCTAATCGCTCTTTCGGGCATTTTGATGCGCAATACGCTGATTCTGATTGGGCAAATCCATCAGAACGCGCAAGAAGGACTGGACCCGTTTCACGCAGTGGTCGAAGCCACGGTACAACGTGCCCGCCCGGTACTGTTGACAGCACTCGCCGCGATCCTGGCGTTCATTCCGCTGACACACTCGGTCTTCTGGGGGACGCTGGCCTACACCCTTATCGGAGGCACGTTCGTTGGCACCATCATGACGCTGGTGTTCCTGCCGGCGATGTACTCCATCTGGTTCAAGATCCGTCCTGACGATAAGGGGCACTGAAACAGCAAATCCGACGTAGCGCGCGAGGCTGGATGAGAGGACGCCAACCGTTCTCTCACCGTTCAAAGCAAAAAGGGGCAGATCTATTTCCTTCGAAAATAAATCTGTCCCCTTATCTTCAGCCGCGAATAAACGCCAGCAGATCGGCGTTGATCTGATCCGCGTTGGTCGTCGGCATCCCGTGCGGGAAGCCCGGGTAAGTCTTCAGCGTTGGATGCTTCAGCAGTTTGGCCGACAGCGGCGCCGAGTCGGCGAACGGTACGATTTGATCATCCTCACCATGCATGACTAACGTCGGCACCTGAATTGCTTTCAGGTCTTCGGTGAAGTCGGTCTCGGAAAACGCCTTGATGCAATCGTAATGCGCTTTCGCGCCGCCCATCATGCCTTGCCGCCACCAGTTATCGATGACGCCTTGCGAGACCTTGGCGCCAGGCCGATTGAACCCATAGAAAGGCCCCGCCGGCACGTCCACGTAAAACTGCGCGCGACTGGCGACCAATGCCGCGCGGAACCCGTCGAACACTTCCAGGGGTAACCCGCCGGGGTTCTTTTCCGACTTGACCATGATCGGCGGAACCGCGCTGATCAGCACAGCCTTGGCCACCCGTCCCGGTTTGGCCCGGGCTGCGTAGCGTGCGACTTCACCACCCCCGGTCGAGTGACCGACATGGATCGCACCCTTGAGGTCGAGCGCATCGGTCAGCTCGATGACGTCGGCGGTGTAGGTGTCCATCTCGTTGCCTTCCCAGGTTTGGGTCGAGCGTCCATGCCCGCGACGGTCGTGCGCGATCACCCGGAAGCCTTTGAGCAGGAAGAACATCATCTGGTTGTCCCAGTCGTCCGCGCTCAATGGCCAGCCGTGGTGAAACACAATGGGCGTCGCGTCTTTCGGTCCCCAGTCCTTGTAGAAAATCTGCGTGCCGTCTTTGGTCGTAATTGAGTTCATGGCGTGTGTCCCCTCGCGTTTTGGTGGGTGTGGGGCGTGCAAAAGGCAGTGAGCCCGCAGTCGTGCGCCAAGGGGCACGCGCGGGCTTGGTCAGTGTAGAAGACGGACGGGGAAGGGGGCTTTGAAGCGATGGGTGGGGCAGGGCGCGTTTACCGCGTTGTTCATTCCCCGTTCTCAGGAAAGATGCACCCGCCATTGCGGACCAGCGCTTTCACTTCCTCGCTCGCCTGCATGGGGTTTTGGCTCAATCGAGCAATCAAATCCTCGTGATGCCGCACGTACGACTTCGAATCATGCTTCGCGCTCCACAGCACGATGCTGATCACAACAGGAATGAGGTCCAGGCCCTTCTCGGTCAGCGTGTAGAAATCCTTGCGCTTGTCGTTGGGGTTGGGCGCCTTCGAGAGAACGCCTTGCTCCTCCAGAAAGGCAAGTCGGGAAGCCAGAACATTGGTCGCGATTCCCTCTTCCGATTTCAGGAAATCGCCATAGGTTTTCTTTCCAACAAAAACGATGTCGCGAATGATCAAGAGTGACCAACGGTCGCCGAAGATCTCCACGCCGTAGTTCACCGCGCAATGGGATCGAATGTCTTCTTTAAGAGTTTTCTTCATGGCGGGATCTTAGCATCGCTTGCATGCTGCAAGTAAAATTCGACTGATTGCTTGCTTTTTGCAAGTGAAGCGACCAGCATGGTTTTACATTCTCAATCGACGTCAGCCACTTCCGCTGAGCGTTCCCGCATCACTCTTTCTCGCATCACATCCCGCCCATGGAGCCTTAACATGCACGTTTTAGTCACTGGCGGAACCGGCCATATCGGTTCGTACATCATCCCCGACCTTATCGCCGCCGGCCACGAAGTCACCGGCCTGGCTCGGTCCGACGAGTCCGCGGCGGCGCTGTCCGCACTCGGCGCCAAGGTGCGTCGCGGGGATATTTCCGACCTCGACGTGCTTAAGTCGGCAGCATCGGAATCAGACGGCGTGATCCACGTCGCGCACCGGCAAGACCTGCTTCCCTCCGGCGGCATTGACGCCGTGGCGGTTGCGGAGCGCCAGATCATGCTCGCGTACGGCGAGGCACTGGCCGGCACCGGAAAGCCGCTGGTTGTATCCGGGAGCATTGGCTCGCCCGGTTGGGAAAACCTCGGCCGGCCAGCCACCGAGGAGGATCCGGCCCTTCCCGGCGGCGACCAGTACAAAGGCACCTTGCGGGTGCGTAACGTCGTGGAAACCACCGTGATCGGCCTCGCGGAGCGGGGCGTGCGGTCGTCGGTCGTGCGGATTCCTCCGATCGCGCACAGCACGACCGATGCCGGCTTCCTCACGCTGCTGATTGGGCTCGCGAAGGAGAAGGGCGTCATCGGCTACCCCGCAGATGGCGCGAACCTGTGGCCCGCCGTGCACGCCCGCGATCTCGCCTCGTTGTTCCGCCTCGCGCTGGAGAAAGGTCCCGCTGGCAAATCCTGGCACGGGATTGAAGGCGAGGGCATCCGCTTCCGCGAGATCGCCGAGGCCATTGGCAGCCGTCTGGGCATGCCGGCCGTGAGCATTCCCGCGGACGTACTGATGCTGCCGGGGTACTTCGGGTTCCTCGCGAATATGGTCACGCTGGACCTGCCGGCTTCAAACCTCATCACCCGCCAGACCCTCGGATGGAAGCCTGCCCAGCCCGGCCTGCTAGAGGACCTGGACAACGGTCATTACTTCCCTGCCGACTGATTTGAGTCGAGCAGGCAACCGGGTCGCCACTGGCCCGGCGTACAACAATTTCACGAGGGAAATACCCATGAGCACTATCAGCATTATCGGCTCGGGCGGCATGGCCGCGGCGATTGCCGGTCGTACCGCCAACGCCGGACATACCGTTGAGGTGATCAGCCGCGACCCGGCCAAGGCGCAGGCGCTGGCCGACAAACTCGCCGCTGGCGCGACCACTGGAATCTACGGGGCCGCGCCGGCCGGCGACATCGTCATCCTCGCCGTGCCGTACACCGGTGCTGCATCGGTGGTGGCCGACTACGGCGACGCGCTCGACGGCAAAGTGATCATCGACATCACCAACACAGCCTCCCCGGACCTCACGGGCCTCGTCTCTCCGGCCGGCAGTTCGGGTGCACAGGAAATCGCCAAAATCGCCCCCGCCAGCGCGCATGTCGTGAAGGCGTTCAACACCCTTTTCGGACACGTTCTAGCCAAGGGCGGGCGCCTCGACGCGTTCATTGCCGCCGACGATTCGCAGGCCAAAGCACGCGTCTCGACGTTCATCGAGAGTATCGGGCTGCGCCCGCTGGATGTCGGCGGCCTGCACATGGCCCAGACGCTCGAGGCGCTCGGGCTGATGATGATCGGCCTGGCGAAAAACGGTGCCGGCAGTTGGGACATCGCCTTGAACGTCGATATCGGCTGAGTCAGACGCCCGAGAAACGGAGAGATTTCGATGAGCGAGCAAGAGAATGTCCAGATTGTGAAGGATGCGTTTGCAGCCATCGGCCGCGGCGACAGGCAAGGTCTGCTGGCGTTGTTCGCCGAAGATATCGCGTGGGTCATTCCGGGCGAAAAATGGCCGCTGGCCGGCACGCACCGCGGGCACGCCGGGTTGGCGAATTTGTTTAAGACGCAATCCGAAACGATGGAAACCTCACTCCTGGAACCCCTTGAATTCATAGCGCAGGGCGACCGCGTCCTGGTCCTCGGCTTCGCCAGCGGCAAAATAAAAGCGACGAACAAGACGTGGGAGGACGATTGGGTCTTCGCCATTACGGTGCGCAATGGAAAGCTGACGCACATCCGGGAATATATCGATACGCAAGCACTGGCCCGCGCTTCCGAGCCGAACGCCAGCCGTTGAACAGCGGCTACGGCACCAAGTGAGTCTGTACCCACTACGTGGAGGATTGATGATGTTTAACAATAAACAAATCGTCACAGAACTGTACGCCGCCGGGGAGGGAAGCGGAAAAGACATCGCGAAGTTCGTCTCCTTCTTCTCGAAAGAAGGATACATGCGCGACATTCCTACCGGCATGACGTTGCGCGGGCAGGCGATTGGCGATGCAATCGACGCATTCGCAAGTGCATTCCCTGATGTTCACCGCGAGCTATTCAACATCTACGTCGCGGAGAATGTCGTAGTCGTCGAACTCGCCATTCGGGGCACGCATAAAGGTGAGCTGACACTTCCCTCAGGGACCGTCGCTCCAACGGGCAAGGTGATTGATGTTCCGTGCTGTGACGTTTTTCACCTGGAGGATGGAAAGGTCATCTCGTTTAATTGCTACAACGCGGCTTCCGTCATGCAGCAGCAGCTTGGGCTTGTTGGTGGGTGATGGGTGGTGTTGGGGGGCGCATCAAGTTTTGCTTTTATGGAGGCGAGGGCGCGCTCGGATATCTGACCCAGAGTTGTCCTCCGTGGAAAGCTGCTATTGACCCAAAGCGGCCCTTCGCGGAGGTCAGCTCTTTTCAGCGTCCGCGTTTTCGCTCCTGAACTGCATAATCTCGGGCAGGTTGTTTTCAATCCAGTCGACCATTGCTTCTACCTTGGTCGCTGCTGCCTCTCCCAGGGGAGTCAACGTGTATTCCACATAGGGCGGCACTATCGGTCGAGAGAGCCGGTTGACGAGCCCATCGCCCTCTAACCCCTGGAGTGTCTGTGAAAGCATTTTCTCACTCACTCCACCGATTTTCCGACGCAGCTCACTAAAACGATGCGTGCCCCCCAATAAAACAACTAGCACCAGGACGCCCCAGCGGCTGGTCATATGCTTGAGGACCTCTCGCGAAGGGCAATCAGCATGCATAAGTTCGCCGCGACGTATTTTTTCGGAGACAAGGTGAGGGATATAATCTTGGCGGCTCATAATACTTACCTTTTTGTACGTACTTACTATTAGTTAGCCTGTGCCATAGGATGATCACTCCTTCCTTTGGAATCAAGGTGCTTCATTATGATTGCCGTCACAGGTGCTACCGGCCAATTGGGCCGTCTCGTTATCGATTCGCTGCTTGAAACCGTCAACCCACACGAAATCGTCGCGTTGGTGCGCGATCCACTCAAGGCGCAGGATCTTGGCGCGAAAGGCGTTGACGTCCGTCAAGCGGATTACAACCAGCCTGACACCCTTCGTAGCGCCTTGGTCGGTGTTCAGCGTCTGCTGCTGATTTCGTCAAGCGAAGTCGGCCAGCGTACGGCACAACATCGTGCCGTCATTGACGCGGCCAAATCTTCGGGCGTCCAACTTCTGGCCTACACCAGCATGCTGCACGCAGACAAGTCGACACTTGGCCTGGCTGTCGAGCACCGGGATACCGAACGGGCGTTGGTAGAGTCTGGATTGAATTACGTACTGCTGCGTAATGGTTGGTACAGCGAGAACTACACCGTTAGCGTGCCGCCTGCGGTCGAGCACGGAGCTATTATTGGTAGTGCACAAGAGGGTCGAATCTCCTCCGCAGCGCGAAAAGATTATGCTGACGCGGCAGCCGTTGTACTGACCAGCGAAGGTCAGGCAGGCAAGGTATATGAACTGGCAGGTGATGAGAGTTACTCGTTATCCGAACTGGCCACGGAAGTCGCCAAACAATCCGGTAAGACCGTTGTTTACAACGATCTTCCACAAGAGCAATACAAGGCAGTACTCATTGGATTGGGCCTACCGGAAGAGTTCGCAGGGCTGCTGGCTGATTCTGATGCCGCCGCAGCTAAAGGCGATCTGTTTGATGACTCTCGCCAACTGAGTGAGTTGTTGGGACGTCCAACGACCCCGATTGCTCAATCCGTTAGCGCGGCGCTTAAGCACTAAAACTAGCCAGCAGCAGCTTTGCTTAATGCTTCCAAACCGCATTGAGCAAAGCCATCCACGCCAACCATCGAGGACCGGGTTGACCGTCTGCTTTCGGCCCAGAGTGTGTAAAAACGTACGTCGAGGTGCATCACATCCAGCTAGCAAGCCGGGCCAATCGCCGGAACACTCTGACGAACATAATAATTGTCGAATTCACTGCTTTCGATGAATTGGAAGCCATGGCGGGTATAAAAGTGATTCGAAGCGCTTTGTTTGAGTGCTCCAACTTTAATAGGGAGCGCAGCCGCATCCGCCTCTTTGAAAATCTGAGTGAGAACAGCAGACCCTACACCTGATCCTTGCGCGGTCGGTCTCACATACAAGTGGTCGAGCAAGAGTTCATTGTGGTGATGCTTGACCACTACAAAACCAACCCTCTCTCCAGATACCTCGATATAGCGTGTGTTGCGAGCTTCAAAACCGCTAAGAAACCGCTCGCGCGCGCGCACTGGATCAAATCGCCCAACACGCTCCAGACTTTCGCGCATGGCCTCAATTCGAATGGCTACAAGATTATCCAAGTCGCTTTGTTGAGCTAGGACCAAAATGATTGGGGAATTTTGATTGGGTGTGACGGGCATATTTGGCGCTCCAACTACCATCCTGGGAGGCCAGTATAGAGAGCCTGATATGTGGTTCCCAGTTTGGCTTCACCGTCGAACTCAGACATCCATCTCAAATATGAATGAAGGGCTGTCTCATTCATTTACAGGGGTAGCCAGTGAAACGCTTCATTCAAGGTGAACATCGAGTCAAAGTACCTTACTTCCCGAGAGCCTCGACGACTACGTGAGCGATACCAATCCGTAGTCGACGTCTTCGTCGACGAACTCGACCGAATGCATCTGGGTTTTGAAGGTGTCATTCCAGCCGATACTGGCCGACCTGCTCACCATCCCCATTTGCCACGACCGCTCGAGATTTGAACCGTTAACTGGTTGGAATCCTTCATATAAACCCCTTTCTCTAACGCCTGATTCATAAAGATAACGACAAGCGTGCCGATACTCCAAAAGTACTCCAGGTCACTGCACACTGTTTTTGGCGATGAGCAAGGAAACAAAATGATGTCTACTCGTCAGAGCGTACTCAAAGCATCAGACGTGACTCTTTGCGGTTTGGTGTGCCTGGCTGGGGTGGCCGTCACGTTCTTGGTGCTGATTCTGTTCTTAGGGTCAGAGCAGCGTACCGTTAGCGTTGCTTTTCAACTTGAGGTCGACGAAAGATTCAGTCGCCTGCAACGACGCTTTAATACTCAGGTCTTGAAATTAGACGTTGTGAGGCGTTTCTTTATCAACGCCGACGATGTCACTGAAAAGGAGTTTCTGGGATTCGTTACGCCTCTGGTTGGAGAGGAGGAAGCCTATAGCTGGGTACCAAAGATCTTAGAGAAGGATCTACAAGCGTTTCGCGCCAAGGCGCTTCTCAATGGCACCAGTGATTTTTCATATCATGAAATTAATCCCGTCACCGGCGAAAGAGTTCCCCTCGCCAGCCGGCCGGAACACTGGATATTGCTCTACCTATTGAAGCGCGATGACGTAAAGATCATACCCGGCATGGATGTTATGGCTCGCCCGGGGCGCCAAGCCTTGATGGGCAAGGCACGAGAAACACGTCAAATAGTCGTGTCGGAACCGTTGAAAATGACCAATGGGCAGTCGGGGGTTTTCTTTGTTGCTCCTGTATTCCACGAGTCCCCTGAGGTTGCATTGAACGGTGATAATTTGCAGGGGTTCGTTGTCTCCAGCGTACGCTTGGCTTCTTTGATGGAACAAGGCATTCCATTACCAAGTCTGCAACGACTGAACGTGACGCTTTCATTGATCGGCACGCAGCATCAAGCGGAAAACATTTATCAGAGCTTGGCCCCTGCTGCCCCTTCAGCGCTGCACACGCAGCGGTTGCTGAAAGTAGCCGACCAAAATTACTTGATCCAGTTTAGACCCAGCTCAACATTTCTGGTCGCCAACAGCTACGCACTGTCCATCAGCCTGATTATCGTGTTCGGAGCAGGGTTGACGCTGCTGCTGACCTTGATGGTGTACTTGCTGATTACGCAGCGCGCCCGCGCGCTCTCGCTGGTTAATGAACGCACGCAAGATTTGCGTTTGTTGAACATTACCGATCACCTGACCGGAGTCTATAACCGTCGATACTTCGAAGAGTTGATGGAGCGCCTGCTCATCGAGGCTAGCGTGCAATACCGCCCTCTGTCGCTGATCATGTTTGATGTCGATCACTTCAAACACATCAACGACCGCTGGGGCCATCAGTGTGGTGATAACGTTCTGAAGTCGTTGTGCGCACGAATACGTTCGGCAACACGCAAAACCGATCTGCTGTGCAGAACAGGCGGTGAAGAGTTTGCATTGATCTGCCCGGATATCGAACTGAACGATACAAGGCTGCTGGCAGAAAAACTTCGAGTTCTAATAAGCACCGTACCGTTTGATGATATTGGACAGGCGACTTGTAGCTTCGGCGTTGCAACGTGGATTCCATCAGAATCGTTCGACGCCTTCATTCGGCGTGCCGATACCGCGATGTACAGTGCAAAATCAAGTGGTAGAGATCAAGTCCAACTTGCAGATAGGTAGCAGATCGGCTACCCGGATGTCACTGCGCAAAAGCCAAAACTCGACAGCTTCGCAGCCACGCTCTGCCTTCAGGTAATCATCCCGTTGTCCAGCACGCCCCCTGGTAATGACCGGTAGAAGACAACCCAAATCAGCCCTTTGGTGAAGGGCTGAAATCGACCCATTGCTGCCGGTGGCGACAGGCGTCATCGACCCATAGCAGGCAACGGAACGAAGACCTCGCCGTCAGCTAATCTATTTCAACAATAACGACGCTGAAAGCGAGGCAAGGGAATGAAAATGGGATTTAGGGATGATCTAGTCTGTTCAATGGTTCTGATCACTCTCGTTCTCGTTTACGCATCCAGTGCTGGCAGCACGCTCTACTTAGGCTTCTGGTATCTCATTGGAGTGCCAGTGGTAATGTTGCTTCCAGGCTTGATTCTACGTTCTCGGGCCCTGTTTTTAACTGGAACAACAGCCGCAGCGGTTGTCACTCTTCTGGTCTACATGGCGATCGTATCCAGCGCGGGTCGTGATGGCGGTCTCGTTGGGTTGGGTCATTTATTTTCTGTCCCAGGGATGGTCGTCGGCACAAGTGTTTCGGCTTGGTTGTTGAGGTTCCGTGTAAATACGAGCTTGCCATGGATAGTCGCGGGCGTTGCGTTTCTGGGAGCCGGCTTCGGTTTCATGATTGCCCAAGTTATCGTGTGCACCACCGCCATGTACTGCGGCGCACTATCGATAGGTGTTTGGAATTAACTGAACGAGCGTCCGCTTCAGCCCGATTGCCGTCTTCCACGATAGGAAGCAAACGGCCATAGAGGGCATCAAGGCAGTCGGAAGGCTTCAGTACTTACCGTTCATTCCTAATCGAATAAAAAAATGATGAGATTCCAGCCTACCCCAAGAGTAAAAATGAGCAGTATGAGCAAAGACGTAAGTGTTATCGATTCATGGGGCATGATGGTCACTCCATAAAGTAGCAAAGTACTATGAGCGGCGAACTTGGGCCTGAGCATTTTATTAACCATTGAATGCAGGTGCCTTGGGAGTACCGCTGACCCGGCTCAATCAACTTGACGTTCTTGATTAATGTGCTTGGTTAACATTCAGCAAGCTCTGTGCCAAATTTTTAGAGCCTGTAAGTTCTGCCGTTGTAACCCATTTTATGGGCCTCTTTCGCTATAAAGTTGGGGTAAATAAAGCCCGTTTAAGGGGGTGTTTCCTCTGACGTGGGGGAAGCATTTTCAAGTGGGTTCAGGAGGCGCTCTCCGAATTTTCGTCCCGGTGATGAACGATAAGCCTGAGCTGACCGTTCTTGAAATTCCGGACTGAATGCTGCCGATCGCGAATGGCAAGACTCGATAGCTACCCCATGAAAGGCAGCTATCGAGCGATTGAGATTTCCGTCCAGGAACACAACCTGCCACGCCGCGAACAGCCCTTCAGGCAATGCCTGAGCAGGGCTGCGGCGTTGCGGTCATGTCAGCGTGTTACCGGGGTGCCGAGACCGCCACGGTCACCGTCGCCGGTGTCGATAGCGCGCCCTTGGTATCGCTGGCTTGATAGGTAAAGCTGGCGACGAACGACGCGGCGATTGTGGGCGGTGGCGTGTAGATCACACGTAGGCCGTCGGTGCTGACGGTGACCGTGCCCTTGCCGGCGCTCGGTTGCGTCAGACCCACCACTTTAAGTGGCACATGACCGTCAGGGTCGGAGTCGTTGGCCAGGACATTGATGGTCAGCGGTTTGCCGTCTCTGTTGGTGGCGCTGTCGGGTTTGGCGACCGGTTTTTTGTTTTCGCCTTCGCCCGTGCGGAAGGTCGGCAGCGCCGCCGAGTTCACATAGGTGACGCCGTCCCAGCCGGGCAGGGGCGTTGGCATCAACTGGAACTGGCCGGGCCTTTCGATATCCCAGCGCAGCAGCATCGAAGTGTCCTCATGCTGGGTGTTGTGGCAGTGCTCCATGTAGGTCCCGGCGAACTCGCGGAAGCGGATCGCCATTTCGACATCCACTGAACTGTCGATGCCCTCGCCAATGCGATAGACGTCCTTGCGCGCCCATTTTTCCCATTCCGGCGGCGCCTTGCCGTCGCGGTTGAGGACGATGCCTTCTTCGAAGTGCACGTGCACCGGGTGGTTCCAGCCGTTGCCGCCGTTCCTGATTTTCCACACCTCAAGGGTACCGTCGCCGGAGTACCCGGCATCCGTCGGACCGTTGGCCAGTTGCGGAGCGGCGCTGATTCGCCGTGAGTCCATCTGATAACCAAAACCGCCGTCGGTCTTGATGGTCCAGGGTGCTTCGTCGGTGCCATCGGAGCGACCGAAGATGAACTCGCGATGCCGCGCCAGTTTGAGTTTGGCCTGCACCGTCGGATCGTCACGGTTGAGGGTCAGCGGAATCATGATTTTACCCGCCGCCTTGCCCGGTTTGGCCGGCTCGTACTCGGCAGGGTTCATGCTTACATCCGTGCCGCTGTAAGGCTGCACCACCATTTGCATGAACTTGCCCACCACCGGGTCGCCGCCGTCCCATTCCAGTCCTTTGCTCCCCAGCTTGAGCACCGCTTTGTACTTCCCGGACAGTACGTCGGCCAGGCTTATCGGATCCATCTCCGGCCCCCTCCCGCCCTGGTGCACCATCAGGTTGACGAAGTACAGTTTGTCGCCAGTCTTGATCCCGTTTTTCGCGAAGTTGACGATGATGTCGTAACGCTCGGCGATGCCTTGGGTCGGCAGGATAGCGTTGTGGTCCTGCAGGTCACCGTCGCCGTCCAGGTCCATGCTGCCGTCGAACGGCACGGCGTGTTCCATGAGGTTGCCGTCGTTGCCGATCAGGTGGAACGGCACGCGCGCATAAGACACGCCGGAGCCTGCCGGTCCGGGGAACTCGCCGCCGGTGCCGGCGATTTCACGCACCAGCGCGATCCTGAAGTAGCGCGACACCGAGCCGTTGAGGATGCGGAAACGATAGCTGCGAGCACGCACGTTCAGGCGCGGCTGATACTGCCAGTTGACCAGGATCTGGTCGCCGAGGAAGCCGTCGGTGTTGAACGGGTTGAACCACAGCTGGCCGTTCTTATCCCAGGCCTTGTCGGCCATCATGATGTTGACGTCATAGTCGCGGTTGCCCCAGGGCAGCGCCGAACCGCTGGGCAGGCGCAGGTTGACGCCGTCCTCGACCGCCTCGTTGCCACGATCGAGGGCGCTGTAGTAATTCATCATCACCGCGTTGCCCTTGTAGACGTTCTGCGCGGTGAAATCGAGCATGTGGTCGTGGAACCAGTGAGTACTCATGGTTTCGCGCCAGTCGCCTCGAATCTTGATGGTGCCGTTGTTGCAGGTCTTCAGGCCCGGGGTGGCGTCGTTGACGAACAGGGTTTCGCCCGGCGCGCAGGGGAACGCCGCGCGAGGATCTTCAGCCTTGGTGTTGATGGTGTCGTAGCCGGCCAGTTGCATTGGCCAGCGATAGTCGTAGTACTGCCCCGGAAAGAAAAACGCATTGGTATAGCCGTCGCTTTCGGCCGGGTTGTGGCCATTGTGTTCGTGGGTGCTGAGGGTGTGCAGGCCGAAACCCATGTTGGCGGAAGGGTCGATCGGCAGCGCGTTGTAGTGACGCATCAGCACCGGTTGGCCGTAGCGCACCATCAGCAGTTTGGTTGGAAAGGTGCCGTCGAAGGTCCATAGCGCCTTGTGGTTCTGAATCGGCATTTTGGGGTGAAAACGGGTGTCGATGCCTTTGGTGGTGCCCGTGGTGGTCGGGATGTCCGAGGTCTGGTAGTAGAGCCCGCCAGGCCCGAACTCACCGACGGCGTAGTTGTGCATTTGTCGGCGGTCGCGCATGCCACCGTTGAGTTTGGCACCGGCTTGCACGGTTTTGAAGGCAACCTGCGGGTAGAACTCGTTCCAGCGCTGATGCGACCAGCCCTTTCCTGGCGGACGACCTTCAGCCGGCGAACCGACCGGATGGCGGTTGAGGAAGGCCTCGATCTGCGATTTCCACGGGTTGCGATCCAGCACGTTGGAGTACTGCGACGGAAACGGGTAGATCCCGGGCTGGCGCATGAAGGCTTCCAGTGCCGCACTCGACGGGCCGCTGCGAGCGATGCTGTCCGGGTCCTGCTGCGGCGCCGGGCCGGCAAGCGGCACAGGGAAGGTCAGTGTCGGCGCGGGCAGGGTCGGGTCGAGTTTTTCCGTGCCGAATTCCTCCATCAGCAGCAGTTGCTGGGTGTAGGGCTGCGCCCCGAACAACGGGCTGGGTTTGCCGTTGGTGGGGATTTTGAACGAGGTTTGCAGGGCTGGCGGCAGCGCGTTGTCAGCACGTGGAGTGTTGCGGTCACCGTACACGCCGTTGGGCAGGGCAATGGCGCCCTGGTTGGTCGGCGGCATTGTTTTCAAGGCTTCCAGCGCTGCCGCAGGGTCGGCGGGCGGGTTGGTATACGCCGAGGGGTCCGTCGGGGGCGGCTGGCTGACATCGTCGAGCGGCACGGCATTGGCGGTGTTGAGCGTAAGGAGCATCGCATAGGGCAGGCTTGACCTGCGCAACAAGACGATGGAAGTGCATGGTGTTTTTGCGCGTTTCATTTTTCACCCCTCGCGTGATGCCCCGCCGTCTCCACGTTCGGGACGACAGCTAATGCGGGTAAAGGGTGTGGAGCAACAAACGAGCCATTACAGCAGCGCGACGAAAAAGTTCAGTTTAATTGACCGGTGGCTGTGAGTGTGACAAGTGATCGAAAAACCGGGTGGGGGAGATTCCTCAAATACGGTTGAAACTCCCCGTTTTTGGTGGGTGTAGTGGCCCATTTGTGGGAATGCTGATTGCCCATTTTCGACAGTGAAAAATCAGCGCCATAGCGGTGAGCGTGGTTCGGCGGGATGGTTTTGAGCGGCGGGAGTGGATGAATCAGCGTTCCCCGGAAGTGGGGGAGCCGGTCGGCCCTCATTTGGCTCGACCGGTCGACAGGCGAATGTCAGTTCGTGACCAGCAGTTCCGGGCCAAGGTAGTTGTTGATCTGGTCGATATCGTCGTCGCCCAGACTGCCCACCGAAGAGGCCAGGCGCAGGCGCGACATCAAGTAGCGCAACTTGGCCTCGAACAGATCGTGTTGCGCAACGAAGAGCAGCTCCTGAGCATTGAGCACGTCGGAATTGGTGCTGGTGCCGCCTTCCTTGAAACCCTTGCGTGTCGACGTCAGTGAGCGTTCGTTGGACTCCACGGCCCGCTCCAGCGCGTGAATACGCTTGGCGCCGCTGTGGATGCCGGCATACTCGCGGGTGGTTCCGGAGATGACTTCTTGTCGCGTGGCGTCGAGCTCGTCCAGGGCCTTGTAACTATTGGCGCTGGCTTGGCGTGTGAGTGCGCTGGTGCCGCCACCGTTGTACAGCGGGATATTGACTTCCAGCCCGATTGAGCCGTAGCGGTTGCGTTGATTGAGTTCGGAGATTGATTGGCTATCGCCTGCGGTGTAGCCGGCAACGAAATCCAGTGTCGGCCAGTGTCCCGCCTTGGCGCGCTTCACTTCTTCTTCAGCGAGGTCGCTGCTATGGCGGCGCGCATGGATCAGCGGGCTATCGGTCTGAGCCTTGATCAGCCAGTCCTGCAGGTTGTTCGGTAGCAGCGGTGGGGTGTCGAAGCCCGGACGCAAGGTGGTCAGCGATTCGGGTGTTTCTCCGATGTGTTCCTCAAGCTTGCGACGCGCATTGATCAGGTTGTCCTGAGCTTCGATCAGCTCGGCTTCGGCGAGGTCGCGACGAGCGACCGATTCGTCGATGTCGGTGACAGTACCGGCCCCCAGTTCCATGCGCCGTTTCGCCGAGGCGAGTTGTTCATCGAAGGCGCTCAGCTTGGACTTGGCGAGGACAATGGTTTCACTGGCCAGGAGTACGTCGAAATAGCTTTCGGCCAGGCGCACCGCGGCGTCCTGACTCTTGGCATCGAACACCGCGACGCTGTAGTCGGCACGTTGTTTACCTTGGCGGTACTCGGCCATTTTCTGTTTGTTGAACAGCGGCTGGCGCAAGCGCACATTCGCGCCCTTGGAGTCGTAGTCCAGGTCCCTTTCGATGCCGTTCTGGCGCTGGGTGCCATTGACCTTGTTGTCGTAGGCCGAGGCGCTGATCTGCGGTAGCAGTCCAGCCTGGCCAATGGCGCGGTTTTCCAGGCCGGCCTCTTTTTCATGCACGGCGGCGCGGTAGACGGGGCCCTGGTACTGCAGCAGGTCCCAGGCTTGTTTGAGGTCCATGGCGCTGGCCGGGAAGGACAGCCCCAGCAGGCAGAAGATCAGGCAATGACGGTCCATTTCATTGCTCCTTGAACGAGCTGTCGACTCGCTCGAGCATGGGTTTGAGGAGATAGCTCATCAAGTTGCGCTCGCCGGTCTTGATGGTGACGCTGGCGGGCATGCCGGGACGAATGTGGTTGCTGCCAAGCAGGCTCATGCCGTCGGGCGTGACTTCTACCTGGGCCAGATAGAACGGTTGCTTGCTTTCCTCGTCGAGCAGGCGGTCGGCGGAAATGGTCTTCACGCGGCCTGGGATGTTGGGCGTCCGGGCATGGTTGAAGGCCGGGAAGGAAATGTCCACGGCCAGGCCGGGGACCATCTTGTCGATGGCCTGTACGGGAATCATCGCGTCGACCTGCAGCGGTTCGTTGTCCGGAACGATTTCCATGATCTTGAAACCGGGCTGAATGATCCCGCCGATGGTCGCAATGCTCAGGGACTGGACCATGCCATCGATGGGCGAGCGAATCACCGTGTGGGTCACTTCGTAATCCAGCGCACGCAAGCGGTCGGCCAGGGTGGTGTTTTCCTTGGCGGTGTCGGTGAGCTGCGATTCGACTTCCTTCTGGTAATCATGCTGGCGCTGCAGGATGCGCAGTTTTATTTCGGTGGCCTGGCTGCGTATGCGAGCGATGTTATTGAGGTTTTCGGCCTGGCCTGCGGAGAGGTCGGCATTGCTGCGTTCCAGCTCAAGCAGCCGGTTGCGCGGCACATAGCCTTCGGCTGCCAGCATGCGGGTGCCTTGCAGTTCCTGGCTGAGGAAGTTGATCTGCGAGGCGCGGGCGCCATAGACCTGCTGCAAGCCCTTGAGCTGCACCGCCGACGCTGCGAGGTTTTCCTGCAGAATGCTGATTTCGCCAGCGAGGCCGGCGCGCCGGGTATCGAGCAAACGTTGTTGCAGATCCATGGCGGCGACCAGGCGGTGGTCGTTGCCGAAATGCTTGAGCAATTCGGGATCGTAGTTCACCACATTGCGGCCGTCGCGTTCCGCTTCCAGGCGGTTTTCCACGGTCTTGCTGACGATGTACTGAGCGCTGATCGCACCCAGTTCGGCAACCGCACGCAGCGAGTCGAGGCGGACCAGCTCCTGGCCTTTTTTTACGGTATCGCCTTCGCGTACAAAAATGGCCTCCACGGTGCCGCCGCTCAGATGTTGCACGGCTTTGCGATTGCTGGTGACTTTCACCGTGCCTGTCGCTACCACGCCGGCATCCAGCGGCGCCAGCCAGGACCACAGCAGGAAGCCGCCGAAGCCGGCGAGTACCAGCCACATGCCCCTGCGCATGGGTTTGCCGACGTCCAGATCCACCACGTTCCGGGGATCGGTGTGAATCATCTCGATGTGTTGGTTCATTTGCATGATCGGTCACTCCCGTGCTTTGACGGAGGCCAGCGGAGTCGATGCGCCTGCAGGCATCACATGGGTCTTGCGCAGCGCTGCGAATACTTCTTCACGTGTGCCCAGCATCTGAACGCCGCCGTCGCGCAGCATCAGCACCTTGTCGACGGCGCAAAGCACGTTGGGGCGGTGGGAAATCAGGATGACGGTGGCGCCACGGCCCTTGAGTTGGGCCAGCGCATCGACCAGGGCCTTTTCACCGACGTCGTCGAGGTTGGCGTTCGGCTCATCCAGCACAATCAGATTGGGCTCTCCATACAGCGCGCGGGCCAAGGCGATGCGTTGCTTCTGGCCACCGGAAAGCGGGCTGCCGTCGGTGCCCAGACGGGTCTCATAACCTTGCGCAAAACGCAGGATCATCTCGTGCACTCCCGTCGCTCTTGCAGCGCGGATGACCGCGTCGCTGTCCACTTCGCCAAAGCGCGCGATGTTGTCGGCGATGGTGCCCTCGAACAGCTCCACATCCTGCGGCAGGTAACCGAGCCAGGGGCCCAGTTCGCCCTTGTTCCAGGTGAAAATGTCCGCGCCGTCCAGGCGCACCTTGCCGGCCTGCGCTGGCCAGACGCCGACCAGCAGGCGGGCGAGGGTGGATTTGCCCGAGGCGGATGGGCCGATAATGCCAAGGCTTTCGCCGGGCGAGATGTTGAAGCTCACCCCGCGCAGAATCGTGTTGCCGGTGCCGGGCGCGCCGGCATACACATTCTCCACCGCCAGCATGCCAAGCGGCCGCTGCAGCGACATGCTGGGTGGCCGGCGCGGATAGTCTTCAAGCATCTCGTTGAGCCGGCCCCAGGCCGAACGGCAACCGAGCAGTTGCTTCCACGACGCGATGACTTGTTCCACCGGGGCCAGCGCCCGGCCGGTGAGGATCGAGCAAGCAATCATCATTCCGGGGGTGATCTTGCCTTCGATCGCCAGCAGTGCGCCGGCGCCGAGGATCAGCGACTGCAGCGTGATACGCACGAAGCGCCCGGTGCTGCTGATCAGGGCAGCACGGTCGGAGGCCAGGGTCTGCATTTCCAGGATGCGCAAATGGCTTTGGTACCAGCGCTTGCCAATCGACGGCAGCATGCCCATGGCCTCGATGACCTCGGCGTTGCGCAGGTTGTTGTTGGCGTAGCAGGCGGAGGAGAGGGCGGCCTGATTGGCTTCGGCCAGCGGCTTCTGCGTGGCCTTTTCGGTGAGATAGGCCAGGAACACCAGAATCAGCGAGCCGATCAGGGTGATCAGTCCGAGCAGCGGGTGGTTCAGATAGGCGACCAGCAGGTACAGCGGCGTCCAGGGCGCATCGAAAAAAGCGAACAGGGCATTGCCGGCGAGGAACTGACGCACTTGCGCGAGATCTTGCAGGGCCTGGGCCGGATTGCCTCCGGCACGGCTCAGGTTGCGCTCGAACGCAGCGGTGAAGACGCGTCGGTTGAGGTCCATGTCGAGGCAGTTGCCGACCCGGATCAACACGCGGGTGCGGACCCATTCCAGCGTGGACATCAGCAAGAACAGCCCTATCACCAGCAAGGTCAACATCGTCAATGTCGTGACGTTGCGACTCACCAAGGCCCGGTCATACACCTGAAGCATGTACACGGCAGGCGTCAACATCATGACGTTGATGATGCCGCTGAACCCTGCCAGCGAATAAAAACTGCGACGCAGGCGAAAAATAGCTTCAGCCAGTTCGGATCGGGTACTCGAGAGATTGTGCATTTGAAAGACCCTCACCGAAAAAGTCGGTTGTGCTTGCGGCAAAAAAGCAGCAGCAAATGTCATCGCTAACCATAGATGTAGTTGCGAATGCTTCTCGTGGACACAAGCGATAGCGTTCTTGAAAAAGTTCCATAAATTTTTATGTTCACATGCAGCAGCGTAGGTGGCGTTTGTTTCTCTAGCGATACAGTTTGAAATAACATTTCGCTCTAGCTGTTCTTCTGAATTTCTATAACTCTTTTAAGAACAGTAAGTTGTGGTACCAAATACAAATCGAATTTTTTACGTCGTAATATTGACATCGTATGGCTATGGAACTTTAGTCATCTTCAAGGGCGCCCGTCTGAAGCTTGCCATCGCTTCGAAAGTGCAAGGCACGGTTGTCCTGAAGGAGCACGGCATGTCGATCATTTCGTTCTGTAGCACCGTGACGGAGCTGTTCAGGAAGTTCGCTTCGACTTCCCGATTCCATGGCCCACCAGCGGCCCGGAATCGCTCTGCCTAATCGCTCAGCGACCTTACATTTCGCGAATTCCAGGCGCGCCTTACCGGGCGCTGGGGACGGCTTTGCCTGATCCACGCCTGCTCTCGCCAAACAACCGAACCAACGAACTGCGCAAGCCAGCACCTGACTGGGCGTGGGAGGGTTTCATCGTCCCGTGCTTTTCTCCCAATCGATCGAGGACACCGCAATGGCCAATTTCAACAAGTCAGACCTGGAATTTATCCTCAAGCAAATTTTCATCGCAGAAGCGCATGCCAACGGCGCCAGCCTCAGTGATTTGCTCCCCAACAGTCAGGTGCCTTTCGGCCTGCGAACCGTCGATGGCAGCTACAACAACCTGGTCGCCGGGCAAAGCGAATTTGGCGCGGCGGACAACTCCTTCCTGCGCGTGCTGGATGCCCAGTATCGAGCGGCCTATGCCGCGCCAGGGAATGTGGTCGACCCGCAGCCACGGATCATCAGTAACCTGATCAACGACCAGACAGCCAACAACCCGGCCGCGGTTGCGGCGAACGGCGGCGCCGACCCGGTGATCAGTCCCGGTCTGGATGGCGTGTTTGGCACAGCCGATGACAAGGAAGTGTTCTTCATCCCCAACGTGTCGCCGGACGCGGGTCTGACCGCCGGCTTCAACTCGTGGATGACCTTCTTCGGCCAGTTCTTCGATCACGGCCTCGACCTGGTCACCAAGAGCAGCACCGACTTCGTGTTTATTCCGCTGCTGCCGGACGATCCGTTGTACGTGCCGGGCAGCCCGACCAATTTCATGGTGCTGCCACGTGCAGTGCATACCCCCGGCGCGGACGGAATACTCGGCACTGCCGATGATGGCCAGCCCAACACCACCTCGCCGTTCGTGGACCAAAGCCAGACTTACAGCTCGCACCCTTCGCATCAGGTGTTCCTGCGCGAATACGCCCTGAACGCGGCAGGTGACCCTATTGCAACGGGACGCTTGATTACCAACCGCGATCTCGGCGCCGACGGCAAGTTCGGCACGGCCGATGATGGCGATGGCACCAATGGCGGCATGGCGACCTGGGCCGTGGTCAAGGCCCAGGCCCGTGACATTCTTGGCATCAACCTGACCGACGCCGATGTGCACAGCGTGCCGCTGCTGGCGACCGATGCGTATGGCAACTTCATCCGGGGGCCGAGCGGCATGCCGCAGGTGGTGATGCGCGTCAGTAACGGTAATGACGGGATTGCCGGGACAGCGGATGACGTCACGCAACTGGTCGAAGGCAACCGGGATGCGCCGATCAGTCTGGCCAGCGCCGTGAGCGCCGGGCATGGCTTCCTCGACGACATCGCCCACAATGCCGCGCCGGTAGTCGTTGGCGGGGTTCTGCAGGCGGATGCTGACGACGATATCGGCAATGCGCAGCCGGTTGGCGCGGGCGGCAACAACCTGACCTACGACAACGAACTGCTCGACGCTCACTACATTGCCGGCGACGGCCGGGTGAACGAGAACATCGGCCTGACCTCC
Source organism: Pseudomonas sp. B21-053 (assembly GCF_026016365.1). Taxonomy (NCBI): domain Bacteria; kingdom Pseudomonadati; phylum Pseudomonadota; class Gammaproteobacteria; order Pseudomonadales; family Pseudomonadaceae; genus Pseudomonas; species Pseudomonas sp. B21-053. The sequence continues at coordinate 2,596,029 of NZ_CP087205.1, forward strand.
GTGCACCATGTGTTCCACTCCGAACACAATCGCCTGGTCCAGCAAACCAAGGACACCCTCCTTGCCGCCGGCGATCTGGCCTTCCTCAATGAGTGGCTGGCGGTTGACGTGACCGCGATTCCGACGACACCTGCCGGCATTGCGGCGTTGGTGTGGGACGGCGAACGCCTGTTCCAGGCCGCCAAGTTCGGCACCGAGATGCAGTACCAGCACCTGGTGTTCGAGGAGTTCGCGCGGACCATTCAGCCACAGATCGACGAGTTCCTTGCACCCAACGGGTATGACACCTCGATCAACCCGGCCATCCTCGCCGAGTTCGCCCACGTGGTGTATCGCTTCGGGCACTCGATGTTGACCGAGACCGTCGATCGCTTCGACCCCGAATTCAATCCGCTGCTCACTGACCCGAACAACCCGGACTCGCAAATGGGATTGATCGCGGCCTTCCTCAACCCGCTGGCGTTCGCCGGCAGCGGGGCGACGCCGGACGAAGCGGCCGGGGCAATCATTCGCGGTGTGACCCGCCAGCTCGGAAACGAGATCGACGAGTTCGTCACCGAAGCGTTGCGTAACAATCTGCTCGGTCTGCCGCTCGATTTGCCGGCCCTGAACATGGCGCGTGGCCGCGACACGGGCATCCCCACGTTGAATGAAGCGCGTCGTGAGATGTACGCATCCACCGGCGACAGCCAACTCAAGCCATACATCAGTTGGGCTGACTTTGCGGACCACCTCAAGCACCCCGAGTCGCTGGTCAACTTCATCGCGGCCTATGGCACGCATGACACGATTACAGCGGCGACCACACTGGCCGACAAACGCGCTGCGGCCTTGGCGCTGGTATTCGGTGGTGCCGGTTCACCGGCTGACCGCCTGAGCTTCCTCAACAGCACCGGTGCCTATGCCAACGTAACGCTGGCTGGCAAGGACGGGCTGATGGGGACGGCCGACGACGTGACGGGTGTGACGATCACGGGTCTCGACGATGTCGACTTCTGGGTCGGTGGCCTCGCCGAGCAGAAAATGCCGTTCGGCGGCATGCTCGGCTCGACGTTCAACTTCGTGTTCGAAACCCAGATGGAGGCGTTGCAGAACGGCGACCGCTTCTACTACCTGTCGCGTACCGCGGGCCTGAACTTCGGCACCGAGCTGGAGAACAACTCCTTTGCCAAGTTGATGATGCTCAACACCGATGTCACCCACCTGTCGAACACCGTGTTCCTGACGCCGACGTTCACCCTTGAAGTGAATCAGGCCGATCAGTTCACCAACCTTGGCGTGGACGGCAAGGCCGACCCGACTGGCGGACTCATGATCAACGGCGTGGAAATCGTGCCGCTGGTGATCCGCAACAACCCCGACACCGTTGGCGCGGACAGCAATTATCTGCAATACACCGGTGAAGACCATGTCGTCCTCGGCGGCACCGCCGGCAATGACATCCTCATCTCCGGTGACGGCGATGACACCCTTTACGGCGACGGCGGCAACGACCGTCTCGAAGGCGGCGCCGGCAACGATGCGGTACTGGGTGGCGCGGGCGATGACATCATCACCGACTCGTTCGGCGACAACCGCCTGGAAGGCAATGCCGGCAACGACGTGATCGTGGCCGGTAGCATGGGGGTTGCAGGCAACCTGATCCTGGGTGGCGATGGCCAGGACTTCATCATCACCACCGAAGATATCAGCACCACGTTTGGCGGCCAGGGCGACGACTTCATCCTGGGTGCCAAGACCAACCTGCCAGCCACCGGCAACGAAGGCGATGACTGGATCGAAAAGGGCACCCAGGACGGTGCACCTGGCGATAACGCCTCGCCCTTGCTCGACGACGATGTGATCGGCAACGACATCTTTGTCGGTGGCGGTGGCTTCGACGAAATGATCGGCGAGGGTGGCGATGACATCTTTGTCGGCAGCGATGCCCAGGACAATATGGACGGCATGTCCGGTTTCGACTGGGTGACCCACAAAAATGACCGGATCGGCGTGACCGTTGACCTGACCATGGCCGCGCTGGCGCAGCCACACGGCAACGCGCCTAACCAGAACAACGGGCCGTTCAACCCGGTCGGCGCATCGCCGGCCTCGATCCTTGACCGGTTTGCCGAGGTCGAAGGCTTGTCCGGTTCGAAGTTCGGCGATGTGCTCAGAGGCGACAATGTCGATGCCGACACGATCATCAACCACGGTGGCACCACGGGCAGCGCACTGACCAATGTCGCGTTGATCCGCGGACTGGCGCAGTTCCTGTCCGATGCCGGGCTGCCGACCACAGGCTTTGCCACGGGTAACATCATTCTGGGTGGCAATGGCAGTGACCTGATCGAGGGCCGCGGGGGCGATGACCTGATCGACGGCGACAAATGGCTCAACGTCAGGATTGCGGTCTACGCCCCTGGTGATGTCAACCATACCGGGCCCGAGATCGCCAGCTTCGACAGCATGGTCGACATGATTCCTTTCATGATCGACGGTACCTATAACCCGGGCCAACTCAAGGCCGTGCGGGAAATCCTGCCCGGTACCTCGACGGGTGGGGCGGCTTTCGACACCGCGATATTCTCCGGGCTTCAGTCCGAGTATGTGGTGACTCAGAACACCCGCGGCACGGCGGATCTGTCGGACGATGTCTGGACGGTGACGGATACCGACGTGGCTCGCGACGGCACCGATACACTGCTGCATATCGAGCGTCTGCAATTCGCCGATGGCCAGCGAGTGCTGGTGCCGGGGCTTAATGCGCAACCGGTTGGCAGACCGACCATTGCCGATGCAAACGGCGGGGCGATTACGGTGGGCGACATGCTGACCGTCAGCGTGGCCGGGGTGACCGATGCCAACAACGTCGGGGGGACTCTGAACAATTCCTCGGTGTCCTACTACTGGCAGTTCGAGGCCGATCCAGGCACTGGCGTGTTCGAGGACATCATCCTGCTGCCTGCCGGTGACCTGGCGTTCCAGAGTGCCGACGGCACCTCGTTCAAGGTCTCTCCGGATCTCGCCGGGTTGTCACTGCGGGTCAAGGCGATCTACCAGGACGGTCATGGCACGACAGAAGTGGTGTTCTCGCAACCGACGTCCGTGGTGGTTCCCGGCGCGCCGGTCGTGCCGGTGGCGCAGGCACCTGTCGTCGATGCAACCGCGGGTGGCGAGGGCCTTCACATGGTCCGCTCCGACCTCAACTTCATTCTTGATCAGATCAAGATTGCCGAGGCTGACGCGGCCGGACAGGACATCCTTTCGCTGATCCCGAATATCCGCGCACCGTTGGGCCTGCGGTCGGTCGATGGATCGAACAACAACCTGATGAACCTCAACGGCAACAACCACACCGAGTTTGGTGCCGCCGATAACACCTTCCCGCGCTTGACCGAGCCGGTCTTCAATCCGGCAGAGGGTGCTCCTGCCGGCTTCTTCGGCCCCGGCTCGCCGGCCATCCCGGGATCGTCGTATGCGCAGAACAGCGGCGCTGTGTTTGACTCGCAACCGCGCACCATCAGTAACCTGATCGTCGACCAGACGTCGAACAACCCGGCGGCCTATGCCACGGCTTACGACCCGGGTGCGGACGGTGTGCTCAACTACGGCGTAGTGGGGAGCGGTAACGACGATGTGCTCAAGGATGGCGTACGAATCGTCGCCAGCCCCGGCATGGATGGTCAGTTCGGTACTGCCGATGACCACGATGTGTACCTGTTCGAGAACACCGCCGCGGATGCGGGATTGTCCGCGCCGTTCAACGCCTGGATGACCTTCTTCGGGCAGTTCTTCGACCATGGTCTGGACCTGCTCACCAAGGGCGGTTCGGGCACCGTCTACATTCCGCTGCAACCGGATGATCCGCTGTATGTACCCGGCGGCCACACCAATTTCATGGTGCTGACTCGCGCGACCAACCAGCCAGGGGCGGATGGTGTGCTCGGCACGGCCGACGACATCCATGAACATACCAACACCACCACGCCGTTCGTGGACCAGAACCAGACCTACAGCTCGCATCCTTCGCACCAGGTGTTCCTGCGCGGTTATGTACTGACCGATGACGGCCCCATCGCGACCGGCAGGCTGATCACCAACCGTGACCTGGGGTCGGATGGCAAGTACGGAACCGCGGACGACACTGAAATCGGTGGCATGGCGACCTGGAAGGTGGTCAAGGCGCAAGCCAACGACATCCTGGGTATCCGCCTTACCGATGCCGATGTCGATAACGCGCCGCTGTTGGCGACAGACGCCTATGGCAATTTCATCAAGGGGCCAAACGGCTTCCCGATGGTCGTGATGAAGGGGCTCGACGGTCTTGGCGGCACCGCGGATGACGTTCTCGTCGAAGGCAATCCGCTGGCCCCCATCAGCCTGACCAATGCTGTGCGCACGGGGCATCAGTTCCTCGTTGACATCAATAACAATGCGGCGCCGGTGTTCAGCGGTGGCGTGCTTGTTCCTGACGCGGATAATGTCGCTGGCAATGCAGTGCCGTTCAATCCGCAGACCGGGGCCAACCTGGCTTACGACAACGAACTGCTGGATGCGCATTACATCGCCGGCGACGGCCGGGTCAACGAGAACATCGGCCTGACCGCCGTGCATGCGATCTTCCACGCCGAGCACAACCGGCTGGTTGCGCAGACGAAGGACACCGTGCTCGATTCGCATGACGTGGCCTTCCTCAACGAGTGGCTGATCAATCCGGTGAGCGTGTTGCCAGCCAACCAGGCTGAAATCGATGCGTTGGTGTGGAATGGCGAGCGCTTGTTCCAGGCGGCCAAGTTCGGCACCGAGATGCAATATCAGCACCTGGTGTTCGAGGAGTTCGCGCGAACCATCCAGCCCCGCGTCGACCTGTTCTTTGCGCCGACCCAGGTCTATGACGTCGACCTCGATGCCTCGATCGTCGCCGAGTTCGCCCACACCGTGTACCGGTTTGGCCACTCGATGCTGACCGAGACCGTCGATCGCTACGATGTCGATTTCAACGTAGTGGGCGATCCGAGCAGCGCTGATCCCGATCAGCAACTGGGCTTGATCGCGGCGTTCCTCAACCCGTTGGCGTACGCCGCCAGTGGCGTGACGCCAGAGGATGCGACCAGTGCGATCATCCGAGGGGTGACTCGGCAAGCCGGTAACGAAATCGACGAGTTCGTGACCGAGGCGCTGCGCAATAACCTGCTCGGCCTGCCACTCGACCTGCCGGCGATCAACATCGCCCGTGGCCGCGACGTGGGGATTCCCTCACTCAACGCGATCCGCCGCGACATCTACAGCCAGACCGGTGATACCCAACTCAAGCCTTACACCAGCTGGGTCGACCTGGTCCAACACCTCAAGCATCCGGAGTCGTTGATCAACTTCATCGCGGCCTATGGCACGCATGGCACGATCACGGCCGCGACCACCCTGGAAGCCAAACGCGATGCTGCCATGGCGCTGGTTTTCGGCGGTACGGGTGCGCCGGCTGACCGCATGGACTTCCTCAACGGCACTGGCACTTGGGCCAACGTGACGCGTGCCGGTAAGGACGGTGTGCTGGGGACTGTCGACGATCTGAAGGGTGTGACTGTAACGGGTGTCGATGCTATCGACCTCTGGATTGGCGGCCTGGCCGAAGAGAAAACGCCGTTCGGCGGCATGCTCGGCTCGACCTTCAACTTCGTGTTCGAGAACCAGATGGAAAAACTGCAGGACGGCGACCGCTTCTACTATCTGGAGCGTACCTCCGGCCTCTCGATGAATGCCGAGCTGGAAAGCAACTCGTTCGCCAAGTTGATCATGGCCAACACCTCGGCCACGCACTTGCCAGGCCTGGTGTTCTCGGACCCGGGGTTCTATCTGGAAAGGGACCAGAGCAAGCAGTTCAACGATGGCCTGGGCAGCGCCGATCCACTGGGCGAGCACGGCGAGCAGGTGGTGTTCCGCGACAACCCGCTGACCGCAGGGCCGGACGCCAACTACATCCGATACACCGGTGGAGAGCACATCGTACTCGGCGGCACCAACAGCGCAGACATCCTCATCGCCAGTGAGGGCGATGACACGGTCTGGGGTGACGGCGGCAACGATCGCATCGAAGGCGGTGACGGTAATGACCAACTGCGCGGTGGTGCAGGCGACGACATCATCAGCGACCGTGGCGGCGACGATAACATCCAGGGCGGCGACGGCAACGACGTGCTGCACGGCGGTAACGGCATCAACCTGATCATTGGCGGCTTTGGTAATGACTTCATCGTGACTGGCGAGGACGCTTCCGAGGCCATTGGTGGCCAGGGCAACGACTTCATCCTGGGCAGCAAAGCCAACGAACAGGACATGGGTAACGAAGGCGACGACTGGATCGAGAAGGGCACCTCGGACGGTGCACCTGGCGACAACTTCGACCCGCTCGGCAACGACCCTGTCATCGGCCACGATGTGTTCATCGGCGCCAGCGAAAACGACAAGTTCAACGGCGAGGGCGGCGACGACATCATGGTCGGCAGTCTCGGCTTCGGTGACCGCTATATCGGCGGTTCCGGCTACGACTGGGCAACCTTCAAGGACCTCGCCCAAGGCGTGTCCATCGATTTCACCGACCGCTTTTTCGATGTCCCTCCGGTGCCGGGATCGGGTGCCTCGGCGCTCGTGCGTTTCGACATCATGGAAGGGCTGTCGGGTTCGAAGCACGGTGACTTCCTGCGCGGTGATAACGAAGATGCCACCTCGCTGCCCGGCGCAGGCGCGACCGGCAGTGTGTTGACCAACATCAACCTGATCAACGGCCTGGCGGATTTGCTACCAGACGGAGCGACGTTCTTCGACGGCGGCAACATCATCCTCGGTGGCAGCGGCAGCGACCTTATCGAAGGTCGCGGTGGTGACGACATCATCGATGGTGACAAGTGGCTGAACGTACGCATCAGCGTGCGGGCGAACAACGATGGCACTGGCCCGGAAATCGCCACGTTCGACAGCATGGAGCCGATGGTGCCGTTCATGCTCAACGGTACTTACAACCCCGGCCAGTTGGTCATCGTGCGGGAGATTCTGACCGGCAATGACCGCTACGACACCGCGGTGTACTCCGGTAATTCGACGGAATACCTTGTCGAAGTCCAGGGCGACACCGTTATCGTTACCGACCTGGTGGCGGGGCGTGATGGCGTCGATCGACTGACGGGCATCGAGCGTCTGCAGTTCTCTGACCTGGCACAAGAGTCCGGTGTGGGTACCGCCTTGAACGAAGGCCCATCGGGTCATCTGGCGATTCTCGACGATGCTACCGGTCTGCGTGACGACACGCCTGTCGCCGGCCAGTTGCTGCGCGTCAGCAATCGGGCGGTACACGACGCGGACAGCGTAAGTGGGGTCAATCCGACCGGCGCGGTAACCGGTGCGGTGGCTTACTACTGGCAGGTCGAAAACATTCCCGGCACGGGCATCTATGAAGACATCACCGTTCTTGCCGCCGGCGAAGCGTCGCGAGCCACCGGCACCACCTACCGGGTGGCGGACGATGTGGCGGGCCTGAACATCCGCGTCAGGGCGGTGTATCAGGATGCCAAGGGCACCCTGGAGATCATCGACTCGTCGGGGAACAGCACGCCGACCGAAGGGCCGACCATCAACGGGCTTCTGGTGCAGAACCAACTGTTGACCGCCGACCCGTCGAGCATCATCGACCTTGATGGCCTCAGCAATCCGCAGTTCACCTACCAGTGGCAGGCGACCAATGGGGTCAGCTTCGTCAACATCGCCGGCGCCACCGGCAGCACCTTCACGCTGACTCAGGATCAGGTCGGCGATCAGGTGCGCGTGGTGGTCAGTTACGTGGATGACTTCGGTGTGGCCGAAAGCATCGCGTCCGACCCTTCGGACCCGGTGGCCAACGTCAACGATGCACCGACAGGCGCGTTGCTGATCAGCGACACGACGCCTGAAGAAGGGCAGCTGCTGACCGCGCTGACGGCCGGGATTGCCGATGCGGATGGGTTGGGCACCTTCAGCTACCAATGGCAGCAAGGTGTCGGCGCTTCCTTCACCAACATTACCGGCGCGACCGCTGCGACGTTCACCCCGGGTGTGGCGCAGAACAATCTGCAACTGCGGGTGATCGTGCGCTATACCGATGGCTTCGGCACGCTGGAGACGGTGACCTCTGCGGCAACCGCCGCCGTTACGCTGCCACCTGGCGTGGTGCTGGTGGGTACCGCCTTGGGGGAAACGCTCACCGGTGGCGCGGGTGCCGATGTGCTGAGTGGCCTGGGCGGGAACGATACGCTCAATGGTCTGGGCGGCATTGACCAGTTGTTTGGCGGCACAGGCAACGACACGCTCAACGGCGGAGACGGCAACGACATCCTCAATGGCGAGGACGGCAACGACACCCTCAACGGTGGGCTCGGCGCGGACGCCATGAACGGCGGTGCCGGCAACGACACCTTTGTGGTCGACAACGTCGGTGACACGGTCATCGAGGCGGTGGGTGGTGGGACCGATCTGGTGCAAACCAGTCTGGCCAGCTACGTCCTCGGTGCCACCGTCGAAAACCTGACCTATACCGGAGTCGCCAGTTTCACCGGTACCGGTAATGCGCTGGACAACACCCTCACCGGCGGGGTCGGTAACGACGTCCTCAGTGGCGGGGACGGCAACGATACCCTCAACGGCGGGCTCGGCGCAGATGCCATGAACGGCGGTGCCGGCAACGACACCTTTGTGGTCGACAACGTCGGTGACACGGTCACCGAGGCGCTGAATGGCGGGACCGATCTGGTGCAAACCAGCCTGGCCAGCTACGTGCTCGGTGCCAACGTCGAAAACCTCACCTACACCGGAACCGGCAACTTCACCGGTACCGGTAATGCGCTGGCCAACACCATTACCGGCGGAGTCGGTAACGACGTCCTCAGTGGCGGGGACGGCAACGACATCCTCAACGGTGGGCTCGGTGCTGATGCCATGAACGGCGGTACCGGCAACGACACCTTTGTGGTCGATAACGCGGGTGACACCGTCACCGAGGCGCTGGGTGGCGGGACCGATCTGGTGCAAACCAGCCTGGCCAGCTACGTGCTGGGTGCCAACGTCGAGAACCTGACCTACACCGGCGCCGGCAACTTCACCGGTACCGGTAATGCGCTGGCCAACACAATCACCGGCGGGGCCGGTAACGACGTGCTCAACGGCGGTGCGGGTGCAGACCAGATGGTGGGGGGAACCGGCAACGATACCTACGTCGTCGATGTTGTAGCGGACGTGGTGGTTGAAGCGGCGGGTGGCGGTACGGATACCGTGCAGACGGCGCTGGCCAGCTACACGCTGGGTGCCAACCTCGAAAACCTGACCTTTACCGGCGTCGGCAACTTCACCGGCAACGGCAACGCGTTGAACAACGTCATCACCGGCGGTGCAGGTAATGACACCCTCAATGGCGACAGCGGCAACGACATCCTCAATGGCGGGCTCGGCGTGGATGTCATGAACGGCGGTGTCGGCAACGACACCTTTGTGGTCGACAACGTCGGCGACACCGTCATCGAAGCACTGGGTGGCGGTACCGATCTGGTGCAAACCAGTCTGGCCAGCTACCTGCTGGGTGCCAACGTCGAGAACCTGACCTTCACCGGCGTCGGCAACTTCACCGGTACCGGCAATGCGCTGGCCAACACCCTGACCGGCGGGGCCGGCAACGACGTCCTCAATGGTGGTGCGGGTACCGACCAGTTGGTTGGGGGCGCCGGCAACGACACCTACATCGTCGATGCAACCGCGGACGCGGTAGTAGAAGTGGCCGGTGGCGGGACGGATACCGTGCAGGCGTCGCAGGCCAGCTACACACTCAGCGCCAACGTCGAAATCCTGACCTACACCGGCGTCGGCAACTTCGTCGGCAACGGCAACGTGTCGGACAACGTCATCACCGCCGGGGCAGGTAATGACACCCTCAATGGTGGCAGCGGCGACGACATCCTCACCGGCAACGGCGGTAACGACACGCTCAATGGTGACCTCGGCAACGACACGCTGCTCGGCGGGCTGGGTGACGACCGCCTGGATGGCGGTACCGGCAACGATCTGCTCCAGGGTGGCGATGGCAACGACACGTTGCTCGGCGGTATCGGTAACGACACCTTGTTGGGGGGCATCGGCAATGACTTGATCGATGGCGGTGCTGGCAGCGATACGGTCACAGGTGGTGCCGGCAACGACCTCATGGATGCCGGCGATGGCAACGATATCTTCCTGTTCGCAGCGGGCTTCGGGGCCGATCAGATCTTCAACTTCGATGCCAACGCGGCGGGAGGCCAGGACCTTCTCGATATTTCCTCGTTCGGCGTCACAGCTGCGACCTTTGCCGCCACCGTCATCATCACCGATCTCGGTGCGGATACCTTGATCAGCTCCGCAGGTGCTGAGTCCATCCGCCTGATAGGGGTGGCCGACGCAACGACAGTTACTGCTTCGGACTTCATTTTGGCTAGTTGAGGTTCTGATCGGTATGGCTGCAGGGAGCGTGCATAGAGGAGGGGGGGCAATGGATGCCCTCCCTTTTTTTATCAGCCTGTCTCGTCCTGAATAAGGTTGTCACGTATTTTCTGGCCCGATGGGCTGAGGCCGCCAAATGAGCGCCCGGCCGAGATGGGTCATCTATTCAAAGCAGGCCTCAGGCACCGCAGGCAAGCTACCTAGAAATGCATCAATCTGACGCCTGCCCCGCAAGTGCACCGTAGGAATTTGCGGGCCAATGGTTTGGCGCACCGCGTCGATACCTGGGCGGTAGCCGCGATCGAAAGTCCAGACGAAGTTCAGGAAGGTCAGGAACGCTCGGTCGAGCTTTTCTGTGCAGCCTGCTGGAAGGTCTGAGCGAGGGCGGTTCATGATGCTGCGGATGATCACCCGGGTGAAACAGGTGAGCCGTGGCGTATCGAGCCAAATGATCAGGTCGGCACGGGGCAGGCGGAGGTCGAATGTGCGCCGGGCGTAGTTGCCCTCACAAATCCAGGCATCCGTGGCGATCGCTTCGCTGACGCGTAAGCGAAATTGCTCGGCATCGGGCTCGACCCAGCCGGGCTCCCAGAACAGGGTGTCCAGGTGCACAACGGGAAGGTCGAGGCGCTTGCCCAAGGCGCGGGCGAGGGTAGATTTGCCGCTACCGGCATTGCCCAGAATTACAATCCGTTGCATGGGGACGTCCTGTCACAGAAAAAGCCGGCGATTGTGCAGGTTTTGCATGGGCAATTAAAGTCTGACCAGAAGCAAACTGCCGCGGACAACTTCATCCTCAGCGCATCAACGCCTCCCGGTCCGAGTGCTCACATCGACCCACACGGCCAACACCAGAATGCTGCCCTTGACGATCATCTGCCAGTAACTGTCGACGTCGAGCATGGACATGCCGTTGTCCAGGCTGGTGATGACCAGTGCGCCGAGGAGGGCGCCGTAGACGGTTCCGGAACCGCCGCGCATGGAGGTGCCGCCGATGAAGCAGGCGGCGATGGCGTCGAGTTCGCCCATGCTGCCGGCCGAGGGCGAACCGGCGGCCAGGCGTGCGGTGTTGACCACGCCGGCGAGGGCGCACATCACGCCCATGATCCCGAAAATCCACAGCTTCACGGCCTGCACGTTGATGCCGGACAGACGCGTCGCTTCCATGTTGCTGCCCACGGAATACACGCGTCGGCCGAAGACGGTCTGGCTGGTCACGTAGCTGAACCCGCCCAGTAGAACCAGCAGAAGCAGGACTGGTACGGGAATGCCGTCATAGCTGTTGAGGGTCTGGACGAAGCCGGCCAGCACCGCGCCGATCAACAGCACGCGTACAACGTCACGCACCAGTGAATGTGCCGCCAAGCCGTGAAGGGCGCGATTGCGCCGTTGTTTCCAGGTCAGGAACAACGTCAGTGCGAACAGCAGAACGCCCAGGCCCGTGCCGATCGTGTGGGGCAAATAACCCTGGCCGATGTAGACGAGCTCCGGCGATACCGGGGCGATGGTCGTGCCGCCGGTAATCCCCAGCAAAATACCGCGGAAAGCCAGCATGCCTCCCAGCCCGACGATGAACGACGGAATGCGCAGGTAGGCGGCCATGTAGCCGTTGGCGAGGCCGATCAGCAGTCCGCACAGGGCGACAAGGCTCAGGTTCGCCAGCAGCGGTATGTGGTAGACAACGTCGAGAATAGCCGCGAGGCCACCGAGCAGGCCCAGCAATGAGCCGACCGACAAATCGATCTCGCCGCTGATGATGACCAGCACCATGCCGCAGGCAAGAATCCCGGTAATGGACATCTGGCGCAGCAGGTTGGAGAGGTTGCGCGGTGTGAGGAATCCGCCCTCGGTCTGCCAGCTGAAGAACAGCCAGATAAACGCCACGGCAAACACCAGCGCGAGCATCTTGTAGCGGGTGAAGAGTTGTTTGACCTGATTCATTTACGCGGATTTCCGATCATTATTGTTATGGCCATCAGGCTGGCTGAGTGCGGCGGCGAGCAGCTGTTCCTGGGTGAGTCCGTGGTTGATGAAGTCGCCACGCAACTGGCCTTCGCCGATCACCAGTACGCGGTCGGAAACGCCGAGCACTTCGGCCAGCTCCGATGACACCATGATGATCGACACGCCTTCGGCCGCTAGCGCCCCCATGAGCTTGTAGATCTCGTACTTGGCGCCGACATCCACGCCTCGGGTGGGCTCATCGAGAATCAGCACCCGGGGTTTGGTCAGCAGCATCTTCGCCAAGACGGCTTTTTGTTGATTGCCACCGGACAGACTGGTGATTGGCAGGAACGGACTCGCGGTCTTGAGGTGCAGACGCGAAATTTCCCGACCGATGCTGCCCAGTTCGGCTTCGGCATCGATGCGGGTCAGTTTCGAGTAACTGTCGAGCACGGCCAGGGTAATGTTCTGGCCGACGCCCAGGTCTGGAATGATGCCCTGACGCTTGCGGTCCTCCGGCACCAGGCACAGGCCGGCACGGATTGATTTGAGCGGCGTGCGGGTGTCGATGAGTTGGCCGTCCAGCCAGACTTCGCCTTCGTGGCGGCCGGGGTAGGCGCCGAACAGCGCTGTCACCAGTTCCGTGCGACCTGCACCGACCAGCCCGGCGATGCCGAGGATTTCCCCGCGCTTGAGGCTGAACGAAATATCGTCGACCCGTTTGCGCCGGGGGTTGTCGACGTCGTAGCAGGTGATGTGACGCGCCTCGAAAATCACCTCGCCAATGTCGTGCGGCTCGGTGGGGTAGAGGTTGCTCATTTCCCGTCCGACCATCTGGGTGATGATCTGTGGGATATCCATGTCCGCCATGGCGGTCGTGGCGATGTGTTTGCCGTCGCGGATCACCGAAATGGTGTCGCACACGGCGGCCACTTCATCGAGCTTGTGGGAGATGTAGACACAGGCGACACCCTTGGCTTTGAGGTCGCGGATGATGTCCAGCAGCACCTCGATTTCCGAGCGGGTCAGGGCCGACGAAGGCTCGTCGAGGATCAACAGGCGCGCGTGCTTGTTCAGGGCCTTGGCGATTTCCACCAGTTGCTGATAGCCGCCGCCGTACTGCGACACCGGCAGCGATACGTTCATGTCCGGCACTTTCAATTCACGCATCAGGGCTTCGGCGCGGTGAATCATCGCCGGGTAATTCATCCGCCCGCCGGGCAGCGTCAGTTCATGGCCCATGAAAATGTTTTCGGCCACCGACAGGTCGGGAACCAGCGTCAGTTCCTGGTGAATGATGACGATACCGGCGGCTTCCGTTTCGCTGATCGATTGCGCCTTGAGCGGTTGACCTTCCCAGAGGATTTCACCGTCCCAGGTGCCATAGGGGTAGACCGCAGAGAGGATCTTCATCAGCGTGGACTTGCCGGCGCCATTCTCGCCGCACAGCCCGACGCACTCACCCGGCCTGACCTTGATGTCGATGCCATTGAGCGCTTTGACACCGCCGAAGGTTTTGACGATACCGTTCATTTGCAGCAGATAGTCGGACATGGAGAGGGCTCGTATAACAAAGACTCACATGGCACTAATCTTTGTGGGAGCGAGCCTGCTCGCGAAGGCGTCAGCACATTCAATCGCGATGCAGGCTGAACCACCGTCTTCGCGAGCAGGCTCGCTTCCACAAGGGGTTACGCATAACCAGGGATTGATGCCTTGGTCACTGCCCGGCAATCTGCGCCTTGGTGTAGAACCCGTCCTGTTCCAGCAGGTCGATGTTGTCCTTGGTTAGCGGAGTCGGGGTCAGCAGGATGGTGTCGACTTTTTTGTTGCCGTTGTCGTACTGCGAGCTGTAGGCGGGTTTCTCGTTACGCGCCAGTTGTACCGAGAGCTTGGCGGCTTCGGAGGCGATGAGTTTCAGCGGCTTGTACACGGTCATGGTTTGCGTGCCGGCGATCACTCGCTTGACCGCTGCGAGGTCTGCGTCCTGCCCGGAAATCGGCACCTTGCCGGCCAGTTGCTGAGCCGCCAGTGCCTGGATGGCGCCGCCTGCGGTGGCGTCGTTGGAGGCGACGATGCCGTCGATTTTGTTGTCGTTGCGGGTCAGGGCGTTTTCAACAATGCTCAGCGCTTCGGTAGGGTTCCATTCCTTCACCCATTGTTGGCCGACGATCTTGATATCGCCCTTGTCGATGGCTGGTTGCAGCACTTTCATCTGACCTTCGCGCAGGACTTTTGCGTTGTTGTCGGTGGGCGCACCGCCGAGCAGAAAGTAATTGCCCTTGGGCGCCGCGTGCAGCACGCCACTGGCCTGCATCTCGCCGACCTTTTCGTTATCGAAGGAAATGTAGGCGTCGATATCCGCGTTGAGAATCAGGCGGTCATAGGACACGACCTTGATCCCGGCTTTCTTCGCTTCGGCCACTGCGTTGGTCAGCACCGTGGCGTTGAACGGCACGATGACGATCACATCGACGCCACGAGAAATGAGGTTTTCGATTTGCGAGATCTGCTTTTGCTCGTTGGCATCGGCCGACTGTACGAAGACCTTGGCGTCCATTTTCTCCGCCGCCGCAACGAAGTAATCGCGGTCACGCGACCAGCGTTCCAGCCGCAGATCATCAATGGAGAAGCCGATTTTCGGGTGGGCAGCATCGGCCATTACTGGCAGCGACAGCAGCGCCAGGGCGCTGGCCAATAGCGCGCGTTTTACATTCTTCATGGTGGTGCGTCCTTTTATTTTTGTTTGAAAGACACTGCCTGACGATGAGTCTCGGGCTGGTAGAACTGTAGAGAATCGGCAGACGCAGCGGACACAGATTTGTCGTGCGAATGTCACAGCGTTGTTGCGCCCGCAGACTCCGTTGGCGATTAGCGATAGATGAACCGGTTGACGACGTTTTCGAGCATTTCCTGCCTGCCACTGACGGCTTGCGGATTCAGTTCGTTGGCGAAGGCATGTTCGGCCAATGACTGGAGATTGAACTCACCTGTCAGCACGGCCTGCCCGAACGGCTGCTGCCAGCCGGCGTAGCGTTGATCCTTGAGCTGCTGAAGCTGATCGTTCTGAACCATGGCGGCAGCCCGCTCCAGGGACAGGGCGAGGACGTCCATTGCGCCGACGTGACCATGGAACAGATCGATCTCATCGAGGCTCTGGCGGCGCACCTTGGAGTCGAAGTTGTACCCGCCATTCTTGAACCCGCCGGCCTTGAGAATTTCATAGGTGGCCAGGGTCATTTCTTCGACGCTGTTGGGGAATTGATCGGTGTCCCAGCCGTTTTGCGGATCACCACGGTTGGCGTCGATGCTGCCGAAAATCCCCAGCGAGATGGCCGTCGCAATCTCGTGATGGAAGCTATGACCGGCCAGGGTCGCGTGGTTGGCTTCGATGTTGACCTTGATTTCCTTTTCCAGGCCGAACTGCTGGAGGAAGCCAAACACGGTGGCGCTGTCGTAATCGTATTGGTGCTTGGTCGGCTCTTGCGGCTTGGGTTCGATCAGCAGGTCGCCTTTGAAACCGATCTTGTGCTTGTGCTCGACCACCATGCGCATGAAGCGGCCCAGTTGTTCGCGTTCACGTTTCAAGTCGGTATTGAGCAGGGTTTCGTAGCCTTCGCGACCGCCCCACAACACGTAGTTGGAGCCTTTCAGGCGTTGGGTCGCGTTCATGGCACTGAACACCTGGGCAGCAGCGAAGGCAAACACTTCGGGGTCCGGGTTGCTGGCGGCGCCGGCGGCAAAGCGCGGATTGCTGAAGCAGTTGGCGGTGCCCCACAGCAGCTTGATCCCGCTTTCTTCCTGGTGTCGCTCCAGGTGATCAATCATCTGCGCGAAGTGGTTGCGATACTCCTTCAGTGAGTTGCCTTCCGGGGCGACATCCGTGTCGTGGAAGCAGTAATAGTCGATACCCAGTTTGGAGAAGAACTCGAACGCGGCTTCCGCTTTGCCGATGGCCAGTTCCATCGGGTCGCCGGCGTGCTGCCATGGGCGCTTGAAAGTACCTGCACCGAACACGTCGGAACCCGGCCAGACGAAGGTGTGCCAGTAACAGGCGGCCATGCGCAGGTGTTCGCGCATGGGTTTGCCGAGGATGATTTTGTCAGCGTCGTAGTGACGGAAGGCGAGGGGAGAATCGCTGGCAGGGCCTTCGTAGCGAATCTTGTCGACATCGGGGAAGTACAGCATTGGCAATGTCCTTGTTGTTCTTGGCGGTGTCTCGATACTAGCAACGGCCCCATGCCTGCTGATTATGAAAATCACCAACACAGGGTGCGATTTTGCGTATTGAGATTCGCCGCCGGCGCGCCTAGTCTGTGCAAACCGCCTCCGTGAGAAGGGGCCCCGGAACAAGCCTGAAAACAATGAAAACAGTACCGCCTGTTCACCGCATCGCACTGTTGTTCAACGGGAGCAAGATCTATGACCGGGGCATCATCAGCGGCATCGGCAACTACCTGAGCAGCACCCGCGCGTCCTGGGACCTGTTCCTGGAAGAGGATTTTCTCTGCCGGTTGAAAGGGATCGAGCGCTGGCAAGGTGACGGGATCATTGCCGACTTCGACGATCCGCTGATTGGCGAGGCGCTGGCCGACATCAAGTTGCCGGTGGTGGCGGTGGGGGGTTCCTATCAGGATGAGCGCGCGTATCCGAAAGGGATTCCGTACGTCGCCACCGACAATAACGCACTGATCACCCTGGCTTACGCGCACTTGATCGAGGCCGGGCTGCAGCGTTTTGCCTGCTTCAGCCTGCCTGAAGCGCAGGCCAATCGTTGGGCTCAGGAACGGGAAAAAGCCTTTCGACGACTGATGCAACGTGACGGCTTGCACGCCGAGGTCTATCGCGGCATGGGCACCAGCGCACCGCTCTGGGACAGCGCCGTCGAACAACTGATCGCCTGGCTGCAAAGCCTGCCCAAGCCCATCGGCATCATCGCCGTCAGCGACGCCCGCGCCCGCCAGTTGCTGCAAGCCTGCCTGACCGCCGGAATCGCCGTGCCGGAGCAAGTGGCGTTGATCGGCATCGACAACGACCCCCTGACACGCAGCCTGACTCGAGTCCCCCTGAGCTCGGTCATCCAGGGCACCGAAACCATGGGCCGCACCGCCGCGCAACTACTCCACCAGATGCTGCACGGCATGCCGTCCACCGGCACGCACATCCTGATCCCGCCGGATGCGATCAACGTGCAGGTGTCGAGTTTGCACCAACCGTTGGGCAACCCCTACGTCATGCAAGCGCTGCTGTTTATCCGCCAATATGCCTGCCAGGGCATCAAGACCGCGCAAGTGGCGGCGTATGTCGGCGTCTCGCGCTCATCGCTGGAGTCGCACTTTCGCACTGAGCGAGGCTGCAGCGTGCATGACGAGATTCTGCGTTTCAAATTGGCGGCGGCTACCAGCGGGTTGGAAAATACCGAGACAGCGATTGCGGACGTTGCCCGCGATTGTGGTTTCAAATCTGCACAGTATCTGCACACGGTGTTCCGTCGCGAGTTTGGGTGTACGCCTCGTGAGTATCAGCAGGGTGTTAGATAGTGATGTGGGGTGGGATTTGTTGATTGTTGTGTGGGGCGGAGGGGGGATTTCGGCCAGAAGCGGACGCTCGTTCAGTTAATTCCAAACACCCATCGATAGTGCGCCGCAGTACATAGCGGTGGTGCACACGATAACTTGGGCAATCATGAAACCGAAGCCGGCTCCCAGAAACGCAAAGCCCGCGACAATCCATGGCAAGCTCGTATTTACACGGAACCTCAACAACCAAGCCGAAACACTTGTGCCGACGACCATCCCCGGGACAGAAAATAAATGACCCAACCCAACGAGACCGCCATCACGACCCGAGCTGGATACGATCGCCATGTAGACCAGAAGAGTGACAACCGCTGCGGCTGTTGTTCCAGTTAGAAACAGGGGCCGAGAACGTAGAATCAAGCCTGGAAGCAACATTACCACTGGCACTCCAATGAGATACCAGAAGCCTAAGTGAAGCGTGCTGCCAGCACTGGATGCGTAAACGAGAACAAGAGTGATCAAAACCATTGAACAGACTAGATCATCCCTAAATCCCATTTTCATTCCCTTGAATCGCTTTCAGTGTCGTTATAGTTGAAATAGATTAGCTGACGGCGAGGTCTTCGTTTCGTTGCCCGCTATGGGTCGATGAGGCCTGTCGCCACCGGCAGCAATGGGTCGATTGCAGACCTTCGTGAGAGGCAGCAGTCGGCCGATTGTGTTGAAAAAATCGGCTTTCCAAAACACTCGAATATTGATGGATGAAAACACCTCTGTTGCACGCCGCTATGTTAAATCCGAGTCCTGAACCTTTTGCCAAAAATTCAGAGTTCAATCTCAGGCGCGTACTTTTCTGGCGTGGAATTTGAAGCCAACTTTTTCAACAGAATTGGCAAAGTGCAGACATTCACAACCGTTAGTCCAGCAACTAATCATCGTTTGAACTTAAAATAAAAACCCGTTGGAACAAGCCCGACGGGATACTTTATAAAAAATCTCACAAACTGTTCGACTTGCCGGCGATATAGTGTTCTTCATCGAAGACTATACTATTCTCTGTGCCGTCTATCTTTAGGATGGAGTGGACTCGACTGCGGGAGTTAGAATAGGTACAGTGGCAGGAGGTGGCGGTGCAGTAGGGGCCGAGGGAGTTTCAATGATGGTGGTTTTATCGTCGGAACTGATTATAGATGTTTTCGAGCTATCAAGCACAGACTTATTTACTACGCCGACATTGTAAATTGAGTTGCCGAAAATCCCAATCCATATCGTCTGCGCACCTACCGAACTACTGTTGTAGGTTGAGCCATTGAAACCGAAACCAGTACCTTTAACATCAGAGCCATTTGATACTTTTGAGTATCTTGAGGTGGTTACAGAAATGATATTTGCAGACTGAATCCAAATGACTTTTTTATAATTTCCAGGGCCGAAATTTTTTAAAATACAAGCCTTGATGCCGTCTATTCCAGGAAAGCCGTTTCCGTCGTCCGTTCCGGCGGTGCTAATAGAGGCAGTAGCCGATATAGATGCTTTAACCTCATCAATATAATCGGCACTTGATGGGGCCGATATGAAAGGAGTCGTAAAGCTAAGGTTGTAGTTTTTGGTTATTATTGAATGGTATGCTGGTGACGGGTCAGTTACTGCTTTTACTTGTACGGCGGTACCCTTGGCCAAGCATTGGTTTGGTAACAGATTTTCAGTTTTGCATAGTCCGGTTTCCTCGTCCGCTAAACATATGGAACCTGGGACTTTATTTAGCCCCTCTGACAACAGACCATTATTAGACTCTATTATTGTTCTCGCACTGAAGTTTGAGGGTAGATCCGGAACCACATCAGTCCTATTTGGTAGTTGGCAAGCCGACAAGGACGCTCCGATTGCCATAATTATTAATTGCTTGATCATCTCAATATGGCCTTATGTATAGAATTGTAATTGCTCGCGCGTAGAAACTAAATTTTCGCAGCTTAAAATCTGCCTGATACTCTAAGGTTCATGTGACATGGCGCAAGGCTAGTATTGGTTTGAGATTTTGTCCAATCAGAAGTGATGCTTTTGCACGACACTTTGCGATTGGCAATTTCTCCGTGCGAGAAGGGCCGCATCGTTGTACCTATGAGAGCCTGCTATGGGTCGATTGCTGCCTTTCGTAACCGACCGGGAACGGCGAGAAGGGGCCCATGGGCACTCTATTGGCGAAACAGTAGCTTATGCCGCAAGCGAGAACTGATGTGTATCCTGGGTCCGTTTTCAACCCCCGCTTGCGCATCCCCTTCGCGCCACACCTTGGACGGAAACGAATGACCCCAACTCTCCATAAGGCCGCTAATGGTCATCTGGCACTTGATTTCAACGAGTTGTCAGACGCTGGTTGGCTATCGATAGCAGAAGAGCTGGTCAAGCTTCGGGGGTTCAAACGGGTGGGTTCACCCGTCATGGGCATGAGTGAACAAATCCACCAAGATTTCCAGTGTGCTGAGTTCACCCTATCGGCTGGCTGGGACAATTGGTCTGGGCATTACTTGCTTTCAGACTGTGTCGCGGGCGATGTTTTTCTGCAAAGGCTATTCGACCAGGTCAGCGCCTGATAGGCGATTCAATTCATCTCTAAGCGTTTGCGGATGGCAGCTAAATGTCGAGAACAGGTGAGTACGACCGACCGCTTCCAGCCCAGAGTGCATAAAACCGCTTTCTTAAACCCTTGCTATGATTCCTGAAGGTTTCATCCCTCAGGAAATGATTTATGAGCGCTGTGCACGGACCTGTGGGGCAAGTTGTACAAGGTTACGTAACCTTTGTCGGGAGTGACGCACCGTGGATCGGGGCGCGGTTCATGAGCTTCAGCTATAGCGTCAATGGGAAGCGCTTTCAAACGTCTCTCAATGAGACTGTTGACGCCTGGTCAACTGAAACTCTCAATAAAGCCTCATACGGGTTGCAGGTAGGCGACCCCGTTACAGTCTGGTGCTCTCTAAGCGACCCGCAAGTGTGTTGCATCGGTGAAAAACCAGCCGAAAAACCAGCGATGTTGCGTTTCCTCGAAGCCTTGAGTTCGTTAGGGTTTTGATGAAGTTGATCCATGCTGCTCACGATCGACCCAACCTCGCAAAACCCTCAACGCAACCGATCAATGGCAGAATCTCCTCAACTTGATCGTTTTGGAGAACACCATGCTTCGTGCGTTTGAACGAAGACTCGACCCTTTTCCTCCTGACGAGGTACCACCGCCACCCAACGGTCTGGCTCGCTTCCTGTGGGCCTGCACCCGGGGCGCTCGCGGTTACATCCTGGCGCTGGCGCTGCTCAGTGCGGCTGTATCGATTTACGAAGCCTGGCTGTTTTCTTTCCTCGGGCAGGTCGTGGACCTGCTCTCGACCTGGCAGGCGGGCGGTGAGGCGGCTGCGCAGGAAAGTCGCGTGTTGTGGGGCATGGGCATTGTCATGGTGGCCAGCGTCGGGCTGGTGGCGTTGCGCACGATGGTGCAGCATCAGATCTTGGCGATTAACCTGCCGTTGCGGCTGCGCTGGGATTTCCATCGCCTGATGCTGCGGCAAAGCCTTTCGTTTTTTTCCGATGAGTTTTCCGGCCGGGTCACGACCAAAGTCATGCAGACGGCGCTGGCCGTGCGCGACGTGCTGTTCACCC
Source organism: Pseudomonas sp. B21-053 (assembly GCF_026016365.1). Classification (NCBI taxonomy): domain Bacteria; kingdom Pseudomonadati; phylum Pseudomonadota; class Gammaproteobacteria; order Pseudomonadales; family Pseudomonadaceae; genus Pseudomonas; species Pseudomonas sp. B21-053. The sequence goes on from NZ_CP087205.1 coordinate 2,617,613, forward strand.
TGATCGAGATCTTGCCCGGGATCGGTGTGTATTTCATCGCGATCATCGCACTGGCCGGCGGCTTCGCATTGAAACTGATGCTGCCTTTTGTTGCCTGGGTCGTGTTGTTCGGCGTGGCCATGTTGTACTTCGTGCCCCGCCTGGGAAAAGTCGGGCAGGAGCAGGCGAATGCGCGGTCGATGATGACCGGGCGTATCTCGGACGCCTACACGAATATCACGACGGTGAAGCTGTTCTCCCACTCCAATCGTGAAGCGCACTTCGCGCGTGCGGCGATGGAGGATTTCAAGCAAACCGGCTTTCGCCAGATGCGCCTGGTCAGCCTGTTCGAGATCGTCAATCAGGCACTGGTCGTGGCGTTGATCATGGCCGCTGGTGGTTATGCGCTGTGGCTATGGCATCAAGGCGAGGTCGGCGCGGGTGCCGTGGCGGCGATCACTGCCATGGCGTTGCGGATCAATGGCATGTCGCACTGGATCATGTGGCAGATGACGTCGCTGTTCGAGAGCATCGGCACCGTACAGGATGGCATGGCGACGCTGACCCAGGGCGCCAAGGTGCAGGATGCGCCGGACGCGGGCGTGCTGGCAACCTCCGGCGGCGCGGTCACTTTCGACAACGTCAGCTTCAACTACAACGGCGAACGGCAGGTGCTCGATGGCCTGAGTTTGAGCATTCGCCCGGGCGAAAAGATCGGTCTGGTGGGCCGCTCCGGCGCCGGCAAATCCACGCTGATCAACCTGCTGCTGCGCTTCTATGACATCGACAGCGGGGAGATTCGCATCGATGGCCAAAACATCGCACACGTGACACAAGATAGCCTGCGCGGCGCCATCGGCATGGTCACGCAGGATACCTCGCTGCTACACCGTTCGATTCGCGACAACATTGCCTACGGCCGTCCCGATGCGACCGACGCGCAGATCCGCAACGCCGCGACGAATGCCCAGGCTGATGGGTTCATCAGCCAACTGAGCGACCGACAAGGCCACACCGGCTACGACACTCTGGTGGGTGAGCGCGGCATCAAGTTGTCGGGCGGCCAGCGCCAACGGGTCGCGATTGCCCGGGTCATGCTCAAGAACGCTCCGATCCTGCTGCTCGACGAGGCTACCAGCGCGCTGGACTCGGAAGTCGAAGTGGCCATTCAGGAAAGCCTCGACGAAATGATGCAGGGCAAAACCGTAATCGCCATCGCCCATCGGCTGTCCACGATTGCGGCCATGGACCGGCTCATCGTCATGGATGATGGACGCATCATCGAACAGGGCACTCACGCCGAATTGCTTGGGAAGAACGGCGTGTATGCGCGGCTGTGGCAGCATCAAAGCGGCGGGTTCCTGGGGGAGGATAAAGGCGTGTTCGAGGCTGTGGATCAGTTGTGAGGACGCCGCGTCTGATTCAAACCTGTTCTTCAACCCCACCCAGGCTGTTGTCGTCCCGTGGCGAGCGTCCGAAATACGCCTTGTAGGCGCGGCTGAAAGAAGCCTCGGACTCGTAGCCAATCGCAAACCCGACCTCGCCGATGCGGCTGTTGTGCTTGGCCAGCATGGTTTTTGCCAGGGTCAGTCGCCATTCATTCTGGTAACGCAGCGGTGAGCGTCCCACCAGCGCGCTGAACCGATCGCAGAAGCTTGAACGTGACATGCCGGCGATCGTGGCGAGTGCCTCGATGCGCCACTGTTGTCCGGGCTTTTCATGGATCACTCTGAGGGTTCGGGCGATGCGCTCGTCGGACAAGCCGCCTAGCCAGCCTGAGGCCATGCCGTGCTGAACCCAGGTGCGCAGGATGCGAATGACAGTGAGGTCAATCAGGCGCGAAATCATCAACGCGCCTCCAGGCTGGGTGTCATTGGCCTCGATCAGCATGAAATGCAGGATACCTTCCGACCACGCCGCAGCTTCGGCGTGCTTGATATGGATCAGCCACGGCAGGGCGAACAGCATGGCCTGAAAGCTGCTGGCATCGAACCAGAAGCGACAGATGACGAGCGACGCAGGTCCCTCGGAGACGGTGATGTTCAACGATGACGGATCGTGGGGCAGCAGCAGGATGTCGCCCTGTTCGATCGTCTGGACCTGTCCGTCAGCGCCTTCGATGTGCAGCTGTCCCTGTTGCAGGACGCAGATGTGCGAGCTTTTTTCGTCCAGTTTCAGGCGTTGACCCAAGGCTTGCGTGGTGGAGTAGACGCGATCCCCGGTCAGACGAATCTGCGCCAAAACCTGCGAGAGCAGATCGCCTGTGGCCAGCCCCTCTAGCTGCATCTCTGGACGAATGGTCAAGTCTTCGAGTAGATCCGTCATGTCAGTCCGGCCACGCCTTCAATAGTCTGAGCCCCGAAGCATAACGCTTTCACGCGGTTAATCGACAACGCAACAACGTGCGCTGCGTGATGCGCATCATCCAATCAAAAAAGGAATAGTCGAATGTTCGGGATCTCTGCCCTTGGCTGGCTACACACCCTTGGAAGCTTGCCAGCCATTCCCTTGGCCGCCTACATGTTCATCAAGCACGGACGAATCGTGCCAAGGTCGCGGGCCGGCCTTGCGTATTTCATCTCGATGCTGATCGGCGGCTTGACTGTGTTTCTGGTGGCCCATCAACCTATCAGCCCGGTGATCGGCGCGGTCACGATCGTGCTGTTGCTCGCCGGTTACGGAGTCGGCTTCGTTGCCTGGCTGGGCCGGGCAGGGGTGTACCTTGAAACCATTCTTCTGAGCCTGACGGCGTTCTTGCTGATGGTTCCGACCGTCTCGGAGACGTTGCGTCGAGTCCCTGATGGCCACCCGATCGTCACCGACCCGAATTCGCCCTTGCTAAAAGGTGCGCTGGGTTTTATCGCCCTGGCGCTTGTTGTGGGCGTGGCGGCTCAGGTGTTCGCTCTGCGGAAAAACGGCGCGCGCCTGCGCAGGGTTGCCTGACACAGCGGTACTTCAGCCTCCCGCTAGGCCAGAGCGTCGCGCTCGGCAAAGATGCTGGCCATTTGCGCGGCGTTCTCGGTGCCCCAGGCGCACAGCGGCATGATCGCGTCAGCCAGACTGCGACCGAGCGGGGTCAGCGTGTAGTCCACGCGTGGCGGCACTTCCTTGTAGTCGTTTCGCGCCAGCACGCGATCGGCTTCCAGATCCTTCAATTGCTGGATCAGCACTTTGTCGCTGACGCCCGGGATCAAACGTTTGAGCTCGCCGTAGCGTTTCGGGCCGTCGCGCAGGAAAAACAAGACCAGCGGTTTCCACTTGCCCGAGATGATGCGCAGCGTGGCGTTGAGCCCACAACCGGTGCCACAGATTTCAGAAGTCGTCGTCATATTTCGATACTTACCAAAAGGTGCATACTTGTCCTTAGGTTATCAGCGCTGCATCCTCGTCTCAAGCAAGCAATCCTGCTTGGGAACAACTCCAACGAAGGATGCACGATATGACCAGACTGAATGGAAAGACCGCCGTGATCACCGGCGGCGCAACCGGCATCGGCCTCGCCGCAGCAAAACGCTTCATCGAGGAGGGCGCCTTTGTCTTCATCTTCGGCCGCCGCCAGGAAGCGCTCGACGCCGCTATAGCCGAGCTCGGGGCGAATGCCCGCGCAGTGAAGGGCTCGGTGTCTGAGCTGGCCGACCTCGACCGACTCTACGCGGCGGTGAAGGCTGAGCGCGGAACCCTCGACATCGTCTTCGCCAATGCCGGGGCGGGCAGCCAGCTTCCGCTCGGCAAGATCACCGCCGAGCACATTGACGAAACCTTCGAAACCAACGTGAAAGGCTTGATCTTCACGGTCCAGCAGGCGCTGCCGCTGATGGGGCAGGGCGGTTCGATCATCCTCACCGGATCGAGCGCCGGCACCACGGGCGCCCCGGCATTCAGCGTCTACAGCGCAAGCAAAGCGGCAGTGCGCAACCTCGCGCGGACCTGGGCCGAGGACCTGAAGGGCACCGGCATCCGGGTCAACGTGCTGTCACCCGGCCCGACGGCGACCGAACTCGCTAAGGCAGCGTTAGGCGAGGAAGGCATGAAGCTCTTCGCTTCGATGAACCCGCTCCAGCGCATGGCCGATCCGGCGGAGATCGGCGCGGCTGCCGCGTTTCTCGCGTCGCAGGACAGCAGCTTCATGACCGCCAGCGAGGTCGCCGTCGACGGCGGTCTGGCGCAAATCTGAATCCCTACGCCCGGCCGGTCACTCCATCGATATTCGGAGCCCGTTGGGCGTGCCAAAACCTGAGGAAAATATATGAGCTACGCAATTATCGGCTTCGGCAAACTTGGCCAGGCGCTTGCCAAAGCGTTTGCCCGCAGCGGCATCGAAGTATCCGTTGCAACCACTCGCGACCCGGACAGTTTTGCCTCCGCTGCGGCCGATATCGGCCCCGGGATCATTCCCAAAACACTGGCGCAAGCCCTCACGGCGGACATCATCTTTTTGGCTGTCCGTTTCGAGTCGCACCGGGATGTCGCCAAGGCCCTGCCGAGCTGGAAAGGCAAGACCATCATCGATGTGACCAATGCCTACGGCGTACCTCCCGAGGAACTGGGAGGACTGCCTTCTTCCAAGTTCATCGCGCAGGCCTTCACAGGTGCAAGACTGGTCAAGGGCTTCAACCATTTGGTTGCTGGCGTTCTTGACCAGGATCCGGCGGTAAAAGGTGGCAAGCGAGTCGTGTTCCTGGCGAGCGACGATGACGGCGCCGCAGCGGAGATAGGTGCGCTTGCGGAAAATCTCGGTTTTTCGCCGATCAAACTGGGCGGGCTTTCGGAAGGTGGACTGCTGGTGCAGGCACGCGGAAATAGCTGGGGTCAGTTGATCTTCAAGGACCTGGTCAAGTTCGACCAATAGGCGCACACCAGGGCTCATTAATCGTATCAATAACAACCATTGATTCAATGAAGTTCTCTTATTAATACCGCGGCGTAAGATCGGCTCCATTCCCAATCACTACACCCCGGAGCACACCATCATGAAACGCCAAACCATCCTCGGCATCGTGTTCTCGATCTTCGCACTGAATGCATTCGCTGCCACTTCTACTCAACCTGTGGTCGCTGAAGGCGGCTCGGATCACCTGATGCAGAATCGTGTTGCCGAAGGTGGCGCTGATCGTCTTCTGGAAAAACGCGCTGTTGCGGATGCTTCGGATCGTCTTTTCAGCGACGCCGTAGCCGCTACTGAAACCGATCCATTGTTCAGCGACGCCGTAGCCGCTACTGAGACTGACCCGCTGTTCAGCGACGCCGTTGCCTCGACTGAAACCGATCCACTGTTCAGCGATTCTGTTGCCTCTGATGGTTCGGATCATCTGCAAGGCAACCAGGTTGCCGAAAGTGGTTCTGACCGTCTGCTCGAACGCCGTGCCGCCTGAATGCATGGTTCTACCGCAGTACTCGACGAAAGCCCGGCCTTATCCGCCGGGTTTTTTTTGCGCGATGGATGCGTGTCCTGGTTAATAAAAAAACCAGCCACCATGTCCACGTCCTGCAAGCGAGACGCTTCAAGAAAAGGTTCGCCGGCCAGCGGATGCTGCCCATCCATCACAGCTCCAACGCGACCTTTTCAATCATCTCCCTGAACCATTCTTGAGCCGTACTCCCATTGACACGACGGTGCCAGATCAGATGAAAAACAATCTCCGGTAGCGCCACTGGTGGAGGGAACAGGGCGAGTTGCCGTCCATTGGGTGAGCTGAGGGCTATTCGTTTCAGGACAGTGGCGGTCATGTGAGAAGCGGCGATGACCGCTGGCACCGCGAACATATGCGGCAGCGTCAGTGCCAATTTGCGTTGTTTACCCAGTTGCGCCAACGCCTGATCCACCAGGCCGTGTCGCTCTCCTTCTGGAGAGACCAGCACATGGGGCAACGCAAGGTATGTATCCATGTCCATCCCGCCTCTGGCCGCTGGGTGGTCGTGAGCGATGAGCGTGACGAAAGCGTCGCGCAGAATCGGCCGTGTCAGAATGCGGCCATCCTGATGGCTCGGTAATACGCCAATGGCGGCGTCGATAACCCCGGCATCGAGCAAGTCCACCGCGTGGTCGCGGCCGTTGACGGCGTGGACATTGATCGACAGGTTCGGCGCGTGTTCTTCCACCGCCTGCAACAACTTTGGCAGCAGCACGAACGCGGGGTAATCCGACAGGCCAAGGTTCATCGTGATCACTGTATCGGCGGGTGCAAAACGGGGTTTCGTCACCAATGCGTCTTCGATTTGCCTTAATGCCAGTGCGATGGGTTGGGCCAGATCACGCGCGCGCGGTGTCGGCAGGAGACCCTCAGCACTGCGTAAAAACAGCGGGTCACCTAACAGTTTGCGCAAACGGGAAAGCGCTGCACTCATGGCGGGCTGGCTGACGCCGACTTGAGTCGCTGCTCGAGTTACGTTTCGCTCTGTCATCAAGGCGTTAAACGCGGCCAGCAAATTCAAATCGATGCCATGAAAATCCATAATTCAAATAAACACCTATACAGATCATTTGTTTTACAGATGTTAGCCCATCACTGACACTTTCGTCATACCCCACGACGAGAGCAATGCAATGACTTCCAGCGAACTTACCGCCCGCCTCAACACCGAACGCCAGGCAGTTGAAACTCTGTATCGCGCCTTTAGCGAAAAGAATCCTGACCTCGTCGACAGCGTGCTGTCCGCCGACTGGGACGACATCCCATTGGCGCCTGGGCAAGGTCCAGGCCCGGAGGGCATCAAGCCGATTATCCGCAGCTTCGGCGAGGCATTTCCGGATGTGCACATCGTTATCCACGACATGATCCAAGTCCCTGGTCAGATCGCTGTTCGCGCTGAAATAACGGGCACCCATCTGGGCGAATTGTTTGGCATTGCCGCCACTGGCAAGAAGGTGAGCTTCCGTCTGCATGAGTTCCATACACTGGACGGCGAGCGTGTCGTTACGACTTGGCACATGGAGGACTGGTTCGGCCTGTTCCTGCAACTCGGTCAATTCCCTGCTCAAGCTTGAACCACCGCGAGAGGCTCATCATGAAAGCAGCATCCATCTCTTTATTTGGCGGCCCTGAGGTCGTCACTTTCCACAACGCCGGCCCAAGGCAGCCAGGCGCAGACGAGGCCGTCGTGCGTGTCGAGGCCGCGAGCGTCAATCCGCTGGATTTGAAGATAATCGCCGGGTATATGCAGCCGGTGTTTCCAGTCGAACTGCCGTACATTCCCGGCACCGATTTCAGCGGCGTCGTCAGCAGCGTCGGTGATCAAGTCACGCACCTGAAACCAGGTGATCGCGTGTTCGGCCGCAGCTCACCCAGCGCTGGTGGTGCGTTTGCCCAGCAATTGATAGTCGCCGCCGCCGACCTTTGCGTGATCCCTTCCACCATGAGCTTCGAGCAGGCCGCGGCGCTGCCTACGGCGTTCGGTACTGCGCGACAGGCGTTATTCGAGGTCGGGCAGTTGAAACGCGGCGAGCGGGTGTTGATCCATGCGGGAGCGGGTGGCGTAGGCAGCATGGCGGTGCAGTTGGCTCATATGGCTGGCGCCCACGTCATCGCCACGGCCTCCGCGCGCAATATTGAACTGGTGAAGAGCCTGGGCGCGGACGAAGTGATCGATTACCGCAGCCAGGATTTCACCACGCTGAGTGACATCGACCTGGTGCTCGACATCTTGGGCGGCTCCACGCTGGAGAACTCTTGGTCAGTGCTGGGTATGAGCGGCCGTATTGCGACCCTGGTGGAATTTGACATCGAATCCCGCGAAGGACATGTCGGCCAGGCGGTGTTCTTCGCCAGTGCCACGCCTTTTCTCCAGGAAGCCGTTCGGCAGTTCAGTGCGGGGCAGTTGCAGGTCATCACCGACTCGATCTTTGCCCTGGACGAGACCCGCGCCGCGCTGGAAAAAGTGGCCACCGGGCATGCGTGTGGAAAGGTCATCATCCGTACCGGCCATTGATTCGGGAGTCACAACATGACACTCAATGCACAACAGGTGGTTCTGATTACGGGTGCAGGTTCGGGCATTGGCAAGGCGATTGCTTTGGCGCTGGCCTCGGCTGCACGAACCCTTTCTGGGCCCCTACATTGCGAGCAAGGTGGCGGGTGATGCGCTGGCCGAAGTCATGGCCATGGAGGTAATGCCGTCAGGTATCGAAAGCGTCATCCTGGTGCCGGGCGCGTTTACCTCTGGAACCGAACATTTTGCCGATGCGCAGGCTCCGGCCTACCAGGCCATTGAGCATCAATACGGTGAGCTGGCCGCACGCATGGCCGGTCTGGGCGAGAAGCTTGATGCGATTGACCTGGCCAATGGCGGTGCGCTGGATGTTTCAGCGCTCGGTCAGGCTGCCGCCGAGGTGCTTGCAATGCCTCGCGGCCAGCGACCTTTACGCGTGACCGTTGATGGTCAGCATAAAGGCACCGAAACAATCGATGCGGTGTATTACCAGAAGCAGGCAGAGTTTCTACGCCAGATGGGCCTGGACGACATGATCTTGCCGGCTCCGCTCGCCGGCAATGGGGACGTGGATGCCTATAGGATGAAATAGCTTCTGAGGTCGTCAATCAACCCCGGCCCGCTTGGCTGCCAACCCAACCGCGTTTGAGTCTTCGTACTCATGCTCGACATGTCCTTACCCACAAAGCTCGATAGCCAACCGAAAGTCGCCATGGCTTCATCCGCTGGCACCGCCACTTTAGGCAGGCCCAGACCTTCGCTGATTGTTTCGGCAATGAGGCGAAAAGTGATGTTTGATTCGGCAGTGGCATGGTAACGAGCGCCTGGTTGGTGCTTTTCCAGCGGACCCCGCAAGTTTTGGATATTCCGGCGCGCGTCGACGCACTCCGGGATTGCGTCGAGAGGAGGTCGCGCACCGGGCGAACATCAGCGCGACCTGGTACACGTGGCTGGAGCAAGGGCGCGGCGGCGCACCCTCCGTGCAGGTGTTGAACCGAATTGCTCAAAGCCTGTTGATGACCGAGCCGGAGCGGGAGCACTTGTTCATGCTCGCCTTTGGTCATCCCCCCGAAGTTGTCTACTGTGCGCCAGAGGGCGTGACGCCGCGCTTGCAACGAATTCTGGATACCCTCGAGTTCAGCCCCGCTTTTATTAAAACTGCCACTTGGGATGTGCTGGCCTGGAACAGCGCTGCGGCGGCAGTGTTTACTGACTACAGCCTGCTGCCAGTGGAACAGCGCAACATCCTGCGCCTGATGTTTTGCAACCCCGGCGCTCGAGCCAGACAAGACGACTGGCAAGCTGTCGCGCGTTTCATTGTCGCCTCTTTTCGGGCCGAAGCTACCCGCGCCGGAGCGGCCTCTGAAGTGATCAAACTCGCCGATGAACTATGCAGCCTGAGCCCGGATTTCTCGGCATTGTGGCGTGATAACGACGTTCGTCTACACGGAGAAGGAACCAAACGCCTGCGGCATGCAACCCATGGCGTTATCGAACTGGAATACTCCGGCTTTGCGGTGGACGGCCGCCCGGATCTTTCGATGATCGTCTACAACCCGGTTACGAGCGTTGATGCAGATCGCGTTAGGGCGATTGTGGAAAGGCATTTGGCATTGGGAAGTGTTGCGTTGAAATGATGGGGTGTGAATAGGGTAGGGTGGGCATCACCTTTTTAGCATGGGGGCTCTTTAAGCTTCGCTCCTGGCCGCTATCGGTCGGTCGCGACAGACAGCAATCGGCCAAAAGCAGTCAGTCATGACCGGCCGTTCGACCCATTGCTGCCTTTCAAGCTACACCCAGATCGACTCAAATCAGTCGTTGATCCAACTAGATTATTTTTGCTTTGCGGCCACGTGAGGCGGGCTTCACCGGCACGCTTCCGCCGTATTCGTTCCACCATTTAGCGAGCGCCTCCATCGTCGGTCCGAGTGCACGTGCTTTTGCTGTCATTTCATATTCAACACGCGGGGGCACTTCTGCGAAGACCGTTCGCGAGATCAAGCCATCGCTCTCAAGCTCTCGAAGTTGCGCCGTCAGCATGTGTTGTGTAATGCCGCTGATCGCTTTGCGCAGTTCCCCAAAACGGTAGATTCGCTGGTTTAGCAGCCACATGATCTCCAGCTTCCACTTGCCTGAAAGCAGCGAAAATGCGCGCCGCATTTCCTCATGCATATTGATCTGACCGTCATCATTAGTCTGGTTTTCCATACTAAGCACCAGTTTTTCATCCTACTTGTGGTCTTTCATATTAAACGACATCTTTGCCCCAAGTCGAAGTAACAACACCTGTTTAGGAAAAACATCATGATCGGAAATTATATTTACTGGGTTAGCACAGCGCTTCTTTCGCTGCTCTATTTCGCCTCTGCCTCGATGTACATCGCCAAAGGAGACTTTGTTCGCAACGCACAAGCGGAGTTGGGCTATTCAGCCGCCCATCTCGTGCCGTTGATGATCGTGGTGAAGATACTGGGGCCCATCGCGATTTTGTGGCGTTTCAATGTGGCAATCAGTGATCTGGCGTATGCCGGAATGTTTTATCACCTGTTGCTATCAGCGTCAGCCCACCTGGGTGTTCGTAAACCCAAAGGATCTATCCCGGCAGCCGTTGGGATCATTCTCCTCGCTGCTTCCTTCGTGACACAAAACTTTGTTCGCGAAAATCCATCGCCTTATGCGCCGATGGCGATCATTCATGATGCTTTTAAGTGAGGGGAATACTATGACTCGACTCAATGGAAAAGTTGCTATTGTCACCGGCGCCGGCCGTGGTATCGGCCGAGCCACCGCTAAACTTTTGGCGGCGGAGGGTGCGAAAGTCGCGGTCGTTTCGCGCACGGCTGAAAATGTTGATCAGGTGGTTGCCGATATACAGGCCGCTGGCGGTGGCGCCCTCGGAATCGTTTGCGATATCGCTGATCCCGATCAATTTCCTGTCGCTGTCGACAAGGTGATGGCTGCCTATGGACGAATCGATATTTTGGTTAACAATGCTTTCGATCCCTCTGCGGTTTTTTCATCGGTGATTGAGCTATCGGCCGAGTTGTTGCAGCGTAATTTAGAAATGGGCCCGATTGCTTATCTGCGAACAATGCAGGCGTGCTATCCCTACCTTAAAGCTAGCGGTGAGGGCCGGGTTATTAACTTCGCTTCCTTGGCCGGCGTAATTGGCATGCAGGGCTATGCGCCTTACAACATGGCAAAGGAGGCAGTACGTGCTTTGACTCGCACTGCGGCCAGGGAGTGGGGCGCTGACAAGATCACTGTCAACAATGTCATGCCGGTTGCTGATACTTGGGGAACAGCAGTCGATGCGCCTGCCCCTACTAACGCGCTTGGCCGTTATGGATCACCGGAAGAGGATATTGCGCCAGTGGTATTGTTTCTCGCCAGCAGGGACTCGCAGTTCTTGACGGGATACAGCCTCACGCCTGACGGAGGTCAAATCATCGACAGCGCCCGCTAACTGTCGTGTCCAAACACTAAATGCCAACTCAACGGAAATCAGGAGACATGACATGCCATGTCTCGTGATTAGCGGTCAAGCGGAATTCGGATGCGGTTGCGGCGGCTGCATTCGATCCAAAGTAATCCTCTATCCCATGGGCCGCGCTAATAGAAAGCCTCACCGTGTATAGCATTCAGAACAGGCGAAAAGACGGATGTTGAACGTCCACTTCTGGCCGATTGCAGCCTGTCACAAAAAGCTATCCCCCTGAGCAGACACTCGTCAGCCAAGATCAAAAAGCAGGTCGTCCCGTTATTGCAACGGAACATACACATCCGTTTGCCATTGATCCTGCGGTGTTTGCGGATACACGCTCAGGTAATGGAAGAACAGTGGCTGATCACGCAGTTCTTCGCCACTGGCAGGCAGCCAATCGCGGTAAATCGGATAAATCGATTCGCCGATGTGGTCCGGCGACCCCACGTGCCGCACTACGACGCAACGACCGCCAGCAATGACCAGTTCGCGCACGCCGAACGCATTCGGTTCCACCGCCTCGTGAATCTCGCCGCAAATGGCGAAGCGGAATGCTTCTGCTGGCGTGGTGTCGGGGTTGCCGTAGGGAATGCCAAAGCTGCGACTCGATGCCACCGGCGACTGTCCGCTCTGCATGCGCCACTCGATGAACCTGCTCACGCTCTCATTGACGAGCCCGGGGGAGCCGCAATGTTCAAGCGCTGCGACCCGGACTTCGGGGAATTCCACGATTCGTACTTGCATGATGATAGTCCTGGAAAAGTGAGGGATGGCGAACACCGCATGCCAGACCTGCCAGTTCGGTGCCTTCCTGAACGCACTCGGCGTCATACCGACCGCTCGCTTGAACGCCCTGCAAAATGCCTCGGGACTGTCGAAACCGGCACCGAGTGCCGCCTCCAGTACCGAGTGATCCGCAACGGCGGCCAAGCGATGGGCGGCGCGTCGTAGCCGCATCAGTTGCACATAACGTGAAACCGGCACGCCGACGAACGCGGTGAATTGGCGATGGAAGTGAAACGTCGAAAAATTCGCCACATGACTCAACGTCTTCACCGACAGATCACCTTCGAGATTCTCATCAATGTAGGCGAGTACGGCGTTGAAGCGCTTTGTGTAAGCGGCGTTGATCGGCGTGTCAGACACTGGGGCAAGCTCCTGGAAGTACGGTCGGCAATAGAGTCGACTATAGCGACGGGAGCATGCCTAGCCGGGTTTGCTCAACGCTGGTTTTGGGTTGGAATATCCATAGATGAGTGACCGCCCCTTTCACCCCTGCGACGTCTTCCATTGAGCGTGTGTAAGTCCATAACACTTCGCCAAGGCAGGCGCGGCGGATATTTTCAGTTCGGCGTCATACAAGTGCACCGCACCCAACTTCATCGTGGCCGTTTGCGAACGAATGTTCGTAGCCGCTATGTGGAAATAGACGATGTCGTAAGCCGTGAATGCATGCTCCAGCATCAACTGCTTAAGCTCGCGGTTGGAATTGCCACCCCACTTCGCACGCACCAGAAATGTAAAACCGATGGCAATGCTGTTCGGTAGATCCGGCGGCGTGTAGTAGCTTGATGTGCCAACGATTTCCCCCGAGGCAATATCAATGACAGCGAGCGCCTTCTTCGTGGTGAGTAGAGAGGCGAAGTACGCCTCGAAAACTTCGCGTTTATACCGATCCTTGGCGGGATGGCTACCCCAGATGCCTGGATCAGCCGCTGCCTGAAACATACCTTCAAAATCACTGTCTGCCAGAGGTTTAAGCCTCAGGGAGCTTCCGCACAGATCGGGTTGGCAGTCGAAGTCGGGGACGGACATGGGTTTCTTTCCGATTGGCCTAGGGGTTGGAGCCAGTCTAGAGCGGCAGTTTGATAAAGAAAGATCCAATGTGACGGGTAATGATGGAGCCATCGCTGTAGAAAAGGGGGGGATTTATTTTCCGAGTAACAGCTGGCTGTGCGGTTATGGATCGTTAGTTGCTCTTCCTGAAAGGCAGCTATTGGCCGAAAGCAAACCTCGGCAAACGTCAGCCTCGGGTCGATCCAAGTCATCCAGCCACCAATCTTCCGCCCCGTGAAAGGTGTCGTTGGAAACCTTTTCTGATAGCGCAAAAGGACGCCCGTGTCAGTAACACACGTCCACGGGCTGTCCCTTATGGTTCTAACATGACGTCCGGGCGACCAGCGTCAAACTCGCCAAAGATCAGCGCCATGGGCCGGCAGTGCCCAGCGCCGAATGCCTTCCTGAAATTCACAACCTCGCTACCTGCGGCAGGCCCGAATCGGCCTTAATTACCCATCACCTCGTCCAGTGCCTGCTCGAGGGTACTGACCGTGCGCTCGATATTGTGCAGCTTTTCGAGTCCGAACAGGCCGATGCGGAAGGTCTGGAAGTCGGCCGGCTCGTCGCATTGCAACGGAACTCCGGCGGCGATCTGTAGGCCGTGGTTGGCAAATTTCTTACCGCTCTTGATGTCGGCATCATCGGTGTAGCTCACCACGACACCTGGGGCCTGGAAGCCGGCTGCGGCCACGCTTTTGAATCCTTTGCCGGTCAACATCGCGCGCACCCGATCGCCCAGAGCCTGTTGTTCGCCGCGGACCTTTTCGAAACCGTAGGCTTGCGTCTCTTTCATCACTTCGTTAAATCGCGCGAGGGAATCGCTGGGCATGGTCGCGTGGTAGGCATGTCCGCCCTGTTCGTAGGCCTGCATGATCTGCAGCCACTTTTTCAGGTCGCAGGCGAAGCTGCTGCTTTGCGTCTGTTCGATGCGCTCGAGGGCCAAAGAACTGAGCATCACCAGGGCGCAGCAAGGGGAGGCGCTCCAGCCTTTCTGCGGTGCGCTGATCAGCAGGTCGACCGCGCATTTCTGCATATCAACCCAAAGCGTGCCCGAGGCGATGCAGTCCAGCACGAACAGGCCGCCCACCGCATGCACGGCGTCGCCGACGGCCCGCAGGTACTCGTCGGGCAGGATAATCCCAGATGAGGTTTCAACGTGGGGCGCGAAGACAATCTGCGGCTTCTGCGCCGCAATGGCTGCCAGCACTTCGTCCAGAGGCGGTGGGGCGTAGGCAGCCTGGCGGCCCGTGTCGACCGGTCGGGCTTTCAGCACCGTGGTGGCCGCTGGGATGTTGCCCATCTCAAGGATCTGGCTCCAGCGATAACTGAACCAGCCGTTGCGTATCACCAGGCATTGCTGATCGGTGGCAAACTGTCGCGCGACCGCTTCCATGCCGAATGTGCCGCTGCCCGGGACCACCGCGACAGCCTGGGCGTTGTAGACCTGTTTCAGGGTCCTGGAAATGTTCTTCATCACGTCCTGAAACGACTGCGACATGTGGTTGAGTGAACGGTCGGTATAGACCACTGAGTACTCGACCAGCCCCTCGGGATCGATACTGGGATAGAGCTTTGACATGGGGTAACTCCTTTGGCAGGGATCTCAGTGGTTTCGACCCTGCCCTAAGCCTTGGCAAATGACAAATTGCTCGGGATTGAATGGCGACTTCTATCGAGCGGCTGGCCTCATCAGGTCGATTGCTGGACTTGGCAATGTTTGCAGTCCAGCCCTCAATTCAAATTCGCGCCAACGCCTGCGCCAGATCCGCCCTCAAATCCTCCACATCCTCAACCCCGACCGACAATCTCACCAAGCCATCGCCAATCCCCAACTGCGCCCGGGTTTCCGCCGGAATACTCGCGTGAGTCATGATCGCCGGGTGCTCGATCAAGCTTTCCACGCCACCCAGACTTTCAGCCAGGGCAAAGATTTTCACGCTTTCAAGGAAGAGTTTGGCGCCCGCCAGGTCGGTGTTCAGGTCAACCGAAATCATCCCGCCAAACCCGCGCATTTGGCGGCGTGCCAGTTCGTGCTGCGGGTGCGAGGGCAGGCCCGGGTAGTAGACGCGTGACACTTGCGGCTGACGCTCCAGCCATTGCGCCAGTTCCAGCGCATTGCTGCAGTGGCGTTCCATGCGCAGGGCCAGGGTTTTCACGCCGCGTAGGGTGAGGAATGCGTCGAACGGGCCGGAGATCGCGCCGACCGAGTTTTGCAGGAAGCCCAGGCGTTCGGCCAGTTCCGGGTTTTGCCCGACGATGGCGATGCCGCCGATCACGTCTGAGTGCCCGTTGAGGTATTTGGTGGTCGAGTGCACGACGATGTCGAAGCCGAGTTCCAGCGGACGCTGGATCCATGGGCTGGCGAAAGTGTTGTCGGCCACGCAGATGATCCCGCGGTCACGGCAGAGGCGGGCGATGGCGCTGAGGTCGGTGAGGCTCAGCAGCGGGTTGCTTGGGGTTTCGACCCAGACCATCCGCGTGTTGTCCTGCAACGACGCTTCGAAAGCCGACAGGTCGGTCAGGTCAACGTAGCTGAAGCGATGCCCGGCGCTGCGTTGGCGTACTTTGTCGAACAGGCGGAAGGTGCCGCCGTACAGGTCGTTGCCGGAGACGATGTGCGAGCCGGCGTCGAGCAGCTCAAGCACGGTGGAAATCGCTGCCAGCCCGGAGGCGAAGGCGAAGGCCTGGGTGCCGCCTTCAAGGTCGGCGACGCAACGCTCCAGGGCGAAACGCGTCGGGTTGTGCGAGCGGCCGTAGTCGAGGCCTTTGTGCACGCCGGGGCTCGATTGCAGGTAGGTGGAGTTGGCGTAGATCGGCGGCATCAGCGCCCCGGTGGACGGGTCCGGCACCTGCCCGGCGTGGATCACCCGAGTGGCGAAGGCGCGCGGCGCACCGGTTTCATCGTGCTGACTCATGTAAGGGATCTCCGTAAGTGATTGAGCAGGTCGACGCGGGTAATCAGGCCGTGGAAGCCTGAGGCGTCGGCGATAATCGCCACCAGTCCGCGATCGAGTTCGGCTTGCAGTTCAGCCAGACTGGCGCCGGGCGACAGGGTTTGCACTTTGTCGGTCATTGCGCTGGCCACGGTCAAGCGAAAGTGCGAGGCATCTTCTTGCATGCCGAACAGAATATCCGACTCGTCGATCACCCCGACCAATTGCTTGCCGTCCACCAGCACTGGCAGTTGCGACACATCCGCCAGGCGCATGCGCTGGAACGCGGTGAGCAGCGTGTCGTCCGGGCCGACGCTGATCACTCGGCCATCTTCGAAGCGCCGGGAAATCAGGTCGCGCAGATCGCCGTAGCGTTTGTACTGCAACAGGCCCTGGTCGTTCATCCATTGGTCGTTGTAGACCTTCGACAGGTAGCGGGTGCCGGTGTCGCAGACGAACGTGACCACGCGTTTCGGCTCGGTTTGTTCGCGGCAATAACGCAGCGCTGCAGCCAACAAGGTGCCAGTCGATGAGCCGCCGAGAATGCCTTCGGCGCGAAGCAGTTGGCGGGCATGGTCGAAGCTTTCTTCATCGCCGATCGAGTAGGCGTGGCGCACGCTGGAGAGGTCGGTGATCGATGGAATGAAATCCTCGCCGATGCCTTCCACCGCCCACGAACCGGGCTTGCCGAGGGTGCCGCTGCGGCTGTATTCGGCCATCACCGAGCCGACCGGATCGGCCAGGACCATTTCGAGGTTGGGTTGTACGCGTTTGAAGAAACGGGTCAGCCCGGTCAGGGTGCCGGCAGAACCAACACCGACGACGATGGCGTCCAGATCATGCTGGGTTTGTGCCCAGATTTCCGGTGCGGTGCTGCATTCGTGGGCCAGCGGATTGGCCGGGTTGTTGAACTGATCGGCAAAGAACGCGTCGGGAATTTCCTTGGCCAAACGCGCCGCCACGTCCTGGTAGTACTCGGGATGGCCCTTGCCGACATCGGAGCGGGTGATGTGCACTTCGGCGCCCATGGCCTTCAAGTGCAAGACCTTCTCGGTGGACATCTTGTCCGGCACCACCAGCACCACGCGATACCCCTTGGCCCGGCCGACCAGCGCCAGTCCCAGGCCGGTGTTGCCGGCGGTGGCTTCGACGATGGTGCCGCCGGGTTTAAGGCGTCCGTCGCGCTCGGCGGCGTCGATCATCGCCAGGCCGATGCGGTCCTTGATCGAACCGCCGGGGTTCTGCGATTCGAGTTTGAGAAACAGCGTGCACGGGCCGGTGTCGAAGCGGCTGACGCGCACCAGCGGGGTATTGCCGATCAGTTCGAGAACGGCGGGGCGGGAATTATTCGGCATAGCGTCACCTCCTGTGGGGGGCAGCAACTGGCGGCGAAATGTCGCCCGCCCGTTGCAGGCAAATCACGCTTGGACCATAGGCCGGGTTGGCCCCATCCGCAACCGGGTGTCGCCATTCGGTAACGGCACGACGCTGTTCGTCGCGCGACAGTGGTTTGGGTCTTGGGGGCTTTATTAGGCGCCAAACTATGAATCTGAGATCTGGACTCAATTAAGCGTCTACGAAATTTCTCGTCGCTCATATAGTCTTGGGGCAAACGTCATCCGTCTTACCGGCTAGGTGGCAACGAATCTCGAATTTAAGGCAAAGGGAAATGTCGAGTGCTCAAAGATCGGGTCATAGAACGGTTCTCTCAGGAATTCGGGCATCCGGACCGAGTTCGACTGAAAGTCACTTCCTTTAATGCTGCGGGGCTTGGAATAGTCGTCCAGACTGACCAGCCCAATCGCGAAGATGCCGCGTTCGTCTGGTTACCGTACCCCCCGGACGATCAACCTGTTCCGGAAATTGCCTTGGAGTACGCCGGTGATTCAGGACGACATAGCGGCACTTATGCATCCGCAGGCTTGGAAAAAGGGCAGCCTGCGCTTAAGTTGATATTGAGTTCCGACGCCGAACTCAATGACGTTGTGTCATATATCAAGGCCTTTGCCGCCAAGGCCACTTTGCCTTCGGTGAGCGCTGCACCCGTGTTGACCACCTCAATTGAGGTCAGTGGCGAAGGTATGCGCTTCCCCGTTGATATCAACGGTATGCCTGCACCAAAACCCGTCGCCCCGCGCAGGGAGGCAATCTCCCGGGCGGTGCAACGTGAGGTTTGGCAACGGGATGGCGGGGCTTGCGTCGAGCGTGGGGTGCGCAAGCTGCTGTGTTTCGACCATATCGTTCCGTTTTCGCTCGGTGGCAGTAACACCGTCAGAAACCTGCAGTTACTCTGCGAACCTTGCAACCTATCCAAGGGTAATCGGATCTAGCCAATCTTGTTTCCGTTCGGTTGCGCCACCCGAACGGGAGCAAGCTCCCTCGCCACAGGTTTAGCAGATAGCCCTAGGCAGCCTCCGGCAACCTGGCAATCACCTTGATCTCAAAATCAAACCCATAAAGCCACGTCACCCCGACGCCAGTCAGTGTCGGGTGCGGCGCATTACCCCAGAACTCCGGCACGATCTTCCAGATGGTTTCGAACTTCTCTTCGGGATTGACGATGAAGACGGTGACATCGATCACGTCATCAAACGTGCAACCGGCCTCCTTCAAAATCGCGTTCAAGTTGTTGAAGGCGAGGCGT
Organism: Pseudomonas sp. B21-053; assembly: GCF_026016365.1. Classification (NCBI taxonomy): domain Bacteria; kingdom Pseudomonadati; phylum Pseudomonadota; class Gammaproteobacteria; order Pseudomonadales; family Pseudomonadaceae; genus Pseudomonas; species Pseudomonas sp. B21-053. The sequence continues at coordinate 2,636,418 of NZ_CP087205.1, forward strand.
ACCTGATCCTCCAGAACCGGCTCGGGCGAACCGTCCTCGGTACTGCCGACCTGCCCCGACACAAACAAAAAGCCATTGGATTTAATCGCTGGCGAATAGCGATTGCGCTCGTAAAGTGCCTGGCGTCCAGGCGGAAAAACCACATCACGCTGAGTCATAAAGTGCCTCCATCGGCAGGTCAACAGTGACCCGTCATTAACGATGAAGTGACTGTAAGGACTTGCACCCGCCCGATAAACGAGCAACCGTAGCTATCACTGTTTGTAAAACCCAAACAATCCGGGGCGAATATGGACCGTTTTGATGCGATGCAGGCCTTTGCGCGAGTCGTGGAGGCAGGCAGTTTCACCAAGGCTGCCGAGACGTTGCACATGAGCAAGACCAGCGTGACGCAATTGGTGCAGCAACTGGAGGCGCGGTTGCGGGTCAAGCTGCTCAATCGCACCACGCGCAAGGTCAACGTCACCGCCGACGGCGCGGTGTTTTACGAGCGCGTGGTGCGGCTGTTGGCGGACCTGGACGATGCCGAGACCGGTTTGTCCGGTGCGTCGGTGCAGCCTCGGGGACGCTTGCGGGTCGATGTGCCGAGTCCATTGGCGAGCATGATTCTGGTGCCGGCGCTGCCTGAGTTTCATGCGCGCTATCCCGACATCCAGATCGACATGGGCGTCAGCGATCGCATGGTCGATATCATCGGCGAGAACGTCGATTGCGTGGTGCGCGGCGGCGAACTCACCGATCAGTCGCTGATGGCACGGCGGGTCGGCGATCTGCAACTCGGCGTGTTTGCGGCGCCGAGCTATCTGGCGCGCGTCGGCACGCCATTGCACCCACGGGAGCTGGAGGATTCGGCGCATCGCATCGTCGGTTTCCTCTGGGCGCGCACCGGCAGGGCCTTGCCCTACGCCATGCGTAGCGACAGTGAGAGCGTGGAGATAAAGGGGCGCTACGTACTGGCGGTCGATGACGGCAACGCTTATCTCGCGGCGGGCCTGGCCGGGCTCGGCGTGCTGTGGATGCCCGACTACATGTCCAAGGCCCACGAAGCGAGCGGTGATTTGGTGCGTTTGTTTGAGGGCTGGCAGCTTGATCCGATGCCGATTTATGTAGCGTTTCCGCCGAACCGGCATATCAGCCGCAAGCTACGGGTGTTTATCGATTGGGTCGCGGAACTGATGACGCAGCATGCGCCGATCACGGATCGGCCGGATGCATAAGGCCCTTGAAAACATTCTTCGGCATTTCCGAAATTGATTTTCGATTTTTGCCTGATTATCAAAATAAACCTTAAGCACTAACGTTGCGGCATTCCCCTTCGGCGCATCACTTAATGTTTGAGGTCAACAGCATGGAACCCACGAACACCGAATCTGCGACCCCACCAAACCCGCAACGCCGGACCTTCCTGGCCCAGGCTGGTGCAGGGGCTGCCGTACTGGCCGCTGGCGCGTTGCTCAGTCCGGCCAACGCTTCCGCCGCGCAAAGCACCGGCGCGGCAACGCCGACTTCGAGCAAATCCAAGGGTGGTTTCTGGCCGGGCGATACGCGGTTGGTGGTTTCGATTTCCATGCAGTTCGAAGCCGGTGGACAGCCGCTCAAAGACACCGACAGCCCGTTTCCCCGCGTGAATTTCCCCGACAGCGTGCCCTCGGACCCGGCCACCAATACCTGGTTTGCCTATGGCTACCGCGAAGGCGTTCCGAGGCTGCTCGACCTGTGGGATCGCCACGGCGTCAAAGTCACCAGCCACATGATCGGCGATGCGGTGAAACGCAACCCGGCGCTGGCCAAAGAGATCGTTGCCCGTGGCCATGAAGCCTCGGGTCACGGCCCGCACTGGAGCTCGCAATTTGCCATGAGCCGGGAAGAGGAGCGCGCCTTCCTGCAGCAAGCCGCGAGCATGCTGACCGAGGTCACCGGCCAACCCGTCAAGGGCTACAACTGCAACTGGCTGCGGCGCGGCCCTAATACGTTGGCACTGTTGCAGGAGCTGGGTTACGTCTATCACATCGATGATGTCAGCCGCGACGAACCCTTTATCGAACAGGTCAACGGCAAGGATTTTGTCGTGGTGCCGTACACCCTGCGCAACAACGACATCGTGCTGATCGAGGGTCGCAACTACTCGCCGGGGCAATTCCTGGAGCAGATAAAACTGGAGTTCGATCAGCTCTACGAAGAGGCCGGCAGCCGGCGGCGCATGATGTCGGTCAGTGCGCATGACCGGATTAGCGGCACGCCGCAGATGGTGAGGGTCTGGGACGAGTTTCTGCGCTACGCCAAACGCCATCCGGGTGTCGCCTTCATGCGCAAGGACGCCATCGCCGAATACACCCTCAACAGCCCACTCAGCATTCGGGAAACCGAGACGATCTGAGTCTTGCCCGACATCATTTAAAGGAAGTCTGACGATGCCACGTTCAATCGCATCCGCGTCCCTCATCGCCGGTATTTTGTTCGCCGTGACAGTCTCCGGTACTGCCGCCGCCACCGAGCTGGTGAAACCCGGTGTGTTGATCACCGACAAGAGCCTGAGCGCCGCGCAACTCAAACTCATGGAAACCGCCGCCCGCCGTTACGACACCTTCTGGAACACCGGCGAAGAAGCGTTCGCCCGGGAGGCGCTGGCAAACAACTTCATCGACAAGACCCCGCCCGAAGGTCGCAAACAAGGGCCGGAAGGGCCGTTGCTGGCATCCCGGGCGTTTCGTGGTGCGGTGCCGGACCTGAGTTGCGAGGTCGAGCAAATGATCATCGCCGGCGACCGGGTCGTGGTGCACCTGCATTTTCGCGGGCATTTCACCGGGACCTTTGGCGACACCAAAGGCACCGGGCAAACCGTGGACTTCATCGCCACCGATATCTACCAGATTGAAAACGGCAAAATTGCGGCGAACTGGCACATTGAAGACAACCTGACGTTGACGAAGCAGTTGGGCATGTCTCACTAACTTCCGCCGTCACGCAAATTTCCCCCTGTGGGAGCGGGCTTGCTCGCGAAAGCGTCGTATCAGTCGACATAAACGTGTCTGACACACCGCATTCGCGAGCAAGCCCGCTCCCACAGGGGATTTGTGTTGGTTTTAGGTCTGTGCGGGGGCGATCCATTTGTTGATGGTGGGCGCTTGCCATTGCTCCAGCGCATCAATAAGTGCCGCCGGTTCGGTGTTGAAGATCAGCATGTCGCTGTGTTCGGTTTTCATGAAGCCTTCCTTCACTGCATGCTCAAGCAGGCTGCGCACCGGGTTGAAGAAGTCGCCGATGTTCAGGCAGGCGACGCCTTTGTTGTGCTCGCCGAGCTGGGTCAATGTCGCGACTTCGAACAATTCTTCAAAGGTCCCCAAACCGCCCGGCAAGGCAATGAAGGCGTCCGCCCATTCGCTCATGCGGGTCTTGCGGCTGCGCATGTCCGGGGTGATTTCATGCCGGGTCAGTCCGCCATGCAGATGACCGAGGTCGTGCAGGTAGCGGGTGATGATGCCCACCACTTCGCCACCTTCGGCCAGCACGGCATCGGCGACGATCCCCATCAAACCCCGGTCGGTGCCGCCGTACACCAGTTGCAAACCGCGCCTGCCGATTTCCCGGCCCAGGGCGCGAGCACCTTCGGTATAGGCGGGGTTGAAGCCAAAGTTGGAACCGGAGAAAACCGCAATGCTGCGAAGTGGGGTGGGCATCGATTGTGTCCGCTTGAGGGCTGAGCGCCTCATCCTGCGGCTAGTTGGACTGATGCAAAAGCGCCAAGAATCGAGTGTTCGAATAGGCCATGAAGCCGTTACAACAATTCCAGAATGCGCTGGCCAAGGCGTTCGGCGGTGGCCTGGGAATCGATGTTGGCGAACCCGAGCAGCAGCGCCGAATCGGTCTGGCCACGAATGCTGAAATCGCTCAGCGCTTCGGCATAAATCCCTGCCTGCTGAAGGCGCTCGACCAGCGCGCGATCAGATTGTTGATCCGTCAGCCGCAGGATCAAGTGCATGCCACCCGGTTGCGCATCAATGCGAATCCGCTCGCCCAAAACAGCCTTGAGCCCCCGCGCAGTCGCCTCCCGGCGTTCGCCGTAGAGTTTGCGCATGCGCTGGATATGCCGGGCGAAATGACCCTCGGTGAGAAACGTGGCGACGATGGCCTGAGTGAGTTCCGGGCAGTTGCCAAGGAAGGTCTGACCGACGTGCTCGAAGCGCTCGACCTGCGCCGGCGGCACCACCAGATACGAGAGGCGGATCCCGGGAAACAGCACCTTGCTGAACGTGCCGGCATACAACACCCGACCGTCGCGATCCAGGCTCTTGAGCGCGGGCAACGGGCGGCTGACGTAGCGGTATTCGCCGTCGTAGTCGTCCTCGACAATCCAGGCTTGCTCACGGCTCGCCCACTCCAGCAGTTCCAACCTGCGCGGCAACGACAGCGACACGCACAGCGGACTTTGATGCGCCGGCGTGACCACTGCCGCACGGGCGTCCATCGCGTTGTTCACCGCTTTCGCGACCTGCATGCCGTCCTGATCGACCGGCACCGGCACCGTTTCAATCTGCAGATGCGTGAGCAATTGCCGGGTCGGCAGGTAGCCAGGGTCTTCGACCAACACGCGGTTGCCGGGTTTGAGCAAGGTGTGGGCGATCAGCGTCAGTGAGTTGCGGTAACCCGAAGTGATAAACACCTGGGACGGCGCGCAGTTAATACCGCGTGCGACTTGCAGGTAAGTGGCAATCGCGATGCGCAACGATTCCAGGCCGTACACCGACGGGTTGGCCATGTCCGTTACCTGCGTGGCGCGAACGCAACGGGCGCCAATCTGCGCCCAGATTTTCCGTGGAAACGCATCCAGCGCCGGCAAGGCCATTTGAAACGGCAGGATTGGCGCCTTGTGCCGGATCGAAGTGTTTTCGACCGTTCGCTCGGCGGCAGAAGAGGGCGCCCGCACATTGATCCCCGGCGCCACCACCGTCCCGGCCTGACCGCGCGCCTGAATGTAGCCTTCGGCAGTCAGCAGCGAATACGCGGTATCGATGGTGCCACGGGCCAGGCCGAGTTCTTTCGCCAATGCCCGGGCCGCCGGAATCCGCTCGCCCGGCGTGAGCGCGCCATCGGAAATCGCGCTACGGAACCGCCAGTAGATTTGCCGGTAGATCGGTTCTTTGGACGCCGGGTCCAGGGGCGAAAAAGGCTTGCCGGGATTTGTCATTGCGCCTCGTGATGGTGGAAATACGTGTGCAGCGCCTGATCAGTCGAGGCGCGGGCCTCAGCGACAGCATCCGGGCCCAGGGCGGTGCCTTCGACTGTGAAGAAATTTAGATCATGCAGGCCGATCATGTTTAGCACGGCTTTGAGATACGGCGTCAAAAAGTCCGGCTGACGCGCACGTTCCCCGGAAAATCTCCCGCCCGAAGCAATGGCCACGAACACCGGACGATCGCGCAGCATCGGTGTTTTGCCTTGCGCGCCGACATTAAACGTCCGGCGCACCCGAGCGACGTGATCAATCCACACCTTCAATGCCGAGGGCACGGTGAAGTTGTGCATCGGCGTGCTGATGACCAGCACATCGGCGCTTTCCAGTTCGTTGATCAACGTTTCGGACTGGATAAAAGAACCCTCTTGAGAGACGTCTTCGAGCGATTGTTGGGAGATCGCGTAGTTCTCATCCACATGCGCGATCCCGCCGGCGCCTACCACTCGATTAATCAATTCGGCGTTCGGATCGCGCTGCAATAAATGCCCGATCACTTTTTGCGACAGCCGATAGCTCTCGGACGCTTGCCCGCGAGGGCTGCAACTGACATGCAGGATATTCATGGTGTTTACCTTCCGGATGATCGACAGAGGCACCCATGCTACGAACCCTATGACCCAGGCAAAAGATCCATGAAATGCCTTTCTGACTGGTCCATGAATGGATAAGTATGGCCCATGACAATAGGCAGATCATGGACCTTCACCGCTGGTCCATGAAGCACCACGATGGAGTCCTCAAATCAGCCAACAGAGGATTCATCATGACTAATCGCATCGACTACGCCAGCGCTTCGCCCGACGGTTACAAGGCATTCGGTGGCGTCTACGTGACCCTGCAAAAAACCGGTCTGCCCCACGAACTGATCGACCTTGTGTACCTGCGCGTCTCGCAAATCAACGGCTGCGCCTACTGCATCGACATGCACTCGCGGGACCTGATCAAGCTCGGCGTCAGTGTGGAAAAACTGGTTTTGGTGCCGGTCTGGCGCGATGCCGGTGCCGTATTCAGCACCCGCGAACGCATCGCTCTCGCCTGGGCCGAAACCGTCACGAACGTGGCCGAAACCGGCGTGCCGGACGCGGACTATCAAGCCACCGCCGCCGAGTTCAACGAAAAGGAACTGGCCGACCTGACTTACGCCATCGGCTTGATGAACGCCTTCAACCGCTTCGGCGTGACGTTCCGCTCGATCCCTGCGGCGGCCAACAAAGCCTGAACCCTTTAGGCGAGCGCCGCGTCGGCGCTCGCTCACTTCTCATTTGCTAAACGAAAGGAGTTGTCACCATGGCATGGTTATTACTAGGTCTCGCCGGCATCCTCGAAATCGCCTTCGCATTTGCGATGAAAGGCTCGGAAGGTTTCACCCGATTGACTCCAGGACTTATCGCCGCCGCCACCGGCGTGTCGAGCGTCTACATACTTTCCGTGGCGCTGCGTTCCTTGCCGGTGGGCACGGCTTATGCGGTGTGGACCGGCATCGGCGCGGCGGGCACGGCGATTCTCGGGATGGCGATATTGGGGGATTCAACCACGCCGTTGCGGGTGCTTTGTATCGCGCTGATCTTGGGCGGCGTTATCGGGTTGAAGTTGGTGTCGGCGAATTGATCGGCCTCAATCAACTTCATCGTCAAAAATGCTTTCAATCGGCAACTCAAACGCCCGGGCAATTTGAAACGCCAGCGGAAGGCTTGGGTCATAGCGCCCATTTTCAATGGCGTTGATTGTTTGCCGCGAGACATTCAACAGTGCCGCCAGATCAACTTGCGACCACTTACGTTCGGCGCGAAGTTCTTTCAGTTTGTTTTTCATTGATAACGACGTCTGGCGACCTGAAGCCCGATGATCCACATCAAACCCATCACCGGCCACACAAAGGTCCAGTTGAGATGTGGAAAACCGACATTCTCCAGAAAGCCGTAACTGAAGGTCAGCAGCGCGGACGCCGCAAAGGCAAAACCAAGCGCTTCGAACTGGATGCGCAAGTGCATTTCATCCATCTGCCGAAGGTTGCGCACGATGGCCCAGCACATTAACGCCGCCGGCAGCATTGGCATCAACGTTACGGTAACCCGCAAGGCCGTGCTGGCGTTTTCCAGATGCTGTAGCAGCGTCAGCGAGCCGGCCAGCATGATCATGTAGAGGGTGAGTGAGGCGGCCATTTCGTAGTAGTAACGTTTCATTTCATCGTCCTGATGTAAAAGGTGCTTTACATACTCGCCGAAGTTTTTCGCGATGTAAAGGGTGCTTTACGTCTAGGGCAGATCTCCATTCAGCCACTCCTGATTCATCGTCTCGGCATCGCCCAAATAATCCAGCAACCAGGTCATGGCGGGCGAAAGCTTGTTTTGATTCCACGCCACGCACGACGGGCTGGCGGCGAAAGGGCGTTGCAGGTTCAGGGCGACCAGTTCGCCTTGCTTGATCAGCGGGATCACCAGGTGCGCCGGCGCCATGCCCACGCACAAACCTTCACGCAAACAATCCAGGGCCGAGGCCCAATTCGGCACCACCAGTCGTCGCTGATTATCCAGCGACCAGGTATCGCGTTTCGGCAGGTGGCGCGAGGTGTCGTTCATGCACAGCGCGGGGTAGGGCCGCAGTTGATCGTCGTCCAGTGGTTCGTCCATTGCCGCCAACGGATGCCCGGCGCTGGCCACGCACAACCAGTTCAACAGGCCCATGTCGCGGAAACTGTAATGACTGGCCACCGGCACGGCACTGGTGGCGCCGATCACAATGTCAGTGCGTTCATCGGCGAGGGCGTCCCACACACCGTTAAATACTTCGTAGCCGAGCAGCAATTCAACGTCGGGAAACTGTTTATAAAAATCCAGCACCAATTGCCGGCAGCGCTCCTGTTTGACGATGGCATCCACCGCGACTTTCAACTGGCCGCTCCAGCCGTTGGCCACTTGCTGGCACAGGCGCCGGGTGTCGAGCATGTTTTTCATGACCCCACGAGCCTGCTCGATAAACAGCTTGCCGGCCGGTGTCAGCTCGACATCGCGATGCCGCCGCACAAACAGCGGCACCGCTAGCCATTGTTCCAGTTGACGCACGGTGTAACTGACCGCCGACGGCACGCGGTGCAGCTCCTGCGCCGCCGCGCTGAAACTGCCGTGCCGAGCCACGGCATCGACTACATCGAGGGAATATTCAGACCACATTCAGTTGCCTTCAAAAATATTGATAAGACCGTCCAATTATTATCGCTTCACAGCAAAGTCTCACCACCCATAATGGCACGCTGCTAACAAATTATTTGATTTGAAGATTCCGTTAGGGCGTTGATGAAAAACTCGTTTGGTTTCACCTGTTATTTGATTGGGCTGAGCGTGCTCGGCTACCTGGGTATGGACATGTATCTCCCGGCGTTCGGCGTCCTTGGCGGCGATTTGCACTTGTCGGCCGGCGCGGTCGGCGCGAGCCTGAGCATCTTCCTCGCCGGGTTTGCCGTCGGGCAATTGTTGTGGGGACCGTTGTCGGACCGCATTGGTCGCAAACCAGTGCTGTTAATGGGCTTGAGCCTGTTCGCAATGGGCTGCCTCGGCATGTTCTGGGTCGAAACCGAAGTGCAACTCTGGGCGCTGCGCTTTATCCAGGCCGTCGGCGTGTGCTCGGCGGCGGTCAGTTGGCAAGCACTGGTGATCGACCGCTACCCGCCACACCAGGCCAATCGCTTGTTCGCCGGGATCATTCCGCTGATGTCCCTGTCGCCCGCACTCGCGCCACTGCTGGGGGCGATGCTGCTCAATCACTGGGGCTGGCAGGCGATTTTCGCTGTACTGCTCGGCATCAGCGTCGCATTGCTGGTGCCCACGGCGTTGCTCAAAGCCACGCCGAAACGCCTGACGGCCAGCGGCGAACGTTCCCGCATCAGTTTCGGACAACTCCTCAAGACATCGGCCTTCAGCGGCAACGTGCTGATCTACGCTGCCTGCTCCGCCGCATTCTTCGCCTGGCTCACCGCCTCACCGTTCATCCTCGGCGGCATGGGCTACAGCCCCAGCGACATTGGCCTGAGCTACGCACTTCCAACCTTGGGATTCCTGATCGGCGGCTTCAGCTGCCGCAGTTTGCTGCAACGGATCAGCGGCCAACTGATGCTGCCGTGGCTGATCCTCGCGTTTTGCCTGAGCATGGTCGCGTTGTACCTGGTGGCGACGTTGACCACGCCGACCCTGACCACATTACTGATCCCGTTTTGCCTGATGGGATTGGTCAACGGCGCCAGTTTCCCGATCATCATTACGAATGCGCTGATGCCATTCCCGGACAATTCCGGCAAGGCCGCGGCCCTGCAAAACGCGTTGCAACTGGGGGCGTGCTTTGGCGCGAGTTTGCTGGTGTCAACGTGGATCGAACAGCCGTTGCAGACTGCCGTGATGGTGATGCTGGGGACCGTGCCGGTGGCGGTTTTGGGGTATTGGATGCAGGGGCGCAAGAGCGGCGCGGCTGAGCGGTTTGGCCGGGTTGAAACGGATCAGTAACGGAGTTCTGAAAACCCCAAACAAAACACGTTCCCTGTAGCAACTGGCGAAGCCTGCGTTCGGCTGCGCAGCAGTCGCGAAATAAGCCAACGCGGTGTTTCAGGTAGACCGTGCACTCAGTTTTTACGACTGCTTCGCAGCCGAACGCAGGCTTCGCCAGCTGCTACAGGTTGGGTTTAAGGCACGAAAAAGCCCGGCTGATCAGGCCGGGCTTTTTGTTGAGTACCGCGATGAAACCATTCATTTATGCGGTGCGGTTTTGGATCAGACGGTCGGAGCCACCTTCAGCAACGCGGTTCTGGATCAGACGATCAGAACCACCTTCAGCAACGCGATTCTCAATCAGACGATCCGAGCCACCTTCAGCAACACGATTCTCGATCAGACGATCCGAACCACCTTCAGCAACGCGATTCTCGATCAGACGATCCGAACCACCCTCAGCCACACGGCTTTCGATCAATCGATCCGAACCGCCTTCAGCGATCATGGTGCGAGAAGGCGCGGCAAAAGCGTTAACTGCGAAAACCGAGAAAGCGATGCTGAGAAGGATTTGGCGTTTCATGATGGTGTGCTCCGGGGGAGTTATTGGTTGGTATGGATGCGATGTTACGCCCCGGAATTTTTAAGAGAACTTCATTGATGTGATGGTGACTATCGACGCTGGCAATGGTTGAGGAGGGCGCCTTTGCACCGGCGATTTTCCACCCTGAACCCGCGATTCAAGGTGACGTCAGGCAAAAGTCAGATGATTCACTATTCTGTCATCACAGCCGATAGCCTTATGTGCAAGCGCCTTGCATCCACGACCAGCGGGAAATTATGCCGAACAATCTCGCCCCTATCGTCTCAACGCTCGCCAATCGATCGAGCCTGTCGTTGGCACGTGCCTCTCTATTCAAATTCGTGGGGCTGTTGGCGGCCGTGTTTTTACTGGCCAGCGGTTCGCTGATTTATCTCGCGCATGATCTGGACCGCACAGAAGAGGTCGAAAGCGCTTTCTACACAAAGAAAGCCGTGCAATCGCTGGAAAAATCCCTGCGCTCAACCGTCAAGGACTACGCCTTTTGGGGCGATGCCTACAAGCATCTGCACACGGATATAGACGTTGACTGGGCCTACACCCGGCAAAACGTGGGTTCAACGCTATACACGGATTTTGGCTTTCAGGGGGTGTTTGTCGTCGACGACGCCAATCGCACCGTTTATTCCGTGATCAAGGGTGAGCTCAAGCCCGTTGACGCCGCCGAGTGGCTGGAGCAGTCCTCCCTGGCCGGGATCCTCGATAAAGCACGTGCCGGCGCCGAGACAGAAACGCCTACGACCACCTTCATCAATGTGAAAGGTATACCCACCCTCATCGCGGCCGCCGCCATTACTCCGGGAACCGACCCGAGCGTAGTACCTGATGAGAAGCCGCCGTCGGTGTTGATTTTCGTGGATATGTTGAACAGCACCAAGCTGGCCCTGATCGGCGACGATTTTGGGGTCGATCGCCTGCACGCCGCCACGCCTGACGAGATGGGCACCACGTCATTCCTTGCATTGGGCGATGACGGCACGGCCGGCCGCCTGCACTGGAGTTCATCAAAGCCCGGCCTGCGTTTATTGGGGGTAGGGCTGCCATTGATCGGCATCGCTGCGCTGTTGGTGTGCCTGATGACCTGGTTCATTTTGCGCCGTGCGACCGCCGCGGCGCAGGCACTCGATGCCAGCTACACATCGCAGCAACGCAGCCAGGACGCGCTCGCGACCAGCGAAGCGCGTTTTCGCGACGTGGTTGAAGCCAGTTCGGACTGGGTCTGGGAGATCGATGCCGACTGGCGTTTGACCTTCCTGTCCGAGCGATTTGAAGTCGTTACAGGCCTTTCCAGAGACGCCTGGACCGGAGCCGTGATCGATGATCTGTTGCATCTCGAATCCGGCACGTTGTCGCAGTGGCTCAGCATCCCGAAGCGCCGCCCCGACATCAGCGTCCAGTGTCGCTATATCGACAGCAAAGGTCAGGAGCGAATCACCCGTCTTTCAGCTCGAGAAATGACCGGGGACGGATTCCGCGGGACCGCGACCGATGTCACAGAGGAAGTTGAAGCCCGTCGCCGGATCGAATTCCTCTCGCAGCACGACGCCTTGACCGGGCTCCCCAACAGGACACGTCTTCAGGAGTTTCTTGACGGCAAACTCAAGGCACTGCCGACGGCGGAGCAACCGCTGATCATGCTCAGCCTGGACCTGGATCGGTTCAAACCGGTCAATGACTTGCTCGGGCACGCCGCTGGTGATTTGGTGCTTAACCAGGTATCGAACCGCCTGGCCGACTGCGTGCGCGATGGGGACCTTGTTGCCCGTGTCGGGGGCGATGAATTTGTCCTGATCCTTACGGATGTCAGCACCCAGGACGAGGTCGAGGCGCTTTGTCGCCGCCTGATCGAGTCGATTGAGCGGCCTATCGAAATTGGCGAGCAAGAAGTATTCGTCAGCGCCAGTATCGGCATCGCGATGGCGCCAACGGACGCTTTTGAGGCGGCCGAGCTGCTTCGCTACGCGGACATTGCGTTGTACGAGGCCAAGGCCGGAGGGCGTAATACCTGGCGCTTTTACGCGGGGGACATGAACGCCAGGATCATTGAGCGGCGTCGCCTGGAAAGCGACCTGCGCTATGCGATCAAACACGGTGAACTGCGCCTGCATTTCCAGCCTCGCTATCGAATCGCCGACGGTCAGATGGTCGGCGCCGAAGCGTTGGTACGCTGGCAACACCCTGTGCGCGGTTTAATCCCGCCCGACACGTTTATCCCGATTGCCGAAGAATCCGGGCTGATCCTCGCGTTAAGCAACTGGGTCATCAATACCGCCTGCAACTGCGCCGCCCAGTGGCCGAACAGTTTGTTCGTTTCCGTCAACCTTTCACCGATCGAATTCAGGCAAGGCAACCTGATCGAGCGCATTCAGCAAACCCTGTACGACTCGGGCATCGACCCTGCCCGGGTAGAACTGGAAATCACCGAAAGCGTCATGCTTGAAGATGCCGCCGGCGCGCTGGAGGTGATGCGAACGCTCAAGCGCCTCGGCGTGCGGATATCCATGGACGACTTCGGCACGGGATATTCGTCACTGAGTTACCTGCGCGAATTCCCTTTCGACGGCCTGAAAATCGACCGCAGCTTTTTGAGCCGCTTGGTTGAAAGCGAGGATGACAAGGCGATCGTCCAGGCCATCGTCGGGTTGGGGCGTGCGTTATCGCTCACCGTGACGGCAGAGGGCATCGAAACGGCGGAGCACCTCAGATTGCTGAAAGCGGTGTCTTGCGATGAAGGTCAAGGCTACTACTTGAGCCGGCCGCTGGAGATTGAGGCGTTCAACGCCTTGGTGGAACATGCAGGAGCCAAAAGCATCGTTTGAACCGCCTCAGTAGAAGCTGATGGCTAATTGATTTCAAAATGTTACCGCTTCAACGGTTTTTTTGTTAGATTGCGCGCCTCAAAAATTAACCAGGGAAGCGTTATGTTTTTTGTTATTTGGCAAGGATGGGGCCTTCTGGCAGTTGTTATTCCGCTAATCTGCGTCATACCTTTCGCCGGGCTCGGCAATGGGCTCGGGCTGGGTGTCGGCCTACTGGTCGGCGCGGCCGTCAACGCCTATGTTGGCCACCGGATGAACAACCAGCCGGGCAAGATCTACATCGATAGAGACACCGGCGGCGAAGTCGTCTTTCGCAAGAAACACACGCTGTTCTTTGTGCCGATGCAGTACATCTCGGTACTGTGGGTGGTGATGGGTATCTTCATGTTGTTGAATGCGCACTAAGACCTGATTTCAGATAAAAAAAAGCCCGGCTTATCAGACCGGGTTTTTTGTTGAGTCCCGCGATGAAACCATTCATTTATGCGGTGCGATTTTGGATCAGTCGGCCGGAACAGGCTTCAGCGATTGAGGCAGATCAGTAACGGAACTCTGAAAATCCCAAACAAAACACGTTTCCTGTAGCAGCTGGCGAAGCCTGCGTTCGGCTGCGTTCGGCTGCGAAATAAGCCAGCGCGGTGTTTCAGCGAAACCGTGCACTCAGGTTTTACGACTGCTTCGCAGCGGAACGCAGGCTACGCCAGCTGCTACGGGTTGGGTTTAAGGCACGTATCGCGATGAAACCATTCATTTATGCGGTGCGGTTTTGGATCAGACGGTCGGAACAGCCTTCAGCAATTGAGACAGATCAGTGATGCAGTTCTGAAAATCCCAAATAAAACACGTTCCCTGTAGCAGCTGGCGAAGCCTGCGTTCGGCTGCGAAGCAGTCGCGAAGTAAGCCAGCGCGGTGTTTCAGGGAAACCGTGCACTCAGGTTTTACGACTGCTTCGCAGCCGAACGCAGGCTACGCCAGCTGCTACGGGTTGGGTTTAAGGCACGTATCGCGATGAAACCATTCATTCATGCGGTGCGATTTTGGATCAGTCGGCCGGAACAGCCTTCAGCGATTGAGACAGATCAGTAACGGAACTCTGAAAATCCCAAACAAAACACGTTCCCTGTAGCAGCTGGCGAAGCCTGCGTTCGGCTGCGAAGCAGTCGCGAAGTAAGCCAGCGCGGTGCTTCAGGGAAACCGTGCACTCAGGTTTTACGACTGCTTCGCAGCCGAACGCAGGCTACGCCAGCTGCTACGGGTTGGGTTTAAGGTACAAAAAGCCCGGCTTATCAGTCCGGGTTTTTTATTGTCTTGAATTTGCCGCGTCATCGACAGGCAAATCAGTGCCTTAATGAGTTGCGACACAATGGCTTAAGATCATCGACGCTGGAATGGACCTCTCGACTCAAGGACGCGACATCTATGGAAACTGGCTTTTCTCAAATCAGCGAGCGTTTGAACAATCGTCGATTTACGGTAGCGGGTAACGCGCACGGGGTATCTGGCGCAGGCACCGTATTTCATTATCAGGTCGAAGACGCTGCCATTTCGGGCACTTACCAGGGCGGCCGGATTCGCATGGGGCATCAAGTCGGGCGCGTGACAGGCCCCGATAGCATCGAGCTGCTTTATCACTGCTTGACGACAGATGGCGAGATGCTCGCAGGCTGGTCTCGTGGCACGGTTGGCATTGATGACGCAGGGCGCACCACGTTGGCCTTCGTATGGGGCTGGTTGTCGGGCGCGAGTGGGGGCGGGGAGTCTAACTACGTCGAGCTTGTCGCATAGCGGCGTGTCAGATGTGAAAAAGCCCGGCTGATCAGGCCGGGCTCTTTGTTGGGGACTGCTTTAAGGCTATTTACTTATGCGGTGCGATTCTGGATCAGACGATCCGAGCCACCTTCGGCGACGCGGTTCTGGATCAGACGATCCGAACCACCTTCAGCAACACGATTCTCGATCAGACGGTCCGAGCCACCTTCAGCGACGCGGTTCTGGATCAGACGATCCGAGCCACCTTCAGCAACGCGTTTTTCGAGCAGACGATCCGAACCACCTTCAGCGACGCGGTTCTCGATCAGACGATCGGAACCACCTTCGGCAACGCGTTTTTCCAGCAGACGATCCGAGCCACCTTCAGCAACACGATTCTCGATCAAGCGATCCGAACCACCCTCAGCCACACGGCTTTCGATCAACCGATCCGAACCACCTTCAGCGATCATTGTGCGAGAAGGCGCTGCAAAAGCGTTAACTGCGAAAACCGAGAAAGCGATGCTGAGAAGGATTTGGCGTTTCATGATCGTGTGCTCCGGGTGTTGTTAGTTGGGTATGGAGCGGATGTTACGCCGACGGTTTTTTATGAGAACTTCATTGACGTGATGGTGACTATCGACGTTGGCGATGGTGGAACAACCACCGCCTGCACCGGAGTCCAACGGCTCTCTTATCGTCAGAAACTGTACTTCGCCGTCAGCCGATAACTGCGCGGATCGCCATAAGTATCCGTGGAGCCCCACACAGTGCTGCTGCCAATCGCCGCGTAGTAAACACGGTCGAAGATGTTGTTGGCATTCAGTTGCAAGTCCAGATGCTTGGTCACCTGATAACCCGCCATCAAGTCGGCCACGGCGTAGCTGCCTTGTTCAAGCCGATAAGTCCCATTGGCTACAGCAACGTCGTTGTACATGCGGCTCTGCCAATAGACGTTGCCACCCACACGGAGTTTTTCCAGCGGGCCCTGGAGGCGGTAAACGGTCGAAAGTTTGAACAGATGCTCCGGCGTGTCAGTCTCGAAACGCTGATTCTTGTTGGCCGGGTCGGAGTCCTTGATGTAGTGGGCGCGGGTGTAGGTGTAGCCGGCGCCGACCTGCCAGTTTTCGGTCAGCGCGCCTTGCAGTTCCATGTCGATCCCTTGGCTGCGCACCAGGCCAGAGGCTTCGTAGCAGGTCAGGACCGGGCAACCCAGTTGAGTGGCGGCTTCGGTGGAGCGGTTTTTCTGGTCGGTCTGGAACACCGCCAGACTGGCGTTGAGGGCGCCATCGAAATATTCACCCTTGATGCCGATTTCGTAGTTTTCCCCCACGATCGGATCAAGCAGTTTGCCTGAAAGATCCTGCGAGGTTTGCGGCGTGAAAATGTCGGTGTAGCTGGCGTACACGGAATGGTGATCGTCGAGCTTGTAGATCAGGCCACCGTAGCGCGTCAGGTTGCGCGTCACCTTATAGTCGCCGTCTCCCGAGCGGTCATCGTAGTCATACCAGTCCAGGCGCCCGCCGAGAATCAGCGTGAGCGGGTCGGCCAGACTCAAACGGGTGGTCAGGTAAACGGCGTCTTGAGTGGTGATGTTGTGGGTTTTGCCGTCACGCACGAAGTCCGGTTTCGGCGCGCCGATCGGCAACCCGGTGTCGTAAGGGCTGTAGTCTTTGCTGGTGTTGTCGTAAATGCGCTTGCTGGTGCCGATCACCACTTCATGCGTGCGCCCGAACGCTTCCACCGGGCCGCTGGCGTAGGTATCGAACGCGGTCTGCTTTTCGTCCTGCTTCGATTGCCAGGCAGTGGTCTCCAGCGGACCGTCGTAGCGCGACAGGTAAGTCCCGGAGAACATGCCGTCCAGCGTTGAAGTCGAGCCGGCGAAGTGCAATTTCCAATCATTGTCGAAGCGATGCTCGATGTCGCCGAACACCGTGTCGACCCGCAGCTTTTTGTTTTCCCAATCCGTGCCGGGATACGTGGAGCGGGGCAGATTCAGGTGATGACCGTCCGTGCCGAGCGGCAAACCTCCCCAAAAGAAATTGGTCTGATCCTCCTGGCGGGAGAAGCCCAGGGACGCGGTGGTGCTGTCGCTCAGATCCGCTTCCGCAATCCCGTAGAACAGACCGTGGTCGCTTTGCTCCTTGTCGCGAAAACTGTCGGCATCCCGGTAAGAACCCACCATCCTTCCGCGCAACGTGCCGCTGTCGTTGAGCGGACCGGAAGCATCAAACTCACCGCGATAATCATCCCAACTGCCGGCCGCACCCGTAACACTGAGTTGCGGCGTGAACGTCGGGCGCTTGCGCACCATATTGATCGCCGCCGATGGATTACCAGCGCCGGTGACCAGCCCCGTGGCACCGCGAATCACCTCCACGCGATCAAACATCGCCAGGTTAGGCTGCACGCCCATGGTGTAGCCCGAATACGAACTCGGCAGACCGTCGTACATGATGTTGTCGATGTCGAAACCGCGAGAACTGTAAGTCTGACGACCCGGCCCGCTGGACTGACTGAGGAACAGGCCGGGCGTATTCTTCACCACATCGTTCACGCTGGTCATGGCCTGATCGTCCATGCGCTGACGGGTAATCACCGTCACGGCTTGCGGGGTTTCACGCATGGTCAGAGGCAACTTGGTGGCAGTCTGCATCGGGCCGGTGGTGTAGGAGCCGGTGCCTTCAGTGGTCGCACCTAACTGCTCGCTGGTGATGTTGGTTGCATCCAGCTCCAGCGTCGCGGGTGGGGTCGCGGTTTCAGCGGCGATAGCGGCATGAGTGCTTGCGAAGTAGATGGCGATGGCCAGAAGACCAGGTGAAAAAGGCGTACGGCTTTGCGGTTGATGCCCAAGCATGAATCTGACTCTCCCTGACGGCCGTCCATGGCAATGATAATCGTATTGATAATTATTCTCGTCAGTCTGGCAGATTGCTTCGCTTGTAAAAACCCTTTGCGGACAGGGATTTAACAAATTTTTCACATTTATAACATGAAGGGCGGGGCATAAGGCAGGTTTGGACGGGCAATCAGACGGGATCGTTGAGGCGCAAATACGAGCGGAAATCACGATGATGGGTGCGCTGCAAACAACCGAATTCATCACGCGCAAACCCAAAAAAAGGGCGCCATCACGGCACCCTTTTTTATCGATTCAATCGAACGAGCAACCATCAACCCTCTTGAGGCCAACGATCTTCTATTTCAAACCAGGACGCTTTCGACGAAACACACACGTGTTTCTGCTTGGGCGGGTTAAACGGCGTATCAAGCGTACCGACCGCAACCGAAATCCAATCCGCAAACGCTCCATTCGAATCCGACCAGAACAACGAAGTCCCACAGCTCGAACAAAACTGCCGCGTGACCCCGGCTGACGATTGAAAACGCTTGAGCGCATCTACGCTGCTCGCGATGGAAATGTCCGACCGGGGAACGCTGGCGTACGTCGCGAACGCGGCGCCATGGGCTTTTCGGCATTTTTCGCAATGACAGTGGGAGACGGCTTTCAGTTGACCCGAAACCTCATAGCGCACAGCGCCACAAAGGCAGCTTCCTTGATGAAATTCATCCATGTTCATCGGTTACTCGACAAAAGAAGGGGAAAGGCAAGACCCGCCATGCTACGGCATCACGGACACAAAAAAACGGGCACCACCACAGCGCCCGTTTTCATTTACTCCTTAACCTGCGCCCGTAAGCGCCGGCCGATGACATCCATCAAGTCGCAACCGTCGCGCAAGGGAATGACCAATAGCCTGGAGAAGTCTGCCAGTACCACCGTGTCGCAACCGATCTCGGCGCGGTAGGCGATGTTCTCCAACACCTGCGTGACCGTGCGAATGCGGTAATCGGCCATGGCTTGCAGGACGTGGAGTGGGGCTTGGGTGTCGATGAGTAGGGAAGCCGGGACCAGGTCGATTCCGGTTAGGGGGATGTATCTATCCATAAAGGTAAAACTCCGATCAAAGCAAAGTTTGACTGCCCTCAATCGTCGCCAAACGAATGGGTGACAGCTGTACGCAGGTTGGCGAACCGGGATCGGAAAACCGGCAGACCCGAAGGTCTCCCGCGCACAGCTGCCATAAAGACAGCTTTGCGAGCGTGCAACAGCATCTGCAAAAAAGCACAGAGCTTTTGCACCCGATCAAACAGGTCGCCAAACCTGGTCGCCATTTGGGCGACGGGGCGGACTATAAGCTTCATCGTGAAAGGGGGCAAGACAGAATGGTATGAAGACCTTGTGGGAGTTGAGTGCGGGTGACCCGGTAACTTAAGAAAAGATCTGGTGCATTAAATGGGACTTTATAGATATCCGCCATATGTTAATAGCGGACATCCGTGTGCTCTTTATCGTTGTTAACTGATCCAGGTAATAAGCTGAGTCAGGTCATTTGGGTGGGTGGCATGATTGACTGATTGCGTATTTTGCATTCTTGTTATAAAGTTTATACGTGCTGTGTCGTTTTTTTGAATTCCTAAACATGCCTCAATTGCGCCTCTTTCCCATACCCAAATTCCTCTAGCTCTAAGCTGTTCTGCCAGGTTTGAGATCTCCGCTTGCATTGCTATTGCCATGTTTGAAAATGCTTGCTCTGGAGCCACTGGTACCGTTAAGCCATTACTATCTTTTCGAGTTGGGAATCCATCAGTGCCAAGGTAGTAGCCGCCATGTATTTGATTGTTGGAAAACCAGTTTTTACACGCCAAATAGTCCGGGTCGGTGATGCTGATCAAATTATTTAAAGTGGCAACTTTAAATACGTAGTCTAGGTCTACCACAGCTTTTGGGGTGAACCCAACACCTTGTAAAACTTGCATCATTGGCCATATTGATGAACTACTTGAACCCTCGATTAAGCAAGTCTTATCCTGAGATAGGCTTCTAGCAGTAAGGCTTTTGTAAAGTGCGGGAAGCATCATGGATTCAGTTTTACCCTCCACGACGACCACTTTTTCCGAGAATAGGAGGTAGGTTGAGTTTTGAAGGGAGAATATTACATTGGCTTGATGGGAGTGAGTCGATATTAAATTCGCCGCAGTGGTCAATTTGGTTCGAGTTACAGTTTCTCCATCGATATTCTTATATATTATTGATGTGTTAAGCCCATGAGAATTTCCTAGCATAAGGGGAGAGTGAGTAGAAAATATAACCTGAAAATTTTGACTAGATAGTAGTTCCAGCGACTCTCGCAGTCTTTCGATTGCTTGAGGGTGAAGATAAAGCTCTGGTTCATCTATAAGAAGTATGGTGATAGAGCCTTGTCCGTTGCGCTGATTCATTTGTGATGCTAGAAGCTTTATGAGAGCCATTTGAACTGTTCGTTGTGCTCCATGCCCATAAGAAGTGAAAGGGCGTTGGTGTCCATGCCCGTCTGAAAGTGAAATGGTTGCTCCCTTTATTAGGTCTTCTAGTGTTGGTGGAAGTATTTCTAGATGCATGCCTAGACCAGGAAAAAACTCTGCAATTTCTATTGCAGCTTGAACCTCTAATGATTCCAGCTCCCTTAGGCGTCCAGGCCCGGTAAGATGAGATCCGAGAGTTTGTAGGTCTGATAATACGGTTTCTAATGCGGTGATGTTGTTTATTCGGATTTGTTCTACTGCATATTTTAATAGAAGACCAATCGTGTTTTTTGCGGCGAAGCGACTGATATCGTCGGCGGAATCATCCATTGCTTCTATATATAGCGGATCGGGAAAAAGCGCTCCAATAGCGTTGTCCAATCCTGTAGGGTTAGGTGCCCACTCCAATGTGTTTGGATTGAAAACTTCTATTCTGATTTGTGCGGCGGGAACACCGGGTGCATCTTGCCGTCTTCTAAAGCGCAATGCTCCATCTGATACAAATCGATCTACTTGAATTTGTTGATTTGATGGAAGTAAATTCAAATTTACATTTGATATGTGACCTTCCACTATTACAGGTTGTTCTGGGTCGTAAAACATGTGGGCTTGAAGTACTGACTTATGTAGAAGCCAGCTTATTGCTCTAAGTACATTGGATTTTCCAGAGTTATTATAACCAATTATAGGGTTGTAGCTGTTGAGAGGGATCGCGACCGATACACACGAGCAGAAGTTTTGAATTTTGATATATTCCAAGCGCATATTTTTTCCCTAAAAGATTATGGTAGTTAGTATATGCATCAACTGCTCTTGGTTTCGGAGGCAGGTGCCTAGAAGGAAGGTTCTCCTTTTTTTGGGGGGTTGTTTTCGGTTGTATGTGTTTAGAAAAAAAGGGCGCGAATTTATGTTCTCTTCTTGGGTTTTTTGTTTAAGGGTAGCCAGCTATTACCCACTCGCATATCCACTTATCAGTATGTGTGAGTGACGGGTTTCTTTTAATGAAGTCTATATATTTTTTGGTCTCATCTTTAGATAGGTTTTTAAGTGAGTGTATGTAAGACCGTCTATCCCAAGATGCAGAGGTTAAAACCTTTTGTTTTGCTTCTTTTGACCAAGCAATATTTTTCTGAACCAATGCTCCAGATGCCGCCGACGAAACCGCGCCTTCATATGCATATCGGCGAATATTCTGGTCCGTTAAAAATATTGCATCACGGGTGAATAACCACTCCATCCAAACTCTAACGCTGCGCTTTTGAAGTGTACTTTTCCGACATAAATTCGACAGCAGAGGAACGAGAGGTTTTAGGTCTCCCTGTGATAAAGATATTAAGTATAAACAAACGTCATTTATTATCGGGGTGTAGAAATCTATATCGTTGAGCAGGAATTCAGCTAGGGAAGGTGTTTGAGCATATTTTGCTCTGCGAATTATGGCTCTTAAGACAGCAAGATCGACGTAACCAAAATTTCTTGCTCTTATCAGAGCATCTAGCAGTGCGCCGCCAATGTCTTCGGCTTCGTTTGTACGTTCTCCATCTTCATCAGCCCCCATCCATTGATAATCTCCTGCGTCATACTCCTCCTCTTCTGACTCAAACTCGTCATCACCATCTGACTCATAAGCACCATATTGATTGCCTGCTTCAATCTCATTAAGTATTTCAAGTTTTTCCATCTGATATTGGTTTTGGAGTTCTTCATGCAAAAATTCTTCTGCTGTTCTTATCGAGGTTTTTTCTGAGACTAAACCCAGTCTATGTTGGTCATGAAGATAAACTACAAGGTTTTCTAGTATTTCGGAAAGCTGATCTTTTGAATCTGAAAATATGCGAAAGTCATCCACGTATCTAACGTGCTCTACGTGATGGTTCGATATGAATTGGTCCACATCTATAAGTACCGCTTCAGCCAGAATAATTGATGCGGCGGGACCAACGGGTATTCCCTGGGATGCCTTGTTGTTTAGTCTAGAAAGGAAGTTTTCAATCGCTTTGCCTAATCCCTCTGGGGCTCCTACAGAATCAATAATGTTACCTACCCTGTGAAGATAAATTTGGTTGTAGAAGTCACTGATGTCAGTGGATAACACATATTCATATATTTGGCCTAGTCGCTCACAGCTTTCTCGGTACGCAGAAAATCCTGATCCTTTGGCAAAGAAGCTATTGTCATCGACTTCTATTCGGTAGGAGCATGCTGTAGAAGAGTCCATGCGTGAACTTTCAATGTTTTCTGCGGCTAAATAAACTAGTGCTGTATAGATGATCGAGTCGAGCGGTTCAAGTTGGTGGACTATTCGATACCCTCCCCGAGCTTTAGCCCACGGTAACACTCTAGGGTTAGTAGTGTGCGCTTGTGCTAGGCTGGTATTAATAAGATAGATTTTTACCTCTGCCCAAGAGTGCCAAAGGGCAGAAAATTCAAACGGTTTTGGGTAGAAGTCAGTGTCATAAAATGATGTTATATGATTTCTTGCGAACTCAAGTGAATCGTCTGTAAGCATGGTAGTTTTTCCAAGGGCGTGCTTGAAATATATTTTGGCAGTAAAAAGCCAATTATTTTTCTAACGATTGATTTTTCCTGAGTTTATATTTAGGTAAATTTTATTGCTGAGAGTCATACCTCCACAATACGAGAAGTACACCCCTTTACCTCGGTTAGTAGAAGCCATCCAACCACCCATCTCCTTGAAATCCCCCTCAGTACAAGTACCGTCATTAATCAACTGGCGAGCAGCTTTGGAAAACTGATCTTTGTAGAGCCGAAAGTCGTCGGAACCACTGACAAGTGAATAGTCTCCGGTTGCCCCGTGCCCCGGATCTTCTGGCCGGTTCGGACTGAGATCTTTGTTTTGAACCCACTCCGCGAACTTTCCATTTTGGATACCGTTGGCGCTCGTGCAGGCGCTATTGCCTTCCTTCACGTATTCACTTTTGCCGCCTTCGCAGGACGCTGAATAGGGTTTGGTGATACGACTCCAGCCGTTCTTCGTTTCCAGAACGTCGGCTCCTTCCCGAAACATCATATGCCCGGCAACACCACATTTTGTAGACGGGCAGGTACGTCGATCTGTGCGATCGGTGGTCACCCACTGCATGTTTTCGGCTAGTGCATGTGTCAAAGGGGCTAGCAGCATTGCGAACAACATCACGCTGCGAATGACTGGTCCATTGCTCAATTGATCGCTCCTTGAAACCGCAGATTTGAGGGGGCTTGAAGCGGTTACACCTTTATTTGTAAGCCTTGAACGATCTTTTTTCTGGCCTTTCACTTGTATTGAAAAACCAACCTTCTTGGATCCACGCTTCTATAAGCCACTATCAAAGTAGTCGCAAATCGCCATGCCAGCCTTTAAATAACTGAGAAATCACGAATCCCATTTTTTACGATGCGATCCTATTTCCCCATGACGTAGACTCCATCCACCTCGATCACCTGCCAGCCCGAGCCTTACGCATGCAAACCCCCAGTCAAACCACACCCCTCTGGAAAACCTACCTCCTTTTCCTAGCCCCCATGGTCCTCTCCAACTTCCTCCAATCCATGTCGGGCACGATCAACAGCATCTACATCGGCCAAATGCTCGGCACCCAAGCCTTGGCGGCCGTTTCCGGCATGTTCCCCATCGTCTTCTTCTTCATCGCCCTGGTCATCGGCCTCGGCGCGGGCGCGGGTGTGCTCATCGGCCAGGCCTGGGGCGCACGGGAAACCCATTTGGTGAAAACCATCGCCGCCACAACCTTGCTGTTGGGCGCGATGATCGGGTTGGTCGCGGCGGTGTTGGGCAGTGTGTTCGCAAGGCCTGCCTTGCAAGGCTTGGGAACCCCGGCGGATGTGTTGGACGACGCGGTTTCCTACGCGCACGTGATGATGTGGATCATGCCGTCGCTGTTGGTCTATGTGTTGTTTACGCAGTTGCTGCGTGGGGTGAGTGATACGGTTTCGCCGTTGGTGGCGTTGGTGGTTTCGACGTGCATCGGTCTGGCGCTGACTCCCGCCTTGATAAAAGGTTGGCTGGGTTTTGCGCCGATGGGGATTCAGAGTGCGGCGTACGCGGGGTTGGCGGGGAATTTGGCGGCGATGGGGTGGTTGGCGTGGCGGTTGATTCGCAAGGGGCATCCGTTGGCGCCGGATCGGGAGATGTTTGCGGCGATGCGGTTGGACCTGGACATTCTGGGCAAGGTGTTGCGCATCGGGTTGCCGACCGGGTTGCAGATGGTGGTGTTGTCGGCGTCGGAGTTGGTGATTCTGGCGTTGGTGAATCAGCACGGTTCCCAGGCGACGGCGGCGTATGGGGCGGTGACGCAGATTGTGAATTACGTGCAGTTTCCGGCGTTGTCGATTGCGATCACCGCGTCGATTCTTGGGGCGCAGGCGATTGGGGCGGGGCGGCTGGAGCGGATCACGCCGATTTTGCGCACTGGGCTGTTGATTAACGTGTGTTTGACCGGTGGTTTGGTGTTGTTGGGTTACTTGTTATCGCACTGGTTGTTGGGGTTGTTCCTGACGGAAGACTCGACTCGGGCGATGGCTGAGCATCTGCTGCACATCATGTTGTGGAGTCTGTTGGTGTTTGGCTTCCAGGCGATTATCGGCGGGATCATGCGCGCCAGCGGCACGGTGTTGATACCGATGGCGATTTCGATTGTTTGCGTGCTCGGCGTTCAGTTGCCGGTGGCGTATCTGTTGGATGCGAAGTACGGATTGCAGGGTGTGTGGATGGCATTTCCAGTGGCGTATTTGGGAATGTTGGCGTTGCAGACGGCTTACTACAAGTTTGTCTGGCAGCATCAGAAGATTGAGCGGTTGGTGTAGGGCGGGGCGTTCGTTTTAGGGATGTGGCGCAGCGTTTATCGCCAAGATCGCAGCCTTCGGCAGCTCCTACAGGGGAGCGCATTCTTTTGATCTTACGCGTTTGATATCGGCAACATCTTTAAGCCGCTTGGCGTTTGAATATGTGCCAGCAAGTAAGGCTTTGCAGTCGCCTCCAGCGCATGAAGATGAACAGGGCCGGAAAAGTTGATCGCGGTGAGTATCGCCTGGACTTTTTCGGGATCGGGATCGAACACATCCAGCGCTACCAACGAACAGCCTCGATCCAGCATGGCACTTGCGGGATGGGGTGTTTGCGACCATTGAATCAGCGTCGGTGCTGATCCGTTCAGGGGCAGGCGGCCGTCGGCGGGAATGGTGATTTGCCAGGCCAAGGTGCCTCGGGTCATGGGTTCGGGGTTGCCCACGATGTTGCGGCAGGCATCGCTTAGGGCTTGGATGTCGTCGGTGCGGGCGACCCAGGTTGTCAGGCGTGGCTGGGTATCAAAAGTCAGGTTGTCCATTGCAAACCAGCGCGGCCGGTCGGGGAGCTGGGCGGATGGGTCGATGGCGATCACTTCCAGGTAGATGTCGGGGCCGAGGCGCAGCAGTCGGTTGTGGGTGCCCATGCGTGGGTGGGCGCCGCCGGGTTGCAGGTCGACGCCGAGGGCGTTGGTCACGAAGGTGCAGCCGGCGTCGAGGTTGGGGGCGACGATGGCGAGGTGATCGAGGGTGCTGTTCATGTGCTCCGTGCCTTTTTGAGGATTTGCCTACTGGGATCAATTGTTGGTTTATACACCGTCCATTGTGGGAGCGGGCTTGCTCGCGAAGGCGGGGTGTCCGTCGATGAAGATGTTGACTGATACGACGCCTTCGCGAGCAAGCCCGCTCCCACAGGGGATTTGGGGTGTTTTCGGGTTTATGCGTTGCCGGCCCAAACTCCGGGCCGACGCTGATGCCATGGCATTGCCACTTCCAATTGCGCCGCCAGCCGCAGCAACACATCCTCCGCTCCGAACCGTGACGCAAACTGTAAGCCGATCGGCAGACCATGCGTGCGCGACATCCCCAGCGGCAACGAGATCGCCGGTGTCCCCGCGACGTTGAATACCGGGGTAAACGGTGAGTGTTCAAACACCCGCGCCGTCCATTGCAATCCGTCCATGTTTTCCGCGTCCAGGTTGTAGGTGCCTAAAGTTTGAGGCAGGCGCGGCAGGGTTGGCGTCAGCAGCACATCAAAATCGTCGAACCAACCCGCCACGCTGCGGGCGATGAGGTTGCGGGTTTCCAGCGCAGCGGCGAATTCCACGGCGCGGGCCTGTTGGCCGTAGGCGTAGCAGGCGAGGGTGGCGGGTTCGAGGGTGGTCAGGTCGATCGGGCGCGAGGTGGCGGAGGCGAGGCCGTCGATCCAGCGGACGAGGGTGGCGCACCAGATGTGCGCGTTGGCTTCGACGAAGGAATCCCACGAGGTGCCGAGCGGGGCGCTGACTGGCTCGACGCTGTGGCCGAGGGCTTCGAGTTCGCGGGCGACGGCGTGGGTGGCGTCGGCGATTTCGGGGTCGAGCGGGGCGCCGTTCCAGGGTGTGTCGAGCAGGCCGATGCGCAATCGTCCCGGGTCGCGGCCGACTTGGGCGAGAAAGCCTTCGGCCGGTGCGGCGGTGTAGTACGGATCGCCGGGCGCGCCGCCCTGGACGATGTCCATCAATGCCGCGCTGTCGCGCACGGTTCGCGACAGGCCGAGTTGCACGCCGAATCCGGCAAACACTTCGTCCAGCGCGGGGCCATTGGAAGCGCGGCCACGGGTCGGTTTGAGGCCGACCAAACCGTTGAAGGCCGCCGGTACGCGGATCGAACCCGCCGCGTCGGTGGCATGCGCAATCGGCACGATGCCGGCGGCGACTGCTGCGCCTGATCCGCCGCTCGACCCGCCGGCCGATAAACGAAGGTCCCACGGGTTACGCGTCGGGCCTTGCAGGGCGGATTCGGTTTCGGTGCTGAAGGCCATTTCCGGCGTGGTGGTGCGGCCCACAGTGGCGAGGCCAGCGGCGTTGAAGCGTTGCATCAGGTACGAGTCGGATTCTGCGACCAATCCTTGCGCCAGGCGACTGCCCAACTCCACGCGTCGGCCTGCCGAAGTGATGGCCAAATCCTTGATCAGAAACGGCACACCGGCCAACGGGCTCGCGCCTTCGGTCACGCTGGGCGACCAGGTTTCGATAACGGCGTTGATCTGCGGGTTGACCCGGTTTACGGCGGCCAATGCGAGTTTGGCCAGTTCTGCCGGGGTGACTTCGCCAGCCGCCACCAATTGGGCGAGGCCGATGCCATCGTAGGCTGCGTATTCGTTGAGGTTCATGAGCGGTCTCCAGTTGAGACTCGATCATAGGTAAAGCGCTATTCGCTGATTAGCCCATTAAAGCGGTATGCAATGTGCCGTTGGTGGCACAATCCTGCGATTCCACCAATGACAGGGTTTGCGATGATCCGGGACTTGAATGACACGCTGGTGTTCGTGCGCGTAGTGCGCCTGGGCAGTTTTACCGCAGCGGCCCAGGCGTTGCAGATTCCCAAAACCACCGTCAGCCGCCGCGTGCGCGAGTTGGAGCAGGCCATCGGCGTTCAGCTGCTGCGTCGCACCACCCGCCAGTTGAGCCTGACCGAGGCCGGCGCGGTTTACTACGAGCAATGCAAGGACATCGCCGCGACCCTTGAGCACGCTGAATTGGCCGTGCATCAGTTGCGCGACGGCCCGCGCGGCTGGTTGCGGGTGACGGTGCCTTACTCGTTCGGGGTCAGTTGGTTTGCGCCGTTGGTGGCCGGGTTTCGCCTGACGTATCCGGAGATCAAGCTTGAGATATTGGCGTCCCATGTGCCGCTGGATCTGGTCGGGGAAGAGATCGACGTAGCGTTGCGGTTGGGTGCATTACCTGATTCCAGCCTGGTGGCGCGGCGGCTGGCCAGTTATGCCACGGGCATTTACGCCGCACCTGAATACATCGTGGGTCATGGGCAACCGACCACGCCTGACGAGTTGATTCAGCATTCCACGCTGGTGCTGAATCAGGCTCGGCGCGATGTCGGTTATGTCTGGCCGTTGCGCAAGGCGGGCGCCAAGTTGCGCAATTATCGGGTTGAGCCAACGATCATCGCCAACGACCCGGCGCTGTTAAAGGAAGCGTTGCTAGCCGGTGAAGGGCTGAGTCTGGGGATGGACCAGAGCATGCAGATTGACGTTGAAGCAGGGCGGTTGCGAAGGGTGTTGCCGGAGTGGATCGGCCCGCCGCAGGATCTGAATGCGGTCACGGCGCGGGAGCATTTGCCCTCGCCGAAGGTGACGGCGTTTATCGGGTATCTGAAGGGGCGGATGTCGGGCTCGGGCGATGCCAGTGGCATAAACAGCAGTTCTTTGCTTTAGTCCACCTATCGCTGGCCCCTGACCGGAGAGTCCCATGCGTTTTCGGTTCCTGCAGTACGCCGCCATCGCTGTTGCGATGCTCGGCGCCGGTTGCGCTCAAGCCGCCGAATACAATCAGGTCAACGCCGCCGCCAGCCAGATCAGCTTCACCTACAGCCAGTTTGGCTCGCGGGTGTACGGCACGTTCGGCCAGTTCGAAGGCACGCTGGATTTCGACACGCAAAAACCCTCGGCTGCCCACGCCGCGCTGAGCATCCAGCTCGCCAGCATCGATGCTGGCAGCAGCGACGCCAACACTGAGTTGCAGAAGCCTGCGTGGTTCGACACAGCCACCTACCCGCTGGGCCTCTTCAAATCCACCCGCGTCAAAGCTCTGGGCGGCGACCGTTATTTATTCACCGGCGACCTGACCCTCAAAACCATCACCCGGCCAGTGGAAGTCCAAGTCCAACTGAAGTCGGAAAGCGGCATCGGCGTGTTTGTCGGCGAGTTCGCGCTCAACCGCCAGGACTTCAAAATCGGCGAGGGCGAGTGGGCGGATGGTGTGGTGTCCAAAGACATCAATATCCGCTTTCGGATCGTTGCGCCGGAGCAGTAACTGCCGCACACATTACTCGCGGCCAACCCAATCCCCCTGTGGGAGCGAGCCTGCTCGCGAAGAGGCCAGCACATTCAACACTGATGTCGAATGACACACCGCTTTCGCGAGCAGGCTCGCTCCCACACTGGATCCCCATCGAACGCAATATTGGTGGCCAACCCAATCCCCCTGTAGGAGCGAGGCTTGCCCGCGAAGACGGCTCAATATTCAACACAAAAGCTCAGGCTCAGGCACTTTCCTGATAAAACGGATAATCCGTAAACCCAACCTCTGTACCGCCATAAAACGTATCCCGATCATAAGCATTCAACGGCCAACCCAGCCGAATGCGCTCCGGCAGATCCGGGTTGGCAATAAAAACGCCGGGCTCGAAACACATGCGCGTCAGCGGTGCCATGACCACGCGGTGGGCGAGTTTGTGTGGGCCGATCTGGATCGTGGAAAGCAGGGTTGGGTGATTCATGGTGACCTCCGGTAAGTGATGGAGGCCACCTTGGGCGGATTGCCTGATGGGAAAAACGGGCCAGCGATCCGCTCTCTTTGGACGATTCGGTCCGCAATCAGCGTGCGGCGTTCCTGCTGCGGCACGTTACAATCGCGAACGAATCACCGGAGTCCGTCATTCGATGCCCCAGATCAGCCATTTCAAAACGCCGTGCCCCGAGCACATCACCAGCCAGATCCTGCAACTGGTGGTCGACAACCTGACCGACATCAGCGCCGTGGCCCTGCCGCCGAGCAACCTGCTGTACAACGTGTACCAGTACGCAATCGGCTATGAAGTCCACCTCTATCTGGAAGCGTTGAACGGGGCGAAGGGGATTGCGGTTGAGCTGATCGTGGCCACGGACGTGGACGATCCGGAAAAGGTCATTGGCTTTGTGTTGTACCTGCCGGTGAAGGACGATCCCGAGGCGTGCGGCGTGGTTTACATGGCCGTCGATGCCAGCCATCGAGGCCAGGGCATCGCGCGCACGATGCTGCGCGAAGTGGTCGGTCGCTACCCTCACACCGAACTGACTTGCAGCGTCGGCAAAGTACCGTATTTCGAGGCGATGGGCTTCCAGGTGCTGGGCGTGCGCGAGACGCAAGTGCTGATGAACACCCGCGATCACGGCACCGATGGCTTGATGGCAGTGCTGGATACAGCACCGATCTACAGCTCGCTGGAAGTGCGGCAGATTCATACGTATCTGCTGCAAAAGAACGGCAAGCGCGCGATGACCGATGCCGAGAAACAGCGGGACCGGCATCTGGATCAACTGACGCGCAAGGCGAATGAGTTTGTGCGTGGGCGGTTGGGAGATGACGCAGTGCCGGCCATGGCGCCGAGACTGCGGTTGGTCTGAACCGGCTCGACCCAACACTGAAAATCCCCTGTGGGAGCGGGCTTGCTCGCGAATGCGGTGTGTCAGACGACAACACTGTTTATTGACACACCGCTTTCGCGAGCAAGCCCGCTCCCACATTGTTGACCGCGCTGACCCGCGCAGCCGTTATGAAAGCTTCACATTCATGGTGATCCGCGCCGTGAACACCTTCTTGCCCTCGGCATCGTGAACATCCACCGGCACGATCTTGTCGCCGCCCGTCAGCCAGTCAACCGCTTCTCCATTGGCAACCGCCGTCACATCGGTCTTGGCCTTGGCCAGGTATTCGACCGTCATCCCTTTCGGAATCCAGCGTGCGCCTGTGGGAATCGAAACGTCGGTCATCGTCCCGGCAGCCAGTTCCGCGGCGTTGCACATCGCAATCGCATGCACGGTGCCCAAGTGGTTGGTGATCTCACGGGAAAACGGCACCTGCACGCTCGAATAGCCTGGGCGCAGTTCCGAAATCAGCGGGTTGATGGTGCTGAAGTAGGGCGCCACTTTGCAGGCCATTTGGCTGAATGCTTCGGGGCCGGCGCTGGTGAACATGCTGAGAAACTGGTTCATGTTGAAGCCTCTTTGAAAGGTCGTTTTACAGAATGATGTTCCGTAACAGAATAATGTTCTGTAGCGGAACAGTATTCTGTCGAAAGGAAATCTGTCAACCTAGCGTGACTTATCCGTGGGCAGTCACCTGCCTTATCGTTGATTTTTTGAGCCTGTGTTCAGCATGGAAACCGCAGATTTACTCGAGCGCTGCTACCCCGGACGAAGAGCCGAACTCAAGCGCGACATCTTCAGAAAAGCCCTCAGACTGTTCAACGAACAGGGGATCGAGGCCACGACCATCGAGATGATTCGCGCCGAATGCGATACCAGCGTCGGCGCGATCTACCACCATTTCGGCAACAAGGAAGGCTTGGTCGCTGCGCTGTTTTTCACTGCGCTGGATGATCAGGCGCAGTTGCGCGACAGCTATCTGGCCGAGGCCGGCACTACGCAAGAAGGGATTTACGCGCTGGTGCACAGCTACGTGGATTGGGTCGACAACCAACCCGAGTGGGCGCGATTCCAGTACCACGCGCGATTTGCCGTGACCAAAGGACCGTTCAAGGACGAACTGGCCACCCGCAACAAAACCCGCAACCGGCAGCTCTGGGAATGGCTGTCAGCGCCGGACCGGGGTGATGAGTTGAAGGGTGTGCCGGCCGAATTGATGTTGTCGCTGATCATCGGCCAGGCGGACAGCTACTGCCGGACCTGGTTATCGGGAAGGGTGAAGGGCCGCCCGATGGTTTACAGGGATATGCTGGCGGAAGCGGCTTGGCGATCGATTTCCAAGGACGAAATCTGCGACCAATGAAGATCTCCCCACTGTAAAAAATCCCCCCTGTGGGAGCGGGCTTGCTCGCGAAGGCGTCGTGTCAGTCGACATCTGTATTGACTGATCCACCGCCTTCGCGAGCAAGCCCGCTCCCACAAGGGATATTGGTGGTGTCAGTTACTGCGGGCTGTTCTTTCGATCATCGCCTTGATCGTTTCGAACAGTTCTTCCTGCGCCTGGCCAGCAGTAATTTCCCCCGTCGCCGCCGCATTCGACAGGGCCTCCGCTGCCCCCAGCATCGCCCGTAAACTCGCGGGTTTGATCGTGTTTACTCCAGCGAACGGCTGCAGCACGTCTCGGCATTTGTTGAGGAAAATCGCCTCGTACTCGCGCTTGATCTTCTCCAGCTCCGGCGAGCTAGCCAGCGCCGCGATCACCCCGGAAATTTCGTTGCCCTGGGTCAGCACGCACGCCACGTAAGACGACGCAATGATCCCGGCGGTGCTGTCGAGTGTCGGTTCGCAGGTCAGCAACGCGGCGTCCATGATTGCGGTCTGCCGGGCGTCGAAATCCTGATACAACGCCGCCAGCAAACCCGAGCGCGTGGTGAAGTGGTCATAGACCACCGGTTTGGTTACGCCTGCCAATTCGGCGAGGCGTCCGAGGGTCAACGCATCCGTACCTTCCTCCCGAACCATCTGCCAGGCGACATCCAGTAACTGGCGTTGACGATCCTCGCGGGATAGACGGCGACGGGGTTGTGGTGCGGAGTCCTGCTCGTTTTTTTCGGTGCTTGACATGGCTATGTACCAAAAGTAACTTACTGATCGTAACTTACCTAGAGTATATAAGGTCCGCCCTGTGCTCTCAATCAGGAGTTTCAGCATGCACGCACTGATCGTCGTAGCTCATCCCAATCCCCAATCACTCACCCACAGCCTCGCCCGGCAAATCGCCGAAGGCCTGACCTCCGTCAACTCCAGCAACACCTATGAAATCGCTGACCTCTCGGCTCAAGGTTTCGATCCACGGTTCGGCACGGCAGACATGGCGGTCCATCATCGCGAAGCGCCGCCGCCCGCCGATGTCCTCGCCGAACAGGCACGGATCGAGCGCGCCGATGCGCTGGTGCTGGTCTATCCCGTTTATTGGTGGTCGATGCCGGCGCTGCTCAAGGGCTGGATTGACCGCGTGTTCTCCAATGGCTGGGCGTTCGACTTCAGCCTGGACAGCCCCTTTGTGCAGAAACTGGGTCACTTGCGAGTGCATCTGGTCGGTGTGGGCGGCGCCGATGCCGGGTCGTTTACGCGACATGGTTACGACGAGGCGATGAAGACCCAGATCGACCATGGCATCTTCGAATACTGCGGTGCGCGGGTGGTGACGTCCGAATTGTTGCTGGACTCGGAAACCCAGGCGCCGCAGATCCACCTGAAGACAGCACGGAATCTGGGCCGAAAACTCTTCAAATCATCAGAAGTGACCGAGACCGTGTGAGCACCACCGATCCCCCCTGTGGGAGCGGGCTTGCTCGCGAAAGCGGTGGGTCAGTCAATCTCGATGTCGACTGACACGACGCCTTCGCGAGCAAGCCCGCTCCCACAAGGGGATTGGTGGTGATTATTCGGCCCCTGGCCAACCTGCCTGGCGCAGGGCTTTCAGCAACGTGGCGGCATCCAGCCCCGGCACCGCATGCCCATTCCCCTCAGCCGTTTCACCCGCCAGCAACGCGTTGATGATCGCTTCTTCCACCGCCTCGGTAGCGGCGAGGAACAGTTCGCTGATGTGGTCGTTGTTGACCATGCGCAGGTTGTCGCAGGTCGGCGCTTTTTTGCTTTCATACGCGGCCGGTGGCACGTCGTTGCCAGTCGCAAAGGCAATGAAAATGTCGCCGCTGTGATCTTCATTACCACCACCGGTGCGGGCCAAGCCCAGGCTGGCACGTTGCGCGAGGCGGGTGCATTGGTGCGGCAGCAACGGCGCATCGGTGGCCAGGCAGACGACGATCGAGCCCATGCCGGGATGCGGCAGTGACGCTTTGAGGAACGGCGAGTCAGCCTTTTCCATATAGCGCCCGACAGGGTAACCATCGACCCGCAGTTCGTTGCGAATGCCGTGGTTGGCCTGGACGATCGCGCCCACCGTCCAGCCACCCTGGGTGCTGCTCAGGCGCCGAGAAGCGGTGCCGATCCCGCCCTTGAATTCATGGCAGATCATGCCGCTGCCGCCACCGACATTGCCCTCGATAACCGGTCCGCCGACTGCCGTGCGCAAGGCTTCGGCCACGTGCTCAGGCTTCACATGAAAGCCATTGATGTCGTTGAGCAAACCGTCAAACGTCTCCAGCACCACCGGCATGTTCCAGTAAAGACGCCCGTCGTCCGGTTGCTGCTCGCGGTCCAGCACAATCAGCGCATCGCGCACCACGCCCAGGCTGTGGGTGTTGGTGAAGGCGATCGGACTGGTCAACAGGCCGGCCTCGCGAATCCATTCCAGCCCGGTCGCATCGCCGTTGCCGTTGAGCACATGGACCCCGGCAAAGCACGGCTGTTGGCTGGTGGAACCGACGCGGGGTTCGATCACCGTGACGCCGGTCAGGATGTCGCGGCCCTGAGCGGTGCGGCCCCGCACATTGCTGTGGCCGACACGGACGCCGGGTACGTCGGTGATGGCATTCAGCGGGCCGGGTTGCAGCTGGCCGAACTGGATATTCAAATCGCGGGCACGTGGTTTCATGCAGGAACTCTCAGGCAAGTTAAACAGGAGGGGTGGAGGCCGGCTCAGTTGCCGCTCTTGATGTTGCTCCAGGAGCGTGTGCGGACACGTTCGATCTCATGGGGCTGCGGTTGCAGGGTGAATGCCTTGGCGATCACCTCGGCTGAGGGATAAATGTTGCTGAACTCGCGGACCTCGTCCGAGAGCAACGCGGTCGCGTCTTTGTTGGCGTTCGCGGTGAGCGCCAGGTTAGTGGCCGGCGCGATCACTTCAGGGCGGAGCAGGTAGTTGATAAAGGCCAGTCCCTGTTCTGGATTGTTGCCGTCCTTGACCATGACCAGGTTGTCGCTCCACAGCGGCGCACCTTCGACCGGGATGCTGTATTCGATCTTTACGCCCTTCGCGGCTTCATTGGCGGCTTGCATGGCACCGAACACGGTGCCGGACCACGTCAAGGCGACACAGATGTCGCCGTTGGCCAGGTCGGTCTGGATCTTCGACGAATTGAAATAGGTGATGTGCGGGCGCAACTTGAGCAGCAGTGCTTCAGCTTTTTTGTAGTCCGCGGGGTTACTGCTGTTGGGCGGCAGGCCGAGATAGTGCAGGGCGATCGGGATGATTTCGGCGGGAGCGTCCAAAACCCCTACGCCACATTCGCTGAGCTTGGCGAGGTTTTCTTCCTTGAATAGCAGATCCCAGGAGTTCACCGGCGCCTGATCGCCCAGGGCTGCGCGGACCTTGTCAACGTTATAGCCAATGCCGTCGGTGCCCCATAGGTAAGGAACGGCGTACTGGTTGTCCGGGTCGTTCGCGCGCAGCTTTTCCAGCAAGACCGGGTCAATGTGTTGCAGATTGGTCAGTTGGCTACGGTCAAGTTTCTGCAAGGCTCCGGCCTTGATCAACGCCGGCAGAATGAAGTTACTGGCCACCACCACGTCATAACCGCTGTGGCCAGTCATTAGCTTGGCCTCCAGTACTTCGCCGCTGTCGAAGGTGTCATAGACGGGTTTGATCCCGGTGTCGCGCTGGAAATCCTTCAACGTGGTCGGGCCGATGTAGTCAAACCAGTTGTAGACGTGCACGGTGGGGGCTTCGGCGGCAAATGCCGACAATGAGGCCGACAGGCAGGCGCCCAGTCCCAGGTTGATATACGTGCGGTGACCACTCATGATGCGGCGCTCCTGGCCTGCTGCAGGCCGGTGATAATCAGGAGCTTGCAGCGTATCGAGGGGGAGGGTGGTCACCCATTCCCATCATGGGTTACTCGAAAGGGGTAGGACGTGGACGGGTTGTTGAAAGAGTTGCCGGTGCATCAAGGCTTGGCGCGGGTGTTCGGCACCCTCGGCCAGGACGGGTTCTGGCGTGCGCTGGTGGACACTTTGCGTTTGCTGGTGCCGCTGGATAACGCGTTGGTTGCGGTGATGCGCGCCGGGCGATTGCCACGGTTGCTGATTGATTTCGACTCCCGTGCCAGTGCCCCCGAAGACGAGGAATTGGCCCGCTACAGCGCTGGCGTGTACTTGCTCGATCCTTTCTATCAGGCCGTCTGCGCCGGCATCACCGACGGCTTGCACAACCTCGATTCAGTGGCCCCGGACCAGTTTCAGCAAAGCGAGTATTACCAGAGTTACTTCCGCTCGGTGGTGGGCGGTGACGAGATGCAATTCATGATCAATGTGGACGGCGCTGTGCTCGGTTTGTCGCTTGGGCGTGCTGCGCGATTCACCCTTGAAGAACAGGGTCGCTTGCTGTGCGTGCGTGACTGGGTGCTGGCCGCGATGGGCCGACATCTGCAACTCGTGCCACCGGAAGGGCCGACGGCGGTGGCCGGGGATCTGGCGACCTTGCTCGATCACTTCGACGCGCGCTTGACCGTGCGTGAAGTCGAGACCGCGCGCCTGATTCTTCAGGGCTTCTCCAGCAAAGCCATCGCCCAGCAATTGAGCATTTCCCCGGAAACGGTGAAGGTGCATCGGCGCAATCTCTACCACAAGCTCAACGTCAGCGGGCATGGCGAGTTGTTTGCGCTGGTGCTGCAACCGCGCTGAGATCAACATCAAAAGATCGCAGTCTTCGCCAGCTCCTACAGGATCGGGTTCTCACGCGGTCAATGTAGGAGCTGCCGAAGGCTGCGATCTTTTGATCTTCAGCTAGCCCTGCCGAAACACCAACGCCTTCAACCCACACTCAACATCCGCATCCGGAAACTCCGGCGGATTCTCCAGCCGCTGCACAAAACGCAAACTCGGCGCCTCACGCGTAACCCCATCAATCAAGAAGTCCGAACCAAACGCCGGGTCGTTCATGCAGGCCAGCACCGTGCCCTGTTCGGTCAACAACTCCGGCAACCGACGCAGCACCCGCTGGTAATCCTTGGTCAGCAGAAAACTGCCTTTCTGGAATGACGGCGGATCAATGATCACCAGGTCATACGGCCCCTTGCCGATCACCTTGCCCCAGGATTTGAACAAGTCATGGCCGAGGAACGTCACCTTGCTCAAGTCGTGGCCGTTGAGCCGATGATTGTCGCGGCCACGGCTCAGCGCCGAGCTGGACATGTCCAGGTTGACCACATGCGCCGCGCCACCCTCGATGGCCGTCACGGAGAACCCGCAGGTGTAGGCGAACAGGTTCAACACCCGCTTGCCCTCGGCATTGGCCCGCACCCAATCGCGGCCATAACGCATGTCGAGGAACAGCCCGGCATTCTGTTTGCGGCCCAGGTCCACCCGATATTTCAGGCCGCCCTCGGTGATGGTCATCTCATCGAGCGCATCCCCCAGCAGCCATTCGGTGGTGCTTTGCAGCAGGTAGCGGTGTTGCAGCAGCAACGTGTGTGCGCCGGATTGTTGCCACTCGGCGGATTGCGTAATGCCCAGCAGTAAAACCTTCAAATCTTCCAGTTGCTGCGCTTCCGGCTCCTTGAACAACGACACCAGCACCACGCCCTGCAACCAGTCCACGGTCAACTGCTCGAGGCCCGGCCAGCAACGCCCGCGCCCGTGAAACAGGCGGCGGGTTTCGGCTGGGGCGGTGGCCAGTGCGGTCAACAGGTGTGTGTTCAGGGTGGCAAGGGCGTCAGGGTTCATCAGGCAACGTCGGCAAATTGAGTGGGCGGCATTTTAACCACAAATGCACCCCGGCAACGCCTGGATAGTTATCACGTTTAATTTAACTTTACGTGAGGATTTGGCGATCTTCCGGCTCCCATACTTGGCCCCAACGAACAATAACCGGGAGCCGGACATGTCGCAGCCAACTGCCTCACCCAAGGCCAGCCACCCACGCTGGCTGCGCCTGACCCATTGGCTCAACGCCCTGGCAGTCGTGGTCATGATCGCCAGCGGCTGGCGCATCTATAACGCTTCGCCGCTGTACGACTTCAGTTTCCCGAAAGCGCTCACCTTGGGCGGCTGGCTCGGCGGTGCGTTGCAATGGCACTTCGCGGCGATGTGGTTCCTCGCCGTCAACGGCCTCATCTACCTGATCATCAACATCGCCAGTGGTCGTCTGTTTCGACGGTTTTTTCCGGTGTCGCCGAAGGGAATCCTGCACGACCTGTGGGCGGCATTGAGAGGGCGGCTGGGGCACGCCGACCTCAGCCATTACAACCAGGTCCAGCGGTTTGCCTACCTGTTCGTCATGCTCGACATCACGCTGATGGTGATCTCCGGGCTGGTGCTGTGGAAGTCCGTGCAGTTCCCGTTGTTGCGTGAATTGCTCGGCGGTTACGAAGGGGCGCGGCAGGTGCATTTCATTGCGATGTCGCTGCTGGTGGCGTTCATCGCGGTGCACCTGGTGATGGTGCTGCTGGTGCCAAAAACGCTGTGGTACATGATCGTTGGTCGCAAGGAGTCGGTATGAAAAAGCGCATCGAAGGACTCGACGAGTCGTCCATCCTCAGCGAAGCCCGGAAGGTGCTGGCGCCGCAGATCGAAGACCGTTCCCGGCGCTCGTTCCTGCTGCGCGGCCTGACCCTTGGCGGCGTGGCCATGTTGTCGGGCTGCAACATCACCGACAACGACAGCGTCGAAACCGCGCTGTCCTCGATGTCTCGCTTCAACGATCGGGTGCAGGGCTGGCTGTTCAATCCCAACGCCATGGCGCCGACCTATCCCGAGTCGATGATCACCCGACCGTTCCCCTTCAATGCCTTTTACGGCATCGACGAGGCTCCTACCGTCGAGGAAGAAAGCTACCGACTGGAAGTCACCGGCATGGTCGCCGACAAGCGCAGCTGGAAGCTCGAAGAACTGCGTGCGATGGCGCAGACCGACCAGATCACCCGGCACATCTGCGTCGAAGGCTGGAGCGCGATTGGCCGCTGGGGCGGCGTGCGCTTCAGTGATTTCCTCAAACGCGTGGGCGCCGACACCAATGCCAAGTACGTCGGCTTCAAATGCGCCGACGACTACTACACCAGCATCGACATGGCCACCGCACTGCATGCGCAGACCCTGCTGGCCCTGACCTACGACGGCGCCGTGCTGCCTCGCGAATACGGCTTCCCGATGAAGCTGCGCATGCCGACCAAGCTTGGCTACAAGAACCCGAAACACATCCAGGCGATTTTCGTCACCAACACCTACCCGGGCGGCTACTGGGAAGACCAGGGCTACAACTGGTTCGGTGGAAGCTGACAAACACCCATCAATTCACCGCAAGCACACTCAACTCTACAAGGAATACCACCATGAAAAAGCTCGCCACCGCCGCACTGTCCCTGTTCCTGGCCATGGGCGTCGCCAGCGTCTACGCCGCCGACACCATGAGCAACGACAGCATGAGCAAGGACTCGATGTCCAAAGACGCCATGTCCAAAGACACCATGAAAAAAGACACGATGAAAAAGGACAGCATGGCCAAGGACACGATGAAGAAAGACAGCATGTCCAAGGATGCCATGAGCAAGGACACGATGAAGAAAGACAACATGTCCAAGGACGCCATGAGCAAAGACGCGATGAAAAAAGACGCCATGTCGCAGTAACCCAAGCCACCCCCAATCCCCTGTGGGAGCGGGCTTGCTCGCGAAAGCGGTGTGTCAGTTAACGCAAATGCTGACTGACACGACGCCTTCGCGAGCAAGCCCGCTCCCACAGGTTTTTGTGCAGGTCACACAGGGCATTACCTGAACTCATACCCTCATGACTTTTAATGGTTACAGCCCCGCCAACCCCCAGTGTTAAAAAATCGCAAACACAGCTC
The DNA here is from genome assembly GCF_026016365.1 of Pseudomonas sp. B21-053. Classification (NCBI taxonomy): domain Bacteria; kingdom Pseudomonadati; phylum Pseudomonadota; class Gammaproteobacteria; order Pseudomonadales; family Pseudomonadaceae; genus Pseudomonas; species Pseudomonas sp. B21-053. The sequence goes on from NZ_CP087205.1 coordinate 2,676,092, forward strand.
ATCAACAACAAAAAAGAGCGTTTGCAACCATGACCAAGCACCCCTGCCGCGTCCTCGCCAGCCTCCTGCTGCGCTCTTCGAATTCCGACATTTGCCCCGCGATCTTCACGATCCGCGTGCGCTTCTGATCACCCCAAAAAATCCAAAAAGAGTATTCCCCATGAAAGAACTCGACCTGTACATCGGTGAAGGCTTCGAAGGCCCAGGCGTGAATGCCGCGCACATCAACATCCTGATCGGGCCGCGCAACGGTCCGGCGGGGCAGGCGTTTGCCAATAGCCTGGCGTCGCCAAGCCAGGGGCATTGCCCGTTCATGGTGATCGCCCAGCCGAACATCCCGGTCAAGCCGATGACGCTCTACGTCAACAAGGCCGCGATCAGCAGCGACCTGCACGGTAACGCCACCTGGGGCGCGTCCCAGGCCGGGATCGCCAAGGCTGTTCTGGAAGCACTGCTGGACGGCACCTTGCCGCCGGAAGCCGAAGACGAGTGGGCGATTGTGACGGCCAACTGGGTCAACCCGGCCTGCGATGACCTCGATGTGGTGTACCTGAACAACTACAACGCCTGCCGCACCGCGATCCGTGCCGCCCTGACCGGCAAGCCGGAAACCGCGCAACTGGCGGATGTGGTCAATCACATCAGCAACCCTTTCTACACGCCAAAAGCCTGAGGTCCGCGCCATGCAATACATTCGTTTGGGCAACTCCGGCCTGCAAGTCTCCCGCCTGTGCCTGGGCACCATGAACATGGGCACCCCGGACTGGAAACCGTGGATTTTCGATGAAAAGCAAAGCGAGCCAATCGTCGCTCACGCCCTCGATAACGGGGTGAATTTCATCGATCTGGCGGACTTCTATTCCGCTGGCGTCGGCGAGGAAGTCGTCGGGCGCATCGTCAAGCGCCTGGCCCGTCGCGAAGACCTGGTGATCACCACCAAGGTCGGCTACGGCACCCGCAACGGCATCAATGCCAGCGGTCATTCGCGCAAGCACATCATGGACAGCATCGACGCTTCGCTGAAGCGTCTGAACATGGATTACGTCGATGTGTTCATGCTGCATTACTTCGACGTGAACACCCCGGTCGAAGAAACCATGAGCGCCATGAATGACATCGTGCGCTCCGGCAAGGCCCGTTACATCGGTGTGTCGACCATGCTCACCGGGCAACTGGCGAAGATCCTCATGGCCTGCGAACGCAATGGTTGGGTCAAGCCGATCAACATGCAACTGCAACTGAACTGCGCCTACCGCGAAGAAGAGCGCGAGATGATTCCGTTCTGCCGCGATCAGGGGCTCGGTGTTTCGGTGTTCAGTCCGCTGGCCCGTGGCTTGTTGACCGGCGACGTGCAATCGACCCGCAACCAGACCGACTTCTTCACTCAGCAGATGTACAGCGACGAAGCCTCGTTCGAGATTGCCCATTCGGTACAGCGCGTGGCCCGTGCCCGTGGCGTGTCGAACGCGCAGATCGCCCAGGCCTGGGTCGCCAACCATCCGGGGGTCGATTGCATGCTGGTTGGCGCCGACACCACCGCGCAATTTGACAGTGCCTTGGCAGCCTTGGAAACCAGGCTCGACGCCGAAGAACGGCATGAGCTTGAACGCAACTACACGCCGTGCGACGTGATCAACGATTACACCGCCGGCAAACGCATCCTGCGCTCGGCCCGTCCGGCGCTGGAACGCTTCACTTTGACCGAGGCCGTGGCATGAGCGCGCTGATCCGTAACGGCAACTTCATCGATGGCCAATGGTCCAGCGGTGGTCCCACGTACCCGGTTTCGAACCCGGCCAACGGCGAACTCATCGCTGAAGTGCAGAAGGCTGGCGCAGAAGAAACCAACCTCGCGATTGCCGCCGCCAACCGCGCCTTGCCAGCCTGGCGCAAACTGACCGCCAAGGAACGCAGCCAGAAGCTCAAGCGCTGGAGCGAGCTGATGCTGAGCAATCAGAAGGACTTGGCCACCTTGCTCAGCCGCGAGCAAGGCAAACCGTTGGCCGAAGCCATGGGCGAAGTGGTCTACGCCGCGAGTTTTCTGGAGTGGTTCGCCGAAGAAGCCAAGCGTGCTTACGGCGACGTGATCCCGAGCCACAAGGCTGACGCGCGGATCATCGTGGTCAAGGAAGCCATCGGTGTGGTCGCGGCGATCACCCCGTGGAACTTCCCGCTGGCGATGGTCACCCGCAAGGTCGGCCCGGCGTTGGCGGCGGGTTGCACGATGATTCTCAAACCGTCGGAAGAAACCCCGCTGTCAGCCTTCGCCCTGGCGGTGCTGGCTGAGCAGGCGGGCATTCCGGCCGGTGTGTTCAACATCGTTTCGGGTGACGCGGTGGCGATTGGCGGGGCGCTGCAAGCCTCCGGCATCGTGCGCAAACTGTCGTTCACCGGCTCCACCCGCACCGGCAAACTGCTGATGCGTCAGGCGGCGGACACGCTGAAAAAAGTCTCGCTGGAACTGGGCGGCAATGCGCCGTTCATTGTGTTCGACGACGCCGACCTGGACGCCGCCGTCAAAGGCGCCATGGCCTCGAAGTTTCGCAACACCGGGCAGACCTGCGTTTGCGTGAATCGCTTCTTTATTCAGGACGGCGTGTACGAAGCCTTCACCGGCAAACTCGCCGAAGCGGTCGCGGCAATGCGCGTCGGCAGTGCGCTGGACGGTGAGACCGAGCAAGGTCCGCTGATCAACGCGGCGGCATTGGCCAAGGTTGAACTGCATGTCGGCGACGCTTTGGAGAAGGGCGCCCAGCTGTTGTGCGGCGGCCGTCGGCATGCCCTCGGCGGCACCTTCTATGAGCCGACCATCCTCACCGAAGCCAACAGCGACATGCTGATCGCCCAGGACGAAACCTTCGGCCCGGTGGCCGCGTGCTTCCGCTTCAAGGACGAGGCGGAAGTGTTGCAACGGGCCAACGACACGCCTTACGGGCTGTCGGCGTACTTCTACAGCCGCGACATCGGCCGCGTCTGGCGCATGGCCGAAGGCCTGGAAGCCGGCATGGTCGGGATCAACGAAGGGATCATCTCCACGGAAGTCGCGCCGTTCGGCGGCATCAAGGAATCGGGCCTCGGCCGCGAAGGCTCCAAATACGGCCTGGAAGACTACCTGGAAATCAAATACCTGTTGATGGGCGGGCTCTAACACCATCAATCCCTGTAGGAGCGAGGCTTGCCCGCGAAGGCGATTCAATATTCAACATGGATGTCGATTGACACACCGTCTTCGCGGGCAAGCCTCGCTCCTACAAGGGATAGCGCCAACGGTTTCATTTCTCCGTCAATAACAACAATTGGAGATTTACATGTCCGTACAACCGGTAAAAATCGACGACCTGCCCATCGGGCGCTTTCACCTCAAAATCGCCGGCCTGACCTTCGGCGCGCACTTCACCGACGGCTACATCCTCGGCCTGATCGGCATCGCCTTCACCCTGCTCAGCCCGCAGATGCACCTCGATGCATTCTGGCAGGGCCTGATCGGTGCCTCGGCGCTGATCGGCCTGTTCCTCGGCAGCCTGTTCTTCGGCTGGATCTCCGACAAAGTCGGCCGGCAGAAAATCTTCCTGGTCAGTTTTGTGCTGATCACCATTGCCTCGGTGATGCAGTTCTACGCCGAAACCGCCATGCAGTTGTTCCTCTGCCGGGTGCTGATCGGCATTGGCCTGGGCGGTGATTTCAGCGTCGGCCACGCGATGCTCGCCGAGTTCTCGCCGAAGAAACATCGCGGTGTGTTGCTCGGCTCGTTCAGCGTGATCTGGACCTTCGGCTACGTCGCCGCCACCTTCGTCGGCACGGCGATGCTCAGCCTCGGCGATGACGCCTGGCGCTGGATGCTGGCCTCGTCGGCAATCCCGGCGGCATTGATCCTGATCGCCCGGATCGGCACCCCGGAATCGCCACGCTGGTTGGTCAATCAAGGACGCATCGCCGAAGCCCGGGCCATTGTGAAAAAACACCTGGGAGATAACGTCGAACTCGACGAAACCCGCTCCACCGAAACCCGTTCCGGCTACGCCGTGCTGTTCAGTCGTGAATACCGCAAGCGCACGGCGTTCAATTGCCTGTTCTTCGTGTGCATCGTGATGCCGTACTTCGCGATCTACACCTTCCTGCCGTCGATCCTGCAGAAGATGGGCCTGGCGGAAGGGTTTGGTACCGAGCTGATGCTGAACCTGCTACTGATCCTCGGCGCGCTGATCGGGATCTGGTGCACGGTGAAATTCTCCCGTCGGGGCTTCTTGATCAATTCGTTCATCATCCTGGCGGTGGCGTTGTTTCTGCTGGCGGTGTTGCCGGGCAGTGCGGCGTTCCTGATGGTGTTGGTGTTTGGTCTTTTCACGCTGGTGTTGTCAGCGGTGAGCAATTTGGTCGGCGTATTCCCGGCCGAGAGTTTTCCGACCGAAGTGCGCGCCAGCGGGATTGGTCTTGCGACAGCGGTGAGTCGCTTGGGCTCGGCGGTCAGTACGTTCCTGTTGCCGGTGAGTGTGGCGGGGATCGGGTTGAGCCCGACCATGGGGATACTTGCGGCGATCCTGGCACTGGGCGCGATGATTTCCTGGGCCTGGGCCCCGGAGACCAAATCCCTGACGCTGAGCCAGGCGTGCAAGGCGCAGAGTCCGGTGGAGAGTGGGGCGCCTGTGGCCGTCAAGGTCGCAGCACCGGTTTAAAACCCACCACAAAACCAATGTGGGAGCGAGCCTGCTCGCGAAGGCGGCATTACTTTCAACATCTGTGTTGACTGATATTCCGCTTTCGCGAGCAGGCTCGCTCCCACAGGGGATATCGTTGTTTCAGGGATTACTCACCAACCCCAACCACTCCGTAAACAACCGCACCTTCGACAACCCCAATTTGTCATTCGCCACGTCCAGCCAATACCCATACGGCCCGATCACTTCTACCGGGGTGATCGGCAATAAACTGCCATTGGCCAGTTCCTTTTCGATCATCTGTCGATCAATCACCGCCAACCCGCCACCGGCCAGCGCCGTGTGGATCACTTGGTCGAGGGTGCTGAATTCCAGCCCTTGCCCGGCATCGATATCGTCACGGCCCATCGCCGCCAGCCAGTTCTCCCACACCTTCAAACGCCTGCCATCGTGCAGGATGTGCAGCAGCGGAAACTGCCGCAGGTCCGGCGGCTGACCATTGATAAACAACTCCGGGCTGGCCACCGCCATGTGGCGTTCCATCACCAGTAACTGGCTGCTGCAATGGCTGTCGGCTTCGAGGCCGAAGCGGATGTGGCAGTCGATTTCCGCGAGGTTGTCGTGGCCGGTCTGGTGGGTCACGCTCAGGCTGATGTCCGGGTAGCGCTGGCAGAATGCACGCAAGTGCGCCGACAGCCAGCGCGTGGCCCAGGTCGGTGGCGCGACGATGCGCAGGCGCTGGCGCAGGTTGGGCACGCGCACCGCTTGCAGGGCACGTTCGATGTGATCGAAGGCGTCGCTTAAATGCGGGGATAGGGCGAGGCCGGTTTCGGTCAGGGACAGGCCTTGTGGCGTGCGGATGAACAGGGCCACGCCGAGGTAATCTTCGAGCTGCTTGATCTGACGGCTGACCGCGCCTTGGGTGACGTTCAGACCCTGCGCCGCCTGGCTGAAACTGCGATGCCGGGCGACCTCTTCGAAGACTCGCAGCATGTTGAGCGAGGGCAGTTGACGCATGAAAGGGTGACTCCATACCTGACGCCGATGTGGGGCAGGTTTATTGTTTTTGGTGATGGTTTTGTAGGGCGTATCTGACTCCTGTGGCAGGGGCTGATGCAAGTGGTGTTTGGGCGATTCGCGAGCAGGCTCGCTCCCACAGGTTATGCGCTAAACCTGTAGGAGCGAGGCTTGCCCGCGAAGGCGTCCTCAAGAACGCCAAAAATCCCGGATCAGAAGTAATACCCGATGTTCATATACAACTGGTTCTCCCAGTGATCAGTCCCGCCAGCCCCCAAACTCTGGGTGTAGCTACTACCGCCGATATACGGATCATTCTTCCCATACAACCACTCCGTCGCGATCCACAGTTTGCTGAATGAAAACGAGGTCCCGAGGATCATCCGCTGCGAGGTCTTGAACTCATCGGCGGATTTGTCGAAGGCGCTGTAGTTGGCGTACAGCTTCACGCCGCTGACCAGGTCGAACAGGTATTTGCCGCTGACGTCGTAGCTCAGATCCGCCACGTACAGATTGCCGCGACTGGCGACGTTGTAAGTGCCGTCGTAACCACCGAGGGTCACCACTTCATCGGTGCCGGCGTTACGCGGCGACATCTGCTGCCGCGCCGCCTGCAACTGCACGCCCCACGGACCGTTCTTGCCCAGGTAGTGCACGGCCACGGCGTTGCGCCGGCCGTCGTTGTCGGTGTCCTTGTTCTCTAACGTTGAAGTCAGGCCGGAGATCCCGACTTCAGATTTCCAGGGTCCCAGGTCCAGGGCCTTGGCCACCCGCAGCACCACGGTGTTGCGTTCCTGGTTGTCGCTGCCGTCGCCCACGTAACTGTCGGCCCCGGACACCACGCTGGAATAGGTCACGCCTTTACTGGTGCCTTTGCCTTGCCACGCCGGACGCAGGTAGTAACCGGCCTGGATGTTCCAGTCGCCGCTTTGCTGGATGTACTTGGCGCCGACCTGTTGCACATCTTCCAGGCCGATGACGTTGCCCAGGGTTTCGTAGAAGGTGCTGCCGAAGTACGGCTGCAAGCCGAACGGCACCGTGTTGAGGCCCACTTGTACTTGCTGGTCGGGGTTGAACTTGTAGCCGGCCCAGGCGAACTTGGCGAACTGAATGTCGCCATAGTTCTTGGTGTACTGGTAAGGATAGGAGCGTCCGTAAAAACGGTATTGCGCTTCACCGATCCAGGTGTCGGAGTTGTATTTGGCGCTGAGGAACACCGTGTCGAGGCCGAACTTCTGGATGTCGCGATCCGGGTCGTAGTCCCAACGCGCGCGGATGGCGCCGCCGAGGTCGAGGTTGTCGGTGACTTGCACCGCCATGACGGGGCCCGCAAAGGTGCAGAGGAGGGCGAGGCAAGACGGACTGAGGCGCAGGGAAGCAGGGAAGTGCATGGGGCAACTCTCGGTTATTTTTATTAGAGATGCCGGCCAGTCTTGCGATCAGCGCTGCATTGAACAAACGATAAAAAATGCGCGGGAACCTTCGTCAAATGCATGTTACTGAGAAAATCCTGTAGGACAATCTGCGGCGGGCGTGGGATGCTGCGCGCCTTGTCACCCCATTGAGAGCCTTCCATGAAACGCAAAATGCCCGGCCTCAACGCGCTCAAAGCCTTCGAAGTGGCTGGCAGCACGGGCAGCTTCACCCGCGCCGCCGAACTGCTGAACGTGACCCAGAGTGCGGTCAGCCGTCAGGTCCGGCAGTTGGAAGAACAGTTGGGCGAAAATCTGCTGGAACGCCGGCATCATCACCTCGAACTGACCAGTGCTGGCCGGGTGTTGCTGCGGGCGCTGCACCAGTCTTTCGACAAGATCGAGCTGACGGTGCGCAGCATCCAGCAGAAATCCCACGCCAATCGCCTGCACATCAACGCGCCGCCGACCTTCACCAGCCGCTGGCTGATGCCGCGCCTGGGACGCCTGCGCGAGAAGCACCCGGAACTGGAGTTGAGCATTACCACCCGTCTGCAGGACAGCCTGGCGGAAACCAGCACCCTGGACTGTGCGATCCGTTTTGGCGATGGCGAATGGGATGGGCTGGACGCCTCACTGCTGATCCAGGAACGGCACATCGCGGTGTGCGCGCCGTCACTGTATTCACGGGAGTGGAGCGAGGGCGGCATCGACCTCAAGCGCCTGACGTTGCTGCATGTACTGGCCCGGGAAGACCAGCGCTACCTGACCTGGAAACACTGGTTGGATGCGGCAAAAATCAGCGGCGTCGACACCCAGGGCGGTTATGAATTTGACCTGCTGGACCTGGCGATCCGCGCCGCCACCGACGGTTTGGGCATCACCATCGCCGACTGGCACATGGTCGCCCCGGAACTGGCCAGCGGGCAGTTGACCCAAGTGCTGAACGTGCACGTGGAAGGGCATCAATCCTACTGGCTGGTGACCCGACCGGAGCAGACCCTGAATCCGCAATTGCAGGTGTTCAGCCAGTGGTTGCAGGAAGAAATCTGGCTGGCGCAACGCCAACTCGAACCGTCCACCGCCGCCAGCTAGACATCCACACCCCCTCCTGTAGGAGCTGACGAGTGCAACGAGGCTGCGATCTTTTGATTTTTTAAAAACAAGATCAAAAGATCGCAGCCTGCGGCAGCTCCTACAGGGGATTGCGTGATGCTTGGGAGTAACCTGCATTTTTTGAATGTTACCCCGCTCAATAAATCGTTTGTTCAACCCGGCCCGGATGCCAAGACTGCGGGAACTGGATAAAAACAACGATGGGCGATGCACATGCGACTCGAGCGAAACTTTGTAAACGGTCACTTCATTGAGCCTGCCAGCGAAGCGCTGATTGCAGTCTACAACCCGGCGACCGAAGCCTTGGTCGGCCACGTCTCGGCGGCCACCGGTGCTGAAGCCACCGCTGCCGTAGACGCCGCAGCCGCTGCCCAAAAGCTCTGGGGCAAACTCACCAGCATCGAACGCGCCGAGCACCTGCGCGCATTCGCCGACGCTCTGGAGGCCTGCGCCGAGAATATCGGTGCAGCGCTGGCTGCTGAATCCGGCAAGAGTGTCAGCGACGCCAGCCACGAAGCCCGCTACGCCGCACAGATCACCCGTTACCACGCCGAGTGGGCGCGGCGGATCGAAGGCGAGATCATTCCCAGCGACAGTGCCAACGAAAACCTGTTCCTGCACCGCGAACCCATCGGCGTGGTCGCGTGCCTGATTCCGTTCAACTACCCGGTCTACACCTTGCTGCGCAAAATCGCCCCGGCGTTGATTGCCGGCAACACCGTGGTGGTGCGTCCGAGCAACAACACACCAACGTCCGCGTTTGAAATCGCCAAGGCTGTGCAGCAATCCGGTTTGCCGGCTGGTGTCGTGAATATCCTGACCATGGACCACGCCACCGCCGCCGCCGTTTGCACCCACAAGGCCGTCGGCTTGATCACCCTGACCGGCAGCGTCAACGCCGGGCGCATCGTGCTCGATTACTGCAAGGCCAACATCGCGAAGCCATCGCTTGAACTGGGCGGCAAAACCCCGGCGATCATCGAAGCTGACGCCGACCTTGAAGCCGCCGCCAGCGCCATCGTCGCGTCCAAGACCACCCACTGCGGCCAGTTGTGCACGGCAGTGGAGCGGGTCTACGTGCAGGAAAGCGTCTACGACCAGTTCCTTGCGCTGCTCAAAACCAAGATCAATGCCGTGCAGTTCGGCGACCGCGCCACCGACGCCAGCCTGATGGGCCCGTTGGTCAACGCCAGTTCGCGGCAGAACATCCACGCCATGGTCGAGCGCGCCATCGCCGACGGTGCTGTACTGGAAACAGGCGGTTTTATCCCGCAAGGCCACGGTCATTTCTACCCGCCGACCTTGCTGAGCAACTGCCGCCAGGACATGGAAATCATCCAGGAAGAAATCTTCGGCCCGGTGCTGCCGGTGCTCAAGTACCGCGACATCGACGAAGCGCTGGCCATGGCCAACGATCATCAGTTCGGCCTGTCCTCGGTGCTGTACACCGAGAACTACCGCACCACGATGAAAGTCGCCAACGCCATCGAGGCCGGCGAGTTGTACGTCAATCGCACCCCGGCCGACCCGTACCAGGGCTTCCACGCCGGTTGGAAACGTTCCGGCCTGGGCGGCGATGACGGCAAGCACGGCATGCTTGAGTTCACCCAGACCCGATTGGTTGTCATGAACTACTGATCCACGTGCAGTACCTCTCTCGCTTATGTGGGAGCGGGCTTGCTCGCGAAGGCGGTGTGTCAGTCGATACATCAATGGCCTGATCCACCGCTTTCGCGAGCAAGCCCGCTCCCACAAAGGCCTGAGTACACCTGAGATATATAAAAACAATTATCAGAGCGCCCAGACCACTGGGCGCCAGAGGTCTACTCGATGTCCAAGCCTGCAACCACTGTTGCCGCTGTTCAGGATTCGAACGCGGGTTCAAAAAGCCACAGTGACAAGGGAAGTCGCTACATCCAATTGATGCTGCTGGTACTGGCCGCCGGTGCGATCTACCCGATCCTGTACCTGCGCCAGGTCTACCAGACCACCATGCTCGAAGTGTTCCAGATCAACCACAGCGAGCTGGGTTATCTGTACTCGATGCTGGGGACGATTTTCCTGCTCAGTTATTTGCCGAGCGGCTGGCTGGCGGACCGCATCGCCCCGCGTTTCCTGATCTTTTTCTCGCTGGTGGCTACTGGCGCCTTGGGGCTTTGGTACTCCACGGCGCCGTCGATGACCGGTTTGATGATCATCTTCGGTTGCTGGGGCCTGACCACCGGCCTGACGTTCTGGGCCTCGGTGCTAAAGCGCGTGAAGATGATTGCCCATCACACAGAGCAGGGCCGGTTCTTCGGCATCCTCGATGGCGGTCGCGGCCTTGTCGAAGCCTTGCTGGCCACCGTCGCGCTGGGACTGTTTGCCTTCGCGACCGAAACCCGTGGCGAGTCCGCCGCTGAAGGTTTCAAGCACGTGGTTTACCTCTACGCCTTCACCTGTATCGCCATCGGCTGCGTGCTGGTGCTGATCAAGGACCCGAAGTCGATGGACGACACCGGGGCGGTGGAGAAGGGCAAGTACAACCTGCTCAGCGACCTGGCGACGCTGGTGAAAATCCCTGAACTGTGGCTGGTCACCGCCATCGTGTTCTGCGGTTACCACATCTTTTGGGCCACCTACAGTTTCTCCGATTACTTGCAGGGCGGCGGCATGACGGCCGTCATGGCCGGCACCATCACCACCATCAAGCTGTGGATGCGCCCGATTGGCGGCATCGGCGGCGGCTGGCTCGGTGACAAATTCTCCAACATCTCGGTGCTGATCGTGGCGCTGTTCCTCGCGACGGTGGCGATGGTCGGCCTGATCGTGTTCCCGGCGCTCAACAGCATGGGCTTGCTGATCGGCACGGTGATCTTCATCGGCCTGATGACCTACGCGATTCGCGGTCTGTACTGGGCGATCCTCGACACCTGCAACATTCCGCTGCGCATCACCGGCCTGGCCATCGGTATTGTCTCGGTGGTCGGTTACCTGCCGGACGCCTTTATTCCCTTGATCAACGGCTACCTCACCGAGCATTTCCCCGGTGCCTTTGGTTACAAGCTGTATTTCGGCTACATCGCCTTCGTCGGCCTGCTCGGGACCCTCGCGGCCCTGACCTTGCGCGCCCGAATCAATCGTAAATCTTTGAAAAAAACAGGTGCCTGAGATGAAAATCGTCGCCCTTGAAACCCACATCGTCGCCGTACCGCCACCGCACATCGGCGGCATGTACTGGCTGTTCGTCAAGCTCAAGACCGATTGCGGCATCGAAGGCGTGGGCGAGATCTACGCCGCGACCTTCGGCCCCAAAGCCATGCTGCCGATCATCGAAGACGTGTTCGAACGCTACCTGCTCAACCACGACCCGCATCACATCGAGCGCTTTTTTCGCCAGGCCTATTCGAGTGGTTTCACCCAGCGTCCGGACTTGACCATGATGGGCGTGGTCAGCGGCCTGGAGATGGCCTGCTGGGACATCATCGGCAAAGCGGCGAACAAACCGGTCTACGAATTGCTCGGCGGCAAGGTCAACGAGCGCCTGCGTTCCTACACCTATCTGTACCCGGTCAACAGTAAAGGCGAGTACGACTACGACGACCCGGACCTGGCCGCCGAATGCGCCATCGAGAACATGAATAAAGGCTTCACCGCCGTGAAGTTCGACCCGGCCGGGCCTTACACCGCGTACTCCGGGCACCAGATCTCGCTGGAAGTACTGGAGCGCTGCGAAACCTTCTGCCGCAAGATCCGCGAAGCAGTGGGCGACAAGTGCGACCTGCTGTTCGGCACCCATGGGCAAATGGTGCCGTCCTCGGCGATTCGCCTGGCCAAGCGCCTGGAGAAATACGACCCGCTGTGGTTCGAAGAACCGGTGCCGCCGGGCCAGGAAGAGGCCATGGCGCAAGTCGCGGCCAAGACGTCGATCCCGATTGCTACCGGCGAACGGCTGACCACCAAGTACGAATTCTTCAAGCTGTTGCAGGCCGGCGGCGCGTCGATTTTGCAGATGAACGTCGCTCGCTGCGGCGGTCTGCTGGAAGCCAAGAAAATCGCGAGCATGGCCGAGGCCTATTACGCGCAAATCGCGCCGCATCTCTACAACGGGCCGATTGGCGCGGCGGCGAGTTTCCAGTTGGCGACCTGCACACCGAACTTCCTGATTCAGGAAAGCATCATGACCTGGGGTGGTTTTCACGCCGAAGTGCTGACCAAGCCGCTGCAATGGGAGGACGGCTACATCATCCCGTCCACCGAGCCGGGCCTTGGGGTGGAGCTGAACATGGACGTGGTGCGCCGGCATTCGCCGTACACCGGCGAGCGTTTGCACCTGCAAATGGCGCCAACCCCGGCCGACGTCAAAGACACATCGCCGGCCAGGGGCTGACGAGAGAGGGCGCAATCCCCCGTAGGAGCTGTCGAGTGTAACGAGGCTGCGATCTTTTGATTTTTTAAAAAGCAAGATCAAAAGATCGCAGCCTCGTTGCACTCGACAGCTCCTACAGGGAGAGGCGCGCAGTTTTTGTATAACGACTTACGCGGTAACCGTGCATGACATACGACTACATCATCGCTGGCGCAGGCGCCGCCGGCTGCATCCTCGCCAATCGCCTCACGGCCTCGGGCAAGTACACGGTGCTGCTGCTGGAAGCGGGCGGCAAGGACAGCTCCCTGTGGTTCAAGATCCCGGTCGGCTTCGCGAAAATGTATTACAACCCGACCTTCAACTGGATGTACTACAGCCAGCCGCAAAAGCAGCTTAACAACCGCGAAATCTACGCCCCGCGCGGCAAGGTGCAGGGCGGTTCCGGCTCGATCAACGCGATGGTCTACGTCCGTGGCCAGGCCCATGACTTCGACGACTGGGCGGCCAACGGCAACGATGGCTGGGGCTTTAAGGACGTGCTGCCGTACTTCCGCAAACTGGAAAACCACCCGCTGGGCGACAGCGAATACCACGGCGGCAGCGGCCCGATCAGCATCACCCCGATGAAAGGCCAGACCCATCCAATCTGCGACGTGTTCCTCAAGGGCTGCGACGAACTCGGTTACCCGCATAGCGACGACTTCAACGGCCCGAAATTCGAAGGCTCGGGCATCTACGACGTCAACACCAAGGATGGCCAGCGTTGCTCCAGCAGCTTCGCGCACCTGCACCCGGCGCTGAGTCGACCGAACCTGACGGTCGAGCACTACGCCCTGGTGGATCGGGTTTTGTTCGATGGCGATCGGGCGACCGGGATTTCCGTGACCCAGCACGGCGTGGTCCGTACCTTCACTGCGCGCAAGGAAGTCATTCTCTGTGCCGGGGCCGTGGACACGCCGAAGATCTTGCAATTGTCCGGCGTCGCCGATCAGGCGCTGCTGGCCAAACATCAAATCCCGCTGGTCAAGCACCTGCCGGCGGTGGGGCAGAATCTGCAGGATCACCTGTGCGCCAGCTATTACTACAAAGCCAACATCCCGACCCTCAATGATCAACTCAGTTCGCTGTTCGGCCAGTTCAAGCTCGGGCTCAAATACCTGCTGACCCGCAAGGGCGCGCTGGCGATGAGCGTCAACCAGGCCGGTGGCTTCTTCCGGGGTGATGACACCCAGGCCAATCCGAACCTGCAGTTGTACTTCAACCCGCTGTCGTACCAGATTCCGAAAAACAACAAGGCCAGCCTCAAGCCCGAGCCGTATTCAGGTTTCCTGTTGTGCTTCAACCCGTGCCGGCCCACCAGTCGCGGGCATATCGAGATCGCCTCGAAAAATCCACGGGACGCGGCGCTGATTGATCCCAACTACCTGAGCACACAAAAAGACATCGACGAGGTGATCCAGGGCAGTCGACTGATGCGCAAGATCATGCAGGCGCCGGCGCTCAAGGGCATCACCGTCGCCGAGGTGTTGCCGGGACCAGTGGTCGAAAGCGACGAACAGATGTTGCAGTACTTTCGCGAAAACAGCGGTTCGATTTATCACCTGTGCGGTTCCTGTGCGATGGGCGCGGATGACCAGCAGTCGGTGGTCGACAAACGGTTGAAGGTTCACGGAATTGACGGATTGCGCATTGTCGATGCATCGATTTTTCCCAACGTGACCAGCGGCAATACCCACGCCGCCGTGCTGATGGTGGCGGAGAAGGGCGCCGATCTGATCCTGCAGGACGCCTGATTTCAACTTGGCTTGTATCAAAAATGAATTTCCGCTCAGTCCGCCGCTCATACCTGATAGGTGGCAGATTTGAGCTGCGAAATCATTTATGCAATCAGGGAGTGGTCAGGTCATGAATCCAATAACAATGGCGGGCGAGTCGTTACCTGGCGGCTTGATACTGGTGGTGGAGGACGACCCGCTGATTCTGGAGTTTCTCTGCGAAATTCTTCAGGAAGAAGGCTTTGTCGTGGAGCCGCAAATCAGCGCGGATGCGGCAACGCTGTACCTGGAAGAACACGCGGGTAAGGTCATGCTGTTGCTGACGGACATCACGATGCCCGGCAAGCGCAATGGCGCGGACCTGGCCAATGAGTTCGGTGATCGCTGGCCGGAAAAACCGATCATGATCATGTCCGGCTTCGAAACCCCGGAAAGCGCCGGGGTGCGACATTCGGTGTCGTTCATTAAGAAACCGTGGGCATTGGGGCAGTTGCTCGATTGCGTCGAAGGGGCTCTGAAAACACCCCGTCCCCTGTAGGAGCTGCCGAAGGCTGCGATCTTTTGATCCTGGTTTTTTGGCTGCATTCAGTACGCCGAGGAGCAAGATCAAAAGATCGCAGCCTTCGGCAGCTCCTACGTCGATTGTGATCGATTGTCGGTGGTACATTGCCCGACATGCCTGCCTGGCCCCTTGCGATAGGAAGCTGTCTTTTGCCTGCTCAAAAATCCGTTTTCAACACGCCATACCGCGCCTTTCTGTTTGACATGGACGGCACCGTCCTCAACTCCATCGCCGCCGCCGAGCGAATCTGGACGGCGTGGGCGTTGCGCCATGGCATCGATGTCGCGAAATTCCTGCCGACGATTCACGGCGCGCGCGCCATCGACACCATCAACCGCCAGGGCTTGCCGGGGCTGGATGCCGAGGCTGAGGCCGCGTTTATTACCGAGGCGGAAATCGAGGACGTGGAAGGGATTGTCGAGGTGGTTGGTGCGGCTGCGTTTCTGAAGACATTGCCTGCTGATCAGTGGGCGATTGTCACCTCGGCACCGCGTGCCTTGGCGTTGCGCAGGATGGCGGCGGCAGGGATTCCCGAGCCTGCGGTGATGGTCACGGCTGAAGATGTGAAGGCGGGCAAGCCGGATCCTGCCGGTTATCGACTGGCGGCGCAGCGGTTGGGCGTTGAGGTGACGGAGTGTTTGATTTTTGAAGACGCAACCGTGGGGATTCAGGCGGCAGATGCGGCGGAGGCTGATTTGTTGGTGATTACGTCGACGCATGATCATCCGATCCAGACGCCGCATGCCACGATGGCTGATTACGCATCAGCCGGAGTTCGCACCGATGCCGATGGCCGAATCCGCGTGCATTCTTCCTGAACAACCCATTCCCCTGTGGGAGCGGGCTTGCTCGCGAAGGCGTCGTGTCAGTCACCATTGATAGAGGCTGACCCACCGCTTTCGCGAGCAAGCCACTCCCACAGTGATAGAGGTGTGTCAGTAGATGCCCGGGATAAGCCGCCACGTCCTGCCGCAATAATCCTCATATTCCCGCCCAAACTGCGCCCGCAGCAGCGCTTCCTCCGAGTGAATCCGCGCGATTAACGGAATCAACGTCAACGCTGCCAGAATCAACCCCACCACCGAACGAAACGCCAGCGCCCAACCAATGCCAATGACCATCAGCCCCAGGTAACTGGGATTGCGCAAGGTGCGATAGATCCCGTCGGTGACCAGCGTATGCCCCGGCTGAATCGCCACCAATCCGCTGAAACGCTTGCCCAGCACAAACACCGGCCACAAGCGCAATGCACCGCCGACAATGAACAGCAGCGCACCCAGCCAACGCACGCCCTCGCCACCAAAAGTCCAGAAGTCGATGCGGTCGGTATAGGCCGGCAAATACCCGCTGAGCAACCCGATAATCCCGAACACTGGCAGCACCCAGCGATTGCCCCGGTCTTCCCGTTCGCCGGAACTGAGGTTGACCTCGGTGAACAGTGAAGCAATCGCCATCACCACAGTTGCCAACGCCACCACCACCAGCGAACCGTGGGAAAAGAACGCCGCAAACCCACCCAACCCCCACACCGCGAGGCCGAGGTAGGCGAGGGTAGATACAACGGCGAAAAATGCCAGTTTGGGGGATATGTTCATAGAAGCCTCCACCCACAAGTGTAGGAGCTGCCGAAGGCTGCGATCTTTTGACCTTGATCTTTTTAAAAGCAAGATCAAAAGATCGCAGCCTTCGGCAGCTCCTACGCGGATCTGGCGTTGCGTCTGATGACTTGCGGCGGCTGCCCGAACGCCCGCAAAAACGCTTCGCGCATCCTTCGCCGATCACTGAAACCGCTTTCCTCGGCAATCTGATCCAGGGTCAATCGCCCGCGTTCCAGCATCTGCCGCGCCGCTTCCAGGCGCAGGTTCTCGATAGCTTTGGCCGGCGATTGCCCGGTTTCGGCGCGAAACGCCCGGCTGAACTGCCGTGGACTGAGCCGCGCCACATCCGCCAGTTGCTCCACCGACAACGCCGACGCCAGGTTTTCCCGGGCATAACCGAGCACGGTCTGGATACGGTCGGATTTCGGCTCCAGTTCCAGCAATGCCGAGTGTTGCGACTGGCCACCCGCACGGCGGTGGTACATCACCAGTTTCTGCGCCACGGACCGGGCCAGTTCGGCACCGTGGTCCTTTTCGACCATGGCCAGCGCCAGGTCGATACCGGCGGTCATGCCTGCCGAAGTCCAGATCGAGCCATCGATCACAAAGATCCTGTCTTCCTCGACCTTGATCGACGGAAACCGTGCCTGCAAATCCCGCGCGTAGGCCCAATGAGTGGTGGCGCGGCGTCCCTCCAGCAACCCGGCCTGGGCCAGCACGAATGCCCCGGAACAAATCGACGCCGTGCGCCGCGCGGTTTTTACGCTGTCACGTACATAACTCAGCACCGCCTCGGGCGCCTGCTCAAGAATCGCGTCGCCACCGACCACAATCACTGTGTCGAACACCCGTTGATCAAACGCCTCAGTGCCGACACTCAAGCCGCCGGAAGCGCGCAGTGTGCGGCCATCTTCGGACAATACGCTGACTTCATACAGGGTCTCGCCGGCACTGAAATTGGCGTACTCGAACACCGGCATCGCTGCCAGCGCCATGGACTGGAAACCCTCGAACACCACAAACGCCACGGAAGTCATTTTTGTGTCCTCAAAAGGTCATGTCCCGAAAACGTACTTTAAACGTCATTTGAGACTTATGTCAGTCGCTTTATAACTGTTCACACCCGGCGAGCTTATCGCCCTCACTGTGAAGGAAACGCGACATGGCACTTTCATCCAAAGGCACCGCCCTGATCACTGGCGCATCTTCCGGCATCGGCGCGGTCTACGCCGACCGTCTCGCCCGGCAAGGCTACGACTTGATCTTGGTTGCCCGCAGCCAAAGTAAATTAAACGCCCTGGCCAACCACTTGAGCAACGAAACCGGCCGTGCCGTGGAAGTGGTCGCCGCCGACCTGAAAGACAAGGCCGACCTGCTGCGGGTCGAAAACATCCTGCGCACTGACGCCAGTATTACCTTGCTGGTCAACAACGCCGGGGTCGGCGGGGTCATGCCGTTGCTCGGCAGCCCGGTGGACGAGATGGAAGACATGATCACCCTCAACGTCACCGCGCTGATGCGTTTGGCCTACGCCGTGGTGCCGGGTTTCGTCGCCCGTGGCGCGGGGACCGTGGTCAACATTTCCTCGATCGTCGCCATCGGCCCGGAAATCCTCAACGGCGTGTACGGCGGGACCAAGGCCTTTGTGCTCGGCTTGAGTCAGTCGATGCATCATGAACTGGCCGATAAAGGCGTCCGCATCCAGGCCGTATTGCCTGGCGCCACTGCCACCGACTTCTGGAGCGAGGCCGGCAACCCGGTGGAAAACCTGCCGCAAGAGATCGTGATGTCGGCCCAGGACATGGTCGATGCCGCACTCGCCGGGCTGGCCCAGGGCGAAGTGGTGACGATTCCGAGCCTGCATGAAGGCGAAAAGTGGGACGCTTACGAGGCTCAACGCCGGGCGCTGTCGGGTCTGTTCGGGCATTCCACGGCGGCATCGCGTTATCGTTGAAAAGGTCGGGCCGGGGCAGGGGTGAACTAAGCTTGGATAAGGCCCATTCACCTTTTCATCCCGGGCTCGTTGAAGGATTTCGACGGGCTCGGGGTGTTGCCAGGAGCCCTCGATGCTGCACATCCGAACACCGCTGATTCTGCACCCGACCCTGTCCACGCCCACCCGGCGCATCTGGCTCAAACTAGAAAACCTGCAACCCAGTGGTTCGTTCAAACTGCGCGGCATGGGGCTTTTGTGCAGCCAGGCTGCGGCCCAGGGCAAACGCAAAGTGGTGTGTCCGTCCGGCGGTAATGCCGGGTTTGCTACCGCTGTGGCCGCTGCTCGTCTGGGCCTGAAAGCCTGCATCGTCGTGCCCAACACCACCCCTGAAAGCACCCGCTTGCGGATCAGCAAGACTGGGGCCGAGGTGCTGGTTCACGGCAAAATCTGGGATGAAGCCAATCAACGGGCCAAGGAACTGGCGCGGGGGACCAACACTGAATATGTGCCGGCGTTCGATCATCCCGTGCTGTGGGAAGGCCACAGCACGATGATTGATGAAATCCTTGAGGATTGCCCCGAGGTCGATGTGGTGGTGACGTCGGTCGGCGGCGGTGGTTTGCTGGCGGGGATCCTTACTGGATTGATTCGCCACAAACGCATGGATTGCCGGATCGTCGCCTGCGAAACCGAAGGCGCGGCGTCGTTTGCCGCCGCCGTCGAAGCCGGGCGCCCGGTGCGGTTGGCGCGGATCAGCACGGTGGCCACCTCTCTCGGCGCGGCCCAGGTGGCGGCGTGGCCGGTGGAGCATATTCGCGACTTCCCCCACGAATGCGTGGTGCTCAGCGACGACGAAGCAATCATGGGCGTGGTCCGTTACGCCAGCGACCTACGCCAGTTGGTCGAACCGGCGTGCGGCGTGTCACTGGCGGTGGCGTACCTCGATCACCCGGCGATTGCAGAGGCTCATGATGTGGTAATCATCGTGTGCGGCGGGGTCAGCATCACCGCACAATTGGTGGCGGGGTGGGCGCGTACATCGGGCAGTACGGAAAAAAGACCGAACTGAACAAGCAGCCACCACTAAACCCTGTGGGAGCGGGCTTGCTCGCGAAGGCGGAGTAACAGTCGACATCGATGTTGCCTGACACGACGCCTTCGCGAGCAAGCCCGCTCCCACAGGGGGATTGAGGTTGATCACAAGTTCTGCATTTACCCGAGATTCAAATGTGGGAGCGAGCCTGCTCGCGAAGGCTGTGTATCAGGCGATATGGATGTTGAATGTGAGGGCCTCTTCGCGAGCAGGCTCGCTCCCACAGGGGGATTGAGGTTGATCACAGATCCTGCATTCACCCGAGATTCAATGTGGGAGCGAGCCTGCTCGCGAAGGCGGTGTGTCAGGCGATATGGATGGTGAATGTGATGGCCTCTTCGCGGGCAAGCCTCGCTCCTACAGGGGGGTGGGTTGTTCACAGATATCCGGTTCAACCCATATCAATTGTAGGAGCGAGGCTTGCCCGCGAAGGCGGTGTAACTGGCAGCGAAGATGTTGAATGTGCCGACGCCTTCGCGAGCAAGCTTTGCTCCTACAGCAGCGGGATGCTGTAGCTCACGATCAGCCGGTTCTGGTCCTGGTTTCGGGACGCTTCGCTGTTCGACTTGCCGTTACGCCAGCCAAACCCGACGCCTTTCAGCGCACCGGATTGCAGGACGTAATCCAGGCTGATATCCCGTTCCCATTCCTTTTGGTTGTCGCCAGAAACCGTCTTGATGTTGTCCCCGCTCAGGTACATGACCGACGCTTTCAACCCCGGCACCCCCAGCGCCGCAAAGTCATACGCATACTGCCCGAATGACGTGCGCTCACCCGCGCGGGTAAAGGTCTGGATCAGGCGATCGGTGTACAAATAAAGACTCACCCCGGCAGCGCCTTTGTCCGGCAAGGTGCCTTGGTTGAGCTGAGTGAAACCACTGCCGCTCGACACGCTTTGATAACCGGCAGTAACCGCATGACCACCGAGACTGTAGATCAGCGCCGCGCTCCAGGTTTTGTTGTCGATCTCGCCATCACCGCCCTCGGTGTAGCCACTGATCTTGTAGCCAGACGTGCCCGAGCCATTGGCCCCGGACGAATCGGTCTTGAAGTAGCGCAAGTCAGTTTTCAGGGACTGACCTTCCGAAATCGCCAAGGTGTGGATCAGGCCGAAAAACTGCTGGGTGTAGTAGTTGTCGAGGTTGGCGTAGTAGTACTGCGCGGTCAGGTCCTTGGTGACTTTCCAGTCGCCGCCGGCGAAGTCGAACGCGTTGCTTTCCCGCGTACCGCCCGTGGCCGCCAACCCGGTCTGGTCGCTTGAACCCCGGCCTGTCGCGTGCTCGATTCGACCCCCCGTGAACGTCAGGTCCTTGAACTCGCCCGAAGTGATCTGCCCACCTTCAAAGGTCTGTGGCAGCAAGCGGCCGTCGTTGGACACCAGGATCGGCAGCTTCGGCATCAACGTGCCGAGGCGCAGTTCGGTTTTCGAGACTTTGACCTTGCCGGTCAGCCCCAACCGGCTCCACTGATCGACCGCGCTGTTATCGGTGTCCGAAGGAATCATCGAGCTGCCCACATGCCGGCCCTTGCCGCTGTCCAGCGTAACGCCCATCAAACCCAACGCATCAACCCCAAAACCCACCACGCCATCGGTGTAGCCGGACTTGTAATCCAGCATGAAACCCTGCGCCCACTCTTCGGTTTTCGAAGGAGTGGCGGTGCCATCGCGGTTGTCATTATTGAAGTAGAAGTTGCGCAGGCCCAGGGTGGCTTTGCTATCGCTCAGGAAGTCCGCGTGTGCCTGAGTGCTCAGTGCAATGGCGCCCAGCGCGAGGGTTACAACCGTGCTTTTGCTGCTCATCTAAATCGCCCCTATTTTTTTGTAATTCGAATTCAGGAGGGTGGCTCCCGCAGTTGCGGGAGCCTGTAACTTGCGTCAGATACCCAGGACGTTGGCGCCAATGCACGGATCAATCCCACGCTCCAGGCGACGCTGGTGCACGATCACGGTGATTTCCATTGAACCGGTGGTTACGTCGAAATCGAGGATGTGGCCGCCGTAGGCCTGAAAGGTCGCGTCACCGGCAACCCCATGCATATGGATCGAAGGCTGGTCGTTCTTCCAGGCCACGGAGCCAGTAATGCTGGCCATCTCGACGTTGCTGAAGACCTTGGCGTCGAAGTCTTTTTTATCCTTGTTCCAGAAACCGAATTTCACGTTGCCGAAGCCGATGCCGCTGATGGAAGCGCTCGGGATCTTCTCGGCGATGGCCAGTTTGGTCAGCTCCTTGAAGGCGTTGTCGCCCATGCGCAGGACCATGAGGTAACCGGTGGGAGTCTTGGTGTAGCGCGGTGTGGTTTCAGTTGCACATTGCATGGGCGCGGCCGTCGCGGTAGGTGCGGTTTCTGCCACCGCCAGTTGGGAAACGCTCGAATTGATCAGCACGGCGGCGGTGAGCGCCAACATCAATTTGGACAAGCGCAGTGTCGGGTGAAGTTGAACTTTCATCGGTGTTCCTCTGTTGTTGTTTTTATGGCTACAGCGGTTTTTGGGACGAGCGTGTCCGACGCCTGTTTTTCAACAGGCGCTGGAGTTGCTTTTGGTTGTTAGTGGTTACTGGGGTTGAATGACCTACAGCGCAGCGCGGCTGCTGGCCCCATCAACCAGTCGGGCAATGCCCAGCGGGTTGGCGTTTTTCAGTGCCTCGGGCAACAAACTGTCCGGGCAGTTCTGGTAGCACACCGGCCGCAGGAAACGATCGATCGCCAGCGTGCCGACCGACGTGCCGCGCGCATCCGAGGTCGCCGGGTACGGCCCGCCATGCACCATCGCATCGCTCACTTCCACGCCAGTCGGATAACCGTTGAACAGCACGCGCCCGACTTTTTGCTCCAGCAGAGCCAGCACTTCGCTCAGGGTGTCGAGTTCCGAATCCTCGACAATCAGCGTGGCGGTCAACTGCCCACGCAAGCCGTGCAGCGCCCGGAGCAACTCGGCGTGATCGGCGACTTCGACCACGATGGTGGTCGGACCGAAGACTTCTTCTTGCAGCAACTCATCACCGTCAATCAACAAACTGACATCGGCTTTGAACAACTGCGGCTGTGCCTGATTGCCTTGTTGCGCGGCGCCGGCCAGGTGGGTGATGCCGGCGTGTGCGTGGAGGTTGTCCAAGCCGTGGCAATAGCTTTTCAGCGCGCCGGTATTGAGCATTGTCTGCGGGTTCTGCTCGCCCATCAGCGCGCCAAAACGTTCGAGGAAAGCGCTGAACTCCGGCGAGCGAATGCCCAGCACCAAACCGGGATTGGTGCAGAACTGGCCGGCGCCCAACACCACGGAAGCGGCCAGTTCGCTGGCGATTTTTTCACCCCGGGCCTTGAGCGCTGCGGGCATCAGCAACACCGGGTTGATGCTGCTCATCTCGGCGAACACCGGGATCGGTTGCGGCCGCGCCGCCGCCATGTCACACAAGGCCCGGCCACCGCGCAACGATCCGGTAAAGCCTACGGCTTGAATCGCCGGGTGCTTGACCAACGCCTCGCCGACGCTGCCGTAGAGCAGGCTGAACACGCCCTCGGGCATGCCGGTTTTACGGGCGGCACGGGTGATCGCATCGGCGACGTAATCGGCGGTCGCCATGTGCCCGCTGTGCGCCTTGAACACTACCGGGCAACCGGCGGCGAGGGCGGACGCGGTGTCACCGCCAGCCGTGGAAAAGGCCAGCGGGAAGTTGCTGGCACCGAACACCGCGACCGGGCCGAGGCCGGTGCGGTATTGGCGCAGGTCCGGGCGCGGCAGCGGTTGGCGGTCCGGCAAAGCGCGGTCGATGCGCGCACCGTAGAAATCGCCCCGGCGCAGCATTGTGGCGAACAGGCGCATCTGGCCGCTGGTGCGCGCCCGTTCACCTTGATTGCGCCCGGCGGGCAGGGCGGTTTCGCGGCAGACCAAAGCGATGAAGGTATCGTCCAGCGCCTCCAGTTCAGTGGCGATGGCATCGAGGAATTCGGCACGTCGGGCGGCGGAAAGAATACGGAAGATCGGGTACGCCGTGGCCGCTGCTTCGGCAGCCGCGTTCACTTCCTCCACGGTCGCCTGATGGAACCGATACGGCAGCGCTTCGCCGGTGCTGGCGTCGTGGCTTTGCACGGTGTTCGAGCCTAGTGCCGAGCGAGTGCCGGCGATGTAGTTGTGGCCTGAAACTTCAAACATGGGAACTCCTTAAGGGCTGTTCAGAATAGGGATCAAGTGAGCCGATAAATGCGTCGGGCGTTATCGTGAAACAGGGCAAGTCGATCGGCGCGGGAGCGATCGCTGACGATGGTTTTGAAACCGTCGAACACTTCGCTCAGGCTGTTCACCACGCCATCGACTGGGTAGTTGCTGGCAAACGCGCAGCGACTGACCCCGACAATCGAAATCGCGTCGTTCACCACCACGCGGTTGGCCTCGACAGGCCATGCCTGGCCGGGAATGCAAATGCCGGAAATCTTCAGGGCGATGTTTGGCTCGCGGGCCAGCAGCGCCAGGTTGTCGCGCCAACCAGCCAAACCTTCTGCCGAGCGATCCGCCGGCAGCGCCGTGTGATTGACCACGATGGTCACGTCGGGAAAGTCCCTGGCCAGCTCCGCCGCTTCCGGCAAATGCCACCACGGCGCCTGCAATTCGAAGTGCAGGCCGTTCTCAGCCAATCGGGCATAACCTTCGCGCCAACGGGGATCACGCATGGAGCCCGGCGCCACGAAATCTTCGCGCCAGTCTTCACGGCTGGTGACCTTAGGTTTGTGGCGCACGCCGCGTACCAGTGGGTGTTTGCCGTACTCACGCAAGAGGCTCGGTGCGTCCTCGCGATCCAGCCAAACCTGCCCGACCATGGCCGCCAGGGTCGGTTCGTCTTGCGCCAAAGACTCGATAAAACTCACTTCATCGGCCGGAGTTGCGGGGTCCCATTCACCCTCGATCACTACCGTTTGCACGATGCGATGCTGGCCGGTCAGCCGGCGATAGTCCTGGGGCAGGAAGGTGCGGCAGATCGACGAGTAATCGCCATAGCGAAACGGTCGCAATGGGCGGTCGTTGAGCCATGGGTAATAGTGGGCCTCGATATCGAAGTAGTGCTGATGGGCGTCGATGATCGGCAGATCCACGTCTTCGCCGCTGGCCAGAAAGCGAGCGCGCCAGTCATCCATGCTGCGGCTCCAGGCGATAAAACCGTTGGGCGTTGCCGGCGAACACCGCTTCCTGCACGGCACGCCCCATTGGCGCAAGCATCGCGGCCATGCCATCGGCAATCGTGTCGTAGGACGCGCGCAACCCGGCGACCGGGAAATTGCTGGCGAACATGCAGCGCTCGGAACCGAAGATTTCCAGCGCCGTGATCACCACCACGCGATTGTCCTGATAGTTCCAGGGCGAATCCTTCAGGCCGAACTCCGACAGCTTGATATGCACGTTGGGCTGCAAGGCCAACGCTTCCAGCCCCTCGCGCCAGCGCGCCATGCCCGACGGGCTGCGATCCCAGGCGAAACCGGTGTGGTTCAGGGCGATCTGGATCTGCGGAAACATCGCCGCCACTTCGGCGGCTTCCACCAGATGCCACGGCGGCACGCGCAAATCCCAGGACAAACCGTGTTCAGCCAGCCGCGAAAAGCCTTCCAGCCATTTCGGGTCCTGCATGCTGCCGCGAGCGCCGGCAATCGAGACATCCGGCGACGCCGAGGTCACCGGTTTGGAACGAATCCCCCGCACCAGTGGCCGCGCAGCCTGAGCCGCAAGAATCTCGGCGCTGTCTTCGCGATCGAACCAGGCGTGGGCGACGATGGCATTCGGGAAGCCGTAGCGTGCGTTGACCTGTTCCAGCCACAAAGTTTCAGCGACTTGCTCATCCCGCGCCCGTTCGGCCTCGACGTGTACGGTGCCGATCAGCCGTTGCTTTTCGGTCAGGGCGAGGAAGTCCTCTGGCAGAAAATCACGGCACAAGCTGTGATAGTCGCCGAGGAAAAACTCTTCGTGATACTCGTCCTGCAACCACGGATAACGACCGTTGCCGAGGTCCCACAAGTGATGGTGAGCATCGACAATCGGCAGCGCATCCTCGGCGGCAAGGTTCGGCAAGCCATTGCGTTCGTGCAGCGTGATCATGGGGGCGTCCCTTGGCTTAGCGCGAGGCGAATTGGGAAGGGCTGAGCACGCCGTCTTCGACTTCACCGGCGGCTGCCGCTTCGGCCTTGGCCTGGACCCGGCTGCGCAATTTGGCGACGTTGACCACCACGCGGGTATGCGCGGCGGTGGCCACCAGCTCGACGTCGTCGCGTACTTCGACGTTGAAGGTGACGCTACGGCCCTCGATCCGCGTGACGGTGGCGACAATGCTCACCGACATGCCCAGCAGCGTGGCGCCGACGTGGCGAATATCCACCGCCGCGCCGACGGTGTTTTCGCCTTCATCCAGGAACGTCAGCAGGTAGTCGAGGCAGGTCTGTTCGATGTCATCGACCAGGCGCGGTGTGGCGTAGATGCGCAAGTCCTCGCCGAGGAATGAAATGGTGCGTTCCCGATCGACGATCAGTTTGCGTTCGGTGGCGGTACCGGCTTCCAGCGTGGAGAAATTCATGAGAAACCTCGGATATCAAAGAATGAGTCAGGCGTTAGGCAGGAAACCGATGGAAATCCATGGCACGGCAATCAGCACGCCCAAGGCCACCACGAGAGCGCCAAGGTACGGCCAGACCCGACGCATGGCGCCGCTGGGGTCGACCTTGGCGATGGCGCATGCAGCGTAGAAACCCACGCCAAACGGTGGCGCGAACAGGCCCAGGCCCATGGCGAAGATCGCGACCATGGCGTAATGCACGTCGTTGATGCCCATGGTCTTGGCAATCGGGAACAGCAACGGTCCGAACAGCACGATGGCCGGGATGCCT
This sequence comes from Pseudomonas sp. B21-053, assembly GCF_026016365.1. NCBI lineage: Bacteria > Pseudomonadati > Pseudomonadota > Gammaproteobacteria > Pseudomonadales > Pseudomonadaceae > Pseudomonas > Pseudomonas sp. B21-053. Next base: position 2,702,465 of record NZ_CP087205.1, read on the forward strand.
TCGAGGAAACTGCCGAGCAGGATGAACGCCACCGCAGAGATGATCAGGAAGCCCATCGCGCCGCCCGGCACCGTTGACATCACCAGCGCCAGTTGATGCGAGAAGCCCGACTGGGTCAGGGCCCAGGCCATGGCCGTGGCGCTGCCGATGATGATCAGAATCGCGCCCGACAACGCGGCGGTGCTGACCAGGATCGGATACAGGCGGCGCCAGTCAAAGCAGCGGTAGCAGAGCAACCCGACGATAAAGGTGTAGGCCACGCCAATCGCGGCGACTTCAGTCGCGGTGGCGACCCCTTCGACCACTGCGGTGCGGATCACGAAGGGCAGGGCCAGCGCCGGCAACGCCAGCAGCAGCGAGTGACCGATCTCCTTGCCCGTGGCGCGTTTGCCAGTGGAGGCTTCGCCTTTGCGGTTCTTCCACCAGATCACCACCGCCATGGCGATTGCGCCCACGACTGCCGGCATGAAGCCGCCGGTGAACAGCGCGGAAATCGACACGCCGGTCACCGAGCCGATGGTGATCAGCACCAGGCTCGGCGGAATGGTTTCCGACATCGCCCCGGAGGCATTGAGCATCGCCACGAGTTCATTTTCGTCCTCGCCGCGTTTCTTCATTTCCGGAAACAGCGCCGGTGCGATGGCGGCCATGTCGGCGGCTTTGGAGCCGGAAATACCCGAGATCAGGTAGATGGCGCCGATCAACACATACGACAGACCTCCGCGCACATGGCCGATCAACGAACAGAGAAAACGGATCATCGCGCGGGCCATGCCCATGGCTTCGATCAAGGCACCGAGGAACACGAACAACGGGATGGCCAGCAGGATCAGGCTCGCCATGCCTTCGTCCATGCGCCCGACCACCAGGGTCAGGGGCGTGCTGGTCATAGTCGACAGGTACGCCACTGTGGCCAGGCCGAACGCGACCATGATCGGCACGCCGATGACGATCATCGCCATCACGCCGATCATGAAGAACACGATCAGGTTCCAGTTGCCCATCAGCAACAGCGGGCCTTCCGCGACCCACAACAGCGCCGCGAGGGAGCCGAGCATTGCCACCGACACCGAGAAGTCGATCAGCCGCGCACTGGTCAGCAGGCGGGCGACGCAGGTCATCAGCATCAGGCTCAGGCCGACGGCGATGGCGGACACGCGAAAGGCGTTGGGGATTTCCAGGGCGGCGGTGGTGATGATCCACTCGTCGCTGACGTACTCCCAGGCCGGGGTGAACAGCAGCCCGATAAAGGTGATGACGATCACCGCGCCCAGGGTATCGACGAAGGCGCGTTTTTCCGCAGGCAAGCGTCCGATAAATGAGGTCAGGCGCATGTGTTCGCCGCGCCGCATCGCCACCACCGAGCCGAGCATCGCCAGCCAGAGGAACAGCAGCGAGGCCAGTTCATCGCCCCACACGATCGGCTGATTCAGCACGTAGCGCGAGAACACGTTGCAGAACAGCAGGGTGACTTCGATCACCACCAGCAACGCCGCGCTACCTTCAGTCAGCCAGCGCAACCCGGTATCGAGGGCGCGGCCGAGACGGAAAGTGGTCTGGCGTGGGCTGAGTCCTTCAGCGGGAGAAACATCCGTCATTGGTATGTCGTTTTTCATGACCTGGTCTCCGGCTTAGGACAATTGACCCGCGTACTGCTCGAGCAAGCTCCAGGCTTCCGGGCCGTACTTGTCTTTCCATTGGGTGTAGAAGCCTTTCGATTGCAGGTCGGCGCGGAACAATGCGCGGTCGACTTTGTTGAAGGTGATGCCGTGGGCGGTCAGGGACGGCTCCAGGCTGGTGTTGAGGTCGATGACTTGTTGACGCTGAACGAGTGCGGCAGCGTTGATCTGCCGGGAGACAATTTCCTGAATATCGGCGGGCAGTTTGGGGAAGGTCTTGCCCGAAGCGACGATCCAGAAACCGCCCCAGATGTGGTCGGTCATGGAGCAGTATTTCTGCACTTCATAGAAGCGCGCGGACTCGACCACCACCAACGGGTTTTCCTGGCCGTCGACGACTTTGGTCTGCAGCGCCGAGTAGGTTTCGTTGATGCTGATGCCGGTCGGGGAAGCGCCGAGGGCGCTGAACATGGAGGTCCACAACGGGCTGACCAGCACGCGCAACTTGAAACCGGCAAGGTCTTGCGGGGTGTTGATCGGCCGGGTCGAACTGGTGATCTGGCGGAAGCCGTTGTTCCAGACTTTTTCCATCGGGATCAGGCCGACTTTCTCGGTCTTGGCGCGCACGTACTCGCCGAGCTTGCCGTCCAGCGCAGCCCAGACACTCTCGTAGTCCTTGAACGCGAACGGCATGCTTTCGATCGACATGGCCGGCACCAGCGTCGAGAGAATCGCACCTGGCAACGGAATGAAATCGATAGCCCCGGCGCGCACCTGGGACAGCATGTCGGTGTCACCGCCCATGGCGCCGTTGGCATACACCTGCAAGTCCACGGCACCGTTGGTTTCAGCCTTGATTGCTTCGGACGCGGCTTTCATCTGTTTGTTCAACGGATGGGTGTCGGGCAGGCTGCTGGTGTAGCGCAACACAATCGGTTTGGTCGCGGCGAAGACGCTGGACGGCAGCAGGTTGGCGGCAAACGCGCCACCGACGGTGACGCCGGCAGATACCAGGAATGATCGGCGGCTGACAGTCTCGGTCAAGATACGGCTCATGATGTTCACCTTATTGTTTTTGTAGTTGTTCAAAAAACTGCGGATCAAATGTGCAAACCCGGTTCCCTGTGGGAGCGGGCTTGCTCGCGAAGGCGTCGTGTCAGTCAGCACTTATGTCAACTGACCCACCGCATTCGCGAGCAAGCCCGCTCCCACAGGGGGGAGCTGCGTTATGCCAATGCCACCACGGCTTTGCTTTTAATCAGCTCGTCGATTTCATCGTCCGCATACCCGCTTTCCTTCAGCACTTCGCGGGTGTGTTCGCCCAGCAGTGGCGCGTGACGGCTGGCTGGCGCAGCGCCGTTGTCCATGTCGGAGAAGTGAATCGGCAGGCCCATGCCGCGCACCCGGCCTTCGGTGGGGTGTTCGGTTTCGACGACCATGCCGCGAGCGATGGTTTGTGGGTGCGCCAGCGCGGCGGCGATGTCCAGGACCGGCCCGGCAGGCAGGCCGAGGCTGTCGAACAACACCATCCATTCATCCGTGGTGCGCGCGACCAGCACTTCGTTGAGGATTTCCACCAGGGCCAGGCGATGCTCCATGCGCAGCGCATTGCTGGCGAAACGCGGGTCAGCCTTGAGTTGCGGCACGGCCAGGGCTTCGACCAGGCGTTCGTAGTTGGCCTGGTTGGCGGCGCCGATGTTGATCCAGCCATCGGCGGTGCGGAACACCTGGTACGGCGCGCTGGTGGAGTTGGCCGAACCCATTTTCGGCAGGATGGTGCCGTCGGCGAAGTAGGCCGCTGCTGGCCAGTACATCTGTTGCAGGCCGGCCTCGAACAGCGAGGTGTCAACCATTTGCCCGAGGCCGGTTTTCTGCTTGGCGGCGTAGGCGGCGCAGATGCCGAGGGCGGCGAGAATCCCGGAGTTGATGTCGGCCACCGGCGAGCCGGCCTTGACCGGTTCACGCCCGGCTTCACCGGTCATGCTCATCATGCCGCTCATGCCTTGGGCGATCAGGTCGAAGCCACCTTTTTCACCGAACGGCCCGCTGCGTCCGTAACCGGAAATCGCGCAGTAGATCAGGCCGGGATTGATGACTTTCAGCGCTTCGTAGCCCAGGCCGAATTTCTCCATGGTGCCGGCCCGGTAGTTTTCCGTGACCACATCGGCGTCCAGCAACAGCCGGCGCAACACATCGCGGCCGCCCTCGGTTTTCAGGTTTAGGCCGATGCCGCGTTTGTTGCGGTTGACCACCATGAACGAGGCGGACTCACCGCTTTGCATGATCGGCGAGAAGCGGCGCGAATCATCACCGTCCGGGACTTTCTCGACCTTCACCACGTCGGCGCCCATGTCGGCCAGCATCATTCCGCACACCGGCCCGGACATGATGTGAGCCAGTTCTACTACGCGCATGCCTGTCAGCGGTCCCATGTCATTTGCCCTCGAATTGTGGTTTGGCTTTCGCGATAAACGCGTTCAGGCCGATCTGAAAGTCGTTGGTGTCGTAGCAGGAATAGCTCGCGTCGATCTGCTCGGCGGTGGGTGCCACGCCTGCTTCCAGTTGGCGCGCAGCCTGGCGATGCCAGCGGGCGACCAGGGGCGCGCCTTGGGTGATGCGTTTGGCGGTGGCGAGGGTTTCGGATTCGACCTCGGCATCCGGCACGACCCGGGTCACGAGGTTTTTCACGTAGGCGTCGTTGGCGTCGAGAATGCGACCCTCGAGCAGAATCTCCAGGGTGGTCGAGCGACCGGCCAATGCCACCAGACCGGCCATTTCGTCATAGGACATGACCAGCCCCAACTTGCCGACCGGTGCGCCGAAACGGCTGGACGTGCCGCAGATGCGCAGGTCGCACAACGCGGCGATTTCCAGGCCGCCGCCGACGCACACGCCGTGGATCATCGCGATCACCGGGTGCGGACACTCGACCACGGCGCGCATCGCCGCCGAGGTGATCTCGGCGTAGTGACGGGCCTGGGCCTGGTTGGCGCGCACGCTGGGGAATTCGCTAACGTCGGCGCCGGCGGCAAACGCCTGTTCACCAGCGCCGCGCAATATCACGCAGCGCACGGAGGTGTCAGCGGACAGTTCGGTCATGACATCACCCAGGTCCTGCCACATGGACAGGGTCAGGGCGTTCATTTTCCCTGGGTGGCTGAGGGTGACGATGGCAATGGACGCTTGCCGTTCGATAAGGACGGTGGGCTTCATGATTGTTCCGCTGGCGTCGAGGCTCGTGGGGTGAGTTCGACGACGCGGTTGCCTCCTGATTTATTGTTGTTGGATAGCGGCTGCTTACAGCGATTGTTCGAGCATCGACAGGTAGTCCGCGGACGACGCTTCGCGCGGGTTGGTTTTGTGGCTGTGATCGTGCAACGCGCCTTCGACGATGCCGGCGAACAGGCTCTCGTCGACCCCGATCTCATGCAGGCGGGTCGGCAGGCCGAGGCGGCGGGTCATGTCCTCGATGGCGGCGCCGATATCGGCGTCGGCCTTGAGGCCCATGGCGTGGCGCAGGCGTTCGAGCTTGCGTTCGTCACGCACGGTCGGGGCGTTGGCATTGAAGTCGACGACGGCGGGCAGAAAGATCGCGTTCAAGGTGCCGTGGTGCAGCTTCGGATTGATCCCGCCCAAAGCGTGGGACAGGCTGTGCACGCAGCCCAGGCCTTTCTGGAATGCGAGGGCGCCTTGCATCGACGCGCTCATCATATTCATCCGCGCTTCGCGGTCGCCGGGCTCGGTGGTGGCGCGTTCGATGTGTTCCCAGGCGCGCCACAGGCCATCGAGGGCAATGCCATCGGCGGCGGGATTGAAGGCCGGCGCCATAAACGTTTCGATGCAATGCGCAATCGCGTCCATGCCGGTGGCGGCGGTCAGCATCGCTGGCAAACCGAGTGTCAGCTCGGGGTCGCAGATCGCCACGCGGGGCACGACATACGGTGAGATAACGCCCACTTTTCGACCATCGTCGAGAATCAGGATGGCGCCCCGGCCGACTTCACTGCCGGTGCCGGCGGTGGTCGGAATCGCGATCAGCGGCGCGGTAGCCGAGGTGATGCGATCCAGTCCGCCTTCGATCACCGCAAAGCTTTGCAGCGGGCCGTCGTGGGTCGCGCAGACTGCCACACCCTTGGCCAGATCAATCGACGAACCACCACCGACTGCGATGATGCCGTTGCACTCGCCGAGGCGATATTGCGCGACCGCTTCGCGTACGGCGTGTTCGTTGGGGTTGGGTGGCGTGGCGTCGAAAATCGCTGGAGCGCTGCCACCGAGGGCGGCGATGACTTTGTCGACGATGCCGGCATTGCGCACGCCAATGTCAGTGACGATCAGTGGCCGGGTGATGCCGGCGCGCTCGGCTTCGGCGGCCAGATGCGCCAGGCTGTCGTAGCCGAACTGGATTTTGGTGACGTAATTGATGAGGGACATGATTCACCACAAGTTATACAGGATTGTTATTGTTGCAATCGGCCTGCGGCAGGAGGGCTATCGCTCTCTGGTCAAACCCATTGCATTGCCTGGTTGTGGGGTGGACTATAGGGCCGTCGTGGCGAGCCCCGATACTGACAACTTTCGATACCTCTATAACTTTTAGTTAACCCTGATGACGCCCTCACTGAACTCGATCATGTCCCGCCTGCACATCAAACAGCTTCGTTTGCTGATTGCGCTGGATGAGCACGGCTCCTTGCTGGGCGCGGCCAAACAGGTCGCGCTGACCCAGCCCGGCGCGAGCAAAGCGCTGCAGGAAATTGAAACCACCTTCGGCACCTCGCTGTTCACCCGAACTAACCGCGGGCTTGAACCGAACGACGCCGGGCGCTCGGTAATTCGCTACGCGCGGTTGATCCAGACCGACCTCGCGCACCTGCGCGAAGAGATCATCGGCATCATGAGCGGCGAGGGTGGGCGCGTGTCGGTCGGCACCATCATGGGCGCCGTGCCGCTGCTGACCACCGCGATCAGCCGGGTGATTGCGGACAACCCGAAACTGTCCATCGAGATCGTCGAAGACACCAGCGCCGCGTTGCTCAGCCAACTCGACGCCGGTCGCCTGGACCTCGCGATCTGCCGCACTACGATCAGCACCACCCCCTACTTATATGAGAGCTCGACCTTCGTCGAAGAAACCCTGGCAGTGATCGCCAGCACCCAACATCCATTCGCCTACGCCCGGCAACTCTCGCTCAAGGACTTGGTGGATTACCGCTGGGTGGTCTATCGCGCCAACATGCCCATGCGCTTGCTGCTGGAGCGCGAATTCCACGAAGCCGACTTGCGCTTCCCGGTGCACCTGCTGGAAACCACCTCGGCTTTTGCCACCTTGTCGCTGCTTCAGGAAAACCCGACCCTCGTCGCGCTGGTGTCCACCGACGTGGCGAAGTTTTGCTCCGGCTACGGCTTTACCACCACGCTGCCGCTGCCCATTACGTCGCGCAGCGAACCCTATGAACTGGTCTCGCGCAAAAACGTGCCCGACTCGCCAGCCGCCCGGCTGTTACGCGAGGCGCTGTTGAACCCGAATTGAGGCTGTCGGAATACTGACTGGCTTTGGAATCGCGCATTCGTGCAATTGCGGAAAATCTGATTTGCGTTTGGCGCAATGTAGAAATGAGTGTCAGGCAGCATTGATGTTGAACGGGATGGCCTCTTCGCGAGCAAGCCCGCTCCCACAGTGAATCTCTGGTGGACGCAAAACTTGTGATCAACCTCAATTCCCTGTGGGAGCGGGCTTGCTCGCGAAAGCGGTGGATCAGTTGATGCAGATGCTGCCTGACACACCGCCTTCGCGAGCAGGCTCGCTCCCACCCTGGATCTCTGGTGGACGAAAAATCTGTGATCCACCTCAATTCCCTGTGGGAGCGAGCCTGCTCGCGAATGCGGTGGATCAGTTAATGCAGATGTTGATTGACACACCGCCTTCGCGAGCAGGCTCGCTCCCACAGGGTTTGTGTTCCGGTGCTTCAATCGCGATCTGTTACCGACAGGGTTTGTAGGCCCGCTGCCCGGGCCTGAGTCACTAGTTCTTCGGTGTCTTCGCCGCCGGGCAGGGCGATGACCACGTCAGGGCGGCTGTCGCGCAGCATGAAGTGGTTGCGCAGGCGTTCGGCGAGTTTGCCGTGGCGTTGCCAGTTGGGTGGGTAGCGCACGATGTCGGCGCCGTGTTCGCGGGCCCATTCCTCGATGTCGGCGCCCAGGTATTGATTGCCGCCATGGATCAGCACCTGCACCGGGTGCAGGCGCTGGAAGGCGTCGAGCACCCGGCGGCACTGGCGGGTGTCGGTGTAATGGCGGCCGGCACAGATCAGGACGCGCATGGCGAGGTTTCCTTGGCCTGATCATCCCCCAGCGACTCACCGGCCCGTTCCAGCAACGGGTAGGCGAGGGCGGCGATGTGGTGATGTACCCGACGGTAGTCACGCAGCACGCGCTGGAAGATGTCGCCGGATTCGGCCCAGGTGCTTTTGTCCTCCTGCAGTTTGCGAAAGTGCGCGCGGCTGGCTTCGGCTTCCAGCCTTCTCACGGTTTCCTTGCGCTGGACCAGTTGATGCGCGGTGCCGATGTCTTCGCGCAGGAACACGGTGATCGCCAGGCTCAGGCTTTCCAGCAACGCTTCGTGCAACGGCGCGATGTTGCGCAGCTCGAACACCGAGAAGTGCTCGCCGCGACGCAAACGACGCATGGCCAGTTGCGTCAGGCTGCTGGAAAGAATGTCCGCCGCATGTTCCAGATTGATCACAAACGTGAGGACTTCCTGGGCACGATCAGCATCGCTGTCGCTGATGCCTTCCTGGCCGATGTCCGCCAGATACGCACGAATCGCTGCACTCAGAACGTCGAGGGATAGATCGATGCGCCGCACCTCATCGGCACATACCGGCGCCGAGGTGTGGAACAGTTGCAGCGTGCGCTCAAGCATGGCCGAGAGCATGTCGGCGATGCGCAGCGCTTCGCGGGCGGCATTCGACAGGCCGATGTTGGCCACTTCCAGACCCGCCTCGTCGAGGTAGCGCGGCATGCCTGGATCGACATCCCGTGGCGGCTCCGGCAACAGACGAGTCAGCAATTTGGCCATCGGCTGAGTGAAACCGATAAACACCAGCGCCAACAGCAGGTTGAAACCGGTGTGCAGGTAAACCACCAGCGCCGCCGGATCGAGATTCATTGAAGCCAGCCACCCAGCCAACGGCAGCACCACCGCCGCGCCAAGCGTGCGCACCAGCAGATTGCCGAGGGGCAGGCGCCGGCCAACGTTGGATCCGGCATTGATCACCGACGGCAACGCGCCGCCAATATTCACCCCGAGCACCAACGCGACAAGGGTGGTCGCCGAGAGCATTCCGGTCGCGGCCAGCGACACGATCAACAGCACCACCGCCACGCTGGAATGGCACAGCCAGGTGAGGATCAGCGCCACCAGCAACGCGATCAACAGATCGCCGTCGAGGCTTTGCATGATCAGCTGGAACACCGGCGTGCCTTCCACCTCCGCCAGGGTCGAGCCGAGCAGGTGCAGGGCCATCAACATCAGCCCCAGGCCGATCAGCGCACAGCCGACGCTCTCGAAACGCGAGTCATCCCTCGACCGGAAAACGATCAGGCCGGTCAGCAGCACCAGCGGGGTCAGGATCGAGATGTCAGCGCTGAGCAGTTGCACCACCAGGGTCGAACCGATGTTGGCGCCGAGCATCACCGCCAGCGCCGGGGCCAGGCCCAAGGTGCCGGCAGCCGTGAACGAGGTGGCCATCAGGCTGACGGCGGTGCTGCTTTGCAGGATGCCGGTGATGCCGATGCCCGCGAGCAAGGCCAGCCAGCGGTTGTTCAGGTGCTGGCCCATCCACTGGCGCAGCGGCGTGCCGAAGCCGCGCAACAGCGCCGAAGAAATCATGTGCGTGCCCCACAGCAACAGTGCAATGGCGCCGGCGAGGTTGATCAGTAGAGTCGTTCCCGACATGAGAACTCTCCTTTATTTCGTGTGCATTGATTGACGGCCCAAGGGCCATTTGGCTGTATCTGATGAGCACTTGACCCTGTAGGAGCTGCCGAAGGCTGCGATCTTTTGATCTTGATGTGTGGCGAGGTTGACATTGCCAAAGATCAAAAGATCGCAGCCTTCGGCAGCTCCTACAGGCGCCGGGTTGCCAGGCCAGGCCCCGTAGGGGATGGTGTTCAGGCGATCAGAACCACTGCTTGAACCGGCGGATGTAGATCGTTTTCATGGTCTGCGCCACCACGCAGTAGCTCAGCAGCGTGCCCACCAGCCAAGGGAAGTATTCCCATGGCAACGGCACCAGCCCGACCAACGTCCCCAGCGGTGAGAACGGGATGTAGATGCCCAGGCAGATCACCGTGCCGGTCGCCAGGATCACCGGCAACGCCGCGGTGCTCTGGAAGAACGGGATCTTCTGGGTGCGCAACATGTGCACCACCAGCGTCTGCGACAGCAGCCCTTCGATGAACCAGCCGGACTGGAACAGGCTCTGCATTTCCACGCTGTTGGCGGCGAACACGTACCACATCAGCGCAAACGTGGTGATGTCGAAGATCGACGAGGTCGGCCCGATCCACAGCATGAAACGGCCGATGTTCTTCGCATCCCACTTGCGCGGTTTGCGCAGGAACTCCTTGTCCATTTTGTCCCACGGCAACGCCAGCTGAGAGATGTCGTACATCAGGTTTTGCAGCAGCAAGTGGATCGACAGCATCGGCAAGAACGGGATGAACGCACTGGCCACCAGCACTGAGAACACGTTGCCGAAGTTGGAACTGGCGGTCATGTTCAGGTACTTCATGATATTGCCGAAGGTTTCGCGGCCCTTGAGCACGCCTTCTTCGAGCACCATCAAGCTCTTTTCCAGGAGGATGATGTCCGCCGATTCCTTGGCGATGTCAGTGCCACTGTCCACCGAAATACCGACGTCGGCATCGCGCAGCGCCGGCGCATCGTTGATGCCGTCGCCGAGGAATCCCACGGTGTGACCGTTGGCTTGCAAGGCCTTCAATACTCGGGATTTCTGCAGCGGCGTCAACTTGGCAAACACCGTGCGTTCTTCTACCCGCAGCTTGAGGGTGGTGTCGTCCATGTGCTCGATGTCCTGGCCGAGCAGCGGGGTGCCCGGATCGAGTCCGACCTCGCGGCAGATCTTGCAAGTGACCACGGCGTTGTCGCCGGTCAGCACCTTGACCGTCACGCCCATGTCCCGCAACGCGGCAATCGCCGGGCCAGCGGTTTCCTTCGGTGGATCGAGGAAGGTCAGGAAGCCGCGGATCACCAGGTCTCGTTCATCGGCGGTGTGGTACTGGTTTTTGCTCTGGGCTTTGGGGATTTCGCGAGTCGCCACCAACAGCACCCGGAAACCGTCCTCGTTGTACTCGTTGGCCAACGCCAGCAGGTCTTTACGCCGCTGTGCATCGAGCGCGATCACCTGGCCGTTTTCGTTGATGTGGCTGGCGATCGACAGCATTTCCTCGACCGCACCTTTGCACACCATCAGGTGATCGTCGCGGCTGTCCTTGACGATGATCGACAGGCGTCGCCGCACAAAATCGAACGGCAATTCATCGACCTTGCTGTAGGCGAAAGGCACGCGGAATGCTGGGTTAGCATTGGCAAATTGCACCACCGCCTGATCCATCAGGTTTTTCAAACCGCTTTGGTGATGACTGTTGAGCCACGCCAGTTCGAGGATCGAATCATCGCGCCGACCGTGGCTGTCGACGTGGTGCTCAAGGATGATTTTGTCCTGGGTCAGGGTGCCGGTCTTGTCGGTGCACAGCACGTCCATCGAACCGAAGTTCTGGATCGCGTTGAGGCGCTTGACCACCACTTTGCGCTTGGCCATCGCCAACGCGCCTTTGGCCAGGTTGGCGCTGACAATCATCGGCAGCATTTCCGGGGTCAAACCGACGGCCACCGCCAGGGCGAACAGGAAGGCATCGCCCCAGTCACCCTTGGAGAAGCCGTTGAGCAGGAACACGATCGGCACCATCACCAGCATGAAGCGGATCAGCAACCAGCTGACGCTGTTCACCCCACGGTCGAACGCGGTTTGCACCCGTGAGCCGACAATGGCTTTGGCCAGGGAGCCGAAGTAAGTCCGCGCCCCGGTGGCGACCACCACGGCTTTCGCGGTGCCGCTGACCACGTTGGTGCCCATGAAGCAGATGTTCGGCAGGTCCAGCAGGTTCGATTGATCAGGCGCCGCGCTGGTGGCGGACTTCTGCGCGACGTTGCCGAGGGTGTCGTACTTCTCGATCGGCAATGCTTCGCCGGTCAGCACCGCCTGGCTGATAAACAGGTCGCGGGATTCGATCAGGCGAATGTCCGCCGGGATCATGTCGCCAGCGCTCAGCTGCACGATATCGCCAGCCACCAGATCACGCATCGGCACTTCGCGCAGCCGTGGTGTGCCGTCGTTGTGCTCGCGGCGCAGTACGGTGGCGGTGGTGCGCACCATCGCCTTCAAGGCTTCGGCGGATTTGGCCGAGCGATATTCCTGCCAGAACCGCAGCAGGCTGCTGAGGCTGACCATGGTCATGATAATGATGACTTTGGTCAGGTCGGCGTCATCCGCTTCACCGCTGCTGATCGGCAACCAGTAATCAGTGAAAAAACTGATACCGGCCAGGGTCAGCAACACATAGATGAAGGGATTGTTCAGGGCTTTGAGCAGTTGGATCAGGGCGTGAGGCGGCTTGTCGTGGGCCACTTCGTTGTGACCGTTGCGCGCCAGGCGGCCCTGGGCTTCGAGCTCGGTCAGGCCGTCGGTGCTGGCATTGAGGTTGGTCAGCGTCACGGCGAGACCGTTCTGCGCTTCCCGGGCGGCGCGCATCGACAGTTTGGCGTTGTCGTTGCTGGCGCCGCGAGTGGCTTTTTTTGCGGTGTTTACAAGGGTCATTGCTGTGCTCCTGCCGCAGGCTTGCGGCACGACACACAGGCACCTCAGCTAATGAAAGACGAGCGCACGTATGTCGAGCCGCCAATAAGCGATCGATTCTGATAGTTGCGTTTCAGGGTTTAACGTTCGCTGTCCAGTAACTGAATAGTTGTGGGCAGCGAACCGTCTACTGGCTTCGTCCATAACTAACTCACTATTTAACAGACAATAAGAAGTTGCCGAATTCCTATTTAAGGAAAACGCCAGGGAAGGACTTTTAAAGTGCCTTCAGTTCAGTTGAAAGTGCGCGCCCCGAGGAACAGGCCGAGCATCAGGCTCGCCTGCTGGAACAGGCGCGCGATGCGCCGACTCGGTGGTTCCGAGCTGTCGTCGACGCTCCAGCGTTGCTGAAGCTGACCGGTCATCGGGCAGACGCGCCAGTTGGCACGCAGGTGCGCCTTGGCAGGGGAGGATTGGCTGGAAAACGGCGCGCGGGCCACGGCCGTGGCGAGACGCTCACGGCAGGACTTGACCCGCATGGTCGAGGCAAAGGCGCGTACGCCGGGCATTACAGTGGATTTGAAGTTCATAACATACCTCTGGACCGGACTGACGCCGGCGAGGCAAGTTACGGTGGAGCATCAAGCTCTAGCGCAGCTCACCCGACCGCAAAGTCGAGTCCCGTCATGTTCTGGGTTGTGTGCCAGATCCTGCGAATTCGCAGTTACCCGACAGCGACTAGATACTGTGTCCATTGGATTCTTTTGTGAGTTGAAAAAAGGCCTGTGAAACCGGCCCGCGCAATTTACTCAGGCGGGTGGGGCAAGTCAACCTTCAATAGCTGATTAAAGTGCAATTGAATGGAAAAACTTCGGATCCGATTATTGAAGTTGGAAGTTGTTCAGGTAAATGACAGTTACTTGTCATGTTTATGACCCCCCGTAGGAGCTGCCGAAGGCTGCGATCTTTTGATCTTGATCTTCGGCGCTGTTTAAATGCGAAGATCAAAAGATCGCAGCCTTCGGCAGCTCCTACGCCGATCGTGGGAAACCGTGAATCAACGGGAAAACCGATTCCGATAATCCCGTGGCGAAACACCGAGGTTGCGTTGAAAGGTAAAACGCATGCGTTCTTCATCGCCAAACCCGCATTGCCGGGCGATCTGGTCGATGTTGCGTTCAGAGTCTTCCAACAACCGTCGCGCCGCTTCCAGCCGCAGAACTTCCACGGCTTTGGCCGGGGTGCGACGGGTCTTGAGTTTGTAGACCCGGGCAAAGTTGCGCGGGCTCATCTGCACCTGTTCGGCCAACACCTCGACCGTAAGGTTTTCGCGACTCAGGTTCTGCGCGATCCACAGGTGCAAGTCGTCGAATACCGCGCCGTCCCGGGTTTGCGCCTGGAGCATCTCGCTGTACTGCGCCTGGCCGCCGGGACGCTTGAGAAACACCACCAGTTCGCGTGCCACTTGCAGCGCCACTTCGCGGCCGCAATCGGCTTCAACCAGGGCCAGCGCCAGGTCGATCCCGGCGCTGACTCCCGCCGAGGTCCATACGTTGCCTTGCTGGACGAAGATCGCATCGCTGTCGACTTCAATCGACGGAAAGCCTTCCTTGAGCATGTCGCACATTGCCCAATGGGTCGCCGCGCGTCGGCCTTCGAGCAGCCCGGCCTGGGCCAGCAGAAACGTGCCGCTGCACACCGACGCGGTACGTTTGGCTTTGGCCGAAGCCGCCGCCAACCAAGTGACCAGCTCTAGGGAATCATGCATCGCCTGGCGAATATTCGGCGCGCCGGGAACGATCAGGGTGTCGATGGCCAGCTCGGCGAAATCGCTCAACGGCAACGTCTCGACCACCAGCCCTTCGGCGGTCTGGATCAGGCCTCCGGTCAGGCTCGCGGTGTGGCGCTCGTACCCCGACAAACCGCGTTCGGCCATGGCTTTGGACGCAGCCCAGAACACGGTTTGCGCGCCGGTCAGGTCCAGCAGGCCCATGTCGGGGTAGGCGACGAACACGATTGAGCGTGGCTGGGCAATTTCATTCATGGGCAGCTTCCACAACGCCGGGTAAAAACGGCAGGATTTCAGGGTTTTATGTCATTTCGGGGGCCAGCGTCCAGCCCTACCATCGATTCCCGCATGACCAGACAGCCGCTCGCTGTCTGCCTCAATAACGAGAACGAAGGTAGCCATCATGTCCCGCAAAATATTGATCGTCGGTGCCGGTTTCGCCGGTGTCTGGAGCGCCTTGGGCGCGGCACGCGTGCTGGACCTCAACGACAAGACTGACGATGTGGAAATTACCCTGATTTCCCCCAAGCCGGAAATCGTCATTCGTCCGCGCCTGCACGAACACGCCCCCCACGAGATGAGTTCGCCGCTGCTGCCATTGCTGGAAGCGGCGGGGGTCAAGTTCATCGAAGCGGAAGTCGAGCGCATCGACACCTCCAGCGATCGAGTGGTGCATGCGCTGACCACCGACGGTCGGCGTATCAGCGTGCCCTATGATCGGCTGGTGCTGACCAGCGGCAGCAAACTCAATCGCCCGCCGGTGCCGGGCCTGCTGGAAAACGCTTTCGCCGTGGACCAGTTGTCCGATGCGGTAAAGCTGGATCTTCATTTGACGGAGTTGGGCGATCTGCCGGATTCGCCGGCACGCAACACCATCGTGGTCGTCGGCGGTGGTTTCACGGGCCTGGAAGTCGCCACTGAGTTGCCGGAACGCCTGCGCAACCTGCATGGCGCCGATGCGCGGTTCAAGATCATCGTGATCGAACGCAACGAAGAAATCGGCCCGGACCTGGGCCCGAAACCACGGCCGATGATCACCGAAGCACTGGCGTCGATGGGCATTGAGTTCCAACTCGGCAGCGGGGTGGTGGCGATTGATGAAAACGGTGTGCTGACTGCTGCCGGCAAACGCATCGAAGCCAAGACCGTGATCTGGACCGGCGGCATGATCGCCAGTGGCCTCACTGCGCAAGTCTCGTCCCGACTGGATCGCCAGGGCCGCGTTGAAGTCACCGGCGACTTGCGTGTGGTCGGCACCGATCACGTATTCGCGGCGGGCGATGTGGCCATGGCCCTGACCGATGACGAAGGTCATTACTCGTTGATGTCCTGCCAGCACGCGATCTTCATGGGCCGCTTTGCCGGACATAACGTCGCCGCCGATCTGGTGGGCGTGCCGACTCTCGAATACCGCCAGCCGTTCTACGCCACCTGCCTGGACCTGGGCGAGTGGGGCGCGGTGTACACCGAAGGCTGGGACCGCCAGGTGCTGCTGACCCACGACGAAGGCAAGGCACGCAAACGCATGATCAACACCCAGTGGATCTACCCGCCGGCGGCTAATCGTGCGGCGGCGCTGGAGGCGGGTAATCCGGAAATGGTTTACGGCTGACGTAACGCCATTTCGATTTCACACCGATCACTGTGGGAGCGGGCTTGCTCGCGAAGGGGGTGTGTCAGACACGTTGATGTCGACTGGCACTCCGCTTTCGCGAGCAAGCCCGCTCCCACATTTGTTCAAGTGTTGTTCGCAAGATTTGTAGCTGACACAGTTCCCTGTAGGAGCGAAGCTTGCTCGCGAAGGCGGTGTGTCAGACACGTTGATGTCGGCTGACACGACGCTTTCGCGGGCAAGCCTCGCTCCTACGGGAATCGTGCCTTTCCAGAACAAATGTATTGCCCATACCTGTCTGTTTCCGCACAGGCGGGCTGCGTACCTTGGGGTCACTGCAACCCCATAAGGACGCCCCCAATGCTCAATCGTTTGATACTGCCTTTTACCTTGCTCTTCACCTTCAGCGCCGCGCAAGCCGCGGATGCCGAAAAGTGGTACCCCTCGAAATACGGCGCCAATGATGAAATCGGCGCGCTCAATCTGCTCAACGCCGACTCGGTGCTCAACGCCGCCAAACTGATCAAGACCGGCAAGACCTACCCGCTGGCCGTGCCCATCGACAAGACCCTCCCGGCCTTCCGTCATCGCAGTTTCAACCTGACCAACGTCCAGCCGGGCGAGGCGGGTGGCACGACCATGGGCCCGAACAAATTCACCTTCAACGATGAACTGGTGGTGGGCTGGACCGGCGTTGGCACCCAGCTCAACGGCATCGGCCATATCGGCATCGACTACGTCTACTACAACGGCAACCGCGCGGCGGATTTCGTCACTGTCGAAGGCGTGAAGAAACTCGGCATCGAGAAGGTCCCGCCGATCGTCACCCGTGGCGTGGTGCTGGACATGACCGTCGTGTACGGCACGCCGATCGTGCCGGAGAAAACCGAATTTACCGTCGCCGACATCCAGAAAGCCCTCGACCTGCAAGGCATCACCATCCAGAAAGGCGATGTGGTGTTGTTCAATACCGGTTGGCTGGAGCTGCTGGGCAAGGACAACAAGAAGTTCCTCGCGGTGGAACCGGGCATCGGCATGGCGGCGGCCAAATGGCTGGTGGACAAGCAGATCGTCGCCTTCGGCGGTGACACCTGGGCGTCGGAAATCTACCCGGCCAAAGACGGCCAGGAATTCCCGGTCAACCAGTACATGCTGGCCAAGAACGGCATCTACAACCTGGAACTGATCGACAGCCGCGCGCTGGTCAAAGACAAGGCCTGGGAGTTCATGTTTGTCCTCGGCCAGCCGCTGTACAAGGGCTCGACCCAAGTCAACATCAACCCGGTAGCGATCCACTGATACCCACCACCCGTAGCACCTGACGAAGCCGGAGTTCGGCCCTTGTAGCAGCTGGCGAAGCCTGCGTTCGGCTGCGCAGCAGTCGTCAAATCAGTCAACGCGGTGCTTCAGCTGGACCGCGTTCTCAGGTTTCACGACTGCTTCGCAGCCGAACGCAGGCTTCGCCAGCTGCTACAAGGGCTGTTTTTTGCCTGAGTTTTTTTTCCTGGAATGGAGAACACACGGACATGGTTCCTACCCTTGTCAGCATCGCTTCACGCCTGCGGCTCAAACAACTGCGCCTGCTGATCGCCCTGGATGATCGGGGCTCCCTGCACAAGGCCGCCGAGCAGATTTCGATCTCCCAGTCCGGCGCCACCAAAGCCCTGCATGAAGTCGAATCACTGATTGGCATGCCGCTGTTCGAACGCCAGCCCAAAGGCCTGGTGGCCAATGAAATGGGACGCTGCATGATTCGCTACGCCCGGCTGATCCATAGCGACGTCGAGCACTTGCACGAGGAAATGCTCAGCATCCTGCAAGGTCAGGGCGGGCGTTTGTCGGTGGGGGTGATCATGGGCGCAGTGCCGTTGCTGACCCGGGCCTTGACCGCATTGCGCCTCAAGCAGCCTGAGTTGTCGGTGGAACTGGTGGAAAACACCAGCGCCACGTTGCTCGGGTTGCTGGATCAGGGGCGGCTGGATCTGGCGATTTGTCGCACCAGCGTTGGTCAGCGAACCGAGGCTTATGACTGCATCGAGCTCAGCGAGGAACCCTTGGCAGTGGTCGCCAGCAAAGACCATCCCCTGGCCGCTGCTGAGTCGTTGCAACTCTCGCAGTTGAGCGATTACCGCTGGGTCGTCTACCCCAAGGACATGCCGATGCGTCAGGCCCTGGAACGTGAACTCAACGAAGCGGGGCTGGAGATCCCGCGTTATCCGCTGGAAACTTCGTCCATCCTCGCCACCATTCTGTTGGTGCAACAGGACTCGACGCTGCTGGCGGTGATTCCCGTGGAAGTCGCCGAGTACTGCGAGCAATACGATTTGCTGGTGAAGCTTCCAGTGTCGATACGTGCGCTGAACGAACCTTTCGGCGTGATCACCAGGGCCGGCGCCGATCTGTCTCCGGCGGCGACCCTGTTGATCAACGAACTGCAGAGCGACCTGACTACTTGATCACGATCGGATTCACCGGCGCCCCGGTGCCGCCGACAATCTTCAGCGGCGCGGCGGTGTAGAGGAACTTCCACTGGCCATCGGCGGCGCAATCGCTGGCCAGTTCATCGAGCAGCGCCACTTCGGTGAAGGTCACGCCGAGGTTACGCATCAAGGCGTTGTGCAACGGGATCAGTACGCCGGTGCTGGGGTCGACCGCCACTTCGTTGGCCATGGTGTCGGTGACCAGGTTGGGGATCTCCATCTGGTGAAACCATTCCACCAATTCACGGCTGAAGGTCAGGCCCGGTTCGGCGAAGTCCTTGTAGAACTCTTCCGGCTCGCGGTCATAGAACGAGCCGATCCAACCGGTGCGGATGATCAGGATGTCGCGTTTCTCGATCTCGATGCCCTGGGCTTTCGCCGCCGCCAGCAAGTCCAGATGGGTAAAGGTTTCTCCCTTGTCCAGTACCGCTTTGCCGCGATGGCGGGCCATGTCGATCAACACCGCGCGCCCGACAATTCCGCGCTCGGCAATCGGCAGGATGCTGGCCTTGTCCATGCTGCCGATGGTGCTCATGGCGTCGTAGCCGTTCCACAATTTGTTGTCGTGCCACACATGGCCCAGGGCGTCGTACTGGGTCGAGCCTTGCAGGTGCATGAAAATCACATCGTCGGCGTATTCGACGTGGCCATCGAAGTGGGTTTTGCCGGCCAGGAAATGCCCCTTGTCCAGCACATTGACCCGCATCGACGGGCGTCGGCCGGGCCACAGCGGTTCGCCTTTGGGATGGCCGATTTGCACCTGCAGGGTGAAGGTCTTGCCTTGGCGCACCGAAGCGATGCCGCGCAAGATCTCGGCGCTTTGCAGGTAATTCAGGGCACCGACTTCATCATCCGGGCCCCACTTGCCCCAGTTGGTGGGCAGGCCTTCGAGGAGTTTTTTGATGTCGGGAGAACGGTCGGCGGCGGTGTTATTGGTGTTGTGGTCGCACATGAGGTTGTCCTTGGATTTGAACGCCATACCGCCCCTGTAGGAGCTGCCGAAGGCTGCGATCTCTTGACTTTGATTCTAAAAAACAAGATCAAAAGATCGCAGCCTTCGGCAGCTCCTACAGGGGGGGCGGTGGCGTTTCGGGGTTATTTGATCGGTGAGAAATCCGCCGCGATCAGCAGTTTCGATTCCATTTTTTCCAGCATCGGAAACGCAATCGGCACAAACCCTTCCAGCCAATCCGCGTCCTGATACAGCGCAGCGCGCTTCTTGATTCGCTCATCCAGGCTCTCGTAGGCCCAGATATGGATCACCTGGTTCAACTCGCCAATTTCCGTGTACCACCAGCCCACCAACTTGGCGTAGCGGGAGATCACCGGCAGGCCGTTTTCCTCGAAGTGCTTGAGGTAGGTCTGCATTTTTCCGATCTGGATCGTGTAGGTGCGCATTTCGTAAAACATGGGGTTGGTCTCTTCAGGAATGAGTGCCGTGGTAGGCGTTGTTGATGATCCGTTCGATGTCAGCGGCGGTGGTCAGGCGCGGGTTGACCAGCACGTTGCCGCTGCGCATGGAGTCGCTAACCATTTGCGGCATGTAGTCGAGGTCCACGCCCAGGTCCTTGATGTTGGCGGGGATGCCGATGGCCTGGTTCAGCGCCATCACGTGCTCGACAACTTTGCGGCCAGCGCGGGCCGGGCTCAGGCCGTCGACGTCTTCGCCCATGGCGATGGCGATCTCGCGGAACAGCTCCGGGCAGGCCGCCAGGTTGTATTCGATGACGTAGGGCAGCAGCGTCGCGTTGGCGATGCCATGGGGAATGTTGAACACACCGCCGAAGGTGTGGGAGATCGCATGCACGTTGCCGAGTTTCGACTGGGCAAACGCGACGCCGGCGAGGAACGAACCGAGCAGCATCTGTTCCCGCGCGTGCAGGTCGGAGCCGGTGAAGAATGCCTTGGGCAGGTGCGTGCAAATCATCTTGATCGCTTGCAGGGCCAGGGCCTGGCTCACCGGGTTGGCCTGCTTCGACACATAGGATTCGATGGCGTGGGTCAGGGCGTCCATGCCGGTGGCGGCGGTGATCGACGGCGGCAATTTGAGGGTCAGTTCGGCGTCGAGAATCGCCAGTTTCGGAAACAACGCCGGGCTGATGATCACGGTCTTGAACAGGGTCTTGGTGTTGGTGAACACCGTGGAGGCGGTGCATTCGCTACCGGTGCCGGAGGTGGTCGGGATGGCGAAAATCGGCAGAGGTGGGTGCAGCAGTTTGTCGTAGCCTTCGTAGTCGAGGATGTTGCCGGGGTTGGTGGCCATGGCCGCCACGCCCTTGGCGGTGTCGATGCTGCTGCCGCCACCGACGCCGATCACTGCGTCGCACTCGTGGCTTTTCAGGAAGGCCACGGCGCGTTCCAGCACGTCGGTGGTGGGATTCGGTTCGACGCCGGCGAACACTTCGTAGCTGATTTCGCTTTCAGCCAACGAGGCGAAAAAGCTCTCCATCACCCCGGACGCGATCAGCCCCTGATCGGTGACCACCAGCAGCTTTTTTCGAACATGCGGTTTGAGCAATGCACCGGCCTGACGCACCAGGCCGTTGCCGCTCTTCAAGGTCGTGGGGAAATAAAACTGGAACGGGTTCATGGGTGTCTCCGGTTTCTTATTGGTCGGGAGACAGTAATAAGCGGGGCGGGCGGCTGATAATGAAAAGGTCTGATCCGGTGATCACCCTTTGTCATCCCCTGAAGTGTCGGGCAGCAGTGGTAACGTTAGGTTTTTCAACTGTCAGGAGCATCGTCATGGACTTGGGAATTTCGGGCCGCTGGGCCATCGTTTGCGCCGCCAGCAAAGGCTTGGGCCTGGCCTGTGCGCGGGCCTTGGCGAAGGAGGGCGTCAACCTGGTGATCAATGCGCGCGGCGAAGAAACCTTGCAGTCCGCCGCCATAGAATTGCGCAGCCTTGGCGTCGAGGTGCGCACCGTGGCCGGGGACATCAGCGAACCGGCAGTGCGCGAGCAGGTGCTGGCGGCGTGTCCGCAGGTGGACATTCTGGTCAACAACGCCGGCGGACCGCCACCGGGGGACTTCCGCGACTGGCAGCGCGAAGACTGGCTGAAGGCGTTGGACGCCAACATGCTCACGCCCATCGAGCTGATCAAGGCGTGCGTCGATGGCATGGCCGAACGTGGGTTCGGGCGCATCGTCAACATCACCTCCGGCGCGGTGAAAGCGCCGATTGATGTGCTCGGTTTGTCCAACGGCGCCCGCAGTGGCCTCACCGGTTTTATCGCCGGGCTCGCGCGTCAGTCGAAGCTGGCCGGGAACAACGTGACGATCAACAACCTGCTGCCGGGACCGTTCGAAACCGAGCGCTTGCACAAGACCCTCAGCGCCGCCGCCGACGCCAATGGCACCAGCGTCGAGAGCATTAGCGAACAACGGCGCAAACACGTGCCGGCCCAACGCTTTGGCCAGCCCGATGAGTTTGGCGCCTATTGCGCGTTCATTTGCAGCGCCCATTCCGGTTTCCTCACCGGGCAAAACCTGCTGCTGGACGGCGGCAGCTACCCCGGCACGTTCTGATCTTTGCGGGGGGATGACGTTTGGTAATCCCCCAATCAGATCCCATCATTATTCACCCGTCGGGCGCGTGATTAGAGTGGGTGCCGCCAGCCGAATGCCTGCCGGTAATGAAGATCCCTTGTGGGAGCGGGCTTGCTCGCGAAGGCGGTGGTTCAGTCAATATCGATATCGCCTGACACTCCGCTTTCGCGAGCAAGCCCGCTCCCACAGGGTTTTGCGTCGTGACTGATGGGCATTCGGCCGCTTGCATCCACAACAATAAAGAGCGCCCCTCATGAACAATCCGAGTGCCGAAACACTGTCCCTGTCCGCCGCCGAGCGTCCCACCAGCGTGCGCTGGCGCATCTTCCTGATCATGTTGCTGCTGACCGCAATCAACTACATCGACCGCGCCTCGCTGTCGGTGGCGTTGCCGCTGATTTCCAGTGAATTCCAGATCCCGCCCGCGCTGGAAGGCTTGATGCTCAGCGCGTTTTTCTGGTCCTACGCGTTGATGCAGATTCCCGGCGGCATGCTGCTGGATCGCTTCCAGACCCGCCGTGTGATTGTCATTGCGACCGTCGCCTGGGGCGCGTTCCAGGCCTTGGCGGCCGGAGCGCACAACTGGATCCTCCTGCTCATCACGCGCATGGGACTGGGCATCGCCGAATCGCCGATCATGCCCGCCGGGGCCAAGCTTAACGGCGCCTGGCTGACCCCCAACGAACGCGGGCGCGGCGCCGTGCTGGTGGACGGCGGCGCACCGTTGGGCAGTGCGTTTGGCGCGATCATCATTGCCGGTCTGATCGGCTGGTTCGACTCGTGGCGCATCGCGTTTGTGATCGCCGGGGTCGGCACCATGCTCGCCGGAGTGCTGGCCTGGAAATACATCCGCAACCACCCCAGCGAACACCCCGGCGTCAACGCCGCGGAACTGGCGCACATCACCGAAGGCAATCGCCAGACCAGCCAACCCGGCGCGGTCACCAGCATCCCTCTCAAGGAACTGCTCAAGGACCGTTCGGTGCTGGCGATGTTCGCCGGTTACTGCTGCATTCTCAGCGTGTTCTACGGCTTGCTGACCTGGATGCCCAGCTACTTGCACCAGACCCACGGCCTGAACATTTCGAGCATGGGCGGCGCGACGTTTTTGATCTTCATGTGCGGCTTCGTTGGCGAATTGGTGGGCGGTTATCTCGGCGACAAATGGAAATCCAGCGGCGCCTCGCCCAACCTGGTGATGCGCAGCATGTTCAGCGGCTCGGCACTGGTGGCAGCGTTGTGCATGCTGGCGGTGGCCTATGCGAACGAGGCGAGCAAGGCGATTGGCCTGCTCTGCGTGGCGATGTTTTTCATTCGTTGGTGCGGCATGTACTGGTGCATTCCGTCGATCCTCGGCGGTACCTCGAAAACCGGTGTGCTGGCCGGCACCATGAACTTCTGCGGCAACATGGCCGGAGTGATTGTGCCGATCCTGATCGGCTTGATCGTGCAATTCACCGGGTCGTACTTCCTGGTGCTGATCTTCTTTGTGGTCATGGCCCTGCTGCTGGCGATTTTCTCCAGCCTGATCGATTATCGGGAACGGGGTCTGGCGTGAAATGAGCGGAGGGCAGGTGAGCGTCGATATCGAATGCGTGGTGATCGGAGCCGGTGTGGTCGGTCTGGCGGTGGCTCGGGCGTTGGCCTTGAGCGGGCGCGAAGTGATTGTGGTCGAGGCCGGCGAGGGGATTGGCGTGGGCATCAGCTCGCGCAATTCCGAGGTCATTCATGCGGGGATTTATTACCCGAGTGGCAGCCTCAAGGCGCAGCTGTGTGTCGAGGGCAAGCAACGGTTGTATGCCTTTTGCGATGAGCGCGGCGTTGAATATCAGCGGCTGGGCAAGTTGATCGTCGCGACCGATGAGGATCAGCGAGCGGCGTTGCAGCGGTTGATGGCGCAGGGGTTGAGCAACGGCGTTGATGATTTGCAATGGCTGGATGCTGCTGAAGCACGCGCGCTTGAGCCTGAGTTGTCCTGCGTCGCCGCGCTCTGGTCGCCGTCTACCGGCATTGTCGATTCCCATGGGTTGATGCTGGCGCTGCAAGGGGATGCGGAAGCAGCGGGTGCGTCGGTTGCGTTTCACACGCCACTGCTGGCGGCGCGTTGCATTGAGCAGGGATTTGAACTGCAAATGGGCGGCGTGCAACCGATGACGTTGACCTGCCGCGAGTTGATCAATTGCGCCGGGTTGTCCGCGCCTGAGGTCGCGAGCCGGATCAGCGGCTTGCCACACCAGTACGTTCCAGAAGCGCGATTGTGCAAGGGCAGTTATTTCAGTTTCAGCGGTCGGGCGCCGTTTCGGCACTTGGTGTACCCGGCACCGGAAAGTGCTGGTTTGGGCGTGCACATGACGCTGGATCTGGGCGGCCAGGCTCGGTTCGGGCCGGACGTGGAATGGGTCGAGCACATCGACTACCGCGTCGATCCACGTCGGGCGGATGGCTTTTATCAGGCAATCCGCCGCTACTGGCCGGGGTTGCCGGATGACAGCCTGCAACCGGCCTACAGCGGTATTCGGCCGAAGATTACTGGATCGACCGAGCCGGCAGCTGACTTCGTCATCAGCGGACCGGCGCAGCATGGTGTGCCAGGGTTGGTGAACCTGTTCGGCATTGAATCACCGGGGTTGACCAGTTGCCTGGCGTTGGCGGAGCGAGTAATGACCGAGATCCGATGAACACCACAAATCAACTGTGGGAGCGAGCTTGCTCGCGATTGCGGTGGGTCATTCAACATAGATGTTGGCTGACAGTCAGCTATCGCGAGCAAGCTCGCTCCCACAGGGTTTTGTGGTGTTGTTGTAGACCGGTTGCTGTGCGGGTTCAGTCAGCACTTTCCTGAACGTCTCCACCAACGGCCGCAAATTGATCCGGTGCCACGCCGCCCACAACGGTGTGGTAAACGAAATCCACGGCACCTCCCGCAACACCACACCCGGCGGCGCATTGCGGCTCAAGCCTTTCTGAATCATCGCAATCCCCAGCCCTGACGCCACCAGCCCCAGCGCAGTAAACGGTTCTGTCGCCTCCATCCTAATATCCGGCGTGAACCCGGCACGAATGCAGGCGCTGACGAAGTCTTCGCGACTCGCGCAGTTCTGGCGGTGTTGCACACCGATCCATTCCTGATCAGCCAGGTCTGCTGGTCCCAACGTCGCCTGATGCGCCAGCGGATGATGCTCAGGCAACGCCAGCAGCATCGGGTCGTCCAGCACCTGAAAACCCAACAGATCCGGGTCGTCGGCGACGGGCGGCTCGCTCACCAGGGCAATATCCAGACTACGCTGGCGAAGGCCTTCCAATTGTTCCGCAGAGCTCAGGTTGTATAGCGCGACGTGCACATTCGGCCGGTCCACGCGCAACACGCGCAAGGCATTCGGCAACACGCCAGCGTGCATCGCATTTTCGATATAGCCGATGCACAAGCCGCCTTCTTCACCGCGGCCGAGGCGCTTGCCGAGGGATTCCAGTCGATTGGCGTGGGTCAGCAGGGCGCGGGTTTCCGCAAGGAAGGTCTGGCCATCGCGGGTCAGGCGGATGCGTTGCTGGCTGCGTTCGAACAGGGTCAGGCCCAGGCGTTCTTCGAGCTGGGCGATCTGCCGACTCAGGGGCGACTGGGAAATGTGCAGGCGTTCGGCGGCGCGACCGACGTGTTCTTCCTCGGCGACGGCGACGAAGTAGCGCAATTGGCGGATGTCGATCATGTCAGACCTCTAGGGACTCAAGTGCTGCGCATTATGTCTTGGACGGTCCGATCATGGCAATCTACGATCGGCTCAACGGTCACCAAAGCTGACCTCGACACTCAAGAGGAATCACCCATGAGCTTGAAAGACAAACTGCCCGGCGTGCTGGGTTTCGGTACCGCCCCATTGGGCAACATGTTCCGCGCCATCCCGGAAGAAGAGGCGATGGCCACCGTGCACGCCGCCTGGGATGCTGGCGTGCGTTACTTCGACACCGCGCCGTTCTACGGTTCGGGCCTGTCGGAAATTCGCCTTGGCACCGCGTTGTCCCAATACAACCGCGACGACTACGTGCTCAGCAGCAAAGTCGGCCGGGTGATCCTCGATGAAATCGAAGACACCGCCGCCCGTGATCTCGGCGAGAAGGCCGGCGTATTCGAACACGGTCGCCCGAACAAAATCGTCAACGACTACAGTGCCGACGCGACCCTGCGTTCGATCGAAGACAGTCTGAAGCGCTTGCAAACAGACCGTTTGGACATCGTCTGGATTCACGACATCGCCCAGGATTTCTACGGCGATCAATGGCTGGAATACTTCAACCAGGCCCGCACCGGCGCGTTCAAAGTGTTGACCCGTTTGCGCGAAGAAGGCGTGATCAAGGGCTGGGGCCTGGGCGTGAACAAGGTCGAGCCGTGCGAGCTGACCCTGGACCTCACCGAAGCCCAGCCGGACGGTTTCCTGTTGGCCGGTCGCTACACGCTGCTCGATCATGACCGCGCCTTGCAACGCTTGATGGAGTCGGCCCTGGCGCAGAACGTCGAGATCGTGGTCGGCGGCCCTTACAGCTCCGGCATCCTGGCCGGCGGTACGCACTTCGAATATCAAAAGGCGAGCCCGGCGATCATCAACAAAGTCGAGCACATCAAGCGAATCGCAGCGGCCCACGGCGTCAGCGTCAAAGCGGCGGCATTGCAGTTCTCCCTGGCCAACCCGGCAGTGGCGGCGGTGATTCCGGGTTCGAGCCGTCCTGACCGCATCGCTGAAGATGTGGCCGCGTTGTCGGAGGTCATTCCTGCGGCGTTCTGGCAGGCATTGCGTGACGCGAAACTGGTTTCCGAGCGCGCACCACTGCCAATCATTGGAGGTTGAGCATGAAAATCGATCTGACTGGAAAACTCGCCATCGTCAGCGGCAGCACCGCTGGCATTGGCCTGGGCATCAGCAAGGCGCTGGCCGAGTGCGGCGCCACGGTGGTGGTGATCGGCCGCGACTCGGCCAAGGTTGAGCAGGCACTGGCGAGCATTCGCGACAGCGTGCCGGGCGCACAATTGCGTGGCCTCACCGCCGACCTCGGCACCGCCGAAGGCGCCGAGCAATTGTTCGCCGCCGAACCGCGTGCGGACATCCTGGTGAACAACCTCGGGATCTTCGACGACGTGGATTTCTTCGACGCACCGGACAGCGAGTGGACGCGCTTCTATGAAGTCAACGTGATCTCCGGCGTGCGCCTGTCCCGGCATTACACACCCGAGATGGTCAAGAATGGTTGGGGCCGGGTGATCTTCCTGTCCTCGGAATCCGGGGTGGCGATCCCGGCCGACATGATCAACTATGGCGTGACCAAAAGCGCCAACCTGGCGGTGTCCCACGGTCTGGCCAAACGCCTGGCCGGCACTGGCGTGACGGTCAACGCGATCCTGCCCGGCCCGACCTTCACCGACGGCCTGGAACAAATGCTCAAGGACGCCACCGCCGAGTCCGGCCGCAGCGCCCGGGAAGAAGCCGACGTCTTTGTACGCAAGGCGCGCCCGAGCTCGATCATCCAGCGCGTGGCCGACGTGGAAGAAGTCGCCAACCTGGTGGCCTACATCGCTTCGCCATTGTCTTCGGCCACTACCGGCGCGGCATTGCGTGTGGATGGCGGCGTCGTCGACAGCATGGCAATCTGAACTGAATTCATAGAGAGACACTCATTTATGGCAACTGCATCAGCAACTATCGACATCCCGGCTTCGGCCGATCAGGTCTGGCAATTGATCGGCGGTTTTGACTCGCTGCCGGACTGGCTGCCGTTCATTGTGAAAAGCGAACTGAGCGCAGGCGGCCGCGTACGCAGCCTGCAAACGGCGGATGGCGCCGTGGTGGTTGAGCGTTTGGAAGCGTTCGACAACGCGGGCAAAACCTACAGCTACTCGATCGAGCAGGCGCCGTTCCCGGCGACTGACTACCTGGCGACGTTGCGTGTTGAAGCACAAGGGCAGGGCGCTCGCGTGACCTGGTCCGGCCGGTTCACCGCCAAAGGCGTGACCGATGAAGAAGTCGAAGCGCTGTTTGACGGGATCTACAAGGGCGGCCTAGAAGCCCTGCGGGCCAACTACCCGGCCTGACGCCGGTCCCCTGTAGGAGCTGCCGAAGGCTGCGATCTTTTGATCTTGGTTCTCAGCGGAACAAAGAAGATCAAGGTCAAAAGATCGCAGCCTTCGGCAGCTCCTACATTGATCTCCTGCGGCCACGCATTAGCGTTACGTCGGTGGAATCAAACTCTGCCGGCAATCCAGCGCCAACCGTGCGCCGCCGTTGTCGCTGGTGCCTACTTCCAGGGTGAAGCCGTGCAGGCTGACAATCGCCGCGACAATCGACAGACCCAGCCCGAACCCGCTCTGCTGATTCCCACCCTCGGCCCGATAAAAGCGTTGGAACACGGCTTCTCGTTCCGACGGCGGAATACCCGGCCCTGAGTCGATTACTTCAATCCGTGTATGCCCACCTTGATTGATCCCGCGCAAGATTACCTGGCCACCGGGCGGGGTGAATTTGATCGAGTTGCTCAACAGGTTCGCAACCGCTTCGAACAGCAACGCCCGGTCGCCATTCAGTGTCGGCAAGGACTCAGGCAGTTGCAGTTGAAAAGACAGTTCACCTTCCTCCGCCAGCGGCAGATAAAAGTCATGCAATTCCCGCAGCAATGGCACTGGATCAAGCTGCACAAACCCGGAACGCCGCTGACGATCCTCCAGTTCTGAAATCCGCAGCAATCCGCGAAACCGCGCCATCAATGTATCCGCCTCGGCCAGCACCGAATCCAGTTGCTGCACCAGAGGCGAGCTCTCGTCGGCCTGTTGCTGGATCCGATAGAGCTGCGCTCGCAGGCGGGTCAGCGGGGTACGCAGGTCGTGGGCGATGTTGTCGCACACGCCTTTGACTTCGTTCATCAAGCGCTCGATGCGTTCGAGCATGGCGTTGACGATGGCGGCGAGCATGTCCAGTTCGTCGCGGCGGTTGGACAGGGGCAAGCGATGAGTCAGGTCGCCGGCGACGATGGCTTCGGCGCTGGCCTGGATCGCGCGGATGCGTCGCAACGGGCGGCGACGCAACAGATGCCAACCGGCAATGCCGGGCAGGATGGTCAGGGACACGCCCCAGAACAACGCGTGGAGGATGATCTGGGTCACGGCGAACAACGAACCGTTGTCGCGCACCAGCACCAGCCAGCGACCGTCAAGGGTTGGCGTGGCCACGGCGTCGCAGCTGTCGGCGGGCAGCGTCGGGTCGTCGGACTCGGCGCAGTTGCCGAGCATGTGAATCCGGCCGTCCAGTGGCAGCTCCGCCGGGATCTCCCGCAGAGCGCCGCTGAGATAACGATGCTGGGCGTCGAACAGACCGTAAGCGTCGATGCCACGGATATCGAAAGTCATGCTGGCGGCGAGAGCATCCACCAGTTGCTCGCCCTGAAAACGCGAGAACAGGTGTTGGCGTTGCATCAACGAGTGCTTGGCCAGGTTGTCCAGGTAACCGGACACCTCGTAATACATGACCCCCATCAGAATCCCGCTCCAGGCCACGAACAGTGAACTGTAGAGCGCCAGCAAACGGCTGCTGGAAGAGCGCCAGCCTTTAGAGGGGTTCAGCAATGACATACCCCGAGCCTCGCACAGTCCGGATCAACGGGACGTTGCCGGGTGGGTCGATCTTTTTGCGCAAACGGCCAATGTGCACGTCGATCAGGTTGGTGCCGGGGTCGAAGTGATAACCCCAGACCTCTTCGAAAATCATCATGCGCGACAGGATCTGACCGGTGTTGCGCATCAGGAATTCCAGCAATTTATATTCGGTGGGCAGCAGGGTCAGCAATTCGCCG
This sequence comes from Pseudomonas sp. B21-053, assembly GCF_026016365.1. NCBI lineage: Bacteria > Pseudomonadati > Pseudomonadota > Gammaproteobacteria > Pseudomonadales > Pseudomonadaceae > Pseudomonas > Pseudomonas sp. B21-053. Next base: position 2,732,224 of record NZ_CP087205.1, read on the forward strand.
TCGCGGCTGGCTTCGTGGCTGATCAGGTTCAGCTCCAGATCCGCTACCCGCAACGTGGTGGCCTGGGCGCTGACGGTGCTTTGCCGGCGCAGCAACACTTCCACCCGCGCCGCCATTTCATCGGTGGCGAACGGTTTGGTCAGGTAATCGTCGCCACCGGCCCGCAGCCCGCGCACGCGCTCATCGACGTCGGAGAGGGCGCTGATCATCAGGATCGGCGTGGCCACGCCCATGGTCCGCAGCGTGGTGACGATGGCCAGACCATCGAGCTCCGGCAGCATGCGGTCGAGGGTGATCAGGTCGTAGCCGCCGCTGACCGCGCGCGCCAGGCCTTCGCGGCCATTGTCGACCCAATCCACGTCCAGACCGTGGCTGCTCAGTTCGGCCACGATCTCGCGGGCGGTCACGGCGTCGTCTTCGATGGTCAAGATGCGGGTCATAGGGCGGGCCTGCTATTCAGTTCGTTACAGAATGAGGGCATTTTGCCAAGAAATGCGCGCGGCTTATTAAATTAACTTTCATGTTGGTTGAGGAACCTTGCGTGTGGGGCGTTTATTTGCACGTCGGTTCTCAATGCATAAAACCCGCTGATATTCAGCAGCTATTGCAAAATGCATGGTCCTAGGATTTTTAGTATTTTTAACCTATTGATATAAAACGATTTATTTATATCTGGCGACTGGCACGGTGCCTGCAATTCCTCTCTCGAAGATTTGTAACACCATCTTTCATGCCTGGAGCTGAACAATAATGAATAGATCCTCAGAGGGTTTTTATCCTGCCGCAGAAGAGTCAAGCACGCTCTCGGGCGTGTCCTGGGGCGCGATTTTCGCCGGGGCTGCTGCCGCAGCGGCGTTGTCGCTGATTCTGGTATTGCTCGGCTTCGGCCTGGGCTTTTCGGCTGTCTCACCGTGGGCCAACGAGGGCGTCAGCGCCAAGGGCCTGGGCATTTCAACGATCATCTGGCTGGCGGTCACGCAAATCGTCGCATCCGGGCTCGGCGGCTACATCGCCGGTCGCTTGCGGGTGAAGTGGGCCAACATGCACGGTGATGAAGTGTATTTTCGTGATACCGCCCATGGTTTCCTGGCCTGGTGCGTGGCAACCCTGGTAACCGCGACCCTGGTGGTCGGTTCGGTCAGCAGCATTGTCAGCGGTGGTGTGCAGGCCGGGGCGAGTGTCGCCGGTGGCGCTGCAAGTGCCGTGACTCAAGCGGCGGGCACAGCTGCCGGTAACACCAACAGTGACCAGTACGGTTATTTCATCGATAGCCTGTTCCGCGATGATCGTCCGGCCGCCGTCAGCGATGACGCCGCCCGTGGCACCGTGACTCGCATCTTCGTGCGCAGCCTGAGCAACAACGGCCAACTGGCTGCTGAAGACCGGACCTACCTCGCACAACTGGTCGCCCAGCGTACCAACCTGACTCAGGCTGATGCCGAACGTCGTGTGGATGAGGTTTACGCCCGCACTCAGAAAGCCATTGCCGACGCCAAACTTGCCGCTCAACAAGCCGCTGACACCGCTGCCAAAATCGCTGCCTGGACCGCGTTGTGGATGTTCGTCGCGCTGCTGGCCGGTGCGTTCTTCGCCAGCCTTGCCGCAACCTTTGGCGGTCGTCGTCGGGATGCCGTGGTGTATCTGGAATCGGATGCCTACGTCACCACCACCACTCTGCCACCAGTTCGCTAACCCGGGAGAATCATCATGCGCTCACTACTTCTGTTCTTTCTTGGCGTGCCAATCCCGATCATCATTTTGATCGCCCTGTTCATGCACTGATCCCTCTGAGGCTCATGCCTCTGCCGCTTCTGCCTCTGGTAGAAGCGGCGTTTTGCTTTCTAGGGCAATATGTAACGCGATTTATCCTCTGTGGGAGCGCGCTTGCTCGCGAAAGCGCTGTATCAGCCAACATTAATGTTGAATGGTCTATCGCTTTCGCGAGCAGGCTCGCTCCCACATTTAATTGTGTTGTGTCAGGGAGAAGCAGCTTGGACAAGAAGGAAATCAAACAGCAAATCACGGCGATGCTCGACGCCGGGCGTTCCAAAACCGAGACGTTCAAGGCGTTTTCCGGCGGGGCGGTCAAGGACCGCGTGCTGGCTTACTGGATCGGTTCGCACCCGGACCCGGCGCGCAATGCGCAGCATCAGGGCAAGGTCAAGGTGTTGCTCGGGCTGATGATTGCTCAAGCCTTGCTCGGCGCACTCACGGGGTTCTCCCTGGGCGCGATGATCGGGCCGAAGGCGATGGTGATTTTCACGTTGATTAGCGGGCTGATTCCGTTGTGGTTCGCCTACGGCTTCTACAAGTACCGGGCGCAGTTTTACACCGTGTACGTGATCCTTTCCCTTAGCCAGGCCTCGCAAATTTTCAAGGGTTTTTCCGAGGATCCAGTATCGACGTTGATCGGCGCTGCGATCGGCCTGGGCATGGTGTTTTTTGTGGCCTGGCTCAAGACACTGCTGTTCCCGGACCTGAACTTTATCGGGCCGAAAAAAATCAAGGGACAGTACGTTTTTTCCAACTGAGGCCCGGGCTAGAGGGGAGGGCATTTTTACTGGCGTGGATCAATATTTAATTTTGAAATATCGCTTAACGTAAAAGATCCAGGCCCTCTCTGCTGTACCGGCTAAGGTACTTTTCATGCGCAGCTATTGCGCTGTCGAAGTACCGATGCAGACCTCCTCGTTGTTGTGTATTCAGTTGGCCAGCAAGGTGTAGTACGGCATGGAGCTGACGAACCCACCTGAACCTTTCACGGAAGAACATTGCAATGCAACGCTTAGACAGAACCTTCGATATCCAGCCGCTGGCCAGGGCGGATATGACTTTGCACATCAACGGCCAACCGGTCAGCGCCGCCATCGGCGAAACCGTCCTAACAGTCATCCAGTCCCTTGGCCTGCGCCAGGTGGCCCGTAACGATCACGATCAGATCAGCGGCGCCTATTGCGGCATGGGCGTGTGTCAGTGCTGCCTGGTGAAGATCAACGGCCGGCACAAGCGTCGCGCCTGCCAGACTATCGCGCGTGAAGGCATGATCGTCGAAACCCAGGTCAATCGCATCGCCGAGCAGGAGGCCTTATGAGCCTGCATCCGGTGATCGTCGGCGGCGGCCCGGCGGGCATGGCCGCGGCCATTGAACTGGCTCGACATGGCGTGCGCAGCACCCTGCTGGAAGAAGCCTCGCGGCTTGGCGGTGTGGTCTATCGCGGGCCGTTGCGCGATGGCGTTCAGCTCGACTATCTGGGGCCACGCTATTCGGAAATCCTGAGCCGCCTGCACGGTGAATTCCAGGCACAGTCGGGGCTGATCGATGTGCGGCTCAATCATCGCGTGGTCGGTGCCGAGGGCACTCGTGCACTGGTGGTGCTGGATGGCGACGAGCGCTTGCACGAATTCGAGTATCCGCAACTGCTGCTGGCGGCCGGTTGCCATGAACGCAGCGTGCCATTTCCCGGCTGGACCTTGCCTGGCGTGATTCTGCTCGGCGGGCTGCAGTTGCAAATCAAGAGCGGCGTGGTCAAGCCCCAGGGTCCGGTGGTCATTACCGGCACCGGTCCGTTGCTGCCGCTGGTGGCGTGTCAGTTGCACGCGTCCGGGGTCACCGTCGCCGGGGTCTACGAGGCCTGCGGGTTTGGCAAGATCGCCCGGGAAAGCCTGGCGCTGCTGAACAAACCGCAGCTGTTTCTCGATGGCTTGAGCATGTTGACGTTCTTGAAACTGCACGGCATCCCGATGCATTACGGCTGGGGCGTGGTAGAGGCCCAGGGCGACGGCGAGTTGAAATCCGTCATCGTGGCGCCGTATTCCCGCACTTGGGAACCGGATCTGAGTCGCGCCGAAACCATTGCCGCCCAGACCTTGGCGGTCGGTTACGGCTTTATCCCGCGCACTCAACTCAGCCAGCAGATGGGGCTGAACCATGGCTTCAGCGACGACGGTTACCTGCGGGCTAGCGCCAATATCTGGCAGCAAAGCAACGAGCCCCACGTGCACCTGGCCGGTGACATGGGCGGGATTCGCGGTGGCGAAGCGGCAATGTTCGCTGGGCGCATCGCGGCGCTATCGATCCTGTTGCAACGGGACGTACTGGACACGGAACTGGCGCTGGTCAGGCGTGACCGCTATCTGTCGAAACTCAAGGCGATTGTGCGCTTTCGTGCGGCGGTCGATCGCTACACCGAACGCGGTGCCGGGCAGACCGCATTGCCTGCCGCTGACACGGTGATCTGTCGGTGCGAACACGCAACCCGCGCCGACATCGACCGGGCGCTGGAGCAAGGCGTACAAGACATGGCCAGTTTGAAAATGCGCACCCGCGTCAGCATGGGCGATTGTCAGGGCCGGATGTGCGTCGGTTATTGCAGCGACCGGTTGCGTGAGGCTACCGGGCGCCAGGACGTGGGCTGGTTGCGACCGCGCTTTCCCATCGATCCGATCCCATTTTCAGCCTTCCACAATGCCGATACGGAGGCAGCCCATCATGAGTAAGTTCTATGACGTGGTCATCGCCGGCGGCGGTGTGATCGGGGCGTCCTGCGCCTATCAATTGTCCAAGCGCAAAAACCTCAAGGTGGCGCTGATCGACTTCAAGCGTCCGGGCAACGCGACCCGGGCCTCGGCCGGCGGCTTGTGGGCTATTGGCGAGTCAGTGGGGTTGGGCTGCGGGGTGATTTTCTTTCGCATGATGTCGGCCAATCGCAAGCGCGAAGCCCATGGCTCGGCGGTGGTGGTGGACTCCAGCACGCCGCACATCCTGCCGCAGTCGTTCTTCGATTTCGCCTTGCAGTCCAACGCGATGTACCCGGCGCTGCACAAGGAGTTGCAGGACAACCACGGGATGGATTTCAAGTTCGAGAAGACCGGACTGAAGTTTGTGATCTACGACAATGAAGACCGGCTCTACGCCGAGCATATCGTTGCTTGCATTCCGCATCTGGCGGATCAGGTGCGCTGGCTCGATCAGGCCGCCCTTCGCGAAGCCGAGCCAGCCGTTAGCCACGGGGCGAGGGGAGCGCTGGAGTTCCTTTGCGATCACCAGGTCAGCCCGTTCCGCCTGGCCGATGCCTATACCGAAGGCGCGCGGCAGAACGGTGTGGACATGTATTTCAATACCAACGTCACTGGCGTGTTGCACCATGGTTCGCGGGTCACCGGCGTGCAAACCGCCGAGGCCGGGGTGTTTCATTGCGACACGCTGATCAACGCGGCCGGTGCCTGGGCGGCGGACTTGAGCGAGCAGGCCACCGGGATTCGCATACCGGTGAATCCGGTGAAAGGCCAGATCCTGCTGACCGAACGCATGCCGAAGATCCTGCGCGGTTGCCTGACTACCAGCGATTGCTACGTGGCGCAGAAGGACAACGGTGAGATCCTGATCGGCAGCACCACTGAAGACAAAGGCTTCGACGTCACCACCACCTACCCGGAAATCGCCGGGCTTGTGCAAGGCGCGGTGCGCTGCATTCCGCAACTGGCTGACGTGAATCTCAAGCGCACCTGGGCCGGGCTGCGTCCGGGGTCGCCGGATGAATTGCCGATTCTGGGGCCGATGAAGGGCGTGGAGGGGTATCTGAATGCCTGCGGGCACTTTCGTACCGGCATCCTGACGTCGGCGATTACCGGGGTGTTGCTGGATAAACTGGTAAACCACGAACCGCTGCCGCTGGACATCACGCCGTTCCTCGCGGACCGGTTTGAGGTCAAGGGCGCGGTTGAGGTGAAGGCACTGGAAACCGCCTGACCCCTTGTGGGAGCGGGCTTGCTCGCGAAAGCGGTGTATCAGTCAGCATTGATTCGACTGACACGGCCTCTTCGCGAGCAAGCCCGCTCCCACATTAGATCTCGGATGTAGCCACAATTTGTGGTCAACCAGATTCCCTGTGGGAGCGAGCCTGCTCGCGAAGGCTGCCTGTCTATTACGCAAGCCTTCAGGCCTTCAAGCCTTACCCGACTCCTGTTCCTCCAACTGATCCGACTCAAACAACTTGGCCAGTTCCGCCCGCGCTTCCTGCGCGGTCTGCAACACCTTCGCCGCATCGTCATACACCGCATGCTGGGCTTCCAGCACCTGTTCATCGTGATGCTTGAAGCGTTTGATCCGCGCATCCGCCTGGGCCTGGGTCAACCCGAGGCCAACCAGTGTGCGGCGGCTCATTTCCAGGCTGGAATAGTAGGTTTCCCGAATCGCCTCGGCGCCGAGGTCGACCAAGCGGTGAACGTGCTGGCGGTTGCGCGCCCGGGCGATGATTTTGATGTGCGGGTACAAGCGGTGTACCACTTCGGCGGTCTTGATATTGGTGTCCGGGTCGTCCGTGGCGATCACGAAATACTCCGCCTGCTCGACCTTGGCTGCGCTGAGGATTTCCGGGCGCATCGGGTCGCCGTAGAACACCGGCACACCTCCGAAGCTGCGGGACAGTTCGATAGTTTCCACCGAGGTGTCCAGCGCCACGAACTTGATGTTCTGCGCGCGCAGAATCCGCGAAACGATCTGGCCCATCCGACCCATGCCGGCGATCACCACACGCGGGGCGTCGGTGTCGATGTCGCGAAATTTTTCCGGCACTACCACTGGCTGCACTTTCGGCGAATACAGCCGCGCGCACAGCAGCAACAGCAGTGGTGTTACGGCCATGGACAGGGTAATCGTCAGCACCAGCAGGTCGTACAGGCGCGGCTCGAACAAGCCCTGATCGCGCCCGATCTTGAACACCACAAACGCAAACTCACCGCCCGCCGCGAGCACGATGCCGAGGCGAATCGCACTGACCTTGCCCAAACCACCGGCCAGGCGCCCGACAACAAACAACAGCGGCAGCTTGATCGCGATCAGCAGCAGGGTCAGGCCCAGCACCGTGATTGGCGCGCTGAGTAGCAGACTCAGGTTGGCGCCCATGCCGACGCTGATAAAGAACAGCCCCAACAGCAAACCCTTGAACGGTTCGATCTGCGCTTCCAGTTCGTGACGGTATTCGGAGTCCGCCAACAGCAATCCGGCGAGGAACGCCCCCAACGCCATCGACACGCCGACCAGATCCATCAACCACGCGGTACCGATCACCACCAGCAACGCGGTGGCGGTAGAGACTTCCGGCAGACCGGTTTTAGCCACCACCCGGAACACCGGCCGCAGCAGATAACGCCCGCCGATCACCACTACGGCAATACTGCCCAGGACCCGCAGGCCATGGTTCAAGTCTTCGGCGGCGCTGGTGGTGTGATCACCGCCGGCCAGCAACGGCACCATGGCGATCAGCGGAATTGCAGCGATGTCCTGGAACAGCAAAATCGCGAACGCCAGCCGCCCATGGGGACTGGTCAGTTCCTTGCGCTCGGCGAGGCTCTGCAAACCAAACGCGGTGGACGACAACGCCAGGCCCAAGCCCAGCACTATCGCGCTGTTCAGCGACTGGCCGAACACAAACAGTGCCAGCACCCCGATGACCGAGCCCGTCAGCAATACCTGCGCAAGGCCGACGCCGAACACCGATTTGCGCATCACCCACAAACGTCGCGGCGACAGCTCCAGGCCGATGATAAACAGCAGCAACACCACCCCCAGCTCGGAAATGTGGCTGACGCTTTGCGGGTTGCCGATCAAGCCCAGCACCGATGGCCCGATGATCACCCCGGCAAACAAATAACCCAGCACCGCGCCCAATTGCAGGCGTTTGGCCAAAGGCACGGTGAGCACCGCCGCGAACAGAAACACGACAGCGGCTTGCAACAGGTTGCCTTCATGGGGCATGGCGAAACTCCATAGACTCGGTAGAGCGGGGGTGACAAGGATAAAGGCTGAGGCCGCGTGCGTCAGCCTTGCAGATGAAATGAAGTTGCCTGACACACCGCCTTCGCGAGCAGGCTCGCTCCCACATGGGATCTGTGCCGTACACATCATCTGCGGCCGCTAATAGCCCCCTGTGGGAGCGGGCTTGCTCGCGAAAGGGCCATCACATCCAACATCCTTTTCGCCAGACACACCGCTTTCGCGAGCAAGCCCGCTCCCACAGGGGATCTGAGTCGTACACATAATCTGTGCCCAGCAGAGCCTCCTGTGGGAGCGAGCCTGCTCGCGAAGGCGTCCTCACTAGCAACATCAATTCCACGGACTAATAGTTTAAGCTGATCAATCAACCTGCCCCTGAGCACCCACATGGCCATCAACTTCGACCTCAACGACCTGCAAGCCTTCCGCGCCGTGGTTGAGCAGGGCAGCTTTCGCAAGGCTGCCGACACGGTGCGTATTTCCCAGCCCGCCCTGAGCCGGCGCATCGAAAAGCTTGAAGACGCACTCGGCGTAAAACTCTTCGAACGCACCACCCGCAAAGTCAGCCTGACCCAGGCCGGGCGCGGTTTCATTCCCAGCGTCGAGCGCTTGCTGGACGATCTGGACGTAGCGCTGCTCGGCATCAGCGAAGTCGCCTCGACCCGTCTCGGCCATGTCACTGTCGCCTGTGTGCCGTCGGCGGCGTACTACTTCATGCCGCGGGTGATCGCGCATTACCACCGACAATTTCCGCGGATCAAGGTCAAAGTCCTCGATTCCAGCGCCCACGACGTGCTGAGTGCGGTGGTCAATGGCGAGGCGGATTTCGGCCTGAGTTTCATGGGCACCCTCGAAGCCGAGGTCGAATTCGAACCGCTGGTGCAGGAAGGCTACGTGGTGGCCTGTCGGCGCGATCACCCGTTGGCCGGGCGCAGCAGCGTGACCTGGGACGAGTTTTACCAGCAGGACTACATCTCCCTCGACAAGACCTCGGGCAATCGCTTCTTGCTCGATCAAGCACTGGCCGGTGTGGTGCCGCAGCGCCCAAGCATCTGCGAAACCCGTCATGTCACGACGATGATCGGTCTGGTGGAGGCGGGGCTGGGTGTGGCGGCGGTGCCGTTGATGGCGATGCCGGCGGAGGATCACCCGATTTTGACTCGGGTGCCGCTGACCGATCCGCAAGTGATGCGCAGTGTCGGCCTGATCAAGCGCCGGGGTCGAACCTTGACCCCGGCAGCGTTGGAACTGGAACGCCTGGTGGTGGAAATGAAAGTCCAGCCACCAACAATCAGCGGCTGACCGAATCCAGCCCCGTGGCTTGCACCTGCGGCTGAACGGCCGGCGAGGCCAGGTAAGCCAGCAACGCCTTGGCCTGCGCCGGGTGTTGCGCGCCTACCGGAATGCCGGCGGCGAAGCGGGTCACCGACTGCACCGACTCCGGAATCTTCGCCACAAAACTCACCCCCGGCACCGGCAGCAACTCGCTGACCTGCTGGAAGCCGAGTTGGTAATCGCCCGTGGCAACCACCGAGCCCACCGGGATTTTCGGGATCATCTTCGACTTCGGCTTGAGCTGGTCTTCGATGCCCAATTTCTTGAACAACTGCTCCTCGATGTACACACCGCTGGCGCTGTCGGAATAGGCCACCGATTGCGCGTCGAGCAAGGTCTTTTTCAGGCCCTCCACCGAACTGATGTCCGGCTTCGCCGCGCCTTCGCGCACCACCAGGCCGATGCGCGAATCCGCCAGTTCAACCCGTGAAGCGGGGTCGACTTTGCCTTGTTTGATCAAGTCATCCAGTGCGTAGCCGACCATGATCACCACGTCGGCTTTTTCACCACGCGCCAGGCGATTGGGAATCGCTTCCGGCGCCTTGCCCATGGACGGGCCGAGGGCCGTATCCAGCGTATTGCCAGTGGACGCGGCGAATTCAGGGCCGAGAATTTTGTAGGCGGCAGTAAACCCGCCCGAGGTCATCACACGAATTTCTTCAGCCTGGGCGGCGGTGCTCAGACTCGCGATGAGGATCAGTGCTGCAAAGTTAAAAAGCTTTTTCATCGAATGATTCTCGCAGTCAAAGGTCGGTCACGACACGGCCGGTTGCAGGCGCCCGGAAGCGCGGCGATAGAGAAACAGCGTTGCGCACAGCGCACAGAGCGCGGCAAAACTCATCCAGTAACCGGGCGCCGCCTTGTCGCCGGTGTACTGGATCAGCAGGGTCGACATCGCCGGGGTGAAACCACCAAACACTGCGGTGGCCAGGCTGTACGCCAGCGAGAACCCGGCGACCCGCACTTCCACCGGCATGATTTCGGTGAGTGCGGCGATCATCGCGCCGTTGTACAAGCCATAGATGAATGACAACCACAGCAACACCAGCAGCATGTTGATGAAACTCGGCGCGTTCACCAGATACGTCAGCGCCGGATAGGCCGTGGCCAGGGTCAGCAGCGCCATGGCGATCAGCACCGGACGCCGCCCGATGCGATCGGACAAGGCACCGCCCAGCGGCAGCCAGAAGAAGTTGGAAACACCGACCAACAGCGTCACCAGCAGCGCATCGGACGTACTCAAGTGCAGCACGGTTTTGCCGAAGGTCGGCGCGTACACGGTGATCAGGTAAAACGCGGTGGTGGTCAGGGCGACCACCATCATCCCGGCGAACACGATCACCCAGTTCTGCGCGAGGGTGCGAAACACATCGCCCATGCTCGGACGGTGCTTGCGCGCGGCGAACTCTTCGGTTTCTTCAAGGTTGCGGCGCAGGAAGAAGATGAACGGCACAATCATGCAGCCCACGAAAAACGGAATCCGCCAGCCCCAGTCGGCAATCATTGCCGGCGCCATCCATTGGTTCAGCCCATAACCCAGCGCTGCCGCGACGATGATCGCCACTTGCTGGCTGGCGGACTGCCAACTGGTGAAAAAGCCCTTGTTGCCCGGCGTGGCGATCTCCGACAGGTAGACTGAGACACCGCCCATTTCCGCACCGGCGGAGAAGCCTTGCAGCAAGCGGCCAATCAACACGATGGCTGGCGCGAACAGCCCGATGCTTTCGTAACCGGGCACCAGCACAATCAGGATCGTGCCGCTGGCCATGATCGACAGCGTGACGATCAGCCCTTTGCGCCGGCCCACATCATCGATGTAGGCACCCAGCACCACGGCGCCGAGCGGGCGCATCAGGAAACCCGCGCCAAACACCGCGAAGGTCATCATCAGGGAGGCGAACTCGCTGCTGGCCGGGAAGAATACGGCCGCGATCTGCGTGGCATAGAAGCCGAAAAGGAAGAAGTCGAACTGTTCGAGGAAATTGCCCGACGTGACCCGGAAAATCGCACCGGCCCGGGAACGACCGGAAGGGATTGCTGCTGTCATTGACGTGTACTCCACCGCTTTTATGACGTGCGCCGCGTGGGGGCGGCGCACGGTTCTTATTGGGGCGGATAGTGGAGCAGGGGCATCGATATGTTAATTGCATAGTTGGCATGTATTGATGCGTGAGGCGGATCAATGGGGCTGGGATTGTTGTTGTCTGAGCTACCGCTTTCACGAGCAGGCTCGCTCCCACAGGGATCTTCAGCGAACACAGAATCAGCGAGCAACCGCGAACAAAGGTGGGAGCGAGCCTGCTCGCGAAGGCGCCCAAACAGACAACCCACCCGTCAGATAAATCATCCCTACACTAGGGATTGATCCGCCGTTCGCGCAGCCCGAGTGTCTGGCATTTTTGCCGCTTCAATCATAGGGAACGTGCCATCCCATTGCGCATCGATCCGCCGGATTCGCTCACTCAAGTCAGGATGCGTTGCAAATAAACGCTCCATTACCGACGACGTGCCAGGACTGAAAAACAGGTGGCTGAACTCACCGGCTCTTTTGGCGCTGATGTGTGAGCCTTGGGCATAACCACCAATCTTTTTCAGTGCGCCAGCAATACTGTCAGGGTTACGGGTGTACTGCACGGCGGTAGCATCAGCCAGGAACTCGCGTTGCCGACTGACGGCTGCCTTGATCAGGCTGCCCAATAAACTTCCGGCAAATCCGGCCACACACAAAATCAGACCGATAAACAGACCCGCTATCTTGAAACGGTTGTCACGCTGATTTCCCTGACTCACTTTGAGCAGGATCAGGCCGCCCATAAGGCCCAGGACTAACAAGCCACTAACGACTGCCACCATGTGCATGTTCAGGCGCATGTCGCCGTTGTAGATATGGCTGAATTCGTGGGCGATCACGCCTTGCAGTTCTTCCCGTGTAAGCAGTGTTATCGCCCCCTGCGTCACGCCGATCACTGCATCCTTAGGGGTAAACCCTGCCGCGAAAGCATTGATGCCTTCATCCGGCAGCAGATAGACGGTCGGCACCGTCACGCCCGAGGCAAGGGCCATTTCTTCGACGATGTTGAGCAGGCGTTGCTCTTCCAGCGTTCGGCCGCCTTGATCGATCTGGCGTCCACCCAATTCTTCGGCAATGACTTTGCCGCCAGCCAGAAGCTGGGCGTACTTGGCCAGGCTACCGAGTAAAACGACGCCAACGATGATCGACGCTGGCATCGCGAAGTTTTGCCACTTGATGACCAATGTATCGCTGCCGTCGTTGGCACGATCAAGGCTGAAGATGAGGCTGGTGACGGTGATCAGGCTAAGCACCGCCAGGCTCATCAGCAGGACGAGTAACGCTGTCCGGTGTTTGGCCTGGCGTTGTTGTGCGAAAAAATTCATCGAGCCATCCGTGGGCAACGTGTCAGAAGGAAACCTGTGGGGTTTGTTGAATAGCCGCGGTGTCGGCAAATTCCAGCGGGGTGGCATCAGCGCCATGGCCGAAGCGAGCGGCGAATAGCACGGCGGGGAAGCTTTGCTTGAGGTTGTTGTAAGTCAGCACTGCATCGTTGAACACCTGCCGTGCGAAGGTCACTTTGTTTTCGGTGCTGCTGATTTCTTCACTCAGTTGCTGCATGGCCTGCGAAGCCTTGAGTTCGGGATAGGCTTCCAGGGTTACGCTCAGGCGACCCATCGCATTGTTGAGCACGCCATCGGCAAGGCTCAGTTGGGCAATATTTCGAGCATCTCCCGGTTGCGCCTGTGCGGCCTTGAGCCCGGCCAGTGCGTTATTTCGCGCAGAAATGACGGCCTCCAACGTCTCGCGCTCGTGGGCCAGATATCCCTTGGCGGTGGCCACCAGATTGGGAATCAGGTCGTAGCGGCGTTTGAGTTGAACCTCAACCTGCGCGAAGGCGTTGGTGATTTCGTTACGGCGGGCGACCAGGTTATTGAAGAGCCCGATGGCATACAGAACGCAGAGAATCAGGATGGCCAAAATGACCAGCATGACAATATTGGAAGTACTCATGGTGTGATGTCCTTGTTCACTCTGCGGGATTTTGCGCAGGATGTTAGCGGAAAACCCAGGGTTTGACTGCTGTCGGCCGCGCTGGCTGATTGCTTGGCTTACAGTCTGTATGAATGGTTTCGAATGTTTGAGGGTGGTCGTGGTCCCACTTCGAACACCGCATTTTTTATAGAGGTTCACCGATGAACAGCAAAACCCTTATCGCCAGCCTCGCCCTTGTCGCCGGCATCGCCACTATCAACCCCATCGTCCAGGCCGCAGAGCCACCCCAGAAAACCGTCCAGCCCGGCGTCAACAATTCCCGCAGCCTGGTAAAAGGCGACCGCGCACCGGACATGTATCAACGCAGCGAAAAAGCCGTGAAGAACTGGAAGGCCAAAGGCCTGAAGGCGCCGTCGGCTGATGCGCAGTGGGTGCAGATCAATGACAAGTACATGATGGTGAAGATTACGAACGGGACGATTGTGGATGTCACACCGGTAGAGCGGTAAGCGGCGCGGCTAGCGTCTTGGCGCGTGTTCGGAGTTATTCACTATGAGCACGCGCCGGGCTGATAGCCCCCAACCGATACTGATTATTCCCGCTACGTTTCGCCTCATACATCGCCAGATCCGCGATATGAATCAGCCGATCCATGCTCGCCGCATGATCCGGAAACACCGCGACCCCAAGACTGGTGCCGATGTGCCGCTGATCATTACCAATCGTCATCGGCGGTGAAAGCTCGATGAAAATGTTCTGACAGATGCTGCGCGCTTCGTCCTGCAAGTTGATGCCCGTAGGCAAGCCTTGCAGGATGACCACGAATTCGTCGCCGCCGATCCGGGCGACGGTGTCGGTTGAACGCAGGATTTTTTTCAGTCGTGTCGCCGTGGTGACCAACACCCGGTCGCCCGCCGCATGACCGTAATGGTCATTGATGGCCTTGAACCCATTGAGGTCGACAAACACCAGCGCTACCCGTGTCGCGCTGATCCGCGCTTGCTCAAGCGCTTCGCACAGGCGTTCTTCCAGGACAATGCGATTGGGCAGACCGGTCAGCGGATCGTAGTGGGCCAGGTGTTGCAGGTAACTGGCCGAGGCTTTTTCTTCGGTGATGTCGCGCACCACGCCCATCATTTTGATCGTGGTGTCGTGATCGTTCTTCACCACATTGCCGGTTTCGCGCAGCCAACGGATGGTGCCGTCGGGCCAGACCACGCGGTATTCCTCGTCATGGTTCTCGCCGGTTTCCAGGCAACGTAATTCACCGGCACGGACCTTGACCCGGTCGTCCGGGTGCACGCAGGAACAGAACAAGGTGTAGGAGGGCGTGACTTCGCCAATCTTGAACCCGAACATGCCGTAGATCGCCTCCGACCAGTAGAGCTTGTCGGTGTCCACGTCCCAGTCCCACGTGCCGATACGCGCGAAATACTGGCTGCGCTTGAAGCGCTCGGCGTCACCGTCCAGGTGAATGTTTTGTCCTTTGGACAGGCTGGCGATCAGCGCGCGGCATTCGGTCAACTGCTGTTGCAAGGAATACTGACGGCAAAGTAGCGCTACCAGCAGGGCAAGCATCACTGCCAATGGCAGCGCTGATCCAGAGGAAACTCATTCAGCAATGGCCGTCATGACATGTTCAACCGTGGGGGTGATGCTGCTTATCTTAGTTCAGGCTGACGAGCGTAAATAGATCCAAACCGCGCCGAACGGTTGCCAATTGCTCGCAAATCTGGGAAAACGACGCCCATAAGCCCTTGCGAGGGAGTGAACAGACGAGTGCATGTAATGAATGATGAGCTTCAGGTAATCGACCTAGAACCGGGCGACGGCAAAGCAGCGGTCAAAGGCGCGCTGATCACCACGCAATATCGCGGGTGGCTGGAAGACGGCACTGAGTTCGATTCTTCCTACAGCCGAGGCAAACCTTTTCAGTGCGTGATCGGGACTGGCCGGGTCATTAAAGGCTGGGACCAGGGGATTATGGGCATGCAGGTGGGCGGTAAGCGCAAGCTGCTGGTGCCGGCGCATTTGGCGTATGCCGAACGCACGATGGGCGCGATTCCGCCGAATTCGAATTTGATCTTCGAGATTGAATTGCTGGAAGTGCTGACGCGGGATGATTGATGGATTGCTAGTGGTTTGAAACGAAAAAACCCCGCCTTCTCGGTGAAATGAGAGGGCGGGTTTTTTTGTTTTTGGAACGAAGACCAGCAGCTCGTAGCCCCCGGTCAATCGCCCGTCAAATGTCGCAGCGGCAGGTCGAAACGGCTCATCGTTATCACACCGGCCGACAGAAATGTCTGCAAGTATTGAGTGCATTCTTCTTCAGATAGCTGCAGCCCTTCAGTAGCTCGTTGCAGAACGTCGTTGACGCAAGAGTCGTTATCGATAAGCGCCCATAACAACGCCGCAGATTCTGGAAGCTCCATCAGCGGAGTATTGAGCTGCAATAGAAAAAACGTGTCTGCGTGGCTGACAACCCGAATGCCCGGCGGTTTTTCAAGTAGCCGAGCGCTTCCTGAAAGATGCGTGGGGAAGAAACGGGAGAACGTCCAGAAATCGTTTTCATGCATGCGATTCGCGAGCAAGGCATGATCCGCCATGACTTGCAAAAAGCGGTAGCAACTCTGCAGGTAAACCTTTTTCTGGTTTACGGACCCGCTGAATGTTCCGGCGAAAACGTCCACGAAACGCTCAAACGCCAGGTGTGTTTCACCCATAAAAAGCTGCGCGTAACGTAACTGCCATTTGTCCAGTAAAGACGTTGCGCCGCTGAAGACCAAGAGCTGATTAAAGCTGTGTTTCGCCGCAGTTCTCGCAGAGAGCATCGCGGAATCGAAGTCTCCCGCTTCGGCGAAACCCGCGCTGACCTTCATTGAACGCTCAGCATTGAGTCGACAGAAATCGCTCAACCTGTTTCGGAAGACATCAACATCCAGTGTTTTTTTCAATTGATCAAAAATGTGAGAGTGGGTCAGGCCAATCCCCGTATACAGCCGGTGACACAACAGCAGTTCATAGCTGGTGACACTGGGCAGGTCCTCGCCGATCATCAGCACTTCGATGATGTTCTGCAGTTTCGCGAGGCTTATCCGTGTGACTTCGATGGGCCGTTGTCCGCCTGTAACAAGGGTTTCACCTTCTTCGCAGGTTTCGTACAGGGCATACACATCATAGTCAGATCGGGTTGTCGCCAGCCCCTCGGCCACCGAGCCGGAGAGGAACGAGCACAAAGGTCTTTGCTCGTTATTATTCAAAAAGGCTTCGAGCCTTTCCTTGATCTCGGCTAATTCAGTGGCTGATATGGCCGCGCGAACAAGTGATGAACAATTCATTAAACCTCCCTGTAATGGCCAGTGCGGCAATATGATACTAGTTAATATCAGAATGATATTGCCCGGTATTCCATTGCATGTGGACTGGGAGACTTAAGCATCGATCGGGGATATGTCAAGTAATCAGCCAGTGCAATTTTCACGACGCTGAAATCCTGAAATATCTTGCAACACTTGGGGGCAGATTATCTTTGACGCATATCCTGAGACTGTTAGGGTTGAAGGCGAGGCGATTAACAAAGTCTCGAAGTCGATCAAATTGATCTCAACTTATGAAATAAAAGGATGACCTTCATGAATCAGAATATTCGCGTACTTAGTTCCGCCGAGCAGCAAGCCGTGAGTGCTGTAATTACCTTCACTTCGAGTGGTGGTGCTGTCCACGCGCCTAAGTAACAAACCTGAAGTAGCTGCACTAAATGGACGTATTTGAAGTTGCACAAGGATGTGCTGATTTAAATTGTAAGTTGGCAGTAGGTTAATGCTGCCCTAGGCTCTCGGCGTTCGCTGGAATGCAACGATTGCTCAATATTCAAGGAGGATTCATGAGCCAGACAGCAATGTCAGATCGCAGTGTTTTATTTATTACTGTGGATTCCTGTCGTTTCGATTCATTTTCCCAGGCCGAGACACCGACCTTCGACAGTCTCGGCCAAACCCGCGCGGCGGGCACTCACGGAACGTATACGCTACCGGCGCACATGAGCTTTTTCATGGGCTATCTACCGTCGGTAATTACGCCACCTTTCAATGATTTCTACAGCCCCGAAGTCCGCCAGCTATGGCGCCTGGCTTCAGGGCGTCAACGCGACCCCTTGACCATCGGCGTCAGCATTGACGGCGAGTCGGTACCGAAATCCTACGCAAAACGTGGTTTTCGAGTGATCGGCGCCGGGGGCGTTCGCTGGTTCAGGCATCCTGCTTTGGCGAAGCACTTCGATACCTTTCACTTCTATGGAAAAAATGACTTCGTGTCTGTTTTTACGGAGAGGGAAGCCTCCGAGTTTCCGCTTAATCATATTGATGAACTCGTTGATGAAATAGGCAATGAACCGTTCTTCCTGTTTATAAATTGTCCTGAAACGCATGTTCCCTACGACTGCGGCGTTGCACCTTTGCCGGAATCGGCGAAAGAAACCATAAAGAAGCATAAAAACCTGTGGGGTTTGAAAAAAGCCTTCTCGCATGAAGTGGATGTCGATACCGCTGCGCTCGCGAAGTTGCAAAAACTGCAAATAGCGGCACTCGAGGAAGTTGATCGAAAGGTGGGTATTCTACTGTCGAAAATTTCTCATCCGCTGTTGGTGGTCATTGCTGGCGATCACGGTGAATGCTTCGGGGAAGACGGTATGTGGGGACATGGTTATCCTCACGAAAAAGTCACTGAAGTACCTCTGCTTATTGCGACCGTCAACTAGTTCCGATTCCTTTATATACAATCATTACAGGTTGGCTTATGCCTGATCTTCAAATACTCGATGCTGCATGGGGCGCGACGATCACTAATGATGTGGGTGAGTTTAATGTGGGTGCGATGGAAACCGTCTATAAAGGTCAACCCTTTCACCACTTGTTTATCTACAGAAATCTGATATCTCCGGTTCCGTTGCGAATTCAATCGGCCTGCGCGTTAGGGCATATTGCAGGCGATCATGAATGCGACTGTTGTGCACAGATGACCGATGCCATGCACACACTCAATCGGTTGGATAATGGTTTGATTATCTACACCGAAGAACATGACGGTCGCGGTAGAGGGTTGGTCAGTAAAGTCAGGGTCTACGCCGAAAGGCAACAGCACAACCTCAGCAGCCGGGAGGCTTGCACGCGTTTAGGGCTCACCTATGATCTTCGCGATTTCGGACAAATCGCCGAAATATTGAAGCACCTGGAAATTGCCGACGTTTATCTACTTTCCGATAGTGCGGAAAAAAAGGCTGCACTGGAAAGCCGAGGTATCAAGACACATGCCATGAAGCCAATATGACGCGGCCCGTCGTTTATTTTTGTGGTCCTCACGGTGCGGGTAAATCGACTGCGATCAATCGACTTGTCACGCATCGTGGGCTTGCCAGGGGCTTTGCGGTTTCATTCCCGGTACCTGAGGACTCCGCGTATCAGCGCGCCAGCGTGCGAGCCATCAAGTACCTGGTGGAGCAGATAGAGAATGAAAAAAAACCGCAGTCCGCGATGTTGCTGGCAGACCGTTGCATCTACGACACCCTTTGCTACATCAACGCCTATCAAGATCTAGGCTGGATCACGCCAGATGAAGCCCGACGATTGATCGCGCATATCGACAGTCTGTTTCTTCCCCATGGTTTTCCCGGCGTACTGGTTTGCATGCTTCCTGATCTGCCTTTGTTGCGAGAGCGGCTGCGCTGTCGTGCCGTCGAGGGTGATCTGCGTTGGCAGCACGACAACCCGGCGCTGCTACAGGCCGTGCATACCCAATACGAAAAATTGTTCACACGGTTGAGCGCTACTGACAAACGGATACTCAGGTTGAGGAATGAATCAGCGGACCAACAACTCGAAGACCTTCTCGATTTCATCCAGCCATTTCAGGACTACGGTTGAGATGAAGTCCAGGGACCGCACCGAAAACCAATCGCTACTTTCCAGACGGGACACAACAATGGATGAGTCTCTCGATGCGCTGATGAACGTACATAAACGAGAAAGCGCGCTCTCGAGTTTCTCGGCGGTATTCGATTTCATGGGGACCACGCTCAAGGTAACCCTGGCGGATGCGCATACCTTGAACCTGTTCAGCGCTTATGTATCGCCTTACTTCGCGATGCGGCAGCCGGAAGGCAAGTCTCCCGTCAGGTATACGGTAAAGGTCAACACCGCCGCGATACCTGCCGAGCTTGAACGACTGACCCATGACTTTGCGGCACGGGCTGAAACGATGCCTTGGTACTTCGGCGCGACCATGCAGGTGTTGCGTGTTGGCGATTTTCGCCTGGCACGCGCGGCGGACGCTGGCTGGATGCTGTTCAATGCAAGCTCGGTTATCGTGTGGTGTATCAGCGACGAAGTTTCGGCGCTGTTGCTCGCCGTGCGCTTGTCCCGGGAAGTGATGATTGCGTTCAGCGAACATGAGCTGCTCAGGATCCATGGGGGCTTTATTTCATTCGAACAGAGTGGATGCCTGGTACTTGGCGGCGCCGGTGCTGGAAAGACGTCCCTGCTGATCAACAGTTTGCGCCACGGCGGCAGCAGCTTTTGCGCCAACGACAGGAGCCTGGTTTACCTGGACGGCAATCGTTTGACGGCCCACGGAAGCCCCATACAAAGTCAGGTGGGCGAATTTCATCTACATGAAGTTGCCGAATTCAACTTGCCCGCGAATCAGAAATACTCAAGGCCAAGCGGTGAGATCGGATTCTGGTCAAAGATGCTTCCCTTCAAAAAAGCTTCACTATCTCCTCGCTTGCTGGCCAGACTCTTCGATTCGCCGATGCGATCTCATGGACGCATTGATGCGGTCGTCATTCCTCGACTGCGCCCCGAGGTCGATACCGCAGTGAGTATTGAAGAGATCCACCACGATAAACGCACGCTGTTGCTGGATCAGGTCCTGAATGAAGACACTGCCTTTCCTTCTTCCATATTCGACCTGACAGCCAAACCTCTGCCAGAACCTGTCATCTCGGCGCTGTGCCGACGGCCATGGTATTTTTTAAACGGCTATTTCAACGATGGAGCGGTCGCCAGCGTGCTTGAAAACACGATCAGGCGTCAGCCCCTGTGAAGCAGCTCCTTTGCGACCAGGAGGTCCCTGCGTGACTGATTTCAAAGTCATCATTTTCGATCTGGATGGAACCGTCCTCGACTCCGCCCCCGGAATCGTCGAGAGTCTGACCCACGCCATACGTCAACTGGGCCATGACTTTGTTCCAGACGCCGGAACGCAACGGTTGCTTGGCCCTCCGATGAACCAGATAGTCGCCGAGTTGCTCGCGCCGTTTGCCGATGATCGAGTGGACGAGTGTGTCCATCTGTACCGCACTCACTACAGGGAGCAAGGGCTTTACAAAAGCCTGCCTTACGCCGGTATCAGCCATGCACTGCGCTATTTTTCGGAGCATGACTATTCGCTTTTCGTTGCGACCTCGAAACGCCAGGAGTTCGCTGAAAAAATGCTCGCCTGCAATGGATTGTCCGAGTCTTTCCAATCGATATTCGGTACCTCGCCAGACGGTCTGCTGGATGACAAGGCTGACCTCTTGAAGAAGTTACTGGCAACGCTTGCAAAGCCACCCTCCAGCGTATTCATGATTGGCGACAAGCGTGATGACATGGTGGCCGCCCAGAGAAATGCAGTGATCCCGGTGGGCGCGCTTTGGGGCTATGGTTGCGTCGATGAGTTGAAGGACAGCGGAGCCTGCGCCCTGGCTGACACACCCTGGGCGTTGCCCGGCGTTGTCGAAGGCCTGCTGCCGACCGTTTGACAAGGAGCAACATGACCCCCATCACCCACGATGGCCGCTTGCTTGAAATCATGAAAAACCCGACTTTCTCCGGGTATTGGTTTGGCACGTTGGTCCTTCAGATCGTCTTCCAGACTCAAACGCTGCTGTTTGCCTGGTCGTGGAGCGGAGGGCAGGTCGACGGGGCTTTCTGGGTCTACGTCGCCAGCAATGCACCTTTCGCCATACTCACGCTGTTTGTCGGATACCTGGGGGATCGCTACTCTCGAAAAGGGCTGCACTTCATCGGGCAGATCTTGATTGGCCTTGGTTTTGTATTGAGTGCCGTCTACTTCATGGGAAACCCGAGTTTCGCTCTGGGACTGTGCGCGTTACTGATCCTGAATGCCGGCATTTCGATCAGGGGGCCGTCCTATCAAGCGACGATCATTTCCCTGTTCGGCAAAGATGATGTGGATACAGTGCTGTCAGTCCACGGGCTGGCGGTCAGCATTGCAAAACTGGCCGGCCCGCTATTCGTCGCATTTGTCATTCACCAGAGCCTCACGGCGTTACCAGCGCTCGCCGGTATTGTGGCCTGCCTTTGGACGGTGATGGTCATCGTAGCCTGGGATAAAGCCGGATGGCGTACAAGCAGCAGCCATGGACTGGCCCCGGTATCCGCAATTCCACGTATCGATCCGGCGTCCGTGAAGGACCTGTTCCTGGTCGGCGCATTGGCATTTGGCTGTTGCAGCGTCCAAACCTTACTGCCTTCCCTGGTCAGGCTCCATTTCGGTGACAACGCGACCCTCTACACCTTGTTGATGGTGTTTTTTGGTGTGGGGGCTTTGCTGGGGACGTTTTCCGGGCGATTTTCACTGCGCCTGTTCGGCCGGTATGAAAGGGTTGTGTTGACGCTGATTTTCTCGGCTAGCACGACACTGTTCGCGCTAACGTCGCAATGGGTGATCCACAGCATGGCGCTGCTGTGTTGCGGTTGCGCGCTGTTCATCCTGTTCGTGCGACTGTGTGGCAGACTGACGCGAGCCTTCGCGCCAGCACAACGAGCATTCGGGCTGTCCTTGTATTTTTTTTCAAACTACCTCGGAGGAACGCTCGGTGCGCTGGCCTGGGGGATGATCGCGCGGTTTCAAGGCGCGGACTCAGCCCTTGTGATGGCGAGCATTCTGGTGCTGCTGCTCGGCTTGGTCATGTTTAATCAGCAGCGACATCGGATCGCTCAGCCTTGAGCCTCGCTGAACATCGGAATCCGACCATTCAGCGAAGGGCGGTAGTGCCAGGTCAAACCGTCCAGTTTGGGTTTTATCGCCAGTATCTGCGTCAACGTTGCGCTGGCGATGCTCAAGGCCAGTGTCTGCCCAGGGCATTGATGGCGGCCGCTGCCGAAGGTAAAACTGCGACGATTCGGACGGTCGAGGATGAACGCGTCGGGTTGGTCGTTGATCTGCGGATCGCGGTTGGCCGAGGCCAGGAGCACCAGAATCGCATCGCCGGGCTCCAGGCGCACGCCGTCGATTTCACAAGATGCGGCGACGAAGCGGCGGGTGTTTTGTACTGATGGATCGAAGCGCTGGGTTTCTGCGATCAGGTCATCAGTGGAGGACAAATCGCGTTGCAATGACGGGTTTCGAATCATCGCGATCAGTGCGTTGCCGATCAACCCCGCCGTGGCTTCATAGGTTTGCGAACACAGCCCGATCAGGTTGGCGATCAGCATTTCATTATCCGATGACGCGAATCGCTGTTTGATGCCGTTCAACAGCGGACTCTGCGTATCCGGATCTTCCAGCAACTCTATGAAATTGCCCCGCAACTGTTCAGCCGCCGCGTGGGCAGCGTCCAGTTGAGCGGGATTGCTCAGCGGCGACAGGCAAGCCACGAAATCGGCGGTCAACTCGCTGACAAATCGGGCTTGAGCGGGTGAGAACCCTAACAGCGCAGCGACCACGCCGACCGGCCCGCGAAACATCGCCTTGGACAAACCCTCCGCATCCGCAGTTATCAATCGCGCACTGACCAACGCCTGCACTTCATTCACATCGATCAATGCAAGCCCCGGCTCAATCGCCGAGCGAGGGCAACGCTGCCGTTCACCCTCGTTCATGCGCATCAACTGGCCAAACACCTCGCCAGCCAACCCGTCAGCAATCGACTTGGGCACCGGCTCGCCCAAAGGGCGCACATGGTAATCCGGATGCGCCAGCACCGCTGCCACGGTCGCGGCACTGCTGGCCACCCACAGTTTCAGTCCTTGATGAAAAACCAGTCCGCCCTCGGCACGCAGTTGTGCGTAATAAGGATATGGATTGGCGTGAGTCGCAGCGATGATCGGGTCCATGGGTCGCAGCCTTGTTCGTGGTGGGAGAAGTGTTGCTACTATCTCCAGTTCACAAGGGCCTTGATTCGTCCGGGAGCGAAATATGAACGTTGAACAACACGACATCGGCGTCTCTCAGGTGGCGGCCGCGATTGCGGAGCCGGCCCGGACGAAAATCCTCTGTTCGCTGATGGACGGCCACGCCCGCACCAGTACCGAGCTGGCGACGATTGCCGAGGTCAGTGCCTCCACGGCCAGCGCGCACCTGGCCAAACTCAGGGAACTGGCGCTGTTGCGGCTGCACGTCCAGGGCCGCCATCGTTATTACAGCCTCGCTGACAAACGGGTGGCTCAGGCGCTGGAAGCCTTGATGGTGATTGGCCAGAACGCTGCGCCGACCTTCAACCCGCGCACGCCGGATCGCCTGCAATTCGCCCGCACCTGCTACGACCATATGGCCGGCACCCTGGCGGTGTTGCTGCACGACCGGATGATCGAGGCAGGGTGGGTGTTGGAAACCGACGAGCAGGTTTATCAACTGAGCGACAGCGGCGAAGCGTTTTTCGAAGGGTTGGGTATCGAGGTCAAGGATTTGAGCACGATGCGTCGCCGCTTCGCCTGTCCGTGCCTGGACTGGAGCGTGCGCCGGCCGCATCTGGGCGGTTCGTTGGGGGCGGCATTGTTACAGGTGGCGATCAAGCGTAAATGGGTGACCCAGGACCTGGACAGTCGGGCATTGGCGTTGACGGCGGCGGGGCGCAAGGAGATGGGCGCGCGGTTTGAGCTGGTGTTGCCGGATCAGTCAGTTCAACAGATCAAGATCAAAAGATCGCAGCCTTCGGCAGCTCCTACGGGGGCGGTGTGATTCAGGGAAACCGGTGTAGGAGCTGGCGCAGCCTGCGATCTTTTGATCTGCCCTACGCCCGAAAATCCCAGACATACTCGACCACCCGCACCGCCAGCACCAGGTAGATCAAAAACAAAACCACCTGGAACGCCGTGTGATACGGCAGTCGGGACAAGCGCCGCAAACCGTCGCTGACGCTGAGCAGCATCAGCAGCGCCGACACCGCGATCAACGCCCAGCCCGCCACATCCGAGGTGAGCAGCCCCATGTAAGGATGGTGCTCGCTGTGCAACGCATTGGTGCCCGCCGCGAATAGCAACGCGCAGACCAGCAGGTTCTTGATGTTATCGAACACCTGCGTGGTGAAGTCGGTGTCCAGCAAGGCCAGATACTTTCGCCAGAGTTTGCCCATGGTTTCTTGACACCTGTCGATTGCGAGTGCACGGGGCAAGTCTAGTGACGAATCGGGCAGGGCGTCGATTTCATCCTGTCCGATGAGAGGTGCGTTGATGGCTTGTGTCCGCAAGGTCGACTCTATACTGTATATCCGAACAGTATCAGGCGTTGACTATGGAACTCATCGACAAGCTCAGCATTCTCGCCGACGCGGCCAAGTACGACGCGTCCTGCGCCAGCAGCGGTGCGCCCAAGCGCAGCTCCGAGGGCAAGAGTGGCCTGGGCTCCACCGATGGCATGGGCATTTGCCACAGCTACACGCCGGACGGGCGTTGTGTCTCGCTGCTGAAAATCCTGCTGACCAATTTCTGTCTCTACGATTGTCAGTACTGCGTCAACCGCCGTTCCAGCGATGTGCCCCGGGCGCGCTTCACGCCTGAAGAAGTGGTCACGCTGACCATGGATTTCTACCGGCGCAACTGCGTCAGCGGCTTGTTTTTAAGTTCCGGGATCATCCGCTCGGCGGACTACACCATGGAGCAGTTGATCCGCGTGGCCAAGTTGCTGCGCGAAGACCACGAGTTCCGGGGCTACATCCACCTCAAGACCATTCCCGAAGCCGATCCGGCGCTGATCGAGGAAGCGGGGCGCTATGCCGACCGACTGAGCGTCAACATCGAGTTGCCCACCGATGCCAGCCTGCAAACCCTGGCCCCGGAAAAGCAGCTGGGCTCGATCAAACAAGCGATGCAAACCATCTACACCGGCGAGCAAACCGTGCTCAACGAACCTCGGGCGCCGAAATTCGCTCCGGCCGGTCAGAGCACCCAGATGATCGTCGGCGCCGATGACACTGACGACAGCACCATTCTGCATAGCGCCCAGGCGTTGTATGGCAACTACCGTCTGCGCCGGGTCTATTACTCCGCGTTCAGCCCGATCCCCAACAGTCCGAAAAGCGTGCCGCTCGCCGCACCACCGTTGATGCGCGAACACCGCTTGTATCAGGCTGATTTTCTGCTGCGCAGCTACGGATTCACCGCTGGCGAGTTGTTCAAGGGGCCGGGGCATCTGGCGCTGGACATTGACCCGAAACTGGCCTGGGCATTGGAGAATCGCGAGGTGTTTCCACTGGACCTCAACCGCGCAGCGGCGTCATTGATTGCGCGCATCCCCGGGATTGGTCTACGCACTACCGAGCGTCTGGTGGAACTGCGCCAGCAACGGCGCATTCGCTACGAAGACCTGGCACGCATGCGCTGCGTGCTGGCCAAGGCCAAGCCATTCATCATCACCAGCGATTACCACCCACAGCAGGCTGAAGTCACCAGCCATTTGCTGTATCAACAACTGCGTGACCGGCCGCAGCCGCAACAGATGGGGTTATGGGGATGATCAATCTGGATTGCGACGACCTGTTCGAGACCTGGCGTCAGCAGGCCCGTTGGCTGCTCAGCCATGAGGTCGATCCGAGTCTGGTGAGTTGGGCGTCGGAGGGTGTCACTGACCTGTTCGCCAGCGATGATGCGCCGCCCGAGGGCAATGGCCCGTTTCAGGCACGAATCCCGCTGGCGTTGCTGGGTATTCTTGAAAGCGCCGCACGCTATCGCGGCGATCAACGCTGGAGTTTGCTGTATGAGGTGTTGTGGCGGGTCAGTCACGGCGACCGCACGGCGATGCTGGCCGGCGATAAGCTCGGCAGCGAACTGCAACGGCGGATCAAGCAAGTGCAGCGCGAAGCCCATCACCTGCATGCTTTCGTGCGTTTCGTCGAGCGACCTCAAGCCAGCGAAGGCCCGCAATATGTCGCGTGGCATGAACCGGCTCACGACATCCTGCACAGCGCCAGCGAGCATTTCGTTGCCCGCATGGGTCGCCACCGCTGGCTGATCGCCACGCCTCGCGACGGGGTCTACTACGATGGCCAGCAGTTGATTCACCAACGCCAATGCCCGATTGAATGGCAACGGCTGGCGCAGAACGTTGACGATCCTCACGGTGATATGTGGCTGACCTACTACAGCCACATCTTCAACCCGGCGCGGCTGAATCCGAAGGTGATGCAGGGGCATCTGCCGGCAAGGTTCTGGAAGAACCTGCCGGAAGGGGCGTTGATTCCGGGGTTGATCACCCAGGCGCGTACCGGCAAGCAACAGGATGGGCAGGCCAGTGGGATTGCCGGGAGGCAGGGGAAGCGGATTGGCATGAAGAGGTAAAGATCAAAAGATCGCAGCCTTCGGCAGCTCCTACGTGGGACTGGTGTTCACCCTGTAGGAGCTGCCGAAGGCTGCGATCTTTTGATCTTGCCCTTTCCAACAAAAAGCCCTCCATCGATCACTCGATGGAGGGCTTTGGTGCAGCTGGCGTCAGGTCAAACCTTGACGATCCAGCCCGCTGGCGCTTCGATGTCGCCGGTCTGTACACCGGTCAGCTCTTTGTAGAGCTTCTGGGTGACCGGGCCGACTTCGGTTTCGCTGTGGAACACGTGCAGGTGGTCGTTGTAGCTGATGCCACCGATCGGGGTGATCACGGCAGCCGTACCGCAAGCGCCGGCTTCCTTGAAGTCCGACAGCTTGTCGATCAACACGTCACCTTCAACCACTTCCAGGCCCAGACGCGATTTAGCCAGCTCGATCAACGACAGACGGGTGATGCCCGGCAGTACCGACGGCGAGTTCGGGGTGACGAACTTGTTGTCGTGAGTGATCCCGAAGAAGTTGGCCGAGCCGACTTCTTCGATTTTGGTGTGGGTCATCGGGTCCAGGTAGATGCAGTCGGCAAAGTGCGCCTTCTTGGCCTGGGAGCCAGGCATCAGGCTGGCGGCGTAGTTGCCACCGACCTTGGCTGCGCCGGTGCCTTGTGGGGCCGCGCGGTCGTAGCTGGAGATCAGGAAGTTGTGCGGGGTCAGGCCGCCCTTGAAGTAGGCGCCGACCGGAATGCAGAAAATCGAGAAGATGAACTCGGGGGCGGTACGCACGCCGATGTTGTCACCCACGCCGATCACGAACGGACGCAAGTACAGCGCGCCGCCGGTGCCGTAAGGCGGGATGAAACGCTCGTTGGCGCGAACCACGGCTTTGCAGGCTTCGATGAACTGCTCGGTTTCGACGAACGGCATCAGCAGGCGTGCACAGCTGCGCTGCATGCGCAGGGCGTTCTGGTCCGGGCGGAAAAGGTTGATCGAGCCGTCCTTGCAACGATAGGCCTTCATGCCTTCGAAGCATTGCTGGCCATAGTGAAGGGCAGTCGAGCCTTCGCTGATGTGCAGCACGTTATCTTCGGTCAGGGTGCCTGCGTCCCACTCGCCATTACGACAGTACGACAGATAGCGTTTGTCGGTCTTGATGTAGTCAAAACCCAGCTTGTCCCAGTTGATGCTTTCGTTACCCATGACACCCTCTATCACTTAACAACCGCCGAAACGGTTCAAGGCTTCTGACGTTTTTTGGATGGGGACAACAATACTTCATTCCGGGGTGGTTTCGCAGCCCGGACTATCGGGTGATTGGCAGATAAATGATGTCGCCCTTGAGAATTCGCGAGCAAGCCCGCTCCCACAGTGGATTTGTGTACGACACAGATCAAATGTGGGAGCGGGCTTGCTCGCGAAGAGGCCATCACCTACACCATCAATTTCCCGGAATTACAAATGCAGCGCATGCCCCAACGCACGCAACGCTGCTTCCTGCACCGCCTCACCCAGCGTCGGATGCGCATGGATGGTGCCGGCGATGTCTTCCAGCCGTGCGCCCATTTCCAGACTCTGGCCGAATGCGGTCGACAACTCCGACACGCCAACACCCACCGCTTGCCAGCCGACAATCAGATGATTGTCCCGACGAGCGACCACTCGCACGAAGCCGGTTTTCGATTCCAGGGTCATCGCCCGGCCATTCGCCGCGAACGGGAAGCTGGAAACGATGCAGTCCAGGCCCGCAGCCTTGGCTTCGTCCGGAGTCTTGCCGACCACCACCAGTTCCGGGTCGGTAAAGCACACGGCAGCGATGGCGGTAGGGTTGAATTCGCGGGTTTTGCCGCTGATCAGCTCGGCGACCATCTCGCCCTGGGCCATGGCCCGGTGCGCGAGCATCGGTTCGCCGCTCAGGTCGCCGATGGCGTAGACGTTGCGCATGCTGGTCTGGCAGCGGTTGTCGATCTTGATCGCCGAACCGTTCATCGCCAGGTTCAGGCCTTCGAGATTCCAGCCTTGGGTGTTCGGCTTGCGGCCGACCGCGACCAGTACCTGATCGGTTTCCAGGTTAATGGTGTCGCCATCCGGATCAAGAACTTGCAGTGTATTACTAGCAGAATCAAAGCCTTGAACGCTGTGCTTCAAGTAAAGCTTCACGCCGAGTTGCTTCAGCGCTTCGTGCACCGGATGCGTCAGTTCCGCGTCATAAGCTGGCAGGATCCGATCCTGAGCCTCGACCACGCTGACCTCGGCGCCGAGTTTGCGATAGGCAATCCCCAGCTCCAGACCGATGTACCCACCACCGACCACGATCAGCCGTTTAGGCACGGACTTCGGCGCCAGCGCCTCGGTGGAGGAAATGATCGGCCCGCCAATCGGCAGCATCGGCAGGTTCACGCTTTTCGAACCGGTGGCCAGCACCAGGTGTTCGCACTGAATCCGCGTGTCACCGACTTCAACGGTCTTGCCGTCGATCACCTTGGCCCAGCCTTGAATGACCTGGACCTTGTGCTTCTTCAGCAGCGCCGAGACGCCGGTGGTCAGGCGATCAACGATGCCGTCCTTCCACTCGACGCTTTTGGTGATGTCGAGGGTCGGCGCCGAAACGCTGATGCCCAAAGCCGAATGCTGACTGTGATGCTGTGTCTGGTGAAACTGTTCGGCGACGTGAATCAGCGCCTTCGATGGAATGCAGCCGATGTTCAGGCAGGTGCCGCCCAACGATTCGCCTTCCACCAGAATGGTCGAAATGCCCAACTGGCCGGCACGAATCGCCGTCACATAACCGCCAGGACCGCCGCCGATGATCAGCAGTGTGGTGTTCAAAGTTTGCATCTCTTACTCCACGAACAAGGTGGCGGGTTGTTCGAGCAGGCCACGGATGGCCTGGATGAATTGCGCCGCGTCCATGCCATCGACCACCCGGTGATCGAAGGAGCTGGAGAGGTTCATCATCTTGCGAATCACGATCTGGCCTTTGACCACCATCGGGCGTTCGACGATTTTGTTTACGCCGACGATCGCCACTTCCGGCAGGTTCAACACCGGCGTGCTGACAATGCCGCCCAACGCGCCGAGGCTGGTCAGGGTGATGGTCGAGCCGGACAGCTCTTCGCGGCTGGCCTTGCCGTTACGCGCGGCGGTGGCCAAGCGGGAGATTTCCTGAGCGCTGTCCCACAGGCTGCGGGCTTCGGCGTGACGCACCACCGGCACCATCAACCCAATATCGCTTTGAGTGGCGACGCCAACATGCACCGCGCCGAGGCGGGTGATGACTTGGGCTTCGTCGTCGTAACGGGCGTTGATCTGTGGGAAGTCACGCAGGGCAACCACCAGGGCGCGAACGAGGAACGGCAGCAAAGTCAGCTTGCCGCGGGTCGCGCCATGTTTTTCGTTCAAGTGGGCGCGCAGTTCTTCCACAGCGGTGACGTCGATTTCCTCGACATAACTGAAGTGGGCGGCACGCTGGGTGGCGTCCTGCATGCGCTGGGCGATCTTGCGGCGCATGCCGATCACCGGGATTTGCTGTTCATCGGTGCGCTGGGCGTAAGCCGCCACCGGTGTCGAAGCGTTCGACTGACCTTGAGCCAGATACGCGTCGAGGTCTTCATGCAGCACGCGACCAGCAGGGCCAGAGCCACGCACCAGGCGCAACTGGATGCCGAGGTCCAGCGCATGTTTGCGCACGGCCGGCGAGGCCAGCGGACGTTCGTCGGCTTCACGGGCAACCATCGGACCCTGACAAACCGCAGGACGCGGCGCTGCTACGGGTTTGCTTTCAGCAACGGCTTCAACTTTGGCAGGCGCTACAGCCGGTGCTTCTTTAACAGCAGCGACAGGCTGCGCGGACTCTTTAACGTTGCCCGCGCCTTCGACTTCAATGCTGATCAGAATGCTGCCAACCGCCATGACTTCGCCCGGCTGGCCGCCCAACGCAATCACCTTGCCGTGCACCGGGGAAGGGATGTCGACCATCGCCTTGTCGGTCATCACATCGGCCAGCACCTGATCTTCGACGACCATGTCGCCAACCTTGACGTGCCATACCGACAATTCAACTTCTGCAATGCCTTCACCAATGTCCGGCATTTTAATAACGTGCGTGCCCATTCAGACCTCCATAACCCGTTTCAACGCCGCGCCTACTCGGGACGGCCCTGGGAAATACGCCCACTCTTGCGCGTGCGGGTAGGGGGTGTCCCAACCGGTGACGCGTTCGATCGGCGCTTCCAGGTAGTGGAAGCAATGCTCTTGCACCAGCGCGACCAGTTCGGCGCCGAAACCGCAGGTGCGGGTGGCTTCGTGAACGATCACGCAGCGGCCGGTTTTTTTCACGGATTTGACGATGGTTTCAAGGTCCAGCGGCCACAGGCTGCGCAGGTCGATGACTTCAGCGTCGACACCGCTTTCTTCAGCAGCGACTTGCGACACATAAACCGTTGTGCCGTAGGTCAGGATGGTCACTTCCTTGCCCGGACGGGCGATGGCGGCGACGTCCAGCGGCACGGTGTAGTAGCCGTCCGGCACTTGTGCGGCCGGGTGTTTCGACCACGGGGTTACCGGGCGGTCGTGGTGGCCGTCGAACGGGCCGTTGTACAGGCGTTTTGGCTCGAGGAAGATCACCGGGTCATCGTTTTCGATGGAGGCGATCAGCAAGCCTTTGGCATCGTAGGGGTTGGACGGCATGACCGTGCGCAGGCCGCAGACCTGAGTGAACATCGCCTCGATGCTCTGGCTGTGGGTCTGGCCGCCGTAGATGCCGCCGCCGCAAGGCATGCGCAACGTCATCGGTGCGGTGAATTCACCGGCCGAGCGATAACGCAGGCGCGCGGCTTCGGAAATGATCTGGTCCGACGCCGGGTACACGTAGTCGGCGAACTGAATCTCGGCCACCGGGCGCAGACCGTAGGCGCCCATGCCGACTGCAACGCCGACGATCCCGCTTTCGGAGATCGGCGCATCGAAGACGCGGGAGGTGCCGTACTTGCTCTGCAAGCCTTCGGTGCAACGGAACACGCCGCCGAAGTAACCCACGTCCTGACCGAATACGACGACGTTGTCGTCGCGCTCAAGCATCACGTCCATGGCCGAGCGCAGGGCCTGGATCATGGTCATGGTGGTCGTGGTCATGGCGGTTTCCAATTCAATGCTGGTGTTGTGGTCGTTCATGTCAGATCCCCAACTCTTGACGCTGGCGCTTCAAGTGCTCCGGCATCTCTTTGTAGACGTCTTCGAACATGGTCGCGGCGCTTGGCGTCTGGCCACCGGCGAGGGTGCCGTACTGCTCGGCTTCTTTCTGCGCGGCGATCACTTCGGCTTCCAGTTCGGCGCTGACGGCGGTGTGTTCCTCTTCGGACCACTGGCCAATCTTGATCAAGTGCTGCTTGAGGCGCGCAATCGGATCGCCCAACGGGAAGTGGCTCCAGTCGTCGGCGGGACGGTATTTCGAAGGATCATCAGAGGTGGAGTGCGGGCCGGCGCGGTAGGTGACCCACTCGATCATGGTCGGACCGAGGTTGCGGCGCGCGCGTTCGGCGGCCCAGGCAGAGGCGGCGTAGACCGCGACGAAATCGTTGCCATCGACCCTCAGGGAGGCAATCCCGCAGCCAACGCCACGGCCGGCAAACGTGGTGGCTTCACCACCGGCAATCGCCTGGAACGTGGAAATCGCCCACTGGTTGTTGACCACGTTGAGGATCACCGGCGCCCGGTAAACGTGGGCGAAGGTGAGGGCGGTGTGGAAGTCGGATTCAGCGGTAGCGCCGTCGCCGATCCAGGCCGAGGCGATTTTGGTGTCGCCCTTGATCGCCGACGCCATGCCCCAGCCCACACCTTGTACGAATTGGGTGGCGAGGTTACCGGAAATGGTGAAGAAGCCGTGATCGCGTACCGAGTACATGATAGGCAACTGACGGCCCTTGAGCGGATCGCGCTCGTTGGACAGCAGTTGGCAGATCAGGTCCACCAGCGGTACTTCGCGGGCCATCAGGATGCTTTGCTGACGGTAGGTGGGGAAGCACATGTCGTCGATGTTCAAGGCCAGGGCCTGGGCGCTGCCGATGGCTTCTTCGCCAAGGCTCTGCATGTAGAACGACATTTTTTTCTGACGCTGGGCGACCACCATGCGGTTGTCGAAAATCCGCGTCTTGAGCATGGCGCGCATGCCTTTACGCAGGATCTCCGACGGCACGCCTTCGGCCCATGGGCCAAGCGCGTTGCCCTGGTCATCGAGCACGCGAATCAGGCCCTTGGCCAGATCAGCGGTGTCGGCCGGTTCAACGTCGATTGGGGGTTTGCGCACCAGGCCTGCGTCGGTCAGATGCAGGTAGGAAAAGTCTGTTTTGCAGCCGGGACGGCCCGAAGGTTCGGGAACGTGCAGGCGCAACGGTTCGTACGCTTGGTTCATGGCTTCTACGCTCGATCTTGTGAATTTCTTGTAGTGAGCTGACGGTCATTCCATGGGTGCTGGAAATCTTGTCCTACAAACATCATAGGCCCGGCGCAGGAGAATATTTATCTGTGTTTCGTTGCGTTGGCGATCATTTGAGGATAAAAAAACTGCATAAACAAAAATAACAGGTGGTTTTGTCTCATGCGCAAACTGGACCGTACCGATATCGGCATTCTCAACAGCCTTCAGGAGAATGCCCGTATCACCAACGCCGACCTCGCCCGTTCGGTGAACCTGTCGCCGACCCCGTGTTTCAACCGGGTCAAGGCGATGGAGGAATTGGGGCTGATTCGCGAGCAAGTGACGCTATTGGACGCCGACCTGCTGGGGCTGCACGTGAATGTGTTCATCCACGTCAGCCTGGAGAAGCAGGTGGAAGAGGCGCTGGCGCATTTCGAAGAGGCGATTTCGGATCGGCCTGAAGTGATGGAGTGCTACTTGATGGCGGGGGACCCGGATTATCTGATCCGGGTGCTGGTGCCGACGATTCAGTCGCTGGAGCGTTTCATGATGGACTTCCTCACCAAAGTCCCCGGCGTCGCCAACATTCGATCGAGTTTTGCGCTGAAGCAAGTGCGCTACAAAACTGCACTGCCGTTGCCGGCGAATGGGTTAACCCTCGGCACCTAAACGCATTCCCCTGTGGGAGCGGGCTTGCTCGCGAAGGGGCCGTGTCAGTCGATTTGAAGTTGCCTGACACACCGCTTTCGCGAGCAAGCCCGCTCCCACAAGGTCTCCCACCCCCAGCGTTTACAGTTTGTTCAGGGGGATCTTCAGGTAGGTCACGCCGTTGTCCTCCGCCGGCGGCATATTCCCCGCCCGCACATTCACCTGAATCGCCGGCAACAACAGGTTCGGCATGCCTAACCCGGCATCACGCTGGGTGCGCATCTGCACAAACGCCGCCTCATCAACACCGTCATGCACATGAATATTGCTTTTACGCTGCTCACCCACCGTGGTCTGGCACTGCGGCTCACGCCCCTCTGGCGGATAGTCGTGGCAAACGTAAAGCCGCACGCCAGCGGGGAAAGCTAATAGCTTGTGGATCGAGGCGAACATCTGATGGGCATCGCCACCGGGGAAATCGCAACGCGCCGTGCCGACATCCGGCATGAACAGCGTGTCGCCCACCAGAATCACATCGCCGTCGATCAAGTACGCCATGTCCGCCGGGGTATGGCCAGGCACGTGCAGGGCGGTGGCCTTGAGGTTGCCGATCATGAACGATTCGTTCGGCGCGAACAGGTGATCGAACTGCGAGCCGTCCACACAGAATTCCGGCTCCAGATTGAACAGGGTCTTGAACACGCCCTGAACCTTGCTGATCGACTGACCAATCGCAATCTTCCCGCCCAGCTCCCGGCGCAGATACGGCGCGGCGGACAGGTGATCGGCGTGGGCGTGGGTTTCCAGCAGCCATTGCACTTGCAACTGATGCTCGCGCACGAAAGCGATCACGCGGTCGGCCTGGACAGTGGTGGTGCGCCCGGCGGCCGGATCGTAATCGAGCACCGGGTCGACGATCGCGCAGTACCCGCCGTCCTGCTCGTAGACGACGTAGCTGTAGGTCGACGAGGCGGGGTCGAGGAAGGCTTCAATCAGCGCGGGCATGGGACACGGACCTGTGAAAAGGGTAGGAAGACAGTAACTGGTTGCAACACTTTATGTTTACACATAATGTCTGCAGCTTAAGTGACGTCGAAGGCATCCTGCAAATGCAATCCAGTCTGACCGAATGTGAAGTCGCCCAATTACGCGCTTCAGCCTCCAAAGCTTGCGCGCTGCTCAAGGCTTTGGCCAACGAAGATCGCTTGCTGATCCTCTGCCAATTGACCCAGGGCGAGCGCAATGTCGGCGAACTGGAAACCATGACCGGCGTGCGCCAGCCCACACTGTCCCAACAGCTGGGCATTTTGCGTGATGAAGGTCTGGTCGCGACTCGTCGCGAAGGCAAATACATTTTCTATGGTCTGGCCAGCCACGAAGTGATTCAAGTGATGAAAACCTTGTCCGGTCTGTATTGCGGAGCGGTACTGAAAAGCTTTGCATGACGATGCCCGTTGTAGCAGCTGCCGAAGGCTGCGTTCGGCCGATGTAGCAGCTGCCGAGGCACGAGGCTGCGTTCGGTTGCGAAGCAGTCGTAAAATCAGGCTGCGCGGTGTTTCAGGTAAACCGCGTGCTCAGGTTTGACGACTGCTTCGCAACCGAACGCAGCCTCGTACCTCGGCAGCTGCTACACAGAGCGTGCCTGACCTGACTCAATGCGTGCAGCAGTAAAAAAGGAAACAACCTATGAACGATCAACACTGGGGCCCAACCATCAGTGCAGACATCGTGGTGATAGGCGGCGGCACGGCAGGGATTGGTTTTGTCGCCAGCCTGCTCAAGCGCGATCCGTCGTTGAACATCACCGTTATCGAACCCAACGCCCAGCACTTCTATCAGCCGGCCTGGACCCTGGTCGGCGGTGGCGCCTATGCGGTGGAAGACACCGTGCGTTCGATGGCCAGCGTGATGCCGCGTCAAGCCAAATGGCTGCAGGCGTCGGTGACTGACATCGCCGCCGACAGCAAACACCTGACCCTCGACGACGGTCGCACCGTTGGCTATCAAAACCTCATCGTCTGCCCCGGCCTGCGCCTGGCCTGGGAGAAGATCGAAGGCTTGCAGGAAACCCTCGGCCAGCACGGAGTGACCTCCAACTACAGCTATCAACACGCGGCCTACACCTGGGAACTGGTCAAGGGTTTGCGCGGCGGCAAGGCGATCTTCACCCAGCCACCGATCCCGATCAAATGCGCTGGCGCGCCGCAAAAGGCGCTGTACCTGTCCTGCGATCACTGGTTGAAAAGCGGTGTGCTGAACAACATCGACGTTGAGTTCAACCTGGCCGGCGCTGCACTGTTCGGCGTGCCGACCTTCGTGCCGCCGCTGATGAAATACATCGAAAAATACAACGCCCGGCTGGCCTTCACTTCCAACCTGATCAAGGTCGATGGCCCGGCGAAAACCGCGTGGTTCGAGGTCAAGGATGCTGCCGGCGCGGTGACGGTTGAAGAGAAAACCTTCGACCTGCTGCACGTCGTGCCACCTCAGGTTTCTCCCGATTTCATCCGCCAAAGCCCCTTGGCCGACGCCGCCGGCTGGTGCGAAGTCAACATGCACACGCTGCAACACGTGCGTTATCCCGAGGTGTTCGGCCTGGGCGATATCTGTTCCACCAGCAACGCAAAAACCGCTGCCGCCGTGCGCAAGCAAATCGTGGTGGTCGCGGAAAACCTGTTGGCCCTGCGCAAGCAACAACCGCTGCCACTCAAATACGACGGCTACGGTTCCTGCCCGCTGACGGTGGAGAAGGGCAAGGTGATCCTCGCCGAGTTCGGTTATGCCGGTAAGTTGCTGCCGACCTTTCCCCTCGACCCGACCGTGCCCCGTCGTTCTGCGTGGTGGCTCAAGGCGAGCTTGCTGCCGTGGTTCTACTGGAACGGCATGCTCAAGGGCCGCGAGTGGCTGACCGCTGTGTCCAAGGTCGACTGAGAGAACCCTATGTTGCTGGCAAGTTTTTTTGGTGTGCTCATGGGCCTGGTCCTCGGTTTGACCGGGGCCGGAGGCGGGATTCTGGCGGTGCCGGCATTGGTGCTCGGGCTCGGCTGGAGCATGACCCAAGCGGCGCCGGTCGCGTTGTTTGCGGTGGGTAGCGCGGCAGCCGTTGGCGCCATCGACGGCTTACGGCATGGCCTGGTGCGCTATCGCGCGGCGTTGCTGATTGCCTTGCTTGGCGCGATTTTTTCGCCGTTGGGCATCTACTTCGCCCATCAGTTGCCGGAAAAAATCCTGATGATTCTGTTCAGCCTGCTGATGGTCATGGTGGCCTGGCGCATGTTGCGCCGGGAGCGTCAGGACGAAGGCCCGAGCGACCACGGCCACGCCAACTGGGGCCAGAAGAATTGCATGCTCGATCAACAGACCGGGCGCTTTTCCTGGACCGCCAAATGCACCGCAACCCTGGCGGCCCTCGGCGCGGTGACCGGCGTGGTCTCGGGGTTGCTCGGCGTCGGCGGCGGTTTCCTGATCGTCCCGGCGTTCAAGCAACTGACCGATGTGCAGATGCGCGGGATCGTCGCCACGTCGTTGATGGTCATCAGTTTGATCTCGGCCATTGGCGTGATCGGTGCGTTCCATGCAGGCGTCAGAATTGATGGTTTGGGCGTGGCGTTTATCGTCGCCAGCATCGTCGGCATGATCATTGGCCGCCAGTTGTGCGCCCGGGTTCCGGCCCGCGCCCTGCAAGTCGGCTTCGCCAGCGTCTGCATCGTGGTCGCCGCTTACATGCTGTTTAGAGCGGGCGTCTAGGCAGGACCGGTTCCTCCGCACGTCAGTAGCGCTCGCAGGCGTACACCCAAAGTTCCGGGCCTTGCCACGGCCCGGTCTTACACCGAATTTGCCGCGCATCCCCGGCCCCTCCAAAGCACTTCAAAACCGCCGCCAAGGCAGCGTATGACGCCGCCGGTCAGCTTTCGATAATCGCCTCCGACAACTTGTCCCCTGTTGCGGAGCGCGTCATGCACAACAATAAAAACTTCTCGCATCGAATCCTGCCTGCCGTTATCGCCGGCCTGTCGTCCCTTGGCCTGAGCTCATTTGCCGAAGCCGAGATCATGCTGTACGACAAGGACCAGACCACGTTTTCCACCGACGGCTACATCAACGCCTTCTATGTGAACAGCAAGGTCGACCGCGCCGGCGATCAGTTCGACCGTCGCCAGGCGCGGGTCAAGATGGGTTTTCTGCCCAACTACCTGGGCTTCAACATGGGCAAGCAGATCGATGACCTCAAGCTCGGCGCCCGTGCTTCGTTCTGGGTGACCATCAACGACAGCGAAACTAACGGCACCGACACCGCCATCGATGTGCGGCAGTTCTACGGCACCGTGGCCAATCCGGAGTGGGGCGAAGTGCTGATCGGCAAGGACTTCGGCCTGTTTGCCCGTTCCAATATCCTGCTCGATGAACTGCTCGCCGGTTACGGCCAGGTCAGCGACAGCTTGGGGTTAGTGGACGGTGGCGGGGTGTCGTTCGGCAACATCGGCAGCGGTTATCCGTATCCGTTTCCGACCTCGCAAATCACCTACCGAACCCCGGTGATGGACGGCTTGCGCGTAGCGGTGGGGATCATGGACCCGGTGGACACCAACGACAGCAGCCCGTTGGGCAAGGCTTATCAGGAAAACCCGCGCACCGAGAGCGAGATCACCTACCAGTTCGACGTCGCCGGGGCGAAGATCTACAGCTGGGTCAACGGCAGCTACCAGACTTCGGACAACACCGATTCCACCGTCCAGTCCGTCACCTCCAAAGGCCTTGGCTACGGCGTGCAGGCGAAAATGGGCGGGTTGTCGTTGACCGGTTCCGGCTTCCAGGCCAAGGGCATCAACCCGTTCTTCACCAACAACGCCGGTGAAGCCACGCTGCGCAATGTCGACAGCACCGGTTACCTGATGCAGGGCTCCTACAAACTCGGCAAGAACCGCGTGGCGCTGTCCTACGGCAAGACCGATGACGATGGCAACGGCGTGGTGGGCAGCGGCGCGGACTACAAGACGCGCGGGATTGCGCTGTTCCATGACGTGAATGACAACCTGAAACTGGTGGCGGAGTACAACCAGTTCAGCATCGACGGGCACGACACCAGTGCGCAGAACGAAGACACCGATACGTTTGCGGTGGGGGCGGTGTTGACCTGGTAACGATGCAACTTGCATCACACAAAATCCCCCTGTGGGAGCGGGCTTGCTCGCGAAGGCGTCGTGTCAGTCAGCATTTATGTCAACTGACCCACCGCATTCGCGAGCAAGCCCGCTCCCACAGGGATATGTGGTGTTTGGGGGAACCTACGCAAACGCTCTCATCCCATCGAAGCCCAAGACCGCTACCCAAGTAGCATACGTCCCGGCCCGCAGGCTTCGTACACTCGGACCTCATACATGCGCACCTGCGGGAGGCGACGATGCAGCAGGTCCAGAGTGAAGGCGTGGTCAGCGCGATGTCCCAGGCCACCGACGCGCAGCAGGCGGCGCAGGAGTTGGCGCGACAGCTGTTGCATCCGCACCTGGGGTTTGTGCTGTTTTTCTGTTCGGCCGAGTACGACTTGCAGGCGCTGGGCCAGGCCTTGCAGCAGAGCTTCGGCGGGATTCGCCTGGTGGGTTGCACCAGCGCCGGGGAAATCACCCCGCAAGGTTACGGTCGCAATTGCGTGACGGCGGTGGGCTTCGATCATCGGCACTTTTCCATCGCCATCGAACTGATCGACGAAATGGAACGCTTCAGCCTGATCGACGCCCAGCAGATGGTCGAACGACTGGTCAGCGGCTGCCGCAGCAACACCCTGGCGCCGATCAAGGGCAACAGTTTTGCCCTGACCCTGCTCGATGGCCTGTCCAGCCGTGAAGAAATGGTCCTCGCTGCATTAAGCGCGGCGTTGGGCGACATCCCGCATTTCGGTGGTTCCGCTGGTGACGATAACTACCTGACCCACACCCACGTGTATTTCGGCGGCGAGTTCCACAGCGGCGCTGCGGTGGTGGTGCTGGTCAATACCTGGCTGGATTTCGAAGTGTTCACCACCCACCACATCCTGCCCCGCGCAGAGAAACTGGTGGTCACCGGCGCCGACAGCGCCTCGCGGCGGGTCTTCGAACTCAACGCCGAACCCGCCGCCGAGGAGTACGCCCGGCACATCGGCGTGCCGGTGGCCGAGCTCGATCACCGGATCTTCGCCGCGCACCCGCTGGCCGTGCGGATCAACGACCAGTACTACGTGCGCGCCATCCAGCAGGTGCACCCGGACCTGAGCTTGAGTTTCTACTGCGCCGTGGAAAACGGCATCGTCCTCACCGCCATGACCCCCGGCCCGATGCTGCCGAACCTGCAAGCGTTGTTCGAAGGCCTGGAACAACGCCTCGGCGACTTGTTGCTGACCATCGGCTGCGACTGTTTTCTGCGACGTCTGGAACTGGAAGATCGCGGCAGTCTGGAGCCGATCGGGGCGTTTTTGCGTGAGCATCGGGTGATGGGTTTCAACACCTACGGAGAACAGTTCAATGGCATGCACATCAACCAGACCTTCACCGGGGTTGCCATTGCCCGAGGCCGTTCCCCTGGACACCGTTGAGCTCCAGGCGCAAATCGCCAGCCTGCAGCGCGACAATCACAAACTGCAGCGCATCAATGGCGCGCTGATCGAACGCATCGAATCCGGCATCACCCGGGGCAACGACCCGTATGCGGCGTTCCAGCATTCGGTGGTGCTGGCCGAGCAGGTCCGCGAACGCACCGACGCGCTGAACCAGGCCATGGCCGAACTCAAGGCTGGCAATCACTTGCTCAGTGACGCACGCCTGCGGGCGGAAACCGCCCATCAACATTTGATCGATGCCATCGAGAGCATTTCCGATGCCTTCGTGCTGTTCGATGAGGACCAGCGCATCGTGCTGTTCAACAGCCGCTTCAAGGCGTTCTGGGGCAACAGCCGGGTGCGGATCATCGCCGGCATGCACCTGGCCGAGGTCAAGCGCCTGATGACGGCCACCGGGTTATTCACCGAAGAACCGCGTGGGCATGCCGATCAGAATCTGTTGTATCGCCTGCAAAACGGTCGCTGGCTGCAAGTCAGCGAACGGCCGACCCAGGAAGGCGGGCGGGTGATCCTGTTCACCGACATTACCGACGTCAAACTCAGCGAAACCGTGCGCCGCGAGCAAGCGGTGGCGCAGAAATCCCACCTGTTGCAACGGGCGGTGGACAACCTGTCCCAGGGCGTGGCGATGGTCAACGCCGACGGCATTCTGGAACTGTGGAACCGACGCTTCCTTGAACTCAGCGGCCTCGCGCCAGTGGCGGCCCATCGGCCGTTCGCCGAGGTGATCGCCGACAGCGAACTGAACCTGCTGACCCCGGCCAGTCGCGACAGCAACGGGCGGCCGGTGCAGGAGTGCGAACAGCGCCTCTACGATGGCCGGGTCCTGGAAATCCGCACCCATCCGCTGCCCACCGGCGGTTTCGTCAACACCTTCACCGACATCACCGAACGCTACCAGCACGCCGAAGCGCTCAGCGAAAGCGAACGCTGGATTCGCTTGATCACCGACCATGTGCCGGCGCTGATCGCCTACCTGAACGCCGATCTGGTCTACGAGTTCACCAACAAAGTCTACGAAGAATGGTACTGCTGGCCCCGGGGCGTGATGCTCGGGCAGAGCCTGCGCGAAGT
The DNA here is from genome assembly GCF_026016365.1 of Pseudomonas sp. B21-053. NCBI lineage: Bacteria > Pseudomonadati > Pseudomonadota > Gammaproteobacteria > Pseudomonadales > Pseudomonadaceae > Pseudomonas > Pseudomonas sp. B21-053. Next base: position 2,773,593 of record NZ_CP087205.1, read on the forward strand.
GCACAGCGAGCAGCATTACCAGCGCCTGGAAGCCTACGTCGCCCGGGCGTTGGCCGGGGAGAGCGTGACCTTCGAGTTCGCCGAAACCAACATCAACAATCAGGAGCGCTACATGCTGCGCTCCTATGTACCCAATCGCCTGGCCACCGGTGAAGTGGTGGGGATTTTCGTGTTGATCCGCGACATCACTGAACGCCGCCGCACCGCCGAAGCGCTGCACCAGGCCTATCAAAACCTTGAGTTGCGGGTGCGCGAACGCACCACCGAACTGACCACCCTCAACGATCAACTGCTGCGCGAGATCGACGAGCGTCGCCGTGCGGAATCACGCCTGCGCGAGGCCAAACTCGAAGCCGAGCAGGCCAACCTGTCGAAGACCAAGTTTCTTGCGGCCGTCAGCCACGACCTGCTGCAACCGCTCAACGCCGCGCGGCTGTTTACCAGCGCTTTGCTCGAACGCCGGGAGCCGGTGGCCAATGCGATTCTGGTGCGTAACGTCAGCAATTCCCTGGAAGACGTGGAAAACCTGTTGGGCACGTTGGTCGATATTTCCAAACTCGATGCTGGGGTGATCAAGGCCGATATCGCGCCGTTCGCCCTCAGCGAATTGCTGGAAAACCTCGCCGCCGAATACACCCAAGTGGCGCGCAGCGAAGGGCTGGAATTGCATTTCATCCCGTGTTCGGCGCTGGTGCGCAGCGACATTCAATTGCTGGCGCGGATCCTGCGCAATCTGCTGAGCAATGCGATTCGCTACACCTACAGCGGGCGCGTGGTGCTCGGGTGCCGGCGCCATCATCAGCGCTTGTCGATCGAAGTCTGGGACAGCGGCATGGGCATTGCCGAAGATCGTCTGGAGGAAATTTTCCAGGAGTTCAAGCGTGGCGATGTGCAGCGTCCGGATCAGGATCGCGGCTTGGGTTTGGGCCTGGCGATTGTCGAGAAAATCGCCGGGATCCTCGGGCACCGGATTCACGTGCGCTCGTGGCCGGGCAAGGGCTCAATGTTTTCTGTCGAAGTGCCGCTCAGCGCCACCGCGCCCAAGGCGTTGCCGAGTTTGCTGATGAGCGAGCCGATGCTCGAACGGTTGCGCGGTGCACGGGTGTGGGTGCTGGACAACGACGCGGCGATTTGCGCGGGGATGCGCACGTTGCTGGAAGGTTGGGGCTGTTTGGTGGTGACGGCGTTGTCGGAGCAGGATTTGGCGCGGCAAGTGGACAACTATCACGAAGAGGCCGATTTGCTGATCGCCGACTATCACCTGGACGACGACCAGAACGGCGTCGACGCCGTGGCCCGGATCAATGCGCGGCGTGGGTCAGCCATTCCGGCGATGATGATCACCGCCAATTACAGCAATGAACTCAAGCTGCAGATTCGCGAGTTGGGGCACACCTTGATGCATAAACCGGTGCGGCCGATGAAGCTCAAGACTGCGATGAGTCATTTGCTCGGTAGGCCTTGAGACTTGCGGTGTTTGTGAGGGCCCCTTCGCGAGCAAGCCCGCTCCCACATTGGATCTGCGTTGTACACAAACTCTGTGTTCACTGAAGATCAAATGTGGGAGCGGGCTTGCTCGCGAAGGGCGCGACGCGGTCTTCCAGACAAACTTCAGCGCCGCAGATAAGACCCGAAATCTATATCCCCGGCACTCAATATCGCCTGCACCCGATTGTGCACATTCAACTTGCGCAAAATCGCCGACACATGCGCCTTGACCGTGGTTTCGGCTATTTCCAGGGTGTAGGCGATCTGTTTGTTCGATTCGCCCTTGGTCATGCGTTCCAACACCAGTAACTGCTTGCGGGTCAGGGCCTGGAGCAGTTCAGGCGGGAAGCTCGGGTTGTCGTTCATGCGGCGATGGGTGCCGGGTTTTTGCGTGCGGATGATGTCCGGCGGCAGGTACACATTGCCGTTGAGAATCTGCTGGATCGCCTCGGTCATTTGCAGGCGTGGCGAGGATTTGGTGATGAAACCCACCGCGCCATAGGTGATGGCTTGCAGCACGATCTGCTTGTCCTGCTCGGCCGAGACGATCACCACCGGAATCGTCGGCGCCTCGTTGCGCAGGTTGATCAGGCCATTGAGGCCGTGCATGCCGGGCATGTTCAGGTCCAGCAGGATCAAGTCCAGGTCGTCGTGTTCCTGGGTCAGCAGCAGGGCGCTGTCCAGGTCGGCGGTTTCCATCACGTCGCTGCCGGGGAAACCGTCGCTGATAACGTTATGAATGGCTTCGCGAAACAGCGGGTGATCATCGGCAATCAGAATTTTGTACATAGCCTTTCACCTCATTATTGTGTTTTTGGGTGGGGCAACAACATGCAAGTGTTCGGGTCAGGGGAAGGGCTCGGGCTGGGCCGGCGCAACAGGCAGGTTCGCCGCTTGCCAGGCATCCAGGCCATCGCGATACCAATACACTGACTTATAGCCCATGGCGGTGGCGCGTTTTACCGCGTTCCAGCTCAACCAGCAATCGGAGCGGCAGTAGAAGACCAGCGGTTGCTGGTGGTCGCCGTCGGTGAATGTGTCCAGATTACGCGCAAAGTAAGCCTGCCAGTCAGGCGTCAGATCACCGTCACCGGTATTGGCCAGCCAATGGCTGCCGGGCAGGTTCGCGTGGGGCTGGTCTTCGATGAACCGTCCTTGCAGCCACTGGCGACGGTAGACGTCGATCAGCACCGGGCGCGGTGTCTGGTTGAGCAGGGTTTGCAGGGCGGGGGTGTCGAGGATGGTCGCGCCTTGCAACTGATTCGGCGTCGGGCTGCGGTACAGGCTGATGCGGTAGCCGTCAGCGGAGAACAGCGGGGTTTCGGCCTGCGCGGTACTCAGCAACAGGCTGAGCGACAGGGCAGCGAGGCAAGGGCGTAGCAGACGACGTCGGGCACGCGGCATGGGGGTTCAATCCTTATAGTTATGAACCCATTACATGCCAGTCGCGGTGTGAAGGGAATGCGACGATAGACAGGTAAAGCAGTACTAAAGTAGTAATTTCCCCAAGTTTGATGGAGATCTAATTGTGGGAGCGGGCTTGCTCGCGAATGCGGTGTATCAGTCAGCATTGATGTCAACTGACACACCGCATTCGCGAGCAAGCCCGCTCCCACAGGGGATTTGTGTTGTTAGCCAGCCTTGCGCAGGGCGGCGTGTTGCGGGTTGAAGGTGAGCACGGCGAGCAGCACAAACACCAGCGTCAAGCCCACGCACACCGCCAGGGCCAGCGGGTTGAAGCGTTCATACAAGGCAAACCGCACCAGCTCGACAGCGTGGGTAAACGGATTCAACGCACACAACCAATACAACCACTCACTCGACTCACGCATTTTCCACAGCGGATACAACGCCGACGACAGGAAAAACAGCGGGAAGATCACGAAATTCATCACCCCGGCAAAGTTTTCCAACTGGCGGATCGCATTCGACAGCAACAACCCCAGCGCACTCAGCATCAACGCCACCAGCAACAACGCCGGCAACGCGATCAGCAAGCCCATGGCCGGCGGTTGCACGCCGTAGACCCAGGCAATCCCCAGGAACGCATACACCTGCAACAGCGAAATCAGCGAGGTCGCGAGCAATTTGCTGCACAGCAGGAAAATCCGCGGCAGGGGGCTGGTCAGCAACACGCGCATGCTGCCCATCTCCCGGTCGTAGACCATGGACAGCGAACCCTGCATGCCGTTGAACAGCAGGATCATGCAGGCCAGCCCCGGAATGATGTACACCTCGTACGGAATGTAGGTGTCGTAAGGCTCGATGATCGCAATGCCCAGCGCCGCGCGAAACCCGGCGGCGAACACCAGCAGCCACAATAACGGCCGCACCAAAGCGCTGAGAAACCGCGTGCGCTGCAACACAAAACGCAGCCATTCGCGCAACACGATGCCGCTGAAACACTGCCAATACGCATTCATCGGGCGGCTCCTGCGGTGGTCAGTCGGGCGAAGGCAGAACCGAGGTCACCGCCGTGTTCCAGGCTCAGGGCGTCGGCTTGTCCGGCGGCGACCAGCCGGCCTTGATGCAGGATCAGCAAGTCATCGCTGGCCTGCACTTCATCGAGTAAATGCGTGGTCCAGAGCACGCTGATGCCTTGCTCGCGGCACAGGCTGCGGATGTGTTGATTCAGCGCCAGGCGACTGGCCGGGTCGAGGCCGACGCTGGCCTCGTCCAGCAGCAACAAACGCGGCTCATGCAGCAACGCCCGAGCGATTTCCACCCGGCGCCGGTGGCCGCCATTCAGTTCGCGCACTTTTTCGCGACGGCGTTCAGTCAGGGCTTGGCGCGCCAGTTCAGCGTCGACACGCAGGCCGGTCTGGCGCCGGGACATGCCGTGCAGCGCCGCGTGATAACGCAGGTTTTGTTCGACGCTGAGGTCCAGGTCCAGCGTGCTTTGTTGAAACACCACACCCAACTGTTTGAGCGCCGGGCGCGGGGCATCGCGCAACGAGCAGCCGCCGACCCGGATATCGCCCCGCTGTAGATCGTAGAGTCGGGTCAGCAGGGCAATCAGTGTCGATTTCCCCGCACCGTTCGGCCCCAGCAACGCCGCAAAGCGCCCCGGCACCAGGCTGAAACTCACCTGGCGCAGCGCTTCTTTTGCGCCATAAGCGAAACTCAGCTCGCTGACTTCCAGGGCGTTCATGGGGTCACCACCACGCCCCACGGATAGCGCCCGACCTTGACCGATTTGCTGACCTTGAGGCTGTCGACATCAATCACCGACACATCGCCGCTGACGCCGTTGGTGGCAAGCAATTGCTTCTGATCCGGGGTGAACGACATCTGCCACACGCGCCGGCCGACCAGCAGGTAATCCAGCACTTCGAAAGTCTTGGCGTCGACCACCGCCACATGGTTGGCCGGGCCGAGGGCGACGAAGCCGTACTTGCCGTCGGCGCTGAGTTTGATTCCCACTGGCTGCACCTTGTCCGGGTGCACGCCCTTGATCTGGAAGTTCACGGTCTTGAGGACCTTGCGCGTCGCCACGTCGAGAATCGTCACCGTGCCGCCGATTTCCGCCGAGGCCCACAGCTGCGAGCCGTCCGGTGAAAACTCGACGAAGCGCGGCCGCTGATCCACCAGCGTGCTGTCGGCCAGGGTCTGGGTGCTGGTGTCGATCCAGTGCAGCATGTTGGTGGTTTCGCTGGTGTTCACCGCCCATTTGCCATCGGGGCTGACGGCCATGCCTTCCGGCTCGACGCCGACGTTGATCTGGCTCAGCACCTTGGAGGTTTCGGTGTCGATCACCGTCACCAGCGCATCGTCTTCGTTGGAAACGTAGAGCCAGCGGTTATTCGGATGCAGCGCGAATTGTTCGGGATCTTTGCCCGACGGCAGCTCCTTGATGATCTTGCGCGTGGCCACGTCCATCACCTGGACCCGGTCCGAGTCGCTGGCGCAGATGTACAACAACTTGCTGTCGTGGGACAGCAACAGACCGCGCGGGCGCTGGCCGACGGGCAGGGTATCGGTGACTTGCAGGGTCTGCATGTCGATCAGGCTCAGGCTGTTGTCCTTTTCGTTGGAGATCCAGGCAGTGCTGGCCACGGCGTGCCCGGCGGCAAGCAGCAGGGCGCATGAGAGCAGGGTACGGCGCATGGCGGATTCCTTTTTATTGTCGTTGTGATGGAAAAAATCAGGGAAAGCGGCAGGTCACTTCGGGCTTGTCGTAGCCCAGGCTGTCCATTTCGTTGAACGGGTGCAGGAAACCGTCCTGGGGCGAGGTGCTGACCAGCGCTCGCGGTTGCACGATGGGAATCGGTTGGCGCAACTGGCCGTTCCACGGCCGAAAACTGAGCTTGCGACCCTTGAAACCGTCCAGCGGCAATTGATCGCTGATCTCCAGCGCGCGGATCGCCATCGGATCGACCTGTCGCAGTTTGCTCACGGCACTGGCGATGCTGCGCACGGCCATCCACGCGGCGAAATCCCGGTCATTCATCCAGCGCCCGGCCATGGCCTCGAAGCGTTTTTGCAGTTGCGCGGCGCCGTAGGTTTCCACGGTTTTGTGCCAGCCCACCGGGGTCAGGCCCTGAGTCCCGGCGACCGGACGCGGATACCAGGTCTGGTAAGGCACGTATTCGCCGAAGTCGCCGCGCTCGTCCGCCACCAGCACTACGTCGTATTCGGCGGTCTGGGTGAACAGCGGCATGTCGGCCTGGGCGCTGCGGCGTTGATCGTTGTCGAAGCTCCAGGCTTTTTCCGCCACCAGTTTCAGACCGAAGCGCTTGGCGGCGCGGCGCAGGGCGGCGGCATAGGCTTGATCGTCCGGGGTCGGGCCGACGATCAGCAGCGCCCGTTGCCATTTGCGCACCACCAGGAATTGCGCCAGCGCATCGGCGAGCATTGCCCGGCTCGGCAAGGTGTGCAGCACGTTCGGCAAGCAGTCGGTGGTGCGCAGGCTGTCATCCGGGCTGCCGGCGTTGAACAGCAAACTGTCGGTCAGCACCGCGCTGAGCCGGCGCAGGGTTTCCACCGGTGCGTTCACCACAAACAGGCGCAGGCCTTGAGCGTGCTGGGCCTTGGCGGCTTCGATCAGAGCGTCCGGGTTGTCGGTGCTGGCGCTGATCAGGCTGTAGCTGTGGTTGAGAAAACGTCCGGTGCTGTTGCTGTCGGTGATCGCCAGTTCAGCGCCGCGCAGGCCGGCATCGGCGGGTTCGGGAATCACATTCGACAGCAGCGGCCCCGGATCGGGGCGATAGCCCAGGTAGCCGATCTGCACCTGCAACGGCGCGTCGGCGGCCTGACTCTGGGTCGCCAGCCCGGCGGCGCAGGCAATCGCCAGCAGGTAGATCAAGGCGTAAGGGGCAAGCTGGCGCATTAGGGCACTCCGTTACAGGTAGCGCCAGCATAGGAAGCCCGAGGGGCAGAGGAAATATGCAGAAAGTACCGCTAAGCCAGTACCAAGGTAGTAGCTCATCCCGGGCGGCGCGGTTTTAGCATGGGTTTCAACGGCCATCACTGAGGAGGAGATCGACCATGCGTATTCTCAAGGCGCTGCTCCTGCCGTTGCTGCTGATCTTGACCCTGATCGGCGTCGACAAACTGCACGGCCCGCGACCGACGCTGGTGCAGATGTCGCCCGCGTTGCCGGGGCGCTAAGCGTGTCGGCGCTGTGGCGGATCAACCTGTGGGTCTGCGGCTTTTTCGCCCTGGTGACCCTGGCGTGCATGGCGTTGCTGGTGCATCAGGCGCTGGCGGATGTGGAACGTGAGCTGCAATCCGCCGAAGCGGTGGTCGAGTATTTGAGCGAAACCGCCGAGCGTGACCCGGTCAGCCTGCAACCGCGCCTCACCCGCAGTTTGCGCCACGTACGGGTGCGTTGGCTGGAACCGGGCGAAGCCGCGCGGCTGCCGGTGCAGGACGGCCTGGATGCCTGGCTCGGACGGCTGCTGTTCGCCGACGCCCGTCACAGCGCCCAGGTGTTGGATTTGAAGGATGGCCGGCGGGTGATGATTGCGGTCGATCCGCGAGACGAGATCGATGAGGTCTGGGATTCGCTGCAACAAGTGCTGTTCCTCTGCGGTTTGGCGTTGCTGGTGAGTCTGTTGGCCATTCGCTGGGCGGTGCGCCGGGGCATGGGCCTGCTCGACGAATTGCTCCGCGCCTTGCAGCAGGTGTCCGCCGGCCAGCTCAACGTAAGGCTGCGCGGGCAAGGTGTGCCCGAGGCGCGGCAACTGGCGACCCACTTCAATCGCATGACTGGCGCGCTGGAACAGGCACGCGCCGATAACACCCGACTCACGCAAACCTTGCTCGCGGTGCAGGAGCAGGAACGCACGCATTTGGCGCAGACCCTGCACGATGACCTCGGTCAGTACCTGGCCGGGATTCGCGCGCAAGCCTGTTTGTTGCGCCTGGTGGCGGATCAGCCAGACACCGTCGAACGCACGGTGCGCGAGCTGGAGCACAACTGTGAGCATCTGCAACAGGGCTTCCGCGCGCTGGTGCACGACTTGTACCCGGTGGTGCTGCAACACCTGCCGTTGTCCGAAGCCTTCGGTTTGCTGGTGGAGCAATGGCAGGGCCGCCAGGGCATCGATTGCCAATTGCGGGTCAGCGCGCAATTACCGGCGTTGTCGGGGCCGAGCAAAACCCATCTGTATCGCCTGCTGCAGGAAGCCTTGACCAACATTGCCCGCCACGCCGAGGCCAGTCAGGTGCGGGTTCGATTGCAGCATCGTGGCGGGCGCTTGCGATTGCTGATCCGCGATAACGGGCGCGGTGCCGCCCAGCCGCAACGGCCAGGCGTGGGGCTGTACTCGATGTTCGAACGCGCCCGCAGCCTTGGCGGCGAACTGCGGATCATCAGCCACCCCGGCGCCGGTTGGGCGCTGGCCTTGAGCATGCCTTTGGAGGCGTCATGAATATTCTGCTGGTCGATGACCATGCGGTGGTCCGTCAGGGCTACGCCAGTTTGTTGCGGGCGCTGTTGCCAGCGATGGAAGTGCGCGAAGCCGCTACCGGTGAAGAAGCGCTGATCCGGGTCCAGGAAGCGGTGCCGAACCTGGTGATCATGGATTTCGGTTTGCCGGGTATCAGCGGCCTCGAAACCACTCGACGCCTGCGCCAGCGCTTGCCGCAATTGCGCGTGCTGTTTTTCAGCATGCACGATGAACTGCCGTTGGTGCGTCAGGCGCTGGAGGCGGGGGCTTCGGGCTACCTGACCAAAAGCTCGGCACCGGAAGTATTGATCGAAGCGGTACGGCGGATCCTCGCCGGGCATGCCTATATCGAGCAGCCACTGGCCACTCAACTGGCGTGCCACCCGCAACAGGACGCCAGCGATCCGCGCTTGCAGAGCATGACCCAGCGCGAACTGGAGATCTTCGTGATGCTGGCCAAAGGCACGCCGGCGCGGTTGATTGCCGAGCAGCTGAATATAAGCAGCAAGACGGTTTCCAATCACCTGACGTTGCTGAAGAGCAAGTTGCAGGTGACGTCCCATACGGAGCTGGTGCATTTGGGGATTGATATGGGGGTGGTGCGCAAAGCGGGCTGACTCTGTCTGACAGGCAAAAAAGGGTCCCCTGTGGGAGCGGGCTTGCTCGCGAATGCGGTGTGTCATTCAGCATTGATGTTGCCTGACACACCGCCTTCGCGAGCAAGCCCGCTCCCACAGTGGTTTGGTGTTGTATCGGGGGTTTGGGTTACTTGTCCCAAGTGGTTGGACAGCCTTTGCACCCCTCCATATTCGCATCCTGAAAATTCGCATAATGCTGCCGCGCGCCGCTGAGGTTCGCCTGTTCCAGGTTGCTTTCGCCGAACTTGGCCTCTTGCAAATTGGCATCGCTGAGGTTGGCGCCCTTGAGGTCGGCCTTGCTCAGCCAGGTCATTTCCAGGTCGGCGGCGCGCAGGTTGGCGTTGTGCAGTCTGGCCCCGGAGAGACGGGCGAATTGCAGGTAGGCGGCGCTGAGGTTGGCGTTTTCGAATTGCGCGCCTTGGGCGAACAGGCCCCAACCCTGGATCGCCATCAGCGTCGCGCCGGTGAAATCGGCCAGGCGCAAGTTGCTTTGTTGCAGGCTGGCGCGGGTCAGGTTGGCGCCTTGCAGTTGGGCTTTTTCCAGGTTGGCGAGATCGAGGCGGGCGTGCCGCAAGTCGGCATCGCGCAGGTCGGCGCCGCTGAGGTTCATGCTGCGCAGGTCCTGATTGCTCAGGTTCGCGCCCTTGAGATTCGCGCCGGGGCATTGGCTGTGCTCGGCGAGGGTGCAGCCGTTGATGATGAGAGGGGCGTCGTCGCCGTCGTCGGCGTAAGCGAGGGGAAGGGTCAAGAGCAGCAATAAAGGCAGATATCTCATCACGAAACCTCTAAGTGGGTATCGGTAGGCCTTCACGTAGCAGCTGTCGAGTGAAACGAGGCTGCGTCGACGGTGTGCCTGACACACCGCTAACGCAGCCTCGTTTCACTCGACAGCTGCTACGTGAGTCGTATCGGCAAGGTTGGCGGCGTTACTTCTGGGCGGTCTTGTTATCCCAACTCGGAATCTTGAACACCCAGAACGACCCGCCCTGAGCCACTGGCTTGGTCAGCTCGGCCATATCACCGCCCCACAACGGCACCGCGCCGCCGTAGCCGACGGTCACGCCGACGTATTGCTCGCCATCCTGTTCCCAGGTGATCGGCGGCGAGACGATGCCGCTGCCGGTCTGGAATTTCCACAGTTCCTCGCCAGTCTTCGCATCGAACGCCTTGAAGAAACCGTCGCCCGTCCCGGTGAACACCAGGTTGCCCTTGGTCGCCAGCACCCCGGCCCACAACGGCAAGTGTTCCTTGTGCTCCCACACCACTTTGCCGGTGGTCGGGTTCATCGCGCGCAGGGTGCCGACGTGATCGTCATACATGCGCTTGATGCGGAAACCCATGCCCAGGTACGCCGAGCCTTTCTTGTAGTTGACCTCTTCGGTCCAATATTCCTCTTTCCACTGGTTGCCTGGAATGTAGAACAGCCCGGTGTCCTGGCTGTAAGCCATCGGGTTCCAGTTCTTGCCACCGAGGAACGGCGGCGAGACTTCCACGGATTTGCCCTTGGTTTCTCCCGGCAACGGTTTGGCCGGACGCTGGCCGGGATTTTCCACCGGCCTGCCGGTTTTCAAGTCGATGTGGCTGGCCCAGCTGATGTTGTCGACGAAGGGGAAGGCGTTCTGCAATTTGCCGTTGTTGCGGTCCACCACGTAGAAGAAGCCATTGCGGTCGGCGTGACCGGTGGCCTTGGTCACTTTGCCGTCCTTGTCCTTGTAATCGAACAGCACCAGCTCGTTGTTGCCGGAGAAATCCCAGGCGTCGTTCGGGGTGTGCTGGTAGAACCATTTCACCTCGCCGGTGCTCGGATCGACGCCGACCTGGCCCGAGGTGTAGAGGCTGTCGAAATCGTGTGGGTTGCCGTCCTTGGAGGTGCGCGCCCAGGTGTTCCACGGGCCGGGGTTGCCGGCGCCGACGATGATGGTGTTGGTTTCCGCATCGAAACTCGCGCTCTGCCAAGGCGCGCCGCCGCCGTGGCTCCAGGCCTCGACCTTGCCGGTTTCGGTGGTCGGGTCATTCGGCCACGACGGTGCTTTCACGTCACCGGTGGTGGTGCTGTCCTTGCCGTTCAAACGGCCCATGTGACCTTCGACAAAGGGGCGCATCCAGACTTCTTCGCCAGTGTCCGGATCCCTTGCAAACAGCTGCCCGACCACGCCGAATTCGTCGCCGGAACTGCCGTGGATCAACAGCACCTTGCCGGTGACTTTGTCTTTGATCAGCACCGGGGCGCCGGTCATGGTGTAGCCGGCGGCGTGGTCACCGAATTTCTTGTTCCACACCACTTTGCCGGTGTTCTTGTCGATGGCGATCAGTCGCGCATCGAGGGTGCCGAAGTAGATCTTGTCGCCATAGATCGCCGCCCCGCGATTGACCACGTCGCAGCACGGGCGAATGTTGTCCGGCAGGCGATGGTTGTAGGTCCACAGGCGCTTGCCGGTCTTGGCGTCGAGGGCAAACACTCGCGAGTAGGAACCGGTGACGTAGACCACGCCGTCGCTGACGATGGCCTGGGATTCCTGGCCGCGCTGCTTCTCGTCGCCGAACGAGTAGGACCAGGCCGGGGTCAGCTTGAACACGTTCTTGTCGTTGACCTGGGCCAGCGGGCTCCAGCGTTGCGCGTTGGTGCCCATGCCGTATTGCAGCACGTCCTTGGTGGTCAGGTGATCGTTGGCGATGTCTTCCCAACTGACGTTGTGCGTGGCGGCGGCCGGTTCGCTCGCGGCATGGCCGGCAGCGCTCAGGGACAGGCTGCCCACCAGCAGAAAAGCCTGCACGGCGATAGACAGGGGGGAAAGGGCGGGTAGCGATCTTATTGTCATGGTTGCAGTTCCCAGTGGAGGTTTTGGCCTGCACAGGGTGGTGCGCCGGGCGGCTGGGCGGATACGGAAAAAGTCCCGCTGTTGCCGGGAAGACTTCCCAAACCGCACCTGATTTGGGTGTGCGCCACAAGCCCTACTACCAAGGTACTGGGCGGCGGCCACCAAAGCAGCATGGGGTTGCGGCGAAGTGCTTCCTAAGATGGTTGCCATAGCCTCTTCAAAGAGGTTTTGCGTGCAATCCTGAGGGCATAACAATGACAACAAAACGCAACGCCTTGCTGGTTGCCGGGCTGCTGGCCGGTTTTATCAGCGCAGGTTCGGTCTGGGCCCATGGCAACGTGGTGCCGCAAGCGGTGGCAACTCCGGGCCTGACCCCGATCAAGGACGCCGGCGTGCCGCTGGATGCCGATGGCTGGGCGTCAGTCAACCCGTATCGCACCTCGCCGCAACACGATAAAGCGGTGGAAATCGGCTCGTCGGCCTACAACCAGAACTGCGCGGCCTGCCATGGCCTGGAAGCCAAATCCGGCGGCATCGCTCCCGACTTGCGCATGCTCGATGTCGGCGATGCCGGTGATGAGTGGTTCGTCGAACGGGTGCGTCACGGCGCGGTGCGCGATGGTCGTGTCTACATGCCGAAAATGGCCGATTACCTGAGTCAGGAAGCCCTGTGGGCGGTGCGTACTTACCTGGACAGCGTGCACGTCGAGGAGTAATCCATGCGCCTGCTCGCTGTGTTGATCAGTGCTGTGTTGCTGTGCTGCCAGGTGGCGCAGGCGCAGGTCCGTACCTATGACCAAATGATCGCCGCGGGGGAGCTGAAAGTCGCGGTCTACAAGGATTTCGCCCCCTACAGTTTCGAGGATGCCGGTCAGGCTCGGGGCGTTGATGTCGATCTGGCGCAAGCCTTGGCCACGGCGCTGGGCGTGAAGCTCAAACTGATCTGGGCGCCGGCCGGCGAGAAGCTCGACGACGACCTGCGTGATTACATCTGGCGCAGCAGCCAATTGCACAATCAGCAATTGGCTGACCTGATGATGCGCGTGCCGTATGACCGCGATTACTCACAAAAGCGCAACGAACTCGGTGAGCTGGAAAACGATCACGTGGTGATGTTCGGCCCCTACCAGAATGAACAATGGCAAGTCGCATTTGACCGCCGTCGCCTGGATTCGGTAGGCAGCGTCGCGGTGTTTGAGCAGCACCCGATCGGCGTCGAAGTCGACAGCGTGCCGTCGTTCTACCTGACCTCGGTGTTCAACGGCATGCTCGCCGCCAAGACCCACCACTACCCCGGCGTGCCCCAGGCCTTTGCGGCGATGAAGGCTGGTGAAGTCGATGCGGTGATGGCGATGCGCGGCGAAGTCGACTGGCAAGTGCATGAGGCCCACGACCCGCAAGTGGCGCTGGCGGAGAACGCCTACCCGAACATGGGCAAGCAACGCTGGGAAATCGGCATGGCGGTGCATGAAAGCAATCGGCAATTGTCGTACGCCGTGGAAGAGGCGCTGGAAGCGTTGATCCGTGAAGGCAAGGTGCAAGCGATTTACGCCGGTTACGGCCTGCAATACGAAGTGCCGGAGATGTACCAATAGTGAACTGGCGAGCGAGTTGCCTGCTGGCCTGCTGGCTGCCGATGGCTGCCCATGCAGCGGAGATCGATCCGGGTAAAGACCCGGTGCCGTCGGTGATGTGGGCGTTCTATCACAAGCAAATGCTCGGCGACGCCCCGTTCGTGTTCGATGCGCGGGTCAAGCTGCTGGCGCCGCCGTTCGCTGAAGATGCGCGCCAGGTGCCGCTGGAAATCGACGCCCGGGCGTTCAAGGGCGAAGTGGTAAAAATCCTCGCCTGGGCCGAACTCAACCCGTTGCCGAAAATCGTCGATTTCCAACCGCTGGAGCGGGTGCTGCCGTGGTTGTCGATCCGCATCCGCATCGAGCAAGCCACACCATTGCGCGCAGCGGTGCTGACCCGCGATGGGGTGTGGCACGTCGGCTCGACCCTGATCGATGCGGCGGGCGGCGGTTGTACGGCGCCGAGCGTGGTGCGTACTCAACCGGGCTGGGAAGAACACATCGGCGAAGTGCTCGGCGGGCGTTATCCCCGTGGCGAATACAGCCGCGTGCGCTTGCAGGTAGCGCACCCGATGGACAACGGTATGGTCAGCGGCATCCCGGAATTCTTCATCAATCACGCCGAACTGCGGGATCAGAACGATCAACTGCTGGCGCGTCTGGAACTGTTTCCCGCCGTCAGCGAAAACCCCAACCTGACCTTCGACATCGAAGGGGCAGGGCAGACGCGCCTGTTGTTGCGCGACAACAGCGGCAATCAATTCGATGCGGCGATACCCTGACCCAAAGGAGCGCGTCATGCGTTGGATGTGGCTGTTGTTGATCGGTCTGAGCCTGCCGGCCCTGGCGGAGCTGGAATACTCGCTCAAGCCTCGGCTGATCGCTGCCGACACCTGGTTGCTGGAAGGCAGTACCGACAATTTCGCCAAGGCCAACGGGGGCAACATCGTCAACACCGGGTTCATCGTTACCGAGCGCGGGGTGGTGGTGATCGACACCGGACCGTCGAAACGCTACGGCGAAGCGCTGCGCAAGGCGATTGCGGCGGTCACCGATAAACCGGTGATCGAAGTGTTGCTGACCCATCATCACCCCGACCATGCACTGGGCAATCAGGCCTTCACCGACGTGCCGATTGGTGCGCTGGCCGGCACCACCGAGCTGCTGCATCAGCAGGGCGATGCGATGGCCGAGAACATGTATCGCCTGGTGGGCGACTGGATGCGTGGCACCGAAGTGGTGTTGCCCAACGAGACGCTGACACCGGGCGTACGCAGTTTTGGGAATCACGATTTGCGCCTGCTAAGCCTGGGTGGGCATACGGGCGCTGATCTGGCTATTCTCGACCAGCAAACCGGCGTGCTGTTTGCCGGGGATCTGGTGTTTTATCAGCGAGCCCTGACCACCCCGAACAGTCCGGGGCTGGCGGTGTGGCTGGCGGACATCGCCACCCTGCAAGGCTTGCCCTGGACCCTGATCGTGCCCGGCCACGGACCGGTGGCTACGGATGCCAAACCCTTCGAGCAAATGCGCGACTACCTGACCTGGCTCGATCAACTGCTGCGCGACGGCGCCGTGAATGGCAGCGACATGGCGGAGATGATCCGCAGCCCGATTCCCGAGCGCTTTGGCGGGATCAGCCTGAGTCGGTATGAGCTGATTCGCAGTGTCAGCCACCTGTACCCGCGTTACGAACGCGCCCAAATGACCCGCATCGATTCCACCGCGCAAAAATAAACACCATCAATCCCCTGTGGGAGCGGGCTTGCTCGCGAAGAGGCCGGCACATTTAACATCATTGTCGTCTGACACACCGCCTTCGCGAGCAAGCCCGCTCCCACAGGGGTTCCATGTCGGTCGCTACATCGACCCCGTACTAAGGAACTAGCAATCTCAACACTGCGGGCAATTGTTGCAGAGGCGGCGGCGCCCAAGAATCTGCACCAGACCGGGAAAATTTCCCGGGTATAACAAAAACCGCAGAGGTAGCCGTCATGACCCAACCCGCACGTCGCCAACCCTTCGTCTTGAGCGTGCTGCTCAGTGCCATGCTGTTGTCCGGCTCGGCATTGGCCGCCGTCACTGACCAGGACATTCTCCAGGACCCCAAGAACCCGGAGCAGATCGTCACCAACGGTCTGGGCGTCCAGGGTCAGCGCTACAGTCCGCTGGACACCCTCAACGTCGACAACGTCAAGGACCTGCGGCCGGTCTGGGCCTTTTCCTTCGGCGGTGAAAAACAGCGCGGCCAGCAAGCGCAGCCGATGATCAAGGACGGCGTGATGTACATGACCGGCTCCTACTCGCGGGTGTTCGCGGTGGACGCGCGCACCGGCAAGAAACTCTGGCAATACGACGCGCGCCTGCCGGATGACATCCGTCCGTGCTGCGACGTGATCAACCGTGGCGTGGCGCTGTACGGCGACCTGGTGTTCTTCGGCACCCTCGACGCCAAGCTTGTGGCCCTGAACAAAGACACCGGCAAAGTGGTGTGGAGCAAGCAGGTAGCCGATCACAAGGAAGGCTATTCCATCAGCGCCGCACCGCTGGTGATCAACGGCAAACTGATCACCGGCGTGGCCGGTGGCGAGTTCGGCGTGGTCGGCAAGATCTCCGCCTATGACCCGAAAAACGGCGAGCTGCTGTGGACCCGGCCAACGGTCGAAGGCCACATGGGCTACGTCTACAAGGACGGCAAAGCGGTAGAGAACGGCATCTCCGGCGGCGAAGCGGGCAAGACCTGGCCCGGCGACTTGTGGAAAACCGGCGGTGCGGCACCGTGGCTTGGCGGTTACTACGACCCGGAAACCAATCTGCTGCTGTTCGGCACCGGTAACCCGGCGCCGTGGAACTCGCACCTGCGCCCTGGCGACAACCTCTACTCCTCGTCGCGCCTGGCGCTGAACCCGGACGACGGCACGATCAAATGGCACTTCCAGAGCACGCCCCACGACGGTTGGGACTATGACGGCGTGAATGAGCTGGTGTCGTTCAACTACACCGAGGGCGGCAAGGAAATCAAAGCCGCCGCCACCGCTGACCGCAACGGCTTCTTCTACGTACTGGACCGCACCAACGGCAAGTTCATCCGCGGCTTCCCGTTCGTGGACAAGATCACCTGGGCCACCGGCCTGGATAAGGATGGTCGGCCGATCTACAACGAAGCCAGCCGTCCCGGCGCGCCCGGCTCTGAAGCCAAGGGCAGTTCTGTATTCGTCGCCCCGGCGTTCCTCGGCGCGAAAAACTGGATGCCGATGGCCTACAACAAGGACACCAAGCTGTTCTACGTGCCGTCCAACGAGTGGGGCATGGACATCTGGAACGAAGGCATCGCCTACAAGAAAGGCGCGGCGTTCCTCGGCGCCGGGTTCACCATCAAACCGTTGAACGAAGACTACATCGGCGTGCTGCGCGCCATCGATCCGGTCACCGGCAAGGAAGTCTGGCGCCACAAGAACTTCGCGCCGCTGTGGGGCGGGGTGCTGACCACCAAGGGCAACCTGGTGTTCACCGGCACGCCGGAAGGTTTCCTCCAGGCGTTCAATGCCAAGACCGGTGAAAAGGTCTGGGAATTCCAGACCGGCTCCGGCGTGCTTGGCTCGCCTGTGACCTGGGAAATGGATGGCGAACAGTACGTCTCGGTGCTCTCCGGCTGGGGCGGCGCGGTGCCGCTGTGGGGTGGCGAAGTGGCTAAGCGCATCAAGGACTTCAACCAGGGCGGCATGCTCTGGACCTTCAAATTGCCGAAAGACCTGGTAGTGGCCAAACACTAAAACCCTGCCCCTCTGCATAACCCCTGTGGGAGCGAGCTTGCTCGCGATGATGGCTGCACATTCAACATTGATGTGTCAGACAGACCGCTATCGCGAGCAAGCTCGCTCCCACAGGGTTATTTGTCACAGGGGGATTTGCGCCAGACCTACTACCAAATAACGAGAGTCCCCCCTCCAACGGCGCATTCGTCTGGCGCGCGGGGCTCTCTACTATCGGTGCATCGCCTGTTTGCCCGACAGGCATCGACCCAGACAGAGGCCCACCATGATCTACGCACAACCAGGCACACCCGGCGCCGTCGTTTCCTTCAAGCCGCGCTACGGCAATTTCATCGGTGGCGAATTCGTGCCGCCGGTCAATGGCGAGTACTTCACCAACACCTCGCCGGTCAACGGCGAAGTGATCGCCGAGTTCCCGCGCTCCAGCGCCGCCGACATCGACAAAGCCCTCGACGCTGCCCACGCCGCTGCCGATGCCTGGGGCAAGACCTCGGCCCAGGATCGCTCCCTGGTGCTGCTGAAAATTGCTGACCGCATCGAACAAAACCTGGAAATCCTCGCCGTCGCCGAAACCTGGGACAACGGCAAAGCCGTGCGCGAAACCCTCAACGCCGACGTGCCGCTGGCCGCTGACCATTTCCGTTACTTCGCCGGTTGCATCCGCGCACAAGAGGGCGGCGCCGCCGAGATCAACGAGCTGACCACCGCCTATCATTTCCACGAGCCGTTGGGCGTGGTCGGGCAGATCATCCCGTGGAACTTTCCGTTGCTGATGGCCGCGTGGAAACTCGCCCCGGCCTTGGCTGCCGGCAACTGCGTGGTGCTCAAGCCTGCCGAGCAAACGCCGCTGTCGATCATGGTTTTCGCCGAGCTGATCGGCGACTTGCTGCCGGCCGGCGTGTTGAACATCGTGCAAGGTTTTGGCCGCGAAGCTGGTGAAGCCCTGGCCACCAGCAAGCGCATCGCCAAGATTGCCTTCACCGGTTCCACCCCAGTGGGCGCGCACATCATGCATTGCGCCGCCGAGAACATCATCCCGAGCACCGTGGAACTGGGCGGCAAGTCGCCGAACATCTTCTTCGAAGACATCATGAACGCCGAGCCACAGTTCATCGAGAAAGCCGCTGAAGGCCTGGTGCTGGCGTTCTTCAACCAGGGCGAAGTCTGCACCTGTCCATCCCGGGCGCTGGTGCAGGAGTCGATCTACGACGACTTCATGAAAGTGGTGATGCAGAAGATCGTCAAGATCAAGCGCGGCAACCCGCTGGACACCGAAACCATGGTTGGCGCCCAGGCGTCCGAGCAGCAATACGACAAGATCCTCTCGTACCTGAAAATCGCCCAGGAGGAGGGCGCGGAGCTGCTGACTGGCGGCGCGGCGGAACGCCTTGAGGGCGATTTGTCGACGGGTTATTACATCCAGCCGACCCTGCTCAAGGGCCACAACAAAATGCGCGTGTTCCAGGAAGAAATCTTCGGTCCGGTGGTGGGCATCACCACCTTCAAGGACGAAGCCGAAGCCCTGGCGATTGCCAACGACAGCGAGTTCGGCCTCGGCGCCGGCCTGTGGACCCGCGACATCAACCGCGCCTACCGCATGGGCCGGGCGATCAAGGCCGGGCGCGTGTGGACCAACTGCTACCACTTGTACCCGGCCCATGCCGCGTTCGGTGGTTACAAGAAGTCCGGCGTTGGCCGTGAAAACCACAAGATGATGCTCGACCATTACCAACAGACCAAAAACCTGCTGGTGAGCTACGACATCAATCCGATGGGGTTCTTCTAATCCCGTAACAACACCGCAATCACCCTGTGGGAGCGAGCCTGCTCGCGAATGCGGTCTGTCATTCAATATCAATGTTGAATGTGCTGGCCTCTTCGCGAGCAGGCTCGCTCCCACATGGGTTTCATGTGTACTGAAAAACCCGCAACACCCCCTACCAATGCACGCCGCCACCTCCTTCGAAAGTAGCATTCGGGCCCTTGGCGCGCCGTGCATTAATGGCTTTACCGGAATTGCCCGGCACAAGAAGAGGATTGACCCATGTGGACTAAACCCGCGTTTACCGATCTGCGTATTGGCTTCGAAGTGACGATGTATTTCGCCAACCGTTGATTGATCACCCGGCCAGCCGCAGCGTTGGCCGGGCCTGCCTTCTGGAGCATTGCTCATGCATATCCGGGTTCTCGGTTCCGCCGCTGGTGGTGGCTTTCCGCAGTGGAACTGCAACTGTCGCCAGTGCACCGGCGTGCGCAACGGCAGCCTGCGCGCACAACGCCGCACGCAGTCGTCGATTGCGGTCAGCGACAACGGCGTGGACTGGGTGCTGTGCAATGCTTCACCGGACATTCGTGCGCAACTGGAAAGTTTCCCGGCGCTGCAACCGGCGCGCCGATTGCGCGATACCGCCATCGCCGGAGTAATCCTGCTGGACAGCCAGATCGACCATTGCACCGGCCTGTTGAGCCTGCGCGAAGGCTGCCCACATGATGTGTGGTGTACCGAGCGGGTGCATGAGGATTTGAGCAGCGGCTTTCCGTTGTTCAGCATGCTCAAGCACTGGAACGGCGGCTTGCAGTGGCAACCGATTGGACTGGCGCGTGAGCCGCTCAGCATCCCGGCTTGCGCGCACCTGCAATTTCACGCGATTCCCCTGGTCAGCAACGCACCGCCGTACTCGCCCAACCGTGGCAACCCGCAGCCGGGCGACACCATCGGCCTGTTTATCGAAGACCTGCGCACTGGCGCCTCGGTGTTCTATGCGCCGGGGCTGGGGCAGGTCGATGAAGAAGTCTTGAGCTGGATGCAGCGTGCCGATTGCCTGCTGCTGGACGGCACGTTGTGGCGCGACGACGAAATGCGCGTGTGTGAAGTCGGGCAGAGCCTGGGCAGTGAAATGGGGCATCTGGCGCAAAGCGGGCCTGGCGGGATGCTCGAAGTGCTGGAAGGTTTTGGGCGTCAGCGCAAGGTGCTGATCCACATCAACAACACCAATCCGATTCTGGATGAAGACTCGGCTGAGCGGGCGTTGCTGGAGCGGCGGGGGATAGAAGTGGCGTTTGATGGCATGAGTATTGAGTTGTAGCGAAGTGCCCTATCGCGAGCAAGCTCGCTCCCACAGGGGATTGTGGATGTACACAAAATCTGTGCTCACACCGGACCAATGTGGGAGCGAGCTTGCTCGCGATGAGGCCGGCCCAATCACCGCAAAATCCGGAGATAAGCAATGCCCACCCCTCCAATGTCCCCCAGCGAATTCGAACAGGCCCTGCGCGCCAAAGGCGCCTATTACCACATCCATCATCCCTTCCACCAAGCCATGTACGCCGGCCGCGCCAGTCGTGAGCAGATCCAGGGATGGGTCGCCAATCGCTTCTATTACCAGGTCAACATCCCGCTCAAGGACGCCGCGATCCTCGCCAACTGCCCGGACCGCGACGTGCGCCGGGAATGGCTGCAACGGATTCTCGACCACGACGGCGCGCCCGGCAGCGAAGGCGGGATCGAAGCCTGGCTGCGCCTGGGCGAAGCGGTAGGTCTGGACCGCGAACAAATCCTCTCCCAGGAACTGGTCCTTCCCGGTGTGCGTTTCGCCGTGGACGCCTACGTCAATTTCGCCCGTCGCGCCTGCTGGCAGGAAGCGGCCAGCAGCTCGTTGACCGAACTGTTCGCCCCACACATCCACCAATCCCGACTCGATGCGTGGCCGACTCATTACCCGTGGATCGACGTCAGTGGCTACGACTATTTCCGCACGCGTCTGAGTCAGGCGCGGCGCGATGTCGAGCACGGTTTGCGCATCACCCTGGCGCATTACGTCACGTTCGAAAGTCAGCAACGGATGCTGGAAATCCTCCAGTTCAAACTCGATGTGCTGTGGAGCATGCTCGACGCGATGAGCATGGCCTACGAGCTGGAACGCCCGCCATACCACAGCGTCACCCGCGAAAACGTCTGGCACCGGGGGATTGCCCTGTGAGACTGATCAGCCGCGAACAGTTACCGGCCTTGCGCCAGGGTTTTCGCCTGCAATGGGAACCCCGGCAGGATTGCCACGTGCTGCTGTACCCCGAAGGCATGATCAAACTCAACGCCAGCGCCGGGCAGATCCTCGATCTGGTGGATGGCAAACGCAGTGTGGCGGCGATTATCAATTTGCTGTGCGCGAGTTTTCCCGGTGTATCGGACATCGACGAGGACGTGCTGGCGTTTCTGGAGGTGGCCCGTGCGCAATTCTGGATCGAGTGATGCGCCACCGGGGCCGCCACTGTGGCTGCTGGCAGAACT
Source organism: Pseudomonas sp. B21-053 (assembly GCF_026016365.1). NCBI lineage: Bacteria > Pseudomonadati > Pseudomonadota > Gammaproteobacteria > Pseudomonadales > Pseudomonadaceae > Pseudomonas > Pseudomonas sp. B21-053. The sequence continues at coordinate 2,795,066 of NZ_CP087205.1, forward strand.
GACCTATCGCTGCCCGCTGCAATGCCCGTATTGTTCCAATCCGCTGGATTTCGCCCAATCCGGTGAGGAACTGAGCACCGAAGAATGGATTCGCGTGTTCCGCGAAGCGCGGGACATGGGCGCCGCGCAACTGGGATTCTCCGGTGGCGAACCGTTGGTGCGCCAAGACCTCGCCGAGCTGATCAAGGCTGCGCGGGACATGGGTTATTACACCAACCTGATCACCTCCGGCATCGGCCTGACCGAGCAAAAGGTCCGCGACTTCAAGGTCGCCGGGCTCGACCATATCCAGATCAGTTTCCAGGCCGCCGACGAAGCGGTGAACAACATGCTCGCCGGCTCGCGCAAGGCCTTCGCCCAGAAGCTCGCGATGGCTCGCGCCGTGAAAGCCCAGGGCTATCCGATGGTGCTGAACTTCGTCACCCACCGGCACAACATCGACCGAATCGACCGGATCATCGACTTGTGCCTGGAGCTGGAGGCGGATTTCGTCGAGCTGGCTACGTGTCAGTTCTACGGTTGGGCCGAACTCAACCGCGTCGGGCTGTTACCGACCCGCGATCAGTTGCAGCGCGCCGAGCGTATTACAAACGAGTACCGCGAACGGCTTGAAGCCCAGGGCCACCCGTGCAAATTGATCTTTGTCACCCCGGACTATTACGAAGAACGCCCGAAAACCTGCATGAACGGCTGGGCCAACCTGTTTCTCGACATCACCCCGGACGGCACCGCATTGCCGTGCCACAGCGCCCGACAACTGCCGGTGCAGTTTCCCAATGTGCGCGAGCACAGCATCGAACACATCTGGACCGACTCCTTCGGTTTCAACCGCTTTCGCGGCGACGACTGGATGAAGGAACCGTGCCGTTCCTGCGATGAAAAGCACAAGGACTTGGGCGGTTGCCGCTGCCAGGCGTTCATGCTGACCGGCGATGCCGAAAATGCCGACCCGGTGTGCAGCAAGTCGCCACACCACGGGGTGATCCTCAAGGCCCGCGAGGAGGCCGACGCGCCGGGGCAGGGCATGGAGCACCTGACGTTGCGCAATGAAAAGGCTTCGCGGCTGATCTATCGCGGATAAGTCTGGAGTTGACACAAATCCCCCTGTGGGAGCGGGCTTGCTCGCGAAAGCAGTGTGTCAGTCACCATCCATCTCAACTGACCCACCGCCTTCGCGAGCAGGCTCGCTCCCACAGGAGACCAGCGGTGGATTCAAGATCGTGCTACCCATTGGTCTGATTGCATTCGCAGCCGGATGCTTTAGTGTGGATCTACCTTCCAAAACAATAAAAACAGGCTTTCCAATGAGCCAGAATCTCAGCCAGTTGCGTAAATTCGTTTCGCCTGAAATCATTTTTGGTGCCGGTTGCCGGCACAACGTCGGCAATTACGCCAAGACCTTCGGCGCCCGCAAGGTGCTGGTGGTCAGCGACCCCGGGGTGATTGCCGCCGGTTGGGTCGCGGATGTCGAGGCCAGCCTGCAAGCCCAGGGCATCGATTACTTCCTGTATAGCGATGTCTCGCCCAACCCCCGGGTCGAAGAAGTCATGCTCGGCGCCGAGTTGTACAAGGAAAATCACTGCGATGTGATCGTGGCGATCGGTGGCGGCAGCCCGATGGATTGCGGCAAAGGCATCGGCATCGTCGTGGCCCACGGGCGCAATATTCTGGAATTCGAGGGCGTAGACACCATCCGCGTACCGAGCCCGCCGTTGATCCTGATCCCGACCACTGCCGGCACCTCGGCGGACGTCTCGCAATTCGTGATCATTTCCAACCAGCAAGAACGCATGAAGTTCTCCATCGTCAGCAAAGCCGTGGTGCCCGACGTGTCGCTGATCGACCCGGAAACCACCCTGAGCATGGACCCGTTCCTGGCGGCTTGTACCGGCATCGACGCGTTGGTGCACGCCATCGAAGCTTTCGTCTCCACCGGTCACGGGCCGCTGACCGACCCGCATGCGTTGGAGGCGATGCGCCTGATCAACGGCAACCTGGTGCAGATGATCGCCAACCCGACGGACATCGCCCTGCGCGAAAAGATCATGCTCGGCAGCATGCAGGCCGGGCTGGCGTTCTCCAACGCGATCCTTGGCGCGGTGCACGCGATGTCCCACAGCCTCGGCGGCTTTCTCGACTTGCCCCACGGCTTGTGCAACGCGGTGCTGGTGGAACACGTGGTGGCGTTCAACTACAACTCGGCGCCAGATCGCTTCAAGGTGATCGCCGAGACCTTCGGCATCGATTGCCGGGGCCTGAATCACCGGCAGATCTGTGGGCGTTTGGTGGAACACCTGATCGCGTTGAAACACGCGATCGGCTTCCACGAAACCCTGGGCCTGCACGGGGTGAGCATGGCGGACATTCCGTTCCTGTCGCGGCACGCGATGCACGACCCGTGCATCCTGACCAACCCGCGCGAGTCCAGTCAGCGAGATGTCGAGGTCGTCTATGGCGAAGCCCTCTGACGAGCAGCAACGGGCGCTCGCCGGACTGCTGGGATTAGGCAGCCACTCGGCGCGCAAGAGCCACTACCCGGAACTCAACGCGCGCCTCGACGAGCTCGAAGCCGAACGCAATCGCTACAAATGGCTTTTCGAAAACGCCGTGCACGGGATCTTCCAGGCCAGCCTGCTGGAAGGCATGCGCGCGGCCAACCCGGCGCTGGCGCGGATGCTTGGCTATGACAATCCGCAGGAGGTGCTGTTTTCCCTGGCGGACCTGGCCAGCAACCTGTTTGTCGGCGGTGCGAAGGAGCTGGAACGCATCGGCGAGATCCTCAAGACCGAACGCAGCCTGCACGGCTATGAAACCCAATTGCGGCGCAAGGACGGCAGCAGCCTCGACGTGCTGATGAACCTGTTGCTCAAGCCTGATCAGGAAGGCCTGGTGGAAGGCTTTGTCGCCGACATCACTGAACGCAAACTTGCCCAGCAACGCTTGCAACAACTCAATGACGAATTGGAACAGCGGGTCACCGCGCGCACCGACGAATTGCTCGAAGCCAACCACAACCTGCAACAGCAAATCACCCAGCGTAAACAGATCGCCCAGGCCCTGCGCGATGCCCGGGACGCTGCCGAGGCGGCCAATCGCAGCAAGGACAAATACCTCGCCGCCGCTAGCCATGACCTGCTGCAACCGCTCAACGCTGCGCGGTTGCTGATCTCGACCCTGCGCGAGCGCAAGTTGCCCGATGTCGAGCAGGTGCTGGTGGAACGCACGCATCAGGCGCTCGAGGGCGCAGAGGATTTGCTCACGGATTTGCTGGATATCTCGCGCCTCGATCAGGCAGCGGTGAAGCCGGACGTCGCGTTGTATCGGCTCGACGAATTACTCGCGCCACTGGTCTCGGAATTCCAGTCGGTGGCCGAGGCGGCGGGGCTGAACTTGCGTGTGCACATGGGCGATTTTGCGATCAGCACCGACCTGCGCCTGATGACGCGGATCTTGCGCAACTTCCTCAGCAACGCCTGCCGCTACACCGACGAGGGCTGCATCCTGCTTGGCGCGCGTCGTCGGGGCGATAACCTGCGTCTGGAAGTCTGGGACACCGGGCGCGGGATCGCGGCGGATCGGCTGGATTCGATCTTCCTCGAGTTCAATCAACTGGACGTTGGCCGCGCCGCTGACCGCAAAGGTGTGGGCCTCGGCCTGGCTATTGTCGAACGTATCGCGAAGATTCTCGGCTACCGGATTCAGGTGCGCTCATGGCCGGGACGCGGGTCGGTGTTCAGCATCGACGTGCCGATTTCCCATGAAGTGCCGCTGCCGATCAGCCTCGCTGCGCCGCAACCGGGCACCGGTAATCCGTTGCCGGGCCGCCGTTTGCTGGTGCTGGACAATGAAGTCAGCATTCTTGAAAGCATGAGCGCGTTGCTCGGGCAGTGGGGCTGCGAAGTGGTGATCGCCACCGATGAGTTTTCGGCGTTGGCAGCGTTGCAGGGGCGCGCGCCGGAACTGATTCTGGCGGACTATCACCTCGACCATGGGGTGGTGGGCTGTGACGTGGTGCGGCACTTGCGCGAGCATTTCGACCGGGCCATTCCGGCGGTGATCATCACCGCCGACCGCACCGACCAATGCCGCCGCTCCCTGCAACGACTCGACGCGCCACTGCTGAACAAACCGGTGAAACCCGGCAAGTTGCGCGCGGTGTTGAGTCAGTTGCTGGGTTAGGCGAGTGCGCGGTATTGCAGGCTGAACCCCAGTTCGGCGGTTTGGCCTTGCTCCAGCAAACGCAAACCTGGCCGGCCGGGCAAGTGGTGCGCGTTGACTGGGTGGCTCACCGGTTCGATGCAGAAAAACCCCAGGCCCACCGGGCAATAGAGCAGGTAGTAATCGCTGCCGGTGGCTTGGCATTCGAGTTCATAACCCAACTCCGGTTGCTGGATCAGGCAGTTGCCGTCCCATTCGCAGAAGCCGTTGTCCACCAGGGTTTCAGGCAAAGCCTTGAGCTGCTGGAAATCCCAGGCTTCGGGTATCGCGCTGAGTTGGGTCGGCAATTTTGCCGCATCGCACAACCAGACTTGCCGGGCCTTGGCCTGCAATTGGGTGTGCGCGGTGCGTGGAAAGTAAGGGTGCAAACCGAGGCCGTGCCACACCGCGTATTCGCCGAGATGAGTGACCTTCAGATCGATGCTCAACCGTCCTTCGCTCAAGTGGAAACGCTGCTCGGCGCGGTAGGCGAAAGGGCTGGTGCTGTCGAGTTGCAGGACGGCTTCGTTGGCGGTCCGGGAAACGATCCGCCACGCCTGTTGCCAGGCGCTGCCGTGGATCGGCAGGGGATCGGTGAGGCTGTTGGGCTGCAGCGCGAGCCAGCCTTCGGGGCAGTCGAAACCGCCTTCGGAAATCCGGTTGGACCAGGGCGCCAAGGGATAGCAGCCGAGTTTGCCGGGCAGGCCGGTGTTCAGTGCTTGGGCGTCGTTGTGGCGCAACAGCGGCTGGCCGGTGCTGCGAACCGTCCAGTTGACGATGCTCGCCCCGAGTTCCGGGGCGAGGGTGAGGTGGGTGAGGTTGTCTTCGAGTTCGAGCAGTTTCATGATTTTTGTTCTGCGTGAAGGGTTGAAAAGATCGCAGCCTTCGGCAGCTCCTACAGAGATCGAATACGTCCGGGCGAACGTCAATCCTGTAGGCGCTGCCGAAGGCGGCGATCTTTTAAAGGCTTACAACACCAAATGCGGTAGCCACAGCGACAGCGCCGGAATGTAGGTCACGGCCAACAACACCAGGAACAGCACGCCATAGAACGGCAGCAACGCCTTTACGGTTTTCTCGATACTGACCTTGCCCACGGCTGATCCCACAAACAGTACGGCGCCCACCGGCGGCGTGATTAATCCGATTCCCAGGTTCACCAGCATGATCATGCCGAACTGCACCGGGTCCACGCCGATGCCCAGAATCACCGGCATCAGGATAGGGGTCAGAATCAGGATCAGAGGCGCCATGTCCATCACGGTACCGAGCAACAGCAGCATGACGTTGATGCACATCAGGATCACGTAGCGGTTGTCCGACAGGGTCAGGAACATCGTGGTGATTTTCGCCGGGATCTGCATCAGCGTCATGATGTAGCCGAAGCTCGCCGCAAAGCCGATCAGGATCATCACAATCGAAATCGTCCGCACCGTGCGGTGCATCAGTTTCGGCAGCTCGCTCCACTTGTAGTCGCGGTAGATGAACATCGTCACGAAGAACGCCCAGAGCACTGCAATCGCCGCCGATTCAGTGGCGGTGAAAATCCCCGTGAGAATACCGCCGAGGATGATGACCATCGCCATCAGGCCCCACAGGGCTTCACCGCAAATTTTCAGTGCCTGGCGCAGCGGAATCACTTCGCCTTTGGGGTAGTTGCGTTTTTTCGCGAAGATCAGGCACAGCACCATCAGGCTTGCGCTCATCAACAAGCCCGGGACAATGCCGGCCATGAACAGCGAGGCAATCGACACCGTGCCGCCAGCGGCCAGCGAGTACAGCACCGAGTTGTGGCTTGGAGGGGTCAGCAACGCCTGAACCGAGCCGCTGACGGTGACGGCGGTCGCAAACTCCCGGGGATAGCCTCGGCGTTCCATCTCCGGAATCAACACTGAACCGACCGAGGCAGTGTCTGCCACCGAAGACCCGGAGATCGCACCGAAGAAGGTCGAGGCCATGATGTTGACCAGTGACAACCCACCCCGCACGAATCCCACCAGCACTCCGGCGAAGGCCACCAGCCGTCGGGACATGCCGCCCTCGGCCATGATCGCGCCAGCGAGGACGAAGAACGGGATGGCCAACAGCGAGAATTTGTTCACGCCGCCGGCCACTTGAATCATCAGCGCCTGAAACGGAATGTCGATCCACCACGCGCCGATCAGCGCCGAAAGCCCCAAGGCATAGGCGACCGGCATGCCGATCAGGATCAACGCGATAAAGCTGCCGAGCAGAATAAAAGCGTCCATTCAGGCAGCCCCTTCACTTTCTTCAACCAGGTCGAAACGCACGACCCGCCGGTTGCTCTGGTCGCCGAGCAGGAGTTTTTCCAGCACAAACACTAGGGTCAGCACACCGCCGATCGGGATCGGCATGTAGGTAATGCCGACGCGCAAAGTGGGCAGGGCGCTCATGAACTGGTTCCAGGTGGACAGGCACAGCTTGGTGCCCCAGATCGCCATGAACAGGCAAATGGTCGCCATCAATAACTGGGAAAAAATACTCATGGCCCTGCGCAGCTCGGGCGCCATGCGATCAGTGAGCATGGCCACCGCCATGTGTGCGCCGGCGCGATAACTGGCCGCAGCACCGATGAAGGTGAAGACCATCATCAGCAGGATCGAGGTGGGTTCCGGCCAACTGGAGCCGGTGCCAAGTACGTAGCGGGCGAAAACGCCCCATGGAATTATCAAGGCAATGGCCAGGACGGAGAGTCCGGCGACCCAGATGCAGGTCATGTAAAGCGTGTCATTGATGCGCAGCAGCAGATTCTTCATCGGGTTCCACCGTAACCGGGCGCGCGCGGACGTATACCCACGTCAGCGGCGCCGGGCCTTTCATAAATGCAGGGAGGGTTACTGAACGGCTTCGATGCGCTTGATCAGATCGGCGTAAGGCGCGCCGTACTTCTCGCGAATCGAGGCAGTGGCCTCATAGAAAGGTTTTTTGTCGACGGTGATGAACTCGACGCCTGCGGCCTTGAGTTTTTCTTCGCTACTGGTGGATTTCGCGTCCCACAAGATGCGTTCCTGGGCTTGTGCGGCTTTGGCGGTTTTTTTCACCAGCACTTGCTGTTCAGGCGTGAGCTTGTCCCAGGTGATTTTCGACATCACGATCGGCTCAGGCAGAATCAGGTGCCCGGTCAGGCTGTAGAACTTGGCGTTCTGGTAGTGGTTGTGTTCGAGCATCGTCGGCGGGTTGTTCTCCGCGCCGTCGATCACCCCGGTTTGCAAGGCGCTGAAGATCTCGCCGGTGTCCATCGCAATGCCGTTGCCGCCCATGGCGTTGATGGTTTCGATGAACATCGGGTTGCCCTGCACGCGGATCTTCATGCCCTTGAGGTCTTCAAGATTGCGCACGGGTTTTTTGGTGTAAAGGTTGCGTGTGCCGCCATCCATCCAGGCGAGTGCGACCAGATTGAATTCGGAGTTGGTGATCTTGCCGAGGATTTCGTCGCCGATCTCACCGTCGATCACTTTGCGCATGTGTGCCTGGTCGCGGAACACGAATGGCATGTTGAACACGTTCACGTCCGGCACCACTGGCCCGACAATCCCGAGGCTGACCCGGGCCATCTGGATCGCGCCGACTTGCGCTTGTTCGACCACTTCTTTTTCGGAGCCGAGTACCCCTCCGGCGAACATCTTGAAGGTCAGTTTGCCGTCGCTGTCAGCGACCAGGGTTTTGCCGAGTTGCTCCTCGGCCACCACGGTCGGGTATCCGGTGGGGTGGATGTCGGCGAATTTGATTTCCAGTGCGTGGGCGGCACTGCTGAGGGTGAAAGCCAGGGGGAGTGCAGCGGCGAGCAAGGTGCGTTTGAAGTCCATGAGGTGTCTCTCCAATTTTGTTATTTTTGTATTCAAGGCACAGCAATGCAGCAGGAGCGGGTTAAAGCGAGTCGTTGAACAATGGTTCCGGCAAACCTTTCACACCGGGGTTGAGGGCGAACACGCCGCCGGCCAGTGACTGTTCGTCATGGTCATCACCGGGGCGGATCGAGGTTACAAACAAGGTGTCCAGCCGACTGCCACCAAAGGCGCACATGGTTGGCTTCTTCACCGGCACGGCGAGGGAACGGTCGAGGCGGCCATCCGGGGTAAAGCGGTGAATCCTCCCGGCGTCGTTGGCGCAGATCCAGTAACAGCCTTCGGCATCCACGGCGGCGCCATCGGGCCGGCCTTCGAAGTGATTCATGTCGACGAACAACCGCCGATTGCTCGGCGTGCCGCTGTCGATGTCGTAATCGAAAGCCCATATCTGCTGGGCCAGGGGATGGGAGTCGGACAAATACATGGTCCGGCCATCCGGGCTGAAACCCAGGCCATTGGGCACGATGAAGCCCGTCAGGCGTGGCTCAAGCGGACCCTGCTGGCCATGACTGTAGCGATACAACGTGCCATCGGCGGCGTTGGCGCCCATGTTCAGCACCATGCTGCCGGCCCAGAAACGCCCCTGGCGATCGCAGCGCCCGTCGTTCAGGCGCATGTCGGGACGGGCGTGATCGACGTGGGCCAGCAGTTCGCTGTCGAGGCTGCCGTCGTTGTGCGGGCGCAGATGAAAGAATCCGCTTTCCATCCCGGCAACCCAGCCGCCGTCGCGGTGACGGGTGATGCACGCGAGCATCTCCGGGGTGGTCCAGGCATCCACGTGACCGGTGGCGGCACTCCAGCGCTGCAAGCCCCCGGCGGGAATATCGACCCAGTACAGGGCGTTTTCCTCGGGGACCCAGACCGGACTTTCACCGACCGCGTTACGGGCATCGACAATCAATTCGGCTTGCATGGCAGCTCATTCCTTTGGACGTTGACTCAATCGCCGAACGGACCGGACGCCACGAAGGCGCCACCCTGATAAACCATCGCCGGGTCATCCGCGGCGGGCATCGGTTGCGCTTCGATTTTTTCGCGGAATACTTCGGAAGTGTCCCGTGGCACATAACCCAGGCCCGCCGCGTAGCGGTTGTCCCACCAGACGTTCTGGTTGTCGGACGCGCCGTAGACCACGGTGTGGCCGACGTTCGGCGCGTACAGCGCGCGTTCGAGCAATTGAGTCAGGTCGCCGAAGCTCAGCCAGGTGCTCATCATGCGGCGGTTCAGCGGCTCCGGGAACGAGGATCCGATGCGGATGCTGACGGTCTCGATGCCATAGCGATCGAAGTAAAAACTGGCCATGTCTTCGCCGTAGCACTTGGACAAGCCGTAGTAGCTGTCCGGGCGGCGAGGGGAGTGGGCGTCGATCACTTCGTCCTGTTTGTAGAAACCGATGACGTGGTTGGAGCTGGCGAAGATCACCCGCTTCACGCCATGGCGGCGCGCTGCTTCATAGATGTGGAACACGCCGCAGATGTTGGCACCGAGAATGTCTTCGAAAGAGTGCTCGGTGGAGACGCCACCGAAGTGCAGGATCGCGTCCACGCCTTCGACCAATTGATGCACGGCCTGCTTGTCGGCGAGGTCGCAGGTCACGACTTCTTCGCGGTCATCGAGGGCCGGGGCGATGTCGGCGATGTCCGACAGGCGAATCACATTGGCATAGGGGCGCAGGGTTTCGCGCAACACTTTGCCGAGGCCACCGGCGGCGCCGGTCAGCAGCAGGCGATTGAAAGGGGCAGGGGAAGTCGTGGTCATGGCGGTTCCTGAATACAGAGTCATTGCAGTTGTTGTAAGTTGTCGTATGACTTGGGCGAAGTATCGTTAGGCTTTCCGGTGCTTGTCAACGCGTGGGTGGTTCAAATTGACGGAGGGTCTATCTGCCCCACGATCGATGTAGCAGCTGGCGAAGCCTGCGTTCGGCTGCGGAGCAGTCGTGAACCCATGCGGCACGGTGTATCAGAAGAACCGCGTTCGCAGGTTTTGCGACTGCTTCGCAGCCGAACGCAGGCTTCGCCAGCTGCTACAGAAAGTGAGTTGTCGCGCGAATAGGGTTTCAGTCTTGAAGCGATCCCTGTCTTACAACAACGAAATCGGATAGCTGATAAAGATCCGGTTCTCATCGAACTCGTTGGTGCTGAAGTCCTTGCGAATGCTCGCATTGCGCCATTTCACGTTGAGGTTCTTCAGCGCGCCGCTCTGCACGGTATACGCCAGTTCGCTCTCGCGGCCCCATTCCTTGCCGTCGGTGATCGCCCCGGTGTGCACGTTATCGCCGCTGATGTAGCGGTTCATCATGGTCAGACCGGGGATGCCGAGGGCGACGAAGTTGTAGTCGTGGCGCAGTTGCCAGGATTTTTCCTTGGCATTGTCGTAGCTGGAGTTGTAGCTGTCGTTGGCCAGGGTCCCGCCGCTGGTGCCATTGACGCGCATCCAGGCGCTGTCGCCGGTGAGTTTTTGCAGGCCGACATAGAAGGTGCTACCGCCGTATTTGGCCGAGAGCATGGCGAAGGTGGTTTTGTTGTCCAGATCGCCGGCCAGGGCGCTGCCGTCTTCCTTGCCGGTGAAGAACCCGAGGTTGGCGCCCAGGGTCCAGTCGCCGATGGGTTGGCTGTGGCTCAGGTTGAAATATTCTTGCTGGTAAATGTCGCTGAGTTCCGAGTACCAGACACCGACCAACGTGCGCTTTTCATTGAAGGTGTATTCACCGCCGCCGAAGTTGAAACGGTCCGAGGTGAACGCCGCTTTGCCGTTCATCGACATGTCGTCCATGCTCGAATCGTTGCGCGGGCTGTTGGCGCGGAACTGGCCGCCGTAGAGCTTCAGGCCATCGATTTCGCTGGAAGTGACCTGGCCGCCACGGAAGGTTTGCGGCAGGGAACGGCCGTCGTCCGAGCGCAGGATTGGCAGCACCGGCATCCATTCACCGACCTTCAATTCTGTCTTCGAGACCTTGGCCTTGAACGCGACGTTGGTGCGACCGAAATTGTCTGCCGGACGACCGTCGTGATCCAGCGGCAACAGTTGCGTGCCGCCGGTGCCTTTACCGCCATCGAGCTTTTTCGAATACAGCCCCAGCACATCCACACCGAACCCGAACGTGCCTTGGGTGAAGCCGGACTTGGCGTCGAGGATGAAGCTTTGCGTCCACTCTTCCGCCTTGCCCTGGGGGTAGGCCGGGTTGGTGTAGTTGCGATTGAAGTAGGCATTGCGCAGGTTCAGCGTGGCGCTGGCGTCATCGACGAAACCTTCGGCGTGGCTGCTCATGGGTAACGCGAGTGCCAGGCTGCTGCAACCGATCAGGCTCAACGTGTGGCGGCGGACGAAAGTCGGGCGAGGGGTGCAGACGGAGGAATGGCGGACGAGTTTGCTCACAGTGACGCTCCCTTCTGTTTCTTGTTGTTTTTATTTTCGTTATACGTCGTCGTACAACGTGGCGGCGATTATTTGCAAGGCTTTGCGGGAATGTCAATCACAAGTTGTACGATGACATCAGGGCTTAAACCCAAACCCTTGTGGGAGCGGGCTTGCTCGCGAAGAGGCCGTCACATCCAACATCAATGTCGCCTGACACTCCGCTTTCGCGAGCGAGCCCGCTCCCACAGGGATTTGTGTGTTGACGGTGATTTTCCGGCAAACTGGCACGGTCCCCAGAACAAGGCCCTTGAATGGATCACTACGCCCCGCGCGACTGGCAGCCTCACGAGCGGCCCAGTTTGCCCGGTTCTCCCTCGACGCCCGATCACTCCACGCCCAAACGCCTGGCGTATGCGCTGGTGGGTTTGCTGGTGGCGTTGACCGGTGGCCTCGGCAATTCGCTGGTGATCGCCAACCTGCCTTACCTGCAAGGTGCGCTCGGCGCGACCACCGCCGAGATGGCCTGGCTGCCGGCCGCCTACGTGATGACCAACGTCTCGATGAACCTGCTGCTGGTGAAGTTTCGCCAGCAGTTCGGCTTGCGCGCGTTCACCGAAGTGTTCCTGGTGCTCTATGCGCTGGTGACCTTCGGCCACTTGTTCGTCAACGATTTGAGCTCGGCCATCGCCGTGCGCGCGGCCCATGGCATGGTCGGTGCGGCGCTGAGTTCCCTGGGCCTGTATTACATGATCCAGGCGTTCCCGGCGAAATGGCGGATGAAGGCGTTGGTGCTGGGCCTGGGGACGTCGCAACTGGCGCTGCCACTGGCGCGGTTGTTCTCCGAAGACCTGATGCAGATTGCTGAATGGCGCGGCTTGTACCTGTTCGAATTGGGCATGGCGCTGCTGACCCTGGGTTGCGTGTTCCTGCTCAAGTTGCCGCCGGGCGACCGCTTCAAGACCTTCGAAAAACTCGACTTCCTGACCTTCGCTATCCTCGCCACGGGTGTGGCCTTGCTGTGCGCCGTGCTGTCCCTGGGACGCATCGACTGGTGGCTGGAAGCGCCGTGGATCGGCGTGGCATCGGCGGCGTCCATCGTGCTGATTCTCGCCGGTTTGGCCATCGAACATAACCGCAGCAACCCGATGCTGATGACCCGTTGGCTCGGCAGCGGCGTGATGATTCGCCTGGCCCTGGCGGTGATCCTGATTCGCATGGTGTTGTCCGAGCAGTCCACCGGCGCGGTCGGTTTCATGCAGATGCTGAACATGAGTAGTCAGCAGTTGCACAGCCTGTACGTGGTGATGTTGCTCGGCAGCATCGCGGGTCTGGCCACCAGCGCTCTGACCATCGATCCCAAACACTTGTTTATGCCACTGATCGTGTCACTGGCGCTGATGGCGGTCGGCTCGGTGATCGACAGTTATTCGAACAACCTGACCCGCCCGGAAAACATGTATTTCAGCCAGTTCTTGCTGGCCTTCGGCGGCACGTTTTTCCTCGGCCCGACCATGGTCCTCGGCACGCGCCGGGTGTTGACCAACCCGCGCAATCTGGTGAGTTTTTCGGTGCTGTTCGGGATCTGCCAGAACCTCGGCGGCTTGATCGGCGCGGCGTTACTGGGCACGTTCCAGATCGTTCGCGAGAAATTCCATTCCAGCAACATCGTCGAACACCTGACTATGATGGATCCGCGCGTCGCCGCCCGGGTGCAGAGCGGCGGCAACGCGGTGGGCTCGCTGATCGCCGACCCGAGCCTGCGCAACCTGCAAGGCATTCGCAGTCTGGCGACGGCGGCCACGCGTGAAGCCAATGTGCTGGCCTATAACGATGTGTTCATGCTGATCGCCGTGATTGCGGTGCTGACCATGATCTGGATTTCCATTCGCGCCCTGTGGCTGATGAGCACCACCCAAAACGTCGTCCCAGCGCCTGCCACTCCCTCCGTTCAACCCAGCGGTGCCACTTCTTCATGACCGAACCGACCACCACGACCACCAACGCTATCGCCGCCACCCCCGAAGGCGTGGCGCCTCCGTCCACGCCGGACACCGAACCGCGCTCGTTGCGGGTGCGGGTCATCTCGTCATTGGGCTTTGCGGCGATTGCCATCGTCGGCGTGCTGATCGTGTTGTACGCCTGGCAACTGCCGCCGTTCAGCAGCGCGGTGGAAACCACGGAAAACGCCCTGGTGCGCGGTCAGGTGACGATCATCGGCCCGCAACTCAGCGGCTACGTGTACGAAGTGCCGGTCACGGACTTCCAGTTTGTGAAGGCTGGCGACTTGCTGGTGCGCCTCGATGACCGCATCTACAAGCAACACCTCGATCAATCCCTCGCGCAACTGGCGGTGCAGAAAGCCGCGCTGGCCAACGTGGTGCAGCAACGCAACAGCGCCGAAGCGACGATCAAGTTGCGTCAGGCAGCGGTCGCCGACGCCCAGGCTCAATCGCGCAAAAGCGAGGCTGATCTACGGCGCAACAAAGAACTGATCAACGATGGCTCGGTGTCCAAACGGGAGCTGGACGTGACCCTGGCCGCCAATGCCCAGACCATCGCCGCCGTGGCCCAGGCCCAGGCCAATCTGGAAATCGCCCGGCAGGACCTGCAAACCGTGATCGTCAATCGCGGTTCGCTGGAAGCGGCGGTGGCCAGCGCCGAAGCGGCGGTGCAACTGGCGCGCATCGACCTGTCCAACACCCGCGTCGTGGCCCCGCGTGACGGCCAACTCGGGCAGATCGGCGTGCGCCTGGGCGCCTACGTCAACTCTGGCGCGCAGTTGATGGCGCTGGTGCCGAACCAGTTGTGGGTGATCGCCAACATGAAGGAAACCCAGATGGACGACGTGCGGGTCGGCCAACCGGTGAGCTTCACCGTCGACTCCCTCGACCATCGTAAATTCAAGGGGCGGGTGCAGCGGATATCACCGGCTACTGGTTCCGAGTTCAGCCTGTTGCAGGCGGACAACGCCACCGGCAACTTCGTCAAAATCGCCCAGCGCGTGCCGGTGCGGATTACCGTGGATGAGGGGCAGGAACAGAGTGAGCGGTTACGGCCGGGGATGTCGGTGGTGGTGAGTATTGATACGGCTGGGGAAGGACACAGCGATAACCCTGACACCACACAAAACTAAAATGTGGGAGCGGGCTTGCTCGCGAAGGCGGCGGTACATTCAACATCAATGTCGCCTGACACACCGCCTTCGCGAGCAAGCCCGCTCCCACAGGGGATCTGTGTTTCAGCTGGCGATCATTGGCGGCATGGTGCCCAGCAGCGAAACCGCCGCCACTGCGCCCATCCCCAACAGCCATTCGAGGATCACGCTGGTCTTGAGCATGCCAACCCGCTGTTCGCAGTCCTTGATCCGCAACCGATTGAACAGCGCCAGCCCCAACATCGCCGCCACCAGCACGACCTTGATCAACAGAATCAAGGCAAACCCGGACAGCAACGGCGTCGGCCAGAATGCGCCGGTGAGCACGCGGACATTGATCAGACCGGTGATCACCAACCCCGCGACCAAGCCATAACCCACGCCGCTGAAGCGCCGCAGGATCGTGCTCAGCGAATGGCCGGACGGGTGGCGCAGGATCATCACCAACAGCATCAAGCCGCCGAGCCAGGCGCCGACGCAGGTCAGGTGGATGATCTGGTTGAGGATCAGCAACTGGCCGCTGAGTCCGTCGAGCATCGCGCCATGACCGACCGGCGCCAGGGTCGCGAGCAGCAGGCCACTCACGATCAGTTTCAGCGGCACGTTGGTGCGCAACGGCGTCAGCAGCAACCCCAGCAGTACGGCGTTGAGCAGCAGATGCCAAGTCCAGACTTGGCCGAAAAACGTATTGCGCAGCACCAAACCCAGGGTCGATGGATCGAAAGCCGCGTCCCAGGCCCCGGCCATGCTCGCGGTGATCAGCAGCAGCCAAGTGACGCCGCTGATCAATGCCACGGCGGTCAGCCAAAGCCCCAAACGCGCCAAGCGCCGATCCAAATGTTCGGCGTCAGCCTTCAACAGCAGGGGCCTGAACACCCAGGTCCCAAACAGCATCAACACCACCACAAAATGCAGGAAGCGGCACAGCACCAGCGCGTCGGTCATGAATTACTGGCCAACCTTAAAGCTGTAGGCGCCTTCGCTTTTGTGGGTATCGACCGACACCGCGTGCCATTCGACTTTATAGGCGCCGGCGGCCAGCGGTACGGCTGGAGTAACGACCAGGGTTTTCTTGTCGCTGCCTTCGGTGGCCAGGTTTTTCACCGGCACATCGACACCGTCCTTTTTGATCGTGACTTTGGTGAACGTCGCTTCAACGCCTTCGGAAAACACCAGGCGCAGTTCTGCGGGTGCGCTCACGGTACTGTCGGCGGCCGGGGTCTGGCTTTTCAGATGCGCATGGGCAAACACCGAAGAAGCGGCGAGCAGCGAGCCGAGCAGGGCGGCGGTGGTCAGGGCTTTTTTCAGCAACATGGTCAGTTTCCTTCTGGGCAGTTTAATGGGCGTTACTTAAGCATGAACGGTACGCGCCGGGGAATGTTTACGCCGCGCGCAATCTCAGGTGAATGATAGGGAACGGCCGGCCTTCGCCATCGGTTGGCGAGCGGCCGGTCTGTTCAAAACCATAGTGCAGATAGAAGCCGTGGGCCTGAGGATTTTGTTCGTTGACGTCGACGCTCAGGGTTTCGTGCAGGGCTTTGACGTGGTCGAGCAACTGCCGACCGATGCCCTGACCGCGATAGGCCGGTTCGATAAACAGCATTTCCACGTTGCTGTTGCCGGTGGCGATGAAGCCGGCGGGCGTGCCATCCGGGTTGTCGCCGACCCACACCGTCAGCGCTGGCAGGTAGGCGTCGCGTACCAGCGGATAGAAGAAGCGGATGTCGTCTTCGCTCAGGAAATCGTGGGTGGCGCGCACCGAGCGTTCCCACAGGGCGGCGAGGGCGGCATCGTCGGCGGCGACGCGAGGTCGAATGTTCACGGTGGGTGATCCATTGCGGCGTAAAAGTGCGGCGGATGCTACCCAATCGGTTTTCCCCGGGGAAGTGAAAAAGGTCTGTCGCCGCGACCCAGAGCGGATGCTAGTCTTGGACAACGCTGTTGTCAGGGAGCCCTCATGGGCAATCACAAGATCGAGATTCGTCGCAGTAACGTCGAAAAAATCCTGCTCGGGGCCGAAAAGGTCTTCGCCGAAAAAGGCTTCGGCAGCACCGCAATGGCGGACATCGCCGCCGAAGTGCAACTGCCGCGCTCCAATCTGCATTACTACTTCAGCACCAAGGGCGAGCTGTACAGTGCGGTGTTGTTCGACCTGCTGGAAGTCTGGAAGCAGGACGCCTTGTGCTTCGAAATGTTCGACGACCCGCGAGTGGTGCTCAGCAGCTACATCCGCGCCAAGATGAACCATTCCCGCAGCCGGCCGTACGGTTCGAAAGTCTGGGCCAACGAAATCATCCACGGCGCGCCGACGCTGGGCGAAGCGCTGGATGCCAGCCTGTACGACTGGGCCAAGATGAAGGAAGCGAAAATTCGCCAGTGGGTGGAGGACAAACGGATCCTGCCGGTGGAGCCTTCGGCACTGCTGTACATGATCTGGGCCTCGACCCAGCATTACGCGGACTTTGATCATCAGGTGAATATTTTGAATGACCATCAGCCGTTGTCGGACATGCAGTTCGAGCGGGCGGTGCAGACGGTGACGAGCGTGATATTGCGCGGGATTGGGTTGGAGCCTTAGGTCAAAAGATCGCAGCCTCGTTTCACTCGACAGCTCCTACAGAGAAATGCGTTGCCCTGTAGGAGCTGTCGAGTGAAACGAGGCTGCGATCTCTTGATCTTCAACGATCAGACGGCAACGTGGTAGGGATTGCGCGGATCATGATTCCAATCCAGAAACGGCTTGCCGGTATCCATCGGCACCATCTCGATGCAATCCTCCACCGGGCAGGTGATCTGGCACAAATTGCACCCCACACACTCATCATCAATCACTTCGTATTTATGCGTCCCGTCCGCTTGCTTGATGCTGGCCACAGCCTGGTGCGACGTGTCCTCGCACGCAATATGGCAACGCCCACAGCCAATACAGGCTTCCTGATCAATCTTCGCGATCACCTGATAGTTGATATCCAGATACTTCCAATCCGTCGTA
Source organism: Pseudomonas sp. B21-053 (assembly GCF_026016365.1). Taxonomy (NCBI): domain Bacteria; kingdom Pseudomonadati; phylum Pseudomonadota; class Gammaproteobacteria; order Pseudomonadales; family Pseudomonadaceae; genus Pseudomonas; species Pseudomonas sp. B21-053. The sequence goes on from NZ_CP087205.1 coordinate 2,812,635, forward strand.
TTACCCACCGCCCGCCCGGAAAATTCCGAAATGCTGGCGTAGCCCTGACTGTCCATCCAGCGCGATAAACCGTCCTTCATCTCATCGACAATCCGGAACCCATGCAGCATCGCCGCCGTGCACACCTGCACCGCGCCGCTGCCCAACGCGATGAATTCCGCCGCATCGCGCCAACTGCCGATGCCGCCAATCCCGCAGATCGGCAGTCCTTGAGTCTGCGGGTCGCGGGCGATTTCGGCGACCATGTTCAGCGCAATCGGCTTCACCGCCGAGCCGCAATAACCGCCGTGGGTGCTTTGGTGGCCGACGGTGGGGATGGCGACCATTTGTTCCAGGTTGACGCTGGTGATCGAGTTGATCGTGTTGATCAGCGACACCGCATCTGCGCCGCCACGGTGGGCCGCACGGGCGGCGACGCGGATGTCAGTGATGTTCGGCGTGAGCTTGACGATTACCGGCAGCGAGCAATAGGTCTTGCACCAACGGGTGACCTGTTCGACGTATTCCGGCACTTGGCCAACCGCCGCGCCCATGCCGCGTTCCGGCATGCCGTGGGGGCAGCCGAAGTTCAGCTCGATACCGTCGGCGCCAGTGGCCTCCACCAGTGGCAGGATGAATTTCCACGACTCTTCGACACACGGCACCATCAGCGACACGATCAACGCACGGTCCGGCCAGTCCTTTTTGACCTGGGTGATTTCCCGCAGATTGATCTCCAGCGAGCGGTCGGTAATCAACTCGATGTTGTTGATGCCCATCACTTCGCGGTTCGCGCCAAAGTGCGCCGAGTAGCGCGACGAGACGTTGACCGCCGCCGGGTCTTCACCCAGGGTTTTCCAGACCACGCCGCCCCAGCCAGCCTCGAAGGCGCGGACCACGTTGTAGGCTTTGTCGGTCGGTGGCGCGGACGCCAGCCAGAACGGATTGGGGGCTTTGATGCCGGCGAAGACAATCGAGAGATCGGCCATTTACGCAGCCTCCACGTTGAGCATGAGTTGGGCGTTGATCGCTTCCGCCGCGCGTTTGCCGTGTTGCACCGCTTGCACGGTGAGGTCCTGATCGAGGCTGGTACAGTCGCCGCCGGCATACACGCCGGGGATGCTGGTGCGCAGGTTATCGTCGACCTGGATTCGATCACCCTGACGCTTGAGTTCCCGCGCCAACGGGTCGGCGAGGGCGCTGCCGTCGAACGCCTGGCCGATGGCTTTGAAGATCGCATCGGCGGCCAGTTCGAAGGTTTGCCCGGTGGTTTGCAGACGACCTTCGACCATGGTTGTGCGGGCGAAACGCATGCCGCGCACGTTGCCTTGATCGTCGAGCAGCACCTGTTCCGGTTGTGCCCAAGTCAGCAGGCGCACCTGATTGGCCTTGGCGATGTCCTGTTCATGACCGGTGGCGCCCATGTCCTCGACACCACGGCGATACACCAGATTTACATCGCGAGCACCGAGCCGGGCCATTTGCACCGCCATGTCGATCGCGGTATTGCCGGCGCCGAGGACGATGCAACGGTCGGCCAGCGGCAGTTGCGTCAGGTCATCGGCCTGGCGCAGTTCGCGGATGTAGTCGGTGGCGGCCAGCAGACCCGGTGCATCTTCATGGTCCAGACCCAGTTGTTTGCTGGCGGCCAGTCCAAGGCCGAGGAACACCGCGTCGAACTGCTGGTGCAGTTCGCTCAGGGTCAGGTTCTCGCCGAGTTTCTGTGCGTGACGGATTTCGATGCCACCAATCTGCAGCAGGAAATCCAGTTCCTTTTGCGCGTAATCGTCCACCAGTTTGTACTTGGCGATCCCGTATTCATTGAGGCCGCCAGCCTTTTCCTTGGCCTCGAAAATCACCACGTCATGCCCGTGCATCGCACTGCGATGGGCGCAGGACAAACCCGCCGGACCCGCACCGACCACCGCGATGCGCTTGCCAGTGGTGGCGGCGCGCTGGAACGGGTGCTCGCTGAAATGCGCGTTGTCCACGGCGTAGCGTTGCAGCAGGCCGATCAGCACCGGCGCGCACTCGTGATCGTTGTTGCGCACACAGGCTTGCTGGCACAGGATTTCCGTCGGACACACCCGCGCGCAACTGCCGCCGAGGATGTTCGCCGAGAGGATTTTCTGCGCCGCGCCCTGGACGTTTTCCTGATGGATATTGCGGATGAACGACGGAATATCGATCTCGCTCGGACAGGCGTTCACGCACGGCGCATCGTAGCAATACAGACAGCGCGAGGCTTCCAGATGCGCCTGGCGGTCATTGAGCGGCGGCGCCAGATCGGTGAAATGGCCGGCGAGGGCGGCCGCATTCTCGTAGGGATGCGGGAGGTGGTTCAGGGTCTTGATCACGGTGTTGGCCTCACGGTTATTGAGGTGCTGCCTCTGATGGGCATTGGTTGGGTGCTGCGCGATCCTTTGTAGGAGCTGCCGAAGGCTGCGATCTTTTGATTTTGTTTTTAAGATCAAGATCAAAAGATCGCAGCCTTCGGCAGCTCCTACAGGGGTATGCATTCCAAATGTGGGAGCGAGCCTGCTCGCGAAGGCCGAAGGCCTCTATCTCAGCGTTTCACCGCAACCGGCTTATTCAACTCCGCCCGTTTGCTCAGCAAATCAAACACCGCCGGATACGCCGGCCGTTCGATATACCGCCCGGCCCCACGCTCGGCGCGCAAGTCGCCATCGGCCCAAACCACGCGGCCCTGGCTGACGGTATGGCTGGGCACGCCGCGCACGGTCTTGCCTTCGAAGATGTTGAAATCCACCTGCTGATGGTGGGTCTTGGCGGAGATGGTCCGCGTACCTTCCGGGTCCCACAGCACCAGATCAGCATCGGCGCCGACGCGGATCGCGCCTTTGCGTGGGTAGAGGTTGAAGATCTTCGCGGTGTTGGTGGAGGTCAGCGCCACAAAGTGCTGCATCGACAAGCGACCGCTGTTAACCCCTTCATCCCAAAGCACGGCCATGCGGTCTTCGATGCCGGCGGTGCCATTCGGGATTTTGCTGAAGTCGTCCTTGCCCGCGGCTTTTTGCTCGGCGCAGAAGCAGCAGTGATCGGTAGCGGTGGTGTGCAGGTTGCCGGATTGCAGGCCATGCCAAAGCGCTTCCTGATGGCCGCGCGGGCGGAAGGGTGGGCTCATCACGTAACCGGCGGCGGTCTGCCAGTCGGGGTGTCGGTAGACGCTGTCATCCAGCAGCAGATGCCCGGCGAGGACTTCGCCGTAGACCTGTTGGCCCTTGCTGCGGGCGTAGGTGATTTCGTCGAGGGCTTCCTTGGTCGAAACGTGGACCAAGTACAGCGGCGTGCCAATGGTCTCGGCAATGCGGATCGCCCGGCTCGCGGCTTCGCCTTCCACTTGCGAGGGGCGCGACAGCGGATGCGCTTCCGGGCCGGTAATGCCTTGGGCCATCAACTTGCGTTGCAGGTGATACACCAGCTCACCGTTTTCCGCATGCACGGTCGGCACCGCGCCGAGTTCCAGGCAGCGCTCGAAACTCGCCACCAGGGTGTCGTCGGCGGCCATGATCGCGTTCTTGTAGGCCATGAAATGCTTGAAGCTGTTGATGCCGTGATGGCTGACCAGCTCGGCCATTTCCTCACGTACCTGCTCGCTCCACCAAGTGATCGCGACATGGAAACCGTAGTCCGACGCCGACTTCTCGGCCCAGCCACGCCACTGATGAAACGCTTCCATCAACGACTGCTGCGGGTTGGGAATCACGAAGTCGATGATCGACGTGGTGCCACCGGCCAGACCGGCCGCCGTACCACTGAAAAAGTCTTCACTGGCCACGGTGCCCATGAAGGGCAGTTGCATGTGGGTGTGAGGGTCGATGCCGCCGGGCATCAGGTATTGGCCGCTGCCGTCGAGCACTTCGGCACCGGCGGGAATATCCAGGTTTTCACCAATGGCTTTGATCACGCCGTCGGCGCAATACACATCGGCGCGGTAACTTTCATCGTGGGTAATAACGGTGGCGCCACGGATCAACAGAGACATTCCGAGTTCCTCGCAGGCATGACCGACTTATGCCGGTTCTAAATGTTTTATATGAAGCTGATGCAAACAGGTGTATTCCTGTCAGCGCTGTCAAGAATAGACGCTAGCTGGTGTTGATCGAATGAGCAAGATTATTTTTTATAAGCTTATACCTATAATAACTTGTTGATAAAATAACGATAAAAAACACAAATCACCAAAATGGTGAGGCCAATCACCATTTTGACGCACTTGACAGGATCGAAAAAAAGACCAGATTTCTTATGTGAAATCAGCCGCTTGAGGATGGTCTATGGTTGATGCGCAACTTTGAAAAAAAGATCCATGCACCAGATTGAGTCCTGACTGTTCCGACAACTTGCTGCACATTCGGCCTGAGTGATGAGGCAAGTAACCGGGGACTCGAAAGTTGAATGAATAAAACTGATTAACATCAGTTGGTTATAAAGTTTTTATGGCGCGGCGCGATGCACCAGCGGGGACCCCGGCACGTTTATTGATGCCGCCGCTGACACCTTGGCCGGTCCGTAAAAGTTGTCAGTTCCTCCGGCCATCGTCGGCTCGCGCCCCCAGGCACCAGCCCCTGATGAGCAAAAATAATTCAAAGAACAGTGGAGTGGCCATGCAACAGATCAGATCGCAAGTGACCGAGCGCGACGGCTTGTTTGAGCTCGAAGCCGGCACCGACGTCCTCGACAGTCCCCGTTACAACCACGACATGGCACCGACCAAGGTGCACGAACGAACCTGGAACAAATGGCACATCACCGCGCTGTGGATCGGCATGTCGATCTGCGTGCCCACCTACACCCTCGGCGGCGTGCTCACCGCGTACTTCGGCCTGACGGTCGGCGAAGCGCTGCTGGCGATTCTGTTTGCCAACATCATCGTGCTGATCCCGCTGACCCTCAACGCGTTCGCCGGCACCAAGTACGGCATTCCGTTCCCGGTGCTGCTGCGTTCGTCCTTTGGCATCCTCGGTTCCAACGTGCCGTGCCTGATCCGGGCGCTGGTGGCGTGCGGCTGGTTCGGCATCCAGACCATGTTCGGCGGCTTGGCGATTCACCTGTTTCTCGGTTCAGTGTTCGAGGGCTGGAAATCCCTCGGCGGTACCGGTGAAGTCATCGGCTTCATGATCTTCTGGGCGCTGAACCTGTGGGTGGTGATCCGCGGTGCCGAATCGATCAAATGGCTGGAAACCCTGTCCGCGCCGCTGTTGGTGGCGGTGGGCGTCGGGCTGTTGGTGTGGGCGATGCCGAATGTGTCGATGACCGAGTTGCTGGCGATCCCGGCCAAGCGTCCGGAAGGGGCGAGCGTGGTCAGTTACTTCGCCGCCGGGCTGACCGCGATGGTCGGGTTCTGGGCGACGTTGTCGCTGAACATCCCCGACTTCAGCCGCTACGCGAAAAGCCAGAAGGACCAGATTGTCGGGCAGATCATTGGCCTGCCGCTGACCATGTTCCTGTTCGCCTCCCTCGGCGTGGTGATGACCGCCGCGTCGGTGAAACTGGTGGGCGTGACCGTCTCTGATCCGGTCACGTTGATCGGCCATATCCAGAGCCCGGTCTGGGTCGCCGTGGCCATGGCGCTGATCATCATCGCCACACTTTCGACTAACACCGCTGCGAACATCGTTTCGCCAACCAACGACTTCCAGAACATCGCCCCGAAACACATCAATCGCACCAAAGCCGTGTTGCTGACCGGGCTGGTCGGGTTGCTACTGATGGGGCATGAACTGCTGAAAAAACTCGGTTTGATCGTCTCTGACGTGAGCCTGGAAACCGTCTATTCCAACTGGTTGCTCGGCTATTCAAGCCTGCTCGGGCCGATTGCCGGGATCATGGTGGTGGACTATTTCCTGATCAAGAAACAGCAACTGGACCTGGCTGGCCTATACCGCGATGACGTGTACCCGGCCTGGAACTGGTACGGGTTTATCGCGTTTGGCGTGCCGGTGGTGCTGACGTTGCTGTCGCTGGGCAGCGATGCATTCAGCTGGTTCTACAGCTATGGCTGGTTTACCGGCTCGGCGCTGGGCGGGGTGATTTATTACGGGTTGTGCTCGATGCGCCCGAGCCCGTCCGTCGCGAAATCTCCGGTGTGAGCGCTGGCCTCTTCGCGAGCAAGCTCTGCTCCTACAGGTTTGTGCAGTCCCTTGTAGGCGCGAGGCTTGCCCGCGAAGGCGGCCTCAAATACACCAAAAATTTGCTTGAAGAAACTCATAAGAACAGCCTGAGGAGATCCCCATGAACGCTGCCGTAGACGTTCTGCAATCCACCCATCAGCACATCAACCGCGATCGCCTGTGGCAGTCGCTCATGGAACTGGCCAAACTCGGCGCCACGGTCAAGGGCGGGGTCTGTCGCCTGGCCCTGACCGACCTCGACCGCCAGGCCCGGGACATTTTCGTCAACTGGTGCGAAGAGGCCGGCTGCACCGTCACTGTCGACGGCATCGGCAATATCTTCGCCCGTCGCCCCGGCCGCAATCCCGACCTGCCACCGGTCATGACTGGCAGCCACATCGACACCCAGCCCACTGGCGGCAAGTTCGACGGCTGCTTCGGCGTGCTGGCCGGCGTCGAAGTGCTGCGCACCCTCAATGACCTCGGCGTGGAAACCGAAGCGCCGCTGGAAGTGGTGGTCTGGACCAACGAAGAAGGCTCGCGTTTCCCTCCGTGCATGATGGGCTCCGGCGTGTTCGCGGAAAAATTCACCCTTGAAGAAACCCTGGCCAAAGTCGATGCCGAGGGCGTCAGCGTCGGCGATGCGCTAAACGCCATCGGCTACGCCGGCCCACGCAAGGTCAGCGGCCACGCCGTCGGCGCCTATTTCGAGGCGCACATCGAGCAAGGCCCGATCCTCGAAGACGAACACAAAACCATCGGCGTGGTGATGGGCGCTCTCGGGCAGAAATGGTTCGACCTGAAACTGCGCGGCGTCGAAGCCCACGCCGGCCCGACCCCAATGCACCTGCGCAAGGATGCCCTGGTCGGTGCAGCCGTCATCGTCGGCGCGGTCAATCGCGCCGCCCTCGGCCATCAACCCCACGCCTGCGGCACCGTCGGTTGCCTGCAAGCCTACCCCGGCTCGCGCAACGTCATTCCCGGCGAAGTGCGCATGACCCTCGACTTTCGGCACCTGGAACCGGCGCGCCTGGATTCGATGATCGCCGAAGTGCGCGCAGTCATCGAAACCACCTGCGAAAAACACGGCCTGACCTACGAACTGACCCCCACCGCCGACTTCCCGCCGCTGTACTTCGACAAGGGTTGCGTCGACGCGGTCCGTGGCGCCGCGCAAGGGCTGGGCATGTCGCACATGGACATCGTCAGCGGGGCAGGGCACGACGCAATCTTCGTCGCCGAACTCGGCCCGGCCGGGATGATTTTCGTGCCGTGCGAAGGTGGGATCAGCCACAACGAAATCGAGAACGCCGCACCGGATGATCTGGCCGCCGGGTGTGCGGTGTTGTTACGGGCGATGCTGGCGGCGTCGGCGGCGATTGCCAGCGGTCAACTCGCGGCGTGAGTTGAAACCCGTAGCCGGTTCACGCCTCGACGCGACGTGAACCGGCGACGGCTCAGCGGGTTTCCTTGATGTCGTAGGTGTGCTGGATATGGAAGAACCCGCGAGGTGTCTGTTGGGTGCCCAGTTGCTGGTAATACGGATACCAATACTTGGCCATGATCCACAGGTATTCCGGGCACGCCGCCCGGGATTCCAGCCCCGGCGTAACGTCGAATTGCGCGGTGTTGTAGACCGCTTCGAGCATCGTCGCGCCGGGCATGCCGATGCCTTCATGGATCGGGTTTGGCGTGCGATCGGCGCCCCAGGCGTAGGCGAGCCAGCGCAGAATATGCTCCAGGCTATCGACCGGCGAGCGTGAATGCTGGAAGCGATTGATCGACTCGCGAATGGTCTGTTGCGGCACCGGCAGCGCAATCACGCAGACGTTTTCCCAGTGCGTGGCATCGGCAAAATGGCTCAAGGGCTGTTCCACCACGCCGTTGCGTTTGGTCGCGAACGCGGCCTGTTCCGGCTGGAACAGCGGCACATGGATGGCGGTGGTCTTGGCTGCCGAGCGCGGTGCCACGTTGATAAACGCAGACTCGGACCAATACGAAGGCAGCAGGTCATTACGCAAGTGAGACTGTGCCACCCGGAGACGAAACGCGAGGATGTCGATGGCACCGAACAGTGCGATGAACGACCACTCTTTCGGGTTCAGGTCGAGCTTCTGAATCGCCCGCAACACCCAGGCGTCATTGCCTTCCTGCTTGGTGCGTTTCAACGGTACGAAATCCGGGTTTTTATCCTTTGCCGAAGAATTGCGCGCGTGCGCCATGGCAGATCTCCTGTCGGATCGATTCAATAAAAGCGTAAGAGGTAGTTAGCGGTGGACTTGGGTTGCTTGAGTCGACTGTCGTTGCTGACTCCGAAAAAGGTCACTTTCATGTCCAGGCCGAAACCTGATCGGGTGAACTGCAACACGGCAATCTGATTGCCGTTGCACTGGAAATAGTTGTCCTGGGTGGTGCGGGACACGACGAAGCTATTGCGACTGCCAAACTTGTTCGTCAGGTCCTTTTCTTCCGGCGCTTCGGGGTAACCGGGCCAGTCCTTGCCGCGCAGGGTGTCGAGGGTGATTTTTGACAGTGAGCCACGGGGAATCATGGTCGATGGTGAGCAGATCACTTCGTACAACATTGGCGTCGGCTGCGAACCGTGGCGGGCCGCGCACACACGACTCCAGTGCACATCGCCGGTCAGGAACACCACCGGAATACCCTGGCTGGCCAGCCGCTCAAGTTGCACCTCGATCAGTTCAAATTGCTGATAGTTGGCCAGGTCGGCATCCACGTATTTTTTACTGAAGTCCCCCGGCGGCTTGGTAAACAGCGGTTGGCCTGCCGACAACACACCGACCTTGGGTGCGTTGTTCTGCTTGGCCAGGATCAGGTCATCGGCCCATTTTTGCAGGGCCATCGCGGCATCGTCGGGCATCAGGCGATTGAAGGTTTCATCGCGTCGGGTCCGGGTGTCGAGCAGCAAAATAATCAGCGGATCGACCTCGATGCGCTGGAAACCGGGAATCTCCTGCGGCGTCTTCGCCGGCCCGCCCAACTGGAAACCGGCGTACAAATCCATCGCAGTGTCAGACCAGTCCTGCTTGTCGACAAAGGCCAGCGGCGGCAGTTGAAACTGATCGAGCGGATAGTTGTTCCAGAACTCATGATCATCCGGGATGCAAGCGGTCGGCGCGGTCCGGAGCACCGATTGCAAGCCGCCAGTGCCCAGGGTGTCGGAACACCAGTTCTTGTAATACTTCTGGCCGATCAGCTTTTGCACGCCTTCCAGGCTGAAACGCCAGGACGGAATCACCGGCACATCCAGGTAAACCTGATCACCGACCATCAGGCTCAGGTGCGGCTTGTAGCCGGAGGGCAGGTGCGCGACAGCGCTCTCCAGCGCCTTGTCATCGCCATTGGGCTGGTAGTAACAGGACGTCAGGAGCACATTCAACGGCGCGCCGTTGGCCGGCACCGCATCAGGTTGGGACACAAACGCGAGGCTGTATTCGACACCGTTGGCAACGATGCGCAAACAGTGATTGATACCGGCGCCCAACCGGGCAAAGGTGAAAACGCCCTGGTGGTTCAGCGGTTTTTTCGCCGCATTCGTTGCGCCATCGTCGATTGGATAAAGCTTTTCCCCAGGCGCGGGGTTGGCCGGGACCTGTGAGGCCGGCGTCGCCCCCAGAAAAAACGTCGGCACCTGCGGGTTCTCGATGCCGAACAAACCGACCCAAAGTCGCACGGTGCTTCGTTGCGAGGGAAGGCTGATCAACGGGCGAGCGACCAGAATCATCGACTGTCTCCTTTACCTGCCTGGGTTTCCATACAAAGTCAGGGCCGGACACTGCTTGAAGTCGGGCGGGTGTGTTCATCAACTTTAGAACAGAGTGGGATGGGCATCGAAAAAAAGACTCAACGGTCTGTCGTCGTTGTTACCTGGTCGTCATCAAGGTGTGCGAGGTTGCCTCGACATGGGAAGCAAATGCCAAAGGAATGCTGCATGAAAGTGGTCACATCAGGTTCGGCCTATCTGGATATCGACGCGTACGCCTGCGCGATTGCCTATGCCGAATTACTCAATCTTCAAGGCGTCGAGGCGCGCGCGGTCAGTAGCGCGGCGCCCAATGCCAGTGTCTCGAAAACCGTCCTCGACTGGCCGGTTACCCTGGACGACTACCTGCCCGTGGCCGGCGATGAATTCGTGCTGGTGGACGTCTCTGACTATGATCATTTTGATCCGCTGGTGGTGCTCGATCAGGTAGTGGAAGTGATCGATCACCATCCAGGTTTCGAGCATTACTGGACGCAGAAACTGAGCGGCGCCGCTGACATCCGGCAGATCGGCGCTGCCGCGACGCTCGTGTTTGAACGTTGGGAAGCGGCAGGGTTATTGCCGCAAATCAGCGAACAAAGCGCAGCCCTGCTGGCGACCGCGATCCTCGACAACACGATGAACTTCACAGGGCGACAGGTCACTGAAGCGGATATCCGGGCGTATGAGACGCTGATGCGGTACGCCAAACTGCCCGAAGACTGGCCTGAACTGTATTTCCTCGAATGCCAGTCGATGATCGAATCCGATCTTGCCGCAGCGTTGGCGGCGGACATGAAACGGATGAAGCCGGAAACAGGTTTGCCTCAGGTATTTGCGCAGATGACGGTGTGGAATGCCAAGGCATTGATTCAGCTGCATCGTCAAACGATCGCTGAATGGCTGGCGGTACAAGGGGATGACTGGCTGCTGAATGTCATCAGTATTAGCGAGCGCAGGAGTTATTTTCTGGCGGGACCTATTATCAGTCAGCAGAAGTTAAGCGATTTGCTGCAGGTCTGTTGTCAGTCCGGGATGCTTGTTTTTGAACGGGCTATCTTGCGCAAAGAATTGGTTGCGATGGGGTTGGCTGCTTCGATCAGTGCGTAACTAAATCAGTGCGCCGAAAAGATCGCAGCCTTCGGCAGCTCCTACAGGAACCAGGTACATCCGATGTTTCGTGTTGTATGCAACTTCTGTAGGAGCTGGCGGGGCCTGCGATCTTTTGACTGGCGGTGAACCGCGCAAGGACAGGCAGACTAGACCCATTGTGGGAGCGAGCTTGCTCGCGATGACGGTAGAACATTCAGCATCTGTGTTACCTGATTCACCGCTTTCGCGAGCAAGCCCGCTCCCACAGGTTTTGCGTATGCCTTAAAAACAACGGCGTCACTCAATCAGCCGTGGCGGTTAAACCGGCGGCGTTGCCTCTTCTGCAGCAATGGCGGCCTGGACGCTTGGGCGTGCTTCGATCCGGTCCATGAACGAGGCCAATACCGGCCAGTCCTTGATGTCGATCTTGAAGAACGGCAACCATTTGAGGACGGTGAACAGATAGCCGTCGGCCAGGCCGAAGGTGCCCATCAGGTAGTCACGTTTGACCAGCGCTTCGCTCAGGTATTCAAAGCGCTGGAACAGCTTTTGCCGGAAAACAGTCTTGGTGGCTTCCGGGAAATCGGTGTTGAACAGCGGAGCGCAACCGCTATGAATCTCTGACGAAATGAAGTTCAGCCATTCTTGCAGGCGAACCCTTTCCCAGCTGCCATTTGCCGGTGCCAGTGTGTTGCCCGGCACCAGATCGGCCAGGTACTGGATGATCGCCGGCCCTTCGGTCAGCACTTCGCCGTTATCCAGTAACAGGGCGGCCACGTAGCCCTTGGGATTGATGTCGAGGAAGTTGCGCCCGTCAGCGGTTTGCTTGGTCTTGTTGTTGATACGGATCAACTCGAAGGCAAGACCCAATTCGCGCAGCACGATGTGCGGGGACAATGAGCAAGTCATGGGGGCGAAGTACAGCTTCATGTTTATCTCCTTATAAAGGGGGAGTCGCTTACCGGGCGTGTCGCGTTCCAGCATCGTGGAGTACGCCTGTGAACACTGCTCTGGACAGCTTGGTCGAATGCCAGGCGACGCTAGGATCCGCGATAGCTGAAACATTTCGCAATGGACTTCTTGGCTGCTACCTTATGACAAAATCTCATGAGTATCATCAAGACGTATGGCCACCAGAATTCCGTCCCTCAATGGCTTGAGAGCGTTCGAGTGTGCAGCCCGGCACATGAGTTTTACCAAAGCGGCAGAAGAGTTGAACGTCACTCAAACTGCAATCAGCCATCAGATTCGACGACTCGAAGATGAACTGGGTATCCGACTGTTCTTGAGACTAAAGGACGGCTTGGCATTGACCAGTGAGGGGCACTCTTACTTGCCCGGCATTCGTTCTGCCTTTCAGGAAATACGCTATTCAACAGAAAGGTTGATGGACACCTGCAACAACAGCGTGTTGACCATCAGCACCCTGGTTTCATTGGCCTCTAAATGGCTGTTGCCCCGGTTGGCGTCATTCCAGGAAGCGTTTCCCACTATTGATGTGCGTGTCACGGCTTCCACAGAACTGGTCGACTTTCGCAAGGGTGGAATCGACGCAGCCATCCGTTACGGTTTCGGCGAGTGGAAGGGGTTACGCGCCGACTGGCTGATGTCCGATGAAGTTTTTCCAGTGTGCAGTCCCAAGTTGTTGACGGGTCCAAACGCCTTGAAAAGTCCGGCTGACCTGGCCAATCAGACACTGTTGCAAGTCAGCGGGATGACCAGTAACGACTGGAATATCTGGTTGAGTGCCGCCGGGCAACCGAAAAAATTGGCCGAAGACACCCGACTGACATTTGACCTGGCGATGATGGCGGTACAAGCGTCCATCGACGGTTTGGGCGTTTGCATTGGACGCTCAACTTACGTTGATGATGATCTGCAGGCCGGTCGATTGGTTGCACCGTTTGATCTGAAGTTAAAGTCCGACCTCGGTTTTTATCTCGTGACCCCGATTGAGTTAGCCAACTCGAAAAAAGTCGTGGCCTTTAGAACCTGGTTGATTGATTTGGTGAAGAACTCGGACACCCCCAAAATCAATGAAATTCTAAGTTGATTTCCCGACAGCCAAAACGGCCACAGTCTTTATCTTCAAACGCTGCATGGCGGGTGTCCGCCACGAGCGTTGAGCTGGTTCGGTTGCACGATCGTAATCCCCCGCGGTCGTAATCTTCACAGGGCGGCGCGTAACAGCGCCGCCGCAATTTGTGGAGATCCAATGAGCCAGGACGTCCTGACCACCGAAACCAATCGTCGGCAGTTGCAGCAGATCATCGCCGGTTTGTCCGACGGGGTGATTCTGCTTGAGCTTGACCAGACCATTCTCTGGGCCAATGACGCCGCGCTGGCCATGCACGGAGTCAGCCAGATTGGCGATTTGGGCGCCAATGCCGAGGAGTACGCCCAGCGCTTCGCCTTGCGTTATCGCAACAATCACCCGGTGCCGGCGGACAATTACCCGATCAACCGGATCGCCCGCGGCGAGATTTTCAGTGATGTGCTGGTCGAAGTGATGCCGGCCGACGACGAAGAACGCATGCGGGTCCATAGCGTACGCAGCATGGGGCTTGCTAACGGCGCCAGTGAGCCGGAATCCCTGGTGCTGATCATGAGCGACGTCACCGAATGGGCTAGCGCCGAGCAACGTTTCGAGAAAACCTTTAACGCCAACCCGGCCCCGGCGGTGATCTGCCGTCTCAGCGATTTGCGCTACATCAAGGTCAATCAGGGCTTCCAGGAAATGACTGGTTATAGCCGTGACCAGGTGATCGGCGTGTCGATCTATGAGCTGGACATCCTGGAAGGTGCGGAAAAGAAAGACTTGGCGATCGAGCGTCTGCGCCAGCATTCGACCATTCCGCAGATGCAGGCCGAGCTGAAACTGCCGGATGGCAGTACTAAGCAGGTGATCGTCGCCGGGCAGCCTTTGGAGCTCAACGAAGAAGACTGCATGCTGTTTTCATTCGTCGACATGGAACCGCGTTACAAGGTCGAACTCGCCCTGCGCCAGAGCGAGGAACGTTTCGCCAAGGCTTTTCGCCTGACGCCGGTGCCGACGCTGGTGTGCAGCGCCGAGAACCAACTGGTGATCGACGTCAACGAAGCCTTCCTCGATACCCTGGGCTACCCCAGCGAGGAGGTCCTCGGCAAGACCGTGACCGAGGTCGATTTTATTGACGACAAAAGCACCCGCACGCGACTGTTCGCCGCGCTGGAGAAGGCCGGCAGCCTGGATCGTGTTGATGTGCAGGTGCGCAAAAAGGGCGCCGAACTGATCGAGTGCACTGTGTCCGCCGACACCGTGAACATCCAGGACAGCCCCTGCTACCTGCTGGTGTTTATGGACATCACCGAGCGCAAACGCACCGAGCTGGAACTGGTGTCGGCGATTGAAGAGGTGATGAAAGACGCCTCCTGGTTCAGCCGTACGCTGATCGAAAAACTCGCCAACGTGAAGAGCGTCAACTCGCCGAAGTTGCCCAGCGTGTCGTTCACCGACCTCACGGCCCGGGAGCGCGATGTGCTCGGGCTGATCTGCGAAGGCCTGGCCGACAAGGAAATCGCCGCGCGGTTGAAACTGGCACCGAACACCGTGCGCAATCACGTTTCCACGGTGTATTCGAAGCTGGATGTGCACAGTCGCAGCGAGGCGATTGTCTGGGCCCGGGAGCGTGGTTTGTTCTCGAGCGAGTGGCGACCAAAGGGCCAGCGATAAGGTGCAAATGCACTAGTGGGGAGGGTGCAAATGGATGTTCTGGCGGGGGGCGACAGTTCTTAGTCTGTCAGGGTGCGAAAGGCGTCTTCGGAGCGCTATCGCGTACCCTTCGAAACAGCTAGAGGAACAGCCAGATGGCTTATCAACAGTTCAATAAAGTGTTCGATCAAGCAGTGTTGGTCGGGTGAATCGGATGATTTATCTAGCGCAGTTGCGTGCTCAACTGGAGCGCAGTTTTTCGCCACTGGCTTGTGAATGCACGCTCACGGGCGACAACTCCTTGACCGTGAAGCTCTATCACCCGGCGTCTGGCCAGGTGGATCTGGTGGTCAGCGGGTTGAGTGTGGCGAACCTCAGGACCCCGGATGCAGTGGTCGCATTGATCGAAGAGCTGCGGTATGAGCTTGAGAGCAATGGCTTGCACCGCCCCGAAACTTCGTAAGTCATAAACACTTGTGGGAGCGGGCTTGCTCGCGAATGCGGTGTGTCATTCAGTTATGAAGTCGACTGATACACCGCATTCGCGAGCAAGCCCGCTCCCACAGTAGATTGATGGTGTTCTCGCCATTTGTGATCGATACATCCCCCTCGTTTCATGGTGTTTACTGGCATTGGCCGATAGCTAGGCTATAAGAAATGCGTGGTACTTATTTTTCTGTGACCGGTCCGCGGCTGCGCGGTGTTTTTTTGGGTCGCGGAAATACGTCGATTACCCACCGCAGGTCTGCCTATGAACAGTCTTGGGAAACGCGTTTTCACGCCACTGTCGCTCGCATTTTGCGCGTTGATACTCAGTGGTTGTGCCAGTCCACCACCTCCGCCCCCCGTGACACCACCGCCACCGCCTGAACGTACCTGTGAAACCCTGGATAAAACCGATGTGATGGGCGACGCGCGCCAGGACGAACAGGTGACTCGAACTACCACGACCACCCGCTGCGTGACTCAATAATCAAGCGGATACTGAATAACCTGTGGCGAGGGAGCAAGCTCCCTCGCCACACAAGCATTACACCTCTTCAAGCCTGACCCAGCGTGACTCGTCGGCAGCCAGACGTATCGCGGTCGCCAATCGCTCGACTTCCCACGCCTGCTCGAAATCTGTCCCGCCCTGGCTGAGCCCGGCCAACGCCATCACCAGGTCATGCACTTCCAGTGTCTTGAGTTCGTTGTAGCCCAGTTGATGCCCGGCCGCCGGGCTGAACGCCGCGTAGCCCGGCAAGTTCGGCCCCGCCAGCAAACGCTGGAAGCCATCCTGACCGGCACGAAACAGACGTAATTCATTCAAGCGTTCCTGATCGAAGGCGAGGGTGCCTTTGGTGCCGCTGATCTCGAAACTCAGGTGATTCTTGTAGCCGTGTTTGAGCCAACTGCTGCTGAACGTGCCCCGGGCGCCATTGGCAAAACGCAGCAGCGCATGCACCTGATCGTCCACCGCGATGCTGCGTTGTTCCTGGCTGCCGACAGTGGCGGGGCGCTGCCGGTGCACAGTCTGGGTGTCTGCGGACACCGCTTCGACATCGCCCACCAGATAACGCGCCATCGCCAGCAAGTGACTGCCCAGGTCCGCCAGCGCACCACCGGCATGCGCGGCATCGCAACGCCAGGACCAGGGCGAGGCGGCATCGGCCATGAAATCTTCGCTGAACTCACCCTGGAAACTGATGAGGTCGCCCAGTTCGCCGTTCTGAATCAGTTCCCGCGCCAGCCCAATCATCGGGTTGTGCTGATAGTTGTAACCAACCCGCGTCACCACACCCGCCACTTTGGCCGCCAGGCGCATGGCGTTGGCCTGTTCGAGGCTGACCGCCAAAGGCTTTTCGCAATACACCGGTTTGCCAGCGGCGAGGGCGGCCATGGCCATGGGGTAGTGCAGATGATTGGGCGTGGTGATGGCGATCAGGTTGACCTTCGGGTCGTCGATCAGTAGTTGCCAGTCACTGTGGGCGCCGTCGAAACCCCAGGCCTCGGCACACTGCCGCGCGCGCTGCGGATCGGCATCGGCCAGGGCGGCGAGTTTGAGCTTCAAGGGCAGCTCGAAGACCGCACTGACGTTACGAAACGCCAGGGCGTGGGCACGGCCCATGAAACCTGTGCCGATGAGTCCGATACCAAGTTCGCGCATAGCCGGGGTCCTTTTGGATTTTTGTTTTCAGGAAGGCTATTTATGGAATAAATATTCTCTATATGCAAGATGTGGAATAAATATTCTCAATCCGCTGATGTCCCCGTAGGAGCTGCCGAAGGCTGCGATCTTTTGACGTTGGCGACTTCATAATCGCCAAATCGAGATCAAAAGATCGCAGCCTTCGGCAGCTCCTACGTTGGGATTGCGTTCTGATTGGCAATAAAAAGGCAGCCCTGAGGCTGCCTTTTTTGTGTTCCGGCGAATCAAATCAGGACAGGAACCCACCGTCCACATTCAACGAAACCCCAGTCGTATAGCTCGACGCATCACTCGCGAGATACAACACCGCGCCCGCCATCTCACTCGGATCCGCCACGCGCTTCAACGGAATCTGCTGCAGTGCGGTCTTCAGAATCGCATCGTTCTTCACCAGCGCCGACGCAAACTTGGTGTCGGTCAGGCCTGGCAGCAGGGCGTTGCAGCGGATGCCGAATTGCGCGCATTCCTTGGCGAAGACTTTGGTCATGTTGATCACCGCCGCCTTGGTCACCGAATAGATGCCCTGGAAGATCCCCGGCGAAATGCCGTTGATCGACGCCACGTTGATGATGCTGCCGCCGCCGTTGTCGCGCATCAGCTTGCCGGCTTCCACCGACATGAAGAAGTAGCCGCGGATGTTCACGTCGACGGTTTTCTGGAAGGCACTGAGGTCGGTGTCCAGCACGTTGCAGAACTGCGGGTTGGTCGCGGCGTTGTTGACCAGAATGTCCAGGCGCCCGAACTGTTCGCGGATGGCGGCGAAGACTTGGGTGATCTGTTCCATTTCGCCGATGTGGCAGGCGATGGCAGTGGCTTTGCCGCCGGCGGCGATGATCGCGTCGGCCACGTGTTGGCAGCCGTCGAGTTTGCGGCTCGAAACGATCACATGGGCGCCTTGCTGGGCCAGCAGTTTGGCAATGGCTTCACCGATGCCACGGCTGGCACCGGAGACGAAAGCGATCTTGCCGTCGAGGTCGAACAACTGAGTCTTGGACATGGGATTCTCTTATAAAAAGTCTTATTAGACAGTCTGGATCAGAGGCTGGATTTCGAAATGACCTGCAAGCTCATCTGCTCCAGCAGTTTGTTCATGTGAATGAACTGCGCGAAGCGTTTGTCCTGGGTCTGACCATGGAAGAAACGGTAGTAAATCTGCTGCACGATGCCGGCCAGGCGGAACAGGCCGTAGGTGTAGTAGAAGTCGAAATTGTCGATCTGGATGCCGGCGCGTTCGGCGTAGTAATCGACGAATTCGCGGCGGGTCAGCATGCCCGGCGCGTGGCTTGGCTGGCGGCGCATCAGTTGCACCGGCGCCGGGTCGCCGGCCTCGATCCAGTAGGCGAGGGTGTTGCCCAGATCCATCAGCGGGTCGCCGAGGGTGGTCAGTTCCCAGTCGAGCACACCGATGATTTCCATCGGGTTGTTCGGGTCGAGGATCACGTTGTCGAAGCGGTAATCGTTGTGGACGATGCTCGACGTCGGGTGATCGGCCGGCATCTTGTCGTTGAGCCAGGCTTTGACGGCTTCCCACTGTGGCGCGTCGGGGGTCAGGGCTTTCTCGTGGCGTTCGCTCCAGCCTTTGATCTGCCGTGCGACATAGCCTTCGGGTTTGCCGAGATCGGCCAGGCCACAGGCCTTGTAGTCAACCCGGTGCAGCTCAACGAACTTGTCGATAAAGCTTTTGCACAGCGCTTCGGTCTTGGCCGAATCCAGGCCCAGTTCCGGCGGCAGTTCCGAGCGCAGGATGATGCCGTTGACCCGTTCCATCACATAGAACTCGGCGCCGATCACTGATTCGTCGGTGCAGTGTACGTAGGCCTTCGGGCAGTACGGAAAGCCGTCCTTGAGCTGATTGAGAATGCGGAATTCGCGGCCCATGTCGTGGGCGGACTTGGCCTTGTGGCCGAACGGCGGACGTCGCAGGACGAATTCTTGTTCGGGGTATTCCAGCAAGTAGGTCAGGTTCGACGCGCCGCCAGGAAACTGGCTGATCACAGGTTCGCCACTCAAGCCCGGAATATGTGCCTTGAGGTACGGATCGATCAGGCTGGCATCGAGTTCTTCGCCGGAGCGGATACGGGTGGACTGGTCAGTAAGCGCCATGCTTATCCCTTCTGCTTATTTTGGAGGCCAGACATCATTGGCTAATCTAATGGTGAGACGGGCGTGCCACAAGCGCGGCTCGGTCTTATAGGTTAGCGTGTTGCTGGATAATCAGCGTTCCTGATATGCGGGATCGGGCATCGCGGCATATGGTTCAGGGGATGCAACGCATCCAGGAACGAGCTTTGAAATGGCTTGCTCGCGAAGGCGGTGTGTCAGGCGACAATGATGCTGGATGTGCCGACCTCTTCGCGAGCAGGCTCGCTCCCACAGGGGATCTTCAGTGGATGCAGGATGTGTGTACTGCACCAATCAAAAATGTGGGAGCTGTTTTGTTTCAGACCGTCCGGGTAATCACGGAGGTCGGTAAGGTAATCGGCGTCAACACTGGCCGGCCGGCAAAGAACGCCACCAGGTTTTTGCCCACCAGTTCCACGGTGCCTTGGGTCGCTTCCGGGGACAGGCCGGCGACATGGGGCGTCAGGATTACGTTGGTCAACGCCTTGAGGGCGTCGGGCACTTTGGGTTCGTGGTCGAACACATCCAGTGCGGCACCACCAATCCTGCGTTGTTCCAGAGCGCTGATCAGATCCGCCGTGACCACCACACTGGCGCGGGCGATGTTCACCAGAAAACCGTTAGGCCCCAGCGCGTCCAGCACCTGGCGGTTGATCAAGTGCTGCGTGCCCACACCGCCAGGCGTGGCGATGATCAAGAAGTCCGAAGCCCTGGCCAGTTCCGTCGGCGTCGAGCAGTAGCTGTAGGGCACATCGCTGCGGTGCTGGCGATTGTGATAACTCACGCTCATGTCGAAACCATTGCCCGCACGCTTGGCGATCGCCATGCCGACCGCCCCCAGCCCGAGAATGCCCAGGCGTTTGCCCGACAGGGAAGGACGCATGATCTTCGGCCACTCGCCACGGCGCACGGCGGCATCGGCTCGGGGAATGTCACGCACCAGCGACAACAACAACGCCATCGCGTGGTCGGCCACCGACGAGGCATTGACCCCGGCGCCATTGGTTACGGTAATGCCGCGGTCGCTGGCTGCTTGCAGGTCGACGTGCTCATAACCGGCGCCGATCACGCAGATGATTTTCAGCGCGGGCAGGTCGGCAATCTCTTCGGCATATAAACCCAGCGGGCCGCGAGTCAGCACGGCATCGATGCGCGATCCGTGGGAAGCAATGGCTTGGGCTCGTTCGGCAGGTGTAGGCGCCAGAATCAGGTGAAAGCCCTGATGTTCGAGAATCGGTAGGTAATCATTAATGGTTTCAACCAATACCAGAACGGTTGCAGTCATGCTGGGCTCCTGGGGGCATCGAAATGTCGGGGCTCGTAAGTCGTCTCAGATTGCTGATTCCAGAGCGGTTTGGCAATCGCCAAAGATCGCAGGCTTCACACAGTGTAGGAGCTGGCGAAGCTTGCGATCTTTCAGCACGCTAGAAAATGACGTCTGCGGCATTCGAGACCTTGGCGAACGCACCGTTCAAGGTCGCGTTATGGTGCTCGATGATTGCCCGGGCCGGCAGGGCGGGTGTGTCCATGCAGGTGTGGGCATCGGCCACCAGCACCGGTTTGAACCCCAGATCGGCCGCCGCCCGGCAGGTACTGTCGATGCAGTACTGGGTTTTCATGCCGACGATGTGCAACTCGTCGATCCCGCCGGCCCGCAACTGCTCCGCCAGCGCCGTCCCGTGAAAGGCATTGGGTTTGCGCTTGTCGAACAGGATGTCGGTCCCGGGATTCAGCTCCAGGGCAGGCAGCAACTGCCAAAAGGCACTGCCGACCTCGATCGGAGAGCCTTGCGGGCCGGTGTGGCGCACCGCAAAGATCGGTATCTCGCGTTCCCGGGCACGGCGGATAAGCTGCTGGATATTGGCCAGTATCCGTTCGCCGTCGTGGGGTTGGTCCGGGCCATTGAACAGGCCGACCTGCATATCGATGATCAAAAGTGCCGATGACATAGGTGTTTCTCCGTGAAGTGCCGAACGGACGGGAGAAACAACAAGGCCCCGTCCATTGCTGGCGGGGCCTTGGGTTCACTGCGCTGGGTTTATCTCAGCCAGCCACCCCACGACCCGCCGGAAGCGGTCGTGGTGGTACGGGTGAGGTTCAGCGCAGGAAAATTCATGGGGCTGATCATGCTGTCGCGGCGTCGGGCTTGTCAACGCCATCGTCCACCGTCAGAAACGCCCGCGTCGCATCAAGAATCTCATCAGACAGGGCATCGCCACGAGTCGCGCGGGCCAGGGTCAAGGCGCCGACCATCAGCGAATAATCCACCAGCGCCCGTTGCCGATTGGCGTCGGGCTGATCCGCGCCCATCAGTGGCGTGAGCATTTGCAGTAAGGCTTCCAGGCCCTGGGTGTAGGTCTGGTGCAAACCGCTTTCAGCCGTTTCGTGGCACATGTCGCCGGCAAACGCGGTCACTGGGCAGCTTTCCCCCGGATTGTCGCGATTGGCCACTGACAGGTACGGCGCGATGATGCTTTCGCGGGCCGAGAGTGGGTCGCTGCTGTCGTCGATTCTCTGCTTCCAGCGCTCCAGCGATTGGCTGAACGCGCGGCTGCAGGCTTCTTGCGCCAAGGCTTCCTTGGACTCGAAGTGTCCGTAGAACCCACCGTGGGTCAGGCCGGCGGCGCCCATCACGTCGACGACGCTGATCCCATGCAGGCCGCGCTCACGAAACAGCCGTGTGGCGGCCTCGACGATGATTTCGCGGTTGAGTTCGGCTTGTTTGCGGGAGACTCGGGGCATGGGTTGCTCACATTCTTTAAACGTATCGATGACCGGCATCTTAGGCAACTGCCGGCGCCGTGTCTCCCTGACGAGGTGACGAGTTAGATCGCTTAGCCAGCAAATTGACCGATGCCATTGCCGAACGACCAGTTCTCGCGCTTGACCTCCACCAGATTGATAAACACATCTTCCAGGCGTACGCCCAGTTCAGTATTCAGGCTCTCGGCGATGGTCTTGTAGAGCAGTTTTTTCAGCTCGGTGGTGCGGCCTTCCATCAGGGTGATCTGGATAATCACCAAGCCGTCGGTGCGGTTGATGCCCATGAAGGTCGGGTCGTAGATGAAGTGGTTTTCATCGTGTTCGGCGAGGATCTGGAAGTTGTCGTTCTCGGGAACGTTGATGGTGCTGTGCATGGCCGCGTAGATCAGTTGGCCGACACGCTTGGCGAAGGTCGGGTCCTGGTGTTTTTTGATGTCGATGCGAACGAGTGGCATGGGAGGGCTCCGCGAGTGAAGCTGCCGGTCAGCAGGTGAGATCGAAAATACATGACGGATGTCTTTTATTAAATAGATTTTTCAAGACATCTATTAAATCCGACACAAGGACAGCAACAATCCAATGTGGGAGCGGGCTTGCTCGCGAAGACGGTGTGTCAGTCGACATCATTGTTAACTGATCCACCGCCTTCGCGAGCAAGCCCGCTCCCACGGGTCTTAAGTCGCTGCCACAGCGGCCTCGCGGGGCTTTTGGCATCTGATCCGCATAACCGCTCCTCAGCTAAGTCTTTGCTTCTGCTCATTAATCCCGGAGAATCGCGCCCCTGTTTCGGCCAGGGCGCTGCCTGTCGGGTTTTTCCGACTCGTCCTGACCGGGTAGCAACTGACCGGAATGCGGAGATCCCACCGGATGAATGATCAGGCCAATAGCGTCGACGAACGCTATGTAGCGGCGAAACCAGTAGTTATTGAAGGCTGGAATCGCCAGGACACCACCTGGATGCTGGGCCTGTTTGGCACGGCAATCGGGGCCGGTACTTTGTTTCTGCCGATCAACGCGGGCCTGGGCGGTTTCTGGCCGCTGCTGGTGCTGGCGGTGTTGGCGTTCCCGATGACGTTCTATGCCCACCGTGGCCTGACCCGTTTCGTGTTGTCCGGTCGCGAAGGCGCGGACATCACTGAAGTGGTCGAAGAACACTTCGGCATCAAGGCCGGTGCGCTGATCACCTTGCTGTACTTCTTCGCGATCTTCCCGATCCTGCTGATCTACAGCGTGGCGCTGACCAACACGGTCGGTAGCTTCCTCGAACACCAACTGCACATCATGCCGCCGCCACGGGCGATTCTGTCGTTCGTGCTGATCCTCGGCCTGCTCGCGGTGGTGCGTTGCGGCGAGCAGGTTATCGTCAAGGCCATGAGCCTGATGGTCTATCCGTTCATCGTGGCGCTGCTGTTTCTGGCGGTGTTCCTGATTCCACACTGGAACGGCGGCATCCTCAGCACCGCGTCCACGCTGCCTGAACCGTCGGCGCTGCTGCACACGTTGTGGCTGGCGATTCCGGTGATGGTGTTCTCGTTCAACCATTCGCCGATCATCTCGGCGTTTGCGGTGGACCAGAAGCGTCGCTATGGCGAACACGCTGAAGAGCGCAGCTCGCAGATCCTGTCCCGCGCCCACGCCTTGATGGTGGTGATGGTGCTGTTCTTCGTGTTTAGTTGCGTGCTGACCCTGTCCCCGGCGCAACTGGCCGAAGCCAAGGCGCAGAACCTGTCGATCCTGTCGTACCTGGCCAACCACTTCAGCAACCCGACCATCGCCTTCGCCGCGCCGTTGATTGCTTTCGTGGCGATTTCCAAGTCGTTCCTGGGCCACTACATCGGCGCCAGCGAAGGCTTGAAAGGCCTGATCGTGAAGAGCGGCAAGCGTCCTTCGCCCAAAGCCCTGGACCGCATGACCGCTGCGTTCATGCTGGTGGTGTGCTGGATCGTCGCGACCCTGAACCCGAGCATCCTCGGCATGATCGAAACCCTCGGTGGCCCGGTTATCGCGGCGATCCTGTTCCTGATGCCGATGTACGCGATCCGCAAAGTGCCGGCCATGGCGCGCTATCGCGGCCAGGCGTCGAACGTGTTCGTGACGGCGGTGGGCCTGGTGGCGATTTCGGCGTTGATCTATTCGCTGACAGCCTGATAGTCCTACTGAGACTGTTAGTTCGCTATCGCGAGCAAGCTCGCTCCCACAGGTTATATGCGGTCCCTGTGGGAGCGAGCTTGCTCGCGATTGGGGCGACTCGGTCTTCAAGAAAAAACGCTGCTCATCTCACGATGGCCGGCGTTTTTTATAGCGTACGCCATGACCCAGAGCACACGCCGCCCCCGATAAACGGCTAACCTAGAGCCTTCATTGACGCGTCTTCGACGGCCTGTCGATTTTCTCTGGAGACGCTTCATGGCTCGTGCGCTGTCCCTTGCCGATAATCCCAACCGTTGGCGAGACCTGTTGGCCGGGCTGTCGATTGCCGGTTTGCTGTTGCCGGAGGCGGTGGCCTATTCGAGCATCGCCGCCGTGCCGCCGCAGGCCGGGGTGATTGCGCTGTTTGCCGGTTTGCTGTGCTACGGACTGCTCGGCACCAGCCGCTTTGCCATCGTTTCCGCGACTTCGTCTTCGGCGGCAGTTCTCGCAGCCGCCACCGCGACGTTGGCCAATGGCGATGCCGGCCTGCGCACGACCCTGGCCATCGGCCTGGTGCTGGTCACCGGCGGATTTTTCCTGCTGGCCGGGCTGTTCAAACTCGGCAGCGTCACGTCCTTTATCGCCAAACCGGTACTGCGTGGTTTTGCCTTGGGTCTGGCGGCGACCATCATCCTCAAGCAGGTTGCGAGCATCGTTGACGTACACCTGAGCAACGGCAACCTGATCCGTTTCGTCCCGCAACTGCTGGAACAGTGGCCGCAGTGGAACCGCGTCGGCTTGTTGGTCGCGGCGGTGGCGCTGCTGGTGTTGTGGGTGTGCGCGCGGTTTCGGCGGGTGCCGGGCGGGTTGCTGGTGGTGGCGCTCGGCATTGCCGCCGGTCAGTGGCTGAACCTGCCGGCTTACGGGGTAGACCTGATCGGCGTGATCGACCTGCGCCTGGAAGTGCCCCGGCTGCCGGTGTTGCCGTTTGCCGACTGGTTGCGCCTCGGGGAGCTGGCGATTGCCATGGTGATGATTCTCTACGCCGAATCCTACGGCTCGATCAGCTCGTTCGCGCTCAAACATGGCGACCGGGTCTACTCGAACCGCGACTTGCTGGCCCTCGGTGCGGCGAATCTGTTGTCCGGCCTGTTCCATGGCATGCCGGCGGGCGCCGGTTACTCCGCGACTTCGGCGAATGAGGCGGCGGGTGCCGGTTCACGGCTGGCGGGCATAGTCGCGGCAGCGGTGGTGTTGCTGATCGTCCTGACGGTGTTGCCTTACATCGCCCTGACGCCTGAACCGGTGCTGGCCGCCATCGTCATTCATGCCTTGGCGCGAGGCTTGAGCTTGCAGCCATTGGGCCGTTATTTCATCTGGCGTCGCGACCGCGTGCTGGTGATCTGCGCGGTGGCGGCGGTGCTGGTGTTGGGTGTGCTGGACGGGTTGCTGGTGGCGGTGGCGATCAGCGTGGTGCTGATGCTGAAACAGATGTCGTCGGCAGATATTCAAGTGCTGGGGCAAATGGGCGGCGGACATGATTATGTGGATGTGCAACGCCATCCTGATGCCGTGCAGATCCCTGGCGTGCTGATCGTGAGGCCCAGTGAGGCGCTGTTTTTTGCCAATGTGGAGCGCATTTTGGGCGGCGCGCTAAGACTGGCCCGGCATGCGTCGCCACCGGTGCACACGATCATACTCAGCCTGGAAGAGTCGCCCGATCTGGACGGCACCAGCATCGAAGCGCTGGAAGCATTCTTTTTGCAGGTGCGGGCGGAGGACAAGTTGTTGATCCTGGCGCGGCTTAAGCATGAGGCCAAGGCGGTGCTGGCGTTGTTGCCGGCGCAGGAGCTGGAGCAGGTGATACTTAGCGGCTTGAGTGTCGATGGTGCGGTCCAACAAGCCCTCAAGCCATCCACATAACCGCCTCCTGTGGGAGCGAGCCTGCTCGCGAAAGCGATATAACATTCAATACCAGTGCTGACTGCCACACCGCTTTCGCGAGCAGGCTCGCTCCCACAGAGGCCAACGCAAATTGTGTGGGCATAAAAAAACGCCGCTCCATCTCACGATGGGCGGCGTTTTTTATTGCGTTGCAGCGTTAGGCTTGAACGACCGGAATGTTGGCGTTCGCAGCAGCTTCACGGAACTCGGCAATCTGGTCGAAGGACAGGTAGCGGTAAACATCAGCCGCCATGCTGTCGATCTTGCCAGCGTATTCCATGTACTCCTCGACGGTCGGCAGGCGACCCAGGATGGAAGCAACGGACGCCAACTCAGCCGAAGCCAGGTAAACGTTCGCGCCGTCACCCAGACGGTTCGGGAAGTTACGGGTCGAAGTCGACACAACAGTCGAATTCGGCTCTACACGTGCCTGGTTACCCATGCACAGCGAGCAGCCCGGCATTTCCATGCGTGCGCCGGCCTTGCCGTAGATGCCGTAGTAGCCTTCTTCGGTCAGTTGGTGAGCGTCCATTTTGGTCGGCGGCGACAGCCACAGACGGGTTGGCAGCTGACCCTTGACCTGATCCAGCAACTTACCGGCAGCGCGGAAGTGACCGATGTTGGTCATGCACGAACCGATGAACACTTCGTCGATCTTCTCGCCAGCAACGCTGGACAGCAGACGGGCGTCGTCCGGATCGTTTGGCGCGCAGAGCACAGGCTCTTTGATGTCGGCCAGGTCGATCTCGATGATTTCAGCGTATTCGGCGTCAGCATCGGCAACCATCAGCTCAGGGTTGGCAACCCAGGCTTCCATCGCTTGAGCGCGACGTTCCAGAGTACGTGCATCGCCGTAGCCTTCGCCGATCATCCAGCGCAGCAGGGTGATGTTGGAGTTCAAGTACTCGGTGATCGACTCTTTAGACAGCTTGATGGTGCAACCGGCAGCCGAACGTTCAGCCGAAGCGTCGGACAGCTCGAAAGCTTGTTCGATGCTCAGGTTGTCCAGGCCTTCGATTTCCAGGATGCGGCCGGAGAAAGCGTTCTTCTTGCCTTTCTTCTCGACGGTCAGCAGGCCAGCCTGGATCGCGAAGTAAGGAATGGCGTGAACCAGGTCGCGCAGGGTAACGCCCGGTTGCATCTTGCCTTTGAAGCGCACCAGGATCGATTCCGGCATGTCCAGCGGCATAACGCCGGTGGCAGCAGCAAACGCAACCAGACCGGAACCGGCCGGGAACGAAATGCCCATCGGGAAACGGGTGTGGGAGTCACCACCGGTACCGACGGTGTCCGGCAGCAGCATGCGGTTCAGCCAGCTGTGGATGATGCCGTCGCCCGGACGCAGGGAAACGCCGCCGCGGGTCATGATGAAGTCTGGCAGGGTGTGGTGGGTGGTCACGTCGATCGGCTTAGGGTAAGCCGCGGTGTGGCAGAAGGACTGCATTACCAGATCGGTCGAGAAGCCCAGGCACGCCAGGTCTTTCAGTTCGTCACGGGTCATAGGACCGGTGGTGTCCTGGGAACCGACGGTGGTCATCTTCGGTTCGCAGTAGGTGCCAGGACGAACGCCTTTGCCTTCTGGCAAGCCGCACGCCTTGCCGACCATTTTCTGTGCCAGGGTGTAGCCCTTGCCGGTGTCGACAGGTGCTTCAGGCAGTTTGAACAGATCGGTAGGGCCCAGGCCCAGTTCGGCACGCGCCTTGTCGGTCAGACCGCGACCGATGATCAGCGGGATACGGCCGCCGGCACGAACTTCGTCCAACAGCACCGGAGTCTTCATTTCGAAGGTGGTCAGGACTTCATCGGTTCCGTGTTTGCAGACTTTGCCAGCATGCGGGTACAGGTCGATCACGTCGCCCATGTTCATGTTGGTTACGTCGAATTCGATTGGCAGTGCGCCGGCATCTTCCATGGTGTTGTAGAAGATTGGAGCGATCTTGCTGCCGAAGCAGAAACCGCCAGCGCGCTTGTTCGGCACGTAAGGAACGTCGTCGCCGAAGAACCACAGTACCGAGTTGGTGGCCGATTTACGCGACGAACCAGTACCGACCACGTCACCGACGTAGGCGATCGGGAAGCCTTGACCGCGCATTTCTTCGATCTGCTTCATCGGGCCGGTAACGCCTTGGGCGTCAGGCACGATGCCTTCACGGGCCATTTTCAGCATGGCGAGGGCGTGCAGCGGGATGTCCGGGCGGGACCAGGCGTCCGGGGCAGGGGACAGGTCGTCGGTGTTGGTTTCGCCGGTGACCTTGAACACACGCAGGCTGATCTTGTCGGCCAGGGTCGGACGGTTGCGGAACCACTCGCCGTCAGCCCAGGACTGGATCACGCCTTTGGCGTGTTCGTTGCCATTGCGGGCTTTTTCCGCGACGTCATGGAACGCATCGAACATCAGCAGGGTGTGCTTGAGTTGAGCGGCAGCGACTGGAGCCAGTTCGGCGCTGTCGAGCAGGTCAACCAGGGTCACGATGTTGTAGCCGCCCTGCATGGTGCCGAGCAGTTCAACAGCGCGCTTCTTGTCGATCAGAGGGGAAGTTGCTTCGCCTTTGGCCAGGGCAGACAGGAAACCGGCCTTTACATAGGCTGCTTCGTCCACGCCAGGTGGAATGCGATTGGTGATCAGGTCAACGAGGAAAGCTTCTTCGCCAGCCGGGGGATTCTTCAGCAGCTCGACCAGGCCTGCAGTTTGTTCGGCGTTAAGCGGCTGGGGAACGATACCCAGTGCTGCGCGCTCTTCGATATGTTTGCGGTAGGCTTCAAGCACAGTTATTACCCTCATCAGTGGTCCCAAATGGGTGTCCGGGACGCTCATCCCGAAATTGCCGTACTCATGCGCTGCGTGGCGTTGTGGGCCACTTAGCCAGAATTACCGACAATTCCTTACAGAAGCTGCTTTCAAAGTTTTACGCCTGCAGAACGGGGAGCTGATGAGGGTTGGCGTAGAGCTTTTCCCCGCTGGAAAAACCCTTCGCCAACACCGCTCTGAAGGAACGACTGTGCTCGTGACGCTTTGAAAACAGCTTCTAACGGACATTGGCGCCTTAAAAGGCTGGCTGATTCTACGGCAAAAAAAATATAAACGTAAGTTAGCCCCTCAAGATTGAGGGGTGATCAATGTTAGACAAAGGGCTAACATGCCGACCTGTTCTGCTTTCCCGTGTTTTGCCTACCTATGCCCAATCAGACCATCAAGACCCCCTGCGTCGGCCTCTGCTCCACCGTTTACGGTGACCTGGTGTGCCGTGGCTGCAAGCGTTTCCACCACGAAGTGATCAACTGGAACGGTTACAACGAGGAAGAAAAACGCGCGGTGTGGTTGCGTCTGGAGCAACTGCTGTCCCAGGTGATGGCCAGTAAACTGGAAGTTTTCGACTCGCAGCGCCTGCGTTTGCAGCTCGAACAGCGAAAAATCCGCTTTGTGCCGCATCAGTCGGAATATTGCTGGGCCTATCAGTTGATCGCCCGTGGCGCGCGGGTCATCAATAATCTGGAGGCTTACGGGATGGTGCTGATGCCGGAGTTCCGCGACTGGAACCTGCCGGAATTGCGCGATGCGATTGATCGGGAGTTTTTCCTGCTGTCGGAAGCGCATTACCAGCGATATATCGCTCCGGGCTTTTTAAAGGACGCCTTCGGCGCCTAAAAGCTTCGCGAGCAAGCCCGCTCCCACAGGGGATTTGTGAACGCTACAGATCCAATGTGGGAGCGGGCTTGCTCGCGAAGGCGCCCGACCAGACGCTACAAATCTCAATGCCGCGTCACAACCTCCTCAAGATGATCCATGATCTCATCCGGCTTGAGCACCAGCACATCGCTCTCCACCGCATCCAGCACCACTTCCGCCGTATTCCCGATCAACGCCCCGGACAACCCGGACCGCGCCACCGTGCCGATCACGATCACCGCTGCCTGCAGCTTGTGCACCATGAACGGAATCAACACATCCGCCGGGCCTTCCTCGATATGCAGGTGGTTGTCATCAATGTCGAATTCGGCCTGGAACGCCTTGCACTGCTCGCGATAGCGCGCCTGGATGGTTTCGCTGAGCTGGAAGGTCGGGTCGGCTGACGAGAGCATCGGCGACGGATGCGCACTGATCACGTGCAACTGCGCCTTGGCCAGGCTGGCGATGTCGTACCCATGATCGACAATGCAGGCATGCAGCGTGCGGTGTTCGCCGTCGGTGTTGCCGACGTCGATGGCCGCCAGAATGACTCCGCCGGTCCAGGGTTTCGAGGTTTTCACCAGCAATACCGGCGTCGGGCAGTAACGCAGCAGTTTCCAGTCGGCCGGGGTCAGTAGGGCCTTTTTCAGCGGGCTGTCGGGGAAGTGTTGCTTGATCACCAGCCCGCAACCCTCGGCTTGCTGCACATCGACGATGGTTTCGTGCAGGCTTTCGTTCCAGGCCTGCTCGGTGGTGACGCTGTAGCCGTCCTCCACCAGCGCGGCCTTGAGCACGCCCAGCATCGCGCTGTGATCATGCTTGCGATCACACACCAGCAAGTGCAGATGGGCCTGGGTCACGCCCGCGATCAGCTTGGCCCGCTTGAGCGCCAGGCTTTCCGAGTGTTCGGGTTCGATGACCACCAGAATGCTGCGTATGGCTTGCATGATCGGGATCTCCTGAAGATGAAAAACACTGCGTTGGACAACTATAGTTGCTGCCCGGCAACACGGGACTTGATGCATATCAATGGCGGCGACTGGTGGTCTGCCGACAAGCCCGTATAATCGGCGCCCTTCGTTTTGAACCTTTTATCCGTGAGCCCCATGATCCTTCCCGAAATTCACGAGTTCCTCGGCTGCCGCACCCCTGACGGCTGGGTCCAGGCCGCGCTGGCCGATCAGGAAACCTTGCTGATCGACCACAAGAACTGCGAATTCAAGGCCGCCAGCACGGCGTTGAGCCTGATCGCCAAGTATCACTCGCATGTCGATCTGATCAACCTGATGTCGCGCCTGGCCCGGGAAGAACTGGTGCACCACGAACAGGTCATGCGCCTGATGAAAAAGCGCAAGATCGAACTGCGCCAGCTCTCCGCCGGGCGTTACGCCTCGGGCCTGCGCAAAGTCGTGCGCAGCCACGAACCGGTGAAACTGGTGGACACCCTGGTGGTCGGCGCCTTCATCGAAGCTCGCAGTTGTGAGCGTTTCGAGGCGCTGGTGCCGCACCTGGATGAAGAATTGGGCAAGTTCTACTTTGGCCTGCTGAAAAGCGAGGCCCGGCATTTCCAGGGTTACCTGAAACTGGCCTACCAGTACGGCGACGCCAAGGACATCGCCCAGGTCATCGACCGGGTGCGCGCCGCCGAGCAGGAATTGATTGAGTCGCCGGACGTGGAATTCCGCTTCCACAGCGGTATCCCAACTGCCGCATAAATCTTACAAACTGTTAAAAACTCTTAAGAGTATGAAACATCACCCAAAACCGGCCGCCATGGCCGGTTTTTGCTGCCTGCCGTCACCGTCCCGCCATCGATTGCCGCCATAATGCCGCCCACTTCAAACAAGGGTTGGCAGACGGTCGTTATGGATAACCTGGGTTTTGGCAAAGTTTTGCTGGTGGAAGATGACGAGAAGCTCGCCGGGCTGATCGCGCATTTCCTGTCCCAACATGGCTACGAGGTCCGGGCGGTGCACCGTGGGGACCTGGCGTTGGCCGCGTTCCTGGAATTCAAACCGAAAATCGTCGTGCTCGACCTGATGTTGCCGGGCCAGAGCGGCTTGCACGTGTGCCGCGAGATTCGCAGTGTGTCCGACACGCCCATCGTCATCCTCACCGCCAAGGAAGACGACCTCGACCACATCCTCGGCCTGGAATCCGGCGCCGACGACTACGTGATCAAACCGATCAAACCGCCGGTGCTGCTGGCCCGTCTGCGCGCCTTGCAACGTCGGCAAGTGCCGGAAACTGCCGTGTGCAGCGCCCTGGAGTTCGGCCATCTGAGCATCGACCGCAGCTGCCGCGAAGTGCGCCTGGCCGGCGAGGGCATCGAGCTGACCACCATGGAATTCGAGCTGCTGTGGCTGCTGGCCAGCGCCGCCGGAAAGATTTTGTCCCGGGATGACATCCTCAACCGCATGCGCGGCATCGCTTTCGATGGCCTCAACCGCAGCGTCGACGTCTACATCAGCAAACTGCGCGCCAAGCTCCGGGACAATCCTCGGGAGCCGGTGTGCATCAAGACCGTCTGGGGCAAGGGTTACCTGTTCAATCCGTTCGCGTGGGAGCTTTAGATGCTGCGGTTATTTCTTGGGTTGTACCTGATGCTGGCCGTGGGGCTGGTGTTGGCGTTGCAAACCGTCGAGCACACCTTTAACGCACTGCTCGATAACCAGATGCAGGCGTATAACCGCGAGGCCGTGCGCGGGCAGGCGTATTCGCTGGTAGAGCAGATTCGCGGTCTGGAAGGGCCGGGGCGCGAGCAACAACTGGACGCGTTGCGCCCGCATTACGGCTTGGGTCTGACGCTGGTCAATGCTGACGATCTGGCCCTGGATGATCAGGAAAAAGCCTTGTTGGCCGAAGGCCTGCTGGTGATTCGGGAGAAGTACACGCAGTTCATTTCTTCGATTGATGGCGGTCCGCAGCTGCTCAGCATCAAGTTGCCGGCGGAGCCGAGCCTGATGCCGTTCTACATCACGGCGGCCTACCTGATGCTGGCAGTGCTGATCGGCATCGTGTTGTTCTTCTGGGTACGCCCACACTGGCGGGATCTGGAAAAACTGCGCCTGGCCGCCGAACGCTTTGGCGATAACGATCTGTCGTCGCGGATCCAGCTGTCCAAGCGCTCGAACATTCGCGATTTGTCCGAACACTTCAACCTGATGGCCGCGCGCATCGAAGGCCTGATTGCCAATCAGCGCGAGCTGACCAATGCGGTATCCCATGAGTTGCGCACGCCGATTGCGCGGTTGTCATTTGAGCTCGATCAGCTCAAGCAACAACCGGATCCAGCGCAGAACCGCGAACTGATCGCCGACATGTACGCCGACCTTGGCGAGCTGGAAGAAATGGTCTCGGAGTTACTGACCTACGCCAGCCTGGAGCGCGGCGCCACGGTGATCACCCGGGAGAATATCCAGGCCAGCAGTTGGCTCGACAGCGTAGTCGGCAGCGTGGCGCTGGAGGCGGAAGCGGCGGGGGTGCAACTGCTGATTGTCGAGTGTCAGATTGACGAAGTGCGGATCGAACCGCGTTTCATGGCGCGGGCGGTGATCAACCTGCTGCGCAATGCCATTCGTTATGCCGCCGGGCGGGTCGAAGTGTCCTTGGTGCGCAGTGGCGATCAGTACGAAGTGCAGGTCAATGATGATGGGCCGGGCGTGCCGGTGGATGGGCGGGAGAAGATTTTCGAACCGTTCTCGCGGCTGGATGCCAGTCGGGATCGGCGTACCGGTGGTTTTGGATTGGGATTGGCGTTGGTGCGACGGGTGTCGCAATCCCATGGCGGGCAGGTGGAAGTGGCGGATTCGCCGTGGGGTGGGGCGTCGTTTCGGATGACCTGGGCGCATTTGGATTAGGGTCGTTCTTGAGGACGCCTTCGCGGGCAAGCCTCGCTCCTACAGGTTATCGATGTATTCATGATCGATACATGACCTGTAGGAGCGAGGCTTGCCCGCGAAGAGGCCGTCAGCCTCACCAAAGCTGTCGGACCGACCTTAGAAATCCCACTTCGTGGTCAACGTCAAATTCCGCGGCTCGCCATAGAACGTGGTGTCGAAGTTACCCAACCCGGTCAAATAACGCTTGTCGAACACGTTGTTGGCATTGGCCGTGAAGCTCAAATGCTCGTTGTACTGATAGCGAGTCATCAGGTCCACGAGGGTGTAGCCGCCCTGTTTGATCTGGGTGTAGTCACCGACGGTCGGGCTGTAGATCTTGCCATAGAAGGCGCTCTGCCAACTGATGCCGCCACCGACGGTCACCTTGTCCAGCGCGCCGGGCAGGCGATAGGTGGTGAAGGTGCGCACCACGTGCTCCGGTTTGCTGGTGGACAGCGGGAAGCCGAAGATCCGTTGCTCGTCGGCATCGCGGGTGCGGGCGTAGGTGTAGCCGGCCGACAGGTTCCAGCCGTCCGCCAGTTCGCCGGCCAGTTCCAGCTCGATACCTTGGGTCTTGGTGCCATCGACCGCTTTGTAGATGCCTTCGTTGGTGATCGGGTTAGTGCCGATCGACTCCGCGACGCCGTCCTGCTCGATGCGGAACAGGGCCAGGCTGGCATTCAGTTTGCCGTCGAAATAAGCCGCTTTCAGACCGGTTTCATAGGCGTCGCCCTCGATCGGGGCCAGGGTCGTGCCGTTAATGTCCTTGTAGGTTTGTGGCTGGTAGATCGAGGTATAGCTGGCGTACACCGAGTACACATCGTTCAGGTCATAGATCACCCCGGCGTAAGGCGTGACCACGCCGTGTTCCTTGTAGCTGGCGTGGGTGTCGTCCAGCCCGGCGCCAGGGTTGTAGCCGTAATCTTCGTTGTACTTGAAGGTGCTCAAGCGGCTGCCGAGGATCACCGACAAATCGTCGGTCGGGCGCAGGCGCGTGGCCAGGTACACGCCGTTCTGGCTCTGGGTGCGCTCGTATTTGCCGTTCTTCGGGAATTCCTGTTTCGGCAGATGGCCGTTCCAGTCGTAAATACTGCCCGGCACCAGTTCGAAGGCGCTGGTGTCGTAGGTCGAACCGGTCTGGCGCGAGTGGGACGTCATGACCCCGGCCACCAGTTCATGCTCGCGGCCACCCAGGCTGAACGGCCCGGAGACGTTCACGTCAGCGGTGTTCTGCACGCGATGACCTTCCCAGCGACCCCAGTACAGGAACATGCCTTCGCCGGTGGCGCGATCCGGGTTGCCGCCGCTGGCTGAGGCCAGTTGAGTGTCGTGGTCGGTGGTTTTCTGATCGACGCTGACCTTGAGTTTCCAGTCATTCACCAGGGCCTGCTCCAGCGAGGCGAAATAGGTGGTTTCGTCGAAATCGCGACGGCTCCAGTCGGCGGCCGGGTTGAAGTGACGCGGGAAGTCAGTGCGCCCGCCATCGGAGAAATACGTCGGGTTGCCGGTCCAGGAACTGCCGCGCGGGGTCGCACTGGATTTGTCGATGCCGAAGGTCAGCAGGGTATCGGGCGTCAGGTCGGCTTCGAGAATCCCGTAATACAGGTCTTTCTTCTGGCTGTAGTGATCCTGATAGGAGTTCTTGTCCGAGTACGAACCGACAAAACGCCCGCGCACGCTGCCGGAATCATTCAGCGAACCGGAAATATCGCCAACGCTGCGATAGGCATCCCACGAACCCACGGTGCCGCTGATCGAAGCCTTGAATTCTTTGGTCGGCTTTTTGCGGATCAGGTTGACGGTGGCGGACGGATCGCCCGAACCGGTCATCAGGCCGGTCGCGCCCTTGATCACTTCGATGCGGTCGAGGCTGGCTGAGTCGTCGCTGTTGTTGGGGTTTTCGCCATACACACCGTCGTAAGGCTGGTTCACGCCGTCGTACTGGAAGTTGGTGATGGCAAAGCCACGGGCGGAAAATTCGGTACGGTCGCTGTCGTATTTTTGCGTCGAGATGCCGGGGGTATTGCGCAACGCATCGCCGACGCTCTGCACACCGCGATCGTCCATTTGCTGACGGGTGATCACGGTGACCGATTGCGGGGTTTCCCGCAGCGACAACGGCAGACCGGTGGCCGAAGACGTCTGGCCGGTGGTGTAGGAATGCGTGTCTTCGGTGGTCGCGCCTAAACCCTGGGCGGAGATGTTGGTGGCGTCCAGTTGCAATGCATCGCCTTTCGAGGTGCCGGTTTCAGCGGCATGGGCGGCGGAGGCAAGGCTCAACAGGGCGGCCGGAAGGGCCAGTGCCAAGGGGCACAAGGCAAAACGAAAACGCGCGGCGAGGTGGTGCGGCATGGCGGTCCCTTTGTATCAATCGGTCGGTAATTGAATGCTTCTGAAGGGTTAACCGAACGAAAAACGCAAAGGGGAACTGCGGGGTGGAAAAAACTCGATATTTTTTCTTAGCGGGTCAAACCCAACCGCTCATGCCACTCGGCAATCGACTCTTCTGGGTACACATCGAACTGCTGATCCTTGGGCTTCACCTCAACCTCCACCCACGACACCTTCGAACCCAGCATCAAGTGCGTATGCTCCGGCGGCACCGGCAGTGGGGTGTCGATGGCCGAGGCGAACGGGTGGATCAGCTCCGGCCACTCCGGGCTGAACAGCCATAACCCGCTGCCACACACCGAACAGAAATGCCGCTCGGCCGTGCTGCTATGCGCGCGTTTATCGCCGTCTTCCTTGAGCCGCGCATGGTAGATCGCGATGTGCTTGCGCCCGCGCACTTTCAGGCTGTTGGCGTCGCCACTGATGTTGATCGCATAGCCGCCACCGCCCTGGGTCTTGCGGCAGATCGAGCAATAGCAACGCTGGTAAGGGTAGGGGTGGGCGCTGGTCAGACTGAACGACACCGCGCCGCAATGGCACGAACCTTCGAGCTGCATGACAACCTCCGGCGGTTCTTGAATGGACTCAAGACAGCCTAGACCCTCAGCGACTTTCGACCGGCACCAGAATCGCGTCGCCGGTCGCCACCAGTTTCAACTGATCGCCGGTCTGCGCGAATAACTCGGCACGGGCGAACACCTGCTTCTTGCCGGCCTTCACCACCCGGCCCTTGGCGATAAACACTTCACCGACCGCCGGGGCCAGGCAGTTGACCGAAAAGTGCGAAGCCAGCACGTTGCCGGCCACTGTCCCGGCAGCAAACCCGCAAGCGGTGTCGAGCAGCGCGCCGATCAGGCCGGCGTGCAGGAAACCGGCGTATTGCGCCATATCCGCTTCGCGAAACGCCATTGTGAGGTCGGCTTCACCGCTCTCGGCGCGGGTCACTTCGAAACCGGCCCAGCGGTTGAAGGCTGAAGTTGAATTGATCTGTTTGAGTGCATTGAGCATGGCGAATCCCTCCGGTTGAGAGATCAACATGCGCCGGGTTTTGGGGGAAGTCATGGTGGATAAAGTCGGGTGATGGACTGGGGGAATGTTGGTGAATGGGCCGGCGCCTTCGCGAGCAAGCCCGCTCCCACATTGGTTTTGTGAACGACACAAATCAACTGTGGGAGCGAGCCTGCTCGCGAAGAACGATAACCCGGTCTACCTGCCTGAACCGAACCCGGGCGTTCGGCCAACCCGATTGGCCTGACACCAACCTGTAGGAGCTGCCGAAGGCTGCGATCTTTTGATCTTTTTTAAGGCCGCCCAAGGTAAAGATCAAAAGATCGCAGCCTTCGGCAGCTCCTACAGGGATGGACGTGTGCCATCGGCCGCGTCAGCATGAGCACCTGAAAAAGGGCCCTGATCATGCGACGACTACCCTCCCTGGCAGCACTCAAAACCTTCGAATGCGCCGCTCGCCACGCGCATTTCGGCCGGGCGGCCGCCGAGTTGTGCGTGACCGACAGCGCCGTCAGCCATCAGATCCGCCAGCTCGAAGAGCAACTGGGCGTGTCGCTGTTTATCCGCGAAGGCCGGCAGATTCGCCCGACCATGGCCGCCGGGCGCTTGATGCAGAGCTTGCAGCACGCCTTCGAACTGATCGGCGAGGCCTGTGATGAACTGCGCGACCCGTCATCCCTCGCCGTGTTGCGCCTGGCGGTCACCGCCGAACTGGCGCAAAAATGGTTGATGAGTCGTCTCACGGATTTCTACGCGCGCTACCCGCACATCACCTTGCACCTTTACGAACAACCGATCGACGCCACCGCGCCGGGGGAAGACATCGACCTGGCGATCACCTACGGCACCGGTCCGGTGGACAGCAGCGCGTACTTCGTGCGGCCATTGCCGGCGTTGCAGTTCTTCCCGGTGTGCAGCCCCGGCCTGTTCAACCAGGGCACTTTGAAAACCCCGAAGGACCTGGCCCGCCATTGCCTGCTGCACGACGATCAGGACGGCAAGACCTGGACCGCGTGGCTCACCAGCCATGCAGGCGACCAGCGCCCGGAACGCCAGTTGTATTTCGCCCACGCCGGTCTGGCGCTGGAAGCGGCGGCGCAAGGGCAGGGCGTGGCCATGGGCGATAACCTCACGGCCCAGGAAGATTTGCTCAGCGGTCGGTTGGTGCGGCCATTCACCGCCAACATCACTGCGCTGGGCCAATACGCGCTGGTGTGCGAACGGGTGCGCCTGGAGCGCCCGGCGGTAGCGCAAATGCTGGAATGGTTCAACGATCAACTGGTGGATTGATGAGTTGAATTCAACTATTCCGAAATAATCATCGTTGGCGAGGAGGGCGCTGGCGACCTTAGCCTGTGGTCATTCCAATCCCCGCTGATGAGGTTTGCCCATGGCACGTTTGCTCGATTCCACCCCCAAGCACGACGGTTTCCGCCTGCCCGGCGAGTTCGAAAGCAAATCCGGATGCTGGCTCGGCTGGCCGGAACGCACGGACGTATGGCGCAACGGCGCCAAGCCTGCGCAGAAAGTCTGGGTGCAGATCGTCACCGCGATCTCCCAGAGCGAACCGGTCACCGTGTGTGCCTCCGCCGCACAATTCGCCACCGCCCGCCGGCAACTGCCGCCGCAAGTGCGGGTAGTTGAAATGACCTGCAACGACACTTGGTTCCGCGACAGCGGCCCATGCTTTGTGGTCAACGACGCCAGTGGCGAAGTGCGTGGCGTGGATTTCGAATTCAACGCCTATGGCGGCCTCGACGGCGGCTTGTACTACCCGTGGGACAAGGACGACCAGATCGCGAGCAAGATCCTCGAAATCGAACGTTTCGACCGTTACCGCGCGCCGCTGATTGCCGAACTTGGCGGCATCCAGAGCGACGGCCAGGGCAGCATCCTCACCACCGAACAATGCCTGCTCAACCGCAATCGCAATCAGCATCTGGGCAAGGAAGAAGTCACCCGGCGGCTGACCGATTACCTCGGTGCCGAGCAGATCATCTGGCTGCCCCGTGGCTGCAAATTCGACGAAACCGATGGCCATGTCGATGACCTCGCGTGCTTCGTCCGCCCTGGCGAAGTGGTGCTGCAATGGACCGACAACCGCGATGACCCGCAGTGGGAAATCTACCAGGAAGCCTTCGACATCCTGCGCAGCACCCGCGACAGCCGTGGCCGCGAGTTGATCGTGCACAAATTGCCGCAACCGGACGTATTGGAATGGACCGCCGAAGAAGCCGAAGGCCTCGATCAACAGGACAGTACGCATACCCGTCAGGCCGGGACGAAAATCTGCGCGTCGTACATCAACTACTACGCTGGCAACACCTCGATTGTGGTGCCGTTGTTCGGCGATCGTCAGGATCGGGCGGCGTTGGCGACCCTCGCCGAACTGTTCCCGCAGCACAAGATTGTCGGCATCGAAAACTCCCGGGAAATCCTCCTTGGCGGCGGTAATGTCGCCTGTATCACCATGCCGCAGTACGCTGCGCCTGCTTGCAACAAACAGGGAGTGTAATCATGGGCCTGCACAAACTGACTCAAGCGTTATTGCTGGTGCTTGCACCCCTGTGTGTGCAGGCCGCCGACACCACCAAACCGGTGGTCAACCTGTACATCTGGGGCGAATACCTGGCCCCGGACACCTTGAGCAATTTTGAGAAGCAAACCGGCATTCATGTGGTCGCCGACCACTTCGATTCCCTGGAAACCGTCGAGACCAAACTGCTCACCGGACGCAGCGGCTATGACCTCGTGCTGACGGCGGGGCAGCACTTGTCCCGGGCGATCCAGAGTGGCGCGATCCAGACCGTAGACAAGCAGCAACTGCCGCACTTTGCTGGCGTTGGCGAAGAGTTTCGCCAGCACATGGCGGTGTTCGATCCGGGCAATCGCTACGCCGGGATCTATGCGTGGGGCACCACGGGCGTGGGCTATCAGGAGGAAGCGATCAAGCAACGTCTGCCCGACGCGCCACGGGACAGTTGGGCGATGTTGTTCGATCCGGCGGTGGTGGCGAAATTCGCCGATTGCGGGGTCAGTCTGCTCAACGATCCCAACGAAGTGTTCGCGGCGGTGATGAAGTACATGGGCCTGGACATCAATCGCCAGAACCTCGATGACCTGAAACTCGCGGAGCAGCAATTGGCGAAAATCCGGCCCTACATCCGCTACTTCGACAACGATTTGAACATCAGCGACCTGGCCAACGGCAACACCTGTGTGGCCATGTCCTGGAACGGTAACGTGGCCATCGCTGCCGGCCAGGCTTCGGCGGCGAACAAGCCGTTCAAACTGAATTACCGCATACCGAAGGAGGGCACGTTGATCTGGTTCGATGCCATGGTCATTCCCAAAGATGCGCCGCATCCCCAGGCCGGGCTGGCGTTGATGGATTACCTGATGACGCCGCAAGTGATTGCGCCGATCACCGACACCATTCACTACGCCAACGCGATCACGGCGGCGGACGGGTTGATTGATCCGGCGATCCGCAATGATCCGGGAACGTATCCGTCGGCGGCGGTGAGGGCTTCGTTGTATAGCAAGAATGACAATGGCAAGGCGTTCAACCGGGCTTTGATTCGGGCGTTCAGTCGGTTGAAGTCGGGGTTGTGACCTGTCTGTGAGGCGATGTATTGGATGTGAAATCGCCTTCGCGAGCAGGCTCGCGCCCACAGGGGAATGCATTCCAAATGTGGGAGCGAGCCTGCTCGCGAAGAACGATAACGCGGTCTACCGCCCAGGCACCCGCCACAAATACCACGCCGCCACCGTCCGATAAGGTTTCCACGCCAACCCAATCTCAATCATCTGCTTACGCGTAGGCTGCACTTCCAGCCCCTTCATCCGCCGATACCCCTCACGCACGCCGAAATCATCGGCGGGCAAGATATCCGGCCGCTCCAGGCTGTAGATCAACAACATCTCCACCGTCCAGCGCCCAACCCCGCGCAAGGTAATCAGGCGCTCGATCAACGCTTCATCATCCATGGCCAGCGCCGTAGCGTAATCCGGCACCACCCCATCCAGCGTCGCCTGGGCAATCCCCTGAATCGTCGCAATCTTGCCGGCGGAAAACCCGCAACTGCGCATCTGCTCAAAGCTTGTCGCCAGGATCTGTTCCGGCCGTGGGAACGCATTCGAAGGAAACAACCCGATCAACCGCCCGACAATCGCATCCCCGGCCTTGGCATGCAGTTGCTGATAGGCAATCGCCCGCACCAGCGATTCATACGGATCCCGCGCTGGATGCGGCTGATGCAGGCACGGACCGATGGCGGTGATGTGACGCCGCCAGTCGTCATCGAGGGAGGCCAGGAATCCACTGGCGGGCTGGTAGATATCGGGCATTGGACTCAAGTTTTCTTCAGCAGCGAGTTCACCTCGCCATAGGTGAGCGCCTTGAGGTCGTGGGTGTCGAGCTTGCCGGTTTCCAGAAAGCTTTTCGCCACGCTCGCCATGGCGCCGTACAGGAATTCAGCGATGCCCGACCCGGCACTCAAGCGTCGCACGCCGAGGGTTTTCAGTTCCTCGGGGGACGGCAGCGAGGCCCAGCCCAGCACGTTCACCGGCAGCGGCGTGCCACGGCAGATCGCCGCGATCTCGTACTCCGCCGTCACACCCGCGGCGAACAACCCGTCAGCCCCGGCGGCTTGATACAGCGCGGCGCGCCTGAGCGTTTCGGCGACGCGATCTTCAGCGGGTACCAGGCCCTTGAGGTACACGTCGGTGCGCGCGTTGATAAACAGCTTCACGCCCCGGCGCTCGGCCACTTGCCGGGCGACTTCGATCTTGCGTGCCAGCAACTCGGGCGGGGAAGCGCCGTCCTCGATGTTGATCCCGACGGCACCGGCGGCGAGCACCGCGTCGATCACTTCGCCGACCCGCGCCAGGTCATCGGAATAACCGGCCTCGATGTCCACGGTCAGCGGCACATTGATCACCCGCACAATGGATTCCACTGTCGCCACCAAACGTTCGAGGGGCAGGGCGTTGCCGTCGGGATAACCATGCACCCAAGCCACCGCCGCACTGCTGGTGGCCACGGCTTTACTGCCCAGTTGTTCCACCAGCCGCGCCCCGGCGGCATCGGCGACGTTGGTGAGGATCAGCAGGCCGTCCTGATGCAGCCTGTGGAACTGTTGGTCGAACGCTTCCATCGAGTTTCCTTCCCTTTGAAATGATCAGAATGCCAGTTGCTGAGTGATCTGCACCGCAGCCTTTTCCAGCCTGAGCAGAAACGCTTTGCGCGGCTGTCCACCACCATAGCCGGTCAGCGAACCGTCCGCACCGATCACCCGGTGACAGGGCAGCACAATCGCCAGGCGGTTATGCCCGTTGGCCAGGCCCACGGCGCGACTGGCGCCGGGTTTGCCCAACAGCGCGGCGATGGCGCCGTAGGTGCTGGTCTGGCCGTAGGGGATCCGCGCGAGCTCCGCCCAGACCTGCCTGGCGAATTCGCTACCCGGCAGGTGCAACGGCACGGTGAATCCGGTCAGCTCGCCAGCGAAATACTGCGCCAGTTCAGCTTCGATCTGCTTCAAGTGTCCGTTGTGCCCCGGTGCCACGACGTAGCCATAACGGTTCTGCAATTCTTCGACTTCCCGGGTCAGCGCCGGGCGATCGAGAAACTCCAGCAGCACCAGGCCACGGCGTTCGGCCATGGCAATCATCGGTCCCAGCGGCGTGGTCAACCGGGTGAACAGCAGCGGCTCGCTGTTGGCGGCACGGCCCGGCGTGATGTGGAAAGACTTTTGAAAGGCATCGCGAAAACCACTCAAGGATTCGTAGCCAGAATCGAATGCCACGTTGTCGATGGACTCACCCTGCTTGATCCCGCCCAACGCCATGCCCAGGCGCCGGGTGCGCAGCCACGCATGGAAAGTCATGCCGAAATGCTGCTTGAACCAGCGGCGCAATTTCAGCGGCTCGATGCCCTCGGCTTGCAGCTGCGTGTCAGTCCAGCGCTGCTCCGGATCGGCGTCGACCAAGGTCAGCAAGCGTTGTACCCAGTCCGGCGCAATGGCCGCCGCATCCAGTGGTTTGCAGCGCAGGCAGGCGCGGTAACCGGCAGACATGCACTCGTCGGCATGCGCAAAGAACTCGACGTTCTCGGGCTTGGGTTTGCGCGCCGTGCAGCTGGGCCGGCAGAAAATCCCGGTGGTCTTGACCGCAGTGAAGAACACCCCCTCGTAGGCGGTGTCTCGTTCGAGCATGGCGCGGACCATCTCGGCGTGGGGTGGCAGAAAAGCGTTTTGTAGGTTCATGGGCTGAGCATAAGTCCGCTTGCGGGTTGCCTCCACCGGAAAATCGACAGTGAATTTCGGACGCCGCCGACCCCTGTGGGAGCGGGCTTGCTCGCGAAAGCGGTGTGTCAGGCAACATCTTTGTTGAATGTTAAACCGCTTTCGCGAGCAAGCCCGCTCCCACAAGGGCAGGTCAAGTTCAGGCCAGCCGCGCCATCAACAACCCCGCGCAGTCGACGAATTGCGGGAGAAACGCGGTGAAGATCAGGATCGCCTTCGGATTGCCTGGCATCACCGTGAACGTGAACGAGAACGGCGCGATGGACGAGGCATCGGCTCAGTTTGCTTTCGTCAGCTTGCGCGTCTGGTTCAGGCAGACCTGCATATACCCGCGCCACATGAGCCCCGCAAAAGCCTTGAGTGGAAGCGCGGCTAGCGCATTTTTTGCGTAGAACGTGTATGTCCAGCGAACCTTGGTTTCGCCTGCTCCGGCGTCAGTGAACCACCACTGGCCTTGGGCATGGGTCGCCAAATAT
Organism: Pseudomonas sp. B21-053; assembly: GCF_026016365.1. Lineage (NCBI taxonomy): Bacteria > Pseudomonadati > Pseudomonadota > Gammaproteobacteria > Pseudomonadales > Pseudomonadaceae > Pseudomonas > Pseudomonas sp. B21-053. Next base: position 2,856,168 of record NZ_CP087205.1, read on the forward strand.
TTCACTGCAAACGTGAACTCATTGATGCGGTAGGCGAAATAGGTTCCAGGCTTGAATTCGGTGACCTCTTCGCGCGCCGTATTGCCGTCAGCCAGCACTACATGCCGCCAGGACCCCGGCTGGTCCCATGGACCGCTGACATCGCGGGTAGTCACTACGGCGGGTAACGGACCGTAGCCGGTAAGGATTTTGGGTAGTACGTCTTCGGCGACGATGAAGTCGAAAATTTGTTGACGAGGCAAGCTGAAGGTTTCTTCCAATGTGACCGAGACGGGGTGCATTTCAACGCTCTCTTGGGGGTTTGCTTGGGGGGATACGCAACCGTTTAGCGCCAGCGCTGCGGTAACGAGAAGGGCAAGGCAAAGGGGGAGTGATACAGTGCGTAAACGGCGCATGTTGGACCCCATCGATAATGAGCCGCCATTATCTGGCAGCCAGGCTCACTCGAACATTCGCGTTTCCCGGAAATGATGGAATGCCCTATTTGCGGCACTTGGGGCCAATTCGACGCCCCACAGAAGGTATTTTTTTCAGATTCTAAATTTCGCCCAAAGCACGCCGGCGCGCTCACTAGGCGAAGGATTGCAAATAGCCGCTCGCGAGGTTCACCAGTTGCTCGCGTACCGAGGCGACGGCGACATCATCGTAATCCTGCTCGAGCAGCTCTCTCACCGGTCCGGCCACTGCCCCCAGCAGCACCAAAGCGACCGTCTCCACTTTTGCAAACCGTTTATCGCTGGCGCTGCTGAGTACGCTGCAGACTGCGCGCAACATGCGTTCACGTGCGATGGCGACCAAGGCAACCCCGCCATGGCTTTCGCTGATGGTGTAGAGCGCGCGGGACGCCTCTGCGCGTAATAGTTTTGCATCTAGAAACGCATTAGCTATCGCGGCGCCCATCTCGCCTGCGGTCGCACCGTGGCCGGTGGCACAAGCTTGCTCGATGGCCTGCGCCACCGACTCGAGATGCCGCTCCAACACCCCCGCCAGCAGAGCCCGACGATTGGGGTAGTACTGATAGATGGTGCCGACCGAGACGCCTGCACGCTCGGCCACTCGGGTGGTGTTGCAGCGCGCAGGTCCCTCCTTGACCAACACTTGCAGCGTCGCCTCATAAATGATCTCAAGCGTCGCCACGGAACGCGCTTGGGCCGGACGTTTACGAGGTAGATCGGGAGCACTGATCAAATTCATATCCTGATTCACCTCTATCTCGCCTAAACAAGGAATGTTCGTAAGTATCGGCGGTGTCATCCAGGTATGGCCACTTCACCGTGAGGTTTTGCTAGCCGAAAGGAATCTCGATGCTGACGGGGATTTGCAGGTCGGGCCAGGACAAACAGGGTGGGGGTGGCGAGCTCCATGATGGGGGCTACTGATTCGAGAGCCTTTTTTTATCACGGATGGCGGGGGAATTGTCCTATACAGCCATGGATACAAGTCGCCATACACTTGTCCATGTGTCCCGCCAAAAAACCGATCCATGACCTACGCTTGTTCACAGACCCATGTTCAGTGAGCAGCGCCTGATCCTGAGCGAGATAAAACCGCCCATCCCTAAAACAACAATATCGGGAGACAACCTATGCAGCCCTTATTCCGTCGACTCACCTGCGCGATTGCCTTGTCCATTGCTGCCGCCACCCCGGCCTTCGCCCTCGACACCGTCAAGTTCATGGCCCCCGGCTCAGTCGGTGGCGGTTATGACCAGACCGCCCGAGATTTGGGCAAGGCGCTGATCGAGGCCAAGACCGCCAAATCCGTGACCTTCGAGAACAAGGGCGGGGCGGGCGGAACGTTGGGGTTGGCGCAGTTTGCCAACAGCACCAAGGGCGATCCGAATGCGCTGCTGGTGGTCGGCGCGATCATGGTCGCGGGGATTGAACAGAACAAACCGCAAATCACCTTGAAGGACGTCACGCCGATTGCCCGGCTGTTTACCGAATACAACGTGATTGCCGTGCGCAAGGAGTCCGAGTTCAAGAGCCTGGAAGACTTGCTCAAGGCCTTCAAGGAAAAACCGTCCAGCATCACCTGGGGCGGTGGTTCCAAAGGTTCGGTCGATCATATCGGCATCGCCGATCTGGCCGGCAAAATGGACATTCCGGTGAACAAGGTCAATTACGTGGCCTTCGCCGGTGGCGGGGAAGTGGTGGCCCAGGTCCTGGGTGGCCAGATCAAGGTGATCACCGGCGGCTATGCCGAGTTGGGCCAGTACATCAAGAACGGCCAGTTCCGCGTGCTCGCGATTGGCGCACCGGAACGCGTTGAAGGCATCGATGCGCCGACGCTCAAGGAGAAAGGCTACGACGTGATCATCGGCAACTGGCGCGGTGTCTACGGCGCGGCAAATCTTACCCCTGAGCAGCGCAAGGAAGTCACCGACGCCGTGGTGGCCGCCGCCAAGACCAAGGTCTGGCAAGACAATGTCAAAACCAACGCGTGGTCGCCGAGCATTTTGACCGGGGATGAATTCGGCAAGTTTGTCGACGAAGAGCACGTGCGGCTGCACGAGATGCTGGTCAAGGTCGGGCTGCTTTGAAAATGGCCGCGCCGCGCAAGATAGTCCCGGTGCAGCTGGCGATTGGCGCTGGTGTGATCGCCATCAGCGCCTTGTTGGCGGTCGGCGCGTTTCGCTTTCCGGCGGAGATGGGTTTCGTGATCCTCGGCGCGCATGTTTATCCCTACGCGTTGGCGGCGTTTCTCGGTGTCGTTGGTCTGCTGCTGAGTTACCAGGCGCTCACAGGTGGTTTCCGCGAACTGGCCGATCACGATGACGAAAGTGCCAAGGCACTGCCCGGCGGCAAACTCGGTGCGGCGTGGGTCACCGCAGGCCTGGTGGCGGTGGCCGTGCTGATTGACCTGATCGGCTTCGTCCTCGCCGCCGGGTTGTTGTTTGCCTGTTCGGCGCGGGGTTTTGGCAGTCGCCGCCCGGTGCGCGATCTCGCCATCGGCATTGCCCTGACGCTGCCGATCTACTGGCTGTTCAACGCCGGGCTTGGGGTCTCCCTGCCGCCCCTTATCAACGCCTGGCTCTGATCCGGGCCGAAGGAGGTCAACACGGTGGACATTCTCTCAAGCCTGGCCGTTGGTTTTTCTGCGGCGCTGACACCGATCAACCTGATGTGGGGTTTCATCGGCTGTCTGCTCGGCACTGCCATCGGCGTCTTGCCCGGTATCGGGCCGGCGCTGACCGTGGCGTTGCTGTTGCCGATCACCGCCAAGGTCGATCCGACCGGGGCGCTGATCATGTTCGCCGGGATTTACTACGGCGCGCAGTTTGGCGGCTCGACGACATCGATTTTGCTGAATACGCCGGGGGAATCATCGTCGATGGTCACCGCGCTGGAAGGCAACCTCATGGCCCGCAACGGCCGGGCCGGGCCTGCGCTGGCGACGGCGGCGATAGGCTCATTCGTGGCCGGCACCATCGCGACTATCTTGCTGACCCTGTTTGCGCCCCTCGTGGCCACTTTGGCGCTGAAGTTCGGTCCCGCCGAATACTTCGCGATTCTGGTGTTGTCCTTCACCACGGTGTCGGCGGTGCTTGGCGCTTCGATGCTGCGCGGTTTTGCCTCGCTGGGGATTGGCCTGATGGTGGGCTTGATCGGCCTCGACGCAACTTCTGGCATCGCCCGCTACACCTTGGGCGTGCCGGAGCTGGTGGATGGCATCGAAGTGGTGCTGGTGGCGGTTGGTTTGTTTGCGGTGGGAGAAGCGTTGTACAGCCTGCTGTATCAAAAGGAAGAAGCCTCGGGTCGGCACCGTTTGACCTCGTTGTGGATGACCCGCGCTGACTGGAAGCGCTCGATCCCGGCGTGGTTGCGGGGCACGTTGATCGGTTTTCCCTTTGGGTCGATTCCGGCGGGTGGCGCTGAAATTCCGACGTTCCTGTCGTATTCCGCCGAGCGCAAACTGAGCAAATTCCCCAAAGAATTCGCCGGCAGCAAAGGCGAGGGTGCGATTGAAGGTGTGGCCGGCCCGGAAGCCGCCAACAACGCGAGCGCGACCGGTTCGCTGGTGCCGCTGCTGACGCTCGGCATTCCCACTTCGGCCACGGCGGCAATCTTGTTGGCGGCGTTCCAGAACTACAACCTGCAACCGGGGCCGATGCTGTTCCAGACCTCTGGGGAATTGGTCTGGACGCTTGTGGCGTCGCTGTACATCGGCAACGTGATCCTGCTGGTATTGAACCTGCCGCTGGTGGGCCTGTGGGTCAAGTTGCTGCAAATCCCCCGGCCCTATCTGAATGCGGGAATCCTGGTGTTTGCCACCATCGGCGTGTACGGCATGCGCCACTCTTCCTTCGACTTGATGCTGATGCTGGCCATCGGTTGGGGCGGGGTGTTGATGCGGCGGTTCGATTTTCCGGTGGCTCCGGTGATCGTCGGAATGCTGCTAGGGCCGATGGCCGAAAAGCAATTGCGTAACGCGCTGTCCATCAGCGAAGGCGACTGGACGATTTTCCTCACCCAGCCGATTTCGGCGGCGTTCCTTGCATTGACGTTGCTAGTGCTGGTGGTGCCGCATCTGCTGCATGCCCGCGGGATCAAATTGCATGAGGATGATTGAGTCAGGGCAGTTTTCTTCAATACGTGGGATCGGGTGCTCTCTACCTTGAGCAGCGTTCCCACTGAATTGAAGAAGGTCTGTGATGAGTCTGATGATTTCCATGGCGGCGTTTGCCCTGGCCGCCTCGATAACCCCGGGCCCGGTGAATATCGTGGCGTTGAGTTCCGGCGCGCAGTTCGGCTTTCGCGCCAGTCAACGGCACGTGGCGGGGGCGACCCTGGGGTTTGTCCTGTTGCTGGTGCTGATGGGGCTGGGCCTGCACGAGTTGTTGCAGTTGTGGCCGATGTTGACCCGGGTAGTGCAATTGGCCGGGGTCGCTTTTCTGTTGTTCATGGCCTGGAAACTGGCGGTCGACGATGGCCGGTTGAGCGCCGGGCAACCGGGCAAGGCCCCGTCGATGTTTTATGGCGCGTTGATGCAATGGCTCAACCCCAAGGCCTGGCTGGCCTGTGTCGCGGGCATGGGCGCGTTTGTCGCGGACGGCGATGCTCGGCTGGTCTGGCAATTCGCGGCGATTTATCTGGTGATCTGTTACCTGTCGCTAGGCTGCTGGGCCTACGCCGGCACGTTCTTGCGCGGGTATTTGAGCAACGCCAAAGGCCTGCGGTGTTTCAACCGGACCATGGCGTTGCTGCTGGTGGTGTGTGCGGGGTATCTGCTCTGGGCCTAAATTTAAAGGCGTCCGGGCGTTTTCCGGGATAGCCTGCTTACCCCCGATACTGCCCCGGCGTCGCCGCCAGATGCTGTTTAAACGCCCGCTGAAAGTGCGCCTGATCGGCAAACCCGGCTTCCAGCGCCACATCGGCAATCAGCCGGCCGCTGCGCAGGCGCTCCCGGGCAAACTGGATGCGCTGGTTGACCAGGAAGGCGTGGGGCGTCATGCCGAAGTGCTGCTTGAACGCGCGGATCAGGTAGGACGGCGACAACTGCGCCGCCTCGCAGATGTCTTCCAGCTTGAGCAACTGCGTGCAGTTGTCGCGGATGTACTCGGCGGCCCGTTCCAGTTTGAAGTTGGGCTCGCGCAGCGGCTGATCGATGGGGTTAAGACGTTGCTGCACGTCGGTGAAAAATTCCAGCGCCGCGCTGTGTTTGCGCAGCACGTCTTGCTGATCATCGATCAACACTGCGTACAGATCCTTCAGGCCGGCAAACAGGCTGGCGTCGCGTAGATGAGTGATGGAAAACCGCCGGAATGCCTGGTCCTGGCTGAACCCCAGTTGATGCTGCAAGTCGGTCAGCCATGGCGTCTCTACGTAGAGCATCAGGTACGACCAGGGTTGGTCGTCGATGGGATTGCAGGCGTGGACATCGCCCGGATTCATCAGCACCACAGTGCCGGCACTCACCGCGAATTCCGATTGCTCGTGAACGTACGTGCTGCACCCGGCGGTGATCGCGCCGATGGAAAAGTGCGCGTGGGAGTGCCGGGCATAGCAGACCTCGCGCCCGTCGGCGATGGCCCGGGCCTCGATGAAGGGCAGGGCGTCGTCGCGCCAGAAGCGTGGGGCTTTGTCGGCATGTTTGGCCACGGTGTGCTTCATCGTCGGCGTCCTCGCAGGTCAGCGCACGAGTGTATTAGCTCTCGCCATGAAAGGCGCGTTGCAGTTCGGCGATGTCGAGTTTTTTCATCTGCATCATCGCCTGCATGGCCCGTTGGGATTTGACCGTGTCAGGGTCCTTGAGCATTTCCATCAGTGCCACCGGCACGATCTGCCACGACACCCCGAACTTGTCCTTCACCCAGCCACATTGCTCGGCCTCGGGAACGGCGGACAACGCGCCCCAGAAATGGTCGACCTCGTCTTGCGTGTAGCAATTGACCTGGAACGACACCGCTTCGTTGAACGTGAACACCGGGCCACCGTTGAGCCCGGTGAAGCTTTGGCCGTCGAGTTCGAAACTCACGGTCAGCACCGAACCTTCCGGGCGTCCATGAAACTCGAAACCGGCCTTGCCGTAATGGGTGGTCGCGGTGATTTTCGAGTGATCGAAGATCGAGCAATAGAATTTGGCAGCGGCTTCAGCCTGATCGTCGAACCACAGGCAGGGTGTAAGTTTTTGCACGCGTTGCATGGCGGTTCTCCTCTACAGGGTTATCACGCTGGATTATCAGCGTAGTCAGTCTGTAGTCGATTGGCCGTGCCGTAGATCGACAAGTCGCCGCCCGCACCGTTTGTCGTTAGACTTGCCGCCCGGATTTTGCCGCAAGGACGCTCAGCATCATGCTTACCCCTCGTTTATTGGCTGTTGCCTGCCTGCTTGCCAGCACGGGCGTGAATGCCGAACCGTTGACGTTTCACCTCACTGATCCTGCGCACAAATATGCGATTGAGGTGGTGTTTGCGCAGCCGCCCGCTAAAAGCTATGAGGGCGCGCCCGCGCAGATCACTTTGCGCGACAAAACCGGTGGCCAGGTGTTGCAGCGCATTGATTCACCCGAGGGGTTTGTCACGTACAAACCGGGCAGCCAAATGATGGAGATCAACCAGGCCCCGCTCTATGGCGAACAGAGCTTGCTGTTTTTCGATGACTTCAATTTCGACGGACAACAGGATCTGGCTGTACGCAACGGCAGCGAGGGCGGTTATGGCGGGCCTTCCTATGACATTTACCTGTCCGCCCCCGGGAGCCCGACTCTGGTGTTTGCCCCGGCTTTCTCCGACCTGACCCGCGACGGGCAATTGGGCATGTTCGGCGTTGATCCGGTCGCCAAGCGCTTGCACACCAGCTCGAAAAGCGGCTGCTGCTGGCATCAGTTTGCGACTTGGCAGATCGAGAAAAATGAACCGGTCATGGTCGCGGAAAAGATCGAAGCGATGCAGACGCCGACGCAAGCCAATCCCTACATGCCAGCGGGCTACCTGGACGTCACCGAACGCGAGCTCAAGGACGGCCAGTGGATCGAACACCAAACACTTGCGGGCCCCTACGCCGAGCCGCCATTGACGTTTCGCGGCACCCTTAACGACAAGATCGCGTTCGAGCTCTGGTGGCAAATCCAGGGCGAGGTGTACATAGGTGAAGTGCGGTACGGAAAAAGCGGTAGCGGCAAACCGATCCGGCTGGTCGGAGACTCCGTCTATGGTCGCGGTGTGTTGCTGCATGAATTGGACGATGACGGGCAGATCACCGGCGACTGGTCCCTGAAAGACGAACCGGACGAACAGGGTAACTACACAGGCACCTGGCGTAGCGCCAAGCGCGAGTTCAACGCCAAAATGCGTCTCGCCGAATTCAAGATTGCGCCGCAGAAACTTGAAGGGGTGGCCAACAATCAGCGTGAAGGTGAGTACCGGCTGACCAATTTCGAAGCGAGACTAATCAGCGAGCTCTCGGTGAAAATATTGCCGAGAATCGATAATGGACCGGAGACTGCCGATATCAGGCTCGACTACACCCAGCTCAAGGATCCACCGAGCGAAATCCATTATCAGTCGACGTTGCAGGCGGGCAATCTGGCCATCGTGTTGGACGCCCAGGGTGGGCCGGTCTTGCGCCTGCAGTTGTTCAACGGCGCGGCGGTCGTGACGGGTTACGGTGAGTACCTGAAATACGGCGGCAACTACGTAAAAATCCGCTGAGGCGCAGCCCTAGAAATCCCACTTGGTAGTGAGCTGCAAACTCCGCGGCTCCCCATAAAATCCGGTGCCGAAATTCCCGAGTCCGGTGTAGTAGGTCTTGTCGAACAGGTTCTTCACATTGAGCGTGCTGCTCAGATGCTCGTTGAAGCGATAACGCGCCATCACGTCCACCAGGTAATAACTCTGCTGGGAGATGCGCGCGTATTGGCCGCCATCGTTGGGATTCGGCTGGAACACATTGCCGAAAAATTCACTCTGCCAATTCACCCCACCGCCGACCGTAAGGTTTTCCCAAGCACCGGGCAGCCGATAGGTGCTGAACACCCGCACCACTTGCGCCGGCGCGGTGGTTTGCAGCACTGAGCCATAGACGTAATCGCCTTTAGCGTCACGGGTGTGGTTGTAGGTGTAGCCTGCCGAGAGTTTCCAGCCTTCTTGCACTTCGCCGGCCAGTTCCAGTTCGAAGCCCTTGGTGGTCGCGCCTTGCACCGGGCGGTAGATCGACTCGGTGTCGACGCCGCTGACGTATTCGGCGAGGTTGTCCTGTTCGATGTGGAAAATCGCCAAACGGGCGTTCAGCCGCCCGCCGAAATACTCAGCCTTGATGCCGGCCTCGTAAGCATCGCCTTCCACGGGATCGAGCAATCGCCGATTGGCGTCTTTGCTCATTTGCGGCTGATAAATGTTGGTGTAGCTGGTGTACACCGAGTAGGTGTCGTCGAGGTCGTAAACCAGCCCGGCGTAGGGCGTGATCACGCCGGTTTGCCGGTAGCCGTCGCGCACATCCGGGGTATTGGCGTCGAGGTAGTCGAGGTGGTCGCTGCCCTTGAAGTCACTGACCCGGCCGCCGAGGATCAGCGACAGATCGTCGGTCGGCTTCAGGCGGGTGGCCAGGTAGGCGCCGGTCTGGCGCTGGACGATGTCGTCGCTGCCGACTTGCGGGATCTCCGGTTTCGGGAATTCGCCGCGCCAGTCGAAGATGCTGCCATCCAGCGCCGGATAGATCGAGCCGAACACCGGTATGTCCTGGCGGGTGTTCATCGCCATGAAACCGGCGATCAACTGGTGCTCGCGACCGAACAGGCTGAACGGGCCGCTGAAGTTGACGTCGAGGTTGTCCTGCACCTCGTCGCCCTTGAATTTGCCCATGTACATGAACATGCCGTCATCGCTGACCGGGTCCGGGTTGCCGCCGCTGGCCGAGCCGAGAAAGGTGTCGTGCTGGCGGTGTTTGCGGTCGTAGCTGGCTTTCAATGTCCAGTCGTTGGCCAGTTGCTGTTCCAGTGCAGCGAACAGCGTCTGGTTGTTGAAGTCGCGACGGCTCCAGTCGGTGGCCGGGTTGAACGAGCGCGAGAAATGCGTGCGTGAACCGTCGCTGTTGAACATCGGGAAACCGGTCCAGCTGGCGCCACGGGAGCGGGTGTTTTGCTGATCGATACCGAAGGTCAGCAAGGTCTCCGGCGTCAGGTCGGCTTCGAGGATGCCGTAGGCGATGTCCTTGGTATTTTGATAGTGATCGGCATGGGCGCTGCGCTCCTGATAAACCCCGACGAAGCGCCCGCGCACGTTGCCGCTGTCGGTCAGCGGACCGGAAATATCGCCCTCGCTGCGATAGCTGTCCCAGGAGCCGACACTGCCGCTGACCGAAGCCTTGAACGCCTCGGTTGGGCGTTTGCGGATCAGATTGACGGTGGCCGACGGGTCGCCCGAACCGGTCATCAGCCCGGTGGCGCCCTTGATGATCTCGACGCGATCGTAGGTCGCCATGTCGGTGCTGGTGGTGCCGTAATCGTAGACGCCGTCGTAGTCGGTATTGACCCCGTCGTACTGGAAATTAGTGATCGGCAGGCCACGGCTGGAAAACTCCCAGCGCTCGCTGTCGTAGTTCTGCACGCTGATGCCGGGGGCGCGACGCAGGACGTCGGCGATGCTGGTACCGCCCTGATCGTCCATTTGCTGGCGGGTGATGACCGTGACCGATTGCGGGGTTTCGCGCAATGACAGCGGCAGGCCGGTGGCTGACGAGGTTGAACCGGTGGTGTAGGCGTGGGTGGCTTCGGTGATGGCGCCGAGGCTGAGCGCTGCGATATTCGTGGCATCCAGTTCAAGCGGACCACGGGTGGTTTGCAGTACATAACCGCCGCCGATCTGCGGTTGCGCTTGCAGACCGCTGCCCTGTAGCAGGCGCTGCAAGGCTTGTTGTTCGGTGAAGTCGCCGCTCAAACCCGGACTGAGTTTTCCGCTGGCAAGGTCGTTGTGCCCGGCGAGGAAAATCCCCGCTTGTTCGGCGAAGCGATTGAGCACGCTGACCAGTGAACCGGCGGCGATCGCGTAATGACGCTTCTGGCTGGCGGGCTGCTCACTGGCGGCCGGAGCGATGCCAGGGGCAAGACTCATCAGGCCTGCCGCCAGCGCAAAGGCCATCGGGCGAATCACGCTTTCGGGCCGACGCTGACCCACCAAGGCATGGTCTTTTGCACCCGGATCGGCAGCGCCGCTTCCAGCAAACGCAACGCCTGATCGGTGTCCTTGAGCGGGAACGAACCCATCACCGGCAGCCCGGCAATTGCTGGATCGCACGCCAGATGCCCCGGTCGATAACGACTCAACTCTTCGATCAACTGCCCCAGCGGCAGGTTATCCGCCAGCAACACCCCGCGACGCCAGGCTTCGCGTCCGGCAGCGGCAGGTGAGGTCGCCAGCATCTGGTCTTCGCTGAACGCCAGTTGCTTGCCGGCTTCGATTACTTGCACCTGACCGTGCAAGGTGCGGACTTCGACCGCGCCTTCGTACACGTTCAGCAACGTGCGCTGTTCTTCCTGGCGCACGCTGAAACGTGTGCCCAGCGCGCGCATCTGGCCTTGGGCGGTGCGCACCAAGAAAGGCCGGCGACTGTCCTTGGCGGTGTCGATCAACACTTCGCCGCTACGCAGCAACAGCAACCGTTGCGCGTCATCGAAGCGTACGTTCAGCGCACTCAGGGCATTCAGCCAGATCCGGCTACCGTCGCTGAGCAGGCTTTCCCGGGTTTCGCCGGTGCCGGTGGACAGGTCGGCGGTCCAGCGGCCGAAGGTGTCCGGCAATGAGGTTTGCCGCCATGCGCCCCAGCCCAACAAACTGCCCGAGGCCAAAATAAACAGGCTCTTGAGGGTTTGCCGGCGACTGACTGGTGAGCGACCGGTGTTACGCAACACATGGCTGGCGGCTTGCGGCTGGTCATCCTGCAGGGCGGCGAAGCGTTGGCCGACGCGCTCGACGTAGCGCCAGGCTTGCTGATGATCGCCACTTTGCGCCAGCCAGGCTTGCCAGCGTTCGCGTTCCGGTTCGCCGGCCTGCTGATCGTGCAATTGCACATACCATTGGGCCGCCTGTTCGAGGCTGGCGTGGCTGATGCTGTTCGGGGAAGTGCGAGGCATGGGTTACTCGATCAGCAGGCCGTCGAGTTCGGCCTCCAGGATCGCGCAATGCATCAACGCCTGGGCCAGGTACTTCTTGACCATGCGTTCGCACACACCGATTTCCTCGGCAATGGCGCGGTAGGGCAGGCCGTGCAGCCGGGCGAGGATGAACGCATCGCGCACCCGCTGCGGCAGCCGTTGCAGCATGGCGTCCACTTCATACAGGGTCTCGACGATGATCGCCCGTTGCTCCGGCGATGGATGAACCGCCTGGGGCCGCGCGGCGAGGGTGTCGAGCCAGGCTTGTTCGAGTTGACGGCGGCGCCAGTGATCGATGCACAAGCCCCGGGCGATGGTCGCCAGGTAGGAGCGCTCACGGGTTTCGCAGTCGAACGTCAGCGGACGCTTGAGCACCCGGATAAACGTGTCATGGGCCAGGTCAGCCGCATCGAAAGCGTTATTCAAGCGTCGGCGCAGCAGCTCATGCAACCAGCGATGGTGCGAGAGATAGAGGTTCTGAACGCTGGAGAGATCGGCGACCGTCATCGTGAGCACTTGTCCATGGGCGACCGGCGCCTTCGGTGCAAATAAGAATTGGTCGCGATTAAACCAAATGGCCTGTGTGTGCGCAAATGATATTGGTTTGCTTTTAGGCAGGTGAGCGGGGTGATTGTTTGTAATGTAGTCAATATGACTTTGTTCTGGGTCATTAAGACCATTTCAGGGTCGAGTCATATTGACTGCGTTATCGCCAACCTATTGATTTACCGTCCTATAAATCCTGGCATGGCTTTTGGATTAACTCTCGTACAACTGAACAGCTTCGGGAGTACGGAAAAATGTTCGATTTCTTCAGCAATCCCCAGAACGTTCTGCACCTGTCGAGCAAAGTGTTGGGCGCTGGCTTGGCGCTGCTTTTGATCGGCATCTACGGCGCTTACCTCTACAACGGTCACTTGCCCATCGTGGCGCTGGTGTCGATGCACGCCATGACCATCATCGGGCCAACCCTGCTCAAAATCGGCTACGTGATGCGGTTGCTGGCCCAGCATCGGCTGGCAACTCACCACGTCGGTGTGGTGGCTTGATGCACAAGCCCAACACAACCGGTGGGAGCGAGCTTGCTCGCGATAGCGGACGGGCAGGCGACAAAAGTGTTAAGGCCGCAACCGTCATCGCGAGCAAGCTCGCTCCCACAAGGGCGGCCGTTTTCAGCCTTGGCTTTCGCCCGTTTTTCCTTGTCGGTGCCGGGTTTGCCGTGCTCGCGGTGGCGATCTGGGCGCTGTGGTTGTACGGCCGATTACCCGGTGCGCAACCGATCGGCGGGATGCTGGCCTGGCATCGGCATGAAATGCCCTTCGGTTTCGCCACGGCGATCATCGCCGGTTTTCTGCTGACGGCGGTGCCGAACTGGACCGGGCGTCCGGGCCTCCAAGGCTGGCCCTTGATCGGCCTGGTGCTGGTGTGGCTGCTGGCACGACTGGCCTGGCTGCTGCCGATCAGCCCGACGCTGTTGATTGCCCTGCAACTGCCGTTTCTGCCGTTGCTGGCCTGGTGCCTGGGGCGGGATCTGGTGGCGGCGGGCAACCGCGACAACTATCCGATTCTGCTGATGATCACGCTGCTGGCAGGCTGTCAGGCGATGACCTTGTGGGGCTTCGTGGCCGATGACACTGGATTGCAACGGCATGGCGTGCTGGCCGCGTTGTGGCTGGTGGCGGCGCTGATGAGCGTGATTGGCGGGCGGGTGATTCCATTCTTCATTCAGCGTGGCTTGAATCGGCCCGCTGCGGCACCGGCTTCTCCGCTGACCACCAAAGTATTGCTGCTGGGCGGATTGCTGGCTGCGGTGTCGTTTGCCGCTGGCTTGAATGACACGCCCAAACGGTGGCTGGCCGCGTTGTTCCTGATGCTCGGCGCGGTGCATCTGCTGCGGTTGTGGCGCTGGCACGACCGGGGCATTTGGCGAGTGCCGCTGTTGTGGTCGCTGTACCTGGCTTACGCCTGGGTGGTGATTGCCACACTGGCCATGGCGCTATGGCATTTGGGGCTGATGCCACAACAGAGCCTGGCCACTCATTCGCTGGCGGTCGGCGGGATTGGCGGACTGATCCTGGCGATGATTGCCCGGGTCAGCCTGGGGCATACCGGCCGCTTGCTGCAGCCCTCGAAAGCGATGGTGCTGGGCTTTGCCTTGCTGCTGCTCGCCGGTGTGTGCCGGGTGTTGCTGGTGCCGTTTTCCGCTACTGGATTGGGGCTGTCGGCGCTGCTCTGGTGTGCGGCGTTCGGGCTGTTTCTGACGCGGTATACCGGCATCCTGCTCAAACCGAGGGTTTAGCGCCGAGGCCGCCGCGTTCGGCGATCCAGCGGGTCGCCATGTCGATAAAGGCGCGCAGTTTCGGTTGCGTCTGGGTGCGACTGGGGAAGTACAGGTACAGCCCCGAACTCAGCGGCACAAACGCTTGCAGCACCTTTTGCAAGCGCCCATCGGCCAACTCGTCGGCGATCTCCAGGTCGCAGGCATACGCCAGGCCCAAGCCATCCCGGGCCGCAGCCACCAGCAACTTGCGGTCGTTGACGATCACGCCACCCGCGACGCCGACGGTAAAGTCGCGACCCTCGCGACGAAACTCCCAGCGATGGGCATTGCCCGAGGTCGAAAAGCGAAAGCCGATGCATTCGTGCCCGGTCAGCGCTTCGGGCGTGGCGGGTTGTCCGGCCCTGGCGAAATATGCCGGTGAGCCCACCACCGACCATTGCAGGTCAGGCGTCAGGCGCACGGCGACCATGTCTTTCTCGATGGACTCACCCAACCTGATCCCGGCATCGAAACCACCCGTCATCAAATCCACGGTGGCGTCGTCGAGGGAAATATCCAGGGTGACTTGCGGGTGCGCCTGGCGAAACAGCGGCATCAACGGTTCGATCAGCAACGCGCCGGACAGGCGTGGCGCAGTGATGCGCAGGGTGCCCATCGGCTGATCGCGAAACCCGCTGAGCACCGCCAGCGCTTCATCGATTTCACTGGCTGCCGGGCGCAAACGGCTGAACAGGCTGGCGCCGGCCTCGGTCAGCGCGACGCGGCGAGTGGTGCGCTGGAACAACAGCACGCCAGTGCGCCGCTCCAGCAACTTGATCGCATGGCTGACCGCCGTGGGCGTGACGGCCAGGCGAGTGGCGGCGAGGGTGAAGCTTTTGTGTTCGGCCACCGCGAGGAATTCGGTCAAGCCGTCGAACGGATCATGATTCATGGAAAAAGCTCCATTATGAAACAGCGTTTCATAGTGCTTGTAACACGAGGGCATTTTTCCCACCAATCTTGCGGCGTACCTTGGGCACATCCCCAACCCACACAAGGTATTGATCATGAGCACTTCCAACGCTTTCAAACGTGTCTGGCTGGTCACCGGCGCTTCCCGTGGCATCGGCGCAAAAATCGTCGCCGCTGCCCTGGCCAACGGTGATGCGGTGGTCGCCACGGCCCGCGATGCGAGCACCATCGTCCAGCGTTTCGGCGATCAATCGGGCTTGCTGGCCGCGACTCTCGACGTCACCAACGAAGCCCAGGGCGCCGCCGTGGCCAAGGCCGCCATCGAACATTTCGGGCGCATCGACGTGCTGGTCAACAACGCCGGTTTCGGTTTGCTCGGCGCGGTGGAGGAGGCGAGCAGTGATGAAATCAAGCGGCTCTACGAAACCAACGTCTTCGGCCTGCTGAATGTCACTCGCGGTGTGCTGCCGTACATGCGCGCCGCCCGCAGCGGTCATGTGATCAACATTTCTTCGGTGGGCGGCTATCAGTCGGCGCCGGGTTATGGCGTGTATTGCTCGACCAAATTTGCCGTCGAAGCCCTGAGCGAAGCGCTGCACGGCGAACTGGCACCGCTGGGTGTGAACGTCACCGTGGTCGAACCGGGCTACTTCCGCACCGATTTCCTCGACACCAATTCCCTGGTCGAATCCCCTGAAACCATCGCCGACTACGCCCCGACGGCGGGCGAAGTGCGCAAACTGGCCAAGGCCGTCAACCAGCAACAACCCGGCGACCCGGAGAAACTGGCCTTGGCGATGATCACCCTGGTCGAAGCCAAAAACCCGCCGCTGCGCCTGCCGCTGGGGACCGATTCGGTGCGTTACATCGAGGCCAAGAATGCGTTCGTCAGCGAAGAGCTGAACACCTGGCGCACGCTGTCACAATCCACTGATTTCTAAACCCTTACCCCAATCCCTGTGGGAGCGGGCTTGCTCGCGAAGGCGGCTTAACATTCAACATCTATGTTGCCTGACACGCCTCTTTCGCGAGCAAGCCCGCTCCCACAAGGGATCTTCGACAGCCAGGGGATGTGACCGGCGGTCGCAGAAGCTGGCCGGCAGGTCAATCTGCGCTTAGCTGTATGGATAACCCGAGGCGCGCGTACCCCCGCCGACCCGGTAGGAGCAAAGCTTGCTCGCGATAAACGATAACGCGGTTTACCAGACCTGACGCCTTCGCCGGCAAGCCTGGCTCCTACAAGAAAATAAAACGACGCCGCTTCAGCGGCGCCCCTTCAGAACACCGTGAGTCTGAGGAAATTGGCAATGCTGACCCTGAATATCAATGGCAAGGACCAGGCGCTGGATGTCCCCGCAGACATGCCGCTGCTGTGGGTCCTGCGCGATGTCGCGCACCTGACCGGGACCAAGTTCGGTTGCGGCATGGCCCAGTGCGGTGCGTGCACCGTGCATGTCGACGGTGCGCCGCTACGCTCCTGCATCACCCCGGCCACCGCCGTGGCCCATGGGCAAAAAATCCTCACCATCGAAGGCCTGTCCACCGACGGTTCGCATCCGGTGCAACAAGCCTGGGCCGAACTCGACGTGGTGCAGTGCGGTTACTGCCAGTCGGGGCAGATCATGTCTGCCGCCGCGTTGCTGGCGAAGATTCCCAAGCCCACCGACAGCGACATCGACCAGGCGCTCTCCGGCAATATCTGCCGCTGCGGCACTTATCCAAGGATTCGCGCAGCGGTCAAACGCGCCGCCGAGATCGGTTGAGGCCATGTCATGAACAGCATCAACAATCCCGTATCACGTCGCGGTTTTCTCAAGGGCAGCGCGGTGCTCGGCGGTGGTCTGGTGGTGGCGTTTGTCATCCCCGGTGCTCATCGCTTTGCCATGGGCGCCGAGAACCAGGGCAATGTCTTCGCGCCCAATGCCTTCCTGCGCATCGCCAATGACAACAGCGTCACCATGCTGCTCGGCCACTCGGAAATGGGCCAGGGCATCTGGACCGGCCTGACCATGCTGATCGCTGAAGAACTGGACGCCGACTGGTCGAAAATCCGCGTCGAACATTCTCCCGCATCAGCCAAGGATTACGGTTTGGCCGGGTTCGGCGGCATGCAGATTACTGGCGGCTCGACCTCGACCTGGATGGAGTTCGACCGCTATCGCCAGGCCGGTGCCGCTGCACGCTTGATGCTGATCGACGCCGCTGCCAAGCGCTTCAACGTCGCCCCGTCGGAGATTCGCACCGAGTCGGGCGTGGTGATTGCCGGCGACAAACGCGCGACCTACGGTGAACTGGCGGATGACGCCGGCAAGCTGCCGGTGCCGGATCCGGCCTCGATCAAGCTCAAGGAAGCCAAGGACTGGAAGATCATCGGCAAACCGACTCCGCGCCTCGACACGCCGGAGAAAATCACCGGCCGCGCCAAGTTCGGCATGGACGTGCAGTTCGACGGCTTGATGACCGCGATGGTCGCGCGGCCGCCGGTGTTCGGCGGCAGCGTCAAATCCTTCGAAGGCGCCGAGGCATTGGCGGTGCCGGGCGTGCACAAAGTGGTGCAAGTGCCCACGGGCGTGGCGGTGATTGCCGATCATTACTGGGCGGCAAAACTGGGCCGCGATGCGCTGAAAATCGACTGGGACCTGGGGCCGAACAGCGGGCTCGACAGCGTCAAACTGCTGGAAAGCTTCCGCCAACTCGCCGCCACCCCTGGCATGCCGGCCAGTCAGGCCGGTGATACCGCGGCCACGCTGAAGAAAGCGGCGAAATCCATCGACGTCGAATACAGCGTGCCGTACCTGGCCCACGCGCCGATGGAACCGCTCAACTGCACGGTGAAAATCAGCTCGGACAAATGCGAAATCTGGACCGGCACCCAGTTCCAGACCCTCGATCAAATGGTCGCGGGCCAGATCACCGGGCTCAAACCTGAACAGGTGGAAATCCACACCGAATTCCTCGGTGGCGGCTTCGGTCGTCGGGCCAATCCGACCTCGGATTTTGTCGCCGAAGCCGTGCAAGTGGCCAAGGCGGCGGGCATGCCGGTGAAAACCGTGTGGTCGCGAGAGGACGACATTCGCGGCGGCTACTACCGTTCGATGTTCCTCCATCAGGCGAACATTGGCCTGGATGCTGACGGCATGCCGCTGGCCTGGAAGCATGTGATGGTTGGGCAGTCGATCATGGACGGCACCGCGTTTGCCGCAACTATGGTCAAGGACGGCGTCGATAAAACCTCGGTCGAAGGTGTGGCCGACAGTCCTTATATCGAAGGGCTGGCCAATCATCAGGTCGAACTGCATTCACCGAAAACCGGCATCAGCGTGCTTTGGCTGCGTTCGGTGGGGCACAGTCACAACGCGTTTGTCATGGAATCGCTGATCGACGAACTGGCCGATGCGACCGGCAAGGACCCGGTGGAATACCGACGAACCTTGCTCAAGGATCATCCACGACATTTGGGTGTGCTGAATCTGGCGGTGGAGAAGGCCAACTGGAGCGCGCCGTTGCCTGACGGTCACGCCCTGGGTGTGGCGGTGCATGAGTCGTTCGGCAGCTATGTCGCGCATGTCGCCGAAGTGTCCGAAGACAACCTGAAAATTCGCGTGCATCGGGTGGTGTGCGCGGTGGATTGCGGCATCGCGGTCAACCCGCAGAGCATCGCTGCGCAGATGGAATCCTGCGTCACCTTCGGCCTAGGGTTTGCGCTGCACAGCAAGCTGACGCTCAAGGACGGCCAGGTGGTGCAGTCCAATTACCACGATTATCAGGTGCTGCGGCTCAACGAAATGCCGGTGGTGGAGGTGCACATCGTGCCCAGCACCGACAAACCCGGCGGCATCGGCGAGGCCGGTGTGCCGCCCGTGGCGCCAGCGGTGGCCAACGCGGTGTTCGCCCTGACCGGGCAGCGTCTGCGCGAACTGCCGTTGCAATTGTCGGGAGTGTGACATGAGACGACATTTGATACTTGGCGCCGTGGTGTTGGTCGGTCTGACCGGCTACGCATCGGACCTGTTCGCAGCGGACAAACAGGCCGCGCTGGAAGCCTTCGGTACTGTGCAGAAAGTCTTCCAGAGCCCGCGCTGCCAGAACTGCCACATCCCCGGCGACTCGCCGTTGCAATTCGACGCCGGCATTCCACACGCGATGAACGTGGTGCGCGGCATGGACGGCAAGGGCGCCGCCGGTTTGCCTTGTGCGACCTGCCACGCCGAAAACAACCCACCGGCCAGTTACGGCCCCCACGCACCGCCAGGCGCGCCGCATTGGAGCCTGCCGCCGGCGGCGCACAAAATGGCCTGGATCGGCCTGCCCGCAGACAAACTCTGCGCGATGATCAAGGACCGTTCCAGCAACGGTGACCGGGATTTCGCCGCGCTGATCAAGCATGTCAGCGACGACAAACTGGTGCTCTGGGGCTGGAATCCGGGCGGCAATCGGGCGCCGGTACCGGTGCCGCACGACATCTTTGTCACGCAATTCAAGCTCTGGGCAGACGCCGGAGGCCCGTGTCCCGTGGCGGGCATCTGACCAACGGCGGCTTAAAAAGGAGTCAAACCGGATATGTGCGGCTCTAACGTACATACCCATCGCAGGAGTGACACATGCTGCTTCCAGGCAAACCGATCAAACCGGGCACTCGTGCAGACACTCTGCACGGTCCGGACACTGCACTGCAGGAGCGCGAAATGCTGCGCGACCTGGCGCGTCAGGCCGAGCAGGAACTGACCGCGGTGCAGGTGGCGAGCATGGACGAATTGACCCTGTTACCCAATCGCCACGGCTTCCAGGCCCTGGCACAAATGGGCCTGGACGCGTGCTTGCGGATGGGCAAACCGGCGACGTTGCTGTTTTTCGACCTCGATAACTTCAAGCACATCAACTATCTGTACGGCCGCGCCGAAGGCGATGATGCCTTGAAGACCTTTGCCGACGTGCTGCGGATCGCCTTTCGCGAAAGCGATGTGATCGGGCGCATGGGCAGCGATGAGTTCGCTGCCTTGCTGACCGGCGCCCACGCTGTGGAAATTCCGGCTATCCGGGCGCGGCTCGAAGAAATGCTCGACGAGCGCAACGCCACGGTGCATCGCGGTTACGACATTCGCTTCAGTGTCACCCAGATCGAGTTTCATCCGGCGCTGCATCAGACCGCAGAGGGTCTATTGGCCGCGATAGGTGAGCAGGTCAACGGTCACGAGTTCGGCCACTCGTAACAGCGCGGCTCATTTGGCGAACAACTGGCTAATGTCCTTGAACGCCTTGAACTCAAGGGCATTGCCGCACGGATCAAACAGAAACATCGTCGCCTGCTCGCCCACCAAACCCTGAAAACGAATCCCCGGTTCAATCACGAACTGCGTGCCAAGGGATTGCAGACGTTCGGCCAAGGCTTCCCATTCCGCCATTCCCAGCACCACGCCAAAGTGCGGCACCGGCACGTTATGGCCATCCACGGCGTTGGTGTGAGCGGCTTCTTGCGAAGCGTTTTTCGGCGCTAGGTGAATCACCAGT
The DNA here is from genome assembly GCF_026016365.1 of Pseudomonas sp. B21-053. Lineage (NCBI taxonomy): Bacteria > Pseudomonadati > Pseudomonadota > Gammaproteobacteria > Pseudomonadales > Pseudomonadaceae > Pseudomonas > Pseudomonas sp. B21-053. Next base: position 2,876,498 of record NZ_CP087205.1, read on the forward strand.
TGATGGCCGAAAAAGTTGAAATCCACCCAATGGTCACTGGAGCGGCCTTCTTCCAGACCGAATACTTCGCCATAGAAACTGCGCGCGGCCGCCAGGTCATACACCGGAATCGCCAGGTGAAAAGGGGAGAGCTGCATCGGTTGATCCTCAACGGTGGGAAGTTGCAGTTGAGTTTAGTCCTGTGCTTTTTGATTAAAAGACGATAATTTTTGCGTCGAGCTCAAATTATTTCGATCAATGGTGCGGCCATGTTGCGGGAATTGAAAACCTTTATCGCGGTGACCCGCTACGGCACGTTCGCGGCGGCTGGCATGCACATTGGCCTGACGCAATCGGCGGTCAGTGCGCAGATTCGCAATCTGGAACAGGCGCTGGGGATTCGTTTGTTCGACCGCACCGGACGTCAGGCGCTACTCAATGCGGCGGGCGAGCGAGCGTTGCCGATGGCCCGCGAGATGCTGGAAACCTTCGCGCGCATGGCGGTCAGCGATGACGTGAGCGAATACCGTGGCGAATTGAAGATTGGCGCGGTGGCCACGGTGCAGACCGGTTTGCTGCCCCAGGCGTTGTTGCGGTTGAGGCAGCAGGCGCCGTTGCTGGAGCCGAAACTGGTGCCGGGTGTGTCGCTGAATTTGCTGAGCCAGGTGGATACCGGCGAAGTGGATCTGGCGATCCTGATCAAGCCGCCGTTTGAACTGCCGAAGGAGTTGTCGGCGCAGGTCATCCGCAAAGAGCCGTTTGTGTTGATCGTGCCGGCGGATTTGGAGGGCGATGATCCGCTGCAACTGCTCGCCGACCATCCTCACGTGCGCTACGACCGCAACTCGTTCGGCGGGCGCCTGGTGACGCGGTTCCTGCGCGAACAGCAGATTGACGTGCGCGTGGCGCTGGAGCTGGATGAGCTGGAGGCGATTGTGAAAATGGTCGAGTGCGGGTTGGGCGTGTCGTTGCTGCCCGAGGCGGGGTTGTGGGTGGAGCATGGGGCGAAGGTGCGGGTGATTGCGTTGGGGGAACTGACGTTCTATCGCGAGATTGTGTTGTTGCAGCGGTATAGCCAGCGCATGCAGCCGATTCAGCAGCTTTTTGCGCGGTGTTTGTCTTAAAGATCAAAAGATCGCAGCCTTCGGCAGCTCCTACAGGGGATTTGTGTGCAACCCGGTCCCTGTAGGAGCTGCCGAAGGCTGCGATCTTTTAATCTTGAACCCATAAAAAAACCCGCCATATCGGCGGGTTTTTTATGCGCTAACCGAAGATCACTCTTCGATGTTGCCCATCGCAGTGGTGTTGAAACCACCGTCTACGTACATGATTTCGCCGCTGATGCCGGACGCCAGGTCCGAGCACAGGAAGGCGCCGGCGTTGCCGACTTCGTCGATGGTGACGTTACGACGCAGCGGGGTTTGCGCTTCGTTGGCGGCCAGCATCTTGCGGAAGTTCTTGATGCCGGAAGCCGCGAGGGTGCGGATCGGGCCAGCCGATACGGCGTTGACGCGGGTGCCTTCCGGGCCCAGGGAGCCGGCCAGGTAACGTACGCCAGCTTCCAGGGAAGCCTTGGCCATGCCCATGACGTTGTAGTTCGGCATGGTGCGCTCGGCGCCCAGGTACGACAGGGTCAGCAGGCTGCCATTGCGGCCTTTCATCATTTCGCGGCCAGCCTTGGCCAGGGCCACGAAGCTGTAGGCGCTGATGTCGTGAGCGATGCGGAAACCTTCACGGGTGGTGGCTTCGGTGAAGTCGCCGTCCAGTTGGTCGCCCGGGGCGAAGCCGACGGAGTGAACGATCACGTCCAGGCCATCCCACTTCTTGCTCAGTTCTTCGAAGACCTTGGCGATTTCTTCATCGCTGGCCACGTCGCACGGGAAGCACAGCTCAGGGCTCGAGCCCCAGCCTTGTGCGAATTCTTCAACACGACCTTTCAGTTTGTCGTTCTGATAAGTGAAGGCAAGCTCAGCGCCCTCGCGATGCATGGCGGCAGCGATGCCGGATGCGATGGACAGCTTGCTGGCGACACCGACGATCAGTACGCGCTTACCGGCGAGAAAACCCATGTGTTGCTCCTCTCTTTCAGGTTATTGCGCAGTGGCTGGTGCCAGGAAAGCGGCTTCCAGCAACTGCTGTGTATACGGATGTTGGGGGGCGGCAAAGATACTTTGCGCGTCTCCCTGTTCGACCACTTGGCCATGCTTGACCACCATCAACTGGTGGCTCAGCGCTTTGACGACAGCCAGGTCATGGCTGATAAACAGATACGTCAGGTTGTACTTGGTTTGCAGTGACCGCAACAGCTCCACCACTTGGCGTTGCACTGTCCGGTCGAGGGCCGATGTCGGCTCGTCCAGCAGGATCAACGCCGGTTTTAGCACTAATGCCCGGGCAATGGCGATTCTCTGCCGTTGCCCACCGGAAAATTCGTGGGGGTAGCGGTTCCGGCTTTCCGGGTCCAGGCCTACCTCCTTCAATGCCGCAATAATCGCTTGTTCCTGTTCCGCCTCGGTGCCCATCTTGTGGATCCGCAGTCCTTCGCCGACGATCTGGCTCACGCACATTCGCGGGCTCAGGCTGCCGAACGGGTCCTGGAACACCACCTGCATCTCGCGGCGCAACGGCCGAACCTCGTTCTGCGTCAGGCAGTCTAGCTGCTTGCCTTCAAAACGGATGCCTCCTTTGCTGCCGATCAGCCGCAAAATCGCGAGGCCGAGCGTCGATTTGCCGGAACCGCTTTCGCCCACGATCCCCAGGGTCTGGCCCTGAGGCAGGCTGAAATTGATCCCGTCCACCGCCTTGATGTAATCCACCGTGGTTTTCAAGAAGCCTTTTTTGATCGGGAACCAGACTTTCAGGTCCTCGACCTGCAGCAATGGCGGGCCAATAACGTTGGTCGCCGGCTTGCCGCTGGGCTCCGCTGCCAGCAGTTCCCGAGTGTACGGATGCTGCGGCGCGCGGAACAACTCTTCGCACGATGCCTGTTCGACGATGCAACCGCGCTGCATGACACATACGCGATGCGCAATTCTTCGTACAAGGTTCAAATCGTGACTGATCAGTAACAACGCCATGCCCAGACGGGCCTGTAATTCCTTGAGCAATTCGAGGATTTTCAGCTGAACGGTCACATCCAGAGCGGTGGTCGGTTCGTCGGCAATCAGCAGTTCCGGCTCGTTGGCCAGGGCCATCGCAATCATCACCCGCTGGCGTTGGCCGCCGGACAATTCATGGGGCAGGGCCTTGAGGCGCTTGTGCGGTTCGGGAATGCCGACCATCTCCAGCAGTTCCAGAGTGCGCTTGGTCGCGACTTTGCCGGTCAGGCCCTTGTGGATGCCGAGGATCTCGTTGATCTGCTTCTCGATCGAGTGCAGCGGATTGAGCGAGGTCATTGGCTCCTGGAAAATCATCGCGATCCGGTTACCACGGATGTGACGGATGGTTTTCTCTTTCAGGCCCAGCAGGTCTTGCCCGGAATATTCGATGGTGCCGGACGGGTGCCGGGCCAGCGGGTAGGGCAGCAGGCGCAGGATCGAGTGAGCCGTCACCGATTTGCCGGAGCCGCTTTCACCGACCAAGGCCAGGGTTTCGCCGCGCTTGATATCGAAGCTGACGCCTTCGACCACCCGCTGCACGCGTTCGCCGACGACAAATTCGACGGCGAGGTCGCGCACTTCGATCAGATTGTCCTGATTCATTTCACTTCCTCGGGTCGAAGGCATCGCGAGCGGACTCGCCGATAAACACCAGCAAACTCAACATCAACGCCAGCACGGCAAACGCGCTCATGCCGAGCCACGGCGCTTGCAGGTTGGATTTGCCCTGAGCCACCAGTTCACCCAATGACGGACTGCCCGCCGGCAGACCAAAACCGAGGAAATCCAGGGCGGTCAAAGTGCCGATGGCGCCAGTCAGGATGAACGGCATGAATGTCATGGTCGAAACCATTGCGTTGGGCAAAATGTGGCGGAACATGATCGCGCCATTCTGCATCCCCAGCGCCCGGGCCGCGCGCACGTATTCAAGGTTACGCCCACGCAGGAACTCGGCGCGCACCACGTCCACCAGGCTCATCCACGAGAACAGCAGCATGATCCCCAGCAGCCACCAGAAGTTCGGTTGCACGAAACTGGCGAGGATGATCAGCAGATACAGCACCGGCAGCCCGGACCAGATCTCGAGGAAACGCTGCCCGGCCAGATCGACCCAGCCGCCATAGAACCCCTGCAAGGCCCCGGCGATCACGCCGATGATTGAGCTGAGAATGGTCAGCGTCAGGGCAAACAATACCGAAATCCGGAAACCGTAGATCACCCGCGCCAGCACGTCGCGGCCCTGATCGTCGGTGCCCAGCAGGTTGACCGTCGAGGGCGGTGCCGGGGCCGGGACTTTCAGGTCGTAGTTGATGCTCTGGTAGCTGTAGGGGATCGGCGCCCACAGAATCCAGGCGTCCTTGGCCTTGAGCAGTTCGCGGATGTACGGGCTCTTGTAGTTGGCTTCCAGCGGGAATTCGCCGCCGAAGGTGGTTTCCGGGTAGCGTTTAAGCGCCGGGAAGTACCAGCCGTTGTCGTAATGCACCACCAGCGGTTTGTCGTTGGCGATCAGTTCGGCGCCGAGGCTGGCGCCAAACAGGATCAGGAACAGCCACAGCGACCACCAGCCGCGCTTGTTGGCCTTGAACAGTTCGAAGCGGCGGCGATTGAGGGGGGACAGGCTCATCTCAATGCTCCCGGTGTTCGAAGTCGATGCGCGGATCGACCAGGGTGTAGGTGAGGTCGCCGATCAGTTTCACCACCAGCCCCAATAACGTGAAGATAAACAACGTGCCGAACACCACCGGATAGTCACGGTTGATCGCCGCTTCAAAACTCATCAGGCCGAGGCCGTCGAGGGAGAAAATCACTTCCACCAGCAACGAGCCGGTAAAGAAAATCCCGATAAACGCCGACGGGAACCCGGCAATCACCAACAGCATGGCATTGCGGAACACGTGGCCGTAGAGCACGCGGTGATTGGTCAGGCCTTTGGCTTTGGCGGTGACCACGTACTGCTTGTTGATTTCATCGAGGAAGCTGTTTTTGGTCAGCAGGGTCATGGTCGCGAAGTTGCCGATCACCAGCGCCGTTACCGGCAGTGCCAGGTGCCAAAAGTAATCGAGAACCTTGCCGCCCATGCTCAGCTCGGCGAAGTTGTTCGAGGTCAGGCCCCGTAACGGGAACCAGTCGAAATAGCTGCCGCCGGCAAACAGCACGATCAGCAGGATCGCAAACAGGAACGCCGGGATCGCGTAGCCGACGATGATCAGCGAACTGGTCCAGACGTCGAAGTGACTGCCGTGCCGCGTGGCCTTGGCGATCCCCAGCGGAATCGACACCAGGTACATGATCAGCGTGCTCCACAGCCCGAGGGAGATCGACACCGGCATCTTTTCCTTGATCAGGTCGATGACCTTGGCGTCGCGGAAGAAGCTGTCGCCGAAATCCAGGGTCGCGTAGTTCTTGACCATGATCCACAAGCGTTCCGGCGCCGATTTGTCGAAGCCGTACATGTGCTCGATTTCCTTGACCAGCGCCGGGTCCAGGCCCTGGGCGCCGCGATAGGCCGAGCCGGCCACCGACACTTCGGCACCGCCACCGGCGATGCGGCTGGTGGCGCCTTCGAAGCCTTCGAGCTTGGCGATCATCTGCTCCACCGGACCACCGGGGGCAGCCTGGATGATCACGAAGTTGATCAGCAAAATGCCGAACAAGGTCGGAATGATCAGCAGCAGTCGCCGAAAAATATACGCCAGCATTGATTACTCCGTGCCCGCAGGGTCGGCTTGCAGTTTGGTTTCGACTTCTACCGCCGGTTTCGCGTCAGGCTTGACCCACCAGGTGGCAATGCCGACGTCGTACTTGGGTGAGATTTTTGGATGGCCGATATGGTTCCAATAGGCCACGCGCCAGGTCTTGATGTGCCAGTTGGGGATCACGTAATAGCCCCATTGCAGCACGCGGTCCAGCGCACGGGCGTGGGCCACCAGGCTTTTACGTGACTCGGAGTTGATCAGCCCCTCGACCAATTGGTCCACCACCGGGTCTTTGAGGCCCATGGAATTGCGACTGCCGGGTTTGTCAGCGGCGGCGGACATCCAGAACTCGCGCTGTTCGTTACCCGGCGAGTTGGACTGCGGGAAGCTGCCGACGATCATGTCGAAGTCCCGGGAGCGCACGCGGTTGATGTACTGCGAAACGTCGACCCGGCGAATCACCAGGTCAATCCCGAGGTCGCTGAGGTTGCGCTTGAACGGCAGCAGCACCCGTTCGAATTCGGTCTGGGCCAACAGGAACTCGATGGTCACCGGTTTGCCGGTGGCGTCGACCATTTTGTCGTCGACGATCTTCCAGCCAGCCTCTTGCAGCAACTGATAGGCCTTGCGTTGCTGGGTGCGAATCATGCCGCTGGCGTCGGTCGTAGGGTTTTCGAACGCCTCGCTGAACACCTGGGCCGGGAGCTGGCTGCGGAACGGGTCGAGGATCGCCAGTTGAGCGGCGTCCGGCAGGCCGGTGGCGGCCATTTCCGAGTTCTCGAAATAACTGCGGGTGCGCGCATAGGCGCCGTTGAACAGTTGCTTGTTGGTCCACTCGAAATCCAGCAGCAGCGTCATCGCCTGGCGCACGCGGATGTCCTGGAACACCGGGCGACGCAGGTTGAAGACGAAGCCTTGCATACCGGTCGGGTTGCCGTTGGGGATTTGTTCCTTGATCAACCGGCCCTCGGTGACTGCCGGGATGTTGTAGGCGTTGGCCCAGTTCTTCGCGGTCATCTCCAGCCAGTAATCGAACTGCCCGGCCTTGAGTGCTTCCAGGGCCACGGTGTTGTCGCGGTAATAATCGGTGGTCATCACGTCGAAGTTGTAGAAGCCACGGTTGGCCGGCAGGTCCTTGCCCCAGTAATCCTTGACCCGCTCATAGCGCACCGAACGCCCGGCCTTCACTTCGCTGACCTTGTAAGGGCCGCTGCCCAGCGGGATTTCCAGGTTGCCCTTGTTGAAGTCGCGGCTGGCCCACCAGTGTTTCGGCAGCACCGGCAACTGGCCGAGGATCAGCGGCAATTCGCGGTTGTTGCTGTGCTTGAACTTGAACAGCACCGTCAGCGGGTCTTCGGCGACGACGTCGGCGACATCGCTGTAGTAACCGCGATAAAGCGGGGCGCCGTCCTTGATCAGGGTCTGGAAGCTGAACACCACGTCTTCGGCACGCACTGGGTGGCCGTCGTGGAAACGTGCTTCGGGGCGCAGGTAGAAACGCACCCAGCTGTTGTCCGGGGCTTTCTCGATCTTGCCGGCGATCAGGCCGTATTCAGTGAACGGCTCATCCAGACCCTGTTTGGCCAGGGTGTCGTAGATCATCCCGATATCGTCGGCCGGCACGCCTTTGCTGATGAACGGGTTAAGGCTGTCGAAGCCGCCGAAACCGGCCTGGCGGAAGATCCCGCCCTTGGGCGCGTCCGGGTTGACGTAGTCGAAGTACTTGAAGTCGGCCGGGTATTTCGGCGGCTCGTTGTACAGGGTCAAGGCATGCTGCGGTGCGGCGCAGGCCAGCCCGGCGAACAACAGACCGCTGGCCTGCAAGAGCAGGGCGCGTACGGGTTTCATTGATCTTTCTCCGAAGACTTCAGCCACCACGCGGAAAGGCCCAGGGTATAAGGCGGCGTCGTGACAAAGGCGAACCGGTTGCGGTAGGCCAGGCGATGGTAATTGAGGTACCAGTTGGGAATGATGTAGTGCTGCCACAGCAGCACCCGGTCGAGGGCCTTGCCGGCGGCGACCTGTTCATCCCGGGTCTGGGCGGCGAGCAATTGTTCGAGCAAATGATCGACCACCGGGTTGGCGATGCCGGCGTAGTTCTTGCTGCCCTTGACCCCGACCTGGCTGGAATGGAAGTACTGCCATTGCTCCAGGCCCGGACTGAGGGTCTGGTTGAGGGTCATCAGGATCATGTCGAAATCGAACTGATCCAGGCGTTGTTTGTACTGGGCGCGATCCACCGTGCGCAGCCGTGCGTCGATGCCGATGCTGGCGAGGTTCTCGACGTAGGGCTGGAGGATCCGTTCCAGGTTCGGGTTGACCAGCAGAATCTCGAACCGCAGCGGTTGGCCGTTGGCGTTCTGCACGCGCTGGCCATTCAGCTTCCAGCCGGCCTCGCTGAGCAGGCCCAAGGCCTTGCGCATGGTTTCCCGAGGGATGCCGCGGCCTTCGGTCTGCGGCAGGCTGAAGGGCTCGGTGAAGAGCTTGGCGGGCAACTGTTCGCGATACGGCTTGAGCATCAGCCATTCGTGGCCGACCGGTAGCCCGCTGGCTTCGAATTCACTGTTGGGGTAGTAACTCATGGCGCGCTTGTAGGCGCCGCTGAACAGGGTGCGGTTGGTCCACTCGAAGTCGAACATCAAGCCCAGTGCTTCGCGCACCTTGACCTCGGCAAAGGCCGGGCGCCGGCTGTTCATGAACAGGCCCTGGCTCTGGGTCGGGATCTGGTGCGGGATCTGCGCCTTGATCACATCGCCGCGCCGCACCGCCGGGAAGTTGTAGCCGTTGTCCCAGTTCTTCGCCTGGTGCTCGATGTAGATGTCGAATTCGCCGGCCTTGAAGGCTTCGAAGGCCACGTCGCTGTCGCGGTAGAACTCGACTTCCATGCGGTCGAAGTTGTACTTGCCGCGATTGACCGCCAAGTCCTTGCCCCAATAATCCTTGACCCGTTCGAAGACCAGTTGGCGTCCCGGTTGCACTGAGGTAATCCGGTACGGCCCGCTGCCCAGCGGCGGTTCGAAGGTGGTGGCCTTGAAGTCGCGACCTTTCCAGTAGTGCTGGGGCAGCACCGGCATCTCGCCCAGGCGCAGGATCAGCAGTGGATTGCCGGCGCGCTTGAACACAAAACGGATGCGTTGCGGGTTGAGAATGTCGACCCGCAGCACTTCCTGGAGCGCGGTGCGGTACTGCGGATGGCCTTCCTTGAGCAACAAACGGTAGGAAAACGCCACGTCGTAGGCAGTGATCGGCGTGCCATCGTGGAACCGCGCTTCAGGGCGCAGGTTGAACACCACCCAACTGCGGTCCTCGCTGTATTCCACGGTTTGGGCGATCAGGCCATAACTTGAAGTCGGCTCGTCACCGGACGGCGCGTATTGGCCGGTGCCGACCATCAGCGGTTCGTTGAGCTCGTTGATGCCGTATTGCAGGAAATTCGGCGTGGAAACCGGGCTTGAACCCTTGAAGGTGTACGGGTTGAGCGTATCGAAGGTGCCAAACGCCATCACCCGCAAGGTACCGCCCTTGGGCGCTTGCGGGTTGACCCAGTCGAAGTGGGTAAATCTGGCCGGGTACTTGAGCGTGCCGAACTGCGCATAAGCATGGCTTTCGCTGATCGTCGCGCTTGCGGGGGAGCTCAAGGCCAGGCTGATCAGGAGAAGGAGGAGGGGACGCTTCAAGTCAGAGATCCGATCCAGGCGGCTTGGGCTTTGTGGGCCGTACAGTAACAGCTTGTATCGACAGGAAAAAGACAGGGGCTTAATGCGCTGTTAATTGCGGGTGCGGTGGGCCTCCTGTGGGAGCGGGCTTGCTCGCGAATGCTGTCTTCCAGTCACCAAGTATGTAGCCTGACACACCGCTTTCGCGAGCAAGCCCGCTCCCACAGGGGATCTGTTTCAGCCCTCAAATTGCAGGCAAAAAAAAGCCCCTGAATTTCAGGGGCTCTTTGTTAGCGTGGTGAAGACACCGTCAGCATTTGCCCAGGCTTCAACGCCTGGCCAACCCGAGGATTCCAGCGCTTGAGGTGTTGCATCTCAACGTTGAAACGTTTGGCGACCATATACAGCGAGTCACCTTGCTGGACCTTGTAGGTCTGCTGGGTCTTGGCGACGGTCTTGCCGGTGTCCTTGCCCTTCGACTTGCCGCTCGCAGCAACCACGGTGTTGATCCGGCCGGCGCTGCGCTTGGTGTTGTCCTGCATGACCAGGGTCTGGCCGACCTTGAGGTTCTTGCCGGTCATCTTGTTCCAGCGCTGCAGGTCCTTGACGTCGACCTTGTTGGCCTTGGCGATGGCGGCGAGGTTGTCGCCACGTTTCACCCGGTAGGCGCGCTTGAGTTTGGCAATTTCGTTGTCGTCAGCGCCTTCGAACACCGGTTTCAGTGGTCGCGAGCTGATCAACTCCTCGGGACGCATGGTCGACAGGCTGGCCGTCAGCAGTTGCGCCTTGGACGTCGGCACCAGCAAATGCTGGGGGCCGTCGATGGTGGTGCGCTGCTTGAAGGCCGGGTTGAGCTGGAACAGTTCGTCTTCGTCGATGTTGGCCACCGCGGCAACCTTGGACAGGTCCATGCGCTGGTTGATTTCGACGACCTGGAAGTACGGTTCGTTGGCGATCGGGTTGAGGTTCACGCCGTAGGCTTCCGGCGCCAGTACCACTTGCGACAGGGCCAGCAACTTCGGCACGTAGGCCTGGGTTTCGGCCGGCAGCGGCAGGTTCCAGTAATCGGTCGGCAGGCCGAGCTTCTCGTTACGCTCGATGGCGCGGCTGACGGTGCCTTCACCGGCGTTGTAGGCCGCGAGGGCCAGCAGCCAGTCACCGTTGAACATGTCGTGCAGGCGGGTCAGGTAGTCCATGGCCGCGGTGGTCGAAGCGGTGATATCGCGACGGCCATCATAGAAACGGGTTTGACGCAGGTTGTAGTAACGCCCGGTGGAAGGAATGAATTGCCAAAGACCCACCGCGTCGGCCCGGGAATAGGCCATCGGGTTGTAGGCGCTTTCAATCACTGGCAGCAGCGCCAGTTCCAGCGGCATGTTGCGTTCTTCAAGGCGTTCGATGATGTAGTGAATGTACAGGCTGCCACGTTCGCCGGCGTTTTCGAGGAAGGACGGGTTACTGGCGAACCACAGTCGTTGTTGCTCGATACGCGGGTTGACGCCCAGGTTGTCCTGCAGCTGGAAGCCCTGGCGCATGCGCTCCCAGACGTCCTGGGGTACTTGCGGTGTTGGTTTCTCGCTGAGCCAGATGGGTTTCTGCTTGGCTCGGGCGGCAATATTCGGAACGTGTGTGGCTTCGGGTTGCGGGACATGGCTTGAGCAGCCCGCCAAAGTGGCGGACACAGCCACCGCGATGGCTTGAGCCAAGCGGGTCAATGCGTCTGAATTGATGGCTTTACGAATAGATGACGACATTGGCTGGAAGTAAGTTCCGGGCAAAAATGTCGGGGGATTCTAGAAAGCGTACCCCCCGCGGTCAACCATTCAGAATTTTTGTACCAATAGGTAGCCAGCTTAGAACTTATCTTTCCAAGCCCGCAAGGCAGCAAAAACCGCACTCGGACCCCGGTTTTGGGTTCCATTCCGTTCGTCCACTTTTTCTTTAACGGATGTTTCATCGACACGCAAAAACGGGTTGGTGAGCTTTTCAAGCGCCAACGTAGAGGGCAGCGTCATGATTCCGGCTTCGCGTTGCGCGGTGACTTTTTCCAGACGCGCGGCAGTGTCCGGGTTGCCCGGTTCGACCGCTGCGGCAAACTTCAGGTTGCTCAGGGTGTATTCGTGGGTGCAATACACCAGCGTGTCCTCAGGCAACGACGCCAAGCGCGTCAGCGAGGTGTGCATCTGCTCCGGAGTGCCTTCAAACAGGCGGCCGCAACCGGCGGCAAACAGGGTGTCGCCGCAGAACAGCAGGCCATGGTGATAAAAGGCGATATGCCCAAGAGTGTGGCCGGGAACGGCGTAGACATCGAAGTCCCAGTCCAGCACGTTGATACGGTCGTTATCCTTGAGCGCGACGTCCCGCGCCGGGATGGTTTCGCTGGCCGGGCCATAGACTTTCGCGTCTGTCGCTTTTTTCAGCTGCTCGACGCCGCCAACGTGGTCATGATGGTGGTGAGTGATCAGAATATCGCTGAGCACCCAGCCCGGATGCGCCTCCAGCCAGGCCTGGACCGGCGCGGCGTCGCCCGGATCGACCACGGCGCAGCGTTGGGTGCGGTGGTCTTGTAACAACCAGATGTAGTTGTCGGTGAAGGCGGGCAGGGCACTGATCTGTATCATCGTCGGATTCGCCAAGCGGAAAACAATGGCGCATCTTAGAACTTCCTGGCGCTTTGGAGAATGCAATGACCGATAAAGCGTTCGCTCAGGCCGATCCTGAGTGGCTGACATTGATCAGCGCCGCCCGTGAATGGTTGTCCGGCCCGATCGGGCAATTTTTGCTGGACGAAGAACGGCGCATGCTCGAAGACGAGTTGGGCCGGTTCTTCGGCGGCTACCTCGTGCACTACGGTCCATCGGCCGAAACACCGCCGTCGGCGCCGCAAGTGCAGCGTAATGTAAGGCTCGGTGCGCCATTGCCCGGGGTCGAGATCGTTTGTGAAGAACAGGCCTGGCCCTTGAGCGAGCACGCCGCCGATGTGGTGGTGTTGCAGCACGGGCTGGATTTCTGCCTGTCGCCCCACGGTTTGTTGCGCGAAGCGGCAAGCAGCGTGCGGCCCGGCGGGCATCTGTTGATCATCGGCATCAATCCCTGGAGCACCTGGGGCCTGCGGCATGTGTTCGCCCACGACGCCTTGCGCAAGGCCCGTTGCATTTCGCCGTCGCGAGTCGGGGACTGGCTGAACCTGCTGGGCTTCGCGCTGGAGAAACGCCGCTTCGGGTGCTATCGTCCGCCGCTTGCGTCACCCAAATGGCAGAGCCGTCTGGCGGGTTGGGAGCGCAAGGCCGGTGACTGGCAACTGTCGGGCGGCGGCTTCTATTTATTAGTGGCACGCAAGATCGTGGTCGGCCTGCGCCCCGTGCGTCAGGAACGACGCGAGCCAATGGGCAAGCTGATTCCGTTGCCGATGGCCAAGGTCAATCGTCGTCATATCGAGCCGTAAACATTCTTTATTTTCCCGGCCGGGTTAGCCCGGCCTCGGGCATCGTCGATCCTGGATCGGCGAGCCACCGCATTTTCTGGATAGATTGGCATGAGCGATAGCGTAGAACTGTTCACTGATGGCGCCTGCAAAGGCAACCCCGGCCCCGGCGGCTGGGGCGCACTGCTGGTGTGCAAGGGCGTCGAGAAGGAACTGTGGGGCGGCGAAGCCAACACCACCAACAACCGCATGGAACTGATGGGCGCGATCAAAGGCCTGGAAGAACTCAAGCGTTCCTGCGACGTGCTGCTGGTGACTGACTCCCAGTACGTGATGAAAGGCATCAACGAGTGGATGGCCAACTGGAAGAAACGCGGCTGGAAAACCGCCGCGAAAGAACCGGTCAAAAATGCCGATCTCTGGAAGCTTCTGGACGAACAGGTCAACCGCCACACCGTGACCTGGAAATGGGTACGCGGGCACATCGGCCACCACGGCAACGAACGGGCTGACCAGTTGGCTAACCGCGGCGTGGATGAAGTCCGAGGTTATAAGCAGGATTAACGACGCTGCCCTGTAGGAGCTGCCGCAGGCTGCGATCTTTTGATCTTGCTTTTGATTTTGGAGCCAGCCGAAGATCAAGGTCAAAAGATCGCAGCCTGCGGCAGCTCCTACAAGTTCGGGGTGGGCGAGTCTGCGCGTGAGCATGTTAAGATCGCCGCTTTTGCACGATTGACCCGTTGAGAGCTGAACACTGATGGCCACCAGATCCGTTGTGTGGAACCGTTTTTAGGGGAGGTATGTAAACTTAAACCCCACGCCCTCCAAGCCCGGTAATACTGAGTCGTAGCCCCGCATCCTTCACTACGATACCGTACGGTAAGAAATTCTGTAAACCATGGCCTAAATTCAGAGGTCATGGTTTACATTCTTCCCTGTCCCCCCATTCCGGCCCCAAAAGCCCTTAAAGCCACTCCTCCCATACCTCCAAGGCCCCCCACCGCGCGCCCCCGCAGCAGACATTCTGCGCAGCCGCTTTTGCATAAATTGCCACGCCGTCTACGCTTGTGCGGCCAATCGCCATCATGCGATCGGACAACGGTTAGGCAGGTATTCCATCGCCTAAACCTTATAGATTTTCACTGAGCAGGGGCCACCTATTGCCCCGACATGCTGGGATGCCCCGCTATGATCGAGTCGATTAGTCTGTCCAACATCGCCACCTACAGCGCCGCTAAGTCCGAAGTAATCAAACTCAAACCGGTCAACTTCATTTATGGAGCGAATGGGGCTGGCAAGACCACAATCAGCCGGCTCATCGAGAAGCCTGGCATCTCAGCAGATTCCAGCATCACTTGGCTCAGAAATACGCCTGTGCCAGCAATGATCTACAACAACGACTTCATTGCTGCCAACTTCACAGATTCCAAAGAGTTTCAGGGGGTATTTACACTAGGCAAGGTCGAGAAGGATCAGCTCGACAGACTCAAAGACCTTAAGGATGAAAGAAAGCGTCACGAGCAGCTGAAGGCCAAATCAATAATTTCTCTGGATGGCGAAGATGGAAAACCCGGAAAAAATGCTGAGCTGGCCTCTTTGGATACAAAACTGGTGGGCAGATGCTGGGAGCAGAAGGTAAAGCATGATGAGCATTTTAAAGGGGCATTCACTGGTCTGAGGAATAACAAGGAAGCGTTCAAGGCAAGGGTTCTGCAGGAACATACGAGTAACAAGTCTGCCTTGGTGGACTTGGCAGATCTCCAAGCTAGAGCGGCAGTTCTATACGGCGATCAACCTTCGAGAATAGCGCCTGTTTCGACTTTTGATTTATCGCGACTGATCGCATTCGAGACAAGTCCAGTTCTCTCCAAGAAAGTTATTGGTAAAGATGACGTAAGCATATCAGGCATCATTCAGCGGTTGGGCAATAGCGACTGGGTCAGGCAGGGTATGAAATTCTTGGGCCACACGGACGAACAGTGTCCGTTCTGTCAGCAGGATCTACCTCACGACTTCGAAAAGGAACTTGCTGAGTACTTTGATGAGACCTTTGAGGCCGATTCAAAGGCAGTATCCGCTCTGCGTAACAATTATTACCAGGCTGCAGAAGATCTATTGATCCAGGCGCGTGCTCTGCTGGCTTTGGATTGTGCTGAGTTGGATAAAGAAAAGCTTAGTCCTGAAATTCAGTCGTTGGAAGCTGTTATTCTCGTTAATAAAGGGCGAATGGACAATAAGTTCGCCAGTCCAAGCACGGAGGTCGGTCTTGAAGGGCTCGCAGATATCCATGCTGGCATTGTCAGTATTGTTAACGCCGCGAACGCGAAAATCACCGAGCACAACCGCCTTGTTGCTAGTTTCACTGCTGAGCAGAGCAAACTCACTGACGAAGTGTGGAGGTATATTTTAGATGTCGAGCTAAAGAGTACTTTGGCTGATTATGCCTCTCAGATGGGTATGTTGCAGAAGGCCATTGCCGGGATTGCATCGAGTCGGGATAGGGCTTCGAATAGCATTGATGCTGTAGATTTCGAAATCGATAAGATTGAAACCGAGCTCACAACCGTGAAGCCGACAGTGACAGCCATCAATAAGATTCTTAGAAATTTCGGCTTCCGAGGTTTTTCACTCGATCCTGCGTGTGTAGGTAATTCGTATAGGCTGATCCGAGCAGATGGGAAAGATGCAAAGCAAACCTTGAGCGAGGGTGAGAAGACCTTCGTAACATTCTTGTATTTCTACCACCTGCTGAGAGGAAGTGTTACGGCCTCGGGCATCACTAGTGATCGAATCGTGGTTATCGATGATCCTGTTTCGAGTCTTGATAGTGATGTGCTGTTTATCGTGAGTAGCTTGATTAAAGAGCTGTTTATTGAGGTTAGAAAGCCTGGCAGCCATATTAAGCAGGTTGTGGTGCTCACCCATAATATACATTTTCATAAAGAGGTTACTTACGATCAGCGTCGTAAGCCCGACAAATCCCTCGGTGACGAGACGTTCTGGATCGTCCGCAAGCCCAACGAGTACTCGGTGATTGAATTTCACCCGAGTAATCCCATCAGAACCTCTTATCAGCTGCTCTGGGCGGAACTGAAGAGAACGCCGTTGCCAGTGCTTACGCTGCAGAACACCATGCGCCGGATTTTGGAGAATTATTTCAAAATCCTGGGTGGTGTCGATACTTACCATTTGGTTGACGAGTTTGAAGGTATCGAAAAGACGCAGTGCCAGTCTTTAATGAGCTGGGTGAATGACGGCTCGCATTACGCTCCGGATGAGCTGTATGTGGCTATCAGCGACGCTATGGCAGAAAGCTACCTGAAGATTTTCTTCAAAATATTCAAGGCTGCTAAACATGACGCTCACTACAAAATGATGATGGGCGATGCTTATGTCGATCTGGATCAGGACGAGCCGGCAGAGCAGCAGGCGGAGACAGAGGCTGGGGAAAATGAGGCCACTATCGCTGTTACTGCAGTCGCTGCTGACCTGCCCTTAGTCGTTCCTGAGCCTGCCCCACTACCAGCCAGCAGTGCCGTCGCGGCCCCAGCTAGCGTGCCGATTGCTCCCAAGCCTGAGAACGACCAGCTTGGGTTCGATCAGGACATTCCGTTCTAGGAGCCTTCGGGCGACAGGGAAAGTACTTGGTAGGCGATCGGCCCCGCTTATCTGGGAGCTTTTGGAACTGCCAGTGAGGTCAGGTCGGTTTTATAGCAATGCACGTGTACCTGCCGCTCGAAGATCAGCGGGGTGGGCCAGAGGCCGAATCTCAAGCTATAGGGGTCGGAAATCGACCCCTAAGGTCATCAGGCTTTACCACCTAAGCTCAGCGCAAGCGAGTTATTTCTAGGATAAGACTGTTAGTCTCGGAGGTTGTCTCTACCGAAAATGTACTCACGATGTTCTTCGTCGAAGTGCAAGATCCCAAGCTTTGAGCCAAAGCTACGAACTTCAAGAATTTGAGGCGTAAGATCGTCCCAGGCGTTGATGATTTCTGCGGTATAGGATTTGAATTCGGGCCTTTCGGTTAGGCCTCTGATGAGCAGGTCTTCCATAGGCATGGCCTGGTCTGAGATTTCGTAGTACCAAAACAGGGCCGATAAATCTGCTGCTTGCTTTGCAATTATAAGAATTTCACGATCGGTAATCTCATGGCCAGCTCCCATGGCAACAAACTTCAGCTGCCTACAGATTTGGCGAACCGTCATTTCCATTCTGAAAAAGGCATTGGGGTGCGACCCGGTGGCCGACGCCTGCTCAGGGGTCGCTCTACCATTGTTAAATCGGAAGAATGTGCACGCTATCCCTGCGATCATCAGATAGCAGTTGTCGACGATGAATTGCCAGTTGAGCTTTGAGAAGTCTTTCAAGCCGTTGTCCCAATCCTCGGCAGGTACTGCATGTCGAAGGAGATCGTGCACTGCTAAACAGGTAGCTTCGCTGTCCGCCGCTAGCTCTGTGATGTGATGAATTAAAGAATCCTGGTGAGACAGCTTTTTATCTGCTTGTGCATTGACTTCTTGGGTGTATGAGTACTCGTCATCATGGACTGGGTCATTGTTAGCTGAGCTGGTCAGATTGCAGACAGTTTCGCAGTTGTTTTTGCGTATCACCCCGTGGTCTTGCGCTGCATGACCAAGCTCGTGAAAAAATACCCATGTTAGAGCACCCATGAACATGTTGTTTATGAACTGGCTGCCTGGGGTACTTAGTGGGATCAGTGGCAACGGCATGTAGTCTTCTGGGTAGCGCTCTAAATAATTTTTCAGTTTATCGCTTTGCGTAAATTTGAATAACTTTTCAGCGTAACGATAAAGCTCAATCGCTATGGTGTAATTGATGACAATTTTATGTTCGGGGCCAGCGCTAGGGTGTATAGCAGAATAGGCTCCGGCATTAAATTCTTTGTCGGTTGACCATGCGATCGTTAGCTTGCCAGATTTCGGGGAGTAGAGGGCTTCAGAAATTTCTTCAGTCACGTCTCTTAGAATTGCTGTGGCATGTTCATTGATTTCAATGTCGGTTTTGGATTCGTTCACGTTTAGGCTGGCCTCAGCTTCGGTGTCGACCGATATGTTGTTTGTCTTGCTCATAAGCGATTTTGGCTCTGAGATGGCGAATTGATGCTGCATGATCCGGCTTCGCCGACGTCACAAGCGCTAACCTCGCACTGGTAGGCCATCTCAGTCATGCTCTTCTCGTCTCATGTGTAACCATTTTTGGCATGTGTCACTAGTTTCTAGGGGGGGGTAGCCGACTGTGGTGAAGTGTTCACATCAGGCTTAGCCTGGTTGCCACAGGGGCACCGCCCCAATCCGAATACCAACGAGGTGATCGAGACCAAGGGCGGGAATCATAAGCGGCTTAAGGAATGGAAAGCGGATTATGGTTCAGAGGCGGTAGAGCCTTGGGCTTCCTGACTCTCAAGCAACTCTATAAAAAATGGCCATTAGGCCGTTTTTTATGCGCCGAAGAAAAAACTAATGGCAGTCGGAGCCTTACCTCTTGTGCTGCCCTGACTCATGGGTCGACTGCTGCAGCTGAGAGTTTTCCATCCTCTCAATATTGATGGTGTTGTAAGTGATCGACTGCGCCAGTTGCTCCTCGGCCTTACTGAATCTGATGCCCTCGCCGAGAATCCCTCGGGCCTCCAGATCTAGGGCAAAATCCATTATCTTGGTTTTCGTGACGTCAAGGATGCGAACCAATTTATGTACCGGTACGTGCAGCGCTGGCTCGTAGTCGGTGCGCATGAAGTTCCGGAATGCTGTGTTGAGATTGGCAGGGAATTTGACCACCACCGTTCCAGTCTCTGTGCGTTCCACCAGATCGGCGATCTGACTTACAGAATCGCGGGCAGGGGTTTCACACATCGAAGCGTGGAGCTCCCCGCCCATGTCCACCGGGATCCACCCTCGATACGGATTGAAGGCCTTGAGCTCCCCCGAAATGAGTCGATAACTAGGCACTGAGCGAAGTTCGTACCCATTCAGTTCGTCATTGAGCCATTCCTCAATGTCCTTGATCTTGAGCTTTCTGGAGACCAGCAATGCTTTTCGCAGGAGATCCGGAATGTGAATCGTACGGTCAAGCACATCGCACTGCAGCTCTAGAACCAGGCTGTCCATAGCGTCAGAACGCTCCGAGCAAAGTGGTTACCGCAGGTAGGTACGACGCGAGGGCGCTGCCAGCGGCTCCCTCCAGGATCGTTTTGATAGAGCCGAGACATTCCTTGATGATGCCTTTTTTGGGCGATGGGGCATTGTTCTGGAGCCTGATCGTTTCTACATCAGATCGCAGGCTTTGGGCCACGGTCTGATCGCTGATCTTGGCGATATCTTGAGAAAACGCTTCGAGGAAAGCGTTCAAATCCACATGCTGAACGCTCTGGTCAAGATGCTGAGTGGAGTGCTGAGCATATTGTTGAACTTGCGAATTTTGCATGGTGCCGATCGAAATGTTGTTCGTCTTGCTCATAGGTGCGGCCTATTCCGAGGTGGCGATCTGATACCGCATCATCCAATTTCGTCCGGGGCATAGCAACCCATGGCGGCACCTCTGGAGGCATGGAGGCGCGCTCGCCACACTTGGTCGGCTGCATGGCCTACCAGCCGTAGGGGGTAAGTACGCAGAGCTGGATGCCCTGACAGCTCTCACAATTGAGGCGCAGGCTCCTTGGCATTGCGATTTCGGAACAGGTTGGCGATGTCTTCGGTTGACGGCGGTGTGACCACCGTAAACTCTGTCAGGCGTAACTTGAAGGGCGTGCCCATCACGAGCTGATTAACGTACATCCGACGCTCGTCGCAGGCCTCATCAGCCTTCTTCCAGGCGTCTTCGAACGCTGTGCGCATCAGATAGCTGTAGGACAATTTGCATGAGGCGTTGAAGCTGCTTTCGAGCTGTTTCCAAGAGTCGGTTTTTTGGAGGTTGCGAATATCGGAAGGTGACCAGTCTTCCCGTGCTACTCGATCGGCCCAAGATTCGCGTACGCAGTCCTGAATGTTCCCTTCGCTTGCCTGCACTGCCGACTGAAATGCAGACTGCCAGTCCGCATATGCAGGCGTGGGGCATGTCAGGTCTTGAGTATGCTCGATCATGCCCTTTTCATAATTGCGCGCCAACAATGCATCGATGGCCGCACTGGGCGCTCGGGATTGCTTGCTGGCTTGCTCTTGCAGTTGAGAGAGTGTCGACTTCGCTAGATCGAGGGGCTGAAGCTCCAACGATTGTAGTTTTTGTGCGATAGAGCCTGCTTTCTCATCCTTGAAGACCACAAAAGGTAGTGTGCTTGCTGATCTGTTCAGGACATGAATCATGCTGCTTGGCAGCGCTGTCTGGCCTAAGAGGCTTTGCACTTTCAGCCCGTAGTGTTGCGCTTGAAGGCCGGCAAGGGTCGATTCAGCCGTTTTGGCTTCAGCTGTTGCCCGTTGTGCCCGAAGCATGGCATCGCGGGCAGATTTCTCAGCGTCCCCTACTTTCTGGTTGAGGGTCACAATCTGCTTCTCGATTGAAGCTCGCTGATCAGCCAGATCCTTATTTTTCGCTTCCCCAGCTTGCAGGGATTCCGCTTGCCCCTCCATTTGATGCTGAAGCTTTCGTTGTTCAAGCTGCAGGCGAGCGAGATCCTCGGAGACCACCTCTTTCTGGAAGACTGGCCGCACTGTGTAGAAATAGCCAACTACGACTACAGCTAGCATCAAGACCTGAGAGGCGTTGGCCATCAGCCCTGAATAAGTCATGGCTTTTGCTAACCATGTGGCTTTAGGGGACGACTGAGGCGCCGGCGTAGAGTCGCGGTTTGAGGCTTTTTTTTCAAAAAAACGTGAGTACTTAGGGCGGGCTGCCACTGGTCTTCCTAGCAAGTGAGTGTGATCAGCGGCGGATGGTACGAAGTTTTCTGGCCTTAGGCTGAGTTTTAAGGTGTCTAATGATACGGTGGCGAAAGTGACGACACCCTTCACTGTAGCTCGGGCAAGACCTGAGGCCGCTCCTCAAAGGTCGTGGCTTGAATCGACCGCTGCGGGTGAATGCGCAGTCTTCAGGCCAAGTCAAGCGTCGATTCCCGTTACCTATCCCAAGCCCGGAATGTCAGGCATTATCGAGCCAGATCGCTATGGCGATTTGCCGGTGGTCTAGGTGAGGCGGAGGGTAAGGATGAAGGACTCATTTTCAAGGCGTCACGGTTTCTCGCAGGTCGATGAAGCCGAAATCACTGTCCGGGAAGACGCACCGCAAGCGCTGCAGGAGTATCTGATTCAATTGAGCTACGAATGTGGTCTCAAGCCATCAGACCTGCGCCAAATAATCTGCCAGGCATTGAAGGTCTTGCCCGACAAGCAGAACTGGAGTGAGAGGCCCAATATCCACGAGGAAAACGTTCGGCGGCTTGAGCAGTGCAAGTGGTTCAAGGTGTATGACGTCATTGAGCGGCTCGATGATTACCTCGGCAACCGTAACTATGGCTCTGGCGTGTACGAGCACTTCACTACTGAGCTGAACGAGTTCTTCATTGAGCACGGCATAGGGTGGAAGCTGCTGGAAGGTCGCATCGAAATCCGTGGTTCTGAATCCTTTGAGCAGGTTTTGACCTCGGCGAAAGAAACTGAGCATCAACATGGGCACGTCACGGCCAGCAAGGAATTGCACCAGGCGATTGCCGATCTCTCACGCCGACCGTCTCCAGACCCGACGGGGGCGATACAGCATGCCATGGCTTCGCTGGAGTGTGTCGCTCGGCAGGTCACTGGTGACCAACAAGCGACCCTTGGGAAGATCATGAATGATTCCCGAACGCTGATTCCAGCTCCATTGGATCAGGCTGTCATCAAAACCTGGGCGTACGCCTCGGAGTTCGGACGGCACATCCAGGAAGGGCGTGAGCCGTCTTTCGAAGACGCAGAGCTCGTAGTTGGCCTGTGCGCCTCGGTCAGCAGCTATTTGATCAAGAAATCGAAGTGACTTAAAAGGACTCACAAGATGATCTGGGAGAGCTGGTACTGGAAACAACCACTGTTAGAGATGGCAGATCGTCTTGAGCACCTCAAAACGGTCAGTGCCCTGTCTGATGAAGAACTTGCACAGGTAGAGCGCGACATCTTCATCGGCTTCTACTCCGTCAGGAAGCTTCTAGAGGCCCCTGCCAAGATCACCGACAAGATCCGCCACCTTTCTATCCCCCTTCATAAGCACCCAAACCTGAAGCGCGTGACATGGCGTAACAACCACCGGCTAGATGAGCTCTACGACCTCTCCAAGGCAGGCCAGGAGGGGCGAGACGTTATGTTTATATGCGGGCGGATCATTCATAGCTTCGTCTTCGCGCCCTGTATATCCGAAGGTGGCGGACTGGACGGTGCATTCTTCAGCTCAGATCTCGACAAGGATAAATGCCTGTACTTCATCAGCATCGATGAGGTGATTTCGGTATTTCGCCAGATCGGGAATGATGACCCTTGCGACATTAGGTGGTCTCGTGATCCTGAGACAGGGAAAGAGACGCTGATCGTGAAGTGACCGCCTTAGATAGGTGCCAGGTGGACGGGGAATTCAGTCGATCGCGTAAAGGCGGTCGGTAGATGGTACTGCACCCGTTGACCGATCGCTGACTGACTTAATTGCCTGGGAGGTTCGGCTGCCGGGCGAGAAATACGATCCTCAGTTAACTTGCAGCAGGAAGATGATGTGATAGGGAATATTTTCAACGTTTTTTCCCGCAGGAAGGAAAACCAGGCAGCAGTCAGAAAACCGCTGACCCCAGGATTCAGGCAACGGACTCTCATGCTGCTGCGCGACGCTGGCGACGGGAGCCTTCTTCCGGCTCTTGAACATCTTCATGGAAAGCTGACCTACTTGGTGGGTCGTGTCTCTTTGAGCCAGCGTCAGGGCATGTCTCCTCAGGACGATACCCTGCAGTTCCTAACCACGTGTAGTGATGCCCACTTTCTGGACGCAGTTGAGTACATCCTGCAGTCAGACGCACACATGTGCCTGGGCGGGCGGCAAGAGGACGTCGTGACTCGACTAAACGAGTTCTTGAGCATTGATGACCTGACTTACTTTGTCACCAAACAGGTCTGGGAGCCTTGGCAGAGCGACGATTTTCGCAGTAGCCAGAGAATAAGGCTTCTTGAAGAATCGAAGGTGATCCCCAAGGACAGTCAGGTGATCCATGAAACGGCAATTGAGCCGGCACTTCAGTTGCTCCGGCAACCCGAATTTCGCTATGCCAACACCGAGTTCATGGTCGCGCTTGAAGACTACAGGCATCGGAAATTCGGTGACTGTGTCACCAAGTGCAACGCCAGTTATGAGAGCGTCATGAAAGTGATCTGCGGCCAGAAGCGTTTCGGCTACAGCGAGGGCGATAGCACTGCAAAGCTTTTGAGAACCATCATGGCCCAGACGCAGATGGAGGGCTTTTGGGAGACACCGCTGATGGTTGTGGGCACGCTTCGCAACAAGCTGAGCTCAGCCCATGGCGCAGGAGAAAACGCGAAGGTAGTGCCTGAGCATGTTGCCAGGTATGCGATGAACATGACGGCGTCGGCTATCGTCTTCCTTCACGACCAGGCCTACTCAGGCAAATAGGCTCTGATGTCTGCCTAGAACGCCGGGGCCAAGATCTGTGCGCGGATTGAGGCTCGGGCCTAAGCAGGTTCAGAGGCTGGTGGGCAGTGATCACATCGCACCGTCTTGTTGACGTAGGTAGGGATGCAGTGATGGAAGTCCCGAATCCTTGCCGGATGGTAATGCGCTTTGATGCACTCTGCAGGGATGTCTGAGCGCACTACGTAGCACGGTGACGAAGACATCCCCAAAGGACGTTTTGTCCGAAGCTGCCCCCATTCCGACAGTATCATTTTCGCTACTTCCAGCTTCTGCGCAGGTGGAATGAGCTCGATGGGAATGTCGACCTCCAGTAC
Organism: Pseudomonas sp. B21-053; assembly: GCF_026016365.1. Taxonomy (NCBI): domain Bacteria; kingdom Pseudomonadati; phylum Pseudomonadota; class Gammaproteobacteria; order Pseudomonadales; family Pseudomonadaceae; genus Pseudomonas; species Pseudomonas sp. B21-053. Next base: position 2,900,276 of record NZ_CP087205.1, read on the forward strand.
GGTCGGAATGCCAATTGTCCGCAACCGGAGCCTGTAATCCTCCTCGTAATGTCCTCCGCTCAGCTTCGCCGCCAGTGCCAGGAGGTACTCGCTGCCGTTGATGATGTAGTGACCGAAGTCCCTAACCATCTGGCGGTCATCCCCGGACAGCCAAGTCTTACCCTGTTCACTTGACTCACGGTGCTTCATCTTCTCGATGGCCCGGTCGAGGCTGGCCGACGGGAGATCTGCAAAAAGCTGTCGAAATTTTTTGATGATCGAGTCGGCGTTTTGTCCCCGAAGCCCATGGTCGTAGTAGCTAGAAAGCGACTCTGGGCGGCAGCCATGAAAGGCTTTGAAATGTGTGTAGTACGAGGACATCCGCTCGCAGAATTCAGGCACCAGGTCATGGTGATCCGGGAGCCAGTCCATGACGTCCGACCAGCACTGGGGCCTGCGCCGCTCCAGTACCGCTACTAGTTTCGGCGTCAGCAGCGGTTTTGCGTATGACCGGATGTGTTGTAACCATGCGCGTCGATTGCGCCAATCCAAAACTCTATGCGTCATATCAACCTTCAACTCCCTGATCCTTCAGCTTCGGCACTCTACGTTTCGACTACTCTTTGGCACAGGGCTGCAACAGGGTGCATTGCCATCAAACAGTGGATAGCCATGCCCAGTACCGGCTCTCGCGCAGCTGCCGGTATTGTGGCATAAAGCTATCAGCGTCGCAGGTATCGGACTTAATGGGTTAGCTTTCTAGGCAACAGTTGGCGGCCAGGAGACATGCCATGGCAGCGCTATGCCCTTGGGATGAAGGAGTAGCTGCGTGGGAGGGACGTTCGCGTTTGTTGATGAGTCGGGCAATCACGACCTAGATAACTCCAAATTGGGTAGCTCAGGTTTTTTCGTGGTGTGCTCGATCATCATTGCCGAGAAGGATCTGCCTCGGGCTTACGAGCTTGCTGGCGGAATGAGAACCAGGCATTTCCAATCTGGGGAGATCAAATCCAGCAGGCTTAAATCTAAGGACGCGGATCGCCGCAAAAGGATTTTGGTGGATCTTGCCGAGCTGCCGCTCAAGCTATATTTCACCGTCGTCGATAAAAGCCGGGTCTATCATCTGAAGCTTCAGTGTCTACCGTTAATGAGGAACCTTGGCTAGAAATCTTTGTACCGTTGATTTAGAAACGTCCAATTCTCGAGCTATCTCTGAATGAGATAGGCCTTTTTGTTTTAGCTGTGGAGCAAGTTTTAGTCTTTCACTCGCAGCGAGGTTAGAAGGCCGTCCATGTTGGCGCGGTCTACCTCCGCTGGAGATCAGCTCGATCACACCAGTCCCTTTCAGAGCCTCTAGCTTCCTCGAGATCCGCTCCAATGCCACATCTGTCGCCTCCTCAGAAAGGCAAGAAGTTGTCAGGAGCATTAGCACAGTCGGCTCAGTGTCCAGCATTTTTGAAATTTTCAAGAGCATTTCGATTGAAACGTTCCCCTTACCGCGCTCCACGCGACTCAGATAAGAGCGATCTAGTAAAGATAGGTCGTCCTGGGACATTCCTGAATTCTGCCTCAAGGCCCGGATAACGACCGCAAATGCTTCGCTGAGAGACATTTATGATCCTCTACAAAACAGAGGATAAAGCCACATTGCGTCGATCCATAACACGTCATATAATCCTCGTTACGGGTCATTCGGCTTCTTCAATCATGAGAAGACAATGCCCGAGGTAGCGTTGCTTCCGTGAGCTTTCCTGACGGTGATGCGTTTAAACATATGGTATGTATTGACGGGAATGAAGCATGGAGTTCGAAGAAATCCAAGCAGCCAACGAGCTGTTCAACGCCCCGGGAGAACCACGATCTGGTTCCGGTGAAAACCAAGAGGCGCTAATACGTATCGTCCAAGCCCGCTTCCCCGACAAAAGCTTTTGCATCGTCCAGCAGTGGACGATTGTGCGCGCGATAGCGACCGATGGGGATCTCACCAAAATCCACGTTCATGGCCACCTGCCGCTCTTTGTTTTTGCCGAAAAAGTGATCCTAGACAGCCGAGGACGCTTCGATTACGGAAATTGGGTGCGAAGCACCATGGCCATCTCATTCCAAGATGGCTATCTCTTTGAAACCAAAAACACTGTGTACGTTTTGGCGGGAGACGGCGACGAAAAGTCAGCCAATCTCGCCGCGATACTGTCTCTTTATCAATAATGTCAGCTGCAACTCCGGTCTGTAGATCCACGGGAATGTGAAATGTTTAGAAGTCATGAAACCGTTGCCGAGGGCACTCCTAATTTCTTTGGGGATGGGTATTCGAACTGGCGGATGTTTGAACGCCACTTGGCTCATCCCTGGTATCACGTCGTCCTTGAGGAGCGCTTGGAGGGCACGGTATGGCCACGCACCATGATGATTAGTGACGTCGATATGCTCGAAGAAATACTTTCCCAACAAACCAGCGAGTTTGTCGTTACGGAAATTCAGGTCGTCACGCCTGGTTGGATGAACAAAGCCGGCAAATGGATTATGGAGGGGCTTTCGGGATTGCTGGTGGGATATGACTCCACGGGACGTCGGGTTTGTCTTCACAACATAAATGATGAAAAGGCTTATACCGATGCGCCTGGAATCCTGATCGATGCCCATTCCCTGAAAGGAATGCGAGTCATTTTTTGATCTGATCTCGTAATGTGCATCTGCAACGATGCAATGATCGCGTACCTTCAAGCGAGACGGTGGAAGAGCTAGCCTGCACAAACTCCTTAAGTCCAGAGAACACCTTTGAGAAGCGAACCGAGACGGTGCTTAGATCTGCTTATGGCAGACCCATTGAACATCAAGCGATAGTTTGGTGGGGCTCAGCCCATCAGCCACCTAAGCCTGGCTCGAGCCTCAGGGCGGGTTGTCAAAAAATGCTGATTGATGCCCTGGAGGTGTAGGCATTTCAGCCACGTCAGATTATAAAAAGGATGGAGCTCAAACATGCTCGACACGAGAGACGCAGGCCACCATTGTCGTCGCCTGACTGATTTTCAACTCAAGCGAATCATTTACGCCCAAGATTGGCCATACGATTCGTCGATCACTGGATACCTTAGCGACGCACTGTTCGTGGGCAATACCTGCATCGCCATAGTCTTTGATCACTCACGGAAAGGCCCTCGTGAGCAGTTCAAGGACGGACACATGATTCGAACCTCCCACATTTTATCTGTGCATAAAGAAGGTCGGTTTTGGGTTCTTACTACGTTGAACAGCTTGTACGTCGTAGCAAGTTTTAAGCGTCAGTTGGGCAGGCGGACGTTCAAGAAATTGGATGCCTTTGAACGCTTGAAGACTTGCGTCGAATAGGCAATGGTGTCAGTTTTGGATCAGTTGCCATCTTAGGCAACGGGCAAAAAAACGGCCACTTGCGGTCATTGGATATATACGAGACACCAACCAGTAAAAACTGCAAGCCGTTTGCTAATATGAATTCTGGATTTCTTTTGCAATTTCGTACGTAAGGTCAACAACCTTTTGCGAGTGGTGCTCGTATTCGTCGGTGACTTGTTCTTGGCTCTTATTCGCTAAGAAAAACAAAGCTCGTCCCGCAAGTCGGATAAGTTCTGCCAGACGTGAAGCGGCATCGATTTGGTTCGCTAGCATCCAACGGTCGATGGCTTTGTTTGACAAGCCGGACAGCTCCTCAACGTACCAATGACGCTCGTTCACTATTCGAAGAATATTGCGTTGAGCATCGATTCTGTTATTGAAATTGTTCATGAATCGCCACCGTAATAAGTAATATCCGCATCCAACTCTCAATTTGCCCTAGCGCCAACGTGACAGAAGCGGCTTCGTCTTGCGAGATCATTTCACCCACTCCACGCGTGCAGAGGAGACGCGCGCGCTCCAGAACTCCGAAGACATCGCTCGAGATCAATAGGCTATTCGCTCCAAGATGAAGGGCAGAATGGCGTGAAAAATCAGGCGTCCCTGTCCCGAGCGAGTAGCAAGTTGCAAAGTTTCGCACAGCTAGAAAAACCGTCGACAATTCGAAAACTGGGCTGTTCGTCATAGCGCGGAGCGCGTTGGCGGAGCATCTAAATAACTCGAAAAATTTCTGGCAATCCCGATTCGCCGATGTGTAAGTGGAAGGTGTCCCTAACTCGAGTAGATAATCAGAGTGATTAGGTGAGTAGAGCAGCCTAGACTCAAGGGACAAATGCCACGCGAACGGGCTACCTTCACGCCATATTTCTGCGAGCCGCGCATATGAATAAACGGAGTACAAGTCTGGATTAAATCTTAGATCGGATCCCTGCGTAACTGCCAGGAGGTCAATGTCGGACTCTGGTGTAACCTCACCCCTGCAAACTGATCCGAATGCGTAAATGTGTGTCATCATCGCCTGTTGAACCGTTTAACAATAATTGCCATGAAAAAACCAAAAAGAACGAGCCGGACGAATGTAACAAGAGTGATATAACAGGAGGGAAAGTAGGTTTGATTTGTCGTGCCAAGAAAAACCTGAGGGGCTAGAAAAAAAGCGTTCCAATAGCTACGAACCAGAGAGGGATCGCGGTAGTTTAAAGCGTCAAATAGGGTCATAAGCGCTAAAACTACAAGAACGGCCCGAGCTAGCTTCCACGCACTTTCCCCATTACCCCATAAAAGGTCAAGCAGTTTGAATTTGACCCATAGCAAAAAGTGTTGAGCGCGATGCCAACCCTTATACTTTTTACGGTAATAAGATTCATTAGAGCGCCACGCCTTGTAGAGATGCTCTTTGGTAGCATCTAACTCGACTTCAATAGCCTTGTTTGCGGAAAGAGCATCCCCCAACTGTTGGTAATTCATACGCAGTGAACGAGCAAACCGGATCTTAAGATTTTCGCTACCAGGGCAACCACTCGAAAGAACTTCGTTATTGATATCTGTTCTCTCGAAAGACGCATATTCAAATTTGCAACCACTAAAATTTGCTCCGTGTAAATTTGTGCCGATAAAACGGCAACCTGTGAAGTCGCAGGAATCAAATTTACAGCTTCGCAAATAGCATGCGTCGAATGTGCAATATTTAAAATCTATATTCGTGAATTTGCGCCCTTTGGCCACAAGTCGTACGAAGTGAAGATTTGTGTACTTTTGCTCTGAAACATCAGCGGTAAACTTCTGATCCTTCAGCTCAGTCTTACCGCTATTTTCTAGCATCGATTCCTTCCCTTTAGTGGGTGGTGCTGAGGGCATCCTCCAGCTGCAGGCACAGTTTAACCCTGATCCGTGTAGCACTCACTATCGTAGGCGCACCCCTGCGACAAAAAAGCTTGGAGGAAGGAGTGTTTTGGACTCACCTGTTTTCGGCAGCAGGAAGCATGGATCAACGTCCACCCTAGCCGAGAATCGCCCCGTGACCGCGACTCCTGAGTGGAGGCGGAACCTAGACGTTGAAAAGATTAACGTTCATAGGTACCCGTTCATAACGAGGTAGAAATGTGCAACCAAGAAGCCGGACGCCCGGTGTACTGGCGCAGTCATCGCAATCTGGGGCCGCACTCACCCTGCCAAAGCCAGGCAACTGATGATTACAGCCCCTTAAGACTCAATGGCCGTGACCGATACCAAATGACGTGCCTGTCGTATCAACGGTTTTCCCTGGCGATTCACGCAAAAACTCTTCGTATTTTTTCTTACAGTCTTTTTTCAATCTCAACAGATAAATTGCAGCACCAAATGTGAGCAGATAAGGCAGGCATCTCACCAGAGAAATATTCTTCAACGGCAAATCGAAACCTGGTACGACATGTACATAAAAATGGTAGCTCAAAACCATCAACACTAATGCGATACCCAGCGTCATCTGAATTCGCAAATGGTAAATCATTTTATTTTTCGGCCTATGGGAACCGAAGTAGTAGTGTATTTCTTTCAAATCCTCTTTACGCAAAAACTGTCGTTCAATATTTGCAATAATTACCAAGTTACGATTATACCAATAAGCGGCATCAAACAAGTGTGCCATCAGCCAAAGCGCTAGAAGCAAGACTATGCATACTGCAAAATCTAATGGGACTACGTTCTTTTCAACCAAGGCGAAAACTGCAAATGCCCCAACGAGAACGCCTACGCTTTGCCACACAACCATTATGTGGCGGTTGATGTCATTGAACATTTGATCGTACATCTTAAGTAGCAGGTCTTCTCTGTTCACGGCTCACCCCCATTAAATTACGCACGTCATCATGAATGCCATACCCAAACCAGATTTTGTTGATGTTTTCGATTGAATCTATCAGACACCTCTCGTACCCGCCAACCGGGTGGCGCCGAAATTTAACCCCGTCAAAATAGTCACCGTACTTTGCATCAAGAGTAAACCTATTACAATCAATTGAAAAAACTTTCATTTTTTCCGCTAACGCCCGCTGAGTGTCAGGTCGGCCTCCTAATAAATGAACAGGCCTGTCAAAACTTTCGATCGACACTTGTGTGCCTCCATATTTGGTCGGCACACTATAAGCCAGCAAAAAAGCTTTCGGTATTAGTTCTTCTAGTCGCCCGTTCATTAATATATCTTTAGGTACGATAGCGACATGGCTGCTGTATTTTAGAAGGGTCTCAGCTTCCTTGATGATTTTGTCTAGACTAAAGATACATTCGACGTCCCTTGCAATAGTTAAACGCGGGGTGGTTTCGGCTGCGGCTTCAACATGCCTTTCATGGTTATAACTTTTCCAGTTGATATCCAAAAAACCCAAATTGCTAAAACTGAACGTTTTAACATCGCGAAGATTTGTATACCTTGCTCCCGGATGCCAGCCGTATTCTTTCGCTATTGATATAACTTTCTTGCTGTGTGCTACAAATTTTAGGACTTCCATCATGCGTCTCAAGAATACGGCGTATCAACGTCGTTGCTGGAGAATCAAGGTTCAGACGCCGGATTAGCTAGTACCTGCGTGTGACCGTTGACGTGAGCCGTGAATAGTAGTGGCATTTTAGAAACGCTTCTAGGTTGGATCCATCCTACACCCAAATACCCGCACGCTTGAGGTAAAGCAGGAGCCGGTCACCCGGCCCGGCGGAATGAGTGTTTTGCACACCCATTCACACCCATTTAACCGCTAGCTGAATCCGCCGCTGGCTGGAGCGACTTCCCATTTGCAGCTCATTTCGTCATTGCGAGAGCGAAATGCACCGCTCATATTGCCTCAATGTCAGCATATCCGTGTTGCTTCGCCCAGCTCTTGAACAGGGGGAGCTGTTTGATCTACCGCTCCATGCGTTGCCAGACGGACGAATCCTTGCAGAGCTTTTCTGTCGCTCGGCCTCCCGCTGCATTTTGTGACCATAGGAGTACGTCACGACTTAGGCCGTTCATCTTTGGACGGTCTACGGCAGGAGAATCGAGTTACACCACCAGTGGGGAAGCGGCGAAACTGGATTATTTCAAATTATGGATCAGCCATAATTATTGCTGATTCATAATTTTTTACTTCAAAGGGCGTCGAAGCATCGCGTCGTTGGCGGTGCGCGTAGGAAGCTCGGTCTTTTGTGATGACATATCTAGCCAGACGCACGTATCGAGCATTACTAAATGCATTGAGGCTCCCTTTGAGTTGGCCGATTGCTAGACTTGGCTGTGGCCATCACCGGATAATGGCCTATCAACATACAGGAGCGTCAAATGTCTCGTCTCGCAGAATTCCGTGCCCTTGAGCAGGAGCTCGCCGCTCAACTGGCTGAGCTCGAAACCCTGAAAAATAATGACGGCCTTAAGCGCGAAATCGAATTCGAGCAGAAGCTTCGCAACCTGTTGGGCGAATATGGCTACAGTCTTCGCAACATCATCGCCATTCTTGACCCTCAAGCCTCGCGCCGTGCTCCTGCTGCCACCGAATTCAAAGCAGGCTCTCGCAAGCCACGCGAGATCAAAATCTACAAGAATCCGCACTCCAGCGAAGTCGTCGAAACCAAGGGCGGCAATCACAAAATCCTGAAAGAGTGGAAAGCTGAGTACGGTTCCGACACCGTGGAATCTTGGTTGGCTCGGTAAGACTGTTTGAGTACAAACAATCAGGGCCCTGCGGGGCCCTTTTTAACATTGGTAGCGAGCAATATTGAACCCAAGGGAGAAGGATTTATGAGTCAGCAAAGGAATTCAAGGGAAAAGTTGAACAGAATTATCGAGGAAAACCAGCACCTATCCATTGAGTACATAGAGCAACTTGCAACGCCGATACTTGACGACCTTACATCTTGGGTGAATAGAAAGTTTTACAACCCGTTAAATGGCGAGTTGAACTATGAAATCACACTTGACGAGCGAGTTAACGCTACCGCAACAACAAATGTTCTAGATCCAATGCATCCTGTAATCAAAATAACCCTCGGAATGCTTCGGGAAATATACAGGGATGCATTTGTCTTCCCCCTCGTGTCTGACATTATAAGCGAAAGCACCACTACTATTAAAACGTTGAATGAGCAGTTTCAGAATCTCTATTTTACGTTCGACTCTGGTGTCCCTCCGATTCACACGAACCAACAAACCAAGCTGTTTAATTTGGTGAAAACTGCTTACGATGAGCGTCGGCATGAGAAACTGACCGATGATATGCTCGGAGCGAGATTCATGATGTTTGAACTGATGGTGGTATGGCTTTATTTTCATGAGCTAGGTCATCTACTGCAAAGACATTTTTTGCTAAAAATAATACAGCCTGGGGATAGTATTGTATCTGTCAGTGAAATCCAGGAGGCCGTCGACTTTCACTCGAAAACGACAGATGAAAACTACTTCCTGAAGTCTCAGGCTCGTGAAATTCTTGCAGATCTAGAGGGGGTTGACTTGACCGTCTCTTACATGCTGAAGAATAAACTATTCCATATGCCTGGAATATACCTTCTCATGTGTGCGCAAGAGATAATGTTCCACCGCTTCTTCCAATCCTATCCGGAGAACTTCGAAATACCTGAGATTAATCACCCTAATCCAGTTGTTCGGGGCGAATATGTTCAAGGTTATTTAACAAATCTGGTTCTAGACACGCTAGTGAAAAATGGCTTAATTAGTGATCGAAAAGATGCAGCGTATCCAATTACATATCTTTCGATAAGAGCGTCATCAATGGCAGGTTTGTTTTGGGCTAATCGGTACGAAGAGTTCGATGGCGGCGAACTTCCGACATTTATGCGCCTTGCCTCCAAAGAAAATCATGAGCCGAAAATGCAGTATGTTCATACTATGAGATATTGGATCGATTATCAGTTGGAAGAAATAAAATCCAACCACTTATGCAGTCCCAACTTCATCGAATACTTTGAAGGGTTAAGATTGTACAAGAAATAGAAATGCGCGCCTTTTAACAGCTGTAGGCTGGTCTTGGTAGCGACATTGGCAATGTATGTTGTTGTCAAACCCCTCAATACCCATCCCGGCGCACCAGGTCTTTGTAGAGTCCCCTGTCGCAATAGGCCGGTGCTTAAGACTGTGGCTCCGGCGCGCAAACCCGCACGCAACTGCATGCAGGTAGATGGCACATGTTTTATTGTTGTTCCTTGGTGCGATTGAAATGAGGGTAGTACACCTTCGCAGCACTGCCCTGGTGAGGCGAGTGTCGTTATTCGCCTTGCCGTCACTATCGGTTCTGCCTCAGGATGGTGCTTTAGACTTTCGAAGACCTATGCGATGGTGAAGTGCGAGCTGTGAGCTAGTCTGACACACGACTGATTAATTTTTAGGAGCTTGGATGGAACGGCTTTTTAGACTAAGGAAGACCGAGTCACTGTTAGGAGCGCATCAAGAGCTTGAGAATCAAGAGATATTCTTTGCCTCTCCAGATGAGCTTAATGACCCCTTGGAAGGTTTTCTGAATATTTTCTGGCAAGGGGATAGAATAGTCTGGAGAAGTTTTTTTAAGTACTACATCTACAATTTGTCCGTTATGACTTATTGCGTGGCGGCGAGCAGTGAAGAGTTAAAGTTGTCGCGCAAAGACATCAATTTTAATGTTGATTTGCGATGCGTGCCTAATCCCGTATTGCGTAAGTTTTATGCTGATTGCGGAAATGACTTTGTAAATTCCGCCTTGGTCATGGAGCTGGTTGACTATCTGTCGAGCAGCGGTAAAAAACTTTTTCGAGATGAACTGGCGTACGTCCTAAATAGTCTTCACGTTATGGCATTGAAGATCGTATTTTTACAGGCATCCAAGATTTTTGTCGATCCTGTATTTGGTGTCGTAGGTAATAGTCCAGCCGTGGAGGCTGAGATTCCGGGTAGGACATTTCTCGATGCGGTCGCGAGTGATCAGCTTTCAACGATAGCCAATCTCCATAAAGTCAACGCTTATGAATCGTCAATCCTGATTTTAAGAAAAGTGGCTCTAGCTGAGCGCAAGGCCAATATTTTATATCTCGTAACAGGAATTCAGTTTGACTATATCGAACGGCTGATTGAGCTTGTTTATGACGATGTCTATATCAGTTGCTTCATGATGGATTTTCCCAAGGCCCCTATGTGGGGGTACTATGCAGATGGACATAAGGGCTGCTGTCTGATTTTTTCCACTGAGCAAACCACCTATTTGGATGACTACATAAAAAAAACCACGGATAGGGTGATGCGGGTAAAGAGACTGAGTGGTAAAAATTGGATTTCAATGAAGGTTAGTCAGGTGAAATATTCTAACGCTTACCCTGAGGTTTGCTTTTTCAGTTCCGTAGGGCATGTCGTGAAAGGAGTTTACCAAGATAGTTGGCTCAGTGAGAGTGGCAATCGGAGCTATCACTACGAGCGACGATATAGTAATCATGAGGCTTGGCGTGACAAATATTATGCTGAGGCGCATCGTTTGTTTTTTCAAAAGGCGTCAACTTGGGGCGGTGAGAATGAGGCTCGTGCCATAATCATGAATTTTCCAGAGCAGAGCAGCGTCAGCGATAGGAAGCTGATGTATCATTTTGATAATCGGCAAGGCATCATCTTCGGCGCAAAAACTCCCGTATCTGAAAAATATAAGATTATGGAGATTATTCACCGTAAGTGCCGGGAAAATAATCGAGATCAGTTTAAGTTCTATCAGGCATTTTTCAGCCATGTTGCTGGTGAAATGGAAATGGTTGAACTTGTTGGTATGAATTATTCAGCTCCCACGAACATCTAGCTTTTGGCTGACAGAGCGAAGTCCAAAACTAGTAGATCTCCCAAGACTGACAAGATGTGATGCCCATGCCAGCGAGGGATAACTCAACAGCCGGCGACGCCTTGAATGGCAGCTATCAAATCTCGGGGCCAGCGTAGCATTTTGCATGATTGATGAATTGAGTTGGCTGGCTGAGTAGCCTCCGATGTTGAGCGTCATCGCCAGCTCATCGCTTCATCGGCATGCTGGTTGCAGGCATTCTTGGACAACCCTGGTTTTGAACGACTTGGGATAATAGCTTCGTTGGCGCGTTTAAGGGCTATCGCGTCCGCTTAAAATGGCTAAAAATGGTGTCCACTTAAATTAGTGGGTACCATCACCTCAATCGACGGTGTTAGGAAGGTGTGTTGCCCGGACGGTTACGTAGGCGGCGTCAATCACCGATTAGTTTTAGTATAATTTCAGAGTCGTCTTGATCGTCTTGATCACCAGGTGGCAGCTCACCTAATTGTGCATCGATGCTCTCCAAGACTACTGATGCGCCGATGAGTAAGGCTTCTAATTTTTGTTTTCGGTCGTTCAGAATACGACGACGCGTTGTAGCTGGATTTGGCGCCTTCATCAGATCACTTCTGTCGGCAATGATCCTTATCAAGGTGATATCCAGGCCCTCGTCCGCTTCAGCATTACTGGCGAGTTGTACCCACTCTTTGGAAGAGTCGAGCGCTCTCTGCGCCGCCTCGGATATGCAAAAGTTGACGATGATTTTCGATGCTCGGTCGACGGCTTTTGCCATTTCAACGTATTTTTGTACCTCCTCTGATTCTTCGTCACTGGTGTCTGGGGCACTGGACGTTGAGAAGTATCGAAAGTGAGGCGTGTCTGGGTTTAGGCTTTCCAAAGCATTGAAAATCGGCTCCATTCCGACGAAAGGGCTACGACCATTGGGAAGTGCGTGCCGGTGTGACCACAATGCTAAAACCGCCTCACGCACGCTTGCCATTTTTACGGGGCGGGCGTCATCGTTCGCCGACTCAGCCTCTTGAATAAGTTCGGCGATGTGATGAGCCATCCAGCGACCAAGCGTATCCACTGAGCCATCAAATCCCTGCTCTGTGACCAACTTTTTCCCGAGGGCCATGATTGCTTCAGAGTGTTCGGAAGGTTCCGTCACCCTTGAGGATAAAAATTCGGTTACTGGGGGTAATGTATTGGAGCTCATCTTCGCCTCGGTTTCGATAATTTTGGTGACGAGCGTTTCTTTGGATTTCGACCTCCACTACCAGATCCTTGCCTGTGGCTTTCAAAAATTCAATAACAAAGGAAATGGTGGCATCTAACCGAACACCTGTGGCTTGCTCAGATCTATCATTCTCCTGGAAATACCCCCAGGTATGCGAGCGCATGACAGGCATTGGCGATGAAGGTAGCACCCATTCTCTGCGATCCGCATCAGTCGACATATTCATGAGATCGACGATGAAGGCCGCCGGTTCGGGAACCGGAAAACGTACATTGCCCGCCCATGGATCGCTGTTGTCGATTCCACTTTCTTGATGCTGATCCTGTACCCAACCCTTAAGCAGGTATGGTGGGGTATCGAACTCTAAATCATCGTCGGCGCTTGGTATTCGAAAGTCATGCGGGTGTTCGACGGTTTGGATGGCGCGTAAAAGCGACGAAGAAGTGGTCGGCGATACCAAAGCTGAATGCACCGAGATTGTCTCCGAGTGATTCACGTCAACTTCAGTCCAATGACCCCAGATCGTAATCAGGCCCGAGCTTGGGTAGAGGGCCCGATCAAAGTCACGGATAGACATTGATTTTAACCATTCATCAGCCTGACCATGCTCTGGCCAGTCAGTGCGGCTCCCAGGTTCTGGGTCACGTCGGTCGGCCACCCATCGTCCATCCGAGCGTGCGATATCGTGGCGCGTTAACCACTCAGAAAACTTCTCTTCATACCAATCATCGCGAACCTCAACTTGCGGGTGGGTCGATAGCAGTCGGCCGGCGGTCATCATCATCGAGTGATAGGAATGGTAAAAACTCAGATTGTCTACGCGTGGATAGGTGCTATGCCTACAATTAGTATCCTCGTAGCGAAAGAGCTCAGCTTTATTTCTCGCATCGGCGGCCCAGTGAAGTGCGCTTGTGTTACCTAGCTCGTTGCGCAGAGTTTTTCGTGTTTCATTACACACCTGAGACTGTTTCATCCCGAAGCAGCGTCCAAGGGGCGCTAGCCAATACTGATCAAAATCCCCGCCGAAGAAGTCCCGTTTTTCCTCAAAGGATTCTTCATCTTCTGAAGCAGTATCCGGCGTTGAAGGGGCGCTTTCCTCAACACGTTCGTATGAACATGCGCACGCATCCGCCAACCGCTGCTTAGTCTCGGGTGGGAGATTGATAAGCCCCTGCTCAATCAGAGCCATCAATGTACGAGCGGCAAACAGCCGAATGAGTACGTGGTGTTGGTCGGGATCAGCCTTCACAAGGAAGTAGCCAAGGTGCGGGACTAAGGTGGCTGGATATTCCAGCGCGGCACGTGACGCCGCGATCAGCAGCCACTGGTGGGCATGCAGGCTGTAAAACTCGAATCGAGCGTCTGCGTACGGTATCTTTGTGTCATTGATTGCATGAGTAAATAGCGCTTCGGTGATCTGCTTTCGATTCAGCGCACACAGCGCAACCACAGTATGAGCAGCTTCCCATCGCGTTGCTGTTACTGGTGACGCTAGGCCCGCCCATATGTAGCCCGCTAGTGCATCTTCAGCCGTAGTAGGCGGGGAAAGTGTTTGAGACCATGGGCCATCACCATCGCTCTCTTCCAACACGGCATCGAACAATTCCAAACCATAGGATAAGGTGCCCAACGCCTCGTCATCGGTCAATTTGTCAGCAAGCAGTCCTACGAGGCTAAAGAGGCGTTCCGCCCCAGCGAGCTCCGCTGATTCAGCGATTGCGTCTAAAACTACGTCCAGTAACTCATGCTTTTCGATACCGGTTGATTGGTAGGCGAGATCTAGCGGCGTCACGTCGTTATACCGGTTACGAGTGATCTCCATGCAATGGCGTCCAAAAACAACCCTCAGCATGGCTTCAAGTGCCTTGCGTAGCGCGGGACGGGCCTTCCATTGAGGCGGCAGCGTTTCCAGAAAATTGCGTATGTCCCACAGGCTAAACTTCGCTGTGTTTGCGAAGGCAGTAAGGAAAGAAGATTCTTTGCCGACTTGGATTCGTTCGAAAATTTTGCTGAAGAACACATCCATGTAGAACGGTGGCTCACCATCCCTGAATCTTTTATGAGCTGTTAAAATCCCGGTCGATGTGCTCAGATCGCAACCGGAAAACACTTCCTCCCAGTCATGTTTGTTTTGCGAGATATGCGACTGATGGTAAGTCTCGCTGGGTTGGCTTTTTCTGTTGGTCGCTTCATGTTGAGCGGTATCGCGAGTACGCTGACTCAATCCCAGTAGTGTCACGGACTCGGAACTCGCGATGGACTCAAGCGCCTGCCAGTTCGCAGCTGTCTGCGGCTCCAGTGTCATGTAGCGATATGCAAGCTTGAGGGCTATGTCCTTGTATTTTTGCTCGGTGCAAGCTTCGAGTGCCGCCTCAACCAGCGCGGTTTCATTCCATTCGGCGCGAAAACCAATCAGGGGCAAAGCGTCTAATGGACTGATTTTTTTTATGGACAGCAGTTTGCGAATCGCGACTTCCAGGATTCTGCCGTCAGAGCCAAAGTGACGATCACGCCAGCGACTCGCGATGGTTAGTGAGGAGGAGGGGCACAAACCTACCAACGCCTCAATCGTGGCGTTCCACGCGAAGTGTTTATCCCGGTCAACATAGCTTCGGGTTACTTCTGCGCATCTGGAAAAATTGTAAGCTACCACCGGTGCAGGGCTGGTTTCATTAGCAGCGCGTTCTGCGAGCTGGATGAGAGCTTCCCAGCGAGCGAAGTTTTCTTCACCAATCTTGCTAGCTACTTCGACGGCCTCGTTGAAATAACCTTCTGCATCGGTAGGACTGACCGGGAGTAACGAGCGGGCGACGTCAACCAACCCCTCCACCAAATGTCGCACGTCGGAACGTTCGGCGCGATGCAGCGTGGCGGCCTTTTCGGCCATTTCGAATGCGAAGATTTCCGCGCCGATAACAGTTGCGCAGAGACGCGTAAGACGATTGAGAGTCGGAGTGAATAGCGGACGCTTTAGGGTCGTCGTCCAATCCACCAGCTCTTTTATGGTGCCGTGGTCAGCTAGCGAAGAGATCAGCAGAATATCTATCCGTAAATTTGCGATTTCATTCGCAGTCTGCGGGTTGTCGCGATATCCATGCGCCCATGATGGTGTAGAGGTCGATTTGGCTTGGGCGACGGCGTCGATCAACTGTGTTTTCGCCAACGGGTTTACAAAAGACTGCGCCCATAAGTTGACCCATGGAATCAATGCGCCAATTTGTGCCTCGAACTCCCTCAGCTCCTGCGACTTGCTATGTGACTTCGTGGCCTGCATTTCCGTTTTGAGTGTCGGCGACGCGACATCGATCAATTCCAGAGAATTATGTGAGAGTACGGCGTGTAAGGCGCAGGCGCGCAGGTAGGGCGTTGGGCTGCCGTCGAACCGTGATGAAAGATGAGCCGGAGCTTGAGCGGGGAGATATCGCGCTAGTAGATCGCGTGCTTCGGCGGTATCGCAAATACTGTGGTGGTACGCGGTCTCGATTACAGCCAAAACCGCCGATAAAGGAGGTGCTCGATTCGAGTCGCCATGATCAACCTGGATCTGTTGGCGTGTCAGCAACTTGAAGATACGCTTAACAGGTTCGGCTGGCAGCCAGTGATGAAGGTTCCGAGCTTCTTCCGCCAGCGCCAGCACCAACGACAGATCACTGCCTGCTTTTGCCGCTAGCTCGTCTAGTTTCTGATACCGACCATGATCCAGCAGGCACTTTGCGACAATACGACCTGCCTCATAAGATATTGAACGTGGAGTCCATCTACGTAGGCTTTTAGCGGCGGATTCGGCGCCGTGGATACTGAGATGCGCGACCGCCATCATAGCCCGATCTTTATTTGTGACGGGCTCCTTCTGCCGTTCCTCGGCTGATAATTTGGCCCAATTGCCCAGCCACTCTTCTGCCATGCGCAGACGACTTCGAGCCTCACCTATCAAATCAGCATGGCCCGAAAGAATCGTGGCTTCGTATACATGGTGAGAGCCAATCCAGCCGGAACCGAATGTGCGACGCGAAACAATTTCCTGGACGCCGTTACTGTCCATGAATGCTGAGACCATATCCGCGTTCTCTTGCAATAGAGCACGTTGCCTTTCGTCACCGGCACTTTCACCGCCAGCCTTTAGTGCGAGCTTCGCTGCCTCTGGGTAACGCCGGATGCGCAAACTTGCCTTCAGGGCAAACTGGAGACGCTGGAGCTCGATATCACGACGCTCTACTGGCCCGGAATCTGGAAGGCCGCTTGAGGTCAACGCCAGATCCACCAGTTCAGAGAACTGTCCGGCCTCGAGCATTAGCTGCGGTAGTACGCCTGCTACATACGCATTGGATGAGCTTAGGTCGGAAAGTTGCGCGATGAAGCTTCCTAGCTTCGACGAAGCTGGTTTAAATCTCTTACGAAACCAACTCTCTGCGGGCTCATCGAAAAACTGGATCGTGCCTTCGTTGACGACAAGAGGTCTGCCAAGGTCTAGCGCAAAACTTCTGACCAAGTCTGGGTTCACACCCGACATTTCTGCGAGGACTGCGATAGGTATCAGCGGACGTAAAGCAGCGAGGCCGGCGCAAATCAAGTCAATTTGTGATCTCTCAGGGGGGGCTGCCGCATCGCGTAGCGTAGCGATGGATTTTTCCAAGAGAGTGTCGATGACGCTGTCTACGGTTGTGGGGTTCGGCCCGAGCAGGCGTAGAGTTTCGGGAAGCGTTTTTTGACGAGATAGCGCGAGTGCTTGAACTCGAGGGTTGTGTGAACTTAAGCGATGAAATTCTGCGACATCATACTCAGAGGCGTCAGCGAACGTTTTGCGCAGGTGCGCCGACGTCTCTTCCACAGTAAATGCGTTTAACGCAAGCAACAGCGCGTGGGGAGGAGGGTCGAGCATGATCTCCCGGTAAGGTCGGCAGAGAGCAACCAGTCTAACCCCCTCAGGTAGTGTTTCACGTAGGAGGTCGCGAATAAAAGAGCGAGGCTCTCCTACCTCTTCGGCGGCCATCTGGGCGTTATCAGCGGCGTCGATAATGATGCAAAGCAGCGCGTCTTTATTCTTCGCACGAAGCATTGCTACAGCCTGTCCTACACGGTGCATGAACGCTCGCATGTAGGCGGTACTATCAGCATGCACTGTTGGAATCAGGGGGTGACAAAACCCAAGTGCTGAGAGCTGATTGGCCAATTGCACGAGGGCAGTTCGGTGCCGGTGCCGGTAGCCCGATACGCTGCGATACTGTCCATTTCCGAAGCAGTCATATAGCAATCCAACCGATCCGTTGGGTAGGCTCTGACAGATCCTGGTTGAGAGAATTGATTTCCCAACACCTGCATCAGCGTGCACGATCACAGGTGTGTCAGCCGCATCAATGATAGAGCGGATGACTGCCTGTTCTTGTTGGCGAGGTATCGCCTCGGCGAGTTCTTCAATCAAGCAAGGCGCAGGGAACAGCTGGGCTTCATCCGTGTTCAACACACGGAGCACATCCATCTTGGTGATGGCAGGGTTGGTCGCGCTTTCCGACAGCGCTTTACGGTTCACCAGATCCTTTAGCCTTATGGGGGCATCGACATCCATGTCCGGGAGATACCCACTGACGTCTTGGAAAAGGATGTTCCTCTGAGTCCAATAATTATCTTGGCTGCCATCCAATCGAAGCATGCCGCAGAATGAAGCGAGCGCCTCACCATCCAGTGACGTGAAAGCTTTAAGCTTTTTGAGGTTGCCAGGATATCGGGGCTTCTTCTGTGCAGCGGCATCCTCAACGGCCGCGATGAAATCAGCGTTTATAGTGCGATTCGTGACAAACCAAAACTCAAGCCTCTCATTCAGTGGGACGCCTGGCAGCTTCTGTTGAAGCGCGGCGTAACGCTCAGCAAACCCACAGATCGTCTTTTCCAGGCCACTCGGTTGCCACACTTCATCAACCTGCAGCGTCGAATGCTTGAGCTGCAAGTAGCGAATCCGCGTCGCGCTTTCTAGCTCAGTGCTCCCGTAGTATTCGGCGATGTCAATGAGTTGCTCACCCACTTCAACCTGCTCGCCGCCAGGAAACTCTGTGGTTGCAGCTCCCTCGATCGTAATGGCTACAAGACCTGATTGCGGTGCGAGTAGCTGCAATGCGCGGCGTGCCGCCCATAGATAATGGAACTGATCGCCATCGCGGCTGGCACGAACGAGCATGCTTTCTGACATTTATACACTTCCCTGATTTAGTGCGGAGCACGTCGCTGTGTTCGGTAAACTACAGTGATTGTAAGCGTTCGATTTCGCCATACCTTGTCGAACTACAGGCACTCGTCTTCCGACGCCGCGTACTACAGCACGCAGGCGATTGCTAGTCGAGTATCAGGTCGGAGCTCTTCAAAAGTTAATCCCTGCGGCTCCAGAGTCCCAGTGAATGCAAAATTTCGCTGCTGCCAGAAGACGTCGATGAGATGTGTCTCCGTTTTTTCTCGAATGGCCTTCATTTCTGCCAACTGCTCGTCGATAGGATTACCGTGCTCAGTTGTGAGCGCGTGGGCTTGTATTCTATTTACGGTGATTAGCATTGGTCTTGATGGTTTTTCAAACAGCTTTGTCAGGGGATGTTCGCAAGGGAGTAATTGGCTGGCCTCATCAGGATTTACCGACTTGAGTGCTTCGTATGCCAAGAAGATATGCGAGATGAACTCAGACCCTTTAGGGCTTCTTGCGTACATTTGGGCCGTCTGCCGAGAAGAAGAAAGGTACAGTCCGCCGTATCTGAAGTTGAATCCTCCGCCAGAGACGCATTGCTCGATCATCGTCTTGACCACGAAATCGTTCATTTGCCACCAATCAGTCTTATTCCTCGGGGCGTCAAGTAATTCTGCGAGCCGTGCCAGAACGCCGAAATCGAATAATGACGTGTCGCGTAGCGCGCCGAGCCCGTGTTTTTCAATCGAATCTCGATAAAGCGTCGATGTCCCGTGGTAGATAGGGAAGGTGAGATAGCCATCTTGGTCAATCATGAACCCGTCCTTTTGTCTCTTTGGCCGTTGTAGTGGAGTTAAATTTCATTGAGGTTTGCTCATAACCCTATGGGTAGCCCAAGCCAGACACTTCCTTGAGCGCAGGCGCGAAGCTCGTACTCAAGCGAGTGTCGAACGCAGTTTGAGCGGCCTCGATTGCTTTGAGTGCTTCTAGATCTGAGACATCTGGGCTAAGGCCAACATGGCAGAGGACTTACCACTGTTGTTGGCTACAACGAGAAGGGTTGTCTCGGCTGCGAGATCGATTCGTACTGACAGGAGCTTGCGGAAGTTCGCGATTTCCAGATGCTGAATTTGCATAGTCTCTTCCCTGATGACTGCTCAGCGACTGAGCGCCAAGCTTATAGATGCTGGAACTCTAGCTGAGCCTGCCCGGCGCTCCAACCACCGTGATAGAATTTCGCCATCATTAGTGTTGCTGATTCGAGGTGCTCGCAGGGTGACGAGACGCCGAATCTTACGAGGAAGGTTACTGTCTCGATAGCAAAATGTCAGAATGTAGTCAATAATTGCTCATTCGCCGAATCTCCAAAAGATCAATTATCTGAAGAATTTTTTGACGGTGGAATTGGCTTCATAAGATCATGCTTCTTCAATCCTGCTAGGCTTGCGTTATGAGTAATCACACGGAAGAGTTCGGAGAGCTGAGAATTAAGAAAATTTAGTCTCTCAATTTCTTTTTCAAGTCGAGCAATGCGTTCCGCGCCTTCTTTGATTGTCTTGGGGCGGGGGAGGTTGTTCACTCTCTCCAACTCCTTACGAAGCGAGTCTTTCTTAGCTTGATACGCAAGTTTGATTGTCGTTCTTTTATTTAGGGCTTGTCGGGTCGGAGGCGTTTCCCAGCCTAGTATTTCTTGAGCACCCAAGCAAATCGAATTCCAATCTAACTTATGTTGAATATCCCAGCTGTTGATCATTCGGCAAATGTCGCGACTTTGCCGGTCGGAGATTACCTTAGGCATAAAGAAGTATCCCTATTGGATTCATTAAACGAGCATTTCCAGGTATTCGACCAACTCTTGACCATACTCAAGAGTGAGCTGTTCTTTGTCCAGTAGCTCTACGCCTGCTTGCTTGGCGTTTTTCTGTATTATCTGCGCTTCGTGGTTGAAGTCTGCGCCAATCAATTGGATCGGCGAACCATCCGGAATGTTAGGGTCTTCCATGATGTTGACGAGCTCGATGAGTCTCTGGATCTGAGGAGTGGCTTTTTCCATCCAGAGTGAAGCAGACCGCTCACCAGTTTCAATCGCCCGCTGTGCCGCTTCCCAAGTACGCACCATGTTGTCCCGGTCGTTCTTGACGGCTGCCAGAGCGATTTTATCGCCCTTGCAGGCCAGCAGCTCTGAGCAGTTCGTACAATCGGCAAACTTGATACAGGGCCCAGCACGCCAGCTGCGTCGACATATACCGTACCGGCTGCGGTGATAAGGGCCTTGACCATAGTTGGCGGCTTCATCCGCTGACACCGGAGGGAGTGTTTCATGCTCCTGCTTGGTCTGCATGATTGAGGAAGCTCTTGCCAGTCGTTGCTCTGGCGTCTCATGCAAGTATGTCCGACTCTGCTGTATGGAAGCACGGCTGCTCCATTCAGTAATTTGCTCTATCGATACCCCATGCTGTTTGGCAAGTCGGTTTACGAAGTGTCGTAGGCTATGAGAATTTAGTCGTAGCGGATCAAATCCATGCTTGGTAAAAAAACAAAGAGGCCGCTGATTTTTTCTGTCAGCCTTAACCGTTCCATCCAATCGCTTTCTGTAGTAGTCAGGATTGAAAGGCGCCAGCAGAACCGGACTCGTACTCGAACATGCGCCGAGTTGCAAGCGCCTAAAGCACATCAAAGACTCGCTCATTTTAAGTGGTTTGAGCTCCGCTTGAGGTCTTTCCTGATACGGAAAATAAGGGTTCAGCTTGCGATGTGCTGCCAGGATAATCTGCCAAAGAGAATTGAGGGTAAAGCCAGTAAGTGAATAGGTGCCGGTATGCTTTTTGATGAAGTCCTCGCAGGCTTTGCGGTGAGCATATCCCAAAGCTTGGGCAACTTGCTCGCGCGTGAGTTCTTGATCATCAGAGACATTCGGACAGTTAGCGTGCCTGTAGAACTTGGTTGGATTTGTCTCCATGTACATAGCGAGCCGGCGACCCTCCTCGGTAATCGTGGTGAGTCTATCGGTGGCCTCTTGGGCAACCTCCGACATAGTTGTTGGCACAGCTTTTCGCGTGTAGCTGCGGGTCTTCGGAACGTAGTATGCGAGGTAGCGCTGGAGGGTGCCATGCTTGTCATTATCGGATCGAAGGCAATCTTTGCGCCAACGGAGGGTTTCTCCAATTCTCATAGGGGCCGAAAGAAGCAATGCTGTCACCGATGTTACCATTATGTCGCTATCGTCCAGCTCAGCTATTGGACGGCTGAACACGTCGGCTATGGTGAAAAGTGCGTCTTGATTAGCGACTTTCTTCGCCTTGACATCGGACGGCGCATTCGCTCCCCGAAGATGGTGGTAGGAGTCGCCTCTTATGTAGGGATTTTGCCAGCGAATGACTTCAGCAGGTACGATTAACTTTTCAGACAGCAAGCTTAGAATCTGTAGTAGAGAATTAACAATAGCCTGCCTACCGGCGAAATCCGACAAGAGCTCAGTGGCCCTGTTGAAGTGCCGAGTATGTACTTTCGTGATATCAGGATAGGCCATGTCCTCTACAAGCGCTTTTTCTAATGCCCGAAATGCTTGCATCTCACGTGGAAGATTTTTATGTGGTTTCAGGCTATGACGGTAGCGCAAGTAAGATTTGATTACCTCGATGAGCGCCGGATGAATAAGCTGATCTTCAGTGGGCTCCACTGACCAATGAAGCCCGACACTTTCAAAATTAGTGAATCTGAAGCGAGAATCTTTAGCTGTGTCAGGCCAGGAGGCCGCCCCCCAGGTAAAGCTATCTTCGTCCGCCCAGAGCGTTAGCTCTTCCCGGCAATACTTAATGAATTGTTTTAGATTAGTTTGTGGGCTCAGTTTGGGGTTAGGGTTAAAGCTGACGAGTTTGAGATCGGCGCACATTATTGCTGCTCACGTTTAATTTTGCAGAGTTCGATACACCGCTCTACTGCTCGGATGTCGTCAGAGAGGTCAATCGGGATGAGCAAGTTGCGCATGCTGCCCGGCCTGATTATCGCTTGCTCCTGAGCCTGTCGGTAGCGCAGAGCTTCAAGCACCTCATCGTGTGGGGCGTCGGCTAAGGGTTCAAAACTTCTGCATCGATAACAAGGAATCGGAATGGACGTTGTTGCGCAAAAGCTTAATTTTCCGCACCGGCCAACGTAATTTAGCTTATCGTCCTTAGCAAATTCGAGGCGCTTAAGTGGATCGTTAGGGTGGGTAGATTCTGCATCGGTTGCGATAATTTTCCCGTGGAAAGCTTGAGCGATCGTTACTAATCCAGTGGACATTTTTTCGTCAAGCTCACGAGCCGTTTCTGCCGGGTCGTTATGATACGAGTTCAAAGCATCGTCATTATTGTGGCCGAGCCAATACGAAAGTACGGGTTTTGGTACACCTTGCCTGGCCAATTGACGAACTCTGGTGTGGCGTAGTCGTATTGCATTTAAGAGCAGTGGCCCACCGGTTCTTCGGCTAATGGGGCGTTCCGGTAGAGCTTTCTTACGGGGAAAGGGGCCTCCGATGCTCATATTGTAGGTTAAAGAAATCACTCGCCCTAACCGCGTAGGTGCGAGGTGAAAAAGCTCATCATGCAAATGCTTTGAAGGTTCCAGTCCGAGCGTGTCTTTGAGAATTTTCGCTGACCTAATGATGCGAAGCTGAGTCGTGAAAATAGGAAGTTGGTCGATGTCTTTTGCGCTAAGGGTTAGACCAAAGACTTGCTCGAAAACAAACGTGATTTCTTTTCTTTGGATCTTAAGCATATTCCAAAGATGATCGGCAATTGGATGAGCTTCGAATTTTCCTCCTCTGAACTCGGTGTCCAACCCTTGTTCCTTTGCTCCGGGAAAATGGATTTCATTATCGCTTTGTTTAACTGGCGCTTTATTGTTGGCAGGCTTCAAGTCTTCAAATTTTAAGCCGCTTAGTTGGCTCGGGCGACGGGCGTATTGAAGCGATAGGAGTCGAATTAGAGCTGGTTGAGTTGATCCGGTAAGGTCATAGTTATCCCATGTTGAGCGTAGTGCATCGTCATATTCTTCATCCGTCAGCCAGCTTTTTGTGGGGTCATCTGACTCAACGTTGTTCGAGGTGGTTTGAGGCGCAGCCGCTTGCGCCAAAAAGTTCAACGCATCATCTGTAACTGCCGTCGGGAAGCGAGCTCGCCAATACTCAAGAAAAATACGGGCTGAGTATTTTCGCGGGCGCATAGATCTATTATTTAGGGCATGGCTTGCCCAATTGACATCAAAAACATTTGGCGGGCAGTTTTTTGAAGAAACACAAAATGTCGAAATAAGATCCATAACTACTGATGTCGAGAAGCGGCGACTGTCAATAAACGTCAGCAAGCCTTGCTTGAAGGAGTTTTTTGTCTCAGGATCTAAATTACTCAAAAATAACTCGCAGTCGATATCGCGCTTACCTAGATGGATTAGGCGGTCTCCATCCCAAAATACTCTACCGTCAACGGCAGATCGGGCGGTGGCATCAAGATCTAAGGCGATATCTTCCGAGCTTATGGTGTCTCCATCAATACTAAAATTCTTTTCATCCACATTAAGCAATGGTAGAGCTGTGGCCGATTTTTTCATTTTATTGGTCGTTCCGTGTCACGAGCCACAACTCTGCCTATATTCATTGCTTTCTCTTTCCTGTGTCGTTGGTTATAGACTTTTGCCATATTTGATCCAGGAGCCCAGCCCATTGATTCCTCACGTGACTCCGCCTCTTCCTCTTCGGTTAGGCCGAATTCGTCTGCATAAAGTGAGAATCTATAATTCCAGTCGTGACGAAAAGCGTGCGGGTGGATACTGTTACCGATGGATGGAAAAGAATTTCGTAGATATAGAAAGGCCGAGTTGAAGCCGTTTACTGTTATTGGCTGCCCCTCGGTGCGCCCAGATCGGTGAACACAAAAAATGAAGGCATTGTCGCTGTATCCTACATTTCTCAATTCTGATCGGTATTCGATACGATATTTAATAAGTTGCTGTTCTAGTTCTTCTGAAATCGGAACAGAGCGTCCCAGTGTTTTAGCCACTGGTTGATTAGCTCTACGGTCAAGTTCATCGTCATGATTTCGCTCAATGACAAGGTAGGCACCTTGGCCACCACTTGCCTCAACAAAATTTTTGAGCTTGAGAGACAATAGCTCTCCACGCCTCATGCCGGTCTCGTAGAGAATCCTAAACATAACGATATTGCGCAATCGAGTGCCACGATGTAATGGGGTGTTTAGCCCCTGAAAAGGATTGCAGAATAGGGAAAGTAGTTGTGTTCGGGCGTACTCAGGTAGTTTTTCGTCTAAAAGTCTCTGTTTACGTCTAGCCTTTGATCCGGTGCGCTTTATAATTTTTGACTTCAAACGGTTGGCTTGGTCGTCAACAAGCTTTCGGATCTCGATATCGTTTCGATTTGGCAGGAGCTCGTCTGTTAGCCACGCAATATACGAACAGATGTGGGCCCAGTAGGAATTGAATTTGGACGAACCGATGACATTGTCTGTCTTGCCCCTCCGACGAGCTCGCACGTTCTCTGCGAGGCTATCTATTTCATTCGCGGCCAGCAATTCACCCGCAAGAAATCTATCCTCAATGCTAAAATCACGGTCGCGTTCCCATTCGCTCAATCGACGGATTCCATCCAGAGCCGCTAGCTGGGTTTGGTGAGTATTGTTCGGCTTGAGGTGGCGGGACATGAAGGCTGAAGGGTAGAAAAGTGGGATACCTGGTGCGTCTGGGCTGAAAAGGAGTGAAAAGCGCTCGCCGTTGCGGGCGATATAGGATTTGATTTGAAAAGTCATGTTTACATTTTGTCCGGTATGTCATGGTTATACAATTGTCGTTTACATTTTTTTTACAGGTGGCTGTAGGAAATGCTGAGTGATATCATTGATTTAAAGGTTTTCGAGGAAGAGCAGTGCCATGGTTGACAAATTTTCTCCTCAGAGAATGGTAGTACTCGATACCGAAACCACCGGCATGCCGGTGACCGACGGCCACCGGATTATCGAAATCGGTTGTGTCGAGTTGATCGGTCGGCGCCTCACGGGCCGGCATTTTCACGTTTACCTGCAACCGGATCGCGAGAGTGATGAGGGCGCCATCGGCGTTCACGGCATCACCAACGAATTCCTGGTCGGCAAGCCGCGTTTCACCGAAGTGGCCGATGAGTTCTTCGAATTCATCAAGGGCGCGCAGCTGATCATCCATAACGCGGCGTTCGACGTTGGCTTCATCAACAACGAATTCGCGCTGATGGGCCAGCACGATCGCGCTGACATCACCCAGCATTGCTCGATCCTCGATACCCTGATGATGGCCCGGGAACGTCACCCAGGGCAGCGCAACAGCCTCGATGCGTTGTGCAAACGCTACGGCGTCGACAACTCCGGCCGTGAACTCCACGGCGCCTTGCTCGACTCCGAGATCCTCGCCGACGTTTACCTGACCATGACTGGCGGCCAGACCAGCCTGTCTCTGGCGGGTAACGCGTCTGACGGCAACGGTTCGGGCGAGGGCGCGGACAATTCCGCCACCGAAATTCGTCGCCTGCCGGCCGATCGCCAGCCGACCCGGATCATCCGCGCCAGCGAAGATGACCTCGCGCAGCACCTCGCTCGCTTGGAGGCCGTGGCCAAATCCGCCGGTGCGCCGTCGTTGTGGCAGCAGTTGATCGAAGCCAAGGCTCAGGCGTAAACCGTAAAAGATCGCAGCCTACGGCAGCTCCTACAGGGGATCGCGTACTCCTGTAGGCGCTGTCGAAGGCGGCGATCTTTTCATTTCTGGCAACACCATCATGCCTTGGGGCAAGGTGCCATCCTCGCCACATCCGCCGCAACCCTCTACCCTGAGGGAATTGGCAGACCACGGTCTGCCGCCTCAGGACACTGAGCCCCATGTATAAAGATTTGAAATTCCCGGTCCTGATCGTCCACCGCGACATCAAGGCCGACACCGTTGCCGGTGACCGCGTGCGGGGTATCGCCCGGGAACTGGAGCAAGAAGGTTTCAGCATTCTCAGTGCGGTGGATTACACCGAAGGGCGGCTCGTTGCCTCGACCCATCACGGCCTTTCGTGCATGTTGATCGCCGCCGAAGACGCCAGCGTCCATTCTCATTTGTTACACAATATGGCCGAATTGATCGGCCTGGCGCGGGTGCGTGCGCCGGATTTACCGATCTTCGCGCTGGGCGAACAAGTCACCCTGGAAAACGCCCCGGCCGATGCCATGGCCGAGCTCAATCAGTTGCGCGGCATTCTCTATCTGTTCGAAGACACCGTGCCGTTCCTCGCCCGCCAGGTCGCCCGGGCGGCGCGCAAATACCTGGATGGTTTGTTGCCGCCGTTCTTTAAGGCCTTGGTGCAGCACACCGCCGATTCCAACTATTCCTGGCACACCCCCGGGCATGGCGGTGGCGTGGCGTATCACAAGAGTCCGGTGGGGCAGGCTTTTCACCAGTTTTTCGGCGAAAACACCCTGCGCTCGGATTTGTCGGTATCAGTCCCGGAGCTCGGTTCACTGCTCGATCACACCGGTCCGCTGGCCGAAGCCGAGGCACGAGCCGCGCGCAACTTCGGCGCCGATCACACCTTTTTCGTGATCAATGGCACCTCCACGGCCAATAAAATCGTGTGGCATTCCATGGTCGCCCGGGATGACTTGGTGCTGGTCGATCGCAACTGCCACAAGTCGGTCCTGCACTCGATCATCATGACCGGCGCCATCCCGCTGTACTTGTGCCCGGAGCGCAATGAGCTGGGGATCATCGGCCCGATTCCGCTGAGCGAATTCAGCCGCGAATCGATCCAGGCCAAGATCGACGCCAGCCCGCTGACCAAGGGCCGCGCGCCCAAGGTCAAGCTGGCGGTGGTGACCAACTCGACCTACGACGGCCTCTGTTACAACGCCGAGCTGATCAAGCAGAACCTCGGCAACAGCGTCGAGGTCTTGCACTTTGATGAAGCCTGGTACGCTTATGCGGCGTTTCACGAGTTCTTCGCCGGGCGCTACGGCATGGGCACCTCGCGCAGTGAGGACGGCCCGCTGGTGTTCACCACGCATTCCACGCACAAATTGCTCGCGGCCTTCAGCCAGGCGTCGATGATTCATGTGCAGGACGGCGGCGCGCGGCAACTGGATCGCGACCGTTTCAACGAAGCGTTCATGATGCACATCTCCACGTCGCCGCAGTACAGCATCATCGCTTCGCTGGACGTGGCGTCGGCAATGATGGAAGGCCCGGCCGGGCGTTCGCTGTTGCAGGAAATGTTCGACGAAGCCCTGAGCTTTCGACGCGCCCTGGCCAATCTGCGCCAGCACATTGCGGCGGATGACTGGTGGTTTTCCATCTGGCAGCCGCCATCGGTGGAAGGTATTACCCAGGTCATCACCGAAGACTGGCTGCTGCAACCGGATGCCGACTGGCACGGCTTTGGCGGCGTAACCGATGACTACGTGCTGCTCGATCCGATCAAGGTCACCCTGGTCATGCCGGGCCTGACCGCTGGCGGCGCACTGAGCGAGCGCGGGATTCCGGCGGCGGTGGTCAGCAAATTCCTCTGGGAGCGCGGGCTGGTGGTCGAGAAGACCGGGCTGTATTCGTTCCTGGTGCTGTTCTCCATGGGCATCACCAAGGGCAAGTGGAGCACGCTGCTCACCGAGCTGCTGGAGTTCAAGCGCAGCTACGACGCCAACACCAGTCTCGCCAGTTGCCTGCCGTGCGTGGCCCAGGAGAATCTGGCGCGCTATCAAGGCATGGGTTTGCGCGACCTGTGCGATCAACTGCACGCGTGTTACCGCAGCAACGCCACGGCCAAACACCTGAAACGCATGTACACCGTGCTTCCGGAAATCGCCATGAAGCCCGCCGACGCCTATGATCAATTGGTACGCGGTGAGGTCGAGGCGGTGTCGATCGATGCCCTGGAGGGGCGAATCGCCGCCGTGATGCTGGTGCCGTACCCGCCGGGAATCCCGTTGATCATGCCCGGCGAACGCTTCACCGAATCGACTCGATCGATCATCGATTACCTGGCATTCGCCCGTACCTTCGACAGCAGCTTCCCGGGATTTGTCGCCGATGTGCACGGATTGCAACACGAAGATGAGGGCAATGGGCGGTTGTACACCGTCGATTGCATCAAGGAATGAGGACCTTTCCCAGTATGCAACCGGTCATGAATCCGAAATACCCAGGGCTGTCGGTGCGGGTTGCCGACGATGGTTTTGCCGCATACATCTGGGGCAGCGATTTCAGTTTTGAAGTCGCCGCCTACGGTGCTGCGCAAATTGGCAAACCGGTGGCGCAGTGGCCGGTGACGCCGATCACCCCTTATCGAAAGTGCTACGGCATCGATCCGGAAGAGTTCAGCAGTTTCCGCGATGCCGCCGACAGCGCGATTTTCATGGCGTATCTGGACGACGAACCGGTGGGGCATCTGGTGATCAGTACCAACTGGAACGGCTTTGCGCATATCGACGAACTGGCGGTGCATGCGCCGGCCCGGCGGCATGGCGTGGCCAAGTCGCTGCTGGATGTGGCGCAGTTCTGGAGTCGCAAGAAGAAACTGCCGGGCATCATGCTCGAAACCCAGAACAACAACCTCGGCGCCTGTCGGCTCTACGAGCGTTGTGGTTATGTGATTGGCGGGATCGATCATCTGCGCTATCGCGGCATCGACCCGAACACCGCCGAAGTGGCGTTGTTCTGGTACCGATTGTTCGATAACCCGCTGGAAAACCCGGTCAGCTCGCCAGCATCGCCACGGCTTGTTCCGTGATGATCGCCAGCAACGCCTGAACGGCCGGTGATGGCTCGGCGTTCTTCAAGGTCAGGGCGTAGAGGCTGATTGGCACCGCCGGGGCCAACGGGCAAGCATCCAGCCCGGACGCCTTGGCGCCGAGCGCGGTGAACGGGTCGACGATGGCCAGGCCTTCCCCGGCCTCGACCATGCTGCGCATCATCTGATGAGTCTGCACGCGAGTCTGGATCACCAGAGCCGGGCGTAGCGCCTGCAACTTGGTTTCCAGCGCCGGGCTCAACGGATCATGACCGTCGAGGCCAACCATCGATTGGCCGGCCAGATCCTGCACCGACACGTACTTCTGCTTCGGCTGCAGCCAGCCGTGGGGCGCCAGCAATTGGAGCTTGCCCTGGGCAATCACCTGGCAATCGATATCTGCGTGGTCGGGGTCGTGCAAGCTCAGGCCCAGATCGCTTTCGCGCAACAACAGGCTGCGGACGATCTCGCGGGTAGGTTGGCTGAGGAGGGTGCATGGTGCATCGGGAAAACGTCGGCGCAGGGCCGCGATGCTGTGGGGCAATAACTGTTGGGCCAACGGCGGGGTGCCGATGACGCGCAGCGGTGGCGCGAGGTATTGCTTGAGACTGTTGGCCAGCCGCTGGACCGGCTCGAGGGCTTCATAAACGTGGGCGATTTCGACCTGCAACTCCCGCGCCTCGCGCGTGGCCTGCAAGCGGCCGCGCACGCTGGAAAACAGCATGAAGCCCAACTGACCCTCGGCGTCGCGCAAAATCCCTTCGACTTCGGCCACCGGCAACTGCAGCCATTCGGCGGCGGTGCCCAGGTGACCGGTCTGCAAGAGCGCCTGGATCACTTCGATATGACGTAAACGCATGCGTGAAGTCCATGTTCAGCAGGTGAGGGAGTCAGTGGCTGAATCCTAACTCAAGTGCGCGCATATGACTTCTGCTCATAACACGGGGTTATGAGGCGACGGTGGTTTCCGGCAGGGTACCGATGTAAGTGTCCGGTTCGCGAGTCAGGGTGATATCCGACTGGATCAACTGGAACCGATTGTCATCGAGCTTTTTCATGCGATCGCCAATGGCCAGTTTGTAAGTGGTGACAGGCTCCGTGCCTTCGACACCGTCTGCCGACGGGTTGGATTCCTGGAACTCATGCACGGAATAAACGCGGCCTTCCGCGTCTCTTGCATGGAACTGACCGACGAGTACTGCTGCCATCTGCTTAGAACCTCTGGAGATAAATCACTCAATTTGCGGTTCTGTAGACCGTGCTTGGGCGAAGTAAGTTTTCCTACAAGAAAAAAATAGTCAGCGGCGGCGATTTTCGCTCGCCCGCTGATCGAAACGTCATCTATAACTACAGGCTCTTCCCATCGGACAGTCGAGAATCTTCCATGAGCAACGTCTATACGATCGCCGTTGTGGTCGGCAGCTTGAGAAAAGAATCGATCAACCGCAAGGTCGCATTGGCCCTGGCTGATCTGGCGCCTGCCAATCTGAAGTTGAACATCGTCGAAATTGGCGACTTGCCACTCTACAACGAAGACATCGATGGCGCTTCACCGCCGGCAGCCTACAGCACTTTCCGCCAACAAGTGAGCTCATCCGACGCAGTGCTGTTCGTGACCCCGGAATACAACCGTTCGGTGCCGGCACCGTTGAAGAATGCGATTGACGTGGGATCGCGTCCTTATGGCAAGAGTGCCTGGAGCGGCAAACCGGGCGGCGTGATCAGTGTTTCGCCGGGTGCTATCGGTGGTTTCGGGGCCAACCATCACTTGCGCCAGTCCATGGTGTTTCTCAATGTGCCGTGCATGCAGCAGCCGGAAGCCTATCTGGGGGGCGCCGGTACAGCGTTCGACGAGGCGGGCAAGTTGAATGAATCGGTGAAGCCGTTCTTGCAGAGTTTCATCAATGCGTACGGGCAGTGGGTCGAACAACACAAAAAAGCCTGACACCCCAAAAAACCTGTGGGAGCGGGCTTGCTCGCGAAGGCGGCCTTACATTCAACATTGGTGTTGGCTGATAGGCCGCCTTCGCGAGCAAGCCCGCTCCCACATTAGTAACCGAGTCGGGCGCAGATCATCGTTTCAATTTCCAATAGCCAAGCCGCCATTTGCGCCGCCACGCAATACCGCCGCCCACCCCACACGCAGCAAACGCCTCACACCATTTTTGCGACAGTTCCTGGAACAGCCGCCGATGATGCTTGGGTTCGGTGAACCGGTGTTCGATCGCCAGCACTTCATCATTGAACAACGGTGCCGCACGACGTCCGGCTCGCAGGTCAGCCAGCATATTGGTGAAGGGTTGCAGCGGTTTTACGGGTTGGTCACCGCGACTTCCACGCCGTTGCTTGAAGTGGTCGAGAGTGAAGGCTACGAGGCGGCGCAACGTGTAATATCGCGGCTGTTTCATGGGCAGGTGGCGCCGGTCGAGGGGCATGTCATCAGGTTGTAGTCTGCTGGCAAACTGAAATTTCCCTGTGGGAGCGGGCTTGCTCGCGAAAGCGGTGGGCCAGTCAATATCAATGTTGACTGACCCACCGCTTTCGCGAGCAAGCCCGCTCCCACAAAGGGGATTTGGGTGTGGCGGGGAATTTTTCTCGCGTCACGGAATTATCGCCTCGACCCTCCACTCTGTTGCATGTCCCCCCACCCGATTGTCTTTCAAGGCTGCTGTGCATGCTCATTGCGTCGTTGATTTTCCTGCTGACCATTACCCTGGTGATCTGGCAACCCAAAGGCCTCGGCGTTGGCTGGAGCGCGGTGTTTGGCGCGGTGTTGGCGCTACTGTTCGGGGTCGTGCACCTGAGCGATATCCCGCTGGTGTGGCAGATTATCTGGAACGCCACCGGCACCTTTGTCGCGCTGATCATCATCAGTCTGTTGCTGGACGAGGCGGGGTTCTTTGCCTGGGCGGCGTTGCACGTGGCGCGTTGGGGCAAGGGCAGCGGGCGCAAGCTGTTTGCCTTTATGGTGTTGCTCGGGGCGCTGGTGTCGGCGTTGTTTGCGAATGACGGCGCGGCGCTGATCCTTACGCCGATTGTGATTTCCATGCTGTTGGCCCTGCGCTTTTCGCCCGCCGCGACCCTGGCCTTCGTGATGGGCGCCGGGTTCATCGCCGACACCGCGAGCCTGCCGCTGGTGGTGTCGAACCTGGTGAACATTGTCTCCGCCGACTTCTTCCACATCGGTTTCAACCGCTATGCGGCGGTAATGATCCCGGTCAACTTCGTCAGCGTCGCCGCGACGTTGGGCATGTTGATGTGGTTCTTCCGCAAGGACATTCCCAAGGCTTACGACCCAGGACAACTGGACGACCCGGCCACTGCGATCCACGACAAAGCCACGTTTTATGCCGGCTGGGTCGTGTTGGTGATCCTGCTGGTCGGTTGCTTTGCCCTGGAACCGCTGGGGATTCCGATCAGCGCGATTTCCGCGGTGTGCGCGGCGCTGCTGCTGGGCATCGCCGCCCGCGGCCACAAGATTTCCACGCGCAAGGTGATGAAAGAAGCCCCGTGGCAGATCGTGATTTTCTCTCTGGGCATGTATCTAGTGGTCTACGGCCTGCGCAATGCCGGGCTCACCGACTACCTCGCCGGGTGGCTCAACGGCTTTGCCGGTTACGGCGTCTGGGGCGCGGCGATGGGCACGGGTGTGCTGACGGCGCTGCTGTCATCGATCATGAACAACTTGCCGACGGTGCTGATCGGCCTGCTGTCGATTGATGCTAGCCAGGCCACGGGCGTGGTCAAGGAAGCGATGATCTACGCCAACGTCATCGGCAGCGACCTTGGGCCGAAAATCACTCCGATCGGTAGTCTGGCGACGTTGCTGTGGCTGCATGTGCTGGAGCGCAAGAGTATTAAGA
This sequence comes from Pseudomonas sp. B21-053, assembly GCF_026016365.1. Classification (NCBI taxonomy): domain Bacteria; kingdom Pseudomonadati; phylum Pseudomonadota; class Gammaproteobacteria; order Pseudomonadales; family Pseudomonadaceae; genus Pseudomonas; species Pseudomonas sp. B21-053. The sequence goes on from NZ_CP087205.1 coordinate 2,933,427, forward strand.
TCGGCTGGGGTTATTACTTCAAGGTCGGGATTGTGCTGACGGTGCCGGTGTTGTTGGTGACGTTGGCGGCGTTGGCTGTGCGGTTGTCCGTTTAAATCGCGTCGGGCCATTCGCGGGCAAGCCTCGCTCCTACAGGTTTTGAGTTGTTCGCATAATCACATTCGACACAAACCCTGTAGGAGCGAGGCTTGCCCGCGAAGAGGCCCGCCCAGACACCACAAAATCTCAACCACTCCCAGGCACATTCGGCCAAAGATCCGCCACCAGAAACAATCGCTCGGCTTCTTCCCATTCGCCATTGGCATTCTCGGTCAACCGCACCATCAACTGCGCCGGGGCCAACGGGTCCAACTCATTGAGCCAGGCATCCAACTGCTCAGTGTTCCAGGTCTGCTCCACCGGGTAGTGCGCCGGCGCCAGCCAGGCATGGCGGGGCAGGGGTTGCCAACGCCCGAACGGCCGCTGCACGACAAAGTCCGCCCAGTCTTTCTGATGCAACCAGCTACCGCGCAAATGCTGGGGATGCGCGCCGTTCGGCGAGGCGGATTGCCCCGGCCACGGGTACAGCAGGTAACCACCGAGCCATAAATGCGCACTGAACTGCTGGATATCCAGCGCCGCCAACGCTTCGCGACTTTCCGGGCGGGCAGAAATCGGCAGTTGATGCTGACTCAAATGCGCCAGTTTGCGGTCCAGCCGATCGTGACAACCCGGCCCCAGCCACGTCGCCGTGTCATGCCCATCGCCGTTTTGCGGCCCGAGGTAGAGCTTGATCGCCAGTTCCAAGTGATGCACGCCGTCGCGATCCCGCAGCAGCATGTCCAGTTCGCCCAAGGTGTGACCTTCGCGGCGGATTGGCAGATTAGCGGCAATCAATTCGATGCCCGGTGCATGCTTCACCGCGTATTGCCACAGGCGTTCGTAATACAGGCCCAGGCGTCGGGTGCGCGACTGCGCCAGCCAGTGCAGCAAGTCATAACTGTCGCGATCCAGTTCCCGCAACCAGCGTTCCAGACCCTCCGGCGCCTGTACCCAGTCGCTGCCGGCCAGCGGATGACGCTGCGGCCACGGCGGTTCGCCGAGCATCGGCGGCGCAAGGATGACCCACGCCAGGTCGCGCACTTCCGGGTGGCGTAACTGGTGGGGTAGCTGGAGCAAATCCGGGAATAAGATCATTCTGCGAGCATAGCCTCTTAAGTCATGGCTTAAAGGATTTTGTCTATCCCGCGCTTTCGCCCATAATCGTCGCTTTAGCCCGACGCAGAACCTCGCAGGAGCCCCATGGAGCAATTTCGTAATATCGGCATCATCGGTCGCCTGGGCAGTTCGCAGGTGCTGGATACCGTCCGCCGACTGAAACGGTTTCTGCTCGATCGTCACCTGCACGTGATTCTCGAAGACACCATCGCCGAAGTCCTGCCAGGGCACGGCCTGCAAACCTCGTCGCGCAAGATGCTCGGCGAAGTGTGTGACATGGTGATTGTGGTCGGCGGTGACGGCAGCCTGCTCGGCGCCGCACGCGCCCTGGCCCGGCACAATATCCCGGTGCTCGGGATTAACCGTGGCAGCCTGGGTTTCCTCACCGATATCCGCCCCGATGAGCTGGAAGTCAAAGTCGCCGAAGTGCTCGACGGCCACTATCTGGTGGAAAACCGCTTCCTGTTGCAGGCCGAAGTCCGCCGCCATGCCGAGGCCATCGGCCAGGGCGATGCGCTGAACGACGTGGTGCTGCACCCTGGCAAATCCACGCGCATGATCGAATTCGAGCTGTACATCGACGGCCAGTTCGTCTGCAGCCAGAAGGCCGACGGCCTGATCGTCGCCACACCGACCGGTTCGACCGCGTATGCGCTGTCCGCCGGCGGGCCGATCATGCATCCCAAGCTCGACGCTATTGTGATTGTGCCGATGTACCCCCATACCTTGTCAGGCCGGCCAATTGTGGTCGATGGCAACAGTGAGCTGAAAATCGTCGTGTCCAAGGATATGCAGATCTACCCGCAAGTCTCCTGTGATGGGCAGAACCATTTCACCTGCGCGCCGGGTGACACCATCACCATCAGCAAAAAAGCCCAGAAGTTGCGGCTGATTCACCCTCTCGACCACAACTACTACGAAGTGTGCCGGACCAAGCTCGGCTGGGGCAGTCGGTTGGGTGGTGGAGGCGACTGATGCTCGATCCCGCGCGTAGCTACGACCTGATCGGTGACGTGCACGGTTGCGCTCTGACCCTTGAGCACTTGCTCGACCGGCTCGGTTACCACAAACAGGGTGGTGTCTGGCGGCATCCGTCGCGCATGGCGGTGTTCGTCGGTGACATCATCGATCGCGGCCCGCGTATTCGCGAAGCGCTGCACATCGTCCACGACATGGTCGAGGCCGGCCAGGCGCTGTGCATCATGGGCAACCATGAATTCAACGCCCTCGGCTGGAGCACCCCGGCGCCACCCGGCAGCGGCAAGCAGTTCGTGCGCGAGCACACGCCACGGCATGCCCGGCTGCTCGGCGAAACCCTGACCCAATTCGAAGATCATCCCGCCGACTGGCATGACTTCCAGCAATGGTTCTATGAACTGCCGCTGTTCGTCGATGCCGGACGTTTCCGCGTGGTGCATGCTTGTTGGGATTCGGGCCTGATCGAACCGTTGCGCGCGCTGTTCCCCGACGGTTGTGTCGATGAACACTTCCTCCAGGCCTCCGCCGTGCCGGGCAGTTTCGCCTGCACCGTGTTTGATCGCCTGTTGCGCGGCACCGACATGCGCCTGCCCGATGGCCAGACCATGACCAGCGGCGATGGCCTGACGCGTTCGTTCTTCCGCACCAAGTTCTGGGAAGACGACCCGCAAACCTACGGAGACATCGTGTTCCAGCCCGACGCCTTGCCGGAGCCGGTGGCGCGTACGCCGCTGTCGTCCACCGAGAAAAACACCTTGTTGCGCTACGGCGTCGACGAGCCTTTGCTGTTCGTCGGCCATTACTGGCGCAGCGGCAAACCGGCGCCGATCCGGCCTAACCTCGCGTGTCTGGATTACAGCGCGGTGCTGTACGGCAAATTGGTGGCTTATCGCCTGGACCAGGAAACCCGTCTCGACCCGCATAAATTTGTCTGGGTCGACGTCGAACGGCCGGAGGCCTTGCAATGAGTGTTGTGGCGGTATTGCGTCTGCCGTTGGCGGTGGATTTGAGTGGCTTCGTCAAACTGCTGCAACGCATGCAAGTCCCCCATCGGGTCAGCGAAGAGGCGGGCGAGCAGGTGCTGTGGGTGCCGGCCAACATCAGCGAGGACGTGCGTTCGCTGTATGAACGTTTCCCGGCGGGTGATCCTGATCAGCAACTGGACATCCCGGTGGCGCAAACTATGCGGCGTCCGGGTTTTGTCGAGCAGTTGCGCCACAGCAAGGCGACCGCCGGCATTCTGCTGCTGTGCCTGATCGTCGGCGCCGTGACAGTGCTGGGCGAAAACCTCACCACCATGCACTGGTTCACCTTCCTCGATTTCCGCGTGATCGGCGACTACATCGAGTTCACGCCGCTGGATGAAGGCCTGGCGGCCGGGCAGTGGTGGCGTCTGGTGACGCCGATGCTGATCCACTTCGGTTTCCTGCACCTGGCCATGAACGGCATGTGGTACTGGGAACTGGGGCGGCGCATCGAGGCGCGCCAGGGCAGCATCAACCTGATCGTCCTGACCTTGCTGTTCAGCCTGGTTTCCAACTACGCCCAGTATTGGTTCAGCGGCGCGACCCTGTTTGGCGGGTTGTCCGGCGTGCTCTACGGTTTGCTCGGGCATTGCTGGATCTTCCAGCTGCTGTCGCCGAACCCGGCCTATCGCCTGCCGCGCGGCGTGCTGGTGATGATGCTGGTCTGGCTGGTGTTGTGCCTGTCCGGGCTGGTCTCGATGATCGGCTTCGGCGAAATTGCCAACGCGGCCCACGTCGGCGGGTTGCTCATCGGATGCTTCACCGGTTTGCTGGGTGGTTTGTACAACCGCCGTAAACTGGCCGTCTAAAACAGTTACTGAATAAAGAGCACGGAGACCCTGATGTCCTCTTTTAACGAAATGATCAAAAACATCACCCCCGATATCTACCAGAGCCTGAAACTGGCGGTGGAAATCGGCAAATGGTCCGACGGTGGCAAACTCACCGCCGAACAACGCGAACTGTCGTTGCAAGCGATGATCGCCTGGGAAATCCAGAACCTGCCCGAAGAACAGCGGACCGGCTACATGGGCCCGCAGGAGTGCAGCTCCAAATCGATCAGCGTGCCGAACATCCTGTTCAAGTCGGATGCCATCCATTGATCGAGATTGGCCGCGGTGCAATCAGCAAAATGTCGGCGCGCCTGGACGGGCCGGACGTGCAGTACGCTTTTCGTCTGGGCGACACCGAGGTGCCGGTCAATCCGTTGATCGGCACGACCGTGCGCCTGGAATACCTGGGGGCGATATTCTGTTCCCATTGTGGACGCAAAACCAAAACCAGTTTCAGCCAGGGTTACTGCTACCCGTGCATGACCAAACTGGCCCAGTGCGACATCTGCATCATGAGCCCGGAGCGTTGCCACTTCGACGCCGGAACGTGCCGTGAGCCGGAGTGGGGCCAGAAATTCTGCATGACCGATCACATCGTCTACCTGTCCAACTCGTCGGGGGTGAAGGTCGGGATTACCCGCGCCACCCAGCTGCCGACCCGCTGGATCGACCAGGGCGCCCGCCAGGCGTTGCCGATCATGCGCGTCGCGACCCGTCAGCAGTCGGGCTTCGTCGAAGACCTGTTCCGCAGCCAAGTGGCTGACAAGACCAATTGGCGTGCTTTACTCAAGGGCGACGCGGTATCGGTGGACCTGGCCGAGGTTCGCGATCAGCTATTTGATAGCTGCGCCGAAGGTTTGCAAGGTTTGCAGGAACGATTCGGCCTACAGGCAATCCAGACTATTGCCGATGTAGACGTCCTCGAAATCCGCTATCCGATCGAGCAATACCCGGCCAAGATCGTCAGCTTCAACCTGGACAAGAACCCGATTGCCGAAGGCACGCTGCTGGGGATCAAGGGCCAGTACCTGATCTTCGACACCGGCGTGATCAATATTCGTAAATACACGGCCTATCAGCTCGCCGTGCATCAGTAAGGACTCCAGCATGCGCACCGAACAACCGAAGATGATCTACCTGAAGGACTATCAGGCGCCTGAGTACCTGATCGACGAGACGCACCTGACCTTCGAGTTGTTCGAGGACCACAGCCTGGTCCATGCGCAACTGGTGATGCGCCGCAATCCTGAACGTGGCCCGGGCCTGCCGCCACTGGTGCTGGATGGTCAGCAACTTGAGTTGTTGACGGTGAACCTGGCCGACCGCGAGCTGAGCGCCGACGACTATGTGTTGACCGAAAACCACCTGACGTTGCATCCCCAGAGTGAACGCTTCACGGTCGACACCACCGTGCGCATCCACCCGGAAACCAACACCGCGCTGGAAGGTTTGTACAAATCCAGCGGCATGTTCTGCACCCAGTGCGAGGCCGAAGGTTTCCGCAAGATCACCTATTACCTCGACCGCCCGGACGTGATGAGCAAGTTCACCACCACCGTGGTCGCCGAGCAGCACAGCTATCCGGTGCTGCTGTCCAACGGCAACCCGATTGCCTCCGGTCCTGGCGAAGACGGCCGGCACTGGGCGACCTGGGAAGACCCGTTCATGAAACCGGCCTACCTGTTTGCGCTGGTGGCCGGTGACTTGTGGTGTGTCGAAGACACCTTCACCACCATGACCGAGCGTTCCGTGGCGCTGCGCATCTACGTCGAGCCGGAAAACATCGACAAGTGCCAGCACGCCATGAACAGCCTGAAGAAGTCGATGCGCTGGGACGAAGAGGTCTACGGTCGCGAGTACGACCTGGACATCTTCATGATCGTCGCGGTCAACGACTTCAACATGGGCGCCATGGAGAACAAGGGCCTCAACATCTTCAACTCCAGCGCCGTGCTGGCCCGGGCCGAAACCGCCACCGACGCCGCGCACCAGCGGGTCGAGGCGATCGTCGCCCACGAATACTTCCACAACTGGTCGGGCAACCGCGTGACCTGCCGCGACTGGTTCCAGTTGTCGCTGAAGGAAGGCTTCACCGTGTTCCGCGATTCCGGCTTCTCCGCCGACATGAACTCGGCCACCGTGAAACGCATCCAGGACGTGGCGTACCTGCGTACCCACCAGTTTGCCGAAGACGCCGGCCCGATGGCCCACGCCGTGCGCCCGGACAGCTTTATCGAGATTTCCAACTTCTACACCCTGACTGTGTACGAAAAGGGCTCGGAAGTGGTCGGCATGATCCACACCTTGCTCGGCGCCGAAGGCTTCCGTAAGGGCAGCGACCTGTACTTCGATCGCCACGACGGCCAGGCCGTGACCTGCGACGACTTCATCAAGGCCATGGAAGACGCCAACGGTGTCGACCTGACCCAGTTCAAACGCTGGTACAGCCAGGCCGGCACGCCGCGTTTGGCCGTCAGCGAGTCCTACGACGCTGCGGCCAAAACCTACAGCCTGACCTTCCGCCAGAGCTGCCCGGCGACCCCGGACAAAGTTGAAAAACTACCGTTCGTGATCCCTGTGGAGTTGGGCCTGCTGGATTCCAAAGGCGCGGCGATTGCGCTGCGTCTGTCTGGCGAAGCGTCGGCGCAAGGCACTTCGCGGGTCATTTCGGTGACTGAAGCTGAGCAGACCTTCACCTTCGTCGACATTGCCGAACAGCCATTGCCTTCGCTGCTGCGCGGTTTCTCGGCACCGGTGAAACTGAGCTTCCCGTACAACCGCGATCAACTGATGTTCCTGATGCAGCACGACAGCGACGGCTTCAACCGCTGGGATGCCGGTCAGCAACTGTCGGTGCAGGTGCTGCAAGAACTGATCGCCCAGCAGCAGAAGGGCGAGACGCTGGTACTCGATCAGCGGCTGATTTCTGCATTGCGCACCGTGCTGTCCGACGAGACGCTGGATCAGGCCATGGTTGCGGAAATGCTTTCGTTGCCGGGTGAGGCGTACCTGACTGAAATCAGCGAAGTGGCTGATGTCGATGCGATCCACATCGCTCGCGAGTTTGTGCGCAAGCAGTTGGCGGACAACTTGTTCGAAGCGCTGTGGCTGCGTTACCAGGCCAACCGCGATCTGTCGAAGAAAACCCCATACGTGGCCGAGGCTGAGCACTTTGCGCGTCGTGCGTTGCAGAACATCGCGCTGTCTTACTTGATGCTGAGTGGCAAGCCGGAAGTGTTGGCGGCGACGCTGGAGCAGTTCGAGACCAGCGACAACATGACCGAGCGTTTGACGGCGTTGGCGGTGTTGGTCAATTCGTCGTTCGAAGATGAGAAGGCCAAGGCGCTGGCCAGTTTCGCCGAGCACTTCAAGGATAATCCGCTGGTTATGGATCAGTGGTTCAGTGTTCAGGCGGGCAGCACGTTGCCGGGTGGTTTGGCGCGGGTGAAGGCGTTGATGGAGCATCCTGCGTTCAATATGAAGAACCCGAACAAGGTTCGGGCGCTGGTTGGGGCGTTTGCCGGGCAGAATTTGATTAACTTCCATGCGGCTGATGGTTCCGGGTATCGGTTCTTGGCGGATTTGGTGATTGAGCTGAACGGGTTTAATCCGCAGATTGCTTCTCGGCAGTTGGCGCCTTTGACTCGCTGGCGCAAGTATGACGACGCGCGTCAGGCGTTGATGAAAGGGGAGCTGGAGCGGATTCGCGCTTCGGGTCAACTTTCGAGTGATGTGTTTGAGGTGGTCAGTAAAAGCCTGGCCTGAGTTTGGCTTGGTTCTTTCGGGGGGCTCCCGGCCCCCTGTAGGAGCGAGGCTTGCCCGCGAAGGCGTCCTCATTCGCGATGGGGGGTGTTGGTGTACATATCCGTTTCTGCGGTAACGGCGGCTTAGGGTTTCGCCCTTACGGCGAGTCCCTTTTGGCAAACGCCCCAAAAGGAACCAAAAGGTCTCGCCCCGGCGTCCGGCCCCTCGCTTAGGCTCGGCGTTCCTTCGTTCCGGTATTCATCTGGGGGCATCGCCTACGGTCGGCTTCGCTTCGACCTCCTCTCGATGTGTGCGGCTTCGCCGCACGGCGCTACGCGCCCACCCCCAGATAAACACCTCCACTCAGCCTCCCGAAGGGGCGGGCACAGCAAGATCAAAAGCTGCAGGCGAGCTAACGCTCGGCCTGTTGAGTGGTGAGGGGCGGGCGGTGCACGCAGAATCGTGTAGGAGCTGCCGAAGGCTGCGATCTTTTGATCTGGATCTGGATCTGGATCTGGATCTGGATCTGGATCTGGATCTGGATCTGGATCTGGATCTGGATCTGGATCTGGATCTGGATTTTGACCTAACTGTGGCTGTGGCTGTGGCTGTGGCTGTGGCTGTGGCTGTGGCTGTGGCTGTGGCTGTGGCTGTGGCTGTGGCTGTGGCTTTTGACGTTGATTTTGACGTTGATTTTGATGTCGATCTTGATCTTGATCTCTCGCCCCTTCGGCAGGCCAAGCGTAGGTGTTCATCAGGGGGTTAGGCGCGTAGCGCCGTGCGGCGAAGCCGCACACATCGAGAGGAGGTCGTCGCGAAGCAGACCGTAGGCGATGCCCCCTGATGGACACCGTAGCGAGGGAACACCGAGCGTAGCGAGGTGCCGTACGCCGGGGCGAAGCCTTTTGCTTACTTTTCGGCGTCTGGAAAAGTGAGTCGCTGTAAGAGCGAAACCACAATCAGCCATCACCGCAGCAACGGATATACACCCAAACCCCCAAACCCCAAAATCAGCCGTTACCGAAAAAACGGATATTCACACAAAACCCCAAACCCCAAATCACTCCACCTAATACCCCATCATTCACCCACTCCCCCCAACCCCCCAGGTTAACAAAACATAACGTGGCGTCGATTGTCAGACCTTTCCAAAGCCCGATAGGATAAGCCAGCTTCCGAAGGGGCTCTAGATTGCAGGTTTCAGGACTATGCTCCAACCAACCAATCACCAAGAGCACCCTTACGGCGCCCTGAAAGGTTGAACGACCTAACAATAATAATGGGGGAAGGTCTATGAGTGAGCCTGTCATGGGTGTGGGTATCTGCCGCCCGCCGGCACTACGCAAAATCGCGTTGCTGGCTACAGCGCTCTCGCTGTTGGGCTGTGCCATGTGGTCGGCACCGGTGCTGGCCGCCGACGCGCCGGCCGCCGATGCGGTCTATTCCGTTGAATCCGCCAAGGCTGCCAAAAGCCTGATGCTCGACGTCGTCCACGCCGGCAAGCGCCTGGTGGCGGTCGGGGATCGTGGGCACATTCTGTATTCCGATGACCAGGGCTCGACCTGGACCCAGGCCAAGGTGCCAACCCGGCAACTGCTGACGGCGGTGTTTTTTGTCGATGACAAACACGGCTGGGCCGTCGGGCATGACGCGCAGATCCTCGCCAGCGAAGACGGCGGCGTCACCTGGACCAAACAATTCGAAGACCTGAAACGCGAATCGCCGCTGCTGGACGTCTGGTTCAAGGACGTCAACAGCGGCTTTGCCGTGGGCGCCTATGGCGCGTTGATGGAAACCACTGACGGCGGCAAGAACTGGGAAGACGCCAGCGACCGCCTCGACAACGAAGACCAGTTCCACCTCAACGCCATCGCCGCCGTGAAGGATGCCGGGCTGTTCATCGTCGGGGAGCAGGGCAGCATGTTCCGCTCCGCCGATTGGGGCCAGACCTGGGAAAAACTCGAAGGCCCGTACGAAGGCTCGCTGTTCGGCGTGATCGGCACCGCACAGGCCAACACCCTGCTGGCCTACGGGTTGCGCGGCAATCTCTACCGCTCCACCGATTTCGGCAGCACGTGGGAGCAAGTTCAACTCCAGGCCGCGCGCGGCACACTGGAGTTCGGGCTGTCCGGCGCTACGCTGCTGGAGGATGGCTCCATCGTCATCGTCGGTAACGGCGGCTCGGTGGTCAGCAGCAGCGACAACGGCGAAACCTTCACCGTGTTCAACCGCCCGGACCGGATTTCCGTGTCGGCGGTCACCGCAGCAGGTAACGGCAATCTGATTCTGGCAGGACAGGGCGGCGTTCGCGCCACTTCGCCAACCGGCGCTGAGCTTGGCAAGTGAACCGGGCAAATAATAAGAAGGGCGAAGCTATGACATCATTGACCAGTCACCACCAAGACAAGGCGACGTTTCTTGAGCGCCTGATTTTCAACAACCGCCCGGCAGTGATCGTCATATGCCTGCTGGTGAGTATCTTCCTGTTCTGGCAAGCGACGCTGATCCGGCCGTCCACCAGCTTCGAAAAAATGATCCCGCTCGAGCATCCGTTCATTCAAAAGATGATGGAGCACCGCAACGATCTGGCGAACCTGGGCAACACCGTGCGGATCTCGGTTGAAGCCACTGACGGCGACATCTTCTCCAAGGAATACATGGAGACCCTGCGCCAGATCAACGACGAAGTGTTCTACATCTCCGGGGTCGACCGTTCCGGCCTCAAGTCGTTGTGGAGCCCGAGCGTGCGCTGGACCGAGGTGACGGAGGAGGGCTTCGCCGGTGGCGAGGTGATCCCGCAGAGCTATAACGGCTCCCAGCAAAGCCTCGACCTGCTGCGCAACAACGTGCTCAAGTCCGGTCAGGTCGGGCGCCTGGTGTCCAACGACTTCAAGTCGAGCATCGTCGATATCCCGCTGCTGGAGTCCTATCCGGACCCGCAAGACCAGGGCAAGTTGCTGGCCCTGGACTACCGCAAGTTCTCCCACGAGCTGGAAGACAAGATCCGCGACAAGTTTGAAAAACAGAACCCTAACGTGCAGATCCACATCGTCGGTTTCGCCAAGAAAGTCGGCGACCTGATCGATGGTCTGGTGATGGTGGTGATGTTCTTCGGCGTCGCCTTCGTCATCACTCTGATCCTGCTGTACTGGTTCACCAACTGCATGCGCAGCACCGTGGCGGTGTTGAGTACGACGCTGGTGGCGGTGGTCTGGCAACTCGGCTTGATGCACTTCTTCGGTTTCGGGCTCGATCCGTATTCGATGCTGGTGCCGTTCCTGATCTTCGCCATCGGTATTTCCCACGGCGTACAGAAAATCAACGGGATCGCCTTGCAGTCCAGCGAGGCCGACAACGCCCTGACCGCTGCACGGCGTACGTTCCGCCAGCTGTTCCTGCCGGGGATGATCGCGATTCTCGCGGATGCGGTGGGCTTCATCACGCTGCTGATCATCGACATCGGCGTAATTCGCGAACTGGCCATCGGCGCGTCCATCGGCGTGGCGGTGATCGTGTTCACCAACCTGATCCTGTTGCCGGTGGCGATCTCCTATGTCGGCATCAGCAAACGTGCGGTGGAACGCAGCAAGAAAGACGCGCACCGCGAACACCCGTTCTGGCGCCTGCTGTCGAACTTCGCCAGCCCGAAAGTCGCTCCTGTATCGATTGCCCTGGCTCTGATCGCTTTCGGCGGCGGCCTCTGGTACAGCCAGAACCTGAAAATCGGCGACCTCGATCAAGGGGCTCCAGAGCTGCGTCCGGACTCGCGCTACAACAAGGACAACAACTTCATCATCAGCAACTACTCCACCAGCTCCGATGTGTTGGTGGTGATGGTCAAGACCAAGTCCGAAGGTTGCTCGCGCTATGAAGCCATGGCGCCGATCGACGAGTTGATGTGGAAGATGCAGAACACCGAGGGCGTGCAGTCGGCGATCTCGCTGGTGACCGTGTCCAAGCAGATGATCAAGGGCATGAACGAGGGCAACCTGAAATGGGAAACCCTGTCGCGCAACCCGGACGTGCTGAACAACTCCATTGCCCGGGCTGATGGCCTGTACAACAACAGCTGTTCCCTGGCACCGGTGCTGGTGTTCCTCAACGATCACAAGGCAGCGACCCTCGACCGTGCGGTGCATGCGGTGCAGGACTTCGCCAAGGACAACAACAAGGACGGCCTGGAATTCATCCTCGCTGCGGGTAACGCCGGGATCGAAGCGGCAACCAACGAAGTGATCAAGGAATCGGAGCTGACGATTCTGATCCTGGTGTACATCTGCGTCGCGACCATGTGCATGATCACCTTCCGTTCCTGGGCGGCGACCTTGTGCATCGTGCTGCCGCTGGTGCTGACCTCGGTACTCGGCAACGCACTGATGGCCTTCATGGGCATCGGCGTGAAAGTCGCGACCCTGCCGGTGGTGGCGTTGGGCGTGGGGATTGGCGTGGACTACGGCATCTACATCTACAGCCGCCTCGAAAGTTTCCTGCGTGCCGGCCTGCCGTTGCAAGAGGCCTACTACCAGACGCTGAAGTCCACCGGTAAAGCCGTGCTGTTCACCGGTCTGTGCCTGGCCATCGGCGTGTGCACCTGGATCTTCTCGGCAATCAAGTTCCAGGCCGACATGGGCCTGATGCTGACCTTCATGCTGCTCTGGAACATGTTCGGCGCCCTGTGGCTGCTGCCAGCGCTGGCGCGGTTCCTGATCAAACCGGAGAAACTGGCAGGGCAGAAGGGCAATTCGTTGTTCGCCCACTAAACGAACACTCCTGTGGGAGCGAGCCTGCTCGCGAATGCGGACTGACATTCACCATTGATGTCGACTGACACACCGCTTTCGCGAGCAGGCCCGCTCCCACATTGGATCTTCAACAGAAGCCGCAACCTCAGGTTGCGGCTTTTTCATGCGTGCTCAGTTCGGTTCCAATGGCAGTAAATGATCTCGGGCCAGTGTTTCGCTAATGGCGCCATGATAGATCTCGATTTTCTGTTTCGGATCCTTCGCCTTGGCCATCGCCGACTCGTAGGTTTCGAGGCGTTGCGCTTCGGTTTTCAGATGCGCGGTCGTGTAAGCGGCCTTGTCGTCCAGCAAATCGGCATAGTGAAAGTGTGCGTACCAGACAGGAGCATCATCAGCGTCCCGCAGGGCATATTCCTGCATGAAGTCCCGGCGTCCGGTTTTCAACCGGATTCGGCGGCCGATGGCTACAACGTGAATCACATCGTGTTGCAACAGATATTCCACACCCTCACTGGTGGGCGCCTGATCCAGCGTCATGCGGGTGCGCAATTCCGTTGCCTTTCTCTCGAGGACCATAGCCTTGCTACGAAGCTCGGCGACCAGGGCGGTATCTCTTTCATTGCCTGACGGTGCGTCCTCGTGGTTTTCCAGCTTATCGGCAAACCCGGTGAGCTTTTTCGCCTCGCGTTGCAGTTGCTCCTCGATTTCCTTGGGCGAGCTCGCACCTTTGGCATATCCATCAATCTTGAACACCTGATCATCAACCTTGGCCAGGGTTTTTCGGGCATCTCCCTTGAGCAGCGGGTAGGCAATCGATGATGCTTTGGAGGCTGGCTCTTTGGCGATGACTATCTCAACCCAGACATTGGGCTCGTGTTCATGGAACGACAACAGAGGCTTGTCGTCCAGCGGGCCGTTGATGTCGACGATGTCACCGCCCTGATCGGCAGTGCGCGGACGTAAATCCCCGATCAAGATGCCTTTGTCCGTTTTGATGACTTTTTTTCTGCCGGCCGGAGCGGACGGGGTTTTCGGCTTTTTCTTACTCGTTCCTGCCTCTTTGGATGTGCCGGGTGCTTGGGACGAGGCTGCCTGGTCGGGTTCATCCGATGCGGGTGGAAGCTGTTGAATCTCCTCGGCCAGGCGCTGTTCGGCGTCGATACGTAGCTGATCAATGATCTCCCGCAGGCGGTTGAACACCGGCATGACTAACTCATCGGCCCTGAAGATCCCGATACCGCCCAAGGCATCCTGCGAGTTGCCGTAGTGACGGACCAGGCTGTCCAGCACGGCGATACGATCGCCGTGTTCATACACGTGATCGGTCTGCAGTTCTGCATGGGACCGGGACAACATCAGCAACGGCTCGACAGCCATTTCCAGGGCATCGGCGGTCTCGGTTCCGAGGATCTTGACGCTGAGGATGCGCAAGATAATCAATTGATAGGACTTGACTCGCAGGGCTGTCAGTTCATTTCCCGGTCGGTTTTCGTTCAATTCCTCCAAGGCTTTGGCGCCCAGCATCGGGATCTGCTCAAGCTCCTTGATTCGCCTGTCGATCTCTTCGTAAGACCGGATCATGGTTTCATTGATTTCACCGGTGGTACGGATGAAGTCGAAGTATCGCGTCACCACGGCCTGGCCTTCGATAGACAAGGCTTCATACAGTTGCTGCACATTACTGGCGAATTCGCTGTACCGGGCATTGGCGGCGGTTCGAGCGTCGTCGGCCTTCACAATCCGCTTGCGAATATTCTTGATGATGTTGCCCAGTACATCGCAAACCAGTGAGTGGTCCAGGGGCGCGTCCGTCAACGCGCTGGTCTCTCTCAGCCCGTCAAGCAGCGTGGTGTAGGCGTCGGTTTGCTTGTCGAGCTCGGCGACATAGCGTTCCGTGAATGTCGCACGCTCTTGGTTCGTGCTGGCGGGGTTGTTGTCTTTGAGGCCCATGAGGTTTTCCGCGATATCGACACGTTTTTGCACTCGATTCTGCTGCGCAAAAAACTCCTGGCGCCACAGGGCCAGCTCTTGAATGCGCTCACGTCGGGCTCTGCGTGCATCGGCTATGCGTATTTTCGGGCCGCCACCGACCAGTTGCAGGCCCTGATCCAGCATCCATTTGCCACGGCCATTGGTCCTGAGCTTGATTCCTGGATGGTCAGGGTGTTCCGGCGGCACCAGGAAAACCTCACCGAAGCCCGGCACGATCCGTACGCGAAACAGCAAGCCGGCGAGGGGGGCGTGCCATTTGTTGTCGATTCGGTACAGGCCCTGGAAGGCGCCGATGGAAACCGGTTCCGGGAGCGAGTCCGGCCATGGCACCCGCACGGTTTTCAATTGTTCGAACAATCGGGCGGTGGCCGAGTCACGTGCCGACGACAGGTTGAAATCCATTAGGGTGTGGCCGCTGCCCGGTGGCTCTGACGGTCGTCCCGGTGTTGCCTGGGTCACCACGCTTTCATCTGCAATGTGGGGCAGGGGCCGCCGCAACGGATCGAGGGCCACGGGTGTTTGCAGGGAGGCAATCGGGTCATCGACTACGCCTCTGTTCTGCGCCACATGCAACAGCACCAACCCCAGGTTCAGGAGCACGTCGACCCAAGCCTGCTCCCGGGCCGTGACGTCATCACTGTCCAGGGCGGGAAGGTCCTGGATCAGACTGTGGGTGATTTGCAGCATCCAGCCCACCAGCATGACCGGGCCGCGCAGCATCGGCAGAATCAGGTTGTTGAACACCAGCCAGCCGCCTTCGAGAATGATCGCCCAGCGACTCTCGGCGTTGGACACCGATTGCCGAGCACCCTGTTCCGCCAGCGCATTGGCATTGCTTTCAAATAGCCGAGCCAGCAAATGACCTTGTTGCAGCGCCGTGAGCCAATCAGCGGCGGCTTCGTCGCCCACCAACCGCGCTGGCTCAGGTTTTTGCGGCAGCGTGAACTCATCACCGGCATGGAAGTGGACGATGTGCGGCTCGTTGAAACCGTTGTTGTCGTAGATCGGGCGGGCGCGATCCGGCAACCAGGTCAGCACGCTGATCTGCAATGGACCCGGCTCTGCGATGGCGCTCAACAAGGCTTGGCGGTTCGGGTACTGGTGCAGCGCCGGTGAGTACAGCGGGCGGTAGAGAATGTGCGGGCCATCGGCCTTCAAGTCTCGGGGTTCGATGATAAACAGGTTGCCGGCCACGTCGCATTCGGCGTCAGCCTTTCGCTGGAAGGCCAGCGGGCGCAGAACGATTTCCTGGTCGTCGACGAAGCGCTCTGCCGTTGTCTTGTGCATCAGCGCCGCGACGTAGCGGTAACCCTGGCGGGTGAAACCTTGTTCAGCCTTGATCGAGTGTTCGAGTGCAAGCATTGGCAAGCTGACGGCCAGTTCCAGGCTGAACAATCGCTGGCGTTCCCGCGTTTCGGGCGTGTCGGTCAGCAGTTCAGTGCGAATGTATTCCGGGAAGTGTTTGCCGATGTCGACCCGGGTCACCAGCTCCAGCAGATAGGCCTCGGTGGTCCAGTCCTGGACCAGTTGCCCCGCGGTGTGGCGCACGCTCATCCGGCCCTTGGGTTTGCTTGCCAGGTTCTTGATCGCCAACTCGGTCAGCGACATTTTCACCGGCTCGATGTAGCCGCTGCCGAGGTCGCCGACCGGCACATGGAAGGTCAGTTCCAGTTCGTCAGGGTCGTAACCGGGGGCCATTGGCTGGTCCAGCAGCATCTGTTGGTGCAAGGCTTTGTTGGCAAAGCTGTGAAGGTCATCGATGCCGGCGTGGAAGGTGCTGCCCAGGTTTTGTTGCTTGATGCTGGCGTGTTCCAGCACATGCTTGCGGTAAGCCATGCGATCAATGGGGGTGGCGCGTTGCAGCCACTCGGGCAGGTTTGACTCGATGTGCTGGAAGAGCATCGGGTTCGCAGTCTGGGCGCGCGACGGAGTGACGAACAGCGCCGCCAGATCGGTGATCGCTGCGAAGCGTTTTTCCAGCGCGTCCAGCGGTAGGCCAGCAGGCAGCTTGAACGCGGCCAGATCGTCCAGTTGCTGGTTCAGCAGCAGGGCGGCCTGGGTGTCGAAGATATTGCCGTCCGGCTCAAAGCGTTTCCAGATGATGGTGTCGGCCATGAAGGTGCGTTGAAACCGCGCTGCCCAGGCCTGGCCGAACGCTTCCATGGAAGGAAACGCTTCGATAGTGCCGTTCACGCTGCACAGCAGCAGGGTTTCACCGCAGGCCACCAGGATGTCAGGACTTTGCAGACTGACCGATTGCTGATCGATGTTCAGGGTTGTTTCAAGCGTGCAGGCGTGAATGATGCCTTTTGCCCAAGGTGCCTGGACGCGCTCCTGTTTGTCGGGATGGCGGGTCAGTTCGGTGAGGATCTCGGCGTGCAGCGTATTGATCGGCGCATGCTGTATCGCCGCCGTTTTCAATACTCCGTTCAGCAGATCCCCCAGCCATTGCCAGTGGCTGGCCCCCGCGTTGATCGGCTCATTCCAGTAGTCAGTCAATGCTTGCTGATACGCGACGGACACAAGGGTCGGCAACTCACGGATGACGTCGGCGATGACCTGCATGTCCGGTTCGCGTCGGGTGGTGCTGTCGAGAGTCAGGCGCGTCGGAGCCTTGTTGGTGAGGAAACAGGCGCGGCCATATTGTTCGCTGAGTAGCGGTGGTTTACCGCTTGCCAGGTACGTGAGCGCCACTTCCAGCAGCAGTGTCAGGCGCCAGCCACCCTCCGGCAGTGGTTGTGCAAGGCGGGTTCGGTAGGGGTCGAAATCCAGTGACGGGTATTTTTCCAGCAGGTCTTCCTTGAGCAGGCTGGCGGTTACCGAGCGCAGGGTCGGGCGAGAGCTGAACCGGGCGCTGATCGTTCGGGCAATGATGTCGGTGGAATCGGCTGTGACAGTCGATGATGAAACGGCGGGCATGAGGCAGTCCTTTGCATGGCTGAGACCTTGAACATAAAGCGTCGACGGGCGAGGGGGGCGGTACCCGTTTACCGCACAGATGTCGATGGAATGGGATAGGGCGCGCGCAGAAACAAAAAAGCCGCGACCTGAGGGTTGCGGCTTTTAGAATTTATAAGATCAAAAGATCGCAGCCTTCGGCAGCTCCTACAGGGATCACATTCCAAAGTAGGAGCTGCCGAAGGCTGCGATCTTTTGATTTTGCTCTACGGCAAGTCAGCGCCCAGCACTACGTTCAGCGCACTGCGCGCATCATCCAGTTGCACCAGCGTTGCATGCCGGGCGCCCAGAGCATCGCGATTCTCGATAGCGGTGAGGATCGCCTTGTGCCGTGGCAGTGCCAGTTCGTGCAGGTTCGGTCGCTGGTTGGAATGCTTCAACGCCTCGGCAATCGCCACCGCGAGCATGTTGCACAGGTTGGCCAGCAAGTCGTTGTGGGTCGCGTCGGCGATGCGGCTGTGAAAGTCCAGGTCCGGTTGCAGCAGCGCTTCCGGGGTCGGCGCGGCTTCCATCCGTTGGTAGGCTTCGCCGATGGAGGCGATGTCGGCGTCGGTGGCGTACTGCGCGGCGAGGGCGGCGGCGGCCGGTTCGATGATGCTGCGCACGCTGGTCAGCAGGCCGAAGAACTCATTCTGCGGACTGCTTTGCATCAACCAATGCAACACGTCCGGGTCGAGCATGTGCCATTCCTTGCGCGCCTTGACCACCGTGCCGACCCGCGGACGGGAATACACCAGGCCCTTGGCAACCAGTACGCGCGTGGCTTCGCGCAACACCGGCCGACTGACCGCGTACTCTTCGCACAACAGGGCTTCGGCGGGCAGTTTGTCGTCGGGCTTGAAGCGTCCGGAGACGATCTGCATGCCCAATTCCTGGACGATGCGCGAGTGCATGCTTTTGCGGTCGGAGGGTTTGCGGTAATCCATGGGGAACGAAGCAATCCTGGGCGATGGGGGTGTGGCGCATGATAGCAGGCGTGGACACAATCTTGAGGCGGGCATAGATCATATGTGGGAGCGAGCCTGCTCGCGAAGGCGATTTAACATTCACCATCTCTGGTGAATGTCAGTCCGCTTTCGCGAGCAGGCTCGCTCCCACAGGGGGATGTGCGGGGTTAGTGGGAATGGCGCGGTACTTCGGAGCCTCGGCAGCCGACCAGGAAGTCAAAGTCGCAGCCTTGATCCGCTTGCAGGACATGATCGATATACAGCTGACGATAGCCGCCCACGATCAGTTGCTTCGGCGGTTCCAGATCAGCCATTCGCGCCGCCAGTTCGGCGTCCGGAATGTCCAGGTGCAGACGCCCGCTGGCGCAATCAAGCTCAATGAAGTCACCTTCCTGCACCACCGCCAAAGGCCCGCCGGCTGCGGCTTCCGGCGCAACGTGCAAGACCACCGTGCCATACGCGGTGCCGCTCATGCGCGCATCGGAAATCCGCACCATGTCAGTCACGCCCTGGGCCAGCAGCTTGGCTGGCAAACCCATATTGCCGACTTCAGCCATGCCCGGATAACCCTTCGGCCCGCAGTTTTTCATCACCAGAATCGAGTTGGCGTCCACGTCCAGTTCAGGGTCGTTGATCCGAGCCTTGTACATGTCGAAGTTTTCGAACACCACCGCACGCCCGCGGTGCTGCATCAGTTCGGCGCTGGCGGCGGATGGTTTCAGCACCGCACCGAGTGGCGCCAGATTGCCGCGCAGCACGCAGATGCCGCCATCGGCGCGGATCGGGTTGTCGAGGGTGCGGATCACTTCGTCCTGGCCGTAGATCGGCGCGTCCTTGGTGTTCTCGCCGAGGCTCTTGCCGTTGACGGTCAAAGCGTTCGGATGCGGAATCAGATTGGCTTCGCCGAGGCGACGCAATACTGCGGGCAGACCACCGGCGTAGTAGAACTCTTCCATCAGGAAACGCCCGGACGGTTGCAGGTCGACGATGGTCGGCATGCCGCGACCGATGCGGGTCCAGTCATCCAGATCCAGTTCGACGCCGATGCGCCCGGCGATGGCTTTCAGGTGAATAACTGCGTTGGTCGAACCGCCAATCGCCGCGTTCACCCGGATGGCATTTTCAAAGGCTTCTTTAGTGAGGATCTTCGACAGCCGTAAATCTTCGCGAACCATCTCCACCGCACGCATGCCGGACATGTGCGCCAGTACATAACGCCGCGCGTCCACCGCCGGAATTGCCGCGTTGTGGGGCAGGGAAGTGCCCAGTGCTTCGGCCATGCAGGCCATGGTCGATGCGGTGCCCATGGTGTTACAGGTGCCAGCCGAGCGGGACATGCCGCCCTCGGCCGCGAGGAAATCGTCGATGGTGATCGTGCCTGCTTTCACTTGCTCGCTGAGCTGCCAGACCACGGTGCCCGAGCCGATGTCCTGGCCCTTGTGCTTGCCGTTGAGCATCGGTCCACCGGTGACGACGATGGCCGGCACGTCGCAACTGGCCGCGCCCATCAACAGTGCCGGGGTGGTTTTGTCGCAACCGGTCAGCAGCACCACGCCGTCAATCGGGTTGCCGCGAATCGCTTCTTCAACGTCCATGCTCGCCAGGTTGCGAGTGAGCATGGCGGTGGGGCGCAGGTTCGATTCGCCATTGGAGAACACCGGGAATTCCACCGGGAAGCCACCGGCCTCGATCACACCGCGTTTGACGTGCTCGGCAATCTGACGGAAATGCGCGTTGCACGGGGTCAGTTCCGACCAGGTGTTGCAGATACCGATGATCGGTTTGCCGTGGAACTGGTGGTCGGCGATGCCCTGATTCTTCATCCAGCTGCGGTACATGAAGCCGTTCTTGTCGGCCGTGCCAAACCATTGGGCGGAGCGCAGGGTGGGTTTCTTATCAGACATGATCGATTCTCTTATTGTATGACTATATTGTTCGAGCTGATGCTTAACATAAGCGCAATTCTGCGGATTTGGAAGTGTTGCTAGCTTAAATAGTATTACTATATAGTCGCGTTCAACGGAGGGATTGGCCCTGGCGGTTTTCCGCGAGAGGCGTCCCCCGAGGTTCTATAACAACAACAATCGGAGACCGATCTCATGAGCCAGGAATTGCGGCTTATTCGTCGCATCACGTTGAAACTGATTCCCTTCCTGATCCTGCTGTACCTGATCGCCTATGTGGATCGCTCCGCGGTCGGCTTCGCCAAGCTGCACATGGGTGCGGACATCGGTATCGGTGATGCGGCCTACGGCCTCGGTGCCGGGCTGTTCTTCATTGGCTACTTCCTGCTGGAGATCCCCAGCAACCTGATGCTCGAACGCTTCGGCGCCCGCCGCTGGTTTGCGCGGATCATGATCACCTGGGGCGCGATCACCATCGGGATGGCCTTCGTCCAGGGCCCGCACAGCTTCTATGTGATGCGCTTCCTGCTCGGCGCCGCTGAAGCCGGGTTCTTCCCGGGCGTTCTGTACTACATCACCCAATGGTTCCCGGTGCGCCATCGCGGCAAGATCCTTGGGCTGTTCATCCTTTCGCAACCGATCGCAATGATGATCACCGGCCCGGTGTCCGGCGGTTTGCTCGGCATGGACGGCACCCTCGGCCTGCATGGCTGGCAGTGGCTATTCATCGTCATCGGCACCCCGGCGATCCTGCTGACCTGGCCGGTGCTGCGCTG
This sequence comes from Pseudomonas sp. B21-053, assembly GCF_026016365.1. Classification (NCBI taxonomy): domain Bacteria; kingdom Pseudomonadati; phylum Pseudomonadota; class Gammaproteobacteria; order Pseudomonadales; family Pseudomonadaceae; genus Pseudomonas; species Pseudomonas sp. B21-053. The sequence goes on from NZ_CP087205.1 coordinate 2,954,523, forward strand.
GTTGCCCGACGGTCCACAACAAGTGAAATGGATGGACCAGGCCGAGAAGGACTGGCTGACCGGCGAGCTGAAAAAAGACCTCGAAGAATATGGCCAGACCCGCCACGGCAACCCGTTGCATGCGCTGAAGGACAAAAGGGTCCTGCTGCTGGCGCTGTTCTATCTACCGGTAACGTTGAGCATCTATGGTTTGGGCTTGTGGTTGCCGACCTTGATCAAACAGTTCGGCGGCACCGATCTGGTGACCGGTTTCGTGTCTTCGGTGCCGTACATCTTCGGGATCATCGGTTTGCTGATCGTGCCGCGCAGTTCCGACCGCTTGAATGATCGCTACGGCCATTTGGCGGTGCTCTATGTGCTGGGCGCCATCGGCCTGTTCCTCAGCGCCTGGCTGACGCTGCCGGTGCTGCAATTGGCGGCGTTGTGCCTGGTGGCGTTTGCGCTGTTTTCCTGTACGGCGGTGTTCTGGACCTTGCCGGGACGCTTCTTTGCCGGCGCCAGTGCGGCAGCGGGGATTGCGTTGATCAACTCGGTGGGCAACCTCGGCGGCTATATCGGGCCGTTCGTGATTGGTGCGTTGAAGGAATACACCGGCAACCTGGCGTCGGGGTTGTACTTCCTGTCCGGGGTGATGGTGTTTGGGCTGGTGCTGACCGGTGTGGTTTATCGGTTGCTGGAGCGCAAGCATGTATTGCCGGCCGATCAATTTGCCGCCAGTGCCCGAGGTGCAACGCGCACCTGAAACATTACACAAATCCCCCTATGGGAGCGGGCTTGCTCGCGAAAGCGGAGTGTCAGCCAACATAGATGTTGGATGTGAAGGCCTCTTCGCGAGCAAGCCCGCTCCCACAGGGTGCAATGCCGACTTCAAGATGGTTACAGGAGAAAATCATGCGTTTAGTTCAGTTCGAATTGATTAACGGCGAGCGCCGGGTTGGCGTGGTCGAGGGCGGTCTGGTGCGTGAAGTGCAGGACGCGCGCACGGTCCGGGATCTGGCCCTGGCGGCCATCGAGGCCGGCGTCAATCTTGAGCAACAGGTGCAAAACCTCGGCCTGGGCATCAGCCACGATTACGCGGAACTGCTGACTCACCTGCGCATCCTGCCGCCGCTGGATCACCCGGACCCGGCGCACATGCTGGTCAGTGGCACTGGCCTGACGCATTTGGGCAGCGCCTCGGCCCGGGACAAAATGCACCAGCAAGTCGGCGATGAAGCGGCAATGACCGACACCATGCGCATCTTCAAGTGGGGCGTGGAGGGCGGCAAACCGGCGGCGGGCCAGGCCGGTGTGCAACCGGAATGGTTCTACAAGGGCGACGGCAGTATTGTCGTGCGTCCGGGCCAGCCATTCCCGCTGCCACCGTTTGCCGAAGACGCCGGAGAAGAGCCGGAGCTCAGCGGGCTCTACGTCATCGGCCACGACGGCACGCCGTATCGCCTCGGTTATGCGGTGGGCAACGAGTTCTCCGATCACGTAATGGAACGCAAGAATTACCTCTACCTCGCTCACTCTAAATTGCGCAGTTGCAGTTATGGCCCGGAACTTCGCGTCGGTGAGCTACCCCAACACTTGGCAGGCACCAGTCGCATCCTGCGTGATGGCGAGGTGCTGTGGCAGAACGAGTTCCTCAGCGGCGAGGCGAATATGTGCCACAGCCTGGCGAACCTCGAGTACCACCATTTCAAGTACAGCCAGTTCCTGCGTCCGGGGGACGTGCACATTCACTTCTTCGGCACCGCGACCCTGTCCTTCGCCGATGGCATCCGCACCCAACCGGGTGATGTGTTCGAAATCAGCCAGGCTGAATTCGGCGCGCCGTTGATCAACGGTATTGCGCCGGTAACAGCGGCATTCGAACCCGGCACCGTCGGCACCCTTTAAGGAGATTTGCATGACCCAGATTCTTGGTCACAACTACATCGGCGGCCAGCGCAGTGCGGCCGGCAGCCTTAAATTGCAAAGCGCCGACGCCAGTACTGGCGAGGCCTTGCCCCACGATTTCTATCAAGCCACCCCGGAAGAAGTCGATGCCGCCGCCAAGGCTGCCGCCAGCGCTTACCCGGCCTATCGCAGCCTGAGTGCCGAGCGTCGCGCGCAGTTTCTCGACACCATTGCTGATGAGTTGGACGCGCTAGGCGAAGACTTCGTTGCCGTGGTTTGCCGCGAAACTGCATTGCCGGCCGGACGTATTCAGGGCGAACGTGGTCGCACCAGCGGCCAGATGCGGTTGTTCGCCAAGGTCCTGCGTCGTGGTGATTTCTACGGTGCGCGCATCGATCAGGCCCTGCCTGAGCGCCAACCGTTGCCACGCCCGGATTTGCGTCAGTACCGCATCGGCCTCGGCCCGGTTGCCGTGTTCGGCGCGAGCAACTTTCCGTTGGCGTTTTCCACGGCTGGTGGCGATACCGCTTCTGCGCTGGCCGCCGGTTGCCCGGTGGTGTTCAAGGCGCACAGCGGCCACATGGCCACCGCTGAACTGGTAGCCGATGCGATCATTCGCGCCGCAGAAAAAACCGCGATGCCGGCCGGTGTGTTCAACATGATCTACGGCGGCGGGGTCGGCGAAGCGCTGGTCAAGCACCCGGCGATCCAGGCCGTTGGCTTCACCGGTTCGCTCAAGGGCGGTCGTGCCTTGTGTGACATGGCCGCCGCGCGTGCGCATCCGATTCCGGTGTTCGCCGAGATGTCGAGCATCAACCCGGTGATCGTGTTGCCGCAGGCGTTGGCAACTCGGGCGGAAACCGTTGCCCGTGACCTGACGGCGTCGGTGGTGCAGGGCTGTGGTCAGTTCTGTACTAATCCAGGACTGGTGATCGGCATTCGTTCGCCGCAGTTCAGTGCGTTCGTGCAGCAGGTCGCGGCGTTGATCGCTGATCAACCGGCGCAAACCATGCTCAATGCCGGGACGTTGAGCAGCTATGGCAAAGGCTTGCAGAAGCTGCTGGCGCATTCTGGGATCGAGCATCTGGCGGGCAGCGCGCAGCAGGGCAATCAGGCGCAGCCGCAGTTGTTCAAGGCCGATGTCAGCCTGTTGATCAATGGCGATGAAGTGTTGCAGGAAGAAGTGTTTGGCCCTACCACGGTGTTTGTTGAAGTGGCGGATCAGGCGCAACTCAGCGCGGCGTTGAATGGCCTGCACGGGCAACTGACGGCGACGATCATTGGCGAGCCAGCGGACTTCGAACAGTTCGGCGAGCTGACCGCGTTGCTGGAACAGAAGGTCGGGCGAATCTTGCTTAATGGTTATCCGACTGGCGTGGAAGTCTGTGATTCGATGGTCCACGGCGGTCCGTACCCGGCAACTTCCGATGCGCGCGGCACCTCAGTGGGCACCCTGGCCATCGACCGCTTCCTGCGCCCGGTGTGCTTCCAGAACTACCCCGACAGCTTGCTGCCGGAGCCGCTGAAAAACGGCAACCCGCTGCGGATCCAGCGGTTGGTGGACGGCAAGCCATCGCGTGATGCGCTCTAAAGCGTAAACACAATCCCCTGTGGGAGCTGCTGAAGGCTGCGATCTTTTGACTTTGATTTTTAAGGTCAAGATCAAAAGATCGCAGCCTTCGGCAGCTCCTACAGGGAAGAGCGGCTATCATTGCGACTTTCCAATTGAATGATTGATTGCCATGACTGCCGTTACCGACACTTTGCTCAACGCCCTCGAAAATTGCGACATGCTGGAAATCGATGGCTTGCACGCCTTCGATTTCTCTCTCGATGAAGACGACAACCTGCACATCGAATGCATGGACGGCCGTGCGGCCAAGCGTTGGGCGTTCAGCATGGCCCAGATCCAGGCAGCGACTTTCGATCCAACCCTGCAGAGCTGGCTCATTACCGGTGATTCCGGCGAGCACCGGCTGGTGTGCATGGCCGCGATTGGCGGGCATGACGACGAGGAAGAAGAGCATGAAGATGCGTAATTTCTGGCCACTGTTGATGGCCGGCAGCGTCGGCGCCATGGGCGTTCAGGCGGCGACCGTCGACGATTATCAACTGTTGGTCGGTTCCTACACCGCAGGTCAGAGCCAGGGCATTTATCGCCTGAACTTCGACAGCGCCACCGGGCAGATCGCCGCCAAGCCACTGCAAGTGGTCAAGAGCGAAAACCCGTCCTGGCTGACGATCTCCAAAGACCAGCAGCACCTGTTCGTGGTCAACGAAAACGGTCCGGGCCAAACCGATCCGGTGGGCAAGGTCAGCAGCTATGCGATCAACCCCAAGACCCATGAGCTGAGCCTGATCAGTCAGGTCCAGAGCCTGGGCAACGAACCGACCCATTCGAGCCTCAGCGTCGACGGCAGCCACTTGTTCGTCAGCAACTACTCAGTAGTCGAAAATCCGGGCGGCACCCTCGCGGTTTTGCCGGTGGGCACTGACGGCAAGCTAAAGTCCGTGGTGCAGATGAGCAGCCACCCGTCGAGCCGGGTCAACCCGGAGCGGCAAGCCTCGGCGCACGTGCATTCGACGATCTCCTCGCCGGATGGCAAGTACGTGTTCTCCAATGACCTGGGCGCAGACAAGATCTTTGTCTATCGCTTCAATCCCAAGGCCAACCCGCTGTTGCCATTGACGCCGGCCACCCCGGCCTCGGTGCAATTGCCAGCCGGCAGTGGACCGCGTCATTTGCTGTTCAGTGCCGATGGCAAACACGCCTGGCTGACCATGGAAATGAGCGCGCAGGTCGCGGTGTTCGACTACCAGGACGGCACGCTCAAGCAAACGCAAATGGTCGATCTGGCGGCGGGGCAGCCCACCTCCGACAAGGCCGGCGCAGCGCTTCACGCCTCGGCTGATGGCAAGTTCCTCTACGTCAGCAATCGTGGCACCGCCAATCAACTGCTGGTATTCGCCATCGACCCGGCCACCGCTCAGCTCAAGGAAGTCCAGCGACGTTCCGTCGAAGGTGATCACCCGCGCGAATTCAGCCTCGACCCGAGTGGCAAGTTCCTGTTGATCGCCAACCAGAAAAGCAACGAGATTGTCGTCGTCGAGCGCGATGCCAAGACCGGCCTGTTGGGCAAAACCATGCAGAAATTGCCGATGGATGCCCCGAGTGACCTCAAGTTTCTAGTGCGTCAATAGGTGCGGCAATAGGCCGCAGGCCCCGGTTGATAAGGCCTGCGACCTTGTATTAATCAGACTGATATCCGCTAATGCTACAAAGCATTTCAAGGCGCGGACCTCGGACGTTAAGTTTGCTCCACGGCCCAACCGGGCAAGCAAGCCAACTGACTCCGAGGAACACCGCCATGAACTTCAATATCTTCTCCATCATCGCCGCATCCGCCATCTCTGCCACCGTTGCCCTGCCAGCCAGCGCCAACGTTGAAATCAACAGCAAAAAATCCCACACCCAGAGCTACACCCAGAAATACCTGCAACAAAGCGCCAACTTCTACGCCGCGCTGGATCACAAAACCCAAGCCTGAAATCTTCGAACATTGTCGCTCCCCGCAGGAGCTGCCGAAGGCTGCGATCTTTTGACTTATCAAGAGCAAAAGATCTCAGCCTTCGGCAGCTCCTTTGCGTGTGTGTTTCTCGGGTTCATAGGTTTTATCAAGCGTCGGCATAGACGGGTTTAATGATCAACCAAGTTGATGGTCACTATGGAAAACGCTGAGTGGTTGCTTCGGTTTTTTTGATCGATCCTGTAGGCACTGAAACATGCCCACGGAGAACACCATGGCCAGCGCAATCCTCACTTCTGCCAAACACGGCGCCTACCTGGCCATCGGAATCTACGTGGCCATGGTGCTCGTGGTGAGCCTTTCGGCTCAATCGCAACACGACATTCAAGCGCCGATTCAGGTCGCTTATCCCGCTATCCAATTCGAACACCGCGCGCAAAGCGTCGTGGCTGATCACGAGGATTTGTTGGGAGCGGTCGGAGCATGAAAGGACACAGACTCTGGGTCATCGCCTTTTTGGCGTTCATGACCAATGGCGCTTCACTGTTGGGGATCGGGCAGGGCTCGGCGGGCTCGGTGGCCCGCGCCATCGAATGCAACCACAACATCGCCCATAACATTCAGACGGCCAAGGCATTGGGGTTGTTGGCGGGTAATCCACCATCGAAGGTCCGGGCCGGGTTCCTCGGACCGTTCCAGGTAGATTGCTCGGCGCTTGGGATGTGCTCGGTATTGGCGTAAAAACGCCGAACCCCGTAGGAGCGAAGCTTGCTCGCGAAGGCGTCCTAACATTCAACATTGATGTCGACTGTTACACCGCTTTCGCGAGCAAGCATCGCTCCTACAGATATGCGGGAGGGCGGGGTTATTTCTTCATGATTGAGGTGAACAGGTCGGACTCCAGCAACCGCTGCAACCACACCTGCAACCGCGCATACGGCGTCTGCCCAAACCACTCCCGATCCACATGCGCAAACTGCCGCACGAACGGCATCAATGCCACGTCCGCCAGGCTCAGGTGCCCGGCGAGCAAATAATCACGCTGCGCCAGCAGCGCCTCCAGCTTGCACAAAAACACCTCACCCTCGGCCCGATAATGTTCCATCGGCTGCTCGGGATAACGCTCGGCGTATTTGTAGAGATTCAGATGCACCTTGAACACCTGATCGTTTTCTTCGATCAGCTCAGCGATACGTTGCTGCGCGGCAGGATCGTCCTTGAGCAACCAATCCTCAGGATCGTGCTGCGCCAGGGCCCAGCGCATGATCGCCAGGCTTTCATCAATCACCCGACCCTCAACCTCCAGTACCGGCACCGTGCCCTTGCTCGACAGCGCGAGCATTTCGGCTGGCTTGGCCTTGAGGCTGACTTCGACAATCTGCACTTCAACCTCTGAATAACGCAGCGCCATGCGCGCACGCATGGCGTAGGGGCAGCGGCGGAAGGAGTAGAGCGTAGTCATTTCACCTCCAGCGTACTCAGGCCATTGCCCTGGCGGCGCACCTGAATTTGCACCGGAATCCGCTCATGCATTTCCTGCACGTGGGAAATCACCGCGACCTTGCGGCCCTGCGCCTGCAAGCCATCGAGGGCGTCCATGGCCAGTTGCAGGGATTCCGGATCGAGACTGCCGAAGCCTTCGTCGATAAACAGCGATTCGATCTTCAACGTGCTCGACGCCATCGATGCCAAGCCGAGGGCCAAGGCCAGCGACACCAGGAACGTCTCGCCGCCAGACAACGAATGCACCGAGCGCAGTTCGTCGCCCATCTCCGTGTCCATCACCAATAAGCCGAGCATGCTGCCGCCGCGTTTCAGGCGATAACGACGCACCAACTGGCGCAACTGCACGTTGGCGTGATGCACCAGCAAGTCGAGGTTGTAGGCCTGGGCGATCTTACGGAAAGTGTCACCAGTGGCCGAGCCGATCAATGCGTTCAAACGTGCCCAGCGCTGGTACTCGGTGTACGCATCGGCGATCTGTTGCGCCAGGGCCTGATTGGCGTTCTGCCGCCGTTGATCCTCGGCCTGTTCGGCGCGCAGTTCGGCGCAGCGGTGTTCGCTGGCGGCAAACAGGTTTTGCAATTCTGTCAGTGCAGTGGCCAGTTGTTCGGCATCGAGATTTCCGTTGTGCTGGGCCTGATGATTGAGCAAACGCTGATCGCGCTCCTGCAACAACACCTTGGCCTGTTCGATGGCTTTTTCGCTGTGCTGCAATTGTTGGCGCAGGTCGCTGACCTGTTGATCGTCAACGCTCAGCAACGCTTCCAGCCCACCGTCATCCAGCTCCGGATGCCGCGCACGCCAATCGGCAATCTTGCCGCTCAACTCGCGATCTTCATGCTCCAGCGCCTCTGAACGTTGTTGCTGGGCCTTGAGTTCTGCGGCCAGTTGCACCAGCCCCGTGCGCACGGTTTGCAGTTCCTGGTTGGCCGTCGCTTCGGCATGCCGCGCCTGTTCGACCGCTTGATCGAGTTGCTGCTGCCACTGCTCGGCGCTGGTGTGATCACCCAGCAATTGCGCGAGTTTCTGCTGGCAAGCCTGTTGCTGCTCGGCCAGCACCGTGAACTGCTGTTGCGCCGTTTCCAGCTGTTGGACGCGGGTCAGTTGACGATCCTGCTCTTTCTCCAGCGTCTGCTGACGTTGCTGCTGTTCGCCGAGTTCGTCGCGCTGCTGGTCGAGTTGTTCAAGGCGCTGGGCGATCTGTCGGTCGAGCTGCATGAACGTCGCGGCCGGCTCGGTGCGCAAGGCTTCCAGCGTCTCGGCCGGAAGCAGCGAGCTGAACGCCGCGAGTTCTTCGTCCAGACGCTGGCGATCACTGCTCAAGGCTTGCTGCTGAGTGCTCAGGTGCTGGGTCGCTTGCTGGCTCGCGGTTTCGGCGCTGCGCAGTTGCTGGGCCAGTCTCGCGGCGTCCTGTTGCAGGGTGAGCAGGGCGGTCTGGCGTTGTTCGTCCTGGGTGATGCTCTGGTTCAACTGGCTGTTTTGCTGCGCCAGCCAGGCATCACGCTTGGCGGCATCCTGGTTCAGCAACTGCGCGGACAACGGATGCGCTTCGAGGCTCGGCGTCAGGCTTTGTTGTTGCGTGGCGAGGTGTTCCTGCTGTTGCAGCAGTTCCTTTTGCTGCGCGATCAAGCCGCCGACTTCGGCGCGCAGATCGGTGAGTTTTTCCTTCAATAGATCTACGGCTTTCTGCGCGTTGGTCAGTTCGCTTTCATCGTGCCGACCGAGGCTTTGCAGCAAGGCTTCGGGCTGATGATAAGGATGATCCGGACTGCCACAAACCGGGCACGGTTGATCATCCTGCAATTGCCCGCGCAGTTCTTCGACGCTTTCACTGCGTGCCAGGCGCTGGCGTTCCAGCAGGTCCCGGGTGACGGTCAGGGTCTGTTCGGCGACGGTCAGTTCGGCCTTGGTTTTTACGCCGTCCTGGGTCAGGCGTTCACGTTCCTGTTGGGCGGCCAGTTGACGTTGTTGAAGCTCGGCGCCGCGCTTGTCCAGTTCCTGCTGACTGGCCCACAGGCGCGTCAGTTCTTCGAAGGCGCGCAGTTGCTTGCGGTTGTCCTGCAACAACGTGCTCAGCAACTGAATCTGCTCGGCCACGGCTTCGGGCTCGGCGCCGGCCTCTTTGTACAGGACTTCCAGATTCTGCTTTTGCGCGGTCAGTTCTTCAGCAGCGCGGGCGGCGCGTTGTTGCAGATCGGTCAGCTCATCCTGGCCTTTGTTCAGACGATTGCCGATCAGCATCAGCTGTTGCAGGCGATCACGGTAGGCGTTCCAGGCATCGCTCAGCGGCGCCAGATGGGCGCTTTGTTCAAGCTCCCCGGCGATGCGCTGCAAACGTTCGGCGACCTGTTTTTGCTGGTCGAGCAAACCTTGAATCGTACTTTGGCCTTGGGTGCTGGCCAGTTCCGCATGCTGCTTGGCGTCGGCGCTGAGACTGGCGTCCTTGGCCAAACGGGCGAGGGTGCTTTGCTCTTCAAACGCCTGACGCAGCAACGGTGCTCCGGCGCTGTGCTGGTTTTGCGCCTCGATCAACGCGGTGTGGGCGCTGCTCAGGCTCTGTTCGAGTTGCGCCTGACGCTCGGACAGTTCTTGTTGCTGTTGCGTGTGCTGCTGAATCTGCGCAGCCAGCGGTGTGAGCTGGGCGGTGAGCTCGGTCTTGCGCGCAAATTGGTGCCGCTGCGGCGCCAGTTGCTCCAGGCGCGTCAACTTCAGGCGTTCACCGGCCAGGCTTTCCGAGTGCTGCTGGGCGGATTGCAGTTGCTCGGTGGCGCTTTGTTGTTCGTCCTGCAATTGGCGCAGGTTCTTCAGCCACGTGTGTTGCTCTTCAAGCTGCTTGAGCTGCGCTTGCTGGGTCTTGAGTTGCTGCTGGGCTTGGTTGAAACGCTCATCCAGTTCGGCGCGGGCTTCGGGGGACAGCGGCGTGACGCCGGTGGCCTGATCCTGCAGCAACTTGTGGGCTTCGCGGGCCTCTCTGGTCTTGTCGTACGCGCGACGACCGAGGCGCGTATAGAGCGCAGTGTCGGTGAGTTTTTCCAGCAACTCGCTGCGGTCGTTGTCGTCAGCCTTGAGGAACGCGCTGAACTCACTCTGGGCCAGCAGCACGGCGCGGGTGAACTGTTCGAAGTTCAGGCCCAGCGCGGCTTCAAGCTGCGCTTTGTACTCGCCTTTCTGACTGGCCAGCAATTGATCCTGATCGATATCGCGCAGGCTCTGACGACTGGCTTGCAACTTGCCGCCGGCCTTTTCCCGGGCGCGATTAGCCTCCCAGCGCGCGCGGTAGCGGCGCCCGTCGATGCCGACAAAATCCACTTCGGCATAACCTTCGCCGGTGCCACGACGCAGCAAGGTGCGCGGGTCGCCGGTGCCGATTTCGCCGTCCGCATCCGGGACTTTGGCGTCGCGGCCGGTGTTGTTCAGACGTGGTACGGCGCCGAACAGGGCCAGGCACAAGGCATCGAGCAAAGTGCTTTTACCGGCGCCGGTCGGCCCGGTGATTGCGAACAAACCAGCGCTGGCCAACGGCTCGGCGGTGAAGTCGATTTCAAACGGCCCGGCCAGGGACGCGAGGTTTTTCAGGCGGATCGCGAGGATTTTCATGGCTGTTCGCTCTCCATCTGCACGTCTTGCAACAGCTCGGCAAAGTCCTTGAGGGTTTGCTCATCAACCTCGCTGCCATAGCTGTCCTGCCAGGCGCGGCTGAACAATTCCTGGGGCGAGAGCTGATCCAGTTCGATCAAGGTCGCGCCGTCGTCGGCCCCGTCTTTGCTGCCGTTACCGGCGTACTCGGCGGCGATTCGCACCAGCCGTACGGCTTTACCTTGCAGCGCGGTTTCCACTTGATAACGTAGGTCCGGTTGCGGTTCGTCGAGGCGCACCCTGACTTCCAGCCACGGCTGGCGTTGCAGATCTTCCAGCAAATCGGTGTTCGGCAGATCCGCCAGTTGCAGCAGGATCTCGGCCAGCGGGGCGGGGCCGATGCGTTGCAGGTTGACCGCGCGCGGGATCAGTTTCGGTTCGACGCTGACCAGGGTTTCGCCATCGAGGGTGACGTCGAGAATCTGATGCTGATAGTTGATCTCGGAGAACGACAACGGAATCGGCGAGCCGCTGTAGCGGATGCGTTCTTCACCGTTGACCTTCTGCGGCTTGTGCAAATGACCGAGGGCCACGTAGCTGATGCTCGGCCCGAACAGGCTGGCGGGCAGGGCTTCGGCGTTGCCGATGATCAGGCTGCGCTCGGAATCTTCCGACACCGAACCGCCGGCCATGTGCGCATGGCTGATGGCGATCAGTGCCTGGCCCGGCTTGCGCTTGGCGTTGGCCGCTTCGATCAGCCATTCATGCACCTGGCCGATACCGCGCAAATAGTTGTCGCCCAACTGCGCGCCGGTCACCTCCGCAGGGCGCAGGAACGGCAGCGCCAGGCACCAACCGGCAATCTCGCCGCTGGCATCGGGCAGTGGGAGCAACAGGCGTTCGGAGTCGAGTTGACCGTCATCGAGCCACAGCACCCGACCGAGCGCGTGGGTGCGCAGACGCCGCATCAACGGCGCCGGCAGTTCGATCCGCGAGCCGGAATCGTGGTTGCCGGCGATCATCACGATGGTCAGCAACGGCTGCTGCTCGTGGGCGCTGACGATGAAGTCGTAGAGACGTTCCTGGGCTTTGACCGGCGGATTGACCGTGTCGAAGATATCGCCGGCGATCAGCAGCACGTCGGGCTGGTCCAGTTTCAGCTGGCTCAACAGCCACTCAAGGAAACAACCGTGCTCGAAATCGCGGTCCTGGCCGTGCAGGTTCTGCCCAAGGTGCCAGTCGGAGGTGTGGAACAGACGCAAGGCGAACTCCGTAGGAAATAAGGTGATTGCCGCGTGGGAGATGAGCGCGGCTATAAAAGAGAGGGAGTTTACTGGCAAACAGGCTGGATGGCGCGATGGATCTGGTCGAACGGCGGACTTGTGGCCAGGAGGCTTACCTGTGGCGAGGGAGCTTGCTCCCGCTGGGGCGCGAAGCGGCCCCAGCGATTGACCTGATAAAACGAGTTGTCTGGTTTTGCGAAAGCTTCGCAGCCGAACGGGGGCAAGCCCCCTCGCCACAACACTGTTTCACCCGCTGATTTTGCTGCGAGCGTTCAAGTGCTGCACCTCGGCAAAAATCTGAGTAATGGCTCGTCCCGGTTGACGTTTATGCAGTCGGCGGACTTGTTCGCTCATTCTGAGCAAGTCATCACTTGGTTTCGCCCATTGAGCCTTCGGCAATGGCTCCGACCATCGCTGCATGACTTCGGGCAACATTTTTTGGCCCATGGCTTTGATGCGGCGGATTTCCCATTCGGTGAGGTGGTTGGGGATCGTCCACAGGGTCATCACGTGGTACAGGTACCAGAAAAACCCCGAGACCCGATTGCGGGAGCCGTCGCGGATTTGCTGATGCATGCGGGCGCGGGCGTTGTGGAAGGTGTGCAGGCCTTCGTGAGGCGGGTCGCCGGGGAGTTGCAGGTCTTCGAGGTCCTGGATGGATTTGAGGTCGTTGACCTCGTACTCCATGTAGCCGCGAATCGCTTCCCAGTAGCTGATGGCGATGGGCAGGCCAGCGCAGGGAAATTCGACGCTGGTCAGGGTTTCGCCGTGCTGGAAACCGATGCCCATGCCGTATTGACGACGCACGCCGTACTGGGTGACGCCTTGGGCTTCGATGACCCAGGCGCTGAGGGATTCCCAGGGGACGAAGAGCGGTTCGGTGGCGTCTTCGGGCATGAAACAGACTTCGCGGCGCTGGCGGTTGAAGCGCGCGGGGATGATTTCGGCACGTTTGTTGTGGTTGTGCAGCCAGACGCAGAGGCCGATGAAAAGGGTGAGGAAGCCGGTTAATAGAGCGAGCTCATACGCCTCCTCTATGAACATACGAGTTGTGATGTCATATATATCGTCCCAGCTTTGGCCTAACAGAAAAAACATGAAGCCGCTGAACAGAGGTATCAAAAATGCAATCATAAATGCGCCGCTGAAAGGCAAACCTAAAATGACCTGCCATGAGAACACCTCCGGCGACCCCACCCCGAAGTCCATATACACCTCATTTAACTCCCCGATATGAGGACCACTAGGCGGTATCGGCGTAGGTAGCGGCAACGGGGCGAGATAGGTGATTCTCCCGCTTGGAAAGGGCTCGATATCTCCGGCTTTGCGAGAATGCTCAAGTTGCGGTTTCGGCACGGATTTATCCAGGTTGTTTGGCATGGTCTACCGTCTCCAGCAAATGGGTTTCAACCAGCAACACGGGAGGGTGCTCGGTGACGGTGTTGGGCGGTAGCGAAGGAAAATGGCCTTCACCACGAGGATTGAGATGAATGATGTGGGTGCGAGAGATCCACTGTCCTTTGGCATTCAGTACTTGCACGCACACCGCCAGCTCCAGTGTCTCGACCACGGGCGCCATCGGGTTATTACGGTTCAGGGGATATTGCAGGCATAAAATCAGCGGGTCTGCTTGCACGACTTGCAGGCTATCCGACACTTCTTCGCTGATCACATCCTTGCGCTCACGGGCGGTACCGCGGCTGTCGAGTGGGCGGTAAAGCCGATGGGCGCCGATGCCCAAGCGGTGAGAGGGGTTGCCGCTTAATGGGGGCTGGAAGTCGCTTAGTTTCACCCTCGGTAGCTCCAGATGGATATCGCTGGGTTTAGGGCGCAGAAACAGGTTCTTCAGCAATGAGCCGTGCTTAATCAAGCCAAGGTGCGCCGTAGGGGCGTGAAGTAACTCGCCGAGGTAACGTTGGTACTGATCCAGGGTATGGTTACCGCGCTCATCGGAGTCCAGGCTCCACGGCGTGGTTTTGAGCCATTTGTCGTGGGCGCTGATGTTGTAGCGGTTGAACAGCCAGCTGCCGCCCAGTTCAAGTACGGTGAACAATGCCCCGGCCAGATTAACCCGGAAAAATACGCTGGAGAGGCGTGTGCCTGCGGCGGCCCAGGCGGCTGTTCGTGCTGTAGCACTGTCGGCAGTCACCACTTTAAAACTGGCGTGCATCGTATGACTGAGACCATAGGCGTTAACGGCCACCATGCCGCTGGCACCCACCGTGGCAAGAGCCGCACTGCTTTGGGCCGCGCGGTTGCCGCTGCGCGTCGCTTGCTCCCAATTATGGTGTTGGGCATTGAGGCTGGACAATGAAGATACAAGGCCAAGACCGTAGGTAAAGAAGCCCAGTCCCACATGCATCCTCCCCATCTGCACATGCACATTCTCAAGGGCGTGATGTTGAGCTGCCAAGACCAGCTTATCGCTGCGAGCCTTCAGAGCGGTATCTGCCAAACTCTGGGCGGCGGCAAACCCTGCTGCACCTGTGACTGTGATGGCGTTGATAACGGTTCCCCAAGCCCGCTTGTCTTTCGATTGATTCACCAGTTCGCTTATGACCACCACCAAATTCACCACCTGCGCCAAAAACACCAACAACCCAACCCCTTCGCTCTTGATCAGGTCTGCTTTCGGCACGCTCTGAACCCCCAGCCGAATGTTCGTCAGCAAACTCCTCACCTCCTGCTGCTGCGGAGATGGAAACACCACCGTCACCCCCGCCCGAGCCGGTGTGGCGCCGTAGGTGCGCACCGACCGATCAGGCAGTTCGGCAATCGGGCTCAGCGCCCCCGCCAGTCGGCCTTCGAGTTGAGTTAACTGCGCCCGCACCCGAACGATCTCGGTCTGCAACTCCATCGCCCGCTGGGTCCTGTGGCCCGGCAGGTTTTTGTTATGGGTTAGCCGGTTGCGTTCTTGGGCCAGGCTTTTGAGGTAGGTGCGTTCGCTGAGTACGTCCTTGATGTCGGATTGCAACACCGTGTGTTCGCCCGGGGTGGCGACGGTGAAGGTCACACCGGTGGTTTTTGCAGCATCGAGTATCCGCGCCGGCAGCGCTTTGGGCAGATGGCGGAACAGTTCGTCGAGGTCGGGGATTTTTCCACCGGCCAGATCGAAAGCTTCCAGCGCGCGACTCAGGCTCAGGTTTAACGCCGGGCTGTAGCTGTGCTGAACCGCGTCGGCCATGGCGCGGGTGTGTTCGGGCATCTCGTCGAGGGCCGGCAGGTGCGGTTGTTCGATTTTTTGCAGGGTTTGTAACCACTGCGGCAGCTTGCTGTACAGGCCGGATCCGGCATTGGATAGCAGGCTGTATTGCACCAGCAAATCAGGCCGAGCCCTTAGAGGCAAGGTGTAAAACCCAGGTCGGGTCAACTCCGGGTGTTTTTCCAGATAGCCCAGCATCTTTTCACTGGCGTGATCGCTGCGGCAAATGTCTTTGATACAGGCGTATTCTGCCGCGAAGACCTCGGCCAATTGCTGTGGCTCGTGCGCATCGAAATACCAGGCTGAGCGGTGGTAGCGTCCGGCACACACCAGGTCCGTGCGGTCAGCGGTGATGCGTTCGAGCAGGCGATTCCAGCGACCAAGGTCGGCGCGGTACTGAAACAGCTCGTTGTCCATGGCGTCGCGGTCGATGAAGTCGTTGATCCCGCGTTTGCCGGTGAAATTGGAACCCTCGAGCACGTCCTCAATGCGTTTGTTTTGCTCCTTGCCGAGTTTGATCAGGGCTTTGAGGTGCCGCTCAACAAACTCGTCGGGGGCCATCGCAAAGTGCTGGCGGGTGTAATAACTGCGGTCCGCTTCATCAACGGCGCGCCTATGTGCCGTGAAGTCTGGCGTGCCGCCCTGATGTTTGAGCATCTCTTTGACGTCGGCTTCGGCTTGCTTGCGCAACTGCTGCAGTTCCGGAGGGGGCGGTACGTCGACAGGCTCGACCTTACCGCCCTTGTTCAGGTAATCCAACAAGGCTTTGCGCGTGCGTTCCCGAGTGGGTTCTGGCAACTGTTGCAGATCGCCAAGCAGGGCATTGACTGCCGGGTCGTCGCTGACCTCGCCCAGTTTTTCAACATCCGCCGGGCTGAGCTGGCTCAAGGATTCGATGTAACACGCCAGCAGGTAATTGCGTTCGTTGTGCTCGGCATTGCTCCAGGCATCGACCCAGCCGACCACGGTGTCTTGATAGTCGGCGAGGTCACGCAGCACGCCGAGGTCGTCCTGCACCACGAGGAATAGCGTGTCGTCCTGGTAAGCCGGGCGCACCCGCCCGAGAAATTCACCGATGTGCGCCTCGCGAAAGCGCCGAGGGGTTTCCCACAGATAAGGTTCGAGTTCGTGAGCGGGAACGTTGCTGACTTGCACCGTGGGCAACAGAACGGCATCCGGTGGCGACGCTTCTTCCTGTTCGGCATAGTCTTTTCCGGCTTGGGCCTGCTGGGCGGGCGCTGTCGCAATTTCCGCCAGCCACTGCCTGGCTTGCTCGACTGTCAGCAAGTGTTCGCCACCGGTTTCGCAATTCACCAGCCCGAGGTCAACGGCCAGCATAAAGTGCTCGCGCTCTTCGCGGCTGTCGAGCACCTGAGCACATTTGACGGCGGTCCACTGCACCTCGGCGAAGCACACCTGCAACGTGCTGCGCCGTGAAAACACCAGGGCCGGGCGTTCTTCAATGGCCGTGCGTTGATCGCCATCGACCTTGGCCCCCTTGTGCAGCAAAGCGCTGACCATGCCGTTGAGCACGCGGTATTCGTGCAGATGGCCGGTGCCGCTGTCGATCACGTAAAGCCAGCCATCGCGCAGCAGGCGAATGCCCAGTGGTCGGGTTTGGAGGGTGTAGGGCAATTTCAGCGTGGCGCTGGGGTCGACGATTTTCTCCACCAGGCCGTAGCGCACGGGCAGAAGCTGCACGTGGGTTTGGCGCAAAGGGCAGGCGCCGGGCGAACCGATGGCGGCTTTGGGGGCTGCCGCCGCGGCGAGGTTGGCAGGATGGGTCATGGGCGGCCCCGTTCATTTGCCCATTGGTGGGCCATGTCTGCGGCCAGCGCGATACGCTCACCGATGGGTTGCAGGGAGGGCGTATGGAGCAATCGGTGGATGTGCGGATGCTGGTCCGGCGATGAACCGTCCATCCATGCCATGAGGTTCGCGTAATAGAACAACTCGGACTGGCTGCTCAAACCGAGCGTATGGGCCTCGGCTTCTAGCTGCTCGAGCATCGACCAGCGCTCGCCCACGGTTGCGCCGCGTTGGCTTTCGGGGAAAAACCGGAGCAGATGAGCGTCGAGTTCAAGCAGTACGCGACGCCGGTCAACCTGCTCCAGCGCCGAATTCTGTTCAGTGCTCAGGCGATAGGGCGTCGGCAAATCCGGGCATTCGGCCAGCCGAGATTGATGACGTTGCCAATCACCCTCGACGCCATCAGCCGTCACCACACAGGACAACGGCCCAAACAAACGCTGATCGCCGCTGCTGAACAAAATTCGCGCCACGGCGGCATCGGCCAGTCGCAGGAACACCGGCAACCCCTCTGGCAACTCAACCGTCAACAGCTTGCGCAAGTGCTGGGCGACGGCGTGCGCCGAGTCCCGGCTGAACAACAGCACGCCCCATTCCTCGTGCGCGTGTTCCAGATAAAACTGAACAAGCGGCTCGTCAGGCTGTTGAGCGGCCACCAACAGCGGTGAGATATCCCGCAGAGCGGTAAAAGAAGGGCAGTCATACAGCGCGACAGCGTTGGCACCAGGGCTCAATTGCTTCAAGCGTTCCGGCAAATTGCTCAGGGTCGCGCCATCGAGCAACACAAAAGCCTGTTGCTCGTTCCACGGCAGGTCGGCTGGTAAAGCGATTGAGAGTGTCATGCGAGGGCGGCCTCACAAATCAGGCAGCGAGACCCGCGCGTTGAAACCAGCGCACGGCGTTGTTGTGCTGCGTCGAAAGTGACCTTCAGCAGCGGTAATGCGCCTGGCATCAACGGCTCTGCTGGCAAACTGTCGGCCGGAGCTCCGCCCTGCGTAATCGGCACGCTGCTGAAAATGCCGTCCGGCCCCAGCGTCAGCCATTGCCCGCCAGCCTTGACCGTCAGGTGCGATCCACCATCAATGACGACTTGCTGTCCGGCGCTGATATGAATCTGCTGGGTGGCGTTGAGTCGCTGGCTGGCGACGCGTATGTGTTGGTCGCCCAGCACCAGCAGGTGATCGTCCTGTCTGAGTTCAGTCAGGCGGTTGCCGTGGGTGAGGTGGTGTTCTTCGCCGCGCAGGTCATGGCTGGCGATGCCGCCGACCACGACGGTGCGTTGGTTGTCGACCTGAATGCGTTCGTCGTTGAGCACCAACTGAACGAAGTCACGCTGGGCCCGCAGGGCGATTTCTTCCGAGCCTTTTCTGTCCTCGATGCGCAACTCGTTGTAACCGCCACCGCCAGGGCTGCTCTGGCTGCGCAAAATGCTTTGCGTATGCTGAGCGGGCAGATCCAGTGGCACGGGCGTCGCCGCATTCGGCAAGCAGCCAACTATCAACGGTTTGTCGGGGTCGCCTTCGCTGAAACCCACCAGCACTTCCATGCCGACTCGCGGGATCAGCACACTGCCATAGCGGTCATTCGCCCAACCCGTGGCAACGCGTAGCCAGCAACTTGAGTGTTCGTTGTGTTGGCCGTCACGGTCCCACGCCATGTGGACTTTTACGCGGCCGTACTCATCGCAGTAGATCTCTTCGCCGGGCGGTCCGGTGACCACTGCATGCTGGCTGCCGGTCATTCGCGGCTTGGTGTGTTCAAGGGGCGGTCGGAATATCACGTCCCATGGCGTTGCGACGAACTGGTTGCGGTAGCCCTGGCTGAAACCGTCCTCAGGATTGCTGTCGGTAATCGACTCTTCCAGCACTTGAGGTTGTCTGCCGACATGTTTGACCTCGATCAGCAGCCACAAACCATTCCAGTCGCGACGCGGGTGCTCGATCAGGTCAACAAAGTGTCCGCTGCGCATGACACTTTGATCACTTCGCCCACGGGCTTGCCGGTAATCCGCGCGATGGCGTTCCAGCGTTCTTCTGGCCAGGTACTTGCCGCGTTCGCGGTCGGTGAATTGACCGGGGAAGGCGTAGTCCTCCAGATGGGGCAGTTGTGGGGTCGTGCTCTCGCTATCGAGTGGCAGGCGCGGTTTTTCAAAGTCGTAATCCCGGCGGCTGACATGGGTGACGCGGGTTTCCAGGCTGACCTGAAAGCGATCAATGACTGAGGCTTCGGCGACCATGCCACTGCCCTGGGCATACGCCGTGGGGCTCTTGGGTTTCGGGAAGACAGTCTGATCATCGCCGAACACCAACACATGCCCAGAGGCACTGTGCTGGAAATGAAAGTGCAGGCCTTCTTCCTCACACAGTCGTTGAATGAAGAACAGGTCCGACTCGTTGTATTGCACGCAGTACAGCCGTGGCCGGTACTCTGCGCTGAGCTGGAAGCGCCATGTGTCAGCATGCATGCCGTGGTCGATCAACACGCGCTCGATGATTTTCGGCACGCTCAGGTGCTGGAAAATACGCTGGTTGTTGCGGTGCGCAAGGTAAGCGAGGTGGGGAACCAGGGTGATCTGGTAGTGAGTCAGGCGTTTGCCCGAATCGCCTTGCGCGACTCGATAGACCTGGCCGTGAAGACCACCATTGTCGGGTCCGAACGTGAGAAAGGCCGGGCGATGCAGCAGCGACTCGACGTCAAGATCCGGGCGTTCGCTGACCAGCTCGAGCTCGACCTCATAGGGCCGGTTCAGCGTTTCCCTAGCCCGAAACTCGAGCACCTGGAGCTCGTAGGAAAAACCTGCAATGTCGAGTGTGAAAACAACGTCCTTCGCCGTGCTGAGCATCCCCGCATCCCTGTGTCTTTTAAAGGCACGGGACTCTGCGGGAGTCTACGAATTGGCGAAGTCAGTCGATTCGATATCTGGTGTAGGACTTGTCCGCGAATCGGAATCGCGGTGGGAATTTCGACCTTTTCTGACAGCTACTTCGGATAAAGCGGCGGCAACCCGCTATCACCCACTGGATCCTGCACCCGCTCGGCGATTGGAATCGCCCGGGTCGCGCGCCACAGGTCTTCGCCTTGCCAATGCTGGCCGGTCTCGCTGTACAGCGCGCCGTTCAAACCGTCGAGGGCATCAGACAACGGCACAAAGCGCGCTGCCATGTCGGCCAGGGTTTCCGGCTGTTGCCGGGCCCAGGCGTCGAGGGCCTGGCGGGTGGCGTGGGGGTCGTTGGCCTGGCAGGCGCGCTTGAGCTCGTCGAGCACGGTGCGCGGGCTCGGGCCGGCTTGCGCGGCTCGCAGGATCGCCGGCTGCCAGCGGGCGCGCCACCACAGGCCGAAGCCGAGCAGGGTGGTGCAGGCGAGGATCAGGGTGCTGAGTTTCCACCACCACAGCGCTTCGCTGTCGGCGACGTAGTTCACGGGTGCGTTGCCCGCCGGAGTATCGACCATCAGGCTCGGATTGTTCGTCACTTGCAGGGTCCGCGCCGGTAGGCTGCTGTGTTCCAGGTGATCTTCGAAAGTGTTCCACCAGACTACGTCCACCGTCGGCAATTCGATGGCGCCGCTGTGGGAAGGGACCAGGGCTTCGCGGTCTTCGCGACTGCCGATCAGCCCGCGTTCGCTGTTCTGGTTGCCCAGCACCGGTTGATCCGGGTAGCGGCGCAAGCCGTTGATGTCGGTGGCGGGCAGCGGCGGCAACTGCGAACTGGCCAGGCCTTCGGCTTTCAGGGTCAGGCTGCGGGTCAGCGAGTCACCGACCTGCGTGTGATCCGGTTCAGGGCTCCAGCTTTCGCTCAGGCTCAGGCTACGCGCTGGCAACCACGGCGCATCGGCCGGGTAACTCTCGGGTTTGGCCTTGACCGTCAGCGGAATTTCGGCCGAGCTGACGCGCAGCAACTTGCCCGGTTTTGGCCCTTGGGAGGCCACGTCCGGGGACGGCTGCACGTCCACCAGGGTCGCGCTGAATGTCTGCGTCGGGATGTTCAACACGCCACTGTGCTGGGGAAAGATCGCATAGCGCATTTCGATCACGCCGTGGCGCAAGCCATTGATGTCCTTCTCATAGGTGCGCGAGTCGCCGAGTTGCTCGATGCGCGCGTCGGGAATCTGCAACGGCGTCAGGCTGCTGTCGTCGTACAGCGACACCGAATGGTAGATGCGCAAGGTCAGGATCGCCTGGGCCTGCACATACACGCTGCTTTGATCGAGGCTGACCTCGATAAACACCGGCGCCAGGGTGTTTTTAGTGTCTTGGGTTTCGCTTTCGACGACCTGGATAGTGATCGGCTGGCTGCGTACTTCGCCCAGTTGCAGCGACGGGATCTCCACGCTGCCGTTTTGCTTGGGCAGCAGGGTGATGATCCAGCGAGTGGTCGCGCGGTTGTCGCCGTTGATCGTGGTCAACTGGTTGACCTGGCGGGTGCCACGCACTTCGAATGCCGGCTCCAGCGGCGTGAGGTCGGGTTTGCCGAACAACGTCACGTCGTTGGATTCCAGGATCAACTCGACCGTTTCGCCGGAACTCAGGCGACTGCGATCGACACTGGCGACCAGGTCCGCAGCCTGGACCTGAACGGTCCAGAAAAGCATGGCGAGCAAGAAAGCGGTGAAGCGGGTCATCGAGTTTTTCCCTGATCCTGATGTTGTTGCTGTTCGTACCAGAATTTGCGTCGCAGCAGTTCGCCCGGATCATCCGGGATCTTGCGCAGCCATTGCTCCAGCGCCTGGGCCTGTTCGCCTTCAAGGCTGTCATTGGCCGGGCGCCGCGGTGGCGTGGTGCTTTGCTCGTCCCCGAGCTCGCTGCCCGGCACCTCGTTGGCCCCCGGTTGCGGCGGCGTGGTGGTCGTTTGATCGGTGTCCGGCGCGTTGGGCTGGGCATCGGTTTTCGCCTCGCCGCTGTTCGACGGCTGGGTCGCGGCGCCGGGGGCCGGGCTGTCGCTGGCGGTACCCGGTTCATCACCTTCGGACTTGTTTGGCTCAACCGCCGGCGGTGTGGCTTTCTGCTTGATCAGGCTTTCCACCAACGCCTTGTTGGTCAGCGCCGGACGCAAATCCGGCTGCCGCTCGAGGGCTTGATCGTAGGCGTCGAGTGCGGCTTCCAATTCACCGCTCTTGGCCAGGGCGTTCCCCCGATTGTAGTGCGCCCGCGCATCGTTGCCTTGGGCGAAGCGCTGGGCGGCGCCACTGTAGTCGCCGGCCTCATACAGCGCCACGCCTTGCCATTGCGGGTCTTCGAAATGCTGCGCGGCCTCGGCCGGATGCTCTTGATTGAGCAAGTGCAGGCCGCGTTGATCGGGACGCAGCCACAGGTCTTCAAAGTCGAAGGCGTAACTCGGTTGCGGCAACAGGAACAACAGCGGCAAGCAGAACAACCAGCCCCGACGCCCGGCAAAGGACGCCAGCAACAACAGTGGCAATAACAGCCAGTAACCTTGATCGGCCCAGGTGTCGAGGCGCAGGGTCTGGCCGTCGTTGCGCAAGTTACGCGGACCGTCGAGCAGACCGAGGGCGCCCAGATCGGCATCGTCCAGGCGTGCCGCGTGATAGCGGCCGCCCAAGTCGCTGGCGAAGGCTTTCAGGCCCGGATTGTCCAGGTGCGGCACCAGAATCGCGCCCTGGGCGTCCTTGAGGAAACTGCCGTCCTCCTGAGCCACCGGCGCACCCTCGGGCGTGCCGACGCCGAGCATCAGGAATTCCGTGGACTTGCCGTTCAGCGCGCGCTCGATGCCGAAGCGTTCCTGTTCGGTCAGGGACGAACCGATCAGCAGAATCCGCCCCTGGCCGAGGGCACCCTGATCCAGCAGCGCTAGCGCTTTGATCACCGCCAGATCGGCGCGATGACCGGCCTCGGGCATCAACGAAGGCTTGAGCGCGTCCAGTAGATTGCGGCTGGTGGACAGGTCATCCGACAGCGGCACCAGCGTGTGGGCGCTGCCGGCGTAGACGACAATTGCGGTCTGCGCATCGCTGCGACTTTGCAGCAAATCGAACAGCTTGCGCCGCGCCTGTTCCAGTCGGGTCGGCGGGCTGTCGGTGGCGAGCATTTCCGGGGTCAGTTCCAGCAACACCACCAACGGATCGGCGGGTTTCTGGCTGGTTTGTTCGACGCGCTCCCAACTCGGACCCAGCAGCGCGCCGACGGTCAGCACCCAGGCCAGGCCGAGCACAACCCACGGCAATTTGCTGTCACTGCCTTTACCACCGCTGAGCAACGCGGCGTGGAAGGCTGGCGGCAGAATCATCTGCCAGCGCCCGGCGCGTTTCTGCCTATGCCACAGTTGCCAGAGCAACCAACCGAGCAGCGGCAACAGCAGCAGCCACCAAGGGCGGAACCAGTAAGGCCAGAGCGCGCTCATCGACGCCTCCGCAGGCGCAGGCGATTAAGCCGTTGGCGCCAGTCCGGCAGTTGGCTTTGCAAAAACAGGTCCTTGCTCAGGAAACGTTGCAACGGATTGTCCGGCCAGCGCTCGCGCGCCACCAACAGCATGCTTAACAGCAACGCCAGCGCCAGAGGCCAGTGATACAACGCCTGGGCCGGACGGGCCTGGGTCGGTTGCTGGGTCACCGGCTCAAGTTTGTCGAGCGTTTCCTTGATCGCCTGCAACTCCTTGCCGTCGCGGGCGCGGAAGTACTGGCCGCCGGTGGCTTGGGCGATGGCCTTCAGCGCCGGTTCATCGAGGTCCAGGCTCGGATTGACGCCAAGGAAACCCAGGGTGCCGCTTTGTTCCGGATCGGCACCGATGCCGATTGGGTAGATTTTCACGCCTTCGCTGGCAGCCAGGCGCGCGGCGGTCAGCGGGTCGATTTCGCCACCGTTGTTGGCGCCGTCAGTGACCAGAATCAGCACGCGACTTTGCGCCGGACGCATGCGCAAACGCTTGAGGGCCAGGCCGATCGCATCGCCGATGGCGGTGTTCTTGCCGGCGATACCGATCCGCGCTTCATCCAGCCAGACCCGCACCGTGCGGCGGTCAAAAGTCAGCGGCGCTTGCAGATACGCCTGGCTGCCGAACAGGATCAGGCCGACCCGGTCGCCTTCGCGGCTTTCCAGAAAGTCCCCGAGCAAATGCTGGACTAGCGACAAGCGGCTGACGTCTTCGTCCTGCCACTGCATGTCGGGGAAATCCATCGAGCCGGACACGTCCACCGCCACCAGCAAGTCGCGGCCACTGGCGGCAATCGGCAGCGGCTCGCCGAGCCATTGCGGGCGGGCGGCGGCCATCAGCAGCAGCAACCACAACAGAATGAACGGCGCTTGCTGGCGCCAGGCCGGCAGATTGGCGCGGGCACGGCGGCGGGTCAGGCCTTCGAGGTCGCTGAGAAAACTGACTTTGAGCGCCGGTTCGCCGCTGTCGGCTACCGGCAGCACCAGGCGCATCAGCCACGGCAGCGGCAGCAGGGCGAAAATCCACGGCCAGGCGAACTCAAACATGTTTGCGAATCCAGGTGTCGACGGCTTGGGTCAGGCCGGCGATGGCCTTGTCGTCGAGTTTGCATTCGGGTTTGTAGGCGCCTTCCACCAGCACCATCCAGCGCGTCAAACCCGCGGCCGGGCAGCGGTTGTCGAGAAACGCCAGCCATTTGCGGCCGTTCAACGTGTGGCTCTGACTGTAGGGGTAATGGTTGCGGCACAGGCGTTTGAGCAAGCCGTTGAGCTGCTGCAGCCACGCGCCGGCCGGCGCGCCGTCGTAGGGTTTGGGCATGCGCGCCAGTTCGGCCAGGGCGGCGACGCGTACCGGGTCCAGTGGTTGTTCGGCGCGCACGATGGGACGTTTGTTGGGAATGAAGCGACGCAACTGCCACAGGCCGAAGCCAATCAGCGGCAGCAACAACAGCAATAGCCACCAACCCGGTGCGGGCGGCCAGAAGCCGATCGGCGGCGGGGTCATCAGCGGTTGCAATTGTTCGAGGCTGCTCATCGACCTTTCCCCGGTTTCTGTGGGTTCAGGTATTCACGCAGTTGCTCGACCATCTCGCTCTGGGTGCTCAAGGGCATCAACAGTACCCGCAGCTTCTGCGCGAGCAATTCCCAGCGCGCGATGCGTTCTTCAGCCTGGGCGCGGTAAGTCTGGCGCAGGTCGAAATTCAGGGTGTCGAGTTCCAGTTGCGCGCCACGTTCCGCGAAACGTAAAAGCCCGGCGGCGGGCAGGGCGTGGTCCAGCGGATCGGACAGCGGCAGCAGCAACAGGTCGCAATGCCGCGACAACAGACTCAGTTGTTGCTCGGAGCCTTCGGTCAGTGCGCGCTCATCACAGATCACGATCACCAGGCTGCCGGGACGCAATACTTCCCGAGCGCGGCGCAGGGCCAGGTTCAGCGAATCGCGGTTCTGCTCGCTTTCGGTGTGCAGCGACTGGTTGACCCGCACCAAGCGGTTAAGCAATTGCAACAGGCTTTGCTTGCTGCGCCGGGGTTTGATTTCGTAGTGCTCGTTATCGCCGAACACCAATCCGCCAACTCGGTCGTTGTGGCCCAGGGCGGCCCAGCCGATCAGGCTCGCGGCTTGCGCAGCCAACACTGACTTGAACATCAGCCCGGAACCGAAAAACAGCCGACGGCTTTGCTCGACCATGATGAAAATCGGTCGCTCGCGTTCTTCGTGAAAGAGCTTGGTGTGTGGTTCCTGGGTGCGGGCGGTCACGCGCCAGTCAATGGTGCGCACGTCGTCGCCGGCCTGATAGACCCGCACCTGATCGAAATCGACGCCACGGCCACGCAGCTTCGAGTGGTGCAGACCGATCAGCGGGCTGCGCTGGCTCGGCGTGGAGAACAGTTGCACTTCGCGCACCCGATGGCGCATCTCGATCAGCTCGGCGAGGCTGACACGGATGCCCGGCTCGGGCGGCAGGATGACGTTCATCGGGGTCAAGCGACGGCTACGACGTCGAGAATCCGCTGGACCACCCGGTCCTGGTCGATGCCAGCAGCTTCGGCTTCAAAGGACAGGATGATGCGGTGACGCAATACGTCGAACAGCACGGCCTGGATGTCTTCCGGGCTGACGAAGTCGCGACCGGCCAGCCAGGCGTGGGCGCGGGCGCAGCGGTCGAGGGCAATCGAGCCGCGCGGGCTGGCGCCGTAGGCGATCCACTCGGCCATTTCCGGGTCGAACTTGGCCGGCGTGCGGGTGGCCATGACCAGTTGCACCAGGTATTCCTCCACAGCGTCGGCCATGTACAACCCGAGGATTTCCTTGCGCGCGGCAAAGATCGCCTGCTGGCTGACCCGGCGCTCGGGCTTGGTTTCGCCGTTGAGCGCTTCGCCGCGAGCCTGTTGCAGGATCCGCCGTTCGACGGCAGCGTCCGGGAAACCGATTTTCACGTGCATCAGGAAACGGTCGAGCTGGGCTTCGGGCAGCGGATAGGTGCCTTCCTGCTCGATCGGGTTTTGCGTGGCCATCACCAGAAACAGTGGCGACAGTTCATAAGTGCTGCGTCCAACGCTGACCTGGCGCTCGGCCATGGCTTCGAGCAGCGCCGATTGCACCTTGGCCGGGGCACGGTTAATTTCGTCCGCCAATACCAGGTTGTGGAAAATCGGGCCTTGCTGGAACACGAAACTGCCGGTTTCCGGGCGATAGATCTCGGTGCCGGTGATGTCGGCGGGCAACAGGTCGGGGGTGAACTGGATGCGATGGAATTGCGCTTCGATGCCTTCGGCGAGCTCTTTGATGGCCTTGGTCTTGGCCAGCCCCGGGGCGCCCTCGACCAGCATGTGGCCGTCGGCGAGCAAGGCGATGAGCAAGCGCTCGATGAGTTTTTCCTGGCCGAGAATCTGCGTTGAAAGAAAGGTTCGCAGCGCTAGCAGCGCTTCACGATGTTCCATCGATGACTGTTCCTGGAAAGGGTGACCGAAGACGTTCGAATAACGCCAGGGCTGGGGGCGTTACTTTAATGCATCGCAGGGGGTGGCGACTAACGGCATTTTGCTTAAAGGCTGGGAAATGGTTGGCGAAATTGTTGGAAATTTGTAGGGCAGGGGTAGGGTGGTGAAATCTAGGGCCCCTTCGCGAGCAGGCTCGCTCCCACAAGGGATCTCCAGCGGACACAAATTTTGCATCCAGCACCATTCCACTGTGGGAGCGAGCCTGCTCGCGAATGCGTCGGCACAAGCGCCGAAAATCACAGCTCGCTGATGTACGTCCCGATCCCCTCAAGAATGTTCTGCAAGGTTTCTTCCACTTCCGGCAAATCACTGGCATCGGTGCTGTGAATGATTTCCAGGGAATCTTCGCCATTCAGCGCATCGGCGTCGGTCGCCGCGATTTCGATCAGCAGACGGGTAGGGCTGAGGGTGACTTTCACGCCGTCCAGCGCCGAAGGCTTGTCCTGGAAGATGATCTCCAACTCGTCCTCGTCCGGGAAACGGCTCATCAGGAACAATTCGCCATCGTCGCTGGTGCAGCAGAGCATGGCCAGGTTGTCTTCTTCGTCATCGCACGGGTTGACGATCAACAGTTCGGTGGTGATTTGCATGGGAAATTCCTGGCTCGACGAGCATCGTGAAGACAAACAAAGGGCGATTCTGCCAGTCGGCGGGAATTTCTGCTCGCCTGAGTGTCAGAGGATGTGTCGTGAACATCCGGGGTGTTACTGGTCATTTCTGGTACGGATGTGCCGCAAAAGCGGGCTGAAACCTGCCGTTTTGGCGTGCGGCTGCTAGTGTTGTTCGATGCACAAGGCGCAAGCTGCGTGCCGATGACCGAATATGTCGCAGCACCGCAAGCAGGCACGTTGTCGCACTCGTTAAGCTGCGCATCGAATGGATACCGGTAAAGGCATTGTGCAATTCATCGTACAGTCGCTTTTGCCGATAGCCATTCTTGGAAGGTGAATGTGACCCGAGTGTCTCGTCCAGCTTCACCCACCTGTCACCCTGTTTCCTCTGCCCGAGAATCAGGAACAGGGTGACGGATCGCCCCGAAAGGGGTTTTGCACGCGACGCTTCCATCAATAACAAGCCCAAGCGGAGTACCACAGATGGCGTTCTTCACCGCAGCCAGCAAAGCCGACTTCCAGCACCAACTGCAAGCGGCACTGGCGCAGCACATCAGTGAACAGGCACTGCCACAAGTGGCGCTGTTTGCTGAACAATTTTTCGGCATCATTTCCCTCGACGAGCTGACCCAGCGTCGGCTGTCCGACCTCGCTGGCTGTACCCTTTCTGCGTGGCGCCTGCTTGAGCGCTTCGATCACGCGCAACCGCAAGTGCGCGTCTACAACCCTGATTACGAACGCCACGGCTGGCAGTCGACCCACACCGCGGTCGAAGTGCTGCACCACGACTTGCCATTCCTCGTGGACTCGGTGCGTACCGAGCTGAACCGTCGCGGCTATAGCATCCACACCTTGCAAACCACTGTGCTGAGCGTGCGTCGCGGCAGCAAGGGCGAGCTGCTGGAAATCCTGCCCAAAGGCACCCAGGGCGAAGACATCCTGCAAGAATCGCTGATGTACCTGGAAATCGACCGTTGCGCCAACGCGGCCGAGTTGAATGTACTGAGCAAAGAGCTGGAACAGGTTCTCGGTGAAGTCCGCGTTGCGGTCGCCGATTTCGAACCGATGAAAGACAAGGTCCAGCAAATCCTGACCGGTCTGGACAACAGCCAGTTCAAAGTCGATCCAGAAGAAAAAGCTGAAATCAAAAGCTTCCTGGAATGGCTGGTGGGCAACCACTTCACGTTCCTGGGCTACGAAGAATTCGTGGTCAGCGACCAGGCCGATGGCGGCCACATCGAGTACGACCAGAGCTCCTTCCTGGGCCTGACCAAACTGCTGCGCACCGGCCTGACCTACGAAGACCTGCGCATCGAAGACTACGCCGTGAACTACCTGCGCGAACCGACCCTGCTGTCGTTCGCCAAGGCTGCGCACCCAAGCCGTGTGCACCGTCCGGCTTACCCTGACTACGTGTCGATCCGTGAAATCGACGCCGACGGCAAAGTCATCAAGGAATGCCGTTTCATGGGCCTGTACACCTCTTCGGTGTATGGCGAGAGCGTGCGGGTCATCCCGTACATCCGCCGCAAGGTCGAGGAAATCGAACGCCGTTCCGGCTTCCAGGCCAAGGCTCACCTGGGCAAGGAACTGGCGCAGGTGGTCGAAGTACTGCCTCGCGACGATCTGTTCCAGACCCCGGTGGACGAACTGTTCAGCACCGTGATGTCGATCGTGCAGATCCAGGAACGCAACAAGATCCGCGTGTTCCTGCGCAAAGACCCGTACGGCCGTTTCTGCTACTGCCTGGCCTACGTGCCGCGTGACATCTACTCCACCGAAGTGCGCCAGAAGATCCAGCAAGTGCTGATGGATCGCCTGAAAGCCTCGGATTGCGAGTTCTGGACCTTCTTCTCCGAGTCCGTATTGGCTCGCGTGCAGCTGATTCTGCGGGTTGATCCGAAGAATCGCCTGGACATCGACCCGCAGCAGCTGGAAAACGAAGTCATCCAGGCTTGCCGCAGCTGGCAGGACGACTACTCGGCCCTGACCGTCGAAACCTTCGGCGAAGCCCACGGCACCAACGTGCTGGCTGACTTCCCGAAAGGCTTCCCGGCCGGTTACCGCGAGCGTTTCGCAGCGCATTCGGCCGTGGTCGACATGCAGCACCTGCTGAGCCTGACCGAAAAAAATCCGCTGGTGATGAGCTTCTATCAGCCGCTGGGCCAGGTCTCCGGTCAACGCGAACTGCATTGCAAGCTGTACCACGCCGATACCCCGCTGGCCTTGTCCGACGTGTTGCCGATCCTGGAAAACCTCGGCCTGCGTGTGCTGGGTGAGTTCCCGTATCGCCTGCGTCACAACAATGGCCGCGAGTTCTGGATTCACGACTTTGCGTTCACCGCCGCCGAAGGCCTGGAACTCGACATCCAGCAACTCAATGACACGCTGCAGGACGCCTTCGTCCACATCGTGCGTGGCGATGCCGAGAACGATGCGTTCAACCGTCTGGTACTGACCGCTGGCCTGCCATGGCGCGACGTCGCGCTGCTGCGTGCCTACGCTCGCTACATGAAGCAGATTCGTCTGGGCTTCGACCTGGGCTACATCGCCACTACCCTGACCAACCACACCGACATCGCTCGCGAGTTGACCCGGTTGTTCAAGACCCGTTTCTACCTGGCGCGCAAGCTGTCCAGCGACGATCTGGAAGACAAGCAGCAACGCCTGGAACAAGCCATCGTTACCGCACTGGACGACGTCCAGGTGCTGAACGAAGACCGCATCTTGCGTCGCTACCTGGACCTGATCAAGGCCACCCTGCGCACCAACTTCTACCAGACCGACGCGCAAGGCCATAACAAGTCCTACTTCAGCTTCAAGTTCAACCCGCACCAGATCCCTGAGCTGCCGAAGCCAGTACCGAAGTTCGAAATCTTCGTTTACTCGCCTCGCGTCGAAGGCGTGCACCTGCGCTTCGGCAACGTCGCGCGTGGCGGCCTGCGCTGGTCCGATCGTGAAGAAGACTACCGCACCGAAGTGTTGGGCCTGGTAAAAGCCCAGCAAGTGAAGAACTCGGTGATCGTGCCGGTTGGCGCGAAGGGCGGCTTCCTGCCGCGTCGCTTGCCACTGGGCGGCGGTCGCGACGAGATCGCGGCCGAGGGCATCGCCTGCTACCGCATCTTCATTTCGGGCCTGTTGGACATCACCGACAACCTGAAAGACGGCGCGCTGGTACCGCCGGCCAACGTCGTGCGTCATGACGACGATGACCCGTACCTCGTCGTTGCAGCGGACAAAGGCACTGCGACCTTCTCCGACATCGCCAACGGCATCGCCATCGACTACGGTTTCTG
Source organism: Pseudomonas sp. B21-053 (assembly GCF_026016365.1). Lineage (NCBI taxonomy): Bacteria > Pseudomonadati > Pseudomonadota > Gammaproteobacteria > Pseudomonadales > Pseudomonadaceae > Pseudomonas > Pseudomonas sp. B21-053. Next base: position 2,985,099 of record NZ_CP087205.1, read on the forward strand.
GCTGGGTGACGCGTTCGCTTCCGGTGGTTCTGCCGGTTACGACCACAAGAAAATGGGCATCACCGCCAAAGGCGCGTGGGTTGGCGTACAACGTCACTTCCGCGAGCGCGGCATCAATGTCCAGGAAGACAGCATCACGGTAGTCGGCGTCGGCGACATGGCCGGCGACGTGTTCGGTAACGGTTTGTTGATGTCCGACAAGCTGCAACTGGTCGCGGCCTTCAACCACCTGCACATCTTCATCGATCCGAATCCACAGCCAGCCAACAGCTTCGTCGAGCGTCAACGCTTGTTCGACCTGCCGCGTTCGGCCTGGACCGATTACGACACCAGCATCATGTCCGAAGGCGGCGGGATCTTCTCCCGCAGCGCGAAAAGCATTGCGATTTCCCCGCAGATGAAAGAGCGCTTCGACATCCAGGCTGACAAGCTGACCCCGACCGAGCTGCTGAACGCCTTGCTCAAGGCGCCGGTAGACCTGTTGTGGAACGGCGGTATCGGCACTTACGTCAAGGCCAGCACCGAAAGCCACGCTGATGTCGGCGACAAGGCCAACGATGCACTGCGTGTGAACGGCAACGAACTGCGCTGCAAAGTCGTGGGCGAGGGCGGTAACCTCGGCATGACCCAACTGGGTCGCGTCGAGTTCGGCCTCAATGGCGGCGGTTCCAACACCGACTTCATCGACAACGCCGGTGGCGTGGACTGCTCCGACCACGAAGTAAACATCAAGATCCTGCTGAACGAAGTGGTTCAGGCCGGTGACATGACCGACAAGCAACGCAACCAGTTGCTGGCGAGCATGACCGACGAAGTCGGTAACCTGGTGCTGGGCAACAACTACAAGCAGACTCAGGCCCTGTCCCTGGCGGCCCGCCGTGCTTTCGTGCGGATTGCCGAATACAAGCGCCTGATGAACGATCTGGAAGGCCGCGGCAAGCTGGATCGCGCCATCGAGTTCCTGCCGAACGAAGAAGTGCTGGCTGAACGCGTCGCGGCAGGCCATGGCCTGACCCGTGCCGAACTGTCGGTACTGATCTCGTACAGCAAGATCGACCTCAAGGAAGCGCTGCTCAACTCCTTGGTGCCGGACGACGATTACCTGACTCGCGACATGGAAACCGCTTTCCCGCCATCGCTGGTGAGCAAGTTCTCCGAAGCCATGCGCCGTCACCGTCTGAAGCGCGAAATCGTCAGCACCCAGATCGCCAACGATCTGGTAAACCACATGGGCATTACCTTCGTTCAACGACTCAAAGAGTCGACCGGCATGAGCCCGGCGAACGTGGCCGGCGCTTACGTGATCGTGCGTGACATTTTCCATCTCCCGCACTGGTTCCGTCAGATCGAAGCCCTGGACTACCAGGTTTCCGCTGATGTGCAACTGGAGCTGATGGACGAGCTGATGCGTCTGGGCCGCCGCGCTACCCGCTGGTTCCTGCGCAGCCGTCGTAACGAGCAGAACGCTGCCCGTGACGTCGCGCATTTCGGTCCACATCTGGCAGCGCTGGGCCTCAAGCTCGACGAACTGCTGGAAGGCCCGACCCGCGAAGGCTGGCAGACCCGTTATCAGGCGTACGTCGCTGCTGGCGTGCCTGAGTTGCTGGCGCGCATGGTTGCAGGCACGACTCACCTGTACACCTTGCTGCCGATCATTGAAGCGGCCGATGTGACCGGTCAAAACCCGGCGGACGTGGCCAAGGCGTACTTCGCCGTGGGCAGCGCGCTGGATATCACCTGGTACCTGCAACAGATCAGCGCTCTGCCGGTTGAAAACAACTGGCAGGCCCTGGCCCGTGAAGCGTTCCGTGATGATGTGGACTGGCAGCAACGTGCGATCACCATCTCCGTCCTGCAACAGGGCGACGGCACTCAGGACGTGGAAACTCGCCTGGCGCTGTGGATGGAAGAGCACGAAGGCATGATCGAACGCTGGCGCGCCATGCTGGTGGAAATCCGTGCCGCCAGCGGTACGGACTACGCCATGTACGCAGTGGCCAACCGTGAACTGCTGGACCTGGCGTTGAGTGGTCAGGCGGTTGTGCCTGCTGCTCCTGCGCTGGAGCTGGAACCGGCGGCCTGATTTTAGGCGCTGAATGAAAAAACCCCTGTATCGAGAGATGCGGGGGTTTTTTTATGCCTTTGGTTTTGTGGTGGCTGGGCGGGCCTCTTCGCGGGCAAGCCTCGCTCCTACATTGGAATGCGATCAACTGTAGGAGCGAGGCTTGCCCGCGAAGAGGCCATCCGCCTCACTACAAATTTTGATCCCTCTTATTATCGATCATCGACACATTACTTGCCGGGCTGGTCAATAAATTACTGAGCGACTGGTCAAACTTCTGCAGCGCCCGAACTTGCACATCCTGTTGCTGGTTAATATCCGCGACAATCTCTTCGCTACGTTTAAAGTCGGCCCACACAGGACTCAGAGACTTGGCATCATGCCCTTGCGCAGTACCGATGTAGTTGAACTTCGCATCATAAAAATCAGCACTGACATCGGCCTTGATATCGGAACTGCGCGAGGTCATCAACTGGCTGTGGGTATCGACAATGGCCACCACATCCGGCCGCGCAGCCCGCAGGCTTTGCAGGTCGGGATAGACCGTCACCGAACCGAACTGACGCTGCAACGACGCCTTGACGGCGTCCACCGCAAAGTCCGGGCTGGACGTCGCCACGTAAGCGTCGTGGATCGGCTGCACCAGCAGGCTCTGGCCGAAACCGGTGCCGGCGTTGGCCTGGTAGTGGCGCAGGTATTCGCGGTTAGCCTGGGTGGAAGGGCTGAAGACGATGCCCAGGGAGACATTGCCGCCATTGGTCACGCGGGCGGCGCTGGAACGGCCGACCGGCGCGCTGAACATCGTGTCCAGGGACGACACGGCTTTGGGGGCGGTGGGGACGGAGCAGCCGGCGAGCAACGCGGCAATCGTCAACGAACTGACAAGCGAAAGTTTCATGGTGTTTCTCCAGTGAAACAACCTGAGTCGAAAAGTTGATAGTTGCCGGTAGTGTCCGGCAGTGGCTCCAGACTAAACCTCTATGGGCTGAATGAAATCGTCCATAAATACACTTATAGACTGATCCATAGTTTTGTTTGATGTAAAAGTTTTCATCTAAGTACGCCGGGTAATAAAAAGGCCCGAATCATCGCTTCGAGCCTTTTTATTTATGGCTGATGCACTGGCTATCAGTTTTTCAAGGGGATCAATACTTTCTCGTCCGGCGACAACACCATGAACACCAGCAACTTGGCGGGTTTGGTGGCGCTGGCGTTTTTCGACACCAAATGCTCGGAGCCGGCCGGCTCGTACCAGTACTCGCCGGTCTTGTAGGTGATCGCTTTCTGGCCCTTGACCTGGGAAGTGACCTGGCCTTGCAGCACGTAAGCCATGGCCGTGCCGTCGTGTTTGTGAGCGATGGAGGATTGGCCGGGCTTGTAGTCGACCTCGATCATCATGGCTTTTTTGCCGGGCACGTTTTGCAGCAGCTCATCCTGCAGCACAGTGACCTTTTCCGACGGGTCGTGGGCGAAGGCCGAGGCAGAAACGCTGAGGGCCAGGGCGGCCAGTAAACTCAAAGCTTTCATGATTGATCACCTGGGGGTTGTTAGTCGTCAGGGACCACAGTAAGCCTCGGGTCGGGGCAATAAAACGGCCAATATTCGGGAAGGTGAGGGGACCAATCAAGGGCGGCGACATTAATCGATGTAGCAGCTGTCGAGCAGCGCGAGGCTGCGTTCGGCGGCGAAGCCGTCGTGAAATCAGTCAATGCGGTGTATCAGGAAGAATGCGTACGCGGGGTTTACGACGGCTGCGCCGCCGAACGCAGCCTCGCGCAGCTCGACAGCTGCTACGAGGCCGCGCACGTTTCAGACGATAGGAAAGCTATTGAAGTCCACGGCATTAGCCAATCGGCTATCAATCAAACCAATAAAACCCTGCACTTGCGGGCTGTTGAAATGCGATTGCATGGCCGCTTCCGATTGCCAGCGGGCGCTGACGTTCCAGCGGTTGCTGTCCTCGGGGCAGCGGTCGACCATGTAGGAATCGCAGCCCGGAAGTTCGCGCAGGGTGTCTACAATCTTTTGCAGTTGCTTACCCAGTTCTTCCGAGCGGCCGGCGGCGGCCTGCACCCTGACGGTATTGATCACTTCGTTGGACATTGCTCACACTCCTGAATCAGGCCGGACGAATCCTGCTCATTGAGGGATAACGCCCCTGCAGAATAGGCCTGGACCGGGGGACCGCCAATAGCCAATCGCCGGATAAACCCGCAGACCAATCGTCAGGCGACCTGCTGCAAAATGTCGCGCACACGGTCCAGCGCGGTGTCGATGTCCAGGGTTTCAATCGCGCCAAACCCCATCAGCAGCCCGGCGCGCGGTGCTTGCTGATAGAAAAAGCCCTCAATCGAATACAGCCCGACTTCGACTTTTCTCGCCAGTTCGATAACCAGCGTCAAGTCGATTGGCACCTTGCACAGCGCCACCATGTGAAACCCGGCGACCGTCGGCACGGCTTCCAGCCACGGCGAAAGGTCACCGGCCATGCGCGCGAGGATCCGCTCGCGGCGCCCGGCATAGATCGTGTGGCAACGGCGGATGTGCTTGAGCAGACAGCCCTCGGCGATGAACTTGGCCAGCGCCCATTGCGGCAGGGTCGAGGTGTGCAGGTCGGTGAGCTGCTTGGCGCGGATCACCGCTTCGAGAATCGCTGGCGGCAGGATCGCGTAGCCCAGTCGCAGCTCCGGCAGCAGGGTTTTCGAGAACGTGCCGACGTAGGCGACGATGCCGCGCTCATCCATGCTTTGCAGCGAATCGGTAGGCCGGCCCTCGTAGCGGAATTCGCTGTCGTAATCGTCTTCGATGATGATCGCGCCTAGTTCACGGGCCCGTGCCAGCAGGGCTTCGCGACGTGCCTGGCTCATCGGCATGCCGAGCGGGAACTGGTGCGACGGCGTCACGTAAATCAGCCGCGTGCCGTCCGGAATCAACTCGACCTGAATGCCTTCGGCGTCCACCGGCACCCCGACTACCGTGGCCCCGTGGCTGCCGAACAACAGGCGCGCCGGCGGATAACCGGGATCTTCCATCGCCACCAGACTGCCGGGCCGCAGCAGCACCCGGCCAATCAGGTCCAGGGCTTGCTGGGCGCCGTTGCACACCACCACGTCTTCGTCCTGGCAATTGACCCCACGGGAAAACGCGATGTGCCGGGCAATCGCATTGCGCAACGCCGGCAGACCTTCGGGCAGGCTGTAGAAACCCTTGGAACCGGCAATCTGGCGCAACGCGTGAGAGGTGCAGCGCCGCCAATCGTCCTGGGGAAACTGGCCCTTGCTGGTGGCGCCGCCGATAAAGTCGTAGCGCAACGAGCCTTCCAGCGTCGGGTGGCGCAGGAACACCGGCAGGTTACGCCACGACTCGACGACCTCGCTGCTGGCCAGCTCCGAATGGCTCTGCTTGCGCTGGATTTTCGCGGGCCGCGCGTTGACGTAAGTGCCTTTGCCGGTCACTCCGGTGAGGAAGTTTTCGTAGGTCAGTTGCGAGTACGTGTCGGAAATGGTCTTGCGCGAAATGCCCAACTGTTCCGCCAGCAAACGGCTGGGCGGCAGTTGCGTGCCGGCTGCCAGGCGACCGGTTTCGATGGCACTGCGCAGCTGTTGGTACAACTGGCCTGCCAGGTCCTTGCGGCCGTTGATGACAACGTGAAGTTCCATACCAGCGGGGCTCCTGGGGCAGTGAGGCGACTGTGGGTCGCGCCAGATTACCCCCATTGCGCCGCTGCATAGAAGTTGCGCGGACAAAAAGCGCCGAATTGGTCTGCTGTCGAGTGGTCCCTGGGTTTTTCGTGGAATTGGACCTGTAACGCTGGTGCATCAGCGCCTACCTTGGGCATACACATCCGCGCTACGAGGTCCCGCCATGAATCCCCGCCTGGACTACTACAGCGCCTCGCCCAAAGCGATGAAAGCCATGATCGCCATGGAAGCGCTGACCAGCAACCTGAGCATCGAGCCGGCCTTGCTGCACCTGATCAAAATCCGCGCCTCACAACTCAACGGCTGCGCCTTCTGCACCGACATGCACTCGGTCGATGCCCGGCGCCTCGGCGAAACGGATCGGCGTTTGTATTCCATCGTGGTCTGGCGTGACAGCGGCTTCTTCAACCCACGGGAACGGGCGGCGCTGGCGTGGACTGAAGCGGTGACGCTGCTCTCGGAAAGTCATGTGCCGGATGACGTCTACGCGTTGGCGCGGGAGCAATTCAATGAAGGTGAATTGGTGGATTTGACCATCGCCGTCACCACCATCAACAGCTGGAATCGCCTGGCCGTGAGCTTCCGCCAAACCCCCAGTGACTGAAATCCTCAGCCGAGTGAAAACCCTGTGGGAGCGGGCTTGCTCGCGAAAGCGGTGGATCAGGCGACATTGTTGTTGCCTGACACGACGCTTTCGCGGGCAAGCCTCGCTCCTACAGGGACTGGTGCCGAACATAAATTTTGCGCCCACCGATGATCCCCTGTGGGAGCGAGCCTGCTCGCGAATACGGACTGTCAGTCACATCAGTACTGAATGACCCACCGCCTTCGCGAGCAGGCTCGCTCCCACAGGGGAGTTGTGTCGAGTCGGAGTCAGCCATCAAAACGCATACGGAATGCTGACCTTCGCCCAGAGCATTTCACCTTCCGGGCGGTTTTCCACATCAAACTCCTTGGCCCAGCGAATCTCTGCGCTTGCGTATTTGAGGAAGGTCCAGTGCAGCGCCGGGCCGATGGCGAACACCTGGCCGCGCACGCCGTCGTTGACGTCTTCGCCATTGAATTGCACGGTGCGGCCGAACTGTTTGTCGTCGGTGGTTTGCTTGAGGTAGTAGCCGTTGAGGCCGAGCATCAGGTCGTCGGTGATTTTGTAGCTGGCGGAATAATCGAAGTGGAAAATCTGCCCCGACTTGTAGTCGGTGTCCTTGTTTTTCTCGTTGAAACTGTAGGTGGTCTTCATCGACACCTCGGTGCGCTCCGTCGGCAGCCAGGTGAAGGAAAACAGCGGCTTGTAGGTGTAGAAATTGTTGCTGGTGTTGGCCAGGCGATCGGTGCTGTATTCGCCGGTGGGCACGGTGATTTCCACGGCAGCGCCGAGGGTCAGGTTCTTGCCCATGTCCCACAGAATGATCGGCGCAATCGTCGTGTCGCCCATGCCTTCGCGGGTGTCCTGCAAACCGAATACCGAGACTTCCTGCTTGAGCCAGGGTTGCGCGATGTAGCCGGCCAGCCGCCCACCGAAAATGCGCAAAGGACTCAGGTAATCCAGGCGCGGGATCACGGCGGTGGATTCGATCTCGATATTCGGCACTTTGCCGCCGAGGGAGCTGATGTTGAGCTTCCTGGATTTGTAATGGTTGTAGTAGATGTTGAAGGCCACCATGTTGTCCGGAAGGCTGTCGACTTCCAGCGGCAGCATGAAGAAACCATCGGTACCGGTGCCGATATTGTCCACGCCGGCCTCGGTGGCCAGCGCCGGCAAATGAATGGCGTAGACGCCGGCCAGGCTGACGGCCAGTCGCAAGCAGAATCGTGTGCGGGTCGGGTTCATATGCGTGCTCATTATTATTGTTAGGGGCCAACCGCCGGCCGTTGCATAGAAATAAGCGGTTCGAGCCTTGGCGGGCAGGGTATTGGCGGCCACATAGGGGGACTTCTGCGGACAGCCGCCAAACCCTGTGCTAACTTCTTTCGACATAACCGGTAACAAAAATAAGAATTCAGCTTGATCCCGGATGTCCTGCCCCATGCAAATGAAAGTCGTCGATCCTACCTACGAACTGGCACTGGTTTCGCCATTCCTCCTGCAAACACTCGCCGAAGTCGCCGAACTCAAAGGGGTCAATCCCGAGAGTCTTTGCCGAGGCCTGGGTTTTACCCTGGAAGACCTGCAGGACCCGGCGCAGCGGATTTCCTATCGCCAGGCCGTGGCGATGATCCAGCGTGCGCTCAAGGTCTTGCCCAATCGCGGGCTCGGCCTGTGGGTTGGTGCGCAGAACGTGCTCGGCACCCTCGGCTTGCTCGGGCATGTGTTGTCGCTTTGCAAGACCCTGCGCGATGCGTTTGAGGTAGGCATCCGCCATCAACACACCTCGGGCGGCATCGTGGTGTCGAGCGTGGAGGAGGCGGGAGATAGGGTGTTTCTCGACATCGAGTGTCGCCTGCCGTTTGCCGACGTGCAGTTGTTTGCGGTGGAGGAGTTTTTCGCCAGCCTGTTGGTGTATGGCCGGGCGTTGGTCGGGGTGGACTTCAAGCCGATGACGGTGGAGTTCGTCCACGCCGCGCCGGATTACGTTGCCGAGTACGCACGTTTACTGGGGCCGGATGTGCGGTTCGGTTGCCTGCAGAACCGCATGGTGATCGCCGCGCATTGGCTGGACGTGCGGCTGCCGAATCATCATTCGCTGGCGTTGCGTCAGGCGGTCAAGTTGCTTGAGCTGGAAGCGGCGCAGGTGCACCAGAAAATCGACCTGATCCAGGCAGTGGAGCGGGCGATTTCCCGGGATTTGACGCGTGGCAGCCACATCGAGAAGATCGCCAGCGATTTGAACATGAGCAGCCGTACGTTGCGTCGGCGCTTGACTGAACATGCGCTGACTTTCGAGACCTTGCTGGAGCAGGTGCGACAGGCGCGGACCTTGAGTTTGCTGGCCAATCCCGAGATGTCGATCGAGCGAATCACCGAAGAAGTCGGCTACAGCGACGTGCGCAGCTTTCGCCGGGCGTTCAAGCGCTGGACCGGGATGAGCCCGACGGCGTTTCGGGTCAGCTCATAGCGTGAGCGCCACCACCCCTTGTGGGAGCGGGCTTGCTCGCGAAGGCGGTGTGTCATCCAACATTAATTTCGACTGACACACCGCCTTCGCGAGCAAGCCCGCTCCCACAGGGGGGCTGTGTTCAGCCTTTCGTTACCGCTCAAACCCCCGCAACGGTTAAACTCCGCGCTTCTTTCCTAAGGAGTTCATATGAGTTATTACCAGCCGGGCATTCTCGCCACCCCTGTTCCGCCTCAAGCCCGTCATATGTTCTTCGCCCTCGAATCCGCCGCTGCAGTGCCGGCCGCGCTCGACAAGTTGATGCAACTGGTAGACGGCGCGTCGGCGGTGGTCGGTTTCGGTGAGTCCCTGGTCAAAGCCCTGCACGGTCAGATCGAAGGCCTGCGCGCATTCCCGGCCATGGCCGGCGTCGGCGTCGATAACCCGTCGACCCAACACGCATTGTGGTGCTGGTTGCATGGCGTCGATCGTGGTGAATTGCTCAATCGCAGCACCGCCATCGAAGCCGCACTGGCCCCGGCGTTTCGCCTGGTGCAGATGAACGAAACCTTCCGCCACCTCACCGGCCACGACCTGACCGGTTACGAAGACGGCACCGAAAACCCGCACGACGAAGCCGCCGTGGCCGCCGCGCTGGTGAGTGAGGGCGCTGACGGCACGGTCGGTGGCAGCTTCGCGGCGATCCAGCAATGGCAGCATGATTTGAAAGGCTTCAACGCGATGCCGTCCCATGAAAAGGACAACATCATGGGCCGTCGCCTGAGCGATAACGAAGAACTCGACGACGCGCCGATCTCCGCCCACGTCAAGCGCACCGCCCAGGAAAGCTTCGCCCCCGAAGCCTTCGTGGTGCGCCGCTCGATGCCGTGGATCGAAGGCCACCGAGCCGGTCTGATGTTCCTCGCGTTCGGTTTCTCCCTCGACGCGTTCGAAGCGCAACTGCGGCGCATGAGCGGTCTGGAAGACGGCATCACCGATGGTTTGTATCGCATGAGCCGGCCGATTACCGGCGGCTATTACTGGTGCCCGCCACTCAAGGACGGTCACCTGGACTTGCGCGCGTTGCGCATTGGCTGAACCTCAAGGAGTGAGTATGAACGTGGTGCGTTGGGGCATGATCGGTTGCGGCAGCGTCGCTGAGCGCAAGAGCGGGCCGGCCTTCTACAAGGCGCCGGGCTCGGCGCTGGTGGCGGTGATGGGGCGACGGCTGGAAGCGGTGAGCGATTACGCCGCGCGCCACGGCATCGCCCGGTTCTACACCGATGCCGAAGCGCTGATCAACGACCCCGAGGTGGACGCGGTGTACATCGCCACGCCTCCCGACAGTCACCACGCTTACGCCTTGTTGGTGGCCGCCGCCGGCAAACATTGCTGCGTCGAAAAACCGATGTCGCTGAATGCCGGGCAAAGCCGTGAGATGCAAAAGGCCTTCGCCGATGCCGGGCTACACCTGTTCGTTTCCTACTACCGACGTTCGCTGCCGCGTTTCCAGCAAGTGCGCCAATGGTTGGCGGACGGGCGGATCGGCGAGGTGCGGCACCTGACCTGGACCCTGACCAAGGCGCCTTCACCGGCCGATCTGGGTGGTACAGATAACTGGCGCACTGATCCAACGATTGCTGGCGGCGGCTATTTTGCCGATCTCGCGAGCCATGGTTTCGACTTGTTCCAATACCTGCTGGGCGACGTCGTCGAAGTCGCCGGTTTCACCGCGCGACAAGCCGGGTTGTACGCCGCCGAGGACGCGGTCACCGCCAGTTGGCGCTTTGCATCGGGCGCCACTGGCATGGGCTGCTGGAACTTCGTGGCGGACCGGCGCGAGGATCGGGTCGAGGTGATTGGCAGCAAGGGGCGGATCAGTTTTTCCGTGTTCGATGAGCACCCGGTGGTGCTCGAAGCCGAAGAAACCCTCAGCCTGGATATCGATCATCACGAGCACATCCAGTGGCACCATGTGCTGGGGATGAATGCGCATATCCGGGGTGAATCACAGCATCCGGCGCTGGCCGGGGAAGCGGTCAAGACCGATTGGGTGATGGACCAGATCCTCAAGCGCACCTGACAAAGAAAGATCAAAAGATCGCAGCCTTCGGCAGCTCCTACATGGAATCGCATACCCCTGTAGGAGCTGCCGAAGGCTGCGATCTTTTGATCTTCTAACCTTATGCTTAAACAATATTTCTCAACCCCCGCATCACCTCTCTAAGATCACGTCATAACTCGTTATAACAAGTGATCTCAGATGACCGATAACGTTCTATCCCTCAGCAGCGTGCCTCTGCACACCCAGCTCCGCGACGTGCTGCGTGCGCGGATCCTCGACGGTGAATACCCGCAAGACAGCCAGATGCCTTCCGAAAGCGAACTCGGCGCGCTGTTCAAAGTCAGCCGCATCACCGTGCGCCAGGCCTTGGGTGATCTGCAAAAAGAAGGGCTGATCTTCAAGATCCACGGCAAAGGCACCTTCGTCGCCAAGCCGAAAACCTTCCAGAACGTCAGCACCCTGCAAGGCCTGGCCGAGTCCATGACCGGTCGCGGCTACGAGGTGATCAACCGTCTGCGCAGCTTCAAGTTCATCGCCGCCGACAAACTGGTCGCCGAGCGTTTGCAAGTTGCCGAAGGCGAGACCGTGGCGCAGATCAAACGCGTCCGGCTGATCAATCGCGAGCCAATCTCGCTGGAAATCACCTACCTGCCCAAAGCCATCGGCGAGCGGCTCGAGAAGGCTGACCTGGTGACCCGCGACATCTTTCTCATCCTGGAAAACGACTGTGGCCTGGCCCTCGGCCACGCCGACCTGGCCATCGACGCAGTGCTCGCCGACAGCGACCTGACCCAGGCGCTGAACGTTGAAGCCGGCTCGCCGATCATGCGCATCGAGCGCCTGACCCACGATGCCGCCGGCGTTCCCGTGGACTTCGAACACCTTTACTACCGTGGCGATGCCTTCCAGTACCGCTTGCGGATCGACCGGCAAAAAGGGGCGCAGGCATGACCCACAGATCAATAACCAGAAGCACGTTGGAGCAGGAATACGACATCGTCGTGATCGGCGGCGGCACCGCTGGCCCGATGGCGGCGATCAAGGCCAAGGAACGCAACCGCGATCTGCGCGTGTTGTTGATCGACAAGGCCAACGTCAAGCGCAGCGGCGCAATCAGCATGGGTATGGACGGCCTCAACAACGCGATCATTCCCGGCCACTCGACGCCGGAGCAATACACCAAGGAAATCACCATCGCCAATGACGGCATCGTCAATCAGGCGGCGGTGTACGCCTATGCCACTCACAGTTTTGAAACCATCGAGCAACTCGACCGCTGGGGCGTGAAGTTCGAGAAGGATGAAACCGGCGACTACGCGGTGAAAAAGGTCCACCACATGGGCGCCTACGTGCTGCCGATGCCGGAAGGGCACGACATCAAAAAAGTCCTGTATCGCCAGTTGAAGCGGGCTCGAGTCAGCATCACCAATCGCGTGGTTTGCACGCGCTTGCTCACGGACGAAGAGGGCGCGGTCAACGGCCTGATGGGCTTCGACTGCCGCACTGCCGACTTCCATGTGATCAAGGCCAAAGCGGTGATCCTCGCCTGTGGCGCCGCCGGACGCCTGGGGCTGCCGTCCTCGGGTTATCTGATGGGCACCTACGAAAACCCGACCAACGCGGGCGACGGTTATGCGATGGCGTATCACGCCGGGGCGGAACTGGCGAACCTCGAATGCTTCCAGATCAACCCGCTGATCAAGGACTACAACGGCCCGGCCTGCGCCTACGTCACCGGCCCATTGGGTGGCTACACCGCCAACAACAAGGGCGAGCGCTTTATCGAGTGCGACTACTGGAGCGGCCAGATGATGTGGGAGTTCCACCAGGAACTCGAAAGCGGTAACGGCCCGGTGTTCCTCAAGCTTGATCACCTGGCCGAGGAAACCATCCAGAACATCGAAGAAATCCTGCACAGCAACGAACGCCCGAGTCGCGGCCAGTTCCACGCCAATCGCGGCACGGATTACCGCACGCAGATGGTCGAAATGCACATCTCCGAGATCGGTTTTTGCAGCGGGCATTCGGCGTCGGGGGTGTGGGTCAACGAGCGGGCCGAGACTTCAGTGAAGGGCTTGTACTCGGCGGGTGACATGGCCGCCGTGCCGCACAATTACATGCTCGGTGCGTTCACCTATGGCTGGTTTGCCGGCACCAACGCGGCGGATTTTGTCGCCGGGCGCGAGTTTTCGGCGGTGAATGCCCAGCAAGTCGAAATCGAAAAAGCTCGGGTCTACGCACCACTGGATCGCGAACACGGTCTGCCGCCAGCCCAGGTCGAATACAAGCTGCGGCGCTTTGTGAACGACTACCTGCAACCGCCGAAAGTGACCAAGAAGATGCAAATCGGCCTGCAGCGCTTCAGCGATATCCAGCGCGATCTCGATCAGATCAAGGCCCACAATGCTCACGAGCTGATGCGTGCCATGGAAGTCAGCATGATCCGCGACTGCGCCGAAATGGCCGCCCGCGCTTCGTTGTTCCGCGCCGAAAGTCGCTGGGGGCTTTACCACTATCGGGTCGATCACCCGCAACGCAACGACAGCGACTGGTTCTGCCATTGCCACCTGAAGAAGGGCGACGACGGCCAGATGACCAGTTTCAAGAAAGCCGTCGAGCCTTACATCATCCCGCTCGACGCCGAAGAAATGCAGGCCTACGACCGGCTGCGGGTCGGCGCGTTTGCCGCCTGAGTATTAAAAAAGAGAGAACCGTGAAATGGCCTATCAACCCCAGGAAATCTTCTTCCGCTCCAACGCACCGGTCACGGTCGATGAAGACCTTTGCATCGCCCACAAAGGCTGCACCGTGTGCGTCGACGTCTGCCCGATGGACCTGCTGGCAATCAACCCAGCCACACAAAAGGCTTACATGGCGTTCGACGAATGCTGGTACTGCATGCCGTGCGAAAAGGACTGCCCGACCGGGGCGGTGAAAGTCGAAATCCCGTACCTGTTGCGCTGAAACACCGTCCCAATGTGGGAGCGGGCTTGCTCGCGAAAGCGGTGGGTCATCCAACATTGATTTCGACTGATACACCGCCCTCGCGAGCAAGCCTGCTCCCACAGTGGACCGAGGCCAGCCGCAAATGTTGTGTACACCCGGCAACCTGTGGGAGCGAGCCTGCTCGCGAAGAGGCCGGCCCAGACAACAAAAAAGCCATCCGGCAACCACCGGACGCCTGATCCAAAACACCCCTCGTTTCCCACCACGCCCTGATCGTGGCGGAGACGAACATCCAATAAATGATTCGAGGGGATTCACCATGTTCTTGCGCGCAACACTGGCCGGTCTGGTACTGGCGTCATTCACCTTGTCGGCCTCGGCCGAAACCATCCGCATCGCCATCGGCACCCAGGACACCACCATCAACTGCGCCGCCGGCGGCCTGCTGATCCGTGAACTCGGCCTGCTGGACAAATACCTGCCCCACGACGGCCAATACAAAGACGCCAAATATGACGTGGAATGGAAAAACTTCACCAGCGGCGCGCCCCTGACCAACGAGATGGTCGCCGGTAAACTCGACTTCGGCGCCATGGCCGATTTCCCCGGTGCGTTCAATGGCGTGGCGTTCGAAACGGCGGGCAAGCACAGCCTGTTTATCAGCGTGCTTTCGGGCAGCACCAAGGGCAGCGGCAACGGCATCGTGGTGCCGAGCGCGTCCGGCGTGCAGTCGTTGGCAGAGCTCAAGGGCAAGACCATTTCCGTGCCGTTCGCGTCCACCGCCCACGGCATGTTGCTGCGCGCCGTGGTCGCTCAAGGCTGGGATCCGCTGAAGGATGTGAACATCATCGCCCAACCACCGGAAGTCGCCGGCTCGGCGTTGCAGGCCGGGAAGATCGACGCGCACGCCGACTTCGTGCCGTTCGCCGAGCTGTTCCCGAGCCGAGGCTTCGCGCGCAAGATTTACGACGGCGCCCAGGCCAACGCGCCGACCTTCCATGGCGCGCTGGTGGATCAGGCGTATGCGAAGAAGTACCCGGAAATCGTCGTGGCTTACCTGCGTGCGAGCATCGAAGCCAATCAACTGCTGGCAGCGGAACCGGAGAAATACAGCGAGCTGATCGCCAAAGTCACCGGAGTCGATGCCGAGGTCAATTACCTGTTCCACGGTCCGCTGGGCGTGCAAACCCGCGACCTGAGCTGGAAGCCGGAATACCGCCAGGCAGTCGGCACCGCCATCGATACGCTGAAGTTGTTGAAGAAGGCTGACCGTGGCCTCGACCTCAATACCTTCATCGACGACCAATACATCCGCGCCGCATTCAAAGCTTCGAACCTGGATTACACCGCGCAACTGGCCAACTATGCGCAGACACCGCTCAAGGCTGTGGATGCGGTCAGCGGCAAAGCCATTACCGATGTCAGCCATGTGGCTGAAATCTGGGTGCGCGGCGAACCGAAAGTCCGCCAGTACACCTCGGCGGAAGTGGCGTTCACGGCGTTGGCCGGGTTGAAGGCGGAAGGCAAAAACATCCGCGCGGTGTATGCCCAGGCGAGTGACAGCGGGATCAAATTGCTGGCGGATCAGGCGTGGTTTGCCAGCGATGAGAAAGGCCGCCTAAGTGCCTTTTTGCTTAAGGGGCAGGCCCAACAATTCGCCACGGCCCAGGGCGGCAAAGTGTTCGACTTCACCGATGCCACCACCCAAGCCGTCGCTACCCGATAAGTACCAAAACACCGAACCCTGTAGGAGCTGTCGAGCAAAACGAGGCTGCGATCTTTTGACTTCGCCTTTAAAGACAAAATCAAAAGATCGCAGCCTTCGGCAGCTCCTACAGGGTGATGTGTTCGCCAGTTGGAAGTTATGTATGTCCAGATCCTATTTACGCTGGCTCCCCCGAGCCTCCTCACTGCTGCTCTGCCTGCTGTTCTGGCAACTCGCCGCCAGCCACCACTGGAACCTCGGCCTTGTCACCTTCGCAAACGTCCCGACCCCACTGGCGGTGATCCAGGCCGCACTGGGGCTCGGCGACTCCGGCAAGCTCGGCCAGCACCTGAGCAGCAGCCTCAGCCGGGTCTTCGCCGGTTACCTCGCGGCGCTGGTCATCGGCATCGCATTGGGCCTGGCCATCGGCCGTTCGAAATGGGCGGAAGACTTGCTGCTGCCACCACTGGAAGTCTTGCGACCGATCCCCGCAGTCGCCTGGATTCCCCTGGCCATCCTGATGTTCCCATCCTCGGAACTGTCGATGGTTTTTATCACCTTCACCGGCGCGCTGTTCCCGATCCTGCTCAACACCATCCACGGCGTCGAAGGCGTCGATCCACGCCTGATCGCCTCCGCCCGAAGCCTCGGCGCAGGGCGTCGCGCCATCTTGCTGGAAGTGATCCTGCCCGGTGCCGCGCCGAGCATCATCACCGGCCTCGCCATCGGCATGGGCACGTCGTGGTTCTGTCTGGTGACTGCGGAAATGATCTCCGGCCAGTACGGCATCGGCTATTACACCTGGGAGTCCTACACGATCCAGAACTACGCCGACATCGTCGTCGGCATGTTGCTGATCGGAGTGCTCGGGATGGGCAGCAGCCTGCTGATCAAACGCCTCGGCGGGCTGTTCACGCCTTGGCATCGACCACGAGGAAAAGCCTGATGAGCGTTTTTCAACACCCGGAAGGGCACATCGATATTCGCGGGTTGTCCATCAGCCTGGGGGAGGGCAGCGCTGCTTTCGAAGCGGTCCAGGGTCTGGATTGCCAGATCGAGCCGGGGCAGTTCGTGTGTATTCTCGGGCCGTCCGGCTGCGGCAAATCCACCTTGCTCGGCGCCTTGGCCGGGCATCTGCAACCGCGTATCGGCACCTTGAACGTCGATGGCGCGCCGATCTCCGGCCCGTCACCGCAACGCGGCATGGTGTTCCAGCATCACACGCTGTTCCCTTGGCGCACGGTGCGCGACAACGTGGCGTTCGGCCTGAAAATGCGCGGCATCGGCAAGACCGAACGCCACAAAGCCGCCGATGAAATCCTCGCGCTGGTGGGGCTGGAAGGCTTCGCCGAGCGCTGGCCGGACCAGCTCTCCGGTGGTATGCAGCAGCGGGTCGAAATAGCCCGGGTGCTGATCAATCGCCCACGCCTGTTGTTGATGGACGAACCGTTCGGTGCCCTCGATGCACTGACCCGATTGAACATGCAGGAACTGCTGCTGGACATCTGGACGCGGATTCGCACCACCGTGGTGTTCGTCACCCATGACATCGACGAAGCGCTGTTCCTCGCCGATCGCCTGTTGGTGATGAGTTCGCGCCCCGGTCGAATCATCGAAGACCTGCGCCTGGATTTCCCTCGACCGCGCACCACCGAGCTGGTCACCAGCCACGAATTTTCACGCTTGAAGCGTCACTGCCTCGAGTTGCTGCGTCACGAGGACGGTCGGCAGTTACCACGCCTGAACCCCCTCGGACTTCCCCCAGAAAACAAACTGCCGCGATTTGCCCTATGACCTCACTATTCGAAACAACCGATAACGACGACATTCTTGCCCTGCAACCGCGCCTGACCGATGACGATCCGGGCGTGCGACGCATTGCCCTGATCGAACTGGCCGACCTTGAGGAACCGGAAGGTTTGCTGTGGCTGGTCGATCGGCTGGCAGACGACCCGACCGAAGAAGTCCGTGCCGAAGCGGCGCGACTGCTGGAAGCCTGGGAGGATGAGCCGGTGGTCGAGGCGTTGTGCCAGGCGCTGACCGATCCATCGCCGGCCGTGCAGGCTGCGGCCGCGCAAAGTCTCAGCCTGCTGAAAAGCGAAGCCGCCGGCCGGGTGATTCTGCCGTGGACCGCGCATGCCGATATCAGCGTGCGGATTGCGGCGTTCAGGGCTTTGCGTGAGTTGCGTTTCCCCGATGCTGCCGCCGCTGCGTTGATCGCGCTGAAGGATGAAGACGCCAGCGTGCGCCGCGAAGCCGTTGGTGTACTCGGCTGGCTCAAGCAACTCGATGCGTTGCCTGCGTTAGCCCGATTGGCCAGCGATGACCCGGACACCGAAGTGCGCCGCGCCGCCACCGGCGCCCTCGGTTTGGCGTCCGATATTCAAGTACTGCCGGCGCTGCGCCAGGCCTTGCAGGATCAGGCGTGGCAAGTGCGCGAAGAAGCCGCCACCACGCTGGGCAAGGTCGGTCACACCGATGCCGGCCCGGCGCTGGTCGAAGCCTTGGGCGACGATTACTGGCAAGTGCGCCTGCGCGCCACCCGCAGCCTCGGCCGCCTGCGCTATGCCCCGGCGCTTGAAGCGCTGATCGAAACCCTCGGCCATCGCATCAGCAACCTGCGCAAGGAAGCGGCCCTGGCCCTTGGTGAATTGAACGATCGCCAAGCCATCGCCGCGTTGCAAGCCGCGCAAGACGACGGCGACCCGGAAGTGCGCAAAGCCGTGCGCATCGCCTTGAGTCAACTGCAATGAACCCGCTGGCGGTGGGCAACTCCCAGAGCAAACAGCAACTGCGGCTGAACTGGCCGGATGGGCGGGAGCAGTTGCTCGATCACGCCGAATTGCGCCGCCAATGCCCGTGCTCGCAATGCCGGGCGTTTCGGCTGCAAGGGCTGACGGTGAAGGTCGATTCGCGGATTCGCGTGGTCGAGCTCAACGCCCAGGGCTATGGCCTGCAACTGGTGTTCAGCGACGGCCACGAACGCGGCATCTACCCTTGGCCCTACTTGGCACAACTCGGTCTCTGATGCACCGAAATCCCATGTAGGAGCTGCCGAAGGCTGCGATCTTTTGACTTTGATTTTTAAAAGCAAGATCAAAGGATCGCAGCCTTCGGCAGCTCCTACACAGAGATTGTTTTATTTGCCGGCCGTCATCGGCGGTCGGCAGCCTCGGAAAATGTCCAGTCCCGGCTGATACAGCGAGGTCTGGACTTCGAACAAGCCGAGCACCGAGTGGAACAGGTTGTCATGGCTCAGGTCCGGCTGGCCGCTCTTGCCTTGCAGGCAACCACGGTCGATCCCCAACTGGGCCAAGGTGTTGTTGCCGAACCACATGACCATCGGCACATGGGTTTGCGCTTCCGGAGCCAGTGCATACGGCGCAGCGTGCAGATACAGGCCGTTTTCGCCCAGGGATTCGCCATGGTCGGACACATAGAGCATCGACGTATCGAGGGCGTCCTGATTGCGCTTGAGCAGTTCGATCACTTTGGCGAGGAAGTGGTCGGTGTAGAGGATCGTGTTGTCGTACACGTTGAGCAGTTCTTCGCGGCTGCAACTGCCCAGCTGATTGGTGTGGCAGATCGGTTTGAAGCGCTCGAGTTCTTTCGGGTAGCGCTCGTAGTATTCCGGGCCATGGCTGCCGTCGGCGTGCAGGACGATGATCGCGTTGCCCTTGAGGCTGTCGATGTAGCCTTGCAGATCCGCCAGCAACGCTTCGTCGAGGCAGTTATTGCCGTCGCAGAACGGCCCCGGCTGGTTCTTCGCGATGTCCCGGTGCGGCACCCGCAGGCAAGTGCCCTTACAGTCGCTGTTGTTGTCCAGCCACAGCACCTGCACGCCGGCCCGTTGCAGGATATCCAGCAAGCCTTCGTAGGTTTTGCCTTTCTTGTCGCTGTAATCCTCGCGCGGGAACATCGAGAACATGCACGGCACCGACACCGCCGTGGAGGTGCCGCAGGAGTGCACGTTCGTGAAGTTCAGGATATCCAGCTGGCTCAACTCGGGATTGGTCTTGCGCTCATAGCCATTGAGCGAGAAATGGTCGGCCCGGGCGGTTTCGCCGACCACGAACACCATCAGTGATTTCTTCTCGCGGCTGGTGGCCTTGGCGCTCATCACCGCGTCTTCACCGATGGCCTGCACCACGAAATGCTTTTTGATCCCCAGCCGCTGCTTGGCGTATTTGCTGATCGCGTAGATGTAGTTGGTCGGGTTGATGAAGTGGGTGAGCTTGTCTTCTTCGCGGAAGATCGGCGCGTAGGTCGAGTAGAACGTGCCTACCGAAGCGCCGATCACCAGCACACAGGCGACGATCACCAGGAGCTTGTTCAGCAGCCCACGAAAGAACGGTCGATAACTCACCGGCCAGCGCCAGACCAGCACCGTCGGCAGCACGCCGAGCAGCAACACGTAAGCCAGCAACTTGCCGTTGAACAGCGCGGTGGCTTCCGCCGGATTGGTTTCGAATACGTTCTGGATCATCACCGTGTCGATGGTGATCCCGTATTCGTTCATGAAATACGCGGCGCAGGAAGAGAGCAGGGCGACGAGTGTCAGCGCCGGTTTCAGCGTCCAGCGAAACGAAACCAGGGTCAAAAGCAGGGTGATGGCTGCCCACAAAAACAGCCCGAAGGAAATGAAAAAACCCAGTTTGTGCGCGCCTTGCAGGGTGATCAGCGTCCCCAGCGCCTTCCATGTTGCCAGGTTGTACAACGCCACCAGTGCCAGGGAAAACAGCAGCACCAGTCGGGTCGGTGTGATGGACGGTAAACGCAGTCCTTTGCCCAAAGCCATTTCAAACATTCCTCTACTCAAATACGGAGTGACGCGCGTAACTGTAGAAGAACATTGGTAAAAATTCCGTAAACATCCGGTCACATCTTTTCGCGCCCCCTTGCATCCGCCCCTGTAGGAGCTGCCGAAGGCTGCGTTCTTTTGATCTTGCTTTTAAAAAACAAAGTCAAAAGATCGCAGCCTTCGGCAGCTCCTACAGGGAGGGCATGGGTCGGGTCAGAAGGATTTGCTGATGCTGGCCACTACCGTCGCGGTGCACACGTCCTTGAAGCCCCAATTGCTCTCGCATTGGCTTTGCGAAAGGTCAGTGTCGATGTAGCTCAATCCAACCACCACCCCGGCCAGTTCGTGGCTCAGTTTCACTTCCCATTCGTGGTAGGCGTCCTCCGCGTGGCCGTTGGACGAGTACAGGTGCGGGTCCTTGAAATCCATTTCGCCGTAGCGCAGTTTCAAGCCCAGCCCATAAGGCAATTCGGTTTCGTAGCCGACGTAGGTGTAGAGCGAACTCTGCTTGCTATCGATCCCCGGCGCATCCGCCGAGTAATAGGCCGCGAGTTTCACCCCGTAAACGCTGAGAATCCCGTAGGTTTCGCTCTGATTGAACTGGCCTTCCTTCGGGTAGGCGTATTTCAGGTAGCCGAGGTCCAGGCTCACGGCATCGGTCGCCTGCCACAGCCAACCGGCGTAGTAGTCGATTTCCTGACGGGTTTTCAAACCTCCGCCGAAATCGACGTTCGAACTCCAGGCCCCCGCGTACAAACCGCTGCTATGGGCCAGCGTGACACCAGCCTGCACAGCGGGATCGTTCTGAGTTTGCGAGATACCACGAGTGCGGTAATCACTCGCCAGAGTCAAATCCACCAGTACGTTGAAGTCGTCATTCAACGCAATGGCCTGGCTGCTCAGGGGCAACACGCTCAAGGATCCGAGGGCGAACAGGGTGAAAGCTTTCATGGGTCAGTGCCTTTGTTTTGATTGTTTTGGGCAGATAGCGGGCAAGGCTGCGCCATACCCCGACGACAGGCGCAGGGGCGGGCAGCAATAGGTCTTCTTATAAAGTGGGTGCGTAGACTTCGCGGCCGGCGAACCAGGTTTGCAGCACTTGGGTGTCGTGCAGGGCTTTGTTGTCGACCTTGAACACATCGCGATCCAGCACGATGAAATCAGCTTGTTTGCCAGCCGTCAGTGAACCGATCTGCTTCTCCAACCCGATGGTCCGGGCGGCGTTGAGGGTGTAGGCGTAGAACATCGTTTCCCGGTCCAGACGTTCATCGCCATTCAGCACGCCCAACGGGCCGACGCGGGTGATAGCCTGGGCCATGGCATTGAAGGGATTCGGCGAAGACACCGGCCAGTCGCTGGCGCCCGCAATGGTCGCGCCTTGTTTGAGCAGCGAGTGCGCCGGGTATTGATAACGGAAGGCCAGGGCGCTGACGTAGGGCTTGATCATGTCCAGCGTGTAATCGTCGGCAGTCGCCCACAGCAGCTGCATCGAAGCGATCACGTTGAGCGGTTTGAACCGCGCAAACTCCTTCGGGTTGACCATTTGCAAGTGCGTGATCGAGTGGGTCACGCCGCTCTGGCGATCCTTGCGCGCTTGCTCGATGCCGTTCAGGGATTCGCGCACCGCGCGGTCGCCGATGGCGTGGATGTGCACCAGCCAGCCGCGCTGGTCGATGGCGCTGACCAGTTCGCCGAAATGCTTCGGATCAATCAGCAACTCACCCTGTTTGTGCGAGTTGCTGTACGGATCGATCATCGCCGCGCTCTGGGCCGGGTATTCGATCACGCCGTCAGCGAAGATCTTGATGCCGGGCAGCGTCAGGTTGGGAATGCCCTGGAATTGCTGGCGCACTTTGTCCAGCACATCGAGATCGGCCGGCACGCTTTTCGGATTGGCCACCAGCAGCGCGGCGACGTGCGCGGTCATGCCGCCGCTCTCGGACAGGGCTTTATAGGCCGGCAGCACGCCGACGGTTTTCTCCGTGGGCTTGAGGGCGAATACCGGCTCGCCCGGTGCGGCGTTGGCGGCGGGGTCCATCCACGCGGTGATGCCGAGGCTGTTGTTGTAGCGCACGGCGGATTGCGCGGCTTTGAGCATGTCGGCAGCGCTCGGCACCGGCATTTTCGAGGCGACCCGGTCCCAACCGGCGTCCACCAGAAAGCCATTCGGCGTGCCATCGGCGCGTTTGCCGATTGTGTCTTTCTCGGCGTCGGGCAGGTTTTTCAGCAGCGCAGCATCGATGCCGGCGCGTTGCAGCATCACGTCGTTGGCCCACGCGGTGTGATGGTCGCTGCCGGTGAACACCACGGGCACCTGAGCCCATTCGCCACTGTTGAATTTTTTGCCGAAGGCCTCGGCCTGCGCCCAATACGCCGAACTCATGCCGGCCACGCTCAGCACATCGCCATGTCTGGCCTTGCCGTCGTCACGCCAGCCGCGCAGGCGTTTTTCCAGTTCGTCGAGACTGACCACCTCGTCTTCCATATTCGCCGAGACCATTTCCAGACCGCCGAAAATCGCGTGGGAATGGCTGTCGATCAGGCCGGGCATCAGGGTTTTGCCGCCGAGATCGATCACTTTGGTGTTCGAGTCGATCAAGGCCTTGATCTGCGCATCGGTGCCGACTTTCAGCACCTTGCCGTTTTCTACCGCCAGGGCCTGCACCTTCGGTTGGGCGCGGTCGGCGGTGAAAATCTTGCCATTGAGCAGCACCAGATCAGTGGCGGCCATGGCTTCCATCGAGGCAAAACTGATCGCGGCCATCAATAGATTCGGGATGAATCTTTTCATTGAATGTTTCCTTATTATTGCGTCTGATGGCCAGATTAGTGGCTGCTCGCGCTCAGCAGAACGCCTGCCTCACGAAAAACGTTTTTGCCGGAATGGAAAAAGCATGGACAAGTTGGGTGCGTTGAAAATGTTCGTGGTCACCGCGCAGCTGGGCAGTTTCAGCCGCGCCGCCGAGCAACTGGGCAAGACCCCGTCGGCGCTGACCAAAGCGGTGAATCACCTCGAAGCCGAGCTCGGCGCGCGGTTGTTCGAACGCAGCACCCGGCGGATTTTGCTGACAGAAGTGGGGCGGCTTTATCTGGAAACCGCGCGCCAGGTGTTGCAGCGGCTGGAGGAGGCGGGCGAGGAGGTCGAGCAGATGCAGCATGGCCTGCGCGGCAGCCTGAAAATCACCGCGCCGCTGGCGTATGGGCAGGCGTTTCTGGATCAGGTGTGCGGTGGTTTTCTGGAGCAATACCCGCAGATCAACCTGCAAGTGGACCTGTGCGATGAGTTCGTCAATCTGCTGGAAAGTGGCTACGACCTGGCCTTGCGCGAAGGTCATGACGACTTGCCGGGGCTGATCGCCCGGGTGGTCGGCAGCAATCGCCTGGCGTTGTGTGGCAGCCCGGCTTACCTGGCGCGCAAAGGCGTGCCGGTGACGCCGCAAACCCTCGATGAACACGAATGGCTGTTGTATCGCCATCCGTTGCTCAGCCGCGAATTCTGGTGGGCCGAACGCGACGGCCAGCGCCTGAGCCTGCCGCAACCGCAGTCACCACGTTTGCGCAGCGACAATTACGACTTGTTGCTGGCGAATGCCCTGGCCGGTCGCGGCTTGCTGCATACGCCGTTGTGGAGCGCCGCGCCGTACATCGCCGACGGGCGGCTGGTGCGGCTGATGGCCGACTACGACATCGACCCGGACAGCTTCGGCGCGCACATTCTGGCGGTGTACCCGAGCCATCGGCGGGCGACGGCCAAGGTGGTGGCGTTTATCGATTACATCGCAGAATTTTTGGCGGCCCGTGGATTGGGTGATGACTGACATGGCTCCCCTTGTAGCAGCTGTCGAGCAGCGCGAGGCAGCGTTCGGCGGCGAAGCCGTCGTGAAATCGGCCACCGCGGTGTTTTAGGTAGACCGTGAGTACAGGGTTTGCGACGGCTCCGCCGCCGAACGCTGCCTCGCGCTGCTCGACAGCTGCTACAGGGACTTGCCAGTGACTGCGATCTTTTTGGCCTGACCTGGATTCCCTGTAGGAGCTGACGAGTGAAACGAGGCTGCGATCTTTTGATTTTGATTTTTTAAGATCAAAAGATCGCAGCCTCGTTTCACTCGTCAGCTCCTACACAGCTCCTACGCAGCGCTTACCGGATTGACGGTTGTTGTCAGGAAAACCTGAAAAGAGTACAAATGTACTCCATGACGACTCTCACTCCCCGCCGTACCGCCATCCTGACGTTTATCCGTGATCGAATCGCGGAGCACGGTCAGTCCCCGAGCCTCGCTGAAATCAGCGAGGCGTTTGGTTTCGCCTCCCGCAGCGTGGCGCGCAAGCATGTGCTGGCGCTGACCGAAGCCGGTTTTATCGAGGTCAACCCGCATCAGGCCCGGGGCATTCGCT
Source organism: Pseudomonas sp. B21-053 (assembly GCF_026016365.1). Classification (NCBI taxonomy): domain Bacteria; kingdom Pseudomonadati; phylum Pseudomonadota; class Gammaproteobacteria; order Pseudomonadales; family Pseudomonadaceae; genus Pseudomonas; species Pseudomonas sp. B21-053. The sequence continues at coordinate 3,009,809 of NZ_CP087205.1, forward strand.
TGCTTGGGCAACCGGCGCGGCCCGAGTTGCTGGATATTCCGGTCCTCGGTCGGGTCGCGGCGGGGGCGCCGATTGGTGCCGATGCCGAGGTGCACAGCCGTTTGCTGTTCGACCCGTCGATCTTCTCCCGGGTGCCTGACTACATGCTGCGGGTCCAGGGCGACTCGATGATCGAGGACGGCATTCTCGACGGCGACCTGGTGGGTGTGCACCGCAACCCCGAGGCGCTTAACGGCCAGATCGTGGTGGCGCGGCTCGACGGCGAAGTCACCATCAAGCGTTTCGAGCGGGTCGGCGACAGCGTGCGGTTGTTGCCGCGCAACCCGGCCTATAAACCGATCATCGTCGAAGCCGATCAGGACCTGGCCATCGAAGGGGTGTTCTGCGGTCTGGTGAGGCAAGGGTGATGGGCGCCGTCGTTGCGTTGGATACGCTGTTCAATGGCGGCCAGGTCTGGAAGGGCCGACCCGCGCCCCCGGCCGTCAGCCCGCAACCCACCGGGCATGCGGCGCTGGATGCGGCGTTGCCCAGCGGTGGCTGGCCGGAAGCGGCGCTGACCGAAATCCTCCTCGCCGGGCAGGGCGTCGGCGAGTTGCAACTGGTGTGGCCGGCGCTGGCGCGGCTGTCGGCGGCGGGTGAGCGCATCGTGCTGATCGCGCCGCCGTACGTGCCGTATCCCCAGGCATGGCAGAACGCCGGGGTCGATCTGCGCCAGTTGTCGATCATCCAGGCCAGCGAACGCGATGCCTTGTGGGCGGCGGAACAGTGCCTGCGTTCGGGCAGTTGCGGCGCGGTGCTGTGTTGGCCGCACAAGGCCGATGACCGGGCGCTGCGACGTTTGCAGGTGGCGGCGGAAACCGGTTCGACCCTGGCGTTTGCCTATCGCTCGCTGGCCGAGGCGGTCAACCCTTCGCCGGCCGCCCTGCGCATTGCCATCGATGCCAAGCCTGCGCAATTGCGAGTCTTGAAGTGTCGCGGCGGGTTGGCCCGTACGGCGCCGATTGCCTTTGCCATGGGACATTGAGGTTGCCATGCGCTGGGTGTGCATTCTGTTCCCGCAATTGGCGCTGGACGCGGTACTGCGTCAGCGTCCCGATCCCGATGAGCCATTGGCGCTGCTGACCGGCCCGGCCCAACGCCGGGTGTTGCAAGCGGTCAACGGCGCGGCCCGGGCCCTCGGCTTGCGCCCCGGCCAGTCCATGACGGCGGCCCAGGCCTTGAGCAAAGGTTTTGTCACGGCTGAATACGACGCCGCCGAAATCGAACACTGGCAGCAGTTTCTCGCGGCGTGGGCCTATGGCTTCAGTTCCCAGGTCAGCGTGCATTACCCGCGCGCGGTGGTGTTTGAAATCGAATCGAGCCTGGGTCTGTTCGGCGCTTGGCCGCAGTTCGAAGCGCGGTTGCGCAGCGAACTCACCGCGCTGGGTTTTCGGCACCGGATCGTCGCCGCACCCAACCCGGTGGCGGCGCGGGTGCTGGCCAATGTTTATGACGGTCTGGTGGTGCCGGACGATCAGGCTTTGCACTATCACCTGGGGCAGTTGCCCATCGACCGCATCGCCCTCGAACCTTCGGTGTCCACGGCGTTGACGCGCATGGGCCTGCGCACCTTGAGCCAGGTGCAGGCGCTGCCCCGACATACCCTGGCCCGGCGTTTCGAGGCCCAGGTGCTCAAGCATCTGGACGCCTTGCTCGGTTTGCGCCACTTGGCCCTGGCGTTCTACCTGCCGCCGGACCGCTTCGATGTGCGCATCGAGCTCAACTTCGATGTGCAGTCCCATCAGGCGTTGCTGTTTCCATTGCGCCGGTTGACGGGTGATCTGTCAGCATTTCTCTGCGGCCGGGACAGCGGCGTGCAGCGTTTCGACTTGCACCTGGAACACGCCGGGTTGCCGGACAGCGTGATCAAGGTCGGATTGCTCAGCGCCGAGCGCGATCCGGCGATGCTCTTCGAACTGGCCCGGGGGAGGCTGGAACAAGTGCAGGTCGAGGCTCCGGTGCGCGGTTTTCGCCTGCGCGCCGAAGACCTGCCGAGCTTCGTGCCTCAACGCCAGGAACTGTTCGACGACCGCCCGCAGCAGTCCTTGCCCTGGGAGCAATTGCGCGAACGCCTGCGCGCCCGGCTGGGCGACGAGGCGGTGCAGGGCTTGCGTTTCCAGGCTGATCACCGCCCCGAGTGCGCCTGGCAGACCAGTGTCGACAGCCAGTTCTGTGGCGGATTGCCGGGGGTGCAACGGCCGGGCTGGTTGCTGACCGAACCGCTGACGGTGCACGAAGGTTCAGCGCGGATTCTCATGGGGCCGGAACGCATCGAGTCCGGCTGGTGGGACGGCGCTGATGTGCGCCGGGATTATTACTTGATCCAGACCCGCGCCGGCCAACAGGGCTGGGCCTATCGGGCGGTGGGTGAAAACGGTCCGTTGTGGCTGCAAGGCTGGTTCGCATGAGCGTCGAATATGCCGAGCTGCATTGCCTGTCGAACTTCAGTTTTCAGCGCGGGGCTTCCAGCGCGCTGGAGTTGTTTCAACGGGCGAAACACCAGGGTTATCGGGCCCTGGCAATCACCGATGAATGCACATTGGCCGGGATTGTCCGGGCCTGGCAGGCGGCGAAGTCGGTGGAGCTGCCGCTGATCATCGGCAGCGAAATCCGCATCGAGGACGGGCCGAAACTGGTGCTGCTGGTGGAAAACCTTGAGGGCTATCAGGCGTTGTGCCGGCTGATCACCCGCGCTCGGCGGCGCACGCAGAAAGGTCAGTATCAAGTATTGCGAGAGGACTTCAGCGAACCGTTGCCGGGCTTGTTGGCGTTGTGGGTGCCGGATGCGGTGGATGATTTTCACAACGGTCACTGGCTGAAACAGGCCTTTGCCGAACGCCTGTGGCTGGCGGTCCAGTTGCATCGAGGGCAGGACGATACACGGCGATTAAACGCATTGCTGACGCTGGCCAGGGAGCTGCAAATCCCGGCAATGGCCAGCGGCGACGTGCACATGCACGCCCGTGGCCGACGTGCATTGCAGGACACCATGACCGCGATCCGCCATCACCTGCCGGTTGCGGCGGCCGGGTTGCGCCTTCATCCGAATGGCGAGCGGCACCTTCGCAGCCTCGATGTCGTGGGTGAACTCTATCCGCGAGCCTTGCTCGATGAAACGCTGGTTATCGCCCGGCGCTGCACCTTCGATCTGGGGCAGTTGCGCTATCAATATCCCCGGGAGTTGGTGCCGCAAGGGCATAGCGCCGCATCCTGGCTGAGTGAGTTGACCGAACGTGGCGTTCGCGAGCGTTGGCCCGAAGGTGCCAGCGAGAAGGTGCGCGGGCTGATCGATAAGGAATTGGCGCTGATTGCCGAGCTGGGTTATGAAAGCTATTTCCTTACGGTTCAGGACATCGTCGCTTTCGCCCGACGCCAGAAAATTCTTTGTCAGGGGCGAGGCTCGGCGGCCAACTCGGCGGTGTGTTTCGCGTTGGGTATCACCGAGATCGACCCGGCGCGAATGAACATGCTGTTTGAGCGCTTTCTGTCCAAAGAGCGCAACGAACCTCCCGACATCGACGTGGATTTCGAACACGAACGCCGTGAAGAAGTCTTGCAGTACGTGTTCCAGCGCTACGGTCGCACCCGCGCTGCGCTGACCGCCGTGGTCAGCACTTACCACGCTGCCGGTGCGGTGCGCGACGTGGCCAAGGCCTTGGGCCTGCCGCCGGATCAGGTCAACGCCCTGGCCGATTGCTGTGGTCACTGGAGTGACAACACGCCACCGGTCGAGCGCCTGATTGAAAGTGGTTTCGATCCTGAGAGCCCGGTGCTGAAACGGGTGTTGAGTTTGACGCAACAACTGATCGGTTTCCCCCGGCATCTGTCTCAGCACCCCGGCGGCTTCGTTATTTCCGAGCAATCGCTGGACACCCTGGTGCCGGTGGAAAACGCGGCAATGGCTGATCGCACCATCATTCAATGGGACAAGGACGATCTCGATGCGGTAGGACTGCTCAAAGTGGATATCCTGGCTTTGGGCATGCTCAGCGCGATTCGTCGTTGTTTCGATTTGCTTCGCCGTCACCGCAATCTGGACTTGAGCCTGGCGACGGTGCCCTCTGAAGATCCACAAACCTACGACATGATTTGCCAGGCTGACACCATCGGCGTGTTCCAGATCGAATCCCGGGCGCAGATGTCGATGTTGCCCCGGCTCAAGCCCCGCAAGTTTTATGACCTGGTGATTGAGGTGGCCATCGTTCGCCCCGGCCCTATTCAGGGCGGCATGGTGCATCCCTATCTGCGGCGACGAAACAAGGAAGAACTCGAAAGCTATCCCTCCGAAGAGCTGAGGGAGGTGTTGAAGCGCACGCTCGGGGTGCCGCTGTTCCAGGAACAAGTGATGCAGATCGCCATTGTCGCCGCCAGTTACAGCCCTGGCGAAGCCGATCAGTTGCGCCGTTCCATGGCGGCCTGGAAACGCCATGGCGGACTTGAGCCGCATAAGGATCGCCTGGCTGCCGGAATGAAAAAAAAGGGCTACACAGCAGAATTCGCCGCGCAAATCTTCGAACAGATCAAAGGCTTCGGCAGCTACGGTTTCCCTGAATCCCACGCCGCCAGTTTCGCCTTGCTGACCTACGCCAGTTGCTGGCTCAAATGCCACGAACCGGCAGCCTTCGCCTGTGCGCTGATCAATAGCTGGCCCATGGGTTTCTACAGCCCGGACCAGATCCTGCAAGACGCCCGTCGGCATCATTTGCAGATTCGCCCGGTGGATGTGCGCGCCAGCGACTGGGATTGCAGCCTGGAACCGATCACCGGGGCGCAACCTGCGATTCGCATGGGCCTGCGGATGATCAAGGGTTTTCGCGAGGACGATGCCCGGCGCATCGAAGCTGCACGGGCGCGGGGTGCGTTTGTCGACATTGCCGATCTCGGCGAACGGGCGCAACTCGACGCCCGTGCCCAGGAACAACTGGCCGATGCCGGGGCCTTGCGCGGTCTGGCCGGCGACCGCCATCGGGCGCGCTGGGAAGTGGCGGGGGTGCAGAAACAACTCGGGTTGTTCGCCGGGTTGCCGCGTCAGGAAGAACCTGAAGTGTCGCTGCCCAAACCCACCGTCGGCGAAGACCTGCAAGCCGATTACGCGACCGTCGGCACCACCCTCGGCCCGCATCCGTTGGCGCTGTTGCGCCCGGAGTTGAAGGCCCGGCGTTGCCGCAGCTCGAAGGAATTGCTCGATGTCGAACACGGCCGGCCCGTCAGCGTCGCCGGGCTGGTGACCGGCCGCCAACGCCCCGGCACCGCCAGCGGCGTGACCTTCGTCACCCTCGAAGACGAGTTCGGCAACGTCAACGTGGTGGTCTGGCGCGATTTGGCTGAACGGCAACGCCAGGTACTGGTCGGCTCACAATTGCTCAAGGTCGATGGGCGCTGGGAAAGGGAAGGCGAGGTGCGGCATCTGATTGCCGGTCGCTTGAGTGATCTGAGTTTCCTGCTTGACGGCATCAGCGTGCGCAGCCGGGATTTTCGTTAGTCCTGTCACGCCCACAGAGCCCTATGGAAATCGGCTTTCCACAAGGGAATAATGAATCAGCTATACCTCTATGAAACCATTGGCATCCGCAGTGCTCGAAACAAACGGGCGTCATCACAGGACATAGAGTCAGTCAATGCAGTTTCTATCAGATAGCCACGGTTGTGCCGGCTGGACTGGCGAAATGGCCGGACGCATTCGCGCGTTCGACTGGAGCCAGACCGAACTGGGCAACATCGACGACTGGCCCCGCAGCTTGAGCAGTACGGTGCAGCTGATGCTGGCTTCGCCGTTGCCGATGGTGATGCTCTGGGGGCGGCTCGGCTACATGATTTATAACGACGCCTACTCGGCGTTCGCTGGCGGTCGCCATCCCTATCTGTTGGGCGTGCCGGTGGAGCTTGGATGGCCGGAAGTCGCCGAGTTCAATCGCCATGTGCTCGATACTTGCCTGGCGGGCGGCACGTTGTCCTATCGCAATAAAGAACTGGTGCTGCTGCGCGACGGCATTCCGGAAGATGTCTGGCTGGATCTCTATTACAGCCCGGTCGCTGATGATAAAGGGCGCCCGTCCGGAGTCATGGCGATGGTGGTCGAGACCACCGACCACGTGATTTCCGAACGCCGCCGCCAAGAAGCCGAGGATGCCTATCGCGCAGACAACGAACGGGTACGCCTGGCGCTGAATGCCGGGGCGCTGCTCGGCTCGTTCGTTTGGGACATCAAGGCCAATGTGCTGTCCGGGGACGAGCGTTTCGCCCGCACCTTTTCCTATCCGGCGGGCCAGAACCTGGCCGACCTGCCCACCGAGATCGCTGAATCGCGGATTCACCCCGATGACTTCGACTGGGTCGAGGAACAGGTCAATCAATCGGTGAGCACTGGTGCACCCTACAACGCCGAATACCGAGTCTTACGCCCCGACGGCACGTACCTGTGGGTGCTGGCCAGCGGTTGCTGTGAGTTCAACGATCAAGGCAAACCGTTTCGTTTCCCTGGCGTGTTGATCGACATCCACGAACGCAAGATCGCCGAAGAGTCCCTGATCAAATTCACCCGCAACCTGGAGCAGCGCGTCGCCGATGAAGTCAATGCGCGACTGGCGGCGGAAGAGCAATTGCGCCAGGCGCAGAAGCTCGAAGCCATCGGCGGCCTCACGGGCGGCGTGGCCCATGACTTCAACAACCTGCTGCAAGTGATCGCCGGCAATCTGCATTTGCTGGCGCGGCATGAACCGGACAACCTCAATGTGCAGCGCCGGGTCAGTGCCTCGATTGCGGCGGTCGAGCGCGGGGCCAAGCTGTCGTCGCAACTGCTCGCGTTCGCTCGGCGCCAGCCGCTATCGCCGGACGTTTGCGAACCCCGGCAGATCTTCGATGGCCTCGGGGAACTGCTGCAGCGGGCGCTGGGGGAAACCCTCCAGATCAACGTCGCCGTGCCCGATGATGCCTGGCGCATTCATGTGGATCGCAATCAACTGGAAAACGCCATCCTCAACCTGGCGATCAACGCCCGTGACGCGATGAAGGGCGAGGGCACCATCGGCCTGAGCGCCGACAACGTCGTCCTGGATCGGCGGTTCTGCGCAGGCAAAGACATCGTCGCCGGTGACTATCTGCGCGTGACGGTGACCGACGCCGGCGGCGGCATGGCGCCGGAAGTGCTGGCCCAGGCGTTCGAACCGTTCTTTACCACCAAGGCCGATGGCCACGGCACCGGGCTCGGTTTGAGCATGGTGTTCGGTTTCGTCAAGCAGAGTGGCGGGCATATCGAGATGTCCAGCGTGGTCGGCGAGGGCACGCGAGTGCGGCTGTACTTTCCGCGCAGCCTGCGAGCGTTGCCCAATGAAGCGCCGCCGCCGGGGCCGCAGCAACGGGGCGGGCATGAAACCATTCTGGTGGTCGAGGATAACGAAGCGGTGCGCGCCTCGGCGGTGGAGTTGCTGCGCGAAGAGGGTTATCAGGTGCTGACCGCCGCCAACGGCGACTTGGCCATGCAGATGCTGCTGGAGGGCGTGGCCGTGGACATGATCTTCACCGACGTGGTCATGCCCGGCCTGATCAAAAGCTCGGACCTCGCGGCATGGGCCAAGGTGCAGAACCCGCCAGTGGCGGTGCTGTTTACCTCGGGGCACACCCGCGACATTATTTCGCGCAATCATCAGTTGAGTCCCGATACACATCTGCTCAGTAAACCGTATGGGCCAGAAGCACTGACCCAAATGGTGCGCATGGTTCTCAATGGTTAACCCCTATCAGAAATGTGGGAGCGGGCTTGCTCGCGAAAGCGGTATGCCATTCAGCATCGATGTTGTTTGACACACCGCTTTCGCGAGCAAGCCCGCTCCCACAGGGGATCGGTGTTTTTCAGCTAATTATTTAAGGTTATTTCATGACGTCGAAGCGCACCCCAACCCCTCCCTCAGGCATGGTCAGGGTGCGCGGCGCCCGGGAACACAACCTCAAGAACGTCGACGTGGACATTCCCCGGGATGCCCTGGTGGTGTTCACCGGCGTGTCCGGTTCGGGCAAGTCTTCGTTGGCGTTCTCGACGCTCTACGCCGAAGCGCAACGGCGCTATTTCGAATCCGTGGCGCCGTATGCCCGACGCCTGATCGATCAGGTCGGTGTGCCGGACGTCGATTCCATCGAAGGTTTGCCGCCCGCCGTCGCCTTGCAACAACAGCGAGGCACGCCGAGTACGCGTTCTTCGGTGGGCAGCGTGACCACGTTGTCGAGCCTGATCCGAATGCTCTATTCCCGCGCCGGCAGTTACCCGCCGGGACAGGCGATGCTGTATGCCGAAGACTTTTCGCCGAACACGCCGCAAGGGGCGTGCGCCGAATGCCACGGCCTGGGCCGCGTCTACGAAGTGACCGAAGCGCTGATGGTCCCGGATCCGAACCTGACCATCCGCCAGCGCGCCGTTGCGTCGTGGCCGCTGGCCTGGCAGGGCCAGAACCTGCGGGACATCCTGGTGACCATGGGCATCGACGTGGACATCCCCTGGAAAAAGCTGCCGAAAAAGCAGCGGGACTGGATTCTCTTCACCGAAGAAACCCCGACCGTACCGGTGTACGCCGGGCTCACCCCGGAAGAAACCCGAGTCGCCCTCCAGCGCAAAATGGAGCCGAGTTACCAAGGCACTTTCACCGGCGCCCGGCGCTACATCCTGCACACCTTCAGCCAATCCCAAAGCGCCTTGATGAAGAAGCGCGTCTCGCAATTCATGCTCGGCAGCCCGTGTCCGTTATGCGACGGCAAACGGCTCAAGCGAGAGGCGCTGTCGGTGACGTTCGCCGGCTACGATATTGGTGAACTGTCGCAGATGCCGTTGTTGCAAGTGGCCGAAGTGCTGCGACCGGTGGCGGCTCACAGTTACCTTGAACAACCGGATCAACCCGGTGAAGTGTTGACCCATGAGCAGACCCGCGAGGCTCGCGAACAGCGCGTCGCCCACGGTGCCAGCGGTCACGCCAATGCGCCGGACGTGCGCCACACGCCGAACCTGTCGGTGGAAAAACGCCTGGCGGCACAACGCATCGCTCAGGATTTACTGGAGCGGGTCAGCACCCTGACCGATCTGGGCCTCGGTTACCTGGCTCTGGATCGCAGCACGCCAACCCTGTCCTCCGGTGAATTGCAGCGCTTGCGCCTGGCGACGCAATTGGGCTCGCAGTTGTTCGGCGTGATTTATGTGCTGGACGAACCTTCGGCAGGCCTGCACCCGGCGGATGGCGAGGCTTTGTTTGAAGCCCTGCAACGTCTGAAAGCAGCGGGCAATACGTTATTTGTGGTCGAGCACGATCTGGAAACCATGCGCCGCGCCGATTGGCTGATCGATGTCGGGCCGGCGGCCGGTGAGCATGGCGGGCACATACTCTACAGCGGTCATCCTTCAGGGCTGGAGCACATTACCGATTCCCAGACCCGCGCCTACCTGTTCGCCGAGCAGGTCAGCGCCAAACGTGCAGTGCGCAAGGCAAAGGACTGGCTGCGCCTGGAAGGCATCACCCGCAATAACCTGAACAACCTCAGCGCCGAATTTCCCTTGGGCTGCTTTACGGCGGTGACCGGCGTGTCGGGTTCCGGCAAGTCGAGTCTGGTCAGCCAGGCGTTGCTCGAATTGGTCGGCGCGCATTTGGGCAAACCAACGACGGCCAGCGAGCCGGAAGAATTGAGCCTTGAGGACGACGCGCCGCAAGTCAGCGGCGGTCAGGTCACGGCGGGGCTGGAATCGATCAAGCGCCTGGTGCAAGTCGATCAGAAACCCATCGGCCGCACGCCACGTTCGAATCTGGCGACCTACACCGGGCTGTTCGACAACGTGCGCAAACTGTTCGCCGCCACGCCTGAGGCACAGGCTGAGGGTTACGACGCCGGGCAGTTTTCCTTCAACGTTGCCAAGGGACGTTGCCCGACCTGCGAAGGCGAGGGGTTTGTCAGTGTCGAATTGCTGTTTATGCCGAGCGTTTATGCGCCTTGCCCGACGTGTCATGGGGCGCGCTACAACCCGCAGACACTGGCTATCACCTGGCAGGGACTGAGCATCGCCCAGGTGTTGCAACTGACGGTGGACGACGCGGTCACGGTATTTGCCGAGCAACCGGGGATTCGCCGTTCGCTGGAAGTGCTACGTGATATTGGCCTGGGTTACTTGCGTCTGGGTCAACCGGCGACAGAACTGTCCGGCGGTGAAGCCCAGCGGATCAAACTGGCGACGGAGCTGCAACGCAACCAGCGCGGCGCGACCCTGTACGTGCTCGACGAGCCCACCACCGGGTTGCATCCACGGGATGTGGATCGGCTGCTGGAGCAGTTGAATACGCTGGTGACGGCGGGGCACACGGTGATTGTGGTCGAGCATGAAATGCGCGTGGTGGCCCAGAGTGACTGGGTGATCGACATCGGGCCGGGGGCAGGGGATCAGGGCGGCAGGATTGTGGTGGCGGGTACACCGCAGACCGTGGCCAAAAACAAGAAGAGCCGGACGGCGCCGTTTTTGGCCAGGGTGCTGGCTTGAGATAGCGGTTTCAGGGCTGGCCTCTTCGCGAGCAGGCTCGCTCCCACAGGGGATCTCGGGTGTACACAAACTGTGTGTTCACAGCAGATCCTGTGGGAGCGGGCTTGCTCGCGAAGGGGGTATCAGCCTCAACATCATGCTGACTGACACGACAATCAAAAGATCGCAGCCTCCGGCAGCTCCTACAGGGATCGGTGTAGGAGCTGCCGGAGGCTGCGATCTTTTGATCTTGAATGACTCAGGCGCCGTCGAGGCTGCGCCTGACTTTGTCCAGCAATTCGCTGATCTGAAACGGCTTGACCAGCATGTCCATGCCTACGCCGAGGAACTCCTGGCGGTTGAGGGCGTTTTCCGCGTAGCCGGTCATGAACAGGATCGGCAACCGTTCGCGCCAGCCCCGGGCGACATCCGCCAGTTCCCGCCCGCTCATGCGCGGCAGGCCGACGTCAGTCAGCATCAGGTCAATCGTTGGATCGTTCTGCAACCGTTCCAGGGCCGTTTCGATGTCTTCCACCTGGGTGCAACGATAACCGGCATCCACCAGCACTTCGGCGACAAACATGCGCACCGAGGGCATGTCTTCGACGATCAACACATGCTCGCCCGAGCCTTGTGAGTCGGAGACCACTGTTTCCTCTGCGGCTGCGAGGGGATCGGTACTCGCCGGCAACATGATGGTCACTTCGGTGCCGCGTCGGGCCACGCTGCGGATGTGCGCATCGCCGCCGGACTGGCGGGCGAAACCGTAAATCGTCGACAGGCCCAAACCGGTGCCCTGGCCCAGAGGCTTGGTGGTGAAGAACGGGTCGAACACTTTGTCGATTACGCTGTGTTCGATGCCGGTGCCGTCATCGCGCACCGCCAGTGCGATGTAGGCGCCGTCCGCGAGATTCGGGTCGCCGTGGGAATAGGCGGCGTAGGTGCTGACCCAGATATTGCCGCCCTGAGGCAGCGCATCCCGGGCATTGATCACCAGATTGAGCACGGCACTTTCCAACTGGATCGGATCGACCAGCGCAATGGAGGGCTTGGTGGTCAATTCCAGTTTCAGCGCGATGCGCTCGCCGATGGTGCGCACCAACAGTTCTTCAAGGGAACGGATGTTCTCGTTGATGTCCACCGGCCGGGTATCCAGCGGCTGCTGACGGGCGAAGGCCAGCAGGCGATGGGTCAGGGACGCGGCGCTCATGGCCGAGTTCAGCGCCGCTTCGGCGTAGAACTGGACTTTTTCGGTGCGCCCATCCGTCACCCGTTTCTGAATCAGTTCAAGGCTGGTGATGATGCCCGTCAGCAAGTTGTTGAAGTCATGTGCGATGCCGCCAGTCAGCTTGCCCAGTGCGTCCATTTTCTGCACTTGCAGCAACTGCGCTTCGGTGCGCACCCGTTCGGCGACTTCCTTGGCCAGTTGCGTGGTGGCGTCGTCGAGCCGCGCCAGGTGCGAGCGCTCGCGATGGCGGTGCTCGGTGACATCTTCGACGAACACCAGGCTCAATTCCGGAGTGCGGTAGGGCGAAATCTGCCACTCGGTTTCCCGCACCTCGCCTTCGACCCGCATGTTCAGCGTGCCTTTCCAGCGCTCGCCGTACGCCAGGCGCAGGCGCAGTTCATCAATCACTGCGCCCTGATCGTCGGCAAAGCATTCGCGCAGGCTGTCCGGGTCGAGGTTTTCCTGGATCAACTGGGCGAAGGCGTGATTGCATTCGTGGACTTTCAACGTCGCGTCCATCACCGCGATGGGCGCCGAAACATTGGTGAAGATCTCGCGGAAGCGCGCCTCGCTTTCGCGCAAGGCATTCTCGGTGTCGCGCACCCGCAGCAGCGTGCGCAGGGTGGCGAGCAGCACGTCGGGGTCAACGGGGTGGATCAAATAGGCATCGGCACCCGCGTCGAGGCCGGTGATGATGTCGCCGGTCTGGATCGAGGCCGCCGATACGTGAATCACTGGCAGCAGGGCGGTGGCCGCCTCGGTGCGCAGTTTGCGCACGATGTCGAAGCCGCTCATGTCCGGCAGGTTGACGTCGAGGATCAGTGCATCAATCAGTTCGCTGTCGATCAGCGCCAGGCCTTCGCTGCCGGTACCGGCCTCGAGGATTTCGTAGCCGTGCCGTTCCAGGCGCCGGCGCAAGGCGTAGCGGGTGGCGACGTTGTCATCGACGATCAACAAGCGGATGTCACGTTTCATCGGCAGGCTCCACGGCGATGGCCAGCGGGATGATCACGAAAAAGGTCGAACCGGTGCCCGGCGTACTCTGCACCCCGACTTCGCCCCCCAACAGCTCGGCGAAGCGTTTGCACAGGGACAAACCGAGTCCGGTGCCGCGCAGGCGTTTTTGCAAGGGCGAGTCTACCTGTGAAAAGTCCTCGAACAATGCGCCATGTAGCTCCGGGGCGATACCTATTCCTGTGTCACTGACGGCGAAACGCACGTGATCAGCGTTCTCCAGGCGCGCCGAAACCCGCACTTCACCACGGGTGGTGAACTTCAGCGAGTTGGAAATGAAGTTACGCAGGATCTGTGCGAGTTTCTTGTCGTCGGTGTACAGCCGTGGCAGGCCAACCGGTTCTTCGAAGATCAGGTCCACGGCACTGCCATCGACAATCGGCCGGAACATGCCGCGCAGGGCGGCGAACAGGTCGAGCATGTCGAACCAGGCTGGGGAAATACTGATACGTCCGGCCTCGATTTTCGCCAGGTCCAGCAGGTCGTCGACCATGTCGCTCAATTCCCGCGCGGCCCCGCTGACAAACGCCACTTGTTTGTGTTGTTCGGGGCTCAACGGGCCGTCGAGTTCATCGGTCAGCAGGCCGGTAATGCTCAGGATCGAGCCCAGTGGCGTGCGGAACTCATGGCTCATGTACGACAGGAAACGGCTTTTCAGGTCGGAAGCCTGGCGCAATTGCTCGGCCTGTTCGTCGAGTTCGGCGTACAACGCCAACACGCCCTGATTGGTTTCGTCGAGTTCGTCGCGCAGCGCAGTGGCTTCACTCTGCAATTGCGCGATCAGCATCGTTTGTTCGTCGGGCGTCAGGTTGGGTGACTCAGCCATGGGCGGCCTCCAGGGCAACGACCAATACCGTTACATCGTCCCGCCCGCGACAGAAATCGCGGTGCAGCACGGCGGCAATCACGGCGGGATGACGGTGCACCAGGCCGGGGTAGTCTTGCAGGTTCCAACGGGACTGCAGGCCGTCGCTGTACATGATCAATAGGTGTCCGTTCACTTGAGCATAGTCAAAGGGTTGCGCGCGCCGGTATTGGCCACCGACGATACCGGGGTGGGAGGCCAGGCCACGGGATTTGTCCGGGCCGATCAGGCTGGCGCCAATGTTGCCGATACCGACGAACTTCAAGGCATCGCCATCGAATTGCGCGAAGGCCGCCGCGCCGCCTCGGGTGCCGATCATGGCGTGATGCATGTCCTCAAGCAACAGCGTCGGTGAAGCGAACGGTGCCATGGCGAAGACTTTCTCTCCGGCGCGGGCGGCGCGCTCGGCGTCTTCGCCATGGCCGAGACCGTCGATGATCAGGGCGCTGATGCAGCCGCCGTCGAATGCCAGGTGCCAGACATCGCCGCACGCCGGGTCGTTGTGCAACGAATGCTGGCTGATGCCTATTCGTCGATCCGGCGCCTTGTCGCTGCGCGGGTACAAGCGTGTCAGCAGCACCGCGCCACGGTGATCGGCATACACATCGAACACTTCGGTCTGGCGCGACACCGCGCCGAGCCCGATGCCTTGGGTGCCTCGGGTCGAAAAGCCATCGGCCAGGCACGCCTGCAAATCAAAGCCGCCAGCGCGATCCACGGCGAGGATTTCAACCCCGGCGCCTGTCGGGCGCGGCAAACTCCTGATATGCAATTCACCGTGTTTAGCGTGCTTGAGCACATTGCTCGCCAATTCCGTCACCACCAGCGCCACGCGGCCAGCATCGGTGGCGTCGAAGCCGTGTTTCTCCGCCAGTTGTTGCGCGGTGCGCCGGGCATGACCGATCTGGCTGCTGTCTTCGATCGGCAAGACGAGCGTCAGGCTGCCGCCAATATTCATGTCCATCGGGTAATCGTTATGCGAGTGCCTTTGCCAGGCTCGGTTTCCAGTTCGAACTCTTCCACCAGGCGCTTGGCCCCGGTCAGGCCCAGGCCCAGCCCGCTGCCGGAGGTCCAGCCGTCGGTCATCGCCAGTTTGATGTCGGGAATGCCCGGCCCTTCATCACGGAAGACCAGGCGCAGACCGGTACGGGCGTTTTCGTCGAGGATCTGCCAGTCCATGTCGCCGCCACCGCCGTAGACCATGGTGTTGCGCGCCAGCTCGCTGACGGCGGTCACCAGTTTGGTCAGGTCGATCAGGCGCATGCCGCATTCCTGCGCCAGTTTGCGCGCGGTCTGGCGGGCCAGCACCACGTCCTGTTCGATTTGAATCGGTTGGCTGCCGCTGCTGCGCACGGTCATTGTTCGCGTACTCGGTCCTGCAGTAATTTCATCCCACGCTCGACGTTCAACGCCGTGCTGACGCCGGGCAGCGTCAGGCCCAGTTCGACCAGGGTAATCGCCACGGCCGGCTGCATGCCGACCAATACAGTCTGGGCATCCATGATGCTCGACAGCCCGGAGATGGTCCCGATCATCCGGCCAATAAACGAATCGACCATGTCCAGCGCCGAGATATCGATCAGCACGCCTCGGGCGGAGGTATTGCTGATGCGCTCGGACAGGTCGTCTTGCAGCGTGAGGGCGAGCTGGTCATGCATGTCGACCTGGATGGTCACCAGCAGGAAGTCGCCCATTTTCAGAATCGGAATACGCTCCATCGGCTTATACCGCCTTGTTGACGGTCAGTCCCAACCGGGTCAGGGCCAGTTTCAGGGCATCGGCCAGATTAGCCTTGGTGACCACGCCTTGCAGGTCCAGGCCCAGGTGCACGATGGTCTGGGCGATCTGCGGACGTACGCCACTGATGATGCAATCGGCGCCCATCAGGCGGATCGCGGTGACCGTCTTGAGCAAGTGTTGCGCCACCAGGGTATCGACAGTCGGCACGCCGGTGATGTCGATGATGGCGATTTCCGAACCGGTGTCGACGATCCGTTGCAGCAGCGATTCCATCACTACCTGAGTGCGTTGCGAGTCGAGGGTGCCGATCATCGGCAGCGCCAGCACGCCATCCCATAGCTTGACCACCGGGGTCGACAGTTCCAGCAATTCTTCCTGCTGGCGCTTGATCACCGCTTCGCGGGACTTCTGGAAAGTGCGGATGGTGTGCATGCCCAAGGCGTCGAGCAGCTCGGAGATTTCCCAGAGTTGTTCGGCCAATTGTGCGGGGTCGTCGCGGTAGTGCGCCTGCAACAAGGTAAACAGCGGGCCTTTGAGGGCGAAGATGAAACTGGCGGTTTGTTGCGAGTCCTGGCCGAGCTGGGCGCGGCTATTGGACAGTTTTTCGAGGAACTGGCGAATCTCGTCCCAACCCGGGGCGGCGACGTTCTGGCTATTGCCTTGGTCCAGCCCGGAAATGATCAGGTGCAGGAAATCAGACGTCTGTTGCTTGAGGTCGAGTTCCTTGATGTTGCGCGTGGCACCACTGGCCTCGAGGCTGTTCGTCCAATTGACGAGCAGTTGCGTCTGGTTGTTTTTGATCGCTTCGAGTGTGTTGCGTTGCAGTGCCGCCATGTTTTGACTCCCAAAAGTGTTGCGCCGAATCCCCAAAATTGATCGACGCACATCAGTGACATTTGCCGTGCGAAATAGTTGTTCGCTAACGGAAGGATTTTTCATCCTTGGCCACAACTCTAGTAGGCGCTGCCGAAGGCTGCGATCTTTTGATCTTTCCCTTGATCTTGGCGATTCAAAAGGCTGCGATCTTTTGATCCTTCCCTTGATTTATAGCGATTCAGAAAGCGCCAAAGATCAAAAGATCGCAGCCTTCGGCAGCTCCTACGGGTCATGCGATGGAACGTTGCGCCGGGGAAGGCTTCGAATCTTCAAGGCCTGGCTGTTTCAGCCGTGCTTGAGTAGTGACGAACGAGGTGCTTATGAAAGACGATTCAATGAGCCAGCAGCAGGATCAGGCGATCAATCGCAATGACCCGGCCATCGACCCGAAGACGCCGGGAGAAGGCGACAGCAACACCCCTGAACCGGACAGCGCCAACAACGCCGTCGACCAGAAAAATGTCCACACCGACAACGACAACGAATTCAGCCCCGGTTTTAAACCGCACCCTGACCGGCCTAAGCCCAGCGATGAAACGGATGCCGATATCGACACAGATGGGGGTTAGGCGCCTGGCATAAACCAACTGTGGGAGCGGGCTTGTGTGGGAGCGGGCTTGCTCGCGAAGGCGTCGTGTCAGTCAACGTCAATGTCGACTGATACACCGCTTTCGCGAGCAAGCCCGCTCCCACAAGGGGTTACAGGGGGGGGCGGTGCTGGTTACTTGCTTGGGTGCTTCGCCTGCAGTTCTTTCGCTGCTTCCAGGTGCTTTTGCAGCGCCGGCAGCATTTTCTGTGCAAAGCCTTTCAGCTCGGTGGCGCCGGGTTTTTTGTCGTCGGTCACGGTGTCGGCTTCTTTCTTGAACAGGGCGATGGTGTCTTCGTGGGCCTTGACCTGATTGTTGGCGTAGGCCGCATCGAAGGATTCATCGCGCAGGTCGAGAATTTTCGCCTTGGCTTGATTCACAATCGTCGTGCTGTCCGGCACCTCGATGTCATGCTTTTTCGCCAGGGCTGCCAGCTCTTCGTTAGCCTTGGTGTGATCGGTGATCATCATGTTGGCGAAGGATTTGATGTCTGCCGATGCGCTTTTTTCCAGGGCCAGTTTGCTGGTTTCGACTTCAGCGATGCCGCCAGCCGCCGCGTTGTCGACGAAGTCATTGGAAGTGGCGGCGAAAGCGCTGCCCATGCTGGTGCTCAAGGCTACGGCCAGGGCGAGGTGGCGCAGGGTAAATCCGTCCATTGGTTATTCTCCACACGTGTTTTATAAGCGATCGAGGTGATCGTTATTCAGTGGAGGTCGGCGATCGACGAAAGGTTTGATCGCAATTGCAAAACGACGACGAACGGACACCGCTGGTCTGACAGGAGGTCGACAGAACCGGGTAACCGAGGCCATTCTGATAGTTGGTGAACGCAATTGATCGCGTTTGCTGCCGATCAACAAACGGAGGTGTTCCATGCCGGTGCCACACGACCTTTATCAGGACTTGAAAGTTTCCAAGGAAGTCATCCAGCAAAAACGCACCAAGGATCCATTACTGGATTCACTGATCAACAAGTATTCGCAAGCGGACGCCGAGGTGGTCAAGGCTGAGACCGCCAAAACGGATGCGCCCAGCGACGACGCCCTGAAAAAGCTCAAGGAACAGCGACTGCTGGTCAAGGACAAGATCGTCAAACAACTCCAGGCGTCGTCCTGAGTCACCGACGACCGGTGACTGAAAAATTGGAACGGCGATATAAACCGGCACCTCGAACGTACAGAGTCTCAACAACCCATGACTCGCTGAGAGGTGCCTTCCATGACAAGTCCCAAGTTCCCAAGCGAAGAGCAGGGCGGATATGACCCGATTCCAACGCGTCCTGAACCGTTGAGCCCGCAGCACATTACCGAGCGTCCAAAGACCAAGCCG
This sequence comes from Pseudomonas sp. B21-053, assembly GCF_026016365.1. Lineage (NCBI taxonomy): Bacteria > Pseudomonadati > Pseudomonadota > Gammaproteobacteria > Pseudomonadales > Pseudomonadaceae > Pseudomonas > Pseudomonas sp. B21-053. The sequence goes on from NZ_CP087205.1 coordinate 3,027,970, forward strand.
GGTATCAATGAGCTACCGGAAGACGACGTAAAACCTGCAAATCCCGACAGCTCAAACACCTAAATCCCCCTGTGGGAGCGGGCTTGCTCGCGAAAGCGGTGTGGCAGGCAACATTTGCTTTGACTGACCTGACTCCTTCGCGAGCAGGCTCGCTCCCACATTTGATTTATGTTCGCCGCAGGTACTCGATAAACCCCATATCCCCTGTGGGAGCGAGCCTGCTCGCGAAAGCGGTGTATCAGTCAACATTTGCATCGACTGCCCTGACGCCTTCGCGAGCAAGCCCGCTCCCACATTTGATTTATGTTTGCCGCAGGTTCTCGATAAACCCCATATCCCCTGTGGGAGCGGGCTTGCTCGCGAAAGCGGTGTATCAGTCGACATTTGCATTGACTGACTTGACGCCATCGCGAGCAAGCTCGCTCCCACAGGGTTTAGTGCAGGGCTTCGGTGAGTGGCAATCGCACCATGTGCTGCTCTTTCAGCGAGCCGAAATACAACCACTCCCCATACTCGCGCACGGTGGTGATCGGCGAGTAGTTGCCGCTGCCGGCATCCTGCAGATTGGCAATCACCTTGCCGTCCAGATCCAGTCCCAGCGCGAACGCTCGTCTCTCCACGGGTTTAGGCAAGATCATCAGCGCCCGCACGATCATTTTGCGTATGAACGGATGCTGCGCCGTGGCATCCAGCAGTTTGTTGCGCGGTGCATACAGCGCCACCCAGAAACGGTCGCGGCCATTGAACGCCAGGTTGTCCGGCAGCCCCGGCAAGTTGTCGATGAACACATCATGCGTCCCGGCTTTCGGCCCGGTCAGCCAATAACGGCTGATGCGATAGGCACCGGTTTCGTTGACCAGCACATAGGCATCCTCCGGCCCGAGGGTCACGCCGTTGGCGAACTCCAGTTTGTCCATTAGCAGGGCGGTCTTGCCGGACTGGAAGTCATAGCGCAGCAAACGACCGTCGCCGCCGTGCTCGATGATCGCCTCGCCATCCTTGCCGTAACCCCAGCGACTCGACGCATCGCTGAAGTAGGCGTAGTGCCCGGGCTTGTCGATCACCACGTCATCGGTAAAACCGAACGGCACGCCATTCGCCTCCGTGGTCAGTGGAATTACCCGACCCTGGGCATCGAGGGACAGCAAACCCTTGACCCCGTCAGCGATCACCAGCAAACCGTTGGGATGCCGGGCCAGCCCCAAAGGCCGGCCACCCGTATCGGTCAGCACGGTCCTGACGCTGCCGTCGAGGCTGCTGCGAATCACCCGACCGTCATGCAGGCCGGTGAGCAACTCACCGTTTTCCAGCAGCAGCGCCTCGGGCCCGTCGATGTCCGAAGATCCGATGCGCGCCACGTCCTTGAGCCGTTGATTCTCGGCATACACGCCGCTGGTCAGGGGCGGTGCCGGCGGCGGTGTCCAGGCCACCGGTTGCACCTTGTTCGGCATCAACAGCAAATAGGCAACAAAGACGATGATCAGCAGTAACAGAACCTTGAAAGCTGCTCTCACGCGCTCACTCCTGCGGGGCCCAGGTGTTTTTGCGCCATCTCGCGCAGCGCCAGCATCGATACTGCCGATTCACGCTCGATGCGCCGTTTAAGCAGCAGTTGATTGGCGATGCGCATGCCCAAGCCGCTGAACTGATAATCCAGGGTCCGAACAAACCGCGTGCTGCCGCCGAAGGCTTCGCACTCGTAAGTCACCACCAGCGACAACCCATGATCGCCCCGCGCCTGGGCACTCCAGCGCCGTCCCGGCAGATACTCCTCGACCTCCCAGCTCAAGTGCCCGTCACGCCCGCCCGCGCGAATGTCCTCCTCAAACCGCGACCCGGCATGCAACGGACCAGCCTGACCATCGACCTTGAGCGACGACGGATGCCACTCCGGCCAACGGGTCACGGTGCTGGCGTAGGCGAGCACGGCAATCGGGTTACCGGCAATCTCGATCTGATGTTGCATGCGGGTCATGGGCGTTCTCGTCGGGTGCGGGTTGGCTTGCTCCGGTTCCCAATAGAGGGTGCCGAACAGGTAGTCCATCAGCGGAAACACGATGTTGAAGTTGCGCTCCTGCATCAGCTCGCGGCGGTGATGCAGTTCATGCAGATGGCGCATCTGGCGAATCCACGGCACGCGGGTGATCGGATTGCGCGGCGGCAAATGCTCGCAAGCGTGGAACACTTCATAGGTCAGGTAACCCAGAACCATGCAGCCGCCGAACAGCCCGGCGACGTTGGCGTTGAGCTGTGAAAATAGCCACCAGAGGGGCAGGGTAATCACCACCGTGTGCACTACGATCAGCCACGCCGGGAACAGAATCACTCGCCAGTCCCGGGCACTGTCGTAGGTCATGTGGCCAGGGGCGAAAAAACTGTGATGGTCGCCGGCATGCCGGGCGTAGAACATCCGCGCGAAACTTTTCTTGTGATGCCCGAGGTGCCGATGCACCACGTACACGCCGAAGTTGAAGAACAGCAGCGTCAGCGGCACCGCCAGCCATTCCAGTGGCTGAACTTGCTGCACCGTGTGCCAAAAGCTGCCGATGGCGACGATGCCGAACAGCAGCACAAACGCGCCGTGCAGCCATGGGTTGTAGAGCCGATGAATGTCGGCGCGGTAACGGGTGCGAAATGCCTGGGTGGTCTGCCTCACTGCAATCACCTGTGATTATTGTTATCACAGCAGATTAGCCGATCCCGCCGATCCGGCTCGACCAACCTTGAGGGCACATGCGCCATGCTCGGGTGCAAAAGCCGCTTCTGGATGTACTCAGCTCAGCGGGTTCCAGCGCTGGGACCAGTCATCGTCGGTCTTGATCACTTCGCGCAGCAGGTCGAACGCCTGTTGCAGGGTCGCTGAATCCCGATCCCGGGAGTAAACCAGATAAGTCGGGTAACTGAATTCCGGGGCCTTGGGCACGGCTTCGAGCACGCCGCTTTCCAGATAACTCTGGACTACCCGAGTGCGGAAATAACCGCTGCCGCCGTGCTCCAGCAGGTACTGCAACGCCAGTGGCCCAAGGTTGAAACTCAAGGCAGCCTTGGCTTTTTCCGGCAGGGCCGCGTCGTGCTGGCGGCGGAAGTCCGGGCCCCAGTCGATGTACACGTACGGGTCGGGTTGGCCGGCCAGTTGCACAAGGATCAGTTTTTCTTCCAGCACCTGCTCGACTTGCAGGCGCGGCCAGTATTCGGGCTGGTAGACCAGCGCCGCGTCGAGCACCCCCAGTTCCAGTTGGCGCAGCAGGTTTTCGCCGTCGCGGATTTCCATGCGCAGCGCGTGGCTGGGGATTTTCTCCCGCAGCTCGGCGGCCCAACTGAGCATCAGTGGATTGCACAAACTGACTTCACCGCCGATGTGCAACACGTCGCGATAGCCTTCGGGCAACGGCAGGTCGCGGCGGGCGGCTTCCCAGGTTTGCACCAGTTGATTGGCGTAGACCACAAAGGCCTCGCCGTTCGGCGTCAGGCGCGCACCGGCGCGGTTGCGCACGAACAAAGTGCTGCCCAACTGGCTTTCGAGTTTCTGCACCCGGGCGGTGATCGCGGTCTGGGTCACGTGGAGTTTTTCCGCAGCGGCGGCGAGGCTGCCGTGGCGGACGATTTCCAGGAAGGTGCGGGCGAGGTCAATGTCCATGGGGTGGCCGAAGAGAGAGGTGCCCGCATTGTAAGAGCAGCCATGGCCTACGCCTATCTCCAAGCTTGCCTTTGTAGCAGCTGTCGAGCACCGCGAGGCTGCGTTCGGCGGCGAAGCCGTCGTGATCCGGCTATTTCGAATTGTCTGATTCTGCGGGTTGGTTGTTTTACGACTGCTTCGCAGCCGAACGCTGCCTCGCGGTGCTCGACAGCTGCTACGGGCGACTTGCGGTCGCTTCAAAGGTGTCAGAGTTTTCACATTCCGCCCAAGCCATGCGCACTACACTGCAACCGTCTCCCGCCCCAACGGACCACCCCATGCCGGCAAAATCCGCAGCGAACATCCTCGACACCCCTGAAGGCCAGCGCTTGGCCGGCAGCGAGGCCCAGGACTGGCGTGAGTGGGGGCCTTACTTGAGCGAACGGCAGTGGGGCACGGTGCGCGAGGACTACAGCCGCGACGGCGACGCCTGGCGCTATTTTCCCCATGAACACGCGCGCAGCCGTGCCTATCGCTGGGGCGAGGATGGTCTCGCCGGGTTCTCCGACAAGGCCCAGCACTGGTGCCTGGGCCTGGGTTTGTGGAACGAGCGCGACCCGATTCTCAAAGAGCGCCTGTTCGGCCTGAACAACAGCGAAGGCAATCACGGCGAAGACGTCAAGGAACTGTATTTCTACGTCGATGGCGTACCGAGCCATGCCTACATGCGCATGCTCTACAAATACCCGCAGGCCGAATTCCCTTACGCCGATCTGGTCCGCGAAAACGCCCGCCGAGACCTGGCCGAGACCGAATACGAAATCCTCGACACCGGGGTGTTCGACGACAATCGCTATTTCGACGTGACCGTGGAATATGCCAAGCACACCGCCGACGACATCTTCATGCGCATCACCGTGCACAACCGCGCCGATCAACCCGCGCGCCTGCACGTTTTGCCGCACCTGTGGGCGCGCAACACCTGGAGCTGGATTGCCAATGGTGAAAAACCGAGCCTGAGCCTCGACGGCTATCAGGTCCTGGCCCGTCATCCGCAACTGACTGACCGACAAGCCACTGCCTGGGGCGAGGCCGATTGCGAGTGGCTGTTCTGCGAAAACCAGAGCAATTTCCCCAAGCTCGACGGTGTGTCGGCGCAGGGGCCGTTCAAGGACGGGATCAACGATTTTATTGTCGATGGCGCCACCGACGCGGTGCGGCATGACAGCGGCACCAAGGTCGCCGCGCATTTCGTGCTGACCTTCGACCCCGGCCAGACCCGCAGCGTGTTCCTGCGCTTTGCCCCGGCCGGTTCCCCGCAAATCAACGCCCGAACCTTGTTCGAGCAACGCCGGGCCGAAGCCGATGGTTTCTACGCCGCGCTGCAAACCGAGATCAAAGACCCCGATGCGCACAATGTGCAGCGCCAGGCCCTGGCCGGGTTGCTCTGGTCGAAACAGCTCTACTATTTCGACGTCAATCAGTGGCTCGACGGTGATCCGGCGCAACCCGCGCCGCCGCCCGAGCGCATGCACATTCGCAACACGCATTGGCGGCATCTGTCGAATTTCGACATCGTCTCGATGCCCGACACCTGGGAATACCCGTGGTACGCCTCGTGGGATCTGGGCTTTCAAGCGGTGGCGTTTGCGCTGATCGATCCGGGCTTCGCCAAGCATCAATTGTTGCTGCTGGTCAAAGACCGTTTCATGCACCCCAACGGCCAATTGCCGGCCTACGAATGGCGCTTCGACGATGCCAACCCGCCGGTGCATGCATGGGCTTGTTGGCGGGTGTATCAGCAGGACAAGGCGTTGACCGGGGCAGGGGACATGGACTTCCTTGAACGGATCTTCCACAAGTTGCTGCTGAATTTTTCCTGGTGGGTCAACCGCAAGGACGCCGAGGGTCGCAACCTGTTTCAGGGCGGATTTCTGGGGCTGGACAATATTGCGCTGTTCGACCGCTCGGCGATGTTGCCGCCCGGCTATCAACTCGATCAGGCCGACGGCACGGCGTGGGTCGCCGCGTATGCGCTGGACCTGATGCGCATCGCGCTGGAACTGGCCAAGCGTAACAGCGTGTACGTCGACATCGCGGTGAAGTTCTTCGAACACTTCCTCTACATCGCCGGGGCGATCAATAAAATCGATTCCGACGCCGAAGGTTTGTGGGACGAGCAGGATCAGTTTTTCTATGACGTCTTGCACCGTCCCGACGGGGTTAACGAGCCGCTGCGTTTACGCTCGATTGTCGGCCTGATGCCGTTGTTTGCGGTGCAAGTGTTGGAGCAGCACGAACACGAAGGCCTGCCTGGTTTGCGCGAGCGATTGCTCGGGTTTATGCGCCATCGCCCGGACCTGGCCAGCCTGGTGTCGCGCTGGACCGAGCCCGGTGAAGGCAATCGCATGTTGCTGGCGCTGCTGCGCGGCGAACGCACCAAGGACTTGCTCAAACGCATGCTTGACGAGGGGGAGTTTCTCTCGCCGTTCGGCATTCGTTCATTGTCCAAGGCCTTCGCCGAACAGCCTTTCGGCATCCGCATCAACGGCGACAGCCTGTGCGCCCATTACGAACCGGCGGAGTCCGAGTCGCGGCTGTATGGCGGCAACTCCAACTGGCGCGGGCCGGTGTGGATGCCGATCAACTACATGCTGATCGAATCCTTGCGCGAGTTTCACCGTTACTACGATCAGAACTTCTCGGTGGAGTACCCAACGGGCTCGGGGTTTCTGGCGTCGCTGGAAGAGGTTGCGGACAGCTTGAGTCAGCGCCTGACCAAGCTGTTTTTGCGGGATGAAGAGGGTAATCGGCCGTCAATGGCCGGTTATGCGCAGTTGCAGGCTGACCCGGCGAGTCGCGACCTGGTGCTGTTTCATGAGTACTTTCATGGCGAGACCGGGCGCGGGTTGGGGGCCAGTCATCAGACTGGGTGGACGGCTTTAGTGGCGCTGCTTTTACAACCGTGAGACCGCGTTATCGTTCTTCGCGAGCAAGCCCGCTCCCACATTGGATCTGTGTCGTTCAAAAATCCCCTGTGGGAGCGGGCTTGCTCGCGAAGAGGCCATCACAGACGCCGAAAAATCAACCGGCTAACTCAACTGCCCTGGCCCACTCCGCCACCAACCGCTCAGGCGTCCCACACGCCTTGCGCTTCAACACAAAATTGCGGCACTTCTCGGCAAACTGCTTGCGGTTCTGCACCATGTCCAGGTGCATCTCCTCCAGTTCCGCATTCCGACAATGCTGCATCAACTGCGTATCGCTACGACCCTTGCGCTCGCGAATCGCCGCATACGCCGGATCACTCAACGCGCCATTGGCCCGTTGCAACACCCACAAGCCAAACTCATCCGGGCAGCGCGGACCGATTTCCTGGACCATCCCCAGTTGCAACGCCTGGGTCGCGCTGACCGGCAGGCAGTCTTCCGTGAGTTTTTCCGCCATCGCCTGGCCCACAGCGCGGGGCAGGCTGTAGGTCCAGTATTCGGAGCCGTACAGGCCCATGGTTTTGTAGTGCGGGTTGAGCACGATTTCGGCGCGGACGAAGACGATGTCGGCGGCCAGCGCCAGCATCACACCGCCGGCCCCGGCACTGCCGCTCACTCCGCTGATCACCAGTTGCCGGGCGGTGAGCAGTTCCTCGCAGACATCATCGATCGCCTGAATATTCGCCCAGGCTTCCAGTCCCGGCACTTCGGCGGCCTGAATCACATTCAAATGCACGCCATTGGAAAAGCTGCCGCGTCCGCCCTTGATCAGCAGCACCTTGGTGTCCCGCGCCTTGGCCCAGCGCAGTGCGTCCACCAACCGCTGGCATTGCTCGGTACTCATGGCGCCGTTGTAGAACTCGAAGGTCAACTCGCCGACTTGCCCGGATTCACGATAACGGATCGGTTGATAGGCTTCGGTGTTGAACGGGTTTGAGGCGATTGACCAATCGAGGGTCGGCACTTCGCGCAGCTGTTGCGCGAGTACATGCCGGGCCGGGCGCTTGAAAGTCTCTTCGCCGGGCAACGGTTTGCGCCGCAACGATCCGATCCACACGCTGTGATCACCGGTTGCCACCAGCACCGCGTCGTCATGCACTGCCAGAATTTCCCCCGGCGTACCGCTGCGTGAATCCAGATGAGCGTCATACACGTAGTACTGACCGCCCGCCAGACTGGCCAACACACCGGGCTGACCGTCGGCTGCGTCGATGCTGCGTTTGATAAAGCGTGAGCAGTCGTGCCAGCTGAAGGTGCGGTCGACCTGTTTCATGTTCGGCTGCAAGCGCCCCAACACGTGGTGCTGGCTGTAATCCACCGGCACCGGCACGAAACCGGTGACGAATTTTTCCACGACTTCGCGGATGCAACGAATCGCCGCGTCGCTGACCCGCCCGTTGTACAACTCGGATTTGCGCAGGCCCTGGGGCAGGTTGAATTCGCACGTGGCCCAGACCGGTCCGGCGTCCATTTCCTCCACCGCTTGCAACGCGGTGACGCCCCAGCGCTCGCGCTCATGGGTGATCGCCCAGTCCAGCGCGCTGGCGCCGCGATCACCGACGATGCCCGGATGGATGATCACCACCGGGCGCCGGGTGTTGCTCCACAGCTGTTGCGGCACCCGGTCCTTGAGGAACGGGCAGATCACCAGATCGGCGCCGGCGTGTTCGATTTGTTCAAGCACTGCGTCTTCGTCGGTAAACAGCACCACGCTGGGTGAGTGCCCGGCCTCGCGCAATTCCAGCCAGGCCCGTTGGGTCAGGCCGTTGAAGGCGGATGACAGCAGAATGATCTTGAGTGAACGCATGAGTGCCTCTTCCTTGAGCGTGTGCAGCCGCGGCTCCCAATGAGCCGTCCCTGGCTTTCGATGGAAGCGCGATGGTAGTGATTGCGCGAAGGTGGGCTACTGACGGGGATCAAGCTTGTGGCAAACACCACAGTCCCAATGTAGGAACGGGCTTGTGTGGGAGCGGGCTTGCTCGCGAAGGCGCTGTGTCAGTCAACGTCAATGTCGACTGATACACCGCTTTCGCGAGCAAGCCCGCTCCCACAGGGGGGGGGCAGTGTGAGTGAAATCGGTGGTTAGAACGCGAAACACGAGCAGCCAAACGCGCCCCAGAATCCCTGGAAGTCACTGACCGGCGCCGACGACAGCCGCGCGCGTTGGTGGCTATGGGCATGCACCGCACACGCGCCGACACACTGGTGAACCTGAGCGGTCAGCGGCGCCAACGGTTGCCAGTGCCCCGGCACCTTGGCGACCGGCGACCACTCGGGCACTACCGGAATTGGCGGCGGTGAGAGTTTTTCAAACTCGGCGTTGCCGTAGACGATTTTGCCATCGACGATGGTCAGCACCGATTCGATCCACTTGATCGCTTCGTCCTCGATGTGAAAGTAGTCCGCCGACAGCGCAATCAAGTCCGCCAGTTGCCCGACCTTGATCTGGCCTTTCTTGCCTTGCTCGGACGAGAACCAGGCGCTGCCGTGGGTGAACAATTCCAGCGCGGTGTCGCGGCTCAGGCCTTGCGGGTACAACTCCAGGCCGCCAACGGTGCGACCGCTGACCAGCCAGTACATTGAGGTCCATGGGTTGTAGCTGGACACGCGCGTGGCGTCGGTGCCGGCGCCGACCGGGATGCCTTCGGCCAACATGCGCGCGATCGGCGGTGTGTGTTCGGCGGCTTTGGCGCCGTAGCGGTCGACGAAGTATTCACCCTGGAACGCCATCCGGTCCTGAATCGCAATGCCGCCACCCAAGGCTTTGACCCGTTCGATGTTCTGCGGGGTGATGGTTTCGGCATGATCGAAAAACCATGGCAAGCCATCGAACGGAATGTCGCGGTTGACCTTCTCGAACACGTCGAGCATGCGGCCGATGGATTCGTTGTACGTGGCGTGCAGGCGGAACGGCCAGCGCTGCTCGACGAGGTGACGGACCACCGGTTCCAGCTCCTGCTCCATGGTTTGCGGCAAGTCGGGGCGCGGTTCGAGGAAGTCTTCGAAATCCGCCGCCGAAAACACCAGCATTTCCCCGGCGCCGTTGTGCCGCAGGAAATCGTCGCCCTGACCGTAATGCGAGGTGCTGGTCCAGTTCTTGAAGTCGGTCAGTTCTTCCTTGGGTTTTTGGGTGAACAGGTTGTAGGCGATGCGCACCGTGAGTTGCTGGTCTCTGGCCAGTTGCTGGATGACTTGATAGTCGTCCGGGTAGTTCTGATAGCCGCCACCGGCATCGATGGCGCTGGTCAGGCCGAGGCGATTGAGTTCGCGCATGAACTGGCGGGTCGAGTTGACCTGATATTCCAGCGGCAGCTTCGGCCCCTTGGCCAGGGTCGAGTAGAGGATCATCGCGTTCGGGCGCGCGATCAGCATGCCGGTCGGGTCACCATTCGCGTCACGAACGATCTCGCCACCCGGCGGGTTCGGTGTGTCGCGGGTATAGCCGACCACTTTCAGCGCGGCGCGGTTGAGCAGGGCACGGTCGTAGAGGTGCAGCACGAACACCGGCGTATCCGGTGCTGCCTTGTTCAGTTCTTCAATCGTCGGCAGGCGTTTTTCGGCAAACTGGAATTCGTTCCAGCCACCCACTACGCGGACCCATTGTGGCGTTGGTGTGCGGTCCGCCTGGTCCTTGAGCATGCGCAACGCATCGACCAGTGACGGCACGCCTTCCCAGCGCAGTTCGAGGTTGTAATTCAGGCCGCCGCGAATCAGGTGCAGGTGCGAGTCGTTGAGGCCAGGAATCACCGTGCGTCCGTGCAGGTCGATGATCTGCGTGCCGGGGCCTTGCAGGGCCATGGCCTGGGCGTCGCTGCCCACCACCACGAAGCGTCCGTCCTTGATCGCCACCGCGCTGGCCTGGGGCTTCTTGCGGTCAACGGTGTGCAAGCGTCCGTTGTACAGAATCAGATCTGCCGGGGCATCGGGCATGGTTTTACTCCCTGCGAAAAGTGGGCTGACCCAGGCACCGACGGCGCCTGCCGAAAGGCCTTGCAGTACGCGGCGGCGGTTGAATCCGTCGTGCTCGTCAGGTGGGCTCATGGCAGTCTTCTCCGCTCAGTTCTTCATAAAAAAACAGGGATTGAACAGCCGATGTCTGACGCATGCGGCCAGAAGGAATATAGACGGCAAATCCATGGCCGGCCTGTTTTAACTCAAGGGCAGATCGGTTAGATTCCCCGCCCGCCCAAACAAGGATGTAGACGATGATTAAACTCAGTAAGCCGAAAGGTATCTTGATCGCGGCACTGATTGCCGTCGGTCTGGGCGGGACTTACCTCTACGCCGGGCAGAGCAGCAGCCTTCCTGACCAGGTGATGATGACGTCTCGCGAAACAGGTCCTGTTGGGCCGAGGTTCGATGCCACGAAATGGTTTCGAAGTGGCATGTACGTGCCGCAGGAGCTCGACGGCGGGATCAATCCGTACATCATGACGCGCAGGGAGCCGTTTGTTTTCAAGGCCAAGGACAACGTATTCCTGGTCCAGGAAACCCTTGAGGCGCTGAAAGATGTTCAGCCTGAAGTGAATACTCAGCAGATCTGGGACACATGGCCGGTGCTGACTCGACGTGTGCGTTACGAATCCAGCGTTTTCCTGGCCCCGGATAAGCCGGCGGATCTTTACAACCTGTATCTGCAAGTGAGTTATCGCAGGTTTGTCATCAGCCTCAGACTCGAAGGCGATGAAGGTGAACTGCGTTATGACGGTGATGTGACCGAGGTCAACAGCGTCGATGCGCTGGAAGAAGAGCACACCAAAATCTTCGAAGACATGGACGACGCCGGCACGCGTTGAGTAGGTTGCCTTTGTAGGAGCTGCCGAAGGCTGCGATCTTTTGACCTTGTTTGTGATCTTCATCGGCACCGAAAAGATCAAGATCAAAAGATCGCAGCCTTCGGCAGCTCCTACGCAGAAACGACGAATCCCGCCACAAGGGGCGGGATTCGTGTGCAGCCAGAGAGGCTCCCCGAAGCAGGGAGCCGTCATCTTACGAAGGGAACAGCTCGGACAGTTTCATCGCCAGCATCATGTCGCCTTCAGCGCGCAATTTGCCGCCCATGAACGCCTGCATGCCGTCGGTCGAACCGTCGACGATGCCTTCCAGGGTTTCGCCGTCCATCACCAGAGTGACCTGGGCGTCCGGGTTCTCGCCTTCTTTGAGCTCGCAGGTGCTGTCTTTGACGATCAGCGAGAAGTTCTTGGTGTCGTCGATGCGGAAACCGAATACCAGGTCCAGACCGGCAGCGGCGGCTGGGTTGAACTTGGCTTTCATTGCTTGTACGGCATCAGCTACGGAGGTCATGGTTCGATCCTTTCTTGGTTAATAAGTGCTGGGGATTACAGCCAGGGTCACAATAGTCCGGACTCAGCGAAACGTGATGAGTTCCGGGGCCTTCAGCAGTTGCAGGTGTGCATGACTGTTGAAGGAAGCCAGAGCCACCTCGCGACCACGAAACTTCAGTTGGTTGAGCGAGGTGTTGACGATTTGCCAGTTGAGCTCAAAGGCCTGCCGCGCAGGCATTTGCGTAATGAGGTGGAGCAGGGCGGTGATGGTGCCGCCGGAAGTGAACACGGCGATTTTCTGCGTGTTGTCGGCCTGTTCCAGAATGCGATGCAGACCGGCCTGCACACGTTCGACAAAGCCCAGCCAACTTTCCAGCCCGGGCGTGTCGTAGGTGCCGGCCAGCCAGCGCTCGATGATCAGGGCGAAGATGCGCTGGAACTCGGCGCGGTTTTGCGCGGCGTTGCGCAGGATATCGAGAGCTTCCGGCTCGTCTTCCAGCATGGCCGGGAGCAGGGCGCGGATCACCGCGTCGGCGTCGAATTCGTTGAAGGCAGAATCGATTTCCAGGGTCGGCACTGGCAAGCCCGTGGCGGCGTACTGTTCCAGCGCGCTGTTGGCCGTATGTTGCTGGCGGCGCAAGTCCCCCGACAGGCAGCGATCGAAGCTGACACCCAGCCCGGCCAGGTGCTGGCCGAGGATTTCTGCCTGGCGTACACCAGTCGGCGACAGGACGTCATAGTCGTCTGCACCAAAGGAGGCCTGGCCATGTCGAATCAAGTAGATGCTGCCCACGTCCGCGTCGTCCCGGTACGTTGAAGGTTTGGCGAGGTTATGAGGATGACCGTGAGCTGTCAATGAAAAACATACGCTTGTTTGAAATGCTCGTTACAGGCCTGTTTCCAGAGGTTTCATGGCTGGCCCCAAAGGCGGGGCATGGGTATGCTGGAGCCATCGCGCGCGAGTGTTTCAGCAGCGCATCAGTATTAGAGGAGTCCTGTGTGGAGTTTTTTGCCGAGTACGCCAGTTTTCTGGCCAAGACCGTGACCCTGGTGATCGCCATTCTGGTGGTCCTGGCCAGTTTCGCGGCATTGCGCAGCAAAGGTCGGCGCAAGTCGGCCGGTCAGTTGCAGGTCAGCAAACTCAATGATTTCTACAAAGGGCTGCGCGAACGCCTGGAGCAATCGCTGCTCGACAAGGATCAGCTCAAGGCCCTGCGCAAGTCTCAGTCCAAAACCGAGAAGAAACAGAAGAAGAAACCCGAAGCCAAGGCCCGGGTATTCGTGCTGGATTTCGATGGCGACATCAAGGCGTCGGCCACTGAAAGCCTGCGCCACGAGATCACTGCACTGCTGACCCTCGCCACGCCCAAGGACGAAGTGGTCCTGCGCCTGGAAAGCGGCGGTGGCATGGTTCACAGCTATGGTCTGGCGTCATCGCAACTGGCACGCATCCGCGACGCCGGTGTGCCGCTGACCGTGTGCATCGACAAGGTCGCCGCCAGCGGCGGCTACATGATGGCGTGCATCGGTGAGAAGATCATCAGCGCGCCGTTTGCAATCCTCGGTTCGATCGGCGTGGTGGCGCAGTTGCCGAACGTCAACCGCCTGCTGAAAAAGCACGACATCGACTTCGAAGTGCTGACCGCTGGTGAGTACAAGCGCACCCTGACCGTGTTTGGCGAAAACACCGAGAAAGGCCGGGAGAAGTTCCAGGAAGACCTGGACATCACCCACGCGCTGTTCAAGAACTTCGTCGCCCGCTATCGCCCGCAACTGGCCATTAATGAAGTGGCCACCGGTGAAGTCTGGCTCGGCGTGGCGGCGCTGGACAAACAACTGGTGGACGAACTGAAGACCAGCGACGAATACCTCTCCGAACGCGCCAAGGGTGCCGAGCTGTACCACCTGCACTACGCCGAACGCAAAAGCCTGCAGGAGCGCGTGGGCCTAGCAGCCAGCGGTTCCATCGACCGCGTGCTGCTGAGCTGGTGGAGTCGCCTGACCCAACAACGTTTCTGGTAATCCTTGCATGAGCCCGGCCACTTCGGTGGCCGGGCTTTTTTGTGGGTGATTGTTTTACGGCATAAATATGAAGTTGGCAGGTGGTACATATGTATTGTTTAAATTCGAGTTGTTGATTTGTTTGTGCAAGTTCCAATCGGTTATTAGCGCTTTTTATTGAAGTACCGAGCGATAGACTGGTGATTCTTATGAGTCGCAAGGATCGCTGACTATGTCTTCAACGCCAGTTACTACAACAACCCAGGATATGACGCCCGAAGAGCAAGGCGTTTTCTTCGATTTCTTCAAGCGTAAAAAGCTCCCTGCATGGCTGCTGGAAGACACCCTGCAAAGGCGCAAAGGCCTGCACGCTGCCCTCGTCGCCAGTCATCACTCCCGTGCCGATGTCATCAAGGCCATCGGCGGATTGAAAAGTCCGGAAAAATTCTGTGCTCCATTATTGGCCAAGGCCATGTCCGATAAGCTGGGCGAGCCTCTGGATATAAACGGTATTGTTTTTCAGCATATACGCTCCACTTCCAGTTTTCTGGGACTTAATAAAAAACTCGTGTTGCCTATCGATAGGGATTTGTTAGTCGCTGCGTGTGAGAACTTTGAGGAGAGTGAAACGCTTGCCAGTAATTATCATGAAAAATCACTGATCTATCAGCCGAAGCGTGTCAACGGAAGAGCCAACAAAGTGCTGGATATCCAGCCCCATGAGTTTGCACAACTGTGTCGCCAGCTGGACTTGGGCAAGCAATACCAGACGCACCTCGACAGTGTTTTTCAGCCTTATGTCAGCACCGGCGAGGTACAGAAAACGTATTCGACTCACGCCCGGCGGCAACTCGACGTTGATCGGCACACGGCGCTGATGCAGAAACACATTGGCGAGAAGGTTTTCCAGATGCTTGGAGAACTTGTGCAAAGCCAGGCGTCGATCAAACTCGACAATCACACCGTCGCCTTCAAACGCCTGGATCTGTTGGAGCACTCACTGCACGGCGCGATGTTGATCGTAACAGTCAGTGATGGCGCCTATGCCGACAATCCCTGCGTGCTGTATTTGCCCGGTGACCCAAACCAGCCATTGAAGGAATACCCGACTTACAGGCGATTTGAGCTCGGCCTGAGTGATCGACTGCGTACCGAGGCTTTCGCGTCCTTTGCCAAGGGGTTGGTTACTCTCGTGGATCGGGTCGGCTTTGAGGACATGCTGAAACTGCGTCTGCTGGGGGCCACCGCGAACTGGATACTGCCATCCCACACGGGCTTCATACCCGTGACGGCTGTCGCGACCGGTATCGATTTTTTCTCTGAGCTTTACCGCCAGCACATGGTCAGGGTGCTGGCCGATGCACGGCAACTGGTGGTGCCGACCGGCGATGAAGACGAAAAAACCCGCATTGCACGGCTGGAAGGTTACGAAGAGTTGGGACTCAATATTGCTTTGTTCGCCGCTTCATTCATCCCGGTGGTGGGCGAGCTATTCATGGTGGTGGCTGCGGCCCAGTTGTTACTTGGGGTTTACCACGGCGTCGAGAGCTGGGCCGCCGGCGAGGAGGAGCTGGCCACGGATTACTTCTTCGACACCCTGGAAAACCTCATTATCATGGCGGCACTGACCGCAGGGGTGGTGACGGCGAAAGTCACGTTCCTGAAGGTCCGGGGCTCGAGCTTTGTCGAAAGCTTGCGCCGGGTCAGGTTATCCAGTGACGAGGAGCGTTTGTGGAAGCCGAGCCTGGTGCCTTACCGACAGGACATGACGTTGCCGGCCTGGCTCAAACCCGATAAAAAGGGGCTGCGCTGGATCAACGATCAGGCCTACCTGGTCGTAGACAAACATGTCTATGCCGTTCGCCAGCAGGCTGACAGCGGCCTGTGGGAAGTGCAGAGTCCGGCGATCCGGGAAACCTATTATCCGCGACTCGAAACCAACGACGCAGGGGCCTGGCGCCACGATTCCGAGCTGCCTCAAGCGTGGGATCGATTGAAGCTGTTCCGGCGAATGGGCTATTCGGAGCAGGACATTCCCGACCCCACGGCGCTGCAAATTCTGGCGGTGAGTGGGGTCGATGAGCGGGTTTTGCGCCGGGTGCTGATTGATCGCATGAACCCGCCAGCAATGTTGGTCGATACCGTTCGCCGCTTTGCCACCGATCAATCCGTGAGCCGGTTTATCGAGCAGTTGCAGGGCGCAACCATCGAGCCCTTGGCCGATGCCGATTTACAGATGCGGTTGTTGATGACCCTGAAGAATTGGCCGTTGCAGGCAGGGCTCAAAGTAGTCGATGTCGAAGGCCGAACGTTTGAGGCGTTTACTCATGTCGATGCCAAGGCAACGGCGAAAACCGTCACCCTGACACTGGCGCAGTTGAAGGAAGGGCAGTTCTACACCAGTCTCCTGGCCGGCCTGAGCGACGCCGAACGGGAAAGCCTGCTGGGCACAACGAGCAAGGTGCCCGCCGAACAGATCAAGGCGCTGTTGCACGTGCTGGCGGAGCAGGCTGATCGCAAGCGATTGGAGTTGTTCGGCTGGATTTACCAGCGCGTTGTCTCTGTGCACGAAAACCGCGCTACACCTCTGCGCAATCAGTTTCCCGACCTGCCGATCAGCGTGCTCGATGAGTTGGTCCATTACGCCGAGGACAGTGAATGGAACGAACTGGATGACGGTAAAGTCCCGTTGCGCCTTGCCGAAGAAGCCCGTCGCTTCCAACAGGTGGTGCGTATCAGCCGGGCCTACGAGGGGCTGTACCTGAACGCGGCCGGAGGTATCGACACCGACCGGTTGGTGTTCAATACCTTGAAGAATATGCCGGGCTGGAAAGGCGATATTTATCTTCAACTGTTGGAGTGGTCGTTCTACACCGAAGAGTTCGCCAGCCTGGGCTCTGCCGACGCCACACAAAAACTGATAATCAATGCTTTTCCTGATCGATATGAAGCGCTGAACGAGAATTACGGCTTGCGCAGCAATCTGCCGGGGCGCACTCGCGAACATTATTTCCAGGCGCTCTGGGAAGGGTTGACGACACCTCGCCGCAAAGCACTGGGCGTGACGGGGGAGGCCGGTGCGTTGGCGTTGCGCGAAAAGATCACGGCACTGGCGCTGGAGCGCCAAGCGATGGCTGGCCAGGTCCTGGGCATCGCCTTCAGCCGCACGGGGTATGTGTCACCCATGCGCCTGGCCGATCCCTTGCTGGGGACGGGTTCCGGCATGCAGCTCGCTGAGGACCTCACGACACCGGTCAAGTCCGCCGCGTTGGTCCAGCGTGCCCAAGAGCTGTATCCCACCCATTCACCGGAACGGATCGATCTGTTCCTGACAGGGTTGGGGCCGGTCGAGGTGCTGGTCGCCAGAAAACTGGAGAGCCTCAGGCTCGAATTCCTGACGATCGTCGAGATCTTGCAGGGCTGGATACGCCGCGAGACCTGGTACCAGCAGGGCGATGGGCCCCGGGTCAAAGTGTCGATGCTGGCCAAATCCAGGATCAGCCGGGAAATAATCCGTTGCTGGCGCAAGGAAACCCCTAGCCGGCTCACGCTCGACGGTCGTCTTCATGAGCTATCGTTCCCTGCGCTGCAGGTCGGGGACTTGCCGATCATTGCCGGTGATTTCAGCCACGTTGGCTCTCTGGTCATGGACCGTATGGGCGCCAGCACCGGGATGAACAGCTTTTTGCACAATTTCAAACAGCTGCGACACCTGTCACTGGTTGGTAATGAGCTGACCCGGTTTGCCCTGGCCATCGGCGACATGCCCCGGCTTGAATCCCTGAACCTGAGCGACAACCAGATACGACTGACCAGCGATTCCGCTGATCAACTGGCCGGGTTGACCGAGCTCAAAATCCTGAACCTGAGTAATAACCCGACCTTGGCCCTGACCCCCAATGTCGCCCGAATGACCCGACTCGAGCGGCTGGAGTTAGGCAATACGGGCATCAGTGAATGGCCGGTGGGCGCCACCGGGCTTTCCGGGTTGCAGGTGCTGGACCTGCGTGACAATCGCATCACCCAGATCCCCGAAGACGTGTTTGCAGCTGCCGGTCGGTTGAACAGGGGCACGGACATTGGTGGTAATCCATTGAGCCCCTCGACACAACAACGGGTTTTGTCTTATCAACTCACCGCGCAAATCAGTATGGGGCTGCTGCTGTCAGGTCGCTCGCAGGGCCTGGTCGAAGCCGTGGCGGACATGAGCATGAGCGCGACCTGGCTGACAGGCGTAACCGCCCAGGAAGCGGTGCCAAAACGCGTCATGTGGGGTGCACTGTTGGCGTATCCGGAGGGCGCACCGTTTTTTTCGTTATTGGCGCAATTGCGCTATACCGCCGATTTCCGGATGGTCTACCGCTCGTTGAGCCTGCGGGTGTGGGACGTGGTCTCGGCGGCGGCTGAAGACGATGCCCTGCGGCGCGCGCTATTTCGCATGGCCAGCACCGGTCGCAGCAGTGCCGACGGGATTTCCCTGTTGTTCAGCGACCTGCATGTGCGGGTGCTGTGCTACCGGGCCATGATCGCCGCCAGATCCGGGGTAAACGCCCTGGAAGGTCAACTGGCCCAGCTGTTGCGCGGCTTGTTCCGGTTGCAGGAAGTCGAGCGGTTGGCCCTCAACAACATCCTTTCACGCCGAAGTACTGGCCCGCTGTCGGACCAACAGGCCATGGAAGTCAGCCTGGCGTTCCGCGTTGGCCTGGCCGAGCGCCTGAACCTGCCCGCCCAGCCGCGAGAGCTGAATAACCGCCTGAGTGTCGACGTGATTCCGCCCACTCTTGATTGGGCTTACACCAAGGTAGTAGCGGCAGAGCACACGACGCAATTGCTCGACTGGATCTCGGCCCAGGAGTTCTGGACCGAATACCTGGAAAGCACCCATCGCGAGCAATTCGATGAATTGGCCATCCGCAGTGCGCTCGCCTTCACTCAACTTGACGGCCAATTGCATTACACCCGAGAGCAGTTCAATCAGAGCATGGACGGCATCGTCACCAATTACAGGAATGAACGCTCGACGTTGTTCAGGCAATTGACCTCGCAAGCCCTGGCACGCCATCCCGAACTGGTACTGCCGGCGACTGCGGGACGCTGAGAACGGCGCAGACAAAACACGGAACCCGATCACGGCAAGGATTGCACATGAACGCATTCGAAGATTCAGGCAAGGCTACCGAGATGATCTCCCATCTCGGGCTGGACGCGGTCTTGCCCATGACCGCTGCCCAGTACGCGGCGAAGCTGATCCACCAGCGTTGGGGCGAAGTGTCCTCAAGCGCGCTGCTGGTGGACCTCAATTACGATTTCTACGGTTACCCGGCCGTCGGCGATGTTCATTTGGCCAAGGTCCGGACTTCGCAAAGTCTGGTTCAGGTCCTGCTGAATAACTATCAGACGGTGGGCGCCGGCCGTTTTGGCGAGACCGCTTTTGGTCTGTACACGCCGCCGGCAGTGGGTCCGCAGGTGCGGATCGTCGAGATCGACGAGTCGATCAACCCCGGCGGCGGCTTTCGCGATTACGAAGGTCTCTACCGCAAATCCAAACCACAGCGCTACGGCCCGGACACGCAACTGGCCCTGCAACCGGCGGAGTTCAAGCAATGGGTATGGGAGCTCGAATTCAAGGACCTGTATGCCGCGTACGTGCTTGATGTCTGGCCCGGCGACGAGACGATCCTGGCGTCGGCGGCCTATCCGTTACGTACCGGAGTGAAGACGGCATTTGTCATGGCGGCCTGGCTGCAACGCCAGGAGAACAGCGTGAGCGAGGCCGGGTTGAGCCTGGCACTGCGCGCCGCCGGACTTGATCCTCGACAAACCTGGGCGCAACTGACGGTGGCGCAACTGCAAGTGCAGGCGCCGATTCCCCCGTCGGTCGAAGCGACACGCCTGATGATCTATCGCTACACCTCCAGCGATATCTGGAGTTTCAAGGACAAGGCCAGTGGCCGCGTTGTGCTGTACGTACCGGGAAACTCTTCACCGTTCCACGAGTTTGCCGATCTTCACGCCTTGCGCGCATGGCTGGTCGATAACGGTCGTGATGCCAGCAAGCGCCAGGCGCTGGCGGCGCATTTTGCCGAGGACGATCGCGAGGACGGTACTTTTCACGCCGGTGTGCTGACGGCGCTTGAAGGCATGGCCACATACCCTCGCCAATACCAGTTGAAAAAAGGCCACGGCTTCTTCAACAACGATGGTTACTGGCCGGCGGGTGATTACATTGATCTGCATGTGCCGGAGGCGGCAACTGATCCCTTTGCCCAGTGGGTGCGGGTCATGAAGCAAGCGGCCGAGGCCAGCATCGAAAGCATTCGTGACGATGCCCAGGTCAATCGCGACAACTTGAGTGCGGTGGTCGAGCCGGTTGCGCAATGGATCGAGAAGTTTGGCCCGTTGGCCTTGTTCGTACCCGGCGCCGAGGGCTTGCTGGCACTCGCCGGGCTGATCGATGCGGGTTATGGGCTGGCGCAAGCGGTAGATGGCCTGACGCCGGATGAACGTTCGGCCGGGGTCACTCGCACGGTATTCGGTTTGCTCAATGCCTTGCCGGTCGCGATGGCCGGCGTGGCGCTCAAGACCGAAGAACACGCAGTGGCGACTACGCTCCGGGAGCCTGAGTTGATCGAGGCACCCGCGCCGGCAATGGTCAGCGAAGGCGCCGCCGTCAACGAACGCCTGCGCCTGTTACGCGGCCTCGGACCCGAAGCAGCCTCCTTCAGCGATGAAGTATTGGGCCAGATTGCGCATGTCTGCGATATCGACAATGACCTGCTGTCCCTGATGCAGGCGGGTCGCCACCCACCGACGCCGATCCTGGCGGACACCCTCGCGCGGTTCCGGATTGACCAGGAGGTGCGGCAGGAGTCAAACGCAGCCGAGCTATTCAGGCAACGCTACGCCGCGCTACAGCACTCTGAGCATGCTTGGGTGAAGCTGTTCCAGCAGCATTATCCCGGGTTGCCGAAAAACGCCATCGAACAGATTCTGGACCGCGCGGGCGTGGACATCGAGGTGGCTCATGCCCCGGCCGACGCCAAACGTGTACTCAGTGAATTGAGCGCCAAAGCGCAGCAATACGCGCTGAATGTCCGATTGACTCGTGCCTACGAAGGTTTGTACCTGCGATCAGTGGAGCAGGCTGACAGCGACGTGCTGGCGCTGCACTCGCTGCGCCGGCTGCCGGGATGGTCGCCTCAGACGCGCATCGAAATTCTCGACGGTGCATCCACGAACGCCCGTGTACTGGACAGCATCGGTCCTCGCGATGGTGGTCGTTATCGCCAGTTGATCAAGCAAGGTTTGCGTTATCAGGCTAATCCTCCAGTCACCGGCAACACCGTAGATTTCCCCACCGCGCTGCTGCAAGCGCTGCCAACGGAGCAGCGATCGGCATTGGGCTTGCGCCCGGACAGCGCGTTACTGGACTTGACAATGAAGCTTCGCGAGGCGGCCTTGCCCCGTGCCGAACTGGTCGTGGGGCTGCGCCGAATGGACGCCGGGATGCCATTCGACAGCGTGGGGTTGCGCGGTGGTGGCTACCCGGCGACCGCACAAGGTGAGGCGCTGTCGAGGAATCTGGTGAAGTGGCAGCTCCAGGAAATTTACCCGCAAATGACCGTGCAAGAGGTCGACACATGGATTGACGACGCAGGTCTCAGCGCTCAGGCCCGGCTGGCCAGTCTCACTGATCAATTGCAGCAATTGCGCATCGACCTGGCGGACTGGATCGAACAGGTCGAAACCGATGCTGAGGATATGGACATCGATTTGCTCGAACCGGGCGAGGAGGACGCCGAAGGGCTGAGTCTCGAAGAGATCGAAGAGGAAAATGACGGGCGGATCAACGAGGCCATCGAGTATGAGCGACGCACCCGTGTCGAACTGGCCAATGAACTGCAGGCTTTGTGGCAGCGACGCGGCAATACCGGCAGTCGTGTGTATTTCGAGGGACAGTTCGTGGGCTTTCGGCTGGATCTCGACTTTGAACAACTGCATAGCCTGCCAGCCATGAGCGTCAAGTTGCCGGACGTCGTGGCGCTGTCGGCCGCGAATTTCGTCTTGACCCAGCCCGCAAGCCTGTCAGGTTTTCTGGAGTGTCTGCCCAATCTGCGTACGCTTGACTTGGGAGGGACCGACCTGCGTGTCGTCATTCCGGGCGTTGGGGTGCGCGCCAGCCTGCCTGACGTTATCAACCAACTGACGCAGCTCACCTACTTGAACCTTCAAGAGACGGGTTTGGTGCTGACTGAACAAACCGCCGGCAAGCTCGGCGAATTGACCCGTCTCGAAACTCTCGACCTCAGTGACAATCCGCTGGGTGTGCCGCCGGTGGTGTTGCAGATGCCGGCCTTGCGGCGCTTGTACCTGCGCGCCACGGGCATCCGGAATTGCCCGGTGGGCGTGCTCGAGCACCCGTATCTGCAGCGTCTGGACCTGCGCGACAACCTGATTACGCGGATTCCGCCAACGGTCAGGAAACAGTCGGTGGGCGCAGATAATTTGCTATTGGCGGGCAACCCGTTATCGGATGAGGACACCCTGCGCTGGGTCGTGACCCACCGCCAGCAAACCGATATCAACGTGTGGATGGGCTTGCCCAACGGCGATGTCTTGCAGCCTGATGCCTGGCTGGTGGGGCTTGCACCGGAGCAGGCCGCGTTGCAGGTTCAACGCTGGCAGCGGCTGGTGGCTGAGGCGGGGAGCGAGCGGCTGTTTGAAACCCTTGAGGTGCTGCGGCGCACGGCGGATTTCCTGGTGGATTACGCGCCGTTGCAACAGCGGGTCTGGCACTTGGTCGACACACTCGAGTCGTCACCGTCGCTTTGCCAGCATCTGTTCCGTGAAGTGCAGTGGCCGGCGATCAACTCCAACAACCCGTTTGCGGGTCTGGCCGGGCTCGAAGAAAGCATCACGACGTATCGGGCGTCTGGCCAATAGCACGGACTTTCTGACAGGCGAAAAAAAACCTTGGGCCCCGGCGCAATGCCAGGACCCAAGGCCTTTTAGCCATCAGCGGCGACGGAACAGCGGCAGCGGTTCGTCGGTGGCGGCCTGGTACGTCACCGAGAAGTCCTTGAGACCTTCAAGGGCTTCGTACGGATCTTTGTCGGCGCGAATCGCAAAGGCGTCGAACCCGCAACGGCGCAGGTAGAACAACTGGTCGCGCAGCACATCGCCAATCGCCCGCAGTTCGCCTTTGAAACCATAACGGTCACGCAGCAGGCGGGCGTTGGAGTAGTTGCGGCCATCGGTGAAGGCCGGGAAATTCAGCGCGATGACCTGGAAGTTGTCCACGTCTTCGCCGATTTCTTCGGCTTCTTCATCGGCGTCCAGCCACACACCCAGGCCACCATCGCGGGCCTTGAGCATGCGGCCGTGTTCGCGCCACAGCGACAGCGGCACGATCAAGTCGTCGCAGTTGCTGATCTCGTCGATGTTGAAATCCTTGGGCAGCAAGTGCCAGGTTTCGTCGACGACTTCGTTGTTCTTAATGATTCGCTGCATAGACGCGCTCCTTGAAGAGGTCGATACCAATACGCTGATAGGTGTCGATGAAGCGCTCGTCTTCGTGACGTTGTTCGATGTACACGTTGATCAGCTTCTCGATCACATCAGGCATGGCTTCCTGGGCGAAGGACGGGCCGAGGATCTTGCCCAGGCTGGCGTCACGGCTGGCGCTGCCACCCAGGGACACTTGGTAGAACTCTTCGCCTTTCTTGTCCACCCCGAGGATGCCGATATGGCCGACGTGGTGGTGACCGCAAGCGTTCATGCAACCGGAGATGTTCAGGTCCAGTTCACCGATGTCGAACAGGTAATCCAGGTTGTCGAAACGACGCTGGATCGATTCGGCGATCGGGATCGACTTGGCGTTGGCCAGGGAGCAGAAATCGCCGCCCGGGCAGCAGATGATGTCGGTCAGCAAGCCGATGTTCGGCGTGGCGAAACCTTGCTCGCGCAACTCGCCCCACATCGTGAACAGTTGGGACTGTTCAACGTCGGCCAGGATGATGTTCTGCTCGTGGGAGGTGCGCAGTTGACCGAAGCTGTAACGCTCGGCCAGGTCGGCCACGGCGTCGAGCTGCTTGTCGGTGATGTCGCCCGGCGCAACACCGGTCGGCTTCAGGGACAGGGTCACCGCCACATAACCCGGCTTCTTGTGGGCCAGGGTGTTGCGGGTACGCCAGCGGGCGAAACCCGGGTGTTGTTTGTCGAGGTCGGCCAACTCGGCGCTCTGGTTGTCCAGGGCCTTGTAGTCCGGGTCGACGAAATGCTTGGCGACGCGATGCACTTCGGCTTCGGTCAGCGTGGTCTGGCCACCGCGAAGGTGTTCCATTTCCGCATCGACTTTTTGCGCGAAGACTTCAGGGGTCAAGGCTTTGACCAGGATCTTGATCCGCGCCTTGTACTTGTTGTCGCGACGGCCATAGCGGTTGTAGACCCGGAGGATGGCGTCGAGGTAGCTCAACAGGTCCTGCCACGGCAGGAACTCATTGATGAACGCGCCCACCACCGGCGTACGGCCCAGGCCGCCACCGACCAGCACACGGAAACCCAGTTCGCCAGCGGCGTTGTGCACTGGCTCAAGGCCAATGTCATGGACTTCGATGGCCGCACGGTCGGAAGTCGAACCGTTGATGGCGATCTTGAATTTGCGCGGCAGGTAAGCGAATTCCGGGTGGAAGGTCGTCCACTGACGGACGATTTCGCACCAAGGTCGCGGGTCGATCAATTCGTCGGCAGCGACACCGGCGAACTGGTCGGTGGTGACGTTGCGCAGGCAGTTGCCGCTGGTCTGGATCGCGTGCATCTGCACGGTGGCCAGTTCAGCAAGAATGTCTGGAATGTCTTCCAGCGCCGGCCAGTTGAACTGCACGTTCTGCCGGGTACTGATGTGGGCGTAGCCCTTGTCGTAGTCGCGGGCAATCTTGGCCATCATTCGCGTCTGGCGCGAAGTCAGTTGGCCGTAAGGCACCGCCACCCGCAACATCGGGGCGAACCGCTGGATATAAAGGCCATTTTGCAGGCGCAGGGGGCGGAATTCTTCTTCGCTCAGCTCGCCTGCCAGATAGCGTCGGGTCTGATCACGGAACTGCTTGACGCGGTCCTCGATGATCCGCTGATCGTACTCGTCGTATACGTACATATAAGTCCTGTTCTCAGGCTTGGGCCGGTCGGTTCCAGTTGCGTTTTTCGCTTGCTGAAGTTTCCGATACTGCCTCGGCAATTCTGCGCGCACGGCCGCGCACTCCCTACGGAGCCGGGGCAAGATACCAGTTTGCAGTTATGCGCAAAAGTGATGTTTGAGTATATGTAAAGAACCAAAACGACTAACGAGAACCGTTATTGATAAACCCCTATTTGTGGTGAGGGCAATCGTCGTCTTTACTGTGGTCGAGTCTTTATGCAATCACCGATAAAACCGACAAGAGGCGATGCAATGAGCAACCCGACCAAAGCAAGGAAAAGCGACAGTACCGTTGACGCTTGGGCGATTTTGTTCCTGATCATACTGGTCGTAGGAACCGCCGTTTTCTGGGTCAGTCACCAATAGCGACCCGTCCGGGCCCGGTTCCGACGGATTGTCGGACAAAAACCGGAATAAACCCCGTTTTTCGGGCGTTCGCTGGCTATAATGCGCGGCGAATTTCCGGGGCTCGGACCATTAATGTTGAAGTATTTGTGTGGTGTGTTGCTGACGCTTGGCTCGGTCTTCGGATCCTGTGCCCAGGCGGCATCGGTGCTGTTCCTGAGTCCGGGCAGTACTAACGAAGCGTTCTGGATCAGCTATGGGCAATTCATGCAGGCAGCGGCCACGGACTTGGGCATGGACCTGCGGATTCTCTATTCCCAGCGCATGCCCGAACTGACGATTGCCCAGGCGCGCACGGCGTTGCAGGGGCCTGATCGCCCGGACTATCTGGTATTCGCCAACGAACAATACGTCGCCCCGCAAATTCTGCGCCTGGCCCAGGGCAGCGGCGTAAAGCTGTTCATGGTCAATGCGTCCCTGACCGACAATCAATTGAGCCTGCTGGGTGAGCGCCCGGACCGGTTGGGCAGCCTGGTGCCTAACGATGAGGAGGGCGGCTACCTGATGCTCAAGGAACTGATCCGCCAGCATCCTCCAGTGGCCCCAGGCCAATCCATCGATTTGCTGGCGTTTTCCGGCCTGAAGATCACGCCGTCGGCGCAACTGCGCGAGAAAGGCATGCTGCGCGCCTTGGCCGAGCACCCGGAAGTGCGCTTGCGGCAACTGGTCTACAGCGGCTGGACGCGTGATCGCGCGTATGAGCAGGCGAAAATGCTGTTCCGGCGCTACCCGCAGGTGTCGCTGGTGTGGTCTGCCAATGACGAGATGGCGTTCGGTGCCATGCAGGCGTATGCCGAAACAGGAAGGAGGCCGGGCGTGGATGCGTTGTTCAGCGCTTTCAATACCTCGCCTGCGGCGTTGAAGGCGATTATTGATGGACGCTTGAGCGTGTTGTTGGGCGGACATTTCACCCTGGGTGGCTGGGCGATGGTGGAGTTGCACGATATCGATCAGGGCGTGGACTTGAATCAGTACGGTGGCCGTGACCGTCAGCTGCCGTTATTGCAACTGATCGACAAGACCCAGGCCAGGCGAATGCTGGCCATGGGCGATGCGCCGGATTTCGGGGTGAACTTCCGGCACCTGTCGGCCAAGGGGCGACCAACGTCCTACCGCTATCCGTTCAACCTGCAAACCTTGATGCACTAAACCCCTGCCAGCAACAGCACCAGCTTCACGATGCCGAACAGCGACAGCGCGAAGACTGCGGTGAACAGAATCCCCAAAATCACGAAATGACTCGGCTTGCCGTGCGTGAAGTCGCGAGCGCGATTCTTCCCGCTCTGCACCCCGAACGCCGCCGCAACCACGCTATGCAGCATCTGCCACAAGGTTGGCGGCTTGTTGTCGACTGGATCGTCCATAAATCCCTCGTCATGTTTGTGTGAGCCATAAGCATAGCCAATCGCACAAAACCTGTAGGAGCGAGGCTTGCCCGCGAAGAGGCCGTCCCATCCAACATCTCTGTTGACTGTTAAGCCGCCTTCGCGGGCAAGCCTCGCTCCCACAATGGATCAGGGTTAAACCGGGAATTCGTGAACACCCCAAACCCCTGTAGGAGCGAGGCTTACCCGCGAAGAGGCCATCACATTCAACATCATCGTTGACTGCCACACCGCCTTCGCGGGCAAGCCTCGCTCCTACAATGGATCAGGGCAGAGCCGGGCATTTGTGAACGACCACAAAACAACGGTGGGAGCGGGCTTGCTCGCGAAGAGGCCGTCACATTCAACATATTCGCTGACTGTTAAACCGCCTTCGCGAGCAGGCTCGCTCCCACAATGGATCAGGGTTGAACCGGGTATTTGTGAACGACCACAAAACAACGGTGGGAGCGGGCTTGCTCGCGAAGAGGCCATTACATTCAACATATTTGCTGACTGTCACACCGCCTTCGCGAGCAGGCTCGCTCCCACAATGGATCAGGGTTGAACCGGGAATTCGTGAATGACCTGAAACCACTGTGGGAGCGAGCTTGCTCGCGATGGCGGCCTGTCAGTCGCATTGATTTTGACTGTCATGGCCTCATCGCGAGCAAGCTCGCTCCCACAGGGACTCTCTGTTGGCCACAGAGCGGTGGCCAGTCCGAGGGCTTAGTTGTCGTAACCCAGGTTCGGCGCCAGCCAGCGTTCGGTGACGCTCAGTTCCTGGCCTTTACGCGAGGTGTAGCTCTGCACCTGGTCTTTGTCGATCTTGCCCACGGCGAAGTATTGCGCCTGCGGATGCGCGAAGTACCAGCCGCTGACCGCTGCTGCCGGGAACATCGCGTAGTGTTCGGTGAGGAACACGCCGCTGCGGCCGGCCTGCATTTCGCTCGCCTGCGGGTCGAGCAGGGCGAACAGCGTGCCTTTCTCGGTGTGGTCCGGGCAGGCCGGGTAGCCGGGGGCAGGGCGGATGCCGGTGTATTGCTCTTTGATCAACGCCTCGTTATCCAGCGTCTCATCCTTGGCATAACCCCAGTGCTCTTTACGCACCTGCTGGTGCAGCCACTCGGCGCAAGCCTCGGCCAGACGGTCGGCCAGGGCCTTGACCATGATCGAGTTGTAATCGTCGCCTGCGTCCTGATACGCCTTGGCCACTTCTTCGGCGCCGATCCCGGCGGTGGTGATGAAGCCACCCACGTAGTCGGTGATTTCGCTGTCCTTCGGCGCGACGAAGTCGGCGAGGGAGAAGTTCGGCTTGCCGTCGGTCTTGATAATCTGCTGGCGCAAGTGATGCAGCTTGGCAATCGGCTTGCCATCATCGCCGTAGACTTCGATGTCGTCCTCACGCACCTGATTGGCCGGCCAGAAACCGAACACCGCACGCGCGCTGATGAGTTTCTCGTCGATCAGCTTGGCGAGCATTTCCTTGGCATCGGCGTACAGCGCGGTAGCCGCTTCACCGACCACCTCGTCTTCGAGGATGCGCGGGAACTTGCCGGCCAGGTCCCAGGAGATAAAGAACGGCGTCCAGTCGATGTATTCGGCCAGCACCTTCAGATCGATGTTATCCAGCACGCGAGAACCGGTGAACGTTGGCTTCACTGGCTCATAAGTGCTCCAGTCAAACTGCGGCTTCTTGGCGATGGACGCCGGGTAGCTCAGGCGTTCGGTGCGGGCGCTGCGGTTGGCGGTGCGCTCGCGGACTTCGATGTATTCCAGGCGGGTCTTCTCGATGAACGCCGGCTTCAATTCCTTGGACAGCAACTGCGTCGCCACGCCCACGGCGCGGGAGGCGTCGGTGACGTAGATCACCGCGTCGTTGCTGTACTTCGGCTCGATCTTCACCGCCGTGTGCGCTTTCGAGGTGGTCGCACCACCGATCATCAGCGGCAGATGGAAGTCCTGGCGCTGCATCTCGCGCGCGACGTGGACCATTTCATCCAGCGAAGGCGTGATCAAACCGGACAAGCCGATGATGTCGCACTTCTGTTCCTTGGCCACTTGCAGGATCTTCTCCGCCGGCACCATCACGCCGAGGTCGACGATGTCGTAGCCGTTACAGCCGAGCACCACGCCCACGATGTTCTTGCCGATGTCGTGCACGTCACCTTTCACGGTGGCCATCAGGATCTTGCCCTTGGCTTCCGGCTTGTCGCCTTTTTCCAGTTCGATGAACGGGATCAAGTGGGCCACGGCCTGCTTCATCACGCGGGCGGATTTCACCACTTGCGGCAGGAACATTTTGCCGGCGCCGAACAGGTCGCCAACGATGTTCATGCCGGACATCAGCGGGCCTTCGATGACCTCGATCGGCCGGGCGAACGACTGACGGGATTCTTCCGTGTCTTCAACAATGTGCGTGGTGATGCCCTTGACCAGTGCATGCTCCAGACGCTTGTTGACCGGCCAGCCGCGCCACTCTTCGGTCTCGGCTTCCTTGACGCTGCCGTCGCCCTTGTACTTGTCGGCGATGGCGAGGAGGGCGTCGGTGCCTTCCGGGGTGCGGTTGAGCACCACGTCTTCCACGGCGTCACGCAGTTCGGCCGGGATCTGGTCGTAGATCTCCAGCTGACCGGCGTTGACGATGCCCATGGTCAGGCCGTTGCGGATCGCATACAGCAGGAACACCGAGTGAATCGCCTCGCGCACCGGGTTGTTGCCACGGAACGAGAACGACACGTTGGACACGCCGCCGGAGGTCAGCGCATACGGCAGTTCGTCGCGGATGTAGGCACAGGCGTTGATGAAGTCCACAGCGTAGTTGTTGTGTTCCTCGATACCGGTGGCCACGGCGAAGATGTTCGGGTCGAAGATGATGTCTTCCGGTGGGAAGCCGACTTCGTTGACCAGAATGTCGTAGGAGCGTTTGCAGATTTCTTTCTTGCGCGCTTCGGTGTCGGCCTGGCCGGCTTCGTCGAACGCCATCACCACGACGGCGGCACCGTAGCGCTTGCACAGTTTGGCGTGGTGAATGAACTGCTCGACGCCTTCTTTCATGCTGATCGAGTTGACGATGCCCTTGCCCTGGATGCACTTCAGGCCGGCTTCGATCACTTCCCACTTCGAGGAGTCGATCATGATTGGCACGCGGGAGATGTCCGGTTCACCGGCAATCAGATTGAGGAAGGTCACCATGGCCTTCTTCGAATCGAGCATCCCCTCGTCCATGTTGATGTCGATGATCTGGGCGCCGGCTTCAACCTGTTGCAGGGCGACTTCCAGGGCTTCGGTGTAGTTGTCCTCGCGAATCAGGCGGGCGAACTTGGCCGAACCGGTGATGTTGGTGCGCTCGCCGACGTTGACGAACAACGAACTGCGATCAATGGTGAACGGTTCCAAGCCGGACAGGCGGCACGCCTTCGGGATTTCCGGGATTTCACGCGGCGCGTAACCGGCCACGGCTTTGGCGATGGCTTCGATGTGCCCCGGCGTGGTGCCGCAGCAACCGCCGACGATGTTGAGGAAACCGCTCTGGGCGAATTCTTCGATGACCTTGGCGGTTTCTGCCGGCAGTTCGTCGTACTCGCCGAATTCGTTCGGCAGGCCGGCGTTCGGGTGCGCGGAAACGTGGGTGCTGGCCTTGTTCGACAGCTCTTCCAGATACGGACGCAACTCACTGGCGCCGAGGGCGCAGTTCAGGCCGACCGAAATTGGCTTGGCGTGGGCTACCGAGTTCCAGAACGCTTCGGTAGTCTGGCCCGACAGGGTGCGGCCGGAGGCGTCGGTGATGGTGCCGGAGATCATGATCGGCAACTCGACGCCCAATTCCTCGAACACCCCTTGCACGGCGAAGATCGCGGCTTTGGCGTTCAAGGTGTCGAAAATGGTTTCGATCAGGATCAGGTCGGCGCCGCCTTCGATCAGGCCTTTGGTGGCCTCGGTGTAGTTTTCCACCAGTTCATCGAAGGTCACGTTGCGGTAGCCGGGGTTGTTCACGTCCGGCGACAGCGAGCAGGTGCGGCTGGTCGGGCCGAGCACGCCAGCGACGAAGCGCGGCTTGTCCGGGTTCTCGAGGGTTTTCGCATCGGCAACCTTGCGCGCCAGGCGAGCGCCTTCTACGTTCAGTTCGTAGGCCAGTTCTTCCATGCCGTAGTCGGCCATGGAAATCCGGGTGGCGTTGAAGGTGTTGGTTTCCAGAATGTCGGCGCCGGCGTCCAGGTAGGCTTTCTCGATGCCACCAATCACGTCCGGACGGGTCAGGATCAGCAGGTCGTTGTTGCCCTTGACGTCGCTCGGCCAGTCGGCGAAGCGTTTGCCACGGTAATCCTGCTCTTCGAGCTTGTAGCTCTGGATCATCGTGCCCATGCCGCCGTCGAGAATCAGGATGCGCTCTTTGAGGGCGTGCTTGAGAGCTTGAAGGCGAACACTGCGATCGGACATTTGGACTACTCGGAAAGACCATGACGAAGGGCCGGGATAATAGCAAACCTGTGCGCTTTTAGAGCATGCCAAGGTTTTGCATGAATATCGCTCATGTTGGTGGCGATGGCAGACCGGTAGAATCGCGGCGATTTTTCATGATCGGGACCAGGGACATGTCGTATCGCGTCATCAGCATTGTTTTGCTGTTTCTAAGCTGGGGCGCCGCTGCGCAGGAACCGGCCATTTCCTACACCCGCGACATTCAACCGATCTTCACCGAAAAGTGCGTGGCCTGCCATGCCTGCTACGACTCCGCCTGTCAGCTCAACCTGGGCAGTGGCGAAGGCGCGGCCCGGGGCGCGACCAAGACGCCGGTCTACGATGGTGAGCGCAGTGTGGCCGCCGCGCCGACCCGGCTGTTTTATGACGCCTTCGGCAAACTCGCCTGGCAGCACAAGGACTTCTATTCGGTGCTCGACGCCCAGGGCAGCCAAGCGGCGCTGATGGCGCGGATGCTCGAACTCGGCCACAAAACCCCGCTGACGCCCAACGCCAAGCTGCAGCAAGACATCGTGCTGGGCCTGAACCGGGAAAACATGTGCGCGATGCCGGCAGAGTTCGATGGTTATGCCGGCGCCCACCCGAAAGAAGGCATGCCGCTCGCGGTGACTGGCCTGACCGATCAGCAATACCAGACGTTGCAACGCTGGCTCGCGTCCGGTGCGCCGATTGATGAACAAGGCCTGGTGCCTTCCGCGAAGGAAGCCTTGCAGGTGGTGCAGTGGGAAAACCTGCTCAACGCCAACGGTTCGCGCGGCAGCCTTGTGGGCCGCTGGTTGTTCGAACACTGGTTCCTCGCGCATATCTACTTCAAGGACGGCGAACCGGGGCATTTCTTCCAGTGGGTGCGTTCGCGCACGCCGACCGGCCAGCCGATCGACCTGATCAACACGCGCCGGCCGAACGACGATCCGGGCACCCAGGTTTACTACCGTTTGTGGCCGGTGCAGGGCGTGATCGTGCAGAAAACCCACATTACCTATCCGCTCAGCGCGGCGAAACTGGCGCGGGTCAAAAGCCTGTTTTTCAGTGGCAACTGGCAGGTCAACGCCTTGCCGGGCTACGGCCCGGAGCGTCGGGCCAATCCGTTCACCACGTTTGAAGCGATCCCGGCCCAGGCGCGCTATCAGTTCATGCTCGATAACGCCGAATACTTCGTGCGCACCTTTATTCGCGGCCCGGTGTGTCGCGGGCAGATCGCCACCGACGTGATTCGCGACAACTTTTGGGCGCTGTTCCAGGCCCCGGAACATGACCTGTACATCACCGACCCGAACTATCGCGGCCAGGCCACGCCGTTGCTGGCAATGCCGGGGCAGAACGACGATGTCGGCAGCGTGCTGAGCCTGTGGCACAACTACCGCGACAAACGTAATGAATACGAAGCCCTGCGCCGGGACAGTTATGCCGATGCGCCGGCGCCGAGCTGGTCGACGTTGTGGGCCGGGAATGACAACGCGCTGCTTTCGATTTTCCGCCATTTCGACAGCGCTTCGGTGAACAAAGGCCTGATCGGTGATGTGCCGCAAACCATCTGGCTGTTCGATTACCCGTTACTGGAGCGCACCTATTACCAGTTGGCGGTCAACTTCGACGTGTTCGGCAACGTCTCCCATCAGGCCCAGACGCGCCTGTATTTCGACCTGATCCGCAACGGCGCCGAGCAAAACTTCCTGCGCCTGATGCCCGCCGATTCTCGCGATGACTATCTCGACGATTGGTACCAGAGCAGCGGCAAGTTCAAGATGTGGCTGGATTACGAAGCCATCGACAACGACAAGCCAACCGCGCTGAAACTCGACGAAAAAGACCCGAAACGGGATTTCGCCATGCAGTTGCTGGCCCGTTATGGCGACCTGAACGCCAAGCCTGACCCGATCAACCGCTGCGACGGTGCCTATTGCTCGCGGCCGAACATTGATCCGGCGTTGCAGAATGCCGAACAGGCCTTGAGTCGCCTGACCTCAAGGCCGGCTGCCGGGTTGAAAGTCATCGACCAGTTGCCCGAAGCGACCATGCTGCGCATCGAAACTGCCAGCGGCAAACGCGAGATCTACAGCCTGCTGCGCAACCGCGCCCACAGCAACGTGGCGTTCCTGCTCGGTGAGTCCCTGCGCTATCAGCCGGGGCTCGACACGTTGACCATTTACCCGGGCGTACTCAGTAGCTATCCGAACTTCATGTTCAACATTCCGGCCGAGCAAGTGCCTGATTTCGTGGATGCGATGGAGAACGCCAAGGACGCCCATCGCTTCGAGAAAATCGTCGAGCGCTGGGGGATTCGGCGCAGCCATCCGCAGTTCTGGTTCTACTTCCATGACCTGAGTACCTACGTCCACGAAACCGACCCGGTGGAAGAGGGCGTGCTGGACATGAATCGGTACGAGAATCTTTGATCGACTTTTGAATCGCAGCTGCTGTCCCAATCCAGAGACACCACAGATTCCAATTGTGGGAGCGAGCCTGCTCGCGAAGGCGGTGTGTCAATCGACATAAATATTGCCTGACACACTGCATTCGCGAGCAGGCTCGCTCCCACAGGGATCTGTGGTGATTGGTGGATTTGTGTTTGGGAGGGCCATCAATGTTGATTTCAGTACAAGCCCTGCGCGCCATCGCAGCCTGGGCGGTGGTCTGCCACCATTTCATGCAGATTTTTTTCGACTTCCAGGCCCGTGGGCCTGTGGGGCAGGCGTTCATCGACAAGGGCGCGGTGGGCGTCGACATCTTCTTCGTCATCAGCGGCCTGGTGATTTTCCTCTCCACCGAAGGCAAATCCCTGCCGCCCGCGCGATTCCTGTTGTATCGGCTGTTTCGGATCGTTCCGGCGTACTGGCTGTACACCGCGCTGATGGCATTGGTGGTGGTGTTTGCCCGGCCGGTATTGCCGGATCAAACCGTCGACTGGTCGCATTTCCTGCTGTCGCTGTTGTTTATTCCTACGGAGAACCCCGGCGGTTACGGGATTTATCCGACCCTCAACGTCGGCTGGACCCTCAACTACGAAATGCTCTTTTACCTGCTGTTCGGCTGGGCGCTGCTGTTCCGTTTGCACTTCAGGCTGGTGATCGTCGCGGCGTTGCTGTTCGCGGTCTGCCAGGCCTGGACCGGTTATGGTTGGGTCAGCGAGTTCTACCGTTCGGACATCGTTTATGAGTTTTTGCTGGGGATCGCCATCGGCATGCTGTACCGGCGCGGCTGGATTAAACCGGGGCTGTGGCTGCCGCTGCTGGGGGTTGGCGGCGCGTTGCTGGCAATTTATCACTGGGCGCCGGCGCCGCGTTTCCTGACCTGGGGCTTGCCGAGCGCGGTGCTGGTAATCGCGTGCATCGCGCTGGAGCGTTTTTTCGAGAACAATCGGGTGTTCGAGCTGCTGGGCAATTGTTCCTACTCGGTGTACCTGATGCATGTGCTGGTGCTGTCCGCCGGGGGATTTGTCGCACAGCGCTATGGCGTGAATCCCTACGTGATGTTCGTCGTTTGCGCGGCGACTATCGGTCTGGCGTCCTGGGCCAGTTACGAATGGGTGGAAAAACGCAGCTATCGGTGGCTTAAAGCCCGGATTGACGGCGAAACGGTTGCTCAACCCGCGCTGGCGCTTTCCCGACAAAAATACTAGGACTTTGTACGGCGCGATGATTGGCGTAAACTGCGCCCAAGCCTGCGAGGAGTTTCCATGACCGCTATTACCATCACTGACGCCGCCCACGATTATCTGGCTGATCTGCTCTCCAAGCAGAACACCCCAGGCATCGGCATCCGCGTCTTTATCACCCAGCCTGGCACCCAGTACGCCGAAACCTGCATTGCCTACTGCAAGCCGGGCGAAGAAAAACCTGAAGACACCGCGTTGGGGCTCAAAAGCTTCACCGCGTACATCGATTCGTTCAGCGAAGCTTTCCTGGACGACGCGGTAGTCGACTACGCCACCGACCGCATGGGCGGCCAGCTGACCATCAAGGCGCCAAACGCCAAAGTCCCGATGGTCAACGCCGACAGCCCGGTCAACGAGCGCATCAACTACTACCTGCAAACCGAGATCAACCCGGGGCTCGCGAGCCACGGCGGTCAGGTCAGCCTGATCGATGTGGTCGAGGACGGCATTGCCGTGCTGAAGTTCGGCGGCGGTTGCCAGGGCTGCGGCCAGGCAGACGTGACCTTGCGTGAAGGCATCGAGCGCACCTTGCTCGAGCGCGTTCCCGAGCTCAAGGGCGTTCGCGACGTGACCGACCACACGCAGAAAGAAAACGCCTACTACTAAGGTGTTCGTCTGCTGAAAGTAAAAAACGGCACCCGTGAGTGCCGTTTTTTTATGGGTGAAGCAAAAGATCGCAGCCTTCGTCAGCTCCTACAGGAGAACGCATTCCCATGTAGGAGCTGCCGAAGGCTGCGATCTTTTGATCTTAGGGCCTGTAAAGATGCGCATGCCCCGCGCGGTAAAGCGACGACTCGCTAAAGTGATCGCTCCCCAACACCCGGCCCACCAGAATCAATGCCGTGCGCCGAAACCCCTTGGCCTCAACCTTCCCGGCGATATCCGCCAACGTCCCGACCACCCAATCCTGATCCGGCCACGTCGCCCGGTGAATCACCGCAATCGGACAGTCCGCGCCGTAATGCGGCAGCAATTCGGCCAGAATCTTCTCCAGATGATTGACCCCCAGATGAATCGCCATGGTCGCCCCATGCTGCGCCAAACTGCCCAGCTCTTCACCGGCCGGCATCGCGGTTTTGTCGGCATAACGAGTCAGAATCACACTTTGCGAGATATCCGGTAACGTCAACTCAGCCCCGAGCAACGCTGCACAAGCCGCCGTCGCCGTGACGCCAGGCACGATTTCAAAGGGAATTCCCAACTCACGCAGGTAACGAATCTGCTCGCCAATCGCGCCATACAGACTCGGATCGCCAGAATGCACCCGCGCCACATCCTGCCCGTTGGCGTGGGCGGCCTTGATCAGTTCGATGATCTGTTCCAGGTGCAGCTCGGCGCTGTTGACCAGAGTTTGCGCCTGGTGGCCTTCGAGCACCGCAACCGGCACCAGGGAGCCGGCGTAGATGATCACAGGGCAGCTGCGAATCAGCCGCTGGCCCTTGACGGTGATCAGTTCCGGGTCGCCGGGACCTGCGCCAATGAAGTAGACGGTCATCGTCAGTTCCTATGGAAAAAAGGGGCTGGGCAAGGCTTCAGATGAAGATTGCTCATGATCGAGGCGGGGATTATCGGGGATTTTACGCAGCACTGGCCAATGCGAGGGTGGCCTGGGCGTATTTTTGTCGGGAAATCAGCAGCTTCGCCGGTGCCTGGGCCAGGTGTTCAGCCAGGGCCAGGGCGGCGCTTTCCGCTACGCCGTAGCAACCGGTGCGTTCAAACGCGATCTGCGATTGATGGCTCAGTTGCGGCTGATAACCGGCCAATTGCTCACTGCTGAAATACATCACCTGCAGCCCCAACTGCGCGGCCAACTCGATCAGGCCCGGTTCATCACGCTTCAGGTCAATGCTGGCCAAAGCCTTGATCTGGCGAAGTTCGATGTGATGCGCCTGCAGTGCCTGATCGAGCAACGCCCGCAATGTGCTGGCGGGGCAGCCGCGCTGGCAGCCCAGGCCGACCACTAAAGTCGGCGCTGTGCCTGGATCAATCATGCGTTGTATTGACCATCGCTTTTGCGGCGGAACAACCAGGCGCTGATCAGGCCCAAGGCCAGCCAGAACACTACGTTGGTCAACTGCGAAGCGATTTTGAACTGGGATTCCAGGGCTTCCGGAGCCAGCATCGAGTGGACTTCCGGTTGCGGTGCACCGATGACGTGCGGAACCGCCAGAATCGCCACGCCGAGGATCTTCATCAGCCAGTGACGGCTGAACACGATCAGCGCGATGCCGACAGCGGTGGACGCAGCAGTACCGATCCACCAGATCTGCCGTTGTGCCAGATCGGCGGCAGCAGTGCCCGGCAGTTCTGGCGGCAGACCGAGAGTCGGCGCCAGTACGAAGGTCGCGTAACCGGCCAGACCCCAGAGCAGGCCCTGAGCGGTTTTGGTCGGGGCGCGCAGGGTGTAGAGACCGGCGAGCATCAGTGCGAAACCGACCGCGACCACCAGATTACCGCCGGTGGTGGACAGCACGCGCTGCCAGCCGTCTTCCGGCTCCCAGGCTTCGGCGTCGTGGGTGTGCGCAGCCATGGCGCCATCGGCGTGCTCGTGAGCAACTATTGCGGCAGGCTCGGATTTCTCATAGGTTTCCGCCTGGAGAATCAGCGGGGCGACCCAGAAACTTTGCAGCAGGGTCAGCAGCAGGGCGGCCAACAGCCCGGTGAAGCCTGCGGTTTGCGCGATACGCTTGATCATGTCGGCAGGTCTCAATGGCACGGGAACGCGGAGCTGTGACGGGTATCGTGTGCGGCGTTGTGCACCGCTTCGATGTGCGAGAAACCGGCGAAATACACCAGGCACGCGCCAAGG
Organism: Pseudomonas sp. B21-053; assembly: GCF_026016365.1. NCBI lineage: Bacteria > Pseudomonadati > Pseudomonadota > Gammaproteobacteria > Pseudomonadales > Pseudomonadaceae > Pseudomonas > Pseudomonas sp. B21-053. The sequence goes on from NZ_CP087205.1 coordinate 3,065,771, forward strand.
ATCGACGCACATACGGCGGCGGTCAGGCGTTGGCTCAGGGTGGATGTGGTGCTGGCGGTGGCGTTCTTGGTACTGCTGTCGGTGCTGCTGATGATCGACATGGCGCTTCCCTCTGGTCTGTCAGCGGGTGAATTGAGCGCATGCAAACCCCTGCGAGCGTGTGCGCAGAGGTTCAAACAGCGCCCGCCCACCGCGGGTTTGTTATTCAGTGATCGTACTGGTCACTTTGTGTTGCGGGCCGGTCTCCGGGCTCACGAGGGGTCAAGGCTTGCGCCGAAACCTGCAAGAATCACCTTCCCATGCCGAACTGCCGGCACAGTGGATCTGATTCTTCGCTCGCTTACCGTTGCGGGGGCAGCACCGGACTGACATGGCTTTAGAGTAAAGCACATGATTCACCGGTTTCCCGTTTCACCCTGTGAAGGGCACCCGTAACAAGGCGTACAGGAGAGCATGGGCGGGGCGGGGGAGTCAATTGGCATGGGTTCTCAATACGGCGCGAAGGTTGACGGAGCCCCTGTAGGAGCTGCCGAAGGCTGCGATCTTTTGATCTTGTTTTTAAAGCAACGTCAAAAGATCGCAGCCTTCGGCAGCTCCTACAGGGGAGCGCGTACCGCGCAATGATTGACCCGCCCCCACACCATGCGTAGCCTTGCGCTTTCGAGGTTCTTCGGCGTTTGCCGAAGCTAAGAAGGGAACGCGGTCGATGCCGCGGCTGCCCCCGCAACTGTGAACGGTGATGTTCGCTGCCACGCCACTGCAAACCCCTCCAAAGGGTTCGCGGGAAGGCGCAGCCAACGCCAGTCCAACGACCGGCACACCGTCAGCCAGGAGACCTGCCTCGAAACGAATTCTCACTACAACCGGGCGGGGTGATCCGGTGGCGAAATCTTCCGCGCCTTTATCGCTGCGGTCGTCGTCCCGTATGCCCGCCACCTTGCCAAAGGGCATCCGATGAAAACACTGGCCAAACTCCCCGTCACCATCGTTACCGGCTTCCTCGGCTCGGGCAAAACCACCTTGCTGCGGCACATGCTCGACAACGCCCAGGGTCGCCGCATCGCGGTGATCGTCAACGAATTCGGCGAGCTGGGCATTGACGGCGACATCCTCAAGCAGTGCTCCATCGGCTGCACCGAAGAAGAAGCCAACGGCCGCGTCTACGAACTGGCCAACGGCTGCCTGTGCTGCACGGTCCAGGAAGAATTCTTCCCGGTGATGCGCGAACTGGTGGCGCGTCGTGGCGACCTCGACCACATCCTGATCGAAACCTCGGGCCTGGCCCTGCCAAAACCACTGGTGCAAGCCTTCCAGTGGCCGGAAATCCGCAGCGCCTGCACGGTTGACGCGGTGATCACCGTGGTCGACAGCCCGGCCGTAGCCGCTGGCACCTTCGCCGCGTTCCCGGACCAGGTCGACGCCCAGCGTAAACTCGACCCGAACCTGGACCACGAATCGCCGCTGCACGAATTGTTCGCCGACCAACTGGCCAGCGCCGACCTCGTCATCCTCAACAAGGCCGATCTGATCAGCCCGGAAGACCTGGCCCGCGTGCGCCTGGAAGTCGCCGAAGAACTGCCACCAGCGGTAAAAGTCATCGAAGCCAGCAGCGGTCGTGTGCCACTCGACGTGCTGATCGGCCTCGGCGCCGGTTCCGAAGAACACATCGACAGCCGTCACAGCCATCACGATCACCACCACGAAGGTGAAGACGATCACGATCATGACGCTTTCGATTCGATCTCCATCGAGCTGCCACAAGCCGACGAAAGCCTGCTGATGGACGCGCTGACCCAACTGGTGGTCAAGCACGGCATCCTGCGGGTCAAGGGTTTCGCAGCGATCCCGAACAAACCGATGCGCCTGCTGATCCAGGGCGTGGGCACGCGTTTCGACAAGCATTTCGACCGTCAGTGGGGCGCCGATGAAGCGCGCACCACGCGTCTGGTGCTGATCGGCCAGGAGCTGGACGCTGCTCAACTCGAAGCGCAACTGCGCGCTGCGCTCAGCGTTTAAGCCATGCACCTGCTCAGGACCCAGCCCGGCGGTTTCGTGTCGGATGACAACATTGCCGACCTTGGACAAACCCCCGCCGAACTGGTGATCCTGTGCAGCGGCGATTCCAGCCTGGCGCTGCTCGCCGAAGCCGCGCAGCAATTGCCCGACGACTACCCGAGCGTACGCCTGGCCAACCCGATGCAGGTGCAGAACCATGCGTCGGTGGACTTGTATGTCGATGAAGTGCTGCGCCACGCCAAGGTGATTCTGATCTCGCTGCATGGCGGCATCGCCTATTGGCGTTACGGCGTCGAGCGGCTGGTCGAACTGTCCGAACGCGGCGTGCAACTGATCCTGGTGCCCGGCGATGACCGCCCAGACCCGGAACTCAGCGACCTGAGCACCGTCGGCGCGGAAGACCGCGACCGGCTCTGGCAGTTTTTGCGTCAGGGCGGCATGGGCAATGCGCTGGATTTTTTCCGTTGCCTGGCCAATCGCTGGCTGGATCGCGATTACGCCTGGGCCGAGCCACAAACCCTGCCGCGCACCGCGATCTACCATCCGCAAAAAAGCCCCGCTGAACTGAGTGATTGGCAAGCCGATTGGCAGGCCGATCAACCGGTGGCGGCGGTGCTGTTTTACCGCTCGCATTTGCAGGCTGCGAACACCGCTTTCATTGATGTTTTCTGCCAGCGTTTGCAAGCAGCCGGGCTGAACCCGTTGCCGATTGCGCTGGCCAGTTTGAAAGAGCCCGGCTGCCTGACGGTGGTTGAGGACTTGCTGGATGTCGTCGAAGCGTCGGTGATTCTCAACACCACCGGTTTCGCCCAATCCAGCCCCGAAGCGCCGCACTTGCGACCGTTTCGCCGCAATATCCCGGTGATTCAGGCGATTTGCGCCCAGGACAATGAACCCGGCTGGCGCGCCAGCGAACAGGGCCTTGGCCCACGGGATCTGGCGATGCACATTGCGTTGCCGGAGCTCGACGGGCGGATCATCAGCCGGCCGATCAGCTTCAAGGATCTGGCCTGGCGCAGTGAGCGCAGTCAGTCCGACGTGGTCTGCTATCGGCCGCAACCGGAACGCATGGATTTCGTCGCCGAACTGGCGCGGCGCTGGATCGATCTGGCGCGGGTGCCCAATGGCGAAAAACGCATCGCGCTGATCCTCGCCAACTACCCGACCCGCGATGGTCGCATCGGTAACGGTGTCGGCCTCGATACGCCGGCGGCGGCGCTGAATATCCTGCGGGCGCTGTATAAAGAAGGCTATCCGCTGCCGGCCGAGTTGCCGGAGAGCGGCACCGCGTTGATCCAGCAACTGCTCGGCGGCGTCAGCAATGACCTCGACAGCCTCGACCAGCGCCCGTGCATGCAAAGCCTGGCGTTGGACGACTATTTGCTGATGTTCGATGCGCTACCGGAAGCCAATCGCCAAGCGGTGCTGGAACGTTGGGGCCCGCCGCAAAACGATCCGATGTTCCGGGGCGCACGGATGATGATTGCGGGGCTGCGCTTCGGCCTGACCTTCGTCGGCATTCAACCGGCCCGGGGTTATCAGGTCGATCCAAGCGCGGTGTATCACGATCCCGATCTGGTGCCGCCTCACGGCTATCTGGCGTTCTACTTCTGGCTGCGCAACACCTACGGCGCCCACGGCGTGATCCACGTCGGTAAGCACGGCAATCTGGAATGGCTGCCGGGCAAGGGCGTCGGGCTGTCGGAAAACTGCTGGCCGGACGCGTTGCTCGGGCCGCTGCCGAACATCTATCCGTTTATCGTCAACGATCCGGGCGAGGGCGCCCAGGCCAAGCGCCGCACCCAAGCGGTGATCATCGACCACCTGATGCCGCCGCTGACCCGCGCCGAAACCTACGGCCCGCTGCGCAACCTTGAGCTGTTGGCGGACGAATATTACGAAGCACTACTGCTTGATCCACGCCGCGCCCGGGAGTTGCAGCGCGACATCCTGCAACTGGTGCGCGACACCCACATCGACCGCGAACTGCAACTGGACGAGAAGCTCGACAGCGATGCGGATGCGGCGATCTGGCTGCCGCGCCTGGACACGTATCTGTGTGATTTGAAGGAATCGCAGATTCGCGATGGCCTGCATATCTTTGGCGAGTCGCCGACCGGGCGCTTGCGCATTGATACGTTGCTGGCGTTGTTGCGGATTCCTCGGGGTGATGGGCGGGGCGCGCAGTCGAGTTTGCTGCGGGCGTTGGCCAAGGCGTTTGCGCTGGGGTTTGATCCGTTGGATTGTGAGTTGGCTGAACCTTGGGTTGGGCCGCGTCCCGATGAGCTGCAATCGATCAGCGATGAAGCTTGGCGCACGGCCGGGGATACCCGCGAGCGGCTTGAGTTGTTTGCCGCACAGCTGATCTCGCGGGCCTTAGGCAACCCCGATCCCTGTGGGAGCGAGCCTGCTCGCGAATCGATCGATCACTCAACATCGACGGTGACTGATCCACCGCCTTCGCGAGCAGGCTCGCTCCCACAGGAGGCGAGTTGGGGCGAAGTGCATGCCATCCTCGACAACCTGCGCGAAGTCGTCGCTCCACGCCTTGACGCCTGCGGCCCCGCAGAAATGCGTGGCCTGCTCGACGCCCTCAGCGGTCGTTTCGTCCCCGCCGGTCCGAGCGGTGCACCCAGTCGTGGTCGCCTCGATGTGCTGCCCACCGGGCGCAATTTCTATTCGGTGGACGTGCGCAACCTGCCGACAACCACCGCATGGCGCATCGGTTTCCAGTCGGCCAACCTGATTCTTGAGCGGCACTTGCAGGACCATGGCGACCACTTGCGCCAGCTCGGCCTGTCCGTATGGGGCACAGCGACCATGCGCACCGGCGGCGACGACATCGCCCAGGCCATGGCATTGATGGGCGTACGCCCGGTGTGGGCCACCGGCAGTCAGCGCGTTGATGATTTTGAAATCCTGCCGATCAGTTTGCTCGACCGTCCGCGAGTGGACGTGACCTTGCGCGTCTCCGGATTCTTCCGCGATGCGTTTGCCAATCTGATTCGGTTGTTTGACGCAGCGGTACAAGCGGTCGCCGAACTGGATGAACCGGATGATCTCAATCCACTGGCCGCCAAGGTTCGCGCCGAGCGTGAAGTCTTGCTGGCCTCTGGTCTGGATGAAGAATCGGCGCGACGTCAGGCCGGTTGGCGGATTTTCGGGGCCAAGCCCGGTGCCTATGGCGCGGGTGTGCAGGGCGCCATCGACGGTCGCCTGTGGCAAAGCCGCGATGATCTGGCCGAGGTGTATCTGAACTGGGGCGGTTACGCCTATGGCGGTTCCGATGAAGGAACGGCCGCGAAAGAACAATTCGCCCAGCGCCTGAGCCAGGTGCAAGCGGTGCTGCAGAACCAGGACAACCGCGAGCATGACTTGCTCGATTCCAACGATTACTACCAATTCCAGGGCGGTATGCTCGCGGCGGTGGAAAGCCTCAGCGGCGAAGCAGCGGCCAGTTATCACGGCGACCATAGCCAGCCCGACTTGCCGAAAATCCGCACGTTGAAGGAAGAGCTGAACCGGGTGATCCGTTCCCGGGCGGCGAATCCGAAGTGGATCGACGGGGTGAAACGGCACGGCTATAAAGGTGCGTTTGAACTGGCGGCGACGGTTGATAATTTGTTTGCGTTTGATGCGACCACGCAGTTGATCGACGATCACCAGTACGCGTTGCTGGCGGACGCGTATTTGCTGGATCCGGCGACTCGGGAGTTTGTCCGCGAGCACAATCCTCATGCCTTGCGTGATATGACTGAGCGGATGCTTGAGGCGCAGCAGCGGGGGATGTGGAAGGAGCCGGGTGAGTATCGCGAGGCGTTGGAAAACCTGTTGCTGGATATAGAAGAAGACAGCTAACACACTGAACCCCTGTGGGAGCGAGCCTGCTCGCGAAGAGGGCAGCACAATCAACATCATCGTTGACTGACAGTCCGCTTTCGCTAGCAGGCTCGCTCCCACAAGGGAACATGTATTTACCCCGACCATGACCGAGTATCAACGATGACCGACACCCCGCATTTCCCCCTCTCCGCCGTGGTCGGCGCCGATGACTTGAAGCTAGCCCTGTACCTGACCGCCATCGACCCGAAAATCGGCGGCGTGCTGATCGAAGGCCCGCGCGGCATGGCCAAATCCACCCTGGCCCGTGGCCTTGCGGACCTGCTCGCCAGCGGCCAATTCGTCACCTTGCCCCTGGGCGCCACCGAAGAACGTCTGGTCGGCACCCTCGACCTCGACGCCGCCCTGAGTGACGGTCGCGCGCAGTTCTCCCCGGGCGTGCTGGCCAAGGCTGATGGCGGTGTTTTGTACGTCGATGAAGTCAACTTGCTGCCCGATCACCTCGTCGACCTGCTGCTTGACGTGGCCGCCAGCGGCACCAACCTGATCGAGCGCGACGGTATTTCCCATCGGCATTCGGCGAAGTTCGTGCTGATCGGCACCATGAACCCGGAAGAAGGCGAACTGCGCCCGCAACTGCTCGATCGCTTCGGCCTGAACGTTGCCCTCAGCGGCCACACTGCGCCCGCCGAGCGTGGTCAGATCATCCGTCGGCGCCTGGATTTCGACAGTGATCCTCAAGGCTTCTGCGCCGAATGGGAAAGTCAGCAACACGCACTGCGCGAACGTTGCCAGCAGGCGCGCAATGCCTTGGCGAACATTCCGCTGGACGACGCCGCACTCGCACACATCACCGAGCGCTGCTTTGCTGCCGGTGTGGATGGCCTGCGCGCCGACCTGGTCTGGCTGCGCGCCGCTCGTGCCCACGCGGCCTGGCGCGGGGCAAGCGCAATTAGCGAGGAAGATATCGATGCGGTCGCCGAGTTTGCCTTGCGCCATCGGCGTCGCGAACATCCTCACGCGCCACCGCAACAAACGCCACAGTCACCGACCGCCGATAACTCCAACCCAAGCGAAGGCCAGGGCCAGTGGGGTGAAATGCCCGCACAGGCGCTGCCGGTCGGCGCCCGACGTGACGTGCCGAGCTGGCCAAAAAAGCCCTAGGCATTCGCCCTCGATCTGACGCGGGGGCGAATGCCAGACCCCGCGCCGGACGGCTGGACAATGGCCGCCAAGGTAAACGTCGCGCAGCCCCGCAAGGCTCGATCAACTGGCCGGGCACCTTGCTCAACGGGCGTCCGCGTAAGCATGAAGACTTGCTGTTTCATCTGCGCACCCGTTCGGCCCACGAACTATGGCTGGTGATCGTCGATGCGTCGGCCTCGACCCGACGCCATCAGGCATTGAGCGATGCCAAGGGTTTATTGGCGCAACTGTTCGATGACGCCTACCGCCAACGTGCGCGGCTGGCACTGTTGACCGCTAGCGGCAATGCGCCGAAGTGGCAGGTCCAAGGTTTGAAGGCGTCCAGCGGTTTGCGCACCTGGCTGGATGGTTTGGGCGCTGGCGGCGGCACGCCGATGCTCGCGGCGCTGAATGAAGCTGGGCAGTGGCTGGCCGCTCGGCAGAAGCGCTTTCCGGCGGAACAGCAGCGTTTGTTGCTGGTGACCGATGGGCGCTTGAAGGCATGGCCGGGGTTGCCGGTGCTGGCGTGTCCGGGGCTGCTGATTGATATCGAGCGCGGGCCGATTCGGCTGGGACGGGCTAAGGTGTTGGCTAGCGAGTTACAGGCAGAGTACCGGCATATCGATGATGTGTAGCGGGCCGAAAAGATCGCAGCCTTCGGCAGCTCCTACATTGATTGTTGCGTACGCCTGACCTGTAGGAGCTGCCGAAGGCTGCGATCTTTTGATCTTCACAGGAGTGAACCATGCGCGTTCTAGCCGCTAACCTTCAGGACGATTTCCGCGTCAAAGCCTACGCCGGCACCAACGGCGTGCTGTTGGCCATGGACTTGGCCGAACCTCGCCGCAAAGGCTTGCTCGGGTTTGCCATCGAGAAACAGTCAGGCAACAAACCCTGGCTGTTCCTGTTCAACAGCCTGAGCTTCCCCGGCAAGGTCCATACATTCCCGCAATACCACGCCACCCCAAGCGATATCGCGCCGCTGCAGAAATTTCGCTGGGCCGATTACGCGGTCAATCCGGGGACGACCATGCATTACCGCGTCCATCTGGCCTACGGCACACCCGATGCGCCGCAGCTGGGTGAATGCCTCGAACTGAGCATCACGTCCGACGACGGCCTGCCGCACAACCAGAGCGTGATCTTCAACCGCGCGGTGGCGGCGAGCCAGGCGTTCCAGCGCAAGTTTCCCGAGCTGGATGCGCAGATCAGCGTCAACCGCAACCTGCCCATCGAAGCCTGGCCGATCGCGGCGCAGAATTGGCTCGAGAACGGATTGCTCGGACGCTTGCTGGGGTTTATCCAGCGTGCCGTGGACGACCAATGGGCATTGGATATTGCGATCTACGAGTATCAATTGCAGTCGATCGTCGATGCGGTGAACGCCGCGTTCGCCCGTGGGGTCAAGGTGCGGGTGCTGTATCACGCGCAACCGAACGATGAAGACACCACGATGAACGAGGCCAGCCTGGAAAAAATCCCGGCGGCGAACAAGCGCGGACGAGTCACCCACAACATCTTCCACGACAAATTCATCGTCCTGAGCAAACTGGAGGGCGGGGAGCATCGGCCGCAAGCGGTGCTTTGCGGCAGCACCAACTTCACGCCCAACGGTGTCTACCGCCAGGCCAACGTGGTGCATGTGCTGGACGATGCGCGGGTCGGCGCCAGTTACTTGCAGACTTTCGAGGAGGTGTGGGCCAACCCGGCGGACGTCGGTGCGACGCGCACCTGGCTGACCAAGAACAACCCGATGGACCCGACCCAACCGCTGTTCGCCGGATTTTCACCGCGCAGCGGCCGCGGGGACCTGCAAGAGTTTGTCGAGATCATCAACGGCGCGAAAAAGGACATCCTGTTCGTCACCGCGTTCGCCTTGCCCGACGACATCCTCAACGCGTTGCTCGGCCAGCCCCACGACGACATCCTGCGCTACGGCCTGCAAAATACGGTCAGCCGCATCACCGGTTTCCACGCCGACCGCAGCGCCGAATTCGCCGCCACGGCGCTGCTCAACACCGGGCTGGAAGGCTGGCTCAAGGAAAACATGAAAGGGCAGAAGGGCAATCTGCTGGTGCACACCAAAGCCATCGTCACCGACTTCACCACCGATACACCGACCATTATCAGCGGCAGCCACAACCTGAGTGCGGCGGCGAGTAATGGCAATGACGAGAACTACCTGATCATTCGTGGCGATACGGATTTGGCGGATCGCTATGGGTTGGAGTTGCTGCGGTTTTATGAGCATTACCGGTTTCGGTATTTTGCGAAAAAACTGGCGTTGAAAGAGGTCTCGCCGTTGGCGGCGGATGACAGCTGGACCCATGATTATTATGTGGCGGGGGATCTGCGGGAGTTGTCCAGGTTGCGATTCTCTGGTCGATAGAATTCCCCCTGTGGGAGCGGGCTTGCTCGCGAAAGCGGTGGGTCAGTTGACATAAATGCTGACTGACACGACGCCTTCGCGAGCAAGCCCGCTCCCACAGGTTTTGCGCAAATTCTGTGGGAGCGAGCCTGCTCGCGAATGGGGCGCCTCAGTCCTTACTGGTTAGCGAAACCAGTTAGTCCGCGCCAATTCAATCACTTCATCCCCACGCCCGCTCATCACAGCCTTGAGCATGTACAGGCTGAACCCCTTGGCCTGTTCCAGCTTGATGGTCGGCGGCATCGCCAGTTCCTGGGTCGCGGTGATCACGTCCACCAACACCGGCCCGTCATGCGCCAGCGCCCGGCGCAACGCCGGTTCCAGGGCTTCAGACTCTTCAACGCGAATCCCCAGAATACCCATGGCATTCGCCATAGCCGCAAAGTCCGGGTTGTGCAGGTCGGTGCCGGTATCAAGCAACCCGCTGGACTTCATTTCCATCGCGACAAAGCCCAACGACGCGTTGTCGTAGACGATGATTTTTACCGGCAACTTCAACTGCGCCAGAGAGATGAAATCCCCCATCAACATGCTGAAACCACCATCACCGGACAACGAAATCACCTGCCGATCCGGGAACGCAGCCTGGGCGCCAATCGCCTGAGGCATGGCGTTGGCCATCGAGCCGTGGTTGAACGAACCCAGCAGGCGCCGCTTGCCATTCATTTTCAGATAACGCGCCGCCCATACGGTTGGCGTGCCGACGTCGGCAGTGAAGATCGCGTCTTCATCCGCTAACTCGCTGAGTAGGCGCGTGAGGTATTGCGGGTGAATCGGCCGGCCCGGTGCGGAAGGCTGGGCCAGGTCATCGAGGCCTTGGCGCGCTTTCTCGTAATGCTTGAGCGAGGATTCGAGAAAGCTCCGGTCACCGCGATAGGGCAGGCGCGGCAGCAGCGCGGCGAGGGTTTCGCCGACGTCGGCAGCGATGCCCAGGTCCAGCGCGGTACGACGGCCCAGCGCTTCGGGGTTGTGGTCGATTTGAATAATGGTCGCGTCGGTGGGGTAGAACTGCCGATACGGGAAGTCGGTGCCGAGCATCACCAGGGTGTCGCAGTTGAGCATCGCGTGATAGCCAGAGCTGAAGCCGATCAACCCAGTCATGCCGACGTCGAACGGGTTGTCCCATTCCACGTGTTCCTTGCCGCGCAACGCATGCACTACCGGCGCGCCGAGGGCGTCGGCCAGCGCCACCACTTGATCGTGAGCGCCGGCTGTCCCTGCGCCGCACATCAGGGTCACGGCTTTGCTTTGGCTCAGCAGTTCGACCAGGCGATCCATATCCTGCGGGGCGGGCAGAGTGCGCGGCTTCGACAGAGCCGGCCACGGCTTGAGGTTGTCTTCGACTTCCTGCAACGCCACGTCACCGGGAATCACCACCACCGCGACGCCGCGATTGAGAATCGCGCTGCGCATCGCCCGGTGCAGTACTTGCGGCATCTGCGCCGGGTTGCTGACCAGTTCGACAAAGTGGCTGCACTCCTTGAACAGTTCCTGCGGATGGGTTTCCTGAAAGTAGTCGAGGCCGACTTCCGACGAAGGAATCTGCGCCGCGATGGCCAGCACCGGCACATGATTCTTGTGGCAGTCGAACAGCCCGTTGATCAAGTGCAGGTTGCCCGGCCCGCAACTGCCGGCACACACCGCCAGCTCCCCGGTGACCGCGGCTTCAGCCCCGGCGGCAAACGCCGCGACTTCTTCGTGACGCACGTGCATCCACTCGATGCTGTCCATGGTGCGCAGGGCTTCGGTCAGGCCGTTCAGGCTATCGCCGGTCAGGCCCCAGATGCGTTTCACGCCGGCCTGTTCAAGGGTGGTTGCCAGTTGCTGGGCAATGGTGATTTTCGCCATGAATGAGGTGCTCCAGTAATCGATGAATTGTCCTCGGGGTTAAAAGAGGACAACTCAACGGCACCCATGACTCACGCCGATTTACGCTTACTTCGCCAAACGCGCGCTTCGTTGCAGCTGTCAACGCACGAGCCTGCGTCGGGGTTGTAGCAGCTGTCGAGGTACGAGGCTGCGTTCGGCTGCGCAGCAGTCGTGAAATCAGACGATGCGGTGTGTCAGGAAGACCGCGTGCTCAGGTTTGGCGACTGCTTCGCAGCCGAACGCAGCCTCGTGCCTCGACAGCTGCTACGAGCGAACGCAGGTATGGCGGCGGCTACCCGCATCAGGTGGCCATCGCCTGTTTGTACTGGCGGGTGCGTCGGGCGATGTAGATCTGGTCGCGGATCAACGCCCACAGGGCTGAGACTTGAGGGCGGGGCTGGTGCCCACGGCTCAGGCGATGCAACTGGAATTTCACCACCGCCATGGTCGCCAGTGCGGCCAGGGGTTTGCGCTTCCAGTGGATCGGCGGCAGTTGCGGGTGGCTGTTCTTGCCTTCACGCCAGTGTTTGACCAATTGTGGTTCAACCGCCATCGCGGTGCCGATCCCGGCCATGGCGATGCCGCTGTCGAGGACTTGTTCGACGATCGCCAGACGGCGGATACCGCCGGTGACCATCACCGGCATGCGCGCCACACTGGCCAGTTCGCCAGCCATTTCCAGAAAGTAGGCTTCTCGCGCCAAGGTCCGGCCATCACGCGCTTCGCCTTGCATCGCAGGAGCTTCGTAGCTGCCGCCGGATAATTCCAGCAAGTCGATTCGCTGTTCGTTGAGCCACTGGATCACTTGCCGGGCATCGTCGGCATCGAAGCCGCCGCGCTGGAAGTCCGCAGAGTTGAGCTTCACCGACACACAGAACTGCGGCGACACCGCGTTGCGCACGGCGCTGACCACATTCAGGAGCAGGCGAGCACGATTCTCCAGGGAACCGCCCCATTGATCGGTGCGGCGATTGGTCAGCGGTGACAAAAACTGGCTGAGCAAATAGCCGTGGGCCGCGTGAATCTGCACCCCGGTGAAGCCGGATTTTTCCGCCAGCGCCGCACTGGTGGCGAAACGCTGGATCACCTCCTGGATATCGCTCTCGGACATCGGTTTAGGCTCGGCGAACATCTTCGAGAACCCGCCCAGATCCAGCGCTACCGCCGAAGGTGCCCAGGCTTGCTGGCCAAGATTGGCCATGGTCTGGCGCCCCGGATGGTTGAGCTGCACCCAGAACTGCGCGCCACCAGCCCGGCCAATCGTCGCCCACTGGCGGAAGCGTTCCAGATGCTGCTCGTCTTCCAGCACCACGCCGCCGGGGCCGGTCATAGCACGACGGTCGATCATCACGTTACCGGTCAGCAACAACCCGGCTTCGCCCTCGGCCCAGGCTTGATACAAGCGCAGCAATGCATCGGAAGGCGCCTGTTGCCGGTCCGCGAGGTTTTCTTCCATCGCGGCTTTGGCAATGCGATTGCCGATGGTCTGGCCGTTGGGCAAATTCAAGGCTTGGAAGGGCGACATGGCTTGACTCCTCATCAGTAATGCGTGGAGGCTAAGCTTAAAGTTAACTTTAATGTCAAGCAGGCAAATGAGGCGCAGATGAAGATTGGTGAATTGGCGGAGTTAAGCGGGTTCAATCCGTCGCGCATTCGGTTTTACGAGGCTCAGGGCTTGATCCAGAAAGTCGAACGCCGGGCCAACGGTTACCGACATTACCCCGAGCAAGTGTTGCAGACGCTGTACCTGATCCAGTGCGCGCAGCAGGCCGGTTTCAGCCTCGAAGAGTTGAAGCTGTTGATGCCGGACGCGGCGACCGGTGAGTTCAAACACGACGAGCTGCTGGCGGGCCTGACGCGTAAAGTCGAGCAGATCGAAGAAATGCAGCAGCACCTCGCGCAGAGCAAGGCAAAGCTGCTGGCGGTGATCGATGATATCCAGGCGAAACCCGAAGGCATGGGCTGCGATGCGAATGCCGAACGGGTAATGGCGTCGTTCAAACAGCCGCGCTGATCGCTGCATGGAGGGCCTCTTCGCGAGCAGGCTCGCTCCCACAGGGGATCACCTGTCGAACACAAATTCTGTGCCCGCTACAAATCCCCTGTAGGAGCGAAGCTTGCTCGCGAAGAGGCCCTCCCATTCAACATCGAATCATGCCGTCAAACCCGCGCCGTTTCCGGCAAGTGCTTCGAGGGCGTTGGAATCGGATTACGCATCAACGTACCCACCACCACCGCACCCAGCAGCGCCAATCCCCCCGCAACCAACAGCAACAAACTGAACCCGCCAACAAACGCCTGCCGCGCCAGCGGTTCAACCACACTGCGCGCGGTGTCCGGCAACAAACCCAGCGCCGCCGCCATATCCCCGGCCACCACCCGCGAGGCGATGCCGCGCGTTTGCTCCAGCCATTGCCCCGACAAGCTGTTACGCAGCAACAACTCAGTATGACTGGCCAGCAACGCGCCATACACGCCGATGGCCAGCATGATCGCGCTGAAGCGCATCGTGGTGCTCATGCCCGACGCCATGCCGGCGCGGTCCCGTGGCACGCAGGCCATGATGTTTTTCTGTGTGTCGCCGTTCAGCAGTCCGGCGCCGGCACCGGTCACGGCAATCGCCAGGGCGAAGGGCAAGTAGCCGCCGCTGTTGACCGCCCAGGCGCTGAGCAGGTTGCCGCTGCCGACCAATGTCAGCCCGGCCGCCATCAAGGTCGCGGGGGCAAAGCGGCTCGCCAATCGAGCACCGATGCGTGGGCAGATCAGCATCGTCACGGCAAACGGCAACATTCCTAACCCGGAGGCGATTGCCGAAAACCCCAGGCCGTTTTGCAGGTAGAACGGCAGCATCGTCATCATCACCTGGGCACAACCGGCATAGGCGAACATCCCCAGCAGCGCACCGATAAAGCGCGGATGCTTGAACAATTGCAGGTCAACCATGGGTCGCTGCTGCATCCGCTCGATCACCACGAACAGCCCCAGCAGCACAGCGCCGCCGATCAGTCGGGCGTAGGTGAGGGGATTGCTCCAGCCGATACGGTTGGCTTCGATCAAGCCCCAGATCAGGCACAACAAACTCGCACTGAAGGCCAGGCTGCCCCACGGGTCGAGGCGGGCGGATTGAGTGTCTCGGGATTCCGGCACGTTGCGCCAGACCATCGCCATCAGCAGCAAACCGACTGGCAAGTTGAGGTAGAAAATCCAGCGCCAGCCGATGTACTCGGTGATCAGCCCGCCCAGCGTCGGCGCGGCCGTCATCGCCACGCCCATGCACGCGCCCCAGAACGCCCAGGCTTTGGCTCGCTCCACCTCGTCGTGAAAGGCATGGCCAATCGAGGCCAGCGCCGACGTCAACAACAGCGCGGCGCCAACACCCTTGATCGCCCGGGCAATGTCGAGAAACAGCGCATTGGGCGCCGCCCCGCAACCGAGGGAGGCGAGGATGAAAATCCCCAGCCCCCAGAGCAGGGTTTTCTGCCGGCCAAAGCGGTCGGCAATGCTGCCCGCTGGCAGCAACAACGCGGCGAACGCCAGCATGTAGGCGCTGACCACCCACTCGATGTCGGCAAAATTGGCTCCCAGGTCCCGGGCGATGGTAGGCAGGGTGACGGCGACGATATTGGTGTCGAGGACAATCAGCGAACACACCCCGGAGGCGGTCAGCAGTGTCAGGCGTGGGCTGACCCGATTCATAAGGAGATTGCCTTTTGAGTAAGGTGTTTGACGGACATGGTTTCGGCTCTCTACTGTGGGTGCAGCGAAAGCTTATCCCGGTGACGATCAGGCTTTGTTAGCTGCCAGTCGAGACTTCATTACCTTTGAGCTAATCCTGCGATGGACATACGCCATTTCCGCTACTTTCTGGCTGTTGCCCGGCAGCGCAATTTCACCCGCGCCGCCGAACAACTGGGCATCGCGCCGCCGACTTTGAGCCGGCAGATCCAAGACATGGAAACAGAACTCGGCACGCGATTGTTCCTGCGCCAGCAACGGGAAGTCAGCCTGACCGAAGCCGGCGCCGCGTTGGTGATCGAGGCCGAGGCCACGGTGCGCCAGTTCGAATTCGCCCAGCGCAATGCGCAACGTGCCGGACGTGGCGATATCGGCCATATCGAACTCGGTTACGTGGCCTCGGCGGTGTACTCGGGGCTTTTGCAAAAACAGGTGCAAGCCTTTAACCGCGAGTGCCCGGACGTCAGCCTGAATGTGCGGGAAAGTCCGATGGCGGCGTTGCCGGGCCTGGTGATCGAGGGACGTTTCGATATCGGTTATGTCCGTTCACCCATGACCTTGCCCGAAGGGCTGGAGGCGATTCGGCTCGATGCGGAGGGTTTTGTGCTCGCCGTGTCGAGCGAATCCTGGCTGTGCCGCTTGCCGCAGATCAGCCCGGCGCATTTGCAAAACGAGACCTTTGTCCTGCCGGAGCAAATCAACGGCACTTTGCAGGTCGCGGCCCAGGGCGGATTTGCGCCGAAACTGGGGGCGCAGCCGGGCGGATTGGTCGCGCTGATTGCCTTGGTGTCGCTGGGGCAGGGCGTGGCGGTGGTGCCGGAGTCGGTGGTCGGGCATGTCGGGTTGCCCGGGGTGGTGTATCGGGAGATCGAGGCGTGTGCGGCGAGTTCGTGGTTGTCGCTGATTTATCGGCGGTTTGAAAAATCGCGAGCCGTGGAGAGGTATATCGAACGGGTAAAACAAAAATGGCCGGGGAAGTAGTTGTCTCAAATTTTTTATGATGTGTCGGTTTTTGTTACAACACTGTATGTCTTGCTTAACACTTTTTTTGCGCGTTAAGCACTGCTGTAAGTTTTGTGAGTTGCTTTGTTTTATTGCTGAAACAGTTGAGTTTGGGTAATCGGATATTGAGTTGTTTTTAGTGTTGGGTTGCAGTTTGCGCGGAATTAATTACGGGCTATGTTAAGTGTAACGAAGGACAAGTAGGTCCGGTTGTGTAACGGGTAAAGAGACCTTAACCAACTTTTCGCTTTCTCGTATGCGTCGATGACTAAAACTTACTTGGCATTATCGCCGGGAGTTCTCATGGCTCGAGGAAATGATGAAACCAATGTTCTGAATGCGGCGGATCAACCCAATGTAGATGATGCAACGCGCAAGTCCAGAAGGCCCTCCGGGTTGCAAGTCAAGGCGCTGGGGTTAGGGTTGATCGTGTTTGCCCTGGTGCTCTCGTATATGCTGGTGGTGTTATGGCCAGCGCATGTCCCGACCTCGGGCGTCGATGCGGCCGCCCAAGACATATGCTTTGTGTTCAAGACCTGTTTTTCAGTGCCTGTTGAAGCGCGATTAATCATGTTGGTCATGGCGGCGGGAGGCCTTGGCAGTTTTGTTCATACGGCTACCTCGTTTGGTGACTTCGTGGGTAACGAAAAGCTCACGTCCAACTGGATGTGGTGGTACATACTCAAGCCCTTTATCGGAATGGCGCTGGCGATCATTCTTTATATGACGCTTAGAGCCGGTCTGCTGACGACCAGCAGTGATGCAGGCAATGTAAATTTCTACGGTGTGGCGGCACTGGCCAGTATGGCGGGAATGTTCTCAAAACAGGCGACGGACAAACTCAGTGAAGTGTTTGATACGTTGTTCAAGACTTCAGTTGGCGGTGGAGATGCCAAGCGTAAGGATGATCTGGAGAGCCCGGTTCCGGGCTTGTCTTCGATCACACCTGCCCAGGTGATATCGAAGTCTGGCGACACCGTTGTCGTCCTTAAAGGGACGGGCTTCATCAAGGGTTCGGTGATAAAGGTCAACGGCAACAATCGGCGGACAGACTATATCGACGCGACACAACTGTCCGTGTGCCTTCTCGCTGATGAGCTGGCAAAACAAGGCGAATTGCTGCTCACGGTCTTCAATCCGGCTCCCGGCGGAGGACTTTCAGCGCCGCTGCGCTTGAGCATCGTGGAGGCGCCGGCGGTTTTGCCGGCCACGACCACAGCGATTAACGACGATGGTCACGATGAACTGGACGGTTGCGATGGCCAGTGCCTTTCAAGCACCCACGACGAGGACCTTCCACCTTCCATGGGAGGCGTTGCATCATGAGTTATTCATTGATCTGGTTACCGGACGTACTGCAAAGCGCTGGCTTGAAAGTGGCATTGGTGGATGGTTGGCGTGATCGCGGACGGGGTGAGATGGGCGGCATTGATGGCGTCATTTGTCATCACACTGCGGGAGCCCGGCGCGGCAACATGCCGACGTTGGCAACGCTCATCAACGGTCGCAATGACTTGCCCGGGCCTCTTTCGCAATTGGGGTTGGGTCGGGACGGGACGTTCTACGTTATTGCGGCCGGGCGATGCAATCACGCCGGAAAAGGCGAGTGGAAAGGCATCACCACCGGCAATACGAACTTTATCGGTATCGAAGCTGAAAACACCGGTCTGTCGGACGATGCAAACTGGCCTGCGGTTCAGGTCGACAGTTATCAGCGAGGTGTGGCGGCCATTTTGAAGCAGGTCGGGCGCAGTGCTGACTTCTGCGCCGGACACAAAGAATACGCCCCACACCGCAAGTCGGACCCGACGCTGGACATGGCGGCGTTTCGTAGCGCGGTTTCCGCGATCATGAACGGGGTCACGCCTATGCCGACATTGATTCCCGCCGTTGAAACAGCTCCACAAGATGGTTTGGCAATGGCTCGACCGACTTTGCGACGAGGCGCTATCGGCGACCTTGTCAGGCAGATTCAAAGCAAGTGCGCGATAGCGGCTGATGGTTATTTCGGACCTCAGACTGAAGCAGCCTTGCGTGAATTACAGCGTACCCATGGGCTGGTTCCCGACGGTATCGTGGGGCCCAAGACCTGGAAGGTGCTTGACCAGATTTGATTGCGAAAGTGACCGGCACGAGTCTGGCACGATGTGGGTGGCTCATCACGTTTTAACGGGCTGCCTGCTGCCGCGCGCTGGCTCGCGATCTCCGAAAACTGTGTTCAGCAACGGTTCGAACATCACGTTACACAGATTTTGTAATGATTTACCTCTGTAGGAATTATCTCTTTCGCCTGTACGCTCCAAGTCCTTTTTCCTTTCAGGACTTACATGAACACCCTCTCGGAGCCTCCCAGTCAGCCCTTCATCTCGCGCATCTGCGCAATTCTGACGCACCTCAAACACCCGGTTTTCCGACCTCTGTCTATTTCTGTATCTACAACCCCACGGCACTCGCGCCGCACCTTGCCGTGCCCGGCATTCTGAATTCGCTGAACAGATCGAGACTTTTTTATGGAATGGATAGCTGACCCCACCGCCTGGCTGGGCTTGTTGACGTTGATCGTGCTGGAGCTGGTGCTGGGCATCGACAACCTGGTGTTTATCGCGATCCTGGCGGACAAGTTGCCGCCGCATCAGCGCGACCGTGCGCGGATCATCGGTTTGTCCCTGGCGTTGCTGATGCGGCTTGGCTTGCTGGCGAGTATTTCCTGGCTGGTGACCTTGACACAGCCGCTGTTCGAGGTATTCGACAAAAGCTTCTCCGGGCGTGACTTGATCATGCTGTTCGGCGGTGTGTTCCTCTTGTTCAAGGCCACCATGGAACTGCATGAACGCCTTGAAGGGCATGTCGGCCAACGGGCGAGCAATGCTGTTTATGCGATGTTCTGGCCGATCGTGGCGCAGATCGTGGTGCTCGACGCAGTGTTTTCCCTGGACGCGGTGATTACCGCCGTGGGCATGGTCGATGAGCTGGCAGTGATGATGATCGCGGTGATCATTTCCATCGGCCTGATGATCGTCGCGAGCAAGCCGTTGACCCGCTTCGTCAACGAACACCCGACCGTGATCATGCTGTGCCTGGGCTTCCTGATGATGATCGGTTTCGCCCTGACCGCCGAGGGCCTGGGGTTCCACATTCCCAAGGGTTACCTGTACGCGGCCATCGGTTTCTCGATCCTGATCGAGGTGTTCAACCAGATCGCCCGTGCCCGGCGCAAGCGCTCCATGCAGGGCTTGCGGCCGATGCGCGAACGCACGGCGCATGCGGTGATGCGTTTGCTCGGTGGTCGCCGGTTGGCGGTGGAAGAGGTCGGCGAAGAGATTGCCGACCTGTTGGATAACGGCGAGGCGCCGAGTGAAGCTCTGTTTGACCGCCGTGAGCGGGTGATGATCAGTGGCGTGCTGCAACTGGCCGAGCGGCCGATTCGTACACTGATGACGGTGCGGGCTGACGTCGATCACATCGATCTGGCCGACGATGCCGAGACCATTCGTACACGCCTGATGCACTCTTCCTACTCGCGTTTGCCTCTGATTCGCGATGGCTTGGTGGATGAACCCTTGGGCTTCGTGCATAAAAAGGAACTGCTGAAAGAGTACCTGGCCGGCAACAACCCGGAACTTGAAGACCTGGCGCGCCAGACGATCAACTTGCTGGACAGCTACTCGATCCTCAATGCTCTGGAGCAAATGCGCCAAGCCTCGACTCACATCGCCTTCGTGGTCAATGAATTCGGTGACTTCGTCGGCGTGCTGACCATGACTGACATTCTCGAGTCGATTGCCGGCGAACTGCCGGATGCCAGCGAGATCGAAGGCCCGGATGTGGTTGAAGAGCAGGGCGGGTTCGTGGTCAGCGGCGCATTGAGCCTGGCGCGGGTGCGGCAGTTGACGGGGTTCGGTGCTGAACCTACCGACGATTACCAGACTTTGGCCGGGTTGGTGATGAGTGTGTTGGATCGGTTGCCGATGATCGGCGACCGGCATGAACGGGATGGCTGGAGCATGACGGTGATGGCGGTTGAAGAGCGGCGGGTGGTGCGGGTGTTGTTGGTACGTATCAGCGGGTAATTTTGCCTTGGGTTTGAGGGCCTCTTCGCGAGCAAGCCCGCTCCCACACTGGATCCGCGGCGAGCACATTATTTGTGTACGCCACCGATCCCATGTGGGAGCGGGCTTGCTCGCGAAGGCGATCTACCAGGCGACCAATCACTCAAACCCTGCCCACCTAACGCGCCCGAGCCACCGTACACAGCCCCCGCAACGTCCGCCGCAACCAGCCCAAATCATGTCTCGGTTTTCGAGGCGCATAACGTGGCTTCACCTTGCCGATATGCGTCACGAAATCCGCCACCAGCGTTTGCGCAGTCCCAATCCCCTTAAGCTTCTTCAGCAATTTCCCATCCTTGTAAAACAGCACTGTCGGCGTCCCGGTGACATTCGGATGCCGGGGCGACTCGGTGGTGTTCAACATATAAATGTCCGCCCGATGCCGATACGTCTCGGCAATCTCACGAAAAACCGGCCCGGCCTCTTCACAAGCGGGGCAGTGTTGATTACCGAAGTACAGAATCACCGGGCGCCAGGTTTGCAAGGCTTTGCGGTAGGTCGGGGCCAACGCCGTGGGGGTGGTGGTCGAGCTCATTGAAATCTCCTTTTTACAACGATCATCGAAGGCTCGTTGACGTTAAAGGAGGGCGGAAGGTGGGTCTACTGTCAGAAATTACAGGTGTCACAGGCCCGTCCTTGCGGATTGTCCTGTGCCACATTTTGAATCGCCTTGCTTCGAATGTGGTGCAACTACCCGCCCTCTGTAGCCAACGGTAGCGCTCCCTTATTCAGTACGTTCGGTAACGCGTTTCCCCACCCATCACGCATCCCTCTGATTCAAAACACTTTTCAATCTTCCCAACATAGGCTTCACATCCTATGGCACACTTTCTGCTGTCTATTCCGTTGTTACACACCTATATCCGGTATAACGGAATACACAACACTCTGGAGTGCTTGCCATGCATCGCCGACCTTCCTTGTTCAAAGCGTGTGTTTTTATCCTCGCGGCTTCGGCTGCTGCCATGGGTGTTGCCCAGGCGGCGGACAGCAAGCTCGATAGCGTGCTGGCCCGTGGCAAATTGATCGTGGGGACCGGCAGTACCAACGCGCCGTGGCATTTCCAGGGAGCGGACGGCAAGTTGCAGGGTTTTGATATCGACATCGGGCACATGATCGCCAAAGGCTTGTTCAATGATCCGAGCAAGGTCGAGTACGTGGTGCAGTCCTCCGATGCGCGGATTCCGAACCTGCTGACGGACAAGGTCGATATCAGTTGCCAGTTCATCACCGTCACCGCCAGCCGCGCGCAGCAAGTGGCGTTCACCCTGCCGTACTATCGCGAAGGCGTCGGCCTGCTGTTACCCGCCAACAGCAAGTACAAGGAAATCGAAGACCTGAAAGCCGCTGGCGAAAGCGTGACCGTGGCCGTGTTGCAGAACGTGTACGCCGAAGAGCTGGTGCACCAGGCGCTGCCAAAAGCCAAGGTCGATCAGTACGACAGCGTCGACTTGATGTACCAGGCCGTGAACTCCGGCCGTGCGGATGCCGCTGCCACCGATCAGTCCTCGGTCAAATACCTGATGGTGCAAAACCCTGGCCGCTATCGCAGCCCGACTTACGCCTGGAGCCCGCAAACCTACGCCTGCGCCGTCAAACGTGGTGATCAGGATTGGCTGAACTTCGTTAACACCGCGCTGCATGAGGCCATGACCGGCGTTGAGTTCCCGGCATACGCGGCATCCTTCAAACAATGGTTCGGTGTCGATCTGCCCACCCCAGCCATCGGTTTCCCCGTCGAATTCAAATGAAAACTACTGCGCGCAGAAATACTGCGTTGAAAACAGACTCGAAATGCTCATTGGCTAAAGCCAACTCCGCTTTCTCGCCTGTTTTCGCCTTGTCTTTCCTTCGCTCGCGACGTTTCCATTTTTAAAATGAGCGGGGCGGCTGTGATAGCGCCCCATTCAAGGTACTGCTGACCATGAACTATCAGTTGAACTTTGCCGCCGTGTGGCGCGATTTCCCCAGTTTGCTGGCGGGGCTCGGTCTGGGCCTGGAGCTGGCGCTGGTGTCGATCGCCATCGGTTGCGTGATCGGCCTGATGATGGCGTTTGCTTTGTTGTCGAAGCATCGCGCATTGCGGGTGCTGGCGTCGGTGTACGTGACGGTGATCCGTAACACGCCGATTCTGGTGTTGATTCTGTTGATCTACTTCGCCTTGCCGAGCCTGGGCATTCGTCTGGACAAGATTCCTTCGTTCATCATCACCCTGTCGCTGTATGCCGGGGCGTACCTGACCGAAGTGTTTCGTGGTGGGCTGTTGAGCATTCCCAAAGGGCAGCGCGAAGCCGGGCTGGCGATTGGCCTCGGCGAGTGGCAGGTCAAGGCCTACGTCACCGTGCCGGTGATGCTGCGCAACGTGCTGCCGGCGTTGTCGAACAACTTCATTTCGCTGTTCAAGGACACCTCGCTGGCGGCCGCGATTGCGGTGCCGGAGCTGACCTATTACGCGCGCAAGATCAATGTCGAGAGCTATCGGGTGATTGAAACCTGGATGGTGACCACGGCGCTCTATGTTGCGGCCTGTTACCTCATTGCCATGATGCTGCGTTACCTCGAACAGCGTCTGGCGATCCGCCGATAGGAGCCTCCCATGTACGAATCCCCGAGTTGGTTGCACGAGTTATGGGTGGCGCGGGAAGTCTTGTGGCAAGGCTTTCTGACCAGCGTGCAGTGTTCGGCGCTGGCGATTTTGCTCGGTACGCTGATCGGCATTGTCGCCGGTCTGGTGCTGACTTACGGCAATGTCTGGATGCGCGCCCCGTTTCGTTTTTACGTCGACTTGATCCGCGGCACGCCAGTGTTTGTGCTGGTGCTGGCCTGCTTCTATATGGCGCCGGCATTGGGCTGGCAGATCAGCGCGTTTCAGGCTGGTGCCCTGGGTCTGACGCTGTTTTGCGGTTCCCACGTCGCCGAGATCGTGCGCGGTGCGTTGCAAGCGTTGCCGCGCGGGCAGATGGAAGCGAGCAAGGCAATCGGCCTTACATTTTATCAATCCCTGGGTTACGTGCTGTTGCCCCAGGCGCTGCGGCAGATCTTGCCGACGTGGGTCAACTCGTCCACCGAGATCGTCAAGGCTTCGACCCTGTTGTCGGTGATCGGCGTGGCCGAGTTGCTGCTGAGCACGCAACAGATCATCGCCCGGACTTTCATGACCCTCGAGTTTTATCTGTTCGCCGGTTTCCTCTTTTTCGTCATCAACTACGCCATCGAATTACTCGGCCGGCACATTGAAAAGCGGGTGGCTTTGCCATGACTCAGACTTCTACTGCACCAAACGGCCAGGCCCTGCTGGACATTCGCGGCCTGCATAAACAATACGGCAAGCTTGAAGTGCTCAAGGGCGTCGACCTGACCATGCAGCGCGGCAATGTCGTGACGCTGATCGGCTCCAGCGGTTCGGGCAAGACCACGCTGCTGCGTTGCGTAAACATGCTCGAAGAATTCCAGGGCGGGCAGATCCTGCTCGACGGCGAATCCATCGGTTATGACGAAGTCAACGGCAAACGCGTGCGTCACGCCGAAAAAGTCATCGCCCGCCATCGTGCGATGACCGGCATGGCGTTCCAGCAATTCAACCTGTTTCCGCACCTGACCGCGTTGCAGAACGTCACCCTCGGTCTGCTCAAGGTCAAGAAGCTGCACAAGGATGAAGCCGTGGCGCTGGCCGAAAAATGGCTGGAGCGGGTCGGCCTGTATGAACGACGCGATCATTATCCCGGCCAGTTGTCTGGCGGTCAGCAACAGCGCGTGGCGATTGCCCGGGCGATTGCGATGAACCCGAGCCTGATGCTGTTCGACGAAGTCACCTCGGCCCTCGACCCGGAACTGGTCGGCGAAGTGCTGAACGTGATCAAGGGCCTGGCCGATGAAGGCATGACCATGTTGCTGGTGACTCACGAAATGCGTTTTGCCTTCGAAGTCTCGGACAAGATCGTCTTCATGAATCAGGGCCGGATCGAAGAGCAGGGGCCGCCGAAAGAATTGTTCGAACACCCGAAATCGCCGCGACTGGCGGAATTTCTCAAGAACACGCGTTTCTGATTTTTTCAAAAGAATTTTCAAGCAGGAGAAACACTCATGAGCATTACTCGTTACGGCACCGGCAGCACCGCCGCTGGTGGTCAGCCTCGTCCTTTCGCCCGCGCCGTTGAAGCCGATGGCTGGCTGCACGTGTCCGGGCAGGTGCCGGCGCTGGACGGCGAGATCATCACTGGCGGCATCGTCGAACAGACCCACCAGACCATGAAGAACCTGATCGCGGTTCTCGAAGAGGCCGGCTATGGCCTGGAAGACGTGGTGCGTGCTGGCGTGTGGCTGGAGGACCCGCGGGATTTCACGAGTTTCAACAAGGTCTTCTCCGAGTACTTCAAACCCGAACACGCCCCGGCCCGGGCCTGCGTGCAGGCGCACATGATGGTTGATTGCAAGGTTGAGATTGACTGCATCGCGTACAAGAAAAAGGCTTGAGATGTGCGGTGACTGCTTCGCGGGCAAGCCTCGCTCCTACAGGGGAATGCGGTTTCATGTAGGAGCGAGGCTTGCCCGCGAAGGCGCCCTAACAGTCACCACCGTACTCTGGTTAAACTCCCGGCACTTTTATGGGAACTGATGACATGACCGAAGACACCATCAAGCGCCGGGCACGTGGTCTGGACCGGGCGTTCGATATCCTCGATTTCCTCAAGGAAATCGGCCAGCCCCTGCGCCCGAACGAAATCGCCAGTGGCATCGGCAGCCCGAAATCCACGGTCTACGAGCTGGTGGCCTCGCTGCTCGAACGCCGCATCCTCGAACCCGTGGGCAAGGACGGTCACGTCTACCTCGGCCGTCAGCTGTACTTCCTCGGGCAGGCGCACTTGCGCCATTTCGACCTGACCCGCGAGGCCGATCACGCCTTGCAGGAAATCGTCAGCCAGACCCGTGAGACCGCGCAGATGTGCCTACTCAACGGGCGCAAATACACCGTGGCGTTGATGAAAGAGGGCGAGCGGCATTTCCGCATTTCCTCGGACATCGGCGAAAACGCACCGATTCCCTGGACCGCGTCCGGGCGCCTGTTGCTGGCGCACTTGAGCGACGACGAAATCGTCGACCTGATCGACCACGACGACTTCATCCTGCCCAACGGCGAACGCCTGCCGCTGGAAACGTTTCTCCAGGAGATTCGCCAGGCCGGGATCGACGGGTTTTTCTCCTTCGATAGCGTCGCTGACACCTTCACCCATTGCTTCGCCGCCCCGGTCAAAGACCCCAACGGCGTGGCCATTGCGACCCTGTGCATCGTCGCCCCACGGGCGGATGCCAAGAACAATTACAACGACTATCGTCGGGTACTGATCGACAGCGCCAACAACCTGGCCCGACGGATCAACGAATAACAGCGGCTGCCTGCGGCCGCGAATGTAAGGAGTTCGAACATGTCTTCTGCCGAAACGACTGCCGCCGTAGATAAAGGCTTCGCGCACACCGGTGCTCATCTGGTGCGCGACGTCAGCTTGCCGGCGCTGGTGCTGCACCGTGAAGCGCTGGAACACAACATCCGCTGGATGCAAGCGTTCGTACGCAACAGCGGCGCGGAACTGGCGCCCCATGGCAAAACCAGCATGACCCCGGCGCTGTTTCGCCGCCAACTCGACGCTGGCGCTTGGGGCATCACACTGGCCAGCGCCACCCAGACCCGCGCGGCCTATGCGCATGGCGTGCGCCGCGTGTTGATGGCCAACCAACTGGTCGGCACACCGAACATGGCATTGATCGCTGATCTGCTGGCGGACCCGACCTTCGACTTCCATTGCATGGTCGATCACCCGGACAACGTCGCCGACCTCGGTGCGTACTTCGCTTCCCGTGGCGTGCGCTTGAACGTGATGATCGAGTACGGTGTGGTCGGCGGTCGCTGCGGTTGCCGCACCGAGGCCGAAGTGGTGGCGCTGGCCCAGGCCATCGCTGCGCAACCGGCGCTGGCGTTGACCGGTATCGAAGGGTACGAAGGCGTGATTCACGGTGATCACGCGGTCAGTGGCATCCGTGAGTTCGCCGCTTCGTTGGTGCGTCTGGCGGTGCAGTTGCAGGACAGCGGGGCGTTCGCGATTCCCAAGCCGATCATCACCGCTTCGGGCTCGGCCTGGTACGACCTGATCGCCGAATCCTTCGAAGCCCAGAACGCCAGTGGCCGCTTCCTCAGCGTGTTGCGCCCCGGCAGTTACGTGGCCCACGACCATGGGATCTACAAAGAAGCGCAATGCTGCGTGCTCGACCGTCGCAGCGATTTGCACGAAGGCCTGCGCCCGGCGCTGGAAGTCTGGGCGCACGTGCAGTCCTTGCCGGAACCGGGCTTTGCGGTGATCGCCCTCGGTAAGCGCGACGTGGCGTACGACGCCGGTTTGCCAGTGCCGTTGTTGCGTTACAAGGCGGGTGTGATTCCGGCGGTAGGCGATGATGTCAGCGCCTGCAAAGTGACGGCGGTGATGGACCAGCACGCGTTCATGACCGTGGCAACCGGGGTTGAATTGCGGATTGGAGACATCATTTCGTTCGGCACATCGCACCCGTGCCTGACGTTCGACAAGTGGCGCACGGGGTGTCTGGTGGACGAGCAGTTGCAGGTGATTGAGACCATGGACACCTGTTTCTAAGCCCTGAAACTGAGGTGAGGCCTTCGCGAGCAGGCTCGCTCCCACAGGGAAATACATTCCAAAATGTGGGAGCGAGCCTGCTCGCGAAAGGGCCAGACCAGACAACAAAGAAACACCAGAGAACCCCACACCCATGAACACCATCAACACCCTCGGCCCCAACACCCCGCGCATCGCGCTGATCGGCGAGTGCATGATCGAGTTGCAGCAGCGCCCCGACGGCAGCCTGCAACAAAGCTTCGGTGGCGACACCTTGAACGCCGCCGTCTACCTGTCCCGGGAACTGGGCGAGGGCGGCACAGTGGATTACGTCACCGCCCTGGGCGATGACAGCTTCAGCGACGCCATGTGCCAGAGCTGGGCGGCCGAGAATATTGGGCTGGAAATGGTCCAGCGCTTGCCCGGTCGTTTGCCGGGTTTGTACTGCATCCAGACCGACGCCGCCGGCGAGCGCCGTTTTCTGTACTGGCGTAACGAAGCGGCGGTGCGCAGCTGCTTCACCACCCCGGCGGCCACACCGATTCTGGCGGCATTGCCGGATTACGATGTGCTGTATTTCAGCGGCATCACCCTGGCGGTACTGGGCGAGCAAGGTCGGGAAAAGTTACTGGAAACCTTGATCGAAGCCCGGCAGCGGGATGCGCGAATCGTGTTCGACAACAACTACCGACCGCGCTTGTGGGCCTCGCTGGAAGAAGCTCGGGCGGCGTATCGCGGTGTGTTGCCGTACGTGGACCTGGCGTTGCTGACCGTCGATGACGAACAGGCGCTGTTTCACTTCTCCGATGCGAACGCGGTGTTTGAAGCCTACGCGCAGATCGGCACGCCGGAAGTGGTGCTCAAGCGTGGCGCCGAGGCGTGCTTGATTCGCTGTGATGGCGAGTCGTTCGAAGTGCCAGCGCAGAAGGTCGAGCGCGTGGTGGACACCACGGCGGCGGGGGATTCGTTCAGTGCGGCGTACCTGGCCAGTCGGCTCAAGGGTGGCAGCCCGGTCGAGGCTGCAGAGGCGGGGCATCAGTTGGCGAGTCGAGTGATTCAAGTGCCTGGAGCACTGATTCCCAGAACCTGAAAAACAATCCCCCTGTAGGAGCTGCCGAAGGCTGCGATCTTTTGATCTTGATCTTTAAAATCAAAAACAAGATCAAAAGATCGCAGCCTTCGGCAGCTCCTACAGGTTGGTCATCACGGCTTCAATCCCGATAAAACACCTGCACCAGGTGATACCCGAACTTGCTCTTGATCGGCCCATGCACCACTCGCAGCGGTTTCTTGAAGATCACCGCGTCGATCACCCCGACCATCTGCCCCGGCCGCACCTCACCCAAATCGCCGCCGCGTTTGCCGGACGAGCAGGTGGAGTACTTTTTGGCCAGCACATCGAAGGCTTCGCCCTTGGCGATGCGTTGTTTGAGCTGCTCGGCTTCTTCCGAGGTTTTCACCAGAATATGGCGGGCTTGAGCTTTCATTAGGCAGACCTTGTAACGGTGTTGGCGACGGGGCGCGGGATTATGCCTTAACTCACTCCGGTTGGCCGATCATCGTGCGAATCTTGTTGGCCAGCAGGTCGATGGAAAACGGCTTGGCCACCATGTCCATGCCTTCCTCCAGGAAGCCCTGGCGCTCGGCGGCTTTCTCGGCGTAACCGGTCATGAACAGCACTTTGAGGTCCGGGCGATGCTGGCGGGCGATTTCCGCCAGTTGCCGGCCATTCATCCCCGGCAGCCCGACATCGGTCACCAGCAAATCCACGCGCAGGTCGGATTCGAGCAAGGGCAGGGCAGCCCTCGCGTCTTCGGCTTCATGGGCGTGATAACCCAACTCATTGAGCAAATCGAGCACCAGCATGCGCACCGCCGGATCGTCTTCCACCAGCACCACGGTTTCACCGGCAATCGCCGAGGGTGCTTCGCCGGTAACCGGCATCAAGGTGTCCTGCGGCGCGCCGAGGTGCAGGCGAGGCAAGTACAGACGCACGCAAGTGCCTTGGCCGGGGACGCTATCGAGGCTGACATGCCCGCCTGACTGCTGGGCAAAGCCATATATCATCGACAACCCGAGGCCCGTGCCCTGGCCGATGGGTTTGGTGGTGAAAAACGGATCGAATGCCTTGGCCAGCACCGAAGCGCTCATGCCGGTGCCGTTGTCACTGACGGCAATCATCAGATAGTCCCCAGCCTTGACCGACTCCAGGGGCGTGAGGTCATTGCCGTCGAGGTAGACGTTGGCGGTTTCAATCAGCAACCGACCGCCGTCGGGCATCGCATCCCGGGCATTGATCACCAGGTTAAGCAAGGCGTTTTCCAGTTGGCTGACGTCGGTGCTGACCGGCCACACCTCGTTCGCCAGTTGCAGCTTGAGTTCGATATGGTCGCCTTTGGTGCGGCTGAGCAGGTCTTCCAGGGAATGAATCAGGTCATTGGCGTTCAGCGGCTTGCGGTCCAGCGACTGGCGCCGGGAGAACGCGAGCAGGCGATGGGTCAGGGCGGCGGCGCGGTTGGCTGAGGACACCGCCGCTTCGGTAAACCGGCCGATTTCGGCGGTGCGCCCGTCGGCGATGTAGCGCTGCATCAGGTCGAGGCTGCCGATGATCCCGGTGAGCATGTTGTTGAAGTCATGGGCGATGCCGCCGGTGAGCTGGCCGACCGCTTCCATTTTTTGCGCATGCCGTAGTGCGTCTTCAGCGCGCTCGCGTTCGAACATCTCGTTTTGCAGGCGCTGATTGGCTTCGGCCAATTGTTGAGTGCGGGCGATCACGCGCTCTTCGAGGGTTTCATTGAGGTTGCGCAGGGCTTCTTCGGTCTGTTTGCGCTCGGTTTCGTCGATCACGAAGATGTAGAAACCGTTGACTGCGCCATCCGCACCGTGGCGCGGCAGGTAATTCATCAAGGCACTGCGGATGCTGCCGTCACGGTGCGCGGTATCGATGCTGAAACAGCAAGGCTTGCCCGCCAGCGCCTCGGCGATGTGCTCGGCGCGCAGGCCGTAGGCTTCTTCGCCCAGCACTTCACGGATGGTTCGGCCGAACAACTCCTGGGGCGTCAGGCCGTACCAGTCGAGGTACGCGGCGTTGTTCAGGCGAAAGCGTTCTTCGCGGTCAACGTAGCTGATCAGGATCGGCATCGCGTTGATGATCAACTGCAATTCGGTCTGGCTTTGGCGCAGCGCCTGTTCGGTGTGTTTGCGCTCGGTCAGGTCCAGGGCGGCGCCGAGGAAACGCGTCGGCCGGCCGTGGTGGTCTTTGTAGCAACGCCCCCGGGCAAACACCCAACGCAACTCGCCATCAGGCTGCAGCAGGCGGTATTCCTCGGCGTACTCGGTGCCGTGGGTGATGCAGTGCTTGATGCTGCGCGCCACCATGCCGCGGTCTTCCGGGTGCACGCCGTGCAGGTATTCGCTGATCGGCAACTGGCTGGCCATCGCTGGATCAACGCCGTGCAATTGCGCGAAGTGGGCGTCGGCGATGAAGCGGTCCTCGCCAATGTCCCAGTCCCAGGTGCCGACCGCATCGGTGGCGGCCAGCGCCAGTTGCAGGCGTTGTTCGGTTTCGTGCTGGGCCTTGAGACTGGCGGCGGAGCGCTGTTCGAGTTCGAGGGCGATCCGTCGGCGTTCGTTGGTTTCGATGGCGGTGACCAGGATCCCGGCCACCTCAGCGTGTTCATCGCGGATCGGGCTGTAGGTCAAATCCAGCCAGAAGTCGGAATCCTGCCCATCGCGCTGCAAGGTAAAGCGCTGTTCGCTGTAGGTCCGCACCTGGCCTTGTAGGACGGCGCTGTAGATTGGGTCAGTAAAGTCTTTTAATTCGGGCCAGATCAGGTGTGTTGGCTGTCCGAAAGCGTGAGGATGCTTGCTGCCGGCCAGCAGCGCGAAGCCGTCGTTGTAGATCTGCGTGAGCTGCGGGCCCCACAGCAAGAGCATGGGCATCGGCGAATGAATCACGATGTCCACCGCGGTACGCAGGCTCTGCGGCCAGGTACTGGCGGCGCCCAAAGGGCTGCGGCTCCAGTCCAGTCGGGCGATCAGGGTCTGGGCATCGCTGCCGGTCGGTGATGCGTTCATCAAGATGTCCTGCACGTCAGTCGGTGTGGCTACGTCTACTATCCTTGCAAGGCAGTAGACGCTGGATGGTCCGATGGGTCACGGTATCGGGCCATATCCGTTCATTGAATGCTTCGCGGGTGCTTTTTGCCATGGAAATCGATTTATTGTTGCGGCAACTGGCCAGCCAAGAGGGCTCCGATCTTTACCTCTCCACCGGCGCGCCACCCAGTGCACGGTTCGATGGCGTGCTCAAACCCTTGTCCGAACAGCGGTTCAAACCGGGGGAAATCGCGGCCATCGCCGAGTCCATCATGGACGCCGAACAGCGTCTGGAGTTCGATCGGGAACTGGAAATGAACTTGGCGATCTCCCTGGCCGGGGTCGGACGCTTTCGGATCAACCTGTTCAAACAGCGCAATGACGTGTCGATCGTCGCGCGTAACATCAAGCTCGACATCCCGCGCTTCGAAGACCTCAACCTGCCGCCGGTGCTGCTCGAAACCGTGATGCTCAAGCAAGGCCTGATGCTGTTTGTCGGCGCCACCGACTCGGGCAAGTCCACGTCCCTGGCGGCGCTGATCGATTACCGCAACCGCCACAGCAGTGGCCATATCATCACCATCGAAGACCCGGTGGAGTATATCCATCGGCACAAAAAGTCGATTATCAACCAGCGTGAGGTCGGCGTTGATACCCGCAGTTTTCATGCAGCGTTGAAAAACACCCTGCGCCAGGCGCCGGATGTGGTGCTGATCGGCGAAATTCGCGACCGCGAGACCATGGAGCACGCGCTGACCTTTGCTGATACCGGCCATTTGGTGATCTCCACCCTGCATGCGCACAACGCCAATCAGGCGCTGGACCGCGTCATCAACTTCTTCCCCCAGGAGCGCCGCGAACAACTGCTGCACGACCTGGCCAACAACCTCAAGGCGTTCGTATCCCAGCGCCTGGTGCGCACCCGCGACGGCCAGCGCCGGGCGGCGGTGGAGGTGATGCTGGGGACGCCGACCATTGCCGATTTGATCCGGCGCAATGAGTTTGATGAGCTTAAAGGGATTATGGAGAAGTCGGTGGAATTGGGGATGCAGACATTTGACGGGGCGTTGTACGCGTTGGTCGTGGAGGGGGCGATCAGTGAGGATGAGGCGTTGAAGCATGCGGATTCGTTGAACAATCTGCGGTTACGGTTGAAGTTGCATGCCGATACGTCGCCAAGCCCCCAACCACCTTCCGGCGAATGGGGCCTGATGGACTGACACAAATACCAATGTAGGAGCTGCCGAAGGCTGCGATCTTTTGATTTTGCTTTTTAGGATCAAAGTCAAAAGATCGCAGCCTTCGGCAGCTCCTACAGGGGGTGGTGTTTCAGTCTTTGAGTTCTGGGCGGTTGCGGAACTGCTCCAGTGCTTCGGGGTTGGCCAGTGCATCGGTGTTTTTCACGGGCTGCCCGTGCACCACATTTCTCACAGCCAACTCCACCACTTTGCCGCTGATGGTGCGCGGAATGTCCGTCACGCTGAGGATTTTTGCTGGCACATGCCTCGGTGTCGTGTTGGCGCGAATGACCTGGCGAATCTGCTGCTGCAATGCTTCATCAAGCGTGACGCCGTCCTTCAGGCGCACAAACAGCACCACGCGCACATCATCCTGCCATTGCTGACCGATCGCTACGCTGTCCAGCACCTGCGGCACTTTCTCAACCTGACGATAAATCTCTGCCGTGCCAATGCGCACGCCGCCGGGGTTGAGTACGGCGTCGGAGCGGCCGTGAATCAGCATCCCGCCGTGGGGCAGTTGCTCGGCGTAGTCGCCCTGGGCCCAGATGCCTGGGAACTGGCTGAAATATGAAGCGCGGAGTTTTTCGCCCGTAGGGTCATTCCACAAACCAATGGGCATCGCCGGAAAGTGCCGGGTGCACACCAGTTCGCCTTTTTCGCCGACCACCGGTTGCCCGGCGTCGTTCCAGACCTCCACCGCCATGGCCAGGCTTTTGCCCTGGATTTCCCCACGGCGCACCGGTTGCAGCGGATTGCCGACCACGAAGCACGAAACGATGTCGGTGCCGCCGGACATCGAGGCCAGGCACACGTCCGGTTTGACGTCGCGATAGACGAAATCGTAACTCTGCGGTGACAGCGCCGAACCGGTGCAGAGCAGGGTTTTCAGGCTGCTCAGGTCGTGGCTCTGACGAGGTTTCAGGCCGTTGCTTTCCAGGGTCGCAAGGAACTTGGGGCTGGTGCCGAAGACGTTGATGCGTTCGTCATCGATCAGGTCGATCAAGCGCTCGGGGCCGGGATGAAACGGCGAGCCGTCGTACAACACCACGGCGCTGCCGACCGCCAGGGCCGACACCAGCCAATTCCACATCATCCAACCGCAGGTGGTGTAGTAAAACAAACGGCTGCCGGGGCCGAGATCGCAATGCAGGCCGTGCTCCTTGGCGTGTTGCAGCAGCACGCCGCCGGTGCTGTGGATGATGCATTTCGGCACGCCAGTGGTGCCGCTGGAATACAGGATGTACAGCGGATGGGCGAACGGCACAGGGACGAAATCCGGCTCGCCGCCGATGTCGTAGAAGTCATCCCACAGCGTCACGTTGGCCTGGGTGTGAAAGTCCTGGATGTGCGCGTGGGGCCGGGCGTAAGGCACCATGATCAATTGTTGCAAGGACGGTAGGCGTTCGAGGATTTCGTTGACCTTGGCGGTCTGGTCGATCTCCTTGCCGGCATAGCGATAGCCGGCGCAGGTGATCAGGACCTTTGGCTCGATCTGACCGAAACGATCGATCACCCCTTGTGTGCCGAAGTCCGGCGACGAACAGGACCAGATCGCCCCGAGGCTGGTGGTGGCCAGCATCGCCACCAGGGTTTGCCAGGTGTTGGGCATGCACGCCGCGACCCGGTCGCCGAGGCCGACGCCGGCGGCTTTCAGGCTGTTCTGAAAACCGGCGACATGGCTGGCCAGTTCGGCCCAGGTCAATTGCTCGCGCTGACCGTTTTCAGCGACGGCGACCACCGCCACGGCATCGTCGCGACGCCGTAGCAGGTGTTCGGCGAAGTTCAGGGTTGCGCCGGGGAACCATTCGGCGCTGGGCATCTGCGGGCCTTCACGCAGCACCGCGTCGGGCTGGTCGTGGAAGCGGATGTCGAAGAAGTCGACGATTGCCTGCCAGAACGTTTCGCGCTGATCGATGGACCATTGGTGCAGGGCAGGGTAGTCGTCGATCTTGAGGTGATGACGTTGATTGACGAAGCGCCGAAACGCCTCCATACGGGTCTTGCCGATGCGTTCGGCGCTGGGTTGCCAGAGGATGTCGGACATGGCTTGCCTCTTGTTCTGTCTTCAGGCCCATTCGCGGGCAAGCCTCGCTCCTACAAAAGCAGCGCTGTACCTATAGGAGCGAGGCTTGCCCGCGAAGAACGATAACGCGGTTCGTCGGCGGATTACTGCGCCAACCACCCACCATCAATATTCCACGCCGCGCCGCGCACTTGGCTGCCGGCCTCGCTGCACAAGAACAGCACCAGTTCACCCAGTTGCGGCGGGGTCACGAATTCCAGCGAAGGTTGTTTCTCCGCCAACAAATCATGCTGCGCCTGCTGCGGGTCGATCCCGGTGGCCGCGCGATCGTCGATCTGCTTCTGCACCAGCGGCGTCAATACCCAGCCGGGGCAGATCGCATTGCACGTCACTTGGGTGGTCGCGGTTTCCAGGCCGACCACTTTGGTCAACCCGATCACCCCATGCTTAGCGGCGACGTAAGCCGCCTTGCCCACCGAACCGACCTGGCCGTGAACCGAAGCGATGTTAATGATCCGCCCCCAGTTCTTGGCGCGCATGCGCGGCAGGCACAGGCGCGTGCTGTGAAACACCGACGACAGGTTGATCGCGATGATCGAATCCCAGCGCTCCAGCGGAAAGTCTTCCACCGCCGCCACATGCTGAATCCCGGCGTTGTTGACCAGAATATCCACGCCACCGAACTCACGCTCGGCGTAGGCAATCATCTCGGCGATCTGTTCCGGGTTGCTCACGTCGGCCGGGTGATGCCCGACCTTGCCGCCAAACTGTTGCACTTCGGCAATCACCTTGGAGGCATCGCCGAAACCGTTGAGCACCACGTTGGCACCGGCCTTGGCCAGGCTGAGGGCGATGCCCAGGCCGATGCCGCTGGTGGAACCGGTGACCAATGCGGTCTTGCCTGTAAGAGTCGTCATGAATACCTCACACAATGCCAGTGGCGTAGAAAGTACCGATCACCACAAAAACCGCCAGGGTCTTGATCAGCGTAATACAGAAAATGTCTTTGTAGGCTTCACGGTGCGTCAGGCCGGTGACCGCGAGCAAAGTAATCACCGCGCCGTTGTGCGGCAGGGTGTCCATGCCGCCGCTGGCCATCGCGGCCACCCGGTGCAGCACTTCCAGCGGAATGTTCGCTGCATGGGCCGCGGCGATGAAGTCATTGGCCATGGCCGCCAGTGCAATGCTCATGCCGCCGGACGCCGAACCGGTGATGCCGGCCAGCAAGGTCACGGTAACCGCTTCGTTGACCAGCGGGTTGGGAATGCTTTTCAGCCAGTCGGCCAGTACCAGGAAGCCCGGCAAGGATGCGATCACCGCACCGAAACCGTATTCCGACGCGGTGTTCATCGCCGCCAGCAACGAACCTCCGACCGCGCTTCGACTGCCTTCGGCCAACTTGCCGCGAATCGCCTGGAAGCCGAACACCAACACCATGATGATCCCGACCAGCAACGCGGCTTGAACCGCCCAGATCGCCGTGAGTTTGGCGATGTCGGTGGTCACGGGCGTGGCCATGCCCGGCAGCGCGAGGCTGTGAGTCTTGCCGTACCACTGCGGGATCCACTGGGTG
Organism: Pseudomonas sp. B21-053; assembly: GCF_026016365.1. Classification (NCBI taxonomy): domain Bacteria; kingdom Pseudomonadati; phylum Pseudomonadota; class Gammaproteobacteria; order Pseudomonadales; family Pseudomonadaceae; genus Pseudomonas; species Pseudomonas sp. B21-053. Next base: position 3,101,510 of record NZ_CP087205.1, read on the forward strand.
AACAGCAGGTTCATGATGCCCACCGCCAGCAGTGGCGACAGTGCAATCCAGGGATTTGGCAGTTTGATATCGGCAGCGGTTTCTGGCTCGTTGCGCAGCTCGGTGCCGTAGCCTTCACCAGCACGCTGGGCCTTGTTGCGTTGGCGCTGCAGGAACAGCATGCCGGCGCAGACCACGAAGATCGAGCCGATCAAACCCAGCCACGGCGCCGCCCAAGCGGTGGTGTTGAAGAAGGTGCTGGGGATGATGTTCTGGATCTGCGGGGTGCCGGGCAGGGCGTCCATGGTGAAGGAAAACGCGCCGAGGGCGATGGTTGCCGGGATCAGGCGTTTCGGGATGTTGCTCTGGCGGAACATCTCGGCGGCAAACGGATAGACCGCGAACACCACCACAAACAGCGACACGCCGCCGTAGGTGAGCAGGGCGCAGACCAACACGATCACCAGCATCGCCTGGCGGGTGCCGAGCAAGCGAATCGCCGCCGCGACGATGGAGCGAGAGAACCCCGACAACTCAATCAGCTTGCCGAACACCGCGCCGAGCAGGAACACCGGGAAATACAGTTTGATGAAGCCGACCATTTTCTCCATGAACACCCCGGTGAAAGCAGGGGCAACGGCGGAAGGGTCAGTGAGCAGGACGGCGCCGAGGGCGGCAATCGGGGCAAAGAGGATAACGCTGTAGCCACGGTAGGCAGCCAGCATCAGCAGCGTGAGAGCTGCCAAGGCAATGATCACACTCATGGGTGTGTCTCCTGGGATTGTTATTTTTGTAGGGTGGATCTTTTGTGGGAGAGGGCTTTAGCGGGAATCGTGCCAGATTGTTAAGTTGTTGAAATATAAGGAGATTGTATTTTTAGGATGTGGTTTTTTGGGTTTTTGTCTCTGTTTTGAGATTGGTGGTGGGGTGGGGGACGCCTTCGCGGGCGAGCCTCGCTCCTACATGATTTATATTGCACGCCGGAAACGCATCACCCTTAGGAGCGAGGCTTGCCCGCGAAGAGGCCATGTCTTACAATCGAGATCTATGTCTCTTTATTGAGACTCTGCAATCCCCAACGCCACCATCTTCTTATACAAAGTCGACCGCCCAAGCCCCAACCGCGCCGCCGCCTCAATCACCTTGCCCCCGCATTGCGCGAGCGCCGACTCAATCAACTGCCGATCAAACCGCTCCCGAGCCTCGCTGAATGTCTCGTACGCGGTGGATTCAATCGCGAGGTTGGGCGTCCGCGCCACCGGGGTGAGCGTGCCAATCGCCGCGCGGATGTCCGCCGCGTTCAGCATCAAGTCATCACTGAGTAACGCCGCGCGCTCCAGCACGTTGCGCAACTCGCGAATATTCCCCGGCCAGGCGTGTTGGCCCAAAAGGTCCAGGGCTTCGGGGTTCAATTCGTGCTGACTGCGCAGTTCTTCAAGGATCGCTTCACTGAGAGCGGGGATATCGTCGAGCCGGTCGCGCAGCGGTGGAACCTGGATCGGCAGGACATTGAGGCGGTAGTACAAGTCCGCGCGAAATTCGCCACGCTTGATCGCCGCTTCCAGGTCCGTGGACGTGGCGGCAATCACCCGCACGTCGCTCTGGATCACTTCATTGGAGCCCACTGGCTCGAACTCTTTTTCCTGCAACACCCGCAGCAGCTTGCTTTGCAGGGGCAAGGGCATGTCGCCGATCTCATCGAGAAACAGCGTGCCGCCCTGGGCGATCTGCAACTTGCCGACCCGACCCTTGCGGTCCGCGCCGGTAAACGCGCCGGGGGCGGTGCCGAAGAACTCCGCTTCGAGCAATGACTCGGGAATCGCCGCACTGTTGATGCTGACAAACGCCTTGTGCGCGCGTGGCGAAGCGCCGTGGATGGCCTGGGCCAGCAACTCCTTGCCGGTGCCGGTTTCACCGAGCAACAGCACTGGCGATTCGGCGCTGGCACTGCGTCGGGCCCGGCGTTTGACTTCCAGGCTGGCGGCGCTGGTACCGATGAAGTGGGCGAAGTTGTATTTGGTTTGCCGTGCGCGCAGCAGCGAGCGGGTGGAGGCCAGTTCTTCCTGCATGCTCAGGTAGCGTTTGAGCATCGGCGACAGGCTGCGCAGTTCGTCGAACAGGGCAAAACCGATGGCGCCGATCACCGCGCCAGCGTCGTCATGAATCGGCAGGCGCATCACCACCAGCGGTTCCTTGGGCGTGTCCTGCATGTCCAGCAAAATCGGCCGGCCGGTGCGCACCACTTCGCGCAGCAGACTGCCGGGGATAACGCTCTCACAGGCCTTGCCGATCGCGACTTCGGCCGATTCCAGACCGAAGCGCCGCGCGTAGCGTTCGTTCATCCAGACAATATTGGCGTCGCGGTCGACAATCACCGTGCCTTCGCTCGACTGCTCGATGATCTCGAACAACGAGCGGATCGCCAGCATACGAACGCGCTGGTAGTCCTTGAGGCTTTCGGTGGTGTTCATGTTTTCAGGTCCGGAAGTTGTGTTGTCTGTGCTGGCGCTTTCGCGAGCAGGCTCGCTCCCACATTGGAATGCATTTCAAATGTGGGAGCGAGCCTGCTCGCGAAGAATGCGCCTCGGTTTCAAGGCCTACCCCGGATGCGCCGCCGCCAACAGTTCCTTGGTATACGGATGCTGCGGCGAGTCGAACACATCATGGCTGGCGCCGCTTTCCACCACTTTGCCGTCCTTGATCACAATCATGTCATGCGCCAGGGCGCGTACCACCGCCAGATCATGGCTGATAAACAGGTAGGTCAGGCCGTGTTTTTCCTGGAGATCCCGGAGCAGGGCGACCACTTGTTTTTGCACGGTGCGGTCCAGGGCCGAGGTCGGTTCGTCCAGCAGGATCAGCGCCGGCTTGAGCACCAGTGCCCGGGCGATAGCGATGCGTTGGCGTTGGCCACCGGAAAACTCATGCGGATAGCGATGGCGGCTTTGCGGGTCGAGGCCGACTTCAACCAGTGCCCGAATCACTTCAGCCTTGCATTCCTCGGCGGTCAGTTGGCTATGCACTTCAAGGCCTTCGCTGATGATCTGCGCCACGGACATGCGTGGGCTCAAGCTGCCGAAAGGATCTTGAAACACCACTTGCATCTTCTTGCGCCACGGTCGCAGCTGTTTTTGCGTCAGGCCATCCAGCGCCTCGCCCTGAAAGCGAATACTGCCTTCGGAGTCGAGCAAACGAAGGATCGCCTGGCCCAAGGTGGACTTGCCTGAGCCGGACTCGCCGACGATGCCCAGGGTTTTGCCGCGCTGGACATGCAGGCTGATGCCATCCACTGCATGCAACCAGGTCTTGCGCTGGAACAACCCGCCGCCAAGGGCAAACTTGACGTGCAGGTTGTCGACTTCCAGCACCTTCTCGCGTTCGTCCCGGGGCAGGGCTTCACCTTCCGGTTCGGCGTTCAGCAGCACGCAGCTGTAAGGATGCTTCGGCTCGGTGAACAGCGTCTCGCAAGGGGCCTGCTCGACGATTTCCCCAGCCTTCATCACGCACACCCGCTGGGCAATGCTCCGTACAAGATTGAGGTCATGGCTGATCAGCAGCAGCGACATGCCAAGCCGTTGTTGCAGGGACTTGAGCAGCAGCAGGATCTTGCGCTGCACCGTCACATCCAGCGCGGTGGTCGGTTCGTCGGCAATCAGCAACTCCGGCTCGCAGGCCAGGGCCATGGCGATCATCACCCGTTGCCGCTGGCCGCCGGACAGTTGATGGGGGTAAGCCTTGAGCCGTTCCTTGGGTTTCTTGATGCCAACCAGTTCCAGCAGTTCGAGAATCCGCGCTTGCGCCGCTTTGCCCGCCAGGCCCTTGTGCAGCAGCAGGGTTTCGCCGATCTGCTTTTCGATGCTGTGCAGCGGATTCAGCGAGGTCATCGGTTCCTGGAAGATCATCGCGATCCGGTTACCGCGCAACTGGCGCAGTACCTTGGCATCGGCACCGACCAATTCCTGGCCGCGATAACGAATGCTGCCGCGGGTTTCCGTGCCTTCTTCAGGCAGCAATTGCAGGATCGAATGGGCCGTCACTGATTTGCCCGAGCCCGACTCGCCCACCAGTGCCAGGCATTCGCCGGGGCGGATGTCCAGGCACAGGTTGCGCACCACCGTCTGGCCGCTGAAGGCTACGTTGAGGTCACGGATTTCGATCAGGTTGTCACTCATGTCTACCGTCCGTTTCATGATCTTGGATCAAAGGCATCACGCAACGCCTCGCCGATAAATACCAGCAAAGAAAGAATCAACGCCAGGGTGAAAAACGCTGTCAGGCCCAGCCAGGGTGCCTGCAGGTTCTGCTTGCCCTGGCCGATCAGTTCGCCCAGGGAAGCACTGCCGGCCGGCATGCCGAAGCCGAGGAAGTCCAGCGCAGTGAGGGTGGAAATCGCCCCGGTCAGGATAAATGGCAGATAGCTCAAGGTCGCATTCATGGCATTCGGCAGGATGTGCCGCACGATCACTTTTTGGTCGCTCAGGCCCAGCGCGCGGGCAGCCTTGACGTATTCCAGGTTGCGCCCGCGCAGGAATTCGGCGCGCACCACGTCCACCAGGGCCAGCCATGAAAACAGCGCCATGATCCCCAGCAGCCACCAGAAATTAGGTTCGACGAACCCAGACAGAATGATCAGCAGGTACAGCACCGGCAGGCCCGACCATACTTCCAGCAAACGCTGGCCCAGCAGATCGACCCAGCCGCCGTAATAGCCTTGCAGTGCGCCGGCGGCAATACCGATCAATGCACTGACCAAGGTCAGCATCAAGGCAAACAGAATAGACACCCGCGCACCGAAAATTACCCGGGCCAGCACATCTCGTGCCTGGTCGTCGGTGCCCAGCCAGTTGACCTTCGTCGGTGGGCTCGGCGCCGGTTTGTTCAGGTCGTAGTTGGGGGTGTCGTCGCTGAACGGAATCGGTGGGAACAGTAGCCAGCCACCGTCCTTCTTGATCAGCTTCTGTACGTAGTCGCTGCGGTAATCGGCCTGGAACGGCAGTTGCCCGCCAAACTCCTGTTCGGTATGGCGCTTGAACGCCGGGAAGTACAGCGAGCCTTCGTAACTGACGATCAGCGGTTTGTCGTTGGCGATCAGTTCGCCACCGAGGGTCAGCAGGAACAACCCGATAAACAGCCACAGCGACCACCAGCCCCGACGGTTTTTCTTGAAACGTTCGAAACGGCGCCGGCCCAGCGGTGAAAGCTTGAACATCAGGCGTTCCTCGCAGCGAAGTCGATACGCGGGTCGACCAGGGTGTAGCAGAGGTCGCCGACCAGTTTTATCAGAAGGCCGAACAAGGTGAAGATGAACAGCGAACCGAACACCACTGGGTAGTCCCGTGATACGGCGGCTTCGTAGCTCATGCGACCCAGACCGTCGAGAGAGAAGATCACCTCGATCAGCAGGGAGCCGGCGAAGAACACGCTGATGAAGGCCTGGGGAATCCCCGACACCACCAGCAACATCGCATTGCGAAACACATGGCCGTACAAAACCCGTCGCTCACTCAAGCCTTTCGCACGGGCCGTGACCACGTATTGGCGGGTGATTTCGTTAAGGAAGGAGTTTTTGGTCAGGATGGTCAGGGTGGCAAACCCACCGATTACCAGCGCGGTGACCGGCAACACCAGGTGCCAGAAGTAATCGGCGATTTTGCCCACGGTCGACAGCGATTCAAAGTTATCCGAAACCAGCCCGCGTACCGGGAACCAGTTCAGCGACGTGCCGCCGGCAAACACCACGATCAAGAACATCGCGAACAGGAACGCCGGCATGGCATAACCGATGATGATCGCGGTGCTGCTCCAGATGTCGAAGTGGCTGCCGTGATGCACCGCTTTGCGAATGCCCAAGGGGATCGACACCAGGTAAGTGATTAGCGTCGCCCACAGCCCGAGGGAAATGGTCACCGGCATTTTTTCCAAGATCAGGTCGGTGACGGTGGCGCCACGGAAGAAACTCTTGCCGAAATCCAGCCGTGCGTAGCTTTTAAGCATCAACCACAGGCGTTCCGGTGCCGGTTTGTCAAAGCCGTATTGTTTTTCGATTTCTTTGATCAGTTGTGGGTCGAGGCCGCGACTGGCCCTGGAAGTGCCATGCATCGTCTCGCTGGAGCCACCGCCGACCGTCGCGCCGCCGATGCCTTGCAGGTGCGCGATGGCCTGTTCCACCGGACCGCCGGGCGCGGCCTGGACGATCACGAAGTTGACCAGAAGAATGATGACCAGCGTCGGAATGATCAGCAGCAAACGCCGCAGTATGTATGCCCACATCAATGCGGCCCTCCGGATTTGCCGCGCTTGATCAGTTCGGCGGTCATCTGTTCGTTGGTCAGGGGCGTGGAGCTCACTTCCCACCAACTCTCGATGGCTTCGTCATTGCTCGCTTGCACATTGGGAATGCCGAAGCGGTTCCACCATACGGTTGAGCTGCCGGGCGGGTAATAGTTGGGAATCCAGTAGTAGTTCCATTGCAGGACGCGGTCCAGGGCATGGGCATAGCGCAGCATTTCGGCCTGGGTGTTGGCGCGGATCAGGCCGTTGATCAGCGTATCGACCGCCGGGTTCTTCAACGCCATGTAATTGTTGGCGCCGGGGTCATTGGCCGAGGCCGAGCCGAAATAATTGACCAGTTCGCCGCCCGGGGAGGTGGTCACGGGGTAGCCGGTGATGACCATGTCATAGTCCCGGGACATCAGGCGGTTGACGTATTGGGACGAATCGATGCGGCGGATATTGAGGTCGATGCCGATCTGTTTCAGCGTGCGCTTATAGGGCAGCAGCAATCGGTCGATGCCGTTCTGGCTGGTCAGAAAGGTAAAGCTCAGCGGCTCGCCCTGGGCATTCACCAGTTGATCGCCTTCGGGTTTCCAGCCGGCCTGTTCCAGCAGGTCCAGCGCTTGCAACTGCTTGTCGCGAATCACGCCGCTGCCATCGGTCTTCGGTGCCTCGAAGACCTGAGTGAAGACCTCGTCTGGGATCTGCCCGCGCAGCGGTTCGAGAATTGCCAGTTCAGCGGCATCCGGGAGCTGTCGAGCGGCGAGGTCAGTATTGGAAAAGAAGCTCTGCTGGCGGATGTACAGGTCGCGCATCATCTGCCGGTTGCTCCATTCGAAATCCCAGAGCATGGCCAGGGCCTGGCGCACACGACGGTCTTGGAACATCGGGTTTTGCAGGTTGAAGACGAAACCCTGGGCTGTTTGCGGTGCGTCGGTTGCCAGATGCGCCTTGCGCAGGCGACCGTCGCTCAAGGCCGGGCCTTCGTAACCGATGGAATAACCGGTGGCGGAGAACTCACGGTTGTAGTCGTAGGCGCCGCCACGCAATACCTGGCGGGCGACGTCGGTATCGCCGAAGTACTCGATGCTGAAATGATCGAAATTGTAGAGGCCACGGCTGACCGGCAAGTCCTTGCCCCACCAGTCGGCGTTGCGCTCGAAGGTGATGCTGCGCCCGGAATCGACCTTGCCGACGCGGTACGGGCCGCTTCCCAGTGGTGCTTCGTAACCGCCGCCGCTGGCGAAGTCGCGGGTCTTCCACCAATGCTCGGGGAAGACTGGCAGAGTCGCGATATCCAGGGGCAAAGTGCGGTTTTCGTTGCTCTTGAAGTCGAAGCGGATGGTCAGGGGTGACTCGATTTCAGTGCCTTTGACATCGGCGAACTGAGTGCGATAGCGCAGGCTGCCCTGAGTCATCAGCAGGTCGTAGGTGTAGCGCACGTCTTCGGCGGTGATCGGCGTGCCATCGGCGAATCGGGCCTTGGGATTCAGATAGAAGCGCAGGGACAAACCGTCCTCGGACCGCTCCATCTTCTCTGCCACCAGACCGTACACGGTATAAGGCTCATCTTGCGAACGCTGGGCCAGGGGCGAATAAAGCAGGCCATCAATCTGGTTTACACCGATGCCCTTGTCGATGTAGGGCAGGATATGGTCGAAATGACCGATCTCGATGGCCGAGCGGCGCATCGTACCGCCCTTGGGGGCTTGCGGGTTGGTGTAGGCGAAATGACTGAAACCGGCGGGATACTTCGCCGGTTCGCCGTACACGGTCAACGCGTGTTGCGGTGCAGCATTCACACCAGCGGCACTCAAGAGCAGGGCCACGGCAGTGAATATCAAAGTGGGGAAAAGCAGTCGCATTGTCAGCCTTAGAGCCGGGTGATCGATAAGCGCAATTTGTACGCTAGCGGCGCGTCACTCGCCAGCCGAATCACGTAACCAAATACACAACGGCCCACCAAAAGGCGGGCCGTTGTATTGAAAACTCAACCGCTGGATCAGTCCTGGCGGCTGGTCACTTCCAGCAGGTGATAACCGAACTGGGTTTTCACCGGGCCTTGCACGACGTTGATTGGCGCGCTGAAGACCACGGTGTCGAATTCCTTGACCATCTGGCCTGGACCGAACGAACCCAGGTCACCGCCCTGACGGCTGGACGGGCAAGTGGAGTTGGCTTTGGCAACTTCGGCGAAATCAGCGCCACCTTCGATCTGGGCTTTCAGTTCGTTGCACTTGTCTTCGCTGGCAACAAGGATGTGACGGGCAGTGGCTTTAGCCATGGGAAAATTCTCCATTCAGTGTTCAGTAAAGTGCTGAGCCTACCGGATTCAGTGGCCTATTTCTTCTCAAAGTTCCATCTGAAGCCGGGCGGGCAATGGCAGGTCCGTATAAAGGAAGGATTTAAAGGCCGGCGTTTCTCAAACGCTCGGCGTGCTCGACGTACAGATCGATCGGGTTGACCCCTTTGCTGCCGCGGTCGGTCGTCTGGCTGAGGCTGTCCATGTGATCCATCGGATAGTCGGAGCGGATCACTTTGCCCAGGTGGGAACTGTATCGACCGACCAACCCGTCGTTTTGCCCGGCCTCGGTGATGAAATACTCGGAGAAGGCCCGGCAAAAGGCGTGGGTCGGGTCGAGAGCCCCGAGCCCTTGGTCAAGAATGGTCCCTTGCAGCGTCCCGCTCCAAGAGTAATAGCGTACGCCATTGACCACCTCACGACCCTTGCCGCCCCAGGTTTTTGGCAGGCCCTGCGGGTACTTATCGTTGAAAGCCCCAACGCCTTCGGTGGTCAGGGCGTTGAGCGCGGCAATTGCGTTTTGCGGCAAGTGAAAATTACCGCTCAGCAGCGACAGGAAATCAGCAAACAGCGTCGCGACCTTTGTGGCCACATGCTCCGGCAAACGCCCCGGCGTCAGGGCCTTACGCAAGAAATCGGCCAGTTCCGAGCCGTGGTTGGGGCCGCTGACGGAGGTAATCGATGCGACCCATTGTGGCGCGACCGCGGCTGCGTAGCGGGCGGCCAATGCGCCCTGGCTGTGGCCGATCAGGTTGACCTGGCTCGCACCGGTGCCTTCCAGTACCCGTTCGATCTGGGTCAGTAGTTGATCACCGCGCACCTCATTGCTGTGGGTAGCTGACAGGTGAGGTATGAAGACTCTTGCCCCATGACTTCTCAGTGCCTGCTTGACATCATGGAACAGTTCATATTTGCCGATACGGTCGAAGCCAAAGAGTCCGTGTACCAACAGGATTGGGTGTTGAGTTGTTGCATTCCGTTGCATGTTCGTGCCTTTTCGCAGAAGTTCGTGGATGTGCGCCGGGCTCCACTCTAAAACACTCACGCCAGTCGGGGATGTCTGAAAAAGCCGCTGTTATCGAAGGAAAACGGAATAGAAAACGTCTGAAAATTCCGATCTGGCTGAAGCCTACTTCGGAACATTTCGACATCTTTTTATGCCGTCAAGAGTGATTCTCGCCAATGGCCTACTCTGCAAGCCGCATTTATCCGGGGCACCTGTAGTGATCACCTGACATCGCCAAGCAGCGCAATGGGATTAAATAGGCTTCGTTCGATGCCGACCTGCGGGGCGGCAGATATTTCCAAGGAATGGAGTAGATGAATGGGTACCTATGAAGTGAATGCAGGAAAACTGTCACTGCCGGCCCCGCAGTTGATGCAGGCGGATAACGCGGTTCTCGATCCTGCTTGTAGAAAAGCCGTGGTCAAGGTCTTGCCTTATCCGGGCATGGCTAGCGGAGACAGGCTGGTGTTGCACTGGTCGGGGCTCGATGTCGAGGGGCAGGTCTATCAGCACGAAGTTTCGCAGTTCGTCAGTCAGGGGCAGGTAGACAAGGAGGTTGTCTTTCCCGTCGCCGGGGCACACATCGGCGTGCTGGATGGCGGTTCACTGGAGGTCTACTACACGCTGACCAGCCGTTCTTTACCCGACTCGGCGCAGTCCCGGCATTTGCAGTTGAATGTTGGCGATGCCCGCGCCAGTTTATTGCCGCTGGTTGTGAATGATGCCGTGGGCGGCACGCTCGACCCGGACCGGGTGGTTGAAGGTGCGCGCATTACGATTCGGCCTTACGCCCGGATGGCCGCCGGCGACCGCGTGGTACTGGTCTGGGAAAGTGTTACGCCGCAATTGAGCTTCAACGACAGGTTGAATATCGAAGCCTTTGCGGTGGGGCAGGAGCTCTCGTTTTGGGTCAGTCCAGAGTTCATTGCCCCTGGTCTCGGGTCGTCAGTGACGATCACGTACTGCATCGAGCAGCATGGACAGGCGCCGCTTTATTCGGAGCCGATGCGATTGTCCATCGGGCCGCTGCAGCGACCTCAGTTGGCAGCCCCCATCATATTGGAGGCCGAGGAAGGCTGGCTGGACCTGCAAGACTCGATTGATGGGGTGACCGTCGTAATTGACAATGCCCGAACCGAGGCGGGCGAGTTGGTGTATCTGAGGTGTGACGGTGTCCACTTCAGCCACCGGGATGAGCGGGACATTTGCCGGGAGATGGCGGGTGAGCCACTGGTGTTTATTGTGCCTTACCGATTCTGGAGAGAGCACCAGGACTCGACGGTTCGCGTCAGTTATTCGGTTGAACGACTGGACGATGCGAGCCAAGTGTCAGATGTGTCACTGGTTCAGGTGCAGGGGTAAGTCGCGTCGAGGCCCTCCAGTCTTCGATTGAAGACTGGAAGAGGCGTTGGTCATGCCAGCGGTGGGGCGCGCAACCGGTCAGCTGCCTGGCGCAGCAACTGTTCGGTCGCGCTCCAGCCGAGGCAGCCATCCGTTATCGATACACCGTATTGCAGGGACGAACTCAACGGTTGGCAGCCTTCGAACAGGTGACTTTCGATCATCATGCCGATCAGTGAGCGATCGCCTTGCACGCGTTGTTCGAGCACGTCGTTGAACACGGCTGGCTGACGCAATGGGTCTTTACCGCTGTTGGCGTGACTGCAATCGACCATGATCCGGGCCGGGATCTTGAGTTTGGCCAGATCGTGGTTGATACGGGCAACGCTATCGCGGTCGTAGTTCGGCCCGCGATGGCCTCCACGCAATACCAGGTGGGTGTCGGGATTGCCCGGCGTCTGGATGATTGCAGGATGCCCCTGGCTATCGACGCCGAAATGCCTGTGCGGGTGGGCTGCCGAGCGCATGGCATCGCTGGCAACTGTGACGCCGCCATCGGTGCCATTCTTGAAGCCCACTGGCATGCTCAGGCCGCTGGCCATTTCCCGGTGGATCTGCGACTCGGTGGTGCGTGCACCGATGGCGACCCAACTGAGCAAGTCATCGAAGTAACCGGCGGCCATCGGTTGCAGCAGTTCTGTGGCAATCGGCAAACCGAGGCGGAGCATTTCACGCATCAGTTCCCGAGACAGGGTCAGGCCACTGGCCATGTCATCGCTGCCGTCGAGTTGCGGATCATATGCCAGGCCTTTCCAGCCGACGGTGGTGCGGGGCTTTTCGACGTAGGCACGCATCACCAGAAGCATTTCGTCGCTGACTTCAGCGGCCAGGCGCGCGAGGTTAGCGGCGTATTCGAGGGCTGACTGGGGATCGTGAATGGAGCACGGGCCGACGATGACCAGCAAACGGGAGTCTTCACCGTTCAGGATGGCGCGTACCGCTTGGCGGTGGCTGGCGACCTGCTGAGTCAGGGCGGTGCTGAGTGGCAATTGCTGTTTGAGTTGCAATGAGCTGGGCAGACGCAGGGTCAGCGCTTCATTGGCCGGGCTCAAGGTGGACAGTGGCAAAGCAGAGACGGACGAGTTCATATTCATTCTTCCTGGGCTGGCGGCGGGTTCGCTCCCGCGTGCTCGGCCCTACTGGGGTGTTCGACAATTGGCCGGATTGGCTGCGTGTGTGTGCTTGCCACCTGTGGGTGACCGATCGGAGGCGGCAGGCTGTCCCGAGCGGAGGCTGGTAAATCGCCAGGCGGTAAAACTGTCGTGACGGTAATAAGTGGCGTAGTTCATTTTCTGGATCCTCAAGTTGTCTGGTATGTCGCTAAAAATTCTGGGGCTGAAAAAACAAAACCCCCGGTCGGGAGGCCGACCGGGGGTTGAGAATTCTCTGGTGGCGACCCGTTTAAAGTGGGCGCCGTGTGGGTATCAGGCGCGCCAGTGGCTAAACCAATACCCAAAATAAAAGCTGACCGGAGCACAAACGTCATTCGCCCGGGCAGCCGCCATCGAGCGCAGGGCGCTGACGGTACGAAGCTGTGAGAGGGCGTTGAACATGGTCTGTCTCCGATGAATGCGCCGAGCTTACTAGAGGGACGTAGGCAGATTCAATCAGAAAATACTATCGGGCGGCGACGGCGTTTTCTATCGCTTGAGTGCCTGAAGGGGTATGACACACTGGGCGCTTCGCTAAAAACCAATTTCGTTGCGGAGCGTTGAATGGTTTTCGAATTGCGTCAGGCGACAGCCCTGGATCTTGATTTTACTCGGGGCCTGACCTGTCAAAACATGCTGCGTTATTACATCCAGTACGACCTGTTATGGCTGGATGAAGCCTTTGACGTGGCTTGGTCGGGGCGGGAAAACTGGTTGATTGTGCAGGGCGACGTTCCGGTGGGTTATTGCAGCCTGAGTCGTGATGCCAGGGCCTTGTACATACGCGAGCTGCACGTAACCGAAGCATTTCAGGGGCAGGGCGCAGGTTCCTGGGCGATCGATCAGGTATTGGACATGGCCCGGACAGAACGACGACCAACCTTGCGCCTGACCGTCTTCAAAAATAATCCGGCGCAGGCGCTGTATCGGCGCATGGGGCTGGAGGTGGTCGGCGAGGACGAGTGTTTCCTGAGAATGCAGCGTGAAACGGATGCCCCTCATCGCTGAAACACGCAAGGAGCAAGCCTTGAAAGATGAATTGAAACTTTTTATATGACGCTTGCCGCTAGGTCTGCCAGTCGCTTTTTGCTAAGGTGTCGGCAACCCAATACGACCATATCGCGAGGTGTCTGCTTGATTAGGGTGCTAGTAGTCGATGACCATGATCTCGTTCGTACAGGCATTACACGAATGCTGGCTGACATCGATGGCCTGCAAGTAGTCGGCCAGGCCGAGTCAGGGGAGGAATCCCTGCTCAAGGCGCGTGAGTTGAAACCCGATGTGGTTCTGATGGACGTCAAGATGCCCGGGATCGGCGGTCTTGAGGCCACGCGAAAATTGCTGCGCAGTCATCCGGACATCAAGGTTGTCGCGGTCACTGTGTGCGAGGAGGATCCGTTTCCTACACGGCTGCTGCAGGCCGGGGCAGCGGGTTACCTGACCAAGGGCGCAGGCTTGCCGGAAATGGTCCAGGCCATTCGCCTGGTGTTTGCCGGGCAACGCTATATCAGCCCGCAAATTGCCCAGCAACTGGCGATCAAGTCATTCCAGCCAACCAATGATTCACCTTTCGATGCATTGTCGGAGCGCGAGATCCAGATCGCCTTGATGATTGTCGGCTGCCAGAAGGTCCAGATCATTTCCGACAAACTTTGCCTGTCGCCGAAAACCGTGAATACCTACCGCTACCGCATTTTCGAGAAGCTTTCGATCAGCAGCGATGTCGAGCTGACACTGTTGGCGGTGCGTCACGGCATGGTCGATGCCAATCTCTGAAAATGACTGAAGTCTTCGATCCGAGTGCATTCCTGTCGACAGTGAGCGGACGCCCCGGCGTCTATCGCATGTTCGATAGCGACGCGCGCCTGCTTTACGTCGGCAAGGCCAAGAATCTCAAGAAACGCCTGGCAAGTTACTTCCGCAAAACCGGTCTTGCGCCCAAGACTGCGGCATTGGTGGGGCGTATCGCCCAGGTCGAAACCACGATCACGGCCAACGAAACCGAAGCCTTGTTGCTTGAGCAGACGCTGATCAAGGAATGGCGTCCGCCCTATAACATTCTGCTGCGCGACGACAAATCCTATCCTTATGTTTTCCTCTCGGATGGCCAGTTTCCACGCCTGAGCATCCATCGCGGCGCGAAGAAGGCCAAGGGCAAGTATTTCGGGCCGTATCCAAGTGCAGGCGCCATCCGCGAGAGCCTGAGCCTGCTGCAAAAGACCTTTTTTGTTCGTCAGTGCGAAGACAGCTATTACAAGAATCGCACGCGACCCTGCCTGCAATACCAGATCAAGCGCTGCAAGGCGCCGTGCGTCGGGCTGGTAGAGCCGCAAGTGTATGCCGAGGACGTTCGGCATTCGGTGATGTTCCTTGAAGGGCGCAGCAATGCGCTGACAGACGAGCTGTCCGCCGGAATGGAGGAGGCGGCGATCAACCTCGAGTTTGAGCGCGCAGCCGAATTGCGCGACCAGATTTCATTGTTGCGTCGGGTTCAGGACCAGCAAAGCATGGAAGGCGGGACGGGCGACATCGATGTGATCGCCGCGTTCGTCAATCCGGGCGGCGCCTGTGTCCACCTGATCAGCGTGCGTGGCGGCCGGGTGCTCGGCAGCAAGAACTTCTTCCCGCAAGTGGGGATTGAAGAAGACGTTTCCGAAGTCATGGCAGCGTTTTTGGGCCAGTACTACATCACCAGTCCGGAACGGGACTTGCCGAGCGAGCTGATCGTCAACGTGGTTCACGACGATTTCCCGGTGCTGATCACCGCCATCGACGAGCTCCGCGGTCGCGAATTGTCCATCAGCCATCGGGTTCGTGGTACGCGAGCACGCTGGCAGCAGTTGGCGGTCACCAATGCGGAGCAGGCATTAAGCGCGCGGCTGGCCAATCGTCAGCACGTCGCGGCACGTTTCGAAGCACTGGCCGAGGTCCTGAACCTGGATGAACCGCCGCAGCGCCTGGAATGCTATGACATCAGTCATTCCAGCGGCGAAGCCACCGTGGCGTCCTGCGTGGTGTTTGGTCCGGAAGGCCCGATCAAGTCCGATTACCGTCGCTACAACATCGAGGGCGTGACGCCCGGTGACGATTACGCGGCCATGCACCAGGCGCTGACCCGACGTTTCAGCAAGTTGAAGGACGGCGAGGGCAAGCTGCCGGATATTTTGCTGGTGGACGGCGGTAAAGGGCAGCTTTCGATGGCCCGGGACGTGCTCAATGAACTGGCGGTGCCCGACCTGATTTTGTTGGGCGTGGCCAAGGGCGCTACGCGCAAGGCCGGTTTTGAAACCCTGTACCTGAATGACGCTGCACACGAATTCACGTTGCGCGGTGATTCCCCTGCGCTGCATTTGATCCAGCAGATTCGCGACGAAGCTCACCGTTTCGCCATTACCGGGCACCGGGCACGGCGCGGCAAAACCCGCCGCACGTCCACGCTTGAGGGCGTCGCAGGGGTAGGGCCGACACGTCGGCGCGATTTGTTGAAACATTTTGGTGGATTGCAGGAGCTGTCTCGTGCCAGCATCGAAGAGATCGCCAAAGCACCCGGGATCAGTAAAAAGCTCGCTGAGTCGATTTATGCAAATCTGCACAGCGAGTAGAATGCCAACTCACCTCGTAGCCAGTTGTGCCGATGAATATCCCTAATCTGATTACCGTTCTACGCGTCCTGCTCATCCCGATCTTTATTTTACTGTTCTACCTGCCTTACCAATGGAGCTACCTGGCCTCCAGTTCGGTCTTCGCATTCGCCGCTGCCACTGACTGGCTCGATGGATACCTGGCCCGTCGTCTGGAACAAAGCACTCCGTTCGGGGCCTTCCTCGATCCGGTGGCCGACAAGTTGATGGTCGCCGTTGCGCTGGTGTTGCTGGTGCAAGAACACGGCAACCTGTGGCTCACGCTGCCGGCTGCGGTCATTATTGGTCGCGAGATCGTCGTCTCGGCGTTGCGAGAGTGGATGGCCGAACTCGGCGCCCGCGCTCACGTTGCTGTGTCGAACCTGGGCAAATGGAAAACCGCCGCGCAAATGCTCGCACTGGTGATCCTGTTGGCCAACCCGTCGGACTTCACGTTCTGGGTGTTGGTGGGTTACGCCTTGTTGCTGGTGTCGGCAGGCCTGACTTTGTGGTCCATGGTCCAGTATCTGCGGGCTGCCTGGCCGCATCTGAAGACCGATGTAGAAAAGAAATAAAACTTTTTTGAATCAAGGGGTTGACGGGGCTTCTGGATTCTATAGAATGCGCCACACCAAGACGCGGGAATAGCTCAGTTGGTAGAGCACGACCTTGCCAAGGTCGGGGTCGCGAGTTCGAGTCTCGTTTCCCGCTCCAAATACAGAAAAAGCGCCACTCAATGAGTGGCGCTTTTTTTGCGTGTTTTTCAGCAGCGGCATTGAACGTAAAGGCCCCGGCCCCTCAGGCACTAAGGTGATTTCCTATGGTCAATACGTCCCGCACGACCGTCAGCGGTCGTGGTTTCGCATCGGTATTTTGATCAAGGACAGTGAAAGCATGCTCGCCGCAAGATAATCACAATCACCTCCGCCCGGTTCCGTAAATCGGGACTCGTCGCACGTTTACTCCTCAATCCAAATCGAAGAATTTAAAGCATGCACCTACGCAAAATTGCAGTTGGGCTGTCGGCCCTTGTTTTGCTCTCGACTGGCGCAGAAGCCCGCAGTCTGCTGGATCTCCTCAAGCCGGCCACCCAGCACCAGACCCAAACGTCCCACTCGGGCTCGATCAACCAGAACGCGGCACTGGACCTCTATTCAAGCAAACAGAAACAGCCCTCGTTCGACGGTTGCGCCGATCTGTTTCCGGCAGCCAAACCGATCAACACCGCCACTGTGCCGGCCACCATGAAACCCTTGGCGCTGTGTTCCGACAACTTTGCTGTGCTGTACTCGCAGACCAGCAGGACGCCGCTGGTGGTGGTCGAACGTCTGAATGCCGCCCAACTGCGGGATGCCAAAGGAGAGGAACGTACCAATCAGTTTTATCCGGACCCGCGCATCCCCAAGAGTGGGCGGGCAGAGTTGAGCGATTACCGTAGTCAGCATCCGGCCGTGGATCGTGGTCATCAATCCCCGGCGGCCGATGCACCCAGCGCCAATGCCATGGCCCAATCCTTTGCGCTGTCGAACATGGTGCCGCAAGACCCCACCAACAACCGGAAGATCTGGAGCAAGGTCGAAGCTGATGTGCGCAAGTTTGCCAAGCGCGCCAATGGCAATGTCTATGTCTTTACCGGCCCGCTGTTTGACTCAGGCCACAGCACCATCGGCGATAACAAGGTCTGGGTCCCGACGCGGCTGTTCAAACTGGTGTACGACGCATCGTCCCAGCGTGCCTGGGCCTACGTGTTGCCTAACGCGGAAACCCGTATCGAGAGACCGATGGACTACGAGACGTTTGTGAAGAGTACCGGGCTCAAGTTGCTGGGCAATCTACCGGTCACAGGTTCGGTAGGGCGCTCGTAAAACAAAAGGGGACAGATCAATATCTGTCCCCTTTTTTTGTCGCCGCGAATGCACAGGCGTGATTAGCGCCAATGGCTCAAAGGCGATGTATCCAAGGCGTGCCACGCGTCGGTATTGCCCAGTTGATCCTTCGTCAGCCAGAGCCCCGCACTCGGGCTCAGTGCCTCGGCTGGAAGCGCCAACAGGTCGCTCAATTTCAGCACGGTCATTGAGCCCCGGTCTGCTTCATCCTCGGCTTCCCAGTCACGCAGAAACACCCGCACTTTCAAGACCTCGGCATTAAAACTCTCAAATTGAGGTCGATTGCGCAGTCGCTGCGGTGACTGCCTCAAGGTTCGCTCCTGGACATCCAGCAACAGGATCTGCCAAGCCGAACGACCTTCGTGGTCATCTTCGACGTCGGTATGCAGTCGGGTCAGCGCAAGATAACGGGCATCCTCGGACCAGATCATCGAGGGCGCGAGATTGCCGATGGCGCAACCGGACGCTGTCAGCAAATGTCCGCCCAAGCGTGGGCTCTGCACGCGCAGCCAACTGTCGGCATATTCCGTTTCACAACCGAACAGCCACGCGGCATCTTTGCCCGTAGGCGCTGGCTGGATAAAGTTGCCGTCGGCTATTGCAGACTGTGGTTGCTTGACCAGACGCCAATCGGGGAGGGCGCTCAGGCCTTGTTGGCTGACTTCCAGCTCGCACTGCTCGTAGTAAAGTCGCGAGTCCGGTCGATACTGAGAAAATTCAGCGGCATCGTCCGCCTCGGGGGCGATTGATCGAAGCGCTGCAACGGACTGCTGGGCCGATCCTGATCCAGGCGACCGCGAATCACTGCCAGGCTCAATCGCGGTCCACGGAAGTCCAGCAAGCGTGCGGCCAGCAGAGGCGGACTGTTCAGCAATTGTCGTTCCTGAGCGTCGGCTACCACTACGTAACCAGCGGAAGCGGGCGGCAGAGTGAACGGGATCAGGGCGATGTAGCGTCCGGTGTCTGAAACGCGATGATCGAGCAACCAGACGCCCGGTAACGTCCAATCGCCAATCGTGCAGGTATAACCCCCGAGTCCCAGGCTGTTGTCTTGCTGCCAGCGAAAGTGAGCCCGCGTCTTGCCCGTCACGGGTGCCGACTCGAGCATCGTCGCGCCGCGCTGTCCATCACCCGCCAGCGGCACGGCCAACTGCACTTGAGTCAGCAGCCGCTCCGCAACCTGTATCCGGCCGTTCGGCGCATGACCGACCTGGGAGTCGCAGTCGCTGTGGATGCTGTGCAAGCCATAACCGTAGAGGCCGTGATCAGGCTGGGGATAGTCGAAGTAGGACGATAGCCGTAGGTAATGGTCATCCAGCGCCAGGGATTCGCTCCATCCCATCGAGGGTTCGCTGTCAGCGGCTATCCATGGGCACGGCAGGGTTTGCCAGCCACGGTCCGCGTGCCAGAGCCAATAGTCGAGCGCTTGGTCTTCACCCATTCGCGCACGGCAACCGAAAGAGCGGCTATCGGGATTCCAGATGATTGCGGTATCGGCCCTGATCAGTAACGAAGTGGGCTCACCGTTGATGTCCACGCGGTATTCCGGGTACCTCAACGGGTCGCAAGGCTGCGGCAATTCGCGCAAGCTCGCCGGCAGCGCCAGGTGGGCATCCAGGTGTTGCTGAGCATCGGGAGACGTATGTCGGAGCGTTTCGTGAGCGAGGTTTGTTAGCCAGTCACCCGGCTCGAGCCATAGGTCAGCAACGGGCACCAGATCGATCCGTTCAGCCGTCGCCAGCAGTTGCTCCAGGCTGATTTGCCGTGCGCCATTGTCCAGGAGCGGGCTGTAACGCCCACTCAGCGTGCCGTTGTTAAAGGCATCCAGTTCCCAGAATTCATCGCAGGAACACAGATAGAGCTGACGCAACTGGCGATCCAGAATCACCAAGCCCCAAGCCTGGCGCGAGGGTAAGGGGGCAGCGAAATAACGTCCGTCATTGGAGAACCGCGCCGACGATCCAAGGCCCTGGAGAAGCACGCCATCGGGGAACAGGTAGTCGCACAGGACCGGTCCGCCCATGGCGATTTCACTGTAGTTGAACACCCTGATGGGTTCGCCCTCGGGAGTTTGTCGGGGTTCGTCCCCGCCCCAGGCACTGGCGCCGCCGGAAGACTGACCTCCCGACAGCGGTGACGGCTTGGCCGACGTCTTTTCGACCAAGCCAAAGCGTTTTTCCAGATGACTGACGCACGCCAGTCCGAAGAACATTACGACCGCCGCCCCCGCAATGTCCCAGTACGCCGGCAACGCCCGGCCCAGATTAAAACCCAGTCCGATGGCGGCGGAGGTCATTAACCTTGCGACCCCTCGACCGGTTCGTAACCAGCCAAGCCGTGCGGTCAGCCACATCAAGGCCGCACAAACCAGCACCACACCGAGCGCCCACAGCAACGGTATGACCGTCACGAGGAAAATCGGGATCAACAGCACGGCGATTTGCCAAAGCAGATCGAGCAATAATCGCGGCAGGCTTTTTTCGTCAGCGTGTTGATCGGAAGAGTGGGGCACCGTTACCTCGGCAATAGATGGGCGATCTCAAAGCAGGCGGGTCTTGCGACCCGGAGAGTTAACAGGGGAATCGGCGTTCCGGCAACTCAGCGCTCATCCTCGGTATCGGGCTCGACAGCCGACTCTTCCTTTTCGGGAGGGGCAGGCCAAGTCGCGGGAATTAAGTGATAGCCCCGCGCGAAGGTCTCAGAGCAAACTCCACGACATCCCGACGTAGACGCCCAGACCCTCGCCCGGCGTCGAGCGTGCGGCGTCCAGACCTTTGTCGTCGTAGCCCGGTGTGACGGTGGCGGCGTAGTGCTTGTTGGTCAGGTTGCGCAGGTCCAGCCAGGTCTGCCAGTCGCCCTTGGGGGCGTTGTAGCCGAGGGTTGCACCGAAGGTCGCGTATGGATCGGCGTAGTAACTGTTGGCGTAATCCACTGCGACCTTGGACACCCACTGCGTGTTGAGTGCAGTGAAGAACCCCTGGGGCCAGTCGTAGCGCAGCTCGCCCTGGTAATAGTGCATCGGCAGGCCCGGCAAGCGGTTGTCGCCGAAGCGGTCGTCGTCGCGGTAGTGGAAGTCGCTGAAGGTATAGCTCTGGCGCAGGCTCAAGTGGCCGCCGTCGTCCCGCGACCATAGATTGCTCTGCAGGCTGGCTTCGACGCCTTGGTGCACGGTGGGGCTGGCGTTGAGTTCGTAAGGCGTGGTGGCGTTGGCGTCCGGTAATACCGAGAGCAATTCGTGGTGCACTTGGGCGTAATACCAGGCCAGGCTCCATTGCCCCATCGTGCTGTCGCCGCGACCGCCGAGTTCCAGAGTGGTAGCGGTCTGGTTTTGCAGCTTGATCGGATCGCGCTGGGCGCCGGTGGCGGCACCGCTGCCGGCCGGGAATCGAATGTTGGAGCTGTAGATCAACGACCAGGGATGCGGTGCTTCGACCGAGCGACTGAGGTTGCCGAACAGTTGCAGATCAGGTGTCAGTTGGCAGCGCAGGCCGAGGCGCGGGGCGTAGTCCCAGTCGTTCTGGCTGGTCTTGCCTCCGTCTTGCGGGTAGGTCACGGCGCTTTCGCGACGGGTGTAAATCGCGGCGAGGCCGGTGGTCAGCCACAGGTCATCGGCGATTTCCAGGTCATTGCCCACATGCAGGACGGTGTCCGAACCTTGATAAGTGAAGTTGCGGATGTGCGTGCCCGGCGCGTAGCCAGCAGTGTTGCCGGTGGGGATGCGCACTAGTTCACTGGCGCCGTCATTCGGCAGATGCTTGGTCACGCGCAAACCCACAGTGCTACGGCTTTCCAGGCCCCAAAGCGTGTCGCGGCGTTTGTAGTCGAACGTGCCGCTGACGTCCGAGTAGGCGACCTTCAAGCGGTTCGGTCCCTCGCGCAAATCCATCGGATAGTCGTGGTAGACCAGGCCGGTCTGGATGCTCGAATCGTCATCGATGTAGTACGTGGTCTTGTTGCCGAAAAAGGTGCTGCCGGGTTGCTTGCGGCTGTCGTCTCGCGTCACGTAGGCGGGGTTGGCTGCGCGTGGATCATGCTCGATGGAGTGCTTGGTCACGCGGCCGGCGAGGTCGTTGTCGGTCTGGCGATAGCGCAGGTAGAAACGCGTTTCCAGGTTCGGATTGAAGCGATAACCGAAGTTGGCGATCACACCCTGGCTCTCGCTGGCGGTGTGATCCTGATAGCCATCGGCGCGCGCATCGGTCATGGCGACGTAGTAGTCGAAGTTGCCCAGCACCTGCCCGGAGCTGATCTGGCGCTGCTGATAACCATGGCTGCCCATCGCGTAACGCACCTGCAACTTCGGTGCGTTGTAGCCGGTGTGGCTGACGTAATCGATGGCCCCGCCCAAGGCCAGGGCGCCCCGGTCGAAACCGTTGGCGCCGCGCAGCACTTCCACATGGTCGAGCCACAACGGTTCGAGCAATTCATACGGCGTGCCACCGGGGCCGGTCAAAGGCAAGCCGTCGAGCATCGCGTACAACCCCGAAGCATGCGCGCCCGGTGCCCGGTTGATGCCCGAACCCCGAACCGAAATCTTCACCCCTTCATTCCCCGCCGACTGGGCGTACACCCCCGGCTGATACGCCAGCACATCCTGATTACTGGCCACGCGGCCCTGCAACGGGCGGCGCAGGTCAACCACGTTAGTGCCGCCGGGGACCTCCGCAAGCCGCGCCTTGGCGTTCTCCACTGACGCGTCTTCACCGCTCAAATCCTCCGCGCCAATCAGCACCTGTCCAAGCTCCAGGCCTTCGGCTTCGGCGAAGGCTGGACAAACAAGCGCCAGGCCCAGCAGCGCAGCGGGCAAGGATTTGGGCGAGGGCATGGGAAAACTCCAGACGTACAGGAACGGGCAGTGAAGAACTGCGACGTCAGTAAGAACGAAGGAAACACATGGGGATTTTGTTTTTCGGGTTAAAGATTCGCCGAAACCACAGCGGATCTCAGCTTTCTGGAATGGGTCAGCTGATAAGCAATGGCCAGCCAGATGAACCAGCCCGGCATGACCATCAAGGCAATGCGCGTGTCAGGTCTGAGTGCCAGAAGGCACAGGACAAAGCCCAGGAACGCCAGCGAGAACCAGGCCATCGGCACGCCGCCAGGCATCTTGTAGATGGATTGCGCATGCAGGTCGGGCCGGCGTTTGCGATAGGCAATGTACGACGCGAGGATGGTCGACCAGGTGAAAATCACCAGGATTGCCGACACGGTCGAGACGATGGTAAACGCGGTCATCACCTCTGGCACGATGAACAACAGCAGCACACCTATCAGCATCAACAGCGTGGTAAACGCCAGGCTCAGCAGCGGCACGCTATTGCCCGACAGGCGCCGGAAAATCCCGGGAGCGTTGTCTTGACTGGCCAGGCCAAACAACATGCGGCTGGAAGAAAACACGCCGCTGTTGGCCGATGAAGCAGCCGACGTCAGCACCACAAAATTGACGATGCCGGCGGCGGCGGGAAACCCTGCAACCAGAAACAGTTCAACGAAAGGGCTCTTGTTCGGCGACACCTGTTGCCACGAGGTCACCGCAATAATGCACGTCAGTGCCAGCACATAGAACAGGATGATTCTCAGCGGAATCGAGTTGATGGCTTTGGGCAGGGTCTTCTCGGGGGCGCGGGTTTCGGCGGCTGCGGTGCCGATCAGCTCGGTGCCGGCAAAGGAGAAGATCGCCATCTGGAACCCGGCAAAGAAACCAAACAGGCCGTTGGGAAAGGCTGCCTGTTTATCCAGCAGATGATTCAGCGATGCCGTCACGCCACTGGGGGACACGAATGAGCTGGCAATCATCACGATGCTGACGCCGATCAGGGTGACGACGGCAATGATTTTGATGATCGCAAACCAGAACTCCACTTCACCGAAGAGCCTGACGGTCAGCACGTTCAAAGCGAACAGCGTCATCAACATCCCGATGGCCGGGATCCACGCGGGCACATCCGGGAACCAGTACTGGAAGAATCCGCCGACCACGACGGCATCGCCCACCACCGCGACACTCCAGCTCAGCCAATACGACCAGCCGAGGAAGAACGCCGCTCGCGGGCCGAGGTAGGCGCCGGCAAAATCGGCGAAGGTTTTGAAGTTCAGGTTGGAGAGCAACAGTTCGCCCATGGCGCGCATGACGAAGTAGACGAACAACCCGATGATCATATAAATCAGGATGATCGAGGTGCCAGAGAGGGCAATGATCTTTCCGGAACCCATGAACAGGCCGGTACCGATGGCGCCTCCCATGGCCATTAATTGAATGTGTCGATTGCTGAGCGTGCGCTGCAACGCGGGCTGTTCAACCCGTTCGGCTGGAGTCGATTTCATTACAAAACCTCTTGATTTTATGTTTTTGAGTTTTGGCAGAAAAGTGGGTGTCTGACGTTCTTGTTAGGGGTGCAACGGTTACTCACGGTGGTGGTTTGGCGTGGCAGGGTGACCCCCTGGCGCTTTGCTCAGGGGGCGTCATC
Organism: Pseudomonas sp. B21-053; assembly: GCF_026016365.1. Lineage (NCBI taxonomy): Bacteria > Pseudomonadati > Pseudomonadota > Gammaproteobacteria > Pseudomonadales > Pseudomonadaceae > Pseudomonas > Pseudomonas sp. B21-053. The sequence goes on from NZ_CP087205.1 coordinate 3,125,595, forward strand.
GATGGCTATCAGCTGACTGTGCGCAGGCGCGAAGCGGCGGTTGCGGGCTGCGGGTCCAGCAGTTGATAGAGGTTTTTTATGTTGGCTGGCGTCGGCACCAGATGGATGCGCTCGCCGATGGCATGCTCCCGCGCCAGGTCGTGCACGTAGCGCAGGGACGAAAAGTCTTCCAGGGCAAAGCCCACCGAATCGAACACGGTGACTTGTGCATCGCTCTCGCGGCCCGGGACTTCGCCCTGGACAATTCGGAAAAACTCTATGACGGGGAAGTCGGGCTCCAGTTGCTGGATATCGCCTTCAATCCGGGTCTGCGCTTCAAACTCAACGATCACCCGGGCACTGCGCAGAATGTCGGCGTGCAGTTCGGTTTTACCCGGGCAGTCACCGCCGACCGCGTTGATGTGCATGCCGGGCTCGATCATCTCGGGGGTCAGAATCGTCGCGTAGGCTTTGTCCGCGGTGACGGTGGTGACGATGTGCGCGCCCTTGACCGCGTCCTGTACCGAGCTGGCCAGAATCACCTTGATGTCCGGGAATGCGCTCAGGTTGTGCTTCAACTTGAGTGACGCCTCGCGGTCGATATCGAAAATGCGCAGTTCCTTGATCGACAGCATTTCATGGAAGGCGAGGGCCTGGAATTCGCTCTGCGCGCCGTTGCCGATGATTGCCATGATGCTTGCATCGGGACGTGCCAGGGACTTCGCAACCAGGGCAGAGGTCGCGGCAGTGCGCACGGCGGTGGTCAGCGTCAGTTCACTGAGCAAGGTCGGATAGCCACTGTGAACGTCGGCCAGAACCCCGAAGGCCATGACCGTAAGCAAGTTCCTTTGACCGTTGTCCGGGTGGCCATTCACGTATTTGAACGAGTACTGCTGGCCATCGTCGGTCGGCATCAACTCGATCACACCGTCGGCCGAATGATTGGCGGTGCGGGGCGACTTATCAAACTGTGCCCAGCGCGAATAGTCGGCTTCGATGTACGCCGCCATTTCGCGGATGGCGCGGCGGATTCCGACCTTGGCGAACAGGCGTGCGACATGATCGACGTCTACGAAAAGAGTCATGTTTTTATTCTCCGATTCAGTGGTTGAAGCGCTGCGATTCAGGCGCGTTTGCTCTCGTAGCCATGCAGCACGTTGACTGCATTGATGCCGATTTCATCGACCATGTAGCCGCCTTCCATCACAAACAGGGTGGGGCAGCCAACGCCCGCGATCAGCTCGCCGATGCCGACGAAATCTTCGCTTTCCAGCAGGAAATGGCTGATGGGGTCGTCCTTGAACGTGTCGACGCCGAGTGAGATAACCAGCACTTCAGGGGCAAATTGCTGGAGTTTCTTGCAGGCGTGGAGCAAGGCGTTGCGGTAGCTTTCCCAGGTGGTGTTTTTCGGCAATGGATAGTTGAGGTTGTAGCCTTCGCCTTGGCCGGCGCCGACTTCATGGCTGAAGCCTGAGTAGTACGGATAAGAGACACTGGGTTCGCCGTGCAGCGAGACAAACATGACGTCGCTGCGCCCGTAGAAAATGTTCTGGGTGCCGTTGCCATGATGAAAGTCGACGTCCAGCACGGCGACACGTTCGGCGCCTTGGGTAATGGCCTGCTGTGCGGCAATCGCTGCGTTGTTGAGATAGCAATAACCGCCCATGTATTCGCGTGCCGCGTGATGGCCGGGTGGTCGGCACAGGGCAAAGGCACTGTCGTGACCTTCATCGATCAGCGCCAGCCCGGTCAGCGCGATATCGGCGCTGGTTTTCACCGCTTGCCAAGTGGTGGCGGTAATCGGCGAGCCGGCGTCCATGGCGTAGAAACCCAGCTTGCCGTCGATGAACGTCGGCACTTGCTCGTTGGCCAGATCGCGCACTGGCCATACCAGCGGCAAGGCATCGTGGGTGCGCCCGGTTGCGCACCATTCAGACCAGGCGGATTCCAGAAAGGCAACGTAGCGCTCGCTGTGCGCGTTGACATAACAGGAGCGGTCAAACGCTCGCGGTTCGATGATCTGGCCAAGCCCTACCTGCTTGACCCGATGATGCACGGTATCGGCGCGACTCGGCTGTTCAAAAGATGGCTTGAGCACGCCATCTTTTAATTCGGTGCCGTGGTGCAAACGGTGGGAATCACTGAAAACTGTAAACATTGTGCGCATCCGTTGATGTGAACCAGTGCAAATATTTTGTTCTGGTACGGAGGCGAATTCTTTGCTTTTTATTCAGGCTTTGGTGGATATTGCGGGAGGTTTTACTCAGGAATGGCGAAATGAAGAAAAAAACATCCAAACGCATCAGTCTCGACGACACCGACCTGGCGATACTCGCGCTGCTGCAAGAGGATGCGAGTATCTCCAACGCCGATCTCAGTGAACGTCTGTCATTAAGCCTGACGCCGTGCTGGCGGCGGCGTAAGCGAATGGAGGAGGCGGGCGTGATCAAGGGCTATCAGGCCAACCTTGATCGACGCATGCTGGGGCTCGATATCCTGGCGTTCGTGCATATCCGTTTCTCCACCCATGCCGACCACGCTCCGGACGCCTTCGAGGCGGTGATTGCGCAACTGCCGGAAGTGTTGTCCTGCCACAAGATCACCGGGGATGCCGATTACGTGCTGCAAGTGTTGGCAGAGGATCTTGATAGCTACAGTGACTTTATCGAGCAGGTACTACGGCGTCAGGTGGGCATTGCCTCGATCCAGTCCAGCCTGGCGTTGCGCGAGGTCAAGACCAGCAACCGTATAGCGATACCCAAAGCCAGCAGGGAGTGAAAAGTTGAGTCAGGTCGCGCGATCCAGAATCGATTGCGCGCGAAGTTTGTCGCGCGCATCGGCAGAAAGGGGAATTAGATGAGGCCGTTCATCGGAACTCTCGCACGATCAGGCAGTTGGCAAGTCGATGTAGTAGCCCCAAAAAAACAGGTTCCTATGCGATCACTAATTCTCGAAGTACCCAATGGGCGCGAGCTCATTGATGAGCTTGACGATGCGACCGCCCTGATGATGTCCATCCCGGTCAATTTCATCGGCGGCACCCGGTGGCAGGAAGCCTCCAGCAGACAGCAGCAAGCCTTCATAAAATGGCGCGACTATCTTCATCACATGGCTGATGGGCGGGTGCGTGTAGAGATACTGAAAGTCGCCTGAGCCAATGGTTTCGGGTAGATGAGCCAGGCCGGCGACGAACGTCGGCGTGTCAATTATCAGCTCATCAGCCCATCCAGGACGCCGGCGGCTATCGAGCCCTTGACGCTGTAAAGTATGTTCCCCGGGTGACCATTATCCGCCATCAAATTGCGCCAGTTCGGCTGATAGTCGTAAATCACGCGGTAGTAGTCGATTAACGGGACATTGAACCACGACGCAAAGCTTTCGATAGCCACTTGAATGTTGGATAGCTGCTGCAGATTTGGATGATTGATTGGGTTTGGCGTGCATACCACCAATACCTTTCCGTGTGCTTCGAAAGTCTCTTTGATCTTCTGTAGATACCAGCCGAAGTCTGCAGCACTGGTGGACTTGGTAGCGTCGTTAATTCCAATTTCCAGCACACCGATGTCCATGGCCTGGTACTCCGGCGTGGCAAAACGTGCCTCCATCGATGGCATTGTCGGTTTTGTCGCAGTTGCCGGAGAACCGCTATACCAGTCGGCGATGCCGCTGGAACTCGTCCCGTCGTTGTGGCTGACAACGGACGACTCGCCAAACTTCGCCTTGAGCAGTCTTGTCGCCGTGTAGACGGTATTATCGGGTGCGACAACCCAACTCTCATCGGGGAGTTTTGTGGCGCCGATGGTGGTGGAATCACCCATCCATCTGATTGTCTTCATCTTGAAATCCTTCAGTATCGTCTGGCGCGCCGATGGTCCGCAGTGCGAATTGAGTTAGAGGTGGTGAACGTTGTCCCGGCACCTGTTGCCCCTTATGCCAGGGCGGTAGGGCATTGGCTTGCGGAAGATTAACCACTTTTGCAGCAAGCAATACTATCGACACTTCAGTGTTTTCGCTATCGCCCGCCAGCGCCGAACTCGGTGGCGGCCGCTTTGTTGTTGATCAGTTATCGCCAGTAGAGTGGCTCGCCAATCCAGCCTTCGTACCACGTTCACACGCAATATCGTGCGTTGAAGCTGGGGGCTTGGTACATATCAATTGCGCAGGCGCCGAGGAGGGCCGGCGAGGGCGGGGCGAAGAGCTGTTTGGCTTTGGGATGTATACGGTCGGCAGGACGCCGAAGAAGGCTGGATGTGTTTTGATTTTGTGGGCTGCGTCCTGCTGGCTTGGGTCCGCAGCCCGAGACGATCTTATTTTTGCCAGTTATCAATAAGCCATTTCAATATTTCAGAACGCTTATGAACGGTGTCAGGCAGCTTGGTCTTGATCAGACGCTCAGCGTTCAGTGCCTGGGCCTTCTCCGAGCAGATGCTATTAAGAAAACGCAGCACCTCATAGCCTTCGTTCCGATCCACTTTATCTTGATCCGGTTTGCCGATGTAATGAGGATTATCCCCTGAATCTGCCGACCAGCTGTAGGTATAGGCGAGTTGGCTCTTCGTGATTGCAGACATGTTCTCTCCCTTGGTGTAATGGCCAGATGCCTCTGTCCCATGACAAGGGTGTAATAAAACACCTCAAAATTGCAATTTGAATTTTTGCCATGTTGTGCAGATCGTGCAAAAAGCGGATCGGAGGATGCTGTTTCTCCGTGACAATCAAGTCCGGATTCCGGAGGCACATGGTGCTTTAACTTCAGCTTTTTCAGCCCTTGGAACAAGTGGCGGGAGAATCCCTGGAAGGTAACTTGAGCGCGCGCTCAGATCGGTTGCGGTTGTTTTCAGCCACATCAGAACATCGGCGCGGGCAGGCGTTTGATCTTCACAAATTGCCGACGCCGCCATCCACCAGCAATTCGGTCCCCACGACGAATGTCGATTCGTCTGAAGCCAGATAGACCGCCGCCTTGGCCAACTCCCACGGGGTTCCCAGGCGCCCGATGGGGACCAGCTGACGGATTCTCTCGCGCAACGCTTCCTGCTCTGCGGCGGGCAGGCCCAGTTTGCTCAGGGCCGCTGTTTCAGTCGGCCCCGGGCTTAGCCCGTTGACGCGGATGCCGCGCTCAATCAACTCGCCCGACAGTGTCCGCGCCAATGAAAGCAGTCCGGCCTTGCTCGCGGCATACGCACTGCTCTGCGCAAGGCCGATCCTGGCGCTGACAGAGCCGCAAAGAATCACTGACGAGGGGTTTGCCAGTAAAGGCAACAGCGCCTGGATCAGGAAGAACGGTCCTTTGAGATTGGTTTGCATGAGCTGATCCCATGCCGACTCATCCCAGTCCTCGATCGACCGATGAGTGACGTCACCGGCGTTGACGAACAGCACATCCAGCCGAGGCCACAGCCCGGCGAGTTTGCGTGCCAGCGTCCGTTGGCTGGCCGTATCGCCGGCATCACTTTGAATCGCCAGGACGGCGTCGCCCAGTTCTTGCCGGGCCGCCGCCAGTGCGCTTTCGCTGCGCCCGGTGATCGCGACCGTTGCACCTTGCGCCAAAAACTGGCGAGCGGTTTCCAGGCCGATGCCGGAGGTGCCGCCCGTGATCAACGCGTATTTGTTTTTCAGTCTCGACATGTCATTCGTCCTTGTCATGAGTTAGAGAAGAGATTCAGCAGCCGTGATCAAGCATTAACGCTGTTCGACCAGGTTCAGAAAACGTCGGGTCCGCTCGTTGTCAGGATTGACCAATATTTGCCTCGGCGAACCATCGGCGACAATTTTCCCGGCTTCCATAAACAACACCCGATCAGCGATGTCCTGGGCGAACTTCATTTCATGGGTCACCAACAACATGGTCATCTGCTGCTCATGGGCGATGGCGCGGATGACCGCCAACACCTCGCCGACCAGTTCCGGGTCCAGCGCAGAGGTGACTTCGTCAAACAGCATGACTTGCGGGCGCATCGCCAAGGCTCGGGCGATCGCCACGCGTTGCTGTTGGCCGCCTGACAGTTGGCTCGGGAACGCGTCGGCCTTGTGGCTTAAACCGACCAGCCCCAAGTATTGCTCTGCGCGGGCGTTGGCTTCTTCGCGGCTGAGTTTCAATACCCGGAAGGGCGCCTCGGTAATGTTTTCCTGAACCGTCAGGTGCGGGAACAGGTTGAACTGCTGGAAAACCATGCCCACGCGATGCACCACGGGCGCTCTTGCGGCGCCTGGCCAGCGCCAGCCCGAGCGTTTGACGGGCACCGCCGCGCCAGCGACTTCAATGCTGCCATGCTGATACGTTTCGAGCCCTTTGATCAAACGCAAAACCGTGGATTTCCCGGAGCCGCTGGGGCCGATCAAGGCGACTTTCTGGCCTTGCGGGATGCTCAGGTCGAGGTGGTCGATGACCCGTGTGCTGCCAAAATTCTTTACCACCTGCTTGAGCGAAATCTGCGCCGGCGCGAGGCTTTGGGAGTGTGCGAGATCAGTCATGGCTGCGCCTTTCGAGGTATCTGAAAAATAGGGAAGTCGGCACGCTGATCGCGAGAAACATCAGGGCCATGACGGTATAGGGTTCGTTGTAGCGATAGGTCATGCCAGCGATCTGCTTGGCCGCCTGAAACAGTTCCGGAATGGTGATGACGGCGAGCAGCGGGGTTTCCTTGAACATGCCGATCAGGTAGTTGCCGAGGACCGGCAGCATCGGTTTCAGCGCTTGGGGCAGGACGATCCGTTGCCACGTCGTCGCGGTATCGAAATCCAGTGCCTTGGCGGCTTCCCATTGTCCGGCCGGCACCCCGTCGATGGCTCCGCGATAGGCCTCGGCGATGTAGGCGCCGTAATACAGTCCCAGTCCGATGACCCCGGTAGAGATCGCGGGCAGGGTGATCCCCACCAGCGGAAGGGCAAAGAACAGCACATACAACTGAACCATCAACGGCGTGTTGCGGAAAAAACTCAGGTAGCCCTTGCTCACTGCATGGACAATGGCGACCTGCGATCGCTGGGCCATGGCCAACACCAGACCCAACAACACCGCGAGCAGAAAGCCGAGCACCACCACTTGGAGGGTGACCAGCAGGCCTCGCAACAGATCTGGCAGAATTGACCAGGCAAAGTCGTAGTCGAAATTCATGATGTGCGGTCCTGTCGCCATGCGGTGACATGTTGCTCATAACGCCGAACCAGCCAACTCATTGGCCAGGCCATGACGAAATAGCACACCAGCACGATGCTCCAGATCAGCGTTTGCTGGCCCAGGGTGGTCACCAGTTGCCCGCCGGAAAATGTCAGGTCGCTCAGGGTAATCAATGACACCAGCGAGGTGGTTTTCATCAGTTCCACCAACTGATTGCCCAACGGCGGCAACATGAAGGGCAGGGCCTGGGGCAACAGGATGCGGCGAAATGCCGTCACAGGGCCAAAGTCCAGTGCCCGAAGTGCATCGCGCTGTCCACGGCTGACGTTGATCAGCGCCGAGCGGACGATTTCCGATCCATAGGCCGAGAATGTCAGGCCCAGGCCGATCACCCCCGTGGTCATCGGCGACAGGCTGATGCCGAACAACGGCAAAATGAAAAACAGGTAGAACAACAGCACCAGTGCGGAGATACCGCGCAGCACTTCGACATAGATCGTGGCGATCCAGCGCAGGGCTCGCGACGATGAAAGACGCATCAGCGCGATGACGAAGGACATCAGCAACACCACCAGCTCTGCAAGGACGGTGATTTCCAGTGTCGTCAATGCTCCCTTGGCCAACTGCCGGGCAATGAACGTGGCGGTATCCAGCGTCGCGGGTTCGATCAACATGGCCTTATACCGGCGATGATCGCCAGTTTCGGGCCGGGCAGTGGCGCATGGATGTCGAAATACGGCAGTTGCAGGTCCGCCAGCAAGGGCGGATCAAAGCTCAGCGTTCCCCAGCTCAACGTGCTGATTTCGCCGATGATGTGCTTGTGCAAAACGAAGTTCTCTCAGTGCAGTAAGTGTCAGAGTGCGCAGCGTTGTGCAGCGGTCACATCGGCTTCCGGCAGTTCATTTTCGGTGTAGCCGTATTTCTGCAGAATCTTCAACAGTTCGCCGGACGCACGCAGTTTCGCCAGTTGGTCGTTGAACGCCTGGGTGAACTCAGGATCGTTTTTCGGCAGGCCATAGGCGTGGTAATTCCAGGTCGGCTTGCCTTGGGCATCGGGAATCTGGTTGAAGGGCAGGGCGCGTTCGATCTCCGGGCTGTTGGCTTTTTTCACCAGGCTGTTGATCTCGGCATCGGGGAAATACACCACGTCGACGCGATCGGCCTGGAGCGCGGCCAGTGCTTCGGTGTCTTTGTCGAACAGGATGACGTTGCTGGCGGCAATGCCAGTGTCCTTGGCCTCCTGAACCTGATTGGTGCCGGTCTGCGTGGCCAGGCGTACTTTCGCGTTGGCGGCGACATCCTTAAGGCTGTGCAGCTTCAGCGGGTTGCCCGCTTTGACAATAAACGCGCCGCCGGAATGCGTGACGGGGTTGGAGTAGCCAATGACTTTGCAGCGAGCGGGGTTGATGAACAGGCCGGCGCCGATCAGATCGAAACGCCCGGCGGCGAGGCCTGGAACCAGCGAGCCGAAATCGGTAATCGGCGTCTCAATTTTGGTGATGCCCAGTGGTTTCAAAATGGCCTGCAGCACCTCAACGTTGGCACCGGTGACGTTTCCATCCGTGCCGATATACGCATAGGGCTGCTCGTTGGCGATGCCCGCGGTGAGCCCGCTGCTGCGACCTTTTTCCAACAGGCCGGCCATGGCAGACGAGGCAAACACTGCGCTCAGCAAAGCGGCCGAACCGAGGGTGGCTGACAACGAACGAAGTTTGATGCCTTTCATTGATGTACTCGACAGGGTGGTTGTAAAGGGGCTGGGCTAACCGATTCAGCAGATGGCACTTTCGCCGACTCTATAGATATAAAAATCATTTTTTAAATATCGTTGGGGAATATGTATAGATCGAGGTAAATGGCGCAGAGGGCTGGGCGTTGCCGTCGTGAGGCCGGGCGCAATGGCTGCTGACGCGATATATGCGTGAACTGTGTGTAGACTTTCGCGCTTCGAACTTGGGAGCCTTATGTGCTGTGCTCCTGTCAGTCTTTGTATTGATCAAGGCGTGCTTATGGATCTGCGTCAGCTTGAAGCCTTCGCTGCTGTGATGTCGGCGGGCAGTGTCACCGCAGCGGGAAAGATGCTCGGCCGTTCCCAACCTTCGGTTACCCGGGTCATTCAGGAACTGGAGCAAGAGCTCGGCTTTGCCTTGTTCGAGCGCAGCGGGCCGAAGGTCACGCCTACCCACAAGGCGTTCATGATGTACGCCGAAGTCGAAAGCGCACTGCTGGGCATTCGCAACATTCGCCAACGCGCGCAGCACATCGCGCTGGAAGAAAATCATCAGATCAAATTGGTCGCAATCTCGGCATTGGCGCTTGGGCTGTTGCCTGCGGCGCTGGCACGTTTGCCGGATAGCCTGCGTCCGCAGCAGATCCAGTTGCAGAGCATGTCGCCGGAAAATGTGGTGCAGGCAGTGCTGTCGAAAACCATGGACCTGGGCGCCGTAAGCCTGCCGCTGGAACATCGCGGGCTGGAGATTCACTGGATCGGCGAGGCGCCCTGCGTCGCGGTGTTGTCGGCCAGTTCCGAACTGGCGTCGCACGACGTGCTGTCCATGGAACTGCTGGCGCAACAGACCTTGATCACCATGGCCAATCCGTACCGGTTTCGTCGACGTGTCGACAAAGCCTTCCACGATGCCGGCGGGCCACCGGCGCGCATGCTTGATACCAACACCTCGTTGGTCGCGATGCAGATGGCCAGGGTCGGATTGGGTGTTGCGTTGGTCGATCCCTTTACCGCGATGGGCGTGCCGTTGGAAGGCGTGGTGGTCAGGCCGATTGCCTGCAACATCCCGTTTTTCTTCGGTTTGATATCGGCGTTCGCCAGCCCGTTGTCCGACGTGACGCGGGCGTTGATCGACGAGATCGCCACTTCGGCAAAATTGCTGCTGCCGGAGATGGTCATGCATGAGGCCAGCGCCCATGACGCGCTGTTGCAGAGCATCTACGCAGAGTAAGGCGGATTCATCGCAGGTCTTGGTCTAACGTTTTGTCGCTCGTTAATTCCATTTATGAATATCAATATGTTTTTTTGAGCGTTGTTAGAATAAAAAACCCCTTTTAGTATTCACTTTGCGCATTCAATGGCCTTTAGAATTCATTTCTTGTCAGCCTTGAACGCTTTTGAAGTGATTTCAACAAAGGGTCGAGTGAATTGCTCTCGATCGTCATCGAGTAGCAATCAATGTCCGATGCCACCCCACCTGCCGGCCTCGCGGTCCTCGAAGCACGCTTGCGCCAGGACCTCGCCTGGCTCGACCTTCCGGCCAATCCATGGGTCAAGCCACGCGTCAGCGCAGGCGCAGCGGTACTCGATGTGGCAATCATCGGCGGCGGCATGGCCGGGTTGGCACTGGCCGCCGAGTTGCGCCACCTCGGTGTCGCGGCGGTGATTTTCGATCAGTCGCCGACAGGCTTCGAAGGGCCTTGGGCGACCACCGCCCGGATGGAAACCTTGCGCTCACCCAAACACCTGACCGGGCCGGCACTCGGATTGCCAGCGCTGACTTTTCGCGCCTGGTACGAAGCGCAATTTGGCGCTGATGGCTGGGCCGCGCTGGACAAAATCCCGCGTCTGCAATGGGCTGATTACCTGCGTTGGTATCGCAATGTCTTGGCGCTGGACGTGCGCAATGAACATCGCGTCAGCCGGGTTGCGCCAAGAGCCGACGGCCTGGTTGAACTGGAGATCGTGACGCCCGCGCACACGCAAAATCTATTGGCGCGTCATGTCGTACTCGCCACCGGGCGCGACGGTCTGGGCGGCCCTTGGGTGCCTGACTTCGCTCGGCAACTTCCGGGTCATCTGTGGGCGCATTCGGCGGACGGTTTGCAGAACGAATGGTTTGAAGGCAAGCGCGTCGCGGTCATCGGTGGCGGGGCATCCGCCATGGACAGTGCCGCCACCGCGCTGGAGGCTGGCGCGAAGGGCGTCGACCTGCTGATCCGCCGTGCAGAGTTGCCGCGCATCAACAAAGGCAAGGGCGCCGGCAATCCAGGGATGATCCACGGCTATTGGCGTCTGCCGGACGCCTGGAAGTGGCGGATTCGCAACTACCTCAACACCCAGCAAGTGCCTCCGCCACGCGGCAGTACGCTCAGGGTGTCCAACTCGGGCAAGGCGCGGTTCCTGTTGAGCAGTCCGGTGATCTCGGTGGAACAAAACCCGGCTGGCGGCCTCTGGCTGTACACGCCCACTGCGCGTATCGAAGCGGATTTCCTGGTGTTCGCCACCGGTTTTCGCACTGACTTTCAGCAGCGCCCGGAATTCGCGCCATTCGCCTCGCACATCCGTATCTGGCGGGATCGCTTCGAAGCCCCTTCCACGGAACTCGATGCCGAATTGTCCGAACTACCAGACCTGGGCGACTGTTTCGAATTCAAGGAAAAGACACCCGGCAGTTGCCCGGGGTTGAACCATATCCATTGCTTCAGTTATCCCGCGGCACTGACCTACGGCGCGGTGTCCGGTGACATCCCGGCCATCAGCGAAGGCTCAAAACGCCTGGCGCACGCGTTGGTCGGCCAGTTGTTCAACGACGACATTGCGCTGCATTTCGAAGCCATGCGCAGCTATGCAGATCCCGAATTGCTGGGTGATGAATGGGTGCCTGCACAGCCGACTGCCGAAGAGCTGCGGCAATGATCGGCTGGGCGCTGCGACGATTGACTCAGTCATTGCTGGTGATTGTGCTGATGACCCTCGTGGTATTTGTCGGCCTCAACGCCATTGGCAATCCCATGGACATTCTGGTGGGTGAAGACCTCAATCAGGCCGAACGCTTGCAGGCCATCGCACACCTGGGGCTGGATAAGCCGCTGTGGGAGCAATACCTGATTTTTCTCAAGGGCGCTGTCCACGGCAACCTGGGGCAGAGTTTTGTTTATCACGAAGACGCCATGCGCCTGATCCTGCAACGACTGCCAGCCACGTTCGAACTGGCCTTCAGCGCGCTGTTCCTGGCCGTGGTGATTGGCGTTCCCTTGGGCATGTTTGCCGGCGCCTATCCCGATCACCCGTTCTCGCGCCTGATGATGGCCTGCAGCATCGTGGGCTTTTCACTGCCCGCGTTCTGGGTGGCGTTGATGATGATCATGTTGTTCTCGATCAAATTGGGCTGGCTGCCCGCCAGTGGGCGCGGCGAGACCCGCGAGTGGCTGGGGGTGCAGTGGTCGTGGCTGACCCTTGATGGCCTGCAACATCTGTTGCTGCCCGCGCTGAACCTGGCGCTGTTCAAAATCTCGCTGGTATTGCGCCTGACCCGCGCAGGCGTGCGGGAAGTGCTGCCACAAGAGTTCGTCAAATTTGCCCGTGCCAAGGGCCTCTCTCCGATGCGGGTGATGTGCATGCACGTCATGCGCAACACCATGATCCCGCTGGTCACGGTGCTGGCGATGGAGTTGGGATCGACCATCGCCTACGCCGTGGTCACCGAAAGCATCTTTTCATGGCCCGGTGCCGGGAAGCTGATTCTGGACAGCATCAACACGCTGGATCGGCCGGTGGTGGTGGCTTATCTGATGGTGGTCGTGGTGATCTTCGTGGTGCTCAATTTGATTGTCGACTGCCTGTATTACTGGCTCGACCCCCGTGTGCGCGTCGAGGCCTCCCGATGAATGCCGTTCAAAAAACCTCAACCGCCCGCGTGGGTTTGCAGGCCCAGTCGCCCTGGCGTCGGGTGTCCGTCGAGTTCATGAGTTCGCCGACGGCAGTCATCGCTCTGCTGCTGTTATTGGCCATCGTGCTGGTCGCGGTTTTTGCGCCATGGATCGTGGTGCAGAACCCCTATGACCTGATGCAGCTCAACCTAATGGATGCACGCCTGGCACCGGGCAGCGTCAATATGGACAGCGGCTACACCTATTGGCTCGGCACCGATGGCCAGGGCCGCGACCTGGTCTCGGCGATCCTGTATGGCTTGCGCATCAGTTTGTGGGTCGGGATCGGTTCGGCGTTGATCGCCGCATTGATCGGCACTTTGCTGGGCCTGGTGTCGGCGTATGTCGGTGGCTGGGTCGATGCGTTGTTGATGCGCCTGGTAGACCTGCTGCTGTCGTTCCCGGTGATTCTCATGGCGCTGATGATCCTCGCCTGGCTGGGCAAGGGTGTCGGCAACGTGATGCTCACGTTAGTCCTGTTGGAATGGGCCTACTACGCCCGGACCGCCCGCGGCCAGGCATTGACCGAAAGCCGTCGGGAATACGTCGACGCCGCGCGGGGGCAGGGCATTGGTCCGTTGCGCATCGTCATCGGACACATCCTGCCGAATTGCCTGCCACCGTTGATTGTCATCGGCGCCTTGCAGATCGCCCGCGCGATCACCCTGGAAGCGACCTTGTCGTTTCTCGGTCTCGGTGTGCCGGTCACGGAGCCGTCCCTGGGCCTGCTGATCGCCAACGGCTTCCAGTACATGCTCAGCAACGAATACTGGATCAGTCTGTTTCCGGGGCTGGCGCTGTTGATCACCATCGTCGCGATCAATCTGGTCGGCGACCGATTGCGCGATGTCTTGAACCCGAGGTTGCAACGATGAGCCTGCCTGAAACGCCGCTGCTGCCGACCTTGGAAGTGCGCGGCCTGTGCACCTCGTTCTACACCCGGGCCGGCGTGCTGCCGGCGGTGCGTGATCTGTCGCTGCACGTTCAGCCAGGTCGAATCCTCGGCCTGGTGGGCGAGTCGGGCTCGGGTAAATCAGTGACCGGGTTTTCCATACTCGGGCTGGTGGATGAACCCGGCCGTATCAGTGGCGGCGAGGTGTTGTTCAAGGGACGTGATCTCACAAAACTCTCGGCTTCCCAACTGCGCGCATTACAAGGCAATCGGATCGCGATGATTTTCCAGGACCCGATGATGACCCTCAATCCGGTGCTGCGCGTCGACACGCAAATGATCGAAGCGGTGCGGGCCCATCGTTCACTGAGCAAACACGACGCTCGTGAACACGCCAGTCGCACCTTGGCGCTGATGGGCATCGCCAGCCCTGAAGAACGCCTGCGCGCCTATCCTCATCAGTTGTCCGGTGGCATGCGTCAGCGGGTGGCGATTGCGATTGCACTGCTGCATTCGCCTGACCTGATCATTGCGGATGAACCGACGACGGCACTGGACGTGACGATCCAGGCGCAGATCCTCAGCGAAGTGCAGAAACTGGTACGCGAACAGGGCACCTCGCTGATCTGGATTACCCATGACCTGTCGGTGGTGGCCGGGTTGGCCGACGACGTGGCAGTGATGTACGCCGGACGCATCGTCGAACAGGGCTCGGTTGCCGATGTGCTCGATCGTCCGCAACACCCCTACACCCAAGGCCTGATCAACAGCCTGCCGAGCCGTAACAAACGCGGTGAGCGTCTGCGGCAGATTCCCGGGATGGCGCCGGACCTGTCCTCGATGCCGACAGGCTGTGCATTCGCCGAACGCTGCAGCCGGGCGTCGGCGCTCTGTGCCCAGGAACCTGAACCTCGCGAGATCTTGCCCGGCCAGACGGTTCGTTGTTTTCACCCGGGAGCCGCTGATGCGTACTGATCAAATCCCACTGATTGAACTGCGCCAGGTCAGCAAGACGTTCGGCAAACCGGTGCAAGAGCATTCGATTCAGCACCTGTTGCAACGCTTGCACCTGACGCAGCCCAAGCCCGTGACCCATGCCGTCGATGCTGTGGACCTGCGCATCGCCCGTGGCGAAGTGGTCGGGCTGGTGGGTGAATCCGGCTGTGGCAAATCAACCCTCGGGCGCATGGTGGCGGGGCTGCTGCCGGTGTCATCGGGTACGGCGTGGGTGGACGGCAAATCCCTCGACAACTTGACGGCGGATGAGCGTCAGGCTGTCCGTCTGAAGGTGCAGATGATCTTCCAGGACCCGTCGTCGAGCCTCAATCCGCGCCTGCGAGTCGACCGTATCGTCGGCGAGGGCGCGTTGCTGCATGGCTTGACCGACAAGCAAGGTTTTGACGATTACGTCAGTGCGCAGCTGCAACGCGCCGGGCTCAGTCCGCAGCTGCGTCAGCGTTACCCGCATCAATTCAGTGGCGGTCAACGTCAACGCATCGGCATTGCCCGGGCGCTGGCGGTGCAGCCGCAATTGTTGGTCTGCGATGAGTCAGTGGCGGCGCTGGACGTGTCGATCCAGGCGCAGATTCTCAATCTGTTCATGGACCTGCGCGATGAGCTGGGCCTGACCTATCTGTTCATCAGCCATGACCTGGGCGTCGTCGAGCATCTGTGCGACCGCGTCGTGGTGATGTACCTGGGACGGGTGGTCGAGAGCGCGTCGGTCGATGACCTGTTTGCCCGCGCCAACCATCCCTACACCCAGGCCCTGTTGGCGCAGATCCCGCGTTTCGATGTCCGCAGTACCCGTTATGACGCGATCAAAGGGGAAATCCCCAGCCCGCTGAACCCGCCCGCCGGGTGTCATTTCCATCCTCGTTGCCCACACGCCACCGCGCGCTGCCGCAGCGAAGTTCCAGCACTCAGGGAGGTTTCGCCGAACCACCTGAGTGCGTGTCACCTCAACGACCACTTTTGAACGAGCGCTATGACGCTCGTCATGCCCATTGCGTGCAAGGAATTACCCATGAAGCCACTTGTTCGTTCACTGTTAGCCTCGGCGCTTATCCTGGCGGCCGGCAGTGCCGCCGCACAGACCCTGCGCATCGGTTACGCCGACCCTGTGTCGTCCCTCGATCCGCAACTCAACAACTACGCCGGTGACCGCTCGGTGGCGCTGCATGCCTTCGAATCGCTGGTCAATCGGCGCGACGACAAAACCCTGCCGGGCCTGGCCAAGAGCTGGAAAGTCATCGATGACATGACGTGGGAATTTGCCCTGCGCGACGACGTGAAATGGCAGGACGGCACGCCGCTGACTGCCGATGACTTCGTGTTCTCGTTCGAGCGCGCCCGCAATGTGCCGGGCAGCGTTGCGTCGTATGCCGGAGCCACACGCACGGTGGAATCGGTCACGGCCAAGGACGATCACACGCTGATCATCAAGACCCGAACGCCGAACGCGAACCTGCTGCCGGACGTGGACTCGATCTACATCGTCAGCCGTCATGCCGGCGCGAATGCCAGCAGCGCCGACTACAACTCGGGCAAGGCCATGGTGGGCGTGGGGCCGTACCGTTTCGTGTCTTACGTGCCGGGTGACCGGACAATCTTCGAGCGAAACGATATCTATTGGGGCGCCAAGCCGACCTGGGACAAAGTCGACTACCGCTTTATCGCCAACGCAGCCAACCGCACTGCGGCTTTGCTGGCCGGTGATGTGGACGTGATCGACAAGGTATCGCCCACGGATGTCGAGCGTCTGCGCAAGACCCCGAACGTCAATGTCTTCGCCTATCAAGGCTTGCGGGCGCTGATTATCCAGCCGAGTTTCCGCGAAGGCCCGAACGAGTTCATTCGTGACAACGCTGGCAAGCCACTTCCGGAGAACCCGCTGCGTGATGTACGCGTGCGCAAGGCGCTGTCGCTGGCGATCAACCGCCAGGCCATTGATGAACGGATCATGCAGGGCACCGTCACCGAGGCCAATCAATGGATGCCGGCCAACACGTTCGGCTACAACCCGGACGTGAAGAACATTCCTTTCGACCCGAAACAGGCCAAGGAACTGCTGGCGCAGGCCGGTTTCCCGGACGGCTTCCAATTGACCGTGCATGTGCCGGGCGATCGCTATCCGCAGGCGCCGGAAGCGCTGCAAGCAGTGGCGCAGTTCTGGTCGCGGATCGGCGTCAAGGTCCAGCTCGAAGTGCTGCCGTGGGCGGTGTATGCCGGCAAGGCCAACAAAAATGAGCTGGCGATCAGTGTGATTGCCTGGGGCAACGGCACCGGCGAAGCAGCGTATGCGCTGACCAACATTTTGACCACGGTGGACAGCAACAAAGGGCAGGGCGCCTCGAATTGGGGGCACTACAGCAACCCGCTGGTGGACAAGGCGCTGGTGGATTCGACCGCAGAGTTTGATGAAGCCAAGCGCCGCAAGATCCTCCAGGACTCGGTCAAGGTGGTCAGTGACGACGTAGGCATCATTCCGCTGTTCCACTACCAGAACATTTGGGCCGCCCGCAAAGGCCTGAAAGTCGAACCGCTGGTCAGCGACCGCACGGCCGCGACCATGGTCACCGAACAACCTTGAATCGGCGCGCGCCAGGGCCCGAGGGGCTCTGCGCGCAACGCTCGCCCACCGCCTTACAGGATTTGTCATGACCTCGACCGTTCAACTCAATACCGACTTGCTTAACAGCTTGCTGGGCATCCAGCCGGGAACGCATCTGCACGCCGTGCGCGATGCCAGGGACAAGGTCGCCTCGGCGACGCAGGGCAGCCACGATCTGTTTTTTGATCAGGCACTGGAAAACAACCTGTCATTGAGTGAGCGCCTGTGGGTGGCTTACTACGCCGCGCGACTGACACCGCACGCGACGTTGGCTGCGCACTACCTCGAGCAGTTGCAGGCGCTGGACGCGGATAAAACCGTGCGGGCGGCCATCGATTCCGCTGCCATTGAAACGCTGGACGACGCCCGCCTGCGGGGGATTTTGGGCTTCACCCGCACCTTGATCGAATCCCCGGTCCACGGTGATCAGGCGGCGTTGCAAGCGCTACAACAGCAAGGCTTGAGCACCGCCGAAATCGTCGTCTTGGCGCAACTGATTGCGTTCCTGTCCTACCAAGTGCGTCTAGCCGCTGGGCTCGGCGCGTTACTGTCCGCCGGAGCAGCCTGATGAGCGAGCTTATTCGCAGCAACGGATTCACCAACGAAGTGCTGGGCTGGAAAGCCTGGCTGCCCACCGTCGACTTGACCCGTGCCACACAGGAACAAATCGACGTACTGCAAGAGAGCCATCCGCAGGCCAAGACGTCCGACTACTACCTGACACTGGCCCACCACCCGGACATCCTTCGCCAGCGTTCCCAGGCTTTCAACGCCATCATGTATGCCCCGGGCGGCTTATCTCGCGCCGAGCGAGAACTGGCGAGTACGGTCGTGTCGCGAATCAATCAATGCGTGTACTGCGCCTCGGTGCATGCGCAACGATTCGAACAACTGGCCAAGCGCAACGATGTGATCGCCGAGGTGTTTGCCGACCCTGCCACCGCCGGCACGACCGATCGCGAGAAAGCCATTGTGCAATTCGCCATTGACCTGACACTGGCGCCGGCGTCGTTGGATGCCAGTCATATTCATGCGCTGCGTGATCAGGGGTTGGATGACTCACAGGTGCTGGATTTGATCCACGCGATCTCGATTTTCGCCTGGGCCAATCGATTGATGTTGAATCTGGGGGAGCCGGTGTTTTCTGCGCTGTAGTTTTGCTGGCGGAGTGTTGAAGGGGATTTTTAGAAGCCGGAAACGACAAAGCCCTGAGCAATCAGGGCTTTGTCGTATAAAAATGGTGGAGGCGTGCGTTACCAGTCCGAGGGATTTCGTCTTGCTCGCAAGCTGATGTAAGGCGAGTAACGCATGTTCTACTTATCCAGGGTCATGGGCAACTGCATGTCCCCTTGGTTAACATCTGTGCTTGATCAGAGTTTTTTTTCGCGGCAACCCGCTGAGAGTACAGCGTCGGTACGGTGCTAGCTGCACGTTTTATCTATCTGAGTAAGCCATGGACGAAGTACGAAGCACCTGCACTAATGCGCGAAAGTATCGGGCATTCATCAGCTACTCTCACGACGATGGCGAGGCTGCAAAATGGTTACACAACGCCCTTGAGACATGGAAGCTGCCCTCAGACATACGTGCGCTGGTGCGGGAGCAACAGGGGGATTTGCTTCGTCTTTTTCCTGTCTTTATCGACCACGGAGAGTTGTCAAGTTCGCCCAGTCTTCGGCAGGCGCTGAAGCAAGCACTGGACAATTCCGATGCCTTGATCGTGCTTTGCTCACCCACTTCGGCTGCGTCCAAATGGGTGAATGAAGAGGTTCTGCATTTCAAGCGCACGCGACGGGGCGAGAAGATCATCACGGTCATGGTCGAGAGCGCCCCAAAGAGCACGAATCATGCGTTGTCGAGTGACGAGTACTTTTGTCCGGCGTTGCGTCATCCGTTAGGTGAAGACGACGAGCTTGAAGTGAGTCTGCGTGAGGAGCCTCTTGCAATCGATATGCGTGAACGCTCCGGCATCAGTCGTCGGGACGTATTGCTCAAGGTTATCGCCGGCATTTTGGGGGTGGATTTCGACCAACTGAAACGGCGCGAACGTAACCGCAAGCGAAACTGGTGGATAGCCTGCTCGGTAGTAATCTTTGCTGCGTTGATGTTACTTGCCTGGAGTCTTTATTCGAAAGATCAAGCCAGGAGAAGCAGGATCGAAAGTCAGTCGCTTGAGCTGCTGTCCATTGCGGATGCGCGCTTTCGCCGTCTTGACTACGACGACGCAAGTGACTCTCTGCAATCGTCGATCAACTTACGCCAGGGACTGGGGCAGGCGCCGTCCCTGGGACAGTTGGCACTGATCTACCGGACGCTGCTGGACAAGCGGGTCAGCATGCCGTTCAGCGAAGTGACGACAAAGTACGATTTACAGAGCCTGGCCCAAGGCTCCGTGTTTTTGGTGCTGTTAGAAGGTGCACGTGTCGCGCTGATCAATAATGCTGATCCGAGTGTACTGAGTTACATCGACATGGCACCGGTTCTCGAGCATTTCCTTCAGCAAGGTATGAGCGCCACGGACCTGCAAATGGCACTGCAGGGACAAAGCGTCGAAGCCGACACGCAGGGTCGCAAGTTGTACCTGCTGATCAAGAATCAGCTGTTCACCTTCAATATGGACAGCGGGGAACTCCAGGACTCGCGGGACCTCGCTCAGGAAGGTGACTTTTCGAGTTTTCCATCCAGTCAACGAACAGACTTTGAGCTGTACTGGGTCGGTGGGCAGTTGATTGTCGAGTTCGGTCGAGAATCCAAGTCCGTTGCCTTTCGGCTTCCCGATGGCGGCTGGAAAGTGATTAGCGATCGTAGCGTCTCTGATTGGGACGACCATACCGGCGACGTTTACCTGAATGATCAGGGGCGGGCCATTGAGCGCTATCGAGATGCTCAACTGCAGGGGCGTCTGCCCATCAATGTGAATCGAGATTTTGTCCTGGGAACTCGAAACGGTTTGTTGAGCGTTATCGACATTTCAACAGCGGGCACGTCGGTGATCACACTCGAGACCGAAAAACTCAAGCCCCTGTGGCGCTGTCATATCGTGTCAGGAAAAGTCCTCCAGGCCGACCCTATCGCCGCTGATCAGTTGCTGGTGCAAACCGAGTCGCCCGCCATGTTGTGGTTATATCGCCGAGACCAGCAAGACTGTCATGTCGTGGGCATCTACCCCAGTACCGCAACATGGTTCGACTACGTGCCTGAGTGGCGGCAATTGGTCCTCGCGCAGTCGAATGGGAGTGAATGGGTCAGGGTCACCGATGACGGTTTCGAGAGGGTTGCACAGCTGCCTTATTCGCGTGCTTCCGTGACGCCCAAGGGCGAGGGGTATGCCGTCCATAACGAAAAGCTGCTGAAGGTCTGGCCTCAAGGTCAGTTTTTTGGAGAAACGGTGAAAGGGAAATATCGGGCGTCTGGGAAGACTTCAATGCTCTTCGCTACGACTGATGGCATACGCTCGATTGCGCTAGGTAGTGACATCGCACCCGATCAGCGTTGGGTTCGCTCGTATGGTGGTAAGACTTATCAGCTATCAAATCAGCGCGGAGAAGTTTTGAATGAACTCAATCCGCTGATAGACGGCACAACGATTGGCACTATTCTCAGGCGCGTATCGTTCGATGCGGATGATGGAATGGGTCGCCTACTGGCTCAAGATATACGAACACACGGCAGTTTTTGGCACACGCCTATCCTCGACAATCCCTGGAATGGCGACATCTATGGCAAGACATTCGGTGTGCTGACTCGCATCAATATCAAGTCCGGCCAATTTCAGGTACTGCCCGCGCCAATTGGCGAGCATTCAATCAATGAAACAACGGGCGAGGTGTGGACTCGTGGTTCTATGGACGGACACGCGCTGACCTATATGTCGCCAGAGTCGCAAAGTGCCATCGAGATCGAAGGCAGCTCAGCTTACTTTGCCGCAGGCGCTGGCGAATCGCCTTGGTACAGGCTTCGTGGCGAGTCTGACCTTGTATTCTCGGAAGATGGTCACAACACGCTGGTGTTCAACACCGTCGGCCGATGGGCGATTATTGACGCTCATCAATTGCAACCGGCTGTTGGCCCGACCACTCGGGACCTTGCAATAAAATCGGCGGTTTTCCAGGCGCAAGGCTGGCTAATGACAACCCGCGATGATCGCTTGGTGCGGATGTCTACCGACGGCACTACGCTTTTGCAGCAAGCCCCATTGCGCCCGGGTGCCAGTCAGATTGTCGACCTCAGCGACCAAGGTCTCGTCCTTGTGCAAACGAGTGAAGGCGTTGCCTTGCACGATGCCGTGACCCTGGCTGAAGTAGCGCTGATACCCGGTTACACGGAATTTCATGCCCTGGGTGCTGGTCAGCAGGTACTGCTGGCAGTGAGTAACAGTAAGGGTGATGAAAAATGGAACATCTATCGATTGCCTGCCTTCGGTAACCATCTGCTGGAGCGAGTGGATGAATTGCGCCTGACACAAAAAAATCCTGCTCCGCTATCCCATTAAGCTTTCCGGACCTGAAATGGGATCAAGGAGTCTAGTGGGCAGCGTGGCGAGGACTTGTCGATGTCAGGGAATTGTTGATTTGTATTTCTGCCCTATATTGATGGGACGGTGCTTATTACCCAAGGCAAACGTTCCATGCAGTTCCCATTTCAAGGAGAAGCGCTTGAAGCTCCACGCCTTTGTGGCCATGCCTTTTGGTACTAAACCGGCACATGACGGGAAAATGATCGACTTTAATCGTGTATACGCGGAGTACATCGAACCGGCGTTGCGTGATGCCGGTCTGGAGGTGTTCCGCGCTGACGAAGAGCTCCGAGCGGGGGACATTCGCACCGACATGTTCCAGGAGTTGTTGATGGCGGATGTTGTCATCGCCGACTTGACGCTGGACAACCCCAATGTCTGGTATGAACTTGGCGTGCGACATGCGCTTCGTGCGCGGGGTGTGGTGCTTGTCCAGGGACCGAGACAGAGTCAGCCGTTTGATATCTACACTGACCGCAAATTGCGTTACAACCTGAAGGACGGCGCCCCTGACCCAGCTATGCTGGCCCTCGATCGCAAATGTCTCACTGACATGGTGCGTTCGACGCTTGATGCTTGGCATGGGCGCAAGGTGAGTCCGGTGTACAGCTTGCTTCCGCACTTGCGCGAGCCTGACTGGAAGAAGCTACTGCTCGAACAACACAACGAGTTCAGCGCTTCCTATGAGGAGTGGTCCAATCGGCTGGAAATAGCACGGCAGAAAAGGTTGGCGGGCGATATTCTCGTGCTGGCCGAGGAAGCGCCGACAGTGGCGTTGCGCATCGAGGCAAAAAGCGCGGCGGGGGACGCACTGCTCAAACTTCGGCATTACGATTTTGCGTTGGAACAATTTAACGCCGTATTGGCTCTCGATCCGAAGAACAAGTTTGCGCGTGAGAAAAAAGCGATTTGCTATGGTCGCCTTGATCGCAAGGTTGAGGCGCGAGAGGCGATGCGCCATCTGACCAACGACTATCCGAACGACCCGGAAGTACGGGCGCTTGCCGGGCGTGTGGAGAAGGAGAACTGGATCAATCGTTGGCGTTCTCAAGGCTCTACTCCGAAAAGCTGGAGAGACGCCGCGCAGTCGCAGGACTCGGCCCTGACTCAAGCCATCGAACCGTATTACAAAGCGTTCAGCAACGCCCCGGATCACTACTATTCCGGTATCAATGCACTGACCTTGAGCTTTCTGCGCCGTCATCTCGGAGGGGAAACCAGCGCCACAGCGATAGATCTGTTGACCGGGGGCGTGCGCTGGTCGAGCTTCGCTGCGCGAGAGCGCAATCGCATGGACTACTGGGCTCAAGCGAGCTATGCCGAGTTATGTTTATTGGTGAGTACGCTTGAGGACGTGAGGAAAGAGTATCGAGCCACGGCCGCCGCTGCCAATCGTGACTGGTTCGCGCTGGACTCCATCCGCCAGACACTTTGCCTGTTGCGCGATCTCGAGTTTCGTCCCGCCGAAACAGCCGTCGCGCTCGATATTATCGATCAGGAAATAGCCCAAAGCTCCCCGCCCTTTGAACCGCGCCAGGTATTCCTCTTCAGTGGTCATATGATTGACACCCCTGATCGCGCGGTTCCTCGCTTTCCGGCAGACAAGGAAGGTGTTGCTGCTGCGCGTATTGCCGCGGCGCTCAAGAGCTTCGGTGCGGGTCCCGGTGACCTCGCGTTAGCACAAGGTGCATGCGGTGGGGATCTGTTGTTTTTCGAAGCGTGTCAAAAGCTCGGCGTGCGCCTGCAACTGATGCTGCCACTTCCCGAACCCGAGTTTATTGAGCGCTCCATACTGCCTTCCTTGGGTGGCGAGCAGTGGCGTACGCGCTATTTCGATCTCAAGAGTCAGCTAGAGTTTGCGCCGCGTATCATGCCGACCGAACTTGGTTTGCCACCCAAATCCAGCCCCGATGAAGCCATGAGCCCTTTTGAGCGCTGTAACCTGTGGTTGCAATACAGTGCGCTTGCATGGGGGGTAAACAAGGTGCGGTTTATCTGCTTGTGGAATGGCAGCGGTGGCGACGGGCCAGGTGGCACCGAACATATGTACAAGGAAGTGAAGCGCCGGA
This sequence comes from Pseudomonas sp. B21-053, assembly GCF_026016365.1. Taxonomy (NCBI): domain Bacteria; kingdom Pseudomonadati; phylum Pseudomonadota; class Gammaproteobacteria; order Pseudomonadales; family Pseudomonadaceae; genus Pseudomonas; species Pseudomonas sp. B21-053. Next base: position 3,149,445 of record NZ_CP087205.1, read on the forward strand.
CGGGGCGAGTAGCCTGGCTGGATACACGCAAGCTTTGGTAGGAGGACGATTGAATCGACTGCGTATCGTCATATATGAGCTACACCTGACAATGTCCGCAATCTACTGATTCACCCTAAGCCGCTAACCAAACATTTGAGCATTCACCATGAGCCAACAACTCGTCAGCCGCATCGAATCTACTGAACCGAAAAAAATCCTTGCCTGTGACGGCGGTGGTATTCGCGGTCTTATGAGCGTCGAGATCCTGGCCAAACTCGAAGCCGATCTGCGTATCCAAAAAAATGCACCAACGCTGGTTCTTGCCGATTTCTTTGATTTTGTTTGCGGCACCAGTACCGGTGCAATTATCGCTGCATGTATTTCTGCAGGGATGTCGATGGACGATATACGTGCGTTTTACGTGGGCAGCGGCAAGGACATGTTCGATCCCGCATCGGTCTTTAAACGTTTGCAGTACACCTACAAGGCCGACCCCCTGGCGGCAAAACTGCGTGCGGAACTGGACCGCGCACTCAAACATTCGTCGACACCGCAAGAGCCCAACGCCACGCTCGGTAGTCATGGCCTACGCACGTTGTTGATGATGGTGCTGCGCAACCACACCACCGACTCACCCTGGCCGGTGTCCAACAATCCTCGCGGAAAATACAACCAGCTCCAGCGCAAAGACTGCAACCTGCGTTTGCCGTTATGGCAGTTATTGCGTGCCAGCACCGCGGCTCCGACTTATTTCCCGCCCGAAGTTGTAACCTTTGCCCCGAATACCGACGCTGAGTACCAGTTTGTTTTCGTTGATGGTGGAATCACGACGTACAACAACCCGGCCTTCCTGGCGTTCCAGATGGTGACTGCCGAGCCTTATGCGATTAACTGGGAAACGGGCGCCGACAAATTGTTGATCGTTTCGGTCGGCACGGGCAGTGCCGCTGAAACCTGGCAGGATTTGAAGGTGAGTGACATGAACCTGGTTCATTACGCCAAAAACCTTCCTGGGGCTCTTATGAATGCGGCCAGTGCAGGGTGGGACATGGCTTGCCGGACGCTGGGGGCGTGTCGTTTCGGGGGGGCGATAGATCGGGAGTTTGGCGAAATGATGATGGTGAAAGACAACGTTAAATCGACCTGCCCGAATGTGTTCAGCTATGTGCGTTACAACCCTGAGTTGACCCGGTCCGGGTTGGATGGGCTAGGTCTTACAGACGTCGAGCCTGCAAGCATTTCGAAACTGGACTCAGTGGCGAACATTCCGGATATCCAGCGGGTGGGCACTGCTTATGCGGCGCGAAGTGTCTCGCTTTCGCACTTGAAGGGTTTTGTTTAGGTCTTTGTGCGTCTCGCTGCCGGGACGTGCTCTGAAAGCTGCTCGGAATTAGCCTGAGGCTGGAACGGAGTCACGCCCCATGTCCCAACACTTCATTCACTATGTGCCTCGGCGAATCGTATCGCGGTTCCCGGACGATGCGAATCATCCCTGGTTTGCTGATGTCCAAGCCCTCGATGCCGGATTTTTCCGTCCGACGTTTCATATCAGTCGCCGTAAAACCGGGCCCACACAGCAGGTGAGAGAGGGTGACACCATTTGGATACTTGGGCAGATCGTTTCACCGTGGGGCGTTCTTCCTCCGGGTATTGATGCGCGTATAGAGGTTGAACGGGTGGAGCGGGGACGGGATGGGGCTCTAAGATTTATTGCCTCGAAGCAATCGCAATGGTTTCCGTTATCCGATATTTCTCACACGCTTCCCTTTCTCAAATCACTGGCGGGACAAGGACGTCTGAACGAACTGTTAAAGGATCCTACCGCACCCATCGGCCGCAGCTTGCAAAGCATGCGCCTTTTAGCATCGGCTGAACCACTGGAGGAGCATCTTGGGAAGCTGAGTCTGCAACCAGTACACTTCATCAGTTATCGGATTTGCGATGGGACACATGCAGCGTTCGTAAAGACCAAAGCGCTTCTCGCTCAACAGCAGGTTGTCTTCTGGGATCGATGGAGCCTTCCTCGTCGGCTTGCGGAGCGACGTGAGCTGGTAGATTGCGAGGCGTTGGATTGCCACTTGATGGAACAACTTGCATCAGCCGGGACGGTATGGGGAATAGAGTCGCCGGCTTATTCTGCCGAAGGAAGTTACTCCCAAAAAGAGAAAATCAAGGCGCTTCAGTTAGGTACTTACCATGCTGTCGCGGGTTGTTAGTGTCGGGTGGTAATCACTTGGGGAGTATAAGTTTCACTGGCGTTGCCCCTGTTTTTTTCGAATATTATTGCGGACGCGGCTCTATCAAACCTGGCGCGAACCACAGTTCATAATGCTCGGGGCGGTTGCCCGGAGAGTTCTCATACGTGTTGCTTAAATCTTCAAGCGTCACCGAAGGTGTCTTCAGCGTTTCATTGATCACCTTGACCAACGTCCTTCCATTGACGGCGCATTCTTTGACTCTAAAACAGCGCAGTACAGAGCGCCGGAGGGGCGTTTCTGAAAGCGTAATTCTGGGGACGATTAAATCAAACTCGTACACATGGTTCGCTTCGAGTAAAAACCCCAGCTGCTCAGCGCCGCTTCGCTGAGACTCATCTGCAATATGCAAATATATGCGCGGCGCGAGGCTGATGGTTTCCAATTGCCGGGCCTGGAGATTGAGCTCGGAATTAAACTTGGTCAACTTTGCAGATAGCTCATCGCTGGGAGTTTGTTGAGTCGAGACTAATTCGATTGTGTTCTGAGCCTCACGTATCACGCTAATGGCCTGCTTTTGCGAAACGGATACGAGCTCCCTTTCCTCGCCAACCTTCGTACGTTGTACAGAAAGCCAGACTGCCCATGCGCTCAGACCGGCAAGAGTAACCACGATCACGCCCATTCGGAAAATCAATTTCATTCTGCGCGTGTGATCACGTGCCTTGATGCTCGCCTTCAGCAATGCCTGAACTCTACCCCAGCCACCACCGTAGCGTTTCGCCCATTCTTCGTTGTATTGAAGAATCCATCGCTCCCGGTCAGTCGCCACTGCTGCACCCAACACATTGTCGGCGTCTTGTTCGAAGCTATCGACCTGAACCAGCAATGCGCGCCAGACAAGTCCAGCTCTGAACTCACGGATCAGCCAGCCGTGTTGAGGGTCGTCGATTTTCTGCCAACAGCGAATCAGCGCCTCATGACTGATGTCAATTAGCGTTCCTCGTTCCAGTGGAACATGCCCATGCGGCTTGAGAAATGAAACACCGTCCACGCGGAAAAGATCTAACACCAACCAGACTTTTTGTTCATTAGCGCTGGTTACCTTTATCAACTCATCAACGGTCAGCGGCCGCCGAATCGCTTTTCCGTCGGCATTGATATCGGTCAGCGCACGAAAAATCGCTTCGACCAGTTGGCTGCCATCTGGCAGTGAGGCTTGCGCTTGTCCCAGAATTTCATCGGCATGGGCCGACAACAAACCGGCCAGCCCGCTCGTGTGCTTATACTGCTCCAAGCCCAGGCGCCAGGTTGTATCGATCTGTCCTGGTTGCTCGGTGTTAGCCACATGCTGCTCGAACAGCAGCATCAGCCCATGCTGGATCAGTGGTAATTGATCCTGCCCACCTCCGGCATCAACGATCAAACGTTCTGCAAGGGGGAGGCTGATTTCGCCATCAAACAACTTGGCGGGCTCGCAAATGGCCCTCAACAAATCGCTGTGGTTCATACGCGGCAGCAAATATTGTGTGACATTCACGGCTTCTGCAAAACCTTTGTAATGGGCGCAGGAACCGAGAAACTCGGAGCGCATCGTCAACACTACATACAGCCCTGGTGGTGGGTGCTGCTGCAGTGCGATCAGGAACTGGGTGAGTAATTGGGCTTCCTCTGGACCGTTTTTACGTGCGTGTTCGAAGAGCTCTTCAAATTGGTCGATCAGGATGCACACGTGATCACCTGCGTGCTTACACATCAAACGCGCGAGTTCTTTTGGCGCTTGCGCACCGAAATTGAGCGTGCGCCGAAGTTCTATCACTCGATCATCGTCATCGGCACGTCCATCTACACTAGCCAGGGCCTCGGCGATGTTCAGCAGAGGCGCCCCCCTTGGCATTGCAGTGCAAGTTCGCCAGCGCAATCCTGCTCGGGCGCTCTCCTGTTCCAATCGGGGTAAGACTGCCGCTCTGATCAACGAACTTTTGCCGCAGCCAGAATCTCCGTGAACCACAAGCAATTGTTTGGAGACCAGTTCATTGACGATCGCATCGGCCATCCGTTCGCGACCAAAGAAGATCGGCCATTCGTGTTTTTCGAAGGGGCGCAGGCCGGGGTAGGGACGAGGTGGAAGTTTGACGGTGAAGACTTCCTCCAGAGTATCGGCTTGCTCGGTGCTCATAGTCCGCCCCCTGACAGAGAACTCTTGTCCTGCAGCCATTGCTGGATTTGCGATGTCCAGTCGTCCTTGGTCCCGTCGATCCAGTCGGCTTGCACATGACGGGCGGACGCCTGGCGCATCGGGGTGACGATTGCGGTGCCGACGGTGTTGAGCAAACCACACGGAAGCAAGCGGTTGGAGCGTGAACGCGCGGATTGTCGATCATGCTTGCCGATTACCACCAGATCGGCATCCAAAGCCCGTTCATTGGCAGTGCCCACCAGTAAAAGCGCGTCGCAGTCGCTTAGTATTTCTACCCTTTGTTCACGGGCTTCCTGGATTTTTTGTGGATTATCATTGACCGCATCCGGGCTGCCAGGTAACACAAAAAAACCCTTGTCCGCCAAGGCCAGGCCTGCCTTTTCCCAGGTCTGGGCCTGGTCGGCGCGGCCGTGTAAATATATGGTTTGGCCGCCAGGCTTATGCAAGTGTTTGATTTCTGCCTCAGCCCGAGCATGCTCTTCAAGTCGAGCTTTCAGCTTATTAAGTTTCGGGAGGAGTTGCGCCACTATGCCAATAGTTGCCTTGCGAAAATCGGGATTGGAAGAGATAGGCTCGTCCGCCCAGCCCAAGGGCCGGTGTTTGCCACTGATCAGGGAATGGAAATCGAACCCTACCAAATGTTCGCCCCGTGAGTCGGAGAGGGGGGGCGGCCAGACTCCCGTAGTTGGCCAGATTTTAACAACGGCAATGCGTTCATTTATACCGAAGCCAATCTTTTCCTGATGTTGGCACCACCAATTACGCTCGTCGGTACACCAGGCGGAAGCCAGATAGGGATCGGACATCAGGATGACTAATAGTGCCGAACCGTTGATGTGTTCGCGCAGTTGATCAGTCAAGGGGGACATCGGGTCGACGCCATGGCCGGGTCGAGCGTCCTTGTCGATGAATATTCTTAGATCTTCACATAACTGATTTTCCAATAGCAGTTCGCGCTCTAGTGCCTCGACAAAAACAGCGGACCAAGGTTGCAGTAAGCCCTTGCCCTTGCCGTCATCGCGTCCGTGGCTGTAACTGACGAACAAGTCATGGGTAAAAGGAAGTCCTACATACGCCATATCAAACACCTCAGTGAGGAATCCGGACAGCGCGGGCATCGGATTGGTCATTGGCACATCACTAAATAAAGCACAGTTCCATACAAGCACAAGTTCACCCGTTGCCCGCGATGTAAACAAAATCCAGAGTTGCAACAAGTCGCAGTGCTTAGTTAAAAATAGAGGTACTCCATTTTTTCGCAGGCATAAAAAAGCCCGCGCTTGGCGGGCTTTGATCCCATCTGTGCAAAACAGTTTGTGAGTGGTTCGGCGCACATGGGGCAGAGGCGTGAGTTGCTTTCGACTGTCGCCGGAGCTGCAGTTGGCTTCCTGAGAAAAGAATTTATCAGCAGGCCTGCCAAGGCCATGATGCCGCCGACGATGGTAGTAATCTGCCAGTCCGCCATAAGCCCAATGAGGCATCGCGGATCCTCGGTTTTGGAGGTCAGCGTAATTGCGGAAATATGGTGACACATACGGGGAAGTGAAGTGGTCGGCAGGATGCAGGAGGGAAGACAAAATCAGCTTCGCCAGGGAACGGTTCCAGAACAGTTATGGAACATATGCGGGCCGTGGATGATTTCACCAAACCCCAGAAACGAAAAAGCCCTGACTAATCAGGGCTCTAACGTATTCAAGATGGCGGAGGCGATGGGATTCGAACTCATGGACCTGTTACAGTCGACGGTTTTCAAGACCGCTATTTAAAGCCGCTGAAACCGTGGCTTGTAGCTGATTTCCGTTACAGTACTTTGGATTTTCCGCACCTCTGTAGACCGCATTCTACAAGGGGCGTGGTTTGAGTTTTGTAACGGGTTTTTGGGCTATTTCGACGGCTTGGCGATGGCGCCGATGCGACGATAAACGCGCTCTGTGATGTCTCCTTTGGTGTGACCCAGGAGCAGGCTTGCGTCGGCGACGTCGATGATTTCTGACGCAGCTTTTGGCCGAATATCGCGGAACTGGAAGCTGCCGATCTTCTCGGCCAGTAGGGCATCACCTTTCTCATCCGCCTCTTTCTTGGCCTTTTCCCGAGCCTTGTCCCACCGGTCGCGGAGCATCTTCGCGGTCATGCGCTTACCGCGCGCACTCACGATCAGATAGCTGCAAACGTGCTGCGCATTGCGCTCGGCCATTTTTGCGATCAGCAGGCCCAGGCTGTTGGCCTCGTCGCCGTCGGTCATCTGGATGCGCAGCTTCTTGTGTGTCTTGTTCTGCTGCACGCCCAAATACTTCCCTTCGACATCGTCCTTCCGCATGACCAGGACATCCGCCGGCCGTTGCCCGGTTAGATACGCCAGGTCCATCGCGTCTTTCAGCTCTTGAGCTGCTTTCTTGTAAACCGCATCCCAAACCACATCATTCGCGTAATAGTCCCGCGGTGTTTCCTTATTTTTGCGCACGCCTTGGCAGGGATTTTCTTTGGTCGTCAGCCCCCATTCTCGAGCGATGTTGAAGACGTGGGAGAGGGTGGCAATTTCGCGGTTCGCCCGCACCTTGGCTGTCCGCGCGTCCCGGTACCCGGCAATCGTGGCCGGGGTGATCGAGTCAATGGGCGCGCTGTCGAACATCGGCCGCAGTTGCTTGATCTCCGCCAGGTTGTCCTTCTGGGTGCGCGCTGCTTTCTTCGAAACGATATCGCGGATGTACCGATCGAAAATACCCTTCATGGTGCGCAGGTCGAGCGGCTTTTCCTTGGCTTCGAGTTCTGCCCATTTGATCCTGGCCAGGTCCAGGTCTTTACCCAGTGGAATCGCCTTCCCGGTCAGGTCCAGGTAGTAATAGGCGATCCAGTCCTTTCCGCTTTTCCGTGGCCGCGTCCATTGATACATCCGGGGCGGCAAATTACGTGTTTCGGCCTTGCGGGGTCGCATATCAGTTCACTCGCGAAAAGTCAGGCGTCCATGCCGGAGCCGCCGGCGGTGGGTTGGGGTCAGTAATGGTCGGGGAGATCATGCCCAGCTTCATGCGGGCATACATCCGCCCAACCAGCGGCCGCTTGCCGCGGCTTTCGACGAACACCCAATGGCGATCTGTTAGCCAGCGCCGCTGGTAGGCCCGGGCCTTGTAACCGGTGAGATCCGCCAACTCTTCGTCCGAGAGAATTTCAGTTTCCATAGAGATTGCTCCATGCCGCGCGTGGCGGCAGAAGGTGGTTATTGGGTGGTTAATCCATCTGATACCAGACGCCACAGTCGACGCCTTCGGCCTTCAGGGATTTGTACATGGCCTGCACACCGGCATAGCGCCGGTTGCCCTGGCCAGCGAATGGGGTGCTGAGGTGAAACGCTCGAGCGTGATAGGTGGTGGCGGCCTACATCCAACCAGTAATGCCGGCCTTATCCAGGGTGCCTTCGCGGAGCAGGCCGACGCGGATGTAAACGCGGTCGAGGTTAGCGCTCCCTCCATCATCTGGTGCGGCCTCGGCGGCGGCCTTGCCGGCATCAATTGCGCGCGCGACTGACGCAGCCAGCGCCGGAAGCTGATCTTTGGTCATGAGGATTCCTCGCCCGCCGTACACCGGCAGGCTCGTTGGAGTAAGGTGATTGAGGGTTTGTAAATTAGGCAAACAATGGGATAGCAGATGGAAAGCGAAGAAAACTCAGCTCTATACAAAGCAATCGGAATGGCGACAGTAAGCTCGCAATTATTCGAGAAGATTTTTGTCTTGGCCGCCAAGTTTGCGTTCAAGCAGCCAGACGCCAGGACAATAGAAGATATCGTTCCGCTTAAGATGGATACTGCTTTCAAGCAGCCGGTAAAAGCTTTGTTGAAAGAAATATCGGAAGCGGCTCCCTCGCAGGAGCTCGTAGATCGAATAAGCACCCTAATTGAAAAACGTCACAGGGTTGTTCATCGAGTAGTTGAAGAAACAGGCTGGCCAGGAATTCAAGCTACTGATGAGCAACGTCTACAAATTGGTCAACTTTGTGACGATGTTATTGAGGAAAGCAAGCTTCTTTCGAAGGTGCTGTACGACTTGACGCTCAGGTGGATGGCCAATATTCCAGAACTCCGGGACACTCTTGAAGATCAAAAACTCGGACTCTTGTAGCAGTACACGTAGGCGAACCAAGCGAGGGCGATCATGGCGTCACCTTGATGTCGACTTCGTCATGAATCCACTCAATATCCAGCAGGTCGTCGTCATCGATCTGCGCCCCGCGTAAATCATCACTGGCCAGCAGTTCCTCGACGTCGTCATCTGACGCGTCCTCAATAACCTTGCGAAAGTTGACGACCGCTCTCCCGGTCAAAACGATTGTTTTGCTCATGGGATCACTCCGTACCCATCAGGTAGGTGGGTTCAATTGCTTCTGCGAGCCAGTCTCGAAGGCACCCGCATTCGGCGTGCGGCGGCTCTTCGTCGGTCCACTGCATATCGAGCGTCTTGTCGCTGGCCAGCTCCACATCCCAATCCGCATATTCGGCCGGATCGTCGCCGTTCATTGCAGCCAGGACATGACGCGCTTCGTCTTTGCTTGTAGCGGCAACCCAGTCTTGATCGCCGACGCTGTAGCAGCGCAGATCGGGGCGAGCTGGCTGACTGCCTTCGAGTTCGAATGCTTGAGCTTGGTTTTCTTCAGGCATGACTGTTCCTTTGCCGCTATACCGGCTGACTTTGAAGGGAGAAAGGAGAGCTATACTGCTCAATATTGAGTACAGAGGGTGTTGGATATGCCATATGTCGTTGACAGCTCCGTGGATATGAATACGAAAATATTTCGATATATGGACTTGTCTAAATTTCTTTCATTGATTCATCAGAAATACCTCTACTTTGCCAAAGCCAGTTCATTCGAGGATCGCCTCGAAGGTATGCCTACTGACTTAGATGGTTGGCTAGGAAGTGGTGTTGCAGAAATGCTTGATATTGTCGTGAATAATGTATTGCCAAGCCTTTCTCTAAACACCAGCCCTGAAGAGCGGGCGAGGAGGGAGGTTGAACATGATGCTGCTCAAGAAAGATTTAAGAATCGCACTATCAACACGGTATTTGGGCCGCAACGAATCGAAGATTACTCACACTACTCCTCAATATTTGAAGCTGTTTCGCATTGGGTTGACATTAGCTGCTGGCACATGGATGTCGGCGCGCCAGAAAGTATGGCTATGTGGAAAATATATGGCGCAGGCTCAGCTGCGGTTTGTGTTGTGTCTTCTGTCGGAGACGTCATTAGGGCGATGAGTATCCCGCAAGATATTAAGTTGATTGTCGATAAGGTTTCTTATTTGAACTTCGAGTCTGATTATGTTGGGATTGATAATCCGCTGAGTGTGTTCTTTCACAAGAACGGATGGTACGAATTTGAGAAGGAACTTAGATTTGTAATTCACCAATCTTCAAACTTGGATCCAAGGAGGGAGCGCGGGGGGTACGGTACAAGCATCGAGATCGATCCCGGTTTACTAATAAAGCGCGTAATGGTTTCCCCTGCTTCTAGCGGTTGGTTTCTCGATTTGGTTAGTTTAATTGTTAAGGAGGCCGGGTTAAAGGTTGATGTCGCTAAGTCCAAAATACCCTTGCGATAGTTAATTTAGCTGGGATATAAAAACATCCCAATCCCATTGGACACAGGCCATGAGCTTTAACAACCGTTATCCGTCCACCTGCTGCTGTTCTTGACGCAGCGCTGTCTGCACAGCCTCGACAACTCGGCGCAGGTACGTGAATTTATGGTTCTCTTCCACTGCCTTGCCGTCGAGCGGGTAATGCCATTCCTCGCCGAACAATTCAGTCAATAGCGCGCTTTGGTGCCAGCATTCGCTCGAGCTCTCGATGCTGCGCAACACGTCGATGTCTTGCCAGAGCTCGCGGGCTTCATCTTTGCTCAGCTCGCCAAGTTCCCAGTCGTGTCGGCCGGTCTGTTGCCGCCGGCGCTGGACGATGCACTTCTTGGCCAGTGCGTGCAGCGCGTCGCCGCTGAAGACCGTGGAGCTGATGCCGCGATCCAAGCAATTCAGGACGTAGTCCCAGCCGCAGTCGGCGACGAACTCCGCGACGGTGCGTGGCCCCATCCCAGCCCAGTAGGCGTTCCAACTGTTGTCCCAGCAGTTGATGGTGATCTTGCCCTGGGCGGTCTGGTAGTTCGGGTTGGATTCGGTCGGGCAATCGCGCCGACCGAAGTCCTCGAGGAACACAGTGATTGCGTCGAGCCGCTGGGCGCCAATGATGACCAACTTTGTCACCGTCGAGCGCTCAACCTTCAGCGGCTCAGCGATTTCGTTTTGAGTGGTCATGCTGCCTCCGTAACTGGTTGGCGGAAGACTGGAAGGGCTCCGGCCTGCTCGCGCACAGCCTTCATGGCTGCCTCGTCGTAACCCCAGATGTTGCTGTCATCGAACCTCTCTGGGCCGAGATAGCCGGGGTGCAGCGGCTCCCCTGTACGGATGTAATCCCGAAGCTCTTTGACCAGATCGCGCAGCGTGCCGCCGTGAGTAAACCCGCGCCACTTCCCACCCCACACCGTTTCGTGCGTGAAGATTCGCTTGCCGCTGTAGTTGTCGATGAACCAGATCTTGCCGCGGTGATCGACTTCCATGCTGGCGTAGCGATTCGCAGCCTGGCTGTAGAAGAACCGGCGGCCGTGATCAGCGATGATCCGGATTACCTGATTGACCTGTTCGACGCGCTGGCGCTTTAGGGTGAGTTTGTTTCCTGTGGGCATGGGGCGTCCTATCCGGGTCATGCCCGGGCAGTGAAGGGGTGACAGGAGAAGTTCGGCGACAAGGGTGAGTATTACGAGTAAAAAATATGGTGGATGGCTAAGTGATATGATCTGATCTCATTATTTTTCAAAAGGAAGTGTAAAGTTCATGGAAAACTTCACAAGTTTCATTCCCGTAATTGGCCCCGTTGTCGCTGCCGCTTTAACAGCTGCAATTGCATTTGTTGTATCGGTATTGGCGAAGGAAAATAAAACCTCAGAATTTAGACAAGCATGGATTGAGGGGTTGAGGAATGATGTTGCAGAATTATTAGGCGATTTCAATATGCTCGAGACATCGCTCGCTATTTATATCGGTAGCTCTGAAACGAATAACGAACGTCAAATTAGGTACGATAAATTTCACTCAGATAACAGGAGCGAGTACGCAAAAATTGATGCCCTATGCAATAGGGTTGTTTTGAGGTTGAACCCATCTGAGCATTCGTTGCTGATCAAGAAAATGAGGGTTTTAGAGGGTTCTATAGGTAAGGGAAGCACTAAGTCTCATGCGCTATGCAGTGAACTTGTCGATGACTTTGCAATGGTGTTGAAGTCAGAGTGGGCTCGCGTTAAAAGTGGGGAGCCTACTTTTCGGGCAATGAAGAAAGTGGCGCTTATAAGTGTATTGGCAGTTTTCGTACCTGGATTGATATCCGTTGGTTTTTTAATATTTGCAAAGTGATGACGTTAAGGTTCAATCCCGCGGAAGCAGGCGATTGCCTAGCCACGATTGGCAAACATATCGAATTGTGTGTCTGAGTAATCAAGCATTTGCTGATAGCTGGGACGTCCTATGCCGGGTAATGCCCGGCCGGAGAGTTATCAAGGCAGGTGAGATGGCGAGCCGCTAGGGGCTCGCCGGTTTACGCTAGCCGTGGAACATGATGGTGATGATCATTGCGTACAAGCAGATGTACTGGATGATTTCCATGAAGGTTTCCTATTTCCAGATGAGCGAGCGTAATTGCTCGTTCTACCGGTAATAGTGGGTAGGCAGTGCTCCAAATTTGGCCAGTTGGAGAAAATAAATGGCTTAGGCCGCAATTTTTTTGAATTGGGCGGCTTTCCATGGATCGTTTGCTCTGGCCAGCGCTGCCATCGGCGGAGGGCTGACACTATTCCCGCACATGTGAACCTGCTGGGTCTTGGTGAACGGCTTGCCGTCGGCACCGTGGCTAATGATGTAGTCGGCGGGGAAACCCTGAGCCTTGTACAGCTCGGCCGGCTGAAGCATCCGCAGGCAGATGTCGACGATCACATACGGCGTTCCCCCGATCGTCACGGTGACCAAGCCCAGCCGGTCCTTGGTGGTGATGGTCGGTGCTGGCTCGCCGGCGCTGCTCACGTTCTCGGTGCCGTAGTAGCTGATCAAGAAGGCCGCAACTCGCAATGCACCGGCTTCGACCTCTGGCGAAAGCTGGAGCTCAACCAGCGAACTCTTGCCACCACCGCCCGCCGTGATGGTCGGTGCAGGCTCATCCACTGCCTGGCCAACGCTGGCACCGAACTGACGCTCCATGAATGCGGTTACCAGTCCGTGGTGGGTGCCGCCGGCGCTGATTGTGTGCAACGGATCGACTGTGTCCCGCGCGTCGCAGTTGCCGCGCAGGTGTACCAGGTTGGCGGTCACCAGTTGCTGCTGGCTGCCAGTGTTGGTCAATGTGGTCATCGGGTCTGTGACGCTCTTCGCGTCGGTGGTGTTGAATCCGCCGTTCATCTGGGCCATGAACACGGTCGAGATACCCATCGCGTGGGCGGCGCCGGCCGGGCGTTGGTAGTTGCCGCCGCTGGTGATGGTCGGCAGCGGCTCGTTGAGCGCCTTGCCTTCATCAGCAAACCGGAACTTCACCAGATGCGCCGCGGCGATCGCGCGATGGTTCTGGGTCATCAGTGTTCCGGCCGGTTGATCCATCGATGTTGGTTTGCCCGAGTACTCTGGCCCGCCGGCCCCGACCAATACCGGGCTGATCAGCGTGAGTTCGCCACGGTTGGCGCATGTCACCGTTGGCAACGGGGCGTGCGGATCGTTGATCCGGTCGCTGCCTTGGTGCGTGGCCGGCGCGATGATCGGGCTGGCCATGGCGAACGAGCCGCCGCGCGGCCAAGAGGTCACGGTGCGCAGCGGGTCGTGCGCTGACTGAACACTTTCGCCGGACCAGTTCGCTATTGGCACAATGAACGGGTCAGCCGCATCGATGACGAACTTCTTCATGCCTTTTGCGATTCGCCGCAGGGTGGCGGGTGCCAGGGGCTTTGGCCGGTCGAAGATGCTTTTGCTCGGGATGGTCCAGTCGATGCACTCGGCGGCGGTGCGCCACTTCTGCTGGCCTTTCACCGGATGCTTGGCGTGTGTCGGTGTTGGCCAGACAATCTGCTCGCCATCGCAGCGAGCAATCATGAACAGGCGCTCCCGACTGGTCGGTGCGCCGAAATCGCAGGCCTTGATGACGCGCCATTCGACGACGTAGCCAAGGTGCTGCAACTCGGCGACAAAGGTTGCCCAGGTCTGGCCGCGCCGCTTCGGGTCAGGCACCAGGAACTGCTGGTGGACCGGGACGACCTCACCTGGCTCCGCAATAGCACCGCCCAGCTTCATTACTCGTCCAGTGGCCTTGCAGCGTTTGGCGATCAGCGGCCCCCACTGGAGGATCTGCTTCACGTTCTCCAGGCTGATGACGCGAGGCTTCTTCTTGCCGGCCCACTTCAGGCCGATCCACGATAGGTTGCGAATCTCACGCTTGCGCGGCTGACCGCCGGCGGCCTGGCTGTGGTGCGTGCAGTCCGGCGACATGTGGAGCCAGCCAACGGCCTTGCCGCCACACTCGGTATCCGGATCACCGTCGAACACGTCGGTGGTGTAGTGAACAGCGCCCGGGTGATTAACGGTGTGCATGCTGATTGCCTGAGGGCTGTGGTTCTTCGCGACATTCACCGCGCGGCCCAGGCCCATCTCCAGCCCGGTACCGGCACCGCCGCCACCACAGAAGAAGTCGACAACGATCTCATCGTCCTGAGTGCTGAAGCCGAGTCCGTATTGAGTTTTGAAATCGAAGGGGTGTTTCTTCTGTTGAGCGGACATAAAGGATCCTCGCCGGCTGGCGTGATTCGTCGAAAGGGTGGGGTCAAGCAGGCTTTTTTAAACAGGGTAAAATTGCGTTTTAAGATCAAGGAAACAAAAAAATATGAGCTCACTCAATGCTTGTAACCAAATCAACATGAATGGCCACGACCTCGCGTGGGGCATTTCAAGTCGGGACAAAGACGGCGTTCCAATATGGGGGAATATCGTATTTTCGCCTGCCTCCGGCGGAGTGTGCGTAATCGCACACCGAGGGCCGTGGGTGAGCGATTTAGAGGCATTTAAATCAATGCACTCGGAGGCAATATCTATCGCTACCAGGCATTGATGCCGGGAGGCAGGTGCTGGCGGCCTACAAAGAAATTTCACCGATGTCGATCTTGCGCAGCTCCATCACCTCCACACTTTGCTGTCCGTCGGTGATCACCCAGCATGGCAGCTCAAGGTTTCTGAAGGTTCCGTGGTAGTTGCGGTAGGCGCCGAGCGCTGCTTTGCGGAATGAGTCGGCGGCGACTTTCCCAATAGGCATTGGGCTGCCCCCCCCAGCAGGCTTAGCTCGAATACCACGGCATTCGAAATGCGCTTTGCTGCCGCCCGGATGGTGCTCGGTGCCAACTGAAAATCCTTGGCGACTTCAATCACATGCTTGTAGGTCAGGGCATCGAAGATCTGTTGGTCGCGGGCGCCATTGCGCAGGCCTGCATAGATGACTGCTCGCATGGGTTATCTCCAGGCAGGCGCCTGCCTCGCCGTCTGGCGTGATTCGTTGAAGTGAGGTATTTGTAGTGAGCCTAATTCGAGGCGAATGGATGGGATAGAGGATGTTATGAGTGTCGATATATATTCTCTATGTAATAATGAATTCTTACTACCCATTGTTGCTAAACTTAATAGATCAGCTAGGCAAATTGAGAATATAAACAAGGAGTTTGAGCGAGTTGGCTCAAATGTTGACGTAGATTTTACTACGGAAATAAATCAAGATAGATTGGGGTTTGCATTAAAAATCAACGGTTTTAAAAAGCTAGAGCTTGATGACTTGTCAGTCCAAATCGGTGAGTGCGCGCATAATTTGCGCAGTGTTTTGGATAATTTAGCATACGCTCTGGCACGGCTCAAATCAGACCCGCCGTTAGCGCCCAATCAAATTGCGTTTCCAATTTTTTTAGAAGAGAAAGATTTTATTGTAAGGTGGCCGAAGAATAAGTTGGAAAAATTTTTTGATTCTGAAATCATTGAAGTTATTCGAAACATCCAACCGTTCAATAGGAAGGGAGGCGAGGAGGGGTTGCCCGTGAATGATGCTTTAATCGTACTGTCAAATTTAAATAACGCAGATAAGCATCGCTTGCCAAATTTAGTGGTTTTTTCACAAGAAAACATTAAATTTAATGGTCGTATCGAATATAAATCTGAAGAAGATTGTTTCAATGATGGCCCGCCAAATTTTAGTTTTAACTGTGCTCCTATTGTTAGGGATTTCATTTTGCTTGAGGCGAAAACCTTATTTCCTATAGTTAAGATCAACGGAGGTTTTGAGATTTCTGGGAAGGTTAAGCTGGAGTTAGAAGGGCAGTATTATGATATTGTTAAGTATCTTGTAGATACTAGGAGTTACGTGATTTCTGTTTGCAAGATGTTTGATCGTTTCTTTTTATGATTCTGGGTTGCTAGCAATTGGAGTGCAAACTTCATAATTAACGGGATATTCATAGCCTAAGTTGATCGTGAGTCGCATCCTTTTCGAGTTCTTGGTATCCAGTCGGGCGCCGCCCTCCGTAACCGGTGGTGGCATAATCGCTTTATGTATGCTGTTCGTGCGTGTTACTAGATGATTGAAATTTTGGGAAGCAACGTAAATGCTAATGGATCGTAAAAGCTTACTTCACGGTTTCACCAAAACAAGAATTCCTAGCTATTGCTGCCCCTATTGTGCGGAGGGACGATTAAAGTTAGAAGGTGAATTTATAAGTGAGGAAACTAAAGCGTCTATAAAAGATCAGGGGGAGGATTATTGGGATGTTGATTTTGTAGTTCTCCGGTTCAGTTGCAAGCTGAAATGCCTAGTGTGTTCTGAAATCGTTTTTTTTATTGGGAGTGGTGGTGTAGATGAGGAGCACGATGTGGATGCGCACGGAGGATGGGATACAACGCATGTAAGCTATTACCTGCCGAAATTTTTCTACCCTCCGATTATATTTATAAAATGTCCGGATAAAACTCCATATTTAGTGAAGGAGCAAATAGTAGCGGCAAGCTCACTATACTTTGCGCATCCTGATTCTTGCTGTAATAGCATACGCGCTGCTGCGGAAGCGATACTGACAGATCTAGGCATTCCCGCTTTGAATGAAAAAGAAGCCTACGCCAGTTTTGTAAGTCGAATTAAACAGCTTCCTCCTGAAAGAGAGAGTGTTAAGGCTTTGTTCGATGCTATCCGATGGCTTGGTAACCACGGTAGCCACCCAGGCACGGGCCTGCTGAACACACACGCTTTAGACGCTTTCGAAATACTAGAGCTTTTGCTAGAAGAAGTTTACAGCGAAAATAAGTTGAAAATTCAGGATCTAGCAAAGCGTATAAATGAAGCCAAAGGTCCTGTGGGGAGTCATTCAAGATTGGCTTTGGGGGAGTAAATTATTTATATGTGGGCGTACAATCTCATCCCCTGGATCCCGCTTCAGCTCGGCCAAACTCTCGTTCCGAAACATCCGCGCCACGTTTTCGCTTATCTGCACTTTGTGGCGCGGACTTTCCATCGCTTGGAATGACAATGTCGGCCCGAGCGCATGAGCGTTCAGAATCAGGTTCTGCACCGCCTCGCTCATTTCCTCGATGCCGTTCCAGGCCATCAACTCGTCTAGCTTCTGCCGGGTGCCGAGCCTGACCCGGTGCCGCAGTTCCTTCTCGTCGTACTCGATCCGCTTCTCGGCGGCCTTCGCCGATCGCTCTTGTCCAGTCTTGGCCATGGCCAACCTCTTCTCTGCCACTGGCCGGCAGTGCCAGCCAGGTTTGTCGTTTGCGTTGCTGCACTCGGACCATCCTGCGCATCAGGTCGAGGCCGGGAAGTTGAGCGAGTGGTCGGAAATTAGCGATCGGCAGAGCGTCTCGCTGATACCCAGGTGCTTGGCGGCCTAGTAGCGCGTCATGCCGTTTGCTTTGCATTCCATGAGCTGGCCAGCCAGCGCGAGTCGTTCTTCTTCGCTGATGAAGCGGCCGCGCTTCTTCTTCGGCGTTTCGGTGGTCCGGTAGCCATACGCCGGCTTCGGCAAATGCTCGGCGCCGGGGCTGTCTTTGCCCATGCCGATCGGGATCAGCCGGGATTGACCGCCAGATGCAAAGAAGGCAGCTTTCGCCGCCTCCAGTCCACTTTGCCGCTTTGCGGCTTCTTCAATTGTTTGGTCCATATCAGGATGCTCGTGAGTTGATGGTGATGCCGTAGAAACGGGCGATGCGGCGCAGAACAATGCGGCCGACACCGAGCTGGTCAGCAATGGCTACCTGGGTCATACCGGCCTTGGCCATCCGCCGGATGCGCGGTACCAACTTCGCTTCCTCTTTTCGCCGAGCCTCAAGGGTGGCGTCGGTGGTGGTGGCGAACTTGATGCCGTGCAGGCCGGCGATGTAGTTGATGGTCCGGGTCGACTTGCCAAGGGCCTTCGCCGCGGCACAGACCCCGGCGCCAGTGAAACCGCGAATGGCCTCGACCAGTTCGGCGTCAATCGGCGGCGCGACCGACAGTAGAGGATCAGTGTTTGCCCTGACTGCATCGGCCAAAACTTGCACCTGGCCGCCGGCAGATTCGAACTGAGCGATGGCTTGCTGCAGTTCGGAGGCATTCACGCCGCCACCTTCACCAGCCTCACTCCAGCCATGCTGAATCGGTCGCCCTGGTCAGCGACAAGCGCGTCGAGCGCTTCCCAGTTGACCGTCAACATCGATATCGGCGCCTGACCGTATGCCACGGCCTTGATCAGCGCTTCGAGGTCGTAGACATCAGCCTGCATCGCTACCGGCTGACTGGTTTGCGCTGCAACTGGCTTCGACGCTGCCTGAGCGACCGGCGCGACTTTCACCGGCGCATGAGCTGTGATCGGTGCAGGCTCAGCAACTGGCTCGAAAACAGCCTTCGCCTTCGCTTCGCCTTCGATCCGCTGCAGCTCTTCGTTTCGAATCCGCACCCGCGTAGCTTCTGCTTTCTCTTCCTCGGCTTTTTTGTGTTCCGAAATCCGCACCTTGATCAGCGCGACCAGGTCATCGTTCGCCTTCAGCACAAGCTGCTGAACGTCGCTGAACAGGAAGACGTAATCGGCGGCGAGTTCCACCAAGCTGGCGAGGTTGGCGCGAATGCTGTCGCCGACCTGGCTGGCAGCAATCTTCGCCCGGGCCAACTCCGAATCGGCGGCGTCGCGCAGACTACTGATCGACTTTTTGCCTTTGATGGCGCCTGCAAAGTCCGCGGGCACCGTCGGCATACGCGCTTTTCCGCCCAGCGATGTATTGATCTGGTCGATGTGCGTTTGAAGTGCTTTGGCGGCACTCATGACGATGTCTTCGCGGATGCTGACCTTGCGAGCCTTTACCAGTTTGTCGAGCATCAGGCGCTTGGCGCGCGCTTCGGCGCTGATCTCGTCGATGGTACGGAAGAGGGCGTCGATGCTTTCAGTTTGGCTCAGTGCATGTTGCTTGGCCGCGGCGAGGCGTTCTTCAACATCACCGCACCACTTGACGGTCTTCTCGGCATCGGCGAATTGCTGATCGGTTTCGAGTTCGGTGTTGATCGACGCAAAGACCGCTAGGGAATGAGCCTTGAACTGCTCAAGGTTGCTGGCGGTCACCATGCCGGTAACTTCGATGCGCAGCGCTGGAAGGCTGTCCGGCGTCTTGCCGACGGCTTCCGGCACTACCTCGATTGGGGTGTAGTCGAGCAAGTCAGTTTGGAACTGTTTCCACCCAGCAACGAGTGTCGCAGCGCGGCCCGGTACCGGGGTGTATTCCATCGACACGAAGTTGTCTTCGGTGCCGTCGGAGCATACGAAGATCACTTTGTCGGCGCCGCTCACCAGCAGCTGCTGCTCGAGCTGCCAGTAGTAATGCGGGTCCAGGTTGCCGGCCATTACATCGGCGGCGAGCTGCTCGTTCCACATTTTGTGTTCGAACAACGTCTCTCCGAGCATGGTGCAGCCGTCGAGTGAGGCGAGTAGATCGCCGTCGGTACCGACGACAGGAAAGAGGTCTTCGCCGATCCGCGTTTCCAGAATCGGCCGAGCCAGGGCTTCAGCTTCGTGGCCTTTGTCGAACAGGTATTTCTGCACCCACCACGACACATCGCGGTCGAGGCCGGTCTTCTTGGCGCTGAGTAGCTCGGTGCGCTTCATCTGCTTCGAGGCGCCCATCATGGCCGGCGCCTCGGAGGCGGTGAAGTAGTTGGCGCGGAGCGCATGCCAGGCTTCGGAGCCCTGAGCTACGTTATGAATCTTCATTCGGTTTCTCCTGTAATGGGCGCCATGCGGTGGATACGATCGGTCTGCTCGGCGCTGAGCGTGTATTTGGATTCGAGAAAAGCGATCAGGCTTTCAGCGTCTGTCTTTCCCTGGTCGACGCCGCTTTGCCAGGTAGGCAGCATCGTTTCGAACTTTTCTTCCGGGTAGTTGGGCAGCGTCGCCGGCGCCGAACCTCGGCGAGGTGAAACATCGCGGGCAGGTGGAGCGGTTTCCTCGAGCTCGTCTGGGCTGTACACGCCAAGTATCACGTCGGGGCAATAGAGACGGGACCAGCGTTTGGTGGCGAGGTAAGCCAATTGTTGGCGAGGATCGTCAGCCCAGAGTGTGCTGTTGCGAGTGCGGGCCTGGGCCAAAAGCAGCTCCAGAACGCGTGGTTCGGTTTCGGCACGGAATGTGGCCCAGACCTTCACACCCAGACCTTCCTCGTCCGCCAGCACCCAGCCGGGAACCCGGTATTCGCCTTTGTCACCAGACTTGATGGTGAATTTTCCGATCACCTTTTCCCACGCCCCGTACCACTCGTAATGCAGGCGATCCAGCACCGGCGCGCAGGTGGTGATCACCGCATTAACCAGCTGGGCCTCGTAGCCGAGCACGCCATTCACCAGGTGCGTTTTCTGCGCGACCGCGAACGGGTTCATCTTCCACTGCATGGACTGCATGATCACCGCGAGGCAGTCGGCCGAGTTGCCGTTGAAATGCTTCGGCACCGTTGCGCGGCCGGTGGCCATGACGTCGGCCAGGCGCATCATCTTGTCCAGACTGTCGCCGTCGAGCACCAGGGCGCTGGTACTGGTCGCGGCATGAGGGAGGATGTGCAGCGTTTGTTCGTGCGCCACCGGCGCCACGCTTTGTGCGGACATGACAATTCCTTGCCGCGCACTGGCGCAGCTCTTGAAAGGTGTGTGCTATTGAGGGATTGGCGCTGAGAGGGCGCCGAACAACATGAGGGTGGTACAGGCGGCGAGCGCGAAAAAGGAACTGCGCCAGAATACGAAGCGTCTGGCGCGTTGCTGAGGTGTCATGCAGCATCCGCCTTGCGCTGATCTACCAGGTCTGCGGCGCTCTCAGCTTCCAGTTCTTCGGCGCGAGCCCGGCCATATTCGTTTGCGTGAGGTCGGATCAGCTCTTCGGCGACATCGTGCAGCGCTGTCGGGCGATTACCTTTTGGCTGGCCCATCGCTTCAATGGCCAGGTCATAGGCCGTGCCGTGAACGCGGCGGCCGTCGGCGACGATCTCGCACAGCAGGCGCTCAATTGGATACTCACGATTGTCGGTGAGCAGCGGGGCGATGTGTTCTTGGGCACCCAGGTGTTCGGCCAGCGCCTCCCACAACGACTGCGGAGTGACCAGGGCGACTGACTTGCCGTGCGCTCGCGGTGCCGTGACGTTGTCGCCGCATATCAGTGAGTTGATTGCATCGTGGAGCCAGTCCGGCCCCTCTGGAGTGTCGAGAAAGTCGATCATGATTTACTCCTGCTGTTCCAGCCGGCGCGCCAGGGCGCAGGCCTCGTTGTGATTGCGGCGGAAGCCTCGGGCCTTGCCGGTGCGGCGATCCACTACATGGAAGAACGCCACGCCCGCCGGTTTGACGGTGAAGCGGGGCAGCGCAACTGGCTGCGGCCAGCCGATCAGTTCGTACAGGTCTTCCGTGGCGATGCGAGAGCGGATGCGCAAAGCTGCGCGCACCTCGTTGCCGAGCTGGATGCTTGGGTGCATGGTCATCTCCAGAGTTGCGGATTTGGTTTAAACAATGCGGGAGGCGGTGAGAGCTTTGGCGGCGACTTCTTCGTCGAACGAGCAGAGATGCGGAGCTTTTTGGTAAAGGCGCAGTAGTAGCTCATCTCTGTCCGTCGACCATGTTTCACTCACAATCCGGCGCTCGTCATCCGTTGCGAAAGCTTCAACTGCAGCTTCGAAAATGGCAGTTAAAGATCGCCTCTGACCTCGGCTCATGAGGTCAGCGAGGTGCTTCAGTCTCGGCTCCATTCGAAGGCCGACTGAAACGGTTGTGGCTTTTGGCTGGGCGTATCGCCTCGTACCCATTGTTCGATCTCCGTGTGATGGTCCAAAACCATTCGGCTGCACTCACCCGTTCCGCTGGTTGCCGTTGGGCGCGGAGGGGAGTGCATGCGGGTGGTGTCGGCGGGAAACGGCTTAGCGTTGGATTTGGCTTTTTGATCCGCTGCATCTCGCCAATGAATCATTAAGCAGACTCACGGTCATATCGCCGATCTTTCCATTTAGGGCGTTCAAATGAAGCGTGCAGTAATAGTGTTCATGGTCATCTCAGGCTCCCTTCTGTTGGGAGGCTGCGGGCCTCACTGGGACGACGGAGACAGGTACGGTCGAGATCGGGGTTACGATCATGGTCGTGGATACGATCGTGGGTATGACCGAAGCGATGACGATGATCGCGGGCGTGACCGCAGATATGATCGTCGTGACAATGACCAGGGATATGATCGTAATCACGGCCGCGATCGTGACGATAGAGACGACTAGCCCGCTCTGATCTCCCTTCTGAGTTTCACTATGGCCTGCCACAAAAGTTAATCTGTGAAATCCCCAGGCCCGCTACTGGCGACGGCCTGGGTTTGCAGCATCAAGTTGTCTTCGTGCGCTGGGGTGGCCTACCGGAGTTCCGGCTGATGCGCGGTGACATCGACGACCTACTGTCCGCTGCCTGAATGAGTGTTGGGCGCAGCCTTCAGGCTTGCTGTGCCACGCGGGTGAATCGTTGATCTACTTCATGGCGGTAGCTCCTATCGCTCGCTCACTGGGCAGGCAGTGGCCACCTATTGAAGAGTGCAGATGGCCGGAGCTGATCCCGGCATGAAGTACTGAGTTCGTCATGTCACTGTTCCGCATGACCGGCTTCGATCCTCGCCCCTGTAAACCTGCGAGGTATCCCAACAAGGCCCGAGCCCCACGCGCATCAGCACTGCGCATTCATCTGCTTGCCGGTTACGTCTCCAGCGCCAGCCTTTGCTGGCCGTGGCCCAGGGTTTTGAGTCCTTCTGCTACTGGTGCTCTACAGGACTTGATGCAGGTGGGCGGTTATAGGCCGCATTTTCGTCCGCATCGGAGAGTGATCGAAACACCAGGGCGCAACCCCTGCTTGTTTCCCGCCGCGTTTATAGTGTTGGCCGTCTCGCTCATACCGGCTCAGGAGATTCCCGGGGCTTTGCGATCCTAGCGCTGCAGCCCGCTTGGGCACGCTTCGATCACTCTCCGATGCGGCCTAGTGCTGGGGAGTACCAGGTGCTCGGCCAGTTTTCGTCAGGCTGACGTGGCGCTGGTGGGTCAGTCGTGCAGGCCGTAGCTGAAATCGTCTTCTTCGCAGTCCACCAGAATTTTGGAGGCGCCGAAGTAGAGCGCAGCCAGCAACTTCTCGAACTTCGATCTGAAGCGCAGGGTTTGGCCGATTTTCTCGTTGTCGATTCGAGCGGCGTAGACGGTGCCAACCTGCCGACCTTGGTCGTCACGGTCTTTGCCGCGCTTATCGAACGAGATGTGTATCGCGTTGTCCAGGTTGTACTCGCTGCGTTCGCGGCTGCTGTAGGACGACTCTTCTTTTGGCTTCTTGTCGAAGTAGATATGCAGGCCGCCGTATTCGGATTCTTGAAAACGAATGTCCGGTTGTTCCCAGCGCTCTTCTGCGGCGCTTTCCTTGTGATCGTCGATGAAGGCTTCAAGAAGGTCTTGCAGGCTGACTATCTCTGGCATCTGGTCCTTAGTGAGCACTTCGTCGATGGCCTCCTGCGCGCGACGGACCATGTCGGCTTCTACGCCGCTGGCTTCCCACTTTTCTTTCAGGGCCTTGGCAATCATGTCGTTGTAACGGGTCAGCTCGAAGACTGTGGCCAAGTTGGCTGGCAACGCTGCCTTGATTGCCTCCTCAACCTGCTTGCCCATGTCGCCGTAACGACCAAAGCAGTTGTCGATCACCTTGGTGAACATGATCTTCACATGCTCGTCGATGATTGCTGCCGGCTGATCACCTGCAGCAAAGGCGGTGACTCGCTCAGCCAGCAGCGCTTGCAGGGTTTGCTCGCTCATTTGATGCTCCGTGCTTGATCGGTTGATTTCCCGTCTGGCCCTGTCGCCAAGGCCAGCCAGTGAAATCTGTTCGCCGTGACCCGCTTCTGGCGTCGGTCACTGGCCTATCCCAAATTGTTCTTCCAGCCGCGGGCCTTTCGGCTTGTTCTCCCGCTGGATAACTGTTCTTGGCGTTTTACGCTGCACGCCCGGGTCAGTTGCCAACCCTCTGAACCGTTGAGGCCGGTTCATCGCTGCCTTTGAATCTGGGCCGGTGGTGATCCGGCAAGGTGATGCGGTAGTGCTAAAGAGCGGGTGGTGCGTGCTGCTTTGCTGTCTCGACTTCCGGTCCCGATGTGGGGACTGGGCTTCGATGGAACGAACATTACCTATGGGTAACATAATATGCAATACCTGTGGGTAATTATTTTTGCATGGGCGAAAAAAAACCCGCACTTGGCGGGCTTTCGGATCACTTGAATATCATTCGGTTTGTTTGAGGACCTTGCGCAAGCCATCCATGTCAACCGCGCTGATTGAGCTTTCAGTGTTGCAAACTTTGAATTCTACGGTCCTGGCTGCTGCGAGCTTCTGTAACGATGCGCGATCGAGTTCTACGTCGAATGTTTCGATAGCCGCTGACGCGGAGCGATCCCCTTTGTATCTAGCTTCCAGATATGGCGCTGGTAACCCATCAACCAGCCAGTCGACATGATTGCAGTCGTCGTACTGCATGGCATCAGCATAAGTGATGAGCTGAATTTTGTACTGGTAGGGCTTAACCTCACCCTTTGGGTAAAAAGCGATGGTCGAGGTCGCGAAAGTTTCAACTTCAGATGGGATGGTGTTCCATGCAACCACTCTTACCCCATTGAATCGGTCTGTTTTGTCCTCGAAACCGCCGGCTGTACATGCTGCTGAAAAAGACATCAGGCCAGCAGTGAGGTATATCGGAAATACTCGCATTTGGTTCCCTCCAGAATTAACCGCATTTTACCATTCGTGGCGCTCGGCCACCACGCGCCAAAGCCGCACGTCGCCGGCGCAGAACGCTTGTGCAAGGCGCGGCTCTACAGTTCACAAACAACCAGGTGAGCTGCAATGAGCGACGATCAGAAAGAGAAGGCGATAGCGGTCTGGCGCAGGCTGCTGGAGGAGCCGGAGATTCGCATGGACGTCGAGGAGCAGTTCGAAGCCCTGGTTATGATGGCGGACGAGCTGAAGCGCACCGGCGCGATCGACAGTGGTGATTGGCGGGAGATGGTGGAGGAGGCCAGTGCCTTCTATGCGCATGCGGTAGAAGGAATGGATGGCGGAACGTAAATGTCTTCGAATTGCAGGCAAAGAAAAGCCCGCGATGGGGATTAGCGGGCTCAACGTCTTGCAAGGAGCAAAATCGACGTTACGCGTAAGAACGTGAAAATAGTGTGAACACCAAAACGGGAAAGCCCGGACTGGGTCGCAAGCCCCCGCGCCGCTACTGCTTGGGTTTTTTCTCTTTCTTTGAGTCACCCGAGGAGCCTGAGTCTTTCTTCAGAGTTTCCGAGTCGGCGCCCGAATTTGAGCCAGAAGCTTCCTCGCCCTTTTTACTCGCTTTATCCTCGTCAGCCTTGGAGCTGCCAGACTGGTTGACCCCGGGAAGAACGGTAGGGGGAACGGCTGATTCCGCAGTCGCCTTCTCGACAGCAAGCGCGAAGAGCGGGCAAGACGAAAGCAGGCCCGAGAGCGTGAGAGCAGCGATTCTTCTGTTCATGACCGAGACTTCCAAACGAGGAGACATAAGCTTTGGAAGAGCAGGGCAGGGGAAGGTGCTGCGCTTCGGACGAGCGGCAGAACGAAAAAGTCGAGCGAGGGACTGGGCTTACAATTGCTTTATCGAAGCGGCTTGCAAGAAGTCAAAAAATTACGAATGCTCGTCGCAAGTCTATATCTCAGCGGGCCGCGGTAAAGTTTACTAAATTCATCTTCCAGAGAGTCTTTAAGTTGGTCCGACGAATAGCTTATACAGTCGAGCAAATCTGATTCGGGGGGCTGCTGGACAAATCTACTGGTTTCAAAGTTGTCCAGGGTTATGGATTTTTTTAACTCAATGAAATTTGATTTTAGCGGTTCGCTTTCAAATCGTAAGTATCTAATTTTAGAGCTGAGCCTGGTGATTTTTAGAGTAATGGATTTTTCTAAAGGGTTGTTTCGCTCAAGATACGTATGATATCTAATGGCATCTTCTTCGAGCGCCTCAATACCGGCGATTATATCATTTAAAGAAGAGCGTAGTTCTTTACGCTCTTCACGTTTGTTATTTTGCCAGTTTACAATTATCCAGCCAGTTATGACCGTAATAAGTGTTAGGAGGCTAGTGTACTTGCTCAGAAGGTCCAATACTTTCCCTTATATAAGATTGGATTTCAGAAATCAGACTAGTGTCTTTGGAGACAAAACTGATTCGTGCAAGCACCTTCTCAGCAGGAAAACCAAGACGTACCAAGCCACCAAATGCTTCCTCAAGGAAGGAAGATCCATACCCACGTGCGCCATCCAATTCCACGACAACCGGTTCGTCTGAGGCTAGCGCAGGCTCTAGATATTTTTCACGAAATAGCTCCCCGCTGTACGGGCCGTCGTCCTTGAACCTACCTGCTGGAAATTTTGTAAAATCTCTTGCAAGACTGATGCTTTTCATGATGCAGACCTCGACGGCAAAGGCATTTGCCAATAAATCACAGTGCCCATGATCGAATCTCCGAAATCGCCTGAGCGCTGCTTACCTGATTCCATAGAGTACCACCCTTTATTGCTGAAGATTAGGGCCTTTCCTCCGGCACAGGAGCTAATGGTCTCGATAATTTGTCTCAACCCTTTACCTCTGTGCTGCTTTCTTGTACGTGTTTGACTATTTCTCACGGCACCCTCGATCTGCCGACCCTCGGTCAGATTTAGCCTGTCCATAAAATGCCACAATCTTGGCCTTGTCCTTGGCAAAGACGCTGGTATACCTACTCCTAGATCGCAAAAGACCACCGAAAGTTTCCCGTCTTTTTCTTGAGAAAACATCCACCATGGACGGTAGTCTGGATCCGTGACAATTCCATCACCCCTTTGGTCGATGTATGCATGCTGCTGTGCGTTTGTCATCGCTTCGGTGATACCCGTGTAAAGCTCTGACTGCAAAGAATCTGTAATCAGTCCGTCGTAATATCCGAGGATCTCATCGTACTTAGCACCGAGCGCGCCCTGGCCTCGTGCACTTCTCCAGTTAACGACATCGCCATCAAGACATTTGGTTTTGTTTTTCGTGTTGAGTAGCCTGGATAGACCCACTTGCTGCATAACTTGAGATGCTTTATTGCTTTTTGGAAGCGAGCTTCTTATCTTCAAGCCTTGTACATTTTCTATAAGTCGCGTCAGTTCAGCGCAGAGCAGTAAAGTGCCCCCAG
The DNA here is from genome assembly GCF_026016365.1 of Pseudomonas sp. B21-053. Lineage (NCBI taxonomy): Bacteria > Pseudomonadati > Pseudomonadota > Gammaproteobacteria > Pseudomonadales > Pseudomonadaceae > Pseudomonas > Pseudomonas sp. B21-053. The sequence goes on from NZ_CP087205.1 coordinate 3,176,650, forward strand.
ACGCGAGTTTTCTTGTTTCGGTGAAATCAATCCAGACTCGACGGCAGCCCTGGTTAATTTGGGTGCGAATCCTGTAAAAAAACTGCAGAGTGCTTCTTCTTACCTTGGTTTTGCCGATGTCTATTTCGAAGGGGGCTTTAATTACACTATAGCTTTGTAAAGGGGCCGCGGCGGCGCACTTTCTTTTGAGTCTTCGTATTTTTGTCAGCTCGTCTTTTGCGCGCTTGGCGAGCCAATAAATGATGTGGTGATTTTGCTTTCTCAAAATCTGCTTTCCGTGCGGGTTATTATGGTTAGCTACGTTATTTGTAATCTTCCGTCTTATTATTCCAACAGAGAATGCAATCAGTCTATTTTAATCCACGAATTGTCGATGCCACACCTTGCATCGAAGCAAGTGAATCATCGTGATTACATCGCCCGTCACAACAAATGCCCCACGATCGAAACTATCACGCTATCGCCCGCACGATCCTTCCCGCCTTCACCTCGTCAGCATGGCGGCGAATCTTTTCTTGCTGAGCCTTCAGTAGAGCGGAGATCTTCATAAGCGCAATGGCTTCATCGGGCGATTTGCCGCGGCCGGCCATCTTGTTCAATTCGTCCACTGACCACCCGATCACCGCAGTCGCATCCTCAAGGTCGTAAAACAGCTCCTGCTGGGCTGTTCTGGGGCCGTCGAGCCCTTGTATTAGATCTGCCATCTATTTGACTGTCCTGGTTATCGCACCGGCTTTGATCTCATCGGTGTAAATGGTCAGCCGATCCTCGTCCGAGTGGAACACGGTGCACATCTTCAGAAGCGCCTGGGCGTCTGCTTCGTTGCCGGCCAGACTCAGCCGCTCGGCGACTCGCATCAGCTCAACGGCGGACCATTTGAGGTCGGAGGCAATACCTTGGAGATCGCGCTTCAGGTCTTGATTTGGCTTGGTGAGGGGCATGGCGTATTCCTTCCGCTCTATTAGAACTTCAACCCTTCCTCAGTAACTCGACGAAGGGTGCCATCCTTGGGTCCGCTGAAGCGTTGGGACGTCTGTCCCCTATAAAAATCCATTCACTGGCGTGCCAGGCTATCCCTCGAGCTTCAGGGGCGACGGGGTTCATCAAAACTTGATAGCCGCCTGATTCTCGCGCCTGGACTACGAGGCACCGTTGTGACCCTACGGTGACCCAATCACCTATCACTAGGGAAGGTCGAGCACTTTCCTGAACGGCTTTACCATAGACTCTTGACATTCTTTTTTTTCCTCGCGGAACACTAACTGCTTCTGTAGAACTCAATCAGCGTGAACATATAGCCCACAAGAACACGTGGAACCGCGTCGCAATCTAGTCGTTTATAGCCCGAACGAACCTTCCCGTTTTCACATCGTCAGCCTGAGCACTCAGCCTGCCATCGCGATTCTCAGCGCTACTGCAGCCTCAAGCAGCTTATTCGCTTGGTTCGAGACCGCCGCCGCCAAGACAACATTTCCCGCTTCCTTCAGCATTGCAGCCATATCGAGCAGCTTCCCCACCTCAATCTCAACGACGCGTACAGATTTGGTTATCTGGTATTGAAGTGAGTGCGCCATGTCGTTAACCCTCATTCCAGATCCAATACGCTCTTCAATGAAGAGTCTTTCGGCTTTCGCCAATCCTGATCCGGTCCAGCGCTCGATTTAGAGAGTCCAGGGCATCGAGGAGGGCTTTCGCCTCAGATTCCCGACCATCACCCCAAAGGCGTTCAGCCATTTTGTTTAGTGCCTGGATGGATCGTTCAATGTCGGCAGCATTCGCTGCAGCGTTACTTTCCGATTGCTTCTTGGTGGAGATGGGCATGACACCTCCTTGCTGGCGTCCGTATTATCGGTCGTATCGCTTCCCGCCCGTAGAGATCAGATAGAGAGACTCTGAGTAGGGTAGGCGGGCGATAATTTTCGTTTTGCTTACAACTGCACCCATGGTCACCCCTCGGCAAAGCAGGCTGACACTGCCCTGCAGCCGCTCGCACATGGCATCAGCGCTGTCGATAAAGTTCGTCTTGTTGAGTCTCAGCATTATCACCGTCCGGCCCTCAGGCACTGCGCCGATCGGCGGCACGGCAAAAATAGTTATCTGGGTGTAGATGACAATCGCGACTAAAGCGACGATTCCAACAATCACCAGCTTTTTCATGGAGTCCGTTCCTTTTAGTGTGTGGTGCGATGTTGAGCGTTGGTTAACGGGAGTACATCGCCCACCAGAACACGTGACCCAGGATCGCGATTTGCTGCTCCTGAATCTCGGCGAAGGTGTAGTCCTCATCCGGGTGCTCGTCACGGTTGAAGCTGCGCAGACGGATACCGGTAGGCAGGCGGTAGACCTGCTTCACGCGGAGCTGGCCGTTGTGGTTGATGGCGTACATGTCGCCGTCAACGATATCGCCCAGCGAGTTCTTGCCGACGTTCACGCCTACAGTGGCGCCGTCGCGCAGCACCGGCAGCATGCTGTTGCCGCTGACAACCACACACTTCGCGTTACTGAACTGCACGTTATTTTGGCGAAGGTCTTTCTTGAAGAAACGAAGGCGAGAGCTATCGCTTTCCGCGATCGCGAATCGGCCTGAGCCGGCTGCCAACTCCACTTCCTGAAGGAAAGGGACATAAACCTCGTCGTCATCGAGCGGGGTTTCGTCATCCCATGTCTCGATATCTGAAAGGTGACCGGTCGACCCCTTCGCAGGACCGTTGCTGTCAGCAGCCATTCCGGCTTTATCGAGTCGATATCGGTCCAGGCCCAGAGCCTGTTCAATTTCCCGAGCAAAATCCTCGCCGATATTCTTCCTGCTCGATGCAGGCATCGATGTTGAAAGGCATCGCGATATGTAATTGGCGCTTTTGCCGAGGGCGTCAGCCAGACGGGCCTGCTTTCCCTCGAAGCGTTGCTTCATGAGTGACCGCAAGTTTTCGCGGCGAATTTCTGAAATTTCCATCGCCAAATCATCCCTTCCTGTTACCAAAAGGTAAATTCCCTGTAGGTATTGCTTTGTGATTACCTGCGGGTAATAATAAAATTACCTATAAGGAGGCCCGACATGCGGACCAAACACCCAAGCCTGCTGACCTGGCTCAAGGCGGCAACTGACACCGATGTCGCCCGCACCGGGACCACTCGCGCATACCTGAGATTGATCGCCTACGGGCACAAAACTGCGTCTGCCGAAATCGCTGCTCGTACAGAGAGCGCGACCGGAGGGTCGGTTACGCGCCAAGAGCTACGGCCTGAAGACTGGCGCCAAATTTGGCCCGAGCTTTCCGCCGCCTAATCCAGCCCGTCACACCGAAAGCGGAAGTGAACCTATGGCCTACGACGATAAAGCGCACCGGCACGAACACCAGGTGAAGGTGCGCCTCGATGACGAAGTCTTTCAGGAACTGAAGGACGTAGCCCGCGACATGAAGCTGCAACACAGCGTGCTTAGCCGAGAAATCATCGAGGCCGCGCTTGAGGTCAGGCGAACGCTCGGAGAGCTGCCGTTTGAGCTGGAGAAAAGACGCGCCTGAGAAGGCCATAGAGGGGGATTCATGCCCAGTGCAGTAGTTGAACTCAGGAAGGGCGCAACAGAAGAACTGGCGCGATGGGCGTCGGAGATCGGAATTACCCCGGATGCCTTGGCCTCCGAGCTTTTGCGACTGGCCATGCCAGGACTCAAGAAAGCGATCTGCGACAGCGCACCACCCGATAGCAACGTGGTTGCCTTCCCGCCAAAGCGGTGATTCACAGCCCTTATTAGGGACCGCAGGGCGAGCCGGTAGCGGGTTTCAAGATTGGTCCCGGTCCCTGTTTCGGGACTGGCAGAAAAAAAGGTCATGGATTCGTCCCTGATCAGTTGATGAACGAATTATTGCCTTGTTGGCGTATCGCCACCACGGAAACAGAAACGAGGTTTTACGAATGGAAGATTTCCTGCGGGCCTGCCAGAGCGCTGTTCTGGACAACGAGGCAAAAGCACTGGCGGCAAAGATGGGCGTTCCGCATGTAGGTCTTCTTCAGCGGGCAAACCCCGACAACGATGCGCATCACCTGACCGTGGAGCATTTGTTCGGGATCTTGCTGCACACCGGCGACATGCGCCCGCTGCTGGCCTTGGCCAACGAGTTTGGTTTCGACCTGGTCGCCAAGACCGCGCCCAAGCCTCAGGCGCTGACCAAGTCGCTGATCAACGTTGGCAAGGAAGTGGCGGACCTGACCATCGCAGTTCACGAAGCGCTCGATGATGACCGCGTCAACACCTTCGAGAAAACCCTGATCCGCCAAGAAATCAACCATGTCCGGCAGAGCCTGGACGTGATGGATGCGTCGGTGAAAGCCGCCTGAATTTCAGGCACAAAAAAGCCGACGTACGAGGTCGGCTGATTCGATAACACTGTGAGGCCGATTATGCAGAGCCAATCCGTTTCAAGCAATACCCCGAACTATGTCGCGACACGTTTTGTTAATTCCGAAAACGTGTCGCGAACCACGATGTCCTCCCGCGAGATCGCCAATGTCACCGGCAAGCGCCACGACAACGTGAAGCGCGACATCGTGGCAATGCTCAAAGACCTGAAAGTAGATGTACTCAGTTTTGAGGACATCTATCTGGACGGCCGCAACCGTGAACAGGTGCAGTACCTGCTCGACCGCGAGCACACTGACTGCCTGCTCACCGGCTACAGCGCGCCGATGCGCATGAAGGTGATTCGCCGCTGGCGGGAACTTGAACAGCAGCAGGGCGCCCGCGAGCAAGTAATGCTCAATGGCACCAAGGTCGTCGGTGAAATCGCAATCATGGAGTGCTTCACGCGCCTGCTGAAGCCGGCTCCATCCTGCCAGATGGCCATGCTCACGAAAATCGCCCAGAACAACGGCCTGGATCCGAAGTTTCTCCCAGGCTACGCCGTCGACGCTGCGCCAGATGCTGCCGGCGGTTCCTCAATGCCCACCAAGTCGGCCACGGCCTTGCTGAAAGACAATGGCATCCGTTACGCGCTGGTGGCGTTCAACCGCGCCTTGGCAGCGAAGGGCTTCTTGAAGCAGCTCCAGCGCAAGAACTCCAAGCAGGAGACGGTCGACTTCTGGTCCGTGACTGAGAAGGGCATGAACTACGGCAAGAACCTGACCAATCCCCAATCCCCACGCGAGACGCAGCCTCACTGGTATGTGGATCGCTTCCTTGAACTGGCCGCACTGGTCGGGAAGGGCTGACATGCAATACACCGTCACGATCAATCAGGTGAAGGCGCTGGAGTGGGGGCTGAATTCTCAGCAGGCCCTGCTGTTTGCTTTCGTCTATGAGAGCCCGAGCTGGGCCAATCCAATCAAGACGGACACGGGGATCTACTTCGCGCTGAGCAAGAGCAAGATCGTCGAAGAGCTGCCGCTGCTCACTGACAAACCGGACACCGCTTACCGGATGTTGAAGGCCCTAGAAGAGGCAGGTTTGATTGAAGTGCGCGCTGAGGGGGTTCGGCTCACGGATAAAGGGCGCGAATGGAACCCAAACCGGATGGGGCACTTCACCACCCATCAGCCCGCCGTACAGGCTCCACGCCGTAGGTCAAAAAAATCGCCTATCCCTTCAGGTTTGCGCGCCAAGGTGTTTGCTCGCGATGGCCACGCCTGCCTGCGCTGTGGCTGTTCGGAACAATTGCGCCTCAGGGCAGATCACGTCATCCCTGAGAGCAAGGGTGGCGAGGCGTCTATGGCAAATCTTCAAACCCTTTGCATGTCCTGCAATAGCTGGAAAGGCGTGCAGACGATCGATTTCCGCGCCTTCGCCGGAGGTGCAGCATGAGCATGGGTCTTATGGTCGCCGCTATGAAGCTTCGCGTCGGCAATCCACTGCGCAAGCTCGTGTTGATTAAGCTCGCTGACAACGCCAGTGACGTTGGCGAGTGCTGGCCGTCCTATCAGCACATTGCCGACCAATGCGAGATCAGCAAACGCTCCGTCATGAACCACATCACTGCTTTGTGTGATGCGGGACTGTTGCGCAAGGAGATCCGTAAAGGCGGCCCGAAGGGTAACTCCTCGAACGTTTACTTTCTGACACTCGATGGTGGTGCACCTCCTGCACCAGGGGTAGTGCAGAAGATTCACCCGGGTAGTGCAGTGGGTTCACCCCCTAGTGAATCTCCTGCACCAGGGGGTAGTGCAGCAGTTGCACCCAGAACCAGTCACTCTCTTGAACCAGTCATGGAACCGGTCATTGAACCAAATACGCCCCAGGCTTCCGCCAAGGTCGTGCCGGTTCAATCTCGCGCCTTGGTGCTGGTGGTTGATCGCACCGAGGCTCCACGGGTTGAGATCCCCGCCGACATGCCCGGTCCCAAAGACCAAACCTGTAAGACGTTCAAAACCTGGGCGAACTACGCCATGGCTTACCGCAAGCGCTACAGTGCATGGCCGGTATGGAACGCCAAGGTTGGCGGCCAGCTCGGTCAGCTTGTAAGCCGCCTTGGTGCTGACGTCGCCCACCACGTTGCCGCGCACTTCCTGAAAACCAGCGATGCCGCCGTTCTGCGTAAGTGCCACAGCCTCAACGAGTTGCTGGCCAACGCCGAGAGCTACCACACCCAGTGGGTCACTGGTCAGCGTATCAACGGGACCACAGCCCGCCAGATGGAACGGACTGAGGCGAACCTCTCCGCCGCAGAGCAGGCCGCGCAAATGGTTCTGGCTGGGCGCCAGGCGGGAGAGCGCAATGAATACCTCTGAAATGAACGATCAGCAGGTTGCCGGACTGGCAGCCGCCATCTGCGCAACCGCCGAAGCCATGGGTCAGGAAATGAACCCAGGCACTGCTGCGATGATGGCCGAAGACCTGTGCGCCTACCCAGTGCCTGTTGTCAAAGCGGCGCTGAAATCCTGCCGACTTGAGGTGAAAGGCCGTCTGTCCATGGCCGACATCCTGCAACGCGTCCAAGCCTCCGATGGCCGTCCGGGCAAAGACGAAGCCTGGGCGATCGCACTGACCGCAGGCGACGAATCCGAAACAGTCGTGATGACCGCCGAGATTCGCCAAGCGATGGTCGCGGCACAACCAGTCTTGAGTCGCCGGGATGTGGTCGGTGCCCGGATGGCGTTCAACAGCGCCTACGAGCGCTTAGTGTCCGCCGCCCGGACTGAAGTCAAACCAACCACTTGGAGTGTCTCGTTGGGGCTCGATCCGGCGCGCCGGGTTACAGCGATTGAATCAGCGGTCCGTATGCAACTGATCACCCAGCAGGCGGGTACCCGGTACCTGGCTGACTTGCGCATCGCGCCCGTCACCACCGATGGCCAGGCCATCGCTGGACTTATTACAGGCTCCGACGCGGAGCCGTCACCCCATCTACGCGAGAAGCTCGCTGAAGTGCGCCAGATCGTCGATGCGGCGAAGGCCCGGCAAAAACGCGAGCGACTCAAGAAGGCCCAAGCTGATCGGGTCGACACATATTTGCGTAAGCGTAAGTTCCGCGCAGCCATCGCTGCCGCGCAACACAAGGAGGCATCCCATGGCTGAGCTCGCACTTATCCGCACCGCCCAAGGCCTAGTACCGGCCACCGAAGCGGACCGCGAAACCGTCCAAAAGTGGAAGGCAGGCCAGATCATCCACGGCAAGTTCACCCGCATGCGTAACGGCAAGTTCCACGGCAAGTTTTTCTCGATGCTCGATCTGGCGTGGGAGTACTGGGAGCCGGTCGGCGGCCTGATTCCGCGCCAGGAAATGCGCGGCATTCAGGGGCTGGCCAAGTTCTTCGAAGCGCAGAGCGGCAAGCCGGGGCAGTTGTCGGACGCTGTCGCCGCCTATGTCACCGGGCTTGAACTGACCCGCGCCGAACGATTCCCGGCCGTCGACAAGAGCCGCGAGGCGTTCCGGGAGTGGGTGACGATCGAGGCCGGCCACTTCCACCTGGTGCACACGCCCGAAGGAATCCGCAAAGAGGCCAAATCGATCAGCTGGGCAAACATGGATGACACCGCTTTTGAACCACTTTACCGCGACGTCTTCAACGCCTGTTGGCGGTTGGTGCTGTCCGCGCACTTTGAGAGCGAAGCTGACGCGCTTTCTGCGGCTGATCAGCTGGGGAGTTACGCATGAAGCGCACCCCACTACAACGCAAGACCCCGCTCACGTCCGGCGGCCCGCGCCGGAAGCGCTGCCCATCCTGCCGCGTGATGTTCGCCCCTGCACGCGACACGCAAGCCGTTTGCGGGGAGATCGAGTGCGCCATTGCTCACGGGAAGTCAGAGAAGGGGCGGGCAACTACGCGTAAAGCCTTGGCGGATGTCGAGCGTCGCGAGATCAAGGTTCGCAAGGAGAAGCTGAAGAGCCGGGCTGAGCACCTCAAGGATACACAACACGCCTTCAACGCCTGGGTGCGTGAGCGCGACGCCGAACTGCCGTGCATCAGTTGCGGCCGGCACCACCAGGGCAAATACGACGCTGGGCATTACCGCACCGTCGGCAGCAATCCCGCGCTTCGCTTCGAGCCTCTGAATTGCCACCGCCAGTGCTCGCCGTGCAACACCCAGCTGTCCGGGAACATCGTGAATTACCGCATCGCGCTGGTTAAGCGGATCGGCGCCGAGCAGGTCGATTGGCTGGAAGGCCCGCATGAGCCGAAGAAGTACACCGTCGAAGAACTGAAGGCGATGACCGCCGACTACCGGGCAAAAACAAGAGAGCTGAAGGGGAGAGCAGCATGAAAATCCATTCCGCACGCCAGGCTTGGCACGACTGCAATTACAACCCTGCCCCCGGCCAAACTTCTGACGCCGCCGAGCTAGGCGTTGTGGTGCAGAGCACTGAGCGAGGCCCGACGGCGAACCCTGCCATGCATGGAGCGCTGGCCGGTCACATCCAGTCAGCGATCGCGCGGCTTCACTTTCAGCTTCGGGCCTTCGGCAACGCCATGTATGCGGCCGAGCCTACCGATGATGATCGGGAGGAGGCGGAAGCAGCAGTTTTCAACTTGGCCTGCTCACGAGTAGAGCGCATGACCGCCAGCAAGCGGGAGCGGGCCGAATATGTCGCCAAGGGCGTGTTTCGCCGTTACCGCTACATGCACCAGGGCGGGCAGTCTGCCAACGCTGATCCGTTGATCAAGCCCGAGTTGTTCCGCGCCTGGATGAAGGGGGAGTACGACATAGAGCTTCCGTCAGCAGCATGGGGGCGGGATTGGGAGCCTTTCGTGCAGCTCTGCTTCGACGCTTGCTATGACATTGACGCTCGTGCTCTGAGCCCAATTGGCGGGGTAATTTACAAGATGAAAGAGGCTGCTTGACTTCCCGCACGGCTAAAGGCATCATTTCGCCACAGTTAGTATTTTGCCTTTGGCAACTTGGACTACCGAACAAACAAAACCCGGCCACCGTGCCGGGTTTTTTGGTTCAGGAATTTGGAGTGTGCCTAGTGGCGGGCTCGCTAAAGGGCTTGAACAGATTGGATCCAAGTTGGTAGTCTCCGAGAAGAATTACTCTCGGGGGCATCTATGAATTTTCTGAACACGGCTTCATCACTGGTTTCTCAGTTTTTTTCTACGGGATTTCTAGCCTTTTTACTGACTGGGTTAGCGATATTTGTGGTGAGGATCGATGTCTACTCGGAAAGAAACTGGGTCTATGGACTGCTCGCGCTGCTGCTCGCCATACTTATGTTTGCTCCACACGGATGGAACGTAGTTTTCCCTCCCGATATCAGAGATTGGACATCCCTGATGGAAAGTCGCGACAAGCCTTCCGAGACGTCTCTTTTCAAAGCTGATTTTTTTGGGGTTTTGGTCGGGGCCGGCGCTGCTTTCATTGGCTGGTTAATGCTTCGGGAGAAAAGGTGGTAACTGCTCCGCGGAATGTTTGAAGCCCGGCCAAGTGCCGGGCTTACTGTATCTGCCGTTCGTCCAGCGCCCGGCACTTGCCGATCCGCGCCGCCTCTCAAGTTCATGCACGGATATCCCGCGCCTCAGAACGGAGACTAAGCATGGACATTGACGAAAACGCGCCAGGGAACATTTCCCAGAAGGGCGTAACGAGCGATACGGACAATGAAACAGGCCATGATCCAAAGCGTAGTGAGCCTGAAATGCCGTTGCCTGCGGACGACGAAGCACCTGTCGACGAGGAAATGGTGGACGTGGATGCCGTAAATTCGGTATCGACCGAACACCCCACGCCTTAACGATTTCTACCAATTATTGAGCCCGGCCACTGCGCCGGGCTTTTTCGTTTTCGGCTCCACCACACCCATCGCTCTGAGCTGGGAGTGCTGTTGGAGCCGGACCTATCACGCTCCCCGAAAGGGAGGACATCGGATGAAGCTCATGCCCGAAAAGAACCCGGACGCCTGGGCCGCTATCTGGATGGCCTTGAGCAATCCACTTTGGCAGGGCGCAATTATGGCGATCCTCATCTCCTTTCTGCGCGTCCTGTATGACGCTAAAGAAACCAGCAAGCGCCGGATCTGCTTCGAATCGCTTATTTGCGGTGGGTTGAGCTTGTCAGCCAGTAGCGTCATTGAGTGGATGGCTTGGCCATCGAGTTTGTCTGTTGCCGCCGGCGGGACCATTGGGTTCCTCGGCGTCACGGCCATACGCGAGATGGTGACCCGCTTCCTGGGCCGCAAGGTGGATTCGCTATGAAGGCCTTCGCCGCTGCAGCAATCATCGCGCTCGTTGCCTGCCTGTTGCTGGGCATCCAGCACTACCAGGTCATCGCGCTTGAAGGTCAGGTAACGATCGAGGCCAAGGGCAAGCAAGACGCCATCGCGGCCAACACCGAGAGCCAGGCGACGATCACCACCCTTCGCGCCGAAGCCCAGCGCAACGCCGCCTACACCGCGGACCTGGCCAAGCGCATCAGTGTCAGCGAGAAGAAAGCCCAGAAGGCGAGGAAAGACTTTGAAGATCTCAAGCTCAAAAGCAAACCTGTTCGTGATTGGGCTGCTCAGCCTCTTCCTGACGGCCTGCGCGGGAAAGCCACCACCAATGGTGGTAAAGACAGAAACAGTAAGGCTGGAAGCCCCTGAGCTGATCCCCTGTGAGCGGGTAGACCCTGACGAGTCTGACCTTCGCCTCAATGGCGATGTGTGGGAGTTGAAGGAACAGGCTATCAAGCTGCTGGATACGTGCGCCGACCAGGTCGACGCACAGATCAAACGCAGTCAGAGCAAGTAGCCCGCGACACGTTTCGCGAATCATCAAATCGTGTCGCGACATTGGAGTGAGCATGAACAACGTCACCCGTCTGCGCCACGTGCTGCCGATGAGCCCGGACATCAACAAGGCCATCGCCGATCTGGATAGCGCCATCGCCAAGGCGGTAGACGCTGCCAAGGCGGCCGGCCTTCCTCAAGGCCTGGTTGTATCCCTGTTGCACGGGCACGCCCAGGTGCAGACCAACATCATGGTGAGCTGAACACGCTTTACGACTCTTCGTAATCGCGATAAAGCTTTGCCAGTGCTTGTGCGTACTCCTCATCGCTCAGTTTGACCTTGAGAGCGACCATCGTTTCCTGAGCATTGGCTACGGCAGCCGCATCGCTTTTATTCTTTCGCGCTGCCCATTCCCTGGCAGCCTGTACTACCAAGCTCTCGGTGATGCGCTCGATCATTCGAAGTTCCTTTATTAGTTGACCAGTTGGTTAACCATAGACCAGACGCTCTGCTTGGGGGGATGAACCGATGAAACGGCCTATGCCACCAGTGTCACTGCTTGAGCTGTCTGATCTATCCGACGTCGGTATCCGCCTGACATCAGCACCCGAAATATGGGAGTGGCTCCAAGCCGAGATCCTTGCCGACACCGGCAGCATCCACAACGAAGACCATGCCCATCTACTGGATGCAGACATCCGGATCATGTGGGCGTCGTCGAGCTTCGAGAAGCAAGGCCGCACAGTCCTGGGCCAAGCCGAACAGGTAGCGTTCCGCGCTGGTGGGTGGCAGAAAGCCCGGATGGAACAACAGATGCGTGATTGGTTCGGCGATGTGCCGGCCTTCATCATCACCTTGGCTGCCGATTACTGCGCCCAGTGTTCAGACGCCGACTTCTGCGCCCTGATCGAACACGAGATGTATCACCTGGCGCACGCCAAAGACAAATACGGTCAGCCGGCCTTCACCAAGGAAGGCGCACCCAAGATCGAGATGCGTGGACACGACGTCGAAGAGTTCGTCGGTGTGGTCCGCCGCTACGGTGCGAGCCCTGACGTTCAAGCGTTGGTGGATGCTGCAAACAGTCCTGCTGAGGTGGGGAAATTGAACATATCGAGGGCCTGCGGAACCTGTCTGCTCAGATCGGCCTGACCCCTGACAGACCTAAGACGGAAATTATCCTATGGCAGCCCTGAACAGTGAGGTGAAAGGCTTCATGGTTCAGGCCTTGGCGTGCTTTGACACTCCTTCGCAGGTTGCAGCCGCTGTCCGAGAAGAGTTCGGCATTGAAGTCACCCGCCAGCAGTGTGAGGCCCAAGACCCCACCAAGCGCGCTGGAAGAGATCTGGCGAAGAAGTGGGTGACGCTGTTTCACGACACCCGCAAGCGCTTTCGCGAAGAGACGGCAGAGATTCCGATCGCGAACCGAGCCTTCCGCCTCCGCGCAATGAATCGATTTGTAGAGCGTGCCGAGACGATGAAGAACATTGGCTTGGCCATGCAGATCCTGGAGCAGGCCGCGAAAGAGAGCGGCGACATGTACATCAACCGGCACCGGAAGGACGAACCGGACGATGAGCCAGCAATCCCGACCCGCATCCAGGTCGATGTAGTGGATGCGAGGAAGCCGAATGCCGAGCCTTAATGTTCCGCAGTCGAAGTTCCTCCTGTTGCCCCATAAATTCCGCGCATTCGTTGCAGGGTTCGGCTCAGGCAAGACCTGGGTTGGATGTTCGGCGCTGTGCAAGCACTTCATGGAGTGGCCCGGCGTCAACGGTGGCTACTTCGCACCGACCTACCCGCAGATCCGCGACATCTTCTATCCCACAGTGGAGGAGGTGGCCTATGACTGGGGGCTAAAGACCAAGATCAACCAGGCGAACCACGAGGTTCACATTTACAGCGGCCGGCAGTATCGCGGCACTGTGATTTGTCGGTCGATGGAGAAGCCGCAGACGATCGTCGGTTTCAAGATTGGCCACGCCCTAGTGGATGAGCTGGACGTGCTGACGTCGATCAAAGCTCAGCAAGCTTGGCGCAAGATCATCGCTCGGATGCGTTACAACCTGCCCGGGCTGAAGAACGGGGTGGACGTAACCACGACGCCGGAAGGTTTCAAGTTCGTCTTCCTGCAATTTGTGAAGCAGCTCCGCGACAAGCCGAAGCTGAATGAGATGTATGGTCTGGTGCAGGCCAGCACGTTCGACAACGAGCTGAACCTGCCAAGCGACTACATCGAATCGCTGATGGAGTCGTATCCGCCGCAGCTGATCCTCGCGTACCTGAACGGCCAGTTCGTCAACCTGACGTCTGGATCGATCTACCACACGTATGACCGCAAGCTGAACCAGTGCTTCGACACTGTGCAGCCGGGTGAGCCGCTGTTCATCGGCATGGACTTCAACGTCGGCAAGATGGCGGCTGTGACTCACGTCAAGCGCGACCAGGGGCTGCCCCGCGCGGTGGATGAGCTGATGGATGGCTACGACACGCCGGACATGATTCGCCGCATCAAGGAGCGCTACTGGGAGCACACCGGCAACGACTACAAGAAGACCTGCGAGATTCGGATCTACCCGGACGCCTCGGGTGATTCGCGCAAGTCGGTCAACGCCAGCGTCACCGATATCGCCATGCTCAAGCAGGCGGGCTTCACGGTCATCGCGCCGGCGGCTAACCCTCCGGTCAAGGACCGGATCAACGCCATGAACGCCATGTTCTGCAACGCGCAGGGCGAGCGGCGTTACCTGGTGAACCCGTTCACTTGCCCTACATACGCCGATGGCCTTGAGCAGCAGATCTGGGCGCCCAACGGCGAGCCGGACAAGAGCCAGGGCAATGACCACGCTAACGACGGCGGCGGTTACTTCATTCACCGCGAGTACCCGATTATCAAACCGGTCACCGCAATCAAAATGGGATTCGCCCGATGAGCAACGACGTCTCCTTCAAGCGGGCGGACTACATCGAAGCGCTGGAGCGCTGGGCAACCGTGCGCGATGTCTGCGCCGGCCAGCACCGGGTTGTTTCTCGACTGCCGTACATCAACGCACATGACAAGTCGCCGGAAAACATCGACCGGAACAAGTCCTACCGCGAGCGGGCGGTGTTCAAAAACGCCACCGGACACACACGCAATGGCTTGCTGGGTCTGGCCTTCCACAAAGACCCGACGCTGACCGCGCCGAAGAAGCTGGAGTACTTGCAGGACAACGCCAACGGATCCGGGGTGAGCATCTACCAGCACTCGCAAGGCACGCTGGAAAAGGTGCTTGAGGCCGGCCGTCACGGTCTGTACGTCGATTACCACCAGGACAAGGGCGTCGGTGGCCATTCGGTGATCCTTTCGTACTGCGCCGAGGACATCATCAATTGGCGCACTGGCATGGTGAACGGGCACAACGTACTGACCCTGGTCGTGTTGCGGGAGATGCTGGAGATTGAGGACGGCTTCGGGTTCAAAGCTGTCGAGCAGTTCCGCGAGCTTGCGCTTGAGGATGAAGGCTTTATCTGTCGAGTCTGGCGCCGTTCTGGCCCGAGAGGTGGCGGTCCGCTTGAGGTCGCCGAGACATTCACGCCGGAAGGCATTACCGGGCGCCTCAAGGAAATCCCGTTTACCTTCATCGGTGCACAGAACAACGATCCAACTATCGACGAGTCGCCGCTCTACGACATCGCGATCATCAACCTGGGGCATTACCGTAACAGCGCTGACTACGAAGACAGCGTCTTCTGGTGTGGCCAGGCTCAGCCATGGATATCTGGACTTGATGAACAGTGGCGCGACCACATGGAGAAAAACGGCGTTTACGTTGGCTCTCGGGCGCCGATGCTGCTTCCAGCTGGCGGCCAGTTTGGTTACTCGCAGCCACTGCCAAACACTCTGGTGAAGGAGGCCATGGCCGACAAGAACCAGATGATGATCGAGCTGGGGGCGCGAATGGTTGTCGCATCACTGGCAGCCAAAACGGCTACCGAGTCCCGCGGCGATCAGTCTGCGTCGACATCGGTCCTGGCCGGTTGCGTGGCCAACGTCAGCGAGGCCTACACCCGGGCAATCATGTGGTGTGGACTTTACATGGGCATCACCGACAAGGTCGCGTACCAGGTCAATCAGGAGTTCGTTGAGCTTACGGCTGATCCGCAGATGATCGCGGCTTTGGTTAGCTTGTGGCAGAACGGCGGATTCGCGAAGGCAGACCTTCGGTCCTATCTGCGCAAACTGGGCTTGATTGCCCCGGAGCGCACAGACCTGCAGATCGATGGTGAGCTTCAAGAGCAAGGCGACGGCCTCGGCCTGGACGATGAGGTAACACCAAATGGCGGCAAACCAAGCAGTTCTTGACGCCACGATCCGGCACGCGGTCTTCCTCGAAAAGCTGAAGGCAGGTGAGGTCGGGAAGTTCGCGCCGTTCCTCAAGGAGATTGACCGCTCGATTCGTGACAGGCTCACCCAGTCGGACCTGACCGAGTACAACGTCAAGCGTCTTGAAGCGTTGCTGAAGGAAGTCGATAGCCTGCTGCTGGGCATCTTCGACCGCTACAGCGCCCAGTTGAATCTCGACCTGATCGACATTGCCAACTACGAAGCCGAGTTTGAGGTGACGAGCCTGGCCAGGTCTGCGCCAGTCGGCGTGTCGTTTGATGTGGCTGCGCCGACGGTAACTGCGATCAGGGCAGCGGTGCTGACGAATCCACTCAGCGTGCGCGGCACCGGCGGCGGCAAGCTGCTGAAGTCGTTCATCAAGGGTTGGACCACCGCCGAGCGCGAACGAGTTACTGGCACCATTCGGCAGGGCTTCTTCGAAGGGCAGACGAACTTTCAGGTCATCCGCAGCATTCGCGGCACCAAGGCGGCCGGTTACAAAGACGGAGTCCTGGCCACCACCAATCGCAACGCCAGCACGGTAGTGCACACCGCTATTCAGCATGTGGCCTCCCAGGCGCGTATGGAGGTGGCCAAGGCCAACACGGATATCGTTTCCGAAGTTGAAATGGTCGCCACGCTCGACAGCAAGACCAGCCAGCAATGTCGCTCGATGGATAAGCGGCGTTTCCCGGTCGACTCCGGCCCCCGGCCACCGTTTCACCCGAACTGCCGCACCACATTCATTTTGCTGACCAAGCTCAGCGAGATGTTCGCCAAGGGCGCTACGCGGGCGTCAGTTGGGGCGGATGGAGCAGGCCAGGTCAGCGCAGGCCTCGACTACTACCACTGGCTTGAGCAGCAGCCGGCTTCGTTCCAGGACGTTGCCATAGGCCCGGTACGGGCAAAGCTGTTCCGTGAGGGCGGGCTGAGTGTCCAACGCTTCGCAGAGCTGCAGCTTGATCGCAACTTTGCGCCGCTGACACTGGCGGAAATGAAAGGGCTTGAGCCATTGGCATTCGAAAGGGCTGGGATGAAATAGCGCGCTACTGTGTCACGCTTTGAAATAGGGCTTCGGTTGGGTCTTGCGGAGGTTCCCCGTAGTGAAGGCCGTTTAGTGGAATGGATCCCGGTGGCAGCGGTGAAGTCTTAACGTGTTCCAAGAGTTCTGTAAAAAGAGTGAAAGATGCTCTTTCGAATGCGGATAAATTGACCTTGTTCGAAAGTTCGAAGTTGGTTCCAGTTGTGTTGCTTGTAACTACGTCAATGAATTTCTCTACTGCCTTAGGCAATGCGAGGGGATGGGGTGACTCAAGCACCTGCTGATCATGTGCCGCGATGTTTCTCAGCTCAGTAAGAGCATGTGATGCCTCCCAAACCCACGCTGCAATATTTGGTAGAAGTTCCTGCATCTTGGGCGGCTTTCGCAGACTTCTTTTTACTGTTTCATTAGTTGTTTCAATAACGGAGTCCTCCGCTTTTTCAATAAGCTTGTGAGCTTTTATTATTTCGGAAGTTAAGTCTCCACCCTTGGTGAAACGACAGAAAAGATTATGCGTGCGAAGGTCTAAATCTTTCATGAGGCGGTCCTTGCTTGAGAGTTTTCAACAAAAACTAATTTAGGCCGTGTAGGCGGCGCTAGGAGTCTATCAAGTGACAGATGAAACTGAAATCGACCTGGAAAACCCGGCAATCAAGGCCGCTATCGCGACTGCCGTTGAAGCATCCGTTTCGGGTTTGAAAACCAAGAACACGGAACTGCTGGGCAAGCTGAAAGACACCACCGGCAAGCTGACCCAGTTCGAAACCCAGTTTGAAGGCATCGACATCGAAGCCGTCAAAGGGTTGCTGAGTCGGGCAGGCCAGGATGAAGAAACCAAACTGCTGACAGAGGGCAAGGTAGACGAGGTCTTCAACCGTCGAACCGAGCGCTTGCGTGGTGACTACGACAAGCAGCTCAAATCCGTCAGCGAGCGCGCCGAGAAAGCCGAGTCGTTCGCTGCCAAGTTCCAGGGCAAAGTCCTGGGCGATTCGGTGCGCAGCGCAGCACTGAAGGCCGGCGCGCTGCCGGAAGCAACCGACGACATCATCCTACGCGCCAAAGGCGTGTTCACTCTGAACGAAGATGGCGAAGCAGTCGCCGTTGATGAGTCCGGCCAGACCATCCTCGGTAAAGACGGCAAGACCCCTTTGTCTCCGCTTGAATGGGCGGAATCTCTGCGCGAAAGCGCACCTCACCTGTGGCCAAGGGCTTCGGGAACATTTGCCCCGGGCGGGGGTGGCGGCAAGGCTGCATTCAAGCGCTCCGAAATGACTTCCGAGCAGAAGCGCGATTTTCAGCGCAAGCACGGCCAAACCGCATATCTGCAGTTGCCTAAATAAGGGGATTGACCCATGGCTACAACCGTTAACAACGACCTGATCATCTACAACGATGAGGCGCAAACCGCATACCTGGAGCGCGTCCAGGATAACCTCGATGTGTTCAATGCGTCCTCCAACGGCGCGATGGTGCTCGACAACGAGCTGATCGAGGGTGATTTCCGTAAGCGCGCTCTTTACAAGCTGAACGGCTCGCTGGAGCACCGTGACGTCAACTCTGAAGGCAAGGTTTCCGCCAAGAAGATCAGCGCTGGTGAAGCCGTGGGCGTCAAAGCTCCGTGGAAGTACGGCCCGTACCAAACGACCGAGGAGGCGTTCAAGCGCCGTGGCCGTCCGGTCGAGGAGTTCTCCCAAATCGTTGGTGCCGACGTTGCCGATGCAACCTTGGAAGGCTTCATTCAGTACGCCACCGCGGGCCTTCGTGCTGCCATTGGCTCCAACACCGACATGGTGGTTTCCGCCAACATCGAAACCGACGGCAAGAAGACGTTGACTCGCGGCATGCGCAAGTTCGGCGACAAGTTCGGTCGGATCGCGCTCTGGGTCATGCACTCCAGTGCGTACTTCGACATCGTCGACGAAGCGATCACCAACAAAATCTACGAAGAAGCGGGCGTCGTGATCTATGGCGGTCTGCCTGGCACTCTGGGCAAGCCGGTGCTGGTGACCGATACCGCACCAGCGGATGTGATCTTCGGTTTGCTGCCGAATGCCGTGACGATCACCGAGTCTCAAGCCCCAGGCTTCCGTTCGTATGAAGTGAACGACGAAGAAAACCTCGGCATTGGCTACCGCGCTGAAGGTACCGTGAACATCGATGTTCTGGGTTACAGCTGGAAGGCAGCTACTGGCGGTTCAAACCCGACACTGGCCGCTGTTGGTTCCGCTGCAAACTGGATCAAACATGCCGGTAGCAACAAGGTCACTGCCGGCGTAATGATTCAACTGACTGCAACACCTCCGGTCACTGGCGGTTAAACCCTAAATCACTGTGCGGCCAGCAATGGCTGCCATGGAGAGCATCATGGAATTGACCTACAGCAATCAGCTTGGTGGCTTCGATCCGGAAAAGCGATATCGGAATCCTGAGCATTTTGATAAGCCGGAAGCAGGTGTGACCAGCGCCCTAGTTATTGGCGATTGGCCGAAGGTGGTTGAAGCCTACGAACGCGTTGGCGTTGAAGTGACGTCGATAGAAGTAGCTGCGCGCAAGGTGTTGGTAGCAGGTGCTGGTGATAACAAGGCTGAACTGGAGGCGCTGATCGGCAAGTTGCAGATCGAAAGCGATACGGTCCGCGCTGTGATCGACGGCTTGGACGCAGGTGAGATTGAGAAGCCCGAAGCCGGTGAGCTCGCAATCCGCCTGTTTCATACGCTTGACGGCCTCCGTCTCCAGATGGCTGACCTGGTCGATCAGCGTGATGCTGAAGTTGAGCGCGCGAGTAACCTGCAAAAGCAGGTGGACGATCTCCTGGCTCAAGCTGCACATGCAAGACCGGAAACGGACGAAACCAAAGAGGCAAAGGACATTGC
The DNA here is from genome assembly GCF_026016365.1 of Pseudomonas sp. B21-053. Classification (NCBI taxonomy): domain Bacteria; kingdom Pseudomonadati; phylum Pseudomonadota; class Gammaproteobacteria; order Pseudomonadales; family Pseudomonadaceae; genus Pseudomonas; species Pseudomonas sp. B21-053. The sequence continues at coordinate 3,196,067 of NZ_CP087205.1, forward strand.
TGAGCTGAAGGATCGGCTCGATGCTGCTGGCGTCGCCTACCGTGCCAACGCCTCGAAAGAATCCTTGGAAAAGCTCGTCGCTGATCTATCCAAGGCGTGATACTGCTGGCTACCGGTAATCCGGTGGCCAATCATTCAAAGCTCAATCCAGCGAGTTGATCCATGACACTCATCATCGAGGATGGCACCGGCAAGCCAGACGCCGAAAGCTACGCGAGCGCCGCGGACTTGGTCATGTACGCCGGCAAGTTCGGCGTGACCATCCCTGCGGACGAGCCCGCGCAAGAAGCGCTGCTTCGCCGGGCCGCCTTGGTGATGGATGGCAAGACCTGGAAGGGGCGCAAGACGGACAGCGATCAGGCTTTGGCTTGGCCGCGCCGGGGCGTTGAACTGGACTACCAGATCAAGCCCGACAACTATCTGCCTGCGCGAATCCAGTACGGCCAGATGGCCTTGGCCGCTGAGATTCACACCGACGATATCGACCCGATCGACAAGCGCAAAGGCGCCGTGACGCTGGAGCGTGTCGAAGGCGCGGTAACTCGCGAGTACGCCACAATTTCCAACACCAGCGGCCGATTGTTGCCAGCGGCACCGGATCGACCGAGCACCACACAGTTCGCTGACTACCTTCAAAGAAGGGGATTGTTTGCGGTAAGGGCGTAATGGTAGCGTTCTTGTTTGACAGAAGGAGGGTTACGAATGGTCCCTAGTGTTGATGAAAAACGTGAATTTTGGACGCAGGCATATCTTGCCGCTATCTCAGGAATGGCGGGAAACGTGAATGATCCGGAAGCGGCAAAGCGAGCCGTTACGATCGCTGATGAAGCGTTAAAGACCTTTATTAAAAAAATGCTCAGTTTCTAAGCAAAAGCCCAGCCATCGCGCTGGGCTTTTCACATCTGGAGCCACCATGGCCTTTTACGACGAAACGGCCGTGATGGCTCTGGAGATGATCACAGAGTTCGGACAGCCCGTGATCATCCGGGCGGCCACCGCCGGCGAGTACGACCCTGCTACCGGCACCGCCGGACCTGGCACAGTCGCCGAGCAAACCGCTCAGGGCATCTTGCTCGACTTCACCGGCCAAGAATTTCAGAACAACAGCCTCATCAAGCAGGGCGACAAGAAGCTCAAGCTCGCCGCGAAGGGGCTTGAGTGGGCTCCCGGCCTTTTGAATAAGGTCATCGTCCAGGGTCGCATCTGGTCAATCGTTCCGCCGCTGAAAGAGTCCAACCCAGCCGGCACTCCAATCCTCTACGAATTGCAGGTGAGGTCATGAGCCGAGCCGGCGCGGGACAGTCCGGCAGCTTCGCCCTGAGCCTCGCCGAATTCGCAGCCCAGGCTACGGAAGCCATCGACGCGAGCCTGCGCGAGATCATCATCGAGGTTGGCAACAGCGTTATCCGGATGTCACCGGTGGGAAACCCTGAAATCTGGGCGCAGAACGCCGTCGCGAGTCAGTACAACAAGGCCGTGGACGATCACAACAGCGGCTTGCGTAGTGATCCTGACAACCTGACAAAGGCGGGGCGATTGAAGGCCGGGCGCAAGCTGAACGACGGCATGGACATCTCTGCGCCGAGTGGCTATGTCGGCGGCCGATTCCGCGGCAACTGGATGTTCAGCATTGGCGCGCCGGACAGCACCACGACCGAAGAGGTTGATCCGAGCGGAGCCAAATCGACGGCGCGAATCGTTGCCGGTGCCATCGAATTCAAGGCGGGCGATACCTGCTACATCACCAACAGCCTTGGCTACGCGATACCGTTGGAGTTTGGGCATTCGACCCAGGCGCCGGGCGGCATGGTTCGCATCACCGTCGCTCGCTTCCAGCAGATCGTGCAGGAGGCCATCAGGAACAACCAGGTATGAGCCACAACATCATCGCTTCCATCTACGAGGCCAAGCTGATCGCCTGGGCGAAAGCCTTGCCGGTACCGCTGAAGGTCGTCGTCGAGAACGAGGCATACACGCCCATCGATGGCGCCACTTACCTGCGAGCCTTCACGCTGCCGGCCGATACCGCGAGCAACACGCTCGGCGGTGATCACAAGCTGTACACCGGCGTGTTTCAGGTCAGCATCGTCACGCCATCTGGTAAGTATCGTGGCGCGGCCGGTGCGCTGGCTGATCAGATCGCCGCCTTGTTCCCGCTGTACGAGCGGAGCACCAAAGGCGCGCTGACAGTGGTGACCATGACCCCGGTCGACCCTGGCCCCGGCATTCCTGACGACACCACGTTCACCGTGCCTGTGTCGTTTCAGTACCGGGCCGACATCACAACCTAATCCGCCCATTGGGCAAACCCAGAACCCGCCATTGAGCGGGTTTTGTCATTTCTGAAAAGAGGAAACACCAATGGCCGTTTTTCTACCCAATGGCTCGACTGCCGCTATCGCTGGCTCGTATGACACGCCGATCATTTTTACCGCGATCACCAATGCAGCCGAAGCGGTTGTGTCGTCGGCGGGCCACGACCTTGAGGTAGACGACTTCGTTGAAGTCACTTCCGGCTGGGCACGCCTGAACAATCGTATTGCGCGAGTCAAGACGGTGACCACCGACTCGTTCGTGCTGGAGAAGATCAATACGCTCAATGCAGCGCGCTTTATTCCAGGCTCTGGCGGTGGCTCTGTACGGAAGATTTTGACTTGGGTGCCCGTCAGCCAAGTGACGGAGTCGAGCAAATCCGGTGGCGATCAGCAAAACGTCACTTATTCGTTCCTCGAGGAGGACGATGAGCACCAGATCCCAACGTCAAAGTCTCCGCTGTCGTTCACGCTGACCATGGCTGATGACCCGGCGCTACCGCACAACGATGTTCTGCTGGAAGCTGACGACGACAAAAAACCTCGCGCGGTCCGCGTGAACCTCGCCTCTGGCGGCGTAATCGCCTACAACGCTTACGCGTCGTTCGACAACGTGCCGACGATGACCAAGAACAACATCATGGCGGTAACCGCCGTGTTTGCGGTGGTCGCAAAATTCATCCGTTACGGCGCTTAAGGGGTTCTCATGGCCAAGTTCAAGATTGCCCAGAACCCCACCTTCAAAGCCGACGTGGACATTCCGCGCGTCGGCGGTACCACGATCAAGGTGCCGTTCGAGTTCAAGTATCGGGATCGCAAGGAACTCGCCGCGTTGTTCGCGGGCTGGCAGGAGAGCGCCAAGGAGGATCAGGAGCGCTTCAAGGCGAAAGGTGACGAACTCACCCTGATCGAAATTACCGACTCCCACATCGAGCGTCAGGTGGAGCAGGTCACTCAGTTGGTCGCCGGCTGGGGCTTCGACGACAAGTTGAGCCCTGAATCGATACGCGCACTGGTCGAGACTTCGGCCGGTGCCGGTGATGCCGTGGTCGACGCCTACCAAAAAGCATTTTCCCCGGCTCGCCTGGGAAACTGACCGGCGTCGCGCGCTCCCTCTATCAGCCGAGCATAAAAGGGCAGGACGCCTTTGGCTTCTCGGCTGAGGATTACGGTGATGAATGCGAAGTCTGGTCAGATAACTGGCCGGCCTTCTGCCTCTTCAATGCCCTGGCCACGCAGTGGCGTACGGGGGCGTGCGGCGCCACCGGGCTCGACTACACGTCCATTCGCGACGTAGCCGGTTACCTCGGCATCAAGAAAAAACAAATCGCCGAGATTTTTCCTGACCTTCAGGTGATGGAGGCCGAAGCCCTGCTCGTCATGAGCGAATCGAAGTAATGGAGCACTCATGTCGGGCACAATCGCGCAGTTGGGCGTAGCGGTAGATACGAGCGATGCCGTTCAGGCCGCCACGGATCTGGAACGGCTTGTCCAGGTAGGGACGAAAGCAGAGAAAGTCGCCGATAGCATGTCTGCCGGATTCGACAAGGCAGCCACCGCAACAGCTGGCCTGGCTGCGGCTGAGGGCAAGCTGTCCGAATCCACTGACGACGCGATGAAGCGTCTGACGGCCATGGCCAAGGCATCGCTCGACTCAAGCGACTATTACCAGCGGCTGACTACCAGCGTAAATAACAACTCCGCGGCGATGGACGCCGCGCGCGCTTCAACAACTGATTTTGCTGCCATCCAGCGAAATCTGAACACGCTAACCCCGAGTCTCGATCAGCAAACAGAGGCGACGAAGAGAGCTGCGGCGGCGACAGGTGTTCAAGCCGAGGGCCTTCAGGCTCTGCTGGCCAAGATCAATCCGACGATTGCCGCCTATGAAAGACTTGATCAGCAGCAGGAATTGCTCAAGCAGCACCTGAAGGCCGGGAATATTGATTCAGACCAGTTCAAGGCGTACTCGGCTGATATAGAGAAAACCCGGAGCAAGCTGGGTGATTTCGATGACGGCCTGAAGAAGACCGGAGTTTCTTCAGCGCAAACCCAGGCGGCATTGCGTCAACTACCTGCACAGTTCACCGACATCTTCACCAGTTTGGCCGGCGGCCAGAACCCGCTGATGGTCCTGATCCAGCAGGGCGGCCAAATCAAGGATTCGTTCGGCGGTGTCGGGAATACCTTCGATGCGCTGAAAGATAAGTTCCGCTCGCTGTTCACCGGCGGCGCTGGTGCGGCGGTGCTCGGTGAATCGCTGGCGGGCATCGCGGCCAACTCCAAGGACGTGGCCGAGAACGCTGGCAAGGCAGGCGAGAGCCTGTCAGATTTAGCTGAAGGTTCGAACACAGCGGCAGAAGCTGCGGAAAATGCGCAGAAGGCATACGGCGCGCTCCATCCGAGCGTTTCCGGCGCATCGCTGAGTTTTATGGGCATGGCTGCCGCAGTAGTTGTGGCAGCCGCCGCAATTGGCACCTTGATCTACGGCTACAGCCAAGGCAGCAAAGAGACTGATGAGTTCAACAAGGCGCTGATCCTGACCGGCAACTACGCCGGTACGTCAGCTGGTCGATTGGCTGATCTTGCGCAGCAGGTGAGCGCCACCAACGGCACCACTAGCGAAGCAGCGGCATCGCTGGCCAAGCTGGCGTCAAGTGGCGTGGTCGCTGGAGACAGCTTCAAGGAGATTGCAGACGCGGCGGCAGCCATGGAGGACGCCACCGGTAAGTCGGTCGACGCGACAATAGCTGAATTCGTCAAAATCGCGAAAGACCCGGTCGGTGCTGCCAAGGAACTGAACGACCAGTACCACTTCCTGACCGCCTCGGTTTACTCGCAGATCGTTGCACTCAAGGAACAGGGCGACACCATCGGCGCCGCGAAGCTGCTGACCGACACCTATGCCGACACCGTAAAGGGCCGGGCAGGGGAAATCACCCAGAACCTGGGCACCATCGAAAAAGCCTGGAAAAATATTACTGACGAGGCCAAGAAGTCCCTCGACGCGATAAAAAGCATTGGCCGAGACGAAGGGCCAGCCAAGCGTATAGCCGAACTCAGCCAGAAGGTTGCCTACGCGCAAAGCGCCGTTAACGCGGACCCGAATGACACTGATGCAGCCAAGAAACTTTCTGCATCTAAGCAGGAACTGTATCAGCTGCAGCTCATGGTATTTACCGGCGAGCAGCGGACGAAGAATGCGGAAGACCAGGATCGCATCCAGAAGCAGGGGATTGACGACGGCATCAAGCTGAAGGCTATCAACGATGCCAACCTCACCGCTGAGGAAAAGCGCAATAAGCTGATCAGGGAGTACACGCAGTACGTCGCCAGTGTGCGCGAGGCTACCCCGAATGCTCCGGAGGTACAGCCTGATGCTGTCGCTAAGGCCATCCAGAACATCAAGGACAAAAACAAGGATCCGAAGGCAGCGTCCGCTGGAGCCGTCGACCTCACTGCCTTCAACGCCGCTCAAAACTCTCTTAAGGAAATCCAGGCCGACTACTCGAACACCCAGAAACAACTGGATGCCGCGCAGAAGGCCGGGCTGATCTCGCAGCAGGAATATCTCCTGAAGCGTGAAGCCTTGATCGGCAACGAGCGGGACGAGGTCACTGCGGCTTACGAGGCGGAGATCGCGGCTCTTGAGGCGGCCAAAGGCAAGGCGACAACGACGGGCGAGCAGCGTATTCAGCTCGACCAGAAGATCGCCGACGCGCGTGCTGACATGGTCAAGGCGCAAAAAGCTGCGGACAGCGAGCTGGATGTGCTGGCGAAGAACGAGCAGGGCCGGCTGAAGAAGCAGGAACTCGCCGTCCAGACCTACACCAGTGCGTTGCAGCAGCAAGTCGACACGCTACGCCAGCAAGGACAGCGAGCCGCGGCCGGACTTGGCCAGGGAGATCGACAGCGCGGCCTGACCGATCAACAGAACGCCATCGACGACCGCATCAACTCGCAGAAGCTCGACCTAGCCAACCAGTACGGTGACGGCTCGCGCGGCATGAGCCTCGACGAGTACACCAAGAAGCTGGCCGCGTTGAAAACCACGCAGCAGGATCTGCACGACACCGTGCAATCCAACTATGACGAGATGACCGACGCCCAGGGCAGCTGGAGCGCCGGTGCATCGTCAGCGTGGCAGAACTACTTGGAGTCAGCACGGGATGTCGCTGGACAGACGAAAAGCCTGTTCACCAATGCCTTCAGCTCGATGGAGGACGCGATCGTCAACTTCGCCATGACCGGGAAGCTGTCGTTTGCGGACTTCACCAAGTCGATCTTGGCTGACATGGCGCGTATAGCTACTCGGCAGGCCAGTTCGGCGTTGCTGGGCAGTCTGGTAGGAGCCGCCACCAGCTACTTCACTGGTAGCGGGTCCGCTCCAGCGTCAGCGGGCTCAACCCAGGCCGGATATACCAACGTCGACTTCTCTGGCTACAGAGCTGCCGGCGGCCCGGTCGCGCCAAACTCCCTGTACGAGGTCAACGAGTTAGGGCCTGAGTTGTACAGCGAGGGTGGCAAGTCCTTCCTCATGACCGGTGCGAATGGTGGCAGCGTCACTCCGCTGACTTCCGGTGCAGGTCCAGGCGTTTCGGCAATCAGGAATAGTGGCGGCAATGGCGGGGACACATACAACTTTCCCGTTGCGGTGTCCGTGCAGACCGGTGGTACCGATTCTCCAACCACCAACCAGCAGGCTTCGGCCGATTTAGGCAAAGGCGTACAGCAAGTAGCCCAGGCAGTAGTTGATCGAGCGATCGCGAAAGAGCTTCAGCCAGGCGGCGAAATCTGGAAACGAATCAATGGGAGATAGCCGTGGCGATTGAGCGCTTCACCTGGCCAACACAAAACGGAGACGCGCCCGATATCACCTATCGGGTGCGCACATCCCAGTTTGGCGATGGCTACAAACAAGAGTCTGGCGACGGGCCGAACAACAAAGTTGACTCCTATCCGATCTCCTACACCGGGCCAAAAACCAAGGTGCAGGAGATCATGGCGTTTTTTGACCGGCATGCCGGCGCCAAGGCGTTTCTCTGGACAACCCCACTTGGCGAGCTCGGCCTCTTCACCTGCAAAAAACCGGTTCCCACTCCTGTGGGCGGCACCGTCTTCAAGCTTACGGCCACTTTCGACCGGGCTTTCCAACCATAAGGGGCGACCATGCCGCTGATTAGTGACATCCAGGTTCTTGAGCCTGGCAGCGAAGTGCTGCTCTTCGAATTGGACGGCTCGGACTACGGGGCCGACGTGCTGCGCTTTCACGGACATGCCATCCCGCACACGCCTGAGGAATTGATCTCCGCCGGAGCGAGCGCCGACCAGTTGCCCGCAAAGTCGATCTGGTTTCAGGGTAACGAGTACAGTGCCTGGCCAATGCAGATCGATGGCATCGAGGCCAACGGCGACGGCACAGCAGTACGCCCCTCGCTGTCGGTAGGCAACGTCAATGGACGCATTACTGCGTTGTGTTTGGCCTTCGACGATCTTCTGGAGTTCAAGTTGACCATGCGACACACGCTGGGCAGCTATCTGGACGCTCAGAACTTCCCGGCAGGCAACCCGGGCGCTGATCCTACTCAGGAGACGATCGAAGTCTGGTACGTCGATCAGAAGACCAACGAAGACGGGGAGAACGTCAGCTGGGAGCTCGCGAGCCCGGGTGATGTGGGTGGCGAATCAATAGGCCGGCAGATGACCACGCTGTGCCACTGGTGCCTCACCGGTGGATATCGCGGGCCAAACTGCGGGTACACCGGTGGCTACGTTACGAAAGACGGCGTGCCCACCGACAACCCTGAGCTGGATGAATGTGATGGGACTCTGGCTAAAGGATGTGATCCGCGTTTCGGGGTCGGCAATCCGCTGCCATTTGGTGGCTTTCCAGCGGTTTCCCTCATTGCCCGGAGCTGATCATGCGCAAACATATTTTGAGCGCGATCCAGGCTCACGCGGCCGCCGAATACCCGAAAGAGTGCTGCGGTCTGCTGCTGCGCATCGGGCGAAAGCAGCAATATTACCCGTGCCGCAATATCTCGACTGAGCCGAATGAAGAGTTTCGAATTGATCCGGAAGGGTATGCCGCCGGTGAAGACATCGGTGAGGTGATCGGCATTGTTCACTCGCACCCTGACGCCACCAGCCGGCCTTCGCCTCGCGATCTCGCCATGTGCGAAGCAACCGCGATGCCTTGGCACATTCTCAGCTGGCCAGAGGGCGATCTGCGAACCGTGATGCCGACAGGCGACACTCCTTTGCTGAAGCGCCCATTCGTACATGGTGCCTGGGATTGCTGGCAGGTTTGCGCGGATTGGTATCAGCGCGAGTGGGGGCTGGAATTCGAAACCTTCAAGCGCGCCGATGGCTGGTGGGAAAACGCAGAAGCCGAAAGCCTCTACGAATCGAACTACGAGGCTGCCGGTTTCGTGAAGGTGGACCGGCCGCGGCGCGGCGACATGATCGTTATGACGGTCGGCCGAACGGCTCACCCGAATCACGCTGGTATTTACCTCGGCACGGATACAACGCTGACCGGGGAGGAGTCGAACAGCTTCGGGCCTGGGCCTTTCCTGCTGCACCACCTGTACGGACGCCCGAGCGAGATCATCGTCTTCGGTGGGCCATGGCTTGACCGAACACGCCTTATCCTCAGGCATAAAGACGCACAACCAACCACATGATGCGGCAGGGCCGCGGGATAAGGGTATGCAATCCAACCAGAACTACATGTTGACCATTCATAACCTATTCACCGCTACCGACGGCGACATCTGCGGCGCCGAAGCCGAGGTAGCGATTCTAGAAGCGGGTGTCGAGATTGACCGGTTGACCCTCTCAGGCAAGGTCGGGCCCGGCGGGCCAGGTTATACCCGGATCTATAACGGTAAGCCTGGCTTGAAGGCTGATCTCGTATCAGGTCCGGGCAGTCTCACGTTTGCCGAGGTGGATTTTCCTGTGTCATCGGAGGCGTAGATCCACCGATGAAGTCGTCCGTTCCGAGTCGGTGAGATCCATACTCGACGCTAAAGCGCGGTCCTCGGGCTGAACATTCAGCTTCGGCTGCATCTCTGGATGCGTAAATGTCGACGAACCTCCAGGGCGATTTCTGGACTACGCCCCAGCCAAGGACTGAGCCGACGTTGTCCGGGTCCGCCGGAAGATTTTTAGCAAGGCTTCTGATAGACATGACCGCTCCTTGGCTTTGATAAAGGCCAAACGCTACTCCTGAACCTTGGCGGGGAGTTACTGGGAATTCGTACAGGCGCAAACCGGTGATATGGTGGCGCTTTCCACAGGAGTGACCTGCATGAAACTTTTCTTAGGAGCGTTGGCTGTTGCGCTGCTGACGGGCTGTGTTTCACCTACTGATCTTGAGTCGAATGATCCGACAGTGAAGACCACAACAACCAAAGATCCAAAGCGCTACGCCTTGTGCGTGTTTCCCAAATGGCAGGCATCAAGGACTGATTCGTCCATGGTAGAAACTGAGACGGGATATCGACTTTGGGTTGCGAGCAACAATATGGCGGATGAGCTACTTGATGTGAACAAAACCCCTGAAGGCAGCTCGGTGATTCTGCGTCAGCGAATGGCGTGGTCGGGCATGCCGGGTCGGAGCGGCATAGAGTCTGCTGTTAGAGGATGTCTTTAATTCCAATTTTTTGACGACCGCCCTCGGGCGGTTTTTTTATGCCCGAGGAAAATATGGCCGCGACCGCAATTCATTATCAGCCCATGGCTACTATCCAGCTGTCTGGCTCGCTGGCAAAGAAGTTTGGCCGAATTCATCGCCGCCTGCTGGATTCCGGTAAATCATGGGAGGTGTTCAAGGCGCTGAGGCACACAATTGACGGTTTCGAGGATGAGATCCGGCGACTTGATCGACTCGGCATGAGGTTCGCTATTTTCCGAAACGGAAAGAATGTTGGACCTGACGGATTCGACCTGTCTGGGACGCAACACATCCGCATTGTTCCAGTTGTAGAAGGCAGTAAGCGAGCCGGGATTCTTCAAACCATTATCGGTGTGGTTCTTTTGGTGGCCAGTATCTGGATTCCCACCTTGGCCCCGGTGGGCATCGCGATGATCGCGGGAGGCGTTCTCCAAATGCTCAGTCCTCAAGCGTCGGGGCTCAAACAGAGCGCATCGCCTGACAACATGCCGTCCTACGCCTTTGGCAGCGCCAAAAACACAACCGCGAGTGGCAACCCAGTGCCGATTTGCATCGGCGAGCGCCGTTGGGGCGGCGCCATCATCTCTGCATCGATCTACGCAGAAGACAAAACGTAGCCAGAACACAGCAAGCAGACCGCCCATGAGGTGGTTTTTTTATGCCTGGAGGAAAGCATGGGCGCAGCACAGAACATCGAGATCTACGGCGAGAAGGGCGGCAGCACGAGCCCGAAGTCGCCTGTTGAAGCCAGCGACAGTCTGCGCTCGACCAACCTGGCAAAGCTGCTCATCGCCGTGGGCGAGGGCGAGTTCGACGGCACCCCAACCGATTACGACATCTACCTCGACAACACGCCGATCAAAGATGCCAGCGGCAACTACAACTTCCCAAACGTGAAATGGGATTGGCGCCCGGGCTCGGTGGATCAAACCTATATCTCGGGCATCCCGTCGGTCGAGAACGAAACCACCCTGAACATCGAGTTGCGCAGCGATTCGCCGTGGATTCGATCGATCACCAACATCCAGCTCTCGGCTGTGCGCGTTCGCCTTGCTTGGCCAGCGCTCCAGAAACAGGACGACAGCGGCAACGTGGGTGGTTACCGCATCGAGTATGCAATCGACGTAGCCACTGATGGCGGTGCGTACCAGCAGGTCTTGATTGAGGCCGTGGACGGGAAGACCACAACCCGCTACGAGCGCTCACGACGTGTTGACTTGCCGGTGGCCACCACGGGCTGGCAGATCCGTATCCGCCGAATCACCCCGAACCAGAACACCAACAAAATCGCCGACACAATGCTGGTGGCCGGATATACAGAGGTGATCGACGCAAAGCTGCGCTACCCCAACACAGCGCTGCTCTACATCGAGTTCGACGCCGAGCAGTTCAGCAACATCCCGGCCGTGACCGTCAAGTGCAAAGGCCGCAAGTGGCAGGTCCCGAGCAACTACGACCCAGTCGCGCGCACCTACAACGGCACCTGGGACGGCACCATGAAGCAGGCCTGGACCAACAACCCGGCCTGGATCACGTTCGGCGTATGCACAGAAGAACGCTTCGGCCTGGGCAAGCGTATCAAGTCGTTCATGGTCGACAAGTGGGAGCTGTACCGGATCGCGCAGTACTGCGACCAGTTGGTGCCGAATGGTGTGGGTGGAACAGAGCCACGTTTTCTGTGCGACATGAACCTCCAGGGTAAGCCCGACGCCTGGTCGCTGTTACGTGATATCGCCGGCATCTACCGGGGCATGACGTATTGGGCTCAGGGTCAGTTGGTCATGCAGGCGGACATGCCGCGCGCCCAGGACTTCGATTATGTATTCACACGATCTAACGTGATCGACGGCAAGTTCTCGTATGGCAGTGCCTCGGCCAAGACCCGTTACACCCGGGCTCTGGTCAGTTACGACAACCCTGCGAACAACTATGACACTGACGTCATTCCGTTCGCTGACCCTGCCTTGCAGCGCCGCTTTGGCGACAAACCGACCGAATTGAGTGCCATTGGCTGCACCCGCGCTTCCGAGGCCCAGCGCCGCGGTAAGTGGGCGATCCTGAGCAACAACCAGGATCGGACCGTGTCGTTCAAGACCGGCATGGAAGGGGTGATCCCGCTGCCGGGCCATATCATTCCGGTGGCGGATTCTCTGTTGGCTGGGCGCGAGGTGGGCGGGCGTATCTCGGCGGTTGCTGGCCGGGTTGTAACGCTCGATCGCGACACCCAAACCAAGGCCGGTGATCGGCTGATGATCAACCTACCTGGTGGGCGTGCCGAGGGGCGGACAGTCCAGAGTGTAAACGGTCGCGCCGTGACCGTGACTACCAGTTACAGCGAGGCTCCGCTTCCGCAATTGCAGTGGGCACTGGATGCCGATGACTTGGCGATTCCGCTTTATCGGGTGCTGAGCACCAAGCGCACTACAGAAGGCGACTATGAAATCAGCGCCCTCCAGTATGAGCCAGGAAAGTTCGCCAACATCGACACCGGCGCCCGGCTTGAAGAGCGCCCGATCAGCGTAATCCCAATCACCGTGGTACCAGCGCCGACGAGCGTCACGGTCACATCGAGCTCAGTTGTGTCCCAGGGCATCGCCGTCGCCACCATGACCATAACTTGGCCGGCCGTAAATGGCGCTGTCGGCTATGACGTGGAGTGGCGTAAAGACAGTGGCAACTGGATCAAGCTGCCGCGCACCGGATCGACCGGCGTCGACGTAGTCGGGATTTATGCTGGGGCCTATCTGGCTCGCGCCCGCGCGGTGAGCGCGTTCGACATTTCGTCGATCTGGCGTAGTTCGATATTGACCAATCTAACAGGCAAGGCCGGTTTGCCGCCGTCAGTATCGTTCCTGACGGCCACGTCGCTGCTGTTTGGCATTGGGCTGAAGTGGGGTTTCCCGGCCGGCGCCGAGGACACCCAGCGCACTGAGATCTGGTACGGCCCGAACAACAATTTGGGAACCGCAACCAAGCTGGCAGACTTGGCCTACCCGCAAAGCGATTACGCGATGCAGAGCCTTCGGGCGGGCGCCACGTTCTTCTTCTGGGCACGGTTGGTGGACCGTACAGGCAACATCGGTCCTTTCTACCCGGTCGTGAACGGTGTGATGGGGCAGGCCAGCTCCGAGGCCGGTCCGGTGCTGGATTTGCTGACCGGCCAACTGACAGAAAGCCAATTCGGTCAGCACTTGTTGGGCCGGATCGATTTGATTGACGGCGACGGGCCTGGCTCGGTCAACGAACGGCTCAGCGAGCTGAAAGACGAGATCGGCGACCTGGTGGATGCGCTGGAGTACGACCCGGCCAAGGCCTACGCCATCGGCGAATCGGTTCGTCTGGGTCAGCGCCTTTACACCGCCAAAATTGCTGTCCCTGCCGGCGCTGGCAATGCTCCGCCGAATGTCACTTACTGGCTCGACACCGGGCAGGTAGTGCAGACGGCGAACGGCCTCGCCGCACAGGTGACCAAGAACACGGCCGACATCTCAACGGTCGACGGCAAGACAACATCCACCGCCAGCCAGCTCCAGGCATTGCAGGCTTCTTCTCGCGGTGATGATGGAAGCGGGGATTTGCTGGATGCGTTGAATGGCTGGCAAGCCACCGCGAGCTATGCGCAAGAGGTTCGCGTGCGAACCGAGCAGGACTTTGCGCAAACGCAGCGCATTACCTCCCTCGATTCTCGCGTAGGAACGAGCGAGTCGAAGATCACTATCGTCGAGACGACGATGGCGAGTAATCAGCTCGCGATCTCCCAGCAGGTTGAGACGCTGAAGGCTTCGGTCGGAAGTAATCAGGCGGCTATCCAGTCGGAGGTCACTGCCAGGTCTGACGCGGTTGGTGCGCTCTCAACGCGAGTTGATACGGCGCAAGCCAAAGCGGATGGGGCGAGCGTGGCTGTTCAGGAGACAACCAGCGCACTGGCCAGCACCAACGGCAAACTGGCGGCTATCTGGTCGGTACGGATGGAACTGACCGCGGGTGGCCAGCCGTATGCGGCCGGCTTCGGCCTGGGCCTGGAAAGCGGCGCCGCCGGCACCACTTCGCAGTTTGTGGTGCGGGCGGATACTTTCTTGGTGATGAACACCAACACCCAAAACCCAACCTCGTTCTTTGGGATCACTGGTGGCCAGACGTTTATTCGGGACGCATTTATTCAGGATGGCTCGATCACCAACGCCAAGATCGGCGATTACATCTGCTCAACGAACTATCAGTTCGGCCTGACCGGCTGGGCCATCTTCAAGAACGGAGGTTTTGAAATGAACGGGCAAGGTGCGGGCCAGGCCCGAATAGCGATCAACAACAGTTCAGTGAAGCTTTACCACTCGAACGGCAACCTCGCAATCAACCTTAGCGTATGACGGGACTAACTACCTATGACGCCTCCGGGCGTCTGCTGGTCGATATGACCATGAACATTAGCCAGATGCAGAGCTACGTCGATACTGGCGGTGCGAATGGCTCCACTGCCATCCAGCCGCCTCCAGCGGGGAAGACCCAGTATTACATCATTGTTCCGCTTGTGGATTTACAGCTTGAGAAAGGCAAGAAGCCAGGTGTAACGCTTGGGAGCGGATCGATGTCGTGGGTGTACTCCTACTCAACGCTGGGGTGGGGGTATTTCTCGGCCAACTGCCGAATTTTTTACGGGTATTACTAAATGGCGAATCTTCAGGCTTTCAAAGAGAACGGGCAGATTCTTTTTGACACCAATTTGATTTGCTATGGATTGGTTAAGAGCGGGAACATGTCTTACATCCACTCGTGGACGCGCAAGGAATTCATTCGACAAGGGGAGGACCCTAACTACGGAGTTAACTGGTCGGCAACCACCGCCATCGCTACGCCGCACTTTGCCGACCAAATCCATGGGTTTACGGTTGCCAATCCGATATCGCCAATTGCTTTTATAACTGGCTCTGGCTGCCTTGTTGGTACACAGGTGGCGGGGAACACCATGACCTTTTACTACACAAACGCCAGTCCGAGCACAAAGTTCTATTGCTTCGATTTGATGGCAGATAACATGTCAGGCACTACGTTCTTAAAAACATATGACTCGTCCGGTCGAATTACATTTAACTCTTTGCAGCCTCCACTTAACGTTGTAGGGGCCGTCCAAGCCCCGGGCGTTGGAACCTTGGACGGTTTTGGACGCTATTACACCTGTTACGCCGGCGGCTCCAATCGCCAGCGACAGGCTAATGGCAACGTAGGCGGTATCGTCTACGTGGCGCAGGCAGATTCTTATGTCAATGTCCCAATAGGAGCCGCCGAGTATGCTGCTTATCTCCCCTGGTCGCGCTCATGCCAAATAAATGATTTGTATCCTGCTGCTGGCGGCTTTTCCCAATTCGCCGTCTATTCCGGCAGTGAGGGCGCCTATGGTTATAACGGCGGCATTACTTTTATGTTCGGGGCCACGGGAGGAACAACTACAACTAGACCTAACACATCAGGTTACGGATCCCCGGTGTCTTTCTCCAATATCCCCACTGACCGCTACCCTGTTGCCTTGGTAATTAAGTCCGATAACTATCCATTCCCCTTCAACTGATCTCTTAAGTCATTCAATCCGCTCATCGCGGGATCCTTATTCAAGTTAAAAGGACGGCTCTATGCCTTGGTCTAAATCCGGGACGGTCTACGTTACTCAAAATTCGAATGCTGTAATCGGTACCGGCACCGCGTTTCTGTCCAACGGCCGGGTAGGTGATGCATTTCGCGGGCCTGACGGTGGCTGGTACGAAGTAACCAACATCGCGAGCGACGCGGCGATTTCGATTGATCCGCCTTACAAAGGGGCCACCAACGCGGCAGGGGGCTATGCGCTGGCGCCGATGCAGGGTTACGTGAAGGATTCTGCCGACGCGTTGCGCGGCCTGGTGAATACCTACGGCCCGAAGCTCGCGGCGCTCGGCACCACCGGCAACTACGAAATTTTGCCAGTGGCTAAGGGCGGCACCGGGGTTGCGGTGAGCAGTTCGGCGGAGTTGCTGAGCAGCCTCGGCGCGATGCCGGTCGCCGGTGGGGCATTTGCCCCATCCTTCAACTCCCTGAAAGTGGTCGCCGGCGCGATGCCGGCATCCCAAGGTGGTTATGTCGGCTGGAACGAAACCAACGGTAGCAACCTGTTGGGCGCGGTGTCGTTCACCTGCAACCAGGGTGGCGGCACCGGTGGGTTCAGTTGGCGCACGGTGAACCAGGCCAACAACGCCGGTGGCCCGTTCATGACCTACTCCTATGCGGGCGTGCTCAATGTCCCGGTGGGACTCCAGCTAGCCGGGCGTAATGTCGTGGAGAGCGGCTCAAACACCAATGGTTACTGGGTGCGCTTTGGTGACGGCACGCAAATTTGCTCATGCACTACCGGCGCGATTGGCGCGGGAACGGTTAACGGCAACTCATGGATAAGCGCCGCGGCGACATGGACATTTCCTGCAGCGTTCGTTGCTGGGTCAGAGCCGGTCGTGACCGGAAGCCAAAATTCGGCGCTGGGGGTGATCGGGTTGAACAGCGCACCTTCGCCTACCGGCGTGAGCTGGTCGCGTATCGCATTCTTCAATGACACCACAGCCCGCGCCTCGCGCCTTATGGCCTTTGGTCGCTGGTACTAATGGGAGTCCTCATGATCATCAAACTTTCACCGATCCGCTCAGACGAAGAGCTGAGCATCATTAAGCAGGGGGCGACGTTGATCCTGAACGGCGAGTCATTCGACTTTACCAATGTGGGCGCCGGCGACACGTTGCCGCTGGAGGCGATTACCTCCACCTGGTTCGCTGACGCCGTGACCCGAACCGGTGACACTCTGGAACTGACCTTGCGTTTTCCGTTGCCGGCGAACTTCAGTCCGGAGCAGGCTTTCCCTGTTCCGCTGCTCAATGTGCCGGATGGCGTCGTGCAGTTGCCGCAGCCTCTACCGGTTCCAGTCGTCGCCGGGGAGGTGACTCAATGAACATCGACTGGAGCAAGCTGATCACCAAGGCGATGAAGGACGCAGCCGCAGCGAGTGCGGCCCTGTCTGTGGCCAAAGTTGAACTGGCGGGGCGTAACAGCGCCGCCGTGGCGCAGATCGCCCGCATTCAAGATCGGATCGACACGCTCGGTTACGGCATTGATGCCGGCGAGGCCACTGAAGAGGACGAGGCGGAACAGGCCGCGCTGCTGGTCAACCTGAAAGCCTGGAAGACCTACAAATTTTCCCTGGGCAAGGTCACGGCCCAGCCGACTTGGTATGCCGCACCGGTATGGCCAACGGAGCCGGTTGTGCCGGTGATCAAGGCCAGTCCCGAGGCTCGTACTGCTGACCAGATGTAGCGCCGCCGCAACACACCGCACCCGCCATCGAGCGGGATTTTTTTTGCCTGGAGAAAAGTGATGACTGTTACCGAGAACGACCGCGACATCCTCGCGCGCACATTGTGGGGCGAGGCCCGCGGCGAGAGCCTGGCGGGCCAGATCGCCGTAGCCTGGACCATTCGCAACCGGGTGGACGACGGCAAGCTGAAATCGTGGTGGGGGGAGGGCTATGCCGGCGTGTGCCAAGCGCCGTACCAGTTCAGCTGCTGGAACAAGAACGATCCGAACTTCGCGTACCTGTCTGGCGCGAAGGCGATCCCGTTCCGTGAGCTGGCCCAGGCCCGCATCGCTGTTGACCAGGTGATTGACGGAAAGGTGTCAGATCCCACCGGTGGCGCCACTCACTACTTCGCGATCGCGATGAAGACGGCTCCAGCCTGGGCGGGGAAGGCCAAGCAAACGCTGAAGCTGGGCGGTCACGTCTTCTTCAAGGATGTACCGTGATGACGCCGGTGACCGAGGACTGATTGCGCTGATCGCCTGCCAGGGCTACGTGCGCGAGATTTCACATTAATGCGAGAGGCTTACGCTGCACGCTTAGATAGTGGCAAACTCGTGTCTGGCCGGGGAGGGCCGTCACTTTGAAAAAACTGCTTTTAGCGGTGATCATGCTGGTGCTGGTAGGTTGCGCAAATCATCCGCTCGACTGTGCGATCGGACTCATTGCATGGGATGACTGCCTACCTGGAACAAAGGGCTATGAAGTTCGCCAACAAAGCCTGAAAAACCTTTCCGCTGCAGAGGCGGAAAAAACGGCAACAGATGATGCGGTTTGCCAATCGTACGGCGCAAAGCCTGGAACCGATGCATATGTGAACTGCCGAGTTCAGCGGGACAAGTGAGTTGGTGGCATTATGATATTCTTGCCGGTGACCCGCAGGGCATACATCACCCGCATCCACCAAAATGATAAGACTCAATGAACAAGCAATTTGTAAGGCTTTCTTTTCTGTTGACACTGGGCTGGGTGGCTGTCGTACTGCTGATAATGTATTTGATGTCGTGGTAAAGATAATGGGAAAAGTGGAGTTGAATGATCGAACAAAGCAGGAGGCCGATACACTCCTAGCTCAGATCGGATGTGCAGACTCAATGAGCACTGCAGTGAAAGCTGGGGCTCTGGCCGAGGGGTTCGTTCGCGGAATGCAAGCCGTTGGTGGTCTGAAAGCCGGTGACGCAGAACGATTCAACATCATTTTCGAAGAGGCACTGTTACAGCGGCTCAAATCGCTGGCTCCTATTCATCCAACGCCTGCCTCTGACATGCGATCGCTCTAGTCATTCGCTGATCCAATTGCAGTATTTAGTTAGCAAGTGCGGAAGCGGTAGCGTCGGGAGAGACATCGAGAAAGGTATGCCAGGCGTTCATGGCTTCGAGATGCCGCTGTGTAGCATCATCCCAGAAAGGACCGGACACCTCTTTTGCAGAAACAAGCATCATCATTTTTGTGGTCGCAGCATCCAGCTCTATAAGAAGCTCGTGTGATGTGGTTCTAAATTCTTCGAACGACGTCATAGCATTTGCCTCAAGCGGAGTTCACCGCAATTGAGAAACTCTTGTCTCTCAGACGGTGGAGTCGCCACAGCCCAAGTAATTCAATTTGCTAGACCGCCGGTGAATTCATCTCAAGCCCCGCCCTTCACTGACCGTGCTGACTCACTCCGCTGGATAAATGTCATGGAGATGGCGACTTAACGACGACCACTCTTTGAGAGCAGCCCGCTTTCGAGCGTCCGCTGCCTCCCACTCAGGGCCAGACGCTTTATTCTCTTGCATCATCTGGCGCATAGCTATCGTAGCCAGCTCAAACTCCCTATGAACCTCCAATGCTTTTTCCAAAAACACCTCCCGCTGGTTCATTGAAATTCTCCAAGAGCAGGTGATAAGTATCGAATCTGATAGTTTCGCGATCAGGTGAGCCTGTGATTATGCAACAGCTGCCAAATGCAGTCGGTACGGACACCTATTCGTCGGTGAATTCGACAGTCATTGCCACGATCCCTGCACGCCCATTCCTGATGCATACTTCGTTTTCATAACCCGCATTTCACCGTGCAGTTCGCTGATCAAATCTGCAATAGCTCGGCTGGACGTCAAGTTCTCGGTTTTCACTCCGGTGACCAACAATTCGACATGATCAGATGATGGCTCGAACACTTTTATCATGAGCGATCCATCCGGATTGGAGGTGCAGATACAAGACAAAGGCAGAAAACCACATTCGATGATGTGGCGAAGTTCAAGGATGGAAATCATGACTCACGTCCTCAAAGTCACAGGCGGTTTGGGTTTCTGTTCATTAATCATAGGCAGCACCGTTCGGTGTCGACTGATTTCACGACAAGCTGCATTAGCTCTGGCGGCATCCGTGCGCTAGTCATGACATACACCGTGGATCGAAAAATACTTGGGCGACAGACAGCAATCGGCCAACTTCAGCCGATCATGGTTGCTAGCGTGCTTGTCAGATCGAATGCAAACGCCTGGTCAAGTGCAGTTCAATCGAGCGGTCAGTACCGATGCAATCACGGTCAAGTGAAATGCAATTTCGCAACAGCTACGCCGCTTCGCATTGTACGCGCCTGCGGCAAAGCCGCCTGTTCACTGAACCGAGTCGCTGTCGGTTGCTACGCCGGCAGAGGCCCGGACGCGCGGTATGAATCGACCAGGGCATCGAAAAGCGAGATATCCGAGCGACTTCTAGCAAAGAGCTGGGCACCGACAACAGCTGCGAAAATTGCACGTGCTCTGGATTCACTCTCACTCGATTCGCACACCTTTGCAGCCAATAGAAGCTTGCTTAGCCATGCAATGTTGACATCAGCAAAGGTCTGAATTTCTTTAGTCATTTCAATGGGTAAAGTATCGGTTTCAGCGCCCATGAAACTGCCCAGGCAGAGACGATTGTCGGCCTCAAGCGATCTTCGGAAGATTTCAGGAAAGCGACGCAGAGCGTCAATCGGAGATGGGCTTTCTGACTCGATCATCTCGAGTGCGAGCGCACCGTCCTCCCAATATCGCTTGGCAACGGCAATACCCAGATCGGCTTTGCTTGGAAAATGGTAGTAAATACTCGCCGCTTTGATACCAACATCTTGCGCGAGGTCGCGGAAATTCAAACCATTGTAGCCCTGCGATTGGGCAATTTTCTTGGCCGCCAACAGGATGGCTTCCTTGGAGTTGACGCTCATCTTGGTGCCTTTCGTCTTGGGACGATCTCTTAAATAGGGAAGCTAATTTACAGCAAAGGCCTACCGTGTGACAGGTAGATTGTCAGTGAGAGAAGGGTGTTCAATGCGCTTGGGTGCTCAGGCAGAAGCCGTTCCATCGTGGTTTAGCAAGCGGCACCGCCAGCCGACAATAGCGACATCACTACGGTCACCGAGAAAGCCAGGGGTGTGGCAATCTCGGCGTACCGGAGTTTCCATTGGAAAGCTGTTACTGGGCTGGCGAATCCAGCTCAGGAATGCCGCTGTTTTTATCAGCGTAGGCAGCCTGGAAGCTTGGACGTTTCGTCCAGCGCTGCCAGTACGCATCTAGGAACTCAAATCGCTCGTCCAGTGGAGTGGCATTGACCGGGAATTTCGAGAAGGCGATCGCGGTTGCCAGGGTAATGTCCGAGAAGGTCGGGGCATCTCCGCCGAGCAGCCATTCGCGGCCGTCTGACAGATGACGATTGACCAGTGCAGCGTGAGCCAAAGCTTCCTTACGGCAGTGTTCGCCCCAAGCCTCATTCTTGGTCAGTTCTAGCTTGAAGCCGAGTCCGGTGTGCAACACGTGGAACGCTGTAACGATGCGGTACAGGATGTGCACCCACACCCGGTTATCCCACATGTTATCCAGACCCTGTTCCAGTGCGGTCTCTCCCATGATCTTGCGACCCGGATACTCTTGGTCAAGATAACGAACGATGGCAGCCGTTTCAGAAATGTAGCTACCGTCAGCCAGTTGAAGGGTGGGAGTTTCGCCCCACGGGTTCATATTCAAATGACGCCAGCCACGCTGTTCTCCTACAGGGGACATGTCATAGATGGTCTCGGCAAATTGGTCAGCGATGCCTTTTTCGTGCATGAACAGACGCAGACGCTGTGGGTTCGGAAAGGCCGAAGGCGAAGTGAAAAGCTGAAGTTTAGTAGTCATGGTCGATCCCGCAGGTTGGTGGTTGAGCTGTCTACCTAACATTAGGTAGGCAAACATTAGCGGGTGATTCGACGCACGTCAACACCTATCTAACGATTGTTAGGTGAAAGTCTTTTGATAGAGATTTTCTGGCTGCATTGGTTCGATTGAGGTGAATCGCTCGCTTCAGGGGGAAAGGGCGGCCAACCTAACATCGGTCGCCAGGTTCACTCGCGTTATCCATCTGCTTAACTGCATGGACTGGACCACCCACCGCAACCCTCAACAAGAGCACCTTGCTCACGCCCTCGCCCTAAAATGAATTCGTCAAGACGCGTCTACCGTACGGTTATCTATTTGAGTCATTTTCGATGATTATTCGATAGTCAGCTTTTGGCCGTTTTCTGCCTGTGGTGACCGGCTGAAAACGACCAAAAGCGGACATGGAGCGTCAACGAAAGCTTAGTATCGCTATCCGTTGTATAGGCACTTTCCTGAAGAATAGGGAAGCGGGCCTACTGCAAATTCGCAAAGGAGACCCAGTTCCACGGTCGCACCAGGCTAAGACCCGCCATACGAGACGCTGGACTGATATTTATGACTCATCCGACTAAAATGGCCTTCACCTCCAGCAGATGTTTGCGTAACCGGTCTGCATAATCCTCGGCGACAGCAGCCTGAACGCTAGCGCGATTGGCCAGTGCATGACGCCACTCGGCAATGCGACCTAGTCCATCAAACAATGAATGACTTGGTTCGAATCCCAGTATGTCGAAGTAGCGAAAAATTGGGGCTACAGCAATATCCACCATACTGAACGTCTCGCCAGCGAAGTACGGCCCCTCCATCTTTTCACCGCCAAGTCTCTCCAGCTTTCCCCTCAGCGCTGAAGACTTACCAAGCGCTGTCTGCTGATCCGTTGCGTTCAAATATCCCCATGCATCAGCAAGCATACCAGTGGTGAATTCGATCCAAGCACGGTGTTGAGCACGGGAAATTGCATCTTTCGGATGCAAAGCGGGCTCCGGATACACCTGTTCGATGTATTCGCAGATAGCCACGCTCTCGAAAAGTACGGTCGCTTCCTCATCGCCTTTTTGCACCATTAGAAGCGGGACTTTGCCCGTTGGCGACATGACCCGAAACCAGTTGGGCCTGTCCTTCAAATCCACATCTATCCGTTGAAATGGAGCCTCTTTTTCGAGGAGTAAAATTGCCACTCGCTGAACAAACGGACAAAGCCCGTGGCTAACAAGCGTGAGCCGTGATTGCGACATTTGAATACCCACTGTTATTTCGACGACTCCCGCTTCCGGGTAGGAAGCGGGATGTACAGACTCGAAGGCGTGCCTATCTCGTTAAAGCGAGCGACCACCATCAACAATAATTTCCGTTCCCACTGTCCAACGGGACTCGTCCGACGCGAGATACAGCACCGCCTTAGCTACTTCTTCAGGCGTGCCAAAACGGCCAAAGGGGATAGTCGCAGCAATATCTTTGTTGACCTGCTCGCGGTAGGCATCGGGTATACCCGCCTTGTCGTAGAGCGGCGTGTCGATCGGACCAGGGCTGACCGCATTTACTCGAACACCACGCGGTAGAAGCTCGCTAGAGAGCGTTTTCGACATGTTCAGAAAGGCAGCCTTTGTTGCGGCATAAATGGATGAACGCGCGGCGCCCAGATGCGCACTTACCGAGGTGTTAAGAACCACCGATGCAGGATTAGAGAAGGTCGGCAGCAGTGCTTGCAGAAGGAAGTAAGGGCCTTTGACATTGATGTCGAAGGAGCGATCAAACATCTCCTCGTTCCAGTCTTCGATTGGCATCCAGACGGATACGCCAGCATTGAGGAAAGCAACGTCGAGCTGCCCGTAATGAGACTGAACAGCCTGCGCCAGCTCCTTCTGGGCTGCGACACTAGCTGAGTCGGCTCGCAGCACCAAGACTTCGCTACCTAAAATAGTTTGAGCATTTGCTAAGGACTCAGGATTAACACCTGTGACAATCACGCGTGCGCCTTCGGCGAGAAATTGCTTGGCGGTCTCCAGACCGATGCCGCTTGTACCGCCAGTGATGAGGGTACGCTTGCCTTGTAAGCGGGACATGTAAATTTCCTCTCTTGGGGCGGCCAGCCGGAGGACTGACCTTCTGAGAGCAACTATGTATTCATGCCAGCGCGCTGATAAGATGGGCAAATAGGATAGATCTCATGCAAAATCTGCATGAAAAGGGGCATGATGGACCGGTTATTACTGATGAGCTGTTTTGTACGCGCTGTCGAGACGGGTAGTTTTTCTGCTGCGGGACGTGATCTAGGACTAGGGCAACCGAGCGTCAGTCGTTACGTCGCTGCTCTTGAAGACCATTTGCAAACCAGGCTGCTTCACCGATCCACACGAAAGCTGATGCTCACGCCCGAGGGTGAACGGTACTACGCAGATGCGCGGCGTATTCTGGACTCAGTAGAACAGTCCGAGTCCTCACTGAGAGGGAACGTAGCGCCATCTGGGTTACTGCGCGTCGCTTGCCCGACCGCATTGGCTCACACCTTCATCGTACCGCATGTCGCGAGCTTTCTAGAGCGCTATCCCGAACTGTCGCTAGATCTTCAAATCAATGATCGCTACGTCAATTTAATTGACGAGGGGGTAGAACTCGCAATTCGTATTGGGCATCTGGAGGACAGTGCAATGCGAGCCCGGCCACTAGCGTGGTTCGAGCGTGTATGTGTTGCCAGCCGTGCGTACCTAGAAAGACGTGGCTCTCCCTCTTCGCCTGATGACCTGAAGGAACACGACTGCCTCATTTATACCCTCCTATCCACTGGAACTAACTGGCGGTTTAAGGATGCTGATGTCCCGATCTCCGGACGACTGCGTGTCAACTCGCCTGAGGCGATACGTGAGTACGTCAATGCAGGATTGGGAATCGCGCAGGGACCTCAATGGCTTTATGAGGAAGGGCTGAGAAGTGGCAATCTTCAATTGCTGCTTAACGAATACGTGGCGCCACCCGTCCCGATCCAAATCGTATACTTAGCGAATCGACTGCTGCCCCAGCGAGCCATCGTTTTCATGGATTTTATGGCGGATGTTTTTGCTGCATTCCATGAGCGCCCTAAATAGCCTCCTAGCCCACGGCCAGGGTGCGAACGGAGAACCATCAGCATGGCCGCCCCTTGGGCGAAAATCGCTGCACACTCACCATTCTTGCTCGTCAACGAGGCTTTAAGTGGTCACACCGGACTGCACGGCTTGCCTCTCAAAAGTGTCCTGATTTATTGCCAACGCCGATTCGATACATCTCTAAATCAAAGGTGCAACGTTCATCTCATGCGGTTAAGAAAACGGGGACAGATTTATTTATTTGGATCACCGACCGCTTCTGATCGATTACTGCCAGTCAGTCCAAGCGACTGTTGACCTAAGCGGACTCAGCCTGAATCTTTCAATTCAAAAAGTTTTTTGGCTGTTTTCGGTGATGCGAAGGCTGCAATTCCGCCTCTCTTCCGCTCAGTCTAATGTGATTAGCGCTTGGAATTTATAGCCCATGGCGCGGGATTCTTTTAAGAAAGTTGATGGACTATCGGTTAAATCTCTCGACCAATGAATACTGAGTTTTAGCGGTCTTGGCCAGTTCCTGGCTCAGCTCTGCCGAATGCCTGGCCTGTTCAGATGTCTGATCCGCCAGGTTGGCAATGGTCGTGATATTGCGGCTGATTTCCTCGGCCACTGCGGTTTGCTCTTCGGTCGCAGCGGCAATCTGCGTCGTCATGTCCGTTATGTTCGCCACCGCTTCACTGATTCCGACCAGTGCTTTATCTGCCTCAAGCACCCACGCTACGCCTTCTTCTGCCTGGCGATGACCGCTTTCCATGGTTTTCACCGCATTGCTGGACGAGACCTGCAGCTTGGAAATAAGCCCATGGATTTGCGTCGTGGACTCCGTCGTGCGTTGCGCCAACTGACGCACTTCATCCGCGACCACCGCAAAGCCCCGACCCATGTCTCCCGCGCGTGCGGCTTCGATGGCGGCGTTCAGTGCCAGTAGGTTGGTCTGATCGGCAATGCCTTTGATCACGTCGACCACTGTGCCGATTTCATTGCTGTCTTTGGCCAGTTGCGCGACGGTCAGCCCGGTTTCACCGACCACCACCGAGAGGCGCTGAATGGCATCGCGGGTGTCGCGGGCAACGTCGCGTCCGCGCCCGGTCAACACATTGGCTTCCTGAGTAGCGTCGGCGGTGCGCTGGACGTGGCTGGCGACTTCCTGTGTGGTGGCGGCCATCTGATTGACCGCTGCCGACACCTGCTCGGTCTCGACCCGTTGGCGATCTAGTCCGCGGGAGCTTTCGGCGGCGAGGCCGTCGGATCGGCCGGCTAAGCCAGTCAGTTGCTCCGCCGTATCTTGCAGCCTGGTGAGGCACGTCTTGAGTCGAGAGGCCTGGCTGATAAAAGCCGTTTCAAGGCGTGCCAGGGGGCCACGTTCGTCGCTGTACATCTTAGCCAGCAATGCGTCGCAGGTTGAAGCTTCCGCCATGTCCAGCAGATGTAGCGCGCCGCGGTTTTGCCGACTCGACACCCACAGCCCGAGTGGCACCGATACCCCGACCGCAAGGACCATTGCCTCCGACATGCCGAGGAATACACCGCCCAATGTACCTATCAGGCCCATGGTCACCACCGGCAACCAGGCGAGCAGGGCGGGTTGCCATTGATCACTGGCCGGGACGGCCGACTTGCCCAGGCTGATGCGTTTGTAAAGGGCTTCGGCGCGACGAATCTGTTCGGCCGTCGGCTTGACCCTGACCGATTCGTAGCCCACAACTTCACGCCCCTCGAAAATAGGCGTGACGTAGGCGTTGACCCAGTAGTGGTCTCCGTTTTTTGAGCGGTTCTTTACGATGCCCATCCACGGCTTGCCAAGCTTGAGCGCACCCCACATGTGGGCAAAGACGGCAGAGGGCACGTCGGGGTGACGAACGATATTTTGAGGCGCGCCGATCAGGTCGGACTTATTAAAGCCACTGATCTCGACGAAGGCGTCATTGCAGTACGTGATGACGCCCCGCGCATCCGTTGTCGAGATGAGTTTTTGTTGAGGCCCAAGGGCAACTTCGCGCTGCGTAACCGGTTGGTTGTTTCTCATGTGTATTGCTCCTATGCCCTAAGGTAGAGGCATCGGCTGCAATATGAGAAAGGTTAATGAGTAATTCCAAAAGGGCAGGTTATGCGTCCGAAAAGAAAGTATTGATCCTTTAAAGACTACTCCCGACCCGAAGCAGCTTGTTATCGCCATTGCTTAAAATCAAAAGCTCTCGGCCAAGACGCTCAATATGGAATCGAAGCTCTAGGTGGTAAGGGCTGTAGTCATGATATTTTTTCAGGACGGCAGAGGGTCCGCTTTTGGCCGATTGTTGCCTGTCGTGAAAGAAGAACCGTTTGTCAGGCGTAAAAGCCATACCCTGCCGCGATGATCAGCGGAGAAACCAGCAGCGTTGCCCAGAACCCCGATTTTGGAACAGCAATGACGCAAATGATGGAGATCATAAGCACATAGATGCCAATAATTTTAAGTAGCGCGAGATCGCCCACGGCTACGGCGTGGATCGCTGCCTGCCCTGCGAGCATAAATAGCGGCCCCAGCATGGTAAACCAGAGGGCTGTACGCCGATCTGCGTGTGCCCTGAACTGGTCAACGAAGCCAGAATCTACAGCGGCGGCGAATGCCGCTTTGAACTTGAAGATACCGAATGGAATATGGATGACACCCAAGGAGAACAGGGTCCATGCGACGATGTTTGACATGTCTTATGCTCCGTAAAGTGGTCACGGCAAATGCGACATTGCTCAGGGAGAAACGCAGCATGGTTGACAGCAAGGACTGTTACTCTTTAACGAAGCTACCCATTTGCCACCACCGTGTTCACCGTCCACTTTTGGCTGATTGCTGCTTATTGCGGAGGGTTGCTGGCGACTCATAGTTGTCGTCATAAGGTAGCGGCCAAGGCGACGAGCCTTCGATCAGCTTTAAGAGCGGCCGCAATTAGTAGTACGTCGTTGCGCCCGCAGGAGCCGAGTATAAACGGCTACCCCATCACGGCTGAGGTGCCCGATAGCTGATTGCGGTCGCGATAGCGTTTTCCAATTCAGCTAGCGTGTAGGGCTTTTGTAGAAAGGTCGCTGATAGCGGGATCAACTGCTCCTCCACAGAGTAACCTGAGACGAGTATCGAAGGGATGGAGGGCCACCTTTCGTTCGCTATGCGTATAAATTCGGCGCCTTGCATCCCTCCAGGCAAACCGTGATCCGCGATGATGAAAGTGCAATCACCTTCAATATGTACGAGATAGCTCAGTGCTCGAATGGCGATGTCGAAACCAGCCGAGGCATATCCAAGCTCCGCTAGAAACTCCTCCAGAAGCATCCGGATAACCGGTTCGTCCTCAACAACGATTACGCGCCCCAACACAGGCTGCCCGACTTTCAAATCTACGCTCACACTGGAGCTCCTAATGCGGATTGCCGGGTGCTAGTAGGTTGAGTGTAAGCGCTATTTCAGGCGCAGGGAAAATGGATTTAACCGGTTATGAAGGGCCGATTCTGGCCTAGAGCGATCAGTCCGGCGTCATCAGCACTGCCAGCGTCAGCTTGATGAACTCCTCGTTCTTGTCGATGGCGTCCAGGGCGCTACGGACGTTGTCAGCGACGTCGGCTGAACCGCGGGCTTCGACCCAGTTGGTCAGCTCCAGAATGGCAGCCTCAAGGGCAAGTTGGTTCTCGTTGATCTTGTAGAGCAGGGGAGGGAGTAGGTCTGAATGGGGCATTGCGAGTCCTCCGTGAAAGGAGGCCATCGTAGCAGCAGAAATGTGGTGACACATATGGGGTAGTGAAGTGATCGGCAGGACGCCGGAGAGGGGGCAAAAGCAGAAAGTTTTGTAACGGTTACCAAATAGTTTTGTAACGCCTTCCAAAATCAGCACAAATTCCCAAACCCCAGAAACGAAAAAGCCCTGACTAATCAGGGCTCTAACGTATTCAAGATGGCGGAGGCGATGGGATTCGAACTCATGGACCTGTTACAGTCGACGGTTTTCAAGACCGTTGCCTTAAACCACTCGGCCACACCTCCGTTTGCGTTGCGGGCGCCATAATACCTGAATGAAACACACTGTCAAACTCTCTGCATGGCTTGTTACAGAGCGTCTGTTATGATCTTTGCGACTGAACGTTTCAAACCAATAGGAGTGTCGCCATGCGCGAACAGGATTACGCAGTTAATAACAGCGTGCAGGCTGAGCAGCTAGAGGTTAGCCGCGTCCTGCGCAATACGTACGGCTTGCTCGCCCTCACGCTCGCATTCAGCGGTGTGATGGCGTTCGTTGCTCAGCAGATGCGTGTCGGTTACCCGAACATTTTCGTGGTGCTGATCGGCTTTTATGGCCTTTTCTTCCTGACCAACAAACTCCGTGACTCGGCGTGGGGCCTGGTATCTGCCTTTGCCCTGACCGGTTTCATGGGTTTCTTGCTCGGCCCGATTCTCAACCGTTACCTGGGCATGCAGGGTGGCGCTGAAGTGGTCAGCTCCGCTTTCGCGATGACTGCGCTGGTGTTCGGTGGTCTGTCGGCCTATGTGCTGATCACCCGCAAGGACATGAGCTTCCTGGGTGGCTTCATCACTGCCGGGTTCTTCGTGTTGCTGGGCGCGACGCTGGCGAGCTTCTTCTTCCAGATCAGCGGTCTGCAACTGGCGATCAGCGCAGGTTTCGTGCTGTTCTCCTCGGTCTGCATTCTGTTCCAGACCAGCGCCATCATTCACGGCGGCGAGCGTAACTACATCATGGCGACCATCAGCCTGTATGTATCGATCTACAACCTGTTCATCAGCTTGTTGCAGATCTTCGGCATCATGAGCCGCGATGATTGATCGCTAGCCATGAGCAATAAAAAACCCGCTTCGGCGGGTTTTTTATTGTCTGCGATTCAGGCTCACTAGTTAACGATAATGCTGCCATCGGCTTGCTGCCGGTAAACGGTGTAGGGCAGCAGCAAGGTGTCGGCGACGCCGGAAACGACCGCGTCTACCAACACAACGATCGGAATGGCGGTATGTTGTTGCGCATCGATGCCGCTTTCCAGTGGCGCATTCAGGTAGCAGAAGTCATAGGTCACGCCGCTGTAGATCCGCGGAACAGCGCCGCAATAACTGTTCCGCTCCTTGAGGCTCTTCGCAGCCGCTTCGTCGCTGCGTACTACCGTCTGCACCGTGCCGCAACCTGCGAGCATCAACGCTGCCAACATCATTACCAGAGTTCTCATACCGCCAATCCTTCGCCGGAAAAAAGCCAATCTATCCTATTTCGAATCAAACAACACTCACGCCATCGGCGGTAATCGGCGCTTGACCGGAGTTTTTTTGACGATCGCAGTATTGGTTTCGGCGTGGGTGTTGAGGCGGTCGAGCAGGGTGTCCAGCTGCTCCATCGAACGCACATGCAGGCGCGCAATAAAGCAGTCATCGCCAGTGACCTTGTCGCACTCGGTGAACTCGGGGATTGCCTGGATCTGTCGTTCGACTTCTTGCAATTGCCCCGGCAACGGGCGAATGCGCACGATGGCCTGCAGTTGATAGCCGAAGCATTTTGGATCAATTTCGACGGTGTAGCCCTTGAGCACGCCGCGCTCCTCAAGACGACGCAGGCGCTCGGCAACGCTGGGCGATGACAAGCCGCTGATTTGCGCCAGAGCCTTGAGCGAGCGCCGTGAGTCTTCCATCAATGCGCTGATCAGGACTTGATCGATGTCGTCGGTCATGGCGAAACCTCAATTGGGCGATTGAACAAAATGGCCTCGATAAAAAAGGCAGAAACCGAGTTTAGCCTGATTTTTGCGCTGGAGAAGGCCCCCAGCCGATTGGCATAATTTGGCCTCAAACACAGGAGGTTGAAATGGAAAAAACACTACGTCGCGGCTCATTCGAAATGACCGCCGCCATGCTCATTTCCGGGACCATCGGCTGGTTCGTGCTGGTGTCCGGGCAACCGGTGCTGGACGTGGTGTTCTGGCGCTGCGTGTTCGGCGCCGGCACCTTGTTGCTGATCTGCGCCGCATTCGGCTTCCTGCGCCCAGGTATTCTGACCCGCACCACGTTCCTGCTGGCAGTGCTCAGCGGCGCGGCGATTGTCGGCAACTGGGTGTTGCTGTTCGCGTCTTACTCCCGTGCGTCGATTGCCATCGGCACGGCGGTCTATAACGTTCAACCGTTTATGCTGGTCGGCCTGGCCGCGCTGTTTCTCGGGGAGAAAATCACCCTGCAGAAGCTGTTCTGGCTGGGCGTCTCGTTCCTCGGGATGCTGGCGATTGTCAGTGCCCATGGCGAGCAGGGCGCCGGTGGCAATGATTACCTGATGGGGATCGGCCTGGCGCTGGGTGCGGCGCTCCTCTACGCGATTGCCGCGTTGATCATCAAACGCCTGACCGGCACACCGCCGCATCTGATCGCGTTGATCCAGGTTTGCACCGGCATAGTGTTGCTCGCGCCTTTTGCGCACTTTTCGGCATTGCCCCAAGCGCCGAGTGCCTGGGCGAGTCTGGTGACGCTGGGTATCGTGCACACCGGTTTGATGTACGTGCTGCTTTACGGCGCGATCCAGAAACTGCCGACGGCATTGACCGGAGCGCTGTCGTTTATCTACCCGATTGCGGCGATTTTCGTTGACTGGTTCGCGTTCGGCCATTGCCTGGAACCGCTGCAATGGCTCGGCGTGGCGGCGATCCTGCTGGCCGCCGCCGGTATGCAACAGGGTTGGGGCTTGAAGTTGCGCCGAGTCGCCACGCCGTAAGCCTCAGAGGTTCCAGCGCGGCGCGGTCTTGGCCAGGCGCTGGCGCATGTCGCCGATGTTGGCGGCCAGTTGCCGGGTCAATAAGCGGTAGCCGTCCAGCGGACTGTAGACCGGCGCGTCGAGGCTGGCGTCCGGCAACTCCGCTGGCCGGTTGAGCCGCTGGGACGCGCCGGATTTCAAGGCGCGGGCCATGCCGATCAACTGCACGCGAATCTGCCGGTGCTCGGCTTTCAACGCCGTTTGCAGATGAGCCATGGCAGCCGGATCACTGGCATCCGGCCGCGTATTGCCGAGAATTTCCAGGGTGCTGATGCACATGCGCAGGTTGCGTTGAATGGCATCCAGTTCGGTCATGGAAATCCGCACTTCCTTGGACACCGACGGCATCAGCGAGCGCAGTTGCACCATCACCGCGTTCAAACGGCCCATGAGTTTCAGGTGTTCGTCATCGGTGACCGGCTGGCCATTGATGATGCGTCCGTAGATCGTCGCGCAATCGCGCAAGGCATCGGCCAGGTTGTAGCGCCAGGAGAACACCGCGTACAGCGGCAGTGCGAAGGAAAACGCCAGGGCCAGGGCGATGCCGATCAGAATATCGACGCCGCGCCACAAGCCGTCAGTGACTGGATTGTCGCCATGCCCGGCGACGATAAACACGGTAATCGCCGACAGCAGCGCCGTGTAGCCGCCCTTGCCGATGGCGTGATACGAGAAAAACCCGCACACCACCGACATCGCAAAATAGGTCAGCCAAGGCATACCAAGCCAGGCCTCTTGTGCCACCAGCAGCAAGCCGACCCCGGCACCGATCAAGGTGCCGATCGCTCGCTCGGCGGCTTTTTTGCCGATGTTACCGTGGTGCTGCAAACCGCCAATCACCACCAGCATGGTCACCGACGCCCACTCGCCGTGGGGCAGGTGGATGCCGGTGGTCAGCAGGATCGTCGCCAGCAGCCCCAGCGACACCCGCACCGCGTGGATCACCCGGGCATTGCGATAACGCCGATACGGGTCCAGTAACGGACGTAGTAATCGGCGCATCAACGGTGGCAGGCGATAAGCTCTCAGGTCGGTTCTCCTCAGAAAATGTAATCAGTGGTCAGGAAGCTCGAATCCCGCCCGCGAATGATCTCGCTGATCAGCGCCTTGTTGCTGTCCTGGAACTTGGTCGCCACCAGTGTGCGGATCGAAAAAACCCGCAATGCGTCATGTACCGACAAGGTGCCTTCGGCGGAGTTCTTGCGACCGTTGAACGGGAAGGTGTCCGGGCCGCGCTGGCACTGGGCGTTGATGTTGATGCGCCCGACCTGATTGGCGAAGGTGTCGACCAGTCGGCCGACCGCCACCGGGTTGGTGCCGAAGATACTCAGTTGCTGGCCGAAGTCCGATTCGAGGACGTAATCGATCACCGTGTCCAGATGTCGGTACGGCACAATCGGCACCACGGGGCCGAACTGTTCTTCCTGATAGACGCGCATCTGCGGGTTCACCGGGTACAACACTGCCGGGTAGAAGAACGATGCGCGCGCTTCGCCGCCATTGGGATTGACCACGGCCGCGCCTTTGCTCACTGCGTCGGCCACCAGCGAATGCAGGTAATCGACTTTGCTCGCTTCCGGCAACGGCGTCAGGGCCACGCCGCTGTCCCACGGCATGCCGGGTTTGAGGCTGGCGAGTTTGGCGTTGAATTTCTCGATAAACGACTCGACCACGTCTTCATGGACGAAGAGGATTTTCAGCGCCGTGCAGCGCTGGCCATTGAACGACAGCGAGCCGGTCAGCGCTTCGCTGACGGCGTTATCCAGATCGACCTCGGGCAGCACGATGCCGGGGTTCTTCGCGTCCAGGCCCAGGGCGGCACGCAAACGGTGTGGTTTTGGGTGGAGTTTCTTCAGGTCGCTGGCAGCCTTGTTGGTGCCGATAAACGCAAAGATATCGATCTTGCCGCTGGCCATCAGCGCGCTGACGGTTTCGCGGCCACTGCCGTAGATCACGTTGATCACGCCGGTCGGGAAGCTGTCGCGGAAGGCTTCCAGCAGCGGCCGAATCAGCAAAACGCCAAGCTTGGCCGGTTTGAACACCACGGTGTTGCCCATGATCAGCGCCGGAATCAGCGTGGTGAAGGTTTCGTTCAGCGGATAGTTGTAAGGCCCCATGCACAAGGCCACGCCCAGTGGTACACGGCGGATCTGGCCGAGGGTGTCCTGTTCCAGCTCGAAACGGCTGGAGCGGCGGTCAAGTTCCTTGAGGGCGTTGATGGTGTCGACGATGTAATCGCAGGTGCGGTCGAACTCTTTTTCCGAGTCCTTGAGGTTCTTGCCGATTTCCCACATCAGCAGCTTCACCACGGCTTCACGCTGCTGGCGCATGCGTCCGAGGAAGGCTTCGACGTGTTGAATGCGCTCGGCCACGCGCATGGTCGGCCACAGGCCCTGGCCACGGTCGTAGGCACGCACGGCGGCGTCGAGGGCGGTCAGCGCGGTTTCGGCATCCAGCAGCGGCGTGCTGCCGAGGATCACTTGTTCGTCGCCATTCTCGCCGGTCAGGTACACCGGGCTGCGAACCTGGGCGAGCGGGCCGTCCCAGGTGCGCAATTGACCATCGACCAGGTATTCGCGCTGCTCGGTCTGGCCGTCGAGGCGGTGTTTTTCCGGGATGTCGCTGCTGTCGGGAAACAGATTGCCAAGGATGTGTGCTGTGGTCATGTCGCTACCCCGTCTGGATTCGGTAAGGCGTTGATGAATCGTTTTAGCAGACCTGGGCCTCGCTTGTCATGACCCATCTCAGGTGAGCGTCGCTTATTCAAGATAGACGACAAGGCATGGGATCGACACCGGATCCCTGTGGGAGCGGGCTTGCTCGCGAAAGCGGTGGTCCAGTCAGCATCAACGTTGAATGACCCACCGCCTTCGCGAGCAGGCTCGTTCCCACAAGGGTTTTTCGGTGGCCTCAGAAGCCCCCCTTTATGTCCCGCAATGCCCTCAACCCCGCGACGTGCCTGGCTTAACGTGGCCTCTCCTTGATCACAATAACAATGTGCCCCCGGCTGGCCGGAGCACCAAATGAGAGGATGGCTATGCCGACAAACAGGTACGCGGCGTTTCTGATCGTCGCCACGTTGCTCAGCGGCTGCGGCGAAGAAGCCAAACCCACGGCCACCCGCAACGAAGCGGCCAATTCAGCACCCGGCGACGCCGCACTGGCCCAGGTCTACGCCAACAGCTGCCAGCTCTGCCACGCCAACCCCGCCGCCGGCGCACCACTGACCGGCGATAAAAATGCCTGGGAGCCGCGTGTGCAGCAGGGCGCCGACACGCTGCTCGATCACGCGATCAACGGCTACAACGGCATGCCGCCGATGGGCCTGTGCATGCAGTGTTCGGAGGAAGAATTCCTCGCGTTGATTTCGTTTATGTCCGGTCAGTCCATCCAACAATAAGAACGGCAGGTGCACTTCATGACAATGGACCTGACTCGACGTCAGTTACTGCAACGGGCGAGCGTCATCGGCGCCTTCACCGCCCTCGGCTCAAGCCCGGCGCTGGCCGAGTTGCTGCGCGCGCCACGCTTGATTCCCTGGCGCAACTGGTCGGGTGGCCAGAGTTGCCTGCCAGCGGCGCGGTTGGCGCCGAAAAATCTTGATGAGCTCACCCAAATCATCCGGCAGGCCCCCGGTAAAATAAGACCGGTCGGCTCGGCGCATTCCTTCAGCGCGCTGGTGCCCACCGACGGCACTTTGTTGTCCCTGAGCTATTTCACCGGATTGCTCGACCACGACCCCAACACCTTGCAGGCCGAATTCGCCGCCGGCACGCCGATGTCACGCATGGGCACGCCGCTGAAAGACATCGGCCAGGCCCTGCAAAACATGGCCGACATCGACTATCAGACCCTCGCTGGAGCGATCTCTACCTCAACTCACGGCACCGGCAAGACCTTTCAATCCTATTCCGCCCACGTCTGCGGCTTGCAATTGGTGACCGCCAGCGGTGAGGTGTTGGACTGTGACAGCAACCGTCATCCCGAAGTCTTCAACGCCGCCCGGGTGTCCCTCGGCGCCTTGGGCGTGGCGACCAAAATCCGCCTGCAAAACCGCCCGGCCTATTGCCTGCGAGAACGCCAGTGGATCGCCAAGACCGAAGAGCTGCTGGAAGACCTCGACAAAAACACCCGAGAAAATCAGCACTGGGAAATGCTCGTGGTGACCCATTCCGACTACGCGCTGTCGATCGCCCTCAACGAAACCACTGACCCGGCCACGCCGCCGATTCCGCCGGAGGAAGAGGGCGGCAACGAGTTCGTGACCCTGATCGAGAAGATCGACAAGTACGGCAGCGATTTCCCCGACCTGCGCCGCACGCTGCTCAACAACCTGCGTCACCTCGCCAGTTTCGATGACCGGGTCGGTGACTCGTTCGACATTTACGCCAACGTGCGCACCGTGCGCTTCAACGAGATGGAGTATTCGGTGCCGGCGGAACATGGCCCGGCCTGCCTGCGCGAGATCCTCAAGCTGATTCAGGACAAGGACCTGCGCACCTGGTTTCCCATCGAGTACCGCTACGTCAAGGCCGACGACATCCCCCTGAGCATGTTCGAGGGCCGCGACAGTTGCTCGATCTCGGTCCACCAGCATTACCAGATGGACCACCACAACTTCTTCGCCGCCATCGAGCCGATCTTCTGGAAATACAACGGGCGGCCGCACTGGGGCAAGTTGCATACCTTGAATGCTAAAAACCTGCAGCCGCTGTACCCGCGCTGGCGGGAATTTGTTGAGGTGCGCCAGGCGCTGGACGCCAGCGGCAAGTTTCTCAACGCACATCTGACGTCGATTCTGGGGGTGAACTGATGGCCGTGAATCGTCGTAATTTCATGCTCGGGACCTTGGGTGTTGGTGCCTTGCTGGTGGGGGTTGGCGCATGGCTGCGACCGGGGGATCGGGGCGGTCCCTACAGCGATTATTTCCGCGCGCTTAACCTCGAACTGAAGGAGCACGGCCCGATGCGCCCGGTGATGTTGATTGATCTGGATCGCCTTGATCACAACATCGATGTGGTGACGCAGTCAGTCCAACGTGCCGGCAAACACCTGCGCCTGGTGGAGAAATCCCTGCCGGCGCCGGGGCTGCTGACGTACATCGCCCAGCGCGCCGGCACAAAGCGCCTGATGTCGTTTCACCAGCCGTTTCTCAACCATGACGCTGTGCAGTTTCCCGACGCGGATATCCTGTTGGGCAAACCGCTGCCGGTACGTTCGGCGCAGTTGTTTTATGAAATGCACAAAGGGCCGTTCGACCCGTCGAAGCAGTTGCAGTGGTTGCTCGACACCCCCGAGCGGCTCCAGCAATACCTGGCACTCGCGCAAGGCTTGGGCACGCGACTTCGGGTGAACATCGAACTGGACGTCGGCCTGCACCGTGGCGGCGTCAGCGATGTGGGCGTTCTTGGGCAGATGCTGACGCTGATCAGCGCCAATCCGCAAAACCTCGAGTTCGCCGGGTTCATGGGCTACGACCCGTTCGTCGGCATGGGCGTGCCGGGGATCCTGGGTTCGCCCGAAGAACTGTTCGGCAAAGTCATGGTGATCTACAACCGCTGCGTCGATTTCACCCGTCAGCAATATCCCGGCCTGTGGCGCGAAGGGCTGACGCTCAACACTGCTGGCAGCCCGAGTTATCGCATGCACGAGCAGGAAAAACTGAGCAGCGAAGTGTCGGTGGGCACGGCGATGCTCAAGCCGACGCACTACGACTTGCCATCGCTGGTGGACCATGTGCCGGCGGCGTACATCGCCACGCCGGTGTTGAAAAGCACTGGAGCGGTGAATATTCCGGCGCTGGATGGCAAGTCGAAGCTGTTCTCGTGGTGGGACGCCAATCAGCGCGAGACGTTTTTCATCTATGGGGGCAACTGGATGGCCGAGTTCGAATCGCCCCAGGGTTTGCAGAGCAACGGGGTGTACGGGCGCAGTTCCAATCAGGAAATGGTCAACGGCTCCAGCGCCGTGGGGTTGGTGGTGGAGGATCAAGTGTTCCTGCGTCCGACCCAGACGGAATCGGTGTTGTTGCAGTTCGGTGATTTGCTGGCGGTGCGGGGCGGCAGGATTATCGACACGTGGCCGGTTTATTCCTGAACATCGTTAAAAGATCGCAGCCTTCGGCAGCTCCTACATAGACCGTGCGCACACGTGATGCGCACGGAACCCCTGTAGGAGCTGCCGAAGGCTGCGATCTTTTGATCTTCAAACGCTACTGACACACAAGTGCAGCATCTTCCAGCAACAATCAGAAAAGGAAGCTCGACGAACAAGTACGACAGGGAGTCATCAATGGCATTTGCAGAACCCGCAGGAGCTCAGAACACGAGCGATTACCGCTACCCCGAGGCGAAATCCGAATCCTGGCTGGCGCTGGCAGCCGGGATCGAGGCCGAGGTGGCGCAGTACTTCATGGTCAGCGCCCGGTGCGGCTGTTTCATGCAAGCGGCGCGCAGCCTCAACGTCAGGACGACGTTGCTGCGTAAACAACTGGCGAAACTGGAGGCGCAGTTGCAGCGCACCTTGTTCAACTTTCAGGGCAGCAACCTGAGCCTCAGCCGTGAAGGGTTGCAACTGCATGCACAACTGATCGCGTTGGCCCACGAACGCACCTTGCCGCTGGTCGAGCAGCCGCTGGTTCGGCTGGCGGTGGCCGAGTCGATCCTGCATGACATCCTCGGCCGCGACCTGATCGCGCTGCTGCGGCGCAATGCCAGCGTGCGCCTGGAAATCATCTCGCTGGACAGTGAACTCGCCTTGCAAGCCGTCAGTGCCGATGTGGTGCTGTGGCTGGGCACTGGTGACACGCCGTTGCCCGGGCCGACGTTCGCGACCGATGAGCCACAACGTCTCGCGCAATTGGACTACTTTCCGCACATCGCCAAACGCTATTCACGGGTCACGTCCCGCCCGGAAAGCCTCGATGAACTCGCGGATTTCATGCTGGTGCACTGGCAGCACGACCGGCAAATCGACAGCTTCGGGCCCTGGAATCGTCTGGTGGAACAGCGTCTGGCCGGGGTCGTGCAGTTGCAGTCCTACGAACTGATGCTGGAAATGATCCGGTGCAGCGCCTGCATCGGCCTGTTGCCCGGTTACATCAGCCGTTTTGACCGCGCGCTGATTGCGTTGCCGGGGTTGTTCAGCGAACCGATGCAGCGCCAGGCGTGGCTGGCGGTGAATGCCGAATCCCAAGGACAAGCCGAGGTGCAAGAACTCGCCGAACTGATCCGCCACACCTTCCATGAGCGGCAGGACTGGTTCGAAAGCTGACGCACATCCCCTGTGGGAGCGAGCCTGCTCGCGAAAGCGGTCTTCCAGTCGACATTGATATTGCTTGACCCACCGCATTCGCGAGCAGGCTCGCTCCCACACTGGAGGATGCAGTATTTGCGACCCACCCAAATCCCCTGTGGGAGCGGCGGTGCGACGATTCGACTTGCTCGCGAAAGCGGTGTTCCAGTCGACATTTATATTGCCTGACACACCGCCTTCGCGAGCAAGCCCGCTCCCACACTGGATCTCCAAAAGATGCAGTATTTGCGACCCACCCAAATCTCCTGTGGGAGCGAGCCTGCTCGCGAAAGCGGTCTTCCAGTCGACATTGATATTGCTTTACCCACCGCATTCGCGAGCAAGCTCGCTCCCACATTTTGGATCTCGCCACGCAGGTAGATCGCGGTTTAGAGTGAGCGGCCACTCCAGGAAGAATCGCTATGCCGACCATCGACCCCGGCATCACTCTCCAGCGCTTCAACGAATCCCACATCGACGGCATCACCGCGCTCTACAACGACCCGGCGATTACCCGTCAGGTCCTGCAAATGCCCTTTCAATCCACCGAAGTCTGGCGCAAACGCCTGATGCCGGACAACGAGCGGGTGGTGCAACTGGTGGCGCTGTATCAGGGGGCGGTCATTGGCAGCATCGGGCTGGAACAGTTCTCGCGGATCCGCCGCAGCCACGCCGGCAGCATTGGCATGGGCGTCGCCGGGGAATGGCAGGGCAAGGGTGTCGGTTCGACATTGCTGGCCACGGCGCTGGACATCGCTGACAACTGGATGAACCTGCGCCGGGTCGAACTCTCGGTGTATGCCGACAACGCCGCAGCCATCGGGTTGTACCGCAAGTTCGGTTTCGAAGACGAAGGCCTGTTTCGCGACTACGCCGTGCGCGACGGCGTGCTGGTGGATGCCTTGAGCATGGCGCGTCTGCGTGCCACGCCCAAGGCCGGTTGAGTCACTCGCCTAATGCGAACGCCACCGCCGCCTGCGCGTGCAGTTCGGTGGTGTCGAGCAGGGGCAGGGCGCTGTGCTCCGGTTTGATCAGCAGGCCGATTTCCGTGCAGCCGAGGATGATCGCCTGGGCACCACGTCGGGTCAGCGATTCGATGACTTGCTGATAAACCTGGCGCGACGCATCGCTGATCACGCCGACGCACAGTTCGTCGTAGATGATTCGATGCACGACCTGACGTTCCTCGACGTCCGGCACCAGCACTGTCAGTCCCTTGGCTATCAGGCGATCCTTGAGAAAGTCCTGCTCCATGGTGAACGCGGTGCCCAGCAACCCGACTTTCAGCGCGCCGGCATCGACTGCCGCCTGACCGGTCGGATCAGCGATGTGCAGGAACGGAATGCCGATCGCCGCCTGAATCTGCCCGGCCACCTTGTGCATGGTGTTGGTACACAGCACCACGCACTCGGCGCCGCCAGCTTCCAGCCTGCGCGCGGCATCCACCAGAATCGCCGCCGCATCGTCCCAGCGCCCGGCGTGCTGGGCCTGTTCGACAGGCCCGAAGTCGACGCTGTACATTAGCAATTGCGCCGAACGCAGCGGACCGAGTCGGTCCCGAACCTGCTGGTTGATGAGGCGATAGTATTCGGCGCTGGACTCCCAGCTCATGCCGCCGATAAGGCCGATGGTGCGCATGCTGTGCTCCTGTTTTTTGGCAACCCTTTGATAGAGAGTCTCCCGTGGATCCGCGCTTCGATCTATCAGGAAATTTCACATGCTGAGCCAAAGCCTGCTGGGCAACAAAATTGGCCTGCACCTGCTGCCCCGCGCCGCTTACAGCGCCCGGGACCCGGCGCAGTGGCACACGCTCGGCGTGACTCTGGAGCGCCAGCAAGGCGTGCACGCCATCGATTCCGACCATCGGGTGGACTTCGACACGCTGCCCGGCGTCCTGGCGCATACCCCGGTCGGCGTGGAAGTGTTTTCCGAATCTGCCAGCGGCGGTGAATACCTGTTGCTGCGGCTGGATGAACCGTTTGCCCGGCAGCATCTGCCTGCGGTTAACCATCGGGTGCAGTCACCGGGGCACGTTCAGGCACTGGGGCTGGCTCGGACATTGCGCCGCTTGATGCTCAACCCGCAACCTGACGGTCTGGCGCTCGAACAAGCGGCATTGCAGTTGGTGGGGCAGGCGAGTGTGCAAGTCGATTCCCGAACCACACCCAAAGCCTTCACCCGAGTCCTTGATCAAATCGCCGAGCAGTTCCATCAACCCCTGAGCCTGGAGCAGTTGGCCGTCACTTACGGACACAACGAGCTGCGGTTTCTGCGCGATTTCACCCGCACCATCGGCCTCACACCCCACGCCTACCTGATCGAAGTCAGGCTCCAGGCTGCGCGCCGGATGATCGAGCAAACCGATCTGCCCCTGGCCAGCATCGCCCTCGACGCCGGGTTCGCTCATCAGTCGCACATGGGCAGCGCCTTTCGCAAACACCTGGCCATGACCCCCAGCCAGTACCGCTCACGCTTTTAGTCGTACGCCGGCCGCCGGCATCTGCCATGCTCAAAGTCCGCAGCACTGCTTCAACCAAAGGAACACCGCAATGGACAACGTACAGCAACTGGGCGAGATGCTTCGTCACTACGCAGAAAGCGAAGCGCACAAGAAGCAATTGTTTGAATCGCAATCGGCCGTGTGGGCGACGCGCATTGGTGAGCTGTTCGATCAGATCCAGCACTGGCTGGAACCGGTCCAGACGCCGAACCTGCTGGAAGTGAGCCGCGAAGTCTACGTCGCATCCGGCCCAAGCGTGCCGGTCGAGACCTCGACCTTCAAGACCGAAAAGCTGACGGTGGTAATCGCCGGCAAACCAGTGGAGTTCGTGCCGGACGTGATGGGCGCCGGTGGCCAGATTTCCCTGGCGGTGATGGGCCTGACCGCTGCGCGTTACGGCAGCATTTCCCTGGTGTGCCTGCCGCCGTCTGCGAGCTGGCAATGGCGCAAGACCAACGGGCTGAAAGACCCGGACACCTTTAGCTTCGACGCGAACTTCCTGGCGCAGCAGTTGCAGAGCCTGATCCCCCGCGAGCGCGGTTGATCGAGTACTTGACGCTGTGGGGTCTTAATCACTATCGACGTTTAGCGTGTAGGTCCGTTGCGCCGCTTGGCCGGTGCACTGGGTGCCGTAAGTGTTGAGGTAGATCGAGACTTCATAGCGTCCGGGTTTCGTTGGTGTGCCGACGATATCAGCATGGTTCTGACCCTCTTCATAAACCAGTTTCAATCCTTCAGGCAGTGGCTGCGCCGGGTCGACATAGAACCCGGCGACGGCGATGTTCGGTCTTTCTACCTCGACACTGACGCGATAAGGTTTGCCGGTTGTAGCACTGACGAGGTTGTCGGGTTGAATCGTCAGCGGTGCACGCCCGGAGCAACTCGCCAGAGTGCTTAGCTCACAGCCGCTCAGCAGCAACGAGAGCGCGATAATCGAGAAAAGAGCACGTTTCATGGTGAGTTCTTCTATTTGATACTTCCCTGGCTTAAGCGGGCAGAGTCTAGACCAATCAACTGTTCAGGAACGAGCGTCTTTCTGCACCTTGTCGGCGAATACATCGATCCTCCCCGCAAGCCGGGCATTCAAACCTCCAAATTCCCCCACCCCGGCTTAGCCTCTTCCGGCGCCACCGCCTTCACCTTTTTCCCCGTCGCCAACTCAACCCGTCGCGCCACCTCCGGGTCATCGGCGAATGGCATCAGGCTCGCGTCCTCGAGGCTCTCGGGTGTCTGGTGTTTCAGGCAATACTCGATTGCCAGCCAAAACCCGACGACCCCCAACAGATTCAACGCCATCTCGATCATCTCAAACCTCACGCAATCTGCGCTTCGCGCTCGGCCATGGACACGTCCGCCACTCGCACGGTGCGCCAGGTGTTGTAGGCCATCAGCAGCATGCCGCTGAGGAAGAACACGCCGCCGGTAAACCGCACGACGAACCCCGGATGGCTGGCCTGCAAGGCCTCGACGAAGGAGTAGGTCAGCGTGCCGTCGTCGTTGATCGCGCGCCACATCAGGCCCTGGGTGATGCCGTTGACCCACATCGACGCGATGTACAGCACCGTGCCAATCGTCGCCAGCCAGAAGTGCAGGTTGATCAGCGGCGTGCTGAACATCTGCTCGCGGCCGAAGACTTTCGGCACCATGTGGTAGATCGCGCCGAAGGTGATCATCGCCACCCAGCCGA
The DNA here is from genome assembly GCF_026016365.1 of Pseudomonas sp. B21-053. Classification (NCBI taxonomy): domain Bacteria; kingdom Pseudomonadati; phylum Pseudomonadota; class Gammaproteobacteria; order Pseudomonadales; family Pseudomonadaceae; genus Pseudomonas; species Pseudomonas sp. B21-053. The sequence continues at coordinate 3,238,905 of NZ_CP087205.1, forward strand.
GGGCCCCGGCGTGGACGTGGCCGATGGTCCAGTCGGTGTAGTGGGAGAGGGCGTTCACAGTCTTGATCGCCATCATCGGCCCCTCGAATGTGGACATGCCGTAGAACGCCAGCGACAACACCAGGAAACGCAGGATCGGGTCGGTGCGCAACTTATGCCAGGCGCCGGACAGCGTCATCATCCCGTTGATCATCCCGCCCCAGCTCGGCGCCAGCAAAATCAGCGACATCGCCATGCCAAGGGATTGCGCCCAATCCGGCAGCGCCGTGTAGTGCAAGTGGTGCGGACCGGCCCAGATGTAGAGGGTGATCAGCGCCCAGAAATGCACGATCGACAACCGGTAGGAATACACCGGCCGACCCACCTGTTTCGGCACGAAGTAATACATCATCCCGAGGAACCCGGTGGTCAGGAAAAAGCCCACCGCGTTGTGCCCGTACCACCACTGGACCATGGCGTCGGTGGCCCCGGAATACACCGGATAGGATTTGAACCAGTCCACCGGAATCGACAGGTGATTGACCACGTGCAGCATGGCAATCACCACGATGAACGCGCCGAAAAACCAGTTGCCGACGTAGATGTGCTTGGTCTTGCGCTGCACCACGGTGGTGAAGAACACGATGGCGTAGGCGACCCACACCACGGTCATCCACACCGCGCCGGAGAACTCGATCTCGGCGTATTCCTTGGTGGTGGTGTAGCCCAGCGGCAGGCTGACCAGCATGATCACGATCACTGATTGCCAGCCCCAGAAGGTGAACGCCGCGAGGGTGTCCGAGTACAACCGCACCTGGCAGGTCCGCTGTACTGCGTAGTAACTGGCGGCGAATTGCGCGCTGCCTGCGAAGCCGAAAATAACGAGGCTGGTGTGCAGCGGGCGCAAGCGGCCGAAGGTGGTCCACGGCAGGTCAAGGTTCATCTCGGGCCATACCAGTTGCGAGGCGATCCACACACCCATGGCCATGCCCACCACGCCCCAGACGATGGTTGCCACGACGAATTGGCGGACGACCTTGTAGTTGTAGGCCTGTCCGATTGTTGCTGTGCTCATGGTCAGTTCATCCATGCAAAGTCTTGCCAGGCCACCCGGTCTGGCATGGGATGCACTGTAGAAACCTCGCAGGAAACAAAACAGACTCAGGAAAACTCGATTTATGCGGATCAGATATGGAGCATTCCTGCGGCCATCTGCCGCGCTCTGATACGGTTTTTTAGCTTTTAGGTGGATCTGTAACGCGCTGCGCCGCAGGTTCATAGTCGCTTCATCAAAAACGGGCCATAGAACTCCAAGATCACGCCAACCCCTGTGGGAGCGAGCCTGCTCGCGAAGTCGCCAGGTCAGTCAGCATCAATGTTGAATGTGCCGCCGCCTTCGCGAGCAGGCTCGCTCCCACAGGGGTTGTGCAGAGCCCGATCAACCCTGATGAGGTAGCGAGATGTATCAGTACGACGACTATGACCGGGCGCTGGTGTTCGAACGGGTCGCGCAGTTTCGCGATCAGGTCGAGCGTTTCATGGCCGGTGAATTGAGCGAAGAAGAGTTCCTGCCGCTGCGCCTGCAAAACGGCCTGTACATGCAAAAGCACGCCTACATGCTGCGGGTGGCGATTCCCTATGGCACCTTGAGCGCCGGGCAGATGCGCACCCTCGCGAGCATCGCCCGGGATTACGACCGTGGCTACGGTCACTTCACCACCCGGCAGAACATGCAGTTCAACTGGATCGAACTGGCCCAGGTGCCGGACATCCTCGAACGCCTGGCCCAGGTGGAAATGCACGCGATCCAGACCTCCGGCAACTGCGTGCGCAACATCACCACCGAAGCCTTCGCCGGGGTCGCGGCGGACGAACTGATCGACCCGCGTCCGCTGGCGGAAATCCTCCGGCAATGGTCGACCATCAACCCGGAATTCCTGTTTCTGCCGCGCAAGTTCAAGATCGCTATCTGCTCGGCGAAACAGGACCGTGCGGCGATCATGATGCATGACATCGGCCTCTACCTTTACCCCGGCGCCGACGGGCAAATGCTCTTGCGAGTGATCGTCGGCGGTGGCCTCGGGCGTACGCCGATCCTCGGTTTGCAGATTCGCGAGGGCTTGCCGTGGCAGCATTTGTTGTCCTACGTCGAAGCGGTGCTGAGGGTCTACAACCGCCACGGCCGGCGGGACAACAAGTACAAGGCGCGGATCAAGATCCTGGTCAAAGCCCTCGGCATCGAAGCCTTCGCCAAGGAAGTGGAAGAGGAGTGGCAACACCTCAAGGACGGCCCGGCGCAGTTGACCGACGTCGAATATGAGCGCGTGGCCAGTGCCTTCGTCCCGCCGATGTATAAAACGCTGGCGGGCACCGACCTGGATTTCGGCACGCGCCTGGCGCAGAACCCGGCATTCGCCCGCTGGGTCGCGCGCAATGTGCAGCCGCACAAAGTGCCGGGTTACGCCAGCGTCGTGCTGTCGACCAAACCGGGGATCGCGGCTCCGCCGGGGGACGTCACGGCCGAGCAGATGGACGCGGTGGCCGACTGGTCCGAGCAGTTCGGTTTCGGCGAGATCCGCATCGCCCACGAACAGAACATCGTGCTGCCGGACGTGACCAAGGCTGACCTGTATACGCTGTGGTGCCTGGCCTGCGACCAAGGCCTGGGCTGCGCCAATATCGGCTTGCTGACCGACATCATCGCTTGCCCTGGCGGAGATTTTTGCGCGCTGGCCAACGCCAAATCGATCCCTATCGCCCAAGCCATTCAAGGCCGATTCGAAGACCTGGATTACCTGCACGACCTGGGCGATATCAGCCTCAACATCTCCGGCTGCATGAACGCCTGCGGCCATCACCACATCGGCAATATCGGCATCCTCGGCGTCGATAAAAATGGCAGCGAGTGGTACCAGATCACCCTCGGCGGCGCTCAGGGTAAACAAAGTTCGTTGGGCAAAGTCATCGGCCCGTCCTTCAGCGCCGCTGAAGTGCCGGATGTGATTGAGCGGATCATCAGCACCTTCGTGCGTTACCGCGAAAGTGAGGAATTGTTCGTCGATACGGTGCAACGCATTGGCCTGGAGCCGTTTAAGGAACGGGTTTATCCGAAAGTGCTGGAGGTGTCGGCATGATTAACCTATTGCGGCTGGAGGAGGGTGTGGCGCGGATTGATCTGGATGACCCGTGGACATTGGTACGGGAAATCGACGCTGAATTGCCGGCGGGACGCTTGATTCTGCCGCTGGCCCGCTGGCTGGATAACCCGGCGCGACACGCTGTCTGGCTCGGGCCGGACGATGAGGTTGAAAGCCTGAAATCCTGTTTCAACATGCTGCCGTTGATTGCGCTGGATTTTCCGAGCTTTCGCGATGGTCGTGGTTACAGCCAGGCGTATCTGCTGCGCACTCGATTGGGTTGGAGTGGTGAGTTGCGGGCGATTGGAGATGTGTTGCGCGATCAGTTGAGTCATATGCGCCAATGCGGGTTTGATAGTTTTGCGGTGCGTGAGGACAAGTCGGCTGAAGATGCGCTCAAGGGGCTGGCGGGGATGAGCGTGTTGTATGGGCGTTCGGTGATTGAGCCGCGTCCATTATTCCGGCGCCGCTGAGCTTTCTGTAGCAGCTGCCTCGCGTTGCTCCTCAGCTGCTACAGGGCGTAGTCAGGGAGTGTTTTTGCTTGGGCCAGTACTGGCATTTTGGTAGAGTCCGCTGCATTGGCTACATGGACGAAATCAAGAAGGGAGTCTGGCGTTGTGAGTTTTGGTAAAAAGATTTTGGGGCTGACGGCATTTCTGCTGATGCTGACCCTGTGGGGCGGCTACATCTACGTGTTCCAGGAAAACCGCGGCGGGCAGCTGGGTGGGGCCTATGACAGCACCGCCTGGTGCGGCACGCCGCCGTCGGCCGATGCGTTGTCCCTGGGCAAGGATCAACTGACCCTGCGCGTCACCAACAACCTGCGCGGCGAGTTCATGCTCGGTGGTTCGGTGATCGTTTCCGAACGCACCTTCAATCGCTATGACCTGGGCCGCAACGAACTGCGCCTGCGTCTGGAACCGCTGCAATGGTCGTTCGGCGCCGCGCCGATCTTCCTTGAGCAGGTCAGGATCAAACCCCTGAGCCGCAACCTCGCCGCCGACAACAAAAGCGCCTACGCCGAACTGGAGCCGCGACCGATCAGCGTACAGGGTCGCACCACCGACTTTCCCTTCGACACTTACCGCTACGGCTACAAGCCGGTGCTGTATTACCTCAAGGGCAACGAGCGCATCGACCTGCGTTTCCGCCACATCACCACCGTGATGGAAATGTCGAACACCTTTACGCCAATCCAGAAATACAACCGCGCGGAGTACATCAACGAGAAAAGTCCGCTGGTGCGCGATGAGGATTACAAGCCTTACGCGACCACGGAATGCGCGTTTAGCGTCGAGCGCAAAGGCTCGTTCAAGGTGATTGTGCTGCTGTTGTTGCTGGTGATCTGCCTGCCGCTGATGCATGTGTTTTATCGCGATGAACCGGGGATCGACTTTCTGGCCACGCTGGTGGGGGTTGCTGCGGTGCGGGTGTTGCTGGTGGGGCCGTTGCAGGACTTCCAGTTGTACAACATCGATTTCTTGTTTGGCGCGGCGATTCTGCTGGTGGGGACGGTGTCGCTGGTGAAGGCGATGCGGGCTCATAGTCGGCGGGAATTGGCGGCGCGGAGTGGGTCGACCTGGTGAATCCCGTAGCAGCTGTCGAGCAGCGCGAGGCAGCGTTCGGCGGCGAAGCCGTCGCAAAACCTGTGCACGCGGTTTACCTGAAAAACCGCGCCGCCTGATTTCACGACGGCTTCGCCGCCGAACGCTGCCTCGCGGTGCTCGACAGCTGCTACGGGGCAGGTTATTTCAACGCCGGATCTCCCATGTTCATTTTCTTCCAGCCCTGCAACAACACCTGGGCCTTCGGCTCCTGGCCGTTCTCCAGGTAATACTGGATCAACGACAACCGCGCATTCCGATTCGCCGGCTGCACTTTCAATAGCCGTTCCAGCTCAAGGCACGCCTCATCCACCTTGCCACTGTCATGCAACGCCACCGCCAGCACATACCCGTACTGCGCACTCTGGGGTTCCAGCGTGGCGGCTTTGTGCAGCAACGGCATGGCTTGCGCGGTTTTCCCCGCACGAATCAGCGACAGGCCTTGGGTGTGTACCAGCAGGGCGGCGTCCGGGTGATCCTTGACGCTCTGCTCCAGCAGCGTTTGCGCTTCAGAACCGCGGCCACTGGCCTCCAGCCATTGCACCAGCGTCACCAGCGCCGGGTAGAAGTCCGGATCACGCTTGAGCGCGGCGCGAAGCAGCGGTTCGACTTCTTCCGTGCGACCACTGGCCTGATAAAGCATCGCCAGATTGAGGTTGGCTTCGGCGCGTTCTGCCAGGCTTTTCTGCACGTCCTCGTATTCGGCAATGGCCGCGTTCCAATTGGCCTGGGCATTGCCCAAACCGTTGCGGGCAACGTTCAGCAGATCCCGGGCAGCGACGATCCGTACCGCTTTCACCGGATCACCGAGCAATGGCGTCAGCAGCGGCGCGCGTTCGGCTGGCGGCAGGAACGCACTGATCGCCCGTACCGCGCTTTCACGCACTTGCGGCGCCGGGTTGCTCAGGTCGCTGGTCGCGAGTTTCAGTGCCTGGTCACTCGGGTACAGCGGCAGCTCGGCCAGCAGGGTCGCTCGTTGGATCGCCGGCAGGTTGCTGCGTTGTAACTGCTCGTACAAGGCTTGTGCGGCGCCCGGTTGACCATTGCGGATCAGCCACAGGCTTTCGTCGTAGCGCGGCGCCTGAACCGGCGATGCGTTGGCTGTGTTCCACAGTTTGAACTGCTCGGTGACCTTGTCCCCGGCCTTGCCCTGATGACAGGTCAAACAGGCGTCCGGCGTGCCGAGTTTCGCCGCCCGCTCAGGGTTGGGAATGCTGAAGCTGTGGTCATGGCGGAAGTCGTTGCCCATGTAGAACTTGCCCGGCATGTGGCAATCCACGCACTGCGAACCCGGTTGACCCATGGTGTGGCGGGTGTGTTCGATGGAGTCGTAATTCTTCGCTTGCAGCCCTTTGCCATCGACGCCTTCCACCGCAGTCTTGCCGGCGGTGTTGTGGCATTGCAGGCACACGCCGTTGCCCGGAGCCTTGAGCTCGGTGCTGTGCGGGTTGTGGCAGTTGCTGCAACGCACGCCCTTGTCGAACATTTTGCTCTGGGCGAAGGAGCCGTGTTCGAACACTTCGTCCTTGATCTTGCCGTCCAGCGCATACAGTTCGCGGGTGAGGGTGCTCGGCAGGTAGTCATCCATCAAGCGTTTGCCGACGGTGTAGCTATCACCCAACGGTGCGCGGCGCGAGTGGCAGCGCGCACAGGTTTCCAGCTCGACGGTGGCGTTCTTGTCCTTGAGATCGACGGCAAAACCGGCGTGGATCAGATCGGTTTTTTTCGCCGCCCATTCCAGGTGATTGGACGCGGGACCGTGGCAGGCCTGACAGCCGACACCGAGGCTGTTCCAGTGGCTTTCAAAAGTGTTTTTTGCCGCATCGAAATTGCGCTTGTAACCAGTGATGTGGCACTCGACGCACATGAAGTTGGCGTTCTGGCTCGGTTTGCTCCAGTGCAGCGGGTTCTTGAAGTTCACCCCCTGGCCCGGATACAGATGAAACCAGCGGTGCTTCTCGGTATCCCACGCCACGCCCAAGGCTTGCAAGCGACCTTCGCCGACCTCGATCAGGTATTGCTGCAGCGGCGCGATGCCGAAGGTGTAGGCGACTTTGAAATCGGCATTCTTGCCGTCGATCCCCGGCGTGTTGACCCAGAAATCCTCACCCTTGCGCGAGAACACCGTGGTCTCTTTTTCGGCCTTGAAGGTGACGTTGTTAAAGTCCCCCAGCATCGTTTCGGCGGTGGCCGGCTGCATCGCCAATTGGTGATGGGAGCCTTGCCAGTCCTTGACCTGCTCGGTGTGGCAACCCTGGCATTGCTGCTCATCGACCATCGTCGCCGGGGCCGCAGCCACCAGCGGTTTAATCGGTTGCACGACCGGCGCGCTGACCGCGACAGGCTTGGGCGGAGTCGGTGTGCTGCTATGGAACAGAAACCAGCCGATCGCCGCCACGGCCAGCAGCAAAACGCCGATGGTGACGGGAAACAGGTAGCGGTTAATCAGGGTCGGTTGCGAATCAGGGTTTGGGTTTACAGCTTTATTTTTATGCTTCGGCATTGCGACTTCCATAGTCCGAGTGCGTTGGCCGCTGAGGGCGCGCTTTTTGAAGCTCGGTGCAGCTTTGCCGGATGGCACGCGTCTGTCAAATGAGCTTTGTGCGCTGAGCCACAGCCTTAGATGAATCTTCCGTGATGCTGGCGGCAGATAATTGATATTTGGCTATAACTACCTAGTCCCGTTGCGTTATCGATCCTCTTACAGGAGTTACAGAATGAAGCTTGCGTTAATGATGAGCACACTGTGCATCGCCTCGATCGGGGTGGTCGGCTGCTCCAGTAAAGTGGTCGAACCTGACCAGTATTCGGGGTTTCTCAAGGACTACAGCCAGCTCAAGGAAGCCAAGTCGCCGTCGGGCGCCGAGGTCATGCGCTGGATGGACCCTAAACTCAAAATCGACAAATTCACCAGCGTCTACATCGAGCCGACCCAGCTCTATCCCAAGCCGCAAGCCACGGTGAAAATCCCCCAGGCCACGCTTAACGGCATCACCGGTTACTACGACCAGGCGCTCAAGCGCGAACTGGGTAAATCCCTGCCATTGGCCGCCGGTCCCGGGCCTGGCGTGATCGTGGTGCGTGCGGCGATTACAGCGGTCAGCAGCAAGACCGAAGGCCTCAAGCCTTATGAAGTGATCCCGATTGCGTTAGTGGCAGCGGCGGTCAGCACGGCCAGCGGGATTCGTGATCAGGAAACTACCCTGGCCACGGAAGCGGTGTTCCTCGATGGCGACAACAACAGCGTGGTGGCCCAGGTTGTGCGAAAAGGCACCGGCAAACCGCTGGAGAACGACACTCAGGTGATGAAGGCCGACGACGTTAAAAGCGTGATCGATGGTTGGGCTTCGGATTTGCATCAGTCGTATCTGAAACTCAAGTCTAAATAAAAGCCTAAGAGCTTCGCGAGCAAGCCCGCTCCCACATGGGATCTCCGGTGTACACAAAATGTGTGACCAAAACAGATCCACTGTGGGAGCGGGCTTGCTCGCGAAAGCGGTCTATCAGGCAAAGCATCACTCCCCGACAAACCACCGGTAATACGGATTCCCCCCATCCCCGCGCATCACCTCGCCAATATCCCTGGCCCAGGCATCACGGTCGCCGTCATAGGCATGCAAACTCGCCCGATAAAACTGCATCAGGCGTTGGCGGTGGGTGTTCATCCGCTCATTGAACCCCGCATCGGCATTCACCAACGGTGGCGCGACGTGCAGGTCGAGCAGTGCCGGCAACACGCGGCTGATTTCCTTGGCGCGCACCCACGGCGCGTACTCGATGCGCGGTTGATCGTCGGTCACCGGTGCAGCGTCAGCGGCAAACCGTTCAAGGCCCGCGCGGTCGGTTACCCACGTCGCGAGCAACGCAGCGGCCGAGCCAATGCCCACGTCCTGCAAGGTGCTGCGAACACTGTCCTGCTGGAAGCGCTGGGTGATTTTCGCTGCATCCAGTTCGATCGGTTGCATGGAGCCCACCAGCAGCATTTCGTGGAACTCGCTGGTCCACAGGGTGGCGTAGGGGTAGACGTCGAGGAAGCTGCGCACCAGCGAGCGCGAGTCGTCGATGTTCTGGGTCGGCAGTGGCAACCATTGGGCGACCAGTCCGTTTTTCTCCAGGCGGCTGGCGGCCAATTGGTAGAAGTCCCGAGAATACAGATTCACCACTCCGGCAGCAGAGGGCGGTGGCGGTTCGAGGGTAATCAGGTCGTAGGTCTGCGGGTTGCGCAGCAGCTCCTGACGGCCATCGCGCAGGCGCACGTCGACGCCCGGATTGGCAGCGGCATTGAAGTTGCCCTTGAACAGCGGCGCAGCCTTGACTACCGACGGCAGCAACTCGGCGACCACCCGCTGTTCCAGCCCCGGATAACGGGTCAGGGCGCCCGCAGTGATGCCGGTGCCGAAACCGATCACCAGCGCCGAGCGCGGTTCACCGTTGTGGATCAGCAGCGGCAGCAGCGCCTGAATGCGCATGTAGCGCAGGGACGGCATGGCGTCGCCAGTGTTGGAGACGCCTTGAATGTACAAGCGCTGAAAGGCCTTCGCGCCCTTGCCCTGAGTGACCACCGCTACGGTGCCGCCGCGTCCTTCTTCATAGAAAGCCAAGGTCGCATTGCGCGCGCCCGGCAGCAGGCTCGCGAGTTTGTTGACCGGGGTGAAAACCGCCAGCGCCACGGACAACAGACCAATCGCGACCACGGCCTGACGCCGGCCTTTCTTCACATGATGACCTTTGCGCACCGCGAAATAACCAATCCCGGCGGCGACGATCGCCAGTAGCCCAAGAGTGCGCACCAGACCCAGCAGCGGGATCAACAAGAAACCGCAAAGCATCACCCCCACAATCCCGCCGAGGGTGTTGAATGCCACCACCGCGCCGACATCCTGGCCAACCCGCTCGCGACCCACGCTCAAGCGCAGCGCCAGCGGAAACGCCGCGCCCAGCAGCAACGTTGGCACAAACACAATGCTCAGCGCAGCCACCGCAAACCGCGTGCTCATGCCCAGCAGTTCACTGGCGCCCAATGACAGCACCCAGGCTTCGGCAACACTTTGCGCGACGATCAGCCAGCGTCCGAGCAGGGCGATTTCCAATAGTGCGATCAAACCCGCACCAGCAATCAGCAAACCAAACACGCCCCACGGATCACGAATGCGCTCGACCCGACGGGCCAACAGTGCGCTACCCAAAAACAGCCCGGTGAGGTACGTCGCCAACACCACGGCAAACGCATAGGTGCGAGTGCTCATGAACTGCACGATGGATTGCGACCAGACCACTTCATAACCCAACGCCACGCCGCCGGCGATGGAATACAGCCACAGCGCCAGGCGATCCGGGGCTTTGTCCGCGTGATGTTTCACTGGCGCGGCGGGCGGCGTCGAACGCTGGCGTTGGAACCACAGCGCACCGGCAGCGGCCAGCAGGTTGAGCATTGCGGCGGCCAGCGCACTGCCACGCACGCCAAGGGTGGCGATCAGCACAAACGCGGCGAGCAAGGTGCCGGCGATAGCGCCAGCCGTGTTGGCTGCATACAGCTGACCGCCGGCCTTGCCCAATTGCTGCGGGTCAGCGGCCAGCGAACGCACCAACACCGGCAACGTACCGCCCATCAGCAACGCCGGAATTCCCACCAGGGCAAACGGCAACACCCAGGCCAACAGGCCGACATGCTGTTCCAGCCAGGCAAAGGGACTGGCGGCCAGGCTCATGGCGAACGTTGAGCCGACGCCGATCACGGCGACCAACACTTCCAGCCCGGCATACAGCAGAACCGGTTGCTGCAAACGATCGGCCCAACGCCCGAACAGCAAACCACCGAGTGCCAATCCGGCAAAAAATGCGCTGATTCCGGTGGTGATCGCATACACCTCGACGCCCACCACCAGCGACAGTTGCTTGATCCACAACACCTGATACACCAGCGCCGCAGCGCCGGAGACGAACAGCAGCAGGGCGGGGATCAACAGCGCCGGGGAGGCGGCGTGAGGGGTGGGTATGGCCGACGACTTGCTGGCGACACGTGAGGACATTGCGGGTTGCCTTGTACAAAATTCAAATTCGACACAAACCGGCGTAGGAGCTGCCGAAGGCTGCGATCTTTTGATCTTCAGCGATCATGCCGGCGCCTGAGATCAAAAGATCGCAGCCTTCGGCAGCTCCTACACAGAGCGGGTTTGTATTTCAAAAAATAAGGCCGCCCGCCGATGAGGGCGGGCGGCGGTCAAGCGTCTTACTGTGCAGCCGGTGCCGCTTTCATTTTTTCTGCGATTTTGGCATCTACCGCAGCACGGATCTGGTCAATGCTGAAGCTCGCCGGTTTCTGGCTTGGTGGATACTCGATGAACGTCTGCAGGAATTCCGCAGACTTGGTCACCGCGACGCCTGCCAGGTAGACGTTTTTGGTGTTCCAGTCGTAGAACTGATCGGACACCACGTCGGCCCGTTCATACGGATCCATCCGCAGGTTGAGGATTTTCGGCACCCGCAGGCACACGAACGGTTCGCTCCAGACCCTGAAGCCGCCCGGTTGGCGCTGTTCACAGAACACCACTTTCCAGTTGTCGAAGCGCATGGAAACCAGCACACCGTCATCGTTGAAGTAGTAGAACTCCTTGCGCTCGCCCTTAGGCTGTTGGCCGGTCAGGTACGGCAGTTGGTTGTAGCCGTCCAGGTGCACTTTGAAGTTGGTACCGCCAGCCGTGGGCGCCCAGCCCTTGAGCAGTTTGTCTTTCACCTGGGCATCACCCGCCGCCGCAAGCAGTGTCGGGAACCAGTCCATGCCCGAGAACATCTCGTTGGACACTTCGCCGGCCTTGACCTTGCCCGGCCAACGAATAATCGCCGGCACCCGATAAGCGCCTTCCCAGTTGGAGTTCTTCTCGTTGCGGAACGGTGTGGTCGCCGCGTCCGGCCAGGAGAACTGATTCGGGCCGTTGTCGGTGGTGTAGACGACGATGGTGTTGTCGGCGATTTTCAGGTCGTCGAGGGTTTTCAGCAGTTTGCCGACGTCGCCGTCATGCTCAAGCATGCCGTCCGCGTATTCGTTGCCGGGCATGCCGCTCTGGCCCTTCATCGAATCGCGTACGTGGGTGAACACGTGCATGCGCGTGGTGTTCATCCAGACAAAGAACGGCTTGTCCGCCTTGGCCTGTTTCTCGATGAACGCTTGTGCGGCGGCAGTGGTTTCGTCGTCGATGGTTTCCATGCGCTTGGTGGTCAGCGCACCGGTGTCTTCGATCTTGCCATCGGCGAAGCTGTGGATCACGCCGCGCGGGGTGTTGGACTTGACGAACTCAGGGTCGTCCTTGGGCCAGTACGGGCGTTCGGGTTCTTCTTCGGCGTTGAGGTGGTACAGGTTGCCGAAGAACTCGTCGAAACCGTGATTGGTCGGCAGGTATTCATCCCGGTCGCCCAAGTGGTTCTTGCCGAACTGGCCGGTGGAATAGCCAAGGCCTTTAAGCGCCTGGGCGATGGTGATGTCACGTTTTTGCAGGCCGACCGGGGCACCCGGAATGCCGACTTTCGACAGGCCGGTACGCAGTGGCGTCTGGCCGGTGATGAAGGATGACCGTCCGGCGGTGCAGCTGTTCTCCGCGTAGTAGTCGGTGAACATCATGCCTTCCTTGGCAATCCGGTCGATGTTTGGAGTCTTGTACCCGACCACGCCCATGGAATAGGCGCTGATGTTGGTCTGGCCGATGTCGTCGCCGAAGATCACGAGAATGTTGGGTTTTTCAGCGGCCCCGGCAGTTGCCGAAATCGCCATGACCGAGGCTGCCACCAGGGCGAGTTTCGGTAGCCACTTGCGTATGCGAGTCATCTGACTTGCTCCTTTTGCTCACTTGCGTCGCCTCAAGGCGACATACGTTTTTTGCGGTCCTGCGTAACGCTTTTGTTATTGCACTTGCTCGGGTGTGGCGGACTCGAACGGGTAGACCCGGCGCCATTCGGCGGCCATGTCCACGATAGTCCAGCCACGGGATTTTGCTTCGTCCAGCGCCTTGTCCAGCTTGCCGACCGAGGATTGGCGGTCATAGGCCCACTCGCGTTTGGCGTCGGTGTGGTGCACCAGGCCCATGAAACGTTTACCGCTGCCGGCGGCGGTCCACTGGAGCATTTGCAGGTCACCGTCAGAGTTGCCGAAGGCCAGGATCGGTCGCCGACCGATCACCGCATCGATGCTTTCCGGTTTGCCCGGGCCGTCGTCGTTGTGCGCCAGTTTCTGCGTGCGCACGATCGACGCCTTGCCGTCCTTGAACTGGAACGCGGTGACGAACGTGGTGCCGATCACTTGCTCCGGCGGGATGCCGTAGACCTTCTCGGCAAACGCACGCATGAACGCGGTGTCGCCGCCGGAGACGATGTAGGTTTTGAAATCCTGGCTGCGCAGGTAGTCGAGCATTTCCAGCATCGGCTGGAAGATCATCTCGGTGTAGGGCTTGCCGGTCTTCGGATGTTTGGCCTGACTGAGCCAGGTCTTGGCGTAGTCATCGAAGGCTTCGGTGGTCATGCCGGTGTGGGTGGCGCCGAAGATTTTCAGGATGCCCTCCATGCCCGAGGCGGCCAACGCCTGGTGATCGTTTTCCAGCACCGCTTTAAAGGGCTGGGTGGTTTTCCATTCCGGGTGCTGCGGCGCGGTGCGCTTGACCTCGTCGAAGGCGAACAGCAACTCGAAATACGCCGGTTGCTCGCTCCACAGGGTGCCGTCGTTGTCGAACACGGCGATGCGTTCAGCGGGTTTGACGAAGTCCTTGCTGGTCTGGTCGGTAACGGCCTGGACGAATTCGATGATGCTTTTTTTCGCCGGGCCGTCGTTCCACGAAGGCAGCGGTTCGTTGGCCTGGGCCAGCAATGGCAGGGCCAAGGTCAGCAGCAGGGTCAGCCCGTAGCGGTGGCGGATCGATAACGGGTTCGTCATGGGAACTCCTTCTCGTGGACGGGGTTGAGTGGCCGTAACGCGGGAGGCGCCGGGGGCCGGTGATGCTCGGCCTGACTATGCAGCGTAGCCAAGGATTGCTGGAGTTGGCGCAGCGCCTGATCTTCGGTCGGTGTGCGGCCGTAACAGGCGCGCAGCAGGGTTTGCAGGCGTGGTCCGAGGTTGGTCAGTTTCAGGCCTTTGCCACCGCGGCGGACCCACAAGTACAGGGCGCTCAGTTGCGCCGGTCGGCCTTCGATTTGCGCTGGAATCTGTTGCCAGGCGCAGTCCGCCGATTGCAGCCACGCTGTGTGCCGGGCTTGGCGTAGAGTCTGCCAGCCGAGCCTTGCACGATGGATGAGCGGACGGGCGAAGTAGCCGAGCAGGGCGACAATCACGAGGATTGCCAGCCAGCCCAGCCAATGTCCGGAGAGATGCACATGGCTTTGCTGGCCGAGCTTTTTCAGGTCTTCGCTGATGGAAAACACTGGTCGATAAGCGCTGTTGGCCGTCGCTTCAAAGGTAACGGCCGGCACTTGGGCGGTGCGGGTTTGCTGGCTGCCGCTGTCCCACCATTTCACCTCGATGGCGGGCAGGGTGTGGCTGCCTTCGGTGTCGATGCGGTAAGTGGCGGTATCGATACGCTGGCCGCCATTGAAGTTGCCGCGACCGTCGTCCATGGCGCTGACCTGCGGGGCTTTCGGGTAACGGCTCAAACCTGGGGCGTCGGCCAATGTTGGCACCGGTAGCGCCATCGCCAGCGCACCGTCGGCTTGCAGCGTGAGTTGTCGCGTGAGGCTGTCGCCGACCTTCAACGGTGTCGCTGAGTTGATGGTTTTTTGCGTGAAGCGTAATCCGCTGGCCACTAGCACCGCTTCACCGGCGCTGAACCCTGGCGGTTGCGCGGCGCTGAAGTGCAGTGGCTGACTCTGGGCGCTGAGCTCGGTGCTGGCCTGGGCGGGCGTGGCACGTACGGTCAGCACCGGGATGTCGAAACCCTGGGCCAGGTTCGGCGTGATCAGGTAGCTGTAGCGCATGCCGCTGAAGGATTTGCCGTCGATGGTCTGGTTCAGGTGCTGGGCGTGGCCATTGGGCGGCATGACCAGTGCGCCGTTGAGCTTGAGGTCAGGCAGGGTCGGGGCGTCGGTGAACCAGGTGTCGGTGAGCACGTCGAGTTGCAGTTCGACCAGGCTGCCGACCATGATTGAGTCGGTGGGTTGCAGGCGGGACTGGATCTGGAGTTCGGCGGCCAGGGTTTGGGTGCTGAGCAGGCAGAGGAGTAGGGTGCAAAGTTTTTTGGTGACTGGGCGGGCCTCTTCGCGAGCAAGCCCGCTCCCACACTGGACCTGTGTGCACTGCAAATCCCCTGTGGGAGCGGGCTTGCTCGCGAAGGCCACGACGCGGTCCACCAGACTGTCGATCATGGCTTACCCCCCACCTGATCCTGCAAACTAAACTTCTGCTTCAAGAACTTCGCCGGCGACGTACTGAGGTTTTGCAACCACAACGCATCCGACGCCGCCTGCTCGGTCTGCACCGCTTTGCTCTGGCCCTTGCCCGGTGCCTTGTCCATTTTGATCTCGTCCGGCTTGGTCTCTGGTGCGTTCTGCTCGGCGCTGTCAGTGTCTTTCTGCAAGGCAATCGCCAACGCCAGATTGGCCGCGGCTTCCGGGAACTGCGGCTGCAGTTTCAACGCCTGGGTATACGCCGCAATCGCCTGATCGAACTTGAAACGCTTCACGTAAATATTGCCCAGGTAGAAATACGCCTCGGGCGTTTCCAGTCGCGCAAAACTTGCCAGCGCCAGGTCGTAATCAGCCGCGTGATAAGCGGCGATGCCTTTCCAGTACGGGTCGACAAACAGCGCTGCAGCCTGGGGCAGATGCTCATGCTCGAAGGCCCAGCGACCTTGCTGATCCCTGGTGAAAAACGCGTCGGTCAGGGCGTTGGCTTCGGCTGTGCTCGGTTGCAGGCCAATGCCCAACGCCAGCAGCACACCGGCCATCCAGTTCAGGCTCCAGCCCTTGCGCACGCTGAAGAACGCGATCAGCAGCAACGGCCAGCACAGCCAGTAACCGGCGTCTTTCCAGTGCAGTTCCCGTTGTTCATCGCTGGCACTCTGGAAATGCTGCTGGGCGTGCAACTCAACCCAGTCCAGATCGTCGTTATTCAGGGTCAGGCTGCCCAGCGGTGCGTCGAGCGCGGAAGCCAGTTGCTTGAGCGCGGCCTGATCGAAACTGCCGAGCACCGGGCGACCGTTGCTGTCGGTGCGCGGCTGGCTGTTGGCGTCGTGGACGATCCCGCCGTCTTCACTGCCCACGGCGAGGATCAGCACTTGCAATTGGCTGTTATCGAGTTGTTTGTCGAGGCCGCTCAGCTGCGTGGTGTCGGCGCCATCGGTAACCAGCAATAACGTGCCCGGAGTTTTCTCGGCGACAAGCAGACGCTTGGCTTGCTCGATCACCGCACCGACGTCTTTTCCGGATTTGCCGATCAGGTCAGTACTCAAGGCCTGGATAAAGGTATCGAGCAACGCAGGGTCGTCCGTCGGCGGCAACACCAGATGCGCGCTGCCGGCATACGCGATCAAACCTGTGCGCGCACCTACACGGCGCTGGATCAGGTCGTGGAGTTTGTGTTTGGCCGCTTCGAGGCGACTCGGTGGCACGTCGCTGGCGTCCATCGACGGCGACAGGTCGATGGCGATGATCAACGGTGCGCGGTTTTCCAGGAAGTCCGGGCGATCCTGTTCCCAGGTCGGCCCTGCAGCGGCAAGTGCACCGAGGAGCAACAGCGCGCAGACCAGATGCACCGGACGCAGTCGCTGTTGGTCTTGTGGCGTGATCAACAGGTGCGGCAACAAGTGCTCGGCGATATTGCCGCGCATGCGGCGTTGCAAGTCATGACTGCGGCGCCACAGCAACGGCAGCAACGCACCGAACGGCACCAGCAATAGCCAGAGTGGGCGCAGGAAGTGGAAGTCGCTGAGATTGATCTCCATCTCAGGCCTCCTGCCGCTGGCGGGCAATCGACAGGCGCGGACGCAGCAGGGCGCCCAGGTGATAGAGCGCAAGCAAGCCGATGGCGGCGCCCAACGGCCACCAGAACAGATCCCGTTTTGGTTGATGGCTGAGGGTTTTCACCTGATGCGGGGTGAGTTTGTCGAGGGTGCTGTAGACCTGATCCAGCGCCGTGCGATCTTCGGCACGGAAGAATTTACCGCCCGTGGCCTCGGCGATTTGCTGCAAGCCTTGCAGGTTGACCTTGGCTTCGCCTTCAGCGGTCGGGTCGCCGATGCCGATGGTGTGAATCACCACGCCTTTGGCCGCCGCCATGGTCGCTGCGTGGTCCGGGGTGATGACGCTGCTGGTGTCGTTGCCGTCGGTGAGCAGGATCAGCACTTTCTCTTGTTCGTGGGCCTGATCCAGCAGTTTCAGGCTCAGGCCGATGGCATCGCCAATCGCGGTGTTGGGGCCGGCCATGCCGATGCCGGTGTCGTCGAGCAGCAGCGACAGGCTGGCGTGATCGAGGGTCAGCGGCGCTTGCGGGTAGGCGCCGCTGCCGAACACGATCAGGCCCAGGCGATCCTCTTTGCGCTTGTCGATAAAGCCGTGGACGACTTCTTTAACGGCAGCGAGGCGATTGATTTTCTGGCCGTTGGCGTCGGTGAAATCGGCGGTTTCCATGGATTGGGAAATGTCGATGGCGAGCATCAGGTCGCGTACCGGTTGCTGGCGCTCGATGGGTTTTTCCACGTAGACCGGCCGCGCCGCTGCCACTAGCAGTAATGTCCAGACCACCAGGTTAAGCAGCAATTGCCAGACGTTACTGCGGCTACCCGGCGCACTCGGGGCTTGGCCGACCGCGCGGCTCATTGCACTGAAAAACGGCACGCGCACCGCGCTACGAGCCTCGCGATACGCAGGCAGGTAGCGATAACCGAACCACGGCAACGGCAGCAGCACTAACAGCCAGGGGTAATCAAGCTGCCACATGATGATGCTCCACCCAGAGTTTGCAGGTGTCGAACAGCTGCTGGCGGTGTTCGGCGGGCAGGGCGCGCAGGGTGGCGTCCGGGGCGTAGGCCAGTTGGGCGAGGTGTTGGCTGAAGTCTGCGGGTAAAGGCTTCGCGCTGTGCGCCTCCAGAAAGGCTTGCCACTCTCCACCAGACAGCGCACCAACCCCCTGTGGGAGCGGGCTTGCTCGCGAAGGGGCCATTACATTCAACATTGATGTCGACTGACCCGGCGCCTTCGCGAGCAAGCCCGCTCCCACAGGATGGGGTTTCCAACCTGAAATGGGCATGGATATGGCCACTCGCTTGAGCAATTCCGGGAGCTCGCGCAGCGCACTCAAATCATCACTGCGCCGCTGCAACTCCGCCAACCGCACCAACGCTTCCCGCCGATACCGATCCCGCCGCCATTGCCACACCTTGCGCACACTCACCAGCAGCACCGCGAGTACCAACAACCCCAGCAACACCCACCAACCCCAGGTCTGTGGCGCATAGCTGACCGGCGCGGGCAATCCCAACTCCTTGAGTTGTTCGATGCTCGGGATATTCGGGTTCATCGCCGGCCACCGCTGAGCTTGCCCAGTTCAACCCACAATTGTTCATGCGCCTCGGTGGCTGTGCTGAACATCATCAGCGGCACTTGGCTGCGGCGCAGCAGCGTGGCGACATCCTTGAGCCGGCCACTGAGGAAATCCACCAATGGCTCATGCACCCGGCGCTGTTCCACCGCCAGTTCGACTTGCAACTGGCCCTGGGTCACCAGCAATCGCCCGTTCTTCGGCAGGTTCAAGGCCAACGGGTCGAAGACCTGCATGGCGATCACGTCGTTGTGCGCGGCCAGTTGCCGCATCAGTTTCAAGGTGCGTTCGCCAGCCCCGGCAAAGTCGCTGACGATGCAGATCAAATGATCGTGCCCGGCCACCGCCAGGCAATGCTGCAAGACCTTGTCGAGTTGGTCTTCATCTTCGGCGTCCGGGTTAGCGGCGTTGAGTTCCTGATTCTGCTGGGCAATGCGGCTGCACAGCGCTTCAAGCCGTTTGCGGCTGCGTAGCGGGGCGATGCTGTCGATGCGTTGGTCGTTGAACACCAGCCCACCGACCCGATCTCCGGCGTTAAACACCATCCACGCCGCCAACGCGCCGAGCTCAGCGGCGATAGCGGATTTGAAGCTGCGCTGCGAGCCGAAGAACATCGACATGCGCTGGTCCACCAGAATCAACGCCGGGCGATCACGCTCTTCGGTGAAGGTGCGCACCACCGGTTTGCCGGTGCGCAGGGACGCACGCCAATCCAGATGGCGCAAGTCGTCCCCCGGCTGGTAGCGGCGCAGCTCATCGAAATTCAGGCCACGGCCACGCAACCGCGAGGCATGGTTGCCGGCGAGGATGCTGCCCTGAGGCTGGCGCGCAAGGAAACTCAGGTCACGGGCCTTGAACTCCAGCGCCATCAATTGCGCGAGAGAGACATAGACCAGACCGTCGACATTCATGCAGGAATCGCCACTTTGTCGAGCAAACGGTCGAGCACTTGATCCGCTGTCACACCGTCAGCCACCGCGTCATAGCTCAATTGCAGGCGATGGCGCAGCACCGGATGCACTACGGCGCGCACGTTGTCCGGCGAGACGAAATCCTGCCCCTGCAACCACGCATCGGCGCGGGCGCAACGGTCCAGGCCGATGCCGCCTCGTGGGCTGGCGCCGATGGAAATCCAGCGGCCGAGGTCGGCATCGTAATCTGCCGGGTGGCGCGTGGCGTTGATCAGGTCGACCAAGTACGTGTCGATGGCCGGGGACACATGAATGCCGCTGACCTCACGGCGTGCAGCAAAGATCACCTCCTGCGACAGCGCAAACCCCGGCACCGGCGCGGTTTTGGCACCCAAGGCAAACTCTTCCTCGCGCAACAGACGCAGCACCTGGCTTTCGTTTTCCGCGCTCGGGTAATCCAGCAACACTTTCATCAGGAAGCGGTCCATCTGCGCTTCCGGCAGCGGATAAGTGCCTTCCTGCTCGATGGGGTTTTGGGTCGCGACCACGATGAACAGTTCTGGCAACACATGGCTGTTGCCGGCCACGGTGATTTGCCGTTCTTCCATGGCTTCGAGCAACGCGGCCTGGACCTTGGCCGGGGCGCGGTTGATTTCATCGGCCAGGATCAGGTTGCCGAACAGCGGCCCGGGCTGGAAGCGGATTTCATTCTTGCCTTCGACCTGATGCAACACCTCGGCGCCGGTGATGTCCGACGGCAGCAAGTCCGGGGTGAACTGGATGCGGCTCATCTTTGCGTCCAGGTGCTTGGCCAAAGCCTTGACTGTGCGGGTCTTGGCCAGGCCGGGCAGGCTTTCCAGAAGTAAATGGCCGTTGGCCAACAGACCGAGCAGAATCTGCCGGATGACTTGATCCTGGCCGAGTACGGATTCGGCAATGCTGGCTTGCAGGGCGTTTAGATCGTTGAGTGCGGTCATGGGCATTCCCTTTCTCAAATGCAGGCTCAAAACATAAAGGTCGGAATGACCGGGATGAAGGACAAACGGAAATTCCAGCGGCTGCTGATCAGGTCTTCCGGGTGAATCGCCGAATACTGAATCTCGCCGGAAATCCGCACCGGCAACTTGCCGAAGTTGAAGATTCGCCCGGCGCCGATGCCGATAGGGAAGGTGACTTTGTTGCCGCCCTCAGCCTTCCAGTTGACCGTGACGTTCGGCGTCATGCCGACCCGCCATTGCTCCGGGCCGGGGATGGTGCGCTGGATGAAATACTGGATGTTGGTCAGGCTCACGTCCTTGCGCTTGCTGTCGCCCGCCACCGACCACCAGTGCTGCGGGAACAGGCCGAGGGGTCCAGTCTTCGCCCAGGTACGCAGCGACGAACGCCGGGCCTAGGGAGTATTTGCCGGTGCCGAGCACGTCGTATTCGGCGGTGGGGAACATCGCGGTCGGGCCGAAACCCCAGACCATTTTGCCGCCCCCGGCGAAGCGGATCGGCTCCTTGGGCGAGAACACCCCGACATACGCCAGGTCGCCGAAACCGCTGGTGCGGTCGAACGGGTCCTGCACCACGGAGGTGAAGTCGCCGCGATCATGCAGCAACTCATTCGGGCCCATGCCGATCAGGTTGCCGGCCTTGTGGTTGACCGGGGCGCTGACATAGCTGATGGGCAGACGGTTGATCAGGTTCCAGTCTTCGCCGATGGAAATCGGGAAGGTCGGCATGAAGCTGTATTTGCCGAGCATCCGCGTGCCGTTGCTGTGCGGACCCTTGAGCGCGGTGTAGTCGTATTGGTTGAACAGCAGCACAAGGTTGCCCACCGGGTTGTCCATCAACTTGGCGATTTGCTCGGTGGACGGATCGCAGCCGGCGGCCACGACTTTTTTCAGGTCGATGTCGAAATCTTGCTGCAATCGATGACAGGTTTCCGGATCGCCCTTGCCGACCGATTGCGCGGGAGTGCTGCCGAGGACCGGCAAGTTGCCGGCGGCACAGGCCATGCCGCTGAGCATTGCCCCGCAGAGGGTCAGATTTGTGCGCATCCATGCCGTGATCATCGATCAGCCTCCGTTACCAGGCGTATTGCAGGCGCAAGGTCCAAGTGTTCACGTCCGGCGAGCCGGTACGCTCCGACACCGTGTCCGAGTAGGCGATCAGCCCGCCAAACTGCGGCGACAGCATGAAGCCGACACTGGCGCCGAACAGGCCGTTTTCCTGTTTGTTGTCCTGCCAGTCGCCATTGATTTTGGTTTCGCCGCCACGGTTATAGGTGGCATCCAGGGACGCCCACAATGCACGGTTGATGGTGTAGCTGTAGTGAGTTTCGATGGCGTAGAGCGGCTTTTGCTCGAGCTTGCCGTCACCGTGATAGTCGTTGTTGTCACCGTACATCGACACGTAGGTGTTGAACTCGAGCCAGGTCGGGCCGATGGGCGTGCCGAAGGCGATTTCCGGTTTGAACGCCCAGCGGTTGGAGCCGATGTTGATGATCCGATCCTTGTCGTAATCCCCGGTGGGCGCGGTGATCCAGATGGCGCCGGTGAGGAAGGTTTCCGGGGTCCAGTTGGCGAACTCTTCCTTGGTCAGCGCCGGGCCGCCGAACAGGTTGTGCACCAGCACGAATTGGGTGTCGGCCATGCCGCCGTTGTGCTTGGTGCCGTCGAAAAACTGCGCGTTGTCGAACGACGCGGAAATGTCGGCGTA
Organism: Pseudomonas sp. B21-053; assembly: GCF_026016365.1. Taxonomy (NCBI): domain Bacteria; kingdom Pseudomonadati; phylum Pseudomonadota; class Gammaproteobacteria; order Pseudomonadales; family Pseudomonadaceae; genus Pseudomonas; species Pseudomonas sp. B21-053. The sequence goes on from NZ_CP087205.1 coordinate 3,260,749, forward strand.
GGGTTGCAGGATCTGGATCGCGCTGTTGCGCCCGTCCACCGCGAACGAGCGGGCATAACGGGCGATGTACAGGTCAGCGTTCAGGGACAGGCCATCGATCGGCAGTGCAGTGTCGATCGGCGTGTTGGTGTCGATGCGGTTGTAATAACCGAACACCATGTTCAGGTCGGTCGGCAGGTTCTGCCAGTCACGGGCGTTATCGGCCTGGCTCAGCAGTGGGGTCATGGCCAACGTCAGTGCCGTCATCCTTGATGTGTTCAAACGCATGCGTGTGCTCCTGCAAAGTTCTGTATGACGGGTTACGGCTTACTGGCCAATCGGCGTCAGCAACGGGATCTGCCACTGGCCGCTGACCATTTCCGGCTTCGGCAGGTAGACCCGCAGCACGGCATAAAACGGCCCGTGGGGCGCTGGCAGCCAGTTGTGTTTCTTGTCGCCCACCGGCTCCGAATGCTGCACGTAGAGGGTCAGGCCACCGTCGGCGTCGCGCTTGAGCTTGGGCAACATCCGCGAGTTGATCAGGTAGCGTTTCATGTGATTGGCCACCAGCAACTTGGTCTTGCCGTCGTACATGGTCAGCGACCAGAAGGCGTCGGCCGGCGGCAGTTCGTCTTTGTTGAAGTGCAGGGTGTAGCTGTGGCGCGCACCGTTGACCGGTTTGCCCTGGTTGTCGACGAAGTAGCCGATGTAATTCGCCTCTTCGGCGGAGTTGCCGAAGATCCCCATGTTGGCGCCGGCGTAGCGATACAGGTAGTTACCCTTCAGGTGATCGCGGGTGCCGAAGAAATCACCGCTGGTGACCTGGTGGGTGTCGACCTTGTCTTTCTTGAACTGGGCGAATTCGGCTTTGGCGTCCGCGATGCCGTCCTCCAGCGCTTTGCGTTGGTCTGCGGTAAGGGTGGTGAGCTTGAACGGCTGGCCGCCGACGATGCCGATCTTGGCGAAGCGCGCCAGCAGGTCTTTTTCCACGTCCTGCGGCGGGGCGAAACCGAGCATGAAATTCAGGTAGCGGAACAGGTCCGGGGTGTCGCTCATGTCGGCGGTCGGCTTCGGCCAATCGACCTTTGGCGCGGCGGCTGGCGCCGGTTGCTTGAGGTGTTGGCTGAGGGTCTGGACCTTGTAGGCGTTCTGGATCAGCTTGACCTTGGCCAGGTCAGCATTGTCGAACAACTGCGTGCGGTACAACGCGTAGGCGATGTTGCTTTCGCTGCGCACCAGACGGTCGATATTCACCGGCTGTTGGCCCTGCCAGTCCGGGCCGGCAATCATGTAAGTGCCGCCCTTGTTGCCGGTGCTGCGGGTGCCCAGGTAGGCGAAGTTCTGCGTGTAGAGATCGATCAACTGCACCGAGTAGTAACGGTTTTCCGCAATCGGCGGCAGGGTCAGCACCACCGGTTCGGCGCGCAGGTCCATCCAGACGAAGGAGTAGGGCGTGTCGGAATTCGGCGTGACAAACGCGGTGTCCGCCGGGGTGAAGACCTTGGCGGTGTTGCCGATCTTGTTGAACGGCGCCTTGAAGTTCGAACCGGCCTTGTCCACGGCCTGGGTGTAGAGCGTCTTGTACATCTCCACCACCGGGAAACCGTAGAGGTAGGCTTCCTTGGCAATGCCCCGGGCTTCCTCCGGGGTGGCGGTGAAATCGGCCCAGGCGCTGCAACTCAGCAGGAGCGAAAGGCTGGCGAGCATCAGGCGGGGGGCTTTCTTAATGCGCATAGGGTGTCCTTTGTGTTGAATGCTGCACAAATCCTGTGGGAGCGGGCTTGCTCGCGAAGAGGCCGGCACATTCAAAGGCAGTGTTGACTGACCCACCGCTTTCGCGAGCAAGCCCGCTCACACAGGTTTTTGGGTGATGTCCCGCATCAGTGGTCACTCCACCACCGCAATGTCATCAAGCTTCCAGCTTTTGTCGAAATAGGCCTCGGTCGGCGCATACAAACGGAAGTAACTGAACCAGTGCTTGCCCGGCACCGTTTGCACCCAGTTGTTCTCAAACCCCTTGGGCGCCGTCGGGCCGAAGTACAGGTCCACCGAGCCGTCGGCGTTCTTTTTCAGGTCCTGGCGGGACGACAGATCGGCCTTGCGCTGCGGGTTGTCGATCAGGCAACGGCTGTCGATGTCGTACACAGTCATCGACCAGAACTGCTTGGCCGGCGGGTTGGTGCCGACGTGCAGGCGATAGCTCTTGCCGCCGTCGAGCCAGTTGCCCTTGGCGTCGGTATAGGCGCCGAGGTAGGTCTGGCCCAGCCCCGGGGTTTTCGAAACCATGCCTTTGGTGTTGGTCACCGCCTCGTAAAACCAGGCGCTGCGTTCCCACAACTGGTCGTAATAAGCGACCCGCTGGGACGGCTCGGCGATATTCAGCACGGTGTCCCACTGCCGGTCTTTCCAATACTGCGCATCCGGGAAGCGCTTGGCGAAGGTGTTCGCTTTGGCGATCAGCTCACCGACCTGAGCGCCTTGTTCCAGTGCCGCACGTTGCTTGTCGTTGGGGTTGAACGGTCTGTCCTTTTCGATGCCCAGGCTGGCGAGCATTGCCATGTAGAAACGGTCGCGTTCGTTGACCGGTTCTTTCTGGATGATCTGGTGCAGCCGCTCCCAGTACGCCAGGCCACGCGGCTGGGTGCCGGACCAGGCTTTGCCGCCGGGGGATAGCAGTCTGGTTTTGCTCGGCTCGGCGCGCTTGGCGTAGGGGTACATCTTGAATTGCTCGACCAGCGCCTTGCCCTTGGCCGGGTCTGGATCGAGGACGCGAAAGCCCACCAGCACGTTCATGGTTTCCGACTTGGCCAGGTAATACTTGCCAGCGTCGGCCGGTGGTTCGGCACCCGGTGGCAGCACCAGGTACTTGCCACCCTTGCCTTTGTCCGGGCCGGTCTGGCCCATGTCGATGATCGCCCGCTGCCAGAAATCACCGATGCCGCCGGCAGTCGGGCCGGGTGGCAGTTCGATGACCAGCGGCCCGGTTTCATTCAGGTCGACGAAGCCGAGGATGTACGGTGTGGTGGCGTTGGCGGTGATCACGCCGAGCTTGTCTTCGTAACTGTTGAGCACCATCAAGTCGCCGCTGTGGGCGCCGAGCTTGTCGCGAAATTCTTCCTGCCACTGGGCGTAAGACACCAGCGGCAAGGCCCACAAATAACTCTGGGTTGCTTGCTGGAAATCCAGTTCGGCGTACAGCTTGGGGATGGACTCATGGGCCGGCAGTTCACCTTCCATGGCGACTTTGCCAATTCGGGTGTCGAGGTCCTGGGCTTGCGCTTGCGCGCCCACGCCGCAACTGACGAATGTCGCCATGATGCTGAAACCGGCGGCACGCAGTGCAATGTTCATAAGAGTGTCCCTATTTGCCGAAAGTGACGTTGATCCCGGCGAACAGCGTGAACTGCGGCAGGCCATCGCCTTTGCGTTCCACGGTCCACTGCGGTTCAACGAAGGCGTTGAAAACGTTGGTCCCGGACTTCCAGACCTTGCCGCCACCGAAACCGATGGGGATGTAATGGGTGTCATTCTTCAGGTCGAAGGTCCAGGTGCCGGTCGAGCGCAGGTACCAGCCTTTGGCCAGGTTATGAATGATGAAGGGTTGCATCGTCGCGGTTTCGACGTGGGCGCGATCATGGTCGCCGGCGAACGAACTCTGGTATTGCACCAGCGCGCCCAACAGGCCACGCGGCGAAGAATCGATGGCAATGGCGGCCAGGCCGGCCTGCCACTTGCCGGTACCCAACTCATCCTGCTCGGCAGTAGGCGCGGTGATCTGCGGGCCGATGCCGAGCTGAATGCCGTCGGTCTTGAGCAGGAAAATATCGAACAGGTTCAGGTCACCGATACCGGTGCTGTAACCGTTGTGCGGGTCGGGGCGGGTGCTGATCGGCAACGTCGCGCGGAGTAACTGCGGCACGCCGATAAAGTCGTTGGGCGCCACCGGCAAAGTGCCACGCAGCAACGCGTCATTGGTGTGGACGTTGGTGTCGTAGAGCTTGGGGGTGTAGTAGTCCTGCAGATTGGCGCCCGGCGCCAGGTTCAGCGGGTTGTTGCTTTTGTTGGCTTCCTCGGCGTTATCGGCGTGTGCACAAAACGCAGACGTCAACAGTGCCGCCAGCAAACAGGCGTGCGCTCCCTGAATTTTCGACATGATTCCCCGGTTCCTTGGTGGCTCAGTGGACGAACTTGGCCATATTCTTGGCCTTTACTGCGTAGTCTCTTTCCTAATCAAGCCTGTAGGACACGTCAGTTGAAGCTAGCAGCTAACCACGAGTTAGCCAGTCGAATGGATTAATTCTTTGGTTTTGTGCGCGAATCGGCGTTTTTTCTGTGTACTAAAAAGTTAATGCGAATCAGGTGGTTGGGGCGCTGATTTGAGGCTGAGCGTGAGCATTTATTCGGGTTTTTCGGGGAGGGAAGGGCACAAATATTGCGTCCGCTGAAGATTCATTGTGGGAGCGGGCTTGCTCGCGAAAGCGGTGTGTCAGTTGACAGGGATGCTGACTGACACGACGCCTTCGCGAGCAAGCCCGCTCCCACATGGGATTAGCACAATTGACAAGGTGATCCCTTGTGGAGTCCTGCTAAAACATTCAGTGCTTCTTCGCCTGCGCGCGTATCCGCTCTTCCTGCTCCCGCAACTCAGGCGTGAACTCGGCACCGAAATCTTCAGGCCCGTACACCGGACGAATCTCGATCTCGGCTTCCGTCCCCGGCATCGGATTCGGGCAGCGTTTGACCCATTCGATGGCTTCTTCTTTCGACTTCACTTCCCACAGCCAATAGCCGGCAATCAACTCCTTGGTCTCGGCAAACGGCCCGTCGATCACCGTGCGTTTTTCGCCGGAGAAACGCACCCGTGCGCCTTTGCTGCTCGGTTGCAGTCCGTCGCAAGAAAGAAGGATGCCGGCCTTGGCCAGTTCTTCGTTGTAGTTGCCCATCGCGGTCAGCAGTTCTTCGGTGGGCATTACGCCGGCCTCTGAGTCCGGGCTGGCTTTGACAATGATCATGAATTGCATGGTTTTATCTCCGCTGCAGGTGAGTGATTCACTGCCTAGTCGAATGGTGGTTCGCGGAATCGACAACGCAGCAAAAAAAGATCGCCGGCTTACCCCTGTAGGAGCTGCCGAAGGCTGCGATCTTTTGACTGTGATCCTGGGCGATTGCGAAAAGATCAAAAGATCGCAGCCTTCGGCAGCTCCTACGGGGGATGTGTTGGTGTTGAATCGGGTGGTAGGCTGCCGGCCTCAGGCCAATGGAATGCCGTCATTCATGCCCGTTCTTGAACTCACAACGCTGATCCCCGACCGCACACCGGCGCAGGTCCTGGACTTCTGCCTGGAAGGCGTCAACTTCCCGAAGGTCTTCCCCGAACGTGTTACGCCACTGGGCGATATCGACATCAATAACCTGCGTATCGAAGCCGGTCGCCAGTTCCGTTTCCGGCACTGGATGTTCAACGTCATTCCGGCGAACTGGACGGTGGTGATTCGTGAAGTCAGCGACACGCATTTCATCGACGAAATGCTCAAGGGGCCGATGGCTGCCTTTCGTCATGAACACCGGGTGGCGGCGGGAGAGGGCGGTACGCTATATACCGATCGCGTGACGTATGCGGCGATCGGCGGCGCGGCGCTGGAGTGGTTGCTGGTCAATGCCTATATGCGGCGGATTTTCGAGGCGCGGCATCGCAATATGTTGCGCTTGCTGAAATAGCACGGTGTACACGCGGTCCACTGTGGGAGCGAGCCTGCTCGCGAATGCGGTTTTACATTCAACAGTGATGGTGGCTGACAGTTCGCCTTCGCGAGCAGGCTCGCTCCCACAGGGTTTTGTGTGTCATTTGTGCGAGTTGTATCCAATTTGTGCGCCGACACTTCACAATTTGTATCTGGCCATAGGTCGTCGGGCCATTTCGTGGTTAACTTCGGCCTCTTCAGATTTCCAACAACACCATCAGAAGGACTCCGTTCATGGCTCAAGTCACTCTTAAAGGCAACCCGGTTCAAGTCAACGGCCAACTGCCACAAGCCGGTTCCAAGGCGCCAGCCTTTTCCCTGGTTGCCGGCAATCTGTCGGACGTGACCCTGGCGAGCTTCGCCGGCAAGCGCAAAGTGCTGAACATCTTCCCAAGCGTCGACACCCCGACCTGCGCGACTTCGGTTCGCAAGTTCAACGCCCAGGCCAATGACGTCGCCAACACTGTCGTGCTGTGCATCTCCGCTGACTTGCCGTTCGCTCAAGCCCGCTTCTGCGGCGCCGAAGGCCTGGAAAACGTCCAGAACCTGTCGACCCTGCGTGGCGCCGAGTTCATCGAAAACTATGGCGTGGCCATTGCTGACGGTCCGCTCAAAGGCCTGACTGCCCGTGCCGTCGTCGTGCTGGATGAAAACGACAACGTGCTGCACAGCGAACTGGTTAAAGAAATTGCAGAAGAGCCGAACTACGAAGCAGCACTCGCTGTTCTGAAGTAAGCGCTTTTTACAATTGTTAACGGCCTGGCACTCGCTAGGCCGTTTTCATTTGTGCTTCAGTGTCTTAGATAAATCTCCTGTTACGTAAGCCGAAGGTAAATTGCCGGTAAAGGCGCTTTGCTTAATGTCCTCCAGTGCTTATCGTTCAGCCTCCCGTAGAAGAAGCCCACGCGCCCAATGGTTGATCATTCAATGCAATCCTCCTCCCGTAGTCCCCGTCGCTGGCTGTTCGGCCTGCTTGTCCTGTTGGTCGTCGCTGCCGTGTGCTGGAAATTCTGGCCCGCTGGCACTGACCATAAAACGGGCGAAAAGCCGAAAGCCGTCGCCGGGCATACGGGCAAGGCCGGGGGCATGCGTCCTGGGTTTGGCGGCGCGACCGGGCCGATCCCGGTGCGAGTGGCTCCGGCGGTCAAGGGTGACTTCCCGCTGTATTACAAGGCGCTGGGCACGGTCACGGCGCTCAATACCATCAACGTACGCAGTCGGGTGGCGGGCGAGTTGATGAAGATTGCCTTCGAGGAAGGGCAGATGGTCAAGGCCGGCGACCTGTTGGCCGAGATCGACCCGCGTCCTTACCAGAACGCCTTGCTTCAGGCAGAAGGTACCTTGCTGCAAAACCAGGCACAGCTGAAAAACGCCCAGGTCGATGTCGAGCGTTATCGCGGCCTGTTTAAAGAAGACAGCATCGCCAAGCAGACCCTCGATACCGCCGAGGCGCTGGTCGGCCAATACTTGGGCACGGTCAAGACCAACCAGGCAGCGGTCAATGACGCCAAGCTCAATCTCGAATTCACCAAGATCCGCGCGCCAATTACCGGGCGCGTCGGTTTGCGCCAGCTCGACGTCGGCAACCTCGTCGCCGCCAACGACACCACCGCGCTGGCGATCATCACCCAGACCCAACCGATCAGCGTCGTCTTCACTCTGCCGGAAAACAGCCTCGACACCGTTCTGGCGCGCTATCACACCGGCGCCAAACTGCCCGTCGAAGCCTGGGACCGTGGCGACATGAAAATGCAGGCCAGCGGCGTGTTGCAGAGCCTGGACAACCAGATCGACGTCACCACCGGCACTCTGAAATTCAAGGCGCGCTACGATAACCGCGACCTCAGCCTGTTCCCGAATCAGTTCGTCAACGTGCACCTGCTGGCCGACACCCTTAAAGGTGTGGTGCTCGCACCGTCGGCGGCGATCCAGTTCGGCACCAACGGCACCTTCGTCTACGCCATGGACGGGGACAACAAGGTCAAGATTCGCCAACTGAAAGTCGGCGCCAGTGACGGCGACAACACCGTGATCACCGAAGGCCTGGCCGTCGGTGATCGCGTGGTCCTGGAAGGCACCGACCGCCTGAAGGAAGGCAGCGAAGTGGAAGTGGTCAACGACAGCCAGGATGTGCCGACCACCCCGACCGAACACCTGCAAGGCAAATCTGCGGCGAAAACCACTGAAGCGACCGCCAACGACAAGGTGAAGAAGGGCGCATGAACATCTCGCGGCTGTTCATCCTTCGCCCGGTCGCCACGACCCTGAGCATGCTGGCCATTATCCTGGCCGGCATCATCGCCTACCGCTTGCTGCCAGTGTCGGCATTGCCCCAGGTCGATTACCCGACCATCCGCGTCATGACGCTGTATCCCGGCGCCAGCCCGGACGTGATGACCAGTGCAGTGACCGCGCCGCTTGAGCGCCAGTTCGGGCAAATGCCCGGCCTGACGCAAATGGCGTCCACCAGTTCCGGCGGCGCCTCGGTGCTGACCCTGCGGTTCAGCCTCGACATCAACATGGACGTCGCCGAGCAGCAGGTGCAAGCCGCAATCAACGCCGCGACCAATTTGCTGCCCAAGGACCTGCCAGCACCGCCGGTGTACAACAAGGTCAACCCGGCCGACACCCCGGTGCTGACCCTGGCCATCACCTCCAAGACCATGCTGCTGCCCAAACTGAATGATTTGGTCGATACGCGCATGGCGCAGAAAATCGCCCAGATCAGCGGCGTCGGCATGGTCAGCATTGCCGGCGGCCAGCGTCAGGCCGTGCGCATCAAGGTCAACCCCGAGGCCCTGGCGGCGAATGGCTTGAACCTGTCGGACGTGCGCACCTTGATCGGCGCGTCCAACGTCAACCAGCCCAAGGGCAACTTCGACGGCCCGACCCGGGTGTCGATGCTGGATGCAAACGATCAACTGACTTCGCCCAAGGACTACGCCAACCTGATCCTTGCCTACGCCAACGGCGCGCCGTTGCGGCTCAAGGACGTGGCCGAGATTGTCGACGGTGCCGAAAACGAGCGACTGGCGGCATGGGCCAATGAAAACCAGGCGGTTTTGCTGAACATCCAGCGTCAGCCCGGCGCCAACGTCATCGAAGTGGTTGACCGGATCAAGGCGCTGTTGCCGAGCATCACCGACAACCTGCCGGCCGGTCTTGACGTCACGGTCCTCACCGACCGCACCCAGACCATCCGCGCTTCGGTCACCGACGTGCAACACGAACTGCTGATCGCCATCGCACTGGTGGTGATGGTGACGTTCCTCTTCCTGCGCCGGGCCAGCGCGACGATCATTCCATCGGTCGCCGTGCCGTTGTCGCTGATCGGTACGTTCGGCGTGATGTACCTCGCAGGCTTCTCGGTCAACAACCTGACCTTGATGGCGCTGACCATCGCCACCGGTTTTGTGGTGGACGATGCGATCGTTATGCTGGAGAACATTTCCAGGTTTATCGAAGAGGGCGACACGCCGCTGAATGCAGCGCTCAAGGGCGCCAAGCAGATCGGCTTCACCCTGATTTCCCTGACCCTGTCGCTGATCGCGGTGCTGATTCCGTTGCTGTTCATGGCCGACGTAGTAGGGCGCCTGTTCCGAGAATTCGCCATCACCCTGGCGGTGGCGATCCTGATTTCCCTGGTGGTGTCCCTGACCCTGACGCCGATGATGTGCGCGCGGTTGCTCAAGCGTGAACCCAAGGAAGAAGAGCAGGGGCGTTTCTACCGGGCCAGCGGCGCGACCATCGACTGGATGATCGCCGCCTATGGGCGCAAATTGCAGTGGGTGCTCAAGCACCAGCCGCTGACCTTGCTGGTGGCCATCGCCACTCTCGGGCTGACGGTTTTCCTCTACATGGTCGTGCCCAAGGGCTTCTTCCCGGTGCAGGACACCGGGGTAATCCAGGGCATTTCCGAAGCGCCGCAGTCGATTTCCTTTGCGGCGATGAGCGAACGTCAGCAGGAGCTGGCGAAAGTGATTCTCGCCGACCCGGCGGTCGAAAGCCTGTCGTCCTACATCGGCGTGGACGGTGACAACTCGACGCTGAACAGCGGCCGCATGCTGATCAACCTAAAGCCCCACAGTGCGCGCGATCTCAGCGCGACCAAGATCATTGCGCGCCTGCAACCGGAAGTGGACAAGCTGATCGGCATCCGTCTGTTCATGCAGCCGGTGCAGGACCTGACCATCGAAGACCGGGTCAGCCGCACGCAGTACCAATTCAGCATGTCGTCCCCGGATTCGGAACTGCTCAGCCTGTGGAGCGGGCGTCTGGTGGAGGCCCTGGCCCAGCGTCCGGAACTGACCGACGTCGCCAGCGATTTGCAGGACAAGGGTTTGCAGGTGTATCTGGTGATCGACCGCGATGCCGCGTCACGGGTCGGGGTGTCGGTGTCAAACATCACCGATGCGCTGTATGACGCCTTCGGCCAGCGGCAGATTTCCACCATTTACACCCAGGCCAGCCAGTACCGCGTGGTTCTGCAATCGCAGTCAGGCGAGAAGATCGGCCCGGACGCGCTGAACCAGATTCACGTCAAGACCACCGATGGCGGTCAGGTGCGCCTGTCCAGTCTCGCGCATGTCGAGCAACGCCAGACGCAATTGGCGATAACTCACATCGGTCAGTTCCCGGCGGTGATGATGTCGTTCAACCTGGCGCCCGGCGTGGCGCTGGGGCATGCGGTCGAAGTCATCGATCAGGTGCAGAAAGACATCGGCATGCCGATTGGCGTGCAGACCCAGTTCCAGGGCGCGGCCGAAGCATTCCAGGCCTCGTTGTCGAGCACCTTGCTGCTGATCCTCGCGGCGGTGGTGACCATGTACATCGTGCTTGGCGTGCTCTACGAGAGCTACATTCACCCGATCACCATCCTCTCGACCTTGCCCTCGGCGGCGGTCGGCGCCTTGCTCGCGCTGCTGCTGACCGGCAATGACCTGGGGATGATCGCGATCATCGGCATCATCCTGCTGATCGGCATCGTGAAGAAGAACGCGATCATGATGATCGACTTCGCCCTCGACGCCGAGCGCAACCAGGGCATGGCCCCTGAGCAGGCGATCTATCAAGCGGCGCTGCTGCGGTTCCGGCCGATCCTGATGACCACCCTGGCCGCGTTGTTCGGCGCGGTGCCACTGATGCTGGCCACCGGTTCCGGCGCGGAACTGCGTCAACCCTTGGGTCTGGTAATGGTCGGTGGCTTGCTCGTCAGCCAGGTGCTGACGCTGTTCACCACGCCGGTGATCTACCTGTATTTCGATCGTCTCGGTCGGCGCTGGGGCCGCAAGTCTGAAACCGTGGAAGCGGTAGAACAGCCATGAACCTGTCCGGACCTTTCATCAAGCGCCCGGTCGCGACCATGTTGCTGAGCCTGGCGATCATGCTGCTGGGCGGCGTGAGCTTCGGCCTGTTGCCGGTGTCGCCGCTGCCGCAGATGGATTTCCCGGTGATTGTGGTCCAGGCCAGTTTGCCCGGTGCAAGTCCGGAAGTGATGGCTTCGACTGTGGCCACGCCACTGGAGCGTTCCTTCGGCGCCATCGCCGGGGTCAACACCATGAGCAGCCGCTCCAGCCAGGGCTCGACCCGGGTGATTTTGCAGTTTGACCTCGACCGCGACATCAACGGTGCGGCGCGGGAAGTGCAAGCGGCGATCAACGCCTCGCGCAACCTGCTGCCGAGCGGGATGCGCAGCATGCCGACCTACAAGAAGGTCAACCCGTCGCAAGCGCCGATCATGGTGTTGTCGCTGACCTCGGATGTGTTGGAAAAAGGTCAGCTCTACGATCTGGCCTCGACGATCCTGTCCCAGAGCCTGTCCCAGGTGCAGGGTGTGGGTGAAGTGCAGATCGGCGGCAGCTCCTTGCCGGCGGTGCGCATCGAACTCGAACCTCAGGCGCTGAACCAATACGGCGTGGCCCTGGACGATGTACGTAACACCATCGCCAACGCCAACGTGCGCCGGCCGAAGGGCTCGGTCGAGGACGACCAGCGTTTGTGGCAGGTACAGGCCAACGATCAACTGGAAAAGGCCAAGGACTACGAGTCGCTGATCATCCACTACAACAACGGTGCGGCGTTGCGCCTGAAGGATGTGGCGACGGTCAGCGACGGCGTCGAAGATCGCTACAACAGCGGTTTCTTCAACGACGACGCGGCGGTGTTGCTGGTGATCAACCGTCAGGCCGGCGCCAACATCATCGAGACCGTCAACGAGATCAAGGCGCAGTTGCCGGCGTTGCAGGCGGTGTTGCCGGCCAGCGTCAAACTGAACCTGGCCATGGACCGTTCGCCAGTGATCAAGGCCACGTTGCACGAAGCGGAAATGACCCTGCTGATCGCCGTGGCCCTGGTGATTCTGGTGGTGTTCCTGTTTCTCGGTAACTTCCGTGCCTCGCTGATTCCGACGCTAGCGGTGCCGGTGTCGTTGGTCGGCACTTTTGCGGTGATGTACCTCTACGGCTTTTCCCTGAACAACCTGTCGCTGATGGCGCTGATTCTCGCCACCGGACTGGTGGTGGACGACGCCATCGTGGTGCTGGAGAACATTTCCCGGCACATCGACGAAGGCGTGCCGCCGATGAAGGCTGCGTACCTCGGCGCCCAGGAAGTCGGCTTCACCTTGCTGTCGATGAACGTCTCGCTGGTGGCAGTGTTCCTGTCGATCCTGTTTATGGGCGGGATCATTGAAAGCCTGTTCCGTGAGTTTTCCATCACCCTGGCGGCGTCCATCGTCGTCTCGCTGATCGTCTCGTTGACCCTGACGCCAATGCTCTGCGCCCGTTGGCTCAAGCCGCACACGCCGGGGCAGGAAAACCGTTTGCAACGCTGGAGCCAGAGCGCCAACGAATGGATGGTCGGCAAATACGCCACCAGCCTCGACTGGGTGCTGCGCCACCGCCGACTGACGTTGCTCAGCCTGATCGTGACCGTTGGCGTCAACGTCGCGCTGTACGTGGTAGTGCCGAAAACCTTCATGCCGCAGCAGGACACCGGCCAGTTGATCGGTTTCGTGCGTGGCGACGATGGCCTGTCATTCAGCGTGATGCAGCCGAAGATGGAAATCTTCCGCCGCGCCGTGCTCAAGGACGAAGCAGTGCAAAGCGTGGCCGGCTTCATCGGCGGCACCAACGGCACCAACAACGCCTTTATGCTGGTGCGCTTGAAGCCGATCAAGGAACGCAATATCTCGGCGCAAAAGGTTATCGAACGCCTGCGCAAGGAAATGCCCAAGGTTGCCGGCGCACAGCTGATGTTGATGGCGGACCAGGACCTGCAATTCGGCGGCGGTCGTGAGCAGACCACTTCGCAGTATTCCTACATCCTGCAAAGCGCCGACCTCGGCTCGTTACGCGAGTGGTACCCGAAAGTCGTCACCGCGCTGCGCGCCTTGCCAGAGCTCACCGCGATTGACGCCCGTGAAGGACGTGGCGCGCAACAGGTGACGCTGATTGTCGACCGTGACCAGGCCAAGCGCCTGGGTGTCGACATGGACATGGTCACGGCGGTGTTGAACAACGCCTACAGCCAGCGGCAGATTTCGACGATCTACGACAGCCTCAACCAGTATCAAGTGGTGATGGAGGTCAATCCGAAATACGCCCAGGACCCGATTACGCTGAAGCAGGTGCAGGTGATCACTTCCACCGGCGCGCGGATTCCGCTGTCGACCATCGCGCACTACGAAAACAGCCTGGAAGATGATCGGGTCAGCCACGAAGGCCAGTTCGCCTCCGAGAGTATTTCCTTCGATATGGCCGAAGGCGTCACGGTGGAGCAAGGCACGGCGGCCATCGAGCGGGCGATTGCCAAGCTTGGCATGCCGGAAGACGTGATCGTGAAAATGGCCGGCACCGCCGACGCTTTCGCCGCGACCCAGAAGAGCCAGCCGTTCATGATTCTCGGCGCGCTGGTGGCGGTGTATCTGGTGTTGGGCGTGCTGTATGAAAGCTACATTCACCCGCTGACCATTCTGTCGACCTTGCCGTCTGCCGGGGTTGGCGCGTTGCTGTCGATCTATGCCTTGGGCGGGGAGTTCAGTCTGATCTCGCTGTTGGGGCTGTTCCTGTTGATCGGCGTGGTGAAGAAAAACGCCATCCTGATGATCGACCTGGCGTTGCAGCTGGAGCGGCATCAGGGCATGACGCCGCTGGATTCGATTCGCAGCGCCTGTCTGCAACGCCTGCGGCCAATCCTGATGACCACCCTGGCGGCGATCCTCGGCGCACTGCCGCTGCTGCTCAGCCGTGCCGAAGGCGCGGAAATGCGCCAGCCATTGGGCCTGACCATCATCGGCGGGTTGATTTTCAGCCAGGTGCTGACCCTTTACACCACTCCGGTGGTTTACCTCTATCTCGACAAACTGCGCCATCGTTTCAATAAATGGCGTGGGGTACGTACCGATGCAGCTCTGGAAACTCCGCTATGACTGACCGTTCGCTTATCACTCTGGCAGCACCGATTGCCACGGCCCGGGGCTCGCGCCTGTTGAGCCTGGCGCTGTGTGTGGCGATGCTCAGCGCCTGCGCCGTCGGCCCGGACTATCAGCGTCCGCCCACCGCCGAGCCGGCGCAGTACAAGGAAGCCGAAGGCTGGCGTCAGGCCAGCCCGAGCGATTCCCTGGCCCGTGGTGCCTGGTGGGAGTTGTACGGCGACCGCCAGCTCAATGGCTTGATTGAGCAACTCAACAGCGCCAACCAGACCGTGGCCCAGGCCGACGCCCGGTATCGTCAGTCGCAAGCCTTGGTGGAAAGCGCCCGTGCGGCGTTTTACCCCACGGTTGACCTGAGCGCGGGCAAGACCCGCTCCAGCCAGGGCGCCGGCAGCAGCAGTTCAAGCCTGAGCAGTTCGGCCAGCGGTATTCGAAATACCTACACCACTCAGTTGGGTGTCAGTTGGGAAGCGGACATCTGGGGCAAGCTGCGTCGCGGCCTCGAAGCCGATACCGCCAGCGCACAGGCCAGCTTCGCCGACCTGGCGGCCATGCGCCTGAGCCAGCAGTCCGAATTGGTGCAGAACTACTTGCAGTTGCGGGTGATCGATCAGCAGAAACGCTTGCTGGAATCGACAGTCGCGGCGTATGAACGCTCCCTGCAAATGACCCAGAACCAGTACCGCGCCGGCGTCTCCGGGCGTGACGCGGTGGCCCAGGCCCAGGCGCAGCTGAAAAGCACCCAGGCGGATCTGGTGGACCTGATCTGGCAACGCGCACAGTTCGAAAACGCGATTGCCGTGCTGATCGGCAAGGCTCCGGCGGAGTTCAACCTGGCGGAAACCCAGGACATTCCGAAACTGCCGCAGATTCCCCTGAGCCTGCCATCGCAACTGCTCGAACGCCGGCCAGATATCGCTTCCGCTGAGCGCTCGGTGATTGCCGCCAACGCCAACATCGGCGTGGCGAAAGCTGCGTACTACCCGGACTTGAGCCTGAGCCTGAGTGGCGGCTACAGCAGCAGTACGTCGAGCAACCTGATCAGCTTGCCGAACCGCTTCTGGTCGGTGGGGCCGAAACTCGATTTGCCACTGTTCGACGGTGGCGCACGCTCGGCGGAAGTCGATCGCAACGAAGCGCTCTACGATGAAACCGTGGCCAAGTACCGCCAGACCGTACTCGATGGTTTCCGCGAGGTGGAAAACTACCTGGTGCAGCTCAAGGTCTATGAGAACGAAGCAGCGGTGCGCCAGGAAGCGCTGGACGCCGCCCGGGATTCCTTACGCCTGACCGAGAACCAGTACAAGGCCGGGTTGATTGCCTATCTGGATGTGGTGGTGGTGCAAGCCACCGCGCTAAGCAATGAACAAAGCGTGTTGAACGTGTTGCAGGCCCGGTTGATTGCCAGTGTGCAGTTGATTGCGGCGTTGGGCGGCGGGTGGGATGGGCAACTTGAGATGAGCGATAACAAATAACCCTAACGCTATCTCTTCCGTAGGAGCTGGCGAAGCCTGCGATCTTTTGATCTTGAAAGCAAAAGTCAAAAGATCGCAGGCTTCGCCAGCTCCTACAGGACCCGCGCCAGACCTTTGAATCGGGTTCGGGCCAAGTTTTCGGGAGGTCGTGCGATACGTTGATTTGGTGTCAAACAAGCGTTTCATCGGGTTGATGGCCATTTGATAATTTTGTCAGTGCGTTCTTCCGCGCAATCAGTACAATCGCCGACTTTGCCCCCCGAGAACGGACGCAGTACGGTGGGGCGGTCACGAGAAATATCATGCTCATCGGCACCTTTTCCCCCACGCTGGTTTTCATCTCGCTGTGCGTGGCGATTCTCGCTTCCTATACCGCGCTGGACCTGACTGGCCGGATCGCCACGACCAAGGGCCGCGCCGTTCATTTGTGGACCGCCGGCGGCGCGGTTGCCATGGGCATTGGCGTCTGGTCGATGCATTTCATCGGCATGCTCGCCTTCAAATTACCCATCGATCTGGGTTACGACCTCAGCCTCACCGTGCTGTCGCTGTTAATCGCCATGCTGTCCTGCGGCTTTGCCCTGTGGCTGGTCAGCCAGCCGAAGCTGCCGCTGTGGCAACTGGCATTTGGTGCGCTGGTCATGGGCAGCGGCATCAGCGCCATGCATTACACCGGCATGGCCGCCATGCTGATGCAGCCGGGGATCGATTACGACCCGACGTTGTTTAGCGCGTCGTTGCTGATTTCCGTCGGTGCGTCGGCAGCGGCGTTGTGGATCGCCTTCCGCCTGCGCCAGCATTCGCCTTATGTCAGTCTGTTCCGTGGCGGTGCTGCGATAATCATGGGCTTCGCCATCGTCGGCATGCATTACACCGGCATGGCGGCGGCGCGTTTTCCGGACGGCAGCTTCTGTGGTGCCGCCCTCGATGGCTTGAGCGGCAAGGGCCTGGACAATCTGGTGTTGATCACCACGCTGGCGGTGCTGAGCATTGCCTTGTTGACCTCGATTCTCGACGCGCGCCTGGAGGCTCGCACCGCTGATCTTGCGCGGTCGTTGACCGAGGCCAATCGCGAACTCACCAAACTGGCGCTGCACGACACCCTGACCGGCCTGCCGAACCGCATGTTGCTGGCCGACCGCATCGAGTTGGCCATGTTCAAGGTGCAAGAGCAGGGCGGTTGTTTTGCGTTGATGTTCATCGATCTGGACGGCTTCAAACCGGTCAACGATGCCTTCGG
Source organism: Pseudomonas sp. B21-053 (assembly GCF_026016365.1). Lineage (NCBI taxonomy): Bacteria > Pseudomonadati > Pseudomonadota > Gammaproteobacteria > Pseudomonadales > Pseudomonadaceae > Pseudomonas > Pseudomonas sp. B21-053. The sequence goes on from NZ_CP087205.1 coordinate 3,277,615, forward strand.
CCACCACATGGGCGACCAGTTGTTGCGTGAGGTCGGCTTGCGACTGCGCGAGGACTTGCGCAGCCAGGACACCCTGGCGCGTATCGGTGGTGACGAATTTGTGTTGCTGGTGCGCCTGAGCGAACCCGATGACGCCCTCAACCTGGCGGCGCGTCAGGTCAGCCTGATCTCACGCGCGTTCCGTGTGGCCGAACATGACCTGCAGATTTCCGCCAGCGTCGGCATCGCGCTGTATCCGGGCAACGGCCAGACTGCGCAAGAGCTGTTGATGAACGCCGACGCCGCGATGTACCACGCCAAAGGCGCCGGGAAAAACGGCCACAGCTTCTTCGACGCCTCGATGAACAGCAACGCCCGCAAACAGTTGCAACTGTTGCAAGACTTGCGCGCCGCTCTTGAGCAGCAACAGTTCAGCCTGTATTACCAACCTAAATTCGACGCCAGCAATGGCCGCCCGGTGGGTGCCGAGGCGTTGCTGCGCTGGGTGCACCCGACCCAAGGCATGTTGCTGCCGGACAAGTTCATCGACCTCGCGGAAAAGACCGGGTTGATCATTCCGATTGGCGAGTGGGTGTTGAACGAAGCCTGCCGGCAGATGCGCGAATGGTATGTGCTCGGCTATACCGACTGGCGTATTGCGGTGAACCTGTCGGCGTTGCAGTTCTGCCACGTAGGCCTGGTCCAGAGCGTGGCCAAGGCGTTGGCCACGCACCATTTGCCGGCCAACAGCCTGACCCTCGAAATTACAGAAACCACCGCCATGAGCGACGCCGATGCGAGCATGACGGTGCTGCAGGAGCTGTCGGACATGGGCGTGGATTTGTCCATCGATGACTTCGGCACCGGTTATTCGAGCTTGATGTACCTCAAGCGTCTGCCGGCCAATGAGCTGAAGATCGACCGTGGTTTTGTCCGGGATCTGGAGCATGACAGTGATGACGCCGCGATTGTTTCGGCCATCGTAGCGCTCGGCCAGGCATTGGGTTTGCGGATCGTGGCGGAAGGTGTCGAGACCGGAGTGCAGCAAGACTTCCTGACCAAGCTGGGGTGTGATTCGCTGCAGGGCTATCTGTTGGGGCATCCGCTGCCAGCGGAGCGCTTCATGCACGACATCCATCGTGGCGAGCGAATGGCGGCGGGTTGACTGGCAGACCGCGTTATCGTTCTTCGCGGGCAAGCCTCGCTCCTACAAGGCATGCGCTGACCCTGTAGGAGCGAGGCTTGCCCGCGAAGGCGTCCTCACGTACACCACAGAGCCCATGCAAAACCCATCAATGACGGTTATTCTTGCCCCCGACTGCTTAAGCTTGAAACGGGGGAACGTCAGCATGGAAAAAGTCATCGTCATCACCGGAGGCAGCCGTGGCATAGGCGCCGCGACTGCATTATTGGCCGCCGAGCAAGGCTATCGGATCTGTATCAACTACCTGGCTGACGAAGTCGCGGCCCAGAGTGTGCTGGAGCAAGTCCGCGCCCTCGGTGCGCAAGCCATAGCGATACGAGCCGATGTCAGCATCGAAGACGAAGTGATCGCCATGTTCCACCGCGTCGACACCGAGTTGGGGCGGGTTACCGCGCTGGTAAACAACGCCGGCACCGTCGGGCACAAGTCCCGGGTCGACGAAATGTCCGAATTCCGTATTCTCAAAATCCTCAAGACCAACGTCCTGGCGCCGATCCTCTGCGCCAAGCACGCAATCCTGCGCATGTCGCCCAAACATGGCGGGCAGGGTGGCAGCATCGTTAACGTATCGTCGGTCGCGGCCCGCTTGGGTGCGCCGAGCGAATACGTCGATTACGCCGCCTCAAAAGGCGCGCTGGATACCTTCACCCTGGGGCTGTCCAAAGAAGTGGCGGGCGAGGGGATTCGCGTCAACGCAGTCCGGCCTGGCTACATCTACACCGATTTCCATGCGTTGAGCGGAGACCCGGATCGGGTCAGCAAGCTGGAGTCGGCGATTCCGATGGCCCGCGGCGGGCGGCCGGATGAAGTGGCGGAGGCGATTGTCTGGTTGTTATCGGATAAGGCTTCTTATGCGACCGGGACCTTCGTTGATCTTGGGGGTGGGCGTTAGTCCTTGAGGTTTGCGTTGCCGGAGCGGGCCTCTTCGCGAGCAGGCTCGCTCCCACAGTAGATTGGGGTGAACACATAATTTGTGAACAACACCGATCCCTGTGGGAGCGGGCTTGCTCGCGAAGGCGATAGCCCTGACACCATCGCACTGTCAGAAAGACCTGACGATCCTGCCCAACGTCTCCATCGCCTTTTCCGCCGCCTCATCCCAAGGGCTGCCGTAATTCAACCGAATGCAATTCCTGAAGCGCTGGGTCGGTGAAAAGATCGGCCCCGGTGCGATGCTGATGCCTTGCGCCAGCGCCATCTGAAACAACTTCAGCGAATCCATCTGCGGCGGCAGTTCCAGCCACAGGAAATAGCCGCCGGCCGGCTGGCTGACGCGTGTCTGTGCAGGGAAGTAGCGGGCGATGGCGGCGAGCATGGCGCTTTGCTGTTCTTCCAGGGCGTAGCGCAGTTTGCGCAGGTGGCGATCATAGCCGCCGTGTTGCAGGTAGTCGGCAATCGCGGCCTGGGCCGGCATCGAGGCGCAGAGCGAGGTCATAAGTTTCAGCCGTTCGATTTTCTGCGCATAACGCCCGGCGGCGACCCAACCGATGCGGTAACCGGGGGCCAGACTTTTGGCGAACGAGCCGCAGTGCATCACCAGCCCCTCGGTGTCGAACGCCTTGGCCGGTTTCGGCGATTGCTGGCCGTAATAGAGTTCGGCGTAGACATCGTCCTCGATCAGCGGCACCTGATGGCTGCGCAACAACTCCACCAATTCCTGTTTCTTCGCCTCCGGCATGGTCGCGCCCATCGGGTTCTGGAAACTGGTCATGCACCAGCAGGCCTTGATCGGATGCCGCTCCAGGGTTTGCGCGAGCACGCCAAGGTCAATGCCGTCACGCGGGTGCACCGGGATTTCCACGGCTTTGAGCTTCAGGCGCTCCAGTACTTGCAGGCTGGCGTAGAACGCCGGGGCTTCGATGGCCACCAGATCGCCGGGTTCGGTGACGGCTTGCAGGCACAGGTTCAGCGCTTCGAGGGCGCCGTTGGTGATCAGCAGTTCTTCCATCGGCAACATCAGCCCGCCGACCATGTAGCGCAGGGCGATTTGCCGACGCAGTTGCGGGTTGCCCGGCGACATGTCGGTAACCACCATGCGTGGGTCCATTTCCCGGGCGGCACTGGCCAGGGAGCGCGACAGCCGTTGCAGCGGGAACAGCGTCGGGCTGGGGAACGCCGAGCCGAACGGCACGGTGGTCGGGTCCTTGATCGAGTCGAGGACCGAGAACACCAGTTCGCTGACATCGACTTCGGTGGATTCGTTGACCTGACTGCTGATCACCGGCTCCGAGAATGGGCTCGGTGCATGGGTGTTGACGAAGTAGCCGGAGCGCGGCCGGGCACGGATCAGGCCGCGACGTTCCAGCAGGTAATAGGCCTGGAACACCGTGGATGGGCTGACCCCGTAAGTCTGGCTGGCGTAGCGCACCGACGGCACGCGCTGGCCGGGGCCGAGCACCCCGGAGCGGATCAGTTCAGCGATGTCATCGGCGAATTTTTCGTAGCGTTTCATCGGGTGCCTGGGTTGGTGTCAGTCTGGGAGATCGGCGGTGCGGCCATTCGCGAGCAGGCTCGCTCCCACATTGGAATGCGTTTCAAATGTGGGAGCGAGCCTGCTCGCGAATGGCCGCGCCGCATTCTAAAGGCTCAACGATTCATCGGCGCAACAAACCGGCTCTGGGCCACGCTGTAGATGTCCGGCTCATCGCTGTCGACAATCTTGAAACTGATCGTTTGTGAGCTGCTGCTCGGCCGTTCCGTGGTCATCGCCACCGACACCGGGACGTCGACAATCTCGCCCGGTGCCAGGCTCAGCTCGGTCTTGCCTTGCAGCTGGAAGCCTTCGCCATCCTCCAGGCTCAGGCGGTAATCCTGGCGCTGCTGGGTCTTGTTAATGACTTTGAGGCTGTAGATGTTTTCGATCTGGCCTTCGCTGTTCTCGCGATACATGCCACGGTCCTTGGTGACGTCCAGCGACACCATCGGCCGCTCCACCAGCGCCAATGCCAATGCACCGATCATCACCAGCAACACCGCCGTGTAACCGATCAGCCGTGGCCGCAACAGATGGGTCTTGCCACCCTGCAGTTCATGCTCGGAGGTGTAGCTGATCAGGCCGCGAGCGTAGCCCATTTTGTCCATGATTGAATCGCAGGCGTCGATGCACGCTGCGCAGCCGATGCATTCCATCTGCAAGCCGTCGCGGATGTCGATGCCGGTGGGGCAGACCTGCACGCAGACCTGGCAGTCGATGCAATCGCCGAGGCCGACGTCCGCCGGTTTCACCTCGCGTTTGCGCGGGCCACGGTTTTCGCCACGGGCCACGTCGTAGGAAATGGTCAGGGTGTCCTTGTCGAACATTACGCTCTGGAACCGCGCATACGGGCACATGTGCATGCACACCGCTTCACGCAGCCAGCCGGCATTGATGTAGGTGGCGCCGGTAAAGAAGATCACCCAGAACAGGCTGACGCCGGCCATTTGCAAGGTCAGCAGTTCTTCGGCCAGTGGCCGGATCGGCGTGAAGTAGCCGACAAAGGTCAGACCGGTGAGCAGGCTGATGCCCAGCCACAATGTGTGCTTGGCCGAACGGCGCAGCAGTTTGTTCAGGCTCCACGGCGCAGCTTGCAGTTTGATCCGCTGGTTACGCTCGCCTTCGGTGATTTTCTCGCACCACATGAAGATCCAGGTCCAGGAGCTTTGCGGGCAGGTGTAGCCGCACCAGACCCGGCCGGCGAACACGGTGATCGCGAACAGGCCGAACGCGGCAATGATCAGCAGCGCCGAAAGCAGGATGAAATCCTGCGGCCAGAAGGTCGCGCCGAAGATGTGGAATTTGCTTTCAGACAAGTCCCAGAGCACCGCCTGACGACCGCCCCAGTTCAGCCACACAGTGCCGAAGAAGGCGAGAAACAGAAAACCCGCGCCGCTCATGCGAAGGCTGCGGTACAGACCGGTGAAACTGCGGGTGTGGATCAGGTTGTCGCTGGATTTGGCCTTCATCTTTGGACGCGAAGGCTCATAGCGCTGGACTGCCGGGGCGCTTTCTACGGTTCGGACGGGGATTCTCTCGCTCATGGTCGTTCGCTCATCAGCCTCCATCAGGCCGGTGCACTATGAGCGGCGATCTGTTTGCATAACAGACTCAGGTATAGCAATAAAAAGCGGATCAGATGGGTTTTGAACGAATCCCTGCGACAACTTGATGCACCCGCCAACGCAGGCTGCGGGCGCCTATCCCAGGCGTCCGCAGCGCTTGTTGATCCGGGTCAGTCAAATCACCGAATCACTGTCGGTGGCCTTCAAATGCTTACGACCATCGACAGCGCCTGCTACGGTTAACGCGTCGGCTTCTGCTTCGGTGATGTAGACGCGCTGGCCATTGAGCTCCACGGCCGACATGGCTTTTTCCGAGTCGGTGATGATGGTGACGTCGGGGCACAGGCGAATTTCTTCGCCGTTTTCGACAGTGAAAAAGCAGGTCTGGTTTTCGATGCGCACGGTCATAGGACTGTCCTTTTTTCAGCGGAGACTAAAACGTTAGGTCGCCCGGGACGGTCATCGTTCTGTGCAACCGATTAATGGTCGGCGCGGTCCATCTTCTATCAATCATTACAAGGACTGCGCCATGGACGCCTGGTGGCATGAAGTTTGGGTGACGCTGCAAGCGGAGTTCGCCGACGTTGGCGACGCTTCGCAACTGACGCGCATTACCGTGCGGTTGCTGATGGCCGCTGTGCTGGGCGGCATTCTCGGTTTCGAGCGCGAGCAAAAGGGCAAGGCCGCCGGGGTGCGCACGCACATGCTGGTGGCGTTGGGCGCGGCGCTGTTTGTGCTGGTGCCGCAGATGTCCGGCTCCCAGGCGGATGCCATGAGTCGGGTGGTGCAAGGCGTGATCGCCGGGATCGGTTTTCTCGGTGCCGGGACGATTTTGAAGAACACCGAGGGCGACGAGGGTCACGTGAAAGGCCTGACCACCGCCGCCGGGTTGTGGATGACCGCGGCGATTGGGGTTTCCGCCGGGTTGGGGCGCGAAGCGACGGCGGTGCTCAGTACGTTGCTGGCATTAGCGATATTCAGCGTCATGCCAGCGGTGGTGCGCATGCTCGACAGAGATCGTAGCCCTAAGGACTGACGATCACTGGCGGCATGGTGGCCGGTGGCTCTTCCATGGGCGGCGGGGTAGTGCCCGGTGGCTCTTGCTCGGGCACCGGGTCCGGTTCGGTCGGCGGAATCGTCGGGTTGTCGATGTTCGGATCTGGCGTTTCAGCGGGGATCGGTATGCTCATCGTGAAGCCTCCTTGTGGCACATGGCGTAACTCGTGCTTAAGTTTGTTGACCACCGCACACAGGATTTGATTCCCGCTAATACTCAGGCAAATCCCCGTGAACTTTTACCGGCGCCCGTCGCTCGGAACCTAAGTGAGTTCATTCCGGGACAGAACGCCCCATGTGGATGGACATCAAGCAAAAGAGCGTCCTTGGGGCGTAAAGGAGAGATGCTCGATGATCGCTGAAAAACCGACCGAACTCAGTTACAACCCGCACATGCCGCTGTCGCAGGCTTTATTGCTGCCGCGCATTGCGATTGAAAGCGTGATGCCCACCCTCGATGGCGGACTGTTTGCCGTCAAAGCCGTGGTGGGTCAGGACGTGCTGGTCACCGGCAAAGTCTTTGCCGACGGTCACGATAAACTGGCCGTACGCATCCGCTGGCGTGGCGAGGGCGAAGAGTCCTGGCACAGCGAAACCATGGCCGACCTGGGCAACAACGGCTGGGAGGGCCGGTTCCGCGTCGAACGCCAGGGCCGTCATGTCTTCTGCATTGAAGCCTGGATCGATCAGTTCGCCAGCTTCTGTTATGAGCTGGAAAAGAAACACACTGCCCGCGTGCCGGTGAGCCTGGAATTGCAGGAAGGCCGGACCATGGTCCAGCAAGCCGCCGAGCGCAGCGAAGGGCAACTCAGCGAACAACTCGCCGGGCTGCACCATGAATTATCCGCGCTGCTCGAAACCGAGCAGGTCGCGTTGTTCCTGCACCAGCGTAGCGCCGACCTGATGGCCGAGGCCGATCATCGCGCCTACCTGAGCCTCAGCCAGGAATTCCCGCTGGATGCCGAACGGGAAATCGCCCAGTTCGCCAGTTGGTACGAGTTGTTCCCGCGCTCGATCACCGACGATCCGGCACGCCACGGCACGTTCAACGATGTGCACTCGCGGCTGCCGATGATCCAGGACATGGGTTTTGACGTGCTGTACTTCCCGCCGATCCACCCGATCGGCCGCAGCTACCGCAAAGGCCCGAACAACTCGCTGACTGCCGGCCCTGACGATCCGGGCAGCCCGTATGCCATCGGTAGCGCCGAAGGTGGCCACGAGGCGATTCACTCCGAACTCGGCACCCGCGAAGACTTCCGCAGGCTGGTGGTTGCAGCGGCGGACCATGGGCTGGAAATCGCCCTCGACTTCGCCATCCAGTGTTCCCAGGATCACCCATGGCTGCAACAGCATCCAGGCTGGTTCAACTGGCGTCCCGACGGCACGATCAAATACGCCGAGAACCCGCCGAAGAAATACCAGGACATCGTCAACGTCGACTTCTACGCCGCTGACGCGATCCCCAGCCTCTGGGTGGAATTGCGCGACATCGTGGTCGGTTGGGTCGAGGAGGGCGTGAAGATCTTTCGCGTCGACAATCCGCACACCAAACCGCTGCCGTTCTGGCAATGGCTGATTGCCGATGTGCGGGCGCTGCACCCGGAAGTAATCTTCCTCGCTGAAGCCTTTACCACCCCGGCGATGATGGCGCGCCTTGGCAAGGTCGGTTACTCCCAGAGCTACACCTACTTCACCTGGCGCAACACCAAGGCTGAGCTGGCGACCTACTTCAGTGAACTCAATGAGTCGCCCTGGAGTGAATGCTTCCGCCCGAACTTCTTCGTGAATACCCCGGACATCAACCCGGCGTTCTTGCACGAATCCGGGCGCGCCGGTTTTCTGATTCGCGCGGCACTGGCGACCATGGGCTCCGGCCTGTGGGGCATGTATTCGGGCTTCGAACTCTGCGAAGCCGCACCGATCCCGGGCAAAGAGGAATACCTCAACTCCGAGAAGTACGAGATCCGCCCTCGGGACTTCAATGCGCCGGGCAACATCATTGCCGAGATCGCCCAGCTCAACCGCATCCGCCGGCAGAACCCGGCGCTGCACACGCACTTGGGGCTGAAGATCTACAACGCCTGGAACGACAACATCCTGTATTTCGGCAAGCGCAGCGCCGATGGCAGCAACTTCATTCTGGTGGCCGTCAGCCTGGACCCGAACAACGTCCAGGAAGCGAATTTCGAACTGCCGCTGTGGGAAATGGGCTTGCCCGACGATGCCCAGACCCAAGGCGAAGATTTGATGAGCGGCCATCGCTGGACGTGGTACGGCAAGTACCAGTCCATGCGCATCGACCCGGCCCACCAGCCGTTCGGGATTTGGCGGATTACCACTTCCTGAATACCCCCTGAGGCAGCACCTCTGCGGGATGACCCTGTAGGAGCTGCCGAAGGCTGCGATCTTTTGATCTTTTGCGATGTATGCCGCAGCACAAATCAAGATCAAAAGATCGCAGCCTTCGGCAGCTCCTACAGAGGCAGGTATTGCGCCTTACCGGTTTTATCGAATTAACAGGAGTTTCAAATGGCGAAGAAACCCAAGGCCACAACGTTCATCAAGGATCCGCTCTGGTACAAGGACGCTGTGATTTACCAGGTTCACGTTAAATCCTTTTTCGACTCCAACAATGACGGGATCGGCGACTTTCCCGGTCTTATCGCCAAACTCGATTACATTGCCGACCTGGGCGTCAACACCATCTGGTTGTTACCGTTCTATCCTTCGCCACGCCGCGATGACGGCTACGACATCGCCGAATACCGTGGTGTGCACCCGGATTACGGCACCATGGCCGACGCCAAGCGCTTTATCGCCGAGGCGCACAACCGTGGTTTGCGGGTAATCACCGAGCTGGTCATCAACCACACCTCCGACCAGCACGCCTGGTTCCAGCGTGCGCGCAAGGCCAAGAAAGGCTCGGCGGCGCGGGACTTCTATGTCTGGTCCGATGACGATCAAAAGTACGACGGCACCCGCATCATTTTCCTCGACACCGAAAAGTCCAACTGGACCTGGGACCCGGTCGCCGGCCAATACTTCTGGCACCGTTTCTATTCCCACCAGCCGGACCTGAACTTCGATAACCCGCAAGTCATGAAAGCGGTGTTGTCGGTGATGCGTTACTGGCTGGACATGGGCATCGACGGCCTGCGCCTGGACGCGATCCCGTACCTGATCGAACGCGACGGCACCAACAACGAAAACCTGCCCGAGACCCACGACGTCCTCAAGCAGATCCGTGCCGAAATCGATGCCAATTACCCGGACCGCATGTTGCTGGCCGAAGCCAATCAATGGCCGGAAGACACGCAGCTGTACTTCGGCGACACCGATAAAAAAGGCCTGAATGGCGACGAATGCCACATGGCGTTCCACTTCCCGCTGATGCCGCGCATGTACATGGCGCTGGCCCAGGAAGACCGCTTCCCGATCACCGACATCCTGCGTCAGACCCCAGAGATCCCGGCTAACTGTCAGTGGGCGATTTTCCTGCGCAACCACGATGAGCTGACCCTGGAAATGGTCACCGACAAGGAGCGCGATTACCTGTGGAATTACTACGCGGCCGACCGTCGGGCGCGGATTAACCTGGGGATTCGCCGCCGTCTCGCGCCGTTGATGGAGCGTGATCGCCGCCGTGTTGAACTGCTCAACAGCCTGCTGCTGTCGATGCCTGGCACGCCGACGATGTATTACGGCGATGAAATCGGCATGGGCGACAACATCTACCTTGGCGACCGCGACGGTGTGCGCACGCCGATGCAATGGTCCATCGACCGTAACGGCGGCTTCTCCCGCGCCGACCCGGCCAGCCTGGTGCTACCGCCGATCATGGACCCGCAATACGGTTACCTGTCGGTCAACGTCGAAACCCAGGCCGGCGACCCGCATTCGCTGCTGAATTGGACCCGACGCATGCTTGCCGTGCGCAAACAATCCAAGGCCTTCGGGCGTGGCACGCTGAAAATGCTCTCGCCGAGCAACCGACGGATTCTGGCGTATACCCGTGAATTCACCGGGGCCGATGGCAAGCACGAAATCATCCTCTGCGTGGCCAACGTGTCGCGCAGTGCGCAAGCGGCCGAACTCGACCTGTCGGCCTACGCCGGCATGGTCCCGGTGGAAATGTTGGGCGGTAACGCCTTCCCGCCGATCGGCCAGTTGAATTTCCTCCTGACCCTGGCGCCGTACGGCTTCTATTGGTTTGTACTGGCAGCGGAGAATCAAATGCCGAGCTGGCACGTGGAACCGGCGCAAAGCCTGCCGGACTTCACCACTTTGGTGCTGAAGAAACGCATGGAAGAACTGCTCGAAGCGCCGTCTCGCGGCACGCTGGAGCAGGGCATCCTGCCGAACTGGCTGCAGAACCGTCGCTGGTTCGCCGGCAAGGACGCGACGATCGAGCAGGTCAATATCGCTTATGGCGTGCGCTTCGGCGATCCGCAGCATCCGGTGTTGCTGAGCGAAATCGAAGTCACCAGCGGCGGCCAGACCAGCCGTTATCAACTGCCGTTCGGCTTTATTGCCGAAGATCAGGTCGGCGCGCCGTTTGCCGCAACAACTGGCGTTGTCCCGGGTTCGACGTGGGCCGCAGGTCGGTTTGATCACCGACGCGTTTGCCCTGGAAAACTTTATCCGCGCGGTGGTGCAGGGCATGCACAGCAACACCGTGTTGCCGTCCGATGGTGGCGAAATCCGTTTCGAACCGACCGCGCAACTGGCCAAGCTTGGTCTGACGGCGGAATCCGAAGTGCGTTACCTGTCCGCCGAACAGTCCAACAGTTCGGTGGTGGTCGGCAAAGGCATGGTGCTCAAGTTGATCCGCAAGGTCGCCTCGGGCGTGCACCCGGAACTGGAGATGAGCGCCTACCTGACCAACGCCGGGTTCGCCAACATTTCGCCGTTGCTGGGTTCGGTGATTCGCCGCGACGCTCAGGGCGAAGACAACCTGCTGATGATTGCCCAGGGCTACTTGAGCAATCAGGGCGATGCCTGGGAATGGACCCAGAACAATCTCGAGCGGGCGCTGCGCGATGAAATGGCCGACGCCATGTCCGAGCAGGAGCAGCACTACAACGCCTTGGGTGAATTGAAAGATTTCGCCGGCATGCTCGGCCAGCGTCTCGGGGAAATGCACGTGGTGCTGGCCTCGACCACCGACAACCCGGACTTCGCTCCGCAGGTCACCACGGAGAAACAAGCCCTGGCCTCGGCCAAGGACGTGGCGGCGCAGCTGGAACATTCATTGAAGTTGCTCAAGCAGCATCAAAACGAATTGAACCCGGCGGACAAAGCGCTGGTCACTCGCTTGCTGGACAACAAAAAAATCATCATCAGCCATGTCCAGGAACTGGGCAAAAAGGCTACCGGTGGTTTACGCATTCGGGTCCATGGCGATTTGCATTTGGGCCAGGTGCTGGTGATCAAGGGCGACGCTTACCTGATCGACTTCGAAGGCGAGCCGGCACGGCCGCTGAGCGAACGTCGCGGCAAGCACAGTCCGTATAAAGATGTCAGCGGCGTGTTGCGTTCCTTCGACTACGCCGCCGCGATGGCGATCAACGTGCACAACGTTGACAACACCGCCGATGCCCAAGCGGCGCGGCAACGGGTGGCTGATCGCTATCTGAATGAAGCACAACAGGCATTTATCGACGCTTATCGGCTGGCGGCAGCTAGTCTTGCTCATGCGTGGCAAGATCCTGAAGGCGAGGATGCCGCGCTGGCGTTGTTTGGCCTGGAGAAGGCGGCCTATGAGGTGGCTTATGAGGCGGAGAATCGCCCCACTTGGCTGCCGGTGCCGTTGCACGGTTTATATGGGTTATTGAGTGGGCTTAAACCCTTTTCCGATCTTGGTGGAGAGTATTCATGAGTTTCTCGAACAAGGAACAGGGGCATCACAAAGAAGCGCTGTTGCCCAAGGCGCGTGACATTGACGCGCTCGTACGCGCCGAACACCACGATCCGTTTTCAATCCTCGGCCCTCACGCCGATGACCATGGCGGCCAATTCATTCGTGCTTATCTGCCGGACGCCCTGAGCGTTCAGGTATTGGCCAAGGATTCCGGCGAAGAGCTGGGCAACCTTGAAGCCACCCAGACGCCGGGGCTGTTCGTTGGCCACTTCGACCGGGCGCGGCCGTATGTGCTGCGTACCCGTTGGGCCGGTGGCGAGCAAGTCGCGGAAGATCCGTACAGCTTCGGGCCGCTGCTCGGCGAGATGGACTTGTACCTGTTCGCCGAAGGCAATCACCGCGATCTCAGTGCCTGCCTCGGCGCGCAACTGAAGAACGTGGATGGCGTCGATGGCGTGCGGTTTGCCGTGTGGGCGCCGAATGCGAAGCGGGTGTCTGTGGTAGGTGATTTCAACGTCTGGGACGGTCGCCGTCACCCGATGCGCCTGCGCCATCCGACCGGCGTCTGGGAGTTGTTTATCCCGCGCCTGCAAGCAGGGGAAGCGTACAAGTATGAAGTCCTCGGCTCGCAAGGGATTCTGCCGCTCAAGGCTGACCCGATGGCCCTGGCCACGCAATTGCCGCCGGACACCGCCTCGAAAGTCGCGGCGCCGCTGAGCATCGATTGGCAGGACCATGAGTGGATGCAGGCACGCGCTGATAAGCACAAGCCCAGTGCACCGCTGTCGATCTATGAATTGCACGCCGGTTCGTGGCAATGCGAGCTGGACGATCTGGGCGAAGTCGCGCGCCAGTACACCTGGCACGAACTGGGCGAACGGTTGATTCCGTATGTGAAGGAACTCGGTTTCACCCACATCGAACTGATGCCGATCATGGAACACCCGTTTGGCGGTTCCTGGGGTTATCAGTTGCTGTCGCAGTTTGCCCCGAGCGCCCGTTACGGTTCGCCGGATGACTTCGCTGCCTTCGTCAACGCCTGCCACCAGGCTGACATCGGCGTGATCCTCGATTGGGTGCCGGCGCATTTCCCGACGGATACCCATGGTCTGGCGCAGTTCGACGGCACGGCGCTGTATGAGTACGCCAACCCGATGGAAGGCTTTCACCAGGATTGGGACACGCTGATCTACAACCTGGGCCGCACCGAAGTGCACGGCTACATGCTGGCGTCGGCGTTGCACTGGCTCAAGCATTTCCACGTCGATGGCCTGCGGGTCGATGCCGTGGCGTCAATGCTTTATCGCGACTACTCGCGCAAGGCCGGCGAGTGGGTGCCGAACCGCCACGGCGGTCGCGAGAACCTGGAAGCCATCGACTTCCTGCGCCATCTGAATGACGTGGTCAATCTCGAAGCGCCGGGTGCGCTGGTGATCGCCGAAGAATCCACCGCGTGGCCAGGCGTGAGCCAGGACACCCAGCAGGGCGGCCTCGGTTTCGATTACAAATGGAACATGGGCTGGATGCACGATTCGCTGCATTACATCCAGCAGGATCCGGTGTACCGCGCGCATCATCACAACGAACTGAGTTTCGGCCTGGTCTATGCCTGGTCCGAGCGCTTTATCCTGCCGATCTCCCACGATGAAGTGGTACACGGCAAGCATTCGCTGATCGACAAGATGCCCGGCGATCGCTGGCAGAAATTCGCGAACCTGCGCGCTTACCTGAGTTTCATGTGGGCGCATCCGGGCAAGAAGCTGTTGTTCATGGGCTGCGAGTTTGGCCAGTGGCGCGAGTGGAATCACGATCAGCAACTGGACTGGTACCTGTTGCAGTACTCCGAGCACAAAGGTGTGCAGAAACTGGTCGGTGATTTGAACCGGTTGTACCGCGAAGAACCGGCGCTGCACGATCAGGACGATGCGCCGCAGGGCTTCCAGTGGTTGATCGGCGATGATGCGGTCAACAGCGTCTACGCGTTTATGCGCTGGAGCAAGGACGGCCGGCCGGCGCTGGTCGTGGCTAACTTCACGCCAGTGCCGCGTCAGGCTTATCGCATCGGCGTACCGTTCGCCGGGCGCTGGACCGAGCTGATCAACAGCGATGCCGACACTTATGCCGGTTCGAACTATGGCAATGGCGGCGGGGCGTTTACCGAGGAAGAGCCGAGCCATGGCCAGGCACTGTCGCTGGTGTTGAACCTGCCGCCATTGGCGGTGTTGATCCTGCGGCCGGAGGGTTGATCCTCTAGCACCGCGTCATCGTTCTTCGCGAGCAGGCTCGCTCCCACATTGGAATGCATTTCAATTGTGGGAGCGAGCCTGCTCGCGAAGGCGTCAGCCCAGTCACTAATTCCTCTCACCACCGCATCCGAACCCCCAGACTCCCGATCAATCCATTCAAATCATTGTCATCCACGTCACTGCTGTAATCGGCACTGACGTACAGGCTGACTGTGGGCGAAACCCTGGCGACCAAGCCCAAACCCAATTCGACCGTAGATGAATTGCGGCTGCTGCTGATCTTGTCCACCTGGTCCAGCGTTAGGGTATTGCCGGTGTAGACCGTGTGCCACAAGTTGGTCCGCACATAGGGTTCGACCGGCAGGCCATTAATGGCGTAACTCCCTTTCAATCGCGCACCGACCCGGCCGCTCCAGGAGGACAGGTCGCTGGAGCTCGCGTTGTTGGCGCCGGCATACGGCGTGTCCAGGGTGATGCGCTGATTGATCAATTGCGCCTGGGGTTCGACTACCCAGTTCTCGCCCAGGCCGATGGGGAAGCCACCTTCCACCGAAACGGTCATCGCGCTGCCCTCGGCGGTTTGCCGCATGCCCTGGGCGTCACGGCTGTAACCGTTGACCCGGCCACCGCTGGCGGTCAAATCCACGTGCCAGCCTTGGGGCCCGGTCAGGCTCCAGTAGGCGCCGAGGCTCTGGCCTTGCAGGTTGAGGGTGTCATTGCCGGGGTCGACCATCGCGCGGCTGGTCATCAGGCCATCGCTATTGCCCTGGTATTGGCTGATGCCGCCGATCAGTCCGACCCGCTGCACATGACCGCTGCCGCTTTGCAGGGTCAGCAGGGCCGGACCTTTGAAATCATCCGAGCCGGGGATCGCAAACCCCGAGGACTGTACATCGGCTTGGGCCTGGCGTGACGCCTGCCCATAGAGTTGATCCCAGGCAGCCGGTGCGGCGTCTTCGGTGGTCAGGCGTGTACTTCGCAAGTCCGGGCTGAAGGTATAGCGGCCCGGGTAGGTGGCGGCGACATTGGGCAAGGTCAGTGTCGGAACCTCCTGGCGATACCAGGGGGCGGTGTCATCCTCGGCAGGGCCGGCCTGTACGTCCATCGACGAACAGAGCAGGAGTGTGCTCGAGACGGTGCAAAAAGTGATTTTGATCTCTTGTGGGGTGAATGAAGTTTTCATGGAGGTCTACCTTGCACACGCATGCCGTTCTCGCTTTTGGCGTCTCTCCTACCCCGAATGAGGGGCGACCGAATGGAGTGGGGCAAGCCTGTGGCCGCCCGTTTTAACGGGTGTCTGAAGGTTTGTCCCGGGTTGTATTTCCGGGGTAGTAACGTGTAGCTAAGAAGACCCGAGACCTTGCGTCAAGAAAATGGCCGATAAGTGGTAGGGCTATTTTAGCGATTACAAGTGTCTGTTTTCCGGCGTGTCCATAAGTGATTGTTTGTACAAAAAATCATCAGCAAACCGTCGAGACACGCGCTTTTGATAGTTGGCTAAACACCTACCAACTCATCCTGATACCCAGGTTGCCGACGACGCCACGCAGCTGATTGCTGTCAGTATTGCGGGTGTAATCGGCACTCGCGTACACGCTGACGGAGGAGGCGAGGCTCAGGATCACCCCCACACCGAGATCGGCGCTGGAGGATTTCTGCTGGCTCTCGATCCGGTCGACTTGATCGAACGTCACCGTGTCGGTCCCGGAAAAGGTCTGCCACAGATTGGCCCGCAGGTACGGTTCGAGCGGGCGGCCACTGAGTTCGTAGCGACCCTTGAGACGAGCGCCGAGGCGGCCGGTCCAGGCGCCGTCCGAGTCGAAGGACACCCGGGAGATGCCGTCGTCCTGGCTGTCCAGGGAGATTTTCTGGTGAATCACTTGCACTTGGGGCTCCACCACCCAGTTGCCGGCCAGCGCGAGCGGGTAGCCAGCCTCGGCCGAGAGCGTCAGGGCGTGGCCACGGTTGTCGAGCTTGAGGCCGCGTTCGGAACGGTTGTCGCCGTCGAACCGGGTGCCCATGATTACCGTATCGACGTACCAGCCCTTGGGGTCGGTCAACGTCCAGTACACACCGTAACTGTCGCCTTCCAGTTCGACGCTGCCGGCACGCTTGCCTTCAAAACCTTGGTTGAAACCATCGACATCGCCCTGCAAACGGGTGTGGCCGACAAAGAAGCCGATGCGCTTGGTTTGCCCGCCCGAGGTTTGCGAGCTGTACAGATCGTTGCCCACCTGAAAACCGTTCAGCGAGCCGTTGAGGCGTGGCGTCACCGTGCCGGCCCAGGTCTGGTCGAAGTTCTTGCCATAGACCCGTCCCCAACCGGCGCCAAGTGCCCCGGTTTCGGTGAGCAGACGCTGATCGCCTTGACGATCATGAAAGGTGCCGAGGGCGCTCAGGGTCAGTTGCGCGGCGGCGGGCGGCAACACTGACCAGGTCGGGACTTCCGGGCGGTACAAGGGGATCGGCGCCGCGCCCGGTATCGCGGCGGGCACTACCGGCAGCGGCGAACTGCCGACCGGTGCCGCCGGTACCGTGACCAGGATCGGTGGCAGCGCTGGGTCAGGGTTGGGAATGCTGATGACCGTCGGCGTCGCGGCGGCCGCAACCAGGATCGGAGGCAAAGTCGGGTCGGGGTTGGGAATGCTCACGATCGTTGGCGTCTCGGCTGCCACGGGTGTCGCCGCCAGCGGAACGATGATCGGTGGCAAGGCCGGATCGGGATTGGGAACGCTTATGACCGCTGGTGCGACCACCGCCGACCGCAGATACCAACTGTTCTCGCTGCCCACGGTCACGCCACCCTTGAACAGACGGTAATCGTAGGCGCCAGCGGATATCGGGCCGCTAAGGACAAACGCGCTGTTCTCGCTGACGGCCGTGCCTTGGGCCAACACCAACGGAATGCCGTTCTGTTGGGTCAGGCCGCCGAGGCCGCCGAGGTTACTGACACTGATCACAGTGCTGCCGGTCAAGGTGCCGTCATTGACCACCAGTTTGTCGCTGGGGGAATTGTCGACGCCGATCACGCTTTGCAACAGCAGTTGGCCGTTGTTGCCAGCGTAGTTGCCTTGCACCGTCAGGCTGTCGTCGGTGCGGCTGTTGCTGCGCGTGAGGTCAATCACACCGGCGTTGTTCAACGTCGCCAACTGGCTGGCGGCGAATGGCCGGATGCTGCCCTGGACGGAAGTCAGGGTGCTGCTGCCGTCGATGTTGAACACACCGGTGCCACTGGCGCTGTCGCCCAGCACCAGGTTGCCGGCGAGGTCGAGTTGCGATCCGTTGCTCAGGGTGACCGTTTCCCAGTTGATATAGCGCGCGGCGCTGGAGGTTGTGGTGTGGTCGAAGGTCAGCAGGTCGTTGCCGGGGCCGCCGTCGAGGCTCGGCGTGAAGGCGAGGGTGCTTTCGTCCAGATTGCTCAGGGTGGCGCGGTCATTGCCGTCGGCCATCAGGATCGCCGAGCGAATAATGCCGCCGCCATTCCAGATCAGGCTGTCGTCGCCGGTGCTGGCGCGGATTTCGCCGACGATCTCGCCGCCGGTCACGGTGATGCTGTCGTTGCCGCCGCTGACGCTGAGGTTGCCGCCGATGCGTCCGCCCGAGACGATGATGGTGTCGGTGCCGAAACCGGTGACCAGGTTGCCGAGGATCTGCCCGCCGGAAAGGTCGAAAATATTGTTGTCGAGCTTCATGTCGACCCGGCCGATGCTGCCGCCAGTCATCCTCGCCACGTCGCCGTCCTCGAACGCGCCGGTGATCGTGCCGCCAGTCATCAGGAACGTGTCGCGACCGTCGCCCTGGGCGAGGGACTGGATCGTCCCGCCGAGCATGGCGAAATCATCGATGCCATTGCCCTGGCTGACGGCGCCGGTGATCTGCCCGCCCGTGATGCGCAGGCTGTCGTTGCCGTTGCCCAGATCCAGTGCGCCGGCGAGGGTGCCGGAGTCCATCTGCACCGAGTCGATCCCGGCGCCGAACGTCACGTTGCCGTTGATGCGCCCGGTGCCGTTGGCGGGAAAGCTCAGGCTGTTGCTGCCGGACAAGTCGGTCAATGGGCCGCTGGTGCCGCTGTCGCAGATGAAGGAGTCATTGCCGGACGACGGCGTGAGCGTGCAACTGGCATAAGAGACCTGTGTGCCGCCCAGACATAAGCAGGCCGAAGCAATCCAGGCCCCGTACTTTGGTCGTTGTGTCGAAGAAATCATGCTTGTCTCCCCACAGTGCCGGCCAAAGTGCCTTTGGCTGCGCGGTGGTCCGATATGGACAGGCACAGCGTAGCAACCACCTTACAGCGTCGCTACTGTCAGACATGACAGGTGGAGGGGCAGCGTTGATCAATCAGGTCGTGGGGCTGATCACAGATGCACTTCAACCGCCAGCGGCAAATGATCCGACAGATGCGTCCAGGGCTTGTTACCAAGTATGCGGGGATTATGGCTGGTGGCATTGCGCAGGTAGATCCGGTCCAGGCGCAACAGGGGGAAGCGCGCCGGGTAGGTCTTCGCGGGGCGACCATGATGGCGTTCGAAGGCTTCGTGCAGATAATCGCGCCGGGCGAGGGCGGCATTGCCCTGCAACTGCCAGTCGTTGAAATCACCTGCGATGATCACCGGCGCATCGTCGGGCAGGGATTCGAGCAATTGACAGAGCAACTGCAACTGTAACTGGCGATGGCTTTCGAGCAGGCTCAGATGCACGCAAATCGCATGCACTTCGGCGTGCCCTGGCACGTCCAGCACACAGTGCAGCAAACCACGGCGCTCGGGGCCGGTGATCGAAACGTCGAGGTTGCGGAATTCACGGATCGGGTACTTCGACAGCAGCGCATTGCCATGGTGACCGTCGGGGTAGACCGCGTTGCGGCCGTAGGCGAAATCGCTCCACATGCTGTCGGCGAGGAATTCGTATTGCGACATCTGCGGCCATTCGTTGTAGCGAGAAGAGTGCCGCTCGTGTTCACCGACCACTTCCTGCAGAAACACCAGGTCCGCCGAGGTACTGCGTACCGCCTCGCGCAACTCCGGCAGGATGAAACGCCGGTTGAGCGCGGTAAAGCCTTTGTGGGTATTGACCGTCAGCACTCGCAGTCGATGAATCGCTGTGGGGGTGTTCAGTGGCATGGTCTTGAGCGAATCGCTGGTCACGTTGGCTCCTCTAAATCAGGGCTGCTCAAGTAATGCGACTGATGCGGGGGCGGGCAGTTCAGCCCGATTGCCGGGATAACCTCGATAAGGTGTGTATCCACAAAACCTGTGTCCACGACATATCAAGTGTGGGAGCGAGCCTGCTCGCGAATGCGGCTGTTCAGTCACCATCAATATTGACTGGCATATTGCATTCGCGAGCAGGCTCGCTCCCACAGGGGTACATCGTTGTTTGGAGAATAGCGCTCTCAGACAAACACGATTTCATATGGCAATCGAATTCGCTCCAGCAGCGCCCTGGGCAGTAGCGGGGCGATGCCGATGGCGGGTTCGCCGTCGAGTTGGCTGGCGTAGGCATGGGTGGCGTGGCTTTTGCGGGCGATGGTCCAGGTGTCCAGACGGACCTTGCGCGCCCGGTGCCATGGGATCTGCCCTTGCTCGCGCATCGGCCAGTGCCAGGCCCAGACCGGGATTTCGTGGTACGCCACACCGACAATCGCCGCGGCCCTGGCGGCAGCCCGGCCGACCGCATCATGGTCATCGATGCCGTCTTCACTCCAGGTGCTGAACACCACGTCCCCCGGTCGCAGGTAGCGCGCGATGTAGTGGCTCAGTTGTTGTTCGCGTTCAGCCAAGGCGTTGTCAGTGAAGCCGCCACGAATCCATTTCAGGCTGTGCATCGGTAATCCGAGACGGCGCAAGGCTTCGACACTTTCCTGGGGGCGGAACACGCTCAGGCGTTTCTCCGACCACTGCTGCGAGCCGGGGTGGCTGGCGCTGCCGTCGGTAATCGAGATCAATTGCAAGGGGTGGCCGAGGGTGGACAACAGCTGCAGCAAACCGCCGCACATCACCACTTCATCGCCGGGATGGGGGGCGATCAGCACGGCGCGTGCGCCTTCGGGAACCAGGGTCTGGGTGTTGATCACCGGGATGTTGTCGAGTTGTGGCGCGTTGTTCCAGATCTGTGAAGGCAGGGTACTTTCGTTGAGGTAAACCGGTTTCATGGGTTACGTCCTTGTTGTGTCTCGCCCTCAGTCATGCGTTGCTTGATTTCAAGCCTGGCAGACCCGTGAAGGCTGGTTGATAGCAATGTGCCGCGCTCCGAACCCTGGATTGCAGCGAACAAGAGTATTGCTCATACAACGGTATTCGTCGCCTCACTGTTGCATCTGATCCGGTTTTTTTTACTCGACTTGCACCATGTTCCGCAAAAAATCGCCGAAGCCACCCCGGGCCCGGCTGTCCAGGCGCGCACTGGTAAGCACCTGTGGCTGATGGCTCCAGGCGATATTCGCGCCACAGAGTTCGAGCTGCCGCACCAGTTGCACATCCTCATCGCAGGCCAGCGGCTCGAAGCCGCCAGCACGTTGATAAGCCTCGGCGCTGATGCCCAGATTGGCGCCGTGGATATGCCGGTGACCGTCCCGTGCCTGGTAATGCTGGTGATAGCGAATCTGTGCAGGCTCGTCGAAATCGGCGTGCCATTGATCGACTGTGACCGTGCCGCACACCGCATCGGCACCCAAGGCCAATTGCGCCACCAGCCAGTCCTTTGAAACCAGGCTGTCGGCATCCGAGCAGGAAATCCAGCGCGCGCCCTGTTCCAGCAGATAACGCGCCCCGGCGGCCCGGGCTTCCCCGACATTGCGGGCTTCGATCTCCAGGCTGTGCACCGGGTATTGCGCGACGATCTGCGCCGAGCGGTCGGTGCAACTGTCGAGCACCACCAGCACCATCACCGGTTCGCCCTCCAGCTGTTGATGGCAACCGGCGCGCAGGGCTGCGCGGATGCAGGGTTCGAGCAAGTCTTCTTCGTTGTGCGCCGGGATCAGGATTCCAATCATCGCAAGCCCTCCAGAGCCGCCACGGAGCGGGGTTCTCGGCTCCAGAGTTCCAACAGAAAATCCGCTTCCTGATGCAGGACCAGACGCGGCAAGTGCAAGTGTTCGTGGAGCAGGTCATGGACCTGGCGGGCGTTCAGCGGGCAGCCGTCGATGGGCGGGCGCCAGTGGCAGGCGAGCAGTTGGCCGTCGGCAGTCAGTGATTGTTCGGCCAGGACGATCAGGCGTTTGAGGTCGTCGGCGTCCAGGTAGTAGCCGATCTCGCTGATCACAATCAGGTCGAATTTCTCTTCAGGCCACTCGCCCGGCAAACGGCTTTGGCGGACTTCGGCGTGGTCGAACAGGCTCAGGCGGGTGCGGGCCAGTGCGACGGCGGCGGCTGCGGTGTCGCAGCACAGCAGACGGTCGCAGCGGCTGGCCAGTTCAGCGCTCAATTCACCGTTGGCACAGCCCGGTTCGAAGATCGCGCGGTAATGCGGCCGGGGCAGGGCTGCGAGGGTGATCGCGCGTTTGCGCTGTTCGTACCAGCGCTGACGAAACGCCCAAGGGTCGTCGTTGCCCGAGAACAGTCCGTCGAAATAACGATCCTCGACACTCATAGAAACACCACTTCAAACGGTTGCAGCAACCGATCCAGCACATAGGGCGCCAGTACGGGCGGCAGGCCGACTTGCGGATCACCTTCCAGTTGACTGGCGAAAGCATGGATAGCGTGGCGCTTGCGGGCGACCAGGTGCGGGTCGAGCAGAATCTTGCGTGCGCGATCCCAGGGTACAAAGCTATCTTCCGGGGTTGCCCAGTGCCAGGTCCACACAGGCAGCTCATGCAACGTCGCGCCGACCCGATTGGCCGCGTCGGCACTGGCACGCCCCACGGCTTCGTGGTCGCAATGGCCGTCCTCGCGCCAGGTGGTGAAGACCACGTCGTCGGGCCGCAAGTGACGTTCGATGAACGCGCTCAACTCGGCTTCCCGCGCGGCCACCTGGCTGTCGGCAAACCCGCCACGCAACCATTTCAGGCTGTGCAGTGGCAAGCCGAGCCGGCGCAGGGCTTCGGCGGATTCCTGCGGCCGCACGGCGCTCAAGCGCTCTACGGGCCAGCGCCGGGAGCCAGGATGACTGGCGCTGCCATCGGTGACCGAGATCAGCTGCAACGCCCGGTCAGCGTCGGCGAGCAGTTGCAGAAAGCCGCCGCAGCCGAGCACTTCGTCATCTGGGTGTGGGGCGATGATCACGGCGCGCGAGCCTTCGGGCACCAGCTCCAGAATGTCGATCACCGGCAATTGCGCCAGTTGTTGGGAGGTTTGCCACAGATGCAGCGGCGTGCCTTGGCCGACGATGGGGTTGGCTTTCATAGCGTCCACCCTCCGCTGACCACCTGTTCGCCGAGGGCGGCGAGGTCCCGTTCGGCGTGGCTTTGGCGCAGGAACACCGGCAAATCAGCGATCAATCGGGCGAACTGTCGATCCTTGCAATAAGGCCCGGCACCGAGGGCATGGCCGACGTGCTGGATGACGAGTTCGGCGCTGTGCTCGACCACTGCACGAGCGCGCCGGGCGAGTAATTCGGCGTCTTCCAGCGGTGTGGTGTCGATGGTCAAAGCACTGACCCGCAACACTTGCGCCGCTGCGTGCAAGGCACTGTCCACCGCGCCGAGATGGGCCAGGGCATGCGGTTCGGGTCGTTGCGCGCAGTGACGGCGCAAGCGCTCGGCAATGCTCTGCGCCGCGCCGTACCAGCATGCGGCAATCCCGATCCCGCCTTGCCAGAAACCTGGCCGCTGCAAATAGTCGCCGGGGTTGCCGATGGCTTGGGCTTCCGCACCTTCGAACAACACTTCAACGCTACCGGTGGCGCCCATGCCCACGGCGTGCCAGCCGTCAGCGGTGACGTTCACCCCCGGCTGATCCAGCGCGACCGCGACCAATTGCTGGCGGTCCTGATCATCCCAAGCCGTGAGCAAGGCATGGCTGAGTACCGCCGCGCCGGAGCACCAGGCCTTGCGTCCATTGAGCAACACCATGTGCCCGGAAGGGCTGACCCGAACCTTGGCTTGCGGCGGTTCGGCGGCCCACATGCCCCAGGTGCTGGCGGGAGTCGGCGAGCCACCGAGTTGCTGGATGATCGCCAGCGCGTCGGTGTGCCCTTCGTATAATTTGCACAACCCGAGGTCGTGGCCACCGACCTCGGCCAGGCGCTGGAAGCGTTCCAGCGTCTCGCCACTGCCGGGCAGCGGAAGCTGGTCGAGACCAGCCTCCACCAACGCCCGCAGGCAACGGCCTAGCGCCTGTGTATCGGCGTAGTCCGTGGGTTGCTGTTGCAGAAACGTCTGAAGGTCCATTTCACTCTTCTTCCTCATGCTGCAATTCGAACAGCAGCAGCGATCGGCCGGTGACCGAATATTCGTGACCGAACTCGAAGCGTTCCTGACCGCGAATCGACGGCTGGTTGGTGTCGATCATGCAGGTCCAGTGACCGCCGTCCGGGACTTCCGGCAAGGTGAAATTGACGATGTCGTGGTGCGCGTTGACCACCAGCAGCAACGTCGCATCGCCACCCTTGCGGCGGATCCCGGTTTCCTGGGCGCGACCGTCAAGCAGCATGCCCAGGCAACGACCGTGGGCTTCCTGCCATTGTTCGGTACTCATCTCGCTGCCATCCGGGGCCAGCCAGGTGACATCCTTGACGCCGATATCCTCGTTGTAATTGCCGACCAGGAAGCGTCCGCGTCGCAGGATCGGATAGGCCAGACGCAACTTGATCAGGCGTTTGACGAACTTGAGCAGCGCCTTGCCGTCTTCGCTCAGATCCCAATTGACCCAGCCGATGTCGCTGTCCTGGCAGTAGGCGTTGTTGTTGCCGTCCTGGGTCCGGGCGAACTCGTCACCGGCGACCAGCATCGGCGTGCCTTGGGACAGCAGCAGCGTGGCGAAGAAATTGCGCATCTGGCGCTGACGCAGTTCGTTGATCTCGGGATCATCGGTCGGGCCTTCGACGCCATGGTTCCAGGACAGGTTGTTGTTGCTGCCGTCCTGATTGTTTTCGTCGTTGGCTTCGTTGTGCTTGTCGTTGTACGACACCAGGTCGTTGAGGGTGAAACCGTCGTGGGCGGTGATGAAGTTCACCGAGGCATACGGCCGCCGTCCACGCTGGTTGAACATCTCGCCGGACGCGGTCATACGGCTGGCAAAATCCGCCAGTTGGTTGTCATCGCCTTTCCAGAAGGCGCGCACGGTGTCGCGGAACTTGTCGTTCCACTCGACCCAGCCCGGCGGGAAGCCACCGACCTGATAACCACCGGGGCCGCAATCCCACGGCTCGGCGATCATTTTTACCTGGCGCAACACCGGGTCTTGGCGGCAAGCAACGAGGAAGCTGTGGCGCTCGTCGAAACCGTCGTGGTAGCGCCCGAGAATGGTCGCGAGGTCGAAGCGGAAACCGTCCACGTGCATTTCCGTGGCCCAGTAGCGCAACGAGTCGGTGACCATTTGCAGCACGCACGGGTGACTCAAATCCAGGGTGTTGCCGGTGCCGGAATCGTTGATGTAGTAGCGTTTGTCATCGGGCATCAAGCGGTAGTACGAGGCGTTGTCGATACCGCGCATCGACAGGGTCGGACCTTGTTCGTTGCCCTCGGCGGTGTGGTTGTAGACCACGTCGAGGATCACTTCCAGATTGGCTTCGTGCAGGTGCGCGACCATCTCCTTGAACTCGGCGATCTTGCCGCTGGCCAGGTAGCGCGGGTCCGGGGCGAAGAAGGCGATGCTGTTGTAGCCCCAGTAATTGGTCATGCCTTTGTGCAGCAGATGCTGGTCGTTGACGAAGGCGTGGATCGGCAGCAATTCCACGGACGACACGCCGAGCTTGCGGATGTGTTCGAGTACGTCGTCGACCATCAACCCGCCGAACGTGCCACGCAGATTCTCGGGGACGGAAGGGTGACGCATGCTGATGCCGCGCACATGAGTCTCATAAATGATCGTCTTGTCCCACGGCACGCTGACCCGATGGTCATTGCCCCAGGTGTGCGCCGGGTCGATGACTTTGCATTTCGGCACGAATGGCGCGCTGTCGCGCTCATCGAAACTGAGGTCGGCGTCTGGGTGGCCGATGGTGTAGCCGAACAGCGCTTCGGACCATTTCAACTCGCCAACCAATTGTTTGGCGTACGGGTCGATCAGCAGTTTGTTGTGGTTGAAGCGATGGCCGTTGGCCGGGTCGTAGGCACCGTAGACACGGTAGCCGTAGATCAGCCCCGGATGGGCGTCGGGCAGGTAGCCGTGGTAGATCTCATCGGTGTATTCCGGGAGCTCGATACGTTCCAGTTCGACTTCGCCGGCGTCGTCAAAGATGCACAGTTCAACCTTGGTGGCGTTGGCGGAAAACAGTGCGAAGTTAACCCCCAAACCATCCCAGGTCGCGCCCAACGGGAAGGGCAAGCCTTCACGAATTCGCGAGGCCTCGGCTTGAGGTTCTGGCGCGGCTTTTTTTGGATTGGTCATAAATGCTCCTGCAAATGGGGTACGAGTACGGTGATGTCAGTCGGTCTGGTGCAGACCCTGTGGGAGCGAGCCTGCTCGCGAAAGCGGTGTGTCAGCACCATCAATACCGGCTGACAGGTCGCTTTCGCGAGCAGGCTCGCTCCCACAGGGATTGCAGTGTTTCAGTTCGCGAAGCTCTTTATTCCGGGCGAGTGCGCCCACAGTGGCGAGCGAACTCGCCACGAGATCAATCAGGAAAAGGCGTGAAGCGTTAAACCGTTGGCGGTTTTTTCGCGGCGCGTGGTTTTTTCTCGGGAGCCTTTTCACCCGGCGGGGTTACTTTGGCGGCCGCAGCAGGTTTGGCCTTGGCTTTCGACGCCGCAGCCTTGCCATCGGACTGACCGTTGAGTTTGCTGTCAGCCTTGGCGGCAGCCGGTTTGGCCGCAGCAGCCTTGCTGCCAGCAGCTTTCGGCGATTTCTTCGGCGCCAGGGCTTCGGCTTCGGCCAGCTTGCGCGCCATCTCCCAGTGGCGCTCTTCCTGGCCTTCGGGTTTCCCTTCCGACTCCCAGATTTGATAGGCAAATTCGCGAACGCGTTTATCTTCGGTACTCATCGCAATGCTCCTGAACTGAACTCAAGTGTCGATAGTTTGGATAAAGAGATTGACCGGGAAGTCCCCCAGCGCGGCGCTGATTTCCAGCTCCATGTTTTTTGTGACTGCGGTGGTTGAAAAAAGTCCCTTCAGGTTTTCGTTCGGGGTGGTGAACGGTAATTTGACCCGTGTATCGCCCCATCGCAGCGCGTCCACCTGAGGTGCGGCACTGTTTTCCAGCAACCCGGCACAGCGTATCGGCACGATCACGATGGCGCGTTGGCCTTCCAGCGAACGCATGAACGCCAACACGCGATGAGCCTCGCTGCCGACCACTTCAAGGGCCGCATAGGTCCCTTGGCGAAACAGCTCGGCGTACTCGGCCCGACGGTTCAACGTATGGGCGACCAGCCGTTGTTTGATGCGCCCGTCACGCCAATTCGCCAACAGCCCGGACAGGTCGATTGGCGCCTGCAAAGCCTGTTGTCGAGCGGCGTAATCCACCGGCCGGCGGTTGTCCGGATCGACCAGGGTAAAGTCCCAGAAGTCGTTACCCTGATACAGATCCGGCACCCCCGGCACGGTCATCCGCAGCAAGGTTTGCGCCAAACCATTCAACGCGCCGGGCGCAGCAATCGCCTGGGCCGCTTCACCCAAGGCCGAACGCAACGGCTGACCTTCGGGGCTCAGCAGCAGACGATTGAGAAAGGCTTCGGTGGCCTGTTCGTAAGCGTCGTTCGGCGCGCTCCAGCTGCTTTGCAACTTGGCTTCGCGCAGGGCTTTCTGCTGCCACTGCCACAGGCGTTTGGCGTAATCCTCTAGCGCCGGCTGATCATCGCTGCGCAGTTCCAGCGGCCAACTGCCGAGGATCGCTTGATAGAGGATCAACTCATCACCGGCCGAGGGCGAGCTGTCGTCGGTGCGCAGTTCCCGCGCCAGGTTTCGCCAATGCTCGACCTGTTCGGCGTACCAGCCGCTGCGTTCGCTCAACACCGCGAGACGCGCCCGGGTGTCTTCGCCACGCTTGTGGTCGTGGGTCGCGGTGGCCAGCAGGTTGTTGGGGAACGCTTCCAGGCGTTGCAGGCAAGCGTCGTGGAAATCGCTGACCGGCGCGCTGAACTGTTCGGTGCTGAAGCCCACGTCATTGCGCGACAGCAACACCGCCGAACGATAGAACGCGGTGTCTTCGACGGCCTTGGCCGCCGCCGGTGACGTCAACTGCTGGAAGCGCACGCAAGCGTGTTTGAGGATCTTGCGCTGGCGGCCCACCGGGCGTTTACGCCAGGGTTCGCCACCGAGCCAGCCGGCGATGCAATCGAGCACCGGCCAGTCGGCCTCGCCCAAGGTCTGCCGTGCACCGTCCATGGCTTGCTGGAAAAACACATCGTCTTCGGCCGAGCGACCGCGCGGGCTGATGTAGGTGCGGTATACCGGGAAGTGCACGATCAATTCCTGCAATGCCCGGCGGATCGCGCCGAGGGTCAGGTCGCGGGTCATCACGTCATCCCGGGCCACTTGCAGCAGGGCCTGGGCGACGCTTTCGAAATCCCCGGCCAGCGAACCGTTGAGGATCTGCTGGCGCGCCAGTTGGGCTTCCTGGATGAACTCGGCGGGCCGTTCGCTATGGCGACTCCACAGTTCACCGAGGGTTTCGGCGCCAGCGGGATCGTGTTGCAGCAACGACAACTGGTTCATGAATTCATAACCGGTGGTGCCATCCACCGACCAGTCACGGTGCAGGGTTTCACCTTCGCCGAGGATCTTCTCGACGTAGATCGGCAGGTGCCGCTGCGGTGACAGGCTATCGACCCGACGCCGCAGTTTGCGGCAATAACCGCGAGGGTCGGCGAGGCCGTCGATATGGTCGATGCGCAAGCCGTCCACCAGGCCTTCGGCAATCAGTTCGAAGATCTTCGCGTGGGTTTCCTCGAACACCGCCGGGCGTTCAACCCGCAGGCCGCCGAGTTCATTCACATCGAAGAAGCGCCGCCAGTTGATGTCGTCCGCCGCCGTGCGCCAACTGGCCAGCCGATAACTCTGGCGCTCCAGCAGGTTGTGCAGGTTTTGGAAGCCTTCTGTTGTCAGCGAGTCATAACTGCTGATGTGCTGTTGGATGGCGTGCAGCAGGGTCGGGTCGCGGGCCAGCTCGCGCAGTTCCTCTTGCAGGGGAATCGCCAGGCTATGCGCATCGGTCTGGTAGCTCAGGGCCGCAAAACGGTCGGCGAGAAACTTCAGTTGCTCGGTTTGTTCGGCATTCAGTTGATCGTCAGGCTTGAGCAAATCACCGTAGCCGGTCGGGCAGATCGGAAAGTGATGATCGTAGTGCTCGACATAAAACGCGCCGTGTTCGGCATCGAAGCGCAGGGGCAGGGTGCCGTCCTGCAGCGCCACGCCGTAGTCACTGCCCAGAAACGGCAGCAGCAACTGGCCTTCCATCAACGGATCGGGAGAATGCCACTGGATGTCGAAAAACTCGCCGTAAGGACTCAGGCGTCCCCATTCCAGCAAGTCCAGCCACCAAGGGTTATCGCCACCGCCGACCGCCATGTGGTTGGAGACGATGTCGAGGATCAGCCCCATCTTCTGCTGGCGCAACGCATCGACCAGA
The DNA here is from genome assembly GCF_026016365.1 of Pseudomonas sp. B21-053. Classification (NCBI taxonomy): domain Bacteria; kingdom Pseudomonadati; phylum Pseudomonadota; class Gammaproteobacteria; order Pseudomonadales; family Pseudomonadaceae; genus Pseudomonas; species Pseudomonas sp. B21-053. The sequence continues at coordinate 3,306,669 of NZ_CP087205.1, forward strand.
CGGCGCAGTGCCGCTTCGCCACCGAGTTCCGGGTTGACCGTGGTCGGGTCGACTACGTCGTAGCCGTGCATGGAACCGGCGCGGGCGCTGAGCAGTGGCGAGGCGTAGACATGGCTGATACCCAGGCTGGCGAAGTACGGCACCAGCGGTACCGCATCGTCGAGGGTAAAACCTTTATGAAATTGCAGCCGCAGGGTCGCCCGCAGCGGTTGGATCAAGGCCTGGTTCATTGGTCACGCTCGGCCGCCTGGAGTCGCGCGCAGGCGAGCAGTTCAAGGCGTCGGGCCGCGTCCAAGTCATCCAGCAACGCTTCACTGTCACCGGGCAAACGCCGTGACCAGTTAGGGTGCGTGTCGATGGTGCCGGGCAGGTTGGCTTGCTGTTCGATGCCCAGGGCATCTTCCATCGGCAGCAACACCAGCGGCGCGCGGGTATGGCCGAGGAAGCGGATCGCGGCGTCGAGCACCTGATCGGTTTCATGGGACTCTTCGCGGAAGTTCTGCGGGTCCTCGCTCAACACCCGACGCAGGCCTTCGCGCTCGCGTTCACGGTGATGACGCCACTCGATCTCGCCATTTGCATCGACCAACCCGAGCCGGGCATTCCAGTCGATATCGTGGCCATGCCACCAGCCGTTGAGCGTAGGCAAGTCATGGGTGCTGGTGGTCGCCAGCGCGTTGTCCGGCCATTCGAGCGTCGACTTGAAGTGGCTGTTGTCTTGTTCAAACAGCAACACACGCATACCAAGGATCGAACGAGCGATGAGTTTTTCGCGCAGGCCGTCGGCGACGGTGCCGAGGTCTTCACCGAGCACAATCGCTTGATGTCGATGGGATTCGAGGGCCAGCAAACGCAGCATGTCGTCCACCGGGTAATACAGGTAGGCGCCATCGGCTGGCGGTGCATCGTTGGGGATCACCCACAAGCGTTGCAGGCCCATCACATGGTCGATGCGCAGGCCGCCGGCGTGGGCGAAGTTGGCCCGCAGCATTTCGATGAATGCACGAAAGCCATTGCGCACCAGACCTTCCGGCGAAAACGCCGAGATGCCCCAGCCCTGACCGGAACGGTTAAGGATGTCGGGTGGCGCGCCGACGGTCAGGGACGCGAGCAATTCGTCCTGGCGACTCCAGGCCTGGCTGCCACCGCCATCGGCGCCGACTGCGAGATCGGCTACCAAACCGATGCTCATGCCTGCACCGAGCGCAGCGCTTTGCGCGCGGGCCAGGCAACGGTCGATCAGCCATTGGCAGAAGGCGAAGAAGCCGATGCGTCCGGCGTTCTCTTCGGCGAAGTCGGCGAGGGCGGCGCTGCGCGGGTCTTGCCATTGTTCCGGCCAGTGACGCCAGTCCAGGTCTTCACCGCGAGCGGCGCGGGCTTCCTGGATGGCTTCGAAGCGACAATGGTTTTCCAGCGCTTCACCGCCGGCATGGCGGAAGCTGCTGAAGTCTTCATGCAAGGGATGTTCGCCCTGGACGAAACCTTCGTAGAGCGCCTGCAACAGCCGATGCTTGGCTTCGGCGGCCACCGGCCAATTGATCAGCGGCAGGGCTTCCAGTTCTTGCAGTTGTTCGGCCAGCCCGGTGGCATCAATCGCATCGCGTAAGGCGCGCTCGCCAAGGATCGCCCCCGGCGCGGCGTAGAGGCTGTTGAGGAATAAGCGGCTGGACGGCGAATACGGGCTGTAGCGATGGGTGTCGCTGCTGAACATCGCGTGCATCGGGCTGATCGCCAGCGCCTCGGCACCGCGTTCACCGGCCACGCGGGCCAGGTCTTCGAGGGCTTGGGTATCGCCGAAGCCGCCGTCACCGGGGCGTCGCAACGAATACAGCTGCACGCTCAAACCCCAGGTGCGCGGGATCGGACTGTCGACCGCATCGCCGACGCTGTAGCAGCGCTCGGGGGCCACGGCCAACGTGAAGGAATGGCCGTCGATGCTGACGTGTTGATAGCCGACCGGGATCAGGCCCGGCAGGATCGCATTGGCATCGAGTTTCAGGTTCAGGCGCGAGCCGTCTTCGAGGTGCACTTCGCACGGGGTTTCCGGCTCGAAATAACGGGCGAGGTCGAGGCCCTTGCCCAGGTCCGCGGTGATCAGCGGCGGCAGGTGGCGGGTTTGTTGCACTTGCTGCAATTGCAGCAGGCTGGCGTCGATTTCCTGAGTCGTGCCGGCCGGATGGCCAAGGCCGATCAGGACTGCGCGCAGTACGGCCGGGGCGACTTTCTGTGGGCGTCCGTTGGCGTCGATCCAGTCGACTGCCAGGCCAGCACGGCTGGCCAGTATTTCCAGTTGCGCATCGCTCATAGGCGCTCTCCATCAGGTAGCAAAGGGTTTGCAGCCGTGAGGCTGACGAGCACGCAAAAAGGGGCGAGGCTGCTCTGGTTCAACAGGCCGGACGCGGGAGGGTGTTCGAACAACAGCGAAGCATCGGCCTGTGGAGGGTGGACCACAGGCGCGTCGCTGAGGTTCAGGTCAATGCGCAGCAGGTTGCCGTTGCCGAGCCGCCAGCGAGCGCTCACTGCACCGTCGGCCAGCACTTCGGCCCCCAGCGCGCGGGTGCCGGTCAGGTGCGGAATGATGTGCTCGTGACGCAGTTTCAGCAGTTGCCGATACAGCTCGTGAATGGCTTGCTGCGCCGGTTCGCCGGCAGGTTTTGGCTGCGACGCTTCGAAGGTTTTTGGCGCGTTCGGGTCGGGGATCTTTTCGCGTTTGTGCGGATCCTTGAACGCGCTGAAGGCCTTGAATTCATTACGCCGACCTTCGCGCACCAGTTCCGCCAATTCGCCGTGGTGGCTGGTGAAGAACAGGAACGGTTGCTCGGCGGCGAACTCGTCCCCCATGAACATCAGCGGGATCATCGGCGACAACAGCAGCAGCGCAGTCGCCGCTTTCAACGCATCGGTCGGGGCCAGTTGATGCAGGCGTTCGCCAAAGGCGCGATTGCCGATCTGGTCGTGGTTCTGCAGAAACAGCACGAAAGCACTCGGTGGCAAATGGCCGCTGGGCTCGCCCCGCGCCTCACCGTGACGATTGATGTGGCCCTGGAACACGAAGCCTTCGCTCAGGCAGCGTGCCAGTTGTTCGGTGGGGTTCTCGGCGTAGTCGGCGTAGTAGGCGTCGGTTTCACCGGTCAGCAGCACGTGCAGGGCGTTATGGCCGTCGTCGTTCCACTGCGCATCGAAACCTTGTTCCAGCAGGCTGGCCTGGTTGTGTTCGTTTTCCACATTCAGCCAGACGTGGCGGCCGGGTGCAGTCTGCTCGCGAACGCGCTGCGCCAGTTCCTGGAGGAAGTCCGGGTCTTCGATGGCATGTACCGCGTCCAGACGCAAACCGTCGAAGCGGTATTCCATTAACCACATCAAGGCGTTTTCAATAAAAAACTCCCGCACTTCGCGGCGGCGGAAGTCGATGGCCGCGCCCCACGGCGTATGTTTGTCTTCGCGGAAGAAGCCTTTGGCGTAGTGATGCAGGTAATTGCCGTCGGGGCCGAAGTGGTTGTAGACCACGTCGAGAATCACCGCCAGGCCATGGCCGTGGGCGGTGTCGATCAGGTGTTTGAGTTGTTCGGGAGAACCGTAGGAGGCTTGGGGCGCGTAGGGCAGGACCCCGTCGTAGCCCCAATTGCGCTCGCCGGGAAATTGCGCCAGCGGCATCAGTTCGATGGCGGTGATACCCAGTTCAACCAGGCGCGCCAGGTGCTGCTCGACTTCACTGAAACCGCCGAGGGCACCGACGTGCAATTCGTAGATCACCGCTTCATTCCACGGCCGCCCTTGCCAGGCGTTGTTTTGCCAGTGGTAGGCGAGGGGATCGATCACCACGCTGTGGCGGTCGAGGTCCCCGGCCTGGGCGCGAGAGGCCGGGTCCGGCACTTGCAGTTCGGCGTCGATGTTGTAGCGGTATCGCGTGCCGGCCGGGCAGCGGGTCTTGATCACAAACCAGCCGTCGGCCTGGGGCAGTAGCGGTATTGATTGTCCATCATCCAGTTCGAGACTGACGTTTAACGCATCTGGCGCCCACAAGGCAAAACGCGTGTGTTCAGCGTCCAGCATGATTGCGCCGTGGGGCCAGGTCTCAAGGGTCCGTAACGGCATTGTTGAAAGCCTCTGAGTTATTTGTGGCCCGATTTGCCCAAGGCTTTGCCCACCAGTTTTTCGTAGAGTTCGGCGTAGGGTTCGACCGCCTTGCACCAGTTGAACGGTGCGGCCATCGCGCGGCAGCGCATTGCGTTAAGCAGATCGGGGAAAGCGAAGACCTTGAACGCTCGGCTCAAGGCTTCGCGGTAGCTTTCGGCGGTGGATTCGTCGAACAGGAAACCGGTCACACCGTTTTCAATGGTGTCGGCCAGGCCGCCGGTATTGCGTGCCACCGGCAACGAGCCGAAGCGCTGGGCGTACATCTGGCTCAGGCCGCAAGGTTCGTAACGCGAAGGCATCAGCAGGAAGTCACTGCCGGCGAACATGCGACGGGCGTCGGTTTCGTTGAAGCCGATACGCACGCCAACCTGGCCTGGGAAACGCAGGGCCAGTTCACGCATGGCTTGTTCTTCTTCCGGCTCGCCACGGCCGATGATTGCAATCTGGCCGCCGTGTTCGACGATGTAGTCAGCCACAGCTTCGGTGAGGTCCAGGCCTTTCTGATAGACCAGTCGCGAGACCACGGCAAACAGCGGGCCTTCGGAGTCTTCGAGGCCGAACAGCTCGCGGACATGGGCGGCGTTGACCGCTTTACCGTCCCAGTCACCAATGGTGAACGGGCAGAACAGGTGCGGGTCGGTGGCCGCGTCCCAGCTCTCGTCGATGCCGTTGGGAATCCCGCTGAGCAGGCCTTGCTGGGTCTTGGCGGCGAGGAAGCCGTCGAGGCCGCAGCCGAAGTCCGGCGTGGTGATTTCCTGGGCGTAGGTGGCGCTGACCGTGGTGATGTGGCTCGAATAAGCCATACCGGCCTTGAGGAACGACATCTTGCCGTAGAACTCCATGCCTTCCTGTTGCAGTGCGTGCATTGGAATGCCCAGCTCTGGGCAAGAGCCAAGACTGGTCACGCCCTGATAGGCGAGGTTATGGATGGTGAACAGGGTCGGCGTGCGCTGCCCGCGCCAGTGCATGTAGGCAGGGGCCAGGCCCGCTGGCCAGTCATGGGCGTGCACCAGGTCCGGGCACCAGTGGATTTGTGCGAGGTTGGCGGCGATATCGGCAGCGGCCAGGCCCAGGCGGGCGAAACGAATATGGTTGTCCGGCCAGTCGCGACCGTTGTTGGCGCCGTAGGGCGAACCTTCGCGCTCGTAGAGTTCGGGGCAGATCAACACGTAAATGACCAGGCCGTCCGGCATGTCCATGCGCCCGATCTTGCAGGGCGGCAATGCGGCATGACCGCCGAGTTCGCCAATGATGTGGATCGGGTTTTCGCTGTGCAGCACTTGCGGATAACCTGGGATCAGCACACGAACATCGTGCAGATGAGCCATGGCGCGCGGCAGCGCTGCAGAAACGTCACCCAGACCGCCGGTCTTCACCAGGTCGGCGATTTCCGATGTGACAAACAGGACTTTCTTCCGGTTGGGGTTCTGACTGGCGACCGGTGCCAGCGTCTTGGTGCCGGGGACGCTGACTGTCTTGCTGCTCGGGGCATTCACGGCGCTCGATTCGCCGACCTGCTGATGAGCACGTTCTCCCTGAATATCTAAAGCCGCACTGATCATATGAATCTCCCGTGTTGTTGATCTAATTCTAGGCCTGGCACAAACGGTGTTCGTGGCCAAATCCTGTGGCCGGGCGCAAACGCGCTACGCATCAAGGAGCAATGGCTGCCCGATACGCTAAAGCACAAAGGGTGAAGGGGCTGTTGCAAGGATTGCACCAGTCGGAACGCACCTGTCTTAGAGAGGACTCTGCACAACAGGTAAAAGTTTCGAGTTTTTTCCCGCTTTGTGACCGACCGGTTTCAGCCTGCGAAAATCAGTCTAGGCCAGAACTTAGAGCGGCACGGACCAAATGGCAAAATTGTTCGACAATCGGTTTAAAGAGGTACGGACGTGCAAATACGGAGGGCAAACGCACCGACGAAGGGCATGTTTTTTTGAAAAGACGGGCCAAAATGTCACGTGGGAGTCACATGGGTGTGCGAGGGGGAGATGGGTTTTGCACTGTTGTGGTGCGTAGAGTTTTAAGAGTTGTAGTGATAGTGGTGGCCTCATCGCGAGCAAGCTCGCTCCCACAGGGGATCTGCTGTGAACACAAATTTTGTGTGCACCCGAATCCACTGTGGGAGCGAGCTTGCTCGCGATGAACGATGACTCGGTTTCAGGTCAGCAACCGAACCGGCTCTCCCGCCGCCCAAGCCTGTATGTCTTCGATCATCTGGGAAAAGAACTGCTGGTAATTCTGCCGGCTGACATACCCGACATGCGGCGTGGCCAGCACATTGTCCAGCGTGCGGAACGGATGCAGTTCGGGCAACGGCTCCTCGTCGAACACATCCAGCGCCGCGCCCGCCAGATGATTCTTCTGCAAGGCCTTGATCAGCGCCGCTTCATCGACAATCGGCCCGCGCGCCGTGTTGACCAGCAGGGCAGTGGGTTTCATCCAGTCCAGCGCCTGGGCATCGACGATCCCGCGACTGCGCTCGCTGAGCACCAGATGCACCGACAGCACGTCGGCCTGTTCGAACAGTTCTTGCTTGCTGACATAACTCACGCCCACTTCGGCGGCGCGTTCGGCAGTGAGGTTTTCGCTCCAGGCGATCACCCGCATGCCGAACACCTGACCAAACTGCGCGACACGCTGGCCGATGCTGCCCAGGCCGAGGATCGCCAGGGTCTTGCCATGCAAGTCACCGCCCAGGCTTTGCTGCCACTGGCCGGCGCGCAACGCGTTAGCTTCGGCCACCAGGTTGCGGGTGGCGGCCATAATCAGTGCCCAGGTCAGTTCCGGGGCGGCGTGTTTGTAGCTGTCGGTGCCGCTGACCTGAATGCCCAGCGCCGCGGCGGCTTTAAAGTTCAGGGCTGCGTTGCGCATGCCGCCGGTGACCAGCAGTTTGAGTTTCGGCAAACGGCGCAGCAGGTCTGCGTCGAACCGTGTGCGTTCGCGCATCACGCAAATCACTTCGAACTCGGCCAAACGGTCGGCCAGCGTGTCGTTGTCCGCCGGGTAGTCATGCAGAAAACTCACCTGGCCAATACCTTCCAGCACCGACCAGTCCACCACGCCGCTGGCCACGTCCTGCCAGTCATCGATCACCGCAATCTGCACTGCCATCAGCCTTACCTCATCCGCGAACAGGGTTGTATTGAGTCAGCCAGCCAAGCAAGGCCTGGTGGAATTTTGCCGGTTCTTCCATCTGGGGCGCATGGCCCAGGCCTGGAAATTCGATCAGCGTCGATTGAGGTATGAGCTGGGCAACCTGCTTGCCGAGCACTTCATAGTGACCAATCTTCGCCTTCACCGCTGGTGGCGCGATGTCCTTGCCGATGGCGGTGGTGTCGGAGGTGCCGATCAGCAACAGCGTCGGCACCTTCAAGTCCTTGAACTCGTAGTACACCGGTTGGGTGAAGATCATGTCGTAGATCAGCGCCGAGTTCCATGCCACCTGAGTCTTGCCGGGACCTTTGCTGAGCCCCGCCAGCATGTCGACCCAACGGTCGAACTCAGGCTTCCAGTGCCCGGCGTAATAGGTGCTGCGTTCGTATTCGCGGATGCCGTCGGCGCTGACTTTCAGCTCGCGTTGATACCATTGATCAACGGTGCGATAGGGCACGCCGAGGGCTTTCCAGTCTTCCAGGCCGATGGGATTGACCAGCGCCAGTTGCTCGACTTGTTCCGGGTACTGCAACGCATAACGGGTGGCGAGCATGCCGCCGGTGGAGTGCCCGAGCAACGTGGCTTTCTGGATGCCCAAGGCTTTGAGCAACTGCTGGGTGTTGGTCGCCAGTTGCTGGAAGCTGTATTGATAGTTGTCCGGTTTGCTGGAGGTGCAGAAGCCGATCTGGTCAGGCGCGATCACCCGGTAACCGGCCTCGCTCAGGGCCTTGATCGAACTGTCCCAGGTGGCGCCGCAGAAATTCTTGCCATGCATCAGCACCACGCTGCGCCCGTTGGCCTTGCCATGGGCGGCGACGTCCATGTAACCCATTTGCAGGGATTTGCCCTGGGACTGGAAGGCGAAGTGCTTGACCGTGTAGGGGTACTCGAAGCCCTGAAGCTCCGGGCCGTACTCCGGACCTTCGGCGTGAGCCAGCATTGGCAGGGCGGCGGTCAACAGCAGGCCGGGCAGCCAGCGGGAAGGGGACATAGGTGGACTCCATGGGAAATTCGTCGATGCTGGATCGGCGCGATTAGGGCGAGATTAAGCAAATGACCTTGTGGGAGCGAGCCTGCTCGCGAAGGGGCCGTTTGCCTCAACATAAATGTTGGCTGATATGCCGCTTTCGCGAGCAGGCTCGCTCCCACAGGTTCAGTTCATCCAGCCGAGGGTTGCCAGGGCCAACACCGCATAACGCGCGCCTTTGGCCAGGCTGACGATCAACAGAAATCGCCACAGCGGTTCGCGCATCACGCCAGCGACCAGGGTCAGCGGATCACCGATCACCGGCAGCCAACTGAGCAGCAATGACCAGTGACCATAGCGCTGATAATGTTTTCGCGCTGTTTCCAGATGCCGTGGCTTGACTGGAAACCAGCGCCGTTCACGAAAGCGTTCGATACCGCGACCCAGCCACCAGTTCACCAGCGAGCCAAGCACATTGCCCAGCGTCGCAACCGCCAGCAACGACCACAGCCAATCACGATGGCTGAGCAACAACCCGACCAGCACCGCCTCGGACTGCAACGGCAATAACGTCGCGGCCCCGAACGCCGCCAGAAACAGCCCGATAAGTGCGCCGGACATCAATGGGCGGGGTAGTCCGCTACCACCGTGTCAGTCCCGTTCTTTTTCAGGCCGATGATTTGATAGGCGTCGCTCATGCCGTCCATTTCCATGCCCGGCGAACCCATCGGCATGCCCGGTGCGGCGACTCCCAGCAGATCGTCACGCTTGCTCAGGGCCAGCACTTGCTCGGCCGGCACATGGCCTTCGACGAACTTGCCGTTGATCAGCGCCGTGTGGCACGACGCCAGGCGTGGCGGCACGCCGTGCTGTTGCTTGAATTGGCTCATGTCGGCTTCGACGTGATCTTCGACCTTGAAGCCGTTGGCTTCCAGGTGGCTGATCCATTTTTTGCAGCAGCCACAGTTGGCGTCGCGGTGGACTTCGATGGGGATCGGGGCGGCGGCGTGGGCCAGGGAGGAGAGAAACAGGGCGCTCAGGGCGACCAGACGCAGGTGGGTTCGCATGGGAGGATCTCGACTCGGGTGGCGGTCAAAAAAAGACGCATTTTGACCACTTTAACCGACCGCGCGGGGCGAGAGTGTTTCGAAGTAATACAGTGCCGGCTCATGTAGCAGCTGCCGAGGTACGAGGCTGCGTTCGGCTGCGGAGCAGTCGTCAAACCTGAGTACACGGTTTTCCTGAAAGTCCGCGTCGCCTGATTTCACGACTGGCTCATGTAGCAGCTGCCGAGGCACGAGGCTGCGTTCGGCTGCGGAGCAGTCGTCAAGCCTGAATACACGGTCTTGCTGAAAGACCGCGTCGCCTGATTTCACGACTGCTTCGCAGCCGAACGCAGCCTCGTGCCTCGACAGCTGCTACGAGCCGAACGCAGCCTCGTGCCTCGACAGCTGCTACGAGCCGAGCGCTGACATATGGCCTAGCGAACCTTGAACCGGCCCATGATTGCGCTCACCCGGCTATTTGCTTCCAGCAATTGCTGGGTATTGAGTTCGCTGGCGTGACCGCTTTTCACCAGTTCATCCACCATGTGGCGGATTTGCACCATGCTGCGGTTGATCTCTTCGGTCACTGCGCTTTGCTGTTCGGCGGCGGTGGCGATCTGCGTGCTGAGGCTGTTGATGTGGCTGACGGAGCCGGCCATTTCATCCAGACCGGAGTTCACCCGCGCCGTCGCATCGGCGGCGGACTGGCAGCTGGCCTGGGTGTTTTCCATCGCAGCCACCGAGGAACTCACGCCCTGGGTCAGGCGCTTGAGCATTTCGTTGATTTCCGAGGTGCTGGCCTGGGTCCGGGCAGCGAGGGCGCGGACTTCATCGGCCACCACCGCAAAGCCACGACCCTGTTCACCGGCGCGTGCCGCTTCGATCGCAGCGTTAAGTGCCAACAGGTTGGTTTGCCCGGCAATCGCACCGATCACGCCGAGAATCTCGGTAATCCGCTGCGCATCCTGCTGCATGTTTTCGACTTTATGCGTGGCGCTGGCCACTTCTTCAATTAACGCCACCACACTGCTGGAGGCTTCACCGACCACTACCCGCGAGCGATCCGCGTGTTCGCTGGCGCGCTGGGTAAACGAAGCGGTTTCGGCGGCGTTCTGCGCCACGCTGTCGGCGGTGGAGCTCATTTCGGTGATGGCGGTAACGGTCTGATCGGTTTCCGAAGCGTGACGCACCAGGATCTGGCTGGTGTGCTCCGACGTCCGTTGCAGGTTGTCCAGGCTCGACGCCATGGCGCCGGTGGCCTGGGTCACTTCGCCGATCATGTTCTGCAAGTAGATGATGAAGGCGTTGACCGAATGGCCGATGGCCCCCAGTTCGTCTTCGGCGCGGATGGTGATGCGCTTGGTCAGGTCGGCGTCGCCGGCAGAGAGTGCGTCAATGTTGGCCTTGAGGATTTTCATGCGGTGGATCAACTGGCGGATCGCGTAGATCTGCAACAGCACCAGCAGGATCACCATCGGAATCTGCAACAGGCTCAAGGTGTTCAGCACATCGTCACGCTGAGCGGTGATCAACTTGGTCGGCAGGGCAGTGGCGAGGTACCACGGCGTGCCTTCGATCGGGCGCATGAAGAAGGTGCTGGCTTCGCCGTTGTTGTCGAATTCGACGCGCTGGGCCTTGTCGCGGTTTTGCAGGCCAGCCTTGACCTGACTGGCGAACGGCGAGTTGCCGGCCAGTTCGCTGATGTTCTTCAGCACGATCGGCCCGCTGATGCGCGAGCTGTTGCTGATGATTTTGCCGTCGGACTCGACGATCAGCATTTCGGCGCCGAGGTCTTTTTCCTTGCGCGCGATCAGGTCGTTGAAGAAGCCCAGGGTCACGTCAATGGTCGACACGCCGTAAGCCGCGCCATTTTTCTGGATGGCCATGGCGCAGTTGGTGCGCGGTTCGGCACTCGCGTCATCTTTATAGGCCGCAGCCCAGGCGCACTGGCCGCGCGGGGTGGCCATGCCGCCCTTGTACCAGGTCTGGTCGTAATAGTTAGGTGCGGCGTCACTGTTCCAGAAGGTGTTCACCGCCAGTTTGCCGGAGCTGTCGCGGTGCCAGAAGGTGCTGAACTTGTTGCGGCCCGCTTCACGCTGGCCGGGCAATGGCCAGATCCCGCCTCCGAACACTTTCAGCTCACCGTACTGGTCCACCAGGCCGGGCAACACCGTATCGATGGCGGCGCTGTCGAGCAGGGGAATGGTTTGGGTGATGCTGCGTTGCTGGGCCTGGACCTTGTTCAGTTCGCCCTGGATTTGCTCGGCGACTTCAGCAATGCGGTTGAGGGCCACCTGTTCTTCGGTCTGGCGCAGTTTCGGCGCGACCAACTGGCTGATGCCCACCACCGTGAGCACCGAAAGCAGCAGGATGAACAGGACCAGAAACAGCGTGTAGCGAGCCTGAATGGTACGGAATGCGGGCATGGGACCGGTCCTTGTGCTGCGTTTTTATTGTTTGGGTTCTGGAAGTGGGGCTATCCAGGGCTTATCGGCCTGGCGGGGGCGAGCTTTAGTACGGGCGTACAAGAAATCAGTCAGGGGGACAGACGGTCAAGATCAGGCGAGTGTCGAGACCGCTACAAACGGAATGTTTCTGTAAAAAATGACAATCGATAGGGCGGCTAGACCAAGATCAAAAATTTCATCTAGGCCAATGAAACCGGGCACTTGGCGATTTGTATCAAAAATGTACGAAATTTGTAAAAAGACGAAATATTAATAGGTGTACTGTCGTTTCACGCCGATACTTCCCCGCAATCATCTCGCTCAAAACAAGGATTTTCTATGTTCCAGTCGAAAGGAGTACGGTCATGACAATTGGTCTGGTCGGCAACTGGACTGCCAAATCGGGCCTGCTGGTGCGCCAGGGTTCGGAGAATGCGAAGCCGGTGACCCAGAGCGCCAAGGTGCGGGAAATCCTGACCATGGTCGGCACCAACCCGACGATCCTCGATCGGGCGAAAATGGATAGCTTGCAACTGTTCAAACAGGTCAAGGGCTTCGATCCATCGAACATCTCGGCCAAGCAATTGGGCAACATGAGCACCTTCCTCAAGCAGAACGGCATCATCGGCGATGTGACCGCGCTGACCTTGCTCAACGCTGGCGACAAATTCGACAAGTTTGGTATCCCGAACGACCCGGATGCCAAATTCAATGCGCTGGACTACTTTGCCACGCAGCTGGATTCGATCCAGAGCAACAACCTCAAGGGCAACAAGTACGCCAACTACCTAGTGCCTGAGTTCAAGAAAGCGATCTACGTGCTGCAGAACCTGAAAACCTACGGTGAAGGTAACGGCACTACGGTCAAGAAAAAGGACAAATGACTGTCTGCCCCGCTCAGTATGCTGAGCGGGGCAGAAGTCGCTGGATCAGCGGTCGAGCATTTGCATCACCGCTTCCGGGTAACGCAGGCCGGCCGTGGCGTGGGCCGGGAAGATAGCTTCCAGCGCCTGCAACTCGCCGGCGCTCAGTTTCACCTCCAGCGCCGCGACATTTTCCTCCAGGTATTTACGCTGCTTGGTCCCGGGAATCGGGATCAGGAACTCGCCTTGCGCCAGCACCCAGGCCAACGCCAGTTGCCCGGCCGTCACGCCTTTGTCGGCGGCCAGCGTTTGCACTTGCTGCACCAGCAACAGGTTTTTCGCAAAATTCTCCCCTTGAAAACGCGGACTGAAGCGACGGTAATCGTCGGCGGCAAAGTCGTCCGGACTTTTCAGTGCGCCGGTCAAAAAGCCACGGCCTAACGGGCTATAAGGCACAAACGCGATACCCAGGCGCTGACACGCGGCCAGGCAACCGTTGTCTTCCTGGTCACGGCTCCACAATGAATATTCACTTTGCAGTGCGCTGATCGGATGGACCTTGTTCGCCCGTTCCAGCGTGGCCGCTGAGGCTTCGCTCAATCCCAGGTAGCGCACCTTGCCGGCCTTCACCAGTTCGGCCATGGCGCCGACGGTTTCCTCGATGGCGACTTGCGGATCGATCCGGTGTTGGTAGTACAAGTCCAGGGTGTCCACGCCGAGGCGCTTGAGAGTGCCGTCGATGGACTGGCGAATGTATTCCGGGCTCCCGTCGACACCGCGTGCGGTCGGGTTGGCCGGATCGCGAACGATGCCGAACTTGCTGGCCAGGAACACCTGGTCGTGCTTGCCGGCAATGGCTTTGCCGATCAGTTCTTCATTGGTGTGTGGGCCGTACATGTCGGCTGTATCGAGCAGGTTGATGCCCAACTCCAGCGCACGGTGCAGGGTCGCGGTGGCTTCGCGGGTATCGGTGCCGGTGGTGTAGAAATCGGTCATGCCCATGCAGCCCAATCCGATAGCGCTCACCTGTGGTCCGTTTTTGCCCAGTTGACGTGTTTGCATCAGTTCAGCTCCTTGAAGATGTGAGTCGCCATTGTTCCCCTCGACAGAAACAAGATAAACCGGCTAAAACTGCTATCACTATTCATGATTTCTAAATAATCGGCAGGTACGGCAGAACCATGGACCGTCTCAACGCCATGCGCGTATTTACCCGGATCGTCGAGCTGGGCGGCTTCGCCAAGGCAGCGGACAGCCTGCAAATGCCCCGCGCCTCGGTGACCATTCTGATCAAGCAACTCGAGGCTCATCTTGGGGTGCAACTGTTGCAGCGCACCACCCGGCACATCAGCCTGACCCTGGATGGCGCGGCCTATTATCCTCGTTGTGTGCAATTACTTGCGGACCTCGAGGAAACCGAAGCGGTATTTTCTGCCGCCCGACACAATCCCAAGGGCTTGCTGCGGATCGACATGCCGGCGGGAATCGGGCGGCTGATCGTGATTCCGGCATTGCCGCAATTTACCGCCCGGTATCCGCAGATCGAATTGGAGATCAGCTTGAACGACCGCACGATTGACCTGATTCGCGAAGGCGTGGATTGCGTGTTGCGCGGTGGCTCGCCGCTGGATGACTCTCTGGTGGCGCGCCCACTGGTCATGCTCGATCAGGTGACCTGCGCCAGCCCTGAATACTTGCAGCGTCATGGCGTGCCCGAGTGCCCATCGGACCTGCACGGCCATCAGATGGTGGAGTATTTCTCCGCGACCACCGGCACGCGCTTCGGGCTTGAGTTTGTGGTGGACGGGCAGGTGCAAGCAGTCAATATGCCCAGACAGGTCTCGGTCAACAGCGCCGACGGCTACATGGCCGCGTGTGAGGCCGGTTATGGTCTGGTCCAGGCGCCGTACTATCACGTTGCCCGACAATTGAGCGAAGGGCGTCTGTGCGAGGTTCTTAAAGACGCGCCGCCGCCGGGCATGCCGCTGACTGCGCTGTATCCGCCGCACCGCCAGTTATCCCGGCGGGTGCGGGTATTCGTTGATTGGCTGGTTGAACTCTGTGCGCAACCGGGCCAGCAGTTTTATCGAAGTGACTCAAGCGGCTGACTGATCGGCCTCGGCTCCTTGCAAGTGGTCATGCAGTCGTTGCATGTGCGGGCAGTGCATTTGCAAATCCCGCGCCCGGGCGCCGCGATGGAACAAGGCGAACCATCGCCCTTGATCGGGTGCGGGCATCACCCCAGTGAACACAAAATCCTTGATGCTCAAACGCTGACAGTCCTCGGCAAAGCCCGGTGACAGGGCCAGCCTGAGGGAAATCAGCCAGGCCGCCGGCAGTTGAATCAGTTGATCGAGCAAGCGTTTGTCCAACCGCTCAATGACCACATCGATCCTCTGCTGATGCTGTTGCATGTGCAGGGGCTGAGCCGGGTAAACCGCCACGCTCTTGCCGCTGCCAAACACCGAACCCAGATGCTGCATGAACCCACGGCAGCTGTCCGGCCAGGCAATGTCCGGAAGTGGGCAAGCATGGCCGTCGAGTGGATGCACACCGACCACGATGCTTTCCGCCGATGCCCCGGCGAAAGGCGACGGCACGTAGTCGGGGAGCAATCCAGTGCAATGGAACCCCAGGGTTTGCGCCATGCGCTGGGTGTATGGGTGATGGGTGACTTGCTTGATCAGCACGCAGCGACCCGCGACAGTCCCGGCATGTTCCAGCACCTCACGGCCCAGGCGGGTGGCGATGCTCTGGCCACGGGCCGCCGGGTGCACCACGCTGAGGGCCAGTTCGGCGCTGGCGGTCGGAAGCCTGTCGCGGCACAACGCCGCGTGGCCGACCACCTGTGAACCTTGCAGCGCGAGCATGGATTGCCAGCGACCGTCGGCGTTGTGCTGGGTGATCAGCTTCGGCAGATAAACGTCCGGCTGCACGTAATGATCGCCATAGACCAGACGAAACAGCTGACTGAGAGCCTGGGCGTCGGCGGCCCTGAAGGGGCGGAAAATCATGGCCCGACCTGCGACGCGGACGTGTATACCCACAAGTCCAGGACCCGCAGTTGTTTGCCCGAGCGCGGATGCAACGGGAGTTCGGTGGCGGCACACGTTGTGACTTGGAAAACCAGCAAGCCGTCTTGGCTCAAAGTGCTGATGGCGGGATAGTGGGCGACCAGTGCATCGTGCAGCGCAGCACTCATGTGCTCGATGGCCAGGGCACCGGTGTCGGGCACCCAGTTCACGCTCAATTGGTCGATGTACTCCACCTGTTCAATGCGTATTTGCCACTGATCACTGCCGGTGACCTGCTGGACAATTCCGTGTATTTCGTCCGTCTGCAATGACATAACGCCGACCCGCACTCGCTGGCTATGGGCGCTGCGGCCTCTGAGGACGAACTTGCGCCTGGGGCTGGCGACGGGTTCGAGCCAGCAAGCGCGATCGCCCACTGGGTAGCGTAACAACGGCATCAGGCGACGACTCAGATTGGTCACCACCAACAGGCCCACACGGTCGCATTCTTCGATGATCTCGCCGCTGTGTTCGTCGATGATTTCGAGCAATGTGTGCTGGTCGAATACCCGATGTTCGCCCAGTGCACAGTCACGATCACTGCCGCCGATCAATCCGGCGTCAACGCTGGCATAGCCGATGGAAGTCACGCGGGCATTGGGAAAGACTCGGGCGAAGATCGTCAGTTGCCCGGCAAATACGCTTTCCCCGCCATACAGCAGCGTGTCGACGCCGAGCAACACCTGGTTGTGCTCGGTCAGGTAAGCCGCGAACTTCAGCAACTGCGCCGGGATGCCTGCCAGCACATTGATTCGATGGTCGCGAATCGCCGCCGCCAATCCGGAAAAATCAGCGTTGCCGGTGAAGGGGAATTCGCTGATCGGGACGCTGACGTGGGCGAGAGAGTCGTGGATAAACAGAAAGCTGGCGCACAGGTCGCCGGAGAAAAACAGATTGGCCACCCGGTCACCGCCGTTCAGTTGCGAGGAGAGGCTTTTGCCAAATGCCGTGACCAGGGTTTGCCATTCCGCGTGGGTGTAGACCGCCAGTTTGCCCTGGCTGGTGGTGCCCCCGGTTTTAAACAACAGCGCATCGTCGACCGGGGCCGTAAGAACGGGCCACTGCGCCAGGTCGTGGCTGCCGGCCCAATAGGTGTTGCCGTCGATCAAGGGGATATCGCCCGAGGTAAATCCCTGCAGCGGCAAGTGTTCAAGGTGCTTTTTATAAAAACGCGAGTGTTCGCGCAGGTATTGCACCAGTTGCTCCAGCGTAAGCAGCTCGTTCATTGGAATTCCTTTTCCGTTATTGGGCGTTGTCGGCGGTCGATCACCAATGGCATCTTGCCGCTGTGTTTGTTGCGCTCGAATTGAGTCGCGGCGCAGGTCCTCACTTCCAGCACCAGCAGTGTGGCGTCCACGACATTTTTAAGTGTTGCATCGCAAAGCAATTGCTGGTGAACGTGATCAGCGTCGGCCTCGGCGCGTACCACCAGGCGTTCGACCCCGTTGGCTGCGTAGTCGAGCACTATCTGAACAGGCACGCCTGCGTATTGAGCCAGTTGCGAAGGGGAGATGAACTGGGTGCCAATCCGCAGCCATTGCCCATGGCGCTCCAGCAATTGGAAGCGTGGCGAACTCAATCCACACGGACATGGCCCGATCACCCAGCGCCCGGTGTCGCCCACTTCGTAGCGGCGGACGCTCTGACCCTGGCGGGCCCGTGAGGTGAACAACAGGCGCCCGACCTGGTCATTGCGGACCGGCGCGTCCTGTTCCAGATCGACGATTTCCAGATGCTGGGTATCGCACATCAAATGAAAGATGCCATCGCCGGTCGCGGCGCAAGCGTGGCCCAAGGGGCCGGCGTCGACGGAGCCGTAAATCGCCGAGCGGATCGTCGAGACGCCGCAACTTGCCATCAATTGGCGGCTGGCCAATCCCGGATGCTCGCCACCGAGAAACACTTTGCGAATGCCTGCATACCCGCGCAGGGTCGTTTGCTCAGAGAGGAACAGACGATGCAGGGTGCTCGGCATGCCGATCAACACGCTGACCCGTTGCTGCACAATTATTTGCGCGATTTCGCTGAAGTCATCGTCATGGGGGGCGCCCATGGGGAAATGCGTGGCGCCCATCTGTTGCAGGATCCAGGAAAAACTCGAAAAGCCGCCGTAAAGGTTGCCGCCGTAGAACAGGTTCATCACCCGGTCCTGCGACGGATCCAGCCCGGCAGCGAACAGCCCGTCAGCCGCTGCGCGCATTTGCCGATGGAAGTCGCGGTAGCTGAAACCGGCCAGCGCCGGGGTGCCACCGCTGCCTCCAGAACGGAAGTACAACTGCGCCGTGCGGTCGATGGGCTGGGCCTGGAACGCGGTTTTGTCCATGATCGCAAGACCGCTAATGTCCGGGGCAGCGGGCAGTGCATCAAGGCTGGCATGGCTGCTCAGCACGCCAGCGGACAGGCTCACCGACAGCCGGCGACTCAAGCGTGTCAGCGCATAGACGCCATCGTGAGGCTCACCGGCGTAGCCATCATGGATCGACCCGGCAGGCGCAATGCGCGTGACGCCGGCATTGATCAGGCTGCGTACCAGCGCCGGGGTTTGCGCTGGTGGGCAGATCAAGGCACAGCTTTGCAGGACCGTGCGCCAGGGCAGCAGGGTTTCGGCAATCAGCGGCTGCGGCACCGGTTTGAGCACCAACGTGCGAAACAGCGGTGAAGGCGCGAGGGTTCGGTGATGTTCCCAGATCACTCGCCATCCGGCTCCGCTCCAGACCTCACCGGTTTGCCCGGCAAAACATTGCTCCAGTTTGGCCATCGCGCAGCGAGTGGTGATTTCCGAGGCTTCTTGATCCGTGGGCACCAGCGCCGGCCACTGCGCGCTGCGGCGCTTGAACGCCTCGGCCAGGCGCGCACCCAGATCCCGCAGAACGGCCGGGTCATCGCTGTCCACCAGCACCCATTGCGGACTGGAACACGCTTGTTGATCCAGGCGACAGACTTCATCGACCAAGGTATCGAGTGTCGACGGCTGTGCAGCCTCGGGACTCAGGTAAGCGAAGCTGATCCGATGCCCCCAGTCGATCCAGCGACAGCCGCCGGGCAGTTGCTGGCGGATGGCCTTGAGCGCGGTTTCGCCGCCCCACGCTGCGACGCCGTCGGCACGGGTGCAGAGACGTCCGATGTGTGCGGTGTCCAAGGGCAACACCGCGATAAAGTCCGCCAGCCTGCCGCTGCTGTCGCACTGGGCGAGGGCGTGCAGCAGGCGCGCTGTTTGCCCTTGGTCGCTGGAACTGGGGCGCAGCCAATTGATGTTGCCGGCCAACAGGCTTTCCAGGACCGCACAAAACGCCAACATCGGAGCATTGCCTGGCGTGATGTGCACCACCAGCCCCAACGGGTGCCAACTCTCGAAGCGCGGTTGCCGGTAATCGATGCGCCTCAGTGAGCGCGCCTGCACACCCAGTTCGCGCTCCAGTTTGTCGGTCAGGTGCCCAGGCTGGCAGAAATCGATCAGCCCCAAGCGTTGCTCCTCTTCCAGGCCCACGCCTAATTCGTCCGCTTGCAATTGCTCGGCAAAGCGAGCGGCGGCGGCCACGACGGTGTCGCTGTCGATGGGCGTCATCAGCAATCGCGGCAACGCCTGGTGCAGGGTGTCCAGAGCGCTATCGAGGGAAAGTCCGGCATGCAATTGGCCATTGATCAGGAACATTTCAAACCCTCCCGATCAATTCGGCCGCAGCCATCGCGCAACTGCGCCCGACGCTGGTGCCGGCGCGCCCGTGCAACTGGAACCAGTCACTGGACAGGCCACAGCCGCATGTCGCGCCGGGGTAAAGCGTGGCCAGGTCGCTCATCACTACGGCATGCGCCGGGCTCGACGAAATATAGGGCGATACGAAGCCCAACAGGCCGGGTTGGCCGTAGGGCTGGACGCTGAAGTCAGATGGATTGCGCACGAAAACCCTCGAGTAAACCGGTACATGAAAATGATGATGGGCACACTCGATATAGGGCACCGAGTGCTCGACCGCGCCGTAGCCGTCGCGACAGCGGGCCGGATCGATGCCCAACTGCTGCTCGATCCGCTCATACAGGTGAGTCCGGGGAATCTCCTGCGCAGCATGGTTTTTCCAGCCGCCGCCGAGAAACACCAATGACTCCGCCGGTAATTTGAGCGGCGCAATGCCCGTCGCCTGCATGCGTTGCAACGCCTGCCACAGGAAGGCCGGAAAGCCGAAAATGCGCACGGGAAGTTGTTGTTCGGCGAACGCCTGCAAGGCACGGATCACGCCGAACTGATCGAATTCATGGCCGGTGCCGGTGCGACGCAGGCCATGGACGATCTGATTGACCGGCGCATAACGGCACAGAAACTGATCGGTGTAAGAGGTGCCCAGACGGTTGTCGGGTTCAGGTTCGTAGCTCAGCAACAGGTAGTTGCACGGCGTGTCCGGGGTGTCCCAGCCATAGTGCTGGAAAATCCGCGTGACCATGCCTTGGGCGGCGGCCATGCTGCGAGCGTCGTAACGCATGCGGCTTTTCTGGCCGCTGGTGCCGGACGAAGTCAGCTCCAGCGCGTCTTCACCGCTCGGGCTCAACAGCAGTTGCTGCTTGAAAAAATTGGCGAAGATCGGCGGCAGTTGCGACCAGTCATTCAGCTCATCAAGGGCCTTTTCATCCAGGCCATGGCCGCTCAGCCAGCGTTCGTAGCCGGGGGTGTGGTGGTAATGAAACAGGCTGACTTCAGCCATCGCGCGGTCGAACAGCCCCGGTGGTACCGAATCCTGCTCGTAAGGCTGCGCCAGCGCACACAGTGCGTCGGTGTAGGGAAGGTGAATCATCAAAAGTCCTTTTTGATTTGATCAGGCGGCGGCCGTGAGAGGGCAGCGTCGCAGGAAAGGTTGTAGCGGCACGAGGCAGGCCAGCCCGGCGATACTGGCGATGATGGCGAACGACTCAAGGCTGTCGCCGCCTCCGAGCGCCGCGATCACCGACCCGGCGCCGCCCATGATCGAAATTGAAATCATGCCGATCATGGCCGATACCAGTCCTTTGCTGTCCGCGCTGGAAAACAGCGCCAACCGGTACAGCGCGGCATTGCTCATGCCCAGGCCTACGGCGTAGAGCGCCAGACAGCTGACCAACCAATCCGTTGACACGCCCTGCAAGCCGACGATCAGCAGGGCAACGAGACCCGCGCAAAATGGCCACAGCCCATAGCGAATCAACTGCGCCAGCGCCACCCTGGCAATCAATCGGTCGAGCAGCAGATTGCCGAGAATCACTGCGCCGAATACCGGGATCTGCCAGAGCCCGTATTGCAGCGACGACATGCCTTGGCCGTGGATCAACAGCAGTGGCGAGAGGCCAATCCAGGCAATCAACGGCAAGCTCATCAACCCCAGGGCGAGGGATGAGAGCACGAACGGCCGGTTGCGCAACAACAGGCCGTAGCGGCGCAGGGTGGCGCGCAAGTCGAAGGGTTCGGCGATGCTTTGGGCACTGTGGCTGTGCGGCATGAACGAATACAAAGCCAGCCAGACGGCGAGGGCGGCGATCCCCAATGCAAGGAACATTTCGCGCCACGACAACCACTGCAATAGCAGGCTGCCCAGCAAGGGACCGAACAGTGGAGACAGCAGGGCGATGTTCCCCAGCCACGCCATGATCCGCACGGCATCGGCCTCGCAGAACGCCTCTTGCAAGGCGGGATAACTGACCGCGATGACAAAGCCCAGGCCCGTGCCCTGGATCAATCGCAAGCCATTGAACACCTCAATGCCCTGCACCCAATACGCCGCGCCGCACGCCAAGGCGAATAGCCCGCTACCCATGAGCAGCAGCGGACGGCGCCCATAGTGATCGGATAACGGACCGACCAGCCATTGCAGCAGGACACCGCCAGTCAAATACAGCGTGAAGGCATACGGGACATGCCCGGGACTGGCCTCAAGTTGCTCGGTCACGCCCAACATGGCGGGCATGATCAAGTCGCTGGCCATATAGGTCAGGAGTTCGAAGGCCGCGATGGCCAAACAAAAACCGGTTAAATGGAGAGGGCGGATAGTGATGGATGATGTCGGCATGACTTCCTGTCGATACTTAAAGTTTGAGGAGGGAGCTCCTGTAACGGTGTACCGAAAGACTAATCATCAAGGGAGCGGCGCTCTATAAAGCGATTGAAACGGGGGGTTTCAATGGTTTGCCACGTATTGCAAGTGGCCGGGACCGGCGAAAAATCCAAGGCAATGTGGATCCAAACTTACAAAAGTGCGAACAATCCGCTGTACGAAAAATGCCCGCGACAAGGCGGGCATTTGTTCAGGTTTAATCAAAAAGGTTGTTTTGTCTTACACGGGATTTAACAGTCGGGACTACCGATGTTGGTAATAACCCGGTCCGCCACGATCGTAATGGTGGTCACCGTGCCAGCCGCCGTGGGGGAAAATGATACAGCCGCTCAAGGAAAGCAGAGCGATCAGGGGAATCAGCAGTGTGATTCGACGGAGCATTTCAAAATCCTCATGGTTATCGCCGCAATGAAGCCAAAACTCTTCATCGGCTGTAACATGAGACTGCGTTTGCCGGCGTTTATCCCCGCCCGAAGGTAGGGGCTTGGCATGCAAACGGATACAAACCGGATACATTTCAAGATTCAGGAACCCGCAATGACCCAGTCGCAACGTTTGAAATACTCGATTCTGATCTCCCTGCTGGTCCTGGGGATCATGTTCGGCCTTTCGTATCTGCAAAACGCAGGGATCATCAGCGAGAAGCTGTTTCAGTACATCGCCATTGGCGTCGCCGTGATCGTCGTGGTCGTCAACGGCGTGATGCGCCGCAAGGTCAAGCCTTGAGCGACGCGCCCGAGACTGACTCGCTGTAGAGAATGGCAATAGCCTGCGGATGCAGGCTGTAGCTTTTGTCTGGATTGAGCGTGATCACGCCCTCACTGCATAACCGCTTCAACACTTCGCGCACACTCAGGAAGGACAGGGGAATATCCAGGTCCAGCAAATACGTGTGCACGCCGCGCACACCCAGGTTGCGCTCGCTTTCGGCGGCGCTCAGCAAGGCGTCGATGACTTTCAGGCGAATCAGGCTGGTGCGCAGGCCAAAGCTCTTGAGCAGTACTCTGATTCGTTCGTTTCCGTGGCGCTCGGCCCGTTGTTCGAAGATCCCTGCGCCCTGGCTCATGGAAATACCTTTTGGCGCATGGCTACCGTCCGTTGGCAGTTGCGAGTTGTACATTCAAAAACTCCTTTTCAGAGCCTGATCAGGAAAGGGTGATGGTGCTCTCAATCATTAAGACGAACGAGCACGACAAATCATGAAGGCTTTGATGTAGAAAATTTGTCGACGGCATGTGATCGCCATGTGATTCGGCATCGGCAAACCGTTGCGCCGCCTAAATTTGCTGATGATTTATTCGTTCCTGAGGACAGGCACATTCCGTGTAGAACGCGGGTGTGATTTTTCCAGGCCATGTCCATCAGGAGCGAGCGTGATTATTAGCAGGCAGTTAACCCGGTTGAGTCTTGCAGGTGTTTTGCTGGGGCTGAGTGTTGCGGCGAGCGCGCGCAGTGCGCCGGAACCTTCGTCCGTGGACATTCGCCGCACCAGTTTCGGCGTGCCGCACATTCGTGCAGAGAACGAGCGTGGACTCGGTTACGGCATCGGCTACGCCTACGCCCAGGACAACCTGTGCTTGATGGCCAACGAGATCGTCACCGTCAACGGCGAGCGTTCGCGGTATTTCGGCCCGGATCAATTCACCCTCGAAGAACGTGCGAACCCGGCCAGCGACCTGTTTTTCAACTGGCTGAATACCCCACAAGCGGTGGCCGGTTTCTGGCAGGCGCAAACCCCGGAGGTGCGCGATCTGATTGACGGTTACGTAGCGGGCTACAACCGCTCGCTGGCCGAACTTCAGGCGCAGGGTTTGCCGGCGCAGTGCCAGGGCGACTGGGTGCGCCCGATTGCCGCCGAGGACCTGGTGAAACTCACGCGACGCCTGTTGGTAGAAGGCGGAGTCGGGCAGTTTGCCGAAGCCTTGGCCGGCGCTACGCCACCGGCTGCGGTCGCTCAAGCGGTGGGCGGCGCGCAGTCGTTCCAGCTTGCCGCCGAACGTCAGCAGCGTTTCGCGCTGGACCGTGGCAGCAACGCGGTGGCCATCGGCAGCGAGCGTTCGTTCAATGGTCGCGGCATGCTCCTGGCCAACCCGCATTTCCCTTGGGTTGGCGGGATGCGCTTCTACCAGATGCACCTGACGATTCCCGGCAAGCTGGATGTGATGGGCGCCGCGTTGCCTGGCCTGCCGATGATCAACATCGGTTTCAACCAGCACCTGGCCTGGACCCACACGGTGGATTCGTCCAAGCATTTCACTTTGTATCGCCTGCAACTGGACCCGAAGGATCCGACCCGCTACCTGCTCGATGGCAAGTCGTTGCCGCTGGATAAACAGACTCTGACGGTGCAGGTGAAACAGCCGGATGGCCATGTCAAACCGGTTTCCCACGTGGTCTACAGCTCGGTGTTCGGCCCGATCGTGCAATGGCCCGGCAAGCTCGACTGGGACAATCAGTTCGCCTATAGCCTGCGCGATGCCAACCTGGAAAACGACCGCGTCTTGCAGCAGTGGTACGCGATGAACCGCGCCACCAGCCTCAAGGATTTGCAGGCATCGGTGCACAAGATCCAGGGCATTCCGTGGGTCAACACCCTGGCGGCGGACGATCAGGGGCAGACGCTCTACATGAACCTGTCGGTGGTGCCGAATGTGAATGCCGACAAGCTCGCCAAGTGCAGCGATCCGCGGATCGGGCTGAAGATGATCGTGCTCGACGGCTCCAACAGTGCCTGCGCCTGGGACATCGATCCGAACGCCGCGCAAAAGGGCATTTATGCGGCGGACCAGTTGCCGCAATTACTGCGCAAAGATTTTGTGCAGCACTCCAACGATTCCGCGTGGCTGGCCAACCCGGCGCAACCGCTGACCGGTTTCTCGCCATTGATCAGTCAGGACAGCCAGCCGCTGGGCCTGCGTTCGCGATTTGCGCTGGATCGCCTGGGTGCGCTGGCCAAGACCGGGAAGCTGGCCGCCGCGGACCTGCAACACATGGTGATGGATGATCAGGTGTATCTGGCGGCGCAGGTGTTGCCGGACTTGCTGAAATTCTGCAGTGCCGATGCAGCCGCGCAGGCATCGGTGTGTGCCAGCCTGAAAGCCTGGGATGGCCGGGCGAATCTGGACAGTGGTCCGGGCCTGGTGCACTTCCAGAATGTCATGCAGACGTTGCAACAATCGCCGGACATCTGGCGCGTGGCTTTCGATCCGAAAGATGCGCAACACACTCCGAGCGGGCTGGCGTTCGAGCGGCCGGAAGTCGCCAAAGCGATACGCGAAGCGATGCTCGCGTCAGCTGAATTGACCACGAAAATGGGGCTCACGCCGGACACTCGCTGGGGCGATATTCAAGTGGTGAGCAGCGGCGGGCAACAAACGTCGATCCACGGAGGACCGGGCCCGCTGGGGATCTACAACGCGATCCAGAGCGTGCCGAGAACCGACGGCAAGCTGGAAGTGGTCAGCGGCACCAGCTACCTGCAAATCGTGACCTTCGATGAAAAAGGTCCGCACGCCCAAGGCTTGCTGGCGTTTTCGTTGTCCAGTGATCCGGCGTCGAAGTACGCTCGGGACCAGACGCTGGCCTTCTCGAAGAAACAATTGAGTGTGTTGCCGTTCACCGAGCAGCAGATCAAGGCTGATCCGCAGTATCAGGTGCAGACCATTCGCGAGTCGGATGAGAAAGCCGAGAAGGTGGCGACGCAGTAAAACGCCGCTCTATCTATCTGCAGCAAACATGAAGGCCGCACCCCTCAGGGGTAGCGGCCTTCAGCTTTTTGGCGTTTGCCTGGGAATTGCATTGAGCACCGGGTTGCCGTTCTCGTTGCGAGTCAGGTACACCGGCAACACCCGGGGCAGGGTCGCCACCAGATTGTTGATTTCCTTGATGTTGTAGATGCCGCCGAGGCGGATCGAAGCGGTGCTTTTATCGGCAACCATCACAGGTTTGGCCAAGTAGCGATTGATCAGTGGCAATGCCTCGCTCAGCGGCAGGTCATCGAGCACCAGTTTGCCGCTGCGCCACGCCAGGGAGCTGTCGTTGGCGTAGGTTTCACTGATCTGCGGCATAAAGTCACCGTGGCGGAAACGCGCCTGCATCGACGGCCCAAGGCGCAACCCGTCGCCGTTCAGCGTGTCGTTGCTGGTCACCAGCACCGAGCCTTCAATCAGGTTCACACGCACCTGGTCTTCATACAGCCAGACGTTGAACTTGGTTCCGGTCACCCGAATCCGGCCTTCGGCTGCCTTGACGATGAAGGGGTGTTTCATGTCGTGGCTGACGCTGAAGAAGGCTTCACCTTTTTTCAGCGTGACCCGGCGTTCATCCTTGTAGTTGCTGAAGGTCAGCTCACTGCTCAGGTTCAGTTCCACCTGGCTGCCGTCGCTCAGGGTGACCTGGCGCACGTTGTCAGTGGATTCAAAATGCTGATAGGAGTTGGGCAGCCAACCAAGATTCCATCCGGTGTAAGCCGCCAGCGGCAGCGCCAGGGCACAGACTGCGGCGCTGAGGCCGAAGGTGCGCCAGGATGTCGAGGGCTTGCTGGGCAGGGGCACGTGCAGAGGCGGGGCGGCGGACTCTGGACGCGGCAAATCGCCGGCAACGTCCCAGATCTCCAGCATGGCTTCGTATTCGAATGCATGCAGCGGATGCGCATCACGCCATTGCTCGAACGCCTGGCGCTCTTCGGCTGTGCAGTCGATGGCGTGCAGACGCATGCACCAGTGCGCAGCGGCATCGGTGACGGCGTCGTATTCGGCTTCCGAGAAGGTGTGTTCGGTCATTGACTCATCCTGATTTGCTGCATTCTAACCTTGAGGGCAACGTATCGAGAACATCCGTCATGGCAATTACCCATCAAAGTGGAACTTATTTTTCCCCGCAAGGCCCTAAAAATAGGACCTCAATGCACAGTATCCACAAATGGAGTGAAAAAATGATCAAGAAAACCTTTGCTGCCGTCATTGCCGCTGCAACGTTGTTGAGCGCTGGCGCAGCCATGGCTGATCGTCCGGGGGCTGGCTGGATCTCGATCGAGAAGGCCATTGAAACGGCGAAGACCAAGGCAGGTTATGTCGAGGTCTATGAAGTAGAAGCCGACAACAACGGTTATTGGAAGGGCGAGGGCCGCAAGGCTGATGGTGTGGTCTATGAGTTCCGCATCGACGGCGCTTCGGGGAATATCCTGCGCGATCAGAAGGACTGAAGACGATCTCTGGGGGAGCGGGTTTGCTCGCGAAGACGGTGGCACAGTCAATATTGATACTGACTGATCCACCGCTTTCGCGAGCAAGCCCGCTCCCACAATAGAATCGTTCGGGCTTTCAGGGTGTACGGGTGTAGAGCTGGCGCCCCAGTTGGCAGATCAGCCACGATACCGAGTCAGCATTACCCAACTGCACCGCCAGCCTCACCGTTGCATTGCTCATGAAAATTACCCTGGCTTCGTCCAGGGTGTTTTTACCGGTCAATCTCAATACGTGTTTCAGGCGCCGGTCAGTGAGTTCGAACGTCGTGTCGCCAAAATCTTCCCAGATATCGTCTTCGGAATTGAACACCGTGAACAATTCCGTGAGTGGCGTTCGGCTCGACAGTGCCTTGTTCTGAAGAGTCTCCAGTGCGGTCCTGAGTTCTATCGCGCGCAGGGAGGTGGTTTCGATCAGGTCGACAAAGGGCCTCGGCGCGTCCAGGTATGCAATGTCCTCGGTCTTGCAGATCATGTGCGACAGCTCATGGATCAACGTCGCTGCCCGGGCGTGGGCACTGATCGGGAACGAGGCGTCTTTCAGGTAATTGCGGTAGAAATCGAATTTGGGGAAAAAGAACTTCTCCGCAAGGTAAATCGTGTTTCGATGATCGGACGGGATCGCAAACGCGAAGACGTTTTCCGGATCCTCCTTGGCCCTGCCGATCACAAATCGCGTGGATTTCTCTTGCCTGAGCGTCGGATCGAGTAACGCCCCGAGGATTTCCAGCACGACTTTTTCAATCATCGTCACGTGCTCGGGCAGCACTTCAGGTACATCCATAAATTCCCGGATCACTAAATTGACCGGTGTCGTTCGCGTGGGTGAGGTTTTCAACAACTGCAGATTGCGAAAGCTGTTCCAGGCGTAGGTGGTCGCCAGGTCGAGCCCTTCATCGATCAGTCTGGCCCGGACCGGAAATAGCTGGCGGATCTCAGTCATGCCGTCGGCCTGGACATTCATTCCGTAATTGACCGTGTCCCAAGTCTTCAAGCGCCGGAGCAGGTTATAGCGCTGCGCCTGAGGCTCCACGTCCAGCATCCAGTGTTTCGAAGCATTCTGCGTCGCATAAGGTCCGTCGCCCTTGTCGCTGCGGATGATCCAGCGCTTGCCGCGCTTCTTGATCGGGTACACCTTGCCGTCGATCGGCGCGTAATGCTGCTTGTTTGTCGCGTCCGAGTAGAGCCCTGATTTGCTGTCCAGCGTCAGGGTGCCGAGGTCGGCGTCAGTGCTTTCGTGACGCTGCAAGCGTGTGCGTGCGGGGGCGGTAATGTCGATCCGTTCACTGGTTGTGGCGGTGTCGGCGTCGGGCGTCGAAGGCTCGCGAGTGTCCATCGATTCGCGCAACGTCGCCAGTTGCGCCATGCCGCGGATAAAGGCTTGCAGCGCCGCTGCCCATTTGTGTTGTTGCAGGTCGTCAGCTGACGCCTTGACGTCGCGATAACTTCGCCACACGGTGATCGGGTAGGCCAACTTGCCGGAAACGAAGGTCAACGCCTGATCCAGGTCTTCGCCCAACACATGTTTGATCGTTGCCCACTCGCTTTGCCCATTCGTGTCCGATTGACAACCCAGCAACCGGGCCAGCAGCTCAGCGTTGTCTTTGAACAACTGCTTGAACAGCGACCCTTTGATTGGACTGGACGCCAGACTGGCCGGCGTGCCGGTGGCGGCCAGCCGGGTTTTGCACCGGGCCCGGTCTGCCGGGGACAAGCTGTTGAGTACCCAGCGTTGCAGTGCGCCGCCGGTTTTCAGTTCGGTCAGCAGCGTGCTTTCGCTTAGATACTCCTTGACCCCGTGTTCCGGGCTGTAGGGCGCCAGCAGGACCTGAGGTCCGTCCGCGTCTTTTTTTGGCCCGATCAAATAGACCCCGGGCGCTTTGATCGCCGACTCATTGCTGGCGCCCGACAGCTCCAGCGGGCGGATGATCGCGTTGCTGCCTTCCACCGCGTCACGGGCAATCGCATCGGGCATGTCGATGACTTGCCGGATCAGGTCAAACCCGGTGGCGCTCAAGCGCTCCTGGAGTTTCTCGGTATGGGCGTAATGCAGTAGCTGCCACGGCAACTGCGCGGCAAAGCGTTGTCTGCGGGTCGCGGCATCGGCATGGGATGGGGCGAAGGCCTGGGTCAGCTCGACGCGCTGATGTTCCCCCGGCTTGAGGTTGCGGATCAGGTTCTTGATGTAGGTTTCATCGAGCCCGGCGGGCAGCGCCTTTTGGGTCAGCGATGCCGGTTTGAAGCTGAGCGTGTCCAGGTTGTGCAGGTGGATCAAGGCAAAGGTCGGCAAGGACTGGGTTCGCGCATCGGACGTTGCGCGGGCGCTGATGCGGATATCCACGGTGTCCGGGTCGATGTCGTGCTTGTCGGCTTTGAGTTGTTTGTACAGTTCATGATGCGCCGTACGTTCCAGAGAGCGGATACCACTCAGGTAGTCCTTGTCGTCCGTGACGTTGTTCAGGTACTGCGCCAGCAGTTCGGTGTGCAGGATCTGATCTTCCAGCGATGCGTTGGCCAGCCACGCCGGGAGTTTTTGCCTGGTGATCAGGGACTGGGCAATATCCGTCGCCTGTTGCAGACCGGTCTTGGGCACCGCCAATGCAGTCAGATTCAGCAGGTCTGCCCGATGTTGGGTGGGCAGGTTCGAGGCCAGTGCGCGCTCGACGAAGGTTTTATCCAGTCGAACATGAGACTTTTGCAGGTGTTCAAGAAAATCTTCTTGAATCAGTTGCAGCGGCGCAAGCGTAAAGGCCCGGCCGGGGACGCGTTCGTCACGCTCCAGGTTCTCCAGCAAAGCGTGGCGCTCGAAATCACTGAGCAGGCGGCGGTTGAGTTCGGCCCGCATCGGTGTCAGTGAGGGAAAGGTTTCAAAGCCCAGGGCCGGGGTCCACAGGACGGTTTTGCCGGAATGCTCAGGATCCAGGCCGCCCCGTTCGGTGAGCGCGAAACAACTGGCCAATTTCAACGGGGCAGCGCCGTCGGACTTCAGCTCCAGGCTAAATACATCCGGCAGGAAACCGTTCAGGGCAGCGCGCTTGAGGCGCACCGGCGTATCGAGGACGGTCTGCACCATCGCTTGCTCCACGCTGCCCAGCGTACGGCTCAAGCTTCGCAATTTTAGTTCGCTGCGCAACGCAGTCGACAGCGTATGGGCGAACTTGGGTTTGAGCAGCTCAAGCGAAGCGCGAACACTGTCTTCAGCCTGCGCAAGCGTGGTGACGGTACCAGGAATGGCTGGGTGTATTTGCAGTTGCTGTCGCAGTGAATTGTCGACGCTGGCCAGCAACGCCAACTGTTGTTTGGCCGAGTCTGCACGCACGGTGGCCGGTTGCGCGCTCCAACGCTGATCGGCGCGGGTACTCCAGCGGCCATGGGCGTCGACTGCCAGCAGCCGTTTATCGAGCAAGGCGCGCACGTCTAGCGCGTTGTCGAGCAATGCATGCGGGTCCAGCACGCCGGCGCTTTCGCGGTAACGGCTCAAGGCGTAGGACAGGTTCTGCCGCTGCTTGGCCATCACGTCCGCCACCCAGTGTGCGAACACCGGGCCGGCAATTGGTACCCCGACAATCAGCCGTTGCTGTTCCTCAAAGGACAGAAACAGGCCACGTTCTTCGAGGGCCAGGAAGTTGAACAGATTGTCATCGTGGCCCTCGCTTTTCATCATGCCCAGCAAGGTGTTCTTGATCTGGCCAAGGTTGCCGCTGGTTTCGACCCCTCTGGTCTGGGTGTACAGGAACGCGTTGGCCTTGTCGGTGCCGATCATCAAGGTGCAGGCCGGTTCGACGTAGTGTTTGAGCGGCGCCGTGATCTGAACTTTCTCGATCCGCACCGGATCGTTCGAGGCGGGCAGATCGTCGGTGCCCGCCAGGGTGACGTCCATCAACCGCAGGTATTCCTCGCTGCTCAGGATGCCTTGCTGGCGTTTGAGCATGAGGTCCACGCAATAGGTGTCGCCGAGGCTTTGCGCGAAAAATTCCGAGCGAGCCAGGCCGTTGCCCATGGGGCTGTTCCAGAAGGTGTCGAGCAGGCTGCGTAGATGCGGCGTCAGGCTTTGCGCGATGTCCTTGATCGCCACTTCCCACGCCAGATTGTCGGCGTCGATGTTCGCGTTACGGGCCGGGTGGACGAAAACCCGGGTGTCGCCCTCCGGCCACTGGTTGTTGAGGTAGTAGTGCAGCACGGCTTCGCTCAGCGACAGTGACGACAGTTGTCGCTGAGGCGCATTGCCGGCAAAGCTGTCCAGGCGAGTACGGCGCTGATCCAGTCCGGGAAAGTGCCGGATCAACGCGTTTTTTAGTGCGTCGTCGAGCATGCTACGCAGGGTTGGGCACTTGATCAGTTCGGCCAGCATTGTCGTGATGTTGTGGTGCTGATTGCGCTCGATCACGGTCTGCTGATCCTGGAACACTGCACCCTCAACCGATTGGGTGGAAACGCTCAGGTTGTTGGCGGCCAGGACGGTGCAACGCTGCTCGATAGACAGATAGCGCAGCAACTCGCGTTTGCCGGCCGTTTCGCCAAGCCATCGCTTTATTGTGCTTTTGAGGTCACTGATGTCGGCATATTTGATCAGGCCTTTCCAAGGGGTGTAGAGCGTGGCTTCGCCGTCATTGGGCCGGCTCATGGAAAAAGCGCCGGCCAGTGAGATCGCCGCTCCGCTGTCCGGGGTCAACAATATTCGTTGCACTTGCATGCCGGGCGTGTGCGCCAGGCGGGCGGTATCGGTGGCCAGGTAAACCGCCTTCAGCCACTTGAGGTCATCGATGCTGAAGCTCAGGGCTTTTTCGCGATCGCCGGGTTGCCGGGCGATGGCCGCCGTTTCGGCCTCGTCAAAAAAATACGGGAGCGGGGGAGCTGTCATGGTTTTTCCTCGGTCAGTTTGAGGAAAAACAGTAAGGCCGGCACGAAGCCTTGGTGCGGTACATATTGCTTGAGTCGATCCTGTTGCCGAGGCTTGACAGGAGCCCTCCAGAACAGCGATTAATCGCCGATGTATTACCGGGTCGCCGCAAAACCCCATTTCAGCCTGTAGCCCGAACTCAATAATAAAACTGGAGCCTCAGATGACCGCAACACCCGTCAGTTCGAACACCGAACCGCTTGATTTCGATTCACTCGTTGTGTTGCTCGAACACGTCTTCCTGCGCCATGGCACCTCCACCGACGTTGCCCGGACCCTGGCCCTCAATTGCGCCGGTGCCGAGCGCGACGGTGCCCACAGCCACGGTGTGTTCCGCATTCCCGGTTATGTGTCGACGCTGAAAAGCGGCTGGGTCAATGGTCAAGCCGTGCCGGTGGTCGAGGACGTGGCCTCGGGGTTTGTCCGGGTCGATGCCGCCAACGGTTTCGCTCAACCAGCGCTCGCCGCTGCCCGTGGCTTGCTGGTGGAAAAGGCTCGCAGCGCCGGGATTGCCGTGCTGGCGATCCGCAACTCCCATCACTTCGCCGCGCTCTGGCCGGATGTCGAACCCTTCGCCTATGAAGGCCTGGTGGCGTTGAGCGTGGTCAACAGCATGACCTGCGTAGTGCCGCACGGCGCCGACCGTCCGCTGTTCGGCACCAACCCGATTGCCTTCGCCGCGCCACGGGCGGACGGCGAGCCGATTGTCTTCGACCTGGCCACCAGTGCCATCGCCCACGGCGACGTGCAGATCGCCGCGCGCAAGGGCGAGCGCTTGCCGCCGGGCATGGGCGTGGACAGCCTCGGCCAGCCGACCCAGGACCCGAAAGCGATTCTTGAAGGCGGTGCGTTGCTGCCGTTTGGCGGGCACAAGGGTTCGGCGTTGTCGATGATGGTGGAATTGTTGGCAGCGGCGTTGACCGGCGGCAATTTCTCCTTCGAG
This sequence comes from Pseudomonas sp. B21-053, assembly GCF_026016365.1. Taxonomy (NCBI): domain Bacteria; kingdom Pseudomonadati; phylum Pseudomonadota; class Gammaproteobacteria; order Pseudomonadales; family Pseudomonadaceae; genus Pseudomonas; species Pseudomonas sp. B21-053. The sequence goes on from NZ_CP087205.1 coordinate 3,339,521, forward strand.
TTCGATTGGTCGAACCATCCAGGCGCCAAGACGCCGTGGACCGGGCAATTGCTGATCGTGATCGATCCGAACAAGGCCGCCGGGCAAAGCTTCGCCGAGCGCAGCCAGGAACTGGTGCGGCAGATGCATGGGGTTGGGCTCAAGCGTTTGCCGGGGGATCGGCGGCATCATCAGCGTGCCAAGTCGGCGGCTGAGGGGATTCGGTTGGAACCGGAAGTGTTGGCGAATTTGCGGGAGTTGGCTGGGCTCTGAATTGCGCACCTGTGGGAGCGAGCCTGCTCGCGAAGAGGGCATTACATTCAACATTAATGTCGACTGTGACGCCGCCTTCGCGAGCAAGCCCGCTCCCACAGGGGGATGTGGCTAACCGAAAGGTTTAGCGACGACCGAGCAGCAACCCGACCACCAGGCCGAAACCGGCGGAGATCGCTACGGTCTGCCACGGATGGCCACCGATGTAGGATTCAGTGGCATCGACCGCAGGCTTGGTGCGCTCGCGCACACTGGTGACGGATTCCAGTGCCAGTTGCAGCTTCTGGGCGACTTGCCCACGCAGCGTATCGGCTTCTTCACCGACCAGTGACGCGCTGCTCTTGAGCAGTTTGTCGGATTCTTCGATCAGCGCCTGAAGTTCACTGAATGCCTGGTCCTTGATTTGGTCTGCGGCGGTTTGTACGGCTGTTTTGCGGGCCATTGAGTAACTCCTTGCGGGTAAGTGGGCAGTGAACAATGGAGTCTGCGGCGATTGAAAAAGTTGCAGTGAATTTGCGTGCAGACTCAACCCCGGAGAAAAATCCAGGGTCGGAGAAATCCTCCTACAGTGTAAGATGTCGCCTATTTACGCCGCAGGTATTTCCCATGAGCTTCAATCTGGCCGACAAACCCCTTGCCGAGCGCGCTGCGCTTGAAGACGAAAAATCCCGTCTGTTCGACCTCTGGCAAAGCAACCTGGGCAAGTCCAAGGGCGAAGCCGCACGGTTGTTCGGCGAACGGGCCAAACGCAAAGGCAAATGGGCCGAATGGGTTCGCTCCGAGCTCGACCTCCTGTCGCCGCCCGAGTACGCCAACATGGTGCGCAGCGAAGTTAATCGCTTGATGGCCGCCAAATAATTTCCGATAACCCCAATCCCTGTAGAAGCGAGGCTTGCCCGCGATAGCGATCTCGAGGACGCCTTCGCGGGCAAGCCTCGCTCCTACAAGGGCATGTCGTTTACAGGGGCGCGTCGAAGCTCGCGACAATCGCTTCGCGCACCTTCAACACCACCGGATCGAGTTGCGTGCTGGTGCGCCAGCCCAGTTCGATCGGGTAGCGCGGCAGCGCCAGCGGGCAGGGCAGCAGCGCCAGGCCAGTGAGCGCCGCGATGCTTTGCGCGGCGTGGGCCGGAATGGTCGCCACCGCCTGACTGCCCTTGAGCAGATGCGGCAACGCGGCAAAATGCGTGGTCGAGGCGCACACCCGCCGACTCAGGCCCAGCGCCGCCAATCCCTCATCGGTGATCCCGATAAAACCACCCGACGACACCAGAATGTGTTCCCGCGCGACGAACTCGTCCAGGCTGATGTCTTGCTGTCCCTCAGCCAGACTGAGCGGGTCCACCAAACACAAATAACCCCCTTCACCCAACACCTGACGGCTGAGCAAACGCTCGGCAAACCCCCCAGCGGTAATGGCCAGATCGATACTGCGATCCAGCAGCGCATGGGCGACGATCTGGCTGTGGGTCTGGCGGAAAATCAGTCGCAGTTTCGGTGCGCGGCGGGCGATTTCCTCGATCAGCCGCCGCCCGTAGGCGATCTCGAAATCATCCGACAGACCCACGGTCACCGAGCGTCCCTCGAAGTGCTGGGCCGCCGGATCGATCATCGCAAGGCTTTGCCGGCATTTATTCAGCGCATCGCTGACCACCGGTTTCAACTGGTTGGCCCTGAGCGTCGGCGCCAAACCCCGGCCAGTGCGCACAAACAACTGATCACCATACAACTCCCGCAAACGCCGCAACGCAGCGCTGACCGCCGATTGCGTAACGCCCAGGCGCAGGGCCGCGCGGCTGGCACTGGACTCCTCATGCAAGGCTTCGAAGACTTTGAGCAGATTGAGGTCGACGGTGGCGATATTCATGGTGCTCATATCATTCAGCAGCGAACGGGGCTTTATTCATGATCCGGCGTGGGCGGAAAATCAGCAACACCTCATTGCCGTCGGAGTTAAAGACATGTCCAAGTCAATCGTTGCCGCCCTGCAAATCGGCGCCTTGCCCGGTGGCAAGGGCGAAACGCTGGAGCAGATCCTCGCTTGGGAAAACGCGATCATCGAGTCCGGCGCCGCGCTGGTGGTGATGCCGGAAGCGCTGCTGGGTGGTTATCCCAAAGGTGAAGCTTTTGGCACGCAGTTGGGCTATCGCCTGCCGGAGGGTCGTGAGGCGTTTGCGCGGTACTTCGCCAATGCCATCGACGTGCCTGGCGTCGAAACCGAAGCGTTGGCCGGGCTGTCGGCGCGCACCGGGGCCAACCTGGTGATTGGCGTGATCGAGCGCGCGGGCAGCACGTTGTATTGCACTGCGCTGTACTTCGATCCGCAGGCCGGGTTGGTCGCTAAGCACCGCAAACTGATGCCGACCGGCACCGAACGGCTGATCTGGGGCAAGGGCGATGGCTCGACGCTGCCGGTGATCGACAGCCAGGTCGGGCGTCTCGCGGCGGTGGTGTGCTGGGAAAACATGATGCCGCTGCTGCGCACCGCGATGTACGCCAAGGGCGTGGAGGTCTGGTGTGCGCCGACCGTGGACGAGCGCGAGATGTGGCAAGTGAGCATGCGCCACATCGCCCATGAAGGCCGCTGCTTTGTGGTCGGCGCGTGCCAGGTGCAGGAATCGCCGCAAGCCCTGGGTTTAGAAATCGCCAACTGGCCGGCGGATCGGCCATTGATTGCGGGGGGCAGCGTGATTGTCGGGCCGATGGGTGATGTGTTGGCCGGGCCGTTGCGGGGTGGGCCGGGGTTGTTGACGGCGGAAATCGATACCGACGATCTGATTCGTGCGCGCTACGACTTCGATGTGGTCGGGCACTATGCGCGGCCGGATGTGTTCGAGCTGAGTGTGGATGGGCGGGCCAAACCGGGCGTGCGATTCACCGCGTAACCCATGGTGGACCGCTGAAACCCTGTAGGAGCTGCCGAAGGCTGCGATCTTTTGATCTTGCCTTTGAAAATCAAGATCAAAAGATCGCAGCCTTCGGCAGCTCCTACGAGGGACGGCGCTCGGCGGGATTACCAGGTGGCAGCGTTTGGCCCCGGCAATCTGAGCTTCCCGGTATCCACAAACCGCATCGTGCCAAACAATCCGCCCGCCAATTTTCCGCGCAGCACGTAGGGCAGGTTGTCGAGGGTTTGGGTCTGGCTCAGCCCGAGGGTCTGGCGCAACACCGAGAACGCCGAGACGCTCACCGGCACCGTCAGCACGGTTTCGGAAAACCGCTGGATCGTTCCCGACTGATCGCTGACACCGGACGCCAATGGCTGGCCGTTGACTTCCAGGTCCAGCGCCACGCCGTTGTAATCGATGGGAGTTTCATTCGGGTTTTGCACGCGGATCTTCACCGCGAAGCGCACTTCCAGGTCCTGGCTTTGCAAAGGTTCGATGCCGACCACATTGATGTTCAGCGGATCGCGATTCGGGAACAGCGCGCAGGCGCTCAGGGAGAGCAACAGCAGGGAAAGGGACAGGGCAAGAAGTCTGCGCATGAAGGGCTCTCGACAGAAAAAGGGACTGAACCGCCATCGGGCAAAAACTGGCGGTTCACCTGTGCGACCACGCTCACTGTGAGGGGTTCGCCCGAGGCTGTCACTTGTTCATGATTGCTTGGGGTTTCAGCGGCCCTTGACCGGGGTCGGCAAGGTCACGAGGTTGACGTAGCCGTCCCAGAATTTCTGCTGGTCGATGGCGAACACCACTTTGGCTTTTTGCGTGCCCACCGGCGGGCTTTTCTTGTAGCCCAGCGCGCGGCCGTAATCGGCGCCGAACTGCGCGTCGACATCCACCCACAAATCCCGGGATTCGGTGACGATGTCCGGCTGCACCAGAAACAACGCTGGCAGGCTGTCCCAGGTGAAGCTGTGATACGCCGGATCCTTGTCGAACAGCGGGCCGAATTCGTGTTTGTACAGGTCGGCAATGGCCCCCGGTTTCGCGATCACCCGTTTGTACACCGAGGCATCGAAGGTGACTTTCTCGCAGACGTCGTTGGGGAAGATCACATGTTCGACAGGCGAGCGCAGGACGATCTTCGCCGCCTCGGGGTCGAACCACCAGTTGAACTCGGCAGCCGGGGTGGTGTTGCCCGGAATCTCCAGGGCGCCACCCATGTATACGATGCGTTTGATCAGCGGCACGATGTCCGGCGCGGAACGGATCGCCAGCGCAATATTGGTCAGCGGCCCGACTGCCAGCAACGTCACTTCATGCGGATTGGCGCGCACGCTGTCGACGATGAACTGCGCGGCGGTTTCCTTGCGCAGTTTCGTGTGGGTAGCGAGGCCGTCCGGTGGTGCGACCAATTGCGCGGCGGAGGTCGGACGCGGCGCCTTGAACGCTCCCGGCCAGCCGGCGCCGAACAGGGATTGCTCCTGCGGATACGTGGCGAAGTCATGCAGCAGCGGATACGCCGCGCCGGAATACACGCCGATGTCCTTTTCCACGCCCATGCGCTCCACAGCCTTGAGCGCGTCGACCTGTTCCTGATCGACCCAGGCATTGCCGCTGACCAGGGTCATGCCGAGCAGGTCGATGCGTTTTTGCGCGTGCAACTGGGCAAGCATGATGAAGGCCTGGCCGTCATCGTTGAGCACGTTGAAGTCGGTGTCGAAGATGACTTTTTCCGCTGCTTGCAAAGAACCGGCGCACAGGCCGGCGGCGACAAGCAGGGCACAGCGTTTGATCAAACCTTGCATGGATACTCACCTGATCATTTGTATTGGGCGGCTGACACATTCCATGTAGGAGCTGCCGAAGGCTGCGATCTTTTGATTTTGCCTTTGAAAGCAAGATCAAAAGATCGCAGCCTGCGGCAGCTCCTACGGGGCTGAGTGTGTCAGCGGTTTACCAGTTTGGCCGGCAGGGCGATCACCAGGAAACTGCTGAGGATCAAACACCCGGCAAAGAACCACAGCGCCCCGGCACTGCTGCCCGTGACATCAATCGCCACTCCCATCAGCGAGTTGCTCACCAACCCGGCAATGTTCGCCAGCGAGCAGGCAAGCGCAAACCCGGTAGCCGCCGCCGTACCTTTGAGGAAGGTCGCCGGCAGGCTGAAGAACACCGGCACCGCGCCGATGATCGCCGCCGAAGCAATGGCGAACAGCGCCACGGTCGCAACCACGTTGTGCACGAAGAACGGTGCAGTGGCCATGGCCGCCGCGCCGACCAGGAACGGCACGATGATGTGCCAGCGGCGTTCGCGGTGTTTGTCCGAACTGGCGCCGATCAGCAGCATGCCCAGCAGCGCGGCGACGCTCGGCAATGCGGTGAGAATGCCGATGTGGAAGGTGTCGACGATCCCGGCGTTGCGGATGAAGGTCGGCATCCAGAAACCCATGGCGTAGGCGCTGAGCAGAATCGAGAAATCGATACCACCGAGCATCCACACTTTCAGGTTGAAGAAGCCGTCGCGAAAGCTGTGTTTACTGTCGCCGGCACTCGCTTCGTCGGCGCGCAGTTCCTGTTCCAGCAGGGCTTTCTCATCATCGTTGAGCCACTTGGCTTGCTGGTAGCTGTTCGGCAGCGCCCAGAAGGTCAGCACGCCGAGCAACACACTTGGCACCGCTTCGATCAAGAACAGCCACTGCCAGCCACGCAAACCGCCGAGGCTGTCGAAATGGCTCATCACCCAACCGGACAATGGCCCGCCAATCACGCTGGACAGTGGCAAACCGATCATGAACAGCGCGATGATGCGGCCGCGTCGATAGGTCGGGAACCAGGTGGTCAGGTAATACAGCACGCCCGGCAGGAAACCCGCTTCGGCGGCGCCGAGCAGGAAGCGCAGAACGTAGAACTGGGTGGTGGAGGTCACGAGCATGGTGCAGGCCGAGAGCAGGCCCCAGGTGATCATGATCCGGGCGATCCAGATTTTCGCGCCGACCTTTTCCAGCACCAGGTTGCTCGGCACTTCGAACAGGATGTAGCCGACAAAAAACAGCCCGGCGCCGAGGCCGAACGCGGTTTCGCTGAAGTGCAGTTGATCGAGCATCTGCAGTTTGGCGAAGCCGATGTTGATCCGGTCGAGGTACGCGGCCAGGTAGCAGAAGCACAGGAACGGAATCAGCTTCCAGGTGATCTTGTGGTACAGCGCTTGAATCGGGTCGGCGACCGTGGTCGCGGGTGCTGCGTTCGCAATGGGCATCGGATGTCTCCTGGCGGTGACTTATGGTTTTTATACAGCCGCTTTTTCCAGCGCTCTGGCGCGCTGCAAAAGCGACGTCCAAAGGCAGTGTCAGAAGACTGAGGTCACACACCCTGTGTAGGAGCAAAGCTTGCTCGCGAAGGCGTCTTTGAAGTCGCCATCGCGGGCAAGCCTTGCTCCTACAGGTCGCATACAGGGTTTGGGCCTCAGTTTTTTACCAAGACCAACGCTCTAAATGGCGCGGTTCTTGTGGCACGCATTACATTTTTTCGAAGTGGGCGATGGCCTCCTGTTTGCTGACGACATCGCCGTACTTGCTATCGATGTCGAACAGGTTGGCTTCGTGGGGCGCCGGGTGTCGGTCGCCGACGCACTCGCGCACGACGATGGTGCGGAAACCGTGTTGCACCGCATCCACCGCTGTCGCCCGAATGCAGCCACTGGTCGAGCAACCGGCCAGCACTACGGTGTCGATGCCTTGGGCGTGCAGCATCGAGGCCAGGCTGCTGCCGAAAAACGCACTGGCGTATTGTTTGCTGATCACCACTTCATTTTCCTGAGGCAACACCTCTTCGCAAAACGCCGCCAAGGGATTGCCCTCGACCATGTCCTTCATCACCGGGGCTTTTTTCACCCAGATCCCGCCATCGGCGAAATGGCCGGGATGGTAGCGGATATTGGTGTGCACCACCGGGATGCCCACGCGCCGGGCGCTGGCCAGCAACTCAACACTTTCAGCCACCGCACTGACCACACCGGGCGCAAACAGCGGCGCGCCTTCGGTGGTGTAGCCGCGCATGAAATCGATCATCAGCAACGCGGCTTTCTGCCCGAACCCGATACGCTGACCCCACACGCCCTGATAATTGTCGTTGGCGGTTTGTTCGCTCATGTCGCGCACCTCTTAATAAGCGCCGGAGAGCAGGGCGCCTGCGCCGGGAACGATGGGTTCCAGGTCCAGGGCCTTGAGCATGGCGTAGGTGGTGGCGATGGCCGCTGTGAGCACCGGTTTGCCGGTTTGCGCTTCGACTTGCGCCACCACCGGCAACGACTGCATCTGCACGCAGGCCGAGAGCACGATCACATCCACACCTTCCAGATTCATGCCGGCCACGATGCCGGGCAGGTTCGCCGGGTCGTGCTGCGCAACGGCGAGGTTGTCGGGGATCTCCAAAGCACGCCAATCCACCACTTCAAAGCCTTCTTCGCGAATGTAATCCACCACCAGTTCGGTCAGCGGTTTCATGTACGGCGCGACGATGGCGATGCGTTTCGCGCCCATGACTTTCAGCCCTTCGATCAAGGCACCGGCACTGGTGATCACCGGGGCATTCGCATCGTTATCGGCGGTAGCCTTGCGCAGCCGCTGCTCGGACTGGCGATGATAACCGAGCCCCATGGCCATGATCGCCACCAGACAGGCATAACCCAGCACATCGACCTTGGCGTCGGACAGCTCCACGGCGCAACGGTCGGATTCGCCGTCCATCGCTGCCAGTTCTTCTTTGCGCACCTGCTTCATGCGCATGCGGCTGGAGTGAAAAGTGAAGCGCTCCGGGCGGATCAACTGGCGCGCGGTGAGCATCGCCGGGATCTCGGTTTCCATGGTGGTGTTGGAGCTCGGCACGATCTGGCCGATGCGGTAAGGCTTGAGCATAAATGTCTCCCGGATTGCTTTTAATTCAAATGAGAGGTCAGACGTGGGCCGAGGAAATCACCGAATGCCGCGAAGAAACCGTTGAGGTCATCCCAGGGAATCATGTGCCCGGCGTTGGCGACGTGGACGCTGCGAATGTTCGGTTGCAGGTCGAGGATTTCCGCTTCGTCCTCGGGCTGGATCACACCGCCACGGCCGGCGATCATCAGCAATGCGGGTTGCTGGAGTTTCGGCAGGTCCTGATGGAAATCCACGTCATGGAAATCGTTGAAGGCGCGCACGATCGCCGGTTCGTAGCAGGTGTGCAGCCATTCGGCGCGCAGCTGCAGTTGCTCATCGGTCCAGGTGGCGCAGAAGGCGCGCATCGCCTCGGCATCCATTCCGATCAATGACTGGCGGATCGAATCGACGTACCACGGCAATTTGCTCGGGTATTCACGGCGACCGGGGCCGGACACGGGCGGGTCGATCAGCACTAAACGGTTCACTCCAGCCGGATGCTTCACGGCACTGTGCACGGCAAAGCGCGCGCCCATGGAGTGGCCGACCAAGTGATAACTGTCGAGCTTCATCGCTTGGGCAAACGCGCCGATATCGTCGGCGCAAGTGTCGGCGCTGTAATCCAGATCCGGGCCGGTGGAGGAGAGGCCGCGGCCACGCACGTCGAGCACGTAAGTGTCGAAATGCTCGCCGAGACGCTCCGCAACAAACCCCCAGGTGATCGCCGGGCTGGTAATGCCAGGAATCAGCACCATTGCCGGGCCTTTGCCGCCGTAGCGCAAGTAGTGCTGGCGAATCCCGTTGGCCTGGACGTTGCCGCCATGGACGAAAGTGCTCACGCGGCCACCCCCGATTTCAGCGGTTGGGCGTACAGGTCATACCCGTAGACCCAGGCCGGATCTTCCTGGGTGCGCAGCCAGGTGTTGGCGTTGGACACGGACTGCACGCGGGAGGCGCGTTCCTTGCGGTTGGCTTCATAGAGTTCGAACGCGGTGCGGTAGTCGCCGAGGCCGGTTTCCTGCAAGCAACGGGTCAGCATCGCGGCGTCTTCGATGGCCATGCCGGCGCCTTGGGCCATGTGCGGTTTCATCGGGTGGCAGGCATCGCCGAGCAACACCAGGCGACCACGGCTCCACAGCGGCAGCGGGTTGCGGTTGCGCAGCGGCCATTTGGTCACGCTTTCGGTGGACTCGATCAGCGCCTGCACGGTCGGGTGATAACCCTGGAACGCTTCGAACATCTCTTCGCGGCTGCTATCGACGAACGCGCCCTGGAAATCCCATTCGGGGTGCGGCACGCCGGTGACGTAGTAGTACTCGTCGCGCTTGCCGGTGGTGTAGTAGACCATCATGTGCCGGTCCTCGGTCCACCACTTGATGCAGTCCTCGAACTTCAAATCGTGCTTGGCCAGTTGATCGCCACGGATCAATGCGCGGTGCGCGACCCAGCCGCTGTACAGCGGTTTTTCCGCGCCGAGCAATTCTTCACGAATCTTCGAATTGATCCCGTCGGCACCGATCACGATGTCGGCGTAGGTGACTTCGCCGTCGGCGAAAGTCAGGCGCACCTGGGTGTCGGTTTCTTCGAGGGTTTCCAGGCGTTTGTTGAAGTGCACGGTGCCGGGTTTGATCGTCGACATCTGCAAGGCGTGCAGGTCGCCGCGGTGCACGGTGACGTAGGACGCGCCGTATTCCTTGCGGGCGAAATCCCCCAGCGGGATGCGCGACAGGTAGTCGCCGCTCAAGCCGTCACGGCTGAACCAGTGATCCGGGTGCGAGCCCATCAGGTCGAGCTGCTGCTCGATGCCCATGCGCCGGAAGATTTTCATGATGTTCGGGCCCATGTGGATTCCGGCGCCGAGGCGGGAGAACTCCGGGGCCTGTTCGTAGATGTCCACCTGGAACCCGGCTTGTTGCAACAATGTCGCGGCGGCTGCACCGCCAAGACCTGCACCGACGATGGCGATTTTTTGCGTATTGGCCATGGGGCTTGTTCCTCTTCTTCGAATGGTCGCTGGCTGGGTCGCCGCAAGGTTTTTAAAGTGTATACGCTGTATTTTTCAAAAAGAAAGAGCCGCTGGTAAAAATTAATTTTAAGCGGTTTTTTGCGAATGACACCGAATGTAACCTTTGTTTGTTGGGTTTGTGTGGGTTGGTAACGTTGTGGTCTGGTACTTGCAGTCCGCTCGCATTTGATGTCTTATCGATAACAAATGGCGTACACACTATAAAAATGCACTAGGGTGAGGCAGGGCGCCTCGACTTGGTGCGCAGCAGACGATTGAGGAGACAGGAAAATGCCGGTAAGCGATTGCGAACTGACCCAGATGTTCGAGCACGTGTTGAAGCTGTCGAAGGTCGATGCGACCCAGAGCGTCGCCGTGCTCAAGAGCCACTATTCCGACCCGCGCACCGTGCGCGCCGCGATGGACGCCGCGCAGCGCCTGGGGGCCAAGGTCTACGCGGTGGAATTGCCGTCGTTCAACCACCCGACGGCCATGGGCAACGACATGACCGCCTACTGCGGCGACACCGCGCTGACCGGCAATATCGCGGCGCAACGGGCGCTGGAAGCGGCGGACCTGATTGTCGACACGATGATGCTGCTGCATTCGCCGGAACAGGAGCAGATCCTCAAGACCGGCACGCGGATTCTATTGGCCGTCGAGCCCCCGGAAGTACTGGCGCGGATGCTGCCGACTGAGGCCGACAAGGTGCGGGTGATGGCGGCGGAGAAGCTGCTGACACAGGCGCGTTCGATCCACGTCACCTCACGCGCCGGCAGCGATTTCCGTGCGGCGCTGGGGCAATATCCGGCGGTGACCGAGTACGGTTTCGCCGATGAACCAGGGCGCTGGGACCACTGGCCCAGCGGTTTCCTGTTCTCCTGGCCCAACGAAGAAACCGCCGAAGGCGTGCTGGTGCTGGACATCGGCGACATTGTGCTGCCGTTCAAGACCTACACCCGGGAGAAGATCACGCTGGAGATCGAGAAGGGTTTTATCACCTCGATCCACGGTGGCTTCGAGGCTGAATACCTGCGCGACTACATGAAGTATTTCAATGATCCGGAGGTGTACGGCATCTCCCATATCGGCTGGGGCTTGCAGCCAAAAGCCCAGTGGACCGCCATGGGCCTGCACGACAAGAACGACGGCATGTGCATGGACGCCCGGGCGTTCTACGGCAACTTCCTGTTCTCCACCGGGCCGAACACCGAAGTCGGCGGCAAACGCAAAACCCCGTGCCACCTGGACATCCCGTTGCGTAATTGCGATGTGTACCTGGATGATCAGGCGGTGGTGATTGGCGGGGATGTAGTGGCGCCGGAGGCTTCGCGGGTTCGCTGATTCGCATGGCCACCCCCCCTGTAGGAGCTGCCGAAGGCTGCGATCTTTTGATCTTGATCTAAAAAAACAAAATCAAAAGATCGCAGCCTTCGGCAGCTCCTACAGGGGATGTGGCGGATCCAAAAGGACTGCTTCTCTTGAGTCCGCTCCCCAACCTGTCCATCATGCCTCCCCACCACTCATCGTCTTTCGAGTCTGCCGTGCCTGAAACTCCTGATTCTTCCTATGTTTTTTCCGAACAAGTCGGGCATTTGCTGCGCAAGGCCTATCAGCGGCACATGGCGATTTTTCAGCAGAACGTCGGTGATTCGCAGCTCACGGCGGTGCAATTCGTGACCCTGTGCGCCGTGCGCGATCACGGTCCCAGCTCCCTGACTGAACTGGTCAAGGCCACTGCCGTGGACCAGGCGACCATTCGTGGCATCGTCGAACGCCTCAAGGCCCGGGAACTGATCACCCTCGAACCCGACCCGCAAGACCGGCGCAAAGTCATCGTCGGCCTGTCCGAAGCGGGCGACCGTTTGGTGCAGCAAACCGTGCCCTGCGCCGGGAAAATCACCGAACTGACCCTGAGCAACCTCAACCCGGCCGAACGGGTCGCGGTGCTGTTCCTGCTGCGCAAAATGATCGACGACCCGCAGGACTGATCTCAGGCTAAACGCGCTCTGTGTAGCAGCTGCCGAGGTACGAGGCTGCGTTCGGCTGCGAAGCAGTCGTGAAATTTGAGCACACAGTCTTCCTGAAACACCGCGCTGGCTGATATCACGACTGCTTCGCAGCCGAACGCAGGCTTCGCCAGCTGCTACATGAGCCGAACGCAGCCTCGTACCTCGGCAGCTGCTACAGACCTTGCATGTGCCTTTGGCATCGTTTTTGCTCTTGTTTCATGTAGTAGCCACTTCACCAGTCGAGTGTGTCGCGACGCCACAACCCCATCCGGCCCGCGACGTTTTTTTCGACCTTTTGGTGTAGTAGCCACTTCATCAAACGAAGCAGGCGAAGCGAATGAGCAGCCAGGAAATCACCGTAGCGCTTGAGGTCAACGGCCTCACCACCACCGTCACCGCCATGGCGGATACGCCGTTATTGCTGATCTTGCGCAATGACCTCCAACTCAATGGCCCCAAGTACGGCTGCGGCCTGGGCGAGTGCGGCGCGTGCACGGTGATCATCGACGGCGTGGCCGCGCGTTCTTGCGTGTTTCCGCTGGCCGGCGCGGTGGATCGGCAGATCGTCACCCTCGAAGGCCTCGGCACCCGCGCCGATCCGCACCCGGTGCAACAAGCGTTTATCGACGAGCAAGCGGCGCAATGCGGCTATTGCCTGAACGGCATGATCATGACCACCAAGGCCTTGCTCGACCGCATCCCGCACCCCAGCGAAACCCAGATCCGCAACGAACTCTCAGCCAACCTCTGCCGATGCGGCACCCACATCGAAATCCTCCGCGCGGTGCTGCGTGCCGCCCGTCAAATGCCTTGAAGGTGGATCAATGACCATGACTGACTCCATCCCGCTCTCCATCCCGCTCTCCACACCAACCCGCGACCAACTGCTGGCCAAGACCGGCGTGCTGCTGATCGTCGACGACATCCTGCCGCCGTCCGGCCCGGTGGCGAAGGGCGGTACGCCGCTGATCAAGCCCAAGGAGCTGGGGCTGTTCATTGCCATCAGCGACGACGGGCGCGTGTATGCGTTCAACGGACACGTCGACCTCGGCACCGGCATTCGCACCTCATTGGCGCAGATCGTTGCCGAAGAACTCGACCTGCAACTGGAGCAGGTGTGCATGGTGCTCGGCGACACCGAGCGCGCGCCGAATCAGGGCGCGACGATTGCCAGTGCGACGCTGCAGATTTCCGCGATTCCGTTGCGCAATGCCGCCGCCGAAGCACGGCGCTATCTGCTGGAAACGACGGCTGAGCGTTGGGCTGTGGAGCCAGATGTCTTGAAAATCGAAGCCGGGGTGATTCTCGCGCCGGACGGTCGAACCGCGACTTACGCCGAGTTGGTCAGCGGCGAACACATAGAACTGCGCATCTCCGGCACCGCGCCGTTGAAACCCGTCGCCGATTATCGATTGGTGGGCAAGGGCGCTGCACGGGTGGATATCCCGGCCAAAGCCACGGGCGAACTCACCTACGTCCACGACATGCGCGTGCCGGACATGCTCCACGGCCGGGTGATTCGCCCGCCGTATGCCGGGCTCGATTGCGGCGATTTCGTCGGCAACAGCCTGCTGGAAGTCGACGAATCCTCCATCGCGCACATCGCCGGGATCGTTGCGGTGGTGGTGATCCGCGATTTCGTCGGCGTAGTGGCGTTGCGCGAAGAACAGGCGATCAAGGCTGCCCAGGCGTTGAAAATCACCTGGAAAGCCTGGAACCAAGGGCTGCCGGATTTAAACAACGTCGAGCAGGCCATCCGCGATAACCCGCGCGTGCAACGAGTAGTGCTGGATCAGGGCAATGTCGACGAAGCCCTGGCCAACGCCGCCCAGCGCATGCCGCGCACCTATATGTGGCCATATCAGATGCACGGTTCAATCGGCCCGTCCTGCGGAGTGGCGGATTATCAGCTGTCGGGTTCTCGCGTGTGGTCCGGCAGCCAGAATCCACATCTGTTGCGCGCTGACCTGGCCTGGTTGCTGGAGTGCGAAGAAGAAGCCATCGAGGTCATTCGCATGGAAGCGTCCGGCTGTTATGGGCGTAACTGTGCCGACGACGTGTGCGCCGATGCGTTGCTGTTGTCCCGCGCCGTGGGCAAACCGGTGCGGGTGCAACTGACTCGCGAGCAAGAGCATTTGTGGGAACCCAAAGGCACCGCGCAACTGATGGACGTCGATGGCGGCTTGAACGCCGATGGCAGCGTCGCCGCGTATGACTTCCAGACCAGCTACCCATCCAACGGCGCGCCGACCCTGGCCTTGCTGCTGACCGGGCGAGTCGAACCGGTGGCGGCGATGTTCGAGATGGGCGACCGCACCTCAATCCCGCCCTATGACTTCGAAAACATGCGCGTAACCATCAACGACATGGCGCCGATTGTCCGCGCCTCGTGGATGCGCGGGGTTTCAGCGCTGCCGAATACCTTCGCCCATGAGTCGTATATCGATGAACTGGCATTCGCCGCTGGCGTCGATCCGGTGGAATACCGCTTGCGTTATCTACACGATGAACGCGCCATCGACCTGGTCAAATCCACCGCCGAACGCGCGGCCTGGACCCCGCGCACCGCGCCGATGCAAACCCCGAATGAGGACCAGTTATTGCGCGGTCGCGGCTTTGCCTACGCGCGCTACATCCACAGCAAGTTCCCCGGTTTCGGCGCCGCGTGGGCGGCGTGGGTGGCGGACGTGGCGATTGACCGCCAGACCGGCGATGTCTCAGTCACCCGTGTGGTGATCGGCCATGACTCGGGGATGATGATCAATCCCGCAGGCGTACAGCATCAGATTCACGGCAACGTGATCCAGTCCACCAGCCGCGTGCTCAAGGAGCGCGTGACCTTCGAAGAATCCACGGTGGCGAGCAAGGAGTGGGGCGGTTACCCGATCCTGACTTTCCCGGAAGTGCCGCAGATCGACGTGCTGATGATGCCGCGTCAGGATCAGCCACCGATGGGCGCCGGCGAATCGGCGTCGGTGCCCAGCGCGGCAGCGATTGCCAACGCGATCTACGACGCCACCGGGATTCGTTTTCGCGAACTGCCGATCACTCCGGAACGGGTCTTGGCCGCGCTGAATGCCGGGACTTGTGATGAGCCGCCGAAATCCCCGACCAAGCGTTCGAAATGGCTGTTCGGTTCACTGTTTGCCGCGTTCGGCGCGGTGCTCGGCATGGCCGCGACCGCGTGGCCATTCCACGCTGAAATCGCGCCGATTGCCCCGCCGAGCGCCGGCACCTGGTCAGCCGCGACCCTGGAGCGCGGACGTTTGCTGGCGGCGGTCGGCGATTGCGCGGTGTGCCACACCGCACCCGGTGGCGCGACCAACGCCGGTGGCCTGGCGATGCAGACGCCGTTCGGCACGCTCTACAGCAGCAACATCACACCCGACGTGAAAACCGGGATCGGCAGTTGGTCCTATCCCGCGTTCGAACGGGCGATGCGCGATGGCATTGGTCGCGACGGGCGCAACCTGTACCCGGCGTTTCCTTACACGGCGTTTCGCAACATCAACGATGCGGACATGCAGGCGTTGTACGCGTACCTGATGTCGCAGGCCCCGGTCAGTCAACCGGCGAAAGCCAACGACATGCGCTTCCCGTTCAACCTGCGGCCGTTGATGGCGGGGTGGAATGCGTTGTTTCTGCGCAAAGGGGAAATCAGCGTGCAGCCTGAACGCAGCGAGCAATGGAATCGCGGCGCGTATCTGGTCAATGGTTTGGGTCACTGCGCGGCGTGTCATTCGCCGCGCAATTTGATGGGCGCGGAGAAGGGCGGTGCTGCATTCCTCGCGGGCGGGATGGTTGATGGCTGGGAGGCGCCGGCGCTGAATGGGTTGTCCAAATCGCCGACGCCGTGGACCGAGGATCAACTGTTCGGTTACCTGAGCACGGGTTATTCCGCCGAACATGGCGTGGCGACCGGGCCGATGGGGCCGGTGGTCACGGAATTGGCGAAGTTGCCCAAGGATGATATCCGTGCGATGGCGGTGTACCTGGCGTCACTCAATGGCGCGCAGGCCGAGGCGCAAGTGGTGGAGAAAGCCACGCGCCCGGCGCCCAGTCTTTCGTTGAGCAACGGCCAGCGAGTCTTCGAAGGTTCGTGCAAGGCCTGTCATGCCGATGGCCTGGGGCCGAAGCTGTTTGGCGTGAGCCCGTCGCTGGCGACTAACACCAATGTGCACAGTGATCTGCCGGACAATTTGATCAAGGTGATCTTGCAGGGCATCGATACGCCGGCGACCAAGGATCTGGGGTATATGCCGGGGTTCAAGGACAGTCTGTCGAATACTCAGGTGGCGGAATTGGCGGCGTATTTGCGGAGCCGGTTTGCCGGGAATGCGCCGGGGTGGGAAGGGTTGGAGTCGAAGGTGGCGTACCTGCGGGCGAATCCCGGCAGCCATTAAGAGCTTCGCGGGCAAGCCTCGCTCCTACAGGTTATGCGCGATCCCAGTAGGAGCGAGGCTTGCCCGCGAAGGGGCCGTCCCAATCAGCGCAAATCCGGCTCGGGCAACCTCATCACCCCCCGCACCACCAAATCCTGAATAAACCCCAACCAATCCTGCTGCTGCCCCTTATCCGCCAGATCCTCCCCCAGAAACGAACTCAGGGTATGCCGGTTGGAATTATAGAAATAACACAGCGAGGCGATCATCAAATACACATGCTTGATGTCCAGCACCTCGCGAAACAGCCCCTGGGCCTGACCCGCTTCAATGATCGGCCGCAACACCCCGACCGCTTCCCCCGACAACCGCCGCAATTCGCTGGACTGCTGTGCATGCTTGCCGTTGTGCAGGTTTTCATTGCTCAGGATCGCGACGAATTCCGGGTGCTTGACGTAGTAATGCCAGACGAACGCGACCAAATCCTGCAACGCCACCAGCGGCTGGCTCAGGTCCAGTTTCAATCGGCTTTCGGCCTTGTTGAATTGCTCGTAGGTGTGTTCCAGCACGCAGATAAACAGCTGCTCCTTACTGCCGAAGTAGTAATAGAGCATGCGGTCGTTGGATTCGGCCTCCCGGGAAATGCTCTCGACCCGCCCTCCGGAATAGCCGTCGCGGGTGAACACTTTCACCGCCGCTTCGAGAATCCGTGTGCGGGTCTGCTGGGCCTGGGCGGCCCGGATACCGGTCTTCTTGTTCAACGTGCGGTCAACCTTGTGCCAGACAGAGTCGTAGCGAATGTAGCACGGTCCTTTCAGCGGTTCAGGCTTGGCGCCGATTCGCTGGCTTGCGGGTTTTCCATGACCTGCAGGATCGAGGCTTCCGGGTCGAAATCATCCTCTTCCAGCTCCATGAATTCTTCCGGCAGGAACACGTTGAGGATGATCGCGCACAACGCACCGACGGTGATCGGCGATTCAAAGATGTTGTGCAGCGCCAGCGGCAATTCCCGCAACACTTCCGGTACCGCCGCGATCCCGAGGCCCATGCCCAGGGAAATCGACACGATCAGCATGTTGCGCCGATGCAGGCCGGCTTCGGCGAGGATCTTGATCCCGGCCACCGCCACGGTGCCGAACATCACCAGCTCCGCGCCGCCGAGCACCGGTTTGGGCATCAGTTGCAGCACCGCGCCGATCATTGGGAACAGGCCCAGCAACACCAACAGGCCGGCAATGAAAAACGCGACGTAACGGCTGGCCACGCCGGTGAGCTGGATCACGCCGTTGTTCTGCGCGAAGGTGACCATCGGCATGCTGTTGAACACCGCGGCCATGGCCGAGTTGAGGCCATCAGCGAGCAGGCCGGACTTGATCCGGCGAATGTAGATCGGGCCTTTGACCGGTTGTCTGGAAATCATCGAGTTGGCGGTCAGGTCGCCGGCGGCTTCCAGCGGTGACACCAGGAAAATCACCGCCACCGGCACAAACGCCACCCAATCGAAGTTGAAGCCGTACTTGAACGGCACCGGCACGCTCACCAGCGGCACGGCGGGCAGGCTGGCGAAATCGACATCGCCCATCAGCCAGGCGACCACGTAGCCGAGGGTCAGGCCAATCACGATCGCGCCGAGGCGCAGGAACGGCACATCGACGCGGTTCAGCACCACGATGGTCCCTAATACCAATGCAGCCAACAGCAGATGATGGCTGGCGCCGAGGTCCGCCACGCCGAAGCCGCCAGCGATGTCGGTCATCGCGACTTTGATCAGCGACAGACCCATCAACGTGATGATCGTCCCGGTGACCACTGGGGTGATCAGCATCCGCAGCTTGCCGATGAACTGGCTCAGGACGACTTCGATGAACGCGGCGAAAAAGCACACGCCGAAGATCGTCGACAGGATCTCATCGGTGCCGCCACCCCTGGCCTTGACCATGAACCCGGCGCTGAGGATCACGCTGATAAAGGAAAAACTGGTGCCTTGCAGGCATAGCAAACCGGAACCCACCGGGCCGAAACGCCGCGCCTGAACGAAGGTGCCCAGGCCGGAGACGAACAGCGCCATGCTGATCAGGTAGGGGATTTCGCTTTGCAACCCCAGCGCGCCGCCCATGATCAGGGTCGGGGTGATGATGCCGACGAAACTGGCGAGCACGTGTTGCAGGGCGGCGAAGACCGTGGCGGTCAGGTGAGGGCGGTCGTTGAGGCCGTAGATCAGGTCGGAACGGGGCTGGGGTTTTGCGTGTTCGGATGGGGTCACGAGGAAAGCGCCAGGGGCCGGGTCAGAAAATGGAGGCGCAGGATGCCAGAAAACTTGTCGACTTACACAAAACCCTGTGGGAGCGAGCCTGCTCGCGAAGGCGTCCTGTCAGCTGGCATCTCTATCAACTGATACATCGCTTTCGCGAGCAGGCTCGCTCCCACAAGGGGAATTTGCGGTGGGCTCAAGCAAACGCCGCCAACAAATCCTCTTCAAACGCCTTCTGCGCATCCCCCGGCACTTGCGCCCGATGCCGGGCCAGGTGAAATCCCACGTCAAAACTCATCTCTCCTACACGCACCGCCCGCAGCAACCCCTTGTCCTCCCAGCTATGAGCAAAGTGGCTCGGCAGATAACCGACATGCTTACCGGACAAAATAAACGCAAGCGTGCCTTCAACCTGCTCCGACCGCGCCGAACATAACTTCCCCTGAAACGGCTCATCACTGCGCAAAAACCGATACGGATGATCCACCCGGTCGCTCGCCTGCAACGCCTGATCATCCGGCGCCTCATTGCTGAACAATGGATGCCCCGGCGCGCAATACAAATGCTGGGTTTCGCTGAACAACTCCCGGTAGTCAAAAGCACTTTGCACCTGTGAGAAATATCCGATCGCCAGGTCCAGCCGCTGTTGCAGCATCAGCCGCTCCATTTCCCCAGGCATGGCGCTGATCAACTCGATGCGCACCGACTCGTCCCGCTCGCGAAAGCGCCGGATCGCATCCGCCACCCGTTGCAGCACCGACTGATCGAGGGCTTCGGACAACCCCAAACGCACCTCGCCAATCAAACGTCCGGCGACGCCATTGGATTGATGACGAAAGGTTTCGATGGATTCAAACAGGCCACGGATGGCGATCAACAGTTGCTCGCCCTTGGGTGTGATGCGAAAACCGCCCTTGCCGCGACTGCACAGGCGATAACCGAGGCGGGTTTCGAGCTTGGCCATTTGCTGGCTGATGCTCGACTGGCTCAGCCCCAGTTCACCTTGCGCCGCACTGAAGCCCCCGCACTCGACCACGCTGACAAACAGCCGCAGCAATTGCAGGTCCAGATCATGCAGTTGGCCGAGCATCACATTACTCCCGGATAAAGTCAGGTTAACAAACTTGATATTTCACCAATGTATCCGAGGGCGCACGCTGCAACCACTCCAACTGGTCAGGTGTTTGTCATGGCTCCTCTCTCCAAGCTGTGTTTTCCCGCGCTGTTACTTGCCATGGCCGTGTCAGCCCAGGCCGAGGACAACGTCGTCAACCTCTACAGTTGGGCCGATTACGTGGCGCCCGAAACCCTGCAGAAATTCGAGCAGGAAACCGGTATTCATGTGCGCTACGACACCTTCGATGCGTCGGAAGTGCTGGAAACCAAATTGCTCACTGGCGGCAGCGGTTATGACGTAGTGGTGCCGTCCTCCAGTGTCCTGGCCCGTGGTTTGGCGGCCGGCGCATTGAAGGCGATTCCCCATGAAGGGCTCAAGGGTTACGCCAACCTCGATCCGGATTTGCTGGAAAAACTCGCGGCGGTCGATCCCGGCAATCGCTACGGCGTGCCGTACACGTGGGGCACGTTGGGCCTCGGGATGAATGTCGAGGCGGTGAAACAACGCTTGCCCGGCGTACCGCTCAACAGCCTGGATTTGCTGTTCAAGCCCGAATACGCCAGCAAGTTGAAAGACTGCGGGATTGCGATCATCGACTCACCACAGGAAGTGATCGGCCTGGCGCTGCATTACCTGGGTAAAGATCCCTACAGCACCGATCAGAAGGATCTGTCAGCCGCCGAGGCGTTGTTGCATCAGTTGCAGCCGAATGTGCTTTACGTCGCCAGCGGTCGGCAGATCAATGACCTCGCCAATGGCAGCGTGTGCCTGGCCCTGACTTACAACGGTGACGCGAGCATGGCCGCCGATCAGGCGCGCAAGGCCAACAAGCCTTACGAAGTGGCCTACCGGATTCCCAAGGAGGGCACGTTGGTGTGGCAGGACAACCTGGCGATTCCCAAGGATGCGCCGCACCCCGAAGCCGCTCGCCAGTTCATCGAATTCATGCTGCGCCCCGAGTCGGTAGCCGCGCTGACCAACACGCTGTTTTTCGCCACCGCCAACACCGCCGCGACGCCGCTGGTGGATGAAGCAGTGCGTACCGACCCGGATATCTACCCGCTGGCCGACGTTCGCGACCGTTTGTACGCCGACCGCAGCATGAGCCTCAAGGACATGCGCCAGCGCACTCGCCTCTGGACCACTTTCCGTAGCCGCCAATAATAAGGAACTCACCATGGATGTCCCTGTGCAAAACGACCAGGCCATGACCCGCGACAGCCTCTACGGGACTGCCGCCGAAAGCACCTACGCCGGTATTACCAGTTTCATGCGCCGGCGCTACAGCCGCGACTTGCGCGGGGTCGATGTGGCCGTCAGCGGCGTGCCGTTCGATACCGCCACCAGCAACCGCCCCGGCGCGCGTTTCGGACCGCGCGGGATTCGTGCGGCGTCCACCGGGATCGCCTGGGAACGCCACTGGCCGTGGACCTTCGACCCGTTCGATCACTTGGCGGTGATTGATTATGGCGATTGCGACTTCGACTACGGCACGCCGCAGTCGGTGCCGGAAAGCATCGAAGCCCACGCCGAGCACATCTTGAATGCCGGCAGCGCGATGCTCACGTTCGGTGGCGATCACTTCATCACCTATCCGCTGCTCAAGGCCCATGCGCGCAAACATGGCGCGTTGTCGCTGATCCACTTCGACGCCCACAGCGACACCTGGCCGGACGAGGAGGGCAAGCGTGTGGATCACGGCACGATGTTCTGGCACGCAGCGAAGGAGGGGCTGGTGGATCCGTCGCGTTCGGTGCAGATCGGTTTGCGCACCACCAACGACGATCACATCGGTTTTCAGGTGCTGGACGCGCGGCAGGTGCATCGGCAGGGTTGCGAGGCGATTGTCGAAGCGATTCGGGCGCGGGTCGGCGATAACCCGGTGTACCTGACGTTTGATATCGACTGCCTGGATCCGGCATTCGCTCCGGGCACTGGAACCCCGGTGTGCGGTGGTTTGAGCACGGTGCAGGCGCTGGAGATTCTCGGCGGCTTGCGCGGGATCAATCTGGTGGGGATGGACGTGGTCGAAGTCGCGCCGGCCTATGACAGCGCGGACATTACCTCGCTGGCGGCGGCGACGTTGGCGATGGAGATGCTGTGCCTGTATGCAGCGAAGCACAAAGTCGACAGGTAACCATGTGGGAGCGAGCCTGCTCGCGAAAGCGGTGGTTCAGTCAGCATCTCTGTTGAATGTTAAGCCGCCTTCGCGGGCAAGCCTCGCTCCTACAGGATCTCCACAGTCCCTGTAGGAGCGAGGCTTGCCCGCGAAGCTTTTTCAGGCCACCGGAATCTTCGGCAAATCCAGGGTCTCAACCCCGGTATACCGCGCCGCCGACCCGGCAATCATCACATGTGGCACACCCAGTTCCACAGCACTCGACGCATCCAGCCGCGCGAGTTGCTCATCACTCAACGCCACCTCCAATGCCCCCAACGTCGCATCCAGTTGCTCACGCGTCCGCGAACCCAGAATCGGAATCAGCGCCGTGGTCGACCGCTTGGCTTTCTCACGCAACCAGGCAATCGCCACATGCGTCGGGGTCGATTCCAGTTCGGCAGCCACCGCCAGCAAGGTATCGAGCAGGGCGGTTTCCCGGGCGCTTTTCTCGGCGTGGATCAGCATGCCGAGTTTGGCCGCGCGGTTGTTCTCGTCGTTGGTGCGGTACTTGCCGGTCAGGAAACCGCCACCCAGCGGTGACCACAAGGTTGCGGCCAAGCCAAGCGCTTCGGCCATCGGCAGCAATTCACGTTCGGCGGTGCGCTCAGCCAGGCTGTATTCGGTCTGGATCGCGGCAATCGGCGAGAAACCGCGCACTTCGGCCAGCACGTCAGCGCGAGCAATGCGCCAGGCCGGGAAGTTCGACAGACCGGTGTAGTGAATCTTGCCGGCGCGCACCAGATCATCGAAGCCGCGAAGGATTTCTTCCATCGGCGTGACGCCGTCCGTGATGTGCGCCCAGAACAGGTCGATATGATCGGTCTTGAGCCGCTTCAGACTCTCTTCCACAGAGCGAACCATGTTCTTGCGATTGTTGCCGGTGAAGGAAATGCCGGCAACCCGATCCGTGCCCATCGTGTATTTGGTGGCGATGACCAGACGATCTCGTTCTGCGGCGATGAACTCGCTGAGCATCACTTCGGACTGACCATTTTGATAACCGTTGGCGGTGTCGATGAAGTTGCCGCCGGCTTCCAGGTAGCCGTCGAAAATCCGCTTGGCTTCATCGCGCTCCGCGCCGTGGCCCCAACCGGTGCCGAAGTTGCCGGCGCCCAGCGCCAGTTCCGAAACCCGCAGGCCGGTTTTACGGCCGAAGACTTTGTAATGCATGGGATCACTCCTGAGGAAATACGCTTGGGTTAAATATAAATGATCATCGACATGTATTTAATATGATGCGAGTAATATCCAGCGTCAAGACGCTTTTTTCAGGGAGTGACCACCGGCGGTTTCGCTCCTGCCAGTTTCTGACAGCAGCCTTTGCTAAGCTGCGAGCACTTTTCCGCACTGAGTGCCGATCGTGTCGCGAACCACCCGATTACTGACCTTGCTGCAAGTGCTGCGAGGTAAAAGCCGTCCGGCGACCGCCGCAACCCTGGCCAGCGAGCTGGAGATTTCCGAACGCACGCTGTACCGCGACATCGCCGAACTGACGGCTCTCGGCGCGCCGATTTATGGCGAGGCGGGGATCGGCTACGTGTTGCGCAGCGGGCTGTTCCTGCCGCCATTGATGCTCAACGCCGACGAAACCGAAGCCATCGTGCTCGGTTTACGTTATGTCGATCAGCGTGGGGATGAGGTCCTGAGCAAAGCCGCAGCGGACGCGTTGGCCAAAATTGCCGCCGTATTGGCGCCTGAGGCGCTGGACGCCTTGCACAACCCGACGGTCTTGCCCGGCCCACCGGGATTCGGCTTTGCGCAAAACGCCGTGCCGTTGAATGTGTTTCGCCAGGCGATCCGCAATCAGGCCAAGCTGCACATCGATTATGCCGATGCCAATCAGGTGCCGACCCAGCGCCTGATCTGGCCGCTGGCCCTGGGGTTTCTCAACGAGGTGCGGATCATCGTTGCCTGGTGTGAATTGCGCGGCGCCTACCGGACCTTTCGCACCGACCGTATTTCTGCCGCAAGCGAGCAGGGCGAACGTTATCCGGGCCGTCGCAGCGACTTGCTGCGCACCTGGCGCAAGCAGATGCAACTGGACGAAACCGGGCGGTTCACTCCTGACAAGAACTGACACAGACGTGTCTTAACATGGCTCCAGAATCAAACAACAAGGAGCCTTCAACATGTCTAATCCAGCCACTTCACTGGCACCGGCCATCGCCGATTACATCGCCGCCGCCAACGCCCGTGACACCTCGCGGGTCGCCAGTTTTTTCGCTGAGGACGCCAACGTCTTCGATGAAGGCGAGCATCAGGTCGGCACCCAGGCCATCGCGCAATGGATGCAAGACACCGCGCAACGCTACCAGCCTCGGGTCGAAGTGCTCGACGTGCAACTGCGCACCGGCAAGGTGCTGGTGCACAACCTGATTTCCGGGACGTTTCCCGGTAGCCCGTTGGAACTGCGCTACACGTTCCGCCTGAACGAACACGGCAAGATCGCGCGGTTGGATATCTCCCTCTGACATCCGCCACTTAACCCTGTGGGAGCGGGCTTGCTCGCGAAAGCGTCGTATCAGTCGACATCAATATTGACTGACCCACCGCTTTCGCGAGCAAGCCCGCTCCCACATGGGGATATTTGTGGTGTTTCAAATAATCGGGCGGCTGGCATACTGCGTGGCTTCAGACCTGAAGCGCGGCCCTCATGACTTTCGACTCCCCGTTAAGCGCTTGGCAATACGCCGTTGAACAGAAGGGCTTCGTCCAGGACGAGGCTCAGGAACATGCCGTCTGGGCCCTGCAAAAGTGTCACGAAGCCTTGCACGAGGCGCACAAGTCGATCACTGGCGTTTACCTTTGGGGCCCGGTCGGTCGTGGCAAGACCTGGTTGATGGATCAGTTCTACGAAAGCCTGCGGGTGCCTGCCCGGCGCCAGCACTTCCACCATTTCATGGGTTGGGTGCATCAGCGTTCGTTCCAACTGACCGGCACCGCTGACCCGCTCAAAGCCCTGGCCCAAGAGTTGGCCCACGAAGTCCGGGTGTTGTGTTTCGATGAGTTGTTCGTCAACGACATCGGCGACGCGATCATTCTCGGCCGCTTGTTCCAGGTGATGTTCGAAGAAGGCGTGGTGGTGGTCAGCACCTCCAACCAGCCGCCGGATCAACTGTATGCCGATGGCTTCAATCGCGACCGTTTTACCCCTGCCATCGAGGCGATCAAGCAGCACATGCAAGTAATCGCGGTGGATGGCGGGGAAGATCATCGCCTGCATCCCGGCACGGCGTTGCAGCGGTATTGGGTCGGGGCACTCGATCAGCCCAGCGGCCTGGCCGAAGCGTTCAAGGCCCTGACCGCTGGCCAGTCGGTATCCAGTGATCCGATCCAGGTTGGTTACCGTAGCGTCCACGTGGTGCAGGCCAGTGCCACGGTGCTTTGGTGTCGCTACGCCGACCTGTGCGAGCAACCTTTTGCCGCCATGGACTTCATGGCCCTGTGCGACACCTTCAGCGCTATCCTGATGAGTGAAGTGCCCAACCTCAGCGCGCAAAAACGCGACGGGCGGATTGCCCGGGGCACGGAAGACGGGGTGGAACGGGTGGTGGCCGGCGACCGCGAGCTGCCGCAGTTGTCGGTACACGATGACGGCGTGCGGCGCTTCATCGCGCTGGTGGACGAATGCTACGACCGTAAGGTGCCGCTGTACCTCGAAGCCCGGGTGCCGATGGACGCCTTGTACACCGAGGGTTACCTGGAATTCCCGTTCCGCCGCACCCTCAGCCGTTTGCAGGAAATGCAGCTGCAACGCTTTGCCGACGCTTGAGCACCAGGAGGAGCGACGATGAATCAGCCTCTGTCTCACCACTTGCTGACCATGGCCTACCAGAACGCCTGGGCCAATCATCGACTGGCCAAGGCCTGGGGCCAGTTGAGCGCGTCGGAATTGGCGGCGCCGCGTGTCAGTTTTTTCCCGAGCCTCTGTGCGACCCTCAATCACATTCTGACCTGTGACTGGTTCTACGTGGACGCACTGGAGCGCGAGTTGCGCGGTGATGTGCCGCATCCCGATTGCTACGTGTTTTTCAAGGATGAACAACCGTTCACGGACGCCGATGACCTCAAGCACGAGCAGGCCAGCGTGGACCGACGGCTGATTGCTTATTGCGAACAACTGCGTGACGCGGATCTCGGGCAGATGGTGACCATCGCCCGGGATACGCCGCAACACGACAGCCGTTTACGCATGCTTTCTCATCTGTTTGAACACCAGATTCATCACCGTGGGCAGGTTCACGCCATGCTCAGCGGCACATCAGTCAAACCGCCGCAACTGGACGAGTTTTTTTGCGCTGGGGAGGCGGGGTTGCGGGCGAAGGATTTTGCCGAGTTGGGTTGGACTGAAGAGTTGGTGTGGGGCCACTGAGATCAAAAGATCGCAGCCTTCGGCAGCTCTTACGCGCCTGTGGGCGCCGCCGAAGGCTGCGATCTTTTGATCTTGCCCCGGTTGTCCCCGCGCCACCATCACGCTAATGTCCGTGGCCAATTTGATGTGTGATCGAGGGTGGAAATGGAATCCGCAGAAATACTTGTCCTTCAAGCCAGCTACACCAACCCGGTGCATGCCGAGGCTATTTGCCTGGTGTTGAACAGCTATGCCGAAGACCCGATGGGCGGCGGCGAACCGCTGGACGCCGAAGTCCTGCGGCAACTGCCGGCGGAACTGGCCAAGCGATCCTTTGCGTTCAGCGTGTTGGCGTTCGTCGGCGGCGAACCGGCGGGGCTGGTCAATTGCTTTGAAGGCTTTTCGACCTTTGCCTGCCGGCCACTGGTCAACGTGCACGATGTGGCGGTGGTGCCGAAATTTCGCGGCCTGGGGCTGAGCCAGAAAATGCTGCAAAAGGTCGAAGACATCGCCCGCCAGCGCGGTTGCTGCAAGATCACCCTCGAAGTCCTGGAAGGCAATGACGTCGCCCAGGCGTCCTATGCCAAGTTCGGTTTTGCCCCGGCATGTTTGATCCAGCCCATGGGCGCATGCTGTTCTGGATCAAGGCGTTGTAAATCCCGGACATAAAAAAGGGCGTCCATCAGGACGCCCGAAGTGTCAGCTCTGACGGCGGAGCAGGGGCCGTCAGAGGTCCATGGGTTCAGGGTTTGTAATATTCGGTCACTTGCGCGGTTTGATCGTCCGGGACCCGCAGCTCATGGCTTTGTCGTTGATCGGTCTGGCTTTGCGCCGTGTGGACCGGAAAGTTGTCCCAATGATGCTTCATCCGCTCTGCGCCGCCTTCGGCAAACGCGCTGGCGGAACCGACAAGCAGCAGGCCGGCGAAGATCAGGCTGACTCGTTTCATGGTGTATCTCCCACTAAGAATGACGGGGTGCCTTTCATCCGTGATTCAAGGGCGTGGGCGCAGTATCGGCAGAGTTCATTAAGCCGGGGTTAACCGGGATCAACCTGTGGGAGCGGGCTTGCTCGCGAAGGGGGTGTGTCAGCCAGCATTTATTTGAATGACACACCGCTTTCGCGAGCAAGCCCGCTCCCACAGTGGATCTTTGGTGTACATCAGTACTGCGTTCGACGCAGATCCCTGTGAGAGTGAGCAAGCTCACTCCCTCGGTAGATTGCGGTTACAGCTCAGAGTTTCCAGTCCAGGCTCAACGTCACCGTGCGCGGGTCGCCCCAGAACACGCCGTTGTAGAAGCCGACGTTGTCGTAATACTTTTTGTCGAACAGGTTATCCACGTTCAGCGAGGCCGACAGGTGCTTGTCGAACTCATAACGCGACATCAACTTGACCACGGTGTAGGCGCCTTGGCGGATCTTCGCGTTTTCAGTGATCAGGTCTCCCTGGGCGTCCCGACCGATCGGGCGATTGGAATTGCCCCAGATATCGCTCTGCCAGTTCACCGCACCGCCGACGGTCAGCGCGTGCCAGTCGCCGGGCAGGCGATAGGCCGTGGACAGCCGCAGCATGTTCAACGGTTCATTGGTGTTCGCGCGCTGCTTATCGCCGTTCGCCGCGTGGGTGTAGGTGTAGCCGGCGGTCATGTTCCAGTCGGTCATGACTTCGCCGGAGACTTCGACTTCGAAGCCCTGGACTTTCTGCCCCTTGCCCCCGGATTTATAGAACTGTTCACCCGTCAGCGGGTCTTGCGGCACCGAGTCGTCGAGCTCGGCGACGTTATCCTGCTTGCTCCAGAACAACGCCGTGGCGACGTTCAGTCGTTCGTCCAGCAAGCTGCCCTTCAGACCGAGTTCATAGTTGCTGCCGACCACCGGTTCCAGGTATTTGCGGTTGGCGTCGCGATTGTCCTGAGGCTTGAAAATGTCGGTGTAGCTGACGTAGACGGTGTACTCGGGCGTGAGGTCGTAGAGCAATCCGGCATACGGCGTCCAGATATCGCTTTGTTGCTGGGCAGTGATTTCGACGCCGGTCAGTTGCAGGTTTTTATCGTAGCTGTAGTTCTTGTTCGAGGTTTTCCAGCTGCCATATCGGCTGCCGAGTACCGCGTGAAAGCGGTCCGTCAGATTCAGGCGCGTGGCCAGGTAGCCCGCCTTTTGCCGGGTGCTGTCCGATGCACCGGTGAGACTGGTGACGGTGTCGGGAAATTTGGCGATGCCGCCCATGTATTTCCAGTCGGGGATGTTGCCGTAGCCCGCAGGCACGGCGCCGCCCACGGTGTGGGGTGATTCCGAGCTGCGCTCCGCCTCGCCGTAGCCGAACATCAGTTCATGCTCCCGCCCGAACAGCGCATAAGGACCGGCCACGTTGATGTCATAGGTGTCCATTTTCTGCGTGCCGAGCATGTGGCTGCTGTAAGCACTCATGCCGCTGCGGTCGTCATTCGGGAAGCCACCGCCGCCGTAGTAGACCTTGCCGTCGGTATCGCTGTCGCGGTGGGTGTAGGCCGCTTTCAGGTGCCAGCCGCCGCCCAGTTGCTGGTCGAGGTTGGCGAAAGCGGTCTTGTCCTTCAGCGGCCAGGAACTCCACGACGTCGCCATGTGGGTCGAACGCCCCAGGTTGGCCTTGCCACCGGACGAGTTCCAATACGGCACCGTGCCCCAGGACGTGCCCTGGACCTGTTTATCCTGATAGTCGTAACCCACCGCCAGCAGCGTGTCGTCGGTGAGATCGGCTTCCAGCACGCCGTAACCGACTTCCCGTTGCAACTGGTAGTGATCGCGGAACGACTGACTGTCGCGATAGGCCAGCACGCTGCGCCCGCGCAAACGCCCGTCGAACGCCAATGGGCCGCCGATGTCCACGTAGCTGTAGTAATCGTCATAGCTGCCGCCGCTGACGCCGGTCTGGGCTTGCCATTGCGCGGTCGGTCGCTTGCGCACCATGTTGATGGTGGCCGATGGGTCGCCCGCGCCGGTGGTCAACCCGGTAGCGCCGCGAACCACTTCGATGCGGTCGTAGATGATGGTGTCGGAATCGGACTTCATGCGCCCGAAGGTGTTGAGCATGCCATCAATCTGGAAGTTGTTGATCTCGTAGCCACGGGACGAATAGCTCACACGGTCCGAGTCGTTGTGCTGGACCACCACGCCCGTGGTCTGGCTCATGGCTTCGGAGAGGGTGCCGAGCTTGAAGTCGTCCATTTGCTGGCGAGTGACCACGGACACCGATTGTGGGGTTTCCTTGATCGACAGGTTCAGCCGCGTGGCGGTGCTCATGGCGCCGGTGGTGTAGGACTCGGTATTTTCGGTGGTGCTGCCCAAGCCTTCGGCGGTGACGCTGGTGCTGGCGAGTTCCAGCGCACTGGTGGCCGGATCCTTGTCGGGGTCGGTTTCGGCCAGCAAATCCGGGCTCAAGGCTGCACTGCACAGCCCAAGGGTCAAGGTCATGGAACGGGTGATAGGCGCGAACATCGCAGCCGACTCCTTGTCTTCGAGGGAAAAATTCCGTTTGCTCAAAGACGAAGGGGAGCGGGGGGATTTAGCGTTAAACGAGAATAATTGTCATCTCTGGATGTTTCGGCGCGCAAAAAAATGTGGGAGCGGGCTTGCTCGCGAAGAGGTCGGCAGCTTCAACATCAATGTTGAATGTGCTGGCACCTTCGCGAGCAGGCTCGCTCCCACATGGGGGTTTTGCGCTGTTACTGCTTGACGACCGCTGGCACTTCCGTCACGGCAGCCTTGGGTTTCATCAGGCTGAAGTCGATCAGCGGACGCTGCTGACGCTCGTACGGGTTGCCGATCAGCAACGGTCGTGGCTTGAAGCTGTCGCTGACCAGGCTCTTGCTGTGGTCCAGTTCATCGAAACTCAGGCCCGCCATGTCGGCCCAGGTGTGGATCAACTGCGAGCTGCTGTAAGGGCGGCTCAGGTCGGCGGCAAAATTCCAGTCGTGGGTGTCACGCCATTTCGGCGAAGCCCAGGCCATGAACGGAATGGTGTACATCGGCGCCGTCGGTTTGTTCTCGTTACGCCCCAGGGTGTTGTGGCCCGGGGAGTCGAAGACGTCTTCGCCGTGGTCGGAGAGGTACATCAGGAAGCCGTTCGGATCGGCCTTGGCGTAATCCTTGATCAGGCTCGACACCACGAAGTCGTTGTACAGCACCGCGTTGTCATAGCTGTTGTAGGTCGGCACTTCGGCGTCTTTTACGCCGGCCGGAACCCCGGTGCGGTCGTTGAACTTGTCGAAGGTCGGCGGGTAACGGTACTGGTAGCTCATGTGCGTACCGAGCAGATGCACGACGATCAGCTTGTGCGCCGCCGGATCACTCAGGGCCTTGTTGAACGGCTCGATCACGTCGCCATCGTACTGGGCGGCGTTCTGGTTGCGGTTGTTGTTCAGGTACACCTGCTCGTCAGCCTGTTCGGAGAACGTGGTGAGCATGGTGTTGCGCTTGGTCATGGTCTGCTGGTTGGTGATCCAGAAGGTCTTGTAGCCTGCCTGTTTCATCATGCTGACCAGCGACGGCGTCGTCAGGTACAGGTCCGGGTTCTCTTCGTCGGCGAAGGTCAGCACCTGTTGCAACGCCTCGATGGTGTAGGGGCGCGGGGTGATGACGTTATTGAAGACCGCCAGTTGATCCTTGAGCTTGTCCAGTTCCGGCGTGGTCTCGCGATTGTAGCCGTAAAGGCTCATGCGCTGACGGTTGGTGGACTCGCCGATCACCAGCACCAGGGTCGACGGTTGGTCGGCCATGGTGTTCTTGAGGTTTTTCAGCGGCGCGATCTTGCTCGCACTGTCGAGCATGTCTTGCATGCCGGCCAGGGTGTCGAGGTAACGGTGATACGCCACGGCCATCTGCCAAGGCACGGCTGGCTCGATACGGGTTTCGAATTTCTCGAAGCCGCCGGCAAGGCTGCCGGTGCGGGCGGTTTGCTTGATCAGCGGATAACCGACAACGGCCACCAGGATGGCGGTTGCCGCGACCAGCGCTCGTCCGCGCGGCATGTACACCGGGCGCAGGCGGGTCCACAGGAAGTAGGCGAACGCGGTGTGAGCGAGGAACGCCGCCACCATCCACCAGGCAAAGTACTGGGTCATGTACTCGCCGGCTTCAGAGATGTTCGACTCGAACATGATGAAGATGACGCTCTGGGAAAACTCCTGCTGATAGATGAAGAAGTAGCCCAGGCTGGCCATCGAACAGGCCCACAGCACGACGCCGATCAGCGCGGCCATGAGGCGGGTGCGCTTGGGGAACAGCAGCATCGGCGCCAGCCAGATGGCACTCATCACAAACGCCTGGCGAAACCCGGTGAAACCGGAGGTGCCTGTCAGTTGGATCAGCAGCTGGGTAATGCCGGAGAAGTACCAGAAGAATACAAATAGCCAGATGAACCCGGCCCAATCGAAACCTGTCGCAGACGTTTTGCTGCGTTTGAGCAATGCCATTAAGTACGTACTCCCACCGGCGTCATGGAGTCACCGGCGTCATCAAACGAACCCACGAGAAACCGCTGCCCGAGAACCGAACAGCCACAAGGATCGGGAGTATCGCTAGGGGGATGTGAAAACTTTGTGAGTTTCGTTCAGGAACGCGACAGGAAGCGCAGGCGTCGATGGCATTTCATGTGGGAGCGGGCTTACTCGCGAATGCCTCCGGTCAGTCAGCATTTGTATAGCTGACACACCGCTTTCGCGAGCAAACCCGCTCTCACAGGGGATGGCGGGGGTACTGAGGGGGAATCAGGCGCTAAGCGAGGGCATCGGTTGCCCGGAGAGTTGAGCCTGTTGCTGCAACAATTGCCTGAGCTGGGCCACCTGAGTCTTCAAGGTGTCACGCTCATCTTTCAATTGGCGCAGTTCATCACGACGAATCGTGACGTAGAGAGTTTGTGGGGGACGTGCGGTAACGATTGTGTCCATTGCTCACCTCGCAAATGGCCTGCATCAACTGTGGTTGTGCCGTTCTTGCGAGCGACATAAACACTATCGGCACCGATTTTGATTTCTTTTGCCCATGATGGGAACTTTTTTATTTTTCATGGTCGGTGTGTCTTCAACACGATTCCCGACGTTATCAGTGTGAATCGGGCACAATGCCCGGAAACTTCATCCCGGCGCTCTGGACTAACCCACATTAGTCGCGTTGGGCTATAACCTTTGACACACATTATTTGCAGTAAGGAGCATCAGCACATGCAACTCGGGATTATTGGACTGGGCCGCATGGGCGGTAATATTGCGCGGCGCCTGATGCTCAACGGGCATACCACCGTTGTTTACGACCGCAATACCGCCTTCGTCGAGAACCTGGCCGAAGAAGGCTCCACCGGCGTTGCCGACCTGCCGGCGCTGGTCGCAGGCCTGGCCAAACCGCGTGCGATCTGGGTCATGCTGCCGGCCGGCGCACCGACCGAAGACACCATCGACACCCTGAGCAGCCTGCTCGAAGCCGGCGATACCATCATCGACGGCGGCAACACCTTCTATAAAGATGACATCCGCCGGGCCAAGACCCTGTCGGAAAAAGGCCTGCACTACATCGACGTCGGCACCTCCGGCGGCGTCTGGGGCCTGGAACGCGGTTACTGCATGATGATCGGCGGTGACGCCGAGACCGTGAAGCGCCTTGATCCGCTGTTTGAAAGCCTGGCCCCGGGCCTGGGCGACATCCCGCGCACCAAGGACCGCAAGTCCGACGACGATCGCGCCGAACGTGGCTACATCCACGCCGGCCCCGCAGGCTCTGGCCATTTCGTGAAGATGATCCATAACGGCATCGAATACGGAATGATGCAGGCCTTCGCCGAAGGTTTTGACATCCTCAAGACCAAATCCAGCGAAAACCTGCCGGAAGACCAGCGTTTCGACCTGAACGTCGCTGACATCGCCGAAGTCTGGCGTCGTGGCAGCGTGGTGTCGTCGTGGTTGCTTGACCTGACCGCCGATGCCCTGGCCAGCGACCCGAAACTCGACGGTTACTCAGGCTCCGTGGCTGACAGCGGTGAAGGTCGCTGGACCATCGAAGCCGCCATGGAGCAATCGGTGCCGGTGCCTGTGCTGTCGAACTCGCTGTTCTCGCGCTACCGTTCCCGCGGCCAAGGCACCTTTGGCGACAAAATTCTCTCGGCCCAGCGCTTCGGCTTCGGCGGCCATGTGGAGACATCGAAAAAATGAGTAATACGATCCGCAGGAAATCCAAGGCAGAACCCGCACCACCGACCACGCTGTTCCTGTTCGGTGCCCATGGTGATCTGGTCAAGCGTCTGTTGATGCCGGCCCTGTACAACCTCAGTCGCGACGGCCTGCTTGGCGATGGACTGCGGATCATCGGCGTTGACCACAACGCCATCAGCGATGAAGCCTTCGCGCAGAAGCTCGAAGACTTCATTCGCACCGAAGCGGCCGCCAAGATCGGCAAGGGCGATGCAGCCCTTGATCCGGACTTGTGGGCCAAATTGGCCAAAGGCATCAGCTACGTCCAGGGCGACTTCCTGGACGACAGCACCTATCAAGCCCTGGCGGCAAAAATCGCCGACAGCGGCACTGGCAATGCGGTGTTCTACCTGGCCACCGCGCCACGTTTCTTCAGTGAAGTGGTGCGCCGACTCGGCAGCGCCGGCTTGCTCGAAGAAACCCCGGAAGCTTTCAGAAGGGTGGTGATCGAAAAACCGTTCGGCTCCGACCTGCAAACCGCCGAAGCCTTGAACGCATGCTTGCTCAAGGTCATGTCGGAAAAGCAGATCTACCGGATCGATCACTATCTGGGCAAGGAAACCGTGCAGAACATTCTGGTCAGCCGGTTCTCCAACAGCCTGTTCGAAGCATTCTGGAACAACCATTACATCGACCACGTGCAGATCACCGCCGCCGAAACCGTCGGCGTGGAAACCCGTGGCAGTTTTTACGAGCACACCGGCGCCTTGCGGGACATGGTGCCCAATCACCTGTTCCAGTTGCTGGCGATGGTGGCCATGGAACCGCCGGCCGCGTTTGGCGCCGATGCGGTACGTGGCGAAAAAGCCAAAGTGGTCGGCGCGATCCGCCCATGGTCGGTTGAAGATGCGCGGGCCAACTCGGTGCGCGGCCAGTACGCCGCTGGCGAAGTCGATGGCAAGCCATTGGCCGGTTACCGCCAGGAAGGCAACGTGGCGCCGGACAGCAACACCGAAACCTACGTCGCGCTGAAAGTCATGATCGACAACTGGCGCTGGGTCGGCGTGCCGTTCTACCTGCGCACCGGCAAGCGCATGAGCGTGCGCGACACCGAGATCGTCATCTGCTTCAAACCGGCGCCGTACGCGCAGTTCCGCGACACCGAAGTCGAGGAGTTGCAGCCGACCTATCTGCGGATCCAGATCCAGCCCAACGAAGGCATGTGGTTTGACCTGCTGGCCAAGCGGCCGGGGCCGGCGCTGAAGATGGCCAACATCGAGCTGGGGTTCGCCTACAAGGACTTCTTCGAGATGCAGCCGTCCACCGGCTACGAAACCCTGATCTACGATTGCCTGACCGGCGACCAGACGCTGTTCCAGCGCGCTGACAACATCGAGAACGGCTGGCGCGCCGTGCAGCCGTTCCTCGACGCCTGGCAGCAGGACGCGAGCGTCGAGAGCTACCCGGCGGGAGAGAACGGCCCACAAGCCGCCGAAGACCTGCTGACCCGTGACGGTCGCGTCTGGCACAGCCTCGGATGAGTGAAGCGCTGAAACAACCCATCCGTTTTCTGCTAAGTGACATGGACGGCACCTTGCTGCTGCCCGATCACAGCCTCAGCCAGCGGACCATCGACGCGGTTCGCGCATTGCGTGAGGCCGGCGTGCTGTTCAGCCTGGCTACCGGCCGGCCGCCGAAAGCCATGTTGCAGCAGATCGAAGCCCTGGGCGTGGACCTTCCGACCGCTGCGTTCAATGGCGGCACCATCGTCAACCCGGACGGCAGTTTGCTGGTCGCGCATTATTTGCCGGCCACCGCTGCGCTGACCGCACTGGCGCTGTTCGCTGATCGGCCAGACATCGAAATCTGGGTGTTCAGTGGCGGCGACTGGCTGCTGAAAGATCCGAACGGCCCGATGGTGCCTCGTGAACAGCACGGTCTGGGTTATCCGCCGGTGGTGGTCGAGAGTTTTGAGCCGTATCTGGAACACATCGACAAGATCGTCGCCACCAGCAACAACACTGACCTGTTGATCGAACTCGAAGCGCTGTTGCTGCCCAAGGTTGAAGGCCAGGCCCAGGTGTCCCGTTCACAGCCGATTTACCTCGACGTGACCGCGATGCAAGCCAACAAGGGCGCGGCGCTGGCGACACTGGCCGAGTTTCTCGGCGTGCCGCTGGAGCAGACCGCCGCACTGGGCGACGGCGGCAATGACCCGGCGATGTTCCATCGCGCCGGCTTGTCGATTGCCATGGGCCAGGCGGAGGAAGCGGTGAAACGCCAGGCCGATGTGGTCACCGGTGCCAACACCGAAGACGGCGCGGCGCAGGCGATTGAGAAGTACATTCTCCCCCAATAACACCCCATTCACCCTGTGGGAGCGGGCTTGCTCGCGAAAGCGGTATGTCATTCAACATCAATGTTGTCTGACACGGCCTCTTCGCGAGCAAGCCCGCTCCCACATTGGGCCGGTGTTTACAGCCAATAACTCACCGCATACCACCCCAAAACCCCCATCACCACCGTATACGGCAACGCCATCCACACCATCCGCCCATACGACAGGCGAATCAGCGGTGCAATCGCCGAGGTCAGCAAAAACAGAAACGCTGCCTGACCATTCGGTGTCGCTACGCTCGGCAAATTGGTCCCGGTATTGATCGCGATCGCCAACGTTTCGAAATGCTCGCGGCTCATATGGCCGGCGATGAACGCCTGTTTCACTTCGGTGATGTAAATCGTCGCCACAAACACGTTGTCGCTGATCGCGGATAACAAGCCATTGGCAATAAACAACATGCCCGGCTGTTGCTCCGCCGGCAGGGCCAGCACCCACTGAATCAGCGGTGTGAACAGTTGCTGGTCATGAATCACTGCCACCACGGCGAAGAACACCACCAGCAGCGCGGTGAACGGCATCGCATCTTTAAACGCGTTGCCAATACGATGTTCGTCAGTAATGCCGGTGAACGCGGTGATCAACACAATCACCATCAAACCGATCAGCCCGACTTCTGCAATGTGAAACGCCAGCCCGGCAATCAGGATCAACGCCGCCGCGCCCTGGACCAGCAGCGCCGCACGCTGGCGCGCGGTGCGCTCGGCATTGTCTTCGGCGGCGTAGTTGGCCAGTACGGCGCGCACATTGTCCGGCAGCAGCGTGCCGTATCCGAACCAACGCAGCTTTTCCAGCAGTACGCAGGTCACCAGGCCGGCGGCCAGTACCGGCAATGAAACCGGGGCAATCTTCAGGAAGAACTCGGTGAAATGCCAACCCATCTCATGGCCGATCAACAGGTTCTGCGGCTCGCCAACCAGCGTGCACACACCACCGAGTGCCGTGCCCACGGCGCCATGCATCAGCAGGCTGCGCAGAAAGGCGCGGAATTGTTCGAGGTCTTCATGGTGCAGAGTCGGCAGGTGCTGATCGTCGCTGAATTGGCTGTCCTGACGCGGATCGTTGCCCGAGGCGACGCGGTGATAAACCGAGTAAAACCCCACGGCCGCGCTGATGATCACCGCAGTGACGGTCAAAGCGTCTAGAAACGCCGACAGGAAGGCCGAGAGAAAACAGAACATCAAGGACAGCAACGCCTTGGAACGCACCCCGAGCAACAGGCGCGAGAACAGAAACAGCAACAGGTCTTTCATGAAGTAGATGCCTGCCACCATAAACATCAGCAGCAGGATCACCGGGAAGTTATGCACCAGTTCGTCGTACAGCGCCTGGGGCGTGGTCATCTTCAGCAGCAGCGCTTCGATCAGCAACAGGCCGCCGGGCATCAGTGGATAACACTTGAGCGCCATGGCCAGGGTGAAAATGAACTCCAGGACCAGCAACCATCCCGCAGCCACCGGCCCTACGGTCCACAGCACCAGCGCGTTAAGAATCAGGAAGCCGACAATGCTCGCCTTGTACCAGCGGGGCGAGTGACCGAGAAAGTTATGCGCGAACGCCTGGGCCATTGAACCGGACATCGGCTACTCCTTGTATTAAGAAGCGCGCAACTTGCCGGAAGCGTCGGGGAAGATCAACCCGTATCAGCTCAGGTAGCGCGCCACCACCGCCCGATAGTTGCCATCCAGCGAGTAGCCACCGACGACGATTCGACCGTTGTCCTGCACGGCCACGGAAGTGGCGGTATTCAGGCTGCGGCCCAGACGGGTACGAACCCAGCCGATGCCATTGGCAAAGCTGCGATCAAGCGTACCTTGGGGCAGATAGCGGGCCAGGATGAAATCGGCTTCGACCCCGCCAATCGTTGCACCGACCGCCAGTACGCTGCCATCCGCCTGAACCTGGGCGGCGGTCCATTGGCTGCCGCTGTGGCCGATTTCCAGGTGTTGCGGTTGACCGCCGTTGCAATGCTTGTCCGGGCGACCGTTACTGTGCAGTTTCAGCGACAGGCAATGCATTGGGTCGCGACTGCTGCCCAAACAATGCAAGTCGCCATTGTCCTGCTGGACAATCTGGCTGACCTGAGCTCCGCGCCCCTGTGCCATGAAGGTCATGAAGCCATCCACGGCGAAGCTGTCGTCCAGTCGGCCGTCGGCGTGATAGCGCGCCAGCAAGCCTTCGGCAGGGAAATTGATCGAGCCACCCGCCAGGATTCGCCCGTCCCGTTGCAGCATCAGGCAGGCAAGCCAGGTGTTCATCATCAAATGCCTGACAACCACGAACCCACGACCGTTGAAATCGCTGTCCAGGCTGCCGTCGACGTTGAGGCGGATCAGCAGGCCGACGTGATCGGCGAGTTCGAAATGATGATTGGCCAGCAACAGGATTCGACCGTCCGGCTGTACGGCGATAGCGCAGACTTCGGCGCCCGGTACGCCCGGTGGCAGCCAGTCGTCGCGCAAGCCCCGGGACAGCTCACCAGGTAGGCGCACAACCTGGCGGCCATTGTCGCCAAAGCTTCGAACCGGTTGGCCGTGGGGATCGAATAGCGCCAGAGCGGGCAGGGTGCGGTGAGCGTCTTCGTAGTGCAGGCCAGCCAGCAGAATAGAGCCGCAGGGCAAGACATGCACGTTGCTGCCCATGGCTTCAAAGCCCAGGGCGAATTGGCCGATCAGGCTTCCCTGATTGCCAAAACCGAGGTCCGCAGAGCCATCCTCCAGCAGACGGGCCAGGCCAAAGCGGCTGCCGGCATGGGTGCCGACCTTGGCCGCGACCAGCAAACGGCCTTGCGGATCGATGGCGACACCGTTGGCCATGCTTGAGGAACTGCCGGCGAAATAGACTTGGGTCTTGCCGGCGGCGGCAAATTCCGGATCGAGGTGCCCGGCTGAATTGACGGTGGCGGGGCAGGCGAAAGCGGTCTGGTTTGACATGCACGCATCTCCTTGCCAGTCGACCTCATTCCGGTAACCGGGAGGGTGACTGTGCGTGCGAAACATTCAATCCCTGAATGCCTGGATGCACAACTGTCATAACTAACAGGCGGAGGGTCGCTTTGTGCCAGAACAGTGTCTTTTGGAACCACTGAAGAGGGTGCCAACAATCGAGCCTTTATAAAGCAAAAGATCGCCGCTTTCGGCAGCGCCTACATTGGAATACGCGTTTCCTTGTAGGCGCTGCCGAAAGCGGCGATCTTTTGATCTTTAATTAATGAGGCATGGACCACGATTGCAACGTGTAGCCATCTTCGCTGAGTGCAGCACGCGCCTGTTCCAGCAGATGTTCAAGTTGCACCGGATCGGAGTAAGCGCTGCTTGGGATCTGCGCGCGGCCAATGCGCGTATTGGTGCGGTCGATCACGCTCAGGCAGAGTTCGCCGTTGCCGTCTTGTGGGGCCCAGGCCACGCATTGAAATGGCTTGAACGCGCGGTCGGCAATCAAAAGAGCTTCGTTGATACGGAGCGGGGCGGTCATGGGATCTTCTCTCTATATGCCCAATCAAGTGATGTGCCGTCGGTTGGGCTTACCGTTCGGCTGGTTACTTGTACTGATGCCCTCAATGGGGGGTTGGGTCACACACAATCCAAAGAAAATTCAACTTTCTTTCATATACTCAATATTCAGGCAGTTTTTGAAAGCTGGCTGAAAGCTTCAGTCGTTAGGTAACTAACAAACTTCCTTCTTATAACTAATTAGTTAAGACTCCTATAATCAAACGATACAAGCTCACGTCAAATTCTTGCTAATGTTA
This sequence comes from Pseudomonas sp. B21-053, assembly GCF_026016365.1. Classification (NCBI taxonomy): domain Bacteria; kingdom Pseudomonadati; phylum Pseudomonadota; class Gammaproteobacteria; order Pseudomonadales; family Pseudomonadaceae; genus Pseudomonas; species Pseudomonas sp. B21-053. The sequence continues at coordinate 3,379,159 of NZ_CP087205.1, forward strand.
CAGCCAGGTCCGCCAAATGACTGTTTTTAATAATATTTCCTTAAATTTGGCGCCAAGGAACAGTCATGATCGAAGCGCCTGCCTTACGACGTCTGTTAGTGGTTGATCCTTGCGATGATTGCCATCGTCTTTTGCCGGGATTGCGCTCTGTAGGATGGGACGTTGACAGCTGCACGCTGGAAAACGCCGCTGATCGGACCTGCGATGTCGGGCTCTTGCGGTTGCAGCCGTTTCACCTGGAACGGCCCGAAGCCGTCAAAGAATTGATCAGCCGCAGCGGCACCGAATGGATTGCCGTGCTTAACCAGGAAGTCCTGCGACTGCAAAACGTCGGGGATTTTGTATGCGAATGGTTTTTTGACTTCCATACCTTGCCGTTCGACGTCTCCCGGGTCCAGGTGACTCTGGGGCGCGCATTCGGCATGGCGCGGCTGCGCGGGCAGGGCACGATTCACATCGATCAGCCGGAGCACGAGTTGCTGGGTGACAGCAAACCGATCCGTGAGCTGCGCAAGTTATTGAGCAAACTGGCGCCCACCGAGTCGCCGGTATTGATCCGCGGCGAAAGCGGCACCGGTAAAGAATTGGTCGCCCGCACCCTGCATCGACAATCCCAACGCCACAGCAAGCCGTTCGTGGCGATCAACTGCGGTGCGATTCCCGAACACCTGATCCAGTCCGAACTGTTTGGCCACGAGAAAGGCGCCTTCACCGGCGCGCATCAACGCAAGATCGGACGGATCGAAGCCGCGAATGGCGGCACGCTGTTTCTTGATGAAATCGGCGATCTGCCGTTGGAACTGCAAGCCAATCTGCTGCGCTTCCTGCAGGAAAAACACATCGAGCATGTGGGCGGCAGTACGCCGATTCCGGTGGATGTGCGGGTATTGGCCGCGACTCACGTCGACCTTGAGGCGGCCATCGAGAAGAAACGCTTTCGCGAAGATTTGTACTATCGCCTCAACGTGCTGCAAGTGGTCACCGCGCCGCTGCGTGAACGCCACGGCGATCTATCGATGCTGGCCAACCACTTTTCGCATTTTTACAGCCATGAAACCGGTCGCCGCCCGCGCAGCTTCAGCGAAGACGCGCTGATCGCCATGGGCAAGCATGACTGGCCGGGCAATGTTCGTGAGCTGGCCAACCGGGTACGTCGCGGGTTGGTACTGGCCGAAGGGCGCCAGATCGAAGCAAGAGACCTGGGGCTGATCAGCCAACAGACCATTGCCGCGCCGATGGGCACGCTGGAAGACTACAAAACCCGCGCCGAACGCCAGGCGTTGTGCGATGTGCTTAACCGCCATAGCGACAATTTGAGTATTGCTGCCAAGGTACTGGGGATCTCCAGGCCTACCTTCTACCGGTTGTTGCACAAGCATCAGATTCGTTAGACGCAAGATCAAAGGATCGCAGCCTCGTTTTACTCGACAGCTCCTACAGGTCTACCCGGATTCGTGTAGGAGCTGTCGAGTGCAACGAGGCTGCGATCTTTTAACGACCCACACAAAAAAGCCCCGCCAGGATTGAAGTCCTGGCGGGGCTTTGCCGTTGTTATGGATCAGAAGTAGTAAGGGAATTTCAGGCTGAAGGAAAAGTCTGGAGAGTCCTCGGTCAGGCCAATGGCCAGGTTAGGCACGATCGTCAGGTTATCCGAAACCGCCATGGTCATGCCGATGTTGAAGTTGGCCGAGTTGTAATCGCTGTTGGAAATCGATTGCCACTCGCCACCGTCCGGCTTGATCTTGCTCTTGCTTGCGAACTGATCGGTGAAGGAGAACGACATACTCATCTTCTCGTTCAAGGCGAACGCAATACCGGCGCCGATCTGCCAGGAATCACCCAGTTTCACATCGCCTTTCACCTTCGAGCCGACCTGAGGGCTGATGTCGCTGAAAGAGTCCTGCATGTTGTAGGTGTAGGACAATGTGCCGAACAGCACGGCCGGGTCGAAGGTCTTGACCAGCGAGATCCCCGGCGTGATCGCCCAGACACCGTTACCGGTAGGCAAGTCCTCGGGTACCGAGAGGTTGTCGTTGGTCGGGTCGCTGACCAGCTTGATGCCGTAAGGGTCCTTGCCGGTCGGGGCCTTGATGCGCAGTGTCGCGACCGCGTCGGGCCAGTTGGCCGACTCATCCAGAAACTTGTAAGCCACGCCAACGTTCACATCGCCGATGGTCGGATCGCGGGTGACGCTTGCGTCAGACGTCACCGGGCCTGCGCCACCAGCGCCACCGGAGGAATACGTCGATTCGCGATATACAATCGGCACGTTGATGTCGAACTGCCAACGCTGCGCCACGTTGTAGCGGGCGGTCAGGTCCAGGGTCCAGTTATCGGCCTTGATGCGGTCGAGGTTGATGTTGCCGAGAAAAATCGAATCCAGTGCCAGGAAGCCATTGAGCGTTAATGCCCGGGTATCGTAGTGCGTGTAGGTCAGGCCGGTTTCGACGCTGAACTTGCCACCACCGAAGAATCCGCTGGCTTCGTCATACAGGTTGGATACGCTTTGTGCAGGCTCCGAATCATCCTTTAGCGATTGGCCGTAAGAACTGCCTGTGGTGCCAGGCGCACCGGCGGCCACCGTCTGGCCTCTTACCGGTTCGGCGGGGGATTTGGTCAGGCGTTTGGGAGCCGGTGCCGCAGGTGCTGCTTCGACCTGGCGAACACGTTGCTCAAGAACCATCAACGCGTTCTGTTGTGCTTCGTAACGTTGTTTTAACTCCATGAGTTCTTGTTTTAATGCTTCGACCTGAGGGTCCGGGGCTGCGTAAAGCAGTGTCGCCGGGGTCAGGCTACTCAAACAGACGATAGCTCTGAACGTTAACGATCGGTGCATGGGTTAGCCGTCCCTTCTGATTAGATCCGATGAGACTGAGCGTAGATCAGAATCCGATTGTGCGAAGACCTTTGAGCTGCTCCAGATTGCCGCTCAAAGCCCCGGCTGTCGGCACGTTGTCACGCAGCACGACATTGAGGGAAGTGAGGTTGCGCACCTGGTTGCTGCTGCCGAGCAAAGTCGTGTTCTGCATCAGTCCACCCTGGGCCAGGCGTTGCACGGTACTGCCCTGGTTGTTGTTTGCGACGATGTTAAGTTGCACTCCTGCATTGGTTGAGGAAACCGCGAGCGAGCCCGCTTCATTGTTGCCGACCAGCGTCGAACCTGCGGTCAATGCCTGGCCCTGTGGTTGCGTTACCGGTGCCTGATTGACCTGGCTGGCTTTCGCGACGTTGATATCAACGTTGTTATAGGCGGTGTTGTTGTCGCCGGCCGCACGCACGACTTGAGTAACGCCTTCGGTGCTGTTGAGGCCGTTGCCGCCAGAAACGATACCGGTCCCGGTATTAGTGTTGGTGTTGGTGTTGGTATTTGTGTTGATGTTCGTATTGGTGTTGATGTTGGTATTAGTGCTTGTGTTTGTGTTTGCGACGGAGCTTTGCGAGCTTGTTGGACTAGCGGGTTTTTCATCGATCATCGACACATAGAACTGGGGTTTGATGGTCGATTGCTGGACTTGCATCGCGGTGGTCGCCCCGATCAATGCACCGTTGGCATTCTGCCAAGTGGTGGTCATGACGATGCCAAAACTGACGATCCGCCCCGGCATCACATACCGGCCTCGCAGGTTCGCCAATTCCTGATCCTTCAGTTCAATGGGTTTGAATATCTCTGCCTGGGTGGGAAGGCTGGCGGCCAGGCAAACCACAGCCAGCCAGGTTGAAGTTTTCATTGGATGCTCCCGGAGCTTCGTGCTCCCTTGTTATTAGAAGAAGTCGCTTTGGATGAATCCGAAATCCATCAACTCTGCGTCTTGCACCGGGCTGAATGCGTTGATGCGGTTCTTGGCGGTCAGCGGCATTGGAGGGTCGAGCAACGCGTTGTTTTTGTCGTAGCCCTGGCCGATGACGGCAAAGATGATGCCGTTCCAGCCTTTGACAAAGTCATCGACGGTGAAACGCTTGTGACCGAGTACCGGATCGCCGATATAGACCCAGCCCTTACTAACCCTTTGCAACACCACAAAATGTTTGTAGCCACGGATGTCCATGAGCACCACGACCGGAATCTTGATGTCACTCAAGGTTTCCGTCGCTACCCGGTAGCCACGGGCCCGCATGCCGATACTTTCCACGTAACGCTTCATGTCGAGCATGGAGAAGCCCTGGACGCGGACAAGATTTTGGTCCGAGTGGGCCAGCATGCCTTCGATGATCTGATCTTCATTCACATCAAGCCAATAGGCCTGACGCAAGATGGTTGCCAGCGCAGCGGCGCCGCAACTGAAGTCGGTTTTCTGTTGCACCAGATCGGCAAATTTACGCTCGCGTACGCTCTGGATCGGCTTGTACACCACCGCGCCGCCCGGCAGGACGGAAAGCGGCATGCGTGCTGCCTCGCACACACTGGCCACGCAAAGCAAAATTGCCAAGGCGATAATGCGCATGGTGGGATGCCTTCTGGTTGTTGTTGAAAAAGGCCCCCGTGAGGGGGCCCCAAAGACAGTCATTAGAACGAGTTGTTGGAAATGGCCAGCGAGTTGCTTTGTTGGTTGCCCACACCAGCAGCTACGTTGACGCCCAGGTTGCCGCTGCCACCATTTACCGAACCGCTAAGGGTTGCAGTATTGGTCACAGGGTTAGCCCAGCCAGTTGGAGTCAGCACTTGATAGGAATAGGTGTTGCTCAGATCAAATGAACTGCTCTCGGTGTAGGCTTTCGCTTTTGCGTACTCGGACTCGTGAGATTTGCTGCCCGATTTCTCGAACGAGGAATCGAACGATTTATCGAACGACGAGCTGCCCGATTTTTCGTGCGATTTATCGATCGTTACGTTGAGCGTTGCATCAAGTGATGCGTTCAGAGAAGCATCGGAAGACGAACTGCTTTCGCCCGAGTGGTGACGGCCATAGTCCCAGGAAGCGTTTCTCGAAGCCTCGGCGGAAGCATCCAGCGTAGCGTTCAACGAAGCATTCAAAGAAGAGTTAGAAGCACTGCTCTTCTCGAAGCTTTTTGAACCGCTGGCATCGAAGCTTTTCGAACCGCTTACGTCAAAGCTCGAAGAAGAGCTTTTACTGCCGGCCGCTGCGCTTGACTTGCTGTAATCGGCACTACCGCTGGCCGTTCTGGTGACGGTAATCGTATCCACGCGATATGTCCGGTCGGCGTCGTTTCTGACGACCAGGCCAGGACCACTTTGATTGGCAGAGGCAGTAGCGGTTGCGTTACCCAGTGGAGCATTGGTGTTAGCAATGGCCATGGTGTTTTTCTGTTGGTTAAGATCGCCACCAGCAATGTTGACACCCATGTTGCCGCTGCCGCCATTAGCCGAACCGCTCATCGTGGCAGAAGCAGTGCTGCCATAGTTGTTGACGCGGTTATTGCTGCTGGTTTGCGTGACCTCGGCGGTGGCGCTGGCAGTGCCGAACACGAACGCGTTATCGGGGGCCGCAGCGGCGGCGTTGGCAATAGCAGCCGCGTTGTCTTGTTGGTTGCCGTCGCCGGCTGCCACGTTGACGCCGACGTTGCCGCTGGTGCCTGTAGCAGAGTTGTTCATCTCTGCTTCATTGATCGTCCCGTTATTGCTGATGCGGTTGTTGGTGCTGCTTTGGGTATCCCACGCATTCGCCGTCGCGTACACAGGGATTTTGGTTGGAGGAGGGGTGTGTTGACCGTTGTTATTATGGCCATTGTGGTGACCATTGTGATCGTCATCACGCTGTCCAGCTTGTACAGCAACAGCCATGACCGCAGCAATTGCGAAAACCAGAGGCTTGATTGCCATCGAAGGTTTCATGGTGATTCTCCGTACTTATTTTAGGTTAAGTGTTGTTTTTACCTGTTTGGGTCAATCCGCGACCCGTACGCTCACGGTGTTGGCCGTTCGGTTTCCCACCCCGGCGCTCTGATTCAACTGAATTACCCCACGACTACCGGTGAAGGCCTGATCGCTGGTAGCGACCCGGCGATAGCCTGGTGCGGAGTCAGTTGGATCGGAGTTGTTGATCAGCGCCACGTTCTGTTGCAGGAGGACGCTGTCGTCGATACTTTGCGGCTGTGTGCTGATGCTTATCCGCAGGGCATTGGCCTGCTGGTTGCTGGCGCCCGAGCTCTGGTTGACACCCAGCACGCCGTTGCCGTGGCTGAAGGAGTTGCCTTGAATGCTGGAGGTGGCATCGATGCTGGGGTCTGCGTGTGAACGCAGGCGTTGGCGAATTTGTGTCGTTGCATTGGCGTTGTTGCCAATCGCAATGGCCCGGGCGTTGGCCTGTTGCTGCTGATCGCCAGCAGCCTGGTTGACTCCAACGTTGCCTTGGTACTGCGCGCCCGAACCGTCGATGTCGGCGTTATTGATGACGGGAGGTTGGGCAAAGGACGATGCACTGCAAAACATGGCGATAATCAGCAGTGAACGATTCATTCTAACGGTCTCCCGTTATGATTTTCAGAGCACCCAGGCCTTGCTGGACGTTCGAATTGACCATGTTGGCAATGCCGCTGCCCGAGTTGCCCGAACGTCCGGCGGGGAGGTTGGACAGTTGCTGCTGGTTGCTGATATTGCCGCCCAGGTTGTTGGTGTTCTGAGTCACCAGGCGACTGATGCCCGCACCGCTGGCGACACTGGCAAAGTCGCCGTCGCTCAACTCGTTTGTTTGATTGAGGATTTGTTTGGCCGGGTTGGCGTTGACAGTGGTGGGGTTGGGATCGGGGATCAGCGGCGGAATCGTCGCGTTGCGCGTTTGGACGTCACGTTTGATCGTGATGATGCCGTTGTCAGCCTGGACAGGCAGACTGACACCTGAGCCCAATGCGCATCCGATCAGCAGGAGGCTATAGATGCGATTATCAAATTTCCCCACGGCGGCAATTCCTTCTGTGATTAAACGCTGGCCCTTATCCGCGTTGCGAGGAAGAGAGCAGAAGGTGTGCCGGTTTTGGTTTTTCCTTTAAAACCAGTGGGTTGACTTTATTTATCGAGATAATCAAAAAAATTATGTAACGCCGCTGAGACAGAGCCACGCGAAAACGCGACCAATGCAGGCGGCAGAGCTTGCCAGGGCGGTGAAAGGGAGGGGTGTATCAGTGATTTAACATTTTTGTTCTGAAGTGCGCGGACCGCTTTAATGCGCGGGTCCGCTCGGGAGGGAGTGTTTCATAAGTGGACAGTTGTGACGGGGCTGGGGGACTTCTGTCAGGCCTCGAGCAAGCGCGTGACAATGTCGAATGCTGCGTCCTTGCGTTGTTGCCAATCACCTTGCAGAACCTGAAAAGGCTGGTGATGCAGGTCTAGCCAATCGTGGCTGGCCTGGAAAAACGCCTGGCGCTCTGCCAGTTGCGGTTGGCATCGCTGTCCGTCGTCATGCCACTCCACGGTTTCAGGGCTGAGCAGCAAATGCAGGTCGTAGTGACGCGCCAGCAAGGCTTGCTCGATCCATGACGGGCAAGCGCCAAACAGGGTGTGACTCCAAAGGATATTGCTCAAAAGATGAGTATCGAGAATCAACAATGACGGACGTTTCGCCCGTGCTTCATCTTCCCAGGCCAGTTGCCCGAGTGCGATGGATGTAATGTCATCGTAGCGGGTTTCGCGGGCTTCGCTGTCGATAAAGTGCCGAACGTATTCATTGACCAAAATGCCGCCAAAATTGGCGAGAATCTCACTCGAAAGCCAGCTCTTTCCGCTGGATTCGGGACCTGTAAGCACCAGCACTTTCATGCGTGCAACGCCGGATCGGCACGCCATTCACGCCAGCCTTGCACGGCAATCAACGTGAATAATCCGTAGAGAGCCGCGGTCAGGTACAGGCCTTTATAAATGAACAGGCTGACAAAGATCACATCCAGGACGATCCACAGTGGCCAGCATTGCACACGTTTTTGCGCCATCCATAACTGCGCCACCAGGCTGAAACCGGTCAGTGCGGCATCGAGCCAGGGTTGCGCGGCATCGGTCCAGTGGGCCATGGCTGCACCCAGCAGCAGGCTGCCGACCGCACCTGCGGCGAGCCCGAGCAGAATTGAGCGCGTATCCAGTTCAGTCACTTGGCGGCCATGATGGGCATCGCCGGCGCGGGTCCATTGCCACCAGCCATAGATCTGCAGTGCGGCGTAGATCACCTGCAGGAGCATGTCTGAATACAGCTTCACCTCAAAGAAGATCCAGCTATAAAGCAGCACCATCACCAGGCCGATCGGCCAGCACCAGGGATTCTGTTTGACCGTCAGCCAGACGGCGATCACGCCGAGGGCGGCGGCAAACAGTTCAAGCCCGGACATGGCGGTACCTTGGGGGAGTTAAAAGAGGAGCGGATTGTAGCCGTAGGACCGGCCAGCGCAAACCCACGTAGCAGCTGCCGAGCAGCGCGAGGCTGCGTTCGGCGGCGAAGCCGTCGTAAAATCAGCCATCGCGGTGTGTCAGATAGACCTTGATTGCAGGGTTTGCGCCGGCTTCGCCGCCGAACGCAGCCTCGCGCTGCTCGGCAGCTGCTACGGGATCGTTTACACGCGGAATTGCTTGAGCAGCCCATTCAACTGTTCGCTCAACTCCCTGAGGTGAACACTGGCCAGGCTCGATTGCTCCGCCGCCAATGCCGTGCTGTGGGACAAACCGGCGGCCTGGGTGACGTTCTGGTTGATGTCTTCCACCACATGGGCTTGTTGCAGGGTCGCGCTGGCAATCGAAGTGTTCAGCCCATTCAGGTTGCGCAAGGCCTGGCCGATAGCGCTCAGGCTCGCACCGGCGAGGCCGGCCTGTTCGATGGTCAGTTGCGACGCGCGACTGCTGTCGCCGATCACTTTGACCGCCGCTTCGGAATGGTTTTGCAGGCGTTCGATCATCGCCTGGATTTCCGCCGTGGACTTCTGGGTACGCTGCGCGAGCAGGCGGACCTCATCGGCTACCACTGCAAACCCGCGCCCTTGTTCGCCGGCCCGGGCCGCTTCAATCGCGGCGTTGAGCGCCAACAGGTTGGTTTGTTCGGCAATCGAGCGAATCACTTCCAGCACGCTGCCGATCTGGTTGCTTTCGGCGGCCAGGGTGCGAATCACTTCGACGGCTTGATCGATCGTCCCGGAAAGCTTGTCGATCTGTTGCAAGCTGCCATCGATGTTGACCTGGCCTTGCTGCGCCTGGGACTCGGCATCGCGCATTTCGCTGGCCGCGTGCTCGGCGTTCTTGGCCACGTCCTGCACGCCGTAGGTCACTTCATTAATCGCCGTCGCCACCAGTTCCATTTGCTGGGACTGCTGCTGACTGCGTTGCTGGGCTTGGGCGGCGTCGTTGCCGAGGTCGCTGGACGACTGGCCCAGAGCACTGGCGGACTCCTGCAACTGGCCGACCACCAGGCGCAACTTGGCAGTGAACGCATTGAAGTGCCGCGCCAGTTGCGTGACTTCGTCCTGGCCGTGGGTATCGAGGCTGCGGGTCAGGTCGCTTTCGCCGCTGGCGATGTTGGCCATGGCGTTCACGGTTTCCTGCAAGGGGCGCACGATGCTGCGGGCGATCATGATCACCAGCAGTGCCATGATCAGCGCAATCGCCAAGCCAATGAACGAGGCTTTCCAGACCTGCCCGTAGAACTCGGCCTGCATGTCATCGATGTACACGCCGGAACCGATGATCCAGCCCCAAGGCTCGAACAGTTTGACGTAGGAGGTTTTTTCCACCGGCGCACTGGCGCCCGGTTTCGGCCAACGGTAATCGACCATGCCGGCGCCCTTGGCCTTGGCGATCACCACCATTTCGTTGAACAGCGCAAAACCGTCCGGGTCGCGGATCGTCGAGAGGTTCTGGCCTTCGAGTTTCGGGTTGGCCGGGTGCATGATCATCACCGGCGTCAGGTCGTTGATCCAGAAGTAGTCGTTCTGGTCATAACGCAAGCCGCGCACCGCCGTCAGCGCCTGTTTCTGCGCGGCTTCACGGGTGAGGGTGCCGGCAGTTTCCAGGTCATGGAAGTACGTCAGAATGCCACTGGCGGTCTGCACCACATGTTGGGTTTTCTGCACTTTGGCGTGGTACAGGTCATCGTGGATCTGTTTGAGCATGAGCATGCCCAAGGTCAATAACATCACGATGGCCACGATCAAGATGAGCCACAAGCGTCGGCTGATCGACACACTGCGCAAGCTGTTCATAACGCTGTCACTCCGAATTCTTATTCTTGTCATAAACGACCGCCAGCATCCAAACACGCTTTGCCGGCCAGTACCATGCGACGCAAGTCCAATAACGCAGCCGCGTTAATCAGGCATCTCTGATAGGATTTCGGCCTCGCGCGGGAAAACCTGAATCCAAGTTGATTTTTCACGGAATTTTTACGGTTTCGTAGGGATCCTGTGCGCGCCGGACTTCAGCTACGCTCAGCGCGGTGGACGTACTAAAAATATTAACGGGGCAGGCCTTTGCGCACTGTCTTTGGGGGATTGATGGATCTTTGGACCGCCTTTCAGGCACTGATTCTAGGAGTTGTAGAAGGGCTGACGGAGTTTTTGCCCATTTCGAGTACCGGACACCAGATTATCGTCGCGGACTTGCTCGACTTCGGTGGTGAGCGCGCCATTGCGTTCAACATCATTATCCAGTTGGGCGCGATCCTGGCCGTGGTCTGGGAGTTTCGCCGCAAGATCCTCGATGTGGTGACCGGTTTGAAAACCGAGCCAAGTGCACGTCGCTTTACCGCGAACCTGTTGATCGCATTCATGCCGGCTGTGGTGTTGGGGGTGATTTTTTCCGACTTAATCCATCACTACTTGTTCAACCCGATTACCGTGGCTGCGGCGCTGGTCGTGGGCGGGATCGTCATGCTGTGGGCCGAGAAACGTCAGCATGAAGTGCATGCCGAAACGGTCGACGACATTACCTGGAAGGACGCACTGAAAGTCGGCTTGGCCCAATGCCTGGCGATGATCCCGGGGACATCGCGTTCCGGCTCGACGATCATTGGCGGCCTGCTGTTTGGCTTGTCGCGCAAGACTGCAACCGAGTTCTCGTTCTTCCTGGCGATGCCAACCATGGTGGCAGCGGCGGTGTATTCGGGATTCAAATACCGTCACCTGTTCGTGCCGGCCGACTTTCCAGTGTTCGCTATCGGTTTCATCACCGCGTTTATCTTCGCGATGATCGCGGTCAAGGCGTTGCTCAAGTTCATTGCCAGCCACAGCTATGCGGCGTTTGCCTGGTACCGCATTGCGTTCGGCCTGGTGATCCTGGCGACCTGGCAGTTCGGTTGGGTTGATTGGGCTGCCGCCAAGCCATGAGTGATTCCAGCGCGCGGAACAATCCCGGCAAACCGTCCGGAGGGCAGATCCAGCATCCTCGCTTGAAGTTGCTGGTGTTCGCTGTTCTCTGCGCGCTGCCGCTATATGGCTCGTTGATGTTGTGGCTGCGCGGGAATTCGGTGATTGTGCTGGCCGCTTACGGGGTGGTCAGCCTGATCGCGTTTTTCCTTTACTGGAGCGACAAGCGCAAGGCGCGCGCCGACACCTGGCGCACCCCGGAAAACGTCTTGCACGCAGTGGAGCTGGCCGGTGGCTGGCCGGGTGCATTGCTGGCCCAGCAAGTGTTCCGACACAAGACCCGCAAAGTCTCGTTCCAACTGGTGTTCTGGCTCATCGTGCTGCTGCACCAGGTGTTCTGGATCGACCAGTTGTTCCTTGGAGCCAATGTAACGACCCTCTTCTAAACACCCACAGGCCCATGTAGCAGCTGTCGAGCACCGCGAGGCAGCGTCCGGCTGCGAAGCAGTCGTAAAACCTGAGCACGAGGTTTTTCTGATACACCGCGTCGTCTGGATTCACGACTGCTTCGCAGCCGAACGCAGGCTTCGCCAGCTGCTACATGAGCCGAACGCAGGCTTGGCAGTTTTTAGAGAAGCAACCCGACCTGAGTGCGCTTGGGCAATTTGCTCACCACCAATTGGTGGGAGCGTTGCAGCAAGGCTTGCAGTTCTTCGGCGCCCAGCGGGTAGGGCGTCTGCATGATGATCCATTGCGCCCGAGCCAGGTACGGCGCCGGGTGAATGCCCGGACGGTCGCAATGACCGAGAAACAAATCCTTGTCGACCTTGAACGCCAGGGAGTCGCCCCGCAAATTTTGCAGTGCAAACATCTTGTTCCCGGCAATCGAAAACACGCGCACGCCGCCCCATTTGTAGTCTTCCCGCGCCCCGGGCAGCCCCAGGCAAAAGTCTGCGACATCCGCTTCGCTCATGCGTCCAGCCTTCATATCAAACGGTCCCCACAGGCATTGAATGATTCGATCAAATGGTCAAGCCACGCGCGCACCGCCGGCATCACCCCGCGCCGATGAGGGTACACCGCTTGCAGCCAGCCGCCAGGCAATGACCAGTCGGGCAACAACTGGATCAGCGAGCCGTCGGCGATTTCCTGTTCGCAATACATCATTGGCAGCACCGTAAAGCCCTGGCCGGCGAGGGCGCAGGCCCGGCGCACAATAAAGTCGTCGATGCCCAACCGTGCCTCCAGCGCCAAATCATAGCTTTTGCCCTGCTGATCGAGCATGCGGATATGCACCATGCGGTCCGGCTCCAGCGCGCCGAGCACCGGCAAACCCTTGAGGTCTTCCGGGTGATTGATCTCCCGGCCGTGCAGGAAGGCTGGGCTGGCGACGATCATCGTTTGCGCCTGACGCAAGCGCCGGGTGACCAGCAACGGGTCTTCATCCCCCAGTTCACGAACCCGCAGCGCGACATCGACACCTTCGGTGACCAGATCCACCCGACGGTTGAGCAGCAAGACTTCCAACTGGACCTGCGGGTATTTCTCCAGGAAATCGCTGATCACTGTCGGCAACATGTGATGGGCCAGGCCCACCGGGCACGACACCCGCAATCTTCCCCGAGGCTCGCTGGACATACTGGCCACCGCTTCGTCGGCCATCTCCGCTTCCAGCAGCATCGCCTGACAATGCCGCAAGTAACGCTCGCCCACGGCCGTCAGCTTGAGTTGCCGGGTGGTGCGTTGCAGCAGTCGTGCGCCCAGGCGTTCTTCCAACTCGGCAATACGCCGCGAAAGCCGCGACTTCGGAATCCCCAGCAGCCGTCCAGCCGCGGCGAAACCACCGGCTTCAACCACCTTGGCGAAATAGTAGAGGTCATTCAGGTCTTGCATGGCGTGAACTCGATTGTTCTATCAGTGAGACGAACTATCGCATTGTTGCGGGCTAATCAGCTATTGGTTTCATCTGTAGCATCAACTCCATCAGATCGCCCCAGTGGCGATCCTCACCTGGAGATCCTTTATGAAACTGTTGCATATCGATTCGAGCATTTTGGGTGACAACTCGGCTTCCCGTCAGCTGAGTGGCGAAGTGGTCAAAGCCTGGCAAGCCGCTGACGCTTCGGCCGTCGTGACTTACCGTGACCTGGCCGCTGACGCCATCAGCCATTTCTCCGCCACGACCCTGGTCGCTGCCGGCACCAGCGCTGAACTGCGCAACGCCGCACAACAGCATGAAGCCGAGCTGAGCGCTTCGACCCTGGCCGAATTCATCGCCGCTGATGCCATCGTGATTGCCGCGCCGATGTACAACTTCACCATTCCAACCCAACTTAAAGCCTGGATCGACCGCATCGCCGTTGCCGGTCAGACCTTCCGCTACACCGAAGCCGGCCCTGAAGGCCTGTGCGGTGGCAAGAAACTGGTGATCGTTTCGACTGCTGGCGGCCTGCACGCCGGTCAAGCCACCGGTGTTGCTCACGAAGACTATTTGAAATTGCTGTTCGGTTTTCTGGGCATCACTGATATTGAGTTCGTTCGCGCCCATGGCCTGGCTTACGGCGACGAAGTGCGCACCAAAGCCCTGAGCGATGCTCACACACAAATCAGCGAGCAACTGTTCGCTGCGGCATAAGGCCTGTGTAAGGCTTGCGTAAAAAATACTAAACGGCTCAGGCAATACCCGAAAAACTCTGTATTCTGATTATCGTAATGATCAGTTACAGAGTTTTTTTGTTTTTGACGGTTTTTTATGTTGTGGCCCAGGTTATGCAGTCGAGGGTTAACGTCCCCGTTGCGCAATGACCTTGGTGGCCGCAGACACTGGCACAAGGCCGCGTTCTCCGTACCCCGGAGCACTACGGGCTTTTCAGTTTAGTAACAAAGGTGGGGCATCCCATGGTGCGTCTTTGTGCAACGTTACTGATGTGCCTGCTCAGCAGCCTGATTTCAGTGCACGCTGCGCCTGGCCTGCATTCCCACTGGGGCGTCGGTTATCACGAGATGACGTTCCTCGATCCGCTGGATTTGCAGCCGATGCGCGCCATCGCCTTTTATCCGTCCAGCGACAAGGATCACACCAGCAATCTCGAAGGCTATACCGTCGAAGCCAGTGAAGACGCCCGCGTTGCCATCGGGCGTTTCCCTATGCTGATGCTGTCCCACGGCAACGTCGGCACCCCGCTGGCCTTGCACGACCTCGCTACCTCGCTGGCCCGCAAGGGTTTTGTGGTTGTCGCGGTGATTCATCCCGGCGACAACTCCAAGGATCACAGCCGTCTCGGCACCTTGAGCAACCTGTACGGCCGGCCCCTGCAAATTTCTGAAGCGATCACCGCCACCTTGGGCGACGCGATGCTGGCGCCTTTCGTCAATGCGGATCAGGTCGGGGTGATTGGTTACTCGGCGGGCGGTGAAACCGCGTTGATCCTGTCCGGTGCCACGCCTGATCTGGATCGTCTGCGCCGCTATTGCCAGGAACGCCCGGATGACCGTGATGCCTGCAACACCCAGGGCGAGTTGATTGTCGATCGTGATGATCTGCAGCCAGTGGCCGACCCACGTGTTCATGCCTTGCTGCTGATGGCGCCGCTGAGCCTCAAGTTCGGTCGTCATACGTTGGCGGATGTGCATGTGCCGGTGCTGCTGTACAGCGGCGACGGCGACAAACTGGTGGCTTTCGACAAAAACGCCGCAGCGCTGGCGCGCAAACTGCCGATCGCGCCGGACTTCAAATTACTGGCCGGGGCAGGGCACTTTGTGTTCATGGCGCCGTGTAATGAAGAACAGATCATCGCCATGCCGGCGCTGTGTACCGATGCGGATGGGGTTGATCGCGAAGACATCCACCGCAATTTGATCTCCGAAGCAGGGCGCTTCTTCTCGCATGCGCTGGGCAAACCGAGTCGGGCGGGGATGCAGACGGCGGATCAATAATCTGATCAACACCGCATGACCCCTGTGGGAGCGGGCTTGCTCGCGAAGGGGCCCAGTCAGTCAACATTGATGTTGAATGACACAGCGCATTCGCGAGCAAGCCCGCTCCCACAGGGGATCGTGGTTGTCAGGTGATTGCGCGGCGTTTCAGCAGTAGCGTCAAGCCGAGCCCGGTCACCGATAACAACGCGGCACTAAAGAAAATCCACGAATACCCCAGGTTCAACGCCACCGCGCCCATCAGCGGGCCGGCAATCGCCAGCGCCAGATCGAAAAACACCGCATAAGCACTCAACCCCGCGCCGCGACTGGAGTTGGGCACCTGCTTGATCGCCTCGACCCCCAGCGCCGGATACACCAGCGACAGGCCAAACCCGGTCAATCCGGCGCCGATCAACGCGTAACCGGTGGACGGTGCCAGCCACAACAGCATCAGGCCTACGGTTTCGATGGTCATGCAGGCGATGGCCGAGGTGAAGCCGCCGAAACGGCTGATCGCAGAAATGAACAACAGCCGCGACAAAATGAAACACACGCCGAACACCGTCAGGCAATACGCCGCGCCGGCCCAGCCACGGTTGAGGTAGTACAAGGTAATAAAAGTGGTCAGGGTGCCGTAGCCGATGGACGCCAGGCTCAGGCTCGCGCCGAACGGTGCAATACGCCCGAAAACGTTCCAGAACGGCAGACGTTCCCCTCGAATCACCGGCACCGACGGTTTGTTGCGGATCAGCAACAGCGCGCCCAACGCCAGCACCGACAGGACAATCCCCAGGCTTTCGAAGCCGTACTCGGCGACCATCACCACGCCCAGCGGTGCACCAATGGCGATGGCGCCATAGGACGCAATCCCGTTCCAGGAAATCGAGCGCGCGGTGTGCTCGGCGCCGACCTGGCCCATGCACCAACTGATGGTGCCGACGCCGATCAAGCCTTGGGCGATCCCCAATAGCAGCCGGCCAGCGATCAGGATCAACAGGCTCAGCAACGGAAAGCTTTGCAGCAACGTCGACAGCAGCGTCAGCACACCGCTCAACACAATCCCCGACAAGCCATAAATAATCGCGCGCTTGGTGCCAACGCTGTCCGACATGCGCCCGGCCATCGGGCGGCTGAGCAGGGTGGCCAGGTATTGGCAGCCAATGGTCAGCCCCGCGATGATCGCGCTGAAACCCAGCTGCTCGTGAACATACCCCGGGATCACCGCAATCGGCAGGCCGATGCAGAGGAAGGCAATAAAGGTATAGAAAACGATGGAGACGATCTGCAGGGTGATCGCCATGGAGCTTTGCGGGGGCAGTTGCTGCGCAGACATGAAGGGCTCGTTCGCGGGCGGCGGTGGGAGATCTGCATCATGGCGTGGGTGGGAAATAAAAGGAAGCAGGCTAACGATAAGATCAAAAGATCGCAGCCTTCGGCAGCTCCTACTTTGGAATGCGTGCCCCGTAGGAGCTGCCGAAGGCTGCGATCTTTTGATCTTCAGGCAATAAAAAGCCCCGTCACCAGGACAGGGCTTTTCATTTTCAACCGCTATTTAGAACACAACACCCTGGCTACGCAGGTAATCGTCATAGGTGCCGCTGAAGTCGATCACGCCGCTAGGGCTGAGCTCGATAATGCGGGTGGCCAGCGACGATACGAACTCACGGTCATGGCTGACGAAGATCAGCGTGCCCGGATAGTTCTCCAGCGCCAGGTTCAGCGCCTCGATGGATTCCATGTCCAAGTGGTTGGTCGGTTCGTCCATGATCAGCACGTTCGGCTTTTGCAGGATCAGCTTGCCGAACAGCATGCGACCTTGCTCACCACCGGAAATGACCTTGACCGACTTGAGGATCTCGTCGTTGGAGAACAGCATCCGGCCGAGGGTGCCGCGAACGATCTGCTCGCCGCCCTGGGTCCATTGGCCCATCCAGTCGAACAGGTTGCAGTCGTCTTCGAAATCGTGCGCGTGGTCCTGGGCGTAGTAGCCCAGTTCCGCGGCGTCGGTCCACTTCACGGTACCGGCATCCGGGGTCAGTTCGTTGACCAGGGTACGCAGCAGGGTGGTTTTACCGATACCGTTCGGGCCGATGATCGCCACGCGCTCGCCGGCTTCAACCTGGAAGCTGAAGTCCTTGAACAGGGTTTTGCCGTCGAAGCCTTTCGCCATGCGCTCGACGATGACCGCCTGACGGTGCAGCTTCTTGGTTTGTTCGAAACGGATGAACGGGCTCACACGGCTCGAAGGCTTGACCTCGGCCAGCTGGATCTTGTCGATCGCCTTGGCGCGGGACGTGGCCTGCTTGGCTTTCGAGGCGTTGGCCGAGAAGCGGCTGACGAACGATTGCAGTTCGGAAATCTGGGCTTTCTTCTTGGCGTTGTCCGACAGCAGTTGCTCGCGGGACTGGGTCGCCACGGTCATGTACTCGTCGTAGTTGCCCGGGAACAGGCGCAGCTCGCCGTAATCCAGGTCAGCCATGTGGGTGCACACGCTGTTCAGGAAGTGACGGTCGTGAGAGATGATGATCATCAGGCTGGAGCGCTGGGTCAGAATGTTTTCCAGCCAGCGGATGGTGTTGATGTCCAAGTGGTTGGTCGGTTCGTCGAGCAACAGCACTTCAGGATCGGAGAACAGCGCCTGAGCCAGCAACACGCGCAGTTTCCAGCCTGGGGAAACCTCGCTCATCGGGCCAAAGTGCTGCTCGATGCCGATACCCAGGCCCAGCAACAGTTCGCCGGCACGGGATTCGGCGGTGTAGCCGTCCATTTCAGCGAACTCGGTTTCCAGCTCGGCCACGGCCATGCCGTCTTCTTCGGTCATTTCCGGCAGCGAGTAGATGCGATCGCGCTCGGCCTTGACCTTCCACAGCTCTTCGTGACCCATGATCACGGTGTCGATCACGGTGAATTCTTCGTAAGCGAACTGGTCCTGGCGCAATTTACCCAGACGCACGTTCGGCTCAAGCATGACCTGGCCGCCGGATGGCTCAAGGTCGCCGCCGAGGATTTTCATGAAGGTCGACTTGCCGCAACCGTTGGCGCCGATCAGGCCATAGCGGTTGCCCGCGCCGAATTTGACCGAAACGTTTTCGAATAGCGGCTTGGCGCCGAACTGCATCGTGATGTTAGCTGTAGAGATCAAAGGTTTTTCCTGCGAAGCATTCAGAGTAGCTAAAGGTGCGGCAGTACCGATTCAGTACCTGGTTCCGGTATTCAAACCACGGGAAATGCATCCCGGTCAGAAGCGGAAGGTCCATCTGGCAATAAGTGGACAGCAGCAATGGAGCGCTTGGCCCGAGTCGAAGTGCGCTGAGGCGGGGTTCATTCCCGTCATCAACCAAGGGGGGCGCGTAATGTTTGGCGGCGATTGTACTGGTCTGGCTCTTTAAACGATAGGGCGTTGAGCCTGCGCGGGCACTTTGGCAGCATCAGCGGACACATTTTCACAGTTCTTAGCTAACTATTTGTTACAAACCGTGGCTAAAATGCCATCTATTCACCCAATGCCGCTGTTGGCATGAGCTCAAGGACGTGCCACCGGGACCGCTGTTTCGTATTCAGATACTGCGCCAGACCGCTTGGCCGGCTGCGCAGTTTGTTCACTCCTGACGTGTGACGATTGCCGTGAAACTCATCATTGCCGCTATTTATGTTATCTCGATCGCGTACGTTCACCTGCGCGGACGCGTGCGCCACAAATTGGGCCGTCAACTGAGCGATCACTCGACGTTTCTGGCGCCGATCAATTGCTTCCTTTATCTGTTCTCCAAACTCCCGAGCAAGCCTTACCTCAACCCGGCTGACTTCCCGGACTTGAGCCCGTTGCAGGCTCACTGGGAAGAAATCCGCGCCGAAGGGCAGAACCTGCTCCGGGCCGGGGAGATCAAGCGCTCGAACCAATACGACGACGTGGGTTTCAACTCGTTCTTCAAGAGCGGCTGGAAGCGTTTCTACCTGAAGTGGTACGGCGACAGTCATCCTTCTGCCGAGAAACTCTGCCCGCGCACCACCGAACTGGTGCAAAGCATCGGCTCGATCAAGGCCGCGATGTTTGCCGAACTGCCACCGGGTTCCAAACTGGTGCGCCACCGCGACCCGTATGCCGGTTCCTACCGTTATCACTTGGGCCTGGAAACACCCAACGATGCCGGTTGCTACATCAACGTCGACGGTGAGAACTACCACTGGCGCGACGGCGAAGCGGTGATGTTCGATGAAACGTTCATTCACTACGCGGAAAACACCACTGATCAGAACCGCATCATTCTGTTTTGCGATGTCGAGCGCCCGATGAAGTATCGCTGGGCGGCGGCGTTCAATGCCTGGTTCAGCCGTAATGTCATGTCGGCGGCGGGCGCACCGAATGATGCGGGCGACAAGACGGGCGGCATCAATCGCCTGTTCGCCAAAATCTACAAGGTTCGGCTGCGCGGCAAGGAGCTGAAGAAGCGTAACCGTGCCCGGTACTACTTTGAGAAGTGGGCGATTTTTGGTGGGTTGTTGGCGGTTTTCGTATTGATCTGAGTTTTTGCGCGAAGCCGTAGGGCCCCCTTCGCGAGCAGGCTCGCTCCCACATTTGGAATGCATTCCCCTGTGGGAGCGAGCCTGCTCGCGAAGACGTCGGTACATTCAACACAACACTTAAGGCTTCTTGGCCCCCAACTGCTTCCACATCTTCGCCGTAATCTTCTGCCGATTCGCATATCCCGCCCACGGATCCTCTTTCAATCCCTCCAGCCGCTCCAGCAAATTAGCCACCGTCCATTCCTGCGAACCGTGCAGCGCCGTCAGCTCATCCCGCGCAATTGGCACCGACACCGGTAACCCCGGGCGTGCCCGCACCGAATACGCCGACACCGTACTGGCCCCACGGGTGTTGCGCAGGTAATCGACGAAAATCTTGCCGACCCGGTTTTTCGGGCCCATGGTCGCGCTGATCCGCTCCGGCAGTTGTTGCGCCATAAACTGCGCGATGGCTTTGGCGAACGCCTTGACCGTGTCCCAGTCATCCTTGCGCGCGAGCGGCACGATGATGTGCATGCCTTTGCCACCGCTGGTTTTCAAAAACGCCTCCAGGCCTATTTCATCCAGCACTGACAGGGTCAATTGCGTGGCCTCAACCATGCTTTTCCATGGGAGCGCCGGATCCGGGTCGAGGTCGAGGACGAACAGGTCCGGGGTTTCAATCTTGTCCGTGGTCGCGCCCCAGGTATGCAGCTCGATGGTGCCCATTTGCGCCGCGCCGATCAGTGCCTGCACGGAGTCGATTTCCATCAGGCGCGCGTGGCCAAGGTCGATGTTCGGGTCCAGATGTTTGATGTTGGGGATCGCCAGGCGCTCGGCGTGTTTCTGGAAGAACTGTTCGCCTTCGACGCCTTCCGGTGCCCTTAACAGTGAAACCGGCCGGTCGCGCAGGAACGGCAGTATCCATTGGCTGATGCTTTCGTAGAACTGCACCAGTTCAAGTTTCTGCGTGCCGCTGTCCTTGTCGATGACACGCTCGGGGTGCGTAATCTTGACCCCGGCGACGCTGCTGTCCTTGCTGCTGGTTTTCTTCTCGGTCACGGGTTTGCTCGCCTTGGGGGACTGCGGCTGTTCACGCACAATCTCCGTCGCCGGTTTGTCGGTGCGCATGGCAATAAACGCCGCTTGCCGGACCACGCCTTCGCGGGTCCACTCGGCAAACTCGGCTTCGCACACCAGCGTCGGCTCGACCCAGTGCACTCCCCGGGCCTGAGCAGCGGTTAACGGTTTGTCGAGCGGTGAGGTCTTGCGCTCGATCTTCTGCAACTGTCCATGAAACAGCTTGAGGTTGGCCTGATTGAACCCGGTGCCAACGCGCCCGGCATAGAGCAGCCCCTTATCGTCGTAAACCCCCAGCAGCAGGGCGCCGAAACCGCTGCGCGAACCTTGTGGCGCGGTATAACCGATGATCACGAATTCCTGACGCAAGCGGCATTTGAGCTTGATCCAGTCCGGGCTGCGGCGTGACACGTAAGGGCTGCCAGCGCGTTTGCCGATGACGCCTTCCAGCGACAAGGCACAGGCACTCTCGACGATGTCTTGATGTTTGGCGGTAAAAGCCTCGGAGAAGCGCAGGATTTGCCGGGACTTGCGCCCCAGGGCTTTTTTCAGCGCCGCACGCCGGTCTTCTACCGGCATCTCACGCTGATCGACGCCATGCAGGAACGGCGCGTCGAACAGGAAATAAATGATGTCCACGGAGCGGCCGATCTCGAACGCGTTCTGCAATCCCTGGAAGTCCGGGAAGCCTTTGTCGTTGAGCACCACCACTTCGCCATCGAGCCAACTGCCGTCGAGTTTCATCTCGGCCAGGGCCTTGGCCTGCAGGGGCAGTTTGGCCGTCCAGTCATGGCCATTGCGGGTCAGCAGACGCACTTCGCCGTTGTCGATCCGGGCGAGGATCCGGTAGCCGTCGAACTTGATTTCATAGCGCCAATCGCCGGCCGGGGCCTTGTCCATCAGCGTGGCCAGTTGCGGGCTGAATTGTTCGGGCAGGGCAGTTGGCTTGGGTTTGGCTGCTTTGGGCTTTTTGACGGATTTACTGCTGGCCTTCTTGGTTTTGTCGCCCACGGTCGCATCGCTCAAGACGCTTTTGGGCAACTCGGCGACCACGTCAAACTCGCTGATCGGCCGCGCTTGTTGATCCTTTTCCTTGATTAGCAGCCATTGTTCCTTGTCGCCACTGCCGCGCAGATGGGTGCGCACCAATGCCCAGTCGCCGGAGAGCTTTTCACCGATCAGGGTGAATTTCAGCTTGCCGGCCTTGTAGGTTTCCTGCGGGTCGCCAATCGGTTGCCAGACGCCGTGATCCCAGACAATCACATCCCCGGCGCCGTACTGACCCTCGGGGATACTGCCCTCGAAGGTGCCGTAACTGATCGGATGGTCCTCGACATGCACCGCCAGACGCTTTTGCGTCGGGTCGAGGCTCGGGCCTTTGGGCACGGCCCAGCTTTTCAGGGTGCCGTCGAGTTCCAGGCGAAAGTCGTAATGCAGGTTGCGCGCATCATGCTTCTGGATCACGAAACGCAAGGCCGAAGGCGATTTTTTGCCGCGCTTGGCCGGCGCTGTTTCAGGAGGCTCCGAAGTGATCTCGAAGTTGCGTTTGCGTGTGTATTCACTCACCGATTTAGCCATGGCGTACTACCTTGTGCGGCGATTTCTCGGGCGGTCAGCCACGAGAACTCTTCGTGGCCTTTTTCGCCGGCGCCGGTTCGGCGGCGGCTTTGCGCGGCTTGGCCGCCGGTTTGCTGGCTGCCTTGCCACCGAGGCTGCGTTTGAGCAGTTCGGTCAGATCAATGACATCCGCAGTTTTACGTTCCTCTTCGCCGGCGGTGCTCTCGACGTCCTCGATCTTGCCTTCATTGGCCTTTTTCTCCACCAGCGCCATGATCTTGTCTTCGAAACTGTCGCGGTAATCCTCGGGTTTCCAGTCGGCGCTCATGTCCTCGACCAGGCGCTTGGCCATGTCCAGTTCACCCTTGGCCAGCTCGGGTTTGGTCACTTCACTGCCCAATTCAAGTTCATCAAGGCTGCGCACTTCCGCCGGCCAGCGCAGCATCACCAAAACCATCGCTGATTCCAGCGGCATCAGCGCCGCCAGATGTTGCCGGGTATGCAGCACGACATGCGCGAGGGCGACCTTGTTGGTTTTGCTCAGGGTTTCACGCAGCAGCGCATAGACCTTGCCACCGCGTTTGTCCGGCGCCAAGTAATAGGGTGTGTCGATGTTTTGCAGCGGGATCTGCTCGCTGTCGACAAAGGCAAAGATGTCGATGGTCTGGGTCGACAACGGGTGCGCCGAACGAATTTCCTCTTCGCTGAGCACCACATAGCGGCCCTTTTCGTAGGCGACGCCTTTGACGATGTGTTCCTTGGTGACTTCCTTGCCGGTGACTTTGTTGACGCGTTTGTAGCCCACCGGGTCCATGCTGCGGCTGTCGAGCCAGTCGAAATCCACCCCATGAGATGAAGTCGCCGACACCAGTGCCACAGGGATGTGCACCAAGCCAAAACTGATTGCGCCTTTCCAGATTGCTCGGGCCATCTTCGTCTACTCGCAAGTGATGATCAGGTGACCCGTGGCCCGGCGCAAAAGTTTCAGCGGCTTTCGCCCAGGCCTGGCGGGGGGATAAGCGGTGCGGCAAACGGGTGTTACATCTGTGAAGGAGGTTTCAGTTAACAAATCCGAACGTCGGGCGTAGCGTGGCATCGAAGACTCTATTCCAGTATCCGTAGAGAGGCTCTCCATGAACAGATTTGTGTTCGGCTGCACCGTGCTGGCCTTGAGCGGTTTGCTCGGCCCGGTGGCCCTGGCCCAGAGCCCGACCGGCAGCAGCAATAACAATCCCTACAACAGCCCGATTCACCGGGCCAACCCCAACAGCATGCAAGGCACGCAACCGGCCACCCGGCAACCGACATTCGCCCCCGTGCCGCGTCCGCCGACCGTGGAAAACGGCGGTATTGGCAATCGCTATCCGCAAAACAAAGCGGCCCCCAGTACGCCACCGAAATTCATTCCCAATCCACCACCCCGGGACTCGGACAGCAGCAACCGTTGAACGGCAGAACTGAGGTTCTGTCAGCCATTCGAACCACAAAAGGAAGCGTGCATGTTGCGTAAAACCCTCCTGGCCACCTTCTGCGCCAGCGCACTGATCACCTCCGCCGCGCCTGTTTTCGCGGCGCCCACCCAGGAACTGAAAAGCGAACAAGGCACCCTCGAGGTCACGCCGATCACCAAAGGCCTGGAGCACCCGTGGGCCCTGGCGTTTCTGCCGGATCGCCAGGGCATGCTGGTGACCGAACGTCCCGGCAACCTTCGGGTGGTTACTGCCGATGGCAAACGCTCGGCGCCAATCAGCGGCGTGCCGAAGGTCTGGGCCAAGGGGCAGGGTGGTTTGCTCGACGTGGTGTTGTCGCCGGACTTCAAGCAGGACCGCATGGTCTATCTGTCTTACGCCGAAGGTGGCGGGGAAGGCGACAAGGCCGGCACCGCAGTGGGGCGCGGGCGTTTGTCCGATGACCTGACGACGCTCAAGGATTTCAAGGTGATCTTCCGCCAGGAGCCGAAGCTCTCGGTCGGTAACCACTTCGGTTCGCGGTTGGTGTTCGATCGTGACGGTTATCTGTTCATCTCTCTTGGCGAAAACAATGACCGCATGACCGCCCAGGACCTCGACAAGCTGCAAGGCAAAATCGTGCGGATTTACCCGGACGGCAAGGTGCCGGATGACAACCCCTTTGTCGGTCAGGCTGGTGTGCGTCCGGAAATCTGGTCCTACGGCCAGCGCAACCCCCAAGGTTTGGCGCTGAATCCGTGGAGCGGGACGATCTGGGAAAACGAGCACGGCCCCAAGGGCGGCGATGAGATCAACGTGATCGAACGCGGCAAGAATTATGGCTGGCCGCTGGCAACCAACGGCATCAACTATTCCGGCCAGCCGATCCCGGAAGCCACGGGCAAGACCGCCGAGGGCACTGTGCCGCCGCACCATGTCTGGGAAGTCTCACCGGCCATCAGCGGCATGGCGTTCTATGACGCCGATCGTTTCAAGCCTTGGCAGCACAACGTGTTTATCGGCGCACTGGGGAGTCAGGAACTGATCCGGTTGCAGTTTGACGGCGACAAAGTGGTGCATGAAGAGCGTTTGATGGGCGAGCTCAAAGCGCGGATCCGCGATGTGCGGCAGGGGCCAGATGGGTATTTGTATGTTTTGACGGATGAGGATGATGGCGCGATTTACAAAGTCGGGTTGAAGTGAAACCCATCCACCGCCTTCGCGAGCAAGCCCGCTCCCACACTTGGAATGCATTCCCCTGTGGGAGCGGGCTTGCTCGCGAAGCCGGCCTCAAAGCCAACACAACTCTAGGCTCCTTTCATCTACGAACATAGAGAATCACCGCCGCCCGCAATTTCCCCCGCCCAAAACTGCACATCTTTTCAAACTCCCCATGACTCACCGGCAAATGCTGGCAATCCATGGGCTGGCGATGCTGGCTGTGATCTACATCCGGGTCATGCAGGTAGACAAACTCTTCATCGCAATCCGTCACCATTACCCAGTGCGGCGCCTTGGAGCGAGTCAGGCGATAGCTGCTGATCAACACCAGCGGCTGACCACCCGCGTCGAGTAATCGAGGCAGATCGAGCGTCCCGCCAATCACCCGTTCCACATCGGTGTCCTGCAACTGCGCAGTGAACTCTTCGTGCACCAGGCGCATTACGTCCTTTTTATGCTCATCGCGCACGCCATCGAGAAACAACGGTCCGGCCATGCTCAGTTGCAATTGCACACGAAACCCGCGTCGCCACGCCGCCAGCGCCAGGCCCTGAGGGCTGCAACCACCGTGGCCCGAGGTCATGAACACCGTGGTCGCCTCACGCCAGATTTGCAGTTCTTCCCGACGTTCCAGCAACCGATCCCGCTGCAATGCCCCCATGGCCATCAGCAAACAGGCCGGGCCGCAGGTGAAGTCGGTGGTCTGGCGATACCAGGGCACCTGGATATTGCGCGAATCGCGGTGCTGCAGGATGCGTTTCTCCAGTCGCAACGCATCGGCGTGGTCCTGGTAATAGTCATGAATCAGCGCGAAACGCCGGTAACCATTGCGCTCATACAGAGCAATCGCCGCTGGATTGTCGATACGCACCTCAAGCCGCAAATAGGCGCAATCGTGCTCAAGCGCACAGGCTTCGATCCGCTCCAGCAGTTGCTTGCCCAAGCCATTGCCTCTGGCCTCGGAAGCGATGGCAATCGAATACAGCCGCGCCAGGGACGTGCCCCGGTGGAATAGCACCACGGCGTAGCCGACCAGTTGCTCCCCGTGCTGGGCAATCAGCAACTGCCCATGAGCGCGGGTGATCATCCATTGAAAACTGCGACTGGTGAGCCGGTCCGTGGTGAAGCATTGCTCTTCGAGTTGGAGCAACGCGGGTAAGTCTTCAACTACCGCCAAGCGAAAGACAGGATTCATATGACCGCCGTAAAAGTTGCGTAACGAAACGGGACTTTCGAAAAAGTTCGTGCTTAATAGGAAAGGTCTTGTTCTCCAACGGATCAATCACTATGTCAGCGGTACAAGGTCATTGGCGCGAAGTATCCGAGCAAACTTTGCCGGCGGCAACTTATTTAAATGATGCAGTCAGAACTTCAAGTCAGTTGATTATCATCGTAGAACGCAAGGAAGACTGGGCGTCGTATTTCCCCAGCGAGGACATCGTCACGGCCCAGGAATATCTGGAACAAACCCGCGACAACGAGCAGGGCAAACGGGTCCAGGTGATCAACCTGTGCCGAAGCTACAAGTACCTGGGGCACGGCTACTACTGCTCGCTGCTGGCCGAGGCCCGGGGACACAAGGTCATACCGTCGGTACGAACCATTAGCGAGCTGACGCGTAAATCCCTTTACGGGCTGGCCCTGGATGATCTGGACAAACCCCTGGAAAAAGCCCTCAGTAATCATCTTTACAGCGATACAGAGGGGTTCACGCTAACCCTGTATTTCGGTAAGACAAATATCGAACCTTTGCAGGATCTGGCGCGACAATTGTTTGAAGTGTTTCCGTGTCCGATATTGCTGGTTGAGTTTAGAAGAACTAACGGTTGGCACATCGAAGGTATAAAGTTCGGCGCGTTACATAAGTTGCGCGAAGATCAGGAAGACCAGTTCGCTAACTCCCTGGACAGTTTCAGTCGCAAGATCTGGCGTGTGCCGCGTTCCCGGCGTTTGGCCCGTTATGACCTGGCGATCCTGCATGACCCGCAGGAAGCGTTGCCGCCATCCAACGCCAAGGCCCTGGACAATTTCGTCCGGGTTGGCAAAACCCTGGGCATCGACGTCGAGCTGATCGAGCGCAAGGACTACGCGCGCATCGCCGAATACGACGGGCTGCTGATCCGCGAGACTACAAGTGTCGACAACCACACCTATCGCTTCGCCAAAAAAGCCGAAAGCGAAGGGCTGGTGGTGATGGACGACCCGACGTCGATCCTGCGCTGCACCAACAAGGTCTACCTGACTGACTTGCTGAAAAGCCATCAACTCGGCATGCCCGCCACTGAAATTCTCTACAAGGAACGACCGGAAGACTTCGAGCGGGTCGGCGAGCGCTTGGGCTTTCCGCTGGTGTTGAAGATCCCTGACGGCTGTTTCTCCCGAGGCGTGATCAAGGTCGAAAGCCAACAAGCCTTGCTTGAAGCCACCGCTGAACTGTTCGAGCATTCGGTGTTGTTGCTGGCGCAGGAATTCTTCTACACCGAGTACGACTGGCGCATCGGCGTGCTCAACCGCAAACCGATCTTCGCCTGCCAGTACTTCATGTCCAAGGGCCATTGGCAGATCTACAACCACAAGGCCAAGGGCCAAGACATCAACGGCGAATGCCGCACCTTGGCGGTCCACGAAGCGCCGCGCGCCGTGGTGGAGCTGGCGGTGAAGACTGCCAACCTGATCGGCGATGGCCTCTACGGCGTCGACCTCAAGCAATCCGGCGACAAAGTGGTGGTGATCGAGGTCAACGACAACCCGAACATGGACGCCGGCATCGAAGACGCCTATTTGCAGGACGATTTGTACTCGCTGGTGCTGGAAGAGTTCGTGCGCCGCCTGGAGCTTAAACGTCGCGGCCAGGCCTGGTGAGCGGCCGATGATCAAGAGTTTTCAACTGACCCACGGCGCCCTGCACACCGTCGAACGGCTGGACGCCGAGGTGATGCTGTTCAGCAACCCCGACGCCGCTGAACGCGATTTGCTGCACAGCCATTTCAAGCTCGATGAACACGCCCTGGCCTCGGCCCTGGACCCCGACGAGGTGTCGCGCATCGAGTTTCACCCCGACAACCTGTTCCTGATCTGGAAACGTCCGGAAAACTATTCCGGCGCTGGCAGCCTGGCTTTCGAGGTGTCGTCCTGCGGCTTGCTGT
This sequence comes from Pseudomonas sp. B21-053, assembly GCF_026016365.1. NCBI lineage: Bacteria > Pseudomonadati > Pseudomonadota > Gammaproteobacteria > Pseudomonadales > Pseudomonadaceae > Pseudomonas > Pseudomonas sp. B21-053. The sequence goes on from NZ_CP087205.1 coordinate 3,407,261, forward strand.
TCTCGCCGGGCCGCTTGCTGGTGATCGCCACCGACGATTCGCCGCTGCATGGCCTCGGCACCCGTCAGCGGCTCAATACGCCGCTGGATGTGTTGCTGGATCTGTTGTTCAACAACATCCATCACTACTTGGGCCACCTGAAGGTGATCAAACTGGTTGCCCGGGAGTTGCAGCAGAAATTCAACGCCTCAATGGAAAACCAGCACCTGATCCAGATGTTCAACCTCAGCGAGAGCCTGATTTATTACATCAACGCGATCCACAGCAACGGCGCCGTGCTGACCCGCCTGCGCAACCACGCGGAAAAGGAGCACTTCAGCGCCGAGGCCATCGGCCTGATCGACGACCTGATCATCGAAAACAACCAGTGCTACAAACAGGCGGAAATCTACTCCACGGTGTTCTCCGGGCTGATCGACGCCCGGGGCAACCTGATGAACAACAGCATGAACAACCTGCTGCGCAAACTGACGCTGATCAACGTGGTGTTTTTGCCGCTGAACCTGATTGCCAGCATTGGCGGCATGTCCGAGTTCAGCATGATGACGGCGGGGACACCGTGGTGGGTGTCCTATCCGCTGTTCCTGACGGCGATGATGCTTGGCGCCGGGGTGATGGTGTTGGGGCTCAGGCGCTTGGCCAGGTGATGGTGGCGCTCTTCAGGCCGCCATCGCGAGCAGGCTCGCTCCCACATTGGTTCTGTGGTGTTCACAAATCCCCTGTGGGAGCGAGCTTGCTCGCGATAGCGATCCCAACAACACCGCTAGTCCAGGATCAGACCTCTTGAGCTGACCTGACCGAATCTTTGCGATCCTGAACCCCCCGAACCACCAAATACAACAACGGCCCAATCGACACAAAAACAGCCGTCAGCAAAAGATAAGGCATCACCGACAACCCCGACCGACCACGCTGACGAGCATCCCGGTACATCCAAACCCCAGCCAGCGTCGCCAACAGATAAAGATCAATCACCACCTGCGCTGTATCCGGCCGCGACATCAGGCTGATCCCAAACTCGATCAACGACTGTTCCGCCTGCAACATCACCGAAACGGTGTAGCCGGCAAACGCGATCAGGGCAATCAGGGGCAGGGCGACAGACTTCATGGTTTCCTTCCTTGGGGACAATGAGCAGAATCGCCAGCCTACAGAGGCCCGACAAAATTGGCCATTGACTTGCCACCAATGCCCGGCTAATTTCCAGCCATGACTTCCACCGTATTGCGCTGCCAGCCAAGCATTATTACCGCCATTCCTTATTTGGCGGGCTAGCTCACGACTGCAGCACCCAACCCGCCCTAGAGGCGGGTTTTTACTTTCTGTCTCCTGGGTCTTGAACCGGAATACGCCCGGTGTAGGAGCTGCCGAAGGCTGCGATCTTTTGATCTTCAAAAAGCAAAAGATCGAAGCCTTCGGCAGCTCCTACGCCGGGCGTGTAGAACAGGAGAGATGAGTATGAACAGCGCCGACGCCCAACAGAGTTTGCTTGAGCACTACGTAAAAAAGATCCTCGCCGCACCAGTGTATGAACTGGCGGTGCGCACACCGCTGCAACCGGCGCCTGCATTGTCCGAGGCGTTGGGTAATCAGATCCTGCTCAAGCGCGAAGACCTGCAGCCGACCTTTTCCTTCAAGATCCGCGGCGCTTACAACAAACTGGTGCAGCTCAGCGCTGAGCAAAAGGGGCGCGGCGTGATCACTGCTTCAGCCGGCAATCATGCCCAAGGCGTGGCGCATGCGGCCCGTCAGTTGGGGATCGCCGCGACCATCGTCATGCCGTGCACTACGCCCGAGTTGAAGGTGTTGGGCGTGCGAAGTCGGGGCGCCGACGCAGTGCTGCATGGCGAGAGTTTTCCGTTCGCGCTGGAACACGCCCTGGACCTGGCCAAACAAACCGGTCGCACCTTTGTCTCGCCGTTCGACGACCCTGACGTGATCGCGGGGCAGGGCACCGTCGCCATGGAAATCCTGCGCCAGCATCAGGGCCCGCTGGACGCGATCTTCATTCCGGTCGGTGGCGGAGGCCTGATCGCCGGCATCGCTGCGTACGTTAAATACCTGCGGCCGGAGGTGCGCATCGTCGGCGTCGAGTCGGAACATTCCGCGTGCCTGGCGGCGGCGTTGCAGGCCGGTGAACGGGTGGTTTTGCCCAACGTCGGCACCTTCGCCGATGGCGTGGCGGTGGCGCAGATCGGCGCTTATGGCTTCGAGGTTTGCCGGTTTTGTGTCGACGAGGTGATCACCGTCAGCAACGACGAACTCTGCGCCGCGATCAAGAACATCTACGACGACACCCGCTCGATAACCGAGCCTTCCGGCGCATTGGCCGTGGCCGGGATCAAGAAGTACGTGGCTCAAACCGGCGCTCGCGGTCAGACCCTGGTGGCCATCGACTCGGGCGCGAATATCAATTTCGACAGCCTGCGCCATGTCGCCGAGCGCGCCGCTGCTTGTGGCGCGCCGGCGTGAACGCAGGTCAGGGCAACATCGGACGCAGGAACGTGCGCTCGTAGCTGACGATAAACTTCTTCTCGACCAGAGAGGCCACCAGCGCCGTACTTTCCGGGTCGGTCATGGCGATGTGGCGGTAGCTTTCGTAGTCCGCCAGCGACGGAAAACTGAACAGGCAGTAGGCGATATTGCTTGCGCCCTCGGATGGCAGGAAATACCCGTGATGCGTCCCGCCCAAACGCTCGACGATCCCGAGCCAGGCCTGGGCGTAGGATTCGAATTCACTGAGTTGGTAGGGGTCGATCACATATTTGACGTGGCAGGTAATCAAAAGGCAGCTCCCGTGTTTAATGCCAGACAATGAAGGATGGAATACCGCAATTCCCTTGTGGGAGCGAGCTTGCTCGCGATAGCGATCTGTCAGCCAACATCAATGTTGAATGTCAGTCCGTCATCGCGAGCAAGCTCGCTCCCACAGGGTTTTGTGCCTGAGCTGGCTGCGGTGGCTTATTCCTGAACAGCCTTCTCAACCTTGCTCGACGCCGACCAGATCCGATAACGCACCTCAACATCCTTGGGCACATACAACACGATCGGCAACTTGCTGTTATAGCGCAACATGAACCCGTCGCCGACCACCGGCACAAAGTCCTTTTTGGTCTTGCCATCCGGGCAAGCCATCATCGTGCTCATCGGGCCAATCACCTTTTCCAGGCGATAGAACGGATAACCCCAGCCCTCGAGATTCTTCTCTTCAAGTATCCCGCCCAAGCGCTGGCGATTGCAGTCTACGTTCAAGGTCTTGCCCGCCAGAACTTCGACCTGATAGCCATCTTCCTGGGGTTGCGGCGCCAGATGAATCACCTGGCGAGTGAAACCACTTTCGGCCTTGGGGAACGGCGCGACATCTTCAAGTTTTGCGGCATGTACGGCGCACGACAGCCCGGCAGTTATTAGCCCGACGGTAGTGATAAAGGTCAAAGAACCCATGATGCCTCCTTGCGTGTGAGTGGGGTCAGCGGATACTGAAATATTGGGTAGCATTTTTTACGTTCATTTCCGGTAAATGCAACCCCGCGCTGGATGCCTGCAATTTGCAGGGCTTCGACCGGTCTTTCTTGCAAATTGCATGAGGCATCTTGCCCGCAACTTCTGTAAACCTTTGATTTGCCGACGAGATGCAAAGCGGAATTACAGGCATGTTTTATGCTGTAGCTGTCTTTAGCTGGCCGGTGATTTTAATGAGCCAGCGGCGCTACGAGAGAACGGTCAAGTCTGGAGTATTCAGGCCCGCATGGACGACAAACGGGTCACTCCGAACAGACCGATATTTATGTTGATTGGCAGTCTCACATTAAGGAGAGGGTCGCCATGTTTCTATCTGCCTTGGAACTTCGCAATATCATTGAAAGCAGCTTCCTGCCGAAGCGCTGTCAATGCACGCTGTCGCCGGACCTGTCGATGACCATCAAAGTCTATGCCGACACGCAAACCGATCAGCTCGATCTGTTGGTGACCGGCATAAACGCCAAACGCTTGAATGGTTGTCGGGAAATCAACGACCTGATCGCCGAGCTTCGTTCAGACATGCAGCACAGGGCGCAAGTCCAGCCGTTGCATCTTGACCGAAAAGCGCTTTAGCCCGCTGTTTCAAGTTCCACCGACACGCGCCGGGTCTGGAAAAATCCCAGGCCCAGCGCCAGTTCGACCCCGACCGCCAGCAAAATCCCTGGCCCGGCATGACCATTCAGCCATTCGCCGAAGCCCAGTGCCGCCAGCCCCCAGCAGCCGACAATAAACCCGGTGCACAACGCACTGCGGGTTGAGGAGGGCGCTTCATTGCGAATCAGATAAAACATCACCCCCAGCGCTGCGAACAACACCGCGCTGCGCCGCGCGACCAATCCCGCCGCTGACGAATACTCAATACTCCAGATCGCCAGCAACCGATCCGGCATCAAACCCCACACTAACGCCAGTGCGAAACACAACGCGGCGGTGAACGTCGATAACGTACGAAACGATAACTGCATGGCGAATCCTTGCGGCAGTGAGGGAGGCGCCCAAAGCATAGCGCCACAACCCTCACACGCCTACCGCAAAACGCCGAATCAGAGCCTTCCGTCAGTTTTGATAACTGCAGGCGTCAGACAATTTCCGATAAGTGATTTCAGAAGGCTTGCCCGTGGCGCTGTCGATGTACTTCATGTCCGCCTTGACCACTTTGCAGTCCAGGGTCGACGGCTCGGTCAAGGCAATCACCTTGCCCACATTCAGCGGCATACCGTATTTGTACGGCACAGCCTGGGAAGTTGAAGTGTCAGCAGCCTGGGCCACACCGGCGAATGCGGTGCAGGCGACGGCGATGGTGATCAGCAACGTGCGTATGTTCATGGAAGTTCTCCGGTGCAGGCTTGAAGTCAGCTCGACGTGAAAGCGTCGAACCTGCCGCACTGGGCATCAGGAGAGCCTGAAGGCGTGCGGTCCCGTACAGGTTTGGACCGCGGGGTTAAGCGATGGTTAACGCGACTTGATGCCACCTGTCGTGAGGCGGTTTCTGACAGAGGTTTCATGTAGGACCGGTAAGTTAGTTATAAGAACGCCTCTCCAAGTGCACGACTTTAAAACCGCGCGTCTCGGGAAGCGTGTCAATGCCGACAGCCGTTTCAGCCTGGCCTTTGCCGGCCACGTAGTCATAGAGCAGTAACTTCGTCGGCACCTCATAGCCTTCGTTCGGCATGACCAGGCGCATTTGCTGCGGCCCCAGATAGAGCCAACGGGGCAGGGCCTTCTCGGCAAAATTGATTTGCTCGACGCTGTGCGTGATCGGGTTTTTGCGCAGCACGACGCCTTTCATATAGGGCGAGCCGTATTCGAGGGCGAACATCAGGGTTGAGGACACGCACTTTGCCAGGACGATGCGGCCGATGAAGTCCTCTTGGGGCATATCGGTGAAGGCGATGTGGGTGTTGCCGTCGAGTTTTATGAAAAGACGATGGCCGTCTTCGGCGGGCTCGGCCAGCAGCGATACCTTGGAGTGGCCGGCTAAAGGGCAGGTGAGGATTGTCTTGAGTGGTTGCGCATAGGCCGGGGTGGTTAGCAGCACTGCGAAGAGGTATGGCCAGGGTGATTTCATTGTGGGTGAGTCCATTCTGTTGTGGGGTCCTACAGCGCTACCCGGTCGGGGTGAAAAATCCTAAGAAAGCTTCGTACCGTTCCTACAGGCTTGGGCGTGTTGTCGACTTTCGCCGGCAGGCCTGCAGCGTTTACTGTTTGGCCTCGCTGCAAAATCAGCGAACAGGTTTGGTCACCTGAGAACAGTGCACACATGTGTGCCATGATTCGCCTTGCGGACATCTATGTCCTTAAGACGCATTGTTGTGGCGGCTGTGTGCAGGACGCCTTCGGGCGAGCTGAGTTTCTGTTCTCGGTTGACCAAGCCTGTGCACAGTCCGCCTCCCATCGTTTGGTCACGGTGCTGGCGGTTACCTCAAAACAGATGAGTAATCACTATGCCAACGTTAAATCCTGTTCCCGGTCGTTATCGTTCAATCAAAAGCAACGTTACCGACACAAACCCCATGGTCATCGACACCGAGGCCAATCCCCAAGACATTCTCGAAGCCGCTCTACAGCGCATCCGTGCCTCCAGCAACTTGCTCGAAACGCTCCATTGCCAGTGCTTCAAGAACGGTGATGTCCAGGACATTCCGCACATCACCCACGCGCTGTATCTGCTGACGCAAGACGGCTGCGACCTATTGCAGGTCGCGCAACAGCAGATGTTGGGTTGGACAGCGCCGGCCTGACGCCTGCTGATACACACCTGCCTCCTATGAGGCAGGTTTTAAAGCGGCAGAGGCGGGCACCCGGCTCAAGAACAGTTCCAAACCTTGCTGATACTGTTCCGCATCCATGACATCGCTGTGCCTGGGGATGTGATAGGCCTTGTCCTTGCGATCCAGCTCGGCGCAGGCCACCGAGTAAAAGTCAGGCGTTTCCTTGAAACGCACGATCTTCCCCCAGGCCAACCCGCCTTTCGCGCCCTTGGTATTAATCAGAGTGAAGCCCTCGTCGTCGAATTGCAGACGATAAGCGCCTTCAGCCGCCTTGAGGGGAATGCGCAGTTTCATTTCGATCAGACGCTGATTCGTACGGCGAAATGGCGCGCGCGGCTTCGCACGATTGTCGGCGATACGGTTGCGTAAATGGCTTAGCAGGCGAGCGGTGAAGCACCACCAGAACACCACGAAGATCACCCCAAACAGAGCCATGGAGATGAGTTTCTGGGGACTTGACTCGCGCGCAGGAAAATAGATCGCCAGCATGCCGCCAGCCAAGCCCAGGATAAACAACAGTGGCGCGAGCAAACGGTCTTGAACACGTGCCACATGGCCCAACAGCCGGGCCTGCAGTTGATCATCCTTGAGCATTGCTTGCTCAAGCTGTTCGTTGACTCTGAGCTGTGTGTGCTCGGGAGTAATGGTGAATTGCAATTCCATGGCGTTGAAAATTCTCTTCATTCGATGTTGTTGAGCTTAACGGGCTCTACTTCCAGCAGCTTCGGCAGCGTCCTAGTAGGCTTCTTAGGCTTCTGCATCTATATATCGATTGTTTCTTATTGCCTAGCCAAGATAGTACTGAACGCCCGATTCTCCTGCTTGCGCCGCAGACTCCCACAAAGGTAGTTCTAAGTTGATTGGAATTGCCTATAGAATGTAATTTCTTGCGCCTTCGCGGGTTTTTCAGCTAGAGCAGGCTTTGCGTTAATTCGGAAATACATTTCTGCAAGTGCGAGAAATACAAATATACATTTTGTTAGCATTCTTTATCTAGAGTTTGTCAGGGAAAAATGACAGTGGTGGGTGCGACACTTTCCATTCTTGAGAAAGTTTTTTTGCTTTTTCTATTTGTTCAACTGTCATCTGTGCAGAAATGTCAGGTAGTGCGAAGTTTACATAGTCCGGCATTCCACCTCCGCCATCTAACTCTAGTAATAAATGGAGTAAAGCATAGGATCTTACGGGGTCGTAAGGAAAGCCAAACTCCGAATGTTCCTCTCCTAGGTACGATCCATATCCAAACACTGCGGTTGCATAGCCAGTTTCTGCGGCCTTCTCGTTCCAGAGTCTGAATCCTTGCAGGTCTTTTTTCTCCGCCAGGATCGCACCATACTCCAACATACCTTGAGGGTAACCGCCTTCAGCTGCAGCCTTCATTAAGTGCTCGACGGCCTCCGCACGGCTAGAAGGCAGCAAAAAAAAGCCGTGTCCTCCACGGTAACGAATCCCTAAAAAATATTGCGCAAATGCGAATCCTTTTTCAGCAGATTTTTCTAACCATTTATCATCGCCAGTAACTCTATACATCAAATACATCGCTTCTGCGTTTCCTTTCGCTGCTTCTAAACTAGCAGTGTCTAAGGCCATCTTTCCCCACGCTTCGGGCTCCTTTCTGCCTTTTGGACAGTTCCCCATGGCGACACAAAGATCATTTTTATCCCCCGCAAGCCTTATCATTGAGTATATGTTGCCTTGGAGGGCTGATGCTTCGTAAGCGCCAAGCGCTTCGGCAGTCATATATTTCTTGTTTTTACGAATGGCTTCAGCGAGATAATATTGGGCGTCGGGATCGCCAGCGTCTGCAGCAATTTTAAGTAGTGGCGTTGCGGAAATCGCTTTAAATTGATTGTAAAGTACGATGCCTTGAGATTTTGCGGTCTGTTGCTCAATAGTAAGATCAGCACCAAAACCTGAAAGAGGGGCGAGCATCAGGAGGGCAATAATAAAATACGCTCTCAAAGTACTAGTTCTCATAGCTTGTCAGGGAAAAATGACAACGGCGGGCGATTCGCTTTCCATTCCATTAGCATCTTTTTTGACTTCTCAATCTGTTCTGGAGTCATTTTGGCGACAATTACAGGAAGGTCAGCCTGTGCAAACTCTTTCATGCCGCCCCCACCATCTAGTTCAAGTACCCAGGAGATAGAGGCATAAGCCGTGACTAAATCTTCCTTGAAGCCGTACTCCGGTGATTGCCCTGCTAAATAGGATCCATAGCCATAAACAGCGCTGACATATCCTGTCATCGCAGCTTTTTCGTTCCAGTGCCTGAATTGTTCCCAGTCCTTTTTCCGACCCTGAATTGCCGCATATGCCAGCATACCCTGCGGGTTGCCGCCCTCGGCGGATGCCTTCATCCAGCGTTCGACGACATCAGCTCGTTTTGAAGGTGTCAGGAAGAAACCTTTGCCGTCACGATATTCTGCCGCTAGATAATATTGTGATAATGCAAAACCACCTTCTGCTGACTTTTCAAACCATTTATCATCGCCGGTGATCCGGTACATCAAATACATCGCCTCGCTATCACCCTTTTCAGCTTCTTTTGTTGCCGCCTCCAATGCGCTTTTCGACCACTCGCTGGGTGATTTTTTCTCAGCTGGACAGTTGCTCATTGCTGCGCAAAGATCGTTGTCTCGCTGAGAGAGCCTTATCATTGCATATATATCTCCTTGGAGAGCTGACGCTTCATATGCAGTTTGAGCTTCAAGTGTCATGTGTTTGTTGTTTTTTCGTAAAGCTTCGCCGAGATAGTATTGAGCTTCATGATCCCCACTGTCAGCAGCTATTTCCAGATACGGTACTGCCGAGATGGCTTTGAATTGATTATAAAGTCTGACGCCTTGCATTTTTGCGGTCTGTTGTTCAACAGTAAGCTCAGCACCAAAACCTGAAAGGGGAGCGATTATGAGGAACATGAGCAAAAAATAAATTCTCATAGTGTCAGTTTTTCATAGCTTATCAGGGAAGAAAGAAAGTGGCGGATGGCTAGATTTCCAACCCTCTGAAAAGCGTTTGGCTTCGTTTATTTGCTCAGGTGACATTTTTTTTGCAATATTCGGTAGCACATCCTCTACATCTCGTCGTACATTACCACCCCCGTCAAGTTCGAAAAGGAGAGAAAGTAGGGCATAAGATTTAACAAGGTCAGGTTTGAATCCGTAGTTGGATGGATTTTCTCTTAAGTAAGAGCCATAACCAAATACTCCCTCTACATACCCTGAAGCAGCTGCTTTTTCGTTCCAGTTTCGGAAGCTTTCAAGATCCTTTTTTTCTATTGAAACTGCAGCGAGCCCCATCATGCCAGGAGGATAGCCACCCTCTGCAGAAGCTTTCATCCAGCGTTCGACGACATCAGCTCGTTTTGAAGGTGTCAGGAAGAAACCTTTGCCCTCACGATATTCTGCCGCTAGATAATATTGTGATAATGCAAAACCACCTTCTGCTGACTTTTCAAGCCATTTATCATCGCCGGTGATCCGGTACATCAAATACATCGCCTCGCTATCACCCTTTTCAGCTTCTTTAGTTGCCGTCTCCAATGCGCTTTTCGACCACTCGCTGGGTGATTTTTTCTCAGCTGGACAGTTGCTCATTGCTGCGCAAAGATCGTTGTCTCGCTGAGAGAGCCTTATCATTGCATATATATCTCCTTGGAGAGCTGACGCTTCATATGCAGTTTGAGCTTCAAGTGTCATGTGTTTGTTGTTTTTTCGTAAAGCTTCGCCGAGATAGTATTGAGCTTCATGATCCCCACTGTCAGCAGCTATTTCCAGATACGGTACTGCCGAGATGGCTTTGAATTGATTGTATAGCGTCAGTCCTTGGGTTTTCGAGCGCTGTGGCTCAATGGGGGACTGCGCATATACATTAAATGAAAGCAGTAAAGTAATAGAAAAGGCTAACCCTTTTTTCATCGCGTACTTAGCGGCTTAGTTTGAATGGGAAAAAGGAGAGCGGTGGGTGTGTTTTTTTCCAATTGACAGCAAACTTATCTGCCTCATCCAGTTCAGCTTGATTCATCTTCTCTTTGATTTTGGATATGACGTATTCGGCATCATCTTTAGCACCGCCACCACCGTCGAGCTCGAGAAAAAGCGACAGCAGGGCATATGACTTCACAAAGTCTACGGGAAATCCGAATTCGGTATTTTTTCCCGCTAAATAGTATCCGTAGTTAAAAATGGCCTCTACATATCCCGTGGCAGCAGCACGTTTTGTCCATTCTCTAGCGCCTTCTGGGTCCTTTTTTTCTAGCAAGACCGCTGCCAGTCCACTCATGCCCCTAGGATAACCACCCTCCGCGGACGCCTTCATCCAGCGTTCTACCGCATCCATCCGATTTGAAGGCAACAGAAAAAATCCGCCACCTTCACGATATTCAGTTGCCAATAAATACTGCGAGAGAGAGAACCCGTTTTCTGCTGACTGCTCTAGCCATTTTTTATCGCCGGTAATCTCGTACAATAGATACATTGACTCGGCGTTACCTTGTGCCGCTTCTGCAGTTGCTAATGCTTTTGCACTAGCAAGCCATTCCTTCGGCGCCTTTTGGCTTTTTGGGCAATTATTCATGGTTGCACAGAGATCACTCTCCATTTGGCCAAGTCTAATCATTGAATAAATGCTGCCCTGTTTGGCTGCGTCTTCGTAGGCTTCTTTCGCTTCTGCGTCTATATATCGTTTATTTTTTCTTATTGCCTCGCCAAGATAGTACTGAGCTTCACTGTCGCCGGCCTTGGCGGCGACTTGTAGAAAGGGAAGCGCAGAAATCGCTTTAAATTGATTGTAAAGCTCAATGCCTTTTTCTTTGGCGGCTGATTGCTCTGCAGTAATGGATGCTCTGGTTTCAAAGCATGAAAATAGGAGTGCAAAGCAAATAACATAACGGTTAAAGATTTTCAGATTATTCATTGCGAGTGCTCTCAGGTGCCAACATATTTTATTGAGCTTGTAGGGAAGTAGCTGTTCTGATGAATTACTACCTTGCAGGTGTCTTTCATCCGTGCGCCTAGTAGCTCCACAACATCTTTGTAACGTTCTCTCGCCAATTCCCCTCGAGACTCAGTCATTTTCAGCACCGGAACTGCCATGAAGGTGTCTAGTTTGTATCGGTTTTCACAGTACTTTTGCCCTGCGTCTGCGGGCTTTACTCCGAATTTGTTCATGCTGCTGCATGCTGTCTCGAACTGTTCTTGGGCTTGCGGCAAAACATTTTTCTCCTTGGCGCTGTTACATATCCAAGATAGAACTCTCTCAATGGCTCGTTGCTGAAGTGCGTGGGACATATCTCTTGTGTATGTACGTTTGTTGTTATCTGCCTCGCCTTCTTTTGCTAGCGTGTTGACAGAGAATTCTTCAGGGGCGCAAATAAGGGTCATGAGAATTGGGCCTAATGCGGCAGGCGTCGCTTCAACAAACCATTTCTTGAGCTCATCCTGATTTTGATATTCAAGTATGGTGTCAGCAATAACCCCACCTTTGCCACTACTCATCATGGCTTCGTAGAGATTCATAATGGCATTTAATCCCATCAAATAGATCATGCCGACATCAAGCCCTATCGCGCCCAATGCATTCAGATTGGAAGCCTGCTCAGCCGCCTCCGGCGTAATCCAACTAATCGAAGCACCTTTAGCCTTATACAACTCACGACGATAAATATTGATAAGTTCGACTACTGCCTCATAGCCCACTTCAAATTTGAAGCTGCCACTTGCGCCCGGTCCAAGAACAACAGTTGCTTTAAGATTCAGGATGAATTTTCCCTTGTCCAGCGAAACTCCAGCATTACCCTGCAAGCCCGCACCATAGGCTGCGCCTAACGAGCCACTAAGGTTGGCAAGCGTCAGCCATTGGCTGGCGCTTGTGGCCTCTTTGCTGTTGTTAACGCCGGTTGAAGGAGCGGAACGCAACGCAGCCAGCGCTTTCGGCGGAGCCCAATTCAGAGCCCCTGTCAGTTCGATGCCTGCCTGTACGCCTGCGAACAAATTGAAATTGGCCTTCATGCCATTTTCAATTTGCACATTGGCGGCTCTGCCGGACAGGACTTGGCCACTTGATTTGGTGTCGACAACTGTCGGAGCTTTTGATTGGTACACAAGGTCTGGGGTAGGGCTGGTATCACCGCTGGCGGTTTTGGCGGCGATCGTGTCTTCGTGGGTCTTGCGCTCTGCCTTGGCTTCGGCATCTTCGCGTTGTGCCTTTTTGACCGGGCTAAGTGTCGCGCCATATTTGGCGTTGCCGTTTATGGGAGACAGCTCAATGCTGCCGGCGAGCATCAGCGATGCGCCGGCGTATCCCCATGCACGGGCACCGAAGTGGAAGGACATGCGGCCGAGGTTCAAGGTTTGTAGTTGAGGATTGCCTTCAAGGTAGTAATCGACAGTTACGTCCTTGGCGCTTTCGCGCGTCGGCATGTCGACTTTGAGCAGTTCGACTTCACCTCGCGCATAATCAAAGCTCAGCGATGCGCTGGCGGATGTCTTGAAACCTTCAGCGGCAGAGAATGAGGGGCCTTCCATCTTCCCTTCGCCATGCAGCTTTTTCTGTGGCGGCGCCAGGCAGCGGACGAATTGCGCTTGCGGGCTCTTGTCAAAAAGCCGCACTTCACCACGAACACTCTTTTTGAAGACTACCTGCTTGAGATGCTCGCCCCATTCTTTGCGTGCGCCGGCATCCTCAAGCTGAGTCACTTTATGGCCATTGCTTTGCAGGTAGCTATAGAACTTGTCGATATTGAACCAGCCATTAGTATCAAACCAATCGCCGACCTGATCTCCAATTCTCAGTGCGCCTTGGCTTTCCAACCATTGGCCAAACACCTTCTGTGCGCTGTTTTTAGTTGCGCCACCGTCTCCATTCGCTGGAATGCCGTCGAGAATTTTGCTTATGCTCTTGCCGGCTTTTTTCAAGTCTTCCTCAAGCAGTTTTGGCGCACCTTTGAGGGTCAGTAAACTGAACCATTTCAATGGCGCGCCACCTGCACCGAGCGTGCTGACTTCCCTTAGCGGAAAACCCTCCTTCACAAGGCGATCAATTGGTTGAGGCTCAAACTGCTCTGGTTCCCAAAGCAAGTGACGCCGAATCTCGTCAGCGGCGACTTTTTGCTTGGCCTTTTCATATAGCCCTTGCTTCACAACTTGTAGCCGGTCCCATTCGGTGCGTTCGGATTCAACCAGACCGGCAGGTGCCTGGGCGTTTTGACCCGTAGCTTCGATCCAGTTTTTGTACTTTGTACGAAGACGCTCGTTGATTTCCGACTGTTGCTTTTCTGTATCGAGGTACAACTTGAACTGCTCGATACCTGACGTGATGTCACTGCCACTGATGAGTGCGTGCTCAGGCAGCGCAATTCCGTATTCGGCTACTTTGATAATCGCGTCAGTGTATTCGTGGTAGGCAAACGACTTGGCTTCGCCTTGCTTCCATGCCACATAGGCGTAGGTATCACCTTCACAGGTGTAAAGACACTTCTGCAGTTCATCGCGCTTTTTCTTGTCGGTATCCAGGAGCTTGGCAATATCTTCCAGCGCCTGTGGCTTGATGCCGCCCTCGCTGATTAACGCCTTGCGTTTTTCCAGATAGTTTTGGACGCGGGCACGGGCTTCGATTGCCTCGGGCGCGAACAGCGTACCGTTCTCGTAGGTATGCCCCTTCTTCACCGCAGCGGCAATCGCAGTTTTTTTGAGGGCCAACCACTCGCGGCGTAACTTATGCAGTTCGCTGTAATCGTTACGGATGCGGTTTTGCGTGTCGGCATCTGCCTGAAGTTGATCTATCCGTGAGCGCTGGGTATCGGCTGGCGGCGCTCCTGCCGCGGGAACATCCTTTTCTTTCGCGCGTTTTACTTCCTGACGGCTGCGCAGGACCATCCCCGGGTCCATTTCGATATTTGGCTCCTGGGCTTCAATCTCCTCCATTCGTTGGCGCTCATCGCCTGCGAGGAAATTACTTAGTTTTGGCTCAAGGAAGTAATTCAGTAATCCGCTGTCGTCCAACCCTTTCAAGCGCTCATCGCGGGATTTACTCGGTGCGATCTGATTCTCGAGTGCGTGCATTGCCTCCTTCATCGAGGAAGCCGCCCGCTCGGGCAGTAACCAAAACTCTTGTTCGTCGGTTGCATAAATGGCGGTGCCAAATGTGCTGGAACAAGGCTTTGGTTGATCTTTGAAGCTGGGGGCACACGTTTCTGTAAAGTCTTTTTTTGGGGCCCAAGTCGATAGGCTTTGTGGCTGGAGTGCTTGGGGTTTCAGTCTTTTGAGTCGGTTGAGCAGGCTCCACAGGCGCAGCGGCTGGTTGCGCAGCGACTTCAGTCTGAGCGCTTTTGGGGACGCTAAGATTCCAACCCGGTTTAATCTCATCCGGGTTGGCAATAAAAGGATTCATCTGGCGCAACTGGGCAACCGTAGTGTTGTAGCGAACTGCGATCTCACTGAGGGTTTCATCAAGAACGACTGAATGATTGATAGTTTCCATGGTGCTTCCGTTCTGTTGTTGCGTCGGGTTCATTGGGGATTGGCGGATGCGATTTGCATCAGCTGTTCGACCTTGATGAACGACTCTTCCCTGGATTGCAGGATGGCCATGGCTTCGGGCCGGGTTTCAAGCAACGGCCCGTCGACGACGGGGGCGAGCTTGAGCAAATGGTCACCTTCGTAGATGTTGTTTTGCAGCAAAAGGTCCAGGTTCTCGGTAATTTCCTCGATCCGGTCGTCACCCGGTTTACCGAATGCCACATATTGCTCATCGACCCAGTACAGCCATCCCAGTCGCGCCTGGATTTTTACGGCGTTGTCGGGCAGGTTGAAGGCTGGGCCATCGCCACGCCATTTCGGTTCCGGGTTCGCTGTCCACGCCAGCCATGCGCCGCGGTCTTTACCAAAGTGGCTCGGGGCAGGGCTGTAGACCGCTTGCCACGGGCCGAACAGTTCAATGGACTTATCACCGGCGGTGTAGGCCAGTGCGGCCCACAGGCTGGGCTTGTGATAGCTCAACAAGCTTTGGCCGCCGGATCCGTCGTTGGCTTTCAATAACCAGCGCGCGTGGGCGAGGGCTTTGGTGGCATCTTCCGAGGTCAGGGCAATGCCCGAGTGGTTTTCTTCGCACAATCGCGTGGCTTCGGCTGCCAAGCGGCTACCCCAAGGCGCGGTAAGCCAGAGCGGTCCCTCGTTGGCGATCTCGGCAAACTCAGTGCTGCTGAACAATGCCTGCGCGTTCATTGGTTCGCCGACGCGATAGAGGCGAGACATCGCCTCGGGTTGCCGTGTGCGATCGATGATGAAGCACAGAACTTGACTGGACTGTCCCCTGGGCAACGACTCGAATGCATAACGAGGTGCGGCCAGCAGGGTATTCATGGCGGTTACATGCATGTGCAATCCTTACGGCTGCAAGCGCCGTTGCTCTGTTTGCCGCACAACGGCGTGATGCCCGACTCATTGAGGCGACTCGGAAGCGGGGCCTTGCCCGCGACATCGGCATCAGCCACCTTCATAGGCCCGGGCAACAACGGAGCAGCCGGCGTCCCCGATCCCGGACCACCGCCCGAGTTGACCTTCACCTGCGCGCCACTGATCGTCACGCCCCCCGCATCCACCTTCACAAAGCTCCCACCAGCCTTGGCCGTGAGCTCCATGCCGCCCTCAACCACTACCTTTTCCCCAGCGTTGTAGTGAATCTCTGTCCCAGCCTCGACAAACTGCCCAGTCCCGACCCTCACATGCTGAGTCACGCCAACCGTGAGGTGGTCATCCGCCCGTGCTTCACTCTTGCGGTCGAGGTGGGTGATGCGATGTTCTTCAACCTTGAATTCGCTTAGAACATTGGCCTCGACGGTGTCATGCCGCTCGTTGCCAACGCGAATCTTCTGGTCATGCTCAATGTTTTCATCCCAGTCCCGCTGGGCGTGCAGATAAATCTGTTCTGCACCTTTCTTGTCTTCAATCCGGAATTCGTTGTAGCCCTTGCCGCCCGGTGAACTCAGGGTTTTAAAGGTGCTGCGGGTCTTGTTCGCCGGGAGGTCGTAGGGGACGACGTTTTCCTTGTGGTACAGGCAGCCGGTGACCAGCGGCTGATCTGGATCGCCTTCCATGAACGACACCAGCACTTCCATGCCGATGCGCGGGATGGCGATGCCGCCGTAGGCATTACCGGCCCAGCCGGTGGCGACGCGTAGCCAGCAGGTGGTGTTGTCGTCGGCCTGGCCTTCGCGGTCCCAGTGGAACTGGACTTTGACGCGGCCGTACTGGTCGGTGTGGATTTCTTCGCCTTTGGGGCCGGTGACGATGGCGGTCTGGCTCCCGAGGATTTTTGCTTTCGGGTGTTCGAGGGCAGGGCGGAAGTGCGCGTCCCACGGCGTGGCGAGGAAGCGGTTGCGGTAGCCCTGGTGGAAATCGTCTTTGTTATCGGTGACGTCGCTGGTGGTGTTTTCGCCGAGCACTTGTGGCTGTTTGCCTTCGTGGACGACTTCTAGCAGCAGCCAGAGGTCGTTCCACTCGGCGCGCGGGTGTTCGCTCAGGGCCAGGAAGTGGCCGCTGACGAGGATTGGTTCGTCACTTTTGCCTTCGGCGAGTTTGTAGTCACTGCGATGGCGTTCAAGGGCGCGGGTCGCCAGTTGCTTGCCGCGTTCACGGTCGGTGAAGCGGCCGGGATAGTCGTAGTCTTCGAGGTCCGGGGCGAAGGTGCTTTTGGCGCTGCCTTCAGGAAGGATGCGTGGTTTTTCGAAGTCGTAGTCGCGGCGGCTGACGCGAGTGGTGCGGGTTTCCAGGCGCAGGTTGAAGCGCTTGATCACGGTTTTCTCGGCGGCCATGCCGGAATCCTGCTGGTAGGCCACGGGCGCGAGCTTGCGGAATACGGTCTGGTCGTCGCCGAATACCAGTTTGTGGCCGCTGGCCGAGTGCTGGAAGTGGAAGTGGATGCCTTCTTCTTCGCACAGGCGCTGGATGAAATGCAGGTCGGATTCGTCGTACTGCACGCAGTAATCGCGTTCCGGGTAGATCGCGCCGAGCTGAAAACTGTAGGCGTCGGACAGAATGCCCCGCGCTTCAAGGACCTGGCCGATGATCTTCGGCACCGTCAGATGCTGGAAGATTTGCTGGTCGTGGTTGTGCCGCAGGTAGGCGAGTTGCGGCACCAGGCTGATGCTGTAGCGGGTCAGCTTCTTGCCGGAATCGCCCTGCTCGATGCGATAGACCAGGCCATGGATGATGCCTTTGCCGGTGGCGCCGAAGGTCAGGCAGCCAGGCTTGTGCAGGAGCTCTTCGAGTTTCAGGTCGGGGCGGGCGCTGACCAGTTCGATGTCGAAACTGAACGGCTGGTTGAGGGCTTCGCGACCGACGAAACTGAGCACTTGCAGGTCGGCGGAAACACCGTCCAGCGTGAGGGTAATATGGGTTGCGTTCGCGTCCAGCATGCCTTGAATTCCGTCCTTTGAATAAGCTGGGGCGGATGGTGCAGGATTAACCGGGCACGTTCAAGGCGCAAATGCCTTAGCTGCTGACTGCCTATTGCCTGGGGAAAACCCCTAAGGGCGGGGTTTCGGCCAGTGAATGCGGGGGCTTACCAGCATATCGTCAGGTTCCGGGTTGCCCGGGACCAAGGCTGCACCGAAGAACTAACGGTCATTTTCAGACTAATGTCACCTGCTAGAAGGGCGACGCCTTCGCAGTGCTGCCTTACAACCAATGCCAGAACCGGCTCCAGAATCCCCGACCCAAATCGTTTTTGCACCCGGCATATTGCTGCGCATACATATCAGAACGCCCCTGCACCTTGCCCGCCGTCGCCACTAACCAGCCTTTGCTGGCATAGGTTTTCTGACGATAGCCACCCCAACCCTCGTGGTAATTCAGGTACTGGCCGTAGGCGTCATATTTGTAAACACCATTGATGGTGGCAGTCTTGTCCATGTACCAGCCGACAAAGTCGATGGCGTCATCGAAGTCCTCGCGGTCGGCGCCGTGTCTGCCGGTGCTTTTCTGATAGTCGGACCAGACTTCATCCTTGGCCTGGGCGTAGCCGGACGCCGTCGACACCCGGCCCCACGGGATTATCCAGAGCAGGTATTTGCGCGGTGTCTTGGCGTCGTAACGGTAGCCGGACTCTTGATACATGATCGCGAACGGCACTTGGATCGGTACGCCCCAGCGCTTTTGCGTGACTTGCGCGGCGTCGTACCAGTCGCTCTTTTCCCGGAAGATTTCGCAGAGATCATTGGGAGAGCGTGGGGGCGAGGTGCTGCAACCGGCCAGCAGCGTGGTGAGTAGTAACAGTCCAGCCGTTTGCCTTGGGTTCAAAAGCCTGTCTTCCTGTCATGCGCTTAAAAGGGCGACAGTTTACCGACTCAAAGCCATGGCGGGGGGATTGTGGGTGATGGCTTTGGAGTTGGCGGTATGAGATAGATTGCCTTCGCGAGCAAGCCCGCTCCCACAGTGGATCTTCAGCGAACACAGGTTTGGTGTTCGGCAACAATCCATTGTGGGAGCGGGCTTGCCCGCGAAGAGGCCCTCACATTCAACGCAAATCCAACTGCTTGCGATACGGCAAATCCGGCCCCGTCTTGCTGCATGTCAGTGCTGCGGCTTGTACGGCGAACTTGAGCATGGCGTCGATCTGCTCACGACTCAGGCTTTGCACACCGTCCACCGAATCCAGCTGATGCTCGGTCAACCAGGTAATCAGCGCGGCCTGAAAGGTGTCGCCGGCGCCAACCGTATCGGCAATCTTCACCGAACACGCCGGCACCGACCACGAGCCATGGGCCCGACTGAACACCGTCGCGCCTTCGCCGCCACGGGTCAGGAATACCAACTGGCAACGATGCTGCAGCCAGCCTTCGATCACCCGCTGTGGATCCTGTTCGGGGTACAGCAGGCTCAAGTCCTCATCGCTGACTTTGATCAGGTCGGCCAATTCCACCAGTTCAGCAATCCGCGAACGCCACAAGTCGATGTTTGGCTCTGGATTAAGGCGCACATTCGGATCAAGGCTGATCAGGCGTTTGCCGCTTTCCCGGCCCACCAACGCCAGCAGCGTGTCGGCAATCGGTTGCACCACCAGCGAAAAAGAACCGATGTGCAAACCGCGCACCTCAGGGCCCAGTTCCGGCAAATGCTCAAGGCGTAACTGCCGATCCGCGCAGCCTTCGCCACGGAAGCTGTAGTGCGGCGAGCCATTGGCCCCGACCGCGACCATCGCCAGCGTGGTTGGCGCGGCGAAGTCGACGAGGTAATCCGGGCGTACACCTTCGTCCTGAAGTACTTGCTGCAAGCGACGACCGAGGTAGTCGGTGGACAACCCGGCAAACAGCGCCGCGTCCACGCCCAAACGGCGCAGACCCACGGCCACGTTGAACGGCGAGCCACCGGCAATTGCCTTGAAATTCACTTTTGAAGCCAGACCGCTGGCATCGTCTTCGCTGAAGAAATCGAACAGCGCTTCGCCACACACCAGATACATAATTGTTCGCTCTTTAAAGGGTTGCGACGTGTTGTTGATTGCGTTCGTAGGCCTGTTGCGCCGCCGCGACATTCTCGGCGATCGGCAAGGTTTCGCTGGCCAGATCGAGCTTCACGCAACGCTCGCACAAATCCGCCAGGGTGCTTTCGTGGCCGTTAGACCAGGATTTGCACCATGCCGCTTGAATCGCCGCGCCCAGGGCCGCGGCTTCACTTTGTTCGGTGCAGATCACCGGGGTGTTCATGATATCGGCGACGATCTGGCGCCACACCGGACTTTTCGAGCCGCCTCCGATCAAGCAAATGCTGCGGCTTTGTAAGCCATTCTGGCGCAGCAGGTCCAGTCCGTAACGCAATCCGAAGGTCGTGCCCTCGACGGCGGCGCGGCACAGGTTGGCCTGGGTCATGTTGGTCATGGTCAGGCCGTGCAGGCTGCCGGTGGCGTGGGGCAGGGCAGGGACGCGTTCGCCGTTGAGGAACGGCAGCATGCACACGCCGTCCGCACCAATCGGTGCATGGGCGACCAGGTTGTTGAATTGTTCGATGTCTAGCTCGAACAGTTCGCGAATCACGCCAGTGGCGTTGGTCAGGTTCATGGTGCAGATCAACGGCAGCCAGCCGCCGCTGGAGGAGCAGAACGTGGCGACCGAGGCGTCCGGACTGACTTTCGGCTGTTCGGAGTAGGCGTAAACCGTGCCCGAGGAGCCGAGGCTCATGGTGATCGCGCCGGGCTGGATATTGCCGGTGCCGATGGCGCCCATCATGTTGTCGCCACCGCCACTGGAGACCAGCGCTTGCGGGTTGATGCCCAGGTGTTCAGCGATGCTCGGCAGGATCGTGCCGACCGCTTCGTGCGCATCGATCAACTCGGGCAGCGATGCTTGCAGGCGTCCGGTGGAGTCGATGTCGCGCAGCAGTTGCAAGTCCCACTGGCGCGTGCGCACGTTGAAATAACCGGTGCCCGACGCATCACCGTATTCGCTGCAACTGCGGCCGGTCAGCCAATAGTTGAGGAAGTCGTGGGGCAGCAGGATGCGTGCGATGCGGGCGAAAATCTGCGGGTGTTGTTCTTTGGTCCAGAGCAGTTTGGACACGGTATAACCCGGCGCGATGACGACGCCGAGGCGTTCCAGCGAGCCTTGTTCGCCGCCCAGATGGGCCAGCAGGCGATCGTTTTCCGGGGTGGATTCGGTGTCGCACCAGAGCTTGGCCGGGCGCAGGACCTGGCCTTGGTCGTCGAGCAGCACCAAGCCGTGTTGCTGGCCGGAGACGCCGACGCCGAGGATGTCCTGGCCGTTGACGTTGGCCGCGAGCAGGGCGCGGCGGGTGGCCAGGGTGAAGGCGTCCAGCCATTGGCTGGTGTCTTGCTCACGCCGACCGTTGGCGCCGCTGATCAGGGTGTGAGCAGCGGCACCCTGGCCCAGCACCTGACCGCTGACGGCATCGAGGATGATGGCTTTGGTGCCTTGGGTGCCGCAATCGATGCCGAGGAATAGTTGTTGGTTTGCCATGGTTGATCCTTGGTGTGTCAGGTCGTTCTGGGTGAAGCTGTTCGCGGGCAAGCCTCGCTCCTACAGGTTTGGTGTCGATCGGGAGGCCGGCGACATACCTGTAGGAGCGAGGCTTGCCCGCGAAGACGGCGGTCATTTCACCGCAGCACTTACGCCAACACCCGCTCCAATGTCCGCGTAACCCCCACTTCCCGCAAGCTGTTGCAGCACCATTCAAACGCCGCAACAAACTCTGCCGAGCGCGGGATCGCGGTGCCGAAAATCTCTTCAACCTCCAGCAACCGCTGGGTGATCAACGCATCATCCGCCACCAGCGCCTGACAGAACGTCGCCCGCGGATCGGGAATCGCGTAGGTCACGCCATTCTCGTCCACGCCCTTCAAATACAAGGCCCAGGCCGCCACCACCAACGCCGCGCGCTTGGTCTCCTGACCATCGGCAATCAAGCGGTTGATCGTTGGCACGGTGAATTTCGGAAACTTCGACGAACCGTCCGAACACACCCGTTCCAGTTGATCGGCAATCGCCTGGTTGGAAAACCGCGCCACCAGGGTGTTCTTGTAGTCGGTCAAGTCAATGCCCGGTACCGACGCCAGTTGCGGCGTGACATCGAGGTCCATGTAAGCACGCATGTACTGCACGAACAGCGGATCGTTCATGGTTTCGTGGACGAAACGGTAGCCCTTCAAAAACCCCAGGTATGTCAGGGCCAAGTGGCTGCCGTTGAGCAACTTGATCTTCATCTCTTCGTAAGGCGTGACGTCGTTGGTGAACTGCACGCCAACCTTTTCCCAGGCTGGGCGACCGTTGACGAACTTGTCTTCCAGTACCCATTGCACAAACGGTTCACAGACCACCGGCCAGGCATCGTCGACCGCGTGTTTGTCGTGCAATTGCAGCTTGTGTTCGGTGCTGGTCATCGGCGTGATGCGGTCGACCATGGCGTTAGGGAAACTCACGTTCTGGTCGATCCAGTCCCGCAGATCAGCATCGCGCAGGGCGGCGAAGGCCAGCAAGGCTTTGCGAGTCACCGCGCCGTTGTGCGGCAGGTTATCGCAGGACATCAAGGTGAACGCTGGCGTGCCGGCGGCGCGACGTTTGGCCAGCGCGGCGCAGAGAAAGCCGAACACGGTTTTCGGTGCTGCCGGGTGCGCGAGGTCGTGCTGGATCAACGGCAGGTGAGCCATGAACTCGCCGTTGCTGTCGTCGATGCAGTAGCCGCCCTCGGTGATGGTCAGCGAAACGATGCGGATTTCGGGGCTGGCGAGCTTGTCGATCAGCGCATCGGCGCCGTCTTCGGCCAGCAACATGTCGCGAATCGAGCCGATCACCCGCACTTCGGCGTCGTCGTTGTCGCCCAATTCAAACAGGGTGAACAGGTAATCCTGTTCCTTCAAATCGTCCCGTGCGCGGCGGTCTTCGGCGCGCAGGCCGACTCCGCAAATTGCCCAGTCCAGGCCTTCGCCTGTGTTCATCAACGCATCGGTGTAATACGCCTGATGCGCCCGATGGAAACCACCGACGCCGATGTGGGCGATGCCTTGGCGCGTATCGCTCAGGGCGTAGGCGGGCAGCACCACCTCAGGCGCGAGGCGATTGAGGTTCTGTTTATTGAGTTTCATCGCATAGTCTCGTCAGGCAGCGGCGCGCAGCGGGCGGGTTAGCGCCACGCCGTCGGCATCGAATAAATGGCAGTGTTCGGCGTCCAGGTGCAGGCTCAGCGACTCGCCATAACGGCTGGCCAGATCGCCACGAACCCGCATGGTCAGCGCTTCGCCGGACGAGGTCACGACGTGGCAGAAGGTGTCGCTGCCCAGGCGTTCGCTGACGTCGGCGGTGACCTGCAAGGTGCAGTCGCCGGGTTGCGCGAGGTTCAGGTGTTCCGGGCGAATCCCCAGGGTCACCGGGCCGCCGACGCTCAGGTTGGCACCGCTCAATGGCAGGGTGATGCGGGTGCCGGCGTCCAGTTGCACTTCTACGCTCTGGCTTTCGACGCGGGTAACCTTGCCTTTGAGGAAGCCCATTTTTGGCGTGCCGAGGAACCCGGCGACAAACAGGTTGGCCGGCTGGTGATACAGGTCCAGCGGAGAACCCACTTGTTCAACTTTGCCGCCGTTCAGGACCACGACTTTGTCGGCCATGGTCATGGCTTCGACCTGATCGTGGGTCACGTAGATCATCGTGGCTTTGAGTTCTTTGTGCAGACGCAACAGCTCCAGACGCATTTGCACCCGCAGGGCGGCGTCGAGGTTGGACAGCGGTTCGTCGAACAGGAAGATTTTCGGGTTACGCACAATCGCCCGGCCGATGGCCACGCGCTGACGCTGGCCGCCAGACAGTTGCTTCGGTTTACGCTCCAGCATCGGCCCGAGTTCGAGGATGCGCGCCGCTTCACCGACTTTCTTTTCGACTTCGGCTTTCGGTACGCCGGCCAGGTCGAGGGCGAACGACATGTTCTTTTTCACGGTCATGTGCGGGTACAGGGCGTAGGTCTGGAACACCATCGCCAGGTCGCGCTTGGCCGGGCTGACTTCGGTGATGTCGCGGCCATCGAGTTCGATGGTGCCGCCGCTGACTTCTTCCAGGCCGGCGATCAGGCGCAGCAGGGTGGACTTGCCGCAGCCCGACGGGCCGACGAAGACCACGAATTCCTTGTCGTTCACTTCCAGGTCGATGCCCTTGATGATGGAAAAGCCTTCGAAGCCTTTTTGCAGATTCTTGATTTTCAGGTTGGCCATGGTGATGGGCCTCCAAATGTTTTTATTCAGTTGAGCCGGGCGCGCTTTTTGTAGGAGCCAGGCTTGCCGGCGAAGGCGATTTGACGGACGCCTTCGCCGGCAAGCCGTGCTCCTACAGGGAGCAATTCATTTCACAGCGCCAAACGACAGGCCGCGAACCAGTTGTTTCTGGCTGATCCAGCCGAAGATCAGGATCGGCGCACACGCCAGGGTCGATACGGCCGACAACTTGGCCCAGAACAGACCTTCGGGGCTTGAGTACGAGGCGATCAATGCGGTCAGCGGCGCGGCTTTGGACGAGGTCAGGTTCAGGGACCAGAACGCTTCGTTCCAGCACAGGATCAGCGACAGCAGCACCGTAGACGCCAGGCCACCCTTGGCGATTGGCAGCAGCACCCGGACCATTTCCTGCCACAGGGTTGCCCCGTCGAGGCGCGCGGCTTCGAGGATGTCTTTCGGGATGTCCTTGAAGTAGGTGTAAATCATCCAGACCACGATCGGCAGGTTGATCAGCGTGTAGATGACGATCAGCGCGATACGGGTATCGAGCAGGCCGAAACTCTTGGCCAGCAGGTAAATCGGCATCAGCACGCCCACCGGCGGCAGCATCTTGGTGGAGAGCATCCACAGCAGCGTGCCTTTGGTGCGCTTGGTTTCGTAGAACGCCATCGAGTAGGCCGCCGGCACCGCGATCAGCAAGCACAGTGCGGTAGCGCTGAACGAAATCACCACCGAGTTCCAGGCGAAGCTGAAGTAGTCGCTGCGCTCGTTGATGTGCAGGTAGTTCTCCAGCGTCGGCGTGAAGATGAACTGCGGCGGCGTGGCGAACGCGTCGATTTCGGTTTTGAAACTGGTCAGCACCATCCAGAAGATCGGGAAAAAGATCAGGATCGCGATGGCCCAGGCCAGGGTGCCGAGCAGCAGGCTTTGCAGACGGCGGGATTGTTGAAGAGTCATGGCGCGGGCCTCAGGCTTTGTCTGTCAGGTTTTTGCCGATCATGCGCACCAGCACGATGGCCGCGACGTTGGCAATCACCACCGCGATCAAGCCACCGGCGGACGCCATGCCGACGTCGAACTGCACCAGTGCCTGGTTGTAGATCAGGTAGGCGAGGTTGGTCGACGCGTAGCCGGGGCCACCGTTGGTGGTGGTGAAGATTTCGGCGAACACTGATAGCAGGAAAATCGTTTCGATCATCACTACCACTGCAATCGGCCGTGCCAGGTGCGGCAGGGTCAGGTGCCAGAAGATCGCGACCGGGCCTGCACCGTCGAGGCGTGCGGCTTCTTTCTGTTCTTGGTCGAGGGACTGCATGGCGGTCATCAGGATCAGGATCGCGAAAGGCAGCCATTGCCAGGACACAATGATGATGATCGACAGCAGCGGGTAATGGGCCAGCCAGTCCACCGGCTGCGCGCCGAACAGTTTCCAGACGTAAGCAAGAATCCCCGACACCGGATGGAAAATCAGGTTCTTCCAGATCAGCGCACCGACGGTGGGCATGATGAAGAACGGCGAGATCAGCATCACCCGCACGATGCCGCGACCGAGAAACTCACTGGCCTCCAGCAACGCACTGATCAAAACGCCGCACACCACGCTGATCAGCAACACGCTGCCCACCAGTAACAAGGTGTTGGTGGCGCCGGGCAGGAAGCCCGAGTCGGTCAGGAAATAGGTGAAGTTCTCCAGCCCCACGAACTCGTTCTCGCCGGGGTTGAGCAGGTTGTAGCGAATCACCGAGAAGTACAGGGTCATGCCCAGCGGCACGATCATCCAGAGCAGCAACATCGCTACCGAAGGACTGACCAGAAACCAGCCGGGGTTGGACAACCGGCTTTTACGCACCGGTTGGGGAATGTCCATTTGAGCTTTGGCAGTTGAAATATTCATGGCGAAAGAACCGATTGGGAACAGGCAGGTGAAGATCAACTGTAGGAGCGAGGCTTGCCCGCGAAGGCGGCTTGTCTGACACACCGCTTTCGCGGGCAAGCCTCGCTCCTACAGAGGGCGCGGGTTACTTGGGATAACCGGCGCGTTTCATCTCACGTTCGGTGGTTTGCTGGGCGGCGGCCAGGGCCTGATCGACCGTGGTCTGGCCGATCAGCGCTGCCGAGAACGACTTGCCGACCTGGGTGCCGATGCCCTGGAATTCAGGAATGGTCACCAGCTGGATGCCGATGTAAGGCACAGGCTTGATGCTCGGCTTGCTCGGGTCAGCAGCTTTCAGCGACTCGAGGGTCACTTTGGCAAACGGCGCGGCTTTCATGTACGCGTCGCTGTAGGTCGAAGCCCGGGTACCAGGCGGTACGTTGGCGATGCCGTCTTTCTCGGCAACCAGTGCGCCGTATTCCTTGGAAGTGGCCCAGGCGCTGAAGGTTTTTGCTGCGTCCTTCGCTTTGGAGCTGGTCGGAATTGCGAGTGCCCAGGAGTACAACCAGGCCGAGCCCTTGTCGGTGGTTTCGTGCGGTGCGTAAGTGAAGCCGACGTGCTCGCTGACCTTGCTTTGAGTCTTGTCGGTCACAAACGAACCGGCGACGCTGGCATCGACCCAGATCGCGCACTTGCCGCTGTTGAACAGCGCCAGGTTTTCGTTGAAACCGTTGCTGGAGGCGCCCGGTGGGCCTGAATCCTTCATGGTCTTGACGTAGAAGTTCAGGGCGTTTTTCCACTCTGGACCGTTGAATTCCGGTTGCCACTTCTCATCGAACCAGCGTGCGCCGAAGGAGTTGGCGACGGTGGTGATCAGCGCCATGTTCTCGCCCCAACCGGCCTTGCCGCGCAGGCAGATGCCGTACTGCTCTTTATCTTTGTTGGTGAGTTTGCTGGCGAATTCGCTGATCTGGGTCCAGGTCGGATGCTCTGGCATGGTCAGCCCGGCGTCCTTGAACAGGTCGGTGCGGTAATAGGTGATCGAGCTTTCCGCATAGAACGGCAGGGCGTACAGCGACCCCTTGACCGACAGACCTTCACGCACCGACGGGAACACGTCGTCGAGGGCGTAACTGGCCGGCAAGTCCTTCATCGGTTCCAGCCAGCCTTTACCGCCCCAGAGTGCAGCTTCGTACATGCCGATGGTCAGCACATCGAATTGTCCGCCCTGGGTGGCAATGTCGGTGGTCAGGCGTTGGCGCAGGACGTTTTCTTCGAGCACCACCCAATTGAGCTTGATGTCCGGATGCTCGGTCTCGAACGTTTTCGAGAGCTTTTGCATGCGGATCATGTCGCTGTTGTTGACGGTGGCGATGGTCAGGGTCTGAGCGCCGAGGCTGACGCTGCTGAGGGTCATGCAGGTGAGGGCAAGCAGAGCTTTTACAGAAGGTTGCATCGTGCACTCCTTTTCTGAGCCCGGGAGGGACAGAAGGACGGTTATTGTTTTTGTGTCTTCCGACGGCAGGAAGAATGTGCACTGATTACAGCCTTCAATTGAGGACGTGACAAATCATCCGTAACACTCGAATCGATACTTTTTTGCACTGGTGTTTGGAGGGGAAGGCGTATGGGACGGTTATCTGGCGATTGGCCGGTATGGATTCCGTATTGGTTTTGAAGGGCCAAAATCAAAAGATCGCAGCCTTCGGCAGCTCCTACTGGGATCGCGTTTCTCTGTAGGAGCTGCCGAAGGCTGCGATCTTTTGATCTTTTTTACGCCTAACCGAGGTTTTGCTCGGTCAACCGCTGCACCGCCAGCCGCCGGTAATGCGACGGCGTCATGCCCTTGAGCTGCTGAAAGCGCCGGTTGAAGTTGGAAATATTGTTGAAGCCCGACTCGAAACACACATCGGTTACCGGTTTGTCGCCATCGGCCAGCAGTTCGCAGGATTTGCTGATCCGCAGGCGATTGACGAATTCGATAAAGCAGCGCCCGGTGGCCTGTTTGAACACCCGGCTGAAATACGTCGGCTTCATGCCCAGATGCTCGGCGACTTCCTCCAGCGGCAGCTCGCGGGCGTAGTGAGCAAAAATGTAGTCCACCGCCCGGTTAGTGCGGTCAACGTTGTGCTCATCCGCCAGTTGCCCCGTCGTCGCACCGGACAGCAACTGGAAATCGTCGGACGCCGCGAGCAACTCAAGCAAAATGAAGAAATGCCCGAGCCGGGTCACACCTTTGGTGTCGGCAATACGCTGCATCAGGGTCATGGCCTGGCGGATCGTGCGCTTGCAGCGAAACTCGATGCCGTACTTCGCACGTTCCAGTAGCGGTGTCAGGGTCTTTAGTTCGGCAAACACAAGATGGCCGCTATCGAACAACTCGTCGGTGAAGTTCACCAGCATGTCGCGCTTGGGCACCACTTCATCCTCGGCCACCTGGCTGATCCAGTTGTGCGGCAGATTGGGGCCGGTCAGGAACAGGCTTTCCGGGTAGAAGTTGCCGATATAGTCGCCGATGAACACCTTGCCGGAACTGGCTAC
This sequence comes from Pseudomonas sp. B21-053, assembly GCF_026016365.1. NCBI lineage: Bacteria > Pseudomonadati > Pseudomonadota > Gammaproteobacteria > Pseudomonadales > Pseudomonadaceae > Pseudomonas > Pseudomonas sp. B21-053. Next base: position 3,435,677 of record NZ_CP087205.1, read on the forward strand.
GATCAGGTGCAGTTCGTATTCCTTGTGGAAATGCCAGCGCACCAGCGGGCAGGGAAAACCATGCTGGCGATAGATGATGGACAACCCGTTGTGATCGTCCATCAACTCGTAGGAAGGATCGGTAATTCTGGCTGATCGGCTCATGGCACCGCACTGTTATTGTTTTTGCGACTTGATGATGCCTCTTTCACGGCCGAAAGCGCCAGCATCTCGACTCAAGACACCCTGGGCGCTGCCTTCATGCTGTTGGCAACCCAGCAATAACCGACGATCTCGGACTCATCGAAAAAGTCGGTGCTGATGATGCTGCAGCGGGTCACCCAGTCCAGCGATGAATGAAACCATTCATTGATGTGCTGCTTGATGTCCACCGGCCCACCGAGAAACGAGTAGCTGGTGGCGGTCAGTGACCAGAAGTAATCGTCGCGGCGCGGCGCTTCCAGGGTCCGGACGATGTGCGAGCGCAATTCGCTGATGTCAGTCAGTCGCGTGCCACTCCAGTGATGGGGAACCCGTATCCAGAACACGTCAATGTCCAGCTCCACGGAGCCACTGGCAGCGATAATCACGCGTTTTTTACTGCTGGCGGCTTTGAGTTCGCCGAGGGTCTTGTCTTCGTCTTCGGGGGAGATGGCTCGCGCCCCGAGGCTTTGCGTGAGCAAATCATTGAACTGCGCAAAATCGAAGTACCGGTTACCGTCGCGCAACTGATGAAAGTCGAGAATGATGAATTCATCCGGGTTGCGATCCAGGAAGTCATTCACCGCGTCGATCAGTTCACCGAGCACCCGCAAGGATTGATAGCCGTTGTGATGAAAATAGAACGTGCCCAGGGGGGAGCCCGCGCGGTAACCCAGGCGTAGATCGAAGGCGCGGGCCCCGTTGGCCAGTTGCCAGGCAAACGAATCGTTCTGGCAGGTGGTCCAGTTGCCCAGGACGACCTCGTAGTTTCGGGCTTTCTTGTCCATGCCCGAGTTGTGCGTGCCGGGCCAGATAAGGTCGGTGAGTTTCAAGCGGTCAATGTCGGGGACTTTACTCATCCAACGTTGCTTGTCGACATTGGACGTGGGGCTGTTGGGCATGTTCAAGGCTCCTGCCTGTGGCTCGGCTCCCCATCCGTGGGAGCGAGGTTTGATTGATTCGTGACCAAAGCCTAGAAGACGGCTATGGATTAATCAATGTGCGGAAACATCCACATAAACATAGCGTTAAGCCAGCTATCTCACGTCAAAAATCACCCGCGAGAATCAGAAGCGGATGACTCGCTGTGGCGATTTTTCGCCTCGATCCACTGCGCCATATATTGCGTACTTTTATGCGCATGATGGCGAAGCATGGCCCCAGTGAAGTTGTCGCGACGCCGTTCGGCCAGCTCGCGACGACAGGTTTGCAAACGCTCGGTCAGGGCCGGTCCGTGCTCTGACTGGCTGTATTGGGCCGCGAGCAACTGGTCGCCATTCTGCTGAGCCTCGGTCCATAACGCCTTGTCCCGATACAGCGCAACAGCAGCAGTGGCAAGCGCTTCGGCCGATTCAGCAATAACACCCGGCCACGGCAGCCCATCGCTCATGCCTTCAGCGCCAATCGGCGTAGTCACCGTGGGTGTGCCGCAGAGCATGGCGTCGACGATTTTGCCCTTGATCCCCGCGCCAAACCGCAGCGGCGCCAGGCAGATTCGCGCGGCTGACATCACCTGCAACGCATCCTCCGCCCAGTTCATGATGTGGAATCCCTGTGCCGGATTGTGCAGAGCCGTGGCCTTGGGCGGGGTGTAGGCGCCATAAATATGCAGTTGCGCACCGGGCAACTGTTGACGGATCAACGGCCAGACCGAGGTTTTCATCCAGAGCACCGCGTCCCAGTTCGGCGCGTGGCGGAAGTTGCCGATGCTGAGAAAGTGCGCACGATCCTCAAACGCTGTGTGGGCAGTTGTTGGCATGTCGGGCATTAACGGGCACCAGTGCAGCAAGTCCCGTGGCAAATTGAACTGGTCGACCAGCAACTCGATTTCCACCGCTGAAATCATCAGGCTCAGGTCGCAGCGATACAGCGCGGCAATCTCGCGTTTGGCCAGGTCCGTGCCAGCCATCAACTCGAACTCCTCGCGCAATGCCGGAGCAAACAGATCGCTGAAGTCGTTTTCGTCGCTGCTGGCCTTCAAACGGTCCTTGAGCCGCTGGTGTCTGGCGTGGCGCAGGCTTTGCAGGTCGGACGTTTCAAGCACGCGCAACGCGTCGGGGCAGTATTTCTCCACGCGCCAGCCGAACTGTTCTTCCATCATGAACTGGTCGAACAGCACGATATCCGGGGCCAACTCGCTGATAAAAGCATCGAAACTGCTGTTATTCAGCTCGATAGCGCATTCACGAATACCCAGCGCGGCGAGGTCGGCCTTGTGCTCGCCGACACCCGCCGGGCTGCTGAACGTGATGTCCCAGCCTTCCTGCAAAAACGTCTCGAGAATCTGCATCACATGCCCACTGGCCGCCGAAGAGCGGGGTTCGGGCCAGACGTAACCAATGACCAGGACTTTGGTTGCGCGGGGCTGACTCATGAACGTGTTCCTTGGCGACAAGTGAGGGGCAGGCGAAAAGGCCGCAATTAAACCACAGCAACCGGGCGTGGCGGTCTTTCGCTCGATCCCCTCCGGCCCGGACGGTCATCTCAAAGGCGTCCGTCAACGCGGTTGCATCTAAGCCAGCGTAGAAAGATCCACAATGACGGAGCCTTTGAAGAGTCCAGTACCGGCCCCGGCACGCATTAGCTCCATGGCGAGCAGGTTTTTGATAAACAGTGGTGGATTGGTTGAGCGTTGATTCAACAAAGACACCGCCACGGCATAAGAATCAGCGTTCAGCAAAGCAGGATGCCTGGAAACCACGCCCGGCAGGCTTGCCTTGATCTTCATGAAATGGTCCAGCTCGGCTTGAGGGATGCCTGAGTTCCAGGGATGTGCAGCGAGGTTCATCAACGGGTTTACATCAACCTCGCCTGCGGTTCGCAGGCCTGCATACATCAAGTCCGCGGTATGCTGCGAGCCGTGCGACATTTCATGCACGATGCCATCGGCAATTCTGCCCCGATCAAACTTCGTCGTTTGAAAGTAATCACTCATTTCGGCGGTGTAGATGGTCATAAATTTGCTGTTGAAAGCATCTGACTGATAGTTGCCGGCTTTCCATTTGGCAAAGCGGTCGATGTACATCTCGGCTAAAGCGCCTTCGTTCGGGATTTTTTCAAAGTGGATGTTTTTGATTGAGACATGACTCATGTCTTTTCGCATCTTGGTCAGAACATCGCTGACAAGAGTGGCCGCGACGGTGGAGTCGTCGCCGAAGATAGACTTGAGTAGCGACCTGATTTCCACGTGATCGCTTTGCGTTAAAAGCTGGGCCAGCGCCGTGTCGATTTTTTGTTGTGCAATAGGAAGGCTTTTGCGGACATACGAGAAAGCAAAGCTGTCCGGCATTAACTTGAGCCACACCCGCGACAGCGCCATTTTTGAGCGTTGCAACGCGGTGAGCCGAGGTCCCCACGGCTTGCCGGTCCGCAGGTTCAGCGCGTACCAGTCGTCAACGTTGCGCACGGCCCACAATGCGGAGGTCTCGCCCGACTGACCCATGGCCTTCCAGGTGCCGCGCGACATGTCCATGTGCCGTGTTGCTTCAATCAACTCCCGGGTTGGATTGTTGATTAGCCTGCGCAGTTGATCTGTGCCTGAATCAAGCAATTCCTGGCCGGCCTTGCTCAAGCGCCAGGCGCCTTTGCCCAGCAGTTTGAAACCACCTGTGATCAGTTCCGGGACGCCATCCAGCGGGTTCACCGCCGAAATCACCAAGGCGGACGCGGCGCGTGCCAGGTTCGCGGCTTTTGCCGCGGTGGAGGCAGATTTGGCCGCGATGCTGGCCAGTTTGGCAGCGGCACCAACCACCATGAACAGCGACCCTACGACTTCCAGCGAGCAACTGCTGGTGGCATCCAGCTTGCGATCAGCGTCGTCAGAGGAAAGGTCCGCGATGCAGGCTTTGAACGGGACAATGATGTTGACGAGCGTTGCCAGCCTGTCGTCGGACTTCTGAATGGCTTCTTCCCATTTAGTTTGGCCCCACGCGTCGGCATGCAGCTCTTGCCCGGTCACGAAGGGGCGGTGTTTCACCACAAAATCGGCGATTGTCTGAATATGCGGGGAATAGAAACTTTGATAACTGCTGGCATAGTGCTCCGTCACCGAAGGTGCCGCTATCGACCCCAGTCTTTCTATGACGCCTTTACTGTGCTTGCCGCTCTCCGGTTGAACGCCATGGGTATAGCTTTCAACGTTCAGCGGCAACTCATATAGAGTCGTCGGCGCAGTGTAAGTGGTGAGGTTGCCGGTGAATGCCAGCCGTGAAGGCATGTTCAGCAGATTGTTGTCGATGATCAGCTTTGCCAGTTCCTGGTTCTTGCGACATTCCCCGTACAGGGTGAACAGTTCGTAGCAATAGAACTGGTTATCTACTTCGACGCCAAGCAACACCCCGTATCGTCCGGTAGCGGCATCCTTGTCGCGTTGGTTCTCTACCGGGTCCGGGTGCCTCGGGAGAATTGAAAAGTCCGGATGGAGCATGGCCAGGATTGGATGGACAGGCAAGTTCGGTCGTTTGTCTTGCTTCACAACCGAAGGGCGAATAGTGAAAACGTTGATCTTGCCGCGCTGAAAATTGTTTCGGTCGTGCTGAGGCAGCGCGGCCATGGCCAGTTTTAACGTGGTGGCCACTGCGTTTTCATGCTGTTTATGTGCCCGCTTGAATTCGATATCAAAGACGCCGTGTGGCGAAGCCAGATTGGAGAGCAGTTTCGGGAATCGCTGGTAAACACTGATCTGCGGTTTCCTGACATCCCACTCTTGGGTGCCAAGGTCATTGGACATATGCAGGTCGAGCATGGACATGGCCAACGGTTCGTTGAAAAAGTCCTCACCGCGGCCCTTCTTGAGGTAGAGCACTTCCTTTTGCAGGAAATCAGGGGCGGGAGCGGCGTGTTGCAGCATTTTGAGAGCCGCTTCACGGCGAGTGGGCATGGGGCTCGCCAGTGTCTGTGCCGCTTCTGCCAGCAGATCAGCGTTTCTTCTGAATGCCTTCAGGGCCGTTGCGAATGCGGTTTTCTCCGGGGCCCCCAGGTCTTTCTGATCAATCGCGCCGTGCAACAGGGCCCAGTCCATGATGATTTCTCTGGCAATCAATCCGTGTATCGATTCCTGCGATGGCGTGACTGGTTGAATCTGCCCGAGAATCTGGAGTTGTGGAAAGGTCATCACGCGGCTGGAACCGGCGGCGTTCAGTTCTGCCAGACACACGCCTTGCCGGAAGTCGACCCATTGCTCTGTACCCAGCAACAGCGAAGACGGCGCATCCTTGACCAGAAACTCGGGAGCATTGCCCGCCAATAGCAGGTGAGCGATCAAGGGGGCAAGCGTGTCGGGGTACTGATGCGTTGCAACAAGGTGGTACTCAAGCTCGATCCGTACCCTCTGGAGCGACTTTTCTACGTTATCCGGCGAGTACAGGTTATAGCCCGCGATGTGTTTTTCAGCGAGGTGGGTGTCGATCAAGGTTGTTTGATCAAGCAGCAGGGCAGTGAGCAACAACTGGTCCAGGTGCACTACATCGACAGATTCACCTTCATGTGCGCCATACCAACCCAGTGCATCAAGATATTCCTGGGACCATTGCCGGGCTGCTTCGCTCGACACCATCTTTTGCAACAGGGCATCGGCGTTGTTGCGAATGTAGTCAGCAGATTTCGAGTGCAACAAGCCTCGGCTTAATGTTTGGAGCAATCTATTGGGGCCATTAACCAGATCAAGGGTTACCTCGCGAATATTGGCCTTGTTTGCATCCGTCAGGGAGAAAGGCTGCGGCCCAGGGGGCGAGAGTAATTCCCAATAGTTTCCGAGTGGTGGACTTTCAATGGGCGCCATGGACAAGAACTTGAATAAGTTGAGTGTCTCAGCTTCGTTGCTGGGAACATAGTAGTCATGGAATTTAAGCCATTGTTCGACTTTAACGTAATTATTGGAATAAACCGCGCCACCTGTCATAGCAGCGAGCCCGGCAATAGCATACATATCATTCTTGAAGTCGGAAAATTCTTCGGCGTCGAGGTTTAGATCGATCTCCAGTTCAGAGTTGCCTTCGTCGGGGTGCCAGTTTGGAATCAAAGCGCATAAAAGACCATCGTCATAAACGGCAAAGACATGGCGGGAGTCCACGTCATAGCGGTGTCGCAACTCAATAAACGCGCGGGTCTGCATGGTCTCGGCGAGCATGCTCTGTGCGGGTTCGTAGGCCAGGCTGAAACTGGATTCTGGATGGCAGGAGATGTAAGCCTTGAGGTAATTCATTCCAAACTTTGAATAGGTTTGAATAGCCTCGATGACGGCGGCTTTATCCACGTGGTCAGCCGATTGTCGATTGAGTTCAATGGCGATGTGGTCGGCGTCAATGGTTGTTTGCTGTAGTTTTTTTACCGTGTGACAGGTGACTTGTGGCATCAATGAATCCTTTCATTTGATTGATAAGGGCAGGAATTTGAATTAAGGCTGATGAGGGGCGCTCATTTGTCTAAGTGCGCACAGAGGCTGATGTTCTTTGGCAGGATTATGGTCTTTTAATGTCGACAGTGTCGCAAGTGTGTGTCTGTGAGTATGTGTTTCGAGGGGGCTGATCAGCGAGGGTTGGTTGTTGCGGGTTTAATAGTCTTTGATGATAAAAGCCCCTCCTGTGATATTACTGGAGAGGCCTTCAAGCGCGTATTACGGGTTGAGCATTTGTTTTACTTTATCGCGCAACTGGTCAATCGAGAACGGTTTGCCAATCACCTGCATGCCCGCCGGCACGTCGATGCTTTCGGCGTAGCCGCTGGCAAACAGGATCGGCAGTTCGGGGCGCAGCATCCGCGCCTGGGTCGCCAGTTCACGACCATCCATCACCGGCAGGCCGACGTCGGTCATCATCAGGTCAATGTACTGATCTTCGTCATTGAGAAACTCCAGGGCTTGCTCGCTGCCATCTGCTTCGAGAACCTTGAATTCAAGTTCCTCCAGCACATCGACGATCAGCATGCGCACGATGGCATCGTCTTCGACGACAAGAATGATGGACGCGTTGGAGGACATAGTAGGGGCTCTCAATGGTGGATTTACGGGTCGGCGGTCGATCGAAATCGCCGGTCTCTTGCTTGAGTAAATGCAAGACCCCGACAAGTTCCCGACCCGATACAAAAAACAATCGCTGTACAACAATAGGCAAGGATAACGCGCGGCATTGATCAAGAGCAGTTAATTGCTGGAATTTGCTAACAAAGCAGTCAGAAAATTAGATCAATGGGGCGGTTTTGGGGCAAACTCCTTGGTTTTCAACAGTTCGACAAGGCCTTCCCCATGACCTCTGCGTCTTCGGTTGACGAGCAACGCTTCCGTAAACTCCTGAGCCGCAACGTCAGCTTGCCGCTTGGCGTAGGTGCAATCAGCGCGGTTTTCTTTGTAGCGCTGATCACGTACCTGTTGTCGGTCATCCAGTGGGTGGAGCACACCGACCGGGTGATCAATAACGCCAATGAAGCGGTGAAGCTGACAGTCGATCTGGAAACCGGGATGCGCGGTTTCCTGCTCAGCGGCGACGAGCACTTCCTGGACCCGTATGAAACGGCCAGGCCGAGAATCGCGGTCGCCCTCAATACCTTGCTCGAACTGACCGCCGACAACCCGGTGCAGACCGACCGTTTACGCCGGCTTCAGGCCCTGCAAACCGAATGGGCCACCTACGCGCAATCGATGATCGATTTGCAGAAATCCAGCGGCGACTATCGCGGCGCGGTCAAGGCCGGGCGTGGCAAGCGCCTGACCGATGAAATCCGTGCCCAGTTCCAGGATGTGATCGATATGGAGCAACAGTTGCGCACCACGCGCAACGAAGAAGTGCGCCGCACCACGATCTGGAGCATCACCCTGTACCTGCTGTTCGTGGCAGGTATCAGTGGCTTACTGGCCTACATTGGCCGTCGCGATTTGCTGAATCTCTCCCAGAACTACAGCGCCAACATGGCGGCCCAGCAGGCCAGCGCCGCGCGCCTGGAGAAACAAGGCTGGCTGCGCAGTGGCCAGACCGAATTGGCTGAGCAAGTGCTGGGGCAACTGACCCTTAACTTGCTGGGACGCAACATCCTGCAATTCTGCGCGCAATACCTGGGCACCGCCGTGGCGGCCATTTATGTGCGCGAAGAACATGGCGGCCTCAAGCGCGTGGCGTCTTACGGCTTGTCCCGCGAGCAGGAAGCACAGGAACAGTCGATCTATGACGGCGAAGGGATTGTCGGCCAAGCGGTCAAACAGGGCCGGCTGATTCGCCTGGACGACGTACCCGCCGATTACTTCAAGGTCAGCTCCGGCCTGGGCGAAGGCTTGCCGCACAGTGTGCTGGTGGTGCCGACCAGCGACGATGACCGGGTCAATGGCGTGATCGAACTGGGTTTCCTGCGCCCATTGGACGAGCGTGACATCGAGCTGCTCGAGCTGATTGCCGGCAACATCGGCACCTCGATCGAAGCTGCTCGCTACCGTCAACGCTTGCAGGAAGTATTGGCCGAAACCCAGCAGCTCAACGAAGAACTCCAGGTCCAGCAGGAAGAACTCAAGACCGCCAACGAAGAGTTGGAAGAACAGTCGCGAATTCTCAAGGAGTCCCAGGCGCACCTGGAAACCCAGCAAGTGGAGCTGGAGCAGACCAACGAGCAACTGGCCGAACAGGCGCAGATCCTCGCCGATCAGCGCGATGCCATGGACCAGAAGAACACCGAGCTCAATCAGGTGCAGATACAGCTGGAAGACCGCGCCGAAGAATTGCAGCGCTCCAGCAAGTACAAGTCCGAATTCCTGGCCAACATGTCCCATGAACTGCGCACGCCGCTGAACAGTTCGCTGATCCTGGCCAAGCTGTTGGCGGAAAACCCGCAGGACAACCTCACTGCCGAACAGGTCAAGTTCGCCGAGTCGATCTATTCGGCCGGTAACGACTTGCTCAACCTGATCAACGACATTCTCGACATCTCCAAAGTCGAGGCCGGCAAACTGGACATGCGCCCGGAAAACACCAGCGTCGCGCGCTTGGTGGACGGTTTGCGCGGGATGTTCCAGCCGATGGCCACGGACAAGAATCTGGACTTCCAGATCGAGTTGCAGCCCGGCTCGCCGATGATGATCTACACCGACCGCCAACGCCTGGAGCAGGTGATCAAGAACCTGCTGTCGAACGCAGTGAAGTTCACCGAAAAAGGCAGCGTCAGCCTGACCGTGGCCAGTCAGCCGGGCGACGGGATCGCCTTCATCGTGCGCGATTCCGGGATCGGCATTGCCCCTGATCAGCAGGAAAGCATCTTCGAAGCGTTCCGTCAGGCCGACGGCACCACCAATCGCCGTTATGGCGGCACGGGGTTGGGCCTGTCGATTTCCCGCGACCTGGCGAATCTGCTCGGCGGTTCGATCAGTGTCACCAGCGAGCCGGGGCAGGGCAGCGCGTTCACCCTGGTGTTGCCGCAGCAGTACGTCGAACCCGGCGATGAGCCGGTTGAACCGATGCGCGCGACGCCGGTGGTCTACGCGCCTAGCGCCCCGGTGGCCGCTCCGGTGCCGTTGATCGCTGAAGTCGACATCCCGAGTTTCAACGACGACCGCACCAAGGCGCCGTTCGCCACGCGCTGCATTCTGGTGGTGGAAGATGAGGTGAATTTCGCCCACATCCTCTACGACCTCGCCCATGAGCTGGGTTATCAGTGCCTGGTGGCCCACGGTGCCGACGAAGGTTATGACCTGGCCAGGGAATTCATCCCCGACGCCATTCTGCTGGACATGCGCCTGCCGGATCATTCCGGGCTGACGGTGTTGCAGCGCCTGAAGGAACACGCCGAAACCCGCCACATTCCGGTTCACGTGATCTCGGTCGAAGACCGGGTCGAAGCCGCGATGCACATGGGCGCCATCGGTTATGCGGTCAAGCCGACCACCCGCGAAGAGCTCAAGGACGTGTTCGCCCGCCTCGAGGCCAAGCTGACCCAGAAGGTCAAAAAGGTCTTGCTGGTGGAAGACGATGACTTGCAGCGCGACAGCATTGCCCGTCTGATCGGCGACGAAGACATCGAGATCACCGCGGTTGGTTTCGCCCAGGAAGCCCTGGACCTGCTGCGCACGACGATTTTCGATTGCATGATCATCGACCTGAAACTGCCGGACATGCTCGGCAACGATCTGCTCAAGCGCATGTCCACCGAAGACATCTGCTCGTTCCCGCCGGTGATTGTCTACACCGGGCGCAACCTGACCCGGGATGAAGAAGCCGAGCTGCGCAAGTATTCGCGCTCGATCATCATCAAGGGCGCCCGCTCGCCAGAACGACTGCTGGATGAGGTGACACTCTTTCTGCACAAAGTCGAATCCCAGTTGTCCCATGAGCGGCAGAAGATGCTCAAGACCGCGCGCAGTCGCGACAAGGTCTTCGAGGGCCGCAAGGTGCTGCTGGTGGACGACGATGTGCGCAACATCTTCGCCCTGACCAGTGCACTGGAACAAAAAGGCGCAGTCGTGGTGATCGGTCGTAACGGTCGGGAAGCGATTGAAAAACTGAATGAAGTCGAGGACATCGACCTGGTGCTGATGGATGTGATGATGCCGGAGATGGACGGTTTCGAGGCCACGACCTTGATCCGCCAGGATCCGCGCTGGCGCAAACTGCCCATCATCGCGGTAACGGCCAAGGCCATGAAGGACGATCAGGAACGCTGCCTGGCGGCGGGTTCCAACGATTACCTGGCCAAGCCGATCGACCTGGATCGCCTGTTCTCGCTGATTCGCGTGTGGTTGCCGAAGATGGAACGCATCTAAAGGAAAGCATTTAGTGGAAAGCTTTTAGTGGAAAAGAATACCGAAATCGAATTGCGGCTGCTGATCGAGGCGATCTACCTCAAATACAGCTATGACTTTCGTGACTACTCTGGCGCGTCGATCAAGCGCCGGGTCGCACATGCGTTGGCTCAATTCGAATGCGCGACCATCTCGGCGTTGCAGGAAAAGGTCCTGCACGACCCGACCGCGTTCATGCAACTGCTGCAATTGCTGACGATTCCGGTCAGCGAGATGTTCCGTGATCCGTCGCACTTCCTGGCGATCCGTCAGGAAGTCGTGCCGCTGCTCAAGACCTATCCGTCGATCAAGATCTGGATCGCCGGGTGCAGCACCGGCGAAGAGGTCTATTCGATGGCGATCCTGTTGCGTGAAGAAGGTTTGCTCGATCGCACGATCATCTACGCCACCGACATCAATCCGCGTTCGCTGGAGAAGGCCAAGCAGGGGATTTTCTCCATGGAGAACGTCCGCGCCTACACTTCCAACTATCAGCAGGCCGGTGGCCAGCGCTCGTTCGCCGAGTACTACACGGCAGCGTACGGTTACGCGATTTTCGACAAGACCCTGTGCGAAAACGTGACGTTCGCCGACCACAGCCTGGCAACCGACAGTGTCTTTTCAGAAACTCAATTGATTTCGTGCCGTAATGTGATGATTTACTTCAATAAAAAGCTTCAGGATCGTGCATTTGGGTTGTTTCATGAATCCCTGTGCCATCGTGGCTTCCTGGTGTTGGGCAGCAAGGAAACCCCGGACTTCTCGGCATTCGGCAAGCAGTTCGAGCCTTTGGTCAAACAAGAACGGATCTACCGTAAATCATGAACAACGAAGCCGGTTTGCCGACCGTAGAGGCTATCGTGATTGGCGCTTCGGCCGGTGGAGTCGAGGCGCTGCTGAACATCCTCAGCCCGCTGCGCGAAGGCTTTGTGCTGCCGATCATTGTGGTGCTGCATTTGCCTGACGAACGCCGCAGCCAACTGGCCGAGGTGTTTGCCCGGCGTGTGGCGCTGCCGGTACTGGAGGCGGTCGACAAGACGCTGGTCGAGGCCGGAACCCTGTATTTCGCCGCGCCGGGCTATCACCTCTCGGTGGAGCAGGACCGCAGTTTCTCGTTGAGCCTGGAAGAGCGCGTGCACTATTCGCGGCCGTCCATCGATTTTCTCTTTGAATCTGCTGCCGACGCCTACGGGTCGGCGCTGGCCGCCGTGCTGCTGACCGGCGCCAACCGTGATGGCGCCAGCGGGCTGGCCCAGGTCAAGCACCGTGGCGGATTTACGGTCGTGCAAGACCCGGACGAAGCCCAGGTTTCAACCATGCCCCAGGCGGCGCTGGACCTGCATCAACCTGACCACATTCTCCCTATACGCGGCATCGGCCGTCTGCTTGTCGAGCTGGAACGAATAGCATGCTGAGTAACATCCAAGCCAAACTGCTGATCGTCGACGATCTGCCGGAAAACCTGCTGGCCCTAGAAGCGCTGATCAAGCGTGAAGATCGCATGGTCTATAAAGCGCTGTCGGCCGACGAGGCCTTGTCGCTGCTGCTGCAACACGAATTTGCCATGGCCATTCTCGACGTGCAGATGCCGGGCATGAACGGCTTCGAACTGGCCGAATTGATGCGTGGTACGGAAAAGACCAAGAACATCCCGATCGTGTTTGTCAGTGCCGCCGGGCGTGAGTTGAACTACGCGTTCAAAGGCTACGAAAGTGGCGCCGTGGACTTCTTGCACAAGCCGCTGGATATCCACGCGGTCAAGAGCAAGGTCAATGTGTTCGTCGACCTGTATCGCCAGAGCAAGGCCATGAAGCAACAGGTCGAAGCGCTGGAGCAGAGCCGCCGCGAACAGGAGGCGCTGCTGAAGAAATTGCAGGCCACCCAGAATGAACTGGAGCAAGCGGTGCGTATGCGCGATGACTTCATGTCCATCGTCGCCCACGAAGTGCGTACACCACTCAACGGCCTGATCCTCGAAACCCAGTTGCGCAAGATGCATCTGGCCCGGGACAACGCCTCCGCGTTCACCCTGGACAAGATGCACGCCATGGTCGAACGGGATGAACGCCAGATCAAAAGCCTGATCCGGCTGATCGAAGACATGCTCGATGTGTCGCGCATTCGTACCGGCAAGCTGTCGATCCGGCCGAGCCGTTTCGACCTGGTGAAACTGGTGGCCAACCTGCTGCAAAACTTTGCACCACAATTCGATGCCGCCGAGTCTACGGTGACGTTTACCGCCGACGCGCCGGTAGAAGGGCCGTGGGACGAGTTCCGCATCGAGCAGGTGATCTCAAACCTGCTGACCAACGCCTTGCGTTATGGCGGCAAAGGTCCGATCGACGTGCGGGTGTACAGTCACGAGGGTCAGGCCCGGGTCGAGGTTCAGGACCGTGGCATTGGCATCAGTGAAGAAAACCAGAAGCGTATTTTTCAACAGTTCGAACGGGTTTCCGCCAAGACCGTGGTCGCGGGACTTGGGTTGGGACTGTTTATTTCCGAACAAATCGTTGCCGCCCATGGCGGATCCATCGTCGTCGAGAGCAAAATCAACGAAGGCGCCTTATTTCGCGTTTGTCTGCCGTTGTAGGAAAGCAGCCAGATAAACGCAACCTCTGAACGACCTCACGGTCGTATCAGCAGCAATTGACCGAACAAAGGCTTCCCATGAGTGAAGATGCGCAAGATGTAGTACTCATTGTCGAGGACGATCCCTCGATTTTGATGGTGTTGTCTGCCTATCTGTCGGGCGAGGGTTATCGGGTCTTGCAGGCCGAAAACGGCGAGCAAGCCTTCGAGATCCTTGCCAGCAAACCGCACCTGGACATGATGATCACTGACTTCCGCCTGCCTGGCGGGATTTCCGGCGTGCAGATCGCCGAACCGGCGGTCAAGCTCCGACCGGAGCTCAAAGTGATTTTCATCAGCGGTTATCCGCAGGAAATCCGCGAGACCGACAGCCCGATCACCCGCAAGGCGCCGATCCTGGGCAAGCCGTTCGATCTGGATGTGTTGCAGGAATTGATGCAGCAGATGCTGTCCTAAACGCTCTTGCCGTCGTAGGAGCTGCCGAAGGCTGCGATCTTTTGACTTTTCTTTCAAGATCAAAAGATCGCAGCCTTCGGCAGCTCCTACAGGGCAGGGTGTTCTTTAGATCCGGATCATTTCCCGCACCTTCGCCGTCAACAGATCGAAGGTAAACGGCTTGGTGATCATCTGCATGCCCGGGTCGAGGAAACCACCGCGCACCGCTGCGTGCTCGGCATACCCGGTAATGAACAAGACCTTGAGATCCGGCCGGTACTGCCGGCCGATTTCCGCGAGCTGCCGGCCATTCATCCCTGGCAACCCGACATCACTGATCAGCAAGTCGATGCGCTGGGCGGAATCGAGAATCGGCACTGCACTGTCCGCATCCCCGGCCTCTACAAACGCATAGCCCAACTCGCTCAACACCGCACTCACCAACACCCGCACCGCCGGATCGTCCTCGACGATCAGCACCGTTTCGCCGTCCTGGGCGTAAGGCGTCTGCTGGACTTCCATCATGGGATCCTGCGCCAGGTTGCCGCTGTAACGCGGCAGGTACAGGTTAACGGTGGTGCCCCGGTCGACCTCGCTGTTGATGGTGACATGGCCTCGGGACTGTTTACTGAACCCGTAAATCATCGACAATCCGAGCCCGGTGCCCTGGCCGATGGGCTTGGTGGTAAAAAACGGATCAAACGCCCGGCTGATGGTGCTTTGCGGCATGCCGCAGCCAGTGTCAGTGACGCTCAGCACCACGTAGTCCCCGGGTTGGAGATTACCGTGGGCCTCGGTAAAACCGGTGTCCAAGTGCTGATTGAAGGATTTCACCACCAACTTGCCGCCGTTCGGCATCGCGTCGCGGGCATTCAGCACAAGGTTGAGCAGGGCGCTTTCCAGTTGATTGGGGTCGGCTTCGGCGACCCACAGTTGCTCGCTCAACTGCATGTCCAACTGAATACTTTCGTTGATGCTGCGTTCCAGCAGTTCACCCATCGACGTCACCAGGGTGTTCATCGCCACCGGTTTGGAGTCCAGCGACTGGCGTCGGGAAAACGCCAGCAAGCGGTGAGTCAGGCCCGCCGCACGGTTGGCCGAGGTCACGCCCAGGTCAATCAGGCTGTCGAGGTCCTCGGTGCGCCCGCGAGCCAGGCGTCGGCGCAGCAATTCCAGGCTGCCGATGATCCCGGTCAGCATGTTGTTGAAGTCGTGAGCGATGCCGCCGGTCAACTGGCCAACGGCTTCCATTTTCTGTGACTGGCGCAGCGCTTCTTCGTTATTGCGTAACTCAGCGGTGCGCTCCTCGACCTGCTGTTCGAGGGTTTCCAGCGTGTTTTGCAGCCGCAGTTCGCTTTGGCTCAGATCGATCAGCCGGTCCCTGGCTTCGTACTGTCGTCGGCGCCCGCGCAACGCGGTGGTCACCAGACTGATCAGCGTCACCGGATGGAACGGGCGCTCAAGAAAGGTCACGTTTCCCAGTTGCGGGCCATAACGGGATGCGGGGTTCTGTTCCGGGCCGCCGTGGTACGTCAGCAACACAATCGGCAAATCTGACCAGGCCGGTTGTTGTTCAATCAAGCCAAGCAACGGCTCCAGATCGCCGCCGAGTAATGCCTCGGAAGAGATCAGCAACAGGCCGGCGCCTTTCTCGAGTTCGCTGCACAAACCCGGCAGGTCGCGGCTGATTACACCGTCATAGCCCGCCTCATTGAGCATCATCAGTGCAATCTGGCTGTCGCGCCCCAGCGGCGCGAGAATGATCGCGCGCTCGGAGGTCGCCGCCAGCGCAGTCATTGCTTGTCGTCCTTGAGCAGCGGATTGCTTGCGCCCAGGTAGGTCGGCACGCCACGCAACACACCTTGGAAGGCGTCCAACGGTTCGCCGATGGTCATGCCCTGGCCGCTGATGCGGTATTCGCGGATGGTTGATTCATGGCTGCCGGTACGTTTCTTGATGATAGAGATGGCCCGGCGCACTTTGCCCAAGGCTTCGAAGTAGCGCAGCAAAATGACCGTGTCAGCCAGGTAGGTGATGTCCACCGGCGCCTGCATGTCGCCGACCAGCCCGTGTTGGGCAACGGTCATGAACGTCGCTGCGCCTCGGCGATTGAGGTACAGCAGCAACTCGTGCATGTGCAGCACCAGCGCGTTTTCCTCGGGCATCGCGGCTTGATAGCCGTTGATGCTGTCGATGACCACGGTCTTGATATTGCGCTCATCGACGCAGCGGCGAACCCGGTGGGAAAACTCGCCGGGGGACAATTCAGCCGCGTCCACTTGCTCGATCAACAGGTTGCCGGTGTCTTGCAGCGCCTGAAGGTCGATGCCCATGTTTTTCATGCGCTCAAACAGCAAGCCCAGTTCTTCGTCGAATATAAACAGAGCGGCTTTCTCGCCGCGGGCGACGGCCGCAGCGGCGAAGATCATCGAGATCAGTGATTTGCCGGTACCGGCCGGGCCGAGAATCAATGTGCTGGAGCCGGTCTCGATACCGCCGCCGAGCAGGGCGTCCATTTCCTTGATGCCACTGGTCAATTGCTGGCGCACGTAGCCGCCACGGTGTTCGGCCGCGACAAGACGCGGGAACACGTGGATACCGTCGCCCATGATGGTGAAGTCATGGTAGCCGCCGCGGTATTTCTGCCCGCGATACTTCACCACGCGAATGCGTCGGCGTTCGGCGCCGTAGTTCGGAGTCAGTTCTTCAAGGCGAATCACCCCGTGGGCGACGCTGTGCACGGTCTTGTCTAGGGACTCGGTGGTCAAGTCATCGAGCAGCACCACGGTGGCGTCATAGCGCACGAAGTAGTGCTTGATGGCGAGGATTTGTCGGCGATAGCGCAATGAGCTTTGGGCCAGCAGGCGAATTTCCGAAAGGCTGTCGAGCACCACGCGGGTCGGCTTGACCCGTTCGACCACTTCGAAAATCTGTTTGGTCGCTTCGCCCAGTTCCAGGTCCGATGAGTACAGCAGACTTTGCTGGTGCTCGGCGTTGAGCAGGCTTTCCGGGGGCGTCAGCTCAAAGATATGGATGTTTTCATCCAGCTCCCAACCGTGGGACAACGCGCCTTGGCGCAGCTCCCGTTCGGTTTCTGACAGGGTGATGTACAACGAGCGCTCGCCGGCTCGGGCGCCGGCAAGAAGAAAATGCAATGCGACGGTGGTTTTACCGGTTCCGGGCTCACCCTCCAGCAGGAACACATGTCCGCGGGACAACCCACCGGCCAGGATGTCATCCAGACCTTCGATGCCGGTGGCGGCTTTTGCACTGAACAACTCGTTAGATGTAGACAAAAAAAGCCCTCTCATGACTAGGGGAAGCGAGGCAGCAGGCCTGAAGTGCCTGAATTGACTGCCTGTTTCTCTTGACCCTTGGCCGAGACGACGGTTCAACCTTTTCTGTTTGTGTGCTGTTCTTGTGCGAAAAAAAGCAAAAGATCGCAGCCTTCGGCAGCTCCTACAGAGGTAGGGTTCGACCGCGATACGTGTGTAGGCGCCTGCTATCTTTTAGAGACCCTGCTGCAACGCCGGATCATCCGGGTTCATTTGTTCGAGCTGCGCCAGCAGAATCTGCACGTTTTGCAACTGTCCACTTTCCGTCCAGTAATTGATCAGCAACACCCGCGCCTTGCGGTCGGCGGGGTGGCGTTGGACGATTTCCTGCAGCTGTTTCTGTGCAGCTTCGAGTTCTTCCTCGCTGTGCAGCGTGGTGGCCAGGTCGTAGCGGTATTCCTTGTTGTCCGGCTCCAGCTCAACCGCTTTCGAGAGTCCGAGCACGGCGAATTCACTCTGCCCGTGGTGCAGCAACCAGAGTCCGAGCGCATGTTGCAGGTAGGCAGAATCCGGCTGGGCCTTCAGCTGTTTGGCCAACAACTGGCGAGCGGCATCGCTTTGGCCTTGCTTGTCCAGCACTTCGATTTGCATCACCAGCGCAGGCAGGTTGCCGGGGTCAAGCTGCAAGGTGCGCTCCAGCGAAAGTTGCGCTTCTTTCAACTCGGCATTGTGCAAATACAGTCGCGCCAGTTGGTAGTGATTATTGGCGCTTTCGGGCTCGTCCTTGAGGACCTGTTCCCAGGCATCGATGGCTTGCTGCAACGGCGCGAAATACAAGCCCAGGTCATCCGGCGACAAACCCAACAGCGCGTTGACGGCGGTAAAGCGCGCCGTCTGCTCACTGTCATCGAGCAAGGGGCCGAGCAACAGGCTGCGCTGGCCGCCGGGAACCAGGCCGACCACGCTTTTGATCGCTGCGATCCGCACATCCACCGAAGCGTTCTGCAAGTCGGCGCCGGCCAGTTTCAGGGCTTGCGGGCTGGGGTAGTTCGGCAGTTCGGCGAGCAGCCAGATGCGACGTTTGGCCGACAAGTCAGGACGGCCCAATTGCTGGTAGAGCACCCGTGCCGCACCCGGTTGACCGGCGCGCGCCTGGGCCAACGCTTCGCTGTAGCCATGTTTGATCGCCTCCGGCACCACGGGCGTGGTACTGCGCAGGAAAAACCAGGCGAGGGCAACGGCAAACAGGACGCAGAGGCTGATAAGCAGGTAGCGGCGGGACTGGGGCATGCACGGATCCGGGAGCTGGCGAGCTTTTGCAAAGCCGTCAGCTTCGGTCAGGCGCGGCGATGAGTCAAACCCTGACTCAGTTCAAAACGTACTCGACGGGTTCCAGGGCCGGCGGCAAATCGGTTTGGCCCAACGCGGCCAGCACTTCGCGCTCCAGCGTGCGCAATATCGCGTTACACGGTAAATCGTTTTCATCGAAGCCGAACGGGTCTTCGAGGTCGTCGCCGATCTCGTCGAGGCCGAAAAAGGTGTAACTGACGATGGCGGTAAACACCGGCGTCAGCCAGCCCAGCGGTTCGGCCATGGCAAACGGCAACAAGATGCAAAACAGGTAAATGGTGCGGTGCAGCAGCAAGGTGTAAGGGAAGGGCAGTGGCGTGCTTTTGATCCGCTCGCAACTGGCCTGGACCTGGCTTAGGCTGACCAGCCGCGCCTCGAGTTGGGTGTAGCGCCATTCGCTGATGCGGCCGAGCTCGGCGAGCTCCGAGCAGCGCGCGCCGATCCGCTGCAACAAAGCGTCGGGAATGTTCGGGTGTTGATGATCGATGGGGTCGGGTGTCCAGGGTGCGACGGCTTGCCGTTCACTTTCAAAGCGCAGTCTGGCAACCAGTCCATGGGCGAAGCCGCAGAGTTCACGCAACAGCAGTTCGCGTTCATCGGCGTCCATCAAGCCTTGGGTCTGGCGGATCAGCGAGCGCACCTCGATGATCAACTGGCCCAATTGCTTGCGACCCTCCCACCAACGGTCATAGCAGGCGTTGTTGCGAAAGCTCATGAAGATCGACAGCGACAAACCCAACAGCGTGAACGGCGTGGCGCTGACCTTGGAGAAGGAGTCCGGGTGCCAGGTTTCCACCAGCACAATCACCGAGGCGAGCAGGGTCACTAAAAGACTGCGCAAGGCAATGCGCTTGGCAATCGAGCCTTTGAGGGAAAACAGGATGCCGATCAGGTTCGGCTTGGGACGCACGATCATGGGTAAGGCTTATTCATAGACGCTTTCGCAGCGATTCAAGCCTAGGGGGCGAGGGCGTTTCTGTCCAATTGCTATGGTTGACGGGGTTATCGAGCGCGTCTATCGGAAGCTGGTGCGTCATCAGCGAAATTGCCTACGACTCCTGTCGACTTTGAAACCTGTCGAGGTCCTGATGCAGTGACTACGCTTGCTTGAGATGACTCGATGAGTGCGCCCATGCAACCGCTGCTTCAATACTTCAGGATGATGCTCAACCCAGGCCAAGGGGTATTGCTGTTTGCCCTGAGAACCATCGCGGCCGGGTTGCTGACGTTGTACCTGGCATTTGTGTTCGACCTCGACCAACCCAAGTGGTCGATCATGGCGGTGGTCATTGTCAGTCAGCCGTTGGGCGGCATGGCCTTGGCCCGAAGCTTCGGCCAGGTGATCGGCACGACCATGGGGGCGGCGGTCGCGGTGCTGATCATGGCGATTTTCCCTCAGGCGCCGTTGCCTTTCATTATTACCCTGGCCTTGTGGCTGGCGCTGTGTACCGCTGGCGGCACCTTGTTGCGCTACACCAGTTCCCAGGCGTTTGTGCTCAGCGGTTATACCGCGGTGGTGGTCGCGTTGCTGTCGGTGCCGGACCAGGACGGCACATTCTTGCTCGCGGTAACGCGGGTGACCGAAACCTTGTTGGCCGTCGCTTGCGTGTGCGTCGTCAGCCTGCTGACTGCGCGGCCGGAGACGGTGGCTCGCAACTATTTCGCCAAGGTCGATCAGGTGATCAAGCTGCTGGCGACCCACGCCGCAGCGGTGATTCGTACTGAGGAAAGCGAAGCCGATTTCCATCGTCGACAGATGCAACTGCTGGGCGAGATCAGCGCGCTGGAAGGGTTGCGCAGGCATTTGTACTTCGATGCGCCACGACTGCGCAGTGCCAATAGCCTGGTGCAGTTGCTGGGCAATCAATTGGTATTGCTGACCTCACGGCTCACGGCGTTGCGTCACCAGCGGGAGTTATTGGCCGAGCGCTGGCAAGGCGCATTGCCCGCGGACATACAGGCGTTGCGTGCCGAAGAGCTGGCCTTTCTCGATGAACTGGCGGTGCAGGGACGCTCGCTGTCGCCCGAAGCTCGCCAGCATTTCGTCGCGTTGCAACAACGGTTCGATAACCAGGCTTATAAGGCCGAACAACTGACCGAAACCATGACCGCCACTTTGCGCTCTCTGGCCTGGGCACTGCGGTGGGAGCAAGCGCGGATGTTGCAGCAACTGGAGCAGATTCTCGAGTTGAGCGACGCGATACAGGATGGGCGCGAAGCGAGCTGCATGTTTCGCGGCCAGGAAAATCCGCTGCACCTGGATTTCACCTTGGCAGCGATGAATGCCATCCGCGCCTTTACTGCTTTGGTGGTCGCGGGCCTGATCTGGATCGAAACGGGCTGGGACGGCGCCCGTGGCGGGATGGTGCTGGTGGGGATTCTGTGCTCGCTGATGGCGACATTCCCGCGCCCGCTGCTAGCCGCCCAAGCGTATGCGAGAGGCCTGTTATTGGCATTAGTGGCGTCGGCGCTCTATCTGTTTCTGCTGTTTCCGATGATCAGTAACTTCGAATTGCTCGCGTTGCTGTTAGCCCCATTGCTATACGCCGTGGCGGTCGGCCTGACCACGCCGGCCACCACCGGCACCGCGATTGGTCTAGGACTGTCCACGTTTCTGCTGTTGGGGCCGCAAAACATCGGGAGCGGCCAGAACACTGCGATCCAGTGGTTCGAGTTTGCCGGCGCTTATACCTGCGCCACTGTCCTCGCGTTGAGCGTCTATGCGCTGATCTTCCCGTTCAGACCGGTGTTGCGGATGCGCCGGTTGTTCAATGAGAACTGCGAGCAGGTCTACGCCTTGATGAAGACGCCGGCCACCGACGAGCAGCAGTTTACCTTTGAAAGCCGCATGGTCGATCGCCTGACCATGATGCTCGGTTTGTTGCCGGCGATTGAGGACCGGCGGTCCCGCGAGCTGTTCGAAGTCAGCCTCGGCTGCATGGCGCTGGGTGTGGCGTTGAATCAGCTCAGGCAGCAAGGGCAGGGCAACACCTTGCTCAGTACCGATCAACAAAATCGCTTATTGGGCGCGGTCCGTGATACCGCAAGGTTGGTCGCCGGGCGGCCCGGGATTGATCTTGAGCGACTGTTGAGCATCTTGCGGGTCTTGGGCGATGAAATGGATGACCTGCATGTGGACGTCCATGAACACCTGTGGTCGGTGTTCCGCATGCGCGTAGCGTTGCTGATCGTGGTGTCGTTTCTGCAGCGCTACCGAGATTACTTTCAACCTGTAGACGCACAAGGAGTACCGGCCCTTGCCCATTGATCTGGAAGTAGGCGGGGTCTATCTGCCGCCGATTGCCCAGGCCCTGTTGCTGGCCTTGCCGATTTTCCTGCTGTTGGACTGGTTGCTGCGGCGCTTGGGTGTGTTGCGTTTCGTCTGGCATGAAGCGCTGTTCGAAGGGGCGTTGTATGCCTGCGTTTGCGCCACGCTGATTCTGGTCATGGGAGCCTGATGCCTTGAAGAAGATCCTTGCCCGACTCGCGACTGTCGCGGTGGTATTGCTGGCGTTCATCCTTGGCTGGTTCGCTTGGGAACATTACACCCGCGCGCCCTGGACCCGGGACGCACGGGTGCGTGCGGATGTGGTGACGTTGTCGGCCGACGTGGCGGGGCGCATCGTCAGCCTGGGTGTGCAGGACAACCAGCATGTGGAGAAAGGCCAGTTATTGCTGGAAATCGATCCGGCGCGCTACAGCCTGGCGGTGGAGCGGGCCAAGCGTTCCGTGGAAGTGTCGAAAGCGACCCTCGGCCAATCACAGGCTTCGATTGTCTCCAGTGAAGCCTTGCTCAAACAGCGTCAGAGCGAAGAGCAGCGGCGACGCAAGTTAAAACTGGGGTTCGCGATTTCCGGTGAGGAATGGGAAAAATCCAGCACCGAAGTCGCCGTGGCCCAGGCCGAGTTGTTGCGCAACCAGGCCAACCTCGGGCTGGCACAGGCAAATGTGCAACTGGCGATCGCTGCGTTGACCCAGGCCGAACTCGATTTGCAGCGCACTCGCGTCGAAGCGCCGGTCAGTGGCTATGTCACCAACCTTTTGACCCGCCAGGGCGACTACGCCACGGCTGGTGGCGCGTTATTGGCGTTGGTGGACAGCGATTCGTTTTACGTCAGCGGCTACTTCGAAGAAACCAAATTGCCGCGAATCGAGGAGGGCGACCGGGTCCGGATCGAGTTGATGAGCGGCGAAACCTTTGGCGGTACGGTGCAGAGCATTGCGTTCGCCATCGCCGACCGGGAAAACGCCCCTGGCGGTCGTTTGCTGGCCAGCATCAACCCCAGTTATACGTGGGTCAAACTGGCGCAACGGGTGCCGGTGCGGATACAGATTGATGCGGACTATGCGGCCAAGAACCGGTTGCGTGCGGGTACCACGGCCACGGTAACCGTGATGGAGGGTCACCACTAGACCCCTTGTGGGAGCGGGCTTGCTCGCGAATACGGTGTGTCAGCCAACATCTATGTCAACTGACACACCGTATTCGCGAGCAAGCCCGCTCCCACAGGGAATATGTGCTGGCTTTTGAAAAGGCAAAAAAAAGCCCCGCGACCGAATGAGACGCGGGGCCAAAAAATTTGGTTGGTTGCGGCCAACCAAAGGAGCTCTTTAAAAATCTGCTTACTTGCTGGCGACCGTCTCCGGCTGCCAGCCGCCACCGAGGGCCTTGTAGATCGCGACGATGCCGCGATACAGATCCACTTCGGCCTGGGCCTGGGAATCTTCGGCCGCCAGGCGTTCACGCTGGGCATCAAGCAGGACGAGGAAGTCCGCCGTGCCTTCGCGGTAGCGAATTTCCGCCAGATCGGCAGCGGCGCGGCTGGACTCGCTCTGACGAATCAGCGAAATCAAGCGTTGCTGACGTTTGCCGTAATCGCTGAAAGCGTTTTCCGATTCTTCCAGGGCCAGCAGCACTTGTTGCTCGTAGGTCGCCAGGGCGCCTTCGGCATCAGCGTCGGCACCGCGCAAACGGGCCCGCACGCTGCCAAGGTCAAATGCAGCCCAAGTGATACTTGGGCCCAGCGCCCAGGCATTGGCTGCCGAGGAACCGATCTGCGAACCACGCCCGGCGGTAAAGCCGAGGAAGCCGCTGAGACTGACACGTGGGAACAAATCAGCCTTGGCCACGCCGATACGGGCGGTGGCGGAGGCCAGTTTGCGTTCGGCGCTGAGGATGTCCGGGCGACGTTGCAGCAGTTCACCCGGATCACCGATCGGCAGGGCCTTGGCGATGGCTGGCAAATCTTTCGGGCTCAAGTCGACGGTCAGCTTGTCCGGACGTTCACCCAACAGGGTGGCGATACGGTTTTTCTGCCGAACCTGTTCGGCCTGCAGTTGCGGCACGCTGGCTTCTACAGAGGCTAGGCGTGCATCGGCGCGGACCACGTCGAGCTGATCGCCGACGCCGGCATCACGCAGGCTGACGGTGATCTTGCTCGACTCCTGCTGGTTATTCAGGTTGGCCAGGGCGATCTTTTCCCGCAGTTGCGCACCGCGCAGTTGACCGTAGGCGTCCACCAATTCGGCAATCATGCTGACTTGCAGTTGGTACAGATCGGCTTCGGCCGCTTGTTGCTCGGCGTCGCTGGATTCCAGGTTGCGCTGGATCCGGCCGAAAAGGTCCAGTTCCCACGCCATGTCCAGACCCAGGTCGTAGCGTTCGCTATTCACCCGTTTGGTGGTCTGGCCAGGGATTTGTCCCTTGGCCAGGTCACTGCTGGCGCGGCTGGTGATGGTCGGCATCGCATCGTTGCTGGCGTCATCGCGAATCGCTCGCGCGGCTTTCCAGCGAGCGAAAGCGACGCGCAGATCACGGTTGCCTTGCAGCGATTGCATCACCAACTGGTTGAGGGTCGGGTCTTCAAACTGTTGCCACCAGATGCCTTCGAAACGCGAGCGGTCATAGTTCTTCTGACCGTTGGCGCCATCGGTGACGGCCGTGATATTGGCCGGCTCCGTGGCAGGGGTTTTGTAGTCCGGGCCGACGGCACAGGCACTCAGGGCCAGTACCAGCAAGCTCGGCAGGAAGGCTTTCAGGCTCATTGTTGCGACTCCAGTTTCAGGGCCTTGGCCGCTTTGCGCGCTTCACCGCGCTCCACAAAGTTACGAATCAATACGTAGAACACTGGCGTCAGCAACAGACCGAAGAAGGTCACCCCGAGCATCCCGGAGAACACCGCCACACCCATCGCGTGACGCATTTCGGCACCGGCACCGCTGGAGAAAACCAGTGGCACAACACCCATGATGAACGCGAAAGAGGTCATCAGGATCGGCCGCAGACGCAGACGGCACGCTTCGAGTACCGCAGCCAAAGGACCAAGGCCTTCCTGCTGTTTATCCTTGGCAAACTCGACGATCAGAATCGCGTTCTTACAGGCAAGCCCCACCAGTACGATCAAGCCGATCTGGGTGAAGATGTTGTTGTCGCCTCCCGAAGCAATCACACCAGTGATGGCCGACAGCAGGGTCATCGGTACGATCAGGATCACCGCCAGTGGCAGGCTCCAGCTTTCGTATTGAGCCGCGAGCACCAGGAACGCCAGCAGTACGCAGAGCGGGAACACGAACAGCGCAGTGTTGCCGGACAGAATCTGCTGGTAGGTCAGGTCGGTCCATTCGTAGGTCATGCCGTTCGGAAGTTCTTCCTTGAGCAGTTTCTCGATGGCCGTCTGAGCCTGGCCGGAGCTGTAGCCTGGGGCCGCCGCGCCGTTGATTTCAGCAGTGATGAAGCCGTTGTAGTGCATCACGCGGTCCGGGCCCGAGGTGTCGCTGACCTTGATGAAGGTCGCCAGCGGGATCATTTCGCCTTTGTTGTTACGCACTTTCAGTTGACCGATCTGGTCTGGTTCGAGGCGGAACTGTTGCTCGGCCTGAACGTTGACCTGGTAAGTACGACCGAAGCGGTTGAAGTCGTTGGCATACAGCGAACCCAGGTAAATCTGCAGGGTGTCGAAGATGTCGCTGACGGCCACGCCGTGGGTCTTGGCTTTTTCACGGTCGATAGCGGCATCGACCTGCGGCACGTTCACGGTGTAGCTGGTGAACAGGGCGGCCAGTTCCGGCACGTTGTGGCTCTTGGTAATGATGTTCATGGTTTCTTTGTACAGCTCGTCGTAGCCCAGGTTGCCCCGGTCTTCGATCTGCAGGCGGAAACCACCGATGGTGCCCAGGCCTTGTACCGGCGGCGGCGGGAAGATTGCCATGTAGGCTTCTTCAATCCCGGCGAACTTGCCGTTCAATGCTCCGGCAATCGCACCGGCGGACATGCTTGGGTCTTTACGCTCGTCGAACGGTTTCAGGGTCACGAACACGATGCCGGCGTTCGGGCTGTTGGTGAAGCCGTTGATCGACAGGCCAGG
This sequence comes from Pseudomonas sp. B21-053, assembly GCF_026016365.1. Lineage (NCBI taxonomy): Bacteria > Pseudomonadati > Pseudomonadota > Gammaproteobacteria > Pseudomonadales > Pseudomonadaceae > Pseudomonas > Pseudomonas sp. B21-053. The sequence goes on from NZ_CP087205.1 coordinate 3,461,620, forward strand.
GAAGGCCACCGCACTTTCCACGCCAGGCTGTTTCAGGGCCAGGTCGGACATGCGTTTGATCACGTCTTCGGTACGGTCCAGGCTCGAGGCATCCGGCAATTGTGCGAAGGCCACCAGGTATTGCTTGTCCTGGCCAGGTACGAAACCGGTCGGGGTATTGGCGAAACCGAAGAAGGTCAACACCATCAAGCCAGCGTACAAGAGCAGGGCGATACCGCTGCTGCGGATAACCCGGCCTACCGTGCCGACGTAGCCATGACTGGCCTTTTCAAAGAAGCGGTTGAACGGACGGAACAACCAGCCACCGAAGATCTTGTCCAGTACCTTGGAGAAACGGTCTTTCGGCGCGTCGTGGCTCTTGAGCAACACCGCAGCCAATGCTGGCGACAGGGTCAGCGAGTTGAAGGCCGAGATCACGGTCGAAATCGCGATGGTCAGGGCGAACTGTTTGTAGAACTGCCCGGTCAACCCTGAGATAAACGCTGCCGGGATAAACACCGCACACAACACCAGTGCCGTGGCGATGATCGGGCCGGTTACTTCACGCATGGCGCGCTTGGTGGCTTCGACAGGCGTTAGCCCAAGCTCGATGTTTCGCTCGACGTTTTCCACCACCACGATGGCGTCGTCCACCACGATACCGATGGCCAATACCAGGCCGAACAGCGAGAGGGCGTTCAGCGAGAAGCCGAACAGGTGCATCACCGCAAACGTACCGATCAACGAAACCGGCACCGCCACCAACGGAATGATCGAGGCGCGCCAGGTTTGCAGGAACAGAATCACTACTAGAACCACGAGGATCAGTGCTTCGAAGAGGGTGTGAACCACCGCCTCGATGGAACCACGCACGAAGATCGTCGGGTCATAGACGATGCTGAAGTCCATGCCTTCCGGGAAGCTCTTCTTCAGTTCAGCCATCTTGTCGCGAACTTCGTTGGAGATCTGGATCGCGTTGGAGCCAGGACGCTGGAAGATCGGGATCGCTACCGCAGGCTGGTTGTTCAGCAAGGAACGCAGGGCGTATTGGCTGGAACCCAGTTCAACGCGAGCGATATCTTTGAGGCGAGTGATTTCACCGTTGTCGCCGGAGCGAATAATGATGTTCTCGAACTCTTCCTCGGAAACCAGGCGACCTTGGGTGTTAACCGACAACTGGAAGCTGGTGGCATTCGGCGCAGGAGGCGCGCCCAAGGCACCGGCAGCGACCTGACGGTTCTGCTCGCGAATGGCGTTGACCACATCGGTCGCAGTCAGGTTGCGCGAAGCAGTCTTGTTTGGATCGAGCCATACCCGCAAGGAGTAGTCGCCCATACCGAACAGTTGCACATCACCGACACCGCCCAGACGCGCCAGCTCATCCTTGATGTTGAGCAAGGCGTAGTTGGACAGGTAGAGCATGTCGTAGCGTTTGTCCGGCGAGGTCAAGTGGACCACCATTGTCAAGTCCGGAGAGGCCTTGTCCACGGTGATACCAATGCGCGTCACTTCCTCTGGAAGCTTCGGCTCGGTCCGGGTGACACGGTTCTGAACCTGTACCTGCGCGTTATCCAGGTCGGTACCCAGGGCGAAGGTGATGGTCAGGGTGATCTTGCCGTCGGCTGTCGACTGCGAGGACATGTACAGCATGTTCTCGACGCCGGTGATGGCTTGCTCCAGTGGAGCGGCCACGGTTTCGCCGATGACTTTAGGGTTGGCACCCGGGAAGTTCGCGCGGACCACAACGGTCGGCGGAACCACTTCCGGGTATTCGCTGATCGGCAACTGGAACAGCGAGATGGCACCGGCGATCAGGATCAGCAGCGAAAGTACCGCTGCAAAGATCGGCCGTGAAATGAAGAATTGGGAAAAATTCATCGTAGAGATCCCTTAACCGCGTGGGGTCGTAGCAGCCAGTTTCACAACCGCACCCGGCGCGACCTTGGCAGGTGCGACTTGAGGCAGGTTGCTGGCTTCCAGCGCTTGTCGTTGTTGAGCCAGAGCGGCGAGGGTTTCCTTGGTGGCCATCGGGATCACTTCAGGCGTGACTGGCGAACCAGGACGAACCCGTTGCAGACCCTTGACGATGACGGTGTCGTCCTTGTTCAGGCCGCTACGTACGATGCGCAAGCCTTCGATCTTCGGACCCAGCTCGACCGAGCGGTACACGGTCTTGTTGTCCGCATCCATTACCAGCACGAACTTCTTGCCGAGGTCGGTGCCGACCGCTTCGTCATTGATCAACACGGCAGAGTAGGTGCCGCTGCCGACCAGTTTCAGGCGAGCGTACAAGCCCGGGGTGTATTGCCCGTCGGTGTTGTCAAAGACCGCGCGACCACGGATGGTGCCGGTCTTCGGGTTGACCTGGTTGTCGACGAAGTTCATCACGCCCTGATGCGGGTTGCCGTCTTCGTTGGACAGACCGAGGTACACCGGAGTAGTGGCGCCGCGTTTGCCCTGGCGAGCGAGCTGGGTGTATTTGAGGAACACACGCTCGTCAGCGTCGAAGTAGGCGTAGACCTTGTCGGTGGACACGACGCTGGTGAGCGCGGTGGTATCGGCGGTCACCAGGTTACCGGCGGTGATTTCCGCGCGGCTGACGCGACCGCTGATGGGCGAAGTGACGCGGGTGAAGCTCAGGTTCAGTTTGGCCAGGTCCAGTTGAGCCTGGAGGGCGCCAACTGCTGCGCGGGCTTCTTGCGAAGCGCTGGTGCGCGAATCGGCCAGTTCGGCGGAGATCGCGTTGCTGGTGCGCAGGCGTTCACCGCGCTGGGCTTCGTTTTCGCTGCGGGTGGCGTTGGCGCGGGACTGGGCGACGAGCGCTTCGAGGCGGCGGACTTCAGCCTGGAATGGGCGGGGGTCAATCTGGAACAGCACGTCACCTTTCTTGACCAATGCGCCTTCAGTGAAAGCAACTTCATCGATCTGACCGGAGACCCGTGGACGAATTTCTACGGTTTCTGGCGCTTCGAGGCGCCCGGTGAATTCGTCCCACTCGTTGACAGGTTGCTCCAACACCTTCGCCACGCTGACCTTGGCCGCCGGCATGGTGGCGGCGGTCTCAGGAGCCTTGCCGCAAGCGCTCATCACCAGAACGGCCAACAAGGCCAACGGGAAGCGCAAATGTTTAAGTGACTGTTCCATGGATGCATCCGCCAATGTATTGAGAATGGACGGATGATGCTCGGCAGGGCTGTATCGCACGAATCGAATGAGGCAAAGGTAACTATCATTCGGAATGATATAAGCATCGAGCAAGCCCTCTAGCATGCACCTTTAGTTAGGGGGCTATCAATCGGATTGATGACAAATCTGTGTTGCGGGGAGTGCAAAGGTCTCATAAGCGTCTGCTGCTCGCTGGCAGGCAGCGTGCCTGTGAATCTATCGCATCAGTCAGCCCAGGGTTCTGAATGAATAAAGTCCACAAATGCTCTTAGCGGAGAGGGCAGGTATCGGCGTCCGGGATAATAAAGATACGGCCCGGTAAAGCGCTGCCACCAGGGCTCGAGCACCCGTTCAAGCACACCGCTTTCCAGGTGAGGTTGTAACCAGTCCTCGAACAGATGAACAATCCCCAAACCATCAATAGCGGCCTGTACGGCCAGGTCCATCGCACCTCCAATCCGGACGATCAATGGGCCCGTCGGGTCGATGCGGACAACTTCGCCGTCACGCTCATACTCCCAGAGCGGCACGGCGCCACTGGGGAACTTGCCGAGCAGACAGGCATGAGTGAGCAGGTCTCGTGGGTGTTCGGGGCGGCCTCTGGCGTTCAGGTAGGACGGTGATGCCGCCGTGGCGAAGCGCTGAAATCGTGGGCCGATAGGGACGGCAATCATGTCCTGCTCCAGACGGTCGTCGTAGCGAATGCCGGCGTCACACCCGGCCGCGAGCATGTCGACGAAGCTCTCTTCGGTAACGACCTCGACACAGATATCAGGATAGGTTTGCAAAAAAGGCGTGATGATCTTCGGCAGCACCAGACGTGCCGCGCTGACGGGAACGTTGAGCCTCAGTGTGCCTGAAGGCCGGTCGCGGAAGTCGTTGACCACATCCAGTGCCGACTCGACTTCGCCAAGTGCAGGAACAATACGCTCCATCAACCGCGCTCCAGCCTCGGTCGGCACTACGCTGCGGGTCGTCCGGTTAAGCAGGCGCACACCCAGGCCCGCTTCAATGCGCCGCACAGCATCGCTTAGGCTTGAAGCCGATCGACCGCTTGAGCGTGAACCCTCGCGAAATCCACCCGCCTTCACCACGGCCACGAAGGCCAACAAGTCTTGAATATCAGTCGCCATTGTTCGCTCACCCGTACGGCCCGTGCAGATTGCAGCGGATTATCAGTGCAGTCGTCAATGCCTATAGTGCCCCCACACACATTGAAGGACGCACACAAAATGAGCCAAGCAATCCAGGCCGGTACTTTTTCACTGGGTGACCGGACCGTAAACCGAATGGGCTACGGCGCCATGCAGTTGGCCGGTCCCGGCGTGTTCGGACCTCCCAAGGATCCCGAGGCGGCGATTTCCGTTTTACGCGCAGCGATCGCGGCGGGGGTGAACCACATTGATACCTCTGATTTCTACGGCCCGCACGTCACCAACAAACTGATTCGGGAAGCCTTGCATCCCTACGCAGATGACTTGGTGATCGTGACCAAAGTGGGCGCACAGCGCGGAACCGATGGCTCCTGGAACCCGGCGCAAACCCCGGCTGAACTGGTCCAGGCAGTGCATGACAACCTGCGTAATCTGGGGCTCGATGTCATGGAAGTGGTGAATTACCGGGCCTGGGGGAATTTGCACTCGCCTGGCGACGAGTCCATTGAAGAGCAGTTCACTGCCCTGGCAGAACTCCAGCGTCAGGGCCTCATCCGCCACCTCGGCGTGAGCAATGTCACCGCCACGCAAGTCAGGCAGGCGCAGGGGATAGCCGATATTGTCTGCGTGCAGAATCATTACAACCTGTCCCACCGCAATGACGAGTTGCTGATCAGCGAGCTTGGCGCTCAAGGAATAGCCTATGTGCCGTTCTTCCCGCTGGGCGGCTTCACACCGCTGCAGTCGCAAACGCTGACCAGTGTTGCGACGCGCCTGGGCACTTCACCCAATCAGGTGGCATTGGCGTGGTTGCTACAGCGTGCTCCCAACATCTTGCTGATTCCCGGCACATCTTCGGTCAAGCACCTGGAGGAAAATCTGAAGGCGAGTGATTTGGTGATTGCACCTGACCTTTTGGCAGAGCTGGAAGACATGGCGTAGGTTTATTCAGCGCCGCCCGCGCCATTAACCTGCTGGCCTGTTTCATCGCTGATAGGCCAGCAAACGGCGCTCAGCCAGTCGGAATATGCCCACCAGCGCACATGCCACCAACATGTAGAGCAACGCAGCAATCCCATACGCCTGAAAGGTTTTGAAGGTTGCCGCATTAACATCGGCGGCGATTTTCAGGATGTCGGGAACGGTTGCGGTAAAGGCAATGGCCGTGGCGTGCAGGACAAAAATCACTTCGTTGCTATAAGCGGGGAGTGCGCGTCGCAGCATGCTCGGTATCAGCACGTGGATGAACAGTTGGCTGCGAGTCATGCCCAAGGCCAGTGCCGCCTCGATCTCGCCGCGCGGGGTGGTACGCAGCACGCCAGCAAGAATTTCGATGGTGTAAGCGCACGTATTCAAGGCCAGCGCGAGAATGACGCAGTGCATGCCGTCACGAAAGAACCACCACAGGCTCGATGACTCTCGGATGAAGCTCAAACTGGCCAGGCCGCTGTAGATAATCAGCAGTTGCACGAACAACGGTGTGCCGCGAAACACCAAGGTGTACAGCCGAATGGGCAGTGCGAGCCACGGACTGCCGTAGGTACGAATCAGTGCCAGCGGTATTGCCGCACACAGACCGATGACGGCTGACGTCACCAACAGCCATAGCGTGATGGACAGACCGCTCCAGCGGTAACCGTCGGACCACAGGAAATTCGGTCCGAACTCTTTCAGTATCTCGATCATGACGCTCTCCGCTGCGGCTCGACGCTGTAGCGCCGCTCAAGCTGTTTGAGCGCCAGACTCGAAAGGATCGCAAAGGCGAAAAATATCGCGGCAATCACCAAGTAGAAAAACATCTGCCTTGAGGTCGCGTTGCCCGCCTGTTTGGCAACCTGAACCATGTCGTTGAGACCCAGCAGCGAAATCAGGCCGGCACTTTTCAACAGCACTTGCCAGATGTTGCCGATGCCAGGCAATGCGAATCGCATCATCTGCGGGAAGCGAATACGCCGCAGTACTTGCCAGTGGCTCATGCCATAAGCTCGAGCCGCTTCCAGTTGCCCGAACGGGATGGCCTGGAAGGCACCGCGAAAGGTCTCGGTGCAGTAGGCACCGTAGATGAATCCCAGCGTACCGATTGCGGTGCCGTAAGGGTTCAACTGCAACGATTCCTGGCCGAACGCTTCCGCCACCTGGTTCAGCCCGATTTGCGCGCTGTAGTAAATGAGCAGCATCAAGACCAGGTCCGGGACACTGCGCACCAGCGTGGTATAGACCGTTGCGATCAGCCTTAGCGGCGCCAGTGGCGAGAGTTTCGCCAACGCCCCGAGCAGGCCAAGCGCGATAGCCACGCAGGCAGCCCAGGTGGCCACCTGCACCGTCAACCACGCGCCCTGAAAAATAAGATGGCCGTATCCCTCAAGAAACATGGTTCCAGGCTCCGCGATGGTGGTTTATTTAGGCGAGATGTCGAAGTCGAAGTACTTTTTGGCGATGCGTTCGTAGGTGCCGTTCTGGTGGATTCGTTCGAGCGCCTGATTGATGTCGCCAGCCAGCGCGGTATCGCTTTTGCGCAAGCCGATCCCGGTTCCCGGCCCGAAGATTTCAGGGGATTTAACCACCTCGCCGGCGTAGCCGAAGCCTTTGCCCATCGGCTTCTTCAGCAGACCTTCGGAGACCGCGATGGCATCGTCGAACGCTGCATCGAGCCGACCGTTGATCAAGTCCGAGTAGGTCAAATCACTGCTTTGATACGGCACCACTTCCACGCCTTTCAAACCCCACATCCGCTTGGCATAGACCTCGAACACGCTGCCTTGCTGCACGCCGATACGCTTGCCGCGCAAGGATTCGGCGTTCGGTTGCAAGGTACTGCCCTCAGGTGCCACCAGACGAGCCGGGGTGTCATACAGCGTGTTGGAAAAGGCAATTTCGGTTTTGCGTTCTTCGGTGATCGACAAGGCAGACAGGATGCCGTCGAATTTTTTGCCTTTAAGGGCTGAGACCATCCCGTCGAAGGCGTTTTCTACCCAGACGCAACGACGTTTCAACTCGGTGCACAGGCTTTCGCCCAACTCGATATCGAAACCTGTCAGCGAGCCGTCCGGCCGCTTGGACTCAAACGGTGGATAGGTGGGGTCGACCCCGAAGCGCAGCTCTTCGCTGGCGCCCCAGCTCATCAGCGGGCTGGTCACGAGCATCAAACCGATCAGATATTTTTTCATCGACAGGGTATCCACGACAGGTTGGTTGAGCCGCCTCGGGATTGGCCCGGGGCAGCACGGATCAGCCTCGAATGTTCAAGGCTTGTTTCAGATGCTCGGAACGTTCGGCGTCCAGGGCTTGCCCATGGCCGAAACCACCCGACCAGCCACACACCTGGCCGGCATAATCGACGCCACGTAAAAGGCAGTCGGCGAGGCTGTGCCGGGCTTGCCATGCCAGCAGAAACGCGGCAATGAAGCCGTCACCGGCGCCCATGCTGTCGACAACCGTGCAGGGCAGGCTTGGCTGTTCATGAATGCCGTGGACATCGACCGCGAGGGCGCCCAGCGCACCGCGAGTGATGACCACAATCGAGGGACCCATCGCCCGCATCGAGTGCGCCAGTTCATACGCTTCTCTCGAAGACAGATCGGCCGCCGAGAAAAAGGCGATATCGACATGCTTGATCAGGGCCGGCCAATCGAATTCGACCCAGTTGTCCGAGAAGTCGAAGGACAGGTAGCCGCTGGCGTGACGAATCTGCGCCAGTTGGTTTTCGAGGCCACTGTAGAGGCTGCTGTGCGCCAGCGGGAACGTCGAGATATAGGCCAGATCCTCGATGTTGAGTCGCAGCTGACGACAAACACCGGGGTCGCTGCCGAGAAACACACGCTCGCCGTCGATGTTGTCGACACACGCCCAACCATTGGCGCCCGGCAGCGTTCGGCAACGGGATGCATCGACGTCTTCTTGTTGCAGGCAATCGAGCAGGCGCTGGCCATACCGGTCGTCACCTACGCAGCCCAGGTAGGCGCTGCGAGTGCCCAGCCGGGACGCGAATACCGCAACGTTGAGCGCATTCCCACCCGGGTATTCGATGTTCCGGTCCAGGTACACATCCATCGTGTTGTCGCCGACCGCGATCAGGCTGGTCATGCTCAATACTCCGTTTTCCACATGTAGCGGCGAGTCGTCAGCGGTTGCTGATGCCAGACCGCCAGATGAGCCGCGATGCGTTCAGCGGCGATGCCAACGATGTAGGGCGCAACAATCGCGCGGATCTCCGGGTCGATACCGACCATTGGAAAGTCCTTCGAGTCGTAGACCATGACCCGTTCGGTATACCGATGGCAGAAGCTCACGACCCGCTCCATCTGCGCTCGGCTGGGGTCTTCGCCGACCAGCAGAAGCAGCGGGGTGGAGGCATCGATGGCTTCGAACGGACCATGGAAAAACTCAGCGGCCTCCACCGGCAGGCAATGCAGCCATTGGCTTTCCATCACCACGCACACGCCGAACACATAGGCTGTGGTGAACATCGGACCCGACGCGAGGAAGTACATGACGCGATCATCTTTATAGAGACGCGCCTCTTCGGTCGCCCGTTGGTCGTTGTTGATCGCCGCATCGGCCAGCGCTTGCGGCAGCGCCTTGAGTGAGCGAGTGAGCTTCTCCAACAGCGGCCAGCCTTCGCGTTTGGCCAAAATACCGCCGATCAACGCCTGAAGGATCATGAAGCAGCCGAAGTACGCCTCGTCGGTGCGGCCCAGCAGGAAGCAATGTTGAACGGCTTGGGCCAGCGGCAACTCGGCGGTCTGTGTCACGCCTACGGTGAGGCATGGTTTGTCTTGCAGGAAGCGTGCAGCGGCGATGGTTTCCTGGGTCGTTCCGGATTTGGACGCGAGCACGACCAGGGTGCGCTCATCCAGGCGCGGCGGGTCGATGTCCATGAAATCGGCCGGGAAGTAACGGCGCACTTCCAGTGAATGGCTGTAGCGCTCAAGCCAGTACTGCAAGCCGAGCATGATGCGGTTGGGAGCGCCGCAGCTGACGAAATAGATGCGGTCAATCCGCGTTGCCAGCTCTTGGCCAAACTGCTGGGCGTCGTCGACGATTTGAACGGATTGCTGCAAGGAAGCGATGAAGCCTTCTCGGTTGAACTGGATCGCCATGTGGACTCCTGGGTGCCTTGTCAAGGCGGTGCATGTTGCTGTTCATGACCACCATTTAGACCAAAAGCTATACCATGAAAAATACCATTACAAGGCTTTTTCCCCGTGGTCTAATGGGCCAAATACGCGGTTTTCAGGGTTTTCCTGAACCAGGTATTCTTTGTCATCGCCCAGTTGGCGGGTTTGCGTCGGTTTTCGGTTTTTACAGTCGCAGTGGATCGCCAGAAAAATATTCCAGGATGTAGACCATGAAAGTGACCAGCGAAAAACCCTCCGACGTGGCGTTTCCCGCGCCCCAACGCAAGCAGGTGGCCTGGCAGGCGGTCCAGGCGTTGCTTGAAATGCTTGAGCGCCCGGAGTTCGGGCCGGCTGAGCGAATCCCGGCAGAACGGGACCTGGCCGAACATCTGGGGATCAGCCGGATGACCTTGCGCAAGGCGCTGCAAACACTGATCGATCGTGGGGTCCTGGAGCGCCGCGGCAATCGCGGAACCTTCGTGACCGCTCCGGGCGTCGAACGGCCGCTTAATACGGTGGCGCGTAAAGGCATCGCCGAAGTGGTTGAACAAGCGGGAGCCCGGTCCGGCAGCAAATTGCTCTATTTCGAACAAGCCCAGGCCAGCGTCCGCGTCGCCAAACTGCTGAAGATTCAGGAAGGCGATGTGTTGCTGACCATCAGGCGTCTGCGCACCGTGGACCAAAAGCCGTTCTGCATCGAGACCAGTTATATTCCTGCGGCCCGTGTGCCGGAACTGGTGGCGGGGGATTTGATCGAGGGCGGCTCGTTGTATGCGTTGTTGCTGTCGCGCTATCAGATCGAAATCGACAGCGACGAGGGGACGTTGAGTATTGCCACGATGAATGACCAGGAGGCGCGTCTGCTGGAGGTCGATCCCGGGACGGCCGCGTTGGTGTATCGGGGCGTGATTTTCGACACCCAAGGGCAGCCGGTGGAGTATCTGGTCTCGATCAATCACCCGCAGCGCGTGGTGTTCAAACTGGCAGACAGTCGGGTCAACAGCTTTCGCGTCTAAAACCGATAATCCGCCGGAACCTCCCGAGCGATGAAGTGCTGCATGTGTTCGAGAAAGCTGATTTGCAGTTTCGACGCCGGTCCTTGAACCGGCAACAGCATGTTGAAGTCCATCTCGATGGCCGGCTCGAACGCTCTGAACACGATGCCATTGCCCCGGTACTCGACCGCGCTGATGGCATCGACCAGCGCTATTCCCAATCCTTGTTCGACGAACATGCACATTGGCAGCGACAGCTGGGTCTCCAGGCGCAGTTCACGCTCGACCCCGTGTGCGGCAAATATAGAGTCGATGTGTTGGCGCGAGCCGATGGATTGTGGATACGAAATAAACGCCTCGCCTTGCAGATCCTCCGGGCGGATGGTGGCCTTGTCCTGCAAGCGATGATTGGCCGGCAGTGCGCAGAGCATCCGTGTTGCCAGCAGTTTTTCTGCGCGCGGGCTCGGGTAGGTGTTGGGCAGTACGATGATGCCCAGATCGCAGCGCTGACCGACCACCAGATCAACGATCTCGCGCGATGAATGCACCACCAGCGAGATCTGCACTTGATCATGTTCAGCCATGAACGCGGCGATGGCTCGCGGCAGGAATGACAGTCCCATGGCCGGTGCGCAAGCGATGTGCAGTGAACCGCGTTTCAAGCTGCGGATGTCTTGTGCCGCTCGGGCAATGCGCTCGACCCCGAGCAGTGAGCGTTGCACTTCCTGATACAGCGTCATGGCCTCGGCAGTGGGTTGCAATCGGCCCTTGGCGCGGACAAACAAATCAAAGCCGATGTCCTCCTCGAGGCTGGCAATCAGTCGCGTCGCCGCCGGTTGCGAAATGTGCAGCATCTCGGCAGCGCGGGTGACGGTCTGGCCGAGGATGACCGCGCGGAAGGCTTCCAGCTGGCGAAGATTCATGATGATATCCTTCAAAAAAGCCATAACAAAAAGACATGGCCTTGCCAAAATAAAGCATTTTTCAAGCGCTTGTCTGCTGTTTAGCATCGTCCCTATCAAGATTATCCAGGCGTAATGCCTGCGCCTGGGCTGATTGCCTGGCGTTGAAAGGGCGGCAGTGAAGCTCATGCAAAAAACTGATGTCATGATCGTCGGCGGTGGTTTGGTCGGGCTGTCCATTGCTTATGGGCTGGCCTTGATGGGGCGTCAGGTCAGCGTACTGGATGAAGGCGATGATGCCTTGCGCGCGGCCCGTGGCAACTTCGGTCTGCTGTGGGTGCAGGGCAAGGGATACGGGATGAGTGCCTATGCGCAATGGACGCGTGAAGCGGTGGCGCTGTGGCCACGCTTGGCGGCCTCGTTGCAGGCCGATACTGGCATCGATCTTCATTTGCGTCAGCCGGGCGGTTTCCAGCTGTGTTTGAGTGACGAGGAAATGGCCGAGGAAAGCCGTCGGCTGCTCTGGCTGCGCGATGCCATGCAAGGCGATTACCCCTTCGAGTTGCTGGATGGCGAACAACTGAAGGCGCGGCTGCCGGGCGTGGGGCCGACGGTCGTGGGTGCCTGCTATTCGCCCATGGACGGGCACGTCAATCCGCTCAAGCTGCTGCGCTCGCTGTACGCCGCCTGCCGGGCGCGTGGGGTCAGGATCATCAATGGTCATCGGGTCAGCGCCATCGGCCAACGCGCCTCGGGCTTCGAGCTGCAGGCCGGTGAACAACGCTGGTATGCCGGGCGAGTGATCCTGGCCGCCGGACTCGGCAATCGTGAGCTGGGCGCTCAGTTGGGAATCGACGTGCCCGTGAGTCCCAACCGAGGGCAGATCCTGGTCACCGAGCGCCTCAAACCTTTTCTGCATTACCCCACCACCTACATACGCCAGACCGACGAAGGCACGGTGCAGTTGGGCGACTCGCATGAGTCCGCCGGGTTCGATGACGGCACCGGCAGCGAAGTGATGGCGACGATCGCCGCGCGCGCGGTGCGCTGTTTTCCCCGGTTGGGGCAAGTGCGCCTGGTCCGGGCCTGGGGCGCGCTGCGGGTGATGAGCGCCGATGGCTATCCCATTTATGAAGCCTCCCAGGCATGTCCGGGAGCCGTAGTGGTCAGTTGCCACAGCGGCGTGACCCTGGCGGCGATTCACGCCTTGCGCCTGGCGCCGTGGATCGACGGTGAGTTCGACGATCCGGCGGTCGAGGCGTTCGGCCTTGGGCGCTTTCACCACAAAAGCGAGGTGCGCCATGTCGGTTGATTCGTTGTTTCGGGCGATCGGCCCTGGGCAAAACACCGTGCAGATCGAATTCGAAGGCGCGCCATTGTCAGTGCCGGCCGGCGTGTCACTCGCCGCGGCATTGCTCGGCAGCGGCGTCACTCATACCCGTGAAAGCGCGGTCAACGGCCGGCCCGGCGCGCCCTTTTGCATGATGGGGGTGTGCTTCGAATGTCTGGTTGAGGTCGATGGCCAAGCCAACTGCCAGGCCTGTTTGCTGCCGGTTCGAGCGGGCATGCGAGTCCAGCGTCAGCGTGGCGCTCGCGATGTGCTGGGGGGAGAGGAGGAGGTGGCTGATGAATGAGCAAACGGTCGATCTCATCGTGATTGGCGCCGGCCCGGCCGGCATGAGTGCCGCCCTTGAGGCTTCGGAGCGCGGGCTTTCGGTGGTGGTGCTGGATGAGCTGGGCAGCCCGGGAGGGCAGATTTATCGCAACATCCAGCAGGCCGACGCGCGCAGCCGCCAGCTATTGGGGCGCGACTATGAAGCGGGCGCGCCACTGGTTGCGAAGTTTCTGCAATGCGCCGCCCGATACCTGCCCAATGCGGCGATCTGGCAGGTGACACCGCAGCGTCAGGTGCATTTCCTGATCGAGGGGCGGGCGCAAATCCTCCAGGGGCGGCATGTGTTGATCGCCACCGGGGCGTTCGAGCGCCCCATGCCGATTACGGGCTGGACCTTGCCGGGCGTGATGACCGCCGGTGCCGGACAGATCCTGCTGAAAAATGCCGCACTGGTGCCGCAAGGCCCCGTGGTACTCGCTGGTTGCGGACCGTTGCTGTACCTGCTGGCGGTGCAATACCTGCGCGCCGGGGTTGCGATTGAAGCGCTGGTGGACACCAGTGGCCGCAAGGATCTGCTGCGTGCCTGGCGCAACATCCCAAGCGCCTTGCGCGGCTGGCGCGATTTGCTCAAGGGCCTGCAACTGCTGGCCGAACTGAAGCGCGCCGACGTCAGGCATTTTCGCGATGCGCGGGATTTGCGTATCGAAGGGCAGGCGCACGCCAGCGCCTTGAGCTTCGTCAGTCACGGACGGAACAGGACCATTCGCGCTTCGTTGATCCTGCTGCATCAAGGCGTGGTGCCCAACACACAGATCAGCTGGTCGTTGCGCCTGGAACACGACTGGAGCGAACAGCAATTGTGCTGGATTGCGCGCCGTGACAGCCAAGGTGAAACCAGCCTGCCGGGCATTTACATCGCCGGTGATGGCGGGGCAATCGGCGGGGCGCAGGTGGCGCGGCTCGAAGGCCGTCTGGTCGGGCTGGCGATTGCCGCCCGCTCGGGAAAGCTCGATGCGCAACAGGCGCAACGACTCGCCGCGCCGTATCGCAAGGCGTTGCGTCGCCAGCTTGCCGCGCGGCCACTGATCGATGCCTTGTACCGCCCGCAGCAGCAAAACCGCATACCCGCCGACGAGGTGATTGTCTGTCGCTGCGAAGAAGTCAGCGCCGGTTCGATTCGCCAGTACGTCGAGCTGGGGTGCCTGGGGCCCAATCAGGCCAAGGCGTTCGGTCGCTGCGGCATGGGGCCTTGTCAGGGGCGCCAGTGTGGCTTGAGCGTCACTGAAATCATTGCCGCGCAGCGCCAGGTGCCTGCCACAGAAGTCGGCTACTACCGCATTCGATCACCGCTCAAACCCATCACCCTTGCCCAACTATCAACCGAGACACCTTTGACCCAGGAGCCTGTATGAGCCTTATCCAACGCATCGAAAGCAACCCACGCCTGAGCCGCAGCGTCGTGCACAACGGCGTCGCCTGGTTGAGCGGCATCGTCGCCGCCGATTGCAGCCAGGACATCCGTGGCCAGACGCGCCAGGTGCTGCAACGGGTCGACGAGTTGCTGGAAATCTCCGGCAGCGACAAGAGCCGGCTGCTCAGTGTGCAGATCTGGATGAAAGACATGAGTGCCGATTTCGCCGGCATGAATGAAACCTGGAGTGCCTGGGTCGATGCCGCGCAAACGCCGGCACGCGCCACCGCCCAGGTGATGTTCGATGACCCGCAGATCCTGCTGGAGCTGATCGTCACCGCCGCCGTCTGAGTGTTGCCCGACCCCGTTGCGCCGGTTCCACACGGCGCAACAACGGAGCAGGGGCCATCAGAGCCGCCATCTCCGCCTGTTCACATTTCCGCTGCCATAACGGACGCCTTCTTTTGCGGAGCGCCCGACACAAACAACATCGCATCTGGAGTCATGTATGAACGTAAAAAATACGCTATTGAAGGCTGGTTTCATCTCGCTGCTGGCATTGGCCGGCAACCTTCACGCGGCGGAGCAGCCGCTGCGCCTGGGCATCGAAGCGGCTTATCCGCCGTTCGCTTCGAAGACCCCCGATAACCAGATTGTCGGTTTCGACTACGACATCGGCCAGGCCTTGTGCGCGCAAATGAAAGTCCAGTGCGAGTGGAAGGAACAAGAGTTCGACGGCCTGATTCCCGCGCTCAAGGTGAAGAAAGTCGACGCGGTGATTTCTTCGATGTCGATGACCCCGGAGCGCCTCAAGTCGGTCGACTTCAGCAATCGCTACTACCGAATTCCGGCGCGCCTGGTGTTCAAGAAAGGCAGCGGCATCGTCGACATTCCGGCGCAGCTCAAGGGCAAACGCATTGGCGTTCAGCGCGCGACCAACTTCGATCGTTACGTCACCGAGAAATTCGCCCCGGCCGGCGCCGAAGTGGTGCGCTACGGCTCGCAGAACGAAATCTTCCTCGACCTGCTGGGCGGGCGCCTCGACGCAACCATGGCCAGTTCGGTGGTGATCGATGAAAGCCTGTTGAAGCGGCCGGAAGGGCAGGATTATGAATTCGTCGGCCCGAATTTCACTGAAGAGCTATTCTTCGGCACAGGCATCGGCATTGCCGTGCGCAAGAACGATCCGCTGGCAGGCCGTTTCAACCAGGCCCTGGCGGCGATTCGGGCTGATGGCACCTACGACAAAATTCGCCAGAAGTACTTTGACTTCGACATCTACGGCGATTAAGCCGCGTGTGTTCTATCGGCACGCTTGCTTGAGCCGGCGTGCCGTTCTTTTTTGATCAGGAGGCGGGATGCAAACCAAGGCTTTTCTCAGTGAACAAGAGGTTTCACACCTGCTGTCTACGGCAAAACAGTTGGCACAGGCGCGCAACTGGGGCGTGGCGATTGCTGTCGTCGACGACGGCGGGCATCCGCTGGGACTGCTGCGTCTGGACGGTGCGGCGCCGATCGCCGGCTACATCGCCACCGACAAGGCCCGCACCGCAGCGCTGGGCCGTCGCGACAGCAAGTTTTACGAAGACATGATCAATGGCGGGCGTCAGGCATTTTTAAGTGCGCCGAACCTGCAAGGCATGCTTGAGGGCGGCGTTGCCATCTGGCACGAAGGTCACTGCATTGGCGCTGTCGGTGTGTCCGGCGTCAAGGCGGAGCAGGATGCCGAAGTGGCGCGGTTGGCGGTTGAGGATTTGCTGCGTGCTGGTGGCAACGGCGTTACTGCGCCTTAGGTCTTTGTGCTGGTTTTCCCGTCAAATCACCGCCAGGCGCATCGGCAGAGGACCGGGATCGCGCATACCTCGGATCGTGCAACAAATTCGCCATTTTAGGCATGCGGAATGAGCGTTGATTGATCAATCTGGAGCTGTTCCATCAGCGTGCCTGAGGCCAGCTGGAGAGTTTGTATCAAGTAGATTTTTTTTGAATGAGCGGTTTCGTTTACGTAAACGTCAAATCGCGCTGTAGCGCCATAACCAATAAAAATAACTAAGGTTAGAGGGCTTCAAATGTCGTCAGAAATCGTGCTGGAAACGCGTGGCTTGACCAAAGAATTTCGCGGTTTCACTGCGGTGGATTCGGTCGATCTACGTGTGCAGACGGGCCATATTCATGCACTGATCGGGCCCAACGGCGCCGGCAAAACCACCGTTTTCAACCTCCTCACCAAGTTTCTCCCGCCCACCCGCGGTGAGATCCTCTACCGTGGCCAGTCGATCACCCGTTTGAAACCCAATGAAATTGCCCGCTTGGGTTTGGTGCGGTCATTCCAGATATCCGCAGTGTTTGGCCACATGAGTGTGGTGGAGAACGTGCGGGTGGCCTTGCAGCGCAAGCTGGGTAACTCCTTTCACTTCTGGAAGTCCGAGCGCAGCCTCGAGGGGCTTAATGAGCGGGCTTTACAGATGTTGGAGCAGGTCGGTCTGCTCGACGACGCCAATACCCTGACCATCGAGCTGCCTTACGGTCGTAAACGCGCACTGGAGTTGGCCACCACCCTGGCACTGGATCCGGAGGTGTTGCTGCTCGACGAGCCGACCCAAGGCATGGGTCACGAGGACGTCAACATAGTCATTGACCTGATACGTCAGGCCGCCGTAGGGCGCACGGTATTGATGGTCGATCATAACCTGGGAGTGGTCAGCGAGCTGTGCGACCGCATCACCGTGCTGGCACGCGGGGCGATTCTCGCCGAAGGAGACTATGCCAGCGTCTCCGCCAATCCGTTGGTGCGCGAGGCCTACCTTGGCAGTGAAGCTGTCAGCCTTGCAGGAGAGCACGCATGAACAGTCCGCACGCTCTGGATTTCGAGCAACTGCGGGTCAGTGATCTGCATGCTTTCTATGGCGAATCTCACATCTTGCACGGCATCGACCTGCAAGTGCGGCGTGGCGAACTCATCACCTTGCTTGGACGCAACGGCTCCGGGCGATCCACCACGCTGCGCGCAATCATGAATATGGTCGGCCGTCGCACCGGCTCGATCGTGGTCAATGGCAACCAGACCATCGGTCTCGCCGCGCACCTGATCCCGCGATTGGGCGTCGGCTACTGCCCGGAAGAGAGGGGTATTTTCGCCAGTCTCAATGTCGAGGAGAACCTGCTGCTGCCACCGGTGGTGCGCAACGACGGCATGAGCCTCGACGAAATCTACGAGATGTTTCCCAATCTCTATGAACGGCGTTTCAGCCAGGGCACACGCCTGTCCGGCGGCGAACAGCAGATGCTGGCCATGGCGCGGATCCTGCGCACGGGCGCCAATCTGTTGTTGCTGGATGAGATCACCGAAGGCTTGGCCCCGGTGATCGTGCAGAAGCTGGCCGAAGTGTTGATCAAGCTCAAGAACAAAGGCCTGACCATTGTGTTGGTGGAGCAGAATTTTCGCTTCGCAGCACCTTTGGCTGACCGCCATTACTTGATGGACCACGGTCAGATCGTGGAAGAAATCAGCGCTGCTGAACTGGAGTCGAAACAGGAACTCCTGCAGAGCTGTCTCGGCGTCTGAGATCCGTTTTATCCCTGCGACATAGGTGTCGACGTGGCTCAAGACCCGCCGATACGGGATCGTTTTGCCCGAAACAACAACAATAACTGTGAAGAATGGGTGAGCTAAATGAAGGTTTTTCAGAAGACTGCACGTGCCGTTCTTGTCTCCAGCCTGCTTGTCAGCGCCGCCCAGGCTCAGATCAGCAATGACGAGATTCGAATCGGTTATCTGGCCGATATGTCCGGCACTTACCGCGACCTCTCCGGCCCCGGCGGACTGGAAGCACTGAATATGGCCGTCGAGGATTTCGGCGGTCAGGTCAATGGCAAGAAAATCGTGGTCTTCAGTGCCGATGACCTGAATAAGCCTGATGTCGGCGCTAACACCGTTCGCCAATGGGTGGATGAGCGCAATGTCGACATGGTCACCGGCATGGTGGCTTCCTCGGTCGTGCTGGCGGCAAGCAAGGTGGTTGAGCAGGCCGGTAAGCTGGCGTTGATTTCTGGCGCAGCGGCCTCCAGCCTGACCAATGAGTTTTGCTCACCCAATCACATTCACTGGACCTATGACTCCTACGCCTTGGCCAATGGAACCGCCAAGGCTGTGCTCGCGTCTGGCGGCAAGAGCTGGTTCATCCTGACCGCCGATTATGCCTTCGGCCATGCGATGGAAGCGGACATCACCAAGGTCGTCGAGGCTGATGGCGGCAAGGTGGTTGGCAAGGTCCGTCATCCATTCCCGACCAGCGACTTTTCTTCCTACATCTTGCAGGCCCAGGGGTCTGGCGCAGAAGTGATTGCATTGGCCAACGCCGGCTCCGATACCGTCAATTCGCTGATGACTGCCAGCCAGTTTGGCGTCGCGCAGTCCGGACAAAAACTCGCCGGTATGGTGGTGTTCCTCAACGACATCCATGCCATGGGTTTGGCGGTGACTCAGGGTCTGATGCTGACCACTGGATGGTACTGGGACATGAACGATGAAAGCCGAGCATGGGCTCAGCGCTACTTCAAACGCACCGGCAAGATGCCGGGCATGGTGCCGGCAGGCATCTACTCGGCGACCACTCATTACCTGAATGCCATCAAGGCGACTGGCAGCGATGATGCGCAGACGGTACGCGCACAGATGGTGGCGACACCGGTCAATGACATGTTCGCCAAGAACGGAAAAATTCGTGTCGATGGCCGAATGGTTCACGACATGTTCCTGGCTCAGGTCAAAACTCCAGCGGAATCAAAAGGGGAGTGGGACCTGTACAAAATCGTTCGCACGATTCCTGGCGAGGAAGCCTACCGCCCTCTGGCTGAAAGCAAGTGCAAGCTGGTCACGAAAAACTGAACGGTTGTGATTCCAGCTATTGCCCGGCTGCTGGCCGCCGGGTGTCACTGACTTCCAGCGGGTGGTAAATCATGACTGTCGTATTCGGTATTCCCCTGAGTGTATTGTTCGGCCAGGTGCTCCTGGGGCTGATCAACGGGGCCTTCTATGCTTTGCTCAGCCTGGGTCTGGCGATCATTTTCGGGCTCCTGCGGATCATCAACTTCGCCCACGGCGCCCAGTACATGTTGGGTGCCTTCATCGCCGTACTTGGGCTCAACTACCTGGGCTTGAACTACTGGGTTGCATTGGTGCTGGCACCATTGCTGGTGGGTGTCCTTGGCATGCTCATCGAGCGCGGCCTGTTGCGGCGCATAGCCGGTGAGGATCACCTCTACGGCCTGCTGCTGACCTTTGGCCTGGCGCTGATCGTCGAGGGCTCATTCGTCAAGTTGTTCGGGGTGTCCGGTTCCTCCTACCCAATGCCGGAGCAGCTCAAGGGCGGCTACAACCTTGGCTTCATGTTCCTGCCTACCTACCGCGCCTGGGTGATAGTCGCCGCGTTGATCGTGTGTCTGGCCACCTGGTTCTTGATCGAGCGTACTCGTCTGGGCTCTTACCTGCGTGCCGGCACCGAGAATCCAAAGCTGATGCAGGCGTTCGGCATCAACGTTCCGCTGCTGGTCACCCTGACCTATGGCTATGGCGCAGCCCTGGCAGCATTCGCTGGCGTGCTGGCCGCGCCGATCTACTCAGTCACGCCGACCATGGGCGCCAACCTGCTGATCGTGGTGTTTGCCGTGGTGGTGATCGGCGGCATGGGTTCGATCATGGGCGCCATCGTCACCGGGCTGGCCATGGGGCTGATCGAGGGATTAACCAAGGTCGTTTATCCCGAGGCGGCCAACACTGTGGTGTTCCTGGTCATGGTGCTCGTATTGCTGATTCGTCCTGCGGGACTGTTCGGAAAAGAGGCGTAAACATGATGAGTCTGCAAATCAAGCAAGGCGCTCAGGTCCTGCAGCCGAATGCCGACCACGAGCGGCGTCAGGCCGCTGTGCGGCGCAAGCGTTGGTTTTATCTGGCAGTGTCTATCGTAGCGCTGGCCGCACCGTTGGCGGTGTACCCGGTATTCCTGATGAAGCTACTGTGCTTTGCACTGTTTGCCAGCGCCTTCAACCTGTTGCTCGGCTACGCCGGTCTGCTGTCCTTCGGGCATGCCGCCTTCCTCGCCAGCGGCGGCTATGTCACTGGCTATCTACTCAGCCACTACAGCGGCCTGGGAACCGAATTGGGCATTCTCGCCGGAACCTTGGCATCTGCAGCCCTCGGATTGTTGTTCGGCCTGCTGGCCATCCGGCGCCAAGGTATCTACTTCGCCATGATTACTCTTGCGTTGGCGCAGTTAGTGTTCTTCATCTACGTGCAGGCGCCATTTACCGGTGGTGAAAACGGTATGCACGGCGTGCCCCGTGGCCAGTTGTTTGGTCTGTTCGATCTGAACGACAACCTGACAATGTACTACTTCGTTCTCGCCGTGTTTGTGTTCGGTTATGCGGTTATCCAGCGCACCATCCACTCGCCCTACGGGCAGGTGCTCAAGGCGATTCGTGAGAATGAGCCGCGGGCGATTTCCCTGGGTTACAACGTCGACGCGCACAAGCTATTGGCCTTCGTCATCTCTGCCGCGCTGACCGGCCTGGCCGGATCAACCAAGACAGTCGTGTTCCAGTTGGCCTCTTTGACAGATGCCCATTGGCATATGTCGGGAGAGGTGATCTTGATGACGCTGCTGGGGGGCGTGGGCACCGTACTGGGTCCTTTCGTTGGCGCCGCGGTAGTGGTCACTCTGCAGAGCTACCTGTCTAACGGACCATTGGGTGAATGGGTGCACGTCATCCTGGGGATGATCTTCGTCATCTGCGTGTTGTTATTCCGCGTCGGGATCGTCGGCTGGGTACTTAAGTTGGCGCGACGTAACTTCTAAATCCTGTAATCGGTTGTGTCCTCAGGGCGCGGATCCCCAGATCCGCGTTGCGGGGAACTGTTTGCCCGATTCAGCTGTTCGAGTGGTTGATCAGTTGTTTGCAAAGTGTGGAAAAAAACAAAAACAGGCTGCTTCCAGCGGCCGCCACCTGGGTATCGCGTTGCAAGGCCGGTTTCGAGGACGCACTACCCCCCTATGAGAAGAGAGCCTTATGTACCTCCATCGTTCTGCTCCATTCTGCACATTCTCCGGTCTCACTGCTGCCATGTGCGTCTCGACGCCGGTCTCGGCTGACTTTATCAACGAGAGCAAAGCCAATCTGGACACGCGCAACTTCTACATGAATCGCGACTTCCGTCAGAGCGGTGCTGCGCAGTCCAAGGCTGAGGAGTGGGCCCAGGGTTTTATATTGCGCTTTGAATCGGGTTACACCGATGGCCCGATCGGCGTGGGCGTCGATGCGACAGGCCTGCTCGGCGTCAAGCTCGATTCCAGCCCTGACCGAGTCGGCACCGGCATCCTCAAAAGTGATCGTGAAGCTCCAAGACGCGCCCAGGACGAGTACGGTGAAGCTGGATTTACCGCCAAACTGCGAGCGTCAAAAAGCACACTCAAACTCGGCACGCTACAGCCGGTGTTGCCGATGCTGATGCGCAACGATACTCGCCTGCTGCCACAGACTTTTCGTGGCGCCTGGCTCAATAGCAACGAGGTAAAAGACCTCACACTCGACCTGGGTCGCATTGATCGGGTCAACCAGCGCGATTCATCGGATAACGAGGAGATGACCGTATTCAATGGGGGTAGACGCAACATCGTATTAGGCAGCGTCAAGGCAAGTGATGAGTTCCTGTTCGGCGGTGCCAGTTACAAATGGACACCCCAACTGTCCACCAGCTACTACTACGGCGGTCTCGATGGTATCTACAAGCAGCACCTGGTCAACCTGGTGCACCAGCTGCCGTTAGGCGAGGGGCAGAGCTTCAAGTCCGACCTGCGTTTCGCACGGTCCACTGATGACGGCGGCAGTAATGTCGACAACGATGCCTTCGGCGCACTGTTCACCTATCGACTCGGCGCCAACGGCTTTACCGCCGGCTATCAGCAGATGAGCGGGGACACCGGTTTCGCTTACGTCGCAGGTGCCGACAACGCGCTGATCAATCTGGTGCAGATCAACGATTTCGGCAATCAGGACGAACATTCCTGGCAATTGCGCTACGACTTCGACTTCGCGGCACTCGGCGTACCCGGGCTGACTTTCATGACCCGCTACATCAATGGCGATAACGTCGACCGCGGGCCAGGATTGAGCGAGGGCAAGACTTGGGAGCGCAACACAGACCTCGCCTATGTGTTTCAGGAGGGGCCGCTCAAGAACCTGGGCTTGCGCCTTCGTAATGCCTCGACCCGGAGCAATATCGGCAGTGATCTCGATGAAAACCGCGTAATCGTCAGTTACAGCGTACCGATCTGGTAAGCGCGTCCTTCGCAAGGCTTGCGGCCGCTAATTGGCGGCCGTTGCCGCCGACCACTTGAGCGGTCATGCGCCACTTCTGTGTCGCTTTAATCATTGCTGGATGTATCCATGCGCCCAGGATTTTTTGTATCTGACGCAGGTTCAGTCGGGCTATTGAATGGCCCGTTCCTCCTATTCAGTTACTTCGGTCCTGGGGGCAGTCTCCATTCGAGAATCTTTGGTTGGTCGAGCCTGCGATTGTCGCCAAGCCCCGGTTCGCCTTGGGTGTGGCCACCGCGCCGTGACTGAAAGACGTTCTGCCTCATGCCCCTTTACGGCTTGAGCGGCCTAGCTCTCATGTGTCGTTTTCAGTGGTGCATTGACGGTAAAAAAAGCGTGCCGGGTGGATTGATGAGTGAGCTTCATGTGGTTATGCGGAAAAACCCATGTAGTCATTGATCATCTCCCTCATTAAGTTCGGAACCGTCCCCTTCAAGAGTCGCTTTTGAAGGTCCCCGATTTATTCAGACCGTCGTGGATTAACCGTGTTTTGCCGCATCCGTTGTGTCGCTTGGTGACGATCGACTCGGCATCACGGAGGGGTTGATCAACGTTGTCGTCGGTTTTTCAGGAAGGATCTTTGTATGAACATCGAAGCCGTGAACACGCTGGAGATTCGTTTCTTTGAAGCGGCCGACGCGCTTTTCGAACGCCGTTTGCATTCGTTCGCCTTTCGCTTCGAGGAGGCGCCAGGGTGTTTGGGATATGTGGTCAGTCGCAGCCCTGCCGAATCGAACTTGTGGATTCTGAGCGGTTACTGGTCAAGCGCATCGGACATGACCCTGCACTTTTCAAGCACTCACATGACCCAGTTGGTCAACGCGTTGATAGAGGCGCGTGCGAACCTGACTTTTGCCAGTTTCACCCCGCTGATGGATGAGGCTGCGCAAGATGAAGTTTGATGAGCGATTGTTTCTTGAGATTGACCTCAACAGTTTACTGACGCTTCTGGTGGTATATCGCGAGCAGGGAGTTACCAAAGCAGCCGGACGGCTGGAGGTCCATCAACCTGCCGTGAGCAACACCTTGGCGAAGCTGCGCTGCTACTTTTGCGACCCGTTGTTTACCCGGCATTGCAGAACATTGTTGCCCACGCCCAAGGCCACCGAAATCGTCAAGAGGCTGGAGCCTGCGTTGCTGGAAATTCAGAAAGTGCTGATGGCAGCAGCCAACTGAGCCCTGCGCCTTTTTAGTGTTTATTCAACGTCAGAACCAGACGTCAGCCGTAACACTTCGCCTCAGAGATCTGGAGTTATTCCGTGTTGATTCGCACTGTAATCGTCGCGTTGCGGCGTCCATACACCTTCGTGGTGATGGCCTTGTTGTTGCTGATTGTCGGGCCGCTCACAGCGTTGCGTACGCCCACGGACATTTTTCCCGAGATTCGGATTCCAGTGATCGCAGTGGCCTGGCAGTACACCGGGTTGCCGCCAGACCAGATGGCCGGGCGTATTTCCACAGTGTTCCAGCGCATCCTCACCACGGCCGTCAACGATGTCGAACATATCGAGGCAAACACCTATGCCGGCGTCAGCGTAGTCAAAATCTTCTTCCAGCCTGGCGTTAATGTGGCGGTTGCCAGCGCTCAGGTCACGGCGGCCTCGCAAGTGGCATTACGGCTGATGCCTGCAGGGATTCAGCCGCCGGTGATCCTCAACTACAACGCCGCCACGGTGCCGATTTTGCAACTGGCATTGTCGGGTGAAGGGCTGTCGGAGCAGAGCTTGTTCGACCTCGGGATGAACACGGTCCGTACCCCGTTGGTGACCGTGCCCGGTGCGGTCATTCCACTGCCTTACGGCGGCAAGCAGCGCCAAGTGCAGATTGACATCAATCCGGCCGCGTTGCAGGCCAGAGGCCTTTCGGCACAAGACGTCGCCGCGGCCCTGGCCGCACACAATATCCTGACGCCGATTGGCAGCCAGAAGATCGGCGACCGCGAATACACCCTGCAACTCAATAGTGCGCCGTCGGCCATTGACGAACTGGGCCTGATACCGGTCAGGGTTGTAGACGGCAGCACCATTTATCTTCGCGATGTGGCCGATGTTCACGACGGCAACGCGCCGCAGACCAACATCGTGCATGTGGATGGCAACCGCTCGGTCTTGATGACCGTACTGAAAAACGGATCGGCCTCGACTCTGGCGATCGTTGACGGCATTCGCGACCGGATCGAAACCCTGAAAGATTCGTGGCCGGAAGCGTTGAAGGTTCTGCCGATCAACGACCAATCGGTATTCGTGCGTGCCGCGATCAAGGGGGTGGTGCTGGAAGGCGCGTTGGCGGCGGCACTGACTAGCGTGATGATCCTGCTGTTTCTGGGCAGTTGGCGCTCGACCATTATTATTGCGGTGTCGATTCCACTGGCTATCCTCGGTTCCATTATCTCCCTGGCCGCTATGGGCGAAACACTCAACCTCATGACGTTGGGCGGGCTGGCGCTGGCCATTGGTATTCTGGTGGACGATGCGACCGTGACGATCGAGAACGTCAACTGGCACCTGGAACAAGGCAAGGATGTTGAAACCGCGATCCTCGATGGCGCAAAGCAGATCGTCACCCCGGCATTTGTGTCCTTGCTGTGTATTTGCATTGCCTTTGTGCCGATGTTTTTCCTCGACGGTGTATCGCGTTTCCTGTTCGTACCCATGGCCGAAGCCGTTATCTTCGCGATGGTCTGTTCGTTCGTTCTGTCGCGCACGCTTGTGCCGACCATGGCCAAGTACCTGCTGCGGCCACACGTGGCACACGCGGAAGGGGACCAGGCATTACCATCGCGTAATCCGCTGGTGCGTTTCCAGCAGCGCTTCGAAGCAGGCTTTTCCCGGATACGCGAGAACTACCGCGCCACGCTGGAACAGGCACTGGCTCGTCGCAAGGTCTTCCTCGCTGGCTTCATGGCAGTGGTCCTGCTGTCGTTTGGTCTGGTGCCTTTTATCGGTAGCAATTTTTTCCCGTCGGTGGACTCCGGTCAGGTGCTGATGCATGTCCGTGCACCAGTCGGTACCCGCGTGGAAGAAACGGCTGTGCGTTTCGCAGACATCGAACGGGCCGTCCGTAAAGTCATCCCCGCCGAAGAAATTGTAACCATGGTCGACAACATCGGCTTGCCGCCCAGCAACATCAATCTGACCTACAACAACACCGGGGTGATGGGCGCGCAGGATGGGGATTTCCAGATTGCGCTTCGCGATGGTCATCGTCCTACGGCTGACTATGTGCGCCTTTTGCGTGAGAGCTTGCCCAAGGAGTTTCCGGACACTACGTTTTCATTTCCGCCGGCGGACATCGTCAGTCAGATCCTCAATTTTGGTGCGCCGGCACCCATAGACATCCAGGTCCGGGGGAGCAACATGGAGGGCAATTTTGCCTATGCCCAGGCGTTGCTCAAACGGATTCGTTCGATCCCCGGCCTGGCGGATGCTCGCATTCAACAGTCAAACAAGTCACCCGTGTTCAACGTCGACCTGGACCGCACGCAAGCGCAATTACTCGGCCTGTCCACTCGCGATGTGACTAACAGTCTGGTGGTCAATCTGGCAGGCAGTAGCCAAGTGGCGCCGACCTACTGGCTGAACCCGGCCAATAACGTCAGTTATCCCATCGTGATGCAAACGCCCCAATCGCAACTGGATTCCCTCGCAGCGCTGGCCAACCTGCCGGTGGGTAACGGGACGACCGCCCGTGCCGCCACCTTGGGCGCGGTGGCTGATTTTGAGCGCACCACCGGCAGCGCACTGGTCACTCAATACAACGTCCAGCCGATGGTGCAGATTCATGCCGCGACGCAGGACCGGGATCTCGGCGCAGTGGCAACCGATATCCGTCGCGTTATAGCCGAGATGGCGGGTGAGGTGCCACGGGGCAGCACAGTCCACCTGCTCGGTCAGGTGCAGACCATGGAACGTGCGTTCAATGGCCTGATGTTCGGATTGATCGGCGCCGTCGTACTGATCTATCTGCTGATCGTGGTGAATTTTCAGTCGTGGCTGGATCCTGCGGTCATTGTCGCAGGCCTGTCCGCGGCGCTGGCCGGGATTGTCTGGATGCTGTTCATCACCGGGACCACGCTATCGGTGCCGGCGCTGACAGGGGCAATCATGTGCATGGGGGTTGCGACGGCCAACAGCGTGTTGGTCATCAGTTTTGCTCGTGAGCGCCTGGACGAATTGGGTGACGCGACCGCCGCTGCACTGGAGGCCGGCGTCGCGCGTTTCCGCCCCGTGCTGATGACTGCCTTGGCGATGATCATCGGAATGTTGCCCATGGCCCTCGGCATCGGTGAAGGCGGGGAGCAGAACGCTCCGTTGGGTCGTGCCGTGATCGGCGGGCTGCTCGCTGCCACGGTCGCGACCCTGATGTTCGTGCCGGTACTGTTCAGCCTTGTCCACACCCCTGATTCCCGCCGTGCGACCTCGACCTCGACGTCTCGGCTTGTGCCTGGAGCTCATTGATATGCCTGTTCAAACTTCCCGTCCGCGTCGACATTTGTTTGCGGTGGCCATGGTCGCGGTCGCGGCCGCCATCGTGGTGTTCGGTGTCATGAACCGCCGAACCCAAGCCAATCAGCTTCAAGAACTGGCTGCCGGACAGGCTCTCGCAACCGTCGCCCTGGTGGCGCCGAGTTCCATTACCCATGCCGCACTGCAATTGCCCGGGCGGATTGAAGCTTGGTCCAGGGCACCGATCTATGCCCGAGTCAGCGGTTATCTCACGCACTGGACCGTCGATATAGGTGGCTCGGTGAAAGCCGGCCAAGTGCTGGCGGAGATCGAAACGCCAGACCTGGATCAACAACTGCTTCAGGCCAGGGCCGAACTGGTAACCGCTCGGAGCGCGGCGAATCAGGCTGCAAACACCGCAAGACGATGGCAACTGCTGGCCCAGAGCCAGGCGGTGTCACAGCAAGAAGTCGAAGAGCGGACCAGTGACCTGGCGAGCAGACGCTCGGTGGTTAACGCTCTGCAAGCCAATGTCGATCGCGTTCAGGTCATGCAAAGCTACAAGCGCCTCGTGGCGCCTTTTGACGGGATCGTGACCGAACGCAATACCGATATCGGATCGCTGATCAATGTCGGCATGACACCTGGCAGCGAACTGTTTGTGGTGTCTGATGTGCGGCGGTTGCGAGTGTACGTGAGCGTACCGCAGCGCCAACTTGCACTGATCCGTCCAGGCGGTCTGGCGCAAATCTTCGTCCCGGAACGCCCGGGGAAAGCCTATGCGGCCACCGTCGAATCCCTCTCCCAGGCAGTCGACAGTGGTTCAGGTGCCATGCGAGTTCAATTGTCTGTAGATAATGCGCAAGGTGAACTGCTGCCAGGGGCATTCGCCAACGTGCAGTTCGAATCCAGCGGCAATGCGAATGGCGTGGGGCTGCCGCCGAGCGCATTGATCATCGGCAAGAATGGGGTGCACGTCGCTACCGTGGACGCTGGCGGGATCGTCGAGCTCAAACCCGTGATGATCGCTCGTGATTATGGGGCGGTCATTGAGTTAGCGGGTGGGCTAGCCATGGGTGAACAGGTGATTGCGAACCCTCCCGATGGTTTGGCGAGCGGCGATCAGGTGCGCGTCGCTACCGCTCCGAAGGGTTGAGCGCTGCTGCCGAGGAACTCGGTAGCGCGCGCGAGTGCGCACCGAAAGTCGATTGCACAGACTGTTTGCTCAGGTCGCCGAACTCGCGACGGCTTCACGCTTGACTCACTGAGAGCGGGGCGACTTCCGTACGCCGTCCTCTGAAGCAAGGACCTTTACGTTTTTCAGCCAGCTCGTCACGCGTTCCATGGTGCGCCTTTCTTGGTCTGCCTCCATCACGAAGCCTTCCAACAGGTGTGCCTTCGGTGCATGACTGGCGAGCACGGACTGGCTGTTACCGAGCCCATAGCCGCCATGGGTGATGAAGGTGATCAAGGTCTTGCCAGAAAAGTCGTGCGCGTCCATGAAGGAGCGTATGACTGGTGGTGTGGTCGCTCCCCAAATCGGGAAGCCGAGAAACACCGTGTCGTAGTTCGTCATGTTCGAAATCATGGCCTCCAGGGGCGGCTTATATTCGACGTCACTTTCATGCCGCGCCTGTTCGACCGTTTTCAAGTAATCATCGGGGTAGGGCGTGGCAGGGCGTATTTCGAAGAGATCAGTACCGAGCGCACGCTGTATCAAACCTGCGATAACGCGCGTGTTTCCGGAGCGAGAGAAGTAGGCTACGAGTGTTCGTGACCCTGTTTGTCGCACGTCGTTGTCAGCCGAGGCTGACGATGTCCCGCTCAGAGGCAGCGCCGCCAGCGCCATCATCACTGCGCGACGGACCGGGTCGTGTTGCTCATCCATCCAGCTCTCTCCTGTTAGCGTCCCACCCGCATCTGTAGCGCGGCACGGTGTGGCGTCCGTCGAAATACCGCTTATGTCCTGTAACAATCTAACGGCCGCTTGCCAACGGGACTAGATGCTAATGTGGCAAAGCCTATTGAAGTGAACTCATCAATGCCGAGAGAAAACTACAACGACCTGATGGCCTTCATTGCGGTTGCGCGCGAGCGAAGCTTCACCCGCGCGGCGGCACAACTTGGCGTTTCCCAGTCAGCACTGAGTCACACGATTCGCGCACTTGAAAAGAAAATGGGGGTTCGGTTGCTCACCCGAACCACGCGTAGCGTGTCCACGACGGAAGTGGGCGAGCGATTGATGCAGAACGTCGCTCACCATTTTCATGAGATCGAGGCAGAGCTGGCCGCCGTTGGGGAATTGCGCGATAGCGTTGCTGGCACTATTCGCATCTGTGTATCAGAAAATGGCGCCGAGACTGTGCTCTGGCCGAGGCTTGCGGAGTTACTTCCCCGGTATCCCGAGATCAAAGTGGAAGTTTGCGTTGAGCCACGCTTTACCGACATCGTTGCGCAGAACTACGACATGGGCATTCGACTCGGCGACGAACTGGCCGAGGACATGAATTCCGTACGTATCAGCGCTGACATGCAGGTGGCAATCGTCGGTGCACCGGCCTACCTGGCCTCGCATCCTGCGCCCATGAAGCCTGAAGACCTGGCCGATCACGAGTGCATCAACCTGCGCTTGATGAGTCACGGCGAGCTGTATCCATGGGCGCTCAAGAAAGGCGAGCAGCAAATTGATGTGCGCGTAGAGGGGCAACTTGTTTTCAATGACACACGGCAGGTCCTTCAGGCCGCTCTGGCCGGATTAGGTCTGGGGTATGTGCCGCAGGAAGTTGCCAGGCAGTATGTCGCCAGTGGGCAACTGCAACAGGTTCTCGAAGACTGGTGCCCGACGTTTACCGGGTACTACCTCTACTTCCCGAGTCGTCGGCACCTGTCGCGTGCGATGACCTTGTTGATCGAAGCACTACGCTATCCGGCGGACGGAACACTGAAGACTGCGGGCGTGAATTCAACGCGTACTGATGGCGGACCAGTCGGCATTATTGATGGTCACTGCACTAACGATTGAACCGGGATTTTGAATGGCACGAGAGAACTTCAACAGCGTGCTCGCCTTTGTTCAGGTCGTGCGCGAAGGCAGCTTTACCCGGGCAGCCGCGTTGCTCGGCGTATCACCCTCGGCGCTGAGTCATGCTGTCAGCGGACTTGAGGCGCATCTGGGCGTCCGACTGCTCACGCGAGCCACCAGAAACATCGCAACGACCGAGGCGGGCGAACGCCTGTACAACAACGTGGCACCGCGCTTTGAAGAGATTGATGCCGAGCTCGCTGCGGTGGAGGAATTGCGCGACAAGCCCGTGGGGACGATCCGCATTACATCAGCCGAACACGCCGCCAATAGCATCCTGTGGCCCAAGCTGTCGAAAGTGCTGTGTGAGTATCCCGACATCAGCGTCGAGATTTCCGTCGATTACACGCTGTCGGACATAGTTTCCCAGCGTTATGACGCCGGTGTCCGTCTGGGATACCAAGTGGCCAAGGACATGATCGCTGTACGCATCAGCCCGGATTTACGTATTGCCGTTGTGGGTTCTCCAGCGTATTTCGCGACACGGCCGAAACCGGCGATACCCCAGGATTTAGCTCAGCACAACTGCATCAACCTGCGTCTTCCAACCCATGGCGGATTACTGCCGTGGGATTTTGAAAAGGATGGGCAGGAAGTCAAACTGCGTTTCAGTGGGCAATGGGTATTCAACAGCAGTTCACCTATTGTCAGGGCCGCTCTTGCCGATTACGGTCTGGCGTTCGTTCCCGAAGACATGGTGTTGGAGCACATCGCCGCCGGGCGATTGGTCCGTGTTCTCGATGACTGGTGTGCATTTTATCCGGGTTACTACCTCTACTATCCAAGCCGCAAACAATCTTCCCGCGCCCATACGGTCATCGTTGACGCGTTGCGTCACCAAGGGTAATCAACACTTGCTTCATTGCGTGTACGGAGCACGCGCAGGTACTTCCAAGTGCGTGTCAAATCGTGCAATCAATCGCGCCGATCAGGCAACCGGATCACGTCGCGGGCGCAGCATACTGCTGGCATGCTGATAGACGTGGATGAATTGCAGATGGCCTCTCTGTTTACCCCTTACACCTTGAAAGACGTCACGCTACGTAACCGTATCGTCGCCTCACCGATGTGTCAGTACCAGGCCCGTGACGGGCTGCTGAATGAATGGCACCAGACCCACTACGAAACCCTGGCCAAAGGCGGTGTCGGCCTGGTGGTGGTCGAAGCTACTGCGGTGTCACCCAGAGGACGGATCACGCCCGGGGACGCTGGCCTCTGGTGCGATTCACAGGTTGCGGGTTTTGCTTCTGTGGCTCACGCCATCAAGGCAGCCGGAGCGGTAGCCGGTATTCAGATTGGGCATGCCGGACGCAAGGCTGGGTGTACTCCGCCCTGGCAGGGTGGTGCGCCACTGCCGGAATCCGATCCGCAAGCCTGGCAACCTATTGCGCCTAGCGCACTGCCGTACCTGGCTGGCACGTCGCACACTCCCAGCGAGATGAGCGTAGAAGAAATTCAGCGAACTCAACATGATTTTGCCCGCGCTGCCACTCGCGCTCTGCAGGCAGGGTTTGAGTGGTTGGAGCTGCATTTCGCCCACGGCTTTCTGGGTCAGAGCTTTTTGTCTCGGCACGCCAACCTCCGCACTGATCAATACGGTGGGGATTTGCAGAATCGCGCACGTTTCCTGATCGAGACCGTGGCAGCGGTCAAGCAAGTCTGGCCGGATCATTTGCCATTGACCGTACGCATGGGAGTGGTGGAGTTCGGTCAGGAGGCCGAGGTGTCTTTGTCGGAATCCATCCAGGTGCTGGGATGGCTGAAAGCAGACGGGGTGGACTTTGTTGACGTTTCGCTCGTGCTCACCGGCGCGGATGAGCCAGTGCCATGGGCGCCCAATTTCATGGTGCCCTACGCCGAGCGCATTCGCGCAGAGACCGGGCTGGCGGTAGGTGCCAGCTGGATGATCGCGGATGCCCGGGAAGCGGATAGTTTCGTGCGCAACGAGCAGCTCGACTTGGTGTGCTTTGCCCGGACGTTGCTGGCGAACCCGCATTGGCCATTCCAGGCTGCGCGGGATCTGAACATCCCGGACGCGTCGACGGTGCTTCCAACGCCCTATGCGTACTGGCTGAAGAACTGGATGAGTTGAGTGTTCTCAGCCGTCAGATGCTTTCTGTGGGAACCTTTTTTGGAGAACACTCATGAATTCGTCAACCCGCGATCAGCAGTTCAGCCAGTTCGTTGAATTCATCGTCGACCCGCTTCACGTGCAGGATCTGGTGGCAGCGTTGATCTCGCGTGTCGAGCGTTTTACCCGATGCTGCCCGGGCTTCATCAGCGCTCGTGTGCACGTCAGTGAAGGGGGCGATCGGGTGCTCATGCAGCTTGTGTGGCCAACCAGGGAGCACGGCGAGCAGGCGGTTGTGCGTTCTCAAACGTTTGAGCCAGATCTGTTTCACCTTGCGCGCCAGCATCACGCCCGCGCTCTGCTGTTCAGTACCTTCAACGCTGTTGCTGAGGTGCGCGCAGAGTGCGTGTCGACAGAGCTACCCGCATGACTCGCACAGGAGCTTGTTCCCATGTCTATCACTAGCCATTTGCGCACGATCAATGGTGCTGAGCGATGACGCCGGCGGGGACGCTCAAGTGGGCAAACGTCTTGCCATCCGAAAGAGCCGCGCTGTTACTGGGTTTTGCGTTTCATTTCTGTGTGCTGGCCAGCTACTACCTCGTACGCCCTCTGCGTGATGCGTTAGGCCTGGAGGGCGGCGCAGACAAATTGCAGTGGCTGTTCACCGCGACTTTTTTGGTGATGCTGCTGATGGTTCCGCTGTTTGGCGCACTGGTTTCGCGGCTACCCGCCACGCGTTTTGTGCCGTTGATCTATCGCTTCGTCGCCTTGACGATGCTGGTGTTTGGCGTATTGATTGCCAACAAGATTGCGCCGGTCCAGGTGGGTCAGGTGTTTTTCGTCTGGATCAGCATCTACAACCTGTTCATCGTTTCGATTTTCTGGAGCGTACTGGTCGACCGGTTTTCCAGCGAACAGGGCCTGCGTTTGTTCGGTTTTATTGCGGCGGGAGGAACCTTGGGCACTTTCGTCGGCCCTCTGCTGGCAGCGACCATGGCGACGAAGCTTGGCCCGATCGCATTGACCTTGGTGGCGGCCGTGCTGCTGGAGTTGGCGGTGCGTTGCTACCGGGCACTGTTGTCGCGAACTGATGCGCAGTCTGTCGACCCGACACCTGGGGATCGAAGCATGGGTGGCAGCATGCTCGCGGGCATCACACTGATCACACGATCACCGTATCTGCTGGGGCTGGTGTTATTCATGCTGCTGCACACGACCGCCGCCACCTTCTTGTATTTCGAACAGGGCCGGATAGTCGCTGGCAGTTACTCGGACGTGGCCAGCAGAACCCAGTTTTTTGCTGTCGTCGATCTGATCGTGTCGGCGCTGACCTTGACCTTTCAACTGTTGCTGACGGGGCCGTTGATCCGCCTCGTTGGCGTCGGCGGGGCGCTGGTCGCACTGCCCGTGGCGACCATAGTGGCTTTCACTGCCATGGCACTGGCACCCGTGCCGGCCACGGTTGCTCTGGCGCAAGGCCTGCGTCGCGCTATCGAATTTTCCGTTGTGCGTCCCGCGCGGGAAGTGCTCTGGACCGTCGTCAGTCGCGAGGAAAAGTACAAAGCCAAGAATGTTATCGAGACGCTGGTGTACCGAGGCGGGGACGCCATCAGTGGCTGGCTGTCCGTTGGGTTGACGGCAGTGGGCGCGGGGTTTGGATTCGTGGCCATTATCATTGTGCCCGTGGCCGGACTGTGGAGCGGCCTATGCTTCTGGCTAGCCAGACGGCAGAGGCAAAAAGCAAAAGACAACGGTGAGCACGTCGTCAGTTTGAGCAGTGACGCTGCCTGAAATACTTTGTCACACTCTGCCATTTTCGAAATCTATCGTCAGATTAGGCAATAAATCACGTCGATCAGGCAATCGCTCCAGCATGAGGGCAACACATACTCAGGCGATTGCTGAGACCGTCCACACATGGCCGGTTTGTCACTCCACCGACAAGCGTGTTCAAGGCTTGTCGATCACAGTGGAATACTCATCGGAGGAAGTGCGGTCCGGTACCGACTCATGAAAAATCTTGACCTTCAGGTAATCCAGCAAGCGCTGGCATGGCTCGAACAGGGTCATTGTGTGTGGATGTGCACGGTCGTTGCGACGTTTGGCTCTGCACCTCGTGGGCCAGGATCCCTGCTGGTCGCGCTGCCGACAGGGGCATTCTGCGGTTCGCTGTCTGGAGGCTGTGTAGAGGAGGACTTTCTGGAGCGGCTCGCCCGGAATGAGTTCGCCGAATGCAACCAGATCGTTCGTTACGGCGAGGGTGGACTTGCGCCGTCTATGGCGTTGCCTTGTGGCGGCGTGCTCGATGTGCTGCTGGAAAGGTTTGAGCCGGATTGCCAGGCGCGAGAGCACTTCACTGTATTGCTCGGTGCACTGCAAGGGCGGCAGATAGTTATACGTCACGTCTCACTCGGAACAAATGCACGACGCAACGAAACTGATGCGAGCGTGACCACACCTGTCCTGGTAGACGGTGATCAAGTGCGAATTCGCGTGGGTGCCGCCCAGCGGCTGCTGGTAGCAGGCCTTTCACCGGTTGCCGAGTTCTGTGCCGGTTTCGCTGTGGCTTTAGGCTATGAAGTGATCGTGTGCGACCCGCGCGCCGAGTTGACGGAGGGATTCAGCATGGCGGGTGTAGAGTTGCTCAAGGTGCTTCCCGCTACCTTCATTGCCCAAGGCGGATGTCATGCCGGCACAGCGATTGTGGCGTTGACCCACGACCCCCGTCTGGATGATCTGACCTTGCTGGAGGCCGTGAGAACCTCAGCTTTCTACATCGGCGCCATGGGCTCCAGACGTACCAGCGAAAAGCGTCTGGAGCGGGTGAAGCGCATTGGCGGGTTGGAGTCGCAGGCCCTCGAACGCATTCATGCGCCCATCGGGCTTAACTTGGGGAGCAAGACTCCGGCGGAGATTGCCCTCGCGGTCATGGCGGATATTGTTCGCTTGAGCAATGGTGTTGACCGTGGCCAGTTATAAACCTGTTCTTATCGAGGAGTTGAATGTGCAATCTGAAACGATGAGCAACCAGATTGCTGGCGATATCAGTCGTCTTGCGAGCGCCGTGAGTCTGGTTTTGGGCAGCGATATTGACAAGATCGCTGCACTGCCAGGCCTGAACCTGTACCGGCGCAATTCAGTCACTGCGCCTTTGCACTGTATTTACGGCTTGGGCATCGGCGTTACCTTACAAGGTTGCAAGCGCGTGTTGGTCGGGGATGAGGTGCTGACTTACGGCCCCGGGCAGTCCATGGTCACGAGTATCGATCTGCCCGTCATTTCACAGGTCAGCCAGGCGAGTGCCGCTCAACCGTTTTTGGGCATTATGTTGACGCTGGACAGCGCCTCCGTGATGCATATAGCCGACCGCATGAAGTTGTCGCAGCGCATGAGAGATGACGAATTTCGGCCGGTTACCGTACAGGCCCTTGACGCTGGAGTGCTGGATGCGCTGAGGCGCCTGGTGGATTTGCTCGGCGAGCCGACATTGCTTGAGACCGTGGCGCCCCTGATCAAAGAAGAAATTATTGCTCGCCTGTTAAGCGGTGCTCACGGTCCACAGTTGCTGCACGTCATTGCGGCGGGTTCACCCAGTCAGCACATCGCCAAGACCGTAGCCTGGCTGAAACTGAATTATCGCCAGGCCTTGCGCATGGATGACCTGGCAACCCATGCACATATGAGCCCGTCGACCTTTCGTCAGCACTTTCGCGCTGTGACCGGAATGAGTCCCTTGCAGTATCAGAAACAACTCCGGCTGCAAGCGGCGCGCCAGCTGATGCTGAGCCAGAATGTCGATGCGAGCAGTGCGGGAGGGCTGGTGGGGTATGAAAGTTCGTCACAGTTCAGCCGCGAGTACAGCCGCCTGTTTGGAGAGCCGCCACAACGGGACATCAAGCGGATTCGCTTGTGATAGAAACACGCGCAACGATCGCCTGTTCGCCATGATGCGCGGGTACTAACCCGCATTGATGGCCCTTTTGGCAGCCCGCTCACTTGCTCCAGTGACGGGCTTTTTTGCTTGCGTTGGGAGGGCGCCCGCGGCCACTAGCCGTTGCGGCATCAGCTCGGTGAACTGATGCCGAACATGCGACGCTACTCAATTTTTCCCGGCGAGTACTTCATCCTTGCTTGCTTGCACGTATACGGTTCGAGGTGGGCTGCCTGGTGCTTGCTGGGACTCCAGGGGCTGCTCGCCGGGCTTGCTCTCGTCCTCGTTCATTGCTTTGCGAAAGCCTTTGATCGTCTCGCCAAGATCCGGACCCAGGCTCTTCAGTTTTTTAGTGCCGAACACCAGTGCCACGACGATGATAATGACGATCCAGTGCTTCCAGTCGAAAATACCCATGCAGTGATCTCGCTGAATACAGGTTGATGATGAAAGCAGATGCTGATTGTGGCGATTACTGTGCGCCGTCTAGCAACCACTGGGCGATTGACTTCAGATCGGCGTCAGATACCTGGGCTTGCGGCGGCATCGGAATCGATCCCCATTTGCCAGTGCTGCCGGCCTTGATGCTGCTTGCAATTTGCTCTGCGGTCGCTTTGCCGTCGCCGTACTTTTGCGAGATGTCCTTCCAGGATGGACCAACGACCTTGGCATTGGCCTGATGGCAGCCGACGCAAGCGTAGCTCTGGACCAAAGCCTGGCTTGCTGCTGCCTGGGCCGGCCACACGACGCTGGCAAGTGTTCCCAGTGACAGAATAAGTGTGGCGACCATGGCGCCTTTCGTCAGGGGCTGCACGTCTGGAGTACAAGGTGATTTCAGGTACTTGGTCAATTGGATTTCTCTCTCATCAATCAAAAGGCGGTGCAGTGCAGTCCACTGCACCGCCTTGCTTACGCGAGTTTAAAAGGCAGTTCACGTAGCGGTTTGCCGGTGATACGGGCAATCGCGTTGGCGAAGGCAGGGGCGAGAGGGGGTAGGCCTGGCTCCCCCATCCCTGTAGGGGGTTCAGCGCTGGGTACTACGTGAATGGAAAACTCGGGCATGTCGGTGATGCGCGGAACGCTGTAGTCAGCAAAATTACTCTGCTGCACGACGCCATCTTTCAGGGTAATGGCACCGCCTGGCAGGCACATCGACAACCCCATCAGGGCCGCACCCTGCACCTGAGCCTCCACGCTGCGAGGGTTGACGACCAGGTTGCAGTGCACGCCCGCCGTCACATGATGCAGCACCGGGCGG
Organism: Pseudomonas sp. B21-053; assembly: GCF_026016365.1. Lineage (NCBI taxonomy): Bacteria > Pseudomonadati > Pseudomonadota > Gammaproteobacteria > Pseudomonadales > Pseudomonadaceae > Pseudomonas > Pseudomonas sp. B21-053. Next base: position 3,499,121 of record NZ_CP087205.1, read on the forward strand.
CCGTTCTGCACCGAGGCTTCGACCACATAAGCCACGACCGAACTGAACGACTCGTGAACCGCGACACCCCAGGCTCGACCATCAGGCAGTTGACGCTTGCCGTACCCACTTTTATCTACCGCTAATTGCAGCGCCGCGATGTGGCGCGGACTTTTATCGGCAAACAGCTTCATCCTGTAAGCCACGGGATCCTGTTTGGTTGCTCGGGCGATCTCATCGATCAACGTTTCCATGACGAACGCAGTGTGAGTGGAGCCCACACTGCGCCACCACAGCACCGGTACGTTGAGTTTCGGGTGATGCACGGTCAGGCGCATGGGCATCGGATAGGGGTCGCGCATCCCTTCGGTTGCCGTGGGGTCAATGCCGTTCTTCACACGACCTCCGAACATGGTGCCCGTTACGATGGACTGTCCTACCAGGACGTGATCCCAGGCCAGTACCTTGCCGCTGTCGTCGAAACCGATGCGCGCGCGGTGCAGGTGCATTGGGCGGTAGTAGCCGCCTTTGATGTCGTCCTCACGGCTCCACAGTGTGCGCACCGGTACATTCAAACCTGCGGTTCTCGCGGCCTTGGCTACTTCGCATGCTAAAACCACAATGTCGCAGGTGGCGATTCCACGCCGGCCAAAACCGCCGCCAGCGGTCTGCACGTTAATCTGAACCTGATCGGGCTTGAGATTCAGCACGCGCGCAGCGGCCGCGTTGTCGGCCCCGGCAAACTGAGTACCCACCCACAATTCGGCGCGACCCTCGGACAGCTGGACTGTGCAGTTCAGTGGTTCCATGGGCGCGTGAGCCAGGTAAGGAAATACGAACTCGGCATCCAGCGTATGCGGCGCTGTCGCGAGCGGCGCCATATCAGCCTCGAAGTGGTGTGGACCGGGGCGGCCTGCCAGCGCCTTGTAGTCGGCCAACTGCTTCTCGCTATCGACCTTCTCTACGGCCGACGTATTCCATTCAAGCTTGAGTGCATCGCGCCCTTGTTTGGCCTGCCAGTAGCCGTCAGCGATGACCGCCACGCCCTCAGCGCCCCCATCAAGTGGCACGCGCAGCACTGCCTTCACGCCTTTGATGACACGTGCCGCACTGTCATCCAAAGAAGCAATTTTGGCACCGAACACCGGCGGGCGCGCCACTACGGCGGTGAGCTGCGCTGGCAAGTGCATGTCAATGCCGAAATCCTGCTGGCCACTGCTCTTGGCCTTGGCATCGATGCGCGTGGTGGCCTGGCCGATTATCCGGAAGTCTTTAGCATCCTTGAGTGTGACCTGCTCGGGGACGGGCAGCGCCATTGCGGCCTCGGCCAGTTCTCCGTAGCTCGCTTTGCGACCCGCTGGGCCGAGCACTGTGCCGGCCTGTGTGCTTAGGGTGGCCACGTCCACGTTCCAGCGTGCAGCCGCCGCTGCCAGCAGCATGGCGCGAGCACGCGCACCGAGTTCACGGTACTGGGTGTAGCTGTTTTTGATCGAATTGGAACCGCCGGTGAGGTGCATCCCGAAACGCGGGTCCTGGTAGGCGATGTCGCTGGTGCCGTTGCGGCTGCGCACAAGGCTCCAGTCGGCATCGAGCTCTTCTGCGAGGATCATCGGCAGTCCGGTTTGCACACCCTGGCCGAATTCCAGTCGATTGATGGTTACCGTCACCTCGCCGTTGGGCGCGATCTGCACGAATGCGTTGGGTTGCTGAGTCGGCTTGAGCGGTTCTACAGCCGCGCCATTGGTCTGTTGTGCCAGGGCCAGGTGAGGAAAAGCGCCTAGCGCAAGGCCGCCGATGCCCACGATCTTGAGGAAACTGCGGCGTGGGAGTGTGGCGGGGCCGTCACCATGCTCGCGTTCAAGCATGTGTTGCAGGACGCGGGGGAGTTCGTCCGGGAAGAGGTCGTTCAGCATGGAGAGCTCCGATCAGGCAAGGGCTTTGGCGGCGTCAGCCACCGCAGCGCGGATACGGACATAAGTGCCACAGCGACAAATGTTGCCAGCCATGGCCGAGTCGATCTCGGCCGCTGTGGGTTGCTTGCCCTTGGGTTGAGCTTTGAGGAACGCCGTTGCGCTCATGATTTGCCCGCTCTGGCAGTAGCCGCATTGGGCCACGTCGTGCTTGACCCACGCCTCGTGCACCGCCGTACCGACCGGGTCGCTGCCATTAGTCGCCGCTTCGATGGTGGTGATCTTGCGACCCTGGGCAGCGACAATGGGCGTGACACAGGAACGAATGGCCTGGCCATCCAGGTGAACGGTGCACGCTCCGCACAGAGCTGCGCCGCAACCGAACTTGGTGCCGGTCATGCCCAGCGCGTCGCGCAGGGTCCAAAGAATCGGGGTGCCAGGATCCACGGCAACTGTGTAATCACGGCCATTGATGTTGAGGACGCTCATGGGAGGCAACTCTCTGAGAATTGGATAGGGTCAATTTTTGAAAGTGACGTGTTCAAAATGAAATTGGCCGTGACCGGTGTCATGCATCAGGCGGCAAATTCAGTAACTGTCGCAACGCTGCGGCATCCGTGTTGGCTCTGAATCCAGCGCCACCGCGTTGAAAGGTGCGTGCAGTGGCCAGGTTGCCGGTTATGACGGGCTCGCTTCCGACATCGCGCACCAGTTGTGCGGCGACTTGAAGGGCCTGGGGGTCGTTACTGGCAATCGGGACACCCAACTTGTCACCGTCACGACGCGAGGACGCATTGATCGATGTTGCATCGGTTGCACTGAATGCACGCACCAGCCGTGTCCCTGGTAGGTATTTGGCCGAGGTTTCACCAACGCCATTGGCGTAGGCTTCGCGAGAAAGGGGATTGCCGTCATCCGGAGGGTTTGTCGCATCCAGCACTATTTTGCCGCGCAGTGCCGGCGCCAGGTCGCGTCCGAGTTTTGGAAGTGCGTCGTAGGGTACGGCGAAGAAAACTACGGTTGCGAACTCTGCTGCCTGTTGCGGAGTACCTACCGACGCCAACGGGCCTAATCGCTTCACCATAGCGTCAAGCTCTGAGAGATTGCGCGAGGAGAACATGACCTCATGACCAGCCTTCACCCAGAGCTGACCTATAGTCCCTCCGTGTGATCCAGCACCGATCACCGCGATACGCAGTTTTTCAGCGGCATTGGCAGTGACCGGGCAAAGCAACAGGGCCCAGAATGCAGCGAGTGCAAACACGACGGAGCGTAGAAACATTGACATAAGGACGATCCTTTTCATTGCCGTCTGGCGATTCATGTCCACCAAAGTGGCCGGGTGTTCTTGGCAAAACAAAGCGACTTGGGCAGTCGCACGCACGGCTCAGTTGTTTTAAACCAGATGCTTGTCGAAGAACCCCGTCAATTTTTCTACCGCCGGGCCCACATATTGCGGCTTGTCATACATATCGATATGGGTCGCGCCTGGAACCAAGTGAAGCTCCCTGGGCTCCTTCGCTTTCTTGTACGCGTTTTCGCTGAAATACAGGCTGTCTGCGTTACCGCCTGCGATCATGAGTACGGGCCGTGGCGAAATCGTCTCGACCTGATCGAAGGCGAAAAAAGCCATCTGGGCGGGAAGGGCGGAGAACACCGAACGGCCGGGAGCATTCGGGTGTTGGCCTCGCGCCGTGCGGTAATACTCGTAACCTTCCCGATACATGACAGGAGTACTTGCGGTGAAATCCTTTGTCGACTCCGGCACCGTAGGCGTCAGGCGAATAGGCTCCCCACGAGCCTCACGGCTGCGCTGTGCAGAGGCGTCTTGCAGCAACTTCATACGCTCCTCGTAGCTGCGGGAGTTGGCCAGGCCATTGCGGCGCAGATCGCCAATATCGGCGGCGCTGACAGTGGCTACTGCCTTGATGCGCTGTTCCGTTTGAGCCGCATTCAGAACATAGCCACCGCCACCACAAATGCCCAAAGAGCCGATTCGATTGGCATCCACTTGCGCAAGCGTGGTCAGAAAATCTATCGAACTGCTGACGTCATCCACGCGAGCGGTTGGAAGTTCCATCAAGCGCGGTTCACCCCCGCTATCCCCCTGATAGGAGGCGTCGTAAGCCAAGGTGATAAAGCCCTGCTCGGCCAGCCGAAGGGCGTACAACCCCGCGGTTTGCTCTTTGACTCCGCCGATCGGATGCGTAATGACGATGGCAGGGTACTTTTTGCTGGCATCGAAATTAGCCGGTTTGAACAAGTTGGCCGCTATATGGCTGTCTGTATTCCTGTTGGGATAGCTGACCCTCTCGACCGAAATACCTTTAGTGTCAGGCTGGCCAATCACGGCGGGACCTGTCGACGCTTTAGCTTTAGATTGAGCAGATGCCAAGTTGGGTGTGATCAATCCTGCGCTCGCAACTGCAATGCCGCACAACGCGACCGCAGAGGTGCCAATGAAAACACGACGATTCTTGTCTACTTCAATATTCTTCATTGCTAACTCCAGAGTCGAGCATGGGGCAGGAAAGGACACCGATCTAAAAGCTTGCTTGCGCGAAAACTTCTCCAAAAACTTAATCACTGAGCGGGTACATCTGTTGATCCGCGCTCGAGTGGCGGCATGGAAGGAATGAGGTAAAAGTTGATTCATCCATACATGGATGCTTAAGAAGTATAGGGTGGCGCCATCATTGGCTGATTGCACAATCTGCTGAAATGATTGCCCAATGCGTCGACATTCGTCGCACAGGATGAGTTGTCTCGAAGGCACTTTCATTTACTTGGAACCGGAGTGTCAGCGGCCATCGCAGCCATGCGCCGCTCACCTGATGTGTGCTCGCAGAAATCTATCGCTATGTGACCTGCAACTCCATCGAATCAGGCAATCAGATCCCCGGATCGGGCAATTTTATTCGTATTTAAGTTTTCATAATCCCTGCGCGCAGTTGGTGCTCTAACCCTGTGTATTGCGGTGGTAGACACCGCCATGGTTGATCTAAATCCTGCGTGAGAACTTCATATGAATAATCAACCGATTCGGTTTGCCTGTAACGGTTGCGGTGTTTGCTGCAAAGGGCGCCTGATCCCTCTGACGTTGAACGAAACCAGGCAATGGCTACAACGGGGTCATGATGTGGCCGTGGTGGTGGAGGCATTCAATGAGTCGACCTGGCTGTCTCAGCCCGGCCAATATGCCCATGGCGCGCAGCGGGCCATGGAAGTCGACAGTGGTAGTGCACGGATAAACGTAGTAGCGGTGCTGGCCGGGAATGCGCTTGAGAAGTGCCCGAATCTAGGCGAAGACGATCGATGTGGAATCTATGACGATCGGCCGCTGGTATGCCGTATATATCCAATGGAGATAAATCCATTCATTGTTTTGCGTCCTGAAGAAAAGGCCTGCCCTCCGCAGGTTTGGGAGGCGGGCGAAATCCTGTTTACTGACCGCGTAGTCGATCCGATTCTTGCCGATCAGATTGAGCGCTCTCGACAGGCCGACAGGGACGATGCCAGGGCCAAGATCGCTATGTGTGAAAGCATGGGGCTGAACGTCGCCGCTTGGAAAGGCAACGCACTGGCAGTTTACCTGCCTGAGCACGCTACGCTGCTTGCGGCGATCAATCGTCACGATGCAGGGGAATCCGCACCCGAAGGGAAGGGGTGGAAGGTTCGGGCGGATGACGACGAGTTGCGAGAACGGCTCCAATTGCTAGGTGTTTCGCTGGATGATCAAAGGCAGGGCGAATACATTTTTCATAGGGTGTAGAGAGTCCCCGTTTGAATTCCTGCATCGGCCCTCTTTGAACGCTCGTAATACGTCGCGCGAAACGATAAGTTTGCGACGCTGTAACTTCGCCTTACACGGTCGTTCGGCTTGGCTTCAGCGCCGCTACGCTTCAAAGAGCAAAGTTGACTTCCAGTCTCAAGCGTCAAGCGTCGACCAGGCCAAGAGCCGCCTGATGCAGGCGTTGTCCTTGCACGGGTATGGTCGACAGTACTTGTTGGATTCTCTGCAAGTCATGTTCAGTGAGTGTGATGTTCGTCGAGCCTAGATTTTCTTCGAGCCGGTGGAGTTTGGTTGTGCCCGGAATTGGCACGATCCATGGTTTCTGAGCCAGTAACCACGCCAGGGCGAGTTGCGCGGGAGTTGCCTCCTTGTCTATGGCGATCTGTTTCAAAATGTCGACCAGCGCCATGTTAGCCAAGCGTGCTTCTGGCGAAAATCGAGGCACCGCACTTCGGAAATCTTTCTCGTCGATTTTGGTTTCGGCTGTGATGGTGCCGGTCAGGAAGCCTGCGCCCAGAGGACTCCAAGGGACGAAGCCGATTCCAAGTTCCTCGCAAGCTGCGAGAACTCCGTTGTCCTCTACATCTCGAGTCCACAGGGAATATTCGCTTTGAACGGCTGCGGTCGGCTGAGTAGCATGCGCGCGGCGAATGGTTGCGGCACTGGCCTCGGAAAGGCCCCAGTGCATGACTTTTCCTTGTGCAATCAGTTCGCCGACTGCGCCCGCAACATCCTCAATCGGTACGTTGGGATCGACGCGGTGTTGATACAAAAGGTCAATTTTATCGACCTTCAGCCGAGCCAGCATTCCATCGACCGCTTTGAGCAAGGTCGTAGGTCGACTGTCCAGACCGTAGCGAGAACCATCGGGATTCAAACCGAATCCGAACTTTGTCGCGATGTGTACCTTATCCCGATAGGAGGAAAGGGCATCACCCACTAACGATTCATTGATGAAGGGGCCATACACTTCAGCGGTATCAAATAACGTCACTCCGCGCTCTACCGCTGCGTGAATCATTCGCACGCCTTCCGCGCTGCCCAATGGTTGGCCGTAGGTGGTATTCAAACCCATACAGCCGTAACCAAGCGCTGAAACGACCAACCCATTATTACCGAGAGTCCTGCTCTTCATAATCGTCACCTATCAACTGCTGTAGCAGTAGTGCTACATCTTCGTTTTATCTTGCAGTGAACGTTGATGATTGAGTAGTCGCTATAATACGAATGGGCTTATGTCAGGAATCGATAAATGCGGCGGCAAGATTTTGGTGAACTGAACGCCTTCATGGTCGTAGCCCAGGAACGCAGCTTCACCCGCGCGGCGGGGATTTTGGGCACCTCCCAATCAACGCTTAGTCAGACAATCCAGCGCCTGGAGACGCGCTTAGGCTTGCAACTGCTGACGCGCTCCACCCGAAGCGTCGCAGCGACAGAGGCTGGAGAGCGATTGTTAGAAACGTTGACGCCTGCATTTTCAAGTATCGACGCAAAACTCGCAGACCTTACACAGCTGCGAGATAAGCCGGCAGGTATCGTCCGCATCAATGCAACGGAGCATGTTACCCAGACCCTCTTGTGGCCGGTATTGGCGCGCCTGCTGCCCGACTACCCAGATATCCAGGTTGAAATAGTGTCTGAGTCTGGACTCGTAGACATTGTTTCAGGTCGCTACGACGGTGGCGTTCGGATCGGAGAACTGGTTGAGAAAGACATGATAGCCGTTCGAATCGGCCCTCAATTGAAGATGGTGGCAGTAGCGTCACCTGCCTATTTTGCTCGCAAGCCTAAACCACTTAAGCCGCATGATCTCGCTGATCACACGTGCATTAATCTACGATTTCCCTCATCGGGTGGATTGTATTCATGGGAGTTTGAAAAAGAGGGTCAAGCCCTTCGTGTACGTGTCGAAGGTGCACTCACTTTTAATTCTGGCAGCATGCTAGTCGCGGGTGCGCTTGATGGCTTCGGGATCGCTTACGTAACCAATGACTATGTCGACAACCTGATTGCCGATGGTCGCCTTGTAAAGGTGCTCGAAGATTGGTCACCTCCATTTGCCGGGTACCACCTCTATTATCCTGGCCGGAAGAGCAAGTCACCGGCCTTTGCCCTGATCGTCGAGGCACTTCGTTATCGTGGATGATAAGGTCGAGCCCCTACCACAGCCCTACCTAATGGCCACTTCCAGGAAAGCCGCAAAACACTCCTTGATTCAGATGTCGAGGTATCACTGATCCGGTCAGCCTCTTGCGAGCCACTATCTTTGCTGGTCCTGGTGTGGCTGCTTTTCCACGATATCAGGGGCGCCCCTCTGTCTGTTGTACTGACGGCGCAGCAGAGCTTTTACGTATAGTCAGTTCAAAAGGCAGGATCACATGCTGCTGAAGATTGGTTTTTTTCTCGATCAGGTTGATCAGCATCTCCACGGCCCTGCGCCCAAAGCCTTCGGCGGGCTGGGAAATGGTGGTCAGCGGCGGATCACAGTAATGCGCCAACGGAATATCATCGAATCCCACCAAAGAGATATCTTCAGGCACGCGTAGGCCTGCTTCCTTGATGCGCTTGAGCGCGCCAATGGCCATCTCGTCGTTCTCGCAAAACAGCGCAGTGGGGTGATCGGGTAGCGCCAGCAGGGTGGCAGCACCGTCATAGCCGGCGCGCAAGCTGAAGTCGCCATGGCAAATAATCGCCGGGTCGTTGGTGAGGCCTGCCTGAGCCAATGCCGCCTGGTAGCCCGCCACTCGATCCTGGGTCAGTGGGCTGCTTTGAGGGCCCTTGATCAAGCCAATCCGACGATGCCCCAAGCCGATCAGGTGTTCGGTCATCGCTTTGGCGGCTGCCTGGTTGTCGAGGCTGATTGTGGGATGGCGCCCGCCCTTGATCACTTCGCAGGCGTTGATCATCGGCGGGGTGTCTGCGCGGTCGGCCGGGAAAGGATCGAAGGCGCGCAACTGAATCACGCCATCCGCCTGATGGGCGTCAACCAGCTCGGCAAACTCGCGCTCGATTTCTTCGCGGCCCTGGGTGTCGCAGAGCAATAGTCGATAACCCGCGGCCTGGGCGGCCTGTTGCGCGCCGCTGATCACGCGCGCGAAAAACGTGTTGGCAATCTTTGGGACGAGGATGACCAGGTTGGCGGTGCGCCGAGAGCGAAACTGGACTGCCATCAAGTTGGGTCGATAACCCGCAGTTTCGACGGCAGCGTTGACCTTGTCCCGTGTGGCCTGACGCACGCGGTCGGGCGATGTCAGGGTGCGCGATACGGTAGCCACCGAAACGCCGGCGAGCCGGGCGACTTCACGAATATTGGACAAAATCACCTCATGTTTGAACTGTGCGTCGGGCGAGCTTACAGCAGGTCTGCCTGCGCTTAAATCCTCGCGACCGTGGATTATCGATTTGACAGCTTACCCTCCAGCGCATAAATTTCAGCTGAAATGTAACCGGTTACATTCTAATGAAAACAGCTTTCAACCGAGCCGGACAGAGAAGGTCAGCGATGAACACAGTGATACCCAAAATAAGAATGGGCTTTGTCGGTGGAGGGGAGGGCTCGTTTATCGCCCAAGCTCATCACCAGGCCGCGGGGCTCGATGGGCGCTTTGAGCTGGTTTGCGGTGCGTTCAGTCGCGACGCGCAGAACAATCAGCGTACGGGTAGCCGACTTGGCTTGGCGCAATCGCGCTGCTACAGCACATGGCAAACAATGCTGGAGGCCGAGCGCGCGCTGCCGGCCGAACAGCGCATGGAGCTGTTGGTGATTGTCACCCCCAATCATCTTCACGCACCGGTGGCCAGCGAAGCGCTGGCCGCCGGTTTCCATGTGTTCAGCGAGAAGCCCGCTGCGCTGAATCTGGCTGAACTGCGCGCGTTGAAGGACGTGTTGGACACCAGCTCCGGCCTGTATGGCCTGGCCCACACCTACCTCGGTTACCCGATGGTCTGGCAAGCGCGGGAAATGGTGCGCAGTGGCGTGATTGGCGCGGTGCGCAAGGTCCTGGTGGAGTATCCCCAGGGCTGGCTCAGCCAGGATGTGGCCGGGCAGGGCAACAAGCAGGCCGAGTGGCGCGGGCAGCCGGAATTGTCCGGGGTGGGCGGCTGCATCGCCGATATCGGCACCCATGCCTTTTCCCTGGCGGAGTTTGTGGCTGATCAAACAGTCACCCACCTGTGCGCCACCCTGGGAGTGCACGTCGAGGGCCGTCAGTTGGACGACGACGCCGCCATGCTGCTCAAGATGGCGCAGGGTGCCAGTGGAGTGCTGATCGCCAGCCAGGTCTGCGCGGGGGAAGAGAACCCGCTGAGCATTCGTGTCTACGGTGACAAGGGCGGCCTTGAATGGCGCCAGGAACAACCCGCCAGCCTGATTCATCGTTCATTGGACCAACCGATGCGCGTCTTGCGCTCCGGTACCGGGCAGTCGTGGTTGTGCGAGGCCGCGACCCAGCGTATGCGCTTGCCCGCTGGCCATCCCGAAGGTTACCTGGAAGCCATGGCCAATCTGTATGGCGATTTTGCCCAGGCTATTCGCGGCGAGGTTAAAGGCCACACCGCGCCGGGTGTGCCAGGGATCGAGGTGGGCCTGCGGGGCATGGCCTTTATCGAAGCGGCCATCGCCAGCCATACCAGCGATGCCAAGTGGACACCGCTGGAGTGCAGCCGATGAAACCGCAGACGCCTGCCGTTACCCCAAACGCCCTGGCCCCTCAAGGTCTGCGCGGCCCCGGAATATTCCTGGCGCAGTTCATCGCCGATGAAGCGCCTTTCGACACCCTGGCCAATATCGCCCATTGGGCAGCGTCCCAGGGCTACACGGCCATTCAACTGCCGACCTTGGGCACGCGCTACATCGACCTTGAACGCGCAGCCGAAAGCCAGAGCTATTGCGATGAGCTGAAGGCCGTGTGCGCCAGCGCGGGGGTTGAAATCAGCGAACTGTCCACTCACCTGCAAGGGCAGTTGGTGGCCGTGCACCCGGCGTTCGATGCGCTGTTCGATGACTTCGCGCCGGCTCATCTGCGTGGCCAGCCCCAGGCGCGTACCGAATGGGCGATCGAGCAATTGAAGCTGGCAGCGCGGGCCAGCCAGCGTCTGGGCCTGACGGCACACGCAACGTTTTCCGGGGCCTTGCTCTGGCCCTATATGTACCCATGGCCGCAGCGCCCCGTCGGTTTGGTGGAGCAAGGTTTTGCCGAACTGGCCAAGCGCTGGTTGCCTATCCTCGATTGCTTCGATGAGGCCGGTGTCGACCTGTGCTACGAAATTCACCCCGGTGAAGACCTGCACGACGGGGCCTCGTTTGAGCGTTTCCTTGAGGCGGTCAATCATCACCCCCGCGCGGCAATCCTTTATGACCCCAGCCACTTGTTGCTTCAGCAGATGGACTATCTGGGCTTTATCGACCGTTATCACTCACGTATCCGCATGTTCCACGTCAAGGATGCGGAGTTCCGTCCCGACGCGCGCTCGGGTGTCTATGGCGGTTACCAGGGCTGGGTCGAGCGCCCGGGACGCTTTCGTTCGCTGGGTGATGGCCAGATCGACTTCAAGTCGATCTTCAGCAAGCTGACTCAATACGGTTTCACCGGCTGGGCCGTGCTGGAGTGGGAGTGTTGCCTGAAAGACTCTGCCCAAGGCGCTGCTGAAGGCGCGGGGTTTATCCGCGACAACATGATTACCCGAAGCCAAAAGGCCTTTGACGATTTTGTCAGCGTGGCCAGCGATGCGGCTTCCAACAGGCGTTTGTTGGGCTTGCCTGACGCCTGAGTTTCACCTGCTTCTTTCAATAACAATAAGACGGTGACTGTTATGACGTGGATGACTGCGCGCTTGAGCGCCATGATGTTTCTGCAGTTCTTTATCTGGGGTGGCTGGTTCGTCACCCTTGGCACTTTCCTGTCCAGTCAGTTGGGCGCCAGCGGCGGCCAGATTGGCATGGCATTCTCGACTCAGTCCTGGGGCGCGATCATCGCCCCGTTCGTGATCGGGCTGATCGCTGACCGATTCTTCAATGCAGAACGCATTCTGGCGGTGCTGCACCTGGTGGGGGCGGTGTTGCTCTATCAGCTGTATCGGGCGCCGGACTTCGGCACGTTTTATCCCTACGTGCTGGCCTACATGATGATCTATATGCCGACCCTGGCATTGGTCAACTCCGTGGCCTTTCGGCAGATGCGCGACCCGGCGCTGGAGTTCTCACGTATTCGGGTGTGGGGCACCGTGGGCTGGATCGTCGCCGGGGTGGTGATCAGTTTTGTCTTTGCCTGGGACTCGAAAGCCGCGATTGCCTCCGGTGGCCTGCGCAACACCTTCCTGATGGCGGCGCTGGCGTCGCTAGTGCTGGGCGTCTACAGCTTCACGCTGCCGAGTACGGCACCGCTGAAATCCGATACAACTCGAACCGGGTTTAAACAGATCCTCGGCCTCGATGCCTTGGGCCTGCTGAAAGACCGCAGCTACCTGGTGTTCTTCATTGCCTCGATTCTGATCTGCATCCCGCTGGCGTTCTATTACCAGAATGCCAATCCGTTCCTCGCCGACATAGGCATGACCAATCCCACGGCGAAGATGGCCATCGGGCAGGTCTCCGAAGTTCTGTTCATGCTCCTGCTGCCCCTGTTCATTCAGCGCTTCGGCATCAAGATCGCGTTACTGATGGGCATGCTGGCCTGGGCCTTGCGCTATGTGCTGTTCGCCTACGGCAATAATGCCGACCTGGCCTTTATGCTGTTCACCGGCATTGCCCTGCACGGCATCTGCTACGACTTTTTCTTTGTGTCCGGGCAGATCTACACCGACGCGAAAACCCCCGAACGCTTCAGAAGCTCGGCCCAGGGCCTGATTACCCTGGCCACCTACGGCGTTGGCATGCTGATCGGTTTCTGGGTTGCGGGCCATGTCTCTGATTACTACGCCACCCCTGCGGGGCACCAGTGGCAGAGCATCTGGTTGTTCCCGGCGTTCTTTTCCCTGGGCGTGGTGCTGGTGTTCATGTTTGCCTTTCGCGATGCGCGGCGGTCTGAGTTGGCGCCTGCCAAGGCTTGAGCGGTCATGACTTGATAACAACCCACCATGAAATGGCAATGCGCGGGGCGGGCAAAAACTGAATGGTAAACCGAATGCCTTTCAGAGCCCCGCGTTGGACAGTGCGATATCAGTCGTGAGCGAGAGAGACAGAGAGATCACGCCACGCCGCCAGTTCCTCATGACGGAATGTGTGAGCAGCAGCTTGCTCTTGATAACGGCTAACTATAGAGCTGTGCCTGCGGGCCTGATTGCCCAATCATTGACCTTGCTGTGCGCTGAGTTGCACCGGGTCGGTTTCGATAAGCGTTCTGGACACGATCATCGACTTTGTCGTATTCACGTATTTCTGAAAATGGGCAGATGCGATGTGGCTTTTGTAGGCCGCTTCGTTTGCATAGATTTCGAAGAAGTGATGGCGGTTCGGGTGGTCCTTTTCCGCTACCGAATAAATCGCGAGCACGCCTGGCTCAAGGCGAACAGAGTCAGCTATTTCCTCCTTGACTGCCGTTTGGTAAGCCGCCAATTGAGCAGGGTCTATCACGAGTTGTGCAATCCGCACGACTTTATCGGTCGGCTCCTCGGCCAACACCGAACCTACCCAAATGCATCCAACTACAAAAGCTATACGCAGGACCGACATGTGCATTTATTCCAGATAGCTACTGATGTGGCATTCTCGGGACGTTGAGCAAGCCCTGGGGCATCCTTTTCAAACCATCCAAAGCATGCCCTCAGATATGCCCCCAATGTAGCAATCCACTGGAAGTGAATGGAGCTCCACCGTTTGTGGAAAGCCAAAAATGATCAGATGAACAGCCTGCCCGACGCCGCCTAGAGACTATCCGGATCCCCAAAAAACATCTGGATCCTCGACCGCAACCAACGCTCACCCGGGTCATTGTCCTGCGACCCACGCCACGCCATGTGCAATTCAAAGGTACGCACCGGCAACGGTGGATCTTCCGCCCGCACACCACCTGCGGCTGTCAACGCCTCGGCCGTGTAATCAGGCACGGTGGCGACAATATCCGTCCCGCTGATGAGTGTGCTCAGCCCGTTGAACTGCGGCACTGCGAGCACGACATGGCGTTTGCGCCCGAGCTTCTCCAGTTCTTCATCAATGAAGCCGCTCAGGTCGCCGGCGAACGACACCAGCGCATGGGGCCGCGCGCAGAAGTCGTCCAGGCTCAGCGGCCCCGGCACGGTGTCGGCTCGCAACAGCTTGGGCATGCTGCGGCGCAGTACTTTGCGCTTGGCGTTGGCCGGCAGGTCGGCGGTGTAGCTGACGCCGATGGAGATTTCGCCCGAGGCCAGCAGGCTTGGCATCAGGATGTAATTGGCCCGGCGAACGACCAGCACGATACCCGGTGATTCGGCGCGCAGGCGTTTGAGCAGCATGGGCAGCAAGGCGAATTCGACGTCGTCCGACAAACCTATACGAAACACCGCAGTGCTGGTGGCTGGATCGAATTCCGCCGCACGGCTGACCGCCGTGGAAATCGAGTCCAGTGCCGGGGAGAGCAGGGCGAAGATCTCCACTGCCCGGGCCGACGGTTCCATACTGCGGCCGGTGCGCACGAACAGCGGGTCATCGAACAGCCCGCGCAGGCGCGAGAGCGCCGCACTGATCGCGGGCTGTCCAAGGAACAATTTCTCCGCAGCACGGGTCACACTGCGTTCATGCATTAATGTTTCGAAAACGATCAACAGGTTCAGGTCGACACGACGCAGGTCATTACGATTCATCTGGAGTCCTGGCAGAGTCAGCAAACTTGACGTGGGCGGCCATATGAGAACAATGGCCGGCATGAATCTTACGGGCAAAGGCTGCTACTCTGCACCGTGTAATTCACTTTTTACTTAAATGGCTGCTTCGGTTTTTTACGGCATCTGGTGATGCCGCCGGCGCTGCGGAATCAATGACAGGCATGTCGACTATTAATAGCCACTGATGGTCTTGGGTAGAAAGCCCAGATAGAGTTCGTGGCATTAGAGGTTACTTTGACGAGGTTTGCGATGTCCCGCACGATCCGTTTTCACAAGTTTGGTCCAGCCGAGGTGCTCAAATGCGAAGAGCATGCGGCCGCTCTGCCTGCACCAGGTGAAGTGCAGGTGCGCGTCGAAGCAATCGGCATCAGCTGGTACGACATTCTCTGGCGCCAGAACCTGGCTTCGTCCCACGCTCGTCTGCCTTCAGGCCTCGGCCATGAAATGTCGGGTGTCGTGACGGCCGTCGGCGACGGTGTCGATGACCTGGCGGTGGGCGACAAGGTCGCCAGCTTTCCGGCCGAGAGCCCTAACGATTATCCGGTCTACGGCGAACAGATTGTTCTGCCGCGCTCGGCACTGACCCGCTACCCGGACGTGCTCAGCCCGATCGAAGCCAGCGTGCATTACACGCCGCTGCTGATCGCCTATTTTGCCTATGTCGATCTGGCGCGGGTCAAACCGGGGCAGTTTGCCCTGGTGACCGACGCAAGCCATTGCGCAGGGCCGTCCTTTGTACAACTGGGCAAAGCCCTGGGTGTGCGAGTGATCGCGGCGACCAAAAGCGCGGAAGAACGTGACTACCTGCTGTCCCTCGGTGCCGAGAAAGTCATCGTCACCGAAGAACAGGATCTGCTGATGCAGATCAACAAGATCACCGACAACCGTGGCGTCGATGTGGTGTTCGATGGGCTTGGCGGGCCACAGATGTCGATGCTCGGTGACGTGCTAGCGCCGCGTGGCAGCCTGGTGCTGTATGGCCTGCAAGGCGGCAACCAGACGCCATTCCCGGCCTGTGCAGCGTTCCAGAAGAACATTCAGTTCTTCGTGCACTGTATCGGTAACTTCACCGGCAAGCCGGAGCTGGGCATCATTCAGGATCAGGTGGCGTTGCAACGGGCGTTGCGCGACATCAACCAGTTGACCGCCGACCGCGTGCTGCTGCCGCTCAAGACTCGGGTCTTCCCGTTTTCCGAGTTTGTCGAAGCGCATCGCTACATGGACGAATGCCCATGCCGCGAACGGGTCGCCCTTCAGGTCGAACCGGCGTAAGCCTTACGCAGGCGTCCGTGCCCGCACGTACGCTTGCTCTTCAAGCTTTCCCGATGCCCTCTGCGTTCCTTGCGCAGAGGGCATTTTCGTTTCTGTCTACCGGGTTTCAGCAACTGAACCGGTTTTTGCTTTCGATCTGTATCTTCTAATCATCATATAAGCCCTGATAATTGAATGATTACTTTCATCTCAAGGAATGAGTCATGAGTGGGCGTTCGGCTGATATTAATCAGCGCATGTTTGCGACAGACGATGGGCAAATGTCACAACGTTTGAAGACTAAAGACCAATCAGTATCTTCTTTCTCTATTTTTTGTACTCAATGTCTGTGGGACGCTGTCGGAAGTTTCCTAGGAAGTCGTGCCAAACCTCGCGGGCCTTGCCCCGTCAGGCTTTGCGAGGAGGTGGCTGTCGCCTTGGCATAGGCAGAGTTCAAACATTTCAAATAATTACCCAAAACTTAAGTGCTAGCATTTTATGACAGGATCAAGCACTTCATAGCGAGAATCGGTCGCGCAGTGTCTATCACTGTTTGCGTGACGTTGAACTTCCGAATACCAGGTAAAACACTGATGACCACAATTCACGATCAGGCAATGAACTATGTTTACCAGCAAGTACTGCAAAGGCTGCTGAGTTTTTTCTCGCGCGCCGAGCGCACCGCCTTGCAGCTTATGATTCAGCGCCTGGTGGTGTCGGCCGGCGGCATGGAACGCATCGGCGAATTCAAGGTGATGTCGATCCAGTCCGGCACGCTCGACAGTTGTTACACCCTGGCATTGTTGCGCGCCGCCCAACTGAGCATCGCCAGCCGGGCACCGGCGACGTTTCAGCTACGCGTGGCCACGTTGCGCCTGAATGGGACCGGTTCCACAGCGCTGGAAAACATTCATCGCACCAACGCGGCGCTGTTCCTCTACGACGATCCTCGGGTCGAATTGTTGATGGTGGATAACCGTGAAGTCCTGCCATTCAACCATTTGGCGCCGATCTCCGAGGCCGGGCGCGAGTCGAATCGACTCAATCTGTTGATGGTCGGCCATCGCCGGGCTTGGGATGGGCCGCTCGATCTTTGGGATGATGGTTACCTGACAACGGGCGAGTTTTACGGGCAGATTGCCCGCTGGGGCAATGGCGTCGATGCGTTGATCAGCAGCGAAACGCCGCGCCAGCAGAAGCAGTTTCTCGACGGTTTGAAGCGCGCGGCGCAAAAGGCAGGTCTCGGGACCCTGAATGACAACGTCGCGGGGTTTGACGGGTTGTTCGCCGTGCTCGATGACCTGGGCAGCGACTATTATCTTGAATTTTATGCTGGCCATGAGCGCGCGCAATGGCGCCCGTACGGCGGATTCGAAGCTTGCCGGCGCACGACCAATATCGATATTCACGACATGGTGGTCGGCAAACTGGAGGAGCGCTGGCCGTTGCTCACCGAATTCCTGGGTGTCCAGATTGACGAAATGGCGGCGCACCTGAGCGACAGCGAATACGTCAGCCCAGTGATAGCAGCCCACTTGCGCGGTTTACAGGCGAGCGTTGTGTCGGGCGACAGTTATGAAACCGGGATCGCTGAATACTTGCAGCGAGCCCTGGTGATGATGCGGCGCAAACTGGTGCCGGAACGCTTTTGCGAATTGGCACTGGAGTCATTCGGTAATCCGGTCGTCATGACCGAACGCCGCTTGCTGGCGGCGGACGAGGTGCTGAAAACCCTCGGGCTGACCGAGGCTCAATTGATCTGCCTGCTCTTTGCGCCCTTTGTCGATGGCGGCGCGGGACTCGAGCGTTTCCTGCGTAGTTGCCACCCCGGCATGCTGGTGGCCATGCCGGACCTGCACAAGGCGATGCAGGGCCATCAGGTGCCCGAGCAGGTCGTGCAATGGATGGTCGATGTCAGCGGCTTGCCGGTCAGCCTGATAGGTACGCTTTACCGCATGGGATCAGTCACCGTGCAGGAAGAAATTTGCGTCGAAGATCCGCAGGACGATGACGCTGGCGCAATTGGCGAACTGTCAGCGGGGCATTGAAAGTGCAGGGGCTGTCGCGATCCACAACCGTCCAGGCAATCGCTTGCACCGTGCCCGGCCAATACCGATGAAAGGACCCAGAGAAACGGACTTTGCTTATCAGGCGGTGTATCGATATTTGACGCACCTCATCAATGAACCGGGGTGCGGCACGCCGACTCGCCTGCCTTCTTTGAGGCAATTGGCGCTGCGCCTGAATGTGTCGATTTCAACCATCCAGTACGCCTATTCGCTGCTGGAGAAGGAAGGGCGGGTCTACTCGGTGGCCAAGTCCGGGTATTACTCGCAGCCGATCGCCGCCATTGGTCCGTTGGCCAGCGGCAATGATTTGCTTGAAACCGTCTATTTCAATGCTAGGCGTCCCGAAATGCTGGTGTTGAGCGCCGATGAACCGGCCCTGTTGCAGCCGCTGGACAGTCCGCTGCTGACGTTGGAGCGCGAACTGCTGCGCCAGTATCCGCGCCAGCCGCTCTCGGCCTCGCAACCCTGTGGCGAGCTGGAATTGCGTACAGCCCTGGCGGCGCGCTACACCACGTCACCAGCGCGTTGCTGGCATGCCGACGAGGTTTACATCGGCGCTGATCTGCGCGGCGTGCTGGAAATACTGATCACCATCCTGTGCCTCAAAGGTGCCACGGTGGTGGTCGAGTCGCCGTGTGATTGGGTGATTCTGCGTTTGTTTGAGGCGGCGGAGGTGCGGCTGATCGAGTTGCCCTTGCAAGCCTGCGGCGCGTTGGACCTGGACCAGCTAAATAACGTGCTGGAGATCGAGTCGGTACGGCTGGTGATGCTGTCATCAGGGCTGAGCATGCCGCGGGGAAGCCAGGTGCCGCATGACAACCGGCAGTCGGTCGCGCAGCTGTTGGCCCGACATGACTGCTGGGTGCTGGAAAACGACTGCTATGGCGAGCTTGGTTTCGAGCCGGAAGGGCCGAAGTTTCGGGATCTTCTGGCGCCTGACCGGCTGATCGTGTTTTCCACTTTCGAGAAAATCATCGGGCCGGAAGCACCTTACGGCTATCTGCTTTCACGACGACTGGGCGAAGAACTGCAGCGGCATTTTTTGCTGCGTGCGTTTCGCCTGTCGCCGATCCGCCAGAAAGCTATTGCCCGCCTGTACAGCAATGGCCGTATCGACCAGCACCTGCAAGTGCTGAGGCGTTTGCTCAAGGATCGTCAGGTGCAGATGATCCATTTGTTGCACGAGCGTCTGGGGGATGCGCTGCAACCGGTCGAGCCGCAGGGTGGGGCGACGATCTGGGCGCGTTCGTTGCGTCAGGTCGATGTGCGCCGGGTATTCCAGCGCTTGCTTAAGCAGCAAGTAGTGATCGCGCCAGGCGAGCTGTTCAGCCTGCAAGGCTTGTACGGTCAGCATCTTCGCTTGAGCCATACGTTCAGCGGCGACCATGACCTCGGTTCCGCACTGGGATTACTTGGGGATGCATTGCGTCTGGAAGCGATTGATTGAGCAGGGTTGAAAAATATACCGAGGTCGCCGGATCGCCCTCTTTTTGCTTGCCGGATTCATCCTTATGTTTGCCTAAAATGATTCATGATCGCCGTAACACGGTGTGGGTGATGTCGGCCGATGCTAGGCTTGACCGTGGTACTCAAGGCAAAAGAGAAGCCCATGTTCAAGTATGAATCGCCCAAACCATCGGCGACTCCGACGACGGTGGAGGCGTTGGCGCGTGTCATCGGAAGATTTGCCCAAAACGACGGTGATCACGCCACGGTCATTCCCGGCTTGACCTTCCATCGCCGCAAGGCACCCACCGCGCCGCTGCACTGCATCTATGGCGTGGGGCTTGGCGTCGTCGTGCAGGGCGGCAAGCAGGTCACGCTTGGAGAAGAGGTGGCGCACTACGGGCCGGGCCAGTCCATGCTGACGACGATCGATCTCCCCGTACTGGCGCACATCATGCACGCGACCACGCGCGAGCCGTTCCTCGGCATGATGCTGACGCTGGACATGCGCCTGATCATGCAGATCGCTTTGGAGCTGGAACTGTCGCAACCGGGCAAGGGTAGCTCCTGCCAACCGGTCACCATCGAAAAGCTCGATGGCGCCTTGGGTGATGCCCTGGTCCGTCTCGTCAATCTGCTGGACGAGCCGCAGGTGATACCTCAGTTGGCCCCGTTGATTCGACACGAGATCACCGTTCGCCTCCTCACAGGCCCGCACGGCGCACAACTGCAGCACTTGGTCGCGGCGGGCTCACCGAGCCAGCAAATCGCCAAGTCGGTAGCGTGGCTCAAGCAGAACTTCAGAGAGCCGCTGCACGTCGACGAGTTGGCTGAGCGTGCGCGCATGAGCCCTTCAACTTTTCGTCAGCACTTTCGCGCCATCACCGGGATGAGCCCGCTGCAGTTCCAGAAGCAACTGCGGCTGCAGGAGGCGAGGCAACTGATGCTCAACCAGAACCTCGATGCCGGCTACGCGGGCGGGCTCGTTGGATACGAAAGCGCCTCTCAGTTCAACCGTGAGTACAGCCGCCTGTTCGGCGCACCGCCTCAACGTGATATCAAACGCATGCGACTGAGTTGATTGCACCGAGTGGCAGAGACGCCGCGTGGCGATAAGCCAGAAGTGGCTCTCGAATCGTCTGCTGAGGCAGCTTCCACCACTCTGAACTCTGACGCGACCAGTACGAACGCGCCCATCGCGCTGGGCACTTCTGAGCTGATGGCCGCGACGGCCCTGTCCAGGCTGTCTTGATGGCGGCCGTTGAGAATCACCAGCGCGCCGCTGTCTGCCGGATCCTTGGCTATCGCGAAGCCGATGTTGCTGCTGGAGCCCGTCACGAGCGCATGTGGCTCTCGAACCAGTCGAGGACGAGCTGCGGGTTTCGCCCGAAATAGTTGTAGCCCTCGAAGCGCTTGTCCGTCTCTTCAATCCAGAACAGCTTCTTGTCCTTGGATGAGATCAGGTCATAGATCTCCTGCACGTTGGACTGCTGGGTCAGGAAGTCCCGCCGCACCTGGGACACGAACGTCGGAATGGTGACCGACCGCGAGTACTCGATGGGCCATACATCGGCGAGGTGGTAGCCGGTGCGCTTGTGGAAGGCGGCATCGAACCGTGCGACGCCGTTGGGAATCTTCTGACTCTCGACGGCGGTCTGGACGAACACCGCCGGCGATACCGGCTGCAGCGCGATCATCGCCCTGATATGCGCGAACTCCTTGGGGTGTTTGTGCATGCCGACGATGGTGGCGTTGGCACCCAGGCAACGGCTGTACAGCGCGGTCTTCAGTTTGCGGGTATCGGGCCGCGACTTGGCGTAGCGCATCGAGCCGATCACGTCGCGGTACTCCAGTATCCCGTGACCGTTGACGCCGCCGCTGCCCATGCCGCTGCGGCCATGGTTGCGCATGTCGTAGGTCAGGATGTTGTAGCCGGCGTCGTGCAGGATCTTGTACTCGGGCAGGAAGTTCACCTCGAAGCCGCCGAAGTCCTGCCACGGGGCCAGGTGGCCGGGATAGCCGTAGCGGTTGCACGGCATCGGGTGGTTGAAGATCAGCAGCCGGTCCGAATTGCCGGGGATGAACCAGCCCTCGATGGTCACGCCGTCCATCGCGGGAAAGAAGATCTCTTCGTACTCCATGCCGTACTCGTTGGGCCACCGCAGGATGGGCGTGCGGGTCGAGTGGGCCATGAGATCGGCCATGCCATTGATGAAGGCATCAGTGCCGGCATCGGTGGCCGCGGCGGCTGGTGCGGCGGCCTGGCTTTGCGCCGCACCCACGCCGGACGCAGCCATGGCCAGCAAGGGGAGGGAAGCCAGCGATGCACTGGCCTTCAGAATCTGCCGGCGACTATGGGATGAGGCGCCTTCCTGCAGAGCGGGAGAGTTGTCCGGATTGCTCATGGTGGATTCCTTCGATGTAGGTGAGAGATCGGTGCTGGATGAGGCGCGTTCACCCGAGGCGCGGTCAAAACCGCAGCACGAAGGGCATCACGGCTTCTGCGTCGGCGCGACGAAGCCTTCGGTGATGACGACCGAGCCTTCTGTGGACTCGATGCGCAGCCTTCTGGCGGCGGTGTATTCCGGCGAGTTGTAGAACCGCTGGGCGTCGGCCAGGCTCGGGAACTCCGCGATGGCCATCACCATCTTGGGCTTGCCCTCCACGGCGGTGGCGTTCATGTTGAACACGATGATCTTGCCGCCGTACCTGGGGGCCAGCGGCCCCGCGGCATCCATGTACCGCTGGAATCCGGCCTGGTCGGTGATCGTGTAGTTGGCGATCATGTAGCCGGGCGGCTGTGCGTAAACCGTTGCAGAGAGTGCCATCGCCATGACGGCGGCTGCGGTGAGGATGTATTTCTTCATTGGAGTTGGGTCCACTGCATTGAGGTCAAGATTGAGGTCAAGCGCCAGAGCGGCGGTTGGCGCAGCGATTCGGTGAAGCCGTTCACGCCGAACTTGGTCATGTTGTAGACGCCGTAGTTGGCCCGGGCCTACGCGTCATGCGCCAGGGCGCTCGACAGTGCGCGATTGGCATTGGCCTGCTCGGCCAGGGTCTTGGACTTAACCTCGAAGGTCTGCACCGCATCGGCACCGCCGGGGAAGCGGAGCGGCGGTTGCTCGCGCCCCGCGAGTTGCACGATGGCGTTGGCGAGCTTGGCCGGATCTCCCGGCTGCTTGCCGTCCATGCCCTTCCACGCCGTGACGGTCTCCCGCGTGCGCGGGGCGTAATCATCAATCGAGGGTTCCGCGTACGTGGTTGAGGCCGGGGTCAGCAGTTCGGTGCGAAAGAAGCCGGGCTCCACCAGCATCGTACGGATGCCGTAGGGCTCGATTTCCGGGATGAGTGACTCCGTCCATCCTTCGATGCCGAACTTTGCGGCGGAATACGCCGTGCAGAACATGCCGCCGGTGATGCCGCCGCTCGAGGAGATGTTGAGCAGCAGCCCCGAGCGCTGCTTGCGCATCACCGGCAACGTGGCACGGGCGACGTTCATGGGGCCGAACAGCAGGGTCTCGATCTGGCTGCGAACCTGATCCGGGCTGAGCTCTTCGAAGAAGCCCGCGTAGAAGTTGCCCGCGTTGTTGACCAGGACATCGATCCGGCCGAACCTGCCCACGGCCGCCTCGACCGCAGTGTGGGCCTCTTCCGGACGGGTGACATCGAGCCTGACGGTGAGCAGGTCAGGGTGGTTGCCCAGCGCCGCCGCGACCCGTTGCGGATTGCGCCCGGTAGCCACGACCGCATGGCCGGCAGCCAGTGCCGATCTGGCGATCGCCAAGCCCAGGCCCCGGCTGGAACCGGTGATCATCCACACCTTTTTGCCTGCCCCTCGAAGCGCTTGCGCTTGCGCGCCGGTTGCGGTTGCAGTCGCGGCCGACGCACTCGCAGCCAAACCAGGCAGCAAGGCAGCGGCCGTCACGACCAGGCCGGCCTTGATGAATTCCCGGCGTTCACGGCCTGCTGCGTCGTCGGATTCGACTTGGTCTGTGGGTAGATTGCTCATGGTGAGGGCTCCTTGGGTTGATGGCCAGGCCTGGATGGTGGGCGTGGTCGGCAATGCAGGGGTGGGCGCAGGGCGGGACCGAAGCGTCATGAAGTCATCCACATGCGTTGCACGGGTTGATGTTGCGAACGATCGCGTCAGCCGTCGTAGGCAAGCGAGGACGACAACGCGCGATGCGCCTCGGCCTGATCGAGCAGCGTCTTGGCCTTGGCCTCGAAGGTCTGCACGGCATCGGCGCCAGCGGCGAAACGCGTCGGCGGTTCATCTCGTCCCGCGAGCTGCACGATGGCGGCCGCAAGCTTGGCCGGGTCGCCGCCCTGCTTGCCGTCCATGCCGCTCCAGGCCGCGACGATCTCACGCGTGCGCTGGGCGTAGTCGTCGATGGCCGGCTCGGCGTAGGTGGTGGAGTCGGCGCTCAGCAGTTCGGTGCGAAAGAACCCCGGTTCCACCAGCATCGTGCGGATACCGTAGGGCTCGATCTCGGGAGCCAGGGACTCGGTCCAGCCTTCGATACCGAACTTGGCGGCCGCGTAGGCGGTGCAGAACATACCGCCGGCAATGCCCGCGGTCGAAGAGATGTTCAGCAACAGGCCGGAGCGCTGCTGGCGCATCACCGGCAGCACGGCACGGGTGACGTTCATCGGACCGAACAGCAGGGTCTCGATCTGCTTGCGCACCTGATCCTGGCTCAGCTCTTCGAAGAAGCCTGCGTAGAAATTGCCCGCGTTGTTGACCAGAACGTCGATCCGGCCGAACTTGCCGATGGCGGCCTCGGCCGCGGCCTGGGCATCCTCGGGACGGGTAACGTCGAGCTGGACGGTGAGCAGATCGTCATGCTCGCCAATGGCCGCGCCGACCTTGGCGACATCGCGGCCGGTTGCCACCACGGCATGTCCTGCGGCCAGCGCCGACTTGGCGATCTCGGTGCCCAGCCCGCGGCCAGCGCCGGTGACGAGCCAAACCTTCTTGTCAGTCATGGGGGTAACCTCTTTTAACGATTACCCATTGTTGCCCGTCATTTCATTGAATTGGGTGCACGTTACGCAGCATTTATTGCCCAATATGATTTCTCGCGAAGATTGTATGAACAGTTATCGGCGTGCTTCGACGCGCGCGGCGAATGCATCGGTGCCGTCGAAAGCAGCCGATAGGCTTCTTCGCTCATGGGCTTGGACATGCCGCCGGTCTTGCTGTCGGGCCAGACGACGCGCCGATTCTCCAGATCGACCCATTCCCATTCGAGCGTGACGATTTCGGAGCGGCGGGCGGCGGGCGGCAAACTCGAATTGCAGACGGATCGCCAGCGGACGTAGTTCTCTCGCCTAAGTCCTTGATAAACCTGCTGTAGCGGGCTGTGGCGTAGTCCAGCGAAATGCGGTACTGGAGTCATCCTGAGTTAAAAAAGGTCGCGGACCGCGCGGATCGTTGCTATCGCGCTGTGGTCAAACTGCCAGTAAACTCCGTCTCTATTCCTGAACCACTCTTTTCCAGAGGTTTTGCATGACACTCAGTCCTTTTGCGGGCAAACCGGCACCGGCAGAATTGTTGGTCGACATCCCGCGACTGGTAACGGCTTATTACACCGGCCAGCCTGATGCCAACATCTCTACACAGCGCGTCGCCTTTGGCACGTCCGGTCACCGTGGCAGTTCGTTCGACTTGAGTTTCAACGAATGGCACGTTCTGGCGATCAGCCAGGCCATTTGCCTGTACCGTGAAGCCCAAGGCATCGACGGCCCGCTGTTTGTCGGTATCGACACTCACGCGCTGTCGACCCCGGCCGGTGCCAGCGCCCTCGAAGTGTTGGCCGCCAACGGCGTCACCGTGATGATCGCCGAGGGCGACGAGTACACGCCGACCCCGGCCATCTCCCATGCAATTCTTTGCTACAACCGTGGCCGCACCTCAGGCCTGGCGGACGGCATCGTCATTACGCCGTCCCACAACCCGCCACAAAGCGGCGGCTACAAATACAACCCTACCAATGGCGGCCCGGCCGACACCCACATCACCAAGTGGATCGAAGCCAAGGCCAACGAACTGCTCGGCAACAAGCTGGCCGGCGTCAAGCGCATCAGCTACGAGCAGGCATTGAAGGCCAGCACCACCCATCGCCACGACTACGTCAACACCTATGTCGCCGACCTGATCAACGTGATCGACTTCGACGCCATTCGTGACGCCAAGCTGCATCTGGGGGTCGATCCGTTGGGCGGAGCAGGGGTGCGCTACTGGTCGGCGATTGCCGAGCATTACCGCCTGGATCTGGAAGTGGTCAACACCGAGGTCGATCCGACCTTCCGTTTCATGACCGTCGATTGGGACGGGCAGATCCGCATGGACCCATCGTCCACCCACGCCATGCAAGGCCTGATCGGTCTGAAAGATCGTTTTGACGTGGCCTTCGGCTGCGACCCTGATCACGATCGTCATGGCATCGTCACTCCGTCCGGCGGCCTGTTGGCGCCGAACAACTACCTCGCAGTGACCATCGACTACCTGTTCCTGAACCGCCCGCACTGGCGTGCGGATGCTGGCGTGGGCAAAACCGTGGTCAGCAGTGGTTTGATCGATCGCGTGGCCAAGCGCCTGGGTCGTCGTCTGTACGAAGTGCCGGTCGGCTTCAAGTGGTTTGCCGATGGCCTGTTCGACGGCTCCCTGGGCTTTGGTGGCGAAGAGAGCGCTGGCGCTTCCTTCCTGCGCAAGGACGGTGGTGTCTGGAGCACTGACAAGGACGGCCTGATTCCGGCGCTGTTGGCGGCAGAAATGACCGCTCGCACCGGTCGCGACCCAAGCCAGGCCTATCGCGCATTGACTGACGAGTTGGGCGAACCGTTCTCGGTACGAGTGGATGCCAAGGCCAACCCTGAGCAGAAAGCGCTGCTGAGCAAATTGTCGCCGGATCAGGTCACTTCGACCCAACTGGCTGGCGAAGCGATCCAGAGCATCCTCAGCCATGCGCCGGGTAACAACCAGGCAATCGGTGGCTTGAAGGTCATGACCGAGAACGGCTGGTTTGCGGCGCGTCCGTCGGGTACTGAAGACATCTACAAGATCTATGCGGAAAGCTTTATCAGCGACGAGCATCTCAAGCAGCTGGTGGCTGAGGCTCAGACCCTGGTGGATGGCGCTATTACTGCGAAGTGATTGACGGCCCCTTCGCGGGCAAGCCTCGCTCCTACAGAGGATGATCGTTCACAAATCATGTGATCGACACCGCCCTGTAGGAGCGAGGCTTGCCCGCGAAGGCGGCAGCACGAACGCAAAAGAATCCAAATCAAACAAAAAGGGCGACCACAAGGTCGCCCATTTTTTTTGCCTGGTATTTAAGCCAGATCTACCAACACGATTTCACTGTCCTCAATCGCCGTCACACGCAACACCTGCTCATCGGCGACTGCTACACCGTCTCGAGCTTGTGCACGCAAACCATTGACTTCAATCACACCGGTGGCCGGAACCAGATAGGCACGACGCCCGTTATCCAGGTGATACTCCGCCGATTCCCCAGCCTTCAGATTCGCCGCCACCAATCGCGCATCAGCGCGAATCCGCAGGCTTTGATCATCGCCAGCCTTGCCGCTCGCCAAGGTCACGAAACCTTCGCGCTGACCTTTCGGGAAAGGCTTGGCGCCCCACGACGGTGCCGAACCAGCCTCGTTGGGGATGATCCAGATCTGAAAAATCCGGGTCTCGGTGGCTTCCAGGTTGTACTCGCTGTGGGCGATCCCGGTGCCGGCGCTCATGACTTGAACATCACCTGCTTCGGTACGGCCCTTATTGCCCAGGTTGTCCTGGTGGGTAATCGCACCTTCACGCACATAAGTGATGATTTCCATGTCACGGTGCGGATGCTGTGGGAAACCGGTGCCCGGGGCGATCACGTCATCGTTCCAGACCCGAAGGTTGCCCCAGTTCATGCGTTTCGGGTCGTGGTACTCGGCGAACGAAAAGTGGTGATGGGCATCCAACCAGCCATGATGGGCGCCGCCCAAGGTATTGAAAGGTCTGAGTTCAAGCATGATCGTCTCCTGAAAAGGTTCGTCATGGGGCGGTGCGCCTGAGCCACGAAACAAGAACCGGTGGTTGATGGCGAGCATCATCTATCAGCCGATGATCGATAAAAAGCGTAAAAAGTGCTTCAAAACAATCTAATAAGTTGATGTTAAATAACCTCGAAACATTCTCATCCAGCCTTCACTTCATCGCCTAAACCAATGACCTGTAAGCATTTCACTAGAACTCAACGGCAAATGCAGACACCATAGCCCTCAACAGCCTCACACCCTGGAGTCCGTCCGCGTGCCGCAACACACCCCCGATCTCCCACCTGAACTTCGTCCCCTCACTGAGATGCCTTGGCTCAAGCGCCTGGCCGCCCGATTTTTCGGGTATGGCTTGACCCAAATGCGCGCGCAACACCGTGCGTCATGGCTGCACGGGCAAGCTGACGGCTTTCGCAGCGGTCACAGCGCCGGGGTGGATTACGGCTTCAAGGAAGGCAAGCTCGAAGGGCTGGAAGAAGGCCGGCAGGTGTTGTTGATCCGCGACTCGCGCTCCACCGAGCACCGACCGCCGAATGTCGATGACAACCTGTTCGATGATTGGCGGCTGCCGTTGAATGCCGAGATCAAGAAACGCATGAAGGCCGATGTCGCGCGACTGCTGCCTGCTCATGCTCAGCCCAGCGTTGCGCAATGGAAGATGATCTTCAGCGATACACCTTCGACCTCGGTGATCGCCGGTGCGGGCGCAGGCAAGTCGACGACCCTGGTGCTGCGCATTCTGTTGCTGACCCACTATTTAGGGTTCGAATTGAGTTCGATGACTGTGGTGACTTTCACCCGCGAATCGCGCAAAGACTTCATCAACAAACTGATCGAGCTGTTTGGCTTGTGGGGCCGGACGCTCGGCCTTAAAGACGCCCGGGACCTGATGCGCACCTTTCACTCGCGGATTCTGCCGATGGTCCGTAGCTTGCCGGGGTTCGAACGCCTGCAAGCTTTCGAAAATCTCAGCAATCGCCCACAAAACGGCGACGAGGAGGTCGACAGCAATCCCTTCGACCTGCGAATCAACGACGCCCAGCGCCAGCAGCTCAATGCTTGTTATCACGCCTTGTTTACCAACAACGAACGCTTCCGTGAGCTGATCCTGCCGTTATCCCGTCACGCCTTGCAGCTCAAGGAGCTGGAGCGCGATCACCCGGATGTACAGAAGCGCGTGGCCGTGACCGAACTGGCGGCCAAGCGCGATGAAGAACTCTGTGACACGATTGAAGACCTGTGGTTTCGCGCGGGCGCCTGGCCGATCAAGGGCATCGAGCCGAATCGTCAGACGTTCGATATCAACGGCTCGACCTTTCATTGCCATGGCTACATTCCAAGTCTGGATGCCTGGCTGGTGTTGGGCTTCGATCCTCGGGAAAACCCGCAAGTCAGCCGTCCGAATGCCAAGCTGACGGTGCGCGCCGAGTGGGCAGCAAAGCGCACCCTGTTTCAAGCTTTCTGTCGTAAGCCTTTGATATGGTTAGATTCATACGAGTCGTCAAAGCGGGTTTTGGCCTCGTTGGCCGGGGATGCCAGTGCCGGGCCGGGGTTCGATTACAAGGTCAAGGGTGAGCTGGGCTCCTCGCCGCTGCTCGACTGTTTCGTCGCTGCCGCCGGGTTTATCGAGAACCTGGGGCTGGACGTGCCAGATGCCGTGGGCCGTATGAATTTCGCCAAGGACGACCCGGACCGGTTTTTCTTTGAAGCCTTGAGCCTGTTCTGGCGCGCCCTGGAAGATCATTTGCTTGATCAGAAACCGCCGGTGATGACCTACAACCGGATGTTTGCCCTGTTCAGCGAACATTCGCCCGAAAACCTGAAACTGTTGAGCGACGAGCTGCTCCGGCCGCTGTCGCACCTGATGATCGACGAATTTCAAGACGTATCGCCGCAGATTGTCTCCTGGATTCGCGCCAGTCTGGCCGAGATCCGCAGTCGTGGTCCGGCGATGCATGTAGGGCGTGGTGCGCAGCGTTCCTCGTTGCTGTGTGTCGGCGATGATTGGCAGTCGATCTATGGCTGGCGCGGCAGTTCGCCGACGTACTTCATGGAGTTCAACAAGGAATTCCCGTCGCCGAGCACCACTCGGGTCATGCTCAGCGACAATTACCGCAGTCATCAGCACATCATTGATGCCGCCGAACACATCGTGCGAGCCGCGCCAGCCATCCCTGGCAAAAAGGCAAAAGCCAGCGGGGAATCCAAGGCGCTCCAGCCGGTGAACGTGCTGGACCGCGATGACCAGGGCATGGCGCAGCGGCTGATGGAACACTACCGGCGCGGTGATTCAATCTTGATGCTTTATCGAAAAAGTAGCGATAAGTTGTTGATAGAACAGCACATTCAGTCAGTAGTTAATGTTGATTCTAGCTTGCCGTACGACGCTCGCCGGCTCAAGCAATTGACCTATCACAGCGCCAAAGGGCTTCAGGCGGACGCTGTGTTCTTGCTGGGCGATTGCCAGCATCTGACCAGCTCGCCTTACAAGAACCAGGTGTATCGCATGGCCGGACTGGGCAAGGCTGGGGACAGCGAGGCTTATGACACCGCGCAGAAAGACGAGATTCTGCGGTTGGCTTATGTCGGGATCACCCGGGCGGTGAGTCATTGCTACTGGTACGTCGATGGCCAGGACGGCCAAGCCGTCAATATGCCCAAGGCGTCCGACAAGGTCGGTAAGGGCAAGGCATTCTTTGCGGATCATCGGCAAGTTCAAAAAACGGTGTGATTTGTAAAGATCGCAGCCTTCGGCAGCTCCTACAGGTGTACTCAATTCCCTGTAGGAGCTGTCGAAGGCTGCGATCTTTTGATCTTCCACCCACAAAAAAGCCCACATCCTGTGGGCTTCTTGTTATCTGCCATCAACCTCAGGCATAACTCCTGAGCGCCACCGGCGGAATGAACGTTTCGAGTTCATCTTCCACCGCTTCGATTATTCGTTCTACATCCGCGGCATTCATCACGGTCGCGCAAGGAATGCCGGCAATGGCGATCATGGTTTCGCCACTGGCACGGTCAAAAAGACGGGCAATCATGCTGCCCGGCGCGTCCATGCTCGCCTCGAAACCCATGGGATGAAAATGCCAGCGCATCAGCTGGCAGGCGTTTGGAAAGGTGACTTTGCTGAATGACCCTTTGTTCATGTGTTGCCCGCCTTAGTCATCGAGCGCTTCCTTTAGCTCATGTGAGGAGGGGTAGAACCTTCAATGGTTCAACCGGTGAATGCATTTAAAAGTAGCATCCAGATGTGAAAACCATGTGGATTTTTTCAGTCCGTTTAGCGATTGGTTCGATTTTTTTTGATATGGGTCACGCCTCGGGCATTCATCGCCAAAAGGCCATCATTGCTCGGCCATTGAAGCCGAGGCCCAAGTTGGGCAAGCTCGGTTTATTTCACAGAGCCCTTTATGCACGCCGATGATGATGGTCCGCTGCAAACCCACGCCACGGGCGAGACGGTCATGCGCTACCACCTGTGCTGGAAACACCGGGACCTGGAAGGCGTCATGGCGCTGTATCACCCGGACATCCAGTACAGCGACTATTTCCAGAACCGCGTGATGGGCCTGGACGAATTGCGCGAGTACGTACGCGACAGCATGCCGCGCAATCCCGGCGAAGCGCTGGAGCATTCGGATCGCATTCGCCTGGACGGCAATACCGCGTTCATTCAATACCAGATGACCCTGCGCGGCACCGATGGGCTGGTGTCGTTTCGCTCCAGCGAAGCGATCACCGTGCGTGACGGCTTGATCTGGCGTGTTAACGAATACGCGTCGCTGGTGCGTGAACAGCCGCCGAGTAAAACGCCGAATAACCTGCGTCCGGCGGCCAGCCGGCTTGGATTGTCACCGCGCCAACTGAGCTTTATGGCCGAAGACCTGCAGCAGTATTTTCAGCGCCAGCAACCTTACCTGGACCCCGAACTCGATTTGCAGCGGGTGGCGAAGGAGTGCGGTTACAGCCGCAATCAGATTTCCTACCTGCTCAACCAAGTGCTTGGGCAAAGCTTCTATCGCTACGTCAACCAGGCGCGCCTGCAGCATTTGCTCGCGGCGCTGGACCAGGCCATGCCACCATTGCGGGTCGATGAGCTGGCGTTTGCCGCTGGCTTCAACTCGCTGTCGGCGTTCTACAGTTGTTTCCGTCAGCACACCGGCCAATCGCCCAAGGCCTACGTCAAACAAATTTCTTTGCGTGCACGCGCGCAAGACAGCCTCTGAGGTCACGCTCTAGGATCGACGCCATCGAAGTTTGAGTGGTGGAGTCTGGTATGCCGGCGTGGCGCAACATCAGTTTATGGATGGATCAACTCGACGAGCCGTTGCTGGCGCGTCCCGCCTTGGAACAGGACCTGGACGTCGACGTTGCCATCATCGGCGCTGGCTACACCGGGCTGTGGACCGCGTACTACCTCAAGCGCCTGGCCCCAGGCCTTGAGATCGCCATCGTCGAGGCGCAAACCGCCGGTTTTGGCGCCTCGGGCCGCAATGGCGGCTGGCTGATGGGCAATCTGCTGGGTGAGGACCGCTTGCTCGCCGGGCTCTCGCCCGAACAACGCCGCGCTTCGTTTGAGCTGCTGCACAGCATTCCCGATGAAGTAGAGATCGTCCTCGAACGCGAAGGCATCGACTGCGATTACCGCAAAGGTGGCGTTCTGTATTGTGCGGCGCGGTATCCAGAGCAGGAGGCCGGCCTGCGCAGTTATCTGGACAAACTGCACGGCCAGGGCCTGACCGAAGACGATTACCGCTGGCTCAGCCCCGAGCAATTGGCGCAACAGATCAGAATCGCCAAGCCTTATGGCGGTATCTATGCACCGCACGTGGCGACCATTCACCCGGCAAAACTGGTGCGTGGCCTGGCTCGGGCGGTGGAGCGTATGGGCGTCAAGATCTATGAGAACAGCCCGGTCACTCAGTGGCAGTCCGGCAGTTTGCGCACGGCCAAAGCTCAGGTGCGCAGTCGCTGGATTGTGCCTGCGGTAGAAGGCTACGCCGTCACGCTGCCGCCCCTGGGACGTTATCAATTACCGGTACAGAGCCTGATTGTGGCCACCGAGCCATTGTCCGCCGCGACGTGGGACGAAATCGGCTTGAGCCGTGGCCAGGCCTTCGGCGAGAGCAGCCGCCAGGTCACCTACGGCCAGCGCACCGCCGATAATCGCCTGGTGTTCGGCGCTCGGGGTGGCTATCAGTTCGCGGGTAAATTGCGCCATGACTTCGACCTGACCACCAGCGAAGTCGAGTTGCGCCGTTACCTCTTCGTCGAACTGTTCCCGCAACTCAAGAACGTGCGCATCACCCACGCCTGGGGCGGCAATTTGGGCATGTCCCGACATTTCAAGCCGCACATGCTCTGCGATCGGGCCACTGGCATCGCGTTGTCTGGCGGTTATGGCGGGGAGGGTGTCGGTGCCAGCAATTTGGGCGGGCGAACCCTGGCCGATCTGATTCTGGAGCGCGATACCGAGCTGGTGCGTCAGCCTTGGGTCATCCCGCAGGGCGGCCTCAATGCGCTGAAAGCCTGGGAGCCGGAACCCTGCCGCTGGCTGGGCTACAACGCGATCATCCGCAGCTTCGTCCACGAAGACCAGACTCTTGCAAACCCGGCCACCGCACCCTGGCGGCGCAAACTCGCCAGCGGCGTGGCGGGGTTCATGGAAGGTTTCATGCACTAAACAGCGTTCTTTCTCATCGACAGGTACTCCCATGGGCATCACGCAATTCAAGAACACCGCCACCCTGAAACTGGACGAATCCAACCCCGTCGCCGTGCCATTGGGAACCCCAGTGGCGGTGGCCTCGACCACCAGCGTCGAGCGCGACGACGGCGTCGAAACCGGCGTCTGGGAATGCACTCCCGGCCGCTGGCGCCGGCAAATCGTGGCCCAGGAGTTCTGTCACTTCATTCAGGGCCGCTGCACCTTTACCCCTGATGGCGGTGAAACCCTTCACATAGAAGCCGGCGATGCACTGATGTTGCCAGCCAACAGTCTCGGTATCTGGGATATCCAGGAAACCGTGCGCAAGACCTACGTTTTGATTTTTTGATTTTGATCTTTTGATTGCCTGCCAATAACAATAGCCCCTACAGGAATCGACTCATGATCCGAAAGACACTGACCCTGGCGCCCCTTGCACTCGTCGCGACCCTCGGCCACGCGGCCGAAACAGTCAAAATCTACAACTGGTCGGACTACATCGCCCCGGACACCACCAAGAACTTCCAGAAAGAAACTGGTATCGGCTTCACCTACGACGTCTACGACAGCAACGAAACCCTCGACGGCAAGTTGATGACCGGCAAATCCGGTTATGACGTGGTGTTTCCGTCCAACCACTTCATGGCCCGGCAGATTGAAGGCAAGGCCTTGAAGAAACTCGACAAGAGTCAGTTGCCGAACTGGAAAAACCTCAACCCGGTGCTGCTCAAAGCCTTGCAGACCAACGATCCGGGCAACGAACACGGCTTCCCGTATCTATGGGGCAGCACCGGCATCGGCTACAACATTGCCAAGGTCAAAGCCGTGCTGGGCGACAACGCGCCGGTGGATTCCTGGGACTTGATCTTCAAGCCAGAAAACATGCAGAAACTGCAGAAGTGCGGCGTGGCCATCCTCGACAACGGCCCGGAGCTGCTGCCGGCAGCGCTGAATTACCTGGGCTTGCCGCACCACAGCAAAAATCCCGAAGACTATAAAAAAGCCGAAGCACTGCTGCTGAAAGTCCGGCCGTACGTGAGCTATTTCCACTCGTCCAAATACACCAGTGACCTGGCCAACGGCGACATCTGCGTAGCGGTCGGTTTCTCCGGCGACATCCTGCAAGCGGAAAACCGCGCCAAGGAAGCCAAGAACGGCGTCGACATCGGCTACTCGATTCCCAAGGAAGGCGCCGCCATCTGGTTCGACATGGTCGCCATGCCCGCCGACGCCCCGGACGACAAGGCCGGCTACGCCTTCATGAACTACCTGCTGCGCCCGGACGTCATGGCCAGCATCAGCAACTACGTGCACTACGCCAATGGCAACGCACAGGCCGACAGCCTCATTGAACCGGCGATCAAGAACGATACCAAGGTCTATCCGAGCCCGGAAATGATGGGGAAATTGTTTGCGCTTGAGGCGATGCCGCTGAACATTGACCGGATTCGGACACGGGTGTGGAACAAGATTCGGACGGGGAGTTGAGGCAACGCTCTTGTGCAGAGTGACCTGCGTTAACGCCGGCCAGCGGCGGGGATGAGCCCGCAATCCTTGTGGGAGCGGGCTTGCTCGCGAAAGCGGATTTACATTCAGCGCACGTGTTGCCTGCCAATCAGCTTTCGCGAGCAAGCCCGCTCCCACAGGTACTGAGTTCGGTTTCTGAATGTGCGCTATGTCTACCGCTCCTATTCACTAAGTATTTAATTTAGTTGATGGCAATGCACTGGCACTCATATTAATAAGTTCAACAAAGTGAGACGCTCTCGACAAAAAGCAACTTACCCCTATTTAATATTTAAATTTGAAATTGTCAGACAATTCGCCCATCCCCCGCGCACTAAAAACTATATTCCAACCCCATCCCCCTTATTTCCGGGCACTTGCTGGAACACAACAATTTGACCTTGAAAAAGTAGTAGACGTTTGATTTCAAATTGTGTCAGGTTTCTTACGCCTTCATTGGGCGAGTGATAGGACGATCTCGCCAGAGATTGTCTCTGTCTGACAAAAACTGTTCCATTGCTTAACAAGGAAGTGTGTTTATGTCGAAAGTAAAAGCCAAGGCTATTGATTCCGCCGAACTGGCCTTCCAGCCACTGCAAGCACTGGCCGCGCCGAGTTCTGCGTTCAACCAGATCAATAGCTTCAGCCATCAGTACGACCGGGGTGGCAACCTCACGGTCAATGGCAAACCCTCCTTCTCGGTGGATCAAGCCGCGACTCAACTGCTGCGTGACGGTGCCGCCTGGCACGATCTCAACGGCAGCGGCAAGATCGAACTGACCTACACCTTTCTGACGTCCCAGACCTCGAATTTCAGCGGCTTGGGCGTCACCGGTTTCAGTCAGTTCAGCGCCCTGCAAAAAACCCAGGCCGTGCTCGCCATGCAATCCTGGGCCGATGTGGCCAAAGTCACCTTTGCCGAAGCGGCCAAGGGCGGCGACGGGCACATGAGCTTCGGCAACTACAGCGGTGGTCAGGACGGCGCAGCGGCATTTGCATTCCTGCCGGGCACCGAGCCGGGTTATGACGGCCAGTCCTGGTACCTGACCGGCAGCGGCTACAACGTCAACAAGACCCCGGGCGTGAACAACTACGGGCGTCAGACGCTCACTCATGAAATCGGCCACACCCTGGGCCTGTCTCACCCTGGCGACTACAACGCCGGCGAAGGCAACCCGACCTACAACGACGCGTCCTACGGCCAGGACACCCGTGGCTACAGCCTGATGAGCTACTGGAGTGAAAGCAACACTAGCCAGAACTTCAGCAAGGCCGGCGTTGAAGCCTATGCTTCCGGCCCGCTGATGGACGATATCGCGGCCATCCAGAAGCTCTACGGCGCCAACACTGAAACCCGTACCGGCGACACCACCTACGGCTTCAACTCCAACGCCGGTCGTGACTTTCTGAGCGCTTCGTCGTCCGCCGACAAACTCGTGTTCTCGGTCTGGGATGCGGGCGGCAAGGACACCCTGGATTTCTCAGGTTTTACCCAAAACCAGAAGATCAACCTCAATGACGCCTCGTTCTCCGACGTTGGCGGCCTGGTAGGTAACGTGTCCATCGCCAAGGGCGCAATCATCGAAAACGCCATCGGCGGTTCGGGCAACGATCTGTTGATCGGGAACAGCGTCGCCAACGAACTGAAGGGCGGTGCCGGCAACGACCTGATCTACGGCGCGGGCGGTGCGGACAAACTGTGGGGTGGTTCGGGTTCGGACACCTTCGTGTTTGCCGCCAGCACTGATTCCAAGCCAGGTGCAGCCGATCAGATCCTCGATTTTGTCAGCGGCCTGGACAAGATTGACCTGACCGGCATCACCAAAGGCGCAGGCGTGCACTTCGTGAATTCGTTCACTGGTGCGGCAGGCGACGCAGTGTTGACCTCGTCGGGTGGCAACAGCCAACTGGCAGTGGACTTCTCCGGGCACGGCGTGGCTGATTTCCTCGTCAGCACCGTTGGCCAGGCAGCAACCACGGACATCGTGGCCTGATCCAGGGCGAAAAGGAGCGCGGCGCGTCATGCGCCGCGCTCTGTCCTTGCATCCGTGCCTGCGGTGGGTGAGGCTACACCCCGGAGTAAAAAGTCCTATGACCCATAACGCCGTTACCTACAAAGCAACCGCGTGGCTATTGGCGACGCTGATGATGTTTTTTGGAGATGTAGCCATGGCAAGCAGCCTGAAATTAGCGGACCCCTCGGAACTGGCAGGCCTTTGGCAAGCCACCCTTAACGCCCCGCAAGACACTGCTGAGTCCCAGGCATTGCAGGACAAGCCGTCGAACGTTTGCAGCATCGATTTCCAACCAAAGCAGACCCTGGGTGACGGCGCCGAATGCCTCAGCGCCTGGCTGGAAGAACCGGCGATTGGCTGGTTCACCGAGCCCGACGGGATCTCGATCACCGGTAAGGAAGGCTCAAGAATTGTGTTTTTCAGCCGACAACGCGAAGGGCTCTATACAAGCACTTTGAAGTCAGGACTGATCATTACGCTCAAGCGCTCGGCGCATTAAGCATAATTACAAGATCGACGCACTGAACGCTGGATATAAAGCCCATCAATGCAGTTATAGGCGGCGAATCAATAACCCTGACTCTCGTTTGATCTGAAAGAGTTGTTATTCATTTGTAAGCACTAACTAGCAAAGAAGGCCTGGGCTCACGTGCAGGCAGTTAATTGAAACCTCGTCAAAGATTGACGAGTACTAACATCTCAGGAAAAACCAATGAAGATGGCGAAGGCCCCAGGCACCGCACCCTTATTCAAGGCACTGGGCGACTATAAGAGCATCCTGATCAGCGTCGGTTGTTTTACTGCACTGATTAACGTGCTGATGCTGGTTCCCTCCATCTATATGCTCCAGGTGTATGACCGGGTGCTGTCTTCGCAAAACGAAACGACGCTGGCGATGCTGTCATTGATGGTGGTCGGGTTTTTCGTGTTTATCGGAATGCTCGAAGTCGTGCGCAGTTTTATCGTCATCCGCATCGGCAGCCAATTGGAGCGCCGCTTTAACCTGCGGGTCTACCAGGCCGCGTTCGAGCGCAATCTGTTCAAGGGCGAGGGCAACGCCGGGCAATCCCTCGGGGACCTGACCCACATTCGCCAATTCGTCACCGGCCCCGCGCTGTTCGCCTTCTTCGATGCGCCGTGGTTCCCGGTGTACCTGTTTGTGATTTTCCTGTTCAACGTGTGGTTGGGCGTGTTGGCCACGGCCGGCGCGGTGCTGCTGATCGGCCTGGCGTGCCTCAACGAGGCGATGACCAAAAAGCCCCTGGGCGAAGCCGCCGGGTTCTCGCAGAAGTCCAGCCAACTGGCCACCAGTCACTTGCATAACGCTGAAACCATCCAGGCCATGGGCATGCTTGGCGTCTTGCGCAAGCGCTGGTTCCAGGTGCATTCGCGTTTCCTGGGCTTGCAGAATCAGGCGAGCGACACCGGTGCGGTGATCAGCTCCCTGAGCAAAACCCTGCGCCTGTGCCTGCAATCGCTGGTGCTGGGGCTGGGCGCATTGCTGGTGATCAAGGGTGACATGACCGCCGGGATGATGATTGCCGGTTCGATCTTGATGGGCCGCGTCCTGAGCCCCATCGATCAACTGATTGCCGTGTGGAAGCAATGGAGCGGCGCCAAACTCGCCTACCGCCGCCTCGACGCGCTGCTGCAAGCTTATCCGCCCAGCGACGAAGCCATGGCGCTGCCGGCACCGAAAGGCCAGATCACTTTTGAGCAAGTCAGCGCCGGCCCGCCGGGCCAACGTGCGGCGACCTTGCACATGGTCAACTTCAGCCTCGGCGCCGGTGAAGTGCTGGGCGTGCTCGGTGCTTCGGGCTCCGGCAAATCGACCCTGGCCCGAGTGCTGGTCGGCGTCTGGCCCACCCTCGGCGGCACAGTGCGCCTCGACGGCGCCGACATCCATCGCTGGAACCGCGACGACCTCGGCCCGTACATCGGCTATCTGCCCCAGGACATCGAATTGTTCAGCGGCAGCATCGCCGAGAACATCGCGCGTTTCCGTGATGCCGATCCGCAGAAAGTCGTGGAAGCGGCGCAACACGCCGGCGTCCACGAACTGATCCTGCGCATGCCGCAAGGCTACGACACCGTGCTCGGCGAAGACGGCAGCGGTTTGTCCGGCGGCCAGAAACAGCGCGTGGCCCTGGCCCGTGCGTTGTACGGCAACCCGAGCCTGGTGGTGCTGGATGAACCCAATTCCAACCTCGACACCGTCGGCGAAGCGGCATTGGCCGGCGCCATCGCGCACATGAAAGCCAGGGGCACCAGCGTGATTCTGGTGACCCATCGCTCCTCGGCACTGGCCCAGGCAGACAAGTTGTTGGTGCTCAACGACGGTCGCTTGCAGGCTTACGGCCCAAGTCAGGAAGTGCTCAAGGCACTGTCCGGCAATCAATCGGCAAATCAGGAACAGAAAGCGGCGCAGGCACCGGGCGGGCTCAGCATGAGCCGGCAGTATCAGCCCACGACAAGGAATTCGGGTGTATGAGCAGCGCACGCATGAACACTGAAAACGAAGCAACGATGGAACACGATTACATCGCCGAGCGCCCGGAACGCGACGCCAAATTCTTCGCGCGCATGGGCTGGATCCTCGCGATCGTCGGCGCCGGCAGTTTCTTCACTTGGGCCAGCCTCGCGCCGCTCGATCAAGGGATTCCGGTGCAGGGCACCGTCGTCGTATCCGGCAAGCGCAAAGCCGTGCAATCGATTGGCAATGGCGTGGTCAGCCGGATTCTGGTGCGCGAAGGCCAAGTGGTTAAGCAGGGCCAGCCGCTGTTCCAGCTCGACCAGACCCAGGCCGCCGCCGACGTCGATTCGTTGCAGGCGCAATACCGCATGGCGTGGGCCAGCGTGGCGCGTTGGGAAAGTGAGCGCGATAACCTCAAGCAAGTGACGTTCCCCGCCGAGTTGAGCAAGGACGCCGATCCACGTTTGGCATTGGTCCTCGAAGGCCAGCGCCAACTGTTCAGCAGCCGCCGCGAAGCCTATGCCCGTGAACAGGGCGGGTTGCGCGCCAATATCGAAGGCGCCAGCGCGCAACTGGCCGGCATGCGCCGTGCGCGAACCGACCTTACGGCTCAGGCCAACTCGCTGCAACAACAGCTGAGCAACCTGCAACCGCTGGCGGACAACGGCTACATTCCGCGCAACCGCTTGATGGAATATCAGCGCCAACTCTCGCAAGTGCAGCAACAACTGGCCGAGAACACCGGTGAAAGCGGTCGGGTAGAGCAGGGCATCCTCGAAGCGAAACTCAAGCTGCAACAGCACATCGAGGAGTACCAGAAAGAAGTCCGCACGCAACTGGCCGACGCTCAGCTCAAGAGCGTGACCCTGAAGGAGCAACTGACTTCCGCCGGGTTCGATCTGCAACACCGCGAGATCATCGCCACCGCTGACGGCATCGCCGTAAACCTCGGCGTGCACACCGAAGGCGCAGTGGTCCGCCAGGGTGAAACCCTGCTGGAGATCGTCCCGCAAGGCACCACCCTGGAAGTGGAAGGGCACTTGCCGGTCAACCTGATCGACAAGGTCGGCACGCACTTGCCGGTAGACATTCTGTTCACCGCGTTCAACCAGAGCCGCACCCCGCGAGTACCGGGTGAAGTCAGCCTGATTTCCGCCGACCAGATGATCGACGAGAAAACCGGCGCGCCGTATTACGTGTTGCGCAGCAGCGTCAGTGACCAGGCCATGGAAAAACTCCACGGGCTGGTGATCAAGCCTGGGATGCCAGCGGAAATGTTCGTGCGCACCGGTGAGCGTTCACTCCTCAACTATTTGTTCAAGCCGTTGCTCGACCGGGCAAACTCCGCGTTGACCGAGGAATAAGGATGTTCGGTTGTATGAATAAGCTTTCCATGCTCGGGGCAGTCCTGGCGTTACTGACTTGCAACAGTGCGATGGCCCTGGGGCCGTTTGAAATCTACGAACAGGCGTTGCGCAATGATCCGGTGTTCCTCGGCGCCATCAAGGAGCGGGATGCCGGACTGGAAAACCGCATCATTGGCCGCGCCGGGCTGTTGCCCAGGATCGGTTACAACTACAACAAAGGTCGCAACTCGTCCAAGGCCACCGCCCTGAATGAACGCGGGCAGAACCAGACCGATGACCGCAACTACAGCAGTTACGGCTCGACCCTGAGCCTGCAACAACCGTTGCTCGACTACGAGGCTTATGCGTCATACCGCAAAGGCGTGGCGCAGTCGCTGTTCGCCGACGAAACCTTCCGCGGCAAGAGCCAGGAATTGCTG
Organism: Pseudomonas sp. B21-053; assembly: GCF_026016365.1. Classification (NCBI taxonomy): domain Bacteria; kingdom Pseudomonadati; phylum Pseudomonadota; class Gammaproteobacteria; order Pseudomonadales; family Pseudomonadaceae; genus Pseudomonas; species Pseudomonas sp. B21-053. The sequence goes on from NZ_CP087205.1 coordinate 3,539,907, forward strand.
GTGCGGGTGCTGGAGAACTACACCAAGGCGTTGTTCGCCCAGGATCAGATCGATATCGCCCTAGCGAAGAAGAAGGCGTTCGAGCAACAGTTCCAGCAGAACGAACAGATGTTCCGCCAGGGCGAGGGCACGCGCACCGATATTCTTGAAGCCGAGTCTCGTTATGAGTTGGCCACGGCCGAGGAAATCGAAGCCCGGGATGAGCAGGACGCGTCATTGCGAGAGTTGGGCGCGTTGATCGGCGTGCCGGCGCTCAACATCGGCGACCTGTCACCGCTGGACCAGAACTTCCAGACCTTCGCCCTGACCCCGGCCAATTACGACACCTGGCACGAAATGGCCGTGGCCAATAACCCGAACCTGGCTTCGCAGCGCCAGGCCGTGGAAGTGGCGCGCTACGAAGTCGAGCGCAACCGCGCCGGGCACCTGCCGAAAGTCAACGCGTACGCCACGGTGCGGCAGAACGAGTCGGAAAGCGGCAACACCTACAACCAGCGTTACGACACCAACACCATTGGTATTGAAGTCAGCGTGCCGCTGTATGCCGGCGGTGGGGTGTCGGCCATGACCCGTCAGGCCAGCCGCACGATGGAGCAGGCCGAGTACGACCTCGACGGCAAGACCCGCGAAACCCTGATCGAACTGCGTCGCCAGTTCAGCGCCTGTTTGTCGGGCGTGAACAAGCTGCGCGCCTATCAAAAGGCCCTGGCTTCCGCTGAAGCGCTGGTGGTCTCGACCAAGCAAAGCATCCTTGGTGGCGAGCGGGTCAACCTCGATGCGCTGAACGCCGAACAACAACTATTTACCACCCGCCGCGATTTGGCTCAGGCACGCTACGACTACCTGATGGCATGGACCAAGCTGCATTACTACGCCGGGACGTTGAACGAGCAGGATCTGGCGAAGGTTGACGAGGCGTTTGGCCAAGGCCCGAAATCCCGATAAATGTCACAAGGAAAGATCGCCTATCCCCGTAGGAGCTGCCGAAGGCTGCGATCTTTTGATTTTCCAGCGATCTTGCAAACGTCAAAAGATCGCAGCCTGCGGCAGCTCCTACAAAAATAAAAAAGCGAGAAAGACATGGACGTACAGATCAAGCCGATTTCGGTCGGCACGCTATTGCTCCTGGTTTCGGCCATCCCCGCACCCGCCCAGGCCCAATACCTTGAAACCGGCAAGCCAGGCGACGCCGCCAGTTGGCGTTCGGCCGAGTTCCAGCGCGACTGGGGGCTGGCGCGCATGCAGGCCGATCAAGCCTACGCCGCCGGCATCACCGGCAAAGGCGTGATCATCGGTGAACTGGATTCCGGCTTCGATTCCGCCCACCCCGAATTCGCCAAAGACCGTTATCACGCGGTCACGGCCAGCGGCAGCTACGTCGATGGCACGCCGTTCAACGTTAACGGTGCGCTCAACGCCAACAACGATTCCCACGGCACCCACGTCGCCGGCACGATCGGCGCCTCCCGCGATGGCACCGGCATGCACGGCGTGGCGTACAACGCGCAACTCTATGTGGCCAACACCAACAAGACCGACAGCTTCCTGTTCGGCCCGAATCCCGATCCGCGCTATTTCAAAGCGGCGTACGACGCGCTGGCGGATGCCGGCGTGCGTGCGATCAACAACAGCTGGGGCAGTCAGCCGCCGGATGTCAGCTATCGAACCCTCGACGACCTGCACGCGGCCTACGCCCAGCACTTCAACAAAGACACCTGGCTGGATGCCGCCGCCGACGTGTCCCGTCGCGGTGTGATCAACGTGTTCAGCGCCGGCAACAGCGGCTATCCCAACGCCAGCGTGCGTTCGGCGCTGCCGTACTTCCAGCCAGATCTGGAAGGCCATTGGCTGGCGGTGTCGGGGCTCGATCAAGGCAATCTGCAGAAGTACAACCAGTGCGGGATCGCCAAGTACTGGTGCATCACCACCCCCGGCGCGAAGATCGACAGCACCATTCCCGATGGCGGTTATGCGATCAAGTCCGGCACCTCGATGTCCGCGCCGCACGCCACGGGTGCTTTGGCGCTGGTGATGGAACGCTACCCGTACATGAACAACCAGCAGGCGCTGCAAGTGCTGCTGACCACCGCGACCCAGCTCGACGGTTCGATCACTGATGCGCCGAATGCCCAAGTCGGCTGGGGCGTCGCTAACCTGGAGCGGGCGCTGCACGGGCCGGGGCAATTGCTTGGCGCGTTCGACGCCAATCTGGAGGCAGGGCAGAGTGATGTCTGGAGCAACGGCATCAGCGACAAAGCGTTGATCCAGCGCCAGGCCGAAGACGCCGCCGAACACAGCGCCTGGCAACAAACTCTCAGGGATAAAGGCTGGGAAAACGGCGTGGCGGCCGGTGCCAGTCAACAAGACCAGACCGACTACGCGGTGGGCACAGCGCGGGATACCGCAGCGGCCACCCGTGTCTATGAAGGCAGCCTGATCAAGTCCGGCGCCGGTCGCTTGATGTTGACGGGCGACAGCACCTATCGCGGACCGACCACGGTTAACGGTGGTCTGTTGGCGGTGAACGGTTCGCTGACATCGGCGGTCACCGTCAATGACAGCGGGATCCTCGGCGGCAATGGCCGTATTGGCGCACTCACCGCGAAAAGCGGCGGTACCGTGGCGCCGGGCAATTCCATCGGCACCTTGCAAGTGGCCGGCGACGTGGTCTTCGAGCGCGGTTCGACCTACGCCGTGGAACTGTCACCGACCAGCAGCGACCAGATCGTCGCGGGTGGCCAAGCCGTGATCGATGGCGCCACCGTGAGCCTGTCCCTGGAAAACAGCCCGACCTTGCTCAGCGCCCAACAAGTGCAAAGCCTGCTCGGCCATCAGTACAACATCCTGCAAGCGGGCGGCGGCATTCAGGGCCAGTTCGGCGCAGTGTTGCCCAATTACCTGTTTATCGGCGGCAGCCTCGATTACGCGGCAACCAGCGTTCAGTTGAACGTGGAACGCAATGCCACGAGTTTCGCCAGCGTCGGTCAAACCCCGAACCAGCGCTCCGTTGCCAGCGCCGTGGAAGGCTTGGGCGCGGGTAATCCGGTCTACGAAAGCCTGTTGCTGTCGGCGTCCGCCACGTCTGCGCAACAGGCGTTCCAACAACTGTCGGGGGAAATCTACCCCGCACTGGGCTCGGTGTTGATCAACGACAGCCGTTATCTGCGTGATGCCGTGGGTGAGCGCCTCAATGACGCCAAAGGTGTGCAAAGCAACGGCTGGATCAAGGCCCTCGGCGCGTGGGGCAAGACTGATGATCGCCACGACACGGCGGGCTACACCACTTCGATTGGTGGTTTGCTGGCCGGTGTCGATGGCGCCGTGGATGAGCAAACCCGGATCGGTCTGGTCGCCGGTTACAGCGATAGCTCGGTGAACATGGGTTCAGGCACGCATTCCTCGGCACAGGTCGACAGCTATCACCTGGGCGCCTATGCCGGCCACGAATTGGGTGCCTGGCGCCTGAGCGCGGGCGGTGCCTACAGCTGGCATCGCGCCGATGTGAAACGTGACCTGCAATACGGCGATGTCAGCGCCAAGCAGAAAGCCAAGGTCGATGCGGCCTCCACCCAGGTGTTCGGCGAAGCAGCGTATCGCTTGAACCTGCATCCGCTGGCGCTGGAGCCGTTCGCCAATCTGGCCTACGTGCACCTCGACACCGAAGGTTTCACCGAAAAGGGTGATGCCGCCGCACTCAAGAGCCATGGCGACACCCGCGATGCAGTGCTCAGCACATTGGGCTTGCGAGCGTTGAAAACCGTAAACCTCTCCGGCCAGCAACAACTGGACCTGAGCGGCAGCCTCGGCTGGCAGCACAACCTGAGCAGCGTCGATTCCGAACAACACTTGGCGTTTGCCAGCGGCGGCACGGCGTTCGCGGTGGAAAGTTCCCCGTTGGTGCGCGATGCCGCACTGGTGGGCGCGCATGCCAGTCTCGCGCTGAGCCGCGACATTCGCCTGAACCTCGACTACACCGGGCAACTGGCCAGCCGCGAGAAAAGCCATGGCGTGGGGCTGAGCCTCAATTGGCAGTTTTAAGACATTAACCAGTGGCTGTGCCGGACTGGATCTCCCGGCTGCATAGATCCCCCTGTGGGAGCGGGCTTGCTCGCGAAGGCGGTGTGTCAGCCAACGAAGATGTTGGATGTAAAACCGCTTTCGCGAGCAAGCCCGCTCCCACAGGTAAAGCCAGGCGCACAGCCATACGGATTTTGGCAACACAACTAAGGAAGGTAACTGGATGACTGTTGTAAACAACAACAAATTTGCTCTGAAAACCCTCAACCTCGCCGTGCTCTGCGCCATGGCCAGTCTGGGCACCGCGCATGCCGCGCCGGACGTGGAAAACGGCAAACTCGGTGATCCCAACAGTTGGCGTAGCGCCGAGTTCAACGCCGATTGGGGCGTGGGCGCGATCAATGCGCAGCAAGCCTACGCCGCCGGCTACACCGGTAAAGGCGTGAAACTGGGGATCTTCGACCAGCCGGTCTACGCCCAACACCCGGAATTTTCCGGCGCCAACAAGGTGATCAACCTGGTCACCAGCGGCATCCGCGAATACACCGACCCGTACATCCCGGTCAAAGCCGGGGATGCGTTCCGTTATGACGGCGCACCCTCGGTCGGTTCCGACGGCAAGCTCGGCGCCCACGGCACCCATGTCGGCGGGATTGCCGCTGGCAGCCGCGATGGCGGGCCGATGCACGGCGTAGCGTTCGGCGCGCAAATCATCAGTGCCGACAACGGCGACCCGGGCCCGGAAGACGGGATCATTCGCGGCAACGACGGCGCGGTCTACAAGGCCGGTTGGGATGCGCTGATCGCCAGCGGCGCACGGATCATCAACAACAGCTGGGGCATCGGCATCACCGATCGCTTCGACCTCGGCGGGCGCAATCCGGCGTTCCCGCACTTCACCGTGCAAGACGCGCAGTTACAGTTCAACGAGATTCAGCCCTTGCTCGGCACCAAACCCGGCGGTGCCTATGACGGCGCTATCGCGGCGGCCCGCAGCGGTATCGTCACGATCTTCGCCGCCGGCAACGACTACAACCTCAACAACCCGGATGCCATCGCCGGCCTGGCGTATTTCGTGCCGGACATCGCGCCGAATTGGATCACCGTGGCGGCGCTGCAAAAGAACCCGGACCTGACCAGCACCGACCTCTACAACATCAGCACGTTCTCATCGCGCTGCGGCTACACCGCGAGTTATTGCGTGTCGGCGCCGGGCAGCAGGATCTTTAGCTCGATCATTACCGGCACCAGCGCCGATAACCTCGGCACCAGCTATGCCAACTACAACGGCACCTCGATGGCGGCGCCGCACGTGGCCGGTTCCATGGCGGTGTTGATGGAGCGCTTTCCGTACATGACCGGTGCTCAGGTCGCCAGCGTGTTGCGCACCACGGCTACCGACCTCGGCGCGCCTGGCGTCGATGCGTTGTACGGTTGGGGCATGATCAACCTGGGCAAAGGCATCGACGGCCCGGCGATGTTCGTCACCGAGCAGGACATTCCTGAAGAGTTCCGCATCCAGGGCGCCTATGGCGACAGCCAGTTTGTCGCGAACCTGCCGGGCATCGGCGGGATCATCGACGCCGGCAAGCCCACCGAGCGCGTCTGCAACGACGTGCACTGCGGGCTCGACACCTGGCGCAACGACATTTCCGGCCATGGCGGCCTGACCAAGCAAGGCATCGGCACCCTGGTGCTGACCGGCGCCAACACCTACAGCGGCCCGACGCTGGTCAATCAAGGACGGCTGGCAATCAACGGTTCGCTGGCGTCGGCGGTCACTGTGAATGACAGCGGTATCCTCGGCGGTAACGGCCGCATCGGCGCACTCACCGCGAAAAGCGGCGGCACCGTGGCGCCGGGCAATTCCATCGGCACCTTGCAAGTGGCCGGCGACGTGGTCTTCGAGCGCGGCTCGACCTACGCCGTGGAACTGTCGCCAACCAGCAGCGACCAGATCATCGCCGGCGGCCAAGCCGTGATCGATGGCGCCACCGTCAGCCTGTCCCTGGAAAACAGCCCGACCTTGCTGACCACTGCCGAAACGCAAAGCCTGCTCGGCCATCAGTACAACATCCTGCAAGCGGCGGGCGGCATCCAGGGCCAATTCGGTGCGGTCCTGCCGAACTACCTGTTTATCGGCGGCGCCCTGGATTACTCGGCCACCGGCGTTCAACTGGCGGTAGAGCGTAACGCGACAACGTTCAGCGATGTCGGCCAGACCCCGAACCAACGCGCCGTGGCTGCAGCCGCCGAGCAATTGGGCGCGGGCAATGCGCTGTACGAAACCCTGCTGTTGTCGCCGACTGCGGCGGTGGCCCAGCAAGCGTTCCAGCAACTGTCCGGCGAGATTCATCCGGCCGTTGGCACGATGCTGATCAACGACAGCCGTTACCTGCGCGATGCCGTCAGCGATCGTCTGCGTGAACGTGATCTGTTCGATGCCGGTGCACCGACCGATGACAAGAGCAACCTGTGGGTCAAGGTCCTGGGCGCCTGGGGCAAAAGTGATGGCGGTAAGGACAACGCCAGCTCCAACAGCTCCATCGGCGGTTTGCTGGTGGGTGGCGATGGCTTGATCGCTAAAGATACCCGTCTCGGTTTCGTCACCGGTTATAGCAACAGTTCGTTGAGCATGGGTGATGGCACGCATTCGTCGGCCGACGTCGACAGCTACCACTTGGGTGCGTACCTGGGGCATGAAATCGATGCCCTGCGCTTGAGCGTCGGCGGTGCCTACAGCTGGCATCGCATTGATGCGAAACGTGACCTGCAATTCGCCGATGTCAGCGGCAAGCAGAAAACCAAACACGATGCGAGCACCGCGCAGGTGTTCACCGAAGCGGCGTATCGTCTGGACCTGCAACCGCTGGCCCTGGAACCGTTCGCCAAACTGGCCTACGTGCACCTGAACACTGAAAGCTTCACCGAGAAGGGTGATGCAGCCGCGCTCAAGGGCGGTGAAGACAATCGCGATGCGGTGCTCTCGACCCTCGGTCTGCGGGCGAGCAAAGCGATTGCGCTGTCCGACCAGAAAAGCCTCGAACTGTCCGGCAGCCTCGGCTGGCAGCACAACCTGAGCAGTGTCGATACCGATCAACACCTGGCGTTTGCCAACGGCAATACTGGATTCAATGTGCAGAGCGTGTCGATGGATCGCAACGCCGCCGTGGTCGGCCTGCGTGCCGGGTTGGCCTTGAACAAGGCCACCCGCGTAAACCTGGATTACAACGGGCTGATCGGCTCCAACGAGAAGGACCACGGCGTGGGCCTGACCCTGGACTGGCAGTTCTGATTTGACGCTAAGGAAGCCAACACATGGGACTGTTTGATTACAAAAATGCCGGCGGTGCTGCCGGCAAGGCGTTGTACAGCGATGCCATCGCGCTGACGCTTTACGCCTACACGCCGACGGGCAAGCCATTGCCCGCCACCGCTTGGGCGCCGATTGGCGCGACGGCGCTGGGTTATCAAGGCAAGGTCAGTGCGCAAGGTTCGTTCTTTGGCGAGAAGGACGGCTTCACCAGCGCTGAAGCCGAAGTGCTCGGCAAGTACGACGCGGCCGGCAAGCTGATCGGCATCGGCGTGGCATTTCGCGGCACCGGTGGCCTGGGCTACAGCGACACCTTCGGCGACATCAAGAACAACCTGCTGGCCGCCATCGGCCCGGTGGATTACGCGAAGAACTACGCGAAAAACGCCTTCGATACCTTGCTCAAGGACGTCGCCGCGTTCGCCATCGCCCACGGCGTGGGTGCCAAGGACGTGTTGATCAGCGGCCATAGCCTCGGCGGGCTCGGGGTCAACAGCGTGGCAGAGCTGAGCGGCGGCAACTGGGGTGGTTTCTTCAAGGAGGCCAACTACGTGGCCTTCGCTTCGCCGACCCAAAGCATCTCCACCAACGTGCTCAACATCGGCTACGAAAACGATCCGGTGTTCCGCGCGCTGGACGGCACCACGTTCAGCACTGGTTCGGTGGGCAAGCACGATGGTTATCAGGCGTCGGCGACCAATAATATCGTCAACTTCAATGACCATTACGCCTCCACCGCGCAGAACCTGGTGCCGTTCAGCATCCTCAACCCGATGAGCTGGTCGGCCCATGGTTCGCTGGGTTACGCCGATGGCTTGAACCGGGTGATCGACTCGAAGTTCTACGACCTGACCAGCAAGGACTCGACGCTGATCGTCTCCAACCTGGCGGTCGATTCCCGAGGTAAAACCTGGGTCGAGGATTTGGGCCGCAGCGGCGAGCCGCACACCGGCAGCACTTTTATTATCGGCACCGACAGCAACGATTTGCTCAAGGGCGGCGCCGGCAATGATTTCATCGAGGGCCGCGACGGCAACGACCGCTTCCGCGATGACGGTGGCTACAACATCCTGCTCGGCGGCAAGGGCAGCAACACTTTCGAGCTGCAAAAGCCGTTGCAGAACTTCAGTTTTGCCAACGACGGCGACGGCACGTTGTATGTGCGCGATGCCTACGGCGGCATCAGCCTGACCCGCGATATTGGCGCGATAGTCAGCAAGGAGCCTGGCTCGTGGCTGGGCAGCAAGGACGTCAGTTATAACGTCACGGCCAACGGCTTGCTCAATGGCAGCGAACTGACCCACTACAACCACTCGCTGAATGGCGACGCTTATGGCAACACCCTGGCGGCCACGGTCGATGGTGACTGGTTGTTCGGCAATGCCGGCGATGACCTGCTGCGCAGCGACAAAAGCCACGTCACCTTCGTCGGTGGCGCGGGCAATGACGTGATGCATGCGAGTGGCGGCAACAACACCTTCCTGTTCAGCGGCGCCTTCGGTTTCGACGCGATCAATGGCTACCAGGGCAGCGACAAACTGGTGTTCATGGGCGTGCAGGGCGCGGGGCAGGGCTATGACTACAAGCAACATGCGACCCAGTCCGGGCATGACACGCTGCTCAAGGTCGGCGATTTTGCCGTGACCCTGGTCGGTGTCGGGCTGGATAACCTGTCCACTTCAAGTTTTACCTTTGCATAAGGGCGACATGCACTGAAATGCTCCGGAGCGCCTCATTCCCGAGGCGCTTTGGCTGTGAGCTATCTCTGACAATTCCAACAAAAGAGAGGCAATAGCAATGGGTGTTTACGATTACAAAAACTTCAGCACGGCAGAATCCAAGGCGTTGTTCAGCGACGCCATGGCCATCACGCTGTACTCCTATCACAACCTCGACAACGGCTTTGCGGCCGGTTATCAGCACAATGGTTTTGGCCTCGGGCTGCCGGCGACGCTGGTCACCGCGCTGATCGGTGGCACCGATTCCCAGGGCGTCATTCCCGGCGTGCCGTGGAACCCCGACTCCGAAAAACTCGCCCTGGACGCCGTAAAAAAGGCCGGCTGGACGCCGATCACCGCCTCGCAATTGGGCTATGACGGCAAAACCGACGCACGCGGAACTTTCTACGGCGAGAAGGCCGGCTACACCAGCGCGCAGGTCGAGATCCTCGGCAAGTACGACGCCCAGGGCCATCTCACGGAACTTGGCATTGCCTTTCGTGGCACCAGCGGCCCACGGGAAATCCTGATCGGCGACTCCATCGGCGACGCGATCAATGATCTGCTGGCCGCACTCGGCCCCAAGGATTATGCGAAGAACTACGCCGGTGAAGCCTTTGGCAAACTGTTCGGCAACGTCGCAGCGTTTGCCAGTGCTCATGGCCTGTCGGGCAAGGACGTGCTGGTCAGCGGCCACAGCCTCGGCGGCTTGGCGGTCAACAGTTTGGCGGATTTGAGTACGGACAAGTGGTCGGGTTTCTACAAGGACTCGAACTACATCGCCTACGCCTCGCCAACCCAAAGCAGCACCGACAAAGTGTTGAACGTCGGCTACGAAAATGATCCGGTGTTCCGCGCTCTCGACGGCTCGACCTTCAACCTGGCGTCCGTGGGCGTGCACGACGGCGCCAAGGCCTCGACCACCGACAACATCGTCAGCTTCAACGATCACTACGCCTCGACCGCGTGGAACGTGCTGCCGTTTTCCATCCTGAACATTCCGACCTGGATTTCCCACTTGCCGACCGCGTACGGCGATGGCATGAACCGGGTGATCGAATCGAAGTTCTATGACCTCACCAGCAAAGACTCGACCATCATCGTCGCCAACCTTTCGGACCCGGCGAAGGCCAACACTTGGGTCCAGGACCTGAATCGCAATGCCGAAACCCACAAGGGCAGCACCTTCATCATCGGCAGCGACGGCAATGACCTGATCCAGGGCGGGAAGGGCAACGACTACCTCGAAGGCCGGGATGGCAACGACACGTTCCGCGACGGTGGCGGCTACAACATCGTGCTGGGCGGCAAGGGCAGCAACGTGCTGGATTTGCAGCAATCGGTGAAGAACTTCGTGTTCGCCAATGACGGCGTCGGCAACCTCTACGTCAAGGACGCCAATGGCGGGATCAGCATAACCCGCGACATCGGCAACATCATCACCAAGGAACCGGCGTTTTTGTGGGGTGTGTTCAAGGACGACGTGACCCACAGCGTCACGGCGGATGGCCTGAAAGTCGGCAACAACCTGACCCAGTACGCCTCGACGGTGAAGGGCGGCGCGGGCGCCGACACGCTCACGGCCCACGCCAGCGGCGACTGGTTGTTTGGCCTGGACGGCAACGACCATTTGATTGGCGGCAAGGGCAATGACGTGTTTGTCGGCGGTGCGGGCAATGACCTGATGGAGTCGGGGGGCGGGGTCAATACGTTCCTGTTCACTGGCGGATTTGGTCAGGACAAGGTGATTGGCTATCAGGCCAGCGACAAGCTGGTGTTCATGGGCGTTCAAGGCGTGGCGCCGAATGATGATTACCGGGCGCATGCCTCGGCGGTCGGGCATGACACGGTGCTGACGTTTGGCGGGGATTCGGTGACGTTGGTGGGGGTTGGGTTGGAGAGTTTGTCTGGCTCCGGGATCGTTATCGCCTGATAGGGACCCTTCGCGAGCAGGCTCGCTCCCACAGTAGACTGCGATCCAATGTGGGAGCGAGCCTGCTCGCGAAGAACGATTACTCGGTATTCCAGTGACTCACCGGCCATTCCCGGACTCAAACACCTGCACCAACAGGAACCGGCACTAAAGCATCCGCCCACTTCTGCGTTATGTCTAAACGCACAGCGGTATGCCGCCATTGAGTACAGGAGATTCAGCAACGTGAATAACAGCAAGGGGTATGTCTTGGGGTTGGCTTTGGCCGTGTTATCGGCGAACGCCGCTGCAGAACTGCCTCACAGCTCGATTTTGAGCCGTTATGGCCTGACGCCAGATGAGTTGCCGAAACCGGCAGCGATCGAAACCAAAGAACCTGTCGAAGAGAAAAGCCGCTTTCATATCGAGCCGGAGCAGCCTTGGGCGACGATTCGGATCGGTGACGGGAACAAGCCGCCAGTGACTGGCAACATCAGCATCGATAATTCGGTGCAGCAGGAATATGACCAGTGCCAGAAGCTGCGGGCGGAGATGATCAAGCGTGGTGATCGCTATTTCGTCTGCGATACCAGTGTTCCGGGGATGCCTTGATTTTTGCGTTGATTTGACTGGCCTCTTCGCGAGCAAGCCCGCTCCCACATTAGACCGCGATCCATTGTGGGAGCGAGCCTGCTCGCGAAGAACGATAACGCGGTTTTCAGTCTTCCTCGCGGACCGTCGCCACATCATTGGCATTGACCTTCACTTTCGCCCCGGAAATGTCTTCGAATTCGTAGAAACCGTCCTTGGTCTTGGTTTTCGGCATGTCCTTGGTCAAATACTGGGTGCCGTTCTGCAGGGTTACCACGGTTGGCGTGGAGCAACCGGCCAGGGCCAGAAAGGCTGCAACGGCCAGGGGCAGGCCCAGGGTCTTGATATTCATAACACCTCCATGATGCTCAAAAAATCAGTGTGACGGTTTCTGTCATCACTGTCGCTCTATGGCGGTTGGTGCCGTGGATCGGCAGAAAGTTCGATGGTCACCTGAAAAATCCACGATTAGCCGCGCCGCCAGATGCCCGTCAGTTAAACCGCAAGGCACCCTATGGCAGCCATCGAAACCTGCGCACGGCTCGTAGGAGCCTACGTTCGCTCGTAGCAGCTGTCGAGGCACGAGGCTGCGTTCGGCGGCGAAGCCGTCGCCAAACCTGAGCACGCGGTCTGCCTGAAACACCGCGTGGCCTGATTTCACGACGGCTTCGCCGCCGAACGCAGCCTCGTGCCTCGACAGCTGCTACAAAGCCGGCGGCAATTGATGTTTTAACCGCGCCGCCCATCTTTTTCCGTTTGCCTCGCACCGGCTGTAGCTGGTATCTGTACGCATAACCAGTACTCGCTCGCCATGGCCCTTTTTCCTGTGACTGCAAATCCGCTCGACGATCCGTTTTATTACTTGAACAACTTCATGCAAGTGCTTGATTGGCTTGAGCATCGCTATGCCGATGTGTTGAGCCCGCAAGAACAGCATTTCATGGCGGAGTTCAACCGGCTGCCGCGTGAATCCCGGGCATTGCTGGTGCGGATGGTGATGCGCAAGGGCCTGCATTTCCGGGCCAGCAAGTTGCATTACGTCGAGATCGGCGATATCGCCAACGCGGCCGCTCCGCTGCTGGAACTGGGCTGGATCGACGAGCAATCACCACTGTTGATAGAGGACGTGTTCGACGTCTTGCTCAAGGCCGAGATTCTGCAATGCCTGGGCCATGCCATCGACCAGCCCAAAGGCAAGAAGACCGATTGGCTGCCACTGCTGAGCGAACAGTTTCCCGAGTCCCGCAGCTTCCAGCAGTGGTGCCCGACACTGGATGAGCGCTTGTTCAGCCTGACCATCATGGGGTTGTGCGACCGGTTGCGCCTGATGTTCTTCGGTAATCTTTACCAGGATTGGTCGGAGTTCGTGTTGGCTGATCTCGGCATCTACACCTATGAAAAAGTCGAGTTCTGCGCCGAGTCCCGAGGCTTGCGCAGCCGCGAAGACGTGGACGCCTGCGTGTTCCTGCACGAGTGCCAGCAGCGGTTCGAGGCCGGTGAAGCGGTGGCGGAGGTTGTCGAGCAGATCAACGCATTGGCGCTGAGCAATCCCTGGCTGCAACGGCGTCGGGGCAAGTTGTTGTTCCAGATCGGCCAGTATTGCGAACGTATCGCCGATTTCGCCAATGCCCTGGGCATCTACCGTGAATGCGCTTATCCCGGCGCGCGATTGCGGCTGATCCGGGTGCTGGAGCGTTGTGGAGAATACGCGCTGGCGCTGGATCTGGCGTCTTTCGCCGAGCAATCGCCGGAAAGCGCCACCGAACAGCAGAAGTTGTTGCGAGTGCTGCCAAGGCTGCGCCGCAAGTTGGGCGGGCCGCCGATGAAACGCGCAGCCCCTCGGGCCATGGAACGCCTGGACCTGCAATTGCCCCGCACCGATCTGGCGCTGTCGGTGGAGTATTACGTGCAGGCGCACCTGGCTGAAGACGCGGCGCCGGTGCACTACGTCGAGAACAGCCTGATCAATTCGCTGTTTGGCTTGCTCTGCTGGCCGGCGATCTTCGCGCCGTTGCCGGGGGCGTTTTTCCACCCGTTCCAGCGCGGGCCGGTGGATTTACATAATGAAGACTTCCACGAACGCCGCGCCGAGTTGTTCCAGGCCTGCCTCGCCGAACTGAACGACGGGCGCTATCGCCAGACCATCCGCGAGCGTTTCCTGGCCAAGTGGGGCGTGCAGTCGCCGTTCGTGTTCTGGGGCGCGTTGAGCGAAGAACTGCTCGATCAGGCGCTGGACTGCCTGCCGGCCGAACACCTCAAACACTGGTTCAATCGCCTGTTGCTCGACATCAAGGCCAATCGCGCCGGCATGCCGGACCTGATCCAGTTCTGGCCGCAGGACAAGACCTACCGCATGATCGAAGTCAAAGGCCCCGGCGATCGCCTGCAAGACAATCAACTGCGCTGGCTGGAGTTCTGCCACGAACACCAGATGCCGATTGCCGTCTGCTATGTGCAATGGGCGGAGCAGAGCGCTTGAGCTACAGCATTGCGGTGCGGGCCTTATGTGAATTCACCGCCAAGGTCGGCGACCTGGACCTGCGCTTCACCCCGTCACCCACTGCACTCGAAGGCATCGTCGGCCATCGCACCGTTGCCTCGCGCCGCAACGACAGCTACCAGAGTGAAGTGGCGCTGGAAGGGCTGTATCAAACGCTGAAGGTCAGGGGCAGGGCGGACGGCTATGACCCGACGCAAAACTGCCTGGAAGAAGTCAAAACCTATCGCGGCGACTTGAGCAAACAACCGGCCAACCATCGCCAATTGCACTGGGCCCAGGCCAAAGTCTACGGCTGGCTGATGTGTCAGAAGCTGCAACTGGCCGAAATCAACCTGGCGCTGGTGTATTTCGACATCGTCAGCGAAAAGGAAACCTGTCTGGTCGAGGCGTTCAGCGCCGCCGAACTGGAGGCGTTCTTCGAACATCATTGCCAGTTGTTCCTGCATTGGGCCGAGCAGGAAATGGCTCACCGTGAGGCCCGCAATCAGGCGGCTCAAGCATTGAAGTTTCCGCATGCCGGGTTTCGTCCGGGGCAACGGCACTTGGCCGAATCGGTGTTCAAAGCGGTCAGCACCGGTCGTTGCCTGATGGCGCAAGCGCCGACGGGGATCGGCAAGACCGTCGGCACGTTGTTCCCGATGCTCAAGGCGCTGGCGCCGCAGCAACTGGACAAGGTGTTCTTCCTCACGGCAAAAACCCCGGGGCGCAAACTGGCGCTGGACGCGGCACAGGTCATTCTCGACAGCGCCGATGCGCCTCCATTGCGGGTTCTGGAGATGATCGCCCGGGACAAGGCGTGTGAGCACCCGGACAAAGCCTGCCACGGCGAATCCTGCCCGTTGGCCCAAGGCTTCTACGACCGTTTGCCCGCTGCGCGCCAGGCCGCCAGCCAGTTGAGCCTGTTGAACCAGAGCGCCTTGCGTGACGTCGCCCTGGCACACAACGTTTGCCCGTATTACCTGAGCCAGGAAATGGCGCGTTGGGCGGATGTGGTGGTCGCCGACTACAACTATTACTTCGACTTCAGCGCCTTGTTGTTCGGTCTGGCCCAGGCCAACAACTGGCGGGTCGCGGTGCTGGTGGACGAAGCCCACAACCTGGTGGAGCGCGGCCGGCAGATGTACAGCGCCAGCCTCGATCAGGCGACCCTCAACGCCGTGCGCAAAACCGCACCCGAGCCGCTGAAGAAATCCTTGCAGCGGGTCAATCGCGAGTGGAACGCGCTGCATGACCTGCAACTCAGCCCCTATCAAGCCTACGACAAGGCCCCGGAAAAACTGCTCCAGGCCTTGTCGTCGTGCAGCGCGAGCATTGGCGACTACCTCAACGATCACTCGCAAGGGCTGGACAGTGCCTTACAGAATTTCTACTTCGAGATGTTGCAGTTTGGCCGGGTGGCGGAGCTGTTCGATGAGCAGTTCCTGTTCGACATCAGCAAGCGCGACCTCGAGCGCAAACGCAACCTGTCGCAGTTGTGCCTGCGCAACGTGGTACCCGCCGGGTTTATCCGTCCACGCCTGACGGCGGCGCGCAGTACTGTGCTGTTTTCCGCGACTTTGAGCCCTCGGCATTACTACGCCGACCTGCTGGGCACCCCGGCGAATACGGTGTGGATCGACGTCGAATCGCCGTTTCACGCGGATCAGTTGCAGGTCAGCATTGTCAGCCAGATCTCGACCCGGTTCGTGCACCGCCAGGCGTCCCTTGAACCGATTGTCGAGCTGATCGCCCGGCAGTTCACCGAGCGTCCCGGCAACTACCTGGCGTTTTTCAGCAGCTTCGATTATTTGCAGCAAGTGGCCCAGTTGCTGGCCGAGCGGCATCCGCACATTACGTTGTGGTCGCAATCGCGGGGCATGGCCGAGCGTCAGCGCCAGGACTTTCTCGACCAATTCACCGCCCACAGTCAGGGCGTTGGCTTCGCGGTGCTGGGCGGGGCGTTTGGCGAAGGCATCGACTTGCCCGGCGCGCGGCTGATCGGCGCCTTCATTGCGACCCTGGGGCTGGCACAACTGAACCCGGTCAACGAACAAATGAAACACCGCATGGCGGCGATCTTCGGCGCCGGTTATGACTACACCTACCTGTATCCCGGCGTGCAGAAAGTGGTGCAGGCCGCCGGGCGAGTGATCCGCACTCAGCAGGATCAAGGCGTGGTGATGCTGATCGATGACCGGTTCGGGGATAGCAAGGTCAAGCAGTTGCTGCCGCGCTGGTGGTCTGTTCGCTCAGCATCCGCAGCCATTCAGAGGCAAAGCGATGACAGTCACCTGGCCAGCGAGCGGTGAGCAACTGCCTGTCGCGGACCACGAAACCGTGTTGTGGCTTGTCCGCCGAATCGCGTTTGGACACCCACGGCCCGCGCTGGAAATCCGCAGGTTTGCCCAGGGCGGCGCGCACTTCGGCTTCGACGGTCTGCCGGTAAGTCCGGTAGTAGCGTCCCAGCCACAGTGCGGTAAGGATCCAGGCTGGCTGTTCCATCGTGCTGGCCACCAGCGCCGTGACTTTGTATCCATCGATGACCGGGCGCCCGGTGTCAGGGTCAAGGGTACGGGCCAGCAGCAGTACGCCATGGCAAATCGCGGCGACAGGTTTGGCGGTCTTGAAAAAGTGCCGGGCAATACGCCGGGCCTGCCCGGATTCCAGCAGGCTACGCATGCCTTGGGCGTGACCGCCGGGAATCAGCAGCCCGCTGAATTGCGCAGGGTCGACATCGGCGTAGGCCAATGGCTGGAGGAACGCCTCGTCTTCGATCATTCGGGCGTAGCTGGCGAGGTCGGATTTACGCGTCATCAGGAGCGGGTTCAACAGACCGAAACCGGTGTCCACCAGTCGTCGGTCCGCGTAAGCGGGCAAGCCTTCGGGCGTCGCGAAACGCACTTCGATCCCGGCCTGGCGCATGGCCTGCCAGGGCACACTGCTTTCAGTCGGATCGTAATCGCGGGTCGGCAACAGAATCAGAATCATCGAGGGCAGGTTCCTTGGCCGGACGGGGCAGGTGGTATCGAGAATAGGTGTTCAGGCACCGACGCTCCACTCCAACATTGCGAGGCCTCGGTATTACGGCTGTCCTATCCTTGGGTTTGTCGCATACTCCACAGAACAAAAACGTCGGGAGGGATCAATGAGCGGTGATCGGACAAAAACCAAGGCTATCGAGGACAGCCGATTTCGTCAGCTGATCGATTCCGTGGTGGATTATGCGATCTACATGATCGATCCCGATGGCATCATTACCAGCTGGAATGCTGGCGCCCGGCGTTTCAAGGGCTATGAAGAGGCGGAGATTCTCGGCCAGCATTTTTCGCGTTTCTATACCGAAGCCGATCGTCTGGCCGGTCTGCCCCAGCGCGCGTTGGATACGGCCAGGACGGAAGGGCGTTTCGAGGGCGAAGGCTGGCGGGTGCGCAAGGATGGCACGCTGTTCTGGTCGCATGTGGTGATCGATCCGATTATCGACCCGTCGGGCACGTTAGTGGGTTTCGCCAAGATTACTCGGGACCTGACCGACCGCAAAATGGCCGAAGAAACTCTCAAGCAAAGCGAGCAACAGTTTCGTTTGCTGGTTCAGAGCGTCACTGACTACGCGATCTACATGCTCTCCCCGGACGGATACCTGACCAACTGGAACCTTGGCGCCCAGCGCATCAAGGGTTACCGGCCGGAAGAAGTCATCGGCAAGCATTTTTCGATGTTCTACACCCCCGCAGATCGCGAAGCCGGCGAACCGCAACGAGCGCTGGCGACAGCTACGCGGGAAGGTCGCTTCGAAAACAAGGCCTGGCGCCTGCGCAAGGACGGGACACAGTTCCTGGCCCATGTCGTGGTGGACCCGATTTGGGGCGAGACGGGGACGCTGCTCGGTTTCGCCAAGATCACCCGCGATATCACCGAAGTGACGCAAGCTCAGCAGGCCCTTGAGCAAACCCGTGAAGCGCTGTTCCAGGCGCAAAAGATGCAGGCCATTGGCCAACTCAGTGGCGGGATTGCCCACGACTTCAACAACCTGCTGACGGTGATCCTCGGTAATCTGGAGATCGTGCGTAAACGCGTGTCGGACGATCCGAAAATCTTGCGCTTGCTGGACAACGCCACCCAGGGTGCCTTGCGTGGTGTGTCCCTGACCCAGCGCATGCTGGCCTTCGCCCGGCGCCAGGAACTCAAGACCGAATCGGTTGAAATCCCGGCGCTGATTCAAGGGATCACCGGCCTGTTGCGCAGCTCCCTGGGGCCGGCAGTGAATCTCGAAACCCGCTTCGCGCCCGACCTTGAACCTGCTGCAGCCGACCTTAATCAACTTGAACTGGCGGTGCTGAATCTGGCGACCAACGCCCGTGATGCCATGCCCGACGGCGGCAAGATTGTCATCAGTGCCCGCAACGAACAGGTCAGCGATCCGGCCCGCTCATCCTTGCCGGTCGGTCGCTATGTGTGCCTGAGTGTCGCTGATACCGGGGAGGGCATGGACCCGATTACGTTGGCGTCGGCGACGGACCCTTTTTTCACCACCAAAGGCGTGGGCAAAGGCACCGGGCTGGGATTGTCGATGGTTCACGGCTTTATCGCGCAGTTGGGCGGACGCTTCATTCTCAAGAGCCAGAAGGACGCTGGAACCACCGCAGAACTCTGGTTGCCCGTCGCAACCCCCGGCGAAGTACGAGCACCTGTTATCGAGACGCCGGCCATGTCGACGATACCGGGGCTCAGTGTGCTGGTCGTGGATGACGACAGCCTGGTACTGACCAGCACCAGTTTGCTGCTTGAGGATCTGGGGCATCGGGTGATCAGTGCGGCATCCGGTGCGCAGGCGCTGCAAGCGTTCGACAGTGGTCAAAACATTGATCTGGTCATCACCGACATGGCCATGCCGCAAATGAATGGCGCGCAACTGGCACAGGCTATCCGGGCGCAGAAACCCGACCTGCCGATCATCCTGGCCACCGGTTACGCCGACCGCCTGGAAGGCTTCGTGACTGAACTACCGCGCTTGTCCAAACCGTTTACCCAACTGCATTTGGTCGAGATCATTGCTCAGGCAATGAAATGACAGGCGGGAAATCGGGCTGAACTTTGCCAGTGCAGGCTTCTTCTAAATGCTTTCCACTCTGTGTGTGAGCACCGTGCCAAGAATTCTGACTGACACTCTGGCTGAAGAAGCCCTGAACGAACACAACGCCAAGATGTTCGGTTCACCCAAGGAACGCCTGGACTTCTATCGCCGGGAAATCCAATACGAAACCAGCATTCTGGCCAACCGCACCGACGCTTATCTGGCAGCACAATCGTTTCTGGTAATTGCCTTCGCGTCCTGCATGTCCAACCTCAATCCGGAGTGGGGCAAGCTGTTCACGCTGGTGGTGCCACCGTTTCTGGCGTTGCTGGGCGTGCTCAGTTCGTTGAACGCCTGGCCGGGCATTCGGGCCGCCTACGACATCATCGATCACTGGCACTTCAAGCAAAGCCAATTGCTGGACAGCGAACCGCTGATGGGGTTGGCCTACGATGAATCGCCGCTGTTCGCTGAAACGGAGTCGAGCCACAAGGGCTATCGCAAGTCGCTGTTGTTCTCGGTGCGCACGCCGTGGATTTTTGCAACGTTCTGGATGTTGCTGGGCAGTTACTCGTTCTACATCCAGGTAACGAATCCAGGGGCATAAACGCGAGGCCCGGTATACACCGGGCCTCTTGCATCAACTTCAAGCCGCCAGATTAGCCGCCGTCATTTCCTTCTTGTACTGAACCTTGAGCATTTCCATCTGCTGCCCCAGCTCTTCCAATGTGGCTTTGCCCAGCAGCTTTTTGGCTTGCGGGAACATCTCGGTTTCTTCTTCCTCGATGTGGTGTTCCAGCAGTTCCTTGACCACTTTCACCCGGCCCGAGAACTCGGGTGTCGAAGGATCGGTGGTTTTCAGGTCTGGCAGCACCAGGGAATCTACGGTCCGGTGTTCTTCCTTGGCTTCGTAGTACATGACTTCCTGCTCTTTGCCACCGGCCTTCTTGTAGGCGGGGTAGAGCACTTCCTCTTCCAGACGGGTGTGGATGGTGATCTCCATTTCCAGCTTGGCAATCAACTCCGTGCGTTTTTTGACTGCGCGCTCCGTGGACTCACTCAACTGGCCGAGGATGCCTTTTACGCGTTCGTGGTCGGCTTTCAACAGGTCAATGGCGTTCATGGTCGAACCTCTTGGTTTAATCACTGGGCAGCGCAGACGATCGGGTTGCCGTCAGTCGCTTACAGTTCAAGAGCATTTCCTGTGCCTGATTTCAGTTGAGATAAAAGCCGTTTTAAAACAATTGCTTGGGAGGACGGTTTAATATATTTGCCGTGCAAGGTGCATGAATTGACGAGGCTGCTCAGTGCAAATCGCGGTCCTGAAACAAAAAGATCGCCGCTTTCGGTAGCTCCTACCGAAGGCGGCGATCTTTTTTACTGGCTCAAGCCCGCGAATCAAAACCCTTGCCAGACGATTTCGAACGCAGCAAAGCCAACCTCTCTGCCGACGGAAACTCTTCCTCGATCAAACGCAGATGATCAATCGCTTCTTCGAATTTCATATCAGCCTTGTACCGCAAGACCTGGTAATGGGTGAACAATTCGGCATCCAGCTCGGCTTTCTCCAGCAGTTCAAAGGCTTCCTGGCTCAACAGATGAGCGTCCTCGAACAGCTGGCGATTACATTCGAGTGCAAAGTCGCGGCATGCATCTGGATTCACCGGGGCCGAATACTGCATAACGTTAACCTCTTTTTTGGAAGTAGCCTCAACGGCTGGATAATGTTGTGACTGCATGCGCCCCTAAGTAATTTCATTATTTTCGGTTTGGAAAATGGATGGATACATAGCTTGCTATCGTAAAAATCAATCAGCTTTCTGGATGATTCTTGCGCTCATACCACGCCAGCATCGGCTGGGTGCTGATGCCGTGAATCAGGATGCTCAACGCCACCACTGACAGCGTCAGGTCAGTACACAGCGTCGCAACGGACGGTGGGAGGTCATGGTTCAACGCGTAGAACAGGTAATAAAAACTACCGATGCCGCGAATCCCGAACCAGCCGATCAATGAGCGTTGCCGCCGGTCGAGCAAGCCTCCCCAGGGAATAAGCCACACGCTCAAGGGCCGAATCGCGCAGAACAGCACCGCCGCGATCACCAGCGCGCGCCAGTCCCAATGGGCCACCAGCACCACCCCGAGCAGCGTCACCAAAAATACTTCCATGGCCCGTTCCACCAGGCTGCCGAAGGCAAGCATGTCACCCATCATGATGCCGGCCGCGACCTGGGTGTCTTGCAGATTGGCGACATCACCATGCACCGCTGCCTCGGGCTCGACGTTCTGATGGCCGACCACCGGTTGCACCAAATGCTCGGCCGGGGTCTGGGTGTCGCCGGTGGATTTGACCTCGGCCTGACGCAGGCCCAAACCCGCGGCGAACACCGACAGGAAGCCGTAGCCGTGAATCGATTCGGCCGCCACATAGGCCAGGGCGATCAGTGCCAGGGTCAGGTAATCATTGGGGGAGAAGGTGCTGTCGGCATTGCGGATGCGCATCGACAACGTCACGCGACCGATGCGGTGGCCCATCCAATAACCGGTCAGCAATCCGGCGGGCACCGCCCACAACAGGCTTTTCAAGGCCCAGTCATCGAGCCAGGCGCTGGAACTGCCGCTTTGCTGCAAAAACAGCAAACCGAGGATCACGAAAGGAAACGCGACACCGTCGTTCAGGCCCGCTTCACCCGAGAGTCCGAAGCGCACCGGATCGTAATCCTTGGCATCATTGACCTGCACCAGCGCTGCCAGCACCGGGTCGGTCGGTGCGAGGATTGCGCCGATCAACATCGACGGCCCCCACGCCAGATCCAGGCCGTAGTGCAGCAACAGGCTCACGCCAGCAATACTCAGCAGCATCACCGGCCCGGCGAGCCCAAACGCGACTCGCCACCTGCGATCCCTGAGCGGCAGACGCAGCTTCAAGCCGCAGACAAACAGCGAAAACAGCACCGCGACTTCCGTCAGGTGCTCCATCCAGTTTGACGCGTCCTTGATGTCCAGCTTGAGCAAATTCATGCCCGCCGGACCGATGCCCACTCCCAGCACCAGACAGACGGCCGAAGTGGTCACCGGCATCCAGCGTAGAAACGACGAGGTTAGTGCCAGCGTCAACAGCACCGCTCCCAACACCGCTACCCATAAAATAAAACTCATGCCGGACGCTCGCTGGGTGGGTGAACTCAAAGGCCCGCCAGTGGCAGGCCCATGGAGTGTTGAGTTCTGGAGGGGGTGGCAGGTTCCATTTAAAGCATCGGTTTGCCGCCCGTCACGCCGTAGCGCTGGCCGGTGATGTAGCTGGCTTCGTCCGAGGCCAGCAGCACGCAGATCGGCGCGACTTCCACCGGTTGTCCCGGCCGACCGAGCGTTGTCTCGCCGCCAAAGTTATGCACTTCTTCATCGGCCTAGGCTTTTACGGGGAGTTCGTTTGGATTTCAGATGAGATCAAGCGCGGATGCGCCTGCTTTTGTAGGAGCGAGGCTTGCCCGCGAAGGCGGCAGTCCAGTCAATATTGATGTTGACTGATAGACCGTCTTCGCGGGCAAGCCTCGCTCCTACAGGGGGGGTGTCAGGCCTTCAGGCTGCGCTCCATCCGGGCAATCCCTTCTTCCAGCAATGCCCGCGGGCAGCCGAAGTTCAGGCGCACGAACTGTTTGCTGTGATCACCGAAATCCAGACCAGCGCTCAAGCCAACCTTGGCCTGTTCAAGGAAGAACCGCTGCGGATCGTCCAGCCCCAGCGCCGAGCAATCTAGCCACGCCAGGTAAGTGCCTTGTGGCACGTTGATAGTCACGCCCGGCAGTCGCGTACGAACCGCGTCCACCAGATAGTCACGGTTGCCCTGCAAATACGTCATCAACTCGGCAAGCCACGCACCGCCCTCGGTGTAGGCCACCCGCGTAGCTTCCAGGCCCAGCGGGTTGACGCTGTCCACCAGACCACAACGTGCATGATTGACCCGCGACAGCAGCGCCGGATCCTGAATGATCATGAACGAGGTCTTCAAACCGGCGATGTTGTACGCCTTGCTCGCCGACATCAGGGTGATGGTGCGTTTGGCGACTTCCGGGCTCAGCGAGGCAGTAGGAATGTGTACGCGACCGTCGTAACACAACTCCGCATGGATCTCATCGGAGATGATCCAGGCGTCCTGTTGCAGGCAGATATCCGCCACGGCTTGCAGTTCTTCGCGCGGGAACACCTTGCCCAGCGGGTTGTGCGGATTG
Organism: Pseudomonas sp. B21-053; assembly: GCF_026016365.1. Lineage (NCBI taxonomy): Bacteria > Pseudomonadati > Pseudomonadota > Gammaproteobacteria > Pseudomonadales > Pseudomonadaceae > Pseudomonas > Pseudomonas sp. B21-053. The sequence continues at coordinate 3,563,237 of NZ_CP087205.1, forward strand.
CTCAGCAACAGCGCGCCGCCACCGCTCAGGGATTCGCGCAATGCTTCCAGCGGCGTGGCGTAGGAACCGTTGGCCTGGGCATCAAATTCCAGCTCAACCTTGTTCAGGCCCCAGTGACCCGGAGCATGCCGCAGAGGCGGATAGTTGGGCGTCTGCACCACGACGTTTTGCTGAGGCTCGACCAGCGCATTCAGCGCCATGTTGAAACCCGATTCCACACCCGGCAGAAACACGATTTCCTGCGGCTGGACGCGCCAGGCGTATTTGTTCCAGAGGTCGGCGACGATGGCGTCACGCAGGGTGTCCGGGGCCACGCTGTAGCCGAGCAATGGGTGTTCCAGGCGTTTTTGCAGGGCCTGGATAATCACCGGCGGCGCGGCGAAATCCATGTCTGCGACCCACATCGGCAACACGTCGGCCGGGTAACGGCTCCATTTGGTACTGCCGGTTGCGTGGCGGTCGAACACCTGATCGAAATCGAAGGTCATGCTCAGTCTCATAAAGGGTGGGGGTTAATCATGGCGGCATGATAAGCCCCAATGTTCACCTCTGGTGACACCTCACAAAAATAATCAGGACACCATCCCCTGTGGGAGCGGGCTTGCTCGCGAAGGCGGCGGGTCAGTCAGCAATGATGTTGAATGTAAGGTCGCTTTCGCGAGCAAGCCCGCTCCCACATTTAGATCGGGGTTGTGCCGACGGTCGGTTTTCATTTGGGGCGCTGCTTCACTGGCCTAGAGTTTGAAATGTATTTGTCCAGAAAAAAGGAGTGCACGATGGACCTCAACCGTCGTCAGTTCTTCAAGGTCGCCGGTATCGGCCTTGCGGGCTCGAGCCTCGGCGCGCTGGGCATGCTCCCGGCGCCGGCCTTTGCCGAGCAAGTGCGTCATTTCAAACTCGCCCACACCCATGAAACCCGCAACACCTGCCCGTACTGCTCGGTGGGTTGCGGCTTGATCATGTACAGCCAGGGCGACCAGGCCAAGAACGTCGCCCAGAGCATCATCCACATCGAAGGCGACGCCGATCACCCGGTCAACCGTGGCACCCTGTGCCCGAAAGGCGCGGGCCTGCTGGACTTCATTCACAGCCCCAGCCGCTTGCAATACCCGCAAGTGCGCAAGCCGGGCAGCACAGAATGGACGCGAGTTTCCTGGGACGAAGCCCTGGACCGCGTGGCCGACCTGATGAAGGCTGACCGCGACGCCAATTTCATCGAGAAGAACGCCCAGGGCCAAACAGTGAATCGCTGGCTGACCACCGGGTTCCTCGCGGCGTCGGCGGCGTCCAACGAAGCGGGCTACATCACCCACAAGGTGATCCGCAGTCTCGGCATGCTGGGGTTCGATAACCAGGCGCGTGTCTGACACGGTCCGACGGTGGCAAGTCTTGCCCCGACGTACGGCCGTGGTGCCATGACCAATACCTGGACCGATATCGCCAACGCGAACCTGATCCTGGTGATGGGCGGCAACGCAGCAGAAGCGCACCCGTGCGGTTTCAAATGGGTGACCGAAGCCAAGGCGCATAACAAGGCACGGCTGATCGTGGTCGATCCGCGATTCACCCGTACCGCGTCCGTGGCCGACTATTACGCGCCGATCCGTACCGGCACCGACATTGCCTTCATGGGCGGGCTGATCAATTACCTGCTGACCGAAGACAAGATCCAGCACGAGTACGTGCGCAACTACACCGACGTATCGTTCATCGTCAAAGCCGGGTACGGCTTCGAGGACGGGATTTTCAGCGGCTACGACGTGGCCAAGCGTCAGTACACCGACAAGTCCGGCTGGGGCTATGAAATCGGCGAGGACGGCTTTGCCAAGGTCGACTCGACCCTGCAAGACCCGCAATGCGTCTATCAACTGATGAAAACCCACTACAGCCGCTACAACATCGACCTGGCCAGCCAGATCTGCGGCATGCCGGTGGAAGCGATCAAGAAAATCTGGGAAGAAATCGCCACTTGCTCGCAACCGGGCAAGACCATGACGATTCTTTATGCTTTGGGCTGGACCCAGCACTCCATCGGCTCGCAAATCATCCGCAGCGCGGCGATGGTGCAATTGCTGCTAGGCAACGTCGGCATGCCTGGCGGCGGGGTCAACGCCTTGCGTGGGCACTCGAACATTCAGGGCCTGACCGACCTCGGCTTGCTCTCCAACTCGCTGCCCGGTTACCTGACCCTGGGCCTGGATGCCGAGCAGGATTACGACGCCTACATCACCAAACGTACGCAAAAACCCTTGCGGCCTGGGCAACTGTCGTACTGGCAGAACTACAGCAAGTTCCACGTCAGCCTGATGAAGTCCTGGTACGGCAACAACGCCACCGCCGAGAACCATTGGGCCTACGACTATTTGCCGAAACTCGACATCCCCAACTACGACATCCTGAAAATGTTCGACCTGATGGGCCAGGGCAAGGTCAACGGCTACATGTGCCAGGGTTTCAACCCGATTGCCGCGTTGCCGGACAAAAACCGCGTGATGGCGGCACTGGCCAAGCTCAAATGGCTGGTGGTGATGGATCCGCTGTCCACCGAGACGTCGGAGTTCTGGAAAAACGTCGGGCCGTACAACGACGTGACCAGCGCCGATATCCACACCGAAGTCATTCGCCTGCCGACCACCTGTTTCGCCGAAGAGGACGGCTCGCTGGTCAACAGCAGCCGCTGGCTGCAATGGCACTGGAAAGGCGCCGACGGACCGGGTGAAGCGCTGACCGATATCAAGATCATGGGCGAGTTGTTCCTGCGCCTGCGCAAGCGTTATCAGGCGCAGGGCGGGGCGTATCCCGAGCCGATCCTGAAACTGTCCTGGCCGTACAAGATTCCCGACGAGCCTTCGCCGGAAGAACTGGCCAGGGAAATCAACGGCGTTGCCACCACCGATTTCACCGATGCCACTGGTGCGGCGATCAAGGGCAATTCACAGCTGGCCGGTTTCGCCCAGCTCAAGGACGACGGCAGCACCGCGTCCGGCTGCTGGATTTTCTGTGGCAGCTGGACCGAAAGCGGTAACCAGATGGCCCGCCGCGACAACAGCGATCCGTATGGCATGAAACAGCACCTCGGCTGGGCCTGGGCCTGGCCGGCAAACCGGCGGATTCTCTACAACCGTGCTTCAGCCGATCCGCAAGGCAAGCCATGGGACGAGAAAAAACGCCTGGTGTGGTGGAACGGCAAGGCCTGGGGCGGCACCGATGTGCCGGACTTCAAGGTCGATTCGGCACCGGATGCCGGGATGAACCCGTTCATCATGAACCCCGAAGGCGTTGCGCGGTTCTTCGCCGTGGACAAGATGAACGAAGGGCCATTCCCCGAGCACTACGAGCCGTTCGAAACCCCGATCGGCATCAACCCGTTGCACCCGAACAACAAGCAAGCCACCAGCAACCCGGCGGCGCGGATCTTCGACTCGGTGTGGGACACCCTTGGCGTGGCCAAGGATTACCCGTACGCCGCGACGAGTTATCGGCTGACCGAGCATTTCCACTTCTGGAGCAAGCACTGCAAGCTCAACGCGATCGCGCAGCCGGAGCAGTTCGTCGAGATCGGCGAAGTGCTGGCGAAAGAGAAGGGCATCGTCGCCGGTGACAAGGTCCGGGTCAGCAGCAAGCGGGGTTTTATCGAAGCGGTGGCGGTGGTGACCAAGCGCATTCGTCCGTTGCAGGTCAACGGCCAGGTGGTGCACCAGATCGGGATCCCGTTGCATTGGGGATTCACCGGGTTGACGCGTCACGGTTACCTGACCAACACCCTGGTGCCGTTCCTCGGCGATGGCAACACTCAGACCCCGGAATCCAAGTCATTCCTGGTCAACGTGGAGAAAGTCTAAATGGCCAGCCAAGACATCATCGCCCGTTCGGCCACCACAACGGTGCCGCCGTCGGCGCGCAATCAGGAGGAAGTGGCGAAGCTGATCGACACCACCAAGTGCATCGGCTGCAAGGCGTGCCAGGTCGCCTGCTCGGAATGGAACGAGTTGCGCGACGACGTCGGCCACAACCTCGGCACCTACGACAATCCCCAGGACCTGACCGCAGAAACCTGGACCCTGATGCGCTTCACCGAGCACGAAACCGACGCCGGCAACCTCGAATGGCTGATCCGCAAGGACGGCTGCATGCACTGCGCCGAACCCGGTTGCCTGGCTGCGTGCCCGAGTCCGGGGGCGATCATCAAGCACGCGAACGGCATCGTCGATTTCGATCAGGACCATTGCATCGGCTGCGGTTATTGCATCACCGGTTGCCCGTTCAACATCCCGCGTATCTCGCAAAAAGATCACAAGGCCTATAAGTGCACGCTGTGTTCGGACCGGGTCGCTGTAGGCCTGGAACCGGCCTGCGTGAAAACCTGCCCGACCGGCGCGATCGTTTTTGGCACCAAGGACGACATGAAGGAACACGCCGCCGAGCGCATCGTCGATCTCAAGAGCCGTGGTTTTGAGAACGCCGGCCTGTACGACCCGGCCGGGGTTGGCGGCACTCACGTGATGTACGTGCTGCACCATGCCGACACGCCGCAGCTTTATGCGGGACTGGCGAAGGACCCGGAAATCAGCCCGTTGGTGGGTTTGTGGAAAGGCCTGAGCAAACCCCTGGGCTTGCTGGCCATGGGTCTGGCAGTGCTGGCCGGGTTCTTCCATTACGTGCGCATCGGGCCGCAGATTGTGGAAGAGGATGAGTTGCCACCGTTCAAGGATCCGGCGGTGCACGAAGTCGATGCATCGGTGCATACCTTTGATCCGCGCGGGGAGGACAGACCATGATCCGCAAGCAGATCCTGCGCTACACCGCCAACCAGCGAACCAATCACTGGCTGGTGGCGATCCTGTTTTTCATGGCCGCGCTGTCCGGGCTGGCACTGTTTCATCCGGCGCTGTTCTGGCTGAGCCACCTGTTTGGCGGTGGGCCATGGACGCGGGTTTTGCACCCGTTCATGGGCGTGCTGATGTTTGTGCTGTTCCTCGGCTTGGTGATTCGTTTCTGGCGGGCGAACTTCTTCATTCGCAACGATGGGCTGTGGCTCAAGCGCATCGACCGGGTGATCAAGAATGAAGAGGAAGGCGTGCCACCGATTGGCAAGTACAACCCCGGGCAGAAGCTGCTGTTCTGGACGCTGCTGTTATGCATGTTAGGGTTGTTGTTCACGGGGTTGGTGATCTGGCGCGCGTACTTCAGCGTGTATTTCGGCATCACCACGATTCGCTGGGCCATGCTGTTGCATGCGCTGGCGGGGTTTGTGCTGGTGTTGAGCATCATCATTCACATCTACGCCGGGATCTGGATCAAGGGTTCCATCAGCGCCATGGTCCACGGTTGGGTCAGCCGCGCCTGGGCGAAGAAGCACCATGAGCTCTGGTATCGCGAAGTGACCCGCGACGAAGACCCCGACCGACCGATCAGAAAAGGATAAGCCCATGGCGACGATTCTTGAGCCTGGACAGATTGAAGCGGCGGCCAGTTCGCCGCCGTTTCTGCACCTGCCACCGCGCAACCTGTTCACCTTGCGCGCGCAGGGGCTGGAGCGGTTGGCCGAGGGGCATCCGCTCGCTGATTACCTGCGACTGATGGCCGGCTTGTGTCATCTGCAACAGGAAATGCTGGATGACCTGCCGGTTGATGAGCTGCCAGACACCGAGCGGTTGAGCGTCTGTCAGCAGCACGGTTTGCCGCCGTTCGCCGCTGACAGTCGGGTGCGTGAGGAGGATTGGCTGCCGTTTCTATACGCGCTGTTGCTGCGCTATAAGCCACCGCCACAACCGGCAGTCAAAAGCGCGATCAACACGCTGCTGGGCGCCAATCCCGGACAGCTCAAGGCCTGGGCGGTTGCCTTGATCAGCGGTCAATTCACCTTGCTGCCGGCGGCGGTGGTGCCGTTTCTCGGCGCGGCGTTGCAAGTGGCGTGGAGCCATTGGTTGCTGGACACGCCGAACCTGGATCTCAAGCCCGGCGACAGTCTTAGCCAATGCCCGGCCTGTGGGTCACCGGCCATGGCCGGGGTGATTCGCCATCGTGGCAAGTTCAACGGTTTGCGCTATCTGGTGTGTTCGCTGTGTGCCTGTGAATGGCATGTGGTGCGGGTCAAGTGCGTGTACTGCGAGCAGAGCAAAGGCCTGGAGTACGTCAGCCTGGATGATGATCGATACGCGGCGGATCAGGCGCCGCTGCGCGCGGAGGTCTGCCCAGGCTGCAACAGCTATTTGAAACTGCTGTATCTGGAAAACGATGCCGAGGCCGAGCCGTTGTCGACCGACCTGACCAGCCTGCTGCTCGATATGCGCCTGGAACAGGAAGGCTATCAGCGCCTGGCGCCGAATCTGTTGTTGGCTCCCGGAGGCGAATGAACCCAACGTCTACACTCAGGCGCGACGGTTCATTGCTTTACGGAGTTACCGATGTCCAACCTGCGTCTGCCTTCCATCGACAGTTTATTGCGCCATCCGGCGTGCCGGCCGCTGGCTGAGCGCTACGGCCGGGATGCATTGCTGGCGAGTCTGCGGCAGTTGCTCGATGACTTGCGCGAGCCGGTTTTGTCAGGACAACTGGCGGCCGTCGAGATCGCGCCTGAAGTGCTGGCAGGCAGGGCGGGTGAACGGCTGATAGCGCAACATCGCAGCCATGTGCGCCGGGTCTTCAACCTCACCGGCACGGTTTTGCACACCAATCTGGGACGCGCGCTGTTGCCGGACGAAGCCATCGATGCCGTGCAAATGGCGGCGCGCTATCCGATCAATCTGGAATTCGACCTTCACAGCGGCAAGCGCGGCGACCGTGACGACCTGATCGAAGGCCTGATCCGCGAGTTGACCGGTGCCGAAGCGGTCACCGTGGTCAATAACAACGCCGCCGCCGTGCTGCTGACCCTCAACAGCCTGGGCGCGCGCAAGGAAGGCATCATCTCTCGGGGCGAGCTGATTGAAATCGGCGGCGCGTTTCGCATCCCCGACATCATGGCCCGGGCCGGGGTGAAACTGGTTGAAGTCGGCACCACCAATCGAACTCACGCCAGGGACTATGAAGCGGTTATCGGCCTGCGCAGTGGCTTGATCATGCGCGTGCACGCGAGCAACTACGCCATCTCCGGTTTCACCACCAGTGTGCCGACGGCGGAACTGGCCGAGTTGGCGCACAAGCATGCCTTGCCGTTGCTGGAAGACCTGGGCAGCGGCAGTTTGCTGGATTTGACCCGTTGGGGCCTGCCGGCTGAGCCGACGGTGCGCCAGGCGCTGCTGGATGGCGCGGACATCGTGACGTTTAGTGGCGACAAGTTGCTGGGCGGTCCGCAGGCCGGGCTGATTGTCGGGCGCAAGGACTTGATCGAGAAGATCAAGAAGAACCCGCTCAAGCGTGCGCTGCGGGTCGACAAACTGACCTTGGCGGCGATGGAAGCGGTGTTGGGTTTGTACCGCGATCCAGATCGACTCGCCGAACGCTTGCCGAGCCTGCGCCTGTTGACCCGACCTCAAGCCGACATCCTCGCCCAGGCCGAACGCCTGCAACCTTCATTGGCGCAAGTGTTGGGCGAAGGCTGGAATGTCAGCGCGGTGCCGGCACTGGGCATGATCGGTAGCGGCAGCCAACCGGTGGCGCGTCTGCCGAGTGCGGCGTTGTGCCTGCGGCCAGTGGCTTCCAAACGCTTGCGCGGTCGAACCTTGAATGGGCTGGAAGCAGCGCTCCGGGGCTTGCCGATTCCGGTGCTCGGGCGCATCGATGACGACGCGTTGTGGCTGGACTTGCGGCAACTGGACGACGAAGCGGCGTGGCTCGCGCAACTTGATCAACTGAAAGGACGGGAAGGGTGATTGTCGGTACGGCCGGGCACATTGACCACGGCAAGACGTTGTTGCTGGAGGCGCTGACCGGCCAGGCGGGGGATCGGCGTCGCGAAGAGCGTGAGCGTGGCATGACCATCGATCTCGGTTACCTCTACGCGGCGCTGGAGACGGGGGCGGAGTTGACCGGGTTTATCGACGTGCCGGGGCATGAGCGCTTCACCCACAACATGCTCGCCGGGGCGCAAGGGATTGATCTGGTGCTGTTGGTGGTGGCGGCGGATGACGGGGTGATGCCTCAGACTCGCGAGCATCTGGCGATTGTCGAGTTGCTGGGGATTCCTCGGGCGTTGGTGGCGATTACCAAGTTTGATCGGGTTGAGCCTGCGCGCGTCGAGGAAGTCCGCGTACAGATCCATGCGTTGCTTGCGCCCGGCCCCTATGCAGACGCGCCGCAGTTCGCATTGTCGAGTGTCACCGGCGAGGGCGTTGGGGCATTGCGTGAAGCGCTGCTCGCTGAGCAAAAACACGTCCTGCAACGCAGCAAAAACGGCGGGTTTCGGCTGGCGATTGATCGAGCCTTCAGCGTTGCCGGCGCCGGCATTGTGGTGACCGGCACGGCGTTGTCCGGTTCGGTGGCCGTGGGCGATACTTTGCTGCTCGGACCGTTGGGCAAACCGGTGCGAATACGAGGTCTGCATGCGCAGAATCAAGCTGCCGACCATGCCTTCGCCGGGCAACGGGTGGCGCTGAACCTGAGCGCCGAACGCCTGAACCTGGAACAGATCCACCGCGGCCAATGGCTGCTCGCCGAGTGGCTGCACGCGCCGACCCAGCGACTCGATATCGAGATGCGCCTGTTGCCCGCTGAAGCCGTGCCGTTCGTGCATTTCCACCCGGTGCACGTGCACCTCGGCACGCAAGACGTGACCGGGCGTGTCGCATTACTGGAAGGCCCGAGCCTGGCACCCGGCGAGCGGATGTTCGCGCAGTTGTTGTTGAACGCGCCGGTACACGCAGTGAAGGGCGATCCGCTGATCCTGCGCGACCAAAGCGCCCAGCGCACCCTCGGCGGTGGTCGGGTGCTCGATCCGTTTGCACCGAGCCGCCATCGCCGCAGTCCCGAGCGATTGGCGCAGCTACAGGCGCTCGCCAGCGCCGACAGTCTTGAAGCTGTCATGCCTGCGCTGCTGGCCAACAGCGACACCGGACTTGATCCGCAACGCCTCGAACGTCATTTCAACCGTCCGCGCAATAGCTGGGACTTGCCCGAGGACGTGCGCCTTATCAACACCCGCCAAGGCCCGCTGTTATTCAGCGCCGAACGCTGGGAATCTTTCAAACCGCCGCTGCTGGAACACCTCGCACGCTTCCATCAACTGGAACCGGATCAGATGGGCCCGGACCGCGATCGCCTGCGCCGGTTTTCGGGCTCCGTGCTCGACCGTCCGACGTTCATCAGCCTGCTCGACGAGTTACTGGCCAGCGGCGTGGTGGTCAGCAGTGGACCGTGGCTGCATCTGCCCGATCATCAAGTGCGCCTGAGTGCCGACGACGAAGCCTTGTGGCAACAATTGCAGCCAACGTTTGAACAGGCAGGTTTCAATCCGCCATGGGTGCGTGACCTGGGGCATGACGAAGTGGTGGTGCGCCTGCTGCTGCGCAAAATGGCGCGTCTCGGGTTGCTGCATCAAGTGGTGCGCGACCTGTTCTACACCGACACGGCGCTGCGCGGATTGGCGGCTATGCTGTTGCAACTGGCCGCTGAAAGCCCGGTGATCGAGGTCGCGGCGTTTCGTGATTCGGTGGGTTTGGGTCGCAAGCGCAGCGTGCAGATTCTTGAGTACTTCGACCGGATCGGCCTGACCCGACGCCTTGGTGACCGGCGCCAGATCCGCCTCGAAAGTGCACTGGCCCAGGCCAACGAATAAGGAAGGCAATCGCGCCCGGTGGCGCGGCCGGGCTTCAAACCCGGTTGGGGACGGCATCCGTTCCCGGGCAGGTTCGACTCCGGCTGCCTTCCGCCAGTTTCACCGTGGCGCCAGTTCCTTGATCAGGAAATCAATGAACGTGCGGGTCTTCTGCGGCACGCGCCGCGCGGACGGGTAGACCGCGTTGATGGTGATCGGCGGTGCCTGCCATTCGCACAACACCGACACCAGCCGACCGGCCGTCAGCGCCTCTTCGACAATGAAATCCGGGAGCAGGGCGATGCCCATGCCGGCTTCGGCGGCCTGGGCGAGCAAGTCGCCGTTGTTGGCGTGCAACGGCCCGGTGACGTTGACCCGTTGGGTGTCCTTGCCGTTGCTCAATTGCAGGCTGACGCCGCTTTGCAAATAGCCGTAGTTCAAGCATTGATGGTGGGTCAAGTCCTTCGGCACCTGGGGCGTGCCGGCACGTTTCAGGTAGGCCGGCGAGGCCACCATGATTCGCGGCGCCGGGGCCAACAGGCGGGCGACCATGGATGAGTCGGGCATGCTCGCAATCCGCAGCGTTACGTCGAAACCGCCGCGCACCGGGTCCACTTGCTGATCACTCAGCACCAGTTGCAGCTCGATGTTCGGGTGCAGATCATGGAACACCGGGATCAGCGGCCCGAGACGCCGCAACCCGAAGGACATCGGCGCGTTGATCCGCAGCACGCCACGCAATTCACCGACGCCATCACGGGCCCGTTGTTCGGCTTCATCCAACGAGGCGATCAGCTCCCGCGCCGCATCGTAATACTCGGCGCCGGCCTCGGTCAGGTGCAGGCTGCGGGTGGTGCGTTGCAGCAATTGCACGCCGATCGCCTCTTCCAGCGCCTGAATCTGTTTGCTGACTTTTGAGCGCGGTACATCCATCGCCCGGGCTGCGGCGGCGAAGCCGTTTTCACCGACGGTCACGATAAACGCGCGCATGCATTCGATACGATCCAAGGATTGTCCCCAATTTGGAATCAATGATTCCCGATTTTAGGGAATTGTTCCTTTTATGACTAGCGCCTAAATTAGCAACCAAGCCGCCAACAAACAGCGACTAACCCATTAAACAAAACTCATCGACATCAAAAGGAACTCGCCATGTCCATCCGTGAATTGCTCAACCCAACCAACTCCACCCTGATCCTGATCGACCACCAGCCGCAGATGTCCTTCGGCGTGCAATCGATCGATCGCCAGACCCTGAAGAACAACACCGTGGCCCTGGCCAAGACGGCGAAGATCTTCAACGTGCCGACCATCCTGACCTCGGTGGAAACCGAAAGCTTCAGCGGTTTCATCTGGCCGGAATTGCTGGGTGTGTTCCCGGATCAACAGCCAATCGAGCGCACCTCGATGAACTCCTGGGAAGACAAGGCACTGGTCGCTGCGGTCAAAGCCACCGGGCGCAAAAAGCTGATCATGGCGGCGCTGTGGACTGAGGTCTGCCTGAACTTCCCGGCGCTGGAAGCCCTGGCTGAAGGCTACGAGGTGTACATCGTCACCGACGCGTCCGGCGGCACCACCAAGGAAGCCCACGACATGTCCGTGCAACGGATGATCCAGGCCGGCGCGGTGCCGGTGACCTGGCAACAAGTACTGCTCGAATACCAACGCGACTGGGCCCACAAAGAAACCTACGACGCCGTGATGGAACTGGTACGCGAACACAGCGGCGCCTACGGCATGGGCGTGGACTACGCCTACACCATGGTGCACAAAGCCCCGCAGCGTCAGGTCAAATAAGCGAACGATCACCGGCCCTGGATTCAATACAGGGCCAAACAGGTGGGAGCGGGCTTGCTCGCGAAGGGGGAGTGTCAGTCGACAGAGATGTTGCCTGGGCTACTGCTTTCGCGAGCAGGCTCGCTCCCACATTTTGTCCTGCGTGAAACCCGATCCTGTGACCGCTGCCATTCCCCCTGTGGGAGCGAGCCTGCTCGCGAAGGCGGTCTGTCTGACGCGGCGAGGTTGGATGTGCCGCCGTCTTCGCGGGCAAGCCTCGCTCCTACAGGGATTTCAGAGCCCGAAGGTCAGTGGGTATTGGATGACGACGTACACCCGGTCGATGTCATCCCCAGCCTGGGCGGTGTTGCCTCGGTGCGAGACGTGGGACAGTTGCAGGGACAAGCCTTTGGCCGTCCCGGATTGCACGACGTAGTGCAAGTCGATGTCGCGTTCCCAATGTTTTCCACCGTCCCCTTGCTGTGGTGCGTACTCGCTGCTTTCACTATCGAACGGGTTGTAGGCGCCACCTTTCGGCGCATGCGTTCCGTCAATATCGCGACCGGTCACATAGCGGGTCATGAACTTCAGCCCCGGAATGCCAAATGCACCCAGGTCGAGGTCGTAGCGCGCTTGCCAGGAGCGTTCATGGGCGCCGTTGAAGTCGGCGTATTTGATCGAGTTGGCCAGGTAGATGGAGTCGCCACCGACGAAATCGAACGGCGTGTCACCGTCGATTTGTTGATAGGCGAGGGTAAATCCATGCGCGCCGAGGCTGTATTTGCCCGACAAGCTGTAGGCCGTGTTGTCGATTGCACCCGCCAACGCCCGGCCGGTGTCCTGCGTGTGATACAGATTCGCGTCAAGAAACACGTCCGATTGCTTCAGGTGCAGATTGCCGTAGTACTGATGCCAGGTGTCGCTCAGCTCGGAGGCATACCAAGCGCCGCCCACCGGACTGTTGGTGAACAAATCGGCCCCGAGAAAGGAAATCCCGCCAGCCTCGGTATTCGCACCGTAACCATAAAAGTCATCCTTGCCCGATGAACTGTCCTGATTCTTGAACGCCGTGAAATGCCCGGCCACCAGGTTCATGCCGTCGATTTCCCGGCTGTTCATGAGAAAACCCGTGGCGTACTCCGGTTGCAGGCGTTTGTCCGACGTATCGAACACCGGGGTTTCCACGGTCATTTCACCAAACGCCAGGGTCGTGCGGGACGCCTTGATCTTGATCGCGCCACCGCCACTGGAATAATTGCTGTCACTGCGACCGTCACTATCGACCGGCAACAACCCGGTGCCCGAATGCCCCTTGCCACCATCCAGCTTGAGCCCGAAAAACCCATGGGCGTCCAGGCCAAAACCCAGAATACCTTCGGTGAAACCGGATTCAAAAGTGCTGATAAACCCTTGAGCCCATTCAGCTTTGTAGCTTTTGCCAGAGGGCGAGGGCGTTCGATAGTCGCTGTTGAGGTAAAAGTTGCGACTCAGCACCCCAAGCGTTGCGCCCTCCAGAAAACCTGTGGGCGCCGGTTCATCCGCCAGGGCGGTGCCGACGAACAGTATCGACAAACAAGCAATACGGTGTTGTGCGGAAAACATCATCGATCGATCACCACGAGGGGCAGCGACTGCGCGAGCAAATCACGCAGTCGCTGATGTTGCTTAATGACCTTCGGACGCGCCGAACATGGTTTTCGCGTAGATCAGCCCCAGGCCATACGAGCCGCCATTGGCGATGGAGGTTTTCACGGTTTCTTCGTAGGTCTCGGTGCGAGCCCAGTCACGTTGCAGTTCCAGCAGGTATTGCAACGAAGTCATCGGCCGCGCGCCGAGCTGGATCATGCGTTGAATCGCCATGTCATGGGCTTCGATGGACACGTCGCCACAAGCATCGGCGATGAAATAAACCTCGAAACCCTGATCGATAGCCGACAACGCCGGGCCGACGATGCACACGGACGTCCACAGGCCGGCGAGGACGATTTTCTGCTTGCCGAACTTGTTGACTTCAACCGCGATGCGCTCGTCTTCCCAGGTGTTCATGCTGGTGCGGTCGATCACGTTGTGTTCCGGGAACACCGACTTGATCTCGTCGAAGATCGGCCCGGAAAAGCTCTTCTCGGCGACGGTGGTAAGAATGGTCGAAACGTTGAAGCCACGAGCAGCCTTGGCCACCAGTGCGGCGTTATTGCGCAGGGTCACGGCATCGATGGACTTGGTCGCAAAGGACATCTGCGACTGGTGATCGATCATGATCAGGGTGTGATCGGTAGGGTTCAGCAGGGTTTTGCCGGGAACTGCTTTTGCAATGGCCATCACGAGGTCCTTACGGGAGTGAGTGAAGGCTCATGGTTGCGCAGATTCGGGCGGGGATATTGAGTGGGTGTGCTGTGTTTTGTGCTGTGAGCGAGCCCTGCGCGACAGTCATCTATCACGCAGGGCAGTGGGTCATTGCATCACATAGCGCCCCGGTGCCGACTCCAGCGCCGGGTATTGCACATTGCCGGTGTGCAGCGCCGAAGGCTGGCGCTCGCCGGCGTGTTCGGCCAGCCAGACGAACCAGTCGTTCCACCAGCTACCGGGATGTTGCTGGGCATTCATGAACCAGGTGTCCGGTTTTTTGGTCACGCGGTTGTTGGTCCAGTAGTGACGTTTCTGATTGGCCGGCGGGTTGATCACCCCGGCGATGTGCCCCGAGGCGCCGAGCACGAAACGCTTGGTGCCGCCGAGCAATTCAGTGCTGGCGTAGGCGCTTCTCCACGGCACGATATGGTCGTCGTGGGTGGCGAGGATGTACGCCGGCGCCTCGATGGCCCGCAGGTCGAGTTTGACGCCGCAGCAATCCAGCTCACCGGATTTCAGGTCGTTCTGCAGGTAGGTGTGGCGCAAATACCAGCAGTACATCGGGCCGGGCAGGTTGGTGCTGTCGTTGTTCCAGAACAACAGGTCCAGAGCCGTCGGCTTCAGGCCCTTGAGGTATTTGTCGACGTTGTAGTTCCACCACAAATCATTGGGCCGCAGCAGCGAGAAGGTATTGCCCATGTCCTCGCCCTTGAACAGGCCGATCGGGCCGTCCTTCCCGCCGATGGTGCGCTCGCGGTAAGCCACCAGCTGTTCGTCGACGAAGATGTCGATGGGACCGGTGTCGAGGTAATCGAGGAAAGTGGTCAGCAGGCTGACGCTGGCGATGTCTTTATCGCCGCGAGCGGCCAGTACCGCCAACGCCGTGCTTAACAGCGTGCCGCCGATGCAGAAACCGACGCAATTGGGCCGTTGCTCGCCGCTGATGTCGCGGGTGACTTGCAGGCCTTTGATGATGCCGGTTTCGATCAGGTCATCCCAGGTGGTGCCGGCATGTGCCTGGTCGAAGTTGCGCCAGGACATCAGGAATACCGGATGCCCTTGCTGCAACAGGTGACCAATCATTGAGTTGTCGGGGCGCAAATCGAGGATGTAGTACTTGTTGATCGACGGCGGCACAACGAACACCGGGCGCCGGTACTGGGTTTCGGTTTGCGGGTAGTACTGGATCAGCTGGAACAGTTCGTTCTCGAACACCACTTCGCCGGGGGTGGTGGCCAAATCCACGCCGACCTTGAATGCATTGCTGTCGCACTGGCGCATCTTGCCTTCTTGCAGGTCGTTGGCCAGGTGCAGCATTCCTGTGATCAGGCTGGCGCCTTGGGTGTCGGCCACCCGTTGCAAGGCATCCGGGTTACTGACGAGGAAGTTGCTCGGCGCCCCGGCGGCGATGGCTTGCTCCACCAGGTACAACAGGCGCTGGCGCGGTTTTTTGTCCTTGATCGGCAGCTTGTCCAGCAGCTTCAGCATGAAACCGGCGTTGAGCAGGTAAAACGCGGCCAGCGAACCAAACAGCGGTTGGCTCCAGGCGCCGCTGGCGAAACGCCGATCCTCAAACGTGAACGGCTGGCCGGTCATCAGGCGCTGGCCGAGGTCGCCCCATTGCAGTTGATAGTCGGACTGCAGGTTGTCGAGGGTGCCACGGGGCAGGTCGAACCAGTCGTTGTATTCCTGCCCTGTGAACCACGGATTGGTGCTGACCCACAGGCGTAATTGTTGCACTGCAAAGGAAGCAACGAACGGAACCTGGCCAGACCAGAACGTGTTGAACGTGTGCGCATTGTTATCCATGGAACTCCTTGCCCACAAAGATCAACCGGGCAGAAAAAAGCGCGACACCGTGTACGGTGCCGCGTCAGTAGCTAAGGCAAGCAGTTCGGTGTGACTAGCGCTCGATGACCAGGCTGACGCCTTGACCGCCACCGATGCACAACGTGGCCAAACCTTTGTGGCCATCGCGACGGATCAGCTCAAACAGCAGCGACACCAGAATCCGCGCACCCGATGCTCCGATCGGGTGGCCGAGGGCAATCGCACCGCCGTTGACGTTGACTTTGCTGGTGTCCCAGCCCAGTTCCTTGCCGACCGCCAGTGACTGCGCGGCGAAGGCTTCATTGGCTTCGATCAGGTCCAGGTCATCAAGGCTCCAACCAGCCTTTTCCAGCACCCGGCGGGTGGCCGGTACCGGGCCGATGCCCATGATCGACGGGTCGACGCCGGCACTGGCGTAAGCCTTGATCCGTGCCAGCACGGGTAATCCCAGCGCCTGGGCCTTGGCGGCACTGGCCAGCAACAGCACGGCGGCGCCATCGTTGAGGGTCGATGAATTGCCGGCGGTGACGCTGCCGTCTTTCTGGAACGCCGGTTTGAGTTTGCCCAGGGACGCGAGGCTGCTGTCCGGTCGCGGCTGCTCATCGGTGTCGAAGGCCAGCGGCTCACCTTTACGCTGGGGAATCAGAATCGGGGTGATTTCCCGCTTGAAGTAACCGGCTTCAATGGCCGCAGCGGCCTTCTGCTGCGAGGCGGCGGCGAAGCTATCTTGCTGTTCGCGAGTGAGGCTGTATTTCTGCGCCAGATTCTCTGCCGTGATGCCCATGTGGTAGTCGTTGAAGGCGTCCCACAAACCGTCCTGAATCACGCTGTCTTGCAATTGCGCGTGGCCCAAACGCAAACCGGTTCGGGCCTTGGGCAGGACGTAAGGCGCCAGGCTCATGTTTTCCTGGCCGCCGGCAATCACCAACTCGGCGTCGCCACAGCGAATCGCCTGGACCGCCAGTTGCACAGCCTTCAGTCCGGAGCCACAAACTTTGTTCAAGGTCATGGCGGGCGTGGTGAAGGGCAGGCCGGCCTTGATTGCAGTCTGGCGGGCCGGGTTTTGCCCCGACCCGGCGCTGAGCACCTGGCCGAGGATCACTTCATCGATCTGTTCGCCGTTGATCCCGGTCTGTTCGAGCAAGCGGCGAATCAGCGCCGCGCCCAGTTCGGTGGCCGGAATCGCGGACAAGGCACCCTGGAAGCTGCCAATGGCGGTACGAGTAGCGGCAACGATTACGACTTCGTTCATGCGTGACCTCATCAGGAATGTAGCGAACGGCAGCAGGGCCTCCATGCCCCGCGCGGGTTACTGCATGTTCATGCCGCCGTTGACCGAGAAGTCGGCACCGGTGCTGTAGGCCGACTCATCGGACGCCAGCCAGGCGACGATGGAGGCGATTTCCTCAGGCTGGCCGAGGCGACCGACCGGCGTGGCCGCGATCATGCTGTCGAGGATGTCCGGGCGAATGGCGGCGGTCATGCTGGTCTGGATGTAGCCCGGCGACACGGTGTTGACGGTCACGCCCTTGGCGGACACTTCCCGCGCCAGGGCCATTGTGAAACCGTGGATGCCGGCCTTGGCCGCGCTGTAGTTGGTTTGCCCGAACTGGCCGCGCTGGCCGTTGATGGAAGAGATGTTGATCACGCGTCCCCAGCCTTTGCTCAACATGCCTTCAATCACCTGTTTGGTGGTGTTGAACAGGCCGGTGAGGTTGGTGCCGATTACCGCATTCCAGTCTTCGTGGGTGAGTTTGCGAAACGAGGCATCCCGGGTTATGCCGGCGTTGTTGACCAGCACATCGACCGGGCCGAGCGTCTCCCTGACCATTTCGAATGCCTTGCGGGTTGATTCCCAGTCGGTGATGTCGCCGTAGACAAACTCGAATTCAAACCCGGCTGCCAACTGGGTCGCGGCCCATTCATTCTTGCGCGCGGAATCAGCGCTGCATCCCACCACAACCTTGAAGCCTTCCTTGTAAAGACGCTGACTGATCGCCGTACCAATCCCACCCATACCACCGGTTACCAACGCAATACGACCAAGCGACTTCATAGACTTCTTCCCTTTTTTCTTTTGCGCTGCAAGATGGGGAGATTGTTGGGTATTGCCGGGGCCTGCGGAAGTGTTGTGAGGTGACGGTGTGGTGTCCAACGGTGCCAAACGTGGTTAAAAACGAGGAATACCTATACTGGGATCAACACTCGCCATTGAGCGGCCCGATATTCTTTGATTCAACGCAGATCAGTAATGGCTCCGGACAGGATGTCCGGTTCCACAGGTCAATGAGGACGCCATGTATAGAATGAGTTCAGGCTATGCCAGCGTGCTGGTGAATACGCTCTCGGCTCAAGGACTGGATGTCGCCAGTCTGTGCCGGGAGGCTGGACTGGACATCAGGCTCGCGAACCTGCCAGGAGCGTTTTGCGAGCGCAGGGCGATCTATAAATTGTGGACACTGGCGGCCCAGGCCAGCGGTGATCCGGACATCGGCCTCAAAGCCTATGGCAACTTCCATCCCGGCAGTTTTCAGATCGTCGGCTACACCATGATGTCCAGCCTCAACCTGAAACGCGCCCTCGAACGGCTGGTGCGTTTCAGCCCGTTGATCGGCACTGGCTTCAGTTTGTTTTTCATGGCCGAGCAGCAGAACTATCGATTGGCCGCCCTCGATCATCAGCAGGCCGGCTCGGTCAAACCCAGGCAATACGTCGACGCGGCACTCGCATCGTTGATGGGCTTTTGCCGTTGGCTGGCGGGCGGTAACTCGCCGCAACCGCTGAACGTGGAGTTCAGTTATCCGGAACCGGCGGACACGTCCGAACATCGGCGCCTGTTTGGCTGCAACCTGCAGTTTGACGCGGCCTACGACAGCATTCTGTTCGACGGCCAGGAGGTGCTGCGCCCGTTGAGCATGGCCAACGAGACGCTGGCGGTGCTGCATGACAGCTTTGCCGAAGCGCAACTGGACTTGCTGTTCGGCTTCTCGATTGTCGGCAGGATTCGCGCCTTGATCAGCGAGCGTTTGAGCCAGGGCAAGGGGCAATACGACATGGAATCGATTGCCGCCGCGTTGAACATCAGCAAGCGCACGCTGCAACGCTCGCTCGAGAAGGACGGCACGCAATTCAAGGACGTGCAGAACGCGGTGCGTCGGCAACTGGCGGATTTTTACCTGCGCCATTCTCACTTCAACATGAAGCATGTGGCCTATCTCCTTGGTTTTCATGACCACAGCAGTTTCAACAAGGCGTGCAATCGCTGGTTCGGCATGACGCCGGGGCAGTACCGGGCGGATGAATCCTTTGAGGTTGAAGAAGCCGAGCCGGTCTGACGTAACCGAAGCCGAACCCATCTGACGTAGCAGCTGCCGAGCACCGCGAGGCTGCGTTCGGCGGCGCAGCCGTCGTGAATTCAGACGACGCGGTGTATCAGGAATATCTCGCGGTCAGGTTTTACGACGGCTTCGCCGCCGAACGCCGCCTCGCGCTGCTCGGCAGCTGCTACGGGGATTGCGTTTCAGGTCATTTGGCTGGAGGCTTTTTCGGACCTTTCTTGACCTTGGTCGCTTTGTGTACGGGCTGCGCAGCCACTTGTGCTTCACCGGGCGGCTGAGTCAGGTCGAAGCCCGGCAACGGCACTTCAAGCAAGGTGTGCAGCTCGCACCAGAAGGCATGGCCGGTTGCGCTTTCGTTCAGCAATTGCGGCAGCAGATTGGCAACAGCAGCCAATACCTGCTGGCGTTCCTCGGTTTCCGGCAGCAACAGCGGCAGGCTGCGCAGGCTTTCTTGTGGGTGAGTGAGCACCAGCATTTTCTGGGTTTGCAGGGTTTCGCGAAGGTCCAGCGGTTCGGCGCTGTGGTCTTGCAGCAGCACCTGCAATTGCTCGAGCAGTTTTTCCAGGTTGGCCTTGCCCGCCGCATCGCTGTCACGACCCAGCAGGCACAGGATGCGGACCAAGGCTTCCATCAGGCCGCCAAGGGGCAGGGCGGTTTGCAGGCGTTCGAGCAATACTTTGTCGTGCTGCTCGGCGTGCGCCTGAAGATCGCGCTCCGGCGGGTTGCCAGCGAAGCCGTTGAGCGCGCCATACACGCCGTAGAAACACAGTTCCTGGGTGGCATCGCGCAGATCGCGATAGCCGTTCAAGGCGTCCTGGATCTGATTGGAAAACAACGCCTGCCAGGCCAACAACGGGTTGGCGGTAGCAGCGGGGCGACGATCTTTGCGCACCTGCGCCGCGCTGCCGGCCAGCCACCACAACGCCGGGTTCGAACTGCTCCAGAGCGCTTGCTGCTGATGGAACGGATGGGCTTTGCGGATCAACTCGGCGGTGGATTCGTTGATCAACGGGCGTAGCCACGGACGGACAAAACCATCGTACAGTTTGTTATTCAGGTCCGAGGTGCGCTCGACCAGGGCGAACTCGCGATCATCATCACGGGACGGCTGTCCATCGCCATGGATGTCGGCGATGCGCCGGGCTTCGAAACGCACGGCGTATTGCGAATCGGGCAGATCGTCGATCAGCATTTCATAGAGCCCGGCGGGCAGGGCATTGATGCTGTCGACCGCGCCCAGCAGTTCGCGGTGTTCACGCCGGGCCACTTCGCCGGAGACGAAAATCCCCAGGTGACCGATGCTGGCGTGACGCAGATAGACAATGGTGCGCCCGGCGTTTTGCAGGGCCAGATCGCTGGGGTACACATCCGCGATCCAGTCCAGCGCCTGTTGCGGCGAGGTGATGTTGTCGCCATAGGAACAAAACACCACCACCGGCACTTCGATACGCTTGAGGTCGAGCCCGCTGCTCTTGCGCCCTAAACCGCCGGACAGCTGATTGCCGATAAACAGGTCATCGACAATCATCTCGATTTCTTCGCTGTTAAGCAGCGTCGGGCTGCCCCACCAGCGCTCGAAATCGAGGAAGCGCGCGGCTTCCGTATCGACCTCGCTGAACAGGTGGTAGTACTTGCCCCAGTAAGTGTTGGCCGGGTCGAGGTTCTCGAAATTGCTCACCAGCCAAGTGCCGTCGAAACGCTCGTTGCCCAAATCACTGCCCAAACGCGCCATCCAGCCGCCACCGAGCAAGCCGCCGGAGTAGCGCATCGGGTTGCGCCCGTTGACCCCGGCCCAGTACGACAACGGTGCGCCATTGACGATGATCAGTCCTGGCAACTCGGGTCTGGTCGCGGCCAGGCCCATCAGCGCCCAACCGGCCTGGCAGTTGCCGATCACCACCGGTTTGGCGCTGGCGGGGTGCCGGGCGCTGACCGCTTCGATGAAGTGCGCCTGCGCTTCGACAATGTCCGCCAGGGTTTGCCCGGGGCTTGGCGAATGGCTGAAGGCGATGAAGTAGGTGGGATGCCCGGCGCGCAGGCTTTCACCGATCAGCGAATCCTGCTTGAAACCGCCGATACCCGAACCATGACCGCCGCGCGGGTCGATGATGATCACCGGCGGTTGGCCGTCGATGGAGGGCTCGTGGCTGAGGATGCGCAACAGTGAGTAGTTGACCGGGCGCGGCAGGTCGGCACCGCTGACCAGGGTTTCGTGCTCGAACTTGAGCAACAGCGGAAAGCCTGCACGTTCGTGGGCCAGGGTGTTGTCGCCGCGCTGGCGCAAGGTGTCCCAGAACAACAGGCTGCGTTGGCCGAGGTCGGTGAAGTATTCCTGCCAGTCAGCCGCCGTGGGCTGTTTGAGTTGGCCTTGGCTGAGCGGCGCGAAGGTTTTGGCCTGGCGCTGCTGCACGGCGTCGAACACGTTGCGAGCATTAAGGCGCTGGAGGTGGTTCAGGTGCCCGAACAAACCGGTAGCTGAGGAAAGCACTTCTTCTTGCGCTGCAATATTTTCGTCCTGGCCCATCGTGATCTCCTGACATAGTGCGAGGGAGTCTTCAGCCAGACTAGCAATGGCTAGGCCGATCATCGGATTTTCCCAAGTCTATAGGGATTAACCACAAGAGGCGTACCGTTTATTTTGCACTGCACAAAATATCCGTTGCCAAACAGTTTTGTGCACTGCAATATCAAGGCTAACGCGACGACTGCCCGGATCGCTGTCGCGTCCTCAGGCCTGAATGGGCCTTCCAGTACCAGGAGATTTCAGCATGTCTTTTTTCAACTCGGAAAAACTGCAAGCCACTCAGAAAGCCAACCTCGACCTTTTGCAGCAAATCAGCGGCAAAGTCTTCGCCAGCGTTGAGCAACTGAGCCAGTTGCAGTTCAAGGCACTGCGCGACTCCACCGAAGAGCACTTCGAAGGTGTTCGCAAGCTGTTGGCGGTACGTGATCCACAAGGCTTCGCCGATTTGCAGGCGTCGTTCACCCAGCCGAGCGCGCAGACCGAACGCCTGGCCGAATTCAATCGTCAGGTACAAGCGCTGATCGTCGGCACGCAATCGGACATCGCCAAACTGACCGAGCGTCAGGTTGAGGCGGGCACCCAGCAGGTGAATGAGTTTGTTGAGTCGATCAGCAAGAATGCCCCGGCGGGTTCCGAGCCAGTGGTTGCAGCGTTCAAATCGGGTTTGGCGAATGCCGGCAGCGTGTTTGAAAACGCTCAGAAAGCCGTGAAACAGGCGTCTGATGTGGCTCAGAGCAGCTTCGACGCAGCGACGGCCGCCGCCGGCAAAGCCGCTCCAGAAGCGGGCGCCAAGGCGACCAGCGCTAACAAGTAAGTCAGATCAGGCCAGCGGCACCGATGGCGATGGGATTATTCCCCATCGCCATTTTTTTTCGGCTCGTTATCGGCGGCAGGCTTGGCGCCGAACAGGCCGAACATGTTCTGGGTGTTGAGGTACAGGGCTTTGGACTGGTCGACGTATTGGCGCATCAAATCCTGCATCACCGGTGCCTGTTGGTGCATGAAGGTGCTCCAGGCCTCGGTCGACTGAGCGCCGGTCTGGGACTGGATGTCGATCACGGTCTGGATGCTTTTATCCAGGTAACTGCCGAGCACGCCTTGGTACGGGCCGTAAAACTGGATGATGCCCATCAGCATTTCACTGCTGAAGATCGGCTCGCCGCCGCTTTCAGCTTCCAGGATGACTTGCAGGAGAATACTGCGGGTCAGGTCCTCGCCACTTTTGGCATCGACCACCTGGAACGGGACTTTATCAACCACCAATTGACGAATGTCGGCCAGGGTCAAGTGGCTGCTGGTGTGGGTGTCGTACAGGCGGCGATTGGGGTATTTCTTGATCAGGCGGGGTGTGTTGCGATTGTTATCGGTCATGCGGGGCGTCTCGTGGCGAGCCTGATTTGCAGGCATCTTAACCTTCTTTGTTGCCCTTGCGGCCGCCTTCGCGAGCAAGCCCGCTCCCACACAGGATCTTCGTCGTTCACAAATCCCCTGTGGGAGCGGGCTTGCTCGCGAAGAGGCTCGCCAGCACACCGAAGATTCCGGATCAAAAAAAAGGGACCCGCCGCAAAGCGAGTCCCATCTTGTGATGCCAAGTCCTCCTACCAAATCGCCAAGCTGTAGCTGACGATCAACCGGTTTTCATCCAGATCACTGCCAAAGTTAGTCGAGCGCACGGTCGCATTGCGCCATTTCACCCCAACGTTCTTCAACGGGCCACTCTGCACGACATAACCGATATCGGTATCGCGCTCCCACTCCTTTCCCTCAGGGCGATTGCCGCCCAGGTCAATGTTGTCGCCCGTCAGGTAACGGGTCATGAAGGTCAGCCCTGGCACGCCCATGGCCGCGAAGTTGTAGTCGTAGCGCGCCTGCCAGGACTTTTCATCCTTGCTGGCGAAGTCGCCGATCTGCACGAAGTTCACCAGGAACGCATCGGTGCCGTTGATGTAAGCAAAACCTGTATCGCCGCTCATACCCTGATAACCGAGTCCCAGCGCATGCCCGCCGAGGGAGTAGGTGAACATCGCCCCGAGCGCCTTGTTATCGACGTTGCTGCCGCCATCGTGGATGGAGCGGGCGAAGCGCAAGTCACTCTTGAACGACTGGCCGGCGGTTACCGGCAACACGTAGGTCAGGTGGACCAGGTGCTGGCTGTACAAATTATCGAGATGGCCATAGCTGTAGCCCGTGGCGAGGTTGCCGGTCCATTTGTAGTTGAGGCTGGCGAAGTCGAACTTATTGCTGGTGGCCTGCGGCGTGATGATGCCTTTGGCGCCGGTCTTGGTGATGCTCATGTCTTCGTAGTCGGAGGAATCGCGCTGGTTGACCTGCTTCAGGCGTCCGCCGTCCACGGTCAGGCCTTCGAATTCCAGCGAGGTCAACTGACCGCCCTCGAACGTCTGCGGCAACAGCCGCGAATCGTTGGCCAGCACGGTCGGCAACTTCGGCAGCAAAGTGCCCAGCTTCAGCGTGGTTTTGGAGGTGCGGACCTTGGCGGTTACGCCCAGCTCTCCATATTCATCCTGAGCACCTTTGCGGGTGGTGCGATGGCGTTGCAGCAAGCCGGAGCCGGCGCGATCCGGGCTGGAATCGAGTTTGACCCCGACCAAACCAATGGCATCGACACCGAAGCCAATCAAGCCGTCGGTGAAGCCCGATTCGTAACGCAACAGGAAACCCTGGGCCCATTCCTCTTGCTTGGACTGGGCGGCGTTGTCCTGGCGAAAGTCGCGGTTGAAGTAGAAGTTGCGCAGCTCGAGGCTGGCCTTGCTGTCCTTGATAAAGTCCGCCGAAGCGGGCGCCGAGAGGCTGATGACGCCGCCGGCCAGTAACAGTCGGGTAGCGCGCGTGCAGGTGTGACGGTCCATGGTGAAGCCCCTTTGTTTTTATTTTTTTGGAACAGCGATTCACACACCCTCGCCAGACAGGCGAGGGCTTGTTCAGTAAAAAACGCGAACGCCCAAAGAGAGGAGCGGGGCGCCGCGTGCGGTTCAATCGTTAGAACTGTTCGGCGCTCAGGCCATACAACGAGCCGCTGCCGGCGCGAATGGACTGCTCCAGGCTGAGAATCCGTGGCAGCAGGCGTTCGATGTAGAAGTCAGCGGTGGCGATCTTCGCGCCATAAAACGCCTGATCGTCAGTACGCTTTTTCTTCGCCACCTGGGCCATCCGCGCCCAAAGCCAGGCGTAGGCGACATACCCAAACAAATGCAGGTATTCCACCGACGCGGCGCCGACCTCATTGCGGTTGGTCGCGGCCTGGTCTTGCAGCCAGTCGCTGAGGTTTTCCAGGCGCTGCACGGCGTCGAACAATTGAATCGAGTAAGGCGCGTCGGGCTGATGGGCGAAGTGGCGGATCTCGCCGGTGAACTGGCGCAGCGCAACACCACTGTCGGCCAGCACTTTGCGCCCGAGCAGGTCCAGCGCTTGAATGCCGTTGGTGCCTTCGTAGATCTGCGCGATGCGCACGTCACGCACCAATTGTTCCTGGCCCCACTCGCGGATGTAGCCGTGACCGCCGAACACTTGCTGGCCGTGGATGCAGCTCTCCAGCCCGGTGTCGGTGAAAAACGCCTTGGCCACCGGGGTCAGCAGCGCCACGAGGGTTTGCGCGTTGTCGCGCTCCCGGGCGTCATCGGAAAACTTCGCCAGATCCAGCTGCTGGCCGACATAACTAGCGAACGCGCGGCCACCTTCGGTCATGGCTTTCATGCTGAGCAGCATTCGGCGCACGTCGGGGTGGACGATGATTGGATCGGCGATTTGCTCCGGCGCCATCGCGCCGGTCGGCGAGCGGCTCTGCACCCGTTCCCGCGCATATTTCACCGCGCTTTGATAGGAGGCCTCTGCGCAGCCAATGCCCTGAATGCCGATGGACAGGCGTTCGTAATTCATCATGGTGAACATCGCCGCCAGGCCTTTGTTGGCTTCACCCACCAGCCAACCGCTGGCACCGTCGAAATTCATCACACAAGTGGCTGAAGCCTTGATGCCCATCTTGTGTTCAATCGAACCGCAACTCACGGCGTTGGCATGACCGAGGGAACCGTCGGCATTGACCAGGATTTTGGGCACCACAAACAGCGAGATGCCACGGGGCCCGGCCGGTGCATCCGGCAGTTTGGCCAACACCAGGTGAATGATGTTTTCGGTCAGGTCCTGATCGCCGCCAGTGATGAAGATCTTGCTGCCGCTGATGCGGTAACTGCCATCGACCTGGGGCTCGGCGCGGGTGCGGATCAGCCCCAGGTCGGTGCCGGCGTGGGCTTCGGTCAGGCACATGGAACCGGCCCAGCGGCCTTCGTACATCGGCGGCAAGTAGATGCGTTTCAGCTGTTCGCTGGCGTGGGCATCCAGCGCCAGGCACGCGCCGGAGCTCAACGCCGAATACAGTGCGAAACTGGAGTTGGCGCCGTAGAGCATTTCTTCGAACTGCACCGCGAGCATCTTCGGCATGCCCATGCCGCCGAACTCGGCGTTGCCGGACAAACCGACCCAGCCACCTTCAATGTAGGTGGTGTAAGCCTGCTTGAAGCCGATCGGCGTGGTGACCTGGCCGTAGACCCAATGCGCGCCTTCTTCATCGCCGCTGCGATTGAGTGGCGCAATCAGGTGCGAGGTGACTTTCGCCGCCTCCTCAAGAATCGCGTCGGCAGTGTCGGCATCGACGCTGTCGGCCAGGGCTGGCAGGCGTGCCCACAGGGCCGGGGCGTCGAACACTTCATGCAGCACGAAGCGCATGTCGCGCAGGGGAGCGTTGAATTCGGGCATAACGTGAACCTCTTCGGGACGGTGGGCACGGCGCCGCAACGGCGGGCCGTGCTTGCTCAATCAGTGACTGGAAGCGCTGGCGGCGCCGAGGCCGGTCTGGGCACGCACGAACTGATCGGCGTAGGCATCGCGTTCCTTGTCGGCGCGCACGCTGCGGTCGAGTCGGGACACGACGACGATCACCAGAAACGCCAGTGGCATGGAGAACAGCGCCGGGTGGTCATACGGGAAAATCGCGTGGGCATGGCCGAGCACGGTGACCCACACCGCAGGCGACAGAATCACCAGCACCAGCGCGCAGATCAGGCCGGCGAAACCGCCGAGGATCGCGCCTTTGGTGGTCAGGCCTTTCCAGTACATGGCCATGATCAGCACCGGGAAGTTGGTCGACGCGGCGATGCCGAAGGTCAGGCCCACGAGGAACGCGACGTTCATCTTCTCGAACAGAATGCCCAGCAGAATCGCGATGATGCCCAGGCCCACAGTGGCCATGCGCGTGACGCGCATTTCCTGTTTCTCGCTGGCCTTGCCTTGCTTGAACACCGTGGCGTAGAGGTCATGGGAAATCGCCGACGCACCGGCCAGCGCCAGACCGGAGACCACCGCCAGAATGGTGGCGAACGCCACCGCTGCGAGGAAGCCGAAGAACAGGTTGCCGCCCACCGCTTTGGCCAAATGCATGGCGACCATGTTGCCGCCGCCGATCAAGGCGCCGCCGACTTCACCGTTGACGTAGTACTGCGGGTCGGTGCCGATGATGACCATCGCCGCGAAGCCCAGGGTGCAGACCACAAGGAAAAAGAAACCGATAAAACCGGTGGCGTAGAACACCGATTTGCGCGCTTCCTTGGCGTTGGGCACGGTGAAGAAACGCATCAGGATGTGCGGCAGGCCGGCGATCCCGAACACCAGGCCGAGGGACATGGACGCGGTGTTGATCGGGTCGGCAAGCATCGCGCCAGGGCCCATGATGTTCCAGCCGCTGGCATGGGCCTGAACCGCTTTGGCTGCCAGGGTTTCGTAGCTAAAGCCGAACTGCGACATGGCCATGACCGCCAGGGTCGTGCCGCCAGTCAGCAGCAACACAGCCTTGATGATCTGCACCCAAGTGGTGGCGATCATGCCGCCGAAAATCACGTACACCAGCATCAGCGCGCCAACGATGACCACGGCCACCGGGTAGTCGAGGCCGAACAGTAATTTGATCAACTGACCGGCACCGACCATCTGCACGATCAGGTAGCAGCACACCACCGTCAGCGAACCGAACGCGGCGAAGATCCGCACTTTGTTCTGGTCCAGTCGATAGGAAACGATGTCGGCGAAGGTGTAGCGCCCCAGGTTGCGCAAGCGCTCGGCCATCAGGAACGTGATGATCGGCCAGCCGACAAAGAAGCCGATGGTATAGATGAAACCGTCGTAACCCTTGGCGAACACCAGGCTCGACAACCCCAGCAGCGTGGCGGCGGACATGTAGTCACCGGCAATCGCCAGACCATTCTGGAACCCGGTGATGCCACCGCCCGCAGTGTAGAAATCCGAGGTGGATTTGGTTTGCCGCGCCGCCCACCAGGTGATGCAGAGCGTGCCGAGCACGAACACGAAGAACATGCTGATCGCGTTCAGGTTGAGCGGTTGTTTCTCCGCTGCGCCCGTCAGTGGCGCGGCGAGCACAACAGAGGCCGGCAAGAGACCCAGACCGGCGAAGGTCAGTTTCCTGAGGAGAGTCATCACTTGCTCTCCTCAAGAATCGCGGCGCCGAGTGCGTCGAAACGGGTATTGGCGCGGTAGACGTACCAACCCGTCAGCAGCCAGGAAAAAATGATGATCGCCGCGCCCACCGGCATGCCCAGGGTCAACATCCGGTTTTCTCCCAGTGGCGCATGCAGCCATTTGGGGGCAAACGCCACCACCAACATGAACAGGTAATACGTGCCGAGCACCGTGGCACTCAACGTCCAGGCCAGGCGCGAGCGGCTGCTGACCAGTTGAAGGAATTTCGGGTTGGTGCGAATCCGTTCGCAGCGCTGGGTGTCGGTTGAATGGATGTCGATCATCGGAAGCTCCACATTGTTTTTGTTGTCGGTGTGTGGGGGCAGGGCCGTGCAGCCGAATTGGGCGCGCACGAGCCCGAAACGGCAGGTTC
Organism: Pseudomonas sp. B21-053; assembly: GCF_026016365.1. Lineage (NCBI taxonomy): Bacteria > Pseudomonadati > Pseudomonadota > Gammaproteobacteria > Pseudomonadales > Pseudomonadaceae > Pseudomonas > Pseudomonas sp. B21-053. The sequence goes on from NZ_CP087205.1 coordinate 3,591,661, forward strand.
GCGACCTGCCGCTTGAAGGGTTTAACGTCGGTGAGGGTTAGAGGGCCTGGGCCCGGTCGCGCAGCACGTACTTCTGGATCTTGCCCGTGGAGGTCTTCGGCAACAGGGTGAAGATCACCGTGCGCGGCACTTTGAACCCGGCCAGGTGTTCGCGGCAGAAACTAATGATGTCCGCCTCGCGCACGTCCGGGTGATCGGCCTTCAAGGTGATAAACGCGCACGGGGTTTCACCCCATTTCTCATCCGGCCGCGCAACCACCGCAGCTTCCATCACGGCAGGATGGCGGTAGAGCACGCCTTCTAGCTCGATGGTGGAAATGTTCTCGCCGCCGGAAATGATGATGTCCTTGAGCCGGTCCTTGATCTCGACATAACCGTCGGGATGACACACCGCCAGGTCGCCGGTGTGGAACCAGCCGCCTTCAAAGGCTTCGGCGGTGGCGGTCGGGTTTTTCAGGTAGCCCTTCATCACGGTGTTGCCGCGCATGAAGATCTCGCCGATGGTCTTGCCGTCTCGCGGAGTGGGTCTGAGCGTTGTCGAGTTGCCGACCATCACGCCTTCGAGTGTCGGGTAACGCACGCCCTGGCGGGACTTGATCTGCGCGCGCTCATCCAGCGGCAATTCATCCCACTCGGCGTGCCAGGCGCACAGCGTCACCGGGCCGTAGGTTTCGGTCAGGCCATAGACGTGAGTGACTTTGATGCCCATTTCTTCCACGGCGCCGATCACCTTGGCTGGCGGCGCGGCACCGGCGACCATGGCATTCACCGGATGATCGATGGCGGCTTTCGCCGAGTCCGGCATGTTGACCAGCGCATTCAGCACGATCGGCGCACCGCACAGGTGCGTCACCTGGTGTTCACGGATCAGCGTGAGGATTTTCTGTGGATCGACCCGGCGCAGGAACACATGCACGCCGGCCAATGCGGTGATGGTCCACGGGTAGCACCAACCGTTGCAATGGAACATCGGCAAGGTCCAGAGGTACACCGGATGGTTGCCCATGGCCCAGGTCATCTGGTTGCCCAATGCGTTCAGGTAGGCGCCGCGATGGTGATAGACCACGCCTTTCGGATTGCCGGTGGTGCCCGAGGTGTAGTTCAGCGAGATGGCTTGCCACTCGTCATCCGGCCATTGCCAGGCGAACGCCGGATCGCCTTCGGCCAGCAGCGCTTCATAGTCCAGGTCGCTGACGGCCTGGCCTTCGCCGTATTCCGGGTCGTTGACGTCGATCACCAGCGGCGGGTGGTCGAGCATGCCGATGGCTGCGTGAATCACGCTGTGGAACTCGCGGTCAGTGATCAGCACCTTGGCTTCGCCGTGTTGCAACATGAACGCGATGGCTTCGGCGTCCAGGCGCACATTCAGCGGGTTGAGCACCGCGCCAATCATCGGCACGCCGAAGTGCACTTCCAGCATCTCCGGGATGTTGGGCAGCATCACCGCAACGGTGTCGTCCTTGCCGATTCCGCGACCAGCCAAAGCTGAAGCCAGGCGCCGGCAGCGGCTATAAGTCTGCGCCCAGGTACGGCGGATCGAGCCATGGATGACGGCAGGGTAGTCGGGGTAAACGTGGGCGGTGCGCTCGAGGAAGCTGAGCGGCGACAAGGCAATATGATTGACAGCCGTAGGGCTAAGCCCTTGTTCGAAGATCGACATGACGGGTACTCGGTGGCTGATTGTTAGCTCTATAGCTGACCTTTCAGCGTAGCCGCTGAGGTCAACTTTTATGTCCGGTGTGCTTTATATAACAATCTGCCAGAGATATGGAAGTACAACCTACGTTGTATAGTATATCTACTATAGCTTATTCTTCTGTCGCTGAATGAATGCCGCCAAAGCTCCACGGCCGGTATATCCTTGGTTTCCCCCACGTAGCGGACCCGTGATGACTCCTGACTCACCCCTGTTGAGCTATGACCCACAGCCGAGCGTGCTGCTCGACACCCAAGGTCAGCCGCTGGAGTTGAATGCAGCGCTGCTGGCATTGCTGGCGCAGCATCCGCACAGCTACGTGCTGGGCTTTTTGCCGAAAAATCACCGGGATCTGGTGCGCGCCTGCCTGGCGCAGCAACGCGCCATCGAAGGGGTCGAGGCCGAGTTCCAGGCGCAGATTCTGATCTGGACGTTTATCCCGGACCCGCAGAACAGCCGCGTGCTCGGCCGTTGTCATGTGGCGACCACGCAAGTGTTGGCGGAACGCGAGGCGGCCACAGCGCGGCGCCTGTATCGGCTGATCATCGAGAACACTACCGACCTGATTTCCCGGCATACCCCGGACGGGCGTTTTCTCGATGCGTCGCCAGCGTCCTGGACCTTGCTCGGTTACTGGCCCGAACAGTTGCGTGGGCAAATGGCCCAGGGCCTGTTCCACGGCCAGGACCTGGCCAACCTCGTACAAACCGCCCGCGATGCGCTGGAGCAGGACGGTTATCACACGATGACCTACCGCATCCGCCATCGCGACGGGCATTACTTGTGGTTCGAAACCGCCAGTCGGGCGATTCGTGAAACCTACACCGGGGCCGTGGTGGAAGTGGTCTGCGTCTCCCGCGACATCACCGCCCGCGTGCAGTCCGAAGAGAACCGGCGGCGTCTGGAAGATGAACTGGCGCACACCGCGCGTTTGGTGACGCTGGGGGAATTGGCGTCGGGCATCGCCCACGAAATCAACCAGCCACTGGCCGCCGTGGTCAATTATGCCAACGCCAGCCAACGTTATTTGCAGGCGCTGGGCACCAATCCGCAAGCCGCCGAACGCGTGGCCCAAGGCCTGGAACGCATCACGTTGCATGCCACTCACGCTTCGGAAGTGATCCGCCGTCTGCGCGGTTTTCTGCGCAAAGGGCAGCGGCGCATGCAGGCCCTGAACGTCGCCGATGTCGCCCGTGGCGCCGTGCGTTTGTGTGCCTGGGAGGCGACTCAGTGCCACGTGACAATCGACGATCGGCTGCCGGATAATCTGCCGCCCGTTTACGCCGACCGGGTGCAGCTGGAGCAAGTGCTGCTCAATCTGTTGCGCAACGCCATCGATGCCAACCGCGAACAACATCCGGGCCGGCCGTCACTGATCGTGATGGCGGCGGGGCAGGTCAGTGGCGCAACGGTGGAAATCAGCGTGCACGATCAGGGTCCCGGCGTCAGTGAGTCGCAGCTTGAGCAGATTTTCACCCCGTTCTACACCAGCAAGCCCGATGGCCTGGGCCTTGGTTTGTCCATGAGCCGCAGCATCATCGAAGGTTTCGGTGGCGAACTGCAGGCGCGTCGGCAACCGGTCGGGCTGCTGCTGTATTGCCGTTTGCCGCTGGCCGGCCCAACAAAACAACAACAGGAATAACGCAATGGCAGTGGTGACGGAACACGTGGTGTACGTGGTCGATGATGATCAAGGCATGCTCGATTCGACGGTCTGGTTACTGGAATCGGTCGGGCTGAAAGCCTTGCCGTTCACCAGTGGCGTTGAATTTCTCGATGCCTGTGATGCAAAGCTCAATGCCTGCGTGCTGCTGGATGTGCGCATGCCCGGCATGGGTGGTTTGAACGTGCAGGAAGCCATGCGCGAGCGCGAGCTGAAACTGCCAATCATCTTCGTCAGCGGCCACGCCGATGTGCCCATCGTGGTCCGTGCCTTCAAGGCCGGCGCCCATGACTTCATCGAAAAACCCTACAACGAACAGCTGCTGCTCGACAGCGTGCAACAGGCCCTCAGCAACTGCGCGACCCATCGTTCAGGCAATGTCGGTCATGAAGAATTGCAGGCCCGTTTGCTGACGCTGACGCCACGGGAGCGCGATGTGTTGCTGCCGTTGGTGCAGGGTTACACCACGCGGGAAATCGCCGAGCAACTGGGCGTCAGCGCGAAAACCGTCGACCTGTATCGCTCGCGGGTGATGAAACGTATGCAGGCCAGCACCTTGCCGGACCTGGTGGGAATGGCGATTGCGGCGGGGATGGTTGATCCACTGAAGTTGCGCTAAGCCAGACCGGACGTCCCGCCGGCGTCCTGACTGCCTGGGCTTGAGCTAAATTGGAAGGTGTACAAGCCACTCACCACCCAGTAGTCGAGCGCGTTCTCTGTCAATTGCAGGGACCGGAGGAGGCGTCTTGAAACCCTTTCTGCCCAGGCCCAGCGCCTCAACGCTAAACATGTTGCGCCAAGGTTGCCTGCAACGCCGTGATGCGGTGCCACAACCGTTGACCGAAAAAGCGCTCATCCCCGGCATCCCGAATGCGCGCTATTGGCTGGATCATGACCTGACGGCATTTATCCGCGATGCGAGTGAGGCCAACCTTCAGGAGTACGAGGCCTTCGCCAGTGTCGATGAGCCGGATGACAGGCTGCCGCTGGCCGATATGCTCGCCGTTTCCGGTGGTGGCGACGCTGGCACCTTCGCAGCGGGGATCATTGCGGGATGGACCCTGAGTGGCACGAGGCCGGTGTTCAAGGTTGTCACCGGGATCAGCGCGGGGGCACTGGTCGCGCCGTTCGCGTACCTGGGGCCTGAGTACGACGCGGTGATTCAACGAATCTGCAACGGCATCGGCCCAAAAGACGTGTTCCATTCGCGCAACGTGCTGACCCGCCTGGCGAGCGACGGCATCGCGGACAGCAAGCCATTGTCGCGGTTGATTGCCAAGTACGTCGACGCGGAGTTGCTGGCAGCCATCGCCGGGCAATACGCCAAGGGACGCCTGCTGATGATCGGCACCACCGACCTGGATGCAGGGCGCCCGGTCACCTGGAACATGGGCGCCATTGCCGCAAGCAAAGCACCGGGGGCGCTCGACCTGTTTCGCAACATCATGGTCGCGTCGATGAGCATTCCCGGCGCTGTCTCGCCGGTCATGATCGATGTGGAGGTTGAGGGTAAACAGTTCCAGGAAATGCACGTGGACGGCGGGGTCCTCACCCAGGTATTTCTTAACCGGCGGCCACCGTCATGGAGCTGAGCAAAGTGCCCGGCGCGCGCCTGCGTCGGGAGCGACATTTCTATGTTATTCGCAACGGCAAACTGGAACCGCAGTGGTCCGGCACCAAGCGCCGCACCTTGAGCATTGGCGGTCGCGCCATCAGCACACTGATTCAGACCCAGGGGATCAGCGACCTGGACCGTATCTACCGCATTGCGCAGCAGGACGGCGCGGACTTCAACCTGGCCTACATCGGCTCTGACTTTCTGTGCCCGCGTAATCATAAATTCGATGGCGAATACATGAAGCGTTTGTTCGATTACGCCTTTGAAGCCAGCTCGAAAGGCTATCCGTGGCACAAATCACCGCATACCTGACAGCAAGCGTTAAAGGTGTTGCCTGAGGAACCCGGCAAACTCTCGCGCCAATTGCGAGGGCTCTTCCTGAGTAGGCAGCAGCAGGGCGATTTCATACTTGATCGCCGGTGAGAAGGGCCTCAGGACCAGATCTTTGCTGAATGGCCGGCTAACCACCGGGTCGATGATCCCGACACCCATGCCGGCGCCGACCAGTTCGCAGGCCGTGGAGAAGAACTCAGTCTCGGCCACCACGTTCCAGGCGGCCCCGTAGGTCGAAAAGGCCATGGCCAACTGCTGGTAGATCGGATCACCCTTGAACAGCGAAACGAACGGCACGCCATCCAGGTCTGCGGGCGTAATCACGTCCAGGGCTGCCAACGGGTGTCCCATCGGCAGCATGCACTGGCATTCGTACGAAATGACCTGCATGTTCGAGGTCGGGTAATCGAGGGGCAGCTCCGCGATGGCCAGGTCGAATTGCTGTGTCGACATCAGCTCACGAACGGCCTGAGAGTTGCGGGTGATGATCTTGAGTTCAAGCCCCGGACGCTCTTGCGCGAACTCGGCCATCAAGCGCGGCAACAGGTTGATCGAGATACTGGCGTAAGCGGCAATCGCCAGGTGACCGCGCTTCCCGGTGCGGATTTCCTTGGCGATGCGCTGGGTTTTCTCCACGGCCTCCAGCGCTCGTTCAGCCTCGACAAAGAACAGCCGGGCTTCGGGAGTGGGTTGCAGGCGGCCACCTTTGCGTACGAAGAGTTTCAGGCCGGTCTCATGTTCCAGATTGGCGATGGTGCTGCTGATGGCCGGCTGAGAAATACCCAAAAGCTCCGCTGCACGGGTCATCGTGCCGTGGATCATCAAGGTTCTGAAGCATTCAAGTTGCCGGATCCGCATGGTCCACCCTATAGATTTCACTTATACCGGGCCGACTTTATATTATTGGTTTGAGGTTTTCCTGTGTGTTTTCCTTGATGGCAGGTACCCGGCCTCCGGGCCATCAGCGTGCGACAGGAGAACAACACAACATGACTGCCATTACGTCCGTTTATCCCGGTGAACTGGTCCGCTTGCCTGCCCGGCGCGGTGTCGCCATCCGCTTGAAGCGGGGGCAGACCCTCAAGCTCATCAACACCCATGGCCAGCAGGTCGTCGACACGTGGGCGTTCAACCCGGACGACCTCCAAGAGGCGATGTCGATGGAGCACAGTCGTCCCTACTGGCTGAAGCTCAACCCTCGGCGAGGCGACAGCCTGGTGACCAACAAACGCCGGAAAATCCTGACGCTGATCGAGGACACCTCACCGGGTGTCCACGACACACTGGTGGCGGCTTGCGACCCGACGCGCTATGAGCAACTGGGCGTTATCGGCCATCATGACAGTTGCAACGAAAACCTGTTTCTGGCCCTGGATGCCATCGGCCTGGCGACACCTGAAACACCGAGCCCGTTGAACCTGTTCATGAACGTGCCGGTGCATCAGGACGGGCGTATCGAGTTTGCCGCGCCGATCAGCGAACCCGGGCAATACGTGACCCTCAAGGCTGAAATGGATGCGATCGTGGTTTTATCCGCCTGTCCGCAGGACATAACCGCCGTGAATGGCATGCGCCCCCAGGACGTTCACTACAGCGTCATCTGACAGACAACCATTGCCGGCGGGCCCTGTCTGCCGGCAATACACTGAACCTTTGGTTAGCGAAGACAGGTGCCCGGAGTAACCCATGCGCAAAATCCCCCCATTGAATTCCGTGCGAGCGTTTGAAGCGGTCGCACGTCACCAGAGTTTTTCCGCAGCGGCCAACGAACTCTCGGTCACGGTCGCGGCGGTCAGTCATCAGGTCCGGCAACTGGAAGATGGGTTGGGGCAGAAGCTGCTGGAGAGGGGCCGCACGGTGACCCTCACCCCGGCAGGCAAAACCCTCTATCCGCTGTTGCGCGACGGTTTTGACCAGATTGCCCAGGCGTTTGCCCTGATCAGTGCGCCCAAGGAAGGGGATGCGATCCAGGTTTCCACCACGCGCGCATTCGCCGAGCGCTGGCTGATGCCGCGCCTGGCAAAATTCAACGGGATTTATCCGGACATCATGGTGCACATTCATGCCTCGGAGAAGGTCGTGGACCTGCGTTCCGAGACTGTCGACCTGGCCATTCGGTACGGCCCGGGCGATACCGGTGAGCTGGGGCCGGTGTTGTTCCGCGATGAGTACATCGCCGTCGCGGATCAGAGCATTTGCCCTGTCGGTCGCCAACCCGTGATCAGCGACTTTCACAATCGCTCCTTGCTGGCGTTCAAATGGAAGAATCAGGCGTTGCAGGCGCCGTCCTGGTCCGCGTGGCTGGCCGGGGTCGAGCACGATACGAGCCGGGATTTCCGCATTTCCTGGTACAGCGAAGAAACACTGGCTCTACATGCGGTCGAGCGAGGATTGGGGCCGCTGCTGTGCAGCAACGTGCTGATGGACGATGAGCTGCGCTCCGGTCGCATGCGCCGAGTGACGGGACCGACCTTGCCAGGTTTTACCTATCACCTGATCGAGGACACAAGGACCGATCCACGCCGCAGCCTTTCGTTGTTTCGCGACTGGCTCCTGAACGAAGCCAAATCGTTCAGGGAAACCGCGCTGGATGGATCATCCGGCAGTCGGCGGGTGCTCACTTCCTGACAGGGCCGCCTCGATCGCCAGGCAGACACTGAGCAGTTGATCATCGCGGCCCCGCGTCGTGGAAAACAGGGTTGAGGTAGCCAGTCCATCGCTGTCCGTGCCCGACGGAATGGCCAACCCCGGCATGTCCAGCAAACTGCCAACCATGGTCAGCGACAGGGTGGCGAGATTGACGGCAGCAAACAGTTCGTCATCGTTTTCCAGCGGCGCCAGTGGCGGCGCGACGTGTTTCACCGTGGGCATGACCAGGATCGCGCCCTGAAGCTCTTCCTCCATCGCAGACATCAACTCAAGGCGCAGACGCCGAATCTTGCCTTCCGCAGCCGCATCGATCTGCCGGGCAGAGAGAAGGCGCGCACGCACGCGTCTGTCCATGCGCAACCCCTGCGGGCCTTCCACAATCTCACCCAGGAGTCGCCAGGCTTCGATGGCGCCCAACCATCCCGTCTCGGCAATCAGCTCGCGGGTACGCGTGACGGCGGCGACCGGACGCCGCTCAACCTGCGCTCCCGCCGCATGCAGCCGCGACATCATTGAAAGCAGGTTTTCGCGCACCGCTGGTTGTAACGCTGGATCGGCCATCACACCGTCGTCGACGACAAAGCGCAGACCGGCCAGGTGTGCAGGCTGGATCGCCACGTCCTTGAACCCGCGCATTGCCGCATCGAAGGCCACGCAATCGGCCACGGTCAGGGCCAAAGGCCCCAGGCTGTCCAGCGACATGGCGAGCGGGTGCACGCCCGCCATGCTGTAGCGGTCGGTGGATGCCTTGTAACCCACCAAACCGTTGAATGCCGCCGGGATTCGAATGGAACCCGCCGTGTCAGTGCCGATGGCAACGCTAACGATGCCCCTTTGCACCGCGATGGCCGAGCCTGAGGAAGAACCGCCGGGAATACGGGCTTCTGCGACCTGAATGTCCGCAGTTGGTGTTCCGAAATGCGGATTCAGCCCCAGACCGGAATACGCGAATTCAGTGAGGTTGGTTTTACCGATCGGGATCATCCCCAGCGAGGCCAGTGCACCGACCACCTTGGCATCCGCAAGCGCAACGGGCACGTCGATGCGCGTGATGGAACCTGCGGTGGTGCGGCTACCGGCCACATCCAGCAGATCCTTGACTGTGTAGGGAATGCCGTCAAAAGGACTGAGTGGCGACCCTCGGCGCCAGCGCTCGGTCGAGGCTTTTGCGGCATCGATTGCCTGATGATCCAGCACGGCGATGAACACATGTTCCGCGCCCATGGACGCGGCCAGTGCGGCCTCGATCAAGGCATCCGGCGTGGTGAGGCCTTGTTCCAGGCGCTTGGCGGTTTCCAGCATCGTGATCATGGTTTCTCCAATTCGTTGGACGACTGTACCGGTCAATCAAGCAGGCAGCAGCTCACTTTGACGCGCTTCAATCATCTGTTTTACCAGCATTGGAACGGCATCGAACGCATCGGCGATGGAGTCCTCATGGCGAGCATCGCCAAATTCCTGGAAATCGATGGTGATGACGTGGGTTTCGTTCACGCCCAGATAGTGCGCACAGGTCTGGATGTGAGTCTCCAGGTGATTCATCTTTTCGCGAACACCGCCCGGGCCAAAGCCGAATTCGCCGCGAGAAGACAAAATCACCAGTTTCTTGCCGCTCATTATGGGTTCCAGCGGGTAGTCGCCGCGCGCCAGGTCAAAGGTGAAGGTCTTGCCGATACGAATCACTTTATCGAACCACGATTTGAGGGAGGCGGGCATGCCGTAGTTGTACATCGGTGCGCCAATGACAATGACATCGGCCCGATCGATTTCATCGATCAACTCATCCGAAAGCCGGATCTCCTCACGCTTTTCAGGCGTCAATTGCGACTCGGGGGTAAAGACTGCGGCGATCCATTCCTCGGTCACAAAGGGTGGAGGGTTATGGCCTACGTCGCGGGTAATGACTTGAGTCTTGGCATCTCGCTCAATCCAGGACTCGACAAAGGCTTTAGAGAGTTTGCGGCTCAGGGAGCGATCGGATCGTGCGCTGGCATCAATGTGCAGAAGAGTGGTCATGGTGAGTTTCCTGTTCAAGCCTGAGGCGGAATGACCTCGGCAACTGGAACAAGTGGGCCACGAGCATTGATGCTTCAGCTATTGATATTTATTTGAAGACGGTCAAGTAAAACTCAACCAGCGAGTTTTATTGGGGTGCGAGCTTTTAAAGTTGTCTTGTTTGGGGTTTTTGGTAGAAATTACATGTCTCGCCAACCTGCGCAATTGATGTTTCCTCAAGCGCACAATATTTCTAAAGTGTCTTTTAGTTATTATCAATTACGTAAATTGGCATACCTCGCTTTAATGGTTTCGGGCGATACAAGTGGTCGCCGCACAGCGAGGAAAATAATAATGTCAACGCGTCGTGATTCTGAAAAAAGCGTAATGAACGAGGCCGATTATGATGCTCTGGGTATTGAACCTGTGCCTGATAGCCATCGTACTTCGAGCCCGCTGGACCAGTTCTGGATATGGGCGGGCGCGAATGTAGCGCCCATCAACTGGGTGCTCGGGGCCATTGGCATCCAGCTGGGCTTGAGCCTGATTGAAACCCTGCTGGTGATTGTGGTCGGCAATCTGTTGGGCGCCGCGTTGTTTGGCGGCATCTGCATCATGGGCCACCGCACCGGAGTGCCGCAGATGGTGCTCTCGCGGTTGGCGTTTGGTCGGCGCGGTGCCTATTTGCCCACCCTCATGCAGGTGTTGATGCCCATGGGATGGGTTGCCACCAATACCTGGATCGTCCTCGATCTTGCGGTGGCCGCCCTGGATAAAATCGGCATCAGCGGCGGGATGGAACTCAAGTACGGTGTCGCGTTGGTGGTGATGGTTCTCCAAGTGGGTATCGCGGCGTGGGGCTTCAATGCCATCAAGTGCTTCGAGCGCTACACCATGCCGGTGATTCTGCTGATCATGGTGGTGATGACCGTGCTGGCCTTCACCCACGTGGACATTCAATGGCAAGCCTCGGCCACCGAGGGCATCGGCAAGCTCGCGGCGATGAGCAGCCTGATGACTGCGATCGGCATTGGCTGGGGCATTTCGTGGCTGGTATACGCCTCGGACTACACCCGCTTCACCCAAAGCAAACTGTCTGACGGCCAGGTGTTTCGCTCGACCTTCCTCGGCATGTTCCTGCCCACCGTCTGGCTGGCATTCCTGGGCGCAGCTATTGCGTCCGCCGGCGGCGGCTCAGACCCTGCGCAACTGATCATTGCGGTGTTTGGCACGATGGCGCTGCCGGTGCTGCTGGTGTTGCTGCACGGTCCGGTCGCTACCAACATCGTGGTCATCTACTCGGCGGCACTGGCCACGCTATCGCTGGATATCCGTGTTCCACGCTGGGTTGTTTCGATGATCTCGGGAGTGGTGGCGCTGTTCATGCTCTACCTGTTCCTGCAATCCGGGGAATTTGTGCACGCCTTTGAAAACCTGATGGTGTTCTTTGTGGTCTGGATCAGTCCGTGGGCCGGTATCACCCTGGTTGATTTCTTCCTGATCCGTCGTGGTCAAGTTGATCTGAAATCACTTTATTGCCATCACTCCGAAAGTGCCTGCAACGACGTCAATTGGCGAGGCGTGTTTGCACTTGCAACAGGTGTATTGGCCGCGTGGTTATTTCAAGTTGGCACGATTAAATCCTTGCAAGGACCACTTGCCATGGCTCTGGGCGGAATTGATTTGTCGTGGCTGGCAGGATTCACGGTGGGCGGCGGGATTTACTATCTGTTGCACCGTTCGCGGCGAACGGAAGTTGCCCAGTCATCCATCCTGGCAAAGTAATTCGATAACTTTTAATTGATTGAAAGAGGAGTAAACCGATGTCTCATCTTGAACAACTGAATGTCCTGACCGCATTGAATGCGGGTGCTGAAGTCGATGGGTTTCTGGGCAACGTCGTCGAGATCGCGATTGTGACCCGTGACCACAAGCGGACCATGGATGGCTTGCTCAAGTTGGGTATCGGTCCATGGCGTGTCTACACCTTCAGCCCGGAAAACACCCGGAACCAGACCTATCGTGGCGAGCCTGCGGAGTTTGTCCTGAAAGTCTGCTTCGCGCAGTCGGGAAACATGGTCTGGGAGTTGATGGAGCCGGTTTCCGGACCGACGATTTTCGCTGATTTCCTCGAAGAGCATGGCGAGGGCATCCAGCACGTCGCTTATGACTGCAACAACATCCCGTTTGAAGAGCGCATCGCCGAGCTGGAACGACGCGGCTACCAGTGCGTGCAATCAGGTTCCTGGATGGGCGTGAATCATTTCGCGTTCTTTGGCACCGAGGCCGACACCACCACTGTGTTTGAGACCTATGCCTTTCCTGCGGATTGGGATTACCCGGAACCGGAGCAATGGTATCCGCCGCGAGCATAAGGCTACGGCGACATTGCCTCAGCGCGGACACCCTGCGCTGAGGCTTTCACCACAGAGAACGACGCCCGGAGTACAGCCTCATGAACAGCGTTCGCATGGATAACATCAGTTGGGTCGACTACGAGCGCCGGGTGCAATCCGGTGCCGTGGTGTTTCTGCCAATCGGCGCGACTGAACAACACGGCCCTCACTTGCCCCTCGGCACCGACGCATTGCTGGCCAGCGCTATCAGTGAAGACGTGGCCAGGGAAATCAACGGGATCGTCGCGCCGGCGCTGTCCTATGGGTACAAATCCCAGCCGAAATGTGGAGGAGGGCAGCACTTTTGCGGCACCACCAGTGTGGATGGCGCCACGCTGATCGCCATGGTCCGGGACGCCGTACGTGAGTTTCACCGCCATGGCGTGAAGCGTCTGGTTCTGGTGATCGGTCACTACGAAAACCAATGGTTCGTGACCGAAGGCATCGAGCTGGCCATGCGTGATATTGGCGCGAATGCCGGTCTGGAGGTCATGCGCCTGGAGCATTGGGAGTTCGTCAAATCAACCACGCTGGACACGATCTTTCCCGAGGGTTTTCCGGGCATCGCGCTGGAACATGCCGCGGTCATCGAGACGTCGATGATGCTGCACTATCACCCGCAGATGGTCGCCCTGGACCAGATTCCGGATCACGGTCCCGCCGAGTTTCCGGTGTACGACATGTACCCGACCCGCACGGAGTGGGTGCCGGAGAGCGGAGTGCTGTCATCTGCGCGGGGCTCCAGCGCAGACAAGGGCAAACTGCTGATCAACGATGTCATCAGCGGCATCGTCCAGGCCGTGCGGTTCGAGTTCAGGCTCGATCACTCCGTGAAGTAGTCCACGGGTGATTCAACGTTCAAAGCAGGACACCAGAAAACTCATCACCGCCAGGACTGCCGGGGTGTGCCGGATATCGTTGTGCACCACCAGCCACACATCACGGGTCAGGTCCGCTCCCACGGACGGCACCGCTTGCAGGCCGTAGCGTTCGCCAAGAAAACCGGGCAGCGCCGCGACACCGGCGCCGGCCTGGGCGGCAGTCGCCTGGATATTCAGATCATTGCTGCGCAGCAGGATCGGTCGATCATTCGCTTGCTGCTTCAGCCAGGCCTGTTGCGGGGATTGCTCCATGGTTTCGTCGTAGGCGATGAAGGCCAGGTCTTGAGCGGCGGTCGCGGCTAAGTAGTCCGCCGAGGCGTAGAGGTAAAAAGGTATCGTCGCGACCTTGCGGGCCACCAGGTCCGGTTCCTTGGGGCGGCTCAAACGCACGGCAATATCGGCTTCGCGCCGCGACAACGACGCGCTGCCCAGGCTGCCAATCAACTGCAACGACAACTGCGGATAGTTCGCCCGCAATTCATTCAGGTGCGGCGCTATCAGGGCGGAGGCCAGCGCGGGCGGGGCGCTGACCGTGACTTCGCCGACGTAGTTGTCCTGTCCGGCCAGCGCGGTGCGTTGTACCGCGAAGGACTCGTTTTCCATGCGCCGCCCCAATTGGGCAATGCGTTCGCCGTCCTCGGTGATGACGTAGGCACGCGGGCGCCGGTCCACCAATTTGAGGTTCAGCGAGCTCTCCAGTGCGCTGATGCGCCGCGCCACCGTGGCGTGGTCGACCTTGAGCGCGCGTGCTGCCCCCGATAACGAACGTTCGTGAGCGAAGACGATGAAGTAGCGCAGATCCTCCCAATCGAACATGGGCGTTTTCTCACATTGAAGGTGAATGAATGGGGAATTTTGCCCCATCGGCAAGCCTGCAAGAATCCTTCAAAACCTGATGGGCAGGTTTGAATGTTCATCGCACGCTTTGCCGAGGAAACCACCATGTCTAAATCAACGCCGCTCGCGTATGCCGGCATCGTCGGTGCCACGTTTTTCTGGGGCACCAACTTCAATGCCGGCGCCTACATCATCAAGAGCATGGCACCGATCAGCGCCTCCATTGAGCGCTTTGCCATCTCGACGTTGTTGCTCGTGCTGATTTTCAGTCTGGCCGGAAAGCTGCGGCTCAGCACGCTTAAAAACAATCTGCTGGCCTTCATTGGCCTGGGCCTGCTGGGGTTTACCGCGTTCAGCCTCGCGACCTTCTTTGGCCTGCAAACCACCACGCCGATTAACGGCGCGCTGATCCTGGCGACCACGCCGCTGTGGACGATGATCTTTGCGGTGCTGCTTGAAGGCGAACGCATTGATCGCGGCCGCGCTATCGGGCTGATTTTGGGCCTGCTCGGTGTTGGGCTGGTGATCACTCGTGGGGATATTCAGGTGCTGCTGGGGCTGAAAGTCGCCAGCGGTGACGCGATGATCCTCGCCGGCAGCATGGCCTGGGCGGCGAACATGGTCGGCACCCGGCGCTTCGTCAAAGACTCCACGCCGCTGGAAACCACGAGTTTTTCCATGTTGTTCGGGGTCATCGGTCTGATCGTGCTGGGCTTCATCTATGAAGATCCGCTGGCCGACATCCGCAACGCTTCGCTGGCCATTCACGGCGCGGTGATCTATCTGGCGGTCTTCGGTTCGTTGATTGCGTACTTGCTGTGGTTCAAAGGCATCCATGCCATTGGTGCCGCACGCACTTCGATTTTCTTCAACCTGGCGCCGGTGTTCACCATGTTGGTGTCATCGATCCTCGGTGTGTTGCCGAATGTCTGGCAATTGCTCGGTGCGGCAGGCGTCATCCTTGGGGTGGTGTTCGCGTCGGGTATGGTCTTCAGCCCGGCTCAACCCAAGCCGATCATGTCCCGGTGAACTTCCAGAGCATTGCGCTCGACCCAGTTATGCGCCAGCAAGCCGTCCGGGCGCACTTCCCAGACGGCGGTGCCGAGCATTTCAAACGGGCTGTTGCAGGAGCGGCCACCGATAAACCCCTGATTTTTTCCGGTCAACTTCCAGCGCGAGGCAACGCGGGTGCCTTGCGCATTCTGGAAGGTCTCGATGGCGCCGAATTCGAAGTCTTCGATGGTCGAGAGGAAGGCGCCAATCCAGCGAATGAAGGCTTCGCGGCCAACAATATCGACACCACCGGACGTGATCACGAAGTCTTCGGCAACGAAGCGCGCGGCGGCTTGCGGGTCTTTGGCCTGCCACACCTCGCGCCAGAAGCTTTCGACGATTTTTACGGCTGTTCTATCGGTCATTTCAAACACCTCGTTTCAGATTGAATACGATGTTCGGTGCTTGCTATCCAGAACTCAAACGCATAACTCTTATGGAATCCAGTTGAAAGGCGAATCGACCATGCAAGCCAGTGACCTTGAAATCGACCTGTTGCGAGCGTTTATCGCGGTGGCGGAGACGGGCAGTTTCACGGCGGCAGCGCAGGTGATTGCACGCTCGCAATCGGCGGTCAGCCAGAAGATTATTCGTCTGGAAGACATCCTCGGTTTGCGTGTGTTCGAACGCACCAGCCGCACACTGACCCTGACGCCCGACGGCGAACGGCTGTTGGTGGGCGCGCGAAAGTTGATGGTGCATTTCGATACCTTCATCCGCGAAATCAAGGCGCCCGAAACCGTTAATCTGCTGCGCCTGGGGATCTCCGAAAACCTGGTGCTCACGCAACTACCGACGTTGTTATCGCGCTTCAGCAAGGCGTATCCCGAGATTCAACTGGAACTCACCACCGGCCTGAGCCACGACCTGCTGGCCGACCACGAAGCCGGGTTGCTGGACGTGGTGATTGCCAAGCAGAAGGCCAGTGCCACCGCACAACGGGGGCGGGTTATCTGGCGCGAGCCTTTGGTCTGGATCGCCGCGCAGGACTTCGACATGCAAGCCTCCAAACCCGTGCGCCTGGTGATGATGCGGCCGCCGTGCGCGTACCGGGCCATCATGATCGAGGCCTTGGCGTCGGTCCGGCGAGAGTGGGTGTCGGCCTGCCTGGCCAGCAACTTGATGGGGGTTCAGGCCGCCGTCGCCGGTGGGCTGGGCATTACTGCGCTGGGAACCTCGTTCCTGCAAGAAGGGATGCGGATTCTGCAACCGTCGGAAAAGTTGCCGACCTTGCCCAGCACCGAAGTGGCGGTGATCGGCGACGATGTGCGCACTCAGCATTTGGTCCAGCCCTTGGTGTCGTTGCTGACCGAAGGGCTGATGTCAGGTGCTCGGCTGACCTGAGGATTTACCGGGGCAGAGCCGCCGTACACAGCTCCCCGGTAGCACGAATCAGCGCCAGTTCATGCAACTTGTCCTTGGCCAGACGGGGGCGAGCCTGGGCAATCCAGCTCGCGCAGTGTGGGTCGTTTCGATAAGGCGCGAAGTCCGCGTATTGCTGCAACAGACGGTTTTGCAGCTCATCCAGGCGCGGGCGGATTTGCTTGGCCAAGTCCGGGCGCGGGGTGTCCGGCGCCTTGCCGGCGGTTTGCCATTTGGCCAGCAAGCCGTATTGCACCAGTTTGTTGGCTTCCATCTGCGCCGCAAGTAACTGGCCGACGTCTTCCGGGTCCAGTTTGCGATCGGTGGCCAGTTGCCGGGCGTTGGCGATCACTTGCGCTTCGCGCGGGCTGTCCTGGATCGGTTTGCCGCTGTCCCATTTGGTCAGGGCGACCAGATCACCGATGTTCAGGCGTTCATTCAAGGTCATCAGCAACGGTTGCAAGGCCTGGGGCGGCGAGGCGGGCGCACTGGCCTGGGCGGTGAGGACGGCCAGGCCAAGTGTGGCGCAGCAAAGCAGTTGGAGTGTCGGTTTAACGCTCATTCATGAATATCCTGGAAGGGATCGGTCAGATGTCGATGACTACTTTACCGATTGCCTGTCCGGCGGCAACGATTGCGTGGGCGTCATTAACGTTTTCCAGGCTGAAGCGTCGATCATCCAGCAGTACCCGCAGTTGTCCCGCTTCAGCCATGCGCGTGGCTTGGGCGAGGATTTCGCCGTGGTGCTTGCGTCCTTTGCCGGTGATCAGCGGCAGCAGGGTGAAGACTCCGGAGTAAGTCGCGCCCCGGAACGACAGCGGTGCGAGTTTGTGTTCGCCCCAACCGAGGCAGCTCACGACATGCCCGGTGTAGAGCTTCAACACGCCGAACGAGGCATCGAGTGTCGCGCCGCCGACGGTGTCGTACACGATGTCAAAGCCTTCGCCGTGGGTGTGTTGCTCAAGGTAATCGGCCGGCGCCTGACGGCGGTAATCAATCGCCGTGGCTCCGAAGCTTTCGATGATAGCCATGCTATCGGCGCTCCCGGTCGCGAACACGTCGGCCCCGCGAGCCTTGGCGATCTGCACGGCAACATGCCCGACGCCACCGGCACCACCTTGCACCAATACCTTCTGCCCGGCCCGAACATTGGCCCGGTCTACCAGTCCTTCCCAGGCTGTGATGAAGATCAGCGGCAGGGCGGCGGCTTCGCGCATGCTCAGGTTATTCGGTTTACGTGCCAGCAAATCGGCATCGACGGCGATGTATTGCGCCAGCGACCCCTGATTACCGCCAATCCCGCCGGCCATGCCGTAGACCTCATCGCCGATGTTGAATGCGCTGACGTCGGCGCTGACCGCTGCAACCACACCCGCCAGATCCATCCCCAAAACAGCGGGCAACGGTTGCCGGGCATGCCCACCCTGGCCGCTGCTGATCTTCGTATCCAGCGGGTTGACGCCACTGGCGATGATCTTGACCAGCACTTGGCCTGCCTTGAGTTCAGGCAGCGGAAGATTTTTAACTTGCAGGTCGGCGCCTGCGTTTACAGCGATGGCAGCGCGCATGGTGGTCTGGTTCATGGGGAACTCCTGAGGACGATGAGGTTGATGGCCACAGTTTCACGCCGCCGATGGATTCCGATAAGACGATAAATGCCTATAGTATTCATTCCAAATCATCGCCAAGCAGGCAGTCATGGATACGTTGGACGCGATGTCGATTTTCACGCGAGTGGTGGAGCGGGGCAGCTTCTCAGCGGTTGCCCGAGAGCTCGGGCTCAGCCAGCCGACGATCAGCAAACAGATCGGCGCACTGGAAAAACGTCTGGGCGGCCAATTGTTTGCTCGCAGCACGCGCAACCTGAGCCTGACAGATGAAGGCCAGCGCTATTACGACCATTGCCGGCAGATCCTGGCGGCGGTGGACAACGCCGAACACAGCTTCCTGACCGGCCAGGAACGGGTCGCCGGGCCGCTGCGCATCGCTTCTTCCGGCAGTTTCGGGCGGATACAGATCGCGCCGAGGCTGCACGGATTTCTTCAGCAGCACCCCGAGGTGACCATCGACTTGCAGTTGAGCGATGAGAACGTCGATCTGGTCAGCGAGGGGATCGATGTCGCGGTGCGCATTGGCGAGTTGAAGGACAGCAGTCTGGTTGCCCGTCAGATCGGACTGACAAAACGTCGGGTTTTCGCGGCGCCCGGTTATCTCGAACAAAATGGTGTGCCCGCCACACCGGATGACCTGAGCGCGCATAACTGCCTGGTGTTCAATCAGCTGGAGCATTTCGACAGTTGGCGCTTCGAACACGCCGGTGAATGGCAGAGCGTGCAGGTCAAGGGCAATGTACGCAGCAACAACAGCGAAGCGATTCGGCAAATGGTCCTGAGTGGGTTGGGCCTGTCGCTGTCGCCTTCATGGTTGTTTCGCGAGGATCTGCAGGCCGGGCGGGTGGTGGCGGTGCTGGACGGGTACACGCCATCGTCGCTGCCGATCCATGCCGTGTTTCCACCGGATCGCCGGCAATCGGCGCGGGTGCGGGCGTTTACCGATTATCTGCGGGATGCGTTTGCGGTGGATGGTGATGTTTGTATTGCTTGAGCTAAAGGTCGGCTACTTCATGAATCACGCCTATCAGCGCACGCAGCCCGGCGGGCAAGTGCCGATGACCGGAGTAGTAAAGGGAAAGCCCGGGAGCCGGCGTAGCCCATTGCTGCAACACACTTGTCAGGCGTCCGCTTGCCAGATCATGCGTGACGTACCACTCGGGCAACTGCACAAGCCCCAAGCCTTGCCTCGCGGCCTCCAGCATCAGGATGGGACTGTCCAGAACCAAGGGGCCCCGCACTTCAAACTTCAGCAATGTGTCTTCGCGCATGAACTCCCACGGTGAGGCAACGCCGCTCGGAAGTCGGGCTCGGATGCAGGTGTGCGCCGTAAGGTCATCGAGCGTGTCTGGCGCGGGATGTCGACTCAAATAGTCAGCCGAAGCCACCACGACCATTGAGATGTCTTCACTGATGGGCACGCGGATCATGTCCTGCGGTACCCGTGAACTCGCCCGCAGGCCGGCGTCGAAACCCTCGGCAATAATGTCCACCATCCGCCCGTCAGTCGCGATGTCTACCGTCATGCCGGGATAGCGACTCAGGAACGTCAACAGGATGGGTTGGAAAATCATCAGCGCCGCGCCGAGGGAACTGTTGATGCGCAATGTGCCGGTAGGCAGGGCATTGTGTTCCGACAGTGTGGCCATCGCCTCTTGAATAGTGGTGACCGATGGGCCGATTTGATTCACAAAGGTTTGCCCCGCCTCGGTCAACGAGACACTGCGAGTGGTGCGGTGAAACAGTCGCACACCCAGCCGTGCTTCCAACCCGGCCACGGCATTGCTGACGGCGGTGGTCGACATCTCCAGTTCTACCGCTGCCGCGCGAAAGCCGTTGCGCCTGGCCACGGCCAGTACCACTTCCAGTTCAGTCAGACCACTTTTATACATAGTCCCGGTTTCCGAAATAACTCATCCGTGTTTGATCATATTATTAAAACAGTGAGGAGACCTTAGATTGTGGGGACCGAGCCCGGACACAGTCAGGAACCCCTCATCATGTGGCACATCAATCAGGCTTATATCGACGGCAAGTTCGTTCCCGTGCAGGGACGTGAAATCGTGGAGTGCATCAATCCAACGACAGAAGCGCTCATGGGCACCGTCACACTGGCCAATCGTGACGATGCGAAACGCGCAATTGCGGCGGCCCATCGTGCTCAGGTCGCAATGGGGCGCACCACCAAGGCGGAACGTATCGACATGCTCAAACGCCTCCAGGCGGCCGTGCTGGCCAGCACCGAGCAGATACGCGACACCGCCATCGAAGAATACGGCGCCCCGTTTGCCCGCGCTCAATGGGTCAGCCAGTATGCTTCGCAGTGTTTTGCCAACGCGGCGCAAACACTGGAGGCCTACGAACTGGTTCGTCCGATGGGAGCCGCGAAGGTGTTTATGCAACCCGTCGGCGTTGCGGGCCTGATTGCCCCCTGGAACAGCACCGCCGGCACGATTTGCAGCAAATTGGCCTCCGCGATTGCCGCCGGTTGTGCATCGGTCATCAAGCCAAGTGAGTTGAGTGCCCTGCAGGCCCACACGCTGGCTCAAGCCCTTGATCGCGCAGGTCTGCCTGACGGTGTTTTGAATATCCTGCTGGGTCGTGGCGGCGACGTGGGCGACGAAATCAGCACCAGTCCCCAGATTGCCAAAATCTCATTCACCGGATCGACACCGACAGGCAAGCTGATTGCTCACGCCGGTGTCGAGACCATGAAGCGGGTGAGCCTGGCGCTCACAGGGAAATCCGCCTCTATCGTCCTCGACGACGCAGACTTCGACACCGCCATTCCCTTGGCTCTGAATGCCGCCTTCATGAACAACGGCCAGGCCTGCGTCGCCGGTACGCGCTTGTTGGTGCCGCGTGCGCGCTTGAAGGAAGTCATCGAGCGGGTCAAGACGTTAGTCGCGGCGATGGTCGTGGGAAATCCTCAAGATCCGGCAACGGTTATTGGGCCACTGGTCAGCCGGGCCCAATACGATCGGGTGCAAGGTTTCATCCGCCGCGGGCAAGAGCAAGGCGCGACGCTGATTGCAGGTGGGGAGGGCCGACCCTTCGGGCTGGAAAAGGGTTACTTCGTGCAGCCCACGGTATTTGCTGACGTTAGCAACGACATGGACATCGCGCGTGAAGAAATTTTCGGCCCGGTGCTGTCGATCCTTGCGTATGACAGCGAGGCGCACGCCATAGAAATCGCCAACGCCACGATTTATGGTTTACAGGCGTATGTGTTTTCGCAACGGCAGGAACACGCGAACGGCATCGCGTCCCGATTGGAGGCCGGCACCGTAC
Organism: Pseudomonas sp. B21-053; assembly: GCF_026016365.1. Classification (NCBI taxonomy): domain Bacteria; kingdom Pseudomonadati; phylum Pseudomonadota; class Gammaproteobacteria; order Pseudomonadales; family Pseudomonadaceae; genus Pseudomonas; species Pseudomonas sp. B21-053. The sequence continues at coordinate 3,613,045 of NZ_CP087205.1, forward strand.
TTATCAACAGAATTAATCCGGATCTTCTCGCCCCGTTCGGCGGCGTCAAGCAGTCCGGGATCGGCAGGGAGTTTGGCATTCTTGGGCTTGAGGCATTTCTGGAAGCAAAGACGGTTGCATCGCAATAAAGGCTGCCGGTACCAACATCAGCCGACCGGCTCTGCCGTACAACTCATGGCGCCTGAGCCTGGCTTCTGGAACAGCACCCCGTTTTCGGTTTGCCAGAAGCTGTAATCCCCCTGGCGATCCTTGCCGGTGTAGCGGGTGCCCGAATCGCTCGGCACCTGGTTCAGAGTGATCGAGGCGTTCGCCCATTTCAGGTACACGGCACCGGGTTGCGTGAGATAGAACGTGGCGGCAATCAGCGCGTTCAATCCGGTACAGCGAAACGCCAGAGGGCCTTCGGTGAGGCGGTCGGGATCCTTGGTCCGCACGATGGCCGAGCCCTGGCGCAGCTGGTGAGCACGCTCGGCATAACTGCGGATCACGCACGTCTTGGGCTCCGGATCGGTGCCGCACTGATTGCGCGCGTCCATCCAGAATCGCTGGTCGATGACGATTTTGTCTGGACGCGGCACCGCGCGTTCATCGGTCAGCGCCAGGCGATACAGGCGCATCAGTTCCATATCCATCTGCTTCAATTGCGGGTCGCGACAGATCAGCTTCTCGACAGAGGCCTTTGCCAAGGTGCAATCGAAGGTGGTCTTGATGAGCGTTGGGGGCTCGGCACTGGGAGGCGTCGCCGCGCAGACGTTGGCAGCGAGCAGACAGGTGAAAAGGGCCATGACCGTTTTCATGTGGGTTTCATCCAGTGTCAGCAACTGTGATTAAACGGGTTAGAGCTTGGCCGGTAGTTGACGCAATGTCTACTCCGCCCGGGCCATCGTCACCTGATCACGCAGATACAAAAACGCCCCGACATGTCGTCAGGGCGTTTTCAGGTTCAGGCCAGCAAGCAGCGGTGAACCCCACTTACCTCATTTCAACACCAGCAAACGATAAACCCCGGCCTCGCTTTCGATCCCGTGGGTGTCATGGGTGAAGCCCGGGAAGGATTTATCGAAGGCTTCCAGCGCCTTGAGATACGCCAGCAGCGGCCCGTCCGCAGGCCCGGCGTTTTCGCCCGGCATCAACAATGGAATGCCCGGTGGATACGGCACGATGCCCGTGGCGACGATGCGGCCGGCGGCTTCTTCGAGGGTGACCAGTTCGATGTCGTTGCGCACCAGTTTCTCGTAGGCCTCCACCGGGCTGAATTCGGCTTTGGGCAGCATGCCGAAGGCCTGGGCCATGTTGGCGGTGGTCTTGTGTTTTTTCATGGCGGCGAAGATGTCGTCGGCCAGGTCCTTGAGGCCCATGCCGGCATAGCGCGCCTGATTGGCGGCCAGCAGGTCCGGCAGGCACAGTTCCAGTTCGACGTTGGCGTCGTAGTCGCGCTTGAAGTCGAGGAGGGCGTTGACCAGGGTGCCCCACTTGCCTTTGGTGATGCCGATCGAGAACAGGAACAGGATGGTGAAGTCGGTGGTTTTCTCGACCACGATGCCTTGGCGACCGAGGTATGCCGTGAGCACACAGGCCGGGATCCCGGATTCCAGCAGATTGCCGTCATCGCCCATGCCGGGGCTGAGCACCGAGACCTTGATCGGGTCCAGCATGCAATAGCCGTCCTCGATATCACCGAAACCGTGCCACACCTCGTTCGGGTGCAGGACCCAGCAGTTCGGCTCGGTTTTCAGCAGTAGCGGATCGACTTCATGAAACGGCACCGTGGCATTGCCCACTTGCACGGTCGGCGGTTGCCAGCAGGTGAAAAACCAGTCGTTCTTGCTCAGCATCTCGTTGTGCATGCGCGAGATGACCTGGCGGAAGGCGACGGCTTCCTCGATGGATTCGCTGGTGAGGATCTGCCCGCTCGGGGCTTCCATCATCGCCGAGCTGACGTCGCAGGAGGCCATGATCGCGTAGTTGGGCGAGGTCGAGGCGTGCATCATGAACGACTCGTTGAAGCGCCCGTGTTCGATGGGATTGCGCCCGTTGCGCACGTGGATCATCGAAGCCTGGGACAGGGCAGCCAGCAGTTTGTGGGTTGATTGAGTGGCGAAAACGGTCGGCTTCGATGCGTCGTGATCGTCCGGGCTGCCGTGCATCGCAAAGCGCTCGCGATACAACGGGTTGAACCGTGCGTAGCCGTACCAGGCTTCGTCGAAATGCAGACGGTCGACGCTCTGGCCCAACAGCTCTTCGACGCGGGTGACGTTGTAGGTCAGGCCGTCGTAGGTGGAGTTGGTGATGATCGCGTGAATCGGCGTCGGGTCGATCCCGTCCTTGACCAGCGGGTTGTTGGCGATGGCGGCTTTGACGCCTTCGGCGCTCAGGGTTTGCGGCAGGATCGGGCCGATGATGCCGAAGCGGTTGCGGGTCGGCACCAGGTAGGTCGGGATCGCGCCGGACAGTGTCATCGCGTGTTCGGCGGACTTGTGGCAGTTGCGGTCGCACAGGGCAATCTGGTTGCGCGTGACGCTGGCCATAAGGATGACGCGGTTGGAGGTCGACGAGCCGTTGGTGACGTAATAGGTGCGGTGGGCGCCGAAGACCTTGGCGGCGTAGCGCTCGCCCTGGCCGATCGGGCCGCTGTGATCGAGCAGCGAACCGAGCTCGCCGACCGAGATCGACAGGTCGGAACGCAGCAAGTTCTCCCCGAAAAACTCGTAGAACGCGCGGCCCGCAGTGCTTTTCAGGAACGCCGTGCCGCCGGCATGCCCCGGCGTGTGCCATGAGTATTCATAGGTCCGCGCAAACTTCACCAGCGCGCCGAACATCGGCGGCAGCGCGGCTTGGCGATAGCGTTCGATGGCGGCCAGGATGCGGCCGCTGAGGAAGCGACTGGTGTCCTCGGGCAACCAGATAAAGTCGTCGGCGTGCTGCATGACCACCAGCGGAATGCTCGACGCGGTGCTGCGGTCGCTGATCAGGAACACCGGCACGCGGGTATTGCGTTCACGCAGGCTGACCAGCAGCTGGATGCATTCCTCGTGGCCTTCACTTTTGTCCATTTCCCAGCTGAGCAGCACGCATTGCACGGCCGGATCCGAGCGCAGGATCGACGTGGCGTCGCTCAGGGTTTCCGAGGCGATGACGTGGACCGCGCGCTCTTCCACATCATTGATCAATTGATCCAGGGCGCGACCGAACACGGTGCGTTTGTCCGGCGGGTTGCTCACCAGCAGCGTGAGCATCCCGAGCGTGTGTCTATATTCCGTCATGATTGAGGCTCCAAAGTGGCGGATTGCAAGTGGTTGACCGGCACCGGCTCGCCCTTGATGTGCTGCGCACTGACAGTCTGCGTCGTTACGCTGTTATTCAGTGCTTCGAGACGGATCAGGCGGTTATTGACGAAGCCGAACAGCGTGTAGCCGAAGATCGTCGCCACGCCGCCGAGCATCAGCGCTTGTTCGCCCGAACTGTAGAGCGCGAGGTAGCTGTAGGCCGCCGCGACCCAGGCAATGATATTGGTGGCCAGCGCTTTGCCGGCCGGTACGTTGGAAACTTTCTGCATGGTCGCCAGCGCAGCCATGGACAGGATGTACGGCACCAGGTTGGTCACCACCGCCAGGTTGACGAGGGTGTCGAACTGCTTGCTCAGGTCCGGGCTGATGGTGAGCAGGCCCAGCGCGGTCTGGCCGGCGAGCAGAATCAACATGCCGACAATGGGCGTGCCGGCCTTGTTGGCCTTGGCGAAGATCGGCAGGAAATAGCCGGTGTCCGCCGAGCTTTTGAACACCTGGGCAATGGTGAACTGCCAACCGAGCAGCGAGCCGATGCAGGCCAGAATCATGGCCGCCATCACGATATCGCCGATCAGCGGAGTGAACATTTTGGCGAACACCAGTCCGAATGGGGCGGTGGAGGAGGCCAGTTCCGGGTTGGAGACGATCCCGGCGATGACGTTGGTGGAAACGATGTAGATCACCGCCGCCCCCAGGGTGCCGCCCAGTACCGCAATCGGCACGTTCTTCTCGGGGTTTTCAACCGCGTCGGTGTTGGCACATGCCGATTCCAGCCCGAGGAAGGCCCACAAGGTGATCGCCACCGAAGCCCCGGCGGCTTCGAACCAGCCCTTGTCGTGCGGGTTCCAGCCAGCGGCGTAGACACTGCTGTCGAACCAGAACCAGCCGACCGTCGACACCAGCACCACGGGCGCGATCACGCCCCACACGGTCACCGCGCCGATCCGCCCGGTAATCCGCGCGCCGCCAAAGTTGGCGAAGGTGGTGATCCAGAGCAAGGCAATGGTCGCCAGGCCCACTTGCAGCGAGTCCAGTTTCACGTCGAACAGCACCTGGATGTAACCCACCGCCGTGATGCTGATCGCCACATTCGCAATCAACAGCGATAAGCCATAGGTGTAGTTGGTCAGGTAGTTACCGGCCTTGCCGAAAGTGTATTCGGCATAGCCACCCATGCCGCCGGTCTTGCGACTGAGCATCCCGCACCGCGCAAAGGCATACGCCAGTGCCAGCGAGCCGGTGGCCGTGATCAGCCAGGACAGAATCGAAATAGCGCCGACCTCGGCGAGTTTGGTGGGTAACAACACAATGCCCGAGCCCAACATGTTGACGGCCGTCAACATCGTCAGTTGCCCCACACTCATTTTCTTCGCGACTGACATTCCGTTGCCTCTTTAGATTGCGTTGTGGACTTTTAGATATAGCAAAGGATGAGGAGGGCGCAAGGAATGGAGGTGTTTAATCACGATTTGGAATAAGTCGACGTCAGGACGTTTCGATGTCAGTTCGGTTATTGCTTGATCGATCGCGCAGTCGCACTGACGAAGACCAGCAGCACAATTACGCCGCTCAGCGCGACGGACAAGCTGCTGAGATGGGCGACTGCGCCGATCACTACCGGGCCGAGCAGAATGCCGGCGTAGCCCATCGAGATGACCGCGGGAATGGCCACCGCTTGTGGCATGCGTTGCTGGCGGCCGACCGCGGTAAAGAGCACGGGGACAATGTTCGAGCAACCCGCCCCGACCAGCGCGTAACCCACCAAGGATGCGGGCCAGCCATCGAACCCAAGTGATACGGCCATGCCCGCCGCTGCGCATAACCCACCCAGCGCAATCACCCGCACGCCGCCCAATCGGCTGACGATGGCATCCCCTGTCAGGCGGCCGACCGTCATGGCGGCGGCGAAGGAGGCGTAGCCCAGGCCCGCAATGCTCGGGTCCAGCCCTCGGTGCGAGACGAGGAACACTGCGCTCCAGTCGAGCATCACGCCTTCCGTCATGAAGATGATGAAACACAGCATGCCCAACAGCAGCACGATACCTCTGGGGATCGCGAACAACGGACCGCCGCGTTCAGTGCCATAAACCAGCAACGCAGGCGCCGCCTTGTACAGCGCGCCCATCACGACGGCAACGATGCAGAGCGTCGCTATCAGTGGATCAAGTCCTACTGACAGCAGCGCGGTCATCGCGCCGGCGCCCAGGATGCCGCCGACGCTGTAGAGGCCGTGGAAACCGGATTGCAGTGCTTGCCCGCTGTTCTTTTCGACAATTACCGACTGTATGTTCATCGCGCAATCCAGCATGCCCATGCTGGCGCCGAAGAAAATGACCGCGATGACCAGGCCGGGTAGCCAGATCACTGTGCTCAAGACTGGAAAAACGGCACACAGTGCAATCGTCGCGAAAATGATCACCGGCCGACAGCCATAGTGAGCCGTGAGGTAGCCCGCGAAGGGCATGGCGACAATCGAACCGCCTCCCAGCCCGAGCAGCAGCAACCCGAGACTTCCGTCATCCAGGCCAACGCGTTGCTTCACCAAAGGCACCAATGGCGCCCAGGCAGACATCAGCAGGCCCGCAATCAGGAAGGCGATGCGCGTGGACAGGCGCTCGCCATATTGAGCCCGGGCATCGGCAAACTCAGCGCCTGCGTTCATAGGTGGCCCTGTAGTTGCTCGGCGCAACGCCGAAGAAGTCGCGAAATCGCCGATGGAAATTGGCGAAACTGCAAAAACCGGTGGCAATCGCGATATCGGTGATGGGCCGGTTGCTCTGCAAAATCAGCTGCCGCGCCCGGGTCAGGCGAAGCTCAAGGTAGTAGCGCTTGGGCGTGGCGCCAACGAAGCGGCAGAACCGCCGCTCCAATTGACGTTTGCTGATGTTCACCCAGCCCGCCAGCTCGTCGATCGACAGCGGCTCTTCGATATTTTTCTGCATCAGCTCCAGCGCGAGTTTGAGGGATTGGGGCAGGGTGGGGTCCGAATCCACGGTGACCGCTGATATGCCAGAGACTTCGCCGGTTTGATCGCAGCCAAGGATTTCCTCTACGGCGTGGGTCAGCGACACGCCTTTTTTGGCGCTGATGAGCTGCAGCATCATGCGCAACGAGCTGCTGGCGCCGGCGCAGGTGATGCGGTTTCTGTCGATGACGTGGGTTCGGCTGGAGACCACTACTTTGGGAAATACATCCTGCATCATCGCGCGCCCGTCTGGATGAAACGCACACTCGACCCCATCCATCAGTTGCGCGTCGGCCAGGAAGAAAGCGCCATTCCATAAACCCCCGAGGGTCGCGCCGAGCGAGGCGACGTTGCGCAGTTTGCGGCGTAAAAGCGGGTCGCTGATCAGCTTTACCCTCAACCCACCGGCCACGATCAGGACGTCGATCCGATCGGGCAAGTGGGCCAATTCCAGGTCTGCGGAAATGGCAATTCCCAGGTCGCTCATCACCAGGCGACTCTTCAGGCCGACCGTCAGCACCTCAAACCCCGGCGTCTCGCTGATCAGGTTTGCGGTGACCAGTGCATCAATCGCGCCGGTGAACGACATCATCGAGAAATTGTTCAAAAGGACGAAGGCGACACGGGTCAGGGCCTGCGGCTTCACGGTTTTTTCCGCCGTGCAGGCGTACCCCATGTTCTTGTCCTTCAGCACGCTCTCGAATACGAATGGCATGACTAGACAGCGCTTTTCGGCGCGCTGAGCAACAACTCAAGAAAGGCCTGGCAATCCTGACTGTCGGGCAATGCTTGAATGGCCTGTTTAATCCCGTCGCTGAGGGTGATGCCCAGGCTGTCATCCGCGAGCAGATGGTATTTATCGATGAGCTCGGCGCTCGACATCGGGTTGCCCGGATCGCCCTTGGCGGTGGCCGTAGGGCTGGCGAGACGGCTGCCGTCTTTCAGGGTCACGGTCACGCGGGAAAGAATTTCCTCCGGGAATCGGCTGGACAGGTCGGGCGCCTCGCGAAGGGTGATTTTCGCACTGACACTCAAAATGTCCGGTGAATGAATGGCTTCCCCGGTGACTTCGCCAGGGCCAAGCTGTCCGCGCGCAATCAACGCGGCCAGTGGAAACGCCAGCGCATACTGGGCTTCATCCGCATTCTTCGGGAAATGCCCCTGCAAGCACACGGATTCATGGAATGTTTCAACGTCGATGGTTTCGATCGACTCAGGCGTGATGGCGGGATGCGTTTGCATCAGTGCGGTCATGGCGGTGAGCGCCGGTTGCGCCCAGCGACACACGGGCCACGGTTTGAAATATTGCTCGTCGATTTCCCAGCGGGTGCCGATGTCCTGCCAGAAGCTGGAGATCTCCAGCGGTTCGACCGTTGCGGCTGGGGCACCGGTAATGCCCATCCGGGCCATCAGTAGCGCGTTGACTCCGGTAAACGCCCCGGCACCGTGGGCATCACGCAGCATCGACGGGAAGCTGATCAACCGCATCATCGGGCACCTCGGGCCGAAGTATTCGGCGATACCCAGGGCGTGACGAAACGTCGTTTCGTCCAGCTTCAGCAAGCGTGTACCCGCACAGACAACGCCGATCCCGGAAAAAGCCCCCGACGCATGATATTCCGGGGCGGTGGCCATCAAGGCCTGGCCAGCGCGCAACGCCGTTTCATAACCGATACACAGCGCCATGAGCAGCTCTTCGCCGCTGATGTCTTGACCTTGATTGAGGCACGCATCCACCAACGCAATCACCGCAGGCACCACCGTTGCACCGGCGTGGCCTTTGGAGGTGAAGTGGCCTTCATGGGCGTCCAGGCTATCGACACTGAAACCGCCCGCATACGCGGCGCCCAATGGATGTACAGCCCTGCCGTCGAACCACAGTCGGCTGGTGAGTTGATTGGCCGAGAAGTTCGCCTCAGCGTAGGCCTTGAGCAAGACGCTGGTTTGATTATCACGAGCGCCCGCGGCCACGCCGATAATGTCCAGCAGGCAGGTTTCAACCAGCTCGCGGGTGTGCTGCGGAACGTCCTTGTAACTGAAATTCTGGACGAACGAATACAACGGCATCTTATGATTCCTGAAGAGTGAATTCCGAAACAGAAGAAAAGTTGCCCGGCCAGGGGCAACTTATTAAGCAGCTTTAAACGCGGAGGTTATTTCTGTGCAGTGGCGGTATTGGCAGCGGCGCGTGCATCCGCCAACCAGCTGTCGTACTTCGCGCGATGGGCGGCGATCCATTCAGCGGCATGACGAGTGATGTCCGCTGCACTTTTCTCGCCGTTGTGCATTTTCAGATTCTGCGCACTTTCATCGTCGGTGGAGATTTGCATCTCAGACAGGAACTTGGTGGCCACCGGATTTTTCTCGGCGAACTCTTTGTTCAGGACAGCCCTGACCGAATCCACCGGGAAACCGAGGTTTTTGCCGTTAAACGTCGTATTGGTATCGTTTTTACCGCTGGGGAGATCGGTACGCGGTACGGTCAGCCAGACAACGTCTTTACCTTCAACCAGCACACCGGAAATCCACTGTGGCACCCAGGTGTAATAGAGGATGGACTTGCCTTGTTTATAACGGGCAATGGTGTCGGCCATCAGCGCAAAGTAGGAGCCCTGGTTGTTTGAAACGGTCTTGGTCAGGCCATAGGCTTTCATCTGGTGCGCAATGATCAGTTCGCAACCCCAGCCTGGATTGCAACCGGTGAGGTCGGCTTTACCGTCGCCATCGCCATCGAACAACTTGGCAATCTCGGGTTTCTGCAAGTCTTCAATCGAGGTGATTTTGTATTGGTCAGCGGTTTTTTTATCAATCATGTAGCCCTGCAACACGCCCGGCATGATATCGCCAGATTTCACCATCGCGTCATCGCCACCGGCTTTGTCGTAGAACGATTCATGCAGCTTCTCCCACATGTGCACGGTGAAGTCGGCGTCGCCACTGGCGAGCGCAACAAACATGGTGGAGTACTCGGTCTCCTTGGGCGTCTGGACTTTGTAGCCAAGTTCCTTGAGGCCCGCCATGGCGATCTCGCCGCGGAATCGCTCCTCGGCGATTGCCGGGAAAATAGGGGTGATCGATACCCCTTTGCCTGGTTCTGGCGCATTCGCGGCGGACGCGAAAACAGGTGATACCGCCAAGGCTAGAAGCGCCACGGAACGAATAAGATTTTGTGCAATTGCGCGTTGTGTGAAATTCATTGTCGTTACCCTGTGTGAATTAAGGAGCTGGCATTTCTTATGGTTCACGGCACCGCCAGGCGGGTTAACTTTCTTTCGGACTGACTTCGATCTTTTGAATGGGGGGTTTTCTTTTCAGGCGAAACAACACGCCTACAGGGCCTGTCTGGTACCAGCGCTCACCTTTGGTGGCGCGGTTACTGCGCTCACCCATGGCCTGGGTCAGGCGGTCGAGGAAAATCGCCAGCAATACCAGGCCCACGCCACCGACGGTCGCGAGGCCCATATCGAGGCGACCGATCCCGCGAAGTACCATCATTCCCAAGCCACCCACCGAAATCATCGAGGCGATGACCACCATCGACAGTGACAACATCAATGACTGGTTCAGGCCCGCCATGATCGTCGGAGCCGCCAACGGCAGTTGCACGCGCCTCAGCATTTGCCGAGGGGTACAGCCGAACGCACGGGCGGCCTCGACCTTGTCTTCCGGTACTTGCCGAATACCCAGGTTGGTCAGCCTGACCAGCGGGGCGACCGAAAAGATGATGGTGACCAACACCCCCGGTACGTTGCCGATACCAAACAACATGACGACGGGCACCAGATAAACGAATGCAGGCAGTGTTTGCATGGCGTCGAGTACCGGGCGCAGCAGCATCTCCAACCGGTCACTGCGGGCGCACAAGACCCCCAGCGGTATGCCAATGACCGCGCAGAAAAACAGTGAAGTGAGGACCAGGGCGAGGGTGATCATCGCGTCATTCCACACGCCAATTACGCCCAGCAGCGTCAGCGTAACGAAACAGAGGATGCCTATTTTCTTCCCACCCACCTGCCAGCCAAACAACGTGGCAACAATGATAAATATCGATGGGGGAATGGACAGCAAGCCAAACTGAATACCATTAAGTACTTGATCGATTGGCCATCTGATCGAACGGAATATATCGCGGAAGTTATGAACCAAGTAATTAAGGATAACTTCTACCCATTGGCCCAGAGGAACGTTGATCGATTGAAACGGGTCTAAAAGATTGAATTCGTTCATGCTAATCACCTGAATGTCTGAGCCTGGCAAGCCAGCAAGTAACGCCTTAGTGGCGGCTCATTGTCTGGAGCAATAGGCTCTTGGAGATCGTGCCTTTGAACACTCCCTGGCGATCCAGCACGGCAACCGGATTAACCGCATCTGCAACAATGTGGAAGATGTCTTGAAGTAGCACATCATCGCGCAGCGTAGGCGTGGCTTGATCCTTCGCGTAAGGGTGTTCCGCACAGATCCTGGCAACGTCGCCAGCCTTCAGGATCTTTGATGCATCGAAACCTTTGAAGAATGCCCTGACGTAATCATTCGCCGGGTGACACAGCAGTTCCTGGGGCGTGCCGATCTGCACGACCCGGCCGCCTTCCATAATCGCAATGCGATGGCCGATTCGAATCGCTTCGTCGATGTCGTGTGAGATGAAGATGATCGTGCGGTGTTGCTCCGCTTGCAGTCGAATCAATTCGCCCTGCATTTCGCTGCGGATCAGCGGGTCGAGTGCCGAGAAGGCTTCGTCCATCAGCAGGATGGCCGGGTCATTGGCCAGCGCTCTGGCCAGGCCGACCCGTTGCTGCATACCGCCCGACAGCTGGTGCGGATAGCTGTAGGCGTGTCCGTCGAGGCCCACCTGTTTAAGGGCCTCCAGCGCACGAAGATGACGCTCGCTTTCTTCGACACCCGAGATTTCCAGGCCGAACGCCACGTTGTCGATCACGCTCATATGAGGCATCAACGCAAAGGACTGAAACACCATGCTCATGTCTTTGCGTCGAACACTTAAAAGATCCGCGTCGGAGAGACCGGTGATTTCCTGGCCGTTGAGATGGATAGTGCCCGAGGTCGGTTCGATCAGTCGGTTGAACAACCGAACCATGGTCGACTTCCCGGAACCGGAGAGTCCCATGATGACGAATATCTCTCCGCGTTTTACTGAAAAACTGGCGTCAAAAACACCGACAACTTGGCCCGTCTTGCTGAAGATTTCATTCTTGTCCGCGCCGCGGGCGAGCATGTCCATGGCGAGTTTTGGTTGAGTACCAAAAACTTTATAAATGTTTTTTACCGAGAGTATCTCGTCACCAAGACTCATAACCCCTCCTGCTGCAATTACGACATAAAATCAAGACTTTGCGGTACGTATCTTGATCAGTTAAGACGGTGCGTGTGAGGGCAGTCAAGCTGGGGGAAGGGACGGGATTTAGTCATTGTGACTATCCTCATTATTATGTGATGTTTATTGTTTTTCTTTTGTCGGCGCTGAATTGAACAGTTCCTTGAGACCCAAGTTATTACCTAATAAGGTCAACGTCTAACAACATTTCTTCTGACCTATCAATAACCCTATGTTATCGATTGCGAACAGACTGGCCTTTCCGTTTGAACAGCATCGTTTTATGCATTCAAGCGCTGTTTCCCGCTGTCGTAGACGCTTTGTTTCAGCTACTCTCGGGCTTGCGCTGTGGGGGGAACCTTGCCGCTGATTTCATCTCTCAAGGCCCTTCCAGGGGCCCCTGACCAGGCATTCAATACTCTAGGTTATGGTTAAGCACATCGATCCAGATATGACGCTGCTGAAAATGCCGTCGCTCAAAGCGGTCAAGTCATTCGTTGCCGCCGCCAAATACCAGAGTTTCACCCGTGCGGCTGAAGCACTCTGTGTGACTCAGGCAGCGATCAGTCGACAGATACGCGAGCTTGAAGCGTACCTCGGAGTGGACCTGTTCAAGCGAGTGGGGCGGGCGGTCGAGCTGACGGAAGCCGGTTCGATATTTTTCGATGCCGCACAGTTATCGTTCGTGAATATCTCCCAGGCCGCCGAGCGGATTCGCACCAACAATGCCGGCAAACGCACGTTGACGCTGTGCTGTTCGCCCGCGTTTTCAGCCCTCTGGCTCGCCGCCAAGCTGCCGGGTTTTTTCACCAAGAACGCAGACATCGACCTCAACCTCGTCACCACGCAAAACTTCCTGTCGATGGAGCCGGGTGTCACTCCGGACATTTTCATCACCAAAATGGCCAGGGTTCAGGATGGCTACCGCAGTTATCCGCTGTTTCATGACGTCATCTACCCGGTGTGCACGCCTCGTTATAAAGAGGAGCATCCGGAGCTTTCCAGCCTTGAGGGTTTGCGCGACGGGGTGTTGCTGAACCTCAGCCCCTACGGCAGATCCCAGGTGGCGGAGCACGTCGATTGGGGCGTCTGGCTGGCTTATCACGATGTCGATATCGAAAAACGCCCCCACGACAGCCCGCACGTTTTCAACGCGAATGACTACAACCTGGTGATCAGCATGGTGTTGACCCATCAGGGCGTCGCCCTCGGCTGGAATCACCTGGTGGCAAACCTGATCGCAAATGGCACGTTGATTCGGCCGGTCGAGGAGGAAGTGGTCCTGCATGAAAGTCAGCATTACCTGACCTTTCGTGAAGACCGAATCAATGACGACGCCTGTTGCCGGCTTAGAGACTGGATTCTTGCGCAGTTCTCCCGAAGCGATTAGACGGGGATGCCAGCGGTGGCCCTGCAGGGTTCTCACCGCCGGCAGGGGTGAACTTAGCCGACCGACCTTAAGGTGATCGTGTCATTGAGTTGCTCAAGCATCGTCTTGCAGTACCAATCATCAAACTGGCACACGCCAATTTCGCTGGCCACCGACAGCGGGCCAGGCTCGAAAGCCGGCGAGTTGACACCGACCTGAGCGCCTTCCACCAAAATGCGGTCCTGGTCGTTGGTGGCGAGCCAGACTTTGGTCAGTCGATCGATGTCGTAGTCGACGCCTTCCTGCGCGGTCTTCTTGACAATCCATTTGGTGGTAACCATCGTCTCGTTCGGCCCGATCGGCAGAACGCGGAAGCTCAATGCGTGATCGCCCAGGAAGTGGTTCCAGGTCGAGGGATAGTTGAAATACAGCAATGCGCCGATATTGGCTTCGCCAGTGGTGTCCAGGCGACCGGCGACCGCAGGCTTGCCATCCATGGTGTAGCTGACGGCCCCCGAAAACAGCGGGATGCGGGTCATGCGGAACCGACCCTTATCGTCCATGACCAGGCGACTCGGCAGGCCGGCCGCTTCGCAGCGGTCCCAATGCTCCTTGAGTTCGAGGTCTTCATCGCCACCCGCGCCGCCCACTGACGGGTTGTCGACGAAGGAGTGCATCAATTCCGGATGAGTGAAGTCGCAGTGGTAGCACTCGCGGTTGTTCTCGAACACCAGTTTCCAGTTGCCTTTTTCGATGATGTTCGACTCGAACGCGACTTTGCAGTCGTCCAGGTAATGCGGCGCCACGAACGGGGTGACGGATTTCCTGAACGACGAAAAGTCCGGGGCGATGTCCGCCACGCACACATAGATGTAGGTCTCGACGACCTCGCAATGCACCGGTTTCAATCCAAGCTGGGACTTGTCGAAATCGTCCCCCATGTTGCCGGCGAACAACAATTTACCGTCCAGCTCATAGGTCCATTTATGGTAAGGGCACACGAGTTTGGCGACCTTGCCGCTGGCTTCCGGGCACACCTTGGAACCGCGATGACGGCAAGCGTTATGGAACGCCCGAATCTGTTTATCGGCGCCACGCACGACCGCGACGGGATAGTCGCCCACTTGCAGCGACAGGTACTGGCCTGGCTTCTCCAGCTCGAAGGTGTGCCCGGCAAAGATCCAGCTTTTGTGCCAGATCTGTTCCAGGTCCTGCCGGTAAACGTCCGGGTCGCTATAAAGGGCACCTGGCAGCGCGTAGTCAGGCTTGCGCTGCGCGATAAGATTTGAAACGGCCGATTTAGTGCTCACGGTCAACACACTCCAGATTACCAAGGGGGCGACATATCCAGCCTGCTCAGCGTGATGAGGCTGAAGGTCACTTGTTTCGTTTATTTGTCAATGTGTGCATGTATAGCAATATTTTCATATCCACTTATTCAAGCCCGATCAGCAGATTCAAACTAATGAGATGGGCGTGCGGAAAAACTTCGCCGTTTATTCGTTGATAAAATATCGCTGCTGTAAGGCTACGACCCCAATCATCTATCAACAAGAAACTTTTACGCTGAGCAATGCATAAACAAATGTTATCGATTGAGGTCGCGGCTTCGCTGCATGTTTTATAAGTAGTTGAAATTCAACGCATAAAAATCAGGCAGGGTTTGACGCTCTGTTGTTTAAACACCTGCAAGCAAGAAATACACTCTATTGACCACCTTCCTGGCCCATGCCAGTCTGGATTCAAGAGTTACTCCTGCCAGTCGGTAAACCACTTCGGATCAACGGACATCATGACGCTTTATTGAAGCCTATGAACGGCGCGATAAAAGTACCGTCGTTATTCCCGTGTCTGAATATTGGCAACGTTGATCTTCCATACAATCCACATTCGGAGCATTTATCTTGAAATTTGAAGGTATCTATACGCCAGCAGTTACCCCCTATAAACCCGACGGGGAGATCGACTGGAGTGTGTATTCGGAAGTTTTGGAGTCGCTGATCGAAGCGAAGGTGCACGGCATTATTATCGGCGGCTCGACCGGCGAATATTATGCGCAGACGTCGGAAGAACGGACTGAGCTCGCGGCCTACGCCAAAGATGTCATCGGCACGCGGGTGCAACTGATCGTCAGCACGGGGGCCATTCGCACCGAAGATGCCGTCCAGTACGCGAAGGACGCCAAAGCGATTAACGCCGACGCCATTCTCGTCACGTCGCCGCCTTACGCACTGCCAACCTCCCGGGAAAACGCGATCCACGCGCTGACCATCGACCGCGCCGCCAACTTGCCGATCATGCTTTACAACTACCCGGGTCGCATGTGCGTGTCGATGGATGAGGAATACCTGACCCGCGTGAGCGAGTCGAAAAACGTGATTGCCATCAAAGAGAGCTCCGGCGACATGGGCCGAGTGCATCTGTTGGCGCGGCAGTTTCCGAATATCGGCCTGTCATGCGGCTGGGACGACCAGGCGCTCGAATTCTTTGCCTGGGGCGCCAGGAGCTGGGTGTGCGCAGGGTCCAACTTCCTGCCCCGGGAGCACGTAGCGCTTTATGAAGCCTGTGTGATCGAAAAGAACTTCGACAAGGGCCGCCAGATCATGTCGGCGATGATG
This sequence comes from Pseudomonas sp. B21-053, assembly GCF_026016365.1. Classification (NCBI taxonomy): domain Bacteria; kingdom Pseudomonadati; phylum Pseudomonadota; class Gammaproteobacteria; order Pseudomonadales; family Pseudomonadaceae; genus Pseudomonas; species Pseudomonas sp. B21-053. The sequence goes on from NZ_CP087205.1 coordinate 3,628,616, forward strand.
CCGCTGATGAATGCCCTGGACGGCGGCAAGTTCGTGCAGTCGATCAAGCACGGCTGCGAAATTGCCGGGTTGAACGTAGGCGACGTGCGCTTGCCGCTGCAGCCACTTGAAGCCGAAGAACAGCAAAGCCTGGCAGCGGTCATCGCCGAACTTAAACGCAATGTAGCCAACATTACTTCGGGAGCCAGCCATGGGTGATCTTCTCAGCAAAGCCGAATATGCGGCCCTGGCCAAAGACATTTCGTTGCCCTCCAGGGCGTTTATCAACGGCGCGTTCAGACCGGCGATCTCGGGCCGAACCTTCGCGACGCACAACCCGGCGACGGGCGCGTTTTTGACGGACGTCGCGGCGTGTTCGGCCGAGGATGTTGACTTTGCGGTGAGTAATGCCAAAGAGGCGTTCGAGGATGGACGCTGGCGCTCGATTTCCCCTCGGGAGCGCAAAGCCGTGCTGCTGAAGTTTGCCAACCTGCTGGAAAGCCATCAGCACGAACTGGCTGTCCTTGAGAGTCTCGATAGCGGCAAGCCCGTGAGTGAATGCCAGTTGGTGGACGTGCCGGACACCATCCACACCCTGCGCTGGCACGCGGAATTGATCGACAAGATTTACGACAACACCGCTCCGGTGGGCAGCGACGCGCTGACCCTGGTGGTCCGCGAGCCCATCGGCGTGGTGGGCTGCGTATTGCCGTGGAATTTCCCGCTGCTGATGCTGGCCTGGAAAATCGGTCCGGCGCTCGCGGCCGGTTGTTCAGTCATCGTCAAACCGGCCGAGCAAACCTCGTTGACCACCTTGCGCGTTGCTCAACTCGCGTTTGAAGCCGGGATACCCGCCGGCGTATTGAACATTGTGACCGGCACGGGCAAGGAGGTCGGTGAGCCGATTGGCCTGCATAACGACGTGGATATGGTGAGTTTCACCGGCTCAACCGCGACCGGCCGCCGATTCCTGCATTACGCCGCCGATTCGAACCTGAAACGCATCGTGCTGGAGTGCGGCGGGAAAAACCCGGCGGTGGTGATGGATGATGCGCAAGACCTGGATCTCGTCGCCCAGCATGTGGTCAACGGCGCGTTCTGGAATATGGGTGAAAACTGTTCCGCGACTTCGCGCCTGATTGTCCATGCTTCGGTGAAAGATGAACTGCTGGAACGCATGGGCGCCTACATCCGCGAGTGGAAAATGGGCGACCCGCTTGATCCGGAAAACCGTGTCGGGTCACTGGTCAGCCCGGAACATTTCGCCAAGGTGAAGTCGTACCTTGAGCACGCGACTGCCGGGAATCTCAGCGTCGTGTACGGTGGTGCCACCCAGGACGGTGCCTTTGTCGAACCGACCGTGATTGACGGCGTGGACCGCAATAGCCGGCTGTTCCAGGAAGAAATCTTCGGCCCGATCCTGTCGGTCACCACGTTCAATACGCTCAGCGAAGCGATTGCCCTGGCCAATGACACGCTATACGGCCTGGCGGCCTCGGTTTACACCGGCAGCCTGCGCCGGGCGATCAAGTTGTCGCGGGAAATCCGTGCCGGCATCGTCACCGTGAACTGCTTTGGCGAGGGCGATGCGTCGACCCCGTTCGGCGGCTACAAGGAATCGGGTTTCGGCGGTCGGGACAAATCCATTTTTGCCCATGACCAGTACACCGAAATCAAAACCATCTGGATCGATGTGTCTGATCGGTCGGATGAAGAGACCGAAAAATGAGCACCCATACCATCAAGCGCCTGCCGGTCGACACCGGAGTCTCAGGTTGGGAGGCGATTTCCGTTCGCACTGCGCCCGTGCGCAGGCTTGATGGAAACGTGATGGCGGACTGGTTGATTATTGGTGCCGGTTTCGCCGGCCTTTCCGCTGCGCGCAGGCTTTCGCAGCTGCACCCCGGTGACCGCATTGTGGTGGTCGATGCGCATGAAGTGGCCAAGGGACCGGCAGGCCGGAACTCGGGCTTCATGATCGATGTGCCGCACAGTCTGTCGTCTGGTGAATATTCCGTGGCGAGTGAGTCGGCCACGGCGCTGGAGATCACGCAAAATCGCTTTGCGATCGAGTTCGCCGCCCAGGCGGCACGCGAGTACGGGATGTCGGCCGAGACGTTCGACCCTTCAGGGAAGATCAACGCGGCCGCCACCGAGCGCGGATTGAAACTGAACGTCAATTACGCTCACTCCCTTGAGAGTATTGGCGAAAAGTACCAAATGTTGGATGCCGCGCAGATGCGTGAAATCACCGGCTCGACCTATTACCACGGTGGGATCTACACCCCCGGCGCGGTGATGATTCAACCCGCGCAATACATCCGGGACCTGGCCGCGGGGCTGGCCGGGAACATCACGCTGTATGAGTGCTCACCGATTGTTGAATTGTCGAAGCAGGGCAGCGGCTGGGTGGCTCGGTCGCCTGACGGGTCGGTGCATGCACCCAAGGTCATACTCGGGGTTAACGGTCACATTGAAGATTTTGGCCACTATCAAGGACGACTTCTGCATGTCTTCACTTACGCCTCCATGACAGCAGCGTACAGCGACGACGCGTTCGGCAAAGGGGTGTCGGGCAAAGCCAGGTGGGCCTTGTTACCGGCGGATCCCATGGGCGCGACCGTGCGCAAGATCTCTGCGGACGGTCAATCCCGCATCGTCATCCGGACCAAGTTCACCTATGACCCGACGATCCAGGTAACGCCAGAACGTGTGGCGGCGGTTGCCAAGGAACAGCGGCATTCGCTGGATGCGCGCTTTCCCGAGTTGCAATCCACGGCATTGGAGTTCAGCTGGGCCGGGCGTCTGTGTTTGAGCCGCAACAGTGCCGCTGCATTTGGGGAGATTGAAGAAAATCTTTACTCGGCGTGCTGCGAAAATGGACTGGGTACCGTCAAGAGCACCCTGGCAGGGGTGATGGCGGCGGAGTTGGCGTCAGGTACGCGGTCGGAGTTTCTTGACAGTTTCAGTCACGCACCAGGACCCAGCAGGCTGCCACCCAAACTGATCACCAAGCTGGGGGTGAGTTCGGTGATTCGCTGGCATGAGTTCTGGGCCGGGCGGGAAGGTTAAGGGGAGGGGGCGAACGCCCCCTCCGTTTGCAACTTAGGCGTTCAAAACGGCAGCGGCAGTTTCGCGGTGCGGCCGCCATCCACCACCAGCACTTGCCCGGTGATGAAGGCCGATAACTCGGAGGCGAGGAACACCACGGCGCCGCCAATATCCGTCGGCATGCCGGTGCGCCCGACCGGATGAAGTCGCAGCAAGGCCTGACGTGCCGCGCGCGGATCAGCCTGGGTGGCGAGATACGCATCACTCAACTCGGAATTGATCCATCCAGGGGCGATGGCATTACAGCGAATGCTGTCCCGCCCAAGATCGACCGCCAACGCCCGGGTCAACCCGTGGATGCCCGCCTTGGAGGCGCAATAGGCGGCATGTTCAGGGTTAGAACCGATCCCTTCGATCGACCCGATGTTGATGATGCTGCCTGCGCCTCGGCGCCGCATCTGAGGCACGAGCGCCTTGCACAGAAATGCCGGCGCCCGCAGATTGACCGCCATCATGCGATCCCAATCCTGCTCGGTCATGTCATCGATGGTTTTCTCGAACATGAACCCCGCGTTGTTGACCAGCACATCAACGCCGCCGAGTTGCTCCTGGGCGACTTGCGCGATCAATCCCGGGGACTCGACCGAGGCAAGATCAGCCTCGACGAAATGCACGCGGGGGTGCTTGCGCAATTGCGCGTCCAGCGCCTGGCGCTGAGCGATCAGCACCGAAGCTCCCGCTTCAAGCAGTTTCTCGGTAATCCCCCGGCCAATGCCTCGGCCGCCCCCGGTCACCACTACATTTTTACCCTTGAGCATCGCGCGTTCTCCTTAACCTGATACCGGCTTGGCGCCGGTGACTTCTACGGTTTCACCGGCGATGTACCGGGCTTCGTCGGACGCCAGAAACGCGATGACATCGGCGATGTCCTCGGGCTCGGCGATACGGCCCAGTGGCACGCTCTTGTTCAACTCCTGCACGGCCTTGTCCGGGTCCAGGCCACGCCGCTCAAAGCCACTGCGGATCATCGGCGTATTGATTTCGTGGGGGCAGACAGCGTTCACACGGATGCCCAACGGCGCACAGTCGCGGCCGAGGTTCTTGGTCAGCGCCGCCACCGCCCCTTTGCTGGTGCAATACGCCACGTGGGCCGGGCCGGGGTAAATGCCCCAGACCGAAGAGGTATTGACGATCGCGGCGCCGGGGCGATTTTTCATGTGCGGTATCGCTGCGCGGCAGATGAATAACACGGCGTTCAGGTTGACGCCCATGGCGTCGAACCACATTTCGTCAGTGGTTTCCTCAATGGTGCCCCGGGGAATAATGCCCGCGTTGTTCAACACGATATCGATCCCCGAAAAGACATCGACGGCCGTTTGGACGATGGCTTCGCAATATTCTTTGCGGCGCAGATCGCCGGCCAGATAGTGCACTTCGGCGCCGAGTTCTCGGACCTTGGCGGCAATTGATTTGCAACCGGCTTCGTCAAGATCAGACAGGAAAAGCCTGGCGCCTTCACGGGCAAACCGTAACGCCAGCGCCTGTCCCACACCCCCAGCCGCGCCTGTAACGATCACCACTTTGTTATCGAACTTCATGGCACCTACCTATTATTGTTTTTCGGTAGAACCATTATTTGGTTTCACGGCTTCGTAGCGTCTAGCAACTTTTTTACCGGGCCAAAGATAACGTGCTGTTATCCAAAAAGAGGGAATTGCAGTCGAGACGGAGGATCAGCGTCCAAAAAATGTACGCCGCTGTACATGGCGTGTACGCCACGGATCCTGAGGTGTAGAGTGGCGAAGAATTTTCAAAAGAAGGTGCACGCGGATGTCGCAGGCAGCAAGGGCGAAAACCAAAGGGCAGGATGCAGGCTGGCGCGGCTCCGTCGATGTCTGGCTGGACGCCGCTTACGATGCGCTCAAAGAGTCTGGTGTGGATGCGGTGCGGGTGATGCCGCTGGCCAAACGCTTGAATTTGTCGCGTACCAGCTTCTACTGGTTCTACACCGACCGCGAACAACTGCTCGCGGCGCTTCTGGCCCGATGGCGCGACAAAAACACCGGCGGCATGGTTAACCAGTGCGAGAGCTACGCGGAAAGTATTTCCGAGGCGATCCTCAATATCTTCGAGTGCTGGGTGAACCCTGATCTGTTCGATTCCCAGTTTGAATTTGCGGTGCGCAGCTGGGCCTTGCAATCAGACGAGGTCAAAGACGAAATCGCCTTGGCGGACGAAACCCGGATGAATGCCCTGGCCGCCATGTTCCGACGGTTCGGCTACGAAAACGAGGCGGCGGACGTGCGTGCCAGGACCATCTACCTGACGCAGATCGGCTACATCTCCATGAAGACCACTGAAGACATCGTCGTGCGCTTTCGACGGATTCCCCAGTACGTGAGCGTGTTTACCGGCAAGGCCCCCAAGCGCCGCGAGCTGGACCGTTTTTTTGGGAAGTTCGGCTACGCGGAAAAAGAGCCGGGCGTCTTTGTTCCCTTGGTCGATACCTTCGAAGAGTCGGCTGCCGATGGCCAATAGAACCCTGGGCGTTATCGGCGGCACAGGTTGGCTGGGGCGCGCCATCGTCGAGGCGCTGCTCGAACAGCATCTTCTGAAGACTGACCACGTATTGATCTCGAATCGCTCCGGTACCAGCACCTTCGGGCCGGATGTGCGGCTGCTGGCGGATAACCAGCAATTGGTGGACCTCAGTGATGTCGTGGTGCTGTCCATCCGGCCGGAGCAATTTCGAACACTGCAGATCAACGCCAGCGGCAAAGTAGTGATTTCCCTGATGGCGGGTGTCACTGCGACGGACATTCGTGCCGCCAGCGGTGCAGCAGTGGTCGTGCGCGCCATGCCCAATGCGGCCGTGGAAATCAGGCAATCCTTCACGCCTTGGTACAGCGCCGGACCACTGGATGAGCGCGAACGCGCCTGGGTGCAGCGTCTGTTCGAATGCGTTGGCACGGCGAGTGAGGTGCCGGACGAAGACTGTATCGATTACCTGAGTGCGTTGTCCGGGACCGGGCCGGCCTTTCCGGCGATGCTGCAACTGGCGCTGACCAATCAGGCCGTAGCCGCCGGGATTCCACTTGCCATCGCCCAGCAGGCGGCACGCGGCGCAGTGGTTGGGGGAGGGCAGATGCTTGCGAGCCATGATCCGCAGCAACTGATCGAGTCGTTAATGGCTTACCGTGGCGTGACCGCAGCGGCATTGCAGTCGATGGCGGATGAAAACATCGAAGCCGTCATCGGCCGGGCCGTGGCGGCTGGCGCTGCAGTGGCGCGGCGCGGGATGTAGAGAGGTGCCCTGATCGCCAGGATCAGGGCATCGCTTCAAATGTCTTTCAGCAGTCGCAGGGCATCGTAGATGGCGGCGTGGGTATTGCGCGCCGAGACGGCATCGCCAATCCGGAACAACTGGAATCGCCCCTCGGGGTTGGTCACGATGTTCTGCGCTTTGCCGGCAATCAGGCTGTGCTGCTCGACCGCTCCATCGTTGCTGGAATGGGGGCGCAGGTCGAAGTACAGATCATCCAGGGGCAGGGTGCCGTGGTTGATCACCACCTGATCGACCACCCGCTGCTTGCGCACCTGGCGGTAATCGCTGCCGAAGTGGGCCACCAGTTGGCCGTCGCGTTTCTCAACAGAATCCACCCGGTACGTAACCGTAAAGGTGACGTTGAGGTCTTGCAGGCTGCGCATGTAAGGCACCAGGTTCATGGCCATCACCTCCGGTGCAAACGACCGGTCAGGTGTGACGATCTCCAGTTTCGCCCCACTGTTGGCAATGACTTCGGCTGCCTGTAGCGCCGCATGGTCGCCGGCATCGTCGAAGATCAGTACGTTTTGGCCGGGTTTGACGTCACCGGAAATAATGTCCCAAGCCGACACCACCCATTCATTGCCATGCTTGAGCACTTCGGTGTGCGGCAAACCACCGGTGGCGACGATCACCACGTCCGGTTCCTCGGCCATGACCGTCGAGGCCTCGGCCCAGGTGTTGAAGTGAAACTTCACGCCCAGCCGTTCGCACTGCGCCATGCGCCAATCGATGATGCTGATCATCTCGCGACGACGCTCGCTAAGGGCGGTCAGCCGAATCTGTCCGCCGGGTTGGTCGGCCACTTCGAACACCGTGACGGCGTGACCGCGCTCACCGGCGACCCGTGCCGCCTCAAGGCCCGCCGGGCCGGTGCCGATGACTACGACCTTGCGCTTGGTCGCTGCCTTCGGGATTTCGTGGGGCATGGTGGTTTCGCGGCCGGTCGCGGCATTGTGGATGCAATACGCGGCGCCGCCCTGGTAGATGCGATCCAGGCAGTAGTTGGCCCCCACGCACGGGCGGATTTCTTCTTCACGCTTTTCGATAATCTTGCGCACGATATGCGGGTCGGTCATGTGCGCGCGGGTCATGCCCACCATGTCGATCTTGCCGGAGGCAATGGCGTGGCGAGCGGTGGCGACGTCGGGGATCTTGGCGGCATGGAAGGTCGGGAAACCGGTCGCCGCGCGGATCTCACCGGCGAAATCCAGGTGTGGCGAGTTACGCATGCCCTGGATGGGAATCACATCGGTCAGGCCGGCATCGGTATCGATATGCCCGCGCACCACGTTGAGGAAATCGACCAGGCCGCTGTCCTTGAGCATGTGCGAAATCGCGATGCCTTCCTGCGCGCCAAATCCACCGGGAAGATCCTCGTCCCCGGTGTAGCGCACACCCAGCAAGAAGTCCTCGCCGCATTGCTTGCGGATACCGCGCAGGATATCGAACGTAAACCGCAGGCGATTTTCCAGGGAACCGCCGTAGGGGCCTTCAAGATCATTGGTCAGCGGTGACCAGAACTGGTCCATCAAATGCCCGTAGGCCTGGAGCTCCAGGCCGTCCAGCCCGGCTGCTTTCATGCGCTCGGCCGCATCGACGTAATCCTTGATGATCCGTTCGATATCCCACTCTTCCATCTTCTTGGGGAAGGAGCGGTGCGACGCTTCTCGGCGGTGAGACGGCGAAACCACTGGCAGCCAGTCGGCCTTGTCCCAACGGGTGCGCCGCCCCAGGTGGGTCAGTTGAATCATCACCGCAGCGCCGTGCTCGTGGCACTCATCAGTCAAATCCTTCATCCAGCCGACCACTTCGTCCTTGTACGCCAGGATGTTGTTGAACACTGGCGGGCTATCGCGCGACACCGCGGCGGAACCGGCAGTCATCGTCAGTGCCACGCCAGCCTTGGCACGCTCGACGTGATACGCCCGATAAAGCTCCTTGGGCATGCCGTCGACCGGATAGGCCGGTTCATGGGAGGTGGTCATGATGCGATTGCGCAGCGTCAGGTTTTTGATTTTGTAGGGTTGCAGCAAGGGATCGCTGGACATGTATTGCGCTCCTCGAACAGAACATCATGCAGGGTTTGACATGACGGTAAGTCGAATGTTCACAAGTGTCAATCATGATGTACACCTGTGTACATTTTGCTTGCGTACCAAAAAATCCAGGACTAAGATCCGGCAAAACATGGATTGAAGAGGGCGCAGCCGTGCTTTCTCAATCTTCCGCCTGATGACGTTTTGGAAAGGAGTGCATACGTGACTGAGTTATTCGATAGCCGTCTGGCCAGCAAGCAAACCGCGTTTACCGAGATTCCAATCATCGATATCTCGTCGCTGCTTAATGGCGAGAATCCGCTTCAGGTGGCCCGGCAAATTGGCGATGCCTGCGAACAGGTCGGGTTCTTTTACATAAAGAACCATGGCGTCGAGCAGCCATTGATCAATGAGATGTACCGGCTCACCAAGCGCTTCTTCAAGTTGCCTTATGAAGAAAAGAACCGGCTGAACATCGTCAACTCCGGGCCGACGCTACGCGGTTATATCCCTATGTATGCGGAAAACGTCGATCCCGCCAACACCCGGGATTTCAAGGAGTGCTTTGATTGCGGCGCTCATTACGATGAGGTTTCGCCGTTTTTCGGGCCGAATCTGATGCCCACTACGCTGCCGCAATTCCAAGCGGTTGCCGAGACTTATCACAGCGCTGTACTGGCGCTCGCCAGAACCCTCATCGGCGGGATCGCGCTGAGTCTGGACCTGCCACAAGATTACTTTGAACAGCGTCAGCGCAAGCCCATCACGATCCAGCGAATCTTGCGTTACCCACCGCAGATGGGAAAGGTGACCCAGGAGGAAATCGGTATTGGGGCGCACACGGACTACGGTTTCCTGACCGTGCTGTCTCAAGACGCCGTCGGCGGTTTGCAAGTACGCAACCGCGCCGGCGACTGGGTGACGGCTCCGCCGGTTGAAGGCACGTTCATCGTCAATATTGGCGACCTGGTGCAAACCCTCACCAACGATCGCTACACCTCGACCATGCATCGCGTGATCAACACCAGCGGTCTGGAACGCTATTCCATTCCGTTCTTCATCGATCTGGATTTCGATGCCGTCGTTGAACCCGTGCCCACCTGCGTCAGTGAGGCGCTACCTGCGAAGTACGCCGCCTACACCTGTGGCCAACACAAATTTAAACGCTTCGTCGATAGCTATGCGCACCTGCAGGACGTTGCGGCGGTGTGATTGCTCTTTTGCTTATTGCCCGTCTGCCGTGCTTGAGCGGCGGACGAGCAATAAATCGCGGTGGCAAGAGGAGTGATGACACTTGGCTCCTCTTGCTTGATTGAACCGTAGATTCGGCTCAATCAGGTGCTGTTTGTCCCGCCGCTGCCAATGTGCGTCTTTCCTCGACTTCGGCCAGTACGGCAAGATCCTTATCGCCTTCACCATGCGCGATGGCATCCAGCAGGTTGGCGCGGATCAGGTCCGCTGTCGGCAGCTGGATCGATACGTCGGCAGCGGCGGCGAGGATCAAGTCGACGTCTTTGAGCCCGAGGGACGCCTTGAAAGCGGCCGGCTCATATCGGCGCTCACCGATCAGGGCGCCGTAGCCTTGATAGACCGGGCCGGTGAAGATAGTGGTCGATACCAGATCGATCAGCGCGGCGGAGGGCAGATCGTGACGGGTCACCAACACCGCCGCTTCACTCATGGCTTGCACCGCCGACACCAGCAGGAAGTTGGTGGCCAACTTCATGGCGTTGGCGCTCGCGGCTTTATCACCCAGGCGCCACGTTTTTCGCCCGATCAGATCAAGAAGCGGCTGGACGCGATCGATAGCCGCCTCCGGTCCGGCGACCAGGATGTTGAGTTGAGCCGTGGCCGCGACGTTGGGGCGACCCATCACTGGCGCGGCGATGTAGTCGATGCCCTGGGCTTCATGCAGGGCGGCCAGCTCCTCGGCGAAGGCCACGGCAATTGTCGCCAGGTTGACGTGAATCAGCGGCCCCTTGAGCTGGGCCAGCAACCCGGAGTCCAGTAGTACCGCACGCAGTGCCTTATCGTCAGCCAACATGCTGAACACGATATCTGCGTTAAAGGCCTGTGCCGGGGTCGCCGCAGCGTGGGCGCCAAGCTCGACCAGTTTCTGCGCCGGTTCCGGTGAGCGATTCCACACCCACACTTCGTGACCACTTTTCAAAAGATTGGCAGCAATCGCCTGGCCCATGCTGCCAAGCCCCAGGAAACCAATTTTCATAAGCTGTGCTCCTTGTCTGCGAGAGTCCAAATGAATCTGCCGAAGGGATCGTTCATAACACCAGAAGCTATAGCGTCACAGTCTCGGCTTTGCGGATATAAGCAGGCAATCAATACCGCTGATATTTCGAGCCGAACTCAGGGCGGTTTTCGGCGACGACCACACTGGCGTGCGCTGCATTGCCTGGGCTGAACAGCGCGACACGTTCGCGCTGTTCTTGCAGGCGATCAGCGCCGCCTTCGGCTACGCGATTCTGGATCAGGCGATCCGAACCACCCTCGGCGACACGATTCTTTTGCAGGTTCTCAGAGCCATATTCCGCGACGCGATTCTGTTGCAGCCGATCCGAACCACCTTCCACCAGCAGTTGCTGGACCGGGCTGTGGGCGGCAGCGCTCACAGTATTGGCCGAGGCCAGGTTCGACAAGCCGAGGCCGCCAATCAATGCCAGACCGAGTGCCAGGGACGAGACCTTCGAGAAGTTGAACATGGGTGATGCTCCGTGCGTTTAGTTTGAGTGGGTCGGTAGCTGCTGCTATCCGGTGAACACAGTTAAACGCTCGGGTGTATCGGTGATGTGTGCGTGGACGCCGCGAAATCGGGTGTTGCGTATCTAGCTCGGGGTTTTATACAGACGGATACAAATCTGTTGCCACACCTCAAAGCCAGCGGGGAGGGCAGGTTCATTAACTTCGCCTCGTTGGCAGGTGTGACCGGCTTGCAGGGATATGCCCCTTACAACATGGCGAAGGAGGCGGTACGTGCCACCAAGTCAGGCCTTTTCCTGCGTGAATTTATTCAGAACCAGTCCTGACTTGCTCACTGATAAGTTGGGCCAGTATCCGTACCGGTTCGGTGAAGCTCTGTCGAGACCTGTGTACGAGCCCGATATCACGGTGGAAGGTGTGCTGTCCGAGATCGAGCGCTCTTACACCTTCGGGCCATTCCTGATCGGTTGCGGTCTGCGGCACCAGCGCTACACCGACGCCGTTCTCCACGAGCTTGATGATCGCCTCCAGTTCATCCAGCTCGCAAACTTCGCGCAAGGTGAAATGCATCTGCCGAAGGAAGCGATCCACCTGCCGGCCCCCGAAGGATGATCGGTCGTACCGAATGAATGGTTGGCTTGAAAGCAGCTTTGACCAATCGTCTCCCGGCACGTCGCGCGGGACGATCAGCCGGTAGGGCTCAAGCGCCAAAGTCGTCCAGCGTAGATCGCTCTGGAGCGAGAAGGGTGGGCGAATGATTGCGGCCATGTCGATCTCGCCGGCATCCACGAGGTTCACCAACTCCATCGATAGCCCCGGAATTACGCGGGTTCGGCACTGCGGGCATTGTTGGTGAAACCTGGCCAGTGCGTCTGGAAGATAGGATCGCTGTACGGAAGCGATGGCACCGATGTTCACCAGCACGCTCGCAGGAAGTCCGACCGTGGTGGAGCCCAGATTGTCGTAAAGCCGAAGCAGCTCTTGCGCTTGCAGGAGTATTTGATGGCCCATCCTGTTCAGGTGGGCCGAGCGTCCCTTCCTGTCGAATATCTCAAAGCCGAGCTCGGCCTCCAGACGCTGAATCTGGGCGCTCACCGCTGCCTGGGTGAGGCCGATTTTATTCCCGGCAGCGGCAAACGTACCTTCCCGTGCAACGGCGATGAGTGTTTTGAGTTCTTTGATCATTCACAAATATTAATTGTGTTTCTAAGAAATTTATATTGATTTTTTTGTTTTGTGGGGCGCCCTACGATGTGCCTGTCCCCTCGGCAACAGCCCGAACCCATGCGCTGATGTCGGCGGGATGACGGAACTTGAAGCGTCGCGAAAAACCAACGGCCAGCATTCATGCGCTCCGTCCTTTACCAACAAAAAACTGTATTGGAGTTCTGATGAGCCTCTCGCCATTCCACCTCGCAATCCCCGTTTACAACCTCGCTGGCGCACGCACGTTTTACGGCGAAGTGTTCGGCCTGGAAGAAGGTCGTTCCAGCAACCAGTGGGTCGACTTCAACTTTTATGGCCACCAGTTGGTTATTCACGAACACCCAAAAACCGCGTCCCAGGAAAGTGTCCATAGCAACCCGGTAGACGGCCACGACGTACCGGTTCCGCACTTCGGCATCATCCTGGGCTGGGAAGAGTGGGAAGCGCTGGCCGAGCGACTCAAGTCGTTTGGCACTGAGTTTGTAATCGAACCCTACATTCGTTTCAAAGGGCAGGTTGGCGAGCAAGCCACCATGTTTTTGTTTGACCCTTGCGGTAATGCCCTTGAATTCAAGGCCTTCAAGGATATGAGCCAGCTTTTCACCAAATAAGAACCGTGTTGGCACAACAGCGTTGTGCCATTTGAACTCAAGTGAGCTGGAAGCTCATGAATCTAGCAACTGCCTGTTAATGCAGTCCTTTCATTCCAACAAGAAGGCTAGACATGAAACGTATTCCCTTGGTGTGGCAAATCATTGCCGGGCTGTTGCTTGGCGTGCTCGTCGGTTGGTATTTCAATACCCATCCGCAGTATCAATTGTGGGTTAGCGCGGAAATCCTGAAACCGCTGGGCGATATCTTCATCAAGATGATGAAGATGGTCGTTGTTCCGATCGTGTTTTGTTGCATGATCCTGGGCATCGCAGGAGGCGGAGATAACAAGTCATTTGGTCGTATGGGCGTCAAGTCGCTGGGGTATTTTTTTGCGATCACCGGCCTGGCGATTGTGATGGGGCTTTGCTTCGCGAATGTATTCGCGCCTGGCACAGGCACTGATATTTCCGGCATTACACATAGTGCTGCGTCCATCACGATGGAGCCTTCGAAGGGCGCTCTCGTGATTGTGCAGAACATCGTTCCGGACAACGTCTTTGTGGCGATGTCGGAAGCGAAGTTGCTGTCGGTGCTGTTCTTCGCTGTCCTGTTCGGCATGGCATTGAACTCGCTACCCAGAGAGAAAAGCGCGCCAGTGGTCGCGGTGGTTCAGGGTATTTCCGATGCGATGTTCAAAGTCGTCTCAATCGTCATGGCTTACGCACCAATAGGCGTGTTCGGCATGATCGGCGCTACCGTCGCAACCTTCGGCTTTGCCTCGCTATTGCCTTTGCTCAAGCTGATTGGCGTGGTCTACCTGGCACTGATTGTCTTTGCATTGGTGGTACTTGGCGGTATTTGCTATCTGATCGGCGAGAACATTTTCAAGCTGATCAAGTATTTCCGGAATGAGCTGATTCTTGCGTTCTCGAGTGCCGCATCGGCAGCAGTCATGCCGCAGTTGATGAGCAAGCTGGAGAGCTATGGAGTCCCGCGCCGAATCGTCAGTTTTGTGGTGCCGGTGGGGTATGCGTTCAATCTGGATGGTGCATCGATTTTCCTGGGCGTTGCGACGATTTTTGTCGCTCAGCTTTATGGAATTGACCTGTCGCTGTCTCAGCAGATCTTGCTGGTGGTCACGATGGTGCTGACCTCCAAAGGTGCTGCAGGGGTGCCTGGATTCGCCATCATTATCTTGTCGGCGACGTTGGCTTCTGCCGGTCTTCCATTGGAAGGAGTGGCGCTTATCGCAGGGATCTTCAGGATTATCGATAGCGGAACCACCACGCTGAACGTGCTGGGTAATGCCATCGCACCCTTGGTAATCGCCAAGTGGGAGAGGGCGGCCCTTGAGCCTTCACGAGTCAATCAGGTAGCGCAAAAAGCCTAGCAGTCCGCAGGAAGGCGTCCGGCAGGAAACGCTAACGGTTGAGTCGGTTGATCAGATGCAGGCAGGAGTTTCTAGACGACCGGTCTAGTTTTGTGTAGGCTGCCTTCCCTATGAAGAAACCTATCCAAGACATGCGACAGCACATCATCGATGTGGCCAAGTCGTTGATGACCAACAAGGGTTACACCGCCGTGGGGCTGTCGGAAGTGCTGACAACCGCTGGCGTACCCAAAGGGTCGTTCTATCACTACTTCCGCTCGAAAGAAGAATTCGGCCAGGCACTGCTCGAAGAATATTTTCAGGAGTACATCGGGCGCGTCGATATCGTCATGGCCGCTGAAGGAACCGGAGCGGAGCGGCTGCTGGGCTATCTGCACTACTGGGCGAAGACGCAAGCGTTCGATCACCCCGAGGAGAAATGCCTGGTGGTGAAACTGGGCGCTGAAGTCTGCGACTTGTCGGAAGACATGCGCACGGTGCTGGAGGAAGGCACCGCACTGATCATTCAGCGGATCATGCGTTGCGTCGAGCAGGGCATGGCCGATGGTTCCATCTCGCAGACTCAGGACGCGGCGATATTAGCCGAATCGCTTTATCAGCTATGGCTGGGCGCCTCGCTGTTGGTCAAGGTCAAGAAGACCACGGCCCCGTTTGAAACCGCACTGATCACAAGTAAACGCCTGCTGGCCTAGGGGCGTTTTTTTTAACCAAATTACTAGACGACCGGTCTAATATTTGAGGTATTCAACATGATTGATAACAGTCATAACACCGACCTTTTTTCGCCCACGCAGATGGGCGCCTTGCAACTGGCCAACCGTATTGTCATGGCTCCGGTGACACGCAGCCGGATGGCGGAGGACGGCGTGCCGAATGAACTGCACGCCACTTATTACGCCCAACGTGCCGGCGCAGGCCTGATCATCGCCGAAGCCACGAACATTTCTGCCCAGGGTCGCGGCTATGCCATGACGCCGGGTATCTGGTCGGAAGAACAGGTGGCAGGCTGGAAAAAAGTCACTGATGCGGTACACGCGGCGGGCGGCAAGATCGTCAGTCAGCTATGGCACGTAGGCCGATTCTCCAGCGTCGAGTTACAGCCAAACGGCGAGGCACCGGTCGCTCCCTCGGCAATCAAGGCCGAAGGCACGACCTACACCAACAATGGCATGGTCGAAGTGTCCATGCCTCGGGCGCTTGAGACGTCTGAGATCCCGGGGATCATCGAGCAGTACCGGCATGCGGCAGAAAATGCAAAGCGAGCCGGTTTTGATGGTGTGGAAGTCCATTCTGCCAACAGCTATCTGCTCGATCAGTTCCTGCGTGATTCCACCAACCAGCGCACTGACCAGTACGGCGGCTCCATCGAGAACCGGACGCGGCTGACGCTTGAAGTCACCGAAGCCGTGGTCGCGATCTGGGGCAGTGATCGGGTCGGCATCCGTCTTTCGCCGGTGACACCTGACGCAGGTAATACACCCCCTGACAGCAACGTCATGGCGACTTACGGCTACCTCATTCAGCGGCTGAACAGATTCAACCTGGCCTATCTGCACTTCGTCGAAGGCGCAACCGCCACTTCTCGCACCGTTCCGGAAGGGGTGGATCTGGACGCGCTGAGTGCGCAGTTCGAAGGGCCGTTCATTGGTAACAACAACTACGACCTGGACATGGCGCTGGAACGCCGGGCGCAAGGCCGGATTGACGCGGTAGCGTTCGGTCGTTTGTTCATTGCCAATCCAGACCTTGTAGAGCGCCTGCGTCGTGGTGCCGAACTGACCATCGCGCCACGTGAGAGTTATTACGGCGGAGGCGCCAAGGGCTACACCGATTGGCCAACGGCCAACTCCAACTAATCACAGGTTCCCCCTGCGTCGACTCGGCGCGGGGAGGCTCCGTCGCGAGCGCATTTCGCCGAACAAGAGGCACTCAAGTATGAATTATCTGCAAAACAAGGTCGCCATCGTCACTGGCGCATCTTCCGGCATTGGCGCCGCCACCACTCGTGCGCTCGTCGCACAGGGTGTCCGCGTAGTAGCGGCAGCACACGATCAGCAAGGGCTGGAGGCGTTTGTTGCAGAACTGCGTGAGTCAGGCAGCGACGTGGTTGCCTTCACCACCGACGTTACCCATCCGGATCAAACCAAAGCGTTGGCGAAGTTTGCACAAGACACCTATGGCGCCGTGGACATCTTGGTCAACAACGCCGGCCTGATGCTCTTTTCCAACTGGGTCGATCTGGCCGTGCAAGATTGGGAAAAGATGATCGATGTGAACATCAAGGGCTACCTCAACGCTATTGCGGCTGTATTGCCGTTCATGCTTGAACAGAAATCCGGGCAGATTCTCAACATGGACTCTGTTGCAGGTCATCAGGTCGGGCCGGCGGCGGGTGTTTACAGCGCAACCAAGTTTTTCGTCCAGGCCATGACCGAATCCATGCGCAAGGAGTTGGGCGTGCAGCATGGCATTCGCGTCAACACCGTCAGCCCCGGCGTGATCAATACCGGCTGGGCGGACAAAGTCAGCGATCCTGAAGGGCGCAAGGCTGCTCAGGAGCTGAACCGGATCGCCATCGCGCCTGACGATATCGCCCGCGCTGTGATTTACGCGCTCAACCAACCGGAAAACGTCACCGTCAACGATCTGATCATCTCGCCGACACGCCAGGATTGGTGATTGTCGGCTGAGTTTGTCCCATCCGCTCAGCCAAACGGCTCACCGGAAATACCCAATCAGGAGTCACATCATGAGCAATCCAACTTACGTCCAGGAATACAACGCGATCGTCGACGTGCTTAGCCAATACAACGAAGGTGGGGCCAAGGCTGACAGCGCTTTGATGAAGCCCGCGTTCAACGAGCAGGCCACCATGTTTGGGGTCGACGGCGACAAGCTCGTCGGCGGTGCGATCCAGAATCTGTACGACGTCATCGACAACGCTTTCCGCCCATCTCCCGAAGCCAAAGCCGCGATCGTTCGCATCGACATTGTGGGCACTGCCGCCAGTGCTCGCGTCGATACCGACAACGTTTCGGGATTTCGTTTCACCGACTTCTTCAACCTGCTGAAGGTAGAAGGCAAGTGGACGATCGTCAGCAAGATTTACCACACCCATCCAAGCGTTTGAGCAATCGAGCGCCTCTGGCGAGGTGTGCTGTACCTCGCCCTTATTGAAAGGAGAGAACCATGTCAAAGAATATCAAGGCAGTACCGACTTCCGAGTACAACGCTGTCATCGCTACCGCCAATCAATACGTTGAAGGTCTGCGTGTGGGCAGTACAGAAGGCGTTGCTCAAGCTTTCCATAAAGACGCCGTGATGTACGGTTTCACAAACGGTGAGCTGCTTGGCGGCCCGATCAAGAATCTGTTTGATTTCGTTCAGAAGAACGGCAGTGCCCCAGAAATTACGACTCGGCTCGACATTCTGGCGATCACACCCACGACAGCCGTGGTGCGTGTCGATATGGAAAAGGATGCGATCGGTGCCGACTACAACGACTACCTGACCCTGATCAAAATCGACGGCACCTGGAAGGTCATCGCCAAGGTTTATCACCAGTTCGAAGGTTGAGCGTGCACCGATCCCGGTTGAATCAAAGCCGGGATCGGAGCTCGATCATCATCGACGGCGCTGGCAAAAGCCGAGCTTAGCCGTTTTCGAAAATAGATCATTTGAAGAGAGATACACAATGCCGATGGTTGAGTTTTCCGCTGCCCTGGACAGCGATGCAGGACACGCCTGGGGCGTATTGAAGAAATTTGGTGAGATTCATAAATGGCATCCCTCGATTGTCGAAAGCAGCATTGAGGACAACCAACTCGATGGATTGGTGGGCTGTATTCGCAAACTCACGTTGGCCGATGGCGCAGTTGTCAGGGAGCGCCTGTTATCGGTCGATGATCGCAATACAACGCTGTCCTACTGCTTCGAGGAAGCTCCATTGCCGCTGGACAACTATGTGGCCACGGTGAAATTGGCCTCGCTTACTGGACAGTCCAAGACGTTCATCCATTGGTCTGCAAGCTTCGATCTGCAAGATCTGAATACCGCAGAACAGTACCAGGAACTTGTTCGAGGACTGATCGTGGATGGGCACAACAGTCTCCAGTTATTTCTTACTCAGCACTGAACACTCAGGTGGGGCCGCGATAGCGTCGAGTCCTGGCTGATCAAGTGATTTGGTTTGGGTACACAAGGGCCGTTGATGGCCCTTTTTTCTGGTTCAACTTTTACTGCGCCGGCTTCAAACTGGCAGGCGAAATTGCTTGCGCAAGGCTTTGTCAAAAATCTTTGCGGGGGCAAAACGGCGCAGCATGCTGATTTGTCGCGCGGCCTTGCCCGCAGTGTAGCGATGCTGAGGGCGGACATCGGTCGCCGCTTTCACTACAACTGCCGCCACGACTTCTGGAAGATCGGCTTTGGGCATCACATCGCCTAGCAGTGCCTTGAACCCGGCTCGAGCCTGATCGTATTCCTTCAACTTCGAGTCCGGCTCAATGCCGTTTTGATCGAAGACGGTACGCACGAATGCCGGCTCGATGACCGATACTCGAATATTGAAGGCGCGAACCTCGTGATCTAGAGATTCCGAATAGCCCTCCAAAGCATGCTTGACCGCCGAATAATGAGCGGAGTAGGGCGCGGGCACTAACCCCAAAATAGATCCGATATTGATGATGCGCCCCTGTCCACGTTGTCGCATCGACGGTAATACCGCATTCGTCATGCGGATTACTCCAAACAAATTCACATCGAACAGTGCCTGCACCTGCGGGATCGAGAATTCCTCTGCGCCCCCAAGTAAACCAACACCCGCATTATTGACCAAGAGATCGATCCGCCCGGTCTGCGCGAGTACGGTGGAAACGAGCGCACTGACAGATTCATCATCCGTCACATCGCAACTGAGCATGGAAACCTGCGTTGGACTGTCACCAGCCTTCCGACTCGTGCCAAACACCGTATACCCGGCTCGTGCCAGAGCTTCAGCAGTAGCGCGACCAATACCGGATGATGCACCGGTCACTATCGCGGTTTTTTCGGAAGATGTTTTCAATTGATACTCCAGTGTGTCCGTGAGTTGCTTTCGGCGATAGCAAGCAGCTGGTTCGACGCTATTGCTCCAGCATTAATTTTCGCCAGACTATTGTTGAAGGCGCTGGCGCAGCGGGTTGGGACTGCAACTCAATTTTCCCCGGTGGTGACGTCGGGTTAATACAGGACACTTCTGATAAGTGACCTTCACGTGTAACCGAATCAGGAGTCTCGTCCGGCAGGCTGGTCGAGTTACAGATCATTAAGTCGACGCCGCAGCGACCGTTATTGGGTACCTGCTTAGTCATATGAGCTTGATAACCACCTTACCTTTGGCTCTGCCCCGTTCGACGTAGCTCAATGCCTCAGCCGTTGACTCAAACGGGAAGGTTCGGTCGATCACAGGTGTGATAACTCCGGACTCGACAAGCGCAGTGATTTTCTCCAATTGAGCACCGCTCGCACGCATGAATACGAACGCATATCTGACGTCCTGTTTGCGCGCTTTTCTGCGGATGCCGCTGCTCAACAGACGCATTATCCAACCCAGTCCCCAGAACAGCTTTTGCTCTTGTGCGAACTCTGGCGTCGGTGGCCCCGAGATGGAGATAAGTTGGCCACCCGGTTTGAGAATGCTGAGTGATTTTTCCAGGTCGACAGGGCCGAGGCTGTTTAATACGACGTCGTAGTCGCGCAAGACGCTTTCGAAGTTTTGCTGCTTGTAGTCGATGACGACGTCCGCTCCCAACGCCTTGACCCAACCCACGTTACTTGTGCTGGTCGTCGTCGCAACAAACGCGCCCAGATGCTTTGCAAGCTGGATGGCAATTGTGCCGACACCACCGGAACCCGCGTGGATAAAGACTTTTTGCCCCTTTTTCAACCGGGCTGTTTCAACCAGCACCTGCCAGGCAGTCAGTGCAACCAAGGGGAGGGCAGCGGCCTGTTCCATGGAGATATTTTTGGGTTTCAGCGCAAGAGCACTTTCATCCACCGCGATCAGCTCGGCAAAGGCGCCAATGCGTGATTGAGGAGGACGGGCATAGACCTCGTCACCCGCCTTGAAGTTGTGCACGCCCGATCCCACGCGAACCACGACGCCGGCCAAGTCATTACCCATAATCAAAGGGAATGAGTACGGCAGGATCAGTTTGAATTCACCTTTACGGATCTTCGAATCCAGCAGATTGACGCTGCTGGCATGCACCTCAACCAGGACATCGTTGATTCCAAGTTCAGGTACCGGTACCTCGCCAATACGTCCATGACTCTTGCCGTAACGGTCGATCAAGAAGGCTTTCATGATTCAGTTCTCATGGTTTTAATGGGATGGCAGCCTGCCTGTGCCACGCATCCGCCTAATGAAAAACCCGGCAGGATCAGCATCTGCTGCATGACAATCACGCCTCGGCCTGATAGCGCTCGGCGACTTCAGACTGACGGATCTCTGAAATCAAACCTTGGCGGGCAGCCTGCAGAGCATCCCAACGACCGGCGTCTTTTAACGGTGGAATGGTCACCGGCTCGCGACGATCAAAGCCGACCAGCGCAGCGTCGACCAGATCGCCCACGTCCATGATTTCGCTCAGGGTATTGATGTCGATGCCCGCGCGTTCCCAGATTTCGGTGCGAGTGGCCGCTGGCAGAACAGCTTGCACGTAGACGCCTTTGGACGAGAGTTCAAGGCTCAGCCCTTGCGATAGGAACAGGACAAAGGCCTTGGTCGCGCCGTAGACGGTCATGCCGAATTCCGGGGCGAGTCCGACGACGGAGCCGATGTTGATAATCGCGCCATTGCCGGCGTGTGCCAGGCGCGGGGCGATTGCGCTGGCGAGTCGTACCAGCGCGGTGGTGTTGAGCGCGACCAGGTTGGTAACGCTGTCGGTGGATTGTTCGATGAAGCTGCCGGATTGGGCGGCTCCCGCATTATTCACAAGGATCCCAATGCTGGCGTCATCGCGCAGACGAGCTTCGACGGTCGCCAAATCAGTGATTTGAGTCAGGTCAGCTTGAATAACGTCAATGGCCACGCCGTATTTCTCACTTAGCCGGGAGGACAGTGCGTCTAACCGGTTTTTGTCGCGGGCAACCAACACCAGATTGTGCCCGCGTTGCGCAAAACGCTCGGCGTAAGTGGCGCCAATGCCAGTCGAGGCGCCGGTGATGAGTACGGTTTCATTGATGCTCATAAATAGATTCTCTTGAATGGATGTCGATAAGCGATTCAGTCACCGCGACTGTTCAGCGCTGCGCGGAACTGGACTCGGCAAGCGTCGGGTAGTCGATGTAACCTGCTGCGCCACCGCCATACAGGGTTGCAGGATCGAGTGCTGATAAAGAGGCAGCGGTTTTGAGTCGTTCAACCAGATCAGGGTTGCCAATAAACGGACGCCCGAAAGCAATGAGGTCCGCCTTGTCATCGTTGAGCGTCGAGGTGGCCAGATTCAGGTCGTAGCCATTGTTGGCGATGTAGGTATTTTTGAAGCGTTGACGCAGGGAGCCGAAGTCGAAGGGCGCAACATCACGCGGGCCGCCGGTTGCACCTTCGACCACATGAAGGTAAACGAGGCCCATGGCGTCGAGTTGATCGACAACGTAATCGAATTGGGCTTGCGGTTCGGTGCTGGAAACACCGTTGGCAGGCGAGACGGGGGAAAGTCGGATACCCGTTCGCCCAGCACCGATCTCGTTCACAACAGCCGCAGTCACTTCAAGCAACAAACGAGCACGATTTTCGACCGAGCCACCGTAGGCATCAGTGCGAACATTGGCACCGTCCTTGAGGAACTGATCCAGCAAATACCCGTTTGCCCCGTGGATCTCTACGCCGTCAAACCCCGCAGCGATGGCGTTCGACGCCGCCTGGCGAAAGTCGTTAACGATCCCGGGAAGTTCGCTGATATCGAGGGCTCGCGGTTCCGAAACGTCCACGAAGTGATTGTTGACGAATACTTTTGTGGCGGGACGCAGAGCAGAGGGCGCTACCGGAGCGGCACCGTTTTCCTGCAGGTCGATGTGGGAAACGCGCCCGACATGCCAAAGTTGCAGGAAAATTCGTCCGCCTTTTTCATGAACGGCTTCAGTGACTTTGCGCCACCCATCTATCTGCGCCTGGGTATAAATTCCGGGCGTATCTTGATAGCCCTGTCCTTGCTGCGAGATCTGCGAAGCCTCGGAAATCAGCAGGCCTGCGGACGCTCTCTGGCTGTAATAGGTCGCAGCGAACTCGCTCGGTACAAAACCCTCGCCAGCTCGGTTACGGGTCAACGGCGCCATTACGATTCTGTTGGAAAGTGTCAGCGAGCCAAGCGTGTATGGCTCAAACAACGTCTTATCGTTCATATCGTTTCCATAATCGTTGATCAATGACGGCGACGTGCGCCGTGCCCGCGAAGATTCGCGATGACGAGATTTATGATGTCGCTCATGCTCAAAACTGTCAACGCTTTTGATTACGACCAACATCAGAGTATGATGCGGACATTGCTTTGAGATGCAGAGGCGCACGAAATGAAGATCACCAAGACGCAATCACTCGCTAACCGAGCGCATATCGTCGAGACGGCTTCCGAGCTTTTTCGTGACCGTGGCTACGATGGCGTGGGGGTGGCGGAACTGATGGCCGCAGCCGGTTTTACGCAAGGTGGTTTCTACAAGCATTTCGGCTCCAAAGCCGATTTGATGGCAGAAGCAGCCGAAAATAGCCTGTCAAAATCCCTATCGAGTGCCAGCGATCTCGACGTTACGGGATTTGTAAATCTGTACGTGTCGAGGGATCACAGAGACGGCAGGGGAGTGGGTTGCACGATGGCAGCACTGTGTGGCGACGCTGCTCGTCAGTCGAGTGAGTTGAAGGCGACCTTTGCCGACGGAATAGAAAACACACTGGCGGCGCTCGAAGAAAAGTACAAAGATGCTCAGGACACGCTGCAGGAAGGAGTGCGAGCAAAGATGATCGACCTGCTGGCGCATGCAATCGGTGCGGTCATGTTGTCGCGCGCTTGCCCGGATGATTCTTCACTCGCTGATGAAATACTCGAAGTTTGCCGCGCTGAGATATTGGCATCCTTGCCGTTGTCTCCGGCTAATCAGTCACAGGAGAGCATCTGACGACGGGCCGTAACTGCGCGTTTCTCAGTCTGAATTCGAAGAAGGAATCGTCCGCTGTTTGTATCTCTAGATGGGCCCAAGGGAACCGGCAAAACCACACTGTTGGAAGCCATTACGAAAGTACTGAGGGCCGACAACAAAAAGGTGATCCGACTCTGCGAGAGTAAAAGCGATCCCTTCAGGGGTGAAACAATGGCTCTCGTTAACCAACTCGTCAGGCATCCCTCCCGGGATTTGGAGCTGAGGGTTTGTGAACGCTTTGCCGATAGCCGTGCCTGGATTTCCCGGCACGTCCTGCCTAAGCAGCCGCCCGGCAGCATCATCCTGATCGATCGCTGGTACCCGTCAGATGCTGCGTTTCGCCGGATGGTCCCGTTTGCAGAAATTCTGCAGATGAACATTGATCGAAACGTGCGAGTGCCGGACCTGCATGTCGGGGTTGTCACCGACCCCGATATTTCATGGGCCAGGGCTGCGGCACGATCGCGTGGGCTGAGCAGTACGGTGATGCATAAGCTGGAAGAACAGGTCGCCAGTACCAAGGCATTCGAGCGAGCGGTTGCAGATCACGGCTGGGTTTTATGTCGCAATGAAGGAACGATCGAAGACGCAACGATGCAGGTGGTTTCTGAGATCAATAAAGTCCTTATCCGCGCATCTGCGCGCACCGCTTGAGGCCCTACGTACCAATCATTTCGCCCGCGAGATTCGCAAGGGCGCGGAGCCTGTCCATCTGCCGTATATCGTGGTGATACCCCATCCAGATATCGCGTCCTGGTGGTTCACTGCCGACGTCTAGCAATCTCAGGGCGGTCAATTGATCGCCTAACGCCCGTGGCAGAACCGCCACACCCAATCCGCGGCCACACATCTGCGCCTGCACGGTACGGCTGCTGCTGGTGAGCACCGTGTTGGCGAGTGGAAACATCTCCTTCAGCCAGAGCACGTCGGGATAGTGAGCCTGTGCTGTGTTCATGAGGATCAATCCGAGGCCTTCTCCATTTTGGGACGATGAGAAAGGCAAGTCAGCCGCGGCGTAGAGCCCATAGCTTAGGGTCGTGAGTCGACGTTGAACGATGTCCGGTTCGGTGAACGGCACGATGCGAAAGGCGATATCCGCGTCGCGGCGCGTCAGATCGAACAGGCGATGTCCGGCGATGACCTCGGGAACGATCAATGGGTAGCGTCGCGACAGTTCGCTGAGTACCGGAGCCAGCACATAGCAGGCGAACCAGTCCGCCGATGAAATCCGCAACAATCCTTCTGGTTGATCGCTGTCGCCCGCCAGGTGCCGCTCAATGGAAAGCGCGCTTCGCTCCATTTCCTCGGCCAGCCCCAGAATTTTTTCACCGCTGTCCGTCAGGACAAGACCTTGCCCGGTGCGGCGAAAGAAAACCTGCCCGCTGTGCTGCTCAAGAACGTGCAACCGCCGTCCGACGGTGGGGTGACTAACACCAAGTTGCTTCGCGGCGGCGCCCAGCGAGCCGGTTCGGACTATTGCCAGAAAGACGCGTAAGTCGTCCCAGTCCATGGCCCACCTCTAACGAAAATGAACGGCGAAGATGCCGCAATGACCGTTGCGTTGCAACATCCTTCAGGCCAACGCCAATCCCCCTTACAAATATGAACGGAAAACGTGCAAATCTGGCAGTGCCGTGGCCGCTGGCTGGCTCCCACAATGGGCGCTTGCCGTGTCTTTCTGGAGTTGCCCAATGACATCCCAAGAGGATTATTCACAAGCAGCCGATTCTCGCCGATGGTTTGCTTTCGCCGTTCTTCTGATCGGCGCGTTCC
Source organism: Pseudomonas sp. B21-053 (assembly GCF_026016365.1). Classification (NCBI taxonomy): domain Bacteria; kingdom Pseudomonadati; phylum Pseudomonadota; class Gammaproteobacteria; order Pseudomonadales; family Pseudomonadaceae; genus Pseudomonas; species Pseudomonas sp. B21-053. The sequence goes on from NZ_CP087205.1 coordinate 3,653,859, forward strand.
TTCCACCGCTGGACTTTTTCATCGTCAATGTTGCGTTGCCGTCCATTCGCAGCGGCCTCGCTATTACACCCGCGCAAGTCCAATGGATCATCTCGGGCTATGCCGCCAGCTACGCCGTCTTTCTGATCACTGGAGGTCGCCTGGGCGACCTGCTGGGCCGCCGCCGAGTGTTCCTGGCCGGCATCGCCGGGTTCGGCGTTTCGTCGCTGATTTGCGGACTGGCCAACTCGCCGACGATGTTGATCTTCGGACGCGTGTTGCAAGGGTTGAGCGCAGCGGCAATGGCGCCGCAAGGGCTGGCGTCCATCCACACGCTATTTCCGGAACACGAACGTTCGCGCGCCTTAGCGATATATGGCGCGACGATTGGCTTTGCGGCGGTTGTCGCCCAGGCGCTTGGCGGCCTGCTGATTTCGGCGAACGTTTTCGACCTGCAATGGCGAGCCATTTTCTTGATCAATCTGCCCATCGTCGCCGCTGTTTTTATTGGCGGAATACCACTGCTTCCGGATTCGCGAAGTAAAACCCCGGCGCCGTTGGATCGCGTTGGCGTATTGCTGTGTGCGCTGGCGGTCGGGCTGCTAGTGCTGCCGTTAGTCGAGGGCAGGGAAGCAGGGTGGCCTTGGTGGCTTTGCCTGATGCTGCTGAGTTCGCCATTAGCCGCCGCCGGCTTTTGGCATTACGAAACTGCGCTGGAGCGCCGAGGCGGCACACCTTTGGTCAGCCCGCAGCTCAGCCGGGCACCCGGGCTGGTCGCCGGGCTGACAGGCGTATTGTTTTTCTACGTGGTATCCGCGTTCTTTTTGACGTTTTCGATTTACCTGCAAGACGCGCTAGGCGCAACGCCATTGGTCTCGGGGCTGATGTTCGTTCCCTTCGGTGTGGGTTTTCTGATTGGCCCTCTGACAACTCCCTTTGCCATCCACTGGTTCGGCCGTTTTGTACCCGCCATGGGCATGATGCTTGAGGTACTGGGATGTCTGATCCTGAGCGCAGCGGTCGCGACCGCGCCGGCAGGGGAGAGCCCTCAATTGGCGCTCGTGATCCTGGCGGTGGGATTACTCGGCTTCGGCCAGGGTTGGGCGCTGCCCACACTGATTCGCACGGTTATCGATCGAGCGCCACCAGGCGGGTCAGGAATGATCTCCGGCGTCGTCAATTCGGCATTGCAGATCAGCGCCGCGCTGGGGGTGGCGGTCCTCGGTGGCGTGTTTTACGCGGTCGCCGCGCCTGCGCAAAACCCTTCGTCGCTTGCCAACGGATTCATTGCCGCGCTGCTGGGCATCGCTGCTTGCCTGGTGGTTTCAGCGCTGCTGTCCGTTTATGCCTCAATACCTCGTCACTCAGGAGTTAAAACATGTCTGGTAAATTTATCAATCAAGTAGCGGTCGTCACCGGCGGCTCGACTGGCATCGGCTTCGCCATTGCAAAAGCGTTGTTGGCCGAGGGTGCAAAACGCGTCTATATCACCGGACGTTCGGCGGCAACGCTGGACGCGGCGGTTACCGCACTCGGCGAAAATGCCGTGGCGGTGGTGTCTGACGTCGCTCGGCAGGCCGACCTCGATGCGCTCAAGGCCTTGGTCGAAGCACGGGACGGTCAACTCAATGCGGTGTTTGCCAACGCCGGTATTTGCGAAAAAAACCCGGTGGGAGAAACGACTGAAGCCGCTTACTACAACACGTTCGATATTAACGTTAAGGGCGTATTTTTCACTGTTCAGACGCTGTTGCCGCTGATGAAGGATGGCTCGTCAATCGTTCTCACCGCCTCCATTTGCTCCAGCAACGGGATGGAAGGCCTGAGTCTTTACAACGCTTCAAAGGCTGCGGTTCGTTCATTTGCACGGACGTGGGCCAATGAGCTCAAAGGCCGAAAAATTCGCGCGAACGTGCTCAGCCCTGGCTTTACCAGGACACCGTTGATGGACAACGGACTGAAGATGGATGAGAGCCAGATCGAAGCACTGAAAAGTCACGTAGGACAAATCGTACCGCTGGGCTACATGGCCCAACCGGAACAAATCGCGGCGTCCGCGCTGTTCCTTGCATCCGCTGACGCCAGTTATGTCAACGGCGTGGAGCTGATGGTCGACGGTGGTCTTTCGCAAATCTAAAGGTTGCTCAAACAGTCGGAAAAAACAGCGAAAACCGAATAGTCCCGGGCTGGGGCTGTTCAACACTCACATTACCGCCATGCAATTGCATGATCGCCACGACGATGGCGAGGCCAAGACCGTATGAGTCGGAGCTCTGGTGCCGGGACGCATCGCCGCGGTAAAACCGGTCGAACAGTTTGCGCAGGGTTTCGTCGCTTAGCACGGGGCCCTGATTTTCCACCTCAATTCGGCATCCACCTTCGACTGCAACGACCCGCATCAGGATCTCGCTGCCTTCGTCGGCATAGCGAATCGCGTTTGCCACCAGATTGCTCAATGCCCGGCGCAACAGCAAAGGGTCGGCTTGAACGGTGCCATCGCCAGTGGTCTGGAGGGTCATCTGGCGCTCTTCGGCCAGGCCTTCGAAATAGCCGGCGATGCGCTGTGTTTCGTCATGCAGCGACAATGGCTGACGCTCGACCACCGATTGCGCGTCGTCAGCGCGAGCGAGGAACAGGATGCTTTCGACGATCCTGGAAATACGCTCCAGTTCTTCGAGGTTCGAGGCGATCAGCGCCTGGTAGTCGTCCTGGCTGCGGGTCTGGCGCAAGGCGACCTGGCAATGGCCCATCAACGAGCCCACTGGCGTGCGTATTTCGTGAGCCAGGTCGGCAGAGAATTGCGTCAGGCGTTGATAACCCTTGGCCAGGCGATCGAGCATCGCATTGTAGGCGTCACTCAATTGCTGCAGTTCAACCGGTGTGTCGGCGCTGTCCATCCGGCTGTCGAGCCGCTCAGGCGTGATGTTTGCCGCATGCGCGGCCATTTTGCGCAACGGGCGCAGGCCGCGACGCAGCAGCACGTAACCGAGCAACGCGGTGAGCAGAAATGCGAGCGTCACGGCCAGGTAAATACGTTCGCGAAACGCCGCGAGCATGGCCATTTCCTTGCCCATGATGTGCGCAGCCGTCAGGCGAACTTCGCGTCCGCCCGAAGTCGTTATGACGGAGGCAGCGCGCAACGGTGTGCCAGAGTCGGTCACGCCGCTGCGCAGGTCATTGACGCTCAACTGCGCTTCCTGGCCAATCACGGGTAATTCGGGCAGCGTGACGTTCAGCGGATTGACCAGGATCACCGGCGGCTGACCGGGCTCCCCGATGATGAAAATGTCGTCTTCGCTGTCGAGCATGTTCTTGAAAATCTGTGGGCTGTCGCGAAGCTTTTCGATGGCCAGTTCGTAATGCAACAGCTTGCGAAAATGATCCAGACGGCCCATGACCGCGTGATCGCTGTAGATCAATACCGAGGCTTTCATCGACTGGTACAAATAGAACCCGGCCCCGGCCACGGCGAGCATCGCCACCAGCGAAAAGGCCACGGTCGAACGCAGGGTCAGGGATGGTTGGCGTCGGGTCCGCATGGCCTCACCTCGCACACATAGCCGATACCGCGGATGGTATGGATCAGCTTGATCGGGTAGGGCTGGTCGACCTTGTTGCGCAGGCGTTTGACGGCCACGTCCACGACGTTGGTATCGCTGTCGAAATTCATGTCCCAGACCTCCGAGGCAATCTGCGCCCGGGACAGGACATCGCCTTCACGACGAAGAAACAGATGCAGCAGGGCAAACTCCTTGTTGGTCAGCACGATCACTTGCTGCTGGCGCGTGACGCGGCGACGCACCAAGTCCAGTTCCAGGTCCGCGATGTGAAAATGATCGGCTTCGCGGACCACGCCACGACGCAGGATGGTGCGAATGCGCAACAACAATTCGGTGAAGGAAAACGGTTTTACCAGATAGTCATCGGCGCCCAGTTCCAGGCCGCGAATGCGATCGTGCAACTGATCGCGGGCGGTAAGAAACAGCACGGGCACGTCTTGCTTGGCGCGCAACAGCTCGATGATTTGGAATCCATCGATGCCGGGCAACATCACATCCAGCACGATCAGGTCGTAAACCGTTTGCAGTGCCATGTGCAAGCCATCGGCGCCGTGCTGGGTCCAGTCGACGTTGTAGCCGGACTCGCCAAGTCCCTTTTTCAGGTACTCGCCGGTTTTTGTGTCGTCTTCGATCAGCAGAATATGCATCGTCAGTGGGCGCTCGGGTCTCTCAGCGTTGCAGTGTAACCAGCCGAGGAGATTGAGTCGGTTACATTTCTGTCATTTGTACAAGCGTCATTTCGAATGACAAAAATGTCATCCGGCGGTCATCGTGAGGTCCCGGTCGGGGGCCGAGGATGGCGGCACATAAAACAGTGAGGAATCGTCGCAATGAAGCTGAAGACTGCTCTGTCCACCACGTTCGGTTTGTTGATGCTCAGCGCTGCTGTCATGGCCACCGCGGCCGATGTACCGGTAATCAAGCCACTGCGGGGCACCGTCGAAAGTGTCAGCAACAACACGCTGACGTTCACCACGCGTTCCGGCGCGCAGCAGACCATCGGCCTGACTGACAAGACTGATTTCAAGCGGGTATCAAAGGCAAATATCGATTCGATCAAAGCCGACAGCTTCGTCGGCTCGGCAGCCACGCCACAGGCCGATGGTTCGCTGAAGGCGCTTGAAGTCACTGTCTTCGAGTCCAGCCTCAAGGGCAGCGGCGAAGGTCACTACGGTTGGCAAAATGCGGACGGCAGCACAGGCACCATGACCAATGGCACCGTGGGCAAATTGTCCAAAGCCAATGGCCGCACGCTGACCGTTAATTACAAGGGTGGCGAGAAGCAACTCGTCGTGCCAGACGATGTACCCATTGCCTACGTAGAGCCAGGCAAAGCAGACGAGTTGGTCAAAGGCGCGAAAATTGTCGTGTTCCCGGCCGAAGGTGGCACAACCGCACGCGGTATAGCCGTTGGTAAAGATGGCTTCCAGCCGCCGATGTAATCGCCTGAACCCGGTGGAGCGGGGCGCCTGGCCTCGTTCCAACCATGCGCGGTTTCCAAGGCAGGGAAAAACATGAGTAGAAAATCAATCCACCCTTGGCCCGTTCGCCTAACCCATTGGCTCAACGCCGCCTGCATGATCTGCATGTTCATGAGCGGCTGGGCGATTTACAACGCCTCGCCATTGTTCGCGTTCAGGTTTCCGGTGGCGTTTACAGTGGGTGGTTGGCTGGGCGGCGCGCTGGCCTGGCACTTCGCATTTATGTGGCTGCTGTTCATCAACGGCCTTATCTATGTGCTGTACGGGTTGACCAGCCGCCATTTCAAACGTGATTTTTTGCCGATCAGCATTCAGGCGGTAAAGCATGATTTGACGGATGCACTGCGTTTTCGACTGGTGCACGAAAAGGGTGTCTATAACGCGGTGCAGCGCCTGATGTATTGGATGGTGCTGGCAGCAGGCGTACTGGTCCTGATCTCGGGGCTGGCAATCTGGAAACCCATTCAACTTCAAGAGCTGGTCGCGCTCCTGGGCGGCTATGACATTGCCCGTTACGTGCATTTCGCGGCGATGGCAGGCATTGGCGCGTTCGTCGTAGTGCATCTGGCATTGGTGCTGCTGGTGCCGAAAACCCTTTTGCCCATGATCACTGGCGGAAAACTCGACCATGATTGAGCCCAAAAAACCCGCAGTTCAACGCATCAAGCTTGAACCCGCACAGCAACTCCAACTGGAAAATCTCCAGCGCCGGAATTTTCTTCGGGGTGGCTTGACCGTCGGTGCGATGGCGATGCTGAGCGGTTGTAACCTGCAGGACGGCGACCAGGTCGACAAGGTGCTGTGGGCGATGTCGCGTTGGAACGACCGGGTCCAGGCCTGGCTATTCAGCGGGCAGAAGCTGGCGCCGACCTTCACCAAGGCACAAATGACCACGCCATTTCCTTTCAACGCGTTCTACGGCCAGGACGACATTCCGGAAGTGGACTTACCGAATTACTCGCTCGCCGTTTCGGGTCTGGTACGCGACAAGGCACCGTGGACGCTCGAAGGCTTGCGCAAACTGCCGCAGCGCAACGACATTACACGCTTGATCTGCGTTGAAGGCTGGAGCGCCATCGGCCAATGGGGAGGCGTACCACTGAAAACCTTCCTGGAACACATCGGCGCTGACACCACGGCCAAGTTCGTCGGTTTCAAATGTGCGGACCGTTATTACTCCAGCCTGGACATGCCGACTGCATTACATCCACAAACGTTGCTGGCTCTGGATTACGGCGAAGTCGCATTGCCGCCAGAGTATGGCTATCCGCTGCGGGTACGAGTGCCCACCAAGTTAGGCTTCAAAAATCCCAAGCACATCGTTGAGATCTTCGTCAGCAATGATAATCCGGGCGGATATTGGGAAGACCAGGGCTATAACTGGTTTAGCGGGATCTGATGTTCGGAGTAGCCATGCACAAGCGGGATTAGCGGAATAGCAAGAAAGGGCCTAGGGAAGAGTTCCACCCAGACACATCATTTAACATAATATACATTACACGTAACAAGGTACTACAAGATTAGCCTGGTTGCCCACAGATTGCAGCTGTCCACGCCAGGCCCTTCACGTACAAATGCAACTGAGCTCACCGCAACGATTTCCTCGTCACGACCATCACCTGCAGCTAATCACCCCTGCGTCATTTTTCCAATCAGCGCTGCATGCTGTGGAAACTCTGCCGTGAGTTTTTGTCGGTCGCTCATTTCCATATCCGCGTAATCAAACCCTGGCGAAACCGCTTCACTGATCAAACCGTAACCCGCAGGCCCATCGATAATCTGCGAAGCTTTCCAGGTGCCGCCTGGTACGTGTAGCTGTAGACACTGACCGCCAACAACGTCGCTGCCCATCACCACGGTTTGCAATGTGCCGTCCGGGAATATCAGGCTGTACTCGATTGCATCGCCCAGATGGTAGTAATGCACGATGTCGGATTGGTTGAAATGAAAGTAGCCAATGGGTGAATCCTGGGTCAGCAGGTAATAAATGGACGTCATCAAATAGCGCTGGCCACGCTCGGTCGCTACCATCGGGCGATCCGATTGGAAGGTTCTGCGGAAATAACCGCCTTCTACGTGTTGTTCCAGATCGAGGGCTGTGATCAGTTCTCGGGCATTCGGTGAGCTACGCATCGTCCTGTGTCCTTCGTCCATAATTAAGCTGATTCAGAACCATCTTTTATAACTAAACTAAACGGTCATTTAGTGTAGTTATTATTATTTAGAATATTAAGCCTCGACTCCACACTCGGCTGCAACACTTAAAGCGCGGTCAATCACTATGATCAACCGCACCGTTACATCAATGAATCATGATGCTGTTGTAGTCAGCACTCAACGTCTCCAGATGGATTTTGTACCGATTCAGCAATCTCGATAACTCCGCCTGGGTGTAATCCGTACGTTTCAGATTATCCAGATTCAACGAAAACCCCAGCCACACGCCCGCCACCGTAATGATTTCCTCACCAACCACGCGACGTTGGCGGCTTATGTCGACGACCGCGGTAATATCGGACAATGCATCTTCGGCGATCTGAAGCTCATGGTTCAGCCCTTCCATCAATAAAGTCAGGCTCTGGATTTCCTTGTCCAGATTGTTCCGAGAGGTCGCGAGTTCGCTGTATTTTATGCCGTCGGACACTACGCCCAGCACCTTCCTGACCAGTTCAATTCCCTGCTTCACCGCCTCTTTTTTCGGGTTCTGCATGTCCAGGCTATCGAGTTCCTTGCCTTCGGGAATGTAGTTTTTATACAGGTCGGCCAGGTTGAATTCACGGATCACGTCCTGAGCCTTGATCAGTGCGTCTCGCTGTTCCGAGCGTTTCGCTTTGGTCAGGGTGTGATCGTTCAAGTCCAGCAGAATCCTGGCTTTGCGCGACCGCGCGACTTTCAGCGGCTCGTCGGCTCGCTCGCCGATTTCAACTCTATACAAGCTGCGAACTTCGTTCTCAAGAAACCGCGAGCGATCGGTAAACTTCGCCTCGACGTCTTCGAGCATCGATTCGATATTACGTTTGATACTCGAGATCTCTGCGCTGACCATCTCCCGATCCTGTGCTGCCAGGTCAGTCCTGGCCAGGGCGTCGTTGAGTTCTGCTAGCGCATCGAAATAGCTTTGCCCAGAGGCGCTGTTCAATGCGGTCAGCAGCACCGGTAAGGATTCGCGCAGGGTTTTATCCAGGTTATTCAGGTACGCGGAAGCTCGCTGCGCCCTCTCCTGCAATACATCGGATCGCTCCTGTCTAAAATTGGCCAGCCTCGTAATGTCGCGAATGGTTTGAATGATCTTTTTAACGTCAATTGCGGGAATAAGTTGGGTGTCGATCGGTGTCACATTGTTCATGGCAGTCATCCTTTGGTCGCCGGGCAATCAGTTAAAGCTCTTTTTGTATTCTTCCAGGGCTTCATTAAATACAGCCACCAAATCACTGGCGGTGTTTTTCACATCGCGCCACGGGTCAATCACCATCGCAAACTCGGCGACAAATGAGGTCAGGCGCAACGCATCGTTGATACGCCCGAACTGTGCGGCCGAAGCATCAATCTTGCTCAGGATCGTCTGCCACATGGTGTTCAAGATATTAAGAGCGGCTTCTGCGCCGGCCATTCGGATGCCGATATCGCCAAAGTTCGACAGGGAACTTTCCATGGCACTCTGCAAGCCTTCCTTGCCACTGACGGACAGTTCCAACTCATCAACTTCAGTCTTCAGCGCATTGCGTTCTTTGCGGGCTGTCTCTGCTTTCGGGCCAAAGATCGATCCCGAAATCGGCCAGAAAATCGGTAGGCCACCGGAAAACGACATGCCGACGTAATAGTCGTAGTCCTTGTCCAACTGCGTGATCCGGTCTTTCTTGGTGCGGATAGTTTCCCTGGTACTGGCGATGGATTCGAGCAAGCTGTTGCGCTCCATCAAGTCATACTTGCTCCTGACCTCGGACTGCAAACCAAAGACCCGTTTACCGCTCGACAATTCGCCGCCAGCCAGCTCGATCTTGAAGTTGGAGATGCGGTCCTTGAGCTCTTGCGTCGCGCTTTGCTGGCGTTTGATATCGACCTTCATCAGCTCGATGATTTCAGTTACGGCAGATGCCACTTCACCATCGTCAGAGGTGTATCGAATGCCTTCCAGATCACTGTTGCTTAACTGACCCAGCGTGGTTCTGACCCGGTCCATGATCGGCATTTCCTTGATCACGGAAATGATTTCGCCACCGCTGCTGACTATGTTTTTGGCCGCAGAACTCAAGTCGATACTTTGCTGGACGATTTTGTTTTCCACCGCATCCCAGCTGGATGCATGAATCCGGATTTTCTTGAATAAGACCTGAACGTCACTGGGTTCCAGCCCGGGAATATCCAACTTGGTGTATTTCAGGTACGACTCGACTTCCGGCAATTCGCTCGGCAGTGACAAGCCCTTCTTCACATACTGTTTGATCTTGATCACATCTTCTTTGGTAAATACCCCGGCGCTGCGTGCTACACCGGGATACTCGCCTGAAATCAGATGGAGCACGGCTTTAGGAAGATCATTGCTGCATTCTGCATCTTTCAACTGAAAAGCCATCACGTTTGCCTCTGTTCAATAAGATCGACACACCTTTTGTATCGATGAACAGAAGCTAGACGAGACTGGTTTTACGTCAAACAATTTGAAGACTTGAAAGAACCACAAGCAATTGATTAATAAGGAAAATAGTTACAGCTGGAAACATGACGCTACATATGCAGGACAAATCCTACAGCCAAGTATTAATCATTCCATTAGTTACACTCGGCTTCCACGCTTGAGCGTTTCACTCGGCAACTCTTTGAACAACGCGTGGTAACTACTGGAAAACCGCCCCAAGTGCCAGAATGACCAGTGCATCGCCACTTCGGCGACTGTCGTGTCCATTGTTGTCCGGCTGAGCAGTTCACGGTGAGCGCTATTGAGCCGACGCAGGCGCAGCCAATGGGTCGGTGTCATGCCGGTAAAGGCCTTGAACGCATGCTGCAACTGACGCAGTGAAACCCCGGCGACCTGGGACAGTTCCAGCAGGTTGAGGGTTTCTTCCGGCGCGTCGGCGGCCCACTCCCCTACCCGCTTCATGATCGTTCGCTCTTCGGAACGCCGCTGCAAACCGCCGCGGTCCAGGCGTACACAAGCGTTGTCGAGGATGTACAGGCAGTCCTCCAGCAGTTGCAGGGTCAACGCTTCGCGGCTGGGCGGATCGAACGTCTGTGCCAGTCGCGTCAGTGTGGTGCTCAGCCAACGGCTGAACAGCGCGTTCTGCTGGCAATTGAGCGGCGACATGAACAGACCTTCCAGCCGCGCCACGTTCAAGCCATGGCGCTGGACGAACTCCGGACCGAACACCACTGCAATCTCCTGGTAGTTCTCCGGGGTGATCCAGATGTTGCGACTTTCGCCATTCAACACATACAGCGAGTTGTCGCTGCGATCGAAACAGAACGCCAGCGAGCCTTGTGGCGCACTGAAATTCTGCTCGACCCGAGTGTTCATGTGCTCCTCGTAAATCTCCACGCCTTGCAAGTCCAAATAGCGCACCAGCCCGGCGAAATGCCCCGGCGACATCTGCTGGTAATGCTGCACCCAACCCGGTGTGGCGCGGATTTGCTCGGCGACATCGGCGGTGTTGAACGCTTGGACTTGTAACGGATTGCACACTGTCATGGGGTGACCTTACGCACTCGTTTGGTGCGTTTTGGTGCTGCTTAAAGTGGATAGATGGAACCGCAAGGCTCGCCCAAGATAGTCGTCAACGCGCTTCAGGGGAAGTGTCTGTCGGATGCGACCACCCTCCCTGGCGTTACTAAAACCAATAACGAGGTCTTTATGAATGTCCCTTTCGATCAGCTGTTCACGTGGCTGAAAGATCACAAGATTACTGAGGTCGAGTGTGTGGTCAGTGACTTGACCGGCATCGCTCGCGGCAAGATTGCACCCACTAACAAGTTCCTGCATGAGCGAGGCATGCGCCTGCCGGAAAGTGTGCTTCTGCAAACAGTAACCGGGGATTTTGTCGACGACGACATCTACTACGACCTGCTCGACCCGGCGGATATCGACATGATCTGCCGCCCGGTCGCCGACGCGGTCTACGTGATTCCATGGGCCATCGAGCCCACCGCCATCGTCATCCACGACACCTTCGACAAGTTCGGCAACCCGATCGAACTGTCGCCGCGCAACGTGCTGAAGAAAGTCCTGCAGCTCTACACCGATAAAGGCTGGAAGCCGATTGTCGCGCCGGAAATGGAGTTCTACCTGACCCAGCGCTGCGAAGACCCGGACTTGCCGCTCAAGGCTCCGCTGGGCCGTTCCGGTCGCGCGGAAAGCGGTCGGCAGTCGTTCTCCATTGACGCTGCCAACGAATTCGATCCACTGTTCGAAGACGTCTACGACTGGTGTGAACTCCAGGGCCTGGACCTCGATACGCTGATCCACGAAGACGGCCCGGCGCAGATGGAAATCAACTTCCGTCACGGCGATGCCCTCGACCTCGCGGACCAGATCACCGTGTTCAAACGCACCCTGCGCGAAGCGGCGCTCAAGCACAACGTGACCGCGACGTTCATGGCCAAGCCGATCGGCGATGAACCCGGCAGCGCCATGCACTTGCACCAGAGCGTGGTCGATATCGCCACCGGTCAGCCGATTTTCGCGGATGCCGACGGCAAGATGAGCGAGCTGTTCCTGCACCACATCGGCGGCCTGCAGAAGTACATCCCGAAAGTGCTGCCGATGTTCGCGCCGAACGTGAACTCGTTCCGCCGCTTCCTGCCGGACACATCGGCACCGGTGAACGTCGAATGGGGCGAAGAAAACCGCACCGTCGGCCTGCGTGTGCCGACCTCGACTCCGGACGCCATGCGCGTGGAAAACCGTTTGCCCGGCGCCGATGCCAACCCGTACCTGGCGATTGCTGCGAGCCTGTTGTGCGGTTACCTGGGCATGGTCGAGAAGATCGAACCGAGCGCCGCAGTGCAGGGCCGCGCCTATGAACGTCGCAACCTGCGCCTGCCGATCACCATCGAAGACGCCCTGACCCAGATGGAAGAATGCGAAACCGTCGGCCGCTACCTGGGCAGCAAATTCGTGCGCGGGTATGTCGCGGTGAAACGCGCCGAGCATGAAAACTTCAAGCGCGTGATCAGCTCCTGGGAGCGGGAGTTCCTGTTGCTCAGCGTCTAAACCGCACCCCTGTGGGAGCGGGCTTGCTCGCGAAGACGGCGGCACAGTCAATAGAGATGTCGACTGACACACCGCTTTCGCGAGCAAGCCCGCTCCCACAAGGGGAAATTGCCAACGCCTGAAAAATCCAACAACTCAAAGAGGTGTCGAATGCGTCTATTGAAATCCGTGGTTCCGGTCGCGCTGGCGATCATGTTCAGTGCCGGAGCCCAGGCCCAGCCACAGGTCAGCGTCTACAACTGGACCGACTACATCGGCGAAACCACCCTCGCTGACTTCCAGGCCAAAACCGGAATCAAGGTGATCTATGACGTCTTCGATTCCAACGAAACCCTCGAAGGCAAATTGCTCGCCGGGCGCACCGGGTATGACGTGGTGGTGCCGTCCAACCACTTCCTCGCGCGCCAGGTGAAGGCCGGCGCGTTCCTTAAACTGGACCGCTCGCAACTGCCGAACTTCAAGAACCTCGACCCGAAACTGCTCGCGCTGCTGGAGAAAAACGATCCCGAGAACGCGCACTCGGTGCCGTACCTTTGGGGCACCAACGGCATCGGCTACAACGTCGACAAGGTCAAGCAGGTGCTGGGCATCGACCATATCGATTCCTGGGCCGTGCTGTTCGAACCGGAGAACATCAAGAAGCTCAGCCAGTGCGGCGTGTCGATGATGGACTCGGCGGATGAAGTGTTCCCGGCGATCCTCAACTACATGGGCATGGACCCACGCAGCGAAAACCCGGAAGACTTCAAGAAAGCCGAAGCCAAGCTGTTGAGCATCCGCCCCTACATCACCTACTTCCACTCTTCCAAGTACGTGTCGGACCTGGCCAACGGCGACATCTGCGTGGCCTTCGGTTATTCCGGCGACGTGTTCCAGGCCGCGAACCGCGCCAAGGAAGCGAAGAACGGCGTGAACATCGCCTACGCTATCCCGAAGGAGGGCAGCAACTTGTGGTTTGACCTGTTGGCCGTACCCGCCGACGCCGCCAACCCGAAAGAAGCCCACGCCTTCATCAATTACCTGCTCGATCCGCAAGTGATTGCCAAGGTCAGTGCCTCGGTGGGTTACGCCAACCCGAACCCGGCCGCCAAGCAATACATGGACGAGGCGCTGGTGGACAATCCTGAGGTTTACCCGCCACAGGCCGTCCTCGACAAACTCTACATTTCGACCACCCCGCCCCAGGCGATCATGCGTCTGATGACCCGTTCCTGGAGCAAAGTGAAGTCCAACAAATGAATCAGTACAGCAATGAACACGCCCAGTCCTATTACGCCGCCACGGCGAAAAGTCTGGCGCCCTACCCCACGCTGGCCTCGGATCTGGATGCCGATGTCTGCGTGATCGGTGGCGGGTTTACCGGGGTCAACACCGCCATCGAGCTGGCGCAGCGCGGGCTCTCGGTGATTCTGCTGGAAGCCCGGCGGATTGGCTGGGGCGCCAGCGGGCGCAACGGTGGGCAGTTGATCCGTGGCATCGGCCATGACGTCAGCGGGTTCGCTCGTTATGTCGGCGTAGAAGGCGTGCGGTATATGGAGCGCGCCGGGGTTGAGTCCGTGGCGCTGGTGGGTGATCGCATCCGCGAAAACGGGATCGACTGCGACCTGCGTTGGGGCTTCTGTGAACTGGCCAACACCAAGGCGCAGTTCGCCGCGTTCCAGGCTGAGCAAGCTGACTTGATTGAGTCCGGATACGCCCATGAAACCCGACTCGTCGGCCCGGAACAGATCCGCCAGCAAGTGGTGAATTCCGGTGTGTATGCCGGCGGTTTGATCGACATGGGTTCGGGCCACTTGCACCCGCTCAACCTGGTCCTCGGCGAAGCGCGCCTGGCCGAATCCCTTGGGGTGCGAATCTTCGAACAGAGCCCGGTGCTGGAGATCATCCATGGCAGCACCGTGCAGGTTCGTTGTGCTGGCGGCACCGTACGCGCCGGCAGCGTGGTGCTGGGCTGCAACGCGCATCTCGAAGAACTGGAACCGAAACTCAGCGGCAAAGTGCTGCCCGCTGGCAGCTACATTATCGCCACCGAACCGTTGTCCGCCGAGGTCGCCGCGCAGTTGATCCCGCACAACCTGGCGCTGTGCGATCAGAAAGTCGGCCTGGATTACTACCGGCTCTCGGCAGATCGGCGTTTGCTGTTCGGCGGTGCCTGTCACTACTCCGGGCGCGATCCATCGGACATAGCGGCCTATATGCGCCCCGCGATGCTCAAGGTGTTTCCGCAACTGGCCAACGTGCGCATCGATTATCAATGGGGCGGCAAGATCGGCATCTCGGCCAATCGCTTCCCGCAGATCGGCCGCTTGAGCCAGCACCCGAACGTGTTCTACGCCCAGGGTTACTCCGGGCATGGCCTGAACGTGACGCACTGGTGCGCCAAGTTGCTGGGCGAAGCGATCCATGCCGGCCACAGCAAAGGCTTCGACGTGTTCAGCGCCGTGCCGCACATGACCTTCCCCGGTGGCCGCGCCCTGCGTTCACCACTGCTGGCGCTTGGCATGTTCTGGTATCGCCTGCGCGAAATGCTCGGTTAACCCCCGATTCTCCCGGCAAAAACCTTACCCCTGTGGGAGCGGGCTTGCTCGCGAAGGCGTCATGTCAGTCAATGCCGATGTCGACTGACACACCGCCTTCGCGAGCAAGCCCGCTCCCACAGGTCGGGCGTGCATCCCATTGAACAGCCTTTTAATTTGCTCTATCGCGAGGCACTTCTATATTGAGGGGGTGCTCTGACTTTCTGCCTCCTTGCGAATGCGACCCATGGCCACCACTGACCAGTTGATCATCTGCGAGCACTGCGACTGCGTGTATGAAAAAGTCACGCTCGCCAAACATCAGAAAACCCTGTGCACCCGCTGCGGCGGCGTGCTCCAGCGTTATAACGGCCTGACGATCGAGCAGCGCCTGGCCTTGACCTTCACCGCGTTGATGTTGTGGGTTTTTGCCAACTTCTACCCGGTCATGAGCATCAGCCTCAAAGGCCTGAAAAACAGCGCCACGCTTTGGGATTCGGTGCTGGCCCTGAGCCTGGGGCCGATCACGTTCATCGCCCTGGTGGCAGCGATTTCGATGATCATCGCGCCGATCTTCCAGTTATTACTGCTGATCTGGGTCTTGAGCTTCGCCCTCAAGGGCCAGCGCTCGCCGGGTTTCCGGTTCTGCATGCGCTGGCTGGAAACGCTGCGGCCCTGGAGCATGCTCGAAGTCTGCCTGCTGGGAGCGATGGTCGCGGTGATCAAACTCGCGGGGTTGCTGGATGTGCTGCCCGGCATCGGCCTATTCGCCCTCGCCGTGCTCAGTCTGATGATGATCCGCATCGCCGGGCGCGATATCCGTGATCTGTGGGACATCCTATGACAACGCCTCCGGTCGCCAGCGAACTCGGCCTGTGCCTGTGCCACAGCTGCGGAATGGCCTGCGACATGACCAACGAACCGCATGAATGTGAGCGTTGTGGCGCGCCCCTGCATCGGCGCAAGACCAACGCCCTCGCCCGGACCTGGGCCTATATGTTCACCGCCCTGGCGTTCTACGTGCCGGCCAATCTGTTGCCGGTGATGAACACCAAAATGGTCGGTAACGGCGCCGACAGCACCATCATGAGCGGCGTGCTGGAGTTCTGGGAGGCCGGTGCCTGGGACATTGCCCTGATCATCTTTATCGCCAGCATCGCGGTGCCCGGGATCAAGTTCGTCGCCCTGACGCTGCTGCTGGTGACCGTCCAGCGCGACAGCCTGTGGGCGCGCAAAGAGCGCTCGAAGCTGTACCGCTTTGTCGAGGTCATCGGTTACTGGTCGATGCTCGACGTGATCGTGGTCGCCCTAGTGGCCTCCCTGGTGAAGTTCCAGGCCCTGGCGGATATCGAACCGCGCCCGGGCATTCTGTTTTTCGGCCTGGTGGTGGTGTTCACCATGCTCTCGGCGATGAGCTTCGATCCCCGGATGATTTGGGATCAGACGCCGGACCCATTACACAACGAGGAGGACATGGATGAAGTCGCAAGCCACTGACGGGCCTCAGGCCCCAGGCCAGGCCAGTATCAAGACTCGTCGTTTCAGCGTTTCGCTGGTGTGGATCGTGCCGATTGTGGCGGTGCTGGTGGGGATTTCCCTGGTGGTGCACAGCGTGATGCAGGAAGGCCCGACCATTACCGTGACGTTCAAGACCGGCGATGGCCTGACCGCGAACAAGACCGAGGTCAAATATCGCAACGTGGTGATCGGCCATGTCTCGGACGTGGAGCTGAGCAACGACCATAAGAGCGTCGACGCCACGATCAAGCTGTCCAAAACGGCCGAGACGTTCACCCGCGAAGACTCGCAATTCTGGGTGGTGCGCCCGCGCATCGGTGCCGGCGGCGTTTCGGGTATCGATACCTTGCTTTCCGGTGACTACATCGGCGCCGATATCGGTCACGCCGACAGACGTTCGAAGAACTTCAAAGGTCTTGAGAACCCGCCGCCGATCACCTACGGCGAGCCGGGCAAGCGCTTTACC
This sequence comes from Pseudomonas sp. B21-053, assembly GCF_026016365.1. Taxonomy (NCBI): domain Bacteria; kingdom Pseudomonadati; phylum Pseudomonadota; class Gammaproteobacteria; order Pseudomonadales; family Pseudomonadaceae; genus Pseudomonas; species Pseudomonas sp. B21-053. Next base: position 3,670,583 of record NZ_CP087205.1, read on the forward strand.
CTGCACTCACAGGACCTCGGCTCGCTGGATATCGGTTCGCCGGTCTACTACCGCAAGATTCCGGTCGGCCAAGTAGTGGCGTATGCGCTGGATGCCGACGGCAAAGGGGTCAATCTCGAGGTTTTCATCCACGCGCCGAATGACGCGTATGTCACCGAAAACACCCGGTTCTGGAACGCCAGCGGCATCGACCTGAACATCGGCGCCAACGGTTTTGCGGTGAAGACCGAGTCGTTGTCCTCGTTGCTGGTGGGCGGCATTGCCTTTCTCGCCCCGCAATACAGCCCCAACGATCAACCGGCCACCGAGGAGAAAACCTACGAATTGTTCGATGACCAAACCACCGCCCTCGCCCCGCCCAATGGCAAGGCGCAATACCTGAGCCTGCGTTTCGACCAGGCCCTGCGCGGGCTCAAGGTCGATGCGCCGGTGGAATTCCTCGGCATGGAAATCGGTAAGGTGGTGGCGATCAATCTGGATTTCGACGAGAAAAAACGTAGCTTCCCGGTCAACGTCGGCATCGTGATCTACCCGCAACGCTTGGGTCAGGCCCACACCAAAATGATCAAGGCGCTGATGCATGATCCGAATGACGAGGCTGCCGGCGTGCGCCTGATGGGCACCTTTATCGAAAATGGCCTGCGCGCCCAGGCCCGCAGCGGCAACCTGCTGACCGGCCAGTTGTATATCTCGCTGGATTTCTACCCAAAAGCCGAGAAAGTCGCGTTCGATCCGAACGCCCGGCCGGTCAGCATTCCGACCATCCCTGGCAGCCTCGAACAATTGCAGGAAAAACTCGAGGCCATGGTCAACAAGATCAACCAACTGCCGGTGGAACGGATTGCCAGCAACCTCGACAGCAACCTCGTCGAGCTGCGCAAAGGCTTGGCGCAATTCAATGCCAAGACCCTGCCCGGCGTGCAAACCACCCTGGCGGACGTCAGCAAGACCCTGAACTCGGCCAGTTCGACCCTGGCCGAAGATTCGCCGCAGCGCGAACAACTGACCCAGACCCTGGACGAACTCAAACGCATGTCGCGATCCCTGCGTGAACTTTCGGATTACCTCGGTCGTCACCCGGAATCGTTGATTCGCGGCCGTCCCGAAAATGCCGCGCCATCGGATCTGCAAGGACCACCGCGCAACTGACCACAGGAGCAACACCCATGGCTTTTTCGCCGAAGATTACCTTGGTCGCCGCGTTGGTGCTGCTCGCGGCGTGCCGCAGCGACCCGATTCACTTTCACACCCTGACCCCGGCACAACCGCCCCGCACCAGCGGCGACGAGATCAAGATCGAAGGCATCAGCGTGCCGCCACAGGTCGATCGCGCGCAGATTGTCATTCGCCAGGGCAACAGCGGCTTGTCGATCCTCGAGACCGATTGGTGGGGCGCAAGCCTGTCTGATGAATTGCGCAGTGCGCTGGTGGATCAACTGTCCAATAGCAACCCACAACACAAAGTCTCGTTGCGGGTGGATGTGCAGCGCTTCGACTCGATTCCCGGCCAGTACGGCTTGATCGACGTCAAATGGCGTTTGCGGCCGCTTGGCGCAGGCGATAACGCGCTGGTTACCTGCCGCAGCACGTTGCAGACGCCTTCGGGGCCGTCCATCGAGGATTTGGTGACCGCGCAGCAAAACAACGTCAAACGCCTGGCCGCCGTGATCAGCCAGGCGGCCGCCTCGCAACGCGGTTGCCCCGCGTCCCTCTGATCGACACAACCCTGTAGGAGCATGGCTTGCTCGCGAAGGCGTCTTTGAGGACGCCATCGCGAGCAAGCTTTGCTCCTACAAGATAAAACCCCGCCAAGTGTGTTTGATATCGAATATCAAATACTGCATTTAATAATGACAACTGCGTGACATTCAAACTAATAAACACAGTCGTTTTATCCGAGCAAATTTTTCACATCCGTTTCACCACGCTCACACGTACCGCCCCTTAGTGTGCCGAGCATTGCAGGAAGTTCGAATCAGTAACTTTCAATAATGTCGTTAAAGGGGCCGCAGCGTGTTCGAATCAGTGTCATCCGCCATGCCGACTCGTCGTTGGCTGCCATCGCGACTCACCCGGATTATCAGCCTGTCATCGCTGCTGATGGCGGCTGCATTGGTGACGGGTTTCGTCGTGTGGCATCGATCCCCGACCGATCTGGGCAGTGCGAATGCCCAGGCGCGTGCCGAATTGCTCCAGCACTGGCGCGCTGGTGACGTGGTGGTGCTGGTGCGGCATGCCGAGCGCTGCGACCGTTCCAGCAATCCGTGCCTGGGCCCGGCCGACGGCATTACCCGGCTCGGCAGTGAGTCTGCCAGCGCCGTGGGCCAAGGTTTCAAACAACTCGGCATGGCACAAACCGATGTCTTCACCAGCCCGGTGACCCGCACGGAGCAATCCGCGCATTTCATGTTCGGCAAGGAAGCGCTGACCCAGCAATGGCTGGCCAGTTGTGGCACCACCCTGCGCAACGATGTGGTCGCGCACAAGGTTGCTCATCGCAATACCGTACTGGTCACCCATAGTGGCTGTATCAACGACTTCGAAGTGCAGACCGGTTTCAAGCATGCGGACGCCAGCCAATACAGCAGTTCGTTGTTTGCCAGTATCGGCGCCGATGGGCAACTTAAAGTGCTGGGCATACTGAATGACGCTGATTGGCACTCGCTGCTGAGCGATAAAACCCTGAAATAATCTGCCCCGTCGTTAGATAACTAAAGTTGAAACGCTTAGTTTGCCGATTTATCGCGCGCGCTATTTAAGTTTGTCTGATGTGTATTCCTTCAGGAAATGTTCAGTCGGGAAGGTTGATAGTTCTCTGGAGCCACTGCGTCCCTGCGTTAAGGTCGAGTCATGACGTCCCACAACAATGTGTTGCAACACCCGGCGGTGAAAATATCCCGCCGCCCTGCCCCATCTGCCGTCGAACGCTGGATCGTTCCCGGTTTGCTCCTGGCCTTCGTGTTGTTCTATTTACTGCCGCTGGTGAGCCACGGCTTGTGGATTCCCGATGAAGCCCGCTACGGTCAGATCGCCCAGGAAATGCGCCTGAGTGGCGACTGGATCGCCCCGCACTTCATGGGCATCCGTTATTTCGAAAAACCCATCGCCGGCTACTGGATGATCGCCATCGGCCAGGCCGTGTTCGGCGACAACCTGTTCGGCGTGCGGATCGCCTCGGCACTGAGCACCGGCTTCAGCGTATGGCTGACCTACCTGATCGCTCGCCGTTTGTGGAACGACCCGCGCAAAAGCGGTGCCTGCGCGTTGCTCTACATGAGTTTCGGATTGATTGCCGGTCAGGCCGGTTATGCGAATCTCGATCCGCAGTTCACGTTCTGGGTCAATTTGAGTCTGGTGGCGTTGTGGTTTGCCATCGACAGTCCTTCGGGTAAACGCCGACTCGGTGCCTGGGCCGTATTGGGCGCGGCTTGCGGCATGGGCTTCATGACCAAGGGTTTCCTTGCCTGGCTGTTGCCGGTGCTGATCGCCCTGCCCTACATGCTGTGGCAGCGACGGCTTGGCGAACTGCTGCGCTACGGCTCACTCGCCGTGGTTGCCGCAGCGCTGGTGTGCCTGCCGTGGGTGCTTGCAATTCATCATCAGGAGCCGGACTTCTGGCGGTTCTTCTTCTGGAATGAGCACATTCGCCGGTTCGCTGCCGACGATGCGCAACACGCCCGTCCGTGGTGGTTCTACCTGCCATTGCTGGTGGCTTCGAGCATGCCGTGGGCATTGTTGTTGCCGTCCACCTTTATCCAGGCCTGGAAAAACAGACGCCAACCGGCCATGGGGTTCCTGCTGTTGTGGCTGTTGTTGCCCCTGGGGTTTTTCAGCCTGAGCAGCGGCAAGTTGCCGACCTACATCATGCCGTGCCTTTTGCCGCTGGCGTTACTGATGGGGCATACCGTTGTCGGATTGGTGGATCAGGAGAAAGGACGCGCGATTCGCTGCAACGGTGTGCTCAATGTGCTGCTTGCCAGCGTCGGCCTGATCGCGTTGATTTACCTGCAAGCGACCAAGGAAATCTTCGAAAACACCGAGATGTTCAGCCTGTCCCTGGGCTACATCGTGCTGGCCGGCTGGATCATCGCCAATGCGCTGCAAGTCTCGCGACCCTTGCAGTTCTGGGCCGCGCCGGCGTTGGGGAGCTGGCTGCTGGTGGCGCTGCTGCCTGCGGCGATGCCGGCGACGATCGTCAACAGCAAGATGCCTGATCAGTTTATTGCCGAACACCTGGATGCGTTGAGTCAGACTACTTCGTTGCTCAGTAACGATTTGGGCGCGGCGTCGGCCCTATCCTGGCGGCTGAAGCGGCCGCAGGTTGATCTGTTCAACACCGTTGGCGAGCTGAAATATGGCCTGGAGGATCCGGCGATGGACTCGCGCAAAGTCACCAAGGGCAGCGTCGGCCAATGGATGACCGAAGCGCGCAAGAAAGGCTCGGTCGGGGTGGTGATGCGGGTCAACAGCGTGCAGGAAGTCGAAGAAGTCGCGTTGCTGCCGGTGGATGGCAAGCGCTATGAGCGCGGCAACCTGGAAATCCTGATATTCCCGCAAACCCAACCTTAAACACCGAACCCTTGTGGGAGCGAGCCTGCTCGCGAAGGCGATAGATCATTCAACATCAATGCTGAATGTACCGGCCTCTTCGCGAGCAGGCTCGCTCCCACAGTGGGTAGTGCCAAATTCAAGTTCCAGGAAACTCTCCATGAAACTCCAAACATGTGACAGGGCCGCGCTATGGCTGCTGCTGGGTGCAACTGCCCTGATGTTGTTTTCAGGTTTAGGCGCACGAGAGCTGTGGGGCGCGGAAACCCGCTGGGCCAACATCGCCCTGCAGATGCTGCAAAGCGGTGACTACTTCGACCCGTATCTCAAGGGCGGCCCGTATTACGACAAACCGCTGCCGTCCTATTGGCTGATCACCGCCACCGCCTGGCTGACTGGCGGCCTGGGGAATTGGTCAGTGCGCCTGCCCTCGGTGATCTCGGCTTGGTTGAGCGTGTGGCTGGTGTATTCGCTGGGCGAGCAATTATTCCGCAAAGGCACCGGGCTGGTTGCCGGCTGGATGCTGGCGACTACCTTCTATTTCGTGTTCTGGGCACGGGTCGCCACGGCCGACATCCTCACCGTCTGCGGTGTACTCGCCGCCGTCTGGTGGTACTGGCGCGGACCGGATGACACACGCCTCGGCCGTTACCTCGGGTTTTTCCTGCTGCTGTCGCTGACCTCGCTGTTCAAAGGCCTGATCGGTTTCATCCTGCCGGGCTTGCTGCTGTTGCCGCATCTGTTGCAGGACGGTCGCTGGAAACGCCATCTGAATCTGCGAATGTGCCTGGCGCTGCTGATCGCCGGCGGGTTCTACATGACGCCGTTTATCCTGTCGAATTTCTACGGCGCGCCGACCTATGGCGAAAGCGGCCTGGGCCTGGTGCTGCGGGAAAACGTCGTGCGGTTTTTCCAGCCGTTCGACAACATCGGGCCGATTTACACCTACCTGATTTACCTGCCGGTCTACACCCTGCCTTGGGCGCCTGTCTGGATCATCGCGTTGTGGGTCGCGGTACGGCGCTGGCGCAGCGTCGAACCGAATACCCGCTGGCTGATCTGGGGCCTGGGGTTGCTGATGCTGTTCTTCACCGCCAGTGGCAGCCGACGCAGTTACTACGTGTTGCCCTTGGTGCCATTTGCGCAATTGCTCGGGGCCTGGTGGATCACCCAACGCAACCCGGTGAGCCGTGGCTGGAAGATCGGATTTGGTGCCGCGACGCTGCTGTTGCTCGCGGTGCTGGGCGTGCTCTACCCGTGGACCAATGGCGGTGGCGGCGTGATCCAGTTCGGTGAGACGGTCAGGCTGGAAGCCAGCAAGCGTGCACCGCTGAAGGACTGGCGCATGGTCATGATCGAAGTCGATAACAAAGTGCCGATGTACCTGCAAACCGGCGGTGCGCCGTTTTACTACGTGCAGGAAAACCAGGACTTCCCACGCAGCGGCGACAGCGCCGCGTTGATGACGTGGCTGGACACCACCAGCGGACAGCATTGGGATCCGCAGCGCACCATCATCGTGGCGCACTACCGCAATGGCGATGCGCTGCCGCTGAACTACTTGAGTGTTGACCATCAGGTGATTACCACCACGCCCACCAATGGCGAGCGGATGTTCCATGGACGCGAGGACCAGAGCGTGGCGTTCATCCCGCAGTCCTGAGATCACCGATAATTTCCCTCTGTGGGAGCGAGCCTGCTCGCGAAGAGGCCATCACATTCAACATCCATGTTGACTGACACGACGCTTTCGCGAGCAGGCTCGCTCCCACAGGGTTTTGTGCCGGTCGCGCCTCTGTAGCCAATCACACGAATTCACTATTTTTTTAACGTTTTTTTCTCATTCCGCGCTCTACATTCGCCGCGCCTCAAACATGCAAATGATTCCTATTGATCTACAGTTATTGAGAACCTTCCTCGTCAACACGGTGGACGGCGCAGGCAAAAATCAAAAAAAACAGGAGCACGCATCGCATGACTTCCCGTATCCCTTCGTTTCTTAAAACCGCACTGCTGACCGCCGCACTGGTCAGCGCCGGGCACGTGTATGCCGCCGACGCCGACGGCATCGTGGTTTACAACGCGCAGCACGAAAGCCTGACCAAATCCTGGATCGAAGGCTTCACCAAGGAGACCGGCATCAAGGTCACCGTGCGCAATGGCGACGACACCGAAATGGGCAACCAGATCGTCCAGGAAGGCACGGCCTCGCCAGCGGATGTGTTCCTGACCGAGAACTCGCCAGCCATGGTGTTGGTGGATAACGCCGGACTGTTCGCCCCGGTGGCACCCGCAACCCTGGAGCAAGTCGGCGCGCCGTACCGTCCGGCCCACGGTAAATGGGTCGGCATCGCCGCGCGCTCCACAGTGTTTGTCTACAACCCGAGCAAACTGAAGGAAGCCGATCTGCCCAAGTCGCTGCTGGATCTTGCCTCGCCAAACTGGAAAGGTCGCTGGGGCGCTTCGCCGGGCGGCGCGGACTTCCAGGCGATCGTCGCCGCCGTGCTCGAACTCAAGGGCGAAGCCGCCACCCTCGATTGGCTGAAGGCGATGAAAACCAATTCCACGGCGTACCGTGGCAACAGCGCGGTGTTGAAAGCGGTGAACGCCGGGCAGATCGACAGCGGTGTGATCTACCACTACTACCGCTTCGGCGATCAGGCCAAGACCGGCGAAAACAGCAAGAACACCGAGCTGCACTACTTCAAGCACAAGGATCCGGGCGCGTTTGTCAGTATTTCCGGTGGCGGCGTGCTGGCTTCCAGCAAACACAAGGATCAGGCCCAGGCCTTCCTGAAGTGGGTGACCGGCAAGGACGGCCAGGCGGTGCTGAAAAACGGCAACTCGTTCGAATACGCCGTGGGCGTGAATGCCGAATCCAACCCGAAACTGGTGCCGCTGGCGCAACTCGATGCACCGACCGTCGATGCCTCCAAGCTCGACAGCAAAAAAGCGGTGGAACTGATGACCCAGGCCGGACTGCTCTAATTGATGCCTGAAACCCTGCCGTCGGGTGTCGCTTCGGCGATACCCGCGAATTCACTGCGACGCTCCCGCGGTTTGTTTGTCGGCCGCGGTGGCGCGTGGGTGACGGGTTTGTCGGTGCTGGTGTCGTTGCTGGCGCTGTTGCCGATTGCCTTTGTGATTGGCGTGTCCTGGCAAACCGGTTGGGCCGGTATCGAGAAGCTGGTGTTCCGGCCACGGGTCGGCGAATTGCTGATCAACACCGTGTTGCTGGTGGTGATCACCCTGCCCTTGTGCATCGCGTTGGGTGTGGCGCTGGCGTGGCTGACCGAACGCACCAACCTGCCGGGGCGACGCGCATGGTCGTTGTTGGCGACCGCGCCGCTGGCGGTGCCGGCGTTCGTGCACAGTTACGCCTGGGTCAGCCTGGTGCCATCGATTCATGGGTTACCGGCCGGTGTCCTGGTGTCGGTGATCGCGTATTTCCCGTTCCTTTATCTGCCGGTGGCCGCGACATTGCGTCGGCTTGATCCGGCCATCGAAGACGTTGCCGAATCCCTGGGTCTCAAGCCCTGGGCGGTGTTTTTCCGGGTGGTGTTGCCGCAACTGCGCCTGGCCATTTGCGGCGGTGCCTTGCTGGTCGGTCTGCACCTGCTGGCGGAATACGGCCTGTACGCGATGATCCGTTTCGACACCTTCACCACGGCGATTTTCGATCAGTTCAAATCGACTTTTAACGGCCCGGCCGCGCACATGCTGGCCGGGGTTTTGGCGTTGTGTTGCCTGGCCATGTTGACTGTCGAGTCGGCGGCGCGTGGCAGTGCGCGTTATGCCCGTGTTGGCTCGGGCAGTGCACGGGAGCAGCGGATCGTCCTGTTGGACGGCAACACAACCCGGCTCGCCCTCACCCTGCAAATCGTCACCTGCCTGCTGGCGCTCGGCGTGCCGCTGATTACCTTGGGTAAATGGCTGATCGCCGGGGGCAGCGAAGTCTGGCAATGGGACGAATTGCTGCCAGCCCTGGAGCAGACTTTGCTGCTCGGGCTTGCCGGCGCCGCCCTGACCACCTGCGCCGCGATCCCGATTGCCTGGCTGTCGATTCGCTCGCCGGGGCGTCTGCAACGGGTGCTGGAAAGCTGCAACTACATCACCAGTTCATTGCCCGGCATCGTCGTGGCCCTGGCGTTGGTCACGGTGACGATTCACTTCGCCCGGCCGATCTACCAGACCACCATCACCGTGCTGCTCGCGTATTTGCTGATGTTCCTGCCGCGAGCGCTGGTGAGTTTGCGCGCCGGCATCGCCCAGGCCCCGGTCGAGCTGGAAAACATGGCCCGCAGCCTCGGGCGTTCCCCCGGTCGCGCGCTATGGCTGATCACTTTGCGCCTGGCCGCACCGGGTGCGGCGGCGGGCGCTGCGCTGGTGTTTCTGGCGATCACCAATGAGTTGACCGCCACCCTGCTGCTGGCGCCCAACGGCACGCGAACCCTGGCCACCGGTTTCTGGGCCCTGACCAGCGAAATCGACTATGCGGCGGCTGCGCCTTACGCGCTGATCATGATCCTGCTGTCACTGCCGTTGACCGGACTTCTCTATCACCAATCCAAACGCACGGCTGGCCGATGAACGCCCTCGAACTGAACTCGATCTACAAATCCTTCGGCGCCCAGCAAGCCCTGGAGAACATCAGCCTGTCGGTGCCCACCGGCAGCCGCACGGTGATCGTCGGCCCGTCCGGCTCGGGCAAAACCACCTTGTTGCGGATGATCGCCGGTTTTGAATTCCCCGATACCGGCAGCCTCTCGCTCAACGGCCAGACTCTGGTGGACAGCACGCACTCGGTGCCGGCGCACCAGCGTTTGATCGGTTACGTGCCTCAGGACGGCGCCTTGTTTCCGCACATGACCGTGGCCGCCAACATCGGCTTCGGTTTAACCGACAAAGGCCCGGCCCGGCATCAACGCATCGCCGAGTTGATGGACAGCGTCAATCTGGACGCGAACATGGCCAAGCGTTGGCCCCATGAACTGTCCGGCGGCCAGCAGCAACGGGTGGCCCTGGCCCGGGCGCTGGCGCAACAACCGCGTTTGATGCTGCTGGATGAACCGTTCTCGGCCCTCGACACCGGCTTGCGCGCGGCCATGCGCAAGATGGTCGCGCGACTGCTGGAAACAGCTGGCGTCACCACTATTCTGGTGACCCACGATCAGAGCGAGGCGTTGTCGTTCGCGGATCAACTCGCGGTGATGCGCCAGGGTCGGTTGGTGCAGTCGGGGCATCCGATGGATTTGTACCGCTACCCCGACGACGAGCAAACCGCGCTATTTCTTGGCGATGCCGTGGTCATGCCGGCGCGAATCGAGGCCGGTTGGGCCCATTGCGACCTGGGCCGGATACCGGTCAACGATCAGGACAGAAACGGCTCGGTGCAGATCATGCTGCGGCCCGAGCAATTACAGATCGGCGATTCGGTGACAGATGCCCACGGTTGTCCGGGGGTCGTCACCGAACGCGATTTTGGTGGCAACACCTGCACCTTGACCGTGGAGCTACTGCCCGGCGAGTTCGAACCGGGCCGATCGTTGCTGGTGCGCAGTTCCGGCATGCACGCGCCACCCGCCGGCAGCGCGGTTCACGTCACCACGCTCGGCAACGCCCATGTGCTGAACGACTGACAGCCTTCACAAATCGAAACGATCCACCGCCCGCCGCCGTTCATTGTCATCGCGCACGTCATAGTTGGCCGTAGTCTGGATGTTGCTGTGGTGCGCCAGTTTCTGCGCGATCGACAGGTCGTGTTCTTCAATCACGCGAGTGATAAACGAGCGGCGGAAGTCGTGGGGCATAATCTTCACCCCGACCTGCGCGCCGCGCTGCCGCGCGATGTAGTAGATCGCATGCTTAGTGATGCGCTCGCGGGTAATGTGGCTGCCGCGACGGATACGGTTGAACAGGAACGGATCGTCCTCCTGCCCTTCTCCCAACTGCGAACGGCGCAGTTCCAGCCACGCGTCCAGTTTGGCAAAGGCCCAGGCCGGCGCGTACTTGATCAACTGTTTGTTGCCTTTGGCGGTGACTTGCAGGCTGCGCTCGTTGAAGTCCACCTGGTTCAAGTCCAGGTTCACCGACTCCGACTTGCGCATGCCCGAACCGTACAACACCGCGATGATCGCCGCGTCCCGCAGGCCTTGTGGTCGCGGATCCGCCGCGCAGACTTCCATCAATTCCTGAATCAACGTGCGCTTGAGATTACGTCCCTGAGACAGCCGCGTGCCGGCAATGCCTTTGACCGAGCGCATCTTCAGCAAGTGTTCCTGGCTGATCAGGCTCATTCGCCAGGCTTCATTCATGACCCCACGCACCGCGTTCACATACAGCGAAGAGGTATTCGGCGCGTAACCGTCAGTGCGCAAAGCGGCGACTAACGCAACGACATCTTCGGGCTGGAGTTCGTGCCAGGGAATCTCCTCGATGTTCATGTCTTCGAAGCCCAGGCGATCGGCCGCGTCCTGTAACACGTAGCGCATGGTCAGTTGGCTGGACGGCGCCAGTCGCGCCAGATACAGGGTCAACGGGTTGGCTTTTGCAGCCCTGGATTCATTAACGGATAAGTCAATCAAACGAAAAAGCCTTGAATGAAAACGGTTCAACACAACAACTAAAGAGTTCGGCTACTTGCTGTAAGGAGTAGCAAACGTTGGGATTAACGCGATAAACGGTCGAAGTCTGAACTCTAGCTGTCTGAACTTCAGATAAACGATTCGCCGACCGGTTTTTCATGTCCCTTTCACATTTTCGAGCCTACTCTAATTCAAACAGGCCGCCAGCAATCAGTCAGCACAACCTGACGAGGCCGCCGCCAAAAGTCAACCTAAGCATTTTGTAATATTTATGTAGCAACTCATTGATGCGCTTTGTTTTTTAGCGTCTACGCTTCGGTGTGGATCCAATCCTTGCAGCCAAAATTTCATTGTTGTGCCAGCCCCGAGGTCCCCATGAGTCAGGCTTTTCTCCCCTTCTCGCGCCCCAGTATCGGCGATGAAGAAATTGCAGCCGTAGAGCAAGTATTGCGCTCTGGCTGGATCACCACCGGGCCAAAAAACCAGGCGTTGGAAGAGCACTTCGCCAACTATGTCGGTTGCAAACATGCCGTGGCATTGTCCTCGGCCACCGGGGGTATGCACATCACTTTGCTGGCCTTGGGCATCGGTCCCGGGGATGAAGTCATCACCCCGTCGCAGACCTGGGTGTCCACCGCCAACATGATCTGCCTGTTGGGCGCGACACCGGTGTTTGTCGATGTTGATCGCGACACCCTGATGACCGATCTGGACAGCATCGAAGCGGCAATCACTCCCCGGACCAAAGCCATCATCCCGGTGCATTACGCCGGTGCGGCGTTCGATCTCGATCCGCTCTATGCGCTGGCCGACAAACACGGGATTGCCGTGATCGAAGACGCGGCCCACGCGGCGGGTACGTTTTACAAAGGTCGCCACGTCGGCGCCCAAGGCACGGCGATTTTCTCGTTCCACGCGATCAAGAACATGACCTGCGCCGAAGGCGCGATGTTTGTCAGCGACGATGAAGCGCTGGCCAGCCGCGTGCGCATGCTCAAGTTTCACGGTTTGGGCGTTGACGCCTACGACCGCCTGACCGGTGGCCGCAAACCCCAGGCGCAGGTCATCGAGCCCGGCTTCAAGTACAACCTGGCCGACATCAACGCCGCCATCGCCCTAGTGCAACTGGAGCGCCTGGACGAGATCAATGCCAAGCGCACGCAACTGGCCCAGACCTACCTGCAACAGCTCGAAGGTCTGCCAGTGCAGCCGCTGACGATCCCGGCGTACGCGCAGCAGCACGCCTGGCACCTGTTCATCCTGCGCATCGATGCCGATCGCTGCGGCCTCGACCGCGAAGCGTTCATGAAAGCCTTGCAGGAGCAGAACATCGGCACCGGCATCCACTTCATCGCCACCCACCTGCACACCTACTACCGCCAGCGTTTCCCGGACATCTACCTGCCCAATACCGAATGGAACTCGGCGCGGCTGTGTTCGATCCCGTTGTTCCCCGACATGACCACCGACGACGTTGAACGAGTCGTCGGAGCCATCGCCAACATTACGGACAGAAGCCTTTGAAACCTTATCCAATCCACTGCGTGTCGATCGTTATCCCGGTCTACAACGAAGAAGAAAGCCTGCCCGAGTTGCTGCGGCGCACCGAAGCGGCCTGCGCCCAATTGCACCACGAGTACGAAATCGTGCTGGTCGACGACGGCAGCCGTGATGAGTCGGCACAGATCCTCGAAGACGCCGCAAATCGTGAGGGCAGCCGAGTGGTCGCGGTCATTCTCAACCGCAACTACGGCCAGCACGCGGCAATCATGGCCGGTTTCGAACAGTGCAAAGGCGACGTGGTGATCACCCTCGACGCCGACCTGCAGAACCCGCCGGAAGAAATCCCGCGTCTGGTGGCCCAGGCCGAACTCGGCTACGACGTGGTCGCCACCGTGCGCAACAACCGCCAGGACTCGGCCCTGCGCCGCTGGCCGTCGAAACTGATCAACCTCGCCGTGCAGCGCTCCACCGGCGTGGCCATGAGCGACTACGGCTGCATGCTCCGCGCCTACCGCCGCACCATCGTCGACGCGATGCTTGCCTGCCGCGAACGCAGCACCTTCATTCCGATCCTGGCCAACAGCTTCGCCCGCCACACCACGGAAATCCTCGTGACCCACGCCGAGCGCGAGCACGGCGAATCCAAGTACAGCCCGATGCGCCTGGTCAACCTGATGTTCGACCTGATCACTTGCATGACCACCACCCCGCTACGCCTGCTCAGCATCGTCGGTTTCACCATGGCGGGCCTTGGCGTGTTGTTCGCGATGGCGCTGATCGTGTTGCGTCTGGCATTCGGCTCTGAATGGGCCGGCGACGGCATGTTCGTGCTGTTCGCGGTGCTGTTCGTCTTCACCGGCGGGCAATTCATCGGCATGGGCCTGCTGGGTGAATACCTGGGCCGCATGTACAGCGATGTCCGCGCGCGCCCACGGTTCTTTATCGAAAAAGTCTTGCGTAGCCAACCCGCCCCTCCTGCTCCCGTTGTCACGGTCGACGGTCTCACTTCCACTTCTCCAGAACAGGTTCTCTCATGAGCAAAAAAGCTGTTGTCTTCGCCTATCACGATATCGGCTGTGCCGGCATCGACGCCCTGCTCGGCGCAGGTTATGAGATTGCGGCCGTGTTCACCCACGCCGATGACCCGAAGGAAAACGCCTTCTACGGCTCCGTCGCACAACTGTGCGCCACTAACGGCATTCCGGTGCACGCCCCGGAAGATGCCAACCATCCGCTGTGGATCGAGCGCATCAGCAAGCTCAACCCGGACTACATTTTCTCGTTCTACTATCGCAACCTGCTGAGCGAGCCACTGCTGGCCACCGCGAGCAAAGGTGCGTTCAACCTGCACGGCTCGCTGTTGCCGCTCTATCGCGGTCGCGCCCCGGCCAACTGGGTGCTGGTGAATGGCGAAACCGAAACCGGCGTGACCCTGCACCGCATGGTCAAGCGTGCCGATGCCGGCGCCATCCTTGCCCAGCAAAGGGTCGGGATCGAGCGCTCCGACACCGCCCTGAGCCTGCACGCCAAGTTGCGCGACGCCGCCAGTTCGTTGCTGCGCGACACCCTGCCGGCGTTGCTGCAAGGCAAAGTCACAGAAACCCCGCAAGACGAATCCAAGGCCAGCGTGTTTGGCCGTCGTACCCCCGCAGACGGCAAACTGGTCTGGAAAAAACCGGCGGAAGAACTGTTCAACCTGGTGCGCGCCGTCACCCAACCGTATCCGGGCGCGTTCTGCGACGTCGGCGAGCACAAGCTGATTGTCTGGGGCGCGCAAGTTGCAAAAGGCAATGAAGGCCAGGCCCCGGGCCGTGTGATCAGCGTCGATCCGCTGCGCATTGCGTGTGGCGAAGACTCGCTGGTGATCACTGCCGGTCAGCGCAATGACAACGGTTTGTACCTGAGCGGGCCGCAACTGGCCAATGAGCTCGGTCTGGTAGACGGTTCGGTATTGCGTGGTGCTGAATCCGGTCGCAAACCCCGCCGCACTCGCGTGCTGATCCTCGGCGTCAACGGCTTTATCGGCAATCACTTGTCCGAGCGTCTGTTGCGTGACGACCGCTATGAAGTCTATGGCCTGGACATCGGCTCCGACGCCATCGAGCGTCTGCGCAGCCATCCGAATTTCCACTTCGTCGAAGGCGACATCAGCATTCACTCCGAGTGGATCGAGTACCACATCAAGAAGTGCGACGTGGTCCTGCCGCTGGTGGCCATCGCCACGCCAATCGAATACACCCGCAACCCGTTGCGCGTGTTCGAACTGGATTTCGAAGAAAACCTGAAACTGGTGCGCTACTGCGTCAAGTACAACAAACGCGTGATCTTCCCGTCGACCTCCGAAGTCTATGGCATGTGCCAGGACGCGCGTTTCGACGAAGACACCTCGAACCTGGTCCTTGGCCCGATCAACAAACAACGCTGGATCTACTCGGTCTCCAAGCAACTGCTCGACCGCGTGATCTGGGCCTACGGCCAGAAAGGCCTGAACTTCACCCTGTTCCGTCCTTTCAACTGGATGGGGCCGCGCCTGGACCGTCTGGACTCGGCACGGATCGGCAGTTCCCGCGCCATCACCCAACTGATCCTGAACCTGGTGGAAGGCACGCCGATTCGCCTGTTCGATGGCGGCGAGCAAAAACGCTGCTTTACTGACATCGCTGACGGCGTCGAGGCACTGGCGCGGATCATCGACAACGACAATGACGTGTGCAACGGCCAGATCATCAACATCGGTAACCCGGACAACGAAGCCAGCATCCGCCAGTTGGGCGAAGAGCTGCTGCGTCAGTTCGAAGCGCATCCGCTGCGCAACAACTTCCCGCCGTTCGCCGGTTTCCGCGACGTGGAAAGCAAGGCGTTCTACGGCACCGGTTACCAGGACGTATCGCACCGTAAACCGAGCATCGATAACGCCAAGCGCCTGCTGGACTGGACGCCGACCGTTGAGATGAGCGAGACCATCGGCAACACGCTGGACTTCTTCTTGCGTGAAGCCATGCTCGAAATCGCGGACAAGCACTGATGCAGGCAGGCCTTCGAATCGATGTCGACACCTACCGAGGCACTCGTGACGGTGTGCCCCGGTTGCTGGAAATCCTCGATGAGGCCCAGGTCAAGGCGACGTTTTTCTTCAGCGTCGGGCCGGACAACATGGGGCGCCATTTGTGGCGCCTCATCCGCCCGCAATTTCTCTGGAAAATGCTGCGTTCCAACGCCGCTGGCCTGTATGGTTGGGACATTTTGCTGGCGGGGACTGCCTGGCCGGGCAAAGCCATCGGTCGCGACCTCGGGCACCTGATGCGTCAGGCCAAGGCAGCCGGTCATGAAGTCGGCCTGCACGCCTGGGACCACCACGGCTGGCAAGCCAATGCCGGGCGCTGGAGCGATGCGCAACTGATCGAGCAGATTCGCCGGGGCGTCGACAGCCTTAGTGACATCCTCGGGGAAAAGGTCGACTGCTCGGCCTCCGCCGGTTGGCGGGCGGACGAGCGCGTGATCGAAGCCAAGCAGGCGTTCGGCTTTCGCTACAACAGCGATTGCCGGGGCCAGAGCCTATTCCAGCCGACTTTGGCCAATGGCCTGTTGGGCGCGCCGCAAATCCCGGTGGATTTACCGACGTTCGATGAGGTGGTCGGGCCAACCGTGGCTGCCAAGGATTTCAACGCTTTCATTCTCGACCGCTTCACCCCTGAAAAACTCAACGTCTACACAATCCACGCCGAAGTAGAAGGGATTCTCATGGCTAACGAATTTCGTCAGCTGCTGGCCGATGCGCGCCAGCGTGACATCTGTTTCAAACCCTTGGGCGACTTGTTGCCCGAGTCATTCGCCAGCCTGCCGGCCGGGCGTGTGGTACGCGGCGCCCTCGATGGCCGCGAAGGCTGGCTGGGAGTGCAAGGCGCATGAGTAAACGCTGGGCCCTGCCGGTGTTGCTGGTCGTCATGTTGCTGGCCTACTTGCTGCCATTGGGCACCCATGGCCTGTGGATTCCCGATGAAACCCGCTACGCCCAGATCAGCCAGGACATGCTCCTGAGCGGCAACTGGGTGTCGCCGCATTTCATGGGCGTGCGCTACTTCGAAAAACCGGTGGCCGGCTACTGGATGATTGCCCTCGGGCAGGCCGTGTTTGGCGAGAACCTGTTCGGCGTGCGGTTCGCCTCGGCCCTGAGCACCGGGCTGAGCGTGTTGCTCTGCTACCTGATCGCCCGCCGTTTATGGAACGACCCGCGCAAAAGTTTTGCCTGCGCGTTGCTGTACATGAGTTTCACCGTGGTCGCCGGCCAGGCGGGTTATGCCAACCTCGATCCGCAATTCACGCTCTGGGTCAATTTGAGTCTGGTGGCGCTGTGGTTTGCGCTCGACAGCATCACCCGTGGCCAGCGGCTATTGAGTTGGGCCGCGTTGGGACTGGCCTGCGGCATGGGCTTCATGACCAAGGGCTTTCTGGCCTGGGTGTTGCCGGTGCTGGTCGCGCTGCCATGGATGCTCTGGCAAAAGCGCTGGCGTGAACTGTTGGTCTACGGCCCGCTCGCGATCGTCGTGGCCATCGCGGTCAGCCTGCCGTGGGCCTTGGCCGTGCATGCCCAGGAGCCCGATTACTGGCGGTTCTTCTTCTGGCACGAGCATATTCGGCGGTTTGCCGGCGACGATGCCCAGCATGACGCGCCGTGGTGGTTTTACTTGCCACTGCTGGTGGCGTTCAGCTTGCCGTGGGCGGTGTTGCTGCCGACTGCGTTTAAGCAGGCCTGGGACTCGCGACGCCAGGCGAGCATGGTCTTCCTGCTGTTGTGGCTGTTGATGCCGCTGATTTTCTTCAGCTTCAGCAACGGCAAATTGCCGACTTACATCCTGCCGTGCCTGCTGCCTTTGGCCCTGTTGCTGGGCAATGCGGTGGCCGACCGTTTGCGCCTTGAGCAAGGCCGGGCGCTGGGACTGAACGGCCTGCTGAATCTGGTGCTGGGCCTCACGGTGCTTTTGGCGCTGGTTTACCTGCAACTGAAAAAGCCGCTCTACGAACTCGAACTGCACAATCTGGTGCTGGTATTTATCGCGCTGATCGGCTGGATCATGGCCAACCTGCTGCAAGCCTTCCGGCCCCTGCAATGCTGGGCGGCACCGGCGTTCGGCAGCTTGCTGTTCATCGGTCTGATTCCGTCGGGGCTGCCCAACTCGGTGGTGGCGAACAAGACCCCTGACCAATTCATCCTCGAACACGCCGAGGAACTCAGCCAGACCAGCCAGCTGATGAGCAACGACCTCGGCGCTGCTTCGGCCCTGGCCTGGCGCCTGAAAACAGCGCAAGTGGGGTTGTTCAACACTGTCGGCGAGCTGAAATACGGCCTTAATTTTCCCGAATCGCGCAATCGGCGGATCAACCTCGACAAAGTGCAACAGTGGATGCGCGATGCTCGCAAGCAGGGTTCCGTGGGCGTGGTCATGCGGGTCAAGGGTGACGACGAACTGCAGGAAGTGGATCTGCTGCCTAAAGAGGGCAAGCGTTATGAGCAAGGCAACCTGGTGATTCTGATCATCCCCAAGGACGCGGCATGAGCCTGCTTTTGTTGCTGACCGCGTGCCTGCTGACGTGCCTGGGCCAGATCGCCCAGAAATACGCCGTGGAGAGCTGGCGCGGTAGGGACACAGGCTGGGGCGAGAAACTGCGTTCGCCGTGGCTGTGGCTGGCGTTGTTCTCTCTCGGCCTCGGGCTTTTGGTCTGGTTGCTGGTGTTGCAACGCCTGGAAGTCGGTATCGCCTACCCGATGTTGAGCCTCAATTTCGTGCTGATCACCTTGGTCGCGCGCTTCATCTTTCACGAACCCGTCGACCGGCGTCATTGGCTCGGTGTCGCGCTGGTGATCGGCGGCGTGGTTTTGCTGGGGCAACACGCATGAGCATGCGCCGTGGAATCACCTTTGCCCTGGGCAGCGTAACCCTGGCCAGCGCTGCGCAACTGGGCATGCGCTGGAGCATGAGCCGCCTGCCGCAACCCGATCAGTGGCTGACCGTGTTGCGCGATGGCAGCGTCGATCTGACCGCCATCGGCGTGGTGCTGGCGGCAATCTTCGCCTACGCCCTGTCGATGCTCAGTTGGCTACTCGCCCTGCGCGACGTGCCGCTGGGTCGCGCCTATTCGCTGCTAAGCATCAGCTACGCGCTGGTGTACCTGCTGGCCGCCAGCCTGCCGGCGTTCAACGAACATTTCAGTCTCGCAAAAAGCCTCGGGGTGGCCCTGGTCATCCTGGGTGTCATCACCATCAACTCTCGACCTGCTCGCGTCTCCGTTCTCAGGAATGACCCATGAAAATCAGTGTATTTGGTAGTGGTTACGTTGGCCTGGTACAGGCTGCCGTTCTGGCTGAAGTCGGCCACGATGTGATCTGCATGGACATCGATGCCAAAAAAGTCGAATTGCTCCAGCAGGGCCATGTCAGCATCTTCGAACCGGGGCTGGCCAGTCTGGTCAGGGAAAGCCTTGAGGCCAAGCGCCTGCAGTTCACCACCGACGAGAAGCTGGCCGTGCAGCATGGCGAGGTGTTGTTCATCGCCGTGGGCACGCCGTCGAGCGAGGACGGCTCGGCCGACCTGAAATACGTGCTGTCGGTCGGTGATGCGGTGGCCCGTCATCGTGAGCAACCGGTAATTCTGGTGGAGAAATCCACGGTGCCGGTGGGCACTGGCGACACCTTGCGTGCTCACATCGAGCGCAGGCTTCTGGAAGCCAATCGGCTGTTGCAGTTCGATATCGTCTCCAACCCCGAGTTTCTCAAGGAAGGTTCGGCAGTGGCTGACTGCCGGCGCCCAGACCGCATCATCATCGGCTGCGAGCGTGACGAAGTGCGCGAGGTGATGCGCGATCTCTACGCGCCGTTCAACCGCAATCACGACCGCATCATGTTCATGGACCTGCGCAGCGCCGAGCTGACCAAGTACGCCGCCAACTGCATGCTGGCGACCAAGATCAGCTTCATCAACCAGATTGCCGAACTGGCCGAGCACTTAGGGGCCGATATCGAGTCCGTGCGCCTGGGCATCGGCGCGGACTCGCGCATCGGCTACCACTTCATCTACCCGGGCTGCGGTTATGGCGGTTCGTGCTTTCCCAAGGACATGCGCGCGTTGATCCACAGCGCCGAAGAGGCGCACTGCTCCAGCGACTTGCTGCAAGCGGTGGAAGCGATCAACCAACGGCAGAAACACAAACTGTTCGAGCGCGTGAAAGCGTTCTACAAGGGCGACCTGGCCGGCAAGACCTTTGCCGTGTGGGGTCTGGCGTTCAAGCCGAATACCGATGACATGCGCGATGCGCCGAGCCGGGTGTTGCTGGAATCGTTGTGGGCGGCCGGTGCCAATGTGCGGGCGTTCGACCCGGAAGCGATGCAGGAAACCCAGCATCTGTACCCGGACGAATCGAAACTGATGCTGATGGGCACCCCGGAATCGGTATTGGCCGGCGCCGATGCGCTGATCATCTGCACCGAGTGGCAGCAGTTCAAGGCACCGGATTTCGACCTGATTCGCCAGCGCCTGGCCGCGCCGGTAATCTTCGACGGGCGCAACCTGTATGACGCCGAGCGTCTGTCGCGCGCCGGGTTTCTGTACTTCCCGATGGGTCGTGGTGAATCGCGCAACCTGCCGATTCCGTATCAGCAATGGTCTGCCATTTCGTCGGTTGCCTGAGCGTGAATGACACTGTCCGTCGACAGTCCCTCGGCGTGGGGCTGTTGGCGCTGTTGTTGTTCATGGCCGGGGTTTATCAGCAGGCCGCGATCGGTTTCGATTCGCGGTTCGTGCTGTTCGCCCAGGAAATGCTGCGCCACGGGCCGACGGTGTTCCCGACCACCTATGGCCAGCCCTATGCCGACTATTCGGCACTGAGCACGCTGTTTGTCTGGTTGCTGTCGCTGCCATTCGGGCAGGTGAACGCTTTCAGTGCCTGGTTGCCGAGTGCGCTGGCTGGCGCGGTGATCGTCACGTTGATGTACCGCCTGCTGGCGCCCTACTCCACGCGCTGGGCGTTACTGAGCATTGCCCTGCTGTTGCTGACCAACACCTTCATCACCGAAACCCGCGCCGTGTCCCTGGATTTGATGCTCGCGGCGGTGGCGTTTGCGGTGTTTTACCTGGCTTACGCCGCCGACCACTTTGGCGCGCCACGCCGCTGGTTGTTGATCTTTGCCTTGTTGCTGCTGGGTTTCGGGATCCGTGGGCCAATTGGGCTGGTGGTGCCGACTGGCATGCTGTGCAGTTATTTCCTGCTCAATCGCCAGTGGCACCGGCTGTTGGCGTTCGGGTTGGTCGCCGCTGGATTGCTGGTGCTGTGCATCGGTTTGCTGTTGCTGCTGGCCAAGGCCAGTGGTGGCCCGGCCTTTATGCAAGACGTGATTCGCATGCAGTTCATGGGACGCATGGACGGCAGTGAAGGTGTCAGCGGTTCGCTGTATTACTTCACCAGTTCCATGGGCAACTATGCGCTGGCGTATCCGCTGGGATTGTTGGCGCTGGCGGCGATCTTTCTGACCAATCCACGTGATGCCGGACAGTCGCTGCGGCTGGTGCAGTACTGCGCGGCGGCCGGGTTGGTCGTGATGCTCGGGCTGTCGATTCCCCAGGCAAAAAAGGCTCGATACCTACTGCCGATGTTGCCTATGGCGGCGATCATTGCGGCGTATCCGTTCCAGGTGATCCACGGTCGGTTGTTTGGCCTGTTGCGCGGTGTGATGCAAGGGTTGTGGCTGGTGATCCCGGGGCTGTTGATAATCGGTTTGTTGGCTGGCCAGCGGCGTTTTCCCGACATGCTGACCTCGCTGACACCAATATTGATCCTGCTCGGCGTGTTGCAAGCGGTCGCTTTGGCCGCGTTTTTCCGGCCGGCCTGGCGGGCGCAGGTATTGACGTTGTGTGCGGTGCTGGGGTTGTGGTCGGTGTACATCCTGGTGGTCGAACCGGTGGAACGACAGCTCTACGACACGCGCAGTTTCAGTCGCGCAGCCTTCGCCAAGGTTCAACAAGACGCGGCGCCGCTGGTGCTGTTCGGCATGGGCAAAGACGCCAAGGCGATCAAGTTCATGGTCAATATCGAGCAGGATTTACAACCGGTGTTCACCGAATCGGTTCAGGAACTGGAAACCATCAAGGCGCCGGTTTGGGTAATGCTGGATCAGAGTGACTACAAAGTCCTGAAAGGCACTTCGCTGGGTTCGCTGGAACCCGCGTTGATCGGTCGTTTCGATAAAAATGATTATGTGTTGCTGCATCTCAAACCTTGACGCATGACCCCGCAGGAGCTGCCGAAGGCTGCGATCTTTTGACTTTGCCTTTAAGATCAAAAGATCGCAGCCTTCGGCAGCTCCACACGATCATCATGACCATCACCCTGCGCCGTGCCCAACCTGTTGACGCCAACGCCCTCCCCGCCATCGAACGATCAGCGGCCGCATAGTTTCGCACCGACCCTTCACTCGCCTGGCTCGCCGACGCCCCCGTGACCGGCGCCCGGCAACATCTGCACGCCATCGAAACTCAGGATATTTGGGTCGCCGAATTACCCGATGGGGTACTTGCGGGATTTCTCAGTGCCGAACAAGTCGACAACCAACTGCATATTCAGGAACTGTCCGTCAGCCAACCCTTTCAGGGCCAGGGCATCGGTCGAAAGTTACTGTTAGCGGCAATTGAGTATTCCCGTGAACGAGAACTCGACGGTCTGACCCTGACCACGTTTCGCGACGTGCCGTGGAATGCACCGTTTTATCAACGGTCCGGCTTTGAAACATTGAGCGCTGCTGAAACGAGTCCACGGTTATTGGCGATTTTGAGGCAGGAAATCGACCACGGTTTGCCTGAGGAACGGCGGTGTGCGATGTGGCTGCGACTGCTCTAGGCCAGCAGGTCCAGAAAAATACTCCCTTCCTACAAGCTATGCGGAATCCCCCTACATTACCCGTGAGACGTTTGCCATAAAGTGCCTCGCCGACAAACAGGAGTGGCAGGTAAATGGCGAATCACGGTTACATGAGTATCAATGGTAAGTCTCAGGGACTGATTTCAGCGGGCTGTTCAACCCAGGAGTCTATTGGTAATAAATGTCAGGCGGGACACACCGATGAAATCATGGTGCTTTCGTACAGCCATAACATGTCCAATATCGGAAATATTAATAAGCCAACACACAGCCCGCTCATCATCACCAAGAACGTTGACAAGTCGTCGCCTTTGCTCGCCCAAGCCCTTTCAACCAGAGAAGAGATCAACTGTTCGATCAGCTTTTTTCGAATTTCCGCCTATGGCCTTCAAGAGAAATTCTTCACCATCGATATTGAAGGCGGCATCATTGCCGACCTGACACTTGATATGCCGCACTCTGTTTTACAGAACGACGCCGAACCCCAAGAACACGTTGCCATTCGTTATCGCGAGATCACATGGCGTCACCATCTCGCGGGTACAAGTGGGCATGGTTCATGGGGGAATAATGAATGGGACAACTAAAGGAACGCTGCGAACCCGATAGTTGTGATTATTGGGCGGTGAGTAAGGCCGCAGGGAGTCTGACGAGTCAGGCTTGTACGTTGTCTGCCCGACATATTAAG
Source organism: Pseudomonas sp. B21-053 (assembly GCF_026016365.1). Lineage (NCBI taxonomy): Bacteria > Pseudomonadati > Pseudomonadota > Gammaproteobacteria > Pseudomonadales > Pseudomonadaceae > Pseudomonas > Pseudomonas sp. B21-053. The sequence goes on from NZ_CP087205.1 coordinate 3,693,812, forward strand.
GATGGGACGTTGCGTCTGCAGTTCAATCGTGAGGTTTCTTATTACGCGAGAGGGATTGTTAATGATGTGGCGCAGGGGAGGAAGAGCGCTGATCAGGGGTTGAAGGCGATAAAGAGCGAACAGAGTAGCTTGCTGAGTCAGGCGTTGGAGATAGCACAAAAAGGAGTTGGGGCAATTGCAGGAGCACTTCAAATAGCCACAGGGGCTGGGGTTTGTTACGGGTCGGCCGGAACGTTATGCCTTTTTTTCGGGGCGCCAATGATGGCTCACGGCGCGAACAATATTTATGAAAACGGACGTAACATATTAGGGAATAGAAGTGATACAGAAGGTCCGCTCAGGAAGACTTATCAAAATATAGCCAAGTCATTTAAGTATTCCGAGCGTGAAGGAAACATCGCCTACGGCAGCGTTGACTTGGGAATGTCGATAGTTGGTGCTGGGAGATTGGTGTTAAAGGCTGACTCATGGCGATTGTTTAGGTACGTTAGAACGGATTATGTTCGAGCATATAGAAACACATCTACCCCTGCTTTTATATTGGATCGTAGCGCTGATGCAATCACCGCGAAAGGAATACATGATCAATGGGTAGACAAGGATGGGCTGCGTCATGAACCTCGTTAAAATAAAAAATATGATAATTCTCTTTCGAATATATCTATTGATCATCGCTTGTGCCGGTTTCCACACAATGATTATTCTGGCCGTAGTTTTTTACTTCGTAGATGTCGACTATATAGCTGTCAGAATAATAGGTAGTGTGTGTTTTATAGGGCTATCAATTTATTTTTTGATTGCCTTCCCTGAGAAGCTCCAGGAAGCTCTTTACGGAAAAAAACAAGAGCCATAACACATCGATGTGGCTGACGTTCAAATCAGCGCTTTCAAATCGACCCCCAACGCCTGGGCAAACGCCTTGACCAGCGGACTGCGCACGGTGTTGTGGCGCAGTATCAGGTTGAACGGCGTGACGATATGAATAAGGTCCGGGCGCACCGCCCGGAATTGCCCCTGGGCCACCAGATTCGCGGCGTAATGCTGCGGCAGAAAACCCACAAAACATCCGGTCTTGATCAGCAGCGCCACGGCTTCGACCTGGGTCGCCGAGGCTGAAAAACTGTCGTAACGGGCAAAGTTGAGTTTGTCCCGATGGATCGCGTAGCGATGGTTCACGCACTCGTAATCCTTGAGCACGTTGCTGCCGATTTCCGCTTCTGGCACCGCGAACAACGGATGGCCGACCGCGCAGTAAACCTCGGAGCGTTCCTCGTAAAGCGTGTAGTAATCAAACTCTTCACGCTTCTGATAAACCGGCACAATCCCCGCAACTAATCGCCCTTCCACAACCCCTCGTTCTACTTCATCCAGTTGCGAGGCCTGAAGTTGAAACCTTACTTTCGGCGACTCGGTATTAATCCTTCTAAGCGCTGCAACTAACGGGGAATTATGGTCGGAGATCGTATTATCAATAATCCCCACACCCAGATCACCAATAAGTTCGTTCTGCGCTGAACTAAGCCGATCGCGAAAGTTATCGACCGAGGCAAACAAATCAATCGACGCCTGATACACCAGGCGCCCTTCTTCAGTCAGGTGAAAGCCTTCTCGCCCACGGGTGCACAGGCGCATGCCGATGCGGATTTCCAGGTCGGAAATTTGTTTGCTGATAGCGGCCAGGCCCACATTCAGCTCGTTCTGCGCAGCGCTGAAGCCACCGGCCTCGACCACCGCCTTGAACACTTTGAGCAGTTTGAAGTCCAGGCCGCTGAGCGCCAATGGAGCCCGCTGAGTCGGTTTTGGCGGCGGGTTTCCGGAATTGGAAAGTGGGGTTTCCATAATGCTTATTTACCTCTGGCGCTCTAGCAAACAATCTGTGTCCAACAACAAAAAACATAGCTGGCCAATAATAATGAACACAGAAAACAAGGCTTGGCAACCGTTAATAAAATCCGTACCTGAGTGCCAACTCACTGATTTCGCACTATTAAAAGCTGACACTTCGATCAGCTCTCGCCCCTTCGCAACTGCCCCTTTGAAAACTGCTTTGGCCTGACCACGCCCGGTCGATTTTTTATCGACTCAAGGCAAGTGTTCGGGGCCTGGCACACCGATCTGTAGGAGCGAGGCTTGCCCGCGAAGCTCTTCGCAAAACACCAGATCAATTTCTGACTTTCGCGTAACGACGAGGAAAAACAACAATGTCTCAAACCACCGACCGTCTCTGGGGTGCACGCTTCAAAAGCGGCCCATCCGAAGCCCTGGCGGCCCTGTCCCGTTGCCCCGAGCGCTACTTTCGCCTCACGCCTTACGACCTCGCCGGCTCCAAGGCACATGCCCGGGAACTGCAACGAGCCGGCCTGTTGAGCGAAGAAGAAACCCTGACCATGCTCGATGCCCTTGAGCGCATCGGCACCGACTTCAAGGCTGGCAGCATCGCCCCGACCCTGGACGACGAAGACGTCCACACCTTTATCGAACGCCTGCTAACCGAACGCCTCGGCGCCCTCGGTGGCAAGCTGCGCGCCGGTCGTTCGCGTAACGACCAGACCGCCAACGACCTGCGTCTGTTCCTGCGTGATCACGTGCGCACCCTGGCCGTTGAAGTCCTGGCCCTGCAACAGGCGCTGGTGGATCAAGCCGAACAACACATCGAAAGCATTTGCCCTGGCTTCACTCACTTGCAGCAGGCGCAACCGATCGTCTTCGCCCACCACTTGCTGGCCCACGCCCAATCGATGCTGCGTGATGTGCAACGCCTGGTGGACTGGGACGTGCGCACTTCGCTGTCGCCACTCGGTGCTGCGGCCATGGCCGGTTCCGCCATTGCTCGCCTGCCGCAGCAGTCGGCCAAGGAAATGGGCTACAGCGGCGTGTGCGAAAACTCCATTGATGCCGTCGCCAGCCGTGACCACGTCGCCGAATTCCTGTTTATCGCCAGCATGCTCGGGATCAACATTTCCCGCCTCGCTGAAGAGTTTTGCCTGTGGTCGTCGCGGCAATTTCGCTGGGTCGCGCTGGACGATGCCTACGCCACTGGCAGCTCGATCATGCCGCAGAAGAAAAACCCGGACATCGCTGAACTCGCTCGCGGCAAGGCTGGCCGCCTGATCGGTAACCTCACCGGTCTGCTCTCCACCCTTAAATCTTTGCCGCTGTCCTACAACCGCGACTTGAGTGAAGACAAGAACGGCGTGCTCGACAGTGTCGACACCTTGTTGCTGGTGCTGCCAGCGATGGCCGGGATGGTCGCGACCATGAAGGTCAACGTTGAAGAGCTGCGGCGCCAGGCGCCACTGGGCTTCACCCTTGCCACCGAAGTCGCCGACTGGCTAGCCATGCGCGGCGTACCGTTCAAGGAAGCCCACGAGATTACCGGTGCACTGGTCCAGGCCTGTGAGAAACATGACATCGAGTTGTGGGAAGCGTCGACGGCGCTGCTGGCCGAGATCGACCCACGCCTGACCCCGGAAGTACGCGACAGCCTGACCCTGGAAGCCGCCATCGCTGCCCGCAGTGGCTGGGGCGGCACCGCGCCGCAACAGGTGCGCGAACAGATCGGCCGCTTGAAAACCGCCCTCGCCGCGCAGCAAGAGTGGACCGAAAACTATCAGGGCTTTCGCCTCTGAACCAGAGCGAAAACCCTGTAGGAGCGAGGCTTGCCCGCGAAGGCGGTGTGTCAGTCACCACTGATTCAAACTGACCCACCGCCTTCGCGGGCAAGCCTCGCTCCTACAGGGATTGAGTTAGACCTGAAACACCAGTGTACGGAGAAACATCATGAGCCAGACTCAAGCAGAACGTCTCCAGGCGGAGCGCAACCTGGCGGACAACCAGTTTGATATCACCCAGTACCACCATGTGCCACGGCGTTATTACGGGCGGATTTTCTTCGCTACCGTGATCGTCATCGCGATTCTCGGCTTGGTGCGCGCCTTCGCTGAAGGCAAGATCGAATGGTCGTACATCGGCCAGTTCGTCACCTCCCAGGCGATCATGTGGGGCTTGTTCAACACCATCGTCATGGCGGTGTTGGCGATGGCGCTGGGGATTGTGTTCGGGGTAATCACCGCGATCATGCGCATGTCGGCCAACCCGATCCTGCGCTATGTGGCGGTGACCTACACCTGGCTGTTCCGCGGTACGCCGTTGATCCTGCAACTGCTGTTGTGGTTCAACCTGGCGCTGATCTTCCCCACTATCGGCATCCCCGGCCTGTTCGAAATGGACACCGTGAGCCTGATGACGCCGTTCGTGGCCGCCCTGCTCGGCTTGAGCATCAACCAGGGCGCCTACACCGCCGAAGTGGTGCGCGCCGGCCTGTTGTCGGTGGACACCGGGCAGTACGAAGCCGCCAAGTCGATCGGCATGCCGCGCCTGCAAGCGCTACGCCGGATCATCCTGCCGCAGGCCATGCGGATCATCATTCCGCCGGTCGGCAACGAATTCATCGGCATGGTGAAAATGACCTCGCTGGCGAGCGTCATCCAGTACTCGGAACTGCTCTACAACGCCCAGAACATCTACTACGCCAACGCCCGGGTCATGGAGTTGCTGATCGTCGCCGGTATCTGGTACCTGGTCGCCGTCACCGTCCTGTCCTTTGGTCAAAGCCGTCTGGAGCGTCGTTTCGCTCGCGGCGCCGGCAAGCGTTCTTGAGGAATCCGACATGAGAAACATCGTCAAGGCCGTAAGCCTGAACAAATATTACGACCAGTACCACGCGCTCAAGGACATCAACATCGAGGTCGAGCAAGGCGAAGTGCTGTGCATCATCGGCCCGTCCGGCTCGGGCAAGAGCACCTTGCTGCGCTGCGTCAATCAGCTGGAAAAAATCGACAAGGGCGGCCTCTGGGTCGACGGCGAACTGGTGGGTTACCGGGTCGTCGGCAACAAACTGCACGAACTCAATGAGTCGCAGATCGCCCGTCAACGCCTGGCCACCGGCATGGTGTTCCAGCGGTTCAACCTGTTCCCGCACATGACTGTGCTGCAAAACATCATCGAAGGCCCGTGCCAGGTGCTCAAGCGCTCGCCCAAAGAAGCGCACGAAGAAGCCCTGGAATTGCTCGCTCGCGTCGGCCTGGCCGACAAATGCAACAGCTACCCGATTGAACTGTCGGGCGGCCAGCAACAACGGGTGGCGATTGCCCGCGCCCTGGCGATGCGGCCCAAGCTGATGTTGTTCGATGAACCCACTTCGGCACTCGACCCGGAACTGGTCGGTGAGGTGCTGTCGGTGATGCGCGATCTGGCGCAAACCGGCATGACCATGATCGTCGTCACCCATGAACTGGGCTTCGCTCGCGAAGTTTCCAACCGCATGGTGTTTATGGACGGCGGGCAGATCGTGGAGGCTGGAAGCCCCGAAGAAATACTAATAAGTCCGCAAAACCCGCGCACCCAAAGCTTCATTTCTGCCGTTCGAACCTAAGCGTCGCTTGGCGCTCACAACACTCATAAGAGAACGACCATGAAGAACTTCGTAATTCCAGCAGTACTCGCCGGCCTGATGGCTTCCAGCTTCAGCTTCGCCGCCGAATTGCCGGCCAGCATCAAGGCCAAGGGCGAGATCGTCGTTGCGATCATGCCGAACTACCCGCCGATGGATTTCAAGGACCCGGCGACCAACACGCTGACGGGCCTCGACTATGACCTGGGCAACGCCCTGGCCGAGCGTCTGGGCGTGAAGATCAAATGGCAGGAAACCGGCTTCGAGCAAATGATCAACGCGCTGACCACTGACCGCGTGGACATGGTGCTTTCGGGCATGACCGACACTGTAGAGCGTCAGGCCAGCGTGACCTTCGTCGACTACTTCACCAGCGGTCCGCAGTTCTACACCCTGCAAAAGAACAAGGACTTCAACGAGATCACCGACCTGTGCGGCAAGAAAGTCGGCACCAGCCGCCGCACTACCTTCCCGGCGGAAATCGCCGAGTACAGCAAAGCCAACTGCGAAGCCGCCGGCAAACCGGCGATCGTGGTAGTCGGCACCGAAGGCTCGGCGGATGCCCGTGCGCAACTGCGCCAGAGCCGCATCGATGCAGCGATGCAGGGTAGCGAGACCTTGTCGTACCTGAAGACTCAGGAAAAAGACATGTACAAGACCGTTGGCCAGCCGATTTCCGTGCAGTTCTCCGGCATGGGCTTGAGCAAGAAAAAGCCTGAGCTGAGTGAAGCGGTGAAGGTGGCGTTGCAGAGCATGATTGATGACGGCACGTACCAGACCATCCTGAAGAAGTGGGACCTGGAATTGGGCGCGATCAAGACTGTGACTATCAACGCCGGCAAGTAATGCTTGCCCTGTAGGAGCGAGGCTTGCCCGCGAAGGCGGTGTGTCAGTCAGCAGAGATGTTGAATGTGACGACCTCATCGCGAGCAAGCTCGCTCCCACAGGGTTCTTGCCTGGCCAAGAGATTGTGATCGACTCAAATCCAATGTGGGAGCGGGCTTGCTCGCGAAGGGGCCCTGTCAGCCAGCATTGATGTTGACGGACACACCGCTTTCGCGAGCAAGCCCGCTCCCACAGGGGACTGTGTTTTTACTTATAGATGAATGGAGTGCCACTGATGTCCTCCTCGCTACAACCCACCTGGCCCGCCCCGCACAAGGCCTGCCTCGCCCTGGCTTTCGATCTCGACGGCCCGACCGGCGATGCCATGCTCAACGGCTCGATCTGGCACAAGCCCGAGTACTTCGGCTTCGGTGGCTACGGCCCGTATCGCGCCCTGCCCCGTCTTCTCGATTTGCTCGACGCGTTCAAAATCCCGACGACGTTCTTCGTCCCGGCCTGGGTCGTGGAAAACTGGCCGAAACAATGCCAGGCGATTGTCGAGCGCGGGCATGAGGTGGCGTACCACGGCTACAAACACGAATCCTTTTACGCCCTGACGCTGGACCAGCAGAAGGACGTGATGAAGAAATCCCGCGAGGTGTTCTGGAAGCACCTGAACATCCGCGCCGAAGGCTTTCGCACGCCGTCCGGTGACTGGCGCGCCGAAACCCCGGCGATGCTGGTGGAAGCCGGCGTGACCTATTCCAGCAGCATGCGTGGCGATGACCGGCCTTACTTGGTCAACGTCCCCGGCTTCGACACCCCGCTGGTAGAAATCCCCGGGCGCTGGGAAATGGACGACTACGCCTCCCTCGCCTACACCCGCGCCCCGAACTTCCCTTCCGGGCTGGACCGTACCGCCAGTTACGAACTGACCCTCGACAACTGGTGCCGCGAATACGACGGCGCCATGGACGAAGGTTTGTGCCTGACCACCCTGTTCCACCCCAAGATCACCGGCAAACCGGGACGCATCCTGTTGCTGGAAAAACTTTTCGAACACATGCGCCAGCGCGATGACGTGTGGTTCGCCACCTGCCGCGATGTCGCCCAGTGGTGGCTGAAGGAGCATCACCATGGCTGATTCCAATGTCTGGCCCAACGGCTATCGCTGCGCCGTCGTATTGACCGTCGATTACAACGACATCCACGGCATCCTGACCCAGGCCCCGGAAGTCGCCGGGCGCGACAAGACGCTATCGGTGTGGCGCTATGGCAGCCAGCGCGGCGTGGATCGCCTGCTGGGTTTGTTTGCAGAATTGGGCGTGTCCAGCAGCTGGTGCATTCCCGGCATCGTCGCCGAGGAAAACCCTGAACACATAAGGGCAATACTCGCTGGCGGACATGAAATCGCCTGCGCAGGTTATCGCCATCAGAACTACGACGACCTTGATTTGGCTGCACAGAGCGCCGACATCGCCAAGGGCTGCGAAGCCTTGGCCGCGTTGACCGGCGTGCGTCCGACCGGGTTTCGCATTCCGGCGGGCAATGGCGCACCAGGATTCATCGAAGCGTTACGGGATCAAGGCATTCGCTGGTCCTCGTCGTGGCGCGGCGATGATTTGCCATTCGCTCACCCGACGGCACCCGAAGTCATCGAGTTGCCATTGCACTACGAATTGGAAGACGAACCCTACTTCGCCTTCAACCTCAGCCCGGCGGTGCCGCCAGCGCAATCGCGGATCGCTTCCTATAGCCACACCCTCGGCAACCTACAAATGGACTTCGCCGGGTTTCATCGCTTTGGCCTGTGCTACGTGCTGAGGCTGCACCCGGAAATCATCGCCACGCCGGGGCGGATCGGCGTGTTGCGCGAGTTGCTCGAAGGCATTCAGCAACATAAGGACGTGTGGATCGCCACGGCGGGCGAAGTCGCGCAATGGTGGGCGGATTCGGGGGTGACCGTGACGGAGGATCATCCAGCGGCGGTGTATGAACGGCATTATCGGGATTACGGCGTATGAACGAGTTCGCCAGCGCCTACCAGGGCGTGATGCGCATGGAGCACCTGGCGCAGTTTTGCGTCGATACCCACTTTGAGGATTTGCCGACGGCGCTGGTGGCACAAGCCAAGCGCCACATTCTCGACACCTTCGGCGCGACCCTGGCCGGGGCTGGCAGTGATGTGGCGAAACAGGCGCGTCTGGTGTTCGAAGGCGAAACCGGCAGCACGCTGGTCTGGGGCACCGATTGGCGAGTCGGCGCGGCTCAAGCGGCGATGCTCAATGGCATCGCCGCCCATGCGCTGGAGCTGGACGACACCGGTGGTTGCGATCATTCCGGCGCCGTGGTGCTGCCGGCAGTCATGGCTGCCGTGTCGATGTCCGGCAAAACCGTGAGCGGCCGGGAATTCATCACCGCCGTGGTCATCGGCTACGAAATCGGCCGTCGCGTGCTCGAAGCCTGCGGCAGCTATTCGGCGCATAACGGCGCCGGTTGGCACTCTACGGCAACTTGTGGCGTGTTCGGTGCGGCAGCGGCCAGTGCACGGATTCTCGGCCTCGATGCTGCGCAAACCCTGTCCGCGCTCGGCATCGCCGGCAGTTTCAGCGGCGGGCTTTGGGCCTTTATCCATGACGGCTCCCAAAGCAAAAAACTTCACAGCGGTCGCGCTGCCGAAGGTGGTTTGCTCGCGGCGCGGTTTGCCCAGCGCGGCATCACCGGGCCGACGAAACTGTTCGATGATGTCTGGGGCGGTTTTCTCAAGACCCTCGCCGGCGATACCGCCGTGCCCGAGGCGCTGGACGCGGAGCTGGGCCGGGTGTGGAAACTCGCCCGCTGCTCGATCAAGCCTTACGCCGCGTGTCGCGGGACCCATTCGGCGATTGATGCCCTTGGGTTGTTGCTGGCGCAGTTGCAGGTTGATGTCGATCAGGTCGAGGACATCCAGGTGTCGCTGTGTGGGTTCCTGCAGGACATGTGCGGCGGCCAGGAAGTCGCGAGTCTGGCAGCGGCGCAGATGAGTTTGCGTTATGCCCTCGCCGCGCGGCTGGTACTGGGGCATTGCCGGTTGCAGGCGTATGACGATGCACAACGCGGTGACCCGCGAATCGCGCACTGGATGTCGAGGATTCGGCTTGAGGTGGACCCGCGATTGTCTGAGGATGGCGAGCCCATTGTAAGCGTGCGGACCGTGGACGGTCGGCAGGCGAGCCTGTGCGTTGAAGTGCCGCTGGGCGCGCCGGGGAATCCGCTGAGTGATGCGGCGCTGGAGGAGAAGTTTTTCAGTCTGGCCGGGCGGGTATTGGCGCGGGGGAAGGCTGAGGAATTGCTTGAGCAGCTGTGGCGGGTTGAAGAGTTGGAATCTGTTGCGATGCTGGATCGGTGGCTGACTTGAAATCTGTACTGCCTGCACTGGCCTCTTCGCGGGCAAGCCTCGCTCCTACGGGGTTAGCGCACACCTGTAGGAGCGAGGCTTGCCCGCGAATGGCAGCGACTCGGTATGACGCCTAGCACTACAACATCTGAATAAGGACATCCGCACCACCGTGGCCACTTACTCGCTCGTTATCCGCCGGTTGATGATTTGCTCGCTGACCATTGTCGTCAGCCGCGCCATCACCAGCCCGTTGCTCACGCTGTTCCTGAGCAACAAACTCGGTCTCAACCAACAGGACGTTGGCCTGCTGCTGGGCATCGCGGTGTTTATCGCCACCCTGCTCGCGCTCTACGGCGGCTACATCATCGACCGGCTGGAGAAACGGCGGCTGTTGATCCTGGCCATGCTCTCCAGCGCCATCGGCTTCGTGCTGCTGACCTTCGCCGAGAACCTCTACCTGACCACCGCCACCCTGGTGATCACCGAAACCGCTTCGGCGTTGTTCCTGATCGGCTCGAAGGCGATCCTCAGCGAAAACCTGCCGATGGGCCAGCGGGCCAAGGCGTTTTCCCTGCGCTACACGCTGACCAACATCGGCTACGCCACCGGCCCCATGCTCGGCGTGGTGATCGCCGGGGTGTATCCGATTGCGCCGTTCCTGATCGCCGGCGGCATCGCGTTCTTCAGTATCTTCCTGATGAGCGGGATTCCAAAAGACGCGGCCCAAGTGCCCGCCATCGGCCAGCCGCAAAGCTTTCTCAAGACCCTGACCACCCTGAAGAACGACCGTACGCTGATCATGTTCACCTGCGGCTGTCTGTTCAGCACCGTGGTCCACGGCCGTTTCACCCTGTACCTGTCGCAATACCTGCTGGTGACCCACGATTCCAAGCGCGCCCTGGAAACCATGGCCGCCCTGCTCGCCTGCAACGCCATCAGTGTGATCCTGCTGCAATACCAGATCGGCCGCTTCCTCAAGCGCGAACAATTGCGCTACTGGATTGCCGGCGGCACCAGCCTGTTCATCGTCGGGTTGATCGGGTTCAGCCTGGCGGACGGCCTGGTCAGTTGGTGCGTGGCGATGTTCATCTTCACCCTCGGCGAAATGATCATCTATCCAGCGGAGTTCCTGTTCGTCGACACCCTGGCCCCGGAAGAACTGCGCGGCAGTTACTACGGCGCACAGAACCTCGCGGCCCTCGGTGGCGCGTTGAGCCCGGTGATTTGCGGTTTCCTGCTGATGCACACCCCGGCGCCGACGATGTTCTACGCCTTGTGTGCGCTGACTGCGATGGGCGGATCGTTGTGTTTCATGGCCGGTCGGCGCGTGGCTTTACTGCAAAAATAATGCACTGAATCTGCATTAATATGAATTTGTCAGCACCGGGAATCAACGGCACACTGTGCCTCGTTCCTCCCCCAATAGTTGGAACACCTTCAAGGGCTTTCTGGGTATCCCAGCTAAGCCTTTTTTTTGCTTGGGTTTTTTGTCTACGGAATCATCATGCTCGCACGCTGGTTACCCGCCGCCGTCAACACCCGTCCTTCGGAATGGAGCCGCGCCGCCATCGGCATGTCCCTGGGCACGCTGTTCAGCGTCTGGTTGTGCAGTCAGGTGTTCGGCATCGAAGTGGCGCAACACTTGGTCGGACCGCTGGGTGCCTCGGCGGTGCTGTTGTTCGCCGTATCCTCCGGCGCCCTCGCCCAACCGTGGTCGATCCTCGGTGGCTACTTGAGCGCCGGGGTGGTTTCGCTGCTGGTCGCTCATGTACTCGGCCGCACGCTCGGCAGCGCATGCCTTGCAGCCGGAATGGCGCTGATCCTGATGTGCTGGCTGCGTTGCCTGCACCCGCCGGCCGGGGCCTTGGCGCTGTTGCTGGTGCTGGCCGACCCGGCGACCATCGCCCTGGACTGGAAAGCCCTCGGCCCGGTGATGCTCAGCGCCTCGGCCATGCTGCTCAGTGCGTTGGCGTATAACAACCTCACGCAGATCCGCTACCCAAAACGCCCCGCTGACCCGGCGCCAGTCATGCCCTCGGCGGACAGCCAGGCGATTACTGCCGAGGATTTGAAACTGGCCTTGGCGGACATGGAGGCGTTTTTCGACGTCACTCCGGAAGACCTTGAGCAGTTGATTCATGCCAGTGAATTGCATGCGAAGCGGCGCAGCATCGGCGAAGTGCTTAGCAGCAGAACCTGACACACCACCGAACCCTGTGGGAGCGAGCTTGCTCGCGATTGCGATCTGTCTGTCACATCAACGTCGACTGACACGCCGCCATCGCGAGCAAGCTCGCTCCCACAGGGTTTTCGCGTGCCTAGGGAAAACTATTCGACCGCGGCCGCTGGATTTTGCACTAAGGTAAAAATGCATACACGACCTGCAGTTATCCCGGTTGTACATCACAAATTTGCACTGTTACGATCGAGCATCGCTCGCGCGCGAGCTTGTCTATAAAGAACAATAAAAGCAGGGAGTTATCGATGACTGCTCAGGTTTCATCCCAGGAGACTACCGCCATGGATGCCATGCAAAATGAAGTGCTGGCCGAGGTACGCAATCACATCGGTCACCTGACCCTCAATCGCCCCGCCGGTCTCAACGCCCTCACCCTGGACATGGTCCGTCGCCTGCAAAACCAGCTCGATGCCTGGGCCGAAGATTCGCAGGTCAACGCCGTGGTGTTGCGCGGTGCCGGCGAGAAAGCCTTTTGCGCTGGCGGCGACATTCGTTCGCTGTACGACAGCTACAAAAACGGCGACACCTTGCACGAAGATTTCTTCGTCGAGGAATACGCCCTCGACCTCGCTATTCACAATTATTGCAAACCGGTCCTGGCCTTGATGGACGGCTTTGTCCTGGGCGGCGGCATGGGCCTGGTGCAAGGCGCCGATATGCGCGTGGTGACCGAGCGCAGTCGCCTGGCGATGCCGGAAGTGGGTATCGGTTATTTCCCGGACGTAGGCGGCAGCTACTTCCTGCCACGGATTCCGGGTGAACTGGGGATTTACCTGGGCGTCAGCGGCGTACAGATTCGCGCGGCGGATGCGCTGTATTGCGGTTTGGCTGACTGGTACCTGGAAAGCGAAAAACTGGGCAGCCTGGATGAGCAACTTGATCATCTGGAATGGCACGACTCGCCGCTCAAGGACCTGCAAGGCGTACTGGCCAAACTCGCCGTGCAACAACTGTCCGATGCGCCGCTGATTGCGTTGCGCCCGGCCATCGACCACTTCTTCGCCCTGCCGGATGTGGCAAGTATGGTGGAGCAAATGCGCGAAGTGACCGTCGCCGACAGCCACCAATGGGCGACAGCCACCGCCGACCTGCTTGAAACCCGTTCGCCACTGGCCATGGGTGTGACCCTGGAAATGTTGCGACGCGGTCGCAAGCTGAGCCTGGAACAGTGCTTTGCCCTTGAGCTGCACCTGGACCGCCAGTGGTTCGAACGTGGCGACCTGATCGAAGGCGTACGCGCCTTGCTGATCGACAAAGACAAGCAACCGCGCTGGAACCCGCCGACCTTGCAGGCGCTGCACGCCGAGCATGTCGAGAGTTTCTTCACGGGTTTTGAGCAGAGCGGGAGCTGAGCCATGCACGATATCGAATTGAGCGAAGAGCAAGTGATGATCCGCGACATGGCCCGGGATTTTGCCCGCGGCGAAATCGCGCCCCATGCGCAGGCCTGGGAAAAGGCTGGCTGGATCGACGACGGTCTGGTGGCGAAGATGGGTGAATTGGGCCTGCTGGGCATGGTGGTCCCGGAAGAATGGGGCGGCACTTATGTCGATTACGTCGCCTACGCCCTGGCCGTGGAAGAGATTTCCGCCGGCGATGGCGCGACCGGCGCGTTGATGAGCATCCATAACTCCGTGGGTTGCGGGCCAGTCCTGAACTACGGCACTGACGAGCAGAAACAGACCTGGCTGCCGGACCTCGCCAGCGGTCAGGCCATCGGCTGCTTCTGCCTGACCGAGCCGCAAGCCGGTTCCGAAGCCCACAACCTGCGCACCCGCGCTGAACTGCGGGACGGCCAGTGGGTGATCAACGGCGCCAAGCAATTTGTCAGCAACGGCAAACGGGCGAAACTGGCGATTGTGTTTGCCGTGACCGACCCGGACCTGGGCAAGCGCGGCATCTCGGCGTTCCTGGTGCCGACCGACACCCTGGGTTTCATCGTCGATCGCACCGAACACAAAATGGGCATCCGCGCTTCCGATACCTGCGCGGTAACCCTGAGCAACTGCACCATTCCTGAAGCCAATCTGCTGGGTGATCGCGGCAAAGGCCTGGCCATCGCCCTTTCCAATCTTGAAGGCGGGCGCATCGGCATTGCCGCCCAGGCGCTGGGCATTGCGCGGGCAGCGTTCGAAGCGGCGCTGGCTTACGCGCGAGATCGGGTGCAGTTCGGCAAGGCGATCATCGAGCACCAGAGCATCGCCAACATGCTGGCGGACATGCACATGCAGCTGAACGCCGCACGATTGATGATCCTCCACGCCGCGCGGTTGCGCAGTGCCGGCAAGCCGTGTCTGTCGGAGGCTTCACAGGCGAAGTTGTTTGCGTCCGAGATGGCCGAGAAGGTGTGTTCGTCGGCGATGCAGATTCATGGCGGGTATGGGTATCTGGAGGATTACCCGGTGGAGCGGTATTACCGCGATGCGCGGATTACCCAGATTTATGAAGGGTCGAGCGAGATACAGCGGATGGTGATTGCGCGGGAATTGAAGAACTATTTGGTGTGATGCCTTAAAAGCTTCGCGGGCAAGCCTCGCTCCTACAGGTTTGGTATCGGTCACACGGACACCGATAACCTGTAGGAGCGAGGCTTGCCCGCGAAGGCATCCTCGAAAACGCTACATCACTTACCCTGGAACTCAGCTTCACGCTTACCAATAAACGCCGCCATCCCTTCTTTCTGATCCTGCGTCGCAAACGCCGCATGGAACACCCGACGCTCAAAGCGCACGCCTTCGGACAGGCTGACTTCAAACGCGCGGTTCACGCTTTCCTTGACCATCATCGCAATCGGCAACGACTTCTTGGCAATCAGCGCGGCGACTTTCAGCGCTTCTTCCAGCAGCTCATCCGCCGGTACGATCCGCGCAACAATCCCGCAGCGTTCAGCTTCCACGGCATCGATCAAACGACCGCTGAGGCACATTTCCATCGCCTTGGCTTTGCCCACGGCGCGAGTCAGGCGTTGGGTGCCGCCCATGCCCGGCAGCACGCCGAGGTTGATTTCCGGTTGACCGAACTTGGCGTTGTCGCCCGCCAGGATGAAGTCGCACATCAGCGCCAGTTCGCAGCCACCACCGAGGGCGAAGCCGTTAACCGCAGCAATGATCGGCTTGCGGCGGTTGGCCACGCGATCGCTGTCGCTGAACAGGTCATCGAGGTAGATCTGCGGATAGGTCAGCTCGGCCATTTCCTTGATGTCGGCACCGGCGGCGAAGGCCTTTTTCGAGCCAGTCAGCACGATGCAGCCGATGTTCGAATCGGCTTCCAGGCCATCGAGGGCGTGGTTCACTTCGCTGACCAGTTGCGCGTTCAACGCGTTCAAGGCTTGCGGACGGTTGAGGGTGATCAGGCCGACGCGACCGTGGGTTTCCAGCAAAATCGTTTCATAGGTCATAAAGATTTCCTTCTTAAAGATTGCGCGAAATAACCATGCGCTGAATATCGCTGGTGCCTTCGTAGATCTGGCACACCCGCACGTCGCGGTAGATCCGCTCCAGCGGGAAGTCGTTCAGGTAACCGTAACCGCCGAGGGTTTGCAACGCTGACGAGCAGACCTTCTCGGCCATTTCCGAGGCGAACAGCTTGGCCATCGAGGCTTCGACCAGCGCTGGTTTGCCGCTGTCTCGCAGCGCTGCGGCGTAATGCACCATCTGCCGGGCGACAGCAATCTGGGTCGCCATGTCCGCCAGGCGGAATGCTACCGCTTGGTGCTCGATGATCGGCTTGCCGAAGCTTTCGCGTTCACGGGCGTAATCCCGAGCCGCTTCAAACGCGGCGCGGGCCATGCCCACCGATTGCGAAGCGATGCCGACGCGCCCGCCTTCAAGGTTGGCCAGGGCGATCCGGTAACCTTCGCCCTCTTCGCCCAAACGGTTGGCCACCGGCACTTTCACGTCTTCGAACAGAATCTGGCAGGTGTCGGACGCGTGCTGACCGAGTTTGTCCTCGACCCGCGCGACTTTGTAGCCCGGCGAATCGGTGGGCACGATCAACGCGGTGATCCCGCGTTTACCGGCACTTGGATCAGTCACGGCAAACACAATCACCACCCCGGCGTTCTGCCCGGAAGTAATGAACTGCTTGCAGCCGTTGAGCACGTAGTGGTCGCCATTCAGCTTGGCGCGGGTTTTCAGGCCGCTGGCGTCGGAACCGGCCTGGGGTTCGGTCAGGGCAAACGCGCCGAGCATCGAACCGCTGGCCAACGGTTTGAGGAAGCGTTCTTTCTGTTCGTCGGTGCCGTACTTGAGGATCGGCACGCAACCCACGGAGTTGTGCACGCTCATGATTGTCGAGCAGGCGCCGTCGCCAGCGGCGATTTCTTCCAGGGCCATGGCGTACGCCAGGTAGCCGGTGTCGCAACCGCCCCACTCTTCGGGCACCAACATGCCGAAGAAGCCCAGCTCGGCCATTTCGCCGATGGCTTCTTTCGGGAAGCGATGCTCGCGGTCCCACTCGGCGGCGAAGGGCTTCAGCCGCTCCTGGGCGAATTGCCGGGCGGCTTCGCTGATCTGCAGTTGTTCGTCATTGGGAATCATGGTGAATCCTTAAAAATGAACCTTACGCACCAAATGTCTGGCTGAAATGCTGACCCCCTGTGGGAGCGGGCTTGCTCGCGAAGAGGCAGTGTCAGTCGACATTAATGTTGAATGACACACCGCATTCGCGAGCAAGCCCGCTCCCACAGGGGGATTGGCGTTTGCCTCAATACAGGCATTCCACGGCCATGGCCGTTGCTTCGCCGCCGCCAATGCAGATCGCTGCAACGCCGCGTTTCAGGCCTTTCTGGCGCAGGGCCGAGAGCAAGGTCACGATAATCCGCGCGCCTGACGCACCAATCGGATGGCCCAACGCACAGGCGCCGCCGTGGATGTTGACCTTCTCGTGGGGGATTTCCAGCTTGCTCATGGTCACCAGGCTGACCACCGCGAAGGCTTCGTTGATTTCAAACAACTCGACTTCGTCCAGGGACCAACCGGTTTTCTTGATCAGCTTCTTGATCGCGCCGACCGGGGCCACCGGGAACTGGCCCGGGGTATCGGCAAACGCCGCATGACCATGGATCACGGCCAGTGGCTTGAGGCCGCGTTTCTCGGCTTCGGAACGGCGCATCAGTACGAGTGCCGCCGCGCCGTCGGAGATCGAGCTGGAGTTGGCCGCCGTCACGGTGCCGCCATCACGAAATGCCGGTTTCAGCGAGGCGATCTTGTCCAGTTTGGCTTTCGGTGGCTGTTCGTCGTTGCTGATCAGCACCTGTTCTTTGCCGACGGTGACGGTCAGCGGCACGATCTCGGCCTTGAAGCTGCCGTCCTTGATCGCCTGTTGTGCGCGGGTGGTCGAGGCAATGGCAAACGCATCCTGAGCTTCGCGGCTGAAGCCGTTGGTCTCGGCGCAATCCTCGGCGAAGGTGCCCATCAGGCGCCCCTTGTCGTAGGCGTCTTCGAGGCCGTCGAGGAACATCGAGTCCAGCACCCGGCCATGGCCCATACGGTAACCGCTGCGCGCGCGGTCCAGCAGGTACGGCGAGTTGGACATGCTTTCCATGCCACCGGCGATCACCACATCGGCACTGCCGGCAACCAGCATGTCGTGGGCTAGGATCGTGGTTTCCATGCCGGAACCGCACATTTTGTTCACGGTGGTGCAACGGGTCGACTTATCCAGCCCGGCACCCAGTGCAGCCTGACGTGCAGGCGCCTGGCCGAGGCCGGCGGGCAACACGCAACCGAACAGCACTTCGTCAACTGCGTCAGAGTCGACACCGGCACGTTCGACGGCGGCTTTGATCGCAGCGGCGCCGAGTTGCGGTGCGGTCAGGCTTTTCAGTTCGCCCTGGAAACCGCCCATCGGGGTACGAACGGCGCTGACAATAACAATCGGATCGTTGGAAAGGGTCATGACAAATCCTCCTTATTTGGCGGCCATACGCAAGGCACCGTCGAGACGGATCACCTCGCCGTTGAGCATGCTGTTTTCAATGATATGCCGGACCAGCGCGGCGTACTCGCCCGGTTTACCGAGGCGCGGCGGGAACGGCACGCCAGCGGCCAGGGACGCGCGGACTTCTTCGGTCATACCGGCCATCATCGGTGTTTCGAAAATGCCGGGAGCGATGGTCATCACACGGATGCCGAAACGCGCCAGTTCCCGGGCGGCGGGCAAGGTCAGGCTGACAATCGCGCCTTTGGACGCAGCGTAAGCAGCCTGGCCGATCTGGCCGTCGTAGGCCGCTGCCGATGCGGTGTTGATGATCACACCGCGCTCGCCGTCGGCGTCCGCTTCGGTTTCCGCGATCGCCGCTGCGGCCAGACGCAGCATGTTGAAGCTGCCGATCAGGTTGACGTTGATCACCTGGCTGAAACTGGCCAACGCATGCGGGCCGGTCTTGCCGAGGATCTTCTCGCCCCGCACGATGCCGGCGCAGTTCACCAGACCGTGCAAGCCACCGAAGGCTTTGACGGTGGCGGCGACGGCGGCTTCGGCAGCGGCTTCGTTGCTGATGTCGGCCACTACGCTTTGCGCGCCGAGACGTTCAGCCTGGGCCGCGACAGCCTCGGCGTTCATGTCCACCAGCATCACCTTGGCGCCAGCGCCCACCAGCATTTCAGCGGTGGCGGCACCCAGGCCGGACGCACCGCCGGTGACGAGAAAAACCTTGTTTTCGATCTGCATCATTATTTCCTTCGATTCAAGCAGAAGCTTTGTGAGCCGCGGCCTCTTGAGCCTTGGCGATTTCCTGGTTGCGCAAGATAAAGCGCTGCAATTTGCCGCTTGGGGTCTTCGGCAACTCGCTGACAAATTCGATTTCACGCGGGTACGAGTGCGCGGCCAGTCGTTTGCGCACGTGTTGGCGCAGCTCTTCGGCCAGTTCGGGCGTGGCGCGGTATTGCTCGCAGATCACCACGAAGGCTTTGACCAGTTCGGTGCGCTCCGGATCGGGTTTGCCGACCACCGCCGCTTCGATGACTGCCGGGTGTTCAATCAACGCGCTTTCAACGTCGAACGGGCCGACGCGGTAGCCGGAAGTGGTGATCACGTCGTCGCTGCGCCCAACGAAACTGATGCTGCCGTCCGGGTTCCACTCGACGGTGTCGCCGCTCAGGTAATAGTTGCCGACGAAGGCCTTGGTCGGCGCGCCTTCGTAGCCGTTGAACCAGCACATCGGCGACTGGGTGCGGTCGATGGCGAGGATGCCGGGCTGACCGACGCCGAGTTCTTTGTACTCGTCATCCAGCACCACGATGCGGTGCCCAGGCGAGGCAAACCCGGCGGCGCCCATGTGGATCGGATGGTCCAGGCCATGGTGGTTGCACAGCACCATGCCGAGTTCGGTCTGGCCGTAATGGTCGTGGATCACCACGCCGAGGTTGTCGGCGAACCAACGAATCACTTCCGGGTTAAGCGGCTCGCCCGCACTGCTGACGATGCGCAGCTTGCCCTTGATCGACTTGGCGAACTCTTCGCCCCCGGCAATCAGCAGACGATAAGCCGTCGGCGAGCCGGTCAGGTTGGTGATGTTGTATTTGTTGATCACCCGGCAGGTGCTTTCGAGGGTGAACGGGCCATCGTAGAAGGTGATCGGATGCCCCATCGACATCGGCCCGGTGACACCGAAATAAATGCCGTAGGCCCAGCCTGGATCGGCAACGTTCCAGAACGCGTCTTCCGGGCGCAAATCCACGGCGTCGCGGGTGTAACTCTGGAACGCGACGATGGCCTTGAGCGGCACCGACAGCGCTTTCGACGGGCCGGTAGTGCCCGAGGTGAACATCAGCAGGAACGGGTCTTCGCCGCTCAGCAATACCGGTTCGCATACCGGGGAATAATTGGGCAGTTCGGCCCAGAAACTGTAGTCGCCCCGCACGATGCCCTGCCCTTTGGGACCGCAGACGGTAACGATGGTCGGGCAATCGGTGACTTCCGCGAGTTTCGAGCGATTGACCGCATCGGTGACCACGACTTTGGCGCCGGAGCTGCTCAAGCGGTGTTCGATGGCTTTCGGCCCGAACGCAGTGAACAGCGGCTGGTAGACCGCGCCGATGCGCCAGGTGGCGAACACGGTGATCAGCAATTCGATGTTACGCGGCAGCAGACCGGCGACTTTGTCGCCCTTTTGCACGCCCTGGGCGAGGAGGAAATTGGCCAGACGCGCGGCTTTGTCCTGCAAATCCGTGAAGGTGTACGTCGCACTGGCGCCGTCGCGCCCTTCCCAGAACAGCGCAATGCGACCCGGCAATGCATGACGGTCGCAACATTCGACGCAGGCGTTAAGCGCCGACAAATTGCCGGCGAGCGCGGCATCCACGGTGTGCTGGTAATCGAACTGTGAAGTGGCAGACAAGTAATCGCGCATTGCCAGAATCCCTCTGTATTTTTATTAGGTTGGGGGAACCGTAATCAACACAGGAATACTCGCGCCGCGCGGGGTGCGGGGCAATGGTCAAAGCTATCAAGTTGTTTGACTGGTTTGGCCAAGGTTCAGGAGATGTGTTGTTTGGCCAGCCCCCTTCGCGAGCAGGCTCGCTCCCACATTTGGAATGCATTCCCCTGTGGGAGCGAGCCTGCTCGCGAAGAGGCCAGATGGATCAATACAGGATCCGGATCAGCTGGCTTCGCTCAGGATCAAACTCCGATAATGCCCCGGATTAGTCCCCGACCACTTGCGAAACGCCTTGTAGAACGAACTCGCATCGGCAAACCCCAACCGCGCCGCAATCTCGGCAAAGCTGATGCTCGGTTCCGCCAGCCAGACAATCGCTAACTCCTTGCGCACGCTGTCCTTCAAACCCTGCCAGGTCTGCCCTTCTTCGGCCAAGCGCCGGCGCAGGGTCGAGGCCGACATGCACAGTTGCTGCGCCAGGGCTTCGGTTTCCGGCCATTGTTCGGCGGGCAGTTGCCGCAGATCGTGCTTGATGCGGCTGGCCAGGCTTTCCGGGTCGCGGTATTTGACCAGGATATTGGCCGGCGCATGGGCCAGGAAACGCTTGAGTTCTTCCGGGCTGCGCTTGATCGGCAGGTCCAGGCAATCGGCGGCGAAAATCATCCGCGTGCGCGGGCGGTCGAAGCGCAAGTTTTCGGAAAACATCACCTGATAGTCATCACAAAAGTCCGGCGCCGGGCAGCGCAATTCGATGGCCAGGATCGGAATCCGCCGCCCTGCCAGCCAGCAAGCAACGCCGTGGACGATCATCCAATACGTGAAGTAGGTGAAGGCCCGGCGTGGCTCCTGGTCATCTTCCAGCAAGACGATTTCCGCCAGACTTTGCTGGCGCACCAGTTGCGCGGGCAGGTGTTCGAGCATCAACGAAAGAAAGGCCAGGCCCGAGGTGAGACCTGCGGCGAGGTTGGGCTGGACCATGGCGCAGCGGCATAAAAACTCCAGACTGCCGGATTTGAGCTGGCGCGGGTCCATGCCGAAAAACTCATCGTCACCGCGCCGGGCCAGCAAACGCCACAGTCGTGCGTACGAAGTGGCTGGGACTCGGGCGTCAACAGCGTCCAGCAACGCCGGATCAATCCCGACTTTGTGCAACACCTCTTCGGTGGCCGCGCCAGGCGCGCAACTCTGCAACAGCGCTTCACGCACCAGTTGGATGGCGATGGTGTCTTTTTCCGACATTGCGCGGGGTGAGCCCTGTTCTTGTTCAAGTGGCGGGCATATTAGCCCAGCGCAGAGCCCCTGTGGGAGAGCCTTGTGGGAGCGAGCCTGCTCGCGAAAGCGGTGGATCAGTCAACGATGATGTTGAATGTTAAGCCGCATTCGCGAGCAGGCTCGCTCCCACAAGGGATTGGGGTGATCTTTTGGGTCGTTCAGCTAAGGTTCAGCTAAAGTCAATCGATCTCATGTGAGAATGAGTGTCATTATGTTACAACTTAGCAACCTAACTAACTCGACACGGTGCTGAATGCTTGTTCCCTTTTTGATCATGCTGCGCGAAGGCATTGAAGCGGCGTTGATCGTCGGCATTATCGCCAGTTACCTCAAGCAAACCGGCCGTGGCCAGTGGATGCCCGCTGTATGGATTGGCGTGTTCCTCGCCGCTGCGCTGGCGCTGTTGGTTGGCGGTGGCCTGGAATTGATGAGCGCCGAGTTCCCGCAGAAGCAACAGGAACTGTTCGAAGGCATCGTCGGCCTGGTCGCCGTCGGCATTCTCAGTTCGATGGTGTTCTGGATGCGCAAAGTGGCGCGTTCGATCAAGCATTCGCTGCACGTTTCCCTCGATCACGCACTGGCCGGTTCCAAGCATCAGGTCACCGCGCTGATCGCCATGGTGTTTTTCGCCGTGGCCCGGGAAGGTCTGGAAACCGTGTTTTTCCTGCTGGCGGTGTTCCAGCAAAGCGAAGGCGCGGCGGCACCGATTGGCGCCCTGCTCGGACTGATCCTGGCGATCATTGTCGGCTTCCTGATCTACACCGGCAGCATGCGCCTGAACCTCAGCGCGTTCTTCCGCTGGACCGGTTTGTTCATCCTGGTAGTCGCCGCCGGCATCCTCTCCAATTCTGTGCAGGCTCTGCATGAAGCAGGCGTGTGGAATCACCTGCAAACCGTGCTTTTCGACTTCAGCGCCACGCTGCCGATGGATGGCCCGCTGGGCTCGGTACTGGCCGGCATGTTCGGTTACCAGGACTCGCCGACCGTCAGCACCCTCGGCGCGTATCTGATTTATCTGGTGGTGGCGCTGGTGATGTTCTTCCTTCCGGCCGCCGCGCCCGTCAAGCAATCTTCTTCCGTTTCCAGCCAATAAGGGCATTCATGTCAACGCCTACTCCTCCCGTGGCTTCACCTCCCCGCGCGTTGCGCTGGGCGGTGGCCGGTTCGGTGATCGTGATGATCGCGGCCGGTGGCCTGTTCTACTACGCCTCGAAAATGGCCGCTGCCAAGCGTCAGACCAACCATGACGAAGTGGTGGTGAACATCCACCCGAAAAGTTGCGAACCGAACGCGCTGACGGTCCCGGCCGGGCACGCGAGTTTCCGCATCGTCAACCGCTCCGACCGGGCCGTGGAGTGGGAAATCCTCGACGGTGTGCTGGTGGTCGAAGAACGGGAAAACATTGCGCCGGGCCTGAGCCAGGTGATCAACGCCAACCTGGCGCCCGGTGACTATGCGATCACTTGCGGCTTGCTGAGCAACCCGCGTGGCACCTTGCACGTGACCCCGACGGCGGCGTCCGAAGCAGCGGCCAAGGCCCGTCCATCGATGGTCGCGTTCATTGGTCCGCTGTCGGAATTCCGCGTGTACCTGAGCAGCCAAAGCAGCGCGCTGATCAAAGCCGTGACCGCCCTGAAGCAAGCGATTGAGGCCGGCGATCTGGCCCAGGCCCAGGCGCTTTATGTGCCGGCCCGTGCGGCCTATCAACGGATCGCCCCGGCGGCGCAACGCTTGGCCGAACTGGACAACGCCGTCAACGCCCGTGCCGATTACTTCGAAAAACGCGAGCAGGATTCGGCCTTCACCGGCTTCCATCGCCTCGAATATGCGCTGTTCCAGCAACGCAAACTCGACGCCTTGGCGCCGGTGGCCATGCAACTGATCATCGACATCACCACGCTCAAACAGCAACTGCTCGCCCAGTCCCTGCCGCCGGAGCAACTGGTGAGCATTGTGGTGCGCAACCTCAACAGCATCGCCGACGTGCGCGCCAGCAGCGGTGAAGAAGAACGCTACAGCCACACCGACTTGAACGGCTTTGCCGCCAACCTCGACGCGGCGCGCAAGGTTGTCGATCTGTTGCGGCCATTGCTGACCAAGTCCGCCGCCGAGTTGCTGCCAAAAATCGACAGCGCCATCAGTGCTTTTGAAGCCGAACTCAATGGATTCAAGGTCAAGGATGGCTACGCCAGCTACGACACAGTCAGTGCCGAGCAGCGCAAACAGATCGCCGACAAGGCCAAGACCCTGGCCGCCGTACTCGACGAAATCGACCCAGCCCTTGGCCTTTCCGGCCTGTAAGTAGAAGACGACATTTAGATGAAAGACTTGGATCAGTTTTCCGCCCAGCGTCGCCGTGTATTGATGGGCATGGGCGCCGCCGGTGTCGCGTTGGCCGGCACCGCCCTGAGCTGCCCGGCGATGGCCGCTTCCAGCCAGGTGACCGAAGCGCCGAGCAGCGAAAAGACCGAAGACCGCCACACCTTTTATGGCAAGCACCAGACCGGCATCGTGACCCCGCGCCCGGCGTCGGGCATGTTGGTGTCGTTTGATGTATTGGCCGCCGACCGCGATGATCTGGAGCGACTGTTCCGCACCCTCAACGAGCGCATCGCGTTCCTGATGAAGGGCGGTGCTGTGACGCAGGTCGATCCGAAACTGCCGCCAGTGGATTCCGGGATTCTTGGCCCGGTGGTCACGCCGGACAACCTGACCATCACCGTGTCGGTCGGCGAGTCGCTGTTCGACGAACGCTTCGGCCTGGCCAACGCCAAACCCAAGCGGCTGATCCGCATGGTCGGTTTCCCCAACGATGCCCTGGAAGCGGATTGCTGCCACGGCGACTTGAGCTTGCAGTTCTGCTCCAACACCACCGACACCAACATCCACGCCCTGCGCGACATCGTGAAAAACCTGCCGGACCTGCTGCTGGTGCGCTGGAAACAGGAAGGTAGCGTGCCGCCGCAAGCCCCGACGAAACCGAGTGTGCCGGCGCAAAGTGCGCGCAACTTCCTCGGCTTCCGCGACGGCTCGGCCAACCCCGATTCCAACGACACTAAGGCCATGGACAGCATTGTCTGGGTGCAACCGGGCAGCGACGAGCCCGCCTGGGCCGCGAACGGCAGCTACCAGGCAGTGCGGATCATCCGCAATTTCGTTGAGCGCTGGGACCGCACGCCGTTGCAGGAACAGGAAAGCATCCTCGGCCGGGTCAAGAGCACCGGCGCGCCGATGGGCGGCGAGCACGAAAACCAGGTCCCGGACTACGCCAAGGACCCGGAAGGCAAGCTGACCAAGCTCGACGCGCACATTCGCCTGGCGAACCCGCGCACCGCGCAAACCCAGGCCAACCTGATCCTGCGTCGCCCGTTCAACTATTCCAACGGTGTGAACAAGAACGGCCAGCTGGAAATGGGCTTGCTGTTCATCTGCTACCAGGCCGACCTGGAAAAGGGCTTCATCACCGTCCAGACCCGACTCAACGGCGAGCCGTTGGAGGAATACCTCAAGCCGGTGGGCGGCGGGTACTTCTTCACCTTACCGGGTGTGACAGGCGACAAAGACTTCATCGGTCGCTCACTGCTTGACGCTACACAACCTGCCCATCAGCCAAAAACAACCGCATAACAACTTTAAAACAACCCCCAAACACGGAACCGTCCCATGAAAAAGTCGCCACTCGCTTTAATGCTGACCCTTGGCTTGCTCAGTACCCCGTTTTCAGCTTTCGCGGCGACGGCGCCGCTGGATCTGGTGGGCCCAGTTTCGGACTACAAGATCTACGTCACCGAACAACTGGACCAACTGGGCAGCCACACTCAACAGTTCACCGACGCCGTGAAAAAAGGCGACCTGGCCACCGCGCAAAAACTCTACGCACCGACCCGCGTGTTCTACGAATCGATCGAGCCGATTGCCGAACTGTTCAGTGACCTGGATGCGTCCATCGACTCGCGTGTGGACGACCACGAAAAAGGCGTGAAAGCCGACGACTTCACCGGTTTCCACCGCATCGAATACACCCTGTTCTCGGAAAAGAGCACCAAGGGCCTGGACGAACTGGCGGACAAACTCAACGGCGACGTGAAAGACCTGCAGACCCGCGTGGCCGGCCTGACCTTCCCGCCTGAGAAAGTCGTTGGCGGCGCTGCTGCGCTGCTAGAAGAAGTCGCCGCGACCAAGATCTCCGGTGAAGAAGACCGCTACAGCCACACCGACCTTTATGACTTCCAGGGCAACATCGACGGCGCGAAGAAAATCGTCGACCTGTTCCACCCGCAGATCGAGAAACAAGACAAAGCCTTCATCGCCAAGGTCGACAAGAACTTCGCGACCGTGGACAAGATCCTGGCCAAGTACAAAACCAAGGATGGCGGTTTCGAGACTTACGACAAAGTGAAAGAAGCTGACCGTAAGGCGCTGGTTGGGCCGGTGAATACCTTGGCTGAGGATTTGTCGACGTTGCGTGGGAAGTTGGGTCTGAACTGAGTTTTGTAGCGTCTGGGCTGTCCCCTTCGCGGGCAAGCCTCGCGCCTACAGGGTTTGTGTTGGTCGCGTTATTACGGCACGACACACAACCTGTAGGAGCGAGGCTTGCCCGCGAAGACGTTCTCAAAAACACCACAGCATCAAGGCTGTGTGTTAACCCTCACAACATCCGATAGAGCAACCGCTCAATCCGCACCCGACTCACCCGCTTGAGAAACTTGGCCACCGCTCCCGGATATTCCGGCAGGGTTTCCAGGTCCAGGTAACGGGCGACGCGTTCAGTGTTCTCGAAAATCTCCGCCAGCTCCTTGCGACGCGGCGCCTGCAACTCGTTTTTCGGGTCGTCGATCAACAGCGCGTTTTCCAGATCGAGACGGAACGCGCGCGGGTTGAGGTTGTTGCCGGTCAGCAAGGTATAGCGCTCGTCGACCCACATGCCCTTGAGGTGATAGGTGTTGTCTCCGTCACGCCACAGGTGCAGGTTCAACTGGCCGCTGTCGATGTTCTGCTGATGGCGTTTGGCGAAGCGGCGCAGGCTGATCTCATAGAGGTACGGCAGCGCGGCGATCACTTTGAACGGCTCGCTCGGCGGGATGTAGAAGTCGTTGGCGGTCTTGTCGCCGACGATGATGTCGATCTTCACCCCACGGGCCAGGGCGCGGTTGATTTCCCGGGTCACTTGCAGCGGCAGGTTGAAATATGGCGTACAGATCGTCAGTTGGTGCTGTGCGCTGGCGATCAGTTCGCAGATCACCCGGCTCAGCGGGTTGTTCTTGCCCACACCGAGCAACGGACTGACCGACAGACCGCCCTTGGCCACGCCACCCGCCGTGGTGTCGTAGGTCGCATGCTTGAGACGGCTGCGCAGGTCGCCGATGTCGTTGCGCAGGCTGCGGGTGGTCGGCAGGTTCGGCAGGTCGAGGCGGTGCACCGCTTTGGAGGCGATCAGACCGTGCTGGATCAGGTGCTGCATGGAATCGGCCAGCGCGCTGTTCTGCAGCAGGTGATAGCGGTCGTAGCGGTACTTGTCGAATTTGTGCAGATAGACGTTGTTCAGGCTCGCGCCGCTGTAGATCACGCAATCGTCGATCACGAAACCCTTCAAGTGCAGCACGCCGAACAGCTCGCGGGTCTGCACCGGCACGCCATACACCGGCACAACACTTTCGTGGGTGCGGGTCATTTCCTGATACCAGGCCGAGTTGCCCGGCTGCTTGCCGGCACCGATCAGACCGCGTTGGGCGCGCAACCAGTCGACGACGACCACCACGTCCAGCTCCGGACGCGCCAATTTGGCGGCGTGCAAGGCATCGAGGACTTCCTGGCCAGCTTCGTCCTGTTGCAGGTACAGCGCGACGATATAGATGCGCCGGGTCGCCGAGGCGATTTTTTCCAGCAGGCAACGACGATATTCGGCGGCGCCGGAAAGAATGGTGACGGCATCGGCGGTCAGCGGAAAACTGCGCAGTTTGGGCAGCAGAGAGCGTTTGAAAAGCGACGGCATAAGGCTCGCAAAAAGGTCGAATCCGAAGAACCCGAGAGCTTACACCATGGATCCGTTTGGGTCTTGTTACTGTCTGTAATGACGCCTTCGCGGGCAAGCCTCGCTCCTACAGGGGAATACGCTTAACTGTAGGAGCGAGGCTTGCCCGCGAAGACAATTTCGCAGACGCCATAAAAAACCGGTTGACCAAGGAGAACGATCGTTCTACTGTTTGCCGCATGAACGAAATCACTAGCAACGACACACGCGACATCATTCTGGATGTCACCGAAAAGCTGATCTACAAAAGTGGCATCGCGGCCACCGGCATGGATCTTCTGGTGAAAACCGCCGGCGTCTCCAGAAAGAGTATCTACCGCTACTTCGCCAACAAGGACGAGCTCGTCGTCGCAGCCCTGCAACGCCGGGATGTGCGCTGGATGAACTGGTTCAGGACCGAAGTCGACAAGGCCCCGACTCCGGCCGACCGCTTGCTAAACCTGTTTAGCGTGCTCACGACCTGGTTCGGCTCCGACGGTTTCCGCGGCTGCGCCTTCATTAACACCAGCGGCGAAACCGGCGACCCGCAAGACCCGGTTCGGCTGGTCGCCAAAGACCACAAACAGAAACTGCTCGACTACGTGAGCGAGCTTTGCACCGAACATGGCGCCACCGACCCGCAGGCACTGGCCAAACAGCTGCTGATCCTGATCGAGGGTGCCATTACCGTAGCGCTTGTGATGGGTGATCACAGTGCCGCCGATAATGCGCAATGCATGGCGCGAAAGTTATTGGACCTGTAACTGCTTAATCAAGCTCGACACTGTGTTTTAACTTTACTTTGATAAGGAGACATTCAAATGTCATCTAATGCCGAAGTTCGTCCGCCATTGCCGCCGTTCACCCGTGAATCGGCTATCGAAAAAGTCCGCCTGGCCGAAGACGGCTGGAACTCCCGTGACCCGGAGCGCGTGTCGCTGGCCTATACCCTGGACACCAAGTGGCGTAACCGCGCTGAATTCGCCTACAACCGCGAAGAAGCCAAAGGCTTCCTGACTCGCAAGTGGGCCAAGGAACTGGATTACCGATTGATCAAGGAACTCTGGGCCTTCACCGGCAACCGCATCGCCGTGCGCTACGCCTATGAATGGCACGACGACTCGGGCAACTGGTTCCGTTCCTACGGCAATGAAAACTGGGAGTTCGATGAAAACGGCTTGATGGCCAATCGTTTTGCCTGCATCAACGATATGCCGATCAAGGAAAGCGAGCGCAAATTCCATTGGCCGCTGGGGCGTCGTCCGGATGATCATCCGGGCCTATCCGACCTGGGTCTTTAATTTCACACAGTTCCCATGTGGGAGCGAGCCTGCTCGCGAAAGCGGTGTATCAGTCAACGATGATGTTGAATGTTCAGCCGCCTTCGCGAGCAGGCTCGCTCCCACAGGGGGATTTTTGGTGTTTAGGCGACTGCGGCGGTCTGTTGGCTCAGTGCCTTGGCCTCAAGCTCTCGCACCAACGGCAACACGCGCTTGCCGAAATACTCCACTTCTTCCTGGAAGTGCAGGAACCCCGCCAGCACCAGATCCACCCCCACTGCTTTCAACGCCACGATGCGCTCGGCAATCTGCTGCGGCGTGCCGATCAGGTTGGTCTTGAAGCCGTCGTTGTACTGCACCAGATCCTCGAACGTTGACTTGGCCCAGTTGCCCTCGCCCTCTGGCGACGCCCTGCCCGCTTGCTTCGCCGCGTCGCCAAACGCATTCACGGCTTCCGGGTCGGCCTGGTCGATGATCTGTGCCAGCACCGCGCGCGCCTCTTCTTCGGTGTCGCGGGCGATGACAAACGCATTCACCCCGACCTTCACCGAATGATTGTTCGCCGCAGCCTTGGTCCGGATGTCGTCAACCTGGGCCTTGATGCCTTCGGGCGTGTTGCCGTTGGTGAAGTACCAATCCGATACGCGCGCTGCCATGTCCCGGGCCGCGCGGGAGCTGCCACCCTGGAAGATTTCCGGCTGGCCCAGTGGCTTGGGCTTGAGGCTGTAATTGTCGAAACGATAGAAATCGCCACGGAAGGTGAAGTTGTCCTGAGTCCAGATGCCCTTGAGCGAACGGATGAATTCTTCGGAACGGCGATAGCGTTCGTCGTGCTCCAGCCAATGTTCGCCGATGGCCTGGAATTCGCCCTTGAACCAGCCGCTGACGATGTTCACCGCAACGCGGCCATTGGTGAGTTGGTCGATGGTCGCCAATTGCTTGGCCGCCAACGCCGGTTGCCACGGGCCGGGAAGGATCGCGGCGATCACTTTGAGTTTGGTGGTGGCAGCCAGCAACGCATGGCTGAAGGCCACGGATTCATGCTGGAACTCGGCGCCGTAGCCGGCGGTGAAGCGGATTTGCGTCAGGGCGTATTCGAACCCCGCCTCTTCAGCCAGTTGCGCCAGTTTGCGGTTGTAGTCGATGCCCCAGTGGGTGCGTTGCTCAATCTTGCTGACCACCAGCCCGCCGCTGACGTTCGGTACCCAGTAGGCAAATTTGACGGCTTGCTGACTCATAGGTTTGTCCTCAGGACTTTTGGGAAGTCTTTGGACAAGAGCAGCAACCGTGCCAGCACCGAATCCCGCGCAGGCCGCTACTGTCTTGAGCCTGGTCAAATCCTTGTGGGAGCGGGCTTGCTCGCGAATGCGGTCTGGCATTCAACATCTTCATTGGCTGACACACCGCATTCGCGAGCAAGCCCGCTCCCACAGGAATTCGGGTGTGTCAGGGGCAATTTGCTGCTGTGCTGTTGGTGCAGCAACAGTTCAAGCCACTCCTGAATCGCCAAAACCCCATAAACCATGGCCTGCGAACTTCGGCATGGACCGTGCAATCGCTCCAGTCTCTACTGCCGATCCCAGGAACTGTGCCATGACCGAACACCAGGTAATCAATCCTCTCTCCACCGGTACTGACTATGAAGCGTTGGCCGCGCGTTTTCGGCCGATCTTCCAGCGCATCGCCGCCGGCGCCGTCGAGCGCGAACAGTCCCGCAGCCTGCCGTACGAACCGATCCAGTGGCTCAAGGAAGCCGGTTTCGGCGCCGTGCGCGTGCCCGTGGAATATGGCGGTGGCGGTGCATCAGTTCCGCAACTGTTCGAACTGTTGATCGAGCTGGCCGAAGCCGATTCCAACGTGCCCCAGGCCCTGCGCGGGCATTTCGCCTTTGCCGAAGACCGACTCAACGCTGCGCCCGGTCCGGCGCGGGATGTCTGGTTCAAACGCTTCGTGGCCGGCGACATCGTCGGTTGCGCATGGACCGAAATCGGCAGCGTGGCGATCGGTGATGTAATCACCAAAGTCTCGCCCCACGGCGATCAATGGCGGCTCAACGGCGAGAAGTTCTACAGCACCGGGAGCATTTTCTCCGACTGGATCGACGTCTACGCCCAACGCAGCGACACCGGTGGCGACGTGATCGCCGCCGTGCGCACCCGCCAGCCGGGCATTGTGCAGAGCGATGACTGGGACGGTTTCGGCCAGCGCACCACCGGCAGCGGGACGTCGCGGTTTGTCGATGCCGAAGTCGACGCCGAAAACATCATCGACTTCGCCACTCGCTTCAAATACCAGACCGCGTTCTATCAATTGGTGCTACTGGCGTCCCTGGCCGGCATCGGCCGCGCCGCGTTACGCGATGTGGCGCATCAGGTGCGCGAGCGCAAACGCATCTACAGCCATGGCAATGCCCCGCATGTCAGCCAGGATGCGCAAGTGCAGCAGGTGGTCGGTGAGATTGCGGCGCTGGTGTATGCAGCCGAGGCCAGTGCGTTGAAGGCGGCGCAACCGGCGCAACGGGCTTATGAGGCACGCTTCTCGGGTGATGATGCGTTAGAGCAAGCGGCGAATGTCGCGGCGGAAATCGAATCGGCCAAGGCTCAGGTGGTGGTCACCGAACTGATCCAGCGCGCGACCAGTGAACTGTTCAATGCGCTGGGGGCTTCGGATATTCGCCAGGGGAAATCCCTGGATCGGCATTGGCGCAATGCGCGGACGGTGTCGTCGCACAATCCGGTGATCTACAAGGCGCGAATTATCGGAGATTGGGCGATCAACGGGACCGAGCCGCCGTTTGTGTGGCAGATCGGGAATGGGCCTGAGCGTAAGTAATGTGTCGTCAGGGATGACGCCTTCGCGAGCAAGCCCGCTCCCACATTTTGAAATGCGTTCCCCTGTGGGAGCGGGCTTGCTCGCGAAAGCGCCAGACGGGTCGCCGCAGAAGTTGGATGTGGGTAAGATGTGAGCCCTTCCCGCAGCCCACCTTCGGCGCCCCGCCGAATAAGCCGATTCCATGCCTTTCGAACTCAGCGTTGACCTCACCACCCTGGCCATTCTGGCCTTTGTCGCATTCATTGCCGGTTTCATCGACGCCATCGCTGGCGGTGGCGGTCTGCTGACCACCCCGGCCTTGCTGACCGCCGGCCTGCCGCCGCACTTGGTGCTGGGCACCAACAAACTGAGTTCGACCTTCGGCTCGGCCACTGCCAGCTTCACCTTCTACCGCCGCAAGCTGTTCCATCCGAAACAGTGGGTTCACGCCATCGTCGGCACGCTGGTTGGCGCGTTGACCGGTGCGGTGGTCGCGCATTACCTGCCCGCCGAATGGCTGAACAAGATGCTGCCGGTGATCGTCTTCGCCTGCGGCGTCTATCTGTTGTTCGGTGGCACGCCGAAAGCGCCGCTGGACAGCGACGCGCCGATCAAGAAAAAGTGGCAATCGACCCAAGGCTTCAGCCTCGGTTTCTATGATGGTGTGGCCGGTCCCGGCACGGGTGCGTTCTGGACCGTCAGCAGCCTGCTCATGTACCCCATCGACCTGGTGAAGGCCAGCGGCGTGGCGCGCAGCATGAACTTCGTCAGCAACATTGCGGCGCTGTCGGTGTTCGTGTTTTCCGGGCAAGTGGACTGGATCATCGGCTTGAGCATGGGCGTGTCGGTGATGGTCGGCGCGTTTTTCGGCGCGCGCACCGCCATCAGCGGCGGTGCCAAGTTCATTCGCCCGGTGTTCATCACCGTGGTGCTGGGCCTGACCGTGCGGCTAGCCTGGCAACACTGGTTCAGCGTGGCCTAAGCGCCGCGCCAGGTAGACGTCGATCAGGTAACGGGCAATCGAGCGTGATGCCGGTAACGGCGGCATCGCGTGGATGTTGAACCACTGGGCGTCTTCGATTTCGTCTTCCTGACAGACGATCTCACCACCCGCATATTCCGCGTGGAAACCCAACATCATCGAGTGCGGGAACGGCCAGCACTGGCTACCCATGTACTGGATGTTCTTGACCTCGATCTGCACCTCTTCGCGAACCTCGCGGATCAGGCAATCCTCGGCTGACTCACCCGGCTCGGCAAACCCCGCCAGCGTGCTGTAGACCCCGGTGACGAAGCGCGGCGAACGCGCCAGCAGCACTTCATCGCCACGGGTGACCAGCACGATCATGCTCGGCGAAATCCGCGGGTAATAGCGGATATCGCACGGCTCGCAGTACATCGCCCGCTCGCGGGGAACCTGATGCGTCGCTTGCCCGCAGTTACCGCAAAAACGGTGCTCGCGGTACCAGGTGCCGATCTGCGCGGCGTAACCGAGCACCTTGTAGACGGTGTGATCGCCTTCGAGCATGAACGCCCGCAGGCCTTTCCAGTTGCAGCCCGGCACTTCGCTTGGGCTGCGCAATTCCAGCAGGTAAACCGGCTCGCCATCGAGGTGGCCGATGCCGTGTTCGGCGAGGATCGACAGGTCCTGGCGCTTGAGCCATTCCCGTGGGAACAGCGCGCCGTTGTCATCGAACAGAAAGCCTTCGGGGCTGCGCGCCACGGCCCAGCCGCCGGGTTGATCGGTGTCCAGTACTGCGGTGGTCCAGCGTGAAATCATGGTTAATCAGTCCAGAAATTCGGGTTTCTGTTTGCTCATATGGGCGGCCATGGCCACGCGCAAATCGGTGGATTGCAGCATGGCGGCGTTCCAGGTGGCGACGTATTCGAGGCCGTCGTCGATGCGATGGTCGCGCATGTAGCTGATCATCTCTTTGGTGCCAGTAATCGCAATCGGCGACTTGCCGGCGATCTCGCGGGCAATGCCCATCACGCCATCGAGCAGGCTGTCGCGGTCACTGTAGACGCGATTGACCAGGCCCATGCCGCGCGCTTCCTCGGCCCCGAAGTTGCGACCAGTGTAAGCCAGTTCACGCAGCATGCCGTCACCGATGATCCGCGGCAAGCGTTGCAACGTGCCGACGTCCGCGGCCATGCCGATGTCGATTTCCTTGATCGAGAATTGCGCGTCTTCGGCGGCGTAACGCATGTCGCAAGCGGCGATCAGGTCGATGGCGCCGCCCAGGCAATAACCCTGGATCGCCGCAAGTACCGGTTTGCGGCAGTTATCGACGGCATTGAACGAGGCTTGCAGGGCGAGAATCTTGCGGCGCAGCAGGCGCGCATTGCGGCCGATGTCCTTGCCCAGTTCATTGGCCACACCGGCCAGCATCATCAGGTCGATTCCGGAAGAAAAGTGCTTGCCGGCACCGCTCAGGACCACTACCCGCACTTCGTCGGTGTCGTCGATCCATTGGAAAATCTCGATGATCTCGCTCCAGAACGCGGCGTTCATCGAGTTGATCTTTTCCGGGCGGTTGATCTGCACATGGGCGATTTTGTCGGCGAGTTCGACGGTGAACGCGGTGTACTGAGACATGGCAGAGATCCTTGACCGGGCAGAAAATGAGGCCCGAACTATAACAAGGCATCGCGGGTGGGAGTAAGGCAGTGGTTCGGCCAAATGCGGGACTGGCTTATGGTTTTGTGTTGTCTGGTCTGGCCCCTTCGCGAGCAGGCTCGCTCCCACATTTGGAATGCATTCCCCTGTGGGAGCGAGCCTGCTCGCGAATATCCGCAACACCGCACATCTAACCGCCCTTCACCGCCACAAACGCCGCCGTCACATAAGGCACAGTTATCACCTCCTTACCCCGCAACTCCGGCTCACTTTCAATCAAGGCTTTAATCTGCGCATCCACCCTGTCCCGCTGCACCTGGGGCAACGCCGCAATAAAACTCGTCGACCGCACCCGATTGAAAATCACATCCTCCGGCGAGCCTGTATGCCCATGCCCGAAATGCTGCGCCTGCAACGGTCCGAACGCCTTGTGCGGAAACGCCAGGCGCCAGGCCCCGGTGTAGTAGCGCGGGGTATCGCCTTCCAGCGCGTTGACGATCGCATCCAGTTTCGGCACCCAACTTACCCGGGTATCGCGCAGGTTCCACACCAGCCCCAACTTGCCGCCCGGTTTAAGCACTCGGGCGATTTCAGTGAGCGCTTCGGGGCTGGCGAACCAGTGAAAGGCCTGGGCGCAGATCACCACGTCCACCGAAGCATTCGGCAGCGGCAAATCGGTGGCGGTGCCGCTGACCGCCAGCACGTCGGGATACGCGGCGGCCAACTTGTCGAGCATTTCCGGTACCGGTTCCACGGCTATCACCTGCGCCCCGGTGGCCGCCAGTCTCCCGGTGAATTTACCGGTGCCGGCGCCGAGGTCGATCACGGTTTTATCGTCGTTCAAACCCAGGGTGCCGGTCAGCCAGTCGGCGACTTCCGGCGGGTAGTCCGGACGGCCGCGCACGTAAGTGTCGGCCCCGGTTTTGTAGCCATCGGCGGCAGCATGGTGAATGTGTTCTCGCATGGCAGTTCTCCCGATTGACAGCGATGCTGCGAGCATAGCGAATGGACCTGAACTTCCCCTGCAAAGATCTCAAGAAAGAAATGAATAATTGTTCATACAGCGGTGTTCACTTGCCACCGCCCATGAGGATTACCCATGAACCGCCTGAACGCCGATTCGCCGACACGTTATGACCGCCTGACCATGAGCCTGCATTGGCTGACCGCCGCACTGGTGATTTTCATGTTTGCCAGCGCGCAAATCTGGGAACAACTGGCCAAAGGCACGCCGCTGCGCAAGGGTTTGCAGTCGGTGCATATTTCCTGCGGCATCTTGCTGGCGGTGATTGTCATTGGCCGGTTGCTCTGGCGCCTGTCCCGTGGCCGGCGTCTGCCGCCGGCCAATCAAGGCGTGATGAACATTGCGGCGAAAACCGCGCATCTGGCGTTGTATCTGCTGCTGTTGAGCCAGATCGTGCTGGGTTTTCTATTTCGTTGGGCCCAGGCCGAACCATTCAACTTCTTCGGCCTGTTCGATGTCCCAACCTTGCTGACCTTCGATAAAAGCATGAAGTCGGTATTCGGCGGCCTGCATGAAAACGTGGCCTGGGCCATCATCCTATTAGCCGGGCTGCATGCAGTGATGGCGCTGGTCCATCATTACGGGATGCGCGACGGCACTTTGCGCCGGATGTTGCCGGGGCAGGATACGAACTGAACGAATAAAACACCGGGGCGAGGTGTTCTATGGATACCTGCCCTTGAATTCTGTTTTCCCTGTGAATGGAGTTTCGCAAATGCAAATCCGTTTCGCTGTGTTCACCGCCCCGCTGCTACTCGTCGCTGCGTTATCGAGCACGCTGGCGTTTGCCAACGGTGACGACGACGCGCCAGCCAAACCCAATTGCCCCAAAGGCCAGGTGTTCGACACCAAGTCGAATAAATGCGTACTGCAAACCAGCAGCCTGGTACCGGACGCCGACCGCACCGACTACGCCTATCGGCTGGCCAAGGACGGTCGGTACGAAGAAGCGCTGGCCTTGCTCGATACGCTGAAAGATCCAAACACCGCCAAAGCGCTTAACTATCGCGGCTACGCCACGCGTAAACTGGGCCGTACCGACGAAGGCATCGGCTATTACCTGCAATCGGTCAAACTCGACCCGCAGTATGCGCAAGTGCGCGAATACCTCGGCGAGGCGTATGTGATCAAAGGTCGGCTGGATCTGGCCCAGGAACAGTTGCAGCACATCAAATCGATCTGCGGCAGCACCTGCGAGGAATACCAGGACCTGGCCGAAGCCATCAACGATTCATCGAAAACCTGACACACCGAATGGATGGAGGTCGCTATCGCCAGCGATCAGGCAATACGAGCAGAGTTGGGCCAGCATCTGGCGCGTTTATGGCGCTACGGCTTGCTGCTGTCCCGACAACGGCATGTAGCCGAGGATTTGGTGCAAGCCACGTGCGTGCGGGCGCTGGAACGGGCCGGGCAATACGAGCCCGGCACCCGCATGGACCGCTGGCTGCTGAGTATCTTGCACTCGATCTGGCTGAATGAAGTACGGGCCCGGCGAGTGCGTCTGGGCCAGGGCCTGGTGAACGCCGACGAGGCGCTGTCGTTCGACGGTGAGCACGCGGCGCAAACCCATGTGCTGGCCGCGCAGGTGATCCGGCGAGTCGATGCGCTGCCCGAAACCCAGCGTGAAACGGTGTACCTGGCCTATGTCGAAGGCTTGTCCTACCGCGAAGTGGCCGATGTGCTGCAGGTGCCCATCGGCACGGTCATGAGCCGACTGGCCACCGCGCGCCTGAAACTCGCGGAGTACCCGCCCCTGCATGCTGTACCGAACCCAACCACGGGAGAACGTCGATGAACGACCACTCACGACCGACAATACCGTCGGATGAACAGTTGGTGGCCTACCTCGACGACCAGCTCGACGCCGAGCAGCGCACCCTCATTGACGCCGCCATCAACGATGACCCGGCGCTCAACCTGCGTCTGCAATGGCTGGCGCGCAGCAACCTGCCGTTCAAAGCGGCCTACGACGAACTGGGTCAACAAGCGCCGCTGGATCGCTTGCAAGCGATGCTCGACACCTTGCCCAGCCCTGCCCGTCCGGCCCTGAACCGGCGCTGGTTTTTGGCGGCGGCGGCCGGTCTGGTGGTCAGCAGTGTGGTGGCGGACCGGTTGTTCCTCGGCTGGCAGTTGAGCCAGCAGAAAAGCAACTGGCGTGGGCTGGTGGCCGACTATATGTCGCTCTACGTGCCGCAAACCCTCGAACACTTGCCCAGCGACGAGTCCACCCAGCGCGCGCAACTGCGCACCATCGACAGCCGTTTGGGCCTGAACCTCGCGCCGGCAAAACTGGCCTTGCCGCGCGTGGAGCTCAAGCGCGCGCAAATTCTCGAATACGACGGCGTGCCTATCGCGCAGATCACCTACCTCGACCCGACCCACGGCCCGATGGCGCTGTGCGTCACCCGCTCCAACAAAGGCAGCCGGCCGTTTGCCCATGAGCGCCGGCACGAGATGAACGTCGTGTACTGGGCGGATACGGAACATGCTTGGATGCTGATCGGGCACAGCTCTGTGGCGGATCTTGAGGAGATGGCCAGGGTTTTGAGAGGTCGGCTTAGCGCATGACGGGAATCCTCACTATGCTTGGCACCTGACTTCCAAGGAGGAACCCAACCATGTCACATCCCTCGCTTCACCCTTCCCGCACGGCCCTGCTGGTGATCGACGTGCAGAACGACTTTATCCCCGGCGGCCAATTGGCGGTACCCGAAGGCGACGTGATCGTACCCTTGATCAATCGCCTCGGTGGCCAGTTCAATCAAGTGGTCATTGCCCAGGACTGGCACCCGGCGGGGCATGCTTCGTTTGCCTCCAGCCACCCGCATCGCAAACCCTACGATGTGATTCAACTGCCCTACGGCGAGCAGACGCTGTGGCCGGAGCATTGCGTGCGCGGCACCCACGGCGCCGAATTACATGCGCAGCTGGATTTGCCCCATGCGCAACTGATCATCCGCAAGGGCTGCAATCCGGATATCGACAGTTATTCGGCGTTTCTGGAGGCCGATCGAACCACCACCACAGGGTTAGCCGGCTATTTGAAGGAACGCGGCATCGACACGGTTTACCTGGTCGGCCTGGCGCTGGACTTCTGCGTGATGTTTTCTGCGCTGGATGCGCGGGCGGCGGGGTTCAATGCGTTTGTGGTGCTGGATGCCTGCCGGGCGATTGATCTGGATGGCTCGCTGGCGGCGGCGATTGAGCGGATGCAGGTGGCTGGGGTTGGATTGATTCAATCCCCGGCGATACTCGCCTGACACCCCACGATCTGTAGCAGCTGGCGAAGCCTGCGTTCGGCTGCGAAGCAGTCGTAAAATCATGCGGCGCG
Organism: Pseudomonas sp. B21-053; assembly: GCF_026016365.1. Taxonomy (NCBI): domain Bacteria; kingdom Pseudomonadati; phylum Pseudomonadota; class Gammaproteobacteria; order Pseudomonadales; family Pseudomonadaceae; genus Pseudomonas; species Pseudomonas sp. B21-053. Next base: position 3,732,438 of record NZ_CP087205.1, read on the forward strand.
GTGCTTCAGGAAGACCGTGTGCTCAGGTTTGACGACTGCTGCGCAGCCGAACGCAGGCTTCGCCAGCTGCTACAGAAGCGAAGAGCGCCCTGTTTCAACCCGGCGTAGGCAACCATAGTCTGAACCGCGCCCCACCCAACGGCGAAGCTTCCACCGTCAGCGTCCCGCCCTGGGCTTCGAGGGCGCGGCGGCTGATGCCAACCCCAATCCAAAACACGGCGATACTCGCCTGACACCCCACGATCTGTAGCAGCTGGCGAAGCCTGCGTTCGGCTGCGAAGCAGTCGTAAAATCATGCGGCGCGGTGCTTCAGGAAGACCTTGTGCTCAGGTTTGACGACTGCTGCGCAGCCGAACGCAGGCTTCGCCAGCTGCTACAGAAGCGATGAGCGTGCTGTGTCAGGCAGGTGTCGGCAACCATAGTCTGAACCGCGCCCCACCCAACGGCGAAGCTTCCACCGTCAGTGTCCCGCCCTGGGCTTCGAGGGCGCGGCGGCTGATCGCCAACCCCAACCCAAAACCACCGGTAGCCCGATCCCGGCTCCGATCCAGTCGATAAAACGGCTCGAATATGCGCTCGCGCTCATCCTCCGGAATACCGATCCCGTCGTCATCCACCCAAATCTCACAGCCCTTCGGGCACACCTGCACGCCAATCTGGATGCGTTTTTCGCAATAGCGCATCGCGTTGCGCAGCAGGTTCTGCAACGCACGCGCGGTCAAACGCGGGTCGAGGGTGAAGCGCTCAAGCTGACCATGCAGCAGCACATCAATCACGATGTCCGGCGATTCCAGTTCTTCATCGACGCTGCCCAATATACTGTCGATGAACTCATCCAGCGACACTTCAACCCGCTCCGGCAAGCGCGCCGGGTTTTGCAGGCGGCTGTAGGACAGCAGTTCCAGCACCAATTCATCCAGCTCACGAATGTGCGCCACCAAGCCTTGCAGGCGTTCACGACTCGGCGTCGGCATGTCATCGGACAGCGCCAGGGCCAGGCCGAAATCCAGGCGAGTCAGCGGTGTGCGCAGTTCGTGGGACACGGCGTTGAGCAAGTCACGTTGCTGGTTGAGCAGGTTCTCGATGTCGCCGGCCATGGTGTCGAACACGTTGGCCAGACTGCCGATGTTCGATTTTTGGGAGATCTGCGTGCGCTCGCTCAAATGACCTTTGCCGAAACGTTCGGCGGTGCCTTTCAGGCGTTCGAGATCGCGCCAGTGCGGGCGCAGCCATATCAACAGGCACGCGAGCATGGTCGCGCCGATCAGTACGTTGATGCTCCAGTACAACAGATTGACGTCCAGCGGGTCCGGCGGCACGACCATTTGCACCACCGTCCGCTCGTTCAACGGTGCCACGGCCAGGGTGCGCCAGCCCCAGTCGCCGATGCGCACGACATTCTCGCCGCGCTGCAAACGTTCACGCTCATCGAGGGTGAAGTCGGCGTCATCCTTGCCCGCCAGCACGATGTGCAGCGGCTGGAATTCCTTGTCCATCTCCGCCGCCAGCGCCGGCCACTGCGCCTCTGGCACCCCGTGAAACTGTTTGACGATCAGGGTTTGCAAGCCACGGGAATAGTCGAGGTTGTAGGTGACAAAGCGTTCATGGAACAGCTTGATCACAACGTCTGGCACCAGGTAAATCGCCGCGCTGTAGGAAACGATCGTCACCAGATACAGGCGAAAGAGGATTCTGAACATCGACTCAGCATTCCCACTCGGAGCGGCTGAACAGGTAGCCCTTGCCCCACACGGTCTTGATCTTGCGCGCCTCGCCGGCGTGGTCGTCGAATTTGCGGCGCAATTTGGAAATCGCCACGTCCACCGAACGGTCGGTGCCGTTGAATTCGATGCCGCGCAGGCGTTGCAGGATCTGGTCGCGGCTCAGCACTTCGCCGGCATGCCGGGCCAATACCACCAGCAGGTTGTATTCGCCGCTGGACAGTTCGACCAATTGATCGCGCCAGGTCACGGTGCGCTCGGACAGGTCGATGCACAGGTTGCCCATCAGGATGCGATCGTTGGCAGTCTGCGGTTCGCCGAGGCTGCTGCGGCGTAGTAAGGTGCGCACCCGAGCCAGCAGCACGCGCGGCTCGCAGGGTTTGGTCACGTAGTCATCGGCGCCCATTTCCAGGCCCAGCACCTGGTCGTGACTATCGTCCCGGGCGGTGAGCATCAGGATCGGCAGCGTGGCCGAATCAGCCCTGAGCAAGCGACAGACTTGCAGGCCGTCGAGCCCTGGCAGCATCAGGTCGAGGATCACCAGGTCCGGCGGATTGACCCGCGCGCGTTCGCGCACATGATCGCCGCGACTGATCACGCTGACGGAATAGCCATTGCGTTCCAGGTAGCTGGCGATCAGTTCGGAGAGCGCGGTGTCGTCTTCGACCAGGAGGATGTTGGGCATGGGGTGTTTCCAGAAAAGTGCTGTGGCGACAGGTCCGGCCTCTTCGCGGGCAAGCCTCGCTCCTACAGGGATATCGCATTCTTATGTAGGAGCGAGGCTTGCCCGCGAAGGCAATCTGACCGTCGCAAAAGTAATCAAGCGGCAAAGGATATACGCCCTCGTACGTCTAAGAGTAAAACCCTTACACAATTTCACACAGCGCCTACAAAGCTTCACCGCTACCCTCGTCGCCTCCCCGTAGGATGCTGGGGGTCATTATTGGGGTAACTACATGTCAAAGAATCTGCTTGCCACGCTCAGCCTGCTTGCACTGGCGTTGACACTGAGCGCTTGTGACAAGTCTTCGACCGCCGAAGAAGCCGCGCCACTGGCCACGGTACGGGTCGAAACCATCGAAGCGCGACCTCTGTCGATCTCCAGCGAACTGAGCGGGCGCATCGCCGCGCCACGGATTGCCGAAGTCCGCGCACGAGTGGCCGGCGTCGTGTTGCAACGCACCTTCCGCGAAGGCAGCGACGTGAAACAGGGTGACGTGCTGTTCCGCATCGACCCGGCACCGTTCAAGGCTGACCTGGACAGCGCCGAAGCGGCGTTGCGCAAGGCCGAGGCCAATGCGTTCCAGGCCAAGCTGCAAGAGCAGCGTTATTCGCAGTTGATCGAAGGCAATGCCATCAGCGGCCAGGACTACGACAACGCCCGGGCCAATGCCCGGCAAACCGCCGCTGAAGTGTCCGCCAACAAGGCTGCCGTGGCACGGGCCAAGTTGAACCTGGGTTACGCCACCGTCACCGCGCCGATTTCTGGACGCGTCGGCCGGGCCCTGGTCACCGAGGGCGCGCTGGTGGGGCAGAACGAAACCACACCGCTGGCATTGATCCAGCAACTGAACCCGATCCACGCCGACCTGACCCAGTCGACCCGTGAACTCAACGACCTGCGCCGGGCGTTCCGCTCCGGACAATTGCAGCAAGTCGGTCAGGATCAGGCCAAGGCCACGTTGATTCAGGACGACGGCAGCCTGTACCCGCTGCCGGGCAAGCTGCTGTTCGCAGAGATTTCCGTGGACCCGGGCACCGGCCAGATCATCCTGCGCAGCGAATTCCCCAACCCGGACCTCGACTTGCTGCCCGGCAGCTTCGTGCGGGTGCGCATCGAGCAAGGGGTCAACCAGCAAGGCATCAGCGTGCCGCAACGGGCGATCCAGCGTGACAGCGCCGGGGTTGCCCAGGTGCTGCTGCTCGATGCCGATCAGCGTGTAGGCCTGCAACCGGTGCAATTGGGCGCAGTGCAAAACGATCGCTGGATCGTCAGCGGCGGTCTCAAACCCGGCGACCGCATCGTCACTGAAGGCCTGCAACACGCCAAGCCCGGCGAGAAAGTCCAGATCGACGACACCCCTCTTCCACTCGCCCAGGTTTCTGGTCAGTAAGCAGGACGCTTTTTATGCCGCAGTTCTTTATCGACCGCCCGGTGTTTGCCTGGGTGGTCGCGCTGTTCATCCTGCTGGCCGGTGCCTTGGCCATTCCGCAGCTGCCGGTGGCGCAGTACCCCGACGTCGCGCCGCCGCAGATCGAGATCAACGCCACGTACCCCGGCGCCTCGGCACAAACCATCGACGAAAGCGTGGTCAGCCTGATCGAGGAAGAGCTCAACGGCGCCGATCACCTGCTGTATTTCGAATCCCAGAGCAGCCTCGGCAGCGCCACCATCAAGGCTACATTTCAACCGGGCACCAACCCGGAAATGGCCCAGGTGGACGTGCAAAACCGCCTGAAAGTCATCGAATCGCGCCTGCCCCAAGCGGTGAACCAGCAAGGGTTGTCGGTGGAGAAAGTCTCTTCCGGATTCCTGTTGCTGATCACCCTGACCTCCAGCGATGGCAAGCTCGACGACGTGGCGCTCAGCGATTACCTGGCGCGCAACGTGATGAACGAGATCAAGCGCCTGGACGGCGTCGGCAAAGCGCAACTGTATGGCGCCGAACGGGCCATGCGGATCTGGATCGACCCGCGCAAGCTGATCGGCTTCAACCTCACGCCTGCCGATGTAAACGCTGCCATTGTTGCGCAGAACGCCCAGGTGTCCGCCGGCAGCATCGGCGACTTGCCGACCCGCAGTACTCAGGAAATCACCGCGACCATCACGGTCAAGGGTCAGTTGTCGACACCTGAAGAGTTTGCCGACATCGTGCTCAAGGCCAATGCCGACGGCTCCACCGTGCGCATCAAGGATGTGGCGCGGGTCGAGATCGGCAGCCAGGAATACCAGTTCGGCACGCGCCTGAACGGCAAGCCATCCACCGCCGTCGGCGTGCAGTTGTCGCCGGGGGCCAATGCCCTGAGCACCGCCACCGCCGTGCGGGCGAAGATGGATGAACTGGCGCGCTACTTCCCGGCCAACGTCGAATACAAGATCCCCTACGACACTTCGCCGTTCGTGAAGGTCTCGATCACCAAAGTGGTCTACACCCTCGGCGAGGCGATGTTGCTGGTGTTTGCGGTGATGTTCCTGTTCCTGCAAAACATCCGCTACACGCTGATCCCGACATTGGTTGTACCCGTGGCGCTGATGGGCACCTTCGCAACCATGCTCGCGCTGGGTTTCTCGATCAACGTGCTGACCATGTTCGGCATGGTGTTGGCCATCGGCATTCTGGTGGACGACGCGATTGTGGTGGTGGAGAACGTCGAGCGGATCATGGTTTCCGAGGGCCTGTCGCCCAAGGAAGCCACGCGCAAGGCGATGAAGCAAATTACCGGCGCAATCATCGGCATCACCCTGGTGCTGGTGGCGGTGTTTATTCCGATGGCGTTCATGCAGGGTTCGGTCGGGGTCATTTACAAGCAGTTCTCGCTGTCGATGGCCACCTCGATCCTGTTCTCTGCGTTCCTCGCGTTGACCTTGACCCCGGCACTTTGCGCCACGCTGCTCAAACCGATCGCCAAAGGTGAGCATCACGAAAAGCGCGGTTTCTTCGGCTGGTTCAACCGTCGTTTCGAACAGTTGACCGTGCGTTATCAAGGCTGGGTCGCCTATGCGCTGAAACGCACCGGACGCTACCTGCTGATCTACGGCGTGCTGCTGATCGGGCTGGGCCTGTGTTTCAGTCGCCTGCCCTCCTCGTTCCTGCCGGTGGAAGACCAGGGTTACACCATCACCGACGTCCAGTTGCCGCCGGGCGCGAGCAAGAACCGCACGGTGCAAGTGGTCGAGCAGATCGAAAAGCACAACGCCAAGGAACCCGGCGTTGGCGACAGCACGGTGATTCTCGGCTTCAGCTTCTCCGGCAGCGGGCAGAACGCAGCGTTGGCGTTTACCACGTTGAAGGATTGGTCCGAGCGCAGCAGCGATGATTCGGCCAGCTCGATTGCTGACCGCGCGAATATGGCCCTCAGCCAGATCAAGGATGCAATGGTGTTTGCCGTGTTGCCTCCGCCGGTGGACGGCCTCGGCACTTCAAGTGGTTTCGAGTTCCGTTTGCAGGATCGCGGCGGCCTCGGCCATGCCACGCTGATGCAGGCACGCACGCAATTGCTGGAAGCGGCGGAGAAAAGTCCGATCCTGATGAACGTCCGCGAAAGCGCCCTGGCCGAAGCGCCGCAGGTGCAACTGGAAGTCGACCGTAAACAGGCGAATGCCCTGGGCGTTTCGTTTGCCGATGTCGGCAGCGTGTTGTCCACGGCGGTCGGCTCGGCCTACATCAACGACTTCCCCAACCAGGGGCGGATGCAGCGCGTGGTGGTGCAAGCCGAAGGCGATCAGCGCAGTCAGGTCGAGGATCTGCTGAAGATCAACGTGCGCAACAGCGCCGGAAAAATGGTGCCGTTGTCGGCCTTCGTCCAGGCCAAGTGGACCCAGGGCCCGGCGCAGTTGACCCGCTACAACGGCTATCCGGCCATCAGCATTTCCGGCGAACCCAAACCGGGCCACAGCACCGGCGAAGCCATGGCGGAAATCGAACGGCTGGTGGCGCAAGGCCCGGCGGGCTTGGGCCAGGAATGGACCGGGTTGTCGCTGCAGGAACGTTTGTCCGGCAGTCAGGCGCCGATTCTGCTCGGGTTGTCGTTGTTGATCGTGTTCCTGTGCCTGGCGGCGCTGTATGAGAGCTGGTCGATTCCGACTTCGGTGTTGCTGGTGGTGCCGCTCGGCGTGCTCGGCGCGGTGCTGGCGGTGACGTTGCGCGGGATGCCTAACGACGTGTTCTTCAAGGTCGGGCTGATCACCATCATCGGTCTGTCGGCGAAGAATGCGATCCTGATCATCGAGTTCGCCAAGAGCCTGTACGACGAAGGCCACGACCTGATCGACGCCACACTGCAAGCCGCGCGCCTGCGGTTGCGGCCGATTGTGATGACGTCTCTAGCGTTCATTCTTGGTGTGGTGCCGTTGGCGATTGCCACCGGGGCCAGCTCGGCGAGCCAGCAAGCCATCGGCACCGGGGTGATCGGCGGGATGATCACCGCGACATTGGCGGTGCTGTTTGTGCCGGTGTTTTTTGTGGTGGTGATGAAACTGGTGGGCAAGCGCCACAAAGACACCTGATCCATCCACGCCCGGGAATGTGAACCCATTCCCCTGTAGGAGCTGCCGAAGGCTGCGATCTTTTGATCTTGATCTTGAAAATCAAATTCAAAATCAAAAGATCGCAGCCTTCGGCAGCTCCTACAAAAGCCCGGTGACCTGAGCTATGGTGGGTGGAATTCTGCTTTTGTGAGTTCTCATGCCCCTCCTCGCCCGCACCCACCCTCGCCTGTCCGCCGCTGCCACGCTCGGCATCGCGGTGGGTATTCTGGCTCCGGCCGATTCGATCATCAGCAAAATCCTCATCGGCTGGAACGCCGGGGTCTGGACTTACCTGATCCTGATGTTCTGGCTCGCTGCCCGCGCCAAGGCCCCGGACGTCAAGCGCATCGCCGAGGTCGAAGACGAAAACGCCGGGCTAGTATTGTTCGTGGTGTGCATTGCGGCGATTGCCAGCCTGGCGACCATTACCTTCGAACTGGCCGGCAGCAAAGACCTGGAAACTTCGCGCAAACTGCTGCATTACGCCTTCACCGCCGCGACCGTGATCGGCTCATGGCTGTTGATCGGAGTGATTTTCTGCGTGCACTACGCCCGGTTGTTTTACACCTGGGACGGTAAGGAGCCGGCATTGCGCTTTGCCGAAGGACTGACCACCCCCAATTACTGGGACTTCCTGTACTTCTCGTTCACCATCGGCGTGGCGGTGCAAACGGCAGATGTCGGCGTCGCCACTCGGGGCATTCGCAAGATTGTGCTGGCGCAATCGTTGATCGGTTTTCTGTTCAATACGGCGATTCTCGGGTTTTCGATCAACATCGCCGCCGGACTTTTCAGCTGAACGCTGCACAAACGTTCTAGGCATCGCCTGCGTCGGGGGCGTTAAATAAGTCGGCAATCCGTCTCACAGGTGCAGCATGAGCCCGCATAACTGGATCGACCTGGCCCAGGACGCCGACACCGGCATCGAGACCCTGCGCGCGCATTTCGAGGGCCACGCCTACGACCCGCATTGGCACGACAGTTACCTGGTGGGCGTCACCGAGCAAGGCGTGCAGCAATTCAACTGCCGCCGGGCCCGGCATCAAAGTACGCCGGGCAAGGTGTTCCTGCTGGAACCCGGCGACATCCATGACGGCGAAGCGCCCACCGACGAGGGCTTCACCTACCGCATGCTCTACCTCGACCCGCATTGGCTGGAGCGGGAATTGGTCGAGCTGTTCGAGGACGCTCCACTCAACAGCCAACTGAGCTTCGCCAACACCCTGACCAGCGACCCGCAACTGGCCCAGGCCACCAGCCTGGCGTTCCAGACCTTACACGGTGGCGAGCTGAAGATCGTGCGCCAGACCGCCCTCGACGGCTTGCTCGAACACCTGACCCGTCACCTGCATTGGCGCACCCGCTACGGCGAAGACCCACGCCTGCCGCTGGTGGCGCAAAAGGCCCGGGAATACCTGCACGCCAATGCGCATCTCGACATCGGCCTCGATCAACTGGCCACCGCGACCGGCGTGGATCGCTTTCGCCTGACCCGCGCGTTCAAGGCTGCCTACGGTCTGGCGCCCCACGCCTATCTGGTGCAACTGCGCCTGTCCAAAGCCCGGCGAATGCTTGCCAGCGGCTTGCAACCGGCAGCGGTGGCGATGGAATTGGGGTTTGCCGATCAGAGTCACCTGGGGCGCTGGTTTGTTCGGGCCTATGGGCTGACGCCGGCGATGTACCGCAAGCGCTGCTCAAATCTTCCAGACGCGTGACCCTCGGCTTGTGAAGATCGAAGCCATCGATCATTCACTGGAGCTCAAGGTCATGTTGTCTTCCCTGTTATCTCTCCTGCCGTTCCTGCTATTCGCCTTCGTTGCCTCCATCACGCCAGGCCCGACCAATATTCTGGTCCTGAGCAACAGCGCGCAATTCGGGTTCAAGGCGAGCATGCCTTTCATCGTGAGCGCCAGTGCGAGTGCCGCGAGCGTCGTTCTTCTGGTGGGATGTGGATTAGGCGATGTCTTGGGTCTGGTTCCAAGGCTCCAAATCGCGATGCAATGGGCGGGCACCTTATGGCTTAGCCTTCTGGCCTGGAAGATCTTTCGCTCGCCCCCCGTTCTGGTGGACTCCGAAACATTGGGCACGGGCTCGGTTGCAGGCGTCTGGACAGCGATCAGCCTGCAATGGATCAATCCTAAAACCTGGATGATGGCCCTTGCCGTCATCAGTGTCTTTAACGACAAAGGACCGGATCGTCTTGAGCAAGTCGGGTGGATGAGCCTGAGCTTTTTCCTGGTGGCGATGCCTTGCCTGAGTGTGTGGGCGGCACTGGGGGCTGGTTCAAGACAGTCGATGAGTTCGCCTCGTATACGAAACAACTTCAATCGCATGCTGGGAGTGTTGTTATTGCTTTCAACCTGGTTGGGACTGTGGTGGTGATGGAGGTTAATAATGTCACTTGAAATGGACGGCTCCCTTAAAATCATCCACATCAATACTCGCTTGTAAACTGTCAGACTTGACAGTTTACAAGTTTGTCCAGCTGGCATTTTATAGACCCATCCCGCCTGCTGTTTCCATGGCGAGATATCACTTGTCATGACAGTGGAGACCGTATCAATGAACGCAATTGTGAAAGTGGCTACACAAGCTGTAGTGCAGGGAACGTGCAAAGGAATAATCAACGGGACCAATACATTTGAGGCCGGGATGGTTGAGCTTTCAGAAGCGAGTTACCCGCCTCCTCATGGCCAGGCGTATGTCATGCTCGCTACAGAACGTGCTCCCGCCCCAAGCTTCACAACCAAAGAACTTAAAGTGTCATTTTCCAAGGGTTCCCCCGATGGCGAGTATGGTCTGTTTCCAGATCTGTACACGGTTCGGGTACTTTTTATCGACCGCTCTGCGCCTCAAACACCCGTGGTTTACACACAGTACCAAGGTATCGCGAGGGTTAAATACGACAGTGCGAGTTCGACATTCTCGGGTGAAATCAGTGCGACACTGGAGAATCTGGATGAAGACACCCGAAAAATAGTAGACGTAAGAGTGAATTTCGAAGCGCATCCGTATGTCCCCGTACGTAGAAACCCCCGTCGTCCTTCATCACCTGCGGCGCACTGCTGAACGTGTTAGCAACAAAACAAGTAAATAAATGCTTATAAAAAAGGAGTCCAAGGACTCCTTTTTTTATTATTTTATTTTCTTTTTAAAACGCGTAGCGCAGACCTAATGTCAACCCGGCTGGTTGTCTGAAGTTTTTCCCGTCGCTATATTCATAGTCCACATGAATTTGCAGACTGTTCGTCATCGAGGCCGCTACGCCAGCGCCCAGCTGAACTCGTGAACCCGAAAGATCATTTTTGAACACATTGTCATTCACCTTTACTTCATTATTCTTTTCAAATTCGTAGGCGCCGGAAACACGTACATAGGGTTGCAATGTCATGTCGTTTTTCAATTTGAAGTTGCGCCCGGCGGTCATTCCGACTTCACCCAATAGTGAGCGTGCGCGATCTCCGTCGGCCTGCAGATCGTTATCCAAAGAGAAATGCTTACCTTGAATGACCACGGCAGACCATTTGGTGAACGGCTCAATGAAATAACCATCGTCAAGTTTGACATGCCGACCAAACTCGACGGCCCCCCCTACCCCGGTATTGTCGTAGTCACCTTTGGCCCTGGTCCCATCACTCAAGCCGACTTTGGCTTCGTTACGAAACCGGTTCACTTTCAACACCGCGTCAGCGTAGTAACCCGTGGTCGTGTTCAACATGGTTGCATAAGTGCCAACGTAGTAACTATCGACGTTACCGGAGGTGCCAGCGTGCAGATCGAGATCGGAGGTGCTATGTCCCCCCATTACCCCGACCAGCCATTGACCGTCTCCCAACGCCGCATCAGCCCCAAGGGTGAAGCCTTGCTGGGTTTGCCGGTATCCCACACCCGAACCATCGGCAATTTCGAATCGATTGCCATAGGTGCGACCCCAAGCGCCCGATTGGCCAGGATTGAAGCGCAACTCACCCATGCGGGTACGCAACGACGTCAACTCGCCATACCAGGTGGGAAGTGGCGTATTGAACAGCGCCAATACGGAGCGTGCGCCCGGGCTGACGATGCGAGTGCTGGGGTCCAGAATCCAATCGTTACCACTTTTGGCCAGGGCATAAGAAAAGGCTCCCTGATCAACCACATTGTTGAACAGTGAGAACCGGGCATCGCCTCCGGCTGTTTTTACCACGGTGACGGGCTGACCGGCAGCCGGCTCGGTACCGCTGCTGGCAATCACCAGCTCATGGGTGCCAGAGGCGGTTCCTGTGACATTCAACAAATCAGTCTGCCCCGTGGCCAGGTTTGTCCCCATGATGAACCGCCCATTGCCTGACAGGTCCGTTACATTCAACTGGTAGTACGCGTTCTCGGCACCGAATGTTACCGCACCGCCATTCAGGTTCAGTTTTCCTACTTCACTATCACCCACCAGCACCCACTGGGAGGTGTCATTGATCGTCGCGCTGGCGACGTTTTCCAGACGGCCGGTGAGCACAGAATGGTTTTGCAGTGTCAGGTCAGTGGTGCTGCCGGACTCGGTGACGATATTGCCACCCAACGTGCTGCCGTTGACGACCATCGACGCATTGGCGCCCCCCTTGACCTCGAGCAACGTATCGTTGCTGGCCAGTAGTCGGGAGTTGTTCAATGTAATAGTGGCCGTTGAACGTTCAACATTGTCGAAGTCCACGACGATGGCCGAGCCGTTTTTACCCTGGACGGTGGTGTTGTCCAGATTCAGGGTCGCGGGCGCTACGCCAGTTGTATCAAGTTCGATGAACACCCCGTCCTTTCCACCAATGATCGTACTGTTTTTGGCAACGGCGTCGGCACTCTGGAGCCATAAGCCGTAGCCTGAAGCAGAGGTGCCCTCAAGGGTGGAATCTGTGAGATTGATGAGGCTGTGGGAAGACGCAAAGGCGCCGGCGTCCACGCCTGTAATGGTGCTGCTGCCGATGATATTGATCGTGGAACCGTCCAGGGTATTGGCAAACCGTACGGCCGATACCCCGAAGAATTCGCCGCTGATGGTGCTGTTATCGATATTTCCCTGGCTGGAGACCAGTTGCAGACCCGATTGTCCGCCGGTACCCGTTACGGTGGCACCACTCACATTGACGGAGGAGCCGCTTCTGACGGTGATTTCCTGAGTACTGCTACCCGCATTGATGTTCACGGTTGAACTGTCGGCATCGATACCGAGTGTCTGTGAGTTATTGACAGTCAATGAAGCGTTGGAGCTGAGAAACCAGCTTTCCACCGGGTCGCCATTGTTAAGGGTAACGTTGCCTCCGACGATCGGAGCTGCAACAGCGATGGACGAAAACATCAGGAATGGAACGCAAAGGGCGGTTTTTGCAAAGGGGGGAATAGTACATAACATAGGGTAGAAATGCATACCGAATACCTGCTGGTGAAGTACTGACATCAAATTCTTGGCCAGTCGTCAACGAACGTCTGCCTTTGAAAGTGCGCAAGGCTATCGAGTAAACACGCAAACTTATGTAGGACTATTCTTTATTTCGGTAGCGACAAGTCCTGCGAACGGTTACAAAAAATTCGGCATGAGCCCGGAGGGCATGAGAATTTGATCTCATGCCCGCCGTGATACTTTCTTCCTCCTTATGGGCCTGGTATCGGGTTGGCCACCTCGCAGTAATCTCTGTTGTTATCCACCAGGAATACAAAGTGGATAGCAGGGTCCGATTCAGGCAGCACCGCGGAGACGGTATAAGTCAGTTTCCCAAAACCATTCGAAACCGGTTTGAAGTTGACGAAGTAATCACCAATGTCCGTTTCAATACCCGTCGGAGGTACGGTGCCGACAATCGGTATATTTTTGGTAGCGCGAGTCCAGGGGATAGGGACTGTGCCGAACTCGTCAGTAAACCCTTCCCACACCAGTATCAGCATTCTGCCATCAAGCAGTGAAGGGCTGTTTGGAATAATGACCTTCAAATTCCGCCGATTCGTCCCATCGCCCGGCCAATTTGGATCACTTGCAGGCATGAAATTCAATGTAGGGCAAGAAATGCTATCAAATAGAAGTCCTTGCACCTGGGGTGCGGGCAAATCGATCTTCGTAATATTGACATCAACATCCTGATCTTCGGACCAGACCGGGTTGTTACCTAAAACTTGCGACAACCTCCATTTTATTTTTGCTATACCGTTTGGCTTCCGCTCAATTACGGCCCACGGCACCGTTACTGCCTTGATTTCTGTACCTTCTTCGCCTGGTCGCAATAGATAGGGAGGCGACAACTCCACGTCATCGTAAAACACCGTGATGCTCTGCGCCGATTCGGTGGGTGGGGCGGCATAGAGCTGGATGAAAATATCCGCATCTTTGCCAAAGTCGTTATCGTCGAGTTTGTTGTTCACACCTTGGGAAGACACCAGTCGAGGCAACTCGAGGTCCCGATTGATTGGATCTGGCTCATCTGGATTTGGCGGCCCGGGCTGGAAGATATCGACGCCAATATCTGTATCTTCCGTTGCGATAGGTGCTCCCGAGCCCCGGAACATGTTGTACGAGACCGTAGTGGGGACGACGCCGTCGGTCGATCCATACGCGGCCTTGATAATGGCGTAATCCACATTGAACACAAGGACAGTGTTAGTTCCTACCCTTTCTTCAAGAGCAACAGCAGTGCCCTGCCAATAAGCAATAATCGTGTCGCTTGGGGCGTTGGGTAGCGGCACCGGTACTTCAATCGTTACACCCTGTTTGCAGTCCGCCACATCGATCAAGGTGTCGCCGTTTGTACCATCGGCCAAAGGCACCACAGGCGGCAGGGGAACAGGCGGAGCCAAACGACGGACGTTGCGTTGATCGGGCCTTGAGCGTCGGCTGAGGTTACCCGCCAGATCTCTGACCTCGTACTGCAACGTATTCAAACCTTCAGCGGAACGCTCAAAAATTTCCACGAGTAGCGTAATTTTTCCGTCTACTAGGGGTACTGGGACGTCGCGCAATACGGGCGATGCAAACGCAGGGTCCGCAGGGTTTCCCCAATAAATATTGCAAACGTCAGTGGCTTCGGCATTGGCGGCAGCCCGTGGAATGGTGATCACTATGCCGGTAGGATTCGCGCCCAAATAGGCATCGTCGATGTCTCGACCCGGAGGCAAATCTACCGGGAAACTGGCGGCTGGCGGAGAGAAGTCCGTTGGCGGCGTTTTGGATTGGTAGGGTTTGGTCCTGTCGATATGGTATTCGGTCACTTGCTCAGGCTGCGGGTTTACACCATTGGCATATAAAATATACACCAGCTCATATTGCGTAGGCGTTTCAGGTGTTTGCCGTTCAGTCAGTTGAGAAAGTGGAATATCTAATGGCAATGGCCAGATACGACTGGCAACCGGACCTAACTGATGCCCAGACAAGAGAGGTATTCTCGTAGGATTACCTTTAAGCCTCAAAAAAACATCCAGCCGGTCACGGTCATATTCGTCTGCAGGTTGAGGGATTAAGTAACGCAGGGCGGCACCCAGCGCCGCCACGGGAATGCGCAAGTCGCCTCCCGGAAGATTCTGTGCTGGAATAACGGCGGGGAATAGAAGTGCGCCTGAACCTTGTAGCGATACTTGTTTATTTACCCCAGGGTTTTCAACTTTCGCATTCATTGAAATAGCTCCACTAGTAGAAGTAACCCCCTCTCGCCAACAACAAGGCGTAATACGGGGAATGCTGGTAACGTCATTTAACGCAACACTCGGACCACAAAAGCCTCCACCTGATATTTTTCGATCAATCTTTACCAGTACTCTGATTGAAGCCCCTATTTTTCTGCCTGTTCTATACAGGCTGTAGTTGGCAAAAGCTGATGCATCGGCCCGCATGGGTTCTATATGCGGAACATAGGGCTCCACGGTGACAGAGAAGCCATTTCGGATCTCTTGATCTGACAATAACTGTTTGTCAATTCGTTTATAAGTACCGGCGATTGCTGGTTCTTTGCCAACCAGGCCGAGGTATCCATTCCATTCAACTCTGCAAGTATCACCCACTCTGCAAAATGAAGGCAGCGAGGGGACTTTGACTTCGATGCCCATCCAGATAGGTGGTACGGTATTGCAATTAAAATATCCATGGAGCGTAGCTTTTGGGAAAGTGACCCCCGGAAGATCCTGCGGAATCGGTATATGGTCAATCGTCAACTTCCGAGGCAACGACGGATGTGGATTTCCAAAGTGATTGCGTGTTTCATAGAGCACCTCCACAACACCGTCATTGATTAGGTATTGCGGGCCGATCGGAATGAGAAACTCCAATTCAGTGATAGGCCCGAGATGCCTAGTTGTTGAGGTAAAAACTACAACCCCATTACGCCTCAACCAGACAGTTAGCGTATCTGTTTGTCCGGGCAGTGCCGGCATGGGCCAGATCGGAACTCTGACTTCTATACCCGACTGCAAAAGCTCAAGCGGGATATAGCCTTCCGGATCATTTTCATCCACACCGATTACTGTGGGTGCGTCGTAAACCAAAACATCAACAGGCGCCATGGTTAATTTCTCTTGAGTTTTGCCTTGAAGAAATTAAGCGCCTGTTTTTCTTATTGGCCTACTGTCAGATCTGACAGGTAAACCTACCGTCGGTCGGGTTCCGAGCGAATCTTCTGACACGCCGGGCTTGACGGATTGGGGCCGCTGGTGTTTTCTGAAACCGGTTTCAGAGCCTCACCACGAAACCCCAGACAACTCCAATAACAAGGTCCACCACCGTGAACGATTTCTCCGCCGCCCAGCGCAGCCGCGTCACCATGCTCGATGTTGCCGAACACGCCGGTGTGTCCAAGGCCAGCGTGTCGCGCTTTATCGGTGACGACCGTGCCCTGCTCTCCGATGCCATCGCCCAGCGCATCGAGCAAGCCATCAGCGAGTTGGGCTACCGCCCGAACCAGATGGCCCGTGGCCTTAAACGCGGGCGAACCCGTCTGATCGGCATGCTGGTGGCCGATATCCGCAACCCTTATTCGATTGCCGTGATGCATGGCGTGGAAACCGCGTGCCGGCGTCACGGCTACAGCCTGGTGGTGTGCAACACCGATCGCGATGACGAGCAGGAACGCCAGCACCTGGCGTTGCTGCGCTCGTACAACATCGAAGGCTTGATCGTGAATACCTTGGGCCATCACCGCGATGAACTGCGCGAACTGCATCGGGAAATGCCGCTGGTGTTGGTGGACCGCAAGGTCGAGCAACTCGAGAGTGATCTGGTGGGCCTGGACAATCCGGCCGCCGTTGAAATGGCCCTCGCCCATCTGGAAGAACGCGGTTACCGCGATGTGTTGCTGGTGACCGAACCCTTCGACGGCACCAGTTCGCGGATTGAGCGGGTGAGCAGTTTCAACGCGCAGATCTCGCAGCGTTCGGCGCTAAAAGGCGCCGTGATCGAAACCGGCGGCGACCTGACTTCACATTTGAAAACCTTCCTCGACACCCCCGGCCCGGGGCCGAAAGCGTTGTTCTGTGCCAACGGGATTGCGGCGCTGGCCAGCACCCACGCGCTGCGTGAGCTGGGTTGCAAGCTGTTCGAGGATATCGGGCTGATTGCCCTGGATGATCTGGATTGGTATCCGTTGGTGGGCAGCGGCATCACCGCCCTCGCCCAGCCGACGGCGGAGATTGGCGCGAGTGCGTTTGAGTGTTTGCTCAAGCGTTTGCGTGGGGATGTCGGGGCGGTGCGGACGGTGGATTTTGCGGCGCGGTTGGTTGTGCGTGGGTCTACACAAGGGATTTGCGGTGACTGGGCTGACGCCATCGCGAGCAAGCTCGCTCCCACATTGGATCTGTATCGAACACAAAAATAGGGCCACCACAAATCCCCTGTGGGAGCGAGCCTGCTCGCGAAGAGGCCCTAAAGAACACCGCATCACTTGATCCTTTTTTTTGAACAAAAATGAAACCGGTTTCAGAGGTAGATAACAATGAATAAACCACCCGTTTCCATCAGCCTGTCGAGCTACGGCGCCGATCTGGTCCGTCAGCGCGGACAGGGCAGTTTCGTCGATCTGTTGGCCGCTGCCGGCGCCACGCGCATTGAATGGCGCGAAGAGTTGCTGACCCATGAAGAACCCGCGCAACTGGCCGACGCCACCCAGGCTCGCGGTCTGGAAAGCGTGTATTCCTCGCCCATGGAACTGTGGCTGGCCGGTCAATCGCGGCCCAATCCCGAGTTGGTCACCACCCTGCAACGGGCCGAGGCCTTCGGCGCCAAATGGCTGAAGGTCTCCCTCGGTTACTTCACCGACAATAACGATCTTCAAGCGTTGGCTCGGTTGCTGACCCAGAGCCCGGTGCAACTGCTGGTGGAAAACGACCAGACCTTGCACGGCGGGCGCATCGAACCGTTCCAGCGTTTCTTCGGTGAGGTCGAGCAGCACAATCTGCCGATCAAGATGACCTTCGACATCGGCAACTGGCAATGGCAGGACCAGTCCGCCGCCAGCGCCGCGCGTGCACTCGGCCGGCACGTCGGTTATGTGCACTGCAAAGCGGTGGCACGCCGGGCCGACGGCAAACTGGTGGCGATGCCGCCGAGCGCCAGCGACCTGCATCTGTGGGAACAACTGTTGCGGCACATGGCCCAAGGCGTAATGCGGGCGGCGGAATATCCGCTGCAAGGCGACGACCTGGTGCAACTGACCACTGAACATGTCGCCACCCTCGCCCGCCTCGGTCAATCACGCTTGGAGAATGCGCATGTCTGAGATCGATATCCTCTCGTTCGGCGAAACCATGGCGATGTTCGTGGCCGAGCAGAGCGGTGATCTGGCCGCGGTCGGCCAGTTTCATAAACGCATTGCCGGGGCTGACAGTAACGTGGCGATCGGTCTGTCGCGGTTGGGCTTCAACGTTGCCTGGTTGAGTCGGGTCGGCGCGGACTCCTTGGGTCGTTTCGTGATCGATACGCTGGAGAAAGAAGGCCTCGATTGCCGCAATGTCGCTATCGACCCGGCGCACCCGACCGGTTTCCAGCTCAAGTCCCGCACCGACGATGGCAGCGATCCGGTGGTCGAGTATTTCCGTCGCGGTTCGGCGGCCAGTCACTTGTCGGTGCAATCCATCACGGCCGAACTGTTGAACGCGCGGCACCTGCACGCCACTGGCATTCCTCCAGCGTTGTCGGCCAGCGCCCGGGAAATGTCCTGTGAATTGATGACCCGCATGCGTGAGGCCGGACGCAGTGTGTCGTTCGACCCGAACCTGCGCCCGAGCCTGTGGGCCAGCGAGCAGCAGATGATCACCGAGATCAACCGCCTCGCCGCCCTCGCCCACTGGGTACTGCCGGGGTTGAGCGAAGGTCGCTTGCTCACCGGTTTTGAAGACCCGGCGGACATCGCGGCGTTTTACCTCGATCAAGGGGCGGAAGCGGTGGCGATCAAGCTTGGGCCTCACGGCGCTTATTACCGCACGCATCTGGACCAGGGGTTTGTGGCCGGCGTGCCGGTGCAAACCGTCGTCGATACCGTGGGTGCTGGCGATGGCTTTGCCGTCGGCATGATCAGCGCCCTGTTGGAAAACCTCAGCTTCGCCGAAGCCGTGCAGCGCGCCAACTGGATTGGCAGCCGTGCGGTGCAGAGTCGGGGGGATATGGAGGGGTTGCCCACTCGGCTTGAACTATCTACCGGGGTTGAGGCCGCCAATCGCGAGCAAGCTCGCTCCCACAGTGGAACGCCGGCGTAAACAAAGTATGTGATCGGCACAAATCCCTGTGGGAGCGAGCTTGCTCGCGATGAGGCCCGCACAAGCACTGAAGATTTAGACCGTTACCTGCTGCGACAAAAACAACAAGCTCAGGAGCACCATTATGAAAACCGCAACACTCGCCGCCCGCCGCTGGTGGTACATCATGCCCATCGTGTTTATCACCTACAGCCTGGCGTACCTGGACCGCGCCAACTACGGGTTCGCCGCCGCCTCCGGGATGGCAGAAGACCTGATGATCACACCGGGCCTTTCGTCGATGCTCGGCGCGCTGTTCTTCCTCGGCTACTTTTTCTTCCAGGTGCCGGGGGCGATCTATGCCCAGAAACACAGCGTAAAAAAACTGATTTTCGTCAGCCTGATCCTTTGGGGCGGCCTCGCCACCCTGACCGGGATCGTCTCCAACGCCTATTGGCTGATCGTCATCCGCTTCATGCTCGGCGTGGTCGAAGCCGCGGTGATGCCGGCGATGCTGGTCTATCTGTGCCACTGGTTCACCCGCGCCGAACGCTCCCGGGCCAACACGTTCCTGATCCTCGGCAACCCGGTGACCATGCTGTGGATGTCGGTGGTGTCCGGGTATTTGGTGCAGCATTTCAGCTGGCGCTGGATGTTTATCGTCGAAGGTTTGCCGGCGGTGCTCTGGGCGTTTATCTGGTGGCGCCTGGCCGATGAGCGTCCGGCCCAGGCCAAGTGGCTCAGCGATGAAGAGAAACAGGATCTGGAAAGCGCCCTCGCCGCCGAACAGGTCGGCATCAAAGCGGTGAAGAACTACGCCGAAGCTTTCCGCTCGCCGAAAGTCATCGTGCTGGCGTTGCAGTTTTTCTGCTGGAGCATTGGCGTCTACGGTTTCGTGCTGTGGCTGCCGTCGATCCTCAAGGCCGGTTTGCAGATGGACATGGTCGAAGCCGGTTGGCTGTCGGCGCTGCCTTATCTGGCGGCGGTGATCGGCATGCTCGCGGTGTCCTGGGGCTCGGACAAATTGCAGAAGCGCAAACGCTTTGTCTGGCCACCACTGCTGATCGCTTCGATTGCGTTCTACGGTTCCTACGCCTTGGGCGCTGAGCATTTCTGGTGGTCCTACACATTACTGGTGATCGCCGGCGCTTGCATGTATGCGCCTTATGGGCCGTTCTTCGCGATCGTTCCGGAAATCCTCCCGGCCAACGTGGCCGGTGGCGCCATGGCGCTGATCAACAGCATGGGCGCCCTCGGTTCGTTTGGCGGTTCCTATCTGGTCGGTTACCTGAACAGCACCACCGGTTCGCCCGGCGCTTCGTACCTGTTGATGAGCGGCGCGCTGATGCTCTCGGTGGTGCTGACGATTTTCCTCAAGCCCGGCGCCAGTGACCGGGTCGTGGCCAAAGCCGCAGTGAAACGGCCGATGGCGGCTCACCCTTGAATTGAAGTTGAGACGATCACCATGAAAAAGCAGGTTGTGCTGTACAAGAAACTCTCGCCGTTGCTGATGGCCCGCCTACACGAGCAGACCGACGTGACCCTGATCGAAAGCCTTGATGCCGAAGGCCTGGCCAAATTGCGCGCGGCCCTGCCCCGGGCCCAGGGTTTGCTCGGTGCCAGCCTGAAACTGGATGCGGCATTGCTCGACCTCGCGCCGAATCTGGAAGCGATTGCCAGCGTTTCGGTGGGCGTCGATAACTACGACATCGATTACCTGACCGAGCGACGCATCCTGCTCAGCAACACCCCGGATGTGCTCACCGAAACCACCGCCGACACCGGTTTCGCGTTGATCCTGGCCACCGCCCGGCGTGTGGTGGAACTGGCGAACATGGTTCGTTCCGGCCATTGGCACCGCAACATCGGCCCGGCGCAGTTTGGCACTGATGTGCATGGCAAGACCTTGGGCATTATTGGCATGGGCCGCATCGGCGAAGCGCTGGCCCAGCGCGGGCATTTCGGCTTTGGCATGCCGGTGATCTATCACAGCCACTCGCCGAAACCGGCGGTGGAACAGCGTTTCAATGCGCAATACCGCAGCTTGCCGGAGCTGTTGCAGGAGGCGGATTTTGTCTGCCTGACCTTGCCGCTGACGGCTGAAACCGAGGGTTTGATCGGCGCTGAACAGTTCGCCTTGATGGGCCCGGCGACGATCTTTATCAATATCTCCCGGGGCAAGGTGGTGGATGAAGCGGCGTTGATCCGGGCGCTGCGCGAGGGGCAGATTCGCGCTGCCGGGCTGGATGTATTCGAGCGCGAGCCGCTGAATCATGATTCGCCGCTGATGCAGTTGAGCAACGTGGTGGCGACGCCGCACATTGGCTCGGCGACGCATGAGACGCGCGAAGCGATGGCCAAGTGCGCGGTGGACAATTTGCTGATGGCGTTGGCCGGTGAGCGGCCGGTGAACCTGGTGAATGCCGGGGCGTGGAAGGCCTGAGCCATTTGGCGCCTGTGAGGGCGCCTTCGCGAGCAAGCCCGCTCCCACAGGGGATCTCGGTCATACACAAAATTTGTGTCCACTGAAGATCCCCTGTGGGAGCGGGCTTGCTCGCGAAGAGGCCAGACAATACAAATCTTTCAGGCCCTACGCGCTTCCAACAGATCCGCCGCGCACAGCGCTATCCGCCGACACGCATCCGCCAGTTTCACCTGATCCACCACCAACCCGATCCGGATGTGCCCCGCCGCACTCGGCCCGAAGGCCTCCCCCGCCAGCACCGACACGCCATAGCCTTCCAGCAACCGCTCGGCAAACCTTTGGGCGCAGAGCCCGGTCGGGCGCACATCGACCATTACGAACATCCCGCCATCGGGTTTGATCGGGCGGATGCCCAGGCAATTGCTCAGTCGCGCGCACACCAGGTCCCGGCGCTGGCGATACTCCTCGCGCATCTGCGCGACTTCCGGCAAATCCCGGTCCAGCGCGACTTGCGCGGCTTTCTGCACGAAGTCCGGAATGCCAAACAGCATGCACAACGACAGGTGCACCAAATGTTCGGCCAAGGGTTTGGGGCCGATCACCCAACCGACCCGCCAGCCGCTCATGGCGTGGGATTTGGACAAACTGTTGAGGGTCGCGGTGCGCTCGGCCATACCCGGCAAACTGGCCGGGCTGATGTGTTCGCCTTCGTACAGCAAGTCGCTGTAGACCTCGTCACTGATCAGCCACAAGTCGTGACGAACGCAGAGCTGCGCCAGTTCCTGCCAGATTTTCAAGGACAGATTGGCGCCGGAAGGATTGTTCGGACTGTTGAGCAGAATCACCCGGGTCCTGGGTGTGATCAGCGCCGCGACATCCGCCGGATCTACCCGAAAACCGTTCTCCGGACGCACCGCCACCGGCATCACTTTGGCGCCGCAGGCACCCAACACACCTTCATAAGTGACGTACATCGGTTCGGCGACGATCACTTCATCGCCCGGATCCAGCAGGCACTGCGCCACCGAGTACACCGCGCATTGCGCGCCCGGCAACACGATCACATGCTCGGCGTCCACCGCTTGACCGCTGCGGCGCCGATGTCGACTGGCAATGCTGTTGCGCAGCGCCCGAGTGCCGCGCACATCCGAATAATGCGTGTCGCCGGCCAACAAGCTGTCGATGGCCGCCTGGACAATGGGTTTGGGCGTGTCGAAATCCGGATCGCCCACCGACAGTAGCAGCACATCAACCCCCTGCTCGCGCATCTCCAGCGCTCGATCATGAATCTGCCAGGCTGCCGCTCCGTCACCGGCGATGCGTTGGGTCAAGGCTGAATAGCGCATGTACTTCTCCTGTCGCGCGTGCTCCAGACTCAACCCTATCTCAAATTACAAAACGCGCCACCATCGCGTTCAAATCCACCGCCAATCGCGACAATTCGTGGGTCGCGGCGCTGGTCTGGTTGGCACCGGCGGCGGACTGGGTGGCGAGGTCGCGGATGTTGACCAGGTTGCGGTCGACTTCGCGAGACACCTGCGCCTGTTCTTCGGAAGCACTGGCGATCACCAGGTTGCGCTCGTTGATCAGGTTGATCGATTGGGTGATCTGCTCCAGTGCCACACCGGCAGCGCGGGCCATTTCCAGGGTGCTTTGGGTGCGCTGGTTGCTTTGTTGCATCGAGGAGACCGCTTCGCCGGTGCCGTTCTGAATGCCGGCGACCATTTTTTCGATTTCCTGGGTCGATTGCGCGGTGCGATGGGCCAGTGCCCGAACCTCGTCCGCGACCACCGCAAAACCACGCCCGGCTTCACCGGCACGCGCAGCTTCGATTGCGGCGTTGAGCGCCAGCAGGTTGGTTTGCTCGGCGATGGCGCGAATCACGTCCAGCACCTTGCCGATATCACGGCCCTGGGCCGCCAGGCCTTCGATCATCACCGACGTGTTTTGCACGTCGTGGGTCATGGTCTGGATCGCGTCGACGGTTTCCACCACGCGATTGCGCCCTTCACGCGCGGCCTGGGTCGACTGGTTCGAGGCTTCGGACGTCGACACCGCGTTGCGCGCGACTTCTTCCACGGCGGCGGTCATTTCATTCACCGCCGTGGCGGCCTGTTCGATTTCGTTGTTCTGTTTTTGCAGGCCACGGGAAGATTCTTCGGTGACCGTGCTGAGTTCTTCGGCGGCGGCCCCCAACTGGGTGGCAGAGCCGGCGATCTGCTCGATGGTTTTACGCAAGCTGTTCTGCATGGCGGCCAAGGCGCCGAGCAAACGGGCCGGTTCGTCCTTGCCATCGACTTCAATGGTTTTGATCAGGTTGCCGCCGGCGATGGTTTCTGCGGCCTGCACGGCGCGGTTCAATGGTTCGATGATGCTGCGGGTCAGCAGCCACGCCAGCAGAACGGTCATCAGCGCCGCGACCACCGACACCACGATAATGCCGTTGGTGGCAAAGGAATACTGGTCGTCGGCTTCGGCATCGGCCGCTGTCGCGTCGGCCTTGTTGATGGCGATCAGTTTGTTCAACTGCTCGCCCATCTGATCGGTGCCGTCCTTGATGCGTGAGTTGATCAACTTGCGCATTTCATCCAGCTTGTCCTGGCGGGACAGGTCCATCATCTCGCGCTGGGCTTGCAGGTAGTTGTCCAGGGTGGTGGCGAAGGTTTTGTACAGCGTCGCCTCTTCACCTCCCGCGGGCAACGCCGCATAACCGGCCTGGGCCGTTTTGACTTTGCCGACCAGCACGTCAATGCGGGTGGCGGCTTCTTGCAGGCTCGCCGGCTCACGGTTCACCAGCACGCGGAACGACAGAATGCGCAGGCGCAGCACGTTTTCGGTCATGGTGCCGAGGAAGCCGATGCTGGGCAGATGGTTGCTTTCCATGTCCACGGAGGCCTGGCGAATGATCGACATTCGACTCACGGCAAACACACCCAGCACGATGACCAGCAAGGCGATGAAGGCAAAACCGAGGAAGGCGCGGGGCGCGATATTCAGATTACGCATGGACATAGGATGAGTCTCGGGTGATTGAGCTTCGAGCATCCGTGCCGTGATCGCTGTCAGGTGGGCGTGTAAGCCGGCCGGATCAGCCTGGCGCCACTGTTGTAATAGGTTTGTGTGCGCCTATGAGGGTTATCGGCTGGACTTGAGGATTTTTGCGCGGGAAGTGGAAATATATTTCAAGGGGTTACGGGTGTTGTAGCAGCTGTCGAGCACCGCGAGGCAGCGTTCGGCGGCGAAGCCGTCTAAACCCTGCGTTCACGGTTTGCCTGATACATTTTGCTGGCTGATTTCACGACGGCTGCGCCGCCGAACGCTGCCTCGCGCTGCTCGGCAGCTGCTACGCAGATCAGGCGTTGCGGGCAGCCATGCGCCACACTCTGGCAATATCACTCGCCCGCTCGCGCAACAACCGCGGCGCCTCGGCACAGGCTTGCTCCAACGTCATCGGCCCGCTCGCCAGGGCAAACGCCGCATCAATCCCGTGGCCATACAGTTCCTGATAACCCTCGCCCAGGGTTCCTGCGATGACAATCACCGGCACACCCTGCTGACGAGCGATCCGCGCCACACCAAACGGCGTCTTGCCGCGCAAGGTCTGGGCGTCGAAGCGGCCTTCGCCGGTGATCAACAGATCCGCGCCTTTGACGGCTTCAGCCAGGCCGACCAGTTCCGCGACCACTTCCACACCCGCCTGAAATTGCGCACCGAGAAACGCCTTGGCCGCAAAGCCCAGACCGCCCGCCGCACCGCTGCCGGGTTCGTCGCGCACGTCTTTATCCAGCGCCTGCGCGCACAGATCGGCAAAGTGCCCAAGGGCTTGGTCCAGTTGCTGGACCTGCTGCGGCGATGCGCCTTTTTGCGGGCCAAAAATCGCTGACGCACCATGCGGGCCGCAGAGTGGATTGTTGACGTCGGCGGCAATGTCGAAGCGCACGGCGTTCAGGCGTGGATCGATTTTGCTCAGGTCGATGTTAGCCAGTTGTGCCAGCGCCAGTCCGCCCGGCGCGAGAATTTGGCCCTGCGTATCGAACAGTTTCACACCCAACGCCTGCATCGCCCCGGCGCCGCCGTCATTGGTGGCGCTACCGCCGATCGCCAGGATCACCCGTTGCGCGCCGGCATCGAGCGCGGCGCGGATCAGTTCGCCAGTGCCGAAGGTGCTGCTGATGCAGGCATCGCGTTGCCCTGGCGGAACCAGTTGCAAGCCACTGGCTTCGGCCATCTCGATGATTGCGGTGTGGTTGTGCGGCAACCAGCCCCACGCCGCTTCGACGCTGACGCCCAATGGACCGCGCACCGGCGTGCGGCGCAGTTCGCCTTCGCACGCCGCCAGAATCGACTCGACCGTCCCTTCCCCACCGTCGGCCATCGGGCATTTGACCAATTGCGCGTCCGGCCAGACTTCGGCCAAACCCAGCGCGATGGCATCGGCTACGCCCTGGGCACTCAGGCTGTCCTTGAACGAATCGGGGGCGATGACGATTTTCATGTGAATTCTCCAGTTCAGTGCTTCCATGCTGCCAGTTGCCAGGAGCGCTGACGCCAGTCCGTTGCACAAGCGGGGGTGGCGTTTGTTGTTCATTTATACAAAGTCAGTGTAGAGGGTGTCAGGGATGGCCTATTCGCGAGCAGGCTCGCTCCCACAGGGAAATGCATTTCAAATGTGGGAGCGAGCCTGCTCGCGAAGGCGTCAGTGAAGTCAGTCGGTTTGCGGAAGCAACTGCACACCCAGATAAAGCGCCAACATCCCATCCAGCCGCAACGGATCAACCCCGCTCAACTCGGCAATCCGCTCCATCCGATAACGCAAGCTGTTGCGATGAATCCCCAGCGCATCGGCACAGGCCTGGCTCTGCCCATCGTGATCGCACCAACTGCGCAGGGTCGCCAGCAGTTGGCCGTTGTTGTCCTTGGCGATGACTTTGCGCAGCGGCTTGAGCAACTCGTCCAGCGCATCGTCGTTGCGATGCCGCCAAAGCATCACCGGCAGCCGATAACGGTTAAGCGTCAGCAGTCGCGAACGCGGCAGTACATCGCGCCCGTAGGCCAGCAAGTCCCCGACCCGGCGATAGCAGCGGCGCAAACCCGGCAGTCCATCGGCCTGCCCGCCGACGGCAATGCGCAGGATGTTCCAGCCCAGGCCATCGAGTTTTTCCAGCAGCCGCTCATGTTCGATCGCCTGGCTCGCCGGTCGGCACCACAGCAGCGACGACTTGGCTGAACTGACGCACCAACTGTCGGGGTAACGACTGATCAGCCAGGCGCTGAGGGCTTCGACGGTCTGGCCCGGACCGTGTTCCAGGCCCAATTCGAACAGGTACGGCACCCGCGTCAGTTG
The DNA here is from genome assembly GCF_026016365.1 of Pseudomonas sp. B21-053. Taxonomy (NCBI): domain Bacteria; kingdom Pseudomonadati; phylum Pseudomonadota; class Gammaproteobacteria; order Pseudomonadales; family Pseudomonadaceae; genus Pseudomonas; species Pseudomonas sp. B21-053. The sequence continues at coordinate 3,758,846 of NZ_CP087205.1, forward strand.
CGGCTTGAGCCCCAACTGTTGCGCTTCGTCCACCAGGCGCGGCGAATCCCCGGCATCGGTCAGCAGCAACGCGAGCAAATCATCGCAACGCTGGCGCCGCCATTGCTGTTCGGCTTGCTGATTGCGCTGACCGACCAGCATCTCGGCGGTCATGCGCACCAGTTCGGCATAAGTGCGCAGTTGCTCCGGTTCGCCGGTGATGCCGAGCACGCCGATCAGCCGCTGATCGAGCAGCAACGGCAGGTTGATCCCCGGTTGCACGCCCTTGAGGTGTATCGCCGTTTGCGCATCGATTTCCACCACACGGCCGTTGGCCAGCACCAGTTGCGCGCCTTCGTGGCGGGTGTTGATCCGCTCCGGTTCGCCGCTGCCGAGGATCAAGCCCTGGCTGTCCATGACGTTGACGTTGTACGGCAGGATGGCCATGGCCCGGTCGACGATGTCCTGGGCCAGGTCGTGATCGAGTTCAAACATGGGTCAGGTCCTTGAAAACGGGGTGGGACGGGTTGTTCACCCGCACAGGCCTTGGTGGCAAACCCTGTGCTCAGGCACAAAGACAATTACCCAAGGGGTGGCCGAGACTCACAGGGCGATCAACGTTACCCTTTGCATCGCAAAAAATCATAATAAAGAGAGAGCCCGCCATGTCACAGAGCGCAGCCGCTACCCAGACCATCGTTGACGAAAAAAACGCCGTTTACAAACGCATTACCCTGCGTTTGATCCCCTTCATTTTCATCTGCTACCTGTTCAACTACCTCGACCGAGTGAACGTTGGATTCGCCAAGTTGCAGATGCTCGACGCGCTGAAATTCAGCGAAACCGTGTACGGCCTCGGGGCCGGGATCTTCTTTATCGGTTACGTGCTGTGCGGCGTACCGAGCAACCTGGCCCTGACCAAATTCGGCCCACGGCGCTGGATCGCGCTGATGATGATCGTCTGGGGCTCGCTCTCGACCTGCCTGCTGTTCGTCACCACACCGACCGAGTTCTATACCTTGCGCCTGTTCACCGGCGCGGCTGAAGCCGGGTTCTTCCCGGGCGTGGTGCTCTATCTTTCGCAGTGGTTCCCGACCTTCCGCCGTGGCCGCATCATGGCGCTGTTCATGTCGGCGATCCCGGTGTCCGGCCTGCTCGGCAGCCCGTTTTCCGGCTGGATTCTCAACCACTTCGGCGCAGGCCAGGCGGGTTTGGCCGGCTGGCAGTGGATGTTTTTGCTGCAAGGGATTCCGACGGTCATCCTCGGTGCCCTCGCCTACTTCCTGCTCAGCGACAGTTACGCGAATGCCAAGTGGCTGACGCCGCTTGAGCGTTCGGTACTCGAAGCGGATCACGCGGAAGACCTGGCGAACAAACCGAAAACCACCACCGATTCGTTGGCGGCGGTGTTCAAGAATCCGGCGATCTGGGCGTTTGGCCTGATCTATTTCTGCATCCAGAGCGGCGTTTACGCGATCAACTTCTGGCTGCCGTCGATCATCAAGAACCTCGGCTTCAGCGATAACCTGGTGATTGGCTGGTTGAGTGCGATTCCGTATCTGCTGGCGGCGGTATTCATGTTGCTGGTCGGTCGTTCGGCGGACCTGCGCAAAGAACGTCGCTGGCACTTGGTGGTGCCGATGCTGATGGGCGCGGTGGGGCTGTTGATTGCGGTGAACTTCGCGACCACGCCGGCCATTGCGATTCTCGGCCTGACCATCGCCACCATGGGCGCCCTCACCGGTCTGCCGATGTTCTGGCCGGTGCCGACCGCTCTGCTGAGCGCGGGTGCGGCGGCGGGTGGTCTGGCGCTGATCAACTCCATGGGGCAGATGGCCGGATTCTTGAGCCCGTACCTGGTGGGTTGGGTCAAGGACAGCACCGGCTCGACCGATGCGGCGTTGTATCTGTTGGCGGGTGTGATTGTCTGCGGGAGCGTGCTGGCGTTGCGCATGACGCGCACCCTGCGCGCCTGACCCCACCGCTGATCCCCCTTGTGGGAGCGAGCCTGCTCGCGAAGGCGATGTGCCAGTCAACATCAATGTTGAATGTGCCGACGCCTTCGCGAGCAGGCTCGCTCCCACAAGGGGATTTGAGTGGATTTTCCGGTTGCTCCCGGCAATGGTTCTGGTATTTGATTGACGCCTTTCCCATCGGCAAAAGGATTTCGTCATGAGCTACCGCACATTGGGTCATTCGGGTCTGCAGGTGTCCACCTTGACCCTGGGCACCATGATGTTCGGCGAACAGACCAGCACCGAAGATTCCCTGCGGATCATCGACAAGGCCTGGGACCAGGGCATCAATTTCATCGACACCGCCGACGTCTACACCGGCGGACGCTCCGAAGAAATCGTCGGTGAAGCCGTTGCCGGCAATCGCCACGAATGGGTGCTCGCCACCAAAGTCGGCTTCGGCCCGGTGGACGGCGTACCAAACCGCAGCGGCCTGAGTCGCAAGCACCTCTTCAACGGCATCGATGCCAGCCTGACGCGCCTGGGCACCGATTACGTCGACATCTATTACCTGCACCGCGAAGACCACAACACGCCGTTGGAAGTGACGATTTCTGCCATCGGCGACCTGATTCGCCAGGGCAAGATTCGTTACTGGGGCCTCTCCAACTACCGTGGCTGGCGCATCGCCGAAGTGATTCGCGTGGCCGACAAGCTCGGGGTCGACCGGCCGGTGATCAGCCAGCCGCTGTACAACATCGTCAATCGCCAGGCTGAAACCGAGCAGATTACGGCGGCCCACGCCTATGGCCTGGGTGTCGTGCCGTATAGCCCGTTGGCGCGCGGCGTGCTCAGCGGCAAATACGCACCAGACGTGAAGCCGGACGCCAACAGCCGCGCCGGGCGCCAGGACAAACGCATCCTCGAAACCGAATGGCGCATCGAGTCGCTGCGCATTGCCCAGCAGATCCAGGAATACACCCAGGGTCGCGGCGTCGGCATCGTCGAATTCGCGATTGCGTGGGTGATCAACAACAGCGCCGTCACCTCCGCCATCGTCGGCCCGCGTACCGAAGAGCAGTGGGATGCGTACACCAAGGCTCAAGCAGTGAAAATCACGGCGGAAGATGAAGCGTTCATTGATTCGCTGGTGAAGCCAGGGCATTCGTCGACACCGGGATTCAATGACGTCAGCCACTTCGTGTCCGGCCGTAACCCCCGGAATAACTGAAGCAACCCATAACCTGTGGGAGCGGGCTTGCTCGCGAAGGCAGTGTGTCAGGCAATGCAGATGTCGACTGACACAGCCCCTTCGCGAGCAAGCCCGCTCCCACAGGGGGTTTGTGTTGATTGCAAATCTTGTAAATGAACAAAGATCAAATGTGGGAGCGAGCCTGCTCGCGAAATCGGTCTAACCTTCAACATCAATGCTGGCTGAAAGTCCGTCTTCGCGAGCAGGCTCGCTCCCACAGGGGGGTTTGTGTTGATTGCAAATCTTGTAGATGAACAAAGATCAAAAGTGGGAGCGGGCTTGCTCGCGAAGGCGGTATTACATTCAACATCAATGCTGCCTGGTAGACCGCTTTCGCGAGCAAGCTTTGCTCCTACAGGTTTTGCGTTGTTCTTGATCAATCGGACAATGTTCTAAGCTAAAACCACGTATCCTCTGCGCCCCCGTTTCACGTTCAACCTCGCGAGGACAGTTTGTCTAAAGGTATCGCTTTATCGGTCACAGCTTCGGTGCTGTTTGCCGTCATGTATTACTACACTTCGTTGCTCACTCCCCTGAGCGGCGTAGAGATCTTCGGCTGGCGGATGCTGCTGACCGTGCCCTGCATGACGGTGTTCATGGCGGTGTCCGGCGAATGGCGGCGCGCGGTCGAGATCCTCAAGCGCCTGGGCGGCAAGCCGAAGTTGTTGGCGGCCCTTATCGTGTCGGCGACGTTGCTGGGCCTGCAACTCTGGCTGTTCATGTGGGCGCCGCTCAACGGCTACAGCCTCGACGTGTCGCTGGGTTATTTCCTGTTGCCGCTGTCGATGGTGCTGACCGGGCGGATTGCCTATGGCGAGCGCTTGTCCTATCTGCAAAAAGTCGCGGTGTTTTTTGCCACCCTCGGCGTGCTCAACGAGTTGTATCAGGTCGGCGGTTTCTCGTGGGCGACCTTGCTGGTGGTGGTCGGCTATCCCCTGTACTTCGTGCTGCGCAAATGGCTGAAGACTGACAACCTCGGCGGCTTATGGCTGGACATGATCCTGATGCTGCCGGTGGCGTTCTGGTTTGTCTGGGGCGGCGCCCAAGGCTTCGGCGTGTTCGACCAATACCCGTGGCTGTCGCTGCTGATCCCGGTACTCGGGTTGATCAGTGCTTCGGCATTGGTGGTCTACATCATCGCCAGCCGCTTGTTGCCGTTCAGCCTGTTCGGGCTGTTGAGTTATGTCGAACCGGTGCTGTTGCTGGGCGTGGCATTGCTGCTGGGGGAAAGCATCAAGGCTGGGGAATGGCTGACGTATATTCCGATCTGGCTGGCGGTGGTGGTGCTGGTGTTTGAAGGGTTCAAGCACATGATGCGTAATCGCCGACCTTAAAGTCTGCGCAAAAAACCTGTGGGAGCGGGCTTGCTCGCGAAGGCGGTGTATCAGTCACATTGATGGCGACTGACACGGCCTCTTCGCGAGCAAGCCCGCTCCCACATTGGTTTTGTACACACCAATAAAAAGCCCGGCCAGCATTGCTGCTGACCGGGCTTTTTTACAGCTGAAACGGCTTACTCAGTTGTGAGCACACCGCGACGTACCTGATCGCGCTCGATCGATTCGAACAACGCCTTGAAGTTGCCTTCACCGAAACCATCATCGCCTTTGCGCTGGATGAATTCGAAGAACACCGGCCCCATCAGGGTTTCCGAGAAGATCTGCAGCAGCAGACGCTTGTCGCCCGACTCGGACGAACCGTCCAGCAGAATCCCGCGCATTTGCAGTTGATCGACCGGCTCGCCGTGGTTCGGCAAACGGCCTTCGAGCATTTCGTAATAGGTTTCCGGTGGCGCGGTCATGAAGCGCATGCCGATTTTCTTCAGGCGATCCCAGGTGTCGATCAGGTTGTCGCTGAGGAACGCAACGTGCTGGATGCCTTCGCCGTTGAACTGCATCAGGAACTCTTCGATCTGACCGGCGCCCTTGGACGATTCTTCGTTCAACGGGATGCGGATCATGCCATCCGGCGCGGTCATGGCCTTGGAGGTCAGGCCGGTGTATTCGCCCTTGATGTCGAAGTAACGGATTTCGCGGAAGTTGAACAGCTTCTCGTAGAAGTTGGCCCAGTAGGCCATGCGCCCGCGATACACGTTGTGGGTCAGGTGATCGATGATCTTCAGGCCCGCCCCTTCCGGATTGCGGTCAACACCTTCGATGAACACGAAGTCGATGTCGTAGATCGAACTGCCTTCACCGAAACGGTCGATCAGGTACAGCGGCGCGCCGCCGATGCCTTTGATTGCAGGGAGGTGCAGCTCCATCGGACCGGTTTCGATGTGAATCGGCTGGGCGCCGAGTTCGAGGGCACGCTTATAGGCCTTTTGCGAATCCTTGACCCGGAACGCCATGCCGCACACCGACGGGCCGTGCTCGGCCGCGAAGTACGAAGCGACGCTGTTAGGTTCGTTGTTGAGGATCAGGTTGATCTGGCCCTGGCGATACAGGTGCACGTCTTTGGAGCGGTGGGTCGCGACCTTGGTGAAGCCCATGATCTCGAAGATCGGCTCCAGGGTGTTCGGGATCGGCGATGCGAACTCGATGAATTCAAAGCCCATCAGGCCCATCGGGTTTTCGTATAAATCTGCCATGGTTGGCGCCTCATCATCTGCATTTGAAATTAACGGATCGTTAGTTGCTAGCAATGCTGAGACTGGCGGGTGGCGCACAGGAGATGCCCCGAACGCTGCGGGCGAGGAAGTCACCGTAGATCAATTGAAACCCAAAACTCTTCATTGTCGACCCAAGGCTCTTGCGGGCGAGGCTTCTGGTGTCAGAAGTCGTTTATTATTGTATGCGTAAACCGATTCTACACAGCGTAAAACGGTTTGTCCGCCTTCTGTATCAAATCCCCTTTTTCGTGGCCGGCGCAAGGGGTTTGTTGCACAGGTAAATCCCCGCCAGAATCAAGCCGCCACCCAGGCACATGGCCAGCGTCAGCTGCTCGCCCAACAGCAACGCGCCGAGGATCACCGCGGTCAGCGGATTCAGGGCAATGAACACGCCGGAACGGGTCGCGCCGATTTTGCGGATACCGTCGTAATAGCCAATGTAGGCCAGCGCCGAGCCGAGCACGCCGAGGTACATCAGGCTCAGCCATTGTTGCGGACCCAGGCTGAGGAGCGCATCGACACTCAATTCGCCGCGCAATGCGCTGGTTATCCAGAGCATCGCAGTGCCCAACAGAACCGAGTACGTCACCGTTTGCACCGGCCCAAGTGTCTGATTCAGCTCTTTGGAAAACAGCGAGTAAATACCCCAGCTCAGCACACAGCCGAAAATCAACAGATCACCAATCCACGCATCGGCATTGGCCGCCAGCAATTGCGGGTTGCGGCTGACGATCACCATCCCTGCCCCGGCGATGCAAATCGCGATGCCCGCCACTTTCGCCCGGCTCAAGCGCTCCTTGAACAGCAACCACGACGCCAGCCCGATCACTGCCGGGTTCAACGCCACAATCAACGACGCCCGGGACGCATTGATGTAATGCAGCCCATAAAAGAAGCACAGGTTGTAGAAGAAAATTCCGAAGAATCCCAGCAGCGCCAATTGCGCCCATTGCCGCCAGCTTGGCTTCACCAGCGGCACGCGGGCCAGCAACAAAAACAGCAGTAGTGCCACGCTGGCGAACAGAAACCGCAGGCTCGCGGCAAACAACGGGCTCAGGCTGTCAGCCAGGAATCGCCCGGCCACGAACGTCCCGCCCCAAATCATCGTTACCGCGGCCAGTTTCAAGTAAACCGGTAGGTCCGACGGTTTTGTCAGGCTTTGTTCAAAGCTATTCATATGTCACCAGAAGAATCGGATGACGTATCATCGGGCTAATGTCTGATCATCGTAAAATGAGTAAAAACTCATGACCCTGACCCAACTGGAGATCTTCTCCCTGGTCGCCGAACTGCGCGGCTTCACGGCTGCGGCCAATCGCCTGGGCATTTCGCAGTCAGCGGTTTCCCATGCGCTGAAGGCGCTGGAACAGGAACTCGGCGTCGAACTGTTGCGCCGTCATCAGTCCCAGGTCGAACTCAGCGATATCGGTCAGCAGTTACTATTGCGCGCCCGGGCGATGCTCGGGCTGGCCAATACCTTGCGCCAGGAAGCCGCCGATGCCCGAGGAATGAAACGCGGCACGCTGCGCATCGGTTCTTTCGGCCCGACCTCGTCGATCAAGTTGTTGCCGATGATCCTGGAGCCATTTCGCGCGGCCCATCCCGGCATCGAAGTGCATATCGACGAAGGCCCGGACCGCCAGGTGATTCAATGGCTGGAAGAGCGGCGCATCGATGTCGGTTTTGTCGTGTTGCCCGAGGAGCGCTTCGACACGTTTGCGCTTGTCGAAGATCAGATGGTTGCGCTATTGCCCGCCGATCATCCGCTGGGCGCGCATGAAAGCCTGAGTTTGCAGGACTTGTGTCATGACCCGTTCGTGCTGACCGAAGCCGGTTCTTCGGAGCTGGTTTCCCGGCTGTTCAACGCCGCCAGACTGACGCCGAACATTCGCTATCGCTGCTCGCAACTGCTCAGCACTCTCGACACCGTGGGACGTGGCGCGGCCCTGACCGTCGTCGCCGAAAGCTCACTGCCGCACGACAACGACCGTTGTTATGTGAAAAGACCTCTGTCGCCGCCGGTCAAACGTCAGGTCGGGTTGGCCGTGCTGGATCAGCGTCAGTCATCTCCGGCGACGCTGGCCTTTATCGAACTGGCCTCAAATCTAACCTATCGCTGAGCAACACGAGCACGAACGGCCAACTATCATGGCCATAACTGAATTCTTCCTGGTTTCGCAAATGCCTCTGACCGTCAAATCCCGCCGAAAGCGCAGCACCCGAATTGCTGTGACTGCATTAAGCGGGGTGCTCCCGGTTCTGTTGGGCGTCGCCATCCTTTATATGCAAGCCGGGCGCGTACTGAAACAAAGCACCGAGCAAACCGCCGAGGAAGCCTTGCGTCAATTCAACCTGATGCTCGACAACACTGCCGAAGCGGCGCGAGTGTTGCTGCCCCTGGCCGGCGACCGTTGCGAAGATGCGAAACTGGCGCTGCGTGAACAGGTGACTCGCCGCCCCTTTGTGCGCTCGACCAATCTGGTGTGGAACGACAACCTCTATTGCAGCTCGTTGTTTGGCGACTATCAGGAGAAGGTCAACCCCGGCGACTACACGCAAGGCCAGTTGTGGTTGATGAATGGCAACCCGGTGACGCCCAATACCGCGTTGCTGGTTTATCGCCTCAGCGATGGCCAAAAAGGCGCGCTGACCACCCTCGACGGTTATCACTTGAGCAACGTACTGCGACTGATCGGCCGTCAGACTTCGCTGTTGCTGCAAGTCGGCAATAACTGGTTATCCGCCGACGGCAAAGTGCATGACAGCGCCCTGCCCGTCTTGCCGGTGGCGCAAAGCACGCGGGTTTCCGAGCAGTACGCGTTTACCGTGGCCGCCGGTTTCCCCGAGGGCGAAACCTGGCGCTACATGAGCCGCGAATATCCGCCGCTGTTCAGTCTGCTGATATTTTTTGGCGTGGTCTCGGGTTTAATCGGGCACATTCTGCAAAAACGCGCCTCGTCGCCCAGTGTTGAATTGCAGCGGGCGCTGGAGGCTGGCGAGTTCATTCCGTATTTCCAGCCCGTGGTGCATGGCGACACAAAAAAGTGGAGCGGCGCCGAGGTGTTGATGCGCTGGAATCATCCCAAGGAAGGCCTGGTGCGCCCGGACCTGTTTATCCCGTTTGCCGAACACTCGGGGCTGATCGTGCCGATGACCCGCTCATTGATGCAGCAGACTGCCGCGTTGCTGGCGCCGGTATCGGCCTCGTTTGTCGGACCGTTTCATATTGGTATCAACATCACCGCCAGCCACTGCCGGGACCTGGAACTGGTGCAGGATTGCCGCGTATTTCTCAGCGCCTTCGCACCCGGCAGCATCAGCCTGGTGCTGGAGCTGACCGAGCGCGAACTGATCGAGCCCACGGCCATCACTCTCCAATTGTTCGAGCAACTTCACGAGTTGGGCGTGATGATCGCCATCGATGACTTCGGCACCGGCCATTCAAGCCTGGGTTACTTGCGCCAATTCAACGTGGACTTCCTGAAAATCGATCAGAGTTTTGTCGCCATGATCGGTGCCGACGCCCTCTCGCGGCACATTCTGGACAGCATCATCGAACTCTCGGCCAAGCTGGACTTGGGAATTGTTGCCGAAGGTGTAGAAACCGAGGCACAAAGCGATTACCTGACCGCCCACCACGTGAACTTCCTGCAAGGCTACCTGTTCGGCAGGCCGATGCCCGGCGCGGACTTCATTAATGCATTAAGTCTTCATTAACCGACGCTGCAGATAACGAAACCCGCACCAAATTGAATCAAAAGACTGCTGTTGTTACATGAAGAAAAAGACATGATTTACTCTTGAGCAATTAACTACTACAATTTTTCTTACCCTGTGCAAGATTGGCAGGTGAGCCATTATCACCGAGTCGCTTCAAGGCTCTTGGCTTATAGCTTTGTTTGCGGTTGGTATCAGCCAAACACACTATTGGAGTAAAGATATTGTCCAGACTCGCTGAATTTCGTGCAGCTGAAAAGGCCCTTCAAGAACAGCTCAAGCAGCTGGAATCCTTGAAGAACGATGCCGGGCTCAAGAAAGAAATCGAATTCGAAGAAAAGCTCCAGGGGCTGATGAAAACCTACGGCAAAAGCCTGCGCGACATCATCGCCATTCTCGATCCGAACCCGGCTAAATCGGGCCTGCAACAGACCGCCGCGCCTAAAACCCGCCGCGCCCGCGTGGTCAAGGTCTATCACAACCCGCACACCGGTGAACTGATTGAAACCAAGGGCGGCAATCACCGTGGCCTGAAAGCCTGGAAGGAACAGTACGGTGCAGCCACCGTCGATTCCTGGTTGCGCGGTTAACCCTTCGCGGCAACAAAAAAAGCCCTGCTAATGCAGGGCTTTTTCATGCCTGCTATCTAACAAATGCAACGATAGTCGTCGATCAAGTTGGAAATACCTTGTACGGAGGTGCCAGACCCCGGGCGCACTCAATACTTGTCGTGTACTTTGTGCTTAATCCCTTTGGGCATCTAAAAAACCCGGGCCTTGAAAAATCACCGCCTTAAATTCTTCATCTAAAGTTTCAAGCTGTTACGGGCCGCCGCTATTTCATCCTGACTCGCCTTATAAACCTCAGCCTGACCCGCGTAGGAAAGAACATAGGCCGTGTCTGCCTGTACGGCAGCGACCAATGTTTGAGAAAGCACGTGTCGTCCGTTCTGGGTGATTGTGCACGTGGTTTCAAGCGCTGACAGTTGACTCAATGTGGCCGGGTGAATCTTGTTGCAGACACTCTGATAACCACCCTGGAAAAAGTCTTTCTGGACCGACTTGCGCATCTCCAGCAACACGCCCTGCAAGTTCACCTGGTGACCGCTTTCCACTGGGGTCATGGTCAGCTCCATTACCAGCACCTGGTTACCATCGGCATCGTTTTTCACCGCGCGCTGGCGTGACACTTGTGGCGCGGCTTGATTGGGCGCGACGACTTCCACTTCCCAGCCACTTGGCCAGGTAATGCTTGGGGCGTCTGCCTGCACCGTCGAGGCCAGCGCAAACAAACCCATGAAAACGAATAGCGATGCAAACGGTCGGATCATTACGAGAGGCACTCACAGATTGAACCACAAAGTCTGAGCCTCACCCGGCCGTCAGGCAATAGCCGGGCGTTTTGGTTTGGCGATGTCCGGACGCTTGCGTATCATTGCGACCATTCGCCAGCCCCACTTATTTTCCGGAGGGCCCATGAGCCTGCACGAATTGAACACCTTCCCCGGCGTCACCGCCGTACCGGACACCGCAACCCAGAAGTTCGTCTTCAACCACACCATGCTGCGGGTCAAGGACATCACCAAGTCCCTGGATTTCTACACGCGCATCCTCGGTTTCTCGCTGGTTGAAAAGCGCGACTTCCCGGAAGCCGAGTTCAGCCTGTACTTCCTGGCGCTGGTCGATAAAAACCAGATCCCGGCCGATGCAGCAGCACGTACCGAGTGGATGAAGTCGATCCCCGGCATTCTGGAACTGACCCACAACCACGGCACCGAAAACGATCCGGAGTTCGCCTACCACAACGGCAACACCGACCCGCGTGGCTTCGGTCATATTTGCATTTCGGTGCCGGATATCCGTGCGGCGTGCGAACGTTTCGAAGCCTTGGGCTGCGATTTCCAGAAGCGCCTGAACGATGGCCGCATGAAGAGCCTGGCGTTTATCAAGGACCCGGATGCTTACTGGGTCGAAATCATCCAGCCAGCACCGATGTAAAACAAAGTCAAAAGATCGCAGGCTTCGCCAGCTCCTACAAAATCCCGCATGACTTGGCTTTTGTAGGAGCTGCCGCAGGCTGCGATCTTTTCGGCAGACAACAAAAAACCCCATGATCACTCATGGGGTTTTTTGTTTCAGCGCTGGCGTTTACGCCGGGGCCGAGGTGCGGATCAGATGGTCGAATGCGCTCAGGGAAGCCTTGGCGCCCTCGCCCACTGCAATCACAATCTGCTTGTACGGCACGGTAGTCACGTCACCGGCAGCGAACACACCTGGCAGCGAAGTCTCGCCACGCGCATCGACGATGATCTCGCCGCGCGGCGACAACTCGACGGTGCCTTTGAGCCAGTCGGTGTTCGGCAGCAAACCGATCTGCACGAAGATCCCTTCCAGCTCGACCGTGGTGAACTCACCCGAGTCGCGATCCTTGTAGACCAGACCGGTCACTTTCTGCCCGTCACCCTTCACTTCGCTGGTCAGCGCGCTGGTGATGACGTTGACGTTCGGCAGGCTGTACAACTTGCGTTGCAGGACCGCATCGGCGCGCAGCTTGCTGTCGAATTCCAGCAGCGTGACGTGGCTGACGATACCGGCCAGGTCGATGGCTGCTTCGACGCCGGAGTTACCGCCACCAATTACCGCTACACGTTTACCCTTGAACAACGGACCATCGCAGTGCGGGCAGAAGCACACGCCCTTGGCTTTATATTGCTGCTCGCCCGGCACACCCATTTCGCGCCAACGGGCACCGGTGGCAAGGATAAGTGCCTTGGTTTTCAGGCTGGCACCGCTTTCGAAGCGCACTTCGTGCAACTCGCCGGCATTTTTTGCCGGGATCAGCGCGGTGGCACGTTGCAGGTTCATGATGTCGACGTCGTACTGCTTGACGTGCTCTTCAAGGGCGCTGGCCAGTTTCGGCCCTTCGGTTTCCTGCACCGAGATAAAGTTTTCAATGGCCATGGTGTCGAGCACCTGCCCACCAAAACGTTCAGCGGCCACACCGGTACGAATGCCTTTACGAGCAGCGTAGATGGCAGCCGAAGCACCGGCCGGGCCACCGCCGACGATCAACACATCAAACGCTTCTTTGGCGCTGATCTTCTCGGCTTGCAGTTCGGCACCGCTGGTGTCGATCTTGGCGAGGATTTCTTCCACGCCCATGCGGCCCTGGCCGAAGATTTCACCGTTCAGGTAAACGCTTGGCACCGCCATGATCTGGCGCTTGTCGACTTCAGCCTGGAACAGCGCGCCGTCGATGGCGACGTGGCGGATGTTCGGGTTGAGCACGGCCATCAGGTTCAGCGCCTGGACCACGTCCGGGCAGTTCTGGCAGGACAGCGAGAAGTAAGTCTCGAAGCTGAACTCGCCTTTGAGCGAGCGGATCTGTTCAATCACTTCGACACTGGCTTTCGAAGGGTGACCGCCGACTTGCAGCAAGGCCAGCACCAACGAAGTGAATTCGTGGCCCATCGGGATGCCGGCGAAACGCAGGCTGATGTCGGCACCCGGGCGATTGATCGAGAACGATGGCTTGCGTGCATCATCACCGTTGTCGAGCAACGTAATTTGCGTGGAAAGACTGGCGACGTCTTTCAACAGTTCGAGCATTTCCTGGGATTTCGCACCGTCGTCGAGGGAGGCAACGATCTCGATCGGTTGGGTGACCCGTTCCAGGTACGATTTCAACTGGGCTTTAAGATTGGCGTCCAACATACGGGCGATTTCCTTTACTTTATTTGAGGCGAAAAAAAACGCCCGAGCGAATCTCGCCCGGGCGTTTTTATTGGGCGGTTGCAGCTTACTTAGGTGCGGAAACCCGCCCTGGTGATGCTTGCGTCACAGACTTAGATCTTGCCGACCAGGTCCAGGGACGGAGCCAGAGTGGCCTCGCCTTCTTTCCACTTGGCTGGGCAGACTTCGCCCGGGTGAGCAGCAACGTACTGGGCAGCCTTGATTTTGCGCAGCAGTTCGGAAGCGTCACGACCAACACCGCCATCGTTCAGCTCAACGATTTTGATCTGGCCTTCCGGGTTGATCACGAAGGTGCCACGGTCAGCCAGGCCAACTTCTTCGATCAGTACGTCGAAGTTGCGGGAGATGGCGTGGGTTGGGTCGCCGATCATGGTGTATTCGATTTTGCCGATAGCTGGCGAAGTGTTGTGCCAGGCAGCGTGAGCAAAGTGAGTGTCAGTGGAAACGCTGTAGATTTCGACGCCCAGTTTCTGGAACGCGGCGTAGTTGTCAGCCAGGTCTTCCAGTTCGGTTGGGCAAACGAAAGTGAAGTCAGCTGGGTAGAAGAACACGACAGACCATTTGCCTTTCAGGTCTGCGTCCGACACTTGTACGAAGTCGCCATTTTTGTAAGCGGTAGCTTTGAACGGTTTTACTTGGCTGTTGATGATAGGCATCGGTGACTCTCCGTCAGGGTTGAAAAGTTGGGTTGAGAAGTTGATGGAGTGAATCCTACCCACTCGATGGCCGGATGGCTCATTGGCAAAGCTCATGCTGCTCATTGGTTTTCGCTATTAGCGGAACGTATTAATAGAAGAAAACTTACTTAGCAGCGCCAATGGCCTTTTCCGCGAGGGGCGTCATCCCGAGAAACGGGCTGGCTTCAACATAGCGCATGGCGGATTTCATATCCTTCCATCCCACGTAACTCATCAACGACTTCAGGTCCCAACCACTCTGATGGGCCCATGTTGCAAAACCGCGACGCAAGGAGTGACTGGTGTAGTGCTCGGCCGAAATGCCGGCGCGCTCCAGTGCCTGGCGCAACAGTGGAATCACGCTGTTGGCGTGCAAGCCCTCCTCACTCAGGTGGCCCCAACGGTCGATGCCACGAAACACCGGACCGCGAACCAATGCGGCTTCAGTGATCCAGGCGATGTAAGCCTGCACCGGGCACAAGCGCTGCAACGCTGGCGTCTGATAGGTCTTGCCTAGGTTTTCACGGTCGCTCTTGCTGCGTGGCAGATAGAGCGTGATGCCCGACTGGGCGACGGCTTTTACGTGCTCGATCTGCAATCGGCACAGCTCATCGCTGCGAAAGCCGCGCCAGAAGCCCAGCAGGATCAGCGCCATGTCGCGCCGCGCCCGCAGCAATCCTGGCTGATCACCTTCGTTTCGGGCGGTTTGTGCTTCCTGCTCCAGCCACGCCACCACTTGCTCAAGATGTTGCAGCTGCAACGGCTCGGCTTGCTTCTCCTGCGCCGGGTGCAGCGCGCGAATCCCCTTGAAAACCTGGCGTACCACCGGCGCCTTGGTCGGGTCGGCAAAGCCTTGGCTGTTGTGCCATTGCGCCAATGCCGAGAGGCGCAGCTTCAGCGTATTCACCGACAGCACGCCTGCATGCGCGACCAGATAACGCGCGACGCTATCGCTGGTCGCCGGCAGGAACCCGCCCCAACTGACTTCGAAGTGCTCGATGGCCGCCCGGTAGCTGCGACGGGTGTTGTCGCGCGTTGCGGCTTGCAGGTAGCGATCCAGATCGGTCATGGGCTCAACTCTCGAAAACGTACCGCTGTGGCGGGTTAAAACCGCGTCTACAGCTCATCACACGGGGTAATACCAGTATATCCCGCACCAGTAATCTAGAGTATTTAACTTTTTTTGTTCGATGGTACAATATGTACAACAGTGGTACGTACCACATTACGAAATCGTAGGAAGACTCATGGCTCGTGGCGGTGTAAATAAAGCAGTGGTTCAAGCAGCACGATTGGCGATCCTCGCCCGCGGCGAAAACCCCAGCATTGATGCGGTACGAATCGAAATGGGCAACACTGGTTCGAAAACCACGATTCATCGCTATTTGAAGGAATTGGATGGCGGCCTGGAGCGTACTGAAGCGACGTCCGAACCCATCGATGATGAGCTGGCAGGACTGGTATCGCGCCTGGCGCAACGCTTGAAGGAACAGGCGCAAGAACCGATCGATCAGGCCCGCGAGCAGTTCGACCGCCAGCGCAAGGAGCTGGAGACGCAGCTGGATGAAGCCCGCGAGGCCAACAGCGAACTGCATCAGCAATATGAAATTCAAAGCCTGGCCCTGACCCAGGAATCCGACGCGCTGCTGGAAACCCGCTCGATGCTGCAGACCGAGCAAACCCGCAACGCCGGGCTGAACCAGGCGCTGGCAGATTTTGAATTGCGCTTGAAAGACAAGGACGAGCAGATCCGCTCCCTCGAAGAAAAACACCTGCACGCCCGGGACGCGCTCGAACACTATCGCAATGCCGTCAAGGAGCAGCGCGAACAGGATCAGCGCCGCCATGAAGCCCAGGTGCAACAGATTCAGATGGAATTGCGCCAAGCCCAGCAAAACGCCCTCGTCCGCCAGGATGAGATCACTCAACTGCATCGTGACAACGAACGCTTGCTGACAGAGAACCGTGGAACGCTGCGGGAGTTGAGCCTGCTACAAGAGCAACTCAAACAAGCCAACACTCGCCAGGATCAATTGCTGGAGCAAGCCAACCGCGTCGACAGCGAACGCACCCTCCTCCAGGAACGCTTGCGCATCGCCCTGCTGGAAAGTCAGGCACTCAAACAGAACGTCGACGAGCAGTCGCAGATTAACCAGTCACTGGAAGTCGAATTGGCGAAGACCCAGGCCAGCCTGGATGAAAGCGTGCGCCTGGCGGCAGTCGTTGCAACCGCGCCAGACGCAGCTAAAGACGATTAACCCGCGACCGGCGTCCGCATGGTGACGAACTCTTCGGCGGCCGTCGGGTGCACACCGATGGTTTCGTCGAAATCGCGCTTGGTGGCGCCGGCCTTCAGGGCAATCGCCAAGCCTTGGACAATTTCCCCGGCATCGGGACCGACCATGTGGCAGCCCAACACCTTGTCAGTCTTGGCATCCACCACCAGTTTCATCAGCGTGCGCTCCTGACACTCGGTCAGGGTCAGCTTCATCGGCCGGAAACGGCTTTCGTAGATCACCACGTCATGCCCGGCGTCCCGGGCTTCTTCTTCGGTGAGACCGACGGTGCCGATGTTCGGCAAGCTGAACACCGCCGTCGGGATCATCTTGTAGTCCACCGGACGATACTGCTCAGGCTTGAACAAGCGTCGCGCAACCGCCATGCCTTCTGCCAGCGCCACCGGAGTCAGTTGCACACGACCAATCACATCGCCCAGCGCCAGGATCGACGGCTCGGCGGTCTGATATTGCTCATCGACTTCGACGAAACCCTTCTTATCGAGTTTGACGCCCGTGTTCTCCAGCCCGAGATTGTCCAGCATCGGACGTCGCCCAGTGGCATAGAACACGCAATCGGCCTCCAGCTCGCGGCCATCCTTGAGGGTCGCTTTCAGGCTACCGTCGGCCAGTTTCTCGATACGCTCGATGTCGGCATTGAACTGCAAATCCATGCCGCGCTTGGTCAACTCTTCCTGCAGGTGTTTGCGCACCGCACCGTCAAAGCCGCGCAGGAACAGATCGCCGCGATACAGCAGCGTGGTTTGTGCGCCCAGACCGTGGAAGATCCCGGCGAATTCCACCGCGATGTAACCACCGCCGACCACCAGAACGCGCTTCGGCAATTCTTTGAGGAAGAACGCCTGGTTGGAGCTGATCGCGTGCTCGTGCCCCGGAATCTCCGGGATCTGCGGCCAGCCGCCCGTAGCAATCAGAATGTTCTTGGCGGTATGGCGCTCGCCATTGATCTCGACCGTATTCGGGTCGACGATCTTGGCGTGGCCTTCGTGCAAGGTCACGCCGCTGTTGACCAGCAGGTTGCGATAAATGCCGTTCAGGCGATTGATCTCGCGATCCTTGCTGGCGATCAGCGTCGCCCAATCGAACTTCGCCTCGCCCAGGCTCCAACCGAAACCGGAAGACTGTTCGAAGTCCTCGGCGAAGTGCGCACCATAGACCAGCAGTTTTTTCGGCACGCAGCCGACGTTCACGCAAGTACCGCCCAGGTAGCG
Source organism: Pseudomonas sp. B21-053 (assembly GCF_026016365.1). Classification (NCBI taxonomy): domain Bacteria; kingdom Pseudomonadati; phylum Pseudomonadota; class Gammaproteobacteria; order Pseudomonadales; family Pseudomonadaceae; genus Pseudomonas; species Pseudomonas sp. B21-053. The sequence continues at coordinate 3,776,297 of NZ_CP087205.1, forward strand.
GCTTTCGGCCACCGCCACTTTCGCGCCGAAACCGGCCGCGAATCGCGCAGCCCGCACACCGCCGGAACCGGCGCCAATCACATAAAGGTCAAAATCGTAGGCCATTTCTATCTCCTCGGCAGGCCATCAGCATACCCGCAGACGTCTATTGGGCAAGCGCTGCGAACAATATGGGGCCGGAAAACGAAAAAACCACCCGAAGGTGGTTTTCTCAATACAAGTGGCTCAAGCGCTATCAGTAAGCCTTGCCAGTCTTGTAGAAGTTCTCGAAGCAGAAGTTGGTCGCTTCGATGTAGCCTTCAGCGCCACCACAGTCGAAACGCTTGCCTTTGAACTTGTAGGCAATCACGCAACCGTTTTGCGCCTGCTTCATCAAGGCGTCGGTGATCTGGATTTCGCCGCCCTTGCCTGGCTCGGTTTGCTTGATCAGGTCGAAGATGTCCGGGGTCAGGATGTAACGGCCGATGATCGCCAGGTTCGACGGTGCATCTTCCGGCGCCGGCTTCTCAACCATGTTGCGTACGCGGTACAGGTCGTCACCGATCAAGTCACCGGCGATCACGCCGTACTTGTTGGTTTCCAGCGGATCGACTTCCTGGATCGCGATGATCGAGCAGCGGTACTGTTTGTACAGCTTGACCATCTGGGTCAGGACGCCGTCACCGTCGAGGTTGACGCACAAGTCATCCGCCAGTACCACGGCGAAAGGTTCGTCACCGATCAGTGGACGGCCGGTGAGGATCGCGTGGCCCAGGCCTTTCATTTCGGTCTGGCGAGTGTAGGAGAACGAGCACTCGTCGAGCAGTTTACGGATGCCAACCAGGTATTTTTCCTTGTCGGTGCCCTTGATCTGGTTTTCCAGCTCGTAGCTGATGTCGAAGTGGTCTTCCAGAGCGCGTTTACCGCGACCGGTCACGATGGAGATTTCAGTCAACCCAGCGTCCAGTGCTTCTTCGACGCCGTACTGGATCAGTGGCTTGTTTACCACCGGCAGCATTTCTTTGGGCATGGCTTTAGTCGCTGGCAGGAAGCGAGTACCGTAACCGGCTGCTGGGAACAAGCATTTCTTGATCATATAAGTCCTTGAAAGGGCTGTGTGTACGAGTTTCGGCGCAGTCTAATCAGGCGGCGTGCACCTTACAATGCCCCGCGCTGGCTAACCGATGCCATCATAGAGAAATATTCTGGCGGATAGTTCCCGTAAGCTTTTATAGATAGCACAGACCATCGGCTTTGCACTGACCGACAATCACATCACCATACGCCCATCAGCCCACGTTGAGGGCATTTGGCGTTATCATGGCGCGATTGAACCAGCCAACGAGGCAGATAGATGTCGGTAGCAAAAAGCGTCAACGGGTACCTGATCAACCAGGCGAAGGACGGCCAATGGTGGGTAGACAGCGTTGCTGGCGAAAATATCGCCGGACCTTTCCCGACCGAAGCGTTGGCGATCGAGGTGGCATCGGTGTTGCAAGACCAACCCGCAGGCCCCAAGCGGCGCGGCAAGGACAAGTCCTGAAACGCACCTGATTCGAGCAGCCCTGCCCCTGTGCAGGGCTTTTTTACGCTTGTTCGCAACAAAGTGGCCAATCGCTATAACCTTTTGACACCGCTGCTGTCACAGGCTTAGCCCCATCATCCGACGACGACAACGACATGAACAAACTTCTAGCACTGATTGCAGTACTGGCGCTCACTGGCTGCGCCACATCCGAAAAGACCTATCTGAACAATGGTGAGCAAGGCCTGACCATCGACTGCTCCGGGGAAGCCAATTCCTGGGCCACCTGCTATGAAAAAGCCGATGACTCGTGTGCCGGCACCGGCTACCGGATCGTAGGAACCGACGGAACCCCTTCGACCAAGGAGAGCGACAAAACCCTGGGTGTCGATGTGGGCAACTTCAAGAACCGCAGCGTAGTGGTGGTCTGCAAGTAGGGCGCCCTGCCCTACATGTGGATTTCGGCAAACTTGATCCCGAGGCCGCGCACGGTCTCGATCAGATCGTCCAAGCGACTGAAGGATTCGACTTCGTCGTTATCATCCACCAGGAAATAACTGCGCCCGGCACTCTTCTTGAAAAACACGATCCATTCCCCCGAATTTGCCGGGTTCTGAATCACGTGGGTGGCAGAGATATGGCCCTCTGCATGGCGTTCCCGTACTTGCTCTCGCTTCATGCGCGGCTCCAGAAATGACAATGCCGCCAAAGTGTTGCCTTGGCGGCATCAGGCGGGCTGTCGATTCTATCAGCCGGAAATGCACGCGGTGGCGGCACGCTGAATATCTTTGGGACGTACCGGCACGTTGGACATGCGCTCATGCAGCTTGATTCCGCTGCCACCGGAGCGGTCTTCGATATCGAATACGGCGGCCGGCCCCGAGGAAAACTTGCCTGGAACGATCACACGCACGCCGTCCTTGTGCGGTTCGAGCTGCAAGGCACCGCGGCTGGAAGCCAGTTTCTCGACCAGGCACTGCGCATACTCGTGGGGTTTTTTACCTGAGATCACACTCATGGTTGGCAGTGTCTCGTTGATTTCTGCGACGTTTGCACAACCACTCACCGCAAAAGCCAGTGGCAAGACCAGGACACCCCATTTCATACAAAACCTCCGATAAAGACCCTCCGACAGCGTAATGACTGTTTTTCTCCGAGGCTCGTTGCATTTATCGCTCATAGAATTCCGAATAACTGTTTTTAATTGTCAAACACGACGCTGACAGCCGGATAATAACCCGTTCGGGCTGATAAACTGTGCCAATTGCCCTGCTATCGTTTTGATTTTGTAGAAAAAGCCCTTCTGGAGGCGCCTCATGAAATTTATCCACCAGCGCGAGCACCTCAATGAAGACGACATCGTCGTCATCCAGTGCTCCCAAATGTGCAACATCCGCTTGATGAACGACGCCAACTTCCGCAGTTTCAAGAATGGCGGCCGTCACACTTATCACGGCGGCGCATTCGACACTTTCCCTGCGCGCATCACCGCTCCAAGCACTGGTTTCTGGAACATCACCATCGATATGGTCAACAGCCGCAAAGCCATCAGCGTTACGCGCAAGCCGACCCTGACCCACTCGATCAAGATCGTTCGCCGTTCCAGCACCAAACTGAGCTGATCAACGTCCACACACGCAAAAAGGCAGACATCACCGTGGCCCAAACGACCAAGTACGTCATCAAATACAAACTCAACGGCGAGCGCCGCTTCGAATTTGCCCAGCTTGTAAACGGCTCTGAAGAAGAAGCCAAAGCTGCGCTGGACGCCATTCATGGCCAGGGCGAAGACGTGATCAGCGAGATCAGCGTCAGCAAAGCGCTGTAACACGACCGGGAGCGATAACACGGACGTCGGCTCCCCGCCCCGCTCGAATTCGACCGCAAGCGCCGGAGTGTTCGCTCGATCGGCGCTCCTTAGACTGGCCACCTCAACCTTTGGTTAAGGAGTCAGAACATGTCTACTTCCTCGATTCGCTACATCAGCGACACTTGCTCGCTGGGCATATTGTTGCTGGCCTTCAGTGACAAGGGCCTTTGTGCGTTGCTGCTCGGCGATGACCTGGCCACTCTTGAACGCGATCTCGCGCGGCGCTTTAGCGGCGTTCTCCAACGCGATGAAGGCTTGATGCCTCAGTTGCAGCAGACCTTGCGCCACCTCGACGATCCACACCAAGCATTCAATGTGCCGCTGGATCTGGCGGGCAGCGACTTTCAGCGGCAAGTCTGGAATGCCCTGCAACAAATTCCTGTCGGTCAAACCGCCAGCTATCGCGACATTGCACAACGCCTCGACCAGCCCAAGGCTTTTCGTGCAGTGGCCAATGCCTGCGGCGCCAACCCTATTGCCGTGATCGTGCCTTGCCATCGGGTGCTGCGCCAGGACGGCAGCCTCGGCGGTTATCGTTGGGGCCTGGAGCGCAAACGGCAGTTGCTGGATCGTGAGGCGCGGCAATGAGCAAGCTAGACTGGGCCTTGTTGGAACAACAACTCGATCAGGACGGTTGCGCCATTATCCGTTCGTTGGTGAGCCACGAAACGTGTGATCAGGTCAGCGCCTTGTACCCCCGACCCGAGCCCTTTCGCTCACAAGTGGTGATGGCCCGCCACGGATTCGGGCGCGGGGAGTACAAGTACTTCAAGTACCCGTTGCCGGACACGGTGGCCCGGTTGCGCGGCGCGCTCTACCCGCGACTGGTGCCCATTGCCAATCGCTGGTACGAGCAAATGGACCTGCCGACCCGATTCCCCGACAACCACGCAGCGTTTCTCGAACGCTGCCATGCCGCTGGTCAGGAGCGTCCGACACCGTTGTTGCTGCAATATGGTCCTCAGGACTACAACTGCCTGCATCAGGATTTGTACGGCGAACACGTTTTCCCACTGCAAGTGGCGATTCTGCTGTCAGAACCGGACGAAGACTTCACCGGTGGCGAGTTTGTGCTGACCGAGCAGCGCCCAAGGATGCAATCGCGGCCCCAGGTGATCGGTCTGAAGAAAGGCGACGGCCTGATCTTTGCCGTCAACCAGCGACCGGTCAAAGGTGTTCGCGGCTATTACCGAGTCACGATGCGCCACGGCGTCAGTCGCCTGCACAGTGGCAAACGGCATACCCTTGGAATCATCTTTCACGATGCGCTATGAACCCATGAACCCGACCACCCTCGATTTGTTCGCCGACAGCGAGCCCGAACAGCCGCCCCGCCGCGAACAGATCGGCGAACAGTCCTACGTGCTCCGGGGCTTTGCCCTGCCCTTGATTGACCGATTGCTGCCGGCACTGGAAGCCGTTCTGCTGGCTGCGCCGTTTCGGCAAATGGTCACGCCTGGCGGTTTTACCATGTCGGTGGCCCTGAGCAGTTGCGGCACGCTGGGCTGGACCACGGACCGCAGCGGCTATCGTTACACCCACAACGATCCGCAAACCGGGCAACCCTGGCCAACGATGCCCGAGGTGTTTTTCGAGCTGGCGCAAGCGGCGGCGCGGGAAGCAGGTTTTGACGATTTCGTGCCGGATTCCTGCCTGATCAACCGCTATATCCCTGGAGCCAAGATGTCTTTGCATCAGGATAAAGACGAAGGTTCCTACGCTGCACCCATCGTGTCGGTGTCCTTGGGCTTGCCGGCGATGTTTTTGTTTGGCGGCTTCGAACGCAGCGACAAGAGCCAGCGAGTGCCGCTGTTTCATGGGGACATCGTGGTCTGGGGCGGTGTTGATCGCTTGCGTTATCACGGCGTCTTGCCGATCAAGGACGGCCAGCACCCGCGACTCGGCGAACAGCGGATCAATTTCACGTTTCGTAGCGCGGGTTGAATTTGACCGCAAGACCCGGAGTGTTGCGTTCCCGCCGACTGCTTAATCTGTATGAAACCCGTCAACGGACTTGAAGCCATGACCACCCCTTCGACCCACATCGCGACCGAGAATGACCCACGCTGGGCGGCTGTGGTTGCCCGCGACTCCAAGGCTGACGGGCAGTTTGTCTACGCGGTTAAAACCACCGGCATCTATTGCCGCCCCAGCAGCCTGGCGCGCTTGCCGAAACCGCAGAACGTCGAATTCTTCGATACCGCCGAGCAGGCCCAGGCAGCGGGTTATCGCCCGAGCAAACGGGCGGCGAAGGATCAAAGCGATGTGGCCGCCCAGCATGCTGCGACGGTGGCGGCTGCTTGCCGTCAGATCGAATCCGCCGAGAACCTGCCGGCGCTGGGTGAACTGGCCGAGGCGGCGGGCCTCAGCAGCTTCCACTTCCATCGCGTGTTTAAAGCCGTCACTGGCCTGACGCCCAAGGGTTACTCCAGCGCACACCGTTCACGCAAGGTTCGCGAGCGCTTGAGCGTCGGCGGTTCGGTGACTGACGCGCTGTATGACGCAGGTTTCAATTCGAACAGCCGATTCTATGAAGCAGCCGATCAGTTATTGGGCATGAAGCCCGGTGATTACCGCGCCGAAGGCCAGAACAACGACATCCGCTTTGCGGTCGGCCAATGTTCCCTTGGGGCGATCCTGGTGGCGCAAAGTGAACGGGGTATCTGCGCGATTCTGTTGGGGGACGATCCACACCAACTGGTGTGCGATCTGCAGGACAAATTTCGCCGCGCCAATCTGATCGGCGCCGATCACGGATTCGAGCAATTGATCGCCCAAGTCGTCGGCTTCATCGAGGCGCCTGCCATAGGCCTGGACTTGCCCCTGGATGTGCGCGGCACCGCTTTTCAGGAGCGAGTCTGGCAAGCCCTGCGGGAAATCCCTGCCGGCGCCACTGCCAGTTACGCCGATATCGCCCAGCGCATCGGTTCGCCGAAAGCCGTGCGCGCCGTGGCCCAGGCCTGTGGCGCAAACAGCCTGGCGGTCGCCATCCCCTGTCACCGGGTAGTGCGCAGCGACGGCAACCTGTCCGGTTATCGCTGGGGTGTGGAGCGCAAGCGGCAGTTGCTGGAGCGGGAAAACCAGCCTTAGCGAGTGCCGTTGCCGCCATCGCGGCCCTTTCGAGCCGCAACGACGCCTCCCTTCAGCGATTGACGTCGACGACAACCCTGCCCCGCAACTGGCCGGCGAGCAAACGTGGAGCGGCTTCGATGGCTTCGCTCAAGCCGATTTCGTGGCTGATCAGCGGCAGCAAGGCAAAGTCGAGATCCTCGGCCAGGCGATCCCATGCCTGCACCCGCTTGGCTTTCGGCTGAGTCACGCTGTTGATCCCGGCGAGGGTCACGCCGCGCAAGATGAACGGCGCAACGGAGGCCGGAAAGTCCATGCCTTGCGCCAGGCCACACGCTGCGACCGTGCCGTTGGCCTTGGTGCTGGCGCAGGCGTTGGCTAGGGTGTGACTGCCGACCGAATCGATCACCGCCGCCCAACGTTCCTTGGCCAGCGGTTTCCCGGGTTCGGACAGCGTGGCGCGGTCGATGATATCGCTGGCGCCCAACTGTTTAAGGTAGTCGTGCTCCGAGGTGCGTCCGGTCGACGCCACCACCCGGTAGCCGAGTTTGCTTAACAGTGCGATGGCAAAGCTGCCAACCCCGCCGTTGGCGCCGGTCACCAATACTTCGCCCTGATCCGGCGTGACGCCATTGTGCTCCAGCGCCAGGATGCAGAGCATCGCCGTGTAACCGGCGGTGCCGATGGCCATGGCTTGCGCCGTCGTGAACGCCTTCGGCAGTGGAATCAGCCAGTCGCCATTGAGCCGCGCTTTCTGCGCCAGTCCGCCCCAATGCCCTTCGCCCACGCCCCAGCCATTAAGTACGACAAGGTCACCGACCTTGTAGTCCGGATGCCCGCTGACTTCGACGCTGCCTGCCAGATCGATCCCCGGCACCATAGGGAATTTTCGCACCACCGGGCTGCTGCCAGTAATCGCCAGGCCATCCTTGAAATTCAGCGTGCTGTACGCCACGCGTACCGTCACATCGCCTTCGGGCAGTTGATCGTCATTGATCTCTTGCAGTGTGGCCCGGTAACCGCTGTCGTCTTTGTCGATCAAAATGCCGTTGAACATTGCTCTCTCCCGATGGGTTCGCTGAGGTTGGTGACATTGAAATAACACAATGCAACACATTGCCCTACCCGACTTTCATCCAATCGCAAAATCCACCGAGCGTTTCCAACACCGGAGGCTATGCTTTTTTCGCGGCCTTGAATTACCTGCAAAAACCGCCCTGTCGATGGAGCTGACAATGCCTTACCTTCGCTCGTTTACCGTTTTGCTGATGCTCTGTTTGCTGGCGTTCAGTGGCGCTCAGGCTGCACAGCCCCAAGCATCGAAAGCCCCTGCGGCTCAGGCGGCAGCGAGCCCGAGCTGGCCGCAAGTCCTGACCGCCGGTGATACCAAACTGACGATCTATCAGCCGCAACTCGACAGTTGGGACGGTTATACCCTACAGGCCCGGGCCGCAGTCGAAGCCACCGGGGCCGATGGAAAATCCACTTATGGCATCGTCCAGTTCAGCGCCCATACCCTCGTTGATAAAGCCACACGTTGGGTGGCGCTCGATCAATACACCCTGATCAAAGCAGATTTCCCGTCCAGTGCCGCGCAGTCCGACGCCTGGGTCGCCGCCCTGAAAAAAGACGCGGCGAACCGCAAGAAAACCATTTCCCTGGACCAGCTCGAAGCCGCCGTCGGCGTACTCGCGGCGGAACAGAAGTCCAGCAGCGATCCGATCGAAAACACCCCGCCGACCATCATCACCTCCGATGTCCCGGCGCTGCTGGTGTACATCGATGGCGAGCCGGCTTACCGGCCGGTGGACGGCACGGCGTTGCAACGGGTGATCAACACCCGTCCGTTACTGCTGAAGGATGCCCAGGGCAAACATTACCTGCATGTGTTCGACGGCTGGATGGCCGCCGATCAGCTCGACGGCCCGTATGCACCGCTGCCCTCGCCGTCAGCCGATCTGGAAAAAGCCAAGAAAGCCGCGATCCAGAGCCGCCAGGTTGATTTGCTGACCGGCCAGAGTGATCCGAAGGACAAAATTCCTACACTGGCCAATCCACCCATCCCACAGATCCATATCGCAACGACACCTACCGAGCTGATCGTCACCGATGGCGCGCCCCAGTGGCAGCCGATCCAGAACACGCAATTGCTCTACGTGACCAACACCACCGGGCACATCTTCAAGGAAATTGGCGATCAGGACAGCTATGTGCTGATCTCCGGGCGCTGGTTCAAAGCAACGGACATGAAAGGCCCGTGGACCTTCGCCCCGGCGGACAAATTGCCGGCCGACTTCGCCAATATTCCTGATGACAGCGCCAAAGAGAACGTCAAGGCTTCGGTGGCCGGCACGCCCCAGGCTCGGGAAGCGGCGATTGCGGCGACCATCCCGCAGACCTCGGCCATCAAGAAGAGCCAGGTGAAAATGACCGCGCCGCAGTTCGACGGTCAACCACAGCTCAGGGCTATCAGCGGTACGCCGCTGCAATACGTGGTGAACACACCGACACCCATCATCATGGTCGATGCCAAGAGTTGGTACGCGGTGGAGAACGGGATCTGGTTCAACGCCACATCGGTGCAGGGACCGTGGTCGGTCGCGACTTCGGTGCCGGCGGTGATTTACTCGATTCCACCGAGCTCGCCGATGCACTACATCACCTACGTGAAAGTCTATGAGGCCAACGGCGATACGGTGGTCGTGGGGTATACGCCGGGGTATCAGGGTTCCACGGTGGACCCGGCCAGTGGCGTGGTGGTTTATGGCACCGGTTACCCGTATACGCCGTGGGTCGGCACTGTCTGGTACGGCCCGCCAGTGACCTACGGTTTTGGCGTCGCGATTCGCTATACCCCGTGGACCGGCTGGACCTTCGGTTTCGGTTTTGGCTGGAGTTGGGGCGGCAGCACCGTGGCCATGGGTTGGGGCTGGGGCGCCTATCCCTGGTGGGGCAATTACGGTTGGGGTTACGCCTGGGGCCCGCGCCTTTACCCGGCGCCGATGCCGTGGGGTGGCGCGGCCTACGGTTATCACGGCGGTGCGGTGGCCTGGGGTCCTGGCGGCTGGGCGGGCAGCACCGGCAACCTCTATCGTCAATGGGGGGATCGTGCTTCGGTCAGCCGTTACGGCGCGGGCTATAACGCCTGGACCGGTAACCGCTGGGCTGGTCAGGTCGGCTCTTCCTATAACTCGCGCACCGGTATCGCCACGGCCGGGCAGCGCGGCGCAGTGCACAACGTCTACACCGGCAACTACGCCGCCGGGCGCAGCGGCGAGATCGTCGGGCCTGGCGGCGCAGCGATTGCAGGCGGCAAAGTCACAGCGGGCAACGTGCGCAACGGCACCCAGGTCACCGCCAATCGCGGCGCGGTCTACAACCCCAACACCGACAAAACCACCCAGTACGGCGCCATTCGCGGACGCAACAGCGGCGCTGCCAAGGTGGGCGACAACGTCTACGCCGGGCATGACGGCAACGTCTACAAAAAGACCGATGACGGCTGGCAATCGATGGTCAAGGGCAACGCGACACGGGTCAATCCGACGAACAATGCCCAGTTGCAGAATCTCAATCGCGAATCGGCGGCGCGCTCTTTCGGCAATGAGCGCTTCAACAACTATCACAACTCCTCCCAGGTCATGAATCGCTCGTTTGGCGGAGGGGGTGGCGGCGGATTCCATCGCCGTTGAATGCCGTTTGAATGACCGCTTAAGGGGCTGCCATGTTTCGTTTTATCAAAACCACCGTGGCGGGTGGGCTGCTGTTTATCCTGCCGTTGGTGCTGGTGTTTCTGTTGCTGGAAAAAGGCGTGCATCTGCTGCGCGAACCGATCCACAAACTGCTGCCGATGTTCGCCGAGTACAGCATCGCCGGGGTGACACTGTTCACCCTCGTGGCATTGGTGGTGCTGGTGTTGATCTGTTTTTTCGCCGGGATTCTGGCCAAAACCCGGTTGGGCACTTCACTGTTCAATGCGCTGGAAGACAACGTGCTCGGCAAGGTGCCCGGCTATGCCCTGCTCAAGGATGCGACAGCGCACCTCGCCGGCCTGGAAAATGCCGAAGGCGCGAAGGTCGGGTTGATCAATGAAGACGACGGCTGGTTGTTTTGCCTGGTGCTTGAACAGCAGCAGGCGTGGTATTCGGTGTTTATCCTCGATGCAGGCCCGGCAGGCGGTACGTCGGGCGAAGTCCGCGTGGTCCCGGCTTCCCAGGTTCGCCTGACCGAACTGACGTGGGTGCAGGTGCTGGCCTGCGTCCGGCGTGGCGGTCACGGCGCGCTGGCACTCGCGGCGCCCTGGCTGCCAGAAGCATAAACACTAGCGTCGGTCCATTCTGAAAAACCGACCCGGACCGTTCAGAAAAACCGACTGGCCTGCCCTCCTCGTAGCTGATACAAAACGGGCAATACCGTCGATGTCGGAGAAGCTTCAAATGAGCCAATGGCCAGACACCCGCATTCTTGACCTGCTCGGGATCGAACTGCCGATCATCCAGGCGCCGATGGCTGGCGCCCACGATTCAGCCATGGTGATTGCGGCGAGTAACGCCGGCGGCCTGGGCTCGTTGCCCGCCGCGCTGTTGAGCATCGAGCAGTTGCGCGAAGAGCTGAAGACCATCCGCCAGCACAGCCAGCGGCCGTTCAACGTCAACTTTTTCTGCCATCAACCGCCAGCGCCCGACGAGCAAAAAGCCCGGGACTGGAAGAATCTGCTGGAGCCTTACTACCGTGAACTGGGCGCTGATTTCGACGCGCCGACGCCGGTGTCCAATCGCGCACCGTTCGACGAAGTTGCTTGCGCATTGATCGAAGAATTTCGCCCCGAGGTCGTGAGTTTCCACTTCGGCCTGCCAGAGAAATCGCTGCTGGATCGGGTGAAAGCCACGGGTGCGAAGATTCTGTCGTCGGCAACAACCGTTGAAGAAGCGGTGTGGCTGGAGCAGCGTGGCTGCGACGCGATCATCGCCATGGGTTACGAGGCCGGTGGTCATCGCGGGATGTTTCTCAGCGCTGACTTGACCAGTCAGGTCGGCACTTTCGCGCTGGTGCCGCAAATCGTCGATGCCGTGAAAGTACCGGTGATTGCTGCTGGCGGAATTATGGACGCGCGCGGGATTGCCGCCGCGTTCCATCTGGGCGCCTCGGCGGTGCAAGTGGGGACGGCGTATTTGTTCACGCCGGAAGCGAAGATCAGCGCGGCGCACCACAAGGCGTTGCGCACCGCCAAGGAAAGCGAGACCGCTGTCACTAATCTCTTCACCGGGCGCCCGGCGCGCGGACTGCTGAATCGGGTGATGCGTGAAATCGGGCCGATGAGCGACAAGGCCCCAGCCTTTCCTTTGGCTGGCGGTGCATTGATGCCATTGCGGGCCAAGGATCCGGCGGATTTTGCCAACTTGTGGGCCGGGCAGGCATTCAGGCTGGGCGTTGAATTGCCCACGGCGGAGCTGACCCGGCGCTTGGCCGAAGAAGCTTTGGCAAAACTGACCCACAGCTAAGCTGAGAACACCATAAACCCCTGTGGGAGCGAGCCTGCTCGCGAAAGCGGATCAACATTCAATAGACATGTTGACTGATCCAGCACCTTCGCGAGCAGGCTCGCTCCCACAGGGGATAGCGGTACCCCTGAAACCCCAATCAAATCCCGCGCAATACCAACAATTCCGTTTACAGGCATTTCGCTATATATTCCGATATATAGCGTTTCACCCCTCGCATCGGCGCAGTTCACCCCTATAAAAACTGCCCACTGCACTTGCCTACCACGGAGCCGTTCCATGACCATTCGTGCCTCACGTTTTGCCCCTACTTGCCTGGCGAGCCTGCTCGCTGTCTTCGCTTTCGGCTCGGCCCAGGCGGATGAAGTCCAGGTGGCTGTCGCCGCCAACTTCACCGCGCCGATCCAGGCGATCGCCGCCGATTTCGAAAAAGACACCGGGCATAAACTGGTAGCGGCCTATGGCGCGACCGGTCAGTTCTACACCCAGATCAAGAATGGCGCGCCGTTCGAAGTGTTCCTCTCGGCAGACGACACCACCCCGCAAAAACTCGAAACCGAAGGCGACACCGTCAAGGGCTCGCGCTTCACCTATGCCGTCGGCACCCTGGCGCTGTGGTCGGCCAAGGAAGGTTATGTCGATGCCAAAGGCGAAGTCCTGAAGAAAAACGAATACCAGCACCTGTCCATCGCCAACCCGAAAACCGCACCCTATGGCCTGGCTGCAACCCAGGTACTGGCCAAAGAAGGCCTGACCGACAAGGTCAAGGACAAGATCGTTGAAGGCCAGAACATCACCCAGGCCTACCAGTTCGTTTCCACCGGCAACGCTGAATTGGGCTTCGTAGCCTTGTCGCAGATCTACAAAGACGGCAAAGTCACCAGCGGTTCGGCCTGGATCGTTCCGGCGAGCCTGCACGACCCGATCAAACAAGACGCGGTGATCCTCAACAAAGGCAAAGACAACCCGGGCGCCAAGGCGCTGGTTGAATACCTGAAAGGTCCGAAAGCCGCCGCCGTTATCAAGTCCTACGGTTACCAACTCTAAATGACGCTGACGAGTGCCGATTTTTCCGCCATCTGGCTGACCCTGAAACTGGCGTCCCTGACGACCGTCATCCTGTTGGTGATCGGCACTCCGATTGCGTTATGGCTGTCGCGCACCCGCTCATGGCTGCGCGGCCCGGTCGGGGCGATCGTCGCCCTGCCGCTGGTGTTGCCGCCCACGGTGATTGGCTTCTATTTATTACTGGCGCTCGGGCCTCACGGCTTCGTCGGCCAGTTCACCCAATCACTGGGCTTCGGCACCCTCACCTTCAGTTTTGCGGGGTTGGTGATCGGCTCGGTGCTCTATTCGATGCCGTTCGTGGTGCAACCGCTGCAAAACGCTTTTTCCGCCATTGGCACTCGTCCATTGGAAGTCGCCGCCACGTTGCGCGCCAATCCCTGGGACACGTTTTTCAGTGTGATCCTACCCTTGGCCCGTCCCGGTTTTATCACCGCCGCGATTCTCGGTTTCGCGCATACGGTCGGCGAGTTCGGCGTGGTGCTGATGATCGGCGGCAATATCCCGGACAAGACTCGTGTGGTGTCGGTGCAGATCTACGATCACGTCGAAGCCATGGAATATGCCCAGGCCCACTGGCTGGCCGGGGCAATGTTGGTGTTCTCTTTCCTGGTATTGCTGGCGCTCTACTCCAGCCGTAAAACCAAAGCGGGCTGGAGCTGATTGATGATTCAAACCCGTCTGAAACTGAATTATTCGGGGTTCGCCCTGGATGTGGACCTGCAAATGCCCGGTCGTGGCGTGACTGCTTTGTTCGGCCACTCCGGCTCGGGCAAGACCACTTGCCTGCGCTGCATTGCCGGATTGGAGAAAGCCGAAGAAGGCTTTATCCAGATCAACGATGAAGTTTGGCAGGACAGCAGTCGGAAGATTTTCGTCCCGCCGCACAAACGCGCCCTTGGTTATGTGTTTCAAGAAGCCAGCCTGTTTCCGCATCTGTCGGTGCTGGCCAATCTGGAATTCGGCCTCAAGCGCATCCCGAAACAGCAGCGCCGCGTCGATATGGCCCACGCCACCGAACTGCTGGGCATCGGCCATTTGCTCGACCGGCATCCGCAACACCTGTCCGGCGGCGAGCGCCAGCGCATCGGCATTGCCCGCGCGTTGCTCACCAGTCCGAAACTGTTGTTGATGGACGAACCGCTGGCGGCACTGGATAGCCGGCGCAAAAACGAGATCCTGCCGTACCTGCAACGGCTGCACGACGAGCTGGACATTCCAGTGCTGTACGTCAGCCATTCTCAGGATGAAGTGGCGCGACTGGCCGACCATATTGTGCTGCTTAGCGACGGCCAGGCCCTGGCCAGCGGTCCGATCGGCGAAACCCTGGCCCGGCTCGACCTGCCGCTGGCGTTGGGCGACGACGCTGGCGTGGTGATTGAAGGACACGTCAGCGCCTACGACAGCGCTTATCAGCTGCTGACCTTGCAACTGCCTAATTCCGGCCTGAATCTGCGCGTGCCTCATTCGCCAATGACTGAAGGCCAGGCCCTGCGCTGCAAAGTGCAGGCGCGGGACGTGAGTTTGAGCCTGCACAGCGTCGAGCAAAGCAGCATCCTCAATCGCCTGCCGGTCACGGTGATCAGTGAACTGGGTGCGGACAACGCCGCCCATGTGCTGATCCGACTCGACGCTGGCGGCACGCCGTTGCTGGCACGGATCACCCGCTATTCCCGGGATCAACTGGGCATTCATCCTGGCCAGGCGTTATGGGCGCAGATTAAGGCAGTCGCTGTGCTGGCTTGAATCCGTTGGCACCACGGCAACAGCGCGCGGTCAATGGTTTTACAAGCCCTCTATTCGTTGCCAAGGACTACTGCCATGCCCGATACCGCGCTGATCGATGTGTTGCCGCCCGACCTGCATTACGTCGATGACACCCAGCCCGGCATTACCCGCAAGAAACTGCGCGGCAAGTTCTGTTATTTCGATCCGGCGGGCCAGCGCATCACCGATCCCGACGAAATCAAGCGCATCAACGCTCTTGCGGTGCCACCGGCCTACATCGACGTGTGGATCAGCGCCGACCCGCGCGGCCATCTGCAAGCCACCGGCCGCGATGCCCGGGGCCGCAAGCAATACCGTTATCACGCGCGCTGGCGCGAAGTACGCGATGCCGACAAGTATTCGCGGCTGCGCGACTTCGGCCTTGCCCTGCCAAAACTGCGCAAACAGCTGGAAGCCCTGTTGGAGGCACCGGGTTTCAGCCGCGACAAGGTCATGGCCACGGTCATCACCTTGCTCGACGCAACGCTGATCCGCGTCGGCAACACTCAATATGCGCGGGACAACCGTTCCTATGGCCTGACCACCCTGCGCAACCGGCACGTCGAGGTGAATGGCAGCGCAATCCTGTTCCAGTTTCGCGGCAAGAGTGGCGTCGAACACCAGATCACCGTGAAAGACCGGCGCCTGGCGCGGATCATCAAGCGCTGCCTGGAAATCCCCGGGCAAAACCTGTTTCAGTACCTCGACGAAAACGGCGAGCGACACACCGTCACCTCCTCCGACGTCAACGCCTACCTGCAAACCCTCACCGGCGCCGACTTTACCGCCAAGGATTACCGCACCTGGGCCGGCAGTGCACTGGCGTTGGCGGTGTTGCGCGAACTGCAATGGGAACCGGAATCCGACGCCAAGCGGCATGTGGTGGAGATGGTCAAGAACGTCGCCAAACAACTGGGCAACACCCCGGCGGTGTGCCGCAAGTGCTACATCCACCCGGCGGTTCTGGATGGTTTCCTGCTTGGCGCCTTGGCTGAATTGCCCCGGCCACGGGTGCGTAAAGGGCTCAGGGCAGAAGAAGTCGGGCTGGCGATCTTTCTCGAGAAAATGGTCGCCGCCGCCGAAAAATCCTGACCGTACCCTGTAGGAGCTGCCGAAGGCTGCGATCTTTTGATCTTGTTTTTTGAAAAGAAAAGTCAAAAGATCGCAGCCTTCGGCAGCTCCTACGGGGGCCTTGATCGAATCCCCACCGCGATCGTCGGCCGCAATGGCGTCCCACGACCACACGTTGAAATGGCGCCCGGAGCGCTGGCAGCTTGAATCCGTCGATACTTGAACAGGCAACCAACCGACGAACTGACCTGTCTATTTTTTGCACGATCGCAAAGGGCTTCTATAGTTGATCTGAACACGAATCAGCTACGGTGGTGCCATGGAAGACATTTTCGTTGTGAAGCGTTGCAACAAAATCATCATTCATGGCCGCCGGGCCGGAGAAGTGAACCACGCGCCACCCGACGCCGCCGTCTGGTATCGCATCGCCGATACCCGCACTCGCGGCTTTATAGGTGACGGTTACGATCATGAAGAAGACGCCCGCCGTGAATGTCACCAACTCAACGCCCGCTCACAAGTGACAGCCCGGCAAAGCTGAATAACTCCAGGATTTTATACCGGGGCTATACTGAAATCAGCTGAAGGACCAGCGACCCCATCGGCAGAGAGCTCGCATCAGCGGGCTTTTTGCTGCAACTGCCAGGTTTGCTTTAAATGGAGGTGTGTCATGTCCGAAAAAGAGTCCATCACCACCCTGCTTACCCTGCTTGATTCACGTCAGGCAAGACTCGCGGCCGCGTGCAAGGAGATTGCCGACTGGGTCGATCATCAAGGCGGGCATCCTACGGCCCTGAAAATTCGTGACCGGCTGAACGACATCGAGAAAGACGCACCGCTGATTCGCAGCACGCTGTCATCTCTGCGCCCTGTCGAACCACCGCTGCCCCGGTTCAGATAATCATTAAGGACAGGCCTGATTCAGGAAGCATGAACGGCGACAGCCTTGTCACCGAGCCCCTGCCTGCCTGATAGCCTCCTGCCACACCCGCAACCCGGCCAAGCGCTGGGCTTTTTTTGCCCATGTCTTTCACATCCTGTTCACAACCGACGCCCTACTGTGGGCCCACTCCTTTGAAGAATCCCTTGGCCCGCCCGCATGCGGGCCTTTTTTTGCCCAGGATTCCACTAACGAACGCTGCCGACCGCTGGAGGTCAAACGATCACACGTCACAAAGGAGACGTCCCAATGGTCACTCACTTCAAAGTCGGCGGGCATCTGGCCTGCGGTCATACGGGCAGCAAACTGGTTTCGAGCAAAATACTCGCCCAGGTCAAATGCAGAAGCTGCCGCAACACCGATGCGTTCAAGGACGCACGAAAAGACGAACGCAATGCGGCACGGCGCGCGGCACGCAAGGCCAAGGTCACTCATACCGCCAATGACTGGCGTGCCGAGTGGGTTCAACGACTGACCGCGATGGCCGGAATGCAACGCCTGCCACGCGGATTCAGAGGCCAACCTTTCGTTTAGCTGACCCGCTGTACTCCAACCAGCGATCCGCAACGGTGTCCATCCTGGTCTATTCAGACGACAGGCGTGACATCGGGCGGATCACTGCCATCGCGACTATTGATGAAGGCGTTCCAGTGCACATAGGCATCGTGCTGGCGTTTGACGGCGTCTTCCCATATTGGCCCCGACACCGATCGGGATGAAATCAGCTTCATCATCTCCGTCGTTGCAGCATCCAGATCCATAAGAAGTTCATGTGACTTGATCCTGAAATCATCAACAGATGTCATTGGGTCAACCCTCCCGTCTTGCCACGACTGAGAGCAAATGCTCCCGGATCAGTTGAGCGCGTATTTCGGTGAATGATTCATAGATACCGATCACCGGTACAGTCCGCAAAAATAATGGTCCGAACACAAACAAGGATTTGCATCAGTTTTCGCTGGCAAACGCTTGATATTAAAAGATGCTCGAAGACGTACTCGAACCGACCTGCCTTTACGCCGTCCTCAATCGACGCCGTTATTCCATTTTCGATTTTGCTTACCGTCAAATTTCCAACTACAAATGATATTGGAGGTTAACTACGTCCAAATCTTGACAGTTTCTGCCATGAGTCGGACGCCCAATAGATGCAATAGCATAGGGATGGTCAGGCACATGGCTAAAGGAAAGTACCGCTCCGACATCGATGGACTGCGGGCCGTGGCGGTAATAGCGGTGCTTTTGCATCACATCAACACCACCCTGCTACCTGGGGGGTTCGTAGGCGTTGACATCTTTTTTGTGATTTCCGGTTTTTTGATCACTTCCCAGGTGTTTTCCGAGGTCAAGCTAGGTGCTTTCTCACTAAAGGGTTTTTATCAGCGACGCATCAATCGGATTGTTCCTGCGTTGGTCACGGTATTGCTGGCGACTGTAATCGTCGGGATCTTTATCCTTTCCCCGGTCGACCTGATCCGACTCAACGTCAGCGCACTACTGTCTTTGCTGGGGGTCTCGAACGTTTATATCTGGATGAAGTACGGCAACTACTTCGCCGCTGACGCACATGAAGCCCCGCTGCTACATACCTGGTCGCTGGGCATTGAAGAACAGTTCTACCTGGTCTGGCCGCTATTCATTGTGTTGCTCTATCGCTTCGCACCGCGCTATGTATTGCCAATATTGGGCATTGGCGTGGTGGCTGCGGTAGGCGTTTCCCAATACGCAACAGGCGTCTTCGCGACGGCCGCTTATTACTTGCTGCCTACGCGTTTTTTCGAATTGATGTTGGGTGGATTGCTGGCGGTCTACCTGAATAAACCACGCAACATCGGCAAGCTAACGGCCCACGGGGTCGCTGTAGCAGGCTTTCTGTTGATCGGTTTTTCGCTGTTCGGTCTGGACGCGGACTCAACCTTTCCCGGGATTAACGCCCTGATCCCTTGCCTGGGAGCTGCGCTGTTGATCCTGGCTGGCAGTGGCGAGATGCGCTCGCGCTTGCTCACCAGCCGGCCCATGGTGTTCATCGGCTTGATTTCCTATTCACTCTATTTGTGGCACTGGCCGCTGATTGCCTACCTGAATTACCTGGAGATCCCCATCGATTTGCCGGTCGGGGTGATGCTGATCGCGAGCTCGGTCATCCTCGCGTGGCTATCCTGGCGCTATGTCGAGGTGCCGTTTCGGCGCGATGGGGCGACGTGGCACTTTTCCCGGGTGTTCACACGTCGATTCGCCTTTCCGGCACTGAGCCTGGCGGCGTTGGCGGTGCTGAGCCTGCATTTCAATGGATTTCCACAACGTTTCAGCCCTGAAGTTTCAGTCCTTGAAGCGATGACCCTGCAAAAGCCGAGCGAGATTCGCAAGGGCTGCCACGTCACCAATGCCCTGTACAGCACGGAGCCGAATGACGCATGCCGTTTGGGGGTCAAAAAACCCGAGCTGGACGGCATCATGATCGGTGATTCGTTTGCCAATCACTTCACCGGCATGGTCGATCTGCTGGCCAAGCCGAACAACCTGTCGATCATGGACTACACCATGGACTCGTGCCCGCCGATTGTCGGCTACACCATCGACATGTCGGCCGTCTACGCCGCCCATTGTGCAAAACGCAACGAGCGAGTGTTCAGCCTGATCGAGCGCAACCATTACCGGTATGTGGTGCTGGCGGCGATCTGGCCCAGGGATGCGATTGCCCATGACATGGTCGAAGCGAGTATCAAGCGCGCAGTGGAGAACAGCGGCGAAGTCATCGTCATCCTGAGGAATCAACACATCGACAAAGCGGCCAGTTGCCCGATTCGCCACCTGATGTTCGGTACCAAACACGATTGCTCGGTTACCCAAAGTGCATTAGCGCCTTATTGGGCTGATATACGTGTGGAATTCCCGCAGGTGCACTTCATCGATCCTAACCAGGTGATATGCCCGGAAGGCGTGTGCAGCCCGATTATCAACGGCCAACTGCTGTACCTGGATGACTCGCACTTGAATGAGGTGGGATCACGCTTTATCGGCCGCACGCTGCTGGACCGCGGCTACTCGTTACTGCACGATCCGGTGACTGCCCCGTCTAACGGGGCGAAGTTTGATGCGACCGTGCATCTTTAATGGCCCGAAACGATCAAGGGTTCACTACAAACTAAAGCGGCTCAAGCTGACCTCCAACCCGGCGGACATTGCCTTCAGTGCCTGAGTCGCTTGCACAATCCCCCCCTGAGCAGCGGAATTCTGTTCAACGATCTGCGCTACTTGCTCCACGTTATAGGCCACCTGATCACTGGCGGCACGTTGCTCCTGCAGCGACAACGAAATGAAACTGACAGCCTCCATTGATTCATCCAGTGCCTTTTTTATCGTGACCATCGAAGCGCCGGCACTTTCCACAAGTTGAAGCCCATTGGTCACTCGCTCGCAACCGGCAGCCATGCTTCCTTTCGCCTTGAGCATACCGTTTTGTATGGCATCGACCAGGGTAACGATCTCCTTCGTCGACTGTGCCGTGCGACTTGCCAGGTTGCGTACCTCATCGGCCACGACGGCAAAGCCTCGACCCTGTTCACCCGCCCGTGCTGCTTCAATGGCGGCGTTGAGTGCCAGCAGGTTGGTCTGCTCGGCGATGCCACGAATCACACCGACAATCTGGCTGATATCGTTGGACTGAATTGCCAACTGATCAATATCGGACGAACTTTGCGTCACCAACTCGGCAATCTGACTCATTTCATGGATCGATTTGCGCATCACCCCCATCCCTTCATCAGTGATCTGCCCCGCCCTCTGCGCCGTACTTTGGGCCTGACGAGCGTTGTCGGCGATGTGATTGATGCTCACCGAAAGCTGCTCGACCGTAGCCGCCATGGACGATGCTGTATCGCTTTGCAAGGAAGCACTGCTCAGCCCTTGTTCAGACGAGAGAGCCAACTGCCGCGTAGCGCTTTCGATTTGCACCGAAGCCTGGTTGATGTTGCCGATCATAGCCCGCAGGCTCTGGCGCATGCCTTGCACCGAATGCAACACGCCGGTCGGGTGTTTACCTTGATCGAGCACAGAGCTGGCCAGATGCCCCTCAGCGATGCTTAAACTCATTGCTGCCAGCTCGCCTGGTTCCGCTCCCAGTTGAAGGCTCAAGCGCCTTGAGAAAAAGAACGCATAAACGCCGCCCAGAACCAGGGCTAGCGACAGGATCAACAAACCGAGCTTTACGAAGGCACGATAGGCAGCCTGTCCTTCTTCGAAGTGATGCATGGCTTCGCTCAGTTGCACCTCGATCAGTTCGGAAAACTTCTCCGATAATGGATCAATCAGCGGATAAAGCCGCTTTGCCGCGAACTGCGCCAAACCTGCCTCATCACCTTGACCCAGCATGGCTTGGAGCTCCATCAACGGACCTTGAGTCGCATCCATCAGCGGTGTGATCTGCCCGATCAAACGAGTCTCTTCAGCGATTAGTTCAGTCGACTTGTAGGTCAACCACGTGTTGGCTATCTCAACTTGAGCTTGCTTGATCTGAGCCAACGCATGAGCCTTGGTGTCATTGCCGTTGTGCGCCTTGTGAGTGGCGTCAACAATGTTCACCGCATACAGATCGGCGATTTTTTTCAAATCCCTTAGTGGAACAACTCGATCCAGGTAAACGGTTTCCAGACCATGTAACGTAGAGCGCATGCCATACAGCCCGAGTCCACCAACACACAGCAACCCAAGCATTAAAAATCCGGCAAGCAAAAAAAGATGAGTTCTGACTTTCCAACTTTCCATGGTGCGTACTTCCTTGGGTTGGCGATCCTGCAGGGATAAAGCGAACAGCGGGCAAAGCAGATCGGAGCCTTCGACAGTGGACGTATGGCCAGGCATGGCGGGTAGGCGAAGCGCCTTAATTGGCATCGCCACAATAGTATGAAAAAGACTCGTCAAGAGTAGACACAAACAGGCTCACCGCCTCCACCAGGCGTTAAGAAAGTTACAGCTGAATTTTATGCGATCAGCAGGCCACCTACTCTGCAAAGTACTTAGGTTCCTTGCTATATTTAAAGCGTCCTTGAATTTAATACTAGCGCATAGAAAACTTTACGAATAGAAGTTTCCCAAATACATTCAGCCATTCAAAACGCCAAAATCACCAGGACAGAAGCTAGCACAGCCATCAAGACGACTTTATGATAGCTAAAAATATTTACCGAGACGTAGACACTTCATGCCAAATAATAAATACCTAGCCAACTAACATAATCATTATTGCTACAACATTTTAAGCCAGGCTCTATTATCAATAGGACCTTAGTAGCGATTTCAACGATAAAAGACTCACTTCCCTGGTGAAAATTAAAACCCAAAAAGTCCCGCATATTTATGCGGAAGTTTATTTAAAGCTCCTTCTCAAACACAAGAGCTCGCTGTCTCGGGCAGCAACCACGGCCAATGGATTGGATCAAGAGATAGAGACCGTCGCCGTCGAAAGGTTTTTAGGGACGGCCTGCTGGCTTGGCTAAACGCCAAGCGGCATTGGTAATGCGGAGCAGTTGTGCGCGACATTCCAGAAGAATGGGCAAGCATCCGACGGAACGCTAAAACGAAAAAACCCGCCAGAAGGCAGGTTTTTCAAGGTTTCCAAAGAACTCAAAAGCGCTCTGTGGAATGCAAGATGGTGCCCGAAGCCGGAATCGAACCGGCACGCCCTTACGAGCGGGGGATTTTAAGTCCCATGCGTCTACCAGTTTCGCCATTCGGGCGGTAGCGCTGTGAAGCCGTCTGAAGGCTGCCGGATAAACACCTGGCAGTTCTGACGCTTGTGCAACAGAGGTGGAAATATATACATCCCTCCCCCGTGAAGCAAGTTCGCATATGTCCTTTTCAAGACTAAATCTTGCAGGACAGCGAAAATAAAAAAGCTCCGTAGATCAAGGATCTACGGAGCTCGTTTAAAGTGGAGGCCGAGGTCGGAATCGAACCGGCGTAGGTGGATTTGCAATCCACTGCATAACCATTTTGCTACTCGGCCTCAAACATCTGATGTCAGTAGCACGACACCAAATGCATACAAACGCTGAGCTTCGAGAGTTGATTGAATCATTCTCTAACTCTTTGAAAACATTGAGCTTTTTAAGCCGTCAGTGCTTTCGATGGCGTGAATTATGTACTGATTTCCCGAGGCTGGCAACCCCTTGATTTCAAAAAATTTCTTCCGAGTTGAACGGGCCGCGTGAGCCCCCTCTCCCCCGTTTATTCTTTCAGAATTTCCCACCCAACGGATACTCCACGGCCAGCCGAATCTGGTTGGCATCCAGCTCGGCCTGCGCCGCGTTGCCGCGATGCACGGCGTGGCGCAAGGTGAACGCGAGATTTTTTGCTGCGCCGGATTGCACTACGTATTTGGCCTGCAGATCCCGTTCCCAGTGTTTGCCGCCCTGTCCGTAACCCAGCCATTTGTAGCCACCGCTCGGGTCCATGTGGCTGCCGTCGATGCCGCTGCCACGCACATAGAGTGCGCCGAAGGTCAGGCCGGGGATGCCGTAGCCGGCCAGGTTCAGGTCGTAGCGTGCTTGCCAGGACGCCTCTTGCGGGGCGTTGAAGTCGGACAGGGCCACGGCGTTGCTCAGGTAGATCGCGCCTCGGGTGACGTAGTCGTAGGGCGTATCGCCATCGACCTTCTGATAACCCAGGCCAAAGCTGTGGGAACCGGCCTTATAAGTGGTGAGAAAACTCCACGTGGTGTTGTCGATCCGGCCGGACAAGGCTTTGCCGGTGTCCTGGGTGCGATACAGATTGAGGTCGAAAGTCAGGTCCTGGCCGTCCGCTATCGGCTGGGTGTAGACCGCGCCCAAGTAGTGCTGGCGCCAGGTGTCGGCGTAGACCGCACTGAACAGGCTGGCATTCAGTCCTTTGAGCGCGGTGTTGCGCACACCCACCAGATCGAAGCTGTCGCCCTGTTTGCCGTTGGAATAATTGACCACAAATCCCTGGTCGTGACTGGTGGCGTTGCGGTCGGTGCTTTCGTTGAAGTGTCCGCCGTAGAGCGTGGTGGCCGGCAGTTCGCGGCTGGTCAGCAGCCAGCCGGTGGCGGTTTCCGGTAGCAGGCGACTGTCGGATGAGCCGAACACTGGAGTTTTCACCCGTTGCTCGCCATAACGCAGTTCGGTTGAAGAGAAACGCACTTTCGCTACGGCGCCACCGCGGCTGTATTCATCCTTGGGATGACCGTCATTGTCCACGCCAAGCAACCGCGCCTTGCCGGCCCGCCCGCCTCCGCTGTCCAGTTCCCAGCCAGAATAGGCGTGGGCATCGAAGCCAAAGCCTAGGGTGCCGCGCGTATAACCAGAGGTGAAATCGGCCATCAGGCCGTAGGCCCATTCTTCGGCGAGGTCGCTACGCTGGGCGCGCGGCTTGTAGGCATTGCGTGCGCCGTTGCTCAGTGCACCGTGTTCATAGTCGCGGCGGTCGTAGACGCTACGGTTGAGCAGGCTCCACTGGCTGTCCTCGACAAAGCCTTTTGCGTTGTCTTGCTCTGAAGCCAGGGCGAGCAGCGACTGCCCGCCCAATGCCAATAGCAGGGTGTGTGTCGATAGGGTTTTCACAAGGCAACTCCACGAAATTCGGGGTCTGCAAGGTGTCCCGCCAGACGCGGGACACCCATGGCCAACTCAGAGGTATTTGAGGATCGCGATGTCGCGACGGCGCTGCTTGAGGCTGGCGAACCAGCGTGTCGGGAAGAACATCAATACGCCGAGAATCGCGCTCCACAGCCACACGGTCGGCAGGTTATCGAAGCCGTAGTACGCGCCCTGATTGGCGCCCCAGATCGCGACGGCCACCAGGTACATGGCCTTGAGCACATAGAGGTGCAGCAAATAAAAGAACATTGGCGCCCCGCCGTAGATCGCCAGCGTCGCGGTGGACCAGCGATCCTGCAGCTTCTCGAACAACGCCAGCAGGAGCAGGCCCAAGCCAAGAGTCGGCATCAGGAACATCAGCGACGGCGGATACTTCTTCGCGCTCATGAAGCTCATGAAGGTGCGCAACGAATCACCGGTCTGCACCCACGGCTTCTCGCCATAGACGTTTAGGTAGCGGATGAACACGAACGCCACCAGCAGGCCTGCGCCGAGTTTGACCAAGCGGGAAATCCGCTCCGCCGGGTCCATGTCCTTGCCGAACCACGGCCCGATCGCCCAGCCCAACAGGATCACACCTATCCACGGCAACACCGGATAGGTCGTGCGGGCCCGGGTGAATTCGGTGATGTCGATAAACACCTTCTGGTGCAGGATCGACCACGGCACATAGAACGGCGATTCCGGCCCGACCACCACGTTATCGAACAGGTTGTGCCCGGCGACGATGGCCAGCCCCAGCACAATCAGCCAACTACGTTTGAAGTGCAGCAACCCGGCGAGCACGATCATGCAGATACCGATGCACCAGATCACTTGCAGCCACAGAGTCTTGGGCGGGAATTCGGCGTTCCAGGCGAAGCAGACGAAGGTGATTTCCAGAAACACCAGGAAGAACCCGCGCTTGAGCAGGAACACCGAGGTTTCGCTGGCGGTGTGTTTCTGGCTGTAGAGCCATGCCGACAGGCCAGTGAGGAAGATGAACACCGGCGCGCAGATTTCGCTGAGCATGCGGGTGAAGTACAGGTCCGGCGTCACGCTCAAGGCATCGATCGGGTCGGTGACC
Organism: Pseudomonas sp. B21-053; assembly: GCF_026016365.1. Taxonomy (NCBI): domain Bacteria; kingdom Pseudomonadati; phylum Pseudomonadota; class Gammaproteobacteria; order Pseudomonadales; family Pseudomonadaceae; genus Pseudomonas; species Pseudomonas sp. B21-053. The sequence goes on from NZ_CP087205.1 coordinate 3,801,763, forward strand.
TGACGGTGCAGCAGGAAGGTTTCGCGCACGTGGTCGATCAGCATCAATAACATGACGAAGCCACGCAGGGCATCGATCGCCAACATACGGGTGTTGGCTTTTACAGCGGGGGTGGCCAGCGCCGGGGAAATACTTCCCGCCTGCCCGGCCAATCCTGAAGATTGGGACATAGTGGTGACTCCTTTGGGGGCGATGGATCAGGCCTGTTTCTTCAACCGGGCGACTTCGGAAGCCGGCAGCTGCGACGGTGCCCGTGGCAACGACGGCTTACCCTCGGCCCGATAGAACGACAGCGTGGAGCTGAAGCTCTTCAAGTCGTACGGCTCGGTCTTGCCTTGGGGGCTGACGCGTTCACCGGGCGTGCGGTCCTTGTATTCGACGGCCACCACATACGTGCCCTGCCAGGGCAACTCGAAGCTGACTTTGCCCATCGCATCGGTGCGCTGGGTGAAGACCTCGCCGGAGCCGGTTTCCAATATAACGTCCTGATCCGCCAGCGGTTTTTGCGAATAGTACACTTGGAACTGCGCCTTGTTTGCGTCAGCGATGCCGGTGGGCACGATGTCCAGGGTCAGTTCCGGGGTTCGCGCACGTAAATCGCCGACCCAGCGGGTTGCCGGCGTCCAGTGGGTTTTCAGCGTCTTGTCGGCTTCGTGCAGGTCGAAGATCGGATAATGCGGATCTTGGGCCAGAAGTGAGTCATCGCGCTTGGCCTGATGCGCCACCGCAAATGCCTGACGTTGCAAGGTCAGATTCAATGGTTTCGAATTGTTGCTGATCGACCATCCCTTGAGTTGCTGGAACCGGTCCATCCCGCCCGGCGTCACCTCCAGCATGTTCTTGTCGTATTCCCCGTAGTACAGCGCCAACGGTTGCCCGGGTGGCTGTTCGTACCAGATCTGATGCGCCTCACTGCTGCCAGCCAGCAGCAAGACGCCGTAACCCAACAGTGCTTTTGCGTTGCTCATTCGCATTTTTTTGGCTCCGATTGGTGTTATTCCGCGATTCGTGCCGACGCTTCATCCTCCCGAAATCAGCGACATCACAAACCGCGCCCCTCTTCTGAACGCATTACAGCGCGAAGACTTTTGCGCGTTGTTCTGTAATCAGTGCCTGGGGGGCAATCGGAAACTGTTTTTACGGCGGGAAACAGCGGTTTATGCGGCTTGCGCCAGGATGAGGCGGGATGGGTGGTTTCGCAGGCGGGATGTCCAAACACAGTGCGTTGCGAATGCAACTGTGGGAGCGAGCCTGCTCGCGAAGGCGGCTTCACAGCCAACAGTGATGTTGAATGTAAAGGCCTCTTCGCGAGCAGGCTCGCTCCCACAGTGGATCATATTCAAATTGAGAAAGGGTTATGTCAGTGCCGCAACAACTTACGCAACGGCACGCCATCCTTGAGCACAGGCGACTTGATGACGATGTAGCTGAAGTACTTGGAGATGCCGATGTTCTTGTCCAACAGGCTTTCGATCACTTCCTGGTAATGCTGGATGCTGCGGGTCATGAAGCGCACCAGGTAATCGTAGCCACCGCTGATCAAATGGCATTCGAGCACTTCGTCCACCAGGCGAATGTTGGATTCGAACTTGGCGAAGTCTTCGCGCTTGTGGTCACTGAGGGTGATTTCGGTGAAGACCGTCACCGATTCGGTGATTTTCGCCAGGTTCAGGTGCGCCTTGTAGCTGGAAATATACCCGGCCGATTCCAGCCGTTTGACCCGTTGCAGGCAGGGGCTGGCCGATAAACCCACGGCATCGGCGAGGCTGACGTTGGTCATGCGCCCATCCTTTTGCAGCTCGACCAGGATGCTGATGTCGATTCGGTCCAGTTTTACTAAACCTTCCATTGCGTACCTCTTGACTGCCGTTTGTAAGACAATCTTCTAGCAAAATCAGCGCCGTAAAGACAGCTGATGCTGCGCCACCAGATCCGCCATGCTGTTGATGCAGTAATCTGCCGCGCACGGTGTCGGGTGTTTGACCCGGCCACGACAGATCAGGCACACGTCGCTGATCGCCTGCCGACCGGCGGAAGGCCGGGTCACTTGCAGGATCTCCCCGGGCTTGAACGCATTGGCTTCCAGCCAATCCGCGTCCTGCAACGGGTCGCTGGCCAGCGAGATAAAGTCATCGGGCATGATCCCCAACCGCTCACAGAGCAGCCCGCGATCCTCGGCATCCCGATCACCCTGCACCAGCAGGCGATAGAACTTGCGCAGGTACAGCATCGCCCCCGGCGCATCCTCGAACAGCGACCAGCCGGCCACCGAACGGGCGAAGCTCATGCCCTCCTCCCAACTGGCTTTCAGGCCCCAGCGCTCGGCCAGTTGGCGATGGGCGAAACACAGCAGTCCACTGAAGCCTAGCTCACCGAAGCGCGGATACAGTGCGCGCACCACCTCGCTGTATTCGGCCAGCACCTGTTCCTTGTCCGGGTGCCCGCCCCGGCTGTCGAGCAGCGGTTGCAACGCCGCCCAGACCCCCGAGTCGCGATCAACCAGGACTTCATCGCAATCGATGAGCAGCGCGCGATATTCAGTCAGCCCCATGGTGTGCCAAGCCTCCGATGATGCATTCCATCAATCCATGCTCCATAAACGCTCACGGGCGCGGCCTTGCAGCCGCGCCCCACGCCTTCAGGAGCTCAGTTCAAGACGCGTGCCAAAGCGCCTTCGAGAATTTGCAGCGCTTCGTCGACCTGGCTTTCGGTTGCCACCAGCGGCGCGAGGAACCGCAGGACGTTGCGGTACACGCCGCACTTGATCACCAGCAAACCGCCCTTGCGCGCTTCATCGATCAGCCGCTGATTGAGGTCGGCGTCCGGCGTGCGAGCCTCATCCGGTTTGATCAGCTCAATCGCCAGCATGAACCCGGCGCCGCGCACGTCACCGATTTGCGGGTGACGGCTCTGCAAGTTCAGCAGGCCTTGACGCAGACGCTCGCCCAACGCTTCACCGCGAGCCAGCAGCTGTTCTTCCTCGAAGGCATCGATCACCGCCAGTGCCGCCGCGCACGACAGCGCGTTGCCGCCGTAGGTGCCACCGAGGCCGCCGGGCAACGGCGCGTCCATGATCGCGGCTTTGCCGACCACACCCGACAGCGGCAAGCCACCGGCCAGGCTTTTGGCGACGGTCACCAGGTCCGGCTGGATGCCGGCGTGCTGGAAGCCGAACCACTTGCCGGTGCGGCCGAAACCAGTCTGGATTTCATCGAGGATCAGCACGATGCCGTGCTTCTCGGTCAGCGCACGCAGGCCTTTGAGGAACTCTACCGGCGCCGAGAGGAAACCACCGTCGCCCTGCACCGGTTCAATGATGATGGCGGCGACCCGCTCTGGTGCCACTTGGGTGGCGAGCAATTCGTCCAGTGCCTTGAGCGCCATGTCACTGGTGACGCCGCGATAGGCATTCGGATACGGCGTATGGAACACTTCCGGCGCGAACGGCCCGAAGTTCTGTTTGTACGGCTGGCTCATGCCGGTCAGCGTGGTGCCGAGCAAGGTGCGTCCGTGGAAACCGCCGCGAAACGCGATCACCGCCGAGCGATTGGTATGCGCGCGAGCGATCTTCACTGCGTTTTCCACGGCCTCGGCGCCAGAGGTGAAGAACGCCGCTTTATAGGCTTCTTTACCGCCGATCATTTCGCACAGGCGCTGGGCCAGGTCCAGATAAGGCTTGTAGGCGACCACCTGAAAACAGGCGTGGGAGACTTTTTGCAGTTGCGCTTGCACCGCCGCGACGACTTTCGGGTGGTTGTGGCCGATGTTCAGCACGCCGATGCCGCCGACAAAATCCAGGTAACGCTTACCGTCCACATCCCACAACTCGGCACCTTGGGCGCGATCGATCACCAACGGGTGAGCGGTGACCAGGCCACGCGGCACGAATTGATCGCGCTGACGGAGCAAATGAGGGGTTTCGTCGACTTTGCTATTCATGGCATTTCCCATCGTGAGTCCGGCAACCGGGAGGTGGTTGCGATGCTGTTCAGATTAAGGCTTGAGCGAAACGAACTACGCCGAACTTGCCCCCTGAGAAATTCGGATCGACTGTTTTCACCCTGCCAAACGGCAGATTCCTTCAGCCCGCCGAATCTGCCGCAGCCTTGGCGATACACCGTGGCCGGAGCCGTTTAACCCGGCGCTTTCGACAGATCCTGCGCTGGCATTGCGCGATGATGAGAGCACCTTCATCCATTCAGGAATTGCCCATGGCCCTGCTATATAAAGCTGACCCCGTGCGCGGCGAACAGTGGCAAGCGCTGTTCGCCGAACACGCCCCGGATATCGAATGGCGCGCCTGGCCGGAGATTGGCGACCCGTCGCAGATTGAATACCTGGCCGCATGGCAGGCGCCGGACGATCTGGAAGCTTTGTTGCCGAACCTGAAAGTGCTGTTCGCGCTGTCCGCCGGGGTCGATCAACTGGACCTCGGCCGTATTCCGGAGAGCTTGCCGGTGGTGCGATTGCTCGACCCGGGCATCACCCGTGGCATGTGTGAGTACGCGAGTTTTGCCGTGTTGAGCCTGCACCGGGACATGCTGCGTTATCGGCAGCAGCAGATGGCGCGGTGTTGGCAGGCGCACATGTTGCAACCGGCGAGCAAACGTCGGGTGGGTGTGATGGGGCTGGGTGCGCAGGCGCAACAGATTCTGGCGACGTTGCAACCGTTGGGGTTTGCGTTGAAGGGATGGGCGCGCAGTGCGCATCAGGTGGCGGGCGTGGATTGTTATGCCGGGCGCGAGCAACTGCCGACGTTTCTCAGCCAGTGCGACATTCTGTTGTGTGTGTTGCCGCTGACGGAACAGACCCAGGGGATTCTGGATCGTGATTTGTTCCGGCAACTGCCCCATGGCGCGGCGTTGATCAATATGGGGCGTGGCGGGCATCTGGTGGAAGCTGATCTGCTGGAGGCGCTGGACAGCGGGCAACTCAGCGGCGCGGTGCTGGATGTGCTGCAGCAGGAACCGGCGCCGGAGGATCATCCGTTCTGGACGCATCCGCAGATTCTGCTGACACCGCATATTGCCGCGATGACACAGCCGGAAAGTGCGTTTGGGGTGTTGTTGGAGAATATCCGGCGACATCAAAAAGGCCAGCCGATGCTGGGCCAGATCGACCGCAGCCAGGGTTACTGACCACACCCCGAACACCTGTAGGAGCGAGGCTTGCTCGCGAAGACGGAATGTCAGTCAACTCGGATGTTGAATGTTAGTCCGCCTTCGCGAGCAGGCTCGCTCCCACACTGAGTCGATGTTTGACAGAGAACTTCTTAGCGGCGCAAATCCCCTATGGGAGCGGGCTTGCTCGCGAAAGCGGTGTGTCAGACGACATCAATATCAACTGACAGGACGCCTTCGCGAGCAAGCCCGCTCCCACATTGGTTAGGCGGTGGTGGGTTTAGAGAATATCGGCGATGGCTTTGCCGACGTCTTGCGTCGAACCCTTCCCGCCCAGATCCGGCGTAATCGGCCCGTCAGCAATCACCCGCTCAATCGCCTGCAAAATCCCGTCATGCGCCGCGCGATAGCGTTCATCGCCATTGCCCAGGAAATCCAGCATCAACGCCCCGGACCAGATCATCGCAATCGGATTCGCAATGTTCTGCCCATAGATATCCGGCGCCGAACCATGCACCGGTTCAAACAACGACGGAAACCGCCGCTCCGGATCAAGGTTCGCCGACGGCGCAATCCCGATGGTCCCGGCACACGCTGGCCCCAAATCCGAAAGAATGTCGCCAAACAAATTCGACGCCACTACCACATCAAACCGATCCGGTTGCAGCACAAACCGCGCGCACAGAATGTCGATGTGCTGCTTGTCCCAGGTGATCTCCGGGTACTTCGCCGCCATCAACGCGGTGCGTTCGTCCCAATACGGCATGCTGATGGAAATCCCGTTGGACTTGGTCGCCGCCGTCAGCCGTTTGCGCGGTCGAGTCTGGGCCAGGTCGAAGGCGAATTTTAGAATCCGGTCGACGCCACGCCGGGTGAACACCGATTCCTGCAGCACGAATTCATGCTCGGTGCCTTCGAACATCTTGCCGCCAACCGAGGAATACTCGCCCTCGGTGTTCTCGCGGATCACCACAAAATCGATGTCACCCGGCTTGCGTCCGGCCAACGGACACGGCACGCCGGGAAACAACCGCACCGGACGGATGTTTACGTACTGATCGAAGTCGCGGCGAAACTTCAGCAGCGAACCCCACAGGGAAATGTGGTCCGGCACTTTGTCCGGCCAACCGACGGCGCCAAAGTAGATCGCGTCAAAACCCTTGAGTTGTTCGAACCAGTCATCGGGCATCATCTGCCCGTGCTCCAGGTAGTAATCGCAATGCGCCCAATCCAGCACTTCGATGCTCAGATCGAGCTGCCATTTCTTCGCGGCCTGCTCCAACACCCGCAACCCTTCCGGCAGCACTTCCTTGCCGATGCCATCGCCGGCAATCGCGGCGATTCTGAATGTCTTGCTCATCAACATGCCTCCCCCAGTGTCTGTGAATTACAGCCCGCCGATGTGGAAGGCTTTGACTTCAAGGTATTCGTCCAGGCCGTACTTGCTGCCCTCACGGCCCAGTCCGGATTGCTTGATGCCGCCGAACGGCGCGACTTCCATGGAAATGATCCCGGTGTTGAGGCCGACCATGCCGAACTCCAGCGCCTCGCCGAAACGCCATGAACGGCGCAAATCCTGAGTGAAATAGTAGGCGCCCAGACCGTAAGGCGTGGCGTTGGCCAGCGCGAGGGCTTCGGCCTCAGAGGTAAACCGCATCAACGGCGCGACCGGGCCGAAGGTTTCTTCGTTGGCCAACAACATGCCGGCGTGGGTATCGCCGAGCACCGTGGGTTGCACGAACTGGTTGTCGCCCTCGGGAATGCCGCCACAGAGCAATGTCGCGCCTTGGCTCAAGGCATCGTCAATGTGCCGGGCGACTTTACTCACCGCAGCCGGGTTGATCAGCGGGCCGATGGTGACGTCGGCGTCGAGGCCGTTGCCGACCTTGAGCTTGCCCACCTCCTCCACCAGCCGCTGGGCGAAACGTTCGTAGATACCGTTTTGCACCAGAATCCGGTTGGCGCAGACGCAGGTCTGGCCGGCGTTGCGAAACTTGCTGAGCATGATCCCGGCGACGGCCTGCTCCAGGTCCGCGTCGTCGAACACAATAAACGGCGCGTTGCCGCCCAGTTCCAGGCTCAAGCGTTTGATGTGTTCGGCGCTTTGACGCATCAGCAAGCGGCCCACGGCGGTCGAACCGGTGAAGGAAATCTTGCGCACCGTCGGGTTGCTGGTCAGCTCTTCGCCAATGCCGGCAGGCATGCCGGTCAACACGTTGAACACCCCGGCCGGAATGCCGAAGCGTTCGGCCAACACCGCTAAAGCCAAGGCCGACAGCGGTGTCAGGTCCGAGGGTTTGACGATGATCGGGCAGCCCGCCGCCAATGCCGGCGCACATTTGCGGGTGATCATCGCGTTGGGGAAATTCCATGGGGTGATGGCGGCGCAGACGCCTACCGGTTGTTTGAGCGTGAGCAATCGACGGTCGCCGCTGGGGGCCGGCATGGTTTCGCCGTAGACCCGTCGGGCCTCTTCGGCGAACCATTTGACGAAACCGGCGCCGTAGCGAATTTCGCCTTTGGCTTCGTTCAGTGGCTTGCCCTGTTCGCAGGTCATGATCAGCGCCAGGTCGTCGAGGTTGTCGATCATGGCCTGAAACCAGCGCTCCAGCAGCGCCGCACGCTCGGCGGCCGGACGTGCGCGCCAGGCCGGCCAGGCTTTGTCGGCAGCCTCGATGGCACGCCGGGTTTCCGCGCCTTGCATGGCCGGGACACGGGCGAGTAACTGGCCGCTGGCGGGGTCGATGACGTCGAGTGTCGCGGCGTTATCGGCGCCGATCCACTGCCCGTCCACATACGCGAGTTCTGCCAGAAGGCTGGGGTCTTTCAAACGATTCTTGAGCATGGTCGAGTCCTGATCCGAGACATGCTCCAGTCTAGGGAGGTGTGGCGGAGGAGGATGCTGAAAGCACGGTTTGCGCGGTGTTGGATGCTGAAATTGGCGGTGGAACGGCAGGCTCTACCGGCCCCGGAAAGTCAAAAGATCGCAGCCTTCGGCAGCTCCTACAGAAGCGGTGTTCACCGCAATTTATGGGTGAACTCAATCCACTGTAGGAGCTGCCGAAGGCTGCGATCTTTTGATCTTAAATCTTCAACGAACCCAACAATCCTTCAAGAAACCGCTCCCCGGCCTCCATCTGGCTGATCTCGATAAACTCGTCCGGCTTGTGCGCCTGTTCAATCGAGCCCGGTCCGCAGACCACCACCGGCACATCCAGCCGTTGCTTGAACAACCCGCCCTCAGTGCCAAACGAAACCTTGGCTGTTCCGGTATCCGGCGCGGCGAAGTTTTTCAGGAAACGCACCGCTTCGACGCTCGGATGCGTATCGAGGCCGGGATAGACGTTGAGCGTTTCGATTTCTATCGCTGCCACGCTCGACAACAACCGCGCTTCGCGCACGATCAGTTCAGCGCGTTCCTGCATCTGCTCCAGAAACTGATCCAGGTTATCCGCCGGCAAGTTGCGCACTTCGAAGTCCAGGGTGCACAGGTTCGGCACGATATTCAGCGCCCGACCGCCGCCGATCTGCCCGACATGCACGGTGCTGTAAGGCACGTCGTAATCAGCGTCCTGCGCGCCCTGCTCTTGCAATTGCTGCTGACTCTGGCGCAGCGCGGCGATGAAATCGCAGGCCACGTGAATCGCATTGACCGAGCGCGGCGCCAACGACGAATGCGCCTCCAGTCCCCGGCAATAGGTGCGATACGACCCCTTGCCCTTGTGCCCGAGCACGAATTGCATGTTGGTCGGCTCGCCGATCAGGCACAAAAACGGGCGCACCGGGGTCAGGTGCAGCACGTCGAGCAAACGCCGCACGCCGACACAACCGGTTTCTTCGTCATGGGACAGCGCCAGTTGCAGCGGCCGGCTCAGCGAATGGTCGGCGGCGTCGAGCATGGCGTCGATGGCCAGGGCAATAAAACCCTTCATGTCGCAACTGCCGCGCCCGTAGATCTTGCCGTCCTGCACCGTCGCCTGGAACGGCGGCACGGTCCAGGCCTGCCCCGCCGCCGGCACCACGTCGGTGTGGCCGGACAACAGAATCCCCGGCAGGTTTTTCGGTCCGGTGCTGGCAAACAGGTTGGCCTTCTTGCCGGTTTCGTCCTTGACGATCAGCGACTCGATGCCCTTGCTCAGCAGCAGGTCGCGCACGTAGCCAATCAGGGCCATGTTCGACTCTGAAGACACGGTGTCGAAGGCCATCAGGCGTTTGAGAATATCCAGTACACGGGGTTTCATGAGGCCTTGCTCCGTTGCTCGGCTAAAGGGGCGAACCGGCGAATGGAGAACGGCTCAATCGAAGTGCTGGTGCTGCCGGTGCTGATCAGTTCGGCCATCACGTCGCCGACGCCGGGGCCGAGCTGGAAGCCGTGACCGCAGAAGCCAAACGCGTAGAACAAACCGTCGGTGGTGCCACTCGGGCCCATGATCGGCAAGGAGTCTGGCAGATAACCTTCGATGCCGCTCCAGACGCGGATGATGTTGAGGTTGCCGACACCCGGCAGCAGGCGTCGCATTTGATCCATCTGGTTGAGGATGCTGCGCGGCTCGACGTAGGCCCGGCGATTGAGCATGTCCGGTTTGCTGCGATAACCGCCGCCGATGACGATGTTGCCGCGCGGAATCTGCCGGAAGTAGATCACTTCTTCGGGAATCTTGGTGTAGACACCGATCACCGTCGGCAAGGCGTAGGGCACCGGTTCAGTCACGGCCATTTGCGGGCCGTGGGTGTCCAGGGGCACCGGTTCGCCGAACTGACCCGAAAGCTTTTGCCCCCACGCCCCGGCCGTGATCAGCAGTTGCGCGGCGCTGAACTGACGACTGTCGGTGGTGGTGACGCTGAATTCGCCGCCGACTTTTTGCACTTCGGCGACTTCGGTCTGTTCCTCGATCTGCGCGCCGAGTCGGCGTGCGGCGCGGGCAAACGCCGGTGCGGCGAGACGCGGGTTGGCGTGACCATCATGAGGCGCATAGGAACCGCCCTTCACGTCCTTCCCGAGAAACGGAAAGCGCTGATGCAACTCGGCACCGCGATAAATCTTCAGGTCCAGTTGCGCAGCTTCAGGCGCCGCGGAATACGCCTCCAGCTCGGCGATTTCATCTTCGCGATAACACACGCGCATGTGCCCGCTGGCGATGAATTCCAGGTCATCGTCGATCAATTCCGGCAAGCGTTTCCACAAGGCCCAGGAGCGGTTGGCCAATTCCAGTTGCCCGAGGTAACGCCCCTGCCGCCGCACGTTGCCGAAGTTGACGCCGCTGGCGTACTGACCGATCTGGTCGCGCTCCAGCAGAATCACCGACTGGCCGCGCTTGCGCAGGAAAAATGCCGTCGCCGAGCCCATCAGGCCGCCGCCGACAATCAACACATCGGCTTTCTGTACGGTCATGGCGACACCTCCTCGGTGAGCATCGAAAGCGGTTTGACCGGCGCCTGGCCGCGTTGGCGGCCGACCTGTTGCACGCTGACGCCCGCTGCTGCGGCGATCACTTCGGCGCCAGCCTGAGAGCAATAACGACCTTGGCAACGGCCCATGCCGACCCGACTGAAAGCCTTGGCCCGATTGACTTCGCAGGCGCCCTTCTCGCTGACGGTGCGGCGCAATTCACCGGCGCTGATCATCTCGCAGCGGCACACGATTGCACTGTCAGGCAAGGCTTTGGCTTGCTCGGCAGGCCAGGGAAACGCCTGGGCCAGACCGAGGCGGAACTGGTCCATTACGGCCAAGGCCTGGCGTTGTTCGTCGCGCAACCCGGCGTTTACCGGTTGCTGCTGGTCTTCCAGGAATGCCATAGCGACCAGCCGTCCAGCGTGTTCAGCGGCATCCGCGCCGCGAATCTTCGAACCATCGCCAGCCGCATACACGCCGCTCACCGAAGTCCGGCCTTCATCATCCACCGCCAGCCACCATTGACCGGACGCCTCGTCGAAACGCATGCGGCAACCAGCCAGGTCCGCCAATTGAGTTTCCGGGCGCAAGTGATAACCCAGCGCCACAGCATCGCACTCGACGCTCAAGTCTTCGCCACGCGCCGTCAGCACTCGCACGCCACTGACACCGCTGGACGCATCGCCGCGTACTTGCAAAGGTTTGATCCCCAGGTGCACCGGGATCTTCGCCTGATACAGCTGCGCCAACAATTTCATCCCGGTGAACAGCAATCCGGGCCGCGCCAACAGTTTCGGCAAGGCTCCAATGCGCTTGCTGAACGGCGAGGTGTCGAGCACCGCTGCCACCTTCGCGCCAGCCTTCACGTATTGGCTGGCGACCAGGTACAGCAACGGCCCGCTGCCCATAAACACCACGCTGTGGCCAATCGAAACCGCCTGGGACTTGAGCGCAATCTGCGCCCCGCCGAGGCTATAGGTGCCTGCTAACTGCCAGCCTTCGATCGGCATCAAACGGTCGGTGGCGCCGGTGCAAAGAATCAGCGCGTCGTAATCCACCGTCGAGTGTTTGCCCTGGCTGACGCAGCACAATTGCCCCGCTGTCAGGTTCCACACCAAGGTATCGGGGCGGTAATCGATAGAACCGCGCAGACGATCAAAACTGTCGTGCAGGTCGCGAGCCTTGCGCGCTTCGGTGCCGTACAGCGTCGCGTAATTACGGGTAAACCCTTCAGGCTGGCGACGATAAATCTGTCCGCCATCCCGACGATTTTCATCGATCAGGATCGGTTTGAACCCCGCCGCCACCAGGGTTTCGGCGCAGCGAATACCCGCCGGCCCGGCGCCGACTATGACTATCCGTGCAGTGGCCATGTCGCCTCCGGTTGTGTGGTGACGATGTCCAGCCCTTCGCGGACTTCATTCGAACAGGCACGCAGACGCTCGCCGCTGCGGGTCCAGACCCAGCAATCCTGGCACGCGCCCATCAGGCAGAAACCGGCGCGCCGGCCGGAGTCGAACTCCGACTGGCGCAACGCATTGCCCTGGGTCAGCAACGCGACCATCAGGGTATCGCCCTGCAAGGCCTCGATGGCGGTGCCGTCCACTTGCAGTTTGACGGTCGGCCGGCCCTGCTCGGCCAGCCTCACAAAACGTCCCTTCATGCGTAGGCTCCGTGGCTCATGGTGATCAGATCCTGCTGGGTTTTCAGCAACTCGGCGCTGTCGTGGTGGCAGAGGATTTCGCTGCCGCCATCGATGATCCGGCGGTTCGGCGCGGTGCGATTGCACAGGCCATCGACCCGCACCGGGCAGCGACTGAGGAACGTGCACAGCTCCGGCACGTTGGCCCTGGCGCCAATCGGCGGCAGCTCGGCGCAGGTGGTGCCGCAGTTTTCCAGCCAGCCCTGACGCAGTTCCGGCACCGAATGGATCAACAGATCCGTGTACGGATGGAACGGTGCCTGGGCAAACGATTGACGGGTGCCGGCCTGGATCTTGTGGCCGCTGTACATCACCACAATGTCGTCGCACAGCGCGCGCACGGTGGAGATGTCGTGACTGATGAACAGATAGGAAACGCCCAGCTCCTGACGCAGGTCGCGCAGCAGTTCGAGAATCGCCGCGCCGACCACCGTATCCAGTGCCGAGGTCACTTCATCGCAGAGGATCAGGTCCGGTTTCGCCGCCAGCGCCCGGGCCAGGTTGACCCGCTGCTTTTGCCCGCCGGACAGTTCATTCGGCCGCCGCTCAGCCAAGGTCCGAGGCAAACGCACCAGGTCCAGCAGTTCACCGATACGCTCGCGCAACGCCGCGCCCTTGAGGCCGAAATACATCTTCAATGGCCGGCTCAGAATGGTGCTGACGCTGTGCATCGGGTTGAGCGCGGTGTCGGCGTTCTGGAACACCATCTGGATGCGACGGAACTGTTCATCAGTGCGTTCGGACAAGCAGCCGCCCAAGGGTTGGCCGTCGAAGGTCAAGCCGCCGAGCGCCGGGGTCAGCAAGCCCGCGACCACTCGTGCGAGGGTCGATTTGCCGGAACCCGACTCACCGATCACGCCGATGGCCTGGCCCCGGCGCACAGTCAGGTCGATGTCTTCCAGCACGCGAATCGATGGCATGCCGTGCATGTTCTTGTTGCCGTAACCGGCGGTCAAGCCCTGAATCGTCAGCAACGGCGTGTCTTCCGCTACGCCGCAGGGCGGACGAATCGTCGTGTCCGGCCGCGCCGCCGCCAACAGGCTGCGGGTGTATTCGTGGGTTGGCGCTTTGAGCAGTGGCGCGGTGGCGCTCTGTTCGAAGATCTGGCCGCCGTTGAGCACGACGATCTGATCGGCCATTTGCGCGACCACGGCCAAGTCGTGAGACACGTAGACCGCCGTTGCCCCGCGCTCACGGACCACGCGTTTGAAGGCGCGCAGCACGTCGATCTGCGTGGTGACGTCGAGGGCGGTGGTCGGTTCATCGAGCACCACCAGCAACGGATCACTGATCAGCGCCATGGCCGCCATCACCCGTTGCAGTTGCCCGCCGGACACCTGATGCGGATAGCGCTGGCCAATGTGGTCCGGGTCCGGCAGCGCCAGGTCGCGGAACAACTGGATGGCTTTGGCTTCAAGCACTGCGCGGGTGCCGAGGCCATGAATCAATGCGCCTTCCACCACTTGGTCGATCAACTTCTTCGCCGGGTTGAACGCCGCCGCCGCGCTTTGCGCGATGTACGACACGCGGTTGCCGCGCAGGCCCTGCAATTCCTTTTCACTAAGGGCGAGCATGTTGTGCTCGCCGACCTGTACCACGCCGCCGGACAACCGGCAGCCGCGTCGTGCATAGCCCAGCAGTGCCAACGCGATGGTGGTCTTGCCGGAGCCGGATTCACCGATCAACGCCAGCACTTCACCTTTTTCCAGGGCGAAGCTCACACCTTTGACGATTTCCGTTTCACCGCGCTCACCACAGGCGACCACGCGCAGGTCTTCAACTCGGATCAATTCGCTCATATCAATGCCCTCCCGTGCGGCGACTACGTCGGGACGACAGTCTGTCGATAAACAGATTCACACCGATGGTCAGGGTGCCGATGGCCAGCGCCGGAATCACGATGGCCGGCGCGCCTTGGTTGAGGCCGCCAATGTTTTCCCGCACCAGCGAACCGAGGTCGGCATCCGGCGGTTGCACGCCGAGGCCGAGGAAGCTCATGCCGCTGAGCAGCAACACAATAAAGCCGAAACGCAGGCCCAGGTCAGTCAGCACCGGGTTAAGCATGTTTGGCAGGATTTCCACGCAAGCGATGTACAACCGGCGCTCGCCACGGGTACGGGCGACTTGCACGTATTCCAGGGCTTCGATGTTCACCGCCATGCTGCGGGCGATACGGAATGCGCCGGGGGTGAAACTCAGGACGGCGGTGCAAATCAGCAAAGTCACCGACGAACCGAAAGCCGAGACCATGATCAGCGCCAGCATCTTGCTCGGGATCGAGATAAACGCATCCATCAAGCGACTGATCACCTCGTCCAGCCACTTCGGCGACACCACCGACAACAACGCGCAACTGGTGCCCAGGCCGCTGGCCAACACCGCCGCGATCAACGCCAGGCCTACGGTAAACCGCGCCCCAACCAGCACGCGGCTGAGCATGTCGCGGCCCAGATAATCGGTGCCGAACGGGTACAGCGCGCTGATGCTGTCAAAGACATTATCGGAGACCACTTCACCCACCGGGTGCGGCGCCAGCCACGGGCCGAAGAACGCCACCAGCAACCAGATCACACACATCCCGGCGCCGATCAGGCCCAGCCACGCCGGGCCATGGGACACCTTGCCAACCGACAGGTCGGGGGTTGCAGGCGTCGATTTCACAATGAGATTGTTCATTGGTTTCTCAGCCTCGGATTGGACAGAATCGCGCACAGGTCGGCAATCAGCACCAACCCCAGGTACGCGGTACAAAACAGCATGGTGCAGGCCTGGACCAGCGCCATGTCACGGTTGGTCACGGCATCGACCATCAAGCTGGCGATGCCGGGGTAGTTGAAGATCGTTTCGACAATCACCACCCCGCCCAGCAGATACGAAAGGCTCAGGGCGATGGCGTTGGCAATCGGCCCGATCGCGTTGTGCAAGGCATGCCGCAGCACGATGCGCATCGGGCTGACGCCTTTGAGCCGGGCCATTTCCACATAAGGACTGTCGAGCTGATCGATCACCGCAGCGCGGGTCATGCGGGCCATTTGTGCGACGATCACGCAGCACAGGGTCATCACCGGCAAGGCGTAAGTGCGCATGAATTGCCACGGTGAGGTGATGTCGCTGGCATACGACAACGCCGACAACCAGCCCAGGTTCACCGCAAAAATCAGCACCGCCAGGGTCGCCACCAGGAACTCCGGGACGGCGACCATGGCCAGGGTGAAAAAACTCAGGAAGCTGTCGATGCGCCCGCCACGGCCCATCGCCGAGCCAATGCCGAGTATCAACGCCACCGGCACTGAGACCAGCGCCGTGGCGGCCGCCAGCATCAGGGTGTTGGGCACGCGGCCGGCCATCAGTTCGCCGACCGGCATCGCGTTGGACACCGACAGGCCCATGTCGCCGCTGAGCAGGTTCATCAACCAGTGCAGGTAACGCAGCACACCGGGCTGGTCGAGCCCCAGTTTCAGGCGCAGTGCCGCCACCTGTTCCGGCGTGGCGAACTGCCCGAGGGATTGTTGCGCCGCGTCCCCCGGCAGTACCGCCGTGATCGCAAACACGACCATGGACACGATCAACAAAGTCACGATCGCGGCGCCCAGACGCCGGCCGATCAACCACAGTGTGTTGCTATTCATCGCCTACCCTCCTGCACTGTCCCTGACGTACAACCCAACTACCCATCAAGCGTCCAGCCAGACCTGCTCGGCGAACATGTAGCCCATGAAGCCACCCAGCGGATTGCTGCCGTAGCCTTTGATGCGCTGGTCGACGCCATCAATGTTGCTGATGAACACCGGCACGCCGATACCGCTGTGGTCATGCACCAGGGTTTGCATGTCCGCGTACATCTTGCTGCGCTTGGCGTCGTCGGTTTCACCGCGCGCGAGCATCAGCAACTGGTCGAACTGGTCGTTCTGCCAACCGGACTCGTTCCACGGCGCCTTCGACTGGAAGAACTGCGAAAACATCACGTCGGCGTTCGGCCGTGGGTTGATGTTGCCGAAGCTCAGCGGATGCTTCATCCAGTGGTTGGACCAGTAGCCGTCGCTCGGCAAGCGGTTGACGTCGAGCTTGAGCCCGGCCTGTTTCGCCGATTGCTGCAACAGCACCGCGATGTCCACCGAACCGGTGGCGGCTGGCGACGCGACCAGCGGCATGCTGATGCTTTCCATGCCGGCCTTCTTGAGCAAAAACTTGGCTTTTTCCGGGTCGTAGACGGTTTGCGGCAGGTCGGCGTTGTAGTAGCGCGAACCGGGGGCAATCGGATGGTCGTTACCGACCACGGCAAAGCCACGGAACACGGCAGATTTCACCTGTTCGCGGTCCAGCAGGTACTTCATGGCCTGGGTGAATTCGGCGCTTTTGCCCGGCATCTGATCCTGACGGATGATCAAATCAGTGTAGTTGCCCGACGGCGCATCGACGACCCGGTGCTTGGCGCTGGCCTTGATCCGTGTGGTGGAACGCGGGTTGACCTCGTTAATCATGTGCACGTCGCCGGACAGCAGCGCGTTGACTCGCGACGGTTCGTCGCCAATCGCGATGAACTCGATCTCGTCGAGGTACGGTAAGCCGGGTTTCCAGTAGCCGGTGTTGCGCGCGGCAATCGAACGTACGCCCGGTTTGAACTCCTTGACCTTGAACGGCCCGGTGCCGATGCCCTGGTTGAAGTCGGTGGTGCCTTCGGGAACGATCAGCAAGTGCGAAACGGCGAGGATCGACGGCAGCTCGGCGTTTGGCGCGCTGAGGCGGATCTGCACTTCATTGGTGCCGGTGGCCTTGATCTCGGCGAATTGCTCCATCAGCGGCATGACCTTGGAACCGGTCAGTGGATCCTTGTGCCGCGACAGCGAGAACACCACGTCGGCGGCGCTCAGGGTCTTACCGTTGTGGAAGGTCACGTCCTTGCGCAGAGTGATGGTCCACAGCGTGGCGTCGGTGTTGTCGATGCGCTCGGCGAGTTCCAGTTGCGGCACCAGGTGCGTGTCGAAACGGGTCAGGCCGTTGTAGAACATGAAGTGGCGCACGTAGTCGGTGGACAGCGCGCCTTTGGCCGGGTCGAGGGTGTCGGCGGTGGAGCTGGACATGCCAGCGACACGAATCCGCCCGCCTGGCTTGCCTTTGCCGGGGGTGGCGGCTTCTTCGGCGAACAGTTTGCCGGCGGCGCCAAACAGGCTGCCGGCGCCCGCTGCGGCGACACCCGCCACACCGAGCATTTGCAGGGCGTTGCGGCGCGACATACCGCGATTGAGGCCTTCAAATACTCGCAGGCTTTCTTGGCCGGAGATCAGTGGGGAGTCGATCTTTTTGTCAGTCATATCAGTTGTACCTGTCGATAATGAGAAGGCTCGGGTTGTCCGGAGCGTTGAAACGCAAACGACGGTGACGCCACAACATCAACTCAATGCAAATAATCCTGGAAGCGGTAATAGGCGCCCACGAACGGCAGGAACCACGGCTTGCCGAAATGCCCGGGGATCGCCGGCCAGTCGAGTTCGCGCCAGGGGTTGGCCTCGACTTTGCCGGCCATCACTTCGGCCATGACCTGGCCCATGTGCACCGACATCTGCACCCCGTGGCCGCTGTAGCCCATGGAGTGATAAACCCCGCCGTGCTGACCGGCGCGGGGCAAGCGGTCGGACGTCATGTCGACCAGTCCGCCCCAGCAGTAATCGATTTTCACGTTGGCCAGTTGCGGGAACATCTGCACCATCGCCGCTTGCAGCACCTTGCCGCTCTTGGCGTCGTTGACGCTGTCGGACATCGCGAACCGTGCGCGGCCGCCGAACAGCAGGCGGTTGTCCGGGGTCAGGCGGAAGTAATTGCCGATCATGCGGCTGGTGACATAGGCGCGACGGCCCGGCAGCAGTTGCTCGATCAGCTCTTTTGAAAGCACTTCGGTGGCGATCACAAAACTGCCCACCGGCACGATGCGCCGCCGATACCAGCCCAAACCGCCGTGCTGGCAGGCACCAGTCGCCAGCAAGACTTGCCCGGCGTGCAGCGAACCCTTGCTGGTGTTGACCTGATAACCGCCGGCCTGGGCCTTCCAGTCCAGCACCGAGGTGCCTTGATGGATCAGCGCGCCGTGGCGAGCAGCCGCTTCGGCCAAACCGACGCCGAAACGCCCGACGTGCATCTGCACGCCGTTACGCTGCAGCAAACCGCCGTGGAACTGTGCCGAATTGACTTCGGCGCGGGTCTGTTCGGCGGACAGCAACTCGACCTCGGCATCGACTTCCTTGCGAATCAATTCGCAGGTCCGAGCCAGGCCTTCGTAGTGCATCGGCTTGGCGGCCAACTTGAGCTTGCCGTTGCGGATCAGGTCGCAAGCAATCTGCTCCTGTTCCACCAGCGACACCACGCTTTGCACGGCGCTTTCATAAGCCTGGTAATACGCCCGGGCCTTGTCGGCGCCGAGGCTGGCACTGAGCCCGGCATAATCCTGGGCCACCCCGGTGTTGCATTGACCACCGTTGCGCCCCGAGGCTTCGCCGATCACCCGCCCGGCTTCGAGCACCACTACACTGGCGCCCTTGAGGGCCAATGCCCGGGCCGCCGCCAGACCGGTGAAACCGCCACCGACGATGGCCACGTCGACCTGTCCCGGCAACGCGCCGAGCTGGGCACCGGTGAAGGCCGGTGCGGTGTCGAGCCAGTAGGATTCACTGCCCATGTCCAACCCCTTATGCGCTAATGACTCAGAGACCAACCAGTGCCGCGAGCCCACCGATGTCGGTGATCTGCTGATAGCCGTAGAAGGCATTGCCAGGGACTTCATGGCCACGGGCGACGAAGACTTTGTTCTTGATCTTCATGTCGTGGGCCGGCATCAGGTCGTAACGGAAGCTGGAGGACACATGCAAGATGTCTTCCGGGCCGCAGTTGAGGTTGTCGAGCATGTACTCGAACGCCGCCAGACGTGGCTTGTAGGCCTGGGCCTGCTCTGCGGTGAAGACCTTATGGAACGGCGCGCCGAGCTTGTCGACGTTGGACATGATCTGGCTGTTGCTGGCGTTGGAGAAAATCACCAGCGGGATCGTGTCGGCGATTTTCGACAGGCCGGCCGGCACGTCCGGGTGTGGGCCCCAGGTCGGCACGGCGTCGTAATACAGCTGGCCTTCGTCGCGGTACTCGACGCCCCAACGCTTGCAGGTACGAGCCAGGGCGGTCTTGAGGATTTCGTCGTAGGGCATCCAGTCGCCCATGACCTGGTCCAGGCGATAGGCCGAGAAATCCTTGACGAACTGATCCATCTGCTCGGGTTTGACGCGATCGGCGAAAAGCTCGCGAGTCATCGTGCCCATGTGGAAATTGGTCAGCGTACCGTAGCAGTCGAACGTAATGAATTTGGGGCGAAGAAAGCTCATTGAGTGCGGTCCTGAAGTTCGTTGAGGTCATGGCGCGACGAGCATTTGCTTCATTTGCGAAGCGCTGATGCAACGCTGCAGCACACCGTCATTACAACACCGTGAAATCAGCAGATGGCGTTAAAAGCAGCCTCTGCCCGATACAAACCACCGTTTTAGCCACCCCCCTCAGCAGACTTTGCGGCTCGCTCCAGCCTTGGGCAAACCCCGTATTTATGCGCTCTTATGGACCTTTATAACCCCGTACGGCCCCGCTGTGCCGCGATTGGCCGCAGAAACTGCGCCGGGCTGAACGAAAACGGGCGCTTCCCTGAGGAAGCGCCCGTTTGGCCGAGATTTTCAAGCTTGCCCACAAACCTCCGTAGCAGCTGTCGAGCTTGCCCACAAACCTCCGTAGCAGCTGTCGAGCTTGCGAGGCTGCGTTCGGCTGCGAAGCAGTCGCAAAATCTGACACTGCGGTGTTTCAGTCAGATCGGGGACTACGGTTCTACGACTGCTTCGCAGCCGAACGCAGCCTCGCAGGCTCGACAGCTGCTACAACTGCGAATGAGGGCTCGGCAGTTGCTACAGGGGGTTATTGGAGGATATCGATCAGCACGCTTTTGAAGCGCAAATTGGCTTCGAATGCTTCGCGCCCCAGATCCTTGCCGATCCCGGAACGCTTATAGCCACCCGTCGGTAGGATGTAATCATTACTGCGCCCGTAACGGTTGACCCACACAGTCCCCGCTTCCAGCTTACGCACCAGTCGCAACGCGCGATTGATATCAGCCGTGTGCACCCCGGCCGCCAAGCCATAAGTGGCGTGCGCCGCCAGACTCAGCGCCTGTTCTTCGTCATCGAACGCTTGCACCGTCAGCACCGGGCCAAAAATCTCTTCGCAGACCGCCGGGTTCTGGTTGTCGAGACCCGCCAGCAGTGTCGGTTGGTAATAGGCACCGCCCAAGCCTTCAAACAATCCGCCGCCGGTCAGTACTTCGGCCCCGGCCTGGCGCGAGCGCTGGACGATGCCGTCGATGCGGCTGGCCTGGAGCCGGGAAATGATCGGCGAAAGCGTGCTCTCTGGCGACCACGTAGGACCGGGGCGCAGCTCCTCGAAATACGCCTGCAAGTGCGCAACAAACGGTTCCATGATCGAGCGCTGAATCAACAACCGCGAACCGGACACACAAACCTGCCCGGCGTTACCGGTAATCGCCAGCGCCACGGTGCGCGCGGTTTTGGCGATGTCCGGGATATCGGCGAACACCAGTTGCGGACTCTTGCCGCCCAGCTCCAGGGTCACCGGTTTCGGCCCTACCAGCGCACAAGTGGACATGATGCTCGACCCGGTCGCGGTGGAGCCGGTAAAGGTCACCTTGCCAACGCGCGGGTGCCGGCACAAGGCATCGCCGGTGGTGCGGCCATCGCCCTGCACCACATTGAAAATCCCCGCTGGCATCCCTGCCTGTAAGGCCAGCTCGGCAAAGCGCAGGCTGGAGAATGGTGTCAATTCCGACGGCTTGAGCACCACGGCATTGCCTGCTGCGAGGGCTGGGGCGACTTTCCAGGAGGCCATGCTCAACGGGAAATTCCACGGCGCGATGGCCGCGATCACGCCGTAGGGTTCGGCGATCTGCATGCCGAGTCGATCAGTCTGGGTCGCCGCCACCTGGCCACCGTGCTTGTCCGCCAGTTCGGCAAAGAAGCGAATGCCTTCGGCGACATACGGAATGTCCCAGGCGATCACATCTTTATGCGGGCGCGTCGAACCGACGGCTTCCAGTGGTGCGAGGATCTCGGCGTCCGCTTCGATCAGGTCAGCCCAACGTCGCATCACTCGCGCGCGCTCTCGCGGCGGGCGGCTGGCCCAATCGCTGCGATTGAAGGCCTGCCAGGCACTGTTGACGGCTTCATCCACCAGGTCAGCATCGGCAATCGGCAACTCTGCATACACCTGGCCATCCGAGGGTCGCACCACATCAAGACCCGGTTGAGCATCGCGGTATTGGCCGCCGATAAAGTGAGCGCTGCGCACAGCGATGAGACGAGGATCGAAGCTATCCATGGAGCACTCCAAATAGGGTCGGCGAGTCATTGACTCAGGCTTCCATCGTAGAAAAAAAGCCCTGGCATTTGCTGCCGACCTTGCGGTGCAATTTAGTAGTAAGTGTGGTCTTGTGGCCTCTGCCTCGCGGAATCTGCCGAATGTTCGCAGGCCCCTTGTCAGGCCTGCACGCAGATGGGATACAGGCACCATCACGCCGGATAACCGGCCGCACGCGTACCTTGTTCAACGGAGACTCGCCATGTCCGCCCCGTATGTTTATCGCCCGATGACCGATGCCGACCTGCCCTCGGCCCATGCCTTGTCCGTGCAATTGAAGTGGCCGCATCGGCTGGACGATTGGGCGATGGTGCTGCGCCTCAGCGACGGCTTTGTGGTGCTCGACGACGAGCGTCTGATCGGTACGGCGTTCGCCTGCCCTCAAGGGGATTTCGCCACCATCGGGCTGGTGATCGTCAGCGACGACTATCAAGGCAAGGGCATCGGTCGCAGGTTGATGGAAATGGCGCTTGAGGCGTGTCAGTCACGCACGCCGATCCTGAACGCGACCCTCGCTGGAGCACCGTTGTATGTCAGCCAGGGTTTTGTCGAGTTCGGGCGGATCCAGCAACATCAGGGCCTGGTACAAGCTCCGGATCTCAAGCCGCTGGCTGAGGGTGAAACCTGTCGTGCGCTGTGTAGCGCTGACCAGGCGCGAGTGCTGGAACTGGCCAACGCCGGGACCGGGCTGGACCGGCGAACGGTGATCACCGATCTGTTCGATGTCATCGAGTCTGCGGTCGGCATCGAGCGCGACGGCCAGTTGCGTGCCTTTGCGATGTTGCGCCCCTATGGTCGTGGTCGCGGTGTTGGCCCGGTGGTCGCCGAAAACCTCGAACAAGCTCAACACCTGATCGCGGTGCTGCTTGCGCAAATGCCAGAAACCTTCGTGCGCATCGACATTCCGGCGGATTGCGGCTTGAGCGATTGGCTGGAAACGGTCGGCCTCAAAAACATCGACACCGTGGCGCAAATGGCCCGTGGTACGCCACCGCACGCTGCTAACGGCGTCACTCAGTTTGCCCTGGTCACCCAAGCCATCGGCTGATGGCCGAACCCACACCTTTATTTGTCTGGAGCATCACCCGCATGTCCCAACCTACTGTTCTGCTGTTGGCGCGCGCCGACGGCAGCCGCGTTGTCACGCCTTTCAAAACGCTGGCATTAAATGCGGCCGACCCATTTATGGACACTCGCCAGGTGGCCTGGTCCGGCGTTGATGGCGTGTCGGCCGGCATCGTCGAAACCGGCGATGTGTTTGATATCGAGGACTTCCCGCACACTGAAGTACTGGTGGTCCACGCTGGTCACGTAGCTCTGAAAACCCCGGAGCAGACGCTGGAACTGGGTGTCGGCAGCAGCGCCGTGATCGGTCGCGGCACGGGGCTGCGGATCGACGCGCATCCCGGCACGCAGTGGGCATTTTGTGCCATGGCCACCGAAGCGCCAACACCCGGCCTGACCTTGCTTGACCCGCTGGCGATGCTCTCGCCCTCCGCAGCACCGGAACCGCAAATACTTATCGGCCCGACGCCACAGTGCCGGTCGCGTAACGCCTTCGAAGACGCGGTAACCGATCTGCGCGTCGGCGTCTGGGACTCGACGCCTTACGAGCGCCACGGCCGAGCGCACAAACTCAATGAGCTGATGCACTTGATCGAAGGCAGCGTGACCTTGCTCGCACCCGATGGATCAAGCGTGACGGTCAACACTGGCGACAGCGTGTTCGTGCCACAAGGTGCGCCGTGCGCGTGGAAAAGCACGCGGTATGTGCGCAAGGTGTATGCGGTCAAGTAGTCGAATCGCAGCGATTTTTCGGCAATACTCGGCGCACCTTTCATAGGATTTGAAGTGAGCGCCGAGCATATGAACGATAAAAAACACGCCCTGCTCCTCTGCGGATTACTCGCCCTGCCCTTGGGCGCGCACGCACAGGAAACGCCTTCGCACCTGGACAGCGTCATCCAGCAAGGTGTGCTGACGGTCTGTACCACCGGTGACTACAAGCCCTACACCTACAAAAATGAAAACGGCGAGTACGAAGGCATCGACATCGCGATGGCCCGCTCACTCGCCGACAGCCTGGGCGTCAAGGTGAAATGGGAGCAGACCACCTGGAAAACCCTGATGCCCGACTTGCTCGCCGGCAAATGCGACATCGGCATGGGCGGGATTTCCGTCACGCTGGAGCGGCAGAAAAAAGCCTTCTTCAGCAGCACCCTCGACGTCGATGGCAAGGTGCCGCTGGTGCGCTGCGAAGACCAGTCGCGTTACCAGACCATCGAGCAAATCAACCAGCCATCGGTGCGGCTGATTGAACCGGCCGGCGGCACCAATGAAGCGTTTGTGCATGCGTTCCTGCCCAAGGCGCAGTTGATGCTGCACGACAATGTCACGCTGTTCCAGGCATTGCTCGAGAAGAAAGCTGACGTGATGATCACCGATGCGTCCGAGGCGCTGTACCAGCAGAAACTCAAGCCTGGGCTGTGTGCGGTGAATCCGAGTCAGTATTTCCAGTATGGCGAGAAGGCGTATCTGCTGCCGCGTGACGACGTGACCTGGAAGCAGTATGTCGATCAGTGGCTGCACCTGAGCAAGGTCACCGGGAATTATCAGAAAGTTGTGGGTGAGTGGTTGGCGGTGCCTGGGCAATGATGTCCCCATACCTATGACCGAGCGGGCTTTTGTGGCGAGGGAGCTTGCTCCCGCTGGGTTGCGAAGCAGCCCTAAAAGAAGGGGGACTGCTGCGCAGTCCAGCGGGAGCAAGCTCCCTCGCCACAGGATCAGTGTCTGCTCAGGCTAACTGGGGCTTACCAAAGCCCCACGGTATAACTGACGATCAGCCGATTCTCATCCAGATCGTTGCCAAAATTCGAACGCACGGAAGCGTTACGCCATTTAAACCCCAATCCTTTCAATGTGCCGTCCTGCACCACATAGGCGATGTCGGTGTTGCGCTCCCATTCCTTGCCCTCTCCCGGTGCACTGCGTTGCACGTTGTCGCCGGAGATGTAGCGGGTCATGAAGGTCAATCCCGGTACGCCGAGTGCGGCAAAGTTGTAGTCGTAGCGGGCTTGCCAGGAGTGTTCGTCGATATTGGCGAAGTCGCCGATCTGCACGAAGTTGACCAGGTACGGATCGCTACGACCGATGTATGGAAACGGATCGTCGCCGCTCATGCGCTGGTAGCCCAGGCCCAGCGCATGGCCGCCGAGGCTGTAGGTGAACAGCGCTCCAAAGGCCTGATTATCAATCTTGCGAAAGTTGCCGTCTTCAGCGCTGCGGGCATAACGCACGTCGCTCTTCAATGACTGGCCAGAGCCCAGATCCAGCGCGTGGACAAACCCGAGGTAGTTCTGCTGGTAGATGTTTTCCAGTTTGCCGTAGCGGTATTGCGCCGTGAGGTTGGGCAGGAACTGGTAGTCCGCCCCGGCGAACTGGAACTTGTCGCTGTTGCCGCCGATGCGGTTGGCAGTCATGTCCTGATAGTCGGTGGAGTCGACAAAGTTGATCTGGGTAAATTGCCCGGCGGTCAGCTTCAACCGCTCGATTTCCTGCACGCTGAGCAATCCACCCTTGAACGTGCCCGGTAACAGACGCGTGTCGTTGGAACTGACCACCGGGTCCTTGATCTGCAACGTTCCCAGCTTCAGCGTGCTGTTGGACAAACGCACTTTGGCGGTCAGGCCCAGTTCGCCATATTGATCCTGCGAACCGCCGGACAAGTCCGGTGGCAACAGATTGGTGCCCGCCGTGCCGCCACCGGAATCCAGTTTGAAACCGGCCATGCCCAGGGCGTCCAGGCCAAAACCCAGGGTGCCGGCGGTGTAGCCTGACTCCATCCGCAACAGAAAACCCTGGGCCCATTCCTCGGCTTTGTCCCGGGAACCGTCCTGGCGAAAATCGCGGTTGAAGTAGAAGTTACGGGCTTCGAGGCTGCCTTTGCTGTCAGCGATAAAATCCGCCTGAGCGCTCGGCACACCGATCAGGCTCAAGCCGAGCAAGGTGCCGACCGGGGTGTACAGCCGCTGGGTGGAATTGAAATGGCGCATGCCGTGCTCCTTTTGCAGACACGAGCGGACCCTCTCGGGGGCGTGGCGGTCGCGTCCGATATTGTTTTTATAAAGTGGTCATGGGGGAGCTGACGCAATGAGCGGCGTCGGGAGCGGATTCTTTGCGTCAGGGCGCAGCGGCGTCAAACGGGAAAAAAGCGAGGTCAGGCATAAGAAAATTTGATGCGCCCGAAGGCCGACTCTGGAGTAACAATTGCAACCAGTCTCTGCATAAGAACCACAAACACCAAGAGAACCGCCATGAACCTCAAATTCCTCGAAACCTTCGTCTGGGTCGCCCGCCTGCAAAGCTTCAGCCTGACCGCCGAGAAAATGTTCAGCACCCAGGCTGCGATCTCCAGCCGCATCGCTGCGCTGGAAGACGAGTTGGGCCTGCGCCTGTTCGTGCGGGACTCACGCGGGGTGTCGCTGACCCCCGAAGGGCTCAAGGTGCTCGACTATGCCGAGCAGATGCTTGAGGTTCAGCGCGCGTTGAAGCATTCGCTGGACAACACCAGCCCGCAACAGGGCCTGGTGCGCATCGGCGTGATGGACACGGTGATCCACACCTGGCTCAGCCCGTTGATGTCGACCCTGATGCAGACCTTTCCCGCCGTGGAAATCGAAATCACCGCCGACGCCGCGCGCAATCTCTGCGAACAACTGCAAAAGGGTTATCTGGACATCGTGTTCCAGACCGACCTGATCCGCCACGAAAGCGTGCGCAACCTCGAACTGGCGCACTACCCCATGCACTGGATCGCTGCCAGCAACTCGATTTATGCCCGGCCCTACGCGTCGCTGATCGAAATGGCCAGCGAGCGCATCATCACGTTCGTCAAACACTCACGGCCGCATCAGGATGTGCTCAACCTGCTGCACGCCCATGGCATCAGCGCGCCGCGGGTCAGTTGCGTGAATTCGGTGTCGGCCATGACCCGGCTGATTCGCGACGGCTTCGGGATTGGCGCGTTGCCAGCGGCGTTGGTGGCCAAGCCCCTGGCCAGCGGCGAATTGATTCAGCTGGAGCCCGGCACCGGCCTGCCGCAACTGGATGTGGTGGCTTCGTGGCGCGCCGGGGTCGGCCTGGAGCTGATCGAAAACATTGTCGACATGAGCCGCCAGGTTGTCGGCCAATACGCCATTGATGTCGGCCCGCAACGCATGGTCGCGGCACCGGGTCTGAACAGTCGGCAACCCCTCGAATAACTTTTAGTTGTCTGGGGGCAACAACATTCCTTGTTGGACGGCATCGCCACGGTTTTCTAAAAAGTACCCACGAACTTGTGGAGCTACCGTGATGAATCAACCCGCCCTGTCCTTCGAACAATTACAACAGCGCGCCCCGCTGGCCCTGCGCCAAAGCATCGCCGCCGGACACTATCAGGGCCACACCAGCGGCCTCGGCCAAGGCCGGGTGCAAGCCAATATCGTGATTCTGCCCAGCGACTGGGCGAATGAATTCCTGCGCTACTGCACCCTGAATCGCCAGGCTTGCCCGCTGCTTGATGTAACCGAACCTGGGGATCCGTTCTTCCGCAACCTCGGCACCGCCATCGACATTCGCCACGACGTGCCGCGCTACCGGGTCTATCGCCACGGCGAGTTGTGCGAGGAGCCGCTGGACATCGAGTCCCTGTGGCAGGACGACCTGGTGGCTTTCGCCATCGGCTGTTCGTTCTCCTTCGAACAACCGCTGCTGGACGCCGGCATCGCCCTCAAGCACATCGACCTCGGGCGCAATGTCGCCATGTACCAGACCAATATCGACACCCGCCCCACTGCGCGCCTGGGCGGCAAACTGGTGGTCAGCATGCGCCCGATGAAAGCCGCCGCCGCGATCCAGGCGATCCAGATCACCGCGCGCATGCCCAACGTTCATGGCGCTCCGGTGCATATTGGCGATCCGTCCTTGATCGGTATTCGCTCGCTGGACGCGCCGGATTACGGCGATGCGGTGCCGATCGCAGCCGATGAAATCCCGGTGTTCTGGGCCTGTGGCGTGACGCCGCAATCGGTGGTGCAGGCCTCGCGTCCACCGCTGTGCATCACCCATGCGCCGGGCTGCATGCTGGTGACGGATCTGTGGAACAGCACGATGTGATTGTTCAGCCAGCCTGCAACCGCTGCCGATACTCGCTCGGGGTCTCGTGCATTTCATGCCGGAAGTGCCGGTTGAAATTCGACAGGTTGGCATAGCCGACTTCGAAGCAGATATTCGCCACGCTCAGGCTGCTTTGCGCCAGTAAACGGCAGGCCCGCTGCACTCGCAGCTTGCGGGTCAGGTCGACGAAGGTGTGGCCGGTGGCGCGCTTGAAGAACTTGGAGAACGCCGGCTCGCTCATCTCCAGGCGTTGGGCGATCACGGACAGGCGCAGTTCCTCGGCGAGGTCGTTGAGGATGTAGTCGAAGACGATGCTCATGCGCTGGGCGGTCAAGGCGTCGAGCATCGGTGCGTATTGCAGGCTGGCGAGGGTTTTTCTTTGGCTTTCCGGCGCCGAGGCCAGCAGTTGCAGCAGCGACAGGAACAGGCACAACCGCGCAAACCCCTGGCTCTGGCCGATCTGTTCCAGCAACTCGGCGGCTTTCTTGCGCGTCGCACCGCTGAACTCGATGCCCTGGGCTGCTTGGCGGAACAGGCTTTGCAACTCATTGAGTTCCGGCACAAGGTTGCGCAGTTGCATCAGCGCCTGGCCGTCGAACTGCAAGACCACGTCGCGGCCGGCAATCACCTCGCCTTTGCCCAGGTCGCTGATCCAGTCGTGCGGTAGGCCGGGGCCGATCAACGCCACATGGCCAGCCTCGAACAGGCCGATGTAGTCCCCCGCCAATAGCCGACCGCTGCCCTCGCGGATCAGGTGGATTTCGAATTCGGGATGATGATTCCAACGCGCCAGGTCGAAGGGATAGTCATGCTGATACCAACGAAAACTGTGTTGTGGCTCGTTGAGGATGACTTCGAGCGCGGGCTGTTTTTCCGCGGTGGCGTAATGGCTCATCACTGTCGAGTCCTTATTATTTTTGTAGACCAAGCAAGATTCACACTAAGGCGTAGGGGTTGCCTAGCGCAATGCCAGGCGACGACTGATACTTTTTTGCCGCAAGCACGAGCGGTTAAAAAAGTATCAGTGCAGCGTATGCCATTCATTTGTGAGGCCCTTGGGCAACTGTTGTAATCGATTCGCCATCCCGGATTACAACAATAAAAGTTTCTGCTGCCCAAGCCGCAGAGCGGAGAACACGATGAAGCTATTGCCCAACGCACTTTTTCTGTCCGCCGGTATTTCCTTCGCCCTGCTCGGCCACGCGGCCGACACCGTGACCATCGCCACGGTGAACAACAGCGACATGATCCGCATGCAAAAGCTCTCGAAAACCTTCGAAGCCGCGCACCCGGACATCAAGCTCAATTGGGTGGTGCTGGAAGAGAATGTCCTGCGCCAGCGCCTGACCACCGACATCGCCACGCAAGGTGGCCAGTTCGACGTGCTGACCATCGGTACCTACGAAACGCCGTTGTGGGCGGCCAAACGCTGGCTGGAACCGATGAAGGATCTGCCCGCCGACTATGACGTCGAGGACATCTTTCCTTCGGTTCGCCAGGGCCTTTCAATCAACGACACGCTCTACGCCCTGCCGTTCTATGGCGAAAGCACCGTCACTTATTACCGCACCGACCTGTTCAAGGACGCCGGGCTGAGCATGCCCGGGCACCCGACGTGGACCCAGCTCGGCGAGTTCGCCGGCAAGCTGCACCACCCGGACAAAGAGCAATACGGCATGTGCCTGCGGGGTAAGGCCGGTTGGGGTGAAAACATCGCGTTGCTGTCGACCATGGCCAACGCCTTTGGGGCGCGCTGGTTCGACGAGAAATGGCAGCCACAGCTTACCGGTCCGGAATGGACCGCCGCCGCCAACTTCTACGTGGATACGCTGAAGCGCTACGGCCCGCCCGGCGTGTCGAGCAACGGTTTCAACGAAACCCTGGCCCTGTTCAACAGCGGCAAGTGCGCGATCTGGGTCGACGCCAGCGTCGCGGGTTCCTTCATCACCGACAAAACCCAGA
Organism: Pseudomonas sp. B21-053; assembly: GCF_026016365.1. NCBI lineage: Bacteria > Pseudomonadati > Pseudomonadota > Gammaproteobacteria > Pseudomonadales > Pseudomonadaceae > Pseudomonas > Pseudomonas sp. B21-053. The sequence continues at coordinate 3,831,545 of NZ_CP087205.1, forward strand.
GCAATGTCGCCGACAAGGTCGGCTTCGTGGCGGCGCCGACGCAGGTCACCGACAAAGGCTCGTCGTGGCTCTACGCCTGGTCGCTGGCGATTCCGACCAGCTCCCAGCACAAAGACGCGGCCAAAGCCTTTGTCACCTGGGCCACCTCCAAGGAATACATCCAGCTCGTCGCGCAGAAGGACGGCATCACCAACGTGCCGCCAGGTACGCGGATGTCCACCTACAGCGACGCCTACTTGCAGGCCGCGCCGTTTGCCAAGGTCACCTTGCAGATGATGCAGAACGCCGACCCGGCGCACCCGTCCATGCAGCCGGTGCCCTACGTGGGTATCCAGTACGTGACCATTCCCGAGTTCCAGGCCATCGGTACGTCGGTCGGCAAGCAGTTGTCCGCCGCCCTCACCGGGCAGATGTCGGTCGAACAGGCCCTGGCCAGTGCGCAACAGTCCACCGAACGCGAAATGAAACGCGCGGGCTATCCCAAATAATCAGCGCCCGCTCCCACACTGGATTGATGTACTTGCCTATAACTCCCAAAACCGGAGAAGAACATGAAACGCCTGGAAGGAAAAAGCACCCTCATCACTGGCGCCGCCCGAGGTATCGGCCGGGTATTCGCCCACGCCTATATCAACGAAGGCGCGACTGTCGCGATCGCCGACATCAACCTGCAACAGGCACAAGCCACAGCGGCCGAGTTGGGGCCGAATGCTTACGCGGTGGAGATGGACGTGACTAACCAATCGTCCATCGACGGCGCAATCGCAGCCGTCGTCGCGAAAGTCGGCAAGCTCGATATCCTGATCAACAACGCAGCGCTGTTCGACCTCGCGCCCATCACCGATATTTCCCGAGAGAGTTACGACCGACTGTTCTCGATCAACGTGGCCGGCACCCTGTTCACATTGCAGGCCGCCGCCCGGCAAATGATCGCCCAGGGCCATGGCGGCAAGATCATCAACATGGCCAGCCAGGCCGGGCGCCGGGGCGAAGCGTTGGTGGCGGTGTATTGCGCAACCAAGGCTGCGGTGATCAGCCTCACGCAATCGGCGGGTCTGAACCTCATCAAGCACGGCATCAATGTGAATGCCATCGCTCCGGGTGTGGTGGACGGTGAGCACTGGGACGGCGTAGACGCGTTGTTCGCCAAGTACGAAAACCGGCCGCTCGGGGAAAAGAAAAAACTGGTGGGCGAAGAAGTGCCGTTCGGACGCATGGCGACCGCACAAGACCTGGTCGGCATGGCGATCTTCCTCGCATCGGCCGAAAGCGACTACATCGTGGCCCAGACGTACAACGTTGATGGCGGTAACTGGATGAGTTGACCCCTGAATCCGGGACAAAAAAACGCCACTCATTGAGTGGCGTTTGCGTGTCCGCCGGCCTGGAAAGTCACCGCAAGGCCGATCCGGCTGGTATTGTGCAGCGCTGTGAAAATACGCCGTATGACTGAGGGGAATTTGACGTTGAGTACTGAAGAAAAAATGACCGGGGATTTGTTCGCAGTCGACGATAAGCGTCTGGGGCTCAAGCCCGTCGTGGACTTCAACAGCTATCTGCGCGTGGCGTTCGGCGACGGCAAGTGCACCTGCATTCGGTGTGTCGAAAGCCAGGGCGACGAGACCGGTTATGAGTACCAGCACACCTTCAATCTGGAAGGCCAAGTGGTGCACCGCCGCTTCGCGTCCACCGCCGGTAGCGATGTTTTGATGGTGCTGAAGAAGGCCTGGCTGTCGTATACCAAAGCGGAGCTGGAGATGTACGGGAATCTGGTGCTGGCGACCGTCAAGGAGTTTACCGAACCTCAATTGCACAAGCGCTTGCAACCGCTGTTTTTGGCCAGTGGTTTGGTCAAGGATGTTGACGGGAATCTGCAACTGCAGCAACAACTGGCTGCCTGATTATCATTGAATAACCCGCAAAAAAGCGCACCCGCCGAGTGCAGGTGCGCCAACTCTTTGTCCTGCTTTTACTGAGCACACAGCCCCTCAGATTCTCTGAAAAAGCATGTATATGCCATGCTAATTTTTCAATTCTTCACCGTAAAAAACATTCTTGTCATCACTGACTGCCGATGCTATAACTCCGTCATATTCCAACTAACATCCAACGAATATTAGAGCAATTGGTCTAATAAGGGCTCTTGCTTTATAAAAATCGCCCCATTATCCGAGCCCTCCCATCATGCCCAAGCTTTCCTCAAGCCAAAGCATTTTTGATTTAATCCAAGAGCTTGAGAACAACATCCCGGGATTGAATAAAAAAGAGTACGTTGAAATACTGGAGTGGATATTCGGCAAGTTAGAGGTGAGTAAATTCGCCTATGTGCATATGGACGCCAGTCCTTTCGAAAGCTCCGACATTGCGATTCACAGCAATTACCCCGCTGAATGGGTCGAGACCTATCGCAAAAACGCCCTCTACAAGTCAGATCCCGTCATGGCGAACTCCGCCATCACCTCGAATCCGTTTTTCTGGAATGAAATTCCGGTCGAATCAAACACCGAGATATTCGAGCAGTCGCAGGAATATGGCATCCAGCAAGGGTTCAGTATTCCGCTGCATGAGCCAGGTCGGGCATTCGGCTCCATTCATTTAACGTCGGAAGACAACGATCCTGACTTTGTGCGCATTGTCCGGGAAAACATGTTCATCATCAAAACCATCAGCATTATTGCCCATCAGTATCGCCCCATCGAAACCAGTACCGAAAGTGCACTGAAATTGACGCCCAGAGAGCACGAATTCTTGCACTGGCTCGCGCTTGGGAAGAACTATAAGGAAATAGGCCTGATCATGAGCATTACCGAGCGCACGGTTAAATTCCATGCCAAGCAAATGACCGAAAAACTCGATTGTATAAACGTCAAGCAGGCCATGATCAAAGCGCTCTACCTGAACCTGATTTAACCTTTACTGTACTGGTCAGTTAATTCTTCCGCGACACCCCTCCCCACCTCAAGTTCCGTACCGCCCCATGACCGCACATCAATAGTGCAGAAATGGGACAGTCATCACGTTTTTTCCAAGTCATGCAAACACGACTTTGGATGCGACGTTAAACAGCATCACCGAAGCAAAGAGCCCGATCACCACGGATATTGTTCTATTGACCATCCGCCCGGTTATAGACGAATGCAGTTTGCGCCCGCAGTAGGCACCCGTTGCCACCCAGACAAGTCCAACCGGAAAGATAACGATCGAAAACAGCGACATGAATGGCACATAACTATTAAGCGCCAGGAATGTGCCGGTGGGTGCAACGAACGAAACGAAAAACAAACCCTTGGGATTTGTCAGTGTCGCCAGAAACAGTTCAGGAACCGTAATCGCTGCGACAGCCGAAGAGGCATTGCCCCTGGTCGAAAACCATAACTTCAGCGATATGTAGAACAAGAAACACACAGCAAAGATCTTGGTGCCAGTCACCACCCATGAATAATCCACGGCCAGGCGGTCAATGAACACACCCCAGAGCGTAATCTGGATCATATACGCCAGCCATTCTGCGGCAATCAGCCGGAACGAGTGGGCGTTCAGGCCCCGGCTGATGCCCGATTGCAGCAGCAGCGAATTGGTGGGGCCCGGAACCAACAGCACGGTCAGCAGGGAAATCGCAATGTAGTACATAAGGTCATCCATACCAAAAGCCGAGGCGGCTTATATTTTCAGGAGACGAATCAGTCCATCCTTATGCAATACGTGCCAGGACTGATAAGCGTTATATGGCATCACACCGAAAGAAGAATCGGGATTACAACCGCACTCGCCAGCTGGCAGAACTGCAATAATTATCGGCCATGACTCAAGCGGACAGAGTTCTCGGGCAAGGGAACCACGTTCCCACACCTTTATTGCTATTTTATTATGCGAATAAAAAGCTCAACTGTATCAATGGCTCCACACCTCCCGCCTACCCAGAATAATGACAGCCCGAAACTACCTGTCGTCGAGTTTGTGATCGAGGCCACAGGCCTGCCAATAATTTATTCAACAGTCGGTATTCAGCACAGGTAGGACAACTAATATTAATGCGCCACACCGATTGAAAAACCAAACTATCAATTAAACAACAACTGGCAAAAACCAGACACTGTACTTAAGGACAGTTGTAATACTTTAGTCTAGCGTTAACAGTAAAGTCCCCACGCACAACCAAGAACGTCAGACCATGAAACAATTTCATAGTGAATTCGAGTTTTCCGGTGTATACACAAGCGTCGGCAGTTACTCGACAATCCCGCCAACAATCCTAGAGCAAATACTCTCAATTCGAAAAGTCGCGTTCATTGATAGAAAAAAATGGGACATTGAAAGCTATCAAGGCAGCGATTATGAGTCCGACGAGTACGACGACACCGACGCCATCTATATCTACTCCCACCAAAGAGATCGCGTCACCGGATGCGTAAGACTTCGTCCTTCCAGCAAGCCAACCCTTATATCTGGCGCATTAAGTTTCATGCTGACCACGGATAAGACCAGACCCAACACAAAACATTGTTGGGAGGCCACCCGATTTGCACTGGCAGCCAACGATAACTGCATGGGAGAACTTAATAAATCGAACATCGATTTTCGCACGGCGGCAATTTTTCTGTCAATGATAAAGTTCGCCTTCAAACAAAACGTACATACCTATGAAGTTGTTGTAGATGCCATGATGGAGAAGATCCTCAAACGCTCCGGATGGACAGTTAACAGGCGTAACATTGCCCAGGGAACAAAGGGCGAAAAGGTCATATATGGCACTCTCCCCTGCACAACCTCAGTCTTCGAAGAGGTATTCAACAAGAACACTCCAGCCCGCACAACGTTATACGACGAAGTTCTAAGCGACTCATTGATGGCCTGCTAACATCATAGAGCCATCCCACCCGAATGAACTTTAAACCACAAACTGAAACAAATCAGAAACGCGCTGTATATACACTGATGGCATGTCGAAATTGAACAAAAACAACCCCAATCGAAATCATGACATGGAGAGCCGATGAACTTACAAAGATTGTTCCCGCACGTTGGCAAAGTCATTGCCAGTACAGGTAGCCGCCACTTTCCCCGAATGTTGCATGATCTGATAGTGACGGAAGTACCTGTAGACGCCACCCATATTACGGAGCAGTGGATAGACGACAGGGATATTTCTGAACTGAGCACATCAAGTATTGGCTGCGTCGGACTGAACAACACCTGTATCGATGCCATTATGGACACCCACACGGTAAAAAAGCCGTACCTGCTGGCCGATGATATTTTTTTCGAAGACGCGAAATATCAGAAGCTGCCAGACTTTTCCTGCTGCTTGCTCGCCCAGGACCAGTCAGACAAAGTGCCGCCAAAGGCAGGCGCCCAGTTGCATCTGACCTCCCGGAAAAACGGTCGCCGCTACGTCCTGTCGGTCTACCGCTCCCATCTTTCCCAAGGCTTTTCGCCACAGGAATGTGCCTTCCTGAAAGATTTTTCCTGCCTGCTGCTGCCCATGGTTGAAGAGCACGTTGCTGCCCTGCTCCCCTCGGCACCGTCTCGACCAGACGCGCACATTGCGCTGGATGAACCTGAGCACGGCGGCATGGAAACGTTGCGCCAGCGCTTTGCCGATCGCCTGCTGGAATCGGGATTGACCCTCTCATCTCGCGAAACCGAAGTGTGCGTTGGCCTGTTGGCCGGGCATACGGCGCCGGAACTGGCCGAGCAATTCGACCTGCGAGTCAATACCGTCGAGAGCTACCTGAAACGCGCGGCGATAAAAATGGGGATCGGCGGACGCCGTTCGCTGATTCGCTGGATGCATTCGGTGGATGCTCAATCTGCCACACCCGCACTGCGCAACGCCGTCTAACCCCACTTCCACTCTTTTCCCGACCGCAGCCCACAACAGGCGCGTGTCGGGGAAACCCGCTTCAGCCTTCATTCACCACCTCCCTGTCCGGCACTACTCCAACTCGACGCTTGAGCGACTGCAATATGTCGTCCACGTAGGTAAAGATCACCGGCACCACCAACAGACTCAGCAACGTTGATGTCAGCAGACCACCGATCACCACGACGGCCATCGGCTGACGGAAACTCGGGTCTTCGCCGATACCCATCGCAGTCGGCAGCATCCCGGCGCCCATGGCGATGGTGGTCATCAGGATCGGACGCGCCCGTTTGTGGCAGGCATCGATCAGTGCGTCATAGCGACCCAGGCCAAAATCACGCCGAGCCATGATCGCGTACTCCACCAACAGGATGGAGTTCTTGGTCACGATCCCCATCAGCATCAGCAAACCGATCACCGACGGCAGGGAAAAGCTCAGGTTGCATACCAGCAGCGCCACCAATGCACCGCCCAAAGACAGCGGCAATGCCGAGAGGATCGTCGCCGGCTGCAGGAAATCGTGGAACAGCAGCACCAGCACCGCATAGATACAAAACACACCGATGGCCATGGCCAGGCCGAAACTGCCAAACAGTTCACTCATCAATTGCAACTCGCCGGCCTCCACCAGTTTCACTTCGGAGGGCAGGTTGAGCATCACCGGCAACTGGGTAACCTCGGCCATGACTTCGCCGAGGGTGCGGCCGTTGAGCTCGATGGACAGCGTGATGTTGCGCAAGCGATCCAGACGCATGATTTGCGCCGGCCCGCTGCCCATGCGCAGTTCACCCAGGGACGCCAGCGCCACCTGGCCATCGCGACCGGTCACGCGCAATTGGTTGATCGCATCAAGATCGTTGCGCACCAGCGGATCCATGCGCACTCGCACATCCACCTGGCGCTGGGACAAGTTGATCTTGCCTAGTGCCGAGGAATACTCGCCGTAGGTCGCCATGCGCAACGTATCAGCGATGTCCTGACTGGTGATGCCTTGCTCTGCGGCCCGGGCGAAATCGGGGTGCATCTGGATTTCCGGGCGCTGCAAGGCAGAACTGGAGGTCACGTTGCCGATGCCCTTCAATTGCCGCAGCTGCGGCTCCAGCGCACTGGCGGTGCGCACCAGCAAGTCGCCGTCGTCGCTGGCCAGCACGATGTCGAGTTTCTCACCGCTGCCATCGCCGCCGACATTCACCCGCACACCGGGCAGTGAGCGCAGCACCTGGCGGATCTTCGCTTCGACCTCGACTTGCTTGAGATCGCGTTCATCGCGAGGCACCAGGTCGACGGTGAGGATCGCGTCGCCGTTACCGGTGATGTCCTTGGGTCCCGAGCCCGAGCTGTTGGCGGTGCCGATCGAGCTGAAGACGTGTTTGACCTCGGGCATGGCGTTCAGTCGTTCGCTGGCCTGCTGGGTGATCGCGGTGGTCTGATCCAGGGTCGTACCGGGCGGCAGCTCCAGAATGACTTTGCTGTGGGCCGTGTCGGCGGGCGGCAGGAAACTGGTGGGCAACAGCGGAATCAGCATCAGCGAGCCGATAAAGAACAGTCCGGCACAGAGCATGGTGGTTTTGCGCCGGTTCAGGGTGCCGTGAATCCAGCCGAGGTAGCGCGTCATCAAGCCGCTGTCATGTTCGGCTTCGTGCCGGGCCCGCAGGAAATACGCCGCCATCATCGGCGTCAGCAGCCGCGCCACCAGCAACGAAAACAGCAGCGCCGCCGAAGCTGTCACCCCGAACTCACGGAAAATCTTGCCGGCAATCCCGCCCATGAATGCCGTGGGCAGGAACACCGCGACCAGCGTCACCGTTGTGGCGAGTACCGCCAGGCCAATTTCGTCAGCGGCTTCGATGGCCGCCTCGCGTGGGGTCTTGCCCATGCGCAAATGCCGGGCGATGTTCTCGATCTCGACGATGGCATCGTCCACCAATACGCCGATCACCAATGCCAAGGCCAACAAGGACACGGTATTGAGGGTAAACCCGGCCAGGTAGATCACGCCAAACGTCGGAATGATCGACAGCGGCAGCGCCGTGGCCACGATTAGCGTCGCGCGCCAATCGCGCAAAAACCACCAGACCACCAGCACCGCCAGCAGCATGCCTTCGTACAGCAGGCTCATCGAGCCACGGTAATTGTCGAGGACCGACTCCACCGCATCGCTGGCTTCGACGATGTGCACGTTGGAATGTTGCTTGGCAAACTCAGTCATCGCCTCGCGCACATCCGTAGCCACACCAACATCGGAAAAACCCAGCGAGCGCACGACCTGGAAACCGATCACCGGTTTGCCATCGCGAAACGCCCGGGTGCTGCGTTCGGCGTGGGTGTCGCGGATGTCAGCGAGTTGCCGCAACGCCAACAGCCTGCCGTCGCCGCTGGGAATGTCGATGGCACCGAGTGCGGCCGGGTCGTCAATCGCGCCCAGGGTCCGCAGTGATTGCTGTCCACTGCCCAGGTTGCCCTGGCCACCGGAGTTGTCCTTTTGCATCGCCCGCAACTGGCTGGCCACGTCCGCGACACGAATGCCGAGCCCCGCCATCAACGCAGGATCGAGATTGACCTGGATCTCCCGATCGACGCCGCCGACCCGGGAGATCAGCGCCACACCTGGCACCGACAGCAGCTTCTTGCTCAATTCATTGTCGACGAACCACGACAACGCCTCTTCATCGAGGCTGTCGGAGTCGATCACGTAAGTCAGCAGCGAACTGGCGCTGGTGGTCAGCCGCGAGACTGACGGCGTATCCAGGCTGGCCGGCAATTGCGGCATGGCACTGTCCACCGCGTTGCGCACTTCGTTGAGCGCCTCGTTGCCATCCTTGTCGATGGCGAAGCTGACGCTGATATTCACCGCGCCGTCGGTGATCACGGTCGTCACATGCTTGAGCAGGCGCAGGGAGGTGAGTTGATCCTCAAGCTTGCGCGCCACCTCGGTTTCCAGTTGCTCGGGCGCTGCGCCTTCGAGGGAGGCGCTAATCACCACCACCGGCAAGTCCATGTCCGGAAAATCCTGGATGCCGAGCCGGTCGAAACCCACCAGGCCGAAGATCGTCAGCAGGATAAACAACATCACCGCCGGGACCGGATGGCGGATCGACAGCGCCGAAATATTCATGGCTGGGCCACCTGCGGCTGCGCCGGGACCAGGGTCACGCTCGCGCCATCGCTGAGAAAGGCGCCGCCGGCACGCACGATGCGCGCGGGTTCATCCAGGCCAGAGAGGATTTCCACTGAGTTCATCAGGCGCCTGCCGACTTCGACGGGACGCTGGGCGACGTGGGAATCGTCACTCAGGGTGAACACGTAGGAGCGACCGTCGCGCAGGATCACCGCCGTGTCCGGCACGGTGAGGGCTTCGCGCGGCGGCAGTTCGATCTGGCCACTGGCGTACATGCCAGCCTGTGCCGGGCTGTCTTTCGGCAGCGCGACATAGACCACGGCGCGACTGGTTTTGGTACTGAGCGTCGGCGACACCAGCCGCACCTGCCCTTCGAGGCTTTGCCCGCCCGGCAGTGTCAGGCGCGCAACTTGCCCGGCCTCGACGCGGGAGAGTTGACGCGCATCCAGTTCAGCCTGCCATTCGATACGCCCGTCACGCACCAGTCGAAACAGCTCGTCACCCGCCGTCGGCACCTGGCCGAGCAACGCGGTGCGCGAGGAAATGATGCCATCGTCAACCGCCACGATGCGCGTCTGCTTGAGGCGGATTTGCGCGGTTTGCAGTTCGGCTTTGGCGCCGGCCAGATCGGCCTTCGCGGTGGCGACCTTGATGCGGTAATCCTCGCGCTGTTGTTCCGACAAGGCGCCGCCCTGCCCGACGATACCGGCACGGCGATCATTGGAATTGGCTTGCTGCAAACTGGCGACAGCCTGGGCGACCAGCGCCTGCTGCTTGCTCTCTTCGGCCAGCACGGTGTCCGGGGCCAGGGTCGCCAGCAACTGGCCTTTTTTCACCCGGCTGCCGACATCCGCTTCGAGGCTGGCGATGCGCAGGCTGCTGGTCTCGGCACTGATCACCGCTTCCTGCCACGGCGCCAACGCACCGCTGGCCGACAGCAACTGCGGCCACTGTTGCCGCCGCGCCTGCACGACTTCGACGCTCAAGCTGCTGACACTCGGGGCCGCCGCTTCCGCCACCGGTTCCGGGCCTCGGCGCAGCGAGACAAAAGTCATTACCGCCACGATCACGCCCGCAGCGATCAACCCATTGCGCAAGGCCGGTCTCACGCTCCGTCTCCCTGGGATGCCGTTTGCGCCTGGCCAGCTTGCCAGCCACCACCCAAGGCCTTGTACAGGGCAATCCAGTAACGCACTTGGTCCTGCTGCAAAGTGATCAATTCAATCTCTGACGTAAGGGCCAAACGGCGTGCGGTTTCACGGTCAAGCAGGCTGACACTGCCGGCCTGCCAGTTGCGATCGATGGCCGCGTAGGACTCTCGGTAGCCGGCGGTGGAACGCTCAACCTCGACCTCCCGGCGCCGCGCTGCATCGAGGCGCACCAGGGATTGTTCGACTTCCATCACGCTGGTGCGCAAGGTCTGGCGATACAGCGCCAGCGCTGAGTCGTAGTTCGCCTTGGCGCTGTCCACCACCGAACGGCGCTTGCCGCCATCGAATATTGGAATCGATAAGGCCGGGCCAAATGTCCAGGAACGGTTCAGATCACCGAGGATACTGCTCACGGAAAAGTTGCCGGATAGGCTCAGGCTGGGGAAGCGATCAGCCTGGGCAACGCCGATGTCCGCATTGGCCGCCGCCAGTTCGCGCTCGCTGGACGCCAGGTCCGGGCGCTGACGCAGCAGGTCGGCGGGGATTTGCTGGACGTCGAGCTGGGCAGGCTGAGGCAATTGCGCCGGGGTCCGGCTGAGCACTTCGATCAGTTTGCCTTCGTCGCTGCCGGTCAGCGCGACCAGGCTTTTAAGCAGCACCTGGCACTCGCTCTGCTGGCTGATCAGGGTTGATTCGTTGCTCGCAGCAGTGGCGTCTGCCAGGGCGGCATCGGCAGACGAAGTGAATCCAGCCAGCAGCGACTGGCGCGTCGAACGTGCCGTCTGTTGCTGGGACTGGGCCTGATCGCTGTAGGCCAGCGCCAGTTTCTGACAACCGCGGTATTGCACGTAACTGTCGCCGACCTGGGCCGCCAACGAGACGCGGGCGTCATGCCAGTCATCTACCCGCGCTTCGATTCGGGTCCGCGCAGCTTCCTTGTTACGGCGCAGTTTGCCGAACAGGTCCAGCTCCCACGCCGCATCGAACTCGGCGGAAGAGCCGGATCCACTGATGCGGTCGACGCTGGTCAACTGCCCTCCGCGCCCTCCGGACAACGTGCCCTGGACATTCGGCAATGCATCCGCTGAATTACTGTCCAGGGTCGCCCGGGCCAGGGCGATTTTTGCGAAGGCCTGATCCAGCGACGGGCTGTCCGCTTCGGACAGGCGCAACAACTCGGCCAGTGCCGGGTCATTGAATTGCTGCCACCAGTTGGTCAATGCGACCACGGAGGCACCATGCGGCAGCGGCGCTTGCCATTTCGCGGGGATCGGCACCGCCGGTTCCTTATAGTCAGGTCCAAGCGTGCAGCCGCTCAGAGCCATGGCGCACAGTGCCATCCACAATTTTCGGCCTGAAGGCTTGAAGGCATACATAAAAGTCCCTTGGCGCCTGACGCAGGCACAGGCACGGCTCAGGAAGGCGATACATGCAAGATGATCAGTCAACGAAGACGACGTAATAGTTGTGCTTCAAAATTGCTGGCCTCGACATGAATGAATGAGGCGGGTATGTGATTGATTTAAACCTATGCCTGTTTTTATGTCTGGCATGGGAAACAGGGACATGTCCGGGCAGATAAATTGGCGATTAACGCAGGGCTCCAGCAGAATCAAATCCGGTTCAAAAAACGTCTTTCGCACTAGATAAAACTTCGGTTTCCATCGAGTCGAAAGTTCGCCAACCTGAACAGTTAATTCCTTTAAATACAAACGATTGAACAACAAAAGATAACGTCGTTATCTGTTTCTCATGACAGGCAAACTTGATCGGGCCAGCCAATCGGCTGTTGAGCCAATTGGCTAACTACGCCTGATCGAAACCCATCGCGCGGGCGAACACTGCGACATCGCCTATCCCGGACTTCAACGCCGGTCAGATGATCTTTCCTACGGCCAATGAGTGATCGAATATGGAAGAGTTAAGCTATCTCAGCAAAGTCGAATCGAATGCGCGCACTTACGCGCGAACGTTCCAGCGCCTGTTTGTCAGTGGCAAGGGCATGCGCGTCAAGGACGCCAGCGGCCATGAGTTTCTCGATTGCCTGGCGAATGCCGGCACGCTGGCCCTGGGACATAATCCGTCCGAGGTCCGGGACGCGGTGTTGCATTTCCTCGGCGGCGATCACCTGCAGCAGGCCCTCGACCTGGCCACGCCGGCCAAGCATGCCTTCGTGCAGGAATTGTTTTCGATGTTGCCGGCGAAAATGCGCAACACCAGCAAGATCCTGTTCTGCGGCCCCAGCGGTTCGGATGCAGTCGAAGCCGCGATCAAACTGGCGCGGCATTACACCAAACGCTCGACCCTCATGGCCTTCCATGGCGGCTATCACGGCATGACCGCCGGTGCACTGTCGGCGATGGGCAACCTGCATCCGAAAGCCGATAACGGCTTGATCGCCCAGGGCACACACTTCCTGCCGTTCCCCTATCGCTTTCGTTGCCCGTTCGGCACCGATGGCGAGGCCACGGATCAGCTGTCCATCGATTACATTCGCACCGTGCTGTCCGACCCCGAAGGTGGCGTGACCAAACCGGCGGCGGTCATTGTCGAAGTCGTGCAAGGTGAAGGCGGCTGTATTCCGGCCTCGGCGAATTGGCTGCGGGCGTTGCGGGACATTACCCAGGAACAGGGGATTTTGTTGATTGTCGACGAAGTCCAGACCGGACTCGGCCGCACTGGCAGCACTTTTGCCATTGAGCACGCGGGGATCGTTCCTGACATTCTGGTGCTGTCGAAAGCCATCGGCGGCGGTTATCCGCTGTCGGTGATTGTGTTTGCCGAGCACCTGGACACCTGGAGTCCGGGCATGCACGCCGGCACCTTCCGTGGCAATCAGATCGCGATGGTCGCCGGTGCGGCCACCATGCGGCATATCAAGGAAGCTAACGTGGTTGCCCACGCGGCGAAAATGGGCACGCTGCTGGAAAGCGGTCTGCAGCAGATCGCGCAGCGTTATTCATTCATGGGTGACGTGCGCGGTCGCGGGTTGATGCTCGGGGTGGAAATCACCAAACCCGGCACCCACGGACGCGCTGGCCCTGGGGACGGTGCCCGGGCACGGGCGATCAAGCTCAACTGCTTCGAGAATGGACTGATCATGGAGACGGGTGGACGGCATGGGGCTGTGCTGCGGTTCCTGCCGCCGCTGACCATCACCGAATCCGAGGTTGGCATGGTGCTGGATCGCTTCGAACAAGCGGTGAAAAAATCCGGAGAAGCCCGCCAGCTCTATGCCGGCGAAAAAGCCTAATCCCCAACATTCAACCTGTGGGAGCGAGCCTGCTCGCGAAGACGGTGGCATGTTCAACATCTCTGTTGACTGACCCACCGCTTTCGCGAGCAGGCTCGCTCCCACATTCGATCTCGGGCACTCACAAATCATGAGTTCACACCAAATCCCATTGTGGGAGCGGGCTTGCTCGCGAAAGCGGTGGGTCAGTCAGCATTGATGTCGACTGACACAACCTCTTCGCGAGCAAGCCCGCTCCCACACTTGATCTCGGGCGCTCACAAATTATGAGTTCACAGCAGCTCCCACAGGGGATTGTCTTCCACTGGGGGATGGTCTTTTCCTGTCAGTCCCGCGCCAGTGCTTCGATTGGATCAAGCCGCGCTGCATTGCGCGCCGGTACGAAGCCGAACACGATGCCGATCAGTGTCGAGCACACGAACGCCATGATGATCGAGCCCATCGAGAACACCATCTGCCATTCCTTGACCAGCAAGGAGAAGATGAAGCCGATCCCGAATGACAGCGCGATCCCGATCGTGCCACCTACCAGGCACACCATCACCGCCTCGACCAAAAACTGTTGGCGAATGTCCGACTGGCGTGCGCCAACCGCCATGCGAATCCCGATTTCACGGGTGCGCTCGGTCACCGAGACCAGCATGATGTTCATCACCCCGATCCCCCCGACCACCAGCGAGATCACCGCGATCAGCGACAGCAGCAACGCCATCGACTGACTGGTTTTCTGCACGGTTTGCATGATGCTGTCGAGGTTGTAGGTGAAGAAATCCTTCACGCCGTGGCGTTGCTCCATCAATTTGATGATGTTGTCCTCCACCACTTTGCTTGGCTGGCCATCCTTCATGCGCACGGTGATGCTGTCGAGGTAGCGCTGGCCCAGCAGCCGACCGGCTGCGGTTTCGTAGGGCATCCACACGTTCAGGGCCTTGCTGGTGTTGAACACGCTTTTCTTGTCCTCGGTAACGCCGATGACCGTGCATGGCAGGTTGTCGACCAGGATCACCTTGCCCAGCGGATCGACGTTCGGGCCGAACATGCGCACGCGGGTGTTGTGGTCGATCACCACCACCTGGGACTGGCGCCGGGCATCGTCCTTGCCGAACACCACGCCCTCGCCCAGCTTGATCCCGCGCACCTGAAAGTAACTCTCGCTGACCCCGTTGACCGTCGCGGTCACATCAATGTTTTCGTAACGCAGCAACAGGTTGCGACCGACGTTGGGGGTGGCGCTGTCGATGTAGTACTGATCGCTCAACGCGGTGACGTCGGACAGCACCAGGGTTTCGATGGCGGACGCACGACTGTCGCCCCAGTCAGTGCCGGGGAAAATCTCGATGGTGCTGCTGCCGATCGCGGCGATGTCCTTGAGCACGTAGCGCTTGGCGCCTTCGCCGATGGCCACGATCGACACCACCGAGGTGATGCCGATGATGATCCCGAGCATGGTCAGCAACGTGCGCATCCGGTGCGAGATCAACGCGACCCAAGCCATGTTGAACGCTTCACTGAACAGCCCCAGGCCAGCGACCAGGCGGTTAGCCTGCTTGACCTTGGGCGGACGTTCATCCTGCACCGGCAGGTCCTCAACCGGACGCTCCAGGTTGACGCGGTCGCTGACAATCTCTCCGTCCTGAATCTCGATGATGCGCTTGGCATTGGCCGCGACTTTTTCATCGTGGGTGACGATGATCACCGTGTGCCCCGCCGCGTTCAGCTCCAGCAGGATCTTCATCACCTCCTTGCCGCTGGTGGTGTCGAGGGCGCCGGTCGGTTCATCCGCGAGAATCACTTCGCCGCCGTTCATCAGCGCCCGGGCGATACTCACCCGCTGCTGCTGACCACCGGACAACTGGCTCGGCCGATTCAACAAATGCCCGTCCAGCCCCAACCGCGCCAGCAACTCTCCGGCTCGGTTGTGCCGCTGGGTTTCGGCGACACCCGCATAGATCGCCGGCATCTCCACGTTATGCAAAGCGCTCAAATGCGGTAGCAAGTGATAACGCTGGAAGATGAAGCCGAAGTGATCGCGCCGCAGCACCGCCAGTTCCCGGTCGTCCATGGCGCTGGTTTCGCGCCCGTCGACCTTGTAGCTGCCGGAACTGGCGTGATCGAGGCAACCGAGCACGTTCATCAACGTCGATTTACCCGAACCCGAGGCCCCGGTGATCGCCACGATCTCGCCGGCGTTGATGGTCAGGTTGATGTCTTTAAGCGCCTTGAAATCCTTCTCGCCCGCCATAAAGCTGCGGCTGACGCCCTTGAGTTCCAGTAATGGTCGGCTCATGGTCAGGCCCCTGCCACGGCCGGCGCCGGCTCACCGATCACGACCTTGTCGCCTTCGGCCAGGCCTTCCTTGATCTCGGCCTTGACGTTGTTATTGATGCCGGTCTTCACATTGCGCATCTGCGCCACGCCCTGAGCGTCCAGCACCCGGACCGAAACGCTGCCGTCGCTGTTCTTGGAGCCCAGCGCCGCGACCGGAACCGTCAGCACATCCTTGGCCTTGTCCAGCACGATGCGCACTTGCGCGGTCATCGAAATGCGCAAGCGATGGTCGGGGTTCGGCACGTCGAACAAGCCGTTGTAGAACACCGCGGTGTTTTGCTTGGTGGTGCCGGAGGCCTGGGTTTCCAGGAAGTTTTGCGGCGCCGGCTCGGTGCCGCGCAGCTTGGCGTAGTAGCGTTTTTCGGACTCGCCGAGGATGGTGAAATACACTTCCTGGCCGGGGGTGATGTGAATCACGTCGGCCTCGGAGACCTGGGCCTTGACGGTCATGGTGTCGAGGTCAGCCAGTTTGAGCAGCACCGGCGCCAGTTGCTGGGCGATCACGGTCTGGCCTTCCTGGGTCACGACCCCGACCACATAGCCGTCGATGGGCGCGACGATGTGGGTGTAGGCCAGATTGACCCGTGCGGTTTCGATCTGGATCCGCGCGTCCTTGATCTGCGCGTCGAGGGACACCAGGTTGGCATTCTGCACCTGGTAGTTGGACTCGGCCGTCTCGTATTCCTGCTTGGAAATGGCATCGTCCGGTTGCAGTTTTTTGTAGCGGTCGTAGGTCGCCTTGGCGTCCTTCAGTTGCGCGGCGGTCGCGCGTTTTTTCGCCACCAGGTTTTCTTCATTGACCTGGGACTGGCGCAGGGCATTTTGCAGCACCACCGGATCGATCTCCGCCAGCCACTGGCCCTTGGTGACCTTGTCGCCCAGTTTGACCTTGAGGGATTTGAGCTGGCCGGAAACTTGCGCACCGACGTCAACCTGCTTGATGCCCTGCAGGATCCCGGCGGCCAGCACGGCGTTCTCGATGTCGCCGCGTTCAACCGTGGCAGTCAGGTACTCCGGTGGTTTGCCGGGGGATTGAGCGCTGTAGAAAATCAGACCAGCCACCACGACCAGTACGCTCACGATAGCAATCTTGCGAAACTTCGACTTTTCCATAAATGACCACGAATGCGTTGATGTCAGGCCCGGCCAGACTGCGGCCGGGAGCCATTGATAAGAGCGTCGTGTTGCCTGGAACCGTCGCCGCTCATGGTTGGCGAAGCCCGGTTCAGGGGCTCGCCGGCACTGCCGAGTGACGACTGTTCTGCACGAGGAGACGACGCCTAGACGTAGTCATTGGCGGCCTCCTCATCGAGGATCGGAAGGCTGTCCTGCCACCAGGCTGCCAGGTTGTGTACGTGAGGTGCTTTGAGGATGGTGAAATGGTTGCCCGGACCGTACCAGATACTCAGATTGGGTACATGTTTGCGCCAGCCTTCGATCATTTCTTCTTGCTCGCGTTTGTTACCAGCCGTGTCCAGAGTCGGATCATCGGCCAGTACCAGGCGCACCGGCCCGGTGTATTGATGTTCAGGTTGATAGACCGTGCGCAGCGCCGTGCCGAAGGCGCGTGCCGGTCCATTCATGGAATTCGCCGCCGAACGCTGAGGCAACATGCCGGCGCGGACCATGCCGGCGTGCAACATGCGCATCTGTCCGGCGTCGTCTTGCTGACTGAAGGCCGTGGCATCGATCCCCAGCGACTTTCCGGACGCGAGTTGCATCGCTTCGATCAAGCGCTTCAACACGCCAGTTGC
The DNA here is from genome assembly GCF_026016365.1 of Pseudomonas sp. B21-053. Taxonomy (NCBI): domain Bacteria; kingdom Pseudomonadati; phylum Pseudomonadota; class Gammaproteobacteria; order Pseudomonadales; family Pseudomonadaceae; genus Pseudomonas; species Pseudomonas sp. B21-053. The sequence continues at coordinate 3,849,012 of NZ_CP087205.1, forward strand.
GGTGTAAGGTTTGCCGACCACGCCGTTGCCGCCCGGTGACTCGCTGTCGATCAACGTCAGCGACGCCACATCACGGCCATTGGCGCGCAAGCGTGCGGCCATCTCGAACACGATCCAGCCGCCGAAGGAATGCCCGAGCAAATGCACCGGCCCTTCGGGTTGCACCCTATCAACCGCTTGCAGATACGCTTCGGCGGCGGTTTCCACCAGGCTGTAAGGCACGGTGGTGCCGTCCAGTCCGCGAGGTTGCAGCCCATGAATCGGCCAGTCCGGGCCAAAGGCATCGGTCAACCCGATAAACCCGGTCACGCTGTCACCCGCCCCTGGCACACAGAAGATCGGTGCCTGTCCGGAACGTCCGCCCTGAATGGTCAGTAGCGGTTGGTAGTCGGTCTTCGATGCGACGGCTGGCGGACGTGTTGCGGCGGCGTGAAGTGCCTCGTCGATAAACCGCGCCAGGGTTTGGATATGCGGTGCCTGCATCATCGTCTGGTGATCGCCGGGCACCGTGACGCATTGGATCTGAGCCTTCGGCAGCACGGCGTCCCAGCCCAGATAACCGGAATGCGCCGGTGCATCCTCTTTGCGTTGCTCGGCAATGAACAGGTGCACTGGCGCGCTGACCGGGTACACCGTGTAGTGGGCTAATGCGTGACCGTGCGCGACCTCGCGGTCCAGGTAGTGCCACAGTTGCGCGGCGCTGTAATCGGCGAGTTCCGCCGGCAGCAGACCTTCGGCGGCGCAATGCTGCACCAGCGCTTCAAAGTCGAAAGTGTTCACCTGCAAACGGGTCAGTTTCGCCAGGACAGCGGAGACGTCCGAGTCCTGGGCTTTCCAGAACACTTCGCAACGGTCCAGCAGATGCACTTTGTGCGCATCGACCGGCGACCAGCGTGCCCGGCCCTGATCCACCAGGCGTGGCAGATAGGTATCGATCAGACCGAGGAATTCGACTTTCTCGTCCAGGCCAATCAGTTGAATAGCAATCTCGTAGGCCAGCACCCCACCGAACGACCAGCCAGCCAGTCTGTACGGCCCTTGCGGTTGCACCGAACGGATGATACCCAGCAGGCGAGTCGCCAGGCATTCCATGGTTTGCAGCTGCTGCTCGCCCCACGGAATGCCCGGCAAGCCGTAGACCGGCGTATCCGGATCAATGTGTTTGCCGAGTGCCGGGAAGTACACGTCGAGGCCACTGAATTCATGCACCAGGAACAGCGGATTCTGCGTGCCCGCCTCGCGCACCGGCAGGATCCCGGTCGGTGAAGAAACATCGCCACTGCGCGCCTCAAGCATCGATGCCATCGACGCGATGCTTTCGTGCTGGAACAACTCGGCGAGGGACACGTTCAGGTCAGCCTGGGCCAGCAGCCCGATCAAGCGGATCGCCAGCAGCGAATGGCCGCCCATTTCAAAGAAGTTGTCGTGACGACCGATGCGATCCAGCTTCAGTACTTCGGCCCACAGCCCGGCCAGCGTGGTTTCCAGCTCGCCCGATGGAGCTTCGTAATCGCGGCTGGTATAGGCGTCGGCTTCCGGTGCCGGCAATGCGCGGACATCGACTTTGCCGTTGAGCGTCAGCGGCAACGCATCGAGTTTCACAAAGGCTGCCGGGATCATGTATTCCGGCAACAACGATTGCAGTTGCTGGCGCAAGGTCTCGGCGTCGAGGTGTTCACCCCGGGCCTGCACGGTGAAGTAAGCCACCAGACGCTTGTCGCCCGGGCTGTCTTCACGCGCCATGACCCAGGCTTCGCGCACACCGTCGCACAAGTGCAGGCGGGCTTCGATTTCGCCGACTTCGATACGGAAACCGCGAATTTTCACCTGGCCGTCATTGCGATCGAGGTACTCGACGCTGCCGTCGGGCAACCAGCGGCCGAGGTCGCCGGTGCGGTACAGGCGTGCCCCTGTGGTATCGCTGAAGGGATCGATGATAAAGCTCTCCTTGGTCAAGTCAGGACGATTCAAGTAACCCAGGGCCACACCGGCGCCGCCGATATGAATCTCCCCCGCCACCCCGACAGGCACCGGTTGTCCGGCCGCGTTGAGGATGTAGATGCGGGTGTTGGAAATCGGTCGGCCAATGGGGATGTTCACGGCACTATCCGGCACCGAAGTCACCCTTTGTGTGGTGGCGAAGGTCGTGGTCTCGGTGGGGCCGTAGCAATTCAACAACTGCAAGGCCGGTGCATGGGCCAACAGACGGCGGAACGACATCGGGTCTGCGCGCTCACCCCCGCACATCAGAATGCGCAGGCGTGCCAGGGCGTCCGGGATCAGCATCACGTACTGGTTGAACATCGCCGTGGTCAGGAACAGCGCCGTGGCACCCGAGTCCGTCAGCACCTCGGCGAATGATGTCGGGTTGAGCAACGCTTCGTGATCAATCACCACAATCCGCCCGCCATTCAGCAGCGCGCCCCAGACTTCCATGGTGCTGGCGTCGAAGGCCGGGTTCGAGGCGAAAGCCACGCGGTCCTGCTCGGCAAAGTCCGCGTAACCGTTGTTGATCACCAGTCGGCCGATGGCCAGATGCGGCACGATCACGCCTTTCGGTTGGCCGGTGGAACCCGAGGTGTACATGATGTATGCAGGGGTATCGCTGGCCTGAACCGGTGCGGCGGCAGGCGATTCATCCGGCAGCAACAGCGTGTCCAGATCCACCCGCAACGTGCCTTCGGGGACAACGCGGTCGCTGCTGGTCAGAATCAACGTCGTCGCGCTGTCCTCCAGCATGAAGCGCTGGCGGTCCTGCGGTGCATGGTGATCCAGCGGCACATACACGGCGGCGCACTTGAGGATCGCCAGTTCGCTGATGATCAGGTCGAACGAACGATTCAGCAAAATCGCCACGCGAGCTTGCGGCGTGACGCCTTGGTCGAGCAGGTAATGCGCCAGGCGATTGGCCCGTGATTCCAGCTCGCCGTAGGTCAGTTGCTGCCCGGCATGTTCGACGGCAATTGCGTCGGGACGCGCCGCAGCCTGGGCTTCAAACAGACTGTGCACCGTCTGCTCTTGCGGGTAGATCGCGTCAGTGGCGTTGAACTCGACCAGTAATTGCTGACGCTCGCTCAACGGCAGGATCGACAGGCTGCGCAGCGGCGCTTCCGGTGTGCGTTCCAGCGCATCGACCAGGCTTTCCAGTGCTGCATGCATATAGCCGCAGACCCGTTTCGCGCCGATCTGCGAAACCACCAACGCCGTGAGCACGAACGGTTCGCCGAGATCGTCGACGTTCAGCGACAACGGATAGTTGCTCCACTCCTCGCCGCCCAACCCTTCGATCCCGCTCCAGGCTGACTGCGCCTCGCTGGTGACCTGGGTGGCGCTGTGTCTATAGTTCAGCAACGCACTGAACAGCGGCGCTGGAGCCGCCACGCCACTGCAACGTTGCGCCAGGGCCAACGATGCGTGTTCGTGGCCGAGCAAAGCAGCGAGGCGCGTGTGAGTGGCCTTGACCCCGGCTTTCGCGCCCAAGGTTGCGACATCCACCCGCAACGGCAAGGTGTTGATGAACAGGCCCAACGCACGGTCGGCACCCTCGCCGCCCTGCATCCGGCCCATCAGCACGGTGCCGAACACCACGTCTTCCCGGCCGGACACGCCCGCCACCACTTGTGCCCACGCCAGATGATGCAGGCTCGCGGCGCTGACGCCCAGTTGCCGAGCCTGCGCTCGCAGACGCCGGCTCAAGCCTTCTTCGACCACCAACTGCGCTTGCTCGACGCCCGTGGCGTCGCCCTCCACATCATGCAGGCCGAACGGCAAGGTCGGTTCCTTGATGTCGCTGAGCATGTCGCTGAAGAACGCTTCGTGGGCACTATCGCTCATGCCGAGGCGAGCCTGCGCCACATAGTTGCGGTACGGCACCGCCTCGCCCAGTTGCGCTTGCTGGCCCAGCAAATACGCCTGCATTTCGTGCTGGATCACTTCCAGCGCGGTATGGTCGAGGGCGATGTGATGGAACAGCAGCAAGGCGACCCAGTGCTGATGGGCTTCGTCATAGGCGAAAGCCAGACGCATCAACGGAGCCTCGCGCACATCGAGTCGGTAGTGGCTTGGGTCGAAACGTTCGCGAAGCTGTGCCGAGACATCGCCGTGCTCGACAACGCACTCGTCTACGATCAATCGAGCTTCGCGCAAGACCACTTGCACCGGTTCGCGCAGTCCTTCCCAAAGCACAGCGGTGCGCAAGATGTCGTGGCGACCGATCACGCCTTGCAACGCATCGATGAAGGCCTCCAGCCGCGCTCGATCCGCCAGGTTGAACAACGCCTGTTGCAGATAAAGATCACCCTGCTGTGCTGCCAGATGGTGATACAGAATCCCTTCCTGCAATGGCGCCAGGGCATAGATGTCCTGCACATTCGCCACGCCGCCGGGGATTCGCGCGACGACCTGCTCGATTTCCTCTTGGGACAACGTGGTCAGCGGCAGCATGTCCGGGGTGATGCGTTGGCAATCCGAGGTAATGCCGTTGACCGGCACCACGACTTCCATGCCGCCACCGACTGCCGCCGCCAACGCGGCGAGTGTCGGCTGGCCGAACAGCACACGCACATCCGCGCTTAAACCGGCCTGGCGCATGCGTTCGATCAACGTGACCGCCAGCAGCGAATGGCCTCCGAGTTCAAAGAAGTGATCGTGACGACCGACTTGCTCGACGTTGAGCAATTCGGCCCAAAGTTGCGCCAGGGTGGTTTCGACAGAGCCTTGCGGTGCCTCGTAACCGTGGGTCACCAGCGAATCCAGGTCCGGCGCCGGCAAGGCCTTGCGGTCGAGTTTGCCGTTCGGGGTCAGTGGCCAGGCATCGAGGCGCACGTAGGCGGCCGGCACCATGTATTCCGGCAACTGAAGGTGCAAGTGCGCACGCAGGGCCTGGATGTCCACCGGTTGCTCTTGCAGCTGCAAGGTGTAATAGGCCACCAGACGTTTGTCGCCGGGCTCGTCCTCGCGGGCCATCACCACGGCTTCCAGCACGGCTGGGTGCGCGGTGAGACGGGCTTCGATTTCGCCGAGTTCGATGCGGAAACCGCGGATCTTGACCTGATCGTCGTTGCGGCCCAGGTAGATGATATTGCCGTCTGCCAGGTAGCGACCGAGGTCGCCGGTGCAGTACATCCGTGCATTTTGCGTGGTGCTGAACGGGTCATTAAGGAAGCGTTCGACTGTCAGCTCAGGACGGTGCAGATAACCACGGGCGACTTGAACACCAGCGATGTAGATCTCCCCCGCTACGCCCATGGGCACAGGTTGTTGATGGGCATCGAGCAGGTAGATTTGCGTGTTGGCCACCGGTTTGCCGATGGGCGTGCTGTCCGGCGTATCAGGGCCGGCGCAATTCCACGCGGTGACATCGACAGCGGCTTCGGTCGGGCCGTAGAGGTTGTGCAACTCGGTGCCCGGCAGTTGCAGCTTGAAGCGCCGCACCAGTTGACCCGGTAGTGCCTCACCGCTGCACATCACGCGCATCAGGCCTTTGCACTCGCTGACGTCGCCAGCGGCGAGGAACACGTCGAGCATCGACGGCACAAAGTGCAGTGTGGTGATGCCTTCGGTTTGGATCACTTCGCGCAGGTACGCCGGTTCGCGGTGACCGCCGGGACGCGCCATGACCAGGCGAGCGCCGGTGAACAGTGGCCAGAAGAATTCCCAGACCGAGACGTCGAAGCTGAATGGGGTCTTTTGCAGCACGGTGTCCGCTGCTGTCAGTTGGTATTCGTCCTGCATCCACAGCAAGCGGTTAACCACTCCGGCATGTTCGTTCATCACGCCTTTGGGCATGCCTGTGGAGCCTGAGGTGTAGATCACGTAGGCCAGATTGTCCGCACTCAAGCTTTCTACGACGGGATCTACGGTCGGTTGATTCGAGAAGCCGTCACCGTCCAGCAGCAAAATGTCCGCGTCTGTTGCCGGCAAACTGCCCTGCAAAGAAAGTTGGGTCAGGACTACGGCTGGCGCGCTGTTCTCCAGCATGTAGGCCAGCCGATCCGCCGGGTAATCCGGATCCAGCGGCACATAAGCCGCACCGGACTTCAGAATCCCCAGCAGCCCCGCGACCATTTCCAGGCTGCGGTCCACGCAAATCGCCACGCGGTCATCCGGACGGATGCCCAGTTCATTCAGGCGATGGGCAATCTGGTTGGCACTGCGATTCAGTTCGGCATACGTCCAGTGACTGTGTTCAAAGCTCACCGCGATCGCATCCGGACGCGAAGCCACTTGCGCCTCAAACATCCCGTGCAAGGTCAGCCCCTGCGGATATTCGACGGCGGTGCTGTTGAAGGTTTCCAGCAAATGCAGACGTTCGTCGTCACCCAACAGCGGGATTTGCGCCAGTAACGCGTGTTCGTCGGCAACCATGCCGCGCAGCACGCACTCGAGGTAACCGAGGTAACGCTCCATCGTCGTCTGGTCAAACAGCGCAGTCGCGTATTCCAGCGAACCGAACAAGCGACCGCCGATTTCCGCCATGTCCAGCAGCACATCGAACTTCGCGGTGCGACTGGTCACGCCCAACCCTTGCAGCGTCATGTCGCCCAGTTCGAGGCCGGCGCCTTGATCGTTCTGCCACGACAACATGGCCTGGAATACCGGACTGTGGGACAGGCTGCGCACCGGCCGGACCACTTCCACCACTTGTTCGAACGGCAAGTCCTGATGCGCCTGGGCACCGAGGGTCTGGGTCTTCACTTGTTGCAGCAAGGCTTCGACCGTCAGCTCAGGCGACACCTCGACGCGCAGCGCCAGGGTGTTGACGAAGAAGCCGATCAGATCTTCCACCTCGGCGCGCAGGCGATTCGCCGCCGGCGTGCCGATCACCACATCACTTTGCCCAGACAGGCGACTGAGCACCGTGGCCCACGCGGCCATGATCGTCATGAACAGCGTGGTGCCCTGGCGTTGACTCAAAGCCTTGAGCTCACTGGTCAGGGTTTCATCGAGCGCGAGGCCGACGGCGCTGCCGGAATAATCCTGCTGCGCCGGACGTGGCCGATCAGTCGGCAAGGTCAACAAGGCCGGCGCGCCGCTCAATGCCTGCTGCCAGTAGACTTCCTGCTGACTCAACACTTCGCCGGTCAGCCACAGGCGTTGCCAGATCGCGTAGTCGGCGTATTGCACCGACAACTCCGGCAATGGATCGGCGCGACCGGCGCGGAATGCTTCGTACAGCACGCCCAGTTCGCGGGTTAGTACGTCGGCGGACCAGCCGTCCGAGACGATGTGGTGCATGGTCACCAGCAACACATGGTCGTCTTCGGCCATGCGCACCAGACGTCCGCGAATCAGCGGGCCACGCTCCAGATCAAAGGCCTCGCGAGCCTCTTCTGCGGCCATGATCAGCAGTTCGGCTTCGGCCTCCGGATGCTTGGCCAGCGAATGCAATTGCAAGGCGAAACCACAGTCGGCTTCGGCAATGCGTTGCTCCGCGTCCCGACCGTGTTCCTGCACGAACGTCGTGCGCAGGGCTTCGTGACGGGCGACGATCCGGTTCAGGGCGCGGGTCAGCGCGATGTTGTCGAGTTCGCCGCGCAAACGCAGACCGGTGGGAATGTGATACGCCGCACTCGCGCCTTCCAGTTGCGCAAGGAACCACAGGCGTTGCTGGGCGAAGGACAGTGGCAAGGCCTGGTCGCGGGATACCGGGACGATATCCGGCTGAGTGCTGTGTGCGGCTTGCGACAGGATTTGCGCCAGGGCGATCAGGCTCGGGTGGGCGAAGACGTCGGTCAGGTTCATCTCTACGCCGAGCTGCTGGCGGACTTGCGAGATCAGGCGCATGACCAATAGCGAGTGGCCGCCGAGTTCGAAGAAATGGTCGTGGCGGCCCACGTCCTCGACCTTGAGCAGGTCTCGCCATATCTGCGCCAGGGCGATTTCTGTCGCGCCTTGTGGTGCTTCGTGGTTGCGGCTGGCGTAGGCCTCTGCGTCGGGAATTGGCAGGGCCTGGCGGTCGAGTTTGCGGTTAGGCGTCAGCGGCAGCGCGTCGAGGCTGACGAAGGCGCTGGGCAGCATGTATTCGGCCAGTTGCGGTGCCAGCTGGCCGCGCAGGTTGGCGACGGTCAGGATTGTATTGGCTTGCGGGACCACATAAGCGACCAGTCGTTTTTCGCCCGGCGCGTCTTCGCGGACGATGACGGCGGCTTCTTTTACGCCGGTGCAATCGCCGAGTTTGGCTTCGATCTCGCCGAGTTCGATACGGAAACCCCGGACCTTGACCTGGAAGTCGTTGCGGCCCTGGTATTCGAGGCCGCCGTCCGGGCGGTAGCGTGCGAGGTCGCCGGTTTTGTACATCCTGGCGTTGTGTACGTCGCTGAACGGATCGGCGAGGAAGCGTTCGGCGGTGATCGCGTCGAGGTTCAGGTAACCACGCGCCACGCCGTCGCCGCCGATGTAGATTTCGCCCGTGGCACCAAACGGTACTGGCTGAAGGTGCGCGTCTAGCAGGTAGATGCGGGTGTTGGCCATCGGTGTGCCGATGCTCGCATTGCTGTTCAGCGCTTCGAAGGTTACGTAGCTCGCGGTGCAGGACACCGTAGCCTCGGTCGGGCCGTAGGTGTTGACCAGTTGGGTGTGCGCCGGGCGGATCTGTTCCCACATTTGCAATTTTTGCGTGGAGAGCGCGTCGCCGGTGACGTTGATCAAGCGCACGTCACGCAACTGGTCCTGCGCCAATGCCGGGTTGTAGTGCCACTCGGCGGCCAGGGTGTGCCAGTGGGCGGCGGTCAGGTGCAGGAAGGTTGGGCGGATGTCGTCCTGGGAGGTGCCGAAGATATTGCGGCTTGGCGCCAGGGTCGCACCCGCGATCAGTGCCGGGAAGATTTCTTCCACTGACAAGTCGAAGTTCAGGGTGTTTTGTTGCAGCACGGTGTCGGCACTTGTCAGGCCGAATAACCGAATCGCGTCGAGGGTGTAGTTGACCAACCCGCGGTGTTCGATCATCACGCCTTTCGGGGTGCCGGTCGAACCGGAGGTGTAGATCACGTAGGCCAGATGCCGCACGCCGAGGGACAGGATCACCGGGTTGTCGTCGTAGCCGTCGGCGATGCGTTCGGCTTTATCGAGCAGGACCACCGGAATGTCCAGCGTTGGCAAATTCGCTTGTAATGCACGTTGGGTCAGCAACACCGAAGGGGTGCTGTCGCTGAGCATATAGGCCAGACGTTCAGCCGGGTATGCCGGATCCAGCGGCACATAACCCGCGCCGGACTTTAGGATCGCCAACAAGCCAACCAGCATTTCCGCACCCCGTTCGACGCAAATCGCCACCCGATCATCCGGACGAATGCCCAGCCCGATCAGATGATGGGCCAGTTGGTTGGCCTGGCGGTTCAGTTCGGCGTAGCTCAATTGCTCGCCGTCGAAGATCACCGCGATGGCATCCGGCTGCGCTTCGACCTGGGCTTCAAACAACTGGTGGATGGTTTTGTCGCGTGGGTACGGGACGTGGGTGGCGTTGAGGTCAACCAGCAAACGCTGACGCTCGCCGGCATCAAGCAGTTCGATGTGATCGACTTGCGTCTGATCGTCCGCCACCATCCCGCGCAGCACCCGTTCGAAATACCCGAGATAACGCTGCACGGTGGATTCGTCGAACAACGCCGTGGCGTATTCGAGGCTGCCGAACAGTTGCCCCTGAATCTCACCGAGCTCCAGCGACAGGTCGAACTTCGCCACATGGTTGGCCACGCCCAGCCCTTCGAGTTTCAGTTCACCGAGCACCAGGTCGTCGCCGCCCGCCGTTTGCCACGACAACATCGCCTGGAACAACGGACTGTGAGCCAGACTGCGCACCGGGTTCAGCACTTCCACCACTTGCTCGAACGGCAGGTCCTGATGGGCCTGGGCGCCAAGGGTTTGCGCCTTGACCCGAGCGAGCAAGGTTTCAACATTCGGCGCGCCGGAGACATCGACACGCACCGCCAGGGTGTTGACGAAGAAGCCGATCAAACCTTCGACTTCGGCGCGGGTGCGGTTGGCCACCGGCGAACCGATCACCACTTCATCCTGCCCCGAGAGGCGGCTGAGCAGCAACGCCCAACCGGTCATCAGTGTCGTGTACAACGTGGTGCCGTGGCGTTGGCTGAGGTTTTTCAGGGCTGCGGTCAAGCCTTCATCGAAGACCAGCGGAATTGCGGCACCCGAGTAATCCTGTTGCGGCGGACGAGGTCGATCGGTCGGCAGCATCAGCAGCGCTGGCGCATCGGCCAGGGTTTGTTGCCAGTAAAGGTTCTGGATTTGCAGCACTTCACCGCTCAACCAGCGGCGTTGCCACACGGCGTAGTCGGCGTATTGCACGGTCAGGGCTGGCAACGGATCTTCCAGACCGTGGCGGAACGCTTCATACAACGCCGCCAGTTCCGTGGTCAGCAGGCCAATCGACCAGCCATCGGAGACGATGTGGTGCATGGTCACCAGCAGCACATGGTCCTGGGCATCGAGCCGGATCAGTCGGCCACGAATCAACGGGCCGTGTTCCAGGTCGAACAATTCGACGGCTTCTTCAGCCGCCAGAGCCTGCAATTGCGCTTCGGCAGCGGCCTGTCCGCGCAAATCCTGCTGATGCAGGGTGAAACCGCAATCTGCCGCAGCGAAGCGTTGCAGCGCTTCTTCGCCCTGTGTCTGGACGAAGGTGGTGCGCAGCGCTTCGTGACGGAACACGATGCGGTCCAGCGCCCGTTGCAGGGCATCGGTGTCCAGCGTGCCACGCAAACGCAGGCCTGCCGGCATGTGATACGCCGCGCTGCCACCTTCCATCTGCGCCAGGAACCACAAACGTTGCTGGGCGAAGGACAGCGGCAAGTCGTCCTCGCGGGAAACCGTGACGATCTCCGGCAAGGTGCTGCGACTGGCCTGCGCCACAGCTTGCGCCAGTGCGGCGAGTTCAGGCTGGGCGAACAAGTCGGCCAGACCCAACTCGACACCCAGACGCAGGCGGACTTGAGAGATCAACTGGATCGCCAGCAGCGAATGGCCGCCGAGTTCGAAGAACTGGTCCTGACGCCCGACTTGTGGCAGACCGAGCAGGTCTTGCCAGATCTGCGCCAGGGCGATTTCGACTTCACCGACCGGGGCTTCGTAGGTGTGAGTAATGACGGCGGCAGCGTCCGGAGCTGGCAACGCCTTGCGGTCGAGTTTGCCGTTCGGGGTCAACGGCAACGCCTCGAGGTGCACATAGGCCGCCGGGATCATGTAATCCGGCAGTTGGGTTTGCAGGTGACGGCGTAACTGGTCGATGTCGAGGGTTTGCGGCGCGGTGTAGTACGCGACCAAACGTTTATCGCCCGGCACGTCTTCGCGGGCCAGGACCACGGCTTCGTGAATGTCGACGTGTTGCGCGAGTTTGGCTTCGATCTCGCCGAGTTCGATGCGGAAGCCGCGGATTTTGACCTGATCGTCATTGCGGCCCAGGTATTCGATGTTGCCGTCGGGCAGGTAGCGGCCCAAATCGCCCGTTCTATACATCCGGCCGTTAGTGCTGAATGGATCGGTGAGGAAGCGCTCTGCAGTCAGGTCGTCGCGGTTAAGGTAACCGCGCGCCACGCCGGCGCCGCCGATGTAGATTTCACCCGCAACGCCAAGTGGCACAGGCTGACCGTGTTCATCCAGCAAGTAGAACTGGGTGTTGGCCACGGGTTTGCCGATGTGTGCGGCGAATCCATCCTCGCGATCCATCGAGACCCAGCTTGAATAAGTGGTGGTTTCCGAAGGGCCGTAAAGGTTGCACAGACGCTGGACGCTGGTTTGTTCAAACAGGTTTTCGACCAGGCTGCGTTTGAGCGCTTCACCGGCGACGTTGACCGTGTGCACATTGGCGCTCAGTCCGCCGGACTCCAGCAAGGCTTTGAGCGCCGACGGCACGGTGTTGATCAGCGTGACGTCGTGGTGCGGTTCCAACACATTCTTCACGACCGTAATGCTGCCGCCCGACGTCAGCGGCGCGAAGCACTCGTAGACCGCCAAGTCGAAGTTCAACGAAGTCGAGAACAGCGTCTTCGCCAACGTGGCTTCATCGAACGAACGATGCGCCCAGGTCAGGAAGTTCACCGTGTTGCGGTGTTCGATCATCACGCCTTTCGGCAGACCGGTCGAACCCGAGGTGTAAATCACATAGGCCAGATGCGCCGATGTCAGACCGTCAATCACAGGATTGGAGACGGATTCGTCCTGCCAAATGCCACTATCGAGATCGATCACTGGCATCGAAGCTTCGGCCAACAATCCAAGTGTGGAGGCCTGCGCCAACACCACGGCCGGCGCGCTGTCTTCCAGCATGTAGGCAATCCGGTCCAGCGGATAAGCCGGATCCAGCGGCACATAACCCCCGCCAGCCTTCAAAATCGCCAGCAACCCAACGACCATATCCGCCGAGCGCTCAACACAAATCGCCACTCGCGAATCAGGTTTCACACCTAGCCCGCGCAGGTAATGCGCCAATTGGTTAGCGCGACTATTCAACTCGCGATAGCTCAACCGTTCCAAGCCATGAACCACAGCCACCGCATCCGGCGTGCGCTCAACCTGCGCCTCAAACAACCCATGAACCGTCTGATCCAGCGGATACGCAGCCTCAGTCGCGTTGAACTCAACCAGCAGTTTCAAACGCTCCGCCACCGGCATGATCGACAACCCACGCAACGGCGACTCCGGCGCGGCCTCCAGCGCCGCAACCAACGCACCCAGCGCCGCCTGCATATAGTCGCAAACCCGCTGCGCCCCCACCTCGGCAACGGCCTGCGCGGTGAGCATAAAGCCCTCGCCCAGATCGTCCACGTTCAGGCACAACGGGTAGTTGGTGCGCTCTTCCATGCTCAGGGTCTGGATCCCGTGCCAGGCCGAAACCGCCTGATCCGACACCGCTTCACCCGCGCTGTGCCGGTAGTTCAGCAAGGTGCTGAACAACGGCAATGAACTCGGTACGCCGCTGCAACGCTGGGCCAGGGACAGCGAGGCATGCTCATGCCCGAGCAAGGCCGAGAGTTGCGCGTGGGTCGCCTTGACCCCGGCGCGCGCACCTTGTGCGCCTACGCTCACACGCAGCGGCAAGGTGTTGATGAACATGCCCAGCGCGCGATCAGCGCCCTCGCCGCCTTGCATCCGCCCCATCAGTACGGTGCCGAACACCACCTCTTCGCGGCCCGACACCCGACCGACCACTTGCGCCCACGCCAGATGCACCAGGCTCGCCGCACTCACGCCAAGCTGCCGCGCTTGCACTCGCAAACGCACGGCCAGCGCCGTATCGACCATCTGATGTTGTTCTTCGACCCCACTGCCATCGCCCTGCACATCCTGCAAACCGAACGGCAACGTCGGCTCGTCGATATCGCCGAGCATCTCGCGGAAGAATGTTTCGTGTTGCTCACGGCTCACGCCCAATCGGGCCTGCGCCACATGATTACGGTACGGCACGGCGGCGCCGAGTTGCTCAGACTGGCCCAGCAGATGGGCCTGCATTTCATGCACCACCACTTCAAGTGCGGTGTGGTCCAGCGCCATGTGGTGGAACAGCAGCATACCGACCCAACGGTTATTCGCAGGGTCTTGCGCATAGGCCAGCCGCATCAGCGGAGCCTGGGAAATATCCAGTCGATAGTGACGCGGGTCGAAACGTTCGTGCAGTTGCTGCACCACATCCCCCGCTGCCGGGTCGGTCGCGACTTCCTCAACCACCATTTGCGCCCGGCGCCAGACCACTTGCACCGGCGCGACCAGCCCTTGCCAGACCATGCTGGTGCGCAGGATATCGTTACGCGACACCACGCTCTGCAAGGCCTCGGCAAACGCGTCTACGCGGTCACGATCATCAAAACCGAACAGCACTTGCAAGACGTAAGGGTCACCCTGGGTGGCCGCGAGGTGGTGATACAAAATCCCTTCCTGCAACGGCGCCAGCGCATAGATGTCCTGCACGTTGGCGACGCCGCCCGGCACGGTGGAGACGATACGGTCGATGGCCTGCTGATCGAGATCGGCCAGCGGCAGCATGTCCGGGGTGATGCGTTGGCAATCCTCGGCAATCCGATTCGCCGGCACCAGCACTTCGGTCTGATCGCCGACGGCAGCGGCCAGCGCGGCCAGCGTTGGTTGGCCAAACAGGACGCGAACGTCAGCGGCGAGATCAACCTGGCGCATACGCTCGATGAGCTTCACGGCCAGCAGCGAATGCCCGCCCAGTTCAAAGAAATTGTCATGCCGACCGATCTGCTCGATCTTCAGCAGGTCCTGCCAGATTCCGGCGATGGTGCTTTCGATCTCGCCTTGCGGGGCGACGTATTCGCGACTGGCGTAGGCCATTGAATCGGGGGCTGGCAGTGCCTTGCGGTCGAGTTTGCCGTTGGTGGTCAGCGGGAATGCCGACAGCATCACGAAGGCGCTGGGCACCATGTATTCAGCCAAAGACTCCAGTAATTGCGTGCGCAAGTCGGACGCTGACAACTGCACGTCCTGATCGGCAATCACGTAGGCCACCAGACGTTTGTCACCCGGTTCGTCTTCACGAGCGATGACCACGGCTTCACGCACATCCTCACAAGCCGCGAGTTTCGCCTCGATTTCACCCAGTTCGATGCGGAAACCACGGATCTTCACCTGGTCGTCGTTACGCCCCAGGTACTCAACCGTGCCGTCCGCCAGCCAGCGGCCGAGGTCACCCGTGCGATACAACCGCGCATCGGCACGGCCGCTGAAAATGTCGGGGATAAAGCGTTCGTTATTGAGTTCAGGGCGGTTCAGGTAACCCCGAGCCACACCGGCACCGCCGACGTACATTTCGCCAACCACGCCGACCGGCACCGGCTCGCGCCGGGCGTCGAGCACATACAGTTGCAGATCGGGAATGCGCCCGCCAATCGGGCTGACGCCGACCAATAACGCGTCGGTGGCGGTCAATGGACGATAGGTTACGTGCACCGTGGTTTCGGTGATACCGTACATGTTGACCAGTTGCGTTTGCGCGTTCTGCGCACGGGCATACCAAGGCTTGAGAATCCCGGTTTCCAGCGCTTCACCGCCAAAAATCACCTGGCGCAGACTGTGCGCCGTCGTGTCCTGAGCGGCAATCAACTGCCGGAACGCGCTAGGCGTCTGGTTCAGCACCGTGACGCCGGCCTCACACAGCAACGCATAACAATCCGCCGGGGAACGGCTGACCAGTTGCGGCACCACCAGCAAACGCCCGCCATAGATCAGCGCGCCCCAGATTTCCCAGACCGAGAAGTCGAAAGCAAACGAGTGGAACAAGGCCCAGACGTCCTGCGGGCCGAAGTTGAACCACGCCTCAGTCGCCGAGAACAAGCGCGCAACGTTGCGGTGTTCAACCATCACGCCCTTTGGCAGACCGGTCGAACCGGAGGTGTAGATCACGTAGGCCAGATGCGCAGACGTCAGGCCTTCAACATCAGGATTGGTGACGGATTCGCCCTGCCAGCTCTCGCCATCAAGATCAACCACCGGCACCACGACCGCCTCCAGCAACCACCGCGTGGAGGCTTGAGCCAACACCGCAACCGGCGTGCTGTCTTCCAGCAGGTAGCTAATGCGATCCTGCGGATAAGCCGGGTCCAGCGGCACATAACCGGCGCCGGACTTCAGGATCCCCAGCAACCCGACGATCATCTCCAGACCGCGCTCAACACAAATCGCAACCCGATCATCCGGGCGAATACCCAACCCGATCAGGTGATGGGCGACCTGGTTGGCCCGGGCGTTGAGTTCGCCGTAAGTCAGGGTCAATTCTTCAAACACCACCGCCACGGCATCAGGCTGCGCCGCCGCCCTGGCTTCAAACAAAGCATGGACCGTGTGCTCGCTGGCGTATTCGCCAACCGGCGCGTTCCACGTTTCCAGCAACTGCGAACGCTCGGCCGCTGGCAGGATTTTCAAACCATGCAACGGCGCTTGCGGGTTTTGCTCCAGCGCCTCGACCAGATTTTCCAGCACCGAATGCATGTAGCCACACACGCGCCCGGCGCCAATCTGTGCCGAGGCCATGACCGTCAGGTTGAAGCCTTCACCGAGGTCATCCACCGACAATGACAGCGGATAGTTGGTGCGTTCTTCGCCTTCCAGCGCCTCGATGCCGTCCCAGACAGCAATGGCTTCAGTCGACACCGCGCGGGTGCCGAGGTGACGGTAATTGAGCAATGCACTGAACAACGGCGTCGGCGCGGTCACGCCGCTGCAACGCTGGGCGAGTACCAGCGACGCATGTTCGTGACCGAGCAACGCGGTCAGGCGCTCATGGGTCGCCTTGATCCCGGCGCGCACACCTTGTGCGCCGAGGCTGACGCGCAGCGGCAAGGTGTTGATGAACATGCCCAGCGCCCGATCGGCGCCCTCGCCGCCCTGCATCCGGCCCAACAGCACCGTGCCGAACACCACATCGTCCTTGCCCGAAACGCTGGCCAGCACCTGCGCCCACGCCAGGTGATAGACGCTCGCGGCACTCACGCCAAGCTGACGGGCCTGCGCTCGCAG
Source organism: Pseudomonas sp. B21-053 (assembly GCF_026016365.1). NCBI lineage: Bacteria > Pseudomonadati > Pseudomonadota > Gammaproteobacteria > Pseudomonadales > Pseudomonadaceae > Pseudomonas > Pseudomonas sp. B21-053. Next base: position 3,865,494 of record NZ_CP087205.1, read on the forward strand.
ACGTTTGCTCAGCACCGCATCCACAACCTGTCGGACTTCTTCGATATCGCGTCCTTCGCCCTGCACATCCTGCAGGCCGAACGGCAGCGTCGGCTCGTCGATGTCGCCGAGCATGTCGCGGAAGAACACTTCATGGTCTTCGCGGCTGATACCCAGGCGTGCCTGGGCCACATAGTTGCGGTACGGCACCGAAGTGCCCAGCAGGTGCTCCTGACCGAGCATGTGCGCTTCGATTTCCGCCGTGAGCATGCCCAGCGAAGTCGCGTCGTCGACCATGTGGTGGAATAGCAGCATGCCGATCCAGCGGTTATTCACCGGGTCTTCGGCGTAACCGATGCGCATCATCGGCGCCTGACGAATGTCCAGGCGGTAATGCCGTGGGTCGAGGCGTTCACGCAGTTGCTCAGCGATATCGCCCGCCGCCGGGTCCAGCACAATCTCGTCCAGACCCAACTGAGCCGCACGCCAGACCACTTGCACCGGTTCGTCCAGGCCTTCCCAGACCACGCCGGTGCGCAAAATGTCGTGCCGCGAAACCACGCCTTGCAGCGCGTTGGCAAAGATGTTCAAGCGCTCGCGAGTGTCGAAGGAAAACATCGCGAATTGCAGGTACGGATCGCCTTTCTCCGCCGCGAGGTGGTGATACAGAATCCCCTCCTGCAACGGCGCCAGCGCATAGATGTCCTGCACATTGGCCACGCCACCGGGAGTCGCCGCCACTACGCGGTCGATTTCATCCTGGGTCAGCGTCGCCAGCGGCAACATGTCCGGGGTGATGCGCGTGCAGTCGTCCGGGATCGCATTGGCCGGCACCACGATTTCAACGGTGCCGCCAACCGCTGCGGCGAGTGCCGCGAGAGTCGGTTGACCGAACAGCACACGCACATCAGCCGCCAGATCAACCTGACGCATGCGTTCGATCAACTTCACCGCCAGCAACGAGTGCCCGCCCAGTTCAAAGAAGTGGTCGTGGCGCCCGACCTGCTCCAGTTGCAGCAGCTCTTGCCAGATTTTCGCGATGGCAATTTCAACTTCGCCTTGCGGAGCCTCATAGGCGCGGCTCACCACCGAGGATTGGTCCGGCACCGGCAGCGCCTGACGGTCGAGCTTGCCGTTGGTGGTCAGCGGGAATGATGTGAGCGTCACGAAGGCACTCGGCACCATGTAGTCGGCCAGCGTTTCGAGCAGCTCGGCGCGCAGTTCGGCGGCCGTCAGTTGCTCGCCTTCCTTGGCAATCACATATGCCACCAGGCGTTTGTCGCCGGTGTCCTGACGGGCCAGCACCACGGCTTCGCGCACACCTTTGCACGCGGCGAGTTTGGCCTGGATCTCGCCCAGTTCGATGCGGAAACCGCGGATTTTCACTTGGTCATCGTTGCGACCCAGGTATTCGACGCTGCCGTCCGCCAGCCAGCGGCCGAGGTCACCGGTGCGGTACATCCGCGCGCCTGGTTCGGCGCTGAACGGGTTGTCGAGGAAGCGTTCGGCGGTGAGTTCGTCGCGGTTCAAGTAACCCCGCGCCACGCCTGCACCGCCGACGTACATTTCACCGATCACGCCGACCGGTACTGGCTCACGCTGGGTATCCAGTACGTACAGTTGCAAGTCGGGAATGCGCCCGCCAATCGGGCTCACGCCGATCAGTTGCGCATCCGCCGCGTCGAGTGCGCGATAGGTCACGTGCACCGTGGTTTCGGTGATGCCGTACATGTTGACCAGTTGCGTTTGCGCGTTCTGCGCTCGGGCATACCACGGCTTGAGAATCCCGGTTTCCAGGGCTTCGCCACCGAAGATCACCTGGCGCAGGCTGTGGCTCAGGTCGATTTCGCCCTGGGCCGCAATCAACTGGCGGAAGGCGCTCGGCGTCTGGTTGAGGATGGTCACGCCGGCTTCGCACAACAGTGCGTAGCAGTATTGTGGCGAGCGGCTAACCAGTTGCGGCACCACCAGCAACTGGCCGCCGTGGGTCAGCGCGCCCCAGATTTCCCAGACCGAGAAGTCGAAAGCGAAGGAATGGAACAGCGCCCACACATCTTGCGCGCCGAAGTTGAACCACGGCTGGGTCGCCGAGAACAGCCGCGCGACGTTGCGGTGTTCGATCATCACGCCTTTGGGCAGGCCGGTGGAGCCAGAGGTGTAGATCACATAGGCCAGGTTCGCCGAGGTCAGGCCCGCAACGTCAGGGTTGTGTTGCGCGGGCGGCGCTTCGTGGCTGGCTTCGATCAGGTCGAGCAGCAGCGTCGGGATGTTCATTTGCGGCAGTTGATCGCGCAACGGCAGTTGAGTCAGCAGTGCCACCGGGGCGCTGTCGTAGAGCATGTAGGCGATGCGCTCGGCCGGGTAAGCCGGGTCCAGTGGCACGTAACCGGCGCCGGACTTTAGGATGCCCAGCAAACCGACAATCATTTCCAGACCACGCTCGACGCAGATCGCCACCCGATCATCCGGGCGCACACCGAGTGCGAGCAAACGGTGGGCCATCTGATTGGCGCGGGCGTTGAGTTCGCCGTAGGTCAGGCTCAGGTCTTCATAGACCACCGCCACGGCGTCGGGCTGCGCGGCGGCCCGGGCTTCGAATTGGTGGTGGATCAACGCGTCATGTTCATAGACGACGTCGGTGGTGTTCCAGGTGTCGAGCAGTTGCTGACGCTCGGCGGCTGGCAGCACGGTCAACGCTTGCAGTGGCGTGTGCGGCGCGGTTTCCAGCGCGGCGACCAGATTCTCCAGCGCGACTTGCATATAGGCGCAAATACGCTCGGCGCCGATCGGCTGGGCAACCAAAGCAGTCAGGTGGAAGGCTTCGCCCAAGTCGTCGACGTTCAGGGTCAATGGGTAGTTGGTGCGTTCATCACCGCCGAGCGCCGCGATGCCTTGCCACGCGGACAAGGCTTCCTCGCTGACTTCGCCAGCGCTGTGCCGGTAGTTGAGCAACGCACTGAACAGCGGCGTCGGTGCGGTCACACCGCTGCAACGCTGGGCCAGGGCCAGTGACGCGTGTTCGTGGCCGAGCAACGCGGTCAGCCGCGCATGGGTCGCCTTGACCCCGGCTTTCACGCCTTGGGCACCGACATCCACCCGCAGCGGCAAGGTGTTGATGAACATCCCCAACGCCCGGTCCGCACCGTCGCCGGCTTGCAAACGGCCCAGCAGTACGGTGCCGAACACCACGTCCTGTTTGCCGGACACCTTGCCCAGCACTTGCGCCCAAGCCAGGTGCACCAGGCTCGCCGCGCTCACACCGAGCTGTCGCGCCTGGGTTCGCAGGCGTTTGGACAGCGCCAGATCCACCGGTTGGCGGGCCTCGTCGATGCCATGCCCGTCGCCCTGCACATCCTGTAATCCGAATGGCAGTGTCGGTTCATCGACTTCGCCAAGCATCTCGCGGAAGAACGCTTCGTGATCGTCGGCACTCAGACCGAATTTCGCCTGGGCCACATAGTTGCGGTACGGCATCGCTTCGCCGAGCTTATCGTCCTGACCCAGCAGGTGCAGTTGCATTTCGTGCTGCATCACGTCCAGCGCGGTGTGGTCCAGCGCCAAATGGTGGAACAGCAGGATCGCGACCCAGCGGTTTTGCGCTGCATCGTGGGCGTACGCCAGATGCATGAGGGGCGCGTGACGCAGGTCGAGGCGGTAATGCCGCGCATCGAAACGGCTGCCCAGCTGTGCGGAAATATCGCCGGCGGCCGGGTCGAGTTCGATGTGTTCCGGGGTCAGCAGGACGCCGCGCCATACCACTTGCACCGGTTCGTCGAGCCCCTCCCAGACCACCGAGGTGCGCAGAATGTCATGACGCCCGATAACCACCTGCAAGGCCTGGACGAATGCGTCGAAACGCTCACGGCTGTCGAAGGCGAATTGTGTTTGCAGCACGTACGGGTCGCCCTGCTCGGCGGCCAAGTGGTGATAAAGGATGCCTTCCTGCAGCGGCGCCAGCGGGTAGATGTCCTGCACATTGCGCGAACCGCCGGGGACGGTGGCGACGATGCGGTCGATGGTTTCCTGAGTGAGCGTGGCGAGAGGCAGCAAGTCCGGGGTGATGTGTTCGCAGTTCAGCGGAATCAGGTTGGCCGGAACCGTTATTTCCTTGCCGCTGCCGATCGCCGCGGCCAATGCGGCCAGGGTCGGCTGGCTGAACAGCACGCGCACATCGGCGCTCAATTCGGCCTGGCGCATGCGCTCGATCAACGTCACCGCCAGCAGCGAATGACCGCCAAGTTCGAAGAAGTGGTCGTGACGACCGACGCGTTCGACCTTGAGCACGTCGGCCCACAGGCGTGCGAGGGTTTCCTCGACTTCGCCTTGCGGTGCTTCGTACTCGCGACTGGCGTAGGCGTCTGCGTCCGGGGTGGGCAATGCGCGGCGGTCGAGCTTGCCGTTGGCGGTCAGCGGGAACAGGTCCAGCACCACGAAGGCGCTGGGCACCATGTAGTCGGCCAGTGAGGCGGCCAGTTCGGCGCGCAGGTCCTGTACCGACAGGGTGTTGCCCGGTTCGGCGATCACATAACCGACCAGGCGTTTTGGTCCCGATTCGTCCTGGCGTGCCAGCACCACGGCGTCTTTCACGCCGGCACACTGGCCCAATCGCGCCTCGATCTCGCCGAGTTCGATACGGAAACCACGGATTTTCACCTGGTCGTCGTTACGGCCGAGGTATTCGACATTGCCATCCGGCAGCCAGCGACCGAGGTCGCCAGTGCGGTAAAGCAAGGCTTGCGGCGCAGTGCTGAACGGGTCCACCACAAACTTCTCGGCAGTCAGCTCGGGACGGTTCAAATACCCCTTGGCCACGCCGTCGCCACCAATATACAACTCGCCCGCGACGCCAATCGGCACCGGATTGCCCTGTGGGTCCAGCAGGTAAAGCCGTGTATTGCCCACCGGGCGACCAATCGGAATGCTGCCCTCGCCTGCTTTCTTGATTTCGTAAGTCGCGGAGAACGTGGTCGCTTCCGTCGGGCCGTAGCCGTTAAGCAGGTGCTGCGGCGCGCCTTCTTTCAATACACGACTGATCACGGCGGGATCGAGCACGTCGCCACCGACGATCAGGTAGCGCAACTGGCCGAATACCGACATCAAACCGGCGGCGTATTGATGGAACAGACCTGCCGTCATCCACAACACGCTGATTTTTTGCTCCAACAGCAATGCGCTGAAGCGTTCTTGCGAGAGCAACACGTCTTGCCCAACGATCACCACGCAACCGCCATTGAGCAGTGGCGCCCAGACGTCGAGGGTGCTGGCGTCGAAGGCCGGGTTCGAGGCAAACGCCACGCGATCCTCGGCATTGAATTCCGCGTAACCGTTGTTGATCACCAAGCGGTTGATGGCGCGGTGCGGGACCAAAACGCCCTTTGGCGTGCCGGTCGAGCCCGAGGTGTACATGATGTAGGCCGGCGATTCGCTGGACTGTGGCAGTTGCGGGTCCGTGGTCAGGTTATCGAGGGTTACGCTGTCCAGATCCACGCGCTTCGCGTCTACGGGCACCGTGGTTGTGCTCAACGTGAGCACCATTCGTGCCCCGCTGTCCTGCACCATGAAGCCTTGACGTTCGGTGGGTGCGCTGAAGTCCAGAGGCACATAGACCGCCGCACATTTGAGGATCGCCAACTGGCTGATCGGCAGCTCAAGGGAGCGCTCCAGCAGAATCGCCACGCGATCCCCCGGTTGTACGCCGAGGCCAATCAGGTGGTGGGCCAGTTGATTGGCCCGGGTATTGAGTTCGTTGTAGGTCAGGCTTTGCGTGTCGTGGACTGCCGCTGTGGCCTCTGGCTGGGCGTGGACCTGCGCTTCGAACAATGCATGAACGGTCTGGTCCTGCGGATAGCTGCGCGTCGTGGCGTTGAAGCCCACCAGCAGTTGCTCGCGCTCGGTGGGCGGCAGGATCGGCAGGCTGAGCAGCGCGGTGTGCGGCGCCTGCTCCAGGGCATCGACCAACTGCTCCAGCGCAATATTCAGATAGGCGCAAATACGCTCGGCACCGATTTGCGGCATGGCCAGCGCGGTCACGCGGAAGCCTTCACCGAGATCGTCCACCGACAGGGTCAGCGGGTAGTTGGTGCGTTCTTCGTTGCTCAGGGATTCGATCCCCTCCCACGCCGTCAGGGTTTCGCTTGAATGCGCTTGGACGGAGCTGTGGCGGTAATTGAGCAAAGCACTGAACAACGGCAATGGCGCGACCACCCCGCTGCAACGCTGGGCCAGGGCCAGCGAGGCATGTTCGTGCCCCAGCAAACCGCTCAACCGCGCGTGGGTGGCTTTTACCCCGTCGCGTACACCAAGTTCGCCGAGGCTGACCCGCAGCGGCAAGGTGTTGATGAACATGCCCAGCGCCCGTTCGGCGCCCTCGCCGCCCTGCATCCGGCCCATCAAAACAGTGCCGAACACCACGTCTTCACGACCCGACACCCGGCCCAGCACTTGCGCCCAGGCCAGGTGATGCAGGCTCGCGGCGCTCACGCCCAACTGACGGGCCTGGGCGCGCAGACGGCGGCTCAGGTCGGCGCTGAGGTCCAGCGCGGACTCTTCGATGTCGCTGCCATCGCCGCGCACATCCTGCAAACCGAACGGCAGCGTCGGCTCGTCGATATCGCCGAGCATGTCGCGGAAGAAGGCTTCGTGTTCTTCGCGGCTGACACCCAGACGCGCCTGGCCCACGTAATTGCGATACGGCACCGCATCGCCGAGGTGCTCGGATTGACCGAGCAAATGCGCCTGCATTTCCTGCTGCACCACTTCCAGCGCCACGTGATCGAGGGCCATGTGGTGGAACAACAGCATGGCGACCCAACGCTGGTTGGGGACGTCCTGGCTGAACACGATGCGCATCAGCGGCGCCTGTTGCATGTCGAGACGGTAATGCAGGGTGTCGAATTCTGCGCGCAAGCGATCAGCAATCTCGCCTTCGCCGGCGTCGAACTTGATTTCCTCAACCGCCAGTTGCGCCTTGCGCCACACCACTTGCACCGGCTCGTCGAGGCCCTGCCACACCACCGAAGTGCGGAGGATGTCGTGGCGGTCGATGACGCTTTGCAGGGCATGGGCGAAGGCGTCCAACCGCTCGCGATCGGCAACGGTGAACGTGGCTTTGAGTACATAGGGGTCGCCCTGAGACGCGGCGATGTGATGGTAAAGAATGCCTTCTTGCAACGGCGCCAGCGGGTAGATGTCCTGCACGTTGCGCGCGCCGCCCGAGACGCTGGCGACGATGCGGTCGATGGCGTCCTGGTCAAGTTTGACCAGGGTCAGCATGTCCGGGGTGATGTGCGTGCAGCCCAGGCGAATATTGTTCGCTGGCACCACGATTTCGCTGCTGCCACCCACCGCTGCGGCAAGCGCGGCCAGGGTTGGCTGGCCGAACAGCACGCGGATGTCCGCCGACAGGTCGAGTTGGCGCATGCGCCCGATCAGGCTGACGGCCAGCAGGGAGTGGCCGCCGAGTTCGAAGAAATGGTCGTGACGGCCGACTTGCGGCAGGCCGAGCAGGTCTTGCCAGATGTGTGCGAGGGCAATTTCGACTTCGCCGACCGGGGCTTCGTAGGCGCGGGTGATGACGGCTGCGGAGTCCGGGGCTGGCAGGGCTTTGCGGTCGAGTTTGCCGTTGGGGGTTAGCGGCAGTTTGTCGAGATGGACGTAGGCTGCCGGGATCATGTAGTCCGGGAGTTGGGTTTGCAGGTGGCGGCGGAGTGCGTCGATGTCCAGCGATGCTTGTGCGGTGTAATAGGCGACCAGGCGTTTTTCGCCCGGCACGTCTTCGCGGGCCAGGACAGTGGCTTCGTTGATGTCGGGGTGTTGGGCGAGTTTGGTTTCGATCTCGCCCAGTTCGATGCGGAAGCCGCGGATTTTGACTTGGTCGTCGTTGCGGCCGAGGTATTCGATGTTGCCATCTGGCAGGTAGCGGCCCAGGTCGCCGGTTTTGTACATGCGGGCGTTGGTGCGGAATGGATCGTTAAGAAAACGTTCGGCAGTCAGGTCGTCGCGGTTCAGGTAACCCCGCGCTACGCCAGCGCCGCCGATGTAGATTTCGCCCGGCACGCCCAGTGGAACCGGTTGTTGATGTTCATCCAGCAGGTAGAACTGGGTGTTAGCTACCGGTTTGCCGATGTGCGCCGCAAAACCATCTTCGCGGTCCATTGATACCCAACTTGAGTAGGTTGTGGTTTCCGAAGGGCCGTAGAGGTTGCACAGGCGCTGGACGCCGGTTTGTTCGAACAGGTTTTCCACGAGGCTGCGTTTGAGCGCTTCACCAGCGACGTTCACCGTGTGCACGTTTTTGCTGAGTCCGCCGGACTCCAGCAACGCCTTGAGCGCCGACGGCACAGTGTTGATCAGCGTGATGTCATCTCGCAGTTCCAGCACATTAGTGACGACATCGATGCTGCCGCCGGACGTCAACGGTGCAAAGCACTCATAGACTGCCAAGTCGAAGTTCAACGAGGTGGAGAACAGGGTTTTCGACAACGTGGCGTCATCGAATGAACGATGCGCCCACGTCAGGAAGTTCACGGTGTTGCGGTGTTCGATCATCACGCCTTTCGGCAAACCGGTTGAACCGGAGGTGTAGATCACATACGCCAGATGCGCCGATGTCAGGCCTTCAATCGAAGGATTGGCGACGGATTCGTCCTGCCAGATGCCGCTATCCAGATCGATAACCGGCATCGAAGCTTCACTCAGAAGCCCCAGCGTTGCGGTCTGCGCCAACACCACGGCCGGTGCGCTGTCCTCAAGCATGTAGGCAATCCGATCCAACGGATAAGCCGGATCCAGCGGCACATAACCCCCGCCCGCCTTCAAAATCGCCAGCAACCCGACGACCATGTCGGCACTACGCTCTACACAAATCGCCACCCGCGAATCCGGCCGCACGCCCTGCCCGCGCAGATAATGCGCCAAGCGGTTCGCCCGCTCATTCAGCTCGCGATAACTCAACCGTTGCTCGCCATAAACCACCGCCACCGCATCCGGCGTGCGCTCTACCTGCGCCTCAAACAACCCATGAACCGTCTCGTCCAACGGATACACAGCCTCAGTCGCATTGAACCCGACCAACACCTGCTCCCGCTCCGACGCCGGCAATATCGGCAACCGATACAACGCAGCCTGCGGCGTCTGCTCCAGCGCCAACACCAATCCTTCCAGCGCCGCCTGCATATACGCGCAAACCCGCTGCGCCCCGACCTGCGCGGCCACCAACACCGTCAACTTGAAGCCATTACCCAAATCATCCACGTTCAACGTCAGCGGATAGTTGGTGCGTTCCTCACCACTCAACACTTGCATCCCACGCCACGCGTCCACGGCCTGGGCCGATACCGCGTCCGTCGCACTGTGGCGATAGTTGAGCAGCGCGCTGAACAGCGGCGTCGGTGCGGTCACGCCACTGCAACGCTGGGCCAATGCCAGCGAGGCATGCTCATGACCGAGCAACGCAGTCAGCCTTGCATGGGTCGCCTTGACTCCGGCCTTCACCCCTTGGGCGCCGACATCCACGCGCAACGGCAGGGTATTGATGAACATCCCCAGCGCGCGGTCGGCGCCGTCGCCGCCCTGCATCCGGCCCATCAGCACCGTACCGAACACCACGTCCTGCTTGCTCGACACCTTGCCCAGCACCTGGGCAAACGCCAGGTGGACAAGGCTCGCCGCGCTCACACCGAGCTGACGCGCCTGTGCCCGCAGTCGCAGGTCCAGCGCAGTCTCGACAAACCGCGCATGTTCTTCGATATCCCGGCCATCGCCCTGCACATCCTGTAAACCGAACGGCAGCGTCGGCTCATCGATATCGCCAAGCATCTCGCGGAAAAACGCTTCGTGTTCTTCACGACTGACGCCAAGGCGCGCCTGGGCCACATAGTTGCGATACGGCACGGCGTCGGTGAGTTGATCCGCTTCACCCTGCAAGTACGCCTGCATCTCGTGCTGCACCACTTCCATGGCGGTGTGGTCCAGCGCCATGTGGTGGAACAACAGCGTCGCGACAATGCGCTGATTGGCTTCATCCTGCGCGTAAGCCAACCGCATCATCGGGGCCTGGCTAACGTCGAGTCGGTGATGACGAGGATCGAGTCGCTGGCTCAACAGCGCTACGGCATCGCCGGCCGCCGGATCGAGGTCGACTGCCTCAAGGTGCAACTTCGCCTCGCGCCAGACCACTTGGGCCGGGGACTCCAGACCCTCCCACACCACGCCGGTGCGGAGGATGTCGTGGCGATCGATCACCACCTGCAACGCTTGAATGAACGCATCGAGGCGTTCCTGATTTTCAAAGGCGAACTGCGTTTGCAGCACGTACGGGTCGCCCTGCTCGGCGGCCAAATGGTGATAGAGGATGCCTTCCTGCAACGGCGCCAGCGGATAAATATCCTGCACATTACGCGCGCCGCCAGGGACGGTGGCGACGATACGGTCGATGGTGTCCTGAGTCAGAGTGGCGAGGGGCAGCAGGTCCGGGGTGATGTGCGCGCAGTCCAGCGGAATCAGATTCTCGGGAACGCTGACTTCTTTACCGCTACCCACAGCAGCGGCGAGTGCCGCCAATGTCGGTTGGCTGAACAGAATGCGTACATCAGCGCTCAATTCGGCCTGACGCATCCTCTCAATCAGCGTCACCGCCAGCAGCGAATGGCCGCCGAGCTCGAAGAAGTGGTCGTGACGACCCACGCGTTCCACCTTGAGCACATCAGCCCACAGGCGTGCGAGGATTTCCTCGACTTCACCTTGTGGCGCTTCGTACTCGCGACTGGCATAAGCGTCTGCATCAGGGGCCGGCAGCGCGCGGCGGTCGAGCTTGCCGTTGGCGGTCAGCGGGAAGCTTTCCAGCACCACGAAGGCACTTGGCACCATGTACTCGGCCAGCGAGGCGATCAGTTCGGCGCGTAAGTCCTGCGCTGACAGGCTCATGCCCGGCTCGACAATCACATAACCGACCAGACGTTTGGGGCCCGATTCGTCCTGACGCGCCAGCACCACGGCGTCTTTCACACCCGCGCATTCGCTCAATCGGGCTTCGATTTCGCCCAGTTCGACGCGGAAACCACGGATCTTGACCTGGTCGTCATTGCGACCCAGGTATTCCACATTGCCGTCCGCCAGCCAACACGCCAGGTCACCGGTTCGATAAAGCAAAGCGCTTGGGTCTGCGCTGAACGGGTCGGCGACAAACTTCTCGGCGGTCAACTCTGGACGGTTCAAATACCCGTTGGCCACGCCGTCGCCACCGATATACAACTCGCCCGCCACACCGACGGGCACTGGCCGCTGCCAGGCGTCCAGCACATAAACCCGGGTGTTGCCGACCGGGCGACCAATCGGAATGCTGCCCTCGCCCACGGCGTTGATTTCATAAGTCGTTGTGAACGTGGTCGCTTCCGTCGGGCCGTAGCCGTTGAGCAGGTGCTGCGGCGCGCCTTCTTTCAAGACGCGGCTGATCACGGCGGGATCGAGCACGTCGCCGCCGACGATCAGGTAACGCAACTGACCGAATACCGACATCAAACCGGCGGCGTATTGATGAAATAGACCTGCCGTCATCCACAACACGCTGATCTTTTGCTCCAGCAACAGCGCGCGGAAACGTTCCTGGGACAACAACACATCCTGCTCGACGATCACCACACAACCGCCATTGAGCAACGGAGCCCAGACGTCGAGGGTGCTGGCGTCGAACGCCGGGTTCGAGGCAAACGCCACGCGATCCTCGGCGTTGAAGTCCGCGTAGCCGTTGTTGATCACCAGTCGGTTGATCGCCCGGTGCGGGACCAAAACGCCCTTCGGCGTGCCGGTTGAACCCGAGGTGTACATGATGTAAGCCGGCGATTCGCTGGACTGTGGCAGGTGCAGGTCAGCGGCCAAGTCATCGAGCAAAACGGTGTCCAGGTCCACGCGCCGAGCGCCTTCGGGCACCGATTCCGTGCTCAACGTCAGCACCATTCGTGCCGCGCTGTCCTGCACCATGAAATCCTGGCGCTCAATCGGCGCACTGATGTCCAGCGGCACATACACCGCCGCGCATTTCAGGATCGCCAATTGGCTGATCAGCAATTCAAGGGAACGCTCCAGCAGAATCGCCACGGATTCGCCCGGCCGCACGCCGAGGTCGACAAGGTAATGGGCTAGGCCATTGGCCCTGGCGTTGAGTTCACGATACGTCAGGCGTTGCCCGTCGTGGATCGCCGCTGTCGCATCAGGATGAGCCAGGACCTGCGCTTCAAACAGCCCATGCACGGTCTGGTCCTGCGGATAGCTGCGCGTGGTCGCATTGAAATCCAGCAACACGTGCTGACGCTCGGCGTCCGGCAAAACCAACAGCTCATGCAGCGGCAACTCCGGCGTCTGTTCCAGCGCCCGTGCCAGTCCCGCCAGCGCGGTCAGCATGTAATCGCCGACCCGCTGCGCGCCGATCTCGGCCAACGCCAGCACACTCAGGCTGAAGCCTTCGCCCAGGTCGTCCACCGACAAGGTCAGCGGGTAGTTGGTACGTTCTTCACCGCCCAGCGACTGCAAACCCGCCCACGCTTTCAGCGAATCGGTGGTCGGCACTTGTGCGGTGCCACTGTGGCGATAATTGAGCAGCGAACCGAACAACGGCGCCGGTGCCGGCACCCCGCTGCAACGCTGGGCCAGTGCCAGCGAGGCGTGTTCATGCCCGAGCAGCGCCGCCAGGTCGGCATGCGTGGCTTTGACGCTGTCGCGCGCGCCCTGCCCGGCCAGTTTGACCCGCAGCGGCAGGGTGTTGATGAACATGCCCAAGGCCCGATCCGAACCATCGCCGCCCTGCATCCGGCCCATCAGCACGGTGCCGAACACCACGTCTTCACGTCCCGAAACACAGCCCAACACCCGCGCCCACGCCAAGTGATGCAGGCTCGCGGCGCTCACGCCCAACTGCCGGGCCTGGGCGCGCAGGCGCAAGCTGAGCGAGGCATCGACCGTCAGATGCACCTCTTCGATGACCGGGTCGAGTTCAGGCACACCGGCCAAACCGAATGGCAGGGTCGGTTCATCGACCTCGCCCAGCATGTCGCGGAAAAACGCCTCATGCGCATCGCGGCCAACACCCAGCCGAACCTGCGCCACGTAGTTACGAAACGGCATCGCGGCGGGCAAGGCGTCGCCTTCGCCGAGCAGGAAGGCCTGCATTTCGTGCTGCACCAGTTCCAGTGCCGCGTGATCCAGGGCCATGTGGTGGAACAACAGAATCGCGACCCAACGCTTGTGCTCAAGGTCCTGGGCGCAGACCAGGCGCATCAGCGGCGCCTGGCCCACATCCAGACGATGCTGGCGGGTATCGAAGCGTTCACGCAGTTGCGCGAGGATGTCGCCGTGTGCCGGGTCGAGCGCTAACTCTTCCAAAGGCAGGGTTGCCGCGTGCCAGACCACTTGCACCGGCTCGTCGAGCCCTTCCCACACTACCGAAGTGCGCAGGATGTCATGGCGATCGATCACGCCTTGCAAGGCCTGGGTAAAGTTTTCGAGGTGCGAACGTTGCTCGGCGCCGAACAGCGCCTGCAACACGTACGGGTCGCCCTGCTCGGCGGCGAGGTGATGGTAAAGAATGCCTTCCTGCAACGGCGCCAGCGGATAGATGTCCTGCACATTGCCGGCGCCGCCGGGCACGGTTTCGACGATGCGGTCGATTTCCGCCTGACTGAGGCTGGCCAGGGGCAGCATGTCCGGGGTGATGCGGAACGCCGGGCTGAGCCAGTCACCGCCATTTCTCGTCACCAGCGCGATCAATTCGTTCTTGTGGAGGCCAAGACTGTCCCACAGCGCGCTGTCCAGCCCTTCGTCATCGCCCAGGATCACAAGGTCGCCATCATCCAGTTGAAGACGGATCGGGTGCAGAGAAAGAACGGCCATCAAATCGCTGAATTGCATCGAAGAACCTGCTGTGTGAATTCGGGGGTGGTTGACGATGAAAATTGTGCTTTTCAGATACGGCGTGGCGCCTGAACGCGGGAATCGGCAGCGTTTCAGGGGCCGAGGGCGGCGCTTGGGTCAGGGCTTTGAATGAATATCGGGTCAAAAGCGATCGCTGATCGGGAGTGGTCTACTCGCAGCAATGACGCCCTTTACTGGTCGAAAAAATTAGAACATTCGGGGCTGAATGTCTGTCATGGGAAGCAGGGACAAGCCCCGGCGTCGAGCGCTGCAGATTTGTGCGGAGGCCGGCAATCCGATGGGAGAACCCCATCGGATCGGGATCGCGGATCAATCAGATACGGCGTTTGCGCGTGAGCGCGGGGATGGTCGTCAGCGGCACGTCGACCCGTTGCACCTGGCCCACGGCGGCCGCCACCGACGCGAGTGTCGGCGCACCGAACAGCACGCGGACATCGGCCTCCATGTTGTCCTGACGCATGCGCTCGATCAGGCTGACCGCCAACAGCGAATGCCCGCCGAGTTCAAAGAAGTGGTCATGGCGCCCCACCCGTTCGACCTTCAGCAGCTCGGCCCACAGCACCGCGAGTTTCGTCTCGATGTCGCCCACCGGGGCTTCATAGTGACGGGTGGAATACGCGCTGCTGTCGGGTGCCGGCAGCGCCTTGCGGTCGAGTTTGCCGTTGGGGGTCAGCGGCAAGTTGTCGAGATGCACGTAGGCCGCCGGGATCATGTAGTCCGGGAGTTGCGCTTGCAGATGGCGGCGTAATGCGTCGATGTCGAGGGTTGCCCGGGCGGTGTAATAGGCGACCAGGCGTTTTTCGCCGGGCACGTCTTCGCGGGCGAGGATGACGGTTTCGTGGATGTCCTCGTGTTGGGTGAGTTTGGCTTCGATCTCGCCGAGTTCGATGCGGAAGCCACGGATTTTGACCTGATCGTCGTTGCGGCCGAGGTACTCGATGTTGCCGTCTTTCAGGTAACGGCCTAGGTCGCCGGTACGATACATGCGGGCGTTAGTGCGGAATGGGTCGGTGAGGAAGCGTTCGGCGGTGAGGTCGTCGCGGTTCAGGTAACCGCGCGCCACGCCGGCGCCGCCGATGTAGATTTCGCCGGGGACGCCCAATGGAACCGGTTGTTGATGTTCATCTAGCAGGTAGAACTGGGTGTTGGCCACGGGTTTGCCGATGTGGGCGGCGAAACCGTCTTCGCGGTCCATTGATACCCAACTTGAGTACGTGGTGGTTTCCGAAGGGCCGTAGAGGTTGCACAGGCGCTGAACGCTGGTCTGTTCGAACAGGTTTTCGACCAAGCTTCTTTTTAGCGCTTCACCGGCGACGTTGACTGTGTGCACGCTTTTGCTGAGTCCGCCGGATTCCAGTAACGCCTTGAGTGCTGAAGGCACGGTGTTAATCAGGGTGATGTCGTCTCGCGGTTCTAATACGTTGGTCACGACATTGATGCTGCCGCCCGAGGTCAGCGGCGCGAAGCATTCGTAGACCGCCAGGTCGAAGTTCAGCGAGGTCGCGAACAGGGTTTTAGCCAATGTGACACCGTCGAATGAACGATGCGCCCAAGTCAGGAAATTCACCGTGTTGCGGTGTTCGATCATCACGCCTTTCGGCAAACCGGTCGAACCCGAGGTGTAGATCACATAAGCCAGATGCGCAGAGGTCAACCCTTCAATCACAGGATTGGAGACGGATTCATCCTGCCAAATGCTGCTATCCAGATCGATCACCGGCATCGACGCTTGAGCTAACAGTCCTAATGTCGAGGCTTGCGCCAACACCACCGCCGGCGCGCTGTCCTGCAACATGTAGGCAATCCGATCCAGCGGATATGCAGGATCCAGCGGCACATAACCCCCGCCCGCCTTCAGAATCGCCAGCAACCCGACGACCATGTCGGCACTACGTTCTACACAAATCGCCACTCGCGAATCCGGCCTTACGCCCTGCCCGCGCAGGTAATGCGCCAACCGGTTCGCCCGTTCATTCAACTCGCGATAGCTCAACTGTTCCAAGCCATAAACCACGGCCACGGCATCCGGCGTACGCTCCACCTGAGCCTCAAACAACCCATGAACCGTCTCGTCCAACGGGTACGCAGCCTCAGTCGCATTAAACTCGACCAGCAGTTTCAACCGCTCATCCGCCGGCAAAATCCGCAAACCATGCAGCGGCGCCTTCGGTCCATGCTCCAACGCCCGCACCAGACTTTCCAACGCAGTCTGTACATAGCCGCAGATACGCTGCGCGCCGATCCGCGCCGGGGTCATGACCGTGAAGCTGAAGCCTTCGCCCAGGTCGTTCACCGACAAAGTCAGTGGGTAGTTGGTGCGCTCTTCGCCGCTGAGCATCTCGATCCCGCTCCAGGCCGACAGCGCCTCGGTCGAGGCCGTCGCGGACGCATGACGGTAGTTGAGCAAGGCGCTGAACAGCGGCGTCGGTGCTTCCACGCCACTGCAACGTTGCGCCAGCGCCAGGGAAGCGTGCTCGTGCCCCAACAACGCGGTGAGTCGCGCATGGGTGGCCTTGACGCCGTCGCGCACACTTTGCGCGCCCAGCGTCACCCGCAATGGCAAGGTGTTGATGAACATCCCCAGCGCCCGATCGGCACCTTCGCCGCCCTGCATGCGGCCGATCAGCACCGTGCCGAACACCACATCGTCCTTGCCCGAGATCTTGGCTAGCACCTGGCCCCAGACCAGGTGATACAGGCTCGCCGCACTCACGCCGAGCTGTCGGGCCTGCAGGCGCAAACGGCGACTGAGGTCGGCGTCGACGTCCTGGCGAAGGTCCTCTATACCGCTGCCATCCCCTTGCACATCCTGCAAACCGAAGGGCAACGTCGGCTCATCGACATCGGCGAGCATCTCGCGGAAAAACGCTTCGTGTTTTTCACGGCTGACACCCAACCGCGCCTGGGCCACGTAGTTGCGGTACGGCACCGACGCCGCCAGACGTTGCCCCTGGCCGAGCATATGCGCCTCGATTTCCGAGGCCAGCACCGCCAGGGAGGTGGCGTCGTCGACCAAGTGATGGAACAGCAGCATGCCGATCCAGCGCTGGTTCGCGGTGTCCTGCGCGTAAGCGATACGCATCATCGGCGCCTGGCGGATGTCCAGGCGATAGTGGCGCGGGTCGAAACGTTCGTGCAGTTGCGTGGCGATGTCGCCGTGCGCCGGGTCCAGCGCCACGGACTCAAAGGCCAACGGCGCATCGCGCCAGACCACTTGCACCGCTTCGGCCAGGCCTTCCCATTGCACGCCGGTACGCAGAATGTCGTGACGGGCGACCACGGCTTGCAGCGCCTCACTGAAACCTTCCAGACGGGCAAAGCTGTCGAAACCGAACACCACGTATTGCAAGTACGGATCGCCTTGGGCCGCCGCGAGGTGGTGATACAAAATCCCTTCCTGCAACGGCGCCAGCGGATAGATGTCCTGCACATTGCGTGCGCCACCGGGCACTCTCGCGACAATCTGATCAATCGTCGCTTGATCCAGTTGCGCCAGCGGCAGCATGTCCGGGGTGATCCGTTCACAGCCGTCCGGGATGCCGTTGACCGGCACCACGATCTCGCTGCTTCCGCCCACGGCCGCCGCCAGCGCCATCAGCGTCGGCTGGCCGAACAGCACGCGCACGTCGGCGCTCAATCCGACCTGACGCATCTGCTCGATCAGCTTCACCGCCAGCAATGAGTGCCCGCCCAATTCGAAGAAATGATCGTGACGCCCGACCTGCTCGACGTTGAGCAAGTCGCTCCAGAGCTGCGCCAGGGTGATTTCCACTTCACCCTGCGGTGCTTCATAACCACGGCTGATCACCGAATCCGCGTCCGGCGCCGGTAGCGCCTTGCGATCCAGTTTGCCGTTCGGGGTCAGCGGCAATGCATCGAGATGCACGTAGGCTGCCGGGATCATGTGCTCCGGCAGTCGGGCTTGCAGGTAGGCACGCAGGGTCTCGATGTCGAGGGGTTCGTCCGTTGTCGGTGTTGTGTAATAGGCCACCAGACGCTTGTCGCCACTGGCGTCCTCCCGGGCCAGGATCACCGCTTCCGCGACCGCTGGATGCTCGGCGAGACGGGCTTCGATTTCGCCCAGTTCGATTCGGAAACCGCGGATCTTGACCTGATCGTCGTTGCGGCCCAGGTAAATAATATTGCCGTCCGCGAGATAGCGACCGAGGTCGCCGGTGCGGTACATCCGTGCATTTTGCGTGGTGCTGAACGGGTCGGTCAGGAAGCGTTCGACTGTCAGCTCAGGACGGTGCAGATAACCACGGGCGACTTGAACGCCAGCGATGTAGATCTCCCCCGCTACGCCCATGGGCACAGGTTGTTGATGGGCATCGAGCAGGTAGATTTGGGTGTTGGCCACCGGTTTACCGATGGGCGTGCTGTCCGGCGTATCGGGACCGGCGCAGTTCCACGCGGTGACATCGACGGCGGCTTCGGTCGGACCGTAGAGGTTGTGCAACTCGGTGCCCGGCAGTTGCAGCTTGAAGCGCCGAACCAGTTGACCCGGTAGCGCCTCGCCGCTGCACATCACTCGCACCAGACCTTTGCAGTCGCTGACGTCGCCAGCGGCGAGGAACACGTCGAGCATCGACGGCACAAAGTGCAGCGTGGTGATGCGTTCGGATTGGATCACTTCGCGCAGGTAGGAAGGCTCGCGGTGGCCACCGGGACGCGCCATGACCAGGCGTGCGCCGGTGAACAGTGGCCAGAAAAATTCCCAGACCGAGACGTCGAAACTGAATGGGGTCTTTTGCAGCACGGTGTCTGACGGCGTCAGTTGGTATTCGTCCTGCATCCACAGCAGACGGTTAACCACACCGGCGTGTTCGTTCATCACGCCTTTGGGCATCCCGGTTGAGCCGGAGGTGTAGATCACGTAGGCCAGATTTTCTGATTTCAGTCCTTCTACCAAAGGATCCACAGTCGGCTGCGTCGAGAAACCGTCCCCGTCCAGCAGCAGAATCTGTGCATTTGTCGCCGGCAGGCTTGCCTGCAATGAATGCTGCGTCAGAACCACCGCCGGCGCACTGTTCTCCAGCATGTAAGCCAACCGATCAGCCGGGTAATCCGGATCCAGCGGCACATACGCGGCACCAGATTTCAGAATCCCCAGCAACCCCGCGACCATCTCCAGGCTACGGTCCACGCAAATCGCGACGCGGTCATCCGGGCGAATACCCAGTTCAATCAAGCGATGGGCAATCTGGTTGGCATGGCGATTCAGTTCGGTATACGTCCAGTGACTGTTTTCAAAGCTCACCGCAATCGCATCCGGCCCCGAAGCCACCTGCGCTTCAAACATCCCATGCAAGGTCAAACCCTGCGGATACTCGACCGCCGTAGCGTTGAAGGTCTCCAGCAACTGCCGACGCTCTGCGTCCGGCAGGCTATCGAGTTGATGCAGCGGCGTTTCCGGCGCCTGTTCCAGTGCGTTAACCAAACGCTCAAGCGCAATCTGCATGTAATCGCCGATCCGCTGCGCATCGATCCCTTCCACGGCCTGAACTACCAGACTGAAACCCTGGCCCTCGTCATCCACGGCCAGTGTCAGCGGATAGTTGGTGCGTTCCTCACCGCCCAGCGCCTCGATGCCTTGCCAGGCCGAGACCATTTGTTCAGTGACTTCGGTAGCGCTATGGCGATAGTTGAGCATGGCGCTGAACAGTGGCGTCGGCGCGACCACGCCGCTGCAACGCTGGGCCAATGCCAGCGGCGCGTGTTCGTGACCGAGCAGGCCGGTCAAGCGCATGTGGGTGGCTTTCACCGCCGCACCTGCACCTTGCCCGCCTAGGCTGACCCGCAACGGCAAGGTGTTGATGAACATCCCCAGCGCGCGGTCGGCGCCCTCGCCGCCCTGCATCCGCCCCAACAGCACGGTGCCGAAAACCACTTCGTCGCGACCACTGACCCGCCCCAACACCTGGGCCCAGGCCAAATGCACCACGCTGGCGGCGCTAACCCCGAGTTGCCGGGCCTGGGCGCGTAGGCGCTGGCTCAACCCGGCATCAACCGCGCGTTTCACTTCAGTCACGCCGGTGCCATCGCCCTGCACATCCTGCAACCCAAACGGCAGGGTCGGCTCATCGATATCGCCAAGCATCTCGCGGAAGAACGCTTCGTGCTGATCCTGAGTGACACCCAGCCGCGCCTGCGCCACGTAGTTGCGATACGGCACCGCAGCGCCCAGACGCTGCCCGTGACCGAGCAAATGCGCCTGCATTTCATGTTCCAGGGTTTCCAGCGCCGTGTGGTCGAGCACCATATGGTGGAACAACAGCGTCGCGACCCAGCGTTGGTTGGCCACGTCCTCGGCAAACACCAGGCGCAGCATCGGCGCCTGACGCACATCGAGGCGGTAATGCCGGGCATCGAAATGCGCATACAACTGCTGGGCGACATCGCCGCTGGCCGGCTCAAACTGCTCGCACACCAGCGGTGCCTGGCGCCACACCACTTGCATCGGTTCCGCCAGTCCTTCCCAGGCCATCGAGGTCCGGAGGATGTCATGGCGGTTGATTACCTGTTGCAGCGCTTGGGCGAAATCATTGAAACGCGCACGGCTCTCAAAGCCGAATTGCGATTGCAGCACGTAGGGATCGCCGTGTTCCGCCGAAAGGTGGTGAAACAGGATGCCTTCCTGCAACGGCGCCAGTGGATAGATGTCCTGCACATTCGCGACGCCGCCGGGCACGCTTTCGACGATCCGGTCTATCGCCGACTGGCTCAAGGTCGCCAGCGGCAGTATCGCCGGGGTAATGCGTTCACAGCCTTCGACGATCGCGTTGGCCGGCACCACCACTTCGGCGTGTCCGCCCACGGCGGCGGCCAGCGCCAGCAGCGTCGGCTGGCTGAACAGCACCCGCACATCCACAGCCAGATCAACCTGGCGCATCCGTTCGATCAGGCGCATGGCCAACAGCGAATGCCCGCCCAGTTCAAAGAAGTTATCGCGACGACCGACCTGCTCCACATTCAGCAGGTCTGCCCACAAACCGGCCAGGGTCTGTTCGATCTCACCTTGCGGCGCCTCGTAGGCCTGACTCGCGAAGGCGTCGGCTTGTGGCGCGGGCAGCGCTTTGCGATCGATCTTGCCATTCAGGGTCAGGGGAAACACCGGCAGGATCACGAACGCGCTCGGCACCATGTATTCGGACAAGGACGCGGACAATTGCTCGCGCAACCACGCCACCGTCGGCGTGAGCTCGGGTTGCGCCACCACGTAGGCGACCAGGCGTTTTTCGCCGGACTCATCGGCCCGGACCAATACCACGGTGTCCTTCACGCCTGCGCAAGCAGCCAGTTTGGCCTCGATCTCACCGAGTTCGATGCGGAAGCCGCGAATCTTCACTTGATCATCATTGCGTCCCAGGCATTCCAACTGGCCCTCGGACAACCAACGTCCCAGATCGCCGGTGCGGTACAGCAAGGCGCCGGGCTCATCGCTGAACGGGTCGGCGATAAACGCCTGCGCCGTCAGTTCCGGGCGATTGAGGTAACCCTTCGCCACACCACGACCACCGATGTAGATTTCGCCGACCACGCCCAGCGGGGCGAGCTGCTGGCGAGCGTCGAGCAGATAGAGTTGCGTGTTGGAAATCGGCCCGCCAATCGGCACGCTTTCAGCGTCGGGCGCCACGGCTTTCACTTCATAGGTGGTGGCGTAAGTAGTGGTTTCGGTCGGGCCGTAGCAGTGCACCAGACGCAGATTCGGCGCCAGGCTCAACAAGCGCCGGAAGGACGCCGCATCCGCCCGTTCACCGCCACACAGCAGGATGCGCAGGCCACCGATGGCATGCGGGATCAGCTGCACATATTGATTGAAGATCGCCGTGGTGACGAACAACACCGTCGCGCCGGATTCGGTCAGGACGGCGGCGAAGCGTGACGGTTCCAGCAGGGTTTCGTGGTCGATCACAATCACCCGGCCGCCATTGAGCAAGGCGCCCCACACGTCCATGGTGCTGGCGTCGAACGCCGGGTTCGAAGCGAAAGCGATGCGGTCCTGCGCATTGAAATCGGCATAACCGTTGTTGATCACCAGCCGATTGATCGCCCGGTGCGGCACCAGCACGCCCTTGGGCTGGCCGGTGGAACCGGAGGTGTACATGATGTAGGCGATGGTTTCGGCGGACTGGCTCAGCGCCGGATCGTGGATGGCCTCGCCGTGCAGATCCAATGCGTCCAGATCGATACGGCGCGCGCCCTCGGGCGCATCCTGATCGCTGAACGTCAGCAACACCGAGGCCTGGCTGTCTTCCAGCATGAAGCGCTGGCGTTCCAGGGACGCATTGCGATCCAGCGGCACATAGGCCGCCGCGCATTTGAGCGCCGCCAGTTGGCTGGCCAGCAAGTCGAGGGAACGCGGCAGCAGGATCGCCACGCGATCGTCCGGTTGCACGTCCAGGCCGATCAGGTGATGCGCCAGTTGGTTGGCCCGCAGATTCAATGCGGCATAACTCAACGTTTCCTGACCGTGCACCGCCGCGACCGCGTCCGGTGTACGTGCCACTTGCGCTTCGAACAGCGCCAGGACGGTTTTGTCCTGGGGATAGGCGCGGGTGGTGGCGTTGAAATCCACCAGCAATTGATGGCGCTCAGCATCCGGCAAAATCTCAAGGTGACGCAGCGGTGTTTGCGGCGCCTGTTCCAGCGCCTGGGCCAACTGCTCCAGCGCGGTGTGCATGTAGGCGCAGATACGTGCGGCGCCGATGCCTTTCTGCACCAGGGCGCTCAGCAGGAAACCAGCGCCCAGGTCATCCACCGACAGGGTCAGCGGATAATTGGTGCGTTCTTCGGCACCAAGGTTTTCCATACCCTGCCACGCGCTCGTGGCTTCAGCCGAGACTTCGCCGGTCGCGCTGTGGCGGTAATTGAGCAAGGCGCTGAACAGCGGCGCCGGGGATGCCACGCGGCTGCAACGCTGAGCCAAGGCCAGCGAAGCATGTTCGTGACCGAGCAATGCCGTCAGCCGCACATGCGTGGCCTTGACCCCGACGCGCACGCCCTGCTCGTCCAAATTGACCCGCAGCGGCAAGGTGTTGATGAACATCCCCAGCGCACGGTCCGCGCCGTCGCCGCCCTGCATCCGGCCCATCAGCACGGTGCCGAACACCACGTCTTCGCGCCCGGACAAACGCCCGATGACCTGCGCCCAGGCCAAGTGATGCAGGCTGGCGGCGCTGACGCCAAGCTGCCGCGCCTGGGCCCGCAGGCGTCGGCTCAGCTCGGCGTTCACCTCAAGTTTGGCTTCCTCAATGCCACTGCCGTCGCCCTGCACCTGTTGCAAGCCGAAAGGCAGCGTCGGCTCGTCGATATCGCCGAGCATCTCGCGGAAAAAGTCTTCGTGCTGCATCTGACTGACACCCAAGCGTGCCTGGGCCACGTAGTTGCGGTACGGCATCGCCGCGGACAGACCACTTTCCTGACCCAGCAAATGCGCCTGCATTTCCTGTTGCACCACTTCCAGCGCGGTGTGGTCGAGGGCGATGTGGTGGAACAGCAACATCGCGACCCAACGCTGATTGGCCGGGTCCTCGGCCACCCGCAGGCACATCAGCGGCGCCTGGCGGATATCGAGACGGTGATGACGCGAGTCGAAACGCGCGTGCAACTGGGTCACGACATCGCCGTCGTCGGTGTTCAACGCCACGTGCTCGACGCCGAGCCGGGCCTGGCGCCAGACCACTTGCACCGGTTGCTCCAGGCCCTCCCAAAGCACCGCCGTGCGCAAGATATCGTGGCGGTCGATTACGCCTTGCAACGCCTGGGTGAACGCTTGAAGACGCGTCTCGCTGTCGAAGGCAAACAGCGATTGCAGGACGTAAGGGTCGCCCTGCCCGGCGGAAATATGGTGGTAGAGAATGCCTTCCTGCAACGGCGCCAACGGGTAAATATCCTGCACGTTGGCCGTGCCGCCGGGAACCGTGGCGACGATGCGATCAATCGCTTCCTGATCCAGCGTGGCCAGCGGCAACATCGCCGGGGTGATCCGCTGGCAGTCCGGGGTGATGCCATTCGCCGGCACCTGGATTTCGTTGCCGCCACCCACAGCGGCGGCCAGGGCTGCCAAGGTTGGCTGGCCGAACAGCACGCGCACGTCGGCGCTGAGGTCGACCTGACGCATTTGCTCGATCAGGTTGACCGCCAGCAGCGAATGCCCGCCCAGTTCGAAGAAGTGATCGTGACGACCGACGCGCTCGACGTTAAGCACCTGCGCCCAGAGCCGCGCCAGGGTAATTTCGATTTCGCCCTGCGGCGCTTCATAACCCCGGGTGACGATGGACGCCAGGTCCGGCACCGGCAGCGCCTTGCGGTCGAGCTTGCCGTTGGCGGTCAACGGCAAGCGGTCGAGCTGCACATAGGCGGCCGGTACCATGTAGTCCGGCAGCGCCGATTGCAGATGAGTACGCAGGCTGTCGAGGTCCGCCGTGCCATTGCCGGTGAAATAGGCCAC
This sequence comes from Pseudomonas sp. B21-053, assembly GCF_026016365.1. NCBI lineage: Bacteria > Pseudomonadati > Pseudomonadota > Gammaproteobacteria > Pseudomonadales > Pseudomonadaceae > Pseudomonas > Pseudomonas sp. B21-053. The sequence continues at coordinate 3,889,849 of NZ_CP087205.1, forward strand.
CAGGCGTTTTTCCCCGGGCACGTCTTCACGTACCAGCACCACCGCGTCTTTCACGCTTTCGTGTTGCGCCAAGCGGGCTTCGATTTCACCCAGTTCGATGCGGTAGCCACGGATTTTCACCTGGTCGTCGTTGCGGCCCAGGTACTCAATGCTGCCGTCCGGCAAGTGGCGCCCAAGGTCGCCGGTGCGGTACATCGATTGACCGTTGAACGGGTCGGCGATGAATTTTTCCGCACTCAATTCGGGACGGTTCAGATAGCCGTTGGCAACCCCCGCGCCAGCGATAAACAGCTCACCGGGCACGCCCAAGGGTACGGCGCGAAGCTGTGCGTCGAGCACGTAGACCCGCGTGTTGCCGATCGGCCGGCCAATCGGAATGCTGCCGGCGCCGACCGAGGTAATCTCGAACGTGGTGGAAAAGGTCGTGGCTTCGGTCGGGCCGTAGCCATTGAGCAGATGCTGCGGCGCGCCGTCCCGCAGGACGCGGCCGATCACCGCCGGATCCAGCACATCGCCCCCGACAATCAGGTAACGCAACTGCCCGAACACCGTCATCAGGCCATCGGCGTATTGATGGAACAGCCCCGCCGTCATCCACAACACACTCACCGATTGCGCCAGCAACCATTCGCGCAAACGTGACTGGGACAGCAGCACCTCCTGCTCGACCACCACCACGCAACCGCCATTGAGCAACGGTGCCCAGACTTCCAGGGTGCTGGCATCGAAGGCCGGATTGGAGGCGAAGGCCACCCGGTCCGCTGAATTGAAATCGGCATAGCCGTTGTTGATCACCAGTCGGCTGATCGCCCGGTGTGGTACGAGCACGCCTTTGGGGGTGCCGGTAGAGCCCGAGGTGTACATGATGTACGCCGGGGTTTCGCTGGACTGCAGGCTCGGTGTGTTGCGGGCTGATTGATTAGCGAAATCAAGCGTATCCAGATCCACCCGGCGCACGCCATCGGCCAATACTTCGCCACTGCGGGTCAAGGCCAGGACGGCGCGGCTGTCTTGCAGCATGAAGTGCTGGCGTTCGGCGGGCGCATTGATGTCCAGCGGCACATACACCGCTGCGCATTTGAGGATTGCCAGTTGGCTGACCAGCAAATCCAAAGAGCGTGGCAACAGGATCGCCACCGCTTCGCCGGGTTGCAGGCCAAGGCTGGTCAGGTGTGCGGCCAGGCGTTCGGCCTTGGCGTTCAGCTCGGCATAGGTCAGGGTTTTCCCGGCCTCTACGGCGGCAGGCGCGTCGGGGCGCGCCTCGGCCTGGGCTTCGAACAAGGCGTGAACGGTCTGCTGCCGGGGGTACTCGCGATCGGTCTGGTTGAACGTGAGCAACACCTGTTCTCGCTCGGCGGCCGGCAGGATCAACAGGCTGTTGAGCCGCGAATCCGGGGCCTCTTCCAGCGCTGCGACCAGGCTTTCGACGGCGGTCTGCATGTAGTCGCACAGGCGCGCCGCACCGATCTGCGCACTCGCCTGCACGGTCAGGGCAAAGTCATCGGCGAAGTCGTCGACCGAGATAATCAGCGGGTAGTTGGTGCGTTCCTGAGCGCTGAGGGTTTCGATGCCGCGCCAGGCCAGGCTCGCGTCGGCCGGGATCGCCTGGGTCGCGCTGGTGCTGTGGCGATAATTCAACAAGGCGCTGAACAACGGCGTCGGCGCCGCCACTCCGCTGCAGCGCTGGGCCAATGCCAGGGACGCGTATTCGTGACTGAGCAAGGTGCTGAGCCGCGCATGGGTGGACTTGACCCCGTCGCGCACGCTCTGCGCGCCCACGCCGACCCGCAGCGGCAAGGTGTTGATGAACATGCCCAGCGCCCGGCTCATGTTTTCCGAAGCCTGCATGCGCCCCAGCATCACCGTGCCAAACACTACATCTTCACGCCCCGACACACAGCCCAGCACTTGAGCCCAGGCGAGGTGGATCACGCTCGCGGCGCTGACTCCGACCAATCGCGCCTGTGCTCGCAGGCGACGGCTCAGTTCCGATGGCAATGGACGCTGGATTTCTTCGATGGCGCTGCCGTCGCCCAGCACATCCTGCTGGCCAAAGGGCAAGGTCGGTTCGTCGACATCACCGAGCATCTCGCCGAAAAACGCTTCGTCGGCCTGGCGCTGACCGGCCTGCCGAGTGCGCGCGACGTAGTTGCGGTACGGCACGGCAGCTTGCAACTGCTCGGCCTGCCCCATCAGGTACGCCTGCATTTCATGCTGGACCACGGCGAGCGCCGCATGGTCGAGGGCCATGTGGTGAAAAAGCAACATCGCGACCCAGCGCTGGTTCAGCGGGTCTTCGGCGAACACCAGCAACAGCAGCGGCGCCTGGCTGACGTCAAGCCGATGATGACGTGGGTCGAAACGCGCTTGCAGTTGCGCCATGGCATCGCCGTCGACAATCTCGGCGCTGATGTCTTGCAGGCCCAGGCGCGCATGGCGCCACACCACTTGCACCGGTTCATCCAGGCCTTCGCGGACGATGGCGGTGCGCAGGATGTCGTGACGATCGACCACGCTTTGCAACGCGTCGGCAAAATCCGCCAGGCGTTCACGGGTGGTGATGCTGAACTGTGCTTGCAGGACGTAGGGATCGCCCTGGCTGGCGGTCAGGTGGTGATAAAGAATCCCTTCCTGCAACGGCGCCAACGGATAAATGTCCTGCACGTTGGCCGCACCGCCCGGCACCGTGGCGACAATGCGCTCGATGGCCGGTTGATCCAGGCTCACCAGGGTCAGCATCGACGGCGTGATGCGCGTGCAGCCGAGCGGTATGCCGTTGCCAGGGATCTCGATTTCGCCGGCCTTGCTGGCGTCGTATTGCCCGGTCTGGATCAACTCGATCAGCGTCGCTTTGTGCTCACGCAGTAAGGCCAGCACGGCCGGTTCGCCCAGAGACTGTTTGCGGCCTCGAACAACAAGCTGGTCACCTTTGACTGAGAGCTGTACGTCTTTTTCTTTTAGTGTTGCCAACAGTTCGATCACAGTCACAGGACAATCTCCATTTTTTCTGTCGTTGCTGCGTATTCCGAGAGCGTGGGTTGCTCGAACAACGTCCTGACATCCGCTTCCAGGCCTTCCTGGCGCATGCGCTCCATCAGGCTGACGGCCAGCAGCGAGTGCCCGCCGAGTTCGAAGAAGTGATCGTGACGGCCAACGCGCTCCACGTTGAGAACTTCCGCCCAGAGTTGGGCCAGGGTGATTTCGGTGTCGCCGATAGGCGCTTCGTAGCCGCGGGTGATCAGTGACGCGAGGTCCGGCGCCGGCAGCGCCTTGCGGTCGAGTTTGCCGTTGGCGGTCAGCGGCAAGGCCTCGAGGTGTACATAAGCCGCCGGGACCATGTAGGTCGGCAGCCGGCTTTGCAGGTGCGAGCGCAGGATTTCCACCTCCAGCGCGCCACCCGGGGTCGTGTAGTAAGCCACCAGGCGTTTCTCGCCCGGCACGTCTTCACGGGCCAGTACCACGGTTTCCTTGACCTCAGGGTGATTGGCCAACTTGGCTTCAATCTCGCCCAACTCAATGCGGAAACCGCGAATCTTCACCTGGAAGTCGTTACGGCCCAGGTACTCAACCGAGCCGTCGGGCAGCCAGCGACCGAGGTCACCGGTTTTGTACAGTCGAGCATGCGGATCCGAGGAAAACGGATCAGCCACAAAGCGCTCAGCGCTCAGTTCCGGCAGGTTCAGATAACCCCGAGCCACGCCGACGCCACCGATATTGATTTCTCCGGCAATGCCCAGTGGCGTTGGCGCGCCGTGGTTGTCGAGGATGTGGATCTGGATGTTGGCGATCGGTCGGCCAATCGGCACGCTGTCGCCCTGATCCGTCGGACGGCACTGCCACGCGGTGACGTCGATGGCGGCCTCTGTCGGTCCGTAAAGGTTGTGCAGCTCGACCTCGGCCAGTTGTTGTTCGAAGCGTTTTTGCAAACTGCGGGGCAATGCCTCGCCACTGCACAGCACTCGACGCAAGCCAGGGAAGCCTTGGCTGTCGCGACGTTCCAGGAACAGCTCGAGCATCGACGGCACGAAGTGCAACAGGGTGATGCCAGCGCTGCGAATGGTCTGCGCGATGTAATCCGGTTCCTGATGGCCGCCGGGACGCGCCATCACCAGTTGCGCACCGGCCAGCAACGGCAGGAAGAATTCCCAGACCGAGACGTCGAAGCCGAATGGAGTCTTTTGCAGGACGCGGTCGGTTTCATCGACGCGGTATTCATCTCGCGCCCAGAGCAGGCGATTGACCACGCCGCGATGCTCGTTCATCACGCCTTTGGGCATGCCGGTCGAGCCCGAGGTGTAGAGCACGTAGGCCAGGTGCGTGGCGTTGAGGCCCGACACTTGCGGGTTGGTATCGGGGAAGTCAGGGGAATCGCGATCCAGCACCAACACCGGCGCGCTCAGCTCTGGCAGGGTTTGCGCCAGTTCTGCGCTGCTCAACACCGCCAACGGCGCGCTGTCGTCGAGCATGTATTCGCGGCGAGCGTCCGGCAGGTCCGGGTCGATTGGCACATAGGCGCCGCCGGCCTTGAGGATCGCCAGCAGCGCAATCACCATTTCCGGGCTACGGCGCAGGCACACGGCAACCCGCGCATCAGGACCGACGCCGAGTTCGATCAACTGATGGGCGACTTGGTTAGCCCGGCGATTGAGCGCGGCGTAGGTCAGGACATCGCCGCTGTCATCGCTCACCGCACAGGCCTCGGGACGGCGTGCGACTTGCTGCTCGATCAGTTCGTGAATCAACAGGTCCCGTGGGTAATCGCGCTCGGTGGCGTTGAACGTCACCCGCAACTGCTCGGATTCGGCAGTCGGCAGGATCGACAATTGGTGCAGCGGCGCATCCGGGGTCTGTTCGAGCATGCCGATCAGGCCTTGCAACGTCTGCTGCACATAACCGCAGATACGCTGCGCACCGATCCGCGCCGGGGTCATGACGGTGAAGCTGAACGACTCGCCCTGATCATCCACCGACAAGGTCAACGGGTAGTTGGTGCGTTCTTCGCCGCTGAGCAATTCGATGCCATTCCAGGCTGACAACGCTTCCTTCGAGGTCATCGCTCCGGTATGGCGGTAATTGAGCAAGGCACTGAACAGCGGCGTCGGTGCTGCCACGCCGCTGCAACGTTGTGCCAGCACCAGCGAGGCGTGCTCGTGGCCCAACAGCGCGGTCAGTTGTTTGTGCGTGGCTTTCACGCCGGCACGCACCGCCTGTTCGCCCACTTGCACGCGCAACGGCAAGGTGTTGATGAACATGCCCAAGGCACGATCAGCGCCCTCGCCGGCCTGCATGCGGCCGATCAGCACGGTGCCGAACACCACGTCGTCGCGGCCCGAAACCTTGGCCAATACCTGCGCCCAGACCAGGTGATACAGGCTCGCCGCACTCACCCCGAGCTGACGGGCCTGCACTCGCAAGCGACGGCTGAGGTCGGCGTCGATGTCCTCGCGTACTTCCTCGATGCCGCTGCCATCGCCTTGCACGTCTTGCAAGCCGAACGGCAAGGTCGGTTCGTCGACCTCGCCGAGCATGTCGCGGAAGAACGCTTCGTGGGCCTCGCGGCTGACACCGAGTCGAGCCTGGGCCACGTAATTGCGGTACGGCACCGACATCGGCAGGCGTTGTGCCTGGCCGAGCATATGCGCCTCGATTTCCGAGGCCAGCACCGCCAGCGACGTGGCATCGTCCACCAGGTGATGGAACAGCAAGATGCCGACCCAGCGCTGATTCGCCGTGTCCTGCGCATAGGCGATGCGCATCATCGGTGCTTCGCGGATGTCCAGGCGATAGTGCCGTGGGTCGAATTGCTGGTGCAGCTGGGTGGCGATATCGCCGGCCACCGGTTCCAGCTCCACCGCTTCTACCACCAGTCGCGCGTCACGCCAGACCACTTGCATCGGTTCGGCCAGACCTTCCCACAGCACACCGGTGCGCAGGATGTCGTGGCGGGCGACCACGGCTTGCAGCGCCTGACTGAAACTGTTCAGGCGCGCGAAGCTGTCGAAGCCGAACATCACGTATTGCAGGTACGGATCACCCTGGGCGGCCGCGAGGTGGTGATACAAGATCCCCTCCTGCAAAGGCGCCAGCGGGTAGATGTCCTGCACATTACTGACGCCGCCAGGCACCATCGAGACGATGTGATCAATCGCCGACTGCTCCAGACGCGCCAGGGGCAGCATGTCCGGGGTGATGCGTTGGCAATCGGCAGCAATCCGATTCAGCGGCACGATCACTTCGGTGTAGCCACCGACCGCAGCCGCCAGCGCCGCCAGGGTCGGTTGGCCGAACAGCACCCGCACGTCGGCGCTCAAACCGGCGTGGCGCATGCGCTCGATCAACTTCACCGCGAGCAGCGAGTGGCCGCCCAGTTCAAAGAAGTTGTCGTGACGGCCGATTTGTTCAAGGTCCAGCAGCTCTTGCCAGATGGACGCGAGTGTTGTTTCGACGATGCCTTGTGGGGCGGCGTAGGCCTGGGACGCCACCGAGGCCTGATCCGGCGCCGGCAGTGCCTTGCGGTCGAGCTTGCCATTGGCGGTCAGCGGGAACGCCGTCAACGTCACGAACGCACTTGGCACCATGTAGTCGGCGAGGGTGTCCAGCAGTTGGGCGCGCAACTCGGTGGCGCTAAGTTGCGCGCCGTCCTCGGCAATCACATACGCCACCAGGCGCTTGTCACCCGGCGCATCTTCGCGGGCGATGACCAGCGCTTCACTGACGCCTGCGCAGGTAGCCAACGTGGCCTGGATCTCACCCAGTTCAATGCGGAAACCGCGAATCTTCACCTGCTCATCGTTACGGCCAAGGTATTCGACCGTGCCGTCCACCAGCCAGCGACCGAGGTCACCGGTGCGGTACATGCGGGCGTTCGGCTCGGTGCTGAATGGGTTGCTCAAGAAACGTTCGGCGGTCAATTCGTCGCGGTTCAGGTAACCCCGGGCGACGCCGGCACCGCCGACGTACATTTCACCGATGACACCTACCGGCACCGGCTCGCGCTGTGGATTGAGGATGTACAACTGCAAATCCGGAATGCGCCCGCCAATCGGGCTGGCGCCGGTCCGTTGCGCATCCGCAGCTGTCAGTGGGCGATAAGTAACGTGCACCGTGGTTTCGGTGATGCCGTACATGTTGACCAGTTGCGTCTGGTCGTTAACCGCGCGGGCATACCATGGTTTGAGCAGGCCCGGCTCCAGCGCTTCGCCGCCGAAAATCACCTGGCGCAGGTTGTGGGCTCTAGGGTTTTCGCCTTGGGCGGCGATCAGTTGACGGAACGCGCTCGGCGTCTGGTTGAGCACCGTGACACCGGCCTCGCACAGCAAGGCATAACACTCGTCCGGCGAACGGCTGGTTGCTTGCGGCACCACCAGCAGACGGCCGCCATGGGTCAACGCCCCCCAGATTTCCCAGACCGAGAAGTCGAACGCAAAGGAATGGAACAGCGCCCAGACATCCTGCGGGCCGAAATCGAACCATGCCTGCGTCGCGGTAAACAGCCGGGCGACGTTGCGGTGTTCGACCATCACGCCTTTCGGCAGGCCGGTGGAACCCGAGGTGTAGATCACGTAAGCCAGGTGCGCCGAAGTCAGCTCCGGTATCGGCGGATTGGTCGTCGATTGGCTGTGCAACGACGCGCAATCGAGGTCGATCACCCGCACCGATTCTTCCGCCAGCAACTCGCGGGTGGCGGCGTGAACCAGGATCGCCACGGGCGTGCTGTCTTCCAGCATGTAGGCAATGCGCTCTGCCGGGTACGCAGGGTCCAGCGGCACGTAGCCGGCGCCGGATTTCAGGATACCCAGCAGGCCGACGATCATTTCCACGCCGCGTTCGACGCAAATCGCCACCCGGTCATCCGGGCGAATGCCCGACGACAGCAGGCGATGGGCGACCTGATTGGCCCGGGCGTTGAGTTCGCCGTAGGTCAGCGATTGATCCCCGAACACCACGGCCACTGCATCAGGTTGTGCGCTTGCTTGCGCTTCAAACAGACCATGAATGGTGGAGTCATGGGCGTATTCGCCGGTCGGTGCATTCCAGGTCTCGAGCAGTTGTTGACGTTCTGCCATCGGCAACACAGCCAAATCGCGCATCGCGCTGTGCGGTGCGTGCTCCAGGGCGTGGACGAGGCTTTCCAACGCGACCTGCATATAGCCGCAGACGCGTTGCGCGCCGATCTGCGCCTCGACCTGCGCGGTCAGGCTGAAGCCCTGGCCCAAGTCATCAACGTTGAGGGTCAGCGGGTAGTTGGTGCGTTCTTCGCTGGCCAGCAGGTGCATGCCGCTCCAGGCGGACAGCACTTCATCGGTCAGCTGGACTGAACTGTGGCGGTAGTTCAACAGTGCGCTGAACAGCGGCGCCGGTGCGGCCACGCCACTGCAACGCTGGGCCAGGGCCAGCGAGGCATGCTCATGCCCCAACAGCCCGGTCAGTCGTGCGTGGGTGGCGGTGACGGCGGCGCGGACGTTTTGTGCGTCAATCTGCACGCGGATCGGCAAGGTGTTGATGAACATGCCCAAGGCACGATCGGCGCCCTCACCGCCCTGCATCCGGCCCATCAGCACGGTGCCGAATACCACGTCCGGCTGACCGCTAGCCATGCCCAGCACCTGAGCCCAGGCCAGATGCACCAGGCTCGCGGCACCCACGCCGAGGCGCCGGGCCTGTGCTCGCAGACGCAGGCTCAGGGCCTGATCGACGGCTTGCGTCACTTCTTCGATCCCGCGTCCGTCGCCCTGGACCTGGTCAAACCGAACGGCAGTGTCGGCTCGTCAATGTCGCCGAGCATCTCGCGGAAGAAGGTTTCGTGCGCTTGTTCGCTGACGCCCAGACGCGCCTGGGCCACGTAGTTGCGATATGGCACGGCGGTGCCCAACTGGTCGGACTGACCCAGCAGATGCGCCTGCATTTCGTGGCGCACCACGTCCAGCGCCGTGTGATCGAGTGCCATGTGGTGGAACAGCAGCATCGCGACCCAGCGCTGGTTGACCGCATCCTGCGCAAAGCCTGAGCACAGCAGCGGCGCCTGGGTGATGTCGAGGCCATAGTGGCGCGCGTCGAAACGCTGTCGCAGTATGTTCGGCGACGTCGCCTTCGGCCGCTGCCAGCGCTACTTCGTCCAGGCCCAGTTGCGCATGGCGCCAGACAACCTGCTGCGGTTCGTCGAGCCCTTCCCAGAGCCATCGCGGTGCGCAGGATGTCGTGGCGGTTGATCACGCCTGCAACGCCTGCACGAAATCGTCGAGACGCTGCCGGCTGTCCAGTGCAAACTGCGCTTGCAGCACGTACGGATCGCCCTGCTCGGCGGACGAGGTGGTGGTAGAGAATGCCTTCCTGTCACGGGCGCCAGCGGGTAGATGTCCTGCACGTTGCGCGCACCGCCTGGGACGCTGGCGACGATGCTGTCGATAGCGTGCTTGAGTCAGCTCGTGGCAGTGACCAGCATGGCCGGGGTGATGTGCGTCGCAGTCGGACGGGATGCAGGTTGGCCGGGACCACGACTTCGTTGCCGCTGCCGACGGCGGCAGCCAGCGCGGCGAGGGTTGGCTGGCCGAACAATGCGCGTACGTCGGCGCTTAGATCCGGCCTGGCGCATGCGTTCGATCAGGCTGACGGCCAGCAGCGAGTGGCCGCCGAGTTCGAAGAAATGGTCGTGGCGGCTGACTTGCGGCAGGCGAGCAGGTCTTGCCAGATCTGTGCGAGTGTCGTTTCGGTTTCGCCGATGGGGGCTTCGTAGCCTCGGGTGATCACGGCGTCCAGGTCGGGTGCTGGCAGGGCCTTGCGGTCGAGTTTGCCGTTGGGCGTCAGTGGCAGTTTGTCGAGATGGACGTAGGCTGCCGGGACCATGTAGTCCGGGAGTTGGGTTTGCAGGTGACGGCGTAACGCGTCGATATCGAGGGTTGTCGGCGCGGTGTAGTACGCGACCAGGCGTTTATCGCCGGGGCACGTCTTCGCGGGCCAGGACTACGGTTTCCTGGATATCGACGTGTTGCGCGAGTTTGGCTTCGATCTCGCCGAGTTCGATGCGGAAGCCGCGGATTTTGACTTGGTCGTCGTTGCGGCCGAGGTATTCGATGTTGCCATCCGGAGGTAGCGGCCGAGGTCACCGGTTTGTACATGCGGGCGTTGGTGCGGAATGGATCGTTAAGAAAGCGTTCGGCAGTCAGGTCGTCGCGGTTCAGGTAACCACGCGCTACGCCGGCGCCACCGATGTAGATTTCGCCTGGCACGCCTAAAGGAACCGGTTGTTGGTGTTCATCCAGCAGGTAGAACTGGGTGTTGGCTACCGGTTTGCCGATGTGCGCCGCGAAACCGTCTTCGCGGTCCATCGAGACCCAGCTTGAGTACGTCGTGGTTTCCGAGGGGCCGTAGAGGTTGCACAGGCGCTGCACGCTGGTCTGTTCGAACAGGTTTTCCACGAGGCTGCGTTTTAGCGCTTCACCGGCGACGTTCACCGTGTGCACGTTTTCGCTGAGTCCGCCCGATTCCAGCAACGCTTGAGCGCCGACGGCACCGTGTTGATCAGCGTGATGTCGTCGCGCAGTTCCAGCACATTAGTCACGACATCGATGCTGCCGCCGACGTCAGCGGCGCGAAGCATTCGTAGACCGCCAAGTCGAAGTTGAGCGAGGTCGAGAACAGCGTCTTGGCCAACGTTGCGTCATCGAACGAACGATGCGCCCAGGTCAGGAAGTTCACGGTATTGCGGTGTTCGATCATCACGCCCTTCGGCAGACCGGTCGAACCGGAGGTGTAGATCACGTAGGCCAGATGCGCAGAGGTCAGACCTTCAATCACAGGATTGGAGACGGATTCGTCCTGCCAAATCCCGCTATCCAGATCGATGACCGGCATCGACGCTTCAGCTAACAGACCCCAAGTTGCGGCTTGCGCCAACACCACGGCCGGCGCGCTGTCCTGCAGCATGTAGGCAATCCGGTCCAGCGGATACGACGGATCCAGCGGCACATAACCGCCACCCGCCTTCAGAATCGCCAGCAACCCGACGACCATATCCGCCGAGCGCTCAACGCAAATCGCCACCCGCGAATCCGGTCTTACGCCCTGCCCACGCAGGTAATGCGCCAAGCGGTTCGCCCGCTCATTCAGCTCGCGATAACTCAACGTGTTGCCAACATGAACGACCGCCACCGCATCCGGCGTGCGCTCTACCTGCGCCTCAAACAACCCATGAACCGTCTCGTCCAGCGGATACGACGCCTCAGTCGCATTGAAATCAACCAGCAACTTCGCCCGCTCATCCTGCGGCACAATCGTCACACTGTGCAGCGGCACCGGAGCCTTCTGCTCCAACGCCGCCACCAGACTTTCCAGCGCCGTGCGCATATAAGCGCAAACCCGCTGCGGACTGACGCCAAGGCTGGCCTGCGCCGTCAGGCTGAAGCCGTCACCCAGGTCATCCACCGACAGCATCAACGGATAGTTGGTGCGCTCTTCGCCACCCAGCACATCGATCCCTTCCCAGGCACGAATCGCCTCGGCTGAAATCGCTTCGGCCACACCGCTGTGGCGATAGTTGAGCAATGCACTGAACAACGGCAGCGGCGCGACGACCCCGCTGCAACGTTGCGCCAGGGCCAGCGAGGCATGTTCATGCCCCAGCAGCCCGGTCAGCCGCGCATGGGTTGCCTTGACCCCGGCGCGGGTGTCTTGAACGCCGACATTCACCCGCAACGGCAAGGTATTGATGAACATACCCAGCGCACGATCAGCACCCTCGCCGCCCTGCATCCGGCCCATCAGCACGGTGCCGAACACCACATCGTCCTTGCCCGACACCCGACCCAGCACCTGCGCCCAGGCCAAATGCACCAAGCTTGCGGCACTCACGCCAAGCTGACGGGCCTGCCCGCGCAATCGCAGGCTCAGGCTGTTTTCCAGCGCCAGCGTGGCCTCTTCGATCCCCTGCCCGGCACCTTGCACATCGTTCAGGCCGAACGGCAGCGTCGGTTCGTCGACGTCGCCGAGCATCTCGCGGAAAAATCCTTCGTGTTCTTCCAGGCTCACGCCCAACCGAGCCTGAGCCACGTAGTTGCGGTACGGCATCGCGGCGCCCAATTGCTCGGTTTCACCCAGCAGGAACGCTTGCATCTCGTGCTGCACCACTTCCATCGCCGTATGGTCGAGGGCCATGTGGTGGAACAGCAAGATCGCCAGCCAGCGGTTGCTGGCGGCGTCGTGGCTGTAGACCAGACGCAGCATCGGCGCCTGGGTGATGTCGAGGCGGTGATGCCTTGGATCGAAACGCTCAAGCAGTTGCGCCGCGACATCGTCGCCAAGCGCCTCAATTTGTTCCTGGATCAGCTGTGCTTCGCGCCATACGACCTGCAATGGCTGGTCGAGGCCTTCCCACAGCATCGAGGTGCGCAGGATGTCGTGGCGGTTGATGACTTGCTGTAGCGCTTGCGCAAAATCATTCAGGCGAGCGCGGGTTGCGAACGCAAACTGGGTTTGCAGCACATACGGATCGCCCTGTTCGGACGAGATGTGGTGGTAGAGGATGCCTTCCTGCAACGGCGCCAGCGGGTAGATGTCTTGCACGTTGCGCGCGCCACCGGGGACGCTGGCGACGATGCGCTCGATGGTCGCCTGGGTCAGCGTGACCAGCGGCAGCATGGCTGGGGTGATGTGCTCGCAGTTGTCCGGGATCAGGTTCACCGGGACGCTGACCGCTTGGTTGTTACCGACTGCGGCGGCCAGTGCGGCGAGTGTCGGTTGACTGAACAACACGCGCACGTCGGCGCTGAGGCCGGCCTGGCGCATACGTTCGATCAGCGTGACTGCCAGCAGGGAATGGCCGCCGAGTTCGAAGAAATGGTCGTGGCGGCCGACGCGGTCGACGTTGAGGACGTCTGACCAGATCTGCGCCAGGGTGGTTTCGGTTTCGCCTTGTGGGGCTTCGTAGCCTCGGGTGATCACGGAATCCAGGTCTGGTGCTGGCAGGGCCTTGCGGTCGAGTTTGCCGTTCGGGGTCAGTGGCAAGGTGTCGAGGTGGACGTAGGCTGCCGGGACCATGTAGTCCGGGAGTTGGGTTTGCAGGTGACGGCGGAGTTGGTCGATGTCCAGTGATGCTTGCGCGGTGTAGTACGCGACCAGGCGTTTTTCGCCCGGCACGTCTTCGCGGGCCAGGACGGTGGCTTCGTTGATGTCAGCGTGTTGCGCGAGTTTGGCTTCGATCTCGCCGAGTTCGATGCGGAAGCCGCGAATTTTCACCTGGTCGTCGTTGCGGCCGAGGTATTCGATGTTGCCGTCTTTCAGGTAACGGCCGAGGTCGCCGGTACGATACATCCGGGCGTTAGTGCGGAATGGATCGGTGAGGAAGCGTTCAGCGGTGAGGTCGTCGCGGTTCAAGTACCCGCGTGCCACTCCGGCTCCGCCGATGTAGATTTCGCCTGGGACGCCCAGAGGGACTGGTTGTTGGTGTTCATCCAGCAAGTAGAACTGGGTGTTGGCCACCGGTTTGCCGATGTGAGCGGCGAAACCGTCTTCGCGGTCCATCGAGACCCAGCTTGAGTAGGTTGTGGTTTCCGAGGGGCCGTAGAGGTTGCACAGACGCTTAACGCCGGTTTGGTCAAACAGGTTTTCCACGAGGCTGCGTTTGAGCGCTTCACCCGCGACGTTGACCGTGTGCACGTTTTTGCTGAGTCCGCCGGACTCCAGCAACGCCTTGAGCGCCGACGGCACAGTGTTGATCAGCGTGATGTCGTCTCGCAGTTCCAGCACATTAGTGACGACATCGATGCTGCCGCCGGACGTCAGTGGCGCGAAGCACTCGTAGACCGCCAAGTCGAAGTTGAGCGAAGTCGAGAACAGCGTTTTCGCCAACGTGGCGTCATCGAATGAACGATGCGCCCACGTCAGGAAGTTCACCGTGTTGCGGTGTTCGATCATCACGCCTTTCGGCAAACCGGTTGAACCGGAGGTGTAGATCACATACGCCAGATGCGACGACGTCAGCTCTTCAATCACAGGATTGGAGACGGATTCGTCCTGCCAAACGCTGCTATCCAGATCGATCACCGGCATCGACGCTTCAGCTAACAGACCCAAAGTTGCGGTCTGCGCCAACACCACAGCCGGCGCGCTGTCTTCGAGCATGTAGGCAATCCGGTCCAGCGGATAAGCCGGATCCAGCGGCACATAACCGCCGCCCGCCTTCAAAATCGCCAGCAACCCAACGACCATGTCGGCACTACGCTCAACACAAATCGCCACCCGCGAATCCGGCCTTACGCCCTGCCCGCGCAGGTAATGCGCCAACCGGTTCGCCCGCTCATTCAACTCGCGATAACTCAGACGCTGCTGGCCATAAACCACCGCCACCGCATCCGGCGTGCGCTCAACCTGCGCCTCAAACAACCCATGAACCGTCTCGTCCAACGGGTACACAGCCTCAGTCGCATTAAACCCGACCAACAACTGCTCACGCTCCGCCACCGGCAATACCGCCAGATCAAACAACGCGGCATCCGGTGTGCTTTCCAAAGCCTCGACCAGACTCGCCAGCGCTGCCTGCATAAACGCGCCGACCCGCTGCGCTCCAATCCCGGCAGCAGCCTGAACCGTCAGGCTGAACCCCTGCCCCAAATCATCCACCGACAACGTCAGCGGATAGTTCGTGCGCTCTTCCCCACCCAACGCCGCAATACCGCTCCAGGCCGCAGAATCGCCCAACGCCGTAGGTTCCGCGCCGGAATGCCGGAAATTGAGCAACGCGCTGAACAGCGGCGTCGGTGCGACCACGCCGCTGCAACGCTGGGCCAACGCCAGCGAAGCGTGTTCATGCCCCAACAGCCCGGTCAATCGCGCATGGGTTGCCTTGACGGCGGCCCGTGCGCCTTGCCCGCCCACACTGACCCGCAGCGGCAAGGTATTGATGAACATGCCCAACGCACGCTCGGCCCCTTCGCCGCCCTGCATCCGGCCCATCAGCACGGTGCCGAATACCACTTCTTCGCGACCCGATACCCGACCCAGCACTTGCGCCCACGCTAGATGCACCAGGCTCGCCGCACTCACACCGAGCTGCCGCGCTTGGGCTCGCAGGCGCCGGCTCAGCGCCGCGTCTACTGACTGCTTGGCTTCTTCGATATCGCGGCCATCGCCCTGCACATCCTGCAAGCCGAACGGCAGTGTTGGTTCGTCGATGTCACCGAGCATGTCGCGGAAAAACCCTTCGTGCTCTTCACGGCTGACACCCAGGCGTGCCTGGGCCACGTAGTTGCGATACGGCACGGCGGCGCCCAACTGGTCCGACTGACCCAGCAAGTGCGCCTGCATTTCTTGGCGCACGACTTCCAGCGCGGTGTGGTCGAGGGCCATGTGGTGGAACAGCAACGTCGCGATCCAGCGCTGGTCATCCTGGGCAAAACGGATGCACATCAACGGTGCCTGACGGATATCCAGGCAATGGTGACGCGCGTCGAAACGCTCGCGTAGCTGACCGGCGATATCGCCTTCAGCGGTGGCCAACGTCACTTCTTCCACAGACAATTGGGCCTGGCGCCAGACCACTTGCACCGGTTCATCCAGCCCTTCCCAGGCCATCGAGGTGCGCAAGATGTCGTGGCGGTCGATCACGCCCTGCAAGGCCTGGGTGAAATCATCCAGACGCTGGCGGCTGTCGAAAGCGAATTGCGCTTGCAGCACGTACGGGTCGCCCTGCTCGGCGGCGAGGTGGTGATAGAGGATGCCTTCCTGCAACGGCGCCAGCGGGTAGATGTCTTGCACATTGCTGGCACCACCGGGCACCGTGGCGACGATGCGTTCGATGGCAGCCTGAGTCAGCGTGACCAGCGGCAGCATGGCCGGGGTGATGTGTTCGCAGTTCAACGGGATCAGGTTTGTCGGGACGCTGACCTCGCTGCTTTCGCCACCGACTGCCGCCGCCAGTGCGGCCAGGGTTGGTTGGCTGAACAGCACGCGCACGTCGGCACTCAATCCGGCTTGACGCATCCGCTCCATCAGGCTGACGGCCAACAGGGAGTGGCCGCCGAGTTCAAAGAAGTGGTCGTGACGGCCGACCTGCTCGACGTTGAGGACTTGGGCCCAGATCCGCGCCAGGGTGATTTCGGTTTCACCTTGCGGGACTTCGTAGCCTCGGGTGATCACGGATTCCAGATCCGGGGCTGGTAGAGCCTTGCGGTCAAGTTTGCCGTTGGGGGTCAGCGGCAGTTTGTCGAGATGGACGTAGGCGGCCGGGATCATGTAATCCGGCAATTGAGTTTGCAGGTGACGACGGAGTGCGTCGATGTCCAGTGCTTCAGGCGCGGTGTAGTAAGCGACCAGTCGTTTGTCGCCCGGCACGTCTTCGCGGGCGAGCACCACGGCTTCGTTGATATCGGCGTGCTGGGCGAGTTTGGCTTCAATCTCGCCGAGTTCGATGCGGAAGCCACGGATTTTGACCTGATCGTCGTTGCGGCCGAGGTATTCGATGTTGCCGTCATTCAGGTAGCGGCCGAGGTCGCCCGTGCGGTACATCCGGGCGTTGGGCCGGAATGGGTCGCTGAGGAAGCGTTCGGCAGTCAGGTCGTCGCGGTTCAGGTAACCACGCGCCACGCCCGCTCCGCCGATGTAGATTTCACCCGGCACGCCCAAAGGAACCGGTTGCTGATGTTCATCCAGCAAATAGAACTGGGTGTTGGCGACGGGTTTGCCAATGTGGGCGGCGAAACCGTCTTCGCGGTCCATCGAGACCCAGCTCGAATACGTAGTGGTTTCCGACGGACCATACAAATTGCAAAGGCGCTGCACGTTGGTTTGTTCGAACAGACTTTCCACCAGACTACGTTTGAGCGCTTCACCGGCGACGTTGACCGTGTGCACATTGGTGCTCACACCCGCTGATTCCAGCAAGGCTTTAAGCGCCGACGGCACCGTGTTGATCAGCGTGATGTCATCTCGCAGTTCCAGCACATTAGTCACGACATCGATGCTGCCGCCCGAGGTCAGCGGTGCGAAGCATTCATAAACCGCCAAGTCGAAGTTCAGCGAGGTCGAGAACAGCGTTTTCGCCAACGTGGCCTCATCAAATGAACGATGCGTCCAGGTCAGGAAGTTCACCGTATTGCGGTGCTCGATCATCACGCCTTTCGGCAAACCGGTAGAGCCGGAGGTGTAGATCACGTAAGCCAGATGCGACGACGTCAACCCTTCAACCACGGGATTGGAGACGGATTCGGCCTGCCAAGTGCTGCTGTCGAGATCAATCACCGGCATCGAAGCGTCGGCCAACAAGCCCAGCGTCGAAGCTTGAGCCAACACCACAGCCGGCGCGCTGTCTTGCAGCATGTAGGCAATCCGATCCAGCGGATACGCCGGATCCAGCGGCACATAACCCCCGCCCGCCTTCAAAATCGCCAGCAACCCGACGACCATCTCCGCCGAACGCTCAACGCAAATAGCCACCCGAGAATCCGGTTTCACACCCTGCCCGCGCAAATGATGCGCCAACCGGTTCGCCCGTTCATTCAGCTCGCGATAACTCAACGGTTCCAAGCCATAAACCACGGCCACCGCATCCGGCGTCCGCTCCACCTGCGCCTCAAACAGCCCATGCACCGTCTGATCCAGCGGATACATCGCCTCAGTGGAATTGAACCCGATCAACACCTGCCGACGCTCATCCGCCGACAAAATATCCAGCTGATCCACTGCCGACTCAGGCGCAAACTCCAACGCATCCACCAGACTCGCCAACGCGGTCTGCATGTAAGCGCCGACCCGCCACGCATCCACCGCGCCCGCGGTCTGCACGCTCAACAGGAAGCCTTCGCCCTGATCGTCCACCGACAACATGCACGGATAGTTGGTGCGCTCCATCACGCCCAACACTTCAGTGCCGCCCCACAGCTCAACGCCATCGTTGTCCTGGTGCGCACTGTGGCGGTAGTTCAGCAGTGCGCTGAACAGCGGCAACGACGCCGGCACCCCGCTGCAACGCTGGGCCAGTGCCAGCGAAGCATGCTCATGACCAAGCAACGCGGTCAGCCGTGCATGAGTGGCCTTCACACCGCTGCGCACGTCCTGGCTGCCAACTTTCACCCGCAACGGCAAGGTGTTGATGAACATCCCGAGGGCGCGGTCCGAGCCCACGCCACCCTGCATCCGCCCCAGCAACACCGTACCGAACACCACATCGTCGCGACCGGAAACGCGCCCCAGCACCCGAGCCCAGGCCAGGTGATGCAGGCTCGCCGCACTCACGCCCAGCAGCCGCGCTTGAGTGCGCAGACGCTGGCTGAGCATCGGATCGAGATTGAGTTTCACCTCCTGAATGCCGCGACCGTCACCCTGCACTTGATGCAGGCCGAACGGCAGCGTCGGTTCATCGACATCGCCGAGCATGTCGCGGAAGAACCGCTCATGTTGCTCGCGGCTCACGCCCAGCAGGGCCTGGGCCACGTAGTTGCGATACGGCGTGGCCGCATTCAGCTGCTCAGCTTCACCGTTTTGGTACGCCAGCATCTCGTCGTGCATCACGTCCAGTGCGGTGTGGTCGAGGGCGATGTGGTGGAACAGCAGAATCGCCACCCAGCGATGATTACTCGCATCCCAGGCGCAGGCCAGGTGCATCAGCGGCGCGCTACCCAGATCAAGACGCGTGTGGGCCGGGTCGAAACGCTGGCCCAATTGCTTGGCAACGTCGCCCAACGCGGGATCGACGGCAATTTCTTCGACGCTCAGTTGAGCCTGGCGCAACACCACTTGCAGCGGTTCGTCCAATCCTTCCCAGACCATGGCGGTCCGGAGAATGTCGTGGCGATCAATCATCGCCTGCAACGCTTCTACAAACCCATCGAGCTGAGCGCGACTGGTCATGGCGAACGACGCCTGCAACAGGTACGGATCGCCCTGTTCAGCGGAAATATGGTGGTAAAGAATGCCCTCCTGCAGCGGCGCAAGCGGGTAGATGTCCTGCACATTGCCCACGCCACCCGGGACTTTCGCTACGACTTGATCAATCGCCTGTTGGCTCAGTCTGACCAGCGTCAGCATCGCCGGGGTGATCCGCGCGCAATCGAGCGGAATGCCATTGGCCGGCACCAACACTTCAGTGCTGCCACCGACCGCCGCAGCCAGTGCCGCCAGGGTCGGTTGACCGAACAGCACCCGCACATCCGCACTCAATCCGGCGTGACGCATGCGTTCGATCAGCTTCACCGCCAGCAATGAATGGCCGCCGAGTTCAAAGAAATGGTCATGCCGACCGACTTGCGCTACACCCAGCACCTCGGCCCACAGGCTGGCCAGGGTAGTTTCCAGATGACCGATCGGCGCTTCGTATTCGCGGCTGGCAAACGCGTCGGCGTCGGGCGCCGGCAAGGCGCGACGGTCGAGCTTGCCGTTCGGCGACAGCGGCAGTTTTTCCAGCAGCACGTAGGCTGCCGGGACCATGTAGTCCGGCAACAGAGCCTGGAGATGCGCGCGCAACGAATCAGCGTCCGGCGCTGTATCCAGTGTTTGTGCGGTGAAATACGCCACCAGACGCTTGTCGCCTGGGCTGTCTTCGCGGGCAAGTACGGCAGCCGACCTGACGCCAGGATGCTGACCGAGGCGCGACTCAATCTCGCCCAACTCGACGCGGAAACCGCGAATCTTGATCTGATCGTCGTTGCGGCCCAGGTAATCGACGCAACCGTCAGCCTGATAACGACCCAGGTCACCGGTCTTGTACAGACGCCCATCAGCGTTGAACGGATCGCGAATAAACCGTTCGGCCGTCATGTCAGGGCGATTCAGATAGCCACGCGCCACGCAGGCGCCGCCAATGTGAATCTCGCCTGCCACGCCGACTGGCACTGGTTGCAAGTGCTCGTCGAGCAAGTAGATCCGGGTGTTGGCCACCGGATAGCCGATGGCCGGCAAGATCGGCCAGTTCGCCACATCATCCGGCAGCGTCAGCGCCGTGGTGACGTGGGATTCGGTCGGGCCGTAATGGTTATGCAAACGGCAACCCGGCAGACGTTCGAAGAAAGCACGGATCTGTGGCGTGATGCGCAACTGCTCGCCGGCGGTGATGACATCGCGCAGCCCACAGGCCAGAGGCTCGGTTGCACCGTCGCTGATCGCGGACTCAGCCAAGGCTTGCAGCGCGACACACGGCAGGTACAGGCGTTCGATGTTCTGCTGGGCGATATGCTGGAACAACGCGTGGAAATTCAAGCGAGTGTCGGCATGGATCAGCGACAGCTCGGCCCCGGCACACAAGGTGCTGAAGACTTCCTGGAACGCCACGTCAAAACCCAAAGCCGCGAATTGCAACGTGCGCGCCGGCACCGATTGCGCGATCTGCCATTGCATCAGGTTGACCAGCGGCCCGTGGGCCATGGCCACGCCTTTGGGCTGGCCGGTCGAGCCGGAGGTGTAGATCACGTAGGCCAAATGCTGCGAAGTCAGTTCACGCACATCGGGATTGGACTGCGGCTGATCGCTGAGACCAGGCTCGGCGTCGAGCAACAACATCGGCACGCTCAGTTGCGGGAAACGTTCCTGCAAGCTGCGTTGAGTCAGCAGTACTTTGGGCGCGCTGTCGTCGAGCATGTAGGTCAGACGCTCGGCGGGATACGCCGGGTCCAGCGGCACATAACCGGCGCCAGCCTTGAGGATGCCGATCAGCCCGGCGATCATTTCCAGGCTGCGGTCCACGCAAATCGCCACGCGATCATCCGCGCCAATCCCCAGTTCGATCAGGCGATGGGCGATCTGGTTGGCGCGCTGATTGAGCTCGGCATAACTGAGGCGCTGACCTTCATAGGTCACCGCAATAGCATCCGGCTGCTCCGCCGCATGCGCTTCGAACAACTGATGAATCAACCCCGACGGATAGTTCGCGTCAAAGGCATTGAAGTCTTCAAGCACCTGCCGACGTTCGACATCCGGCAGGAACGCGAGGTGATGCAGCGGTGTATTCGTGTCGTGATCGAGCGCATCGACCAGCGCTTCAAGCACGGTGTGCATGTAACCGCAGACCCGCTGAGCGCCGATGCCGGCGACGGCTTGCACCGTCAAGCCGAACGATTGGCCCAGGTCATCCACCGACAACGACAGCGGGAAGTTGGTGCGTTCTTCACCGCCAAGCAGCGTCACGCCCGCCCAGAGCCGCGCATTGCCGGCATCTTTTGGCGCCTGCGCACCGACAGCGCCGTGGCGGTAGTTCATCAGCGCGCTGAACAGCGGCGCCGGTGCAGCAACGCCGCTGCAACGCTGCGCCAGGGACAGCGGTGCATGTTCGTGGCCCATCAGCGCGGCCAGTCGTGCGTGGGTGGTTTTCAGCGCTGCCAACACGCCTTGATCACCGGCATCGACGCGCAACGGCAAGGTGTTGATGAACATGCCCAGGGCACGCTCGGCATCCTCGCCACTGTGCAAGCGCCCCATCAGCACCGTGCCGAACACCACGTCCTGACGTCCGGCCAAACGCCCGACCACCTGGCCCCAGGCCAAGTGATGAAGGCTGGCGCTGCTGACGCCCAGACGCCGGGCCTGGGCGCGCAAACGCTGGCCCAGCCCGGCTTCCAGCGGCAGCGACGCCTCTTCCATCCCGCTGCCATCGCCTTGCACATCCTGCAAACCGAACGGCAAGGTCGGCTCGTCCACGTCCCCCAGCATCTCGCTGAAGAACGCTTCCTGCTGCACCTGACTCGCCCCGAGTCGGACCTGCGCCACGTAATTGCGGTAAGGCACCGACACCGGCAACTGCGCCGAACGGCCGTGACTGAACGCTTCGATTTCCTGGCCGAGCAACGCCAGCGAAGTCGCATCGTCGATCAAATGGTGGAACAACAGAATCGCCACCCAGCTCGCGCCGGCCACGTCTTCGGCGAAGTGCAGACGCATCAACGGCGCCTGGCGCAAATCGAAACGGGCGTGACGCGGGTCGAAACGGGTCTGCAATTGCTCGGAGATGTCGCCTTCACTCGGGTCCAGCGCCACTTCGAAAGCGCCGAGCCGAGCCTCGCGCCAGACCACTTGCACCGGTTGGTCCAGACCTTCCCACGCCACCGAAGTGCGCAGGATGTCGTGGCGCTCGATCACCGATTGCAGGGACTGCACGAAGGTATCCAGTTGCGCGCGACTGCCCATGCGCAGTGTGGCTTGCAGCAAATACGGATCGCCCACTTCAGTGGCCAAATGGTGATAGAGGATGCCTTCCTGCAACGACACCAATCCGTAGATATCCTGCACATTCGCCACACCGCCCGGCACCGTGGCGACGATGCGATCGATCTCGTCCTGGCGCAGGGTGGCCAACGGCAGCATGTCCGGAGTGATGCGTGCGCAATCGGTGGGAATCCGATTTTCCGGCACGACGATCCCTGCGCTCGCTCCGGCGGCAGCGGCCAGGGTTGCCAACGTAGGCTGGCCAAACAGCACGCGCACATCCGCGCTCAGGTTGACCTGACGCATGCGCTCGATCAGCTTGACCGCCAACAGCGAATGCCCGCCCAGTTCAAAGAAGCGGTCGTGGCGCCCGACTTGCTCGACACCGAGCAATTCGACCCACAACGCGGCCAGGGTGATTTCCACCGCGCCCTGCGGCGCTTCATAGTCGCGACTGGCATAAGCCGCCGAATCCGGCGCCGGCAAGGCCTTGCGGTCGAGTTTGCCGTTGGCGGTCAGCGGGAACGAGGCCAGCGTCACGAACGCGCTCGGCACCATGTACTCGGCCAAGGTGCCGAGCAGTTGGGTGCGCAGTTCGGTGGCGGACAGTTGTTCACCGTCCTTCGCGATCACGTAGGCCACCAGGCGTTTATCGCCCGGCTCGTCTTCACGGGCGATAACCACGGCTTCACGCACGTGGTCGCAGGCCGCGAGTTTGGCTTCGATTTCACCCAGTTCGATACGGAAACCGCGAATCTTCACCTGATCATCGTTGCGACCGAGGTATTCGAGGTTGCCGTCCACCAGCCAGCGGCCGAGGTCGCCGGTGCGGTACATCCGAGCGTGTGGCGTGTCGCTGAACGGATCGTCCAGGAATCGCGTGGCGTTGAGTTCCGGGCGGTTGAGGTAACCCCGCGCCACGCCCGCGCCACCGACATACAGCTCGCCTTCGACGCCTACCGGCACTGCCTGGCCGTGGGAATCGAGCAGGTACAGGCGCAAGTCAGGAATGCGCTTGCCGATCGGGCTGATGCCGACCAGTTGCGCGTCGGCGGCGGTCAATGGGCGATAGGTCACGTGCACCGTGGTTTCGGTGATGCCGTACATGTTGACCAGTTGCGTCTTGGCATTGGCTTCGCGGGCATACCACGGCTTGAGAATCCCGGTTTCCAGCGCTTCACCGCCGAAAATCACCTGCCGCAGGTTATGCTGCGTGGCGCTCTGGGCGGCAATCAACTGGCGGAAGGCACTTGGCGTCTGGTTCAACACCGTGACGCCGGCTTCGCACACCAGCGCGTAGCAATCTGCCGGCGAACGGCTGACCAGTTGCGGGACGACCAACAAACGGCCGCCATGGATCAAAGCGCCCCAGATTTCCCAGACCGAGAAGTCGAAAGCGAAGGAATGGAACAAGGCCCAGACGTCTTGCGGGCCGAAGTTGAACCAGTCTTGCGTCGCCGAAAACAGCCGCGCGACGTTGCGGTGTTCGACCATCACGCCTTTGGGCAGACCGGTCGAACCGGAGGTGTAGATCACGTAGGCCAAGTGATGCGACAGCACGTTTACATCGGGATTGTGCTGCGGATCCGACGCTTCGAGCTGATCGAGCAACAGCACCGGGGCCTCCAGCGCCGGCAACAATTCACGCAGGCCCGATTGGGTCAGCAGCGCAACCGGCGCGCTGTCGTCGAGCATGAACGTCAGGCGTTCCAACGGATACGCCGGGTCCAGCGGCACATAACCTGCGCCGGACTTCAGGATCCCCAGCAGGCCGACGATCATCTCCAAACCACGTTCAACGCAAATCGCCACCCGGTCATCCGGGCGAATGCCCAGCGCCAGCAGCTGATGCGCGACCTGATTCGCCCGGGCATTCAACTGGCTGTAGGTCAGTTGTTGATCTTCGTAAACCACCGCCACCGCATCGGGTTGCGCCAGTACCTGGGCTTCAAACTGACCATGGATCGTGCGGTCCTGCTCATACGGCGTCTCGGTCGCGTTCCAGTCTTGCAGCGTCAGCGCTTCTTTCGGCGTCGGCAGCAGAAAACCATGAACAGGCATGGCGTCATCGGCCAACCCCTGCTCCAGCACATACATGAAGCGCTCAACCATCGCCTCAACGTCGGTTTGCTTGAAATACGCCTCGTTGTAGGTGAAGTGCATCCACGCCGTTTCATCGTGGGGGCTGGTGCGGATATGGATGGTCAGCGGCGTCTGTTCATGGTTGCTCGAACTCTTGACCACACTGGCCGGTGCCTGGCCGTACATGAACTGATGGTCAACCTGCTCATAGGAAAACGACAGGTCGAACAACTGCGCGCGGTCATCACGGCGCAACCCCAACGAACGGTTCATGTCGCTGAGCGGATAACGCTGATGGCGATAATCCTGCTTGAGCGTGCGCGCGATTTCTTGCGCCAGCTCGGCGAACGACAGCTCATCGCTGAACTGCAAACGCACGGCACTCACCTGGGTAAACAAGCCCAGGGTGTTGCGGAAATTCGCGTTGGAACGGTTGAGGATCGGCAAACCGATCACCAGCTCATCACGTTCAGGCGTGCGCACGAAATAGACATACAGCGCGGCCAGCAGCACGTGGAAGCGCGAGACCTGAAGCGATTGCGCCAAGGCGTCGATGCGGTCGTTCAACGAATGCGCATAACGCTGGGTCACCACGCGGCTCGGCGCCCCGCGATCCGGGTACCGGTCGCGGTAACGCGCGACGAACAACGGCTCCGGCACATCGCGGTATTTTTCCAGCCAGTACGCCTGGTCACGGGCGAAACGCGGAGAGTCGCGATACCGCGCATCGTCGTGGATGAATTCCACATAGGACGGCGCCGACAGGTCAGGCTGCTGGTTATTCTCCAGAGCGCTGTAAAGCTCGCCCACCGAATCGAACATCAGGCTGATGCCCCAGCCATCCTGGATCAGGTGATGCACATGGGCGACGAAGTAGAACGAGGTTTCGCTGAGCTTGGCCAGGTGAAAACGGAACAACCGACGGCCATCCAGTGGAAACGCGATCTCGATTTGTTGCTGCATCCAGGCCTGCACCGCGGCCTCGGGATCAGCGTGACCGGAAAAGTCCTGCAGCTCGACCTGTTCAACCATGGCGGCGGCCAGCGCCTGCATCGGCGCGCCCGCCTCGCCCACGTTGGGCAGCAGCACGGTGCGCAGGGCATCGTGCTTTTGAATCAGCAACTCGATGGCGCGCTGGAAGCGCTCGGGGTCGATGCGCCCCTTGATCTGGATGTAGCCACCGATGGTGTACAGGGGCGAATCGCCCTGGGTCATCTGGTCCAGCCAGATATCGCGCTGCGCGGCGGTCAGCGGGTAGGTTTCGGACAGTTCGAGACGTTGATTCATGCTCCGCACTCCATGGCACGCACGGCCTCAACCAAGGAAAAACCTGTCGCGACAAAGTCGCCCAACGCACGAGCAGCGATAAATTTCATAAGTTCCTTCTCGAAGATTTGTCAGTGCCGCCCGGAACACACAGCACCGGGCACGCTTGGAGTGGGTACGGAATCAATGCGCCGACCCGGCCTGTGGTCAGGCTCGGGGGCGGTGTCGGAAGATTTGGCGTGGTGCTACGCCAGGGAGCTCAAGCTTTTGTCGCGGGCGGTGCAGTTGATATCGGAGACGATGTGCCCGTCGGCCAACTTGATGATGCGGTCGGCCAGTTGGAAGTATTGGTCGTCGTGGGTGATGATCAGCACCGTTTTGCCGCGTCGCTTGAGGTCCGGCAGCAGCTCTTCATAGAAGAATTTCTTGAACGGCGGATCCTGGTCGGCAGCCCATTCGTCCAGCACGTAGATCGGCCGGTCTTCCATGTACGCGCAGACCAGCGCCAGGCGTTTTTGCTGGCCGTACGACAGCTCCTTGGTGGTCGAATAACCGAGCCCGTCGATCTTGATTTTGTCCGCCAGACCCAAGGTTTCCAGGTACTTCTGGGCCAGCGCGGGACTGCCCTCTTCCTCGTCCGGCCCGATCAGGCGATTGAACAGGTGGAAGTCGGAGAACACCGCGGAGAACAGATCGCGGAAATCACTGCGGCTGTCATCGGTGATGCCCGTGCCGTCGAGCAGGACTTCACCGCTTTGCGGGATGTAGAGGCCGCAGATCACCTTGGCCAGGGTGCTTTTGCCGCAACCGTTGCCGCCGACGATGTAGATCAACTCACCAGACTGGATGCTCAAATCGATCGGCCCCAGGCCGAAACCGGTCCCGGTGACTTTGTCCTGGTAGTGCATGCGCACATCTTTGAGTTCGATGCTGTCCCAGTATTTCTTGTGTTCCAGCAACAGTGTCGCGGGTACTTCAGGATCAACCGGGTCAGGGTGCGGGTCGTTGATCGAGAAACCGAACTCGGCCAGGCGCGTACACGCAATCCGTCCACCCGCCAGGACCGGCATCGCGCCGACCAGCAAGGACAACGGTCCCATGATGTACAGCACCGCGAGCACACTGGCGGTCATGACTTTCGGGTCGAGGGCGATAACCAATGGCGCGGCAAACAGCAGGCAACCGATCAACAGCGACAAGGTGAACTGGCCGACGTTGTCGGCGGCGGTGTACCAAAGACGCTCGATGAAATTGAAGCGCGCCACCCGCGTGGAAGACGCCTGGATCGCCGAACGGGCAAACCAGCGGCGGCGGATGCCGTTGAGTTTCAGTTCCTTGAGGCCGAACACCAGGGCATGCGTGTATTCGTTGAACGAGGTGAACTCATCGCGAACCCGGCCTGAATAACGAATGCCGCCCAGGAAAAAGAACATATAGAGGATGACGCCGACGACCATCAGCGTCAGGGTCAAGGCGAACACCACCCACGACAGGTACGCCAGGTAAGCGATGCCGAATATAAATACGGTCGCCTCGATCAACACCGTGGGCATGACCACCAGTGTGGTGTTCAGCTGCGGGATGTCGTTGGTCAACATGGTCAGCACGTTGGGCGGGCCACGGCGGTCGACTTCTTCCAGCGGCGTGCCAAGAATCTTGCGGCACAGGGCGATGCGCAACCGGGTCATGATGCGCATGCTGGCGTAAGCCGGAAACAGCGCGGCGCCATTACGGAAGATCAGCGCCACCACACTAAGGCCGACAAACCAGATCAGTGCATCGGTGCGCGAGCCTTCTTCATGAATGGCTTTGTTGATCACGCTGACCACGGCGATGGACGCCACGCCGCTGATGATGCCGGTGATCAAGGTGAAGAAGGTCAGCCAAGGATGACTGCGCCACAGCAGGCGCATGACCGAGCCGGGTTTCGGCTTTTTGTCCTTCTGTGGCTTCTTCTCTTTCTTCTCGCCTTTCATTGATCGCTATCCTCAAATGGGCTCACCGCAGGGCATCAAGTGTACGGAGCGTGAGCAAAACGGCTGTCCCGGATTGCCGGTACAAAACCGCAAATGCCTGGCACCCGGCCGCTGCTATTGTTCCTGCCAGACATCGTTTCTGGCGGTCATCTCGCCCATGGCCACCACAATCAGGCGCGGCTCTTCATACGGGTCACGGGCGTGGGCGGTGAGCATGTTGTCGAGCATCACCACATCGCCTTTCTGCCAATCGAAGCGCACCGCGCAGGACTCATACGCTTCGCCGAGCAACGCCATGACCTCGTCTTCAATCGGCGTGCCGTCGCCGTAACTGACCATGCGTGGCAAGCGATCCTCACCAAACATGTCGAGCAAGTCTTCGCGCATTTCCTCGCCCAGGCAGAACGGGTGATGCAGCTGCACCTGATTGAAAAACGCCGATTCGCCGGTCACCGGGTGCTTGATCACCGCCGGGCAGCGGGTGCGAATCTGCAAGGTGTCGGCGTCGAGCCAGGCGCAATCGGTGCCCTGCTCGCGGCAACGGGCCTCGACCACCGCTGGGTCATCGACACCGAAGAAGTTCTGCCAGCTCGGCTCGACGCCTTTGGTGAAGGTGCGGCTGTACGAGAGCGCCTTGCGCTCGAAGGTCTCGACGATCTCGGCGGGCAGCAGGCGGATCATTTGGCGGATGTCCACCAGGGGCGTTGCGCCGCCCACTCGGGAAGGTTTTTCGCAGAAGAACCATTGCTTGCGTGGCCAGCTTTCGAGGTGCGAACTCTCGTTGTGGTAGAGGATCATTTCGCGCTCGGGGTAAGGCGTCGAACGATAGACATTGCGCCCGCCCTCCTTCTTCGGCAGGTCGCCGTAGCTGCCGTGCAGACCGGGTGACAGCGCCTCGGCGAAGGCTTCGAAGGACGACACCGTGTCGAGCCCGAAGCCGCGAAAAAGCACGGCGCCATGCCGACACAGCAAGGCCTCGACCGCCTCGCGCCGGGCCGAGGCCCACGCCGCGAAATCCAGGCCAGGGGTGACCGGTTCGATCACCACCGGCAAGGTCAGCCCGGGGTTCAACATAGACAGCCGGACTGATTCATCCAGACCGTTGTCAGCCCAACCAACAGCCGCAGTTTCAAGATTCATGCACAACTCCCAAGCCATATGGATCGATCGCGCAAGGATCAAAACATTGCGGGTGGGTCATGTCTGTAACCGCAAACAGGGACACCCCACTGAATCACCGGCCATACATTGCCCCCGTAGCAGCTGTCGAGCGAAGCGAGGCAGCGTTCGGCGGCGAAGCCGTCGTCAACCCAAAGCACGCGGTCTACCTGAAACACCGCGTTGGCGGATTTTGCGACGGCTGCGCCGCCGAACGCTGCCTCGCTTCGCTCGACAGCTGCTACGGGATTTGCGCTATCCCTTTCGTGTATTGCGCTTGTCCCCATTTCCCGCGACAGACATGCGCTTGAACACGGTGCTGAAATACGGCAGCTGCGAATCGCGGTCGGTCCCTGGATACCTGTCCGGTGGGCTGTCGAATGGCCTCGCCTGTCGAGGCCACCGCGATACACCTTTCCCCATTCACTGGAGCGTAAGTCATGCCGATCACCAACACGGGCGGGGCGCTGAACTCCGCGTCATCGCTTCTAAAACCCGCAGCGTTGCTGCATGAGTTGTTCAGTGCCAAGGCCCGCGAATTTCCCGAGCGAACGGCCGTGTCCGACGAAACCCGGGCCTTGAGCTATGCGGAACTGGAAGCCGTTTCATCGAAACTCGCGGCACGCCTGCGACATGAAGGGGTGACTGACGGCATGCTCGTGGGCCTGTGCCTGGAGCGCAGCGCCGACCTGGTGATCGGCCTGCTCGGCATCCTGAAAGCCGGCGCCGCCTATGTGCCGGTTGACCCCCTGTACCCGGCCAAACGCCTCGAACACATCGTGCGCGACAGCGGCATCAGCCTGATGATTTCCTCGAAGGATGTCGCCAGCGTACCGGCTACTCCGTCGCTGCGTGTGCTGCACCTTGACGCTCTGCTGAGCGGCCCTGAAGTCGAAACAACCGCACCGAAACTCAACGCCGCGACAGCACCGGCGTATGTGATCTACACCTCCGGCTCGACCGGTGAACCCAAGGGCGTATTGGTCGCGCATGGCAACGTGAGTAGCTTGCTGGAGAGCACGCAACGCTCGTACGGTTTCTCGAAGACCGACGTCTGGTCGATGTTCCACTCCATCGGCTTCGATTTTTCCGTGTGGGAAATCTGGGGCGCGCTGGCCCATGGCGGCCAGGTTGCCGTGGTGCCTTACGACGTGTCGCGCTCGCCGGAGTCGTTCCGCAAGTGGCTGGTGCGCAACGGCGTGACCGTGCTCAGCCAGACCCCTTCGGCGTTCCGTGGTCTCGATGAGGTTGACCGCCTGGCCAAGGATCGCCTGGCCCTGCGCTATGTGGTGTTCGGTGGCGAAGCCTTGCCGGCCACTGTGCTGCGTCCCTGGGTCGAGCGTCACGGCGATGAAAAGCCCGCGCTGATCAACATGTATGGCATCACCGAAGCCACGGTCCACACCACCTACAAACGGGTGCGCGGCCAGGATCTGGAAAGCTCGGCGATGGTGTCTATCGGTCAGCCGCTGGATGGCTGGAAGCTCAACCTGCTGGATGTGAATCAAGTGCCGGTAGCCCAAGGTTCGACCGGCGAGCTGTATATCGAAGGTGCCGGCGTCGCACAGGGTTATCTGAATCGAATTGCGCTGAGTGCCGAACGCTTCGTCACCCTGCCCGGCCACACCAGCCCGGCCTATCGCACTGGCGATTTGTTAATGCAGGGCGCCGACGGCGAATATCGCTACGTCGGGCGTTGCGACGAACAGCTGAAGATCCGTGGTTTCCGCATCGAGCCGGGTGAAGTCGAAGCCTGCCTGCAAACCAGCACCGCCCTCTCGGCCTGCCACGTCGGCGCTCACGATTACGGCGACGGTGACTGGCGCCTGATCGCCTACGTCGTGCCGACCGATGGCCCGAGTGCCTGGACCGAACAATCCCGTGCGCAACTCGCGGCACTGGCGTCGGACAACCTGCCCGACTACATGCGCCCTTCCGCCTACATCGTGCTCGCGGCCTTGCCGATGACCGCCCACGGCAAGATCGACAAGGCGCAGCTGCCTTCGCCGCTGGCCGAGACGTCCGCGCCTGTGCAATCCGGGCTAACCGAGCATGAGCAATTCGTGCTGCGGGTCTGGTCCGACGACATCGGCCTGAAGGGCATCGGTCTCAACGATGACTTCTTCGACTTCGGCGGCACCTCCCTGGCCCTGATCCGTTCGCTGAGCAAGCTGAAGACGCATTACCAAATCAATCTGGACCCAGGCGTTCTTGCCGATGGTGCGACCGCCAAGGTCCTCGCTGGCTGCATTAATTCGCTTGTTCACGCCCACCAACAAAAGGAAGAAGCAAATGTCTGAAGTCGCGGTTAGAACATTCAATCTGACGAAGGAAGAACGAGAGTCGTTCGAAAAGAATGGCTTCATCGGCCCCTTCACGGCCTATACCCCGGAAGAGATGAAAGAAGCCTGGAAACGTACCCGCCTGCGCCTGCTCGACCGCAGCGCTGCGGCCTATCAGGATCTGGATGCGATTTCCGGCGCCACCAACATCGCCAACTATGATCGCCACCTGGATGACGATTTCCTCGCCGACCATATCTGCCGCGCCGAAATCACCGACCGCATCCAAAGCATCCTCGGCCCTGAAGTGCTGTGCTGGCGTACCGAGTTTTTCCCGAAATACCCGGGCGATGAAGGCACCGATTGGCACCAGGCCGACACCTTCGCGAACGCCTCGGGCAAACCGCAGATCATCTGGCCGGAGAACGAAGAGTTCGGCGGCACCATCACCGTGTGGACTGCGTTTACCGACGCGAATATTGCCAACGGCTGCCTGCAATTCATTCCGGGCACGCAGAACAGCATGAATTACGACGAAACCAAGCGCATGAGCTATGACCCCGAGAACGCCACCGGGGTGGTCAAGGACGGCGTTCGTCGTGGTTTCTTCGGCTACGACTACCGCCAGTTGCAGATCGACGAGAACTGGAAGCCTGACGAAGCCGCTGCCGTGCCAATGCAAATGAAGGCCGGCCAGTTCATCATTTTCTGGTCCACGCTGATGCACGCCTCCTACCCGCACAGCGGCGAATCCCAGGAAATGCGCATGGGGTTTGCCTCGCGCTACGTGCCGTCCTTCGTGAAGATCTACCCGGACTCCGACCACATCGAAGAGTACGGCGGCAAGATCAGCCTGGAGAAATACGGCGCGGTGCAGGTGCTCGGCAATTCGTCTCCGGACTACAACCGCCTGGTGACCGAGACCACCCGAGGTAAGAAATTCGGCTCGGAATAAAGTCGGTTCAAGCAACGTTGCCAAACAGGAGCACCCTTTCCATGTCCCTTCCCACCGACGCCGCAACGCGCCTGTGCGAGACAGTCAGGATGCTCCGGCATCTTGCCGCCAACCTGCCGGCTCCGGTTCGCCTGTGTTTCTTCGCCGGGGGAGACGACAGCACACCTGTCGCCGCCGCCCCGGCGCTGATCGCCACAGAGCACGCCGTGACTCGCGCGTTGGCCCACGTTGGCGTCAGCGCCGTGCAGTATTTGCACGGCGCGTCGGCGCAACTGTCGTCGTTCGAATTGTTTATCAGCAAGAAGATTTCCCAGGCCCTCGACTTTCGCTATGACGCATTCGATGCGTCGGAGCGATTTGAGGCCGTGCTGGCGTCTTTCGATTTCAGCGGCGCCGTGCCGCAGATCGAAACGTCGCGCCTGATCACCCGGGATGGCGTCCCGCTGGCGGTGTATGCCAGCAACCATCGGCAACGCCCGCCCATCGTCCTCGCCCTGCCCTGCGGCATGCCGTTTGACCTTTGCCGCGACTGGTTCGACGCGCTGAGTGAGCGTTACTTTGTCGTGACCTGGGAGACTCGGGGGTTGTTTGGTGACTGTGAAGCCTTCGACCAGGTGGGTGTCGATACCCATGACCAGGTCGCCGATCTGTTCGCGGTGATGGATCATTTCGAGTTGCACAGTGCACACCTGATGGGCATCTGCGGTGGTGCGGCGATTGTGCTGTGCGCCGCGGCCGTGCATGGCGAGCGCGCGCAGTCGTTGAGCCTGTGGCACGGCGACTACAACCTGGGCGATGAGAGCCTGCGCACGCCGCACCAGCAAAACTTCGAATGGCTGATGGAAACCGCCACGCAGGACCGGGCTGAGGCTCAGGACCTGCAGGCGATGTTTGTCGACCAGAAGACCCTGGCGACCACGCCGGAACCGATCGCTCATACGGTGCTGTTTCCTTACGTCAACCCGGAGCTGTTCTATCGGTACGCCCGCCTCAATGACGCGCTGAACAAAACCGAGTTGCTCCCGATCCTGCCCCAAATCACAGTGCCGACGCTGGTGGTGGCTGGGGACAGTGACAGCACCACGCATATCGGTGGCTCGCGATTGATTGCGCAGTCCATTGAAGGGGCGACGTTGCATATCGAAAAGGACGGCAGCCATTTGGCGTTCTTCGAGCGGGCGGCGGAGTCGAAGAGAACAGCGTTTGAGTTCATTGATGCGACGCTTGAATTGGCTGAGGTCTGAAACAGGAATTGTGCTGAAGTAACACCAACCCTGTGGGAGCGAGCCTGCTCGCGAAGGCGGCATGACAGTCGACATTATCGTCGGCTGACACACCGCTTTCGCGAGCAGGCTCGCTCCCACATTTGTTTTGGGATGTTCACAAGATCTGTGGTCGGCACAGATCCCTGTAGGAGCAAAGCTTGCTCGCGAAGGCGTCAGGCCTGACACACCGCGTCATCGTTCTTCGCGGGCAAGCCTCGCTCCTACATTGGGTGGGTGGTGTTCGCAGGATTTGTGACCAACACCGGCCCCTGTGGGAGCGGGCTTGCTCGCGAAGGCGGTGGCACATCCAACATTGATGTGTCAGACAGGTCGCCTTCGCGAGCAAGCCCGCTCCCACATTTGTTTCGTGTCGTTGGCAGGATTTGTGACCATCGCCGGACCCTGTAGGAGCGAAGCTTGCTCGCGATGGCGTCGCACCAGTCACTACTCATGTTGACTGACACGCCGCCTTCGCGGGCAAGCCTCGCTCCTACATTGGGTGGGTGGTGTTCGCAGGATTTGTGACCAACACCGGCCCCTGTGGGAGCGGGCTTGCTCGCGATGGCGGTGGCACATCCAACATTGATGTGTCAGACAGGTCGCCTTAGCGAGCAAGCCCACTCCCACAGGGGAACGCGCTCACCTCAGTGTCCGATTAAACCGCGTCGGCCGGGGTTAATGCGCTGCTGTCCTCATCCCGCACCAGCCGATCCAGCCGCCGCATCGGCCGGTAGATCAGCGTGCCCAGGCACAGCAGCACACTCACTGCCCCCGCCACCACAAACAGCAGCGCCACGCCCCGGCCCTTGCCGACGCCCAGCCAGCCACCGATGGACTCGGCAAATCGCCCACCCGGCTCAAGTGCCGGCTGGAACCAGTGATCGACAATCAAGCCGCCACCAAAGATCGCAATGCTGGTAGCCGCAATGATCAACATGCTGATCAGCGCAAACACACTGGCCCGCGATCCGGTCGGGATCTTGCGCATCCACAATGCACTGACGCCGCCATCCGCCACGCTGGCCGCCGCAATGGCAACAAACACCACCGCGCAGTAGGCCGTCGTACTCGACACCAAACCAATGCTGACCACGCACAGCGACAACACCAGGTCGGCACACGCAATCAACACCATCAACCGCCCCGGATTTCCGACGAAGATCAACAACCCGGCACCAGACAATCCGCCCAACGCCGCCCAGGTGTACACCACGCCCAACGTCTGGCTGGTGTGCATCGACAGCAGCAACGGCGTGATCATCAACGTCACCATCGACAACAACGCATTGCGCAGCATGGTGTAGACCAGCAACCCCGCCATCAACCGTTCGGTTTTGAAGAAGCCCAACGCATCAGTGACATTGCGCACGGCGCCACGCATCACCGATCCCGCACTCGCACCGCCACTTTTAATCACGGGTTGGCGCGCATGGGAAAACGCCTTGATCACCAGCAACGTGCCCGAGCAGAAGGTAATCAGATCAATCGCAACAATCGTCACGAGCCCGGCCTGGGCCATCAGGATACCGGCCAACAGCGGCCCCACCAGCGCCGAAGCGTTCTTGCTGATGCCCATCAGCCCCGAGGCGCGGGTGAATTTGTCCGGCTTGACGATCGAATTGACCGCTGCCTGATAAGCCGGCTGCCGGAACGAACTGACAATCGATGCCAACGCGTTGAACACATACAGATGCAGCGGTTCCAGGCGATCGGTCCAGAGTAGCGCCATCACCACGAACAGCATCGCCGCGAGCAGCACATCGCTACAGACAATGATGACTTTGTGGCTGACCCGATCCGCCAACCCTCCGGCCAACGGCAGGAAGATGATCGCCGGCAACGTCGCGGCCAACACCACATTGGCAAACGCCACGGCGGAACCGGTGTGGTTGTAAACCCAGACGCCCAGGGCGAACTCCATCAGCGCGGTACCGATCACCGCGAGGGATTCGCCCATCCATAGGAAATAGAAACCGCGCCCGAGGGAAAAGTCTGGGCGGGCCGACTTGAAGATCACCGTTTGACCAGGCGCGCAACGCCATGCAGCAAGCGGTACGCCAGGGAATACACCACCGCGCCGAGCACTAGCGGTGCCGCCGGAGTGAACAGATAGGTGCGCGCCACTTTGCGGGCGATGGGATAACGCAAGTCACCGTTGATGTGCAACGGCGTGCCGAAAGTCGCGGCGACGGTGATGCCGAAGTCTTCGCCAATCGACTCCACCGCATGCCACCACAGCGCCGGGATATACAGCGCATCGCCCGGTTCGACCACGGCGCGGGTCGGGCGCAATGCGCGGGTACCGGGGAAACGCTCGGTGTCGATATTGAACAGGTATCCCTCGTTCTCGATCACTGGCCGCAAGCCTTCCCAACTCGCATCGTCGGGCGGCAACAAGAGAATTTCCTTGGCACCGATCACCTGGGTCATAAAGGTTTCGTCAGTGGCGTGGAAGTGCCAATCGGTATAGGAATCGCGGTACAGGAAACCGCGATAGGACGGGTAACGCCGGGCCTTGCTCAGCACCGGCATGAACGGCATGCCCGCGACGTCATCCTTCATCTTCTCGAACGCTGCGCCTTCGGTGAAACCGCAGCTGTCAGCCACCAACGGTCCCCCCTCAACCTTCAACTCGTCGAGGAAATCATGGAACAGGATGTCCCGGTGCCGTGCGTCCGCCTGCTCGGTCAACGCAGCTTTGACCTCGGGCCCGGACCAGCCGATCACCTCTGAGACCATCGCCGAACGCACCACCACCGGGCTATTGGGCGAGTTGGCTCGCAAGTATTCGGTGTCGGTCCATTTGGTGAACGCCGGCCAGTGGCGCACTGCGTTTTTGATCAGGCAGGGACGGTTCTTGGTGACATAGATACGCATGAAATCGGCTTTGGAGATTGCATGCGCATCGATCACTTCAACCGCCGCGGCTTCAGCGTAATTGGGGAACCGGGTCAGGCTCCAGGGCTTGACCGCGGGACGGTCCGTTTCGGCTGTCATGTTCATTTCAATGGCTCTCGCAAGTACACCCAAGGGATGGCGTTCGGTCTCTGGGAAAGCATCGATTTTTCTCGAGACAGTCGAGAGCCGGACACGGCTGGCTGAAGATTTTGCTCGGGCTTTTATAGCAGCCCCCTCCCCAGATCCAAAGCGCCGCACGGGCGCATCGGCACGCTTGTCCCTGCTTCCCATGACAGACAGTCGGCCGTGGATGTTCTAATTTTTTCCGACCCTGTGGAGAGACCGTCAAGGCGCTCGAACGACCAGTCCGCGCCGCGAAAACCGCCCTCTCCACGACCTACGTTTCGTCACGTCGATGCTCAGCCCAGCCCCTCAGGTATATCTGCCCATCGAACGGAGACGAGCCTTAATTGACTTAGAAACAGGTGTTTCCGATATGGCTTCGTCTACCGATATGGCGCTTTCCAACGACCTCGAAAATGACAACCAGCCCCATGAGCTGGCGTCGGTCCAACAAGGCATCTGGCTCGATCAGATGGCCCACCCGGAACTGCCCTACTACAACATCGGCATGGTCCTGGAGATCAAGGGTCGGATCGATGTCCAGTTGCTGGAAAAAGCCATCGAACTGATCGCCAATCGGCACGATGCCCTGCGCCTGAGCTTCAGCCATGAAGGTGGCGTCGCGCGTCAGAGCGTGTTGCCGTCGATCGAAGTGAAGCTCGACGTCGTCGATTTCTCCGAGGAAGACACCGCCGCCGGACTGGCCATGGCCTACGTGCGTGAAGCCTTCCGCAAGCCGTTCGACAAACTGACCGGCAAGCTGTGGGAAGCGCGATTGGTGCGCTGTGGCCCGGAACGTTTCTACTGGCTCAACCGCTATCACCACCTCGTCACGGACGGCGCCAGTGTCTCGTTGATCGGCCATGCGGTCAGTGATGCCTACAACGGTTTACTCGCTGGCGACGACAACCCGCCCGAAGGCCATTCCTATATTTCCTTCCTGGCCGAAGACCGCAGCTACATCGAATCGACCCGTTTCGAACGCGACCGCGCGTTCTGGCATGAGAAGTTTGCCCAGTTGCCACCGGCGCTGTTGCAGCAAAGGGTTGCAGTCGCC
Organism: Pseudomonas sp. B21-053; assembly: GCF_026016365.1. NCBI lineage: Bacteria > Pseudomonadati > Pseudomonadota > Gammaproteobacteria > Pseudomonadales > Pseudomonadaceae > Pseudomonas > Pseudomonas sp. B21-053. The sequence continues at coordinate 3,927,030 of NZ_CP087205.1, forward strand.
GGCAGCGGCATCGCCCCGAGTGCGCAGGCGCAAGCGATGATGCCCCGGGCGCTGTTCGACGGGTTGGCGCAGTTCGCCAGCGGCCACGGCATGTCCCTCGCCCACGTATTGATGACCGTTCTCGCCACCTACTTCTGCCGCACCGAAGGTGTCGACGAGATTGTGATCGGCATGCCCGTGCACAACCGCACCACCGCGCGCCAGAAAGCCACGGTCGGGATGTTTTCCTCCCTGAGCCCGATCCTGCTTGAAGTCGATCCGCAAGCGTCGTTGCTGGACTTGATGCAGGTCGTCGCCACGCAGTTGCGCAAATGCTACCGCCACCAGCGCTTCCCGATTGCCGAGTTGAACCGTTCCCTGAAGCTGGCCCAGCAAGGCCGTCGGCAACTGTTCGATATCTCGCTGTCCTTCGAAAGCCTCGACGGCGACATTCATTTCGGCGGCATGCCGTCGGAGGTGTTCACCCTCGACAACGGATATGAGCGCACGCCGTTGGCGATTTTTGTGCGTGACTACCACCCGAACGAAGACGTGTACCTGGACTTCAACTTCAACACCGCGTTCTTCACCCTCGACGAAGTGCAGCAGCTGCAACAACGCATTCTGTCGATGCTGGAAACGGTGATCGAACACCACGCGTTGCCGGTCGGGCACTTCCCGATCATGCCTGCGACAGAGCGGCAGCAACTGCTCGGCGAGTTCAACGCCACCGAGCGCGACTATCCGCAAGATCTTCTGATTCACGAACTGTTCGAACAGCAAGCCGCCCGCCGCCCGGAAGCCAATGCCGTCAGCGACGACAGCGGTCAAGTGCTGAGCTATGCCGAACTCAACCGCCGGGCCAATCAGCTGGCCCATCGGCTGATCGAACTGGGTGTCGGCCCTGACGCACGGGTTGCCGTATGCCTGCGCCGCAGTCCGGAGATGGTGATTGCCCTGCTGGCGATCCTCAAGGCTGGTGGCGCCTACGTGCCGATTGATCCGGATCTGCCGGTTTCTCGCCGCGAATACATGCTCGATGACAGCGCACCACTGGCGGTGTTGAGCAGCGAAGCGCTGCTGGCGACCCTGCCCGCGCTGAACGTGCCGGTGTTGGTGCTGGACCGCGACACCCATGATTTCCCTGACACCAATCCGCACGTGTCGGGCCTCAACGCCACGCACCTGGCCTACGTGCTCTACACCTCGGGCTCGACCGGCATGCCTAAAGGCGTGATGAACGAACATCGCGGGGTGGTCAACCGGCTGCTCTGGGCGCGTGATGAATACCGCGTCGATGAAACCGACCGGGTCCTGCAAAAGACCCCGTTCGGTTTCGACGTGTCGGTCTGGGAATTCTTCCTGCCGTTGCTCGCGGGTGCGCAACTGGTGATGGCGCGTCCGGGCGGCCATCAGGAGCCTGTCTACATCGCAAAAGTGATTCGCAGCGCCGGCATCACCATGCTGCACTTCGTGCCGTCGATGCTTGAGCTGTTCCTCGAAGATCGCGACAGCCAAGGCTTCCCCGGCCTGCGTCGGGTACTGTGCAGCGGCGAAGCCCTGCCCCGCAGTTTGCAAAAGCGCTTCGAGCAGCAACTGGCCGAGGTCGAGCTGCATAACCTTTACGGCCCGACCGAAGCCGCCATCGACGTCACCGCCTGGCACTGCCGTCCGACCGATCGCGGCGACAGCGTGCCGATTGGCCGACCCATCGCCAATATCCAGATCCGCATCCTCGACAGCTTTGGCGAGCCAACGCCGAAGGGCGTCGCCGGGGAAATCAATATCGGTGGCGTCGGCGTGGCCCGGGGTTACCTGAACCTGCCGGAGCTTAGTGCCGAGCGCTTTGTGGCCGATCCGTTTTCTACGGATCCTGACGCGCGCCTCTACAAAACCGGTGACCTGGGTCGCTGGTTGCCGGATGGTTCGATCGAATACATGGGCCGCAATGACTTCCAGGTGAAGATTCGCGGTTTCCGTATCGAGTTGGGCGAGATCGAAGCCAAGCTGGCCAACCACCCTGATGTGAAAGAAACCGTGGTCCTGGCGCGCGAAGATGCGTTGGGCGAGAAACGTCTGGTGGCCTACTACACCACCACCGATGAAGCGCTGGAGACTGAAACCCTGCGTTCGCACCTGCAAGCGTTGTTGCCGGAGTACATGGTGCCGGCGGCTTATGTGCGCCTCGATGCGCTGCCACTGACCTCCAACGGCAAACTGGATCGCAAGGCATTACCGGCGCCGGATCTGGCGTCGCTGGTGACTCGCGTTTACGAAGCCCCGGTCGGTGAAGTCGAAATTGCCCTGGCGCAGATTTGGCAAGACTTGTTGGGTTTGCCGCAGGTGGGGCGTCAGGATCAGTTCTTTGAATTGGGCGGCCATTCGCTGCTGGCGATTCAGTTGATTTCCCAAGTGCGTCTGCAACTGGGCGTGGAGCTGGGTCTGGCTGACTTGTTTGCCCAGCCTGAACTCGTTGCTCTGGCGCAAGCCGTCGCCGAGGCCAGTCGCAGCACCTTGCCGGAGATCGTTACGGTCTCCCGCGAAGAAGACCTGCCGCTGTCCTTCGCCCAGCAACGCTTGTGGTTCCTGGCGCAAATGGAAGGTGGCAGTGCGGCATATCACATGCCGGCGGGCCTGCGTTTGCGCGGGACATTGGACACCGATGCTCTGCAACGGGCGCTGGATCGCATCGTGTTCCGTCACGAAGCGTTGCGCACCACTTTCGTCCAGGCTCAAGGCGAGGACGCTGTCCAGCGAATCGCCCCGGCGGATAGCGGATTTGCCTTGCGCCAATACGATCTGCGCGGTCAGGCCGATGCCGAAGCGCAATGGCAGGCTCTGGCGGCTGAGGAAGAAGCCGAGCTGTTTGATCTGGAACACGGCCCGTTGATTCGCGGGCGCTTGATTCGCTTGAATGCCCAGGACCATGTGTTGCTGGTGACCATGCACCACATCGTTTCTGATGGCTGGTCGATTGGCGTGCTGACCACTGAACTGGCGGCGCTGTACGAAGCGTTCCGCCATGGTCTCGACGATCCACTGCCAGCGCTGGCGGTGCAATACGCCGATTACTCCGTGTGGCAGCGCTGCTGGTTGAGCGGCGAAGTGCTGCAAAACCAGAACAATTACTGGCAACAAACCCTGGCCGATGCGCCGGCGCTGCTGATGCTGCCGACCGATCGGCCACGCCCGGTGGAACAGGATTACGCCGGTGCTGCGTTGTCAGTCGCGTTCGACGCCAATCTGACCGCAGACCTGAAAAACCTCAGCCAACGTCACGGCACCACGTTGTACATGACGTTGATGGCGGGTTGGGCGGCGTTGTTAAGCCGACTCTCTGGCCAGGACGAAGTGGTGATCGGTTCGCCGGTGGCCAACCGTCTGCGCGCCGAAGTTGAAGGCTTGATCGGTTTCTTCGTCAACACCCTGGCCGTCCGTGTGGATGTCTCCGACGCCCTGAATGTTGAAAACCTGCTGGCTCGGGTCAAGGCCCAAACCCTCGGCGCCCAGGCCCATCAGGATCTGCCGTTCGAACAAGTGGTGGAAGCGCTGAACCCGGTGCGCAGTCTGGCTCACAGTCCGTTGTTCCAGGCGATGTTGTCGTGGCAGACCGCCAACGGCGACGACCTGGTGCTCGGTGAGCTGAAACTCGAAACCCTGGGCATGACCAACCGTGTGGCCAAGTTCGATTTGTCGCTGGAACTCGGTGAGGTCGGCGGGCAACTGCTCGGCACGCTGGAATACGCCACGGCGTTGTTCGATGAACGCACGGTGCAGCGTTATCTCGGGTATTTCGAACGGGTATTGCGTGGCATGGTGGCCGACGATCAGGCGCAGGTCGATCAGATCGAGTTGCTTGATGCGGGTGAACGTCAACGGTTGCTGGTGGACCTCAACGCCACACGCGCTCCATATCCGCGCGACAAAACTATTCACCAATTGTTTGAAGCCCAGGCCGAAGCGCAACCGGATGCCATCGCGGTGGTGTTTGACGGCGAGCAGATGAGCTACGCCGAACTCAATCGTCAAGCTAACCAGATGGCGCATCACTTGATCGGTTTGGGCATTCGTCCGGATGATCGGGTGGCGATTTGCGTCGAACGTGGCGCCGAAATGCTGGTGGGTTTGTTGGCGATTCTGAAATCCGGTGCCGGTTATGTACCGCTGGATCCGGCGTATCCGGCTGAACGACTGGCCTACATGCTGAGCGACAGCACTCCGGCGGTATTGCTGACCCAACGTGCGTTGCAGGACCGTTTGCCGGTGCTCGATGTGCCGGTGGTGCTGCTTGATCGCGAAGAACGCGCGCACATCGCCGACGGCTACGACGATAACCCGGTAATCCTGTCGTTAGGCGTGCGCCACCTGGCTTACGTGATCTACACCTCCGGCTCCACCGGCACACCAAAAGGCGTGATGATCGAACACCGAGGCTTGGTCAATTACACCCTCGACGCGATTCGGTTATTCGGGCTCACAAGTGCCGACACCGTGCTGCAACAAAACACCCTGAACTTCGATTTGTCGGTGGAGGAAATCTTCCCGGCGCTGATCGCTGGTGCGACCCTGGCGCCAAGCCGCAATATCTTCGGCACCTCCCAGGACGACATCCGCCCGACCTTCCTGCACCTGACCGCCGCCCACTGGCACACCCTGGCCGCCGAATGGCACTACAACCCGAAACTGGCCCAGGACCAGTTGCGCGATGTACGCCTGATCAACGTCACCGGCGACGCGCTCTCCACGCAAAAACTGCAAATGTGGGAACAGATTCGTCCGGCGCACACCAAACTGGTCAACACCTACGGTCCAACCGAGGCCACGGTGTCCTGCACCGCGAGCTACGTGACCTTCGAAGCGTTGAACAGCAATGCGAGCATCGGCACGCCGATGGCCAACACGCGGATTTACCTGCTCGATACGCACCTGAAACCAGTACCCTTCGGCGTTACCGGCGAAATCTACATCGGTGGCGACGGCGTGGCGCGGGGTTATCTGAACCTCGACAAAATCACCGCCGAACGTTTCCTGCCTGACCCGTTCAGCAACCTCGCCAGCGCCCGCCTCTACAAAACCGGCGACCTGGCGCGTTACCGTCCGGACGGCGGCCTCGAATACCAGGGCCGCAACGATTTCCAGGTCAAGGTTCGCGGGTTCCGCATCGAACTCGGCGAGATCGAAGCCAAGCTTGGCGACTGCACCGGCGTGAAAGAAGCCGCCGTGATCGTCCGCGAAGACGCACCGGGCGATAAACGTCTGGTCGCTTATGTGGTCCCGCAAGCCAATACAACTTTGACCGCCGCCAACCTGCGCGCCCAACTCGCTCCGCTGCTGGCCGAATACATGCTGCCAAGCGCGTTCGTCAGCCTAGACGCGCTGCCACTGACACCCAACCGCAAACTCGACCGCCGCGCACTGCCAGCGCCCGACGCCGCAGCCTTCGCCAACCGCACCCACGAAGCCGCGAAAGGCTCGACCGAAATCGCCCTCGCGCAAATCTGGCAAGACCTGCTCAAGGTCGATGCCGTAGGCCGCCACGACCACTTCTTCGAACTCGGCGGCCATTCGCTGTTGGCTGTCAGCCTGATCGAACGCCTGCGCCAGCAAAATCTGGTCGCCGACGTGCGCACCGTGTTCACCTCGCCGACCCTCCACGACATGGCCCAGGCGATTGATCGCGACACCCGCGACCTGTTCCAGGCTCCGGCCAATCGCATTCCGGCCGACTGCACTGCATTGACCCCGGACCTGTTGCCCCTGGTCGAGCTCGAACAGGCGCACATCGACCGCATCGTTGCCAACACCCCCGGCGGCGCCGCGAATATCCAGGACATCTACCCGCTGGTGCCGTTGCAGCAAGGCATTCTGTTCCACCACTTGCTCGGCCATGAAGGCGACGCCTATCTGGTGCGCTCGCTGATCGAGTTCGATGACCGCAGCCGTCTCGACGCCTTCGTCGCGGCGCTGCAACAGGTCATCGACCGCCACGACATCCTGCGCACCGCCGTGCAATGGAGCGGCCTGCCGCACGCCGTGCAAATCGTTCAGCGCCACGCCGCGCTGCCGGTGCATACCGTCACGCTCAATGATCAAGAAGACGCGCTGGCCCAACTCGAAAACATCAGCGATCCGCGTCACCTGCGCCTCGACCTGACCAAGGCACCGCTGCTCTGCGCCCATATTGCCAAGGATCCGCAGTCGCCACGTTGGCTGCTGTCACTGCTCGACCACCATATGGTCAGCGACCACGTCACGCTGGGGATTCTCCTCGAGGAAGTGCAAGCGATCCTCAACGGCGACAGCGCCAGTCTGCCGACCCCGCTGCCTTACCGTGACTTCGTGGCGCAGACCCTCGCGAGTCCGCCACAGGTCCATGAAGCCTATTTCCGCCAACGCCTGGCAGATATCGACGAACCCACCGCGCCGTTCGACTTGCTGAATATCCAGGGCGACGGCAGCGACGTTTCGATGGTCAACGTGCGCCTCGACACCACGCTGGCCCGCAACATCCGCGTCGCCGCGCGCAAACGTGGCGTCACTCCGGCAGTGCTGTTCCATATTGCCTGGGCGCTGGTGCTCGCACGCTGCACCGGGCGTAACGATGTGGTGTTCGGCACCGTGGTTTCGGGCCGTTTGCAAGGTTCGGCGGGTGCCGAACGGGCGCTCGGCGTGTTTATCAATACCCTGCCGGTGCGTGTGCGCCTGGACGCACAGACCACCCCCGCGCTGGTCGCCGATACTTATCGCGACCTGAGCGCCCTACTCGCCCACGAACAGGCATCGCTCGCGCTGGCCCAGCGTTGCAGCGGCCTGTCCGCTGGCCTGCCGCTGTTTACCACGCTACTCAACTATCGCCATCAGACCGGCGACGCGTCGTTGGCCAATGAAGATCAAGTGCTGGCCTGGGAAGGCATCCGCTTCCTGAGCAACGAAGAGCGCACCGGTTACCCGATCGAGATCGCCGTGGCGGATGAAGGCGAAGACTTCTCCCTGAGCGCCCAAGCCACCGCAGGCATTGATCCACAGCGCATCGCCGCTTATATGACCCACGCCGTCACCGCGCTGGTCGAGGCCCTTGAACACAACCCCGAGCAGCTGGCCGACACCCTCGACGTGCTGCCCGCCACCGAGCGCCTGCAACTGCTCGGCGACTTTAATGACACCGCCATCGACTTCGACTTGTCCCAGCCGCTGCAAGCACTGTTCGAAGCCCAAGTACGCGTGCGGCCCGAGGCGATTGCGCTGGTCTACGAGGATCAGCAACTCACCTACGCCCAACTCAACCGCCGCGCCAACCAGCTCGCCCGACGCCTGATCGCCCTCGGTCTGCAACCGGACCAGCGTGTTGCGCTGTGTGCCGAGCGCAGCCCCGAGATGCTGATCGGCTTGCTCGGCGTGCTCAAGGCTGGCGGCGCCTACCTGCCCCTCGACTTGGCCCTGCCGGTTGAGCGCACGGCGTTCATGCTTGGCGAAAGTGCACCGCTGGTGGTGCTCACCCAACACAGTTTGGCGGCGCAATTACAGGTCGGCGAAACGCCGCTGTTGTTGCTCGATGAGCGCGAATCCCTGGACGCCGGCAGCGACCCGGCCTTCGACCTGAACCCGGTGATAACGGAGCTGACCCCGGCGCACCTGGCCTACGTGATGTTTACCTCGGGCTCGACCGGCAAACCGAAAGGCGTGATGGTCGAACACCGCAACGTGGTCAATCTGTTGCGCACGATGGCTGAAAAAGTCGGGGCGAATGCCAATGATCGCGTGCTGGCGCTGACCACTCTCGGCTTCGATATTGCCGGCCTGGAACTGTTCCTGCCGCTGATCTGCGGTGCGCGGGTGGTGTTGGCTTCCCGCGATCAGGCCCACGACGGTCGCCTGCTGGCCGAAGTGATTGCGCGCAACGAAGTCACCCTGGCCCAGGCCACTCCGGCGAGCTGGCGCATGCTGCTCGATTCGGGCTGGTCGGGCGATACATCGCTGACCGCCCTGTGTGGCGGCGAAGCCTTGCCTGCCGATCTGGCCCGGCGTCTGTCCGGGCAGGTCAAGCGCCTGTTCAACGTCTACGGCCCGACCGAAACCACCATTTGGTCATCGGCGATCCAGGTCAGCACCGAGGACACCCTTGGCAATCAGGTCAGCATTGGCCGACCGATCGCCAACACCCAGTTCTATGTGCTCGACCCGCAAGGCAACCCCGTACCGGTCGGTGTCTCGGGTGAAATGTTTATCGGCGGCACCGGCGTGGCCCGTGGCTACCTGAACCGTCCCGACCTCAGCGCCGAACGCTTCCTCACTGATCCGTTCAGCACAGTGCCGAATGCGCGGATGTATCGCACCGGCGACCTTGGCCGCTGGTTGGCCGACGGCAGCCTGGAGTTCCTGGGACGCAACGACTTCCAGGTGAAGATCCGCGGTTTGCGCATCGAGCTCGGCGAAATCGAAAACGCCCTGATGGCCTGCCCCGGTGTGCGTGAAGCGGTGGTGATCGCCCGCGACGACACCCCGGAAGTCGCCAACAGCCAGCGTCTGGTCGCCTACCTGTGCGGTAACCCGGTGCCAGCGGAATTGCTGCGCGCCGAATTGCTGAAAAGCCTGCCCGACTACATGGTGCCGAGCGCCTACGTACAGCTGGACGCCCTGCCCCTGACCCCGAACGGCAAACTCGACCGCAAGGCCCTGCCCGCGCCGGGTCAGGATGCCGTGGCCAGCCGCACGTATGAAGCGCCCCAAGGTGAAACCGAAATCGCGATTGCCAGCATCTGGCAAGACTTGCTGCACCTTGAGCAGGTCGGGCGTCACGACGGTTTTCTCGAACTCGGCGGGCATTCGCTGCTGACCGTGCAATTGCAGGCTCGCCTGCATCAAGTGCTCGGTGTCGAAATCGCTTTGCGCACGCTGTTTGCCCAGGGTTCGCTGAGTGCCATGGCCGAGTGCGTCAGCCACGCAGGCCTGTCGCTGGTGCAACCGATTCCGCTGGTTCCGCGCAAACAGGCGCCGCCCTTGTCGCTGGCCCAGCAACGCCTGTGGTTCCTCGATCAACTCGATCACGCCGCCAGCGCGGCGTATCACCTGCCCGCCGCACTGCGCCTGAGCGGCAGACTCGACGAAACCGCCCTGCGCCGCGCCCTCGATCGCATCGTGGCGCGCCACGAAAGCCTGCGCACCACCTTCGAACGCCACGACGATAAGGTCGGCCAATTCTTCGCCCCGGCCGACGTCGGTTTCACCCTGACCGAACACGATTTGCAGCGCCTGCCGCACGAGGCACGAGAACACGCGGTCAAGGAACTCGCGCAAATCGAAGCCCACGCGCCGTTTGATCTGAGCCGTGGCCCGCTGATCCGTGGCCGCCTGCTGCGCCTGGATGACAACGAGCATGTATTGCTGGTGACTCAGCACCATATCGTCACCGATGGCTGGTCCGTCGCACTGCTGATCGAAGAGTTCAATGCGTTGTACACCGCGTTCAGCCAGGGCCTGGACGATCCGCTGCCGGACTTGGCGCTGCAATACGCCGACTATGCGGTGTGGCAGCGTGAATGGCTGAAAGGTGACGTGCTGCACACCCAAACCCGTTACTGGACCCGGGTCCTGGACGGTGCGCCGGCGCTGCTCGAACTGCCGGCTGACCGACCACGCCCGCAAGTGCAAAGCTACATCGGCTCCAGCGTACCGCTGCGCCTGTCGCCAGAGTTGAGCAGCGCAGTGCGCCGTTTCAGCCAGCAACAAGGGCTGACGCCGTTCATGACCCTGCTCGGCGCCTGGTCGGTGCTGCTCGCGCGCCTGAGCAACCAGCCGGACGTGGTGATCGGCACGCCGGTGGCCAACCGTCCACGGGCCGAGACCGAAGCGCTGATCGGCTTCTTCGTCAACACCCTGGCGCTGCGGGTTGACCTGCGCGACCAGCCAAGCGTCGGGCAATTGCTGGCGCGGATAAAGTCCACCGCCCTTGACGCCTACAGCCATCAGGAATTGCCGTTCGAGCAAGTCGTCGAAGCCCTGCAACCGGAACGCAGCCTGGGCCACAGCCCGCTGTTCCAGGCAATGCTGGTGTTCGGCAACACGCCGCATAACCGCACACTGGAACTGCCGGGCCTGCAATTGAGCCCGGTCGCCCTGCCACTCAGCACCACGCAAACGGATTTGAGCCTGTCGCTCAACGACGATGGCGAGAGCATTGCCGGGCAGTTCGAATACGCCACCGACCTGTTCGACGCCAGCACCATCGAGCGTTGGGGCCGGCACTTCCTGCGTCTGCTGGAGGCCATGCTTTCCGACACCAGCCAAGCGGTCGGCGCATTACCGCTGCTGGACGCTGAACAGTACCTGCAGGTGCTGAAGGACTTCAACCCGAGTGCCGAGCCTCTCGACGAAGACCCGGATCGCCTGCCGCAGAAAATCTTCGAAACCCAGGCTGCGCGCACGCCGGAAGCGATTGCCCTGGTCAGTGCCGGCGAAACCCTGACTTACGCCGAGTTGAACGCACGGGCCAATGGCGTCGCCCATCGCCTGATCAAACTTGGGGTCAAACCCGACGACACCGTGGGCCTGTGCGCCCGCCGCAGTGCTGACATGGTGATCGGCTTGCTGGGTATCCTGAAGGCCGGCGCCGCCTACGTGCCGCTCGATCCGCAGTACCCGGCGGAACGTCTGGCCCATATGCTCGCCGACAGCGCACCGCGTGTATTGGTCCGCCAGCAAGGGCTTGAGTTGGCGGTGCCGGTTGACCTCGCCACCATCGAGATCGGCAGCGACGAAATCACCCGCAACCCGCAGATCGCCGGTTTGACCGTGGGCCATCTCGCCTACGTGATCTACACCTCCGGTTCCACCGGCCTGCCGAAAGGCGTGATGGTTGAACACCGTGGTCTGCGCAACCTGCTCGACTGGTACCTCAAGGACCTGGCGTTCACCGCGAAGGATTCGGTGCTGCTCGCGTCCTCCTACAACTTTGACCTGACCCAGAAAAACATCCTCGCGCCGTTGATGGTTGGCGGTGTGTTGCACCTGGCCGAAGAACCGTTCGACCCCGCCGCAATCGTCAAGCAGATCGCGCAGTCGGGCATCACCCACATCAACATGTCGCCGAGCGCCTTTCACGCGCTGGTCGACGCCGACAAAATCCACGCCCTCGCCAGCCTCAAACGTGTGGTGCTGGGTGGCGAGCCGATCCCGTTGGCCATGCTGGAAAAACTCCAGGCGCCACGGCCCACCGTGATCAACAGCTACGGCCCGACCGAGTGCAGCGACGTGGTGGCCTGGCAAACGGTTGACGCCGACCTCGACGTCTATCGTGAGCAGGCAATCCCCATCGGCAAACCGATCCGCAATATGCAACTGCATGTGCTGGATTCCCTCGGGCATCTGGTGCCGATCGGTGTTCGCGGCGAGATTCACATTGGCGGCACCGGCGTGGCCCGTGGCTACCTGAACCAACCCGAGCTGAGCGCTGAGCGTTTCATCAGCGATCCGTTCGCCGCCACGCCGGACGCGCGCCTGTACAAGACCGGTGACATCGGTCGCTGGCTGGCGGACGGCACCCTCGAATACCTCGGTCGCGACGACCATCAGGTGAAGATCCGTGGCTTCCGTGTCGAACTCAGCGAAATCGAAGCCGTGCTCGCCGGTTGCGAAGGTGTGCGCGACGTCGCCGTGATTGCCCGCGAGGTCAGCCCCGGCCAATCCGACAGCACACGCTTGGTCGCCTACCTGTGCGGCGAACCGGTGCTCGCCGAACTGCTGCGCAGTGAATTGCTAGCGCACTTGCCCGAGTACATGGTGCCCAGCGCCTTCGTTTACCTCGACGTGTTGCCGCTAACGCCTAACGGCAAACTGGATCGCCGCGCCCTGCCGGCACCGGGAGCCGACGCGTTCGCCAGCCGTGCCTACGAGGCGCCGCAGGGTGAAGTCGAAACCGTGATTGCCGGTATCTGGCAGGACCTGCTGGGCCTGGAACAAGTCGGTCGCCACGACCGTTTCTTCGAACTCGGCGGTCACTCGCTGATGGCCGTGGCGCTGATCGATCGTCTGCGTGAACACGGCCTCGGTGCCGATGTGCGCATGGTCTTCGCCTCACCGAGCCTGCGAGAAATGGCCCGGGCGATTGGCCGTGATGCGCGGGAAATCTTCCACGCGCCGGCAAACCTGATCCTGCCGGACACTGCGCAACTGACCCCGCCGATGCTGCCGCTGATCGAACTCGATCAAGCGCAGATCGACACCATCGTTGCCAACGTGCCCGGCGGCATCGCGAATATCCAGGACATCTACCCACTCGCGCCGTTGCAACAAGGCATTCTGTTCCACCACTTGCTCGGCCATACCGGCGACGCGTACCTGATCCGCTCGATGATCGAGTTTGATGAGCGCAGCGGCCTCGACCGCTTCGTCGCGGCGCTGCAACAGGTCATTGATCGCCACGACATCCTGCGCACGTCGGTGCAATGGAATGGCCTGCCGGAACCGGTGCAAATCGTGCAGCGCAACGCCGAGCTGGCGGTGCACACGGTCACGCTCGATCCAAAAAGCGACGCCCTCGCGCAACTGGAAAACATCAGCGACCCGCGTCAATTGCGCATCGACCTGAGCCAGGCGCCGTTGCTGCGCGCCTACATCGGGCGTGATCCGCACAGCCAACGCTGGCTGCTGGCCTTGCTCAACCACCATATGGTCAGCGACCACGTCACTCTGGAAATCGTGCTGGAAGAAATCCAGAGCATCTTGCAGGGCCAGGGCGACAGCCTGACCGCGCCGATGCCTTATCGGGATTTCGTTGCGCAGATCCTGGCGACGCCAATCGAAGCCGACGAGGAATATTTCCAGCGCCGATTGGCGGATATCGACCAACCCACCGCACCGTTCGGCCTGCTCGATGTGCAGGGCGACGGCAGCGATGTCGAAGAAGTCAGCATGCGCTTCGACGATGGCCTCACCCGTTTGATCCGGGCCCAGGCTCGCGAACGCGGCATTACCCCGGCCGTGCTGTTCCATGTGGCCTGGGCGCAGCTGATCGGCCGTTGCAGCGGTCGCGATGACGTGGTGTTCGGTACCGTGGTGTCGGGTCGCTTGCAAGGCTCGGCCGGTGCCGAACGGGCGCTGGGGGTGTTCATCAACACCCTGCCGGTGCGGGTGAACCTGGCGCAATTGGGTGCCAATGCGCTGGTCGCCGAGACGCACCGCGACCTCAGCGAATTGCTCGCCCACGAACAGGCTTCGCTTGCGCTGGCCCAGCGTTGCAGCGCGGTGCCTGCCTCGCTGCCGCTGTTCAGCAGCCTGTTCAACTATCGCCATCAACTGGAGGATGACGCCGCGCCGACGCAATGGCCGGGCGCGCGGATCCTCTCCGAAGCGGAGCGCGATAACTATCCGCTGACGGTGTCGGTCAACGATTACCAGCATGACCTGGGCCTGACCGTGCAGTGCTCGCCGAGCATCAACCCGCAGCGCATCTGCGACATGATGCAGCGCGCCCTGGAGCAACTGACCCAGGCGCTGGCAAACACGCCGGACGTGTTGCTCACGCAACTGGATCTGTTGCCAGTGCAGGAACGCGAACGCTTGTTGGGCGAACTCAGCCAGACCAAGCCGGATGCCGAGTGGCTGGCGCAACACAACCTGTCCATCAGCGAGCCACGCCTGTATGTGCTGGACGCGGCCGGCCAGTTGGCGCCTATCGGTGTCACCGGTGAGATCCATATCGGTGGTGCGAAAAACCTCGGGACCGAACGCTTCATCAGCAATCCGTTCAGCGACGATCCACAAGCGCGCCTGTACAAGTCCGGCGATCTCGGCCGCTGGCTGGCGGATGGCACGCTTGAAGTGTTGACCGGTGACGCCGGTGAAATCGAAGCCGCCGAAGCGCTGCAATACGAAGCGCCCAAAGGCGACACGGAACAGAAACTCGCGGCGCTGTGGAGCAACCTGCTCGGCATCGAGCGCATCGGCCGCAACGACCACTTCTTCGAGTTGGGCGGTCATTCCCTGATCGCGGTGCAACTGACCCTGCGGGCCCGGGAACACTTCGGCGTCGAAGTCACGCTCAAGGCGTTGTTCGAACACCCGTCGCTACGCGAACTGGCCGACCTCATCACGACCCTGCAACTGGCGCTGTACGAGTCAGAAGTGCTGCTCGATCTCGAGCGGGAACTGGCTTCGTTATCAGAAAGCGACTTGCTCGCTATCGTCTCCAAGGATGCTTAAAAATTGAACAGCCAAAACGATAGTCTGGAACAGCTCAAACGTGCCGCCCTGCTGCGACTTCTCCAGCAACGCGGCGCGGCACGGGTCGCCGAGGCGCCGGACACGATCAGCATCGCCGACCGCAGCGCGCCCCTGGCCCTGTCTTTCTCGCAGCAACGGTTGTGGTTCCTCGACCAGCTCGATCCGACCGCCAGCACGGCGTATCACATGCCGGCGGCGCTGCGTCTGCGGGGCACGCTGGACCTCGTGGCGCTCAAGGCCTCCCTGGACCGTCTCGTCGCCCGGCATGAAAGCTTGCGCACCACGTTTGAACGGGTCGGTGATGAACCAGTGCAGGTGATCGCCAGCCCTGAGTGTGGCTTTAGCCTGATCGAAGAAGACCTGCGCGCGCTGTCCGCCGAAGAAGCCGCGCGCAGTGCCGAGCGCATCAGCGACGCCGAGGCCTCTGCACCGTTCGATCTGCTGAACGGCCCGTTGATTCGTGGTCGCCTGCTGCGCCTGGCGGATGACGAATACCGTTTGCTGATCACCCAGCACCACATCATCTCCGATGGCTGGTCCATCGATGTGCTGGTCAAGGAATTCGCCGCGCTGTATGAAGCCTTTGCCCGCCAACAGCCGGACCCGCTGCCGCCCCTTTCCATCCAATACGCCGACTATGCCGCCTGGCAGCGCCGACATCTCGACGGCGAGCGCCTGGCGAAGAACGTCGAATACTGGCGCAGTCACCTCGCAGGCGCGCCGGCCTTGCTGACGGTGGCCACCGACCGCCCGCGCCCGGCGGTGCAGGATTATCGCGGTGCGACCCTGAGTTTCGATCTGCCTGCAGACTTGTCCAGCAACATCACCCGTTTCGCCCAGGCCCGCGCGGCCACGCCGTTCATGACCTTGATGGCCGTGTGGGCGGTGTTGTTGGCGCGCATCAGTGGCCAGCAGGACCTGGTGATCGGCACGGTCGCGGCCAATCGGGACCGGCAGGACGTGCAGTCGTTGATCGGCTTCTTCGTCAACACCCTGGCGCTGCGGGTCAAGCTGCACGCCAACCCGACGCTGGATGAGGTGTTGCTGCAAGTCCGCACGCTGATGCTGGAATCGTCGGTTTATCAGGACACGCCATTCGAACAAGTGGTCGAAGCACTAAAACCACCGCGCAGCACCCGGCACAGCCCGGTGTTCCAGACCATGCTCTACACCAACGCTGCGAATGACACGGAAACCCTGAGCCTACCGGGCTTGACCCTGGAATTCCTGCCGTCGCGCAAGGACCAGACGCAGCACGATTTGTCGCTGCACATCGATGACTCCAGCGACTGCCTGTCGTGCAGTTTGTCGTATTCGACGGCGCTGTTTGATGCCGCCACGATTGAGCGTATCGCCCAGCGTTTCGAGCGGGTGTTGAGCTGCTTCACCGATGCACCGCAAACCCGCATCGGCGCGCTCGACCTTGACCCTGAACTGAATCTCCCGACGCTGCAGCCTCAGCCCGAAGAAGCCCGCACACCGTTGTCGTTCCACCAGGAGCGCATCTGGTTCGTCGACACCTTCGAATCCGGTTATCTCTACGACGCCAACCCGATCTATCACAACATTCCGCTGCTGCTGGAGCTGCGTGGCGAGATCAATCAGCCGGCGCTGCAAACCGCCCATAACGGGTTGCTGGCCCGGCATGACATCCTGCGTTGCCGGGTAGTTTCCGACGGCGCCAGTGCCTGGCAGCATTTCGACGGCGAGGCGGTGTTGCCGCTGACGGTGGTGCAAGCCCTGCCGGAGCAAATCGCCGCGCGGGCACTGGAATCCACGCGCCAACCGTTGCAAATGGACGGTGGCAGCCTGGTGCGGGCCACGTTGGTACACAGCGACGAGCACGACGCCGTGCTCGCGATTGCCGTGCACCACTTGCTGGCTGACCGAGCGTCGATGCAGGTGATCCGCCGCGATCTGCTGGAACTCTACGCTGCTGCCTGCGCCGACCGCCCTGCCCGATTGCCGGCACTGACAGTGCGCTACCGCGACTTCGCCGCCTGGCAGCGCCAGTTCCCGGCAGCGGTCAGCGAAACCCTGCGTTCATTCTGGGCCTATCAATTGCGCGGCAAGTTGCAAGCGATGGAGTTGCCGCTGAACCGTCCGCGTAATGCGGTGCACACCTACGCCGAGGCGACGCATGCGTTCCTGATCGACACCAAACTGGTCAATCGCCTGAACGCTGCCGCCGAACAGGCCGGCGTCGGCGCCAATACCCTGGCCCTCAGCGCCTTCACCGCGCTGTTGCGCCGCTATGCCGGGCACGATGAACTGGTGATCGGCACCACCGCCACTTGCCGCGAAGACCTGACAGTCAAAGAACTGGTTGGCCCCATCGGCAACTTGTCGGTGCTGCGTAACACCTGCGACGACCACACGACTTTGCAGGCCTTGCTTGAACAGGTTGCCGACACCCAGGCGCAAGCCTCGCGTCATCGCTACATGCCGTTCGATCAACTGGTGCTCGCGCTGAATCCCGACAAGGACATGAGCCGCACCGCGTTGTTCGATGTGTTGTTCAACTTCGAACAAGCTGCCAAAGCCTCGGAAGTCATTGCTGGCCTGACAGTACAAACGCTGGAAACCAACCTTGGCTATGGCAAGAATGACCTGCATTTGTTGGTCGAGGCCGGTGAACAACAGTGGATGGGACGCCTGACCTATAACGCGCAGATGTTCGACGAAGACTTCATCGAGCAAATGACGCGGCACTACGTGCGCCTGCTCGAAGCCTTCGCCAATGACAGCACGCAGCGCGTCGATGAGGTGCCGCTGCTGGATGCTCGCGAACAGCAACACCAGGCGCTGGACTGGAATGACACGGAAGCCGCCTACCCTGAAGAAACCACCCTGCATCAGATGTTCGAAGAACAGGCCCGGCGCACGCCGCAAAGCATCGCGGTGAGCATGGGCACGCAAAACCTGACCTACCGCGCGCTCAACGAACTGTCGAACCAACTGGCCCGCCGACTGCGCGCCGCCGGCGTGGTGCCGCAAGACCTCGTCGCGATCCTGCTCGAACGCTCGCTGGACATGATCGTCGCTACCCTCGCCGTGCTCAAATCCGGCGCGGCGTATGTGCCGATCGATCCAACCTCGCCATCCGACCGCATCGCGTATGTGTTGCAGGACAGTGGCGCGCGCAAGGCGATTGCCCTGGCAGACATGGCCGCAGAACTGGGCGAACTGGGTATCGAAGTGTTCGACCCCAAACCCCTGAGCACTCAGACTTCGCCCGAAGTGCAGCGCGCCTCGGTGAACCTGTCGAACGTCAATGCGCCGGATCATCTGTGTTACGTGATCTACACCTCGGGCTCCACCGGGCAGCCGAAAGGCGCGTTGCTCGAACATCGCAATGTCATCCGCCTGCTGCACAACAGCCGCACGCCGTTCCATTTCGACGCCGATGATGTCTGGTCGCTGTTCCATTCCAACGCCTTCGACTTTTCGGTCTGGGAGATGTTTGGCGCGCTGTTGCACGGCGCTCGCCTGAGCCTGGTGCCCGAAGCCCTGCGCCGGGATCCGCTGGATTTCCTCGCGTTTATCGAAAGCGACGGCATCACCGTGCTCAACCAGACGCCGTCGGCGTTCCATCAGCTGAGCGGCGTCGCGACTTCCCGGCCCGATGTCACATTGGCCAATTTGCGCTACGTAATCCTCGGCGGCGAAAGCCTCGAACCGGCCCGTCTCGATGCGTTCCACCGGGCCTTCCCGCATGTCGCGCTGATCAACATGTACGGCATCACCGAAACCTGCGTCCACGTGACCTACAAACACTTGGAATCGGCAGATATTGCCGAGGGCATTTCGAATGTCGGGCGGCCGATCCCGACCACCGTGACCTACATCATGGACGCGCAACAACGCCTGATGCCGGTCGGAGTGCCTGGGGAAATCTGCGTCGGTGGCCAGGGTGTCGGCCGCGGTTACCTGAACCGTCCCGAGCTGACCGCCGAACGCTTTATCGTCGATCCCTTCCGCCCCCGCGAGCGGCTATACCGCTCCGGCGACCTGGGCAAGTTGCTCGGCAATGGCGAAATCGTGCATCTGGGACGGATGGATGCCCAGGTCAAGATTCGTGGTTTCCGCATCGAGCTGGGTGAGATCGAAGCGAAACTGCAAGCCTGCGAAGGCGTATTTGAAGTTCGCGTGCTGGCCAGCGATGACAAAACCGGCAGCAAACGCCTGATCGCGTATCTGATTCCGCAACCCGGCGTGGTGCTGGAAATTGCCGCGTTGCGCCTGCAACTCGGCGCGACCTTGCCGGATTACATGATCCCCAGCGCCTTCGTCAGCTTGTCGGCGTATCCACTGACCGCCAACGGCAAACTGGATCAGAACGCGTTGCCGGAACCGGATCTGGATGCCATGTCCGAGCGCAGCTACGAGGCGCCGGAAGGCCCCACCGAGCAAGCCCTGGCGCTGATTTTCCAGGAGCTGCTGGGCCTGGAGCGCGTCGGTCGTCGCGACGGCTTCTTTGAACTGGGCGGGCATTCGCTGCTCGCTGCGCAACTGGTTGCCCGGGTTCGCCAAACCTTGGGTGGCGAATTGAAGTTGCGGGAATTGTTCAGTCATCCAACGGTGGCGGAGCTGGCGAAAAGCGTCGGCACCCTCGAAACAGTCCAGCCCGACGCGATCACCGTCGTCGACCGCGACGCGCCGCTGGTGCTGTCCTTTTCCCAACAACGGTTGTGGTTCCTCGATCAGCTCGATCCGAATGCGAGCACCGCTTACCACATGCCCGCCTCTTTGCTTCTGCGCGGGACGCTGGATCTGCCCGCGCTCAAGGCTGCGCTCGATCAACTGGTGGCGCGGCACGAAAGCCTGCGCACCACGTTTGAACGGATTGGTGAGCAACCGGTGCAACGGATTGCCGCGCCGGAGTCCGGTTTTGCCCTCGTCGAGCAGGACCTGCGGGCCCTGCCTTACGAAGAAGCCAGTCACACGGCGGCACGCCTGAGTCACAGCGAAGCCAGCGCGCCGTTCGATCTGCACAACGGCCCGCTGATTCGCGGTCGCCTGCTGCACCTGGCCGATGACGAATACATCCTGCTGATCACCCAGCACCACATCATCTCCGATGGCTGGTCGATTGGCGTGCTGGTCAAGGAGTTCGCCGCGCTTTACGGCGCCTTCAGCCAACACCAGCCTGACCCGTTGCCGCCGCTGGCGATCCAGTACGCCGATTACGCGGCGTGGCAACGCCGTTGCCTGAGCGGCGAACGCCTGAGCCGACAAGTCGAGTTCTGGCGTGAGCACCTCAGCGGCGCACCGACCTTGTTGTCCCTGCCGACTGACCGTCCACGCCCGGCGATGCAAAGCTATCGTGGCAGCGACGTGTCGGTGGTGATTGCGCCGCAAATGCGCGAACGCTTGGAGCAGTTCTGCCGGGAACACGATGTCACGCTGTTCATGGCCCTGCTGACTGCGTGGTCGGTGGTGCTGGCGCGTCTGGGTAACGAGCCGGACGTGGTGATCGGCGTGCCGACCGCCAACCGTGGCAGCACTGAAGTCGAAGCCCTGATCGGTTTCTTCGTCAACACGCTGGCCCTGCGCGTTCGTCTGCAAGACAACCCGAGCGTCGCCCAGTTGCTGGCGCAGATCAAGGAAACCACCCTCGCCGCCCACGAACATCAGGACATTCCGTTCGAGCAAGTGATCGACGCCTTGCAACCGCCCCGCGCCCTGAGCCACAACCCGTTGTGCCAAGTGGCGCTGTCGCTGAACAACACCCCGGACGGCGGCGAACTGGCGTTGCCGGGGCTGACCCTGACCGCCCTGGCGCAAGCCCGGGAAACCTCGCAGTTCGACCTGATGCTGACCCTCGCCGATGAAGGCAGCGAGTTGAGCGGTGTGATCGAGTTCGCCACCGACCTGTTCGACCGCGCGACGGTCGAGCGCTTCGCCCAGCACTTCCAGACCCTGCTCGGCGCCATGCTCGACAACGCCGATCAAGCAGTGCGCGCCTTGCCGTTGCTGAATCCGGCGCAAAGCCAGGCGTCGCCAGCGCTGCGTCCGCCGTTACAGGTGCGTGCGCCGGGGCTGCTGATTCATCAACGTTTCGAGCAGTTCGCGGCCACCCATCCAGAGAACGTTGCCCTGGTGTTTGGCGACGTACACATGAGTTACCGCAAACTGAATCGCAGGGCCAACCGCATCGCCGCGCAACTGCTGGCGCTCGGGGTGAAAGCCGATGATCGGGTGGCGATTCTCAGCGGTCGCGGGCTGGAAATGGTTTGCGCCGTGCTCGGTGTGCTTAAGGCCGGCGCCGCGTATGTGCCGCTGGACCCGGCCTACCCGGCCGAACGCCTCAACTATCTGCTGAGCGACAGCGCCCCGGTGGTGTTGCTCGCGCAACCAGACTGCCTCGACGTGCTGCCGGCCCTGGATATCCGCGTGGTTCTGTTGAATACCGAGAGCGACGAATATTCGCTGTCGGATGCGTCGTTCGATATCAATCCTGTGGTCGATACGCTGCCGCAGCATCTGGCTTATGTCATCTATACCTCCGGCTCCACCGGTTTGCCCAAAGGCGTGCTGGTCGAGCATGGCAATGTGGCGCGGCTGTTCGATACCACCCGCGAGCTGTTCCGCTTCAATCGCGATGACGTCTGGACGCTGTTCCACTCGTTTGCCTTCGACTTCTCGGTCTGGGAAATCTGGGGCGCGCTGAGTTACGGCGGCAAACTGGTGATCGTGCCGACCGACGTGGCCCGCTCGGCCGATGAGTTCTATGGCTTGGTCTGTCGGCAGAACGTGACGGTGCTGAACCAGACGCCAAGTGCCTTCCGCCAGTTCATCGACGCCAGTGGCCGCAGCGACCAGGTGCATGGGTTGCGCGAAGTGATCTTTGGTGGCGAGGCGCTGGACTTTATCAGCCTGCGGCCATGGATCGCCCGCACGCCACTGGCGCAAACGCGGCTGGTGAACATGTACGGGATCACCGAAATCACCGTGCACGCCACCTATCACGCAGTGACCCAAAGTGAAATCGATGCCGGTGCGCCAAGCCTGATCGGCACCGCGCTGCCGGACCTGTGCCTGCGCATCCTCGATGACTATCAGCGGCCAGTGCCTGTCGGTGTGCACGGCGAGATCTACATTGGCGGTGCCGGTGTGGCGCGCAATTACCTGAACCGCCCGGAGCTGAATGCCGAGCGCTTCATTGCCGATCCTTACGGGCCGCAGCGTCTCTATCGCACCGGCGACGTCGCGCGTTATCGCGCGGATGGCGGCATCGTCTACATCGGCCGCAACGATTCGCAGATCAAGATCCGTGGTTTCCGTATCGAACTCGGCGAGATCGAAGCGCAACTGCTGGCCTGCCCCGGCGTGCGCGAAGCCGTGGTCACGGTCCGCGAAGACGTGCCGGGCGATAAACGTCTGGTCGCCTACCTGATTGCCGAGGATGACGCCGCGCCGGAATCGGCCACGTTACGCACGCAATTGGCCGATGTGCTGGCCGAACACATGGTCCCGAGTGCCTTCGTCACGCTGGACACCTGGCCGCTGACCACCAACGGCAAACTGGATCGCGCTGCCCTGCCCGCGCCGGGCCTGTCAGCACTGGTGAGCCGTGAATATGCAGCGCCGAAAGGTGCGATTGAAACCGCACTGGCGGCGGCCTGGCAGGAATTGCTCGGGGTTGAACAGGTGGGTCGCGATGACCACTTCTTCGAACTCGGTGGCCATTCTTTCCTGGTGATCAGCCTGATTGAACGGTTGCGTCAGTCCGGGTTGCAGCTCGATGTGCGCACCGTGTTCTCCGCCCCGACGCTGCGGGCCATGGCGAAAGTGCTGGCTGGCGAGCGCAGCGCGGCGTTTATCGTGCCACCGAACCTGATTCCAGCCGATTGCGCTGCCATCGACCCGTCAATGCTGCCGCTGCTGACCTTGAGCCAAGCGGAGATCGATCAGATCGTTGCTGATGTGCCCGGTGGCGCGAGCAATGTGCAGGACATTTACCCGTTGTCGTCGTTGCAGGAAGGGATTCTGTTCCACCACTTGCTGCTGGCGGAAGGCGATGCGTATCTGATGCGCTCGGTGATCATGTTTGACCAGCGCAGCCTGCTCAATGACTTCCTCGCTGCAGTTCAAATAGTCATCGACCGCCACGACATCCTGCGCAGTGCCTTGCGCTGGTCCGGCCTGCCACAACCGGTGCAAATCGTTCATCGGCATGCACCCCTGCCGGTCATCACGCTGGAAAGCACTGAAGGTGAAGACGCCTTGCAGATGCTGCGCGATAAAACCGACACCCACCATCTGCGCCTCGACTTGCAGGTCGCACCGTTGATCGCGGCGTATGTGACCTATGACCCGGTCCGCGAGCAATGGCTGCTGGCCCTGCTCGACCATCACCTGATCAGCGACAACGTGACCCTGCGCCTGATCATGCTCGAGATCCAGAGCATCCTCGCCGGGCGCCGCGACAGCCTGCCGCCGTCCCAGCCGTATCGCAATTTCATCGCCCAGGCGGCGGCGATTTCCCAGGAGGAACACGAAACCTACTTCCGCCGCTTGCTGGCGGATGTCGATGAAACCACCGCGCCTTACGGGGTGCTGGACGTGCGCGGCAATGGCGCCAGTGTGACTCGGGCGATTGAACACTTGAGTGACGAGGTCAACGCCGCGATCCACCGCACGGCGCGCACTCAAGGAGTGCCGACGTCGGTGCTGTTCCATGCGGCATGGGGCCTGGTGGTTGCGGCCACCAGCGGTCGCGACGATGCGATCTTCGGCACGGTGTTGTCCGGTCGCTCCCAAGGCACCACCGGCGCCGACCATGCGCTGGGCATGTTCATCAACACCTTGCCGATGCGCATTCGCCTGCAAGACAGCAGCGTCAGCGCGATTGTGCAGGACGCTTATCAGCAACTCAGCGAATTGCTGACTCACGAGCAAGCGTCACTCGCCCTCGCCCAGCGTTGCAGCGGTGTGGATTCGGCGTTGCCATTGTTCACCGTGATTCTCAACTGCCGCCATGGCGATATGGTCACGGCGTCGGGTGAGATCGTCGATGAAATGGACGACTGGCAAGGCGTGGAGTTTTTGGCTTCCGAGACGCGCACCAACTATCCGATTGAAATTGCCGTGGCGGCTGAGGAGACCGGGTTCTCGCTGACGGCGCAGTCGATTGCCGGGATTGATCCGCAGCGGATTGCGGCTTACCTGGCGCATGCGGTGACCGCGCTGGTCGAAGCGCTGGAACGCAATCCGGCGCAACTGGCCAACACACTCGACGTGCTGCCGGCGGCTGAGCGTCAGCAACTGCTCAATCGCTTCAATGACACCGCTA
Source organism: Pseudomonas sp. B21-053 (assembly GCF_026016365.1). NCBI lineage: Bacteria > Pseudomonadati > Pseudomonadota > Gammaproteobacteria > Pseudomonadales > Pseudomonadaceae > Pseudomonas > Pseudomonas sp. B21-053. Next base: position 3,950,524 of record NZ_CP087205.1, read on the forward strand.
CCGAGTTCGCCCCGGCGCAGCCGATCCATGCGTTGTTTGAAGCGCAGGTACGAGCCCGTCCGCAGTCGATTGCGCTGGTTCATGAGGATCAGCAACTCTCCTACGCGCAGCTCAACCGCCGGGCCAACCACTTGGCTCGACGCCTGATTGCCCTTGGCCTGCAACCGGATCAGCGTGTGGCGTTGTGTGCCGAGCGCAGTCTGGAGATGATTGTCGGGCTGCTCGGTGTACTCAAGGCCGGCGGCGCTTATGTGCCGATCGATCCGGCGCATCCGGTTGAGCGCATGGCGTTCATGCTCAGTGACAGCACGCCTCTGGCTGTTCTTACCCAACAGGCTCTCGCCACGCAACTGCCGGTCGGTGAGACGCCATTGTTGTTGCTGGATGAGCGCGAATCGCTGCTGGCTGCCGATGATCCTGTTTACGATCTCGACCCGGTTATTCCAGGATTGACCCCGAATCACCTGGCCTACGTGATCTACACCTCCGGTTCCACCGGGCAATCCAAAGGCGTGATGGTCGAGCACCATTCGGTGCACAACTTCTGGCAAGTGCTGCAACGCACCACCCACCAGTATTGCCCGGAATACGCCACCGTCGCGCTGAACGCCGGATTCTATTTCGACATGTCGATCAAGGGCATTTCGCAGCTGTTCTCCGGCCACAAACTGGTGATCATCCCGCAACAGATTCGCGGCAGTGGCAACGAGTTGCTCGACTTCCTCGAACAGCACCGGGTGCATGCCTTCGACTCCACCCCTTCGCAACTCGACGGTCTGCTCAACGCCGGTTTGCTGGAGCGCAGAAGCTACCAACCGGTGAGCGTGTTGCTCGGCGGTGAAGCGATCAACGCGGCGATGTGGAGCAAGTTGCGCGATTGCCAGAGCATCCGCTTCTACAACATGTACGGCCCGACCGAAGCCACCGTGGATGCGACTATCGACCTGATTCGCGACCTCGGCGAAAAACCGAGCATTGGCCGTCCCTTCGCCAACGTTCAAGTGCATGTGCTCGACGCTCACGGTCAACCGACACCGTTGGGTGTGGCCGGTGAACTGCATATCGGTGGTGCCGGCGTGGCTCGCGGTTACCTCAACCGTCCAGAGATGAGCGCCGAGCGCTTTATCGCCGATCCGTTCTCCAGTCTTCCACAGGCTCGCCTTTACAAGACCGGCGACCTCGGCCGCTGGCAGGCCGACGGCACCCTGGAATACCTGGGACGCAACGACTTCCAGGTGAAGATCCGGGGTTTCCGCATTGAACTGGGCGAGATCGAAAACGCCCTGCTCGCCTGCCCTGGCGTGCGTGAAGCGGTGGTCATCGCCCGGGAAGACAATCCCGAGGACGGCAAACGCCTGGTTGCTTACGTGTGTGGCGACGCGGTGACTGTTGAGCAACTGCGCGCCGAACTGCTGAAAAACCTTCCCGAATACATGGTGCCGAGTGCCTACGTTCAGTTGGACGCGCTGCCGCTGACCTCCAACGGCAAACTCGACCGCCGTGCCCTACCCGCGCCGGGTCAGGATTCTTTGGCCAGCCGTGCCTATGAAGCGCCGCAAGGTGAAACCGAAATCGCCATCGCCGGCATCTGGGAAAACCTGCTGCACCTGGATCAGGTCGGGCGTCACGACGGGTTCCTCGAACTCGGTGGTCACTCGCTGCTGGCGGTGCAACTGCTCTCGCGACTGCGCCGCAAACTCGGTGCACGCCTGACCCTGCGCGAGTTGTTCGACGCCCCGACCGTGCGTGGCCTCGCCGCGCTGGTCAACGCCGCGGTGCCGACCGAAGCGCAACCGATTCCACTGGCCAACCGCAAGGCGCGGCTGCCGCTGTCGTTCTCGCAACAACGGTTGTGGTTCCTCGATCACCTCGATCACGCGGCGGGCGCGGCTTATCACTTGCCGCTGGCCCTGCGCCTGAACGGCGTGCTGCATACACCGGCGTTGCGCCAGGCACTCGATCGGCTGGTGGTGCGCCACGAAACCTTGCGCACGACGTTCGAGTTGATCGACGGTGAACCGGTGCAGAAGATCGCGCCGGCTGACCAGCGCTTCCAGCTGCTGGAGCAGGACCTGCGCGAACTCGCCACCGAGCAACGCGACGCGGCGCTCGCCAGGTTCGGCGATGCCAACGCATCCGAGTTGTTCGACCTGAGCAGCGGCCCGCTGGTACGCGGCCATCTGGTCCGGCTCGACGACGAGGAACATGTGCTGTTCGTGACGCTGCATCACATCGTCTCGGACGGTTGGTCGAACAGCGTGCTCGCCCATGAGCTGACCGTGCTGTACACCGCATTCGCTCAAGGCTTGAAAGATCCGTTGCCGGCGCTGCCGCTGCAATACGCCGACTATGCGGTGTGGCAACGCCAGTGGCTGAACGGCCCGGCGTTGCAGGCGCAAACCGACTTCTGGCGCGCGCATCTGGACGGTGCGCCGAGCCTGCTGAACCTGCCGCTGGATCGTCCGCGCCCAGCTGTCCAAAGCTATGCCGGCGGGATCATCGATTGCGTGTTGCCGCCAGAGCTCAGCAGCCGATTGCGCGCCTTCAGTCAGGCCCAGGGTTCGACGCTGTTCATGACCCTGCTGGCGGGTTGGTCAACGCTGATGACGCACTTGAGTGGCCAGGACGATGTGGTGGTCGGCACGCCGGTCGCCAACCGCCCGCGCACCGAACTGGAAGGCTTGATCGGTTTCTTCGCCAACACCCTGGCTCTGCGGGTGAACACGGAGCGCGAAGCCAGCGTCGGCGATCTGCTGACCCGCATCAAAGGCCTGACCCTGGCGGCTTTCAGCCATCAGGACTTGCCTTTCGAACAAGTCGTGAGCACGTTGCAACCGACTCGCAGCATGAGCCACAGCCCGTTGTTCCAGGTGATGCTAAGCCTCAACAACACGCCACCGGCACCGCTGCAATTGCCGAGCCTGACGGTGCAATCGGTGGACAGCGCGCACACCACCACGCAGTTCGACTTGTCGCTGTCGTTGATCGATGACGTCGAGACCATCACCGGCAGCCTGCAATACGCCAGTGATCTGTTCGATACCGCCACGGTGCAGAACATCATCGCGCTGTTCGTCCAGGTGCTGGAAACCCTGGTCAGCGACGCCCGACAACCGGTGGGCGCGTTGCTTGAGGCACTGCCGACGCTGGTCCGCTCCGAGTCAGCCGCGGAAGTACTTGAAGTGCAGGAACTGCCCTTCGAAGCGCCTCAAGGTGACACCGAGTTGGCCATCGCGAAGATCTGGCTGGAGTTGCTGAAACTTGAGCAGGTCAGTCGGCATGACGATTTCTTCAGGCTCGGCGGGATTTCGCTGATGGCGGTGCAGATGACTTCGCGACTGCGCAAGGTATTGGGCAAACCGATCGCCGTGCGTGACCTGTTTGTCGAACCGACCATCGCGGGTTTCGCGCGGACTCTCGACACGCAATCACGGCCGACATCGCGCAATAACCTGGTGCCGATCCGTCGCGGTGGGTCCCAACGGCCGCTGTTCCTGGTGCATCCACTCGGTGGTGAGGTCGGCTATGCACGTGACCTGGCGCCGAGCCTGGACCCCGAGGTGCCGGTCTACGGTCTTGCTGCGACGGGGTTTGTGGCGGGTGAAGTGCCCTTAAGAACCCTCCCCGCGATCGCAGCGCGTTATCTGGCGGCGATTCGCGAGGTGCAGGCCCAAGGTCCGTATCGGTTCGCAGGATGGTCGGCTGGCGGCTTGATCGCCTATGAGATGGCCCATCAGGTCATCGCCAGCGGCGAGCAGGTCGAATTCATCGGGATCATCGACACCTCGGCCGAGGTCGGCGCCGAGGAACGCGAGGTGCTGACGGAAGCGCAGTTCCTGATGTCGTGGCTGCCCGAAGACATGCACCCTGGGTTGTTCGATCAGTTGTCGCCACTGGTGGCGAGCGGCGAGATCGAGCCGATGCTTGCACTGTGCACGACCCATGGCTTGTTGCCTGAGGAGTTGAGTCTAGGAATCGATGCGGCGACGTTACGCACCCATCTGGCGGTGGCCTACGCGACACGGCTGGCCGTGGGTGCCTACGTCAGCCCCGAGCTGCCGGTGACGGTGTCGCTGTTCACCGCGCGGCAGCAGGAGCGATCCGACCGGACATTGGGTTGGCGCGCCTTGCAGGGTGACCGCGTGACGATCAAAGCGCTGCCTGGCACGCACCACACTTTGGTGCGCGCGCCGTACGTCGACGCCCTCGGTGAGGCAATTTCCTACGCACTGAAGGGAAAATTCAAATAACAGCGTGTTCAAAGCCGACCGTTGGTCGGCTTTGTCCTACAAATTTGTCCTACAACTTACAAATGATGGCCATTTGCACATCATTTACTCCGATCAGCTTGCGCACTTCAAAAAAGGTTCTACCTTTCAAATGCTTATATCGCTGACAAACGCTAGTTTCGAACAAATGTTTCTCACGGCACGGAGGCCGTCTTCTATGCTTATTGACGCCAATTTTGTGACATGCCTGTCCCTGTATCCCCCTACATACACCTATAAACGTGTAGGTTTTAATAATTCACCCACGCTGAATCGATTTAGTCGTGCACTAAATCAATGAAACGCAACGGTGGAAATTTGACATGGGGGCAGGGTTATTTTCGACCGGGCGGTCGGAAACCAGGTCAGCCAGCGATTTTGGTATGCAGGCTTATGAATCGAATCAGTAGCGTACGAAATATAGAGAATCCGCATATCTATTTCGAACTAGGGAAACTGATTTCAAGCGTAGGGCATGAACACTTCGTTGCGAATATGCACCAACTGATCGGGACATCGGTTTCCATCAGCCTGGTCGAACTCAGCGAATGGACTACAGACGATAACCAGGGAAGCGTCATCGACATTCAGTCCCTGGGTAATGCAGGCCTCCCCGAGGAACTGTCGTCGCCCTCCTCCCTTCCCTGTTCCATTACTCCCCGGCAGCGAGACGAACACCCACTCTTGCAACGGATTCTTGAAGTGGACGATTCCATCCTGATTCACATGAACGCACCGATGATGGACGCCAAGGGCTATCAGCTCACCAACGCGACTCATCAATGCAATCTGGTGTCGGGCAAGGGCAATCGGCGTTGCGTCATCACGTTGCACCGACCTTTGGCGGACCGCGACTTTTCCCTGAGCGAATTATCGTTTCTGAAAAACCTCTCGGAGACCCTGTTGCCGCTGGTTGAGCGGCATGCGCGGATCAGTCGTCAGGTCAGCGTGCGCAAGACGGGCAGCCCCATGGCCAGGCCCGTCGTCGCGTTCGAACAGACCCCGCTGCAACGCGACTTCAACGAACGGCTGACCCTGTGTGACGTGGCCTTGTCGGCGCGGGAGAAAGAGGTGTGTCTGGGGCTGTTAACCGGCGGCACCGTGCCGGAGATGGCGGAAAAACTCTGCGTCAAGAACAGCTCTGTCGAAACCTACCTCAAGCGGGCCGCGGCCAAGCTTGGCGTGAGCGGCCGACACGGACTGGCCAAATGGATGATCGGGGCGTAATGCCCCGAACCCTTCTGCGTTAAAGCAAAGCCCGACTCCCTTACGATGAGGCTGGTAATGAGCAAGTCCCCGATGTCCCTGGCGGCCGTTGCGTTTGTTCTCGGCGGTTGTTCGTTAATACCGGACTACCAACGGCCAGCCGCACCAATCGCCCAGCAGTACCCGCAAAGCGCCGCCTATGCGCCGGCCCAGGCTGACGGCAATGCTGCCGAACAAGGCTGGCGCGACCAGTTCCGCGATCCGGCATTGCAGCAGTTGATTCAGAGCGCCTTGAGCAACAACCGCGACCTGCGGGTGGCGGCGTTGAACGTCGAGGCTTATCGGGCGCAATACCAGATCCAGCGCGCCGATTTGTACCCGGCAGTGTCGGCCAGCGGCTCCGGGACGCGCCAGCGTACGCCGGGCAGCCTGTCGTCCACCGGCGAAGCGGTCACCAGTGGTTCCTACTCCGCAGGCCTGGGCATCAGTGCCTATGAACTGGACTTGTTCGGGCGGATCCGCAGCCTGAGCCAGGAAGCCATGCAGGTTTACCTGTCCAGTGAAGAAGCCCGGCGCAGCACCCAGTTGAGCCTGGTGGCCAACGTCGCCACGGCTTACCTGACCTGGCGCGCCGACCAGGAATTGCTGGTGCTGACCCAGGACACTCTCAAGTCTTACGAAGAAAGCCTGCGCCTGACCACCCGCAGCAATGCGGTTGGCGTGGCCTCGGCGCTGGATGTCAGCCAGGCGCGGACCACCGTCGAAGGTGCCCGGGCCAATCTGGCGAAATTTCAGCGGCAAGTGGCGCAGGATATCAACGGCCTGACGCTATTGGTCGGCACCTCGGTGCCGGAAAACCTGCCCGGTCTGCCGCTCGCCTCCGACCTGCTCAGCGAAGTACCGGCCGGGCTGCCGTCGGACCTGTTGCAACGGCGTCCCGACATTCTGCAAGCCGAATACCTGCTCAAGTCCGCCAACGCCGACATCGGCGCTGCCCGTGCCGCGTTCTTCCCCAGCATCACCCTGACGGCCAACGCGGGCACTTCCAGCTCGCAACTGTCCGGGCTGTTCAAGGGTGGCTCGGGGAGTTGGCTGTTCCAGCCGCAAATCAACCTGCCGATTTTCAATGCCGGCAGCCTGCGGGCGAGCCTGGATTACTCGAAGATCCAGAAAGACATCCGGGTTTCGCAGTATGAGAAATCAATCCAGGCCGCGTTCCAGGAAGTCTCTGACGGCCTGGCGGCGCGCAAGACCTACAGCGAACAACTGACCGCGCAACGCGACCTCGTGCAGGCGAACCAGGATTACTACCGGTTGGCCGAGCGTCGCTATCGCATCGGTGTAGACAACAACCTGACCTTTCTCGACGCGCAACGCTCCCTGTTCAGTGCCCAGCAAACGCTGATCACCGACCGGCTCGCACAGCTGACCTCCGAGGTCGGGCTGTACAAGGCGCTGGGCGGAGGCTGGGCCGAACGACTGAATGTTGCATTGTGAGGGCAATGAAAATGAACACATTCGAACCGGGTGAATACGTTCGCTTACGCGCGGGCGGCAGGAAAATGATCGTCAAACATCCCTCCTTCACTTCCGACCTGCCGGGCACGCCGCTGGTGCCTTGTGAATACCGGGAGAAAAAACGCACGGTACTGGGCTTCTATTCGGCGCGCGACCTGATCGCCGCCCCGGCCTAGGCCTCGACCGCCAGATCACTCAACAGGACGGATTCTTATGCATGTGATCATTACGGCCATCGGCTCTGCCGGTGACGTTCATCCTTTTGTCGGTATCGGCCGCGCGCTCGCCGCACGCGGTCACCGGATTACTTTTTGTGCCAGCGCGGCATTCGCGCCGTTGATCGAGCGTTGTGGCTTCAGGTTTTTGCCACTGGGCACTGCCGAAGACTATGAGACGGTCATGGCTGACCCGGCGCTGTGGCGCACGCGAACCTCGCTGCCTACCCTCTGGAAAACCGTCGCCAGTACGCTGCGCGAGCAGTACCAATTGCTGGAGGCCGCGTGTGACGATGAGACGGTGATGCTCGGTTCGCTGTGGGCGTTTTCGGCGCGACTGCTCCAGGAAAAACGCGGCATCCCGCTGATCACCGCGCAAGTCTCGCCGTTCGGTTTCTGGTCGGCCGCTTCGCCCTCGGTGCATCCGCCGGGCACCAACCTGCCAGCCTTTGTGCCATTTCCGGTGAAACGCCTGGTGCTGCGTCTGGTCGAGCGAACCTTTCTCGACGGGCTGATGAAACCGGAACTCAACCGCTTCCGCCGCGAGTTGGGCTTGCCACCGACCAAACGGATTATCAGCGAATGGATCTGCTCACCCGACGGGGTGTTGGGACTGTTCCCGGAGTGGTTCGCCAAGATCGAATCGGACTGGCCAGCCCAGACCGTGTTGACCGGTTTTCCATTGTTCGATGAATCCGGCTTCCAGCCACCCGACAGCGAACTGGATGACTTCCTCAGCGAAGAATCGCCAGTGGTCTTCACCCCCGGCTCGACCCAGGTCAATGGCGAAGAGTATTTTGCCGCCGCCGTCGAAGCGCTGAAATCGGTCAACCGTCGCGGGGTGTTCCTGACCCGGCAAGCGGTGGACCCGGCGATGGCTGCCGCCGGGCAAATCCTGGTGCGTCGCTACGTACCGATGAGCCGCATCCTGCCCCACACCGCCGCACTGGTGCACCACGGTGGCGTCGGCACCACCGCGCTGGCGATGGCCGCCGGCGTACCACAAGTGGCGACGCCGTTTGCCCATGACCAGTTCGACAACGCGGCGCGCATGCAGCGTTTGGGTTGCGGGGTGAGCTTATCGCCGCCGGCCTCCGGCGAAGCGCTGGCCAAGGCACTCGACTCGGTGTTGACCAGCCCTGAAGTGCGCGCCAATTGCGCTCGTTATCGCGCGCTGATTCCCGGCGGCGACAGCGCCAGCGAAGCGGCGGCATTGCAGGTCGAGGCACTGGCACTCGCTCGCCTGAAGACGTATCGCGTCGCGTAATCGGGTTTTCCCGAACACACCCTAATCGCTGATCCCGGCAACGGACTCCTGACCTCCGTTGCTTCGCCACGCCTGCGCGAAGCCAAGGTCTTCATGCTTTTCATCAGTTTTGGGCCCGGCCCACGGAGAACTTTATGACTCAGGCCACGCCCGTTTCGAGCGACCTGCTTTACCCGCTGACGGCTCCGCAACTGGATATCTGGCTGGACCAGCGGTTGCACGAAGATTCGCCGCTGTACAACATCGGCGGCTATGCCCGGATCAATGGCGCGGTGGATGCCACGCGGATGCAGCACGCGATCGACCAGGTGGTCAGTCGCCACGACGCGCTGCGCACGCAACTGGTGCTGGGTTCGGTTGATCATCCGTTGCCGCGCCAACGCTTCCTGGCCTCGGTCAGCGCGGCGTATTCCTTGATCGACGTCTCGGCACAGGCCGATCCCGAAGCCGCAGCATTGGCGCTGCTGGAAGAAAACCTGCAAACGCCCTTCTCGTTTGACGACGGTCTGCTGTATCGCACCGAATTGCTGAAAGTGCGGGAAGACCTGTATTACTTCTTTTTCAATTGCCATCACCTGATCGTTGATGGCTGGTCATTTGCCATGATTGGCAAAGCCATCAGCGAGGCCTATACCGCCTCGGAACCGATGCTGCCAGCGCCGAGTTATCAGGCCTATCTCGAACAGCAAGGCAGCGAAAAAGCTTCGGCGGCACTCCAGCGCCAGCGCCACTACTGGCTGGAAAAATACCGCACGCTGCCCGAACCGTTGCTCGCGCCGCGTACTGAAAGCCGTGTCGGGCAAGGCCTGGTGCCGAGCCAGAACCACACCTGGCGCTTGCCGCGTGCGCTGTACAACCGTCTCGGTGAACTGACGAAAGCCAGCGGCCAGGGGTCGATTTTCCATGTGATGCTGGGCGCGCTGTACAGCTACTTTGCTCGCATGGCCCAACGCGACGAGATCGTGATCGGCCTGCCGATCCTCAACCGCGCGAATGCCGCGCACAAGGCCACGGTCGGGTTGTTCGTCGGCATGAGCCCGGTGCGCCTGAGCCTCGGCACCGACCTGACCTTTGCCGAACTGGTCGGCCAGATTGCCCTGACGCTGAAGCAGGATTACCGCTACCAGCGTTACCCGTTGAGCGAACTGAACCGTGAACTCGGCTTGCACAACCTGGGTCGGCGGCAGTTGTTCGACCTGGTGGTGTCCTTCGAGCAAGACCAGGACACGTGGTACGACGCCACCCTCGCCCACCCGGTCAAACTGAGTAACGGCTACGAACAGAATCCCTTGGCGATGCACGTGCGTGAAGCCGGGCCGGAGGACGACGTGTGGATGCATTTCATCTACAACGAGGCGTACTTCGATGCCGCACAGATCGAGGCGCTGCAACAACGCTTCATGAGCCTCCTGCACGCCGTGGCGGCTGATTTCGATGTGCCGGTCAACGCCCTGGAGCTGATGCCGGCCACTGAACGACAGCTGCTGGACGAATGGAATCGCACCGAAGTCGATTACCCTAAAGAACCGCTGCTGCATCAGTTGATCGAAGCGCAAGTCGCGGCTCGCCCGGACGCGATTGCCGTGCGCTTCGACAATCAAACCCTGACCTACGACGCACTGAATCGCCAGGCCAATCAGTTGGCGCATGCCTTGCTGGAACGCGGGATTCGCCCGGACGACCGCGTGGCCATTTGCGTGGAGCGCAGTCTGGAGATGGTGGCCGGTCTGTTGGGCATTCTGAAAGCGGGAGCCGCCTACGTCCCGCTGGATCCGGGCTACCCCGCCGACCGCTTGAGCCACATGCTCAGCGACAGCGAGCCCGGCGTCCTGATCAGCACTCGCGCCTTGCTGGACAGCCTGCCTACCGTGACGGTGCCGGTGTTGTGCCTCGACACCGACCGCGAACAGCTCGCCCGGCAACCGGATGAAAACCCCGTCCTAAACCTCACGCCACAACACCTCGCCTATGTGATTTACACCTCCGGCTCCACCGGCCTGCCCAAAGGCGTGATGAATCAGCATGACGGCGTGGTCAATCGTCTGCTCTGGGCGCGTGATGCTTATGGTGTCGATGAGCACAGCGTTGTTCTGCAGAAGACTCCGTTCAGTTTCGATGTGTCGGTCTGGGAGTTTTTCCTGCCGCTGCTCAGCGGCGCGCAACTGGTGGTGGCGGCGCCCGGCGGGCATCAGGATCCCGGCTACTTGATGGATATCATGGCGGGCGCCGGCATCACGCTGCTGCATTTCGTGCCGTCGATGTTGCAGGTGTTTCTCGACCAGGCCGAGCCCCAACGTTTGCCTGCACTCAAACAGGTGCTGTGCAGTGGCGAAGCCTTGCCGTATGCCTTGCAGGAGCGTTTTTTCGAGTATCTGCCGAACGTGCAATTGCACAACCTCTACGGTCCCACCGAAGCGGCAATCGACGTCACGGCCTGGCATTGCCGGCCCGGCGTGCACAACGGCATCGTGCCAATCGGCCAGCCCATCGCCAATACGCAACTGCATGTGCTCGACGGCAACCTGCAACCGCTACCGCCGGGGATTGCCGGCGAGCTGCACATCGGTGGCATCGGTGTTGCGCGTGGCTACTTGAATCGCCCCGAACTCACCGCCGAGCGGTTTATTCGTGATCCATTCCAGGCCGATCCTCAAGCGCGCCTGTACAAGACCGGTGATCTGGGTCGTTGGTTGCCGGATGGCAGCCTTGAATACCTGGGGCGAAACGATTTCCAGGTGAAGATTCGTGGACTGCGCATCGAGTTGGGCGAGATTGAATCGCGGCTGGTGGCGTGCGAAGGCGTCAAGGAAGCGGTGGTGATCGCCCGTCAGCAGACCGAAGGCGATGCCTGGTTGTGCGCCTACCTTGTCGGCGAGCCGGGCGTTGAGCTGTCACCGCAAACATTGCAGGCAACCTTGCAGCAGCAAGTCCCCGACTACATGGTGCCCCGGCATCTGATTCAGCTTGAGCAATTCCCGTTGAACGTCAACGGCAAGCTCGACCGCAAGGCCCTGCCCGAACCCGATGAAACCCTGGGCCGCCGTGATGCAACGGCGCCGCGCTCGGCGCTGGAACACACGCTGGCCGAACTCTGGCGGGACAACCTCAAGCGCTCGGAACTGGGCATCCACGACAACTACTTCATGCTCGGCGGCGACTCCCTGAAAGTCATCCACTTGCAGGTCAAAGCCCGTGAACAAGGGATCGCCCTGACGCTGGCGCAGATTTACCAGCACCCGAGCATCGCGCAACTGGCCGAAAGTGTTGAGGCCCAGGGCGGCACTTCCACCCGCCTTGCACCCTTGGCACATGTGGCGCCGTTTGCCCAAGTGCCGGAGGCAATTCGCCTGGCCAGCGCTGGTGAATTCGATGACGTGTTTGCCGCGTCGCAACTGCAAGTCGGGATGATCTACCACTCGATGATGCACCCGGATTCGGCGATCTATCACGACATCTTCCGCTATCGAATGCGCCTCAAATGGGACGCCGTGGCCTGGGACCGGGCGTGTCGCGCCTTGATCCAGCGTCACCCGGCGTTGCGCATGTCGTTCGATGTCGGGCATACCGAAGCGCCGATGGCGCGGGTGCATTCGGTGGTGGAATCGCCGGTGCAGCTCATCGTTTCGCCGAGCCCTGCTGATCGCGAGCAGGCGGTTGCGGCCTACATCGAGGAACGCAAACGTCACCGCGAAGACTGGCATCAAGCGCCGCTGTATCAGTTTGGCGTAGCCGTCGGCACGGATGAGATTGATCTGGTGTTCAGCTTCCACCACGCGATTCTCGATGGCTGGAGCGTTGCCACGTTGATGCGTGACCTGATTACGCTCTACACCTCCGAAACCCCGCTGCCGGCCCTGAGCACCACACCCGCCGACTTTGTCGTCCTCGAACAGGCCGCCATGGCCAGCGAGGTGCACCGCCAATTCTGGCGCGATTACCTGCACGACGCGCCCGCCGCGTCCATGACCAGTTGGACCCATGCGGTGGCCCCAGACCCGACGCCGCACCGTTCGGCCTACCGCGAGATGCCCGCTGCCGATGTGGCCCGGCTCGAAGCGTTCTGCCGCGACCAGGACCTGCCCTTGCGCGCGGTGTTGCTGGCGGCGCACGGTTTTGCCCAAGCCATCGTGTCGAATCAGCAAGAGGTGTTGTGCGGCGTGATCAGCCATGGTCGCCCCGAGTTTGAGGACAGCGCTCAAGTGCTGGGGCTGTTCCTCAATAGCTTGCCCATACGCTTCAGCACCCAGGGCAGCAATTGGCTCGATGTGATTCGCGGTCTGATGCACCAGGAACAACAGGTGTTTGCGCACAGGCGCTACCCGTTCGCGCTGATTCACCGGGAAACCGAGGTGGCGCTGAACGTGGTGTTCAACTACGTCGATTTCTATGTGCTCAACGACATGCTGGCGCCGGGCGAGGAAATCCTCACCGGTTGGGAAACCACCGAGGCGAGCAACTATGACTTGCTGACCACGGCGGGCCGTCACCCGTCCAACGGTTCGCTGATGTTGAAGACCGACTACCGCACGGCGCGTGTCGCGACCAGTCAGGTCGAGGTCTATGCCGATTACATGCTGCGCACCCTTGAATTGATGATCGCCAACCCCGACGCGCCGCCGCGCATACCGGACTGGATGCCGCGCATCGAGCACACGGCGCCCGCGACCCACGGCAATCTCTCGACGTTGCTGCTGGACAGCTTCGCGCGCTATGACGAGCAAGTCGCCGTGAGTTTTGCCCAGACTCGCCTGTCGTACCGGCAACTGGCGGACCGCAGCGCCCAACTGGCGAGTTGGCTGCACCGGCGCGGCATCGGTCCGGGTGACCGAGTGGCAATCATGATGCCGCGTTCCCCCGAACTGATCATCGCGCTTCTTGGTGTGATCCAGGCCGGCGCGGCGTATGTGCCGATTGACATGAGTTACCCGCAGGACCGCATTCGGCTGATCCTCGACGATTCGCAGCCGCGTCTGGTGCTGTCCGGCGATGGCTCGACCAATCTGGTGGCGACCCTCGGCAGCCAGGTCGAGCGGCGGCACTGGGAAGGTGTGGTCGCCGAGTTCGATGACAATCTGGCGCGCTGTCATCAGCAAGTGGCGTCGATAGCGGCCGGGATTTGCGGCGACGATAACGCTTATCTGCTCTACACCTCCGGCTCGACCGGACGGCCGAAAGGCGTGGCGATGCCGCATCACGCCTTGGGCAATATGATCCGCTGGCAAACCCGCCAGCAGGACGCCACGAACGCGCCGCTGAAGACCCTGCAATATTCGCCGATCTCGTTCGACGTTTCGTTCCAGGAAATCCTCTCGACCCTGTCGAGCGGCGCAGAACTGGTGATGATCGATGAGGCGCTGCGTTACGACTTCATTCGGCTGCTGAAATTTGTCGGCGCGCAGGAGATCAATCGATTGTTCCTGCCCTACGTCGCGTTCCAGGGCTTGGCCGAAGTCGCGATGCAACTGGGGATCCGCCCCGCTTCGCTGCGCCAGATCAACGTGGCGGGCGAGCAGCTGAAAATCACCGCTGAAATCCGTCACCTGATCGACAGCCTCGACGACTGCCGGGTGGAAAACCATTACGGCCCGACCGAAGCGCACGTGGTCACCAGCCTGCGGCTTGAAGGCGCCAGCGCGGACTGGCCGAACATGCCACCGATTGGCGTGCCGATTGATGGCGTGCGCATGCACGTGCTGGATGCGGCGGGCAATGCCTGTCCGGTCGGGGTCAGCGGTGATTTGTTCATCGAAGGCCTGTGCCTGGCCAACGGTTACTGGAATCAACCGGACCTGACCGCCGAACGCTTTGTCTATCGCGAACTGGAGGGTGAGAACCGTCGGTTATACGAGACCGGCGACGTCGGCTTTTACCTGCCTTGGGGCGACCTGATCTATCAGGGTCGCAGCGATGCCCAGGTGAAGATTCGTGGTTATCGCGTCGAGTTGGGCGAGATTGAAGTGGCGATGCTCGGTTCCGCACAGTTCGGTGCCGATATTCAGCAAGTGGCGGTGATCGACAAGCAGGCAGCGGATGGCGGTCGTTATCTGGTCGGTTTTGTTCAAGTGATGCCGGGACGCGAGCTGGACTTGGATCGACTCAAGGCCGAAATGCGCCTGACGCTGCCCGATTACATGCTGCCGAACACCTTGGTCAGCATCGCGCATATCCCTCTCGGCCCGACCGGCAAGATTGATCGCCAGCGCCTGCAAAAGGTCGACGTGCAAACCACCTTGCTGCGGCCGTTCACCGCGCCGCGAAACACTTGGGAAGACCTGTTGCAGGCCTATTGGCAGGAAACCCTGGAGCTGGAAGAGATCAGCGTCCATGACAACTTCTTCGAGCTGGGCGGCAACTCCCTGAAGGCCGTCCAACTGATTGCGATGCTGGCCAGGCACCAAGGTTGCGAGCCGTCGCTGTCCGACTTTATCCAGGCGCCGACCATCGCCGAGTTTGCCCAGGTGTTGCAGCAGAGCGAGGCCGGCCACGGGCAGACCGGTGCGCTGGTGGATTTCAAAAACGCGAAGCGTGTGCCGACGCTGTTCCTCGTGCACCCCATCGGTGGGCACGTGTTGTGTTATGCCGCATTGGCGCGGGTGCTCAAAGATCGGGTTCAGCTGTACGCGCTGCAAGCACCCGGCACTTGGGACGGTCGCGCGCCGTTGCAATCGGTGCAGGCTCAGGCCGTGCATTACGCCGATGCGATTGAGCAGGTAGCCCCCACCGGTCCGCTGAACATTGGCGGCTGGTCCTATGGCGGCGTGGTCGCCTATGAACTGGCGAGCGAGTTGAAGCGTCGCGGCCGGCGCCTGCATAACGTGTTTTTGCTCGACACCATCGTGCGGATCAGCCAGGGCGAGGTGCAGATCGAGCGCAGCGAGTTCATGAACTGGTTCATGTGGGAATTGCTCAGCGGCGATGGCCAGAAAGACTACGCCTATCAAGCCCTGGACTTCTCGACCATGAGCGATCCGCAAGCCTTCGAAGCGATCAAACAACACGGCATCGCCCAAGGGATTTTCGACGCGAGCATTACCCTGGCGACGCTGGATCAGCTGTACCGGGTGTTCCATGCCAACTGGCAATCGCTGCTGGACTACCGCTTCCCGCCACTCGATTTGCCATTGACGCTGTTTGCGGCGGATGTCGAGTTGCCGGATGTACTGCAAGCCCCGCATGAACTGGTCGGCACCGCATTCCGCGATCCGTATCGCGGCTGGCGCACGGTTGCGCCGCACGTGGAGCGGATCGCCATCGAAGGCGACCATCTGACCATGATGCGCGAGCCGCATATCCAGCGGGTCGGCGAGGTTATCAAGGCGCGGATTGATGCGGCACGGGTGAAAAGCGCCGGCAGCGTGGCTGCATTCGCATAGCCGTCACCGACGGTCACAACTCAACGCCCGGTCAATCCGGGCTCGAAACAGGTGGAACGGCATGACAGCACTCAAGAAAGCCATTGTGGCAGGCGCCGGCATCGGCGGGCTCACCGCCGCCATTGCCCTGCAACGCGCGGGTTGGCAGGTCGAGGTCTTCGAAGCGGCCCAGACCCTGCGCACCGGTGGCACCGGCCTGTCGATCATGGCCAACGCCATGGCGGCACTGCATTCAATTGACGCCGACGTTCCGGTGGAGCAAGCCGGCCAGGTGATCAGACAGTTTTATTTCAAGAAGCAGAATGGCGACGCCATCACGCGCATGCCGATCCACGAGATTGGCGAACAACTGGGTCATCCGAGTGTGAATATCCAGCGCCCTCTCCTGCTGCGGGCCCTGGCCCAACAGCTGGCGCCGGACACGCTGACCACCGGCTTGCGCTGCGTGGGCTATACCCATCGCCCGGATGGCGTGCTGGTGTCGTTTGAAGACGGCAGCACCCGGCAGGCGGATTTGCTGATTGGCGCGGACGGCCTTAATTCGGTGATCCGCCAGCAGATGCTCGGCGACACACCGACGCGTCCCTGCGGTTACATCGCCTGGCTGGCCATCGTGCCCTTCAGCCATCCGACGATGAGCGAAGGCTACGTGGCGCATTACTGGGGGCGCGGCAAACGCTTCGGGCTCTGCGATGTGGGCGATGGCCAGGCGTATTGGTGGGGCACCTGTAACCACGCGAATGCGGCGGATGCCGCGTTGAACATCAGCAAACAGGAGGTGCTCGACGCCTACAGCGGCTGGGCGCCGGAAGTGGTCGCGGCCATCGCCGCCACGCCCGAAAGCGCGATCCTGAAAATGCAGGCCCGGGATCGTGACCCGGTGGAGCAATTCTGCGACGGGCATGTGGTGCTGTTGGGCGATGCGGCGCATCCGATGTTGCCGAGCCTGGGCCAGGGTGCGGCGCAGGCCATCGAAGATGCCGTGGTGCTGGCGCAATACCTGACGCAAACGTCCGACCTGAACGCTGCGCTGGAGCAGTACCAGGCATTTCGACACCCGCGAGCCAACGGGGTGGTGAAGGCCGCGCGGTTTATGAGCGGTATCGAACAGGCTGAATCGAAAGTCGCCTGCTGGCTGCGCGACTGGTATTTCCGCCTGACGCCGCAAAGCAGTTTTCGCAAGAAGAACCTGGATATCTTGTCGTTCAAGCCCAATGCTTGAACCTGCCAGTAATCAATGTGGGAGCGGGCTTGCTCGCGAAGGCGGTGTGTCAGTCGCCATCAGTATTGGCTGATACGACGCTTTCGCGAGCAAGCCCGCTCCCATAGGGGATGTGTACTGCCTTCAAGATGAAATGAAAAGCCCCGGCGCCTTTCTCAGGTTCCGGGGCTTTTCGCTGTTGATGCAAGCAGTTTCCCCACGTACGACTAGAATCTGCACAACATTGGCATTTGCATGATGTGGGTATCACCGTTTTCAGGGAGTTGAAAAACATTATGCAAATCAGCAGCCGTTACACATGGACTGGCTTGACGGCCATAACGCTGATTATTTTTGCGGCGCTGATCTTCCTGCTGATCAAATCGTATTCCTATGAAACTTCCACTTATTTCGAATCCCGGGACTTTGTTCGTCAACTCAAACAGCTGGACGCCAACTGGGCGGTGAAAATCCTCAGGGCTAAAATCGGTATCAACAGCAGTTTGCAGTTGGGAGCGCCGGCCGAATCAGGTAACCGCTGGGACCAATTGGACAAATTGAACAATTCCGGCCCGCTGGCCACCTTATGGAATGATCGCCGTCAGGGTTATTTGGATGCCGTACATAACAAAACGCTATTGGTTGATCAGTTCAAGCAACACAACACCGCACTGCGCACCGCCCTGGATGCCCTGCCCGAGGTAGAAGACTCGATTCAGGACTTATTGAAAGAAATCACCGATAAACAACAGCTGGAATACCTGTCCAACTCCTGGAATATTCTGAATCTGACGCTGACCACCCTCGAATACGCGTTATATGCCTCCAACGACAACGCTCAGGCCATCGATACCCAACTGAGCGTTATCAACCAGTACATGAGCCAACTCCCTCCCGAGCGCCGAGCCCCCTTCGACGCCTATGTCAGTCATGTAAGTACTATCGTTCGGGAACAACCCATTGTTAACGACCTGCTCGACCGGATTAATGTGATTCCCGTCGCGCAGCAACTCGACAGCATCAATGAGCTGTTGAACGAAACCCAACGACGAACGGAAGCACAGGATCGCCAATACCATATTTACCTGGCCATCTGCGCCAGCCTCATGGCGATCCTGTTGGTGTACCTGGCCGGACGTTTGATTCGCAGTTACACGGTGATCAACAACATCAACGAGGAGCTGCAAACCGCCAACGAGCGCCTTGAACAACGCGTCGAAGAACGCACACGGGAATTGATCGAGGCCGAACGCGAACTGGTGGATGCCGCGCGAATGGCCGGCATGGCGGAAATCGCCACCAATGTGTTGCACAACGTCGGCAATGTGTTGAACAGCGTTAACGTCTCCGCCGATGTGATCGCCCATCGCTTGTCGACCAGTAAAACCCTGGGTCTGGGCAAAGCGGTAAACATGATGAATGCGCATGCCGAAGACCTTGGGCAATTCATCACCCACGACGAGAAAGGCAAGTTGTTGCCCTTGTACTTCAATCAACTGGTGGATTCGATCGCGGTCGAGCAGTCCGGCATCGTCGATGAATTGTCGCAACTGACCAAGAGTATCGACCACATCAAGGACATCGTTTCCACCCAGCAGGCCTACGCCGGCGCGGCCCGAGTGGTTGAACCCTTGAATGTGATCAATCTGTTTGAAGATGCGTTGCGGATGAACTCCGGCGCCTTGAGCCGGCACCATGTCACGGTGGTCAAGGACTACCACGAAGTGCCGACCATCATTGGCGACAAGCACCGCTTGCTGTTGATCCTGATCAACCTGATCAGCAACGCCAAATATGCGATGTCCAAGGTCACCGAGCAGCAACGGGAAATGACCCTGAGTGTCTGCGTCATCGACCGTAAAACGCTGCGCTTCAGCGTCAAGGACCAGGGTGAAGGCATTCTTGCCGAGAACCTGTCGCGCATCTTCAATCACGGCTTCACCACGCGCAAAGAAGGCCATGGTTTTGGCCTGCACAGCTGCGCACTCGCCGCCGTGGAAATGAACGGGCACCTTAACGTCTACAGCGATGGCCCTGAACTGGGCGCGGTGTTCACCCTGGAGATTCCTCTTGAACTGGCGGAAAGCCCCGTCAGTGAACCGCCGGTGACAACCGACGGGATACACTAGTCGGCAGCCTCGGCGTCAGGACCAGCATCGCCTCATTTCTGCTCGAAGCGCTGCCCCTTGAGCACGGCACTGATGTGTTCACGCCCGTTCAACGTGTGGATGCTGCGCAGGCGTTCGACGGCCTGCTGCGACCAGCTCGGCGTGCTGAGTCCCTGCTCCCGATAGAACGCAGCAATATGCTGGTCATAGTCGTCGACCAACTGCTGCTCGACAGGCTGTCCGTAAGTCTCGCGATGCAGCACGACCTTTTGCGGCAGACGCGGTTTGACCGCGCTCGGGCGTGTCGGATCGGCGTAACCGACGCACAGGCCAAACACCGGGAACACCAGCGGTGGTAGCTGCAATTCGTCGATGACGGCCGCGAGGTTATTGCGCAGCGCGCCGATGTACACACTGCCCAACCCTAGGGATTCCAATGCCACCACGGCATTTTGCGCCGCCAGCGCCGCATCGATGCTGCTGACCAGCAGGCTATCGAGATAGGCCGGCGCGCCCAGTTCGACGTCCTGCCGTTGAGCCTGGCGGTCAATGCGCGACAGGTCCGCCAGCCACACCAGAAACAGCGGTGCCTGACGGATATGCGCCTGGTTGCCGGCCAGTTCGGCCAGGCGCGCCTTGCGGGCCGGGTCCTCGATCGCCAGCAGGCTCCAGGCTTGCAGGTTGGACGACGTGGCCGCCGATTGCGCGGCCGCGACCAACGTGTGCAACGTGCCTTCCGGCAATGGTTTGTCCAGGTAGCTGCGCACACTGCTGTGCTGCAACAGTGACTCGATGACGTCATTCCACGGCGCGCCTTGCGGCCACTCGCCGTGTCGGTAGCGGCTGTTCAAAGATGAAGACATTTATGCACCCACTGCTTGTAAAGATTCAGTGACGGTAACAGCTTGTGCCGCACGCGCGGCACTGTGGCGATTGACCGGCACCGGCAAGCCCAGATGCCCACGCAACGTGCTGTGGCTGTACTCGCTGCGGAACAGGCCGCGTTCGCGTAGCAACGGCAGGACTTCGTTGGTGAATCGGGCAAACTCCCCTGGCGCACCGACGCGAATGTTGAACCCGTCGACCGCCCCTTCGACAAACCAGCGCTCGATCTCGTCGGCCACGGTTTTTGGCGAGCCGACAAAATTCGAAAACGGAGCGGCAAAGCGCAAGGCCGCCTGACGCAGGGTCAGCCCCTGCTCACGAGCCACCTGTTTGATGTGTTCGGCATGACCGCGATAACCGTTGCTGCCCAGCTCACCCAACTCCGGAAAGGGTTCGTCGAGCGGGTATTGAGAGAAGTCGTGATAGTTGAACGGCCGCCCCAGTTGCACCAGTGCCTTGTTCAGATCCAGTTCACCGTGGCGTTCGCGATCGATGGCTTGGGCCTGCTCGTCGGTGTCGGCAATGATCGGCGCGATGCCCGGCAGAATCGTGACGTGATCGGGGTTGCGACCGGCCGCAGCGGTGCGCTGTTTGATGTCCTGATAGTAAGCGCGGGCGTCCTCGAAATTGTCCACGCCGGCGAAGATGCCCTCGGCAAAGTTCGCCGCCAGGTTGCGCCCGGACTCGGAAATCCCGGCCTGGAAAATCACCGGTTGGCCCTGGGGCGAACGGGCGATGTTCAATGGCCCGGTCACGGAAAAGAACTCGCCCTGATGATCGAGACGGTGCTGGCGTTGAGGGTCGAGAAACACCCCGCTCTGCTTGTCGCGCACAAACGCGTCGTCTTCATAGGAATCCCACAACCCTTGCACCACTTGCAGATGCTCACCGGCCCGGCGATAGCGCTCGGTATGGTCGATGTGCTGCTCGCGCCCGAAATTCCCGGCGGCGCCTTCAAGCCCGGTGGTCACCACGTTCCAGCCGGCCCGACCGCCGCTGATCAGGTCCAGCGAGGCAAATTGCCGGGCCACGTTGAACGGTTCGGTATAGGACGTCGTCAGCGTGGCAACCAGCCCGATCTTCGACGTCGCCCCCGCGACGGCGGACAGCAATGTCAGCGGTTCCAGGCGATTCAGATAATGCGGCGCCGAATCCTGCGTGATGTACGGGCTGTCGACAATGAAGATCAAGTCAAATTTCGCCGCCTCGGCTTGTTGCGCCTGCTGGCGATACCAGTCGATATCGATGCTTGCATCACCGGGTATTTCGGGGTGCAGCCATTCGTTCTGGGCAGTACCGACGCCGGTGAGAATGGCGCCAAATTTGAGTTGTCGTGGTGAAGTGGACATGTGGATATTCCCCGGGAGATGGCAGCTCTGCTGGCCGTTGAAGGACGACCTTAGGCGCTGGGAATACGCTTGTGAAATGCTTTGTTGATCTATCCTAATTATGAAAAACAATGATCATAATTATTCTCTATATTTAACTATTGCATATAAATACACGAAAACTGTGGGAGCGGGCTTGCTCGCGAAGGCGGAGTGTTAGTCGCTATCAGTATTGACTGGCACACCGCCTTCGCGAGCAAGCCCGCTCCCACATGGGATGTATATCGCCTCGCAAAGTGTGCTCGACACCAGCACGCCTTGATCAGGCAAAAAAAATGGACCTGTTTTCACAGATCCATTTTTCAAGCCTGGGGCGTATTACTTCGGTTGCGCCACCGTGCGCAGATACGGTTTCACCGTCCTGAAGCCGTCCGGGTATTTCTTGCGCGCGTCTTCATCGGAGACCGACGTCGGGATGATCACGTCTTCGCCCGGACGCCAGTTCACCGGCGTGGCGACGGTGTGCTTGGCGTTCAATTGCAGGGCATCGAGCAGGCGCAGTACTTCATCGAAATTACGCCCGGCGCTCATCGGGTAGATCAGCATCGCCTTGACCTTTTTGTCCGGGCCGATGATGAACACCGAGCGCACGGTGGCGTTGTCCACTGCGGTCCGGTTACCGCCGCTGGCGTTCGGATGGATCATGTCATAGAGCTTGGCCACCACCAGGTTTTCATCGCCGATCATGGGGTAATTGACCGCATGCCCCTGGGTTTCTTCAATGTCCTTGGCCCAGCTCGCATGATTGCTAACCGGGTCGACGCTGAGCCCGACCACCTTGGTATTGCGCTTGTCGAACTCAGGCTTGAGGCCGGCCATGTAACCGAGTTCAGTGGTGCACACCGGGGTGAAGTCCTTGGGGTGCGAGAACAGAATCGCCCACTTGTCGCCGATCCACTCGTGGAAATGCAGCGTGCCTTCGGTGCTTTCAACGGTAAAGTCCGGTGCTTCGTCGCCTATGCGGATTGCCATGTTCGTTCTCCTTACTGTGAGTTCAGAGGGAAGTTCAACGGCGTTCAGGAACTGCGTTGAACCTGTCGACGCGAGACAGTATAGGAGACGGTTCAAGACATGCCGGTTACCGTTGGATTGTCGGTAACAGGGGCGCGAGGCAGTGCGCGCTTATGCGCGGTTTTCAGGTAGGCGCCCTCAATGATCTGCCGTGCCTGCGGCGATACCGTTTCGCCCATCAGGTAGGCGTCGATCTCCTCGTAAGTGCAGCCGTACGCGGCTTCATCCAGTTTGCCCGGCGCCAGATCTTCTAGGTCCGCCGTCGGCGCCTTACGCACCAGGTAAGCCGGCGCGCCCAGTCCATCGGCCAGCAGCCGCACCTGGGTCTTGGTCAGGCCCGACAGCGGCGCCAGGTCGCAGGCTCCGTCGCCGAATTTGGTAAAGAACCCCATCAAGGCTTCCGCGCCGTGATCGGTGCCGACCACCAGCCCGTTGCTGAAGTTGGCAATCGCGTATTGCGCCAGCATCCGGGCCCGGGCCTTGACGTTGCCTTTGGCAAAATCGACGAGTTCGGCGCTGGGCTGCAAGCCGTCGATGGCGATACTGGCCATCAGTCCGTCAACGCACGCGGCGATATTGCTGGTGGTGATCAAGTCCGGCCGGATGAAATCCAGGGAAGCCTGGGCGTCGCGCTCATCGGCCTGAGTCTTGTAAGGCAGGCGTACAGCGATAAAGCGCACGTCATAGTCGTCGTCTCGCAGTTGCTCCACGGCCAACTGGCACAGGCGCCCAGCCGTGAGCGAATCGACGCCGCCGCTGATCCCGAGCACCAGCGCCTTGCATCCGGAGTCGCGCAACACCTGTTTGATAAAGTCGACACGCCGGATGATTTCCGCGGCCTCGCCACCCAATGCAAGTTGACGGTTGATGCCCAATTCCCGGGCGATGGTGTCTTGCCGTTGCGTAGTCATATCAGGCTCCCAGTTGTGGATTGATCATCGTGACGTTGAACACCTGGGCCGCGTAGCGCAGGAACGAGGCGTCTTCGCAGACGTTTTTGATCGGGTCGTCGGAGAACTTCACCACCGGCTCACCGTGAACCCGTACCAGTTTCATCACGATGCTCAACGGTTCGACACCCTCGACATCGCACGCCAGGCTGGTACCCATGCCGAACCCGAATTTTGCCTTGCCGCGAACGTGACGCAGGATCGGCAGGCATTTTTCGAAGTTGAGGCCGTCGGAGAACATCAAGTCCTTGGTACGCGGGTCGATGCCCAGTTCCTTGTAACGCGCCAGTACCTTGTCGGCCCAGACAATCGGGTCGCCGGAGTCCTGGCGCAGACCGTCGTAGAGCTTGGCGAAGTACAGGTCGAAATCCTTGAGAAAGAAATCGGTGCTGATGCAATCGGTCAGTGCGATACCGAGCCGGCCACGGTACTCGTGCACCCAGTTTTCCAGGGCGGCGTTCTGGCTCTCGCGCAACCGCCCGAGTTGCTGGTGCACCATCAACCATTGGTGGGCCATGGTGCCGATCAGTGGCAAGTCGAATTCATACGCCAGGTGAGCATTGCTGGTGCCGACAAACACACCGGGGAAATCACTGCGCATCACGTTCACCACTTCACGCTGGGCCCGGAACGACAGGCGCCGGCGGGTCGAGAAGTCCGAGACACGCAACTCGGCGAGTTCTTCACGACTGGCGTGTTTCTCCAGCCATTCGAACTTCTGGTACAGCTGGCGAGTGACGTCGGCCAGTTCGACTTCGGGGTACTTCTCGCGGTTGCGCAACTCGCTGACCATCGCCAGTACCGGCTGCTCGAACATGATGCAATGCAGCATCGGGCCGCGAACGCGGATGTTCAGTTGACCATCGACTTCCGAGACATGGATGTAGCGCAGATTGAAGCGGAACAGCCCCAGAAACTGCTCGAAGTCCGGTGTGAGGTACTCGCGGAAACGCTTGTTGAACAGAAACCGCTGTTCACCTTCGCGCAGTTGCAGGCCGGCGAGCTTCTCCAGCTCTTCGCGAATCTGCGGGATCAAGTGCCCGAGCCGCTCTTTGGAGCGCACGATGAACTGGTATTCCACTTCGACATTCGGGTGTTGGTGCAGGACCGCCTGCATCATGGTGAAGGTGTAGTAATCGGTGTCCAGAAGACTCTGGATCACGCCATTGCCTGAATCGAATGCACTGTCCATGTTGATGTCCTTATGCGCTTGCCCATTGGGCGGTGGCTTCGCGAGTCGCGGCAACCGCGATGCCCGCCTGTTGCATGTCTTGAATGGCCTGGGTGGCGCCCTCCTCGCTGATGGCCCGACAGGCCGGGAGATGCACGATCACTTTGAAGCCGGCGGCCGCGAGTTGCAGCGCGGTGGTCTTGACGCAGAAATCCAGGGCCAGGCCACCGACAATGACCTGCTGCACATCCCGGCTTCTCAAGTATTCGATGACACCGGTAGACAACTTGCCGTGCAGGTCGTGGTAACAGGCGCCGTAGGGGTGAAGGTCCAGCTCGACGCCCTTCCACACGAAGTAGTCGTAGTCGTAAGGGCTCGGCAACTCGTCCAGCAAACCAAAGCCTTCAGTGCCGGGGACGCAATGGCTGACCCACGTCACGTCGGCGTGCTCAAGACCGGTTGGCTGAAGCATTTGCGAGTGCTGCACAACCACCCAAGGGGCGTGCGGCGAATGCGCATCCTTGCTGCCGACACGCAGGCTACCGAGGGACGCCATGAAGTTCAGCTCACCGCCAATCTGGTCCCCTCCGGTGACAGGAAGTTCATCAGGGCACAACGGCGTAAAGCTCTTTTGTGCATCAACATCGAAGGAAGCGGTTTTCATGGTCAGGCTGTTCATGTCGTGTCTCTCCTTTGCATGGATCGAAAGGTACACGTCATGTACTTACAAGACAAGCCGCTTTCTGAAAATAATTTCGTTCAACAATCTTTATGCGCATGGAAAGAAAGAATGACGCAGTGTTTCGCCTGAAGAAATTTTGATGGTAAGGTACACGTCATGTACCAAATAGGAAGATCAGCCATGTTTGAGATTGCCCTTTATGGCGGCGCCTTCAATCCGCCGCATGCCGGTCATGTCCAGGCGATGATCGAGGCATCAACCCAGGCCCGGCGCGTATGGGTTGCCCCTAGCTTCAGGCACCCCTACGGCAAACGCATGGCCGATTACGCGCTTCGCCTGGAATGGCTGGAATCGATCGTTGAGCATGTGCAGCCGCTGTGCCACGCCGAACTGTGTGCAAGCCGAGTCGAACAGGACGTGGCGCGCAGCGTCGCAGGGCCGATTTACAGCTACACCCTGCTCGCCCACCTCGCCGATAGCCTCGCTCTGGACGGCAAAAAGATTGCGCTGGTGGTGGGT
This sequence comes from Pseudomonas sp. B21-053, assembly GCF_026016365.1. Classification (NCBI taxonomy): domain Bacteria; kingdom Pseudomonadati; phylum Pseudomonadota; class Gammaproteobacteria; order Pseudomonadales; family Pseudomonadaceae; genus Pseudomonas; species Pseudomonas sp. B21-053. The sequence goes on from NZ_CP087205.1 coordinate 3,976,286, forward strand.
CAGGACGTGGCACGGCTGTTACCCACGTTCTATCGCGGCGCGCAATTGCTGGAGCGTTTTTCCATCCTCTGCGTGGAAGAAAAAATCCAGGTCCACAGCACGCAAATACGCGAACGCCTGGCTTTGGGCGAGTCGCTGCCCAGTCAATGGCTGGCGCCGGGCATGAACCCGGTAAACTACGACCTCTACGCTGCTCACGGAAATTGACATGCCAGACCGCATCGCCCACGCCAGTGCCTACCTGCACACCATCGACCTCTGCGTCTTGCGCTACTGCCGGGCAACCCAGGCGCTTGAAATTCTCTTGAACCGGCGCGAAGCCGAGCCGTTCGCCGGCCATTGGGCGCTGCCCGGGATTGTGGTCAATGGCGGTGTCGAAGACCTGACACTGGGCGATGCCGTTGAGCGTCTGCGCCAGTCGAACAAGGTCGGCATGCCGCTGGCCTGGATCGAACAGGTCGGCACCGTTGGCGATGCGTTCCGCGATCCGCGCTGCTGGTCGTCATCCACGTTCTATCTCGCCATCGTCAGCGAAGACGTACAGCTCGCAGAGCATCAGAAGTTTTTTGCGCTCAAGGATGTGGCGGACGCCTCGACAAAACTGCCGTTCGACCACAACAGCCTGGTGGCCGCCGTGCAGGAACGACTGCTGTCGAAATCCCTCTACAGCAGCCTGCCGCTGATGTTCCTCGGCAGTGAGTTCAGCGCGCCGGAAGCGGTGAACATCTTCTCGCTGGTGCTCGAGCGCCCCGTACTCAAGACCAGCATTCGTCAGCGTTTGTTGAAAATGGCCGAGGCTGGCTACTTAAAGGAAACCGGGCGCAAAAAGAGCGGTGACGGTGGCCGGCCACAAGCCACCGTGGAAAATCTCAAGCCTGCCAGCCTGTACCTGTTTGATCGAAGCTTTCTGGAGTGAGTTTCGTCAACAGGCGTATCTAACGTTAATCTCCGGTGGCCTGCCGATACTGACGCGGCGTAAACCCGGTCAGGGCCTTGAACTGGCGGGTGAACGCGCTGTGGTCGGTGTAGCCGCACTGCAACGCGACTTCGGTGATGGGAATGTCGGTGTGCAGCAAACGATGCGCATGTTCCAGACGAACCTTTTGAATCATCTGCCGTGGCGTCAGGTGGAACACCCGCTTGCAATACCTTTCGAGTTGCGCAACGGAAATGCCGGCAATCCGCGTCAGTTCGGCCAAGGTGACACGTCGATTGAAATGCGTGCGGATGTAGTCATCCACGGCTGCCAGGCGCTGGTACGCCGGGTGCGTGTCGCTGGCCGATTGCAAATCCACCGAGATGCCCGCCAGGCCGATGATTTCACCGTGGTGGTTGAACAGCGGTCGCTTGTGCGTCAGGCACCAACCGGGCTCGCGGCTGCCGTACAAGTGCAGCTCCAGCTGATCTTCCAGCACCAGTCCTTGCTCCAGCACCCGTCGATCCTGCTCGGTATAACCCGGCCCAAACTGTGCTGGAAAAACCTCGGCGCTGGTTTTTCCGAGCAGGGAATGCAGCTGTTTCAAGTTACAGCGCTGAACCAGCGCCCGGTTGGCCATGACGTAGCGCGCCTGGACGTCCTTGATAAAAATCGTCGCGTTCGGAATCACGTCCAGCATCGGCAACAGCGGTGCCACGCCGGCCAATAATGCTTCGATGGTTTCGGGGCGATTCCCCTCGCTCCCCTGGCACAGCAGCGCCAACGCGTTCTGCGTCATCAGTTTCACCCTCTCAATACCCGAGCCGAGATTGCCCCGTCGCGGGAGCAGTGTCGAGCACTGCTGCATTGTGCTGATTTCGTCATCCGCACCCACTGAAAAGATCAATCGCCCGCGTGGCGCCAAGTCCAGGCTATGGCCATTGCCTGCGCACTTCTCAAGGAAAGGTTTATGAAACTGGTTCATGTCATTGACTCTCACACTGGCGGCGAGCCGACGCGCCTTGTGATAAGTGGCTTTCCGCAATTGCCCGGCCAGACCATGGTCGAGAAACGCGATGCCCTGCGCGACGAGCATGACCACTGGCGGCGTGCCTGTCTGTTGGAGCCGCGCGGCAACGATGTATTGGTTGGCGCGCTGTATTGCGAACCGGTGTCGCCGGACGCCACTTGCGGCGTGATCTTCTTCAACAATGCCGGCTACCTCGGCATGTGCGGTCACGGCACCATCGGCCTGGTCAACTCGTTGCATTACCTGGGGTATATCAAGCCCGGCGTGCACAAGATCGACACGCCCGTCGGCCCGGTCAGCGCCACGTTGCACGACGACGGCAAAGTGACCCTGCGCAATGTGCCCGCCTATCGCCACCGCCAACAGGTGCCGGTCGACGTTCCGGGGCATGGCCGTGTGTACGGCGATATCGCCTGGGGCGGCAACTGGTTCTTCCTGGTGTCCGATCACGCAAAAGTGCTGCAACTCGACAACGTCGAAGCCCTGACCGAATACACCTGGGCGATGCTCAAGGCCCTGGAAGCCCAAGGCATCCATGGCGAAGACGGTGCAGTCATCGACCATGTCGAGTTGTTCGCCGACGACGATCAGGCCGACAGCCGCAACTTTGTCATGTGTCCCGGCAAAGCCTACGACCGCTCGCCGTGCGGCACCGGCACCAGCGCCAAACTCGCGTGCCTGGCGGCGGATGGAAAACTCGCCGCCGGTGAGCCTTGGGTCCAGGCCAGCATCACCGACAGCCAGTTCATCGGCAGTTACGAATGGGAAGGCGAGCGTGTCCGCCCGTTCATTACCGGCCAGGCGTTCATGACCGCCGACAGCACGCTGCTGATCGACGAACAGGATCCTTTCGCGTGGGGCATTTGAGCGACCACGCGGCACTTCCCTCTCAATAATTCTGGAGTGATCACCATGAGCGGTAACATTTTCACTGGCTGCATCCCTGCCCTGATGACCCCGTGCACCGCCGAGCGCAAACCCGACTTTGACAAGTTGGTGGCCAAGGCTCGGGAACTGATCGATATCGGCATGAGTGCAGTCGTGTACTGCGGCTCCATGGGCGACTGGCCGCTGCTGACCGAAGCCGAGCGCCAGGAAGGCGTGGCACGCCTGGTGGCGGCGGGTGTTCCGACCATCGTCGGCACCGGCGCCGTGAACAGTCGCGAAGCGATTTCCCATGCGGCCCACGCCGCCAAAGTCGGCGCCCACGGTTTGATGGTGATCCCGCGCGTGCTGTCTCGTGGCGCCTCGGCCACCGCGCAAAAAGCCCACTTCGCCGCGATCCTGAATGCCGCTCCGAAGCTACCGGCGGTGATCTACAACAGCCCTTATTACGGCTTCGCCACCCGCGCCGAGCTGTTCTTCGAACTGCGCCGCGAACACCCGAACCTGATCGGCTTCAAGGAGTTCGGCGGTGCCGCAGACCTGCGCTACGCCGCTGAAAACATCACCTCCCAGGACGATAACGTCACCTTGATGGTCGGTGTCGATACGCAAGTGGTGCATGGTTTCGTCAACTGCAACGCCACCGGCGCCATCACCGGCATCGGCAACGCCCTGCCGCGCGAGGTGCTGCAACTCGTGGCCCTGAGCAAGCAAGCCGCCAACGGTGATGCCAAGGCTCGTCGCCTGGCCCGGGAGCTGGAATCGGCATTGTCGGTGTTGTCGTCGTTCGATGAAGGCTGCGACCTGGTGCTCTATTACAAGCACTTGATGGTGCTCAACGGCGACAAGGAATACACCCTGCACTTCAACGATACCGATGTGCTCAGCGCTGCCCAGCGTCGTTATGCCGAGAACCAATACGCGCTGTTCCGCCAGTGGTACGAACACTGGTCGACCGAGCAGAACGATGTCTGATCGCGCCGCTGAGTGTCCCGACATTGCGGTCATCGGCGCCGGCATCATCGGCGTCGCTTGCGCCTTGCGCCTGGCACGCCAGGGGCTGCGGGTGGTGGTCATCGATCAACAGGAACCCGGTCATGGCGCCTCGTTCGGCAATGCCGGGCACCTGGCCACCGAGCAGGTGTTTCCCATCGCCGACCTGTCGATCCTCAAGCGCCTGCCCGCGATGCTGATGGACCCAATGGGCCCGCTGCGCCTGGACTGGAAATACCTGCCTCGCGCCCTGCCCTGGTTTACGCGGCTGCTACTAAACCTGCGCCCGGCGCCCTTCCAGCGCACCGTGGCCGGCATCCGCGCGCTCAATGAAAGCAGCCTTGGCGCCTGGCGTCGGTTGCTGGAGGACATCGCCCGTCCGGATTTGATGAGGGAGGACGGCTCATTGCTGGTCTTCGAGCACGCCGACTCGCGTCAGGCAATCGAAGCACTGCAAGCACGCATGCGCCAGCAGGAAGTGCCCGTCGATTACTGGCAGGCCAAAACCGTAAGCGCCATGGCCCCGCAACTCAGCGAGCGGATACAGGGCGGCTTGTTCTTCCCGAGCACCGGGCATTTTCTCGACCCCTTTCGCGTGGTTGGCGAACTGGTGCACGCCGCCAAAACCAGCGGCGTGCAATTCCTCAAACAACAGGTCCAGAACGCACACCTGAACGAGCACGGTGTCTCGCTGAACACCAACCACGGTAGCCTCACCGCCCGCCGGGTGCTGATAGCTTGCGGTGCCCACTCGGCAAAACTCACCGCAGCGCTGACCGGCAAGAAAGTCCCGCTGGACACCGAGCGCGGTTATCACCTGATGTTGCCCCATGAACATGATCGACTGCCGTTCGCCGTCACCTCGCTGGAACGCAAGTTCATCATGACGCCGATGACCGATGGCTTGAGATTGGCCGGCACCGTCGAGTTCGCTGGTCTCGACAGCCCGCCGAGCATGCAACGCGCCTGGCAATTGCATCGCCTGAGCCAAGGCTTGTTCAGCCGCGACCTGAGCGCGGAAGCCGCCACGCCATGGATGGGCTTTCGCCCGTCCTTGCCGGACTCTCTGCCGATCATCGACCGGGTGTGCGATGGCAAGGTGTTGCTCGCCTTTGGTCACCAGCATTTGGGGCTGACTCAGGCAGCGGTGACGGCTGAACTGATCGCACAAATCGCTGCGCCCAGCGCTACCAGCACATCCCATGAGTTGCCGGCCATCGGGCCTTACAGGCTGGATCGTTTTTGAGGAAATAAACCCTGCGTGATCACAACGCGCAAATTGGCGTAAGTTACAGAACCTTAATCCCCCGCCAGGAAAGCGCACGCCATGCAGCTCCAGCCGTTCAAGATTTCCATCCCCGACGCTGACATTGCCGATTTGCACCAGCGTCTGCGGCGCACTCGTTGGCTGGAACCCATCGACGGCCAGGGTTGGAGCGAGGGCACGGACCTGGTTTTTTTGCAGTCGTTGCTCGCGCACTGGGCCGAGGGTTTTGACTGGCGTGCCCAGGAAGCACAGCTCAATCAATTGCCGCAATACCTCGCCAAAATCGGCGAACAAACGGTGCATTTCGTTCATCAGCCCGGCACCGGACCCGCGCCGCTGCCGTTGATCCTGACCCACGGCTGGCCGGGTTCGTTTGTGGAGATGCAGCGCCTGATCCCCTTGCTCGCAGACCCCGCCAGCCATGGCGGCGACGCGGCGGATGCGTTCCATGTGGTGGTGCCGTCCCTGCCGGGTTTTGCGTTCTCGCCTGCGCCGAAACATAAAGGTGTTGGCCCGTATGAAGTGGCCGAATTGTGGGCGGCGCTGATGGCCGGGTTAGGCTATGAGCGATTTGGCGCTCAGGGCGGCGATCTGGGTGCTGGCGTCTCGACCTGGCTGGGACGGCGGTTCCCCGAGCAGATCACCGGGATTCATCTGAACTACGTGCCCGGTTCCTATCGCCCGCCATTGGGCCCGGACCAGCCACCGATCTCCTCAGAAGAACAAGCCTTTCTCGATCGTGGCGCAGCCTTTGCCGACGCCGAGGGCGCCTACGCCAAAGTCCAAGGCACCAAGCCGCAGTCCCTGGCGATCGGCCTCAACGATTCGCCGGCCGGATTGGCGGCATGGATCGTCGAGAAATTCCAGGCGTGGACCGATGGCTCCGGCGATCTGCAACGCGCCGTGGCCCTCGACGCGCTGCTGACCAACATCAGCGTTTACTGGTTCACCGGCAGCATCGGTTCGTCGCTGCGGCCGTATGTCGAAGGTCGGGCCCGGCCACTGGCGTTTGCCGCCGGGGAACGGGTGCAGCCGCCCACCGGCGTGGCGCTGTTCCCCGCCGAACTGCCGATGCCGCCGCGCAGTTGGGTCGAGCGCTGTTTCAACCTGCAGCGCTGGACCGCCATGCCCAAGGGCGGGCACTTCGCTGCGATGGAACAACCGCAGTTGCTGGCCGAGGATATCCGCGCGTTCTTTCGACCGCTGCGTTGATCTTTGCAGGCGTGCCGCGTAAAAAAGCCTGTTCGCTACGAGAACTGTCCATCCACGGTTCTCGTGATCACAGTCAGCAACCCATAAGGTTCGTCTCATGAGCAAAGCGTCTTACGTACCTCCCCAGGTCTGGAAAAACAACGCCCCGTCCGGCGGACAATTCGCCAGCATCAACCGCCCGACCGCCGGGCCTACCCACGAAAAAGTACTCCCCGTCGGCAAGCATCCGTTGCAGCTTTATTCGCTGGCCACGCCCAATGGCGTGAAGGTCACCATCCTGCTCGAGGAACTGCTGGCGCTCGGGCATAGCGAGGCCGAATACGACGCCTGGCTGATCCGCATCAATGAGGGCGACCAGTTCTCCAGCGGCTTTGTCGAGATCAATCCCAACTCGAAAATCCCGGCCTTGCTGGACCGCAGCGTGGAGCCGGCGATTCGTGTCTTCGAGTCCGGTTCGATCCTGCTGTACCTCGCGGAAAAGTTCGGCGCCTTCCTGCCCACCGATCTGGCGGGACGCACCGAAACCTTGAACTGGCTGTTCTGGCAGATGGGCGCAGCGCCTTACCTGGGCGGCGGTTTCGGGCATTTCTACGCGTACGCGCCGGAGAAGCTTGAGTACCCGATCAACCGCTTCACCATGGAGGCCAAGCGTCAGTTGGATGTACTTGATCGTCGTCTGGCCGAAAGCCCTTATCTGGCCGGTGACAGCTACACCATCGCCGATATTGCGGTCTGGCCCTGGTACGGCCAATTGGTGCGGGACAACGTGTACTCGGCGGCGGAGTTTCTGTCGGCCCACGAATACAGCCACGTTCAGCGCTGGGCGGAAGACATCGCCAATCGGCCGGCGGTGATCCGTGGCCAGCGAGTCAACCGCACGTGGGGCGATGAGGCGAGCCAGGTGCCTGAGCGGCACGCGGCTGATGATTTGGCTTAGCCGATCAGTTCGACGGCGGGATCGGGTTCAATCGATTCGGCCGCTGGCGCCATGAGTTCAAGCAATGTCATCTATTTTTGGCCGAGAACCTGAAAAAATCCCGGACACGTGAATGTCTCCGGGATTTTTCGTTTACATCGTCGGGCATTACCGCCGACTTACTTCTTGATCAACAGCGTTTTCGGGTTGGTGAACAGCAGCCGACCTTCATGCCCGCCTTCGGTGCCCACACCGGATTGTTTGTGGCCGCCGAACGGAATGTCCACGCCTTGGGTGTGCATCTCGTTGACCCACACCATGCCGGTCTCCAGACGATTCGCCACCGCCACGGCCAACCGGGTATCGCGTCCCCACACCGAGCCGCCCAAGCCGAACGGGCTGTCGTTGGCGCGTTCGATCACATCGTCCACTTCGTCATACACGATGATCGGCACGATCGGACCGAACTGTTCCTCTTGAACGATTTTCGAGTTCTCCGGCGGGTTGTCCACCACGGTGACGGGAATGAAGTAACCCGGCCGCCCCTCGTCCACCTCACCGCCCAGCACGATTTTCTGCCCGTTGGCCTTGATGTCGTCGAGGAAGGTGCGGACCTTGTCGAACTGCATCTTGTTTTGCATCGGGCCAATCGTCACGTCCGGATCGAGGCCGTCGCCGAGCTTCTGCTGGCGGGCGTACTCGACGAATGCCGCGACGAATTCCTCGTGGAACGACCGATGAATGTACAGGCGCTTGATGCCCACGCACCATTGGCCCGAGTTACCAATCGCCCCCCAGAACAACTGGGGAATGGCGGCTTTCCAGTCGGCATCGGGCAGGACGATGGCGGCGTCGTTACCACCCATTTCCAGGGTCAGGCGCTTGACGGTGCCGGCAGCCGAGCGGATCACGTGCTTGCCGGTTTCCGTCGAGCCGGTGAAGCTGATCTTGGCGATGTCCGGGTGAGCCGTCATGTGCGGCCCGAGTTCATTGCCGCCGGAGACAATCGACAACACGCCCGGCGGGAATACCGATTGCGCAATTTGCCCGAAGCGCAGCGTGGTCAGCGGCGTGAACGGCGAAGGCTTGATCACCATGGTGTTGCCGGTAAGCAACGCCGGGGCGACTTTCCACAGCGCCAGAAGCACCGGGAAATTCCACGGCGTGATCGCGCCAACCACGCCCAGCGGCGTATGGTGCAGTTCGACAATGTGGCTGTCGGTGTCTTCAAGGATTTCGACTGGAATGCGTCGGGCGGCAATCTGGCGAATCCAGGAAATCGACTGGTCGACCTCCGGCTCGGCTCCGCTTTTGAGCGGCTTACCCTGCTCCAACGTCAGCAAACGGGCCAGCTCATCGCGATGGACTTCCAGTGCGTCGGCATAGGCATTCAGGTAGCCCTGGCGTTCGTCATAACTGAGCAGCGACCAGCGCTTGAACGCAGACTTGGCCGCCGATACGGCCTGGTCAAGTTGTTCGGAAGTTGCGGCAGGCGCGTTAGCCAATACTTCACCTGTTGCCGGGTTTATTACTGCGAATGAATCTTTCGTCTCGACTAGTTCGCCGGCAATGCTCAGATAATAAGGACCTTCAAACAGATTGGCCGGCGCAATGCTGCGCGACAGGTTATTCATGATATCGACTCCAAAATATTAACTTTTCAGGCAACAGTTGGCCGACGTGCCAACGAATCGTCAGCACGTGACTTTTAAACTTTCGAAACGTGAGTGTTAGCGGGTTAGATCACGCCAGCAACTTGAGCAGTGCTTTTGCAACTGCCTCGGAACTTGCCGGATTCTGCCCGGTGACCAGCAGACCGTCTTCGACAATAAATGATGCCCAGTCACTGCCCTTTTCATACTGGGCGCCGAGTGCCTTGAATTCATCTTCGATGAGAAACGGCACCACTTCGGTCAGACCGACGCCGGCCTCTTCCGAGTTGGTGAAACCGGTGACGCGGCGGTTCTTGATCAACGGCTCACCGCTGGCAGCCTTGACGTGACGCAGGGCGCCCGGGGCGTGGCATACGAAACCGATGGGTTTGCCGGCGCGCTCAAAGGCTTCGATCAACGCAATGGATGTGCTCGATTCCGCCAGATCCCACAGCGGGCCGTGACCACCTGGGTAAAAGACCGTGTCGAAATCCGCCTGCGAAACCGAATCCAGTTTCACAGTAGACGCAAGGGCCTGCTGCGCCGCCGGGTCGGCCTTGAAGCGCGCGGTGTATTCGGTCTGGAAGTCGGGCTCATCACTTTTCGGGTCCAGCGGTGGCTGCCCGCCAGCTGGCGACGCCAGCACCACTTCAGCACCCGCGTCAGTAAAGGCGTAGTACGGCGCGGCGAATTCTTCGAGCCAGAAACCGGTTTTCTTGCCGGTGTTGCCCAGTTGGTCGTGGGAGGTCAATACCATTAATACTTTCATGTGTGTTTCCTCGGAGAGTGTGGTTATCAGTTTTTTTCAGCGCATCCCAACAACGTTCGCGTCATCAGCATCGCTTCATCGAATACAACGGTTGTAAGGGTTATCTTTGCCATGACACTCGCCCCCAGCCACAACGCGTACAAGCGCAGCGCCATGCGCTCGGGAGCTTCATCCATCGTCAACGAGCCATCTTCAATGCCGCGATCCAGCGCGGCGGCCAGCACGCTGATGATTTGCGACGTGCCGCGGTCCAGGGCCAGCCGCATGGGCTCGGAAAGATCCGCCACCTCGGCCCCGAGTTTGACGGCCAGGCACTTGCCGGCCTCTGTTTGCTGCGTCTGGTTGTCGATCCAGCACTGCCAATACCGCATTAACTTCTGGCGTTGCGACGCCTTCGGTTCCTGAAAAATCTGCCGCACGTCGTTCAAATAACTTTCAAAATAGTTATCCAGCAACGCAACACCGAATGCATCTTTGGAACTGAAGTAATGATAAAACGAGCCTTTTGGAACATCGGCGGCCTGAAGTACTTCATTCAAGCCTACTGCAGTAAAACCTTTATGACTCACAATCAGTTGCGCAGTATCGAGAATATGTTGCCTTACACTTTTGCTGACGTTCATCTGCTTATCCAACTGTCTGAGTAGACTAGTCGTCTAGCTCGTTGAGTTGAATGTTAGGAGCCGGGCAAAAGTTGCACAATGTCAAATCCGCAAGGATTCCGGACATGGCTGTCACGATGTCAGTTGCCGTTTGCCGGACCAACCCCGACAATCACCGACTTGTCGCCCCCTGGAGAGATGGAATGCACAGCGTTGCATTGGTGATTTATCCAAATTTTCAACCGCTGAGCCTGTCCGTAGGCTCGGTATTCGAGTGTGCAAACCTGCTGCACGATGAACCGGCCTACGAATTTCATCTCGTGTCGGAAACCGGCGGCGCCGTCATGTCCTCCCAGGGCTTTTCGGTGAACAGCACGCCGATCCGCGCAGAGGGTTACGACACCCTGATTGTCAGCGGCTACCTTGAGTTCCAGTTGCCGGACACCAGCCTGCTTGAATTCGTCAGGGCCGCCTCCGCGCAATCGCGACGGGTGGTCTCGCTGTGCACCGGCATCTTTGTGCTCGCTGAAGCCGGTTTGCTGGCCGGCAAACGCGCCACCACCCACTGGCTTCACGCGCCGGCCTTCCAGAAGCGCTACCCGGACATTCGCCTTGAAGAAAACAAGCTGTTCGTGGTCGACGGCCAGGTGTGGACCGGCGCCGGGATGAGCGCCGCGCTGGACTTGACGCTGGCCATGGTCGAGAACGATCTGGGCAGCGACCTGGCCCGGCGGATCTCGCGCAAACTGGTGATCTATCAGCGCCGTGGCAGCGAACATTCCCAACTGTCGGCGCTGCTGGAACTGGACCCCAAGTCTGACCGCGTGCAGTTGGCGATGGCCTACGCACGGGAGAATCTGACGGATGATCTGTCGGTCGAAGCGCTCGCTGCCGTGGCGCGGCTCAGCCCTCGCCAGTTCAGTCGCTTGTTCAGGGAAGAAACCGGGAAAACGCCCGCCAAGGCGATTGAGAGCCTGCGGGTGGAAGCGGCGCGAATCATGATGGAGACCGGTCGCCATCCCATTGAAGTCATCGCCAGGACGACCGGATTCGGTGATCGCGAACGCATGCGCCAGGCGTTTTTGCGGGCCTTCGGACAAGCGCCACAGGCGATGCAAACTGCGCTGTTCAACGCCGGGTAAGGCACATCGCGGTTGTTTCACCTTTGCATTGATCTTTGCCGTCGCGCCGCGTAAAAAAGCCTGTCCCTTTTCGATCGCGCAAGGAGCATTGGATGCTGGCGTTACACACCGAGCAGCTGTATTTCCGGACCATGGTCGAGGCCGACTGGCCGCTGTTTCTCAGGCTGCATTCCGAACCCCAGACCATGCAATTCGTGTTCGGGGAAATTGCAGAAGAACAGATTCGCAAAGGCTTCGATCACCGGCTCCCGGCGTGGACCCCGCAGTCCGAGCATTGGTTGTGTCTGGTGGTGGTCGACAAGGCCAGCGAGCAGGAGCTCGGCGTCAGCGGTTTCCGCATTTTGTCGCCGGGCCACGCCGAGGTCGGCACGCTGCTGCTGCCGGAGTTTCAGGGTAAAGGGTTCGGCACCGAGTCCCGGCGCGCGATCATCGACTATGCCGCTGCCATCGGCCTCGAATCGCTGGAATCGACCGTCACCGACGGCAATATCGCCTCGTGCAAGGTGCTGGAGAAATGCGGTTTCGTGTTCGAACGCCGCGTGCCCCACGCCTATCAGATTGGCGATCAATGGTTTGACGACCTGATCTATCAGCTTCGGCTCACTTGATGAGTCAGCGCCCGAACTCCGGCACCCTGGCCTCGTTGCGCGCCCTGCCCCCTCCGACCCGCTGGCTGTTGCTGGGGATCGGGCTGGCCCGTGTCGCTTCGTTCATGATCTGGCCATTCATTGCCGTGGCGATGAACAAACGCTTCGGTACGCCGATCACCGAGATTGGCGCGCAACTGGCGCTCGGTGCGCTGATCTCGATTGCCTTGTCGCCACTCAGTGGTTTGCTGGGCGATCGCTTCAACTCGCGCAACCTGATGCTGTTCGGCTGTGCGCTGTGCGCCAGTTGTTACCTGTTGATGGGCCTGTTGCCAGGACAAACCAGTTACTTCGTGGCGATCATCGGCATGGCGTTGTCCCAGAGCATTCTAGAACCGCTGCTGCGCATGCTGTTGAGTGACACGGCGGTCGATGATGCCCAGCGCACGTTCCTGTTCCACATCCGTTATTACGTGGTCAATTGCGCGGCGGCCATCGGCCCGCTGATCGGCCTGTGGTTTGCCAACCATCAGAGCGATGGCGTGTTTGGCATTGCCGTGTGCGTCTACGCGGTGCTGACCCTGACGATTATCAATGCCGCTCGGGCGCGATTGCGTAACCCGCACCTGAGCAAAACCGCCTCGCCACCGCTGCGGGAGATTTTCCACGCGATCCTCGGCAGCAAGTTGTTCCTGTCGATCATCGTCGCCAACTTTTTCCTGGTGCTGGTCTACGCGCAAATCGATGAGCCGCTGACCTTCTACCTGCTGCAATTGAGCGTCGACGACATCAACCACATCATCGCCATGATGAGCTTCACCAACGCCGCCGTGGTGCTGGTGGTGCATCTGTTTTTGATGAGTTGGCTGATCGCCCTGGCCGACAAGACTGCCTACTTGATGGCGCTGGGTTGCTTGATGGTCGCGCACGCCCTGATTGCGTTGAACACCGGGGCCTGGTGGGCTGGCTGGCTGTTTGCGGTGGTGTTCGCGACCTTCGCCGAGATCATTGTGATGCCGCTGTTTGGCACCCTGATTGATCGCCTGGCGCCGCCGGGGATGCGTGGGAGTTTTATCGGGATTTCGATGTTGGCGGGGTTTGGTTCGGCGTTGGCACCGTTGTTGGGAGCAGTGGTGATTGCGCACTTCGGGGGTGCGGTGTTGTTCTGGGGGCTGGCGTTGGCTTGCATTCCGATTGGGTTGTTGGGGTATCGGGTGTTGCGGGTTAGTCAGCCTGAGGTGGTGCCAGCTCCCTCCCCGGTTTGAGGTCCGCCCTTTGTGGGAGCGGGCTTGCTCGCGAAAGCGGTGTGTCAGTCGACATCATCATTGACTGACACAGCGCTTTCGCGAGCAAGCCCGCTCCCACAGGGGTTCTGTGGTGAGTTCAAGGTTTGGGTTGCTTGCCCAGGATCGTCACGCGTTCGCCGTAGCGCGAATGCGGGAAGTAATCCCAGACTGCGTGATGCTGGGTGCAGCGGTTGTCCCAGAACACCAGCGTGTTGGGCGCCCAGCGTACGCGGCAGCTGAGGATCGGTTCCCGGGCGATCAGATCGAACAGCATGTTCAACAGCATCTGGCTCTCGCCACCGGACAGCTGGACGATGTGCGAGGTGAACCCTGAGTTGACGAATAGCGTCTTGCGCCCGGTTTCAGGATGGCGGACCACCACCGGATGTTCGGTCTTGGGCAGATTGGCCGGTGGCTGGAAACCCTTCCACGGAATCTCGCCATCGTGGATCGCGGTCAATTCACCCAGAAATTGCTGCATCGTCGGTGACAGCATTTCCACGGCCAGGTGCATGTTGGCAAACAGCGTATCGCCGCCGGTGCCGATGGCAGGGGTTTCCTTGACGTACAGCATCGAGCCCATGGACGGTTCCAGGTCCGCCGTGCCGTCGGTGTGCCAGGTTTCCCCGGCGACGAACCGCGATTGCGCGTTGGCGCGGATCACCACCAGTTCCGGGTCATCGCCATCGATGTCCTCCACCGGCAAGGCCCGCAGTTCACCGAACAATCGGCCGAAGGCTTTGTGCTGGTCCACGGTCAGTTGCTGGTCGCGAAAGACCAATACGTGGTTTTCCAGGAAGGCCCGACGGACTTCTGTGAGTTGTTCTTCGCTCAGCGGTTGCGATAGGTCGACACCGCCGACTTCGGCACCAATGATCGGTGTCAGACGGTCGACTGTGATGCTGTTGTAAGGCGCACGGGATTGTCCCGCGATGCGCTCGATAGCCTTCAATGCCAATTGATCCATGTTCCCTCACCTTATTATTTGTATGGCCGATACCAAACCCTGTGGGAGCGAGCCTGCTCGCGAAGACGCCGGCACAGTCAAAATTTATGCTGCCTGACACAATGCTTTCGCGAGCAGGCTCGCTCCCACAGGGGTTGTCCATTGTCAGGACAAGTGCTCGCGCAACGAACGCGGCCGCATATCGGTCCAGTGTTCAGCGATGTAATCCAGGCAAGCCTGCCGTTCCCCGCGTTGCCCCACCTCGGTCCAACCGTTGGCCGTCGGCTTGCCCACCGGCCACAGGGAGTACTGGCCTTCTTCGTTGCGTACCACCTCAAATTGCGCGTTGGTTTCATTCATGCTGATCGCCCTCCTCGGGTTGCGAATCGGTGCTGATAATGTCGGCGATCACTCGCGCCCACTGGCCTGCGACGATGCCGTAGTGATCGGTGTCCAGCAGCTGCCAGCTCTGCAACTGCGGGAGCAAATCCTGCCAGGCGTGTTTCAGGTCTTCGGCGTTCCAGGCATTGCCGACGCCATAGGGATTGGCTTGCGCGGCGATGAACATCCGCACTGAAGTGTTCGTCAACGGCGGTGGCTGGAAGGCTGCCATGCTGGCGATGTTGTGGTTGCAGCAACGGGTCAGGCGCTGCATATAGACCTGTCGGTCTTCGGGCAAGGCCCGGCCGACGGCGTCCGGCCATCGCTGGGCAAATTCACGCTGGAACACCTGCTCGATCGCCTGATCATCGATGCTCGCCAGCTCTGCCCCGGCATCCGGCGCGGGCGGGTCGATCAGGTACAGCAGCGGCTGCCTGAATCCGGATGACTGCGCGAGGCTGCACATCGACTGCGCCACCCAGGCGCCAAACGACCACCCGGCCAGACGCCAGGCACCACCGTTGGGTTCCCGGGCCTGAATCGCCTTCAAGTAAAATGCAGCGCGCTCGGCAAGGCTGATGTTCGGCAAGTCCGGCAGACGCAACGCCGGATCGGCAATCACACACACGCCCAGATCGGGATGCAGCGCCGAAACCAATTCACGGTAGGCCTGAACATCGCCGCCCACCGGGTGAATCAGGTACAGCCACTCACGACCGGCACCCGCATGCCATTGATCAATCTGCACCGCATCAGCCCAGGTGTCCGGCGCCGTTGGCGTCAAACAGACCGCGGCAGCATCCACCAGCGCCAGGATCTCTTGCAGGCTGACCTTGTGACTGAATTGCGAGAGCTGGAACACCACACCGGTGGCCGCTTGCAGTTCATCGATCAGGTCGAGCAACGTCAGCGAATCCGCCCCCAGTTCGTACAGCGAATCGTCGTCATCGAGGCGGGTGACGCCCAGCCATTTGCACAGGCTTTCGTGCAGATGACTGTGCAGGTCCAACACTTCCGGCACATTCACCGGCGCAATCACCGCGCCATGCCGAACCGGATAAAAACGCCGTGCAGTGTCGATACCGGTGGTCGAGATCAGCAGTTGTGGCAGTTGCGTCGCCATGGCCAGGTCGAACACCCGGCAGCCCTCTTCTGCCGACATCCCGACCGTCAGGTGCTCCTGATGCGCGGCATCGCCGGTGCCGCTGGTGGTGGCCATGCCGACGTCGCGCCAGATGTCCCAGTTGATACCCAGGCGCACGCAATCGCTGGCGGCATTCGGGCGGTAATGGGCGAAGCCGTCGAGCACGCCGCTGGCGGCCGCATAATCCATATGCCCCGCGCCGCCGAACAGCGCCGACATCGACGAGCAATACAGGACAAATCCGGGGTTCATCGCTGAGATCAAGGCCTCGACCGCGAGCATGCCTCGGGTCTTGGCCGCCATGGCTTCGCCCAATTTGCGGGCGTCACGCTGGCGAATCAGGCTACCCGCACCGACACCGGCGGCGTGGATCACCCCGGCAAAGCAGCCGTAGCGCCGGGCCAGTTGTTCGAGCACGGCGGGCCAACGTGCCAGGTCGGCAATGTCGGCCTGGACACAGTCGATCCGCGCGCCATACGCCGCCAGCGCTGCCGGCAATTCGCCCCGGCGCGACAGGACGACAATGCGCCGTTGCGGCGCCTGCAACAGGTGTTCGGCCAACGTGCGCCCGATACCGCCCGTGCCGCCCAATACCAAGAACGCGCCGTCCAAGGGCAGTCTGTTCGCCATCGGAACGCTCGCCGGCAACGGACTGGCGATCAGCCGTGGCTGCCAGAGATAACCATCACGAATCGCCATGCGCCGAGGCAACGACGCCGGATCAGCGAGCAACGTCGCCAGCTCCTGCGCGCCCATGCGGAACGTCGGCCAATCCAGCCAGTGACAGCGCACCGGGTATTCCTGGGGCACCACTTCGGTGATTCCGGCCAACGCCGCCAGCTCGGGACGCATCACTTCACCCTCCACCGGACACGCCTGCCACGACATCAGCCACAGCCGCAGCGTCGGCGCCCGCGAGGTTTGCCCCCAGGCCTGCATCAAGGCACTGACGGTGTCCAGACCGGCCCATTGCGCCGCCGCCAGACTTTGCTCATTGACCGCACCCGTTACCGACATCGGCAAGGCATGCAGCCAGTCCAGCTCGCCCAATGCGGGCTCAGCCACTTCGTCGAGCAGACGCGACAAGGCCTGCGCGTCCAACGGATCAAGCTCGAAACGGTCGGTGCCGAGTCGCTTGAAGCCGTTGCCGGCACGCAGGTGAATGACCCGTTGATAGACGGTGTTCAGGCTCTCCTGCAATGTCGCGTCGAGCGCTTCGTTGCTGCAGATGACCAGCGTTTCACGCCGTTTGGTAGCCACCACCGTGTTCAAGCGCCGCACGCGCACCCAGTGCCGCTGGTAGAACCAGTCGGCCAAGGGTTGTCGCTCAATGACGGTCGCCTTTTCGTGCTCAACTGCAGCCTGGAAGCGGTAAGTCTCCAGGTCGAAGGATGATGGCGGCAGATCCCACGGCGGTGGCGCCGAGCGCTGTGGCCAGTCGATGGTTGCACCATCATACCACGCGTCTATCAGCGCCTGAGTTGAAAGCCCATTGGCCTTCAATAGCACGCCCGACACGCTCACTTCCTTGATCGACGAAGTGTGCAACTCATCACCCGGCCGATACGCCATCGCCAAGCGCCAGCGCAACTGACGACGACCGGACTGCAGGTGACTCAGCACCGCCTCGTGACGCTCGGGGAAAGCGTTCAAATACCCTTGAATCGCCGCTACATCGCGCAGCAACGCCGAACGACTGTGGGCCGAGATCATCAGGCACGGCAACACGTCTTCAGCCAACACTTCATCCTGCTGCGCCGCACCGACAATCACATGCGCATTAGTCCCACCAATGCCAAAGCTGCTGACCCCGGCCAAACGCCGCCGCCCTTCAGGCCAGGGCCGCGACGTGGTCGGTACATAAAACGGCGAATTAGCGAGGTCGATTTGCGGATTGATCCGGCCAAAGCCAAGGTTCGGTGGCACCACACCATGGAACACCGCGAGGCTGGCGCGGATCAACCCGACGACCCCGGCCGCCGCACCCAAATGGCCGATCTGGCTTTTCACCGAGGCCAACGCGCAACCGCCGGCCGGGGCAGCACCGAACGCCTTGCTCAACGCCGCGACTTCGACTGGATCACCGAGCAAGGTGCCGGTGCCGTGGGCTTCGATGTAGCCGATGTCCGCACCGTTCAGCCCGGCCTTGTTCAAGGCCTCGCGGATGACTGCGCTCTGCCCCGCCACTGAAGGCGCGGTGTAGCTCATCTTGTCGCGGCCATCGTTGTTCAGCGCCGAGGCCTCGACCAGCGCATAAATTCGGTCGCCATCGGCGCGAGCGCTGGCCAAAGGCTTGAGCACCACCACGCCATAACCACTGGCGCCGATGGTGCCGCTGGCATCGTCGCTGAACGGTCGGCACAGACCGTCACTGGAAAAGATGTGCTGCGAACGATGGCGATAACCGTCGGTCAACGTCGGGTCGATCAGCACCCCGGCCGCGAGCATCACGTCGCTGTCGCCCTGACGCAGCATCGCACTGGCCAGGTGCACGCCGATCAGCGAACTGCCGCACGCTGCCTGCACGCTCATGGCCGGGCCGGTGAGGTTGAGGTGGTAGGCGGCTTTGGTCGCCAGGAAGTCCTTGTCGTGGTGCAGCGCCATCTGGAAACCGTCCGGCAAATCACCGTCAGCGGTCTCGCGCAGCATCTGCTGGAAGTAAGTGGTTTCGCCACAACTGGCAATCAGGCCGATGCGCGGGCCTTCGGCGGACGGCGTGATCGCCGCGTGTTGCAGCGCCTGCACACAGGCCATCAACAAATGCCGCTGTTGCGGGTCCATCAGGCGTGCTTCTTGACGACTGATGCCGAAATATTCGGGGTCGAAATCGAGCATTCCGGCGAGTTGACTGCGGGCACCGACGCGCCCTTCAGCCGCCTCGAAATGCTCGATACCCAACTCTCCGCCCTGCACCATCGACCAGAACTCATCGAGGTTCTGCGCCCCGGCGACGTTGACCGCCATGCCGATGATTGCCATCGGTTGCTGGTCAACATCCGTTTGGCGAACACGCTCAACCGGGGCCGATGGCGCGCTGGACAAGTGCGCCGCGAGGCGTCGCACTGTCACCTGTTCGAACAGGTCGGCCATCGCCACCGTGTGCGGCAGTTCCTGGTTGTAACGGGCATGCAAGCGCATCAAGCCGAGGCTGGTAGCGCCAGCTTCGAAGAAGGTTTGGTCGGGCTCGATGTCCCGGCCGATCACCGCGCTGAACAACTCGCTCAGTTGCTGTTCCAGCGGGCTCAACGCAGTGGCCGGAGTTGTCGAACGACGCCGCTCCAACGCCTCGCCCAAACCACTTAAAGCCTTGCGATCGATCTTGCCGCTGGGCGTGCGTGGCCAGGCGTCGATCCGTCGATACTCGTCGATGCGAACGTGAGCCGGCAGTTGCCGGGCGACCTGACGATCCAGCGTCTGCGCCGTCGCCGGCTCGCCGTCCAGTTGCAGATACGCGATCAGGCTCGGCGGATCGGCTTGGACCGTCACCACTGCGTTGATCACTTGCGGCACCTGCATCAGCGCCGCTTCGATCTGCCCCAGTTCCAGGCGATGACCGCTGAGTTTTATCTGCTGGTCGTCACGCCCCAGATAGTGCAGGCAACCTTCAGGGTCGGCCCAGGCCAGATCGCCGGTGCGATAGAACAGTCGAGTGTCACCTTCAGCTTGCGGCAGTTCGATAAACCGCGCCGTATTCAGCGCCGGATCGGCGAGGTAGCAACGGGAAATCATCGGCCCGGCCACCAGCAGGTAGCCACGACTGCCGTTCGGCACCGGGCGGTCGTGCTCATCCACCAACAGCAAACGGGCATTGCTGACGGCATGGCCAATCGGTGCCCGCAGCGGCCAGTCACGGGCCGTCGGCGGCAAGCGATACGCGCTGACCACGTGGGTTTCCGTGGGGCCGTAATGATTGAACAACGTCGCCAGCGGCAAACCACCGAACCAGGTTTTCAGCGCGTCAGTGCACAGCAATTGCTCCCCCGCCGTGACCACTTCGCGTAACGCTGGCGGGTACACGCCTTGGGCGACGGCGGTTTGCGCCAGGTGCTGCAACGCCACGCAAGGCAGGAACAAGCGTTCGATCCGCGCTTCAACCAGATACGCCAACAACGCCTGAGCATCCTGGCGCCAGCGCGGGGTGATCAGGTGATAGGTGCCACCGCCGCACAAAGTGCCGAAGATCTCCTGGAACGACACATCGAACGACAACATGGAAAACTGCAAGGTCACCGATTTCGCCGGCAATTGGCCTTCGGCGCGCTGCCATTGCAACAGGTTGCACAGGGTCCGATCCGGCACTTGCACACCCTTGGGCGTGCCAGTGGAGCCGGAGGTAAATAGCGTGTACAACGCGCGTTCGCCAGCATGACGTGGGCGTTCTAAAGATTGGGCTTCGGCGCTCAGCTCCACCCGATGCCGGGCAAAGCGCTTGGCATCGAGGTTTTCCAGCGCCGCCTCGGTCGCGGTGCTGAACAACAGGCAATGCGGATTCGCCTGTTCCAGCACCTGACGCTGTACGGCCAGCGGATAACCGGGATCGAGCGGCACGGCGGTCAGGTTGAGTTTGGCCAGGGCCAGCAAGGCAACGATGTGCTCGACCGAGGCTTCAAGAAACAACACTACATGCAGCGGCCCGTGGTCCAGGGTCGGTAGCGGATGATGCTCGATCAAGGTCGCCGCCAAGGTGTCGGCCAGCCCATTCAGTTCGGCATAACTCAAGCGCTGCTGGCCGGCGACCAGCGCGGTGACGTCCGGTGTGCAAAGCACCTGATGCTCGAACCAGTCGGCCAAGGTGTTGAACGGCGGCGTACCGTTGGCGCCTTCGCTGGCCACCGGCAGGTGACGGCGATAAGGACAGAGCAAATCGTCGAGGGTCGCTGCCGGGGACTCCAGCAACAGATCGAGACCACGGCAAAACAGCTCATTCACCGCGCGCATCTGCGCTTCATCGAAGTAGCTGCACTGATATTCCCACCAGCATTCAGCCCCCACGACAAGCAAGGTCAGCGGGCATTTCGCCTGTAACCGCTCGCTGAATTCCAGCGTCGCTTGCAAGCCAGAACCCGCCAACGCGGCGTACTCGGTGTTTTCCAGCACGAACATGAAATCGAACAACGCGGTGCCCGACGACAGACGCAGGTCTTCCACCACATCCGCCAACGCGACGTCCTGCAAGGCCAGCACCTCGCGCACGGTGGCGGTCTGGCGGCGTAATTGCTCACCCAGCGCCAAGGCATTATCGACCGCGCTCGGGATCAGCACGGTGTTGGCAAACATGCCCAGCGTCTGTTCGAACTCCGCCAGCGGCCGGTTCGACACCGGACTGGCGATCCGTGGTCGTTCACTCCCGGTCAGGGCGTAAAGGCTCCAGGCGAAGACACTGAACAGCACTTCGAAACGGGTCTGGCGTTGTTGGCTGCAAAAACGCTCAAGGGCCGCACTGCGCAGGTTGCCCAAGGGTGCACGATAGAGCCTGGCTTCCGGGCTGACGGCACGCATCGGCATCAGCGTGGGCGACGGCGCTTCCTGCTGGCGGTGCAATTGCGCCAAGGCCCGGCGCTGGTCGCGGTAAAGCGGGTCGACGCTCCACTGGCCCTGCCACAGGCCGAATTCCAGCGTGGTCAGTTGTGGTGGCGGTTCAGGGCTGACGCGCCCGCGCACGGCGTCTTCATACAGCTGTGTCAGGTCATCGAACAACAGGTTCATCGACCAGCCATCGACGATGATGTGGTGCAGGTTCAGCAGCAACCGGCAGCTGCCATCGGCGAACGGCAGCAGCCAGGCCTGGAACAGCGTCGGTGTGGCCAGATCGAACGGCGTACCGAACACCAGCGCCGCGAAGGCTTGCCAAGTGTCTTCGGTGAAATGCCCCGGTTCGAAGGTGCGACAAACCGGTCCTTGTTCGGCAATCACTTGGTCGAGGCCATCGGCGCCGGACACAAAAGCAGTGCGCAGCCCCGGATGACGCGCCGCCAGTTGCCCCACGGCATGCGCCAGCGCCGACACATCGACACCGGCAGCCAGATGCAGAATCAGCGGCACGTTATAAGCCGTCGATGTCGGTGTGCGCTGCTGCATCAGCCACAAGCGACGTTGTTCAGCGGTGGCCGGTAGACGGCGTGCGTTGCTGATGGCTGGCGCGGGAGGATAGATAAAGTTGCCCTGTTGGCCGATAAGGTGTTCGGCCAATGCCGCGAACGGCTCGCTCAACAGCGTAGCGATGGCAATCTCGCGCTGCCAATGGGTGCGAATCGCTGAACGCAGGCGCATGGCCTTGAGCGAATCGCCGCCACTGCCGAGCCAGTCGTCGTGCGCGCCCAATGTCGGTTGGCCAAGCAAGGTTCGAACTTGCTCCAGCAACCAATTCAGGGCCGGCGAAGCATCGCCATCACTCACCTCGACCGTTGGCCGCCATGGCGTCAACGGCTGTGCCAGCAAGGTGTCGCGGTCGATCTTGCCGTTGGCGGTCAGCGGCAGTCGCTCCAGCAAAAACAACTGGTGCGGGCGCATGTACGACGCCAGTCGCGCCCGCAGATGGGCGTCGAATTCCAAGTGATTCAAGCCTTCGCGCGGCACGATAAACGCCAGCAACTGGTGGTCCTCAGCAGCTTGGCGTCGGGTGCAGACATACGCCTGCGCCACCTGCGGATGCTCCAGGATCTGCAGCTCCACCTCCCCCGGTTCGATGCGAAAACCCCGGACCTTCACCTGGCGATCAACCCGACCGATGTACTCGACCAGCCCTTCGGCGTTGATCCGCACCCGATCACCGGTTCGGTAGTGCACATGGGCGCCCCCATCGAGGTTGGCCAGGCGCACGAAATTGCGGGCGCTGTCTTCGGCTCGGTTGCGGTAGCCACGGGCGACGCCGCTGCCACTTAGGTACAACTCGCCGACTTCACCAGCCGCCACCGGTCGTTGCTGCTCATCCAGCACTTGCACGCCAGTGTCCGGCAATGGCCGGCCAATCGGCACCGACAGGCCGCTGAAGTCCCGGGCAATCCGGTAGCACAAGGCAAACGTGGTGCATTCGGTGGGGCCGTAGACGTTGAAAATCTGGCACTGACTGTCCGGATTCGCCCGATACCAGGCGCGCACGGCGGCGGCGCTGATTTGTTCGCCGCCGATCAGCACTTGGCGCAGGCTGGCGAAGCATGCGGGACATTCCGCGCTCAACGTGTTGAACAGCGAAACGGTCATGAACAGGTTATCGACCCGCTGTTCTTCCAGCACCCGGGCAAGACGTTGTGCGTCCAGCAAATCGTGATCGGCAATCATCACGCAGCAACCACCGTTGAGCAGCGGCGCCCACAGTTCAAAACTGCACGCATCGAAGGCCGGATTCGACAGACAGGCAAAACGGTCTGATGGACGAATTTCGATATAGCCAGCGGTTTGCGCCAGGCGCAGCAAGCCCCGCTCGCCGACTTCCACGGCTTTCGGGGTGCCGGTGGTGCCCGAGGTGTAGAACAGGAAACTGATCTCGGCAAACGTGTCGGCCAAGGGTTGTGGCGGTTGGTCCGGGTGATCCAGCAGCGCCTCGACACTCGCCTGCCAAAGCGCGGGTGCCGGGGTCCACTCCTCATCCAGCGTGATCAGCCCCACGCACGCGGCGTCGGCAAGCATCAAATCCCGGCGCTTCAAAGGGCTGGCCCGATCCAGCGGCACCACCACGGCGCCGACTTTCAGCGCGCCGAGTATCGCCGCGAGCCATTGCCAGCCACGCGGCATGCACAGCGCCACTGACTGGCCCGGTTGCACGCCACGGGCCAGCAAACCTCGGGCGATGCGCTCACTGGCGCTGGCCAGTTCGGCGTAGGTCAGCCGTGAGTGATGATCGACGACTGCCTGGGCTTGGGGATTGCGCCGTACTTGACCGGCAAATTGTGCGAGCAACGTCAGCATCTGTGGATTCATCATTTCGCCTCCTGCGCGTCGAAGCGTTGCAGCTCCTGCTTGAGGGTCTGCGAGACCCGGTGCACTTCAGCGGTTTCGAGCATGTCCCAGTGACCGCCGTTCACCAGTTTCGCCAAGAAGCCCTCGCCGGCACGCCGACGCCAGAAGCCCCGCAGCTCATGCAACTGCTGGCGACTGAAACCTTCCCGGGCCTGGATCAGCACCACGCGACCGGCGCGGGGTTCGCATTCGTAGCCGGCCATGGCCAGGCGGTTGTGGTTGTAGAGGTGGAAATAACGCTCGACTTGCGCGTCTTCGATGCCGGGGTACATGCCGTTGAAGCGCACCAGTTTGTCGCGGAACTCGGCCATATCGACGGTGCCGATCTGTTGCCGAAAACCCGGATCATCCGAGCCTTGGGTATCGAGCAATACCACGGTCACTTGGCGATTTCCGGCGGCTGTCAGGCGCCGGGCCATTTCGTAAGCCACCAGACCACCGAAGGACAGCCCGGTGAGCACCAGCGGTTGCGTAATCAAGGGTTCGATCAGGCGTAAATAGGCCTCGGCCATGGCTTCGACCGTCGGCTCGGTGGCCTCCCCCGGATTCAATCCAGGCGACTGCACGCCGTAGACACCGACCTCCTCCGGCAGCACTTTGGCCAGGGACAAATAACAAAACGCAGTGCCGCCCGCTGGGTGAATGCACACCACATTGCGCTGGCCCGTGCCGCGACGGAATTCGATCAGGTTGCTTTGCACCGCCGCCGGACTGGCCCCGGCGCGTAACCAGCCGCCCAGGGCTTCGATGGTCGGGTAGCCGAGCACCACGCGCACCGGCACTTCGACGGCGAACGCCTGGCCGATCTGGTGGGCCATTTTGATCGCCGCAATGGACGTCCCGCCGACATTGAAAAAGTTGTCGCGGATGCCGATCTGGGTCGCCAGCAACAAGCCTTTCCAGATTTGGTACAGCGTCAATTCAATGTGATCGCGTGGGCTGCTGAGGTTGACCTGACGATTGGCCAGGTCTTGATCGGCCAAGGTTGTCAGGGCCACGCGATCGACTTTGCCATTGGCGGTCAGTGGCAGTGTGTCGAGCCACAGATAGGCGCTCGGCAGTACCGCACTCGGCAGCGTCGCCGCCAGGTGCGCGTGCACCGCCGACTCGTCCGGCGTTTCCATCACCGCACAACAGGCCACCAGCCGCTGGTTCTGCGCCGTGTCGCCGACCATCAGCACCACGGCGGCGCGGATGTCGGCGAAGGCTTCCAGCCGCGCCTCGATCTCGCCGAGTTCAAGGCGCACGCCGCGCAACTTGACCTGAAAGTCGTTGCGCCCGAGGAATTCCAGCTGGCCATCAGGGCGATAACGCGCCAGATCGCCGCTGCGATAGAGCCGGTCACCCGGCACGAATGGGTTGTCGATAAAGCGCTCGGCGGTGAGTTGCGCCAGTCCCAGATAACCACGCGCGACACCGACGCCGCCGATGTGCAATTGCCCGGTCACGCCCACCGGTACCGGCGCATCGCGCTCGTCCAGCACGTAGAAACGATTGTTGGCGATCGGCCGGCCAATCGGCACTTGCAGGGCCGGCACTTCGGCGCCGGGCTCCAGGGTCCAGACGCTGTTGATCACCGTGGTTTCGGTCGGTCCGTAAACATTGTGCAAACGGGCATGCGGCAGCCGTTCCTGAAAACGCCGGGCCAGGGCTGGCGACAGCTCACCGCCGCCGCTGAAGACGTCGGTCAGCTCGGTGCACAGGCTGACTTCATCGACCTCAAGAAACAGTTGCAGCATCGCCGGCACAAACACCAGCGCCGTGACCCTCTGCTCACGCACCACTTTCGCCATATAGCCCGGCTCCAGATGACCACCGGGACGCGCGACAACCAGGCGCCCGCCCGTGGTCAGCGGCCAGAAGGTTTCCCAGGCCGAGGCGTCGAAACCGAAGGGAATCTTGTGCAACATCACCCCGGTTTCACCGCAGACCTGGGAACACCACAGCAGCAGATTGCTCAAGCCTCGATGGGCAACCATCGCGCCCTTGGGCAACCCGGTGGTGCCCGAGGTGTAAATCACATAGGCGAGGTGATCGGGCGTGACACCGACGCTGCGCGGGTCGGGGTTGTCCGGCGACAGCCCGGCCCAAAGCGCGGCGTCGGCCTTGAGGTCGAGCACCGGCGCTTCCCAGGTCGAACCTTGCTGGGCCTGGCGCAATATCGCGTGCGCCGAGCCGAGGGTCAGCAGCACCGCCGGGGTGCTGTCGCTGAGCATGTGGCTCAGGCGCCCGACCGGATAATTCGGGTCCAGCGGCACATACGCGCCGCCGGCCTTGAGCACCGCCAGCAACGCCACCGGCAATTCGAGCGAGCGCTCGACACACACCGCCACGCGCACGTCCGGGCCGACGCCGAGGCTGCGCAAATGCTGCGCCAGACGATTGGCCTGGGCGTTCAATTCGCCGTAACTCAGGGTTTCAGCTTCGAACGCCACCGCGCAGGCTTGCGGGTTGCGCGCGACCTGGACTTCGAACAATCGGTGCACGCAATCGGCTGGATGCGTCAGTGGTTCGGAACGGTTCCAGTCCACCAGGATTTGTTCGCGCTCGGCCTCGGGCAACAACGACAGCGCGCCAATCGGCTGCTTGGGGTCTTGGGCGATGTGTTGAAGCAACTGTCGGTAATGCCCGCTCAAGCGTTCGATGGTCGCCACGTCGAACAGGTCGGTGTTGTATTCCACCAACAGGTTCAGCCGCCCTTCCCGTTCGACCCATTCAAACGCCAGGTCGAACTTGGCTGTGGCGCTGCTGGTGCTGTAGGGCGACAGGCTCAACCCGGGCATTTCCAGCGCGCCGCCGGGGGTGTTTTGCAATACCAGCATCACCTGGAACAACGGCGAATGAGTGGTATCGCGCGGCGGGTTGACGGCTTCGACCACCCGATCGAACGGCACGTCCTGATGGGCGTGAACGTCGAGCATTTGCCCGCGCACATCACGCAGCAGTTCGGCGAAGGTTTGCTGCGGATCCAGGCGCTGGCGGACCACCAAAGTGTTGACGAAGTGCCCGATCAGAGGCTCGATTTCCGGGCTGCTGCGGTTGGCGAATGGCGTACCAATGCACAGATCCTGCTGACCGCTGTGCCGCCACAGCAGCACGGCCAGCGCGCCCATCAACACATTGAACAAAGTGCCTTGGGTTTGCCGGGCCAGCCCATTGAGTTCGCGCAGGGTGTTGCCATCGAGGGATGAGCTGAACGTGGCGCCGGCATAACGCTGCACCAGTGGCCGTGGCCGGTCGGCGGGGATGGTCGAAAGTGCCGGCGCGTCGGCCAGGGTGCGCCGCCAGTACTCGAGTTGCGCGGTTAACGCATCACCACCGAGACGTTGCTGCTGCCAGCAGGCGTAGTCGGCGTACTGCACCGGCAATGGCGCCAGACTCGACGGCTCGCCGCGCAGGTAATCGCCGTACAGGTTGGCGACTTCGTGCAGGATCACGCCCATCGACCAGCCATCGGCGATGATGTGGTGCACGCTGTACAGCCATAGATATTCATCGTCGGCCAGGCGCAGCAACGAAGCGCGCAACAGTGGGCCGGTAGCCAGATCGAATGGCGCGCGGGCGTCGTGATCGACTGCCATTCGGACCTGCTGCTCGCGTTCGGCGGCTGGCAGGTCACGTAGATCAGTCACATGCAGTGCCAGCGGCATCGCCGGATGCACCACTTGACGCGGCTCGCCATCCACACTGCAAAACGTCGTGCGCAGGATTTCGTGGCGCTGGATCAACTCGTTCAGCGCCCGCTCCAGCAGCGGCACTTCCAGCGGCCCCTTGAGGGTCACCGCCGTGGGCACGTTGTAGAACGCGTTGCCCGGTTCCAGTTGATCGAGAAACCACAGTTGCCGCTGCGAAAACGACAGCGGCCAGTGCGCTTCGCCGCCGGCCCTTGAAGGAATCGCAGCGGCGTCATGGCCACCGAGCAACGCAATCAGTTCAGGCTTGTGCAGCTTGAGCGCTTGCAGCATCTCTTCTGTCAGAAATCCGCGAGGCGCCTTGCAGCGCAGCTTGTCGCCGTCCACTTCAAGGACCACGGCGTGACGCGCGAACAGCTCCAGCAATTGATAGGCGTTCATACCTCAAATTCCTCCATGTCGCTGTCGTCACTGGGCTGGTCGGGCGCAAAAACCTCGACCGGGGCGCGGTGTTGCTCATCCGTGGTACGCAGGCCGCCGACCATCGAGTAGATCAATTGATGGCTCGGCCCGAGGTCGAACAACGTCGGCAATTGCGCCTCCTCAATCGAACCCACGCCGCACAGGCCCAGGCCTTGCTCGACGGCGGTCATGCTCAGCAATTGCGCGATGGCGCCGGTTTCGATGTGGCAGAAGTCGCGACTGCGCTCGCCATACAGCGGACGGATCGCCGCCATGTCGGCGATGAAAAACAACGAGAACGCGGCGTTTTCGTATACCGGTCGATTGACGAAATAGTCGTAGGTGTCCGGGTCGAGCACCCCGCTGTCGAGGGCCAGCAACCGATGCTCGCGCGGGTCGTAGTAATACGCGCCGCCGGGCACGCCGAGCACCCGTTCCGGCTTGACGTACAGGTACGCCTGAATCGGGTACAAACCGCCGGCCGACGGAAACTGGTACTTCACTTCGCCGTCGAGTTGGCCCTGAGCAAGTGCCGCCAACAGTTCGGCAAAGGCACGGGTTTCAATCGGTTGCGCGGCGTACTGGCGCACCGAGCGGTAATCGCTGAAGCGCTGGGTGAATGCCGGGGATTGCGGCAATGTCAGCGCCACGCTCGGCAACGCCTGGGCAAAGGTCCGGCGCCCACGCTGATCAGCCTTGAACTGCGCACGCTGTTGCGGATCTTCGATGACTTCCTCGGGACTGTTCGGACGTTGCTGCGCATTGCTCACCAGTTCCTGGCGCGCCAGGCTTTGGCGGTACATGCCGATCAGGTGCAGCAACGTCGGCTGCGCCAACAGTTGCGCCACGTGCGGACGAAACCGCAGTTCACTGGACAGCGCGTTGCTGATGCGCACGATGTCGATCGACGTCGCGCCGAGGTTCAGCAGGTTGGCGTTGCCGGCGATGGCATCGCGCTTGAGCACGCCTTGCACAATCGCCACCAGCCGTTGTTCCTGCGCGCCTTCGACTTCCAGCGCCGGGCCGGATTCCTGCTGTTGCGAGGGTTCCGGCAGGCGTTTCTTGTCGACCTTGCCGTTGGACGACAACGGCCAGGCGTCCACGAAGGTGAACGACGACGGCACCATGTAGGCCGGTAGTTTGTCCGCCAGGTACTGGACGAAGTCGCTGGCCTGCAATGCAGGATCGGCTTTGAGCACATAGCCGGCCAAGCGTTTTTCGCCGAGCGTGCTGCCGAGGATTTGCACCACCGCACCTTGCACGCCGGGGTGGCGATTGAGCGCGGCTTCGATCTCGCCCAATTCGATGCGATAACCCTGGACCTTGACCTGATTGTCTTCGCGGCCGAGGAATTCGATGTTGCCATCCGGGAGCAAACGCCCGAGGTCGCCGGTGCGGTACAGGCGTTCGCCGGTCAGCGGGTGCGGGAAGAAACTGCCAGCGCTGAGTTTTTCATCGCGCCAGTAACCCTGGGCCAGGCCGATGCCGCCAATGTACAACTGTCCCGCAACCCAAGTCGGGCGTACTTGCAGGGCTTCGTCCAGCACGTAAAAACGCTGGTGATCGAGGGCCTTGCCGTAAGGGATGCTGCGCCACGCTGGATCGACGTGTTGCACTGGGTAGCAGATCGACCAGATCGAGGCTTCGGTGGCGCCGCCGAGGCTGAACAGTTGCGCCGACGGCTGCAACGCCCACAGCCGTTGCGGCAAGGTCAGGGGAATCCAGTCACCGGAAAGCATCGCCACCCGCAGGTTGGCCGGCAGCGTGCCGCCCTCGCCCTCGACGTATTCAAGCAGCATGCCGAGCAACGCCGGCACCGAGTTCCACAGGCTCACCTGATGACGCTCGATCAAGTCCCGCCAGTGCGCCGGGTCGAGGGCCAGTTGCGGCTCAAGCACCACCACCGCCGCGCCGACGGCCAGGGTGCCGAAGAAGTCATACACCGAGAGATCGAAACTCAACGACGAAATCGCCAGCACCCGATCCGCCGGGCCGACGGCAAAGCGTCGGTTGATGTCGAGCAAGGTGTTGACCGCGCCGCGATGGTCGATGACCACGCCTTTCGGTTGGCCAGTGGAACCGGAGGTGTAGATCACGTAGGCCAGATCGGTCGGTGCAACGTTGACCGGTTGCAACGGCGCGTGTTCGACCATGACGTCATCGGTCACGGCGATGGCGCTGACCTGCACAGACCACTCGATCACGCCGAGCAGCGCCGGTTGGGTCAGCACCAGGCTGACTTCGGCCCGCTCAAGAATGTGCCGCACCCGCTCCGCTGGCAGCGTCGGGTCAATCGGCAGGTAAGCGCCACCGGCGTACAGAATCGCCAGGGTCGCCACCACTTGTTCCCAGCCGCGTTCCATCATCACGGCGACCAGCCGATTGGGCACCACACCCTCGGCCTGAAGCAGCGCCCCCAGGGACCGCGCCTCCGTGCGCAATTGCCCGTAGGTGAGTTGCCGCTGCGCAGCGATCACGGCCACAACGTCCGGCGTTATGAGCGCCTGACGCTCAAACAACTCGTGCATCAACGGCAACGCTTCTTGAGTGTCGAGGGGTGCCGGCAAACATGCCATCGGCAGCAATTGCGGCGTACTCGCTTCCCAGGCCGCCGGTTCCAAAAGGCGATCCAGCAGTGCGTTATAGGCGACGAACATTTCTTCGATCATGCCTGCCGGAAACAGCTCATCGATGCTGTCCCAGTTGAACAGCAAGCGTCCTTCCAGCTCCAGCAAGGTATGGTCGAGCCACACTTGCGGGGTCTGGGTGATGCTGTGCATGTGTTTGGCGTTCAACGCGTCCGCGAGGTTGAACTCCGCCAGCTCCGGCGCTGCCTCCGACAACGTGCTGTTGAACACAATCGGCATCGCCGTCTGCTGCACGCCCCGGGCCTGGGACAATTCCCGCAGCACCCGCACGCCGCTGACCACCGAGTGATCGATGTCTTGCCACAACTGCGCCTGCACCGCCCGGGCCTTGTCGGTGAAACTCATGGCCCCGGCGATGCTGACTTCCAGCAGCATCAAGGAAGTGAAGTCGCCGATGATTTCATCGACGTCCGGGTGCAACGGCAAGCGGTTGAACAGCGGCAAACTCAGGGTGAAGCGCGGCTGCCGGCTCCACAGCGCCAGCACTTCGCTGAACGCGGTCAGGAGCATCACCGACGGCGTCACCGCAAACTGTTTGGCCACGGCTTTGAGCTGCGCCCATTGCGCCGCCGGCATGTCGCGGTCGCGGCGGGTGAAGTGCGGATTGCTGATGCTGTCCGGTTGGCGCACCAGCGGCAGGTCCGGCGCCGGCGCCAGACTGGTGACCCGTTCGCCCCAGTAGCTCAGCGCCTGCTCGTAACGAATGCCGCTGCGCAGTTGATGCTCGGCGAGTACGTAATCGCGGAAGGTCAGGCCTGGCTCGGGCAGGATCAGGTTTGGATCGACGTAAAACGCCATCAGCTCGCGGGCAAGAATCTGCGTGCTCGCGGCATCGACGATCAGCGCATCGAGGCTGATGTGCAGATGGGTGATGCCGTCATCGAGCAACGACAGGCTGAACTCGAACAGCGGCCAGCGACTGGCGTCCAGCACTTGGTGGGACTGGCGCTCGCGGGTGGCTTGCAACGTCTGTTGCGCGACGTCGGCGGGTACGCCGCGCAAATCGCTGCGGGGCATGCAGTAGGTCGGCACCTGCTCCAGCACCTGTTGCGTACCGTCGCTGAGAAACACCACGCGCAGCATGTCGTGGCGCTGGATCATGCGGTTCAGCGCCTGCTCGAAACGCGCGGCGTCGAAGTCAGGAATGCGCAGTTCTTCGTAACCGTGGGCACTCACCCCACCGAGGCTGACCGTGGCTTCGCGACCGAACCAGTAGGCTTGCTGGATATCGGTCAGGGGGAACGGCGCATGCCGGGCATCGCGATCCGCCTCGATTTCAAGGAAGGCCGGGACGATTTGCGCGTCATCGCTGCGCCCGGCCTGCACTTGCGCCGCCAGATCCATCAGCACTGGAGTCTTGAACAGACTGCTCAAGGACAACTGCGCGCCCATGCGCTGGTTGATCGCGTAGATCATCCGAGTCGCCAGCAGCGAGTGGCCGCCCAGTTCGAAAAAGTTGTCGTGAATCCCGACCCGCTCGCACTTGAGCACCTCGGCCCAGATCTCGGCCATCTGCTGTTCGGTGTCATTGCGCGGCGCGACGTAAGTGGCCCCGGCGTTGCGTTCAGGTACGGGCAATGCCTGACGGTCGAGCTTGCCGTTGCGGGTCAGCGGCAACTGCGCCATCGAGACCCAGGCAGTGGGAATCATGTGCTCCGGCAAGTGCCGTTGCAGTTCGGCGCGCAGGGTTTCGCTGGACGCCGGGCCAACCACGTAGGCCACCAGACGCTTGTCCCCTGGCACATCTTCACGCAGCAAAACGGCGGCTTCCTGCACGCCGGGCTGCTGTTGCAGCAGGCTGTCGATCTCACCGAGTTCGATACGGAAACCGCGCAACTTGACCTGCTGGTCGATGCGCCCCAGGTACTGCACGTTACCGTCGGCCTGGAACTTCGCCAAGTCACCGCTGCGGTACATGCGCGCGCCGGGTTTGGCGCTGAACGGGTCTGGCACGAAGCGTTCGGCGGTCAGGTCCGGACGATTCAGATACCCCCGGGCCAGGCATGCGCCGGCGATGTACAACTCACCCGCCACGCCGACCGGCACCGGGTTCATATCGACGTCGAGCACGTACAGCCGCGCGTTGGCAATCGGACGGCCAATCGGCGGCGCATCCGGCCAGTGTTCGGCGTCACTGCACGACAGGCTGAACTGGCTGACCACATGGGTTTCGGTCGGGCCGTACTGGTTGTGCAATTGCGCGCCGCCGAGGCCACGCACAAAGTCGCGCAGTTCATCGTTGATTTGCAGGGCTTCGCCCGCCGTGACGATCTCGCAGCCACCGGCCGGCATCGGCGCGTCGGCCTCGGTCAGTCCGGCGAGTTGCTGCAGCACGGCAAACGGCAGGAATGCGCGCTGCACGCCTTCAGCCACCAGGGTCGGACGCAGCGCGGCGAGGTCCTTGCGGCTGTCCTCGGTCATCAGCAACAAGCTGCCGCCCGAACACAAGGTGCTGCAGATTTCCTGGAACGATACGTCGAAATTCAGCGAAGCGAATTGCAGGACCCGGCCCGGTGCCTGCGCTTGGTCGAGCTGCCAGGTGATCAGGTTATCCAGGGCGCGGCGGTTGTGGGCGACGCCTTTCGGGCGGCCAGTGGAGCCGGAGGTGTAGAGCACGTAGCCCAGATTATCGGGGCTGACGGCCACTTGCGGATCGGTGTCCGGACAGTGCGCCCAACGCTGCGCATCGGTATCCAGACAGCAGGCGTTTGTGTCCGTGGGCAGAACGTCGCGCAATGCCGATTGAGTCAGCAGCAAGGTCGGCGCCGCATCGCTGAACATAAAGGCCAGACGCTCGCTCGGGTACGCCGGGTCGAACGGCACATACGCCGCGCCGGCCTTGAGGATCGCCAACAGACCGACGACCATCTCTGGCGAACGTTCCAGGCACAGACCGACCCGGTGCTCCGGACGCACGCCTTGTTCGATCAGGTAATGCGCAAGGCGATTGGCAGCCTGATTCAGTGCGCCATAATTCAGTTGCCGGTCATTCGCGAGCAACGCCACTGCCTGTGGTGTTTGCCGGGCAACGGCTTCAAACCGCGCCACACAATCGGGCATGGCCGAGGTGTCGCGCTCGGTGCGGTTCCAGTCGTGGACGATCTGTTGATGCTGTTCTCCGCTGAGCAAATCAACCGTGCTCAACGGCTGCTCGGGGTTCTCGACCATCTGGGTCAACACCCGGCGCAGGTACTCGCCGAATTGCGCCACCGTGGCCGGTTCGAACAGGCCCGAGGCGTATTCCAGACCGCCGACAATCTGCCCGTCACGCTCATGCAGCGCCAGTTGCAGATCGAACTTGGCGACGTGATGGCTGCTCTCGACCGGACTGACCTCAAGCCCCGACAACACCAGATCGGAATCCTGATCCTGCTCCCAGGCAAACAGCACCTGGAACAGCGGACTGTGGGCCAGGCTGCGAGGCGGGTTGAGCAATTCGACGACTTGCTCGAACGGCAGGTCCTGATGTTCCTGGGCACCCAACGCCACACGGCGCGCCTGTTGCAACCACTGCGCCACTGACGGCGAACCCGAGCGGGTCATGCGCAGTGCCAGGGTGTTGACGAAGAAACCGATCAGCCCTTCCAGTTCCTGCTGCGTGCGGTTGGCCGACGGCACGCCGATCACCACATCGGCTTGCCCGGACAGGCGCGACAGCACCAGCGACCACGCGGCCAGCAAAGTCATGAACAGCGTGGTGCCCTGTTGCATGCACAAAGCTTTCAACTGCGCGGTCAATGCCGGGTTGAACACCAGCGGCACGAAGCCGCCGAGGTAATCCTGCACCGGCGGACGTTTGTGATCGGCCGGCAGTTCCAGCAACACCGGCGCGCCGCTGAGGGTGTCGCGCCAGTAGCGGCTCTGCTCGGCCAGCACCTCGCCGGTCAGCCACTGGCGCTGCCACACCGCGTAATCCACATACTGCACGGGCAGTGGCGGCAACGGATCGTCGCGATCCTGAATGGCGGCTTCATACAACAGGCCGAGTTCTCGGGTGAGCACGCCCATCGACCAGCCATCGGAGATGATGTGGTGCTGGGTCAACAGCAACACATGCTCGTCCTCCGCCAGCCGTACCAGACTGACGCGCATCAGCGGTCCACGGCTCAGGTCGAAGGGTTTCGCGCCTTCTTCGTCGATCAATTGCGTAAGACACGCTTCGGGTTGCCCTTGCAGGTCAACCACCGACAGCTTGATGAACTGCCAGAGCGCCGCGACCAGTTGCCGCCCTTCCCCTTCAACCGCGATGAATGTGGTGCGCAGCGCTTCATGCCGCGCCACCAGTTGATTGAAGGCGCGTTCCAAGGCTGCAATCCGCAACGGCCCGCGCAAGCGCAGGTTCAACGGCATGTGATACGCCGCGTTGCCACCCTCCATTTGTGCGAGAAACCACAGGCGCTGCTGGGCAGACGACAACGTTTGCGCGCCCGACCGTTCAACAGTCGCTATCGCCACGCGAGCCTTGTCCTGATTGAGTTTCAGGCGTTCGGCGAACTGTTCCAGCACCGGCACGGCAAACAGCGCCGAAGGAGCCACTTCCAGACCGAGTTGCTGGCGAACCTGAGCCAGCACGCGCATCACCAACAACGAGTGACCACCGAGGGCGAAGAACTGATCCTGACGCCCGACCCGCTCGACGCCGAGCACTTCGGCCCAGATGTTGGCGAGCGCGATTTCCAGTGGACCTTGCGGCGGCTGATAGTCGCGCTGATCAAAGGCCTCGGCATCCGGCATCGGCAATGCAGTGCGATCCAGTTTGCCGTTGGCGGTCAGCGGCAGCGCATCCAGACGCACGTATGCCGTGGGAACCATGTAATCCGGCAGGCTGACTTGGAGTTGCTCACGCAGCGAGCGCGGATTCAGCGCCGCGCCTTGGCTTTCGCAGTAATAAGCGACCAGCCGCGATTCGCCGAGGGTGTCCTGGCGCAACAGCACCAGGCTTTGACGCACCCCGACGATATCCGCCAGACGCGCCTCGATTTCGCCCAGTTCCAGACGCAAGCCACGCAGCTTGGCCTGGAAATCGTTGCGGCCGAGGAATTCCAGATTACCGTCCGCCCGATAACGCGCCAGATCACCGCTACGATACAGACGCTCGCCCGCCACGAATGGGCTGTCAATAAAGCGTTCTGCGCTCAGTTGCGGCAGGTTCAGGTAACCTCGCGCAACGCCGACGCCACCGATGTGCAATTCGCCTGCGACACCCACGGGCACTGGTGCGCCCAAGGCATCCAGCAGGTAAATCCGAGTGTTGGCCAGCGCTCGTCCGATCGGCAACACACCGTCGGCCACGCTGTCGGTGTTGAATTCGAAACAGGTGCTGTCGATGCTCGCTTCGGTGACGCCATAGGCCTGGACGATCTGCACATGATCGCCACACAACCGGCGCAATTGCCGGGCGCTGTGGGCGGTCCAGATGTCCGAGCCGCAGACCACGGTGCGCATGAACGACAGGTCGTGGCCGCTTTGTTCGACCCAGGCCAGCAACGGGTTGAGCACCGCCGGCACGAAGTCGGCGAAACCGATGCGCGCCTCGCTCAGCAAGCGATACAGCGCTGGCGGGTGCATCAAGGTTTCACGCGGGCACAGCACCAAGGTGCCGCCAAAACCCAGCGCACGGATCAGGTCGGCGCTGAACACGTCGAAGGAAAAACCGGCCATTTGCAGGTGATTGAGGGGCTCGCCCAAGGCGTAGAGTTTTTCCCACGCGGCGCTGACGGCGATCAGCCCACGGTGCTCGACCATCACGCCTTTCGGGGTGCCGGTGGAGCCTGAGGTGTAGATCACGTAGGCCAGGTGCCGAGGCGTCAGTCCGACAGTGTGAGGGTTGGGATTGTCCGGTGATTGCGACGCCCAAGGGCGGGTGTCGGTGATGTCCAGCACGGTCGAATGTTCAAGGGCCGCAGCGGCCGGACCGTGGGTCAGCACCACGACGGGCGCGCTGTCGGCGAGCATGTGCGCCAGCCGCGCGGGCGGATACGCCGGGTCCAGCGGCACATAAGCGCCACCGGCCTTGAGCACCGCCAGTACGCCGACCAGCATGTCCAGCGAGCGCTCCAGGCACAACCCGACGCGCACGTCCGGGCCGACACCGAGGCTGCGCAGGTGATGGGCCAGGCGGTTGGCGCGGGTGTTCAGTTCACCGTAGCTCAGCGCCTCATCGTTCAAACGTGCGGCGATAGCGTCGGGGTTGCGCAGGACCTGGGCTTCGAACAAACCGTGTACGTATTGGGTGGCGTCGAATGGTTGTTCTGCGCTGTTCCAGTCGTGCAGAAGTTGTTGGCGTTCAGCGGGGTTGAGCATTTCCAGCGCCATCACCGAACATGCGGGTTGCGCGACCATCTGCTGCAGAACGGTATTCAAGTAACCGGTGAAACGCTCGATGGTCGCGGCGTCGAACAACGCCGAGGCGTAATGCAGATGGCCGCTGATGCGCCCGTCCGTTTCGGCCAGCACCAGCGTCAGGTCGAATCCGGCAGGCAGTGATTCAGAGTGATTCCAGGCGAACAGCACCTGGATCAGCGGATGGTAAGCGGTGCTGTGTTCGGGGTTGAGTTGCGCGAGCAATTGCTTGAACGGCAGGTCCTGATGTTCCTCGGCACCGAGCAGCACAGCGCGGGTGTGATCGAGCAATTGGCTCGTGGACGGAGCTTCCGTCAGGGACAGACGCAGTGGCAGCGTGTTGCCTAAATCTCCCGTGCGCGCCCCGATCATCACCTCGTGCTGACCGGACAACCGCGCCAGCACCACCGCCCAACCCGCGAGCAAGGTCATGAACAGAGAGTTGCCGTGACGCAGGCCCAAAACCTTGAGCCCTTCGGTCAGTGGCGCATCCAGCACCAGCGCATGCGAAGCGGTTTGATCACCCTGCACCGCCGGCCGTGGCCGGTCAGTGGGCAACTCCAGCAACGTCGGGGCATCGGCCAGCCGTTCACGCCAGTAAGCGAGTGCCGCAGTGTCGGATGGATTTTCGGGTAAAGCGTTGGGCTGCGCGGAGGTCGTCCCACGCAAGGAAGATTTGTCGAACATCAGGCTACCGTCCATGACTACATTATTTTTGTGTGTTTGGCTGGGACGTTCATCACCCGCCAGTCAGGCCCGACAGTGTGTGTCGGGTCGGTCGTGCGAAATCAGGGGGATGGTGCGGCGCGTGCCCGCGGACTCACGTCATGGGCGGACGCAGTGGCGCGCAAGGGGTTGCGGGGGATTTGGCTGGCGAACAGCGCTGCAAGGCGTGAATCGCAAACAGCAAGGGAACTGACGGGGACATTGGCGACTTCGGTCGTCCTGCCCACTACACCGACGAATGCATACCGCTTGACCAATTGAAACCTCACCTTTCGTTTGAGGGTCAACGACGGGGAACGGCCTGCGCAAGGGTAACAGCGCTAGGGTGGACCCGATCGGCTGCGATTGCCGGGTCTGTGGACACATGGCAATCCTTTGGCGCCAGGCTTTTGGCCTGGTGCGCCGCCGGATAATAACCATGGATTTTGGCGGTGAAGCAAACAAAAAGTTACAAAAGTGAAAAATATCTTTCAGATATTTCCTTCATTCCCGCAGCCTCATCTGACGGAAAGCGCCGCCGTAAAGCCTTCGAGCGGCGCTTGGATGCGGTCAGGCGCCGGCGTCAATTTGGATCCAGTAAGCCGCCGCTCCAATGCCGTGATTCCCGGCTGCCGGTGAACTTGGCGACGACCATGCCTTGCGACACCAGCCGATCCCGGTAGCGCGTGACCATTCGGCCGGCCTGTTCGGC
Organism: Pseudomonas sp. B21-053; assembly: GCF_026016365.1. Classification (NCBI taxonomy): domain Bacteria; kingdom Pseudomonadati; phylum Pseudomonadota; class Gammaproteobacteria; order Pseudomonadales; family Pseudomonadaceae; genus Pseudomonas; species Pseudomonas sp. B21-053. Next base: position 4,014,471 of record NZ_CP087205.1, read on the forward strand.
GTACAACACCACTTCGGAAGCAGGGTCGCCGGGGCGCTGCAGGATCCGCGCAAAGCGCTGCCCTGCCTCGACGACATCCCCCAGTTCCTTTTCGAAAATCAACACACCAGGCTGTGGCGCGAGGTGAGTTTCCATGTGGCTCATCTGCATGGTCTCGACGGGCCAGTCAGCGGTTGTCACAGCCTCGTCGATGGCGCCGATAGCGCTCAGCCAGGCGTACAAGCCCTGCGCATCTTGTTCGGCAAAGTAATCGCTGACATCGCCCTGCCCGCGCAACTCCAGGGTCGCGGCCATTTTCTGCTCGGTGACGCCCTCGCGCAGCCACGGCGCAATGATCGTTTCTTCGAAAGAACCGTCGCCACCGTCATCCCAGATAATCGCCACCTCCATTTTCATCGCCACGGCCAGTTCACGGCCTCGGGGCCAGAAACTGCGGTGCACGTAGAGGTACGGCAGGGCTTCGTCATCGGTGTGCAGGTCGAGCATCACGTCCGCCGTGGCCGCCAGTTGCACCAGGCTTTTTTGCCACTCCTGGACGTTGGTCGAAGGTCGCTCCAGCACCGCCGACAGATCAAACGCACGGTTGAAGTTATGCCCGGTGGCGTCGTGAAAACGCCCGAGAATTCGCCCCTGGCGAAACTGCCCGATGCCGAGCGGATTGGCTTGCGGCACTACGGTCACATTGCTCTTGAGCCGCCCCTCGGCCTCGGCGACTTTCAGCCGTTGCATCAACAGGTGCAGGACCAGCATCCCGGCGATTTCATCGGCATGCACTCCCGCCTGCAAATGCACCTCCGGCCCACTGCCATCGCCTTCAAAACGCCAGGCGCCGACCCGCGCCGGATCGCCATTGTTGTTGCGAACACTGAACGAAATATCCTGCGCCATCCGCTTGTCCTCCCGTGTTGATCGTTAAAAAACCCTGGATTGCTGTTGCCGATGCTGGAACTTGAACGCACGTTCAACTAAGCTCGCCAACCAGGCACTGCACCCAAGGATTCGCTTGTGACCACCGACTCTCCAAAATTCCGTCGCGTTGAAGCCGACGCGCGCCGCGAACTGCTGATCGCCGCCACCCTGCGTTGCCTGGCCCGCGACGGCCACGCGGGTATTTCCGTGCGCCGCATCGCGACCGAGGCCGGGGTGTCCGTCGGCCTGCTCAATCACCATTTCGGCAGCATCGATGCGCTGATCGCCGACACCTACCAGACCCTCGCCAGCGAGCTGACCAGCGCCTTGCTCCAGGAAGTCCAGCAGGCCAACACACCGGCCGAAAAAATGGACACCTTCCTCGTCGGCTCGTTTTCGCCACGGGTCATGGACCCGCAGTTGCTTGGGGTCTGGGTGGTGTTCTGGAGCCTGATCCGGCACTCGGAACACGTCAGCCAGACCCACGAAAAAAGTTACCGCGCCTACCTCGATCTGCTGCGCCAGTTGCTCGACGATCTGGCAGCCAGCGAAGGTTTTGTCATCCACGACACGCGCCTGGCGGCCATTGGTTTATCGGCGATGCTCGACGGACTCTGGATCGAGTGGTGCCTGAACCCCGAAACCTTCAGCCCCGCCAACGGCCTGCACATCTGTCGTTGCTGGATAAAGGGGCTGCGTCACGGAGCATTCAGCACCGACGACATCCTGTGAAGCGTGGCGCCCGAAGAGCATGGCCAAGGTGCCGCTGACCGCGATCAGCCCGGCACCGATCATCAGTGACACGTCCATCAACGTACCCCAGATCAGGTTCGACAGCGCGAAGGCCCAGATCAGCCCGGTGTACTCGAACGGCGCCAACAAGGTCGCGGTCGCGCGCTGAAAACTGGCGAACAGCAGGAACTGACCGATACCCCCCACCAGGCCGGCCGCCAGCATGCCCAGCCAGGCCGGGGTCGGCGCCGGGGTGTGGGTCCAGGGCAGCGCCATCGTCATGCAAATCACAAACACCACGTTGGTGATCAGCATCTGCTCCAGCACCGAGGTCTGGTCATCGACCTGACGCAACTGGATGTAGGTGAACGCCCAGCACATCGCCGCCAGCAGCGTCAGGATGATCGGTAACGGATCGGCGATGTGGCTCGGCCGGCAGGCGATGATCACGCCGACGAAGCCGATGATCAGGCTGAACCACTGCCAGGCGCTGGCGCGTTCCTTGAGGATCATCGCCGCCAGCACGGTGACCATGATCGGCGCGGAAAAATACAGGGTAGTCATCTCGGCCAGGGTCAGGTCCCGGGCGGCCGTGTAATACAGCAACCACGCCACGATCGACAACAAACCGCGCACCACCAGCAAGCGTCGGCTCGGCGAACGCCAGGCCCGCTGAACCAGCCGCAGACGCCCCGCGAGCAGACAAGCCACGACCACCACCAGGCTGCGCCAGAACAGAATAGTGACCACCGAATAGTCGGCCACCAGCCACTTGATGACCGCGTCCTGCAACGCCAGGAACGCGTAGCCCAAGGTGCACAGGCCGATGCCCTGCAACGAGCGGTCGACGATCTTTGGCGAACTCATTACACCGACCTGCGCACGGGCGTCCCGCGCCGCTCGACGAAGCCGAACAACGCCTCGATCAGGAAAGTCAGGCAAACATACACGCCGGCTACCAGCAGCAACGGTTCATAGACTTGCAGGGTCTGCGCCCGCACCACGTTGGCGGCGCCCAGCAAATCGATCACCGCAATGGTCGAGGCCAGTGCCGTGGACTTGAGCAACATCACGGTTTCCCCGGCCAAGGTCGGCAACAGCAAGCGCATCGCTCGGGGTAAACGCACCCGCAACAGCGACTGGCGCGAGGTCATGCCGAACGCCGAAGCAGCTTCCATTTCACCTCTCGGCACCGCCAGCAGGCCACCGCGAATCACTTCGCCGACATAGGCGCCCATCGACACCACCAGGGCAAACACGATGTACCAGTAGCCGTCACGCAGATAGGGCCAGAGGAAGCTGCCGCGAATCAGCGGGAACTGCGCAAACAGGCTGCCGAGCCCGTAGTAGAAAATGTAGATCTGGATCAGCAACGGCGTGCCGCGAAACACGCTGGTGTAGAACAGGCTGGCCTTGGCGATCACCTTGTATCTGGAGATCCGCGCCAGTGCGACCAGGATGGCCAACAAGAAACCGAACACACTGGACAGCAACAGCAGGGTGACGGTCGTTTGCAACCCTCGGCCCAACAGCGCTGCGTATTCAACTATCCACGCTGGAATCATTTCAATCACTCAGCCAAAGGCATCCAGCGACGAATGCGTCGCTCAAGCCGTCCCGACAGGTAGTTGGACACCAACGTCACCGCGTAATACATCGCCGCAGCCGTGAGGTAGAACAACAGATAATGACGCGTGGAACCCGCGCCTTGCTTGGCGGTGTACAACAGCTCGTTAGTGCCGACCACGCTGATCAACGCACTGTCCTTGATCAGGTTGATCCACAGGTTGGCCATCCCCGCCATCGCGAACGGCGCCATGATCGGCAACGTCACGCGCCGGAACAGGCCGAACCCACTCAGGCCGAACGCCCGCGCCGCTTCGATCTGGCCGAACGGAATCGCCTGGATCGCCGCGCGGAAAATCTCCGAGGCATACGCGCCTTGCACCAGACCCAGCACCACGATGGCCGCCAGCGGTCCGCTGACATTCACCACGCCGTAACCCAACTGGGTCATCAACGAGTTGAGCAGCATGGAGCCGACGTAGTACAGCAGCAGGATCAGCAACAACTCCGGCACTGCGCGAAACAACGTGGTGTAGCCGCGCATCAGCGTCGCAATCGGTTTCGGCGCATTGAGCTTGAGGCAGGCCACGACCAGCCCGATCAACAGCCCGAGCACAAACGCCCCGGCCGAAATCTGCAGGGTCATCCACAACCCTTTGAGCAGTGCCCCGCCCCACCCTGTTTCGCTGAAATTGATCAACTCGAACATTGTTGGCTCTCCAATTAGCGCAATCACTGGCCTGGCACAGTTCCTGTGGGAGCGAGCTTGCTCGCGATAGCGGTGTGTCAGTCGACATCCATGCTCAATGGCAGGCCGCTATCGCGAGCAAGCTCGCTCCCACAGGGAACTGTGTTCAGGTCAGAACGCAGGTTTCACGCTGGTGCCGAAGTAATGCTCGGAGAGGTCGTCGTAGTCCTTGCTGGCCAGCAAGGAGGTGATGGCCTTGTCGAGTTTGGCCTTGAGCTCGGTGTCGTCCTTGCGCAGACCGGCGCCCACGCCTTTGCCGAAGATCGGGTCATAAGGCACTGGCCCGAGGTACGCCAGGTCCTTGGCATCGGGGGTCTTGACGAAGGCCGCCATGGCCGTGCCGTCCGCCATCATCAGGTCGATGCGCCCGGCAATCAGGTCGGCGTTGGCCGAGTCCTGGGTGTCGTAATACTTAACATCGGCAACTTTTTCGTAGTAGGTCTTGAGGAAACTCGCGCTCACCGTCGAGTTCTGCACGCCGATGGTCTTGCCCTTGAGGTCGTCCGGGTACTTCTTCACCGAAGCGCCCTTCGGCCCGACAATCGCGATCACCGAGTCGTAGTAAGCCTTGCTGAACGCGATCTGTTTTTCGCGCTCTTCAGTGACGGACATGGAGGAGAAAATCACGTCGATCTTCTTCGCCAGCAGCGACGGAATGATCCCGTCCCACGCCACTTCCTTGATCTCGCACTCGGCTTTCATTTCGCTGCAGAGCTTGTGAATCAGGTCGACTTCAAAGCCTTTCCATTCACCATTGGCCTGTTTCTCGGTGTACGGCGGATAGGGTTCTGCCGCGACCGCGAACCTGATCGGTTGGGCTTGCGCCGCGCTCATGCCAGCCAGCATGACGCAGGCCACGCCGGTCAAGAAGTTTGCCAAACGTCGATTTCCCATGATTTTTCCCCGTCTTTTTATGATGCGTTAGCGAGTCTGATGAGCGTTGACGAACTGCCGGCAACGTTCGCTGCGTGGGTGTACGAACACTTCATCCGGCGAACCGGTTTCTTCGATCAGCCCTTGGTGCAAATAAGCGACTTTGGACGACACATCACGGGCGAAAGCCATCTCATGGGTCACCAGGATCATGGTCCGGCCTTCTTCCGCGAGGGAGCGGATCACCCGCAGCACTTCGCCGACCAGTTCCGGGTCGAGTGCCGAGGTGGGTTCATCGAACAGCATGACTTTTGGCCGCATGGCCAGGGCGCGGGCGATCGCCACCCGTTGCTGCTGTCCCCCGGAGAGAAACGCCGGGTACTCGTTGCGCTTGGCCGCCAGCCCCACGCGTTCCAGCAAGGCTTCGGCCCGTTCAGTGGCTTCGGCACGGCTTTCGCGCAGGACCTGGGTGGGCGCTTCGATGAGGTTTTCCAGCACCGTGCGATGGGGCCAGAGGTTGAAGTTCTGGAACACCATGCCCAGGCTCGAACGAATCCGCACCAGTTGCTTGGCGTCCGACACCAGCGGCGCGCCGGGGCGATCGAAGTTCAGATGGATGCTTTCGCCGTCCACCAGAATGCGTCCCTGGTCCGGCACTTCGAGCATGTTGATGCAGCGCAGCAAGGTACTTTTGCCCGAGCCGCTGGCGCCGATCAGGGAGATCACATCGCCTTCGCGGGCGGTCAGCGAGACACCTTTGAGCACCTCGATATTGCCGAAGCGTTTATGCAGGCCATCGACTTCGATCATGGTCCGGGCGGCGACCGGCTCAGGCGTTGCGGCGCTGGTAACGTGGACGGTCACGGGTCGTGGCGCTTCGCCATTGAGCACCAGGACAAAGTCGCGAATGCGCTGACAGGCCTGGGCCAGTCGTTCTTCGCCCAAGGTGAAAGAGATGCGTACAAAGCCTTGCGCCGGCTCACCGAATGCGGCGGCGTCCAGCACTGAGACATGCGCCTCGCGCAACAGGCGCCAGGCGAACTCCAGCGAAGTCAGCCCGGTGCCGCGCACGTCCACCAAAACGAACATGCCGGCGTCGGGGTTGAGTACGGAAATGCCTGGGCAATCCGATAGCCCAGCGACGACCAGATCCCGTCGATGGCGATAGATTTCGCGCATGCCGTGGGTGACTTCTTCATGGGACTCCACGGCTTTAAGCGCAGCCTCCATGACGAACCCCGGCAAGCCATAGAGCATGCTCAGCACCAGGTTTTCCGCATGGGCGACCATCGCTTCATCAGCGATCATCCAGCCAGTGCGCCAGCCGGTCATCGCATGGGATTTCGACAGGCTGCCGATCACCACGCAGCGCTCGGCCATGCCCGGCAACGACGCCAGGCTCAGGTGTTCGCGTTCGAAGGTCAGGCTTTCATAGACCTCGTCCACCACCACCCACAAATCATGGGCGATCACCAGGTCGGCGATGCCTTGCAGTTCTTCGCGGCTGAGCACCACGCCGGTAGGGTTGTTGGGGTTGGAGAAGAAAATCGCCCGGGTCTTGGGGGTGATGGCTTTGGCGAGGACGGCGGCATCGAGGCGGAAACCCGCGTCCGCCGAACATGGCACGCGGACCAATGTTGCGCCGGAGGCCTTGAGGGTCGCCTCGTAGGTGACGTACATCGGGTCCAGGGCAATCACTTCGTCGCCGACATTCAGCAGGCACATCGAGGTGGCGAACAACGCGTTCTGTGCCCCGGCGACGATGATGACGTTGGACGCGTTCACTTCACGGCCGAACAAGCCGCTGTAGCGGGTGGCGATGGCTTCGCGCAAGGCCTGGCGGCCGGCGATTTCGGTGTAGTGGGTGTCGCCTTCACGCAAGGCGTGGATTGCGGCGTCGGTGATGAAATCCGGGGTGGGGAAATCCGGGTCGCCGACGCTGAGGATGATCACATCTTCGCCACGGCGCCGGGCTTCGAACGCTGCATTGTGAATATCCCAGGCGGCGACGCCATCGCCTGAAATCCGCTCAACAAAGGGTGAAAACCGCATGCCAGTGCCTCGTTCGAAGGGAAGAAACGCAAGCCCGCAACCAACCGGGGGTGGTGGAGCCAACATAGCCGACGCTGAACAGTCGTTCAACAGAAAACTCATGGTGGTTCGTGTTCAGCGTAAACAGGTCGTTTTCACGACAGTCGAGCCGTTATTTCAGTAGGATTTTTCCTGGCGTTATCGGCACGCGCAGGCGTGCTTGAGCTCGATCAGGGTCACGCCGGCGTGGGCAAAACCGCGGCGCAGGTCGCGTTCCAGTTCGTCGAGGCTTTGCGGTTCGTGCACCGTGCAGCCGAAGGCTTTGGCCAGCAGCGGGAAATCCGGATTGCGCGGCAATACACCCACCGGCTCGATGTCCAGGCTGAGCATGTCGTCGCGAATCTGCCCCAGCGCGTCGTTGTTCCAGAGCAGCACCACCAACGGGCTGTCCAGCTCCTCGACGGCGGTGGCCAGTTCCTGCGCGGTGTAGAGAAACCCGCCATCCCCCACCAGCACCAGGCCGGGTCGTTGCGGAGCGCCGAATTTCGCACCGATGCCCGCTGGCAAGCCATACCCGAGGGTGCCGTAGCCGGTGGGATGCAGCCAACTGCGGATGCCCTGGCTGGCGAACGCGTAGTTGCCGGTGTAGGCCAGTTGGGTCATGTCGGTGCTGATGACGGTATCGGCGGGCATCGCGGCGGCAATGCGGTCCAGGATCTGTTGATGGATCGACTGCAATTCAGCGTGGCCGCTGCGGATAGCCGCTTTTAAAGTGGCCACCGTCGTTGCTGACTCACGAGTATCACTCGCTTCGTCAGGCAAGCGCTCCAGCAAAGCCTCGAGGGTTTGCCGGGCATCGCCATGCAAAGCGACGGCACAAGGATAGAAATCGTTGAACTTGCGTGGATCGATATCGACCCGGATCACATCACCGTTTAGCGGCAGGCGCTCGCGCCAGTAATCGGTGTCGGCCATTTCGGTGCCGACGGCCAGCACCACGTCCGCTTGCGCGATCAGGTCCCAACCGGGTTGCACGCACAGGCTGGAGCCGGCATTCAGCGGCGCATCCGGCGCCAGCAAACCTTTACCGGCGACACTGGTGAACAGCGGCGCGGCAAGACGTTCGCTCAAAACCTGCAACTCATCCCCCGCCGCCAAGGCACCGCCGCCCGCAATGATCATCGGACGCTTGGCCTGCTGCAGGCGCCGGGCCGCGTCATCCAGCGTGCCAGCCTCCGGCAGACCGCGTCCGGGACGCCGCACCACGTCGGCGCTCCAGTCACGACTGATCGCCCCGGCCAGTACATCCAGCGGCACCGAAATATGCACCGGACGTGGCCGCTCGCTTTCGAACACGGCAAAAGCGCGGGCCACCAGTTCAGGCAAATCGTCGGTGCTCAGGGCCACCGCCGAAAACGCGGTGATAGGCGCGGTGATTGCTCGTTGATCCTGGGTTTCATGCAGGCTGCCCCAGCCTTTGCCGAGGCTTGAAGTGTGGTTGACGCTGGAGATCACCAGCATCGGAATCGAGTCCGCATAAGCCTGGCCAATAGCGGTCGCCGCGTTGGTCACGCCGGGGCCGGTAATGATGAAGCACACGCCGGGTTTGCCGCTGACCCGGGCATAGCCGTCAGCCATGAATCCGGCGCCCTGCTCATGCCGGGTCAGCACATGCCGAATGCCGCTGCCGGGCAGTCCGCGATACAGCTCCAACGTGTGCACACCGGGAATGCCGAACACGGTGTCGACGCCGTAATTGGCCAGCAGACGCACCAATGCCTGGCCGCCGGTGAGGCTCGAAGAAACAGGTTGCGGGGTCGATTGGAAGCTCATGCCAGCCCTCGTTTTATTGTTCTGAAGTAATGAAGGATGGTGTCGATACTAAACACTCGTTCAACAGAGAGGCAAGCTTTTACTGCCTTGCGAACTAACATCACAAACATAATTTAATTCATTGTTTTTAAAGGTATTTATACAGAAGACACGGATTGCCAACCGACGGTTGTTACATCTTCGAACATTCCTGAATGCTCAGGCTGCCAGCGATGCGCCGGCGGTAAACAGATAGCCGGCACCATGAATGGTGATGATCAATTCCGGTTCGGCCGGGTCGTCATGCAGCTTGCGGCGCAGGCGCCCCACCAGCACATCGATCGAGCGATCGTTGGGTAGCCATTCGCGGTTGCGTAACTGGTCCATCAACTGGTCGCGGCTCAAGGTGTGGCCGCTGTTGCGCATGAACACATTGAGCAACTGGAATTCGCCATGGCTGAGCAGGGTTTCGCGACCGTCGCAGCCTTTGAGGCGGCGGCGGTCGGTGTCCAGGGTCCAGTCGGCGAAACGCTTGAGATGCGCGTCGGGTTGCACGAGCAATTGAGCATGCTGCACGCGCCGCAGCAGGTTTCGGGCGCGGGTAAGCAGTTCGGGTGAAGGCAAAGCTTGGGTCAGATAATCATCGGCGCCGCATTCCAGGCCGGCGAGACGTTCAGCGTCATCGCCACCCAGCAGGATAATCCCGACCTCCGAGCGCTCGCGCCATTGGCGAGTCAGGTTCAGTGAGTTGCTACCCCGCAAACGCGCGTCCAGCAACACCAATCCCACCGGGAAACGCTCAAGGCACGTATCGGCCTGATCAGCGCTGTCAGCGCAGTGAACCTCATACCCTTGCCCGCCCAGAAAAGCCTGTAACGATTCCCGCAGCAAAGGATCTTCACTCACCACCAGCACGCACGGCATCACCTTCATGACCTGGCTCCTGTTCGTGCCGCGAACGGCCGATTTTTGGAATTTTGCGAAGCGCGAAGACCTGCACTGTAGCGACTGCTGAACAGTTGATCAACAAGGCGATATCAGTGCGCGATGAAACGCCGAAACCCGCCCATTTGCAGGCCATCGACCCACGCTTCACAAATCAGCACGCCCTGGGCCGGGGTGAACGTGCTGGGATTGAGCCCGCATTCCAGCCATAAACCATCCAGCAACGCGCTCAAGCCGATGGATGCCAGACCGCTGTCGAAACCGTCCCAGCCCTCCTCCTGGGCCAACAAGGTCAAGGCTTCGCCCATGATGGTTCGATACTCGCCATAGGAATGATCGTGGGCGCGATTGATCGCATCAGCGGTTTTCACCGCGCCCCAGAACGCCAGCCAGGCTTCGAGCAGTTCGGGGTCGAGCATGCGCGAGGAAAACGACGCTTCGAAAAACGCCGACAGATGCCGTCGCGCGCCGTTGCCCGAAGCGGCCACGGACTCGCGCAACAGCCGCATCACCTGCCCGGTGATGTGCAGATAGGCATCGGCGACCAGTTCATCCTTGCCGGCGTAGTGATGACTGATCAACCCCACCGACACCCCGGCCTCGGCGCAAATCTTGCGGATCGAGGTGCCGACAAAGCCGTACTTTTTCAGGCACGTCAGCGTGGCGGCCACCAGATTGGCCTTGCGCAAATTGGGGTCCATTCGCAGAAAACGCGCTTCCTCGGCCATGGTGCTCCTGCCCTCTCGACATCAACGGATCGGATACAGCGCCTCGTCAAACTGCGCCAGGCGCGGGAACACCAGCGGCGAATCCTGATGCAGATTCTCCAGGCGCCGCTGGTAATCCAGCAGAAACTGTCCGCGTGCTTCAGCGCTGATGTAAGGCACATGCCACGCCACAAACGGCGGCAACACGTCGAGGCCGACATACGCCAGCGTGCCGCGCAGCAATGGGCGCAGCATGTCCTCCAGCGGACCGTGAATCGCGTCCTCGCCGAACATGTGCTCGCGCCCGCCGAGGGTCACGGTGACCAACGCCTTCTTGCCCGCCAGCCCGCCCTGATCGTAGAAACGCTTGCCGCCGTAGCACACGCCGGACACCAGCACCCGGTCGATCCAGCCCTTGAGGATCGCCGGCATCGAGAACCAGTAGATAGGAAAGTTGAGGATCAGCAGGTCGGCCCACAGCAACTTGTCCAGCTCCTGCTGGATGTCCGGGGCCAGGCTCTTGGTCTTGACGCCCAGGCGTTGTTCGAGGGCGTAGACCAGATAATCGGGGTTGTCCCGATCGGAGAAATCCTCGGCGCTGGCGACCGGGTTCCAGTTCATGGCGTAGAGGTCGGACACCTGGACCGCATGCCCTTGGGCTTGCAGAGTCTGTACCGCCTGATCGCGCAACGCGTTGGTAAAGGATTGCGGTTCGGGATGGGCGTGGAGAATCAAAACGTTCATTTGAGCAGCCTTATGGCAATCGATGATGCAGTCAGTGTTCAGGCCAGGCGGATCAGTGCATCCACCGCCACCGCGCCTTGGGCATTGACCAATAAAGGGTTCACATCCAGTTCCAGCAAGCGCTCGGCGTTTTCGCCAGCGTAATCCGCCACGGCACGAATCGCCCGGACCAACGCCGGCATATCCACCGCTGGCCCGCCGCGAAACCCGGTGAGCAACGGCGCACAGCGCAGGCTCAGCAACGCGTCGTGGATGGCTTGGTCGGTGGTCGGCAGCAACAGGCTGCGACTGTCCTTGAGCAGCTCGACCAAAATGCCGCCCGCGCCGATCACCAGCGCCAGGCCGAAGCCGGTTTCGCGCTTGATCCCGACGATCAACTCAGCCAAGGGCGGCGACGCCATGCGTTCGAGCAGCACCTGATCGAACACCAGCCCCGGTGCGTGTTTTGCGAGATTGCCGCGCATGCTTTCCAGCGCTGATTGCAACGCCGCCGGATCTTTCAGGTTGAGAGCAACTCCACCGGCCTCGGTTTTGTGCGGCAGATCGGCGCTGACCACTTTGAGCACCAACGGAAAGCCAAGGTGTTCGGCCTCCTCCAGCGCTTGGTCAGGACGGCACAGCCGCGCCTCGGGCAATGGCAAACCAAACGGACGCAGCGCCTGTTTGGATTGCCACTCATCCAGCAACTGCCCTTCAGCAATCAATGCAGCCGGACAGATCGGCGCCAGCACCGATTCACCCTTGGCCAGCAACACCCGGCGCCGCAATTGGTATTGGGCGATCCGCCCCCACGCCGCCAGACCATCTTCGATCCCTTGCAGTGCCGCCACGCCACGGGCATGCAGCCGATCACGGGCACTGGCCGGGAGCAATTCGGGGAACGCCGATGTCACCACGCCGGTTTTGCCATGCCGCTCCAGCAACTCGCAAAACAACTCCAGCAGCAAATCGCATTCCTTGCGCTCACCTGTGGATTCGGCCGGGTAATCCAGCACCAGCAATGCCGCATCAGCCGGCGTGCGCAAAACGCTCTCGAGCATGTTTTCCAGCGCGTCGCGGTCGCCCCAGATCGCCGTGGTGAAGTCCAGCGGATTGACCAGGTTGGCGTAGCTCGGCAACACCTGCGCCAGATCCGCGCGTTGGCTGTCGTCAAATTTTGGCAGGGTCAGGCCGTTGCGTTCGGCGTAGTCGGCGATAAATCCTGCGTCGCCACCGGAACAGGCCAGCGCCGCCAGACTTGGGCCGGCCGGCAGACGACCGCAGGCCGCCGCCTTGAGGGTTTCGACAAAACTCACCGGCCCGCTGACCCGGATCACCCCGAGACGCTCGAACAGGCTGTCGTACAGTGCATCCGAACCGGCCAGCGAACTGGTGTGACTCAACGCCAGTTCGGCGCCGATCTGCGACACGCCGGTTTTCAGGGCGATCACCGGAATGCCTTTCTCCAGCGCCTTGTGCGCGGCGCGGGCAAAACCGGGGACGTTCTTCAGCCCTTCGAGGTGCAGACCGATGGCCGTCACACGCGGCTCGTCGAGCAGCACGTCCATCAATTCCGCCACACCCAACTGCGCCTGATTGCCCACCGAGGCCATGTAGGCCAACGGCAGCGAGCGATCGCTCATGCTCAGGTTGTAAGCGAAATTGCCGCTCTGGGTCAGCACCGCGACGCCCTTCTCCACCGCTTTGCCGCCGTGGGCCACCGGCCACAACGCGGCGCTGTGCAGGTAGTCGAGCAAGCCGTAGCAGTTCGGCCCGAGCAGCGCCATGTCGCCGGCAGCTTGCAGCAGTTGCGCTTGCAGGGCCTGGCCTTCCTCGCCGGTTTCAGCGAAACCGGAGGCATAGCAGATCGCTCCGCCGGCGCCTTTGAGCGCCAGTTCGGCGACGCAGCTCAACGTCAATTCGCGATTGGTGGCGATAAACACCGCGTCCGGCCCGCACGGCAAGTCGGCAATCGACGCCACGCACGGAATGCCCTCAAGGCTCTCGTGCTGCGGATTGACCAACCACATCTGGCCCTGGAAACCACCATCGGCGCAGCGTTTGAACGCCCGCGCCATGCTGCGCCCGCCAACGAATGCCAAATGACGCGGCGCCAGCATGCGCTTGAGATTGTCTCTGATTGACATGGGATTCTCCTCGACCAATCAGCGCAGCAGCGGCCGCAGCAGTTCGCGGGAAATGATGTGGCGCTGGATCTCCGACGTGCCTTCCCAGATCCGCTCGATCCGCGCGTTGCGCCAGATGCGCTCCACCGGCCCCTCGTCCATCAGGCCCATGCCGCCAAAAATCTGCACCGCCTCATCGGCCGCGCGGCCCAGCACTTCGCTGGCGAACAGCTTGGCCATGCCGGCCTCGCCATCGGTCATGGTGCCCTCGTCCATTTTCCAAGCTGCGTGCAGCGCCAGCAGTTCGGCGGCGCGGATTTCGGTGGCCATGTCCGCCAACTTGAACGAGATGCCCTGGTAAGTGCCGATGGCGTGTCCGAACTGCTTACGGTCCGCTGCCCATTGCAGCGCCACGTCCAACGCACGCTGGGCCTGACCGACACAGTTGGCGGCCACCATCACCCGGCCAGCGGTCAACCAGGCGTTGGCAACCTCCCAACCCTTGCCGACTTCACCCAGCACTTTGGAGGCCGGCACGCGGCAATCGTCGAAGAAGATCTCGCTGGTGTGATAACCGCGATTGCTCACGCATTTCGGACCACGGCGGATGGTCATCCCCGGCGTATCGCGATCCACCAGGAACGACGTCACGGCGTTGCGCTGGCGACCGTTGTGCTCATAGGTATCGGTGACCGCGAACACAATCGCGAAATCGGCATGCCCGGCGTGGCTGATGAAATGCTTGCTGCCGTTGATCACGAAGTCATCGCCATCGCGCACGGCGCGGGTCTTGATCGCATTGGCGTCGGAGCCGGCGCCCGGTTCGGTCAGGGCAAAACAGTCGACCTTCTCGCCGCGCACGCAGGGCAACAGATAATCCTCGACCTGCGCACCGGTGCAAGCCATGAGGATCTTCGACGGGCGCGCGACGAACACGTGCAGCGCCCACGACACCTTGGACAGCTCACGCTCGACCAGCGCCTGGGACAGGTAATCGAGGCCTCCACCGCCGACCTCTTCCGGCATGTTAAAGGCATAGAAACCTGCGGCGATTGCCTTGGCGCGAATCTGCGCGGCCAATTCCGGCGGCACCGCATCGGCGCGGTCGACGGTTTCTTCGTGGGGCAGCAGCTCTTTCTCGACAAACCGCCGCACCGCTTCCACCAGCATGTCCTGCTCTTGAGTCAGTTGGAAATTCATGGCTGTACGTCCCTGCTGTTGGATTAGCGGCCGATAAAGTGAGGGGTGCGTTTTTCCACGGCAGCCTTGAGGGCTTCGGCGCCGTCGTGGCTGCGACCGCAGAGCAAACCGGCGGCCTGCTCGGCCTCAAGCTGTTCGGCGAGGCTGCGTTGGGCGCCGTCGCGGATCAGCACTTTGGTCTGCTTGAAGGCGAACGTCGGGCCGTTGGCCAGGCGCGTGGCCAGCTCGGCGGCGCTGTCCAGCAACTGCTCGTCGGCGCAGATTTCACTGACCAACCCTGTGGCCAACGCGCGGTCGGCACTCCAGATTTCATCGAGGAACAGCAGGTGCTTGGCCTGTTCGGCGCCGATCAGGCGTGGCAAGTGCCAACTCGCGCCCGCATCTGGCGAATAGGCCAGGCTGGTGTAGCCGGCCTTGAACCGCGCGGATTGGGCGGCCAGGCGAAAATCGCAGGTCAGGGTCAAATCCATCCCGGCACCGACCGCTATGCCGTTGATGGCGGCGATGGTCGGTTTGCTGAAACCGTGCAGACGGTTCATCAAGGTGTGGGCGGTTTCGGTCCAGCCATAGGTTTCGAGGATGCCGCGGCTTTCCGCATCGGCCCATTCGGCCACATCGGCGCCCGCGCAAAAGCCTTTGCCGGAACCCGTCAACACCAGCACCCGGACGTCAGGGTTGGCATCGTGCTCGTCGAGCAGGTTGATCAAGGCCTTGAGGGTCGGAATGTCCAACGCGTTGCGTTGTTCCGGGCGATTGAGCGTGATCCAGGCGATGCCGTTTTCTACCCGGCTCAGCAGTGTCGAATGAGAAGTCATGAAAGGCCCTCGTCTTATTGTTTTTGAGTTGCGGGAGTTGAATTGCTGCCGATACTAAACAAGTGTTCAGTAAGGCGGCAATCCCGTGCCAAAAGGCCCTGTAACATGCGTTACAGGACTTAATTCATTGATTAATTTCTGGTTTTTCTAGAAACAGGGATGGCGACGGGTGGAAGTTGTTACATCTTCGAACAACTCCCTCGCGCATTCGCCGATCGAGCGCGCCGGTCTTACTTGCCGGTTTTCACGTTGTTCCACACCCGGGTCATGGCCCGCATGCCTTGGGCGTCGTGGGTCTTTTGCGTGAACAGGCGCTGGCGTGTCGCGTCATCCGGGTAGATCGCCGCCGTGGCCAGCACATCCGCATCGACTAACGCGGTCGCCGCCGCGTTGCTGTTGGCGTAGTGAATCAGGTTAGTGACGTCGGCCATGTTCTGCGGCTGCAACAGGAACTCGATGAACTTGTGCGCATTCGCGGCATGGGTCGAATCTTTCGGGATGTACAGGTCATCGAACCAGATCAGCGAACCTTCCTTGGGCACGAAGTAGGACAAGTTGGTCTTGAGCCCCGCTTCTTTCGCCCGCGCCTGGGCGGTGGCGGCGTCACCCGACCAGGTCATCGCCAGGCAGGTGTCTCCGTTGGGCAAACTGTTGAGGTAACTCACCGAATCAAACTTCTTGATGTACGGGCGGACCGCCAACAGCACGTCCTGCGCAGCTTTGAGGTCTTCGGCGGAAGCACTTTGCGGGTCGCGGCCGAGGTATTGCAGCACCAGCGGAAGGACTTCGGTGGGGGCGTCGAGCATTGTCACGCCGCAATCGGCGAAGCGTGAAACGACTTTCGGATCGAACAGCATCGCCAATGAACCGATCGGTGCATCCGGCATCCGTTCCTTGATCATGTCGACGTTGTACGTCACTCCGTTACTGCCCCAGGTGTAAGGCGCCGAATAGATCAGCCCCGGATCGTAAGCCTGCAACTTTTGCACAATCTCCGGGTTCAGGTTGCTCCAGCTCGGCAACTGTTTCTTGTCCAGCGGCTGGAACACATTCGCCTTGATCAACGGCGGAACCAGAGAAGCGTTGAGCATGACCAGGTCATAACCGGAGTGGCCGGTCAGCAGTTTGGCCTGGACCGTTTCGTAACCATCAAAGGTGTCGTAGATGACTTTGATCCCGGTGGCCTTCTGGAAATTCGCCAGGGTGTGTTCGCCGATGTAGTCCGACCAGTTGTAGATGCGCAGCGTGTCATCCGCCTCCGCCGCATGAGTCACCGAGCACACAGGGAAAAGCAACAGACTGGAAAGGATGGCTAGCGCAGTTCGCATTTCTATTCACCTTTTGGTGTTTTTCTTCTGAAGGAAGCGTGCGCCTTTACTATTTAGCCATTGCGGGGGCGGCACCATACTCCAAATGGGTAGGTGCACTTTCTGGGTCGACAGGATGGGTTGCGATGCCGCTCTAAGCTTTCTGCAACCACTCGATAAACAGCGCAAACAACTCCGACTGCGAGTTGATGCCCAGCTTCAAATACAGGTTTTTGCGGTGCATGCGCACGGTCTCGGGGGAGATGCCCATTTCCCGAGCGGCGGATTTGATCGAATGCCCGCGCAAGACCATGTGCGCACTCTCGCGCTCGCGCTCGGTCAACACGTCACAGCCGAACTGCGCCATCGCCACCTGGATGCGCTGATTGACTGCCGTCGACGCCGCTGGCGCCAGGATTGAATCGCGCTGCTGGTCAATGTAGCCGCACTGGCGGATGAACAATCGCACCATCGGCTCGACGGCCCGCAGCACATCTAGTTGGTCGGCGCTCAAGCTGCTGGCGCCCATGCCCTGGAACAGACTGACGGAAATCTTGCTGTGGTCGTCCAGGTTGACGATGTAATAGCTGTCTTCGGTGCAGCCCAGGTTCAGGTAATAGGTCTTGTAGTAATCGCTGTCGAAAAAGTCGTCCGGAGCGATTTCCGCCAGCGAATAAAAGCCTTGGGCCAGGCCACTGTCCACTGCCAGGCAGAACGGATCGAGCAAATAGCCCACCGAGAAGTAGCGATTGAGGATCGCGTCCAGGTGCTGCTCGGGAATGCCGTGCTGATACAGCAACCTGGGCGGACAGTCTTTGCGCTCCAGGCTGATCATCACCGACTCGACCGGCGCCAGCGCCGTCAGCGCCACCACCAGATGCCGCAACGCATCGGGCTCGGCGCCATGCTGGAACGCGCGCTCGAGTTCCACATGCCATTGGTGCAGCGCATGCAGTGCCAGGGTGATCGAATGAGGGGGGGCCGATGAGTTCATGCCGGCCAGTCTAGCGATTGCCCCCTCCCCGCGCAAAGGTGCGAAACGCCGGTTCATTGCCCGGCGTAATCACCGCTGCATTGCAGCTCCACGGCGACTTCGAGGATGCATTCGCGCAGCGTCTCGACGATCTCATCAACCTGCGCATGGCTGATCGTCAGCGGCGGCGACATCACATTGAGGTGCACGATCGGCCGCACCAGCAAGCCTTTGTACTGTGCGCGCAGATGGATTTTCTCGCCGATGTTCAACGCTTCTGGAAACAGCTTTTTCGTGCGTTTGTCTTCGACGAATTCGACGCAAGCCATCAATTTCTTGCAGCGCACGTCCCCCACCAGCGGCAAGCCTTCCAGGGTCTTCAGGCGCTGCTCAAAGTACGCGCCCACGTCATCGACATGCGCCAGCAGGTTTTCCCGCTCGATGATTTCGATGTTCTTCAGCGCCGCCGTGCAGCACACCGGATGGCCGCTGTAGGTAAAGCCGTGGGTAAAGCAGCGTCCCTGGCCCGGCTCGCTGATCACGTCCCAGATGCGTTGGGAAAAGATGCAGGCGCCCAGCGGCAGATAAGCAGAAGTCAGGCCTTTGGCGGTGGTGATGATGTCGGGCTGCACACCGAACACATCGAGGGAGGAAAAGAACTTGCCCAGGCGCCCGAAGGACGTGACCACTTCATCCGCGACAAACAGAATGTCGTACTTCTGGCACACCTCCCACATCCGCCGCAAATAGCCTTCTGGTGGAATGATCACGCCGCCGGAGCCCATGATCGGCTCGGCATAGAACGCGGCGACCTTGTCCGCACCGATGCTCAGGATCTTGTCCTCGAACTCGCCGACCAGGAATTCCAGCAGTTGCGCTGCATCCATGCCCTCGGGCGCCCGGTAAGGGTTGGGGCTGGAAACGTGATGGATTTTATCGTGGGCATAATCGAACTCCGGGACACGGTCCGCGGCCTTGTTGCCAATCGACATCGTCAGGCAAGTGGAGCCGTGATAGGCGCCATGCCGGGCGATCACGTGCTTTTTCTCAGGCTTGCCGCGGCAGTTTTGATAGTACTGAATCAGCCGATAGCTGGTGTCCACCGCCGTCGAACCGCCGGTGGTCAGGAACACGTGGTCGAGATCCCCCGGCGCCAGGCTCGCGAGTTTCTCGCACAAGCGGATGGCGACGCTATTCGCCATGTCGGAGAAGGGATTCGAATAGGCCAATTGACGCACCTGGTCGGCGATGGCGTCAGCCATTTCTTCACGACCCAGGCCGATATTGGTGCACCACATGCCGCCCACTGCATCGAGAAATCGGTTGCCGTCGGCGTCGTAGATGTAAGCGCCTTCACCGGCCACAATGTTCAGCGCGCCCTGCTCCGCGTGGTCATCGAACACGTGGTAGCCGTGCATGTAATGCGCCTTGTCCGCACGGGTCAGATTGGCCTGCTCGGCAGGGGTCAAAACGGCTGGTTTTGAAATCGGCATGAACGCATCCCTCTCGAATAGTTGTGATGCCGATCATTCAGCCGATTGCCTGGCG
The DNA here is from genome assembly GCF_026016365.1 of Pseudomonas sp. B21-053. Lineage (NCBI taxonomy): Bacteria > Pseudomonadati > Pseudomonadota > Gammaproteobacteria > Pseudomonadales > Pseudomonadaceae > Pseudomonas > Pseudomonas sp. B21-053. The sequence goes on from NZ_CP087205.1 coordinate 4,033,486, forward strand.
GCGCCATACTCCAAATGGGTAGGTGCTGTTTCCATTGCAGGTAATTCAGTTTTTTGCCAACGGCAAATTGCGCACTTTGGAAAAGTTCAACTATTACAACTAAACTCTTCTACACTGCAAATACGCACAACAGATCAATCGCAACAAACTTACTACTACGGACCGCTCTTTGTAGTAGAGTGACAACATTCAGGCGCCATTTAAGTGACTGAGCGACAACCCCCTCACCCAACTTAAGAAATCGCGACCACCAGACTAATCAAATAATTCACACGTACTGACGAACGGGAACATATTAATAATAATCCTTTAAAAACAATGCTTTAAAAGTGCAATAACAACTAAAAATGATTTCCCACGAATTACACAAAACAACAAAAGACCGACCTCAAACATGAAAGTTTCAATCTTATTTATTTAATAAAAAAGCGCATATAACGCTTTAACATTCCTATCTTCAATGCTAATAATCCGGTCGTTTCCGGGCTCCAGGCGCTACACCCCTCTCACATGAAGTGAACATCAGCCATCACGCTGATGCCCTCCCGGCTTTAACTAAAATCCAATACCACCTGCTCGCTCAAGTTAAACAACAACTTGGGTCTGCTCTTGTGCTGCGCACTAAAACTGCGCGAGGAAGGCCTCTCATCGCTCGTCATCATCCAAGGATTAAAATCCTTTCGATCTTCGGTACCCGCCCAGAAGCCATCAAGATGGCACCTTTGGTCAAAGCCCTTGCTGCAGAACCTGGTATTCATTCGCAGATCTGCATCACTGGCCAACATCAAAGCATGCTTAAGCAGGTGCTGGATCTGTTTGACCTCCAGGCCGATTACACCCTTGATGTGATGACGCCGCACCAGACGCTCAACTCGCTGACGGCGGCGCTCTACGCGGCGATTGATCCGGTGCTGGAACAGACCTGCCCGGACCGTGTGCTGGTGCATGGCGACACCACCTCGGCCATGGTCGCGGCAATGGCCTCGTTCCATCGGCGCATACCGGTCGGCCATGTCGAAGCCGGGCTGCGCACCGGTGATATCTACAGCCCGTGGCCGGAAGAAATGAACCGACGCTGCATCGACCTCGGTGCGGACATGCTCTTCGCGCCGACCGATGAATCGCGGCAGAACCTGCTCGATGAACGCCTGCAGGGTCGCACCTTCGTCACCGGCAACACGGTGATCGACGCGCTGCAAATGACTGCCCGGCGCATCGAGCAGGACGCTGATCTGCGCGCCAGCCTGGACCGCCAATTCTCGTTCCTGCAAGCCGATCGCAAGGTGCTGCTGGTAACCGGGCATCGTCGGGAAAACTTCGGCGAAGGCTTCCTTGATATCTGCAAGGCCCTGAGCCATTTGGCCCAGCGCGCGGACATTCAGATCGTCTATCCGGTGCACTTGAACCCGAATGTCATCGGCCCGGTCACCGAGCAACTGGGCGGTCTGCCCAACGTGCACCTGATCAAGCCGCTGGACTACCTGGCGTTCGTGCGCCTGATGCAACGGGCCCACGTGATCCTCACCGACTCCGGTGGCGTGCAGGAAGAAGCGCCGTCCCTGGGCAAACCGGTGCTGGTGATGCGCGATGTCACCGAACGCCCGGAAGCGGTCGCGGCGGGCACTGTGCGCCTGGTCGGCACTGCGCCGGACTCGATCATCGCCGGGGTCAACGCGCTGTTCGATGACGACCTGCTGTGGCGCCGTTGTTCCCAGGCCGCCAATCCGTATGGCGACGGCCAGGCCAGTGCACGCATCGTCGATGCGCTCATGGGGCGTCCGGTCGATGAGTTCCTCGTGGCGCGACTGCCATTGCCCAAGTTCCTGCATTACCCGTCGACGGTGTCTGTGACCGAGAAAAGACACCCGGCTTTCACCTCTCAATAAACCGAACCGTATCTCCCCTTATCAGCTCGAGATCTACCTGAATGAAGCCTTCCGTTGCCATCCATACGGGTGCGTTCAGCGCCCTTGCCTGTGGCGTGAGCCTGCTCGCGCTCATGCCGACCTTTGCCTTGGCCGCGGACAACCCGCTCACCCAGGCGATCAATCGACTCAATGCCGATACCCGGCAGGAACGTGAGATCCGCTTGAGCGATCTGGGGATCGACGCACCGATCATCCTCGGTTCCACCGATGCCCGACGCGAACTGTATCTGCCAGTGCCGGCCGGTGTGCCGCTGACCGACGCCACGCTGAATTTCAACGCCAGCTACCTCAATGGCGAGGGCGGTCGCAACACCTTGCTGCTGTCGCTGGACGGTTATCCGGTGCGCGCCGAAGGGCTCAGCGAACCTCAGGGCGACGCCAGCGCCACCCTGGGCGTGGACAAGAAAGCCCGAGACAGTGGCTCGGTGCGCCTGGGCATTGCCTGGTCGTCGGTGGTATCGCGTGTGTTGTGTGAAGACCAACGCGCCATCGGCAACGTCTTGCGTATCGAACCGGACACCCGCCTCACCTACAGTTACGACGCCAGCCAGTTGCAGAACGTCGGCGCCGCCTGGACTGCATTGCCAGGCAAGCCCGGGATCATGGTCGCTCCGGGCACCTTGTCGGCTGAAAGCTACGACGCGGCGTGGCGCCTCGGCGTGGCGCTGGAGCGCATCGGCAAACACAGCCGCATCCTGCCGTTCCCGGCGTTGCAAGACAGCGTTGACCTGAGCAACCTGCGCATCCCCGCTGAGCTGCTGGCCATTCCTGCATTCGCCAGCCTGAACGGCAAGGGCCCGCAGGTGTTGGCGAACCCGGCACAAATCGGCGCATTGCTGATGCTCGGCCAAACCCCGAACGTCCAGGCCGACCTGGCGATCAACGACCCGCAACTGGTCAAAGCGGTTAACGAATCCCTGGATGCCTTGCAGAGCCAGACTCAAGGCCTCGATGCCACCGCCGCCAGCGCTTTCACGCAATGGCGCGAACGGCACATCAATGCCGGCCTGGCGGTCGGCGGTACGGACACTGTGCGCCTGAGTCTGCTCGGCACGCGCCCGGTGTTGATGATCGCGCCGCAAGCGACCGGCAAGGCATTGGCTTTGTTCAGCTCGGCCTGGAACAAACTGGCCCGCAGCCGCGACTTGACGGTCAGCGAAGCGCAATTGCCATTGAGCGCCGACGGTCGCGTGGCTTTGTCGCGTCTTGGCGGCAACCCTGGCGCCATCGACGTGCTGGCGAAATCCGACTGGAGCACTTCGTTCCCGTTGGGCAGCGTGGCCTACGACGGTCGCCTGCCGGTAAAAGCGGTGATCGATGTGTCCGCCGCACCCGGTGCCTCGGACACTGCACCGGTGGCTTCGCTGTTTCTCAACGATTACCTGATTGGCGCACAACAGCTGGTGGCCAACGGCGAGAAGCAACGCATCGAAGCGCGTATCCCGCGTTACGCCGTGGGCGCGACCAACGTGCTGCGCGTGTCGTTCCAGCGCCAGCCGGTGAGTGATCGCTGCCTGGAAACGCCGCAAGCGTTCCCGGTCTCTGTACTACCGACCAGCCACATCGTGCTGGAAAAAACCGCGCTGGATGACGACTTTTCCGGCATGGCCGCACGCTTTGCCATGGACACGCAAATACTTGTGCCGCAAGCCTACCTCGAGCACCCGGCGAGCAGCCTCGGCCAAGTGATTTCGGTCGCGGACGCGGCCGGTGTCTCGCCGCTGCGGGCACAGCTGAAAGTCAGCAACGACCCGAAAGCCTCGGTCACCCCGGACAAAGCCTTCCTCGCCTTCGAGTTGCCGGTCAAGGACAGCAAGGAATCGGTGCAGGTCGATGAGCAAGGTCGCTTGCGCATCAATCACAAAGATCAGGTGCTGCTCGACGTGCATCCGCTCAACCACCTGGCCTCGCTGCAAGCAGTGGATGCCGGTGGCCAGCACGGTCTGGTCTATCGCACCCTGGGCGCCGATGCGCCACGTTTCGTTAAACCGATTCTGCTGAGCCGTGGCGATGTGGCGATTCTCGGTGACGACGGTGCGCTGACCACCTTCAACACCCAAGACCCAAGTGGCAGCCAATTAATCGAAAACGAAGAACCCAAGGGCCTCGACGCCTGGCGCACGCCTTCGCTGTTGTGGCTGATTCCGGGCGGCATTCTGTTGGTTCTCATCCTGTTGCTGGCCGGCCGTAACGCCCGTCGCAATCGCCAGTAACGGAACCCTTCGATGACGTCGCTTTATTGGCCCTACTGGCTGGCCCACTACTACAGCTTCCTGGAGATCGCGACCATCGTGGTCGCCGTGCTGATCCTGATCTCCAGCCTGGACGATCTGTTCATTGACCTGTGGTACTGGTCTCGCCGCCTGTTTCGCAAGTTCACCGTGGGCCGCAAATACCGGCCGCTGACCGCCGAGCAATTGATGGCCCGGGACGAACAGCCCTTGGCGATCATGGTCCCGGCCTGGCTGGAATACGACGTCATCGCGCCGATGATCGAGAACATGGTGTCGACCCTGGATTACCAGAACTATGTGGTTTTCGTCGGCACCTACATCAACGACCAGCGCACCATCGATGAAGTGGAGCGCATGCGCCGGCGCTACAAGCAGTTGCACCGCGTGGAAGTCCCGCATGCCGGGCCGACCTGCAAGGCCGACTGCCTGAACTGGGTGATCCAGGCGATTTTCCTGCACGAACAAACCCACGGCATGACCTTCGCCGGCGTGGTGTTGCACGACAGCGAAGACGTGCTGCACCCGCTGGAATTGCGCCTGTTCAACTACTTGCTGCCGCGCAAGGACATGATCCAGTTGCCCGTGGTTTCGCTGGAGCGCAACTGGTACGAGTGGGTCGCCGGCACTTACATGGACGAGTTCGCCGAATGGCATGGCAAGGACCTGGTGGTGCGCGAAAGCATGACCGATACCGTGCCGTCGGCCGGAGTCGGCACGTGCTTTTCCCATCGTGCGTTGCGCGTGCTGGCCGGGGAAACCCAGAACCAGCCGTTCAACACCGACAGCCTCACCGAGGACTACGACGTCGGTGCGCGTTTGGCCAAGGTCGGCATGAACGCGATCTTTGTGCGCTTCCCGGTGCAGTTTCGGGTGTTGCGCAAATCCTGGTTTCGCAAGCCTTACGAATCGACCTTGCGGATGCCGTTGTGCGTGCGCGAATTCTTTCCCGACACCTTCCGCACCGCGTTCCGCCAGAAAGCCCGCTGGACGCTGGGCATCGGCTTGCAAGGCTGGGAGCAAATGGGCTGGAACGGTTCGCTGGCCAATCGTTATTTGCTGTTCCGTGACCGCAAAGGCGTGGTCACGGCGTTCGTCAGCATCATCGCCTACGTGATTCTGGCGCAGTTGCTGGGCTTGATCATCCTGCGCCACAGCGGCCTGTGGGACGTGAGTTTCCCGACGCCGTTCGAAACCAACGGCTTCATCAAGTACCTGCTGCTGGCCAACGGTGCCGCGCTGGCCTGGCGCATCGCTCACCGCTGTTATTTCACCACCGTGCTCTACGGCTGGCAGCATGGTTTGCTGTCGATCCCGCGCATGGTGGTGGGCAACTTCGTCAACTTCATGGCCGCGTCACGGGCCTGGCGCATGTTCATCGTCGGCAAGGTGATGAACCGCAAACTGGTGTGGGACAAGACCATGCACGACTTCCCGTCCACCGACCTGGTCGCCGCCGCACCGCGCAAGCTCGGCAGCGTGTTGCTGTCCTGGCAGGCGATCAACGAGACCGACCTGCAAAGCGCCCTCGCCGAACAGAAAACCCGGCACATGCCGTTGGGGCGGATTTTGCTCAGCAACGGCTGGCTGGACGACGAAACACTGGCGGAAGCCATCGCGTTCCAGAACGACCTGCCGCGAGTCTTCGACGTGGCCACCAAGGCGCGGGATTCGAATCAGACGCTGGACGATGAATTCGCCCTGCGCTGGCGCGTGGTGCCGCTGGGCCTGAATGCCGACGGCCGCGCGCAAGTCGCGGTGGCCAGCCCGTTGCCGGACGAAGGTCTGCAACAGGTCAGCGATGAACTGGGTAGCGAACCGGTGCAATTGATTGCCCGGGAAAGCGAAATCGTCGCGCAACTGCGCCAACTGAACGTGCGTGATGGCCAATCCGTGCCGGACGCCCGCGCGCCGTTGCTGGGTGATCTGTTGATCGAAATGGGCCTGCTGGATCGCGAGGTGTTCAGCCGCGCCATGCTGCGTTATCGCCCTCAGATTCACGGACGCATCGGCGACTATCTGGTCGACAGCGGCGTGTTGCCCCGCGCCACCATTGAACAGGCCGTGGCACGTCAGCACAGCCACTACCCTGCGGAGCTTCCTGCATGAATCGCCCCTTGCTGACCCTTCTGGCCACGGGGCTGGGCCTGCTGCCCGCGCTGACGCTGGCCGAAACCCTGCCGCTGCCGTTGACCGGTCCGGCCTACGTGACGGCCAACGAGGCGTACAGCGCCTACGAACGCAAAGACTACGACCTGGCCATCGCCAAGGCCCGCGAAGCATTGCGTCAGCGCGCCGACATCACCCGCCTGAATACGCTGATTGCATTGGCGCAGCGCGACAAGGAGTTGCGCGACCATCCGAAACGTTACTCGCCATCGCCTCAGGCGCCAGGTTTCGGCGCGGCTGCCCAGGCCTTCAAGGCCTATGACCGCGATGACTTCCGCAGCGCCGCCGTGTCGGCACGCAAAGCCATCGCCCAGGCGCCCAAACGCCTGGATTATCGCTTGCTGCTGATCGACGCCTTGCAGCGTCAGCCGCAGTTGCAGGCGGCGGATCAAGCCACTAATCAGGCACTGGCCGTGTTCCCCGGCAACGATACGCTGCTGATGCGCCGCGAAGGGATTCGTCGTCAATTGGCCGCACCGTTGGCGGTTCAGGGTTATCGCGCGCTGGAATCGGGCAATGTGCCGCTGGCCACCGAGCAAGCCAGGAAAGCCGTGGACTGGGCGCCGCAAATCGGCGCCAATCAACAATTGCTGATCAGCGCCCTGCTCGCCGCCAAGGATTACCCTGGCGCCGAGCAAGCCGCATCAGCCGCATTGGCACAGGATGATCAGGACATCGCACAGTGGATTCTGCGCAGCTACGCCCTCGATCGCCAGGGCAAAACCCAGGCGGCACAGGCAGACCTGAATCACGCCCTGGCCATCAAGGGCCTGACGCAAGCGCAAACCCGCAACATTCGTTTCTTCGCCGCCGACACTGCGCTCGCCCATGGCGAACCGCAGCAGGCGCTCGATCATCTGCAACCTTTGGCAGCCGATGAAGGCGGCGAAGTGGCCCGTCGACGTCTTGCTGCCGGAATCGCGTTGCGCCAGAAAAACAAAGGCATGAACACGGCTGCGCGCTTCCCTGCCCCGGCCCTGAACTGTCAGGAAAGCGCCTTCGGCCTGGTCTGCGATATCTGGCCCGGCAACCAGCGCGACGGCGGTACCGATCTGGCAACCCAGGCCTACGCTGCCCTGGCTCGCAAGGACCCGGCGAAGGCGTCTTTTTTGGCGAACCAGGCCGTCCAACGGGCACCGCACAATCCGGCCTATTGCCGATTGCTGGTCAGCACCTTGACCGACCAGAAACGCCTGCCCGAAGCGATTGCAGCGGCCAGTAGCGGTCTCACGGCCAATGGCGATGACGCCCAGTTGCTGAGCCAACGCGGTCGCCTGCGCCAGCAAACCGGCGACGATACCGGTGCCCGTAAGGACTTCACCCAAGCCTTGGCCCTCGGCAGCCTGCCCGCTTACGAGGAGGCGAATCTGTATGCCGCCATCGGCCAGCGCCGAACCGCTCGCGAACGGTTGCAGCAAGCACAGGACACCGGCGAACTGGAGTCGATGACTGACCTGCAAAAGGCTTATCTGTCGGTTCAGGTCGGCAACGATGACGACGCCTACGCCTCGTTCCGCAAGGCCGATGCTGGGAACCAACTGACACCAGCCGCCACTCAGGATGCGGCTTACAACGCGATGCAGGTCAACGACGACGCGCAAGCTGTCAGCTACTTCAAGCGCGTCATCGATGCGAAAAACAGCGGCGAACTCGACATGTCGCCGCAACAGCTGTTCGACACCCGCCGCGCCGTGGCCGATGTGTCGCGCACCATCGGTTTGACCAGCACCACCAGTTATCGCGGCAACAGTTCGAGCAGTGGCTTGAGCTCAGCCCCGAGCGGCGGCAGCAACAGCAACGACAGCCTGCAAAACAGCACCGAACTGTCCTGGCGCCCCTTGGGTTATCGCAACGCACGCTTTGTCGAACTCTATGGACGCGTCACCGATACGCTGTGGAGCAAGAACGGCGATTCGGACACCGGTTTCGATGCGCTGCAAGGCGCCGTGGGTGTAAGGGTCAAACCGTTCACTGCGGTGAACGTGATGGCCGCCGTCGAGCGCACCTTCCCGCTGGGTTCGTCGGACGTCGACGGTGACTGGCTGCTGCGTCTGGGCTACGGTTCCAGCATCGGCACCGATTTGCGCGTGGATGCCTCCAGTTGGTGGACCTCGCAGCTGTTCGCCGAAGCCGGGCATTACGTCAACGATTCGCGCAACTACTTCAACAGCGAATGGCAGGTCGGTCGCAGCTACGCCATCGGCGGCGCCGGTTCGCGCTGGGTCAGCTTCCCGCATGTGGTGGCCGCGTTCGACTATGACTCGAAGATGAACAGCGGCACCGATAGCGATGGCCGCTCAGACTCGTCCTCGGGCAAGGCCGGCGGGATCGGGATCGGCAATAACGTTCGCTACTGGTTCCGCGAGGATGCCTATAACGCGCCACGTTCCTACGTGGATTTTTCCCTGCAATACCGCGTGAAAGTGCTGGGCGATGAGCGTGCCGAAGGCGTGTTCGCGCGCCTGACTTACTCCTATTGAGGATTTGCATGAAGGTTCGAATTGATGGTTGGCAGCGTTGTGGCGCAGCGCATCAACGCATCCAGAAGGCTCTGACGTGAACGTCTTCGGTTATGCCGTCAGTCGCGCGACGGCGGCGGCTTTGCTGTTCGCCGTCACCCTCAGCGCCGGGACGGGGATGCTCTACGTGACCCACAACAAGGCCCTGACCCCAGGGATTGTCGGCATCGTCTGGCAGCCGGACAACAAGACGGTCGGGATCAACGGGCATTGGGAAAAACTGGGCGCGCGTGAGCTGCTGGTGCAATGGACCGTCGTCGACGATCAGGCCTTCGTTCCCGGCACGGGCCTGCCTGCCGTACCGGTGCTGCCCGATTGGAAGCGCATCGCCAAGGCGCCGTGGGCGCAGGACGTGATCCTCGGGCTGGCGGGTTATTTCAGCGAGAACCGTTCCCGGGACAACATCGAGCAACTGGCGGCGGTCTCGGAACGCATCGCCAAATTGCCTACGCCGCTGCACGTCACCGGCTGGTATTTCCCCGCCGAAGTCGACCCGAGCTGGACCCGCGCCAAAGAACTGCCGGCGCTGCTGGCCAAGCTGCCGCGACCGTTGTGGATCAGCGTCTACGACGGCGCCAACATCGGTCCCGTCGCCACCGCCGAATGGCTCAAACAGTGGCTGCCAAATGACATCGGCGTGTTCTTCCAGGACGGCGTCGGCGTGTATGCGCGCACTGCGCCGGTCGCCAGAACTTACGCCGACGCCTTGCGCCAGCGCCTGGGTAAGGACCGTGTGCGAATCATCGCCGAAGCCTTCCGCCCCAATTTCGGCGGTGGCTTCCGCTCCGCGACCGCCGCTGAACTGAAAGCGCAATTAGCGGCTTATAACGGTTATCCGCTGTACCTGTTCGACGGACCGCACTACATGACGCCTGGATTGGTGGAGCAAATGGTGTCAGCGCCTGGAGCCCCTTCGAACTGACACATTCAGCCGGGTCAGGTCGGAAGAAGACCCGCCTCTTGATAGCTCTGAATCAACTCGTCGAATAACCCGATATCGACGCGAGTCCGGGCAATCAGTTGAGCGCCGGCGACGGCGGTATAAATGGCGCGTGCACGCCGCTCGCACAGGTCATCGCTTCCCAGGCCGAGATCAGCAAGTACGGTCGTCAGCCACGCCACGTTGATGTCTGCAAACGCCAGCACTTCACCCTTCACCTCTTCGGGCAGGTCCTGGTATTCGGCCGCCATGAAGCTGGACAGACACAGCCTGTTTCCGTCTTCAAGTGAGCTTCGGAAGATGCTCGGATAGACCTGCAGGCAGCGCGCCGGATCGGGATTGGCAGCGCGTATGGCCTCCAGCACCCTGACGGTTTCTTCCCAGTAGCGTTTGGCGACGGCGGCGCCGAGGTCGGCCTTACTCGGGAAATGGTAGTAAATGCTGGCGTTCTTGATCCCTACCTCATCGGCAATGCTGCGGAAATTGATTCCACTGTAGCCGTGGATTTGCGCAGCGCCTTTGGCCGCTTCCAATATGGCTTCCCGAGCATTTTCGCTCACGTGTTCACTCCTCGGTTTTGAATCACAGGGTCATAACGGCCCGATTCTACTCGCACAGCCCGTTACCTGCCAATTGGTAGGCAGGGGGTTGACATGATCAAATCAAGCGCTCAATGTTTACCTACCAACTGACAGGCAGGTGAATCAACCATGACGTTCCAACAGCCACATCCCGACGTGTCCAGCTTCCCAATGATGAAAATCTACGACTGGTTCGATGGCCCCTACCCGGCGCGTGTGCGTATTGCGCTGGCAGAGAAAGGCTTGCTGTCGCGGATCGAATTCGTACCGATCAATCTATGGACCGGCGAGCACAAGAAGCCGGCGTTTCTAGCGATCAACTACTCCGGGACACTGCCCGTACTGGAACTCGACGACGGCACGCTGATTGCCGAGTGCACCGCCATCACCCAATACCTTGACGTGCTGGATGGCAACCCGCTGCTCACCGGCAGAACCCCCGCTGAAAAAGGCATCATCCACATGATGACCAAGCGTGCGGAAATCGAATTCCTGGATGCAGTCAGCACCTACTTCCATCACGCCACGCCCGGTCTTGGGCCGGACGTCGAGCTTTACCAGAACCGTGAATGGGGTGAGCGGATGCGCGATAAGGCCGTGCGCGGGATGCACTATTTCAATGGCGTCCTAGCGAACCGGCCGTTTGTGGCGGGCAACGAATTTTCGATGGCCGACATCGCGGTACTCGGCGGCATGATTTTCGCCTCGCTGGTGAAACTGCCGACTCCTGATGAGTGTGAAGCACTGCGTGCCTGGCATACCAGAATGCTCGAGCGATCAAGTGTTCAGGAATGGCGCGCCATGGTCGAACGCGGCCAGGGTGTCAAAAACGCTGCCAATAAGGGCTGATCTAAAGTGACAACGGGCAGACAGCCGCCACTTTATAGTCATTGCCCGGAGAGCTGATCTGCACCGTCCAGCCCTGGGCAAACTCCATCTCGTTATCCACGACAATGGCGCTGATCACCGGGCAAAGCTTTTTGGCTTCTTCTGGAGAGGCGTCTACGGAGATGTAGACCGAGCGATGCTCGGCGGAGAACTCGGAAGCCTGGGTCAGGGCGTCGTTGCCGTCGAGGATTTTGCAGAGCAACGAGGCGTTCTCGGCGGACGTGTCTTCAGCGCTTGAATAAGCACAGGGAGCCGTCAAAACCGTGAGTAAAAGGTAAATCCCTGCTGTGTAGGTGTTTCTCACTTCCATGTTCCTCGAGGGGCGGGAAAGGAATACTAAACCGTTTCCCTTTGGCCAGTCATGAAAAGCCCAGCGCGGTGGCTGGGCTCTTTTCACTGTCTGTTTTGCATCATCTTGTCGGCGAGCATTTTGGCTCTTTCGATCAACAGATTCTGCCGGTCTTCGTGAGTGGCCCGCAAACAGCCCGCAGCCCGCGCTACGGGTCCTAGCCAGGGATATTCAGGAAAGCATTCCAGCGTTCATAGGCATCGTGATGCCGTTGCGTGGCCGCGTCCCATTCCGGCCCGGAAACACATTTAGCTGTTACCAACGTCATCATTCCCATCGTGGCGGCATCCAGCTCTGTCAGAAGCGCCTGCGATTGGGTCCTGAAGTCTTCAAATGATGTCATTGCCTAACCTCAGTGCGGAGTACACCGCCATCGAGAAACCATTGCCTCTCGAATCATGGAGTCCGGCCCGCACCAATAATTCAAGCCGTCTGACGGTCGGTGCGCCTTGAAAAACCCGCGCGACAAGCCGTTCGTCGCCTGCAAAAACCTGCACAGGCAAGCGACCAAATCTTGGCTTGGGCTTTGCAAATGCCGGTCTTAGCGGCCCCGGAACGACGTAATTCTGACGCGGCAGCCACCCAATCAATACCTTGGTCAGTCCCCCGGAGAAGTAACGTGTCAACTCTCAATGAAATCGCAATGAACCACGCGAGAATGGCTAAGGCAAAGGAAGAAGAGTCGACCGGGCTGAGCGAGCGACACCTTCAAATCGTAGGCAGTTTCGAAGTCACCTCCGTTGAGACGCAACAGCACATCCCGGTGCACCTCATCGTTGGCGCAGTGGACAATCACCTCGGCCAGGCCTGCGCCTGACCCCGGTACCGCACATGAAAAGAGGCATCACTCGATGCCTCTTGCTTCACTCCGGCGATGTGGCCTGAAGGTTTGCGTCAACGCAGTCACTCCGAAATCAACCATCACCTAACGCCAGCTCCGAAGCGATTGTGTCGATCAACGCCCGAACACGTCGCGGCAGGACACTCACCGGCGGATACACAATCTGCAGCGCGGTTTGACCGGCCGAATAATCAGGCAGCACTTCCACCAGCCTGCCTGCGGCGAGGTCGGCTTGCACATCCCAGATGGACTTGTTGCAGAGGCCATGGCCGTCCAGGCACCACTGCCGGACCAGTCCGCCGTCATTCGCCACTCGGCGACCCCGGACCACCACGCGATAAGCCTCGTCCGCCACCCGGAACGTCCAGACCCGATTAATGTTGCTGCCAAAGCGCATGACGATGCAGTCATGGCCGGCCAGGTCGTCCGGGTGTCGGGGCGTACCGTTGCGTTCAAGGTATTGCGGTGCGGCGCAGATGACGCGGCGGTTCTCGCCAATCGGTTTGGCGCGCAACGTGCTGTCGGAGAGGGTCCCGTAACGCACGGCGAAGTCGATCCCCTGGCTGACCAGGTCGACGAATCCATCGGTGAGATTGAGGTCGATGGTCACGGAGGGATGCTCCGCCAGAAACCGGTCAATGATCGGCACAATCCGCGATTGTCCGAGATCGACCGGGGCACTGAGGCGAATCAGCCCGGAGATTTTTTGCGTGCCCAGACGGATGCTGGTCTCCAGTTCATCGGCCTCGGCCAACAGGCGGCGGGCACCGTCAGCCAACAGGCGACCCTCATCGGTCAGGCTGAGCGAACGGGTGGTACGGGTCAGCAGGCTCGCGCCGTAGTAACTTTCCAGCACTGCCAGACGCTCGGACACCGACGCCGGCGACAGTCCCAACTCGCGGCCGGCGGCAGACAGGCCACCCTTCTCGACGATCATCAAAAACAGCGCAAGGTTATCCAGCGTCATCTTTCGCCATTCCCGAAAAGTAATGTCGAACCCTACGCAATTATCAAATCACTGCGCAATGCCTGGCTTCGCCAAATCGAGCATGACGTTCGTAGAAAAGGTCGCTAGGCGAGTGTTCCTTGACCCACGCCAAATCTGCCCCCAGCCCTTAGCGCATGACGAAGCTTCAGGGCGGGTCGTTCGACGAAGTAATACGAAATGCCGCTGAACACGAATGAAAGCAGCAGGACCGCCGTGATCATCCGGGCATCGTAAGCCACGGGCCAAAAGGCTCGCAGTACATACATCACCACAAAGTGGTTGAGGAACACGCCATAGCTGATGTTCCCCAACAACTCATCCACCCGATGGTACTTCAGCTTGCTCAGCACAAAGACAGCCGGAACGCCCAAGGCAATACCGGCAGTGACCTCCGCGTTGAAGGGCCGCCGGGGAATGAGTCCCGTGACAATCGCCAGGAACATCAGGGCCGCGACGATGGCGGTGCCGGCAACGATCATCCCTGCCCTGGCCCGCATGCGGTACAGGTAGCTGCCGCAAAGGAAGATGAACAGCACGCCGGGCAGTAGTCGGTAACCGTAGACATCGGTGTTGATGTAACCCAGCGCTGCGACCATGAACACCGCCACGGACAGCGCATACGCGATGCCCCGGACCTTGTAGACGATCAGGAACGGAATCAGCAAGTAGAAACACATTTCGAGCCCCAGCGACCAGGCCGCCGGCAGGATCTCGGGAATGGTAATGCCGAACATGTAAAAACCCATCGGCACAATCGGCAGGCTGGTGACGATGTTGTTGACGGTCAGCGCCGCCGCTTGGGGCGTTCCGGGCAACAGGAAATGGATCACGGCGCAGGAGCTGACGAAGTAAAGCAGAAACTGCGGATAAAGCCGCAAGACCCGATCAGCGTAAAACCGTTGAAATTGCTCCGGCGCGTTGTAGTTCCTCTCGATCAACGAGGTCATCACAAAGCCGCTGATGAGCAGGAAGGAAACCACCGCAATGACGCCAGGATTGAAACCCGCAAACGCCACGCCCATATGAGAAATCGCCACCAGCATCGCCAGCAGCAGTCGATAAGCCCCCACGCACATCATCCCTGAATGTCTGATTATTTTGCGCGGTAAGGTACGTGGCTTTTCGCTTCGGGAACAGCCCTATTCCTATATCCCTGACAACTCATGCGTGAGGCTCGCCAATGGCTACTGACGAGTGGGTAGCAACCTCATTGCAGCGTGGGAGAGACATCAATGACTCCATCACCGCTGGTACTCACCCGATAGGTTTTGGTGGCATTACGCACGATGGAAGCATCTCGCTCGATACGCGCAGCGCCCATCCCGCACATCCCCGATCCGGAGTACCCGGCAACGATGATCAGCGCGCCTGGCGGTAGATAGAAAGAAACCTTTTGCCCTGGGTCCAGCAACGCAGATTTTTGTCCGTTGATGTAAATGCCCATCGAGCAAAAGCTTCCCGTATGACCCGTATCGCGCACAACCTGCAGGATCGCGTATTCGCCCTGTGGCTTATGTTGGAATTCGATCCGTTGAGACGGGGGCGCTTCAGTTGCCAGTCTCGTCGGAATCAGATCGGTTGAGCACCCGGCCAGCACTAGCGCTGAAACAGCTATCGGTAATACTTTCATGACGCGCTCGACTCCTTGTTCAATATGTCCGCTTCTCAGCGAGTGAAAACCCCTCGGCCACCTGCGTCATGGTTTGATAGCGAGCCCACCACGGACCGGCTCGCCTGAGTACTGTGTGTCGATACCTGTTACTGGAGATTTTGCACGGGAGTAGCCGAAACCTGGGCTTCAGGAACCTCAGGCAGGTTACCCGTTGCGTCTTCCGGAAGCGTGTACATGGCACCGGTCAAAGGATCAACAATCAGCATACCGATCAAACCGCCGAACAACAGGTTGCCCCAATACCATCCACTGACCGAAGATTTCAACGGCACAGTCGTCTGTGCATACCCTTCTTTCTGGAAGGTCACGGTATAACTTTCGCTTTTGAAGTAACCCCGACCTGTTTCCAGAATCGCCGCGCCAGGCGTCATGCCCTTACTGACCACCCCACCCTTACTGTCCCTGATCACGTAGTTAGCCTTGGTTGGCGTACTGTACAAGTGAACCTTGGGCTTACTGTCGCTAACAATGCTCGCGCATCCCGAGACTGCAATCACAAAACCCATTGCCATCCCGGCACACACTTTCCGAAAACCCATCACACCCACTCCATATCGCCGTCATTGGCCTGGCCGATATTCGGCCGGAGCGGAGTGTATCTGAATGATGGCAATTCGACACACTGGATGACAGGGTGAGTCCGGTGCGATTTCAATTCGGCGGTGTCAATTATTCAAACGTGGTTGCGGTCAGGATTGACCGCGAGACTCTACCACCATGAGCCACCTGGGTAGTCGACTGGCAACAAGGCCTTTCCTCAACTAACGTTTCTACCTCATCGAACAGCTCCCGCTTCATCGCGGGCGCTTAATCAAGGAGAGATAGATGACCCCCGTTCGTATCGCCGAGCAAACCTATCGCACCTGGTCCAGCCCGATCCTGCTGGAGCTCAAGGAGCGTGAAGATCAGCTGGACCCGGTGGCCCGCCAGGCATTGCAGAATGTGCTGGTAGAACGCCGGCTGGTGGACACCGGCAACCTCGCCGGCCCGGAACGGCGCAATGCCGGTCCGGTCAAGCGCGACAAGTTCTGGTAACGACCGCTCACCGTCGATTCGCTGCCAGGGAGGATTCAAAGCCTCACGTTGCCGCAGCGAATCCCCGTTGCAGATCCTCGATCAACGCCTCGACATCTTCCAGCCCGATGTGTAATCGCAACACCGGATTGAGTGCGCGATTCTCGGCGCTCTCGCGTTCCTTGAGTTCGGCGACGGTGACCAGGCTTTCGTAGCCGCCCCAGGAGGCGCCCAGCCCGAACAGTTGCAGCGCATCGATGAAGCGCTCGAGATAAGCCTCGTCCGCGTCGCGCAGCTCGAACGAGAGCAAGCCGTTACTGCCCTTGAAGTCACGCTGCCACAGGGCGTGGCCAAGGTGATCGGGCAACGCCGGATGGAACACTTGCTTCACTTGAGGCTGAGCCTGGAGCCAGTGGGCGATTTCCAGGGCCTGGCGTTCATGCACCTCGAGGCGTGTGGCCAGGGTGCGGGCGCCGCGCAGCACCAGATAAGCGTCGTCGGGACTGACCGCGTTGCCGAAGGTGTCGCCCATCGCCGCCAAGGGTTGCCACACCTCTTCCCGGGTGCAGACGCTGCCCATGACCACATCGCTGTGGCCACACAGGTATTTGGTCAGCGCCATGATCGAGATGTCCGCGCCCAACGTCAGCGGCCGATACAGGTAGCCCGAGCCCCAGGTGTTGTCCACCGCCAGCAAGATGCCGCGCGGTTTGCACAGGGCGGCGATGGCCGGCAGGTCGCAGAGCTCGTACAGCAGCGAACCGGGCACTTCGGTGTAGACCATTTTGGTGTTGGCTTGCAGCTTCGCGGACAGATCGCTGCCGTCGGGGGCGAAGTAGCTGACGTCAATGCCAAACGGCTGAAGAAACTCCAGGGCCAAGCGGCGCACCGGCGAGTACACCGCATCGGTGATCAGCACATGATCGCCCGGCCGTAGATAGGCGAGGAACGTCTGCGCCACCGCTGCCAGGCCGGTACCGAACAAGCGCGTGCGATAGCCGCCCTCAAGCTCGGTGACCAGGTCTTCGAGGGCGAACGCCGTCGGATTGCCGCGTGCGCCGTAGCTCAGAACGCGCTCGTGGTCGCGACGGGAACGCGCATCGCGCATTTGTGCGAGGTTGTCGAACAGCACCGTGCTCAAGCGTGTGACCGGGACGTTGACGGCACGACCGCCATTGCCCTTTTCAGTGCGTGCGGAGTGAACCAGTTGGGTGCGCACCCGAGGCGTTTGCTCACGCAGCGGCTTGAGGCTGGCGATTTCCTGTTCGCTCATCTGCGCCAGCAAACCGATTTCCCAGGCCAGGTACTGGCGCGCCGCGTCCTTGTTGCCGGAGTGGCGGTCGTGGGTGAAAAACAGGAAATCGATGCATTGCGCATCGGGCGGCGTGTTGGGCGTATCTTGCAGCTCAAGACCCGCCACATTCCCGGCGAACCGGGTTTGCTGGCGCTGATGTTCAGGCAATTCCAGCGCCGCGAACGCCGCCAACCGTGGATCGTCGGCCAGCAACACCAACGGCCGTTGCTCACCGGCCACCTCGGCCGCCAGCAACGAACGGATCGACCAACGCGCCCCGGCGATATGACCTTTGCGATACACCATGCTCGGGCGCAGATCGATCAACGCGACTGCGTCATCCTTCAACGCATCGGCCAGCGCTTGCGTCGTGATAGTTGGCAACGCTTCAGGCGCAACGGCTTCAAGCGCCGGCAGCACAAGAGCACTGCCCACACCGCCCTCAAGCACATACGCCTCATGCCCTAACTGCCGCAGCCAACTGGCGACAATCGGTGCGCGCACGCCATCGCTGTCGATCAACACCAACCGCGCCTTGCGCACACCAACGTACAAGTCGGTGGATTGAATCAACTGCCCGCCCGGCGTGTGTTGCGCGCCCGGCAGCGTGCCGGCGGCGAATTCTTCGGCGGTGCGCACGTCGCACAGGAACAGGCTGCGCCCGTTCTCCTTGGCCCACTGCTCAACCTGCGCGGCCCCGACGGTTTTCACCCCGGCCTTGTCCGCCAATTGCGCAGCGGCCAAGCGTTGACCCGGTAAGGCAGCGGATGACACCTCATCGGCGTAACGCCGAGTGCTGCCATGCTCCAGCTGAAAATCTTCCAGGTACCAACCTTGCGTGCCGTTTTCCAAGGCATAAACCGGATTCTTCACGCCCAGGTTGATCAGCGTCTGCGCGCCGATGATGCTGCGGGTCCGACCGGCGCAATTGACCACGATTGGCGTGCTCTCGTCAGGCACCAAATCATGCACGCGATAGCCCAGCTCGCCATTCGGGCAGCACACCGAACCGGGAATGGTCATCTTGCGGTATTCATCGAACGGCCGACCGTCGAGCACCACCAATGGCTCGCCCCGCGCCTGCCATTCGGCCAACTGCGTGGCGGTGACATGCGGCGTATGGCTCGCCTCCTCCACCAACTCGCCAAACGCCTTGGACGGCACATGCACACCGGCAAATAGCTGGAAACCGGCGGCCTGCCAACCCTCGGCACCACCCTCCAGAATATGCACGCGGCCATAGCCCAGCGCCTCTAAACGCAGGGCGGCACGTGCCGCAACGTCGCCACCGTCCTGATCGTAAATCACCAGCCGTACCTGAGGATTCGGCGCCAGGCGCCGGGCCTCCAGCTCCAGTCGGCTATAGGGCAAATTCACGCCGAAAAACAGATGGGCTTCGCCATATTGGCCATGCTCACGCACGTCGAACAGGGCAATTTCCTGCCCGTCGAACAGCCACTGTTGCAGTTGCCCTGGGGTTACGGTCTGGCTCATGGAAGTCCCGCTTGAAAATAGAAATTATTGAAGCGCGAGGGAGCGCTCGTTGGCGGCGATGTCGCGACCCTTGGCATAGGCGCGCTGGATCGCTGGCCGCGCCTTGAGGCGTTCGCGCCAGGCGTGGATGTGCGGGTAGTCCGCCAAATCCTGGCCCTGGCGCAGCGGCTGAATCCACGGGAAGATCGCCATGTCGGCGATGGAGTACTCGCCCGCCACAGATGGCACTTCCGACAGGCGTGTTTCCAGCACCCGATACAGGCGCGTCGCCTCGGCATTCAGCAGGTCGAGGGCGAATGGGATCGGTTCCGGCGCCTTCTCCTTGAACAGCTGCAACTGGCTCAGGTACGGCGTCACATGCCCGACCTGCCAGAACAGCCATTCCTGAACCTTTTGCCGCTCGGCCGTCCCGCTTGGCGGCAGAAAACGCCCGGCCTTGTCGGCCAGGTAATTGAGGATCGCACCCGACTCGAACAGGCTCAGCGGTGCGTCCAGCGCCTCGGGCGCATGATCGACAATCGCCGGAATCCGCCCGTTGGCACTGATGCGCTGGAACGCCGGTTGCTTCTGTTCGCCGGTACGGATGTTGACCGGCACAACACGGTATTCCAGCCCGAGCTCTTCGAGCAGGATGCCGATCTTCAAGCCGTTGCCGGTCGGCCAGTAGTACAAATCGATCATGCGTAGGCCTTGATCGACGGCGCCATTTGCGAGGCGTTGTAGTTGAGAATCCGCCCGTCGGCTTCGACGCCGTAGCGACCGTTGAGGGATTCCAGCGGCAAGCCGTAGAGGTGGAAATGCAGGGTCGCCTGCTCGCCTTCGACGCGAATCCCGTGCAGGTCTTCGCCCAGGAACGAGATCGACGTGCCGGGTTGCACGATCACTTCTTTTTCCAGGTGCAGGGTGGTGAACCCCGGCTCGCGACCTTCATCACTGCGCCCGTAGACGTAGTTGATTTCCTGGCCTTCGACAGCGCTGATGATCGCCCACGTTTCGTGGTTGTGCGCGATTGTGCTTTTGCCCGGCAACAACGAGTTCAGGTACAGCGTCGGCGTGTCGCCATCGTCGTTGAGGCGGTAGCGGAACGCAGTACTGCCCTGCCCCGGCACGGGCGCCGGGAACGCGTCGAAGTTGAACAGATCCCGGCGCTCGGCCAAGGTTTCGAGCAAGGCAACAATTTCCACCAGTGCGGCGCGGTCGACGCCACGTTGATTGATCACACGGATTTTCTTGAGGAAATCCTCGATGACGACGGCACGGTTATCAGTACTCATGAATTAGCTCCTCGTTACACAGACAGGCTGTAGCGGCTCAGGTTGGTCAACAGGTACGGATCATTGGAATTCGCCGGGCGACGGCCCGGATCACCCAAGGCATGGCGCAGGAACTCCTGGGTGCGCTCGCTGCTCGGGTGCTGGAAGATTTGTGCGGCGCTGCCGTGTTCGACGATCACGCCGTTTTCGGTGAAGTAGACGATGTCGCTGATTTCCTCGGCGAAGCGCATTTCGTGGGTCACCAGCACGCAGGTCATGCCCTCTTCGGTCAGCTCGCGAATCACCGTCAGCACCTCGCCAACGGTTTCCGGGTCGAGGGCCGAGGTCACCTCATCGAACAGAATCAGTTCCGGGCGCATCGCCAGTGCGCGGGCAATCGCCACCCGTTGCTGCTGGCCGCCGGACAACTGGCCCGGATAGGCATCAGCCTTGTGTTCCATGCGCACTTTGGCCAGCAGTGCCCGGGCCTCTTTTTCCGCCTCGGCGCGGCCGCGGCCCAACACTTTGCGCGGGGCGATCACCAGGTTTTCCAGCACCGACAAATGCGGGAACAGGTTGTATTGCTGGAACACAAAACCCACGCGTTTACGCAGTTCGATGCGCTGGGCTTCCTTGGCCAACGTATGCACTTCGGTGCTGCCGACGCGGATGCTGCCGCGCTGGGGCTGCAACAGGCCGGTGATGCAGCGCAGGATCGTCGACTTGCCGGAGCCCGACGGGCCGATGATCGACACGGCCTGGCCGCGATGCACGTCGAGGTCGATGCCCTTGAGCACCGGGTTGGCGCCGAACGACAGGTGCAGGTCGCGCAGGCTGACCAGGGGCTCGGCGACGGTTTCAATAGAAGGCATAACGTCGCTCCAGGCGTTGGGTCAGTCGGGAAATCGGGTAGCAATAGGCAAAGAACAGCACCAGCAAACTCAGGTAAATCACTACGGTGAAACCGGTCATGTTCACGGTGTTGCTGGCGATCTGCGCGGTGTCGATCACGTCATGCACGCCCACCAGTGACGCCAGTGCGGTGCCCATGGTGATTACCGCGTAGAGGTTCATCCACGGCGGCAACATGCGTTTGAAGCACTGCGGAAGGATGATCGAACGGAAAATCTGCCCCCGGGTAAACGCCAGGGAACGCGCGGCTTCCCATTGGGTGCTGGGGATCGAGGCGATGGCGCCCCGGAAGATTTCCGCGACGTTGGCACTCGCCGGCAAGGCCAGGCCGATGGTGACCTTGACCCAGTCCGGGAACGAGACATAGGTGCTACCAAGCTTGATCTCGAACGGGAACACGTAGGTGGTGAAATAGATCAGCACCAGCCACGGCGCATTGCGGAAAATCTGCACCCAGATCTGCGCCGGCAAGCGCAACAGGCGCAGCGGCGACACGGCCAACGCACCCACCAGCAATCCCAGCACCGAGCCCAGACCAATCGCCACCAGGCTGATCAGAATGTTCTGGCCAAAGCCGACCGCTAATGCCGGCGACCATTGCAGCAACGCCTTGAACACCGGACTTTGCGGCGCGAAATACAGCAAAAACAGCACCGCGCCAGCCAACAACAGCAACTTGCCGACATGCCGGCGCGGCCAGGCCAGCGGTGCGCTGACGGACGATTCAATGGCCATAGCCGGGCATCCTCAGGCGCGCTTCGAGCAGGCGCCCCACACAATTGACGATAAAACTCAGCAGGCCGAAAAAGCTCAGGATCAGGATCATCAGCTCCAGCACGTTATCGCTTTGGGTCCAGATCATGATCGCCGCGTAGGTGATGTCGCCCACGGCAATCGCCGAGGCCACGGCGGTCATCTTCACCAGGTCGATCAGGTTGTTGATCAGCGACGGCAAGGCAAAACGCAGGGCCAGCGGCAGTTGCACATTCCACAGCAACTGGCGGCTGCTGAAGGCCAGGGAACTGGCGGCTTCCAGGGTCACCGCTGGCACTGCTTCGATCCCGGCGCGCAAGGCTTCGGCGTGGAACGCGCCCTTGTGCAGCGAGATCACGATCACCACCCAGGCAAACGGCGTCAGTGGATTCGCCGCGCCGACGGCTTGGGTCAACAGCATGTTCAACACCAGGAACGCGCAATACAGCTGCACCAGCGTCGGCGTGTTGCGGGTGACTTCGATGAACACCCGCGCCGGTTTAGCCAGCCACGGTTTGCCCGAGGTCAACATCGCCGCCAACCCGACACCCGCCAGCAAACTGCCGACGATGGTGAACAGGCACAGCAGCGCGGTGGTCAGCGCGCCTTGCTCCAACGTGCCGCGCTGATAGGCGTCCAGCAGGAAGTTGTAATTGAGACCAAACCCGGCGGTCCAGTGGACGAACAGCTCCAACAGATGACTCATGCTGCGCCTCGCAATTGCCCGCAGGCGTGAGCGATGCGGCGGCCGGCTTCTGTGACGCTGTCAGTCGCGGTGGCGATGGACAGGCGAAACCACGGCGACAAGCCATAGGCGCTGCCCGCCACGCCAGCGACGCCCTCCTCCAGCAAATACGCGACGACATCGGCGTCACTGTCCAGGCGCGCGCCTCCCGGGCGATAACGTCCCAACAAGCCTTCGCAGCGGACGAACACGAAGAAGCCTCCCTGAGGTTCAAGCACCTCAAGACCATCGACTGCACTCAATGCTTTTACCAGCAGATCCCTGCGCTGGTGGTAGGCGGCGACCTGCGCCGGCAGGAAATCCAGCCCGCCGTCGAAAGCGGCCAGCGCCGCAGCCTGACCGACCGAGGAAGCCCCCGACGTCGATTGCGATTGCACAACCGCCATCGCGCTGGTCAGCACCTGCGGCCCGGCACCGAAGCCGATGCGCCAACCGGTCATGGCGTAGGTCTTGGACACCCCGCCCACCAGCAAGCAACGCGGTTGCAAATCCGGCGCGACGTTCAGAAGACTCAGCGGTGGCTGGCCGTCAAAGCGAATATGTTCGTAAAGCTCATCCAGCAGGATCAGCACGTGTGGATGGCGCCGCAGCACCTCGGCCAATGCCTGCAACTCGTCGGCGCTGTACACCGCGCCGCTCGGGTTGCCTGGACCGTTGAGAATCAGCCATCGCGTGCGTTCGCCGATGAGTTGCTCCAATTGCTGCGGCGTCAGCTTGCAGCCTTGTGCCAACCCGCACTCGATAAACACCGGCTCGCCGCCATTGATGCGCACGCTGTCCGGGAACGACGGCCAGTACGGCGTCGGCACCAGCACTTCATCGCCCTCATCGAGGGTGGCGGCGAAGGCGTTGAAGATGATCTGTTTCGCGCCGTTGGCAATCACGATGGATTCCAGCGGGTACTCCAGTCGGTTTTCGCGTTGGAGCTTGCGTTGTACGGCCAGTCTTAACGCTTTCACTCCCGGCGTCGGCGTGTACTTGGTGGCGCCAGCGGCAATGGCGGCATACGCGGCTTGCTTGATGTGTTCCGGGGTGTCGAAATCCGGCTCGCCGGTGGTCAGGTCGAGGATGTCGCGACCGCTCTCGCGCAATGCCGTGGCCTGGGATTTGGCGGCGGCGTTGGCCGACAGCGAAACCCGCTGCACGCGTTTGGACAGGCGAACACTCATGGCTTGGCCACCTCCACGACTTTGCCCGGATTGAGCAGGTTTCTCGGGTCCAGCGCGTGCTTGATGCGACGCATCAGGTCCAGCTCCACCGGGCTTTTGTAGCGACCCAGCAGACCGACCTTACGCTGGCCGATGCCGTGTTCGGCACTGATCGAACCGCCATGGGCGTGGGCGCTGTCGTGCACCAACTCGCTAAGCGCTGCGTAGTTGGCCATGTGCGCCTCGACCGTCGAATCCAGCGGGTGCGCGACGTTGTAATGCAGGTTGCCGTCGCCCAAATGACCGAAGGTGAAATGCCGCACGCCAGGAAAGTGCTGTTGCAGCAGCGCATCGGTGTGCGCGACAAACGCCACGACCTGGGAAATCGGCACCGAGATGTCGTGCTTCATGTTGCGCCCGGCACGCTTCTGCGCCTCGCTCATGTTTTCCCGCAGCAGCCACAAACCTTCGCTCTGGGCCAGGCTTTCGGCGATCAGTGCGTTGGCCAGCAGCTCCTGTTCAAAGGCATCGCCCAGCACCGTTTCAAAGGCTTCGCGGGCATGGCTTTCGCTGTGGTTATCCGAGAGTTCCAGCAGCGCAAACCACGGTTGCACCGCGCCGAGAAACGGTTGCGGACCTTCGGGAAACTGTTCGCGCAACAACGCCAGGCAATCGGCGCTGAGCAATTCGAACGCAGTCAGGCTGGCGCCGAAACCGGCGCGGGCGTGGGACAGGAACGTCACCGCTTGGGCCAGCGAATCGAAGGCCAGCAACGCGGTGGCCTGGGCCTTGGGCAGCGGAAACAGTTTCAGGGTCGCAGCGGTGATAATGCCGAGCGTGCCTTCGCTGCCGATAAACAGGTCGCGCAGGTCGTAGCCGGTGTTGTCCTTGCGCAAACCGCGCAGGCCATTCCAGATTTCGCCTTGGGCGGTGACCACTTCCAGACCTAGGGTCAGCTCGCGGGTATTGCCATAACGCAGCACCGCCGTGCCGCCGGCGTTGGTGCCGAAGTTGCCGCCAATCGTGCAACTGCCTTCAGCGCCGAGGCTCAGGGGAAACAGGCGTCCGGCGTTGCGCGCCACATCCTGCACGGTTTGCAGAATGCAGCCGGCCTCAACGGTCAGGGTGTCGTTGTCGGTGTCCACATTGCGTACGCGGTTCAGGCGATCGAGCAACAGCAACACGGCGCGGCCACTGGCGTCCGGGGTCGCGCCGCCCATCAAACCGGTGTTGCCGCCCTGCACCACGATCGGTGTGTCATTCGCCACGCAGGCGCGGACCACCGCCGCGACTTCTTCGGTGTTGGCCGGGTGCACGGCGGCGATCACCTGCCCGACGTAGCGACCCTGCTTGTCCGTCAGGTACGGCGCAGCCTCTTCGCCACTTTGCACATGGCTGGCGCCGAGCAGTTGCTGCAATGTCGCGAACAACCCTTGGCTCATGGTTGAACCGCCAGCGGTGCGGCGTTGCGATACTGTTCATGCAAGTCACGCAAAGCCTGGGATGGCGCCATACCGGTGCGTTCGCCCAGCGCGATCAACCAGCCGCTGCGGTGCCAGTCGCGGACGATGGCATCCAGTTTGGCTTGGGTGTCGTGTTCGCCTTTGCGAATCCAGATCACCGAGTTCGACGGGATCAAATCCCCCGGCAGCGGGATTTCATAACCGGCCCACTCGGCATCGCTCAGCAACGCATGCATGGTCGGGCTGACGTGTACCGCTGCCACGCAACCATTGCCGCGCAGGGACAACAGTGATTCAGATTGACTGCGGAACGCCTTGATTTCTGCGCCGTAGGTTTCCTGCAACGGCTTGATGAAATTGCTGCCCTGAGACACGCACACCGGTTTGCCCTTCAGGTCGGCCCACTGAGTGATGCCCGCGCCTTTGTGAATCAGTGCGGCGCCGCCGACTTCTTCATAAGGTGTGGGCACATAGTCGAGAATCTCGGCGCGCTCATCGGTGTACTGCATGTTGGCGATCAGGATGTCGACCTTGCCCTGTTGCAGGAACTGCACGCGGTTCGGCGCCAGCACTGAAACAGTGTTGGCCTCGACCCCCAGAGCCTTGCCGATGCCCTTGGCCAGTTCGACGTTGTAGCCCAGGTGTTCGCCGCTCTTCGGGTCGATGGTGCCGAACGGCGGGCCACTGAGAATCACCCCGACGCTGATAGCGTGACGCTGCTGGATTTTGTCCAGGGTGGCGTCGGCCTGAGCGAGGCTGGCGGCCAGTGCGGCGCATCCGGCCAGGCACAGGGTGGTCAGGGATCTGGCGGAAAAAAGTGGCTTCATGCACGGCTACCTTGAGCGTTGATCGGTTGAAAACGAGGAGCCGGACTCAGGCACCGTTGGCCTGGAACTGTTTCTGCAACTCGACCAGCGCCGGGGATGCCGGGGTAATGTGGTTGCGGGTCTGGGCCTCGATCAACCAGCCGCTGCGGTGCAGTTCCTTGATGATCGGGTCGAGTCTGGCCTGGGTGTCGCTCTCGCCACGACGGGTCCAGATCACCGACGGCGCCGGGTTGAGTTCCGGGGAGATCGCGCGGTAGCCCTGCCATTCGGCGGTGTCGGCGATCAGTGGGTTGATCAGCGTGGCGTCATGCACGGCGGCGACGCAGTTGTTGCCGCGCAGGGCCAGCAAGGATTCTGACGAGCTCTTGAACGCTTTGATCTCGGCGCCCAACTCGGTCAGCGGCTTGACGTAGCTGCTTCCCTGGGAGGTGCAGACCGGTTGATTCTTCAGGTCTTCCCAGCGAGTGATCTTGCTGTCCTTGAGCACGGCAGCAGTGCCGCCAACGCGGTAGAACGGTGTCGGCACAAAGCCGAGGATCTCGCCGCGCTCGGCGGTCCATTCCATGTTGGCGATCAGCAAATCGACCTTGCCCTGTTGCAGGAATTGCACGCGGTTGGCCGGCAGTACCGGAACCAGTTGCACTTCGGCGCCGAGTTGCCGGCCCAGCTCGTTGGCGAGGTCAACGTTCAAGCCGCGAGGTTTCTGGCTAGTGGGATCGATCCCGCCGAACGGGCCGCCGGACAGCAGCACGCCGACCACCAACACGTGGCGTTCCTGGATCTTGTCCAGAGTGGCGTCGGCTTGCGCGGCGGTGATGCCGGACAAGGAGATCAAGGCGCCCAGCATCACAGGCAATAATCGTTTTACGGGTGAGCGCTCGAGCAACATGGATTTCCCCCTCATGGATGATCGGCGTACCCCGACCTGATTGAGTGGGCATCCTGGGTACAGCGCCCAGGTAACGGAAATACAAATATCTAATATCGTTATAACTCGCAGTATTTCATTTCTGAGCAAAACGCTTATATCGCCGTATTTACTGGGACTCACGGTCCTTGCGAAAAATACCCATCAACAAATACATAAAATTATGTAATGTTTAGGTTTGCACCCTTGATATAAAAAGCAGCCGCCATGTCGACCCTCGATCTCGAATTACTGCGCACCTTTATCGCCGTGGTCGATCACCACAGCTTCGCCGAAGCCGGCGCGCAACTAGACCGCACGCAATCGTCCGTCACCCAGCATATGCAACGCCTGGAGCAGCAGGTCGGGGTGAGTCTGTTCGAGAAGCGCGGACGACAAAAACAGCTCACCGAAGCCGGCCAGCAGTTGCTGCGGCATGCGCGGCAGATGCTTTCCTTGAATGACGATGCGCTGAATTCCCTTCGCGAAAGCAGCTTGAGCGGCGTGCTGCGCATCGGCTCGCCCCACGACATCGCCGACACCATCCTGCCGCGGATGCTCAGCCACATTGCGCGCTCGGCACCGCGTTTGCGCCTGGAGATCGATGTCGGGCGCAGTCCGTTTCTGATGGATGACCTGCACCGGGGCAAGGTCGACATGGTGATCTCCACCCGCGCCGATCCCAACCTCGAAGGCTTCGCCTTGCGCACCTCGCCGGTGTGGTGGATTTGCTCGGCGCAGTACATCCACAACCCCGGCGAACCGTTGCCGCTGATCCTGGTGGATGAGCCGAGTATTTATCGGCGTTATGCGCTGGAAGCCCTGGAACGCGCGAATATCCCTTGGCGCCAGGCGTACCTGGCGTCGAACCTGATCGGCATCAAAGCCGCGACCCGCGCAGGGTTGGGCGTGACCCCGAGAAGCATGGAAATGCTCGGGCCAGACATGCGGGTGCTGGGGGAAAACGATGGGTTACCGCGATTGCCGGATGTGACGTATCACCTGTGGATCCGGCCAAACACCGTGAACCCGCTGGTGCGCAGGGCCTACGATTTAATCAAAAGCAATCAGGGCCACTAGCCAACACCACAAAACAACTGTGGGAGCGAGCTTGCTCGCGAAAGCGGTGTGTCAGCCAACAAAGATATCGACTGACAGATTGCCTTCGCGAGCAGGCTCGCTCCCACAGGGGTTTTGCGTCGCTCACAAATACAAGGTTCAACCCCAATCAAATGTGGGAGCGGGCTTGCTCGCGAAGGCGGTGTGTCAGTCGATAAAGATGCTGACTGACGCGACGCCTTCGCGAGCAAGCCCGCTCCCACAGGGGGGAATTGCATGTACCGGGCTATCGGCTTAACAACACTTCGGCCCGGCCTTGCTCCCGTAACGTGCTTCCTGGCGTTCGCGGAAGAACATCTCGTAGTCCATCACCGGTTTGTCCGGGTGTTTGGTTTGCATATGCTCGACGTAGTTGTCGTAGTCGGGCATGCCGACCATCAGGCGTGCGGCCTGACCGAGGTATTTACCGAGGCGACTCAGGTCATTGAACATCGTGGCAATCCTCGATCACACGTCCGGCACAGCCTGGAATGGCGATTCTTTATCCGTGCGTTCTTTGGTACCCCAGGCGGAAATACCGACCTTGAGCGCATAGAACAGGATGCTGAACACCACGAACAGGAACAGCGCCGTCAGCGTTGCGTTGGTATACGCGTTGTAGATCACGTGCTGCATCTGGTTGATGTCCTTGGCCGGCGCGAGGATCTGGCCGTTGGCCAAGGCATCGCTGTATTTCTTGGCCAGGGCCAGGAAGCCGATCGCCGGGTTCGCGTCGAACAGCTTGATGAAGCCCGCAGTCGTGGTGCAGATCAGCAACCACGCGGCTGGCAACAAGGTCACCCAGATGTAGCGTTGGCGTTTCATTTTGATCAGCACAACCGTGGCAAGCATCAACGCGATGCCGGCGAGCATCTGGTTGGAGATGCCGAACAGCGGCCACAACGTGTTGATCCCGCCGAGCGGATCGATCACGCCTTGATAGAGCAAGTAACCCCACATCGCCACACAACCGGCGGTGGCAATCAGGTTGGCGGTCCAGGACTCGGTGCGTTTCAGCGCCGGGACAAAGGAGCCGAGCAAATCCTGAAGCATGAAGCGTCCAGCACGGGTGCCAGCGTCCACGGCGGTCAGGATAAACAGCGCTTCAAACAGGATCGCAAAGTGGTACCAGAACGCCATGGTGTTTTCACCCGGCAGCACGCTGTGCAGGATCTGCGCGATACCAACGGCCAGGGTCGGTGCACCGCCGGCGCGAGCCAGCACGGTGGTTTCACCGATGTCATGGGCGACGGCTTGCAGCGCTTCTGGAGTAATCGCAAAACCCCAGCTGCTGACGGTTTGTGCCACAGCCACCACATCACCACCGACCACGGCCGCCGGGCTGTTCATGGCGAAGTACACGCCCGGCTCGATCACCGAAGCAGCGACCATCGCCATGATCGCGACGAAGGATTCCATCAGCATGCCGCCGTAACCGATGTAACGGGCATGGCCTTCGCTGGCGAGCAGTTTCGGCGTGGTGCCGGAAGCGATCAGTGCGTGGAAACCGGAGACCGCGCCACAGGCGATGGTGATGAACAGGAACGGGAACAGACCGCCCTTCCACACCGGCCCGGTGCCGTCGATAAATTGGGTCAGCGCCGGCATTTTCAGCTCGGGCATGGTCACCAGGATCCCGACGGCCAGCGCCAGGATGGTGCCGATTTTCAGGAAGGTCGACAGGTAGTCACGCGGCGCAAGGATCAGCCACACCGGCAAAACCGCCGCGACAAAACCGTAGCCGATCAGCATCCAGGTGATTTGCACACCGGTGAAGCTGAAGACCTTGGCCCAGGCTGGATCAGCCGCAATCTGCCCGCCGACGAAGATCGAACCGAGCAGCAACGCCACGCCGATCACCGAGATTTCGCCAATGCGACCCGGGCGGATATAGCGCATGTAGATGCCCATGAACATCGCGATCGGGATCGTCGCCATCACGGTGAACATGCCCCAAGGGCTATCGGCCAAGGCCTTGACCACGATCAGCGCCAGCACCGCGAGGATGATGATCATGATCAGGAAGCAGCCAAACAGCGCGATGGTGCCGGGGATGCGGCCCATTTCTTCACGGACCATATCGCCCAGGGAACGGCCGTTACGGCGTGTGGACAGGAACAGCACCATGAAGTCCTGCACCGCGCCAGCAAACACCACACCGGCGATCAGCCACAGCGTGCCGGGCAAATAGCCCATTTGCGCCGCCAATACCGGCCCGACCAAAGGCCCCGCGCCAGCAATCGCCGCGAAGTGGTGACCGAAAAGGATGTGTTTGTTGGTCGGGACGTAGTCCAGGCCATCGTTGTTGAGAACTGCGGGAGTGGCGCGATTGGGGTCGAGTTGCATCACCCGGGTGGCGATGAACAGGCTGTAGTAGCGGTAGGCAACAAGATAGATGGCGGTGGCGGCGACGACGATCCAGAGGGCGTTGATCGCTTCGCCGCGGCGCAAGGCCACGACACTCAGCGCAATCGCTCCAATGACAGCCACGACAAACCAGGCGAGGTGTTTAACCAGACGGGTCATTGCGTGTCTCCTGCCGGCAGTCCGATAGGCCGCGGCGATAATTTTTATAATGGTGCCCGTTATGCGAGCGTGCCTAATATCCGCGCATGTCGCCATCAGTGAAATCCGCAGTACTACGTAAGGCCCTTCTACGTAGTACTACGCAGAGCGGATTTATCCATTAGTCCGACGGCGCTTTACGCTGGGGAAGTGAAGATCTTTTTGGCCTATGATGCGCCAACCACGCCACCCACCAACGGCCCTGCCGCACCGTCGCCCGGTCTGGACAGGAGTAGATATGCAGCTCAAACACAAAATCGTTGCCTTGGGCATCCTGCCGCTGATCCTGGCGATTGCAGTGATTTGCGCCCTGGTCATGTTCCAGAATCGCCAGCTCGGCGAGCAGCAGGCGCAGTTGATCGAGGACAGCATCCTCGCCAGCAAACGCGCGGAACTGAAAAACTACGTAGAAATGGCCAAGAGCCTGATCGAGCCGCTGTATGCCGACGGCAAGGGCGACGAAGTCGCGCAGCAGCGAGTGCTCGAAGAGTTGCGCAAACTGAGCTTCGGCATCGACGGTTACTTCTTCGTCTACGACCGCCAGGGCCGCAGCCTGATGCATGCACGGCAGTCGGACCTGGTGGGCAAATACCTGTGGAACATGACCGACCCGCACGGTCTGCCAGTGATTCAAGCCTTGCTGAAAAGCGCGGAGTCCGGCGCCGGTTTCCAACGCTACGCCTGGAAAAAACCCTCGACCGGCGCGGTCACCGACAAACTCGCCTACGTAGTGATGCTCGACCGCTGGGGCTGGATGCTCGGCACTGGCATCTATCTCGAAGACGTCGAGCAGGCCACGCAACAAGCCCGGGATGAAGTCGCCAATGGCATCCACGGCACCATGCTGGCGATTACCGCGGTCGCACTGATTGCGGTGCTGCTGGTGTTCGTCAGCGGCATGACGTTGAACGTCAGTGAACATCGTCTGGCCGACAAAAAACTCCAGCGCCTCAACCAGCGCATCGTCAGCTTGCAGGAAGAGGAACGCTCGCGGGTTTCCCGGGAACTGCATGACGGCATCAGCCAATTGTTGGTGTCGATCAAGTTTCAGTTCGAACTGGCCAGCCATCTGATCGAGGCCGGACGCGACAATGGCCTGAGTATTCTGCGCGAAGCCACCGAGCGTCTGGGCAGTGCCATCGGCGAGGTGCGGAGCATTTCCCATGACTTGCGTTCATCGCTGCTCGACACCCTCGGCCTGCCCGCCGCCATCGGCCAATTGGCCGCCGAATTCCAGCAGCGCAGTGGCTTGCAGGTGAACTACGAAAGCGATCTGTTCGACTGTGATCTGGTGGATGGCGCCGCCGTGGCCGTGTTCCGCATCGCCCAGGAAGGCCTGACCAACATTGAACGGCACGCCCAGGCCAGCTCGGTGTCGATCACGTTACAGGGGTCCAAAGAGGCGTTGCGACTGGTGGTCGTGGATAACGGCGTCGGCTTTAACGTCAACCGCGTCGATCGCCTGAACGCCGGAATTGGTCTGCGCAATATCCGTGAACGGGTCGAGCACTTTGGTGGCCGACTCGACCTGCATTCAACGCCGGGCCGAAGTGAACTGAACGTCCTTATCCCGATGAGCATGACGGCCGCTTGAAGCCGATCATCCTCTCACAACAATAAGAGAGCTGCATTGATGAGCCTGCCCTTCCCGATCCGCGTCGCTTTGGTCGACGATCATTCACTGGTGCGTGACGGCATCCGCGCGTTACTGACGGTGGTGGATTTCCTGGCCATCGTCGGTGAAGCCGACAGTGGCGCGAGCGCGATTGAAATGGTCCGCGAGACACAGCCGGATTTGCTGCTGGTGGATATCGGCCTCAAGGACATGAATGGCCTGGAACTGACTAGGCAACTGCGCCGCGAACACCCGGAGATCAAGATTCTGATCCTGAGCATGTACGACAACAACGAGTACGTGAGCGAGTCGGTGCGCTCGGGGGCCAGCGGCTATGTGCTGAAGAACTCGCCTTCGCGCGAAATCATCGCCGCGATCGAAGCGATCGCCAGTGGCGGCACGTTCTACAGCGCGGAAATCGCCCAGAAACTGGCGGCCGAGCGCCCTGCCGACAACGAACTGACCCCGCGTGAAAGCGAGGTGCTGTGCAAAATGGTGTTGGGCATGAACAACAAGGAAATGGCCCGCGAGCTCGACATCAGCGTGCGCACCGTGGAAACCCATCGCCTGAGCATTCGCCGCAAACTCAACATCGACAAACCGGCGGCGCTGCTCAACTACGCGATTGAGCGTGGATTGATTTCTCGCTAAGCCATCCCCCCGTAGCAGCTCTGCGTTCGCTCGTAGCAGCTGTCGAGCCTGCGAGGCTGCGTTCGCTCGTAGCAGCTGCCGAGGCACGAGGCTGCGTTCGGCTGCGCAGCAGTCGTAAAACCGGAGCATGCGGTCTTCCTGAAACTCCGCGTAGCCTGATTTCACGACTGCTTCGCAGCCGAACGCAGCCTCGTGCCTCGACAGCTGCTACGAGCGAACGACCTCGGCAGCTATTATGGAGAGGATGTTTCGCTCGGTTTCAGAGCTTGGCAATCGACACTTCGGTGGACTTCACGAACGCAATCACTTCGCTGCCGATTTTCAATTCCAGATCGCGCACGGAACGGGTGGTGATCACCGAGGTGACGATGCCGGAGGCGGTTTGCACGTCGATTTCCGAGACCACTTCGCCTTCCAGGATTTCTTTGATTACACCTTTGAACTGGTTACGAACGTTGATCGCTTTAATGGTCATGTTGAGGCTTCCTGTCTGATGTGGGGCGAAACCGCACTGAGGTGCAGGCCTTCAAAATGCACTGCTTCGGCAGATTACAAAAGGAATAAATAACGATTTATTTATTCCTGAATCGCATATGCAAAACCCCTAAGCTAATATCTAAAAATTATTTAAAGAATAATTCTTAGAACCCTATGCTCACGACAGTTCGCCACCTTCTCCATTGCCAACTGTCGAGTTCGCCATGTCAAAACCCCTCAAGAATGCTGTCCTGTCCGGTCTGGTTGTCGCACTGGCCTTGTCCTTCGCACTGCCGGCCCAAGCCCGGGAAACGGTACGCATCGGTTACCAGAAGTCATCGACCCTGATCACCCTGCTGAAAACCCAGGGCACCCTGGAAAAGACCCTCGCGCAAAACAACATCGACGTGACCTGGCATGAGTTCTCCAGTGGCTTGCCGCTGCTGGAAGCGTTGAACGTCGGCAACGTCGATATCAGCGCCGACGTGGCCGATACCGTGCCGATTTTCGCCCAGGCCGCGCAGGCCAAATTGACCTACTTTGCCGAGGAAGCGCCCTCGCCTTCGGCCCAGGCGATTGTGGTGCGCAAGGATTCGCCGTTGCAGCAACTGACAGATTTGAAAGGCAAGAAAATCGCGGTGACCAAAGCGGCGGGCTCCCACTACTTGCTGATCGCGGCTCTGAACAAGGCTGGCTTGAAGTTTTCCGACATTGAGCCGGCGTACCTGTCCCCGGCTGATGGCCGGGCAGCTTTCGAGAACAACAAGGTCGATGCGTGGGTCACCTGGGAACCGTTCCTCACTGGCGTGCAACGCCAACTGCCGACCCGCACCCTGGCAGACGGCGCCGGGCTGGCCAGCTACAAACGCTATTACCTGACCAGCAATGCCTACGCCAAGGAACACCCGGAAGTCCTGAAACTGGTTTACGAACAACTGCACAAGGCCGGCGACTGGATCAAACACAACCCGCGAGATGCCGCACAAGTACTCGGGCCGCTGTGGGGCAATCTGGATGTGGAAACCGTCGAGGCGGCGAATGCCCATCGCAGTTACCAGGTACAACCGGTGAAGGCTGACCAGTTGGGCGAACAACAGAAAATCGCCGATGCGTTTTTTGCCGAGGGGTTACTGCCTAAAGCGGTGGATGCCAAAGACGTCAACATCTGGAAGCCCTAGGTGCCAGTTTTTTGTGATTGAGAGCAGACACTGACTCACCACGATCAAATTGTGGGAGCTAGCTTGCTCGCGATGGCGGTGGTTCAGTCAACATCAATGTTGGCTGTAATGGCCTCATCGCGAGCAAGCTCGCTCCCACAGGGGATTGCGGTGGTACGCAAATACCTGATCCACCCCCGCTCAACTGTGGGAGCGAGCCTGCTCGCGAAAGCGGTGTTTCAGGCACAGAGGATGTGTCAGATGCACCGGCCCCTTCGCGAGCAAGCCCGCTCCCACAGGGGAGTGTGGTGGTACGCAAATATCTGATTCACCCTCGATCAACTGTGGGAGCGGGCTTGCTCGCGAAAGCGGTACTCCAGGCACAGAGGATGTGTCGGATGTACCGGCCCCTTCGCGCCGCTTCTGGCAACGTTAGCGCTAACCCGGCTTCAACTACCCGCCCCGCCATGGGCTTCTTCAAAGAAATAATCCTTCCAGCTCGCGGCCTTGTTTTTCAACACACCCAACTCCTGCAATTTCTCGGCATAGATGAAGGTGCGCTGTGGCACGACGGTGAAATCGATTTCCGGGTCGGCGACGATTTTCTCAACCAGCGGCAGGGCCAGTTTCGATTGCTCTACGCGAATGTAGGTCTGGGCCGCTGCGGGCTTGTCGGCCTTGATGATTTTCTCGGCTTCAACCAGCGCGTCGTAGAAGGCCTTGTAGGTCTTCGGGTTTTCGTCGTGGAATTTTTCAGTGGTGTACAGCACGTTGAATGTGGCCTGGCCGCCGAGTACGTCGTAGGAACTCAGCACCTTGTGCACGTTGGGATTCTGCAGTTCCTGATACTGGAACGGCGGGCTGGAAAAATGCGCGTTGATTTCCGAGCCGCCCGCAATCAGCGCCGCTGTTGCATCCGGGTGGGCAAGGCTGATCGAGATATCGTCAAACTTCTTGTAATGCTCTGGGCCAAACTGTTTCGCCGTTTCGATCTGCAACGTGCGCGACTGGAAACCCACACCCGCCGCCGGTACGGCGATGCGGTCCTTTTCAGTGAAGTCCTTGAGGCTCTTCACGTTCGGATTGTTGGTCAGCAAGTAATTGGGCATCGAGCCCAGCGATGCGATGGCCTTGACGTTCTGCTTGCCCTTGGTGCGGTCCCAGATCGTGAGCATCGGCGGCACCCCGGCCGACACCACGTCCAGCGCGCCGGCAAGCAGCGACTCGTTCATCGCCGTGGCACCCGAGATGCTGTTCCAGTCGACCTTGATATCGAGGCCTTGCGCCTTGCCCTGTTTCTCGATGAGTTGCTGATCGCGCACCACATCCAGAATCAGATAACCAATGCCGAATTGTTGGGCGATGCTGATCTTGCCTTCGGCCTGAACGCCGGGACTCAGCAACAGGCTCGCCGTCGCCAGGGAGGCTGCCAATAGTGTCAACGCTGAACGCTTGAAAGGAGTTGCCATGAATACCTCAAAGTCATTGCAAGAAAGGGAAAGCAAAATCCGCACGGATGCGCAGGCGCTCAAAGTGCACTGCCCGTAACAACACTAAAAGGAATATTTAAAGCTTTGGTTATTCAATAAACGCATATACAAGACTGCCCATCAGCCTCGATAGATATCTAGGCCAGATTCGTGTGACCCCAACGCCGATGCAGTCCTCTGGCCAATGCATCAAGGGCAAAGCCCAGCACACCGATCAGCAACACCTGACGCCTTCGCTCTAGGAGCGAGGCTTGCCCGCGAAGGCGGCGTGTCAGGCAACGTCAATGTTGAATGAACGACCGCTTTCGCGAGCAAGCTTCGCTCCTACAGAGAATCGGTTGTGGATGATGCGGTGTACCAGGCTACCCCACAGCCCCCAGGTAGTAAGTGTGCAAGTCCTCCCGCGCGGCCAGTTCGGCCGC
Organism: Pseudomonas sp. B21-053; assembly: GCF_026016365.1. NCBI lineage: Bacteria > Pseudomonadati > Pseudomonadota > Gammaproteobacteria > Pseudomonadales > Pseudomonadaceae > Pseudomonas > Pseudomonas sp. B21-053. The sequence continues at coordinate 4,069,877 of NZ_CP087205.1, forward strand.
TGAACCTTCGTCCACCACCCGGCCGTTTTCCAGCACAAACGCGTACTGGGCGTAATCCAGTGCGATGTTGATGTTCTGCTCGGCCACCAGCAGGCTCAAACCTTCCTCGCGATTAAGCCGGGCGAGAATATCGAAGATCTCCTCGACCACCTGGGGCGCCAACCCCATGGACGGTTCATCCAGCAGCAACAGGCGCGGCTCGGACATCAGCGCACGCCCGATGGCGACCATTTGCTGCTCGCCGCCGGAGGTGTAGCCCGTGAGGCGTTTGCGCAACAGCCGCAACCTCGGGAAGTAACCGTAGATGCGCTCCAGCCGCTGACTCAGCACCTTGCGTGAAGGCCGCCCGGCAAAGCCGCCGATCAACAGGTTCTGCTCGACGCTCAGGTGCGTAAAACAGTGCCGCCCTTCAAGCACCTGCGCCAAACCCGCCAGCACCAAACTGGCAGGATCGGCCTCGGTGATCTCTTGCCCTTGATAGACAACCCGCCCCGTGGTCACTTCGCCGCGTTCGGCGCGCACCAGGCTGGAAATCGCCTTGAGCGTGGTGCTTTTACCGGCGCCATTGGCCCCGAGCAACGCCACCATCTGCCCTTTGCCGACCTGCAACGAGACGCCGCGCAAGGCGAGAATCGACTGCTCGTAGAAAACTTCAACCTGCTCCACGCTCAGCAGCGGGTCGGCTATCGGGCTCTGGCTCATCGGACTTTATTGCTCCTGGCTGCAATTGCGCGGGGTGATGCCTTTTTCCTTCGCGTATTGCGCGGCGGAGGCTTCGATGATCGGCCGCAACAAGGCGCGGTCGGCCTGGACCCAATCACTGATCAGGTTCCAGCGCTGGCCGTCCCATTGCTGGAAGCGCACCGCACCGCCGCCTTCATGATCGGCGCAAGACAGCTTCAGCGGCTGCACCAACCCTTTCGCGCCCAAGGCCTGCAAGCGCGCATCGTCAAGGTTCAGGTGTTCGAAGCCCCAGCGCACCTGCTCACCGGTCAGAGGTTTATTGCCGTACTTTTCCTGGGCCAGGCGCACGGCTTCGACGTTGAGAATGCCGTTCACCACACCGAGGTTGTAGTACACGGTGCCAAAGCGTTTCGGATCGGCGAGGTTGCCTTTGCCGGCGTCCACCACGCTTTGCTTGATGCCTTGCAGCACCGGGAAGTCGGTGCCCGACGGGTGCGTGGTAATCGCAATGAAACCTTTGGCCGCCGCACCTGCCGGCACCACGTCTTCTTCCGAATTGCTCCAGATATTGCCGATGATGTGATCCGCCGGGTAACCGACTTTTTGTGCCGACTTCAACGCCACGGGATTCATCACGCCCCAGCCGCGCAGGATCACCCAGTCCGGCTTGAGACGACGGATGTTCAGCCATTGCGATTGCTGCTCGTTGCCGGGGTGCGGCACTTCCAGCAGGGTCAGTTCGAAACCGGCGTTTTTCGCCAGGGTTTCCAGCACGCCGTTGGTTTCCTTGCCATACGGCGAACCGTGGTAGAGCACGGCGATTTTCTTGCCTTTGAGTTTGTCCGCGCCGCCTTCACGCTCGCCGATGTAATTGATGATCGCCGACACTTCGGAATACGGGTTGAGCTGCAACGGGAACACATACGGGAACACGCTGCCGTCGGTGGAATCCGTGCGCCCGTGGTTGATGGTGATCAGCGGCAGTTTGTCGGCGGTCGAACGATCCAGGGTCGCGTACGCAATACCCACCGACAGCGGGTTGGTGGCGGCGGCCGGTGCACCGTTCAAGCCACCCTTGAGGCGTTCATAGCACTCGACGCCCTTCTCCACCACGTACTCGGTTTCGCATTCGCTCCAGGTCAACTTGACCCCGTTCACCCCACCCTTGGCGTTGATGTATTGCAGGTAGTCGATAAACCCGCCGAAGAAACCGGTGCCGCCAGCGGCATAAGGCCCGACCCGATAGCTCTGCAACGGGAAATACTGTTCGTTGGCAGCCTGGACCCCGGCACTCAGCCCGGCAGTCAGTAAAGCCAGGCCCAGTGCCAGGCGGCGCAGCGTTGTGCGGTGAGTCATGAAGGCAATTCCTCGTGGGAGATCGATGGTGTTTTTGTCAGGGATGAAAGCAATCAGTACCGCAGCGGCCAGACCCTGGCCCGTTGCCGAAAGCGCTGCCACAGTCGGGCCAGGCCTTCGGGTTCCTTGATCAGAAAGGCGATGATCAGTGCGCCGAACAGCATTTTCTGGATGTTTTCCAACTGGCCGGAATCGATCAGCCCCGCCGGTAATAACCCGCAGACATTGGCCAGCAGAATCGGAAACAGCACGATGAACGCGGCGCCGAGAACGTTGCCGAGCACGCTGCCCAGGCCGCCGATAATGATGATGAACAACACCTGGAATGAACGGCTGAGGTCGAAGCCGTGGGGTTCCACCGTGCCCAGGTACGCGAAGGCCCACAGCGACCCGGCAACCCCGAGGTAAAAACCGCTGATGGCAAACGCCAGCAGCTTGGCCTTGAACAAGCGGATGCCGATTACTGCAGCGGCGGTGTCCATGTCGCGCACCGCCATCCAGTTGCGGCCCAACTCACTGCGCACCAGGTTTTTGCCGAGCCAGAACAGCACGACCACCACCGCCAGGGTCAGCAGGTAACGCCCTCGCGGCGAACTGAAATCCAGTCCGGCGATCAACAGCGGCGGCGAGGTGATAACCCCGGACGCGTTGTCGTTGGTGAACCAACTGAAGCGGGTCAGCACCCATTCCACGACAAACTGCGCGGCCAGGGTTGCCACCAGCAGGTAAAAGCCCTTGATTCGCAGGCTCGGCAAACCGAACAGCACCGCCACCAGCGCGGCGATCACGCCACCGAGGGCAAAGCTCACCAGCAACGGCAGACCGGGCACGCGCAGTTGCAGGTTGTAGGCAGCAAACGCCCCCACCGCCATGAACGCCGCCGAGCCCAGCGAGAGTTGTCCGGCATAGCCGGTCAGCAGGTTCAAACCGAGCCCCGCCAGGGACAAAACCAGCAGCGGCACCAGAATCGCGCTGAACCAATAGTCATTGCCCAGCCAAGGCACGGCGACGAAGGCAAAAGCCAACAGCAGCCACAAGCCGAGGCGATCCTGGCGCAAGCGAAACGTGCGCCGCTCGGCCGCATAGGTGCTGTTCAGTTGACCGGCTTCTTGATAAAGCATGGAGGCATTCCTTGAAAAAATGTCAGACTCGCTCGATCGCGCGCTCGCCGAATAACCCGGCAGGCCGCACCAGCAGGAACAGCAACGCGAGGACGTAAGGCACCCAGTTTTCGATGCCGCTGCCGATGATCGGGCCGAGGTAGATCTCGGCGATTTTTTCCGCCGCGCCGATGATCAAGCCGCCGACAATCGCGCCACCAATCGAAGAGAAACCGCCGATGATCAACACCGGCAACGCCTTCAGCACCACCAGCGACAACGAGAACTGCACTCCCAGACGCGCGCCCCACAGCAGCCCCGCCACCAGCCCCACGAAACCCGCCACTGCCCACACCAAAGCCCAGATCCGTGGCAGGCGAATGCCTACTGCCAAGGACGCGAGCGGATCATCGGCGACTGCGCGCAAGGACAAACCAACCCGGGTTTTGTTGAACAGCAGTGACAAGGCGATCACCAACGTCGCGGCGGTGCCGGCGGCGAACAGGTCGAACTGCGAAAGCAGCATCCCGCGAATTTCCAGCGGCTCATCGGGGATGCCCAATTCCAGGCCATGTACCTGCGCGCCCCAAAGGAATTGCGCCAGGCCTTCGATCATGTAAGACAGCCCGAGGGTGGCCATGAACAGGATGATCGGCGGGCGATTGACTAAGGGCCGCAGCACCATTTTTTCGATCAGCAACGCCAGCACCACCATGCTCGCCAGCGTGGCGAGAAACGCCCAGAAGAATGGCAAACCGCGCTCCAGCAGACTGACGAAAGTCAGCGCGGCAAACAGCACCATCGCGCCCTGGGCAAAGTTGAAAACCCCGGACGCCTTGTAGATCAGCACAAACCCGATCGCCACCAGGGCGTACATAACACCGGCCAGCAAACCGCCGATCAGCACTTCAAAGAAAAATTCCATGCTCAGCGAGCCTCCGCGCGGGAACGTCGGGTACCCAGGTAGGCCGCGATCACTTCTGGATTGGCGCGCACTTGTTCGGGGGTGCCGTCGCCGATTTTGCGGCCGTAGTCGAGCACCACCACGTGGTCGGAAAGACCCATGACCACGCTGATGTCATGTTCGATCAGCACGACGGTGGTGCCGAACTCACGGTTGATGTCGCGGATGAATTGGCTCATCTCGCCCTTCTCTTCCGCGTTCATGCCGGCCATGGGCTCGTCGAGCAGCAGCAACTTCGGTTCAGCGGCCAGCGCCCGGGCCAGCTCTACGCGTTTTTGCAAACCGTAAGACAGCTTGCCCACCAGCACGTGGCGCCAAGGATGGATGCGCAGGAACTCGATAATTTTTTCGGCGTGGCGGCGTTGCTCGTCGTCTTCGCGAGGGGCGCGGCCAATGCGCAACATTTGCTCGATCCAGCTGCTGCGGCGCTTGAGGTTGCGCCCGGTCAGCACGTTGTCGAGCACGCTCATGCCTTTGAACAGCGCGATGTTCTGGAACGTGCGGGCAATCCCGCCCTCGGCAGCCTGGTGCGGACGCATACGGCGTCGGGTCTGGCCGGCATAGCTGACGCTGCCGCTCTGGGCCTGGTAGACGCCGTTGATCACGTTCAACAAAGAACTTTTGCCGGCGCCATTCGGACCGATCAGGGCGCAGATTTCCCCGGTCTTCACCGCGAAGCTGATGGAAGTAATGGCCTTGACACCCTTGAACGACAGGGAGATGTCATCGAGCCGCAATAAAATGGATTCAGTGGTCGCGCGCATGGGGGCTCGTCAGACGGAGTGAGGAATCAGGTGGGCCGGGACTTCGGCCGGTTCACGCGGTGTGGAAGGCTCTTGCCAGTGGCCGGGGCGAATCCCCAACGCCGCGAAGAACGCCGCGCTGTCCTCGGTCAGGGCCGGCCCCACCAGCAACGGCACGCGCAAACGGCTCATGCCCAGCACATCGAGCAAGGGTCGGCGGATCAACCAATGGCCGAGCCAGCGCCGCAACCCATGCGAATCCGCGACCATCGCCCAGCGATACAGGTGATGGCTGAGCGTGCCCGGCAACGGCAAACGTTCCCGGGCCCAGTGTTCGAGGCGTGCATAGGATTCGCGGGTGCCCAGCACCAGCGTCGGCCCGAGTTCGCGGCGGTCGGTGTCGCGGGTGGCCAGGGCTTCGGGAAAGTTCAGGCAGAACCCGGCACTCAGCCAGGGCGCCAGCAGATAACGGGCCTGTCCGCTGGCGGCGAACACTCGGGCGGCCAGCGCTTCTTCATTGGCGCTGAGGTTTTCCCGTGCGATCAATTTGCGCGCGCCCTCCAGCAACTGGCCGTGGCTTAAACGCTGGGGTTGACTGTCATTAACGCGATGAAAAACAAACGCCATGGACGCTGATTCCGTGGCGGGGGCCGGGGGCTCGGCGGTAATGCCTGCCGTCAATTCGGCATACGCGCTCAACCCGGTATCGGTGGCGGCATTCAGGCCGCGTCCGTCGAGGTACATCAGAACCCGAGGCGCGTGATCGGCGCTGCGAACCTGCTGCACGGCATCGAGGGTTTCGGCCAGGACAAACGCTGGATTCAGCGTGGCCAATAGATGCCGGTGATCGAGGTCCGGGTCCAACAGCGTGACACTGCCGCCCAGCCATTGCGCCGCCAGTGCCAGCAACAAGGCTTCGGCCCTGGCCTGGCTAATGATGAGCAAGTCATCGCAGCGACTGAACCCGCGTTGCTGCAAGCCCGCAGCGAGACGACTGACGTCCTGCGCTACATCGCTCCAGCGCCGGACCTGCCAGATCCCTAACTGTTTGTAACGCAGGGCAATCGCCGAACCTCGGGTGGCGGCTTGCAGCAACAAGGCCTGGGGCAGTGTCTGGGTCATGGGGCGATCTCTTCGGGGGCTGACTGCAAACAGCCATTGCAGCCTCCGTGCCAGTCAATAAATGCTTAACTATCAATCAGTTAGTCCATGCCACCGGTTTAGCCCCTTGTATCGCCGAAGCACAGCCTGCCGAATCCCTGTTGCCCCACCAACACTTGAGTCTTGTCGCTGTACCTATAAGAACCAAAAAGAATTAATAAATACAAAATCAGTATTTATCGTTATAAAAATATTCGCGTACTGTCAGCTCATCCCGTCATTCATCACACAGTGAAGTGCCCCATGAATCCGACTGCCAACGTCATCGACTTCGCCAGCTACCGCAAACGCAAACAGGCTCAGCAACGGGCACGGGCCATGTGGGAAATGTACGCACGCAACGCCGGTTTGCAGGCCTTTCAATGGGTGCAAGCAGCCCAGGCTTCCGAGACGCGTCACGCGTGAACGGGCAGCAACCCTCGCGCTTTCTGGCGAGCGCCGACGAACCTGTCGTGGATTTGAATAATCTGGAATCCCAGGAAGAAGACCCGATCTGCGAGCGTGTCGCGCAGAATCTGCAACGCCTGCGCGGCAAGCGGCACCTGTCCCTCGACGCCCTCGCCCGCCAGTGCGGCGTGAGCCGGGCGATGCTGGCGCAGATCGAATCCGGGCGCAGCGTGCCGTCGATCAAAGTCCTGTGCAAAATCGCCAAGGGTTTGAAAGTGTCGGTGGCCGCGTTTCTTGAGCACCGCGCCTTTGAAGGCGTGGCGGTGTTGTCGGCGAGCCAGAGCAAACGCCTGGTCAGTGCCAGCGGTGCGTTTGTCAGCCGGGCGCTGTTTCCGTTCGACGTGGCGCGGCAATCGGAGTTTTACGAATTGCGCTTGAGCCCGTTGGGTGAGGATGTTTCCGAGGGGCATGGCCCCGGCGTCCAGGAAAACTTGGTGGTATCCCAAGGCGTGCTGGAAATCAGCGTCAATGATGAACGCTACCTGCTCTCCACCGGCGACTCGATCCTGTTCTACGCCGACCAGCCCCACCGCTATCGCAACCCGGCAGACAGTGAAGCCGTCGCGTATCTGGTAGTGACCTACCCCGAACGCCTGGACTGAACCCCATCCCCCTGTGGGAGCGGGCTTGCTCGCGAAGGCGATTTTACTTCCAACACATTCGTCAACTGCCAAACCGCTTTCGCGAGCAAGCCCGCTCCCACAGGGGATCTGCTGTGTACGCAAATTTTGTGTAAGACCGTGATCCGTTGTAGGAGCGAGGCTTGCCCGCGAAGGCGGCGTGTCAGACAACTTCAATGCTCAATGAACCACCGCTTTCGCGAGCAAGCTTCGCTCCTACAATTTTGATTTTTGGTGTTTGCGGGCATGAAAAAGCCCCCGCGGCCTGATGCCCTGCGGGGGCTTTTTTATGCTGCCTGGTATCAGCAGGTACAGCACATCAGCGGCATGCCGTTGCAGCTCATCATCATCGGCATGCTGCAGTCGTTCATCATTTTCATCATCAGGGTGCAGCAGTTTTTCATCATGTCCATGTTCATGCCGGCCATCGGCATGATTTTGCACATCATGCAGTCGTCCATCATGGTGCATTCCATGACGCACTTCATCGATGGCATCGGCATGCCCATCATCGGCATTGGCATCATCATGTTCATCATCGGCATGGTCATGGCCGCCTGGGACATGCACATCATGCTCATGTTGCCGCAATGCATCATCATCGGCATGCCGCAGTTCATCATCATCTGCATCATTTCAGCGCTGTTCTTGAACATCGCCATGTCCATGCCAGCAGCCGGCATCATTTTGCACATCATGCCGTCGTCCATCATGTCGCAGGTCATGGTCGCCATCATCATCGGCATGCCCATCATCGGCATCATTGGCATGTTGGCGTTCATCGGCATTTGCATCTGCATGGCGTTCATCATGGTGTTGTTCCCCGAAGGATTGAATAGTTGGACGAAGCTGATGGAGTGGATTCTAAGGATTGGTGACCGGGCGACAAGAGGCTCACAAAACAGCAAAAACGGACGCCGGAGCCGACTTAGTGTCGCGCACGGGACACTTATGACTGCTGTAGCAGCTTATTGATGGTCATGACGGAAAATATGAATACTGCGGCATGTTTTAATCGGTCATGGATATTCGACTGGAAGCTATATAAATAACTGAAAGAAATATTCGTTCTAACCAGCGTCAACTTTTTCCATTCGCACGCTTATTCCGTTAGTTGCCACCAGCCTGACTTTTTAATCTTTTCTAGCCATTAAGCCGCCGCCCTATAATAACCACGCTCTCCAACTCGCTAAATAAGGACGTTCCATGCCTCAACGCCTTTTACTGGCAGCACTGTTCCTGGCGGTCGCCGGGTGTGCCAGCCCGCCACCGGTTTCCGTTCATACCAAAGATCCCGCCAGTTCAACCCTGCAAGGCGACGCCACGCGTCCGGCGCAGGCGCAATGGGTGCGCACCGAGTTGTATTTCTCGGTGGGACCTCTGGAAGGCAAGGAAGGTGTGATCAGCCCCGCGCGCTGGCGCGAGTTTCTCGATCAAGAGGTCACGCCGCGTTTTCCGGACGGCTTCAGCGTGCTCGACGCCTACGGCCAATGGCGTGACCACGGCGCCAAGGAGCCCGAGCGCCTGGGCACCAAAGTCATCGTGATTCTTCACGAAAACGACGCCCGACATGACAAGGACATCGAAGCGATTCGCCTCGCCTGGAAGCGGATTACCGGGGATCTGTCGGTGCTGCGTTTGTCGCAACCGGCGCAGGTCTCTTTCTAAATGACCGCTGAACCGCCACCCACACAGGGTGGCGGCAGCACTTAGAAGCCGTAAGTGGCGCGAGCGTAGTAGTAGGCGCCGTTGGTACCGATCGGCGACAGCACGTCATACGGCAGGTTGCCGCCGTAGTTGATTTCCGACTTGGAGCGCTCCGGGTAGTTGTCGGTCAGGTTGTTGCCGCCCAGGGCGATGTCGAACTTGGGGGTGAATTTGTATTGCACTTCGGCATCCAGTTGCCAGACCGCTCCATAGGTTTGCTCCGGCTGCGAATCGCCGAAATCGAAGACCCGGGTGGTTTCGCCCTGACGGGTGAGGCGCCCGAGCAGGCCCCAGTGCTGACTGACCCAATTCGCGGAAATCATGAAACGATCCTTGGGCGCGGCGTCGGTCAGGGTGTTGCGTTCCTCGACGCCGACCAGCGCGTCGTTGCCGATCCCCAGCGCCGTGAGTTGCGAAGGCGTGCCCTTGGTCTTGGTGACTTTGGTGTGGTTGTAGGTGTAGGCCGTGGTCAATCCCAGCAAGCCTTCGTACAACGGTTGGTGGTAGTTGAGCACCAGTTCGGCACCGTCGGTGCGGGTGTCGGCGGCGTTGGTGAAGAAGTTCACGTCGTGCACGCCGGCCACGCCGAAGTTGTCGTTGATGTACTGCTCCAACGCGTCGCTGCCGATGCGTTGCGACAGGGTCACGCGATCCTTGACGTCGATGCGGAACACGTCGAGGGACGCATCGAAGCGCTCACTCAGTTGCGCGGTCAGGCCGAGGCTGAAGTTTTTCGAGGTTTCCGGATCGAGCTTCTCGGCACCGAGGGCGCGGGCAATCGGGTCGTTGACCGACAGCACCCGAATGTCGGTGAGCGTGCCGCCGTCGCCGAAGTTGCTGGTGGTGTTCTGGAAGCCGATCTGCGCCAGGGATGGCGCACGGAAGTTGTTCGACACCGCGCCGCGCAACGCCCATTGATCAGTCAGGCGATAACGCCCGCTGAGCTTGCCGGTGAGTTTGCTGCCGGCGTCGTCGTAACGCTCCCAGCGTGTGGCGGCATCGACGAACAAACGGTCAGTGAGGTCGCCGGACAACTCGGCATAGGTACCGAACACATTGCGGTCCAGGTCCACCTCTTCACTGGGTCGCAAACCGTTGGCACCGTCCGCGCCAGTACCAATGTAAGAAGCTTCGTCGCCGGCAAAGGTCAGGTAGTTTTCGTAGCGATATTCACCGCCCACGGCCAGCACGAATGGACGTCCGGCGAGGCGCAACTCGCGGGTGAAATCGAGGTTGGCGGTGGTCTGGCGCAACTCGTATTCGCCAGTGTCGAACCGGGTTGGCGAATCGGCACCGAGGGTGACGTTGAGGGTGCGCCGGGTTGCGGAATCGAAGTGGTTGCGGCCGTGGGTGACGCTGCTGTCGAAGTCCCAGTCGTCGCCGATCAGGCCCTTGAAACCGGCGGTGGCGGAGATGTCCTGATTGTCGCCGAGGGATTGCGGCAGGTAACCGTTAGGATAGAACTGCGGCTGCTCGGACGGGTAGCGATAGAACTCGGCGCCGGTTGTGTGGCGTTCGTTGTAAGTGCCGAAGGAATAGGCCTTGCCGCCGGCGAGGGGCAATTCGGAGTTGAACCAGGCGTTGACGTCTCGCGCGATGCCGTCACCCATCACGTAGTTGCGCTGGCCCGGCGTATCGGCGAAACCGTCGAAACCGGCGCGGTTGGTCGGGTCGCGATCTTTGTACTCGGTGCCGCCACGAATAAACCCGCCCTCCTCGCCAAGCCGTGTGCCGATCTTGGCCGTGGTCATGCTGTTCTGGCCGTCGGTGGTGGTCTTGCCGATCGCATCTTGATGGGTGTGGTAGGCGCCGTAAGTAGTGGAGATTTCGCCGCCCTCCGGCGCGTCGTCGAGGATGATATTGATCACCCCGGCAATCGCATCGGAACCGTATTGCGCACCGGCACCGTCGCGCAATACCTCGATGCGCTTGATCGCACTGATCGGAATCGAGTTGAAGTCCACCGGCGCCGTGCCCCGGCCGATCTTCGACGAATCATTGACCAGCGCAGAAGTGTGGCGGCGCTTGCCGTTGACCAGCACCAACACCTGATCGGGGCTCATGCCGCGTAACTGCGCGGCCCGCACATGGTCGGCGCCGCCGGAGTTGGATTGACGCGGAAAACTGAACGACGGCAACAACGTCTGCAACGCCTGGCCGAGTTCGCCGTTACTGGCCCCGGCGGACTTGAGGTCTTCGGCGGTCAGCACGTCCACCGGCACTGGCGAGTCCAGCACCGTGCGCGCGGTGCCACGGGTGCCGGTGACCAGCACGGTTCCCAACCGTGTGTCGTCGTCGGCGCGTGCCGAAGTTTCTTCGGCCTGCACGGGAAGTTGCGTCATTGCTGTGACGACAGTAGCGGCGAGTAATGAACGAGAACGGTGATACATGGAACAGCTCCTTTTATCGCAGCTAATACCCGGCCCCTGCCAACAAAAAGAAGTCGGCAAAAAGTGCACGACAATGTCTGCTGTAGTTTTAGTAATCAGGAAGGCAGCGAAGGCTGTTAAAGCATGTTTTCAAGTGCAACAGCACCCGAGCAGTAGAACCCCAAAGTTAGTACAGGGGCGATGCTAGACGAGGGGATGAAGTTTGGAAAAGAACCAATACTACTTAGGTTATATCGGCAGTAAAACCAACTAACTAACGCAAGTTATATCAAGCCCACCACTCTCCAATGTGGGAGCGGGCTTGCTCGCGAATACGGTGTATCAGGCACTATTAATGTCGACTGATACACCGCCTTCGCGAGCAAGCCCGCTCCCACAGGAAATTTGTGTATTAACTTAGTCCGCAGCAGGAATCCACGAAGTCCGCGCCACATTCGCCGTATCACCAAACGCCGGCAGTTTCTGCGCCAGGTCCCGAACGTTCTTCACATCCAGATCCAACAATTGTTGCCGGGTAATCAAGGTCGGTGGCACCAACACTTTATGTCCCGGATTCTCCCCGGCAATCAGCATCGCCAGGCTGCGCACGCTGATCGCGCCGGCCACTTGCGGGTTGACCGCCGCGGTGGCGGCCCAGGCGCTGTCCGGCTCTTTCATGATCTGGATATCGGCGGTGGAAATATCCGCACTGTAGATTTTCACTTTCTTGCCAAGCCCCGCCTCGTCCACCGCGATTTTCGCGCCTTTGGCGAACTCGTCGAACGGCGCGAAGATCACGCTGATCCCCGGATTGGCGCGCAACACGGCGCTGGCCTGATCCGCGACCGAGTTGGCAATCGGTGGATTGAGCGTACCGAAGCGCGCCTTTTCGATGATCCCCGGATTCGCGGCTTTGACCTGGCTCCAGATCTCGTCGCGGCGCTCCATCGGGGTGAAGCCGCTGATGTAGACGTAACCGGCATCGAAGCGCGTGCCGTTGTCCTTGACCGCTTGATCCAGCGCGAGACGCGCCAGGGCATGGTGATCCTGCTCGACCTGGGTGACTTGCGGGGTGTTCAGGTCGACGTCGAACGCGACGACCTTGATGCCCTTGGCGATGGCCCGGTCAATCGGGCCCTTGAGGGTTTCCGCCAGACCGAGCTGGACGATGATGCCGTCAACCCCGAGGTCGATCGCCTGATCGATCATCTCGCGCTGGCTGGCCGCCTGCTGCCGGGCGTCGAACACGCGCAAGGTTGCGCCCAGGGCTTCGGTCTGTTTCTCGACGCCACGCAAATAGGCTTCGGTGAAATCCCCTGAGAATAGATAACCCACCAGGGCAATTTGCACATTGCCCTTGTCGAACGGCGCCGGAGCCCCCGGCAGTGCCTTGGCCTGGGCATTTAGCGCCAGTGCCGAGAACACGGCGGTGGCCAGGCAATGACGAACAAAAACCTTGAGTGATCCGCGCATACAGCTTCCTTGGTCAAACGTTAAAAGCGGCTCAACGCGCCCGATGCGCGAGGCCGAAAGTGAACATCAGGGCCAGTACCAGCACCAGTCCCTTGACGAAATCCTGGGCGTAATACGGCGCGTTGAGCATGGTCAGGCCATTCAGCAACGTGGCCACCAGCAATGCGCCGACCAGGGTGCCGAAGGCATTCGGCTTCTTGGCTCCGAGCACGGCAAAACCGATCAGCGCCGCACCCAGCGCATCGAGCACCAGGCCATTGCCGGAGCTGACATCGCCACGACCCAAACGCGCCGCCAGCAACAACCCGCCCAACGATGCGAGCACGGCTGAAAGTACGTAGGCCAGCAACTTGAATCGCTGCACCGGCGCGCCCGCCAGACGTGCAGCCTGCTCGTTACCGCCGATGGCGTAGAACAAACGGCCGATGCGCGTGCGCTCCAGAAACAGCCACACCACCAGCGCCACCACAGCGGTGATCAACACCGGGATCGGCACCGTGTCCCATAGCCGCCCGCGACCGAGGGCCAGAAACAACGCACTGAACGTGCCTTCGGCCTCGTCGCCATTGGGCAGGGTCATGCCCACCGCAATCGAGCGCCCGCCGGTTGGAATCAACTGCACGCCGATCACCAGAAACATGCTGCCGAGGGTCGCGAGAATGTCCGGTACCCGCATCTTCACGATCAGCCAGCCGTTGAGCAGTCCCACCAGCGCGCCACCCGCGAGACTGATCAGCACCGCCGGCACCGCGCCCCAACCGAGCACCACCATCACGTAACTGGCGATCATTAAACTCATCGCCGCCACCGCGCCAATCGACAAATCGAGGCCGCCGACCGCCATGGTCAGGGTCACGCCCAACGCCAGCAACGCGACAATCGACACCGACTGCAAGATGCTGAACAGGTTGCCGACCCGCAGGAATGCCGGTTCCGCGAAGCTGAAAAACACCACGATCAGCGCCAGCACCCAGAGCAATCCATAGCGAATCAGCGCTTGCAGCAGACGCTCCCCTGGTGCGGGGGCGGTCGATAACAACGAACTCGAATCAGGCACTCGCTCTACTCCTTGGCGTGGCTTGAACAGGTGAAACTGTGGCCTCGACGCCGGCCAGCGCGGCCACCAGCGTGGCGCGGCTCAGGCCCGCGCGGGGGTATTCGGCGACCACGGCGTGATCGCGCACCAACAGAATCCGGTCGGCGATTTCCAGGGCTTCGTCGACATCAGCGCAGATCACCAGGGTGGCGCGGCCAGCGGCACTGTCGCGCAGCAATTGGCCGATCTCGCGACGGGCGCGCACGTCGACACCCTGGAACGGCTCATCAAGAATTAATACCCGCCCTTCCCCCAACAGCCAGCGGCCCAGCACGACTTTCTGCTGGTTGCCGCCCGACAGAGCACTCATCGGCACGTCGATACCGGCCGTCTTGATCCCGAGTGCCGCGACTTGCGCTTCCACCGCCGCAGCTTCCGCCCGGTTGCGGATAAAACCGCCACGGGTGAAGCGTTCGAGGAACGGTAAGGTCAGGGTGCGGCGCAGGGAGAAATCGGCGATCAACGACTGGCTGGCGCGATCCTCGGCGGCGAAAAACACACCGCTGCGAATCGCGTCCCGTGGTGAGCCCGGTTGCCAATCCACGCCATCCAGTTGCAACGTGCCGGCCGCCGCGTCACGCAGACCAAACAGTACTTCGGCGATCTCGGTTTTGCCGGCACCGAGCAATCCGGTGAGCACCACCACTTCGCTTTCGCACAGGGTCAAATCGAAGGCCTGCTTTTGCGGAGCGATTTTCGCCCCAAGCAAAGACAGGACTTCCCGCCCCGCCGTGCGCGGTTCATAAACATGGGTGTCCAGCGCATGCCCGAGCATGGCCTCGACCGCTTCGGGCAACTGCCGGGCGCTGAATTCGCCGGCCAGTTGCCCGTCACGCAGGACGATGGCGCGGTCGGCGACCCGCTGCAGATCAGACAATCGATGGGAGATGTACAGAATCGCCACCCCGCGACTGCGCAAGGTGTCGATCAAACCGAACAACCGCTGGGCTTCGACATCCGACAAAGCCGCCGTCGGTTCATCGAGTATCAGCAAGCGCGGTTGCAAGGCGAAAGCCCGGGCCAGCACCACCAGCTGCCGTTCAGCCTGGCCGAGACGTTCGATCGGTTGCTCCAATGGCAACTCCAGCCCAAGGCCGGCAGCGATGCTCGCGGCCCGTTCGAACAGGCGCTTGCGGTTGAGCCAGAAGTCCGCGCCGGGCTGGCAGAGCTCATCGAGCAAGAGATTTTCCGCCACGCTCAAACCGGGGGCGATGCCGTCGTTGACCTGCTGATGCACCGCGACAATCCCGACCCGCCGCGCCGAGAGTGGCGAGGCAAAATGCCGGGGCTGACCATCGACCCACAGCTCACCGGAATCGGCGGCCTGACTGCCACCAAGAATCTTCACCAGAGTCGATTTGCCCGCGCCGTTGGCGCCCAGCAGCGCCACCACTTCGGCGGGATAAATTTCCAGGCTGACCCGATCCAGCGCGCGGCTGGCGCCAAAGGTTTTGCTCAGTTCACGCACACGAATCAGTGGCTCGGGCGCCACGGCCAGCGGCCTCATCGACGGTGCGCCAACGAGCGAACCAACCGATCGCCAAGGCTTTGCACGCTCTGCACCAGAATCACCAGCACCACCACCGTGGCGACCATCACCTGGTTATTGAAACGCTGGTAGCCGTAGCGAATCGCCAAGTCACCGAGTCCACCGCCACCGATGACCCCGGCCATGGAAGAAAAGCCGATCAGCATCACCAGCGTCAGCGTGATGCCCGCCAGCAACGCCGGCAGCGCTTCGGGCAACAGCACTTTAAAAATCACATGCCAGATGTCACCGCCCATGGCGAGGATCGCTTCGATGCGGCCCTTATCCACTTCGTCCAGAGCGTTTTCGACGATGCGCGCGAAGAACGGAAAGGCGCCGATGGTGATCGGCACCACGGCGGCGGTGCTGCCCAAAGTCGTGCCGACCACCAGCCGGGTCAGCGGGATCAGGGCAATCAGCATCACCACGAAGGGCAGCGAGCGCCCCAGGTTGACCAGACTGCCCAGGCCTTTGTTGAGTCGCGGCATCGGGAACAAGCCGCCGCTGCGGCTGATGAACAGCAACACGCCGAGCGGCAAGCCGATCAGCAAGGTGAACAAACCCGCCAACAGGACCATGTACAGGGTTTCGCCGGTGGCCGTGAGCACCAGTTGCAAGATTTCGTTCCAGTCGATCACACGGTTCATGAGCGCTCCACCCTGACCCCACGTTGCTTGAGAAACGCCACCACCTGGTTCAATTTCGGCTCATCCGCAGGCTGCCGGAACGCCACGCGCAGGCGCCCCACGCGTCGTCCGCCAATGGACTCGACGCCGCTGGCCAATAAGTCCAGTTCCACGCCGTGTTGCTTGAGTTCGTTAAGTACCGGGGTGGCCAACAGGTTGTCGAAAAAACTCAGGTCGAGGGCATCGCTGCCCAACGGTGTGCTGTAGCCCGGCAGCAGTGAGCGACCAAGGCTGGAATCCGGATTGGCCAGTAATTCGGTAATCGGCCCGGCCTCGACCAATCGGCCGTGGGCCAGCGAAGCAGCGTGATCGCAAATCGATTTGACCACGTCCAGCTCATGGGTGATCAGCACGATGGTCAGGCCCAACTGGCGATTGATGTCGCGCAGCAATTCAAGAATCGAAGCAGTGGTTTCCGGGTCGAGGGCGCTGGTGGCTTCGTCCGACAGCAGATACGCCGGTCGCGCCGCCAAGGCCCGGGCAATGCCCACCCGTTGTTTCTGCCCGCCGGACAGTTGCGAGGGAAACGCCAGGGCCTTGTCGCTCAGGCCCACCAGATCCAGCAATTCCTTGACCCGTGCATGACGCTGCGCTTTACCGACGCGGGCGATTTCCAGCGGTACGGCGATGTTGTCGAACACGTTGCGTGAGTGCAGCAGGTTGAAGCCCTGGAAGATCATGCCGATGCGTTGGCGCTGGCGGCGCAGTTCGATGTCGGACAACGCCGTCAGGTCCTCGCCGTCCAGCAGAATGCGCCCGGCGCTGGGCCGTTCGAGCAGATTGAGGCAACGCAGCAGCGTCGATTTGCCCGCCCCGCTGCGCCCCAGGATCCCGTAGATCGCGCCATCGGGAATGCTCAGCGACACCTGTTCCAGCGCCGGTGCCTGCCCTGCTCCGTAGGTTTTGCTCAACTGCTCGACGACGATCATGGCTTGTTGGCCGCGACGCTCACCGGCACCACCGGGATTACCGAGCCGGCAAAGTTATCGGTGATGAACTTGGCCACTTCCGGCGACGTCAGGTCCTTGGCCAGTTGCTTGATCCGTGGGTCGTCCTGCAATTTTGGCGTGGTCACCAGGATATTCGCGTAAGGGTTGTGCTCGGCCCTCTCCAGCCCCAGCGCATCCTTGGCCGGCGACAGACCGGCCTCCAGCGCGTAGTTACCGTTGATCACTGCCAGGTCCACGTCATCCAGGGCACGCGGGATTTGTGGCGACTCGATTTCGAGGATCTTCAGATGTTTCGGGTTCTCGGCAATGTCCTTGGGCGTTGCCTGATCGGTGGCCGGGTCGTTGAAACCGGCCTTGAGTTTGATCAGGCCGTTGTCCTGCAACAGGTACAAGGCGCGGCTGAGGTTGGTGACGTTATTCGGCACGGCCACGGTGCCTTGTTGCGGGACCTGGGCGAAGGTCTTGTGTCGATGGGAATAGATCCCCAGCGGCTCGATATGCACGGTCGCCGCCACCGCGAGTTTTTCGCCGAGGGCCTGTTCCTGGGACTTCAGGTACGGCAAGTGCTGGAAGTAATTGGCATCGACATCGCCGTGCACCAGCAACTCATTGGAGTTCACGCCGTTGGGGATCTCGATCACCTTGAGGTTCAGTTTTGGGTCGAGCTTTTGCACGAACGCCAGAATCTGCGCGTGGGGCACCGGGTCCGCTGCAACGCGCAATGGCTCCACGGCCAAGGCACTGAAAGAGGTCACCAGAGCCCCGAGCACGGCCAGGGTCAATCCTGTTTTTTTCAACATGTTCGCAGTCCTTTTTGATTAGGCAGACAGTGCTTTGGGGATCAGTGCATCGGCGTAAAAACGCTGGGCGACATCGGGATGCGAACGCAGGCGGCCCTTGAGGTAGTTCCAGCCCACGTCACGAAACAACGGATTGTCCGGATCACTCGCCGGGCCCCGCGCTTCGCGCAACAACGCGGTGGGCAAGGGATACAGCGGCACCACCGCATCGAGTTGCGCGCCGAGGAAAAACGCAATCGACAAGCGCTCGCTGCCCTTGGGCGGCGACACCACGCGGTGCACCGTGGCGCGCAGATAACCGTTGGTGGCCAGCTCCAGCAATTCGCCAATGTTCACCACCAGGGTGTTGTCCCGAGGCAGCGCATCGATCCAGCGGCCCTCTTCGATTTCGACTTGCAAACCTGCCTGCTGGTCTTGCAGCAGGAAGCTCAGGAAACCCGAATCCTTGTGTGCGCCGACGCCTTGATGGCTGCCGCCAGGCCCCTGCCCCGGATAACGCATCAGCTTGATGTGCTCGTTGGGCTTGTCGCCGTACAAGCGGTCGAACGCGTCGTGTGGCAACGCCAGCGCCTGGGCGAAAGCCTGTAGCAGGCGCAGGGACATGCGGGTCATCGCTTGCTGCCAATCCAGCAGCAACGGCTTGAGCGACGGCAGTGTGGCCGGCCATTGATTGGGGCCTTGCAGGCGCTCCCAGAACGGGCTGTTTTCATCTTGCGGCAATACGTCTCGCTCGGCGCCCAGATCGAACTGTTCGCGCAAGTCAGGCTTGCCACGAGTGATCTCCGAAGCGGCGCGGTTGTAGCCGCGAAAGTGTGGTGAGTTGATCATGCCGACCGCGGTTTTTTCGCTGTCAGGCAAGGCAAAGAATTGGCGAGCGTGACCCTGCACCTGGCTCAGCAAATGGCTGTCGATGCCATGCCCGGTCAGGTAGAAAAAACCCACGTCCCGGGCGGCGTGGCGCAGGTCGTCGAGAAAGCCCTGGCGTTGTGCCGGGGTGCCGTCGAGCAATGACAGGTCGAGGGTCGGCAAGGTGGTGATGTCCAGTGGATGCGGCATGATTCACTCCCATGTGAAACGCTGTTTTGTGTGGCGATGCATCCAAGCTAAACGATCTTAAAAACTCGTAATAAATATCTTTTTAGCATTAGCTTAGGTTCGCTTCATCCAGGCTTTTGCCGGTTCAGAAGCACAAAAACGCCCCTGTCCGAGACAGGAGCGTTATTGAGGATCAGCCCGGATTTATTGGGCGGAAGTGCTTCGACTCAGCGCCAATGACTCACTGGAAAACACCTGCGCATCGGTGAATTTTTCGACGTCCACACGGTGCGGAAAGATCTTCTTCTCGACGAATAAATCGTCAACCTGCTGCAAGGCCTGGACATCCCGTGGCTCGACCGGCACCAGCGCCTCGTCGCCCCAACTGCGCAGCCGCTGCGAGACTTCCAGCGGCACATCGTTGGCCTTGGCGAACACCCGCGCGTACTCGTCGGGGTTTTGCCGGGCCCATTCGAAGGCCTTGGCGAAACGCTGCAAGACGTCGCTGAGGGCCTGGCGTTTGAGCGGGTCGGTGAGTACTTCATCCGAGGCCGTGATAAACGTCAGTCCGGTGTTGATGCCTTCGCCGCTGATCAACACCCGGGCGCCCTGCTGCTCGGCAAACGCCTGGTAGATACCAAACGTGGCCCAGGCTTCGATCTTGCCGGCGTTGAACGCGGACAAGGCGTCGGTGGGCAGGACGAAACCGACGTTGACGTCCTTTTCATCGACCCCGGCGTTGGCCAGTGCGCGAATCAACAGGTACTGGGAAATGCTGCCCCGGGCCGAAGACACCACCACGTTGCGACCTTTCAGATCGGCGACGCTGTGAATCGGCGAATCCTGCGGCACCAGAATCCCGATGCCTCGTGATTGACTGCGACGTACCGCGACGATGCGCAGCGGCGTGCCACCGGTGGCGGCCGCGAGCACCGGCGTATCACCGGCCGGGGCCAGATCGACAGCACCGGCGCGCAAGGCTTCGAACAACGGCGCGGCGCCCTGGAAGTTGGCCCACTCGACCTTGTACGGAATGCCCTCCAGCGCATTGGCCGCTTCGACCACCGTGCGCAGGCCCTTGGCTTGATCGCCGAGGATCAGTTTGACGCTGGACAAGTCCGCCTGGGGTTTTGACTCGACGGCATCACCGCAGCCACCCAGCAACAGCGCGGCACCTGACAGCAACAGCATCGCCAATTTCCATAGAGGTCGATCAAGCATGGGCAAACCGCCGAAGCACCGGTTGACGTTCAGCCACCGCAGCGCTTTCCACTTCCACACCCAACAAGCTCAGCAAGCGTGCGCGGATGGCCTGGAAACCGTCCTGCCCGGTGTCGCGAGCGCGGGGCAAGTCGATGGTCAACTGCTCGGCAATCTTGCCGTTGGCCAACACGATGACCCGGTCGGCGAGCAGGATCGCTTCGTCCACATCGTGGGTCACCAGCAGCACCGCCGGCGTGTGTTTGCGCCACAGTTCGATGATCAACCGATGCATCTTGATCCGGGTCAGGGCATCGAGGGCGGCGAACGGTTCGTCGAGCAGCAACAGCTTGGGCTCGCGCACCAGGCCACGGGCCAGCGCCACTCGCTGCGCTTCTCCGCCGGAAAGGGTTGCCGGGTAGGCTTCCAGGCGATGGGCCAGCCCGACTTCGGTCAAGGCTTGCACTGCGCGCTCCTTGGCATTCGGGATGTGCAGGCCGAGGACCACGTTTTTCCAGGCGCGCTTCCAGGGCATCAAACGTGGCTCCTGGAACACCGCCGCCCGGGCTTTCGGCACGCGCAACTGGCCGCTGTCGATGCTGTCGAGCCCGGCCAGGCTGCGCAATAACGTGGTCTTGCCGGAACCGCTGGCCCCGAGCAACGCGACGAACTCGCCCGGTGCGATGTCCAGGTCCAGGCCATCGATGACCCGTTGCTGACCGAACTGGCGTACTACATTGCGCAGTTGCACGGGCGCTGTTGATGGTGCGTCCAGAATATCGACGTTCGACATGTCAGTTCCTCACAAAAGATGGGCGCCAGGCCAGGGCGAAACGCTCCAGCGTGCGGATCAGTCCGTCGATCAACAAACCGAGGACGCTGTAAATCAATAGGCAGATAACGATCACGTCGGTGCGCATGAAGTCCCGGGCATCGCTGGCCAGGAAACCGATGCCGGCGGTGGTGTTGATCTGCTCGACGAACACCAGGGCCAGCCAGGAAATCCCCAACGAATACCGCAAGCCGACAAAGAACGAAGGCAAGGAGCCCGGCAGGATCACGTGCCAGATCAACTCGCGACGATTCAGGCCGAGGGTGTTGGCGGCCTCGATCAATTTGGGGTCGATGTTGCGAATGCCGGAGAACAGATTGAGGTACACCGGGAAGGTGGTGCCGGTGACGATCAGCGCGATTTTGGTGAACTCGCCGATGCCGAACCAGAGGATGAACAGCGGCACGAGCGCCAGTGAAGGAATGGTGCGCAGCATTTGCATCGGCGAATCGAGGATCACCTCGCCGCGCTTCGACAGGCCGGTGATCAGCGCCGCGACCACGCCAACGCTGACCCCGATGCTCAAGCCCAACAGCGCACGCTGCAGGGATACCAGCAAATGCTTGCCCAGCTCACCGGAGACGATCATCGCCCACAGCGTGCCGCCAATCTGTGACGGCGCGGCGATGACCCGTTGCGGGATCAGGCCGAACTGCGAGGCCAACTCCCATAACAGCAGCAGCGCAATCGGGCTGAGCAAGCGCAGGAAGACTTCAGGGGTCCGCCAATTGCTCAGCCAGTTGGGGATCAGCCGCGACGCACGTGGGCTATCAATCGCCTTGTTGACGGAAAATGAGCTGCTGGCGCTCGGTGTATCGAAGGTCTTTTCGGTCATCAGGCTTCCTTCCTCATCAAAATCATGGCTTCGGATTCATGCTATTCGCATAAAAAACGCCAGTGAAATTCTTTTTAGGAATAACCTAATATGATTAAAAATCAGATAGAACACTATCCAGATAAATTATTTGCATAATTAAAGCGTTCAGCCCGCGCCCTTCGCGGCGTGCATCTCTGACTCCGATTAAAATGCGGATTGCTGATATCTGTAATTTCTTATGATTCATTAAATTAATAATTAACTTAGAACAAAACGGCATTTCACAGCCCGCCCTCGCAGCGCCTACTTTCGACACCACGGACCGACCCCTTGCCCGGTGGAGGTGAATCACGCCTATCTCTATCTAAAGACAAGGAACTCAGCATGAGCATCGAATTTATCGGCTACATCGGCGGCCACCATTCTTCGGAGATCCATCCGCGCAGCGGTCCGGTGTTGCAACCCGACTATGTGGAAACCGTCGCCCGCGCCCATGACGAGGCCGGGTTCGACCGTGCGCTGGTGGCGTTCCACTCCAACAGCCCGGACAGCACGCTGATTGCCTCCCACGCTGCCAGCGTGACGAAAAACCTCAAGTTCCTGATCGCGCATCGCCCGGGCTTCGCCGCGCCGACCCTGGCCGCGAGACAGTTCAATACCCTCGATGTGTTCAATGGCGGCCGCACCGCCGTGCACATCATTACCGGTGGCGATGATCGCGAACTGCGGGCCGATGGCAGCTACATCGGCAAGGACGAGCGCTACGCCCGCACCGATGAATACCTCGATGTGTTGCGCCAGGAATGGACCAGCGAGAAGCCCTTCGACTATCAGGGCAAGTACTACCAGGTCGAAGGCGCGCACTCGGCGGTGAAGTCGCCGCAGCAGCCACACATTCCGCTGTATTTCGGCGGTTCGTCGGCAGCGGCCATCGCGGTGGCGGGCAAGCATGCGGACGTGTACGCACTGTGGGGTGAAACCTACGAACAGGTGCGTGAAGTGGTGAACCAGGTGCGTGCCGAAGCGGCGAAGCATGGGCGCAGTATTCGCTTCAGCCTGTCGCTGCGCCCGATCCTGGCGGACACCGAAGCGCAGGCCTGGGAGCGTGCCGAAAGCATTCTGGAACAGGCTACGGCTTTGGCGGAAAAGAATGGCTTCGTGCGCCGCGAACCGCCGAACGAAGGCTCCCGGCGGTTGTTGGCGGCTGCGGCGCAAGGCTCGCGGCTGGATAAGCGGCTGTGGACCGGGATTGCCGGGTTGCTTGGGGCGCAAGGTAATTCGACCTCGCTGGTGGGTACGCCGGAACAGGTTGCCGAAGCGCTGCTCGATTACTACGACCTGGGTATCACCACGTTCCTGATTCGCGGCTTCGATCCGCTTAATGACGCTATCGACTATGGCAAGCGTCTGATCCCGCTGGTTCGTCAGTTGGTGGCTGAGCGGGAGCGGCAGGCGGCGGAGAAAGTCGCGTAAGCGGTTTGATTCGTTGTTGGATGTGAGGACCCCTTCGCGAGCAAGCCCGCTCCCACAGGGGATCTCTGGTGCATGCAAATTTTTTGTACCACCACAAACCACTGTGGGAGCGGGCTTGCTCGCGAAGGCGGCCTGACAGGCGGCATTGATTTTGACTTAGCTGGCCTCATCGCGAGCAAGCTCGCTCCCACATTTGCCCTGCGTAAAGCCCCCATCGCAGACAAAGCCACTCCCCTGTGGGAGCGAGCTTGCTCGCGATAGCGATTTCACAGTCAACATTGCTGGTGACTGACAAGACACTTTCGCGAGCCGGTCGCAGCATCTCAAAGGCTGATTCACAGCCTCTATCCTGCTACTGTCTTTGCACTTCGCATCAACGACAGTGCTCACACCATGACCAACCCGACGCCTGATCCTCAAGCCGTTTGTGCCCCGATCACCAAAAGCGCGATTTTCATCGTCGCCACCGTGGCACCCGGCAGCGATGCCGCGGAAAAAGTTCGCGGCTGGTGCGGCGATATCGCCGCCCTCACCCGCTCCGTCGGCAAACGCGTGCCGACCGGTTACCTGTCCTGCGTTTGCGGCTTTGGTTCCAGCGCCTGGGACACACTCTTCGGCACCCCGCGCCCGAATGCGCTGCACCCCTTTCGTGAATTCGGAGACGACGGACGCCGCGCGGTGGCAACGCCGGGGGACATCCTGCTGCACATTCGTGCGGACCAGATGGACCTGTGTTTCGAACTGGCGACGCAGTTGCTCTCGGCGCTGGGCGACGCGGTGTCGGTGGTCGATGAGGTCCAGGGTTTCCGCTATTTCGATATGCGCAGCATCATCGGTTTTGTCGACGGTACGGAAAACCCGGATGATCGGCACATGGCCAAATTCACCCTCATTGGTGACGAAGACCCGGCGTTTGCCGGCGGCAGCTACGTGCTGGTGCAGAAGTATTTGCACAAGATGGACGCGTGGAACGCGCTGTCCGTCGAGGCGCAGGAACGCGTGATCGGGCGGACCAAACTGTCGGATATCGAACTCGATGATGCGGCCAAGCCAAGCAATTCCCACAGCGCCTTGACCACCATCACCCAGGACGGCCAGGAAGTGAAAATCCTGCGTGACAACATGCCGTTCGGCCGGCCTGGCGCGGGCGAATTCGGCACGTATTTCATCGGCTATGCGCGCTCGCCCGAGCCGATTGAGCTGATGCTGGAGAACATGTTTGTCGGCCGGCCTGCGGGCAACTATGACCGCTTGCTGGATTTCAGCACGGCGGTCACGGGTGGGTTGTTCTTTGTGCCTTCGGCGGATTTGCTGGAAGAGCTGGCGGATCGCGAGCCATAAATAATCCCCCTGTGGGAGCGGGCTTGCTCGCGAAGGCGGTGGGTCAGTCGAAATCAATAGTGCCTGACACACCGCCTTCGCGAGCAAGCCCGCTCCCACAGGGGGTGTGGTGTTGAATTCAATCTTTATAAGCGGTATCAGTCCGTTCCAGTTGCCGAATAAGCGCATTCCAGTGCCGCGCCACGCCCGGCCCAGTTCCACTCTTGAATGCCTCCGCCTGCTGCTCGACCTTGGCCACCACTTCGGCCGGCGGGAACACCAGTTCGGCATTGCCCCCGGCCTGGGCCGCGATCTGGATATTGCAGGCACGCTCCAGGCTCTGCAGTTGCTGGAACGCGTGCTCGACGCTGACACCCGCCGTCAGCAAACCGTGATTACGCAGGATCAACACGCTTTTATCCCCCAGGTCCGCCACCAGCCGCTCACGCTCGTCGAGGTCCAGGGCGATGCCTTCGTAACCGTGATAGGCCACTCGCCCGGAAAAAGCGATGGAATGCTGGGAGATCGGCAACAGCCCGTCGCGCTGAGCCGAAACCGCGATGCCGTCGCGGGTGTGGGTGTGCAGGACGGCTTGCAGGTCGGGACGCGCGCCGTGGATGGCGCTGTGAATCACGTAGCCGGCGTAGTTGATGCCGAGGCCGGTCGGGTCGTCGACGATGGTGCCGTCGAGGTCGACCTTGACCAGGTTGGAGGCGCTGATTTCATCGAACAGCAGCCCGAAGGCGTTGATCAGGAAATGCTCTTCAGGCCCCGGCACCCGTGCGGAAAAGTGCGTGTAGATGTGGTCGGTCCACTTGAACAACGCCGCCAGCCGATAGGCCGCGGCCAGTTTGACCCGTACTTCCCATTCTTCAGGGGTGACGCGCTGGCGAACATTTTTCGAGACACTGGACAACGGGCTGACGCTGCTCATGGCAAAACTTCCTGGATGGCCTTAAGAATTGCAGCCAGCCTATGGGAAGCAAAAAAATAATAAAAAGCACATTTTAATCTAAGCTAATTATCATTTTTTTTTATGTCTTAAGCCCTCCGTCATGCGGCGCTCTTGATCTTCTGCAGCGAGCCGGCGACCAGTTTGCCAAAGGCATCCACCGGCCCTTGCAGGTTGCCGAGGAAGTGCGGGTAGATCAGCCACAGGTCCATCACCGGTTTGAAATCCTTGAGCGGCACCACCGCCAACTGATCGAAATGCGCACTGCGTTCCAGCAGCGGACGCGGCACCAGGCCAAGGCCCAGTCCATCGGCGACCAGGCCCAACTGTAATTCAGTACCGAAGGTTTCCAGATTGACCCGCAGCGCCAGGCCTTGATCCGACAAGGTCCGCTGCAAACCGGCACGGAAACCACAACCGTCGGGATTGAGAATCCATCCACTCTGGTAAACGTCGGCCAGTTTGCATGGACGCTTGGGCACCTCGGACTTGGCGCAGACCACCACCAGTTCCATCTTGCCGATGGACTCGCCGACGATGTTGTCCGGGAAAATCTTGCCCGCCGGGAACAGCGCTGCCGCCGCGTCGAGTTCACCGCGTTCGATCTTGCCGACCAATTGACTGCCCCAGCCCGTCGCAACCTGGGCGCGCAATTCCGGGTATTCGACACGCAGATGCTTGAGGGCATCGAGCAGCACCACGTCGCCGATGGTCTGCGGCACGCCCAGGCGCAGCAGCCCGGTGGGCGGTGCGTCCGTCGCCACGAGTTCACGCAATGCGTCCATCTCCCGAAGGATCAAACGGCACTGTTCATACACCCGGGTTCCGATCAAAGTAGGCTTGAGCGGTTTGGTGTTGCGGTCGAACAATTCCACGCCCAACGCTTGCTCGAAGTTCTGCACCCGCCGGGTAATCGCGGGTTGAGTCAGTTGCAACGACTCGGCGGCATGGCTGATGGACTGGCAACGGATCACTTCGACGAAGGCATCGATATCATCAATTTTCATTTGGGCCGCACATAGAGAACAGTCAATAAGATGTCTGAAAAGCATAGTTCCATTGCTGGCATCTGGATAGCCCGCAGCGTACGTGTGCCTCTATCGATAACGTCTAACGCTATTCAGATGGGTTCTAAATTCCTTTCAGCTATAACCTAATCATATAAAAATTGCATATTAAGACCAATCATTATGCTTAGATAACCACAACAACCTTCGAAACCAACGATGGAATCGCCATGACCCAGGCCCGACACCCGGAGAGACTCAGAGCATTCATAGGCGCCCTGGCGGAATTGATCGACAGCAACCCGCGCGAGGGTGACCTGTTGCATCGCGGCGGCAAACTGCTCGGCCAACTGGTCAGCCATGACGACTGGCTGCCGGAAGATTTTGCCCGCCCCGACCCGGAGCGCTATCAGCAATACCTGCTGCACGCCGATTCGCGGCAGCGTTTCAGTGTGGTCAGTTTTGTCTGGGGGCCGGGACAACGCACGCCGATCCACGATCATCGGGTCTGGGGCCTGATCGGCATGTTGCGCGGCGCGGAGTATTCCCAGGGTTTCGCCCGCCACACCGACGGCACGCTGGTGCCCGAGGGCAACCGGATTCAGCTGCAACCCGGTCAGGTCGAAGCCGTGTCGCCGAAGATTGGCGACATCCATCAAGTCAGCAACGCGTTTGAAGATCAGGTCTCGATCAGCATCCATGTCTACGGCGCCAACATCGGTGCCGTGCGCCGCGCGGTGTATCAGCCCGACGGCAGCGAGAAACTGTTTATCTCCGGTTATTCCAACGCCTTTCTCCCCAACATCTGGGATCTGTCCAAAGAGAGCCAAGCCCTATGAGCAACGTACTGACCCGCACCTTCGCCGACATTCGCAAGGCTCTGCTGAAGAAGGAAGAACTGGCCCTCGTGGATGTGCGTGAAGAGGCGCCTTTCGCCGAGGCGCACCCGTTGTTCGCGGCCAATATTCCCTTGTCGAAACTTGAGCTGGAGGTGTACTCGCGGATTCCACGGCTCGACACCGCCGTGACGGTCTACGACAACGGCGAAGGGTTGGCGCAGATCGCCGCACAGCGCCTGCAAGGTTTGGGCTATGTGAATGTCGCGCTGCTGGAAGGTGGCCTGGACGGTTGGCGCCGCGCCGGTGGCGAGTTGTTTATCGACGTCAACGTGCCGAGCAAAGCCTTTGGTGAACTGGTAGAGAGCCATCGCCATACGCCGTCCCTGGCGGCGGAAGAGGTTCAGGCGCTGCTCGACAGCGAAGCCGACGTGGTGGTGCTGGATGCCCGGCGCTTCGATGAATACCAGACCATGAGCATTCCCACCGGCATCAGCGTCCCCGGCGCGGAACTGGTGTTGCGTGCCCGCGAACTGGCGCCGGACCCGACGACGCGGATCATCGTCAACTGCGCCGGGCGTACCCGCAGCATTATCGGCACTCAATCGCTGATCAACTCAGGCATTCCGAACCCGGTGTCGGCGTTGCGCAACGGCACCATCGGCTGGACCCTCGCCGGTCAACAACTGCAACACGGCCAGTCGCGCCGGTTTGCGCCGACCAGCGAAGAACACCGCCACATTGCCGCCCAGGACGCCCGTCGCGTCGCCGACAAGGCTTTGGTTGGCCGCGCCAGCCTGGCTGATCTTCAGCGCTGGCAGCAGGAATCGACCCGCAGCACTTATCTGTTCGATGTGCGTACGCCGGAAGAATTCGAAGCGGGTCACCTGCCCGCTGCGCGCTCGACACCCGGCGGCCAACTGGTGCAGGAAACCGATCACTTCGCCAGTGTGCGCGGCGCACGTCTGGTGCTGGTGGATGACGACGGCGTGCGCGCCAACATGTCGGCCTCCTGGCTGTCGCAGCTGGGTTGGGAGGTGCATGTGCTGGACGATGCGCAGCCTGCGCATTTCAGCGAAAAAGGTGCCTGGCAGGCGCCGGTCCCCGCACCCCGGCAAGCCGAGGAAATCAGCCCCGAAACCCTGGCCGAATGGCTGACCCATGGCGACAGCGTGGTGCTGGATTTCACCAGCAGCGCCAACTATGTCAAACGCCATATCCCCGGCGCGTGGTGGGCATTGCGCGGGCAATTGCGTGAAGCGCTGGCCAATGTGCCCAAGGCGGAACGCTACGTCCTGACCTGTGGCAGCAGCCAATTGGCGCGGCTGGCCGTGGCTGACGTCGAGGCCCTGACCGGCAAACCGGTGTTCCTGCTCAAGGGCGGTACGGCCAGCTGGATTGCCGCGCAACTGCCGCTGGAGGAAGGCGAAACGCACCTGGCCTCGCCGCGCATCGACCGCTATCGCCGCCCGTACGAAGGCACCGACAGCCCACGCGAAGCGATGCAAGCTTATCTGGATTGGGAATATGGCCTGGTGGCGCAACTGGCCCGCGACGCCACCCATGGCTTTTTTGTGATCTAACAACAACCCGTTGTAGCAGCTGCCGAGCAGCGCGAGGCTGCGTTCGACGGCGAAGCCGTCGTGAAATCAGACTATGCGGTGTGTCAGACAAGCCGCGTGAGCAGGGTTTGCGACGGCTTCGCCGCCGGACGCAGCCTCGCGCTGCTCGACAGCTGCTACAAAAACACGTCACACACACAAACATCCGACCCCTCTCCAGGCGGAGGCTGAACCCACAACCGAGAGGAGTTTCACCATGCCTTCTGCCTTGCACCGCACTGATTTACAGCCACAACCAACCTTGCAGGCCACCCGCCTGGAACCGACCATCGGCGCCGAAATCTCCGGGATCGACTTGAGCCAGCCACTGACCCCTGCCCTGCGCGATGAACTGCGCCAGTTGCTGCTAGAACACAAAGTGATTTTCTTCCGCGACCAGGTGATCAGCACCGAACAGCAAATCGCCTTCGCTCGGGAATTCGGTGAGCTGTACGTGCACCCGACCACTCAGCAAAACGACCCGACGCAACCGCAAGCGCACCTGATTCAAGCCCAGGATGAACGCAAGCTTTACGGCCCGAAGATCAGCGGCCGTTGGCACACCGATACCAGTTGGCTGCTGCGCCCGACCCTCGGCGCGATATTGCGTGCCGTGGATTTGCCACCGGTGGGCGGCGATACCTTGTGGGCCGACACTGGCGCGGTGTATCGCGCCTTGCCGGATGACCTGCGCGCAGAAATCGACGACGTGTATGTGGTCCACGACTTCAAAAAGGCCCTGGACAAGGTCGGCTATGACTACCCAATCCTCGCGCATCCGTTGGTGCGCACCCACCCGGAAACTGGCGAGGACGGTTTGTTCATCAACTTCTCGCAGAACCCTTCGGTGATCGGCTGGACGCCGGAAAAGAGCAAGCAACTGATCGATCGGCTGCTGCTGGAATTCAACAAGCCCGAGCATCAGGTGCGCTTCAAATGGCGTGAAAACTCCGTGGCGTTCTGGGACAACCGCTCGACGCTGCACTACCCGGTCTACAACTACGGCGATTATCCGCGCCGCATGGAACGGGTGCTCATCGCTTATGACGACATTCCCCATCGGGTAAAACGCGCCAACGCGGCCTGACCCAAACCCCAAGAAAAGACCCGGCAACCCAATGCCGATCAACTAGCCACCACACCTCCCGTAGCAGCTGCCGAGCCTGCGAGGCTGCGTTCGGCTGCGCAGCAGTCGTGAAATCAGGCGACGCGGTGTTTCAGGCAGACCGCGTGCTCAGGTTTGGCGACTGCTTCGCAGCCGAACGCAGCCTCGTTCCTCGGCAGCTGCTACGGGAGCCTGTCTGGCGGGCGATTTTTAGCTGATCGGTATTTTTGCCTGTGCGTGCAATCTTTCAGGAATTCGCGTCATGACCTCATCCAGCTCCCGAGTGAAATACGATTATTACGCCGCCGCAGCCTTGAGCCTGCTGACGGCAAGCCTCCAGGTGCATGCCGAAACCAGTGAGCCGGACAAAACCCTGAGCACCGTTGTGGTGACCGGCAACCGCGGCAATCAACCGCGCACCATCACCGACAGCCCTTCGCCGATCGATGTGATCAGCGCCGAGCAATTGCAAACCAGCGGCAAGGTTGGCCTCAAGGAACTGCTCGCGCGCCTGCTGCCCTCCTTCAACCTGCCGGCGATCAATGGCGGCGGGACGTCCTGGTCGGTGCGCGGCGTGACCATGCGCGGGCTGTCCGGGGATCAGGTGCTGGTGCTGGTCAACGGCAAACGCCGGCACAACACCGCGCTGATCAACAACCTGGCGCGCATTGGCACGGCGGCGGTGCCGGTCAACCTCGACCTGATTCCGGTCTCGGCCATCGATCATATCGAGGTGCTGCGCGACGGCGCCTCCGCGCAATATGGCTCGGATGCCATCGCCGGGGTGATCAACATTATCCTCAAGGAAAACGACAGCGGCGGCAGTGCCGAAACCTCGTTCGGACGCTACGGCAGTGGCGATGGCGACACCGTGCACCAGACGGCCAACTATGGTTTGGCGCTGCCGAATGACGGCTTCGCCAATCTGGCGCTGGACAGCAAGGAACAGGAACCTTTCGACCGCACCGGCAGTGCCACCGGCAATCTTTATTCATCACCCGGTTTCCCCGACAGCCGCGACCAGACCGTCAATCGCCACGGCTGGAACCCGAGTTACGGGCTGGGCCGGGAGAAGGTCACCAACGCCAGCTATAACCTCGAATTGCCCATTCAGGATGATCTGAAGTTCTACTCATTCTCCACCGCCAGCTACATGGAAACCACCAAGGTCACCGGCAACTATCGCCCCAACGACATCACGTCCCTGGCCGGCGATCCAAACACGCCCTACCCCGACGGCGTGCACGCGCAACGGCGCAACCGCACCATCGACTTCCAGGTGGCGGGCGGCTTCAAGGGCGAGGTCGGCGGCTGGAACTATGACGCCAGTTCGACCTGGGGCGAGGACGACTCGACACTCAATGCCAACAACACCCTCAACCCGTCCCTGGGGCCGACCAGCCCGACCTCGTTCAACCTGGCCTCGCAGATTTTCGATCAGTGGACCAACAACCTCGACTTCAGTCGCGGCTTGGACATCGGCCTGAAAAATCCGCTGCAAACCTCATTCGGTTTCGAATACCGCTGGGAGAAATACCAGATTGAGCCCGGTGACTTCGCGTCCTACACCCCCGGTGATTATGTGATCCCCAGCGGACCGTTTGCCGGCCGTACGCCGCTGCCGGGCCTGGCCTCCTACAACGGCACGAGCACCGCCGACGCCGGGGAAATCAGTCGCAGCAACGTCGCCAGTTATGTCGATCTGGGGTTGGACGTGACGGATAAATGGTACGTCGGCACGGCGGCGCGTTATGAGCATTACACCCAGGACATCGGCAGCACCTGGAGCGGCAAATTCTCGACCCGCTACAAAATCACCGACGCCTTCGCCCTGCGCGGCACGGTCAATAACGGCTTCCGCGCACCGTCCCTGGCGCAAACCATTTATGCCTCATCGACCTTCACTTCCGGCGGCGTGGTCAATGGCGAGCAGGTTTCGGTGCCGGTCAAGGTGTTGCCGGTCGACACTCCGGAGGCTCAAGCCCTGGGCGCGGAAAAGCTCAAGCCGGAAAAATCCCTGAACTACAGCCTCGGTTTCACCTACGACCCCACGGCCAACTACCGGTTGACCACCGACCTCTATCAGATCGGCATTCGCGACCGCATCGTGTCCACCAGCCTGTTGGGCGGTCCGGCGGTTTCGCAGATTCTGGTCGCCAACGGCTTGTCGCCGGGACTGTTCGCCCAGTACTACACCAACGCGGTCGACACCCGGACACGCGGCATCGACATCATCAACGAGTACCGCCAGCAACTGGATGAGTACGGCCAGGTGCGCTGGAGCGCCGCCTACAACTGGAACCAGACCAAGATCGAAAAACTCCAGGACAACCCGGCCAAACTCACCAGCCTGGGCTCGAATTACCAGTTGTTCGACCGCCGTTTGCAGAAGGATCTGACTGTCGCCACACCACAATCGAAACTGATCCTGGCCGCCAACTGGAAGGTGACCGACTACAACCTCAACTTGGCGCTGACCCGCTTTGGCAGCTACACCGAGGGCGACAACAACCCGGTGAACGACCGAAAATTCAGCGCCAAATGGATCACCGACCTGGACGCGGCCTACAACCTGACCAAGCACCTGACGGTAGCGTTGGGCGCGAATAACCTGTTCAACGTGTACCCGGACAAAAACGGCATCAAGGACTGGGCCGGCGGCTACAAATACGGACAGTTTTCGCCGTTTGGATTTGGCGGCGCGTATTACTACACGCGGTTGGCCTACAACTTCTGACAGTTGAACAAAATCCTGTGGGAGCGAGCCTGCTCGCGAAAGCGATTTCACATTCAACATTGATGGTGGCTGACACACCGCCTTCGCGAGCAGGCTCGCTCCCACAAGGGATTTGCTGTGCATGCAAATATTGAACTCGGCGAAGATCTCCTGTGGGAGCGAGGCTTGCCCGCGAAAGCGGTTTCCCATTCAACATTGATGTCGGCTGACACTCCGCCTTCGCGAGCAAGCTCGCTCCCACAGGGGATTTGTGTTTCGGCCTCAACTAAATGCATTTATTTCATATTTAACATCACAATAATCAGCTTACTTAATAATTAGCATATAACCAGAAAGACTTTCCCAAGCGCTTTTTATAGAGATAACGTCAACTCCAGACCGACCCCTTCTCCAGGCGGAGGCAATACGAAGCACAACAACTCGCCTGGAGCATCTCATGTCAATCAAACCACTGTTGTTGAGCCTCTTCTGCACTCTGGGCTTCACCGCCGCCAGTCACGCCGCCGACCTGCAACCGCTGCTGGTGGCCAATCAAAAATCCTCGATCAAAGTGCTGCTGGAAGTCTCCGGCGAATTGAAGGATGTGCCCTACGAAATCCAGTTTTCCGAGTTCCCCGCCGCCGCACCGTTAGGCGAGGCGTTGAATGCCGGCGCGGTGGACATTGGTGCCCTCGGTGATGCGCCTTACGTGTTCGCCCTCGGCGCCGGCGCACCGCTGAAAGTCGTCAGCATCATCCACGCCGAAGGTCGCTACACCACCGCGATCCTCGCGCTCAAGGATTCACCGCTGAACAACGCCAGCGACCTCAAGGGCAAGCGAATCGTCACCACCCGCGGTTCCATCGGCCACTTCCTCGCGATCAAGGCCTTGCGCAGCGTTGGCCTGAGCACCCACGACGTGCAGTTCATCTACCTGCTGCCGAGCGAGTCGCGAATCCTGCTGGACAACGGCAGCGCCGATGCCTGGTCGACCTGGGACCCGTACACCACGATTGCCACCACCCAGAGCCAGGCCAAGGTTCTGGCCAGCGGCGACTCGCTGCTGACCAACCATTTGTACCTCGCCGCCACCAGCCAGGCGATCGCCGGCAAGCGCCAGCAACTCGACGATTTCGTCGCGCGGGTCGATCGCGCCTACCGCTGGACCAACAACCATCCCGAGGAATACGCCGCCGCCCAGGCCAAGGTCACCGGCCTGCCGCTGGCCGTGCACGTCGCCGTGGCCAAGGGCACGCACATGCAGCCAGTCGCCATCGACGACACAGTGATCAAAGGCCTGCAAACCACTGCGGACATCTATCAGGAAGAAGGAATTCTGACCAAACACATCGACGTCTCCCAAGGCTTCGACAAGAGCTTCAACGCCCAGCGTGCCCCCACCACCCAGGCATCGCGCTAATTCAGGAGTAGAACCATGAGCAAACAACGTCAATTGAAACTCGGCGCGATGGTGCATGGCGTCGGCCACGGCTGGGGCGAATGGCGCCACCCGCAGGCGCAGCCAAACGCCAGCGTGAATTTCGATTTCTACAAGCAGCAGACGCAACTGGCCGAAGGCGCGAAGTTCGACTTCGTGTTCATCGCCGACAGCCTGCACATCCACGAAAAATCCAGCCCGCACTACCTCAATCGCTTCGAGCCACTGACCATCCTCTCGGCGCTGGCGGCCACCACAAAACATATCGGCCTGGTGGCGACCGTCACCGTCAGCTACACCGAACCGTTCCAGGTCGCGCGGCAGTTCGCCTCGCTAGACCACATCAGCGGCGGTCGCGCCGGCTGGAACGTGGTGACCTCATGGCTCAGCGGCACCGCCGATAACTTTGGCAAGACCGAGCATCCGCCGCATGCCGTGCGCTACCGCATCGCCAAGGAACACGTGAATGTGGTCAAGGGTTTGTGGGATTCCTGGGAAGACGACGCCTTCGCCTACAACAAGCAAAGCGGCGAGTTTTTTACCCCCGGCAAACTGCACGCGCTGGAGCACAAGGGTGAATTTTTCTCTGTGAAAGGTCCGCTCAACATTGCGCGTTCTCAGCAAGGTCAACCGGTGATTTTCCAGGCCGGCACCTCGGAGGACGGACGCAATTTCGCCGCCGAGAACTCCGATGCGATTTTCGTCAGCCCCGAGTCCTTCGACGAAGCCCGCGCCTACTACAAGGACCTGAAACAACGCGCCAGCAGCTTCGGTCGGGATGCACAGAAACTGTCGATCCTGCCGGGCATCCGCCCGATCGTTGGCCGCGATGAAGCGGAAGTCGAAAGCCGTTACCAGCAAGCGGTGGAACTGGTGGGCATCGAGGATGCGATCGTCGCGCTCGGCCGGCCGTTCAATGACCATGATTTCAGCCAGTATCCATTGGACGCACCGTTCCCCGAACTGGGTGATCTGGGTTCCAACAGCCAGAAAGGCGGGTCTGACCGGATCAAACAATTGGCCAAGGACGAAGGCCTGACCTTGCGCCAAGTCGCCCTGCGCTTCTCACGACCACGTCGAGACTTCGTCGGCACGCCCGAGCAGGTCGCCGATGCCTTGCAGACCTGGTTCGAAGAAGGCGCCGCCGACGGTTTCATCATCAACTCGCTGCTGCCGGATGGCCTGCAATATTTCACCGAACTGGTGGTGCCGGTGCTGCAACAGCGCGGTCTGTTCCGCGACGAGTACAGCGGCTCGACCTTGCGTGACAACCTGGGCCTGGAAGTGCCCGCCAACCGTCACGCCACCCTTCAAGTTCACGAAAAAAGCGAGGCAGTGGCATGAGCGAATCCCTCAATCAACTGCTCGCGAACCTGCATGCCGAACGCGTGGCGACCTGGGAGCCGGCGGCCCTGCAAGTCAATATCGATCAGCGTCAACGGCTGGTGGATGAAGCCAGGGTCGACGATTTCGTCAAGGTCGGCGATACGCTGGAGCCGTTCACCCTGCTGAAGGTCGAAGGTGGCAGCCTGAGTCGCGACGAATTGCTCGTCAACGGCCCAGCGGTGCTGATTTTCTTCCGCTTCGCCGGCTGCCCGGCGTGCAACATCGCCCTGCCCTATTACCAGCGCCGGCTCTATCCGCAACTGCATGCACTGGGGGTGCCGCTGGTGGCGGTCAGCCCGCAAGTGCCGGAGCGCCTGATCGAAATCAAGACCCGCCACACCCTCGACCTGCAAGTAGCCAGCGACCCGGACAATCAGCTCGGCCGGCGCCTGGGCATTCTTTACAGCTTCGATGAAGCCTCGCGCAACGCCGCGCTGGCCAAGGGCAAGGGCATCGGCGAAACCACCGGCACCGGCACTTGGGAATTGCCGCAGCCGACCGTGGTGGTGATCGCCCGGGACG
The DNA here is from genome assembly GCF_026016365.1 of Pseudomonas sp. B21-053. Taxonomy (NCBI): domain Bacteria; kingdom Pseudomonadati; phylum Pseudomonadota; class Gammaproteobacteria; order Pseudomonadales; family Pseudomonadaceae; genus Pseudomonas; species Pseudomonas sp. B21-053. Next base: position 4,105,801 of record NZ_CP087205.1, read on the forward strand.
GCAGCGTGGCTTTCGCTGAGGTCAGCCCGGACTGGCTAGTGCGCACCGAAGCCGATCCGGTGCTGCACGCCGTTGAACAACTGCTGGGGCAAACCGCCTTGCAACTCGCTATCTGACCAGAGCCTGACCATGACGAAAAACATCTCACAGGGGCAGTTCAATCGTCGCGGCTTCCTGACGGCCAGTTCGATTGCCGTCGGCGCGCTGGGGTTGTCCTCGCTCGGCTTGAGCCCGCGTGCATTCGCGCAAAACACCCAGCTCTCGGACGTGACCCTGGGCGTCGCCACCTATCGCGGGCAGGAATCGTATTTCACCGAAGACGCCGGCACCGCCAACCGCCCTTACAAGGTCGATTACGCGGAATTTGCCGGTGGCAACCTGATCGTCGAAGCGCTGGCCTCGGGCAGCCTGGACATCGGTTCCATGAGCGAAATCCCGCCGATTTTCTCGATCCAGAGCCATCGCCAACCGAAGCTGATCGCGGTGATTCAGGGCGACGTGAACAACCAGGTGTTCCTGATTCCCAAGGATTCAAAACTCGAATCCGTCGGCCAGTTGCGTGGCAAACGCGTCGGGTACGTGCGTTCCACTACCTCGCACTATTTCCTGATCAAGGCCCTGAAGGAACAGGGCTTGACCATGAAGGACATCACCGCAGTTGCACTCACGCCGCAGGACGGTTTCAGTGCGTTCCAGAGCGGTCAGCTCGATGCGTGGGTGATTTATGGGGTGTTTATCCAGCTGGCGAAATTCCGCAGCGGTGCCCGGGTGTTGAAGACTGCGCAGGGTTATTTGTCCGGCAACTATCTGATGGCCGCCCGCCCCGCTGCCCTCGAAGACCCGCTGCGCAAACAGGCGATTCAGGACTATGTGCAACGCACCGCACGCACACTGGAATGGATCAACAACAACCCCGAGCCGTGGGCGAGCAAATCCGCGCAGTTGTTGGGCGTGGACAAAGCAGTGTTCCTCGACATGTACAACAGCCGCAGCCAGCCGTGGAAAGTCCTCGAAGTGGATGACCAGGCAATTGCCTCGCAGCAGGAAGTCGCGGATCTGTTCTTTGATGCCGGGGTGTTGAGTGAACGACTGGATGTCGGGCCGTTGTGGGATCGGCAGTTCAAGTTGTTGCCGATATGAACTCCATGGCCAAACACCAACCCCTGTGGCGAGGGAGCTTGCTCCCGCTCGGCTGCGAAGCAGTCGTAAATCCAGACAACTCGGTTCGACGGAGAAATGCAGGGGGCCGCTTCGCGACCCAGCGGGAGCAAGCTCCCTCGCCACAGTTGATTGCGTTGATACAACTATCGGCTCTCACCTTTTGATCGAGTGATTCCATCATGAGTCTTTCTTCTCAACACGCCCCGCCGCTGCGCTCTATCGAAGCGGCCAATTTCGAAGCGCTGCTGGAAACCCTCGGCGCACAACTCGGCGCCACGGCCCACGTCTATGACGAAAGCGGCGCCTTCCCCCATGACAATTTCAAGCTGCTGCACGAGCACGGTCTGGTCGCGCTGACCGTGCCCAAAGCCCTCGGCGGTGGCGGCGCGAGTCTGGTTCAGGCACGCAAGGCAATCAGCGCAATCGCCAAGGGTGAACCCTCGACAGCGTTGATCCTGGTGATGCAGTACTTGCAGCACACGCGCCTTCAGGACAGCAAAACCTGGCCCGAAACCCTGCGCCTGCAAGTGGCCCAAGACGCCGTCGAGCACGGCGCGCTGATCAATGCCCTGCGGGTCGAGCCCGACCTCGGCACCCCGGCTCGCGGTGGTTTGCCGGCAACGGTTGCCCGGCGCACGTCCGCCGGTTGGCGCATCAGCGGGCGCAAGATCTATTCCACCGGCAGCCATGGCCTGACGTGGTTCAGCGTCTGGGCCCGCAGCACCGATGAAGACCCGTTGGTCGGCGCCTGGCTGGTGCACAAGGACACGCCGGGGATCAGCATCATCGACGATTGGGATCACTTGGGCATGCGCGCCACGTGCAGCCATGAAGTGGTGTTCGACAATGTGCTGGTGCCGCTGGACCACGCCGTCAGCGTCAGCCCCTGGAGTGCGCCGCAACCGGAACTCGATGGCGATGGCTTCCTGTGGATGTCGGTGTTGCTGTCATCGGTTTATGACGGCGTTGCCCAAGCTGCCCGCGACTGGTTGGTCGGTTGGCTGGAACAACGCAAGCCGTCCAACCTCGGCGCGGCACTCTCGACCCTGCCGCGTTTTCAGGAAACCGTCGGCCACATCGACACGCTGCTGTTCGCCAATCGCAGCCTGCTGGATGCCGCCGCCGAGGGCCGCACACCCACGAGTAACGCCGCGCAGCTGAAATTCCTGGTGACCGGCAACGCCATCCGCGCCGTCGAGCTGGCCATTGAAGCGTCCGGCAACCCCGGTTTGTCGCGGCACAATCCGCTGCAACGGCATTACCGCGATGTGCTGTGCAGTCGCGTCCACACCCCGCAAAACGACGCCGTGCTGCAAGGCGTCGGCAAAGCCGTATTCGCCCAGCGCCAGCCAAAGGACAGCCAATGAGCCAGCTCGTGATCGCCAGCCAACTGGACACAGATTTCAACGAGGTCATCCGCCAACGCCTCGCCCTCACGCACCCGGGCGCCGAAGTATTGGACGTGCCGGCCGGCGTGCCCAGCGATTTGCCAGCCGAGGTCAGCATTCTGCTGGCGCGGCCGATCAACGTGCGTGGTTACCTGGCGCCGGATACACCGCCACCGGGTTGGCCCTATGGTTTGAAGTGGATTCAGGTGGTGTCGTCCGGCATCGACTTCTACCCGAAATGGCTGTTCAACGGCCCGCCAGTCACCACTTCGCGCGGCAGCGCCGCCGAGAACATCGCCGAGTTCGCCCTGGCCGCGATCTTCGCTGCCGCCAAGCATCTGCCGGACATCTGGGTGCATGACTCACAGTGGAATTTCACCGCGCTGACGCCGCTCAAGGGCACCACGTTGGGGATTCTCGGTTTCGGCGCGATTGGCCGCAGCCTCGCGACCAAAGCCCACGCATTGGGCATTAATGTGGTCGCGTTGCGGCAGAGTGAAACGCCATTCGATGTGGAAGGCGTCGAGACCGCGCGGGATATCCATGACCTGTTTGCCCGTGCCGATCACCTGGTGCTGGCCGCGCCGTTGACCGGTGCGACGCGGCATATCGTCAACAGTGCGGTGCTGGCCAGCGCCAAGCCTGGGCTGCACCTGATCAACATTGCCCGGGGTGGTTTGCTCGATCACGGGGCGTTGCTTGAAGCGCTGGACAGCGGCGCGATTGGCCTGGCTTCGCTGGACGTCACCGAGCCGGAACCGTTGCCCGATGGACATCCGCTCTACTCTCACCCGAGGGTTCGCCTGTCGCCGCACACTTCGGCGATTTCCAGCAACAGTCGGCACGAGATTGCGGACAGTTTCCTGGCCAATCTTGAGCGCTTCCTCAATGGCTTGGCGCCGGAGAATCTGGCGAACGTACAGCGCGGGTATTAACCCCCAACACCCGTCAGTCAAGCGCAATCCAATGTGGGAGCGAGCCTGCTCGCGAAGAAGGCGTACCGGTCGACGTTAATGTTGCCTGATACACCGCTTTCGCGAGCAGGCTCGCTCCCACATTGGGTTGCGCTTTCCGCCAGAAATAAACATCAGATTTACGCATTTCAACTCAACACTTAATGCCTATTTTTTATAATTAACTTATAACTAATCGGACTTTTACAGCGCCGTATTATACAAATATTGTTACAACCATCACCGACCCCTGACCAGGTGGAGGCCCACGGAACTGCATGTTTTTCCGGCCGACACCACTCCACGGTCAACCGCCACACCCAAAACCTGAAAACGGCTAAAGCCCCCGCCGCCATGGCTTTCAAACCATGGCCCCGGCAACGCTTTGCCTAAAAAAAAACTGACATCGCCAACGCTGCACTTACACACCTGGGGCTCACCATGCACAACACCTTCACTGCAAATCGTCTGACGCTGGCCGTCTCGCTGGCCCTGTTCGGCTTGTCGGCCCACGCCGATGAAAACACCAAGGATGGTGCCCTCCCCGTTGTCACGGTCACCGCTGAACACCACAGCGAAGACCTGCAAAAAACGCCGCTGGCGATCTCGGCGTTCGATGAGAAAACCCTCGACGACAAGCAGATCAAAAGCATTCGCGACCTCTCTGGGCAGGTGCCGAACCTGACCCTCAGCCGCCAGTCGATCTCCTACAGCGCCCAGACCTACGGCATTCGCGGCATCGGCGAAACCGACCCGATCCAGGAGTCCGCCGTCGCGGTGTACGCCGATGACCTGTACATCCCACGGGCGATTTCCTCGATGCTCGACTTCAACGATGTCGAGCGCGTCGAAGTGCTGCGCGGCCCCCAAGGCACGCTCTACGGGCGCAACAGCAGCGCCGGTGCGATTCGCGTGATCACCCGCGATCCGACCCAGGAAACCCGTGGTTTCTTCGAGCTCGGCGCCGGCAATTACAACGCGCAGAACGGCCGCTTCCTGATCAGCGGACCGCTGGTGGACAACGCCTTGTTCGGCAGTTTTTCGGCGATTCGCCTGACCCGCGACGGCACCGTCTCCAACCCGACGCGCGGCAAGGATGTGAACAACGTCGACATCCAGTCCTATCGCGGCAAGTTGCGCTTCAATCCCATCGATTCGCCGTGGGATGTGCAACTGACCCTGGCCGGCACCTTCGACCGTGGCGACACCACCAGCTACACACCGTTTGATGCCAACGGCCACTTCGACAAATTCAAGACCTACAGCAGCCTCGACCCGAAGAACCGCCTCGATCAAGGCAGTTCGGTACTGCGCGCGATCTATACGATCAACGATAACTTGAGCTTCAAATCGGTGAGTGCCTATTCGGCGTTCAACCAGCCGGTGGACTACGACAACTCCGGTCAAGCCGCGCTGATCCAGAACAACCTGATCACCTACAAGCAGGACTACGCCACCCAGGAATTCCAGCTCAACGGCGACTACGACAAATTCAGCTTCAGCACCGGCCTGTACCTGTACCGCGAAAAATTCGAAGCCGACCGCGACAACCTCACTTATTCCGTGGCGCGCAACCGGGTGATCGGCCAGGGCCAATACAGCACGACCAACACTGAAAGCTACGCGCTGTATGGCCAGGGCAGCTACAAGATCACCCCGCAACTGTCGCTGATCGCCGGGCTGCGCTTTACCCGCGAGCACAAGAATTTCGATTACACCAACTACGCGATCAACACCAACCGGCAGATCACCGGGACCAACTTCACCGCTGATTCGAGCAAATCCTGGCAGTCCACCAGCCCGAAAATCGGCTTCGAATACGCCTGGACTCCGCACCTGAACCAGTACGCCTACGTCGCCAAAGGCTTCAAGGCCGGCGGCTACGACAACCGCGCACCAACCCGCGCCGCCGCCGAACAGGCGTTCTCGCCGGAAGACGTGACCACTTGGGAAACCGGCTTCAAGGGTGACTTCTTCGACCAGCGCCTGCGGGCCAACGTCGCGGTGTTCTACAACGACTACAAGGACCTGCAAACCAACGCCTACGACCCGGCGCTGGGCGTGAGCCTGCGGACCAACGTCGGCCAGGCCCACACCTACGGCGTCGAGCTGGAAACCCTGACCGCCCTGACCCGCGACCTGCAACTGACTGCCAACGTCGGCTACCTGCAAAGCCAGTACGACGACTTCGAAAACGCCAGCGGCCCCGGGGTCGATGCCAACGGCAAGCAGTTGGTGTTCTCGCCACGCTGGAACGCCAGCCTCGGCCTCAACTACACGATCCCGGCCGGCCTGCCCGGCACCTGGCTGGCGGGCACCGATGCGCAATTCCAGACCAAGTCCTACGCCAACGCGTTGAACGACGACGTGCAGGAAATCCCCAAGCAGACCTTCTGGAACGCCAACACCCGCTACATCTCCAGCGACGGTCACTGGACCACCACCCTGGCGGTGAAAAACCTGCTCGACCGCGCCTATCCGCAATCAGTCGGCTACGTGCCGTCCAGTGGCGCGCGCTACTACTCGATCAACGACCCGCGAACCTTGTTGTTGTCGGTGCGTTACGACCTCTGATCTCCGAAAACATTGACACATCTCTTGATGGTCGCGATCCCCGTAGGAGCTGCCGAAGGCTGCGATCTTTTGATCTCGCTTTTAAAGATCAAGATCAAAAGATCGCAGCCTTCGGCAGCTCCTACAGGGAGTCCGCGTCGATTTGAGAGACCTACCAAAGCAAGTACATCAAGGAGCTGAACCATGGCCTTCTCCCGTAGGGAAATGATTACCCGTATCGCCGCCGTCGGCGGTTATGGTGCCGCTGTCGGCGCGCTCGGAGCTTTGGGGCTCACGCCTCAGGCCGTGGCGGCGAGTTTCAAACCGTTGCAACTGGGCAGCAGCGGCAAAGGTAAAAACGTGGTGATCGTCGGCGCCGGCATCTCCGGGCTGGTCAGTGCGTATGAGCTGCGCAAGGCCGGCTTCAACGTGACGATTCTCGAGGCCCGCGAGCGGGTTGGCGGACGCAACTGGACTTTGCGGCGTGGCACGAAAGTCGATTTCGACGACGGCGTCAGCCAGACCGTCGACTTCGATGACGGGCAGTTTTTCAACGCCGGCCCGGCGCGGATTCCCAGCCATCACCAGACCATTCTCGGCTACTGCCGCGAGTTGGGTGTCGAGCTGCAAGTGCTGGTCAACAGCAGCCGCAACGCGCTGGCCCTGCCGGACCCGAGCAAACCGGCGTTCCAGTTGCGCCAAGCGGTCAACGATACGCGTGGCCAACTCTCGGAATTGTTGGCGCGCACCGTAAGCCGCAAGGCCCTCGACCAGGACTTGAGCGTCGACGACCGCAAGGCACTGCTGAGTTTCCTCAAGGTCTACGGCGACCTGAATGCCGATTTCCAATACAAGGGTTCGGTGCGCTCCGGCTACACCCGCGTACCCGGTGCCGGCGATCAAACCGGTGTGACCCGCGCACCGCTGGAACTGCAAACCTTGCTCAATCCCAAGCTCTGGGGCGCGTTGGTGTTCGATGAAATCCCCGAGTTTTCCTCGACCATGTTCCAACCGGTTGGCGGCATGGACCGGATTCCCTATGCGTTCTACGACAAGCTCAAAGACGCGGTGCGCTTCAATGCCGAGGTCAGCGATATCCAGACTTCCGAGAGCGGCAGCCGCATCACTTATCGGGATCGCAAGACTGGCAAGACGCAAACCCTGAGCGCCGATTACGCCGTGGTCACCGTGCCGCTGCCGCTGCTGGCGAAACTGCCGAGCAACTTCAGCCCGCCGTTCAAGCAAGCGATTCTCAGCGCGCAGAGCGATCAGGCGAACAAGGTTGCCTGGCAGTCGCCGCGTTTCTGGGAAACCGACTTCAACATCTACGGCGGCCTCTCGTACCTGGATCACGAAGTCAAAGGCCTGTGGTATCCGAGCGATCGGCTGAACAGCGCCCAAGGCATTCTGGTCGCGGCCTACAACACCAGCGAATCGGCCCAGGCCTTCAGCAAAAAATCCCTCGCCGAACAGTTTGCCTCGTCCCGGCAAGCCGTCGAATTGCTGCACCCCGGCCACAGTGCACAGCTGCAAAAACCGGTGGCGATCAACTGGGCCAAGGTGCCCTTCAGCAAAGGCCCGTGGATCGTCAACGACGAAGTCGGCGAAAGCGCCTATCAGATTCTCAACGAACCCCAAGGCCGCACCTATCTGGCCAGCGACGCCCTCGCCCACGGCGGTGTCGGCATCTGGCAGAACAGCGCCGCCGACTCGGCGCGACGCATCGTCGGGCTGATTGGCCGACATGCCGAACGCACTCAATCGGGCGTTGCTGCCTGAAGCGCGCCCCCCTGTGGGAGCGAGCCTGCTCGCGAAGATGGCAGCACATTCAACATGGATGTCGCCTGATACGCCGCCTTCGCGAGCAGGCTCGCTCCCACAAAGGTTCATCACTCCCTGACGCTTTTCCATTAAAGGACTGAACGATGAAAGCCATTACCTTGCTCACAGGATTGCTCATGACCGCCACCGCCCTCACCAGCCAGGCCGATGAAATCAAACGCATCGCCCTGCCCAACTCGAACTTCCCGATCTCGCTGGCAGTGTCGGTACCAGCGCAAACCGAACTGCTGTTCGTCAGCGGTTTACTCGCCGATCTGCACGACCCGAAAGCCCCCAAGGATTCCTTCGCCGCTTATGGCGACACCGCGACGCAGACCACTTCGATCCTCAACAAACTCAAGGGCGTACTGCAAAGCCAGGGCCTGGACCTCGGCGATGTGGTGCAACTGCGGGTGTTCCTGGTGGGTGATCCGGCCAAGGGCAACAAGCTCGATTTCGCCGGTTTGCAGGAAGGCTATACGCCGTTCTTCGGCAGTACCGCGCAACCCAACAAACCGGCCCGCACGGCGATTCAAGTCGTAGCGCTGCCGCTGCCCGGTGGCCTGGTGGAAATCGAAGCCGTCGCCGCACGCAAGAAGTGACACGGACAACACCCGAAATCCAGGAGCTTCACCTTTATGCGCAACTGCCCAGTACCTGCTTATCGCCCCTTATTATTGCCGCTGTCCTTTGCTTGCAGCCTGACCTCGTTCAGCATTGAAGCCGCTGAAACCGGAGCGCCGACCCTCGACACCGTCGTCGTGACCGGCAACCGTGGCGCCGAGCAGCGCACCGTCACCACCAGCCCGACACCGATCGATGTGGTGACCGGCGAACAACTGCGTTCCGTCGGCAAACCGAGCCTGCTCGAAGCGCTGAGCAAATTCATTCCCTCGTTCAACCTGCCTGACCGCGCCGGTTGGGACGCCAGCGGCGTGGTGCGCTCGGCGACCCTGCGCGGGTTGACCGCGTCCCACGTGTTGGTGCTGGTCAACGGCAAACGCCGGCACACCAGCGCCACGCTGAACATCAACGGGATCAACAGCGGCGCAGCGCCAAGCGACCTGGACTTGATCCCGGTGGCGTCCATCGACCATATCGAGGTGCTGCGCGACGGTGCGGCGGCGCAATATGGCTCGGATGCGATCTCCGGGGTGATCAACATCATCCTCAAGCAGACCACCGGCGGCAGCTCCGACACCACCCTCGGCCAGGGTTACGACGGCAAGCGCGGCACCGGCCAGGAAGCGCTGAATTATGGTTTCCAGGTCGGTGAAGCGGGTGTGCTCAACGTGTCCCTCGACACGCGCTATCAGGAGCGCGACAACAAGGCCGGCAGCAACGGCTACAGCGCCCATTACTACCCGCAAGCCGACGGCTCGCCCGACCCGCGCGAAGCCGACGCCAGCCATCACACCTACAAGGGCTACGGCTTGCCGCGCAGCCAGTTGGCCGATGCCGGCTACAACCTCGACTTGCCGCTGAACGACGCGCTGACCCTGTATTCGTTTTCGACCGTGGCCACCCGCGAGAACAACGACGGCCAGAACTTCCGCCTGCCCAGCGGGCGCAACACCATCACCACCGGCCCCAATGGTTATCCCGACGGCTACAGCCCTTATTGGCTGGTCAACGAAACCGACTTCCAGTCCGCGTTCGGCGCCAAGGGCGACAACTTCGGTGGCTGGGCCTGGGACTTGAGCAGCACCTACGGGCGCAACTACGCCAAGCAACGGACTTACAACAACCAGAACCCGTCCCTTGGCGAGAACACCCCGAACAAGTTCACCTCCGGCATCTACATCGCCGATCAACTGACCAGCAACCTCGACCTGAAAAACAGCTACGACATCGGCCTGGCCAAACCCATGGACGTGGCCTTCGGTTTCGAGCATCGGCGCGAAAGCTACGAAACCCGCGCCGGCTCCGAAGCTTCGTACATCGATGGCGGCTACGTGTTCCCGGTCGGCCATCCACGGGCCGGGCAACGTCCCGATCCGGGGGCGCAGGTCACCAACGGCATCACCCCGGAAGATGCGCAGAAAGTCAGCCGCAACAGCGTCGCCAGCTACATCGATCTAGGCTTCTATCCGGTGGAACAGTGGTACGTCGGCGTCGCCGGGCGATACGAGCATTACAACGAAGGCGTCGGCGGCACCCGCAGCGGCAAGCTCAGCACCCGCTACGAATTCAACCCGGTGTTCTCGGTGCGCGGCAGCGTCAGCAACGGCTTTCGTGCGCCGTCCCTGGCGAACCAGATTTTCACCGCGCGCTCGACCGGGTTCGACACCATCAATGGCGTCTACCAGTCCTATAACTACGTGATTTTGCCGGTGGACTCGGCTGGCGCTCAGGCCTTGGGCGCCGAAGCGTTGAAACCCGAGCGCTCGACCAACTTCAGCCTCGGTTTCGCCCTGACGCCAAGCGAAGACTTGAGCCTGACCGTCGACGGTTACGTGATCAACCTGCGTGATCGCCTGGTCCTCAGCGAACGCTTCCAGGGCCCCGGCGTCGCCGCCCTGCTCGACGGCATTGGCGTGCCGGCCACGGCGGGCGCGCAGTACTTCACCAACGGCGCCAACACCCGCACGTCCGGGGTCGATGTGGTGGGTAACTATCGGCAGAACCTGAACCGCTACGGCACGGTGAAATGGACAGCGGCGCTGAACTACAACCACACGCAGATCCTCAGCGTGAACGACACGCCGGAGCAACTGACTGCGCTGGGCAACTTTCAACTGATGGGTCGCCAATCCCGGGCGCTGATCACCAAGACCTCGCCGAGCAGCAAGATGATTTTCGCCGCCGATTGGGGCATCAACGACTTCGACGTCAACCTGCGCCTGACCCGGTATGGCACTTACACCGAGGTCAACAGTTCGAGCGATCCAAGCCTGGACCGCGAGTACTCAGCCAAATGGATCACCGACCTCGACGTCGCCTATGCCTTGAGCAAACAACTGACCGTGGCGGTGGGTGCGCAGAACCTGTTCGACAAATACCCGGACCATATCGGCGTGTCCAACTCGTCGTTTGGCGATAACTGGGGCAGCTATTCGCCGTTCGGTTTCACCGGCGGCTACTACTACACCCGGTTGCAATATGCGTTTTGATCGCAGCTTCTTTTGAGGGACAAATCGCAGGCAAAAAAAAATCCCAGGCAGCTGATGGACGCCTGGGACTTAAAAATGCATAAACCGTGGTGGTGAACGCAGGGCAATATTAACCTACTAAAACACTTTGAAACAATATATTTCTGCGCACCGTTCGGTTAATTAAAATCGTAAGCCCTTATATATCAACACTATTTGTGCGGACTTCTACGCATCAAGCGATCGGGATCAGCGGATCTGCAGCCGCCCAGGCCGTTTCACGATTGGCTGCCGGCGGGTAAATCCACACGGTGTTGATCTGGGTTTTAAGCTCTTTGCCTTCCTGCTTCACCAGTTTCACTTGGCGATCCCAACCCTCGGTGTACACCGCGCCCCAAGCGCCAAGGTCCAGGCACGTCACGTACTTGGGCTGGCTGTACGGCGTCGGGTCTACGCCGAGAATCTGTGCGGCCACGTTGTTGCCGGCGTGACGGCCGAGGACGATGGCGTGTTGGCAGGTCATCAGCGCGTGATTGCCGATGTCGTCGGAGGCGGCATAAGCCACGTCTCCGGTAGCGAAGATATCGTCCTGGCCAATGACTTTCAGGTGCGCGTCCACGTGCAGACGGCCAAGGTTATCGCGTTCGCCCGGGATCTGTTCGGTCAGCGAGCTGGCGCGCACGCCGGTGGTCCAGATCACGGTGTTGGCTTCGATGCGCTGGCCATCGGCCAAAGTCACACCGTTTTCATCGACCGACACTACAGTCGATTTCAGCTGCCACTTCACCCCCAGTTCAGTACTGGCCTCGGCGATCGACTGGCTGATTTCAGCGCCCATGGACGCACCAACTTTTTCGCCGCGATCCACGATGATCACGTTGATGTCGGCGCGATCACCCAGGATCGCTCGCAGGCGGGCGGGCATTTCAGTCGCAGTTTCAATCCCGGTAAAGCCGCCGCCAGCCACCACAACGGTGTTGCGGGCGTTGCTTTCGGGCAGGTTGGCGAGGGATTTCAGGTGGTTTTCCAGGCGCACAGCTTGTTCGATCTGGTCGACGTCGAAGGCATGTTCGATCACGCCCGGGGTGTTGGATGACGCCAGCCGGCTGCCGGTGGCCAGAACGAGTTTGTCGTAGCTGCACACCTGTTTGGCGCCCGATGCATCAAGGTAGCCAACCTGTTTTTGCTCGACGTCGATGGTTTCGGCGGCGCCCTTGATGAACTTTACGCCGACTGCATCGAACAGCTCGCCAATCGGCGCCGCCAGTTGATGGGCATTCGGTTCGTAGAAGCGCGGACGCACGCGCAGCTCGGCCTGTGGGGCCAGGACGGTCACTTCAACAGCGTCGTGATTGTGAATATCGAACAGACGCGTAGCGCTCAAAGCCGTCCACATGCCACCGAAACCTGCACCAATGACCAGAATCTGTTGTTTCATTTTTAACTCCGAGTGGAAAACCAGGTAATGAATTTGTTTAGGGTCAACGACCGCTGCCGACCGAACAACTACGACTCTATTGGTCGCCTTTAAACCAAACAAGTCAACATTACTGATCATTCCAATCGGTTTATCAGATCTGTTTGTGCAACCCTTCTAAACCGGCCATCACTGGCCCGGCGCATCTTGAAAACATGAAGCACCCAGCAACCGCTGCCGATGAAGCGCGTTGCCGCCCTCCCGTTCCGCTGCTAATATTTGCGACTACATTAGTCGGAGATCACTATGTCTCTTTACAGCGCAGGCGTTGAGTACGGCATTCACTGCCTGCTTTTTCTGGTGGGCAATGGCGGCGACTCCCGCGAGGCGAGCGTGCGCGACCTCGCGGAGCTGCAAGGCGTGCCGCTGGATTATCTGGCCAAGATCTTCACCAAACTGGCCAAGGCCAAACTGGTGGTGGCCACTGAAGGCGTGCGCGGCGGTTTCAAACTGGCCAGGTTTGCCGATGAAATCACCCTGCTGGATATCGTCAACGCCATCGACGGCCAGAAGCTGATCTTCGATTGCCGCGAGATTCGTGGCCGTTGCGCCTTGTTCGAAGGCTCGGCGCCAGCCTGGGCGCTGGACGGTGGCTGCGCAGTGCACGGGGCAATGATGACCGCGCAGAAACGTATGGAAGACGCCCTAGCCCAGACCACCATTCTGGACCTGGCCCGGAAGGTCGGGCGCAAGGCCCCGCCGGAGTTTGCCGGGCAGGTGGATGAATGGCTGGTGGATCGACGGGAGAAAAAAGGCATTGGCAGCGAGCAGAACATTACGCTGACCGACATCACCGACTAACTAGTGTGGCGAGGGCGCGTGCTCGCGCTTGAGTGCGCAGCGCTCGCAAAAGGGGCTGCTACGTACCCCAGCGCGAGCAAGCTCGCTCGCCACAAAAAAAAGCCGAAGGCGGAATCTTCCGGCTTCGGCTTTTTGCATATTCAATACCCAGACTTACAGGCAGTCGCGCACCGCCTGCCGCATCGCCGCCGATTTCGCCCACGGCGGCCCCTGATACAACGAAACCCGGCTGCCATCCTTCGACTTCACGATATCCAGGATCTCGTCCGCCGTGATGATGCTCGGCGCGGTCAGGCGATAGCCGTTGGAAATGCCAATCTGAGTGGTCTTGGGAATCTGCTGTTGCCACAACGGCAGCACGCACGCGACGTATTCCTTGGGCGGCTTGCTGCTGTATTTGCTGACATTGGGCTCGCCGGGAACCAGGGACGCTGGCAATGAGCAACCCGCCAACATAGCCACCGCTACCCCCGCTATCAACATCCGCATGATGCTTCCTTATCCTGAAAAACGGCGAATGTAACGCGTCGTTGCAAAGACATCCAGCGAACGATTGGTAAAAGCGACAGACCGCCGCGCGGCCTTACGAACGGAACACCCGGTACGGGAAACGGGGCTAATCTTTCGTAGCGGGGATTTTGCAGGAGATCATCATGTGGCTTAACGAACTCGAACAGGAACTTCGGCGCGACCTCCAGAGCGTGGAGTCGAATCTGCGGTGGTCGGCGGTAGAACTTTTGCGCCTGGCGGAGCAGTTTCGCCTGGCCGGCAATGAAGTGGATGCGCAAGTGGCCCTACGGCTGCGGGAAGTGCTCCAGGGGGACGAAGAACGGCTTAAGAGCTACGCCGAGGAGGTCAAGGCGCGGCACATCAGCCGAACGAAACCTCAATAACGCCTCTCCCGGCCCACCGGCGACATGGGCAATGATGGCGGTCACCCCCCATAAAAAAAACCCCGACACAGGCCGGGGCTACTCGTACGACATCAACTACTGGCTACGCGCCGGCCGACTCGCCCGCGCCTTGTAGGCCGGCAAGGATGCGGCGAATGCCAGTGCCTCTTCCCGGCTGCCAAAGGCACCCAGGCGGTCACCTTTGGTGCACACCCGCCATGGGCCGTGGTTCACGCTGAGTACGTCGTAACCGTTGATGTGCATCTTGGTCAGCATCTCAATGCTCATAGTCACCTCCTTTTGGGCAGTGAAAATCAAAGATTGACTGGCCTACCTTACACCCGGCCCCGGCGTGGGTGCCGACCAGACGTCGCGACATCGGGTGGCACTTTCGGCTTGCGCGGCAACTCCAACCCTTGAAACCGCCGAAATACGGGGCCTCGGCCCGAATATTGCAGTTTTATGACTGTTTTATGACAAACGGGCAATCAGGTAACACATGAAAGTACGCGCCACCGTTATTTGCGAGCAAGACCGACACGTCCTCCTGGTGCGCAAGCCAAGGTGTCGCTGGACCTTGCCCGGCGGAAAGGTCGAGCCCGGCGAAACCAAAATGGATGCCGCCGTGCGGGAACTGGCGGAAGAAACCGGGCTTGGGGTCGACGGCATGCTGTACCTGATGGAACTGGAGGACGGCAGCACCCGCCACCATGTTTATGAAGCGTCGGTGGTGAACCTGCATGAAGCCCGGCCGCTCAACGAGATTATCGATTGCATGTGGCATCCGCTGGACGCCGTCCACAACCTGAAAACCAGCGACGCCACGCTACGAATCGTCAAAGCGTTTCAGCGTCGCTTGTGAGGTGCTCAGCCCAGATCGCCACCGCCCACCGGCATGATCATCCCGGTGATGTACGAGGCCTCGTCGCTGGCCAGAAACAGGATCGCGCTCGCCTGCTCATCCAGCGTGCCGTAGCGCTTCATCAAACTGCTGTCGAGGGTCTGGTCGACGATCTGCTGATACCAGACCTGCTCCTGGGCGCTTTGCCCGGCGCTGTTGCGCGGAATCGCACGCGGTGGCGCATCGGTTCCGCCGGGCGCCGTGGCATTCACCCGAACCCCGCGCCCGGCGGTCTCGAAGGCCAGGCACGCGGTCAGTGCATTCACTCCACCCTTCGCAGCGCCGTAAGGCACGCGATTGATGCTGCGGGTGGCGATGGATGACACATTGACGATGGCGCCCTTGCCTTGCCCCAGCATGAACGGCAGCGCGGCATGGCAACACCACAGCGTCGGAAACAGCGAGCGCCGGACTTCGGCCTCGATCTGCTGTTCTTCGTAATGCTCGAACGGTTTGGCCCAGATCGTCCCACCGACGTTGTTGACCAGCACGTCCAGGCGCCCGAAGCGCTCGACGGCGGTTTTCATCACGCGACTGCATTCGCTGTACTGCTCAAGGTCGGCGGTCAGCGCGAGGACCTGATGGGTCTGGCCCAATTGCTGTTGCACCTCGAATATCAGCTCCGAACGATCGACCAATATCAATCGCGCGCCCTCCGCCGCCATACGCTCAGCAACCCGCCGGCCGATGCCTTGCGCAGCACCAGTGATCAGCACGACTTTTTCTTTGAATCTGTTCATACACACCTCGTTGCGACGACTGTTCCGTGTAGGAGCTGCCGAAGGCTGCGATCTTTTGATTTTGTTTTTTGAAATCCAAGATCAAAAGATCGCAGCCTCGTTTCACTCGTCAGCTCCTACGGTGGGTATCGCCGCAGAAAATTTCAGGCCGCGCTGGCGGCAAATTTTTCGTAGTAGAAGTTCGCCGGCGCG
Source organism: Pseudomonas sp. B21-053 (assembly GCF_026016365.1). Lineage (NCBI taxonomy): Bacteria > Pseudomonadati > Pseudomonadota > Gammaproteobacteria > Pseudomonadales > Pseudomonadaceae > Pseudomonas > Pseudomonas sp. B21-053. The sequence goes on from NZ_CP087205.1 coordinate 4,121,773, forward strand.
ATGCCCTGCTCGCGGATGAACTGGCTGACCGCCTCGACCATCGGTGGCGGGCCGCACAGGTAGACGTCTACGTCGCCATCGTTCAAATGCCGGGGCTCGATGTGCTGGGTCACGTAACCCTTGAGCGGGTGCTGGCTGTCGGGGTTGGCCACGCAGGCGCTGAAGCTGAAATTCGGAATGCGCGCAGCGAAGGCTTCCAGTCGATCCAGTTCTACGAGGTCGAAGTCATTGGTCACGCCGTAGATCAGGTGCAGCGGCTGTTCACTGCCCTGCTCGGCAATTTTCTCCAGCATCGCGGTGAACGGTGCCAGGCCGGTGCCGCCCGCCAGCAATAACAGCGGTCGGCGGATATCGCGCAGGTAGAAACTGCCCAACGGCCCAGCCAGGGTCATGCTGTCGCCGGCCTTGGCCATGCCGGTGAGGAAGCTGCTCATCAAGCCGCCGGGCACGTTGCGAATCAGGAAACTGACCTCGCCGTCACGCTGCAACGAGCTGAAGGAATACGCACGGGTCTGCTCGCTGCCGGGCACCCCGAGGTTCACGTATTGCCCCGGCAGGAACGCCAGTTTGCTCAGGGCCTCGCCCTTGATCGACAGCGCAATCGTGCTGTCGGACAACTGACGCAGGTTGCTGATGGTGGCTTCAAAACTGGCTTGGCGAGTGCGGCAGACATCCGACGCAACCGGCACCCGCACCACGCAATCGCTCTGGGCGCGCATCTGGCAGGTCAGGACGAAACCCTGCTCGGCTTCATCGGCGCTCAGAGCGTCTTCGATGTACTCGTCGCCCAAGTCATAACGACCGGCCTCGGCGAAACATTTGCAGGTACCACAGGCGCCGTCGCGACAGTCCAGCGGGATATTGATGCCCTGGCGGTACGCGGCGTCGGCCACGGTTTCGTCGGGATTGGCGTCGATGAACCGGGTGACGCCGTCTTCGAAATTGAACGCGATGGAATGAGTCATGACGGCCGCCTCACAAGTGGTAAACGTCGATGACCTGGCGAACGTAATCGTTCTTCAGGATCACTTTCTTGGCCTTGATCAGCGGGTTTTCGCCGCGCACATCGAGGGTGTAGAAACTGCTGCCGAAATAGCTGTCGACGGTCTTGTAGCGAAAGCTCAGGGTGTGCCAGTTGAAGCGCACCTTGCACAGGCCATCGGTGTGTTCGAGCAGCTCGATATTGCTGATGTTGTGCGAGGTGCGGGTGTCGGGAATGCTCGCGCTGGAACGCTCGGTCTTGATGCGGAAGATGCGGTCTTCCAGGCCGGTGCGATTGCCGTACCAGATCAGCGAGATTTCCCGCTGCGGGTCTTCGGTGAGCTCATCGTTGTCGTCCCAGGACGGCATCCAGAACGACGCATCGGCGGCGTACAGTTCCAGCCAGTCGTCCCATTGTTTGTCGTCGAGGTAGCGCGCTTCGCGGTAGAGAAAGTCGCGCACGGCTTCATAGGTGATGGTCATTGCACGGCCTCCACGTCGATCAGCTCGGGCTGTTCAGCGGCCAACGCCTTGAGCATCGTCTGTTGCCAGTATTTGTGTTGCAGCACGAACAGGCCTTCGTCTTCAGTGCGCACGCCGCTGAGCAACGGGTGCAGGTCGATTTCCCGGGCCGCGTCATCGGCACCTTCGACCCAGTGTTCGGCGCCACGGGACATGTCGTTCCAAGTGGTGACGCTGCCCTGATAGCCGGTCTGGCACGAGCGAAATTCCTCCAGATCGTCCGGCGTGGCCATGCCGCTGACGTTGAAAAAGTCCTCGTACTGGCGAATCCGGCTCGACCGCGCACTGTCGCTTTCACCTTTGGGGGCGATGCAATAAACGGTGATTTCGGTTCGATTGACCGAGATCGGCCGGGCGATGCGAATCTGCGAGCTGAACTGGTCCATCAGGTACACGTTCGGGTACAGGCACAGGTTGCGTGAGTTCTCGATCATCCAGTCGGCGCGGGCCTGGCCGAAGTCCCGGGCCAGCTCATCGCGACGTTCGAACAGCGGACGATCCTCGGGGTTGGACCAGCGAGTCCAGAGCAGCATGTGGCCCTTGTCGAACGAGTAGAAACCGCCGCCCTGCTTGGCCCAGGTGCCGGCGCTCATGGTGCGGATATCTTCGCCGGCCTCACGCTGTTTGCGCTGGTTCTGGGTGGCCGCGTAGTTCCAGTGCACCGAGCTGACGTGGTAACCGTCGGCGCCGTTTTCGGCGGTGAGTTTCCAGTTGCCTTCGTAGATGTAGCTGGAGGAGCCGCGCAGCACTTCCAGGCCATCGGCGGACTGGTCGACGATCATGTCGATGATCTTCGCCGACTCGCCCAGGTGCTCCACCAGCGGCACCACATCAGCCTTGAGGCTGCCGAACAGGAAGCCACGATAGGACTCGAACCGCGCGACCTTGGTCAGGTCGTGGGAGCCATCGCAATTGAAACTCGCCGGGTAACCCGCTTCGGCCGGGTCCTTGACCTTGAGCAGCTTGCCGGAATTGTTGAAGGTCCAGCCGTGGAACGGGCAGGTGTAGGAGCTTTTGTTGCCGGTCTTGTGCCGGCACAGCATGGCGCCGCGATGGCTGCAGGCGTTGATGAACGCGTTGAGTTCACCGGCCTTGTTGCGCGCGATAAAGATCGACTGGCGGCCCATGGTGGTGGTGTAGAAATCGTTGATATTGGGGATCTGGCTTTCATGCGCCAGGTACAGCCAGTTGCCTTCGAAGATGTGCTGCATCTCCAGGTCGAACAGGCGCGGGTCGGTGAACATCTCGCGCTTGCAGCGGTAGATGCCGTGTTCTTTGTCGTCTTCCAGCAGGGAGTGAAGGTATTCGGGTCGCAGGGACATGGCCGCCGCCTCCATTGTTTTTATTCAGGCAGGGCCATGCTAGGACGGGGGGATGGGGCGGAATATCCGATGGGTGCAGACCTTTATCCGTTTAGTGCAGTTGATAGTGCGCCGCCGAACCTGTGGCGAGGGAGCTTGCTCCCGCTGGGCTGCGAAGCGGCCCCCGGGCATTTCGTCAGACACACCGCGCCGGCAGGATTTGCGACTGCTGCGCAGCCGAGCGGGAGCAAGCTCCCTCGCCACAGTTATTCGGTGTTCAGTCTAGTGCCGGCGCTTGAGGGTGTCCGATGGCAACTCGCCAAACTGCTTGCGATAGCTGTCGGAAAACCGCCCCAGATGCAGGAAGCCGTAATCCATCGCCACTTCCGTGACGTTGCGCACGTTGCAGGTCGGGTCGCTGAGGCAGGCGTTGATGCGCTCCAGGCGTTTCTGGCGGATGTAGTTTTTCGGCGTGGCCCCGGCGTTGCGTTCGAACAAGCCATACAGCGAACGCACGCTCATCCGCGCCTGACGCGCCAGTGCTTCGCTGTCGATGTCTTGCTTGAGGTTGCGCGCGATGAAGTCGGCAATCCTCTCGAAGGTGGCCGACGGCGAGCCAAGGCTGACCCGGCTCACATTGGTTTTCATCAGGCTGAGCATCTTGCTGACGATGATCTGCGCGTAATGCTCCTGCACTTTAAGAATCTGCTCGGTGGCCTCGGCCTCCTGGCAAATCATCGCCAGCAGGTTGACGAAGCCCTCCAGTTGATCGAGCTGATAACGGTTCTGCAGAAACCGCACGCCCTGCCCCGAATAGCCCCAGCGCTGCTCATCGCATACCGACTCCAGCAACCGGGTCGGGACTTTAAGGATGAATTTTTCGCAATCGTCGGAGTACGTCAGGTCCACCGGATCATCGGGGTTGATCAGCAGTAACTCGCCGGGTTCGAAGTAGTGTTCCTGGCAATGCCCGCGCCACAGGCAGTGGCCGCGCAGCAGCACTTGCAGGTGATAAATGCTGTCGAGCGCACCGGACGTGACCCGCACGCTGGCGCCGTAGCTGATGCGGCACAAGTCCAGGCTGGCGAATTTGCGGTGATCGAGACTGGCCAGCGGCTGGCCGGCACGGGGCATCAGCAGGCAATGGTTGCCGACGTGCTGATTGACGTAACCCGACACCGCGTAAGGGTCGGCGTGGTCGAATACTCTGCTGCGCTGACTCAACAGTTGCGCGTGCATCATCGGGTCACTCTCGTTGTTATTGTTGATGTGTGTGGGAGCGGGCTTGCTCGCGAAAGCGGAGTATCAGTCAACGGTGATGTTGAAGCTGATTCCGCCTTCGCGAGCAAGCCCGCTCCCACAGGGGACTTGTCAGTCTTCCAGTGCACGCACCCGCTCATGGCGCTGTTGTTCCTCCGGCTGCGCGGACGACTGCAAGGTGAAGTCGAAGTCGATTTCGGCAAACCGACCGCTGACACCGTGGGTCGCCGCTCGCTGCGGATCGTCGCTGAAGGTGATGTGGGCGATCAGCTCATCACGGGTGGCATAGGCGAAATCGTCGTGCAGGTATTTGTCGCCGTCAAGGTTGATCTGGGTGGTCAGGTGACGATGATCCGGCGCCGAGATAAAGAAATGGATATGCGCCGGCCGCTGACCATGGCGACCCAGTTGATCGAGCAATTGCTGGGTCGGACCGTCCGGTGGGCAGCCGTAGCCCGACGGCACAATGCTGCGCAAACGATAACGCCCCTCGGCATCGGTAACGATCCGGCGACGCAGGTTGAATTCGGATTGCGTGGCATCGAAGTACGAATAGGTGCCACCGGTATTGGCGTGCCAGACATCCACCACGGCGCCGGCCAACGGTTCGCCAGCGGTATTCAACACCTGGCCTTGCATGAACAACGTCACACCCGGATCGACACCGTCATCGAGTCGCGCCTCACCTTCCGACAGCGGCGCACCGGCCACATACAGCGGCCCTTCGATGGTGCGTGGCGTGCCGCCAGACTTGCCGGCCTGCTCGTCTTCGGCGTCCATCAACAGGTCGAGGTAATGTTCCAGGCCGAGCCCGGCCACCAACAAACCGGCCTCCTGACGCGCACCCAGCACGTTGAGGTAATTCACGGCTTTCCAGAATTCTTCCGGGGTCACGGCGAGGTCTTCGATGATGTTCACCGAATCCCGCAGGATCCGGTAAACCAGCGACTTGACCCTTGGATCACCGGCCTCGTTGAGCAGACCGCTGGCCTCTTCGAGAAACTTCTGGGCGCTGGCAGTGTGGGAAATCTTGACGTTCATGGTGGTTCCTCATCTTGTAGTTATTAGCGTAGCGAACTGAACGGGCCGGGTTCAGCGGTCATCCTCGCGAATCGAAGACGGATGCCGGCACAGCGCATCGATCTCGATGGCCATGTACGGAAACAGCGGCAATTGCATCAGCAGGTCGTGCAGTTCCTGAACGTTGTCGACATCGAACACGCTGTAATTGGCGTAGTGCCCGGCGATGCGCCACAGATGCCGCCATTTGCCCTGCTCTTGCAGGCGCTGGGCCAGGGCTTTCTCGTCGGCCTTGAGCCGGGTGGCGAGTTCGGGGTTGATGTCGAGCGGCAGGTTCACGGTCATTTTTACGTGGAACAACATGATGCTCTCCTCAGGCTTGATAAACGGCAGTGGAAGACTTGTCGCGGCGCAAGAACGCCAGGCGCTCTTCATCCAGGCTCAGGCCCAGGCCCGGCGGGTTCGGTACGTGCAACTCAAAATCGCGATAGATCAGCGGCTCGCTGAGAATGTCTTCGGTCAGCAGCAATGGACCGAACAGCTCGGTGTCCCAGGCCAGTTTGTTCAGGGTGATAAACGCGTGGGCCGAGGCCAGCGTGCCGATCCCGCCTTCGAGCATGGTGCCGCCGTACAGGCCAATACCCGCCGCTTCGGCAATCGCGGCGGTTCTGAGCACCGCGCGTGGGCCGCCATTCTTGGCGATCTTCAGGGCGAACACTGAGGCAGCACCTTCGCGGGCCAGGTTGAAGGCGTCTTCGACGCATTCGATGGACTCGTCGGCCATGATCGGCGCCGGGCTGATCGCATTCAGGCGCGCCATGCCGGCGCGGTTGTTGCGCGAGATCGGTTGTTCGATCAGGTCGATGCCATTGGTGCCGAGGATCCGGCAGGCGCGAAGTGCCACCGCTTCGTCCCAGGCCTGATTGACATCGACCCGCACACTGGCGCGGTCACCGAGGGCTTTCTTGATCGCGATGACGTGGGCCAGGTCGCGATTGACCTCGCCAGCACCGATTTTCAGCTTGAAGATCCGGTGGCGGCGCAGGTCGAGCATTTTCTCCGCTTCGGCGATGTCCTGCGCGGTGTCGCCGCTGGCCAGGGTCCAGGCTACCGGCAGTGCATCACGAACCCGACCGCCCAACAACTCGCTGACCGGCAGGCCAAGGCGCTTGCCCTGGGCGTCGAGCAACGCGGTTTCGATGCCGGATTTGGCAAACGTATTGCCCCGAATGCTGCGTTCCAGGCGCAACATCGCCGCGTTGATGTTGCCGCTGTCCTCGCCGATCAGCAGCGGCGCGAAGTGTTGGTCGATGTTGGTCTTGATGCTGTCCGGGCTTTCATTGCCATAGGCCAGGCCACCGATGGTGGTGGATTCGCCGATGCCTTCGATGCCGTCGGCGCAGCGCACTCGGATGATCACCAGGGTCTGGTTCTGCATGGTGTGCATCGCCAGTTTGTGCGGGCGGATGGTCGGCAGATCGACGATGATCGTCTCGATCGATTGAATGGCTGTTGCACGCATGTCGATACCCGTCAGGTTCTTAAAGTTCTGAATCGGATTCTCATACGGCTTTTCCGTGGCGGCCAATATAGAATTGGTCTGGCTTGATACCTTAAAGGTATCCAACCTGTCAGTGCCCGGAGGCTCCATGGAACTGCGTCACCTGCGTTATTTTCAGGTGTTGGCCCAAACCCTCAACTTCACCCGCGCCGCCGAGCTGTTGCACATCGCCCAGCCGCCATTGAGTCGCCAGATCCAGCAACTGGAAGACGAACTCGGGGTGCTGTTGCTGGAACGTGGGCGGCCGCTGAAACTGACCGACGCCGGGCGGTTTTTTCATGAGCATTCCAGCGCGCTGCTGGAGCAACTGGGCAAGGTCTGCGACAACACGCGGCGGATCGGCCTCGGTGAAAAGACCTGGCTGGGCATCGGTTTTGCGCCGTCGACACTGTACGGCGTGCTGCCGGAACTGATTCGGCGATTGCGCAACCCCGAGGGTATGGAGCTGGAACTGGGGCTGTCGGAAATGACCACCCTGCAACAGGTCCAGGCGCTCAAGGCCGGGCGCATTGATGTGGGTTTCGGGCGGATCCGTATCGACGACCCGGCGATTATCCAGACCGTTTTGACCGAAGATCGCCTGGTCGCCGCCCTGCCCGCCGGCCATCCGCTGTTGGCCGGCCCGATCAGCCTGCGGGAGCTGGCGAAAGAACCCTTCGTGCTCTACCCCGGCAACCCGCGCCCGAGCTATGCCGACCATGTGATCGCCCTGTTCGAATCCTATGGCGTGAGCATCCACGTGGCGCAATGGACCAACGAACTGCAAACCGCGATCGGCCTGGTCGGCGCCGGCATCGGCGTCACCCTGGTTCCCGCCTCGGTGCAACTGCTGCACCGCGACGACATCGGCTTCACCCCATTGCTGGAAGACAACGCCACCTCACCGATCATCCTCAGCCGACGGGTGGGCGATGTATCACCGGGATTGAGCCATTGTTTGCAGATGATTGATGAGCTGGTGCCGCACGCCTGAACCTGAACCCAACCCCAAATCCATATCCATATCCATATCCATATCCATATCCAACGTAGGAGCTGTCGAGTGAAACGAGGCTGCGATCTTTTGACCTGTCTTTTAAAAACAAAATCAAAAGATCGCAGCCTCGTTTCACTCGACAGCTCCTACGGTGACCGCGTACGACATCTGATTGGCGTGTGTGGCGCACTTGAAATATCTCGAAAACGCTTGGACCAACACCAGAAATTGCATCGACTAACGTTCAGTTGCAAACACATCTCAAGGAGGGCAAAGGAATGCCTGTCGCTGCAAATGGATATCACCTGCGCAAGGCGCGTGTTTCTGAATCGGGTCGTATCTACCTGCTGACCGCTGTTACTGAGCAACGTCAACCCGTGTTCGCCGATTGGCAGTCAGGGCGCAGGCTGGTCGATCAACTGCGCCTTGCTGATCAAACCTCGAGGGTCACGTCGATGGCCTGGGTCGTAATGCCGGATCATCTGCATTGGTTAGTGGAGTTGCATCACGGCACATTGGCCGAGCTGATGTGCCGGATCAAATCCAGAAGCAGTCGCTCAATCAATCTTGTGCGCGGCGGCCAAGGCCGAATATGGCAACCGGGGTATTACGACCGAGCGTTACGTCGTGATGAAGATATCAAGGATGCGGCACGGTACATCGTCCTGAATCCATTGCGTGCGGGGTTGGTAAAGCGGATTGGTGATTACCCTTTGTGGGATGCCATTTGGCTTTGAAACATCAAGATCAAAGGATCGCAGCCTTCGGCAGCTCCTGCGGGGGTTGTCTACATCCGAGAATTTCGTGTCGTACGAGGTCATCGTAGGAGCTGTCGAGTGAAACGAGGCTGCGATCTTTTGATCTGGCTTTTTAAAAACAAGATCAAAAGATCGCAGCCTTCGGCAGCTCCTACAGGGCCGGTGGTGCTTTTAGCCAGCAAACGCCCGGCGCCCCGCGCGCATTTCGGTGCGCAGTTCGCCGATCAGATTGGAGATGTCGCGCACCGTGGTCAGTTGCGCCGGTGAAACGCCGGTGAGCAACAGGTCGATGCGCCCGGTCGCCGGTTCGAAGACCTTGATCCGTAGCGTGCCGTCCGGATTAACCGAACAGTCGCACGACAGCGGTTGAAAACCGGACGTCACGATGCGGCAAAGCTCTGGAATCGAAACCATAACGGGGCCTCCGTGGCGAATGATCGACTGAGATCCCGATCAGCATAGATTCGCTTTTGCGACCCTGCACCACCAACGCCAAAATTATTAGTTTCTGACTCAGGCGCACCCTCAATGGCTATCGCCGTCCCACAGCCAGTTCCAGATGCCCGGCAATTGCACCGGTTCTGCACTTTCGGTGACGGTGCGCGCCATGGCGGCTTTTAACAGTTGCTCTTGGTCGTCATAGAACGGCTTCGGAGCAGTGCTCACGCCGGTGGCCTTGGCGCTGTCGAGCAGGATTTGCAGGTATTCGCGGGTATGCCGGGCCGTGTAGCGATTGAGGTCGTGGAAGGTCACGACCACCGGAATCACCCCGTCCACCGTGGGCAGTTCACCCTGGGCGATACGCTCACGAATTTCCGATAACTGGCGCAGCATGTTCGCCCGGCGCCGCGGGCTGGCGTTGAAGCCCCAGATCTTGCCGTCATTCGCGCTCACGTCGGTCAACAACACGTGCATGCCGTGGCGTTGATAAGCGGCGAAGGTGCGCGAGTCGTAATTCCAGAACGGCGGACGCACCAGGCTCGGTGGCGCGCCGGTGATCGCGCCGATGGCGGCGCTGCCGTTGCTCAGGGATTGTTCCAGGTCTTCAGGGCTCAACCAGCGATGATTAGTATGAAAATGCGTGGCCGTGTGAAAGCCGAGGATCTGCCCTTCGGCATGCTCGCGCTGCATGACTCGCCGACCGATATCGCTGTTTCCGGCCCGGGGCGCGCCGGTCTGGACGAAAAACACCGCTTTGATATTCGGTTGCAGCGGATTTTGCGCGAGGCCATCGAGCACGGTGTCGGTCGGGTTCCAGAAGCTCGATGCGCTGGGGCCATCATCGAAAGTCAGCAGGAAACGGATCGGCGCCTGGGTTTGCAGACGTTGTTGTGTCTGCGGCGTCAGTTCGATGGGCGACGCGATGCAGCCCGTCAATCCGATAGCCAGGACGAGCGCCGAAAGAACCTTGAACAATTGCGTCATGTTTTGCCTTGGGCCAGACCGTTGCGGTCGTCACGTTAATGGCAAAAACCCCTCGCCCGGTGATCCTCCAATGGGCCCGCCGGTGCCGGCGGGCTCAGGTTGGAACAGGGTACACAGTTTTGGTTCAAGTGCCGCTATGTCAGGTGTTTCAAAGCTCCAGATCAAGCAACGCAGCCCCCAGCGCCTTGCCGTGGGCATCGAGAGCCAGGGAGCGGGTGACGCCACCGCGCAAGATGCCGGGCAACACGAAATTCAGCGCGTGGACGTTGGGCAATTCGTAGCGGCGCACCGGCGGACCTTGCGGGTCCAGCAGTTCGGCGAAATGCGCGCTGACCCGCTCCACCGTCAGCCACGCACACAGCCGTGGGAAGTCTTCAGCCCGGAAAGCAATCACCGAAATGTTCGAGGTATCGCCCTTGTCCCCGGTTCGGGAATGCGCCAGTTCACGCAGTTTCATGCCAAGTCCTCCGAGTGAATCTGCAACGTGACGGCGTCACGCGGCAACAACAGCGAAGCCACCGCCACCACCTGACGCACCGACTTGCTCGCCCCGCCGCCGCCATAAGGGCCGTTGGTGTAGAGGGTTTCGACTTCATTGCCGATCCGCACAGCCTCGGCGCGGTCCGCACAACGGGCCGCGACGCGCAGACGCACTTCCCACGGTTCGCTGTCCGTCCGCGACCCCAGCTCTGTGCCGTGTAACGCATCGACGCCGATCAGCTCGGCGCGGATGTCTTCATACACCACGCCAGTCAGCTTCAAGCGTTCCAGCACCACTTCTCGCGCCAGTCGCCCCCGGGCCAGCGCGCCGGGGCCGCCATAGGACATCTGTCCCTCGCCAATCCAGCCATCGAGATAGCCCACCGAAACCTTCAGCGACTGCGGTCGCGCCCGCCCATCAGCGCCTGACGCCAGCACCCGGTCCGGCCCTTGTACGCTAAAGGACACGCCAGAAAAATCAGCGCTGACATCCGGCGTGAGATACGCCGCCGGGTCATGCACTTCGTAGATCATCTGCTCGGTGCAGGTCGCGGTATCGATGCGCCCGCCGGACCCGGCGACCTTGCTGATCACCGCCCTGCCAGTGGCATCCACTTCAGCCAGAGGAAACCCAAGGCGCGCCAGATCCGGCACATCCTTGAACCCCGGATCGGCAAAATAGCCGCCACTGATCTGCCCGGCACATTCGAGCAAATGCCCGACCAAGGTGCCGCGACCCAGCAACGACCAATCGTCCGCCGTCCAGCCGAATTCGAACATCTGCGGCGCTAAAAACAGCGAAGGGTCGGCCACGCGACCGGTGATCACCACGTCGGCATCGGCGCGCAACGCCTCGATAATGCCGTCCACGCCCAAATAGGCATTGGCCGAAATCAGGCGCTCGCCCAGGGACGCCAGAGTCTTGCCGTTATCCAGCATCTGCGACGGATCACCCAACAGAGTCGCCAGTACATCGTCACCGGTCAGCGCGACCACTTTCAGGCCCGACAAGCCCAATTCCCCGGCGATGCGCCGCACTTCCTGCGCCGCCGCCAGCGGGTTGGCCGCGCCCATGTTGGTGATCACCCGCAAGCGCCGGCGCTGACCCTCGACACCGCGCCCGACAAAGGGCAGCACCCGGCGAATGCGCTCGCCCAACAGCGGGTCGAAACCGGCCTGCGGATCGAGCAACCGCGCCTGTTGCGCCAGGGCAATGGTGCGCTCGGCCAGGCATTCGAACACCAGGTAATCCAGATCGCCGTGCTCGGCCAGTTCGATCGCCGGTTCAATGCGGTCGCCGGAGTAACCGGCACCGGAGCCGATGCGTAAGGTTTTCATCAGAAGACTCCAAAGAGCAGCGCGGTCAGGGTCATCAGCACCGAGGCCGCGAACAGAAACGGGATGGTGAAACGCTGGTGATCCGCCAGTTCAATCTTGCACAGGCCCACCAAGAGGAAAGTCGCCGGGGTCAACGGGCTGACCGGGAACCCGGTGGTGTGCACGCCGAGCAGCGAGGCCTGGGCCACTTGCAGCGGATCGACACCGAGGGCGCGGCCGACTTCGGCCACCACCGGCATAATGCCGAAGTAGAAGGAATCCGGATCGAACAGCAGGCTCAACGGCATCGAGATAAAGCCCACCACCATCGGAATCAGCTTGCCGTGCCCGGCGGGAATCTGCGCCACCGCGACCTCGGCCATGGCCTTGAGCATGCCGCTGCCCTGCATGATCCCGGTGAACACCCCGGCGGCCAGCAGAATACTTGCCATGGTCAGCGCGGTTTTCGCATGCGCATCGATGCGTGCGCGTTGCGCATCGACGTTCGGGTAGTTGATGCACAAGGCGAGCACGGTGCCGAGCATGAACATCACCACCGGGTCGACAACCCCGGCAATCATCACGCCCATCACCACCACCGTCAGCACCAGGTTGAGCCAGAACAAGCGCGGCTTGCGCAGGGCGACTTCGGCCTCGGTCAAGACCCGTTGCGGCATCACGTCCACCACTGCGCCAGCGCCCAGGCCCAGGCGTTTTTCTTCGCGACGACCGAGGAACCAGGCGCAAGTGAAGACGAAGATCAGGCCGACAATCTGCACTGGAATCAACGGCTGAAACAGGTCGGCCACCGGTACATGCAACGCTGCCGAGGAACGCAGCACCGGACCGGTCCACGGCAGGAAATTGACCCCGGCCGCCATCGCGGTAACGCAAGCCAGAATGCGTTTGTCCATGCCGAGTCGCGTGTACAGCGGCAGCATCGCCGGGATGGTCACCAGAAAGGTCACCGCCCCCGAACCGTCCAGATGCACCAGCAGCGCTAACAGCGCGGTGCCCATGACAATGCGGGTCGGACGGGTGCCGACGCGTTTGAGGATGCGGTCAATGATCGGGTCGAGCATTCCGGCGTCGGTCATCACGCCGAAGAACAGAATCGCGAACACAAACATCCCGACCACCGGGGCGACGTTCTTGATGCCGGTAATGATGAAGGCGCTGGTTTGCAGGCCGAAACCACCGAGCAGCGCGGCAATGATCGGCAAGGCGATCAGCGCCACCAGCGGCGACAGGCGTTTGCTCATCACTGCGACGAGCAAACAGAGAATGGTGATGACACCGAGTGTGGCAAGCATGGGCAGGTCCTGTTCGGCATTTCTGCTCGCGGCGGCGATGAAATGCGCTGTTGTTGTTTTCACTGAGTATTGGAATTGCAGGTAATCTTTGTAAATTGAAATGTTCGGCTGCCTGCATTCGGAAAAACAAAATGAAGAACTCGATCCAGCACATCCGCGCCTTCTTGGTCGTAGCGCAAACCGGCAGTTTTTCGAGGGCGGCGGTGGCGCTCAATCTCTCGCCGTCGGCCCTGACCGTGCAGATTCAACAACTGGAAGACTGGCTCGGCGTCGCCCTGTTGGAACGCAGCCCGCGACATGTGGCGCTGACCAGTGCCGGGCAAAGTGCGCTGTTGCCCATGGAGAAGCTGCTGCTGGACCTGGACAACATCGTCAGCGCTTCGCGGGACTTGGCGTCGCTGCGTCGGGGCGTTGTCACCATCGCGGCCCTGCCATCGCTGTGCGCCGCCGCCCTGCCGCCGTTGTTGAAGCAATTTCGCGAGCAGTTTCCGGGGGTCGAAGTGCGGTTGCGCGACGTCGTAGCGCAACGCATCGACACGCTGGTGCGCGATGGCGAGGTGGACTTCGGGCTGGGCGTGCGGGCGCGGATGAGCCATGGGCTGGAGTTTCAGACGGTGCTGGAAGATCGGCTGTGCCTGTTTATCCCTGTCGATCACCCTTTGGCCGAACGACGCTCGGTCAAACTCGATGAACTGACGGATCAACCGATCATCTTGACCGGGCGCGACAGCAGCGTGCGGGAGTTGGTGGAGCAACTGTTCGCCGACGCACAGTTGCCGTTGTCGCCGGGGCTGGAAGCCAATTACATGTCGACGGTACTGGCACTGGTGCGCCAGGGCTTGGGCGTGAGCCTGCTGCCCGAATCAGCCGATGACGGCCGGGATGATCTGGTCAAAGTGCCCGTGGATCATCCTGGCGTCACCCGCCAGATTGGTCTGATCACCCGCACGGGTCAGGCCATGGCGCCGGCAGCGCAGCGCTTTATCGAGATGCTGCAGGGTGACTGTTTACTCGGCGAAGGACTTCTGGAATGAGTTGTCGATGATCGGCGCTGTCGCGAAGGCTGCCGGCAGTGCCTTGACCTTGAACAGGAAGTCCGCCGTGCTCTGCAAATCCGCCGCCGCTTGCTGATCCACCGGCCCAACAGTCATGTGGGCCTGACGCAACCAATGGCGCGAAACGTCCTGATCGAGGTTGGCCTTCTTCGCCCACAGATCGGCGTATTCGTCGGTGTGGTTATCGACCCAGGCCCGAGCCTTTTTCAGGCGCCCGAGGAAGTCGGCGATGGCTTCGCGCTTGCTGTCGATCGACGGTGTCGAGGCAGCAATCGCGCTGAGGCCGGGCATCAGGCTTTTGGCGGTGAGAATCGGCCGGGCGCCGGAGAACAGAATCTGTTGCGAGATGTACGGTTCCCACACCGGGAACGCGTCGATGCTGCCTTGGGGCAAGGCTGCCGCCGCGTCAATCGGCATCAGTTTGATGAAGTCCACGTAGTCTTCCGGCAGGTCGGCTTTCTCCAGCGCGCGCAAGGTCAGTTGCTGGCTCCAGGCGCCGGGCCAATACGCAACTTTCTTGCCCTTGAGGTCGGCGATGGTCTTGACCGGAGAATCCTTGGGCACCAGCAACGCGATGGTGTCCGGGTTCTGCCGCGACACGCCGATCAGCTTCACCGGCGCCTGTTTCGCGGCGAGGAACAGAAAGCCTGAATCGCCGAGAAAGCCCAGGTCCAGTGCGCCAGTGTTCAGCGCTTCCGCCAATGGCGCGGCGGCCTGGAAGTGTTTCCAGTCGACAGTGTACGGCGCCCCTTCCAATACACCCGAGGCCTCCACCGAGGCGCGAACGTTGTAGTAGTTCTGGTCGCCGACGTGCAGGACGACGGGGTCACTGGCGTAGGCAAAAGGTGCGGCGAATAGCGCGCTGATCAGCAAGCTGCGTAGGAATCGTGACGGGTTCATCGGAGGCTCCGGGGGTGTTATTCCGATAGACCATAACGCTCTTACCGCAAGCTTTTTAAATTCGATTTATGCATAAGCTCATGACTGCCAAGCAACAGTGTTGGCCCAGCAACAGCGCCGCAACAGACTGTTCTGCTAGAGACATCGCTTTGCCAACTTGCCCCCCGCCAGCGCCCCGAAAACCGATGAAACCGAGAACATGGCACAGAGCCTGCAATATTCCTTTTATGCAGGATGCATCCGTTATTACCAATCATCAGGACATAAGAATCCCGTTGCCTTGCCGGAGTTTCACCCCCATGAATCGCCTCTTCCGTTTTGCCAAAGCCAGGCACCTGATCAGCGCCGTCGCCATCGCCCTGAGCCTGCAACCGTTGGCCCAGGCCGCCGAAACCGCCCCGGCCGAAGTGCATCTGGATTACGCCTATTACTCGCCCGTCAGCCTGGTGCTCAAGCACTTTGGTTTCCTGGAAAAAGCCCTGCCCCAGACCAAGGTCGGCTGGGTGTTGAGCCAAGGCAGCAACCGCTCGTTGGAATACCTCAACAGCGGCGGCGTCGATTTCGCCTCTTCCGCCAGCCTCGCGGCGGTGTTGAGCCGGGCGAATGGCAGCCCGATCAAGTCAGTGTACGTTTACAGCCGCGCCGAATGGACCGCGCTGGTGGTACGCAAGGATTCGCCCTACAAGACTGTCGCCGATCTGAAAGGCAAGAAAATCGCCGCTACCAAAGGCACCGATCCGTACCTGTTCACCTTGCGCAGCCTGCAACAGGCCGGCCTGAACAAGGACGACGTGGAACTGGTGCACTTGCAACACCCGGACGGTCGCACCGCTTTGGAGAAAGGTGACGTCGACGCCTGGGCCGGACTCGATCCGCACATGGCCGCGAGCCAGGTTCAGGCCGGATCGCGCTTGCTGTATCGCAACACTAATTTCAACAGCTACGGCGTGGTCAGCGTCACCGACAGCTACGCCAAGGAACACCCGAAAACCATCGAAACCGTGCTCAACGCCTATGAACAGGCGCGGGAATGGGCGGTGAAAAACCCGGAAGAACTGGCGAAGTTGCTCGCCAGCGAATCAGGTTTGCCGCTGGAAGTGGCCAAGCTGCAACTGTCGCGTACTGACCTGAGCAGCCCGCAATTGACGGCCAAGGACGTAGTCGCTCCCAAGGCTGCGGCGCCGATTCTGGTGTCCGAGGAATTGGTTCGCAAAGGGGTTAACGTCGACCAAGTCATCGATCAGTTGATCGACACCGGTTTCAAAGAAGCCGTGGCCCGTCAATAAAGCAAAAGATCGCCGCCCTCCCTTTTGTAGGAGCGAGGCTTGCCCGCGAAGATGTTGGCGCTTTCAAAGGCCCCTTCGCGGGCAAGCCTCGCTCCTACAGGGGGCTGCGATTTTTCGGAGAAACCGATGACCAGTAAGAGCAAAACCCTCCACACACCCGTGGCATTGCCCGCCCCCCGCCGCCTCAGCCACGCTTGGCAACTGCGTCTCAAAGGCCTGGCCCTGCCGGTGCTGATCATCCTCATTCTGGAATTTGTCGTACGCATCGGCTGGCTGCCGTCCTACCAGATGCCTGCGCCCAGCGAAGTGGCGATGACCCTCGGCGATCTGGCCGAAGGCGCGCTGTGGAAACACATCAGCGCCAGTCTGTTGCGGGTGTTGCTGGGCTTCGCCATCGGCGCCAGCCTGGCCTTGGTGTTTGCCGCGTGGGTCGGTTTGAGCCGCGAAGCCGAGGCCTATCTGGAACCGACGTTCGCCGGCCTGCGTTCAATTCCGAGCCTGGCCTGGGTGCCGCTGTTGCTGCTGTGGCTGGGCATCGACGAGACGTCGAAAATCGTCCTGATCGCCATCGGCGCCTTCTTCCCGGTGTACCTCAACGGCGTCGCGGCGATCCGCGACATCGACCGCAAACTGGTGGAGGTCGGGCAGATGTACGGTTTCAGTCGCGCCCGGTTGGTACGCCGTATTTTGCTGCCCGCCGCCCTGCCCGGCCTGTTCACCGGTTTGCGCAGCGGCATGAGCCTGGCCTGGATGTTTCTGGTGGCTGCCGAACTGATCGCCGCGACCAAAGGCCTCGGCTATCTGCTCAGCGACGGTCGCGAAACTTCACGCCCGGACATCGTGCTCGCGGCGATTATCGTATTGGCGGTGCTGGGCAAACTCAGCGACGGAATTCTCGCCAGCCTGGAAAAACGCTTCCTGGCCTGGCGCGACACCTTCAACGGCCAAAGCGCAGAGGATTGAGGCATGACCGAACACTTGCTGGACATCCGAGTGGAGCGCAAAACCTTCGCCGCCACCACCGTGCTCAACAATATCCATCTGCAACTCAAACCTCGGGAAACCGTCAGCCTGCTGGGCCCCAGCGGTTGCGGCAAAAGCACCTTGCTGCGGATCGTTGCCGGGCTGGAAAAGGACTTTCAGGGCGAACTGAAAAACAACGCCGGTGAAGTCGCATTCGTGTTTCAAGAACCGCGCTTGATGCCGTGGCTGACGGTGGAGCAAAACATCGGTTTCAGCGCCGACAACCACTACGACAAAGCCTGGGTGGCGCAGTTGATCGAAGAAGTCGGCCTCGGCGGTTTTGCCCAGGCCTTGCCCAAAGCCTTGTCCGGCGGCATGGCGCAACGGGTGGCCATCGCTCGCGGCCTGTATTCGCGGCCGCAGGTACTGTTGCTCGACGAACCCTTCAGCGCCGTGGATGCCTTCACTCGAATGAAACTCCAGGACTTGCTGTTGCAACTGGCCGAGCGTCACGCGATTGCCCTGCTGCTGGTGACCCACGATGTCGATGAAGCGCTGTACCTGAGCGACCGGGTGTTGGTGATGGACCATCGGCCGAGCCGCATTCGTCAGGAACTGGCGGTAGAACTTGCCCATCCGCGAGATCGGCGCGATCCGTTGCTGGCGCGGCTCAAGGCGTTGTCGTTGACCGAGTTGCAACTGGCGCATGTCATCTAAGCTGAAATCTCCCATGGGAGATTTCGCTGATGTGCGGACGCCTGTCGCAGTACCGGGGCATTCACGATTTCGTGGCGGTGTTGAGCATCCCCGACGCGTTGATCAACCACGTCGACGATCAACCGCTGGCCCGCTATAACGCCGCGCCGACCACGCAATTGGCGCTGTTCCATCAGGAAAGCGACGGCCTGCACGCTGACAACGTGCGCTGGGGCTGGCGGCCGCACTGGGCGAAGGACCGCGCGGCGCCGATTAATGCCCGGGTCGAGAAAGTTGCGCACGGGCCGTTCTTCCGCTCGATCTGGCCGCACCGGGCGATTTGTCCGGTCGACAACTGGTTCGAATGGGTCGATGAAGGGGATTCCAAGCGCCAGCCCTGGCTAATCCGTCATCGCGACGGGACGCCGATTTTCTGTGCGGCGATTGGTCAGTTTCCTGCCGGCGATACTGAGCCCGGAGCAGATGACGGCTTTGTGATCATCACCGCCGACAGCGCCGGCGGACTGCTCGACATTCACGACCGGCGGCCGGTGGTGTTGTCGGCCGAACTCGCGCGGGAATGGCTCGACCCGGCCACACCTAGGGAACGCGCCGAAGACATGCTGCTGATGCAAGGTGAAACCAGCGAAAGGTTCCAGTGGTACCGGGTTGGCAAAGCGGTGGGCAATGTCCGAAACCAAAGCCCTGCCCTTATTGATGAAATGCCTTGAAGTTAAGCCGGCATTGGCAAAAGTACCCTTACAAAAAACTTGCCTATATAAACAGGACACTCAAACGTTACATTCAGTGTTTCATGCGCGAGACACTTATATATATGCGGCTGTTTGACGCACAACCATTGGTCTGACATTTCAACCGTCATACATACATTTAACAGGACTACAGATAGCATGCGCGCCGCATTTCCATAAGCATGCCCAGTTGACCAAAGAGTCAACAACCCAAGGAAATCCCTACAACTTTTACACACCTTGCAGAGAAATAAGTTGCGCGACGATTTTGCACTCAAACAAGTCGGTGAGCCGGCGTGTGTCTATCTTTCGATGACAGAACACTTGCAACTCGACTGCTTTATCGGCAATTACATCAAGACTCGAAACCTGCGCTCCGTCGCGGATATCGGCAGCCTTCTGCGCTCCACGCTGCAAAGCTATCCGGGCAAGCCGCCGGTGATGGTCAATGAGCTCAACGCCTGGATCGACAAGACGCTCGGTTATCGGGCGGCCCACCCCGACTTCCCACAGTTGGAAGACGCTTGAAATAACGCTCCACAGGTCACGTCAGCGCAAGAACTGAACGAACCGGCCTTGTGAACACTCTGAAGAACGAGGCCGGATTGGCCTCTTGTTTTTTCAGGCGACCCTATTTCTGCATGACACTGGTACCGCAGATCTCTCTGAATTCCCCGCTCAACGACTAAGCCGAAGTAATGGCTGGCTCCAAATGGAATTATATGAGCGAACTTGTCCCTTATGCCGTGTATTACCTGCTCGATGGTGTGCGACAACACTTTTTCAAATTGGCGGTGGGGTTTTCCGATGTGGAAGCCATCCAGTCGGCCTCGGCGCATGCCTATCCCGAATCCGGACAAAAGATTGCGCCACACGCGAGTCTCGAAATGGCGCGCGACAAGGCTCAAGAATTGGGAATTACGCACATTCGGTGGAATGAGGCGATATGATTCTGCCGCAAAAGATCGCAGCCTTCGGCAGCTCCTACAGGAATCGAATGTAGGAGCTGCCGAAGGCTGCGATCTTTTGATCTTAGGGTCTCAGCGGTATCTCTATGTCACGGTCGGACAGTTCCTTGCCGTCGTCCGGATGTTTCCAGTCCGGCGTCGAGCGCCTTTGCCGCTGGATCTCTTCTTCGCTCGGCTCGTCCGTGTCTTCATCCAGGTCCGGCTGCTTGGGTTCAGTTGCCATGTCCACCTCTCTTCCTGAAGGGATCAGATATCAACTTTAAGCGTAGAACATTTCCCCTCGCCCGGCTCAAAGCCACCAGCGCAGCAAAAAGAAGAAGCCCATGCTCAACAACATGCTGAGCAGCGTGTTGCGGGTGTAGAGCACCAGCCCCACGGCCACCAGCGAACTGATCAGGTACGGATTGTCCCACTGCAGGTTCAGCTGCTTGTCCGGCATAAACACGATTGGCCCGCAGATCGCCGTCAACATGCCCGGCACGGCAAACCCGAGAAACTGCCGCGCATTGCTGCTCAGGCGCACCGGCAGTCGTGGTTCGAGGAACACGTAGCGGTTCAAGAACACCAACACGCCCATGCCGATAATCACTGCCCAAACAATCATGTGCGCTCCAGATACAGCTTGTTGCAGATAAACCCGGCAGTCATGCCCGCCAGCCCCGACAGCACCAGGGCCGAGCCCCATTGCCAATAGCTGAACAGCACCGAACAGAACAGCGACACTGCCACGCAGACCACCGTCGGCACATTGCGCACCACCGGGGTGATCAGGGCGATGAACGTCGCCGCGATGGAGAAGTCCAGGCCCAGGTGTTCAAGGCCCGGAATACTGCTGCCCAACACAATGCCGGCCAGGGTGAACAGGTTCCAGGCGATATAGAACGTTAGCCCCACGCCCAAGGCGTACCAGCGGTTGAACTGCTGTTTGTCATGCTGGCTGGTCAGGGCGAACAGCTCATCGGTGAGCAAAAAGCCCAGCCCCACCCGCCAGCGCCCCGGCAACGGCGAAATCACCGAACGCATGCTCATCCCGTAGAGCAAATGCTGGGACGTCAGCAGCAACGTGGTCAGCAGAATCGAAAAGATCCCGGCCCCGCCCTTGAGCATGCCGATCGCCACTAATTGTGCGGCGCCGGCAAACACGATGCTCGACAGGCCCTGACCTTGCAGCGGCGTGAGGTTGGCCTCGATGGCCATGGAGCCGGCCAACAACCCCCACGGCGCGGTGGCCAGGGACAGCGGCATGATCGCCGCCGCGCCGCGCAGGAAAGCGCTGCGCGGCATGTGTGAATTCGACATAACACTCTACAACCCGTGGAAAGACCACCGACTGTGCCAGCAGATGCCGGCGAAGGCTTGAACAATCTTGCGCACTTCGCGCAAACCTTTGTGGCGCTGCCTTTCATCGGCTGCCCGCTTGATTCGCGACGATAGTATCAACATGATGGCCATGCACTTTTCCATGAGGCCGGCCCTTTATGAGTTCCGTCGACACCGACAGCGCTGTCTACAAAACCCTGCTTGAGTCGACCAAGGCGATTCCCTGGCGGATCGACTGGCAAACCATGACGTTCAGCTACATTGGCCCGCAGATCGAAAGTTTGCTGGGCTGGCAGCAGGACAGTTGGGTCACGGTCAATGACTGGGTTGAGCGCATGCACCCGGACGACCGCGACTACGTGGTGGAATTCTGCGTATCGCAGTCCCGCGCCGGTGTCGATCACGAGGCCGACTACCGTGCGCTGACCCGCGACGGCGACTACGTGTGGATTCGCGATGCGGTGCACGTAGTGCGCAAGGACGGCGAAGTCGAGGCGCTGGTGGGCTTCATGTTCGACATCAGCGAGCGCAAGAAAACCGAAGAGCACCTGATTCGCCTGCAGAAGCAACTCGAAGAATATTCGTTCCAGGACGGCCTGACCGGCATCGCCAACCGGCGCATGTTCGACACGGTGCTGGAACGCGAATGGAGCAACGCCCAGCGCACCGGGCAGCCACTGTCGCTGCTGATTCTGGATATCGATTACTTCAAGCAATACAACGATCATTACGGCCACATCAAGGGTGACGAATGCCTGCGGCGCGTGGCGCAGACCTTGTCTCTGGCAGCCAACCGGCCACGGGATTTCATTGCCCGGATCGGCGGCGAAGAATTCGTCTGGCTGCTGCCGGAAACCGATGCCGAGTCAGCCCGGCTTGTGGCGCGCAGATGCCTGCACTTGATTCGCCAGCAGCATATCGCCCATGTGTTTTCGCCGGTTTCGCCACTGGTGACCCTGAGCCTCGGCGTCGGCACCACCGTCGCCGGCCAGGACGCCAGTGCCGTGGACTTCGTCGAGCAGGTCGACAAGTTGCTGTATCGGGCCAAGCACAACGGGCGGATGCGTGCGGAATTCACTGATTTTCGTGATTGAAAACGAGGCATGGAGCGCAGTCCGCTGCCCGCGTAACATGGAGCCATTCAATCGAAGAGTCAGGGAATCGACATGCTTTACCGAATCGCCGCCGACGGGCTGGTACTGTTCCACCTGTTGTTCATTCTGTTCGTGCTGTTCGGCGGGCTGCTGGTGCTCAAATGGCGCCACCTGATCTGGTGGCACCTGCCCGCCGCTGCGTGGGGCGTAATCGTCGAAGTCTTTCACCTGACCTGCCCGCTGACCTATTGGGAAAACCTGATGCGCGAAGCGGCTGGGCAGACCGTGTATGGCGGCGGTTTCATCGAGCATTACGTGTTGCCGATCATTTACCCGGCCGGGCTGACACCGACGATTCAACTGGGGCTTGGCAGCGTGGTGCTGGCGGTCAACCTGCTGGTGTATGTGCGGTTGATCCGGTTGTGGAAGTTGCGTCGGGCCGCGTGAATACCGCTAAAAGATCGCAGCCTTCGGCAGCTCCTACAGGTGATATGCAATCCATGTAGGAGCTGCCGAAGGCTGCGATCTTTTGATCTTCGAGGACCTTGAACATGCTGTCGATTGAAGACCTGGCCCTGCTTGAGGCCATCCGCGCAACCGGCAGCCTGTCCCGCGCCGCCGCCCACCTGGGCAAGGCGCCCTCCACCGTCTCCTACGCCGCCCGCCAACTGGAAGAACGCTTCGACGCCCTGCTGTTCGACCGCCGTCGCTACCGTTTGCAGCTCACGGCGGCCGGCGAATTGCTGGTCAACGAAGCGGCGCGGCTGATGCAGGACGTCTCCCGGCTGACCCAACGCGTCCAGCAAGTGGCCAACGGCTGGGAGAGCCGGTTGTGGATCGTCACTGATGAATTGCTGGAGTTCGACACCCTGATCCCGGTGATTCACGAGTTCGACGCGCTGGAATCCGGCGTGCCGCTGCGCATTACGCAGGAAGTGCTCAAAGGGGTGTGGGAAGCCCTGCGTGAAGGTCGCGCGGACCTGATCATCGGCGCCACCAACGAACCGCCGGCCATCCCGTCATTGCGCTGGATGCAACTGGGGGAAATGGAATGGGTGTTCGCCGTCTCGCCCAAACACCCGCTGGCCAAGGCCAAAGAACCGATCAACCGGGCCATGGTCACCCAGCATCGGGCGATTGTCGTGGCCGACTCATCCCGGGCCACCGAAGGCAGTACCTACGGCGTTTCCGGCGGGCAACCGGTCCTCGCCGTGCCGACCATGCGCGCCAAAATCCTCGCCCAGTGCAACGGCCTGGGCGTCGGTTGGTTGCCGCGACACCGGGTCGGTACCTTGCTGAACAACGGCACGCTGGTTGAAAAACAGATGGCCGACCCGCGCGAGCCGAACATCCTCTACGCCGGTTGGCGTGGCGACCATGACGGTCGCGCCTTGGGCTGGTGGCTGGAACAGCTCAAGCAACCCTGGCTCGCCACCAAACTGGTCCAGGGCAGTGGCCGCTTTGTCTGAACTCAGTTAGCGATGACGCTCATGTTCCGGCCACTGGCCTTGGCCACGTACAACGCTTTGTCCGCCGCGCTGACCAGATCGTCAGCCCCGGCTTGCGAGGCCGGATCGTAGGCGCAGACACCCAGGCTGACCGTCACCACGCCTTCAATACCGTCCGTATGCTCCATACCCGCCAACTGCACCGCTCGACGGATTTTTTCCGCCACCAGAAAGGCCCCGACATAGTCGGTGCCGGGCAGTACCACCGCAAATTCCTCACCACCGTAACGAACGGCCAGGTCACCGGGACGATTGATGTTTTGCGTGATGATCGCGCTGATTTTGCGCAGACACACATCACCGGCCACATGCCCATAGTGATCGTTGAACAACTTGAAGTGATCGACATCGAGCATCAGCATCGCCAGGCTGGTCTGGCTGCGTCGGGCACGCCCCATCTCCGCAACCATGAACAGATCGAACTGACGCCGGTTGGCCAGCCCGGTCAGCGCATCTTCCAAGGCCAGCAGTTCCAGGCTGCGATTGACCTCCATAAGTTTTTCCTGGGCATCGAGCAATACGCTTTGAATGTGATTCTGCTGCTTCATGACCCGGATCAGCCGATAGCCGAGCGTGCCCAGGAACGCCAGCAGCAAGGCGACGATGGCGGCACTGTTCAGGGACTCCTGGCGCCAGCCGGTCAGCACTTCTTCCTTGTTGAGGGCCGCAAACACAATCAGCGGATAGCCCTCGACCCGGCGAAACCCCACGACCCGCTCAACGCCATCTAGGTACGATTTGACCATTGCCGTGCCGGAATTGCCCAAGGGCAGCAATTGGGTGAACAGCGGCCCCTTCGCCACGCTGGTGCCCACTTCGGCGTCTTTGAACGGCCGGCGCACGACGATGGTGGCGTTGTCGGCGATCAGGTTGATGACGCCGTTCTGGCCCATGTCGATGCTGTTGTACAAATCGAGGAAATGGCTGAGATATAGGGTTGCCAACGCCACACCGGCGAAGCTGCCGTCGGGATGATTGATCCTTCTCGACACGGTCATGATCCATTCACCGGTCGAACGACTCTTGATCGACGGACCGATATGCGGGCCACGGTCAGAGTGATCGCGGTGGAAGATGAAGTATTCACGGTCAGAGTTATTGGCGTCCGGCACATTGGCGCCATTGGAGTTGGCCAGCCAGCGCCCGTCTTCACCGAAAATGAACAAGCCATGGAGCTGCGGCAATTCGCTGCGCTGGGCACCGAGCAATCGCTGCAGGCGCGGCATCTGCGCTGGCCCCATGCCCTCGTTTTCGAGGCGGTCCACCAGCGAAAACAACAGCGTATCTGCCTGTTTGATCGAGGCTTGCGCCTGGGATGCCAGGGTCTGCGCCAGGTTGGACATCGCCACTTCCTTGTCATGCAAGTGGTAATGCCGCGAGTTCCAGGCCTCCCAGATCGCAATGGCCGCCATGGACAGGCACACCGCAACCAGCAACACCACGGCGTAACGAACCTTGAGCTTCGCCTGGACCTGCTCGGCCAGCAACGACTGCGTGGGTTGCAGGGCTTCGATACGGACTTTTACGGACGGCTGTCCCATGACATTCCTTGAAATTGCGTTGAAGAGGCGATGCTTCCTGATCGCGTCTTTGACCTGTCGAGCGCATTACTATGCCTGAGCATCGAGCAGATTAGGCGATGCGTGCCTTGAATGCCCACAACGTCAGCAAAATCGCGAAGATCGAGGGCAGCGTCACTGCAAGTGAAACAGGAGTGCGGATTTCGCCTGCACTACAGGTTTAACGCGGCGTCTGCTTCACCGCTTCAAGCCATGCCGGGTTCAATCGGGTCTGTTCGGTATCGATCCCCAACGCTTCCATCCGCGCCTTGTGCTGATCCATTTCGCGGATCAACTGGCTGTGATCGCTGGAGTTGCCGTCCAGTTCATGCATCTGGTGCAACCCCAGGTGATAGAAACGCAGCAGCTTCATGGCGTCCGGATCATCCTTCGCCACGGCCGCCGTCACCTGATGCATGACATTGGTGACGCTCATCAGGCTGCGTTTGAGGCGCCAGCCGTAGACCGCCGGGGCCATCCATTGCTGGTTCCAGAACCGGCCACGCATCAGCGCCACCATCAGCAACACCGCGACAAACACACCGCCGACGTTGAACCGCAGGTTGTCGCCGCCCGGTTCGCCGAACAACGCCACAGCCGTCGTCGAGAGCACCATGGCCAGCGCCAGGAAAATCAGGGCGATGATCACCGTACTGCGCCGGGTCTGGCTTCGGAAAACTTCAGCATTCATTGGCTGGATTTCGAACATCTTGGCGGGGTTCCCTGCATCAATGGAAAGGCTCTGTGAGCAAAAAGAGTGCGGGGCATTATCGCCTCTGCGGGGGATTTAGCTATGCTGGGGCTCCTTTTCATCTTTTCATCGTCAAAGGAGAACGTGGCGAGACAGCGTACTTCGTGCCATCTTCTTTCATGGATACATTTTATTCGGATGCCAATCGCTCCTCCTCTATGACTGGCATCGTTTTAAGGATCATTGAATGTCCCAACGCCAAGTAATCAACGCCTCTGTCAGCCCTAAAGGCAGCCTGGAAACCCTGTCCCAGCGTGAAGTCCAGCAACTGAGCGAAGCCGGTTCCGGCAGCACCTACACCCTCTTCCGCCAGTGCGCCCTGGCCATCCTCAACACCGGCGCCCACGTT
The DNA here is from genome assembly GCF_026016365.1 of Pseudomonas sp. B21-053. Taxonomy (NCBI): domain Bacteria; kingdom Pseudomonadati; phylum Pseudomonadota; class Gammaproteobacteria; order Pseudomonadales; family Pseudomonadaceae; genus Pseudomonas; species Pseudomonas sp. B21-053. Next base: position 4,147,888 of record NZ_CP087205.1, read on the forward strand.
GATAACGCCAAGACCATCCTCGAAGCCTACAAGGACTTCGAAATCCGTATTCACCAGCAGGACCGCGGCGTGCGCCTGGAACTGCTGAACGCCCCGGCCGACGCCTTCGTTGACGGCGAAATGATCGCCAGCACCCGGGAAATGCTGTTCAGCGCCCTGCGCGACATCGTCTACACCGAAAACGAACTCGACGCCCAGCGCATCGATCTCAGCACCTCGCAAGGCATCAGCGACTACGTCTTCCACCTGCTGCGAAACGCGCGCACCCTGCGCCCAGGCGTCGAGCCGAAGATCGTGGTGTGCTGGGGCGGCCACTCGATCAATACCGAAGAATACAAATACACCAAGAAAGTCGGCCACGAACTGGGCCTGCGCAGCCTCGACATCTGCACCGGGTGCGGTCCCGGCGTGATGAAAGGCCCGATGAAAGGCGCGACCATCGCCCACGCCAAACAGCGCATCCACGGCGGGCGTTACCTGGGGCTGACCGAGCCGGGCATTATCGCCGCCGAAGCGCCTAACCCGATCGTCAACGAACTGGTGATTCTGCCGGACATCGAAAAACGCCTGGAAGCCTTCGTCCGCGTCGGCCACGGCATCATCATCTTCCCGGGCGGTGCCGGTACGGCGGAAGAATTCCTGTACCTGCTGGGCATCCTGATGCACCCGGATAACGCGGGCCTGCCCTTCCCGGTCGTGCTGACCGGGCCGAAACACGCGGCGCCGTATCTGGAGCAACTGGACGCGTTCGTCGGCGCCACCCTGGGTGACGCGGCGAAGCAGCACTACACGATCATCATCGACGACCCGGCGGAAGTGGCGCGGCATATGACTGCAGGGCTCAAAGAGGTCAAACAGTTCCGCCGCGAGCGCAACGATGCGTTCCATTTCAACTGGCTGCTGAAGATCGACGAAGGCTTCCAGCGCCCGTTCGACCCGACCCACGAAAACATGGCCAGCCTGCAACTGAGCCGCAAGCTACCGGCCCACGAACTGGCAGCCAACCTGCGTCGGGCGTTCTCCGGCATCGTCGCCGGCAACGTCAAGGACAAGGGCATCCGCCTGATCGAAGAACACGGCCCGTACCAGATCCGAGGCGACGCGGCGGTGATGCAACCGCTGGATCAGTTGCTCAAGGCGTTTGTGGCCCAGCATCGGATGAAACTGCCGGGTGGCGCGGCATATGTTCCGTGTTATCAAGTGGTTGCGTAAAAAACCTAAAGTGAATGATCTCACGGGGCTACGCAGCAGCCCTTTGTAGGAGCGAGGCTTGCCCGCGAACAGGGAGCGCCGCGGTCATCCATTGCACCGCGTCATGCCTGTTCGCGGGCAAGCCTCGCTCCTACAGATCACCCATCTGACCTTCCAGATGCGCACTGATGAAATCGACAAACACCCTGATTTTTTGCGAGAGCTGACGGCTTGATGGCCAGACCAGGCTCAAGGGATTAGGACCGATCGAATGATCGCCCAAAACCCTGTGCAACGAGCCATCGGCCAAGGGTTCGCGCGCCAGGAAGTCCGGAAGAATCCCCACACCGAAACCGCTGATAATAGCGCTGCACACCATGTCCATGTTGTTGCAGGTCAGGACGGTACGCGTGCGAATTTCAGCCTCGCCTGCGCGAAGCTTCAGCGGCCACTCCTGTAGCTTGCCACTTTTGAAAAACCGGAAACGAACGCCCTGATGACTGTCCAGGTCTCTGGGCGTTTTTGGTGTGCCATGACGCGCCAGGTAATCAGGCGATGCGCAGATGATCAACTGCACCGGCGGTAAAGCGCGCTTCATCAAGCGAGAGTCCGGCAACTCGCCGCCGCGAATCGCAATATCGATGCCCTCCTCGACGAGGTCGACCATCTGGTCACTGAAATCGATGTCCAGTTCGATGTCCGGGTACTGGGCCATAAATTCGAGAAATGCTGACTGGAACAAATGATAACTGGCGATCGGCAAGCTCAGCCGCAAGCGTCCGCGCGGGGTTTCTGTGGAGCGTGACAGTGCCGCCTGGGCATCGTCGAGGTCATCGAGAATGCGCCGGCAACGCTCCTGAAACATCCGGCCTTCATCGGTGAGGCTGATGCTGCGGGTCGAGCGCTGAAACAGTCGCACACCGACCTGCTGTTCAAGCCGCGTCACGCCTTTGCCAACCGCCGAAGCAGACAATCCGAGCGCCCTGCCCGCCGCGACAAAACTGCCCAGTTCAGCCGTTCGTATGAAGGGCATGAGCCCACTGAGCCGATCCATCACCCACCTCCTATTCGAGCGTTTTATTCCGATATAAGCGGAATATTTGCCGTTTTTAACACGATTACCGCCGCTCTATCATCCTTGCATGTTCAAACTTCAGCAAAGGATTCTCCCGATGGAAAACTCGGCGGCTTCGCGTACAACGCAAAAAAACCTGGTGTTGCTGGCGGTGTGTATCGCGGCCATCACCATGCCATTCAACTTCACCGCCGCCGCTGTCGCGCTGCCGGCGATTGGCCGGGCCTTCGATGGCAGCCCCATGCAACTCAATTGGGTGACCAACGCTTTCATGTTGACCTTCGGCAGTTGCCTGATGGTGGCAGGTGCACTGGCCGACAGTTTCGGGCGCAAGAAAGTCTTCATCGCCGGCGTAGCGTCGTTCGCGGTGCTGTCGGCAGCCCTGACGTTCGCTGCCGATCTGACCACCTTCGATCTGTTGCGCGCGGCACAAGGGGTCGCCGCGGCGGCGGCTTTTTCAGGCGGTATGTCGGCCCTGGCGCAAGTGTTCGATGGCCCGGCGCGGACCCGTGCATTCAGTTTTGTCGGCAGCAGTTTTGGTATCGGTCTGGCATTCGGACCGATTGCGGCGGGTGTCATGATTGAAGCGTTTGGCTGGCCGACGATTTTCCTGCTGATTACGCTGCTGGCCTCGATCGCTTTCATTCTGGCAGCGCGGTACATGGACGAATCGCGCAATCCGGATGCTGGCGGCATCGATTGGCCCGGTGCAATCTGCTTCACCTGGGCCTTGGGGATCTTCACCTATGGCGTGCTCAAGGTGCCGCAAAGCGGTTGGAGCGATCCATTTGTGCTCGGTCTGTTCGCGGTGGCCTTACTCTCATTCATTGCCTTTGTGGTGATCGAGCAACGGGTTACCCAGCCGATGCTTGACCTCAGCCTGTTCCGTTACCCGCGTTTCGTCGGCGTACAACTGCTCGCTGCCGCCCCGGCCTACGCCTTTGTGGTGTTGCTGCTGTTGCTGCCGGTGCGTTTTGTCGGGATCGACGGCATGAGCGAAATAGACGCCGGCCGGCTGATGATTGCGCTCTCGGCGCCGCTGTTGTTTCTGCCGATCGTGGCGGGCTACCTGACTCGCTGGTTGTCCCCATCGACGATCTGCGGCGTGGGTTTGCTCGTGTCGGCAGCGGGTCTGTTCTGGCTCAGTCATGTGCCCACCGGCAGCGTGCCTTGGGTGTTGGCATTGCCGATGTCAGTGATTGGCATCGGCATCAGCCTGCCTTGGGGTTTGATGGATGGGCTGGCGGTCAGCGTCGTTCCCAAAGAACGGGCCGGCATGGCCACCGGCATTTTCAGCACCACGCGAGTCGCCGGTGAAGGGGTCGCGGTCGCGGTAGTCACCGCCCTGCTCTCGGCGCTGACGGCCAGTCATCTGAGCGTCTCGCCCAACACTGCAGAGGCTGCACAGCACCTGGTCACCGGCGATGTCGCAGGGGCGTCCACGCTATTGGCCGGCACCAGTCGTGCCGCGCTGATCGATGGCTATAGCGCCGGTTTCAGCACATTGCTGCTGGTGTTGACCACGATCACTGTGGTGGCGGCGGGCGTGGTTTTTCTGTTCCTTGATCGGGGCGATGAGCAGAGTGACGAAGCCGCGCCGGTCCTTCGCGCAGTACGCCCTGGCCGACCATGCCGGTGACGCCAGAGATCAGTGCTTTCATGAGCGGCGAATCCTGATTGAGTTGAACGATCAGGTTTCCTGTGGGAGCGGGCTTGCTCGCGAAGGGGCCGGCACATTCAACATCGATATCGCCTGACACTCCGTCTTCGCGAGCAAGCCCGCTCCCACAGTAGTTCGGTGTGAGGTTACAAGTGATCAGCGTCTATAACTGCTTTGGCAAACGCCTGCGGATCTTCCTGCGGCAGGTTGTGGCCGATGCCGCCATTGATCAGCCGATACTCATACTTGCCGGTAAAGCGCTTGGCGTAATCTTCGGCAGCCGGGTGCGGCGCGCCATTGGCGTCACCTTCCATCGTGATGGTCGGCACGGTGATGTTCGGTGCCTTGGCCAGTCGCTGTTCGAGCGCTTCATATTGCGGTTCGCCCTGGACGATACCCAGGCGCCAGCGGTAGTTGAACACCGTGATCGCGACGTGATCCGGGTTGTCCAGCGCCGCAGCACTGCGGTCGAAGGTGGCGTCGTCGAAGGTCCATTTCGGCGATGCGGTTTGCCAGATCAGCTTGGCGAAGTCGTGGCGATTTTTTTCGTAACCGGCCTCGCCACGGTCTGTCGCAAAGTAGAACTGGTACCACCATTGCAATTCAGCCTTGGGTGGCAACGGATTCTTGCCTGCGGCCTGGTTACCGATCAGGTAACCGCTCACGGCGACCAGCGCTTCTACCCGCTCCGGCCACAGCGCCGCGACGATGTCCGCCGAACGTGCGCCCCAATCGTAGCCGCCGAGCACGGCTTTTTTGATCTTCAGGGCATCCATGAAATCGATGACATCACTGGCCAGCGCGGCGGGCTGGCCGTTGCGCAGGGTTTTCTCGGACAGAAAATGCGTATCGCCATAGCCACGTGCGTACGGGATCAGCACCCGATAACCTTTGGCCGCCAGCAACGGTGCCACTTCGCTGTAGCTGTGAATGTCGTAGGGCCAGCCGTGCAGCAGAATCACCACCGGCCCATCCGCCGGGCCGACCTCGGCGTACGCTACATTCAGCAACCCGGCGTTGACGTGCTTCAGGGCACCGAACGGGTCAGCCTTGAGGGTGCTGGCACTGGCTGCCACAGGCGCCGTGGTTTTGACATCGGCATGCGCTGCAAACGCAGCAACGTTCAGGACCGCGAAGAAGCTGGCTGCAGCGAGTTTGTTCCAGTTCATGGTGATTTCCTCAGGGGTGCGATGACCAGTGGTTGCCAGGCAAGTCGGCTTGCCTCAATGGATCCATTCAATCGTCCCGAGGTATCTGCCATGTGTCGTAAACCACTGCTAATAAGGCATAACGTGTCCAACAGCGCCTGAGATACAGTGCGATACAAACAGGTGTGGGACCTGGCTGTGTACTAATAACAAGAGGGCTGAGCGATGGAACATGTGGACCACATTCTGATTGTCGACGACGATCGCGAGATCCGCGAGTTGGTCGGCAATTACCTGAAGAAGAACGGTTTGCGTACCACCGTGGTCGCCGATGGCCGGCAGATGCGCAGCTTCCTGGAAGCGAATCAGGTGGACCTGATCGTGCTCGACATCATGATGCCCGGCGACGACGGCTTGCTGCTGTGCCGCGAGTTGCGCGCAGGCAAACACAAAGCCACGCCGATCCTGATGCTGACTGCACGCAACGATGAAACCGATCGCATCCTCGGCCTGGAAATGGGCGCCGACGATTACCTGACCAAACCCTTCGCCGCCCGCGAGCTACTGGCGCGGATCAACGCCGTGCTGCGCCGCACCCGCATGCTGCCGCCGAACCTGCTGATCACTGAAAGCGGCCGGCTGCTGGGTTTCGGCCGCTGGCGCCTGGACACCACCGCCCGCCACCTGCTCGACGAAGACGACACCCTGGTCGCCCTCAGCGGCGCCGAGTATCGCCTGCTGCGGGTGTTCCTCGACCACCCGCAACGGGTGCTCAGCCGCGATCAGTTGCTCAACCTGACCCAGGGCCGCGACGCCGATCTGTTCGACCGTTCCATCGATTTGCTGGTGAGCCGATTGCGCCAACGCTTGATGGATGACTCCCGGGAATCGACCTATATCAAGACCGTGCGCAATGAAGGCTACGTGTTCTCCTACCCGGTGGAGATGTTGGGTGCACCGTCATGAGGGGGATTTGTATCCGTCTGTATAAAACCCCGCGCTAGATACGCAACACCCGACTTCGCGGCGTTCCCGCACACATCACCGATACACCCGAGCGTTTAACTGTGAACACCAGACAGCACCGACCTAACCGGTGCTGCTGACTCACTCAATCATTAAGCGCACGGAGAATCACCATGTTCAACTTCTCGAAAGTTTCGTCCCTGGCACTCGGTCTGGCACTGATTGGCGGCCTCGGCCTGTCGAACCTGGCCTCGGCCAACACCGCGAGCGCTGCCGCTCACAGCCCGGTCCAGCAACTGCTGGTGGAAGGTGGTTCGGATCGGCTGCAACAGAATCGCGTCGCGGAATATGGCTCTGAAAATCTGCAAAAGAATCGTGTTGCCGAAGGCGGTTCGGATCGCTTGATCCAGAATCGTGTGGCCGAAGGCGGCGCCGATCGCCTGCAAAAACTGCGCGAACGTGTCGCGCTGTTCAGCCCAGCTAACGCCGTGAACGCCGGAGTAGTGGTTGCAGAAAACCGCCCTGAGTTCGGCTCGAAATATCAGCGCTACTGATCCAACTGTGGGAGCGAGCTTGCTCGCGATGGCGGCCTGACAGACAATTTTGATGTTGAATGTGCCGGCCTCATCGCGAGCAAGCTCGCTCCCACAATGGTTTTGGGCCAGACACAGAAAATGCGATCAACACCTGTCAACTGAATGAATCAACGCTCTCGATATCAACTATGCGTCAGGGTGTTTTCTCATCTCCGCGCTCCAGCACTAGAGTGGCCACATCTTCTTCCCACTCTCTGGAGCAACATCATGAAAAGCATCATCGGTCTTACCTTCGCCCTTACCGTCCTTGGCGCTACCTCGGCCATGGCTGCAACACAATCCATCGCTGCGGTGAAAGTCGGCCAGCCAGCGACCCAGAACGTCAACAGCGTCAGCATCGACACTGAACGCAAAGGCAGCGTCAACCTGCAGCAGAACGCTGAACAAGCCAAACTCTACGTGGCTGAAAACCGCCCTGAGTTCGGTTCGAAATATCAGCGTATCGATTCGTAAGTTTGCGCCGCTTCAAACAAGAAACCCCGGGTAGATCCGCTCTACCCGGGGTTTCTCCGTTTTAACAGCCACCGATACCCGTGGTAGCAGCTGCCGAGCTGCGCGAGGCTGCGTTCGGCGGCGCAGCCGTCGTAAACCCGCTATGCACGGTCATCCTGAAACAACGCAGTTGCTGATTTCACGACGGCTTCGCCGCCGAACGCAGCCTCGCGGGCTCGGCAGCTGCTACGGCTAACCGTGCTGCCAACGCCTTGGCCTGGCTCGCCACGTCCGTCACTGCCGTACTTTCCCACCACATGCCACGCAATGGCGGGCCCATGGCGAATAAGCGTTGGGCAACTTGTCCGTCGGCGTCCAGCACCGCGCCATCCACCGCCGCCGCAATCCCCAGCGCCAATGGGCCCGGCTTGATCAGTCCGCGCGCCAGCAACTGCTGTGGCAGCGGTCGGGCGACTCGGCGCCAGTCGTATTCGATGCCGCTGGAGTTGATCAACGCCGCACCGCTGACAATCAGCGTTTCCGCCTCGCCGCGACGCCGGATTCGAATGCTCACTTCACCGTTTACGGAGGGCGCCAGGCCTTTGAACGACGCCGCCTGAATCCGCAACCGACCTTCCCCGTGCAGCCGCGCCACCAACTCCGCACTCAACGGCGGCGAACGGTGGTGATGACTTTCCCACCAGGGCCGCACATGCCGCACAAACTGCCTGCGCTGCACGTCCGTCGCCTGATTCCACAACCGGCCAATATGCGCCCGTACCGTGTCGAGCGGCGATTGCCAATCGATGCCTTGGGCGATAGCGTCCCGGCAATGCCGACGCAATTCGCGCAGCAACTGCCGTGGTGTGCGAATGCTGTGATCCTCGGCCAGAAAGTCCACCCAGGCCGGCGGCTGGCGTCGGACATGCGGCAACAACCCGTGCCGGGAAAACACTTTGATCGGCCCGCGATGCCCGGCCTGCTCCAGCGACACCACAGCATCGACCATGGTCAGGCCCGAGCCGATGATCAACACCGTGGATTGCGGATCGAGTTGCTGCATGGCGGTGACGTCCCACGGATCCAGCGCCGCTGCGTTCAATCCGCTGGATTCGGTCTGTGGCGTGCGCGCGGCGGGGAACATCCCGGTGGCCAGCACCGCAAAAGCGCCCTGTAACTGTTGTCCGTCACTCAAACTTAACCGCACCGAATCATCGAGCGTTTGCAGGTCAACCACCTCGGCCCGCACATGCTCGACAGTGGAACCGTTCAACACACCCACCGCTTGGGCCTCCGCCAAACGCTGCTGCACGTACAGCCCGAAAATCCCCCTCGGCGGGAACAATTCGCTGACCGGCACATGTTGCTCGTCAGACTCCGGCCAGCCACCCGCCGCGATGTATTCAGTCAACCATTGCGTCAGGTCATCGGCATTGTCCGGGTCAACGCTCATCCGCGCCGCATTGCCGTTCAGCGTATGGCCCAACTCGACTGCGCTGTACGCCTCGCCCCGGCCGAGTTCGGCGCGGGGTTCGATCACCAGCAGCGAACGCTGGCCGGGCAAACGCAACAATTGCGCCGCCAGCATCGCGCCGCTGAGGCCGCCGCCGATGATCAGGATGTCTGCATGGCGGATGGCGTCGGTCGCCTGTCCGCTGGAGGTTTGGTTCATGGCGTTCTCACGGTCAGTATTTGCCTAGATAAAAGTCGTGCAAATCGCCTCGGGCCAGCAGCTCTTCGGCTGTTCCGGACAACACCACGCGCCCGGTGTCGAGCACATAGGCCTGGGACGCATACTTGAGCGCCACATTAATGTTTTGCTCGGCAATCAGGAAGCTCACCTGCTCGTCGCGATTGAGCTGGGCGACGATCTCGAAAATCTCCTGGACGATAATAGGCGCCAAACCCATGGACGGTTCATCAAGCAGTACCAAAGTAGGACGTGTCATCAACGCCCGGCCGATGGCGACCATCTGCTGCTCGCCACCGGACGTCAGCCCAGCCTGGGTCTTGCGCTTGGTTTTCAGGCGGGGGAACCAGGCGTAGATCCGCTCCAGATCACGGGCCAGATCCTGGCGACTCAAGCCCCGGACAAACCCGCCGCTGCGCAGGTTGTCCTCCACCGTCAATTGCGGGAACACGTGCCGGCCTTCGAGCACATGCACCATGCCCTGGCGCACCCGCACGCTCGGATCGACACCGGCCGTATCACGCCCGAGAAACTCGATGCTGCCGCGACTGACCTCCGCGCGCTCGGCCCGCACCAGCCCTGAAATCGCCTTGAGCGTGGTGCTTTTGCCCGCGCCGTTGGCCCCCAGCAACGCAACGATGCCGCCCTTGGGCACCGTCAGCGACACCCCAGCCACGGCCAGAATCGCGCCGTCGTAGATCACTTCGATGTCCTTGACCTGCAACAACTGCTGCGCGGCGTTATCCGTGGCGGCTTGGCTCATGGCTTATTCATCCCCGGTGCAGGTGCGTGGCGTCAGACCTTTTTCCTTGGCGAACGCCGCGGATTTTTCATCGATCAACGGCCGCAGCAAGGCGCGATCCGCCGGGATCCAGTCGCTGATCAGCGTCCAGTTCGCGCCGTCCCATTGCTGCACCCGCGCCGAACCACCGCCCTCGTGATCCTTGCAGGACAGCTTGAGGTTCTGCATCAGCCCGAAATAGCCCATGTCCTTGAGCCGTGCGTCATCGATATTCAAGTGCTCCAGGCCCCAACGCCCCTCTTCGCCATTCAACGGACGTTTGCCGAATTTGCCCTGGGCAGTGCGAATCGCTTCGACCATCACCGCCGCATTCACCAGCCCGGAGTTGTAGTAGACGCTGCCGAAGTTCTTCAGGTCCTTGAGGTCGCTTTTGCCCTTGTCGAGGATGTATTGCTTGAGGCGTTTGTGGATCTCGAAATCGGTGCCGGCCGGGTATGGCGTCAGCGCCAGATAGCCTTTGGCGGCGGCGCCTGCGGGCAACACGTCTTCGCTGGAACTGGCCCAGATGTCGCCGACGATATGGTCCACCGGGAAGCCGAAACGCGCAGCAGTCTTGACTGCCACCGGGGTCGACACGCCCCAGGTGCGCAGGAATACCCAGTCCGGGTTGAGCTGGCGAATCTGCCGCCATTGCGACGACTGTTCGTTGCCTGGATCGGCCACGGGAATCTGGATGTTTTCGAAGCCGTACTTCTCCGCCAACAGCTTCAACGGGCCAAGGGTTTCGCGACCGTACGCCGAGTCGTGATAGACCGTGGCGATCTTCTTGCCCTTGAGTTTGTCGAAGCCGCCCTCGCGTTGGGCGATGTAGTTGATCAGGCTCGACGCCTCGCTGTAGAAGGTCAGCATCACCGGAAAGTTGTACGGGAACACCGTGCCGTCGGTGGCTTCCGTGCGGCCGTAGCCGAGGGTAATCAGCGGGATTTTATCGACCTCGGCGCGCTCGCTCAGCGCATACGCTGCCGGCGCACCGTTGGGGGAATAGATCGCCACCGGCGCGCCGTCCAGGCCTTTCTTGAAGCGCTCATAGCACTCGATGCCCTTCTCCGCCGTCCACTCGGTCTCGCATTCCTGCCAGACCAGTTTCACCCCATTGATCCCGCCCTCCACCTCGTTGATGTAGTTCAGGTAATCGAGCATGCCGGCCCACACCTGCACGCCGCTGGAGGCGTAGGCACCCACGCGATAGGTGGCCAACGGGAAGAATTGCTGGTCCGGCGAGGCCTGGACCACGGGCACCGCAGTGCCGAAAACCGCCAGCGTCAGCGCGGCGCCAAGCAAGGAACGTTTCAAGGATGCACGCATGTTGTCTCTCTAATAGGTCAGGAATTCAGAAGCGCAGCGGCCAGTGACTCAGCCGTTCACGAAGGTTGCCCAGCAGGCGAATCAGCCCTTCCGGTTCCTTGATCAGGAACAGGATGATCAACACGCCGAAGATGATTTTTTGCAGGTTCTGCAATTGCCCCGCGTCCACCGCGCCGCCGAAAAAGGCTTGCCCGGCGTGGCTGAGCAGGATCGGCAGCAGGCTGATAAACGCCGCGCCGACAAAGTTGCCGGCGATGCTGCCCATGCCACCGATAATGATGATGAAGAGGATCTGGAACGATCGATTGATATCGAAGCTGCTGGCGCTGGCAGTGCCCAGGTAAGCGAAGGCCCACAGCGCCCCGGCGATGCCGAGGTAGAACGAGCTGACGGCGAACGCCAGGTGTTTGTAGCGCACCACCGGGATGCCGATCACGGCGGCGGCAGTGTCCATGTCGCGGATCGCCATCCAATTGCGGCCGATCTGACTTTTCACCAGGTTGATGGCGACCCAGGTCAACAGCAGCACCGTGGTCAGCGTCAGCAAATAGCGGCCGACCGGCGTGTTCAGATCATGACCGAACAGCGCCAGTTTCGGCGCGGAAATGGTCCCGGATGAACCGTAGTTGTAGAACCAGGGGAATTTGACGAACAGCCATTCGAGGAAAAATTGCGCGGCCAGCGTGGTGACCATCAGGTAGAAACCCTTGATCCGCGAACTCGGCAGGCCAAAGACGAAACCGACCACGGCGCTGATCAATCCGCCGCCGAGCAGTGCCACCGGCAAGCCCAGCTCTGGCAAGCGCAGCAAAAATCCATACGTGGCAAACGCTCCGACGGCCATGAATCCCGCCGCGCCGACCGATGTCTGGCCGGTGTAACCGGTCAGCAGATTCAGGCCGAGCCCGGCTAGCGAAAGCACCAAAAACGGGATCAGGATCGCGTTCAGCCAATAGTCATTGCCGGTCAGCGGCACGATAACGAAGGCGATCAACAACAAGCCGAGCAGGCCAAACGGCACACGACGCTGGATCAACACCGATGGCGCGGTTTCGCGGGTAAGGGAAATCGACATGGGTTCAGACTCGCTCGATGGCGCGCTCGCCGAACAGGCCGGCGGGACGGATATACAGGAAGGCCAAAGCCAGGACGTAAGCGAACCACGGCGTGATGCCGCCGCCGATCAGCGGGCCGATGTAGACCTCGGCGAGGTTCTCCGCCGCACCGACAATCAGCCCGCCGACAATCGCCCCGCCAATCGAGGTGAAGCCGCCGATGATCAACACCGGCAAAGCCTTGAGCACCACCAGCGACAGGGAAAACTGCACGCCTTGGCGCGCGCCCCAGAGCAAACCGGCGACCAGTCCGACAATCCCGGCCACCGCCCAGACGATCTGCCAGATACGGTTGAGGTTGATGCCAATCGATAGCGCGGCGGTGGTGTCATCCGCCACCGCACGCAAGGACACGCCGATCCGGGTTTTGTTGAACAACAGCGCCAGCACCGTCACCAGCACGATGGCGGCTGCGGCGGCGATCAGGTCGAACTGGCTGACCATCATCCCGCCAATGAAAATCGGCACGTCATCGATACCCAGATCCAGCGCCCGCACTTGCGAGCCCATCAGCCCTTGAGCCAGGCCTTCGATGATGAACGACAGCCCGAGCGTCGCCATGAACAGAGTGATCTGCGAACGATTGACCAAGGGCCGCAGCACCAACCGTTCGATCAACAGCGCGCCGATGATCATCACCACTACGGTGAGCAACAACGCCAACGCAAACGGCACGCCTTGGTCGTGCAGGCTGACGAAGGTCAGCGCGGCGAACAGCAGCATCGAGCCCTGGGCGAAATTGAACACGCCGCTGGCCTTGTAGATCAACACGAAGCCAATCGCGACCAGCGAATACATGGTGCCGGCGAGCAAGCCGCCGAGCAGGGTTTCGAAGAAGAAGGTCATCAGTGCACCACTCCCAGATAAGCCGCGATCACTTCCGGATCGGCCTGCACTTCGGCGGGCGTGCCGTCACCGACTTTGCGTCCGTAATCCAACACGACGACGTGGTCGGACAGACCCATGACCACGCTCATGTCGTGTTCGATCAGGACCACCGTGGTGCCGAGGTCGCGGTTGATGTCCGCAATGAAACGCGCCATTTCCTGTTTCTCTTCAGCGTTCATCCCGGCCATTGGCTCGTCGAGCAGTAACAAGCGCGGGCCGGCAATCAAGGCGCGGCCCAGCTCTACGCGTTTTTGCAGGCCGTAGGACAGATTGCCCACCGGCACATCGCGGTGGGCTTGCAGTTCGAGGAATTCGAGAATGCCCTGTGCTTGTTGGCGGAAGTCCGCAGCTTCACGTCGGGCGCGCGGCAGGTTGAGGGCTTGTTCGATGAAGCTGCTGCGCAGGTGCCGGGACAGGCCGGTGAGGATGTTGTCGATCACGCTCATTTTCTTGAACAGCGCGTTGTTCTGGAACGTACGACCAATGCCCCGGCGCGCGGCGCTCAGCGGGTCGATGCGTTTGAACGGTTGCTGCTCGAACACGATCGAACCGGCATCGAAGCGGTACACGCCGTTCAGCACGTTGAGCAGCGAACTTTTGCCCGCCCCATTGGGGCCGATCAGCGCGCAGATCTCGCCTCGGCGCACGTCGAAGGACAAGTCGTTGATCGCTTTCACGCCTTTGAACGACAGGGAAATGCCGCTGACTTGCAAGATGGAGTCGGTCGAGCTCATGCGATGTCCCGTTTGAATTCGGCGAGCCAGGTCGGCGCAGGTTGGGCACCTGGCGTGCGGGTGGCTTGCCAGATGAAATGCAGGTTGTGAAAGCCCAGCAGTCGGCGGACGCGATTCTTGATCAGGCGTTGCAGGGGTTTTTCCGGGTGGGCGATGGCCCAGTCGCACAGGCGTCGGCGCCAGGTGCCTTGGGGGGCGAGACGGCTGTCGATTTCGTCGGCCAGGCGTTGCAGGCGTTCGGCGGACAGCAGCAGCCCGGACGGCGCGACTTCCCGACGATCACGGCTGGCGCTGCCGGGGCTTTCCGGGAACGCCAGCGATTGGCCGCTGACCAGCCATTGCTCCAGCAGAACGCTGAGGCCGTCCTGCCATTGCGTGCCCTCTTCGCTCCAGAGTTGCGCGCCGTGGGCACCGAGGCGTTGGCGTTGCGGCGGTTCTACAGGGCCCAGCAGTTCATTGAAGTCCAGCAGCGTTTGGCCGTGGTGGAGCCATAGCTGGCGGGTTTGCCGGCCCTGGATAAAGGCGTGGGTCGGACGGCTGCGCCACAGTGCTTTGTGCAGAGCCTCGGCATCGAGGGTGTCGGGCAAGGTCAGCACTTCGCCGCCGACATGCCGGGCGGCCAGGGCCAGCAGCAACAGATTCGGTTCGAAGGCACCGCTCAGGGCCAGCCGCGAGTCTTCGGTAAACCCTTGCTGGCGCAAGCCATCGGCCAGACGCTCGACATCGCGCAAGGCATCGATCCAGCGCCAGACAAACCACTGGCCGTGGCGCTTGTGGCGCAACGCCGTTTGCAATGGACTGACTTGCCCCCAATGGCGCAACTGCTCCAAAGCCTGGGGCGCCTTGACCTGCCATTCGGCAGCGTCCGCGCTGGGCGGACGCTTGAGTTCATGCACGCTCATGGATTGACCTCTATGTCATGGGCAAAAGCGTGCGGTGGTCCGCTGGGCTGAAATCTGTAAAACGACCACGATCCAATTGTGGGAGCGGGCTTGCTCGCGAAAGCGGTCTGTCTGGCGACACTGATGTTGGATGTGCCGGCCTCTTCGCGGGCAAGCCTCGCTCCTACAGGGGGATCTTTGTTGGATCGGGCATTTGTGTACGACTCGGTCACCTGTGGGAGCGAGCCTGCTCGCGAAATCGGTCTGTCTGGTGACACTGATGTTGGATGTGCCGGCCTCTTCGCGGGCAAGCCTCGCTCCTACAGGGGGATCGCATTTTCCCCGGGCGACTCGGTCACCTGTAGGAGCGAGGCTTGCCCGCGAAGACGTCTACGCCGACACCACTTTCTTCTCCTGCTGCCGCAACCCCGCCAAATCCCGATACCCCGCTCCCGGATGGATTTCGGGCAACCTCGGCCCTTCGCCAAACAGCTTCTCGCGCAGGGTCCCTGGCGCATATTCGGTCTTGTACACGCCGCGCTTTTGCAACTCCGGCACGAGCAATTCCACGGCGTCGATAAAGGTTTCGTGGGTCAGCGCATACGCCAGGTTGAAGCCGTCCACATCCGTTTCTTCAACCCATTCCTGCAACAGATCCGCCACCGTCTCCGGGCTGCCGACAAACAACGGCCCAAACCCGCCAATCCCGACCCAATCCGCCAATTCATTCGGGGTCCAGACCTTGTTCGGGTCCGCCGTGGAGAACGCTTCCACCGCCGACTGAATCGCATTGGTGTGCACATGCTTGAGCGGTTCGTCCGGTTTGAACTGACTGAAATCGATCCCGGTCCAGCCCGAAATCAGCGCCATGGCGCCCTCATAACTGACCCAGGTTTTGTATTCCTCGAACTTGGCCTTGGCCTTGGCATCGGTCTCGCCAAGGATCACGGTTTGCAGGTTGAAAATAAGAATCTTCTTCGGATCGCGCCCCGCTTCAGCGGCACGCCGGCGGATGTCCGCGACTGTCTTCTTCAGCAGCACTTTCGATGGCGCCGCGACAAACACGCACTCGGCATGTTCAGCCGCGAACTGCTTGCCGCGACTCGACGCGCCTGCCTGATACAACACGGGCGTACGTTGCGGCGAAGGCTCGCAGAGGTGAATACCCGGCACCTGGAAGTGTTTGCCAACGTGCTGGATTTCATGGATTTTGCTCGGATCACTGAAGATCCGCCGTTCGCGATCGCGCAGGATCGCGCCCTCCTCCCAACTGCCTTCCCACAGCTTGTAGCAAACCTCCAGATACTCTTCGGCGAAGTCGTAACGAGCGTCGTGTTCGGTCTGGTTTTTCTGGCCGAGGTTCTTCGCGCCGCTTTCCAGATACGAAGTGACAATGTTCCAGCCGGCGCGGCCCTTGGTCAGGTGATCGAGGGTCGACAGGCGCCGGGCGAATGGATACGGGTGTTCGAAGGACAGCGACGCAGTGAGGCCAAAACCCAGGTGCTCGGTGACCAGCGCCATCGGCGGGATCAGTTGCAGCGGATCGTTGACCGGCACTTGCGCCGCCTGCCGGATCGCCGCGTCACCGTTGCCGTTGTAGACGTCGTAGATACCGAGCACGTCGGCAATGAACAAGCCGTCGAACTTGCCGCGTTCAAGGATTTTCGCCAGATCGGTCCAGTATTCGAGGTCCTTGTACTGCCAGGAGCGATCCCGCGGATGCGCCCACAACCCCGGCGACTGATGGCCGACGCAGTTCATGTCGAAAGCATTAAGACGAATTTCACGGGCCATCAAACGGCGCTCCTGAAGCTGGGGGGATGGATGCCGTTGAGGCGGAAGTTGCCGATGAGGTGGAGTTTCCAGCGCAGCGGATCGTGCAGGGAACCGTGCAACGAAGTGCGTTGGCCGGTGAGTTCGAATTCGGCGTTGCTCACGGCATTCAACGCGTCGGCGCTGGCCAGATGAGATTCGGCGATGGCGACGCTGATTTCGGTGTCGTCTTCGTGGCTATTGAGGAAGGCTTCGGCACGTTCCAGCAGCGCGGCGGCGACCTCGATACGAATGTGCAAATCGCCGAAGCGGCTGATGACGTAAGGATCAGCCGTGGTTTGCGTCTGTTGACGGACAAACCGCAGGGTCGCATCCAGCAGGCTGCGAGCGTTGTGCAAGTCGTGCTGACTTTTGGCCAGGGGCTGCTCAGCACTAATCGGTTGGGTCAAGGCATTCATGGTGGGCTCCTCAGTTCCAGGCGTGGCGCGCGGGCTTCACGCCGTTGAGCAGGTAGTTGCCGATCAAGTGGTATTTCCAGCGCGCCGGGTCGTGCAAGGTGTGGGTCCGGGCATTGCGCCAGTGGCGGTCGAGGTTGTACTTGCCGAGCACCGAGCGAGTGCCGGCGAGTTCGAAGAGTTTGCTGCTGGCGAGCAAGGCAATCTCGGCGGACAGGACTTTGGCCTGGGCCACCACTACCGAAGCGTGGGCGACCGTGTCTTCGTTGGAATTGAGCAACGCCGCGTCGATGGCCAAACCGGCCTTCTTCAGGATCGCTTCGGTACCGTGGACGCGCCATTCGAGGTCACCGATGGCGGCGATGCTGAACGGGTCCTGCCAGCCGTGATCGTTACCGCTGTCGATCCACGGGCGGGATTCGCGGGCGTAGCGCTTGGTTTCTTCCAGCGCACCGACGGCGATACCGGTGTCCACGGCGGCCTGGATGATTTGCGAAATCGGGCCGTCAGCGGTGGGTTCGTCAAAGGCCTTGTGCGCTGGGATCACCGCGTTCAACGGCACTTTCACCGCGTTGAGGGTCACGCCACCGCTGGCTGTGGTGCGCTGACCGAAACCGTCCCAGCTGTCGATCACCGTCAGACCGGGATTGTCCCGCTCGATGAAGGCGATGAACGCTTGATTCTGTTCGTTGACCGCCACCGCCGGCACGATGTGCGCGAACAATGCACCGGTGCAGTAGAACTTCTCACCGTCGATTTGCGCGAAGTCCTGATCGAAACGAATACGGGTTTCAAACGCCCCAGCGTTTTTGCTTTTGGATTCGGAGAAGGCATTGCCGAAACGGTAACCCTGCAGGACTTTGCCGAAGTAGTAGCGCTTCTGCTCTTCGGTGGCGGTGTGCAACAAGATGTCGAGCACGCCGAGGTGATTTTGCGGGATCTGGCCGAGGGACGAATCGGCAGCGGAAATGATCTTGATCACTTCAGCGACCGTCACGTAGGACACCCCGGCGCCGCCGTATTCCTTGGGAACGGTGATGCCCCACAGGCCACTGGCGGAAAACTCGTCGAGCTCGGTCACCGGCAGGCGTCGGTCGCGATCACGGACGCTGGCTTCGACGGCGAAGCGTGCGGCGAGCCTGTGCGCGACAGCGATGGCCTCGGCGTCCGAGCGGATCAAATGGGCAGTGGGAGGTGAAGTTGTCATGGGCCGACTCCTTGGTTCCGGGTGAATACCCAGAGCTTCTGCAGGAGTCGTGCCTGAATTTAATATCGTTTATTTACAGTAGGTTGCAGAACTATCCTAGAAAAACCTGCAGCTTAAAAACAGCAAAGTGTTCATCTACTGTTGGCCTGTAAACAGTCAGATCACCACATTACGCACAAATCGCGCCGCCACATCCCCTTCATTGCGATAGGAATGCGGCTGGTTGCTGGCGAACATGAAGAACTCACCGGCGGAGATTCTTTGCGGGGTGTCGCCGAGCATCAGGGTCAGGCAGCCTTCGAACACGTAGATCTGTTCGCTCCAGCCATCGGCATCCGGCTCCGATGGGTAGATTTCCCCCGGTTGCAGGCACCATTCCCACTGTTCCACTTCGCGGGTGGCGGTGGCTTTGGACAACAGCACCGCTTTGCTGCCAGGAATCGTCCCGGCCCAGGCCAGTTCATTGATGCGGCTCGGATCGCGGACGTCTGGCGCCTGGATCAAGTCGCTGAATGCCACGTCCAGCGCTTCGGCCACGCGGTCGAGGGTGGTCAGGCTGACGTTTTTTTCGCCTGCCTCGATTGCTACCAGCATGCGTCGGCTGACCCCGGACTTTTCCGCGAGCGCGGTCTGGCTCATATCGGCGGCGTGGCGCAGACGCCGGACGTTCTGGCTGACGTGCTGGAGGACCGAAGCCCGCGGGGAAGAATCTTTGTGCACTATATTGCTCACTCGGTGGGGTTGGGCAGTATACTGCGCAACATTCGGACGCATTGTGCGTCCGCCTCAGGTAGCGCGCAAGGTCATGACGTCAGTGAACTCCCCTCAGGCTTCTTCCCGTTTCTCGCGGTTCAGCAAGGCCGAGTGCGTGCTGGTGCTGATCACGATGATCTGGGGCGGAACCTTTTTGCTGGTGCAGCACGCAATGACCGTCAGCGGGCCGATGTTTTTCGTGGGTCTGCGCTTTGCAGCGGCGGCGTGCATTGTCTCGCTGTTTTCCTGGCGCAGCCTGCGGGCGTTGACGCTGTTGGAACTCAAGGCCGGATCCTTTATCGGCGTGGCGATCATGCTCGGCTACGGCTTGCAGACTGTGGGTTTGCAGACGATTCCCAGCAGTCAGTCGGCATTCATTACCGCCCTCTATGTTCCGTTCGTGCCGTTGCTGCAATGGCTGGTCTTCGGCAAGCGTCCGGGTTTGATGCCGAGCATTGGCATCATGCTGGCCTTCACCGGGTTGATGCTGCTGTCCGGGCCATCCGGTGCCTCGCTGAACTTCAGCCCCGGCGAAATCGCCACGCTGATCAGCACCGTGGCGATTGCCGCCGAAATCATTCTGATCAGCACCTATGCGGGCCAGGTCGATGTTCGTCGGGTGACGGTGGTGCAATTGGCGGTGACGTCGATGCTGGCGTTTCTGATGGTGGTACCGACTCAGGAAGTGATTCCGCATTTCTCCTGGCTGCTGTTGTGCAGCGCGCTGGGGCTGGGTGCGGCGAGTGCGGCGATTCAGGTGGCGATGAACTGGGCGCAGAAGAGTGTTTCGCCAACCCGGGCTACGTTGATTTATGCCGGTGAGCCGGTGTGGGCCGGGATTGTCGGGCGGATCGCGGGGGAACGACTGCCAGGGATTGCGTTGGTGGGTGCGGGGTTGATTGTGGCGGCGGTGATTGTGAGTGAGTTGAAGACCAAGGGTAAGAATCGCGATCAGGTCGAGGAGGCGCTGGAAAGCGAGACAGCCGATTAATTGATGCTGGTTGTCAGGGCCTCTTCGCGAGCAAGCCCGCTCCCACAGGTGTCTGGTGTACGCCAAACCATTGTGGGAGCGGGCTTGCTCGCGAAGAGGCCGGAACTGTTGTAATCAATCCTGCGCAAACCCTGAAAAACCAGCCTATCTCGCCTACCTTGTAGGATCCTGCCACAAGTTGGCGTTTTGCGATCCAGGATCTGGCACGTATGATGCTTCACAAACTTCCGCAGATTAGAAGCCTATGTCCCTGATAGTTCTACTGCTTCTGCCTTTTATCGGCAGCTGTGTCGCGGCCTTGCTGCCACACAACGCGCGCAACACCGAATCGCTGTTGGCTGGCCTGGTTGCCTTGATTGGCACCATCCAGGTCGCCCTCCTGTACCCGCAAATCGCCCATGGCGGCGTCATCCGCGAAGAATTTTTCTGGCTGCCCAGCCTGGGCTTGAACTTCGTCCTGCGCATGGACGGGTTTGCCTGGCTGTTCTCGCTGCTGGTGCTGGGCATCGGCACGCTGGTGTCGCTGTACGCCCGCTACTACATGTCACCGGACGATCCGGTGCCACGGTTCTTCGCGTTTTTCCTGGCGTTCATGGGCGCCATGCTCGGGCTGGTGATCTCCGGCAATCTGATCCAGATCGTGTTTTTCTGGGAGCTGACCAGTCTCTTCTCGTTCCTGTTGATCGGTTACTGGCACCATCGCGCGGATGCCCGCCGCGGCGCCTATATGGCGCTGATGGTCACCGGTGCCGGGGGCTTGTGCCTGTTGGCGGGGGTTGTTTTACTCGGCCATGTGGTCGGCAGCTATGACCTGGACAAGGTCCTGGCCGCCGGCGACCTGATTCGCGCACATGCCCTCTACCCTATCCTGCTGCCCCTGATCCTGATCGGCGCCTTGAGCAAAAGCGCGCAATTCCCCTTCCACTTCTGGCTGCCCCACGCAATGGCGGCGCCCACCCCGGTTTCGGCTTATCTGCACTCGGCAACCATGGTCAAGGCCGGGGTCTTCCTGCTCGCACGGTTGTGGCCGTCGCTGTCCGGCAGTGAAGAATGGTTCTACATCGTCAGCGGGGCCGGGGCCTGCACCCTGTTGCTCGGCGCGTATTGCGCGATGTTCCAGAATGACCTCAAGGGCCTGCTGGCCTACTCGACTATCAGCCACCTGGGCCTGATCACCCTGCTGCTGGGCCTGAACAGTCCGCTGGCCGCCGTGGCCGCCGTATTCCACATTCTCAACCACGCCACCTTCAAGGCTTCGCTGTTCATGGCCGCCGGGATCATCGACCACGAAAGTGGCACCCGGGACATTCGCAAGCTCAGCGGCCTGATCAAGCTGATCCCGTTCACCGCCACCCTGGCGATGGTCGCCAGCGCCTCGATGGCCGGCGTGCCGTTGCTCAACGGTTTCCTCTCCAAAGAGATGTTCTTCGCCGAAACCGTGTTCATCAACGCCACGGCCTGGGTCGAGATGGCGTTGCCTATCGTCGCGACCATCGCCGGCACCTTCAGCGTCGCCTACTCCCTGCGCTTTACCGTCGACGTGTTCTTCGGCCCGCCCGCCACCGACCTGCCCCACATCCCGCACGAACCGCCACGCTGGATGCGTGCGCCGGTGGAGTTGTTGGTGTTCACCTGCCTGATCGTCGGGATTTTCCCGGCACAAGTGGTCGGCCCGTTGCTCGCTGCAGCGGCCCTGCCTGTGGTCGGCGGCACCCTGCCTGAATACAGCCTGGCGATCTGGCACGGCTGGAACGCACCGATGATCATGAGCCTGATCGCCATGTCCGGCGGCATCGTGCTCTACCTGCTGCTGCGCAATCAGCTCAAGCGCGGACGCTTCAAGTACCCGCCGCTGATTGGCCGCCTCAATGGCAAGCGCCAGTTCGAGCGCAGCCTGGTGGTCATGATGCGCCTGGCCCGACGCCTTGAGCGGCGGATCAGCACCAAACGCTTGCAAACCCAGTTGTTCCTGATGGTGCTCGCCGCCGTACTGGCCGGGTTGATCCCGATGCTGCACAGCAGCCTGAGCTGGGGCGACCGACCGAAGATTCCGGGTTCGATTGTGTTCGTGATCCTCTGGCTGCTGGCGATTGCCTGTGCCCTCGGCGCCGCGTGGCAGGCCAAGTATCACCGTCTCGCGGCCCTGACCATGGTCAGTGTTTGCGGGTTGATGACCTGCGTAACCTTCGTCTGGTTCTCGGCACCGGACCTGGCCCTGACGCAGTTGGTGGTCGAAGTGGTGACCACCGTCCTGATCCTGCTGGGCCTGCGCTGGCTGCCACGCCGGATCGAAGAGGTGTCGCCGCTGCCAAGCACTCTGCGCAAGGCGCGCATCCGGCGTATCCGTGACTTGCTGCTGTCGGCCCTGGTCGGTGGCGGCATGGCGTTGCTGTCCTACGCGATGCTGACCCGCCAGACGCCGAACGATATTTCCTCGTTCTACCTCAGTCGCGCCCTGCCTGAAGGCGGCGGCAGCAACGTGGTCAACGTGATGCTGGTGGACTTCCGTGGCTTCGACACCCTCGGTGAAATCACCGTGCTGGTGGCCGTGGCGCTGACTGTGTTTGCCCTGCTGCGCCGCTTCCGCCCACCAAAAGAAAGCCTGCAATTGCCGGCCCAGCAGCGTTTGCTCGCACCCGACGTGGTTACTGACCTGGTCAACCCGCGTCAGGCCAGCGACACCGCCCTCGGTTTCATGATGGTGCCGGCAGTGCTGGTGCGCCTGTTGCTGCCGATTGCCATGGTGGTCTCGTTCTATCTGTTCATGCGTGGCCACAACCAACCGGGTGGCGGTTTTGTTGCCGGGCTGGTGATGTCCGTCGCCTTTATCCTGCAATACATGGTCGCCGGGACGCAGTGGGTCGAGGCGCAAATGAGCCTGCGGCCGCTGCGCTGGATGGGCACCGGGCTGTTGTTCGCCACAGCTACCGGTCTGGGTGCGATGGTGGTCGGCTACCCGTTCCTGACCACCCACACCTGGCATTTCAACTTGCCAGTGCTAGGCGACATTCATGTCGCCAGCGCGCTGTTCTTCGACATCGGCGTGTACGCCGTGGTGGTCGGTTCGACGCTGCTGATCCTCACCGCCCTCGCCCACCAATCGGTACGGGGTCACAAAACGGCGGCACAACCTAAATCCGCCGCCCTGCCCCGATCCGTTGCCGCCAAAGGAGCCGTCTGATGGAAGAAGTCATCGCAATCGCCATCGGCATTCTGGCCGCGTCCGGCGTCTGGCTGATCCTGCGGCCACGGACGTTCCAGGTGGTCATGGGCCTGTGCCTGCTGTCCTACGGCGTCAACCTGTTCATCTTCAGCATGGGCAGTCTGTTTATTGGCAAGGAGCCGATCATCAAGGACGGCGTGCCCCAGGATTTGCTGCATTACACCGACCCGCTGCCACAAGCGCTGGTATTGACCGCCATCGTCATCAGCTTTGCCATGACCGCGCTGTTCCTGGTGGTGCTGCTGGCCTCTCGGGGCCTGACCGGCACCGACCATGTGGATGGCCGGGAGCCTAAAGAATGAATGCGATGACGCACCTGATCGCCGCACCGATTCTGCTGCCGCTGCTGACCGCCGCGATCATGCTGATGCTTGGCGAAAAACATCGTCCGTTGAAAGCCAAGATCAACCTGTTCTCCAGCCTGGTCGGCCTGGGCATTTCCGTGTTGCTGCTGCAATGGACGCAAACCACTGGCGTGCCCGGCTCCATCGGCGTGTACCTGCCGGGCAACTGGCAAGTGCCGTTCGGCCTGGTGCTGGTGGTGGATCGCCTCTCGGCGTTGATGCTGGTGCTGACCGGGATCATCGGCGTCAGTGCCCTGTTGTTCGCCATGGCTCGCTGGGACGGCGCCGGCTCAAGCTTCCACGCGCTGTTCCAGATTCAAATGATGGGCCTGTACGGCGCCTTCCTGACCGCTGACCTGTTCAACCTGTTCGTGTTCTTCGAAGTGCTGTTGGCCGCGTCCTACGGCCTGATGCTGCACGGCTCGGGCCGGGCGCGGGTGTCGTCGGGGCTGCATTACATTTCGATCAACCTGCTGGCCTCGTCGTTATTTCTGATTGGCGCGGCGCTGATCTATGGCGTCACCGGCACGCTGAACATGGCCGACCTGGCGATGAAAATCCCGCTGGTGCCTGAGGCTGATCGGGGCCTGCTGCATGCTGGCGCGGCGATTCTGGCGGTAGCGTTCCTGGCGAAGGCCGGGATGTGGCCGCTGAACTTCTGGCTGGTGCCGGCCTACTCCGCCGCCAGCGCTCCAGTGGCGGCGATGTTCGCGATCATGACCAAGGTCGGCATCTACACCTTGCTGCGCCTGTGGACGCTGCTGTTCTCCGGCCAGGCCGGGGCATCCGCCTACTTTGGCGGCGACTGGCTGATCTACGGCGGCATGGCGACCATCGTCTGCGCCGGCGTGGCAATCCTGGCCGCGCAACGCCTGGAACGCCTGGCCAGCCTGAGCATTCTGGTGTCGGCGGGGATCTTGCTGTCGGCCATCGGTTTCGCCCAGCCGAACCTGATTGGCGCGGCGCTGTTCTATCTGGTCAGCTCGACGCTGGCATTGAGCGCGCTGTTCCTGCTGGCCGAGTTGATTGAGCGTTCGCGTTCGGTCAATGAGATGCCGCTGTACGATGACGGCGACTTGCTGCCACGGCCGATGGAATCCCTGCAACCGCCCAAAGGCATCAACCTCGACGACGAACAAAAAGCCGTGGTCGGCCAGGTGATCCCCTGGACCATGGCGTTCCTCGGTCTGAGTTTCATTGCCTGCTCGCTGCTGATCATCGGCATGCCGCCCCTTTCCGGGTTCATCGGCAAGCTCGGCCTGCTCAGCGCCCTGCTCAACCCGTTGGGTCTGGGCCATAGCGCTGAGGTGCCGGTATCGAACGCGGCGTGGGGCTTACTGGCATTGCTGGTCCTGTCCGGGCTGGCTTCGCTGATTGCTTTCTCGCGCCTGGGCATCCAGCGGTTCTGGACGCCTGAAGAGCGACCATCGCCACTGCTGCGACGTTTTGAATGCTTGCCGATCATCGCGTTGCTGGGGCTGAGCATTGCGCTGACCTTCAAGGCCGAACCGCTGTTGCGCTACACCCAGGCTGCGGCGGATGCCTTGAACAATCCGCAGCAATACGTGATGGCGGTGCTCGGTACCCGCGCGGTTCCGAGCCCCGAAGCCAAGACTGCGATGGCAGAGGTGCAACCATGAAGCGCCTGTTTCCTGCACCGTGGTTGTCCCTGGCGCTATGGCTGTTATGGCTGCTGCTGAACCTGTCGTTGAGCCCCGGCAATCTGCTGCTGGGTGCGATGCTCGGATTCTGTGCGCCGTTGATGATGCGCAAATTGCGGCCGTTGCCCATCCGTATTCGGCGGCCCGATGTGATTGTGCGGCTGTTTTTCCTGGTCGGGCGCGACGTAGTCACGTCTAACCTCGCGGTGGCCTGGGGCGTGCTCAACGCCGGTCGCCGTCCACCGCGCTCGGCGTTTATCAAAGTGCCGCTGGATTTGCACGACGCCAACGGCCTCGCGGCGCTGTCGATGATCTGCACCGTGGTGCCCGGCACCGTCTGGTCGGAACTGTCGCTGGACCGCAGCATTCTGTTGTTGCACGTGTTCGACCTGGATGACGAAGCGTCGTTTATCGAGCACTTCAAGACCACCTACGAGCGGCCCTTGATGGAGATCTTCGAATGAGCGCCTTGCTGTCGAACGCGATCCTGCTGAGCCTGTTCATCTTTTCCCTGGCGATGATCCTGACGCTGATCCGCCTGTTCAAGGGCCCTTCGGCCCAGGACCGGGTTCTGGCGCTGGACTACCTGTACATCATCGCCATGCTGATGATGCTGACCCTGGGTATTCGTTATGCCAGTGACACCTACTTCGAGGCGGCGCTGCTGATCGCCCTGTTCGGTTTCGTCGGCTCGTTTGCCCTGGCCAAATTCCTGCTGCGTGGCGAGGTGATCGAATGAATGGCGAATTGTCGTTGTGGGTCGAGATCCCGGTGGCGATACTGCTGGTGCTCAGCAGTCTGTTTGCGCTGATTGGCGCGGCCGGGTTGTTGCGGATGAAGGATTACTTCCAGCGCATGCACCCGCCAGCGCTGGCCTCGACGTTGGGTGCGTGGTGTGTGGCGTTGGCGTCGATCATTTACTTTTCGGCACTGAAGTCCGCGCCGATATTGCACGCGTGGCTGATTCCGATTCTGTTGGCAATCACGGTGCCGGTGACCACGTTGCTGCTGGCGCGCGCGGCGTTGTTCCGCAAACGTATGGCCGGGGATGATGTGCCGGCTGAGGTGAGTAGTCGGCACACAGAAAGCGATAGCTAAAAGCAAAAGATCGCAGCCTTCGGCAGCTCCTACAGGGGAATGTGTACACCCGTAGGAGCTGCCGAAGGCTGCGATCTTTTGATCTTGCTTTACCCCTGGATCAAATCCAGGCAACCGCCAACAACCCGGCCCCCAACACCACGCACAACGGCGAATAAGCCCAAGTATCGAGCCGGGCAAACTTCGAATCCTTGACCTGCTTGAAGAACCCCACCAGATTCGAATCCCCGATCGCCCGGGCGAACATCAGCATCGCAATGGCGCTGATCACCCATTGCAGCGACCAGTGCTGCACCGTCGGCAAGTACAGCCCGACCCGCAAGCACACCAGCATCGCGATCAGCAGCAACCCCACCGCGACCAGCAACGTGGCAAAACCCGAAGGCTTGAACGCTGGCCTTGATTCTCCGCCACCCTCCCCAGGCACTCGCGGCACCGCCGCCTCGCTTCCCAACTTGCCACCTGCCGCCCAATACACATGAATCAGGCTGATCAACAGGAAGATTGCAGCAATCCATTGCGCGACCATTAGGCTCATATTCAGACTTCCAGCGTGAAATGTCGCAGCAGGATGAACTTCATCGAGCATTTTTGTAAGGGTAAATGTCATCTGCGGTGGTAAAGTGCTGCCCCATGAAATTTGCCCGAACTGATCGCACATTGATGGCCTGGATGCTTTATTGCTGCGTCCTGTTCAACGTGTTCGCCTGCAGTATCGGTCACGGGCAAATGGTCGGAATGCAGCTCAACGGTCTCGGTGGCCAGTTCTGTGCCGTGGACCCGGCAACCCAGGCACCCGTCGCTTCAAACACCTCCGAAGAAAAGCTGCCAACCCTGTCCAAGGCGTTTGGCTGCCCGCTGTGCTCAACCGGCGGCATGGGCCCGGCGTTCAATTCCAGCCTGACCCTGGCGATCCTTCCGCAACAACACAGCCCGCCGCTGGCTGTCGTTGCCGACATTGACCTCCCCGCCCGCTACACCTGGCCGTCAGCCAACCCGCGCGCCCCGCCGTTCGCCTGAACAACTTCGCCTTTCTGATCAGCTCACTTCGCTAACGCGTGGCGTTTGCCTGTGCGCTGTTTCCTAGCCAAGTATTCAGGATTCATCGATGAAACATCTTCCTCTTCTGGCCAGCCTGTTCGGCTGCCTGTCCGTTAACACCTGGGCGCAATCCACTGTCGATCTGGCGCCGATCACCATTGATGGCGAGGACGGTACCGAACCGGGCCTGAGCCTTGATCAATCCAGCGGCATGGCCTCGCGCCTGGGCTTGAGCGTGCGGGACACCCCGGCCTCGGTGGCTATCGCCAACCGCAATGACATCGAGCGCCACGGTGCACAGAACTTCCAGGACGCCGCCAACACCTTGCCCGGCGTGAACGCCAGCGCGCCGCCGGGTTTCGGCGGTTTCGTGTCCTATCGCGGTTTCACCAGCAGCCAGATCACCCAGATGTTCAACGGCATCAATGTCTCCGGCGGCCTCGCCCGCCCAGTGGACGCGTGGATTTATGATCGGGTAGAACTGGTGGGCGGCCCGTCGTCGCTGATCAATGGCGCCGGCTCCGTAGGCGGCTCGCTGAACTACGTGACCAAACTGGCGACCCGTGAAGAGCAAGCCGCGGAAGGCAGGATCAGTTACGGCAGCTACGACACCACCGAAACCGCATTCGGCCTCAACCACGCCCTCAGCGAAGCCGGGGCGGACGTTCAGCACTACGCGCGACTCGACGTCAGCCACAACACCAGCAACGGCTACATCGACCGTCAGGAGCGCGACGCCTGGAGCGTGGCGTTCTCGCTGCTCAGCGACCTGACGCCGAACCTGTCCCACACCCTGGCCCTGGAATATCAGGACGAACACGAGGACAGCCCTTACTGGGGCACGCCGGTGCTCAATCCCAAGGCCGGCGAATTGAAGATCGACAGACATAACCGTTTCAATAACTACAACGTCGAAGATGGCCGCTACGAGCAACGCACGGTCTGGGTGCGCTCGATCATCGACTACCGGATCAACGACAACACCACCCTGCGCAACACCCTGTACCACCTCGACAGTCAGCGCGACTATCGCAACCTGGAAACCTACCAATACAACGCCGACAACAGCGCGGTGAACCGCTCGACGGCGTATCAGGTGCGGCATCAGGGTGAACAGAATGGCAACCAGTTCGAGCTGCGCCACGACAACACCTTGTTCGGTCTGGACACCACCTGGTCCGGCGGTTTCGAGTACAAGGTCAACCAGACCACCAACTCGCCGCTGAACGTCAAAGGCGCCAGCACCGTTGACCCGAACAACTTCCAGCCGGGGCACTTCTACGACATTCCGGGCACCAATCCGAAACTGATCAGCGACAAGACCAACGAGGTGACCACCCAGGCACTGTTCGTCGAAAACCGTCTGGCGTTGACCGACAAACTGGCGCTGCTCACCGGCCTGCGCTACGACGACATCGACCTGGACGTGACCAATCACCGCGCAGTGACCGCCAGCAATCCCCGACACCTCAAGCGCAGTTGGGAACCGGTCACCGGCCGCGTCGGCCTGACTTACCAGTTCATCCCCTCGGCCAGCGTCTACGTGCAATACAGCACCGCCGCCGAACAGCCCAACGGCACGCAGGATTTCGACGTGTCCACCGGCAAGCAATGGGAAGTCGGTAGCAAGTTTGATTATCTGGGCGGTCGCGGCTCGGCGACGGTGGCGGCGTATACGATCGAGCGCAAGGATTTCGCGGTGACTGATCCGCTGGACACGACGCAAAGTATTCCGGTGGGTCAGCAAACATCGAAAGGCATCGAGCTGGCCACGTCTTTCAGGATCACCGACAAGCTGTTGGCCGAAGGTAACTTCGCCTGGGTCGATGCGCAATACGACGAGTTCAACGAGAAGAACGCGGCGGGTGTGGTGGTTTCACGTAAAGGCAACACACCGACCAACGTGCCGGATCGGGTCGGCAACCTGTGGCTGACCTACGACTTCGCGCCGCAATGGCAGGGAGGTGTCGATGCGCGGTACGTGGATTCAGTGTTTGCCGACAACGCCAACACCATGACCGTGCCGTCGTACACGCTGTTCGGGAGTTTCCTGAGCTACAAGGTCGACCAGCACACCACCGTCACCGGCCGGGTGCGCAACCTGACCAACGAGGTGTATGCCGAGTTTGCACATGTGTCGCCGGCGTATTACCTCGGGACACCGCGGACCTTCGAGTTGGCGGTGCAGACGCGGTTCTAAGAGCACAAGCTTCGCGAGCAAGCCCGCTCCCACATTGGAATGCGTTCCCCTGTAGGAGCTGCCGAAGGCTGCGATCTTTTGATCTTGCTTTTTAAGAACAAGATCAAAAGATCGCAGCCTTCGGCAGCTCCTACGGGGGCATCCGGTCAGTTCAGACTGGCACTCACCTTATCCGCCACATCCTTCGGCACCCAGGCCTTCCAAACGTCCGGATGCGCCTTCATGAACGCCTCGGCCGCCTGACGCGGGGCGGTGTGTTTCTCGCTCATCTGCGCCAGAGCCTTGTTCAACGGCTCGATCGGCAAATCAACCTTGCTGAAGAACTCGGCAATTTCCGGATGCTGCTTCTGGAACGGCGTGGACACCCCGATCGACAGTTTCGAGGCCAGCGAACGGGTCGGTTTCGGATTCGGGTTGTCGGCGTCAGTCAGGGTTTTCCAGGCTTCGGCGTCAAACGGCGGTTCTTCCAGTTGGATCAACTTGAAGCGCCCGAGCAACGGCGTCGGTGACCAGTAATAGAACAACACCGGTTTGCCACGGCGAATCGACGAGGCGATCTCCGCGTCCAGCGCTGCGCCGGAACCACTGCGGAAATTCACATAGCTGTCGTTCAACCCATAGGCCGTAAGCTTTTGTTTGTTGACCACTTCCGAAGTCCAGCCGATCGGGCTGTTGAGGAAGCGTCCCTTGCCCGGACTTTCCGGGTCGCTGAACACATCCTTGTAGCGCGGCAAATCGCTGACACTGCGCAGGTCCGGCGCCAGCGGCTTGATGCCTTTGGCCGGGTCGCCCTTTATCACGTATTCCGGCACCCACCAGCCTTCGGTGGCGCCCTTGACCGTATCGCCCAGGCTCACGACCTTGCCTTCGGCCTCGGCCTTGACCCACACCGGACTGCGCCCCGCCCACTCCTCGCCAATGACCTGGATGTCATTGTTGGCCAGGGCGGTCTCAAGCGTGATGGTGGTTCCCGGCAATGTATCGGTCGGCAGGCCGTAACCCTTCTCGACGATGATCCGCAAGATATCGGTGATCAGGCTGCCGCTTTCCCAGTTCAGGTCGGCGAAGTGGATCGGCGCCTGGGCCGCGAACACCGGCACCGGTGAAGCCAGTAAACCAAAGGTGGCCAGGGTAGCGGCCAGCAACCGTCGAAGTCCTTTCATGCTTTTGCACCTCGTGCTGTTCACAGCAATAGCAGGATGGCCTGACAGACAAGACCGCAAGCCTCTGAATACTCAGTCCATTGACTGTAGTAGAGGTTCCCGCTTTTTAGGGATCACGAGGTACGAGGATTACTTTTCAGAAGGTTGCTGCAATCGCACCAGTTCCCTTCGCACCATGCTGGCGTATTCCGCCGGGCGCAGGGTGTAGATCTGTGACGCCACCCAAGTCAGCCAACCGCCTTGCAGAATGGCCTTCTGGTCGAACAGGCGCTGGGCCTCGGCCTGTGCACTGGCAAGGTTCTGCAGGTGGAAATCGGCGCGGGCCAAGGGCATTACTCGCTGGCCTTGAAGGTCACCAGTTCACCCTTGCGCCACTTGGCGGCCTTGGCCGTCACGGCTTTGAGGGTCTTGGTCAGGCCTTCCTGCAACTGTTGGTGAGCGGCGAACACCATCACCACGCTATGGCCTTCCTTGAACACAATCCCGTGACCGTCAGCAGTAGTGACAAACGCGTAATCGCCCAGGCCATACACCGTCAGTTTGATTTCACGGAACTTGATGTCCAGTTTTCCGCCTTCGCGACTCGGCAACACCGAGGCGCTGAAATGATCGCCGACCTTGAGTTTCAGGCCAGGCTTGTCGTCCACCACCAGCGCTTCTTCGGTATCGATTTCGGCAATGTAGATGCCTTCGGCGTTCTGTTCGGTGACATAGACAAAACGGGACTGGAACTGCTTAACCAACTTTGCACGCAAATCGCCCAGGACGAACAACGCGTGCATATCAAGATTACTTACTGCCAAGGAAACATCCCCACATCTGAAAATGATGCTGCACGCAGGAAAAACGCACAGCAGAAAAAGCGGCCATGGCGAATGTGTTGCCGAATGAGCCGGGTCAAAATCCTGAACTGAGCAGAGCGCTCATCTATCGCGAGGTCAGTGAGATTACTGGATTGTCACCTGCGCCGTCCTCCCTGACGTTCGCCAAACCTTGAAGGAAAACGCCCTTCTGGCGGCCAGAAAAAGCGGACTACTAACTTTAGGGAAAAAACCCTTCAAGAAAAGCACTTTTCCGACATATCGCCCGTAAAAAATTGCTTTAGATGGACGCCAATCGCCAACAGTGATGGCGATTCTAGAGCAGCGACGCTCATCGAGACTACTCAAAACGACGAACACACGTCGGTAAAAACATGAAAAGGACTTCTTATGTGCACCATGACTCACTTTGCGAAACACTCTACCGCCTCGACAAACCACCCTGCGAACCCGCATCCCGTGGTGTTGCAAGCTTATGCCCTGGCCTCGCAAACGCTTGTCATGCCGCGTTTTCAGGTGATACCGGCCGGCAAGTCGTTCTTCCACATCAAGGAAACTGCCACCGGACGTGTAAGAGGTTTCCGCACTAATCATAACGACGCCTGCACTCTCGCCCGCTCATTGGCGACACGCAACTGACGCCCCACCCTTGTCTTTATCCCGAATGACGTTTCGTCACACCGACGACTTAACTCAGCCGTCGGCCGGCAACTACTGCCATACTGCACAACCCATGAATTCCGGCCCCTCGGCGGACGGCTTTCAATACAACATAATATTTCCAAGGGAAGGCTGCTACGTGACGGAATTTGATATCGGTGAATTTTTTATCCGGGGCGAAGCCAGAGAAGTCGAAGGCGAATTCCAGGCTGTCATTGTGATGCGCGCCAAACCACCCTTGACCACCGTGACCTATCACCAGGTCGAGAAAGATCGCTGGTTCAAGACCTCGGACGTTGCGTTGATCGCCGCCCTGGAAGCCGCCAAGGCCCTGAAGCTGGCGGTCGATGAAGGTGCATTGAAAGCCTGATCCTGCTTTGCCGTCTATGCTCTCTCCTGCTTTCGACCATCGCAATCGAACTCCTGACGCGCGGCTCCCTCAGATGCAGTGAAGCCGCCCCTCAGATCTCGCACTCGACGCGACCCGCAAGGAGATGAACATGGATTCACCGACACACGACTTGAAAGGTTTGTTCGACCAGCTCGGCCTGGACTCCAGCGAGAAGGCCATCGACGATTTCATCGCCAGCCACTCACCGCTTCCCGACGACAAAAAACTGATCGACGCCGAATTCTGGACGCCGCAACAAGCCGGGTTCCTGAAAGAACAACTGCGTGAAGACGCAGACTGGGCGCGAGTGGTTGATGATTTGAACCTGCGGATGCATCAGGTTCACTAAGCGAAACACCCACTTTGTAGCAACTGGCATTCGCTCGTAGCAACTGCCGAAGTACAAGCCTGCATTCGCTCGTAGCAACTGCCGAGGTACGAAGCTGCGTTCGGCTGCGAAGCGGTCGTGAAATCAGGCTACGCGGTGTTTCAGGAAGACCGCATGCTCAGGTTTTACGACTGCTGCGCAGCCGAACGCAGCCTCGTACCTCGGCAGCTGCTACA
Organism: Pseudomonas sp. B21-053; assembly: GCF_026016365.1. Classification (NCBI taxonomy): domain Bacteria; kingdom Pseudomonadati; phylum Pseudomonadota; class Gammaproteobacteria; order Pseudomonadales; family Pseudomonadaceae; genus Pseudomonas; species Pseudomonas sp. B21-053. The sequence goes on from NZ_CP087205.1 coordinate 4,180,716, forward strand.
AGCTGGCGGCGATACAGGACCACGCACCTAGCGTGGTTGTTCCGGTTTATACCCCAACCGCAACCCACCCCAATGCCTTCCCTTGAGCATGATCGGCACCGACAAATCGTGCATCAGCTCGCCGGTATCGCGAGTGTAGGTCTGCAACAGCACCGGTTGCTGATGACTGCAACAACGAATCCCTGTGCGGTCGGCAAACTTGCGCTTGGTGCGGTTCTGCAGAGTGTCCACCTGCACATCCCCCGTCAGCGGCTGGCTGAACACCGTGTTATGGGTCGGCACGTAACCCTGCTGCGTACAAGCGATGGCAAAGACCAAACCTTCATGACGCGGTAGCAACGGTTCCTGGATCGCCGGCAGCACCTGATCGGTGTACCGGTCGAAGCGCGTCTGGAACTTGGCCGGGCTGGTGTTGGGAATCGCCTGGTAATTGCGATCGAACAGGTCATCAAGACTGACCCGCCCCTGATCGATATCCGCCTCAAACCGCGCGGCAATCTGGCTCGCACCTTCCCGAGCCAAGTCATAAATCCGTTGGTGATAGTCGTCCAGCCCTACTTCAGCCAAACGCTCGCTGATGGTTTCGGCCTGCCCTTCCATCTGCACCGCAGCCTTGGCCAGGTGCTGGGTTTGCTGATCGCTGATCGCCAAATCGCTGCGCATCTGTTCGATGGCATGAAACAGGCTGTCGAGTTGTTCGCGGTTGGTGTCGGCGCCGCGGGCGATTTCCCCGACCTGATGTTCGACACCGGCGGCCAGGCGCGCGATGTTTTCCAGATGCTGACCGGTGTGCTCCACCTGCTTGACGCCGACGTCGAGGTCGCTGGAGAGCTGGCGGATCTGCTCCACCACTTGCGCGGTACGTTGCTGGATGTCGGCGACCATCTCCCCGACTTCGCCGGTGGCTGTCGCCGTGCGTGCGGCCAGACCGCGAACCTCATCCGCCACCACCGCAAACCCGCGACCGTGCTCCCCGGCGCGTGCCGCTTCAATGGCCGCGTTCAGCGCCAGCAAATTGGTCTGGCTGGCGATGGACTGGATCACCAGGGTAACCCGCTGAATGTCATCGCTGCGCAGGCTCAGGGCTTCGATCAGTTCACGACTGGCACTGGCGCGCTGGCTGAGCTGATGCATGCGCGAGATCGATTCGATCAGTTCGGTGCGCCCGGCAGCACTGCTCTCGTGGGCCTCACTGGCAGCGGTCAAGGCTTCTCGGCTGAGCGTCGATGTGGCTTGCTCGGTGGAAATCATCACCTCGGCGTTGCTGACGATCCGCTTGGCCGCATCGAGTTGCGATTGCACCTTCTCGGCCAGTTGCTTGACCGAAAACGCCACGCCCGCAGCGGACAACGCGTTATGACTGGTGGTGTAGGAAAGGTCGCGGGTCAGCTCGGCGATCGCGCTTGAGCTGTCGACGGGAATTAAATCGGGGATCGCGCGCGAACGCAGGCGCGGCAGCCAGATGATCAGCACGGCCACGGGCAGGCCGATATAAAGCGAAGCGCCACCCAAGGTCATGCCACAGAGCAACAGCACCAGGGCGATGCTTTGCAAGGTCGGCGTCAGCCACAGGTTTTTCGGCGCAAGCACTGGTGCAGGCACATGCCCAACCAGAGATCCGTCTCTCGTCATCTTCGTCACCCCATGCGTTTTCTATTTGTTGTGACTGCATTAAACGCCACTAATGGGCCATTATCTATGGTCCGTTAGTAGTGGATGCTGCAGCAGATCAATAGAAGTACTGGGGATTTTCAGACGGCAAAAAGCTTCGCGGGCAAGCCTCGCTCCTACAGGATGTGTGTAGGAGCGAGGCTTGCCCGCGAAGTGGGCGTTACCGAATCAAGCCTGACGCTGGTGCTTGTCGATTTGCTCGTGGCGCTCTTGAGCTTCGATGCAGTACTTGGTGGTCGGGCTGATCAGCAGGCGTTTCAGGCCAATGGCCTCGCCGCTGTCGTCGCACCAGCCGAAGCTGTCTTCTTTGATGCGTTCCAGAGCCTGTTCCAACTGAGGCAGCATGCGTTGGTCGCGATCGATCGCGTTGACCAGCCAGGTGCGCTCTTCTTCAACGGAAGCAGCGTCGGCCGGGTCAGCCGGGGTGTCCAGGCTTTCGATGGCGATGCGGTTCTGTTCGATGCGCTCGTGGGTTTCGACTTTCATGTTCTGCAACAGCTCATAGAAAAAAGCATGTTGCTCGGCATTCATGTAGTCATCCGCCGGCATGGCCAGCAACTTGTCCTTTGTCATTGATATCTCTATAAAAAAACGTGCATTAAGGCGAATTAGGGAGCGTTCCGTCGGACCTCGTCGGCCGTCGGAAAGGCGCCATGTATTCCAAGCGCCACCCGGCACTCAATTTACGAGGGGCGGCAGTCTAAGGCCGACTTGAGGCCTCAGCAACTGAAAAGACAGCGAATTTGTCCGACAACACCCGGAAAGTGCTCTATGGCAGCCGTTGTGGTGGTTATCGGAGTGCGTTTATAGCAAGAAATTCAGTCCAGCGGCTGTATATAGAAGACAAACGGCTGCGCCACGCGGGTCAGGCGTGGCGCATTTTGCTGTTTATTGCAGTTTCAGCGTTTGAGTTTGCGCTTGTTGCGGTACTGGTCGATGACCACCGCCACCACAATGATCAGCCCCTTGATGATGTCCTGAATATACGCATCGACCCCGACAAAGGTAAAGCCGCTGGCCATCACCCCGAGAATCAACGCGCCGATCACGGTGCCGGTGATGCGCCCTACGCCGCCCGCCAGGCTGGTGCCGCCAATCACTGCCGCAGCAATCGCATCCAGTTCATAGGACATGCCCATCCCGGCTTGCCCGGTCGCCGCCCGGGCCGAGGCCACCACGCCAGCCAGACCTGCAAGCAACCCGGCGATGCTGTAGACGATCACCAGATGCCGTTTGACGTTGATCCCGGAGGTCCGCGCCGCCTGCATGTTGCCGCCGATGGCGTAGGTGTATTTGCCGTACTTGGTGTAGCGCAGGGCGATGTGGAAGATCACCGCCACCACCAGGAAGATGATCACCGGCATGGCGCCGTGGCCGATGGCGGTGTAGGAATCGGACAACATGCTCACCGGTTGGCCTTCGGTGTAATAGCGCGCCAAACCACGGGCCGAGACCATCATGCCGAGGGTGGCGATGAACGGCGGGATCCCGGTGACGGCGATGATGCTGCCGTTGATCGCCCCCGCCAGCAGTCCGACCCCAAGCCCGGCAATCACCGGTATCCACACCGGCAAGTCAGTCAGCGACGGAAACACCGCCCGGGCGAAGTCAGAGGTCTGGGCCAGGCTGGCGGCAATCATTGCCGACAGCGCCAGCACCGAACCGGAGGACAAATCGATACCGGTGGTGATGATCACCTGGGTCACGCCGATTGCCAGCAGACCGATGATCGACACTTGCAGGATCATCAGCACCAGGCGCTGGGAGTTCATCAGGAAACTCTGGTCGCGCACGATCCAGCCGAACACTTCAAAGACCAGGCCGATGCCAATCAGCACCAGGAAGATGCTCAACTCCGTCGGAAAGCGCCGACGACTCTTGGTCGGTGCCGTTGCTGGCTTGTTTTCCAGTATCGCGTTCATAACCACTCACCCTTTTATCGCGTCGCCAGCGCTGGCCGCAGCCACCGCCAACATCAATTAGTGAACCGCGGACATGCCCGAGGCCAGTTGCATCACCCGTTCCTGGGTCGCTTCGCTGCGGTCGAGGGTGCCCATCAGGTCGCCCTCGTGCATGACCATCACCCGGTCGCTCATGCCGAGCACTTCCGGCAGTTCCGAGGAAATCATGATCACCGCCATGCCTTCGCTGGCGAGGTAGGAGATCAGCCGATAGATCTCGGCCTTGGCGCCGACATCGATGCCACGGGTCGGCTCGTCGAGGATCAGGATCCGTGGATTGGTCATCAGCCAGCGCGCCAGCAGGGCTTTCTGCTGATTACCGCCGGACAGCGTGTCGATGCACTGCTCCAGCGACGGAGTCTTGACCCGCAGCTTCTTGCACATGTCTTCGCACAACACCCGCAAGGCTTTCTGCTGGATAAAACCGTGACCGGCGTAATGCGGCAGCACGGCCATTTCCATGTTTTCCAGCACCGACAGGCACGGAAACAGGCCACTGAGCTTGCGATCCTCGGTCAGCAGCGCGAAGCCCTTCTCGATCGCCATGTGCGGATCGCTGATGCGCACCACCTCGCCGTCAAGGCGAATCTCACCGCCGTCGCTGGGGGTGATGCCGAAAATCGCTTCGGCGACGTTGGTCCGCCCGGAGCCCATCAAGCCAGCAAGCCCGAGAATCTCCCCGGCATGCAGGTCAAAGGACACGCCTTTGAAAATCCCGTCGAGCTTGAGGTCGCGCACCGACAGCAGCAGATCGCCAATCGGCTTCTCGCGCACCGGGAACAATTGGCTCAGCTCGCGGCCGACCATCATCGAAATCAGGCTGTCGCCGTCCATGCTGTCGGCCCGTTGCAGGCCGATGTAAGCACCGTCGCGGAACACCGCCACCTCATCGGCGATGGCGAACACTTCGTTCATTTTGTGGGTGATATAGATGATGCCTTTGCCCTGACTCTTGAGGTCGGCAATGATCGAGAACAGATGGGCCACTTCCTTGTCGGTGATGGCCGAAGTCGGTTCGTCCATGATCAGCACATCGGAGTCGTAGGACACGGCTTTGGCGATCTCGACCATCTGCCGTTCGGCGATGCTCAAGTTGCCGACCTGCTCTTCCGGGTCGAGGTTGATGCGCAGACGCTCCAGCAGTTTCGCGGTGCAGCGGTGCATTTCGCGGTGATCGATCATGTGCAGGCCATTGAGCTGCTCGCGGCCGATCCAGATGTTTTCGGCGATGCTCATGTGCGGCATCAGGTTGAGTTCCTGGTGGATCATCGCGATCCCGGATTGCAGGGCCGACAGCGGTGTTTCGAACACCACCGGTTTGCCCCGCAGGCGAATCTCGCCGGCGTCCGGCTGGTAGATGCCGGCGATGATTTTCATCAGGGTCGATTTGCCCGCGCCGTTCTCGCCCATCAGGGCCAGCACCGAACCGGGGCGCACCCGCAGCTGCACATCGGACAAGGCCACCACACCGGGAAAACCCTTGCTGACGTTGATGATCTCCAGCAGGTACGGCTCATCGACAGGTGTTGCGGTTGGCTGGATACCCACCAACGGGGTGCTCGAAGCAGTCGCTGAAGCGAACATGATCAGGTACTCCATCAGCAAGGTCGCGGTGGCAACCTTGCGTGCTTATTGTTGTTATTGAACGGACAGGCTATTTGAACGTGTCGACGTTTTGCGGGGTGATCAAGCGGTATGGCACCCAGACGTTCTGTTCAACCGGCTCGTTCTTGGCCATTTTCACCGCTGTGTCGATGGAGCCGTCCGCCTGACCCTTGGCGTCCTGGAACACCGAAACCGCCATATTGCCTTTCTTGATCGCGTTCAAGCCGTCCGGCGTACCGTCGACCCCGGCAATCAGCACCGAGCCCTTGTCGACGCCGGCCTGACTCAGGGCCATCGCAGCGCCAATCGCCATTTCGTCGTTGTTGGCCACCACCGCGTCAAACTTGCGGCCCTGGGTCAGCCAGTCGTTGACCAGGGTCATGCCTTTATCGCGCAGCCAGGTGCCGGTCTGCTCTTGCTCAATCTTGATGTTCGGGTATTTGGCCAGCACCTCTTTCACGCCTTTGGTGCGGTTGGTCGTGGAGTTGTTGGCCAGATCGCCCAGCAGAATCACGATGTCGCCTTTGCCGCCCATCTTGTCGGCCAGGTATTGCATCTGCATTTCACCGGCCTCCAGGTCGTTGGAAGCGACGGTGACCACACCTTTGGGCAGTTTCAGGTCATCCGGGCGGCGGTTGACGTAGACCAGCGGAATGCCGGCCTTGACCGCGGCGTCTGTGATTTTACGGGTGGCTGCGGTGTCCACCGGGTTGACCACGATGGCATCGACCTTCTGGCTGATGAAGTTTTCCACCTGGCTCAGCTGCTTGACCACATCGCTGCGGGCATCTTCGAATTGCAGTTGCACGCCGTCTGGGTAGGTCTTGGCTTTCTTGTCCATGGACTCGCGCAGGTAAGTCAGCCAGGTGTCATCGAACTGGGACATGCTCACGCCGATCTTCATATCAGCCAGAGCAGCGCCGCTGGCGAACATCAAGGACAAGGCAAGTGCGGTGAAACGGATCGGGGTCTTCATGAAAAGTCTTTCTCCACATTCTTGTTGGTTTTATGGATAAGGCGTGACGATTTCAGTGACGGGGCAAGCGGACAATCGGTGCGCCTGGAATGCAGCAGACCAGGGCGCCGTTGCGTTCAACGCACAGCAAACGGGAAAAGGAATGGAACGAGGCGCGAGGCAGGTCGCGAAAGAGGTGTGAAGCGGAACGTAAAACATGCAAAGCAGCGTTAAAGGTTTTCATCGACGGTACCTGGCTTTTGTTTCTTGTTTTTGGTTCGTCCTGCACCCGTTCAGGCTTGGCCTGAGCGAGATTGGACGTTGATAGTCGGCAACCTGGAAATGACTTTATTGGAAAATAATTTCTATATCAACTCATTTTAGAATTTAATTCTGATTTTATTCCACGGGCATCGAACTGGCCCAATTCCACCACTTGATGGCGCTCGGCACTCAGTCGCGCAGCGTCCAGAACACGGGTGGTCGCCAGTGCATCACGCGCCTCGACCGGCAGTGGGCCACCGCTCTGCAACGCGGTTTGTAGCTGTAAATAGAACTGATTCCAGCAGCCGCGTTCGGAGGGAACGCGCTCACGCACCTCGCCTTGTTCGAACCAGCCCCAGTTCCGGTGTTCTTCGACGCCCCAGCGTTCGCCTTCGGATTTTGGCGAGAGCCCGGCCAGCGCCGAGGCTTCCTGCCCGTCCAACCCATCGACGCTGTAGCAGCCCTGAGTACCGGTGACCCGAAAGCGTGGTCCGGGGGTGTTTTGCAGGCAACTGCCGCCCAGGTGCGAAGTGACGCCGCTGGCGTGGGTCAGGGACATAAAGAAGCCGTTATCGTAGGCCTGGCCTTTTTCGAGGTATTCGAGTTCGGCGTACACCTGGGTGACCGGGCCGAATAACAGTAGCGCCTGATCCACCAGATGGCTGCCCAGATCCCGCAGGAATCCGCCACCGCTGGGGTTGTTCACTGCTTGCGGCGAGTAGCGTTCGATCCTCGATTCGAAACGAGTGATCTGGCCCAGCGCGCCGGACTCGATGAGTTTGCGCACAGTGAGGAAGTCCGAATCCCAGCGCCGGTTCTGATAGACGCTGAGCCGCACGCCCTGGCGCTCGGCCATGGTGATCAGGGTTTGCGCCTGTTGCGCATCGGCGGCGAACGGTTTGTCGCTGACCACCGCCACCCCGTGCTCGATGCCGTCGAGCACCAGCGCCGGACGGCCCTTGAGCGGCGTCGACACCACCAGCACGTCGATCCCGGCCTCCACCAGTTGGCCGATGCTGTCGAAGGCCGGCACATTGGGATGCTCGGCAGCGAGCAACTGTCGGCGCTCCGGGGAACGGGTGACCACGCCAACAAACGTGGCGCCCGGCAGGCTGCTGAGCAGCGGAGCATGGAAAAACCGGCCGCCATGGCCGTAACCGACAAGTCCGATACGCATGTGTGCATTCCTTCTTATTGTTAGATAGCCGCTGGCTGGATCCACACCGGCCCTTGTAGGAGCTGTCGAGTGAAACGAGGCTGCGATCTTTTGACTTTGATTCTTAAAAACAAGATCAAAAGATCGCAGCCTCGTTTCACTCGTCAGCTCCTACAGGGGATTTGTGTGGGCTTAGCGGCAGAGCTCGCTTTTGACCCGCTCCAGCATCATCCGGTTGGACTCATCCGGCCGGTCTTCCCAGGCGAACACCGACACCGTCGCGATGCCGTCGAACTGAATCTCGCGCAACGTGCTGAAAAACGCCTCCCAGTTCACCTCGCCCTGGCCGATGTCCAGATGCTGGTGCACGGTGGCCACCACGCCCGGCGGGTTGACGATGTAGCGCAATCCCGAAGAAGCCTTGTGGTTGTAGGTGTCGGCGATGATCAAGTGACTCAGCTTGGCGCCGGCGTACTTGAGCATCGAGGCGATATCCCCGACGCCGTCGTCATAGAAAAACGTGTGCGGCGCGGCGTAGAGGTAGTTGATCCAGTCGCGATCGAGGCCGCGAATGATGTCCACCGACTCGTTGTTGCGCTCGCAGAAATCATACGGATGCGCCTGGATATCGAGCTTGATGCCTTCGCGTTCGAACTCGGGGATCAACTCGTCCATGGAACGCATGAACTGGTTCTCGCACACCAGCGGGTTGTCCGACTGGCCGGTGAATTCGGTGTTGACCAGTTCGCAGTCCATTTCCACGGCAATCTGGATCGCGCGTTTCCAGTTGCGCACGGCGGCGACCCGCAGGCCTTCGTCGGCAGCGGCCCAGTGGTACATCGGTAATAAAGAAGAGAGTTTGACCCCGGTGTCGCTCAGGGCTTTGCGAAATTCCTTGATCCGCGCCTTGTCGACGCGGGGGGCTTTGTAGAACGGCAGGAAGTCTTCGCGGGGCGACAGTTCGATGTGTTCGTAGCCGAGCTCGGCGACTTTATCGACCATCTTGCCCAAGGACAGGGTGCGGTACATGTAAGGGTCTAGTGCGATGCGCATTTTATTGTTCTCCTTCACCCGAAATCGACACCTCCCCCTGTAGGAGCGAGGCTTGCCCGCGAAGACGGCGGCACAGTCAACATTGATGTCGCCTGACACACCGCTTTCGCGGGCAAGCCTCGCTCCTACAGGAGATCATCGTTAGCCGTAAAAGTGTGGGCGCTCTGGCAGGCCGACTTTGACGATCTGGCCGCTGTTTTGCGCTTCGATGCACTTGTCTGCGGCCACCGCCGCCGCGAAGCCGTCCCATGCCGAAGGTCCGCCGACCTGGCCCGCACGCACACCATCAATAAACGCCTGCAACTCCACGTCATACGCCGCGATAAACCGATCCTTCCAGTCCATCAGAATCGCATTCGACAGTTTCGCGCCACTGCGCAGTTGCACCTGTTGCGGTTCCGGCAACTTGGCGATGCCGGTCTCCCCCACCACTTCGCACTGGATGTCATAGCCGTACTGGCAATTGACGAACACTTCGACGTCGATGCGCGTGCCCTTGGCGGTTTCGAGCAGGACGATTTGCGGGTCTTTCAGGTGCGCGAGGGCTTTGCTGGATTTGCGTGGGAACACCACTTGCACCGAAACGTAGTCGTCATCAAGCAACCAGCGCAGCACATCCAGTTCATGGATCAACGTGTCGGTGATCGCCATGTCGGTCTTGTAGTTCTCGCCCACGCTCGGGTTGCGGTGCGCGCAGTGCAGCATCAGCGGTTCGCCGATCTGGCCGCTGTCGATCACCGCTTTGAGGGCGCGATACCCTTCATCGTACGGGCGCATGAAACCGACCTGCACCAGGCGCTTGCCGTGGGCGACTTCGGCCTCGACGATCTTGCGGCAGCCTTCAGCGGTGACGGCCAGGGGTTTCTCGCAGAACACCGGTTTGCCGGCGGCAATCGCTGCCAATACGAATTCTTCGTGGCTCGGGCCCCAGGAGGTGACGAGGATCGCCTCGACTTCTGGCGCCTTGATCAGCGCGTGGCCGTCGGGATACACCTCGGCGGTCAGCTTCAGGTCGGACACCACTTTCGCGGCTTGCTGCAAATTGATGTCGGTGACCGCGACGACCTGGCTATTGAGCAAGGTCTGGCTGCAACGACGGATATGGTCCTGGCCGATGGCCCCGGTGCCGATGACGCCGATCTTTAAAGACATGAAAACTCTCCTGTGAGGACTTGTTATTGGTTTCAGGGGCAATCAGTACTGACGGGCCTTGGCCAGTCGTTCGTTCAGGGTCTTGGCCACCGCGTCGGTGCGGGCGCTGGTGGAAACCTGCGCCACGCCGACCCGCCACCACGACAGGTATTTGTGAATCATCGTCTTGGGCAAAACCTTGATATCGATCAGCGTCGAGACCGTCTGCAACCGCGCATCCGCCAGCGCCGCTTGCAGCTCTTCAACGGTGTTCACTTTGTAAGTCTTGCAGCCGTAGGCCGCTGCACTCATGGCGAAATCCACCGGCACGAAACCGCCATCGAGCTTGCCGGTTTCCGGGTTGCGGAAGCGGAACTCGGTGCCGAAGCTGTCCATGCCGTGTTCCATTTGCAGGTTGTTGATACAGCCGAAGGTCATGTTGTCCAGCAGCACCACGTTGATCTTGCGCCGCTCCTGAATCGAGGTCGCCAGTTCCGAGTGCAGCATCATGTAGGAGCCGTCACCGACCAACGCATAGACCTCGCGATCCGGCTCGGCAAGCTTCACCCCCAGCGCGGCGTTGACTTCGTAGCCCATGCACGAATAACCGTACTCGACGTGGTAAGTGTTCACGCCTTTGCTGCGCCAGCTGCGCTGCAAGTCGCCGGGCAGGCTGCCGGCGGCGGCGACAATCACCGCGTCGTCAGCCAGGGTTTCGTTGAGCACGCCGAGCACGCGGCTCTGGGTCAGGCAGGAACCGGTGAGCTCGATAAATTCGCGCAGCACGGCCGGGTCCATGTGGTCGTTGATTTCCGGGACGAAATCCTTGGCCTGGTATTCGACCTGATAGATCCGATCGACTTCCTCATCCAGTTGCGCCTTGGCCTGGCGCGGTTGATCGCCCCAGCTCGAACGGTAATCGCCCAGTGCATCGGCCAATGCCAGCAGACCGGACTTGGCGTCCGCCAGCAGTTGCACGCCATCGAGTTTCAGCGCATCGCAGGGGCTGATATTCAGGTTGAGAAATTGCACCTCGGGATGTTGGAACAAGGACTTCGATGCGGTGGTGAAATCGCTGTAGCGAGTGCCAATGCCGATGATCAGGTCAGCGTCTTTCGCCAGCAGATTCGCCGCCAGGCAACCGGTTTCGCCGATGCCGCCGACGTTCAGCGGATGCCTCGACACCACCGCGCTCTTGCCGGCCTGGGTTTCAGCGAACGGAATATCGAAACGCTCGGCAAACGACAGCAACGCCGCATTGGCGCCTGAGTAGCGCACCCCGCCACCACAAATAATCAGCGGCTTGCGCTTGCCTTTGAACAGAGCCAGCGCATCGCCGAGCATCGCTTCAGTGGCCGGGCGCCGTTCGATGCGGTGCACGCGTTTTTGCAGGAAATAATCGGGGTAGTCGTAGGCCTCGGCTTGCACGTCTTGCGGCAATGCCAGGGTCACGGCGCCGGTTTCGGCGGGGTCGGTGAGCACGCGCATGGCGTGGATCGCCGCGGTCATCAGTTGCTCGGGACGGTTGATGCGATCCCAGTATTTGCTTACGGCTTTAAAGGCATCGTTGGTGCTGATGCTCAGGTCGTGGAACTGTTCGATCTGTTGCAGCACCGGGTCCGGCTGGCGACAGGCGTAGACATCGCCGGGCAGCAGCAACAACGGAATACGGTTGGCGGTGGCCGTGGCCGCAGCGGTCAACATATTGGCCGCGCCGGGCCCGACCGATGAGGAGCAGGCGTAGATCTTGCGCCGCAGGTGTTGCTTGGCAAAACCGATGGCGGCGTGGGCCATGCCTTGCTCGTTGCGGCCCTGATGCACGATCAAGTCGCCGCTGTCCTGCTCCAGGGCTTGGCCGAGGCCGAGCACGTTGCCGTGGCCAAAAATGGTAAAGACCCCGGCGACGAATTTGCTCTGGACGCCATCGACCTCGATGTACTGGTTATCGAGGAATTTCACCAGGGCCTGGGCCATGGTCAGTCTTGTAGTGGTCATGTCCGATCCTTCAATACACGAAGAAACCCATGTGGGAGCGAGCCTGCTCGCGAAAGCGGTGTGTCAGGCAACATAGATGTTGGATGTGCCGCCGTCTTCGCGAGCAGGCTCGCTCCCACAGGGAATCTTCATTAGCCTTGAGAGTTTTGCAGGTGGTTCATGCTTGCGCCGATCGCCTGTTCGATGTCCACCAGGCCATGCACGCTGTCGGCAAACGGCTCGAACGACAGGTAGCCGCTGTAACCGCTGCCCAGCAAGGTTTCGATCTGCGCGGCATTGCCGAGGATGTCGCCCTCGCCCACCAACACCCGATGGCCATCGCGAATGCTGTTCAGCGGCGCTTCGGCATCCTCGACGCCAGAGATATGCACCAACCCCGTCAGCTCAGGAAAAAACTCCTGCTCACTGGCCAGGTGATGGTGAAAGGTGTCGTGGACCAGTCGGAACACATCCAGCCCGCCAATCGCCTTGATCGCATCCACCGCCGGCCGTTTGCGCCGCAGCGAACACTCTTCAAACCCCAACGGCTCGATAAACCCGAGAATCCCGTGATCGCGCAGGATCGGCGCCAGTTCAGTCAGCGCCGTGCGCAAACCCGAAGCGCGTTCGGCTTCGTTGCGCCTATCGGCGCGATCATTCAACGGGCACATCACCAGCCCCTGCGCACCGCAATCCCGGGCATACGCCGCCAGCTTCAACGCCTGGGCACGGCGCTCGTCATTCCACACATCAAACGGGTACAGCGCGTTGATCGACAGCACGGTGATGCCTTTGGCCGCGCACAGTTCACGCACGGTTTGAGGCGCGGTGCCGTCTTCGATCTCGATGCCTTTGAGGTCGTTGCGGATCTCGATGGCGTCGGCCTTGAGGGTCACCGCCAGGTCGATGAACGCCGGCAGGGACAAACGCGGGGCGACCATACGGTTCAGGGCGAAACGCAGGGGCTTGCTCATTATTGTTGTTCTCCGCAGGTGAATTATTTGGCGGTTGGCATGCTGAATTCAGGACCTTTGGCGATGCTGTCGGGCCAGCGCTGCATCACGCTTTTGTAGCGGCTGTAGAAACGGATGCCTTCTTCGCCATACGCGTGGTGATCGCCGAACAGCGAGCGTTTCCAGCCGCCGAACGAGTGCCAGGCCATCGGCACCGGGATCGGCACGTTGATGCCGACCATGCCGACCTTGATCGTGCGGGCAAACGCGCGGGCAATGCCGCCGTCGCTGGTGAAGCACGACACACCGTTGCCGAATTCGTGGGCGTTGATCAACGCCACGGCGCTGGCGAAGTCCGGCACGCGGACGATGCCCAGCACCGGGCCGAAAATCTCTTGCTGGTAGATGCTCATCTCGGGCGTGACGTTATCGAACAGCGTCGCGCCAACGAAGAAACCGTTCTCCGCGCCGGGCACCTTGAAGTTGCGTCCGTCGACGATCAACTGCGCGCCCTGGGCCACGCCTTCGCCGATAAAGCCTTCGACCTTGGCCTTGTGCTCGGCGGTCACTAACGGCCCCATGTCGCTGTCGCCGAGCATGCCGTTGCCGACCTTGAGCTGATCAATGCGCGGCAGCAACTTGGCAATCAACTGGTCGCCGACATCGCCCACTGCCACGGCAATCGAGATCGCCATGCAGCGCTCGCCAGCCGATCCATAAGCGGCGCCGATCAAGGCGTCGGCAGCTTGATCGAGATCCGCGTCTGGCATGACGATCATGTGGTTCTTCGCGCCGCCCAGCGCCTGCACGCGTTTGCCGCGAGACGTGGCTTGCTGGTGGATGTATTCGGCAATCGGCGTCGAGCCGACAAAGGAAATCGCCTCGACGTCCGGGTGTTGCAGCAACGCGTCCACCGCGACTTTGTCGCCCTGGACCACGTTGAACACACCGTCCGGCAACCCGGCTTCAGTCAGCAAACGCGCCATCAGCAGGCTGGCCGACGGATCGCGCTCGGACGGTTTGAGGATGAAGCAGTTACCGGTGACCAGCGCCAGCGGGATCATCCACAGCGGCACCATCACCGGGAAATTGAACGGCGTAACCCCGGCGCAAACGCCCAGGGGCTGGCGCAGGTTCCAGTTGTCGATGCCGCCACCGATGTTGTCGCTGAAATCGGTTTTCAGCAGGTTCGGCGCACCGCAGGCGTATTCGACGATTTCGATGCCGCGAGTGACTTCACCCTTGGCGTCCGACAGTACTTTGCCGTGTTCACGGCTGATGATTTCCGCCAGTTCGTTGTGGTGGCGGTCGAGCAGTTCCTTGAACTTGAACATCACCCGGGAACGACGCAGCGACGATTGTTCGGACCACGCAGGGAAGGCTTGCAGGGCCGAAGCAACCGCTTCGTCCACGGTCTTCTCGCTCGCCAATCCGACCCGCGCCTGTACCGCGCCGGTGGCCGGGTTGAATACGTTGCTGAAGCGTTCGCTGCCGCTGTCTTGCACCTGGCCGTTGATGTAATGGCCTAAAACCGGGGCGTTGCTCATTATTCTTGTTCTCCGTGCAAATGTTGGAATTCAGGCTGTTCAGTTCAAAGATCGAGCAGCCAGCTGTGCTGCGGATCGTTATGGAACTGCCAGACACGTTTCGGCCCGGCCATCACGTTCAGGTAATACGACTCGTAGCCGTACGGCACGCTGACCGGGTGGTAACCCTTGGGCACCACGACCAGATCGCTGTTTTCCACGGCCATGGCCTGATCGATGCTGCGGTCGTCGGTGTAGACCCGCTGGAACACAAAGCCCTGGGGTGGGTTGATCTGGTGGTAATAGGTTTCTTCGAGAAAGCTCTGGTGCGGCAGATCGTCGGTGTCGTGCTTGTGCGGCGGGTAGCTCGACGAGTGCCCGGACGGCGTACGCACTTCCACCACCAGCAGCGAATGGGCGGGCTCGGTGTCCGGCAGGATGTCGCAGACGTAACGGGTGTTGGCGCCCTTGCCGCGCACGCTGCGCTTCATGCTTTCGGGTCTGATCAGGCGTGGCCCGAGGTTGTTGGCGGTTGAGCCGGGAGCCGCGCACACGGCGATTTGCACATCGCTGAGCGCCACCACTTGCGCCTGACTGCCGGGCGGCAAGTACGCGGCAAACGGGGATTTTTCTTCGAACACCGATTGGCGATCACCGAGGTTGTCCCAGTCGAACGCGCCCTGCCCCGGTGCTTCGCCCTTGATACTGACTCGACCACTGAGCAGCACCAGGCACAGTTCTTTATCACCCGCCGACACCGGCAAGGTTTCGCCGAGGCTCAAGCGATAGGCCGCGAAACCGACGTACTCCAACTCACCTTTGCCCAGCTCGACCATGGTCCGGCCACGGGCATTGCTTTTAACCAGCAGGCTCATCACTTAATCCTCTCGTCGAGCAGTGCGCGCAAGGTGTCGAAGCCTTTCTTGGCGTAGACATAACTCGGTGCGACCGCTGGATCCTGTTCGGCTTCGACCACCAGCCAGCCGTGGTAATCGGCGGCCAGCAACACATCGAGCAAAGCGCCGAAATCGATGTCGCCATCCCCCGGCACAGTGAAAGTGCCGTTGATGATGCAGTCCGGGAAGCTCCACAAGTGGTTGCGCGCCAGTTGCACCACCGGTTTGCGCACGTCCTTGAAATGCACGTGGCAGATGCGTTCGATGTGTTTGCGCAGCACCTGCAACGGTTCGCCGCCGCCCATGTAGCAGTGGCCCGAATCGAACAGCAGGCCGACTTCGCTGCCAGTCAGCGCCATCAACTTGTCGATGTCCGCCGGGGATTCGACGTAAGCGCCCATGTGGTGGTGGTACGCCAGGCGCACGCCTTGGGACAGAGTGAAACGCGCCAGTTCGGTGAGCTTGTCGGCGTATTCCTGCCACGCCTGTTCGGTGTGGAAACGCGGGCGCTCGACCAGTGGAATGTGCTGGCCCTGGATCGAGTCAGCGACTTCGCCGTAGACCAGCACCGTGGCGCCATTCTTTGCCAGCAGCTCGACATGGCTGCCGATGGCGTCGATTTCCTCGGCCACCGAACGGCGGGCTAACCGGCTGGAATACCAGCCGGACACCAGCGCCAGATCGTAAGGCCGCAGCACGTCACCGACGCCTTTGGCATCCTTGGGGAATTTACCGTTGAGTTCGAAACCTTCGTAGCCGATTTCCTTGCCTTCGCTCAACGCAGTGCTCAGCGGCGTCTCGCCACCGAGGGACGGCAAGTCGTCGTTGCTCCAGGAGATCGGGTTGATGCCAATTCGGATAGCGGGCATGGCTGCACCTTTTATTGTTTTTACAAATCTGTAAGACCGACGCTGATCCCCTGTGGGAGCGGGCTTGCTCGCGAAGGCGGTGTGTCAGGCGACATTAATGTTGAATGTGCCGGCCTCTTCGCGAGCAAGCCCGCTCCCACATTGGGTTTTGCGGTGTTTGGTCAGGCGCGGGCCGTGCGCCAGGCATCGATCAATTCGACAAACGTGCCCTGCACCTGGCGGATCAACGTTTCATCGTCGATTTCCCCCGCCATCCACGCCCGGCTCGGCTCCTGGAAAATCGTGCGGCCCACGGCAAACCCGCGGCAGGTCTGGCTCTGGCTGGCCTGTTGAAAGCCTTCGGCCAACGCCGCCGCCGGGGCATTCAGGCCCAACAGCACAACCCCACGGCAATACGGGTCACGCTCCTGAATCAACTCATCGAGCTGTTTCCATTCCTCGGCACTCTGCGCTTCGATCTTCCACCACGCCGGGTAAATACCCAGGTTGTAGAGGCGTTTCAGCGCGCGATACAGCACGTCCGGATGAGCCGATGGATGATCCTTGGGCGGGATGATTTCCAGCAGCAGTTCATGCCCGCTGACCTGGGACGCCTGGTACAAACCCTTGATCTGCGCTTCCTGTTCCAGACGCAACAGCGGCTCATCGTCGGGATGAAATTGCACCAGGCACTTGATGATTTGTTCCTGCGGCCAGGCAATCAGGTTGCTGCCGATGGAGCGCCCGTGCTCGAAAGCCAGAGGCCGCGAACCCTGGACTTCCACCGGCCGCGCCACCCACCAGCCACGACCGGTGGCGGCGTTCAGCGAGTCCTGGCCGAAACGTTGATCCGCCAGCAACCCGACATCAGCTTCGATGCCTTGAGTGCGTAAATCAGCTTCGACCCGTTCCACGGCTTTGATAAACAGTTGCTTGAGTTCGCCAATCGCATTGAGGTCGCGACCGCCCTTGTGCGCCAGTTCCACCAGTTGCCCGCGATGGTCGAAGGCGAAGATGAACAGTTGCTTCCACTGTTTGCGCGGCACGCTGACCTGATGCAGGCGTTGCAGGGTAGCGTCCTGATCCGGCCGGGTGATCGGCACCGGGCTGTTGAACAGATAGTCGAGTTCGGCGCGGGTCGGCATTGCCGGGGCGCAGGCGTGGCGCGACACCACCAGCCCACCGCAGGCATTGGCCAATTGGCAGCAACGCTCGTCGCTGGCGTCTTCCAGCCAACCGGCGAGGAAACCCGACATGAAGGCATCGCCGGCACCCAACACGTTGAGCACTTCGACGCGCACACCAGGGTAGATCGCGCCGTCTTCAAGACGCACCGGAATCACTCCGTGAATCACCGTGCAACCTTGCGGGCCGAGCTTGACCACCAAGGTCGCGTCACTCAAACGCCGCACGTTGCGCAACGCGGTGAGCAAATCCTCGGAACCGCCGGCAATCAAAAACTCTTCTTCGGTGCCGACGATCAAGTCAAAACGCGGCAGGATTTTCTGCACGTGCTGGCTGACGTTCTGGTCAGCGACGAAACGGGTTTCACCGTCCGCCTTGCCGGCCAGGCCCCAGAGTACCGGGCGGTAGTCGATGTCGAGAATGCGTTTGACGTTGTGCTTCTCGGCGTAATCCAGCGCCTGGATGCTCGCCTTGTACACGCCGTCGGTGGAGAAATGAGTGCCAGTGATCAGCAAGGCTTTGCTGGAGGCAATAAAGGCTTCGCTGATGTCTTCGGCCCGCAGCGCCATGTCGGCGCAGTTTTCGCGGTAGAACACCAACGGGAAGGTTTCGCGGTCCTTGAGGCCCAGCAGGACCATGGCGGTCAGGCGTTCCGGATCGACCTTGATGCCGCTGACATCACAGCCTTCGCGGGCCAGGGATTCGAGGAGGAAGCGGCCCATGTGGTCGTCGCCTACCCGGCTCAGCATCGCCGACTTGAGGCCCAGGCGTGCGGTGCCGAAGGCGATGTTGGCGGAGGATCCACCGAGGTATTTGGCGAAGCTTGAAACATCTTCCAACCGCGCCCCGACTTGCTGCGCATAGAGGTCGACGCCAAGGCGCCCCAGGCAAATCAGATCCAATTGACGCCCACTGGCAAAACGAGTCTGGCCCATGCTGGCTCCTGTTATTTTTATCAGCCTGCGTTCGGGACGATGGACGTGCCGAACACTCTTGGTGGATGCAGACTAAAACGACCGGGACCGAACAATCAATATTTATTCTATATATTTTTTAAGTGGAATATTTTTTCCAATAAACTCCGGTACGAGCGTTCCAGACGTGGTTCATCGTTTCAGCAGGCCGCTTGCCGTCGGCAAGCTCAAGATTTTATTCCGGCCTACCCTGTAGACTGCGCACAGCCAACCTATTGTCAGGGGATGACCGATTCGTCATTCCTATAAGAACAAGCCAGAAGGATTTCCTATGTCCCGCACCGATCAGCCGGCTACGACCGAGAGCACGCCCGAGAGCGACCTCCAGAGCCCACCGATCAATGCCGAGCGATTGCTGCAGCTGATCACCAACGAATACGAAAGCCTGCCGCGCCAGCTCAAACGCATCGCCAGCTACATGAGCCAGCAAAGCGACCGGATCATGGTCGACCGCATCAGCGACATCGCCCGTGAATGCGAAGTGCACCCCTCGGCCATCGTGCGGTTTTCCCAGCGCTTCGGTTTCAGCGGTTTCAGCGAGATGCAGGCGCTGTTCCGCGAGGCGTACACGCACAAGACCACGCCGGTGCAGAACTACCAGCAACGCATCCGCAGCATGATCGCCAACAAGTCGCAGAAGGCCAGCGGCGGCGACCTTGCGCGCGAATGCGTCAACGCCACACTGTCGGGCATCGAACGCCTGGGCATGGAACTCGACGACGTCGCCTTCGACAAAGCCGTGGATCTCGTAGTGAATGCCGACAACATCTACGTGGTTGGCGTGCGCCGCTCGTTCGCCGTGGCCGATTACCTGGTCTACAACCTGCAACACACCAACAAGCGCATTCACCTGGTGTCCGGCCTCGGCGGCAGCTACCGCGAGCAGATGCGCAGCGTGCGCGCCAACGACCTGGTGATCGCCATCAGCTTCACGCCCTACGGCAAGGAAACCCAACACTGCCTGCGCATCGCCCAGCATCATCAGGCGAAAACCCTGATCATCACCGACAGCAACCTTTCGCCGCTGGCCAAGCGTGCGAGCACGGTGTTGCTGGTGAATGAAGGGAGTTCGTTTGCGTTTCGCTCGTTGAGTGCGACGTTGTGTTTGTGTCAGGCGTTGTTTATTGCAGTGGCGTATCGGTTGGAATTGAAGGTGGATGAGATTCATGAGCAGGTTGGGTTTGAGGATTAGCGCCGGGATATTTGCAGTGTTCTGAACCTCGGCTAAGGTAGTCCATCCCGAAATGGACATCTGAAGGAGAGGTTTATGAAGCTGATCGGCATGCTGGATTCGCCCTATGTCCGCCGCGTGGCCATTTCTGCCCAACACCTGGGCATTGCGCTGGAGCACGACTCGGTGTCGGTGTTCCGGCATTTCGAGCAGTTCCAGCAGATCAATCCGGTGGTCAAGGCGCCGACGCTGATACTCGATGACGGTGAAGTGTTGGTCGATTCGACGCTGATCATTGATTACCTCGAAGCGCTGGCCGGGCCTTCTAAAAGCTTGATGCCGAGCGATTTGAAGCAACGCCTGCGGTCGTTGCGGGTGATCGGGTTGGCACTGGCGGCGTGCGAGAAATCGGTGCAGCTTTACTACGAACGTAACCTGCGGCCGGCGGACATTCAGTATCAGCCGTGGGTCGAGCGGGTTGAAGGGCAACTCGCTGCGGCCTATTCGGCGCTGGAGCGGGAGCTTTCGAAGCAACCATTGCCGGGTGGTTCCGCGATTGCGCAGGACGGGATTACCGTGGCGGTCGCGTGGAGCTTCACCAACCTCGTGGTGCCAGATCAAGTCGATGCCTCGCGCTTCCCGCAGATCGCCGAGTTCACCGCGCAGGCGGAAAAGCTTGAGGCGTTCATCGCTACCCCGATAATCTGAGCCGCCCTTCTCCACGGATTCGCTCATGACCGCCGCTGAAACCCCTGCCCCGGCGCTGAAGGAAATCTTCAACGCCGAGCGCCTCAAGCACATCGCGACCGAAATGTCGGCGGTTTACCCGGCGTTCAACGCGAAGGCCTTCCTGAAAATGGCCAATGAAGGCCTGGCTGACCTGTCGATCATGCAGCGCATGGCGCGGGTCAGCGAGTGCCTGCACGCGGTGTTGCCGCTGGGGTATGAAGAGTCTCTTGAAGTGCTGCGCGCCCTCGCCCCTCGGCTGAACAGTGGGTTTGTCAGCATCTCCCTGCCGCATTACGTCGCGATGTACGGCGCGCATGACTTTGAACAGTCGATGGAAGCGCTGAAGTTTTTCACCTCGTTCGGTTCATCCGAGTTTGCGATCCGGCATTTTCTGCGCAGTGATCTTGAGCGCTCGTTGGCGTTGATGCAGGTGTGGTCGAGGGATGAAAACGAACATGTACGCAGGCTGGCCAGCGAAGGCAGTCGGCCGCGATTGCCGTGGTCGTTTCGGCTGGAACCGATTCAGGCTGACCCGACGCTGGCGGCGGCGATACTCGATAACCTCAAGGCGGATGAAAGCCTGTATGTGCGCAAATCTGTCGCCAATCACCTCAATGACATCACCAAGGATCACCCGGAGTGGGTGCTGGATTTGATTGAGGGTTGGTCGCTGGAGAACAAACACACCGCGTGGATTGCCAAGCATGCACTGCGCAGTTTGATCAAACAGGGGAATCAGCGAGCGTTGGCGGTGATTGGGGCTGGTGGGAAGCCTGAGGTTGAGATTGTCGGGGTGAAGGTTGAGCCGGCGGTGATTCGGCTGGGGGAGAAAATCACGCTTTCGTTTAGCGTGAAATCCACAGTGGCTGAGAGTCAGCGGTTGGTGATTGATTATGCGATTGATTATGTGAAGGCCAATGGCGGGACTTCGGCGAAGGTGTTCAAGCTGAAGGCCCTGACCCTGCCCGGTCATGCTGTTGAAATGGTCAGCCGTGGGCAGCAAATCAAAGAACTGACCACGCGTAGGCATTACGCGGGTGCGCATGCCGTGCACATCATGGTGAATGGTGAGTTGATGGCCAGCACCTCTTTCGAAATCCTTCCCTGAAACACAATCCCCGTAGGAGCTGCCGAAGGCTGCGATCTTTTGACTTTGCCTTTTAAAAACAAGATCAAAAGATCGCAGCCTTCGGCAGCTCCTACAGTGGCAGCGTACGCCGCAAATGTAGGAGCGAGGCTTGCCCGCGAAGAACGATGACGCGGTGTGTCAGGCCCGACGCCTTCGCGAGCAAGCTTCGCTCCTACAAAGGCTTGTGGTTATCCAGTACGCGATTGGCCGCCGCCTCTCCCATCAGCAGCGACCTATGCAACACCAACAACGTATGGCGTCGCGGGCCTTCCTCCAACTCGACGAGATCGTTGACCATCTTGCAGGCGGTTGAAAGCGACTCATAGACCTCAACCAGCAACGCTTCGTCATCCACCGCTGCGTCGATGGTGAAAATGGTGCCGGGTCTGCGGGGCGGTATCTGCGCTTTCGTCGCCCCGGGATTGAGGTAGATCTTGAGCGCGCGGTCGGCCGCCACTTTCATTTTATTGGGGTCAAGATCAAAAGAGGCGTCGTAGGGTACTGGATCAGTATTCGGGGGATTGGGTGTTGGTTTGAACATGGATGGAACCTCTGGCACGAATGTTAAAGGAGCCGTCACCCTTGCTACCAAACGAAGGTGGCGGCCATACGTGGGTTGGTAGACCGGTCGTACCAGAACCCGGCGCTCACAAAGGAGCCCCACGCATGACCACCATAAGGTGTCGCCATGCGGCTGATAACGAGGCGGGCTACCAAACCCGATCACCGTTTTGCAGTGACCCGGAAACGATATAGCCCACCCCATAGCCGCACAAGCCGGCCGATTCTGGCGTACGCGTAGGCAACGGCGCAAGGCGTTGTAGCCGTTTATGACGTAACACCGGGTGTCTTTAAACACTCGCCATTAAACATGTTTAAGCGGTGCCAGAGCTGACGCCTTCGCGAGCAAGCCCGCTCCCACAGGGGATATGTGGCGGCCACAAATCCTGCAAACAACACCGAACCAATGTGGGAGCGAGCTTGCTCGCGAAAGCGGTATTTCAGCTACCGAAGATGCGTCGGCTGTACCGGCACCTTCGCGAGCAAGCTTTGCTCCTACAGGGGTCTGTGTCGGCCACAAATCCTGCGAACAACACCAGACAAAAATGTGGGAGCGAGCCTGCTCGCGAAGACGTCGGCAGAGACAACATCCATGTAACGGTATACCGCCTAAAGTAGCCTCACTTTTTAGCACTCGCCAAATAATGCGCCACCAACGCATTCGCATGGCCATGCCCCATCCCATGCTCATCTTTCAGCCACGCCACCATTTCCATATGCTTCTTCCCGCTCACTGTTTCGAGCAACCCCAGCCAGTGAGAGATGGGCTGGCCGTACTTTTTTTCAATGGAGGGGAAGTACGACGCCGGGCCTTTCACTTTTGTATCTTCGGTCATGCTGCAAGCTCCCTTTATCGCGACGGAGTGTCGGATAACGCTCCTTGTCGGCATGAAATAGAGTGGACGCCAAGTGTGGTTCCGGCAAATCCCTGCTATGTCCTCACGCTCCCGGATTGAAACGCGATCCCCTGTAGGAGCTGCCGAAGGCTGCGATCTTTTGGTGTCTGTGATGATGCCGCGGGATCAGGATCAAAAGATCGCAGCCTCGTTTCACTCGACAGCTCCTACAGGGGATTGGTGCGCCGGTCAGGTTGGGCCCAGCAGCAAATCCTGCTCGCGCTCACACAACTCCACCACGTAATCCCACAACACCCGCAGCCGCACCGACTTGTGCAACTCCCGCCGCGTGCTGATCCAGTAGCTGCGCTGAATGCTCTCCTCCGGCAACAACGGCACTAGTTGCGGATCATCAGCAGCCATGTAACACGGCAGCACCGCGATCCCCAGCCCCGAGCGCGCGGCCTGTTGCTGGGCGATGACGCTGGTGCTGTGGAACACGACTTGGGGGTTGCGGCAGAAGCTGTTGAGGAACATCAGTTCCTGGCTGAACAGCAAGTCGTCGACGTAGCCGATCCAGGCGTGGCGGCCGAGGTCTTCGCGGCTGTTGAGCGGTGGTGCCTTGTCGAGGTAAGCCTGGCTGGCGTAGAGCGCCAGGCGATAGTCGGTGAGTTTGCGCGTGACCAGCATGTCGGCGGCCGGGCGTTCGAGGTGGATGCTGATTTCGGCTTCGCGGTTGAGGATGCTGACGAAGCGCGGCACGGCGACCAGTTCCACTTCGAGGCCGGGGTAGCGTTCGAAGAGGCCGTTCATGCGGCTGGCGAGGAACATGATGCCCAGGCCTTCGGTGACGCCGACGCGGATTTTGCCCAGAGGCGCGGTGGATTGGGTGATTTCTTCCTGGGCCAGCAGCGCGACGTTTTCCATGGCTTCAGCGTGTTTGAGCAGCGCCTCGCCGGCCGGGGTCAGTTGGTAGCCTTGGGCGTGCTGGACGAACAACGCGGTGCCGAGGCTCTTTTCGATGGCCTCGATGTGCCGGGCCACCGTGGCGTGGGTGGTGTTCAAGCGCCGGGCGGCGGTGAGCAAGCGGCCGCTGCGTTGCAATTCGAGAAAAAACCGCAGGTCATTCCAATCGAACATCAGGCTTCCTTAGGGCTAAGCTGTCTGAAAACGCACAGCGGCTGCGCAAAAACTAACATTCTTTATACGAAAGCTAACAACTAGGATGAAGCCCAACAACAAAAACAATACGAGGTAAGGGATGCAGACCTCCCTGGATGAATTCGATTACATCGTGGTCGGCGCCGGGCCAGCCGGGTGTTTGCTGGCCAATCGATTGTCGGCCAACCCGCAACACCGGGTGCTGCTGCTCGAAGCCGGCGGCCGCGATAATTACCCCTGGATTCATATTCCCGTGGGTTACCTGTTCTGCATCGGTAACCCGCGCACCGACTGGTGCTTCAAGACCGAAGCGCAAACCGGTCTGCAAGGCCGAACGCTGAGCTACCCACGGGGCAAAGTGCTCGGCGGCTGTTCCTCGATCAACGGCATGATCTACATGCGCGGCCAGGCCGGCGACTACGACGGCTGGGCGGCGGACGGCAATCCGGGCTGGTCCTGGAAAGACGTGTTTCCGTTATTCAAACAAAGCGAAAACCATTTTGCCGGCGACTCGGAATTTCACGGCGCCGCTGGAGAATGGCGGGTCGAGCGTCAGCGGTTGTCTTGGCCGATTCTGGATGCGTTTCGCAGCGCCGCCGAACAAAGCGGTATCGCCAGCATTGACGACTTCAACCAGGGCGACAACGAAGGTTGCGGCTACTTTCAGGTGAATCAGAAGGCCGGGATTCGCTGGAATGCAGCCAAGGCGTTTCTCAAACCAATCCGTCATCGCGCCAATCTCACGGTGTTGACTGAAGTTGAAGTGGACCGTGTGTTGCTGGAAAACGGCCGCGCCTCTGCGGTCCTCACCCGTTGGCAAGGCCAGGCGAAAACCTTCAAGGCCCGCAAGGAAATCGTACTGTGCGCCGGCTCGGTGGGTTCGCCGAGCATCCTGCAACGCTCCGGAATCGGCCCGCGTCCACTGCTGCAACGCTTGGGGATTGGCGTGGTGCATGAGCTGCTGGGGGTGGGCGGCAATCTGCAGGATCACCTGCAATTGCGGCTGATCTACAAACTGGAAAACGCCCGCACACTCAATCAAATCGCCGGCACGGTGTGGGGCAAGATGGGCATGGGCCTGCGCTATCTGTATGACCGCAGCGGCCCGCTGTCCATGGCGCCGAGTCAGTTGGGCGCGTTTGCGCGGTCGGGGCCGGAGCAGGCTTCGGCGAATCTTGAATACCATGTGCAGCCGCTGTCGCTGGAGCGTTTTGGCGAGCCGTTGCACCCCTTCCCTGCGTTCACGGCGTCGGTGTGTGATCTGCGGCCGCAGAGCCGTGGGCGCATTGAAATTCGCAGTGCCGATCCGCAGGAAGCGCCGTTTATTCAGCCTAACTATTTGAGCCATCCCGAGGATTTGCGGGTGGCGGCGGACGCCATTCGCCTGACCCGGCGCATTGTTGCTGCGCCGGCACTGGCAGCGTTTAAACCGGTCGAGTATTTGCCGGGTGACAGTTTGCAGAGTGAAGAAGAATTGCACGAAGCGGCTGCGCGGATTGGCACGACGATTTTCCATCCGGTGGGTACTTGCCGGATGGGCAATGATGCGGACGCGGTGGTGGATGCGCAGCTTAACGTGCATGGCATTCCGGGGCTGCGCATTGCCGATGCGTCGATCATGCCGCGTATTACCTCGGGCAACACGTGTTCGCCTACGCTGATGATTGCCGAGAAGGCTGCGCAGTTGATGCTCAACCCGACTGTTGCCACTAACCCTGTGGGAGCGAGCTTGCTCGCGATGACGGTGTGACATACAAAATCAATGTTGGCTGACCCACCGCTATCGCGAGCAAGCTCGCTCCCACAAGATCGAAGTACACCCCGCTTTATGGATAAACGCGGCATCCGCCCACAAGGCCGGTGCCGACAGTGGAACAACAAAAACAATCACTGTGAGGGATACCGATATGTCAGAACACGTTCAGCCCCTGGAAGCCACGCGCAGCGCGGGCGTCAGCAGCGGCACCAAGAAAGTCATCTTCGCTTCGTCCCTGGGGACGGTGTTCGAGTGGTATGACTTTTTCCTCTACGGCGCCCTCGCGGCGGTGATCAGCAAGCAGTTCTTCGCCGGGGTCAACGACACGACCGCGTTTATCTTCGCGCTCATGGCATTTGCCGCAGGCTTCATCGTGCGGCCGTTCGGTGCGCTGGTGTTCGGTCGGTTGGGGGACATGATCGGGCGTAAATACACGTTCCTCGCGACCATTGTCCTGATGGGTCTCGCGACGTTCTGTGTCGGGTTGCTGCCGACCTACGCCACCATCGGCATCGCCGCGCCGATCATTCTCGTGGTGTTGCGCATGCTCCAGGGCCTGGCCCTCGGTGGCGAGTACGGCGGCGCCGCAACCTACGTGGCAGAGCACGCGCCGATGGGCAAACGCGGTTTCCACACCAGCTGGATTCAATCCACCGCGACCCTCGGGTTGCTGCTGTCGTTGCTGGTGGTGCTCGGTTGCCGCTACTTCACCGGCGACCAGTTTGAAGTCTGGGGCTGGCGCATTCCGTTTCTGTTTTCCATCGTGCTGCTGGGCATTTCGACCTGGATTCGCTTGAGCCTGCACGAGTCGCCGGCCTTCGTGAAAATGAAAGAGGAAGGCAAGCTGTGCAAGCAACCGCTGCGCGATTCCTTCGGCAAATGGGAAAACCTCAAAGTCGTGTTGATCGCCCTGTTCAGCATCAACGCCGGGCAAGCGGTGACGTTCTACGCCGCGCAGTTCTACGTGCTGTTCTTCCTCACACAGTTCCTGAAAATGGACCCGGCCCTGGCGAATAGTTTGCTGATTGTCAGCGTGATTATTGGTGCGCCGTTCTTCATCTTTTTCGGCTGGCTGTCGGACAAGGTCGGGCGCAAACCGGTGTTGATGATCGGCCTGCTGCTGGCCACCGCGCTGTACTTCCCGATCTTCAAGAGCCTGGCTCACTACGCCAACCCGGCCGTGGACCAGGCCAGCCAACAGGCGCCGATCACCGTCCTGGCCGACCCGGCCACCTGCACCTTCCAGTTCGACCCGGTGGGCAAGGCGAAATTTGATAGCCCGTGCGACAAGGTCAAGACCTTCCTGGTCAAACAAGGCCTGCCTTACACCAGCGCCGCAGCCCCGGCAGGCGCGGCTGTGCAGGTCAGCGTCGGTGACGTGAAAATCGATGGCTACGACGAATCCGCCCTGCGCGGCGCGATCACTTTGGCGGGTTATCCGTCCCAGGCCGATACCCAGTTGATCAACAAACCAATGATCGTTGCGCTGATCGTGGCGCTGATCATCATTTCCGCCATGTGCTACGGCCCGCTGGCCGCGCTGATGGTCGAACTGTTCCCGACGCGCATCCGCTACACCTCGATGTCCCTGCCCTACCACATCGGCAACGGCTGGTTCGGCGGGTTCCTGCCGACGGTGTCGTTTGCGTTGGTGGTGTACACCGGGGACATTTTTTATGGGCTGTGGTACCCGGTGGTGATTACCGGGGTGAGTCTGATTGTGGGGTTGATCTGCTTGCGCGAAACGAAGAACGTGGATCTCGATAAAAACTGAATATCCGTGGCAAAAATTACCCGGTAATGCGGGTTTCCACAATCCTGTGGGAGCGAGCTTGCTCGCGATAGCGGTTCAACACTCAGCAGGTGTGGCGCCTGCCAGTCCGCTATCGCGAGCAAGCTCGCTCCCACAAGTTTTGTGCCTGATCGGCATTTCCCGTAACCCCTGGTATTTCGTTAAGCTCGATGAACACTTCAGCCCCGCCACTCCACAGACCGAGGCACCATGATCATTTCATCTGCATCCGACTATCGCGAGGCGGCACGTCGCAAACTTCCCCGATTTCTGTTCGATTACATTGATGGCGGCGCTTACGCCGAGCATACGTTGCGGGCCAACAGTGCCGACCTGACCGGCATCAGCCTGCGTCAGCGCATTCTGAAAAACGTCGAAACCCTGAGCCTCGAAACCACCCTCTTCGATCAACCGCTTTCCATGCCGATCATTCTGGCGCCGGTCGGCCTGACGGGCATGTTCGCCCGGCGTGGTGAAGTGCAGGCAGTGAAAGCAGCGGAGAACAAAGGCATTCCGCTGTGCCTGTCCACGGTGTCGGTATGCTCGATCGAGGAAGTCACGGCCCACAGC
This sequence comes from Pseudomonas sp. B21-053, assembly GCF_026016365.1. Classification (NCBI taxonomy): domain Bacteria; kingdom Pseudomonadati; phylum Pseudomonadota; class Gammaproteobacteria; order Pseudomonadales; family Pseudomonadaceae; genus Pseudomonas; species Pseudomonas sp. B21-053. Next base: position 4,208,573 of record NZ_CP087205.1, read on the forward strand.
CAGCAATCGATCTGGTTTCAGCTGTACGTGTTGAAAGACCGGGGCTTCATGAAAAACGCCCTGGAGCGGGCCAAAGCTGCCGGGGTGAAAAACCTGGTGTTTACCGTGGACATGCCCACCCCTGGCGCGCGTTACCGGGACGCGCATTCGGGCATGTCCGGCCCGTTCGCTTCGTCGCGGCGCATGCTCCAGGCCATGACCAAACCCGATTGGGCGTTCAACGTCGGCTTAATGGGACGCCCGCACGATCTGGGCAATATCTCGAAGTACCTGGGCAAAGCCGTCACCCTCGAAGACTACATGGGCTGGCTGGCCAATAACTTCGACCCGTCGATCAGCTGGAGCGATCTGGAGTGGATTCGTGAGTTCTGGAAAGGCCCGATGATCATCAAAGGCATTCTTGATCCGCAGGATGCCAAGGATGCGGTGAGCTTCGGTGCGGATGGCATCGTGGTGTCGAACCACGGTGGGCGGCAGCTGGATGGCGTGCTGTCGACGACCAAGGCGTTGCCGCCGATCATGCAGGCCGTGGGCAATGACCTGACGGTGCTGGTGGACTCGGGGATTCGCTCGGGGCTGGATGTGGTGCGGATGCTGGCGCTGGGGGCGAAAGGCGTGCTGTTGGGGCGGTCCATGGCTTATGCGCTGGCGGCCGATGGTCAGCGTGGGGTGGAAAACATGCTGGATATTTTCGCCAAGGAAATGCGCGTGGCCATGACGTTGACCGGGGTGACGTCGATTGGGCAGATTGATGAGTCGACGTTGGTGGCTGCTACCCGGTAACGAGCTTCGACACTGACCCTGTGGCGAGCTCCCTCGCCACAGCTCAGCACCGCAATCACTCAAAGTTTTCGATGATCTCGAACTTCACCTGATCGGGATAGAACGCTACATAGTTACGAATCTGCTCCACAGACACCTTGGGGTTTTCATAACTCCATACCGCGTTGGCGCCTTCATGCCCCGGAATCTGCAAACTGAAATAACTGGCATCGCCCTTGTAGGGGCAATAGCTGGTGTGATCGGTGCGGGCGAAATACTTTTCGTCGATGTCTTCGCGCGGGACGTAATACACCGGAGGGTAGTTGGCCTCAAGCAGCACCAGCGACCGGGCGGAGGCGGCCACCTGGATACCGTGGAACTTCACCAGCAGGCAACCGGGTTGCTCGGCGATGGTGATGACAGGACTGGGACCGGAGCTTTTCATGGAATACGTTCCTCATGACGGTGATGGACCAGTAGGAGCAAAGCTTGCTCGCGATGAACGAAAACGCGGTGCGCGGCAGCCCTCAAAAATCTGTGACCACGACTGTCAGGTATAACGCATGTTTGGCTGACGCGACTGCTTCGCAGCCGAACGGAACTACAAAATCAAAAGATCGCAGGCTTCGCCAGCTCCTACAGGTGTACGCGTGACCCTGTAGGAGCTGCCGAAGGCTGCGATCTTTTGATCTTTCTTTGATCTTGCTTACATCAAGCCACGATATCCGTCACCGCCGCCTGCCCCACCGTCCCCACCGCAAAATCCACCGCGCCATGCCCGGTCAAATCCACCATCAAACTGGTCTGATTGGTCTGCGCGAAGTACGTCAGGATCGCATCGCCCGCATGCCCGGTAAAATCGCCCACGAAATTCAACGTCGCCGCGCCCGAAGCAAACTCAGCAATCCCCGACAGGTCAATCTTGTCCTGGCCGCTGGTGAAATCCATGATCCAGTCCGGCGCAGTCATGGTCGAATCGCTGGCCGCGCCAAACACAAAAGTGTCCGCACCCGCCCCGCCCCACAACGAATCACCGCCACCGGCGCCGTAGAGGATGTCGTTACCGGCCCCGCCTTCCAGACTGTTCGCCACCGCGTTGCCGATCAGCAGGTCATTGCCCGAACCGCCAACCGCGTTTTCCACGGTCACGCCGTGCGCGATGGAGACGTTGCCCACAAGACCGCCAACGTCGGAGAACGAACCTGCGTTGAGGTTGATCTTCTGGTTCTGGCTGAAACCGGAGAAGTCCAGGGTGTCGTTGCCACCGCCGTCCCACACCGAAAACACCACTTTCGACGCCGCCGAAGTAGCGCTGTAGAAGTCGCGTTCGGCGTTGGCGTTGAAGCCGTAGACCGTGTCACTGGCGCGGGTGTCCAGGTTGGCGCCGTAGAGTTTCTGCACCGCAACGATGTCGTCCAGCAACGGGGCCGAAGCATAGGCACCGCTGCCGTCCTTGCTGAAATTCTGGTGCGTGTTGCTTTCGCTCCAGTAGCTCATGAGGCTGTAGCCACGGGTGTCCTGGGCGTAGGTCACGTCGTTGTAGGTCGGGTTGCCGTTGCCGGCGTTGTACACGCCAGGGTGCGACAGACCCAGAGTGTGGCCGATCTCGTGGGTCAGGGTCTGGCGCCCGTAGTTGTTGGTGTCCGGGGTTTTATTGACCTGGTATTGATCGTTGATCATGTACCAGGACTGGCCGTCGTACTGACTGCCCTGAGGCAGGTAGGCGAACGCCGCGCCGCCGGTGTTGTTGCTGTAGTTGCCGAAGGTCATGTGACCGTCGCCGCCAGCACCTTCGCGGAAGGTGACGTTGGCCACGTCCGACCAGGATTGCATCGACAATACGGCCTGGGATTTTTGCTGGGCGCTGAATTCGCTGAACGTGCCGAGGGCGCGGTCGTAGTTCGCCGGTTTCGAGGTGAGGAAGGTGTAGCTGAGGTCGATCTTGCCGTCGGCATTCTGGTCGTGCCAGGACGCGCCCTTGCGCAGGATCTGATCCGCCGCCTGATCAGCGGTGAAGGATGGCTTGCCGTTCACCAAAACGCTGCCGCCACGGTCGTACAAGTGGCTGAAGGTGTCGACTGTCGAGTAGGCGTCACTGGCCCGGGATTTTGCTTGAGACATTGCTTACGTCCTTGTTCAAAGTAGTCAGTTTCCGACAGACCACGACGATCCCTTGGCGAGATCGTCCTGTCACTCGCCCCAATAAAGGCGAGGGGAAACTGACACAGCTTGAAACGTGGCGCTAATCAATTTCTCGATAGCGCTGCGGTTCAACCATCGGTGGATCGCGACACTGCCTCCCACGCCTCGATCTCTTGCGTCATGGCCGCCAACCGTTCGCGCACCAGTTGCAGCGCATCGCTGCCCAGCAACAAATGTGCGGGCGGTGCGTCGCTGGCGATCAAGGTCAGCATGGCGCGTGCAGCTTTCACCGGGTCGCCCAATTGCTTGCCGCTCTTGTTCTGGCGTGCGCTGCGGATCGGGTCGAAGGTGGCGTCATAGTCGGCGATGCTGCGTTCGGAGCGGCGCATTGAGCGCCCGGCCCAGTCAGTGCGAAACGAGCCCGGCGCCACCGCCGTGACCGCGATGCCGAACGGTTTGAGTTCCTTGCTCAAGGTGTCGGAAATGCCTTCCAGGGCAAATTTGCTGCCGCAGTAATAGGCGATGCCGGGCATGGTGATAAAGCCGCCCATGGAGGTGATGTTGATGATGTGCCCGGCCCGGCGCTGGCGGAAGAACGGCACGAACGCCTTGGTCACGGCCACCGCGCCGAACACGTTGACGTCGAACTGCTGGCGCATCTCTTCCAGCGACGATTCCTCGAAAATTCCTTCATGGCCGTAACCGGCGTTGTTGACCAATACATCCACCGGCCCGAGGGTGCTTTCGACCTCGGCGACGACGGCGTCGATGGCGCTGAAGTCGGTGACGTCCAGGCAGCGGCCGAAGGCGTTTTTCGAGAGGTGCTGTTCAAACTCGACACGGGACGTTTCGCTGCGCACGGTGCCGATTACCCGGTGTCCTGCGGCCAGGGCTTCGTTGGCCAGGGCCTGGCCAAAGCCACTGCTGACGCCGGTGATGAAAAGCGTTTTGGTTGTCGTCATGGTCGTGTTCCGCCGTGGATTGTGAAGTTGTAGCCATGATAGGGAGGCCGCCTTGATGGCTGAACGCCGATTACTGTGGGTGTTTTGCCTAATCCTATGATCTGATTGATTTACCGCGTACGGCGGTTCACATTCGAGCCAGTGATATCGCACGAGGAATAAATGTGAGCGCGGCAAAGGTTGATCAAAACGATGACCAGCAACGAATGATCACGTTGCTGACGAAGCTCGCCCCGGACGAGGGTTACAACCTGACGGCACTGCCGGATGTCCGCTTGTTGCGCTGCAACCGTCCGCTGGCACGTACGCCGGTGCTCTACGATCCGGGCATCGTCATCGTCTGTCAGGGCAGCAAACGCGGGTATTGGGGCGATGCGACTTACCTCTACGATGCCCAGCATTATCTGGCGGTTGCCGTGCCCGTGCCGTTCACCATGGAAACCGACGCCAGCGCCGAGGAGCCATTGCTGGCGATCTATTTCCATCTGGACTTCAACCTCGCCGCCGACCTGATGCTGCAACTCGACGACCAGCCCACTGCCAAGCCCAAGGGCATGTACGCCTCGCCGATGGAAGCGTGTTTGAGCCAATCGGTGTTGCGTCTGCTGGAAGCCCTCGACTCGCCGCTGGATGGCCGCATTCTCGGGCCGTCGCTGGTGCGGGAAATCTATTACCGAATCCTCACCGGCGCCCAAGGCGGCTCGATGCGCGCCGCCCTCACCGCCCGAGGCCGCTTCGGCCGGATCTCCCTGGCCTTGCGAAAAATCCACGGCAGCCTTGGCGAACGACTCGACGTCGAACAACTGGCCTCGGAGGCGAACATGAGCGTGCCGACCTTTCACGCGCACTTCAAAGCCATCACCCACACCTCGCCGATGCAGTATCTGAAATCCACCCGCCTGCACCAGGCCCGGCTGTTGATGGCGCGCAACGGTTACAGCGTGGCGCTGGCGGCCTCCGAAGTCGGTTATGAAAGCGGCTCGCAGTTCAGTCGCGAGTTCAAAAGGTTATTTGGCCGGACGCCGACCGACGAAGTGGCGCGGATGAAAGGCGCGTTTGCGCTGCCGCCGCCGGTGCAGGATTCGGTGTTTGTGTCGTCGCATTGAGATTCATTGTGGGAGCGAGCCTGCTCGCGGAGAGGCCGGCACATTCAACATCAGATTCGCCATGCATACCGCTTTCGCGAGCAAGCCCGCTCCCACAGTTGTCCTGGGGTGAATCAGGGATTTGTGAACCGCCACAATTCCCTTGTGGGAGCAACTGTCTTGATGTCTTGCATTTTGAAGACCGATCAGAAGACAGCCGAACTCCAACAGCCTCAAACCATGTGGCTATCTAAAATGAGCAAGCAGTCTGTTTAGGCTGCTGACGCTACTGGAAGAAGGAAAAGCAGCGGACCGGGCCTGATCGTCAGTCATCATCCGCAACCTTTTATCTGTATATCCATACAGATAAAGGTTGCTCCAATCAAAATCCCTGCGCATTCTGTTCACCTTCTTCAAACCGACTTGAACGATGGTGGTTATGCAGCTGTACCTCTGTGAAAAACCTTCCCAGGCCAAAGACATCGCGGCAGTGCTCGGCGCCAAGCGCCGGGGCGACGGTTGCTGGTTGGGAACGAACGTCACGGTGACCTGGTGCATCGGCCATCTGCTGGAAACCGCTCCGCCGGATGCCTACGACGCGCGTTACAAGCGCTGGGTGCTGGCAGATCTTCCGATCATTCCCGACAAATGGAAGATGACCGTCAAGCCGCGCACCGCCAGCCAATACAAAGCGGTGAAGCGCTTGCTCGGCGAGGCCACTGAACTGGTGATCGCCACCGATGCCGACCGCGAAGGCGAGATGATCGCCCGGGAACTGGTGGAGCATTGCCGTTATCGCGGACCGATCCGGCGGTTGTGGTTGTCGGCGCTGGACGATGCCTCGATCCGCAAGGCTCTGGCGGCGCTCAAGCCGGGAGCCGAGACGTTCAGCCTCTACCATTCGGCGCTGGGCCGCTCGCGAGCCGACTGGCTGATCGGGATGAACATGAGCCGGTTGTTCACCTTGCTTGGGCGCCAGTCCGGTTACCAAGGGGTGTTGCCGGTGGGGCGCGTGCAAACACCGACCTTGCGACTGGTGGTGGATCGGGATCGCAGCATTGCCGATTTCGTCCCGGTCGCCTATTGGGCTATCGATGTGCAACTGCTGCACGATGGCACGGCGTTCACCGCCCAGTGGCGCGCCGCGTCCGATGTTTGTGATGATCAGGATCGCTGTTTGAATCAGGCCCTGGCGCAACAAGCGGCGGCGGCAATGAGCAGTGCGACGAGCGCCCGGGTGATCAAGCTGCGCACCGAACGCATGCGTGAAATCGCGCCGCTGCCGTTCGACCTGGGTACCTTGCAGGAAGTCTGTTCGAAGAAACTCGGGCTCGGCGCCCAGGAAACCCTCGATATCGCCCAGGCCCTCTACGAAACCCACAAAGTCATCACCTACCCGCGCAGCGATTGCGGCTACCTGCCCCTGAGCCAGCACAGCGAAGCCCCGGGCATTCTCGCAGCGCTACGTCAGGCCGACCTAAGTCTGAACGCCTTGAACGAGCACCTGGAGCCGCAGCGGCGCTCACGGGCCTGGAACGATGCCAAGGTCAGCGCTCACCACGGCATCATCCCCACCGCAGCAGCAAAAAACCTCGAGCGGCTGGTGGGCAAACAACGGGCGGTCTATACCCTGATTCGTGCGCGTTATCTGGCGCAGTTCCTGCCCAACCATGAATACGACCGTACCCAGGCCGACTTCGACTGCGCCGGTGAAGCCTTGCGCGCGGTGGGCAAGCAGATTGTCGAACCCGGCTGGAAGCGTGCCCTGCCCGAAGCGTTGGCACCGGCCAAGGGACGTGAAGCGCCAGCGCCACAAACCTTGCCGGCGCTGGCCGAAGGACGCGATTGCGCGGTGGCCGACGTCAAGCTCAAGGACCTCTGGACCCAACCGCCCAAGCCGTTCACCGAAGGCGATCTGATCAAGGCAATGAAGAACGTCGCCAAACTGGTGGAAGACCCGCTGCTCAAGCAAAAGCTCAAGGACACCACCGGGATCGGCACCGAAGCGACCCGCGCCTCGATCATCCAGGGCCTGCTCGACCGGGGTTATCTGGTGAAGAATGGCAAGGCCCTCGCCGCGACGCCGGCCGCGTTCAGCCTTATCGATGCCGTGCCGCGAGCCATCGCCGACCCCGGCACCACCGCAATCTGGGAACAGGCGTTGGACATGGTGCAAAGCGGCGAAATGAGCCTGGAAGAATTCGTCACCAAACAAGCCGCGTGGATGAGCAAGCAAGTCGCCCGTTGTGCGGGCCTGAGCATGACCATCAGTGGACCGGCGAGCCCGGCCGGTCGCGGCGCCACACCGTGGAAGAAAAAACGCAAGTCCGCCCCGCGCAAGCCCGCGACCGGCACTAAACGCGCCGCCAAACCGGCGAGTAAAGCTTGATGGCACTTCATGAAGTCCCGAATGGTCTAGTGTTGCTCAAGCCCGGCGATCGCCCCACTTTCTGAAAAGGCCCCGACCATGATCATCGTCCATCACCTGAACAACTCCCGCTCCCAGCGCATTCTCTGGCTGCTGGAAGAACTGGCCATCCCCTACGAACTGAAGCTCTATCAGCGCGACCCGAAAACCAACCTCGCGCCACCGGAATTGAAAGCCATCGACGCCTTGGGCAAGTCGCCGGTGATCGAGGATGGTGCGCAGAAGCTGATCGAGTCCGCCGCGATCATCGACTACCTGATTCGTCGTCACGGCCAGGGTCGCCTGCAACCTGATCCATCCACCGCCGCCTACGATCAATACGTGCAGTGGCTGCACTTCGCCGAAGGCTCGGCGATGCTGCCGCTGATGTTGAATCTGTATGTGGGCAAGCTCGGTGAAGCCGGTGCGCCGCTGCATCCGCGAATCAACTCGGAAGTGGCCAATTACCTGAGCTACCTCGACACCGCACTCAGCCAGTCCGATTACCTGCTGGGCGATGAATTCAGCGCCGCTGATATCCAGATGAGCTTTATCGGCGAGATCGCCAGGGCTCAGGGCAAGTTGCGTGACTATCCTCATATCGCCGCCTGGGTTGAACGCTTCCAGGCGCGCCCAGCCTACGCCGCCGCTTTGAAAACAGGCGGCAAGTACGACTTCGCGCCCCACTGAGAATCTGTAGCCGCCTGCGCCCGGCTCTGTAGCAGCTGCCGAGGCACGAGGCTGCGTTCGGCTGCGCAGCAGTCGTGTAATCAGCCGACGCGGAGCTTGAGGAAGACCACGAGCTCAGGTTTTACGACTGCTTCGCAGCCGAACGCAGCCTCGTGCCTCGGCAGCTGCTACAACTATCAGGCCTACCAGAGCGCTCCCGCCATGTCTCGAATCGAATTGCATGCCGCCCATCGCGATGAGCTGGAAACCATTGAAAACCTGATGCAGTTCTACGTGTACGACTTCAGCGAATGGTTGCCGTTGAAACTGGGCGAGCAGGGTTTATTCAACATCCAGCCTAAACCGGACTACTGGCAGCAACCGGCCACGCGACCGTTCTTGATCAAGGTCGATGGCGAACTGGCCGGGTTTGTGACCGTCGACGGTGACATCCACGTTGCCGGCGCCGAGCACAACATCGGCTACTTTTTTGTCAGCCGACGCTTTCGTGGCCAAGGTGTCGCGAAGTTTGTCGTCTCTGCCCTCTTGAGCCGATTGCCCGGTCAGTGGCAAATTTTCCACATCGATGCGAACCAGCCTGCACAGCGGTTCTGGGCGCATGTGATCCCGGTTCTTACCCTGGGAGAATTCACAACGCATCAACTCGAGGTGGACGGCTATCCGTGCACGTCCTACTGCTTCACAAGCCCCCGCCACAGCCCTCCGGGCGACCCTTCCTAATTCCAAAAGCACTTTGTCCGACAATATGTAGTGACTAAAATTAATCACTACATAACCGTTGACGCCGTCGATTTGCCCTTGCATGATGCAGACGTCTCCCCGATCGGGAGTACAGGCAACATGTTTGAGCAAGCTCGTCTGACCGCCGAGCTGTTTTTCCCGGATACACGCTGCCCACAAGGCAGATTGAAGAAGCTGACCTGGCCCGAACGTCCAGTACAAAGACGAGAAGCGCTGGCGAAATGTTCTCATGAAGCTTGTGGCCGACCCTGAAAACGTCGGCAGTGGCCTCCAGGTTTTCGCCGCTTCTCTTCGTTGTGACGCTATTGCGTAGCAGTTATTCAACACGACTACATGCAGCAGACGCGAGACCCCGTCAATTTGACGGCTGACCGCTGACGTCCTGGTTTCGGTGCCAGGGATCAACTAACCGATGGGCTACCTGTATTAGCGAATCAACTTTGAAAGATCACCAAATGGTCAAGGGGCTTAATATGAATCTGAACAATCAAACCACTATCGATGAACTGGCTCGTATGTTCGCTGCGCAAAAAGACAGCCACGACAGCCATATCCTCTGGATCAGCAAGTCGGGCCAGGTGCACATGGACTGCCTGTCGCCGCATGCTCACGAAGAAGAGTTCGACAAGAACAACCAGAACCTGCTGGCCCGCCTGAAGATGTACCGTCGCGGCCAGGGTTATGTCGGCAAGAAAGCCGCCGCCGACAAGGACTTCATCGGTAATGTTCTGCAAACTCTGAAACAGGCGTGGGCATCGATGCAGAACCAGAACGAAGTTCGGGTGATTGATCGGTTCTACTAAGCAACATTGAAAAAAGGGCCTGCTTCCATCAAGAAGCAGGCCCTTTTTTATGCCTGGGTTTTCACACAAGACGAATAAACACTCCAGATCCCTGTGGGAGCGGGCTTGCTCGCGAAGGCGTCGTGCCAGTCAGCATTTATGTCGACTGACACACCGCCTTCGCGAGCAAGCCCGCTCCCACATGGGACTTGTGGTGACTAAGACAAATCGCTGCCCAACACCAACTCCACAAACGCCAACGCCGCCGCGCTGTGGTAGTTATTCCGCCGACGCAACAACGCCGCCCCGCGCTGCGGCGCCTCCCCCGTCACCGCAATCTTGCGCAACGCGCGATCTTGCGTCGCAATCGCCTCCGGCAAAATGGTCGCGACCGCCGTGTGCCGAATAACCTCCAGCAGCGTGCTCACCGAGTTCACTTCGATCACCACTTTGGGCGTGATGCCTTGCTGGCGGAAATATTCGTCAATGGACGACCGGGTAATGAACTCCGGCGCCAGCAACGCGAACTCCAATTGCGCCACCTCGCTCGGCGCCAGCGCGCCCTGGCTTTCATACAACGGATGATCACGCCCGACCATCACCCCCAGCGTCTCGACGAACGCCGGGATGCACTCGATCTCGGGGTTTCGCACCGGCGTAAAAGCGATGGCGATGTCCAATGAGTCGTCCGCCAACCCGGCCTCGATGTCGTCCATGGACAACTCGAAAATCTCCAGGTGGATATTCGGAAAGCGCGCCACATAGTCGCGCACCAGCGGCCCCACCAGGTACGCCATGAACGTCGGCGTCATAGCCAGGCGCAAGGTGCCGCGGGACAAGTCCTTCACGTCATGCAACGCACGCTTGCCCGCTTCCAGTTCCACCAATACCCGACGGGCGCACTCGATGTAGGCCTCGCCGGCATCGGTGGGTTTGACCGTGCGTGAGGTGCGGTCGAACAGGCTCACGCCGAGGGTTTCCTCCAGTTGGCGGATCTGCTGGGACAGGGTCGGCTGGGAGACGTGCAGCGCTTCGGCGGCGCGGGTGAAGCCGCCGTGGTCGGCGACGGCGATCAGGTAACGCAGATGTCGGAGCAGCATCGGAACACCATCTATAGGCTGTGCTTATGCTCGGCATTGTATATCGGTCTTGGACGCTATGGATCAATCGGCAGAAGATTGCTCCACACACAGCAACAACCCAATCCGATAAAGGAGTCACACCATGCAACAGTCCCACGCTTACAACGATCAGAGTCTGGCCCTGACCACTTCGATTCTCGATGCCAAGGCGCGCAAAAACCTGTCCTGGCAGGACCTGAGCGATGGCACCGGCCTGAGCCTGGCCTACGTCACCGCCGCCCTGCTCGGCCAGCATCCGCTGCCGGAAGCCGCCGCCAAAGTGGTCGGCGACAAGCTGGAGCTGGACGCCGACAGCATCGCCCGTCTGCAAATCATCCCGCTGCGCGGCAGCCTGGCCGGTGTGCCGACCGACCCGACCATCTACCGCTTCCACGAAATGATCCAGATCTACGGCACCACGCTCAAAGCCCTGGTTCATGAGCAATTTGGCGACGGCATCATCAGCGCGATCAACTTCAAGCTGGACATGAAGAAAGTCGAAGACCCGGAAGGCGGCTCCCGCGCCGTGATCACCCTGGACGGCAAGTTCCTGCCACTGCGTCCTTTCTAAACCAGGACAGGCCCGCTTAACCGGCGGGCCTCCCCCAAATTCCACAGGTCACCACTTTCGACTGGAGGACGTCCCATGCAAAAAATTCTGTTCGCACTGTCGTTGATTGCCGGCCTGGCGACCCAGGCACAAGCCCAGGACAGCGCCGTCGCCTACCAATACGGCATGGATCTGGACATCGCTCAGGTCGTGAATATCACCCCGGTCGCCGATGTCTGCGGTCCGGCGCCGGTGGAGATGACCTACCTCGACTCCAAAGGCGTAACGCACATTTTGCAGTACAGCGAATTCGGCACCGGCTGCTCGAACTGAGTCGCCACCGTTCATCACTTATGAGGAAGCAACCATGAAAGCGCTCATCGACGGTTTTTTGAAGTTCCAGAAAGAAGCCTTTCCACAACGCACCGACCTGTTCAAACACTTGGCCACCACCCAGCACCCCGGCACGTTGTTCATCACCTGTTCCGACAGCCGCGTCGTGCCGGAATTGCTGACCCAACAAGAGCCCGGTGAACTGTTTGTGATCCGTAACGCCGGCAATATCGTGCCTTCCTACAGCCCGCACCCGGGCGGTGTCTCGGCCACGGTCGAATATGCGGTCGCCGTGTTGGGCGTCACCGACATCGTGATCTGCGGCCACTCGGATTGCGGCGCGATGACCGCCGTGGCCAAGTGTAAATGCATGGATCACCTGCCCGCCGTCAGCGGCTGGTTGCAACACGCCGAGTCGGCCAAAGTGATCAACGAATCGCGGCCTCACGCCAGTGAAGCGGCCAAGGTCAGTTCGATGGTGCGCGAGAACGTGATCGCGCAACTGGCGAATATCCAGACTCACCCAAGCGTGCGCCTGGCCCAGGAAAAAGGTCAGTTAAACCTGCACGGCTGGGTGTACGACATCGAGACCGGTTCGATCGACGCGCTGGATGCGGACAGCCGCAGCTTCGTGTCCTTGGTCGAGCACCCGACCACCTGCGCGGTGTACGCCAAGGCTGCGCAAGTCGCCTGACAGCTAAAAGTAAGCCCCGACCACCTGCTTCACTGTCCGCAACGCCTGGCGAAGCGCGTCCATGTCCACCGAGCCCAGCGCCAACCGGATCGCATGGGGGACATGGACCGAGGTGGCAAACGGCTCGGCGGTCGACACCGACACCTGCTCATGCAGCAACGCCACGGCAATCTGATCCGCCCGGGCTTCTTCCGACAACGGCAGCCAGACAAAGTAGGAGGCTGGATGACGCACGTAGTGCAAGCCCGCCAACACCTCGTCGACCACTGCCTGCCGGGCCTGGGCATCCGCGCGTTTTTGCGCTTCCAGCAGAGTGACGATGCCATCGTCGAGCCAGGCGGTGGCAATCGCCGTCATCACGCCAGGAGTGTTCCAGGTGGTGGCCCTGATCGTGCGCTCCAGCGCCGGCACCATCGACAAGGGCGCGGCAACAAAGCCGACGCGCAATCCAGTGGCGATGCTCTTGGATAATCCGGAAACGTAGACCGTTCTTTCGGGCGCCCATTCCGCCAGCGGTGGTGGCGGCGCTTCTGCCAGGAAGGCGTAGGCCGCGTCCTCGATGATCAGCAAATCATGTTTTCGCGCAATCGATACCAGTTGCTCGCGCTGATCGGCGGCCATTACCCAGCCCAACGGGTTATGCAGGGTCGGCATGCTGTAGACGGCGCGCACGGATCGGCTTCGGCAGAGTTTTTCCAGCGCTGCGAGATCAGGCCCGGTCTCCGTCACGGGAATCGGCACCACTTCAAGGTGTAGCGTCTCGGCCAACACCTTGAACCCCGGATAGGTCAACGCATCAGCGGCGATCACGTCGCCGGGTTGCAGCAGCGCCATCATCGTCACCGCCAAACCATGCTGGGCGCCGCTGACAATCACCACTTGTTCCGCCGTCACGCTCAGCCCGCGTGTCAGCAGATGCCGCGCCACCGAAGCCCGCTCGTGCAGACGCCCGGCGTGGGGTTGGTAGCGCAAATGGGATTCCAGATCCCCGGACAACGCCAACTGACGCAAGGCCATGCGCAACAGATCGGCCTGCCCCGGCAACGCCGGATAGTTGAAATTCAGATCGCGCATCCCCGCGACCACACTGGGCTGGTGCACGCCCAGGCTGGGCGGCAGTGAAGTCTCGCGGACAAAAGTGCCGCGCCCGGTTTCGCCACTGACCAGGCCCATGGCTTCCAGCTCGGCATAGACCCGACTGGCCGTGACCAGCGCCAGACCTTCCGTGGTTGCCAACTGCCGATGCGTCGGCAAACGCGTGCCGGGCGGCAAGCGCCCTGAACGGATATCGGCGGCAAACGTGTCGACCAACGACTTGTACCGGGAGCGCGGCATCGGAAATGTATCCATGACAATTTTTTGATTGTCTTGATCTTCGGTCATAGCATGCGATTAAAGCAACCCGACCCGACGAGACCCGCCATGGAACGTACCTCGAAGCTGAATAACCCGCCGCTGGAAACCAGCACCCGTGGCTGGATCAATGGACTGATCGGCGTGGTGATCTTCAGCGGCTCGTTGCCCGCCACACGAGTAGCGGTGCTCGAATTCGAACCGGTTTTCCTGACCGTGGCCCGCGCGACCATCGCCGGGATTCTCGCGCTGTGCCTGCTATGGCTGTTCAAGGAAAAACGCCCTGCCCGGCATCAGCTGGTACCGCTGATCGTTGTCGCGTTGGGCGTGGTTGTCGGGTTCCCGCTGCTGACCGCACTGGCCCTGCAATACGTGACGTCCGCGCACTCGATTGTCTTCATCGGTCTGCTGCCGTTGGCGACCGCCGTGTTCGGCGTGCTACGCGGTGGCGAGCGGCCTAAACCGGCGTTCTGGTTGTTCTCGATTCTCGGCAGTTTGCTGGTGATTGGATTTGCCATTTCACAGGGACTGACCGCTTCGCCCACCGGTGATCTGCTGATGCTGCTGGCGGTGGTGGTCTGCGGGCTCGGTTATGCCGAAGGGGCGAAACTGTCCCGGACGCTGGGCGGCTGGCAGGTGATTTGCTGGGCACTGCTGGTGTCGCTGCCGGTAATGGCGGCGCTGACCTGGTATCGGTTGCCCAACTCATTTTCGACGGTCACCACCCCGGCCTGGCTGAGCCTGGCGTATGTGTCGCTGTTCAGCATGCTGATCGGTTTTGTGTTCTGGTATCGCGGACTGGCCCAAGGCGGGATTGCCGCCGTGGGCCAGCTTCAGTTGCTGCAACCGTTCTTTGGCCTGGCGCTGGCGGCCACCCTGCTGCACGAGCAGGTCAGCTTGCGGATGCTGGGGGTCACCGTTGCGGTGATCCTGTGTGTGGCCGGGGCGCGAAAGTTTTCTCGCTGATCGCCAGATCATTGATCGTCAAAGTTACCGGGCTTGAACACATGAGTGCGCAAGGCACTCGCCTCGACATCGACGACACCCTGGACCGACCGGGTCACTTCAATCGCCTGGTCACATTGGCGATGGGTATCGACCATGCCGCTCAGTGCCACCGCGCCGCCATGGGTTTTGACATGGATGTGCAGGCCAAAGTTGGGGTCGGCCCGGGTCAGGGCCGACTTCACCCTCGCGGTCGTCCACGAGTCGCGAGCGGCCAGGGCCAGGTCATGGGAGTAATGCTCAAAGGAATGAAGTTTCATGGTGCAAACCTCCATTACGCAAACACAGACACCCGATAAGTATAGTGCGGTCGCGGGGGCTCAGCGTTTGACCGACAAATCGACCTGGGTCATGCGGCTGCGAACGGTGAATACGCCGTCGCCCGAGAGAATCGCGCTGCGGGCGAACAGGCGACCGCTTTCCCAGTTCGAAAGTCCCAGTTCCGGCTTGTTCAGCGCGTACTGGCCATCGACCCAACGGGTGATGCCGTTGCCGACAAAGGGCGCATTCACCGCGTTGTAGAAACGTTCATGCGCTAGCGCTTCTTCGCTGATCAGCGACACGGTGAACTGCGGGCTGTAGCGATTGAACAGGGCAATCGCCTGATCCAGGTCGTCGACGATTTTCAGGCTGACTTCCGGGGTTTCTTCCCATTCCCACTCGCGGCCCAATTGAGCTTCCGCCAGTGGTTCTGCCAAGGCTTCGGTGACATAGCCTTCGGCGCGATAGACCTCGACCGTGGCGCCCTGACACTCGCTCGGCAAGTACGATTCGCTGCCTTCGACAATGTGCAATTTGCAGCCCTGGCCGCGTGCGGTGCCGGCCTGTTGCAAGGCCTCGAGAAACAGCGGCACCAGTTCAGCGGCGCGGTCGCGCTGGATCAGGCAGACGTTCAGGGTGTTGCAGACTTTGCGGTCCAGGGAATTGCGCACCACGGCGGCAAATCGCGTGGCGTCGGCGTCTTTATCAGCGATCAACCAGGCACCGCCGGTGCCGTGCAGGCTGACGGCGGTGCCGGCCTGTTGGGCGATGCTGCCCAATTGACTGACCGCGCGACCCGAACCCCGCGCCACGGCCAGCGACAGACGCCGATCAGCGAACATCGCCCAACCGGCGGCGTGATTGACGCTCTCTACCAGCGACACCGCGCCAGTCGGCAACCCGGCATCGGCCAGCGCCGGATTCAAGGCATGTTTGACGATGGCTTGCGCGGTGCCCAACGCATCGCTGCCAATCCGCAACACGGCGGTGTTGCCGGTGCGCAATACACCTGCGGCGTCGGCAAACACATTCGGCCGACCTTCGAAGACGAAAGCGACGATGCCCAGCGGCGACACCACTTGCTCGACTTTCCAGCCGTCATGCTCGACGCAGCTGATCACTTTGCCGCGAGTGGCCGGCGCATCACGCCAGGCTCGCAGGCCGGCGATCATGTCGCGGCGCATGCGCTCATCGGCCAGCAACCGCGTGGTGGAACGCCCACGGGCCTTGGCGCGCTCGATGTCGGCCAGGTTGGCGGCCTCGATCAAGGCCCAGGTTTCGGCGGTTTCCAGACGCTGGGCGAACACGTCGAAAAACTCGCTGATGGCCGCATCGGACACCGCCGACATCGCAGTGAATGCCGCTTGCGCGCGCTCGATCGCCACGGCTGCCGCTTGCTGATCCACCACCGGAATCAACAACAACTCGCCGCTGACCTGCTCCACCAGCAGGTGGTCACCGGGCTGGAAGCGCGCCGCCAGTTCGGGGCTGACCACAGTGACGCGGTTACCAGCGAAAGGGATCGGAGTGCCAGCGACGAGACGTTCGAGCATCAGGGACATGAAGCGGTTTCACCATGCAGAGGGGCGGGCGGAAAAATGTATAGCAATTTTCCCGAACCGTCATTACCAACGCCCCGCCTGTACACCTTTAGAACACCGACCAACCAATCCGCTGACTCAACAACTCCAGTGCCGCCATGCCTGCCAGCGAGTTGCCGGCCGCATTCAATTCAGGCGACCACACGCACACCGTAAACTGCCCCGGAACCACCGCGACAATCCCGCCGCCGACGCCGCTCTTGCCCGGCAGGCCGACGCGGTAAGCGAAGTTGCCGGCCTCGTCGTAGAGCCCGCTGGTGGCCATGATCGAGTTGACTTGCTGGGTCTGGCGGGCGGTGAGGATTTGTTCACCGCTGTGTTTGCAGAAGCCGTCGTTGGCCAGGAAGCAGAAGGCGCGCGCCAGATCGATGCAACTCATGCGCAGGGCGCAGTGGCTGAAATAGCTGCGCAGCACCGCTTCGACGTCGTTATGGAAGTTGCCGAAGGATTGCATCAGATACGCCATGGCGGCGTTGCGTGCGCGGTGCTGGTATTCGGATTCGGCGACTTTGCCGTCCACCATTACTTTCGGGTTGCCGGACAGGCGCCGGACAAAATCGCGCATCGACAGAGCCGGCGCGGCAAAGCGCGACTGGTTGATGTCGCAGATCACCAGCGCCCCGGCGTTGATGAACGGATTGCGCGGGCGGCCGCGTTCGAATTCCAGCTGCACCAACGAGTTGAACGGCTGGCCGGACGGCTCGTGGCCCAGGCGTTCCCAGATCGCTTCGCCGGAGTGGTCGATGGCCTGCACCAGGCTGAACACCTTGGAAATACTCTGTACCGAGAACAGCGTCTCCGCGTCGCCGGCGCAATACAACTCGCCGTCATTGCCATACACGGCGATGCCCAACTGGTTGGCCGGCACGGTGCCGAGTGCGGGAATGTAGTCAGCCACCTTGCCCTGGCCGATCAGGGGACGAACTGCGTCAAGGATCTCGTTCAACAGCGCTTGCATGCCGGGTTCCGAAGTCTCGCCCCATGGGTTTGCGGGGACACAGTCGCTAGACGCCGCTGGTCCGGGACGGATCACAGTTTTGTAGAGGAATGTATCTGGCGCCCGCCCTGATACATGAAGAGGCTTTCAGGACATATCGCCAACACACCGCGCTGAAACACTTGGGTTGTCTGCTGACCCTGGTCGGCCCTTGTTCCGGAGCGTTGTCATGAATACTTCAATTCCTCGTTATCACGGCTGGTCGCTGTTCGGCCTGTTGTCCTTGCTGGTGCTGCTGATGACCGGCCTGATCCTGGTGCTCAACCCCTATCTGGTGGAAGCCACCCGCAGCGCCATCCGCGCCACGGCCCGGACTTCGTTTGCACTGTTTCTCGCGGCGTTCCTGGCGTCGGCCTTCGCGGTGCTGGTGCCCTCGCCGTTCACTAAATCCCTGGTGCGTGAGCGCCGGTTTATCGGTTTGGCGTTTGCCTTTTCGCATCTGGTGCATGCGGTGCTGATCTATAGCTATGGGCAGTTGAATCCCGAGTTCTGGCCGGGGCGTACTACGGTGGGGAACATCCCCGGCTCGGTGGGATATCTGTTCATTTTGCTGATGGCGCTGACTTCGTTCAAAACCACCACGCGGCTGATCGGCGCCAAAGCCTGGAAAGCCCTGCACGTGACCGGCATGTGGGTGATTGCGGCGGTGTTTACCTATTCCAACTTCAAGCGGATCCCGATGAGTGCGTGGTATGTGCTGCCGTTCGGGATGATGTGCGCGGCGATTGCGGTGCGGTTGGTGGGTAAGTGGGCGGTGAAGAACAAGCGTAGTCAGCGGGTTGCGTATTCCTGAATCCACCCAAATCCCCTGTGGGAGCGAGCCTGCTCGCGAAAGCGGACTGTCAGTTACATCAACTTCGACTGACAGGTCCCCTTCGCGAGCAGGCTCGCTCCCACAGTTGTTTTGTGGTGCCTGAAATATGTGAGTTCGGCTATGTATCGGAGTGTGTACAGCCCTGCCCCAGACACACCAACGCTTCAAAACCCTACCCCCGCGACACACCGCAGATACACCTGCTTGATCAAATGACCCGGTCGATTGGCCCAGCCGATCAAAGTCCTCAACGGAGATCAAGCCCATGAACACTTCACTTTCTTCGGCCGTCAAAGGCCTGCACCTGAACCTCGACCGTGCTGGCAGCTGGATCGCGCCGTTGACCCTGCGCATTTTCCTGGCCTGGGAGTTTTTCGAGTCGGGCCTGGAGAAATGGAACGGCGAGAACTGGTTCGCCGATATCCAGGATGCCTTTCCGTTTCCGTTCAACCACGTACCCGCCACGCTGAACTGGGAACTGTCGATGTGGGCCGAGCTGATCTGCGCCCTCGCCTTGCTGGTCGGCCTCGGCACACGGATCTCGACAGTCGTTCTGATCGTGGTCACCGTGGTCGCTACCGCGGCTGTTCACTGGCCGGCCGATTGGTCTACATTGAGTGAACTCGCGCAAGGCTACGCCATCAGTAACAAAGGACACGGCAACTTCAAACTGCCGCTGATCTACCTCGCCGCCCTGATGCCGCTGTTGCTCTCCGGCGCAGGCAAGCTCAGTCTGGATGCCTTGCTGGCTCGATTCTTCTGGCGTCGTCACAACCACTGAAACGTCAGTGTCTCGAAAACGTCCCACACTCTCTAAAACGGAGCGATCGTCATGAGCCTCACACTCTATGGTTTTGACGGCAGCAGTTATGTACGCACGGTGAAGATGCTACTGGAGGAAAAAGGCGCGGATTTCGATCAGGTGCAGGTCAACGTCATCAAGGGCGAGCCGCACCTGCCGGAACACCTGGCACGCCACCCATTCGGCAAGGTGCCGGTGATCGATCACGACGGTTTCCGAATCATCGAAACCGCGGCGATCATGGCCTATCTGGATGAAGTCCTGCCCGGCCCGTCGCTGACCCCGGACAACGCCCACGACCGTGCGCGCACGCACATGGCCATGGGGATTTATGATTCCTATGGCTATGGTTCGCTGGTCTCGGTGTTCGGTTATCACCTGTTTCCAGACTTTATTGGCGGCAAGAAT
Organism: Pseudomonas sp. B21-053; assembly: GCF_026016365.1. Classification (NCBI taxonomy): domain Bacteria; kingdom Pseudomonadati; phylum Pseudomonadota; class Gammaproteobacteria; order Pseudomonadales; family Pseudomonadaceae; genus Pseudomonas; species Pseudomonas sp. B21-053. The sequence continues at coordinate 4,228,083 of NZ_CP087205.1, forward strand.
GAAGACTCACGACGCAAAGGCATTGAAAACTCCAAGCGCGTTTTGCGTGAACTGATGAAAATAAAAGGCGATGATCCGTATATCGCCGGCCTCGCCCCCAGCTTCGGTGACTTCTACCTGGCTCCGGGCTGCGCCTACATCGCCATGACGCCGGATGCAGGGCAAGTATTTGCCGTTGACGGTTTCGCCGAGTGGTGGAAACGTCTGCAGGCCTTGCCCAGTTTCCAGGCCACCGCACCGTAATAAACTCAACCCTCACTGAAGACAGGAGCCACCATGAGCGTGACCACCCAATGGATCGAGATCGACAGCCCCGAAGGTAAATTCGGCGCTTACCTGGCGATTCCCCATACCCAGAAGGGTCCGGGGATTGTGTTGATCCAGGAGATCTTCGGCGTCAACGAACACATCCGCTCGGTCGCCGAGCAATACGCCGCCGACGGTTACCTGGTGATCGCACCGGACCTGTTCTGGCGCAGCGGTCCGCGCATCGAATTGACCTACGACGAGGCCGGCTGGAAAAAAGCCGTCGAGTTGATGAACGCCACCGACGTGACGAAGGCCCAGGCCGACATCAAACTGGCCATCGATGCCCTGCAAGCCCAACCGGGCCTGGATGGCGGCATCGCATCGATCGGTTACTGCTTCGGCGGCTTGCTGTCGTATCACACCGCCGCCAACGGTTTCGTGGACGTGGCCATCGCCTATTACGGCGGCGGTATCCAGAACCAACTCGACCGCGCCGATGAAATCGAAGTGCCGTTGCTGATGCACTTCGGTGAAGCGGACAGCCACATTCCACTGGAAGCCGTGGAGAAAATCGCCGAGCGTTTCGACAACAACGACAACGTGGAAATCGTGGTGTACCCGGAAGCCGAGCATGGTTTCAACTGCTCCCACCGCGACAGCTACAACCAGCGCGCCTCGGTTGAAGCCCATGGCAATACCCTGATTTTCCTGGGCATGGAACTCTAAAGCCCAACGCAAAACCCTTGTAGGAGCGAGGCTTGCCCGCGAAGGCGATGTATCAGTTGATATCTATGTCGCCTGACACACCGTCTTCGCGAGCAGGCTCGCTCCCACAGGTTGTAGTCCTTAGTTGATCATCGGAATCACACTTCTTCCACTTGTTGAGGTTGCACACCGCGCTCATGCACATGCGCGGTCGGCGTGCGGTCGATCAGCAGGCTCAGCAGTTCCGGACGGCTGTAGTGACCGCGTGAATCCATCATGCGTTTGCGCTTGTCGATCAGGAACATATCCAGATCGACGATCACTTCCCCCTCGCCTTCCTGCAACGAACCCAGTACCACGCCATCCGGGCTGATGATCGCGGTGAAGCAACCACCCGAGATAGGGCCGATCGGGCAACCGGTGTCGGCCATGATTTGTGCCTGCTGTTCCGGGTCCAGCCACGCCGTGGAGTTGACCACGAAGCAGGCCGATTCGAGGGCGTGCTGGCGAATGTTGACTTCCATTTGCGAGGTGAACAACGGGCCGGCAAACGAGCCGGGGTACATCGAGGCGTGGATCTGTTCGCCGTCGGCCATCAACGCATAGCGGGCCAGCGGGTTGTAATGTTCCCAGCACGCCAGTTGGCCGATGCGCCCCACGGCACTGTCGGTGGCCCGCAGGCCGGAGCCGTCGCCCATGCCCCAGACCATGCGTTCGTGATAAGTCGGGGAAATCTTGCGGCGGTGCTGGATCAGCGTGCCGTCGGCGTCGAACAACAACTGCGCGTTGTACAGCGTGCCGCCGTCACGTTCGTTGACGCCGATGGACACGACCATATTGGCCTGCTTCGCTGCGGCACCGATGGCCTCGGTTGCAGCGGAAGGCACCGTTACGGCCTGGTCGAGCAATTTGTAATGCTCGGCGCCCATTTCAAACGGTGACTGCACGAAGGAAAAGTACGGGTAGTACGGCACGATGGTTTCCGGGAACACGGCGAACTGCACGCCCTGTTCACCGAGTTCGAGAATCTTCTGCACGACTTTATTGACGGTGCCTTCACGGCTGTAAAGGACCGGACTGATCTGCACGGCGGCGGCTTTGACGATGGACATGGCGGCGATCTCATTGAGGGAGTGGGCTTCAACGAGATCCAGATTACGGCAATCATATTTTGTCTCAAATGCCGAATACACCACCTTTTAGGACATCAGCCGCGATTGGCTCGCTGGATCACTTGGGGCGGTTGCCCGAACGCGCGAATAAACGCCCGGCGCATGCGTTCGCGATCACCGAAACCAGTGTCGGTGGCCACCACGTCGATGGAATGCCGCCCGGTTTCCATCATCAGCCGCGCCGCTTCCACCCGCAGGTTTTCCACGGCTTTGGCCGGTGATTGACCGGTTTCGGCATGGAACACGCGACTGAACTGACGCGGGCTGAGATTGGCCGCGCTGGCCAGTTCTTCGACCGACAGCGCGGACTTGAGGTTGTGCTTGGCGTAGGTCAGCGCGGCCTGGATGCGGTCGGTGCGGGGCTCAAGTTCGAGCATCACGGAAAACTGCGATTGGCCACCCGCACGCCGGTGATACACCACCAGTTGCCGGGCGACCCGCCGCGCGACTTCGGCACCGAGATCCTTTTCCACCAGGGCCAGCGCCAGATCGACACACGCGCTCATGCCCGCCGCGGTCCAGACGTTGCCATCGTTGATGAAGATGCGGTCCTCTTCGACGATCACCTTTGGATAAGCCTGCTGCAAGGCGCGAGCGTGGCACCAGTGCGTGGTCGCGCGCCGACCATCGAGCAAACCGGCTTCGGCCAAGGCGATGGCGCCGGTACAGATCGAGCCCAGACGCCGGGTGGTCTGGCTGGCATGGCGCAAGAACGCGACCATACCCGGCGATACGGGTCGGACGAGGTTGTCACCCATCACCAGCAAAGTGTCGAAGGTGCGCTGGTCGAACGCCGTGGTTTCCACGCCGAACCCGGCCGATGTCTGCACCGTGCCGCCCTGCTCCGAAAGCAATGCAATGCTGTAGACCGGCTCATCCGCGACGCTGTTGGCCATCTCGAAGGTGGCGCACATGGCCAGGCCCAACACCTGGAAACCGGGGTAAACGATGAGTCCGAGGGTGTGCATCTGTCATGACCTTAAAAGTGGCCTGATGGATTTTCAGGCCAACCTGTTTGCACTGTACGCCCACCGCCAACCTGAAGAAAATTTCATTTTCTCCGGGACCAATCTTTTCCCGATACAGCGTCCAATTCATCAGCAGCATCCACTTTCAGGATGCCGGCCTCGAGGAGTTGTCATGAACGTTGTGCGCCCCCTGATCAAGTTGCGGCATGTCTTGCTCGTCCCTCTGGCGCTGGCCGCGCTGGCGAGCACGCCGGTGTTTGCTCAGCCCGAGATCATCATCCGCGAGGCGCCACCGCCCGTGCGCATGGAGCAAGAGCCCATAGCACGTCCCGGTTATGCCTGGGACAACGGCCACTGGCGCTGGGACGGTCGCGGTTATGTGTGGGCGCCCGGTCACTGGCAGCGGATGCACCACGGCGGGCGCTGGATGCCAGGGCACTGGGAGGCGCGCGGGCCGAACTGGTACTGGATCGAAGGGCGCTGGGTGCGTTGAGTCCTGAACGCTGGATCTACCGGCTCGCCATCCGGGCGCCGGTTCGTATCAATCAAGGAATCAAATAATGTCCCGACTATTCAAGACCACAGTGATTGCCGGCCTCATGGCGATCACCCTGTCAGGCTGCGTCATCGAGCCTGCACGTCCACACCGACCGCCACCGAGGGTTGAAATGGTCCCGGTGATGCCCGCGCCGGGTTATCACTGGGTGGCCGGGCAGTATCGTTGGGCTCATAACGAGTGGGTTTGGGTGCCGGGGCATTGGAAAGGATATTGAGTTTGAGTAGAGGCTGATGGCCCCTTCGCGAGCAAGCCCGCTCCCACAGGGAATCTGTGTCGATCACAAATCCCCTTGTGGGAGCGAGCCTGCTCGCGAAGGCGACCTGACAATCAACGCCGAAATTGCATACCGACTGCTCAGTCATCACTTCGATCGTCAAAATCACAATCGTCAACTAAATAAGTCCGTTCGCTTTTTCTACACTCGTCTCAAGCCTGTCACGCTTATTCTGTTGGTTGTTTGGGGCATCGAGTCGCGATACTCTAAACATCATTGTACGCTGCGCACAAAACAGTAGCCAATTCGCAAATATAACAAGGATACTCGCCAGCTATGAAAAAACCAGTTATTGACGAGATGTTTGATTTAATAATCAGAGGTGAATATGACAAACTAGAGAATATCTCAAGACCAGAGGATGCGATCCACATTAGATCTGTAATTTCAACTAATAATATCGGAGGAGCTGGACTTGCAATCAACCTGAAAGATATTACAGATCGGGCACCATGGATAACACCTCTCTTCCTCGGCCCTCGACTTTATTTAAACTCCGCCTCCACAACAGTACAAAATTCAATGACAGGTGGAAAATCCAACGTACTAATCGACTGGTCATTTTCTTTCGACTCCAATGTAGCGGAAAAAGTCAGAGCATATGTAAACCATGAAAACATTAACGAAACAGATCGCAATTGCGTAATAACACTACTAAAACTCAAGAAAGAGTATGCACTTCAAACAGATCTTATCCCCTTCCTATTTGAAAACCTTAGGCTTGCGAGAACCAACAAGAATAATGAACGCCCTCTAAACACGATAGTCGCCTTTAAAAAGCTGGATTATCTGGACTGGAACGCTTTTGAGAAAGATCCGCTGAAACCAATCTTCCAGTGCGATGAAGACCGTCTAATTGAAGAAGCCAGAAAGACCCATGACGACTTGATAAATGAGAAGGAACTCCGAAATCGGGAATACAAAGCGTTATTTACGCAAGTAATTCTTTTTGAACTGGCAATCATCTGGCTGAAAGGCTCCGCTAGCCCTGAAGCAACATTCAGAACACTAATCGATTTTTGCGTACTACAACTAAAAAAAATGCCAAAGTACGAACTTATGTTTGCATGGTCATTTCTTAGCAACCCTAACAAAATACGTTTCTTTGGACCACTGAACGGTATAGCCAAAGATCTTCCCAAAGCCCTTCGAGGAATGGCATGGGACATAAGCCATATGCGAACACTGGAGACAATGTCCACAGCATCAAACCACGGATCCTTCTTCATTCCTTTTTTTGTATCGTTCGATGATAAGTTTTCAGAAATACTAAAACAAAATCAAATTCAAATCCTGCTAATGGACGACAGACTGAAGAGAATGCACAGTGCAGGAACTGGAGAACAGGCATTTCAAATAAAACTCAATTCCTGTATATCCCCGCAAGTAGCAAATGAAATGACCATATCGAAGTCGGAAGCCAGAAGAGCCTATAACCTTTCAGCCGATGAACTGGAACGTATACTTTGCATTCAGGAAAAAATTCTTGTGGAGATTGCCAGCAACGCCAGACTCGCCAGAAGCAATAAACACCGCCCGGACCAACAGGAAGATCTTTAAATAATTAAATGAATATGCCTCTCTTCCATTCAGGGGAAAACCATTGGATGTGGGTTCAGTGGCATTGGAGGGGTTACTGATGCCGGATCGTAAAGGGTGGCCGGGCAGTATCGTTGGTCTCATAACGAGTGGGTGTGGGTGCCGGGGCATTGGAAAGGATATTGAGTTTGAGTGGAGGCTGATAGCCCCTTCGCGAGCAAGCCCGCTCCCACAGGAGATTTGTGAACGACACAGATCCAATGTGGGAGCGGGCTTGCTCGCGAAGGCGGCCTGACAGTCAGCGCAAATCCTCAAACTGCCGACCCATCATTTCTCTCGATCATACAAATCACAAAAGCGAATTTTTCATTTCCCTCCGACCTGTTCACCATGGCACCACCTAAAACAGATCGGACGAACTCCTCATGAATTTCAATCTGGCGATTGCCTGCGTCATCGTAGTGTCCTTTGCCATTGCACTGGGTCACGCCTGACCGCGCTATTTCGCGTCGCCGTCATGGGGTTTGTAGAACGTGAACAGGCCAATCTGGGCAGTCTTGATGTACTCATGCGCCCAGTCCGGTTTCACCGTCCGGTCATGGAAATACATCGCGCCGTGGGTGCGATCCGGTAGTTGTTTGTTCAACGCCTTGCGCGCGATTTCCTTGGCGATCGCGTAAGGCGCTTCCTCCTGAGCCGTGTCCGGCTTGCCGTCACACCACCACGAAAACTGGCAGGCATGCCTCTCCGAGCCCTGCTTGACGATCCCGCACACCGTGTCCGGAAAGCCCTCGTGGCCGAGGCGATTCATCACCACGTTGGCGACGGCTTCCATGTCGGCAGAGTCCTTGCCTTTGGCTTCCCAATAAATGCTGCGGGCCATGCAGGTGATGGCTTCGTCCAGCGGCGCAGTGCCAGCCGGGTCGACCGCCTGGACTTCGGATTGGGTGATGGTCTCGGCCTTTTTCGGCGTCGGGGCAGTGCTGCCTTTATCGGCGGCTTTTTCTTCCAGGACTTGAGCCTTGTCCACTGCCACTTCCTTTTTTTGTTCCTGGTCGTCTGCCATGCCCTGGCCGGCGAACAGGGTGAGTGCGAGGCAGGTTGCAATCAACGGGAAGCGCATGATGAGCAGGCTCTTTAGGGCGTCGGCAGGCGACTTCGCTTCATTGTAGTCCGCAAATCACTGGATAAAACCGCGAACAAACAGCAAAAAGCCATTGCCCTGAACGGGACGAAATCGCGCATCATGGGCGCAGTCCGTTCAAGGGGGATTTTCATGCGCGTCCTATCATCCGTTTTGCGTGTTGCGGCGTTGTCGTCGGGCCTGGTGTTCGCCACCACGGCCCTGGCCACCGACGAGACGCAACTGGTTCAGTCGATCAACACCTACCGCAGCCAGGTGCAACGTTGCGGTGGTCAGGCATCACCGGAGTTGCCGCCGCTGGCGACCGATCCACGCCTGGTGCTGTCCGCCACTCAGAATGTCGACCTGCAACAGGCGATGGCGCGGGCGGGTTATCCGATGGTCAATGTGCAGGCGATCACCCTGTCCGGCCCGCGTGATGCTCAGTCGGCGATGCAGGCCGTGCAGGAAAGCTTTTGTCAGGTGGTGCTGAACCCGCAATTCATTGATGTCGGTGTCAGCCGTGAGGGCCGCGAGTGGCGCATCGTGCTCGCGCGTCCGCTGTTGAGCGGGCGTTTGGGCGACGCGCAGGCCGAAGGGCAAAAACTTCTGGAACTGCTCAACGCCGCCCGCACCCAACCGCGCCAGTGCGGCGGCCAACCGTTTGCCGCCACCACGCCGCTGGCCTGGAATGCCACGTTGGGCGCCGCCGCCGAAGCCCACAGCCGGGACATGGCCAACAACAATTACTTCGACCACAAGGACCGCTCGGGCGGCACGCCGGGTGACCGCGCGGAACTGGGCGGCTACATCGCCCAGCAGATCGGCGAAAATATCGCCGCCGGGCAAGACACCACGCGCAAAGTCGTGGATGGCTGGCTCAACAGTCCGGGGCACTGCGCCAACTTGATGAACCCACAGTTCCGCGAACTCGGCGCGGCGTACGCGGTGGACCCGAAGAGCGACGCAGGGATTTACTGGACGGCGATGTTCGGCACCCAGTAAACACTCTCCCCCGTAGGAGCTGCCGAAGGCTGCGATCTTTTGATCTTGCTCTTCGGCCGCTTCTGGATCGACAGGATCAACGTCAAAAGATCGCAGCCTTCGGCAGCTCCTACAGGGGTCGAGTACATCCGCATAGGACAAGGCATGTGCAGCTTGTCACTACCGATGCCTTGATTCATGAACCCCACGCATAACTCTATACCCAAATAACGCAAAAACGTTTCGCCCCCGCGCATGTCACTCTTTGATGAGTATCGCCAGGGCGCAGGGCTTCTGCTGCGCGAAAGAAAACACTGCACAGGAATCGAACCAATGGATGACCTTCACCGGAAGACGATTTCCCGACGCACCTTTCTGATTGTCGGCGCGGTGACCGCGACCGCCATCGCGCTGCCGCCCTTCATCTGCGCCCAGGCATCCGCTGCCAACCTCGCCCGACCGGTGCAAGCCAAGGTGTCCATCCAGGTCAACGGCGAAGCCCACACCATGGACCTCGACACCCGCACCACTCTGCTCGATGCCTTGCGCGAACACTTGCACCTGAGCGGCACCAAGAAAGGCTGCGACCATGGCCAGTGCGGTGCGTGCACGGTGATTGCCGATGGCCGACGGATCAACTCCTGCCTGACGTTGGCGGTAATGCACGAAGGCTCCTCGATCACCACCATCGAGGGTCTCGGCAATCCTGAAAAACTGCACCCCATGCAAGCCGCGTTCATCAAGCACGACGGCTATCAATGCGGGTATTGCACACCGGGGCAGATCTGCTCCGCCGTGGCCGTGCTCGAGGAAATCCGCCAAGGTATTCCCAGTCACGTCAGCGCCAGCCTGACTGAACCACCCCGGTTGATCGCCCGTGAATTGCAAGAACGCATGAGCGGCAATATCTGCCGCTGCGGTGCGTACTCCAACATCATCGAGGCGATCACCGACGTCGCGGAGGCCAGCGCATGAGACCTTTCACCTACTCCCGCGCCAAATCCCCGGCCGAGGCTGCTGCGTTGGCGGCGCAAATCGATGGCTCACGGTTTATCGCCGGCGGTACCAACCTGCTGGACCTGATGAAGCTGGACATCGAGACGCCGGCCCACCTGATCGATGTCAACGGTTTGGCCCTGGACCAGATCCAGGCCACGGATCAGGGCGGCCTGAGAATCGGCGCGCTGGTCCGTAATACCGACCTCGCCGCCGACCCACGGATCAGAAAGGATTACGCCGTGCTGTCCCGCGCCCTCCTTGCCGGCGCATCCGGCCAGTTGCGCAATGTCGCGACCACCGCCGGCAACCTGCTGCAACGCACACGTTGTCCTTATTTCTACGACACCAACCAGGCCTGCAATAAACGCCAGCCGGGCAGTGGCTGCGCGGCCATTGGCGGGATCAATCGCTCGCTCGGGATCATCGGCGTAAGCGATGCCTGCATCGCCACGCATCCCAGCGACATGGCGGTGGCCATGCGCGTCCTCGATGCGCAGGTCGAGACGGTGCGCCCCGACGGCACCACCCGCCTGATTCCAATCGCCGACTTGCATCGACTGCCGGGTAATACGCCCAACATCGAAACCACCCTGGGCGCGCACGAGTTGATCACCGCCGTCACGCTGCCGGCGCCCCTCGGCGGCACGCACATTTACCAGAAGGTCCGCGACCGCGCGTCCTATGCCTTCGCCCTGATCTCGGTGGCGGCGGTAATTCAAAACGACGGCTCCGGGCGCGTTGCCCTGGGCGGCGTGGCGCACAAGCCGTGGCGTGTCGAGGCCGCCGAATCGGCGATGTCCCAAGGAGCGAAAGCCGTCACCGCACAGTTGCTCGCCGACGCGACGCCCACCGATCAAAACGCATTCAAGCTGACGCTGGCCGAGCGCACGCTCGCCTCGGTAATGACGCAAGCGAGGGACCACGCATGAAATTCGAGACCCCGGCCGGCACCAACCCAATCGATCAGATGAAAGTGGTCGGCAAGCCCACGAGTCGTATCGAGGGCCATCTGAAAACCACCGGGCGCGCCCCGTACGCCTACGAACACCACGACGCAGTGACGAACCCGGCCTATGGATTTGTGGTCGGCGCGGCCATCGCCAAGGGCCGCATTACCTCGATGAACCTTGAAGCGGCGAAGTCAGCGCCGGGGGTGATCGCGATTGTCACCGCCGCCAACGCGGGCAAGCTCGGCAAAGGCAAATACAACACCGCGAAGCTGCTCGCCGGACCCGAGATCGAGCACTATCACCAGGCCGTCGCGCTGGTGGTGGCTGAAACCTTCGAACAGGCGCGGTCTGCTGGTCAGTTGCTCGACATCACCTATGCTCGCGTCGACGGAGCGTTTGATCTCGCCAGTCTGCGGGATTCCGGCGTCGTGCCCAAAGAGATGCCGGACGTCAGCCACGGCGATTTCGCCAGTGCATTCGCCGCCGCGCCGGTGCAACTGGACGCGACCTACACCACCCCCGACCAGGCTCACGCGATGATGGAGCCCTTCGCCTCGATGGCCACCTGGAGCGGCGATCAACTGACGGTGTGGACCTCCAATCAAATGATCGACTGGGCCGCCAGCGACGTGGCCACCACCCTGGGCATCCCGAAGAAAAACCTGCGGCTGATCTCGCCTTACATTGGCGGCGGCTTCGGCGGCAAACTGTTTGTCAGGGCCGACGCGGTGCTGGCCGCCCTCGGCTCGCGCATGGCCGGCAGGCCGGTGAAAGTCGCGTTGACCCGGCCGATGATGTTCAACAACTCCACGCATCGTCCGGCGACCATTCAACGGATTCGCATCGGCACCAGCAGCGACGGCAAGATCAGCGCCATCGCTCACGAAGGCTGCTCCGGCGACTTGCCCGGCGGCAAAGTCGAACGGGCCGCGCAACCGAGCAAACTGTTGTACGCCGGGGCCAACCGCTTGATCTCGATGCGCCTCGCCACCCTTGATTTGCCGGAGGGCAATGCGATGCGCGCGCCGGGTGAAACCCCGGGGTTGATGGCGCTGGAAATCGCCATGGACGAGATGGCCGAGAAGCTCAACCTCGACCCCATCGAATTCCGCATCCTCAACGACACCCAAGTCGACCCGACCAATCCCGAGCGCCGTTACTCGCAACGGCAGCTGTCCGAATGCCTGCGCACCGGGGCCGAGCGCTTTGGCTGGAACCAGCGTCACCCGCAGCCCGGCACGCAACGGGACGGCCGCTGGCTGATCGGCATGGGCATCGGCGTGGCGTTTCGCAATAACAACCTGGTGAAGTCCGGGGCGCGGGTTCGGCTCGATGACAAAGGCATCGTGACCGTGGAAACCGACATGACCGATATCGGCACCGGCAGCTACACAATCATCGCCCAGACCGCAGCGGAAATGATGGGCGTGACGCTGGATAGCGTGGTGGTACGCCTGGGGGATTCGAGCTTTCCGGTGTCGTCCGGTTCTGGCGGCCAGTTCGGTGCCAACTGCTCGACGGCGGGCGTGTACGCGGCCTGCGTCAAACTGCGCGAAGCGGTCGCGCAAAAGTTGGGCGTGAGTGCCGAACAAGCTGTGTTCACCGACGGCCAAGTGCGCGCCGGCGATAAAAGCTTGCCACTGCGCGATGCGGCCAAGGCTGGAGAACTGGTCGCCGAGGACTCGATCGAGTTTGGCGACCTGGCCAAGCAGTTCCAGCAATCGACCTTCGGCGCGCACTTTGTCGAAGTCGCGGTGGACAGCGCCACCGGGGAAATCCGCGTGCGCCGCATGTTGGCCGTGTGCGCGGCCGGACGGATCCTCAACCCGACCTCGGCACGCAGCCAGGTGATCGGTGCGATGACCATGGGCGTGGGCGCGGCGTTGATGGAAGAACTGGCGGTGGACAAGCGCCAGGGCTTTTTCGTCAATCATGACCTCGCCGGGTACGAGGTGCCGGTGCACGCCGACATCCCGCATCAAGAGGTGATTTTCCTGGAGGAAACCGACCCCTATTCATCGCCGATGAAGGCCAAAGGGGTCGGGGAATTGGGCTTGTGCGGCGTCAGTGCAGCCATCGCCAACGCGGTCTACAACGCCACCGGCGCGCGGGTTCGGGAGTACCCGATCACGCTGGACAAGATTCTGGATAAATTGCCAGCGATGATCTGAGCCGATTACTGAGCGGCGGGATATTGCCCGTCGCTGACCTGCTCCATCCACTCCACCACGTTGCCATCCTGTACTTCGGCAATCGCGATGTGGGTCATGGCGGTGGTCGCCGTGGCGCCATGCCAATGTTTGACGTGCGGTGGAATCCACACGGTGTCGCCGGGTTTGATCTGTTGCACGGGTTTGTCCTGCTCCTGCACCCAGCCCATGCCCGCGGTGACGATCAATGTCTGCCCCAGTGGATGCGTATGCCAGGCTGTGCGCGCGCCGGGTTCGAACGTGACCGTGGCGCCACTGACCCGCGCCGCCTCGGTGCCTTTGAACGGGGCATCGACTCGCACGGTGCCCGTGAAATAATCAGCCGGGCCTTTGGCGGAGGGTTGGGAGCCGTTCGGGGTGACAGTCAGCATCGGATTCTCCTGAGCCTTGAAAAGTGCGTCCAATTTATCAGCTGCGTATTCCCCGGATTAGCCGCTACAATTCGAAAAGACTTATGAGGGAGACTCATGGATGCTGCGGGAAAACGCCAATGACCTGCTCGCCTTTCTGGCGGTTGCCAGAGAACGCAGTTTCACCAAGGCTGCGGCCAAACTGGGGGTTTCCCAATCGGCGCTGAGCCATACGATTCGTGGCCTGGAAGCGCGATTGGGCTTGCGTCTGCTGACCCGCACCACCCGCAGCGTTTCGCCGACCGAAGCCGGCCAGCGCCTGATGGAAACCATCGGCCCGCATTTCGAAGAAATCGAGATCGAGTTGGCGGCGTTGAGCGACCTGCGCGACACACCGGCCGGCAATATCCGCATCAACGCGATGGACCACGCGCTGGAACATATCCTGTGGCCGGTGTTGAAACCGTTCCTGGCGAAGTACCCGGACATCTCGGTCGAGGTGTGCTGCGATTACAGTTTTGTCGACATCGCCGCCCAGGGTTTCGATGCCGGCGTGCGTCTGGGTGAAGATGTGGCCCAAGGCATGATCGCCACCCGCATCGGGCCGGACATGCGCATGGCGGTGGTGGGTTCACCGGCCTACTTTGCCGAACGCTCGATACCCAGGACTCCGCGCGACCTGACGGAGCAGCAATGCAATAACCTGCGCCTGCCCACCAATGGCGGCCTGTACGTCTGGGAGTTTAAGAAGGCTGAGGAACGCCTGAATGTGCGAGTGTCCGGGCAGGTGACGTTCAATGGTGTTTATCAACTGCTGAACGCGGCACTGGATGGATTCGGCTTGAGCTACATCCCCGAAGACCTGGTCGCACCGCACCTCGCGGCCGGGCGGTTGGTGCAAGTGCTTGAGGATTGGTGCGCGCCGTTTGCCGGTTTTCACCTCTATTACCCGAGCCGTCGCCAGGCTTCGCCAGCGTTTGCGCTGTTATTGGATGCGTTGCGCTACAAGGGCTGAATCCCCCGATCTGCGCCCGCAACACATCTCCTGTGGCGAGGGCGCTTGCTCCCGCTCGGCTGCGAAGCAGTCGCAGAACCTACTTGCACGATATGACTGAAGTAAGCCGGGGGCCGCTTCGCGCCCCAGCGGGAGCAGGGTTTGTCCCTTGCCATCTATCCGAACCCCGCCCTTCCCCGCTACTGTAAGCAACCCGCCGGTCTCTGAAAAAGGCTCAACTCTTGAGTGACGCACTCGCCAAACCCCAAGCCATTTCCCTGCGCGAAGCTTTCCTGTTCTGGCTCAAGCTCGGCTTCATCAGTTTCGGTGGTCCGGCCGGACAGATTTCGATCATGCACCAGGAATTGGTTGAGCGCCGGCGCTGGATTTCGGAGCGGCGTTTTCTGCACGCGCTCAACTATTGCATGTTGCTGCCCGGCCCCGAGGCGCAGCAACTGGCGACGTACATCGGCTGGCTGATGCACCGGACCTGGGGCGGCGTGATTGCCGGCGGGCTGTTTGTGTTGCCGTCGCTGTTCATCCTGATCGGGTTGTCGTGGATGTACATCGCGTTTGGCGACGTGCCGGTGGTGGCCGGGTTGTTTTATGGGATCAAGCCGGCAGTCACCGCGATTGTGCTGCAGGCCGCCCATCGCATCGGCTCACGAGCGCTGAAGAACAATTGGCTGTGGGGGATCGCGGCGGCATCGTTCACCGCCATTTTCGCGTTCAATGTGCCGTTTCCGCTGATTGTGTTGGGTGCAGCGGTGATCGGTTATGTCGGCGGACGTTGGGCGCCGGAGAAATTTAGCAATGGCGGCCACAGCGCGACGAAAAAAACCTACGGCCCGGCGCTGATCGACGACGACACCCCGACGCCTGAGCATGCGCGTTTCAGTGCCGTGAAGCTGCTGCGTCTGGCGCTGATCGGCGCCGTGTTGTGGGCGTTGCCGATGGGACTGCTCACGCTGCTGTTCGGCTGGAACGGCACGCTGACGCAGATGAGTTGGTTCTTCACCAAAGCCGCGTTGCTGACCTTCGGTGGCGCCTACGCCGTGCTGCCCTATGTGTATCAAGGCGCGGTCGGCCACTATGGCTGGCTGACGCCGACGCAGATGATCGATGGCCTGGCACTGGGCGAAACCACGCCCGGACCGCTGATCATGGTGGTGGCCTTCGTCGCGTTTGTCGGCGGTTATGTCCAGCAGGTGTTCGGCGCCGATCACGTGTTCCTCGCCGGAGCCGTCGCCGCCATGCTGGTGACCTGGTTCACCTTCCTCCCCTCGTTTCTGTTCATCCTCGCCGGCGGGCCGCTGGTGGAATCGACGCACAACGAACTGAAATTCACCGCACCGCTGACCGTGATTACCGCTGCAGTGGTCGGAGTGATCCTCAACCTCGCGTGTTTCTTCGGCTACCACGTGCTCTGGCCCAACGGCTTCAGTGCTCACCTCGACTGGCCTTCGGCGCTGATTGCCATTGCAGCGGCGATAGCCTTGTTTCGTTTCAAACGCGGGGTGATCCAAGTGTTGATTGGCTGTGCGTTGGTTGGGCTGGCGGTGCATCTGTTGCGTTAACAACGGCCAAAAGCGCCCACACCTCAAGGATGTGGACGCCGGTGGGGCACGGTCATTTGGTCGCGTGTTGCACCTGCGCTTCAGGCATCGCCGAAGAGTGGTGGTTGAGGATCTTCCACTGACCGCCGACCTGTTCGTAGACGAAGGTGTAGCGCGCCTGCACCTGACGGGTCTTGCCGGTCGCCTCGGTCAGGGTGAAGGTGTAGACGCCGCTGTCCATGGCCACGTTGCTGCCCAGTTGGCGGATTTCGCGGTAGTTGATCTGGCCTACCGGCTTGAGCGCCAGGAAGTGATCGAAGTAGTCCTTGATCTGATCCGGCGTGGTCCGCACCTGGTTGGACACCGTCGGCTGCAACACCGCGCCCGGTGCATAAAGGTCAACTACCATTTGCGCGTTGCCGGTCTGCAAGGCGCTGTTCCAGCGGTCAAACAAGCCGGCAATTTCCCGATCCTTCACATTGGTTGGCGCCTTGGCCACGGTGCGATAAACGTACGGGGCCGTCTCAGCGGCTTGGGCAAACGGAGCGCTCAAAGCAAAAAACAGAGCGATGGCCGGAATCTTCATTTTCATTGCGATACTCCTGGGGTGGTCGTTGAGTCCACTTTGCCAATCCGCCAGCCGCCCGACATCGGCCACTCGGAGTCATTTGCCTATGCCATTTGGCAGATAGCGCCCGGCCCTGTTAACAAGGTTTAATGAGCTCCCCCTGCGCCCGCGGGTCCGTCTCAACGCCGGAGCGAAACATGCAAAACCCGCCTCACGATCCCGGTAGTGCCTTGGCCATCCGCACTCACTATCGACAATCCGAAAGTCGCGCGGCGCGCCTGCGGTTGTTGGTGGATACCGGCCAAGAGTTGACCCGACTGGCCCCGCACGCCATGCGCGAACGTGTGTTGGCGCGGGCGTGCGCCTTCCTCGCAATGGACCATGGCTTGCTGCTGGAGTGGGACGCCGACGGGCGCGTGAACGCTAGCGCCCGACATGGCAGCCGTGATCGACTGGACAGCCTCGACGCCGTCGTCGACCGCAGCATGCGCACGCCATTCTGGCAAGACCGTCCGGGGGAAGCCCTGCCGAGTGTGTTGCGGGTGCCACTGCGCGGCGGCGACGGCGATGCCTTTGGCGTCCTGGTGCTGGCCAACAGCGTCGGCCTGCGGGCGCCGGATAATGAAGACACGGAATCCCTGCAACTGCTCGCTACCCTGCTGGCCGCGCACCTTGAAAATGATCGCCTGCTGACAACGCTCAAGTCCCGGGATCGCACCTTGTCTGACCTGGTCAATCGGCTGCTCCGCGCGCAAGAGGACGAACGCAAACGCGTGGCCTACGACCTGCACGATGGCCTGGCGCAAACCCTCGCTGGTTTGCATCAGCGCCTGCAAGGTTTTGCCGGCCGCTGCCCGACTCTGCCAGACACACTCGATGCCGACTTGCAGGCCATTCTTTCGCTGGCCCAGCATTGCGTGGGTGAAGGCCGACAACTGATCGCAGGCCTGCGTCCGACGGTGCTCGACGATTTCGGTTTGCTCAAAGCCGTCGATAAAGAGGCCGATCGCCTGCGCGACGCCGGAATCGGTGTGCACTGGATCGCACGTTGCGACGCACGTTTGCCCAGCCAGGTGGAGATCGCGTTGTTCAGGATTGCCCAGGAAGCGATCAACAATATCCTCAAGCATGCGCAGGCCAGCCGGGTCCAACTGACGCTGGACGTGCACGAAGACCACGCCTCGCTGCGAGTTGACGATAACGGCAGAGGTTTTGCCCTCGAGCAGAAGCTCGACAACGCAGACGCTCGGCACCTGGGCCTCGCGACCATGCGAGAACGCGCCAGCCTGCTGGGGGGCAGTCTCACCTGCGTCAGCGCGCTCAACTGCGGTACCCAACTGCACGCCCGCGTGCCGGCCCACTTGAATGGAACACCACAATGACCCACGTTTTACGTCTGGTGCTGGCGGACGATCATGAAGTCACGCGCACCGGTTTCGTTGCGCTGCTGGCCGGTCATCCGCAATTCGAAGTGGTCGGCCAGGCCCGCGATGGCCAGGAGGCCGTCGAGCTGTGCGAACGGCTGCTGCCGGACATTGTGATCCTCGACATTCGCATGCCGGTGCTCAACGGTCTGGGCGCGGCACGCCTGCTTCAACAACGTCTGCCGGCCTTGAAAGTCGTGATCTTCACCATGGACGACAGCCCCGATCACCTGGAAGCGGCGATGAATGCCGGTGCCGTCGGCTACCTGCTCAAAGACGCCAGTCGTGATGAAGTGATCGACGCGTTGCAAAGGGTCGCCGCTGGCGAGGAAGTCCTCAATGGTGCGGTTAGCGCCCGCCTGCTGCGGCGCATGACCACGCGCAGTGCCAGCGGTGCCCCACCGACCGAAAACCTGACGCCACGTGAACGCCAGGTACTCAGCCTGGTAGCCAACGGTTGCAGCAACCGCGCAATCGGCGAGCAACTGGGCATCACCACCGGTACGGCCAAGGCCCATGTCGAACGGGTCATCGGCAAACTCGGCGCGGCGGATAGAACCCAGGCCGCAGTCCGTGGCATTGCACTCGGCCTGGTCACTCAACCATGAAGGTGTTTTACGCCCGACGCTGGGCCGACCTGCCTCTGCGAGGCAAGGCCCTGGTGGTGATCTCGCTGCCATTGGTGGTGCTGTTGTTGTCCCTGGTGCTGATTTACATCACCGAACGCCAGACCGCTCGCGCCGAAGAAGACGTGCGCCGGGTATTGCGCGTGCAAGGCGACATCCAGACCGTCCACACTCTGCTTGCCGAGGCGGCCGCCAGCGTACGCGGTTACTTGCTGACACGCCGTGAGGACTTCCTGCCGGGCTACCTGAACGCCAAGCCGTTGATTGAATCGGCGCTGCGCCGGCTGGACAGTAATGTTCGCGATGAACGCGTGCGCGAACAGCTCACCGCCATGACGCCGCTGATCAACTCCAAAATCGATGGCCTGGAGGAAATGCTCAACGACCCGGCGACGACTACCGATTCGATTACCCCCATCCTGATCAACAACAAACACACCCTCGACGAGTTGCGTCAGCACATCAGCACCATGCTCACCCTGGAGGATTCGCTGCTGGCCGAGCGCACCGCGGCCGCGTCCGAGAATCGCCAGCGGCTGTTACTGTCCACGTGGCTGGCTGCCATCTGCGGGCTGTTTGGCGCCATCGTGGCCGTGCTGTTTTTGTCCAAGGGCATCGTCGCCCGGGTGCAGCAAGTCCAGGGCAATGCCCAGCGACTTGCCCTCGGACAACCATTGCTGCCGCAACCGCCGGAGCAAGATGAAATCGGTCAGTTGGGCACTCGTCTGGTGGAAGCAGGGGTGCTGCTGGCTGAGCGCGAACGGGCATTGCGCGACAATGAAGAACGGCTGCGGCTGATCATCGATGGGGTGAAAGACTACGGGATTTTCGCCCTCGATACGGCCGGCTATGTCACCAGTTGGAACGCGGGCGCGGAGCGGATCAAGGGCTACACCGAGCAGGAGATTATCGGCCAGCATTTCTCGGTGTTCTACCTGCCGCAAGAATGCCCGCAACACCCGGCCATGGCGCTGCACGAGGCCACCCGCGACGGCCATTACATGGAAGAAGGCTGGCGCTGCCGCCAGGATGGCACACGCTTTTGGGCCAGCGTGGTGATCACCGCGCAGTACGACAGCACCGGCGCCCTGCGCGGCTTCTCGAAAATCACCCGCGACATTACTGACCGCCGCGTGGCCGAGATTGCGCTGCGCACCGCACGCGAAGAAGCCGAACGTGCCAGCCGGGCCAAAAGCGAATTCCTGTCGCGCATGAGCCACGAACTGCGCACGCCGCTGAACTCGATCCTGGGCTTTGCGCAACTATTGGACATGGACTCGCCCGCCGGGCAAAAGGCCCAGATCGGGCACATCCTGCGCGCGGGTCAACACCTGCTGACCCTGATCAACGAAGTGCTGGACATCGCCAAGATCGAAGCCGGACGCCTGCCGCTGAACATCGAATCGGTGCCTTTGGCGATCGCCCTGCAAGAAGCCCTGACGCTGGTCTCGCCGATGGCCACCGACGCCGGCATCCACCTGGCGCCTTTGCCGACGCTGGCCGCTGACTGCGGGATCGTCGCTGATCGGCAGCGCCTGACCCAAGTGCTGTTGAACTTGCTGTCCAACGCGATCAAGTACAACCGGCCCGAGGGTCAGGTGAGCATTGAGGTCGAGGTTGATCAACAGCGTATTGCCGTGACGGTTTGCGACACCGGCAAGGGCATTGCGGCGGATCGCCTGGGTCAATTGTTCAAGCCGTTCGAGCGCCTGGAGGCCGACCCGAACGTGGAAGGCAGCGGCCTCGGCCTGGCGCTGAGCAAGAGCCTGCTGGAAATGATGAGTGGCAGCCTGACCGTGCAAAGCCAACCCGGCGCCGGCTCGCGATTTACCCTGGAGCTGCCATTTGCGCAGTTGCAGGAAACCGTCGATGCCGTGGTTGCGCCCATCGATAACCGGCCGCTGCTCCCCGGCCCTCAGGTCCGGGGCAAGGTGCTGTGCATCGAAGACAACCTCTCCAGCCTGGCGCTGATCGAAACCTTGCTGCAACGCCGACCCGGGATAAAACTGTTGTCGAGCATGCAAGGACAACTGGGGCTGGACCTCGCCGCACAACATGCTCCGCAACTGATTCTGCTGGACGTTTCGCTGCCGGACATCGACGGGCTGAACGTGTTGCAGCGCCTGCGTCAGTCCGCGATCACCCGGACCACTCCGGTGCTGATGATCACCGCCGACGCCAGCGACCTCACCCGTCTGGCCTTGTGCGACGCGGGCGCGACAGCGGTACTCACCAAACCGATTCACATCCCTTCGTTCCTCGCCCACCTCGACCAGTATTTCCCGGAGCCCGCGTGAACACTGACCTGCGCATTCTGATCATCGACGACCAACGCCCCAATCTCGATCTGGTAGAGCAATTACTGGTGCGCGAAGGGCTGACCAATGTCCTGAGCAGCACCCAGCCGCTGCGCACCCTGGACCTGTTCAACAGCTTCGAGCCGGACCTGGTGATTCTCGACCTGCACATGCCGGAGTTCGACGGCTTTGCCGTGCTGGAACAACTCAACCGGCGCATTCCGAGCGGCGAATACCTGCCAATCCTGGTGCTCACCGCCGACGCCACTCGCGACACCCGCCTGCGCGCCTTGGCACTCGGAGCCAAGGACTTCATCAGCAAACCGCTGGACGCACTGGAAACCATGCTGCGGGTGTGGAACCTGTTGGAAACCCGGGCCCTGTATAAAACCTTGAGGACGCTGATACCGGCCGAGCAAATCGACCTGCTGCGCCAGCGCTAAACTGCCGCGTCGACCTGCACCACTTCGATGCCCAGTCGCTGGTAATCCTCGACATTGCCCGAGGCCAGATGCCGCTCGGTGATCAGCGTCTGGATGCGCCGGCAAGGCGCCACGACAAACGGCTCTACCGCGCCCAGTTTGTCCGCCATGCTCACGGCCACCACATGCGCGGCGCTGTCGAGCATCGCCTGTTTCACCGGCACCTCGTCGAAATGCAAAGAGCTGATGCCAACCTCGGGGTGAATCGCACAAACCCCGGTAAACAACAGATCCGCCTTGATCCCCTGAAGCAGGCGCAACGTTTCTTGCCCGCTGGCGCACATCGTCGCCGGATTGAGTTGACCACCGGCCAGAATCACCTTGATGCCCTTGAACTCGGCCAACGCGATCGCGATGATCGGCGAGGCGGTGACAGCGGTGATGCTGATGTCGGAGGGCAGCGAACGGGCGACCTGCAACGTCGTCGAGCCCGAGTCGAAAATCACGATCTGGCCATCCTTCACGTACCCTGCCGCGAGTTGCGCCAGGTGGGTTTTCACCTCATCGGTTTCGCTGACCCGGGTGAAGAAATCCTTGCCGGTATCCTTGGGACGCGGCAACGCCCCGCCGTGCACACGCTGGACCAGGCCGGCGCCGTCCAGCTCGGCCAGATCGCGGCGGATGGTGTCTTCGGACACGGCGAAATGCTGGCTGAGCTCGGACGCCATGACTTTGCCGTCACGTTCGAGGATCAACAGGATTTTTTGTCGGCGCAGGGAAGGCAGTTCGGCAATGGAATGGTCTTGCATGGTAATGCCTGTTTTTGCGGGTTTGTGCGAGATTAGCCAAAGCACCGCGCAAACACAATCGAGGAGGTCAGGAACCTCCTCCTCAGTTGGTCGCCATCCGTGCCGCAGTCCCCGACTTCACCAGCGCATTCAACGAGGCATCAAACTGCTTCAACGCATTCACTTGCAGTTCGGTCTGCTGGTCGATTTGCGCGGCAATCTCCGGCGCAGCTTTGCCTTGCACCCATACCGAAGGCATTTGCTGTGCGCGGGCACCTTCGGCCTGGCCGATGTATTGCAGGTTCGAGTCGTAGAACTTGGCGAGGAACCGCGCTTCAACCTGGTTGTTACGCTTGCTCACCAAGCGGTTGTAGGTGTCGAGCATCACCACCACGTCCGGCTTCGCTTGCACCAAGGCATCGAGGTTGTCGTAGACGGTCACCGAAGCGAATTGTTTCTGCAACGAACCCATCAACCAGTTGATCGCCAGTTTTGGATCGGAGCTTTTGATAAAAGCGTTGCTGATGCGCGAATCGAGTGCGGCGTTTTTGCCGCCGTTGACTGCGACAGCGTGATAGTTCTCAAGGTATTCGAGGGTGTTGACGGTGTTTTCGCTGTAGAGCACGCCCACCGATTGGGAATGCTTCAGTTCGGCGCTGCTGTCCCCCATTGGCAGGAAATGGCAGGCCTGCGGGTCAGCGGCGTAGGCCGGTGCGGTGGCAGCGAAACCGCCGGTGATGACGGCGACAAGGGCTAAAACAGTTGAAATTCTCATCGCGCAGATTCCTTCAGAAGCGAGATCGGTATGTCGCTATCCTCCTCCGTTGAGGAAAAAACAGAACTCGCATTTTTTGATGATGACTATCGATTGAACGAATGGTCAGGAAAGCCCTGCGTTCAGGCTTGCCTGACGATATCGACCGAGATCTCCACCGCCGTTTCCGAGCCTCTGTTTTCGAGCCAGTGAGTGGTGTTCCGATCCTCGGGCCAACCCACTCCGGGCCCGTAATCCGTAGCGACGCCATTACGATGGTCGGTGATGGTCCCTTGCAGGATGTAGACGGTTCCCGGCCTGTCGATGTGGTTGTGCACCGGCCCGAAGACGCCTCCGGGCTCGATGGTCACCTTGCGCATTCTGAGTTGGCGCCCTGCCATGCCCTCGATCTCGGGACCGAGGTCAATCGTTGCCAGCAACATCACCGTCACGCCTTTCGTTTCGGGTGCCGCCGGTTCGATGCTCATTGCGCGCTCCACGTGGACCTATAGGGTCTAGTTACAAGTAGAGACCCTAAAAGACGTAATCGGCGGTGAGGCGACAAAAGGTGACGCCGGGGCTGCAAGCAATGACCTCGGCGATGGTTTTGAGCAGATGGGGGATTAACCCAGCCGTATCGACAGTTCAACGTCTTCACCGAAAGGCACGGACAGGTAGCCGTTTGCCGGGGAGCGCACGTAGGCCAGGTATTCCGGGCAGTAATCGGAGTTGTCGGCAATCACCAGGGCGCCGTGTTTGAGGCGACTTTCTACCAGACCCAAGACGTCGCCGTAGAGGGCTTTGGCGCCATCGAGCAGCAGCAAGTCGATGGCCTCGGGCAGATCGGTTGCGAGTGTGACGAGCGCATCGCCCTCGCGAATCTCCACCAGATCGCTGACCCCGCCCTCGATGAGGTGTTGGCGCGCCAGGGCAATCTTCGACGGCTCGAATTCACTACTGATCAGCACACCGCCACCGTTGTCCCGCAGCGCGGCGGCGAGGTGCAAGGTTGAAAGGCCGAACGAGGTGCCGAATTCGACGATAGCCCTCGCCTTTGAACTGCGCGCCAGGGTGTACAGCAGTTTGCCGGTGTCCCGCGAGACCGGCAGCCACAGGTCTTTGAGCAGCCCGTAGAGTTCGAGGTAGTCGGTTTTGCTGTGCATGAGGCGGTCGCGGTCCTCGGCGGAAAAGTCGTTGAAAACCGGGCTGGTGGCGGCATTGGCTTTTGCGTACAGGCGTTCAATCAGCGAGGCCATAGGGGCCGAAGTGATGGTGGTCATGGGTGCTTCCCGTTTACAGGTTGAGCGCCTGTCGGCGCCGGGGCTAAGATGCGACTAATTCGTCGCATTAAAATTATGCGAACAATTCGTCACATTCGCTATTCGCATTAGCCCCGAGGCCCGCAGCACCCATGACAACCCGCCAGACCTCGCAGATTTCCTCACGCAAACAGCCCCGGCAGGCCCGCTCAACCGAGTTGGTGGCGGCCATTCTGCAAGCAGCTACTCAGGTTTTGGCCAAGGAAGGCGCTGCGCGTTTCACCACCGCCCGCGTGGCGGAAAAGGCCGGTGTCAGCATTGGCTCGGTGTACCAATATTTCCCCAACAAGGCCGCCATCCTGTTCCGGTTGCAGAGCGATGAGTGGCAGCAGACCACGCAAATGTTGCGCGGGATTCTGGAGGATGCGGACAAGCCGCCGCTTGAGCGGTTGCGGGCGTTGGTGCATGCGTTTATTTGTTCCGAGTGCGAAGAGGCGCAGATGCGGGTGGCGCTCAGTGATGCCGCGCCGCTCTATCGCGATGCGCCGGAAGCTCATGAAGTGCGGGCGGCGGGGCAGCAGATTTTTCAGGATTTCATGGGTGAGGCGTTGCCGGAGGCCTGCGAAGAAACTCGCGCGCTGGCTTGCGATCTGGTCTCCACGACGCTCAGTTCGGTGGGGAAGTCTTTCTCGGGAAGCCCGCGTAGTCACGATGAGATTGCGGTGTATTCCGATGGGATGGCGGATATGTTTTGTGCCTACATCACGGCGCTGAACAGGCGCTGATGCTGATCGGTTAATGATTTGAACGCCGCATAACCTGTGGGAGCGAGCTTGCTCGCGAAGGCGGTGTGACAGCCAGCATTAATGCTGAATGTGAAACCGCCTTCGCGAGCAAGCCCGCTCCCACATTTGTTCAGCGTTGGTTACGAGATGTGTGGCCGACACAGGCCCCTGTAGGAGCGAAGCTTGCTCGCGAAGGCGTCGTCACAGCCAAAAACCATGTCATCTGACACACCGCCTTCGCGAGCAAGCTTTGCTCCTACAGAGGATCTTCGGTGGGCTCAGAATCTGTGATCGGCGATAGTCCCTGTGGGAGCGGGCTTGCTCGCGAAGGCGGTGTGTCAGCCGATAATTAGTTTGGATGTAGCGGCCTCTTCGCGGGCAAGCCTCGCTCCTACAGGGGATTGGGTTGGTCGCTCGGTGTTCAGCGGTCATCGAATGTGAAGTTGGGGTTGCTCAATACATATTGATATCCGTATATTCGGACTTTCACATATCTTCGGCCACCCCATGCTAAGTCCTCCAGCCATCTACAAATGCCTCTCCGATGAAACCCGCGCCCGGGCCACTTTGCTGATCACCCGTGAAGGAGAGTTATGCGTCTGCGAATTGGTCTGCGCGCTGGATGACAGTCAGCCGAAAATCTCCCGCCATCTGGCCCAGCTCCGTGCATGCGGTCTGTTGCTTGATCGACGCCAGGGCCAATGGGTGTATTACCGGCTAAACCCCGAACTGCCGGCCTGGGTGCGCGCCGTGCTGGAAACCACCCTGCACGCCAATGCCGATTGGCTCGAAGAAAACAGCGCCCGGCTTAAACAGATGCACGACCGCCCACTCAATACCGCAGCCTGCTGCTGACCTGACCCTACGGAGTTTCCATGCGAGTTCTATTCATGTGCACGGCCAACAGCTGCCGCAGCATCCTCTCCGAAGCGATGTTCAATCACCTGGCGCCGACGGGTTTCGAGGCGGTCAGTGCCGGCAGTTTCCCCAAGGGCCAGGTGTTGCCTCGCAGCCTGACCACGTTGCAGGCAGCCGGCATCGCCACCGATGGCTTGAGCAGCAAAGGTAACGACGCCTTCGAAGCCAACCCGCCAGACATCGTCATCACCGTTTGCGACAAGGCTGCCGGTGAAACCTGCCCCGTGTACTTCGGCCCGGCGCTGAAGGCGCATTGGGGGCTGGAAGATCCGTCAGATGTGTCGGGTGACGAAGCCGCGATATCCGCCGCTTTCCACGCGACCCTGGCGCGTATCGAAACCCGTTGCCTTGCCTTTCTCGCCCTGCCCTTCGCCGACCTTGATCGCGATGCCTTGAAGCGTGAACTCGACCGCATCAGCACGCTGTAACTGGAGCCGCCCATGACTCATCCACTGCCCAACCTCGACCCGTCATTGATTGCACAGCGTGAAAATGGCGATCAGCACAAACCGCGAATCCTGCTGTTGTACGGCTCGACCCGCGCCCGCTCCTTCAGTCGATTGCTGGTAGAAGAAGCAGCCCGTTTACTCGAACACTTCGGCGCCGAAACACGGATTTTCAATCCCTCAGGTTTGCCGCTGCCGGACGACGCGCCGAACGATCATCCGAAAGTCCAGGAACTGCTGGAGTTGATGCAATGGTCGGAAGGCCAGGTCTGGTGCTCGCCGGAGCGCCACGGTTCGATGTCGGCGGTGTTCAAGGCGCAGATCGACTGGGTGCCGCTGGCCATCGGCGCCGTGCGCCCGACCCAGGGCAAGACCCTGGCGGTGATGCAGGTGTGCGGCGGCTCGCAATCGTTCAACGTGGTCAATCAACTGCGCGTGCTGGGGCGCTGGATGCGCATGTTCACCATCCCCAATCAATCCTCGGTGCCGAAGGCTTTTCTGGAGTTCGACGAGGACAACCGCATGAAGCCCTCGGCGCTGTATGACCGGGTGGTGGACGTGATGGAGGAACTGGTGAAATTCACGCTCCTGCTTCGCGAGCGCCCGGATCTGGTTGACCGCTATTCGGAGCGCAAGGAGTCGGCTGAAGCGCTGACCCAGCGCGTCAATCAGCGGTCGATTTGATAGCACCAGGCATTCAGGCCACACATAAACCCTGTAGGAGCAAAGCTTGCTCGCGAAAGCGGTGGGTCAGTCAATATTGA
Source organism: Pseudomonas sp. B21-053 (assembly GCF_026016365.1). Lineage (NCBI taxonomy): Bacteria > Pseudomonadati > Pseudomonadota > Gammaproteobacteria > Pseudomonadales > Pseudomonadaceae > Pseudomonas > Pseudomonas sp. B21-053. The sequence goes on from NZ_CP087205.1 coordinate 4,253,766, forward strand.
TGTTGCCTGACACGCCGCCTTCGCGAGCAAGCTTCGCTCCTACAGAGGATCTTCGGTGGGCTCGGGATTTATGTTCGACGGTGATCCCTGTGGGAGCGAGCCTGCTCGCGAAGAGGCCGGCACATCCAGCATCAATGTTGACTGACACATCGCCTTCGCGAGCAGGCTCGCTCCCACAGGTTCTTCGTTTTACCGAATACTCAACGTTCCCACTTCCACCGCCCCGCCATTGAGCCTTACCGGCCACACCCGCAACCGCTGTTGCGGATACTCCAGGCAGCTACCATCCTCCAGCCGGAAATGCTGCTTGTAGATCGGCGACGCGACCACCAGATCGCCCTTGATGCTGCCAATCAACCCCCGACCGATCACATTCGCGCCGGATTGCGGGTCGTGGTTGTCGATGGCAAACAACGTCTGGCCCTCGGCATGCGGCAGGTAGAACAGCGCCACTTGCGCGCCGTCGAGCCACACGACCACGCCGGAATTGTCGACCAGATCCTGTTGCGCGCACACGGTTTGCCAGGCCCCGTTGTTTTCCATAGCGGCCATGCGTTGGGTATTGGAAAGGCTCATCAGGCAATCTCCTCGGTGACCGGGATCAGGTTGAGTTCGGCGGCCATGATCGGGCGCCGTTGGCCGCGTTCCTGGACGAAGTGGATGTCCGGGTCCGGGCGTTTGTCGTTGACGAAGGTGCGGAAGCGTTTGAGTTTTTCAGGGTCTTTAAGAGCGTTGGCCCATTCGCATTCGTAGCGATCGACCACCAATTGCATCTGCGCTTCGAGCTCTGCACCAAGCCCGAGGCTGTCGCTGATGATCACGTCTTTGAGGAAGTCGAGGCCGCCCTCCAGGCTCTCGCGCCAGACCGAGGTGCGCTGCAATTTGTCGGCGGTGCGGATGTAAAACATCAGGAAGCGGTCGATGTAACGGATCAGGGTTTCATCGTCGAGGTCGGTCGCAAACAACTCGGCGTGACGCGGACGCATGCCGCCATTGCCGGCGATGTAAAGGTTCCAGCCCTTCTCGGTGGCGATCACGCCGACGTCTTTGCTCTGGGCCTCGGCGCATTCGCGGGTGCAACCGGACACGGCGAATTTGAGTTTGTGCGGCGAGCGCAGTCCCTTGTAGCGGTCCTCGATGAGCAGGGCCATTTTCACGCTGTCCTGCACGCCGTAACGGCACCAGGTGCTGCCGACGCAGGACTTCACCGTGCGCGTGGATTTGCCGTAGGCGTGGCCGGTTTCGAAACCGGCTTCGATCAGCTCGCTCCAGATGTCCGGCAACTCATGCAACTGCGCGCCAAACAGGTCGATGCGCTGGCCGCCGGTGATTTTGGTGTAGAGGTCGTATTTCTTCGCCACCACACCAATCGCGATCAGCTTGTCAGCGGTGATTTCGCCACCGGGGATACGCGGCACCACGGAGTACGTGCCGTTCTTTTGCATGTTGGCCATGAAGGTGTCGTTGGTGTCCTGCAACGGCACCAGCGAAGGGTCCATGATCGGCTGGTTCCAGCACGAGGCGAGGATCGAGCCCACCGCCGGTTTGCACACGTCGCAACCGGTGTGGCCTCGGCCATGCTTGGCCAGCAGTTCTTCGAAGGTGATCACCCCTTCCACCCGCACCAGCGCATAGAGTTCCTGACGGGTGTAGGCGAAGTGTTCGCACAGGCTCTTGTCGACGCTGACACCACGGGCGATCAGCTCATGCTCGAAGACTTGCTTGAGCAACCCGGCGCAACCACCGCAACCGGTGCAGGCCTTGGTCTGCGACTTGAGCAGGCCGAGGTCGGTGCAGCCGCCGTCGATGGCCGAGCAGATCGCGCCTTTGGTGACGTTGTGGCACGAGCACACCGTGGCCGATTCGGGCAACGCGCCAGGGCCGAGGGTCGGCGCGCCTTCGGACGAGGGCAGGATCAGGCTGGCCGGTTCCGCTGGCAACGCGATGGCGTTCTGCATGTATTGCAGCAGCGTGTCGTAGTAGCTGTTGTCGCCGACCAGCACCGCGCCCAACACGTACTTGCCGGTCGGGTCCACCACCAGGCGCCGGTAGCTGGCGGTGGCTTCGTCGATGAACTGATAGCTGCGCGCGCCCGGCGTATGGGCGTGGGCATCGCCGATGGAACCGACGTCCACGCCCAGCAGTTTGAGCTTGGTCGACATGTCCGCGCCCAGGAACGGCTCGGCGGTCTGGTTGCACACCTGTGCGGCCACCCCACGGGCCATCTGGTAACCCGGCGCGACCAGGCCGAACAAGCTGCCATTCCACGCCGCGCACTCGCCGATGGCGTAGATGTTCGGGTCGCTGCTCAGGCATTCGTCGTTGATCACCACGCCACCGCGCGGGCCGATGTCCAGTGCGCATTGGCGAGCCAGCGCATCTTGCGCACGGATACCGGCGGAGAACACGATCAGGTCGGTTTCAAGGAATTCGTCGTTTGCAAAATTCATGCGGTAGCGGTAATCCGCGCCGGCGCTGATCGATTGCGTGGCGCGGGATAAATGCACACCGACACCCAGCCGTTCAATCTGCGCCTTCAGCGCCAGGCCACCGAAGTCATCCAGCTGCACCGGCATCAGCCGTGGGGCGAACTCGACGACATGCGCTTCCAGCCCCAGGCTTTTCAGCGCGTTGGCGGCTTCAAGACCGAGCAAGCCACCGCCGACCACCACACCGCGCCGGGCGTTGGCCGCTGCGGCACGAATCGCGTCGAGGTCTTCCAGCGTGCGATACACCAGTCGCGAATCGCCCTCGGCGCCCTCAATCGGCGGTACAAATGGATAGGAGCCGGTGGCCAGGATCAACTTGTCGTAAGCGACGCAGCCTTGAGCGGTAATCACCTCGCAACGAGCGCGGTCGATTTCCAGCACTGGCACACCCAGATGCAAAGTGACGCCGGGCGTCTGGTACAAAGACGCGTCCGACAGCGCCAGCGACTCGGCATCACGACCGGTGAAATACTCGGACAAGTGCACACGGTCGTAGGCACGCATCGGCTCTTCGCTGAAGACGTGCAGGCGGTAATGGTCCAGCGCCCCGCGCTCGATCAGTTGTTCGACGCAATGATGTCCGACCATGCCATTGCCGATCACGATCAGCGTTTGCAATTTGTTCAACGCGGCAACATTGGAATTCATAAGAAGCACCCTTCGCACGGCCAATCACGGTTCAAAAAGCAAAAAAAAACGCCTGAAACCTTGCGGTTCCAGGCATCTTTGCCTGTTCTTTTGCGGTGTTGAAACCAGACGTCTATGCCTGATCCACCGATGTAGCCCACGACCTGTTGGCCATTCGATCGTCGTTGACCGAGGGGGCGACCCACCGTGTGTATCGACGGTGGGTTTGAACAAGGGCTTGCAGCGATTGTGCCAACCAGTGCAAGCCAGTGGCTACAGCGCTCGGAGGTTGTCACAGCGATGGGAAACGCGGATATCGCGCCTCCGACTGGTGCACGGCGCCATATAAAAGTGCACCGAATACGCATGGCGGTTCGCCGGACCGGAGCGCGAATCCCGCTGATTATCGGCCGCTCAAGCCTGAACAATACTTCTGGCGCGTGACTTGCTAGGAACACCAGCAAAGCAGTCAACGCAGATTGCCCACCTACGACAAAGGCGCCGTGTAACTCCCGTTTTTTAACGGAGGGTCACATGGCGCTTTTTTTTGCTTGCGGGTCGGGCAAGTGCAGGCACGAGTTCAAGGGGCGAGGATGACAAACACCAGCGTACGCAGCGTCTGTCCTTATTGTGGCGTGGGTTGCGGCATCGTCATGCAGGTCGCGGACAACCGGGTCGTCAAGGTCACCGGCGACAAGGCGCACCCGACCAATTTCGGCCGACTCTGCACCAAGGGCACCACCTGCGGCCAGGCGATCGCCGAGTCGGGGCGGATGGAAAACGCTTATCTGCGTCACGAGCGCGATCGTGATCCGGTGCGAATCGCCATGGACCAGGCGATCAGCGAAACCGCCAGCCGACTGCGCGCCATCCTCGATGCCCACGGCCCGGATGCATTGGCGTTCTATGTGTCGGGGCAGATGTCGCTGGAGGCCCAGTACCTGATCAACAAGTTGGCCAAAGGCTTTGTCCGCACCAACAACATCGAGTCCAACTCGCGCCTGTGCATGGCCAGTGCGGGCAGCGGTTACAAGCTGTCCCTCGGGTCTGATGGACCACCAGGTTCCTATGAGGACTTTGATCACGCGGATCTGTTTTTCGTGATCGGTGCCAACATGGCCGACTGTCACCCGATTCTGTTCCTGCGCATGATGGATCGGGTCAAGGCCGGGGCGAAGTTGGTTGTGGTCGATCCACGGCGCAGCGCCACGGCGGACAAGGCGGGCCTGTTCCTGCAAATCAAACCCGGCACCGACCTCGCGTTGCTTAATGGCTTGCTGCATCTGCTGGTGAAAAACGGCCACACCGATCCGGATTTCATTGCCTCGTTTACCGAAGGCTGGGACGTCATGCCGGCGTTCCTCGAAGACTATCCGCCAGCCATCGTCGCCGAAACCACCGGCATTCCCGAGGCCGACATTCGCCAAGCCGCAGAATGGATCGGCCAGGCCGCCGAGTGGATGAGCTGCTGGACCATGGGCCTCAACCAAAGCACCCATGGCACCTGGAACACCAATGCCCTGTGCAATTTGCACTTGGCCACCGGGGCGATTTGCCGGCCGGGCAGCGGACCGTTTTCCCTGACCGGACAACCGAACGCCATGGGCGGTCGTGAAATGGGCTACATGGGCCCAGGCTTGCCGGGACAGCGCTCGGCGCTGGTCGAGGCAGATCGGCAGTTCATCGAAGACCTGTGGCGCCTCCCCCACGACAGCCTGCCGCGCAAGGTCGGCGGCGGCACCGTGGACATGTTCGAGCAGATGCGCGCCGGCCAGATCAAAGCCTGCTGGATCATCTGCACCAACCCGGTCGCCTCGGGTCCCAACCGGCAGAAAGTCATCGACGGCTTGCAAGCCGCCGAACTGGTGATCACCCAGGATGCATTCCTCGACACCGAGACCAACCGCTACGCCGACATCCTCCTGCCCGGCGCGCTGTGGGCCGAGGCCGAGGGCGTGATGATCAACTCCGAGCGCAACCTGACGCTGATGCAAAAAGCCGTGGAGCCGCCCGGCGAAACGCTGCCCGACTGGCAGATCATCGCCCGGGTCGCCTGCGAAATGGGCTTCGCCGAGGCCTTCACCTACACCTGTGCGTCGCAGGTATTCGAAGAGATCAAACAGGCCTGGAACCCGAAGACCGGTTATGACATTCGCGGTGCCAGTTATGCGCGGCTGCGGGACCAACCGCTGCAATGGCCCTGCGCGACAGGCGAGGCAGCGGATCGCAATCCGATTCGCTACCTGAACAACGGTGTGAGCCAGACGCTCAAGGTCGACAACGATGGCCGCCAACCCGCCATCGTATTCGCTACCGAGCACGGCAAAGGCATCTTCCTCCCGCGTCCGCACATGCCACCGGCGGAGATGCCGGGCGAGGACTTTCCCTTTGTGCTCAATACCGGTCGCTTGCAGCACCAATGGCACACCCTGACCAAGACCGGCAAGGTCGCGACCCTGAACAAACTTAATCCTGGGCCCTTCGTGGAGCTGCATCCGGAAGATGCCGCCAGCCTCGGGATCAAGGACAAGGATCACGTTGAAGTGCGCTCAGTGCGTGGCCGCGCGGTGCTGCCGGCGGTGGTCACCGACCGGGTGCGCCAGGGCAACTGTTTTGCGCCCTTTCACTGGAACGACGTGTTTGGTGCAAACCTGGCGATCAACGCGGTCACCAACGATGCCGTCGACCCGATTTCGCTGCAGCCTGAATTCAAGTTCTGCGCCGTCGCCCTGCAACGGGTTGAACTGATCGAGCATTCGTTTCTCGACGTGCCGGCGCCGGTTGCCAATGAAATCCCCCACTTGTCCGAGGAGTTGCCCATGTCGCGTATCGAGGCCTTCGCCGATCTCGCCGGCATCAGTCGCGTGCCTTCTCCACAACTGAGCGACAGTGAACGCACCTACCTCGCCGGTTTTCTCAGCGGCTTGCAGTCCCCGGCCGGGCGCCAGGCGGTGGGTGTCCCTACCCTGCCCGCCAATGCGCCGCTGGCCGCTGATTCGCGGTTATGGCTGGACGGTTTGCTCGGCGGGTTGTTCAGCCGTATCGAATCAAGCACGCCACAACTGAACACTGACAGCGGCCCCAGCGTGACCTTGTTATGGGCCTCGCAAACCGGCAACGCCGAAGCCCTGGCCGAGCGTTTTGCCGCGCGTTTGCGTGACGGCGGGATCACCGTGGAACTGAGCGCCATGGCGGATTTCCCGGCAAGCAAACTGGCAAGCACCCACACGCTGGCCCTGATCAGCAGCACCTTCGGCGACGGCGATCCGCCGGATAACGGCGAAGGTTTCTGGCACACCCTGAAGACCGCCGAGACCCGTCTGGAGTCGCTGCGATTTGCGGTGCTGGCGCTGGGCGATCCCAACTACGACCAGTTCTGCAAACACGGCAAGCAACTCGATCAACGCTTGCAGGAATTGGGCGCGACCCGACTGCTGGAACGGGTCGATTGCGACACGGAATTCGAAGAACGTGCGGAGGCGTGGCTCAGCCAATTCCAACAAACGCTGAAACCGGCGGCACCGAGCATCACCGCCAGCCCCATCGAGACGCCCGACAAAGCCAAGCCACACGCGTCACGACTGCTGATCAACCGTCACCTGAACCAACAGAGTCGCCACAAGGAAACCCGCATGTTTTCCCTGGACCTGGCGAATTCCGGGCTGAGCTACGAAGCGGGCGATGCGTTGGGTGTGATGCCGCGCAACTGCCCGGAACTGGTCGATGAATTGCTCGACCTGACCCGACTCGGTGCTGACACGCCTGTGAACCTCGACAAGCTCGGTGAAGTCGCGCTGCATCAGGCGCTGACCGAACACCTGGAAATCGCCCGGCCCAACCTCGACACCCTGGCTTTCATCGCCGAACGCAGTGCCAACCCGGCGTTGAAACACCTGCTGGGCAGTGAACGCAAAGCTGACTTGAAAGACTGGCTGTGGGGCCGGCAATTGGCGGACGTGCTGCAGGAGTTCCCGATCGACTGCTCGGCGCAAGAGCTGCTGGGCACGCTCAAACGCCTGCAACCGCGCCTGTATTCGATTGCCTCAAGCTCCAAGGCGCACCCGCAAGAAGTCCACCTCACCGTGGCCGCCGTTCGCTACGGCAAACGCAAAGGCGTGTCCTCAACCTTCCTCGCCGACCGCTTGGAAAGCGGCGAAGTCCCGATATTCGTCCAGCCATCCAAGTACTTCCGCGCGCCCGCCGATGGCAACCTGCCGATGATCATGATCGGCCCAGGCACCGGCGTCGCACCGTTCCGCGCCTTCCTGCAAGAACGCCGCGCCCGGGGCGATCAGGGCCGCAACTGGCTGTTCTTCGGCGAGCAACATGCCGCCACCGATTTCTACTACCGCGATGAACTCCAGGGCATGCAACACGACGGCCTGCTCACGCAACTCAGCCTGGCGTTTTCCCGGGACCAACCCGAGAAAATCTACGTGCAGGACCGCATTCGCGAACAAGGCGCCGAACTGTGGCGCTGGCTACAGGAAGGTGCGCAGGTGTACATCTGCGGCGATGCCGGGCACATGGCCAAGGATGTCGACCAGGCGTTGCGCCAAGTGGCGCAGCGGCATGGCGGGTTGAGTCAGGAAAGTGCTGCGGATTATTGGCGGCAGATGAGTGAGCAAAAGCGCTATTTGCGGGATGTTTATTGAATGGGCGGTTGCTCCAGAAAATCCCTCAGGCTTTCGCCCAGTGCATCAAATACCAGGGCAATCCGTTGAACCCGGCGCATGTCTTGATGCATTGCAATCCAGACATCGACTGAGAAATCCACCTGCCGAGGCAGCACCCGAACCAGCCCGTAACGCTGGGCCAACTGACTGGAACAGACGCCGATTCCCAGCCCTGCGCGCAGTGCAGCCAGTTGCGCGAGATGGTCGTCGGTGCGAATGAGTGCAGGCTCCGCCGCGCAGTCGAAGCCTCTCTCGCGCAGAAACTCTATTTCCACCAGATTGCGATCCGGTCCGATCAGCGGGTAGCGATGCAACTCCGCCGCAGTAGCCGGCGTGCCCTGCTCCGCCAGCAAATCAGGCGTGGCGTACAGCCCGACGCGCAAGTCACCCACTTTGCGCGTCACCACCGATGCCTCGGTCGGCCGACGGATGCGCACTGCCACGTCTGCCTCTTGCCGTGCCAGCGCTTGCAGACGGTTCGACACGCTGAGTTCAATGGCCAATTGCGGACAGGCCTGGCGCAATGTGCGCAACATCGGAGGCAGCACTTCAACCCCGAGCAGCTTGCTGCTGGTCAGGCGAACCGTGCCACTGGCCAGCCCCGCATCGGCTGACGCAGCCCGATTGAATGCGTTCGCTGCCATGGCCATGGCTTCGACATGACTGATCAGGTCCTTGGCCATCTCCGTCGGCAACAATCCGGCGGGAGAACGGATGAACAGGCTGACGCCGACACTTTGCTCCAACGCCTCGATCCGCCGTCGCGCCGTCGCCTGCGCGATGCCCAACAAACGTGCCGCGCCGGACAGGCTGCCGGTGCGCAGTACGGCCAAAAAGGCACGCTGGGTTTCCCACTGTAGTTGAGGAGCGTTCATACATTTCCTATGAGCCGTTGGGCAGCTTTGGCTGATTTTCTTTCTGGGAGCACAACGTCATGCTGGCCAAGAATATCCCACGGGCGCCCTGCTTTATCCGCGACCCTGATGCTGAAAGGAGCTTTTCATATGACGCTGACCGGCCAATGCCGCTGTACCGCCGTGCACTACACCCTCGCAACCGATGCGCCGCTGGCGGTCTATGCCTGTCATTGCAGGGATTGCCAGACCTGGAGTGGCAGCGCTTTCGCCCTCCACGCCTTGATGCCATCGGAGGCCATCAGTCATGAAGGTCCGGTGACGCACTATGCCTATGACGCCGACGGCCAGCACTCCATTCACACGCTGTGCAGCGTCTGCCATACCCGACTCTACAACACCACCAGCGCGGCGCCGGGGATGTTGGTGCTGCGCGCCGGGACACTGGATCACAGCCCCTCCCTGCAGCCGGTCGCGCATATCTGGGTCAAACACAAACAACCGTGGCTGATGTTGCCGGAGGGTATTGCGACCTGGCCGCAAAGTCCGACCCCTCAGGCGTTCGCTCAAGCGTTGCAGGCATCCGAAACGGCAGCGGATGTTCGATGAATCACTCAGTCATGGATAAAGGCAGTTGTCGTTGCGGCCAGGTTACTTTTGAGCTGCGCGCCCCGCCGCTCATCACCACGGCCTGCCACTGCACGGGTTGCCAGAAAATGGCGTCCAGCGCTTTCTCCCTGAGTGTTCTGGTGCCGGCGGAAAGCTTTGTGGTCACACAAGGCAACCCCGTCATCGGTGGCTTGCATGGGCCGACGCAACACTTCTTCTGCCCGCATTGCCTGAGTTGGTTGTTTACCCGGCCGGAAGGCAATGATCAGGTGATCGGCGTCCGCTCCAGCCTCCTCGAAAACCCGCAACGCTACATCCCGTTTATCGAAACGTGGACGAGTGAAAAACTGCCGTGGGTCACGACCGGCGCAGAACATGGCTTTGAGCAATTCCCTGCGCCGCAGGACTTTGGACCGCTGGTGCAACAATACGCGCAGCGCGGTCAGAACTGAGGCAAGCAGTGCTGGCCTCTTCGCGAGCAGGCTCGCTCCCACAATGTTCAGTGTTCCGCAGATCCCCTGTGGGAGCGGGCTTGCTCGCGAAGGCGGAGTGTCAGTCGCCGTCGATGGTGAATGAGCAGGCCTCTTCGCGAGCAAGCCCGCTCCCACAGGGGATCTGCGTCGGAAGCCGGTTTAGTGGGCGACTTCAATCCAGTGTGGGAGCGAGCCTGCTCGCGAAGGCGGGGTGTCAGTCGGCATTGAACTTGGATGTGCCGGCCCCTTCGCGAGCAAGCCCGCTCCCACAAGGGATCTGCGTCGGACGCCGGTTTTGTGGGCGACTTCAATCCAGTGTGGGAGCGAGCCTGCTCGCGAAGGCGAGGTGTCAGTCGGCATTGAACTTGGATGTGCCTGAGCCATCGCGAGCAAGCTTTGCTCCTGCAGTGTTCGAGGAATGCTGTCCTTACGAGCGCAACACCCCAATCGCCCGCCGATACTTCTCAACCCGCTCAAGGTCCTCCCACGACGGCTGGGCAATCCTCGACAAGTCGCTGTTCTCTTCCAGATCCGCGAGCTTGACCACCCGCCCAATCGGGTTCAGCGCTGCACGCTCGACGAACGCTTCGTAGGATTCACCCGGCACTTTGGTCACCGATGCAATGGCGTCCAACACCGCTTCGCTGAAGCCTTCCTGACGCAGGGCTTCGAGGCTGATGCCGGTGTCTTCCACCACGTCATGCAGCACGGCGACGATGCGTTCTTCCAGGGTCGTCACGCGCAGCATGACTTTCAGCGGATGCAGGATGTAAGGCGCGCCGCCCTTGTCGACCTGCCCTTCGTGGGCGGCAGCGGCGATGGCGATGGCACGCTCGAGTGACTGGGTCATTTCGGTTCTCCTTGAGTTAAAGGCCGGCCTACAGTTTGTACGTCACATACCGCCCACGCCCGGTTTTCTTGGCTTGGTACATCACACGGTCGGCGGCCAGCAGCAGCGTATCGGCCGAGCTCTGCCCGTTACCCAAGGCGATGCCAATCGAAACACCGACGATGCACACCGTGCCGGAAATGAAAAACGGCGCATTCAAGGCTTCGATGCAATGGGTTGCCACGGTACTCAGCGTCTCTTCGGCATGACTCCCAAGGTCGCTCAGCAGCACGACAAACTCGTCACCGCCGATGCGCGCCAAGGTATCGCTCTCGCGCACCACCGACGAAAAACGCCGCGCCACCTGACGCAAAACCTCATCACCGGCCTCATGCCCGAGGCTGTCGTTGATGTGTTTGAAACCGTCGAGGTCCATAAACAGCAAACCAACTTGGGTGTCTGTGCGTCGCGCCTGCGCCAGCACTTGCCGAAGCTGACCGGAGAGATGATGCCGGTTGCTCAGCCCCGTGAGGGTGTCGTGATGCGCGATCTTTTTCAGTTCGTCCTGTTTGTCATTCAACTTGACCAACAAACGATTGAACGCCGAGATCAAATGCCCGACTTCATCATCGCGCACCACTTCCAGGGGCGCGTGGGGCAGTTCATCGCGGGTCATGCGGTCGGCCTGTTCGGCGGCACGGAACAGGTGCCGGAAAACAAAGTACAAACCAATCGAGGCGAACGTGGCAAAAAACACAATCGACAACACGGCGCCTTTCAGCAAGAAATGCTGGGTGCGCGTCACCGTGGCAAACGCTTCGCTGGCCGGCAAGCGCGCGACGATGAACCAGTTGGCGCTCGGGACCGAGGCGATGGCGGCGACTTCCTCGACACCTTGGGAATTGAGCGTCAGCCCGGTGCCGCGAAACCCCGCCACCGCCTGGTCATGCAGTGCGTTGACGCCGGGAGCCGACGTGGGCTTGAGTTGCACGTCACGGCTGGACGACTCGACAAACAAATGACTGTCGGGGAACACCAGCAGGAAATCCCCCGTGGCATCGCCCACCCGACTTTGCAGCAGTGCATCCAAAAGCCCTGTCGTACCGAGCACGCTGATGCCAACCAGCACGGCCTGGACTTCACCGGCGGCATTCTTGATGGGCGCGGACATGGGCAGGATCGGCGCTTGGGTGGTCTTGTCCAGCGCCGGTTGACCAATCAGGGAGCGCCCCGCCAGTCCCGCCCGGACGTAATCACGCTCGGCATAATCGGTGTCGACGGGGTCCGGATAACTCCCGAGCAAACGCCCCGTTGGACCGACGATAAATAAGTCCGCAGTGAACAGCGTCTGATACTCGTAATGCGATTTCAGCCAGGCTTGCAACTGCTGCGGTTGTGTCAGGAGATCGACCGGAACGGAATCGGCCAGGCGATCCAGCATCAGTTGGCGCTGGACGATTTTGTAGTCGATATCCCGGGCAACATAGGTGGCCAAGGTCAATTGCTGGCCTTCCACCACGGCGCTCAAATCTTCACGCAAAAAATTGGTCAAGACGAAATAACGCACGACGGCACCAAAAATGACCATGCACAGCGCCAACAACAGCAGTCGAGTGACGATGCTGTGAGCGATTCGACTTAGACGCAGGGGCGAGTGATGATGTTTTGGCATCACGGAAGTGTATCCGAATATGCCAGCATGATCCTGAAGGCTATGATCTTTTGATCTACCCTCTCGGCGCTCGACCAATAACAAAAAACAGGAGTTGATAATGTCTGAACTGAACCTGCATCCCAAAGCCGCAGAATCCCTGACCCTGTGGCACGCGATGATCCGCACCGGGAACTTGCAAGCCTTGCCCGAATTGCTCGACCCACAAGCCGTCTTCCGCTCGCCCATGGCGCACACGCCTTATCCAGGCGCGGCCGTGGTGTCGATGATCCTCAACACCGTGTTCGACGTCTTCGAAAACTTTGAATACCACCGCGAACTGGCAACGGCGGATGGGTTGAACGTCGTGCTGGAGTTCAGTGCCAACGTCGGCGGAAAAGCGCTGAAAGGCATCGACATGATCCGCTTCGACGAACAAGGGAAAATCGTCGAGTTTGAAGTGATGGTGCGTCCGTTGAGCGGTTTGCAGGCGTTGGGGGCGGAGATGGGCAGCCGACTGGGCGCTTATCTGGCGGCCAGCAAGGCCTGATCGAACCTTAATGCTGTCCCTGTGGGAGCGAGCCTGCTCGCGAATGCGGTGTGTCATTGCGCATTGATGTCGGCTGACCCACCGTCTTCGCGAGCAGGCTCGCTCCCACAGGGTTTCCAGGTGAAGTCAAAAATGTAGTTGGCATGTTTCAAATAATCTGTGCCGCGACGGCCGCTTTGTCGATCACCGACCACACAGCGCAAATCTTCCCGTCCTTGAACTCGTAAAACACGTTCTCGGTAAAAGCCACCCGTCGCCCATTCACTGGCAGGCCAAACAATTCCTCCACCGGCGTGCAATCGAAACACAGCCTGGCGGCGATATGCGGTGGGTCGGCGATAAGCCGTTCGATCACGAAACGTAGGTCTGGGATCGCGCGAAAGTCGCGCTCCAGCATCGCCCGATAGCCGGCCAGCCCGACGCGCTCGCCGTTGTAGTGCACGTTTTCATCGAGCAGTTGGCCCAGGGTTGGCCAATCCTGACGGTTGAGGCAGTCGATGTAGGCGCGATAAGTGTCGCTGAGTGCTTGTTTGTACATTGCTTAATCTCTCCCTTGCGAGCCCTTTCAGTCAGGGTCAAAGCCTCTGCATCCGTTATTTATGCTCAGTTCCCAGCTTAATAATATTTTACCGATACCAGGGTGAACCCTAGTCTTGACCCCAAGAGATGGCAGGCCATAACCGACCTGACTCCCACTTCGAAGGGTAGAGAAATGACCACAGAAACAATAAAAACAGATACGTTGATTGTCGGCGCCGGTCAGGCTGGCGTGGCCATGAGTGAACACCTTAGCAAACTCGGTGTGCCACACCTGGTGCTGGAGCGCAATCGCATTGCCGAACGCTGGCGCACCGGGCGTTGGGATTCGTTGGTGGCCAATGGTCCGGCCTGGCACGATCGCTTTCCCGGTATGGAATTCGACGACCTGAGCCCCGACGGCTTTGCCCCGAAAGAGCGGGTGGCGGATTATTTCGAAGCCTACGCCAAGAAATTCAACGCGCCGATCCGTACCGGCGTGGACGTGCTGAAGGTCGAGCGCAATGTCGGTCGCCCGGGCTTCACCATCGAAACCTCCGAAGGCGTGATTGAAGCCAACCGCGTGGTGGCTGCCACCGGGCCATTCCAGCGTCCGGTGATCCCGCCGATTGCGCCGAAAGACGCACCGTTCACCCAGATTCACTCCGCCGAATACCGCAATCCGCAGCAGTTGCCCGAAGGCGCGGTGCTGGTGGTGGGCGCCGGCTCGTCGGGGGTGCAGATTGCCGATGAATTGCAGGGCGCCGGCAAGAAAGTCTATCTCTCGGTGGGCGCCCACGACCGCCCTCCTCGCGCCTATCGCAACCGTGATTTCTGCTGGTGGCTGGGTGTGCTGGGCGAGTGGGATCAAGCGGCGATGAAGCCTGGCCGTGAACACGTGACCATCGCGGTGAGCGGTGCCCATGGCGGCCGCACCGTGGACTTCCGGGGCCTGGCGCATGCAGGCATGACGCTGGTCGGCCTGACTCAATCGTTCAATGGCGCCGTGGCGTCTTTCGAGCCGAACCTGGCGGAAAACCTGGCCCGTGGCGACGAGAACTACCGCGCGCTGCTCGATGCCGCAGACGCCTACATCGAGCGCAATGGCCTGGACCTGCCGGAAGAGCCCGAAGCGCGCCACACCTTCCCGGAGCCGGAGTGTGTGAGCAACCCGATTCTTGAGCTCGACCTGGTCAAGGCCGGCGTGACCTCGATCATCTGGGCCACCGGTTTTGCCACGGACTACAGCTGGCTGAAGGTCAACGCCTTCGACAACAACGGCAAGCCGCAGCATCAGCGCGGTGTGTCGAGCGAGCCGGGCGTGTATTTCCTCGGCCTGCCTTGGCAGTCCCGTCGCGGCTCGTCGTTTATCTGGGGCGTGTGGCACGACGCCAAGTACGTCGCGGACCACATCGCTATCCAGCGTTCGTACCTCGAGTACCGCGATGCGGACGAGCGTGCAGCCGAGACCGCCCCCGTCGCCCATAAAACCAGCGTCAGCGCTTAATACTTGTTCAGGAGCTTCACATGTCCACGCCAACCCATACCCGTATTCGCATGTTCAACACCAAGGAAACCTACCCGAACCAGAGCCTGGACAACGACCTGTGCCAGGCCGTCCGCGCCGGCAACACTGTGTATGTTCGTGGCCAGGTCGGTACTGATTTCGAAGGCAACCTGATCGGCCTCGGCGACCCGCGTGCCCAAGCCGAGCAAGCGATGCGCAACGTCAAACAACTGCTGGAAGAAGCCGGCAGCGACCTGAGCCACATCGTCAAGACCACCACGTACCTGATCGACCCGCGCTACCGCGAGCCGGTGTATCAGGAAGTCGGCAAGTGGCTTAAAGGTGTGTTCCCGATTTCGACCGGGTTGGTGGTGTCGGCGCTGGGACAACCGCAGTGGTTGATGGAGATTGATGTGATTGCGGTGATTCCTGAGTAAGGAAACAGACCGAGGGGCGGCCTTCGCGGGCAAGCCTCGCTCCTACAGGGGAACGCATTCCAAATGTAGGAGCGAGGCTTGCCCGCGAAGGCGCCCGCCCAGACACCCTTTTCTCCAAGGCTGAACAAGGAGCAAAACCATGACCTTTTCCATCGCCGCAAGATGCCCCGAAACCGGCCAGTTCGGCATCGCAATCAGCTCCTCAAGCATCGCCGTCGGCGCCCGCTGCCCATGGTTGCTGCCAGGTGTCGGCGCGGTCTCGACGCAAAACATCACCCTGCCCTCCCTCGGCCCGGAAACCCTCGCGCTCATGGAGCAAGGGCTTTCACCCTCGGATGCGCTGGACAAGGTGCTGACCCGCAACGGCTACAGCCAATATCGCCAGATCACCGCGATTGACCACCTCGGCCGCACCGCACATTTCAGCGGTTCGCAAACCCTCGGCAATCACAACGCCGTGTCCGGCGAGCAGTGTGTGGCCGCTGGCAACATGCTCACGGATCGTTCGGTGATTGAAGCCATGGTCCGCGCGTTCGAACAGGGCGAGGGTCAACTGGCCGACCGCTTGCTGGCCGCAATGCAAGCCGCGATGGTCGCGGGCGGTGAAGCCGGGCCGGTGCACTCTGCCGCGATGGTGGTGGTCGGCGAACTGACCTGGCCGATCATCAACCTGCGCGTGGATTGGGCCGATGAAGACCCGATCGGCGAACTGGAAAACCTATGGGTCGCCTATCGCCCACAGGTTCAGGATTACATCGACCGCGCCCTGGCACCCGATCGCGCCCCTGGCTACGGCGTTGCCGGAGACGACCGATGAGCAGCAGCCGCGATTTGCTTCAAGCGTTGGTGGCGTTCGACACCACGAGCCGCGAATCCAACCTGCAGCTCATCGAGTTTGTTCGCGACTACCTCGCCGGTTTCGAGGTGCCGTGCGAACTGGTCTACAACGAGCAACGCAGCAAGGCTAATCTGTTCGCAACCATCGGCCCGGCGCAACTGCCGGGCATTGTGCTGTCGGGGCACACCGATGTGGTGCCGGTGGACGGCCAACCGTGGAGCGTTGCGCCGTTCGAACTGACCGAGCGCGACGGCAAGCTGTACGGCCGTGGCACGGCGGACATGAAAGGCTACATCGCCTGCGTATTGGCGCTGGTGCCGTCGCTGGTCAAGGCGACGCTACGGCGGCCGGTGCACATCGCGTTGTCCTACGATGAAGAAGTCGGTTGCCTGGGCGTGCGCTCGCTGCTCAAAGCGCTGGAGCAGCGCCCGGTCAAACCGATGCTGTGCATCATTGGCGAACCGACCGAACTCAAACCCGTGCTTGGCCACAAAGGCAAACTGGCGATGCGTTGCGATATTCACGGTGAAGCCTGCCATTCGGCGTACGCGCCGCTCGGGGTTAACGCGATTGAATACGCCGCCGAACTGATCGGTGAACTCGGGCGAATTGGCCAACGACTCAAAGCACCGGAGCATCAGGACGAGCGTTTCGATCCGCCCTTCAGCACTGTGCAAACCGGGGTGATTGCCGGTGGCAAGGCGTTGAACATCGTCCCCGCCGATTGCCGTTTCGACTTTGAAATCCGCGCCCTGCCCTCGTTCGATCCAAGCGATGTCGCGCAGGAACTGAAGACTTATGCCGAAAAACAGGTTTTGCCACGCATGCGCGCCGTGAGTGAGCAGAGCGACATCCGCTTCAGCGAGTTGTCGGCCTATCCCGGTTTGGCCACCGATGCCCACAGCGAAGCCGCTGAACTGATCGCGGCATTTTCCGGTTCCCGGGAGTTCGGCACTGTGGCATTTGGCACCGAGGGCGGTCTGTTTGACGCGGCGGGGATCCCGACGGTGGTCTGCGGTCCGGGCAGCATGGACCAGGGCCACAAGCCGGATGAGTTTGTCAGCATCGAGCAATTGGACGGCTGCGACGCCTTGCTGCAACGGATGCTGGCATCGATCAGTTGAGCGGTAGGCCCGACACTCAGGTGTAGAGTCGGGCCAGTTCTTCCTGGCAATAATCCACGAACAACTGCACCGGTTTGGTCAGTTGCGACCTTTTGAGCCACGCCGCCGATAACCCCGAGCCCGTCACCGTTTCCGCCAGCGGAATGCACACCAGTTGTTGCCCGTCATAGGTGTACGGCGAGAAGGGTTTGGTCACCAGAATCGAAAAGCCAAAACCACGGCCGACCATGCCACGCACCATCTCGATTGAAGGCGAGCTGAAGACGATGTGCGGGGTCAATCCGCGCTCTTCGAAGATGCTGACGAAGTAAGTGCGACTCGGCACCACGTCGAGCAGAATCATCGGTTCCAGCACCAGGTCGTCCAGCGACACCTTCGCCTGTTGCGCGAAGCGATGGTCCGCCGGCAGCAAGGCGTAAGGTTGCTGCGGTGGCATCAGCGGAACGGTCTCAATCGTGCTGTCCAGATCGTGTTCAAACAGCATCGCCAGATCAATGCTGCCAGCGGTCAGGGCCTGCACCAGTTCCTGTTGTTCGCCGTCGCGAATACGGATTTCCACGCCTGGCCAGCGCTCCTTGAAACCGGCGATCAAACGCGGCAGGTACAGCGGCGCGACGGTTTCAAAGCAGCCGATATCGATCTGCCCGGCCACCACGTCATTATCCGCCAATGCGTTCTGCTCAAATTCGTGCGCGACCCGCAGCAGCTCCAGCGCCTTGCGATAAAACCGCGAGCCGCTAGGCGTCAGCGAAACACCCTGGGCGTGATGGCGGATAAACAGCTGCACGCCGAAGCTTTCTTCCAGGTGCTTGATCGCCGTCGACACCGACGGCTGAGCGATATAGAGCTTGCGCGAAGCCTCCGCCACGCTGCCGCACTCGGCGGTGGTGACGAAATAACGCAGCTGTCGCAAGTTGTAAGCGGCCATGCGGACCTCCAGAAAACACATCAACCATGGCCACACACTTCCCCTGTAGGAGCTGTCGAGTGAAACGAGGCTGCGATCTTTTGATGTTAAAGATCAAGATTAAAAGATCGCAGCCTCGTTTCACTCGACAGCTCCTACGGGGATCTGGTTGCGCCAGTCTGCGGGGTATCTGAACGCCCCGCGATCAACCCAGAACATACCGGACCCACCCAACCCCGGGGCATATTTTTTTTAAGGCTTGAAGCAACAAACTTACTAATTTATCTATGCCGAGGCTTTGCACATGATCACTCCAACAAGAAAAGCGTCGCCCACGCGGCGCTCACCGAAGTACGTCCACGTACTCACATTGCCTTGGAGTTCGTCATGGTCACCTCTGCAACAACCTCCGCTCCGCTGATCGAGAAGCACACGATCGGCTACGTCCCGCCGCAAGATCGCCATGGAAAGGTCCGGGATTTGTTCACCCTCTGGTTCGGCGGCAACATCGCGCCGTTGCCCATCGTTACCGGCGCCCTCGGCGTGCAACTGTTTCACCTGAACCTGGTGTGGGGCGTCATTGCCATTCTGGTCGGGCACCTGGTCGGCGGCGTGCTGATGGCGCTGCACTCGGCGCAAGGCCCGCAAATGGGCATCCCGCAAATGATCCAGAGCCGCGCCCAGTTCGGCTCCCTCGGCGCGCTGCTGGTGGTGCTGATCGCCGGCATCATGTACATCGGCTTCTTCGCCTCCAACATCGTCCTCGCCGGCAAGTCGCTGCACGGCGTGGTCGACAGCGTGCCGGTGCCGGTGGGCATCGTCATCGGCGCCCTCGGTTCGGGGATCATCGGCATCATCGGCTACCGCTTCATCCACGTGCTCAATCGCATCGGCACCTGGGTGCTCGGCGCCGGCATCGTGCTCGGCTTCGGCTACATCTTCACCCACGTGCAGACCACCGACTTCCTCACCCGTGGCAGCTTCAACATCTCCGGCTGGTTGGCCACGGTATCGTTGGCGGCGCTGTGGCAAATTGCGTTCGCGCCGTACGTCTCCGACTATTCACGCTACCTGCCGGCGGACGTGCCTGTCGCGTCGACGTTCTGGACCACCTACCTGGGCACCGTGCTCGGCTCCAGCCTGTCGTTCATCTTCGGCGCCGTCGCGGTGCTCGCCACGCCGGTCGGCATGGACACCATGGACGCGGTCAAACTCGCCACCGGCTCCATCGGCCCGTTGATGCTGGTGCTGTTCCTGCTCAGCGTCATCAGCCACAACGCCCTCAACCTCTACGGTGCCGTGCTGTCGCTGATCACCCTGGTGCAAACCTTCGCCTACCGCTGGATCCCCACCGCGAAAAGCCGCGCCGTGCTCTCGATCATCGTCCTCGGCGCCTGCTGCTTCGCCGCCGTCGGCGCCTCGGCGGACTTCATCGGCCACTTCGTCGACATGGTGCTGGTGCTGCTCGTGGTGCTGGTGCCATGGACCGCGATCAACCTGATCGACTTCTACGCGATTCACAAAGGTCAGTACGACATCGACTCGATCTTTCACGTCGATGGCGGCATCTACGGTCGCTACAACCCGCAGGCGTTGCTGGCCTATGCGATCGGGATTGCGGTGCAGATTCCATTCATGAACACGCCGCTGTACGTCGGGCCGATTTCCGAGCACATCAACGGTGCGGATTTGTCCTGGCTGGTGGGGTTGTTGGTGACGTCGCCGTTGTATTTCTGGTTGGCGAATCGGGACAGTGCCTATAAGCGTCGGTTGTCGAGTGGGAAACTGGCGAGCGCCGTGTAAGGGATAACGCGCGACGTTCAAACGTAAAAAACCCGCACGGTGATGCGGGTTTTTTATTGTGTTCAGGACTGCGAGAGGGTCATCTTTTCTATCAGTGCGGCGACGTCCCTTGCCCCAAAACAGCGAAATTTAACGCTGCCAGCGTCGGTATCCAGACGAACGATCTTGGTCACAAACCCACCCTCAAGGGTCACCTTGCGGATCATCGCCAGCGGCAGATCAATATCGAGGGTCCCCTCCTGAACCAGGCGGTTCAAAGCACTGGCGCTCAAGCGAACCGACGTTCGGGTCAGCGCCATCTTCCCGCCCACCCACAACCCACCGTTGGCTTGCTTGAAAGCCTCCATCACCCTGCTTAACGCACCGACATTGCCGCTGCCGGCGATCGAATAAACATCATCCGCCAGGCCGTAATTCACCTCAGCGTCGGCCACCAGAAAATTGACCCATTTGGACTTAACAATCTCTTCGGCCATCTGTACGTCTCCATAATGTGTGTCGCCGTCCTGAGATGCAGACGCCTGTTTTTTCGT
This sequence comes from Pseudomonas sp. B21-053, assembly GCF_026016365.1. Classification (NCBI taxonomy): domain Bacteria; kingdom Pseudomonadati; phylum Pseudomonadota; class Gammaproteobacteria; order Pseudomonadales; family Pseudomonadaceae; genus Pseudomonas; species Pseudomonas sp. B21-053. Next base: position 4,274,189 of record NZ_CP087205.1, read on the forward strand.
GAGCACAGGATCGTCGCTATACGCGTCGCCCCATTTGGCGGCCAGTATTCATATTAATATGCCATCACACAATCAATGAAGTGCATCCGCCTGGATGCCCTTACTCCTCAAACCGTCCCGGCCCCTCACGATCATGGTCATAGTGTTTAGCGAGCGGAAACGCTGGCAGCCAGGATTCGCGCCGGACGATCCAGCTTTCGTAGGTGGGTTTGAGTTGATCCGGGGTGTCGAGAGAGCCCAGGTTCACTTCGACTTCGTCGCCAGTGCGAGCGAAAACCGACGAGCCACAACGCGGGCAGAAAAACCGTCCAGCGTAGTCGTGTGTTTCTCCAGTGATGGTCACCGCATCCTGAGGGAAAATCGCGGAAGCGTGAAACAGCGCGCCATGGTGTTTGCGGCAATCGAGGCAATGGCACAGGCCGACGCGGTAGGGTTGGCCTGTCGCCTCGATTCGAACGTTGCCGCATAGGCAGCCGCCGGTGAATGGGTTCATGGGGCTTCTCCTGGGAGGTTGAACCGTTGGAATGTTTAACGCTAGCAGTTGGGGAGATTGAACGCCCCACTGTATCGAGAAAGTGTCCTGCGAGGCCTTGATCTCAGATGCAGATCAAGGCGAATCAGGATTGATCAAGATGCTCATGAATGTGCCGGACCAGCTCCACAGCCGCCGCACTCGCAGTGCCTTTTGATCTCACCAGGGAAATCGCAAACGGCGGCAAATCCGGTAAGTTCGCCTCGGCAGATAAGATCTCCAGGCCTGGCGGCACTGCCGACTTCAACCACGCCGACACGGCCAGATCGCTGCCGACCATCGCTCGCGTTGTCTCAAGGTTGCCGTTATCAAAGACCATCTTCCATTGTCGATCCTGGCCTTCCAGAGCAGCGATCACTGGCTCACGAAACGCACAAGTCTCGGCAACCAGGGATACCGCCAATGGTGTGTTCAGGAAGGCTGCTCCACCGCTGGCGCCGACCCATACCAAACGATCGATCATCAGGCATTCACCGTTAGCACCCGCGGCCGCTTCCTCAATAATAGCCAGGTCCAGTGCGCCTTTGTCGACTTCAGTTTTCAGCTCTAGCGACGAGCCACATTTGAGTGACAGCTCCACCTGCGCATTCGCCTCGACAAACGCCTTGAGGATTGGCGCAATCCACGCGCCGGCGAGGTCGTAAGGTACGCCCAGGCGCACCCGCCCTTGGAGGGTGCTCCCTTTCACGTCCGCCCAAATCTGCTGGTTAAGCGTGAGCATTTGCTGGGCCTTGGTAAACAAACGCTCACCAAGTGGCGCGAGGCGAATGCCGCGTCGATCACGTAAAAACAACGCCCCGCCCAGCACGTCCTCCAGCCGTTTGATCTGTTGACTGACCGCTCCTTGGCTCACATGCAGATGCTGGGCAGCCACCGTCATGCTGCGTTTTTCAGCGACCACGACGAAGCTGCGCAGGAGTACCAGATCCAGAGTCCGCATAGCATTAGGGTTCCTAATATTGAGCATTACAAACATTAGCTTTAATACTACTTGGCAACAGGCTATTAAGTCGAGACCACTTAAGGAAACTCGCCATGCCAGGTTCAATACTTCCGCTTCTACTCTTCGTTATGGTCGCCACGTTCAGCCCGGGCGGCGCAACCACCTTGGCGACAGCCTCCGGAGCAAATTTCGGTTGGGTGCGCTCACTTCCATTGCTTGCGGGCATCTCGTTTGGCTTGGCGCTGATGGCCGTCGCGGCGGCTGGCGGTCTGGGCAGCCTCATCCTGGCAGCGCCGTCACTGCAATTGGCGATGAAACTGATGGGGTCGCTTTATCTGCTGTGGCTGGCCTGGCAGATCGCAAAGCGAGGAAAACCCGGTAACGCCGCGGTCAACGAAAAACCCGCGAGTTTTCTCACTGGCATCTGGATGCTTTTGCAAAACCCCAAAGGCTGGGCGATGACCCTCAGCGCCGCCGCATCATTCGCTTCGCTGACACCGGGGCCGGCTTCACTTGCGTTGCTGCTGAGCCTGGTGTTTGGCGTGTCTTGCATGTGTTCGCTGGCGCTGTGGTGCGGGGCCGGGTTGGCCCTGTCGCGGCAATTGAAGAGCGAACGACAATGGCGATTTTTAAACATGCTGCTGGGTGCGCTGCTGGCTGTGTCTATTGTGCCAATCTGGCTTTAGCCTCTGGTTCAGCACTTGCCACCCTGCCGGGAAACCGTTGAGAAGTTTCAGGCTAGCTTCTCCCGACCCATTAAAAAGCCCGCTGACCGTTAACGTCCAGCGGGCTTTTTTCTCTAAGTCAGCGATACCAGGCATTGCGAATGAGTGGTCTTGTTAATCAGAGAGCCATGTCAGCCGGTGCCTTTTCTTCCATCGGTTTGCCCTCCTCTTTTTCAGCACTCGGCGTAGCGACTTGACTGATCACCGGTGGCGGCATCAGCTCAAGAATCTTGGCGGTATAGGCCCACTCTTCCGCCACTTTTGCCGGATCGTCGTTAAGTTGGGTACCGTAGCTCGGGAGAATCTGATGTAGTTTCTCCTGCCAGGCGGGCGTCGCGACTTTGTCTTTGAAGACCTTCTGCAGCAAGCTCACCATGATCGGCACCGCGGTCGACGCGCCTGGAGAGGCACCTAGCAAACCGGCAATCGTGCCGTCCTGGGACGTAACAATCTCCGTGCCCAGTTTCAGAACGCCACCGGCAGCTTCGTCACGCTTGATCACCTGCACGCGCTGGCCCGCTTGCCACAGATGCCAGTCTTCGGCCTTGGCGTTCGGGAAGTATTCTTTCAAAGCATTGAGCCGATCCTCGTCCGACAGCATCAGTTGGCCGGCCAGGTACTCGACCAGTGGATATTGTTTGATGCCGACGCGAGTCATCGGCCACACATTGTCTACCGTGGTCGTACTCAGCAGGTCCAGAAAGGAGCCCTGCTTGAGAAACTTGGTACTGAAAGTTGCGAATGGTCCGAACAGGATCAGGCGCTTGCCGTCCAGTACACGGGTATCCAGATGCGGAACCGACATGGGCGGCGCCCCCACCGACGCCTGGCCGTAGGCTTTGGCCAGATGCCGCACTGTAATGGCCGGGTTTTCTGTCACCAGAAATGAGCCGCCCACTGGAAAGCCCGCATATTCCCTGGCCTCGGGAATACCCGATTTCTGCAACAACTTCAGCGCGCCACCACCCGCACCAATGAACAGGAACTTGGCATCGGTTACGTTTTCACTTCCGTCTTTGAGGTTTTTGTAGCTGACGCGCCAACTACCGTCCTCGTTTCGGGTGATGTCGCGCACTTCGCTTGACAGCTTCAGGGCAAATTTCGGCGAGGTTTGCAGGTAACCGACCAGTTGGCGGGTCACTTCTCCAAAATTGACATCAGTGCCATTGGGATTCCACGTGGCCGCGATTTTTTGCTTGGGATCACGCCCTTCCATCATGAGCGGAACCCATTTTTTGATCACGGCCGGGTCTTCGGAGTACTGCATTCCGCGAAACAACGGGCTAGCCTGCAACGCCTCATAACGCTTCTTCAGAAAGCTGGCGTTGGCATCGCCCCAGACGAAGCTCATGTGCGGGGTGGAATTAATGAACGAACGCGGGTTCTTCAGCACCCCTTGCCTGACCTGCCAAGCCCAGAACTGCCGGGTCAACTGGAAGCCTTCATTGACCTCAACGGCCTTCGAGATCGTGACTTTTCCGTTCTCGTCTTGCGGCGTGTAATTCAACTCGGCCAAGGCCGAATGACCTGTGCCCGCGTTGTTCCAGCCATTGGAGCTTTCCAAGGCAACACCCTCGAGGCGCTCGACCATCTCCATCGAGAGCCCCGGCTCCAATTCATTGAGCCACACGCCCAAGGTTGCGCTCATGATGCCGCCACCGATCAGCAGTACGTCGACCTTTTTGGCCTCTTCGGCCTGCGAATGCACAGCGCCAAAAGACAGCGTTAAACCGGCAAGAATGTATCTCAGTCTTTTCGTGTTCATCTTGTGCTTCTCCCGCAAATTTACGGTCATCCTTACCGCTCAGTTGGCTCTATCGTTGGTGATAGGAGGTAAAGACCTGGTGAGAAGCTTCAAGATCAAGCATCACGTGAATCCAGGATCCCTATTGGGTTCCATGCTCGGCACCCAATGGAATCAGGGTAACGAGGATCGAAGAGTCCTGGTCAGGTGTTTGCGTGCTTTTTGTGCCAAATTGAATTTAATTACAGCCATATTTCTGAATTCATGTGGCTGTCGGCGGATGCGACGTCGGTTTTGGTTGAGATTAGCGTTTCATGGGGGGCGTTTATTGGCCAAAAGTGGACGGTGGACACGATGACGGCAAATGGGTAGCTTCATTCGAGGGCAGCAGTCCTTGCCGTCACCCAAGTTGCGTTTATCCCTGAGCAATGTCGCATTTGCCGTGACCACTTCTAAGCCAGACCTTACCGTTACGGAGCATGTAAGACATGTCAAACATCGTCGCATGGACCCTGTTCGCCTTGGGCGTCTTCCATATTCCTTTCGGTATTATCAAATTCAAAACAGCATTCGCAGCCGCTGTAGACTCTGGCTTCGTTGACCAATTCAAAGCGCACGAAGGTCGGCGTACTGCCCTCTGGTTTACCATGCTGGGGCCGCTTTTTATGCTCGCAGGGCAGACAGCGATTCACGCCGTAGCCGTTGGCGATCTCGCGTTACTTAAAATGGTTGGCATCTATGTGTTTATGATCTCGATCATTTGCGTCATTGCTGTTCCAAAATCGGGGTTCTGGGCAACGCTGCTGGTTTCTCCGCTGATCATCGCGGCAGGGTATGGTTTGTACGCCTGACAAACGGCTCAAGGCGTTCGCTTCGCTCACTCGCGGGCTTCAACGCCCGCTCGGGGTCGATGTCAGCCGGTCGCCACTGGCCAAAATCGTCCAGGAGAAGCGATTGGAATATCCTCTCTGCCATGAGACAAAGACCCGGAGCACTGCGAGCCAGCCACACTATCAAGGAGAGTTGCACATCATGGACGAAGCCATTACTTACCGAGCTGCAATGGTAGAAGACGCATTGAGCATTTGTGAGTTGGGACAATTGCTTAACGCCGTGCACCACGCTGCCCGTCCCGATATTTACGCGGATTCCACCCAAGACTTTTCGCGCGACCTTCCTCACTGGTCAGGTCTTTTCGAGAAACCGGGTCAGGTTGTATTCATCGCGAATGTCGGTCACCAAGCCGCAGCCTTCATTACTGCCAGCCTGTCGACAAGCTCTGGGCCACTGTTGCAACCGCTGAATGTTGTTCGCATCGGATCGATATGTGTTGCCGAGCAATTTTGGGGGAAAGGTATTGGACGAAGGCTTATTCAGCTCGTTAAAAACTGGGCAATCGAAAATGACGCTCAGGACTTGAGGTTGTCCGTCTGGCCGTTCAATGCACGTGCTGCTCGCATGTACACAGAGTTCGGGTTTGAGACTCGTGCTTTCGAGATGGGAATGCGTCTGTAAAGGCGACTCCCCTTAAAGGTGAAAAGAGGTTCGAAGGACTTCTGCTGGGTCATTCGTAACTGACAACTATCGGCCAATAACTGTCAGTCGCGAGCTTTATAAAATAATAGGACACAAGCGCATTAACATGAGTAATGTACGGTCAACGGAGAAAGCTTAGTAACGTTTACCAATCAAGCCTCCTACCGACTTTTTTATTATTCGCCGAGATTTGTTAGGCATTAAGAGCGCGCGAGATAATTCGCCGAAACTCACAAGAAACTATAATTGAAAAAATAGTAATGCTTTGCCTTTTTAACTAAGCACGATCCTCATAATATTTATCCATCAGACTTTCGTGTACGGCGATGACACTATTTAGTTTTATCACAATCCTATCCAACTCTGCTGCCTCTGCCTCGCATTCCGAACGGCAACAAATTCTATGAGCAGCATCACAAAAAAATAATACCGCATTAGTTGTGAGATAGTAAGCCAAGGATAATTTTTCAGCCTTTTGAGCTTTTAATAGCGCATGCTTGACATCTATTTCGTTAGGAGACAGATCAATCAAAAGACTATTAAAAATATCTTCTGAAAATCCGTGAATAGAATCAGAAGTCGGTGCAAACAGAATGTGATAAAAAGCTTCTAACCCAACGGATCTGAAGCGACTGCGGGCATCAGGCCAATGAGGAAAAGCATCGCTATTGTTTATATCTTTGAATATACCTGAAATATTCACCATATGGGCGGAAAAGATTTTCGCTCGTTCTAGATATTTGGCGTCGTCTATTGTTTTTGCGTAGTTCAACCAGTGAGCTGATCGTTTACTTGAAGACGTGAGGTACGATTTAATAAGTGAGCGAGGCTTGAGGGAGTCCTTGTCTTTTATGACGTACATTAGATTTATTGAGTTTTCAATGGAAACTCGGGGCAAAGACTCAACTGCTGAATAACAATTAATTTCTAAGCTTTTAAGCATCCCATGATTTACGTCATCGATATTTTCAGCCATGACATAGCACGCGACTTTTGAGATGAACTTATATTCTCCAGCAGCTTTGAGGTCAATTGTTTTTAAAACTCTATAGATATCGCGCTGGCACTCCACCAATACTTCCAGTTGATCTTTGTGGGTTTCATGCTCCTGGGCATAATCATTAATACGTTCAATGTTAACCAAGATCTGAGAGTCCTTCATGAGACAATTTAGCCCAGCACAATAGTAGCGCCTTGTTAGCGTCGATTTTCACTTTCTGTTACTGGATGCTCGCCCAGGTCTCCTGGAAGCTCATCTAGCAGCTCTTTCGAGTGATATTGAAGAATTATTTCACCTTTTGTTAATCTTTCCGTCCAATACCTACCCACTAGTTTTTGTTTCGGCTTCTCAATAATCTGGAACACGGCTGCTCCATCATGGGGAATACTCCGCTCGTTCAAACTTAGTCTGGGCTTGCTAGTAAAAATATATGCTACGCTTTTAATCTGTCGATCAGGATCAATAATAAAGCCCTCAGAATACGAAGAGCTTTCCATTTCACTTGTACGCATCATGCAGCTAATGTGGAAAAAAGACTGATTAACAGTCAGCATTACAGGTATAGGAGGTGGCTTTGCGCCAGTCTCTGGATTCGTCCAGTCTGAATAAATAAAGCCCACCCAGCTTCCGTTTAAATTCGGAAAGGGAACAAGCCACCCTCTAAATACTTTAAATTTCCATCCCCACTTAATAAATAATGCTATCACCAAAAGATCAGCACTTACCACTTTTGGAATAAGCCCAAAAAAATTCCGCACCTTCGATAGATCTAGCCCGCTACAATAGGCGATCGAAAACCAAGCAACTGCTGAAGTTCCGACTAACAGATACACCGAGTTCTTAAGTGTCACATTGCGCATTATCTGTATCCAAAGTAGTTCCAAGCTGCTTTTGAGAACTCGCGCCCATCTTCACGAGTCCATTTTTGACTTAAATGAAACAGGTAAAAGCATTCATTCACTTCTACCCAGCGCTCGGCGTCCGGCTCATCACCTTGAAGATTATTCCAAATATGAATAAGCATGGCCCTGAGGCATTCTGTCCATGTCGAATGAGCAAACACAGCGTCGGGACAATTGTAGGCTAGGCACTCCATAAAGAAAGATGGCAATTCGCGAAATACTCCATCTTCTGCCATAGCATTTTCAATGCGCTTTAAAAGTCGCACCCCTTTTTTATAGGCATTACCAGTTCGTTTATTCTTAGCTATTCCGTTTTCCATTTGCTGATCTGGATAGTTAACGATACTGCTGCCATCCGTCTTGAAAATTTTAGTCCCATCCCTCGTTCCATTGCTTAGGTGATATTGATAGCTAAAACATGGAACGACATCAGCATCTACGCGCGCCGAGTTGGAATTTATTTGAATTGCGGTAGATCCCGTGGAGTCCACATGGCCGGAAAATTTTGCCTTCATAGCAGAAAGAAGCTCGGCTCTCAGCTTTGCAGGGGTCCAAATCCCCTCATATGGTTTCCCTGGCGTATAAATCCCTTTTTCATGCTCCTCCCAGTACAAAACCTCTGTACATTTCACAGATATATCGACATCACTATCTGAACGCACATTGGTGTTATTAGCGTAAGATCCTTTTGCATAAACCTTCAGCGAACAATTATTAAATGGTTCGTGTGAATCTATCGCTTGGCGAATCATCCGCTCCGTTCTATCCTGCTTATCCTGCTCGGTATCACTCGACGGGCCAGTCCATCCGGACAATTTATCTTCCAGGCTCATTACTTATCCTTTAAAAACGCCAACTATATGTAGGAGACGCATGTAGCGTTATTTTTACGCCAAATGCGTCGCATAACGATCCTTGTTTCGGTTAAACGGCCAAACCGTTCGCCGTTTTAATCCGCGTCATCACCTGCTCAGTGATCTCGACCGTAGACAAACCACCAGCATTGATGACTGTACTGTGGGGGTAATAGGCTCGAATGAGCTGTTCGTGATTGTTATAGCACACGAAAAGAATGTCATTATCTTTCATTCGTGCCTTCAAGGACGGTAAATAATCGGGTTCAGCATCGCTCCCCATGATCATGACGCGCGGACTAGCGAAATTGGCTAGAACTGGTCGATCAATTATTTGAACCCCCCGATTTGACGAATGAATCGCTGACGCCCAACAAGCATTAGTCAACGAAAAGACTAGCTCTGTTTGATTCGAGTCGAAAATAATATCCACTGTTCTGGAATACCACTCCAAATGACCGATGGCTGCTGGCTGAAGCTCTTGCGGATCGAAACAAGCCTTAACTAGGTCTTTTGCTAAATCTGAGAGCTTGTCAGTGACGTAGAGTGACCTGCTGACGAGGTCGTTGTACTCATGACGCTGAATCGGATCGCTGATCTGCAGAATCTGAATAGCATCCAACTGCCCGCTGCCCCGGCTAGGGCGTAACGAAAACTGGGAGGCTATGACAGATTTTCGCAGCATTTGAAGCTGAAGCTCAGACAGTTGGCCGAGCGTAATAATCATGAATCGTCTGCTGTTGCTCTTGATTTCACCTCTACCGATCGCAGCCGCCAAACGGCCATAGTATTTGGCTTTCTCGTTCTCCATATCGTTCATACAGCCCGAAAGGAGCGCGGTGTAATCATCAGCAGTGAGATGCTGGGTCACCTCTGGTGTGACCTCACCCTCAAAGACATTCTTGATGAACTCCTCGTAGCGTTTTTCAGTTCGACGCTCCATCTGAATCGCTGCCTGCTTACTCAAAAGCTGCAAGCTTTCATAGCCAGCAGTGAGCAGCCCGCCTCCAGGCAAAAGCCCTATACCGGCTTTGGCCGCAATTGATATCAGTTCAGTTAGGGGATGCTCTCTGTCCTGCGTCACCTGAAAATCTCCTCTCGATGATTATATGGATCCGCGCAAGAAATCCGGACACGATGTCACGACAAATCTTTTCGTACAGAGCCTAGCAATAGATCTTGCCAAGCGGGTCTTTTTGCCCCCCTGATCCGCAGACCAATCTGCCCGAGTTTGATCCCGGTGCGTCTGCGACGTCGACTGAATGTTCTGATTTCGTAAGCGATTCTGGACGACTGCTTCTGGCCGAAAACATCCAGAAGTGAACGACAGCAATCAGCCAGTAACGAACGGTCAACGATAGCGTCAAGCGTTCGCAAAGCCGCACACCTTAAGAGTCGCGATAGATCGTTTCGTGAGAGGGAACGTGGAGCGCCACAATCTTGGCTGACAAGGTGCAAACCAGGTCTCTGCACCTGCCATCAGATCTATTAATCAACCACCACAATCCGCGTCAGCCCCACCCGCTCAGCCTGCTCTAAAACCTCCGCCGGCGTTGCGTCTGCGCTGGGCATGATCAGGCTATTCTCACCATCCCCGAAATGCAGCTGTAGCAGGTGCATCGCCGCCTCGTGAATGGGCAGTTGAGGCTGCTTGAGATCGAACACGTGGGTGCGGGGCTCGCCGTCGAACAGGTATTTCAGGGTGTAGTAGCGCATGGTTGATTCTCGTCAGGGAAGAAGTGCCGTTAACCATCCCGACTTGATTCATCAGTGCTTGGTTCAACTATTCGGCAGGGATAGCGCCCGCAAGCGCAGCACCCTCTTCACCATCGAAATATGAAGTGGGTGCTGCACCGGGTGATCACGATGGGTGAGCTGGCGGTCAATCGCATGCTGGATAACCACAAGCATGAGTAGCGTCGGGCCTGATATACCGCGTCATCGTTCTTCGCGGGCGAGCCTCGCTCCTACACACAATTTTGGATAGCGGGACAGTTGCCACACAGGCAACCACTCGTGAATCGGTCCATGCTGCGTCTCTTCAGCAGTTAGCCATGGATACTTAGCAGTCATGGTTTTACCGCATGGCTGTCGTCGATGTGGGGGGCGTTCGGTGGTTACTTCTCGGGCACTATAAAACTCACTGTCGTACTGGTGAGGATTTTGTGAGTCGGGTCGGCGACTTCTAGAAGAACTTTGTGAGTTCCGGGCGTCAGTCCAACCAGGATGATCGGGTCTTCACTGGTATGCGCCCATGTTCCTTTCCAGTCATCGACTGTCACATGGAGGTGGCCGAGACGTGGTGAGACGTCACCGGCCGCTTTGCCGAATACCGGCATGATCCTGGCGTGCTCTGTTCGATACTGGATGATGACAACACCGCGGGCGAGTGGCTCGGCAAGCGGTGGATAGGCAGTGAGTGTTGGCAGCGCCTCGGATTCCAGCGGGAGTATTGCCGGTGGGTGATGGGTATCTGCTTCTCCTTGACCGAATGCAGCTATGCAAACAAAGCTTGCGAAGGCAAAGACAGACAGATTTCTGAGCGTGAGGGACATGGAGTTTTTCTCCAGCGTGATCTTATTCAAGGCTAGATCAAACCGACCCATTGTCTATGCCGCATCGACCGGTTGAACCGACAGGCAGAGTCAGTCATTCAAAACCGCCAAGACGCACATGCCAACTCGCTGCAGTGGTGGATGCTCGTCAGGGAATAAGTGCCGTTAATAATCCCGTCTTGATTAATCAGCGCTTGGTTCAGCCATTCGACGGGGAGCGTTTGATCCACATAAACATGTTTAACGATGCGTGTTTAAAGACACTCAGTGTTACGTCATAAACGGCTACATCGCCTTGCGCCGTTGCCTACGCGTACGCCAGAATCCGCCGGCTTGTGCGGCTATGGGGTGGGCTATATCGTTTCCGGGTCACTGCAAAACAGTGATCGGGTTTGGTAGCCCGCTTGAAAACATTCGCATGGCGGCACCTTATGTAGTCTCTTTTGGGGACTCCGCTTTATATGGTGGTCATGCGTGGGGCTCCTTGTTAGCGCCGGGTTTCCCGTTTTCGACCGGTCTACCAACCCACGTATGGCCGCCACCCCCTCGTTTGGTAGCGAAGGTGATGGCTCCTCAATCTTAATTTCGAAAATGGGAGTTTCATCTATGTTCAAAGTAACGCCCAATCCCCCGAATACTGATCCAGTACCCTACGACGCTTCTTTTGATCTTGACCCCAATAAAATGAAAGTGGCGGCCGACCGCGCGCTCAAGATCTACCTCAACCCTGGGGCGACGAAAGCGCAGATACCGCCCCGCAGATCCGGCACCATTTTCACCATCGACGCAGCGGTGGATGACGAAGCGTTGCTGGTTGAGGTCTATGAGTCGCTGTCAACCGCCTGCAAGATGGTCAACGATCTCGTCGAGCTGGAGGAAGGCCCGCGACGCCATACGTTGTTGGTGTTGCATCGGTCGCTCCTGATGGGAGAGGCGGCGGCCAATCGCGTATTGGATAACCACAAGCCTGGGTAGCAGCCAGCCGTCATATACATCCCCTGTGGGAGCGGGCTTGCTCGCGAAAGCGGTCTACCAGCCAACAGAGATGTTGAATGTGACGGCCCCTTCGCGAGCAAGCCCGCTCCCACATGGGGATTTGCTGCGAACTCAGTATTTGTGAACGCCCAAGATCAACTGCGGGAGCGAGCTTGCTCGCGAAGGCGGTGTATCAGCTGAATTGATGTTGGCTGACACACTGTCTTCGCGGGCAAGCCTCGCTCCTACATTTGATGGGTGTCGTTCGCAAAATTTATGGCCGACACAGATCCCCCGTAGGAGCGAAGCTTGCTCGCGAAGGCGTCGGCACAGTCAATGACACTGTCGCCTGACACACCGCTTTCGCGAGCAAGCCCGCTCCCACATTTTGATTGGCGTTGTTACACGATCTTGGCGATGCTGCTCGCGTTAGCGATCACTAGCCGTATCGTGGGGTTATTGGTTTGGGTGTTTGAAATCTGGTGGGTAACGGCGAGATTCGTCGCAGCCGTGCTCACACTGACAAAAACCGGGGAGCCCGACGGCCAGTTCCATGCAGAGGTGATGCTGCCGCCAGAGGCGGGCATTAGCACAATCTGACCGCCAAGCAGCGATTGGGCATCGGATGCACCGTTGCCGTAGGCTTGGGTCGCGAAGATTGGCGCGCCGGGAATCGGCGCTGTCGCCCACTCTCCCCCCGTCAGCAGGCAGCCGCTGACCACAATCTCAGTATCACTCGCATTGTGAATCTCGACAGTAAGGGATCGTACAAACGTGCTCATCCGTGGCCTTCCATTTGATTATCAGCAAATGACCTCTGCGACCTCAGAGTACTGGCAAAGGCCCCATTAAATAAATCCGCCCCTATTTCGGCTATCATTCGAGCGTTTTCAAGCCCGGTAGAAAGAGATGAATCGTCAGAAAAAATTACAGCAGCTGTTCAAGGCTAAAGCCAAGAAGGCCAGTGCCAAACTGGCACCGCAAAAAAAGGATAAGTACATCAGCAAGGCCGACCGGTTGAAGCTGGAGGCAGAAGCCGATCAGGACGCCATCAGCTCCTCTGAAAGCTGATCCATGAGCGACGATTCCTACGCGCGGTACATTCGCTTTCAGACGCCCGATCCCGGCATTGCCCCACGGGAACAGGCGCCGATGCTCGCCCAGGAACAAGCCTGGGCGCGGGTATACGCTAGCGGGCATCGCTTCAGTTGGATCACGGTGTTGGTGCCGCCGCTGTGTTTTGGCCCGGTTCTGCCGGGTCTCGCGTTTCTGTTGGGATTGTTGCTCTATCAATCGTTATTTGCCCCACGCCTGGATATCGACCAGATCATCGGCGCGTCTTTCGGCTGGCTTGCGTTGGCGACGTTGCTGTTCATGGCAGCCTGGGTGTTACGCAACTATCTGCGCGATACCCGCGACCCGACCAAACGCTACTGGCAGTCCATGCCAGATGAAGGGTTGGTCGAGCTTGAGCGTCATTCCCTGGAATCCGGCATCAACCTGTGGTCCTCCGATTACGACCCGGACTGCAACACCCTCATGCTGTGGAAAAACGGCAAGCTTGAACCCGTGCAAGACAGCGGCGTGTCGCAATGGGTTGTGGCCAAGACTGCTGCCGGCCACTGGCTGGTGTTGAAGGAACAATTTCCGGGCAATTTCAGCTACGGACGGGAGGGAGAAATGCCCGCGCCGGACAAGCACCTGCAACCCGCCCAAGAACTGGCAATCGCCTTTGCTCCCGGCACTAACCTCGTTCTCGGTCGGCGTTTCAGCGGTGCGCCGCTGCCCTTGGTGAACACGCCGTATTGGCTGTCTGCCGATGAGCTCAAGCGCCTTGTCGAGATCGCCCATCACTGGACCTTCTTCCCTCCCGATCGCTACGCCGTGGTCAATCAGCAGGACGCCGGATGGCTGCAACGGCTGGTGGACAAGGCGCATGCCAGCGTCGGGCCCCTTCCTGAACGTCAAACTTCGACGCTGGTTTAGCTCGGCACGGCCATCCCGACTTTCACCCGGTCCAGCGCCACGATGGTCTTGAACCAGGTCACGTTGGCGTTTTCAGCGAACAGTCGCCGCGCCAACGCCTGGTATTCCTGCATGCTGGCCACCGTCAGCACCAGAACGAAATCCACTTCGCCGGTGACGTAGTAGCACTGCTGAACTTCGGGCACCGCGAAGTGTGCCTTCATCGCCTCCAGCGCCTCGATGCTGGTGCGCTCGGCCATGACTTCCACGATGATCGTGATCGGCCGTCCTACCGCCGTGGGGTCAACGATCGTGACATTGCCGGTGATGACACCCCGCTCTTCCATGCGCTTGATCCGGCGCTGAACGGCAGCCGTGGAGAGGTTGACCTGCTCGGCCATCAGGCGCAGCGGCGTGGTGTTGTCGCGCTGCACGAGGTCGAGGATGGCGCGGTCGAATTTGTCCAGCGAGTCTGATGCTGCGTCGTTTTTTGTCATGGTAGGCCGCGAGAAATTTTCTCGAAAACTACCAGAAAACCGAGGCCCTTTATCCAGTCATGCGAAATATTATCTTGCCCACAGTCTGCACACGCAGCCTGAGTCGGGAATTCATAAGGATATTATTGGCATGGGCGCTTTGTTTCATCTTTCCCCGGTCTTGTTGGTCACAGCCATGCTCGTGGTGCTGCGCCGGCCGCCCGTTCACGCCGCTATCGCCGGCACTCTCCTCGTCATGCTGCTCTGGCTCGCGGGCGCTGCTGATGCGTGGCATCTGGGCAGCATGGTGGCGGCCGCGCAAGATACGGCGGTGCTGTTCGCCAGTACGGCTTTCGTGATCGTGCCGGGTTTGGCCTTCGTCATTTTTATCGAGCGCCTGGGCGTCAATCTGGCGCTGAGTCAATGGGTGCGCTCACTGGGCCTGAGTCGCGGTGATCAACTGGTGTTCATCGTCCTCGGGCTGGCGCCGTTGCTGGAAGCGATGACCGGTTTCGGTGTGTCATTGATCGCCACGGTGCCCCTGCTGCTTAGCCTGTTCGAGCGTCGGGTCGCGCTGCGAATTGCGCTGACCGGCATGGCGATCATGCCGTGGGGAACGCTGGGGCTGGCCTCGGTGATTGGTGCCTCGCTGGCTCATCTGGACGCCACTGCGCTGGCTTCAACCTCGGCACTGATCAGCGCACCGGTTTTTCTGGCCCTTAGTGCGATGGCGCTGTACCTGGCTGGTGTTCGTGAGTCGCGGGAATGGCGCGGGCTCGGCGTTTTCTGGCTGCTGTTTGTGGCGGTGCTCTACAGTGCAAGTCGCTGGCTCGGGCCGGAAGTGGCCGGGGTTGCGGCAGGACTGGTGACGGCAGTTGCGGTGCTGTCTGTCGGGCAGTGGCGGCGGCGCAGTGAACGCGGTTCGGTGCAATGGCCACGTCAGGCGTGGCCGTATCTGGTGTTGATTGTCTGCATTGTTGCGTTGAAAACGCTATGGACGATCACCGCTTGGCCGGATCTCTGGATCGTTCAAGGCGCCCAGGTCAGCTGGAAGCCACTCGCCTCGCCTGGAATCGCGCTGATTCTGGTGCTGATCGGGTTGGGGTTTCACACGCGCCGCCCACGACATCAAGCAGAGCCCGGCATCAGCGTTCCTGCTGCGTTGGCAGCGCGGGCGAAGCGGCCACTGCTGACCATTTTCTTCTTCCTCGCGATGTCGCAGATGATGGTGAAGGCCGGTTTCCTGGCAGGTTTGATGCAGTTGCTGACGGGCCTGTCACCCAGCGCCGCGACGTCGCTGGTCACCCTGCTCGGCGCGCTGTCAGGCTACATGACCGGGTCGAATGTGGGCGGCAACGCGATCTTCATGCCGGCCATCGCGATGCTCCCCGAGACCTCTCGATTATTGCTGGCAGCGGTGCAGAACAGCTCGGCCGGACATGCGGCGCTGGGCTCGCTGTCGATCGTCATGCTGATCCTGGGGCTGGCTAAAACCACGGCCACGGAAGACAGCGAACTGGTTCGGTTTGGCTTCGCGCTGGTCTGTCTCAATACGGTGTTGGTCGCGTTGGGCGCCGGGTTGCTGAGTGGGTGGTAAATACCGCCCCGTCACACACCTGTCATGCCCGGCTGCTAGCGTCTCCGCGCGATACGCCCTGCCCCCGTTGCCCGACCCAAGGTGCCCCTCAAGGTGTTCACAACCTCGACCCGTCAGCAAATCATCCTTAGATCCAACGACATGCGCTGTGACGACTTTGGCGCGCTGTTCTCGAAGATGTTCGGCAACCGCTACGCCGACACGCCGCCCCCGCCGGGGCACATCATCATCGGCGGGGTTTATGGCCGGCATGAAGGCGTGAGTTTTCGGCGCATGCACTATCGGGGCGATTTCACGGTGGCGTTTCCCGATCCCGTGGATGAAATCACCTTCGTCATTCCTACCGCCGGCAAGATTGTCTTCAATCACGCGGTCGAGTCCGTGGGCGTTGCGCATGTCGGGCTGGCCATCGACAAGGCCGATGTGCGCTCGATGCGCTTTATCGACAATCATGCTCAGCATGGGATTTCGATCAAGCGAGGGCTGCTTACCGAGCGGCTGTCGACGCTGCTGGGCAAGCCGATCTTGAGAAAATTGGTTTTCGAGCCGGAGGTGGATTTGAATGCCGCGGCCTTCCAGGGCATCAAGGCGTTGATCGATCTGGCGACCGGGACCGAGTTCGACCTGCTGATCAACGCCGGCACGCTGATGCCTTCGCGCCTGCGGGAAATGCTCGTGGATGCGGTGCTGGAGGCCTGGCCACACAACTTCACCCAAGCCCTTCGCCGCCCTGCCCCGCAGATCGCGCCACGGCATGTGAGGCTGGCGGTCGAGTACATTCAGGAGCATCCCAATAATTTAATCAGCGGCACGGATCTGGCGCGGCTGAGCAACGTCAGCCAGCGAGCGTTGCAGGATGGGTTTCGGCGGTTTGTGGGGATGTCGATTGTGGACTATCAGCGGCAGGTGCGATTGGAGCGGGCCTACGATGCGTTGGCGGGCGGTGCTTCAATGTCGGTGACTGATGTGGCTTTGAGATATGGATTCAGCAATGTCGGCAGGTTCTGCCAGTACTTCCAGAACGCCTACGGCGTCAGCCCGGCGGAAGTGAAAAGCCGACGGCGCTGATTGGAGCGTTTACAAAATCCAAGCCACACCACAAAACCATTGTGGGAGCGGGCTTGCTCGCGATGGCGGTGTGTCAGGCAATGTAGTTTTTGGCTGTGCCATCGCCATCGCGAGCAAGCCCGCACAGGGGATTAGGGTTGGTCACAAATGTCTGCGTCCACTGGAGATCCATGTGGGAGTGAGCCTGCTCGCGAAAGCAGTGTGTCAGGCAATATTGTTTTTGACTGTGCCATCGCCTTCGCGAGCAGGCTCGCTCCCACAGGGGATTTGGGTTGGCCACAAATACTGCGTCCACTGGAGATCCAATGTGGGAGCGAGCTTGCTCGCGATGGCGTCGTGTCAGTCGACATTGATGCTGGCTGGCAGTCCGCCTTCGCGAGCAGGCTCGCTCCCACAGGGGATCTGGGTTGGCCACAAATGCTGCGTCCACTGGAGATCCAATGTAGGAGCGATGCTTGCTCGCGATGGCGGTGGGTCAGGCGACATCCATTTTGAATGTGCCGGCCTCTTCGCGGGCAAGCCTCGCTCCTACAGGGGGGTGGTGTTGGCTGGGCTGATCAGAACAGGTAGCTGGCTTTGAGGCCGCCGCTGAAGCCATGGCTGTCGCCGCCGCCACTGGCGCCAACTTCAGCCCCCACGCTCAGCGCACCGAGATTGGCCATGAGGTTGACGCCGCCCGTGAACTGATCGCGATTGTCGAAGGCGGCGCGCTGTTCGATGTCCAGACCCAACAAATGGCCTTCGCTCTCGACCGTGTGATCGCCCAGCACATGCTCGTAGCCCACTTCGACACCCGGCACCAGGTTCCACGCGCCCATGCCAATCGGCGCGAACGAAGCCTTGAGATTCGCCACGGCACTACGCCGGGTAGCCTGGATACCATCGACATCAAGAGCCAGTTCGCTGCCCTTCTCTGTGAAACCCGACAAATCCAGATGGCTGACGCGTACCCCGAGGCTCGGTTCGAGGGTCATCACGCTGAGCGGCAAACGGTAGCCCAGCGCCAGGCTGGCGCCGGAGAGATTGCCATGGCTGTCGCCCTTGGCCGAACCGAGTCCGCCGCCGAGGTCGCGCTTGCTGTCGTAGTCGAGCCAACCGGCGTTGAGGTCGGCATCGACAAACACCCCGCGCTCCAGGCCACCCGGCGCGTAGCGTGCGCCCACGGAGAAAAACGTCAGGTCGGTGTCGGCCTCACCACCCGCCCCGCCAACGTTGCCACGGCTGTAGCCGAATCCGCCATGCGCGCTGAGTTGTTCGGAAAAGCGCTGGGTCAGGCCGATCATCAAGCCTTGGCTGTGCTCATTGCTGCTGGCGACATGGGACGAACCGTCAGTGCCCAGATAGCCCGCCAGCGCAGTGCTCCACAAACGGTATTGGCCGACCTTGAGGTCCGTGCCGCTGCTGAACGGCGCCGCTGCCTGGTCGATCATCGCGCTTTGGCGCAGCAGGTAACTCGCGGCGTCCGCATGCACCTGGCCACCGACGGTGGATTCGACACCGCCAAGGCTGCCGGCATCGATGGCCGATTGCAGGTAATAGTTATAGGCGCTGTAAGTGCCGGACAGATGGCTACCCTGCAACTGCTGCAACAGTTGCGCACCAGCGGCGGCGTTGCCGATCAGGCCCGCCTGGCCCGGCAGGCTGTTGTACTCGACCATTTTGCCGCGTAGCACGTAGAGGGTTTCCTGGGACAAACCCAGCCCTTGCTTGAGGTAGTTGTCCATGCTGCCGTACTGCGCGGTGACCTGATCCAGCCCCGCTTGCAGGAAACTCGCCTCCACCCCGAGCAACGGCGCATAGATCGCCGCCATACTCGCCGGCATCGCCGCCAGTGTCGCCTTCATGCGCGCGGCGGTGTAATCGTTGGTCGCCAGGTAGTTGCTCATGATCGTGGCGCTGTCGACCCCGGCAATGCTCAGCAGCACGGCAGCGGTCCAACCGGTGCGGTCCTTGCCGGCGGTGCAATGGAACAACGCGGCGCCATCGACACTGGCGAGTTCGTTGAACAACCGGGTGAACTGGCCGCGCATCCCCGCATCGCTGACGAACGCGCGGTTGGTCTGCTGCATCATCGCGATGGCGTCAGCGGCGCTCTTGAACGAGACCGTGGTGATGTTCGCGCCGGAGGTGGTGCTGCCGATGATGTCGATGTTCTCGTAGGTCGCCCCCGTGAGCATGGTGTCGGGGGTGCCGGCAATTTCGGTCGGTGTGCGAAGGTCATAAACAGCCTTGATCCCCAAGCCGTTCAACGTCGCCAGATCCGCCGCCGACGGTGTCAGCGCATTGGAGCGGTAGAACACGCCGGCGCGCATCGTGCCGTCATTGGCGGTGGAATACGCGGTGGTGGTGCCGGCGAGGTCACGGAAATTATCGATGCTGCGCAGGTGCGGCGTATCGAGGGTGGTGGTTTCGGCGGCCTGGGCAGCGGCGATGGACAGGCTCAAAACGGACAGCGAACACAGAAGACGTTGAAACACGGTGCAGCCTCATTCAAATCGCGTTGGGCTGCCCACTATCTGCAATGAAAAAAGACTGAATATGACAAATTGCCGTGGGATGAAAATCCGTGCGCGACTGGTCCACCGGGTGCGTTTTCTGTCCGTGCGCCGAGGAATTTCAGAGCCGAAAATGTTGCTGCATGGCTTGAGCCAGCAGGTTCACCGCTTCATCGTCGTGTGAGGATGGCGATCGCACAAACACGATTTCATGCTCCGGAATCACGGGCAAACCGTCGAGGATCTGCATGTTGTCCGTGACCATGGCGCGATCGATCAGACTGATCGCCAGCCCCGCCTCGACACACGCCTTGATCGCCTGATTGGAGGGACTTTCCAGCACCACCCGCAAGCGTCTGCCGCTGTGCTTGAGCGACTCGATCATGGCTTGCCGGTAAGGGCATTGCGCCGCGTGCACGGCCAGTGGCAATGGGTCCATCGAGGCCACCGTGGTGTGAGTCGGCCCGACCCAGACCGGTGTGGTCAAGACCAGCACTTGCTCACTCGGTTGCCCCTTCGGCTGGGCAATCACCGCCACCTGAAGCTTGCCGCGCTGAACCAGATCGCGCAGCGCATAGCTTGGCGCGGTCTTCAGTTCCAGCACCACATTGGGCCACGCCGCTGCGAAGGTCGGCAGGATGTCGCGGATCACATGGACCGCATATTCATCGGGGACACCCAGCGTAATGCGTCCCGCCAAATGAGTGCCGTGCAGGTCGGCGAGCACCCGGTCATGGGTGCTCAGCAGTTCGGTAGTAGACAGCAGCAGCCGCTTGCCGAGTGCGGTTAGCGAGACGGACTGGTTATCGCGGTTCAGCAAACGACCTCCGGCCACCGCCTCCAGCCGCTGGATATGCACGCTCACCGCCGCTGGGCTTTTATGCAGTTGCTCAGCCGCCGCACTGAATTTGCCGATCCGCGCCACGGCGTGAAACGTACGGACCAACTCGATATCAAGGATCGCTGTCATGGTTCATCCTTCGTGAATGACTGCTGCACTTTATTTTGATTTATTAGACTACGCCGGTTTCGTAGCCTGTGGTGATGAACCAGCACACTCCGCTTACCGCTCATCAGCAAGCCACGCCAGCCTGGCGCCAGGCGATCCCACTGCCGTTACTTGAGGCGGCGCTGATTCTGACCTGGAGTTCCGGGTTTGTCGGCGCACGATTCTCGATTGATTACGCGCCCGCCCTGTTGGTGGTGTTTTGGCGCTGCGTGGTGGTTACGCTCATCCTGTTGCCCTTCGTCGCCAGGTCATTGCGCCGGACCACCCTGCCCGTCTTGCTGAAAAACGCCGGCATCGGCCTGCTGGCCATGGCGGGCTATCTGGCCGGCGTCATTCAGGGCATCGCCCTCGGCGTGCCGGCGGGTCTGGCGGCACTGTTCGCCGACCTGTTGCCGATGGGCATGGCGCTGCTGGCCGCGCTGGTACTGGGGCAACGATTGGCGTGGCAAGTCTGGGCCGGACTGGTCATCGGAATGATCGGCGTGGTCGTGGTGACCCATGGCGCACTGGCGTGGGGCAACGCGCCGTTATGGGCGTATGGCCTGCCGCTGCTCGGCATCCTGTCCCTCGCCGTCGCGACACTCTGGCAGAAGCATCTGCCCGCCTCGGAGTCGCTGGATTTGCTGCCCAACCTGTGGCTGCAGTGTTTCGTGTCGAGCATCGCATTCGCCATCGTCGAGGGAACCCAAGGCAGCCTGGCGCCGATCCCCAGCACCGGGTTTGCACTGAGTGTGCTGTGGACGGTGGGATTGTCGACTGTGGGCGGATATGGGCTTTACTGGATATGCCTGCGCCGCGCGACGGCCACGCGGGTTGCCAGCGTTTTGTACCTGAGCCCGCCGGTGACGATGGTTTGGGCGTGGGCGATGTTCAACGAACCCCTGTCGTGGCAGATGGTGTGCGGGATGTTGGTGTCCGGGGTTGGAATCTGGCTGGTGGTGCGCGCGGAGGCTCGGCAGAACCCGTCATGACACCTTGGGAAACTTTCCGCACAGGAAATGCCCCTCATAACCGTTAGACATACCTCCCAGGAACATAAACGGACCGCAAGCATAAAAAGGTGAGGTCAACGATTGCCCCACATGAAGCTGGCACACCGGCAATTTCAAGGGGATCGGCACAACCACTGCCCAAAGCGTGACACCACACCACGCCCGAGTGGTCAGGTCGCTGTCGGTTTTCTGCTCGGTCAAAGGAACGTGACTTCTTTGCTCTTCATCCGGTACAGAAACCACTACCCCGACACAACCATTAAGCAACAGAGACGTGACGGCGATAGCGAAGATTTTCTTTGCATGGAACGGGAGTCGCTTGGTTGGGTTCATCCGTAAATCCAATCGTTGGGCAATGACAGTCGACAGACCTTGTCGAACCACGTTGAGACCGAGCGCACGGTCATCAGGGCACAAAATAAAAGCACTTAATCAAGAGTTGCTGCCAGAATCTCCTGACACCTCGTCCGCCCAACATAAACAGTGAACGGCGATTCATGCCTTCGACGTCTCGACCCCAGGCCAGCGCAATGATGAAAATTGGCGCAACACGCTACGTGCTATTTGTTTTGCCGCTCGCCGTGTTGTGCGAACCAGCACAGGCATCCACGTGGCAAATCTGCAGGATGGAAGTTCGTGTCACTGAGGTAGTGAAACGCCCGTATCCACAACTACAGGCGCAGATCCTGAAAGCCACCCCCGCATCGACTTCGGTCGAATGCCCGGAGGTCGGGGCGACGATCACCTTCACCCCGGAAACGACCGACTACCAAGCCACATTGCCACGCCGACAGTGGCCAAAAAAAGGTCAGTCGGTGCGCATTGATTACCGTTATCTGGATGGCATCTGTAAAGGCGACGGCAATGATTACGCTTGTCGTATCAAGCATTACCCGTTGGTTGGTCGGTAACTACTTATCGCAGTAAACAAGCTCTCTCAGGAAAATCATGGACATTCGACTCACGGAAGAAAAAGATTGGAAGCTACTGAAGCAAATCCGCCTCGCCGCACTTTTGGACACACCGACAGCGTTTGGTGTGAGCTACCAAACCGCCGCCCATTACACTGACGAACAATGGAAAGAACGCGCCTCGTCAGGCAACGGAACGCAGTTCTGGCTAGCCATCGAGGACGATAAACCGGTAGGCATGATCGGTGCCGCGGTCAGCCAGGCGAATCGCTATAACCTGATCGGCATGTGGGTTGAACCCGCCGCCCGGGGCTCCTCCGTGGCCGATCGACTGGTGGATGCGGTGAAATCCCGCGCGATGAGCAGAGGGTATGATCGGGTTTTCCTGGACGTCTCTCCCGACAATGCCAGGGCCGCGAACTTCTATCTGAGGCAGGGCTTCACGTTCATGGATGAATGGGAACCTCTGGAAAGTCATCCGCATATCAGGGTTCAGACGATGTTCTGGGTTTCGCCAGACTGACTGCGCCTCAAAACGCCCGGTCAGGCATTCTCATCACCCGACCGGGTAAACGAATACCGATCGATATCCGTCCTGAGCTGCCAGCCCTGGCTATGCCAATACTTGGCCGCTGCTGCGTTGGTCTTGAAAACATCGAGATGACATTTAAGAATTCCGAGCGCTTCAAGACTCGATAGACAGCGCGCCACCAGCGCATTGGCGATGCCTTGCCGCCGATGCTACGGCAGGACCACCAAATGCTGCAGATACCCTCGGCGGCCATCGTGCCCGCACATGACGCAAGCGCCGATAACGCCCTCCACCTCCGCCACGAAGCTCAGCCCGGGATTGCGTTCCAGATACTTCGCAGTCGATTCTCGAGAATCGGCATCCCGCAAGGAAACGCCCGGCGTGCGTTTCATCAGGTCGATCACGGCCTCGTAATCGTCCAGGGTCATGACACGGAGAGTGAACATAGATCGAGCCTTGCTTTGGTCATCGGCGGGTCTGGCAGACTAGCAGAAGCTTGCCGACAAGCCCTCTGCGAAAAACAGCCCCAAACGCTTACAATCGCCGTCCCACAGCGCAAAAACACAGGCCCGCCAGGAAATGCCGCTCGACCCGCTCACGATGTTGACAATTTCGGTCGCCCTTGCGGCGGCCGCTGCGCTGTACCTGGCGATCGAATGGCGCAGCATTCGCGAGCCTTCGCTGCTGTTCTGGAGCGCGGGTTTTGCCACGATCACCGTGGGCTCGACCCTCGCTCTGTTGCGCAGCAGCGGTTTTCTGCTGATCGGTATCTGGTTCGCCAACGGCCTGCTGGTGACCGCGCATTTCCTGTTCTTGCTCGGTGTCGCGCGCTTTACGCAGACGCGTCTGTCGCGTGGCTGGGCGCTGATCTTTATCGCGTGGCTGGCGATGCTGCTGGTGCCGGACGGGCCGATCTGGTCGAAGGTCATGCTGCTGGTCAATTCGCTGCTGGTGGCGCTGTCGACGCTCAGGGCCAGTTTCCTTTTACGCCCCCACGGCAAGTCGTTGAGCGTCGGCGCGGTGCAGCTTCGTTATGTGCTGCTGGCCCACGGGGTTTTCTATGTGGCCAAGGCACTCACGGCGGTGATTCCGGGCACGCTGATCGACCTGGCCGCATTGCGTGGCGCGATCATTCAGGTTTCCTTGGTCGAAGGCGTGATGGCGATCATGCTGATCGCCTTGTCGATGACCGGCACCGAGCGTTATCGGCGGGAGAAACAGATCGCGCACCTCGCCGCCCGCGACCCGCTGACCGCCCTGTACAACCGCCGCGCCCTCGAAGTGCGGGCGCCGCGCCTGTTGGAAGACGTCTCGTCGACTCGCCCCGGCGCCTTGCTGCTGATCGACATCGACAACTTCAAACTGGTCAACGACTTGTACGGCCATACCGCCGGCGACCGGCTGCTCATCGCCCTGAGCGAGATGATTCGCGCGGTGCTGCCCGAAGCGTCACTGGCGGCGCGGCTTGGCGGTGACGAGTTCGTGATCCTGCTGGGTAACGCCTCGAACGAACAAGTCGTCAGCCTCGGCAACACGCTGCGCGAACAGTTTCAGCAAACCGCCACACAGACCTTCGCCACGCCCGAACCGGTAACACTGAGCATCGGCGCCGACCTGTTCAACCAGCCACCCGCCAGCCTTGCGGCGCTGATCGAACAAGGCGACGCCGCGCTCTACGCTTCCAAGCGTGGCGGGCGCAACAGCATTCGGCT
The DNA here is from genome assembly GCF_026016365.1 of Pseudomonas sp. B21-053. Classification (NCBI taxonomy): domain Bacteria; kingdom Pseudomonadati; phylum Pseudomonadota; class Gammaproteobacteria; order Pseudomonadales; family Pseudomonadaceae; genus Pseudomonas; species Pseudomonas sp. B21-053. Next base: position 4,298,712 of record NZ_CP087205.1, read on the forward strand.
GGTTGATCGGACGCTTTAATTCCCGAGCGGATTCAGCGTTAGAATCCGCCAACGTCAGGCTCACATTGTTCAGGATGATCGTCATGCCTCATACCGAAACGCCCCTGCAAGACCTCGCCGCCCCCGAAGGTGTGTGCTACGGCTGCGGCGGCCGCAATCCCCATGGGCTGCACGTCAAGAGTGTGTGGCATGAGGACGGCGTGCATGTTGTCGCCGAGCACATCCCGGAGGCCAAATACTGCGGCTGGCCGGACCTGGTCTACGGCGGCTTGATTGCGATGCTGGTCGATTGCCATTCCAACTGGACGGCGATGGCCTATCACTACCGCGCGGAACAGCGTGAGCCGGGCAGCCTGCCGCGCATCGACTGCGTCACGGGCAACCTCGGGATCAAGTTCATCAAACCGACACCCATGGGCGTGACGCTGACCCTGCGGGCGAAAGTCGAGGGCGAAGTCGGACGCAAAACCCGGGTGGTCTGCGAGGTCTTCGCCGGCGAAGTGCTCACCGCGATTGGTGACTCGACTTTCGTGCGCGTGGACACCGGGCAATTGGCGGACGCGGCGCACGGTCGGTGAAGCATTTCACCCATGCCTCGCCTCGCCGCTTGGTGTTAAATAGCGCCAGTTCGCAACACCGTACAACGAGAACAATCATGAACAGCCATTTTGAGAGAACAGCATGATCGAGGTCACCGAGGTTTCCATTGCCGAGCTGCGTGCTGCGCTCGAATCGGGCCAGACCACCGCGGTTGAGCTGGTCCAGGCCTACCTCGCGCGCATCGACGCCTACGACGGCCCGAACACGCCCACCGCCCTCAACGCCGTGGTGGTGCGCAACCCCGAAGCGCTGAACGAAGCGCAAGCGTCCGATGCCCGCCGGGCCAAACGCCAGACGCTGGGGCCGCTGGATGGCATTCCCTACACCGCCAAAGACAGCTACTTGGTGAAAGGCCTGACCGCCGCGTCCGGCAGTCCCGCGTTCGCCAACCTGATCGCCTACCGCGATGCCTTCACCATCGAACGCCTGCGTGGCGCCGGGGCGATCTGCCTGGGCAAGACCAACATGCCGCCGATGGCCAACGGCGGGATGCAGCGCGGGGTCTATGGCCGGGCCGAGAGCCCGTACAACGCTGACTACCTCACCGCACCATTCGCCTCCGGCTCGTCGAACGGCGCCGGCACGGCCACCGCTTCCAGTTTCGCGGCATTCGGCCTGGCGGAAGAAACCTGGTCCAGCGGTCGCGGCCCGGCATCGAACAATGGCTTGTGCGCGTACACGCCATCGCGCGGAGTGATCTCGGTGCGAGGCAACTGGCCGCTGACGCCAACCATGGACGTGGTCGTGCCGTTTGCGCGGACCATGGCTGACTTGCTCGAAGTGCTCGACGTGGTGGTCGCGGAAGATGCAGACACGCGCGGCGATCTGTGGCGCCTGCAACCGTGGGTGCCGATTCCGAGTGTGGCTTCGGTGCGCCCTGCTTCCTATGCCGAACTTGCAGCGAACCCTGATGCGCTCGCCGGCAAACGCCTTGGCATTCCTCGGATGTACATCAATGCTGATCCCGAGGCGGGCACGTCGGAAGCGCCGGGGATTGGTGGCCCGACCGGCCAGCGTATCAACACGCGTGATTCGGTGATCGAACTCTGGAAACAGGCGCGCCAGGCACTTGAAGCGGCGGGTGCTGAAGTGATCGAAGTCGACTTCCCTCTGGTTTCGAATTGCGAAGGTGATCGCCCTGGCGCGCCGACGGTGTTCAATCGCGGCATCGTGTCGAAGGAGTTTCTGCACCATGAGTTGTGGGACCTGACGGCGTGGGCGTTTGATGATTTCCTGCGGGCGAATGGCGATCCGAAATTGAATCGTCTGGTGGATGTCGATGGGCCGCTGATCTTCCCCCACGATCCGGGAACGTTGCCCAATCGTGAGGGCGATCTGGCTGCCGGCATGGATGAATATGTGCGGATGGCCGAGCGCGGGATTACCCCGTGGGATCAGATCTCGACCGTGCCGGATGGCCTGCGCGGGCTTGAGCAGACACGCAAGCTCGACCTGGAAGACTGGATGGATCGCCTCGGGCTGGATGCAGTGCTGTTCCCGACCGTTGCCGACGTTGGGCCGGCGGATGCGGATGTGAATCCTGCGTCGGCGGATATCGCGTGGAGCAACGGGATTTGGGTCGCCAACGGTAACCTCGCGATCCGGCATTTGGGTGTGCCGACCGTGACAGTGCCGATGGGGGTGATGGCGGATATTGGCATGCCGGTCGGGCTGACCTTTGCCGGGCGGGCGTATGACGATTCGACGTTGCTGCGGTTGGCTTCGGCGTTTGAAGCGACCGGCAGCAAGCGGCTTATTCCGCCGCGCACGCCAGCACTCTCCGCCAAGTAAACACCGGCCAATTGTGGGAGCGAGCCTGCTCGCGAATACGGTTTATCAGTCGACATTGAAGTTGCCTGACACTCCGCTTTCGCGAGCAGGCTCGCTCCCACAGGTACGGTGTTATGCATGCACCACGACCATTTTTCCGCCCGCCTCGTTGGCTTCCATCACGCGATGGGCCTCGTGGATTTCCTCGAACTTGAAGATCCTTGATGGCGTGACATCCAAGCGCCCCGCCGCCACGTCTTCGGCAATCGTCTGCAACGGCACGTCCGACAGCGGAAACCCCGGCGTCCCGAACACAAAACTGCCGAAGAAAGTCAGGTAAACGCCGCTGGCCATTTGCAGCAAGGGATTGAACTCAGGGATGGGGGCGAGTCCGCCCAGCCAACCAGCCAGACAAACCTTGCCACCCCGGCGCACCATCGACAGCGAATCCAGGATGGTGCTGTTGCCCACCAGATCGAGCACGGCGTCGAATTGCCCATTTATTCTCGCGGACAGCTCCGGTCCTTCCTGCTCGACACCGACAACCCCCAGCGCCTCAAGCATGGCGAAGCGTTCGGTGCTTCTGGATGTTGCGACGACTTGCGCACCAGCATTCACCGCCAACTTCACTGCAGCCTGACCAAACGAAGACGTAGCCCCGCGAATCAACAACCGTTGCCCTTTGACCAGCTCAAGATTGCGAAACAGACAAGTCCACGCCGTGGCATAAGTTTCCGGAATCGCCGCAAGCTCCGACCAAGGCAAATCCGCCTCGATCAGCGCCACATTCGACGCCGGCGCCCGGGTGTACTGCGCGTAGCTACCATTGATGGTCCGGCCCAATCCGCCCATCAGCGCCGCGACTTTAGCCCCCACCGCAAACTCGCCACCGGGACACGACTTCACCAGCCCCACGCACTCAATGCCTGACACCGGCGCCGCCTCGGCCCACTCGCCGCGACGCATGTGCATCTCCGCGTGGTTGATGCCGAAGGCCTTGATCTCAATCACCACATGACCGGACAGCGCTTCAGGCTCAGGAATGTCTCTGTAAACCAAACTGTCGAGGCCGCCGAATTTCTCAAGAACGATCGCTTTCATGACGTCTATCCCAGGATTGATTGTTTTTGGGGTCGCTTCGGCGGCACATCTGCATAACCGCACTGAAGCTGATTAAGAGGTTATGTAGCGATCAGTAACTTGTCAAAGACATTTTGAGTGGTTACGCTGACCAATATTAATCAAGGCTTTGGTGGACACCCTCATGAGCAGCACACCTCGCGGTCCGGCCATCTTCGTCGCCGACGCCCCCGCCCTGGACTTTCTGAACTCGATCGCGACGCCCATCGATGAACCGGTCGACTGGATCGACGACGGCGCGGGTTGGCTGGACTGGCTGAAACAATCTGGCTGGGTCGAAGACGCCGTGCTGGAACGCCTCCAGGCCCAGGCGATGCCCGGCGAATTGGAAAACGTCGCGGCCCAGGCGCGTTCGCTGCGGGAATGGTTTCGCGGCTTCGTCCTGAAATACAAAGGCAAACCGCTGGACGCCTCGGTACTGACCGAGCTGGATGCCCTGAATCGCCTGCTCGAACGCGACGAGAAATACACCCAAATCACCCTGCAAACCGGCGACACACCGACCCTCGCCGCACAGCTGCAACGCCGCTGGCGTAGCCCGGATTCCCTGCTGCTGCCACTGGGCGAAGTGCTCGCGCAGTTCGTGAGCACCGAAGATTTTTCCAACGTGAAATGCTGCGAAGGCCACGCCTGCACCCTGATGTTCGTCGACCACACCCGAGGCCGAAAACGCCGCTGGTGCAGCATGGCCGTGTGCGGCAACCGCGCCAAAGCCGCCGCCCACCGCGAACGCCAGAAAAACTTGGGCGCCTAAATCTCAAAACTTGTAGAGAACCCCTGTGGGAGCGAGCCTGCTCGCGAATACGGTGTACCAGTCGACATTGATGTTGCCTGACACTCCGCATTCGCGAGCAGGCTCGCTCCCACAGGTTTTTGTGTCTGCCACAAAAAAGCAGTAACCCTTCAAAATTACTTTGACAGGTTACAAATCCCATGCAACAGTCTTACTCGAAACCGCCTAAACCCCATCCAACAGGTTACGAGGTCCGCCACCATGAACACCCCAACCATCACCTACAAATTCGCCCACGCCGACGGCATCAACGTCTTCTACCGCGAAGCCGGCGAGCCCACCCAGCCAACCCTGCTCCTGCTCCACGGTTTCCCCAGTTCATCCCACCAATTCCGCCAACTCATCCCGCTGCTCTCGCAGCACTTCCACATCATCGCCCCCGACCTGCCCGGCTTCGGCTTCACCCAAGTGCCCGCCGAGCGCGACTACGTCTACAGCTTCGACGCCCTCGCCCAAACCCTCGAACACTTCGTCGACACCCTGGGCCTCAAACGCTACGCCATGTTCGTCTTCGACTACGGCGCCCCCACCGGCCTGCGCCTCGCCGTCAAACACCCGGAACGCATGACCGCCCTCATCTCACAAAACGGCAACGCCTACCTCGAAGGCCTCGGCGACGCCTGGGCCCCGATCAAAACCTACTGGGCCGAACCGAACGCCACCAACCGCCAAGCCATCGCCGACGCGGTCCTGCACCTGGAAGGCACCCGCTGGCAGTACGAACACGGCGTCAGCCACCCCGAACTCATCGCCCCCGAGTCCTACACCCTCGACGCCCTGCTGCTGGAACGGCCCGGCAACAAAGACATCCAACTCGACCTGTTCCTCGACTACGCCAACAACCTCAAACGCTACCCCGACTTCCAACGCTTCTTCCGCGAAACCCAACTGCCAACCCTGGCCATCTGGGGCAAACACGACCCATTCTTCATCCCGCCAGGCGCAGAAGCGTTCAAGCGAGACAACCCGAATGCGGTAGTGGAATTGCTGGATACCGGGCACTTCGCGATGGAAACCCACGTGGAATACATCGCCCAGCGAATCATTGAAGTGATTCGCAGCGCCGTGTAATGACGACAGCAGGCGGATGCAAGGCCGCATCCGCCTGACAAAAAGAAATGAACCCTCACCACCACCGCCCGCCTAATGAAATGACTTTCAGGAGGTGGCTAATGCAAATCGAATACGTCTGGATCGCACTCGCGGCAATACTGGTGGTGATTGAATTGTGGGCGATCAACAAAGTGATCAAAAGCGGCAGCAAGATCGACAACAAAGGCGTATGGATCGTCGTCATCGTCTTCGTGCCGCTGATCGGCCTCATCGCCTGGGCACTCGCCGGGCCGAAACACAGCACCCATAGCGCGCAATAGCCCAACCCTCCAAAAAAGCCCCGAACATTCGGGGCTTCATAATTTCTGAATATCCCGCAACCCAAGTAGGAGCTCCCGAAGGCTGCGATCTTTTGATCTTCACGTCTGAAAACCACGTAGGAAAACACCCTTTGTGGCGAGGGAGCTTGCTCCCGCTGGGATGCGAAGCAGCCCCAATCCGCTGCCACTTATTTCCTCAGACATTTCCGAACGCCCAGCCCACAAGGGTTTCGTCGCGGAACGTAGCAAATCCCCTTCGCCTCGATGACCTAAAAGGCGTCCTACACCCCGGTTGCGAGCACCAAAGTCGACACCTATATTCGACCCGTCGCCACAGCAATTGGCGATAGGGTTTCGCAGCCCTACCGAATAGAATCAATCCTGCTCAGTCATGAGACACCCAGGCGTGCTACGCCTGCTTCTCACTTTATGGCGACTGTGCGTGGGAGACCTACGGGTCTGCCGGGTTTGATTCTGCCTTGGTCTGCGAACCCACGCACAGTTGCCACCCATTTTGTTTCGCAGCAAAAAGGTGGCAGTTCATACACCCAATAAAGAATCGAAACTCATGACTACGAACAATCCGCCCCGCCGCTTCACACCCATGTCCCAATTCGCCACCGACTACCCCGTCCTCCTAATCGACAACGACGCCCCCATCCGCGAACTCCACAACTGCGTCAGCGAACGCCTCAACGCCGTCCTCAAATACCTCAACCTCATGGCCTGCACCAGCCTGCCGGACTACGCCGAAAACGACATCAACACCGTCACCAACATCGCCTTGATCCTGATCCGGGATGTGCATGACGTGTTTCGGGTGATTGAGCAGCGTGGGTTTGATGCATCGTAGTATCAGCAATCAAATTTGAGCCGCAAAAACCCGTATTTTTTGCGGGTTTTGGCTTATGCCTTTGGCTACAGCCCCTAGTCCCCTCGATATCTCTTCCAGACATTGGAATCACGTCCTACCTCTTCCACATCTTCTTGTGGCATGCTGGCACGGCGCCACTGCCAGGGGCGTTTTCCACCGTTCAAGGAGAGGAACATGTCAAACATACGAAACTATCAGCGATTTTATATTTGGTCGCCTGATTAGGCGCTCAAATGAAACCATTAAGAACATCGACTAATATCATTTTTAAATTAGAGGAAGCACCGTGGACGTTAGACTTCAAGCGGGCATTATTGCATTTGTGGCGGCGATCATTGCAACTGCAATTACCGCCTATGTAAATTTTTATCTGGCGCGAAAAAAGTCGGAGCAGGAAAAGGCGCTACTCGCCGGCGAGATTCTGCGAGTTAAACGCGAAGAAACACTCAAAAATTTATATCTATTATCCACAAAAATTTCAATTACAAAGTTGGACATGGCTTCTGGCCCAAGCGCGCTCACAGATTTCAATAAAAACTATGACAATATAAATGAACATCTGGCTGAAATCACGATGTCATTAACTTTATATTTTCCAGCAGCAAAAAAAGTATTCGATCCTATTGGTGTAGAAGCAGCTGAATACTGGAAAAATTTTAAAAACCATTTAGTATCTCCAACCCAACCTCCAAACCCTATCTTTATGCAATCAGCTATTACTGCTATTCAACATAGCGACAGTATCATCAGCCGTGTGACCTCCAGCATTTAAGACTCGGAAAATAAAGATTACAGGGCAGATGCGTTCTGCCCCTTTCATAATCAAATGATTTCGGAAACGTAATTCACTCACTCAAACTCATAAGAGCCGTTTCAGCATCGGCACACAAGCTAACTGAAGCCCAGAAGGTGAATGGTAAGTAGCCAGTTCATCACCGATATAACCACACCGCCGATAAAACTCAGTCGCGTTCAACGTGGCATCCAGATTGACCTCCTCCAGCCCCAAATCCCGCGCCAGACCTTCTAGGTGATTGAGGATTTTCAAACCGATACCTCGCTGCATAAACCCCGGCAGCACAAAGATCGCACCAATTTCTCTACTCTCCAGACCCAGCATCCCCGTCGCTACCGGCTCACCGTCAATACAACCCAGATAAAAGTGCTTGTCCATCAGGATGTCATACCCATCCTTAGCAACCCCTGCCGTCCAGGCAAGCATTTGCTCTTCGGTGTAGGCCCCAATGCATTGATGCCGTATCGCTTGAAGGCGTATCTCGAACGCAATTTGCGCATCGCTCGGTGTGGCGCGTCTGATCTCAAACATCTCTTTCTCCATCAGCCATCAATGGGCGAAGAACTAAAAAGCCCCGTCCATTTCTGGCGGGGCTTTGGGTAACTGCGTCAAATCCTATGAACGCGTGACCTCATGGCCCGCCGGAAGCGGTCATGGAGGAGCACATCATGTTCATGTGGCGTGTGTAGGTCATGGGTCGATAGTGTTTGGGATGATCCGGTCTGTCAACCCGGCAACAATGCGATCGTAATCTCGTTTTCGATCCGCGCTGATGCGCATTCAATCTGGTGACCATTGCGCAGAGTTGTAGGGTTCTTCTATCGAGCTTTTCTTTGTTCTTCGTAAGAAAACTCCGAACTCTTTGATGCACTCAATTACACCAGATCCATTCTGACAGAGCACTTGTTACTCTTGAAATAGATCGATCAAGCAACTAAATGGGAGTGTCACGCATGGCGAATCACGGTTACATGAGTATTACGGGCAAGCGGCAAGGTTTGATTTCTGCAGGTTGTTCAAGCACAAGCTCCATCGGTAACAAATGTCAAATTGGCCACGAAGATGAAATCATGATCTTGGCCTATTCGCACAACATGATCACAGGTAATGACGGCGGAGTATCAGGCAATCGCGGCAAGCACCTGCCTATCATGATCACCAAGAACATCGATAAATCCTCCCCACTGCTGGCGAGTGCGCTTCATGAACGTGAAGAAGTGGAATGTACGATCCATTTTTATCGAACATCACCAGTGGGCGGCCAGGATAAGTATTATTCAATCCGATTGACCGGCGCGAAGATTGCTCACCTAAACTTTCAAGTGCCTCATGCCATACATATGAACGATGCTCAACCACAAGAGATGGTATCCATTCGTTATCGAGATATCAGTTGGACGCATGTTCAAGCGGGTACAAGCGCTTACAGTACTTGGGGAAATGAAGATGAGTGAGGAGACTTGTGATATTCACGATGTGACTAGGGCTGCGTCTGACTTGGTAGCTTTTGGTTGTTCTATTGGCGCAATGCATCTTTATGATGGTTTTGCTCGAATGCAATTCAGCCATGTTGTTTCTACCTATGTTAACGAAATCATCCAGGCTGTTGATGAAGGGATTCTCAGTGCTATCCAAGGGATACAAGAGATAAGAGAGGAATATACTGATTTATCTTCAAAGGTATTGTTCTATGCCCAAAATAGTGCAGGAGTCTTGGCTGGAGCGATACAGTTTTAGGCAGGGCTTTCGACCTTGGCGAACTCTAGAGGTATTGGGCTTATGCCTGGAGTTCCGTATATTGCGCATGGCTTTAATAACATCTATGAAGGCGTGGGAAACATCTACAACGGCCCTGACACACCAGGCGTCATTGGACCTGTTCGAAAGTTTTATCAGGACCAATCGGAAAGCATCCACGAGGGCAACATGAATTACTATTCCGTCGACTTGATGTTATCTGTGTACGGCATGTCGAAACTCGTTCGCAAACCTGGCTCCGTGCAACTATTTGAACGTGACCCTATAAACTACGAACGAGCATACAAACAGATGGGGGGATTGGCTTTAGCTTTTGAGACTCTAATCGACGCCATTACAATAAAAACAATGAATGAGGAAATCAAATCTAACAAAGGTAAAGACCAGCATCAAGAACAATCAAATTAACAGTCTTTATCGCCGTCTACCTGGTTTCCAGACACAAAAACTAAATATAGACATTACGCCCGCAAAAATCATAAACGCTGCACTAAAAACAACGAAAAATGGTATCTCATTAAAAAAATCTATTTTTTCTATTTGTGAAATAAAGATCACTGTAAACGTTGCAGCACCAACAATAATACCGATACAAGAAGCAAGCTTACTAGTGTATTTTTCCTCCATTGGGTCGCCGACCCATGCGCTTCGCATTCTTGGAGCATAATAGACTAACCCAAAAGCGCTTATTACCAAATAAGATACAACCCAAGCAATTCTAAAATACACACCCTCCAATTCAATCATGTACCTTATCAAAGCCATAAGTATTACCGTGTAAAACGCCGAGCAGGCTAAAATAAGCGGACACACCCAAAGATAGTATTTTACATCTCGAAAACGCATAAACATTCGCCAGAACAAAAGTTGAATTAATTATAATCAAGGTCGCAAAGGGACCACTCTTACTATTAACCACGCAAGCAATTCCGCATAAAACATTGAAAGCATAACAGCTAGTAAATCCGAAATCAGAACAGTAAAAAAAAACCCGCAACCGCATTATTCCCCCTCAGACAGCCTGATAGCTTTTTTAAGCTTCGATACAATTAGTGCATACACCCAAAATCATAACCATATCATTTCTATTACTCACTCTAACAAACGACATAAAATAACGAAGATCCGAAGAGCCCTACACACCACTTCTTTTTTTCTTACGTATTTTTCCCAACGATACAAAAGCAAGTCACCAAAAAACCAGACCTAGAGGGTATTCAAAACGTCGAAAAAAGTTTGGGCGCCGCTCGGTTTGGCACATCAGATCTCAAACATTTCTTTCTTCGTTAATCATCAATGGACGAAGAACTAAAAAGCCCCGTCCATTTCTGGCGTGGCTTTGGTAACGGCGTCAACACTTATGAGCGCGCGACCTCATGGCCCGCCGGAAGCGGTCATGGAGGAGCAAATCATGTTCATGTTTTTGGATGATCCAGGTAGTCAATTTGGGGGCAAATAAATACACTCTCTTTCTCTAATGGGCTTCAGTCCAGCAATGCAATTTTCTTCAGCAAATCGTAAAGCCCATCAGGCACCAACGACGATTTGCCAGTAAAGCTCGCGGAAGAATGCCACGCCGCAGTAAACGCAGCACCATCACTCTCTTGAGCATTCAAATACGGCAATTCGTAGACCCCCGAATCCACAAACCTCGCATCATAAACCCGCACAATCTCGTGCCCAGGCTTACCGGCATACGTAAACAGGCTTTCAAGCGTGCCGATCAATCGGACATCGGTGATCGGCAAACCGAGTTCTTCCTGCACCTCTCGCACAACGGCTTGGGCGCTGGTCTCGCCGAAGTCGATTCCTCCGCCGATCGGCCGGAAGAAGGTCTGTTGGGTGACGGGGTCGGTGAATTTGTTGACCAGTATCTTTCCATCGTGATGGAAGACACAGAGCGCTAGTGCGCGGATACGTTGGGTAGTCATGCGGTAAATCCATTTACTTTGAAAGGATGCCTGCAGCAACGGATGAAAGTTGCTACAGGTCAGTGTCCGTTTTTGATATCAGAAGTTAGCCGGGGTGTTCGCGCTGATGATTTCTGCCTCATCCTGGCCAATATTCCGAAACCGATGCGGCAGCGTCGTCGGGAAGTAATACCCATCCCCGGCGTTCAGCACACTGATCTGCCCATCAACGGTGAGCTCAACCGTCCCGCGCGTCACCAGACCGCACTCCTCGCCTTCCGAGTGAACGATCGGTTCCTCGCCCGAACTCGCCCCAGGCGCGTATTGCTCGCGCAGCAAGCGCATCTGCCGGCTCGGCACGGAAGCGCCGATCAGCAGCAATCGCAGGCCATGACGGCCGAGGTCTGGCTGTTCATTCGCTCGAAATACGTATTGATGCTCGCGCGGCGGTTGATCAAAGGTGAAGAAGTCCGCCAAAGACATCGGTATGCCTTCGAGCAGTTTTTTGAGGGAGCTGACGGAGGGGCTGACGCGATTTTGTTCGATCAGGGAAATGGTGGCATTGGTGACGCCGCTACGGCGGGCCAGCTCGCGCTGGGACAGTTTGTAGCTTTCGCGTACTAATTTGAGTCGTGAGCCCGTGTCCATGACAGCCTTATGTGTGAACTACTTAAGGGGTTATGGGGGTGGATGGCGGGCGACTTTTGGCCGCGAGGAACACCGCTTCCCTGTCCCAGAAACGTGAAAGGCGGGTATTAAATCACGTTTGTTCGTGTTGCTCAGCAGCTTCGATGGGTGGGGGGATAAAAAGGCTGCCGGGCCTGGTATTGGTCTTTTTTGGTGCGTTGGCTGTGGGAGTGAGCCTGCTCGCGAAAGCGGTGTTTCAGACAACATTACTGTGGCTGATATGACCTCTTCGCGAGCAGGCTCTTTCCCACAGGTTTGACCCGGGTTTGGCGCAGGATTTTGTGTCTGGTATGGATCTCCTGTGGGAGCGGGCTTGCTCGCGAAGGGGGTGGGTCAGCCACATTGATAGTGACTTATACGCCGCTTTCGCGAGCAAGCCCGCTCCCACAGGGATTGTTTTCCACAGGGGGATTGCGTGATGGTTTAGATACCGAACCGGTCGCGCAACGAGTAGTACGCGGCGCCCATGGCGGTGAGTGGCGCCGAGAAGGTGCGGCCGCCGAGCATGGGCATGTGCGGCAGCGAGGCGAAGGCGTCGAAGCGTTCGGCGTCGCCACGGATCATTTCCGAAATCAGTTTGCCGGCCAGGTGGGAGCAGGTGACGCCGTGGCCGCTGTAGCCTTGCATGTAATAGGCGTTTTTCTCGATGCGGCCGAATTGCGGCATGCGTGACATGGTCAGCAGGAAGTTGCCGGTCCAGCGGTAGTCGATTTTCACGTCCTTCAGTTGCGGGAAGGTCTTGAGGATTTTCGGTTTGATCAGTTGTTCGATGTCGTCCGGCTCGCGGGCGCCGTAGACCACGCCGCCACCGTACAGCAGGCGGTTGTCGGCGGTGAGGCGGTAGTAATCGAGCAGGTAGTTGCAGTCTTCGACGCAGTAGTTGTTTTTGATCAGGCTGCGCGCAACCTGTTCGGACAACGGTTCGGTGACGACGATTTGCGAGCCGCAGGGCATGCTTTTGCGCGTGACGCGGTTGTCGAGGTCTTGCGGCAGGTAGGCGTTGCCGGCGATCAGCAGGTATTTGGCGCGGACCACGCCTTTGGCGGTGCGCACGGTGATCGGTTCGCCGTAGGTGATTTCCACCGCTGCCGATTGTTCGTAGATTTTGCCGCCCAGGCCGATGATGGCCGAGGCTTCGCCGAGGGCCAGGTTCAGCGGGTGAATGTGGCCGCCCTGCATGTCGAGCAGGCCGCCGACGTAGTTGTCGCAACCGACTTCGCGCCGGATGTCCGCCGCGTCGAGCATTTTCAGGTTTTTGTTGCCGTAACGCTCCCAGCTGCTTTTCTGCTCGGCCAGGCCTTTGAGTTGCTTTTTGTTCAGCGCGGCGAAGATGCCACCGGGCTTGTAGTCGCACTGGATGTCGTAGTGCTGGATGCGCGAACGGATGATGTCGGCGCCTTCGAAGATCATGCTGCCGAGGACTTCAGCGGTTTTGTCGCCGTAGCGTTCTTCGATCACGTCGACGTCGCGGCTGTAGGAGTTGACCAGTTGGCCGCCGTTGCGACCGCTGGCACCGAAGCCGACTTTGGCAGCTTCGAGCACGGTCACGCTGTAGCCCGCTTCGCAGAGGAACAACGCCGAGGACAAACCGGTGTAGCCGGCGCCGATCACGCAGACGTCACAGTCCACCGCTTGTTCCAGCACCGGGAATTCGCCGGTGAAGTTACGGGTGGCGGCGTAGTAGCTGTTTACATGTGTTGTTGGTTTCATACGTTTCTCCGATGGCCGCAGGCTGGCCTGCGACCGCCGCTGTAAAGGTCTTAGAGCTTGATCCAGGTCGCTTTGAGTTCGGTGTATTTGTCGAACGCATGCAGCGATTTGTCCCGACCGTTACCCGACTGCTTGAACCCGCCGAACGGCGCGGTCATGTCGCCGCCGTCGTACTGGTTGACCCAGACGCTGCCGGCGCGCAAGCCACGGGCGAAGGTGTGGGCCTTGCTCAGGTTGCTGGTCCACACGCCGGCGGCCAGACCGAAGATGCTGTCGTTGGCGATGGCCAGCGCTTCTTCCTCGGTGTCGAAGGTGATCAGCGACAACACCGGGCCGAAGATTTCTTCCTGGGCGATGGTCATGGCGTTGGTCACGCCGTCGAAAATCGCCGGCTCCACGTACAGGCCACCGGTGCTTTCGAGGGTGCGGCTGCCGCCGGCGATCAGTTGCGCGCCCTGGTCTTTGCCGACCTGGATATAGCGCAACACGTTGTCCAGTTGACGCTGATCGACGACCGCGCCGACGCTGGTGTCCGGATCGAGGGCGTGCCCCGGTTTCCAGGCGTGCAGCGCTTCCACCAGCAGCGGAATGAACTGCTCGCGAATCGAGCGCTCCACCAGCAACCGCGAACCGGCGGTGCAGACTTCGCCCTGATTGAAGGCAATCGCCCCCGCCGCCGCTTGTGCTGCCGCGCGCAAATCCGGCGCGTCGGCGAACACCACGTTTGGACTCTTCCCCCCAGCTTCGAGCCAAACGCGTTTCATGTTGCTTTGCCCGGCGTAGATCAGCAGTTGCTTGGCAATCGCGGTGGAGCCGGTGAAGGCCAGCACGTCGACGTCCATGTGCAACGCCAGCGCCTTGCCGACGGTGTGGCCGTAGCCCGGCAGCACGTTGAACACACCTTTCGGGATGCCTGCGTCCAGCGCCAGTTGCGCGATGCGGATCGCGGTCAGTGGCGACTTTTCCGAAGGCTTGAGGATGAACGAGTTGCCGGCGGCCAGGGCCGGGGCGAACTTCCAGCTGGCCATGATCAACGGGAAGTTCCACGGCACGATGGCGGCGACCACACCCGTTGGTTCGCGGGTGATCAGGCCGAGTTGATCGTGCGGGGTGGCGGCGACTTCGTCGTAGATCTTGTCGATGGCTTCGGCGCTCCAGCGGATCGCGTTGGCGGTCGCCGGGATGTCGATGCTCATGGAATCGCTGATCGGCTTGCCCATGTCGAGGGTTTCGAGCAGGGCCAATTCTTCCTGGTTGGCCAGGATCAGATCGGCGAAGCGGATCAGGATGCGTTTGCGCTCGGCGGGTGCCTGTTTGGCCCAGACGCCGGACTCGAAAGTCTGGCGCGCGACGGCGACTGCCGCGTTGGCATCGGCTTCGTCGGTGCTGGCGACGTTGGCCAGGAAACGACCGTCGACCGGGCTGATGCATTCGAAGGTATCGCCGCTGAGTGCCGAGCGATATTGACCGTCGATAAACGCGCGGCCTTCGATGGATAAGGACTGGAAGCGTTGTTCCCAGTCGCTGCGAGTGTTTGTCATTGTTGTGACTCGACGCAGAGGAGTAAGTGATCGTCAGTTAAAACGTGCAATGCAATCCCCTGTGGGAGCGGGCTTGCTCGCGAAGGCGGTGTGTCAGGCGACATCTATGTTGGCTGTGCCGGCCTCTTCGCGAGCAAGCCCGCTCCCACATTGGATCGGTGTTGTTCACAGCTTTTGTGAACGACACAAATCCACCGTAGGAGCTGCCGAAGGCTGCGATCTTTTGATCTTGATCTTGAAAAGCAAAATCAAAAGATCGCAGCCTTCGGCAGCTCCTACAGGGTGATTCGCTAGCCGTTAAACGGTGTGCAAATACCAGTTGTACTCAAGGTCCGAGATGGAGTTTTCGAACTCGGCCAGTTCGCTTTCCTTGCACGCCACGAACACGTCGATGTAGAGCGGGTCGATGTATTTGGCCATGACTTCGCTGTCGTCCAGCTCGCGCAGTGCGTCGCGCAGGTTGTTCGGCAGGCTTTGCTCGTTCTGCTCGTAACTGTTGCCTTCCACCGGTGGGCCCGGCTCGATTTCGTTGGTCAGGCCGTGGTGAATACCGGCCAGAACCGACGCCATCAACAGGTACGGGTTGGCATCGGCGCCGGCCACGCGGTGCTCGATGCGCACCGAGTCCGCCGAACCGGTTGGCACGCGTACCGCAACGGTACGGTTGTCGATGCCCCAGCTCGGCGAGTTCGGTACGTAGAACTGCGCGCCGAAGCGGCGGTACGAGTTGACGTTCGGGCACAGGAAGGCCATCTGCGCCGGCAGGGTCTCGAGCACACCGCCGATCGCGTGTCGCAGCGCGGCGTTCTGCTCGGGATCCTCGCTGGCAAAGATGTTGTTGCCTTCTTTGTCGAGTATCGAAATGTGCACGTGCAAACCGTTGCCCGCCTGGCCCGGATACGGCTTGGCCATAAACGTGGTGTCCATCTCGTGGTCGTAGGCAATGTTCTTCACCAGACGCTTGAGCAACACCGCGTAGTCGCAGGCCTTGATCGGGTCGTTGACGTGATGCAGGTTGACTTCGAACTGCGCCGGGGCGCTTTCCTTGACGATGGCGTCCGCAGGAATGCCCTGCTCTTTCGCGCCTTCGAGGATGTCTTGCAGGCAATCGACGTATTCGTCGAGGTCATCGATCAAGTACACCTGAGTCGACACCGGACGCTTGCCCGATACCGGCGAACGCGGCGACTGCGGACGGCCGTTCACGTTGTCCTGGTCGATCAGGTAGAACTCCAGCTCGAACGCCGCGCAGATGGTCAGGCCGAGTTCGTCAAATTTGCGCACCACATTCGCCAGCACTTCCCGAGGGTCGGCGAAGAACGGCTGGCCTTCGAGTTCGTGCATGGTCATCAGCAATTGCGCAGTCGGGCGTTTCTGCCACGGCTCAATGCTCAGGGTGTCAGGGATGGGGTAGCAGATTCGATCCGAGTCGCCGATGTCCAGACCCAGGCCGGTGCTTTCCACCGTAGAACCGTTGATGTCCAGGGCAAACAGTGACGCCGGGAGGTTGATGCCTTTTTCGTAAACCTTATGAAGACTGGTGCGTTCGATGCGCTTGCCGCGCACCACACCGTTCATATCCGCAATCAGAAGGTCGACGTACAAAACCTCAGGATATTTCTTAAGGAATGCGTTTGCTTCGTTGAGTTGAACGGTACGCAGAGGGACCGACATGATGCACCTATTAGCTGTTAATTATTATGTTCACTACCTTGTTGCGAGCCCAGTCAATCCGAAAGGCAAAGTGAAGTCAATAGCGAACACTTGGCCTTTCAACCTTTATTTTCGGGCCTTTTATGGGCACGAGAGTGCCAGATACGTCCCGCGCACCGCGTAAATCCTCGAGATCAGACGATCGGCGTTTAGAATTTTTTACATGAGAGTTGTTAATTAAAATCAACAAGGCTAAGCTCCGGAAAAGCTCGTTCAAGTGTGAAACTTCGAGGTGATAAAAATGGCATTCAAGCCATTGATCGGCGTTACAGCGTGCGTCAAACAAATTGGCCTGCACCCCTACCACGTCAGCGGCGACAAGTACTTGCGTGCTGTCAGCGTCGCGGCTCTGGGGCTGCCCGTGGTCATTCCTTCCCTGGGCGAACTGACCGAAATCGAGGACCTGCTCGCGCAGCTCGACGGTCTGTTGCTGACCGGCTCGCCATCGAATGTGGAGCCCTTCCACTATCAAGGCCCGGCCAGCGCTCCCGGCACGGATCACGATCCGGCGCGGGACGCCACGACTCTTCCTTTATTGCGTGCAGCGATTGCCGCCGGCGTGCCGGTGCTCGGTATCTGCCGTGGCTTCCAGGAAATGAACGTGGCGTTCGGCGGCAGCCTGCATCAGAAGGTCCACGAGCTGCCGGGCATGCTCGATCACCGTGAAGCGGACAGTCCGGAATTGGCGGTGCAATACGCGCCGGCCCATGCGGTCACCGTGCAACCGGGCGGCATGTTTGAAGCGCTGGAGTTGCCCGCCGAGTTCATGGTCAATTCGATTCATAGCCAGGGCATCGATCGACTGGCGCCGGGCCTGCGTTGCGAGGCGGTGGCGCCGGACGGTTTGATCGAGGCGATCTCGGTGGACCACAGCCCGACCTTCGCCGTCGGTGTGCAATGGCACCCGGAATGGCAGGTGCTTTCGAACCCTCAGTATTTAAGTATTTTCCAGGCGTTTGGCGACGCATGCCGGCAACGGGCGGCGCTACGTAAAAAACGCTGACGACTTAAATCCTCATCCAACAATTTAACTGCCCTCGTGAACGGGCGGCTGCGCCGACGCGCGCTGCTTCTTCACGCGTAAAAAACGAAACAAGACAACAACAAGCACCACCAGGCAGCC
Source organism: Pseudomonas sp. B21-053 (assembly GCF_026016365.1). Taxonomy (NCBI): domain Bacteria; kingdom Pseudomonadati; phylum Pseudomonadota; class Gammaproteobacteria; order Pseudomonadales; family Pseudomonadaceae; genus Pseudomonas; species Pseudomonas sp. B21-053. The sequence continues at coordinate 4,316,500 of NZ_CP087205.1, forward strand.
AGGACGGCGGCGCCGAATAAGCCCGAGCGGTCAGCAAGCGCAATCTCCTGTAGGAGCGAAGCTTGCTCGCGAAGGCGGTGTATCAGGCAACGATTATGTCGACTGACACACCGTCTTCGCGGGCAAGCCTCGCTCCTACAAGGGCCAGCGCCGACCGGCATCCCGGGCTTGCAATCAACTATTAAGTCAGGCCGCGTTGGCCCGACGACTGAAACCTGTTGGGAGTTTCACATGGCAAATGCCTCCAGCACTTACAGGAAGGCTCTTGAAGGTCACCAGGCCCCGAAAAAGGTCTTGGTGAAAATCGATCGCGTGACCAAGAAGTTCGACGAAACCACCGCCGTGGACGATGTGTCCCTGGAGATCCATCAAGGCGAAATCTTCGCCCTGCTCGGTGGTTCCGGCTCGGGCAAATCGACCCTGCTGCGCATGCTCGCCGGTTTCGAACGCCCGACCGAAGGGCGGATCTTGCTCGACGGTGTCGACATCACCGACATGCCGCCCTACGAGCGGCCGATCAACATGATGTTCCAGTCCTACGCGCTGTTCCCGCACATGACGGTGGCGCAGAACATCGCCTTCGGCCTGAAACAGGATCGGTTGTCCGCCAGCGAAATCGACGCCCGCGTCGAAGAGATGCTGCGCCTGGTGCACATGACCCAATACGCCAAACGCAAACCCCATCAGTTGTCCGGCGGCCAGCGTCAGCGCGTCGCCCTCGCCCGCTCCCTGGCCAAGCGTCCGAAGCTGCTGTTGCTCGACGAACCCATGGGCGCGCTGGATAAGAAGCTGCGCTCGCAGATGCAACTGGAACTGGTGCAGATCATCGAACGGGTCGGCGTGACCTGCGTGATGGTGACCCACGACCAGGAAGAAGCCATGACCATGGCTGAACGCATCGCGATCATGCACCTCGGCTGGATCGCCCAGATCGGCAGCCCGGTTGACATCTACGAAGCGCCGGTCAGCCGCATGGTCTGCGAATTCATCGGCAACGTGAACGCCTTCGACGGCACCGTTGTCGAGGACCTGGAAGGTCACGCGATCATCCACAGCCCGGATCTGGAACAGAAGATTTACGTCGGCCACGGCGTCAGCACTTCGGTGCAGGACAAGTCGATCACCTACGCCATCCGCCCGGAAAAAATGCTGGTCAGCACGCTCAAGCCGGAGCAGCGCTACAACTGGTCCCAAGGCAAAGTGCATGACATCGCCTACCTCGGCGGCCACTCGGTGTTCTACGTCGAATTGCCTGGCGGCAAAGTCGTGCAGTCGTTCATGGCCAACGCCGAACGCCGGGGCGCGCGTCCGACCTGGGACGACAAGGTCTACGTGTGGTGGGAAGACGACAGCGGCGTGGTACTGCGCTCATGAAAACCTTCAATCAGCAATTTCTAAGACTGGTCCCCAGCGGGCGCAAACTGGTGATCGGCATTCCGTTCATCTGGCTGTTCCTGTTCTTCATGCTGCCGTTCTTTCTGGTCATGAAAATCAGCTTCTCGGAAGCGGCGCTGGCGATTCCGCCGTACTCGGAGATCTACACCTTCGCCGAGCAGAAATTCCAGCTGCTGCTGAACCTCGGCAACTACTCGTTGCTGACTCAGGATGAGCTGTACATCTCGGCGTACCTCGGTTCGTTGAAGGTTGCGCTTTTCAGCACGCTGATGTGTCTGGTGATTGGTTTCCCGATGGCCTACGCGATCACCAAAGCGAAAAAGGAAACGCAGAACGTCCTGATGTTGTTGATCATGATGCCGACCTGGACCGCGATTCTGATCCGCGTGTATGCGTGGATGGGCATCCTCAGCAACAACGGTTTGCTCAACGCATTTCTGATGTGGACCGGGATCACCGATCACCCGATCGAGATCCTCAACACCAATACGGCCGTGTATATCGGTGTGGTCTATGCGTATCTGCCATTCATGGTGTTGCCGCTCTACGCCAACCTGGTGAAACACGACGGCAGCCTGCTGGAAGCCGCATCGGACCTGGGTTCGAGCAACTTCAACAACTTCTGGAAAATCACCGTGCCGCTGGCCAAGAACGGCATCATCGCCGGTTGCATGCTGGTGTTTATTCCGGTGGTCGGCGAGTTCGTGATTCCGGAACTGTTGGGCGGCCCTGAGACGCTTATGATCGGCCGTGTGCTGTGGCAAGAGTTCTTCAATAACCGCGACTGGCCGGTGGCGTCTGCCCTGGCGGTGGTGATGCTGTTGATCCTGATTGTGCCGATTCTGCTGTTCAACCGCAGCCAGGCCAAAGAGATGGAGGCACGGGGATGAAACGCTTCGGATTTTCAAAGTTCATGCTGATTTTCGGCCTGTCGTTTATCTACCTGCCGATGCTGATCCTGGTGATCTACTCGTTCAACGCTTCGAAACTGGTGACGGTGTGGGGCGGCTGGTCGGTGAAGTGGTACGTCGGTTTGCTCGACAACACGCAACTGATGGGCTCGGTGGTGCGCTCCCTGGAAATCGCCTGCTACACCGCGATTGCGGCGGTGGCGCTGGGGACGTTGGCGGCATTCGTGCTGACTCGCGTGACCCGCTTCAAGGGCCGCACGCTGTTCGGTGGTTTGGTGACGGCGCCGTTGGTGATGCCGGAAGTGATCACCGGTCTGTCGTTACTGCTGTTGTTCGTGGCCATGGCGCAGTTGATCGGCTGGCCGCAGGAACGCGGTCTGGTGACGATCTGGATTGCTCACACGACTTTCTGTGCGGCGTATGTGGCGGTGGTGGTTTCGGCGCGTTTGCGTGAGCTGGATCTGTCCATCGAAGAAGCAGCCATGGACCTCGGTGCGCGGCCGTTGAAGGTGTTCTTCCTGATCACCATTCCGATGATTGCGCCATCGTTGGCGGCGGGCGGGATGATGTCGTTTGCTTTGTCGCTGGATGATTTGGTGTTGGCGAGTTTCGTGTCTGGGCCGGGTTCCACCACGCTGCCGATGGAAGTGTTCTCGGCGGTGCGTCTGGGGGTTAAACCTGAGATCAACGCGGTGGCCAGTCTGATTCTGCTCGCGGTTTCGATCGTGACGTTCATGGTCTGGTACTTCAGCCGCCGCGCCGAAGCCACCCGCAAACGCGCGATCCAGGAAGCAATGGACCAGACGGCAAGTGAGTCTTGGACACAACCGAAAAAGCAAATGGTTGGGGCAACGACCTAATGTAGGAGCTGCCGCAGGCTGCGATCTTTTGATATTGCTTCTTAAAATCAAAAGATCGCAGCCTCGTTTCACTCGACAGCTCCTACAAGAAGATGTGTCCGCTTCCTCGCTACAGGTTTTATGTTCACCGCACTTTTGCTTTGCGCAATTTGAATAAAAAAGAAATGGAGTTGTACCGATGAAAATGTTTGGCAGGACTCTGCTGACACTGTCCTTAGTGGGCGCCCTTGCGACGGTTGCCCAGGCCAACGACAAGGTTCTGCGCGTTTATAACTGGTCGGATTACATCGCCCCGGACACGGTCAAGAAGTTCGAAGACGAGACCGGGATCCGCGTGACCTACGATGTGTTCGACAGCAATGAAACCCTTGAGGCACGCCTGCTCGCGGGTAAATCCGGCTACGACATCGTGGTGCCGTCCAACAGTTTCCTGGCCAAGCAGATCAAGGCTGGCGTGTATCAAACGCTGGATAAATCGAAGCTGCCGAACTGGAAAAACCTCAACCCGGTGCTGCTGAAAAACGCCTCGGCCAGCGACCCGGATAACGCTCACGCCTTCCCGTACATGTGGGGCTCGATCGGCATCGGTTTCAACCCTGCCAAGGTCAAGGAAGTGCTCGGGGCCAATGCGCCGACCAATTCCTGGGATTTGCTGTTCAAACCGGAGAATGCGGAAAAGCTAAAAGCTTGTGGCATCAGTTTCCTTGATTCGCCCACCGAGATGCTCCCGGCCGCCCTGCACTATCTGGGCTACCCGGTGAACTCCCAGGACAAGGCGCAGATCGCCGAAGCTGAAGCGTTGTTCATGAAGATCCGGCCGTCGGTGGCGTACTTCCATTCTTCGAAGTACATCTCTGATCTGGCCAACGGCAACATCTGCGTGGCCGTGGGTTACTCCGGCGATGTGTTGCAGGCCAAGGCCCGCGCCAAGGAAGCCGGCGACACGGTGAAGATCGACTACAGCATCCCGAAAGAAGGCGCCGGCAGTTTCTATGACATGGTCGCCATCCCCCGGGACGCGGCGAACGTCGATAACGCCTACCTGTTCATGAACTTCCTGATGCGCCCGGACATCATCGCCGAGATCACCAACAACATCGGCTACAGCAACGCCAACGCCGCGGCGACACCGTTGGTGGATGAAGCGATTCGTGATGATCCCGGCTCGTACCCGTCGCAGGCTGTGATGGCGACGCTGTATGCGATCCCGGACATGCCGATTGGTGTTCAACGGGTCATGACCCGAGGCTGGACCCGTGTGAAGCTCGGGAAGTAATTCGCTTGAAGACGCCTTCGCGAGCAGGCTCGCTCCCACAGGGAATGTGTGTTCACACCGCTCTAATGTGGGAGCGGGCTTGCTCGCGAAGACGGTGGCACATCCAACATCGATGGCGACTGACACACCGCTTTCGCGAGCAAGCCCGCTCCCACAGGGGTCCGTGGTGAAACACAGACTTGTGAACGACAACGATCCCCTGTGGGAGCGAGCCTGCTCGCGAAGAGGCCCTGACATCCAACATCAATTTCAGCTGTCCCCTCTTCCGTTCACGCAGCGCCTTACCACCGCTGCACTTCCTGCGAACGGCCTCACCTGGCTCCTCGGTTAAGGTGAACTTCAGGCGCCCTCGGGCGCCTTTTTTTGTACTAGGCAATCAGCGGCCATTCGGCCAGCGCGCGATAGCGGCCCTTGTGGGATTCGAACAGCGTGAAATGCTCGGCGCGCAGGATAAATTCGGGCGGTTTCTCGGACTCAGGCACCGGCAATCGGTAGTCCCGCATCAAGGTCAAATGCGGCCGAAACTCCTTCGGCGAATCCTCAAATCCAAACGGCAACATCGCCTGCTCCAGCGCATACACCAGCCGCAACAACTCCGGCGGCGCCTGCTCCGACGCCAGCACCAAAACCCCATGCTTGCGCCACACATCCACTCTATCCAGCACCACCCGCAACGCCACGCCCGGCACCCGCACCTTCGCCGCCGCCGTGCAGATATCGGCAATCTGCGCCACACCCACCGCGCCCAGAAACTTCAACGTCAGGTGAAAACTCTCCGCCGGCACCGGCCGTCCGCTGCGCAGTTGCAAAGCGCCGCGCCACTGGGCAATCGCCCGCCGCTGCAGCGCCCCGCAGTCCAAGGCAAAGAACAGCCGCTTGAACGGCTCATGGGATTCGTCGCTCACGCCTGGCACCTCCTGACATGCACGTTATAGTTGAACCAACCGAATCAACCGGAGGGCGCCATGCGAGAGATCATCAGCAAAGAGCCATGGTGGGCGATGCCGCCGCAACCCGGCCAGAATGAGTCCGAGCTGGAGTGGGGCTGGCTGGTTCACTATAGCGAAGGTGAGCCGCGTTTCGAGTTCGTCCGGGAACGGCCGACGGACAACGAGATCCGTGATCGCAAGAGTTGCAGGATCACCCCGTCGCCGGAGTGATCCTGCGCTGGTTTTTTACGCCTGCACGATAATGTTGAACCCACCAAAGATCAGGCGCTGGCCATCGAACGGCATCGGATTGGCGTCCGGTTGCATGCGCGGATCGTCCATCAGTTTCTGCATCCCGGCATCGCGGGTGGCCTTGTCCGGCCAGATGATCCAGGAAAAGATCACCGTTTCGTCCTCCTTGAGTTTCACCGCCATCGGGAACGAGGTCACCTTGCCGTCGGGCACGTCATCGCCCCAACACTCGACGACGCTCAGGGCGCCGTTCTCCTTGAAGATCACCGCAGCGTCCTCCGCGTGTTTCTTGAATTTTTCCCGATTGGCGGTGGGGACTGCAGCGATAAAGCCATCGACGTAAGACATGGTCGTTCTCCTGCTGGGTTAGGGGTCGATCTGCTGAGTAGTCGATTCCGCCGGGCTCCAATCGACAGCACCGTTACCCGAACTGACCGACGGTACTTCAGCGCTCCCCGCCAGATTCCCCTCGATTTGCGCGGCCAAATACAGCGTGCCCGCCATGACGCCGGTGGTCGGGTTTTGCAGTAGCTTCGCCCAGGCCTTGTCGAAGGTGTTGCCCAGGCTGCTGCGGATCAGCGCTTCGCTGTCCGGCCTGTCGTTGGCCTGGATGATCGCGCGGATCCCCGCCACGCCCACCGTGATCAAGCCGCCGGCCAGTTTGCCCGCCGCCGCCGCCACAGCACTGGCAGCGCCACGGGTGGGCATTTCGGCTTCCATCCGTTGGCTGGCGCGCTTGGCCACCGGCGCCATGGCGGTTTCCGTCGAATCCACGCCTCTGTCGCCACCGGCCTTGTGGATCTTGTCGATCAACGCGGCATAGGCCGGCAACGTGTTCAGCGGTTCGGTATGCACCACTTGATACAGCGAAGCGTCCCGGGCCGGCGGCGGCCCCAGGGCGATCGCCGGAATCTTCTGGATCCGCCCGTTGAGTTGCGCCATCGGCACGCCGTGGCGCTGGGAAATTTTCTGCAGTTCTTCCTGGAGAATGTCCACGTAGAACGCTGTGGCCAGACCAAGAATCGCATCGGGATCGATCTCCACCGCGACGGGCGCCAGCACGCGCTTCTGGTATTGATCGAGCAGATAAGCGGCCAGGCGTTTGGCCGAGGCATCCTGCTCGCCCGTGGCGCTGATCGTGTACCAACTGACCTTCATCGACAGCCATTCCTGGGTCCAGTAACTGCTGAACCAGGGAATGAAGTTCTCTTCGGTCAGTTGATAAACCCGCGTGCGCCAGTAATCCATGGCCCCGCGCGCGTAGATTTTGGTCTGCTCGGTGGCCGATTGCGATGCGGCGACAATCTCCCGGTCGACCTGCTGCCAGGTGCTCGGCGCCACCACCACGACCGGCGCTGGCGCCGGGGCACGCGCAGACGTGGCGCAACCGGCCAACACCACTATCACGGCGACGATCAGCGAACGCAGGTTCAAGATCGCGGTGTCCTGGAGTCGCTCCCGAGCGAAATGCCCGGTGCTCATAAAGCTATTGAGTTGAGTATAGGTTCAGGGTTTTGGCCGTTCGTCTGGAGTTTTTTTGGTGTCCTTTAGGCCGTCTTCGCGGGCAAGCCTCGCTCCTACAAGATCGGCGATAGAACGATGAAAAAACCTTCACCATCATTCCCGTCGATATCCACCATCGTAACGAATGCCTTCCGCATAAAAACCGTCCGGTGCACGATCAGCCCATACCCACTGCAAACCCCGTATCGGAGGGGCACATCATGTTGATCCATCTCCTGACTTGCCTGGCCCTGACCGCCGTCACCCTGACCCTGTTTTCGCGTTTCGTCCTGGACATCGGCCACACCGAGGAGCACCCGTCATGATCCGCATCGTCACTTTGGCCGTCAGTTTCCCGGTGTTCGGCACCAACTACTATTCGCAGCACGTGGTCTCGCGCAAAGAGATCGCGCTGGTATTCGACAAGAACTTCGAAGCGCTGCTGATGCCCGCCGCCGCCAATCACTTCAGTAACGAAGTGGTCGGGATCAATGACCAGTTCCGCTTTCTGAACGATGTGCTGGTCGAGCATCTGCTCGATGCCGAAATGGCCCAGCCGTCATCCCGTCAATTCACCTTCTGATGAGCGTCACTTGCCCAGGTTTTGATTCATCAAACCGGGTTGTTCATTGGCGCTCTGCCACTGATGCAAGTTCTCGCAGCCTTTCACGTTGACTTCGGCCAAGTGACTGCGGGCGTCGCAGGTCATCGACCATTTCTGCCGCAGTGACGGGTACTTGATGAAGTCCGCGCGGGTCGGTGGTTCGCAGGCGGATAACAGTGCGGCAGACATTACCGTGGCGGCCAATTTCCAGGCGGCCGGATAGCTCATTTTTGATTTCATGATTATTGGTTTCCGATTGAGGAAAACCAATGCTATGACCGGAATGGCTCTACTAGAAGAGCCACTTACAGGGCATTTCATGGGGCCATTTTCTGAAGACTGACGACGCCTTCGCGAGCAAGCCCGCTCCCACAGGGGGTTTTGTATAGGTCAGTGAAAGTTGCTTTCGTCGCCCCACGCGGCAGCCCCGATCCCCCGGACTAAACTTAATGCACGCAGGACGGGGTCCTCGTCCTGATCATTCCCACGACCACCGCCCAGGGGCGCACGCCTCGACAAACAAGGCCTCTGGACCGTGATCCTGCAATAGGAGCACACGTGATGGACGAGGCCAGACTTAACGATTTCATGGGCAAACTGGTCAACGACATGGGCGGCGCGGCGATGCTGGCCAATGTCATTCTCGGCGAAGAGCTTGGTTTGTACCGGGCCATGGCCGACAGCCAGTCAGTCACTCCCGAAGCACTCGCCGACAAGACCGGTTGCCACCCTCGCCTGGTGCGCGAATGGCTCAGCGCCCATGCCGCGTCCGGTTACATGGAACACCAGGACGGCCAGTTCCGTCTGCCCGAAGAACAAGCCCTGGCCTTGGCGATCGAGGATTCGCCGGTGTACATCGCCGGCGGTATCGGCGTGGTCGCGTCGTTTTTCCATGACAAGGACAAACTGGTCAAAGCCTTTCGCGGCGACGGCGCCCTGCCTTGGGGCGAGCACCATCCTTGCATGTTCAGCGGCACCGAACGGTTTTTCCGCCCTGGCTACAAGGCGCACCTGATCGCCGAATGGCTGCCGGCCCTGGAAGGCGTGGTCGCCAAACTCGAGGCCGGGGCCAAAGTCGCGGACATCGGCTGTGGGCATGGCGCCTCGACCGTGATCATGGCCCAGGCGTTTCCGGATTCGCGGTTCGTCGGCTTCGACTACCACGCACCCTCGGTCACCGTCGCCACCCAACGTGCCGAAGCCGGAGGTGTGTCGGGACGCGCGAGGTTCTTTCAGGGTACGGCGAAAAGCTATCCGGGCACCGACTATGACCTGGTCTGCTACTTCGATTGCCTGCACGACATGGGCGACCCGGTCGGCGCTGCGCGGCACGCCTATGAATCGCTGAAACCGGACGGTTCGGTGCTGTTAGTCGAGCCTTATGCCAATGATTCTCTGGACGACAACATCACCCCGGTGGGACGGCTGTTCTATGCGGCTTCGACGTTTATCTGCACGCCGAACTCGTTGTCCCAGGAAGTCGGCCTCGGGCTCGGTGCCCAGGCCGGTGAGGCGCGGTTGCGCAAGGTGTTTACCGAAGCCGGGTTCAAGCATTTCCGTCGGGCCACGGAAACGCCATTCAACCTGATTCTTGAAGCGCGCAAATAGACACCGCCCCCCGTAGGAGCTGCCGAAGGCTGCGATCTTTTGACGTTGTCTTTCAAGATCAGATCAAAAGATCGCAGCCTTCGGCAGCTCCTACGGGGGGATTGTTTTTCTCCGCCTGGCAAATGCTACCCTGCAAACACTCAAGGTCCCCCGGAGTGTTGAACATGCTCGACAGCCCTATCCGCGAACAGCTCGACCGACTTCAACAGTTAATGGCCGACCAGCCGTTCGCGGTGCTGACTGGCGCCGGGATCAGCACGCCGTCGGGCATTCCGGACTACCGCGACAACCAGGGCGTACGCCGTGGCCGGCAGCCGATGATGTATCAGGAATTCCTCGCCGCCCCCGAATCGCGGCGCCGTTACTGGGCGCGGGCGATGCTGGGTTGGCCGCGGGTGCGCCTGGCCAGTCCGAACGCGGCCCATGAAGCGCTGGCCAGTTTGCAGAGTTCGCGACAGATCGGCGGGCTGATCACCCAGAACGTCGACACCTTGCACGATCAGGCCGGCAGCCACGACGTGATCGAACTTCACGGCAGCCTGCACCGGGTGCTGTGCCTGGACTGCGGCCAGCGCAGCGAACGCGATGCAATCCAGCAACTGATGGAAGCGCAAAACCCGTACCTGGCGGGAGTCGATGCAGTGCAGGCGCCGGATGGCGACACCCTGCTCGATCCGGCGTTTGAGGCGCGCTTTCAAGTCCCGCACTGCCCCCATTGCGGCGAGCAACGGATGAAGCCGGACGTGGTGTTTTTTGGCGAAAACGTCGCGCAGGTGACGGCAGCCAAGGCCATGGCGGCAGTCGAGAAAGCGGCGGGATTGCTGGTGGTGGGGTCGTCGTTGATGGCGTATTCGGCATTTCGGTTGTGCCGGGCGGTGGTGGATCAGGGCAAACCATTGATTGCGATCAACCTGGGCAAGACCCGGGCGGATGAGATTCTGGATATGAAGATTGAGGGGTCTTGCGAGCAACTGTTGCCGCTGCTGACACAGCGCCTCTCCCACTGAAAACACCGGCCCATTGTGGGAGCGGGCTTGCTCGCGAAGGCGGTGGGTCAGTCGATATGGATGTCGACTGACACGACGCCTTCGCGAGCAAGCCCGCTCCCACAGTGGGGGTGTGTTCACTCGATGGACAGGCGCTGGCCTAGATCGGCCTCCTTGAAAATATCAAACAACGCCTGCGCCGCCGCTGACAGTTCATGCCCCGGTTTGGTCAGCACACCAATCGCCCGTTCCACCACCGGGTCGCGCAAGGTGATGCAATGCGCGCCCAATTCCTGCATTTGCCGCACGCACAACGCCGGCACCGCGCTCACGCCCAGCCCGCTGGCGACCATTCGCCCGACCGTCGCCAGTTGATGGCTTTCAAACTCGACCGGCAGTTTCATACCCCGGGCTTGCAAGTGTTCTTCGAGCATCACCCGCACCGTGGACGGTCGCTGCAAGGTGATAAACGGTTCCTTCAATAAGGTCTGCCAATCGATATCGTCGAGTGTCGCCAGCGCCGAATCATGCGGCACCACCGCGACAAAGCGGTCGATGTACAACGGCGTAAACTCCAGCGAGGTGCTGTGGGCCGGTTCGAACGACACGCCAAGCTCAACTTGGCGGTCGCGAACCATTTCCAGCACCTGCTCGTTGATCACGTCGTTCACCGTGACGTTGACCTTTGGGTAACGCGCGCGGAAAGTCTTGAGGATCGGCGGCAGCAGGTTGCCGGCAAACGACGGCATCGCTGCTACCGTCACGCGGCCACGCTGCAAAGTGAAGCGCTGGCGCAGTTCATCTTCGGCATTGTCCCAATCGGCGATCAGCCGACGGGCCAGCGGCACCAGGGATTCGCCCTCCGGGGTCAGCGCGACGTTACGTGTATTGCGGCTGAACAGACGCCCACCGAGGCCTTCTTCGAGGGCCTTGATGGTCAGGCTCAACGCCGATTGTGACAGGTGCAAGCGCTCACAAGCCACGGCAAAACTCAGGCTCTGGGCCACGGCGAGGAAGGCGCGGATCTGCTTGACGGTCATCTCGCTTTGCTCCAGTTGCGTAGGAGCTGCCGCAGGCTGCGATCTTTTGATCTTGATTTTCGGCGGTTTTCAGATCACTAAAGAGCAAGATCAAAAGATCGCAGCCTTCGGCAGCTCCTACAGGGTTGATTGGTGAGTTTTATCTATCAATCAACCTTAAAAATCAACTTAACAAATGAATACGCCAGCGCGACACTCACTTCCACTACGGCTAGCCAGCCGCCCATAAAGAATAAAAGAGGTGCATATGGCAGGTTTCGACAAGCGCGTGAGTTCCTACGAGGAAGCCCTTGCAGGTCTTGAAGACGGCATGACCGTGATCGCCGGCGGCTTCGGCCTGTGCGGGATCCCGGAAAACCTCATCGCCGAGATCAAGCGCAAAGGCACCCGCGACCTCACGGTGGTTTCCAACAACTGCGGCGTCGACGGTTTCGGCCTCGGCGTGCTGCTGGTAGACCGGCAGATCCGCAAGGTCGTTGCTTCCTACGTCGGCGAGAACAAACTGTTCGAAGACCAGTTGCTGAAAGGCGAAATCGAAGTCGTTTTGACCCCTCAAGGCACCCTCGCCGAAAAAATGCGCGCGGGCGGCGCTGGCATCCCGGCGTTCTTCACGGCGACTGGCGTCGGCACCCCGGTCGCCGAAGGCAAGGAAGTGCGTGAATTCCACGGTCGCAAGTACCTGATGGAAGAATCCATCACCGGTGACTTCGCCATCGTCAAAGGCTGGAAAGCCGACCATTTCGGCAACGTCATCTATCGCCACACCGCCCAGAACTTCAACCCGCTGGCCGCCACTGCCGGCAAGATCACCGTGGTCGAAGTCGAAGAAATCGTCGAGCCCGGCGAGCTGGACCCGGCGCAGATCCACACCCCTGGGATCTACGTCGACCGGGTCATTTGCGGCACGTTCGAGAAGCGCATCGAACAGCGCACCGTGCGTAAGTGATCCCCTGCCCCCGGACCGAATGAAGGAATAACAACAATGGCACTTTCCCGCGAACAAATGGCTCAACGCGTCGCCCGCGAAATGCAGGACGGCTTCTACGTGAACCTGGGCATCGGCATCCCGACCCTGGTCGCCAACTACATTCCCGAAGGCATGGAAGTCATGCTGCAGTCGGAAAACGGCCTGCTCGGCATGGGTCCTTTTCCTACTGAAGAAACCATCGATGCCGACATGATCAACGCCGGCAAACAAACCGTGACCGCGCGTATCGGCGCGTCGATCTTTTCCTCGGCCGAGTCCTTCGCGATGATTCGCGGCGGGCATGTCGACTTGACCGTACTGGGCGCCTTCGAAGTCGACGTTGAAGGCAACATCGCTTCGTGGATGATCCCGGGCAAACTGGTCAAGGGCATGGGCGGCGCGATGGACCTGGTGGCTGGCGCAGACAACATCATCGTGATCATGACCCACGCGTCCAAGGACGGTGAGTCCAAACTCCTATCCAAATGCAGCCTGCCGCTGACCGGCGCCGGGTGCATCAAGCGTGTGCTGACTGACCTGGCCTACCTCGAAATCGAAAACGGCGCGTTCATTCTCAAGGAACGCGCACCGGGTGTCAGTGTTGAAGAGATCGTCGCCAAGACCGCCGGTAAACTGATCGTGCCGGATCATGTTCCGGAAATGCAATTCGCTGCCCAGTGAGGAATCATTCCATGCAAGACGTCGTTATTGTTGCCGCCACCCGTACCGCCATCGGCAGTTTCCAGGGTGCGTTGGCCGGTGTGTCCGCCGTTGACCTGGGCGCTGCGGTGATCCGTCAGTTGCTGGCGCAAACCGGGCTCGAGCCGGCGCAAGTCGATGAAGTGATCATGGGCCAGGTGCTCACCGCCGGCGCCGGGCAGAACCCTGCGCGCCAGTCGGCGATCAAGGCTGGCCTGCCGTTCAGCGTGCCGGCGATGACTTTGAACAAGGTTTGCGGTTCGGGCTTGAAAGCTCTGCACCTGGCGACCCAGGCGATTCGCTGCGGCGATGCCGACGTGATCATTGCCGGCGGCCAGGAAAACATGAGCCTGTCCAACTACGTGATGCCGGGCGCGCGCACCGGTCTGCGCATGGGGCACGCGCAAATCGTCGACACCATGATCAGCGACGGCCTGTGGGATGCGTTCAACGATTACCACATGGGCATCACCGCCGAGAACCTGGCTGAGAAGTACAGCCTGACCCGCGAACAACAGGACGCCTTCGCTGCGGCCTCCCAGCAAAAAGCTTCGGCAGCCATTGAAGCCGGGCGTTTTGTCGATGAAATCACGCCGATCCTGATCCCGCAGCGCAAGGGCGATCCACTGTCCTTCGCCACCGACGAACAGCCACGGGCCGGCACCACCGCCGAAGCCTTGGGCAAACTGAAACCGGCCTTCAAGAAGGACGGTTCGGTGACCGCCGGCAACGCCTCGTCCTTGAACGACGGTGCTGCCGCCGTGATCCTGATGAGCGCCGAAAAAGCCAAGGCTCTGGGCCTGCCAGTCCTGGCGAAAATCGCCGCTTACGCCAACGCAGGCGTGGACCCTGCGATCATGGGCATCGGCCCGGTATCGGCGACTCGCCGCTGCCTGAGCAAGGCCGGCTGGTCGATCGACCAACTGGACCTGATCGAAGCCAACGAAGCCTTCGCCGCGCAATCTTTGGCAGTCGCCAAGGATCTGGAATGGGATCTGGACAAGGTCAACGTCAACGGCGGCGCCATCGCCCTGGGCCACCCGATCGGTGCGTCGGGTTGCCGGGTGTTGGTGACCCTGCTGCATGAAATGATCAAGCGCGACGCCAAAAAAGGCCTCGCCACCCTGTGCATCGGCGGTGGTCAAGGCGTGGCATTGGCGATCGAACGAGCTTAAAGCGTTCAACAGACAGCGCGGGGACCCACGAATATCCGTTCGCTGTCTGGCAACACCCCCGGTGCGATTCACTTCGCACCGGGTCATACACCTATCCCCCCGTAGGAGCTGCCGAAGGCTGCGATCTTTTGATCTTGCTTTTCCGCGCCCTCGAAAAGATCAAGATCAAAAGATCGCAGCCATCGGCAGCTCCTACGCGGGAATTACCGTTGTGTTCTGTTAGCCAAATTTCACCAGATTCAGAATCGGCAACGGCCCACCCGGGAACTGCGCCAACCGCGCCCCAACACTCAACTCGCCAAGGTCAATCCCGCAAAACCCCAACTGCTCGATCAGCGCACTGACCTGTCCTTTCGCCCCGGCATCATCCCCCGAAAGAAACAGCACCCGCTTGCCCCCCTCCGCCGCCGGATCGCTCTCCAGCAACCGCGCCGCCAAGTGATTGAACGCCTTCACCACTCGCGCCCCCGGCACCCATTCGGCAAACACTTCGCTGGACGTACGGCCCTGCAAATCCACTGCCTTGAACGTTGGCGCCTCAATCGAGTTGTTGGCGTCGATAACAATCCTTCCGCCAAAGTCCGGCAGACCTGCCAACGCTGTCGGCAATTTCGACCAGTTGACCGCGACCAGCACGATGTCTTGCGCAGCGGCTTCTTCACGGCTGCCGGCACGGGCGGTTGGCCCGAGTTCTTCCACCAGCGACGCCAAAGTTTGCGGGCCGCGGCTGTTGGCGATGACCAATTCAATTCCTTTCCGGGACAGCGCGCGGGCAAAGGCTGAGCCGATGGCGCCAGCGCCGATGATTCCGATAGTGCTCATGGTTTTTCACTCCGATACAGGTTGTCGTTGGAGTGAATACTGCACTTGCCATTAGCGCTTGATTAGCCGGTAATGATTTGAATGATCTTCAAGCATTACTATCAAGTGCTCGCTATGGAAACCCTCGCCAACCTCGAATCCTTTGTGCGCAGCGCCGAAACCGGAAGCTTTTCCGCCGCCGCGCGTTTGCTGGCGCTGACACCGGCGGCGGTCAGCCGCAACGTGGCGATGCTGGAACGCAACCTTGGTGTGCGGCTGTTCCAACGCTCGACCCGCAAGCTGTCCCTGACCGAGGCCGGGGAGCGTTTTCTGGCGAGCATCGGCGGCAATCTGGAGGCGTTGCAGACGGCGATCAGTGCGGTGAGCAGTGATCGCGGCGAGCCGGCGGGCGTGCTCAAGGTCAGCCTGGCGCCGACCTTTGGCATCGGCCATGTGTTGCCGTTGCTGCCGAAATTTCTGGCGCGTTATCCGTTGATTCGACCAGAGTGGCATTTCGAAAATCGTCAGGTCGACTTGATTGCCGAAGGCTATGACGCGGCCATCGGCGGTGGTTTTGAACTGACACCCGGAGTTATCTCGCGGCGATTGGCGGCGGCGGATATCGTCGCCGTGGCGTCACCGGCCTACCTGGCCGGACGCGCCCTGCCCGTCACCCCGGCGGACTTGCTCGGCCACACCGGCATTGTGATGCGCGGCATTCGCACCGGGCGGATTCGTCAGTGGGTGATGCGCGATGGTGCGGGCCAGGAAGTCAGCGCCGCGCTGAATGAAAACATCGTTCTCAACGACCCGGCCGCCATGCGCGAAGCTGCGCTGCTGGGTCTGGGTGTGACGCTGCTGGTGCTGCCGGACGTGGTCACGCAAATCCAGCGCGGCGAGCTGGTGCGCCTGTTGCCGGACTGGCACGCGGATGCGGGGCCGATCTCGCTGTACTACCCGAGCCGCACGCTGATGCCAGCCAAGACCCGGGTGTTTATTGATTTTGTGGTTGAGGCATTTGGGTAAAGCAAAGATCGCAGCCTTCGGCAGCTCCTACAGGGAAATGCGTACTCCTGTAGGAGCTGCCGAAGGCTGCGATCTTTTGATCTTCAAACCACCAACTGCAAAATCAACCACGCATTCGCCGCGCTGATCACCGTAAACAGCCCCCACGCCAACACCCGCGTCGGCAGCCGATTCACAAACGGTCCCATCAGCTTCTGGTCGTTGGTCATGCTGATCAACGGGTACAACGCGAACGGCAATTGCAGGCTCAACACCACCTGACTCATCACCAGCAATTTGCCAATCGCATTGTCGCCCATCAGCCACACGCCGATGAACGCCGGGATCAGCGCCAGTCCGCGCGTGATCAATCGTCGTTGATAGCAAGGAATCCGCAGGTTCAGGTAACCCTCCATGATCACCTGCCCGGCGATGGTGCCGGTGAACGTCGAGCTCTGCCCCGAGGCCAGCAGCGCGACGCCAAACAACACACTGGCCAAGGCCCCGCCCACCAGCGGATCGAGCAAATGATAGGCGTCCTGGATGTCGACCACGTCGCTGTGCCCGGTGGTGTGGAACGCGGCGGCCGCCAGAATCAGAATCGCCGCATTGACCAGCAACGCCAGGGCCAGGGAGCCGATGGTGTCGATGCGCGCCAGTTTGACCGCGTCCTGCTTGCTGGCCAGGTCCTTGCCGATCATCCGGGTCTGCACGATCGAGGTATGCAAATACAAGTTATGCGGCATCACCGTGGCCCCGAGAATACCTATGGCGATGTACAGCGGCGCGGCGTCGCCGATGGCCGACAATGACGGGGTGAAGCCACGGGCGACGTCCGGCCAGTAGGGTTTGATCAGCAGCAACTCGACGAAGAAACACGCGCCGATAGTGCCGACCAGCACCAGCATGATCGCTTCAAGACGACGGAAACCACGGTTCTGCAAGGCCAGCACCAGCAGCGTGTCAAACGCGGTCAGGGCGATGCCGAAGGTCAGCGAACAGCCCAGCAGCAAATGGAACGCCAAGGCGCAGCCAAGCACTTCGGCAAGATCCGTGGCGATGATCGAGATTTCCGCCAGCACCCATTGGGTACGCGCGGTCCGGGTGCTGTAGCGCTCCCGCGACAATTGCGCCAGATCACGCCCGGTGGCGATGCCCAATCGCGAGCACAAACACTGCACCACCATCCCCGCCAGGCTCGCCAGTAACACCACGAACAACAAGCTGTAGCCAAACCGCGAACCGGCCTCGATGGCCGTGGCCCAATTGCCCGGGTCCATGTAGCCGATCGACACCAGCAAACCGGGGCCGGCAAAACGCAGCATGCGCTTGAAGAACGTCGCATTCGGGTCAACGGCAACGCTGCCGGCCACTTCCGGTGGGCAAAACGGCGCCGTGGCGATTTTGGGCAAAAAGCTGAATTTCACGCAAACATCCAGAAACAATTGGAAAGGCGCAGCTTAGACGGTTCAACCGCCTCCAGGCTATACGCCAACCCCTGTAGGAGCTGCCGAAGGCTGCGATCTTTTGATTTTGCTTTTTTAGAATCAAGATCAAAAGATCGCAGCCTTCGGCAGCTCCTACGGGGGGCGGATTACGGAGGTGTGCCCAATAATTGCTGACGCAACTCCGGATTACGGGTGCGGGGATCGAGCCAGATGTCGAAAAAGGCTCGGGCGAATTGCGGGTCTTTCACTTCGTGTTGCAGTTGCTGGCCGACGAAAAACCGCGCGCCCTGCCCTGGCAAATACACCCCGGTGATGCGCGTACCCGCCTCAACATCGACGAACGACTGTTGCATCTGCGTCTGCCAGCCGGCCAGTTGCGCGGCGCTGACCGAGGCGCCGGACAAGCGCTTGATTTCATCGACGCTGGCCTGCACCAGATCCTCCCGGGAAATGCTGCGCTGGTAGATCAGTTCCAGGGCAAACGGCTGGTCCGGCGCCAGCGGTCGCGCCGCGCTCCAGAGCCGCGCGTTGTAGACGTCGAAGCCGAACACTTTGAATTCACCGGCACCGATGATCCGCGCACCGGGCACGGTCTCTTGCCAGTTGGCCAGCGCCTGCGTGCCGAGCAAGGCCAGCAGCCATAGACTGTGTCGAAAACGTGATTGGTTCATGGTCGCTCGATTTGCGCTGGAAACTCTCTCTAAAACCTATACGCAAAACAACAATGCGTACAATTTTTACAGGCGTTGATTTTTGTATACAAGATTCAGCCATTCCTACAGCAATCTATCGTTCGCAGTGCTAACGTTGCCGCCTCACACAGGTCGGAGGTGCGTGCGTGCTGATGCTCAAATTGCTGGTGATTCCCGGGTTTCTGCTGCTGATTTCCCTGGCGGGCAAACGCTGGGGACCAAGCGTGGCCGGTTGGTTGTCGGGGTTGCCGGTGGTGGTCGGGCCGATTCTGTTTTTCCTCGCCATCGAGCAAGGCCAGGTGTTCGCCGCCCAATCCGCGACGGCCGCGTTGTCTGCAATGT
This sequence comes from Pseudomonas sp. B21-053, assembly GCF_026016365.1. Lineage (NCBI taxonomy): Bacteria > Pseudomonadati > Pseudomonadota > Gammaproteobacteria > Pseudomonadales > Pseudomonadaceae > Pseudomonas > Pseudomonas sp. B21-053. The sequence goes on from NZ_CP087205.1 coordinate 4,334,993, forward strand.
TCGCCATGATTGCCTTCTGCGTGACCTACGCACAGGTGGCGCAACGCGCTGGTTGGCCATCGGCGCTGGCGGTTTCCCTGTTGGTGTGGGCCGCCACCGCCGTGGTGCTGTCGGTGATTCCGCCGTCCCTGACGTTTTCGGTGATCGCCGCCGCTACTGCGCTGCTGGCCGCGCCGTACCTGTTTCCATCGGTGCAGCCGATTGTTTCCGGCCCCAAGTCCAAGTCCGACAAACTGCTGTTGCGCATGGTCGCCGGCGCGCTGCTGACGCTGGCCGTGACATTGTTGGCCAGCACCGTGGGCGAGCGCTGGAGCGGCTTGCTCGCGGTTTTCCCGGTACTCGGCAGCGTGATGGCGGTGTTCTCCCAGCAAACCCGTGGCCCCGCCTTCACCGCCGCGTTGTTGCGCGCCACCGCCACCGGCATGTACTCGTTCGCGGCGTTCTGCCTGGTGCTGGCGCTGACCTTGCCCACCCTCGGCCTGCCGGCGTTTGGCCTCGGCGTCGCGGTGTCCGTGGGCATGCTCGGGGTGACCCGACGCTTGCTGGCGAAACCGGCACCGACAACTCGTTCGATCACCTCGAACGAGTAGGCCAACATCCTCGTACGTCAATCGAACGGGTTTCGCTCAACATCAGCCTCAGTTCAAACCCACTGACTGAGGCCCTTCCCCATGAAATTCTTTTTCCACCCTTCGCCGAACCCGATGAAAGTCGCCCTGTTGCTTGAAGAGCTGCAAACCCCTTACGAGCTGATCGGCGTCGATACCTTCAAAGGCGAGCAACACTTGCCGGCGTTCCTGGCGATCAACCCGAACGCGAAGGTCCCGGCCCTGGTTGACGGCGATGCCACGGTGTTCGACTCCCAGGCGATCCTGCTGCACCTGGCGCAAAAACATCAGCGTTTCCTGCCGACCAGCGTTTCCGGTCAGGCTGAATTGCTGTCCTGGCTGATGTTCATCGCCACCGGCCTGTCGCCGTTTTCCGGCCAAGCCGTGCACTTCCTGCACCACGCACCGGAGGACCTGGCCTATGCGAAAAACCGTTACTTGAAAGAAGTTGAACGCCACTATCGCGTGCTCGACCAGCGCCTCGCCGAGCATCAATACCTGGCCGGCGACACCTACAGCATCGCCGACATGGCCCTCTGGGGCTGGGCTAACTATGCGCCGTACATCCTCGGTGAAAACGGTCTGGCGGCGTACCCGAACGTCAAGCGCCTGTTCGACGAAATCAGTGCGCGCCCGGCGGCCCAGCGTGCTCACGGCTTGAAAGAGAAACTGGTGCTCAAGGCAGAATTCGACGAAGAAACCCGGCGCAACCTGTTTCCGCAGAATCAAGTGCAGTAATCCGATCGCACTGACAAGTTACATCTCCTGTGGGAGCGGGCTTGCTCGCGAAAGCGGTGTTTCAGTCAACGATGATGGTGACTGACACGGCCTCTTCGCGAGCAAGCCCGCTCCCACAGGTTTTGCATTTCATCAGGCCCGCCGTCGAACCGGGCTGGATGCCATTCGACCTCCATGGGATGATCGCCCCCTAGCGCGATTATCCCCGGAGAGTTTCAATGTCATTGTTCAGTAAAAAAGCCGTTGTCCTGTTGCTGACGGCGGTTGCCAGCCTGGGGGCGTTGAATGCTTACGCCGCCAAAGCCAAGACCAGCGATGGCGCGCCGATCAAGGTTTCGATGCTCAGCGGCAAGTTCACCTTCACCTTGCCCAAGGGCTTCGTCGCCAACCCGCTGCCGCCTGGTGCGACTGGCGCAACGGGCACCATGTACGCCAACGAGACCACTAAAACCGTGGTGATCGCCGCGGAAAACAACCTGGCGCCAGGCGTCAACGTCAAAGACAACGACGGCGAATTCCTCGACACCACCGCCGCTGACTTCGACGTGGCTGAACACAAGAATCTGCCGGATTTCACCAAGCTCAGCGAAAAAAGCCTGACGATGAAAGGCACCGGCCTCGGCCTGCGCCAGGTGGACAGCACCGCCACCCAGGGCGGCGGCAAGACCCTCAACACCACGCTGATGGCCGGCTCCGGCAACCGGATGGCGGTGATTCAGATCATCTCGCGCCCGAGCGACAAGGCTGGCCACGACACGCTGGTCAAACAGATCACCGGCAAGTAAATGCTCAGGGATTGAGACGCTGCAACCAGGCGTTCAAATCCTGGATTTCGGCGGCGCTGATGCTGTGGCCCAGGCCTGCGTAGGTATGAAACTCCGGCTTGAGTGAGAGTTTCTGCAACAGGCTGTTGGCCGCCGTGCCATCGACTACCGGCAAGCGTTTGTCCTCGGTGCCATGACCGATGAAAATCGCCAGCGACTGGCGTTTTTCATCCGGTTTCAGCTCCGACTTGAGCACCGGCAGAATCCGCCCGCTCAGCGCGGCAATCCCGCCCATGGCTTCGGGATGACGCAAGCCGACCTCGTAGGACATGATCGCGCCCTGGCTGAACCCCACCAGGAACACCTTGCTGGCGTCGGTGTGATATTTCTTCGTGGCCTGGCCGATGAAATCCAGCAACACCTTGCCGCTGGTCTTCAGATCATCGGTTTCACCGTTGTAGGCGCCTTCGCCTTTCTTGCGAAACCACTGGTAACTGTCCGCATCCAGCGCCACCGGCGCCTGCACCGACAGGTAGTTGTATTGCGCCGGCAACTCGTCCTTGATCCCGAACAAGTCACGCTCGTTACTGCCGTAGCCGTGGAGGAAAATCACCAGCGGCTGGTTGTGCGAATCAGGGTTGGCCTGCTCGAGGTATTTGAGCGGCAGATCAGTGTGCAGCGGGGTTTGAGCGTGGACCGTGGCGGACGCCAGGAGCATGAATAGCGCGAGAAACTTCAGCATAAACCTTCCTTCACAGGGGGCAGGATTCGGGGGATATCCTAACACCACAAATATTTTTGGTGTGGCTGATGCCGCCTTCGCGGGCAAGCCTCGCTCCTACATTGGAATGCGATCAAATGTAGGAGCGAGGCTTGCCCGCGAAGAGGCCCCGACAGCCAACGAAGATCAAGGATCAGTCGTTGGTCAACTTCCCGACCCGAAACGGCACCCGCCCCGCCACCTTCGCCTGCCATGTCCCCGGCTGGGTATAGCGCCCGCGATCAATCGCAAACAACACGCCACTGGTCCCGGCCCGCACGGTCGTGACCCGATCGCTCAACGGATCGACCACTTCAAACAACGCATCGCCCTGCTCCACCCACTCGCCCGCCTCGCGCAGAAAACTGACCACGCCGTGATGCGGGGCGAACAGGTATTCGGTGCCGGCGAACGGCATGCCTTCGCAGCACTCACTCGGCGCCGCCGGCCAGGTGCCGCTGATAAAACCCTGTTCCGCGAGAAAGCCCAGAATCGCCTCGCAATTGGCTTGGGCCTGATCGACCCGGGTGTCGCCCATGCTGCCCAGCTCCACAGTGGTGGCGAGGTTTGCCGGCGGAATCGCCGCTTCCGGGAAGGTCCGCGCCAGACGCAACCACGGGGTCGAACAGGACTCGTCGAACGAGCTGCCACCGGAGTCTTCACAGAGCAACGCCACGCCCGCCTTCAGGCGCGCCGCCAGGAACTGCCACTGCGGCCAGTGTTGCGGCAAGGCGTACACATGAATCGCCGCATCGAAGTCGCAATGCAAATCGAGGGTGACGTCGGCGTCGCAGGCATGGCACAACAGCAAACGGTGCATGGCTTCGAGCTGAGAAGTCGGGGCCGGCAGACCGTCGAGCACCTGGCCCATGGTCTGGCGAATCAGCGCGATATTGGCCTCGGCATCGTCGCCCAACTGGCCACCGATCAACGCGGCGACCGGCTCACTCAGTTCAACGAATGCGCGGTTGAAGTTCTTGCCGCTGCCCAGTTCGAACCGTCCCATGTGCGCGCCCTGCAGATGCTGATCGAGGCCGATGGGATTGGCCACCGGCACCAGTTCGATCACGCCTTGCAACTGGCCTTGGGTTTCGAGTTCGGCCAGGCGTTTTTTCAGTTCCCATGCGGTGCGCATGCCGGGCAATTCGTCGGCGTGCAGGCTGGCCTGGATGTAGACCTTGCGAGTGCCGGCGCCATAACGAAACACACTGAGGGTGCGCTCGGTGCCAAGGTGGCTCCAGGGCAGTGGGTGGTCGATGCGTTGCATATTCGGGTCCTGTCGATGCCTAAGCGTAGGAGCTGCCGAACGCTGCGATCTTTTGATTTTGCTTCTAAAAACAAGATCAAAAGATCGCAGCCTTCGGCAGCTCCTACAGGGGGAAATGTGTTCGCAGAATAGATCATGAGGACACAAAAAAAATGGCCACCGCGTCAACGGTAGCCACTTTTTCACACGGCTGGATTACTCGCCGCCGTACACATCAAAGTTGAAGTACTTGTCCTGCACTTGCTTGTACTTGCCGTTGGCGCGGATCTCGGTGATGGCGGTGCTGAATTGGTCTGCCAGCGCCTTGTCACCTTTGCGCACCGCGATACCGGCGCCGCCGCCGAAGTACTTGGCGTCTTCGTAGGTCGGGCCGACGAAGGCGAAACCTTTACCGGCGTCGGTTTTCAGGAAACCGTCGTCCAGGTTGACCGAGTCGGCCAGCATCGCGTCGAGGCGGCCGGAGACCATGTCCAGGTTGGCTTCCTGCTGGGAACCGTAACGCACCAGGATAATCCCGGCCGGTTGCAGCACTTCAGTGGCGAAGCGGTCGTGGGTACTGGCGCGCAGTACACCGACTTTCTTGCCCTTGAGTTCGGTCAGCGGGTCCTTGACGTCGGTGCCTTCCTTCATCACGAAGCGCGCCGGGGTGTGGTAGTACTTGATGGTGAAATCGACGTTTTTCTTGCGGTCGTCAGTGATGGTCATGGACGACAGGATCGCGTCGATTTTCTTCACTTTCAGGGCCGGGATCAGGCCGTCGAACTCTTGCTCGACCCACACGCACTTCACTTTCATCTGCTCGCACAGCGCGTCGCCGATGTCGACGTCGAAACCGGTGAGTTTGCCGTCAGGGGTTTTCATCGAGAATGGCGGATAACCGGCTTCGATACCGATGCGGATCGGCTTGGCGTCTTCGGCCACAGCGGTCAGGGACAACATCGACAGTGCCAGGGCACCGAACATCACTAGCTTCTTCATTTATAACTCCTGTGTGCGGAGGCTTTTATTGGCAGCTTTCGATTGGTCGCTTTCGGTCGGTGCTCTTGTGGAGAACCCCGAAGTGGCCGGCAGTCTAGAGCGGCTACAGGAGGGCGAATTATGTTTAAGCGACAAATACTTACAAAAAAGTAACTGACCGATTGGCTTGTTTAAACCCGTGCGCCAGAGCGGTGCAAAGACTGTAGGACAAGATCCGATTTCAGATAAAACCTACGGGGTTCGGGTGTTTATCCGACTGAAGAGTCGCAATGAAAACCGGCGCCGAGCGTCACTGGCGATGACCGATGTTTTACTGCACATTGAGCGCCATCTGCTTCCAATCCGAGAACCCCGATGCCCGAGCTGAACCTGATCCAGCACCACCCCGCCGAAGGTCCCGGTGCCATTGCCGAATGGGCGAAGCTGCGTGGAATCACGTTGAATGTCTTTCGCGCCGATCTCGGACAGTTACCGCCGATAAGTGCGGCTCCGGTGATCCTTCTGGGCGGGCCTTACGAATCCAATGCCGGGCCTGAATGGCTGGAAGCTGAGCGTCAGTGGCTGGCGGCCAGCCTGGAGCAAGGCGCGGCGGTGTTCGCCATTTGCCTGGGGGCGCAGCTGTTGGCCTTGAGTCTGGGCGGGAGCGTGCGGCGCATGGCGTGCCCTGAAACGGGTTGGACCCGTGTGAGCTTCGTGGATGGCCAGGTGTTGAACGTGTTGGAGTGGCATGAAGACGCGATCGACTTGCCGCCGGGTGCGCAATTACTGGCCAGCAGTGCGGCGTGCGAGCAGCAGATGTATGGGGTCGGGCCGACGCGGGTCGGGTTGCAGTTTCACCCGGAGTGGGATGCGCGATCGGTGGTTTTGCTGAATGAACATTTTGCTGATGAGTCGCCGTTGCCGCGCGGGCGGGATGAAGGGGTCGAGCATGCGGCGGTGTTTGAGTATCTGCGGGGGACGCTGGATGGGTGGTGGGCTGAGGTTTGAAGAAGCAAAATCAAAAGATCGCAGCCTCGTTTCACTCGACAGCTCCTACAGCGGGTTGTGCTCACCCGCCACATTGCGGCGAACACCAAACCCGTAGGAGCTGTCGAGTGAAACGAGGCTGCGATCTTTTCGTCTACCTCAACATTCGCAACTGACCACCGTGCTCGCCGGCCGCGCCACCTCGACACTCAACTCAAACCCCTCATCCAGCCATCCCGTCACCCCGCCGATCATTTCCTTGACCGGGTAACCCAGCGCCGCCAGTTTCACCGCAGCCTTGTTGGCGCCGTTGCAGTGCGGGCCGGCGCAATAGACCACGAACACCGTGGATGTGGGATAAGCCGCCAACGTCTCGACGGTCATCAGCCGCCCCGGAATATTGATCGCCCCCGGCACATGCCCCCGCTCAAAGGCCAACGGGCCGCGTGTATCCACCAGAACAAAATCCACCTCGCCGGCCTGCTGGCTGCCGAACACGTCGGAACAATCGGTTTCAAAGGTCAGGCGATTGCTGAAATGCATCAGGGCAATGGCGGACGGGGCTGCGGGAATCGCGCGTACCAGGCTGGTCATGGGGTGTAGTCCTTTTCTCGGGTGGGTGTAGGCAGACTTTATCTGTCCGCCGCTTGCCGCTACAGTGGCGCACAAGACACTCACCGGGAACTTTCCGCCAAATGCAGACCAACCCTGGATTAGTCGCGATCCTGGCCTACGACGGCCTGTGCACCTTTGAGTTTGGCATCGCCGTGGAGATCTTCGGCCTGGCCCGGCCGGAGTTCGATTTCCCGTGGTATGAACATCAGATCGCCGCCGTGGATGCAGGCCCGATGCGCGCCATGGGCGGCATTCAAGTGCTGGCCGACGGCGGCATGGAATTGCTGGAAAGCGCCCGGACCATCATCGTGCCCGGTTGGCGCGACCGCCAGGCGCCGGTGCCCGAGGCGTTGCTCGCCGCGTTGCGCCAGGCCCACGCACGCGGCGCGCGGCTGCTGTCGATCTGCTCCGGGGTGTTTGTGCTGGCAGCCACCGGTCTGCTCGACGGTCATCGCGCCACCACCCATTGGCGCTACACAAATGAACTGGCCGAGCGCTTCCCGAACATTCTGGTGGACCCGGACGTGCTCTACGTCGATTCGGGCCAGTTGATCACCTCGGCCGGCAGCGCGGCGGGGATCGATGCCTGCCTGCATCTGGTGGCGCGGGACTTTGGCACTCAGGTGGCCAACTCGGTGGCGCGGCGGCTGGTGATGTCGCCGCAACGCACCGGCGGTCAGGCGCAGTTTATTCCTACACCGGTCAGTCCGACGCCCCGCAGCGATTTGTCTCGCGTCATGCAATGGGCTCGGGAGCGCTTGCACGAACCGCTGGAAGTGCGCGACCTGGCCAGCAAGGCGGCGATGAGCGAGCGCACCTTCCTGCGCCGTTTCACCGAGGCCAGCGGCCAGTCGCCCAAGACCTGGTTGCAGCATCAACGCCTGGCGCGAGCGCGGGAGTTGCTGGAAAGCACGGGCGACAACACCGAGCAGATTGCCGAGCGTTGTGGGTATCGGTCGGTGGAGAGTTTTCGGGTGGCGTTTCGCAGTGTGGTGGGGGTGCCGCCGTCGGTGTATCGGGAAAGGTTTGGGCGTGGGGTACAGGCCAGTTTTTGAGGTGTTCTTTCGGGCGCCTTCGCGGGCAAGCCTCGCTCCTACAGGATCGCCGCTAACCTTGTAGGAGCGAGGCTTGCCCGCGAAGGCGTCAGCCCAGACACCGCAGACTTCAAGGCTTACGCAACAAATAGGTATCCATAATCCACCCATTAGCCAGCCGCGCGGCCTTGCGCACCCGCTCGATCTCATCCGCCACATCTTTCAACTTGCCGCTGATGAGGATTTCATCCGGTGTACCCAGGTAGGCCCCCCAGTAAATCTCTGTCTCCTGATCCGCCACTTGATGGTAGGAATCTTCCGCATCGAGCATCACCACCACACTGTCGGCATCACTCACCTGCCCCGCAGCCAGCCGCCGGCCTGTGGTGATTTCAATCGAGCGACCGATGCGATTCAGCGGCACCTTGTGTTGCGCCGCCAAGGCCTGGACGCTGGTGATGCCGGGGATGACTTCGAATTCGAACTCACAGCGACCCGAGGCCAGAATCGCCTGCAATATACGCACGGTGCTGTCGTACAGCGCCGGGTCGCCCCATACCAGGAAACCACCGCACTGGCCGTCGGACAATTCCTCGTTGATCAGCCGCTCGAAGGTCTGCTGCTTGGCCAGGTTCAGATCATCGACACTGGCCTTGTAGTCCACATCGCCACGTTCCCGTTCCGGACTGTGAGCTTCGACGAAGCGGTAGGCGTGATCGGTGATGTAGCGCTCACAGATTTCCCGACGCAGGTCGATCAACTTGTCTTTGCTCTGGCCCTTGTCCATGAGGAAAAACACGTCCGCGCGATTCAACGCCTTTACCGCCTGCATCGTGATGTAGTCCGGGTTACCGGCGCCGATACCGATGACCAGCAATGTTTTCATCAAAAGCCTCCGTCAGCGTCAGTGCTCATCAAGCGTAGCCGCCAGCGTCCGGTGAACCGCAGTTCGATGGCGGATAACGGTTCGACATCAATCAGGTTGAACGCCGTGCTTTGCAGTACGTGGGTCAGGACCGCGCGAACAACATAGGGATGGGTAATCGCGATGATGTCGCCGGGCGTTGTCTCCAGCGTCGCCAGCCAGGCGGCCGCGCGCTCACCGAGTTGCACCACCGACTCGCCACCGTGGGGCGCGGAATGCGGGTCTTCAAGCCAGGCCTGAAGCGCCTCGGGCTCGGTTTTTTGCAGCTCACTGATGCGCTGACCTTGCCAGCGCCCGAAATCACAATCGCGCAAAGCGTCGACGATGTGCGCATCGCTGCCGAACAGTTCGGCGGTCTGGCGAGTGCGGGCTTCGGGGCCACAAAGCAGACGCGGCGGGATCTTGGAGGATCCGCTCCGCGAACACTTGGCCGATTGCCAAACCATTTCAACCGGCTCATCCGTAGGAAAACGCGCCAGTTTTTGTGCGACGGTTCGGGCGTGACAAATCAGGGTCAATCGGGTCGCCTGCACGGGCAATTACTCTTTTTATTGGCTAGCAAAACGGCAATGGGCCGCGAACAATTGCTTGATTGTGCAGCAAGACGATCAGTTAAAGCGAAATCCCTGTGGGAGCGGGCTTGCTCGCGAAAGCGGTGTGTCAGTCAATATTGATGTTGCCTGACACACCGCTTTCGCGAGCAAGCTCGCTCCCACAGGGGATTTTTGTCGTACCAAAAGGGTGATCTCCGACACTGATATGGGCAATGTCCTACACACCCTGTCGACATCCGCGTAGCCCTTGTTACACGGGCATTTCGCCCCGTTTCAACACCTGGCCATTGCGTGTAAAAATTCACTAGACATGTAGCGTGAGTTACATAAATACTGTTTTAGCGAATTGTGAAATAAAACCGACACACCCATCCAGCAGGAGCCCGGATGCCACCCCTTAGAGACCTGATCACCGATCCCGGCCTGGACCTTACGCCGTCGGAACGCAAAGTCATCCGCGCCTTGCTGGACCAGTACCCGCGTAACGGACTGGGCCCGATGTCGCGTCTGGCCGAACATGCCGGTGTCAGCGATCCGACCATCGTGCGGCTGGTGAAAAAACTCGGTTTTGGCGGTTACGCCGAATTCCAGGACGCGCTGCTCAGCGACATGGACCATCGCCTGCGCTCCCCCAGCACCCTGTTGCAACCCCGCGCCCACCTGCAAAAAGACGATCCGTGGAGCCATTATCTGGCGGAAACCCATCGTTCCCTGGTCGAAACCCAGGCCCTGACCCAACCCGAAGATGTACGGATTCTGGTGGAATGGCTGCTCGACGTGCGCCATCAGGTGCATTGCTTCGGCGGACGCTTCAGCAGTTTCCTCGCCAACTATTTGCTCAACCATTTGCGCCTGTTGCGCCCCGGGTGTTTCGCCCTGGAGGACAACGCCCAGTTGCCGGACCGCTTGTTCGACGTGCAGCGCCAGGACGTGGTGCTGGTGTTCGACTATCGCCGCTACCAGTCCCAGGCCCTGCGGGTCGCCAGTGCGGCGAAAAATCGCTATGCGCGAGTGGTGCTGTTCACTGACATCTACGCCTCGCCGCTGCGGGAAATGGCCGACCTGATCATCAGTGCGCCCGTAGAGTCAGTCTCGGCGTTCGACAGCATGGTCCCGGCGCTGGCGCAGATTGAAGCATTGATTGCCTGCCTGACCCTGCGCAGCCCGGATCTGGCCGATCGCCTGGAAGGCATCGACAACCTGCGCTCTGACTTCGACACCCACCTGCTGGAGGAAAAATAAGGATGTTTACGCTCCCCCACCGCTCGCCACGTGACCTGCCCTTTGTCACTGGCCACACTGCGCTGCTGCTGGTCGACATGCAACGGGCCTGGCTCGAACCGCAGTTCGACCCGCACCTCAACGACCCGGATGCCGAGTATTTCCTGACCCGCACCCACATGCAGGTGGTGCCCAACCAGCGGCGGTTGCTCAGCGCTTTTCGCGGTGCCCGGCAGAACGTGCTGCACACCCTGATCGAAAGCCTCACCGCCGATGGCCGCGACCGTTCGCTGGACCACAAACTCTCGGACATGCACCTGCCCAAGGGCAGCCCGCAGGCGCGGATCATCGACGACCTGACGCCGACGGAAAACGAAGTCGTGCTGCCCAAGACCTCTTCGGGAGTCTTCAACTCCACCAACATCGACTACGTGCTACGCAACCTTGAGGTCCGGCATCTGGTGATTGCCGGCATCGTCACCGATCAGTGCGTGGACATGGCCGTGCGTGACGCCGCCGACCGCGGCTACCTGATAACCCTGGTGGAAGATGCCTGCGCGACTTACACCCCGGAACGTCATCAGGCCTGCCTCAACGCGATCAAAGGTTATTGCTGGATCACCGACACCCACACCGTGCTCGGCCGTTTGCAGGAGATGCAGCCATGAGTGCGCGCCTGTCGCCAGTGCCGATGACCACGATCGTCACCACCGACCTGATCGGCGTGACCCGCGGCCGTTCCTTTCCTACCGACGAACTGGAGCACTATCAAGCCGTCGGTTGCGGCTGGGTGCCGGCCAACAGCGCGTTGACCCCGCAAGACGTCATCGCCTCGACCAGCCCGTGGGGCGCCTACGGTGACTTGAGGTTGATTCCAGACCTGAGCAGCCGGGTCACGGTCAGTAACGGCCCGAACGCCAATGCGCCAGCCCTGGATTTCATCCACGGTGACCTCTGCGAAACCGATGGCCGTCCGTGGGCCACCTGCCCGCGCACGCTGTTGCGCAACGAAGTGGAGCGCTATCGGGAGCTGGGCGTGCAGGTCAACGCCGCGTTCGAACACGAATTCAATCTGGACAGCGGCGATGTCGACTGTCGCGCATTCTCTCTGGAGGCCCAGCGTCAGGGCGCCGAATTTGGCGGCTGGCTGCTCAGCGCGTTGCGTGCGGGTGGCGTCGAGCCAGAGATGTTCCTGCCGGAATACGGCAAGCATCAATACGAAATCACTTGCCGCCCGGCACTCGGTGTCGCCGCCGCTGATCGCGCGGTGAACGTGCGCGAGATCACCCGGGAAATCGCCCGGCAAATGGGCCTGGACCTGAGCTTTGCGCCAAAGACCTCCGAGCACGCGATGTGCAACGGCGTGCATTTGCACGTCAGCCTGCAAGACCTGGACGGGCAACCGCTGCTGTACGACGCCGGCACCACCAACGGCCTCTCGACCCTCGGCCAGCACTGGGCCGCCGGAATCCTGCATTACTTGCCGGCCCTCTGCGCCTTTACCGCGCCGACACCGGTGTCCTACGAGCGTTTGCAGCCCCATCACTGGAGCGCTTCCTACGCCTGCCTCGGCCAACGTAACCGCGAAGCAGCGCTGCGGATCTGCCCGACCGTGAGCCTGGGCAGCAAATCCGTGGCGGCGCAGTACAACCTGGAATTCCGCGCCATGGACGCCACGGCCTCACCGCATCTGGCCATGGCCACGCTGCTGATCGCCGGGCGACTGGGCATCGAACGACGCCTGGCGCTGAACGCCATCACCGATGAAATCCCCGACGCCTTGAACGAAGAACAACGTCAGGCGCGCGGCATTGTTGCCCTGCCCGCTTCGCTGCCCCAGGCCCTGGACTGCCTGCGCAACAGCGAAGCGCTGATCGAAGCCCTGCCCCAGGCACTGCTCGACTCTTATTTCGCCCTTAAAACCGAGGAACTGACGCTGACGGAACAGCTCTCGCCCGCCGACCTTTGTGAGCACTATGCCCGTTTGTACTGAATCCGTTGAACGGGGGCTCTACACCGAGCCTCCGTACACCCTGAGCCGGGAAGACTCCGAGCACCCGTTGATTCTGGTGTGCGAACACGCCAGCCGTTTTATTCCGCCGGCGTTGAATGACCTGGGCCTGGACTTCGAGGCCGCCCGTCAACACATCGCCTGGGACATCGGCGCCTTGGAGCTGGCGCAGCGCTTGTCCGAAATCCTCGGCGTGACCCTGCTGGCGGCGAATTATTCGCGGCTGTTGATCGACCTCAACCGGCCGCGCCACGCCCCGGACAGCATTCCGGGCCAGAGCGAGATTTATCAGGTGCCGGGCAACCAGCAGCTGGATGAAGCCACCCGGGAACATCGTCGGCAGGCGCTGTTCAAGCCGTTTCACACTCGTCTGCAAACCTTGATCGACGAGCGCGTGGCCCAGGGACAAGCGGTGCGTGTGGTGGGGATTCACAGTTTTACCCCGATTTATTATGGTCAGCCCCGGTCGCTGGAGGCCGGTGTGCTGTTCGGCGAATCCCGGCAGTACGCCCAGCGCATCATTGACGGACTGAGCCGGCATCCCCTTAAAGTGGCCGGCAATCAGCCGTACAAGATTGACCCGCTGGGGGACATGACCGTGCCGGTGCACGGCGATGCCCGCGGGCTGGAGTCGGTGTTGATCGAAGTGCGCAATGATCTGCTGCGCACACCTGAGACGATTGAACGCTGGGCCGGTTACCTCGCCCCGTTGCTGTAGGAAAAAAGTAAGAACGCTGTGGTTGCACCGACATAAAAACTAAAAAATCGACCGATGAGATGACAAGGAGAGCGGCATTCATGGAAATAGAAGCATTCGGCTACAAGCAGGAGTTGAAACGCAGCCTGACCCTGACGGACCTGGTGGTGTACGGGATGATCTTCATGATCCCCATCGCCCCGTTCGGCGTGTATGGCTACGTCAACGCCGAGGCACCGGGGATGGTGCCGCTGGCCTACATCATCGGCATGGTGGCGATGCTGTTCACCGCCCTGAGCTACGGCAGCATGGCCCGCGCTTTTCCGATTGCCGGCTCGGTTTATTCCTACGCCCAACGCGGCCTGAATCAACACGTCGGTTTCATCGCCGGTTGGTTGATGCTGCTCGATTACCTGCTGATCCCGCCGCTGCTGTACGTCTACGCGGCCATGGCGCTAAATCACTTGTACCCGGACATTCCGAAAGTCGGTTTCATCCTGGCGTTCCTGGTCAGTGCGACGTTTGTGAACCTGCGCGGCATCACTTTCACCGCGCGGATGAACATCGTGTTTCTACTGGCGCAACTGGTGGTGCTGGGGATTTTCCTGTTCTACGCCTGGAATGCCCTGCACAGCGGCGGTGGTCACGGCGAGCTGACCCTGGCGCCGCTGTACAACCCCGAAACATTCAACTTCGCCCTGCTGATGCAAGCGGTGTCGATTGCGGTGCTGTCGTTCCTCGGCTTTGATGCGATTTCCACCCTGGCCGAAGAGATCAAGGGCGATCCGGGCCGCAGCGTAGGCAAGGCTGCGTTGATTACCCTGGTGGTGATGGGCGTGATCTTCGTGGTGCAAACCTGGATCGCCACCGACCTGGCCGCCGGCATGGGCTTCAAGTCCGCCGACACCGCGTTTTATGAAATCGCCGAAATCGCTGCCGGCAGCTGGCTGGCGACCCTCACCGGCGTGGCCACGGCATTGGCTTGGGGCGTGGCGGTGGCCATTACCTCGCAAGCGGCGGTGTCGCGACTGCTGTTCGGCATGGCGCGGGACGGCAAACTGCCGAAAGCACTGGCCAAGGTTCACCCGAAACACAACACGCCTTACATCAGCATTTACCTGGTGGCCGTGCTGTCGCTGGTGATCTGCTACCTGTTTATCAACTCGGTGGACACCCTCACCTCACTGGTCAACTTCGGCGCGTTGAGCGGTTTCATGCTGCTGCACCTGACCGTGATCAACTACTACTGGCGCCGGCAGAAATCCGGCCAGGTGATCCGCCACCTGCTGTGCCCGGTGATCGGCTTCATCATCGTCGCGGCCATCATGTACAACATGGGCGTCGATGCACAGAAACTCGGCCTGATCTGGATTGCCCTGGGTCTGGTCTACCTGTTCTTCCTGAATAAGCTCGGCGCCAGCACGACGCTGCCCGACCCAAGCAACGTCTGACAAGAAAAAGGGCGGCGTCTGACAACAGATCAGGCGACCGCTGCTTCCACGCGTGGAAACCGACAGTGATAGTCAGGTTCGACGGCAAACCCGCCGAACCCATTGATACAGGAGTGCATCCATGCTGGTCTTACGCCCAGTCGAATTAACCGACCTGCCTCAACTGCAACAACTGGCCCGTGACAGCCTGGTGGGCGTCACCTCCCTGCCGGATGACAGCGAACGCCTGCGCGAGAAGATTCTCGACTCCTGCGCCTCGTTCGACAAAGACGTTGAGGGCAATGGCCCGGAAAACTACTTTTTCGTCCTCGAAGAGCTGAGCACCGGGCGTTTGACCGGGTGCTCGGAAGTCCTTGCCACCGCCGGTTTCAGCGAGCCGTTCTACAGCCTGCGCAACCGCCACTTCACCAGCGCCTCCCGGGAGCTGAACATCGAGCACGGCGTGCCGGCGCTGTCGTTGTGCCACGACCTCAGCGGCCACAGCTTGCTGCGCGGCTTCCACATTGATAGCGCACTGGTGCGCACGCCGTTTTCCGAGTTGCTGTCGCGGGCGCGGCTGTTGTTTATCGCGGCGCACCCGGCGCGTTTTTCCGACGCGGTGATCACCGAAATCGTTGGCTACAGCGATGAGCAGGGCCAATCACCCTTTTGGGATGCCGTGGGCAAACACTTTTTCGACCTGCCTTATGTCGAGGCGGAAAGGCTGTGTGGCCTGGAGAGTCGCAGCTTCCTCGCCGAACTGATGCCGCAATACCCGATCTACGTGCCGATGCTGCCCCAGGCCGCGCAGGGCTGCATCGGCCGGATTCACCCCGACGGCCAGGAAGCGTTCGACATCCTGGAACGCGAAGGCTTCGAAACCAACAGCTACATCGACCTGTTCGACGGCGGCCCGACGCTGTATGCACGCACCGCCGGCATTCGCTCCATCGCCCGCAGCCACACGGGCGCCGTGCTGTCCGTCGAGACCATCGACGCTCGTGGTTGCTATCTGGTGAGCAATGATTCGCTCAGGGACTTCCGGGCCATCGTCGCCGAACTGGCCTACACCGCCGGCCAACCGGTGGCCTTGAGCGCCGAGATGTGCGCCGCCCTGAACGTGAGCGACGGCAGCCCGATCCGGCTGATCGCCCTGTGAGCAACACCCGGCCCCGTGCCCAACGACAGCGCCCGAGCATGCGCGCACCAGGAGTTGCATCATGATTGTCCGTCCGGTTCACGTCACCGACCTGCCCGCCCTGCTGGCGCTGGTCAAAGAGGCCGGCCCCGGGTTCACCACCCTGCCGGCCAACGAAGAACGCCTGGGCCACCGTGTGCGCTGGTCCCAACGCACCTTCGCCGAACAGGTCGAGCGTGCCGACGCCGATTACCTGTTCGTGCTCGAAGATGACGATCAGCGCGTGGTCGGGGTCAGTGCCCTGACTGGCGCGGTGGGCATGCGCGAGCCCTGGTACAACTACCGGATCGGGTTGACGGTCAGTTCGTCGCCGGACCTGGGCATCCAGAAGCAGATCCCGACCTTGTTCCTGAACAACGAAATGACCGGCCAATCGGAACTGTGTTCGCTGTTCCTGCACCCCGAACAGCGTCAGGGCAACAATGGCCGGTTGCTGTCGTTGGGGCGGCTGCTGTTCGTCGCCGAGTACCCGCAGCTGTTCGGCGAGAAACTCATCGCCGAACTGCGCGGCAGTGCCGACGAGCACGGCAGCTCACCGTTCTGGGAGAGCCTGGGCCGGCACTTTTTCCAGATGGATTTCAGCTATGCCGATCATTTGTCGGGGCTGGGCCATAAATCGTTCATCGCCGAACTGATGCCGCGCCAGCCGCTGTACACCTGCCTGCTCACCGAACAGGCCCAGGCCGTGATCGGCAAGGCGCACGCGAACACGCAACCGGCGCTGAAGATCCTCAATGCCGAGGGCTTTGCCCACAAGGACTACATCGACATCTTCGACGGCGGGCCGGTGATCGAAGCCCAAGTCCCGAAAATCCGCACCGTGCGCGACAGCCAGCCGCTGGTGCTGGGCATCGGCACGCCGGACGACCAGGCCCCGGTGTGGCTGATCCATAACCGCCGCATGGAAAACTGCCGCATCACCACCGCCAAGGCGCGGCTGGTGGGCAACAGCCTGATCGTCGACCGCCTCACCGCCAAACGCCTGCAACTGCAACCGGGGAACTCGGTGCGGGCGGTTACGTTGTTGAATCAGGAGCAGCAGGCTGTGGCGGCGTGATCCCGCGCCACAAAGAGCGGTAACGTTTCACCTACTTTAAATTCGTCATCCTATTGACCCCGCGCGCGTGATAGCCTTTTGTTCCTTCGGCGTTGACACTTTTGCTCAAGCCCTTCCATTCCAATGCAGTGGTGGAACTCATATGTCCAGGCTTTCCCATCAAGATTTGCGCCGTAACTTTCGCCAATTGCTGGCTTCCGACACGTGCTATCACACCGCTTCCGTGTTCGACCCGATGTCGGCGCGCATCGCCGCTGACCTGGGTTTTGAAGTCGGTATTCTCGGCGGTTCGGTCGCCTCGTTGCAGGTATTGGGCGCGCCAGACTTCGCGCTGATCACCCTCAGCGAATTCGCCGAACAGGCTACCCGCATCGGCCGCGTGGCCCAATTGCCAGTGATCGCCGACGCCGACCACGGCTATGGCAACGCGCTGAACGTGATGCGCACCATCGTAGAACTCGAACGCGCCGGCATCGCCGCGCTGACCATCGAAGACACCCTGCTGCCGGCCCAATTCGGCCGCAAGTCCACCGACCTGATCGGCGTGGCCGAAGGCGTCGGCAAGATTCGCGCGGCGCTGGAAGCCCGGGTGGACAGTGAAATGGCGATCATCGCCCGCACCAATGCGGGGATCCTGCCAATCCAGGAAATCATCAGCCGCACCCAGCAATACCAGAACGCCGGGGCCGACGGGATCTGCATGGTCGGCGTGCAGGACTTCGACCAACTGGAAAAAATCGCCGAACACCTGAGCGTGCCGCTGATGCTGGTCACCTACGGCAACCCGGCCCTGCGCGACGACAAACGCCTGGCAGAACTGGGTGTTCGCGTCACCATCGACGGGCATGGCGCCTACTTTGCGGCGATCAAAGCCACGTACGACAGCTTGCGCGAACAACGTCAGATCTTCACCCAGGCCTCGGACCTGAGCGCGACCGAACTGACGCATACCTACACGCAGCCCGAGGATTACATTCGTTGGGCGGAAGAGTTTATGCGCGTCAAGGAGTGATGGTTTCGGCCGTCACGACGCCTTCGCGAGCAGGCTCGCTCCCACAAGGTTTCTCGGTTGAACACACATTCTGTGACCAACACTGATCCCCAGTGGGAGCGAGCCTGCTCGCGAAAGCGCCAGCCGCTACACCGCTAAACCGTGGCCTTATACCCCTCCTCCCGCTGCAACGCCCGCTTTTGGATCACATTCAGCACAGCGCAGCCTTCACGCGTCAGCAAATGCACTGCCTCGGTGATACGGCTCAGGTCGCAATCGGAAGTGTCCTTGAGGTTGAGGCTGGACAAGGTGTCCATCAAGTCGCGAACCACTATGAAACGGTGCATGGCACAGGCGGCCATGTCGCTGAGTTCTTTTTGAGTGTTTATGAAGAGCACCGGGGATTCGGCGTCGTGGGTGTCGATGGGGAGATAACGGGGCATTACTTCGAACATAAGGACAACTCCAGGTTGAGCTTCCACCGTTCGCGGCCAAGCGATTGAAGGTGGCAGCTGTGTGCGGGTTGGCCGACCGGTACCTGAAAGACCCGGCACACCCGCAGGTGTCCCGCGCACAGCCGCCATAACACGCACGACGCTGTTGCGTTTCAGATAGTCGACCGGCCAAGGTCGTTCGCGGTGTTTTCCGCGAGTCCAGACTATAGGGGTCGATGCCGAAACGCGGCAATAGGGTACGTTGTAGGAAAGGTCTTGGAAAGTTGTGGGGTAGTTTTGACAGCAATGGCAGGCTTGAGAAACACCCCTCACCCTAACCCTCTCCCCTGAGGGTAGAGGGGACTGACCGAGTTATTTTCACTGGCTCCTGCGACCTGAAAGATCGCGTTGAACAAAATTGGCAAACAGCATCCAACCCGGTCGATCACGTCGCCGGATTTCTCAAGAAACCCACGGTCAGTCCCCTCGCCCCTCTGGGGAGAGGGTTAGGGTGAGGGGTCGAGCCAACTGACCCACCCACTCCACCCTGACCGCACATGATTCAGCGAGCCTTGGCCAACTCCATAATCATCCGCGACAGCAGATAAATCCGCGGCGACACGCTCTCGACCTCGGCGTATTCCTCCGGCGTATGAATATTGCCGCCAACAATCCCGAAGCCATCCAGCGTCGGCGTGCCCACACCCGCCGAAAGGCTCGCGTCCGCCGCGCCGCCGCTGCCTTCTTCGGTCAATTTGCGGCCAATTTCGCCGTAGATCCCCTGGGCCATGGCCATCAAGCGATCGGATTCCGGGGTTTGCGGCATTGGTGGCAAGCCGCGTTGCAGGGTGGTGGTGACTTCGGTGTCCGGGATCAGTTTGTCCTTGGATACCCGCGCCAGGTCTTTCTCGATCCGGTCGAATTCTTCCGGCACCGCCGCGCGCACGTCGGCCTTGGCGGTGGCCTGGTCCGGGATCACGTTGGTGCGGTCGCCGGCCTTGAACACGGTGAAGTTGATGGTGGTCTTTTTCGCTTCGTCACCGAGCTTGCCCAGTTGCAGGATCTGGTGCGCGGCTTCCATCGCCGCGTTGCGGCCCAGTTCCGGTGCGACACCGGCGTGAGCCGCTTTGCCCTTCACCTCGACCACGGCGGTGGCGCTGCCTTTGCGCCACACCACCAGGCCATCCGCCGGACGACCCGGTTCTAGGTTGAGGGTCACGTCGTGGGCCTTGGCGGTTTTCTTGATCAGGTCGGTGGCGACGTCCGAGCCGCTTTCTTCACTGGCATCGAGCAGGAAGGTGATTTGGGCGTAGTCCTTGAAGTCGAGGTTTTTCAGGACTTTCAGCGCGTAGATCCCGGCGACGATGCCGCCCTTGTCGTCCATCACGCCCGGCCCGTAGGCGCGACCGTCCTTGATATGGAATGGACGCTCGGTGGCCGAGCCTTCCTTGAATACGGTGTCCATGTGCGCCATCAGCAGGATTTTTGCCTTGCCGGTGCCTTTGAGCGTGGCGATCACATGGCTGCTTTTGTCCGGGGTGTTGGGCACCAGTTCGATGCTGAAGCCGAGTTTTTTCAACTCGTCGACGGCGATGTCGCGGACTTGGGTCAGGCCGGGTTCATAGCCGGAACCGGAGTCGATGTTGACCAGTTTTTCCAGCAGCTTCAGGGCATCGGCCTTGTACTGCTCGGAATCAGCGAGGACTTGCTTGTGGGGTTCGGCGAAGGCGGCGGGGGCGAAAGCGCCGAGGGCGAGGGTCAGGGCGAGGCTGGTGAGCTTGAACGTCATGAATCGATCCTTGTTTCTTGTCGGGGGGTACCTGAACCCTACCTGAGTGTGGCGCGAGGCTCTATACCGAATGCGACATTGTGGGAGCGAGCTTGCTCGCGAAGGGGCCCTTTCACTCAACATCACTGTTGACTGACACACCGCTTTCGCGAGCAAGCCCGCTCCCACAGGGGATTTGTGTTTCTCCAAAATTTTGTGATCGACACCGGGCAAATGTGGGAGCGAGCTTGCTCGCGAAGGGGTCCGGTCAGTCGACATCACTATTGACTGACATACCGCTTTCGCGAGCAGGCTCGCTCCCACAGGGGATCTTCGTTGAGCACCCGTTTTGTAATCGACGCCGAACAAATGTGGGAGCGAGCCTGCTCGCGAAAGCGGAGTGTCAGGCGACACCGATGGATCAGACCGAATCCAGCAGCTCACGCCGTGGCTTGCCGTCGCTGCAGCAGATGACGCGATTGCGTCCCGTGGTCTTGGCTTCATAGAGCGCTTGATCCGCATCGTTCAACCACAATGTCGCATCAGTGTGCGCCGGGTTGAACGCCGCCAAACCAATGCTCAAACTGACCTTCAACGCCGGGTTTTGCTCGTAGCCGAGGGTGGCGAAGCGATCGCGCAAGGCATCCATCGCGGCGGCGGCGCTGTTGAGGGGTAGGTCCGGTAGGATCACGCAGAACTCATCGCCGCCGTAGCGCCCGGCGACATCTGCCGCGCGCAGGTTTTGTTTGAGCATTTTGCTCAGTTGACGCAGGACGATGTCCCCGGCGACGTGGCCGTACGTGTCGTTGATGCTTTTGAAGTGGTCGATGTCGATCAGTGCGATCGCCCCTCCCCGGTTTTGCCTCTGGCAGCGCTGAAATTCGACTTCCAGCTGGTCCTTCCACGCGCCATGGTTCAGCAGGCCGGTGAGGCTGTCGGTGCGGCTCAGGGCCAGCAGTTCACGTTTTTGCCGGCCGAGGGTAATGGCCTGGCGAAAGCAGATCCACCCCAGCGCCAGCGGATACAGGCACAACAAGGGTAAACAGGCGTAGAGCTGCAACGGACTGGTATGCGGGATAAATGCAGGGCTGAAAACCAGCAAACCGACGCCCACCCCGAGGATCTGCGCCACGGTACCGGCCAGGAGAAAACGCAAGCCGCCGATGGCCACGTTGTTCATCGCCATCATGGAAATAGTGGTGGCACTGGGCAATGGATTGAACTGCATGGCCACGACCCAGAAGCCGCCGAGAAAGGCGTCCACCAGCAGGTTTCGGTGTTCGGCGTGATAAGGAAGTGTGGCGCGGCGGGCCCATTGGTAAGCCAGATGCGGCCAGACGAGGGCATTGAACAGCATCAGCACCCAGACCCACGGCGCCGGGTCGAGCGGGTACATCGCCGCGCTCACGCACATCAATCCCAGGGCCAGCCCCAGGGTTCGCGATGTGTATAGCCTCCTGGCCAGTGAAAGTCCCTTTCCTCCCGTTTTTGCCATAGAGGCCTCTACCACTGACCGAAATCTGATCACACCGGGGGTTGCGGGTGTGAAACGAGTCTATCAGGGCAACGGCGAATAGCCATCACCGGCTGGCGGTGAATACCGGGACATGTTTACACCCCATAACCCAGTGGGAGCGGGCTTGCTCGCGAAGGGGCCGGTATATTCAACATGTATGTCGGCAGGCAAACCGCTTTCGCGAGCAAGCCCGCTCCCACAGAAGAGCGAAAGAACCGCAGCCTTCCGCGTTTTGGCTATACATGATGAGAGGGTTCGATAAACACCAATAAAAAAGGAGGCCCATGCAAACCTTTCAAGTGTTGATCATCGGCAGCGGTTTTGGCGGCCAGTGTGCGGCGATCAATTTGCTCAAGGCAGGCATCAGTGATTTTCGCCTGCTGGAGCGGCGGGACTTTTTCGGTGGCACCTGGTGCCAGAACACCTACCCCGGTGCAGCCGTTGATGTGCCCTCGCCGCTGTATTCGCTGTCCTTCGCGCCCTACCAATGGACGCAGATGTTCGCCGAACAGGCCGAATTGCATCGCTACACCCAATATGTAGTGGAGCACTTTGGCTTGCGCGACAAGGTGCAACTGGAAACCAATGTCGAAGGCATCGAATGGGACGAGGCCAACAAACGCTGGTCGGTGCACACCGACAGCCAAGGCACGTTCTATGCGCAGTTCCTGATCAACGCGACAGGGCCGCTGAGCCAACCGGTTGTTCCACACTTCGACGGCCAGGATCGCTTCCAGGGCAAAACCTTTCATACCAATAACTGGGATCATTCCTACGACTACACAGGTAAACGCGTCGCCGTCATCGGCAGCGGCGCAAGTGCGGCGCAGGTGATCCCTGCGATTGCCCCGGACGTCGAGCATCTGCATGTATTCCAACGCAGCGCTCACTGGGTGCTGCCCCGCGCCGACCGCACCTTCGGCCGTTTCCAGCGCTGGTTGCTCGGGCTCAAACCGGCTTACAAGCTGCTGCGCTGGACGATCTACTGGCTGTTCGAAACCCGGGTCATCGCGTTCAAATATTCGAAACCGGCGATTCACCTGGTCCAGCAACAAGCCCTGCGCTTCCTCAAACGCCAGGTGCCCGACCCCGAACTGCGGCGCAAATTGACCCCGGACTTCACCATCGGCTGCAAGCGCGTGGTGGTTTCCAGCACGCTTTACCCGGCGCTGGGCCGGCCGAATGTCACGCTGCACAGCCGCGAACAAGGCATCGCTTCCCTCGACGAAACCGGCATCAACACCCTGGACGGCCAGCATATCGACGTCGATCTGATCGTCTGGTCCACCGGTTACGACGCCACCGACGGGGTGATTTCCTACCCGGTCACCGGCAAACATGGCAAGCGCCTGAAAGACGTCTGGGCCCAATACCCACGGGCGTATCTGGGCACCAGCCTGCCGGACTTTCCCAACCTGTTTATCGTCACCGGACCCAACACCGGCATCGGCCACACCTCGGCGCTGTTCATCATCGAATCCCAGATGAATTACATCCTCGGTTGCATTCGCACACTAAAAGAACAGGGCTTGCGCAGCATTGAAGTGCGCCCCGAAGCAGAACGTACCTACACTGAAATGATCCACCGGGAAATGGAACGCACGGTGTGGAAGTCCGGTGGCTGCCACAGTTGGTATCAAAGCAAGAGCGGTCATGTGATTGCCATGTTTCCGGGGTTCAGTTTCAGTTATCACCGCTTGACCCGAACGCTTAAACCCGCCGACCACATACTGTCCTGATCATGTAATAAGGAAGACGCCTGATGCTTTTGTTGGTAGTTGCAATCGCGGTTTTCGCAGCCTGGAGCTGGCTCAGCTACCCGGCCGTCGGTCATTGGATATATGACTTGAGCATGGCCCTGGAAGCCAAGCTGTATCGGCTGCACAAGATCGTCGTGCCGATCAGCGAAATGACCGTTTCGACCTGGCAAGGTGGCCCGTACGAAGCCTCCAGCAGCATATTGATGCTGCACGGTTTTACCGCCGACAAGAACCTCTGGCTGCGCTTTGCCCGGCACTTTGTCGGCGACCACCGGGTGATCATCCCCGACCTCGCCGGCCATGGTGAAACCGGCTTCAAGGCCGGAGGCGGCTACGACATCGGCCTGCAAGCCAAGCGGATGATCCAGTTGCTGGACGTGTGCGGCGTCGAGAAAGTGCACGTGATCGGCAGTTCCATGGGCGGCTACGTTGCGGCATGGCTGGCCGCGACTTATCCAGAGCGTGTGGCCTCGGTGGCGCTGCTCGACCCGGCAGGCGTCACCTCCCCCGAAATCAGCGACATGGACCGCCAGTTGGCCAAGGGGCACAACCCGTTCTTGATCCACTCGAGGGAGGAGTTCGAGTACTTCTACGCCATGTCCATGGCCAACCCGCCGTGGGTGCCAGGTGTGGTGATGGCCGCCATCGCTCAGCGTTACGAACAGAGCCGCGATGCGTTTGCGGAAATCTTCAGGGAGTTCCGCGCCAGCCCGCCAATGGAGCCGAAACTCCCCGACATCAAATGCCCGGCGTTGCTGTTGTGGGGCCGCAAGGACCGCATGATCGATGTCAGCAGCGTGGCGGTGTGGAGCAAGGGCATCGATAACTTGCGAGTGGACATCTGGGAAGGGATTGGCCATCTGCCGATGGTCGAGGAACCGGCAGGGACGGCGCGTTTGTATCGGGAGTTTCTGGGACCGCAAAAATGAACATTCTGTACGACGAACGCATCGACGGTGCTTTGCCCAATGTGGACAAAGCCGCCCTGCTCAACCGCCTGCACCAGCAAATCCCCGACCTGGACTTGCTCTGGCGCGAAGAAGAACTCAAGCCTTACGAATGCGATGGCCTCTCGGCCTACCGCACCACGCCGATGCTGGTGGCCCTGCCCCGGCGTCTGGAGCAGGTGCAAAAACTGCTGGAGATTTGCCACGCGCAACAGGTGCCGGTGGTGGCGCGCGGAGCCGGCACCGGGTTGTCCGGCGGGGCCTTGCCGCTGGAAAAAGGCGTGTTGCTGGTGATGGCGCGTTTCAACAATATCCTGCACATCGACCCCGCCGCCCGCACCGCGCGGGTCCAACCCGGCGTGCGTAACCTGGCGATCTCGCAAGCGGCGGCGCCATTCGGCTTGTATTACGCGCCGGACCCGTCCTCGCAAATCGCCTGCTCCATCGGCGGGAACGTCGCGGAAAATGCCGGCGGCGTGCATTGCCTCAAATACGGCCTGACCGTGCACAACCTGCTGAAACTGGAAGTGCTCACGGTCGAGGGCGAACGCCTGACGCTGGGCTCCGAAGCCCTGGATTCACCGGGTTTCGACCTGCTCGCACTGTTCACTGGTTCCGAAGGTTTGCTCGGGATCATCACCGAAGTCACGGTCAAGTTGCTGCCCAAACCGCAAGTCGCCAAGGTCTTGCTGGCCAGTTTCGATTCGGTGGAAAAGGCCGGCCGCGCCGTGGCCGATATTATCGCTGCCGGGATCATCCCCGGCGGCCTGGAAATGATGGACAACCTCGCCATCCGCGCCGCCGAAGACTTCATCCACGCCGGCTACCCGGTGGACGCCGAGGCGATCCTGCTGTGCGAACTGGACGGCGTCGAAGCCGATGTCCATGACGACTGCCAACGGGTGCGCGAGGTGATGCAACAGGCCGGCGCCAGCGAAGTGCGCCAGGCACAGGACGAGGCCGAACGCGTGCGCTTCTGGGCCGGACGCAAAAATGCCTTCCCGGCGATCGGGCGCCTGTCGCCGGATTACTACTGCATGGACGGCACCATTCCGCGCCGCGAACTGCCCGGCGTACTGCAAGGTATCGCCCGCCTCGGCGCCGAATACGGCTTGCGAGTCGCCAATGTGTTCCATGCTGGCGATGGCAATATGCATCCGCTGATTCTGTTCGACGCCAATCAACCCGGTGAACTGGCCCGGGCCGAAGCGTTGGGTGGGCAGATTCTCGAACTGTGCGTGAAAGTCGGCGGCAGCATTACCGGCGAGCATGGTGTCGGCCGGGAGAAAATCAATCAGATGTGCGCGCAGTTCAACAGCGACGAGCTGACCCTGTTTCACGCGGTCAAAGCCGCGTTCGATCCACAAGGCCTGCTCAACCCCGGCAAAAACATCCCGACCCTGCACCGCTGCGCAGAATTCGGCGCGATGCACATCCACGCCGGGCAACTGCCATTTCCTGAACTGGAGCGCTTCTGATGCTGGAATTCGATGCCAACGCCGCGCTGCTGGATCAGGTCAACCTGGCCCGGGAGAACGCCACGCCGCTGCGGATCCAGGGCAGCAACAGCAAGGCGTTTCTCGGTCGCGAGGTGGCCGGGGAAGTGCTCGACACCCGCGCCCATCGCGGCATCGTCAGCTATGACCCGACGGAACTCGTGGTAAGCGTCCGCGCCGGCACGCCGCTGAGTGAACTCTTGGACGCGCTCGATGCCAAGGGGCAAATGCTGCCCTGCGAGCCGCCATCCTTCGGCGAAGGCGCCACCGTCGGCGGGATGATCGCGGCGGGATTGTCCGGACCACGGCGCCCTTGGTCGGGCTCGGTGCGGGATTTTGTCCTCGGCACGCGAGTGATCACTGGCCTGGGCAAACACTTGCGGTTCGGCGGCGAAGTGATGAAAAACGTCGCCGGGTATGACCTGTCGCGCCTGCTGGTGGGCAGTTATGGTTGCCTCGGCGTGCTGACGGAAGTCTCGCTGAAAGTGCTGCCAAAACCCCGGCAATGTTTGAGCATCAGCCTGGAGATCGACAGCGCCCGGGCATTAAGCAAACTCGCCGAATGGGGCCAGCAGCCGCTGCCGATCAGCGCTGCGAGTCACGACGGTCAGCGTTTGTATCTGCGCCTGGAGGGTGGCGAAGGTTCAGTGACGGCAGCCCATCAACGGCTGGGCGGCGAGCCACTGGATTCCGGATATTGGACTTCGTTGAACGAGCAGCGACTCGGTTTTTTCGATGAAGGTTTGCCGTTGTGGCGACTGTCGCTGCCGAACAATCTCGGGCCTTTGGCGTTACCCGGCGAGCAGTTGATCGACTGGGCCGGCGCGCAACGCTGGTTGAAATCCGAGGCCACAAACATCCAGTCGATAGCCCATGAATTGGGCGGCCATGCCACCTGTTTCAGCCATGGCGCCAGCGAGACACCGTTCCAGCCACTGGCCCCGGCATTGCTGCGCTATCACCGGCAACTCAAGGCGCAACTCGACCCGCAAGGGCTGTTCAACCCCGGCCGGATGTACGCGGAGTTCTAGCATGCAAACCACCCTCAGCGAACAATCACGCAAACTGCCTCGGGCCGAGGAAGCGGAAAAAATCCTGCGCACCTGCGTGCATTGCGGATTCTGCAACGCCACTTGCCCGACCTATCAATTGCTGGGGGATGAGCTGGACGGCCCGCGCGGGCGCATTTATCTGATCAAGCAGGTGCTGGAAGGTGCGCCTGCCACGGCGAAAACCCAACTGCACCTGGACCGTTGCCTGTCGTGCCGCAACTGCGAAACCACCTGCCCGTCCGGGGTCGATTACCACAACCTGTTCGACATTGGTCGCGCGGTGGTCGATCAAGCCGTGCCACGTCCGGCGGGGCAGCGCTTGTTGCGCGAGGGCCTGCGCGCCTTGGCGCCGAACCCGAACCTGTTCAAGTCGCTGCTGCGGATCGGCGCGACATTCCGTCCGTTGTTGCCGCGCAGTGTCGAAGCGAAGCTGCCCCACGACTTGCCTGACACCGGCGAGCGCCCTGCCCCTCGACATGCACGTCGGGTGTTGATGCTCGAAGGCTGCGTGCAACCCGGTTTGTCGCCCAACACCAATGCCGCCACGGCGCGGGTGCTGGATCGGTTGGGGATCAGCGTCATCCCGGCGCCGCAGGCCGGTTGTTGCGGTGCGCTGGATTATCACCTCGACGCCCAGGCCAAAGGGCTGGAGCGCGCCCGACACAATATCGACGCCTGGTGGCCGCACCTGGAAAACGGCGCCGAAGCCATCGTCCAGACGGCCAGCGGTTGCGGCGCGTTCATCAAGGATTACGCGCATTTGCTGGAGGGCGATCCGCTGTATGCGGCCAAGGCTCAGCGGGTCAGCGCGCTGGCGCTGGATCTGGTGCAAGTGCTGGCCGATGAGCCACTGGAACGGGTGTGCGCCGCGACGGATCGCAAGATTGCCTTCCACTGCCCCTGCACGTTGCAGCACGCGCAGAAACTCGGCGGCGCGGTGGAGGCTGTCCTCACCCGATTGGGCTTCAACCTGACGGCGGTTCCCGACAGTCATTTATGTTGTGGTTCGGCCGGTACGTATTCCCTGACCCAACCGGAACTGGCGCGGCAACTGCGGGACAACAAGCTCAATGCCCTGGAAAGCGGCCAGCCCGAATTGATCGTCACTGCGAACATCGGCTGCCAGAGTCACCTCGCCAGCGCCGGGCGAACTCAGGTGCGGCACTGGATCGAACTGGTGGACCAGTCGCTGGGAGAATGAAGTTCGTAGGAATCTTCGTTTGTCGCCGCCGCTGAAGGCTGCGATCTTTTCCCCCATCCTCTCTGTCACCGCGCCAGGAATTTTTTTCATGAGCCACCCCAGCTTCGTCAGCCCCGACCTGATCCGCCAACGCTTCTCCAAAGCGATGTCCGACATGTACCGCGAAGAAGTGCCGCTGTACGGCGCGCTGATGGAACTGGTGGAGCAAACCAACCGCGACGTATTGGCCAACGATCCACAGATCGCCCGACAGCTCGAAAGCACCGGCGAAATTCAGCGCCTGGACCTGGAACGCCACGGCGCGATCCGCGTCGGCACCGCCGCAGAACTGGCGACCCTTGCCCGGCTGTTCGCGGTGATGGGCATGCAACCGGTGGGTTATTACGACCTGACCCCGGCCGGCGTGCCGGTGCATTCCACGGCGTTTCGCGCGGTGCACGAAGCGGCGTTGCAGGTCAGCCCGTTCCGGGTGTTCACCTCACTGCTGCGCCTGGAACTGATCGAAGACCTGGAGTTGCGGGCGTTCGCTCTATCGGTGCTGGATAAACGCTCGATCTTCACCCCCGAGGCGTTGGCGCTGATCGAACACGCCGAAACCCAGGGTGGGCTGACGGAAAAACAAGCCTGGGAATTCGTCGAGCAGGCGCTGGAAACCTTTCGCTGGCACCACAGCGCCACCGTCACCGCCGCGCAATACCAGCAACTCAGCGCCCAGCATCGACTGATCGCCGACGTCGTGGCGTTCAAAGGCCCGCACATCAATCACCTGACCCCGCGCACTCTGGATATCGATATCGTCCAGGCACAAATGCCGGCCCATGGCATCACCCCCAAAGCCGTGATCGAAGGCCCGCCGCGCCGTCAATGCCCGATCTTGCTGCGCCAGACCAGTTTCAAAGCGCTGGACGAGCCGATTGCTTTCACCGATCAAGACCAGACACGCGGCAGCCACAGCGCGCGCTTCGGCGA
This sequence comes from Pseudomonas sp. B21-053, assembly GCF_026016365.1. NCBI lineage: Bacteria > Pseudomonadati > Pseudomonadota > Gammaproteobacteria > Pseudomonadales > Pseudomonadaceae > Pseudomonas > Pseudomonas sp. B21-053. The sequence goes on from NZ_CP087205.1 coordinate 4,363,950, forward strand.
AATCGAACAACGCGGTGCGGCGCTCACGCCCAAAGGCCGGGCGCTTTACGATCGCCTGCTGAATGCCGCTCGGGATGAACTCAAGGACTTCCCGAACGAAGCCAATGCCGAGCGTTACAACGAGTTGATGGCGCAACACTTTGGCGAATTCCCTGACACGCTTGAAGGCATGCGCCGACAGGAACTGGCGTACTTTCGCTACTTCGTGACGGAAAAAGGCCTGGCCGCTGATGGGTTGGACGGCGTGACGCTGGACGATTTGCTCAGTGGCGGCTATGTGCGGGTTGAGCCCTTGGTGTATGAGGACTTCTTGCCGGTCAGCGCGGCAGGGATTTTCCAGTCGAACCTGGGGGATGCGGCGCAAACCCATTACGGTGTGCATTCAAACCAGCAGGCGTTCGAGCAAGCGCTGGGGCGCAGGACGATTGATGAGTTGGGGCTGTATGCCGAGACGCAGCAACGCTCGATTGATGAGTGTCTGACAGCCCTTAAGCGATGACGCATTGAAAAGATCGCAGCCTTCGGCAGCTCCTACGGGTGTACGCATTCCAATGTAGGAGCTGCCGAAGACTGCGATCTTTTGATCTTATTTTTTCAAGGCTGCCAATAACGCCTCAGCTGTAGCTTCGGATGAAGCCGGATTCTGCCCACTCAACAACAACCCATCCGTCGTCACATAGCTCGCCCAATCCTCGCCCTTCGAATAAATCCCGCCGTTGGCCTTCAACACATCCTCGACCAAAAACGGCACCACATCAGTCAGCTGCACCGCCTCTTCCTCGCTATTACTGAACCCGGTCACACGTTTGCCTTTGACCAACGGCTGACCGTCCGCATCTTTCACATGGCGCAACACACCCGGCGCATGGCAGACCGTTGCGACCGGTTTGCCGGCCTTGTACAGCGCTTCGATCAGTGCGATGGAATGCTTGTCTTCCGCCAGGTCCCAGAGCGGGCCATGACCGCCGGGGTAGAACACGGCGTCAAAATCCTCAGCCTTCACGCTGCTCAACACTACCGTGGACGACAACGCCGATTGCGCCGCCGAGTCTTTGCGGAAGCGGTCGGTAGCGGCGGTTTGCGCGTCCGGTTCGTCGCTTTTCGGGTCCAGCGGTGGCTGACCACCCTTGGGAGATGCGAGGGTCAACTGAGCGCCGGCGTCCTTGAACGTGTAATACGGCGCGGCGAATTCCTCCAGCCAGAAGCCGGTTTTCTTACCCGTGTTTCCCAATTGATCGTGGGACGTTAGAACCATCAGGATTTTCATGTCGTTCTCACTTGAAGTCAGGAATAGTCGGACGCTCGACGGCGCTTGGGTACAGAGTGATTGACCACCGGGTTGCGCGGATCGTTTCACTCATCGAAGGGCGGTGAGACCGGATGATACGGAGGCAGTTTAAATTTAAATATTGAAATATCTCAATATCGTGATACTTCTATAAAGGCGTTCACAGCGCACCCGGTTCAGCCACGGCTGACGGCGCACGAGCGCACTCATTCCGCTTTACAGGACTTACCGATGACCGGCTCCACGCTCTTCACGCCTATCCGCCTAGGCCCGTTCACCCTGCAAAATCGCCTGGTGCTGCCGCCGTTGACTCGCTCACGCAGCACTCAGCCCGGCAACATCCCCAATGCCCTGATGGCCGAGTATTACCGTCAACGCAGCAGTGCCGGCTTGCTGATCACTGAAGGGATTCAGATCGAGCCGCGCGGCCAGGGCTATGCCTGGACGCCGGGGATTCACACTCAGGAACAGATCGACGGCTGGAAACACGTGACGACTGCCGTGCACCTTGAAGGCAAACCGATTTTTGCCCAGTTGTGGCATGTCGGTCGGGTCTCCCACACCTCGCTGCAGCCGGATGGCGCGGCACCGGTCGCGCCTTCTGCGATCCCGGCGACGGCGGTGAGTGTGTTTATCGAAACCGGCCCAGGCACCGGCGCGCTGGCCGAGCCGTCCATGCCTCAGGCGCTGAGCACCGAGCAGGTCAAGGAACTCGTGCAGCTTTACGCTCAAGCGGCACGCAATGCCGTGGAGGCCGGTTTCGATGGCGTCGAATTGCATTGCGCCAACGGTTATCTGGTCAACCAGTTCATCTCCGCCCACAGCAACCAGCGCACTGACGAATATGGCGGCTCGTTGAGCAATCGCCTGCGCTTTCTGCGCGAGATCACGGAAGCCGTGGCCGCAGTAGTCGGCAAGGATCGGGTCGGGGTGCGATTTGCTCCGTTGTTCGCCAGCACCGATGAAGCGCGGGTATACCTCGGATTGGTGGAAGAGAACCCGCACGAAACTTACCTGGAAGCCGTCAGATTGATGGAACAGATCGGCATTGCCTACGTGTCCCTGGCCGAAGCCGACTGGGACAACGCCCCGGAACTGCCGATCACCTTCCGCCAAGCTGTGCGTGAGGCCTTCAGCGGATTGCTGATGTATGCCGGCAAGTACTCCAGCGAACGCGCCGACAAGGTACTGAACGCCGATTGGGGCGACTTGATCGGGTTCGGCCGCTGGTTTATCGCCAACCCGGACTTGCCGGCACGCCTGCTGAATCAGTGGCCGCTCAATGAACTCGATGCGTCCAGCCTGTACGGTGGAACCGACGTCGGTTACAGCGATTACCCGCGCTACCAGCCGAGTCTGTAAACTGCGCGGCAGATCGGCCCCTTGACCCAAGGCGCCGATCTGCCGGCCTCAGGGTTTCGGCTTATTTCGACGCAGCACACAGGCCCCCAGGCTCGACCATGACTCTTGATCTGAACGACATCATCAAAGCCCTTTCCAACCCCACGCGCCTGCAAATCATGCTGTGGTTGAAGGCGCCGCGCGTGCACTTCCCGACCCAGGAACGCGACCCGGAAGAAATCGGCGTGTGCGTCAGCATCATTCAGGAAAAGGTCGGCCTGTCGCAGTCCACCGTATCGCTGTACCTCACCGCCCTGCAACGGGCCAACCTGGTGACCTCGCAACGGATCGGACCCTGGACGTATTACCGACGTAACGAAACCGCGATCGCACAATTTGTCGAGCAGATCGGCGCCAGGCTCTAATGATGGCGCATGGCCTTGATGCGCAAGAAGTTGCGCACTTGTTCCGCGAAAACCAGCTCCAATATCGCTAAGCGCCAGACCTGCCGGGGGCTGTAGCCGAGTGCGCAAGAAGTTGCGCAGTACTGCGCAACTTCTTGCGCACTTTGTCAGGGGATTTCACTCAATGTTCGTCCAAGTGCTTGAAAATCCTCCGCCATCCCCCCGGTTTACCTGGCCTTCACCTTTTCTGGCACGGACCTTGATAACAGTCAGGCACCCACCGGGCGATACCGCCTCCCGGGCACCCTAAATTTTCAGCAAGGAGCACATCCATGGCTACTCCAGCGTACATGTCCGTAACTGGCGAGAAACAAGGTCTGATCACTGCCGGCGCATTCACCGCCGACTCGGTTGGCAACACTTATCAAGAAGGTCACGAAGACCAAGTCATGGTTCAAGCTTTCAGCCACGACGTGATCATCCCGCGTGACCCACAGTCCGGCCAACCAACCGGTCAGCGCGTTCACAAGCCAGTTGTGATCACCAAGGTCTACGACAAGGCTTCGCCACTGCTGCAAGCAGCTCTGACCTCCGGCGAGCGCATGAGCGAAATCGTTATCCAGTGGTACCGCACTTCGGCCCAAGGGACCCAAGAGCACTACTACACCACCAAACTGGAAGACGCGATCATCGTCGCCATCAACAACAAAATGCACAACTGCCAGGACCCGTCGAACTCCCACTTCACGCACCTGGAAGAAGTGCAGTTCACCTACCGTAAAATCACCTGGACCCACGAAGTATCCGGTACTTCGGGTTCCGATGACTGGCGTCAACCAGTCGCTTAATCGCGGCTGACCGCTTCACGCATCGGCCAGCTCTGCTGGTCGATGTTGTTTACGCCTTTCCAGAATTTCGCGTCTGCTGATCCTTTGATCGGGTATTGGTTTACGCCGCAGCACTGCACGAGGAACAAGGGATGTTCGCGCCGGCCAATCAGACTCACTTTGCCCTGACTATCGAAGGTCTGGATAACGACCTCCAGGTGCTTGCCCTGCAAGGTCGGGAAGCCATCAGCCAGCCTTTTGTGTTTGAGGTAGAGCTGGTCAGCGAGAAGCCGTCTCTGGACCTCGAAACCCTGCTGCACAAACCGGCCTTCCTGCAGCTTTCGCCTGACGGCAGCGGCATCCACGGCCAGATCTATCGCGCCGCCCAGGGTGATTCCGGCAAACGCCTGACCCGCTACGCGGTGACCCTGCGCCCGCAACTGTCTTACCTGGCGCACCGCATCAACCAACGCATCTTCCAGAACCTTACAGTGCCGAAAATCGTCGGCATGGTCCTCGAAGAGCACGGTATCCAAGGCAACGCCTACGAATTCAAGGTCGGGGCGATTTATCCCGAGCGCATCTACTGCGTTCAGTACGATGAATCGGACCTGCAGTTCATTCAGCGCCTGTGCGAGGAAGAAGGTATTCACTACCACTTCCAGCACAGCGCCACGGCCCACAAGCTTGTGTTCGGCGATGACCAGACGGTGTTCCCGAAACTCGCGCCCGTGGCCTACCAGCAAGACTCCGGCATGGTCGCCACCGACCCGGTGATCAAGCGCTTCGACCTGCGCCTGGAAACCCGCACCAGCCGCACCACCCGCCGCGACTACGACTTCGAAAAACCGCGCATGACGCTGGAAAGCGAAAACCGCGGCGACGCCCTGCCCGACCTTGAAGACTACGACTACCCAGGTCGCTTCATCGACCGCGAGCGCGGCAAACACCTGGCCAAACGCGCCCTCGAACGCCACCGCAGCGACTTCCAACTCGCCGAAGGCCGCAGCGATCAGCCGATCCTCGTCAGCGGCCACTTCCTGGCCCTGACCCAACACCCGAAAGCCAAGTGGAACGATCTGTGGCTACTGACTGAAGTCCTCCACGAAGGCAAACAGCCGCAAGTGCTGGAAGAGTCGGTCACCAGCAACACCACAGCCTTGAAGGACGACTTCCATCAAGGCTATCGCAACCGATTCCAGGCCACCCCGTGGGACGTACCGAACCGCCCACCGCTGAACCACCCCAAGCCACGGATCCTCGGCAGCCAGAGCGCCGTGGTCACCGGGCCCAAAGGTGAAGAGATCCACTGCGACCAGTACGGCCGCGTCAAAGTGCAATTCCACCGGGACCGCGAAGGCCAGGCCGACGACAAAACCAGCTGCTGGCTGCGCGTCTCCTCCGCCTGGGCCGGCGCGCACTACGGCGGCATCGCCATCCCGCGCATCGGTATGGAAGTGCTGGTGACCTTCCTCGAAGGCGACCCGGATCAACCGCTGATCAGCGGCTGCCTGTACCACAAGGAAAACGTCGTCCCCTACGACCTGCCGGCGAACAAAACCCGCAGCACCTTCAAAACCCTGAGCTCCCCCGGTGGTGGCGGTTACAACGAACTGCGCATTGAGGATAAGAAAGGTCAGGAACAAATCTTCCTGCACGCCCAGCGGGATTGGGATGAAAACGTCGAGCACGACCAGAAGATTCGGGTCGGGAATGAACGGCACGATACTGTTGAGCAAAACAGCTACACCGAATTCAAGGCCGAAGAACACCACACCGTCTACGCCGACCGCAAAGTCGAAACCCGCGCCAACGACCACCTCACCGTAGGCGTCAATCAACACATCAAAATCGGCACCGGACAATTCATCGAAGCCGGCCAGGAAATTCACCTGAGCAGCGGCATGAAAGTCGTGCTCGAAGCCGGCAGCGAACTGACCCTCAAGGGCGGCGGCAGCTTCATCAAGATCGACGGCAGCGGCGTCACCCTGAGCGGCCCGGTGATCAACATGAACTCCGGCGGCAGCCCGGGGAATGGCACGGTTGCGGCACCGTTGATGCCCGGCGCGTTGAAACAGGCGGATGCGGATAAAGCGGGTGCTGTGTTGACGCCAGCGCAGATCAATACGCTGAAACGTAATGCGCCGTTCTGTGAAGAGTGTGAAAAATGCAAGGCAGGTGCTTGTGCGATCTGATCTTTTGACCCCGCAGTCGTGGCTTGCTGAACGTCCTTTGCAAGCGGGTGAGCGTCTCTATTTGATCGTCAGCGCCGCCAGCGATGCCGAAGCGCTGAAGAGCCTTTATCAATTGGAACCCACCACCCAGGTCACCCCGATCTGGGGCGGCACCCCCTACGCCGCCTGGCAACCGGTGATGCCCTACCTCACCGAGATCAAACCCAACTCGAACTTCCTGTCGTGGATCGCCGAAACCGATGCCCAGGATTGGGGTTGGTTGGCCGTGTCCCGCAGCGAACCGGAGGTGGTGTTTGAGCATTTGCGGAGTTTGACCCAGGTGAAGATGCCGGACGGGACTGAGGTGTTCTTCCGGTTTTGGGATGGACGGCATATTTATCCGATTCTTGAAGGGTTGGGTGAAGCGGCTGGGGAAGTGCTGCCGGTGTTTGATCGGTACTTGATTAACGGCCAGAGGCTTGAGGTTGGGCCGAGGGTGGTGCCGCCGGCGAAGGATTGGCCTTGGTGGGAGGTGCCGACGGGGTTGTTGGATGGGCTCGCCAAGCAGAACCCGTCAACCCTGATCGGCAACCTGATGCAATGGCTGGGAGAGGAACGCCCAGACATCTACGCCGCTTATCCCGAGAGCAACCTGAAGCTGAAAATCGCACGTTTCGTGCGTAAGGCCGATGCTCCGAAAAATCTTAATGAAGCACTGTTAAACCACCTGATTCTGGAGCAAGGCTGATGGATCGCGTTGCCTTTGTTGATAACCAACTGAGTACGTTCAAGGACAGTCTGAAACTTTATCGTGAACTGACCGAAAGCAATTTCGCCCAGTGGGTGGATAAAGGTCCTCAGTTCTTTGACAGACCAGCCTTATTTGGAATGAACAGGACCGTTAAGCTCGGTAGTGCGAGCGCGACAGTTAGCACAAACGATAGCGAGTTTTCATCCACGGTTGCCGTATGCCCGGAAGATGGCAAGTTGCTGATCGAGAGCAAGTTCGTATCCCTGCATGACATCCCTGTTGGCAACATTAAGGTCGATGTCACGCCAGTAAAGGGTGGTGGCCCCGTCCCTGTTGAGCTGGACGAACATGGCAAAGGTGTTTTCAACGGAGTCGCTGGGAAAAAATACTATGTCCGTGTCCAGAGCAATGTAACCAAGGAACAAGTCACCGCGCTTTTTGACTCCTACGATGGTCTGACCCAGCAGCTGCAAACGTGGCTTGAAGCTGAGTGGAAAAACTATAAGCCGCTATGGCCAACGCAGACATTGTCGACCACCTACCTTGCACAGCTCAATGGTTCTGCCATTGGTACTTGGGAGGCCATCAAGGGTGCGTTTGATGGCCTGAAACGCATATTCGAGATTCTTAAGGACCCTCAGAAATATGCAGAAGAGCTGGGTCAAAGTGCCACTGACCTGATCAAACTGGCGAAAGAAACACCGGCGGCCATGGAAAGGCTCATGTTGCTGGCAAGTGATCAGGCTGCGTTATTTTTGCTGCTTAAAACCGCAGCTATCTGGCTTATTGAGTTGCCGCCTAGCGTGGTCGCAGGCGAGTTCTCTAAGCAGGCTTCCAGCATTCTGGTAACCATTCTTATCGACCTCGTGTTAGCCCTAGTATTGACCTACGCGGTCGCAGGTTCAGGTATTGCCTATTTGGGCGTTCGCCTAGCGAACTACGGCACAAAAATTCTTGAAGCGGTAACCGGCTTCATCAAGTCTGTCTTCAATATCCTGAAAGCCTTCATGGAGGCTATTGATAAATACAAGAAGGTAGCTGCTCGTGCAGCGGTTGGGGCTTTTGAAAAAGGTAAAGTGAAGATTGGTTGGGGTCGACAAGATCACGCAAAAGTACGCGAGCATGAACACCATGATGACGACTCCAAGCAATCTACAAACCCTGATGAAAAAAGCGCTACCTGCGCCAAGAAAACCTGTACTAACGGTTGCCCGGTATCCATGGTCACTGGTGAAGAGTTACTGACTCTGACCGATGGCGAACTTGGGGGGGTGTTACCGTTCAGTTGGACGCGCCTTTATCGCACCAGTGCGGCAGAAATCGATTGTGGTCTGGGTTTCGGCTGGAGTCACGCCCTGGCTCAACGTGTAGAAATCACTGGTAACGAGGTTATCTGGACCAACCACGAAAATCTCGTCACCACGTTTCCTCTTCCGACCGTGCAACGACCCGCTATTACCAACCAACTTTCCGAAGCGGCAATCTTCATCGGAGAAGATCCCTCAGAACTGATACTTACCCAGGCAGGCGAAGTATCGCAGTTCTACCACTTCCGCTATGACAGCAAGGGCGCCACGCTGGTTGCCATCAGCGACAAGTACGAAAATCGCCTCCACATCACCCGTGACATTCATGGGCGTATCAAGCGTGTGGACAACGGCTCCGGCCGTGCCTTGCTGTTGCGTTACGATCGCAAACATATTGTTGGCGTCGATTACCAACAGTTCAGCCCTGCAGATAATCTGGAAGATGCCTGGAGCACCATCCAGACATTGGTCAGCTATCGCTACGACGAACAACATCACTTGGTTGAAGCAAAGAACGCCACCGGTGAGAGCGAACGATACGCTTACGATGAGAAGCACGTCATTCTCGAAAGACAACTGGCTGGAGGTGCAAGCTTCTTCTGGGAATGGGAAAACGAAGGAAGATCCTCACGATGCATCCATCACTGGGCGAATTTTTCGCAGATGGATGCTCGCTACGCTTGGGATGACAAAGGTAGCGTCACTGTTACCAATGCCGACGGCAGTGAGGAAATCTACACCCACGACGATCAAGCACGACTCATCAGCAAAGTCGATCCGGATGGCGCCGAGCATCTCAAAGCATATGATGAAAAAGGCCGGTTGATTGCCGAGAAAGATCCGCTAGGCACAGTTACAGAGCTTCGATATAACGAAGCCGGGCGCCTGGAAGCAGTCATTCCGCCAGAAGACGCACCAACCTTATACGAATACAGCAACGGTTTTGTAACGGTAGTTCGGCGTGACGAAGCGGTCTGGAAATATCAGCGCAATATCCAAGGCGACATCACTCAACAAATAGACCCCGACGGCAATGCCACCCATTACAGCTACGACGGGCGAGGCCGCCTGTTGGAGATCTGTCACCCGGATGGCAGCCGCCATAAACTGGGTTGGAACAATCTCGGCGAATTGATAGAAGAGCAACTGCCGGATGGCGGACAACGCAAGTATCGCTACGACGCATTGGGTAGGCAGATCACTCGCCAAGACGAAAACGGCACCATTACTCAGTACCAATGGGATGCTGCCAACCGCCTTGCTCAAATCACCCTGCCCGGCGGTTCCACTCGCGCGTTCACCTACAACCCATACGGTCGTGTCACCGCTGAACGCGATGAATTGGGACGCGTCACCCGCTATGAATATGCCGATGGCCTGCACCTGGTCAGCCGCCGTATCAACCCGGATGGCAGTCAGCTGCGCTACCGCTACGACAATTCGCGCCTATTACTCAGCGACATCGAAAACGAACGTGGCGAGCAGTATCACCTCGACTACTACGCTAACGGCCTGATCCAGCAGGAAATCGGCTTCGATGGCCGTCGTACTGCTTACGAATATGACCTTAACGGCCAACTGCTGAAAAAAACCGAATTCGGTGACGACGGCAGCGAACTGGTCACTGGGTACCAACGCGACTCGTCTGGCCGCCTGTTGGTAAAAACCTTGGCTGACGGAGAAGAAATTCACTATAGCTACGACGCCCTCGGTCGCCTCGTAAATGTCGACGACGGCAATTGGCCCCTCGCCTACGAGTACGACCTGCAAGACCGCCTAATCACCGAGCACCAAGGTTGGGGCACGCTGCGTTATGAGTACGACAATCTCGGGCAACTGAGCCACTGTCGCCTACCCGATGGCAGCAAGCTCGACTACCGCCACCAACCCGGCGGCCGATTGAGCAGCATTGACCTCAACGGTTCGCGCCTGACTAGTCACCAATTCAGCGCCGGCTGCGAACAACAACGCCAGCAAGGGCTGTTGCTCAGTCAATATCAATACGACGACCAAGGCCGGTTGCAAGAGCATACCGTCAGCCAACAAGAACGAAATCTGTTCCGCCGCCGCTATGCCTACAACGCCAACGGCAACCTTGCGGGCATCGACGACAGCCGCAAAGGCAGCCTCAGCTACCACTACGATCCGCTCGACCGCTTGATCAACGTCCGTGGCACCACTCCGGAAAGTTTCGCTCACGATCCGGCGGGCAATCTGCTCGGCCAAGGTAATCAGCAGGCCGCCAAACTGGCTAACGTCAGAGGTAACCGCCTGCTGATGCAGGGCGACCGTCACTATGACTACGACGCTCACGGAAACCTGAGTCGCGAACGCTGCGGCACTGGGCAAAAGCTCGTTACCGAATACCATTACGACTGCCAGCATCGTCTCATTGGCGTCAGCATGCCCGGTGGCAGCACCGCGTCCTACAAATACGACGCCTTCGGCCGTCGTATCGCCAAGACCGTCGATGGTCGAACCACAGAATTTATGTGGCAAGGCGAACGCGTTATTGCTGAAAGTGCGGAAAATCGCTATCGCACCTACATCTACGAACCGGACAGCTTTCGCCCATTGGCCATGCTTGATGGTGAAGGCCCGCTGAAAGCGACACCGTTTTACTACCAACTTGACCATTTGGGCACACCGCAAGAACTCACTGATTACAGCGGCGAAATCATGTGGTCGGCGAAATACCGGGCTTATGGCAACCTCGCCACACTCGATATCGCCGAAATAGACAACCCGCTGCGCTTTCAAGGTCAGTACTTCGATGCTGAGACGGGCCTACACTACAACCGCCATCGCTACTACAATCCGGGGACCGGCCGGTATCTGACACCGGATCCAATCAAGCTTGCGGGTGGGTTGAACAATTACCAGTACGTGCCTAACCCTACGGGGTGGGTGGATCCGTTGGGGTTGAACAGTGATTGTCCGGGTGGAGCTAATTGCAAACCTGGAACCGTTGAGGATCCAGCGAGTAACGCTAAGGTTAACGAGGGAACATCAGGTGCACCTGATGTTCAATGGACAAATCACGGTAACAAGCACGTCGCGCCCAAAGCTCCTTGGCCAGATGTTGTTAAATCTACGGCAAACGGAGGTAAGGCAAAGTACTTACCTGGAACAGATATCGAAGCTCTTGAGCGTCATGCGTTCAAAAATGGCCAAGACGTTAGCAATGGAAAACCATGGAAAGTTATTGACATGGGCAAAACCATTGGCGCCAATGACGGTAAGGAAACGCGATTTATGAGGGTTGAGCTGAGTGCAAACACTATTCATGGCCACCCTATCTCCGAAGACGCTTTCAAAAAACTCACTAAAGCGAAGAAAAACTAAATGGATATACAAAAAATAATTGAACTTGGCGGAGTAATCACATTCGATGACATATCCCATATCGATCAGTCTATTGATAGATCAATGATCATTGATGATTTAAAGGAAGATTTATTTCAAGCCCTCTTCCCTCATGATCAGATCCTTGATATAGGCTGGTATCCTGAGTTTAGTGAAAACGGTACATTCAGGATCTCTTTAATTAAAGCGTACGACTGGGAAAAACCGACTTTCAGCGACAAAGCAAAAACCTGGGAAGAACTACACAAAGCTATTTCCAGCGCTTTAAAAAAACTAGAAATATGACACACATCAACCTGACAACAAAGCATAAATTTAGTTTGTAACTTTAATTAAATTTGTCCTTTTTTTGGTTTTTATCAAAGACGAACCGACACATGGAAGGGTGTTGTCGCTCAATTTAAATCCCGAGAACAAGAAACCTTTATAAGATTAAAGAAAGAAGCGCCGACGCGTTCAAATCTGCAATTGATTTAGTCAAGTGGCTCTAACGCGCAGAAAACCTCCCGAGCCGACGCGATTTACAAGCTGAGCCAAAGTGCTTTACATTCGCTATATGATGACACATGCGAATCGCTGCTTCTGAATTGGCGGGGAGATATCGAGGTATCTAACCATGAATATATTAGATTTTTTACAGCAAAACTTCATCTTGCAAACAGCGAGATAAAATCAGATAAACTGTTAGAAAAATCAGCAGAAGAAAGTTTCACTTTCAAAAATTAATATATTATAAAAAACCAGTGATGCGTATAAAAATGAACTCATCACTCAAAAAGAAACTGCAAACGCATCTTCATCGGCAATGCCAGGATTTGAAGATCTTATAAGTGCGATTTCAAGAATGGCGCCCGAAGCGATACTTTCAATGCGCTTCATTGAGAGCACCAGTTGGGACTGGTCGCGTTTTTTATGATGAAAGAAACACATTCATTGGCGCGATAATTTGAAAAAAGAAAAACATAAACTGGGAGACGCCCCCAAACTGGGACGGTTCGGAGGAAATGCAACGAACCTTTAACGCCAAAAAAGACAACTAAAAGGCTATTAATAAATGGGACACCCATTAAACTGTGCACAGTCAAGGATAAAGGGGCTACTTTCGTTGAAGCCTACAGCCGTATACACCTGCCGACAGGAAACTCTTTAAGAAAAACTCGCACAATTTTGTAGAGACCGAGTAGCAGAGACCACGACATGATCCCGAGCAAGCTGATTCAACTTATTGAAAAGCAACCTGCCGATATCCACCGATTAGATAAACGCTCTGCCGCCGAAGCGCTAACAGCACTGAATATCAGTTTAGATAGTGAAATTTCAGAATTTTTCTTAGATTACAAGGTAAGTTTTTTCAGAAGCAACTCATCTGATGAACAGCTGTGCGACATTGCACATCCAAGCAATCAAATAGAAGTGGGCACCAACTTCATTCATGAAGTATGGGAGCTCCCAGAGAATTTCATTTGCCTAACAAGTGTTCAAGGCGAAGGATGCTATCTATATGACAAAAATAGCGGCAAGGTTTTAGATTTTAGCCTTGCTAACCGGGATGATTTTCTAGCAGGTAAACAGCAGTTAAAGTGGTGCCGTTTTTTTGAATTTCTCACTTGGTATTTGTCTTGAAAATAAAACCAACTGAAACAAATTTCACAGATCACTGAGCACGAACATTGGTAGATGCTTCATTAAAATAATAATCAAACCATAAAAATATTGATCGACATCGTAAGAGACCAAAAAAGATCACAAATTAAATTTCTATGCTATAAAATAAACCGACTTCTTTTTTTCGTAAACCACTGAAAAAAGCCTAATACCAAAAGGCAACATAAATGCCATATAGCGAAGACGTAAACCACATTCAAACCAGCTTTACAAATGAAAAATACCCTAGATCCAGCTCCATAAGTATCGGCAATGGATTTTATTGCCTATTCGACGTATTCACAAACTCTCCGAATCTTGAAAACAAAGTCTGGCTACCTGCATTAGACCTAGATTCGCAATGTGAAATTTCCGAAGGTTTAGCAACACTGATAACTTTTGAAGATAAAAACATAAAAATCTGCGGCGGAGAATGTGACGCCTACGGTGGAGATGGATTTATCTCGGCATTCGATAAACACTCAAACACGCTACTGTGGTTAATGACTTTCAGGGAAACAAATCCTTTTAACCTGATCGAGCTTACAGACCATCATATACAAGCAGTATCAACAAGAGGCGTAAAAGTCCGCGTTCCTTTGCAGCGGCCAGATCGAGCAATTATAACTTGGCCGATAGATAACTGAAGCAATAACGACGTGCACAGCCCCTCTTCTATAGAGAAAACCTGGATACAAAAAAATATCTGAGTGTGTTCGCTCAATCATAATCTGTGATACATCCTATGTAGACCAAATCATACTAAGCTTTACTATCGCGCGCAGGTAGCCGAAGGTATCCATACGACACTAAAAGCCGATGACTGATAAAGCACGTCGCGATTGAACGTCAAGCAGACAGATTTTTTCTTTAGACGGCTAAACAACGCAACTCGGACGATTCCCTTACAAGGAGCAGTAAGCATGTTGAAACCTATTATTCCCTTGGTCATAGCAGCAGCCATCTTTAGCGCACATGCAGATGTCCAAGTCCAGATCTCCCCAATACCCGAAAACCTGAAAAACTTGAATCCTGTCGCCATCGCGGAAAGTGACTTGGAGGAACAGAAGCGGCTCGATCGAATCGACTCGATAGCCGGGCGCTTCAATCTGAAGCTTGGCGAGAAGTTCATTTACGCGGGCAACGAATCACACGGTCCATTTCTGAGGCTTTTGGATGTGGTTTATAAAGTTTATCCAGAAGACGCTCAGTTGCAGGTGGTTAAACTCAACATTAAAAGAGGGGACGCGCGTATTTATGCTGTCAGCCCTCAGGATATCCAGCCTTATTCGAGTCTCCTAGCGAGCCCCCTGGATGCCAGGATTGCCAGCGATATCCTGAGCCCTGGCGCATCAGCTGCCCGATCCAAAGCATATTTCAAGGACTGGTACGACACCTATCAGTGGTCTCGGGTAAAACTCGCACGAAAAGTAGTGGCCAGCGATGCCTGTGAGACCGTAACGAGTGTCGAGCTCTACCGTTTCAACGGGAATGTGTTCACTGCGTTCTGTGGAAACGGCATGGAGCTCAGTCAAACCCCGGCAGAGGTTGAAGCGGAGCAGCCAATCGACCCCGCGATAAAAAACTGGGTGGTCAAGCGGCCTCAGTGAATACAGCTCGCCCCTCTGAGACCTTAGGGTCCATTCCGATTGCGAGGCGCCCTCACGCCGAGCAGCGCATTTTTACGTGTCTGTGCGGTACGCCCATTAGACATGTGCCAGAGAGTCAACCATGAAGAACCCGATACGACGCCGAAACTGCGCCCTCTTTGCCGCCATCCTGCTATCGACCTGCCCCACCGTCTGGTCGGCGCCTGCGGATCAGGCAAAAACTCGAGCACCCAGTTCCGCGCAACTGATGCACGAGGCACAACGCTTGAGCGGCGAAAATTCACTGGCAGAGGCCACGGTCGCCGCCCGCGCGGCCATGGAGGCGGGGCGCAAGGGCGGCGCCATGGATTTCACGGACCTTGAGGCGGGCGTGCTGCTCGTCAATCTGCTGCACCAGCAGAAGAGATACGAAGAGGCCCGGAAAGCCGCCGAAGAGCAGATAGCGTATTGGGAGCAGCAAGCAGCCTCTGTCGGGTCGACTAACAGGCGCGACCCGCGCATCACGAACATGCTGGGCCTGGCCATCGAGGCAAGCATGATGACGGGTGAAAGAGCCGAGGTCGTACGCCTGGAGGAAAAGCTTTTTGCGGCCGTCAGTCCCTATCCCAGTCTGTGGCGCTTGTCGCCGGACGAGCCGCGTTTGCGTTACGAATTGGCTGACTTCTCGATGCCACTTCTGCTGGGGCAGTGGAAGCTGGCGAAGTTTGAACCCGCAGAAAAACGCGATGACACCACCCTCCTCCTCTATACGCAGGAGTTGGCAAACGGCCGCCTGAGCGCCGAGATTTCGCTGGCTTATGACGAAGCTCAACGCAAATACACGGCATCGCAACGCCAGGATTGGCTCAAACCCTATCAGGAACAGCGTGAAGTTCGGGCGGTTGCATCGGCGATGCCTGACCTCCCCTTCGACGACCTGGCTTCCGTCAAACTGGGGAGGCAAGAGGAGTGTGACGGCGAGCAATGCACCAATATTCGTTGGACGGCGCTACGCGGCGACTGGCGCATGGACATCGATGTGGTGTTCAAATCGCGGGACAAGGCGCAGGCCGTTGAGCAGATGCAAAAGTTGTTCGCTGCGCTGAAATGGCAAAGCGCACCACCGCTGTTCCGCGAACGCACTATGGCCGAGCAGACCCAAGACATGGATACAACCTGGGAGCTTCCGGGCGGCGAGTCCAAGGCTGCGGAACTGGCGAAACAGGCGTTGCCCGACGCCATTTTCCCGGAGGAAGTGGCGCGCGTGCAGACACTTATCGGCGTGTCGCAGTACCGTCACGGCGCGCTGGATGCCGCGCGCCGCGCGTTGGGTTTGGCCGTGCCTGCCTGGGAGTACGGTTTTACCAATCAACTTCTCTATAGCACTGCGCTGGATTACGCCGCTGATATCGCCTACCGCCAGGGCAGAACTCAGGAGGCCGTCGCCCTGAACCGGACGCTCATCGAATGGCAGAAAAGCGACGCTACGCTCGGCTGGATAGTGCCGAAGGATGAAAATGCGCTGGTTAACAGCTCGATAGGCATACATCTACCCTTGCGCGTGGGCGACTACCGCCTGAGATTGGGTACGGAATATCGTTTCTATTACGAAAATCTGCAAACAGGCGCACAACTTGGCCTTACCGTAGGTTCGGCCCAGACATCGGACGAAAAGCTTGAATCATTACTGCGTTCGTTCATGTCGGAAACGCTGGGACTGCAAGCCGGGGATATGCGCAGGACGAAGTTTTCGCCCAAGTCGGCCGAGCCCGCAAAGTCGCAAGCAACCGGCCAGAAATGGGAGTTCGATGTTACGAAGCTGCCTGGTGTTGAAGGTGCCATATCCGACGACTTTGTTGCTGGCGTCCAGCGCAAAACGCCCATAAGGATGGCGTTCTGGATCGTGGACCGCGAGGGGGAAAGGTCGTTGCTAAGGGCGCCAATCATGGACGGTGAGCAAACCAGGAATGAGGCAAATCAGATCGCACAAGCGCTGTTCTGGTAGCGCCATACGACAACTTATTGCAAAAACCTTTTGCTCTTATTGCCAGCCCGCCTCGGCAGGCCGGCAAGCCAACTATCAAACGGCAGCCGGCGTGCCTTGGGGGTCAAGATTGACCATCAGGGGCTTGGTCGCACTTCTGATCATCGGCCCCAATATCAGGTTACTGCCGATCAACACCACCACGGCCACCAGCACCAGGGTGTCGGACTTCAGGAAACCGAGAAAAGTACCGCCGAACAAACACACCGATAACAAGCCACTGAGCATCATGGTCAGCATCATGGGTTTGGCAGGGTTGTCGAAACCCAGGAAGCGCTGCTTTTCCACGGCCGATATCACCAGTTCGGCCTTGCAGCCCTTGCACGCAATGGGGTGGTCTTCGCGCAACAGCGTTTGCTGTTTCTTGCCAATGGGAAATTCCTTTTCACAGGCGTTGCAGTGGACTTTCATGCCAATGATATTTGCGCGGGAGGAGCTCATCTTGATCCTTAAGATTGGGGGAAAATATTGCCGCCGGCACCTTACAGGTGCGCGGCGGCGGATTGTTGCATGTTTAATCGGGTGAATTCCTTTCTTTCAGGCGCCGGTGTCGATTATGCCGTTCGCCGATGTTTTGAAGTTTTACCAGCAGCACGCAAAAGGCGCCGTGTTACAAGCGAATGATGAAAAGGCACGGATTGACGGCGTTGCTGGCGGCGGCACCTACAAAATCGACATCAGGGACAAAGAGGATGAAGGAACAGCCATCACCTTTTCCGGTTGGAGAAAAGAGGTTTAAGTCCCTCTAAACCCAAAGTACAAAAAACGGGCGATCTTATGATCGCCCGTTCTTTATATTTCGACCGGCATTTCAACTAACGCATCATCCACTGCGTACTTCACCACTACCCGATTTCTGTAAAGCCGTTCACTGCGCACCAACTGACTCTCCTGTCCCTTGGTCCTTACATCCCGCCATATCTCATTCTCCCGAAATACTCGCCCGCCCTCCCGCAAAAATCGATGCTCACGTTGATAAACGTGATACCGAAACTCCCTTACTCGTTCACACAACAACTCGCCTTCCAACTGTTGCTCGCCGACATTCAGCTTCAACTGAAAATCAAGATCCGTCGGGTTATACAAAACCAGATCAACATAGTTATAAAAAATCGCTGCCCCGGAGCCGAATGGCAGTACTCGCCCCTCATCAGGAAACGGATCGAAGCTGTGGTTGGAACGCTCAACCACCACCAACGGCGAGTGAATGGCCATCCAGTGAATCAGGTTGCTCAGTTGGCAGATCCCACCACCGACGCCCGTGCGAGCTTCACCGAAGGACAGTTCCATGCCTTCGACATACCCGCGTTTACGCGTCGGTCGACCCACCAATCGGCAGAAGGAGAAGTACTCGCCAGGGCCAATGACCACGCCATCCACAGAGGCCACGGCCAGTGTCAGGTTAATGACTTTGTTGTGTTGCAGTGCAATATCAGAATCGCCAAGTTTGCGAATCAGTTTGGAGGTGTGTTTGAGGTAACGGAACGGCAACCGGGAGTCGGTGTTCAACAACAAGGCGTAAGGCTTGCGGGAGAAGCGCCAGGACAGTTGGCGGAACAGTCGTTTTTGCCACACGCGCAACCAGTAGAGGGCCGGGTGGTAGAGGGAAAGTGGTTTCATCCGTATCAGAACGGCGGCAGCCGTTTTCTTCCTTGAGTTGAAAAATGCCGCGTATCTTAACGTATTCACTTGAAAGAAGGTGTTCGCCCAGTGTAATGGCCTGGCAATCCATGCACCGGTAAAGAGCCCTGACACTGGGCGAACGAAAAGTATTTTAATAGAAGTCGATGAATATGTCCGCATACATGTACATGAAATTTATGCACACAGCTTCATTGGATATTTATCGAGATCAAACTTACATACATCAAACTCACCAACTCGAACATAAAGCGATTATTCCTATACAAAAATCTGTACAAGAATAATCACTCTAGATAGAGCCAATACTCAGCTTTCGTGTTGAGTTGTCACTTTCAAGATATCGGTGTAAGTCACGACAACACTCTGCCCGACTTTAAGATCCTTCAGTTTTTCTTGAACTTCAGGTCTCAACACGTCGACGGTTTTCGATTGGCCGGCCGGGTTTTCGAAGGTGACCTGGTTTTTCTTGGTGTCGATTTTGGTGATTTTCAGCTGCACTTGCACTTGGCGGAAGGCTTCGCCGCCGGGGTTCGGGTTGTCTTTGGTGGCGCGGATGTCGCCGGTGCGTTCGGTGGAGCCTGGCAGGCCTTTGTCGACATCGGTGTCGAGGTAGGCGGCCACTGAGTGTGTCACTTCGACGTTAACTTTATCGCCGACTTTGAGGTTGCCGAGGTCTTTGGCCTTGTCGCTAAGTTGTACATGAACTTGACGACCCCCGGCGCCTTCCAGGACCACCTGGTGTTTGGCGGCGTCGACGGCGAGGACTTTGGTGGTGACTTGATCGGCTTCTACGGCGGCGGACAGTGGAATGTCGGCAGCGATGGCGCTGAGGCTGGCGGCGGACAGGAGGGTGGCGAGGGTGATGGCTTGGGCCAGTGCGTTGAATTTCATAAACAGTACATTCCCTGTGATTGATGGCAGCGCACGGCTCTGGATCAAGGGTCCGCTCCGTGCGTGCCAATGAGCATAGACGCTGTTCAGGGAGTGTTAGCGGTTTCTTGCGCGGTGGATTCGCCGCTGTCGGTGCCCTTACTGTTTTCCTTGCGTTTGTTCGGATCGGTGGGGCGCAGGGCGTCGTTGTCGCGCTCTGTTTCACCGGGTGGCCGGGGTTCGTCGGGGTGTTCGGATTCGGTGATCGGTTTCATCGCAGTGTTCCTCAGGCTTCGGGGTCGTCGACTTCGCGAGCGACATTGACGGCGGGCGAATCCCGGTGGGATTGCTCGGCCTTGGCTTTCAGGGTTTGCCATTGTTCGAGGTCGATGGCGCCCTGCCCCAGCAAGTCATCGGCCACCCGCAGCAGTTCGCTGTAGTGGGCGTCGGGGGACTGTTGCCAGTAGGCTTTGTCGTCGAACAAACGTTGCCAGGTGGCGAGGTCTGGGGGTTTGAGGTCGTCGCTCATGACGGGCTCCTGCAGGGGCGTTCGTACGGTAGAGGGTTGGCCGACGGTTGGAGTTCCGGTGGGTTTCATCACTGCAATAACAAGATCAAAAGATCGCAGCCTTCGGCAGCTCCTACAAAGGAACGCGTTCTCCCGTAGGAGCTGCCGAAGGCTGCGATCTTTTGATCTCAATAACCGGTCATTTCCAGATACCCCTGCCCCGCATGACTACCGCTCAAGCGCACCGGCCCTTCCCAATAGGGAATGCGCAAATCCATCCACGCATTGGGATTCAACGCGGTGGTGGTGATGTCGAGGTGTTTGCCGGGGATTTTGATCGACCAGCGCACCGGCATCGAACGCCCGGCGACTTTGGCGGTATCCCCAGGCGTGAGGCTGATGTCATCGCCATGTAAAAGCTGCGTCTGACCCTGTGCGTCGATCCAGGTGCCGGTGACGTAAGGCGCGCCGTCCTTTTGCCGCATGCGGTAGAGCATCACCTGTTCGCCGCTGTCCAGGTGCAGGGAAAACCAGTCCCAACCGCTCTGGTTGGCGGTCAGGGGTTGGCTGCTCCATTCGCGGTCGAGCCATGCAGGGCCGCTGACCGTGTAGGTTTTGCCGTCAATTTCCAGCGAGCCGTTGGCCTGGAAAAACGGTTGGCTGTAGTAGTACGACGCCTGGCCCTGTTCGGATTTCTGACTGAAGCCTTTATCGCCTTGCAGCACCAATGGGCGCGACGAAACCAGCCGCAGTTGATAGCTGAAACCTTTGTCTCGCGCGCTGAGTTGCATGTCCGCCAACGGACCGCTGAAGCGCCAATCATCGATCCACGCCTTGAACGGCGCCACGCTGACCCCGGCCTGACCCACGCCACCCCGGGCGTAGCGTTCAGCGGCGTGATGCGTGGTGGCAGAGGTGACCGCCGCGTGCCCGAGCCAGATCGTCTGGTTGCCCCAACCGGCCACCTCGGGCGTGGCTTTTAACGCACTGCGAAACAACGTCCATTGCACGCCAAACTCTTGCCCTTTGTCGTCCTTGAGATTGGCGGTGACGTACCACCACTCGATGCGAAATCCATCGTGCGGCCCATGATCTGCCGGAAAGCTGAACACGCGACCAGGCGCCACCGGGGTAAACGCAGCGGCCTGCCCGCCGAGGCCGGCAAAACCCTTTTGCTCCGGCGCCGGGTTATCGCAGCCGCTCAGCAACGCCAGAATCAGCAGCCCGACCTTAATCCTCATGGGCAAATGTCCTCAGCAGGTCCGCCGGTTGCGTGCGGTACAACGTGTACAGCGGCCACGCCGACGCCAGTAATGTGGCGAGCAGCGCCAGCCCCATCAACTGCAACAGTTGCAGCGGAAACACCCGCAACGGCAGGCGCCAACCGAAGGCCTGGACGTTGATCACCGTGTCCAGGCACCACGCCAGCGCGATGCCTAGGGGCAACGCCAGAATCAGCGTCAGCACGGCCAGCAGCCACGTTTGCCCTAGGTTGAGCAGCATCAGTTGCCGCCGCGTCACGCCCAGCGCCCACAGCGGCGCGAGTTGGCCGAGGCGGCTTTGGCTCTGGGTCAACAGGCTGATGAACAGCGCCACGCCGGCGACGCCGAGGGTCAGGCTGTTGAGGGCCGCGGTGGCGGCAAAGGTGCGTTCGAACACTTGAGTGGACCAGCCCTTGAGCCGCGCCTGATCGACGATGCGATTGTCGTCGAGGGCGAAGCGATTTTGCAGTGCGGTAAGGAACGGCGGGATCGCGGCCGGGTCGATGCGCAGGTTGAAACGATTCGGCGTGAGTTGCGGCCAGCCGCGCAGCAGGTGGTTGACGTTGACCAGCACGTGCCCTTTGGGATTGCCGTAATCGGCGTAGATGCCGACGACCCGCGGCGACCACGAGCCGTTGGGTGTCGGGATGCTCAGGTGATCGCCCAATTGCACTTTCAGACGCCGCGCCAGTTGTTCGCTGAGCATCAAGGTGTCGTCCTTGGCCAGACGCTCCCACGGGTTGTCGCCCAGCGCTTCCAACAGCGGCCAGTGCTGGCGATAGCTCGGGTGATCGATCACGCCGTAGACGTCCGCTGGCCAGCCTTGCAGCTGGATCGACACTTGCCAACTGGGCAGCACCGCCGAGACCTGCGGTTGCTGTTTGAGCCAAGTGTGCAACTCGCGGGCCTGGGCCGGGTTTTGCGGGTTGAGGTAGAGCTCGGCGGTCAGGCGTTGTTCGAGCCAGTCGCTGAAGGTTTGGCGGAAACCGGCGGTCATGCTACCGGCGCCGATGTTCGCCGCCAGCGCGAGCAGCAACGCCATCAGCGCCAGGCTCAGGGCCGGCAGTTGCTGGCGGCAATCGGCGAGAAACCATTGACCGAGCACCGTGCGACTGCGGTGCAACACCAGATTCAGCACGGTGTTGAGTAACACCGGCAGCGCCAGCGCGGCGCCGAGCAGCAGCGCGGCCATCAGCACAAAACCGCTGGCCAGGCTGTCGCCCCAGATCAACGCCAGCAACGCGATCACTGCCGCCGTAGCGGCGACCCAACCTTGACGTCGCAACCACCGCGCATGGGCCTGATGCCAGGCTTGCGGATTAGCCAGGGCCAACAACGGCAATCGCGCCGCGCGCAACAGGCTGTTGGCGCCGGCCAGTAGCGCACCGAGCAGGCTCAGGCCGACCCCGCTGAGCCACCACAACGGACTCAAACTCAACTGCCCCTCCACTTCAGCGCCGTACAACCCACGCAGACTGGCGGCGACATCCGGCAACAGCACGCTGGCCAGCAGATAACCGCTGGCGACGCCCGCCAAGCCGCCGATCAATGCCAGGCCACCCAGTTCGACGGTAAGACAAGCGATCAACATCCGCGCACTGACCCCGCAGGCGCGCAGGGTTCGCAGCAAACCTCGACGTTGTTCCAGCGCCAGGCCAATCGCCGCGTGCACGATAAACAGGCCGACCACGAATGACAGAAAGCCCAAAGCATCGAGGTTCAGGTGGAAGCTTTCGGTCAGGCGCGCGAGGTTGTTTTCTTCGCCGCTGGTCTTGAGTTGGAGTTGGCCTTTGAATTGTTCGGGTAGGGTTGCGGAGAAATCCTTTGGCAGAAGTAAACGCGAAAGCTGATCCGGCAGACCGAGGATCTGCTGGGCAAAACCGATGTCCACCAGCAACACGCCAGGGGCCATATCGGGCTGGGCGTGCAGCGCAGGCAAGGTCTGCCCGCTCTCCGAAACGGGTGTGTCGCCCTCGCGTAACCCCAAGGCTTGCAAGGTCTGCGGCGAAATCCAGGTACTGCCCGGCGGGCTGAAAAATTCGACGATGCGTTCGATGTCCAGCGCCTGCCCCGCCACCGCCGAACCGGCTGGCAGCGACACCGGCTCAATGCCCATCAACTGCAAGCGCTGATCAACGTGGCCCTTGAGCGTCACCCGGCCTTGCAGCACTGGCGACACCGGCCAGCCTGCCTGCCGCAGCTCGACAAACAATTGCTGGGAAAACACTCCGCCGCCGGGCGCACTCAGGCTGGCCTGGGGTTCGCCGCCGATCAATTGACTGGCCCGGGCGTAGCTTTCCCGCGCCTGACTGTTCAGCGCCTGCACGCCGGTCAACAGACTGGTCGCCAGCCACAGCCCGGTCAGCACACTGAAAAACTGCACCGGGTGCTGGCGCCAATGGCTCAGCAGCGCGCGCAAGGTTTCGCGAAAAACCCGCACCTCAGCGCGCGTCCGCGTCGACCAGACGGCCATGATGCAACACCACTTTTTCCGCCAGGCGTGCAGCAACTCGCGGGCTGTGCGTGACCATCAACAAGGTCGTCGGCGTGTCGTCGAGCAGTTCCAGCAACAACTTCAATACCTCGTCGCTGGTGGCTTCATCGAGGCTGCCGGTGGGCTCGTCCGCCAACAGCAGTTTCGGTTGCGAGGCCAAGGCTCGGCCGAGTGCAACCCGCTGTTGTTGTCCACCGGATAACTGCTCCGGATAGCGCCGCAGCAAATCGCCCAGGCCCAGACGCCGCACCAAGTGCGCTTGCCAGCGGGCGTCGTGGCGCCCGGCCAGACGTGCCTGGAACGCCAGGTTGTCCTCCACCCGCAGGCTGCCGATCAGGTTGAATTGCTGGAACACCAGGCCGATTTCCGTGCGCCGCCAGTTCGCCAGTTGCCCTTCGTTCATCTGTTCCAGCCGATGCTCGCCGCTGCTGATGCTGCCGCGATCGACCTTGTCCAGCCCGGCGATCAGGTGCAGCAACGTACTTTTGCCACTGCCCGATTCGCCCATCAGCGCGAGGCTGCTGCCGGGTTTCAACGTGAGGTCGATGCCTTGCAGTACCGGCAGCGGACCTTGTGGGGTGGCGTAGCTTTTGAAAACGCCCTGGACCTGAAGCATGGGAAAACCTGATTGATGAGCGTGGTGCAAGGATAGCGGACTCGCCTGAGCCCATAGACTACCTGTTAATTCTTACAGTAGCGGTCGATCAGGGGCGGGTATCTAATAACGTCACACAAGAAGTGTTTGATGCCAAGGCGGCGACCACGTTAAACAGGGTAGGTGCCAGGGCCATGAATACCTCTGTTGATAGATACCTGCGCAAGCCGATAGTCATCGGGAATATCCAAGTCGGTCGTGAGCCGAACAGCCTGGCACTGGCCGTCCAGAGTTCAGTGGCCTGCGTGTGCAACACCGAAGACAGCACGCTGTCGCTGATCGACACGATTGCCCTGCGCGTGAGCGCCATCATCCGGTTGCCCATACAACCGCTGGCCGTCGTCATTGATCCCACGGGCACCCGGGCCTATGTGAGCGGAATGGGCAAACCGCTGGTCGTGGTCGTGGATATTGCGACGCACAACATCATTGGCGAAATCGCCGCCAGCGAGGGTTATGCGCTTGCGCTCAATGCCAAGGGTGACCGGGTTTATATCAACGACAACCGCCAGGTGTGCGTCATCGATCCACTGGCCGGAAAACAGCTCGGGTGTTTCGACACCGGCTCATTGACCAGTGCTGCCGTCCTCAGTCGAGACGGTCGCCTGTTTTTCTGTGACTACCTGCACCATGAACTGAAAGTCATGAATACGGCGAGCGGCGAGATCGCCACGGCCCTGTCGCTGCCCGAGCCGTTTGAAGAACTTGCGCTCGACCCAGCGGGGGATTTTGGCTATGTGCCCTATCGCACGCCCGCAGGTGTCGTCGCAAAGATCGACCTGTCGGGCTATGACGTGGTGGACCTGTTGCCCGTTCCGGCGCTGCCCCACGGTTTCACCCTCAGCCCGGACGGCCGCCTGGCATGTTGTTGCAGTGCGGCTGAACGGAGTGTCTCGTTTATCGACACCGGGACGTGGCAGGTCGTCAGCCGTTTCAAGGCGGGGCAGTATTTGCAGAGTCCGGTGTTCAGCGCTGATGGGAGGCGTGTGTATCTGTGTGATTCAGCCGGGAATGCGGTTTGGGTGATTGCGTTGGGTTGAATGGATGGCCATGTCACCGCGTTATCGTTCTTCGCGAGCAAGCCCGCTCCCACAGGGGAATGCATTTCAACTGTGGGAGCGGGCTTGCTCGCGAAGAGGCCCTCAAGCCAATAAAACCCTCACTGCCCCGCCGCCACACTCGTCGCCGCCTGCCCCGGCGTAACGATGTTCTTCAGATCAATATGCTTCCACTCCGGCTTGGCCCCCAGCCGCGCATTGAAGCGGTAGTTGAAAGTGAATTCATCTGCCGTCGCCACGTTCAACGGTTTGCCATACACCGCCTCAACCCCCGCCAGGTCATAGCCCATCAACTGCAGCAACGTGGGGAAGATGTTGTAGTGACTGGAGCGATCCTTGTTAGCGGCCAACTGCGCCGACCAGTCCAGAGTCTTCAAGGCACTGCCCTGAATCACCACCAACGGCACCAACCCTTCCTCCTCCACCGGATCGCCGCCGCAGTGGGTATTCAGTCCCGGGTTGCCGCGTTCATGCAGATCCTGCCCGTGATCGGAGGTGTAGATCAGCAGCGCATTGCTCAGGTCAGCCTGGGCGAACACCCGGGCGAAAAACTCCCCAACATTCCACAGCAGCGTGTTTTTGTAGGCGTTGCGGTACAGCACCCAATCGTCCGGCTGGCCATTGAAGCCATCTCGCTTACCGGTGTCGGCCACTTCGACAAACTGCCCGCGTGGCAACGTCGGGCGGTAGGCCATGAAGGCGTCCGGGTATTTGTCGTGCACCGGAAAATGCGCGCCTACTTTGTTGATCACCACCAGTTCCGGTTTGCCGTCATTCAGCAGCTCGATGAGCTTGGTTGCTGCCGCCATGTCGCGGTCGCGCACGCTGGTCTGGTCGAACTGCACAAACTCGTCGATGTCCTTTTTCTCGATATCGGTCATCAGGTTCTGCAGGTTGCCGCCGGTGCGCTGGGCGTCGATGTAGACGGTGCGCAGCCCGGCCTGTTTCGCGTACTGCCAGATCGACGGCAGCGTGGTGTTGATGCGCATGTAGTCGGCGCGAGTGCCGCCGTAGCGCAGGGTGACGTTGGTGTCGGCGCTGCAATTGGCGATGGATGCAGCGTAGCCATAGTTGAAGATATCGATGCCGGGGCGCGCTTCCTTGAGGTTGCTGTGCACACCGAACGGCGCATTGATGTCCAGGTAATTGCCGGAAATGCTCTCGTCGATGATCAGCACGATGTCATGGCCGACCGGCTGATCATTGCGCGCCAGTTTCACCGGTTCCCGAGGGCCGACAGTGTTGTGCAGCGCTTCATAGGTAAACAGGTTCAGGTAGGCCAGCGGCGTGTACATGATCGGCAACCCCCGGGCGCCCTCGCCGGCCCGCACGAACAGCACCGCACTGAGCAGCAACACCCCGAGCACCGGCGCCGATACCAGCAATGCGCCTGGCAACGGCATCCGCCGACGGGGTTTGAGCCCGATGCCGAACAGCAGCAACAAGCCGCTGAGCACACCACTGATCAGCGGGTCACGGTACTGGTACGCCGCTTCCTGGATGAAACCGCCGGAATACACCAACGACACGAAGCTGCTGTAAGTCAGGTAATCGGCGGTCACTTTCGTATAAACGTCAAAGAACACGGCCGACACAAACAGCGTTATAGCGAATAGATGTCTAATCAGCGTCTGGCGGATGTACGCGCTCATGAACAGCGCCACCGTCAGCACCACAAACATCCCGCCAAATAACAACAACGGAATACCGATACCCATCGCATTCAGGCGTTCAAGGTAATAGTCATAACTCTTGAACAAATAGAGAACTAACAGCAGTTCTTTTAAGTATCGAATCATAGTATTTACGCTGCTCGTGGTAGGCATCTGGCCAATAGATTGTCGGCCATTTTTTGACACTAGCACCGGGCCATCAAATCGCAAGAAATGCCCGACTTTTCCGAAAAGCGTCAAAAAAACGTTGACTCAAATCTGACACACTCAAGGCGCTACAGCCCTTGTAATACAGGCCTCTCGACCGTTTATCGCTTTCTTCGAAATGTGAAAAACCCGTCAAAACCGCGGCGAAACCAGCAGCAGCAAGCGTTTGATGGCCATTAGCCCCCAAAAACGGGGGTGTTCTAGCATTGCAACATGTCATTTTGCTGACACGGTTTGCCACGGCTGGGCTATACCCCTTTTGACAGTCTAATTCCTGATCTTTCCACCGTCTTACGAGGCACGCCAATATGGACGTGAGCGTATTTGGTACGGGCTACGTTGGCCTGATACAAGCAGCCGCACTGGCCGATGTCGGACATCGCGTGCTGTGTGTTGATATCGATCCGAACAAGATCAAGCAGTTGCAACAAGCAGTTCCACCAATTAGTGAACCGGGACTTTCCGGAACGCTGGAAGAGAACATCAAGGCCGGCCGTTTGTTATTCACGACCCAGGCCAGCGATGCGGTGGAACATGCCGAATTGATCTTCATTGCGGTCGGTACGCCAGCCGATGAAGACGGTTCTGCCGACCTCAGCCATGTGCTGAATGTGGCCCGGCAGATCGCCAGTTTCATGGAAGCCGATCGCACCCTGATCATCAAGTCCACCGTGCCGGTCGGCACCGCGGACAAGGTCGCCGAAGCCGCCAGCGAAGAACTGCACCGCCGGGGCAAAGACACGCTGGCCGTGCGGGTCGTGTCCAACCCCGAATTTCTCAAAGAAGGCAGCGCCCTCGCCGACTGCATGCGCCCGGACCGGATCATCGTCGGCACCAACGACGAAACCGCGCGCAACCAATTGAGTGAACTCTACGCGCCCTTCTGCCGCAACCATGAAAAGCTCATGTTCATGGACAACCGCAGCGCCGAGCTGACCAAGTACGCAGCCAACGCGATGCTCGCCACCCGCATCAGCTTCATGAACGAACTGGCGAACCTCACCGAACTGCTGGGCGCCGACATCGAGGCGGTGCGCAAAGGCATCGGCTCGGACCCGCGCATCGGTTATCACTTCATCTACCCCGGTTGCGGCTTCGGCGGTTCGTGCTTCCCCAAGGACCTGCGTGCCCTGCTGCACACCGCCGAACACAACGGCATGCCATTGCGTCTGCTGCGCAGCGTGACTGACGTCAACGATACGCAGCGGCACATCCTGTTCAGCAAACTCAAAGCCCAGTTCCCTCAAGGCCTGGCCGGCAAGTCCATCGCGGTCTGGGGCCTGGCCTTCAAGCCCAACACCGATGACATGCGCGAAGCGCCGAGTCGTTACCTGATGGATGCGCTGTGGGCCGAAGGCGCGAGTGTGCAGGCCTATGACCCGGAAGCCATGTCCGAATGCCGGCGCATCTACGGCTACCGCAATGACCTGCACCTGTGCGCCACCCGCGACGACACCCTGGAAGATGCGGATGCGCTGGTGATCTGCACCGAGTGGAAGAATTTCCGGGTGGTGGATTTCGATCTGCTGGCGAGCAAATTGCGCTCCAAAGTGATCATCGACGGACGCAACCTCTACAACCCGGAACAGGTTGCCGCCGCCGGTTTGCATTACAGCGGCATCGGCCTTCGGCACATCGTTCCGGAGGTACTGCGCCCATGAAGATTCTGGTGACGGGAGCGGCGGGATTCATTGGTGCCCATTGTGTGTTGCGGCTGCTGCGCGACGGGCATCGGGTCTGCGGGCTGGATAACTTCAACGACTACTACGACCCGCAACTCAAGCACGATCGTGTGCGCTGGGTGCAGGATCAGGTCGGCAGTTTCCCGCTCGCCAAAATAGACCTGGCCGACGCCCCGGCCATCGAAGCCTTGTTTGCCCGCGAGCAACCGGACGCGGTGATTCACCTCGCTGCCCAGGCCGGGGTGCGCTACTCGCTGGACAACCCGAAGGCGTATCTGGACAGCAACCTCAGCGGCTTCCTGAACATTCTCGAAGGGTGCCGCCACCATCCGGTCAAGCACCTGATCTACGCCTCGTCCAGTTCGGTGTATGGCGCCAACCAGCACACGCCCTACTCGACCCACGACGGCGTCAATCACCCGCTGTCGTTGTACGCGGCCACCAAGAAAGCCAATGAGCTGATGGCCCACAGCTACAGCCACCTGTTCGGCATTCCCAGCACCGGGCTGCGCTTCTTCACGGTCTACGGGCCTTGGGGCCGGCCGGACATGTCACCGATCCGTTTCGCCCAGGCGATTGTCGAGGGCAGCCCGTTGAAGTTGTTCAACTACGGCCAGCACCAGCGCGACTTCACCTACATCGACGACATCGTCGAAAGCATCGCTCGCCTGGTTGATCGGCCACCGGTGACCACGCCGGACTGGGACCGCGAACAACCGGACGCCGCCAGCAGCATGGCGCCGTGGCGGATCTACAACATCGGTGGTGAACACCCGGTGGAACTCAAGGATTACCTGGCCCTGATGGAAAAACACCTGGGCCGCAAAGCCAATGTCGAGCTGCTTCCCCTGCAACCGGGCGATGTGCTCAACACCTGCGCCGATGTCCACGAACTGGAACGTGACACCGGTTTCCACCCGCGCATCGAGCTCGACGAGGGCCTTCGCCGCTTCGTCGCCTGGTTCCGCGATTACTACCCATTGCACGCCCACGCGCCGCTTGCGGCTGAGCTACAGGGCTGAGAGCTACAGCGGAGGAGTCTATGACTGGACATGAAAAAGGTGTGCCACTCCAGAATATGCGTCGTGACAAACGCCTGGACCCCGAGCACCGAATGCGCCTGGACACCGCGATCCACATGCAGGGTCGCGGCTGGATCACCGGTCGCGATGGTGGTCGGCCCTGGACGTTGTCGCGCACCAATCGGGTGGTGGCGTGCTTCGGTGCCCTGGTCATCCTGGTGCTGATTTCGCCGCTGTTGCTGGGCCTCGCCCTGGCGATCAAATTCAGCAGCCCGGGCCCGGTCATGTTCGTGCAAAAACGCACCGGTTATCGCGGTCGCTCGTTCGGCATGTACAAGTTCCGCACCATGGTGGCCAACGCCGAGGAGCTCAAGGAGTCCTTGCGCCACCTCAACAAACACGGTGCCGACGCCATCGACTTCAAGATCGACAAGGACCCGCGCATCACCCGCATCGGTGGGTTTCTGCGGCGCAGCAGCCTCGACGAGCTGCCCAACCTGATCAACGTATTTACCGGCGACATGCGCCTGGTCGGCCCTCGGCCCACCTCGTTCAACGCCTACCGCTACAAGGATAACCACCTTGCACGCCTGAGCATCTACCCCGGCATGACCGGCCTGTGGCAGATCTCCGGACGCAGCAATATTGACTTCGACCAGCGCGTTGAGTTGGACCTCAGCTATATCGCCGAGCAGAGCCTTTTGCTTGATCTGAAGATCTTGTTGAAAACCCCCTTCAAAGTATTCAGCGGCCACGGAGCGAGTTAAATGGACGGTTCAACCAATAAAGCCCTAAGCATCGCCAACCCGAGCGAGTCCAACCTGACTTCGACCGTGCTCGATCAAGATCTGCGGATCCTATTCCTGACCGCCGCCAACCCCGGCGCAGGCACCACCACCAGTGCCCTGGCGATGGCCAGCCAACTGGCGCAGATGAGCAGCGGCCAAGTGCTGCTGGTCGACGCCAGCCAGTCGGCGACCAACCTCACGGCCCAGCTCAACCTGCAAAAAGAGCGCGGCTTTCGCGATCTGCTGTTCAGCACCGGCACCCCGCCGCTGCTGCAGGATTGCGTGGTGCAGGTCTCCAGCCTGCCGTTCGATGTGCTGCCCAACGGCCGACACATCCGTGGCAACGAGCACCTGACCGCCGAACGCCTGAGCCCGCTGCTCGATCAGTTGGGCAGCCGCTACCGCTTTGTGGTGATCGACGGCGACGCGGTGTATTCCGCCGCCGACACCCTGGTCATCAGCACCCAGGTGGACGGC
Source organism: Pseudomonas sp. B21-053 (assembly GCF_026016365.1). Classification (NCBI taxonomy): domain Bacteria; kingdom Pseudomonadati; phylum Pseudomonadota; class Gammaproteobacteria; order Pseudomonadales; family Pseudomonadaceae; genus Pseudomonas; species Pseudomonas sp. B21-053. The sequence goes on from NZ_CP087205.1 coordinate 4,395,025, forward strand.
GTGATCATGGTCGTGCGTGCCGAGGACACCCGTTGGGAAGTGGCCCAGGCCGCGGTCCAGCGCCTGACCCAGGCCGGGGCGAAACTGGTCGGCAGCGTGTTCAACCGACGCAAGTACTACATGCCGAAATGGCTCTACAAAAACCTGTAAGCAATCAGAAAAGGATGACGCCATGAACGCCAAAATGCTTCTCCTGCTGTTGCTGCCGCTTGCGGGTTGCTCCAGCACTGCCGAAACCAACATACCGGTGCAGATCCTCACGGCCTCACCGGCCAACGCCCAGGCCACCGACATGCCCAAGGTCGAACAGACTTTGCGGCCGCAGGATGTGCTGGACGTAATCTTCCACATCAGCACCAGCGGTTCGAGTGCCTACCGCGTGCAGTCCGGTGACACGATCGGCCTGAACTTCACGGCGGCCAGCCAGCTCAACGGCAATCAACTGGTGCTGCCTGACGGCACCATCGAACTGCCGGGCGCGAATCAGTCGGTGAGAATCGAAGGGCTGACCGCCGAGGAAGCGAAGACCGAAATCCAGCGTGCCTACCAGCGCAAACAACTGTTCCAGCCCAACCGCAATCAGTTGACGGTGCAAATCATCAGCCCGCTGAGCAACGAGTCCAACCTCAAGAGCTCGCTGAACCACCCTGGCACCGGCATGAGCCGGGAGATCACCGTGGGCACCGACGGCTACGCGAGTTTCCCGGAAATCGGTTCGGTGCCGCTGCAAGGCATGACCGTCAACCAACTGGAAACCTTCCTCAACAAACGTTACGCGGACTTGCCGGGGCGGATGACTGTCGACGTGTTGCTGAAGTCCACGGCGGGCAACGAAATCTACGTGCTGGGTGAAGTCGGTCAACCGGGTTCCTACCCGATTCGCCGGCCGGTCTCGGTGCTGGAAGCGTTGACCCTCGCCCGGGGCGCCAACATCAAGGCACGGCTCGATTCGGTGGTGATCATGCGGCGCAACGGCAACCAGGTTAAGGCCGTGCGTTATGACGTCGAAAAAGCCTTGTCCGGGGATGCCAGCCAGATTGCCTACCTGCAACCGGACGACATGCTCTACGTGCCCAAGACCAAACTTGCCAGCGCCGGTGAGCTCGCACGGCAATTGGCGGACGTGGTGTTGTTCCAGGGTGTGGGCCTGAGTTTCGGCTACCGCCTCGACAACAAAGACGACAACAGCAACTAACTCTCAGGTGATCTGACATGAATCCAAAGGAAAACTACCTGCACGAGTTCTTCAGGATCTTCTTCGCCAACAAGCAGTTGGTGAAACGAGTCTTCCTGGTCTTTGCAGTCATCGCCCTGCTCTTGCCGCTGGTGCTCAAACAGAGCTTCGACATCACCGCGCAAGTCATCGTCCAATCGAAAAAACTCTCCCAGGGCGACGCCACCACGTCGCTGAATCAGGAGAATGCCAGTTTCATTCCGCCGTCACTGGCGGACATGGAAACCGAGAGCAATATCCTGCGTTCGCCGGCGCTGATTCGTCAGACCATCAGCGAGTTGCGGGATAAAGGCGAGTACACGCCCAGCCCCGGCATATTGAGCAAACTGGTGGCTGATCCGCTTAAACGCTTTGTCACCACGCCGCTGCGCGAGTACGTGATCAACCCGGCGAAAGCCGCGCTGGGAATGGAAACCGATCCGGTGCGCGACACCGTGCTGGACGGGTTGACCCAGGAAGCCATAGACAAACTCAAGATCGAAACCCTGCCGGGCTCGAACGTGATCTCGATTGTCTACAGCTTTGGCGATCCGGCGCAGGGCACCAAATTCGTCGCGGCACTGCTGCAAAACTATTTGGTCAGCCGTCAGGAACTGCAGTCCATCGACCTGCCGCAAAGCTTCTACGAAACCAAGAAACAACAATATGAGGTGCGTCTCGATGGCCTGGAAGGCAATCGGCTGGCGTTGCTGGAGGCCATCGGTTCGTCCGATCCCAAGGAGGAAATCACCTTCCGCCTGAACGCCATCAACACCGAGGAGCAAGCGCTCAACCTGTATCAGGATCGCCTGCTGCAAAGCCAACGCTGGCTCGAATACCTGAAGTCCAGCCTGGCCGCCGCCAATAATTCCAAACTCAACGACTACACCTTCCCCTACACCTTCACCACCACCGTGGACAACGTCGCCTTTGAAGATCGCGAGATCAAACAGATGGGCGAAGCACTGACCACCCAGGTCAGCCGCTACATGAATGACCTGGCGGTGTTCCAGCCCAGCAGTGAACCGATGCTGCTGACCCGCGAGCAAATCTCTCGCACCCGTCAGCAGTTCTTGAAAGTGGTGAGCAACCGGATTCAGGAACGTACCAGCGACCTGGCGATTATCGGCTCGGTGATCGCCCAGAAGACTGCGCGTATCGCTGACTTCAAGAACCGCATTCACCAGTTGCAGGAAACCCAGAGCAAGCTGCGGCAGATGGACACCGAGATCAACGCCTTGCACGCAGCGTTCGGCACTTACGCTCAACGTTTCGCCGAAAGCAGCTCGGCCCGTACGCTGGACAACGACCTGTCGAACGCCCGGGTGCTCAGCCCGCCGTTTGAACCGACCGCCCCGGCGTTTCCAAAGCCGTTCCTGATCATTCCATTTGGTTTGTTCACCGGTCTGTTGCTGGCGATTGCCCTGGTCTATGTGCGTGAGTTCTTCGATCACCGCTTCAAACATCCTGCGCAGATCACCCATGAACTGGACCTGCCGGTGCTGTTGGTGATCAACGAGCAGAACATGTTGCCGAGCAATCCGCACCGCAACTGGACTGTGCCGAGCTTCGTGCATTGGGTGCGCAATTGAACGCGCCGCTCAACCCTTCCAGCGCCCTGCCGATCATTCATTTGCTCAGCAGCGGCGGCTTCTATGGGGCTGAGCGGATGCTGTTGGACCATTGCCTGGCGACGCCGGGGCAGCACCAGGTGCTGTTTCTCGATGCGCCGCCAGCCCTGATCGAACGGTTCCGCGAGGCTGGGGTGGATTGCCAGGGTTGCGCGGGGCTGGGGGCGTTGCTGGGGCATCTGCGTCAGAGGCGGTCGGAACAGCCGCTGATCAATACGCACAACTTCAAAGGCCTGTTGTTTGGCTGGGTCGGCGCGACGCTGTTGCGCTTGCCGCTGGTGATTACCCAGCACGGTTTCACGCCGCGCAGCCGCAAGCAAAAGTTCTACACCTGGCTGAGCCTGCAACTGTGCCGCACGGCCTCGGTGAATCGCGTGGTCTGCGTCGCCGAAAGTATCGCCACGTTGTGCCGCAAGGCCAGCGTGCGGGCGGAGAAGCTGCAGGTGATCCCCAATGGATTGCCGGCGGCCAAGGGCCTGCTGCCGCACAACGTCAAACGCCAGCGTTGGCTGGCCGGTTACGTCGGGCGGCTGAGCAGTGAAAAAGGTCCGGACCTGTTTCTCGATGCGCTGATTCCTTTGTGTCGGCAGTACCCGCAACTGGACGCCGTGATGCTCGGCGACGGTCCGGAACGCGACAGCTTGCTGGCACGAATCAACGAAGCGGGTTTGCAGGAACGCATCACCCTGCCCGGCTACCAGACCGCCATGGGACCGTGGTGGCGCCGACTCGATGCGCTGGTGATCAGCTCGCGCACCGAAGGCACACCGATGATTTTGCTTGAAGCGATGCAGGCCGGCGTGCCGGTGGTGGCGTTCGGTGTCGGCGGGATTCCCGATGTGCTGGAAGAACGGCACAACGGCTTGCTTGCCGAACCGACCGACAGCGCTGCCCTCGCGCAGCAGATCGGCACCTTGCTCAGCGAACCGGCCCTGGCCCGCGAACTGAGCGACAACGCAAGACGTACGCAACTGGATCGCTACGACCTCAAGGCCTTGGCCGAACGCTGGTCGCAGCTTTATATCCGTACTGCACGGGAGGCACGCGCGTGATCTTTCCGCTCTCGATCATCAGTCTGCTCGGCCTAGTCTGCCTCGGTTTGCTGGCCAGCCCTTATCCGTTTCTGGCACCGGGCGCGGTCATCGGCCTGGTGGGTGTCGCGGTGCTCTATCGCAAGCCCGGTTGGGGCTTGCTGGGGATCGCCGCCCTGGTGCCGTTCGAGGGTTTCTTCAAGGACAGTGCGCTGTCGGGGACCAAATTCCTCGGTGCTTCGCTGGCGCTGATCCTGATGCTGCAACTGGCCATCCACCAGATTCCGTCCGAACGCCTGCGCAGCAACATCTGGCGCTACCTGATCTGGTTCATGGTGTTGTACCTGCTAAGCACACTCAATACCGATGACATGGGCATCTCGATGGGGCACCTGCGGGAGCTCAGTGTCGGCCTGATCCTGTTTGTCATCACGCTGCTGGTCGGTCGCGAATTGAACCTGGACCTGTTTGCCAAACTGGTCACCCTCAGCGTGGCGACCACCTGCGCCATGACGATGCTTTCCGTCAAGTATCAGGACCAGGGTCGCGCTTCCGGCCTGCTGGAAGATGCCAACGCCTTTGCCATGCTGATCGCCTTCGCCGTGCCCATGGGCCTGCTGCTGGTGATTCGCAGCCCGAACCTGTTGCACCGGCTGTTCTGGGGTGTCTGCTGCCTGGTGCTGTTGGGCGGCATGACCAAGACCGAATCCCGTTCCGGGCTGGTGGTGCTGTTCCTCAGCCTGATGATCGGGGTCTGGCACTATCGCGTAGAATTGACGCGCATCCGGCCACGTCACCTGGGGTTCGCCATGCTCGGCCTGGTGATCGCGATTCCGCTGGCGATCTATGCGATGCCTGCCGGGTATATCGCGCGCATTCAGTCCTTGAGCATCTTGAGCGCCGGCGCCAAGAGCCAGGACGAATCCCTCGGCCGTCGCGCCTCGTACATCGTGGTCGGCAGCCAGATGATCCGCGAGAACCCGTTGCTCGGCTCCGGCCCCGGGACCTTCCCGCTGCACTACGCCACCACCGGTTATGCCAAGGCGTTTTCGGCCAACCGCAAAGTCGGCGACCTGTATCGCCGCGCCCACAACACCTACCTGGAAATCTTCAGCGAACTGGGGATTCCCGCCGGCCTGTTATTCGTCGGCATGCTCGGCCTCGGCCTGTACAACCTGATTCGTGCGCGCCGCGCCTGTCTGCAGCGACGTGATTGGCAACAGGCCGACCTGATGACCCACCTGGGCATGAGTTTCCTGTCGCTGACGCTGTTTTTGATGTTCCTCAGCGCGCCCAACCAAAAGTACGTGTGGATCATGCTCGCCCTGACCAGCGTACTGCGCCTCAAAGCTGAAGAAGCCCCAGTGCAGGAGGCCAAGGCATGAGCCGAGTCAGCATCGTGATCCCGATGTTCAACGAGGCCCGGCACATCGGCCGGACCTTGCTCGCCGCACAAAAGGCTGCCGATGCGGCGGGCGTGGAGTGCGAACTGATTGTGGTCGACAACGGGTCCGACGATCACGGCCCGCAGATAGCCCGGCAGTTCGGCGCGCAAGTGCTGGTGCTTCCCGGTTTGCTGATCGGTGCCTTGCGCAATCGCGGGGCGGCAGTGGCTACCGGAGAATGGCTGGCCTTTATTGATGCCGACATCGAGATGCCCGAAAACTGGCTGAGCCTGTTGTTCGAACTCGACGCCGGCGCCCAGGCCGATGTGTTCGGCCTGGACCTGCACACCCCGGCCGAAGCGCCGTGGTATGCCGATGCCTGGCAACGCCGCACCCTGCGCCCTCCGACCCAGACCCTGCACGCCGTGCAGTGGCTGCCCACCGCCAATTTGCTGATGCGCCACACGTGGTTCGATCAGGTCGGCGGCTTCGACGAAACCCTGCGCACCGGCGAAGACAAAGACTTCACCATGCGCGTGAACCAGTCCGGTGCTCGCTTGCTCGCGGTCAATCAAAGCGTTGCCCTGCATTGGGGTTACGAGAGCAGTTGGCGCGAGTGGATGGGCAAGGAAATGTGGCGCCAGGGCAGTCATCTGCAACTGCTGCGCACCCATGGATTCAGCCTGCGCCTGCTGCGTTTTCCGTTGCTGTCGCTGTTGGTGTGGCTGCTGGACTTCATGGCGATCTCCGCCCTGTTCAACGGCTTCCCGCACCATGCGGCAATCATGGTGCTGATCACTTCGTTACCGGCGCTGATCCTGAGCCTGCGCCAAAGCCTGAAACACCGCGATATTCGTTTGACCCTGCAACTCTGGGGCCTGCACTGGGTGCGCCTGCACCTGGCCGGCGCCGCGTTCATCCTCAGTCTGTGTCATTGGAATGCCAGGAGGCCCGCCCGTGGCTGAATTCATTTTCTGGATGTGCCTGTTATTGCCGGTCTACGCCTACCTCGGCTATCCGCTGTTGCTGACGCTGCTGGCGCCCTTGTTTCCGGCACGCCAGCACGGGCTGGCGGCGCCGCTGAACGTGAGCATCGTGATCGCTGCACACAACGAGGCGCGGCACATCGAACACAAGTTGCGCACCCTGCTCGCCCAGGATTACCAGCCTGCGACGATGGAAATCATTCTGGTCAGCGATGGCTCGACCGATGACACGGTAGCCTGCGCGCACAAGGTCATTGACCCGCGCATCAGCGTGCTCGACCTGCCCCGCCAGGGCAAGGCCGCGACCCTGAATGCCGGCGTGGCGCTGAGCACCGGCGACATCCTCGTGTTCACCGACGCCGACAACCAATGGTCCCGGGACACCCTCGGCCACTTGCTCGCGCCGCTGGCCGATCCGAAAGTCGGGGCCTGCGCCGGGCACATGGTGATCCCGGTCACCGGCGGTGGCCTGAGCATCGGCGACAGCCTGTATCGGCATTACGAAGGCTGGTTGCGCCGGGTGGAAAATCGCACCGGTTGCATGGTCTCCGCCGACGGCGCGCTGCTCGCCTTGCGCCGCGAGCTGTTCCAGAACGTGCCGGCGGAGGTCAACGACGATTTCTTCATCAGCACCTGCGCGCCGGTGGCGTTCAAACGCATCGTCTATGTGCCCGAGGCCCAGGTGATCGACCACGGCGTCGATGAAGCCGACAAGCAATTCCGTCGCCGCCAGCGCGTCACCGTCGGTGGCCTGCAAAGCCTGGCCCAGCGCAGTGAGCTGCTCAATCCGCTGAAGCATGGCCTGTATTCGATTGCGCTGATCAGCCACAAGCTGATCCGGCGTCTGGCGCCGATCCTGTTGCTGCCGTTGCTGCTGAGCAATTTCTGGCTGTGGAACGAGCACGGTTTCTATCAATTTTTTCTGGTGGCGCAACTGCTCGGTTACGCGGTGGCCGTTGCCGGCCTGCTGGATGTGCAACACCGTTTGCCCAAACCCTTTCGCCTCGCCGCGTTCCTCCTGGTGACCCTTGCCGGGATGAGTATTGGTCTGTGGCAGTTCCTGCGTGGCCAGCGTTACAGCCAGTGGAACCCCGAGCAAAATCGATGAGAGGCGCGTGCCATGGCGATCAAACAATTATTAAAACGCACCAGTGGCTGGCTCTACCTCAACTCCCCGGTGGGGCGCAATCAACTGCACGGCGCCGGGGTGATCCTGATGTTGCACCGGGTGCTGGCCAACGACCGCGCCGCCGACCTGCCCCATCGCAATGAACTGTGCGTCGGGCCCAAGGCTTTCGAGCACTTGCTGGTCTGGCTGAAAAAGCACTTCGACTGCGTGCCGTTGATGGACATCCTGCACCCCGGCACCCAGCGCTCGGAACGGCCGAAAGTCACCCTGACGTTCGATGACGGTTGGCGCGATAACGCGGTGAATGCTTTCCCGTTGCTCAAGCAATATCAGGTGCCGGCGAGCATTTTTCTCTCCACCGATTTCATTGGCAGCCGCCAACGCTTCTGGTGGGAAAGTATCGGCGAAACCCTCTGGGGCAGCCACGGCGAAAAACCCCGGATGCACCTGATCGAATGCCTGCAACAGGTCGGTCGCCCATTGCCGGTGCTGATGGATGACCTGGACGTGCAGCGCCGCAGCCTGACGCTGCTGCACTTTCTGCAAAGCCTGAAAACCCTGGCACCGGACGACTTGAGCCGCTTGACTGATGAATGCCCCGAAGAGTCGCAGCCCCAGGCCCTCGACTGGCAACAAGTGCGCGCGCTGGAAGCCGGCGGACTGGTGCGCTTCGGCCCTCACGGCGCCAGTCACGCGATCCTCACCGGCCTCGACGATCAACGCTTGCATGAAGAACTGAGCCGCAGCCGCGATGCGCTGTTGAACGGCTGCAACCGGCCACTGCCGGTCTACTGCTACCCCAACGGCGACCACGATGCACGGGTTCGGCAACAAGTCGCCGCGCATGATTTCCCGTTCGCCCTGGGCACCGGCACCGGCATTTATCGCGGCGCTGGCGAACCGTTGGCCTTGCCACGCTTCGGCGTCAGCCAACGCACCGCGCGTAATCCGGAATTGCTGTCCTGGCGCATCTACCGCGGGGCACGCCCATGAGCCGCAGCCATTACTTCAAGCACCTCGCCCTGAGCATGGGCACCAAACTGGCGATGATCGGCCTGCGGTTGCTGCGCAACGTGTTGCTCGCGCGGATTCTCGGGCCGAGCGAACGCGGCTTGTTTGCACTGCTCAGCACCCTGCCCGACTTGATCAGCGCCGCCACCAGCGGCGGCTTGAATTCGGCAGTGGGTTATCAAGCGGCCAAGCAACGGCCGATGGGTTTGTTGCTGAGTCAGGTGCTGGTGTTTGGCTGTTTTCTGGCGCTGCTGCTGACCTTGCTGGTGGTGGCGTTGACCCGGGAATTCGGTAGCGAACTCGACATCACCACGCAGCTGGGTCTGCTCGCCTGGCTGTTGCTGCTGGCGGTGCCGCTGACGGTGTTGAAAAGTGGTTTGCTGACCTTGCACAACGCGTCGGGAGGCGTGGTCGCTTTCAATGCCTTGCGCCTGATCGAATCCCTCGCTCCGCTGCTGTTGTTCCTCGCCCTGTTCTGGATGTGGAAAACCGCCGCTCTCGAAGCCGCGCTGATCAGTTGGCTGGCGGGCATCAGCCTGGTGGTGCTGGCCGGTTGGGTCTGGCTCAAACGCAATCAACCGCTGACCCTGCAATGGGACCGCGCCAGCCAAAAAGAACTGCTGCGCTACAGCGCTCGCAGCCATCCTGATTTGTTGTTCCAGCAAGTGATCCTGCGTTCCGATTACCTGTTCATCGGCGCCCTGCTCGGCAGCACCGCGCTTGGTCATTACGCGATGGCCAGCGCCGCCGCCGAGTTGCTGCTGATCGTCCCGGAAGCGGTGACCACGCCGCTGATGAAACGCCTGTTGCAACAGGAAGAAGGCATCGACAAAGTCACGCCGCTGGCCCTGCGCCTGACCGCCACGGTGATGCTCGGTGCGTGCCTGACCATGGCGGTGATCGGCGAATGGCTGATCGTCACGCTGTTCGGTGCCGCGTATCAACCGGCGTATCCGGCGTTGCTCGCGCTGCTGCCGGGGCTGTTCGGCCTGTGTTACGCGAGCATCCTGCGCCTCGACCTGCTGGGCAAGAATCGTCCCGGCACGATCTCGCTGATGATGGGCGTGAGCGCCCTGCTCAATCTGGCGCTGAATGTGCTGCTGATCCCGACCTACGGCATCGTCGGCGCCGCCGCCGCGTCGTCCATTGCCTACCTCGCAGTGACCATCGCGCTGCTGGTGTTGTATTGCCGGTTGAGTGGCGTGCCGGTCTGGCAAACCCTGATCATCCTGCCCAGCGACGTCGCGCCGATGCTGCTGATGCTGCAAAGGAAGTCGGCATGAAACGCCTGGTGCTGCTGTTAGGATTGGGCCTGGTGCTCGATGCTCACGCAGCGTCGATGCGTTGGGCCGACATTCGCGACGGCAGCCTGTACCTGCAAACGGATCGTCCCGACACTGTGACCGTGCGCTGGACGCCGGCATGGCAAGCGGATGCCAATGAAGAACAGATCTATCTGGTGGACGGCCAAGGCAAACTGTCGGGCGAACGCCTGATTGCCGCCAGTGAAACCCGGGGCACCCAGAGCTGGCCATTGGCGCCGGGCGCCGCCAGTTATCGACTGGAAATTCCGGGCTACAGCTTCCGCCGCTACAAGATCGAACACGACGAACGCACCGTGGCACTGTTCTCCCCGGCCAAGGTGCATTTCAGTGCCGAAACCCGTGACGACGACGAACTGTTTTTCAAGGTGGCAGCGGGCGAACACGCGGTGCTGGCCGGCAAGTTCCAGGGCGGCGTCAGTGCGCTGCAAGCCACACGAGTGGGCGACAACCAACAACGGGTATTGGCCCTCAAACCCTATCGCGCCTATTGGCAATTCGATCAAGTCGAACTGCCGGTCAGCGACCGCGAACAAGTCTGGCGCCTGCGCTTGCGTGGCGGCGGCAAAGCGGCGTTCTGGCTCGACGGCACCGCTAACCTGTTCGCGCAGACGGCGCAGCAACTCAAACCGCTGCGTGAAGACGATGGTCAGACGCGCCTTACGCTGCACAAAGAAATACTCGGCCCGACCCCGAACCTGGGCATCGCCCTGCCCTATCTGCTGCCGCCGCCGTCGAGTTTTACAGTGCTCGATGCGCTCAAACCGCAGGCGGCCAGTTACTACAGTTTTGTCGACATCCTGGCGAAAAAGCCGCACTACGAAGACGCGTTCCGTCAGCTGTATCAGGACCGCTTCGGCATCACCCAGGACATCACATTGCTGGCCGGCAGCCAACGTCAGGCCGATCTGCGCGCCGACACCACAAGCAATGGCGGACTCGACGCCTGGCTCGCCAGCACCCGCGCCCTCGGCGGCAAAGGCACGCACTACATCGGGTTCGCCGACGAGCCGAACCTCAACTACCCCGATTACGCCAATTACCAAAGCATCTTCAACAGCATGGCCCGGCAAGTGCGTAGCAATCCGGACAACGCCAAGGCCGGTATACGCATCGCCATGCCCGCCAGTTCACGGCTGGTCAACGGCCCCTTCGCCGAGAACGCAGCCGATAAGCGCGGCATCGATTGGGCAAGGCGTCTGCTGGCCGAATCCGGCGATCAGATCGATGCACTGGCGTGGCACGAATGGATGATTCGCGATCTGCTGGCAACTCGGGTCTACCGCGACAGCGTGCGGCGCGCCGCCGACCTCGTCGGGCTGGACGCTCAGGGTCGGCCGCGCAAAGCGCTGCTGCTCGACCAGACCAACATGTCCAGCGGTTCGAGCCTGAGCCCTTACGATCAGGAAACCCATTTCGCCTCGCTGTGGTGGGCCTCGGTGGTGATCAACTCGTCCCAGGACGGTTTGCTGGAGATGCTCAACTGGTTCCAGGCCAACGATGAACCGAACTACCCCAAGGGCATGTTCAAGGTCCTGGATGACGATCATTTCGAGTTGAAGCCCGTGGGCCTGGCCCAGCAGTTCATCCAGCAGCATTGGCTGCACGATGTGATGCGCCTGGAGAACGACGCCTTCGAAGTCGACGTGCTGGCCATGGCCACCGACGCGCAACGCAGCCTGTTGGGGGTCAACAAAGGCACGCGCTTGCAACGTATCAACCTGGCCGGGGCGACCTGCCCGATGGTCAAAGGCTCCTTGCGCTACTTCGGCGCCGACAACCGCAGCCGTGACGCGCCGTTCCACTGCCAGGACGGTCGCGTCAGCTTCGATTTGCCAGGGGAAACCCTGTTCGCCCTGAGCTGGATCGCCTCATGACCGCCATCGAATATGTTAGTCGCGCAGGCATGTTGCCGCGCGTTGCACCACTCCCACCACGGCCGATCCCGTCAGGAGTACATAACATGAGTATTCTGAAAAAACTCAGCGATCACATTAAACAAAAAGGCCTGCGCGCCACGCTCCAGAAGATCTGGAAGCACTACGTGTTTTCCCATCAGGAATTGATCTGGATGGAGCGCGACCTGGTCACCCCGATCCCACCGCACAAGCTGCGGCCCTACAAGCCGCTGCGCCTGGAAACCATCACCGCGCAGAACGCCGTGGCCTTTGGCAAACACTTCGGTGATCGCATTGGCACCATGGCCGAACTGGCGAACGAAGGGCATACCGGGCACATGTACCTGAATGAAGACGGTGATGCCGTGGCCTTCATTTGGGGCAGCAAAGGCAATTACTACGACCGGCACTATTACGGCTGCTGGTTCCCGGTCAAACCGGGCGAGTTCTTCGAATTCGGCGGTGAGCAGATTCGCGCCTACTGGGGCACCACGCTGTCAGTGGATTTCCAGCTGAACCTGTGGAAAGCCATGGCCGATCAGGGCTGCAACAAAGTGGTGGATGTCTGTGAGTTCCACAACATTCCGGCGCTCAAGTTGCACATCCGCATGGGCTACAAGGAGCAAGGACGGATCATGAACGTCTACGAGCTGTTTGGCCGCTGGCGCTTCTACCGTGAAACCCGCTACAGCGATTCACGTCTGGAAGCCTTGCGCAAACCGGCACCCTCCACTGTTGCAGCAGAGGCGACCTGACCCGATGCCGACGCGATTCGAATGGCGCACTTCGCTGTGCGCTCCGGACTTTCCGGCAGCGGCTTATGAAGCACTGCGCCTGCGAGTGACGGACCACACACCGTTCAACACCCTGGCCTGGCTGGGCGCTGCGGAACAGGCGCTCAAGGACGGCGAGCGCCTGCACGTGCTGCTCGGCTGGCAGGGTGATGAACTGGCGCTCTGCCTGCCGTTGGTGACGTCGCGCGAACGCTTTGGCGGGTGGCCGTTCCGGGTGGTGCATCACCTCGGCTATCCGCTCACCGATCGCCTGGCGCTGCTCGCCTGCCTGGATGCCGAGAGCATCCGCAAGGCGCTGATCGTGATTCGCCGCCGCATGCCCCATGCCTTGTTGCAACTCAACGAGCTGTCCGAACCCACGGGCGAAGAAAGTGCCCTGACGGTGTGGATGGCGCACAGCTCCACCGGTGAACGGCGCCTCAGTTGCAAGGTGCCGGTGCACCTGATCAGCGAAGCGGATCGCCAGGAAGTCTCGGGCGATCCGCGCTACAAACTGCGTCGCGCGCGCAAACGCATTGCCGCGTGTGGCGCCGAAGTGCGGCGCATTACTCCCGACGCCACGACCATGGGCCCGCTGTTGCAGGCCATCAGCGAAGTCGAGGCGGTGAGCTGGAAAGGCGATGAAGGCGTCGGCATCTTCGCCGACGAACGCCATCGACAATGGATGGACCGCGCCTTCTCTGCCCTCGCCGCTCGCGGCCTGGTACGTGTCGTGGTGCTCGAACTGGACGGCCGCTGCATCAGCTATCGCCTCGGCTTGCTGGAGCATGGTCGGCTGTACGATTACAACCTGGCGTTCCTGCCGCAATACGCCGACCTGGGCAGCGGCCGGGTATTGCTCGAAGAGTGGATTCGCTGGGGCCTGGACGACAACTGGCACTGGATCGATGCCTCGCGGGTCAGCCTGGAAAACTCCAGCCATCAACTCCACGAGCGCATGACCGGACAATTGGAACACTGGCGCTGGAGTTTTTATTCCTGGCGGCCGAGCGGGCTGGTTTTGGGGTTGGCATTGCGCATCTGGCAGCGACTCAAACCGGTCTTGCAAAAACGGCGGGCGAAACGCGCAGCAGCGGTGGCCACAGTCTCCACGCCAGCGATCCAGCCTCAGGCGCCTACTGAAAAAACCATGGAGGGCAAACATGCCTCACCAAGTCATAGTCAACGCTGACGATTTTGGCCTCAGCCCTTGCGAAAACGCGGTGATCCTTGGCGCCTTCCAGGCCGGGGTCATCAGCTCCGCCACGGCCATGGCCAACATGCCGGCCTTCGAAGCGGCGTGCGTCATGGCCCAACATCCGTTGCTGGCAGGAAGGATCGGCCTGCATTTCAACCTCACCTATGGTCGGCCGTTGAGCCAAGGCATTCTCAAGCGCTCGACGTTCTGCGACAGCCAGGGTGAATTCGACCTCAATCTGCCCCGCCACAGCCTCTGGCTCAACCGCCTGGACCGTGAAGCGGTGATGGACGAATTGGAAGCTCAGTGGCAACGCTGTCTGGACAACGGCGTGCGCCCCAGCCACCTCGATTCCCACCAGCATGTGCACAACATTTGGCCCATCGGCGAGATCGTCGCGCGCTTCGCCGCGCGCCAAGGAATCGCCGTGCGCCTGGCGCGAAATCTGGGGCAAAACCTGAGCCTACCCAAGCGCGTGTTCAAGGGTTTGCTTAATCGGCGTCTGCACAATTTGGCCGGGGCGACGGCGGACTATGTCTGCACGCCAGTCGACCTGCGCAACGCTCCCGTGCCGACCGACGGTCTGCTGGAAATCGTCGCTCATCCGAACCAGATTGGGGCGGATTTTGGCGATGCTTACTTGAACCCAGGCGAGTCGCTAACGCAGGTGCTAGAGCGGCGCCTTGCCGGTATCGAACGGGTTTCCTATGCGGTTGTCAGCAGGAATTTTCAGGCCGGAACAGCCGCACTCGAATGAGTTACACACATTGCAACATATTCAAAGCTGGCGCTTTGACATGAACTTGCAAGCTTCATCTATACCCATCAAAAGCCTCCCAACAACACCCTGGCCTCGGCTAAGGAGAGCGTCATGAATGTCATCGAAAAGCTACGCGAACGCATCAGGCAAAAAGGTCTGGGCAACCTCTTCCGGGCATTCTGGAAGCGCTACGTATTCTTCCATTGGGAGCTGCTGTGGATGGAGCGCGACCTGGTCAGCCCGGTGCCACCGCACAAGTTGCGCCCCTACTCTGGCTTGCGCCAGGCGACCATTACCGCGGACAACGCAGTGGCGTTCACCAAGCACTTCGGTGATCGCGTGGGAACCATGGCCGAGCTCGCCGCCGAAGGCCACACCGGGCACATGTACCTGGACGAGGAAGGTCACGCGGTCGGATTTATCTGGGGCAGCACCCGGGACTACCACGACCGCCACTATTACGGCTGCTGGTTCCCGGTGAAGCCAGGGGAGTTCTTCGAATTTGGCGGCGAAATGATCCGCGCCTATTTCGGCACCAGCCTGTCGGTGGACGTGCAGGTCGCCCTCTGGGAGGCCATGGCCGCCCAAGGCTGTGACAAAGTGGTGGACGTTTGCGAAACCCACAACATCCCGGCGCTGAAACTGCACATTCGCATGGGCTACCACGAACAGGGCCGCGTGACCCACGTCTATGGCCTGTTCGGCGGCCGCTGGCGCTTCTTCCGCGAAACCCGCTACCAAGGCTCGCGCCTCGACCCACTGCGCAAACCAGGTCGGCCAGTGGTGGCTGGGGCAACGGCGGGGGCTTGAAACGATAAGTCAGGCGTAACACCCAATCCTCTGTAGGAGCAAGGCTTGCCCGCGAAGGCGTCCTCGGAATTGCCTTCGCGAGCAAGCTTCGCTCCTACATTGGTTTGGTTTCGTTCACAAACCTGTGCCTGGACCGAATCCCTTGTAGGAGCTGCCGAAGGCTGCGATCTTTTGATCTTGTGATCGACTCGATGCCGCCAAAAGATCGCAGCCTTCGGCAGCTCCTACAGGGGAATTGCGTACATCCGCTTCATTGCAGTTGGCTGTTAGGCCGCCTTCGCGAGCAAGCTCGCTCCCACAGTGGTTTTGTGTTGTTCACAAGAATCGGTGCCCAGCATAAATCCCTGTGGGAGCGAGCTTGCTCGCGAAGGCGCCGTTTTCCCACACCCTTGTGAGAAGAAAACACCCTTAACCCAAGAAAAGCCTGACTGCTGGACCGTATCCATATAGATACAGTCCAGCAATGAACTATCTTATTCAACAAACACATACTTTCTCGGCATGGCACGTCTCAGTTCGTGACTTACGGGCAAAGTTCGCCATCGCTCGTCGCATTGATCGTGCCTCTGCGGGTAATCTAGGCGACATCAAGTCGCTGGGTGATGGTGTTTCCGAAATGCGCGTGGACATTGGTGCAGGCTATCGAATCTACTTCACCATGCGAAACGGCGTGGTCATCGTATTATTGGCCGGCGGCGACAAATCCTCGCAAAGCTCTGATATCCGGCGTGCAAAAAAAATGGCAAAGGAGGTTTAACCATGAGCCAAACTTTGACGACATTCGACATGGCAGCGCTGCTCGACAGTGATGAGGCCATCAGCGAATATCTCTCCCAGGTACTGGCAGAGGGCGACAACGAAGAGTTTCTCCGCGCTATCGGCTACGTGGTAAAAGCCCGTGGTATGACACAAATCGCCAAAGATTCCGGGATGGGGCGCGAAAGCCTCTACAAGGCCTTCGCTCCGGGTGCAAAACCACGTTTTGATACGGTGCTAAAGGTCATTCACGCCCTCGGAATTGATCTCTATGCGCAGCCAGGTCACAACCTCAATCATTCGAATCTCTGAAAAGTGCTCCTGCGCTAGATTCCTCGCCTCACCGCCACCCACGTAAAACACAACGGCAACTGCGCCACTTGTTTTTCATACCGGTCATACAGTTCTTCGCGGTTGGAATGTGGGTATTCCTTGAAGTGGCTGATCTGCAAACCGGCGTCGATGGCGCCGGTGAAGATGGCGCTGAGGGTGTGGACGAACCAGTAGGACGGACTGGCTGGTTGTTCGACTTTGCCTTCGTAGACGATTGGCTGATGCTGCACGAACGGTTCGCTGCGGAAGTACGAGCTGTCCAGGCGATAAGGGTCGGCGGCTTCGGGGTCGAGCATTTCCAGGAACGGGTGGGTTTCGTAGATCACCACCGCGCCGCCCGGCTTGAGGGTTTGCGCGACGTGGCGGAAGAACTCGGCAATGTCCGGCATCCAGTTCAAGACACCGATGGTGATCAGCGCCACGTCGAATCGGTCGTGCAACTGCGTCGGCAGATGATGAATATCAGCTTCAACGAACTCAGCATCATGCGGCGAACGCGCCGTCAGTTCCCGTGCCTGTTCGAGAAACGCTGCAGACTGATCGACCCCCACCACCCGCCGCGCGCCCAGGGCAAATAGCGAAAGGCTTTCACGGCCATTGTTGCAGCCCAGTTGCACCACGTCCTTGCCCTCGACGCCCACTTGTTCCAGCACACTGCGCAGGGTGTCATCGATGCAGCAAAAATCGGCCTGGCTGACGGCGTCGAGCACGGCCAGCCATTCGGGATTGTCTTTGTGATGCCTTGCAGAGTCATTCCACGCCTCACGGTTGCTGGCGACGGCTTGTTGTTTGGTTGGCATGTCCATTGCGCACTCCAGATCTCGTTTTTATTGACCGGCACGAGTCTAGATCAGCCGCTGGAAAAGCCCATCGGCGCTTTGTTGCGAACTTGTAATCCGGGCCGCGCGAACGCATGAGTGCAAGGCAGCTATAGTTAAAGGCCTTGGGGAAATGCGGGAAAACCGAGTACGCAGGTGTCGCCATGAAACAAACCGATCTGACGCTGTGCTTCATCGCCCTTCTGACTGCCGCCAGCGCGGTGCATGCGGACGAAAGTCCCATGCAGACCGAGAGCTCCAGCAGTGCACTGATCTACTACGGACCCAACCAGCCCTTCGCGCACCCGGCGCCGCCGACCTTGAGTTCCGTGCCACCGCGTTCATACATCCCGAGCGCGCCTCAGGATTTCATCCCGATCGCTACTGAACATGTGTTCTACGATTCGCAACTGCCCACCGTGGCGGATGCCAACGTGCGGGTGTTTATCCGTTCCTACGACCCGGAACGCGGGATCTACGTCAACGACGAGGTGCTCGACCCCTCGTGCCTGTTGGCCTGCGTCACCCGGCAGGAACAAGCGATGCCTTGAGTGTCAGTCGCAGGGCCAGGTATGCCGCAGCGCCGCCCGGCGATCGATGGCGTTGCGCAGCCTGCGTTTCTGGGTTTCCCAGACCTCGCTGTCGACCTTGCTGGAACGCATCATGTCCAGCACGGCTTGCTTGGCGTCCAGGTACTCGTCCCAGGCGTCCCGACGCTTGAGCCGAAGGCTTTCGTCTGCGGACATTTCCATATGGCGCAGGGCCAATTCACAAGGATCGTCCAGCACCACCCCCACCGTCAGTTGAATCCGGTGGGGCGCGCGGAATTCGGACACGGTGGTGAGGATCGCCTGGGCGCGTGTGCAACCCCATGCCAGGGCTTTCGCCAACGTGGGATGACCCTCACGGTCATAAAATTCTTCCGCCAGCGGCGTGCCATCGCGGGTGTAGACGCCGATGAATACCTGGGTCACCTGCTCACGATTGAACCGCGCCTGCACCTCGACCTGCGTACCATCGGGCAGCACTTCATCGTGACTGCGACCGTGTAATTGGCTGTTACTCCAGAGCCAGAACTGTGCGCCTCTACGCCGCATGCCCATTACTCCATCAAAGGGAAAAATCAGTAAGGCACAGGCTTTGTGGATTTTCCACCGAACCCGCCTACACCTCGTCGTCCTCTGACAAATTGCCGACTATCAGTCAATCGATGCCGCTACCACTGACGCTTGTCCGGCCGTGCCAGGCCGAGTTTTTCGATCCGGTAACGCAGCATGTCGCGGCTCAGGCCCAGCAGGCGCGCAGATTTGGTGACGTTCCAGTCGGTCCTGTCGAGCATCTTGCGCACCATGTCCCGTTCCACTTCCGGCAGGTTCATCGATTCGACGTGACTGCTCGGCCGCGGTTCGAAGTATTGCGTTTCGGGCATGACCAACGGTTCATCCACCAGGCTTTGGCAGACGTTCAACTGGTGCGCGGCCACGGTGTCGCTCTGGGCCAGCAGCACGGTTTGCTCCAGCATGTTGCGCAACTCGCGCACGTTGCCCGGCCAGGTGTAACTGAGCAGCAACTCTTCGGCCTGGTCGCTGAAATACAAGTGCGGTTTGCCATAGCGTTTGCCATGGATCGACAGGAAGTGTCGGGCCAGCAACAGCACGTCTTCACCGCGAGCGTGCAGGCGCGGGACCTTGATCGAAATGATCCGCAGACGAAAGAACAGGTCACGCCGGAACTTGCCCTGCTGGACCATCTGTTCCAGGTTGCAATTGGTGGCGCTGATCACCCGCAAATCGACTTTGCGCTCCTTCACCGAGCCGACCCGGCGAATGGTCCGGTCTTCCAGCAGCTTCAGTAATTTGGCTTGCAGCAGCAGGTCCATTTCGCCGACTTCATCGAGAAACAGCGTCCCGCCGTCAGCGGCTTCCACCAGCCCGACCCGGCGATCCTTGGCGTCGGTGAAGGCGCCCTTCTCGTGGCCGAACAGTTCCGATTCCACCAGGTTGGACGGGATTGACGCGCAGTTGAATTCGATAAACGGACCTTTGGCCCGTGGCCCGTCGAAGTGCAGCGCCCGGGCCACCAGTTCCTTGCCGGTGCCGGTTTCGCCTTCCACCAACACGGGCGGCAGATCGGTATTGGCCATGCGGCGCTCGGCGTCGAGCAATTGGCCGATGGTGTTTTTCAGGTAGTGCATCGGTGCCGACTCGCCGATCAACGCCTGCACGCCGGACTTCTGCGCCTCGCGCTCCTGATAGAACGACAACGTGCGCTCCATGCGGTCGGTGGCCAGGGCCTTGTCCAGCAACAACTTGAGCTCCGGCAAGGCCACCGGTTTGGTGACGTAATGGAAAGCGCCCTCTTTCATCGCGATCACCGCGTCTTCGACGTTGCCGTAGCCGGTCATCATGATCACTTTCAGATCCGGCGCGCTGATGCGCAGCTTCTGGATCAGGTCGTGACCGCTCATGCCCGGCAGCGAGTTGTCGGTCAGCACCACGTCAGGGACGAAGGTGCCCAATTGCTCCAATGCGTCCTCGGCCGAGTGACAGACTGTGACCTCGAAGTCTTTGCGTTCGAGGTAGGTCTGGATGTTCTCGGCGAGGAGTTCATCATCCTCGACCAGCAGTATGCTGTGCTCCATATTCCCCTCCCGTTGCCACTTTAAAGTTGAGACAAACGCGGGTTCCTTCCTGCTCCTGGCTGGTCAGCACGACCGAGCCCTGGAAGCGTTCCATTATTCGTTTGACCAATGCCAGGCCGACGCCCAACCCGCCCTGCTTGGTGGTGAAAAACGGCTTGAAAACCATCTGTTGCTGCTGTTTGGTCATGCCCTTGCCGGTATCGCTGAGGGTCATGGACACCTGCCCCGGCGCCGGCGTCTCGATATCGACACTCAGCACTCCGCCCTTGGGCATGGCTTCCAGGGCATTGGCGAACAGGCTATTGAGAATTTGCGTGAGCAGCACGGGTTGGCTGACCACCGGCGGAACGCTTTTCGGGGTGAAAAGCACCTCGACGTTCGAGCGTTTGATCAGCGGTTCGAAGGCGCTCAAGGTGTCATCGATCACCAGCATCAGGTCCACGGATTCCGAGTCGTCACTCATCGGCCGCAACGACACCAGCAACTCGCGGACCCAGCGCGACATGCGATCGACCTGGCTGATGATGTCGCCGATATTCTTCTGGGCGCCCTGGCTCGCGACTTCCTGGGCCAGTTCGGCGCTGGAGCGGATGGTGGCCAACGGGTTGCGCAAACTGTGGGCGACCGCCGAGGACATCTCCCCGAGGGCGACGAAGGTTTCGTTGCTGATCAGTTGTTTCTGCTGGCTCTGCAGCAGTGTCGCGGCGCGCCGCACGATCCAGAACAACGCCAGGTAAATCGCTGCGCCGCCGAGCAGCGTCGCGATCCAGATCGATTTGAAGCCGCGCCGGATACGCTCCACCAGATCGGCCGGTTCCTTATAGATCTCGACCATGGCGATGACTTTGCTCTTGTCGGCGTTGAACATCGGAATGTAGTTCTCGATGAACAGCAACTGCGGCTCGCGCAATAGCCTTTGTTCCGGGCGTTCCTCGTCGATCTGGTGGTAGCTGGAGGACACCGGCTGCTTCATTTCGAAGGATTCATCCAGTTCCTCGTCATCCTCGATACGCATCCCGACCAGCTCCGGGTTGGTTGACCAGGTGATCGTGCGGTCCAGGGCGTAGACGGTGGCCAACAGGACGTCGGGCAGGTGTTCCACGTGATCGAGAAACTCATTGCGCGCTGCGGCCCGGGACAGCGGATCGACGTCGGGATAGGCCCGCTCCTGACGCGGGTCCAACAGTTCGCCCATGGTGCGTGCCGGGGTGATTCCGGCGTGGCGCAATTCGGCGTCACCGATGGCCTGGATAAACTGCGCGGTGAGCAAGGCATCGCGCTCGATGCTTTCGGTGACCACGAAACGCGTGGAAATGTAGCCCAGGCCCAGCGCCACGGCGGCGATGATGAAAAAACTGGCCAGGGAAAACCAGCGCAACAGGTTGAACTGACCACCCCAGCCCTTGCGCGCTGCTGCCGGCAGAGCCGGCGCAGGTACTTTTTGTTGTTCTGTCTGCATGGGAATGTCCTGGGTTCTTGCGTCTAGCCTTTTTAGCGGTGTCACGGACAGTGTAGGTCGCAATGTCCGGGGCCGACGGCCAATGATGTTATTTAGCCGCTAGTTCATTTGCGTCACCGCTGGCACCGGGCTCGCCAAGGGTTGCTGGCGATCGGTTTCTTCCTGCAAGAAGTCGATGATCGTCTGCGCGGAATGCTCATCCAGGCGCAAATTGGGCATCGGGATCTTGTCGAAACGCTGGTACAGCTCCACTGCAATCGGGTCTTTCTCGGCGAGCATGCGATCCGGCTCGCGAATCCAGCGATTGAGCCAGGCCGGTTCGCGCAGACGGGTCACGCCGATCAAGTCCGGGCCGATGCTGCGCATGCCGATGCCTTGCCCGTCTTGCGGCCCGAGGCTGTGGCACGAGGCACAACGGGTGCGAAACAGCTCTTCGCCGTTGCTCGGCGGGCGAATTTCCGGTGCATTGGCATAACTTTCCCCGACGCTCGGTTGTTTCCAGTTCTGCAAGGTGTTGGCCAATTGATCGGCCAGAATCCACGGGTTCTCGAACGGTGAAGCCTTCATCCAGCGACCGCTGGCCTGATTACCGACGATCAGGCTCAGGTTGTGGTCCTTGCTGCGGCCGTTGTCGACGCCTTCGATAAACAACCCGAGTTTTTTGCGCAGGTCGGTGACGTCGGCAAACTCGCCAGTCAGAAACTTCCAGCCCGGCCCGACCTTGAAACGTTGCGCATAAGCCTTCAGCACCTCCGGCGTGTCGCTGAGCGGGTCGATGCTGATGGAATAGAAAAAAACGTCCTTGCCGACCCGGTCCCCGAGCAACTTCTGCACCTGGCGCAGGCGCGCGGTTTCCAGCGGGCAGGAATCACTACAGGAAGTGAAGATGAAATTGATCACCACCACTTTGCCTTTGATCAGGTCATCGAAAAAACGCACCTGCTGGCCGTCCTGGTCGGTCAGCAAGGTGTTGGGGAAATAGTCGCCGCCCCAGGGTGTCGCCGACTCGCTCGGCGACAGTGCCCCTTCGTGGGCCAGGAGCACCTGACTGGCCAGCAAACAGGTGACCAGGACCAGAATCAGGTGCATGCCCAGGGCGCGGGAGCGCGGCGTGTGCGGTGCCATGTCGGCTCCCCGGCGGTTCATTTTTTCACCGCCACTTGTGGACCGTAGCCGTCGCCGGTACGGAAGGTTGGCAGCGCGGCGGAGTTGACGTAGCGCACCCCGTCCCAGCTCGGCAGCGGGGTCGGCATCAACTGGAATTGCCCGGGTTTCTCAATGTCCCAACGCAGCAGCATCGAGTTGTCCTCATGCTGGGTGTTGTGACAGTGCTCCATATAAGTCCCGGCGAATTCGCGGAAGTTGATCGCCATCTCGACGCTGTCCAGGCCATCGTTTTCCGAACCGATGCGGTACACGTCCTTGCGCGCCCATTTTTCCCATTCCGGTGGCGCCTTGCCGCCGCGACTGAGGATGATCCCTTCCTCGAAGTGCACATGCACCGGGTGGCTCCAGCCCTTGCCGCCGGCCTTGATGTTCCACACTTCCAGAGTGCCGAAACCCGTCACGCCGGCATCGGTAGGACCGGTGGCCAGTTTGGTCGCGGTGTTCAAGCGCCGTGGGTCCATGTGGAAGCCGAAACCGCCGTCAGTCTTGACCGTCCACGGGGCTTCATCGGTGCCGTCGGAACGGCCGAAGGTGAAGGTGCGGTGACGGGCGTTGGCCAGCAGCACTTTGTCGGCGGCGTTGTCGCGGTGGATCTTCAGCGGAATCATCACCATGCCTTCGGCTTTGCCCGGTTTGGCTGGTTCATACGCTGCAGGGTCCATGGCCAGGTCCTGACCGGTGTAAGCCTTGACGTTGAGCTGCAAGACTTTTCCCACGCCCGGATCACCCTTGTCCCACTGCGGGCCTTTGCTCGATTGCTTGATCACTGCCAGGTATTTTTCCGACAGCACGTCCGCCAGATCGATAGGCTCTTTCGGGCCTTTGCCGTCGTCGTGGGCCATCAGGTTGACCACGAACAACTTGTCCCCGGGCTTGATCCCGTTTTTCGCGAAGTTGACGATGATGTCGAAGCGCTCGGCGATGCCCTGGGTCGGCAGGATCGCGAAGTGGTTCTTTTTATCGCCGTCGGCGTCGAGGTCCATGGTGCCGTCGAACGGCACGCTGTGTTCCATGATGTTGCCGTCGTTGGCAATCATGTGGAACGGCACGCGGGCATAGGACACACCGGAGTTTTTCGGCCCCTGGAATTCACCGCTGCTGCCCTTGACCTCACGCACGATGGCGAACTTGAAGTAGCGCGACACCGAGCCATTGAGGATGCGGAAGCGATAGCTGCGCGCACGTACATCGAGGGTCGGTTTCCACTGCCAGTTGACCAGCACCTGGTCACCGAGGAAGCCATCGGTGTTGAACGGGTTGAACCACAGCTGGCCGGCCTGATCCCACGCCTTGTCGGCGAACACCAGGTTGACGTCGTAGTCGCGGTTACCCCATGGCAAGGCGCTGCCGCTGGGGAAACGCAGGTTGACGCCGTCGTTCACCGATTCGTTGCCACGGTCGAGCGCGCTGTAGTAGTTCATCATCGCCGCGTTGCCCTTGTAGACGTTCTGCGCGGTGAAATCGAGCATGTGGTCGTGGAACCAGTGGGTGCTCATGGTTTCGCGCCAGTCGCCACGGATTTTGATCGTGCCGTTTTCGCAGGTCTTGCGGCTTGGGCTCAAGTCGTTGGTCCACAGGGTTTCGCCCGGCGAGCACGGGAACGCGGCGCGCGGGTCTTCCGCCTTGGTGTTGATGCTGTCGTAACCGGCCAGCTGGATCGGCCAGCGATAGTCGTAGTACTGCCCCGGGAAGAAGAACGCGTTGGCATAGCCGTCGCTTTCCGCCGGCGCGTGACCGTTGTGTTCGTGGGTACTGATGGTGTGCAGGCCAAAGCCCATGTTGGCCGACGGGTCGATCGGCAAGCCGTTGTAATGGCGCATCAGCACTGGCTGACCGTAGCGCACCATCAGCAATTTGGGCGGCAAGGTGCCGTCGAAGGTCCAGACCGAGTTGTGGTTCTGCACCGGCATGTTCGGGTGAAAACGCGCATCGACGCCTTTGGCGGTGCCATCAGTGGCCGGCACGCCCGCGACGTTGTGATACAGGCCGCCGGGGCCGAATTCGCCCATGGCATAACCGTGCATCTGATGGCTGTCACGCCAACCGCTGTTGAGCCTCGCCCCGGTTTGCACGGTTTTATAGGCCACTTGCGGGTAGAACTCGTTCCAGCGCTGATGCGACCAGCCCTTTCCTGGCGGACGCCCTTCAGCGGATGAACCGATATGGCGGTTGAGGAACACCTCGATCTGCGACTGCCAAGGGTTGCGGTCCACCACGTTGGAGAACTGGCTGGGGAACGGCGTCAGCCCCGGTTGGCGCAGGAAGGCGTCGAGGGCCACGCTGGGTGGCGCACTGCGCGCTGCGTTGGTCGGGTCCTGCTGGGGCAACGGACCCACCGCTGCCGGTGGAAAGCCCAAGGGCGCCGCCGGTGTAGTGGGGTCGAGTTTTTCCGGGCCGAACTCTTCGAACAACACCAATTGCTGGGTGAACGGCTGAGCGCCGAACAACGGGCTCGGCTTGCCATTGGTGGGGTAATTGAAACTGGTCTGCACGGTCGGCGGCAGCACGTTTTCCTTACGCGTGTCGGCGCGGCTGCCTTTGACGCCATCCGGTAAATCGAAGGAATCTTCGTTGGCCTCGGGCATGGTCAAAATGGCATTCAGGGCGCCCGCCTTGTCAGCGGGTTCATCGTAGTAAGCCGAAGGATCGGAGGGCTCAGGCTGACGCTCATCGTCAATCGGGCTGGCGCGCAACGAGGGCATTGCGCCCAGGGTCATCGTCAGGAGGATACTCAGTGGGGTCAACAGGCCGAACCACTTGCAGGGGTGCCGCGCTTTTCTGTCCATCACCAGCCGCCTCGAAGTCATGAAGGGGGTAATGGTGTTTTGCAATTACCTCGCCATACTTTTCGCGGCCCTATACCAAAGTATTAACACCTGATGAATCAATGGCTTATCAACATCATTTGGCCACCCATGGCCAAACGACTGGGGAATGACACCCGCTAACGGGGAAAGTTCATCCCCGTTTTCAGGGGATTAATTTAAACGACAGACGGACGCAAGTGCCCTCGCCTTCGCGGCTGCCGAGGGTCACCGCACCGCCAAAACGTTCCATGATCCGTTTGACCAGCACCAGCCCGACGCCGAGCCCGCCGGCCTTGGTGGTGAAGAATGGCCGGAACGCCATGCTGCGCTGTTCTTCGTTCATGCCTTTGCCGGTGTCGCTCAGCACCACGCACACGCCACGGGTATCGGTCGATTCCAGGCTGATGGTCAGGGTGCCGCCCTTGTCCATGGCTTCCAGAGCGTTGGCCATCAGGCTGTTGAGGATCTGCGTCAGTTGCACTTGCTGGCTCAGGACCATCGGCGTCTGCTGCGGATTGAACACCACGTGGACGCCGGCCTTGGTGATTTGTTGCTCGAACGCCATCAGGCTGTCGTGAATCGCCGCCACCAGGTTCACCGGTTCCGGGTCATCGTTGAGCGGGCGCAAGGATTGCAGGAGTTCGCGGACCCACTTCGACATGCGATCGACCTGGCCGATGATGTCGTTGATGTTCTTGTGCGCCGGGCCGTTGTCGAACTCCAGGGCCAGCTCGGCGCTGGAACGGATGGTCGCCAACGGATTGCGCAGGCTGTGGGCGACCGCCGAGGACATTTCGCCCAAGGCGACGAAGGTTTCGTTGGTGATCAGTTGTTTTTGTTGCTCCGCCAGCAGGATCGCGGCCCGGCGCACGATCCAGTACAAGCCCAGGTAAATCAGCCCGCCGCCCAGTGCGGTGGCCAGCCAGATCAGCGCCAGACCGCGCTCGATGCGGTTGATCAGGTCCTTGGGTTCTTTGTAGATCTCGACCATCGCCGTGACGTTCTTGCCGTCGGCGTCGAACAGCGGAATGTAGTTTTCGATAAAGATGTAGTCCGGGGGCGTGATGAACTTTTGCTCCATCCGCTCCTTGTCGACGTCGTGATAACTGGCGGAGACCGGGATCTTGTACTCGAAGGCGTGATCCAGATCTTCGTCGGCGTGGATGGTGGTGCCCATGAGTGCCGGGTTGGTGGACCAGATCACCATGCGGTCGGGGGCATAGATGTTGGCCAGGATCACGTCCGGCAGGTTGGCGATATGGTCGAGGAATTCAGCTCGGGCATTGGCCCGTGCGGCGGGATCGACATCGGAAAAGAGCTTGTCCTGGCGAGGGTCGACCAGCTCGCCCATGGTCCGCACGTTGGGGATCGACACATGCCGCACTTCGGCGGAGGCAATCGCCTGAATGAATTGCGCGGTCAACAGGGCGTCGCGCTGCACGCTTTCGGTAATCACAAACTGCGTGGACACCGCCCCCAACGCCACCGCCACAGTCGCGATCACCGCCATGCTGATCAGCGAAAACCAGCGCAGCAGGTTGAACGGCTGTTTGCGCGTGCTCAAGCGAATATCGCCTTCCTCGGGCCGGAGCATTTTTTCGGACATAGTCATGGGGGTTGGATCCCGACGATTCACCTATAAGGTTATAGCCCACTGTTTGGTGTTTGCCCCAATGCCAGCAAGCTAAGCAAATCGGTGTCGGCCATAAATTTTGCGAACGACACCCATCAAATGTAGGAGCGAGGCTTGCCCGCGAAGACGGTGTGTCAGCCAACATCAATGCAGCTGATACACCGCCTTCGCGAGCAAGCTCGCTCCCACAGGGGATCTGTGTTGGCCACAAATTTTGCGAACGACACCCATCAAATGTAGGAGCGAGGCTTGCCCGCGAAGACAGTGTGTCAGCCAACATCAATGCAGCTGATACACCGCTTTCGCGAGCAAGCCCGCTCCCACAGGGGATTTGTGTCGGCCACAAATTTTGCGAACAACACCCATCAAATGTAGGAGCGAGGCTTGCCCGCGAAGACGGTGTGTCAGCCAACATCAATGCAGCTGATACACCGCTTTCGCGAGCAGGCCCGCTCCCACAGGGGATTTGTGTTGGCCACAATTTTTGCGAATGACACCCATCAAATGTAGGAGCGAGGCTTGCCCGCGAAGACGGTGTGTCAGGCATGACGCCTTCGCGAGCAAGCTTTGCTCCTACAGAGGCTTGTGGTTATCCAGTACGCGATTGGCCGCCGCCTCTCCCATCAGAAGCGAACGATGCAACACCAACAAGGTATGGCGTCGCGGGCCTTCCTCCAGCTCGACGAGATCGTTGACGATCTTGCAGGCGGTTGAAAGCGACTCATAGATCTCAACCAGCAACGCTTCGTCATCCACCGCTGCGTCGATGGTGAAGATGGTGCCGGATCTGCGGGGCGGTATCTGCGCTTTCGTCGCCCCGGGGTTGAGGTAGATCTTGAGCGCGCGGTCGGCCGCCACTTTCATTTTCTTGGGGTCAAGATCAAAAGAGGCGTCGTAGGGTACTGGATCAGTATTCGGGGGATTGGGCGTTACTTTGAACATAGATAGAACTCCGATGCTGCTTAAATGGAGCCATCACCATCTCGCTACCAAACGGAGGGTGGCGGCCATACGGAGGTTGGTAGACCGGGCATCGGAACCGGCGCCCCCGAAGGAGCCCTACGCATGGCCACCATAAAAACGCAGTCCTGAAAAAGAACCGCTGAAGGTGACGCTATGCGTCGATGCTGAGGGTCTACCAAACCCATCGCTGTATTTCAGCGACGGATACACGATAAAACCCAAGCCCTAGACGCACAAGCCGGCCGATTCTGGCGTACGCGTAGGTAACGGCGCAAGGCGTTGTAGCCGTTTATGACGTAACACCGGGTGTCTTTAAACGCGTGCGCGAAAATGTGTTTAACACCGTCAAAATAGAGAATTTCTCTGCCGGTACACACCCAACCTGTGGCGAGGGAGCTTGCTCCCGCTGGGTTGCGAAGCGACCCCAAAAAGCAGGGGCTGCTGCGCAGCCCAGCGGGAGCAAGCTCCCTCGCCACAGGTAAATTTTCTGACCACAAATTAAGTGATTCCGACATAACGATCTCCCCATCCCCCACCTGCCCCACTCACCCCCAACTCTGGGGACACTCGCCCGCCCCGACATCCAACCCACAATCTTGCACATCGCCCGCAACGCCCGTACCCCGGCCCTTTCCCGCCCATTCCTCGCGATTGGTATGCAATTTGCGCTAGCGCTCTCAACTGGCCCGTCTCCAAGGGACAGGCATTCCGATAGAGGGCTTAACTCATGCACCCTTTACTGTCCAAAACCGCGGCCGCGCTGGTCGTTACCGCTCTTGCCCAAGGTGTTGCCCAGGCAGCGCTGTTTGCCGTCGACCCCGGTCCCTATGTGCCAGCCAACGGTTCGTTTGCCGCCTGGTATCAGGACACCCATGGTCGAACCCTCGACTTGTGCCTGTCCAAGGCACTCAGTTCCAGGGTTGCCAGTGCACCCGGCGCACCGTCCTACATGTGCCTGCTGGGTGCGGTCCCCGGTGTTTTCGACGACACGCAGCCGATCGTTTTCCCAAGCAACTTTCCCGATGAGGCGTTCTGGTTCACCGGCGACGGCTCAATCGTCGACGCCGCCCGGGGCATCGACTTGACCTATGTCAGCGCCGTGGAAGCCGCCTTCGCCGCTGAAGAACCGGTGGAAGGCGACCAGGTCAGTTTTGGCCGCATCCGCATTCGGGTGGACGTGCCCACCGCCGGTGTCTACACCATCACCCACCCCTACGGCGTCGACATCTTCGACGTTCCGGCCGGTGGGCGTCGCGCCATCAACATGACCCGCGACATCGGCATCGGCACGCCGAAAACCTACGACGGCGCGCTCAAGAGTGACATCGGCCCGTTCCTGCGCAGCGTCAACGGCCCCTACACCGAGACCAACCCGGTCACCGGTCAAGCCGAGAAATTCGTTGGCGATCCGAACCTGGAAGAAGCCTTCACCGGCAGCCCTTTCAACACCAACTACATCCGCATCGAAGGGCCTAACGGGCTGGACCTGCGCACCACCGTGATGGCGATCTCCGGCAAGTTGTCGACGGTGGTTCGACCCACTCCGATCATTGCCGAGCGCAGCACTTACTCGCGCAAGGCCGGTGCCAGTGCCCCGGTGGCCCAGCAGGACGTGTTCGTCATGGCCCCGCCACCACCGGCCACCGTGACCCTGGACAGCAACAGCCCGGTGCTGAACCTGACGGAAGCCAACACCACCGGCCACTGGTACGCGCAGTCCGCCACCAACCCGACGTTGCCGAGCACTTTGCAGGTGACCGCCGACAACCACCTGGCCATCCCTACCAGCACGCCGACCACTGTGCCCACGGCGTTGACTGACCTGGTGGTGATTTCGCAAGCCCAGTACAGCCTGAGCAGCGGGCAGCTCTCGATCGTGGCTTCAACCAGCGATGAAACATCGCCGCCGGTTCTCACTGCCACCTCTGGCACGGGTGTCGCCATCGGCGCCCTCAGCGGCGACGGCGCGGTGAAATCCCTGTCGACCGGCATCTCGCCGATTCCACCGGCCAAGGTTCGCGTGACGTCATCCAATGGCGGCAGCGATACCGAAGAAGTGGTCATCGTGCAATGAACGCGCACCTGCCCAGATCCTCATCAGGAGGCATCATGAACAAATTGCCACGCCTGGCGCTCAACGCCCTGGGACTGACTCTATCGCTGTCCGGCAGTGCTTTCGCGCAGCTCGCTGCCGTCGACCCCGGCCCCTACACCTTTGCCACCGGCAAATTCCCGATGTGGTATCAGGACAACAATCTGCTGTCGCTGGAACTGTGCCAGTCGCGGGCGACCAGCTCGCGGGTACCGAGCGCTCCCGGCGCACCAACCTACATGTGCATTCTGAATCCGGAGCCCGGATTTTTCGACGACACCCAGCCGATGGTGTTCCCGGATAACTGGCCACCGGAAGCGTTCTGGTACCTCGCCGAAACCAACATCGCCGATGTCGGCGGCTATGGCGTGGATGCCTACGTGGCCGGGGTCGAAGCGGCCTTCACGGCGGAAGACCCTATCGACGGCGATCAGGCCAGCTTCGCGCGGATTCGTCTGCGGGTGAACGTGCCTGTCGCCGGGACCTACACCATCACCCACCCGTACGGCGTGGAAACGGTCACCGTCACCGCGCCGGGCCGTCGCGCGATCAACATCACCCGCGACATCGGCATCGGCGCACCGGGCAATTTCAGCGGCGCGCTGAATGGTCAGGTCGGGCCGTTCCTGCGCAGCGTCAACGGGCCGTATATCGAAGTGAACCCGGACACCGGTTCCTCCGAGTCTTTCGTGGGCGACCCGAACCTGTCTGAAGCGGTCACCGGCAGCCCGTTCAATAACAACTTCCTGCGTGTGCAAGGGCCGGCCGGGACCATCCAGACCAACCTCTTCACCGTGTCCGGCAAGGTTCTCGACAACCGCGCGCAAACCCCGGTGGAAATTGGCCGCGCCACTTACCGCCGCACCTCTTCAGGCCCGGGCACCAGTACTACCCGGGTAGAAGTGTTTGGTAAATCAACCAACGGTTCGAGCCTGTGCTTCCGCGAAACCGTGGCCCTGGTGCCCGGACCACCGCAGACGCCCTGCCTGACCAACATGCTCGGCGACAACACTGGCCTGTTCTTCGGCCAACGCCTGACAGGGGCTACCGTGCCTGCAGTGGTGGTGCTCACCGCGACCAACCCGGCCGGCACCACTCGGCCGACGGCGGTATCGAGCAAGGTCACCGACCTGGTGAAAATCCAGACTGCGCGCTACAGCTGGAGCAATCACAGCCTGGTGATCGAGGCCACTTCCACTGACGAAGTGGCGGTACCGGATATGGTCGCCCAGGGTTACGGGCGCCTGTCGAAAACCGGCACCCTGCAAAAACTCACCGTCGCCGATCTGACCCAGCCACCCGCCACCGTCACCGTCAAATCCGCCTCCGGCGGCAGCGATACCGAGCCTGTCGTGGTGGTGGGTGCTGCACCGGATACCGGCGAGAACCAGGCGCCGCTTTCGGTCGCCGACACCGGCAGCACCAGCTTCGGCGTGCCACTGACCCTCAACCTGCTGGCCAACGACAGTGACCCCGACGGCAACACGCCGCTGAGTATCACCGCGCTGACCCAACCGGCTGCCGGGCAAGGCACCGTGGCCTTGAGCGGCACCACTTCGGTGGTCTACACCCCGCCAGCCGTGGTCAATGCGCCGCTGACAACGACCTTCACGTACAAGGCTCAAGACGTCAAAGGCCTGGCCTCGACCGCTGCGGCGACCGTGACCATCACCGTGGCGCCTAACCAGTCTCCGGTGGCGGTTGCCGACAGCGTCGCGACCCTGGGCGTGTCGGTACCCATCAGCGTGCTGGCCAACGACACCGATCCGGAAGGCAACGTGCCGCTCGGCGTCGCCAGCCTGACCCAACCGGCAGCCGGTCGCGGCACCGTCACCACCGACGGCACCGTGATCACCTACAACCCACCGGCCACGGTCACCACGGCGTTCACCACGACCTTCACCTACATCGCCCGGGACAGCTTCGGCGCCCTGTCGGCACCAGCGACGGTCACGGTGCAAGTCTCGCCACGGCCTGCTGCGGAAACCTTCGCGGTGACCACGGCCACGGTCTCGGCTCGCTCCAACAACCGCTTCACCTGGGACTTTGCGGGCACCTCATCGGTGATCACCGGCAACACCATCACCGTGCAGGTCACCACCCCGACCGGGCTGGTCACCCTGGGTACCACCACCGTTCCGGTAACCGGACGCTGGCGGTTGACGGTGAACAACAGCACCACGGTGGCCCCATCGGCTAACCCGACTGCGACCATCCGTTCGTCCCAAGGCACCGTGCGTACCGTGACGGTCATCGCCAACTGAGCCCTTGCCCCACCCGCCGATCCGGTGGGTGGGGCCGGCCTCTTCCCACAGGACAACAGCATGAAAACGCCGACCGCCGCCCTGCTCTGCCTGCTTCTGCTTTGCAGCAGTGCGGGCGTGCGCGCCGACGATTTGATGGAAAACGACGACCTGGCCCCCACCGCTGATCTCGGTGAACTGCCACCGCCGATTGGCCAGCAAGCGCTGATCAACCAGCTCGGCCAGGCCAACGTCGCGTTGTTGCAACAGAACGGTCAGGGGTTGCTCGGACGGATCGTCCAGTCGGGCAGCAATCAGGAAGCCTACATCCTGCAACAGGGCAGCGACCTCATGGCACAGATCACCCAGCAAGGTTCCGGCAACGACGCCTCGATCACTCAGACCGGCAGCCACAACCGTGCGCAGATTTCCCAGAACGGCAATAACAACGACGCCAGCATCGACCAGGCCGGCACGGGGCTTTCCAGCGCCGTGACCCAGTCCGGTAACGGCATGAGCGTTTCGGTCAAACAATATCGCTAAGCACTGCAATAACCTTGGAGGTTTCATCATGTTTAAATTGACGCCCCTCACCGCTGCCATCCTGGTCATTGTCAGTGCCCAGGCGTTGGCCGACGACAGCGTTTCCTCGCAGAACCAGCTCGGCACCGCCAACATCGCCGACGTGAAACAGACCGCGGCGCCCTTCAGCACCGCGACTCAACAACAACTCGGCCAGGGCAACGATGCCGCAGCAGTCCAAGACACTGCCACCGGCACCATCACCCAAGATCAAGTCGGCGACTACAACGCCGGTTACGCCGAGCAACTGTTCGAGAATGGCAGCAACATCAATCAGCAGCAGGTCGGCAGCTTCAACACCAGCCATGCAAGCCAGTCGATTGGCATGGGCGAAAACCAGGTGCTGCAACAACAGCAAGGCAGCGGCAACTTCTCGTTCGTCTACCAGGACAGCCAGGAAGCCACCAAAGGCCAGACCTTCCAGTTCGGTGACAACAACGAAGCCAATATCGAGCAGATTCAACTGGGCGTCGCCAACAACGCGGTGATCATCCAGTACGGCAGCACCAACTACGCCACCGCCGAACAGATCGCCCACATGGGCGGCCAGATCAACCTCAACCAGGCCGGCGAAGGCAACTACGCCTACGGCGACCAGCGCGATGGCATCGGCGGCACCGTGACGGTCAACCAGTTCGGCGACTTCAACGCCACCGAAATCTGGCAAGGCGGACAAACCGCCAGCCAGGCCACCGTCAACCAATACGGGCAAACCAACGAAACCGTGGTCGACCAGAGCTTCGGCGAAAACAACAACGCCCAGGTGCTGCAAGTCGGTGACGTCAACGCCATCTATGCCGACCAGTTCGACTCCGTCGGCTCGGTCCTGGCGCTCTATCAACAAGGCACCGGCAACGTGCACTTCACCTACCAGAGCGGCGACAGCCACGTGCTCAACGCCACCTCCGTGGGTAACGGCAACAAGGTCTACGCCAGCAACTGGAAAGGCCCGCAACTGGGCGGCCAGTTCGGCAGCAACCAACGCGCGACCATC
Organism: Pseudomonas sp. B21-053; assembly: GCF_026016365.1. Lineage (NCBI taxonomy): Bacteria > Pseudomonadati > Pseudomonadota > Gammaproteobacteria > Pseudomonadales > Pseudomonadaceae > Pseudomonas > Pseudomonas sp. B21-053. The sequence continues at coordinate 4,428,660 of NZ_CP087205.1, forward strand.
AACCAGAACGGCACCAACAACGTGGCCAGCTTCAAGCAGGACGGCGTCGGCCACATCATGACCACCAACCAGACCGGCACCGGCAACAAAACCACAGTCAGCCAGGCTGAAAACTACAACGAGCTGTACTTCGACCAGAACGGCAGCGACAACATCCTCATCGCCGACCAGCGCGGCACCACCAACCTGGCCCAGGGCTCTTCCAACGGCTCGGGCAACAGCACCGAGTTCGACCAATCCGGCACCGGCAACCAAGCGTTCACCACGCAGCTGTATGGCAGTGACAACCAAATCACCGTCAAACAGGCTGACACCATGAACGTCGCGTACGTGACCCAGGGTGGGACGGGGAACATCGCCACTGTGGATCAGAGTGGTGTGACGCAAATGGCGACGGTTCAGCAGTTTGGCTCGGCTAACCAGGCGAGTGTTTTGCAGCAGTAATTGCGGGGGATAAAAAACCGCGGCCCTTGGTGGGGTCGCGGTTTTTTTTTGTGCCTGTGGGAAATGGGGTGACTGTCCGGGCGCCATCGCGAGCAAGCTCGCTCCCACAAGGGGTCTGAGTGCATTCGTTAGAGATGGGTTGTCTGAGACTCAGCCTTCGCGAGCAAGCCCGCTCCCACAGGGTATTTGTGGCGGTTATGGGGTTTGTGTTGCATGGAGATAAAATGTGGGAGCGAGCCTGCTCGCGAAGAACGATAACGCGGTCTATCTGCCGAATTCATAATTGTGGCGAGGGCGCTTGCTCCCGCTGGGCTGCGCAGCAGACCCAAAGCCTTCGCGAGCAGGCTCGCTCCCACAGTGAAAAGATGTACACCCTCGTGAGACAGGTCGTCTGTCAGGACGCCTTCGCGGGCAAGCCTCGCTCCTACAGAAGCAGAAACAAAAGCAGCCCAGCACACACCACCCCGCTCCTAACCACTCAAGGCCGAGCGTTAGCTCGCCTGCCCTTGATCTCGCCCCACCCGCCCCTTCGGGAGGCTGAGTGGAGGTGTTCATCTGGGGGGTGGGCGCGTAGCGCCGTGCGGCGAAGCCGCACACATCGAGAGGAGGTCGAAGCGAAGCCGACCGTAGGCGATGCCCCCAGATGAATACCGGAACGAAGGCACGCCGAGCCTAAGCGAGGGGCCGGACGCTCGGGGCGAGACCTTTTGGTTCCTTTTGGGGCGTTTGCCAAAAGGGACTCGCTGTAAGAGCGAAACCCTAAGCCGCCGTTACCGCAGCAACGGATATGTACTCAATCAACAAAAGCCAGGTCGGCCCGAAGGCCGCCTCGGCTCACTCACTCTCCGGATCAACCTTGTTCTGGCTCAAATACCGCCCCAGCGTCTCATCCTGCACAGGCGAAGAATTATCCCCCGCCACCTGCCACAAATGCCGCTCAATCCCCTGAGCCAAAAGATGCCCCACCGCCGCTTCAATCGCCGACAACACACACAACTGCGCCGGCTCGTTGGTGGTGTAACCCACCTCAGCCTCAAGCAATTTCTTGAACTCGATAAACTTGAACACCCCAGCACTACGGCCCACCGAGTAGATAGTCTTACTGGTCATCACATTCGCCAACACCTGCCCACTGCGCACATCCACCGCACGCAGATTCACCGAGACCTGATCCACACGATATTCCCGGGAAATATCGATCCCCAGATACCGCGCGCCTTCCCCACCACTGCGCACGTTGGTGTCGTAGGCGATGATCCCGCCCTCAAGCATCAAATTCGCCGCCTGCAACGGAGGAAGCTCGCCCTGAATGTTCACCGGCGTATTCGGCTTCTTCTGCGAGGCGCGGATGATTTTGCGTTCGGTCAGCAGGTTCTGCAGGCCTTCGCGCTCCAGCACCACGAACCAGCCACTGGCCTGCAACGCATCCATCAACATGCTCGCCGCGCCCTGGGTCACGCTGGTGGAAAACGAGCTGGCCGGGGTCGGTTTGTATTGCCCGGTCTGATCGCGAAAACCATACACCACCGCCATCAACCGGCCTTTGGGCCGTGGCATTTTCAGCAAGTCGTAATAGGTCGACGCCCGTGGCGTGAGGGTCGGTGATTCCGTGTCCTGTTCGGCCGGCATGGTGTCGCGCAGACTGCAACCTTGTAATGCCGCCAACATCAGCCCTAGCACAATTATATTTTTCATGTCCTTTACTCCCCGGCAGCCTGAGTCCCTATCAAGGGTTGAGGCCGTTCACCTGAATTTCCGAAACTTCACCGGTCGCTCGGTCGGTCACTTCAATGCTCAGTGCGCCGGAGTCGTCGATGACGTTGACGATAAAACTGTCGGTGGACAGGCTCCCGGTGTTGCCCGTGGAGATGTTGTCCAGCAACTGCCCCAGCAACCGCGATTGCAGCTGGCTGGTGAAGCGTTCGAGGGCCGATGTGCCTGCCACCGCCGTGCGGTTTTTCAGGTCGGGGTCGTCGTAATCGTTTTGCGCCTGGGCGTTGTTGAGCAGCCAGGTGCCGTTCAACGGATTGCCGCCAAACGATGGGTTGATCGGCGTGTAGACCAGCTCGGTGGCGTGGACCAGGCCGCAACTGGCCAATCCGAGGAGCCAAATGCCGGTGCGCTGTGAGAACGTTTTCTTGTTCATAATTCGTCCTTCTCCAGGTCGGTGGTGTCCTGCAATAACGTTTCCAGCTTGCGCTGGACGATCTGCCGGCGAACCCAGTCGGCGGCGTCGTACGCCTCGTCTTTGAGTTCCACGGTGTTCGGCGGCAGGAACCGCCGGTAAACCAGGCGTTGCTGATATTCCACGGTCACCAGGCTGCCCCAGCGGGCCGAGGGTCGTTCGCGCACCACCAGGTTGAAATCCATCGGGCTGGTGGCGCGCAGGCGTTCACTGAACGAGTAGTAAAAGTCGTGGCCGATGTGCGAGATCGTGTCGTCGACGATGAAGCCCATCATTTCGTCCTCTTCGCCGGCCGGGGCCAAAGGGCTCAGCAGCATCAGCAGCAGCGCCAGGCAATATCTGTTCATGGCGTCAACGCCTGTGGGGCTGTTGACTGGGGTTTGGGCCCGGACGCGCCATCGAGGAAGGCTTTCTCGGCCACGAACTGCCAGTCCTTGTAGCTCGCCATGCCGACGAAATCCGACCATTGGCTGGGGAAATCCGTCTGCTTCAACGGTGTTTCGGTGGACGGGCTGTTGAGGCCGGTGATGCGTCCGTCGAAGCCGCGCATCAATGCCCATTCGCCACCGCCAATCGGGTCCGGATAGAGCTGGCGCAGATGATGTTTGGGCGATGGAAAACGCTCGTCCTGCAACAGGTCTTGCAGCTCTTTCGGGTACTGCGCCAGCCCCGGCGAACTGCGGTAATAGCTGCGCAACGCCTGGGCGTACTGGGTGCCGACCCACAGCAACTGGCGCTCGCGATCACGCCGCGAGGCGGTGGACCACAACTCCCCGGCGCTGGCCAAACCCATGCCCATCAGCACAATCAGGAACAGCACGCCCAGGTAGGTGAAGCCGCCCTGACTGGCGGGACTACCACTCGGAATAAAGGCTGCCATCACGCGCCCTCCCGGTAGCACCGCTTTTGATATCGGCCACTGCGCCCGGCACGCCGTCCGGCGGTGCGACCAGGACCCAGAGGTCTTTGCGCTCGGCAATCGGATCGGTCGGCGGGTTGCGCAAATAACGCTGCTCAACCAACTGCTCGATGGAATCGGGATAGCGCCCGGTGTCGCCGTAATAGTGGTCCAGCGCCTCGCGCATCGCCGACAGGCTCTGGCGCAGCGTGGTCTCTTTCGAGGCCTCGAGGCTGCTGAAATAGCGCGGCAAGGCAATGGTCATCAGGGTCGCGATGATGGCCATGACCACCATCAGTTCCAGCAGGGTAAAACCCTTTTCCCGGCGCATAGGTTCACCACTCGCGGTAGGCAATGCCGTTGAGGCCCTTGCCCCGGGCTTTGGAGTAGACGTCAAACACGTCTTCGCCTTCCCGTGGGTTTTGAGCCGTACTGTCGTAGGAGCGCAGGCCCCAGCCGCCTTCGTCGTTACGCTTGACCGGCAGCAACGGGTCGTGAGGCACCCGGCGCAAAAAGTAGAACTTGGCGCCTTTGGCGCTGCGTACATCGCGCACGCCGTCCACCAGCACTTGCAGGTTCGGCGGGTAGCCGCTGCTGTTCAGCGACTTCTCGATATAACCGGCGTCGAACGCGCGTTTGTAGGCGTCGATGGCGTCGCGAATCTGGTACAGCGCCGCGCGCATGTCCTGCTCCTTGCCACGCCGCACCACGGTCTCGGTCAGGGGCGCGGCCATGCCGGCCAACAGGCCGACCAGGGCCAGCGTCACCACGACTTCAATCAAGGTAAAACCGCGCTGGGAGGCGTTCATGATCAAGGCTTCTCGACGACAACGCGGGCGGAAGACGCAACCGGTGTGACCATGACGTCGGTACGAGTCGCCGAGTCCATGCCACGCTCAGGCGCCTGGATGTGCATGCTGGTTTCGGTGCCGGTCTGGAACTCCATGTCCGACGGGCTCTGGTACGGCAGGTTGCGCACGATCCGTGGGGTAATCGACAGCACCAGTTCCGACTTGCCGACGGTGTCCTTGTTGCTGCCGAACAAGCGGCCCAACCCCGGAATGTCGCCAAGGCCCGGAATCTTGTTGCCGGTTGCGCCGTGGTCGTTGCGCATCAGACCGGCAAGGATCTGGGTTTCGCCGTCGTGCAGGCGCAAAGTGGTCTGGGCGTTGCGGGTATCAACCTGTACCGGAATCGTGCCCTGGCGGGTCGGTTCCAGCGGCGTGGCGTTACTCACTTCCAGGGCAATCTTGATCGCCACTTCGTTGTTCAAGTGCACGATCGGCTGCACTTCCAGTTTCAGACCGACATCCAGGTAGGTGACGCTTTCGGTGATCACCGGCCCCTGGGTCGAAGGCACCGACGTGGCGCTGATGATCGGCACGCGCTGACCAATGTGGATGCGCGCCTGCTCGCGGTTGCTCACGCGAATCACCGGGCTGGCCAGGGTGTTGATGTCGTTGTCCTGCGCATTGATCTTGGCTTGCGGCGACGGCGAAATGGAGATGCGGCTGGAGTTGATGCCCTTGAGTTGATCAAGGATTGTCACCCCGGAACCGTCGCTGTTGACCACGCCGAAGGTGTTCGGCCATTGCAGACCCAGGTCGAGAATCCGCTGGGTGGCGACCTCCATCACTTCCACTTCCAGCACCACTTCAGGGTCGGACTGGTCTTGCGATTGCAGGAGTTTCTCGGCCATGCGCACCGCGTCTTCGGTGTCGCGCATGGTCAGGGTGTTGAGGCGTTCATCGACGAACACATCGCGGGTCTTGAGCATGGTCTTGATCATGTTCAGCGCGGTGTTGGCATCGACGCTGGTCAGGTAGAAGGTGCGCATCACCAGCTCCTGATAATCCTTGAGCTTCTGCGGCGAGTCCGGGTAGATCAGCAAGGTGTTTTCGTTCACCACCTTCTGGTGCAGCTGATTTTGCTGGAGCAGCAGTTCCACGGCGTCTTCGATGCGCACGTCACGCACGAAGATCGTGGCTTTCATGTCAGGGCGCAGGTCTTTGTCGAAGATGAAATTCAGCCCGGCGACCTGGGACAGCACTTCGAAAATGGTTTTCAGGTTGGCGTCGCGAAACTCCAGGGTGACTGGCCGATCGAGACGGGTACGCAGCTGTGGATACGGCACCACGTTGCGGCTCTGGACCAGGCGGATATTGCCTTGCAGTTCCAGGGCGCCTTCATTCTTCGGATCCAGTTCGAGCATCTGTTTGACCTGGCGGTCGGCACCGTAGATGTCACCACGGCGCAGGTCGCCACGGGCCAGTTCGAGTTTGTCGTCCTGGCTGCGCAGGTAGTCGAGTTGTTTCAGGGAATCCTGGGCGCGGCGGTTGCTCGGTTCGATGGTCAGCACCCGACCGTAGGCCTGGCGTGCCGCTGCAAAGTCCCGGCGTGCGCGGTCGCTGTCGCCCTCGGTCAACAGCGCGGTGATCGCCTTGGCCCGACCGGTGTTCAGCAGCAGGTGCAACTCAGTGTCCCGAGGGTTTTCCCGCAGGCCTTCCTGGATGCGCGCCAACCCTGCCTCGTACTGGCCTTGTTCGATCAACTCGGACGCTTCTTTGTTGGCGACTTGCGCCGAACTGCACGCGGCCAGCGCTGTGCTCAGGCACAGGCTCATCAGCAAACGGGATCTGTTCATTGCGTGCTCCCCACAGACAAGGTCTGGGACAAATGCAGAGGCAGGTAGACCAGGCTCAATTCCACATCGGAAATGCCCTCGATCCGCCACGTGTCGTCGATCACATCCCCTTTGCGTACGACGTATATTTTTTCGCCGTTCTGCAAAAACACTTGCAGGTCGGATTGGTTATGCAACCTGCCGACGAACTGGAAAGGCATCACTGGTGCGCTTGGGGTTTGCACCACCGGGGTCAGGTTGACGGGTTGTTCGGTGACGCTGGCCAGTACTGGCGCAGCCTTCCAGCTGCGGGTGGCGAACAGGTCGCCGGACGGGCTCAAGTCCTTGATCGGCGCGGCTTTGACGCTGACGGCTGCAACCGTTTTTTTGCTTTTGGCCGGGGTCGCGACGGTCGCAACGCTGACCTCGCCGTCCTCGGGTTGCCGCAAGAAATCCGGCAACCAGGCCAGCGCCGCCGCCACGCCGAAGAACGCCACCCAACCCACTACGCGTTTGGTATTCATCACGACCTCGACAGGTAAAGGGTCATGCGGATCCGCCCGGTCAGGTCGGTGTCGGCGATCTTTTTGCGCTGGAACTCCACGTCCTCCACCACCACCGCCGGCAACTGGCCGAGCAAGGCGTGCAGGAAGCGCCGCAGTTGCGGATAGCTGCCGCGCACTGGCAGCAGGATTTGATAACGCGCGAGATGGGTCTTGGGGTCGATGCCCAGGGAATATTCACCCCGGGCCAACGTGATGTGTTCCAGCGCGGCCAAGGCGTAGATCTTGTCGATGGCCACGGTGGCTTGAGGCTGCGACGGCAACTTGCTGCGGAAGTCGTCGAGTTGCCGTTGCGGCACCACCGGTGGCGCGACGCTGCCGTCTTCCACCTTGGCCAGGTACTCGCCGGCTTCGCGGGTTTGCTGGCTGAGGGTTTGCAGCGACTGCCAGTCCGGCACCAGCCCGGCGAGCGCATACATCAGCGCCACCGCCACCAGTGCCATCCCGGCCAGGCCCGGAATACCGAGGCCTTGCAGGTATTCGTGCACGATCAGTCTAGGGATTCGCATCGCCTATCTCCCACGTCGCCGACAGGTTGAATTGCACCGGGTGTTCCGGCACGTTGGCGACGATTTCGTGGCTCAGCAGGGACACGTCCGACAGCTCGTCGCTGGCTTCCAGACGCTGGTGAAATTCGAGCATCGCTTCCAGGTCCCGCGCCTCGGCGCTGATCCGCACCTGGCCTTTGCGCGCATCCGGGGTCAGGGTCAGCAAGGCAATGTCATCCCGAGGCATGGCTTCGAGCATCGCGAACAGGCGTTCCCATGGCCGACGCAGTTGCTGGGAGACCTTGCGCATCTCGGCGAGGTTTTGTGCTTGTTCGCGGGTCTCGGCCGGGGTCAGGCCGACTTTGCTACCGGTATCGCCGGTGAGTTCGCGCTGGGCGTGTTGCAAGTGGCCTTGTTGTTGTGAGGATTGCTGGTCGAGGTGCTGCTGGGCGAAGAAGCACGCCAGGGTCAGCGCCACGCCGGCGGTCATCAGGCTCCAGCCCAAGGGGCCCGAACGGCGGCGCGGCTGGAAGTCGAGGGTCAGGGCGCGCATGTCAGGCCACCGCCCGGGACATCACGTACAGGCAATCCCGTACGCCAGTCCCGTCTTCTTCGAGGGTCCGCAGGTGTACGCCGGGCACTTCGGGTTGCGAATCGATGCGTGCCGGCGCGTGCAGGTAGACGTTCAATGGCCGATCGCTGCTGGACGCCTGCAACTGGCCTTCGCGGCCAATCAGCGCCGTCAGTGCGGTATCGCTGTCGCTGCTGCCCACCGAGCGCACCGAGGTCCAGCGCCCTTCCCGGGCCAGCAGCAACACGCTACGCACCGGTTCGGCGACGACGAACAGGAAGTCCCCGGCGTCGAAGCTTTTATCGAAGTGGTTGAACGCCGCCATCAGGTACGGCTGCACCGAACGCAGGCGCAAACCGCGAGCGCTGACCAGGCTGCGCAAGCGATCGAGCAAGTCCCGAGGCAAGGCTGAGGCGATGCGGTCATAGCCCGCCGGTTCCGCCGAGAGCACCAGGCTCCAGGCTTGGGTTGGGACGCCGTAGAGGTCTTCGAAACACAGCTGGGCGAAGCCGAGCAATTCGTCAGGGCTGCTGATCTGGTCGCTCCAGGGCACCAGGCAAAAGCGGCTGAAGTGCCCGGAGACCACCACGCTCAATTCGGCACCCGTGTGGGCATGCTCGCCGAGCAGACGGTCGAGGGTTTCCAGGGCAACGGCCCAGGCGTGGAAGCCTTCGTCGATAAAACCGACGCTGCCCAGCCAACGGATGTCGCTGCCCTGGCGCTGGCCGAGGCCGACGCCACTGGCGCCGAGCACGGCGACATAACGATCACGAGACAAAAGTGACACGATTGATCTCCTCGAGCGTAGTACGCCCCGCTTGCACCAGTTCCAACGCCGACTCGCGCAACAGCCGCAAGCCACGTTTGCAGGCGTGGACCTTGATTTTCGAAATGGGTTGGCGCTCGACAATCATTTGCCGCAGCTCGTCGTCCAGGTGCAGCAACTCGGCAATCGCCGTGCGCCCGCGATAACCGGTGCCCCGGCAATGGCCGCAGCCCTTGCCATGCACGAAGTGGTAGTGGCCGACGTGTTGCGGGTCGAGGCCGGACTGTTGCAGTTCTTCATCGGTCGGCTGATGCGGCGCGCTGCAACTGGCGCACACCAGGCGAATCAGGCGCTGGGCCAGCACCGCGTTGAGCGCCGAGACCAGGCTGTAGGGGTCGATTTCCATCTGGGTGAAACGGCCGATCACATCGAACACGTTGTTGGCGTGGATGGTGGTGAACACCAGGTGCCCGGTGAGCGCCGATTGCACGGCGATCTGAGCGGTGTCGGGGTCACGGATTTCACCGACCATGATCTTGTCCGGGTCGTGGCGCAGGATCGAGCGCAAACCACGGGCGAAGGTCAGGCCTTTCTTTTCATTCACAGGGATTTGCAGGACGCCCGGCAGTTGATATTCCACCGGGTCTTCGATGGTGATGATCTTGTCCACGCCGTGGTTGATCTCGGTGATCATCGCGTAGAGCGTGGTGGTCTTGCCGCTGCCGGTGGGGCCGGTCACCAGCACCATGCCGTAGGGTTCGGCAGCCAGGCGACGCAGTTGCTTGAGGGTGTCTTCTTCGAAGCCCAGGGCCTGTAACTGCACGCCGCTGACCTTGTCCGCCAGGTCTTGTTTGTCCAGCACCCGCAGCACCGCGTCTTCGCCAAAAATGCTCGGCATGATCGACACCCGGAAGTCGATCTGCCGACCGCTGATGCCGATTTTGAAGCGCCCGTCCTGAGGCACGCGTTTCTCGCCGATGTCCAGTTCAGCCATGACCTTGACCCGGGAAATCACCTGCTCGGCGAACTCGCTGCCCTGGATCTTGCTGATGTTGTTGAGCACGCCGTCGATGCGGTACTTGATCACCAGGCCGCTGCCAGTGGTGCCCAAGTGGATGTCGCTGGCGTGCATTTTCAGCGCGTCGTAGAGGGTCGAGTTGACCAGTTTGACCACCACGCTCGCGTCTTCGCTGATGCTGGTCAGGGACAGGCTTTGCAGGTTGTCGATCTCGACATTCGCGTCGGCCTGGGCGTTGAGCGATTCCACCGCGTGGAAGCTTTCTTCGTGGCGGGCCAGGTAGGCTTTCAGGTCGTCGGCATGCACCAGATACAGCGGCGCGCCGTGCAGGCAATCGTCGATCCAGGCCAAGCGCGACGTATCGAACGGGTCGGCGAACACACCGATGACTTCGTCGGCATGGCGCAGCAGGATGAATTCGCGCTTGAGGCATTGGGCCAGGGTGACCCGATCAAATACTGGAGTGGCCTGGAACAGCGTGTCGGTGTCGAGCACCGGGTAATGCAGGGTAGCGCCGAGGCACTGGATAAACGGCATGGACGCCAGTTCGCACAACACCCCGAGGGCGTCCAGTACCCGTTCACCGGAACTGGCGGCCCGGATCCGCGCCTGGGCCAGTTGCTCACTGCTAAAACGTGTCGGTACAGACTCCAACGGTGCCGGTTCTACGGCAAGTGTCAGACGTTCCATGGCTTGCTCTCCAACGCCGGGGGCTTAGAGCCCTGTCGGCGCGGCAGGCCATTGCGGCTGGAGCCGGAACGTCGTGTCGCGCCACTACTCCCCGGTGAGCAATTGTTCGTCGTCCGGTGCCAGCGAGGCCGATGTTCGTCGGCGATCCGCCAGCACCCAACTGCCGTCGTACAACTGCAGCGGGAAACTCTCGGTCCTGCTCTGGCGTCGTTCGACAAAACCTTCAGAAGTGCTCACGCCTGCTTTGGCTTCGCGCTCCATCCCCAGAAGGTCGCAGACTGCACGGGCCAATTCCGCCAACGGAAAGGGTTTGAACAGGATATGGCTGACACCTAACTGTCGGGCCCGCTCACAGACTTCAGCGGTTGGGTGCCCGGTAATCAGCACAAAATGACACTTCCTGTTCTGGCGGACGGCATCGAGCACCTCAAAGCCTTCCATATCCGGCAAGCGGTAATCGAACACCATCACATCGGGTGCAAAACGTTCGGCTTCACCGATTGCCATGGCACCGTCGTGAGCTATCCGGACTTCCAACGCTTGCGCCTGAAGGTAATCCTTGAGGTTTTCGGCAAGCAGTTGTTCGTCTTCGACAACCAGTACTTTGTTTAACAAGGTCGACTCCTTGAAACCGCAGGTCCGAGTACCGAGCCTGGTGGAGTGCGCGCCTTACAAGGGCTAACGCACACTTCATGCCAGGCCGAGCGCCGGTATTTTTATCTCTTCATGTCCTTGAATTTGAAGACAATGCCAAGTCGTCCAGATCCCCCTCCCCCCAAAGGCGGGGAAGCGCATGGATTGGCATTGAAGCTTTTCCCCACTATTGGGGGGGAACGTTCAATCATCGTCAATCCGCTCAATGCGATTACGGGACCGCAACTGCGCCAGAACGTCTCGACGAGCCTGGGCCTTTTGCTGTCGGGCAAGGTACACCCGGACTGTTTCAAGCCCTTGCTCCTCTGTGACATCTGTCGCCTCCTGGTGGTTCTGTAAATAGATCAAATGCCAGCCAACTGGCGTTCGCACCGGTTCACTGACCTGGCCCGGCGTTAATGCAAACGCCGCCGCTTCGAATTCCGGCATCATGCGCCCGCGCGCGAAATAGCCCAAGTCCCCGCCTGCACTGGCCGAAGCGTCTTCGGAGGCACTGCGGGCGACGTTGATGAAGTCCGTGCCACTGGCGATTTGTACACGTAGCTCCTCTAAGCGTAGTCGCGCGGCTTCGACTGTGGCGGCATCCGCCCCCTGCGGCACTTTGATCAGGATATGCCGGGCGTGGATCTGCTCGGGGCTGCCCATCTCGGCGCGGTGCGCTTCGAAGAAGTCGCGGACCTGTTTTTCGTCCGGCTCCGCCACGCGGGTGAGGTCGGCGAAGACCTCCTGGGCGGCCAGCTCACGTCGGGTGTACTCGGTAAAACTCGCCTCATCGAAACCGGAGTCTTGCAGCTTGCGCGCGAACACCTCGGGGCCGCCGATGGCCTGGCGAGTCAGCGCCACTTGGCTTTGTACCGTGGCATCGCTGATCACCACCCCGCGCTTGAGCGCTTCCTGCCACAACAATTCTTTGTCGATCAGTGCATCCAGGGCGGCCTGACGCAGCTGTTTGTAAGCCTTGGGATTACGGATGCTGGCTACCGCCCGGCCCTGGTCTTCCAGGTATTCGGCGAAATAGCGCTCCAGGCGAAACTCGGAAATCTCTTCGCCATTGACCCGCGCCGCAGCCGGCCCGTTATTACTGAAGGCCACGGGCACCCAGAGCATCAGCAGCAACAGTAGCGTCTTCATGATCGAAGCCTCCGGTCAGGGTGTAACGGCAATCGGTTTGTAGGGTGCGACCAGGTAAAAGCGCTGGTCGGACAGGTCCACGGTGACGATATGCGCGCCATTCAGGCCCAGGCGGCGGCCGGGGCCAAAGCTGATCCGTGGGGTCAGCCCGGTGTCGAAATCGTGCAGGCCCTCGAGGGCGCTGATGAGTTTTTCGCGGCTGGCATCGCGCCCGGCCTGCTTCATGCCTTCGCTGAACAGCAGCATCGAACTGAACGCTCCCACTTGCAGCACCGCGTGTTCGCCACCGAGGCCCTGATGCTCGCGCAACAAGGTCAGGGCCGTGCGCCCGGACTGGGTCCAGTCGCTGGGTACAAACGGGTAAGCAAGAAACACCCGCCGGGAAAATCCGCTGGGCACTTGCAGCAACTCCCCCGCCACCTGATTCGATGCGGCGAACAGGTAAGGCACCTGCCCCGCTGTCTGCAAGCGTTCGGCCAGGCGACTGAAACCACCGCCGCTGCCCAGGTAAAACACTGAGCGCGAGCCCAGCGGCAACTCATCCTGTGCCGAGTCGTAGGCTTGCAATCGCACATCCTGCCAGGCGTGGTCCTGCAAATATTGGCCGAGGCTCTGCGCCGCCAATCGTTGGCCGGGATCGTCCGGGTAGGCGATCAATGTCGGCCCCGGCAGCACCCGCAGGCTGTCGGTGGCGTAGTCGGCCAGCGCGATCAGTTGTTCGCGCAAACCGGGCAACGGTTCGAAAATCTGCCGACTCGCCTGGGCCGTGCCGAGCAGCGACAACGGCCCGATCAGCGGCACTCCGGCCCGTTCCAGGCGTGCCGCCAATTCGGTGTCCAGCGCCGGAACCAGCGGCGCGATCAGGGCGAACACTTGCTCCTGCTCGATCAAGCGGTCCAAGGCCAGTTCCGCGCTTGCGCTGTCCGGGCCGGGATCGAGGATCGTCAGGCGCAGCGTGCGGCCATGAATCCCGCCCGCCTCATTGATCCGTGCCACGCTGCCCTGGAGCACCGCCGCCACGGTCGCGCCTTCATCGCGCAACGGCCCCTGACTCGGCAACAAGGTGCCCAAGTGCAGGCTGTCGGCGTTCAGGCCCGGATCGCGGTCTTCGCCCAGGCGCTTGAGGTAAGCGCTGAGGTCGCGTTGATCCTTCATCGACAACACGAACCGTGGCATGGCCGGGTCGAGTCGATTGTTGCCGGGGTCGCGCCCTTCCTGAATCGCCCGCGCCAGCGTGCCCTCGGTGTAGGCCGGGTAATCGCGGCCGTTGATCTGCTGTTGGCCATAAACGCTGCTCAGCCGCGACCAATTCAGGTCCGGTGGCCGCACCCCGCCCTCCGCCCGGCCCTGGCCATCGGCGCCGTGGCAATTGGCGCACGGCAGGCTGGTGGCCGGCAGCACAATGTCCGCCGCGCCGACCCGTGCCATCACCGGCTCGCCACTGCCCGACAACCCTTCGCGGTACAAGCGTTTGCCCGCACTTTCGCTGGGGCTCAGCGGCAACGCGCTGGAGCTCAGGCTGAAGCTGGCGAGAAGGATCAGGAGGGCAATGTTCATGGCCCGGACTCAGCGACCGACCACGGGCATTGTCAGCAACTGCAAACGCTGGGCAATGGCGGCGGCCGGGGCATCAGGGCGGATCTTGCTCCAGCGTTTGTTGGCCACGTCACCGACGATCAGTTGCGTGGAATGTTGCTCGGGCGTCGGCACGATCTGGCCGATGCGGCCCAGCACCAGATCCATTTGCGCCTTGTCACCGGTTAAAAAAAGCCAGTGCGGGCCATCGACGCCCTGCTTCAAGGTGTAAGCCTTGAGTACCGCCGGGGTGTCCCGCAGCGGATCACTGGTAAGGGAAATAAAGGTGATGCCGTCCGCCTTGTCGCCCAGCACTTCGCGCACTTCCTTGAGCTTGCGGGTGATCAGCGGGCAGGCATCGGTGCAACTGGTGAAAATCACGTTGAGCAGCACCACGCGGTTTTGCAGGGCATCGCTGTAGAAGCGCAAGGTGTTGCCGTTCTGGTCCTGCAACGGCGTATCGGTGAACCAGGTCTGCGCATCGCGGGTGCCGGTCGCCGGTGCGGCGGTGGTCACGGCTGGCGCCTGCTCTGCGTGCTGTTCGTGGGAAAACGCGAGGAAGCTGATCACGCAAAAGCACATCGTCAGGAAGATCAAAATGAGGGCTTTCATGGCTGGTTCTCCATGGCGATGGCAGTGTGTTTGGCGTGGGCGTTGCGCTGGCCGCTGAGTTTTTCCACTTCACGGGTCAGCACCGTCGGGTCGGTAAAACCGTAATAGCGGGTCCAGTGGCGGCTGTTGCCGTCGCCGACCATGATCAGCGGCGCGTGGTTCTTGAAGTCACCGCTGAAGGTGCCGAGGCCCTTGAGGGTTTCGGTCACCGATTGCGGGCTGCCGGTGAGCCAGCTCCAGCCCGGGCCGTTCTGGAAACTGCGCGCGTAGTCGCTCAGGCGTTTGGGGTCATCGCGTTGCGGATCGATGCTGATCGACACCAGTTGCACCTCTTTGCCGACACGCGCGCCGAGCTGTTTCTGCACCTTGCCCATGATCGACGACACCACCGGGCAGACCGTGGTGCAACTGGTGTAGATGAAGCCCATGACCACGATTTTGTTGCTGATCAGGTCCTTTTCCAGGCGTACCGGTTTGCCGTTCTGGTCCACCAGCGCAACGTCGGCGAATTTCACCTGGGCGCTTTCCTGGGTCTTGGCCGGCGGCGCGTTGTGCCCGGCGTGTTCATCCGCCGAATGCGCCAGGACCTGGCCGATGCCGGTGGCCAACAGGCAGAACGTCAACAAGCCACGGTGTGCGAATCGGTTCATGTCAGTTTCCTCTTCGGTGGTCATCGCAGGGCAGAACCCGGACGCTGGCAAAGGTCTTGTCATCGAAATTCGCGCCCAGGGATGCCGCACGCACATGCAGGTACCAGGCGCCGCTCTGGTCGAGGGTCACCGGCGCTTCATACACGCCGTTGCCCAGGTCCAGCGCCGCGACTTCCTGGGCCCGGGATGTCGGGGCGCGGAAGTAGCGCACCTGCACGTCCTTGACCCCGCTGCGCCGGGTTTTGTGTTGGCCCTCAACGATGCGAAAGCGCACGACATATGGATCGCCAAGGTCGGCCGTGGACTTGTCGAGCATGAATTCCACTTTCGGCACACCGGGGCGCTGGGCGAGGTTGCTGTCCGGTTCCACCAGGGCGCTGAAGCAGTGAATGATGTTCGGCTGGTTGAGCAGGAACGCCACGTCGAAACGCCCGGCCGGGGGCAGTTTGATCCGTGCGCTGTACAGCCCCGGCTCGACTTCCCGCAGGCTGCGGTCGATGACCATCGCGGCCCGCGCAATCTGCCCGCGATTGGGGTAGCCGGACATCGGCGCGTTCATGCCTTCGGCGTAGAAATAGGTGGTGTTGTCCACCGGGTTGACCACGAACACTGCGTTGTCGTCTCGCGACACCGCCAGGCTCGATGCCAGCGGCAAATCACCGGCCAGTCTTGGTGCCTGGGGTCCGGCTTCGAAACCCTGGCTGATTGGCGTGCGACCTTCGCCGAGGGACGCGAGGTTGATCATCGTCACCTTGGCCGAGGCGAGGCCGCGCACGTAGGCATAGGCCTGGGTGAACACCACTTGATAGGGTTCGGCGGAGACGTCGATGGAATGGATGCGCGCGTTGGTGGCGGCGTCGATCACTTCAGCGCGGTTTTCCAGGGTGTTGAGGGCGATGCCGAAGCGACCGTCGGCCGTGAAGCCCATCGGGCCCAGGCCCTGGCTCAGCTTGATGATGCGCCGCACCGCCAGGCTGCTGGTGTCGACCACGGTCACGCTGCCGTCCTGGCCATCGGCGACGTACACCGCTTGGGACAGCGGCGAGTAGGCTACCGACAATGGGTGAGTGCCGGTTTTGAGTTGTTGGCTGATGGTCAAGGTGGCGATGTCGATGATGCTCAGGGTGCCGTCGTCGCGGTTGGTGACGAAGGCGTGGCGGCTGTCTTTGCTGAAGGCGATTTCGTGATGACCTTTGCCGGTCGCGAGGTGTTTCAGGGTCTTGAGGCTGCGGCTGTCGATGACGGTGACGCCGGACTCTTCGGCGGTTTTGCCATTGTTGCCGACCCACAGCAGACGCTCGTCCGGTTGCAGGGCCACGCGTACCGGGTTGTTGCCGGCAGCGACCGAGTCGATCTGTTTGAATTGTTCGCTGTCGATCACCGCCACTTCGCCGGCGGTGGGCATCGAGATGAACACGCGTTTGTTGTCTTTGGTGGTGACCCAATCCATCGGCGCTTGCTTGAGGTCGATGCGCGCCATGGTGCTGGTGATGCCGCCGACCGACACGGATGGATCGACGACGGAGACGCTGGCATCGCGGTTCATCACCAGCAGGAAATAGCTGTTCAGGTCGAGCATCGGACGTGCGCCGATGCTGGAT
Source organism: Pseudomonas sp. B21-053 (assembly GCF_026016365.1). Lineage (NCBI taxonomy): Bacteria > Pseudomonadati > Pseudomonadota > Gammaproteobacteria > Pseudomonadales > Pseudomonadaceae > Pseudomonas > Pseudomonas sp. B21-053. The sequence continues at coordinate 4,445,129 of NZ_CP087205.1, forward strand.
TTGAGGAACACCCCGACCCGGGATTTGCAGCTCTGTTCACGGCCCTGGGCCTTGTCGGCGGCGACGGTTTCCGGGTCGAGCCAGGCACCGGGATTCACCCCTGACAGCGGCTGGCCGGAATTGCTGTCAGTGACGCGGAACTGCACATCGGCAAATCCGCCTTCACGCAGCACACCGTCCTCGGCCAGCGCATGCACCTTGAAGTCCACCGCCACCCCGTCACGGGCCAGCGTCTGGCCGCTCCAGGTGTCCGGCAGCGCCACCTCGCTGAGCATCGTGGGCGGCGCCGTGCGCCAGATACCCAGCCAGAGCAACACGGCGGCGACAACCACCACACACCCGGCAATTCTTATTGTCCTGTTCATACCGCGTCTCCCCTTACCCATCAGTGCCTGCCAAACCGGTCCCCTTGTGGGAGCGGGCTTGCTCGCGAAAGGGCCTTCACATTCACAATCGATGTCGCCTGACCCACCGCTATCGCGAGCAAGCTCGCTCCCACATTTGATCTCCAGTGGGCGCAGCATCTGTGCCCAACCCCACCCTCCACTGTGGGAGCGGGCTTGCTCGCGAAAGGGCCATCACATTCACCCTCGATGTCGCCTGACCCACCGCCTTCGCGAGCAAGCCCGCTCCCACATTCAATCTCCAGTGGACGCAGTCCTTGTATCCAGCCCTGCCCCCTGTGGGAGCGAGCTTGCTCGCGATGGCGTCATCCGCCCCACCTACGGAGCCGGCGCCGGTTCCGGTTCGTTGGTCACTCGCAGCAATCCCCACAACCCGGCGGTGTTGCCGTAGGCGCCGTAGTCGCGGAACAGGTAGTCGCCTGGTATGGCGTTGCTGCCCCCGGCGCTCGGGTGCATGAAGCTGAAGTGCGCCGCCGGCAGGATGCTTTCGCGAGCGCCGATGTACATCGACATCGGGTTGTAACCGAACCGCACCGAGCCCACGCCTGGGGTGCTCATCGGATAGCCACCGGTATCGCTCTTCTCCGACTGGAACGGATTCACCGACCACACATGCCCATCGAGCTGGAACGTCGAGCCGCGACTGCCCCCAGTCGGCATCATGATGTGCGTACGAAACGGTTGCCCCGGTTTCACATACAGCACCGGTGTCTGCGGATCGCCGCCGATCAGCGCATTGCTATAGGCCATATGCGCGTTAGGCACGTCCCCGTAACCGGCACCGCCGGCGTGTCCGAACGGCGCATCCGGCGCCAACCCGAAGCGGAACCAGATCGGCTCGGCCTTGTAGTTGATGGCCATGCTCGAGTTGTCCTGCGGATCGGTCGGCACACCAAAACCTTCGGCGGCAATGCCTTCCACCGGCCGACCGTTGGCCCAGCGGATGTTCAACGCTTTCTGCCAGACCATCGCAAAGTCGCGGTAAGTGGTCTGTCCTGGCGCCGTGACCGTTGCATTGGTTTTGCGCGCATCCTCAACCCAGGTTGCGCCGATCGGCAGGATGGTCATCGCCCCACCCAAGCCTTTCTGCGGTTGTTTGATGAGGTCCGCCGGAGTGATATTCAGCCCGCCGAACTCCACCGCCGTGGCGTTGATGTTGTCGACACTGCGGCCCAGTTGCGAGATCGGCTTGCCTTCGCGTTCCAGGTGCCCGGCGTAGTACTGATAAGTACGGGTCGGGTACGCACCACTGTTACCGATGCGCGGTGGCACGGTCTGGATCGGGTTGGCGCCGACGTTGGTGCCGTCGGATTTGGTGATGTCGTACGCCAGCAGTTGCGCGTGCAGACCCACGTGGCTCGACGGCCGCAGCAGGTTGTTGGTGAAGATGGTCGAGCCCTGGCCATTGTTGCGATCGCGCTTGACCAGCCCTTGCATCACGGCCGTCTGGGTCAGGTCGGGCATGATCACGGGCAAGCGGTTTTCCAGCGTGATGTTGATGCAGTCGCCCGCTGCTGCGCGCAATACCAGCGGTTCCACCGGTATACCTGGTTTCATTTTTCCGGTGGCCGGATCGAGGTCGGATTTGCGCACGTACAGGATCGCAGTCGGATCATGCAACGGACCGCTTTGCCCGCCGATGGTGATGGTTTCGCCATCTTCAGGATCGACCACGGTGACCTGAGGGATATTCACCGGCCGCGAGTTGAACACCAGGGTGCCACCCGCCGGATTCAACGGCCCACCCACGTGTTGCCCGATGCCGGCCGGGTCGCCGATGGTCAGGTTCAACGGATTGCGCAGGATGTCGTTGGCCAGCGCTGCAACCACTTCATAGTTGCGTTGCACGGTCGGCCGGGTGCCGATGCCGTTGGGGTTGGCACTGATCCGTGGGCAGGAGCCATCGAAAGCCACGGTGTTGCGCATGCCCGCCGGTTTGGGGTTGTTTGGCACGGCGAACAGATCGTTGCGCTGGGCCGTGTAGTTGCGCATCACGCCCCAGATACCGTTCCAGTACCCTTCAATCGAAGCGTCCATCGAGTACAGGTAATCACCCGTGGTCGCCGCCGAACTGGAGAGCATCGAAACCGGCGCATTGAAGCCCATCTGCTCCGAGATACCGACCATCTGCGACGAGCGCCAGCCGGAGTTGGAGCTGTTGCCGAAGCCGGAGCCGCTTTGCAGCCATTTCACCCCATGCAAGGTCACGTTGTGCTCTTCCTCGTGACCACCGGCATGCACCCGCAGCCGCACGTTGTCACCGGTGTAGGTGCGCAGCATCGGGGTGAACGGGTCACCGGCCTCGGCGCCGCCCTTGTTGATGTGCGGCGGGAACAGCGTGGTGCCGCCGGTTGGGCCGGTGGCTGCGGTGACCAGGTTAGGTGCCAGGTTCATCGCCGGGATCGAACGGTCGGTACGGCTTTGCATGGCGTACGCCAGGTCGCCGCCGAGGCCGTCGGCCTGCATGCCGCGCTTGCCGTCCGGGCCGACCTTGTTCGGGTCGTACACCCGCAGGGCCAGCGGTTCGTTGCGGTAGTTGACCACGAACATGCCGGGGTCATCGACCGAGATCGCCTGCGGGCATGGCCGGGTCGGACAACCCGGCACCATGCCGCCCTGCACTTCAATGATGCCGTCGAGCAAGGTGCTGGCGTTGTTGCGGACCGGCGGATTGATCGCGTAGCGGAAGCTGTCCGCGGTGGCCGGGAAGGCTTGCGGATCAGGCACGCCGTTGGGGCCGGCGCCCACATACACACCGGCTTCATAGGCGTGCTGGAAGTCGCTGTATTCGAGGAAGAACTCGCGGAAGCTGTCGTTCTTGCCATCGCCGTCGATGTCCCCGGTGGACACCACCGCTTGCCACGACGTCGGCCCGCCGTCCTGCCGCGCGCCGCTGTACAACGGCTCGCCGGTTTCAGCGTGGAACCAGGTGGAACCGGCCGGTTCCGCCAGCACAGTGGCGTACAGACCAATCTGTTGGTGAGTCGATGGGCCTAAGTGGTCGTGGGTGAAAATGGTCCCCAGGCCACGGTCGACACCTTTGGCGTTCACCACCGGATCGACAAACCAGCGCTGCATCGCCGTGCGCGCCCCCACCCAATCCGCCCGGCCATATTGACCGAAGAACGGGTGAGTCTTGGCTTTCGGGCAGGCTGGCGTGCCGTCACGCGGGTCGGTGCCTTCGCACTGGTTGAACTCGCGAATCGCGTGGATGCGTTCTTGCACGGCACCTGGAGAAAGCACGCCGTCTTCGTAGTTCCAGCCGTTGGCCGAACCGTCGGCGGCAGTCAGGTCCCATTTCGGCAGGTGGATGTGCTGGCCGATCACGTCGGTCGGCGTGCGCACCTGATAGTCGTCCATCTCATAGGTGGCCGGCACCAGGTTGGTTTGCTGGTATTGCACGCAGTCAAAGGTGTTCATGCGCATCACCAGTGGCTCTGGCGGACGCTGCTTGGTAATGACAGGCCAGGCGTCTTCCCACAGGGCGAGGATGCGCGCTTGCGGGAAATGGTAGCCGACCTTGTTGTACACCGCGTCGAACTGGATGTTCGCGGCTTTGTAGATGCGCGGACGGTCGGCGGTGAAGGTCGAGGAGCCGGTGTAAGACATGCCGTCGACCCGCTCGCCGCTGTTGAACTCGCCCATGCCGGCGCTGGCGGTCAGGCGTTTTTGCCGGTCGTCCATGCACGGTTCGTAGTACGGCGCACCGGCAATCGGCAACGCGCCGTTGGTGCGGAACGCCTTGGCCACGATTTGATTACCGGGCAGCAGCGCAAAGCTTGGGTGATCCTTTTTCGCGTGGAAGGCCATGGCCGCCTGTTCGACTTCGGTGCCCTCTTCCGGCATGTAGATCGGTTTGGCGCGGGTCACTTCCTTGGAGAAATCCAGCGAGGTGGTCACGGTGTGAGCCAGGCCACCAGAGGAGAAACCGTCGAGGGAATGCCGGCCCAGGCCGCCGTCCCAACCACCGGACTGCGCCGGGTCGAGATTGGCCCACAGGGCTTTGCCACTGCTTTTCAGGGACTGCGCCTTGGCGGCGTCGAGCATGTCCAGCGGTGGCGTTGGCGGACGTTGCCCGACCGAACTTTCCATGCCGCCGATCCAGAATGGATAGCCAGGGTTTTTCAGGCTGCCGTCAGCGTTGCGGTTGGCTTCGCTGCGATCCACCAGGGCCAGGGAGCCGATGGCTTGAGCGCCACCGCCATGGTGTTCGCCGTCATCGTCGTCATCGTCATCGTCATGACCCGCCACCAGGGTTTCGCCGATTTTCGGCACCACGGCGACTTTGCCCGGCATCGGTGCCATGGCTTTGCCCGGTAGCGGCACGACTGCAGGAATCGGCGTCCCGGCGATAATCTCGCCATCAGGCAAGGCCCGGGCACCTGCGGCTGGTTTGCCGCTGCGCAAGGCGTAGGGTTCGCTGTGATAACCGTCGGCGCCTTGCTGCGACACTTCGAGTTTGGTGCCTTCTTCGAACACATCGTGGACCCGCCACATGCTCCACATGCCTTGGGCAAAGTGCGGGTAGAAGTGGCAGTGATAAATCGCATCGCCGGCCACGCGGTTGCGGTTGCCCGAACCACCGTTGGCGATTTCGTAGGTGTAGCCGGCGCCCGGACCGATGCCCTGGGCGTCCACATAGTCGGAGTTATCGTCGTTCGGGTTGAATAACCACTGATGGCCGTGCAGGTGAAAGATGTGCTGCTCATGGCCGTTGTGGGTGTTGCGGAATTTGACGAAGTCGCCGATGTAGCTGTGGTTGACGTTGGACGGCTCGGACGGATACAGCGCCATCGTCGCCTTGACCCCAATCTGATCGGCGCGCGGCGTTTCGCCGGGGAGAATGTTTTCCAGGCCGGCGTTGGCCGGTACGTCCACCAGCATTGCCACGTCGCCCACGGTGTGGGAACTGAGGAAGAATTCTTCGTAGGCGCAGGACAGGCAATCGTGCATCGGCCCGACGCCCAAACGGTTGGCCACCACCTCGGCGCCCATGCCGCCGGAGCCGTAGTTGATCATGAATGAATCGCGGGTCGGTTCCAGCACGTGAGCCATCACCGGGTCGGCCCAATAGGCCGGGAAAGCTTGGGTGGCGGCGGTTTCATCCTGGAATTGCGAGGCGAAATCGCGGAACGGTTCGAGCCGATTGGGGATCGCCGGGTTGCGTTTGCCGATGGCTTCCAGCGGATAGGTCGAGGCCGGGAAGCTGCCGTCGGCGTTGCTGCCCATCACGATCGCGTCGCTCTCGCTGGAAATGATTTCATTGCCATCGACCATGCCAATGATCGGCGTGCCGGCCTTGCCTTCACGGATCCACGGCTCGCGCTGCGGGTAGCGCGCCTGGTAGTCGACAATCGGTTGGCCGGTCGGCGTGCGGCCGCTGCTGGCCAGGCGCATTTCTTCTTCGGTGACGGTGTTGCGATAGGTGCGGCCGCCCTTGGGCACCACCACCACTTCGCCGAACAGACCGTTGGCGACGTTGCCCGCGTCGCCTTCACCACCGAAGGTCGCGCCACGACTGCTGGCGGCAAATGCGCCTTCGCGCTCGGCATACAAGGTGTACGAGCGGCTGGCGCCAGGGGCGATCAGGCTGTTGGCGTTGCGCCCGGTGTAAGAGGCGATGTCGTCGATGCTGTTGACCGCTTGCATGCCGTTGACCTGGAAGCCGACGTGGCGGTCGGTGACTTGTTCGTCGACCTTGAAATCATCGAGATTGCCGATTTCGCCCTCCTCTTCTTCCCCGCTTTCATGGCTGCCGGGATTGGCCTGATAGGCCAGCAGGTTTTGCAGGTTGATGGTCAGGCAATCACCGGCGGCGACGCGCAGCACCAGCGGACGCGGACGCTTGTCGGGGCGCAGCGAAACCTTGCCCGGCACTGCCGAACCACCCTGGGCCAGGGAGCGGTCATGGTCGTCGACCACATCGCGGCGCAGGGCGAACATCATGCCGTTGGCGTTCTGTGCGCCGAGGCGGTTGAACATCAGCGGCTGATCGAACGCCACGACGTTCGCTACCAGATTGCGCTCGCAGCGCACGGCGGCTTCAGCCAGCTGCAGGCCAAACATCGGCGCTAAAAACAGCAGCAGGTTAACCAGGTGATGAGCGTGTGGTATGCCGGTCATGATCACGGGCCTCGCTTTGGGTGCTCACAGGAATAATTCTCGACAACTCCGGTTGAGCAATCCGCATGCCATAAATAATTTGTTTGTTTATCAACAACTTAAAGTTACGAGTTAATCAATCGGGGGAAATAACCCACCCCCATTCCCCACTTTCCAACCACGTTTGGCGACTATTCCCCCCGTAGCAGCTGCCGAGCTCCGGCGAGGCTGCGTTCGGCGGCGAAGCCGTCGTGAGATCAGGCGGCGCGGTGTCTCAGGTCAAACGTGTGCTTAGGGTTTGCGACGGCTTCGCCGCCGAACGCAGCCTCGCCGGGGCTCGGCAGCTGCTACGGGGTACCCGGTTTGCCCCACATTTGGGGCAACCTGCCCCACGACCGTCGATCACAACGGCGCATCCACGGCCATGCCCTGCAAGCGTCGGTATTGGCGCAGGACACTGGGTACGTAACGCTGGGTTTCGGCGAACGGCGGGATCACCCCGCCACGGCTGAGCACCGCTTGCGGCCCGGCGTTGTAGGCCGCCACGGCGAGGCTGATGTCGTTGTCGAACAAGGTCAGCAAGCGCTTGAGATAACGCGCGCCGCCCTGGATGTTGGCTTTGGGGTCATAGACGTCGGTCACCCCCATTTCCCGGGCGGTGTCGGGCATCAATTGCATCAACCCGCCGGCGCCTTTGGCGGAGGTCGCGTCGGCGTTGTAGCGCGACTCGGCCTGGATCACCGCGTGCAGCAGCGCCGCCGGCAATTGATTGGCCGTGGCCGCTGCCGAAACCAGCTCGGCATAGGGCTGGCGGGCGATCATTTGCGGTTGCTGATCCATGCTCAGCTGGGCAGTTTCGGGCTCGTGAATCACCCGTTCATAGTGCCGTCCGGGACGGTGGACATTGGACAAAACGTAGCTGCCCTTGGCGTCCATGGAAACGAAGACATCGGCCTGGGCGATGCCGGTCAGCAACAGCGTGCCGAGCAGTCCTGCGGTGAGATTTTTCATGTTTCATACCTCCCCTGGCCGGCCCCGAAAAACGGGGCTTTTGCCCCAATGGCCGGTAGTCAAGCAGCCATACGCAAGCACTGTGCCGTCGGCGCCAAGGCCCGGATCACAAGGGGTCCAGCGGTATCGCGAAACGTGAGCATGGCAATTGCATAAGCCCTCTCAGCGACTCTGCTGCCGACTGGATGAGGTCATCATGAATCAGCGTCTGTATTCCGCCCCGCGCTCCCAAAGCGGGTTCACCTTGCTCGAATTGTTGGTGGTGTTGGTGGTGCTGGGGCTGTTGGCCGGCATCGTCGCGCCGAAGTATTTCGCCCAGCTCGGGCGCTCGGAAGTGAAGGTCGCCAAGGCGCAGATCGAGGGCCTGAGCAAGGCACTCGATCTGTACCGTTTGGAGGTCGGCCACTACCCGTCCACCGAGCAGGGTTTGCAGGCGCTGGTCACCGCGCCCAGCGATGAAACCCGCTGGACCGGCCCGTACCTGCAGAAAAAACTGCCCCAGGATCCGTGGGGCCGTAACTACAACTACCGCTACCCCGGGGAAAACAGCGAGTACGACTTGCTGTCGATGGGCAAGGACGGGCAACCCGGCGGCGAAGGCGAAAACGCTGAAGTCACTAACTGGCAATGACCGGAGCGACGCCCATGCGCTTTCATCTCAAGGCTGTCGGCAAGGCCGGCGTGGTCTCGATGACCGTCGAAGCCCCCGGCCATAGCGAAGCCCGACGCATCGTCGAAGACCAGGGCTTGCGCGTGGTCAGCCTGCAAGCCGAGCGACACTGGCGGGCCTTGCGCCTGCGCCAGCGCGAGACCTTCAACCTGGTGCTGTTCAGCCAGGAGCTGACCACATTGCTGAACGCCGGCCTGCCGTTGATCGATGCACTGGAGAGCCTGGCGGAAAAGGAAAGCGCGCCCCAGGCCCGCAAGACCCTGAGCGAGCTGGTGCGCCTGCTGTATGAGGGCAAATCGTTCTCCCAGGCGCTGGGCCAGTTGTCGGCGGTGTTCCCGCCGCTCTACGTGGCGCTGGTGCAGTCCAGCGAGAAAACCGGCGCCGTGGGCGAGGCCCTCGGGCGCTACGTCAGCTATCGCCAGCGCATGGACGAGGTTCGGCAGAAGATCGTCAGCGCCTCGATCTACCCGCTGCTGTTGCTGATTGTCGGCGGTGGCGTGGTGCTGTTTCTGATGGGCTATGTGGTGCCGCGCTTCAGCCTGGTGTTCGAAGGCCTCGGTTCGAACCTGCCCTGGATGTCGCAGGTCCTGATGACCAGCGGCATGTTCCTGCACGCGCACCAGATGGAATTTTTCGGCACGCTGGCAGCGATCATCGTCGCCCTCGCCTTCCTCCAGCGCCAACCGGCCTTTCGTCGAGGCGTGGACCGCTTGATCGAAAAACTCCCGGCGGTGCATCAGCGGATCTTCATGTACGAACTGGCGCGTTTTTACCGTTCCCTGGGGATTCTGCTGCAGGGCGGGATACCGCTCGTCACCGCCATGGGCATGGTTCGCGGGCTGCTCACCGTGGCCTCGCGCACGCGCCTGGACCAGGCCTGCGAACGGGTGCGCGAAGGTCAATCGCTGTCCACCGCGCTGGAACTCAACCACCTGGTGACCCCGGTGTCTCTGCGGTTGCTGCGTGCCGGCGAGCAGTCCGGCAACCTCGGGCAAATGATGGAACGCAGCGCGGACTTCTACGACGAAGAAATCAGCCGCTGGCTCGAGTGGTTCGTGCGCCTGTTCGAACCGCTGCTGATGACCTTCATCGGCCTGTTGATCGGGGTCATCGTGATCCTGATGTACATGCCGATCTTCGAACTGGCTTCGAGTATTCACTGACTCTGGAACGGGTCGGGCACTACCGTGCATCGGTCACCGACGTCTCGAATGAATAAATCGGAACGCTGATGTGTTTACGAACTGAATCAGGCAGCACGTTGCAGTGTTCATCAACGTTCCAACTTGAATAAAAAGACGGAGAACGACATGCACATCAACAAGCTTTTACTTGCAGTAGCTATTGGCGCAGTTCTGTCGGCGTCTACCGTTCTGATTCCGGACAGCCTGTCCGGTGTGTCGAGCGCACAAGCCAAGGATGGTGGCAGTGGCGGGAGTGGCGGCGGTGGCTCCGGTGGTGGGGGCGGAGGTTCTGGCGGCGGTGGCGGTTCGGGCGGTGGCGGCGGAGGTTCCGGTGGTGGGGGCGGCGGTTCTGGCGGCGGTGGCGGTTCGGGTGGTGGCGGCGGAGGTTCTGGCGGCGGTGGTGGCTCGGGCGGTGGCGGCGGATCTGGTGGTGGATCTGGTGGCGGTGGCAGCGGCAATGGCGGCAGTCACGGCGGCAATGGCAGCAGTGGCAACGGTGGAAACAGCAGTGGCCACAGCGGTAGCGACCATGGATCGGGGCAAGCCGGAAATGCCTCAAACTCCGGACGCAGCGGCACCCATGCCGAGCGTGGGGATGACCATGGGGTGCATCGCTCGGGTGAGCTAGGTGACGACCACGGCGTACATCGCTCGGGTGAGCTGGGTGACGACCACGGCGTGCATCGCTCGGGTGAACTGGGTGATGACCATGGAGTGCATCGTTCGGGTGAACTGGGTGACGACCATGGCGTGCATCGCTCGGGTGAACTGGGCGACAACCGTGGCGTGCATGCGGTCGGCCAGGTAGCCGATGACCGTGGCGTTCACGTCGGCGGCGAACCGGGCGACGACAAACGGGCTAACTGACCCCGCACCGTCCCTGTAGGAGCGAAGCTTGCTCGCGAAGGCGGTCGATCATTCAACTTATTTGTTGGCTGACCCACCGCTTTCGCGAGCAAGCTTCGCTCCTACAATGGCTGGTGATCCAGCCGCTCGCGCAAAAACTCGATAAACGCCTGCACCGGCCGCGACCCTTGGCGATGCTGCGGGTACACCGCCGACAACGTCAGCGGCTCAGGCCGAAAATCCTCCAGCACCGGCACCAGCCGCCCGTCCTTCAACGCCGCGCCGACAATAAACGTCGGCAGGTACGTAATCCCCATCCCCGCAATCGCCGCATCCTTGAGCAACTCCCCGTTATTCACGCGCATCCGCCCGGTGACATTCACCGTCAGCGGCTTGCCCTGCCCTTCAAACCGCCATTGCACCTGTCGCCCATGCCCATACGGCAGACAGTCATGATTGAGCAGGTCTTCGGGTTTGTCCGGGGTGCCGCGCTCGGCCAGGTACGCCGGGCTGGCGCAGTACACGCGCTGGATCGAGGCGATGCGCCGGGCAATCAGCGTCGAGTCTTCCAGCACGCCGATGCGCAACGCCAGGTCGTAGCCCTCGCCGAGCAAATCCACCGGCCGGTCGCTGAGGTCGACTTCCACGGTGACGTCGCGGTAGCGCTGCAAAAATTCCGGCAGCAGACAACCTAAATGCGCCAGCGCGAACGACAGCGGCGCACTCAGGCGAATCGTACCCCGAGGCTCGGTGGTCTGGCCGGCGATGCCCTGCTCCACTTGCTCGACTTCGCTAAGCAGGCGCAAGGCTGACTCGTAGTAGCTCTGGCCCAGCGGCGTGACGTCAAGGCGCCGGGTCGAGCGGTTGAGCAAACGCACGCCGAGGCGTTCTTCCAGTTGCATCAATCGACGGCTGACGAATTGCTTGGACAGGCCCAGTTGATCGGCTGCCGCAGTAAAGCTGCCGGAGTCCATGACCTGGCAAAAAATACGCATATCTTCGAACGGGTTCATTGTCACGCCCTGGTTGACAGTCAAACACTTTATAGCCGCTTTTTCCGATTCTGGCACCCCATTAATCTGTGTCCATGGTGCAGCGACAAGCGCTGCTCCTGAACCCAAACCTATTACCGGTAGGAGCTGCCGAAGGCTGCGATCTTTTGATCTTCACGTCTCAAAAGCAAGATCAAAAGATCGCAGCCTTCGGCAGCTCCTACAGGGGACCCCACACAAATTTAAAAAGGATTTACACCATGAACCTCGTCAAAAAGACCCTGACCGCTTCCCTCCTCGCCCTCGCCGTTGGCAACGCTTTCGCGGCTGGCAGCCCTGGCGTCGAACACAATACCCAGGCCTTCCTCGAAGCCCTCGCTGCTGGCGGTGGCAAACCCCTCGAACAGCTGAGCCCAAAGGATGCCCGTGCGGTGCTGACCGGTGCGCAGAACTCGGTGAAAGTGGATCTGTCGGGTGTGGAAGTCAGCGAGCGTGCGATCAAGGTCGGCGAGCAAAGCATTAACCTGAAAATCGTGCGTCCGGCCAAGGTCAAGGGTGAGTTGCCAGTGTTCATGTTCTTCCACGGTGGCGGCTGGGTGCTGGGCGACTACCCGACTCACCAACGCCTGATTCATGACCTGGTGGTGGGCTCCGGCGCGGTGGCGGTGTATGTCGATTACACGCCGTCCCCGGAAGCGCAGTACCCGACCGCGATCAACCAGGCGTATGCCGCGACTCGTTGGGTCGCCGAGCACGGCAAGGAAATCGGCGTCGATGGCAAACGCCTGGCAGTGGCTGGCAACAGTGTCGGCGGCAACATGGCGGCAGTCGTGGCGTTGATGGCCAAGGAACAGAAAACCCCGGCGCTGCGCTTCCAGTTGCTGATGTGGCCGGTGACCAACGCGCAGTTCGACACCGGGTCGTACCAGCAATTTGCCGAAGGGCATTTCCTGACCAAGGGCATGATGAATTGGTTCTGGGACAACTACACCACCGACGCCGGCCAGCGTGCGCAGATCCACGCCTCGCCGTTGCAGGCCAGCGCCGAACAGCTCAAAGGCTTGCCCGCAGCACTGGTGCAAACCGCCGAGTTCGACGTGTTGCGTGACGAAGGCGAGGCCTATGCCCGTCATCTGGACGCGGCGGGTGTGCCGGTGACGGCGGTGCGTTACAACGGGATGATTCATGACTTTGGCTTGTTGAATCCGCTGAGTCAGATTCCTGAAGTGAAGGCAGCGGTGCGTCAGGCGGCGCTGGAACTGAAAACTCATCTGAACTGAGGACTCCCCTCCTCGCACGGCACTTGTGTGAAGAGGGGCTTTTCGTAGGAGCCAGGCTTGCCAGCGAAGGCGTACTTGAGGGCGCTTTCGCCGGCAAGCCTGGCTCCTACAAAAAGCGATCTCCCGCATGACAACAAAACAAATATCCCCGGAGTTCCGCCATGTCCTTTGTCTACGCTCATCCCCTGTCCTGGAGCGCCCTGCTGCTGGTGATCGACGCCCTGCTCTGGCACCTCGCGCCACTGCAGAAACGCGTGATCCGCATTGGCCTGCGCCTGGCGCTGTTCATGATCTTCAGCGCGGTGATCATCAACGCTGGTGTCAGCCCGTTGCAGGCGCCGCTGTTTGCCGATGACCGCGTGGCGCAGCTCGGGGCCACGGCGCTGGGGATTATCTGGTGGCTGTACGCTGCGCGGGTGCTCACCGAAGTCATCGGCCTGGTGCTGATGCGCCGCATCGGTCACAGCGGGCGCTTGTTGCAGGACGTCATCGGTGCGCTGGTGTTTCTGGTGGCAATCGTCGCGGCGGCCGGTTATGTGCTGGAACTGCCGGTCAAGGGCTTGCTGGCGACGTCCGGGGTGGTGGCGATCGTGGTCGGTCTGGCGTTGCAGAGCACCTTGAGCGATGTGTTTTCCGGGATCGTGCTCAACACCACCAAGCCGTATCAGGTGGATGATTTTGTGGTGATCGACGGCGTTGAAGGCAAGGTGCTCGACATCGACTGGCGCGCCACGCATTTGCTCACCAGCGCCGGCACCATGGCGGTGGTGCCGAACTCGGTGGCGGCCAAGGCGAAAATCGTCAACCTGAGCCGGCCGAACAACATGCACGGCGTGTCGATCAGCATTCAGGTGCCCAACCATATCCGTCCGCGTCGGGTGCTGGATGCGCTGGATCGCACGCTTCAGGGCAGCAGCACGTTGCTGCTGAATCCGGCGCCGAAAGCCGTGCTGAAAGAGGCCGGCGAAACCATGTCCATCTACGTGGCCAGCGGGTTTATCGCGGAACTGAGCAAAAAAGGCGACGTGCGCAATCAACTGTTCGACCTGGCCCATCGGCATCTGGAAGCGGCAGGGATTTCCCGGCAGCTCGATGGCGTGATCGAGCCATCGACCCGCGCTCGGGCGTTGCTGGACGAGGTGAAAATCTTCCGTTCCCTGAGCGAGGATGAACGTGATCGACTGGCGCAAGCGATGGTCCCGCAGCAGTACACGGCGGGTCAGGTGGTGCTGGAATTGAATGAAGTGCCGGACAGCCTGTTCGTGATCGCGACCGGCGTGGTCAGCGCTACTGTGCCCGACGGCACCGGGCAGAAGGAAGCCGGACGCATGGGGCCGAGCGAAGTCATGGGCGAACAGAGCATCCTTACCGACACACCTTCACAGGCCAGCTTTACGGCGCTGACGTCGTGCATCATTTACCGGATCGACAAGTCCCTGACCCGCGATTGCATGGCGCAGCGTGGCGAGGTTGGACGGGCGTTGAACAAGTTGCAGGCGGTGCGGCAGCAGAACAGTCGGCTGGCGTTGATGGCCGTGCCGGCGCCGGTCAAGAAAGGTGGCTTTCTGGGCTGGCTACAAAAACGCTGACACCCGACAAAACTCCCCCGTAGCAGCTGCCGAGCACCGCGAGGCTGCGTTCGGCGGCGAAGCCGTCGTCAATCCTGCCACCTCGATTTACCTGAAACACCGCAGCGACTGGTTTGACGACGGCTTCGCCGCCGAACGCAGCCTCGCAGGCTCGGCAGCTGCTACGGGATTTAGTCAGATAGAAAAATACCCGCACTTTGGCGGGTATTTTTTGTGCGTGGAGACTTACTTGGCGGTCAACACCGAATAGCTGTTCATCAGATTGCGATAGTTCGGAATGCGCGGCGACAGCAGGTTGGCCAGGCCTTCCATGTCGTTGCGCCAGTCGCCTTGCAGCTCGCAGGCCACGGAGAACCAGTTCACCAGTTGTGCACCGGCCGCCGACATGCGCGCCCAAGCAGCTTGTTGCACGGTTTCGTTGAATGTACCCGACGCATCGGTCACCACGAACACTTCAAACCCTTCAGCCAGGGCCGACAAGGTCGGGAACGTCACGCACACGTCAGTCACCACACCGGCAATGATCAGCTGCTTGCGGCCGGTAGCCTTGACGGCTTTGACGAAGTCTTCGTTGTCCCAGGCGTTGATCTGGCCTGGGCGCGGGATGTACGGCGCGTCCGGGAACAGTTCTTTGAGCTCAGGCACCATCGGGCCGTTCGGACCGTTTTCGAAGCTGGTGGTGAGGATGGTCGGCAGTTTGAAGAACTTGGCCAGGTCCCCGAGAGCCAGTACGTTGTTCTTGAATTCGTTGGGCGAGAAATCCTGCACCAACGAGATCAGGCCGGTCTGGTGGTCAACCAACAGTACAACGGCGTCGTCTTTGTTCAGGCGTTTGTACGGAACGTTGCTCATGTGAAACTCCTCGGTAGTGGGATGGTGCCAATAGCGCCGGCACGTCGGGCCGGCGCTTTTTTATGATCTTCAGAAGGCGAAGCACGAGCAGCCAAAGGCGCCCCAGAAACCCGCAAAATCGCTGACCGGCGCATTCGACAGGCGCGCCTTTTCATGGCTGTGGGAATGCACGCCACACGGCCCGCTGCAATGGTGAACCTGAGCCTGCATCGGCGACGTCGGGCGCCAGTGGCCAGGGACTTTCACCACTGGCGACCAGTCCGGCAGCACCGGCACGCTGGCCGGCCCGAGTTTTTCGAAGTCACCAGCGGCGTACACCACTTTGCCGCCGACCACGGTCAACACGGACTCGATCCACTTGATCGCCTCTTCATCGACGCTAAAGAAATCGGCGCTGAGGGCCGCGACGTCCGCCAGTTGCCCGACCTTGATCTGGCCTTTCTTGCCCTGTTCGGACGAGAACCAGGCGCTGCCATGAGTGAACAGCTCCAGCGCGGTCAGTCGCGACAAACCTTCAGCGTGCAATTCCAGACCGCCGACGGTGCGGCCGCTGACCATCCAGTACAGCGAGGTCCAAGGATTGTAGCTGGACACCCGCGTAGCGTCGGTGCCGGCGCCGACCGGTACACCCTCGGCCAACATGCGCTTGATCGGTGGCGTGGCTTCGGCGGCTTTGGCGCCATAACGCTCGACGAAATACTCGCCCTGGAACGCCATCCGGTCCTGGATCGCAATGCCACCGCCCAGCGCCCTCACCCGCTCGATGTTCTGCGGGGTGATGGTTTCGGCGTGGTCGAAAAACCACGGCAAACCGTTGAACGGAATGTCGCGGTTGACCTTCTCGAACACGTCGAGCATGCGGCTGATGGATTCGTTGTAGGTGGCGTGCAGACGGAACGGCCAGCGCTGTTCCACCAAGTGGCGCACCACTGGTTCCAGTTCGTCTTCCATGGTTTGCGGCAGGTCCGGGCGCGGTTCGAGGAAGTCCTCGAAATCCGCCGCCGAGAACACCAGCATTTCCCCGGCGCCGTTGTGCCGCAGGTAGTCGTCGCCCTGGTGCAGGGTCACGCTCGACGTCCAGTTCTTGAAGTCGCTGAGTTCTTCTTTCGGTTTCTGGGTGAACAGGTTGTAGGCGATACGGATCGTCAGTTGCTGATCCTTGGCCAACTGCTCGATTACCTGGTAATCGTCCGGATAATTCTGGAAACCACCGCCGGCATCGATGGCGCTGGTCAGGCCGAGGCGATTGAGTTCGCGCATGAACTGGCGGGTCGAGTTGACCTGATATTCCAGCGGCAACTTCGGCCCTTTGGCCAGGGTCGAGTAGAGAATCATCGCATTCGGACGCGCGACCAGCATGCCGGTCGGGTTGCCATTCGCATCCCGCACGATTTCGCCGCCCGGCGGGTTTGGCGTGTCGCGGGTGTAACCGGCAACCCGCAGCGCCGCGCGGTTGAGCAAGGCGCGGTCGTAGAGATGCAGCACGAACACCGGGGTGTCCGGCGCGGCCTGGTTCAACTCTTCCAGGGTCGGCATGCGTTTTTCGGCGAACTGGAATTCGTTCCAGCCACCCACCACCCGCACCCATTGCGGGGTCGGCGTGCGGTCGGCCTGATCCTTGAGCATGCGCAGGGCATCAACCAGCGAAGGCACGCCTTCCCAGCGCAGTTCGAGGTTGTAATTAAGGCCGCCACGGATCAGGTGCAAGTGCGAGTCGTTGAGACCGGGGATGACGCAGCGGCCCTTGAGGTCGATGACCTGGGTGCCCGAGCCGCGCAAGGCCATGGCTTCGCCGTCATTGCCGACCGCGACAAAGCGCCCGTCCTTGATCGCGACCGCACTGGCCAGCGGGTTTTCGCGGTCAACGGTATGGAATTGGCCATTGAATAGAATCAGATCGGCGTTCATCGCGTTTCCTTCGTCGCAGGGGAATGAGAAAGCCAGGGCGCGAACAATCGGGTCGCACGGGGCATGAACAGGTACACCACCGACACCACGATGGTTACGGTGATCAGGAACGTGGCGAGCACGTAATTGGACAGGAGGGGGTGGAGCTTGAGCAGCGGCCCCCAGAGCAGCGGCACCAGCAAGGTGTGCGGCAGAATCACCAGCAACGTCACCACGGCTTGTTTCCAGCGCGGTGGCGGTGGCGAAGCGGCATCGGCGGTTGGCGCAAACCAGAATTCATTGACCGGGTTGACCTCGGTCTGGTCGCCATCGGCCAGCATCGGCGTGGCTTCGTTGACCAGTTCCAGGCGTTGCGGCGAATCCAGCCAGTGTTGCATCGCCTCGGTTGAGCAAAAACGCAGCACGCAGGTGTACATGTCGAGGCCGGCGTTTTTGCCGCGCATCACGTCCACGCCCAAGTGCCCTTCCTGCTGCCCGGCGATCGTCACGATGTTGCGCAACCAGGCTTCATACGGCGCCTCAAAACCGGCCTTGACCCGGTGTTTGATGATGAGGGTCACGATCTCATCGAAACCCGGCCGCGTGGTGGCAGCGGTGGTGAAAGACTCAGGCATAACGCAAAACTCCGGCGAATCGATGATTGAGTGCCAACCGTCCAGGCCCGGCGATAAGGATGCTGGTGAACACAATTAACAGCAGCCAGCCGAACTGCCCTTCGAACAGACTCCATTGCGGATGCACGATCACCAGCGCCACTAACAGCACCACCAGAATAGGCAAGCACGCCAGACGCACCAGCACCCCGGCGACGATCAGCAGCGGGCACAGCACTTCGGCGAAAATCGCCAGGATCAGCGTGAGATTGGCGCCGAGGTGGAACGGGTCTTCGATCTGTTGAAGTTGCTCGGTGTAATTCAGCAGCTTGGGCAAACCGTGAACCCACAGCAGAAACAGCCCGCCGCTGACCCGTAAAAACAGCAGCCCCAGGTCCCGCGACCGTTCATCCCATCCCGATGCATTCATGGCCCGTCCATCCCATTGAAAAATCACCGGCATGGCTTCGCCGGCACTTGATCCGATAGTGCCGGGGTCAGGCGAGGGAAAATTGGATGTACGTGCTCTTTTTGCGGATGCGCCCGAACCCAGCATCCACCGCCGATGCCTTGCCAAGCGCAATTCCCTGTGGGAGCGGGCTTGCTCGCGAAAGTGGTCTGCCAGTCGATATTGATGGTAACTGATACACCGCCTTCGCGAGCAAGCCCGCTCCCACAAGGGGTTTCTGTGGCCGCAGGCTCGTGAAAAAGCCCAAACCCTACCCCGCCAGGACAGCGGCTAAATGCCACCTATACTCCAACCACCTAACCGCAATGGATCTGCGCTTCCAACAATAAAAAGCAGAGGTGGAACATGGTCTGGCAGCAAATCTACGACCCGTTCGGCAACCCGGTGTTATCAACCGTCATGGCAGCAGTGCCGGTGGTGGTGATGCTGGCCTCCTTGGCGTTTTTTCATATCAAGGCGCACATGGCGGCGCTGCTGGCGCTGGCCTCGGCCTTGCTGATCGCGATCTTCGCCTTCGGCATGCCGGCGAACATGGCGGGCACGGCGGCGTTATTCGGTGCGGCCAACGGGCTGCTACCGATTGGCTGGATCGTGCTCAACATCATCTTCCTGCACCGGCTGACCACCGAGAACGGTTCGTTCAAGGTGCTGCAGGATTCGCTGGCGCGCATCACCGACGACCGACGTCTGCAATTGCTGTTGATCGCCTTCTGCTTCGGTGCGTTCTTTGAAGGCGCGGCCGGGTTCGGCACGCCGGTGGCGGTGACCGGGGCGATTCTGATCGGCCTCGGCTTCTCGCCTCTGGCTGCGTCTGGCCTGGCGCTGATCGCCAACACCGCGCCGGTAGCCTTCGGCGCTCTCGGCACACCGATCATCACCCTGGCCAAAGTCACCGGGCTGGATGAAATGGAGCTGTCGATGATGGTCGGCCGGCAACTGCCGTTTTTCTCGGTGCTGGTGCCGTTCTGGTTGATCTGGGCGTTCGCCGGTTGGCGCAAGATGCTGGAAATCTGGCCAGCGATTCTGGTGGCCGGGGTCAGTTTCGCCGTGCCGCAATTCATCGTCTCCAACTACCATGGGCCGATGCTGGTGGACGTGATCGCCGCATTGATTTCCATGGCCTGCCTGACCGGTTTCCTCAAGGTCTGGAAGCCCGCCACCGTGCACACGTCAGCCGCCCTGTCCGGACGCGTCGACAACTCGAAAATCGACCCCGAGCATGAGCAAAAACCCGAGGCCAGTGCGACGTTTGCCAGCGATGCCAAACCGGCGGTCATGCGCGCGTGGATGCCGTGGATCATCCTCACGGTGTTTGTGTTCGCCTGGGGCACCCAGGGCTTCAAGAACCTGTTCGATACCCGCGCCGTCATCGACCCGCAAACCCACACCGCCACGCTCGACCCGCAGGGCAAGCCGTTGCGTGAGGCGAATCCGATCTTCTCCCCGGCGCTGACCTTCACCACCCTGCACCAGCAAGTCGAAAAAGTGCCGCCCGTGGTGCCGACGCCAAAAACCGAAGACGCGATCTACAAATTCACCTGGTTCACCGCGACCGGCAGCGGCATCTTTTTCGCGGCGATCTTCGGCGGTTTGCTGATGGGTTATTCGATTCCGCAACTGGCACGCCAATACCTGCGAACCCTGTGGGTGGTGCGTTTTTCGCTGATCACCATTGCGGCGATGCTTGCCCTGGGCTATCTGACGCGCTATTCGGGGCTGGACGCGACCATGGGCCTGGCGTTCGCCGCCACCGGGATTTTCTACCCGATGTTCGGCACCCTGCTCGGCTGGCTCGGCGTCGCGTTGACTGGCTCGGATACGGCCTCCAACGTGCTGTTCGGCGGCTTGCAACGGGTGACCTCCGAACAACTGGGGATCAGCCCGGTGTTAATGGCCGCCGCCAACAGTTCCGGCGGGGTCATGGGCAAAATGGTCGACGCCCAGTCCATCGTGGTCGCCTCCACCGCTACCCGCTGGTACGGCCACGAAGGGGAGATTCTGCGCTACGTGTTCTTCCACTCCATCGTGCTGGCGATATTGGTTGGTGGATTGGTGACGTTGCAGGCGTATGTGGCGCCGTTCAGCCATATGGTGGTTGGTGGGCATTGAATGAATCAACCCGGTCCCTTGTGGTGAGGGGGCTTGCTCCCTCGCCGCAGTGAACACAGCAAATCAGCACCTTCGTTCCAGGCGACCGGGAACCCTCCCCCGGCGCCAATGATTACTTGATAATCGACTAAGCTTAATAGACTGAGCCCGTACACTTGGCACATCAATTGGTCCACTCAGTCCCCCCGAAGAAACGTCCACCCGTATCCCGTATAGAATGCTAAATTTCTCCGCCATCCGGTTCGCGTTGATTTAATACAAGTAATTGATCGCGTCCTGCTATTGATTCACGAAGCAGGCACAAGCCTATTTATTTTGTAGCGGCGTCAGGACGTCGCTTTCCAAGGCATATGCATGACAACTTCATCCGACCCAAAGTCCACCGTTGCCGATTCACCGCCGCATCCCTTTCACCCACTCGATTTTGGTGTCGTGGGTATTGGCGCGTCCGCCGGTGGACTGCAAGCGATCAAGTTGTTTTTCGACAACATGCCCCAGGACAACGGCATGGCGTTCGTGATCATTCTTCACCTGTCGCCGGATCACGAAAGCATTGCCGACAAGATCATCCAGGAATCGACACAGATGCCGGTCCTGCAAGTCACCGAAACCGTGCCCATCGAACGTAATCATGTGTATGTGATTTCTCCGGCGCACCGGCTGACCATGAATGACGGTTACCTTGAGGTCAGCCCGTCCGACCCGCGCCTGGGTCGAACCTCGGCCATCGATCTGTTCTTCCGTAACCTGGCGGATGTGCACCGTGAACGGGCCTTTTGCCTGGTGTTGTCCGGCACTGGCTCCGATGGCGCTGTCGGTTTGTCGCGAATCAAGGAACAGGGCGGCGTGACCCTGGCCCAGGCACCGGAAGACGCCGAGTTTGACGGCATGCCCCGGGCCGCCATCGAAACGCAAATGGTCGACCTGATTTTGCCCGTGGTGGAAATGCCGCAAAAGCTGCTGGAGTTGTGGCGCAATGCGAAAGCCATCACCCTGCCCACGGCCAACGATCCCGACCTGCAAAGCTTCGCCTCGGTCAACGAGCGAGAAGCTGCGACCGCCGAACAATTGCTGCACAGCATCCTGATCCAGTTGCGCGCCGGCACCGGCCATGACTTCAAGCACTACAAGCGCGCCACCGTGCTGCGCCGCATCGAACGGCGCATGCAGGTCACGGCGCAACCCGACCTGGCCGCTTATTACCACTACCTGCAAAACAGCCCCGAAGAAACCAAGGCACTGTTGGCCGACATGCTGATCGGCGTGACCAATTTCTTCCGCGACCGCGAGGCCTTCGAAGCGCTGGAGCGGGACGTGGTGCCGCAACTGGTCAGCGCTGCCATCTCGGCCCATCCCGACAAAGAAGAAATCCGCGTCTGGTCGGCGGGCTGCTCCACCGGCGAGGAAGTCTACAGCCTGGCCATGCTGCTCAGCGATCAGATGCAACTGGACGCCAGTCAGGCCACGTTGCAGTTGTTCGCCACCGACATCGACGAGCGCGCCATCAGCGTCGGTCGTAGCGGGCTGTACCCGCAAGCGATCATCACCGATGTGCCGCCGACCCGACTGCGGCACTACTTCAGCAAGGAAGACCTGCACTACCGGATTCGCAAAGAGCTGCGCGAAAAGGTCTTGTTTGCCAAGCACAGCCTGTTGTCCGATCCACCGTTCTCGCACATGGACCTGATCGTCTGTCGCAATCTGCTGATTTATCTGGATCGCGAGGTCCAGCGCGAAATCCTGCAAATGTTCCACTTCGCCCTGCGTCCCGGCGGCTTCCTGTTCCTCGGCACCTCCGAGAGCGCGGACGCCTGCCACGACCTGTTTGCCCCAGTGGACAAGCGCAACCGGATCTTCCGGGCCAAGACCGGCGCCGGCAACAGCCGCCGCCCCCCAGCGATGCCCCGTGGAGGCTACGTGCGCACCGACATTTCCCAACCGGCCCCGCAGAGCAGTGCACCGCGCAAACTGTCGTTTGCCGACATCCATCAACGCGCCCTGGAACACTCCGCACCGCCGAGCATGATCGTCGACGCGAATGCTGACATCCTGCACATGAGTGAAAGCTCGGGGCGTTTCCTGCGGCACGTCGGCGGCGAGCTGTCGCGCAATTTGCTGACCCTGATTATTCCGGAGCTGCGCCTGGAAGTGCGCACCACGCTGTTCCAGGCGCAACAAAGCAGCCAGGTGGTGAAGTCCCGAGCGGTGATCATCAAGCGTGAGGATCGCAGCTTTAAAGTCGACCTTTTGGCCCACCCTTACCGCGACGAAGAATCGGACAGCGAGTTCGTCCTGGTGATTTTCGAGGAAGTCGAAGTCGACGCTGCCGACGTTGCCACCGGTATCGCGCTGCAATCGGAAAACCAGGTGCTTTCAAACCTTGAACGGGAACTGCAACGCACCAAATTGCAGTTGCAGGACACCATCGAACAATCGGAAGTCTCCAGCGAAGAGCTCAAGGCGTCCAACGAAGAAATGCAGGCGATCAACGAAGAACTGCGCTCGGCCACCGAAGAGCTGGAAACCAGTAAGGAAGAGCTGCAGTCGATCAACGAAGAGTTGTTGACCGTCAACTTCGAACTGAAAACCAAAGTCGAAGAAACCGACAAGATCAACGACTACCTGACCAACCTGATCGCCTCCACCGACATCGCCACGGTGTTCGTCGACAGCAAACTGCGCATCAAGTGGTTCACGCCCCGGGCTACCGACATCTTCAGCATGTTGCCGGTGGACACCGGACGCTCGTTGCTCGACATCACCCATCGCCTCGATTACGAAGACCTGGCAGGTGACGCGGCGCTGGTGTTCGAGTCCTTGAACATGATCGAGCGTGAAGTCAGCAGCACCGACAACCGCTGGTACATCGCGCGGATCCTGCCCTACCGTTCCAGCGAAAATCACATCGACGGCACGGTGCTGACCTTCATCGACATCACCAAGCGCCGCGCCGCCGAAGATGAGCTGCGCATGGGCCAGGAACGCATGCGCCTGCACGACGAGCAAAACCAGGAACTGTCCGACATCAAGAGCAGCAGCCACTTGAAGGACGAGTTCTTTGCGGTGATGTCCCATGAACTCAAGCACCCGCTGAACCTGATCCAGCTCAACGCCGAATTGCTGCGGCGCCTGCCCGTTATCAAATCAGCGACGCCGGCGGCAAAAGCCGTCAGTACCATTTGCGAGGCGGTCAGCAGCCAGGCGCGGATCATTGACGATTTGCTCGATGTCGCCCGGGTGCGCACCGGCAAGCTACGGCTCAAGCGCAGCGCCGTGGACTTGAACCGGATGCTGCAAGACGTCTATCAGGTGGTGACCAACGACAACCCGGACGTCGACATGTCGGTGCAAATGCCGGAGCCCCTGGTGATCGATGCCGACCCTACCCGGGTCGAACAAATTGTCTGGAACCTGGTGAACAACGCCCTGAAGTTCACGCCCACCAGCGGCAAGATTCAGTTGGTAACCGCCCGCGTTGGCGGCATGGCGCGACTGGATGTGCGTGACAGCGGCGTGGGCCTGAGCG
Source organism: Pseudomonas sp. B21-053 (assembly GCF_026016365.1). Classification (NCBI taxonomy): domain Bacteria; kingdom Pseudomonadati; phylum Pseudomonadota; class Gammaproteobacteria; order Pseudomonadales; family Pseudomonadaceae; genus Pseudomonas; species Pseudomonas sp. B21-053. Next base: position 4,468,664 of record NZ_CP087205.1, read on the forward strand.
CTGAGAGCCTGCATCAGGTGTTCGATCTGTTCGGCCAGGCCGCCAATCAGCATGCAACCCATCAACGGGATGGCCTGGGTATCGGCCTGTCGCTGGTACGCCAGTTGACCGAAGCGCATGGCGGCAGTGTCGAGGTGCAATCCGCCGGGTTGGGCCAGGGTTGTACTTTTACCGTCCTGCTGCCCTTGAGACAGCCCCATGACTTGGTGGCGCCATCGACGCAGACCGGCGAACAGTCCGGGCGTCTTGCCGGGCTCACGGTGTTGCTGGTGGATGACTCTCGGGACGTGTTGGACACCCTGAAAATTCTGCTGGAAATGGAAGACGCCCAAGTCATCGACTTCACCGAGCCACGCCAGGCGCTGGAAGCCGCCCAGACCGGTCGATACGACGTGGTGGTGTCCGACGTGGGCATGCCGGGCATGAGCGGCCATGACCTGATGCGCGCCTTGCGAGAACTGCCGCACATCAAACAAGTCCCGGCCATTGCCCTGACCGGCTACGGCGCCGAAAGCGACATCGAAAAAACCCGCAAATCCGGCTTCGACCGGCATCTGGGCAAACCGGTCTCGTATGACGCGCTGATCGAGACCATTGAAGAACTGCGGCAGATACGGGGGGATTGATCTGAAAAGATCTTCCCCTTTCTCCACTACAACCTGGATCCCCTTGTGGGAGCGAGCCTGCTCGCGAATGCGGTGGGTCAGTCAACAATGATGTTGAATGTTAAATAGCTTTCGCGAGCAAGCTCGCTCCCACAGTGGTTTGGTGTTGTACACACCACTTCCATCCACCACAAATCCCCTGTGGGAGCGGGCTTGCTCGCGAAGGCGGTGGGTCAGTCAGTATCAATGTTGAAGGGAAATAGCTTTCGCGAGCAAGCCCGCTCCCACAGTGGTTTGGGGTCGTACACACCATTCTCATCCACCACGGATTACCTGTGGGAGCGGGCTTGCTCGCGAAGGCGGTGGGTCAGTCAATATCAATGTTGAATGGTAGATAGCTTTCGCGAGCAAGCCCGCTCCCACAGGGGATTGGTGTGTGCAATCAGATGGGTGCTTTACAGATGCAGCCAGGCCAGTGTGCCCAGCACCACACTGGCGCCCGCCGCGGTGTAGGCGACTTTTTTCAGCCATTCCTTGCGGGTCAGTAGGGTGATGGCGGCCAGGGAAATCGCTATCTGGATCGCGGTCATCGCTTGGGCCCAGCGGTGATGCTGATGCAGGGCCTGCTCCGACTTTTCATCCCACACCCGCACCTCTTCTTCAAGCGCCTCGGCCTTCTTGCGCACGACTTCCTTTTCTTTCTTGTAACGCTCGGCTTCGGCCGCGTAATGCGCGGCGTCGATCCCGGGGATATGGGTCGCCAGTTCGGACAGGTTCTGCCGACTGGATTTGGCCTGGTAGTAATTCCACTGGTTGGACGCTTCGGTTTTCTCGATAGCGGCGTTGTTTTTGTCCATCGCCGCTTCGCTTTCCGTGGAGCCCGCCTGATAGATCAGCAACGCGCCAATGGTGGCCATGATCGCGGTCATCACTGCGATTTTGCTGGCGAAGTTATCACCGGTGCCATGCGCATGATGCGTGACGTGTTCGACATGATGTTCGTGAGGGCTGGGGACTTCGAACGCTTCAGACATGGCTTTGACTTCAGGGGTTGGACGAGTGCCGAAGTGTAAGGCCAGCCCTCCTCCAAAGCGCTGCCCACCGCAGAGCCGTTCAGCCTGGGTTCAGGCTAGTCTCACCCGGCGTTGTTCCAGCAGATGCACCATCAGCCAGGCATAAACCGTCACCGCGATAAACAGCCCCATGCGCACGGCGAACGCGGTGTAGACATCCTTGCCAGCGGCGCTGTCCTGCACCGATTGGCCGAGCAGGATAATCAGCGTGATCAGCGTATTCAGCCAGAATCCCGGACTGAAGCGGGTCGGGCTCAGCGCATAGAGTTTGCGCGCCAGCACCAGGCCGAACAGCAGCATCCACAGGAAGAACATCCACAGTTGCACAAACAGGCTCAACGCACACCAGAACAGGATCGCCAGCACACCGCCCAACAGCGTAGAACCAAGCAACTCGCGACCGGCATTGCGCGCGGTGGTCGTGGAACTTTGCTGCCCCAGGCTGACGGCTTTGAGGATGATCGGCAGATAGCTCGCCGGATCGATCAACGCCAGCAGGAACGCCGGCAACACGATCAGCGTGGCCCGCAGAGCGACTCGATCAACTTCCTCGGCAGGAAGCATCGGGGGCACAGGTGACGGCGGCGCATTGGCCGGTTCGGGAAACAGCCCATGACTCAAGATCACCACCAACACGGCAAGCAGCAACCCTTTGACCAACGCACCAATCACCAGCAGCGCCAATTCAAAACTCGCAGTGCCCGCCGCCGAAATCATGGTCAGGCCGATCACCAGAAAGGTCACGATCAGGTTATTGCCGCCGCGCAGGCCAAAGCGAAACACCAGGAACAAGCCAACGCCAATCAGCAACAACCCACTGACCGGGTAATGCCCCAGCAGCGGAATCAGCAACAGGCCGATGCCAGTGGTGAGCATCGCCACCAGTGCCAGCACCACGCCGGCCTTGAACGGCAGTGGCCGATTGAGCGTGGCCAGAAACAGTAACGCCAGCACCGGAGAAAGAAAAGGAATCGGTAATGCCAGGCCGAAACTGGCGGCCAGGCACAGCGCCGTACCCGTGGCCAGCCGCAGTGAACGCTGATCCCGCGCCGTGCGTTTAGTAGGCATACGACAACCAGCTCATCAGGCGTAAAAACACCCGACCGAGCGGATTCAATGGATTACCCGAAGCCGGGAACGCCATCACTTCCGCCTGCCCGCCCGCGCGGATGGCGCGACTGTCGCGCAAAGCGTTCAAGGCCTCCTCATCAAACTCGATCACCACCGGAAAACGCTGGGCCGGGCGCAGCCAGTCGCGGCTGTTCTGCACGCTCGGCAAGGTGCCGGGCGTGGTGGTCTGGCCGACACTTACGCCATAGCCGACACTGCGCACCCGGCCGCCGAACACTTCCCCCGGCAATGCATCCAGCACGATGGCCACCGGCGTATCGGGTTTGACCAGGCCCAGGTTGTTTTCGGTCATGTCGGCACTGATCCACACGTCGTGGATGGCGATCAGGGTCATCACCGGACTGCCCCCGGCAGTGAACTGGCCGACGTCGGTGCGCAGGTCGGTGATCAGCCCGGCCGAACGCGCGCCGATGCGGGTGTTGGCCAAATCCAGTTCAGCCTTTGACAACGCCGTCGCGGCGCTACGCAGCAATGCATTTTCCGCCTCGCTACCGCCCTCCTGTTCCTTCGCCCTTAACACTTCGGCCTCCGCCGCCGCGACCTGGCTGGTGGCCTGTTCGAGATTGGCTCGGGACACTTCCAGCAGGCGTACCGACACGGTGCCTTTATCCGCGCGATACAACCCTTCCAGGCGCTGACTGTCCTGGCGCGCTCTCAGCTCGTTGGCCTGGGCCGAACGCAACGAGGCTTGCGCCGAAGCGATGCCGGCGGTGCTGGTGCCGATCTGGCGGCGGGTCGATTCAAGGTCGGCGCGGGCACGATCCACGGCTATTTGGTACGGCTGCGGATCAACCTCAAAAAGAATGTCCCCGGCCCGCACATCCTGGTTGTTGCGCACGTTCACGCGGATCACCCGGCCGGCCACTTCCGACGCCACCGGAATCACGAACGCCCCGACCCGCGCTTGTTGCGTGTAAGGCGTGAAGCGGTCAGCCAGCAAGTACCAGGCGAGGCTGATGAGGATCAGCAGCAACACCCACTTGATGCCTTTTTTCGCCGGGTCGGCAACCGGCGTTGACGCCTTGGGTGCTGGCGCTTCGACGGAGGGCTGCGCGGCTTCACTCATGCTTGTTCACCTTGTCGGACTGGGGAAAGACTGGCGGCGTGGCGGTGGGCTCGTCGAGCAAGTCGCCCCAGTCGGTGCGTTTTTCCATTTGCTTTTGCGTGGCGCGATCAACGATCGGTTGCGCGGCGTACCAACCACCGCCGAGCGCCTTGTACAGCGCGATCAGATTACTCACCGCGTTGCTGCGGCTGACCAGGTAGTTGTCCTGTTGTTCGAGCAGCGCCCGTTGCGCATCCAGCACTCGCTGAAAATCGGAAAAGCCTTCGGTGTACTGCGCCCGCGCCAACACCAGCGAGCGCTTGGCCGCGACCTCGGCCTGGCGCAGGATGCGTTCGCGTTCCAAAGACTTGCTCAGGCCGCCGGCGGCATCGTCGGCCTCCCGGGCGGCCTGGCGCACGGTGTCGCGGTAGGACTCGATCAGTTGCTGCAAACGCGCATCCTGCACCCGCACGTTATTGCTGATCTGGCCGTGATCGAACAGGTTCCAGCGCAGGCTCGGGCCGCCGACAAAGTCCAGATTGTTCGGCGTACCGCCCACAGAAGTGGCGGTCCAGACGATGCTGCCGAGCAAGGTCAGCGACGGATAGAAATCACTGACGGCCACGCCGATCAGGGCCGACTGCGCGGCGACATTCAACTCGGCGGCGCGCACATCGGGGCGACGCAGCAGTAGATTGGCCGGCACGTCTCGCAGCACCGCGCGGTCGAGCAGTGGGATCAGCTCCTCGTTTTCAGTCACCTGCGGCAGTTCGCCCGGCGCCTGCCCGGTCAGCACCGACAAGGCGTTGCGGGTTCGATGCAACTGGTCTTCAAGGTTGGGAATGCTGGCCAGCGTGCCGAGGTATTGGGTCTTGGCCTGTTGCAGGTCGAGTTCAGCAGTCTGGCCACTGTTGAACAGCTTTCGCGTGATCTCCAGGCTGCGCTTTTGCTGCTGTGTGTTGTCCCGCGCCACGCGCAATCGCGCTTCGGTGGTGCGCATGGAAAAGTAAGTGTCCGCCACTTGCGCGCGCAGCAGCACCAGCACGTCTTCATAGTTGGCCTGGGCCGCGAAGTAACTGGCATCCGAGGACTCGATGGCGCGACTGAAGCGGCCCCAGAAATCCAGCTCCCAACCGACGTCGAAGCCTTCGCTGAATTGCCAGAAACGGCTGTTCTTCGGATTGCTGCCGCTGTACTGGCGACGCTCCGCATACAGCAGATCGACATTGGCCTGCTGCAATTGCGGATAGCGCCCGGCCTGGGCGATGCCCAATTGCGCCCGGGCTTCCATCACCCGCAGACCGGCGATTTTCAGGCTGGAGTTGTGCGCATCCGCGTCAGTGATCAACTGGTCAAGCACCGGGTCGTTGAAGACTTGCCACCACTGACGCAGGTCCGGGCTGTCGCCCCGCTCACTGGCTTTCTCCAGCGCCGGGGTGCTCCAGTGTTTGACCCATTCCTCGCCCGGCGGCTGGAAGTCCGGCCCGACGCGCGCGCAGCCGCTGAAGCCGAGCACCAGCAGCAAAAGCGGCCCCGACCGGATCAGCATGGCGGCACGTGAATGCATAGGGTTTTTCCCCGGCCAAGGAAGATGACTGGAGCATAGCCGTCCCTATGAAAGGCGAGCGTTGCAAAACGCAGACTTGCTCACAGTCGCGAGTCAGCTGCTACGCTTTTCAAGTGCTCGCAAAACAACGGCAATCCATCAAAGGTGCGACCCTCATGACCACCCAACCCCACTCGGCCGGCTGGCGCTTCAAACTGGGCATCGTGATTCTCTGCCTGATGCTGGGCTCATGGCTGATGGTGCCGCTCGCCGCTGCGGTCGGGGTGCCGGGCTCGAAGGTCGCGGCACTGACCGGAGTGCTGTTTATCAGCAACAAAGTGCTGCTGATCCTGGTGATCGCGGTGATGGGCAAGGCCGGGTTCCAGCAGTTGAAACGCAGCGTGTTCGGCTACGTGACTTCATTGGCGCCCAGCGCAGATGCCGAAGTGGGCCCGGTTCGGCATCGAATCGGACTCGTCATGTTTTGCGTGCCGCTGATCGCGGCGTTTCTTGAACCCTATATCGACAATATCTGGCCGGGGCTGCGGCCAAACCTCTGGCAGGTGCAATTGCTGGGCGATCTCATGCTGATCGGCAGCTTCTTCGTGCTGGGCGGCAACTTCTGGGACAAGGTGCGCGCGTTGTTCATCCGCACCGCCAAGGTCGCGAATGCCTAGGCGCTCTTTACGAATGAATCGACAGGAAACCGGCCAATGACCCGCCTGACCGCAAAAGACTTCGCCCCCGAATTGCTGGAACTCTACGACTATTACGTGCATGGCCAGATCAGCCGCCGCGAGTTTCTCGACCGTGCGGCGTTGTTCACCCTGGGTGGTTTGACCGCCTCCGCCCTGCTCGCCGCCCTGAGCCCGAATTACGCCTTGGCCGAGCAAGTGGCATTCACCGACCCGGACATTCTCGCCGAGTACATCACCTACCCGTCGCCCAAGGGCAACGGCCAGGTGCGCGGGTATCTGGTGCGCCCGGCGAAAGCCACCGGCAAGTTGCCGGCGGTGGTGGTCGTGCATGAAAACCGTGGGCTCAACCCGTATATCGAAGACGTCGCACGGCGCCTGGCCAAGGCTGGTTTCATCGCCCTCGCCCCGGATGGCCTGACCTCGGTGGGCGGCTACCCCGGCAATGATGACAAGGGTCGGGAACTGCAACTGACGGTTGACCCGGAAAAGCTCATGAATGATTTTTTCGCCGCCATCGAGTGGCTGATGAACCATGCGACGGGCACCGGCAAAGTCGGTATCACCGGTTTTTGCTATGGCGGTGGCGTGGTCAATGCGGCGGCCGTGGCCTATCCGGAACTGGGCGCGGCAGTGTCGTTTTATGGTCATCAACCCGAGGCCAAGGATGTGCCGCGCATCAAGGCACCGCTGATGCTGCATTACGGCGAACTGGACACCCGCATCAACGAAGGTTGGCCGGCCTTCGAGCAGGCGTTGAAAGCGTCGGGCAAGACCTATGAAGCCTACATCTACCCCGGCGCGAATCACGGCTTTCATAACGACTCCACGCCTCGCTACGACGAAGCCGCCGCCAAACTCGCCTGGAGCCGCACGCTGGACTGGTTCAAGCGCTATCTGGCGATGAATGAAGGTCAGGCGGTCTGAGCGTTAGCGGCCTTCCTGGCGATCTCGATGCCCCACTCCATCGCTGCTTCCATATCCAGCAGATGTGGCGATGGATCGTTGTTTTCCAGAATCACCGAGCCGTCCGGCCGGTAAACCCCGATAAACATCTCCAGCGAGCCGTCCCTCAGGATCTTGGCTTTCACCTCGATTTTGCAGCCGTTGTGCAACGTTTCGGTGTGGATCAGATGGCGCTCGGTCATTTCGTACTCCCGGTTTTGAGTCCTGAACCCCTATCAAATGACAATAAAGTTTAATGCCAAACGTTATATGAACATCTCATTATTAATGGCGATAAAGACGCCAGTTATATATGAGGAAAAAGCTGAATACGTTTTTACTAATCGCCATTCTTAATATCAGCCATGCGACATCCATACACATTGCGATTAACAAAAGAGCATTAAAAATTTAACAGGCATTATGCCTTCATTGGCCATTGCATATTCAAAGAGTCCTGCTTAACTGCAAAAACTGCTGATCGGAGCAGTGTCACACAGACCACGGAAGGAGTCGTTATGAGCAGTTCTTCGTCTCATCCCATCCCACCCTACGGGGCCGCCATCCATGACGCGATCACGGAAGGCAATCTGCAAAAGATGAAAGCGTTATTGAAACAACGCGACGCAGCCAAAGCTGAACCCAAAGAGGTACAGACCGCCTACGAAAGACTGGCCAAGGAAGTTTCGCGCCAGGAAAAACACTAGCTCTGTTTTCTCCCCTTATTGCAATGGAGGCAATAACCATGTCTGGTTCTAATCAACAGCCTGTCGGCTTGTTCCCGCTCGCCTACCGTATTGGTACTTCGGCACCGGGCGCACAAAGCCTGGCACTTAATCTGCTGGTCTTTACCCCTGAAGAAACAGTCAGCGGCACAGCGGCAATCACTCAAGCAACCAACCCGCCGCTGGATCTGCATTCCGATGTCTGGGGCGAATACACCTACCTGACGGTCATGTCGCCGGGGGTCAGCAAAATCCTGATCACCGCACAAGGCAATCAGGGTGGCCCGGGCTCCAATTCCATCGTGAGTTTCAAGATCCAACTGGTGGTGGGCACCGACTGGAAGGACGGGGTCGCCAACTACTCCTACCTTGATGGCCAACGCTGGGTCGAAGTGAACAACGTGCCCGCCCATCTCGCCGAAACCGTGCGCTCCAGCGCCTTCCCACCCCTGGAACCCGGCCCGGTGATTCCACCACAGTCGCCCTATCCGCCGATCATGCCGCTGTACGCCGCGCCAATTCAAAGCGCCATTGCCAGCGGTGACCTGGCGCAGATGAAAAGCCTGGCCAGCCTGGCCAAACAGCAACTGGATCAGCAGCCACAACTGCAAAGTGCACTGGAAGCCGCCAAGGGCGAAATCAGTCGGCTGGAACGCCGCTGACCCGGCCACTCAATGTGCCTGGCTTGTCCTGAAAACACTCAAGGGAGTTGCACCATGTCTATCGGACTTTTTCACACACGCCTCAACGTCAGCAATCATCTGCTCGGCGCCCCGGTCCTGACCCTCGACCTGTTGGTGGATACGGTTAAAAAGAAAGTCAGCGGGGTTGCCAGCCTCGTTCAAACCACCCATCCGCCCGTGCACTTTCATGCTCGGGTGTGGGGTGCGTATTCCGAGGTCAAACTGATTCCGACGGCCGAGAGCCACATCATCCTGACCCTGGATGGCAGCCCGAGCGGCCCGCTCAGCCAGATCGCCCAGACCTTTCATTTGAGGGGCATCCTCGGTGCCGACTGGATCAGCGGTTTTGTCGATTATCGGTACAACGAGCAGGGGATCTGGCATGAGATCAAACACGCCGCCGTCAGCCCGGCCCCCATCGTTATCACCCCGGAACACCCGCACCACGCCCTGCCGCTGTACGCCGTCGCGGTACAACAGGCGCAAGCCAGTGGTGATCTGGCGCAGTTGAAATCGGTGGTGAGCAAGGGCGAACAGCAACTGGCTCACAGCGGCGCCCTGCGCGGTGCATTGGAGCAATTGAACGCGGAAATTGCGCGTCTGGAAGCGCGCTAAACCGTCAGTGAAGTGATTGGAGTGATCCGTGGCGAGGGCCTGCTCCCTCGCCACAACTACGATGGATTCGTGCCGCGCACATGTCGGTGCGCAAGGATTTCCCATGTCAGACAATCGCCCTGCCCGCTACCTCAGTGAAACCGACCTCAAGCGCTACGTGCCGGTGCATGTGGTCTGGGAAATCACCTTGGCCTGCGACCTCAAATGCCTGCACTGCGGCTCCCGCGCCGGGCACCGCCGCCCCGATGAATTGAACACCCGGGAATGCCTCGACGTCATTGATTCCCTGGCGGCGCTTGGCACCCGCGAGATCACCCTGATTGGCGGCGAAGCCTATCTGCGCAAGGACTGGACCCGGCTGATCCAGGCCATCCACGACCACGGCATGTATTGCGCGATCCAGACCGGTGGCCGCAACCTCACCCCAGCAAAAATGCAGGCCGCGGTGGACGCCGGGCTCAATGGCGTCGGTGTCTCGCTGGACGGACTGGCGCCGCTGCACGATGCGGTGCGCAACGTGCCCGGCTCATTCGACAAAGCCGTGGACACCCTGCGCCGCGCCAAACAGTCCGGGCTGGCGGTGAGCGTCAACACCCAGATCGGCGCCGCCACCCTGCCCGACTTGCCCGAACTGATGAACCTGATCATCGACCTCGGCGCCACCCACTGGCAGATCCAGTTGACCGTCGCCATGGGCAACGCCGTGGATCATCCGGAGCTGTTGCTGCAACCCTATCAACTATTGGAAGTGATGCCGTTGCTCGCGCGCCTGTACCGCGAAGGCGTCGATCGCGGCCTGCTGATGAACGTGGGCAACAACATTGGCTACTACGGCCCGTATGAGCACATGTGGCGAGGTTTCGGCGACGAACGCGTGCACTGGAGTGGCTGCGCCGCCGGGCAAACCGTGCTGGCGCTGGAGGCCGATGGCACGGTGAAAGGCTGCCCGTCGCTGGCCACCGTCGGCTTTTCCGGCGGCAATGTGCGCAACATGAGCCTGCACGACATCTGGCACTACAGCGAAGGCATGCACTTCGGTCGCCTGCGCTCGGTCGATGACCTGTGGGGCTACTGCCGCAGCTGCTACTACAACGACGTCTGCCGTGGCGGTTGCACCTGGACTTCGCACTCGTTGCTCGGCAAACCCGGCAACAATCCCTACTGCCATTACCGCGCCCTGGACCTGCAAAAACGTGGGCTGCGCGAGCGAATTGTGAAACTGGAGGACGCGGCGCAGAAGTCATTCGCTGTGGGACGTTTTGACTTGATCACCGAGCGCATCGAGACCGGCGAAACGGTGAGTTGCGTCAGTGACAGCGGTCAGGTGATCAAACTGGCCTGGGCGAATCAGGGCCAGAAATCGCCGGATGAAGGCCGCGTGCCGACGCAATTGGCGCTGTGCCGTGGGTGTTTGCAGTACATCCATCCACACGAAGTGACTTGCCCGCATTGTGCGGCGGATGTGGCTGCTGCGGAGGCGTTGCACCAGGTGGATCGGGAGCGGCAGCAAGTGATCATGAATACGCTGACGGGGCTGTTGGGGTTGCCGCAAAACACCCTGATGTGACGCTAAAAAGATCAAAAGATCGCAGTCTTCGGCAGCTCCTACAGGTGTACGCATTCCAACGTAGGAGCTGCCGAAGGCTGCGATCTTTTGATCTCATGTTGGACTAGACTGCGACAATGATCAGCGAAAGCTGTCGTCAGCCCCGAGCAGTCAATGCCACCCAGAAAAATCAGCCGAATGCCACGAACCCTGGTGTACATCCTCGTAGCGCTTGCAGCCCTTTACCTGCTGTTGTGCCTGGCGTTGTTCGTGTTTCAACGCGCCTTGATCTACTTCCCGCAACCCGGCGCAATGACCACAGCGGACACGGTGCTCAAACTCTCGGTAGCCGACGCGGATTTGCAGGTATCCATCAGGCCCTACGACGGCCCCAAGGCGTTGATCTACTTTGGCGGCAATGCCGAAGATGTCTCGCAAAACCTGCCTTCGTTTTCCGAAGCGTTCCCGGATCAGGCGATCTACCTGCTGCATTACCGGGGCTACGGTGGCAGTTCCGGCTCGCCTTCCGAAGAGGCCATCGCGCGCGATGCCCTGGATTTGTTTGACCGGGTTTACGCCGAACATCCACAGGTGGCGGTGGTCGGTCGCAGCCTCGGCACCGGCGTCGCCATTCGCCTCGCCAGCCAACGCCCGGCGGCGCGGCTGATTCTGATCACGCCCTACAACAGCCTGTTGGAACTCGCCGTTCGCCAGTACCCGGTTTTTCCGGTGAAGTGGTTGTTGAAGGACACCTTTGACTCAGGCAAATACGCCGAACACATCAGCGTGCCGACGCTCTTGATCGCCGCTGAAAACGACGAAGTGATCCCGCGTTCGAGCACAGATCGGCTCTATGGGCATTTCAATCCAGGTGTGGCGTCGATGAAGGTTATTGCGGGGGTTGGGCACAACTCAATTTCCGAAAGCCCCGAGTACCTCAAGTTGATCAGCGCCGGATTGTGAGTGCGGTTATGGCGTTGAAATTCGTTCCCTGTAGGAGCTGCCGAAGGCTGCGATCTTTTGGCGTCTTTGGCAGCACCCGAGAAGCAAGATCAAAAGATCGCAGCCTTCGGCAGCTCCTACGTTGATCGCGTAGGTCACACACCCGTCGAACGCTTGGGCGCCAAGCGTTGCACCCAGTTCCCGCCGTTGACTCGCTGGCATTGCTCTTCGGAGTCGAACTGCACATGAGCGGCTACCGGGCTGACGAGCACTTCTGCTTCGGTTAACGCGAACGTGGTCAGTTCGACCATGCGCGCGCCCTGCCCGTTGGCCAATGCCTGATTTTTCTCGGCTTCGGTATTGAAGACCCAGATCACCCGCAGGCTGGAGGGGAAACGGGTGTAGTCGACTTCGTGGGTTAGCCAGGTGAAACCGATGATTTCGGCTTTGGCGGTTTCACAGGCTTCGGTCAGGGTTGCGACGAGGCGACGTTCGATGTGGGCTTGTTCGCGTTTGCTGGAAGCCATGGGGTGGTCCTTGTGGCTGGCTGGGGGGAGACGCAATCATACGGCACATTTCGGAGTGTTCTTTGTCTGTGCGGGCCTCTTCGCGAGCAGGCTCGCTCCCACACTTGGCCGCATTCCTTTCGGGAGAACGCGGTCACCTGTGGGAGCGAGCCTGCTCGCGAAGAAGCCATCACAGTCTCCGCAGAACTATTCATACGGGCTCATCTCGGCCGCCGCACCGCCCTCACTTTTCCACTGCCACCACCGCCGCAAAAGAACTGATCGCCACCATCCGACTCCAGCCCCGAAACACCCACCCCCGCCGGCATTTTCACGCTCTGCAACACCTCGCCGGTGGTCGGGTCAATCCGCCGCAATTCGCTCTCATCACCTTCCCAGGTCCCATGCCACAACGCGCCTTCGACCCAGGTCACGCCGGTGACAAAACGGTTGGACTCAATGGTGCGCAGGATCGCGCCGGTCTCAGGGTCGATCTGATGAATCTTGCGGTCGCGGTACTCGCCCACCCACAGTGTCCCTTCGGCCCAAGTGAGGCCCGAATCGCTGTTGCCCGGTGCGGGGATGGTGTGCAGCACGCGGCCGGTCTTGGGGTCGATTTTCTGGATGCGATCGGCGGCGATCTGGAACAAGTGCTCACCATCGAACGCAGTGCCGGCATCGGCGGTGACGTCGATGGAGCGCAAGGTCTGGCCGCTGGCCGGGTCGAGGGCGTTGAGTTTTTCGCCGCTGGCGAACCAGACACGCTGGCCGTCCCAGGTCACGCCATGCACGGCGTCGACACCGGCAAAGGGTCCATATTCACGGAGTATTTCAGCTGTTGAGTTTTTCATGATCGCTTCCTCAGTCACGGGTTGGTGAGGTGATCCTAATCACTGGGCAGCGGCGCCGTGAGTAACAAAGTCGTCGCGAAACCGGGCACCGGCGGGGTCATCCAGCGCCGCGCCCGGCCACGTCCGAATGACTGCACCTTGTCCTCCGCCGCCAGCGTATCGAGTGCCCGTTGCACGCTGCGTTGACTGGTGCCGAGCGCCAGCGCCAGAGCGGAGCTCGACCACGATTCGCCATCGGCAAGAAACGCGAACAACGCTGCGTATTTCTCCTCGACAGGCTGCGCCAACAGCACGACGTCACTTTCACCGCGCACCACCAACGCAAAACCGCGCGAGGTAGCGGTCACGCTGGCCAGGGGTTCCAGCGCCGCACGCAGGCGCCCGACTTCGACGCGCAAACGGGCGCGATGGGACTCATCGCCAAGCTTCAGGCGAAAGGCCCGGGCGATCAGCGATTCTCTCGACACGTCGCCCGGCCAGGCCTCGGCCAGCGCCCGAACGATGGCGAACAACACCGACCGTGAAGCCAGAGAAACCGACATGCCAGCACCGCGCACGCTGTAGCAGCAGGCGTCCACCACCAGCGACGTCGAGGCGAGCAGCGCTTCAACTTCCGCCAGCAACACCGGTCGCTCCTGACCATGGGCAATCAGCCGCGCGACGGGCGTGTCGAGGATCAGCGTGGCGTGCTCGACCTCGGCAGTCAGTGCCGGGATCGCGGCATCACGGGCGGCCGCTTCGGCTCGGGTCAGGGCCGCCCGTGCGGTGTTGGATTGCAGGCGCCGCATCGCGATTCCGGCCATCACCAATTCATGCACCGCACGCAGGGCTGGCGGCAACGGCGCGGGATCGAGTTCGGCGAGTGTGTGCTGCGCTTCATCCAGGAGTCCGATCAGCAGCAGACGCCGAATCTCCAGATACCGCGCATGAGCGGCATTAACGAAATCGCCGTGGGCCTCAAGCGTCAGTCGTGCGGCATCGAGCTTCTTGACCGGCCAACCGAGGTCCCGTGACGCCAACGCGATCTCGGCCTCGGCGACCACACATCGCGCTCGCGCCAACGCCTCTTTTGGCCCGAAGGCCCGCGCTGCTCGCTGCACCAGTGTCCGTGCTCGCAGAAGCTCGCCGAGCTGCGCCATCGCAATGCCCCGCAGGGCCAACGCCGCCGCGTCTTCACGCAAGGCGATGCGGTTCAGCGCACCGAGGGGATCACCCGCCGCCAGTGCTCGCGCTGCTGCGGTGATCAGCGAATCCATTTGAATCGCGCCACAGTGGTCACTCCTGCCGGTTGATGCACCTTGTTGAGTCTATCTCAGGATGACGGACCTCGAATTGATCCGGGTTTTGTGGTTGCTGGGTGGGCCTCTTCGCGGGCAAGCCTCGCTCCTACGAGGAGTAGAAGATCCCTTGTAGGCGCGAGGCTTGCCCGCGAAGGCGCCAGGCCAGCACCGCCAATTCCCAACGATCCCAACACTCTCCCCCACGCCACCTATACTCACGCCCATAGATTCATCAGCGACCGTCGCAAATGACTGGATCGCCGGGCAGCCTGACCAGTGCATCAGCCAGGGCCGCCCACCCGCCGCGACAATGGATCAAGGACGAGTGCATGGATGTCTCAGCCTATACGGCCCCCGCTCCCACGCGACAAAACCTTGTAACCCGACGCCTGGCTTTTGCGATGGCGATTCTGTTTATCGTCGGCGTGTGCATGGTGGTCGGCGCGCTGTTCAGCATCGCCACCGGCCTCGACGCCGAAGACATCAACGACACCCGTTTCTACACCGCCCGCGCGCTGGAAAACCGCATCACCGCGTCGAAAAACTACATCACCAGTTACGCCTTCTGGACCTCCGCCTATGACCATTTGAACGGCGAAGTGGACACTGACTGGGCGTACACCCAGCAGAACATGGGCAAAACCATGTTCACCAGCGATGGCTACGAGGGCGTGTTCGTGCTCGATCGGGCACGCACCAAATACGCGGTGATTCGCGGGCAATTGGTCCAAGAGGAATTTTCCAGTTACCTGACGGCGTCTGCCGCCGCGTTGATCGAGCAGGTCCAGAGCCAGGAGGAACTGACCAAACCGGTGAGCCTGTACACGATGTTCGAAGGAGCGCCCGCATTGTTGACCGCCGAGGCGATCATGCCGAATGACGAGCGTCCGATTGAAGATCCGAAAACCACGTCAGTGCTCGTGTTCGTCGATCAACTGAGCACGGCCAAACTGCATGCCCTCGGCACCAGCTATGGTCTGGAAAATCTGAAACTCGCCCTCGATGGCTCCCTCGCCAAAAACCAGCAGCAAGTGCCGCTGGACAGCACCGGCTACAGCCTGATCGCCGAACTCGATCGGCCCGGCAAGCATTTGTTGTGGTCGTTGTTGCCAACCTTGGGTGGGACCTTGGTGTTGCTGATGTTGCTGACCGCATATTTCTTCCGCTATGCGCTGCGCTCGTCCCGATACGTCGACAGCAGTTATGAAGTGTTGCAAGCCTCCAACCAGGCGCTGGAAACCGCCAATCACGCTTTGGAGGCCAGTGAAGAGCGCTTTCGCGCGGTGGCGGAAGCGGCGTCCGACTGGATCTGGGAAATCGATCAGCGCCAGTTCATCACCTACTTGTCCGGACGCTTCAGCGCCGTCACGGGCTTCTCCGATCAACAATGGCTGGGACTGAACATCGAGCAACTGCTGTATTGCGACACCACACCGCTGGCCCTGTGGCTGAACAAACTGACCGAAGAAACCAGTGTCAGCGACCTGCGCTGCACCTACCGCGATCAGACCGGGGAACAGCGCTACTGCCGGGTGTCTGCGCGACCGATCTTCGACAACCAGCGCATCGCTGGTTACCGGGGTACGGCCAGCGACATCACCGATGAAGTCGCCGCCCACGCGCAAATCCAGCACCTGTCGATGCACGACGCGCTGACCGGACTGCCCAACCGCAACAAGCTCGCGCGCTATCTGGAAGAGGCCTTGCTGCTCAAGGAGCACTCGGCGCCGCTGACGTTATTGATGCTCGACCTGGACAACTTCAAACCGATCAACGATTCACTCGGCCATCCCGCTGGCGATGTGGTGTTGCAGGAAGTCGGCGCGCGTTTGCGCGAGTGCACCCGCGACCATGACATCGTGGCCAGGCTGGGTGGCGATGAGTTTGTCGTGGTGCTGCACAACATGGACAGCCGCAGCGAGGTCGACAAGTTCTGCTCTCGGCTGATCGAAAGCCTGCACCGGCCCATCCACTATGAACAGCACGCCCTGCATATCGGCGCGAGCCTGGGCATCGCCCTCAGCCGACGCCTGGGTTATGTGCCCAGCGAACTGATCCGCTGTGCCGACATTGCCCTGTACAAGGCCAAGTCCGACGGTAAAAACACTTGGTGCTATTTCGAAGCGCACATGAGCGACCAGATCCAGCATCGTCGCCAACTGGAAAACGACCTGCGGCTGGCGGTGCAACGACATGAGTTTGTGCTGCATTACCAGCCGCGCTACAAAGTGGACGGCAAGGAAATCGTCTCGGTTGAAGCGCTGGTCCGCTGGCAGCATCCGAGCCAAGGGCTGCTGGGGCCGGACTTGTTCATTCCGTTGGCCGAACAAACTGACCTGATCGTGCCGCTGGGTCGCTGGGTCCTGCGCGAAGCCTGTGAGACCGCGCTCACCTGGCCGGACAACCTCATGCTATCGGTCAACCTGTCCCCGGCCCAATTCGCCCGCAGCGACGTGGTCGAGGATGTCCGCGAGGTACTGGTCGAAACGCGCTTCCCGGCCAGCCGTCTCGAACTGGAGATCACCGAAAACGTGATGCTCAACGACATCGACGGCGCCCTCACCACCATGAATGCCTTGAAGGAACTCGGCGTGCGCCTGAACATGGACGACTTCGGCACCGGCTATTCTTCGCTGGGCTACCTGCGCGCCTACCCGTTCGATGGCATCAAAATCGACAAACGCTTCATCGCCTCGATGGGCAGCGGCGGCAACGACCGCGCCGTGGTGCAGGCAATCATCGGGCTGGGCAAAGCCATGGGCCTGACTGTCACCGCCGAAGGCGTCGAAACCGAAGAACAGCTGAACATCCTCGGCGCCGATCAATGCCACGAAGTGCAAGGCTTCTACATGAGCCGCCCGATCGACAAACAAGCCTTCAGACAACTGCTCAGCCAGTCCCGCCCCCGACCAACACCTCCTCCCCTGTAGGAGCGAGGCTCGCCCGCGAAGAGACCCTCAACACCACCACAGCCCGCAAGCCAGACACCTCCAGCCAAAAAAACGACATTTCGTCGGACTGTCTAAATGTAAAAAAGAATTTCAAGAACTCGCCGCAGTCCATGGTTCACCCACCCTCAGGAACCACGGCCATGAAATTCGCAAAATTCTGTCAATCCCTCTCCAACTGGGCCGGCAGCTCCAAAACCTTCCTGCTCGCCATTGCCCTGATCGGCATCTGGGCGTGCACCGGGCCGTATTTCCATTACAACGACACCTGGCAACTGATCATCAACACCTCGACCACCATCATCACCTTCCTGATGGTTTTCCTGATTCAAAACACCCAAAACCGCGACAACGACATTCTGCATTTGAAAATCGACGAGCTGCTTCGCGCCACCCACGAAGCGCAAAACGCGGCACTGTGCCTGGACAAGCTCGGGACCAAAGAACTGCGCGCCCTGCGTGAGCAATACAGCACGATGGGGGAAAGCGCGCCGATGCAGATTCCGACGCCTGTGGAATAAGCGCAGCGCCTTTTGCTTGACGCTGCAGGCGAATCAATGGGAGAACGTGCATGGTTTGAAACATTGAGAAACAACTAGAATCAAGGAAGACTCATGAAAACCCTACTGTGTTTGCTCATCGCCACAGGGGTAGGCGCGGCGTTGCAATACGCCGGCGTGCCCCACGGCCTGTTGCTCGGATCCATCCTCACGAGCGCACTGATCGCCAGCAACCTGCACTTTGCGCCGACCGTGCCTTTGGGCCTCGGCTACGTACAAGTCGTGCTCGGAATCGCCACCGGCCTGATGTTCAAGGCCTGGGACAGCCACACCGCCGCCGCGCTGCTCCCGAGCCTGGGCTTTCTGTTTGTGTGCCTGGCCGTGCAGATCACCGTGGCCGGTTTCTGGCTGTTCCGGGTGTCTGGCTGGAACCTCAAGGACTCGCTGCTGGCCGTCTACCCCGGCGCCCTCGCGGCGGTGTTCGATTTGCTGGAGTCTGAGCGGGCGTCCGGCAAAGTGATCGTCGTGCACCTGGTGCGGTTGCTGTCGATTACCGTGCTGGTCAGTTTTCTCATCCCTGCACAAACCAACCTGGTGCTCGCCGAAGCCTCGCCATTGCTCACGGGCACCTTGGTGATCGTTCTGTCGCTGATCGCCTTGTGCATCGGCATCGGTCGCGTGCTCCTGCGCATCGGCGTTCCGGCACCGTTCATGCTCACCGCCATCGTCGCCACCGGCGTCTACGTCAAGATGGGTTTCCTGCCGGACTTCCAGATGCCGCCCTGGAGCGTCAACTTCGCCACCGTCATCCTCGGCACGCTGATCGGTTCCAAATTCAAGGATATTTCCCTGGCGGATCTGGTCCGCCATGGGCGCTCCGGCGTGATGTCCGTCTCGCTGATGGTGCTCATCGCCGCCGCATTTGCAGTCCTGGCCTCGCGAGTGCTGGGCAGCGATCCGTTGTCGCTGTGGCTGGCCTACATGCCCGGCGCCATCGAAACCATCGCCATCGTCGCATTCAGTGGTGGGCTGAATGTGGTGTTCATCCTGACCCATCACCTGGTGCGCATGGTGATGCTGCACTTTGCCCCGGCAGTGCTGGTTCAGGCACGGCGCTGGCGCGAGAGTGAATCGTAGAAAACTCGAACTCCCGCGATATCGGTGCCTCCAATGATTACGGTCAATGGAGGTATGCGAAATGAACGATGAATCGAAAGCAACGCCCACCGATGCATCCGGCAAGCCGGTGAATGTGGTGGAACGCGATCTTGAGGATCGAGATGACGATACCCGAGGCGTGGATGAAGTGATTACACCCTCCTCTACTCGGGTTAAAGAGCAGGATGCGGAGGAGCTGCAGAAGAAGGTTGATGAGATTGAACGCAAGGTTGCGGATGGCAACTGACTAAACAGCTGCCTACAAAAATTCCCGCTCATCGTCACCGGTTCAGCGGGCTTTTTGTTTCTTCACGTCGGAGAAATCGTGGCAAGGACGCCAATCAAAATGGTCAGCACCAGAAACCCACCCAGGAAAATCGCCATCTTAGCCATAAGGCCTCCTACCACTTGAGTTTGCGGCGCAACAGGCGCAGTGAAGTGTGTTCACTTCAGGCGGCCGGGCCGGTGAGGCATTGTGGGACTCGGGCTGATCTGGTTACAGAGGCAGATGGCACCGGAAAATACGGATCAGATCACCACGACCTTGTAGGAGCGAAGCTTGCTCGCGAAGGCGGCGGTACATCCAACATTGATGTTGACTGACACATCGCCTTCGCGGGCAAGCCTCGCTCCTACGGGGGTTGTATAAATGCAGGGCAAAAAAAAGCCCGCTGACCGCCACCGGTTCAGCGGGCTGTTGGCTGCTTAAATCACTTCAAATCAAACCGATCAAGGTTCATCACCTTGACCCATGCAGCCACGAAGTCCTTAACAAACCGTTCCTTCGCATCGCTGCTGGCATACACCTCGGCCAACGCACGCAACTGCGCGTGTGAACCGAAGACCAGGTCAACCCGCGTCGCCGTCCACTTCACTGCACCGGTTTTGCGGTCCCGTCCTTCGAACTGTTCCTGCGCATCCGACGTCGGCTTCCACTCCACGCCCATGTCCAGCAGGTTGGTGAAGAAGTCGTTGGTCAACGCTTCTGGCCGCTGGGTGAAGACGCCGTGCCTGGTTTGCCCGACGTTGGTGTTCAACACCCGCAGGCCGCCGATCAATGCGGTCAGTTCTGGCGCGGTGAGGGTCAGTTGCTGCGCCTTGTCGATCAACAGGTGCTCGGCCGGTACGCTGTAGCGGGTTTTGAGGTAGTTGCGGAAGCCGTCGGCGATCGGTTCGAGGAAGCCGAACGATTCGACGTCGGTTTGCTCTTGCGACGCGTCCATCCGTCCTGGCGTAAACGGCACTGTCACGTTGTGGCCCGCGTTTTTCGCCGCTTGCTCAACGCCAGCGCTGCCGGCCAGCACGATCAGATCGGCCAGGGAGATTTTCTTGCCGCCGTTGCTGAACTCGCGCTGGATGCCCTCAAGTTTCCCCAGCACGTTGGCCAATTGATCAGGCTGGTTGGCTTGCCAGGATTTCTGCGGTTCCAGACGCAAGCGTCCACCGTTGGCGCCGCCGCGTTTGTCGGAGCCACGGAAAGTCGAAGCCGCCGCCCACGCGGTCGAGACCAGTTGCGAAACGCTCAGCCCCGAGGCCAGCACTTTGCTCTTGAGTGCAGCGATGTCGCTGTCGTTGACCACCTCGTGATCGAGGTCCGGAATCGGGTCCTGCCAGAGCAATTCTTCAGCCGGCATTTCCGGACCGAGGTAACGCGAGAGCGGCCCCATGTCGCGGTGGATCAGCTTGAACCAGGCGCGGGCGAACGCGTCAGCAAGCTGGTCCGGATTCTCAAGGAAGCGTCGGGAAATCGGCTCGTAGATCGGGTCGAAACGCAGCGCCAGGTCCGAGGTCAGCATGGTGGGGTTACGCCGTTTCGACGGATCGAAAGCATCTGGAATGATCCCGGCGCCAGCGCCGTTTTTCGGAGTCCACTGGTGCGCGCCGGCCGGGCTTTTGGTCAGTTCCCACTCGAAGCCAAACAGATTTTCCAGGTAGTTGTTGCTCCACTTGGTTGGCGTGGTGGTCCAGGTCACTTCCAGGCCGCTGGTGATGGTGTCCGGCCCTTTGCCGGTGCCGAAACTGTTCTTCCAGCCGAAGCCCTGTTGTTCCAGGCCCGCCGCTTCCGGCTCTGCACCGACATTGTCGGCAGGTCCGGCGCCGTGGGTCTTGCCGAAGGCGTGGCCGCCGGCGATCAGCGCCACGGTTTCTTCATCGTTCATGGCCATGCGGCCGAAAGTCTCGCGGATGTCCAGGGCAGACTTGACCGGGTCGGGCTCGCCTTCCGGGCCTTCAGGGTTGACGTAGATCAGGCCCATTTGCACAGCGGCCAACGGGTTCTCAAGGTTGCGGCCGTGGTCGGTACGGCTCTCCTCGTTTTTCCCCGGCTCGGCTACCAGAGGACCGTCGCCCGGCGCTTCCACGGGAGGATTTGCCTTGTCGTAGCGGGTGTCGCCGCCGAGCCACTTGGTTTCGGAACCCCAGTACACGTCTTCGTCCGGCTCCCACACATCGGGACGGCCACCAGAGAAACCAAAAGTCTTGAAGCCCATGGACTCCAGCGCCACGTTGCCGGTAAGAACAATCAGGTCCGCCCAGGAAATGTTCTGGCCATACTTCTGCTTGATCGGCCACAGCAGCCGCCGCGCCTTGTCGAGGCTGACGTTGTCCGGCCAACTGTTGAGCGGTGCAAAGCGTTGCTGACCCGAACCCGCCCCGCCACGCCCGTCACCGGTGCGATACGTACCGGCCGCGTGCCAGGCCATGCGAATAAAGAACGGCCCGTAGTGACCGAAGTCCGCCGGCCACCAGTCTTGCGAGTCGGTCATCAGCGCATTCAAGTCCGCTTTGACCGCCGCAAAATCCAGTTTTTTAAACGCCTCGGCATAGTTGAAGCCCTCGTCCAGGGGATCGGACAGGGACGAGTGCTGGTGCAGGATCTTCAGGTTCAGTTGATTCGGCCACCAGTCGCGGTTCGTCGTGCCACCGCCAGCGGCGTGATTGAACGGGCATTTCGATTCAGTTGCCATGTAAGAGCTACCTTTGGTCGTGTTCATCCAGCTACCCGGCCCGACGGGCCTGCAATAGCAATGAGTGAAATCAAGGACATAGGCTGCTGGGCCAGGCAGTTCGATCAACTGCCCATAAGGCCACACGGGAATTCCAGAAATGGGCGATCGATTCGCCAGCACGCGGGCCCACGGCAAGCCTGTGACTCTTTCTTATCTCGTTATCAGGTCATTAAGCGGCCAGCATGCGCTGGCGCAACGGTAAGACTAGACCGTCTGGAGGGGACTGCTAATAGGCGCAGTGTTAGAGCGTGATAGGGAGAATCTTTTGTCTTTGAGGCTATCGGTCTCAGGCATCTGCCCAGCACAGGATCGCACGCGCTTCAATCGTGCAACAGGCGTAAGCCGGCTGAGTAATGGCAAGCTGCCATTTCACTTGGTAAGATCCGCCAAAACAATGGAGCAACATCATGAAACACAGGACTCTTTGCGGATTGTTAATCGCCAGCTCCCTCCTGGCCGGATGTGCAGCACCACAAAAGGTTGTAGAAGCGCCTTACTCATCCACCGAATACGCAGTGCTCAAGACCGAAGGCACAGCGACGGTCCAAGGGCAAATTTTCATGAAAACCCGTGGAGGGGATGTGAAATATGGTGCAGGTAGCACCATCTTCTTCGCCCCAGTCACCAGTTATAACCTCACCCGTTTTCAGGCTGTACAAGCACGCCAGCAACTGAAAGAGCCAGACCCTAGAGCCCAACCTTATAACCGCACCACCGTTGCTGATGGCTCGGGCAATTTTTCATTTGAGAACGTGGCGGCAGGCGAATATCTCATCTTCGGCTCAGTGATATGGGAAGCGCCCTCTCCTTACGGGCTTTCTACGCAAGGTGGAATGATTTCTACCAGGTTCGTAATAAAAGAAGGGGAAGTTAAGAAGATGATTATGACACATTGATTTAAATTCATAAAAAGCAGGTCACTCAACGGCCTGCTCTGCCATCTGAATGACACTTTCGAGTCTATTTAAAAAGCCCAACCCCCACTACTCAAAGGCTAAAATTAAATGAACCTCCCATTTCTGACCTCAAACACGATCAAAGAATTATTTGATAGCATCCGAAATGTGGGAATTTCTGCTGGCGTTTTTTACGCTGGATACACCGTAAAAAACATCCCTGCAATCAAACTCGAAAACCCGAATTTTGCTCATGCTCTTGGACACATTCTAATAGTACTCAGCTACTTATTTCTGGCACTTTGCGTACTTTATTGCTATGGACGATTGAAGGACGCCCCTGGCCTACATAGAGCAATTGCAGTTGCACTTTCTTTTATTTTCGCAGCCACTACGTGCCTTATTTTTCTTACGTTACCTATGTCGCACGGAGTCATTTATTAAGTGAAGCAGGGGATACTCCCCGGCGACACAAGCCCCACCATAACGAATTGATACATAAAATGACTAGAAAATCCAAACCACGTCACGACGAGATGAAAAAAAAAGTAGAAAACTACTCAAATGAATACTCAGGCGTCATTAGCGAGATTGAGCGCGCGGCCCTCCTTCACGCTTGTCTGAAGTCGGATCACGTTATTCGTGCAGCAACCACAATTGCATTCAAGCGCGTACCGACAAACGCAAGGCATGCATTCATTTATAGTTTTTCAATAGGGTCCGACTCGTTTCCTGCAGCCACTCAAATTGAAAGTGGACAGAAGGGTCAAAAAAAATCGACATTTCGAATATCAGTACCTATTGCATTTGTACACAATCTATTGAAAAACACCCCAACCAAGGGAGGCCTGCAGCCTCAAAACATAGATGACTACTATTTCCCCTCTATATTGATTGCAACGCTTGCTGCATACGCACACGAACTGGTTCATATTATTGTTGGGCATCTCCCAACGCAGGAATCAAAAGCACAAGAACTCTATGCTGATAGAATTGGAGGCGGTACGACATGGGGCTGGATTCTAAAAGCCAACATTCAACAAATCTGCGAAATTTCATCAACCAACATCTCATCCAACTGCCTCTATGGCTTCCTGCATCTCGCTTCAGCACTGAATAAAGAACATAACAAAGAAGGACTGTACTTACCGGTAGCAGGTCGCTTTGCCGCCTTCTGTAGCGGCGCAATATTCCTGGATGAGTCAAAAGGCAAAAGAGGGCTACACGAGTTTGACAAATTATTAATCACAGGCATTAAATGCCCGGACTCACGCTTCCAATCTGACACCATTCAAAACACTTACACCTTGATAAACTCAAAAGAAATCTTCATAGAAGAAGAGCTTTTAGAATTAATCAAACAGGAACAAGTGGAAAAACCTAAATGGTTCAACGCCTCACAGATGATGGCGCCGATCAGAAGAGCGTTACAGCAAATCGCGAAAAGAAATACAAGCGAAAAACAAGGTTAGACAGACAGTCCATTGCGGCCTGACTAATCCGGCCAGGCCACAGTGGAGCAGAGCAATCAAGCAGCGTTGGCTTCTTTCTTGAGGCTGCTCATATCAATCACAAACCGATACTTCACATCGCCCTTCAACATCCGGCCATAGGCTTCGTTGATGTCCTGAATGTTGATCATCTCGATATCCGAAACAATCCCGTGCTGGGCGCAGAAATCCAGCATGTCCTGGGTTTCCTGAATCCCGCCAATCAACGAACCGGCCAGACTGCGGCGCTTGAAGATCAGGTTGAACACCGACGGCGATGGATGCGGACTGTCCGGCGCGCCGACCAGCGTCATCGTGCCATCGCGCTTCAGCAGGCCGAGGAACGCGTCCAGATCATGTGGCGCAGCGACGGTGTTGAGGATGAAATCCAGGGTGTTGGCAAACTTGGCCATCTCATCCGGATTCTTCGACACCACCACTTCATCGGCGCCCAGACGCAAACCGTCTTCACGCTTGTTCGGCGACGTGGTGAACAACACAACATGTGCGCCCATGGCATGCGCAATCTTCACTGCCATATGCCCCAGACCGCCGAGACCGACCACGCCGACTTTCTTGCCAGGACCAACCTTCCAGTGGTGCAGCGGCGAATACGTGGTGATGCCGGCGCACAGCAGCGGCGCGACAGCGGCCAGATTGGCGTCACCGTGGGAGATGCGCAGAACGAACTTCTCCTTCACCACGATATTGTCCGAGTAACCACCGAAGGTGTTCTCGCCGCCAAACACCGGGCCGTTGTAAGTGCCGGTGAAGCCACTTTCACAATATTGCTCGTCACCTTCCGCACACGACGCACAGTGCTGGCAGCTGTCGACCATGCAACCGACGCCAGCCAGATCACCGACTTTAAACTTGCTGACGTTCGCGCCAACGGCGGTCACACGGCCCACAATTTCATGGCCTGGCACCGACGGATACATCGTGTTGTGCCACTCGTTTTTTACGGTGTGAAGGTCGGAATGGCAGACGCCGCAATAGAGGATATCGATCTGCACATCATCAGCGCCCGGGGCGCGACGTTCGAAGGTGAAAGGCTTGAGCGAGTCCTTGGCGCCTTGCGCGGCATAGCTGTAAGTCTTGGTCATTGCGATCGCCTTTTGAGTCGGATGTTGAATACAAGAGGAGTAGCGTGGTTGCTGAATCGTTCAAGTGGATGACAGGAGCGGTCGATTGAGCGTCGACCGTCTGGGGGACTTGGCGGCTAAATGGCGCCGTGGTGCGTACAGGGTACGACTTGGGTGGGTCGGAGCGATGGTTGCATTCTGCTGAATTCTTGCCTGATCCCGCTGAAATGGATCAGGTGAAGCACTGCTGCCCCTGCAGAAAAGACTCCAACTCCGTGACGGGCAGTGGCCGGCTGAACAGATAGCCTTGCACCTGATCACAACCGTTGGCCGTGAGGAACGCCAGTTGCTCGGGGGTCTCCACCCCTTCGGCGACCACTTGCAGGTTGAGGCTGTGGGCCAATTCGATGATGGTCCTGGCAATGGCCGCGTCCTGGGGGTTACTCGTGACTTCACGGATGAACGCGATGTCGATCTTGAGTTTGTCGATCGGAAACCGCCGCAGGTACGCGAGGCTTGAATAACCGGTGCCAAAGTCGTCGATGGACACCTTGACCCCCAGTTGTTGCAGGGTCTGCAAGCTGGCGATGGTGTGCGCCGTGTTCTCCATCAGCGAGCTTTCCGTCAGCTCGATCTCAAGCCAGTGGGGTTCGATCTGATGATCGATCAGGGCCTGGCGGATGCTGGCGATCAGATCACCTTCGATGATCTGCTGGCCCGAGACGTTAACCGCCACCTGGAATGCCCCTTTCCCTGCGCCTTGCCAATCGGCGATTTGCTTGCATACACGGGTGATCACCCAATTGCCGACCTGGGTAATCAGCCCTAGGCTTTCCAGTATCGGCACGAACACCGCCGGCGAGACATTCGCCTGCCCCGGACGCGGCCAGCGCAACAGCGCTTCAAGCCCGCACACTCGGCCGTCGGCCAAGCCGATCTTGGGTTGGTAAAACAGCTCGAACGCCTGCTGCTTCACCGCCTCACGCAACGCGGTTTCCATCGATTGTCGCGCCGAGGCCTCTTCATTCATTTGCGCCGTGTAGAACCGATAAGTATCCCGGCCAATCTTCTTCGCCCGGTGCATGGCGGTGTTCGCGTGCTTGATCAACCCATGTGCGTCGTCCCCGTCATCCGGGTACAGAGCAATGCCAATGCTGGCGGTCATCGCGGTTGATTGGCCACCGAGCTGAAAAGGCTCGCGCAGTGTTTCGCGTATGCGCTCGACGGTTTGCAGCGGGTCCACCTGGCCCTCGCGAATCATCAGGATCAACGCAAATTCGTCACCGTCCATGCGCCCCAGAGTGTCGCTCACATTCAGGCAGTTGGTCAGTCGCTGGCCCAACTCCGCCAGCATTCGATCGCCCAGCAGGTGGCCCCAGGTTTCGTTGACGCTGCTGAAGTCGTCCAGGTCGACGGTCACCACCGCCAGTTGCCAATGACTGAGCGACGCCTGGGTCAACCCCATTTGCAAGGTGGTGAAGAATAGTTTGCGATTGGGCAGCCCGGTCAACGTGTCGTAATGCGCCATTTTCAGCATGCGCTGATCGTTTTCCTTGCGCTGCGTAATGTCTCGCGCAATGCCGACGATGATCCAGTCATCCCCGGTCTTAAAGGCTTGGCGGTGGATTTCTACCGGCAGGAAACTGCCGTCCTTGCAGCGGATCTGCGTTTCCGTGGCTTCAATGGGGCCTCGGCCGGCGATGATCTGGTCGTACAAAACCTCCAGTTCTTCGGTGGAGTCGTCACTGAGATCGGCCGGTGTCTTGCTCAGGAGCTCTTCAGTGGTGTAGCCAAGCACTTGGCAGGCACGGCGGTTGAACTCGATCAGCCGCATGGTGCTGCGGTTGATCAGGAAAATCGCGTCGCACGACGCGTCCATGGCCGAACGAAAACGCTCGAGGTCGATGGTGCGCTGTTGCAGTTGCTCTTCCAGCATCAGACTGTGGCTTTTCAGGTAATCGCCAAACGCCTTGAGCCTCAGCAGGTTGCGCACCCGCAGCCACAACTCGGCGCTCTCCACCGGTTTGCTGAGGAAATCTTCGGCGCCCGCTTCCAGCCCGGAAATCCGCGCACTGTGCTCGCCGAGGGCGGACAGCATGATGATCGGGATGTTCGAGGTGGCTTTGTCCGTTTTCAGCTGGCGGGCGACTTCGAAACCGTCCATGCCCGGCATCATGATATCGAGCAGGATCAAGTCCGGCGGTTGTTGCGCAACCATGAGCAGGGCTTCTTCGCCCGAACCGGCCGTTAATGTCTGATACCCCTGGTTCTGCAACAGGATCTGCAGCAATTTGCAGACATGCGGTTCATCGTCGACGATCAATAAAGTAGCGGCAATGTCGGACATGGAAAGAGCTCAAGTAGAGGGCTGTTGAGGCAGATTGTTTTGCAGCAACGTATCGATGACCCGGTAGAGCTCTTTGTAGCGTAACGGCTTGATAATGTAGGCATTGCAGCCCGCCAGGCGGGTTTTTTCCTCGTCTTCCTTCATGGCCATGGCGGTGAGCGCGATCACCGGGATCGCCGCTGTCAGCGCATCGCTTTTGAGCAGCGAGGTGGCCTTCAGGCCATCCATTCCCGGCAACTGGATGTCCATGAGAATCAGCGCCGGCTGCCGCTCGCGCGCCAGTTTCAGGCCGGTTTCCGCATCGGCCGCGCACACGACACTGTGCCCGGCACTGGTGAGCAGCAGCCGGGCCAGACGCATGTTGGCGGCGTTGTCTTCGACGATCAGGATTTCAGCCACGGCGCCTCCACACTGGGGGAACGACGGATAGGCAACCACGCCACAAATCGGGCGCCCGTGCCTTCACGACTGGCCACGGCGACACTGCCGCCATGGAGTTCAGTCAGTTGCTTGACCATTGCCAAGCCTAGACCGGTGCCCTCGAATTTACGCGCCAGACTGCTATCGATCTGACTGAAGGCCCTGAATAACTTGTCCATATCGCTCTGGGCGATGCCGATACCGGTGTCGCTGACACTCAGCTCCAGAAATTCCTCATAGTCGCTGTCCGCGAGCTGGAAGCCGTACGCTGGCCAGTCTCCCTCGATCGTGCCCACTTGAGCCCTTTCGACCTGGCGCACCGCCACGGTCACCACGTCGCCCGGTGCACTGAATTTCACGGCATTGGCCAACAGGTTGTAGATGATCTGTTTGGTCTTGCGCAGATCGAGTTCGAAGGTGCCGAGCTCGGCATCGGTCTCGAGTTTCAACTGGATGCGTTGCAGCGCGGCTTTCTCGCGCACGATCAACAAACTGTTGCTCAGCAGGCTTTGCAGTTCGACCGGCTCCAGTTCCAGTTCCATCATCCCGGCTTCGACCTTGGACAGGTCGAGGATGTCATTGATGAGTGACAGCAAGTGCTGGCCACTGGTGAAGATGTCGCCGATGTACTCGCGCTGGGTATCGGTCATATCACCAACCATGCCGTCCTTGAGCGCCTCGGAAAAACCGATGATGGCGTTCAGCGGCGTGCGCAGTTCATGGGACATGGTGGCGAGGAATTCGGACTTCATGTGGCTGGCGTGTTCAAGCTCGATATTCTTCTCTTCCAGCGTGCGCTCGAAGCGCTTGCGCTCCGTCACATCCCGGGCGGCGGCGAACACGCCTTGCAGCTTGCGATCGCGGTCATGAAATGTCGCCGCGTTATAGGAAACGACGGTTTCGGTGCCATCGTAGGCGCGCACGGTGAGCTCGTAATCGCTGACTTTGTTTTCACTGAGTACACGCTTGATCGCCGCGTCAGCACGGGCCGGGTCGGTGAAAAAGTTCTTGCACGGTGCGCCGATCAATTCGTCCCGGGTCCGCCCCGTCAACGCCATCATCTGTTTGTTGACGTCGGTAATGATGCCCTGGGGATTGGTCATCATCAGGGCATCGATGTTCGACTCGATCAATGACCGCGTATAAAACTGCTGGTCGCGCAGACGCTGATCCAGCAACGCCTGCGCGGCTTCTTCCTGCTTGCGCGCGGTGTTATCGGTGCCGATCAGCAGATAGCCGATGATGGTTTCAGTGCTGTCGCGCAACGAGGTGACCGACACCATCGCCGACAGCCGGCTGCCATCCTTGCGGATGTAGGTCAGCTCATAGATATCTTCAATACCTCGGGACGCCTTGAATACCAGCGCTTCAAACCCAGGCGTGATCGGTGTCTTGAGCTCCAGGCTGAGCGCAGCGGCGCGGGTAATCAATTCGTCGGCATCGGAAATGTCGGCCGGGGTGATCTTGTTGATTACGTCTTCCGACAGATAACCGAGCATGCGTTCGGCGCCGACATTGAAGATCTGAATGACGCCTTTTTCGTCGGTGGCGATACTGGAAAAGTAGGCACTGTTAAAGATGGCGTCTTGAAGGGCGCCGGTCTTGAGCAAGGTTTGTTGTCGGCGAAACTCGGCAAGCTTCTCGGCGCGAGACTGGGGCTCGGTGGAAGGACGATCTACTGGCGGCGTGTCCATTGATTCGTTTCCCGTTAACTCGCGAACCTGACCGTGATGACGGTGCCGTAAAGCGAGCTTACGGAAATCGCCCAAATGAGCGACCAGAGGTTTTTACACGATAGCAGAGGTACTGCACGGAGGTTACGCAGGGAAGCTTTCGTCAGTCTTTCAGTTCACGGGGTTTGCTGACTCGGTGCATCCCCTCCCCCAACCTGTCTCGACGCATCAAAAAATTTGAACCGCTCCTGAACGCACTCGCCTAATGATTAGCTTGTGGACAATCCCACAGGCCATGTGCCAATACCGGCATGCTCCGAGAGGTGGTTAACGTGGCTAAAGACGAGAAGAAAAGCAAAGGCGAAGCATCGAAAGCCAGCAAGGATTTGAAAGACAAAAAGGCATCGCCGGCCAAGAAATCAGCGGCGGCCTCGGCTCTTTCGAAATCTTCCGAAAAGAAAGACAAGAAAAAAGACGCCGAACCAAAGAAATCGGCAAAAAAAGCTGACAGCAAGCCTGAAAAGGCCAAGAAGCCAGAGAAGGCAGACAAGCCGGCTAAAAAGAAAAAATGACATCCGCTATACGCTAGGGCGTTGCGCCCTCTGTTTGAATACGGCGGAGTTGATCCACAGTCAATTGATCCGATGGATGTTGACGGGCACTGCAACGCAGTGCCCGTCGTACTTCATGGTATCCGCGACGGCTTTGGGAAGGAGGTTGCGCGAGCCATGGTCATTTGGGGTCGTCCAACCCCAGTCCCGCACGGCCAATGGCGTTCAGGTTGTCTTGGGTAAACCGGTCCTCCCATGACTTTTCATAATCTTCACGGGGGAAGTCATCGGGAGAGGCTCCCTTCTCGAATGCGCGAAAAACATCGTGGGCGTAACGCAGATTTTTAGGGCACATGGGTGCCGCAGGCACATACATGACGTTGCCCCAGCCTTGCTGATCGTCGACTGGTGCGACGCTATGAATCACATCGCAATGCCACCAGACAGAGTCGCCTGCCTGGATGTCAGGAATGGGTGTAAGACCTTCCACCAATAGCGAATGCCACTTTTGCGAAACCGGAAGAACTTTGCCCGGTGCGACGCCGCACAATTCGTCCTCAGGCACATCATCGAGCAAGGGCCGCAAAAGCATATAGGCCATGGCTTCAGGAATAGGCAAGGTGTGCAAAACACCTTGATCGGCCTTCATGTCCGAGAGCGCGGTCCACCCCTGGAAGGTGCGGAACGCCGAGCACTTGACCGTATCCTTGTAGGCATACTCATCGACTTCCGTGCGGAAGGCAGCATCCCATGGATCATAGGACTCAAATTCGTTGCTATAGATTTTGTCGAACACCTTCAGATAAGCCGGATGCAGCCAACGCTCCAGTGCGCCTGAGTCGGTATGGGGGCCCAGTCCTTTGGAATGGGTTCCCGGCGGGCGGCGACGGACGCGGTCAGGATAGAGTGCGTTGACATCGGGGTTGAACCAGGATTGGCCGTGGGAGTTTGTCTTCCACAAACGATTCAAGAACGACTGGGCCTTGCCCATCCTCTCGTCTTGACGCAGTTGCATCTGGGAACGAGACCAATAGATGGGAAAGATCTCGGGACGAGACGCCTCCAGGCTGCCAAAGAACTGGTCAGCCGGACCGCGATAAACACTGTCGAATTCATTCTTGTCCAGGTAATCCAGAAGTCCTTTATCCCACGCCAGTACTTGATCTCGGGGGAAGTGGTTTCTGATGACCACGCAGCCTCGGCGCTTGATCTGCGCTATCTGGTCCGCACTCACCTTTCCTTTTGCGATGTCATCAAATTCAAGTATTGGCCATCCCGAGCCAGTCCTTGCCTCCTGTTCTTTGATCGATGCGATCTCGGCGCGGATGAAATCGCTGACTTGGGCAAATAACGCTTCAACATCACCAATCTGAGCACGTAGCGTGCGCTTCATCTTGACGATGCTGTCCTGATAATTCTCTGGGAGTGCAGCGGATTCAAAGGCTTGATACTTACTCATGGCAGACCTGTACTTTTTTGTTTTTCATACAGGTATGGAAGCATCTCCTGCCACGGGAACGGCAGTCGGGTTAGGCGCAAATTCCAATACTATTGTGGCGTCATGCTCGGGCAGGAGGTGGAGCATCAGGCTGTCATCTACCGACCCGGACTATTGGAAAAGGTGACCATGCTGCCGCCGAAACTCCGACGGTGTCAGCCCCTTGAGCGCTTTGAATTGACGGTTGAACAACGCCTGAGAGGAATAGCCAACTTGCTCGGCGATGAGCGAAACAGTCGAATTACCCTGCATCAACAGGGCACACGCATGACCAATCCGCAAACGCACGATGTAATCCAGCGCAGTACAACGGGTGTGCTTGCGAAACATCCGGTGGAATGCCGACACACTCACGCATGCCATCTCTGCCAATGCTGGAATACTCAACGGGCGGGCATAATTGGAGTGCAGAAACTCCAGCACCCGATGAATGCGATCATCCTCAACGATGCTTACCCTGCCATTCGATGGCTGTGCGGGAAGGATTCTGATGGCGTCGGTGTCGCGTGACAATGTGTTAAGCACGACGAGAAGAGTAACCAGGCGCTCGGGGGGCTCCTGATTGACCATGGCCTCGATCATCGGCCGGACCTGGCGAGATGCTCGCTCGCTGAACGTCAGCGCGTTTTGAGCGACGATGAGTAGCGAACGAATCGATGCCATCTCCGGGAAGAGGTTCACCAGCGATTCAGCCCACGCCTCTGAAAACCAGATCACCAGAGCGGTATGCGGTTGACCTGCCCGAATCAACTCAGCTGACGACCAGCTGTGGGGAACATTCGGCCCTACCAAAACGAGATCTCCGTCATCGTATCGAGCCACATCGCTGCTGATGTAGCGATGACCACGGCTGTTCAAAGTGAGCGTCAGCTCATACTCGGGATGATGGTGCCATTCAAACGGAATGGCGTCGGCAAGCCTCCTGTTTAGCAGCGTCCAAGACGCGTTTGCTTGGGTAGGCACTTTCTCGAAA
This sequence comes from Pseudomonas sp. B21-053, assembly GCF_026016365.1. Lineage (NCBI taxonomy): Bacteria > Pseudomonadati > Pseudomonadota > Gammaproteobacteria > Pseudomonadales > Pseudomonadaceae > Pseudomonas > Pseudomonas sp. B21-053. Next base: position 4,501,399 of record NZ_CP087205.1, read on the forward strand.
CTGGCTTTCATGGCGATTTATTCTGCTTTTTTAGCCGACCAACACGCCACGATCGTATCACCAACCACTGCCAGGAAGACCCCGCCGCTGATCAGGCGCGGGAGTCGCCGACTTCAAATATCGAGCGACCAATGAGAGCAAAATCCCGGCCACAAAAAAGCCCATTGACCGTCACCGGCAGCTTCACCAAGCTTGATGATTTGCACGCGTTGGCCGGTTTGCCAAAGGCGCCAGGATCAAGGACAGCGAATGAGCATTTTCAAACGTATCAAATCCTTCGTCAGGCGTAGCCCGGACGAACAAATCGTCGGTTATTCCCTTTCCGAGTTGAAGTCAGTTTTCACTCAGCCTTTGCCTCCCCCTGCCCGGCCGTTACCTGACTGTTCGCAAGTGGTGTCTTTGGCAAATCTCGACATCCCAGCCTACTACTGTGTTTTTTTAATCACGGACGCTGACGTTGCTGGACTTGAGGCGCTTGTCGAATCGGATTTCAGTTTCGTCGCCGAAAAGCCATTCAACGGCCTGTCCGTAAAACACTATTCAAATACTCGAAAAGACGAGCACTTGATCTACTTCAAATCGAACTCGGAATTTAACGCCACGACGATTCGTATGGTGACGAATAGCATCGATTTTCTGAACAGTCTTCAGGGAATGAGGTTAGCCGTTCCACCGCCGTGGATAGCGTTTGAGGGTTATGAGCCCTCCTGGTGGGGCGGCGCTATGCATGGTGCCCAGGGGTATTACAACGATAGTTACTTTCTGCCCTTTTTCACTCGGTTGAGTCGCTCGGAAAGACAGCAGTACTACGCAAAATTCAACGCCTCGGATGCGTGGATCGAGAGCCTGGAGCTGATGTACGCCGATTAATGAGCGCGCCCCGACTGTTTTCAGGCGAGTGCTCGGCCTCTCACGTCCTTTTTTGCCTGGTGCTCGTGCAAAGTCGCAAGCCTTGTAAAACAATTCAATGTAGTCAACGATGCAGTTGGCCCTCGTCCCTTGTTTTGTGCCATGGACCCTGCCCCATGTCCTGAATCTTCAGGACTAAAGTTCGCGCACTTGCCCACAGAGACCTGAAGACAGCAGAACCGACTATTCTTTTGAATAGAGAACGCTGCTTTCTTGGCAAAAAGGGACGCCATGCCGGACTATGATTGCGCTATCGGCTCTAGACCCAGCATCACATACGGTGATCGAACCAATCTGATCAAGGCCTGGCTACGCTGGATGGCTTCAATTCCGGCTTTCTGTCTGTTCACGGCAGCGCCCGGATACGCCCAGAACCTGCCAATCGCAGCGCGGGTCGAAAACGCCACGGTTACGGTGATCCAGGCACAGGAAATCGTCGCCAGGGCCACCCTCGAAGCCGTTCGCTGGAGCGGTCCTGAATCCGGCCCGCAAGCCCTGCGAGGCAAGAGCATCGCGTTTGTCGCAGAAGATTTGCGTAATGGCGGCATTGTCGGTGTCGCGCAGGGCGCTCGCGAGGCAGCCAAGGCGATGGGCTGGACGCTGAAGATATTCGATGGCGCGGGATCATCGGCCGGGCGCGCCAAGGCCTTTTCCGATGCCCTGGCAGCGAAACCCGACGGCCTTATCCTGTGCGGTTCCGATGCGCTTGAGAACAATGCGGCGCTGATACGATTCGCCAAAAATGATGTGCCGGTGGTTGGCTGGCACGCCGGGGCACGACCCGGGCCGATTGATGGTACGCCGGTGGCCATGAACGTCACGACCGACCCGCTCGAAGTGGCGCGCCTCACCGCCATGGCAGCAGTCGCGCAGTCAAACGGACTTGCCGGCGTGGTCATCCTGACCGATTCCAAATACAGCATCGCCATGGCGAAAGCCAAGGCCATGGAAAATGTTATTCGGGCCTGTCGGGAATGTACGTTGCTGGAAGTGCGCGATGTCGCGATCTCCGAAAGCAGCGAGAAAATGCCGGCGATCACCAAGGAGCTGCTGCAGCGCTATGGCAAGCGCTGGACTCACACGCTGGCCATCAACGATATCTATTTCGACTACTCGATTGCCTCTTTGACCAACGCCGCAATACCCAGTGACGGCATCAGTCTGTTGTCTGCCGGTGATGGCAGCGCTTCGGCTTTTTTGCGCATACAGGCGAAAACCTACCAGACCGTCACCGTCGCCGAGCCGCTCAACCTGCATGGCTGGCAAGTGATGGATGAATTGAATCGGCTGTTTGCAGGTCAGCCGGTGAGCGGTTTCGTCGCGCCGATTCACCTGGTCAATGCCGACAATATCGCCTTCGACGGCGGGAAGAAATTCCAGTACGACCCAGACAATGGCTATCGAGACATCTATCGCCACCAGTGGAATCCCTGACATTGGACGTTACTTCCCGACTCGTACGCTGGCTTTTGCCACAATCGCTTCGCGCGCAGTTCACACTGGCGTTTCTGACGCTGGCGCTGCTGATCCTGGCGGGCGGTGCAACGGCGGTCTACGCGTTGCGCACTTCCAACAACGCCACCCGTCAGCTAACCGATGAACGACTGGTCCGCATGCAAAATGGGCAAGACATGCTGCAGCGCACCTTGCTGATCGAACGCCAGACCGATCAGCTTTTGACAACCCGTTCCCCCGACGCCCTGCATTCAAGCTATGCGGCGACCGTTGAACAGCTTGAAGCCCTTGACCAACTGGTGCAGCAACTGACTGCCGCGAACAGTGGCGTGGCGATACTGGACATGTATCAGTCGAGTCAGATGTTCCGCAATACCGCCAACATCGTTGCGCAACTGCGGGAAAGCCTGCTGCAAACAGAGGTCACCTTCGAGCAATCCGTGGAGGATCACACCGCCCGGTTAACCGCGGCCCAGACGCGGGCCAGCCTGGAGCTGGCGGTGTTGCTTTTCGATCTGCCGCAGGCTGTCGACAGTGATGACGTGCAACGGCTGCGAATCCGATATGAGCGCTTGGCACGCACTGCAGGCCAGTTACCTGACGCGGATCTGGAGAGGCCCGACCTCTTCACCCTTCGCCTGAATCTCATCAATCAGCAAAACGTCATACAACGCTTCAATGAGGAACTGAAGAATGAGGCCGGGGTTCTGGTCGCGGTGGCCCGTGCGCAATCCAGTGCTTACACCGAGGACTATCGCGAAGCCGTGCAGCGCCTGGTTGAGGCCTCAAATCATAGCCAGCAATGGGTGCTGATCATGTTGGGCGCCAGCCTGGTGTTCGCCTGGTTCGTGACCCGGGTTTTCATGGGCCGTCATGTGCTCATGCGCTTGAATGAAATCAGCCGGCAATTGCGTCAGGAGCACACGGACGAAACGCATTTGATGATGGCGGTACACGGGAAGGACGAGATCGGCAACATGGCTCGCGCGGTGAATCAATTCCTTCAAGACCGCCTTCAGCTGGAAAAAAGAACCGTCCAATTGAGCATCGCCACAAAACGGCTCGCCGTGCAAAACGGTCGATTAGAACAAGAAGCCATTATCCGCGCCGGACAAGGACATGTCCTGGAGCTGATCGCCAGGAGCACCGAGCTAGCAGAAGTCCTCGACAGCCTGGCTCATTTGGTCGAATCCCAACTGGAAGGGATGATGGTGTCCATCCTGGTGCTGGATGAGGATGGCAAGCACCTTCTGCACGGGGCGGCGCCCAGTTTGCCGCAGGCCTATAACCAACTCATCGACGGGATTGCGATCGGTCCGAAGGTCGGTTCATGCGGCACTGCGGTCTATCGACGCGAACCGGTCATCGTCACGGACATCGAGCTGGATCCGCTGTGGGAGGAGTACCGTTCAGTCGCGGCGTCCTATGGATTTCGCGCCTGCTGGTCGACACCGATTCTGTCCCACGAGCGAAATGTCTTGGGTACGTTTGCCTTGTATTCCAACACCGTGCGCAGCCCTCACTCGAGCGAAACGCGTCTGATCAACATGGCGACACCGCTTGCCGGCATCGCCATAGAACGTCAGTTGACCGAAAAGCGTATTCGCTACATGGGCGACCATGACGCACTGACCGGACTGCCTAATCGCACGCTGCTTGAAGACCGCCTCAAGCAGGCAATTCTTTACGCTCAGCGCTACAACCGCCTGGTGACGGTGGTGTTTCTCGATCTGGATAAATTCAAATTGGTGAATGACAGCCTCGGGCACAGTGCTGGCGACGAACTGCTGAAAACCGTCGCCCAGCGCATGCTGGAGTGCGTACGCCGCACCGACACCGTCGTGCGCCTGGGCGGCGACGAGTTTGTGATCATCCTGTTCGACCAGCCCTCGGACATCGATGGCGTGACTCCCGCCCTGCACAAAATCCAGGAAGCCATACTGCGGCCGATTCAAATCAGCGGCCATACACTCCACGTCACCTGCAGCATGGGCTTGGCCACCTACCCTGCCGACGGCAACGATACCGACACGTTACTCAGCAACGCGGACGCGGCCATGTACCGCGCTAAGGAACTGGGGCGCAACAGTTACCAGTTCTATACGAGCGAGATGAACAACAAGGTTCAAGGCAAGCTCGCCATGCAGGACGGGCTTCGAAACGCACTCAACCATAACGAGTTCCTGCTGCTGTACCAGCCGCAGGTGGATTTGCAGTCAGGTCAGATTATCGGCGTAGAGGCATTGATCCGCTGGCAGCACCCCGAACTCGGAATGGTCTCTCCAATCAAATTCATTCCGCAGGCCGAAGAGACCGGGTTGATCGTGCCCATCGGCGACTGGGTGATTCATGCCGCGTGCAGGCAGAATAAGGCCTGGCAGAATGCGGGCTGCCCGCCGATCACCATGTCGGTGAATATTTCCGCACGCCAGTTCATCGAAAGAAACCTGATCGACCGGGTGAGGCATGCCCTGCAAGAAACCGGACTGGACCCGAAGTACCTTGAGCTGGAGCTGACCGAAAGCCTGATCATGCAAGACCTTCAGCAAGCCATCAGCAAAATGAAAGAACTGCAATCCATGGGCATCAGTCTCTCGATCGACGACTTCGGAACCGGCTACTCCAGCCTCGCCGCCTTGAAAAGCTTCCCGATCGCGAGACTCAAGATCGACCAGTCTTTCGTACGCGATCTGCCCGACAACGAGAACGACAAAGCCATCGCCACCGCAGTGATCTCGTTGGGGCACAAACTGAACCTCAAGGTCATTGCCGAAGGTGTCGAAACCGAGGAGCAGCAAACCTTCCTGCGTGAAAACGGCTGCGATGAAATTCAGGGCCACTTTTTCAGCAGAGCGGTCAGCGCAGAGGACATCAGTCTGTTACTGCGTACGCCACGGTTGCCTCAATCGAGTCGGATTGTGGGCCCTGGCGCGGTAAGTCGGGAGCGCGATGTGAAACGCCCAGGCGGTCCGATGGCTGGGCGTTGATTGCGGTTGGCTTGTCTATTTTGATTTGGTTGTTTGAAGAAAAATCGCGTTAAGACAGCTCAGATTTATGGGTGAACCGGACGACTAGGTCGCTCGCTCGCCTATTGATCGGTTAATAGTTGGGGACATAACGCGACTTGGGGTGACGGGCAGAAACCGGCCAATAGGGGACAGTCATCCGAAACACCCAGTCAGCGCCCTTCGGACTCACACTGGGCGCGCAAACCACGATCATTGATCCCATTGCAATCGCTGCTGCGGCCGCTCTGCTTAGCACCGCAATAGGCTCGCTGGTCCCTATCATTGATGCTATTGCAAGAACCACCTCCCACCTCTCCGCTGCACTGCGCACGCAAGTCCATATTATTGATGCCATTGCAATCGCTGCCGCGGCCGCTCTGCCTGGCACCGCAATAGGCTCGCTGGTCCCTATCATTGATGCTATTGCAAGAACCACCTCCCACCTGTCCGCTGCACTGCGCACGCAAGTCCATATTATTGATGCCATTGCAATCGCTGCTGCGACCACTCTGCTTGGCACTGCAATAGGCTCGCTGGTCAAGATCATTGATGCTGTTGCAACCGGCAAACGCGTAACCGCTGAACATCAACAACATCGCAAGAATCAGTTTCATTTCACACTTCCTTGGGCTTGCCAGGAAACAGCCTGGCGCTGGGTGATCCTGTTTCAATAAACATCAAGGCACGCTATCAAATTGACATCATTTGAAGAAAAAGTTCCGGAAGCGGATTGAGGGTTTCTGCAGATCAGCAGAACGTCGTCCTGATTTCAAAATCACTCGATTACGACATGCCATGGAAACGCTGATTGTCCTGTTTAGCGGGTTTGGCTACTGAGTTCCGCTCCCCCTACAAATTCTACCCGGTGCTCGAATTGCTTCGAGCGTCCGCTTGGGGTCGATACCGGCCCTTCGTAACACGCATCTATCGGCAATAAGCATTCACTCGCTATTGAAAAGTCTCTCTCACTCGCCAGCCGATGCAACAGGCGAGTGATGACAGATTTCCTTCCAAATAGATGGCACTCACCGTCATCGCGAAAGCGGTAGCGAGGCTCTCAAGTATCAGCATGCTGCCGTTTGCCAGCAGGCATAGTCATGCGTTTGTCATGAGCCAATACATAACCCTGCGCTGCCAGCAGGGTAGTCAGGTACCGTAATGCTCGGCGGAAGACCGGATGACAATCGGCATACGGCAAGTCATCGAGCGGAGCCCAAAAAAAACTGAAGGCATGGCCATGGTCATCTTGCGTTTGGTGAGTCCATTGTTCCGGCAACGGTGCTTGCGTATCACACAGTTGAAATGACCATATCTGATTGAGTTGCTCAGCGTCCCAACAGCCTAGATCGCTGACGACCGAGGCGGCGTCTATTCCGGACTCCTCACTCAACTCACGCAACGCGGCTTGGGCAGGTGTTTCACCTGCCTCGATTGTCCCTTTGACGAGTTGTACGCCTGCTAGAGGATGTCGGAACAAAAGTGTGTGCGTGCCAGGAATACTGGACAGGACGAGGGGGCAAGCCTTGTTCGGCGACATGGCGACTTCCTTATCGGCAGTGAAGCAAACATCCCGGTTTCGAACTATTGCGATACTTGCGACACCACATGAATGACATCCGCCGCCATCTTTTCAGCACTGTTCATCCCGTCAATCCGTAACACCGGAGCGGTTTGCCTTGACAACCACGCCTCATGCCACGCTCGGTTGCGTCCTGAAAAGTTCGGATTGTCGTACTGCGAGGCCCACTCCCGGAAGGCCACGTGTATCTCGTGCATGTCACCACCGGGGGCTATCCGGTCTCCAAAGCGCTGTTTTTCACGTTCGGCCAGCCGTTCGAGGCGAACGGGCGTTGCTGTTACAACGAACACGATCAGATCGGCATCGCTAATCAGCGCATCTCCCCAACCAATAGCAGAACCGGTCAGCACCCAGTTTTCGTCACCGAGTTTTTGCTGCATCAGTGACACGCGTTCACTGACAGGTCGCTTGGTCGTAAAAGGAGGGTTCGTGGGCATCCAGAAAAAATCATCGACATCGACATGTCGTATGTCGAGCAGACTTGCGAGGTTTTGACCCAACGTGGTCACGCCCGCACACGAAGCACCTGTAATGTAAATCCGCAATTTTTCCTCCATGAATGCAAGTCGGTTTCGAGGCGAGCAAGATAGCCGAAAGTCGCCTGAGGCTCACTTTTTTCTGGGCTGTAAATGACCGTTTCTGAGCGATTAGCACCCGTTCGGGTAGCTTGCAAGCTCCCTCGCCACAGGGTACGTGTCGACTTCAAATATCGAGTGCCCCATGAGAGCCAAATTCCAGACACAAAAAAGCCCACTGACCGTCACCGGTTCAGTGGGCTTTTTCCGATAAGGCTTTTAGTTACAGAGCCATATCACTTGCAGCGTTAGCCTTCGGAGCCTTGCCAGCATCAGCAGGAGCCGGAGCCGGAGCCGGAGCCGGAGCAGCAGCCGGAGCGGTCAACTGCGGGATCGCCGGTGGCGGAGTCAGCTGCAACACTTTTGCAGTGTAAGCCCACTCCTCAGCCACTTTGGCTGGATCGTTGTTCAGTTGAGTGCCATAGCTCGGCACGATCTGATGCAACTTTTCCTGCCAGGCCGGGGAAGCAACCTGATCCTTGAAGACCTTTTGCAGCACGCTCAGCATGATCGGCGCAGCGGTCGATGCACCTGGGGAGGCGCCCAGCAGGCCAGCGATCGAACCGTCAGCCGACGCTACGATTTCGGTACCCAACTTCAGCACGCCACCGGCAGCTTCATCACGCTTGATGATTTGCACGCGTTGGCCGGCTTGCCACAGGCGCCAGTCTTCGGCTTTGGCGTTCGGGAAGTATTCTTTCAGGGCGTTCATGCGGTCTTCGTCGGACAGCATGAGTTGGCCAGCAAGGTACTCAACCAGTGGGTATTCCTTGATGCCGACTTTGGTCATCGGCCAGATGTTGTGGGTGGTGGTGCTGGTCAGCAGGTCCAGGTACGAGCCTTCTTTCAGGAACTTGGTGCTGAAGGTCGCGAATGGGCCAAACAGGATGACGCGCTTGCCGTCCAGGACACGGGTGTCGAGGTGCGGAACCGACATTGGCGGTGCGCCAACGGAAGCTTTGCCGTAAGCCTTGGCCAGGTGTTGCTCGGCGATGGTCGGGTTTTCGGTCACGAGGAACGAGCCGCCAACCGGGAAGCCTGCGTATTCCTTGGCTTCAGGAATGCCGGACTTCTGCAGCAGGTGCAGTGCACCGCCGCCCGCGCCGATGAACACGAACTTGGCGTCGGTTTCGGTTTTGGTGCCGTCTTTCAGGTTTTTGTAGCTGACGCGCCAGGTGCCGTCTTCGTTCTTGGTGATGTCTTGCACTTCGCTAGACAGTTTCAAGTCGAACTTCGGTGTGGCTTGCAGGTGCGCAACGAACTGGCGGGTGATTTCGCCGAAGTTCACGTCGGTGCCGATCGGGGTCCAGGTGGCCGCGATTTTCTGGTTCGGGTCGCGCCCTTCCATCATCAGCGGAACCCACTTCTTGATCACAGCCGGGTCTTCGGAGTACTGCATGCCGGCGAACAGCGGGCTCGCTTGCAGGGCTTCGTAGCGCTTTTTCAGGAACTTGATGTTGTCATCGCCCCACACGAAGCTCATGTGCGGTGTGGAGTTGATGAACGAACGCGGGTTCTTCAGGACGCCTTGCTGAACCTGCCACGACCAGAACTGGCGGGAGATCTGGAAAGCTTCGTTGATTTCAACGGCTTTCGGGATCGACACTTTGCCGTTCTCGTCTTCCGGGGTGTAGTTCAGCTCAGCCAGGGCGGAGTGACCAGTACCGGCGTTGTTCCAGCCGTTGGAGCTTTCCTGGGCGACGCCGTCGAGGCGCTCGACCATTTCCATGGACCAGTCCGGTTGCAACTCATTGAGCCACACACCCAGGGTCGCGCTCATGATGCCGCCGCCAATCAGCAGCACATCGACTTTCTTTGCCTCTTCCGCGTGAACGGACGTGATCCCCATCGACAAAGCCAGCCCCAGCAGGGCCGTGTTGAGTTTCTTAAGCATCTGTAGCACCTATGATAAAACGCCATCCGCCCTTCCCTCCCAACGCCAGGGCCCTTGGTTCACGGCATGCAGGCAGCATGTCGCGGGTTCCCGTACATCAGGATTGGAGGGTGGGCACACAAGGCCGACGTGTCTCCATCGACCTCAGTTTATATGTCCCTACTGAACTGACTTTTTATCATTATTGGCTTCAGCTACTTGAGCGACATTGATCCTGTTTGCACGTCTCGAGGACGTGCGAACTGAATGGTCAAAGCAAGTTGGGGCGAAGAATATCACGACATGGCAAACCCGCGCGTCTGTTCACGACTTGGTGGTCCGGGTTTGGGGCTGAGGGCTGTTGGATTTGCGGTGTCTGGGCGGGCCTCTTCGCGAGCAAGCCCGCTCCCACAGGGGAGTTGTGTACACAGCAGATTTCAGGTGGGTCTGGGTTGGCGCCTTCGCGAGCAGGCTCGCTCCTACATGGGAATGCGATCAACTGTGGGAGCGGGCTTGCTCGCGAAGGGGCCAGCACAAGCATCCAGAAACCTTGAGTTCAGCCTCTCGCCAAGCCTCGCACCAGAACGTTAAAGTGGCGCCCTCCTACACCTGAGAACGATGAACCATGGATGGACTTCTCCCCCTGGACACCCACGCTGAGCGAATTACGATTGCCCGTAACAGACAACATCCCCTATACCGCTCATTTATTCTCGTACCAGCCTTGTTGCTCGCGCTCAGCACAACCACACAAGCCAGCAGCACCTGCGCCACTGCCGCCACGGAAGGCCAGATGTTCGATTGTCTGCAGCGACAGCTCAAAGCCTCAGACCACGCATTGAATACGGCCTACAAAACCTTAACTGCGCGGTACAAAGACAATGGCTCTGCTCCGAACCAACCCTCTCAGGATTTGATGCTGAAAAAGGCTCAACTGGCCTGGATTGCCTTAAGAGATGCCAGTTGCGACTTCGAGACGTATGAATCGATTGGCGGCAGTGGCTTTGGCACGATCCATACGGCCTGCCTGCTGGAGCAGACGCAAAAGCGGGTCGAGTACTTGAATGGGTTTGTTGGTTCGCCTTGAATAAATGGTGTCTTGGCGGCCGCCATCGCGAGCAAGCTCGCTCCCACAGGGGATTTGTGGGTGTCGCTGATTTCAGGTGCTCCCACATTGGAATGCGATCACGGTGGGAGCGAGCCTGCTCGCGAAGAGGCCAGCAAAAGCACCCTCAAACTAAGGCCCTGAAAGCGCCCGCAAACTCAGCGCATTCCCCAACGCAAACCCGCTCGCGGTGTTATCGAAGATGCACCAGGTCTCGGCCCCCGCTTGCGCCGACAGTTGAATCTTCTCCGACAGCGCCTGCAATCGCCCCATATCGTAGTCACTGTAATAAATCCGCGGCGATCCATGCAGCCGCCAATAACGCACCCCGGACCATCCGCCTGGCGTGGTGCCACCAGTGATCGTCGATGGATCGGCCGCGACCCGCCCGATCCGGTGCTCGATCAGTAAACCGCTAGCCGCGCGCCAGGTTTCATGGCGAGGCTCCAGCACGGCGGATCCGAGATAACGTTGGCGCAGAATGTGGAAAAACTCGGCGGCCAGCGCTGAGTCATAGGCCAGCGAGGGCGGCAATTGAATCAACAGACAGCCCAACTTGTCCCCCAATTGCAGGCATTGGGACAGGAAATCGTCGAGCAGCGCTTCGCAGCTCTGCAAGCGCTGAACATGGGTGATGAGCTTGGGCATCTTCACCGAAAAGCGAAACGCTGCCGGCACTGATTGCGCCCAGCGAAGATAGGTCTGGGGCTGATGCGGGCGATAGAATGAGCTGTTGATTTCCACCGCCGTCAGTTGCGCCGCATAGCGTTGCAAGTGCGTGCCGGAGTCGGGAAACATCGCCGCATATTCCCGTGGCACGCTCCAGCCGGCGGTGCCGATGTAGAGCGGTTTCAATAGAGCACCGCCGCCGCATCGCGCATAAAGATTTCGATGGTTTTCGGCCCGACGCCTTCAAACTCGCCGAGGCGTTTTTCGAAGGCCTGGCGGTCTTCACTGGCGCTGTGGATATGGCCGATTTTGCCGGCATACTCCTCGCCGAGCTTTTTGCCCAGACTGCGTAAACGTTCGGCGGTGGTTTCGTCGTAACGCACGTAATGCGCTTCACCGAGCATCATCACCAACTCACGATGGGTACACGCCGCCAATTTGCGCGCGGTGTCGCGCGTGTGTTTTTCAACGATCACGCGATAAGCCTGCGCGGCGATGTCTGCCTGGATGCGCTTGCCCATCAAAAAACTCGCCACAAACCATTTGAACAAGGCGCTTTCATCAGCGCTTTTCAGGTCAATGCCCAGATCCCGGGCACTAATCGATTTGCTCATGGCTCACCCCTCCTAGGTTCCACCACCGACGCCTTGAATCGAATTGGCAAAGGCAACCCCTGCCTCGCGCACCAGCACGCGCCACTCGGCGGCGTTGATCAACCCGGTGCGTTCCATCTCATCGGCGGCTTTCAGCAGTTCGTCGTAGTGCTCTTCGCTGTCCATGCGGATTTCGGGGTGTCGCAGCAGTTTGTACCAGGTGGCCAAGGCTTCCCGTTTCGCTTCATCGTTCATGGTCAGGCTTCCTCGGGTTGTTTCCCCTTGGAAGCACCGAGCTGAAGGCCCGTTCCTCGCGCCCGACAAATGGCGATAAGACCCCGAAACACGCTATGCCTTAACCGCAAAATATCTGCTAAGTTGTACGACGACTGACAAATCAATCAGTCTCGACCACCCACAACAACAAGGAAACACCCATGCAAAAAGCCAAATTAGTGATCGGTTTTCTGTGCCTGTTCAGCGGCTATGTAGCCGCCGCCCCTGCAACCGCCGAGAAAGACGTGGCCCAAGCGGTCGATCACCTGACCCAAGCCATGTTGCACAAGGACATTCCTGAACTGCAAAAGCTCACGGCCGAGAAGCTGAGCTACGGGCATTCCAGCGGCAAGGTTCAGGACAAGAAAGAATTTATTGCCGACATCGAGACCGGCAAAAGCGCATTCAAGACCCTTGAGATGCAGAAGCAGACCATCACCCTGCTGGGCGATACGGCGCTGGTGCGCAACCACTTTTCGGCGCAGGCGCTGAAAGGCACGGAAGTGGTGCCGACCGAAATCGAGAACTTTCAGATTTGGCAGAAACAGGGTGGCAAGTGGCTGCTGATTGGGCGTCAGGCTTTCCGTATCTGACTGTTGGGATAATGGTTGTCTGATCTGTCGCCTTCGCGAGCAGGATCGCTCCCACAGGGGATTTGTGCACGCCACAGATTTAATGTGGGAGCGAGCCTGCTCGCGAAGAGGCATTCACAGACACCTCATTCGTCCCTCAGGGCCGGGTATGCGCCACATCCAGCTGACTGAACGTCACCTGCCCTCCTTCATTTTTATAGCCCGCATTGTCCAGCGCATACACCCCGGCCTTGAAGTACAGCTGCTTGTTCTTCCAGCTCGAACTGATTTGCTTGCCCCAGCTATACCCCTGGGAACTGACATTCAGATAACCGGCCGAACTGAAGCGAACTTCGTAAGAGAATGGCTTGCCCAGCGCAATGTCCCGGGCAATCACGATGGTGATGTCTTCACTGCCCGGCTTCAGCCGATAGTTGGCAATCACGTTGCCTTTCTTCGTGGCTGCGTCGTACTGGTATTCGACTTTCAGCAGCGGGCCTTTGGCTTGGTAGATATGGATTTGCCCAATCACGATCCTGCCCGTCGAAGGTACTTGATTGACCTTCAACACGGCTTTGAGTCGGTGATCGGCTTCGGGATAAGTCCAGTTGCGCAACGTCCCGTCGCTCAGGGTTTCGCGCAGTTCGCTGCGGGGGAATTCGGACTTTGAGGTGCTGGAGCCGGTAACCGGCGCCCAGAAAAAAAGGTTATCGCCGGAGCGAAAATATGAATCGGTGTAGCCATCCACCAATCGCGGCGTATCGATGACTTTGGCAGGCGTCCCGACAGGGATCGTCAGGTTCCAGGTGGCCAGATCAATCATTACAACTCTCCTTTGGGGGCGACCGGACCGTACAGCACTTAAGCCCGATGGCCCACAAGGAAAGTGCTTAAAGCCTGAAGCGATCCACCGACTGCGACAACTGCCCCGCCAGCGACGACAACTCATCCGTGGTCGACGCCGTGCGCCCGATCACCTTGCTGTTGTCTTCGGACATACCGGCAATCATTTCCACCTGATGGGCGATTTCGTTGCTGGCCAGGCTCTGTTCACCGATGGTGCGGCTGATGTCGTTGACCAGTTGCGTGGTGTTCAGCGTGGCTTCGAGAATTTCACGAATGGCGCGCTCGACGTCGGCGGTCACCGCCATGCCTTTGTCGACCTGGGCCACGCCGGCCTCCATGCTGGTCACGGCCTCGCGGGTGCTTTGCTGGATGCGCGCGACCATCGCGGCGATTTCCTGGGTTGAGGCGCTGGTGCGCCCCGCCAGGCTGCGAACTTCGTCGGCCACCACGGCAAAACCACGGCCCTGCTCACCGGCGCGCGCGGCCTCGATCGCCGCGTTGAGCGCCAGCAAGTTGGTCTGATCGGCGATGCCCTTGATCACCTGGATGATGCTGAAAATCCCTTCGGACTCCTTGTCCAGCGTGCGAATCACTTGGGCCGACTGTTGCGCCGAGCGCGCAATGCCATCCATGTCTTTAACCACCTGATGGATCACCCGGCCGCCATCCTTGGCCAGTTCTTCAGCCTGGTTGGCCATGTTCAGCGCACGATCGGCGTGGCGGGTAATTTCTTCGATGCTGGCGGTCATTTCGCTGGCAGCGGCGGCCATGGTGCTGGCGGCGACGCTTTGCTGCTGGCTGCTGCCGGCGACTTCGTGGCAGCCGTTGCTCAGTTGCTGGCTCATGCCGCTGACGCCATGGGCGTTACTGCGCACTACTTCGATCATGCCGCGCAGATCGCGTTGCATGGTCGCCAGGGTGCGGATCAACGTACTGGCTTCGTCGTGGCCGGTCGGCTCGATGATCGTTTCGCTGAGGTTGCCGTGGGCGATGCTGTCAGCGATGCGGCTGGCCGAGCGCAACGGCCCGAGGATGCTCAGGATCACCCAGCGGCCCTGGGCCAGTAGCAGCAACAGGCTGGCGACGAGGACGCTGCCGAGTGCAATGTCGGCGCGACTGATCGCTTGCTGAGTGGCTTGGCTGGCCTGTTGGGTGTTGGTTTCGATCAGCTCGCTCAGCGCCGACATATCGCCTTCCAGCTGCGTGAACACGGTGTTGAACGAGCCCAACTGCTGCTGCGCCGCGTCCGGATTTTCCAGCGCCAGCCCAACGATGCGTTCGGCGGTGCTGATGTAGGTGTCGAGGCTCGGCTTGACCTTGTTCAGGCCCGCCATGATGGTGTCGTTGACCGGCAGCTTGAGGTTCTCCCCGACCACCTCGCGAAAACGCGCCGCATGTTCCTCGATGGAACTGCGCACCTCAGCCTTGGTGCTGGTGCTTTTACCCAGCCCGACCAGCATCGCCGACAACACGTCGGAGCGCAGTGCGTCGTGCATCATGTCGGCTTCAAGGTGATTACGCAGCGCCGCCGTGCTGACCTCGCTGTCGTTGACGGCCCGGGCCATCTGAGCGTTTCCCACATAACCGACCAGGCTCATGATCAACGCAGTGAGCAGGCCAGTCCCCATCAAGAGAAGTAAACGCAGTTTTATGGACACTTGTAGTTCCCCTGGTGGACGTAGCGAAAGGCAGCTCTGAAGAGGTTATCGACCCCATCCTGTGGTTATTTAAGCCTATTTCCATCCGAGCGTCGGTTTAAGACCAGCGGCGTACCCGCCCATTTCGGCGGTTATGCGCGCAGCATTGAACTCCTGAGCCTCGCCGCACCTCCTAAGTAATGTGTTACTTCCTTTTCGCTTTACGCTGTTGGAGGACGACGCCATGCGCCGCATGCTACTCATTACTTCTCTGATATTGTGCCTGCCCATCGGGTCAGCCCTGGCCGTAAGCGGCAAGGATGTCGCGACCTCGGCAGGGGTTTCCGCTTCGCTGTATTCCACCTTCAAAGATCACAAAATGGTGATTCCGGCCCGGGATGACGTGTCTGCATTTGTCGCCAGTAACGGCGCGATTCGCGGGGTCTACATGGAGGCGGTGTTGCAGCAGATCCGCCAGGACAACCCTGGACTCAACGCCACCGACGAAGAACTGGCCAACGCTATTCTTGCTCAGTACGAAGGGCCAGCGGCTCACTAAACACCTACGTTTATCCGCGTGAATAACAGGGGCAGGCTTGAATGGATGCCTGCCCTTGGGCCGCGCGCAAACGCTATGGGCAAAACCGCTCATGGGCCTCTATGATTGGCCCATGACGACCTCGGCCCCGATCCGCTCTCCCTGCCCTCCCGGCGCCTGCATCTGCGGGCGTGACCCGTTGCTGGAAACACCCGGCGCGGACGTGCGCATCCTGTTCCTGACCCGCCAGGAAGAAAAACGCCTGCTGGATCGCCTGGAAAACCTGCAAAGCCTCGCCGATCTCGAACGCCTGCAAGTGCGGATGTTTGATCAATTGGGTATTCGCCTGGAACTGGTGCCGAGCTTCAACGAAGTACGCACCATGCGCGGTATCGGCATTCAGATCGAGGAACTGCCCGGCCTGTGCCGTAAGACCCGCGCCGCCATCCCCGCCGCGATTCGCCGCAGCCTGGAAAAGCGTCCGGAGATCGCCTACGAGCTGCTTAACGCCAATGACTTGTTGCGTGATGCATGATTGTTTCACCTGCGTATCACTGGCCTGGATATTCGCTTAAAACCCAACGAAACAGAATCAGCGGTCGTACGCCGGGGGCGTGTCGCTGCTATGCCTGATCGTGGGAGCAATGGTTTGTAGCCAGCCTGGACGGCCCTGCAAACACGTGCGTGAACCCGGCCCCGGCGCCAGCCAGGCGCGCAATCCGCAAACAGGTGCCAGTCCGTGACAGGAGGTGGCAGATGTTATTCATCGTCAGTTGGACCATCAGTCCGCAAAGCCGAAACGCCGCAATCGAACGCTTCCTCAAGACCGGAGGCGCCCCGCCCACAGGTGTCAAAATGCTCGGGCGCTGGCATGCGATCGGCGCTTCCAGCGGTTTTGGCATCGCCGACGCCAGTGACCCGGTCGCCATCCAGACATGGGTGCTGGAATGGAATGACCTGATGAACATGGAAGTCCACGCGGCGCTGACCGACGAGCAAATGGCGCCGCTGTTGGCGGCGGTCGGCAAGCACTAGTCATCGGGGCGGCGAACGTTGCTCGCCGCCCCGATGTATCAACCCTTCTCGCCCCGATGCTCCGGCATTTTTGAACTACCGTTATCAAAAAAATAACGATTACCCCCACGGAGCATCCACCACCATGAACCTGTCCCGAAACGTGTTGATCGGCGCCACACTGGCCAGCCTGCTGCTGGGCGGTTGTACTTCGAAAGTCACCGAGCGGGAGCAGTACTCCGGCTTCCTGCCCAACTACAACAACCTCCAGGAAGTGACCACCCCCAGCGGCGAGAAAGCCATGCGCTGGGTCAGCCCGTCATGGAACCCCGACGCCTACGACACCGTGGCTTTCATGAAGCTGGAGCTGTATCCGAAGCCAAAGCCTAACGAACGGGTCGACCAGCGCACTCTGGAAGAATTGCAGACCTACATGACCAACAGCGCCAAAGGTGTGCTCGGCCAGAAATACCGCGTCGTGCCGAGCGCCAAAAAAGCTCCAGCGGGCTCGAAAACCTTGGTCGTGCGGGCCGCGATCACTGGTGTCACCGCGTCCAACGAGGGCATGCAATGGTATGAAGTGGTGCCGGTCGCGGCCGTGGTTGGCGGCGTCAGCGCAGCGTCCGGCCATCGTAGCCAGGACACTACGCTGTTCCTTGAAGCAGAACTGGTGGATGCCAGCAACAACCAGATCATGGCCAAAGTGGTGCGCAAGGTGTTTGGTGAACAGCTGAAGAACTCGAGCGAGAAGATCACTACCAACGACTTCAAAGCGGCGATCAGCAAATTGACGGAGGATTTGCAGGCGTTTATTCGCTAGATCGCGCTTCCACCGTAGGAGCTGCCGAAGGCTGCGATCTTTTGATCTTGCTTTGATCTGTTCGATGTCAAAGCCGCCGAAGATCAAAAGATCGCAGCCTTCGGCAGCTCCTACAGGGGATCATCGTCGAACACAAAACCCGCATCCACTGCAGATCCCCTGTGGGAGCGGGCTTGCTCGCGAAGGCGGCCAGATAGTCAACGCATCACTCAAGTCATGCGCGCCTAAGCCACCCCACCCTTGGCCTGCTGCTCCAGGTGCACCTGCAACTGCGGATCAATATTCAGCGCAGCCGCCAGTTCATCCAGGTAATTGCGCTCGGCGTCTTGCTGATCGTCCACCACCATCACGCTGGCCAGGTACATTTCCGCAGCGATGGCCGGGTCGGTGGCGGACTTCGCCACATCGGCGGGGTCCAGCGGGCGGGCGACTTCTTCGTCGAGCCATTGCTGCAATTGCGGGTCATCGGTGTGGCGGCCGATTTCGGTGCTGATCATCTGTTTCTCGCTGTCATCGATCCGGCCGTCAGCCTTGGCAGCGGCAATCAAGGCGCGCAGCACCGCGTGGCTGTGGTCTTCGACTTCCGGGCCGGACAGCAAATCCACGGTGCGAGGGGCTTGTTGCGGGGCCGAGGCCTGGTTGCGTTGCCAGGCTTGATAGGCCTGGAATGCCATCATCCCGAGGGAGGCCAGCGCCGCATAGTTGGTGCCGCCGGAGGATCGAGTCCTGGTCGAGCCGCCCAGCGCAGAGCCGCCGCCCAGCAAGCCACCGAGCAAACCACCCAACCCGCCACCGCCGGCACTAGAACCGGCGCCACCGCCCAACAGGCCGCCGAGCAATCCGCCTAAACCGCCTAAACCGCCCAAGCCTCCCTGCGATGGCGAAGCGCCGCCGCCCTGTTGCGTCATCGAGCCCTGGCCGGCCCGCAGAAGTTGTTCGAGTAAATCGCTAGTGTTCATGTGGACGTCCTCATCAATAGACGCTGTTCAATAAGCTTGACGCAGTCAGGCAACAATAGCCCCCGCCGGCAATTGCGCCAGCACCGTTTGGCCGACGTGAACGGCTGCAACACGCTCCTGACAGAAACTGACAGTGCCTGCTTTTATGCTGCACCGACTTACCACGGAGCAGTCCCATGATCACGCCTCGCTATCTGTTGCTTTTCGTCGAAAATCCCGCCGTCAGCGCCCGGTTCTATGAATTCCTGCTGGGACTGAAACCCGTGGAAGAATCCCCGACGTTCGCGCTGTTTGTACTGGAAGACGGCTATAAACTGGGCCTCTGGTCGCGGCACACCGCTGAACCGGCGGTGGGAATGACCGGCGGTGGCATGGAGCTGGCGTTTCCGGTGGAGTCCGCCGAACAGGTGGACGCGCTGTTCAACCAATGGTCGAGCCTGGGCTTGAGCATTCTGCAAACACCCACGGAGCTGGATTTCGGCCGCACGTTCGTCGCGCTTGACCCGGATGAGCATCGGCTGCGAGTGTTCTTTCCCCGCTGAGCAATTCCTGGCACTGCACATCCCCTGTGGGAGCGAGCTTGCTCGCGATAGCGGATTGACAGGCAGTACACGTGTTGAATGCACGACCGTCATCGCGAGCAAGCTCGCTCCCACAAGGATTCGGGCGCCTGAAGACCTGAATACAGTCACCAGCCATGCAAATTTCTCCGAAGTATTTTTTTCCGGGGCAGCTAAGATTCATAGATGGTGAACCTTAACCCCGGTTTCCCGGTCGATACCTGCAACCCGACCCGGTTTGCCGACGCCCCCAATAGAAGGGTGCTGACTGGCCTGCTTCACATTTTGGAGAACGCTCCCGTGATATCGACCCTACACATCGCCAGGCTCAAAGCATGGGGCGCCCATGGTTTTACTGCCACTGGCGTGGTCACTGCCTTCCTGGCCACCCTCGCGCTGCTGGAGAATCAGGCCACTCATTGCTTGCTGTGGCTGGGCGTGGCCCTGATCGTCGATGGACTGGACGGTGCATTGGCGCGCAAGGTCAATGTGCAATCGGTGCTGCCGAGCTTCGACGGTTCGATCCTCGATCTGGTCATCGATTACCTGACCTACGTGTTCATCCCGGCGCTGTTCATCTACCGCTACATTCCGTTGCCGGACTACACGCTGCTGCTGACCGTGTCGCTGATCCTGGTCTCGTCGCTGTTCTGCTTCTGCAACGTCAACATGAAAAGCAAGGACAACTATTTCCAGGGCTTCCCCGCTGCCTGGAACGTCGTCGCGCTGTGCCTGTACATCATTAGCCCGTCGCCGTGGATCACGCTGCTGACCGTGATTGGCCTGGCGCTGCTGACCGTGACCCGGATGAAATTCCTTCACCCGTTCCGCGTGCGCAAGTTCATGCCGATCAATATTGCCGTGACCGCCATCTGGCTGCTGTGCAGCTTGTCGCTGGTGGTCAACCACCCGGTGATCAACCCAATGGTGATGGGGCTTTGGTTGCTGATGTCCGCCTACTTCCTGGGCATCTGCATCTGGCGCACGGCAATGGAATGGTTTGACGGCTCGCGACACAAGTAAACCGGCATGGCCATCCACATCGTGCGGCTGGGCTCACCGCGTGGGCCCGACGAAGGCCTGCGCCTGGGCACAGTGCGCCGCCCGCCTCGGGGCGTACCCAAAGCCGAGTTCGCCAGCCGTGATTTTTATGATGTCTGGCAGCCGCTGCTGTCCCCCAGCCCGGAACTGGTCGCCGAGGCGAAAGCGGCTGAAGATGCCAAGGCCTGGGATGCGTTCAAGCGCAAGTTCAAAGCCGAAATGAATCACCCTGCGCCAAGCCATTTGCTGGATTTGTTGGCAGCGCTGTCCCATCAAACGTCACTGGCGGTGGGGTGTTATTGCGAGGATGAGGCGCATTGTCACCGCTCGGTTTTGCGTGAACTGCTGCAAACGCGGGGCGCCGAGATAATCTAAATCCCCTCCGAACACCGCAACTCCCCTGTGGGAGCGGGCTTGCTCGCGAAGACGGTGTGTCAGCCAACATCAATCTCGACTGAACCACCGCTTTCGCGAGCAAGCCCGCTCCCACATTTGATTGCGCCAGGCCGGGAGATTCGCCACAAAGGAATGTAGCCAAATGAACTCTGAAATCCGACCCGCCAATCCGCAAGATGCAGCCGCCATCAGCCAGGTCATCATCCAGTCCCTGCGCCAATCTAACGCCCAAGACTACCCACCCGACATCATTGCTCAGGTAGAAACAAGCTTCTCCACCGAATCCGTTCTCACCCTGCTTAGCCAACGCCAAGTATTCGTGGCGACCATCGACGGTCAAATCTTGGCCACCGCCAGCCTCGACCACGATGTGGTCCGCAGCGTGTTCGTCGCCCCCGATCATCAAGGGACAGGCCTCGGCCGACAGTTGATGACAACCCTGCAATCCATCGCCAACGATGCCAACATCAAAGTCCTGCGCGTCCCCTCCTCCATCACCGCTGAAGGTTTTTACCTGAAGTTGGGTTTTCAAAAAATCCGCGATGAGTTCCACGGCGCCGAGCGCACGATTGTCATGGCTCTGCGCTTGAGCACTGATTGAATGTGGGAGCGAGCCTGCTCGCGAAGGTTGCGTGTCAGTCACCATCAATACCGACTGATCCACCGCTTTCGCGAGCAGGCTCGCTCCCACAGGGGATTGGTGGATTACACAAAAATCTGCGGCTGGCCCCGGACAACTGTGGGAGCGGACTTGCTCGCGAAGGCGGTGTGTCAGCCAACATCAATATCGACTGATCCACCGCATTCGCGAGCAAGCCCGCTCCCACAGGGGATCGGTGTGTTGCACAAAAATCTGCTTCTGGCTCGGACCAAATGTGGGAGCGAGCCTGCTCGCGAAGGCGGCGTGTCAGCCAACATCAATATCGACTGATCCACCGCCTTCGCGAGCAAGCCCGCTCCCACAGGGGATCGGTGTGTTGCACAAAAATCTGCTTCTGGCTCGGACCAAATGTGGGAGCGAGCCTGCTCGCGAAGGCGGCGTGTCAGTCACCATCAATATCGACTGATCCACCGCATTCGCGAGCAAGCCCGCTCCCACAGGGGGAGTTGTGTTGCCGGTCTTCAACGCCGGGTGATGACTACTTCCAGGTACTCACTCGGTACCACCAGCGATCCTTCCCCTGCCCGGTTCATCCTGTTCAGCAGTGCGGTGAAGTCCTTTTCCAGTGCTGCGGCGCCGTCCGCCGGCAGTGCCGCGAAGGCTTTGTGCACCGGTCCGTACCAGCTGCGGAAGGTGTCGATGAAGTGCGCGGCCGAGCGGTAGCGGAAGTTGAAGGTGCGGCGCGTGACCTGGGTCTGGAAGTCGTGTTCGTCGAAGTGCGTGTGCAACCAGGCTTCATTGCCCCAGTTCGACGGCGGCTGTGCGCCGGGTGGTGGCGGCAGGTGTTGGCCGAGGGTCTTGAACATCTGGCCGACAAAGCCTTCCGGCGTCCAGTTGGCAAGGCCGATGCGGCCACCGGGGCGGACCACCCGCGCCAGTTCCGAAGCGGCCTTGGCCTGATCCGGCGCGAACATCACGCCGAAGGTCGAGAGCACGGCGTCGTAACTGGCATCGTCAAATGGCAGCGCTTCGGCGTCGGCCACCTGGAAAGTTACCTCCAGCCGCTCGGCCCGGGCGCGGTCTTCGCCGCGTTCGAGCAGCGCTGCCACATAGTCGGTGGAAGTGACTTTGCAGCCGCGACGGGCAGCGGCCAGCGTGACATTGCCATTGCCGGCGGCGACGTCCAGCACCAGTTCGTCGCAGCGCAGGTCGCAGGCTTCGGCCAGCTCCTCGCCGACGATCTGCAACGTGGTGCCGATCACGGCGTAGTCGCCACTGGCCCAGGCGGCCATCTGACGGTTTTTCAGGGCAGTAAGATCAATGGGTGTACTCATGAGGTGTGGCTCCCTCGCGGGTTTGAACAGAAATCAGGCTCTGACGGACGACTCTTCCGCCGTGGTGGGATCGATGATGCCTCTGACCTGCGACACGCTGTTCGCCGGGAAACCGCCCTGCCTGGCATGTTCCCGGATGAGCTCTTCGTTCGGCGCGATGTACACGCAGTAGATCTTGTCGCCGGTGACGTAACTCTGCAGCCATTGCACCTCGGGGCCCAACTCGCGCAATACCCGGCAGGACTTCTGCGAAATGGCTTTCAGATCCCGATCCGACAGTGCTCCGGCGCCTGGGATTTCTCGCTCTATGACGAACTTCGGCATGGCAACCTCTCTTCTTCTTATCAGTACAGGGCCGGCAGTGACCCTGTGCTTCAACTATCGCGCCAGCGCGGGCCTGCGTCCTGCCCGATCGTCGGCCAACACTGTCCGATCGTCCGGAGGTTTCACGCCGCGCGACAACCGGCTCACAATCAGACTACTCGCCCAAAATGAGCAATCACCATGGACGCCCTCTCCCAAACCCTGCGTGTCGTGCGCCTGATCGGCGCGATTTTCATCAATGCCAGGTTCACCGCGCCCTGGTGCTATCAGTCGCCCAGCGCCGACTCGGCCGCGCCGTTTCTTGAGCCGGGCGCCGAGCGGGTGGTGATCTTCCACCTGGTCACCGAAGGCGAGTGTTACGTCGAGCTCGGTGACGATCCGCCGCTGCTGCTGAATGCCGGTGATGTGGTGGTGTTCCCCCAGGGCGATGCGCATCGCATGTGCTCTGAACCCGGACTTAAACCCGCCACCGGCGCGCGTCTGGACGTGGTGCTGGCGCGACGTCCACGGCAGCTGAGTTATGGCGGAGGCGGAGCCGTCACGCGGCTGGTGTGCGGATATCTGGCGTGCGATACGCGGCTGGCGGGGATGATGCTGACCGGGTTGCCGCCAGTGATCCGGGTCAATGTGCGCGGCTCGAATACCGGTATGTGGCTGGAATCTTCGGTGCGCTACGCACTGGCCGAGGCGCGCTCGCCACGGCCGGGCGGCGAAGGCGTGCTGGCGAAACTGGCCGAGGTGCTGTTCATCGAAGTGCTGCGCCTGTACATGAACGAACACGGCGAAGGTCGCACCGGTTGGCTGGCGGGCGTCAGCGACCGGATTGTCGGCGCCGCGCTGAATGCGCTGCACACCAAGCCCAGTCATTGCTGGACCCTGGAAGAACTGGCGCGCACCGCCAGCACTTCAAGGTCAGTTTTGGCCGAGCGCTTCCAGCAATTGGTCGGCAGCTCGCCGATGCAGTACCTGACCCAATGGCGGATGCTGCTGGCGGCCAACCTGTTACGCCGCAGCAACACTTCATTGGCGCGGATTGCCGAGGAAGTCGGTTACCAAACCGATACCGCATTCAGCCGCGCGTTTCGCCGAGAGTTCGGTGCACCGCCAGCGGCGTGGCGACGCGGGCAAGCCGCCACAGAAAGCAAATCGGGAATTGCCTGCGCGCCCTGAAATCGGCTTTTATGTCCGCCCACTGTTGAAAGGAATCGGACATGCCCCGCCTGGACTGGCTCGCCCATCACCCGCAGCACAGCGACACCTTCGCCGCGTGGATTCATCGGCAATTCCATTACGAATACGCCGAACAACCGCTGCCCGACTGGCAACGGGAGTTCGCGGCCGGCCAAACCAATGACCACTGGAAATGCCTGGTTGCGCTGGATGGCGATCACTTGTTGGGCGGCGCGGCACTCGCCAGGGCCGATCTGGCGCATCGACCGGACCTCGGCCCTTGGCTGGCCTGTGTATTCGTCAGCCCCGAAGCGCGGGGCAAAGGCTTGGCGGAACAGTTGCTCGAGGGGATTTGCGATCACGCCAAAGCCAATGGTGTGGCGCGAATCTACCTGCATACCCAGGACAAGCGCGACTACTACGCCAAGCGTGGCTGGACGCTGCGGGAAGGTTTTCGGGCGTGGGACAAAGAACAATGGCTCATGGTGCGAGACCTGTGAGCCATTGATGTCGAGGGGTCAGGCCGCTGGGGCTTTGGCCTCTTGCAGCAACTGCTGGATCATCTGTTCCTGGGTGTCGTAGCGACCTTCACCAAAGTGGGTGTAACGCACCTGTCCCTTGGCATCGATCAGGTAGTGCGCTGGCCAGTACTGGTTGTCGAAGTTGCGCCAGATCGCGTAGTTGTTATCGATGGCCACCGGGTAGGTGATGCCGAGTTTTTTCACCTGATCCTTGACGTTGTCGATGATGCGTTCGAAGCCGTATTCAGGGGTGTGGACGCCGATCACCACCAAGCCGTCCTTCTCGTATTTCTTCGCCCAGTCCTTCACGTACGGCAAGGTGTGCTGGCAGTTGATGCAGTCGTAGGTCCAGAAGTCGATCAGCACCACTTTGCCTTTCAGGGACTCGTTGGTCAGGGCCGGCGAGTTCAGCCATTCCACCGCGCCGTTGAGCGAAGGCATCGGGCCTTGAGCGTTGTCCATGGACGTGTCGGCCTTGACCTTGCTGACGAAGTAATCGACCACTTTCGGCACGGTTTCCAACACGCCTTTCTCGAGGCTGCTGACGCCTTCCGACGAGGTGCCGGCCAGCAGAGTTTTGTCGGCGCCGGTGGAAATCACCGCCGCGGCGCCCAGCACTGCCACACCGGCAAACCGACGCAACCAACCGGTGACCGGGATCGACGCTTTCAGGCGATTGACCAAGCCGCGACCGGCGAAGATCAAGGTGCCCAGGGACAACGCGCTGCCCAAACCGTAGGCCACCAGCAGCAGGCTGGTTTGCGCGTTGGCGCCTTGCAGCATGGCGCCGGTGAGGATCACGCCGAGGATCGGCCCGGCGCACGGGGCCCAGAGCAAACCGGTCGCGACGCCGATCATCAGCGAACTCAACGGGCCGGACATTTTGCGGGTGTTGGGGTCAAGGCGATTGCCCAGCAGCACGAACGGACGCGCCAGCCAGCCGCCGACACGGGCGGAGATCAGCGACAGGGCGAACAGCGCCATGACGATCAGCGCCACATGCCGACCGGTGTTGTTGGCCTGCACCACCCATTCGCTGCTGACCACGGCCAGGCTGGAGATCAGGGCGAAGGTCAGGACCATGCCGCCGAGGGTGAGCAGGATCGAAGAACGGGTGCGCTCGACGCCGGCGAACAGGAACGGCACGACCGGGAGGATGCAGGGGCTGAGGACGGTCAAAATGCCGCCGAGGAATGCGATGAGGAACATGGGATCACCTTGGAAAAATTGGATTGGGCGGCCACCACACATCCCCTGTGGGAGCGGGCTTGCTCGCGAAGAGGCCGGCACATCCGGCATCAATGTCAGCTGACACTCCGCCTTCGCGAGCAGGCTCGCTCCCACAGGGGGAAATGGGTGTTCACGGAATCGGGGCCTGGCATCAGGCCATCTGGTTATCCAGCAACTGCCCTTGTGGCGTCCGGTCAGAGCCGTTCTCCGCCACCATCTGCCCCTGCGGCGTGCGGCTGGAACCATCCTCGGCCAGGAACGCGTTGCTGTCCTTGTGCGCCACCGGCGTGAGTTGAAAGCAGGTGGCACTGCCACAGCTATCCTGTTCAACCGCAGCGTTGGCATGCGCAGCCGCGCCGGCAACGGAGAAGGCAATGGCGGTCAAATAGCGAGTCACGTTGATCATGGTGTTCTTCCTGTTTCAAATGGGGATCGGGAGAAAGGCTCAGTTGCCTTCGTGGCAGTCATCGGAAAATTTGCTGTAGTCCAGGGCCTGGGTTTTGCCCTGGGAGTCCAGGTAAGTCAGCCGGGCATTCACGATCCCGCAGGAAGGACCGGTGTCCTCTTTCAGCGACACGACTTTCTGGATGTCCAAATGCGTGCCGTAGGTGTAGGTTTTCGGGGTGACGTCGGCTTCGGCACGGGCCGACAAGGTGCAGATGTTCAGGGCGGCAAACAGGCAAGCGGCGTAGACGGCTTTGGTGTTCATGGTGGTTCCCTCAAGGCTTCAATGATTGGTTGGGCCGAGGCGGGTTGGTTTGCCTCGATGGGACCCATTAGAAGCTCGCGAGGTATCCCGTCTGTGTCGGGAAAAGGCCTGAGTAAATCGTTACGTATCAAAGCCGCCGTCCGATACAAAGCGATACAAATCCCCGAAAATTTCACGTTTTTGCGTCTGCGTGTATCCGTCGATACGCCAGATACACTGGAATACAAAGGGCAGCAGGCGAACGGGCAAAGGCTCGATAGACTGCGCAACATTCCCTATTGATAGAGGCTTGGCCCCATGGAACACGTCGATCACATTCTCATCGTGGACGATGACCGCGAGATTCGAGAGCTGGTAGGCAACTACTTGAAGAAGAATGGCCTGCGCACCACGGTCGTGGCGGATGGGCGGCAGATGCGCTCGTTCCTGGAGTCGACGCCGGTTGACCTGATCGTGCTCGACATCATGATGCCCGGCGACGATGGGCTGATGCTTTGCCGCGAGTTGCGCGCCGGAAAACACAAAGCCACGCCAGTGCTGATGCTCACCGCACGCAACGACGAAACCGACCGCATCATCGGCCTGGAAATGGGCGCCGACGATTACCTGGTCAAACCGTTCGCCGCCCGTGAATTGCTGGCGCGGATCAACGCCGTGCTGCGCCGTACCCGCATGCTGCCGCCGAACCTGGTGGTCACCGAAAGCGGTCGGCTGCTGGCCTTCGGGCGCTGGCGCCTGGACACTTCGGCCCGGCACCTGCTCGACAGCGACGGCACCATGGTCGCCCTGAGTGGCGCGGAATACCGCTTGCTGCGGGTGTTTCTCGATCATCCGCAACGGGTGCTCAACCGCGATCAGTTGCTGAACCTGACCCAGGGCCGCGATGCCGATCTGTTCGACCGTTCCATCGATTTGCTGGTGAGCCGTTTGCGCCAGCGCTTGCTCGACGATGCCCGCGAGCCGGCCTATATCAAGACCGTGCGCAGCGAAGGTTATGTGTTTTCCCTGCCGGTGGAAGTGATCGGGGCGTCGTCATGAACCTCTCGATGCGTTGGCCGCGCACCCTGGCGTCACGGCTGTCGCTGATCTTTCTGGTGGGCCTGATCCTCGCCCAGGCATTGTCCTTTGGCGCGCAGTATTACGAGCGCTACGAAAGTTCGAAAAACACCATGCTGGGTAATCTGGAAACCGACGTCTCGACGTCGATTGCCATTCTTGACCGCTTGCCGGCGCAAGAGCGTGCGGGTTGGCTGAAACAGCTGGAACGACGCAATTATCGCTATCTGCTGGACGAAGGTTCACCGGGTACGGCCATGCGTGATACGCCGATCGCCGTGACCTCGATCAAAGACGCCATCGGCATGGATTATCCGATGACCGTGACCGACATCCCGGGGCAGCAGAAACACTTTCAGGTGCACCTGAAATTGGCGGACGGCAGCCCGGTGACCATCGATGTGCGGCCGGCGATGGTGCCGTTGTCGCCGTGGTTGCCGATCGTACTGTTGGGCCAATTGGCGCTGATGCTCGCCTGCACCTGGCTGGCCGTGCGCATCGCCATCCGTCCCCTCACCCGCCTCGCCGTGGCCGTGGAAACCCTCGACCCCAACACCCACGCGGTGCTGCTGGACGAAAAAGGCCCGACCGAAGTCGCCCATGCCGCCATGGCGTTCAATGCCATGCAGGCGCGGATCGCGGCGTATCTCAAGGAACGCATGCAACTGCTGGCGGCGATTTCCCATGACCTGCAAACACCGATCACGCGCATGAAACTGCGGGCTGAATTCATGGACGATTCCAGCGAGAAAGACAAACTGTGGAATGACCTCGGCGAGATGGAACATCTGGTGCGCGAAGGCGTGGCGTATGCCCGCAGCGTGCATGGCGCGACTGAAGAGAGCCGGCGCACGGATGTGGATTCGTTTCTCGACAGCCTGGTGTTCGACTATCAGGACATGGGCAAAGACGTGCAACTGAGTGGCAAGACCGCCGCCGTCATCGACACCCGCCCTCACGCGTTGCGCCGGGTGCTGGTGAACCTGACGGACAACGCCCTGAAATTCGCCGGGGCTGCGGAGTTGCAGGTGGAAAAAAAGGCCGATGGCAGCTTGTCCATGAAAGTCATGGACCGTGGGCCGGGAATTGCCGAGGACGAACTGGCGCAGGTGATGGAGCCGTTCTACCGCGTGGAAAACTCACGCAACCGCAGCACTGGCGGCACCGGGTTAGGGTTGGCCATCGCCCAGCAACTGGCCCTGGCGATTGGCGGCTCACTGACCCTGAGCAACCGCGAAGGCGGCGGCTTGTGCGCAGAACTCAAATTACCCGCGAACAAATAAACCCCGCAGATCCCCTGTGGGAGCGAGCTTGCTCGCGAAGAGGCCGGCACATTCAAAATGGATGTCGACTGACACACCGCCTTCGCGAGCAAGCCCGCTCCCACAGGGGATCTGCGGCAGACACAACATTCCTGATCGACACTCACCCCTGTAGGAGCGAGGCTTGCCCGCGAAGAGGCCAGCACATCCAAAATGGATGTCGACTGACACTCCGCTATCGCGAACAAGCCCGCTCCCACAAGGGATCTGCGGCGAGCACAACACTCCTGATCGCCCCTGATCTACTGTGGGAGCGGGCTTGCTCGCGATGAGGCCGGCACATTCAAAATTGATGCCGGCTGACACTCCGCCTTCGCGAGCAAGCCCGCTCCCACCGGGGCTCTGCGGCGAGCACAACACTCCTGATCGACCCTGATCTACTGTAGGAGCGAGGCTTGCCCGCGAAGAGGCCGGCACATCCAGCATTGATGTCGGCTGACACACCGCCTTCGCGAGCAAGCCCGCTCCCACAGGGGATCTGCGGCGGGCCAACCCCACCCAAAATTTGCCTTCCCCTCCCATGAACCAGATTTGAAACCCGCAGTCTTAGACCTGCCCTGAAATGCGCTCGTCCACCTAAACGACTTGCGCACCCTCGGCCCCATGGTCGTCAGTACCGTCGTCATCTCATCAGAGCCGTTCGCCTCATGCGCCAGATCGCCTTGTCTTTTCGCGTTGTTTCGCTCTGTCTTGCTCCGCTATTTCCCCTGTTCGCCACGCCCGCCCACGCCAGCGAGGAACGACAACTGGTGTCGGAGATCAACAATTACCGCGCCCACCCTCGGGGATGTTCGACACGCGCGGTCCAGGGCTTGAAGCCGTTAGTGCTGAAGTCGAACCTCGCGCTGCCGCTCGGTTATGGCGGTGCCTTGCGCGAGGGGTTGAAGCAGAACGGTTATCAAGCGGTGACTGTGCGCACGATCCGCCTGGTCGGCGCGCGGGATGCCGAGGACGCCTTCGATGAGTTGCAGGACAACTATTGCGGCGCGCTGCTCGACGCACAGTACGCCGACATCGGTATCAGTCGCGCCCGCAGCGAATGGCAAATCGTGCTGGCGCGGCCGGTGCTCGACAATCAGGTCAGCGACGTCCGATCAGCCAGCAAAACGTTGCTCGCCGAAGTCAACGCAGCACGGGCAAAGTCGCGGATGTGCGGCGGCCGACGCTTCGCCGCCGCCCGGCCATTGAGCTGGAACGCCGCGTTGGGCGCCGCTGCGCAAGGTCACAGCAAGGACATGGCCTACGGTAACTACTTCGCGCATCAGGACCCCGACGGTGAAATGCCGGCGGACCGCGCCAGGGCTGCGGGTTTCCGTGGTCGGCAGATCGGCGAAAACATCGCCGCTGGCCAGAGTTCACCGAGCAAGGCGATGGCCGGATGGCTCGCCAGCCCCGGGCACTGCGCCAACCTGATGAACCCGATGTTCACCCAGGTCGGCGCAGCCTTCGCCACCGATGCACGCAGCGACGAGGGCGTGTACTGGACGATGCTGTTCGGCGCGAAATAAGTCAGGCTCGCAGACCGTCCACAGATTTAGGTAGAGTGAGGCCCTTGCGCAACGCCTGCACACGGGGAATCAGCATGATCCGTCTTTCACTCCTTGCCTTGGGCGGTCGCAACGTATGACTCAGCCTGCCTCGCAACTCCCGACCGCCGCCCCCGGCAAACTCACCTCCCGTGAACTGCGTGGGCTGGTGGCGATTCTGGTGTCGATTGCCCTGGCGGTACTCGACACCGCCATCGCCAACACCGCGTTGCCGACCATTGCCGCAGACCTCAACGCCTCCCCCGCCGCGTCGGTGTGGATCATCAACGCCTACCAACTGGCGGCCGTGGCCACATTACTGCCGTTCGCCGCGCTGGGCGGGATCATCGGGCACCGCAAAGTGTTCCTCGGCGGCATCATCCTGTTCGTGGTGGCGTCGGGGTTGTGTGCGCTCGCGTGGTCGTTGCCGACCCTGACCGTGGCCCGCGTACTCCAGGGCGTCGGGGCCAGTGCGATCATGAGCGTGAATGCCGCGCTGATCGGTTTGATCTTCCCGCCGGAACGCATGGGGCGTGGCCTGGGGTTGAACGCGCTGGTGGTCGGCACCTGCTTCGCCGCCGGCCCGACCATCGCCTCGCTGGTGCTGTCGGTGGCCAATTGGCCCTGGCTGTTTGCGATCAACCTGCCCCTTGGGTTGTTTGCCCTGAGCTTCGCCTGGAGTTCCTTGCCGACCAGCCAGCCCAAAGCCGTGGTGTTTGACCGGCTGACCGCTGTGCTCAACGTCATCACTTTCGGTGCGTTGATTTTCGCGCTGAGTCAGGCTGCGCAACTGGGCTCGATGAGCAGCGTGGTGATCGCCCTGGCAGTGTTCCTGATCGCCGGCGCGCTGATGTTGCGCCGCGAAGCCGGGCATCCGGCACCGATGTTTCCGCTGGATTTGCTCAAGCGCCCGATGTTTGCCCTGTCGACGCTGACCGCGTTCTGCTCCTTCGCGACTCAGGGGCTGGCGTTCGTCTCGCTGCCCTTCTTCTTCGAAACCACCCTGGGCCGCGATCCGATCCAGACCGGCTTCCTGATGACCCCATGGTCCATCGTCGTGGCGCTGATCGCCCCGATGGCCGGGCGACTTTCCGATACCTATCCGCCGGGTTTACTGGGTGGTATTGGCCTGGCGATTCTCAGCGCAGGGATGGTCTCCCTGGCAATCATGCCGGCAGATCTCAGTGCCACCGGGATCGTGATTCGGATGATCATCTGCGGGATTGGGTTCGGCTTCTTCCAGGCCCCGAACCAGAAAGCCCTGATGACCAGCGCCCCACGCGAACGCAGCAGCGGCGCCAGCGGCACCATCGCCATGGCCCGGCTGATCGGCCAGGCAACCGGCGCTGCGTTGGTCGCGTTGAGTTTCGGGATGTCGGGCACCCACGGCCCGGTGCTGGCGCTGAGCATTGGTGCGGGGTTTGCGGCGGTGGGGAGTGTGGCGAGTGCGTTGCGGTTGGTGGCGCGTAACTCGTCATAAGATGAGCTAGAGCGTCACCGGCAAAATTAGGGATACAAACAATGGGTGGTCGCAACCACCCTTACCCCCCAACTCTAAAGCTATTCTCTTTGAGACTTACCTTCAGATGTCAACGTCCCTCATCAGCCATTAGGAACTGTCAGGCGACCTTCCCGCAGTTCCAACCTCCTGTTAAGTGTCAGTTGGTCAATTCTTTCTTCCAACAGCGCTGCCACCTTAGCCGTAGCGCGGCCAAAACCGAGAAGTTTAAGGGCGCCAGAGATCGCGTCGTCACGACTCATGGAAAATCCCGAGGTGATGATTTCTACAAGAGCCTGGTCGAGCTCTTCTGGCGCAACCCACTCAAGTTTGCGTTCAGCGGAGTCCCAATGCGCCCGACTACGAATTAGAACGGGGCGATTCTCAACCGGGTGCAGAAACTCACCCCGGCGCGTGAAGTGCCTCTGCCTAACCCCCAAACCAATGGCCTGCTCCACGGCAGCAGTGATTCTGGAGCCTTGACGAGTGACCCCAAAAGCTTCCATGAGTCTTCGGGTTACCTCCACTGAATGCACTGGAGATTCAACATCGACCACTATCCGTATCAGTTGCAGTAGATATTCGGGCTGGTGTTGATGCAGTTCCGCTTGATTAGTCGCTGCAGAGAGCCGAGCCTTTTCATAACGCGGGCTAGCGACGGGATCGACTTCTGCAACGGCTTCGTCACGGAGAATTTCATGCAGAGGCTCGATCACAACTTCTTTGACCGAGGCACTACGATGTTTGGTTAATCGCTCACGTGCAGCCTCAATAGCCGCTACCACACGAATAGTTTCTTGCTGAGGATTGCGAAACCAATCAGTACTCCAGATGCGATGAAAATTCCAACCCAAGCCCTCAAGTACACCTTGACGCAAACGATCACGGTCTCGCGCGGAGCGCGAGCTGTGATAGGCCGCGCCGTCGCATTCAACGGCAAGTACATATCTGCCTGGGAACTCTGGGTCTCTCACAGCAAGGTCGATGAAGTAGCCAGCAGTTCCAACTTGCGGCTCTACCTGATAGCCAAGATCACGTAAAGACCGAATGACCTCATCCTCAAAGGGCGAGTCTGTGTCTTTTCCGGTTTCCTTGGCGACTTCTAACTCCCCGGTCTCTGCGTATTTCAGGAAGTTTTTCAATGCCCGCACGCCGTGCTTTGCGGTGGCATCAATATCCAATTCGTCGCCACGAAAATTGCAGAACACGCGCATTGCCAATTTGGCCCGCGTGATTAAAACGTTGAGTCGACGATGCCCGCCATCTTTATTGAGGAGGCCAAAATCACGGGCGATACGACCGGACTCATTGCGGCCATAACCAATGCTGATGAAGATGACGTCGCGCTCATCTCCCTGAATGTTTTCAAGGTTCTTAACGAAAAACGGCTCGCCGCCTTGTGCGGTAAAAAACACTTCCGCCTGAGGTGTCTTACGCCGCAACAACTCAACCTCAACATTGATCAGGTCACGCTGCGGAACGCTGAATGCTGCCACCCCCAAGGAAAGCTCCGGCGTCTCAAGTGCATGTTTCATCACAGCTTGAGCTACCGCTTTGGCTTCATCTTTGTTGGTCCGTGTACGGCCACGGTCATACAGAGCCTCAGGCAAATAATCGAAGCTCACACCTTTGGCGTGAATATGCTGGCCTGCCGAGGGGAATACCACCAGCTTGCTCTCGTAGAACTCCACGTTGGAGACTGCAATAAGTGATTCGTGGCGGCTGCGATAGTGCCAGCGTAAATAGCGTTCCTGACTACCCGCCGCCTTGAACATACTGAGGATACTTTCGATGTCCGCAGTGACGTCGTTTTCGTCATCGGGTGCGATGTCCCGGCTGAACAAATCGCTAGGTGGCATCTGCTTGGTGTCACCGACCACCACTACTTGCTTGCCGCGTAGAATTGCGCCAAATGCGTCGACGGCCTTCACCTGTGAGGCTTCGTCGAACACGACCACATCGAATGCCAGCTTGCCTGGAGGAAGAAAGTTAGCGATGGACATCGGGCTCATCATGAACACGGGTTTGATTTGCTGAATGGCTCGCCCAGCTTTGTCGATCAATTGGCGAATGGGAATATGCCGACGCTTCTTGTTCAACTCTGCGCGCAATATTGCCATTTCACCTGGCTGGTTCACGTTAGGCATGGCCTCCCATACCTGACGCGCCAGATACGTTTGAGCATGATTCAACGATGCAGCATCAAGCGCTTTGAACCTGGCGATCTGATGTTCGTGCTTGATGCGATCAAATTGCTGTAGCGCGGGTTTTTCAGCGTACGCCTTCTGCACAAGGCCCGAGTACCAGGAAAAGTCGAGAATGGCGGGTATCTGTTCGGGCTTGTCACTTCGCAGGGCGACGTTCAACAACTCGTCCAATTGTACTTGGCGCATTTCGTCCGACAGCACGTTGAGACGAGCAATCTGGTAAAGCGCGCTCAAGCTTTCCTGCCAAACCTGCAATCGTGCACTTAAGGCAGAAAGGTCCAGGCTTTGAAGGGTTTGTGCGGTGCCATCTTGCATGCCGATGACGTCCAGGCTCGTTTGCAGTGACTTATCAAGTCCAGCAAGGTGCCCCTCGATGTCACTAACCGTTTCCCCAAGTCCACTGGCATCCGTGTGCCCGGAGAGGAAAGCGATGATACCTTGTGGTACATGGCCATTTCCGAGGTCTTCGTAAAGCTGGACCACCCAGGCACTGACTCGCTCGAGCACCGCCCAGTCGGACTGCTGACGCTGCCATTGAGCTCCGAAAAGGGCACCGCCCAGGCCCTCGTGTTGGTGATAGACCTTCAGGCTCTGCTGATAGGTCAGCACAGAATCAATCAAGGTGAGTTGCTCAGCATTGCTACCAGGCAGTGCACCCTGCGCGAGCCCTTGCAAACGTGCTTTCGCCCCGCGATAACGCCCCGAAAATACCTTCCACCATTTGTCACCGTAAGCCAGCAAATTCTGGCGAACTTCCAGCAAGTCCTGCTCCCAGGCGGCTTCAATCAATTGGCTGCCATGATTAGCCTTGCATGTGCTCATGCGCTGACCGGCGTCGAGCAATTCGCGAATGGCGTCGCGGCGCAGTTGCCAATCACCGGTACTCAGCTCTACACCCTGTAAACGCGGCGCTTCGGCTGCCCGCCTTGCAGCACGGCAAATGACAGCAACGTCTGCGAGGGTGGCGGGCTGAGTCAACATCAATCGTATCGACAACGCCTTGGCAGCTGCGTCAAGAGCGGTTAAATGAGCCCCTGCTTCTTGCAACGCATCGTTAGCATTGTTCTGTTCAATGGGAGAAAAATAAGTTCGCTTGCTTCCCCAGAACGGATTCAGGTCTGGACGACCCATTTCCTTGAGATGAAGCGTCAGTTCTTCAACCTGCTCGCGACGTTTTTGTTGGTCTGTCTGAGTCCACGAAGCCATGGGTGCGAAGGCAATTGTTGGCAACACGCCGTAACTTCGCTTGAGTTGGAGGTAACGACCCAAGACCTCGACAAAATCCAGCCCACAGGTGCCAACATGCGCGCTAACTGCAGCGCAGTATTGGTTCAAATTGCGTTGCAGTTGCGCGAGGTTGACCAGGTCATCCTCACCCACCTTAGTCAGTGGCCGGCCCTGTTCAAGGGTGCGTCCCAGCTCTTTGAGCACTGATGTCTTGGTAGATTTGTGGCTGTGCAACTCAAGCACCGCATCGCCTAAATGGCACTCGTCGAGTCGGCGTTTAACCACTTCCAGTGCTGCCATTTTTTCGGCGACGAACAATACTGTTTTGTTCTGTGCAATCAGTTCCGCGATGATGTTAGTGATGGTTTGCGACTTACCCGTGCCCGGCGGCCCCTGGATCACCAGGTTGGCGCCATCGCGTACTTCAAGAATCGCTTCGGTCTGGCTGCTGTCTGCATCTTTGACGAATCGCACTTCCCCTGGCTGTAGGACCGAGTCAATGTTCACATCCTCGGCATAGGCAGGCCGTTGATCACCAAAGCCAGACCCCAGTAGACGATTAATTACCGGGTGCGCATCTGGCTGTTGGTCTTGCGGCCAACTCTTAGGGTCCAGATCCTTGAACATTAGAAACTTGCCAAAGGAGAAGAAACCGAGGGCGGCCTCATTAATTGACACTTTCCAGCGGGGTTGTTTGCTAACCAAGTCTCCCACTTCGGCATAAAAACTGTTGAGACTACCCTCCGTCGCTTCAAATTGATCTTCGCTGAACTCACAGGCCGAGAGGTCCAAACCAAAATCGGTCTTCAGCTTGGCGATCAACGATAAGTTTGGCATTAACTCATCGCCGGAGTACTTGAGTTTGAACGCGTCCTTGGCACCACCGCGCTCCAAGGTTACCGGCAACAACATCAAGGGAGCCTTCCTCAGGTTCTCTGAACTGTCCGCTTCGTACCAATGAAGGAAGCCGAGAGCCAGAAAAAGCGTGTTAACTCCCTGTTCCTCGATAAAAGCACGCGCCTCAGAGTGAATTCTCAGAAGTTGCAGGAATAGTCGTTCCTCATCCAGAGTCGTCTGCAATCGCGTATCGGTATGCCGCCGCGCTCGCCCTGCTTCATCCACTTCATCGTTGACAGCATACGACTCGCCCAAACCATCGAGTTCATTCAACAGCAACTCATCAGTCGCGGCGTCCTGAGCGTCGTCTTCGTCTGGCTCCTCGAACCTTGCCAAAGTCACCATGGTTTGGCGCGCCTTCGGCAAAAAAGTCATTGCCTTCTCCTGCCGATAGAGCAGGTGGAACACCGATTCAGACAGTTCATCAACCACCGCCAATGTTCTGGCTGACGAGCGGAAATTCAACATAGTGTTGCGAAGGCCTATATCAAGCAGTTCCTTGCGGCTGCCTTGCAGTTTTTGACTAATCCCTAAGCTCATGAAGGTTCTCTTGAAGCGTGGTCGCGGCTGGAAACGATGAGGCCAGATGGCCATCTCTCAACGGCAAAGCCTAGGATCATGACCGACGATCATCGCTACCACAACGAACTAATGGCGTCTGTAAAAACTATTTTCCGCGAGGGCTATTGATGCTAAATCGGCGAGAACATCGCTGCCGGCCCTAATTCACTGAAAGAGGCACAGCATTTAACGTCGAGAGGCACAGCGTTGAGGGGGTGAGGACAATGTGGTTCGAGCAGAACCGAGAGAGGTCGTACAAATGTTAGAGCAGGTGACCGGGTGTCGCCTGATTTAGCCTGCAGGGAAACGGCAGCACCTCCTGATACCAGTTATAACCCGTGACACCGAACTTGTGGCGAGGGGGCTTGCCCCCGTTGGACTGCGCAGCAGTCCCCTTCTTTATTGGGAAAAGCGAGGGCCGCTTCGCGACCCAACAGGGGTAACCCCCCCCTCGCCACAGCAAGCTCCCTCGCCACAAAAGCCCTCTCGCCAAAGGTTCGCGTGGCTGATTTAACGAGCCGCCCACGCATTAAAGCGTTCTTCCAGCTCCTCGCCATGATCCACCCAGAACTCCGCATCCACCGCGCGGGCCTTGGCCATGTTGGCGTCGGCGGTCGGCAGTTGCTGCTGCACTTGCGGCGGCAAGAGTGCCAGCGCCTGGCGGTGAACCGGGCCGTAAGGGATGTTTTCCGAGAACACTTTCTGGGTCTGCGGCTGGCTGGCGAACGCGATGAAGCGCTCGGCCAGGGCCTTGTTCGGCGTGCCTTTGACCACGGCCCAGTATTCCGGGTCGTAGAGGCTTTGCGGCCAGACGATGCTCAGGTTCATACCCTCTTTCTGCGCCGAGGCAATCCGGCCGTTGTAGGCGGCGCTCATCACCACGTCACCGGCAATCAACCACTGCGCCGGTTGCGCGCCGGCCTCCCACCACTGGATGTTCGACTTGATCTTGTCGAGCTTGGCAAACGCGCGGCTCACACCCTCTGGGGTGTTCAGCACTTTGTAGAGTTGATCCGGCGCGACGCCGTCAGCCAGCAGCGCGATTTCCAGGGTGTACTTGGCGCCTTTGCGCAATCCTCGTTTGCCCGGGAAGTCGTTGACGTTCCAGAAATCCGCCCACGAGGACGGAGTCTTGGTCAGTTTTTTCTGGTCGAACGCCATGACCATCGACCAGACGTAAGTAGCCACGCCGCACTCGGTAAACGTCCCCGGCACGAACTGGCTCTGGTCGCCAAAACTGGCCGGGTCGAGTTTCTCGAACAACCCGGCATCACAGCCGCGCAGCAATTCCGGGCTCTCGACCTCGACCACGTCCCAACTGGTATGGCCGACATCGACCATCGCCTTGATTTTCGACAACTCGCCATTGTATTCACCGGCGACGATGCGCCCGGCGCCGCTGGCGTTGAAGGGTTGGAAGTAGGCTTTGTCCTGAGCCTGCTTGGTGACGCCGCCAAACGATATGACGGTCAGATCCTGAGGCGCAGCGAACACGCTGGTGCACAACAGGGCCAGGGTAAACGGGACACAGGTACGCAAAGATAAAGACATGGAACGCTCCCACAGCTGTTTTTTAAAATTAGGGTAAAGCCGGGCAGTGCTGGCCAGAGACCAATAACAGTTCCATCGTGACGGGCTCTTGGGCCGACATCGTTGTGTAACAGGCCTTCATCCGGGAAAGCCGAACCACGCGGGGTATGGCTCGATAGTGCGACATCCCTCTGCAGAGGAAAAATATTAAAAATATGCTTGGGAGCGATAAAAAAGCTCGTTAGCCCGGGCGCTTCAAATCCGTGTTGGCGATACACTCGGGGCCAACCGATGCCCTGACCTGGCGCCTCGCCCATCAGGCGCTTTCTGTGCCGACCAAGGACTGACCGGACCATGCAACAAACCACCGCGCGATTGATATTAAGGCCACCGATGGCCGAAGACCTGGCTCGCCTGTTTGCCATCTACGGCGACCCCGCGACCAATCAGTTCAACCCCGCCGGGCCGCTGGCCGACATCCATCAAGCTGAAAACCTGCTCGAAGGCTGGCTCCGCCACTGGGACGAAAACGCCTACGGACAATGGGCGATTGCCACCCGGGAGGCGCCGGAACATGTCATCGGATTCGGCGGCATTGCGTTGTACAACTACCTCGACGTCGAGCGCCTCAACCTCGGCTATCGGTTTGATGCCGCAGCGTGGGGCAAGGGTTTTGCCACGGAATTGGGCACCACTGCCCTAGCGCATGCCTTCAAAGAACTGGAGGCCAAGCAGGTGTTTGCACTGGTCCGGCCGAGTCATCTGGCTTCCATCGGCGTGCTGGAGAAAATCGGCATGCAGCGTTTCAGTGAGCTCGATGACGTACCGGGGCAGCCGCAAAGCCTCGTTTACATCGCCCGTCGCACCTGACTTTTTGGAGACCTGCCATGGGCACCCTGAGCAAAATCCTGTCCACCCTGTGCCTCGTCGTGCCATGCATGGCGAGCGCCGAGCCACGGCCCGAGCACATGGTCTACCTGCGCTCGATCGACCCGAGCATTCAGCAAGACATCCGCTACGCCACGGCCCACAACTTCACCGGCCACCCGCTCGACGGTTACGAGGCGCCCGAGTGCCTGTTGTCAGTGGACGCGGCCAAAGCCCTGGCCCGAGTGCAAACCGCACTGCACGCGCAAGGCTACGGATTGAAGGTATTCGACTGCTATCGACCGGCCCGTGCGGTCGCCGACATGGGCAACTTCGCCAAGGTGCCGGGCGATCCGACCAAAGCCGAATTCTATCCACGCGTGGACAAGCAAGACTTCTGGCGCCTGGGGTATGTGGCCCGAGTTTCGGGACATTCCAAAGGCAGCACGATGGACCTGACCCTGACCGGCCCGAATGCCCTGCCCGCTTCCACTGGATCAGCTTCGGCCAAGCAAGTCGATTGCACCGCCCCGTATGGCCAGCGCTGGCAGGATGGCGCGCTGGACATGGGCACCGGTTTCGACTGCTTCGACGAACCGGCACACGCCGACAGCACGGCGATCAACGCGACCGCCAAAGCCAATCGCCAACGGCTCACCAGCGCCATGCAAAAAGAAGGGTTTGTCGGTTATTCGAAAGAGTGGTGGCACTTCACCTACACCGGCAATCCGGCGTTGAATCAAGTGATGGATTTTCCCATTACCCCGATGGAACTCAGCAACAGTCATCAGTTGATCATCGTCACCACTAAAAACTGGACCGACATCCAGGGCACCGCCCAACGCTATGAGCGCCACGAGCAAACCTTTGAAAAAGTCGGCGAGCCGTTTGCGGTGGTGGTCGGTAAAAGCGGACTGGCCTGGGGTAAAGGCCTGACCGTTGTCGAGCAACGTGTAGGACCGGTCAAACGTGAAGGCGATGGCAAGGCACCGGCCGGGATGTTCAAGCTGGGCACAGCCTTCGGCTACGCCAACAGTGCCGACACCAAGCTGCCCTACCAGTCGCGGGGCCCGACCATTGAATGCGTGGATGACAGCCAGTCCAGGCGCTACAACGAACTGGTCGATGGGGCCACCGTGACCAAGGACTGGAACAGCTCCGAACGCATGCGCCGCGACGATGACATGTACCGCAACGGTATTTTCATCGAGCACAACACACCGGCGGTGGCTGGCGCAGGTTCGTGCATTTTCCTGCATATCTGGCGAGGACCGACGTCGGGGACGTTGGGGTGTACGGCGATGGAGCCGGCGGATATCAATCGGCTATTGAGCTGGCTGGACCCGCGTCAGGGGCCGCTGCTGGTGCAGTTGCCGGAGTCGGAATATGCGCAGCTGCGTGAGCGTTGGGGACTTCCCGAACGGTAAATCCACAGCCGGACACTGAACCTGTGGCGAGGGAGCTTGCTCCCTCGCCACAGGATGAAGCGCTGTCCAAACGACTTACCGGGTGCCAGGAACCAGGTCGAGTATTTCATCGATCCCCAGGCAACGCGGTTCCATTTCCAGAGTCCGCCCGTTAGCCAGGATGCCATCGGCAATATCCCGCATCGCCAGGTACGCGCTGCGCAACATGTGATTGGCGTAAATCACCGCGTTGAATCCGGCTTTCTCCAAGACCTCAAATCGCAGATGGGAGTAGCTGGTCGGCACGCAAATCAGCGGCACCTGCGGGCATTGCAGACGGAACAACCGGGCAAATTCGAGGATTTCCAACCCGTCCTTTTTGCGGCTGTGAATCATGATGCCGTCGGCACCCGCGCCGACGTACGCCATACAACGCTCAAGGGCGTCTTGCATGCCCTTGTCGAGAATCAGGCTTTCACACCGCGCAATGATCATCAGCCCCTGGCTGTCGCGACTGGCACAGCCGGCCCGAATCTTTTCGCAGAACTCTTCGATCGACTCTTGCTCCTGGCTGACCGCCGTGCCGAACAGCGAGTTCTTCTTCAGCCCGCATTTATCTTCGATGACCACCGCCGAGACGCCGGCTCGCTCGAGCATTTTGATATGAATCGCAAAATGCTCGGATTTGCCGCCGGTATCGGCATCGAAAATCAACGGCATCGAACAGACATCAAAAATCTCGCGAATACCGTGCAACCGGTTACTCGGCGAGAGAATTTCAATGTCCGGCAAGCCGCGCTGGGTCGAGTCCGTCAACGAACTCGACCAAATGGCGTCGTACGACACGCTTTGCCCCGGAGCCACTTCAAGTTTGGCCCGCTGTGCCAGTAACGCAGATATCGGACTGTGGGCTTCGAGGACACGCAGGCAACGCTTGCTGTTGAACAGTGTTGCCAGGTGGGTTCGGCGGGTTTCAGTATCCATACAAATCCAGGCTCCATTTTTATAATTAGGCGAGCAACGGCGCAGTCATCAAGGATGAGTCATGTCCAGCGGCACCACGTATCGGTCGAAATCCTGCGTAGAAACCAGGCCCAACTCCGCTGCCACTTCCCGCAATGACTTGCCATTGTGATGAGCGGTCTTGGCGATGACGGCAGCCTTGTCGTAGCCGATATGCCGATTGAGCGCGGTGACCAACATCAGGTTTTTTTCGAGGTTTTCGTGGATTTTCCCCAGGTTCGGCTCGATGCCAACCGCGCAGTTATCGTTGAAGGCCCGGCACGCGTCCGCCAGTAACGTGATGCTCTCCAGCACGTTATGAACCATCACCGGCTTATAGACATTGAGCTGGAAATTGCCCTGGCTGCCGGCGAAAGCCACGGTCGCATCGTTGCCGAAGACTTGAGTGCAGACCATCGTCAGCGCCTCGCACTGGGTCGGGTTGACCTTGCCCGGCATGATGGAGGAGCCCGGTTCGTTCTCCGGAATATCGATTTCGCCGATGCCGCATCGAGGTCCGCTGGCCAGCCAGCGCACATCGTTGGCGATCTTGAGCAACGCCATGGCCAGCGTGCGGATCGCGGCCGAGGTGTTTACCAGAGCATCGTGGGCCGACAGGGCAAAGAACTTGTTCGCGCAGGACTTGAACGGATAACCGGTCAACTCGGCAATCACCTTGGCACACTCGTCACCAAACAACGGGTGGGCGTTCAAACCCGTGCCGACTGCCGTGCCGCCAATCGCCAGGTCATAGAGGCCGGTCAAATTGTGCTGGATCGACGCCAACGCATAATCAATCTGCTCGACCCACCCGCCGATCTCTTGCCCGAGGGTAATCGGCGTCGCGTCTTGCAAATGGGTGCGCCCGACTTTCACCACTTCGCAAAACTGCAGCGATTTGTCCGCCAGGGTATCGCGCAGCAAAGAGACGTCTGGCAGCAGCGTTTCGAAGACCTCGCTAACCACCGCCATGTACATCGCGGTCGGAAAAGTATCGTTAGAGGATTGCCCGCGATTCACATGGTCATTGGGATGCACCGGTGCCTTGCTGCCCATCACACCGCCGGCCATCTCGATGGCGCGGTTGGAGATGACTTCGTTGGCATTCATGTTGGACTGGGTGCCGGAGCCGGTCTGGAACACCACCAGGGGAAAGTGATCGTCGAGCTGCCCGGCAATCACTTCATCCGCTGCCGCGACAATCGGCAACGCGATGGACTCGGGCAATTCACCCAGTTTGAGATTGGCCAGTGCTGCGGATTTCTTCAGGATCCCCATCGCCTTGATCATCGGCGTGCCCCATTGAAAACGCGCCCGGCCAATCGGGAAATTGTGGATGGAGCGTTCGGTTTGGGCACCCCAATACTTGTCGGAAGGCACCTCGATGGACCCCATTGAATCAGACTCGACACGCATGTTTATTCAACCTGTAGAAAACCGCTGACGGCGGGATCCGTCAGCATGGAAAGGTATGGCCCGAGGCCCGTGTTGCCTGACGCCGCTGTCAGTCCCAGGCAGGTACTTCACTCTTCAACACCGACGCCATTTTGCCGAGGTGCACGCAGGCCCTGGCCACGTAGTCCTTGGACAGACGCTCGATACGGGAATAGTTGATCGGTTGCCGAGTCGCGCTGGCGTAGAGTTTCAGCGCCTCTGCCGCGTGCTTGAAATGACGCGCCTCGACGCTGCCGCAATGCACGCTGAGGAAAGCGGCGACCCGGTTGGCTTCACCCGACGGATAACCGCGAACCTCGCGCAGCCATTGCTTCCACATCGGGGTCATCAAGTTGTATTCCCCGGTGTTGAACAGCTCGGTCATGGCCATCATTTCAAGGGCTTCGATGAGGTTTGGTGCCAGTGGCCTGGTTTCCCCGACCCAACTGGAAAACTCTTTGGTGATCGGGTCCAGGTACCGGTCCTGGAGGCGCCAGTCATCGGAGCCGCAAATGGCCGACGCCATGCGGTAATACAACTTCGAATGATGCGGATGCCCGTGCATTTCACCCAGGCCCACATCCTCAATGATGATCTCGCCACAGTGCCGCGCCGCTTCCAGCATCTTTAACTTGGCATCGTCGGTCAGCGACTCGGACTCCTGAAGGATTCGCACGATAATGCTGGAGACCGCATGGGCTGCACCGTCGGGGCTGCGCCAGCCACAAAAGAACGTGCACAGAGAAGACTCGGTCCAGTTGTTGGACGTCATCTCGACATAGGTCTCGCAGTATTTATCCAACTTGTCGGGGTGGCTGTGAAAACCACTCAGCAGTGCTTCAACAAGATTCCTGTCCTCGACATCAACCAGGGCCTGATTGACGTACTCGATGAAATTCCGGCTTAACTTCTCCACATTGTTCTCCTTGTTTAGTGGGTCACTGCGCTACAACAAGATGAATAACTGCCGTCAATCCGCGACGACTTCCGACATGAATTGCCCGAAGCGCGTCAGCCCTTCGATCAACTCTGCACGCTCGACGGCGTACGAAATACGAATGCTGTTGGGATCACCACAACCCGAGCCGGGAACCACGGCGATATGCGCTTCGGTCAATAACAAATCGGCGAGATGATCGACGTCGCGAATCTTTGTTCCGAGGTAATAGCGACCCAGATAACGCGAGACATCGACAAACAGATAAAACGCACCTTCCGGTGGCGCGCAGGTAATGCCGTCGACATAACCAAGACACGTACACGCCGCCACCAGTTGTTGATCGAGAAAGGTGTTTACCTTGCGGGCAAAGTCTGGCGAATCAGCGGTCAATGTATTCAGTGCGGCATATTGCGAAAGACTGCTGGGGTTGGACGTCGTGTGCCCTTGCAAGTTATGCATGGCCGCGATCACATGCGCCGGGGCGCAGGCATAACCTATGCGCCACCCGGTGACGGCCTGGCTCTTGGAGAAGGAATCAACCAGGATGGTCTGCTGTTTCAGCGCTGGGAACAGCGACACGATGTTGTGATGTTCGTGGGGCTCGCGCACCAGTTTGCGATAACACTCGTCGAACACCACCCAGAGTTGATGATCGAACGCGAGTTGGGCAATCCCCAGTAGCTGTTCCCGTTGATAGACCGTGCCCGTCGGGTTATTGGGCGTGTTGATCACGATCATTTTAG
Source organism: Pseudomonas sp. B21-053 (assembly GCF_026016365.1). Classification (NCBI taxonomy): domain Bacteria; kingdom Pseudomonadati; phylum Pseudomonadota; class Gammaproteobacteria; order Pseudomonadales; family Pseudomonadaceae; genus Pseudomonas; species Pseudomonas sp. B21-053. Next base: position 4,545,929 of record NZ_CP087205.1, read on the forward strand.
TGCGCGGGGTCAAGGCTCTTTCGACGGCCTTGCAGGTCAGCCGGTAGTCATCGGCCCTGGTATCGACCAGCACCGGAATGCCACCGGCCAGCAGGATTTGCGTTGGAAAGGTTTCCCAATAAGGCGTCGCGACAATGACCTCGTCACCGGGATTGAGCAGCACCATTGCAGCGTTATACAGCGCCTGTTTGGCGCCCGCGGTTACAGCCACTTCATTGGCGGCGTAAGAGACACCGCAACGCTGACTGACCTGTTGCGCCAGTTTCTCCCGAAGTTGGGGCAAGCCAATCGGCGGAGTATATCGATTGCGCGCGCCTTCAATGGCTTGGATGGCGCCTGCTTTCATTTCCTGGCAAGCGTCGAATGATAATTCGCCGGCCGCAAAGTTGATGACTTTGATGCCCTGTTCCTTCAACGCATTGGCTTTACTGCGCATGCTGGAAGTGCCCGGTGCACTGAGATTCAACGCACGATGGGATAACGACAATCGGATTGCAGAGGTCTTGCTGTTATTCATTGTTTTACCTGCGAAAACGATTTGAAAACCAGGCGACCGGGTGACATGCAGTTTCCTGCAAGTGCAAAACCGGGCACCTTACCGAACGGGTCTTCTCACATTCTGACCACCGGTTTAAACACCGGCCAATACCGTTTACGTCGTTATTGATACTGGAAAAACAACAAATGCCGGGCCTGCATCACTTGGGTTATTTCGGGAGCTTCACCGATGAGTTGCACTTCGGCCACGCAGCATTGCGCCTGCGAAATCAGCAGCCGCAACTTGCCAGAATGGAATAGGTATTCAGGGATGCATCACGGGGTGAAAACCCCGGCGATCAACTCGCGCCCTGATAAAGCCGCGCATCCGCGTCGAGGCCTCGTTGCACCAACCAGGACAGCGGCAGTGTCAGCAACAGCGTGGCCGCCAACAGGATCACCGCGATGGGAACGCCGGTGACGTCGCCGAGGCTGCCAAACAGCACCGGCGCCAGCGCGCCACCGCCAATGGTGCCGGTGTAAAACACCGCAAATGCCTGCTCGCGCTTGCCCGGCCCCGCCAGATCCGGCACGGCCCCGTACAACACCGACGAAGTACCATTAAGCGCCAGGCCCAGCAGCGGCAACATCACCATCAGGCCGAGAAACGGCAGGTACACCGCCATGACAATCAACACCGCCGTGGTGAACTCGGTCAGCCACACGGTTTTGACCATGCCGATGCGCGCGCCCAGATAGCCGCACAACAACTTGCCGAACGCGCCGCCGACAAACAGCATCGTCAGCGCCAGGCCAATACCTGCCGTCCCGGCGCCCTTGTCTTTCAACAGAAACGGCAAGAACGTGAGAAAACCCATGCGCACCGCGCTGTCCAGGGTTCCGGTCAGGATCAGCGCGCGCAATCCACTGGCAGAACCGCTGCCCGTGATCGCCTTGGAGGCTTTGCCCTGGCTGGACAAAGACTCCGAACGCGCCGGAATCAGCCACCACAACACACCTGCCGCAGCCAGCCCGAGCAGGCCCAGCAGCGTGACACTGGCGCGCCAACTGATGACCGTCAGCAGCAAGCCGATCAACCCCGGAATCAGGGTTTTGCCGATGTCACCCGAGAAGTTGTACTGCGACAACGCTTGCTTGACCCCGCCGCCGGCCTCGTGAGTGTCGGTGATCAACGAAGAGGCCAGCGGGTGCTGGGTACTCGCGCCCAATCCGCCCAACAGTAACGCCAGCAACAACACCGTCAGCCCGCCCGCCTGCCCCGCCAGCAAATAGGCCAGGCCGGCGAGTGCCGTGCCGCCCACCAGCATGCGCTCGCGCCCCCAGCGTTTGGCGGCCCGGCTCGCCAACAGTTGAAACCCGGCCATCATCCCGGCATAGGCACCGCGCAACAGGCCGATCTGGGCGAAACTCAAGCCGAACTGCGCCTGCCAGATTGGCAGCAGCACATAAATCACGTCGGTCAGCCCGTCGTGAACGGCGTGGGCGCCGCAACCCGCCACCAGGGATCGGCGACGTACAGAAGCGTCGGCAGATTTCACCGTCGGCAAGGAAGCTGATGCGTGTTTCAGATCGTTCATTGGCTTGAGCAGTTGCGAAGTTGACGTGGATAGTTAAGCAGGATCGCACCGGGGTTGCACCGGTCGGCTGAGTCCCCGATCACTGCAATACCTGCGCGCAATCCCTCATCACGCTGGCCTTGCGGCGCAGGTACTCAGCGAAAATCTCCCGCGCGGTGTTGTGGTCGACGGCAATCTGCATCGCATCGACGAACTCACTGACCGCCGCCACGGCATGCGCGAAATGATTGCTCTCAGTGCCGCCGGTGTGCACGGTTACCCAGGCCACCGTGGCGCGGGCCTTGGACTCTGGCACGCCCATGTCGCGGACGAACCACTGCTTGTACAACGGGTGGATAAACTCCACTTCACCGTGGGTGTAGACCTCATGGATCAAGGTGGTCAGCAGGCCTTGCAACAAATCGCGATCGCGCAGGCGGCGGGTGTCAGTCCAGTCCTTGAACGCCTGGGCGGACGGCAGGCAATTTTCCTTCAACAGCCACTGGTCATCGCCGCACAACGGCGTCGCCATGTTGTAGAACAGGTCCGAGTGCAGCGTATTGCCCAACGCGCCGAGGTCTTCATCGGTAATCCGTTGCAGGCTGCCGCAGGCACGATAGAGCTGCTCGGCCGCCTCCGAACCCTGTTCGGAACGCGCCAGCAAGGTAATCCGATTGGCCAGGCCGGACACACTGGTCGCCGAATTGTTGGTCTTGGACCAACTGGCGAAAAACTTGCGCAATGCCACCGGTGAATGACGACGCGAGGTGAGTTGCTCGAAAGCCTCTTCGATGTCCACCAAGGCCTCTTCTTCACTCCAGAACGCCTCGAACAACGCATGCTTCAAGACACTGGCCGGCATGTCGTTCAACACCGGCTCGACGATCTTCAACAACTGGCTGTGCCGGGCTATTACGTTACTCATGGTCACCTCTTATATTCCATTATTGGATGATGAATCAGGCAGGTTCACCGCTGCGGCCGCGCGCGACCGGTGTATCGGGTTTGAGGGGTTTCCAGCCAGTCAAGGCGATCAGCAACGACAACAACTGGAAGCCGATAATCAGCGCCACACAGCCTTGCCAGCCCCAACGACTCCAGATCATCGCGGGGACGACCGCGCCGAAACTGCCGCCCAGGTAATAACCCGTCAGGTACAGCCCCACTGCCCCGCCCTTGTTGTGTGGGGTCGTTGCAGTGATGAAGGCATTCGCGGACGCCTGGGCGAGAAACACCCCGGTCGAACTCAGGGCCAGGCCCAGCACGATCAGCCACAGCGACGGCAGCAAGGTCAGGACCGAGCCACAGACGCCGAGCAAAACCGCACCGGTCAGCAATTCGGCTTGCGGCCGGGCTTTGCTCAGGCGTCCGGCAATCGGGATGACCACCAGCGCCAACAGGAACACCGCATAAATCGTCCCCAGCGCCGCCGCACCCAGGTTGAACGGCGCCTGACTGAGGTACAGCCCCGCGTAAGTAAAGGTCGCCACTTGGGAGAACAACACACAAAAACCGACGCCATACGCGGCCAGCAAGGGTTTGCTGCACAGCTCGCGAAACCCTCGCAGGCGAACAGGCGAGGCCTTGGCCACCAACACTGGATTGGCCGGCAACAGGAAATAGATGGCCACGCCCACCAGCAAACTTATCGCCGTCAGCAGCTCAAAGGCTTCCCGCCAGCCCACGTACTCGGTCATGATCCCCGACACGAAGCGCCCGGCAAAACCGCCCAGCACTGTGCCCGCGACATAAAGGCTGGTGATTTCGGTGACGGTGCCACCGCTCCAGCGGTCGCCGATGTAGGCTACGCTGGTGGCGAAAACCACCGGGATCAGCATGCCTTCAACGAAGCGCCAGACCAGTAATTCGGCGAAGCTGCCCGCATGCGCGGTCAGCAGTGCGGGCACCGCCAACAGCAGCGACGCGATGACAATCACCGAGCGTTGCTCGAAGCGACCGGTCAGGCGACTGATAAAGGGGGCGGTGATGGCGACTGCCAGTGTGGTGACCGTGATGCTCCATCCCGCCTGGCGGGCGCTCACCTGAAAACTCAGGGCAAACTCCTGAAGGATGCTCTGGGTTGAATAGAGGTTGAGAAAAGCCGCACAGCCACACAGGAACAGGGCGACGCGAGCACTGTGCAGGCGCGAATTCATGAGACCTCTCGTTTTCTCCTCGGAGGTCTTTATAGAATACGCAGCCTGCCGAACACCAATACCGAATTCGGACCGATCAATACCCAAGGAACAGGATGCTTGACCTACGCAAGTTACGTTACTTTTTGACGGTCGCCGAAGAGCTGCACTTTGGCCGCGCAGCGTTGCGCCTGCACCTCGCCCAGCCACCCCTGACCCGACAGATTTCGGCCCTGGAATCCGAGCTGGGCTTTCGCCTGTTCGATCGCACCAGCCGCACGGTCACGCTCACTGCACAGGGCCGGCATTTCCTGCCGTACGCCCGCGCCGTACTCGACCAGGCCAGCCTGACCGAAGTCATCGCCGGCAAGCTGGCCGCCGGAACGGCCGGGCAATTGGCGCTGGGGTACGCCAGTTCGATTGCGCTGTCGGATCTGTTCAGCCAGACCATCCAGGCCTTCGCCCAGCGCTTCCCGGATGTCCAGTTGACCCTGGTGGAAAGTGCGTCCAGCAGTCTGTATTCGCAAGTGATCGATGGCCGCATCGACATCGGCATGAGCCGACTGCTGCCTGAAAACGGACAGACCGAGGTGCAGGTCTTGTCGCTGGGCGGAGAACCTTTGGTGGCCGCCCTGTCCAGCGACAATCCGCTGGCCAGCCAGGACGAAGTCACCCTGGCCGAGCTCAGCGCGCACCCGTTGATTCAGTTTCCGGCGGATTATGGCTCAGGGCTCAATGAGTCCATCGAGCATCTGTACCGACGTAACGGGTTGCCCATGCGACCCGGCCCGTCCGGGCGCCAGATCACCTCGATCATCGCCCTTGTGGCCGCTGGCAGAGGCGTCGCGCTGGTGCCCCAGTGCACCAAGACCCTGGCCAAAAAGGGTGTGACCTACCGGCCACTGGCCGATCCCGAAGCGTGCGCACAATTGCTGATACTCACGCGAACCCAAGGACGCTCGCTGCTGGTCGAGGCCTTTATGGGCGTGGTCGATGAGCTTCTGCGGGAGCGCTGAAGCTCATCAGTGGTAATCCCCGCCCGCGCGTTTGAGCATTTGCTTGCAGCGCTCCGACAAGTGAAACACCCGCAGGTGCTTGCCCGCCTTGTCGTAGCGTTCACGCAACGTCTTCAACGCGGCGATGGCCGAGTAGTCGACGAAGCTCAGGTGACGGCAATCGAGGGTCACTTGGGCAGGATCGTTGGCAGGGTCGAACTGGTCGAGAAAAGGCGTGGTCGAGGCAAAGAACAACGTGCCGTGCAAGCGATAGAGTTTGCTACCGTCAGTTTCCAGATAGGTGTCTGCGTACAGCTCGCGGGCCTGCTGCCAGGCGAAGTTGAGCGCGGCGATGATGATCCCGCAGAGCACGGCAGTCGCCAGGTCGGTGAACACGGTGATGGTTGTCACGGCGATGATCACCAGCACATCATTGAGCGGCACTTTGTTGATCACCCGCAACGAGGCCCAGGCGAATGTCTGCTGCGACACCACGAACATCACGCCGACCAGCGCCGCCAGCGGAATACGCTCAATCAGCGGCGACAGAAACAGCACGAACAGCAGAATCATCACCCCGGCGACCACGCCTGAAAGTCGGCCACGGCCACCGGAACTGAGGTTGATCACGGTCTGGCCGATCATCGCGCAACCGCCCATGCCGCCGAACGCACCCGACACCATATTCGCCGCGCCCAGCGCCACGCACTCGCGATCCGGGTAGCCACGGCTCTCAGTGATTTCGTCAGTGAGGTTCAGGGTCAGCAGGGTTTCCAGCAGGCCGACCAGCGCCATCAGAATCGCATAGGGCGCGATGATGCGCAGGGTGTCCAGGTTCCACGGAATGTCCGGCAACGCGAAGCTCGGCAAGCCACCGGCAATGTGCGCCATGTCGCCCAAGGTGCGCGTCGGCAAGCCCAACAGATACACCGCCAACCCGACACCCAGAATCGCCACCAATGCCGGCGGCACCGCGCGAGTCAGCCGTGGCAGCAAGTAGACAATCGCCATCGTCAGCGCCACCAACCCACTCATCACATACAGCGGCGTGCCACTGAGCCAAGTCTCGCCACTCTTGAAATGCTCCAGTTGCGCCAGCGCAATGATGATCGCCAGGCCATTCACGAAACCGAGCATCACCGGGTGCGGCACCATGCGCACCAGTTTGCCAAGCCGCAACAGCCCGAACGCCATCATGATCAACCCACCGAGCAAAACCGTGGCCAGCAAGTACTGCACGCCGTGCTGCACCACCAACGCCACAATCACCACCGCCATCGACCCGGCAGCACCGGACACCATCCCCGGCCGCCCGCCGAACAGCGCGGTCAACGTGCAAATGATGAACGCGCCGTACAGGCCCATCAGTGGGTTGAGATGAGCGACCAGGGCAAAGGCGATGCATTCGGGCAGCAACGCAAAGGATGTAGTGAGCCCGGCCAGGGCATCGGCGCGCAGACGTTGTGGTTTCATGACTTACCTGAAAAGCGGACCGATGGAACTGGCCACGGGAGTTGCGGGGAATGAGGGGTGGGGATGTTACGGAATTGGGGCTTGGGGGGCCAGTGGTTGGAAGTGACTGATAGGCCCGACGAAGACACCTTGCTTGATTGCTTGAGCCCGAGCCTTCTGTTCGTCACGGACAAGGGAGTCATGAAACCTGTAATAAGCTGTCCGTGATAGTGCCTGAAAAAACGGCCTCTATCGGTCCGATGAGAAAGACAGGTTCCATCCCACTGGACCGTTACGGTGCCGCCATCACATTCAACCTCGACGCAATTGTCTAACAAGCCCCGACGAATTCCGTTAACCACGGCGCCACAAATGGGCCCTGGCGACGAGACGTGTGGTGAGTTGATGTTTAACGCAGGGCGGTCATGAAATTACTGATCGTCCAAAATGTAGATCGGATAGCTTTCAACGTAGGGATTGTACTCGGCTGCCCACTCGTCCTTATCGATCAACGTATTGGAGGCGCGATACTTGTAAACCTGCGATACCTTCCAGTCATTTGCTGTCTTTTCGACGAGGTATCTGAGTGTTTCACCCGTATTTCGGATTTCCTCATCATCTTCAGTGTGGCTCACAGAAGATGGGGTCACATTAGTGACTTTGACAGTCGCGATAGCCCGCACCTCAGTCTCCTGCTTTACCTCGATAATCTCTCGCTTGTAAACGGTCTTTTTGCACAGTCGCCCGCGACTTTTGAAGGACTGCACCACTTCTCCTGTCGCAACTCTGCTCACATCAAATTCGTCTGTGCGTTCTTTGATGATTGTTTTGCAGTTAGCGTCCGCGACAGCAGCCATGGCACCAAGATAGCGCCACCATGTCTCGAGCGCTTGCTCAGGTGAGCCTGTGTTGATTTCAAATTTATAGACAAACTTCTCAGTCGGGGCTGGCGCTGGTGCTGACGGAGTCGCAGCTGAAGAGGTGGCATTTCCCTGGTTTGCGCCTGGAGCATTGGCGATTTTTTCACAGCCCGACAGTGACAGGAAAAGGGGCAACAGCAAAAATACTCGTCTCATAAAATCCATTTTTTCGAGGTAATTGTCTTGTCGGCATTCTGCCTAATGATTCTCCTGAGGGCTACGGGCTAATAGGGAAGTTTGCCTCTCTCATTAAACTGACAGGATTACGCTATCACCCCTGCTTCAAATCCAGGCAATACGTGTAATACCCCGTATCCCGCACGTACCCCAACGACTCATACAACCGCTGCGCACCAAAGTTGTCCGTCGCCGTTTCCAGCACCAACCCCTTCGCGCCCGTCGATAGCGCAAACGCGCGGGCGGTGTTCATCAGTAACGTCCCTACCCCGCGCCCCCGAGCAGTAGGTGTGGTGAAGAGGTCGCTGAGCAGCCAGGTGCGATGGGCGTCGATGGAGGAAAACGTCGGGTAGAGCTGGACGAAGCCCAGCGCGTCGCCGTTGTCGTCCAGGGCGAGGAAGATCGCGGATTCATCCTGGGCGATGCGTTCGGCGATGAAGGCTCGGGATTGCGGCAGGTTGGAGGGTTGCTTGTAGAAGCCTCGGTAGGCGTCGAACAGGTTGGCGACTTGGTCGAGGTGGCTGACGTCGGCGCGTTGGGCGTGGATGGCCATGGTGATCGTCTCCGTACGGGTTGAACAAACTTAAGTCACAACGCGCCCCTGTAGCAGCTGGCGAAGCCTGCGTTCGGCTGCGAAGCAGTCGTAATATCAGGCAGCGCGGTGCATCAGGAAGACCTCGCGTCCAGGTATGACGACTGCTTCGCAGCCGAACGCAGGCTTCGCCAGCTGCTACAACAGGGAGTGTGTTTGGCTTGATTCCAAGAAAACGCAAACACCCAGCAACGAGTGTAAGCGTTCATCGCCGTTTCGCTTGTTTCAAGCCTTCGATTGCTGCTCCGAAGACACCGCCATCACTGAATTCCTCGCCAACCCGTAGTAAAGCCCCCCCGGCACCACCAGCCCTACGATCCACGAAATGTCCACGCCACCGAGCTGCGCCACCATCGGTCCTGAGTAGAAATGCGTGTCCACAAACGGCAACTGGATCAACACCCCGATCACATACACGCCGATCCCGCGTCCATTCCACCGACCATATCGCCCCGCCGGGTCGGACAGTGCCGGGATGTCATAACGCTCCTTGTTGATGAAGTAATAATCCACCAGGTTGATCGCGCTCCACGGCGTGAAGAACGTCAGCAGAAACAGGATGAAGTACTTGAACGAGTTCAGGAACGAGTACTGCCCCAGCAGCGCCAGCGTGGTGGACGCGGCGACAATCAGCAGCACAAACACCATGCGCTGGCGGGCGGTGATTTCCAGGCGACTGCGAAAGCCGCTGATGATCGTCGCCACGCACATGAAGCTGCCATAGGCGTTGAGCGTCGACACCGTGACCTTGCCGAACACCACGCTCAAATACAGCAGCGACGCCATCACGCCGGTGCTGCCCAATCCGACGATAGTCGCCACCTCATGACCGCGAAAGTTCGCACCGGCCAATGCCGCCGCGAACACCCCGAGCACCATGGAAGCCTGCGCGCCCAGCACCGTACCGAGGCCGACGGCGGCAAAAGTTTTCCACGAAGACGTCTTGCTCGGCAGGTAGCGCGAGTAGTCCGCCACATAAGGCCCAAACGCGATCTGCCAGGACGCCGACAGCGATACCGCCAGCAGGAAAGTGCTCCAGCCGAAGTGGCGGTTTTCCAGCAACAGGCCGATGTCGTTGACGGTCATCAGCCGGGTAAACAGATAGGCAAAGGCAATGATGCCCAGCACGCTCGCCGCCCTGCCCACCCAGTGGATCACGCGATAGCCGAAGATCGTCAGGAACGCGATGCACGCGGCGAAGATCAGGATGCCGGTGCTGTCGCTGACACTGATCAACTGCGCAATCGCCTGCCCCGACAACACCGCGCCCGTTGCGCTGAAACCGAGGTACATCAGGCACACCAGCACTATTGGAATCGCCGCGCCGTAGACGCCGAACTGCACCCGGCTGGAGATCATCTGCGGCAGCCCGAGCTTGGGCCCTTGCGCGGCATGCAGGGCGACCACCGCGCCGCCGAGCAACTGGCCGATCAGCAAGCCAATCAGCGACCAGAACACATCACCGCCGAGCACCACCGCCAGTGCGCCGGTGACGATGGCGGTGATTTGCAGGTTGGCGCCAAGCCACAAGGTGAACTGGCTGTAGAGGCTGCCATGGCGCTCGGCCTCGGGGATGTAATCGATCGAACGGGTCTCGATCAAGGGATTTCGTTGTTGAGTCATTGCGACGTGCTCTTCAGAAAAGGTAGACGCCAATACCGAGCAAGCGAAGCTGCGTCCGGCGTAGCAGCTGGCGAAGCCTGCGTTCGGCTGCGAAGCAGTCGTGAAACCAGGGCACGCGGTACATCAGGCAAACCGCGTGAGCCGAATTGACGACTGCTTCGCAGCCGAACGCAGGCTACGCCAGCTGCTACAGGGAGCGATGCGTTCGGCTGCCACCACGATTCGCACTGATCGGTATTAATGGCGGGTGGTATTTTTTTATTGTTGTTGTACAACGCCCACGAACGGCGCCTTGGCCCACACCACTTTGCCGCCGACCATGGTCAACAGCACGTTGTTGCGCGCCAGTTCATCCTCGGGCACCTGCATGAAATTCTTGTCCAGCACGATCAAGTCCGCGAACTTGCCGACCTCGACCGAACCGACCACCGCATCCAGTTTCAACTGCTCGGCAGCGTTTTGGGTGATGGCACGCAGGACTTCCGAGCGCGACAGTCCCGGGTCGCCATTCACCTTGCCAGCGTATTTTGGGCCGTAGCTGTGCGGGTTCAGCGGATCGCCCGAGCGGGTGACGCCGATTTTCAGCGCGAGAAATTCGTCGAGCGGGTCCACCGGCCAATCGCTGCCATAGGCGATGCGACCACCCGCACGGGCGATGCTGCCCGACGGTTCCATCCGCGCAAAACGCGCAGCCCCGAGGTGATCACTGGTGCCATCGACGGTAGACGGCGCCTGCTGGGCCCACTGGAACGACATGTTGGCGGTCACGTCCAGCGCCTTGAAGCGCGGATAGTCGGCCGGGTCCACGGACTCGTTGTGGGTAATGGTCGGGCGAAATGCGTTGCCCGGCAGCTGATGACGCACGTATTCGATGCTGTCCAAGGAATCGCGCACCGCCCGGTCGCCCGTGGCGTGAAGGTGCGGATCAAAACCGGCCTCGACCGCTTTCAGCAGCAGCGGATTGAGCACTTGCGGCGGGAAGTACAGCTCGCCGACGTTTTTGCCCGGCGCCCACTTCGGTGCCTTGTCGGTGCCGGCGTTGTGCAGGTACGGCGTCAACATTGCCCCGGTATCCGCCGGCGCGTTGATGATGCCGTCCATGAACAATTTGACGTGGCGCATGCTCACGCCCGGCGCGACCTTGGTTTCGCCCTGGTCGTAAGTGTTGGCGAGGGCCTTGGCGTCGGCGATGGTTTTCGTCGGGTCTGCCGCTGCGGCGGCCGGGTCGAGCTTGATCGCCAGCAAGGCCCGTGCGGTCAGTTCGCCGGACTGCTGCAACGTGGTGAAGGCCTTGCCATTTTCCGGGCCGGACAAGGCGTCGAAGAAACTGGTGATGCCTTGCTGGCGCATGGCGTCGAGGGCGGCGCGGGTCTGGGTCAGTTTCTCGGCATCGGTGGCGGGCGGCACCACGGCGGCCATGGTGTCGGCGGCGCCGTCTTCACAAATGCCAGTCGGGTTGCCGGCCTTGTCACGCACGTACTTGCCGTCACTCGGGTTAGGCGTTTGTTTGGTAATGCCGGCCACTTCCAGGCCACGAGAGTTGGTCAGCACGGTGTGGAAATCGGTGGAACGCACCTGAATCGGTCGTTTGGTCTTGAGCGCGTCCAGAGTCGATTTGTCCGGGTCGCCGTCGAGGCCGTCCATGCCCATGCGATCCCAACTGCCGACTTCGAGCCACACATCAGGCCCCTTGTCCTTGTCTGCATCGAGGCAGGCCTGAATGGTTTCCTGAAAGACTTTGCGGGTCATGGTCTGGTATTTCAGGTCGCACAAGGTCATCGCGCGGCCGCCATCACCGGGATGCATGTGCCCATCGATAAAGCCCGGCATCAGCATGCGCCCGGCCAGGTCGATCAGTTGCGTCTGCTTGCCAATGTAGGCAGCAACGCCTGCATCGCTGCCGACATACACGATCTTGCCGCCGGTTACGGCAATCGCCTGTTGCACCGAATTCTTACCGTCGACGGTGTAGACATAGCCGTTGCGCATCACCATGTCGGCGCCGCTCGAACCTTGGGTCTGACACCCCACCAACCCCACACTGGCGAATGCTGTCGTCGCGGCAACCGCGATAAATAGCCTGGAAAGTTTCAACTGCCTCACCTCTGTTTTTATAGTTTTGAAGTGCCCGAACAGACTGTCGCGCCAGCCTGTGGCAGGCAGGGCCTACCCTATAGCGCGCAGTCGAAATCCGGACCTCCACAAATGAGGAGGGTCAGGCAATTAATGGGGAGTACGGCGGGTGTCGTGCGACGGCGAACGCAGGACAGAACCCAGTTCCACCTTGCTCTTCACGCCGAGTTGCAAATAGCAGTTGCGCAGGTAAGTGCGCACGGTGGCCGGGCTCAGTCCGAGGGTTTTGGCAATCTCTTTGTAGGAATGGCCGGCGGCGAACAGCATCGCCGCCGTGCGTTCCCGTGGCGCCAGCACTGCCCCGCGCGCTTGCGTTTCGAGAGACAGAATCACGTGCTCGGCGTTCGGACTCAGCGTCAACGCGCAGCGACCGAGACGGATCACGCACGGCGCTTTCGGCAGTTGCGCGATCACCTCAGACGGCAGCGTCGAACCGCTCCACCCAGGCAACTCACGCTGGATGGCGGCGCACAGACTGGCGCCGACATACAGCAGACTGCCGTCCAGTCGCGCGATGCCAAAATCGGTCGCCCCGCTGCCGGTGTTGAAGCGAATCATGTCCTGCACCTGGAATCGCCACAGTTGCAGCAAGTGATCGCAGAACGCCGAAAACAAATCGGCTTCGCTGTCGTTGAACACTGGCGCGTGTTCCCCACGGTAGAGACAGACGAAAAACATCAAGCCGCTTTCGGGCAATTCGAAGGTGATGCACATTGCGTGGTACAGATCGTGGCGCCGCGCAAACGCGTCCACCACATCGTTCAGATTGTCGAATCCGCTTTCGCGCACGACCTCGCCGGGCTGACTCAAGGTGTCATGGGAGAAGCTGTCACTGTCGGCCCCTTTGTGCCATTCGACGGCAAACGACTCCGGCAGATTGATGCGCCCGTGCATCCAGCTCTTGGGCGGCGCATCGGCGGCGGAGGCGGACATCTCGCCCCACCACGCCGAAGCGAACGGCACCAGTTCGCTGAAGGCCAGCAGGCCCTCTTCGATGAATTGCGAGGCGCCGCGCTCCCGGGCCAGGCGACCGAGGTGCAACACGCAGCGGTTGAAGGCGTTGAGCGTGGCCATGGAAGTAACGTCGTTACCCTCCCCCATTGTTCTTATCCTGTTGGCGACATGGCGTATTCATCCGACCATGCCATAGACGCAGGAATCGCGTCCAGCTCAGGTCTATTAAAGGAAAGGCACTCCCCGTACACCGTCTAATATTAAGAGAACACACGCACCAACCTGCCTCAGCCTCTTGCCACAGGGGAATCGGGATGACCGGACACACAGCACGCCAATGCTCGTCATGGATCCTGCTTTCCCTGCTCGCGATCAGCCTGGCGCAGATGTCGGGATGTGCCGGCAAATCGGCCAAGGCGCGTTATTCGGCTTCAAGCGTAGGCTCCAGCTGTTATGCGAAAGCGCTGCCGACTGCTGGCGAGGGCGGACTGGCCTGGGGCGACACCTTGAGCATGGCGCGCAAGAAATCCCTGGATAATTGCATGCGTTATGCCGGCCGCTCCGGCGGCACGCCGGATACTTGCCAGGTGGTGTTGGCGGAGTGCAAGCATTGACCTGGCAGTACTTGCGATCAATCCACCGGAATCACCGCTGGCTTGCCCTTCTCCTTCAAAAGAAAAACCAAAAACTTCGCCGGTTTGTCCTGACTGGCATTTCGTCCCACCGTGTGCACGTCGTCCGGCCCTTCATGGAAACTTTGCCCCGGCAGCAACGTGACCTCCTTGCCGCCCTTCACGCCCATGACGATGGAGCCTTCGAGCACGTAGATAAAGCCATGCGCGTCGTGGCGATGCACTGGATCGGCGCCGCCGGGCGGGTATTCGACGGTGATCATCAGCACTTCTTTTCCGGGGTAGTCGGGCAGCGCCTGTTCCATTACGGGTTTGACGACCGGTGGCTCGGGGGCAGCCATTGCCAGTCCGGTGCACAACAACGGCAGTAAGGCGAAGAAAGAATGGAGGTGCATGAGGGTTTCCTCATCTGGGTGGCCAACAGCAGATCGGTGGCGATCCCGTACGGGCGACCGCCACCCGTCTATCCGCTAATTACCTTTGAGCCATGCATCGAAGTGAGTCGCGCCAATGATCGGATTGGCGCCGGGGGTCAGTGAGCGGTCGTCGATGGGCGCGCCGAAATAGGTGGCTTCGGCGTCCGAAATCACCTCTCGCGGATCATCGTTGTGTTTCAGGTAGGCTTGGACGAACGAGGCGATCGGCAGCCGATCAGGACCGGCCACTTCTTGCGTCTGGTTCGTCGGCGGTTGCTCGGCAATGTTGGCCAGTGCCGCCGCAACATCCGCCGAAGCGATCGGTTGCAGGTCGGCGGCGGGCAAACGCGTGCTGTTGCCCTGCTCGCCGGATTGGGCGATGGCGCCGATGAATTCGAAGAACTGCGTGGCGCGCAGGATCGAGTAGGGAATGCCCGAATCCTTGATCAGTTTTTCCTGGGCCATTTTGGCGCGGAAGTAACCGCTGTCGAGCATGCGTTCCGTGCCGACGACGGACAGCGCCACGTGGTGTTTCACGCCGGCGGCTTTCTCGGCGGCGAACAGGTTGCGGCCGGAGGTTTCGAAGAATTCCAATACGGCGGCGTCTTCGAAGGACGGCGAGTTTGCGACGTCGACCACCACTTCGGCGCCGCTCAGCGCCGCGTCGAGGCCTTCGCCGGTCAGGGCGTTGATGCCGGTGCTGGGTGAGCCAGCGAGGACGTCGTGTCCGCGCTGGCGAAGGTTATTGCAGAGCTGGGTGCCAATCAGGCCAGTTCCGCCGATGACGACAATTTTCATGGGAATGCCTCCAGTTGGATGGTGCATCTGTCGGCGTTTGACTATGCAGGGCCGAAGCCCCATTCAGTGTAGGACACGGATGCCGGGCTGCCCTTTTGATTTGGGCGACCGCACCTGCAATCCGACGACTCGCTTCTGGCTCATTCGCTGTATAGTTTTGTATATTACGAAACCGATTTTTCAAGACGCCCTCATGCCCTCCTCTTTTGTTCCTGCCTCATGACCAGTATTCGCCAACGCAATCAGCACCTGATCCTGGCCGCCGCCAGCGAGGAATTTGCCGCCAAAGGTTTCGACGCCACTCAGACCCGGGACATCGCGGCGCGTGCGGGGGTGCCGAAGGCGAATCTGTATTACTACTTCAAGAGCAAGGAAAACCTTTACGCCAAGGTGCTGCTCGGGTTTGTCGAGCCGTTGCTGGAAGCGTCGGCAGTGCTGCGCGAGAGCGATGATCCGGTGGTGGGATTGCAGGCGTACATCGCGGCGCGGATCCGCATTGCGCGGGAACATCCGCACATTGCCAAGGTGTTCAGTGGCGAGTTGTTGCTGGGGGGACGGCAGTTGCCTGAGGAGTGTCGGGATTTGTTGTATGCCGAGGCGCAGCGCAATGTCGACTGCCTGCGCAGCTGGATCGAACGCGGGTTGCTGGCGCCGGTGGATCCGGAGCACTTGATGCTGTTTATCTGGTCGGCGACGCGCACCTATACCAACCTCGGTTGGCAGATGGCGCATATCACCGGGCGGCAAGTGCCGGAGGATGGGGATTATCAGCAAGCAGCGGCGACGATTACCCGGTTGGTGTTGGGGGGTGTGGTGCCGGAGCGGGTCGGGGCGATTGGTGGGGTTTTGTTTGCTACTTGAGTTTTTGGGGGCTGCTGCGCAGTCCAACGGGGGCAAGCCCCCTCGCCACAGGTGAGCGTCGCTCCTGGGCATGATTTGGATCTATGTGTAGGAGCGAGGCTTGCCCGCGAAGAACGATGACGCGTGGGTCAGGTCCGACGCCTTCGCGAGCAAGCTTCGCTCCTACAGGGATGTGCCTGGCTGCTACCCAGGTTTGTGGTTATCCAGTACGCGATTGACCGCGAGCTCACCCATTGTGATCACCTGCAGCAACAGCAGCATCCTCTTGCGTTGCGGGCCTTCCATCTGCTCGGCGAAATCGCTGGCCATGACGCTGGCCAATGAAAACGAGTCGTAGGCCTGGACCAGCAACGCTTCGTCATCCACCGCGGCCTCGATGGTGAAGATGGTGTTGGGGCTGCGGGGCGGTATCTGCGTTTTCGTCGCCCCGGGGTTCAGGTAGAAGTTGAGTGCGCGATCGGCGGCCTCTTTCATTTTCTTGGGGTCAAGATCGAGAGAGGCGTCGTAGGGTACTGGACGTGTATGCGGGGGATTCGGCGTTACTTTGAACATAGATCAGATTCCAAAATTGGGGCCGCAACCGTTCTCTACTAAAAGAAGGGTGGCGGCTGTACGCAGGTTAGTAGACCGGTGGAACCAGCAAGCCCGGCGCGCCCAAGGGCGCCCTACGCACAACCACCATCAAGTGCAGGCATCGAATGACCTGACTGAATGGCGCTCATGCACCTTACCGGTAACCACCGGGCTACTAAACCCGACCACTGATAAGCAGTGGCAGGTAAACGATAGAGGCCGGGGTCAAAGCGCACAAGCCAGCGGATTCTGGCGTACGCGTAGGTAAAGGCGCAAGGCGTTGTAGCCGTTTATGACGTAACACCGGGTGTCCTTAAACACTCACTCAAATACATGTTTAAACACGGCAAAAACCGAACAAAATCCCACCTCGGTCACGCCATTGATACGAATCAACCGGTCTAAGGCATGATGTCCAGCGGCAGAGACCCGGCCGCCGCCCGTTTGTCATACCAACGCTTGAGTGTTTCGGGCAGGCGCCCTTTCCAGCTCGGGACATTGGTGTAGTAACGGGCCCGGAGGTTGCCCCGCGAGTCGCTGACTATCAACACCAGCCAGAAGCGTGAGTCTGTGGTGTGCATGAAAATGGAAGCGTTGATACCGCCGAGCCCGCGTACCCACATTTCATCGACTTCAGCGCCAGGCACATCGCTGGATGCGTCGCCAATGGTTCTCGAACTGCTGCTCTCGACCAACCGTTGATAGTCGTCCTTGAGCAAGTTGTGCAGTACATCGTCTTCCTGCCGAGTACGCACTAATCCTACGCTGAGCAAGTCGTTTTCCGCCGCCAGGGATTGCTCCGATGCCACGTATCGTCCGGCATAAAATACGCCCATCCCCGCCCCGCAATCGGCATCACTGCCCTCCTGACTGACATCAAGCACGCCGTTCATGGCGATGAAGGTCAGCGCACAATCGCCCTCGGAATAATGCGCCGTCGTACCGTTGAGCGTGGCTATACCGTCCAGATTGCCCATGTTGGCGCCACTCGCACCCAAGACATCGAACGTTATGTGAGTCGAATCCTTACGCTTGGTCTTCAACTCGCCACCGGTCGATACACCCCACGCAATCATCTGCCAAGTGGCGTCCCACGAGAACGGCGTGGTCATGTGCCCGAGTTCGGTGATGCGCATCTGGTACTTCTGCCGCAAACAACTGAGGTTATCCGAGCACTGATTACGCTGTTTCAGCCACTGACGCTGGTCGGTCTTCAGCGCCTTGGGATCAGCGACTTTGGGCAGCGTGGCGCTCCACAGTTCACCCAGCTTCTGGTCGAGATTCGAGGTGTAGGCGTCAGCGCAGATGGCTTTTTCAGTGGGGCTGGTGGCGCTGGTGCAGTCGAAGCTGCTGGCGTGGGCGACGCCGGAGGCGGCTAAAAGCAACGTTGTGACGATGACGGGAGAGAACGTGAGGGGCATGGGCAGATTCCATTCTTGATTTGAGCACAGACGTTAATGAAAACGGGCGCCTCATGGCGCCCGTTTCGTTGACTCCAAGGCTTACAGATTCTTGGCCATGGTGTCAGTGACGGTTTTCAGCGCCTGTTCAGTGCTTTCCTTCCAGTCGTTGTCGGTTACGGCCTGAACGCCTTCGCGATTCTGCCCGAAGATTTCGACCATTGGCTTCGAGGTGCCGGTATCCACTTTCAAGTGCACTTTGTTGTTCACGCCGACCGTCAGGAAACCTGGCGACATCCACGACCAGAATTCGATGACGTGCACGGTCACCGCTTGGGTATCGACGGTTTTTTCGCTGCTCGGCACTACCCGATATCCCGCCTGACCGTAGGCTGCGGCGATGCTCTTGGCGATCAGATCGCTGAGCTTGGTGCCTTCTGGCAGCAACACGTCGCCCAGCCCTTTGCCGTAGCCGTTGCGTTTACGGGCGATGGCGCGTTCGGTGATGGATTTATCGGTGATTTCGCCTTCCTTGAGGGACGGGATCTCGGGGAGTTCAGGCTTGAGTTCGAAACGGCGTTCGTCCAACACGCTGATAAACACTTTCTGGCCATTGCCGTTTGCCGCAGGCGGCGTATTGATGTCGACCACCGAGCGGCTGGTTGCGCAGCCGAACAGCGCAGTGGTTGCCAGTAACAGGCAGGCGAGCTTGAGGTGTTTCATGACAACTCCGGTCATTGTGATCAGTCCACTATTCGTTTCTGGAAGGCAGGCGCAATCGCGCACCCGCGCGATCACTAAAGATCGGCCGCGGGGCGACAACCATGAGTCGCCTCGGGTGTTTTTCTGTTGGAGAGCTGCGGTTTAGACGCGTATTTGCGCGGTCGGCAGGACGTCGATCCGCGCCACAGGCCCCGTCAAATGGGCCAGGTCGGCATTGTGTTCGGCGATGATTTCTTCGGCCGCGACGTTACCGTTGTCGACGGTGGAATGCGCGTCGGCGGCGAGCACCACGTCGTAGCCCAGGTTCAGGGCCTGGCGCACGGTGGCGTTGACGCAATAGTCGGTTTGCAGGCCGCAGATAATCAGGCGATCAGTGCCCTGGTCTTGCAGCAATGCTTGCAGGTGGGTCTGGTAGAACGAATCCCGGGTGGTTTTACGCACACGCAAATCTTGCGATGAAGTCTCCAGGCCATCGGCCAACTGCCAGCCCTTGGAGCCGTGTTGCAGCAGGTCGCCCTTTTCTTCGTGCTGGATCAACACGACAGGAACCCCGGTTTCCCTGGCCTTGGCGCTCAGGCCATTGATGTTCTCGATGACGCGCTTGACCTCAAAGCACTCGTACTCGCCGCTGCACAGGGCTTGTTGGACGTCGATGATGAGTAATGCGGTGGTCATGGGGTTCCTTCCTCGATTAATCAGTGAGCCAGGGGACGGAAAATACCTCCGTCCCCCTCTGATGACAACCTTCAATAACCGAGCGACAGCCCCGTATTGCGGCGCGGATCATTCGCCCCGTAGTAGCGGTTCTTGCCCACCGGTTTGCCGCCCAGTGAAGGCGCGCCGACCAGGATCGCCGCCACATGGTTGGCATCCTGCGGCCCGGCGAACTTATGCCCCCAACTTTCGAGCAGCTTCACCGTGTCCGGGCTGGTGGTGAAGGTCTCCAGATTGGTTTCTTCCGGCAGCCACTGCTGATGGAAACGCGGCGCATCCACGGCTTCCTGGATGTTCATGCCGTAGTCGATCACGTTGAGTATGGTTAACAAGGTCGCGGTGATGATGCGGCTGCCACCCGGCGTGCCGACCACCATCACCACTTTGCCGTCCTTGGTCACGATGGTCGGGCTCATGGACGACAGCGGCGCCTTGCCGGGCGCGATGGCGTTGGCCTCCCCTTGCACCAGGCCGTACATGTTCGGCACGCCGATTTTCGAGGTGAAGTCGTCCATTTCATCGTTGAGGATGACCCCGGTTTTACTCGCCATGACCCCGGCGCCGAACCAGTCGTTGAGGGTGTAGGTCATCGAGACCGCGTTGCCCCATTTGTCGACGATGGAGAAGTGCGTGGTATTGCTGCCTTCATGCGGCGCTACGCCGGGTTTGATCTCGCGGGACACGCCGGCCTTCTGCGGTTGAATCGCGGTGCGCAGTTTGGTCGCGTAGTTTTTGTCCAGCAGATGGGCGATCGGGTTCTTCACGAAATCCGGGTCGCCGAGGTAGCTGTTGCGGTCCACATAGGCGTGGCGCATCGCTTCAATCTGATAGTGCATGCCTTGGGCCGAGTGGTAGCCCAAGTCTTTCATCGGGTAGCCGTCGAGGATGTTCATGATCTCGCAGATCACTACACCGCCGGAGCTTGGCGGTGGCGCCGAGACCACGTGGTAGCCACGGTAATCGCACTCCACCGGGGCCAGTTCGCGGGTTTTGTATTTGTCGAGGTCGGCCTGGGTGATGATGCCTTTGTTGGCCTGGCTGGAGGTGACGATGGCGTCGGCCACCCAACCTTTATAGAAACCGTCGGCGCCCTTCTCGGAAATTTCCCGCAGGGTCTTCGCGAGGTCTTTTTGCACCAGCTTCTGCCCGACCTGCATCGGCTCGCCGTTGCTCAGGAAGATCGAGCCCGAGTCGCGCATGTCTTTTTTGAAGACATCGGTGGCGTACTCCAGCAGATCAACATCGCCCTGCTCCAGCTCAAAACCGTCTTCAGCCAGCTTGATGGCTGGCGCTATCACTTCCTTGCGCGGTTTGGTCCCGTATTTGCTCAGGGCCAGTTCCATGCCGGACACGGTGCCCGGCACGCCCACGGCCAAGTGGCCACGGGTGCTCAGGTCCGGAACGACGTTGCCGTCCTTGTCCAGGTACATGTTGGCGGTAGCGGCCAGCGGGGCTTTTTCGCGGAAATCGAGGAAGGTCTTGCGCCCGTCCGCCAGTTGAATGGTCATGAAACCGCCGCCACCCAGGTTGCCCGCTGCGGGATAGACCACCGCCAGCGCATAAGCAACCGCGACTGCGGCATCTACCGCGTTGCCGCCGTTCTTCAGTTCATCCACGCCGACGTGGCTGGCCAGATGCTGGGCCGTGACCACCATGCCGTTTTCAGCCGCAACCGGGGCCACGGAGGCTGCGTAAGCACTGAGGCAACTGAGCGCCAATGTGGTCGCAATCAGCGATTTGGCAAAAGGTTCGAACTTCATGATTCGGTCTCTTTTTTGTTTTTAGGCTCTGCAATAACAGAGGGAACGCTTCAAGAGCAGTAGCCAGTATGGCTGGGATTACGTATTGCGCCTCCCCGATCAGGCAGTATGCTTGCGCTCTATTCAGCCGTTTTCGGAGTTCGCCGGCATGCGCTACACCTTCACCACCATGACCTCCCCGGTTGGCGAGTTGAAGCTGGTCGCGAACGGTTCGAGACTGGCGGCCATCCTCTGGGAAAACGACAAACCGAACCGGGTACGACTCGGGCCGATGGATGAAGCGCCGGACAACCCGATCCTGTTGCGCACCGTTCAACAGTTGCAGGAATACTTTGCCGGCACACGAAACCGCTTCGACCTGGAGCTGGACTTTGCCGGGACCGATTTTCAGAAAAAGGTCTGGCAGGCGCTGCTGACCATTCCGTTTGGCGAGACCCGCAGCTACAGCCAGATTGCCGAGCAGATCGGTAATCCCAGCGCGGTTCGGGCGGTGGGCGCGGCGAATGGCAAGAACCCGATTTCAATTGTGGCGCCATGCCACCGGGTGATCGGGGCGTCGGGGAAGTTGACCGGGTTTGCGGGAGGGCTTGAGGCGAAGGAGAGATTGCTGACGCTGGAAGGTTGCGAGTGGTCGGGGGTGGGCCGGACGGGCGACCTGTTCTGACTGACCCAGACACCACCCTGTAGGAGCTGCAGAAGGCTGCGATCTTTTGATCTTGCCTCTGCATTAAAAGATCAAAAGATCGCAGCCTTCGGCAGCTCCTACCCTGGCCTTAAGCGGGGGCGAAGAGGTTCTTCATCGCCGCATATTGCAGCAACATAATCGTCTTCGCATCGCAGATCTCTCCGCGATAAAACGCCTCAAGTGCCTCGTCGAATTTCCACTCCAGCACTTCCATCTCTTCGGTCTCTTCCTCCAGCCCGCCGCCATCACTGACTTTCGACGCAGCGTCGTATTCGGCGATGAAGAAATGCAGTTTCTCGGTCACCGAACCGGGGCTCATGTAGGACTCGAAGACTTTCTGCACGTGATGAACGCGATAGCCGGTTTCTTCTTCGGCTTCAGCGCGGATGCGTTCTTCGGGATCGGCGCCCTCCAGCAGTCCGGCGGCCACTTCGATCAGCAAACCATCGTGACCGTTGACGAACACCGGCAGCCGAAACTGACGCGTCAGCACCACGGTCCGCTTCTCACGGTTGAACAGCAGAATCGCCGCACCATTGCCACGGTCATAGACCTCGCGAGTCTGGCGCTGCCATTCGCCGTTGTTACGCTGATAGTCGAAGGTGATTTTCTTCAGCAGGTACCAGTCGTGGGACAACACCTGGGAGTCAACGAGGTTGACCCGGTCGGCTGTATTCGCCATCACAACGCATCCTTTTTTCGTGAGAGGATCCCCATGGTAGGCGAAAACCAAAAAGCCCGGCATCTCTGCCGGGCTTCTTTTTTACAGCGGGTTGGCGACTTCGGTTGCCGCGAAGGCTTCCTCATGGGAAGACAACCGCTTGCCGTTGATCAACGGCCCGTAGCGACGACTGAATTCCCAGTTGTACGGCACGTGGTCCTTGTTGACGCCATTGTCCCAGTTCACCGACCAGGTCATCAGGCCTTTGATCGAGAGCCCTTTGGCGTCCAGACGCTTGAAGGCATTCACCACTGCCGCCGGGTTGATCACGTAACCGGTGGCCGCCGCGTCGACGTTGGCCGGCAGGCCGATGACAAACTTGTCCGCCGGGATCCTGGTGAACCCGCGAGTCCCGCTCACCAGACTTTCGGTCAGGTAGAACAGGAAATCTTCTTTCATCGCGTCATTGTTCTGGGCGATCCACGCACCGTTGCCGTTGTTGGCTTCTTGCACCCAGATCCCGTCACCGCCCTGGTTGTAATACTGCGGGGCGATGAAGTCGTAATAACCTTCCAGGGCCTGGAGGTAACCGACGTATTTGCCAGCGGTGGTCAGGTATGGGAATTCCGGCGCCATGCTGATGATGAAGTGTTTGCCTTCACCGGCGTAGTGGTCCTTGACCAGTTTCAGCGCGGCAGGCAGGACGGTCTTGTTGTCGGCGAAATCAATCGCGCTCTGTTCAAGATCGATGTCCAGGCCATCGAAACCATAGGTTTCCACCAGGCGGATGATTTCGTTAGCCAGTGGCTGCTCGTTGCCTTTGTGCAATTCGATGTGCGCATCGGCGCCACCGAGGGAAATCAGCACCGCGCGGCCTTGGCTGTTCAGCACGCCGACCTGGCGTCGGAACTCGGCATCGGACAGGTTGTACGGTTTGAAGGTCGGGATGCCGTTGCCTTTCATGAAGGCCACGGCCACCACGTTGTAATCCTTCGGCACATCCTGCAGCGCGATGTTGGCGAACTGGCCGCGCTGGTAACCGTCGCTCGGCCCCGCAGGCCAGTTGTGCCAGAAGCCCATGAGGATCTTCTTGCCGGCGATGCTCGGCATCAACGACGCAGCGTCGCTGACGGCAGATTTCAATAACGTAAAGTCGAATTTAGACATGTTCTATTCCTTCAGAACGGGGGTGGGTTAACGCTGCGGACTTACTTGAAGTCCACGTCGAACGCTTGATAGAAGGCGTTGCCGGTGTTGGCGAC
The DNA here is from genome assembly GCF_026016365.1 of Pseudomonas sp. B21-053. NCBI lineage: Bacteria > Pseudomonadati > Pseudomonadota > Gammaproteobacteria > Pseudomonadales > Pseudomonadaceae > Pseudomonas > Pseudomonas sp. B21-053. Next base: position 4,569,449 of record NZ_CP087205.1, read on the forward strand.
GATCCACATCAACACGATCACGTGATGGCCTTTTTTGTTGGCCGGCAGTGTCACTTCGTGGTTGACCTTGGCCTTCATTTCGGCGGAATGGCTGTAGTACGGGACCTGGGTGTAGAAATCCTCGGCGAACGGCTTGGCTTCAAGCTGTGCGCGGGAGATGCGCTGCTTCGAATCCCAGCCATCCTTGGTGATCAGCCAGCGATAACCACGTGTGACGTGCGGCGCGGTGTATTCCCAGGTGACCTTGAAAGTCTGGCCAGGGTCGACGTTCAGCAGCGGCCAGGCAAACGGTCGGTTGAGTTTTTTGCTCAGTTCTTCGTTGGTGAAGTTGATGCAGTCACGGGCATCGGTCTTGCCGCCGCTGAGGATGAAACCATCGGCCGGAGGCGTAACGCTGTCACTGTCGGTTTGATACGGCGCCGGGAACGGGCCGGCAGTCAGCGACGGGAAGTTCTTGCCGCCTTCCATCTCGTTGACCTGCCAGTTACCCAGCAGTCCCAGCTCGACAGCGACCGCGCCGCGGCTGGAAGGGGATGTGACACGACCGTGTCGCAGTTCGGGTTGAGTCTGTGGTTTGTTCATTTTTTTCACTCCGTTGATTGATGAACTCTCCTTCCTGAGGAGAGGCCTTCAACCTAACGGAGCTGCTTTTTTTGTCCACCGAGCGGATTCTCGTTGCCGCTGCTGCCTGCTTGGGTAATCCCCCGAAAATACTGGATATACAGCCAGTACTTTGAGCCAACTCCTACAGCCCTTGTAGGCGAAGACCTACAGTGCGAGGCAGCAATCGGAACCCTTCTCAGCTCAAGAAAGTTGTTCCTTGTATTCCTTTTCGTATTTGCCGGCGAGGGACTCTTTCTGCTTGTCGTCGAGCAACTTGCCGGCCATCTGGAAGAACTTCTGCTCTTCTTCCTTCAGGTGGTGATGGACCTTCTCGGAGAGTTTTTTCGCCGTCACCAGCCACGTCGGATCCGACATCTCGGTCTCGTCCAGGGTCTCCATCATTTCGTCCATCTCGTGGTGTTCGGAGATGGCGTGCCGGCTCAGGTCGACGCCGTTGTCGAACTCCATCAGCGGGATGTAGAAATGCCGTTCCTCCGCAGTCTCGTGGGCCTGGAGTTCAGCTTTGAGCTGCTTGTAGGCTTCGACCCGTTCCGGGGTGTCGCCGCTGGTCTTGATCAGCGCGTCCGCATAGCTGCGCTGGCGGTCGTGGCTTTCGCGCAAGGCTTCGAAAATGTTCATTGGCTATCCTCATGGCCGCGTTCTGAATTGACGCTCTAGAGGCTAGACATCTGCGCGCGAGCGACGGTTCCACTGGCGTTCGGGGATGGAACAAAGTCGGCGAGCCAGATAATCTCCGGGGTCACCGCCATAAGGACATAGCCATGAGATTGCGTATCGAACGCTCGCAAGATCCCACCAACGAAGAGCGCGAGGCCATCCTTGCACCGCTGCGCGCCTATAACGCGGCGCAAGCGGGGCTCGCCAAACCAGAGCCGGTTGCGTTGCTGGTGCGCGACGACAACGGCGAGATTCTCGGCGGACTTTATGGCCGGGTGTTTTACCAATGGCTGTTTATCGAGCTGTTGTCGGTGCCGGAAGAAGGCCGGGGACTGGGGCTGGGCTCGAAACTGATGCAGATGGCCGAAGAACTGGCGCAGGAGAATGAATGCGTAGGGATCTGGCTCGACACCTTCAGTTTCCAGGCGCCGGAGTTTTACAAGAAGCTGGGGTATAGCGAGTTTGGGCAGATTGTTGATTACCCGCCTGGGCATAAGCGCCACTTTTTCCAGAAGCGCCTGATTCATACCCTTTAAACACAAATCCCCCTGTGGGAGCGGGCTTGCTCGCGAAGGCGATTTAACATTCAACATTGATGTCGACTGACACACCGCTTTCGCGAGCAAGCCCGCTCCCACAGGGGATCTTCATCTGCCATCAATTACAAACAAGTCGCCAACGCCGCCAACCGACGCTTGCTCACAAAATCGTCGTGCTGCGAGTAGAAACTCAACTGCGTCCCGGAAGCATCGCTGCTCAAGTCCACAAACACTTCCGCCGACCGGGTGTACACCGTCGAACCACCCTTCTTGCCCGGCTGCAGATAAGCCCCGGCGTCCACCCCGAATACAGCTTCGTCCTGCCAGGCGAATTGCACGCACTGGGCGACGACTTTTTCCGGTTTGTCCGAGTTCAGGACCTTGGTCGGGGATTTGGTGCGGGAGTCTTCCATTACCGAGCCCGCGCAGCCCGCCAGCAGGGTTGCGGCCAGCGCCACCATCAGAATTCGCATTGTGTTCGCTCATCAAGAAAAAGCGGACTGTATCACCGTGGCGCGGCGTATCGTTCTGCTTTACTTCATTTATACCGCGACACCGCGTGACGATTCGCGCACCCTGTCGCGCAATTAATAGCGCATCACCTCTTTTTCTGGAAAGCCACATGACACCCAACGCCGAATTTTACAAACCAACCGCCGAATACGCGGACAAGCTGATCAGCCAGATCGGTCAGACCCCTTCCTGGATCGCCAAGCGCATCGGCGTCACCGACAAGCGGATCCGCTACATCCTCGACGGCGAACGGACCGTCAAGGGCGAAACCACGCCGATCCAGATGACCTACCCGGAGCAGTTCGCCCTCGAATGCCTGGCCGCAGCGGCCAAGGCCAAGAAGCAGTCTTCGTAACCTGACCTGCAAGGAGCGACCATGGCAGCCACCGAACAGCAACACGAGCAGGCACTGAAAAAGTTTCTCGATGAGCGCCCGGAATTGCGCCACGAGCTCGATAATCTCAACCCCCTGCTCGCCCAGGCCAAGGGTGAAACCCCGGCCCAATACCGCGACGAGCGCTTGCACGAAGCCTTCGAAGCCGAGGCCGAGCGCCTGGACTTGTTTGCCTGGGAGCTGACGTTGCAACTGACCGCCGCCACCGCCGAGGACTATCAGGCGCAGCGCATGGAAGTGCACAAGGAAGTGGCAGAAATGGCTGGCATGGACTGGCTGGAGTATTGCGAGTTATATGGATTGAGTAAGTGACCATTACGGTCACTATCTGAGGACGACCTGCACCGATGCTGCCATCCGCCTCGACTCACCGGGCCAGCCCGGGTCATCTGCATATCCAGAAATGGCGTGGGCGCATCGGCATGACGCTGGTGGCCACGCTGTCGGTGCTCGCCGGAATGACCGACGCCATTGGCTTCATGGCCAGCGGCGACTTCGTGTCCTTCATGAGCGGCAACACCACCCGCCTCGCCGTGGCGATCAGTGATGGCGACTTTGGGCTGACGCTGCGGCTGTTGATTCTTGTGGCAACGTTCATTGTCGGTAACGCGCTGGGCATTGTCGTCAGCCGCCTCGGCGGACGTCGGGCGCTGCCATTGCTGTTGTGTATCGCCACCCTGCTCTGCGGCGCCGCCGCGTGGCCGTATGACGAGCAACTGCCGGCGCTGCTGGCGGCGATCATCGCCATGGGCATGCTCAATGCGGCCGTGGAAGAAGTGAACGGCCTGCCGGTCGGCCTGACCTACGTCACCGGCGCCCTGTCGCGGTTTGGCCGGGGCCTGGGGCGCTGGATGCTGGGCGAACGGCGCAATGGCTGGCGGGTGCAGTTGATTCCCTGGACCGGCATGTTCGCCGGCGCAATCCTCGGTGCGGTGCTGGAACATCATCTTGGGCTCAAGGCGTTGTTTGTCAGCGGGTTGTTGGCCGGGGTGGTGGGGTTGCTGTCGTTGAAGATTCCGCGGCGGTGGCAGTTGGGGTATATGCCGCGCTAATGATCAAACACCGATCCACTGTGGGAGCGGGCTTGCTCGCGAATGCGGTGTGTCAGGCAACAATGATGGCGACTGACACTCCCTCTTCGCGAGCAAGCCCGCTCCCACATTGAGCCGGTGGTGTCCATGCCGGCCAGTTTCACCGTCAGCCTGGGTCCACGAGCAAACGCCCTTCGCCGCCTCAGCGATAAAGCTTTATCATGGCCGCAGTTTTGCTGATCGAGTCCGTCATGAAGTTCGCCATCGCGCTGTTTTCCGCCGCCCATGCGCCCTCCTCGCGCCGTGCCTTGCTGTTCGCCCAGGCCGCGCTGGCCGGCGGGCATGAGATTGTCCGGCTGTTTTTCTATCAGGACGGTGTCTACAACGCATCCGGCAGCGTGGTTACGCCTCAGGATGAACAGGACTTGCCCAAGCAATGGCGCGCATTTGTCGCCGAGCATCAACTGGACGGCGTGGTGTGCATCGCCGCCGCGCTGCGTCGTGGTGTGTTGAACGATGAAGAAGCCAAGCGCTATCAGCGCGAAGCGGTAGCCGTCGGTGCGCCGTGGGAATTGTCGGGTCTCGGTCAGTTACACGACGCGGTGCAAGACGCCGATCGCCTGATCTGTTTCGGAGGCGCGTGAGATGGCTAAATCCCTGTTGATTATCAGCCGTCAGGCGCCATGGTCCGGGCCGAGCGCGCGGGAAGCACTGGACATTGTGTTGGCCGGCGGCGCATTCGATCTGCCGATTGGCCTGCTGTTTCTTGATGACGGGGTGTTCCAGCTCGCCGCGAAACAGGATGCAAAAGCCCTGCAACAGAAAGACCTGAGCGCTAACCTGCAAGCGCTGCCGATGTTTGGTGTCGAGGACCTGTTTGTCTGCGCCGACAGCGCCGCCGAACGTGGCCTGGACCCGAGCGCACTGGCGCTGGAAGAAGCCCAGGTGCTGGCCGCCGCCGAAATCACCGCCCTTATCGACCGTTACGACCAGGTGATCACCCTCTGATGTCGACTTTGCATGTGTTGTCTCATTCCCCGTTCGGCGATGATCGCCTGACCAGTTGCCTGCGCGTGATTGGCGCCAACGACGCGCTGCTGCTGTCCGGCGACGCGGCGTATGCCTTGCAATCGGGCACTGTGCCGTTCAATGCGCTGATCGCTCGCAACCTGAAACTGTTCGTACTGGCGGAAGACGCCCAGGCCCGGGCGTTGAATGTTCCGGACTGGGCCGAAGCCATCGATTACCCGGCCTTCGTCGAGTTGTCGATCCACTACGACAAGGTCAACAGCTGGCTATGAATTCCCTGACCGTCGGCGCCCGCGCCATCGAGCTGGACAAGGATGGCTTTCTGGTCGAACTGAGCGACTGGTCCAACGACGTGGCCAGCGCCCTCGCTGCGGCCGAAGACATCGAGTTGAGCCCCGAGCACTGGGAAATCCTTGAACTGCTGCGCAGCTTCTACGACGAATTCCAGTTGTCCCCGGCGACCCGGCCGCTGATCAAATACACCGCGTTGAAGCTCGGCCCGGAAAAAGGCAACAGCCTGCACCTGAACCGACTGTTCAAAGGCACCCCTGCCAAACTCGCCGCAAAACTGGCGGGCCTGCCCAAACCGACGAATTGCTTATGACCGACTTTCCTGCACTGACCCTCGAAACGCCCGCCGAGCACCCGTTCGCCCAGTTCGTGCGCATCCTCGGCAAAGGCAAGCGCGGCGCCCGTGACCTGACTCGCGACGAAGCCCGGGAAGCCATGGGCTTCGTGCTGGACGACAAGGTCGAGGACACTCAACTCGGCGCCTTCCTGATGCTGTTGCGGCACAAAGAAGAAAGCGCCGAGGAGATGGCCGGGTTTACCGAAGCCTTGCGTGAACGGTTGCAGCCCCCGGCCTTGCAGGTCGACCTGGATTGGCCGACGTATGCCGGCAAGAAGCGTCATCTGCCGTGGTATCTGCTGGCCGCCAAGTGCCTGGCGCAAAACGGTGTGCGGATTTTCATGCACGGCGGCGGCGCGCACACGGCGGGTCGGCTGTACAGCGAGCAACTGCTGGAAGAATTGAAGATCCCGCTGTGTCGCGACTGGCAACAGGTGGGTGAAGCGCTGGATAACGGCGGTCTGGCATTTATGCCGCTGGTGGATTGGGCGCCGCAGCTTCAGCGCATGATCGACCTGCGCAATACCTTGGGCCTGCGTTCGCCGATCCACTCCCTCACGCGCATCCTCAATCCGTTGGGCGCGCGCTGTGGCCTGCAGAGTATTTTCCATCCGGGCTATCAAGCCGTGCATCGCGATGCCAGCGGCTTGCTCGGCGACACTGCAATTGTGGTCAAGGGCGATGGCGGCGAAATCGAGATCAACCCGGACGCCGACAGTCATTTGTACGGCACCACCGGCGGCGAGAGCTGGGACGAGGAATGGCCGCAATTGTCGGCGCAGCGCCACGTCAAACCGGCGAGCCTTGATCCTGAGCATCTGAAAGCCGTATGGCGTGGTGATGTGGTCGACAGCTACCCGCAAATGGCGCTGATTTCGACCATGGCCCTGGCCATGCGCGGCCTCGGTCAGACCCGCGAACAAGCCTTCGAAACCGCCCAACACTACTGGGATGCGCGGGACAGATCGATTTAACCGATCATAACCGCCCAACCTTTGCGCTATTTTATCGAACCTATGCGCATAGACTCCTCTCCAACGCTTATTGGTTGAGGAGTCTTGAAATGGGTTTGTTAGTTGAAGGCCGCTGGCACGACCAGTGGTATGAAAGCAGCAAGGACGGCGCGTTCCAGCGCGAGCAGGCGCAGCGTCGCAACTGGGTGACCGCCGATGGCCAACCCGGCCCGAGCGGTATCGGTGGTTTCGCCGCCGAGGCCGGTCGCTATCACCTCTACGTGTCCCTCGCCTGCCCGTGGGCGCACCGCACGCTGATCCTGCGCAAACTCAAAGGCCTCGAATCCCTGATTGATGTGTCCGTGGTCAGTTGGTTGATGCTGGAAAACGGCTGGACCTTCGACAAGAACCTCGGCTCCACCGGCGACAAGCTCGATCACTTCAACTTCATGCACCAGCGCTACACCGCCGACACCGCCGACTACACCGGCCGCGTCACCGTGCCGGTGCTGTGGGACAAACAGAAGCAGCGCATCGTCAGCAATGAATCGGCGGAGATCATCCGCATGTTCAACAGCGCGTTCGACGACCTGACCGGCAATGACCTGGATTTCTACCCGGCGCCGTTGCGGGGCGAGATTGATGCTTTGAATGATCGGATTTATCCGGCCGTGAACAACGGCGTGTACCGCGCCGGGTTTGCCACGTCGCAGCAGGCTTATGAAGAAGCCTTCGATGATGTGTTTGCCGAGCTGGATCGACTGGAATTGTTACTGGGCGAGAACCGCTATTTGGTTGGCGAATACCTGACGGAAGCGGACATTCGGTTGTTTACCACGCTGATTCGCTTTGACGCGGTGTATTACGGGCACTTCAAGTGCAACCTGCGGCGGATTGCCGATTATCCGAATCTGTCGAACTGGCTGCGGGAGTTGTATCAGTGGCCGGGGATTGCCGAGACGGTGGATTTTGAACACATCAAGAATCACTATTACGGCAGCCACAAGACCATCAACCCGACGGGTGTCGTGCCGAAAGGTCCGGCGCAGGATTTCACAGCGGCCCATGATCGGGCGCGGTTGAGTGGGAAAGGGGTTTGGCAGAAGCGTTAAGATCAAAAGATCGCAGCCTTCGGCAGCTCCTACATGGGATTGCGTAACCCTGTAGGAGCTGCCGAAGGCTGCGATCTTTTTCCAACAGGCGACGCAGAAATCAGACCTGCGCCTGAGCGCCTTCAAACCACGCCAGTTTCTCGCGCAGTTGCACGACTTCCCCAACGATCACCAGCGTCGGCGCATGCACTTCGTGCTCCGCCACCATCTGCGGGAGATCGGCCAACGTCCCGGTAAACACCCGCTGATTGACCGTGGTGCCCTGCTGAATCAACGCCGCCGGGGTATCCGAGGCGCGACCATGCTTGATCAACTGCTCGCAGATGATCGGCAAGCCCACCAGCCCCATGTAAAACACCAGGGTTTGCGCCGGGGCAACCAAGTCAGCCCAAGGCAGATCGGTGGAGCCGTCCTTCAGATGCCCGGTGACGAACCGCACCGATTGCGCGTAATCACGATGCGTCAGCGGAATCCCCGCATACGCCGCGCAACCACTGGCCGCCGTGATGCCCGGCACGACCTGGAACGGAATGCCATGGGCCGCCAGTTCTTCGATCTCTTCACCGCCACGGCCGAAGATGAACGGATCACCGCCCTTCAACCGCACCACGCGTTTACCGGCCTTGGCCAGATCCACCAATTGCTTGTTGATCTGATCCTGCGGCACGGCGTGATCGGCGCGACGTTTGCCGACGTAGACCCGCTCGGCATCGCGACGGCACAAATCCAGAATCGCCGGAGCCACCAAGCGGTCGTAGAGCACCACGTCGGCTTGTTGCATCAGGCGTAAAGCGCGGAAGGTCAGCAGGTCCGGATCACCCGGGCCGGCACCGACCAAATACACTTCACCGGTTTTTGTCGGCGGCTCACCAGCGATTTTCGCCAGCAGCAAGCGCTCGGCTTCCGCGCCCTGCCCGGCCAGTTGTCGGTCGGCAATCGGGCCCTGGAAAACATCTTCCCAGAACGCCCGACGCTGCTGCACATCCGGCAGCAGGCCTTTGACCTGATTGCGGAAACGCGCCGCCAGACCGGCCAGTTGACCGTAGGTGGAAGGAATCCAGGTTTCGATTTTCGCGCGGATCAGCCGCGCCAGCACCGGCGCATCGCCGCCGCTGGAGATGGCAACAATCAGCGGCGAACGGTCGACAATCGCCGGGAAGATCACGCTGCACAGGGCTGGCGCATCCACCACGTTGACCGGCACGCAACGCCGATGGGCGTCGGCGGACACTTGCGCGTTCAACGGTTCGTCGTCGGTAGCGGCGATGATCAGCCCGCAACCGTCCAGATCCGTTTCGAGGTAGCCACGCAACAGGCACTCGCCACCGCTGCCGGTCACCAGTTCGCGCAATTGCGGTTCGATTTCAGGTGCGACCACCCGCAGCAGCGCACCGGCTTCGGCCAGCAGGCGGGACTTGCGCAAGGCAATCTCCCCACCGCCGACGACCAACACACGACTGCCGCGCAGGTTATGAAACAGCGGCAGATAGTCCATTTAGCCGATGACCTCAAGGCCACCCATGTACGGCTTCAGTACGGCTGGCACACGGATCGAACCGTCGGCCTGCTGGTAGTTTTCCAGCACCGCCACCAGCGTACGACCGACCGCCAGGCCGGAACCGTTCAGGGTGTGAACCAATTCAGGCTTGCCGGTTTCCGGGTTACGGAAACGCGCTTGCATACGACGGGCCTGGAAATCGCCGCAGTTGGAGCACGACGAGATTTCGCGGTACTTGTCCTGGCTCGGAATCCACACTTCCAGGTCGTACGTCTTGACCGCGCTGAAGCCCATGTCGCCGGTGCACAGCGCCAGGGTGCGATAAGGCAGTTCCAGCAGTTGCAGGACTTTCTCGGCGTTGGCGGTCAGGCTTTCCAGCGCTTCCATCGAAGTCGATGGTTCAACGATCTGGACCATCTCGACTTTGTCGAACTGGTGTTGGCGGATCATGCCGCGCGTATCGCGACCCGACGCGCCGGCTTCACTGCGGAAGCACGGGGTGTGGGCAACGAACTTGATCGGCAGCAGTTTCGAATCGACGATTTCGCCGGCAACGATGTTGGTCAGCGACACTTCGGCGGTCGGGATCAGGTACAGATCGGCTTCGCCTTCGCGGCTGATCTTGAACAGGTCTTCTTCGAATTTCGGCAACTGGCCAGTGCCTTGCAAAGCCGGCGCCTGGACCAGATAAGGCGTGTAGGCCTCTTCGTAACCGTGTTCGCTGGTGTGCAGATTGATCATGAACTGCGCCAGAGCGCGGTGCAGACGGGCGATCGGGCCACGCAGCAAGGCAAAGCGTGCGCCGGACAGCTTGGCGGCGGTTTCAAAGTCCAGCCAACCGAACTTCTCGCCCAGGGCCACGTGGTCCTGAATCGGGAAATCGAAAGCAGTCGGGGTGCCCCAGCGGCGCACTTCGACGTTGCCGTCTTCGTCTGCGCCGACAGGTACGGATTCATGTGGCAGGTTCGGGATGCCGAGCAGGATCGAGTCCAGGTCGGTCTGGATCTGGTCCAGTTCAACCTTGCCGGCGCTCAATTCGTTCGCCATGCGCTCGACGTCTGCCATCAACGGCGCGATGTCTTCGCCGCGCTGCTTGGCCTGACCGATGGATTTGGAGCGCGCATTACGTTCAGCCTGCAGTGCTTCGGTGCGGGTCTGGACGGTCTTGCGCTGTTCTTCCAGCGCTTCGATGCGCGCAACATCCAGCGTGTAGCCACGGGATGCCAGGCGGTCCGCTACGTCCTGAAGGTTGCTACGTAACAGTTTGGAATCGAGCATGTCGGTCTCTCGTTTATCAAAGTTTGGTCAAGGACAGGCCAGCCCAGGTGGCGAGCAGCCCGCCGAATACGCTGATGGCAGCATAGCCCAGGGCCAGCGGCACTTGCCCGCTTTCAAGCAGGCGCACCGTATCCAGTGAAAAGGATGAAAAAGTCGTCAGCCCCCCGAGGAAGCCGACCATCAACCCGGCGCGCACCTCGATCGGCACCTCCGGGCGTATCAAAAACAGACCGTATAGAACGCCGATCAGCAAACAGCCGACGATATTAACGGCCAACGTCGCGGTATAGAAGTGCCGCGGCCAATTAGCGTTGACCCAGTTGCCGGTGGCAAAGCGCAACAGCGTGCCGGCGATCCCGCCGACGGAAACCGCAACGATCAATGGAAGCACTATTTTCTCCGCTGCCGGGGGCTCAGACGATCAAGTTGTGCGAGGTGGTTGAGCTTCTCGCCGATCTTCAATTCCAGGCCGCGCGGCACCGGTTGATAGAACGGTTGTGGTTCAAGCTCTTCCGGGAAGTAGTCTTCGCCGGCGGCATAAGCGTCCGGCTCATCGTGCGCATAGCGATATTCATCGCCGTAACCCAATTGCTTCATCAGCTTGGTCGGCGCATTGCGCAAGTGCAGCGGCACTTCCAGCGAACCGTGCTCGGTGGCGCTGCGCATCGCGGCTTTGAAACCCATGTACACCGCGTTGCTTTTCGGCGCGCAAGCCAGGTAGGTGATGGCCTGGGCTACCGCCAACTCGCCTTCGGGACTGCCGAGGCGCTCCTGCACTTCCCACGCCGCCAGGCACAGGCTCAGGGCACGTGGGTCGGCATTGCCGATGTCTTCGCTGGCCATGCGCACCACGCGTCGGGCCAGGTACAGCGGATCGCAACCGCCATCGATCATGCGCGCGAACCAGTACAACGCGCCGTCGGGGTTGGAGCCGCGCACGGATTTATGCAGTGCGGAAATCTGGTCGTAGAACGCTTCGCCGCCCTTGTCGAAACGCCGACGCGTATCGCCGAGCAGACTTTGCAGCAGATCGATGCCGATTTCGCTGTCGTCTTCGGCCAGGTCGGAAGCGTTTTCCAACAGGTTGAGCAAACGCCGGCCATCGCCATCGGCGGCGGACAGCAGCATCTGGAAGCCTTCGTCGCTGAGGGTCAGTTGCCGCTTGCCCAGGCCACGCTCTTCGGTCAGCGCGCGGTGCACCAATTTGCGCAGGGCCGCTTCGTCGAGGCTTTTGAGCACGTAGACGCGCGCCCGTGAGAGCAAGGCGTTGTTGAGTTCGAAGGATGGGTTTTCGGTGGTCGCGCCGATGAAAATCAGCGTGCCGTCTTCCACGTACGGCAGGAACGCGTCCTGCTGGGACTTGTTGAAGCGGTGCACTTCGTCGACAAACAGGATGGTGCGCTTGCCGTACTGGCCGGCCTGCTGCTTGGCGATTTCCACCGCCTGACGGATTTCCTTCACTCCGGCCAACACCGCCGAGACCGTTTCGAAATGCGCATCCGAGACTTCCGCCAGCAACCGCGCCAGGGTGGTTTTGCCCACGCCCGGCGGCCCCCAGAAGATCATCGAGTGCAGGGCACCCTGCTCCAGCGCTTCGCGCAAAGGCTTGCCGCGAGCGAGCAGGTGTTCCTGACCGACGTACTCATCCAGATTGGCTGCGCGCAGGCGGGCGGCCAAGGGTTGAGCAATCGGGGCACTGCGAAACAGGTCCATCACAACTTTCTGAAACCTCACTGAGTCCTGGTGCTGCCCCCTGTGGGAGCGGGCTTGCTCGCGAATGCGGTGTGTCAGGCAACAATGATGGCGACTGACACGCCCTCTTCGCGAGCAAGCCCGCTCCCACAGGGGCGGCGGTTTATTCCTGGATCACGTCCGCACCCTTGGGGATGTCGAACTTGAACTTGGACGCCGGGATCGGTTCGTTGGCTTTCACGCCGGTGAACAGGATGTTGGTGCGCTGACCGACGCTGTCGATCAGTTGCATGTCATTGACCAGACCATTGCGGAACGACAGGCGCAGGCTGTCGAACAGGGTGTCCTTGGTTTTCGGCTTCAAGGTGAAGTCGATCACGCCGCCGGCTTCCTTGGCGCTGATGTCGAAGCTCTGGCTGATCTTGGACACGTCACCGGACAGCAGCAAGGCCGGGGTCTGGGTCAGGCGCAGGTCGAGGGTCTTGATGGTGACCTGTTCCAGATCCGGGTCCCACAGGGTGACTTTCTTGCCGTCGGAAACCATGGTTTGTTCAGCCGGCGCATTGGTGTGCCAGTAGAACAGTCCCGGACGCTGCAGCGACATGTCGCCAGCGGTTTCCTGCAATTGGGTGCCGCTGCCATCCAGGGTCAGCTGCGAGAAACGCGCAGTCAGGGTCTTGGATGTTTCCAGCAATTGGGTCAGGCGCGCCACGTCCTTGTCATCGGCGTGGGCCGAGAGTGTGGTCAAAGCCAGTACCGGCAGCAACAGCATGCGGATAAGACGCATGGGAGTCCTCTTGATATGCGTGGGGATGCGGCGGTGCGTCATTGCTCCACCGCTTTTCAGTTCAATCAGTCGCGCACCGGGCCAGGGGCCAGGACTTCGCGCGAACCGTTGGTGTTCATGGACGTCACGACCCCGGCCATTTCCATGGCTTCGATCATGCGTGCGGCGCGGTTGTAGCCGATTTTCAGCTTGCGCTGAACCGCCGAGATGGAAGCCCGACGGCTTTCCAGCACGAACTGCACGGCTTCGTCGTAGAGCGCGTCGGATTCGCTGTCTTCATCGCCGCCGCTGCCGCCTTCAAAACCGCTACCTGGCTCTTCGACACCGGCCAGGATCTCGTCGTTGTATTCTGGTGCACCGCGCAGTTTCCAGGCTTCAACCACCCGGTGAACTTCGTCATCGGACACGAACGCGCCGTGAACCCGGATCGGCAGACTGGTGCCCGGCGGCATGTAGAGCATGTCACCGTGGCCCAGCAGTTGCTCGGCGCCACCCTGGTCGATGATGGTCCGGGAGTCGATCTTGCTCGATACCTGGAACGCCATGCGCGTCGGAATGTTGGCCTTGATCAGACCGGTGATCACGTCAACCGACGGACGCTGGGTCGCGAGGATCAAGTGGATACCGGCCGCACGGGCCTTCTGGGCGATACGTGCGATCAGTTCTTCAACCTTCTTGCCGACGATCATCATCATGTCGGCAAATTCGTCGACGACCACCACGATGGTCGGCAGCTTGTGCAGCAGCGGTGCTTCGTCGTGGATGCTTTCGCGCTTGTACAGCGGATCGGACAGCGGCGTACCCGCCTCCTCCGCATCCTTGACCTTCTGGTTGAAGCCCGACAGATTACGCACGCCCATCTTCGCCATCAGTTTGTAGCGACGCTCCATCTCCGCCACGCTCCAGCGCAGGGCGTTGGCCGCGTCCTTCATGTCGGTGACCACCGGGCAGAGCAAGTGCGGAATGCCTTCGTAGATCGACAGCTCAAGCATTTTCGGGTCGATCATGATCAGCTTGGCGTCTTCCGGGCCGGACTTGAACAGGATCGACAGGATCATCGCGTTCACACCCACCGACTTACCGGAACCGGTCGTACCGGCCACCAGCAAGTGGGGCATTTTCGCCAGGTCGGTGATGACCGGCTTGCCACCGATGTCGTGGCCCAGGGCCAGGGTGACCGGCGATTTGAAGTTGTCGTACTCGGGCGATGACAGCACCTCGGAGAAACGCACGATCTGCCGGTCTTCGTTGGGAATCTCGATACCCACAGTGGTCTTGCCCGGAATCACTTCTACCACCCGCACGCTGGTCACGGCCAGGGAACGCGCCAGGTCTTTCGCCAGGTTGGAGATGCGGCTGACCTTGACGCCAGCAGCTGGCTGTATTTCGTAACGGGTAATTACCGGGCCGGGGTGAATCGAATCCACGGTGACTTCGACGCCGAATTCCTTGAGCTTGATTTCCAGCAAATGGCCAACCGCAGCCAGGGATTCGGGCGAGTAATTGAGTTGTTTCTTTTCCGCAGGATCGAGAATCGAGATCGGCGGCAAGGTGCCTTCCACGGCGCTGTCGACGAACAACGGCGCCTGCTTCTCTTTCTCCACACGCTTGCTCGGTGCGGCCGGTTTGGAAGGCGCTGGGGCAATCACGGGCGGAACCTGCTTCTCGCGGTCCGACATGTGCTTGCTCAGGGCTTGTTCGCGCTCGATCAGGCGCTCCTTGACCTTGGCCTGTTCGCGTTTGTCGGTCACGGTCGGCGCCACTACGTCGTGGACGCGGTCGTCGACTTCACGCAACTGGGCGACCAATTGCTTGCGTTCGACACGGGCGGCCCACCAGCGATTGGCGGCGCCCTGGAACAGTTCGAACAAGTCGAGGGTGATCTTGCCAGTGAGGTCCATCACCTTGAACCACGACAGGTCGGTGAACACCGTCAGGCCGAACAGGAACAGGGCGATGAACAACAGCGTGCTGCCCTGGATGTTCAGGGCGTTGCGGGCCAGGTCGCCGAGACTTTCGCCCAACGCGCCACCTGCGCCGGCCGGCAGACCGGTCGCTGCATGGAAATGGATATGCGCCAGCGCCGCGCCCGACAGCACCAGGAACACCAGGCCGATCAGGCGCCAGGAGAACAGCCAGCCGCTCCACTGCCACGGTTCGTGGCGTTGACGGAAGATCTGGTAGATTTTGACCGCCAGCAGCAGCGGGAAGATGTAGGCGAAGTAACCCAGCACCATGAACAGGATATCGGCGCTGTAGGAGCCCACCGGACCGCCGAAGTTCTGCACGTCGTCGATCTTGCTGTTATGGCTCCAGCCCGGATCGTCCTTGCCATAGGTCAGCAAGGCCATCATCAGGAACAGGCACAAGGCGCCGATGGCGATCAATGCACCTTCCTTGAGTCGGTAGTGCAAATGCTGGCGCCAGAGCGGAACGACGGCTGGTTTAGGTGCTGCGGTGGATTTCTTCAAAACGCTACTTTTCCTGCGCCTATGGCGCGTCCATCTGTTGAATGACTATAAAAACTGCCCAATCCAGGCAGGTAAAAAAGTTAACAGGTGCAACTGGGACTACTTTTAACACTGCACCCCGGTGTTTCAAAACAGGGCAAGCACTGCTTTTTTATTACAAGCGCTGTTACAAGCAGGCATTGTACGGGTTTGTTCGCCCGATGCCATGCTTGCGGCCCTTGGGTGTAGCATAGCCAAAAGCACATGACACACGGTTCAATTTGAGCACGCATTCTCTTTTGTGACAAAGGCTTATGAGGTGTTTTTATGAGCGAAGCTAAGCATTCACGCCTGATCATTCTGGGTTCCGGCCCTGCCGGTTACAGCGCCGCCGTTTATGCCGCCCGCGCCAACCTCAAACCCGTGGTCATTACCGGCATACAGGCAGGTGGCCAGCTCACCACCACCGTCGAAGTCGACAACTGGCCCGGCGACGTCGAAGGCCTCACTGGCCCGGTATTGATGGAACGCATGCAAAAACACGCCGAGCGCTTTGACACAGAGATCGTTTACGACCACATCCACACCGCCAAGTTGCAGCAACGCCCTTTCGAACTCATCGGCGACAGCGGCACCTACACCTGCGACGCGCTGATTATCGCCACCGGCGCCTCGGCGCAGTACCTGGGGCTGCCTTCGGAAGAAGCCTTTGCCGGTAAAGGGGTTTCGGCCTGCGCGACGTGCGACGGCTTCTTCTACCGCAATCAGGTGGTCGCCGTGGTCGGTGGCGGCAACACGGCCGTTGAGGAAGCGCTGTACCTGTCGAACATCGCCAAGGAAGTGCATCTGGTGCACCGACGGGACAAGCTGCGCTCGGAGAAGATTCTCCAGGACAAACTGTTCGAGAAAGCCGCCAATGGCAATATCCGCCTGCACTGGAACCAGAACCTCGACGAGGTGCTGGGCGATGCCAGCGGCGTGACGGGCGCTCGCCTGCGCGACAGCCATAGCGGCGAAACCAGTGAGCTGCCGCTGGCCGGCGTGTTCATCGCCATCGGCCACAAGCCAAACACCGACCTGTTCCAGGGCCAATTGCCCATGCGTGACGGCTATCTGCTGATCAGGGGCGGCAATGAAGGCGACGCCACCGCCACTGAAATCCCGGGCGTGTTCGCCGCCGGCGACGTAGCCGATCATGTTTACCGCCAGGCCGTGACCTCCGCCGGGGCCGGTTGCATGGCCGCACTGGACGCCGAGAAATACCTCGACGATATTCCGACCGTTTGACGCCCCACTTCACGGCGGGCCCCGCTGCCCGCCACCGCCCTCCCCTACTGCAAGCCCGGATGCCATGCTGACTTGGTTACAACGCAACACCCTGACTTTTCCGCCTCTGGAAAAAGCCATGCGCGATCCCAACGGGTTGTTGGCGGCGGGCGGTGATCTGTCCGCCGATCGGCTGGTCCAGGCGTATCGCCACGGCTGCTTCCCGTGGTTTTCCGAAGGTCAGCCGATCCTCTGGTGGTCACCGGATCCGCGCACGGTTCTGTTTCCCGACGAACTGCACGTCTCTCGCAGCCTGGGCAAATTGCTGCGCCAGCAACGATATCAAGTGACCTTCGATCAGGATTTTGCCGCAGTCATCAGCGCCTGCGCCGCACCACGGGAATACGCCGACGGCACCTGGATCACCGAAGCCATGCAGGACGCCTATCTGGAACTGCACCGGCGCGGCTACGCCCATTCGGTGGAAGTCTGGGACCAAGGCGAACTGGTCGGCGGGCTGTACGGCCTGGCCATGGGTCAGCTGTTTTTTGGCGAGTCGATGTTCAGCCGCGCCGACAACGCGTCCAAATATGGCTTTGCCACATTGGTGCGACATCTGAAAGACTCAGGCTTTGTGCTGATCGATTGCCAGATGCCCACCGACCACTTGCACAGCCTCGGCGCACGGGCGATACCGCGCAACGAGTTTGCCAGATATCTAGCGCAACACCTGGATCAACCCAATCGCGCCACTTGGGTTTGCTGAGCGACTTTTGCGCGGGTGGCTTACACTTATTTAAAGTTTATCCCGAGGGTTGATCATGACCGAGTTGGCGCGTTTGAAGTTCTATGCCACTCAGCCCCACTCTTGCAGCTATCTGCCCGAGGAGCAGGCCACGACCCTGTTTCTCGACCCTAGCCAGCCCATGGATGTGCATGTCTACGCAGACCTGTCGGAAATGGGCTTTCGTCGCAGCGGCGATCATCTCTATCGGCCTCATTGCCAGAATTGCAATGCGTGCGTACCGGCGCGCATTCCTGTGGCTCAGTTTTCACCCAACCGTCAGCAGAAACGCATTTTCAAGCGCAACGCCGGCCTGCAGGTGCGCCCGGCCAGGCCCAAGTTCAGCGAAGAGTATTTCGATCTTTATCAACGCTATATCGAACAGCGTCACGCCGACGGCGACATGTACCCGCCAAGCCGCGATCAGTTTTCGACGTTCCTGGTGCGTGATCTGCCGTTTTCCCGGTTCTACGAGTTTCGTCTCGACGGACGGTTGGTCGCGGTAGCGGTGACCGATTTGCTGCCCAACGGCCTGTCGGCGGTCTACACCTTCTATGAGCCCGCCGAGGACCATCGCAGCCTCGGACGCTACGCCATCCTCTGGCAAATCGGCGAAGCCCAGCGGCTGGGGCTGGAAGCGGTCTACCTCGGCTACTGGATCAAGAACTGCAAAAAGATGAACTACAAGACCCAGTATCGCCCCATCGAACTGCTGATTAATCAGCGCTGGGTTGTCTTGAACTAAGGCAATCCGTAAACCGCTTGGCGTAAACCCCATTTTTCGGGCACAATGCACGCCGCTTTTGCCTGGCGCAGTTGCACCGGGCCATTCATTGGATACCGAGGGCTTTACTGCATGTCGAAAGAAGACAGCTTCGAAATGGAAGGCACTGTCGTCGACACCCTGCCCAACACCATGTTTCGTGTGGAGTTGGAAAATGGGCACGTCGTAACCGCGCATATTTCCGGCAAGATGCGCAAGAACTACATTCGTATTCTTACCGGTGACAAAGTGCGCGTCGAGCTGACGCCCTATGACTTGAGCAAAGGGCGCATTACTTACCGCGCTCGTTAATCAAGTCAATACAAAACGCCCGGTTATGCCGGGCGTTTTTGTGTGTGCGTTTTTTGGGGCTCTGGGGTTTTGGGTGTATATCCGTTGCTGTGGTGATGGCTGGTTTGGGGATTTGCGTGTATATCCGTTGCTGCGGTGAGGGCTGATTATGGTTTCGCTCTTACAGCGACTCACTTTTCCAGACGCCGAAAAGTAAGCAAAAGGCTTCGCCCCGACGTACGGCATCTCGCTTCGCTCGATGTACCCTCGCTACGGTGTCCATCAGGGGGCATCGCCTACGGTCGGCTTCGCTTCGACCTCCTCTCGATGTGTGCGGCTTCGCCGCACGGCGCTACGCGCCTAACCCCCTGATGAACACCTACGCTCGGCCTGCCGAAGGGGCGAGAGATCAAGGTCAAGATCGACATCAAAATCAACGTCAAAAGCCACAGCCACAGCCACAGCCACAGCCACAGCCACAGCCACAGCCACAGCCACAGCCACAGCCACAGCCACAGCCACAGCCACAGCCACAGCCACAGCCACAGCCACAGCCACAGCCACAGCCACAGCCACAGCCACAGCCACAGCCACAGTTAGGTCGAAATCCAGATCCAGATCCAGATCCAGATCCAGATCCAGATCAAAAGATCGCAGCCTTCGGCAGCTCCTACAGGGTTCTGCGTGCACCGCCCGCCCCTCACCACTCAACAGGCCGAGCGTTAGCTCGCCTGCAGCTTTTGATCTTGCTGTGCCCGCCCCTTCGGGAGGCTGAGTGGAGGTGTTCATCTGGGGGTGGGCGCGTAGCGCCGTGCGGCGCAGCCGCACACATCGAGAGGAGGTCGAAGCGAAGCCGACCGTAGGCGATGCCCCCAGATGAATACCGGAACGAAGGAACGCCGAGCCTAAGCGAGGGGCCGGACGCCGGGGCGAGACCTTTTGGTTCCTTTTGGGGCGTTTGCCAAAAGGGACTCGCCGTAAGGGCGAAACCCTAATCAGCCGTTACCGCAGCAACGGATATGTACACAAACACTAAACCCCACACAGCAAAAAGGCGCCTTTCGGCGCCTTCAGCTTTACAGCAACAACCGTCAGGCCATTTCTGCCGTGGTCTCAAACTCAAAGGTCAGCTCGCCATCCTTGAGATCGATATGAACCACACCACCATGGTCAGCCAGTTCGCCAAACAGAATCTCCTCCGCCAGCGGACGCTTGATCTTATCCTGAATCAAACGCGCCATTGGTCGAGCACCCATCGCCGAATCATAGCCTCCCGCCGCCAGCCAACTGCGCGCCGCATCGGTCACCTCCAACTGCACGCGCTTGTCTTCCAGTTGCGCCTGAAGCTCGGTAAGGAACTTGTCCACCACACTTTTGATAACCTCATGACTGAGGCGACCAAACTGAATAATGGTGTCCAGACGGTTGCGGAACTCTGGCGTGAAGCTCTTCTTGATTACTTCCATCGCATCGGACGAGTGGTCCTGATGAGTGAAACCGATCGAAGCGCGAGCTGCAGTTTCGGCGCCGGCGTTAGTCGTCATAATGACGATCACGTTACGGAAATCCGCCTTGCGCCCGTTGTTATCGGTCAGCGTACCGTGGTCCATGACTTGCAACAGCAAGTTGAAGACTTCCGGATGCGCCTTCTCGATTTCATCGAGCAACAACACGCAGTGAGGCTGCTTGGTGATGGCCTCGGTCAGCAGACCGCCCTGGTCGAACCCGACATAGCCTGGAGGCGCACCGATCAGACGCGATACGGTGTGGCGCTCCATGTACTCGGACATGTCGAAGCGAACCAGTTCGATGCCCAGCGCCTTGGCCAACTGACGCGCCGCTTCGGTTTTACCGACACCGGTTGGACCGGCGAACAGGAACGAACCGACTGGCTTGTCAGGCGACTTAAGGCCGGCACGGGACAGTTTGATCGCAGTCGACAACGAGTCGATTGCGGCATCCTGGCCAAATACGGTCAGCTTCAGGTCACGCTCAAGGTTACGCAGCAGCTCTTTGTCGGAGCTGGTGACGTGCTTAGGCGGAATCCGCGCGATCTTCGCCACGATGTCCTCGACCTGAGGCACTTCGATGCGTTTCACGCGCTTCTCGATTGGTTGCAGGCGCTGGTAGGCACCGGCTTCGTCGATAACGTCGATGGCCTTGTCCGGCATGTGCCGGTCATTGATGTAGCGCGAGGCCAGTTCAGCCGCCGCACGCAACGCTTCATCGCTGTATTCGATGCCGTGGTGCGTTTCGAAACGCCCTTTCAGGCCGCGCAGGATGCTGATGGTGTCTTCGACCGAAGGCTCGGACACATCGACCTTCTGGAAGCGCCGAGCCAAAGCACGGTCCTTCTCGAAGATCCCGCGGAATTCCTGGAACGTGGTCGAACCGATGCAGCGGATATCGCCGGACGACAGCAGCGGTTTGAGCAGGTTCGAGGCATCCATGACGCCACCGGACGCGGCACCCGCACCAATGATGGTGTGGATCTCGTCGATGAACAGGATGGCCTGCGGACGTTTTTTCAGCTCATTGAGCAACGCCTTGAAGCGCTTCTCGAAATCACCGCGGTATTTGGTCCCGGCCAGCAAGGCGCCGAGATCAAGGGAGTACACCACGCTGTTGGCCAGCAGGTCCGGTACCTGGTTGTCGACAATGCGCTTGGCCAGGCCTTCGGCAATCGCGGTTTTACCCACGCCTGCCTCGCCCACCAGCAGCGGATTGTTTTTGCGACGACGCGCCAGGATCTGCGCGACACGCTCGACTTCCATCTCACGGCCTACCAGTGGATCGATGCGACCCTGGCGCGCGAGTTCGTTGAGGTTGCTGGCATAAGCATCCAGAGGATTGCCTGAAGAAGAAGACTCACCGCCCTCGTCGTCCTGCATATCTTGCTCACCTTCAGAGTGATCGCCGTGCCCCGGTACTTTGGAAATGCCATGGGCGATGTAGTTGACGACATCAATGCGCGCAACGCTCTGCTGTTTCAGCAGGAACACTGCCTGGCTTTCTTGCTCACTGAAGATTGCGACCAGCACGTTAGCGCCAGTCACTTCGCGTTTGCCCGAGCTCTGTACGTGAAAGACAGCACGCTGCAGAACACGCTGGAAGCCCAGGGTGGGTTGGGTCTCGCGATCCTCGTCGTGTACGGGGATCAGCGGCGTGGTGGAGTCGATGAACTCCTGCAGGTCATGCTTGAGTTTGTCGAGGTTTGCGCCGCAGGCACGCAAAACGGTGGCGGCAGCCTCATTATCCAATAGGGCCAACAGGAGATGTTCGACGGTCATGAATTCATGACGTTTCGAACGAGCCTCCTTGAAGGCTAAATTGAGGGTGACTTCGAGCTCGCGGTTTAACATAGCTTCACCTCATACCCAAGTGGTCGGCGATTAACCGTCCTTCTCGATTTCACAGAGTAGCGGATGCTGGCTTTCCCTGGCGTACTGGTTGACCTGCATGGCCTTAGTCTCGGCGATGTCGCGGGTAAACACTCCACATACTGCCCGTCCTTCTGTATGGACGGCCAGCATGACCTTGGTCGCCAGCTCGCGATTCAGGTTAAAAAACACCTCGAGCACTTCGACGACGAAATCCATCGGTGTGTAGTCATCATTAAACAAAACCACCTTGTACATCGGCGGCGCCTGTAAAGCAGGCTTAGCCTCCTGAACAGCAATGCCTGCGGAATCGTCGTCGTGTTCCTCCGGGAGATCTTTCTGGAGAGTCGGGCGATCCTGATTGAATGTTAGTCGAATCTGGCTGATTGCATGCATGGAAAGAAAGGTTCGTCAGTTGTGCAAATACAGTGGTGGGGGCGGCTATCAACGATTTCAACTCCGACTGCCCAGTCACCTTGACTATCGGGAAAACGGTGTTACAACCAATAGAGCCCACAGTGGGTAAAAAAGGTCCGCGGAGTCAATCTTATTTATGAGATTCGACTGCGGATGTACTGGATGATACTCCAGTGATGGAGTCTGTTGCAGAGGGATATGAGCATGGCAGTCGGCAAGGTCAAGTGGTTCAACAATGCCAAGGGGTTCGGTTTCATAAATACCGACGCCCGGGAAGGCAAGGACGAGGACGGTCATACCATTGATTTCTTCGCCCATTATTCGGCCATTGACATGGACGGGTATAAAACCCTCAAGGCCGGACAAGCCGTCAATTTCGAGATCGTCCAGGGCCCCAAAGGCCTGCACGCGGTGAAGATCACGGCAGCGTCTGTTGAGCATGAACACGTCACGCCCTTGCCTCATCATGAAAAGGTATCGAACTGACGCACGCGATCATCCAGTCATAAAAAAACCGCCCGAAGGCGGTTTTTTTTGCTGCGAAAGTCTTACATGTGCGAGATCAGCGCGTCGCCGAAGCCGGAAGAAGATACCAGTTTGGCGCCTTCCATCAGACGTTCGAAGTCATAGGTCACGGTCTTGGCGGAAATCGCGCCGTTGGTGCCCTTGATGATCAGATCGGCTGCTTCGGTCCAGCCCATATGCCGCAGCATCATTTCGGCGGACAGGATCAGCGAACCCGGGTTGACCTGGTCCTTGCCGGCGTACTTCGGCGCAGTACCGTGGGTCGCTTCGAACATTGCGATGGTGTCGGACAGGTTGGCACCTGGCGCGATACCGATACCGCCCACTTCAGCCGCCAGGGCGTCGGAGAGGTAGTCGCCGTTCAGGTTCAGGGTCGCGATGACATCGTATTCGGCCGGGCGCAGCAGGATCTGCTGGAGCATGGCGTCGGCGATGGCGTCCTTGACGATGACGTTCTTGCCGGTTTTCGGGTTCTTGAACTGCATCCACGGACCGCCGTCGAGCAGGGTCGCGCCGAACTCTTCAGCCGCCACTTCGTAGGCCCACTCCTTGAAGGCACCTTCGGTGAACTTCATGATGTTGCCTTTGTGCACGATGGTCAGCGAATCGCGGTCGTTGTCGACCACGTATTGCAGGGCCTTGCGCGCCAGGCGCTTGGTGCCTTGCAGCGAAACCGGCTTGATGCCGATGCCACAGTTTTCGTCGAAACGGATCTTGGTGACGCCCATTTCATCTTTCAGGAACTTGATGACTTTGGTCGCTTCCGGCGAACCGGCCTTCCATTCGATACCGGCGTAAATGTCTTCCGAGTTCTCGCGAAAGATTGTCATGTCGACGTCGCCTGGCTTCTTGACCGGGCTTGGCACGCCTTCGAACCAGCGTACCGGACGCAGGCAGACGTAAAGGTCGAGTTGTTGACGCAGGGCCACGTTCAGCGAACGGATGCCGCCACCGACCGGGGTGGTCAGAGGGCCCTTGATGGAAACCACGTAATCCTTGACTGCGTCCAGGGTTTCCTGAGGCAGCCAGGTGTCCTGATCGTAAACCTGAGTCGCTTTTTCCCCGGCGTAGACTTCCATCCAGGAAATTTTGCGCTCGCCGCCGTAAGCCTTCTTAACAGCAGCATCGACAACCTTGATCATGACCGGGCTGATATCAACGCCGATGCCATCGCCTTCAATGAAGGGGATGATCGGGTTGTTAGGAACATTGAGAGAATGGTCCGCGTTGACGGTGATTTTGTCGCCGACTGCTGGAACCTGAATCTTCTTGTATCCCATGCTGAACTCCATTGTTTGGATTGAACATCTGGCTTCGTTCGAGCGTACCCCAGTTAAATCGGCGCGCAAACCCTATGTTCCACCCATCTGCCGCAAAGCTGTGCAGTTCATGATCTACAAGCCTGAAAGCAAAGGGAAAAGCGCCAAACTCAAGCACGGTGCAAGACTCTACGCCGCCCACTGCCCTGCGACCTTTAGACCAATGGACGAGAATCGTTGCATATGAACCATCGGCAGATTGCCAGCTACCTATGTATAATGCCGCCGCTGACCGAAGGGTCACAAAGGCCAAGCTCTCTATTACGAGACTTTCAGCCAGATTGAAGCCGGACTGTTACCGCAGTCCACCCGCTTGACGCTCGACTGATGCACCCAACATCACCGCGAAGAAATCTCGACATTCGGCTCATGGATGACTTTGAACGAACGCGCTTACCCGGCGCCCCTCGAGTTTCGGCGCACGCTTTAGCAAAGAAGAGAGAGTTAATCCGAATATGCCCACCCGCTCGAAGATCATCTATACCTTCACCGACGAAGCCCCAGCCCTCGCCACCTATTCACTGTTGCCTATCGTAGAGGCCTTCACCGCCTCCGCTGATATCGCCGTGGAAACCCGCGATATCTCTCTTGCAGGGCGCATCCTGGCCAGCTTCCCCGAGCAATTGGGTGACAAAGCCGTAGCCGACCACCTCGCCGAACTGGGCGACCTGGCCGTTACGCCTGAAGCCAACATCATCAAGCTGCCGAACATCAGCGCCTCGGTTCCACAACTGCAAGCCGCGATCACCGAGCTGCAAGCCCAGGGCTTTGCACTGCCGGACTACCCGGAAACCGTGACTACAGAGGCCGACAAAGAAGCCAAGTCGCGTTACGACAAGATCAAGGGCAGCGCCGTTAACCCGGTCCTGCGCGAAGGCAACTCCGATCGTCGCGCACCGCTGTCGGTCAAGAACTACGCGCGCAAGCACCCGCACAAAATGGGCGCCTGGGCTGCGGACTCCAAGTCCCACGTCGCGCACATGAGCACCGGTGATTTCTACGGCAGCGAAAAAGCCGCCCTGATCGACGCCGCTGACGCCGTTAAAATCGAACTGATCGCTCAAGACGGCACCACCACCGTCCTGAAAGAAAAAACCACCGTGCAAGCCGGTGAGATCCTCGATTGCGCGGTACTGAGCAAAAACGCCCTGCGCAGCTTCATCGCTGCCGAGATCGAAGACGCCAAGCAAAAAGGCGTGCTGCTGTCGGTTCACTTGAAAGCCACCATGATGAAGGTCTCCGACCCGATCATGTTCGGCCAGATCGTTGCCGAGTTCTATAAAGACGCACTGGCCAAGCACGCTGACGTGCTGGCGCAGATCGGCTTCAACCTGAACAACGGCATCGGCGACCTGTACGCTCGCATCAAGGCTTTGCCGGCTGAGCAACAAGCGCAGATCGAAGCGGACATCCAGGCGGTCTACGCCGTTCGTCCGTCGTTGGCCATGGTCAACTCCGACAAAGGCATCACCAACCTGCACGTGCCGAGCGACGTTATCGTCGACGCCTCGATGCCGGCGATGATCCGTGACTCCGGCAAGATGTGGGGCACTGATGGTCAGCTGCACGACACCAAGGCTGTGATCCCGGATCGCTGCTACGCCACCATCTACCAGGCTGTCATCGAAGACTGCAAGGTAAACGGCGCTTTCGATCCAACCACCATGGGCAGCGTGCCAAACGTTGGCCTGATGGCGAAAAAAGCCGAAGAGTACGGCTCCCACGACAAGACTTTCCAGATCAAGGCCAACGGTGTCGTTCGCGTCACCGACAGCAAAGGCGCCCTGCTGCTGGAACAGTCGGTTGAAGCCGGCGACATCTTCCGCATGTGCCAGACCAAAGACGCGCCGATCCAGGATTGGGTCAAACTGGCCGTCAACCGTGCCCGCGCAAGCGCAACCCCGGCCATTTTCTGGCTGGACCCGATGCGCGCTCACGACGGCGTTGTGATCGAGAAAGTTCAGGCTTACCTGAAGGATCACGACACCTCCGGCCTGGACATCCGCATCATGTCGCCTGTCGACGCGATGAAGTTCACCCTGGAACGCACTCGCGAAGGCAAGGACACCATCTCGGTGACCGGCAACGTACTGCGCGACTACCTGACTGACCTGTTCCCGATCATGGAACTGGGCACCAGCGCCAAGATGCTGTCGATCGTCCCGCTGATGAATGGCGGCGGCCTGTTCGAAACCGGCGCTGGCGGTTCGGCACCGAAGCACGTTCAACAGCTGCTGGAAGAAAACTTCCTGCGCTGGGATTCCCTGGGCGAGTTCCTGGCCCTGGCCGCTTCCCTTGAGCACCTGGGTGTGACTTACAACAACCCTAAGGCGCTGGTTCTGGCCAAGACCCTGGACCAGGCCACTGGCCAGTTCCTGGACAACAACAAGTCGCCATCGCGCAAAGTCGGCAACATCGACAACCGCGGCAGCCACTTCTACCTGGCGCTGTACTGGGCTCAAGCCCTGGCCGCCCAGTCCGAAGACACTGCACTGCAAGCACAGTTTGGCCAGTTGGCAAAAACCCTGACCGAGAACGAAGCAACCATCGTTGCCGAGCTCAACGCCGTTCAGGGCAAGCCAGTGGACATCGGCGGTTACTACCACGCCAATGCCGAGCTGATCAGCAAGGCGATGCGCCCGAGCAACACCTTCAACGCTGCGATCGCTGCGTTGGTTTAAGGTTGTAAGGATGCAAAGAAGCCCCGGCCCAGTGCCGGGGTTTCTGTTTGTGGACCCACCACAGACCCCATGTGGGAGCGGGCTTGCTCGCGAATGCGGTTTATCATTCAGCACTCTTATTGACTGACCCACCGCTTTCGCGAGCAAGCCCGCTCCCACAGGGTCCGTATTTCATTATTCAGAATTTGAGGAAGCACTATGGATTGGCTACCCCACATCACCGTCGCCACCATCGTCGAAGACAACGGCCGCTTCCTGATGGTCGAAGAATCCAAAGGTGGACGAACGGTGCTCAACCAGCCCGCCGGTCACCTGGACCCGGACGAAACCCTGATCGAAGCCGCCGTACGCGAAACCCTTGAGGAAACCGGCTGGGACGTCGAACCGACCGGCATCGTGGGGATTTACCTCTACACCGCCCCGAGCAACGGCGTGACTTATCAGCGGGTCTGCTTCATCGCCAAGGCGCTGAAACACCACCCCGACTATCAACTGGACGACGGTATCGTCGGCGCCAAATGGCTAACCCGTGACGAACTCATGGCACAGCGCGCAAACTGGCGCAGTGAGCTGATCATCCGCTGTATCGATGATTATCTGGGAGGCTTTCACTTCGGTCTCGAACTGATCCGCCCTTCTCTTTAGCCTTGCGGGCTTCGGCCTGTTAGAATCGCGTCCTTTTTCAAGACACTCATTGAATCCCTATGCGTGATCCAGCCCCTTCTGACATACAAAAGAAGCGCGTCATTGTCGGCATGTCCGGCGGCGTGGACTCTTCCGTTTCCGCTCTCCTGCTGATCGAGCAGGGTTATGAGGTGGAAGGCCTGTTCATGAAGAACTGGGAAGAAGACGATGGAACGGAATACTGCACCGCCATGGACGACCTGGCGGATGCACAGGCTGTGTGCGACAAAATCGGCATCAAGCTGCACACCGCCAACTTCGCCGCCGAGTACTGGGACAACGTGTTCGAGCACTTCCTGGCCGAATACAAGGCCGGTCGCACGCCGAACCCGGACATCCTGTGTAACCGCGAGATCAAGTTCAAGGCGTTCCTCGACTACGCCATGATGCTCGGCGCCGACCTGATCGCCACCGGTCACTACGTGCGTCGCCGCGACATCGATGGCCGCACCGAGCTGCTCAAGGGCCTGGACCCGAACAAGGACCAGAGCTACTTCCTGCACGCCGTGGGCGGTGAACAGATCGCCAAGACCCTGTTCCCGGTCGGCGAGCTGGAAAAACCCGAAGTGCGAGCGATTGCCGAGAAACACGAACTGGCCACCGCGAAGAAAAAGGATTCCACCGGGATCTGCTTTATCGGCGAACGCCGCTTCAGCGACTTCCTCAAGCAATACCTGCCGGCGCAGCCGGGCGAGATCAAGACCACCGAAGGCGAAGTCATCGGCCGTCACCACGGCTTGATGTACCACACCATCGGTCAACGTCAGGGCCTGGGCATTGGCGGCTTGAAAGACGCCGGTGACGAGCCGTGGTACGTGCTGATCAAGGACCTGGAACACAACGAGCTGATCGTTGGCCAGGGCAATGATCACCCGTACCTGTTCTCCCGCGCCCTGCTCGCCTCGGACATCTATTGGGTCAACCCGATTGATTTGACCGAGCCACGCAAGCTGACCGCCAAAGTCCGTTATCGCCAAAGCGACCAGCCATGCACGCTGGAAAAAACCGCCACCGGCTACCGCGCGACCTTCGATGACCCGCAACGCGCGGTCACCCCAGGTCAATCCGTGGTGTTCTATGACGGTGAAATCTGCCTCGGCGGCGGCGTGATCGAAATCGCCGAACCCTGGACCAGCAAAGGCACTCCTCAAGGCGAGCCACAATGAGCCCGACTCAGGAGCAACTGACGGCACTGGGCGGCGTGTTTCTCGCCGCGGTGCTGGTGGACAAGATCGCCAAGAGCGGCCAGACCAGCGAAGCCGGCCTGACCTGCATGCTTGGCAGCCTGCTGATCCGCGACCCCAAGGACACCCTGGAAGTCTACGGCGGCGACGATATCAATCTGCGCGAAGGTTATCGCGCGTTGATCGGCGCCCTGGAGCGCGACCCGAGCACCCTGCAGCGCGAACCGCTGCGTTATGCCTTGGCGATGCTGGGTCTTGAGCGTCAACTGGCCAAGCGCGACGACATGCTCGGCGTGATCGGCAAGCGTCTGCCGCAGATTCAGTCCCAGGTCGAGCATTTCGGCCCGGCCCACGAAAACGTGATCGCAGCCTGCGGCGCGCTGTACCAGGACACCCTGAGTACGTTGCGCCAACGGATTCAGGTCCACGGCGACATGCGCAACCTGCAGCAACCGAGCAACGCCTCGAAGATCCGCGCCCTGTTGCTGGCCGGGATTCGTTCGGCGCGCCTGTGGCGGCAGTTGGGCGGTCATCGCTGGCAGTTGGTGATCAGTCGTCGCAAGTTGCTTAAAGAGCTTTACCCGCTGATGCGCAGCAGCTGAACCGCGCCCGCAACACTGCTTTAGATCTGTAACGCGTAATACGCCGGTCAGTTGGCAACGGACCGGCGGATATTTTCATGTATGATACGCGCCCCATTTCGTTGCCCGACTGTCCGAGAACACCCCATGCAGCTCTCTTCGCTCACTGCGGTTTCCCCTGTTGACGGCCGCTACGCCGGCAAAACCCAGGCCCTGCGCCCAATTTTCAGCGAATACGGTCTGATCCGTGCTCGCGTTCTGGTTGAAGTGCGTTGGCTCCAGCGCCTGGCCGCTCACCCAGGCATCAGCGAAGTGCCGGCGTTCTCCGCCGAAGCCAACGCGGTGCTGAACACCCTGGCGGACAACTTCGCTCTGGAGCACGCCGAGCGTGTCAAAGAGATCGAGCGCACCACCAACCACGACGTAAAAGCCATCGAATACCTGCTCAAAGAGCAAGCGGCCAAGCTGCCGGAACTGTCCAAGGTCAGCGAATTCATCCACTTTGCCTGCACCAGCGAGGACATCAACAACCTGTCCCACGCCCTGATGCTGCGTGAAGGCCGTGATGATGTAATGCTGCCACTGATGCGCCAGACCGCCGAAGCCATCCGCGAACTGGCGATCCGTTTCGCTGACGTGCCGATGCTGTCGCGCACCCACGGTCAACCGGCTTCGCCGACCACCCTGGGCAAAGAACTGGCGAACGTGGTTTACCGTCTGGAGCGTCAAATCGCTCAAGTCGCTGCCGTTCCGCTGCTGGGCAAGATCAACGGCGCTGTCGGCAACTACAACGCACACATCTCCGCCTACCCGGAAATCGACTGGGAAGAAAACGCCCGTGCCTTCATCGAAGACGAGCTGGGCCTGGGCTTCAACCCGTACACCACGCAGATCGAACCGCACGACTACATCGCCGAGCTGTTCGACGCGATTGCGCGCTTCAACACCATTCTGATCGACTTCGACCGTGACATCTGGGGCTACATTTCCCTGGGTTATTTCAAACAGCGCACCATCGCTGGCGAAATCGGTTCGTCGACCATGCCGCACAAGGTCAACCCGATCGACTTCGAAAACTCCGAAGGCAACCTGGGCATCGCCAACGCACTGTTCCAGCACCTGGCGAGCAAACTGCCGATCTCCCGCTGGCAGCGCGACCTGACCGACTCCACCGTATTGCGCAACCTCGGTGTCGGCTTCGCCCACAGCGTGATCGCGTACGAAGCCAGCCTCAAAGGCATCAGCAAGCTGGAGCTCAACGCGCAGAAAATCGCCGCTGACCTGGACGCTTGCTGGGAAGTCCTGGCCGAGCCGATCCAGACCGTGATGCGCCGTTACAACATCGAAAACCCGTACGAGAAGCTGAAAGAGTTGACGCGTGGCAAGGGCATCAGCCCTGAAGCGCTGCAAACTTTCATCGACGGCCTGGACATGCCAGCCGCCGCCAAGGCCGAGCTGAAATTACTCACCCCGGCGAACTACATCGGCAACGCTGTAGAGCAAGCCAAACGCATCTGATCGACCGTTTGACCCTTTTGAGACGCCCGGCAGCGCCGGGCGTTTTTATTCCCGTCTGAAAAGTGCATTTTTTCAATAGGTTACACATGAATCCTGATATTCCTCTTCAACTTCTGGGCGGCATCACGGCGCGCGAATTCATGCGCGATTACTGGCAGAAAAAACCGCTGCTGATCCGCCAGGCGATCCCTGATTTCGAAAGCCCGATCGATCCCGACGAACTGGCCGGCCTCGCGCTGGAAGAAGAAGTTGAATCGCGCCTGGTGATCGAACACGGCGAGCGTCCTTGGGAATTGCGCCGCGGCCCGTTCGCCGAAGACGAATTCAGCAAGTTGCCGGAAACCGAATGGACCCTGCTGGTACAAGCGGTCGACCAATTCGTACCGGAAGTCAGCGAACTGCTGGAAAATTTCCGCTTTCTGCCGAGCTGGCGCGTCGACGACGTGATGATCAGCTTCGCCGCCCCGGGTGGCAGCGTCGGTCCGCACTTCGACAACTACGATGTGTTCCTGCTGCAAGGTCACGGCAAGCGCAATTGGAAAATCGGCCAGATGTGCGACTCCGAGAGCAAGCTGCTGCCACACGCGGACCTGCGCATCCTCGCCGACTTCGAAGCCACCGATGAGTGGGTTCTGGAGCCGGGCGACATGCTCTACCTGCCGCCGCGCCTGGCCCATTGTGGTGTGGCGATTGATGACTGCATGACCTATTCCGTAGGTTTCCGTGCGCCGAGCGCCGCTGAAGTGCTGACTCACTTCACCGACTTCCTCAGCCAGTTCCTGACCGACGAAGAACGCTACACCGACGCCGACGCACTGCCGGCGGTCGATCCGCACCAGATTCAGCATGACGCACTTGATCGCCTGAAAGCCTTGCTGGCCGAGCACATGAGCGACGAACGCCTGCTGCTGACCTGGTTCGGCCAGTTCATGACCGAGCCGCGCTACCCGGAACTGGTGGTCGGCCCGGAAGAAGTCGAAGAAGAAGACTTCCTTGCCAGCCTGGAACAAGGCGCCGTGCTGATCCGCAACCCGAGCGCGCGCATGGCCTGGTCCGAAGTCGATGACGACCTGCTGCTGTTCGCCAGCGGCCAGAGCCGTTACCTGCCGGGCAAACTGCGCGAACTGCTGAAGCTGATCTGCGCCGCCGACGCCCTGCACACCGACAACCTCGGTGAGTGGCTGAACGACGAAGACGGCCGTGGCCTGCTGTGCGAGCTGGTCAAGCAAGGCAGCCTGGGGTTTGCTGATGAATAAAATCCACGTTCGTGTCGCAGACTGGCAGAAGGATATCGCCGAGATACGGCGCATTCGTGAGACGGTGTTCATCGCCGAGCAATCCGTTCCGCCTGAACTGGAATGGGATGCCGATGACGCGACAGCGGTGCATTTTCTGGCCTTTGAAGGCGACTTCCCGATTGGCACCGCACGCCTGCTGCCTGATGGACACATCGGCCGGGTGTCGGTGCTCAAGGACTGGCGCGGTTTGAAAGTCGGCGATGCGCTGATGCAAGCGGTGATCGGTGAAGCCGAGAAACGCGGGCTGAAGCAGCAGATGCTGAGCGCACAGGTGCAAGCCACGGCGTTCTATGAGCGCCTGGGTTTCAGCCTGGTCAGCGAGGAATTCCTGGAAGCCGGGATTCCGCATGCGGACATGGTTCGGCATTCGGCCTGATACCGAGGTGAGGCCTTCGCGGGCAAGCCTCGCTCCTACGGATATTCGCGTACTGTAGGAGCGAGGCTTGCCCGCGAAGAGGCCAACAAGAACACCACAAAACGCCCCGCCATCCCCGGATGCCGGGGCGTTTTGCTGTCTACGATTCAACTTGCCCCACCCCGGGCCGACAAACTGGCAATATCAAGCCTTTCGAAAGCGGAGATAACGGACATGTCCCTACGCACCCTGCTCACCACGCTGCTGCTGACCTGCAGTTTTTCGGTCATGGCCGCCACCGAGATCGTGCCCCTGAACTACCGCACCAGCGCCGACATGCTGCCGGTGGCGCAGAATTTCATCGGCAAGGACGGCCAGGTCAGCGCCTATGGCAATCAGCTGATCGTCAACGCAGATCAACGCAAGATCGACGAACTTAAGGCGTTGATCAGCCAACTCGATGTGGCCGCCAAGCGCCTGCTGATCACCGTCTACACCAACGAGAACAACTTTCAGGGTGACCAGGGTTACTCGGTGAACGGTGCCAAACCCAGCCAGACCCGCATCATCAATCGCAGCACCGACAGCCGTGACGGCGGCATCCAGCAGGTGCAGGCCAGCGAAGGCACGCCGGCGCTGATCCAGGTCGGCCAGAGCGTGCCGTTGACCAGCACGCAGACCGACACCTACGGTCGCCTGCAAAGCCAAACCGAATATCGCAATGTCACTCAGGGGTTTTACGTCACCGCCAGCATCACCGGCGAAATCGTTCACCTGGCGATCAGTACCAATCGTGACCGCATGAGCCAGGAACGTCCCGATGTAGTGAACGTGCAAAGTACCGACACAACTGTCACGGGGCGTCTGGGCGAGTGGATCACCCTGGCCGGCGTGAATCGCCAGACTCAGGCCGATAAACAGGGCGTAACCCGCAGCTACTCTACTCAGGGCCGGGATGACATGACCTTGCGGGTGAAAGTCGATACGCTGGACTAAAGCACCAAAAACTGACTGATGAGTCGTATTAGACTAAAGATGTAGTGCTTGAAAAAAAGCACTACAAAACGTTTGACGAGCCAAAAAAGCAAAGGCATGATGGCCTCGCTCCCGCTAATCAGGGGCCCTGGCAAGGGCCTTCGAGTCGCCGCCTGCATCTACCCCGCAAGCCGATTCGTGTCTGTACCGCCCACAAGGTGTGTTTGACGAGGTTGCCGACTGGAACGAAGTTGTCCCGAGGGACGGAAGCGTAATTAGGTAAACCCGGCATCACACTGAAGTTCGTACCAAGGCCCACGACGCCCGAATGCGCTCGCCAGTTCGCCCTTACCTGCTCACTTCCCCTCGAGCCCATCGTTCATCCCGTCGCCATCCCCGCCAAATTCGACTTGACCACCTAAGCTTCTGGTCAGCGAGCAGCCTTTTACGCTTCCTTGATAGGCGTAACCGGCAGGAGCAGGAATTTTCCACCCAAGACCTATGCGACGAGGTTTATCTCCATGGCACTGACACGCGAACAGCAAATTGCAGCCCTCGAAAAAGATTGGGCTGAAAACCCACGCTGGAAAGGCGTGACACGCGCTTACTCCGCTGCTGACGTCGTCCGCCTGCGCGGCTCGGTTCAACCTGAGCACACCTTTGCAAAACTGGGCGCCGAGAAGCTGTGGAACCTGGTTACCCAGGGTGCCAAGCCGTCCTTCCGTCCTGAGAAAGATTTCGTCAACTGCATGGGCGCCCTGACCGGCGGCCAGGCTGTACAACAAGTCAAAGCCGGTATCCAGGCGATCTACCTGTCGGGCTGGCAGGTTGCTGCGGACAACAACTCCGCCGAATCGATGTACCCGGATCAGTCGCTGTACCCGGTGGACTCGGTTCCAACCGTGGTCAAGCGCATCAACAACTCGTTCCGTCGTGCTGACCAGATCCAGTGGAAAGCCGGTAAAGGTCCGGGCGACGAAGGCTACATCGACTACTTCGCTCCGATCGTGGCTGACGCTGAAGCCGGTTTCGGCGGCGTATTGAACGCTTACGAGCTGATGAAAAGCATGATCGAAGCAGGCGCCGCCGGCGTTCACTTCGAAGACCAACTGGCTTCCGTGAAAAAATGCGGCCACATGGGCGGCAAGGTACTGGTTCCAACCCAGGAAGCCGTACAGAAGCTGACCGCTGCTCGTCTGGCAGCTGACGTTGCCGGTACACCGACCATCATCCTGGCCCGTACCGATGCGAACGCCGCTGACCTGCTGACTTCGGATTGCGACCCGTACGACCAGCCGTTCGTCACTGGTGAACGCACCCAGGAAGGCTTCTACAAAGTGCGCGCCGGTCTCGACCAGGCTATCGCTCGCGGCCTGGCCTACGCGCCGTACGCCGATCTGATCTGGTGCGAAACCGCCAAGCCGGATCTGGACGAGGCTCGTCGCTTCGCTGAGGCGATCAAAAAGGAATACCCGGACCAACTGCTGTCGTACAACTGCTCGCCTTCCTTCAACTGGAAGAAAAACCTGGACGACGCGACCATCGCCAAGTTCCAGCGCGAATTGTCCGCCATGGGTTACAAGCACCAGTTCATCACCCTGGCCGGCATTCACAACATGTGGCACAGCATGTTCAACCTGGCGCACGACTACGCCCGCAACGACATGACTGCCTACGTGAAACTGCAAGAGCAAGAGTTCGCTGACGCCGCCAAGGGTTACACCTTCGTGGCTCACCAGCAGGAAGTGGGCACCGGCTACTTCGACGACATGACCACCGTGATTCAAGGTGGCTCGTCTTCGGTTACCGCGCTGACCGGTTCGACTGAAGAAGAACAGTTCCACTGATCTGAGCAAACGGCCGCTGCGGACCGAATAAAAAGCTAACCGCAACGTCGCACATCTGACGCCCCGACTGGTTCGGGGCGTTTTTTTGTCCGCGTTTTCACCATCACCGTAAGCCCTGTGGGAGCTGTCGAGTGAAACGAGGCTGCGATCTTTTAGGTGCGCAAGATCAAAAGATCGCAGCCTCGTTTCACTCGACAGCTCCTACAGAGGAACAGCGACAGCCCGCGCAAAAACATTGATCCAGAGCGGCGCTGCGATCAGAAAAATGCGGTAAAACGGGCACAGCTGCTACTTGCAGTAACGCCTATATAAGACAACTTCCCACCCACTCACCCGTTAAACAGTTTAAAAACCAACCCAAACAATATTGATTATCATTTAGCGACAACTATGTTCGTTACATTCCCTACAAAACATAATTGATGAAATGGCGCCTAATGCCCGCACGGCATGGGCTGCAGGCTCCCGGAGGTACGCTATGTCCTTATTCCTATAAATAATTTCGCTATAGGAATTTTACTTGCACGGTGTTGTGCCATAAAATCACCGCGATTGATTGCTGCGACATATCGTCACTGCTTTGTTTCTTTTCAAGCTCAGAGACCTTTGCTCTCTGTTAAGGATTACCAGCATGCCCGAAGCGACAGGACTCATGGCCCACAACTGGGGCTTTGCCATTTTCCTTCTGGGCGTTGTCGGCCTCTGTGCCTTCATGCTTGGCGTCTCCAGCCTCCTCGGGTCAAAAGCCTGGGGCCGCAGCAAAAACGAACCGTTCGAGTCCGGCATGCTACCTACAGGTGGCGCCCGCTTGCGGCTCTCAGCCAAATTCTATCTGGTCGCGATGCTCTTCGTGATCTTCGATATCGAAGCCCTCTTTCTCTTTGCCTGGTCTGTGTCCGTCCGCGAAAGCGGCTGGACCGGATTCGTCGAAGCTCTCGTTTTCATAGCAATTCTGTTGGCAGGTCTTGTCTACCTGTTCCGAGTGGGCGCCCTTGACTGGGCTCCGGAAGCTCGTCGCAAGCGGCAGGCGAAGCTGAAACAATGAGGCTTTGGCAATGCAATACAATCTCACCAGGATCGACCCCGATGCTCCTAACGAGCAGTATCCGATTGGCGAGCGGGAAACCGTTTCCGATCCGTTAGAAGATCAAGTCCACAAAAACATCTTCATGGGCAAGCTCGAAGACGTGCTTAACGGCACGATCAACTGGGGGCGCAAGAACTCCCTGTGGCCGTATAACTTCGGTCTTTCGTGCTGCTACGTGGAAATGACCACCGCCTTCACGGCGCCCCACGACATCGCGCGCTTTGGCGCCGAAGTTATCCGGGCATCGCCGCGTCAGGCGGATTTCATGGTTATCGCCGGTACCTGCTTCATCAAGATGGCGCCGATCATTCAGCGTCTCTACGAGCAAATGCTCGAGCCTAAATGGGTTATCTCCATGGGTTCGTGCGCCAACTCCGGTGGCATGTACGACATCTACTCCGTCGTTCAAGGGGTGGACAAGTTCCTGCCCGTGGACGTCTACGTGCCTGGCTGCCCGCCCCGTCCTGAAGCTTTCCTGCAAGGCTTGATGCTCTTGCAAGAGTCGATTGGACAGGAGCGTCGTCCGCTTTCCTGGGTCGTTGGCGATCAAGGCGTGTATCGCGCCGAGATGCCTTCGCAAAAGGAACAGCGCCGCGAACAGCGAATCGCAGTCACCAACCTGCGCAGCCCCGACGAAGTCTGATCCAGCTCTGCTTCTTTTATAGAACGAGACACTGGCTTCATTCTTTACGTTGACCGAAAGCGATAAATAACCATGACTACAGGCAGTGCTCTGTACATCCCGCCTTATAAGGCAGACGACCAGGATGTGGTCGTCGAACTGAACAACCGTTTTGGCCCCGAGGCGTTCACCGCCCAGCCTACCCGCACCGGCATGCCGGTGCTTTGGGTTGCCCGCGCCAAACTCGTCGAAGTCCTGACCTTCCTGCGCAACCTGCCCAAGCCGTACGTCATGCTCTATGACCTGCACGGCGTGGACGAGCGTCTGCGCACCAAGCGTCAAGGGCTGCCAAGCGGCGCCGACTTCACTGTGTTCTATCACTTGATGTCGATCGAACGTAATAGTGACGTCATGATCAAGGTCGCCTTGTCCGAAAGCGACCTCAGCCTGCCGACCGTCACCAGCATCTGGCCGAACGCCAACTGGTACGAGCGTGAAGTCTGGGACATGTACGGGATCGACTTCAAAGGTCACCCGCACCTGACCCGCATCATGATGCCGCCGACCTGGGAAGGTCACCCGCTGCGCAAAGACTTCCCGGCCCGCGCCACCGAATTCGATCCGTTCACCCTGAACCTGGCCAAGCAACAGCTTGAGGAAGAAGCCGCGCGCTTCAAGCCTGAAGACTGGGGCATGAAGCGTTCCGGAGCGAACGAGGACTACATGTTCCTCAACCTCGGCCCGAACCACCCTTCCGCGCACGGTGCGTTCCGCATCATCCTGCAGCTGGACGGTGAAGAGATCGTCGATTGCGTGCCGGACGTTGGCTACCACCACCGTGGTGCCGAGAAGATGGCCGAGCGTCAGTCCTGGCACAGTTTCATCCCTTACACCGACCGTATCGACTACCTCGGCGGCGTGATGAACAACCTGCCGTACGTGCTCTCGGTCGAGAAGCTGGCCGGCATCAAGGTGCCCGAGAAGGTCGACGTCATCCGCATCATGATGGCCGAGTTCTTCCGGATCACCAGCCACCTGCTGTTCCTGGGTACCTACATCCAGGACGTTGGCGCAATGACTCCGGTGTTCTTCACCTTCACCGACCGCCAGAAGGCGTACACGGTGATCGAAGCCATCACCGGTTTCCGTCTGCACCCGGCCTGGTACCGCATCGGTGGCGTCGCCCACGACCTGCCGCGCGGTTGGGAAAAACTGGTTAAAGACTTCGTCGAGTGGATGCCAAAGCGTCTGGACGAATATCAGAAAGCCGCGCTGGACAACAGCATCCTCAAGGGCCGGACCATCGGCGTTGCCGCCTACAACACCAAAGAGGCCCTGGAATGGGGCGTCACCGGTGCCGGCCTGCGTTCGACCGGTTGCGACTTCGACTTGCGTAAAGCACGTCCATACTCCGGCTACGAGAACTTCGAATTCGAAGTCCCGCTGGCGGCCAATGGCGATGCCTACGACCGTTGCATCGTGCGCGTCGAAGAAATGCGCCAGAGCCTGAAGATCATCGAGCAGTGCATGCGCAACATGCCGGAAGGCCCGTACAAGGCGGATCACCCGCTGACCACGCCGCCACCCAAAGAACGCACGCTGCAGCACATCGAGACCTTGATCACGCACTTCCTGCAAGTTTCGTGGGGCCCGGTCATGCCGGCCAACGAATCCTTCCAGATGATCGAAGCGACCAAGGGCATCAACAGTTATTACCTGACGAGCGATGGCGGCACCATGAGCTACCGCACCCGGATTCGTACCCCAAGCTTCCCGCACCTGCAGCAGATCCCTTCGGTGATCAAAGGCAGCATGGTCGCGGACTTGATCGCGTACCTGGGTAGTATCGATTTCGTTATGGCCGACGTGGACCGCTAAGCATGAACAGCACGCTTATCCAGACAGACCGTTTCACGTTGAGTGAAACCGAGCGCTCGGCCATCGAGCACGAGCTGCATCACTACGAAGACCCGCGCGCGGCGTCGATCGAAGCCCTGAAGATCGTCCAGAAGGAACGTGGCTGGGTGCCTGACGGCGCGCTCTACGCCATCGGCGAGATCCTCGGCATCCCGGCCAGCGACGTTGAAGGGGTGGCTACTTTCTATAGCCAGATCTTCCGTCAGCCAGTCGGTCGCCACATCATTCGCGTCTGCGACAGCATGGTCTGCTACATCGGCGGCCATGAATCGGTGGTCAGCGAAATCCAGAGCAAGCTTGGCATCGGCCTGGGTCAGACCACCGCCGACGGTCGTTTCACCCTGCTGCCGGTTTGCTGCCTCGGCAACTGCGACAAGGCGCCGGCGTTGATGATCGACGACGACACATTCGGTGATGTTCAGCCTGCTGGCGTCGCCCAATTGCTCGAGGGCTACGTATGACCCTGACTTCCTTCGGTCCTGCCAACCGCATCAAGCGTTCGGCCGAGACTCACCCGCTGACCTGGCGCCTGCGTGACGACGGCGAGGCCGTGTGGCTCGACGAGTACCAGGCCAAGAACGGTTACGCGGCTGCGCGCAAAGCCTTCGCCGACATGGCCCAAGACGACATCGTCCAGACCGTGAAAGACGCCGGCCTCAAAGGTCGCGGCGGTGCAGGCTTCCCCACTGGCGTGAAGTGGGGCCTGATGCCCAAAGACGAATCCATCAACATCCGCTACCTGCTGTGCAACGCGGACGAGATGGAACCGAACACCTGGAAAGACCGCATGCTGATGGAGCAACTGCCCCATCTGCTGATCGAAGGCATGCTGATCAGTGCTCGCGCGCTGAAAACCTACCGTGGCTACATCTTCCTGCGTGGCGAATACACCACCGCCGCCAAGCACCTCAACCGTGCCGTGGAAGAAGCCAAGGCAGCAGGCCTGCTGGGTAAAAACATCCTGGGCAGCGGCTTCGATTTCGAGCTGTTCGTCCACACCGGCGCCGGGCGTTACATCTGCGGTGAAGAAACCGCACTGATCAACTCCCTCGAAGGCCGCCGCGCCAACCCGCGTTCCAAGCCGCCCTTCCCTGCCGCCGTTGGCGTGTGGGGCAAGCCGACTTGCGTGAACAACGTTGAAACCCTGTGCAACGTCCCGGCGATCATTGCCGACGGCGTGGACTGGTACAAATCGTTGGCCCGCGAAGGCAGCGAAGACATGGGCACCAAGCTCATGGGCTTCTCCGGCAAGGTCAAGAACCCGGGCCTGTGGGAATTGCCGTTCGGCGTCACCGGTCGTGAGTTGTTCGAAGACTACGCCGGCGGCATGCGCGACGGCTTCAAGCTCAAGTGCTGGCAGCCTGGCGGCGCCGGTACCGGTTTCCTGTTGCCGGAACACCTGGACGCACAAATGTACGCCGGCGGCATCGCCAAGGTGGGCACCCGGATGGGTACCGGCCTGGCCATGGCGGTCGACGACAGCGTCAACATGGTGTCCCTGCTGCGCAACATGGAAGAGTTCTTCTCCCGCGAGTCGTGCGGTTTCTGCACCCCGTGCCGTGACGGTCTGCCGTGGAGCGTCAAGCTGCTGCGCGCGATCGAGAACGGTGAAGGGCAAGCCGGCGATATCGAGACCCTGCTGGGTCTGGTCGGTTTCCTCGGCCCTGGCAAGACCTTCTGTGCTCACGCACCGGGCGCCGTGGAGCCATTGGGCAGCGCAATCAAATACTTCCGTCCAGAGTTCGAAGCCGGCATCGCGCCCACCAGCGCCGTCGTCCCGCCTCTGGCAAGGCCGATCGTAGTCGGCGCGTAAACGCTTAAAAAGGCGAAGGGTCCGTGCCCTTCGCCTTCTCGTTCGATGACGCCTTTATGGGCTGTTTTGATTCGCACGAATAACAAGATTCCATTAGCCACGCCCGCTGACACCGGGCCAACGAAGAACTTTGAACCATGGCCACTATCCACGTAGACGGCAAAGAGCTCGAAGTCGATGGGGCAGACAACCTGTTACAGGCATGTCTGTCGCTAGGCCTCGATATCCCTTATTTCTGCTGGCACCCCGCCCTTGGCAGCGTTGGCGCTTGCCGCCAGTGCGCGGTCAAGCAGTACACCGACGCCAACGACACCCGTGGTCGGATCGTCATGTCCTGCATGACCCCCGCCACCGACGGCAGCTGGATCTCCATCGAAGACGAAGAAGCGAAAGTGTTTCGCGCCAGCGTCGTCGAATGGCTGATGACCAACCACCCTCACGACTGCCCGGTCTGTGAGGAAGGCGGTCACTGCCACCTGCAAGACATGACGGTGATGACCGGCCACAACGAGCGCCGTTACCGCTTCACCAAGCGTACTCACCAGAACCAGGATCTCGGCCCGTTCATCGGTCACGAGATGAACCGCTGCATCGCTTGCTACCGCTGCGTGCGCTTCTATAAGGATTACGCTGGCGGCACCGACCTCGGTGTATTCGGCGCCCACGACAACGTGTACTTCGGTCGCGTTGAAGACGGCACCCTGGAAAGCGAGTTCTCCGGCAACCTCACCGAGGTCTGCCCGACCGGTGTGTTCACCGACAAGACTCACTCCGAGCGCTACAACCGCAAGTGGGACATGCAGTTCTCGCCGAGCATCTGCCATGGCTGCTCCAGCGGTTGCAACATCTCCCCGGGCGAACGCTACGGTGAACTGCGTCGTATCGAAAACCGTTTCAACGGCTCGGTAAACCAGTATTTCCTGTGCGACCGTGGCCGTTTCGGCTATGGCTACGTCAACCGCGAAGACCGTCCGCGTCAGCCATTGCTGGCCAACGGCGCCAAGCTGAGCCTCGACGAAGCGCTGGATAAAGCCGCTGACCTGCTGCGCGGTCGCAACATCGTCGGTATCGGTTCGCCACGCGCCAGCCTCGAAAGCAACTTCGCGTTGCGCGAACTGGTTGGCGCCGAGCACTTCTACTCCGGCATCGAAGCCGCCGAGCTGGAGCGCATCCGCCTGGTCATGCAAGTTCTGAAAGACAGCCCGCTGCCGATCCCGAACATGCGCGACATCGAAGACCACGACGCGATTTTCGTCCTCGGTGAAGACCTGACCCAGACCGCTGCGCGCATGGCCCTGTCCCTGCGTCAATCGGTCAAGGGCAAAGCCGAAGACATGGCCGACGCGATGCGCGTTCAACCGTGGCTCGACGCCGCCGTGAAGAACATCGGCCAGCACGAGCTGAACCCGCTGTTCATCGCCAGCCTGGCTGAAACCAAGCTCGACGATATCGCTGAAGAATGCGTACACGCTGCTCCAGACGACCTGGCCCGCATCGGTTTCGCCGTGGCTCACGCCCTCGACGCCAGCGCACCGGCCGTTGAAGGCCTGGACGCTGAAGCCGTTGAACTGGCTCAGCGCATCGCCAATGCCCTGCTGGCCGCCAAGCGCCCGCTGATCATTGCCGGTACTTCGCTGGGTTCCAAAGCGCTGATCGAAGCGGCGGCGAAC
Source organism: Pseudomonas sp. B21-053 (assembly GCF_026016365.1). Taxonomy (NCBI): domain Bacteria; kingdom Pseudomonadati; phylum Pseudomonadota; class Gammaproteobacteria; order Pseudomonadales; family Pseudomonadaceae; genus Pseudomonas; species Pseudomonas sp. B21-053. The sequence continues at coordinate 4,611,611 of NZ_CP087205.1, forward strand.
ATCGCCAAAGCCTTGAAGCTGCGCGAGAAGAACGGTTCCATCAGCCTGATCGTGCCAGAGGCCAACAGCCTCGGCCTGGCCATGCTCGGCGGCAACTCGGTCGACGACGCATTGCAAGCAGTGATCGACGGCAAGGCCGACGCCATCGTCGTGCTGGAAAACGACCTGTACACCCGTACCGACAAAGCCAAGGTCGATGCCGCCCTGAACGCCGCGAAAGTGGTGATCGTGGCGGACCATCAGAAAACCGCCACCAGCGATCGCGCGCACCTGGTTCTGCCAGCCGCCAGCTTCGCTGAAGGCGACGGTACCTTGGTCAGCCAGGAAGGCCGCGCCCAGCGCTTCTTCCAGGTCTTCGACCCGAAATACATGGACGCGAGCATCCTGGTTCACGAAGGCTGGCGCTGGCTGCATGCCCTGCGCGCAACCCTGTTGAACCAGCCGATCGACTGGACCCAACTGGACCACGTCACCGCTGCCGTGGCTTCGAGCACGCCGCAACTGGCGCGTATCGTTGATGCCGCACCGTCCGCCGCGTTCCGCATCAAGGGCATGAAACTGGCCCGCGAACCGCTGCGTTATTCCGGTCGTACCGCCATGCGCGCTGACATCAGCGTGCACGAACCGCGTACCCCGCAAGACAACGACACCGCGTTCAACTTCTCGATGGAAGGTTACTCGGGCTCGGTCGAACCGCGTCAGCAAGTGCCATTCGCCTGGTCGCCAGGCTGGAACTCGCCGCAAGCCTGGAACAAGTTCCAGGACGAAGTCGGTGGTCACATCCGCGCTGGCGACCCGGGCACCCGCCTGATCGAAAGCACCGGTGATGCGCTGAACTGGTTCGCCAGTGTTCCGCGCGCCTTCAACCCGGCGCCGGGCACCTGGCAGGTCGTGCCGTTCTTCCACCTGCTCGGCAGCGAAGAGAACTCTTCGAAAGCCGCACCGGTTCAGGAACGCATCCCGGCCGCCTACGTCGCCCTGGCCAAATCCGAAGCCGATCGCCTTGGCGTCAACGACGGTGCCCTGCTCAGCGTGAACGTCGACGGCCAGACCCTGCGTCTGCCACTGCGTATCAATGAAGAGCTGGGCGCTGGCCTGGTGGCATTGCCTGCGGGTATCGCCGGCATTCCAGCCGCGATCTTTGGCAAAACCGTTGACGGACTGCAGGAGGCAGCTCAATGACCTGGTTCACGCCTGAAGTGATTGACGTGATCATCGCGGTCCTCAAGGCCATCGTGATTCTGCTCGCCGTGGTGGTGTGCGGCGCGTTGCTGAGCTGGGTCGAGCGTCGTCTGCTCGCCCTCTGGCAGGACCGTTATGGTCCGAACCGCGTCGGCCCGTTCGGCGCGTTCCAGATCGCGGCCGACATGATCAAGATGTTCTTCAAGGAAGACTGGACGCCGCCGTTCGCCGACAAGATGATCTTCACCCTGGCACCGGTAGTCGCCATGAGCGCCCTGCTGATTGCCTTCGCGATCATCCCGATCACCCCGACCTGGGGCGTGGCGGACATCAACATCGGCATCCTGTTCTTCTTCGCCATGGCCGGTCTGTCGGTCTACGCGGTGTTGTTCGCCGGTTGGTCGAGTAACAACAAGTTCGCCCTGCTGGGCAGCTTGCGGGCCTCGGCGCAAACCGTGTCGTACGAAGTGTTCATGGGCCTGTCGCTGATGGGCATCGTGATCCAGGTCGGCTCGTTCAACATGCGCGACATCGTTGAATATCAAGCACAGAACCTGTGGTTCATCATTCCGCAGATCTTCGGTTTCCTGACCTTCTTCATCGCTGGCGTCGCCGTGACTCACCGTCACCCGTTCGACCAGCCGGAAGCGGAGCAGGAACTGGCCGACGGTTACCACATTGAATACGCCGGCATGAAATGGGGCATGTTCTTCGTCGGTGAGTACATCGGCATCGTGTTGATTTCGGCGTTGCTGGTGACCTTGTTCTTCGGTGGCTGGCACGGTCCGTTCGGTATTCTGCCGCAGATCCCGTTCATCTGGTTCGCGCTCAAGACCGCGTTCTTCATCATGATCTTCATCCTGCTGCGCGCCTCGATCCCGCGCCCACGGTATGACCAAGTGATGGATTTCAGCTGGAAGTTCTGCCTGCCGCTGACCCTCGTCAACATGCTGGTGACCGCTGCGATCGTGTTGCTCAACACGCCCGCCGTCGCGGCTCAGTGAGGATAGAGAATCATGAAGTACATATTTGACATCGTGCATGGCTTCTTCACCCAGCTTCGCAGCCTGGTGATGATCTTCGGCCATGCCTTCCGCAAGCGCGACACGCTGCAGTACCCGGAAGAAGCCGTGTACCTGCCGCCGCGCTACCGTGGCCGTATCGTCCTGACCCGTGACCCTGATGGCGAAGAGCGTTGTGTAGCCTGCAACCTGTGCGCCGTGGCGTGCCCGGTCGGTTGCATCTCGCTGCAGAAAGCCGAAACCGAAGACGGTCGCTGGTACCCGGACTTCTTCCGCATCAACTTCTCGCGCTGCATCTTTTGCGGCCTCTGCGAGGAAGCCTGCCCGACCACCGCGATCCAGCTGACACCGGATTTCGAGATGGCCGAGTTCAAACGTCAGGACCTGGTTTACGAGAAAGAAGATCTGCTGATCTCCGGCCCCGGCAAAAACCCTGATTACAACTTCTATCGTGTTGCAGGTATGGCGATTGCCGGGAAGCCGAAAGGCTCCGCGCAGAACGAAGCCCAGCCGATCAACGTGAAGAGCTTGCTGCCTTAAGGAAGAAAGATGGAATTCGCTTTCTATTTCGCATCGGGTATCGCGGTTGTGGCCACGCTTCGCGTGATCACCAACACCAACCCTGTGCACGCCCTGCTCTACCTGATCATTTCGCTGATTGCCGTGGCGATGACCTTTTTCGCCCTTGGCGCGCCGTTCGCCGGTGTGCTGGAAGTGATCGCCTACGCTGGCGCCATCATGGTGCTGTTCGTGTTCGTGGTGATGATGCTGAACCTCGGCCCGGCCTCGGTTCAGCAAGAGCGCGTCTGGCTCAAGCCCGGCATCTGGCTCGGCCCGGTGGTTCTCGGCGCCCTGCTGTTGGCTGAACTGCTGTACGTCCTGTTCAGCCACTCCAGCGGCCAGGCCGTCGGCCACACCACCGTAGACGCGAAGGCCGTGGGCATCAGCCTGTTCGGTCCATACCTGCTGGTGGTCGAACTCGCCTCGATGTTGCTGCTCGCTGCAGCCGTCACGGCGTTCCACTTGGGCCGCAACGAAGCCAAGGAGCAATGACGATGCCTGCTATCCCTTTGGAGCATGGTCTGGCGGTTGCCGGCATCTTGTTCTGCCTCGGTCTGGTCGGCCTGATGGTCCGCCGCAACATTCTCTTCGTGCTGATGAGCCTGGAGGTCATGATGAATGCCTCCGCTTTGGCGTTCATCGTTGCCGGTAGCCGCTGGGGTCAGCCGGATGGACAGATCATGTTCATCCTGGTGATCAGCCTGGCAGCCGCCGAGGCCAGTATTGGCCTGGCGATTCTGTTGCAGCTGTATCGCCGCTTCCACACTCTCGATATCGACGCTGCCAGCGAGATGCGCGGATGAATCTTCTCTATCTGACTTTCGTATTCCCTCTCATAGGTTTCCTGCTGCTGTCGTTCTCACGCGGCCGCTTCTCGGAAAACCTGTCGGCGCTGATTGGCGTCGGTTCCATCGGCCTGTCGGCGATTGTCGCCGCTTACGTGATCTGGCAATTCAACGTCGCCCCGCCGGAAGGCGGTCACTACACCCAGGTGTTGTGGCAGTGGATGGCGGTTGAAGGCTTCACACCGAACTTCGCGCTGTACCTGGATGGCCTGTCGGTCACCATGCTCGGCGTCGTGGTCGGTGTCGGCTTCCTGATCCACCTGTTCGCGTCCTGGTACATGCGCGGTGAAGACGGTTACTCGCGCTTCTTCGCCTACACCAACCTGTTTATCGCCAGCATGCTGTTCCTGATCCTGGGCGATAACCTGTTGTTCCTGTACTTCGGCTGGGAAGGCGTGGGCCTGTGCTCGTACCTGTTGATCGGTTTCTACTACAGCAACCGCAACAACGGTAACGCGGCACTCAAGGCGTTCATCGTGACCCGGATCGGCGACGTGTTCATGGCCATCGGCCTGTTCATCCTGTTCGCGCAACTGGGCACGCTGAACATCCAGGAACTGCTGGTGCTGGCACCGCAGAAATTCCAGGTCGGCGACTTCTGGATTGTCCTGGCGACCCTGATGCTGCTGGGCGGCGCTGTCGGTAAATCCGCGCAACTGCCGCTGCAAACCTGGCTGGCGGATGCGATGGCCGGTCCTACCCCGGTTTCGGCACTGATCCACGCCGCAACCATGGTGACCGCAGGCGTTTACCTGATTGCCCGTACTCACGGCCTGTTCGCCCTGGCGCCGGATATCCTGCATCTAGTAGGAATCGTCGGTGGCGTGACCCTGGTTCTGGCGGGTTTCGCGGCACTGGTTCAGACCGACATCAAACGTATCCTCGCCTACTCGACCATGAGCCAGATCGGCTACATGTTCCTGGCCCTGGGCGTTGGCGCATGGGAAGGCGCGATCTTCCACCTGATGACCCACGCCTTCTTCAAGGCGCTGTTGTTCCTTGCTTCCGGCGCGGTGATCGTTGCCTGCCACCACGAGCAGAACATCTTCAAGATGGGCGGCCTGTGGAAGAAACTGCCGCTGGCCTACACCAGCTTCATCGTCGGCGGCGCGGCATTGTCTGCCCTGCCACTGGTGACCGCAGGCTTCTACTCCAAGGACGAAATCCTCTGGGAAGCGTTCGCCAGCGGCAACCACGGTCTGCTGTATGCAGGTCTGGTCGGCGCGTTCATGACTTCGCTGTACACCTTCCGCCTGATCTTCATCGCGTTCCACGGTGAAGCGAAGACCGAAGCCCACGCCGGTCACGGCATCGCTCACTGGCTGCCACTGTCGGTGCTGATCGTGTTGTCGACTTTCGTCGGCGCGATGATCGTGCCACCGCTGCACGGCGTACTGCCGGAAAGCGTCGGGCATGCCGGCGGCGAAGCCAAGCACAGTCTGGAAATCGCGTCGGGCGCCATCGCCCTGGCCGGTATCCTGCTGGCCGCGCTGCTGTTCCTCGGCAAGCGTCGTTTCGTCACTGCAATCGCCAACAGCGGCATCGGCCGCTTCCTTTCGGCCTGGTGGTTCGCTGCCTGGGGCTTCGACTGGATCTACGACAAACTGTTCGTCAAGCCATACCTTGCGATCAGCCACGCACTGCGCAGAGACCCGCTCGATCAGACCATTGGTTTGATCCCGCGTATGGCCAAAGGCGGCCACACCGCCCTGAGCCGTACCGAAACCGGTCAACTGCGTTGGTACGCGGCCTCGATGGCAGCCGGCTCCGTGCTGGTCATCGGCGCCATCGTGCTGGTAGCGGTCTGAATATGAACCTTGCGAACTTGCGAAAGGAATTGAGCCCGTCATGATTCTGCCTTGGCTAATCCTGATCCCCTTCATCGGCGGCCTGCTGTGCTGGATGGGTGAGCGCTTCGGCGCTACCCTCCCCCGCTGGATTGCGCTGTTGACCATGACCCTGGAACTCGCACTCGGCCTCTGGCTGTGGGCCCACGGTAATTATTCATTTGCTCCGGCGCCTGGCGCCGATCCGGTCTGGGCGCTTGAGTTCAAGCACATCTGGATCCAGCGCTTCGGCATCAGCGTGCACCTGGCCCTCGACGGCCTGTCGCTGCTGATGATCCTGCTGACCGGTTTGCTGGGTATCCTCTCGGTACTCTGCTCGTGGAAAGAGATCCAGCGTCACGTCGGTTTCTTCCACTTGAACCTGATGTGGATCCTTGGCGGTGTCGTCGGCGTGTTCCTCGCCCTCGACCTGTTCATGTTCTTCTTCTTCTGGGAAATGATGCTGGTGCCGATGTACTTCCTCATCGCGCTCTGGGGTCACAGTTCTTCGGACGGCAAGAAAACCCGGATCTACGCGGCGACCAAGTTCTTCATCTTCACCCAGGCTTCCGGCCTGATCATGTTGGTGGCGATCCTGGGCCTGGTGCTGGTCAACTTCAACAGCACCGGCGTGATCACGTTCAACTACGCCGACCTGCTGAAAACCAAGATGTCACTCACCACCGAGTACATCCTGATGCTCGGCTTCTTCATCGCTTTCGCGGTGAAACTGCCGGTCGTGCCGTTCCACTCCTGGTTGCCTGACGCTCACGCCCAGGCACCTACAGCGGGTTCGGTCGACCTGGCCGGTATCTTGTTGAAGACGGCGGCCTACGGTCTGCTGCGTTTCGCCCTGCCGCTGTTCCCGAACGCTTCGGCCGAATTTGCGCCGATCGCCATGACCCTCGGTCTGATCGGGATCTTCTACGGTGCGTTCCTGGCCTTCGCACAAACCGACATCAAGCGTCTGATCGCCTACTCCTCCGTGTCCCACATGGGCTTCGTGTTGATCGGCATCTACTCCGGCAGCCAACTGGCGCTGCAGGGCGCGGTGATGCAGATGCTGGCGCACGGTCTGTCGGCGGCGGCACTGTTTATCCTCAGTGGTCAGTTGTACGAACGCACCCACACCCGCGACATGCGTGAAATGGGTGGCCTGTGGTCGAAGATCGCTTACCTGCCGGCCATCAGCCTGTTCTTCGCAGCTGCTTCCCTGGGCTTGCCGGGTACCGGTAACTTCGTCGGTGAGTTCCTGATCCTGATCGGCACCTTCGCCGCTGCGCCGTGGATCACCTCGATCGCAACGACGGGCCTGGTGTTCGGTTCGGTCTACTCGCTGATCATGATCCACCGTGCCTACTTCGGCCCGTCCAAGTCGGACGCGGTGTTGCATGGCATGGATGGTCGCGAACTGATCATGGTGCTCGGCCTGGCGGCGCTGCTGATTTACATCGGCGTGTACCCGCAGCCGTTCCTCGACACTTCTGCCGCGACGATGCATGGCGTGCAGCAGTGGCTCGGTACCGCCTTCACTCAACTCGCTTCGGCCCGGTAAGAGCGCTATGGAATTCACGACTCAACACTTTATCGCGCTCGCGCCGTTGTTGATCACCACCGCCACGATCATCGTGGTGATGCTGGCCATCGCCTGGCGCCGCAACCACTCGCAGACCTTCCTGATTTCCGTGGCGGGTTTGAACCTGGCGTTGCTGTCGATCCTGCCAGCCTTGAAAGTCGCGCCCCTGGCCGTGACCCCACTGCTGCAGATCGATAACTTCGCTTGCTTGTACATGGCGCTGATTCTGGTCGCCACCCTCGCTTGTGTGACCCTCGCCCACGCCTACCTCGGCGATGGCGGTTCGGGTTACCCGGGCAACCGCGAAGAACTGTACCTGCTGATCCTGATGGCCGCCGCTGGTGGCCTGGTTCTGGTCAGCGCGCAACACCTGGCCGGGTTGTTCATCGGTCTGGAACTGTTGTCGGTGCCGGTCTACGGTCTGGTGGCGTATGCCTTCTTCAACAAGCGCTCGCTGGAAGCCGGTATCAAGTACATGGTGCTGTCGGCCGCCGGTTCCGCGTTCCTGTTGTTCGGTATGGCCCTGCTCTACGCCGACTCCGGCAGCCTGAGCTTCGTCGGTATCGGTCAAGCACTGGCCGCGACTGGCCTGCCAAGCTCGCTGGCGCAAATGGGCCTGGGCATGATGCTGATCGGCCTGGCGTTCAAGCTGTCGCTGGTACCGTTCCACCTCTGGACCCCGGACGTTTACGAAGGGGCTCCAGCACCGGTTGCAGCGTTCCTGGCGACCGCGTCCAAAGTCGCGGTGTTCGCGGTGATGGTGCGCCTGTTCCAGATCTCCCCAGCGGCAAGCAGCGGTGTGCTGAGCGACGTACTGACCATCATCGCCATTGCGTCGATCCTGTTCGGTAACCTGCTGGCACTGACCCAGAGCAACCTCAAGCGTCTGCTGGGTTACTCGTCCATCGCTCACTTCGGCTACCTGCTGATCGCCCTGGTGGCGAGCAAGGGTCTGGCCGTGGAAGCCATCGGCGTGTACCTGGTCACCTACGTGATCACCAGCCTGGGCGCGTTCGGCGTGATCACCCTGATGTCCTCGCCGTACAACGGCCGTGACGCGGATGCCCTGTACGAATACCGCGGCCTGTTCTGGCGCCGTCCGTACCTGACCGCCGTATTGACCGTGATGATGCTGTCCCTGGCCGGCATCCCGCTGACCGCAGGCTTCATCGGCAAGTTCTACATCATCGCCACCGGCGTCGAGTCGCACCAATGGTGGCTGGTCGGCTCCCTGGTACTGGGCAGCGCCATCGGCGTCTTCTACTACCTGCGCGTCATGGTCACCCTCTACCTGATCGAGCCAAACCTGCGTCGCCACGATGCGCAACTGCACTGGGAACAACGTGCAGGCGGCGTGATGCTGCTGGCCATCGCCGCACTCGCGTTCTTCCTGGGTCTGTATCCGCAACCTTTGCTGGTGCTGGTTCAGCAGGCCGGGTTGGCGGGTTGATTGTGTAGCGGTAATAGGTAGAAAACAGAAACGGCACCTTCGGGTGCCGTTTTTGCGTTTATGGGTTTCAAGATCAAAAGATCGCAGCCTGCGGCAGCTCCTACACAAGCGACGCCTACCCGGACATCGCGTGTTGACCACCGTCTGTAGGAGCTGCCGAAGGCTGCGATCTTTTGATCTTATTGCTCTCCCCTCTCTCGGAAAATGCCTGCGCGGCAGTAGGAAACGGCTGACATCCAACTCAAGGCATTTACCGTTAAGTTCGGCGATTGAATATCGAGAGAGATCAAAAAATGAAGCGTGAGATTTTCTCCGAATCGGTAGAGGCCGTAGAAGCTTGGGCTACCAAGCGCCTGATACCTTTGAGTAAACCTTGTTGTCCGCGTATTGGTGCAATGAAAGACAAACTGATTCTTCCTGAAGACCTGGATGCACCGCTGCCGGACGACACACTCAATGCTTTTGAAGGCACTCAAGGATGAGTCCCCTGCTCCAGACCCAGCTATCCAGCGCCTATATCACAAGGTTCATCAGCGGAAAAACCGGGTGCCTAGAGCGCCTTCCCACGAGTAAGCCCTCCCAAAATCGGACAATGTACATCTGCGAAAGACCGGGCAGCTGTCAGACCGCCATCGCGAGCAAGCTTTGCTCCTACAAAATCAAAAGCAGAGCAGCATGCACCGCACCGCACCTCACCACTCAAGGCCGAGCGTTAGCTCGCCTGCCCTTGATCTTGCTCTACCCGCCCCTTCGGGAGGCTGAGTGGAGGTGTTCATCTGGGGGGGGGCGCGCAGCGCCGTTCGACGCAGTCGAACACATCGAGAGGAGGTCGAAGCGAAGCCGACCGTAGGCGATGCCCCCAGATGAATACCGGAACGATGGAACGCCGAGCCTAAGCGAGGGGCCGGACGCTCGGGGCGAGCCTTTTTTTGCTTACTTTTTTTTGGCGCTTGAAAAAAAAGTGAGTCGCCATAAGGGCGAAACCCTAAGTCGCCGTTACCGCAGGAATGGATATGTACTCCAACTGCAAAAACATTGTCGACTCCCAGGGCCTCTTCGCGAGCAAGCCCGCTCCCACAGGGGGTTCGGGGTTGTTCACACATAACGTGTCCACCACAGATCCCCTGTGGGAGCGGGCTTGCTCGCGATGGCGGTCTATCAGACACCAATAAAAACGGCACCTTCCGGTGCCGTTCGCCTTTCACATTACAGCCGCTTACTTACGCGCATCCGCCCACGATTTCAGCAGTTCGGTGTAGCTCACGGTTTCACCTTTAGGCTTCTCGTTCGCCAGTTTCGGCTTCGGTGCACCTGGCTGATCAAACCAGTACTGCGCATCCCGTTCCGGGTTCATTTTCGGCCCGCACACCGGTTGCACCTTGGAGCGTTCAAGCCGCGTCATGATGGCATCCTGATCCTTGGCCAGACCATCGAGCGCTTGTTGCGGGGTTTTCTCGCCGCTGGCCGCTTCGGCGATGTGGCTCCACCACAGTTGCGCCAAACGTGGGTAGTCCGGCACGTTGGTCCCGGTCGGGGTCCATTGCACGCGGGCCGGGCTGCGGTAGAACTCCACCAGGCCACCGAGTTTCGGTGCGAGGTCGGTCATGGCTTGCGAGTTGATGTCCGACTCACGAATCGGTGTCAGGCCAACGATGGTTTTCTTCAGCGACACAGTTTTCGAGGTCACGAACTGCGCGTACAACCAAGCCGCGAGTTTTTGTTTCTCAGGCGTGGACTTCATGAACGTCCAGGAACCCACGTCCTGATACCCCAGTTTCATGCCCTCCTCCCAATACGGGCCGCGCGGGGACGGCGCCATGCGCCATTTCGGCGTGCCATCGGCATTCACCACCGGCAGGCCCGGTTTGGTCATGTCGGCAGTGAACGCGGTGTACCAGAAGATCTGTTGCGCGATGTTGCCTTGGGACGGCACCGGGCCGGATTCGGAGAAGGTCATGCCCGCCGCTTCTGGTGGCGCGTAAGCCTTGAGCCAGTCGACGTATTTCTGCGTTGCATAGACCGCCGCCGGGCCATTGGTGTCGCCGCCACGGGTGATACTGGAACCGACCGGGTGGCAGTCCTCGACGCGAATCCCCCACTCGTCCACCGGCAAGCCGTTAGGCAAGCCTTTGTCACCGGCACCGGCCATGGAGAACCAGGCATCGGTGAAGCGCCAGCCCAGGGACGGGTCTTTCTTGCCGTAGTCCATGTGCCCGTAGATGCGCTTGCCGTCGATTTCCTTGACGTCTTCGCTGAAGAACTTGGCGATGTCTTCATAGGCCGACCAGTTCACCGGCACGCCCAATTCGTAACCGTACTTTTCCTTGAACTTGGCTTTCAGCTCCGGCCGTTCAAACCAGTCGGCGCGGAACCAGTAGAGGTTGGCGAACTGCTGGTCAGGCAGTTGATAGATCTTGCCGTCCGGCGCAGTGGTGAAGGAAATGCCGATGAAGTCCTTGATGTCCAGGGTCGGCGAAGTGAAGTTCTTGCCTTCGTTGGCCATCAGGTCGGTGATCGATTCGGTCTTGCCGTAACGGAAGTGCGTACCGATCAGGTCCGAGTCGTTAACCCAGCCGTCATAAATGCTCTTGTCCGACTGCATCACGGTCTGCAGCTTTTCCACCACGTCGCCTTCTTGCAGCAAATCGTGGGTTACCTTGATCCCGGTGATTTCGGTAAAGGCCTTGGCCAGCACCTTGGACTCATATTCGTGAGTGGTCAGGGTTTCCGAAACGACCTTGATGTCCATCCCGCGAAACGGTTGGGCAGCCTTGATGAACCACTTCAATTCCTCGAGCTGCTGATCGGCCGTCAGGGTGGACGGTTTGAATTCGCTGCCGATCCACTTTTTCGCCGCGTCTTCGTACGCATCGGCCCAGGCAGATGCGCTCAAACCGCTGAGTGCCAGCATGGCCGCCAATGAAATGCTATGTCGCAGCTTATTGTTTTTATCGAACATAAGACCTCCTGTTAAAGTTTCGGAGCAACATTGCCGAGCGATTCGACTAGCCCCAACGCATCACAGCCAACAGCCACACCAGGGACAACGCGGACGCGACCCAGATGCTCCAGTCGGTGACGCCGATTACCAGCAAATGCAGGTAGGCGCTGCCGAGAAGACCGATAAACAAGCGATCGCCACGGGTGGTGGCAATCGGTAACAAACCACGGCGAAGAATGCTTGGCGAACGCAATTCCCAGGTGGTCATGCCCACCAGGATCAGGCCAATGGCGATGAAGAACGCCGCGGTGGGGGTGGTCCAACTCATCCATTCCATCATCAGCTCCTCAGACCCGACCCAGGGCAAAGCCCTTGGCCACGTGGTTGCGAACAAACCAGATCACCAGCATGCCCGGCAGGATGGTCAACACCCCCGCCGCTGCCAACACGCCCCAGTCGATACCGGACGCCGAGACCGTGCGGGTCATCACCGCCGCGATGGGCTTGGCATTGACCGACGTCAGCGTCCGCGCCAGCAGCAACTCGACCCAGGAAAACATGAAGCAGAAGAACGCCGTCACCCCGATCCCCGAGCCAATCAACGGCACAAAGATCTTCACGAAGAACTTCGGAAAACTGTAGCCATCAATGTAGGCGGTTTCGTCGATTTCCTTGGGCACCCCGGACATGAAGCCTTCGAGGATCCACACCGCCAACGGCACGTTAAACAGGCAGTGCGCCAGCGCCACCGCAATGTGGGTGTCGAACAAGCCGATCGAGGAATACAGCTGGAAGAACGGCAGCAGGAACACCGCCGGTGGCGCCATGCGGTTGGTCAGCAGCCAGAAGAACAGGTGCTTGTCGCCGAGGAAGCGATACCGCGAGAACGCATAGGCCGCCGGTAGCGCCACGCTCAGGGAAATCACCGTGTTCAGGCTCACGTAGTACAACGAGTTGAGGTAACCGGTGTACCAGCTCGGGTCGGTGAAGATCACCTTGTAGTTGGCGAAGGTGAAATCCTGCGGAAACAGCGTCAGGCCGCTGAGGATTTCGGTGTTGCTCTTGAAGGACATGTTCAGCAGCCAGTAGATCGGCACCAGCAGGAACAGGATGTAGATCAGCAACGGAATCAGCTTTCTCTTGCTCATGATGGGCCTCAGCGGTTGGCGTCAGAGTGAGTCATGGCGGTATAGAACAGCCAGGACACCAACAGGATGATCAGGAAGTACACCAGCGAGAAAGCCGCCGCCGGGCCAAGATCGAATTGCCCTACGGCCATCTGGGTCAAGGTCTGACTCAGAAAGGTCGTGGCATTCCCCGGTCCACCGCCGGTCAGCACAAACGGCTCGGTGTAGATCATGAAACTGTCCATGAAGCGCAACATCACCGCGATCAACAGCACGCTCTTGAGCTTGGGCAACTGGATATGTCGGAAGACCGCCCAGGACGACGCCCGATCAATCCGCGCCGCCTGGTAGTACACGTCCGGAATCGCCCGCAACCCAGAGAAGCACAACAGCGCCACCAACGAAGTCCAGTGCCAGACGTCCATCACCAGCACCGTGACCCAGGCGTCCATGGTGTTCGACGCGTAGTTGTAGTTCATGCCCATGGCATTCAGGCTGGAACCGAGCAAACCGATGTCCGCCCGACCGAAAATCTGCCAGATGGTGCCGACCACGTTCCACGGGATCAGCAGCGGAATCGCCAGGATGATCAACACCAGCGACGACCAGCGGCCCTTGGTCGGCATGGTCAGGGCGATGGCGATGCCCAGCGGGATTTCGATCAGCAACACGCAGCCGGAGTAGATGAACTGGCGCAGCAATGAGTCATGCAAGCGTGGATCGAGCAACACCTGCTTGTACCAGTCGGCGCCGACGAAGTAGCGGCTGGACTGGTCGAAAATGTCCTGCACCGAGTAGTTGACCACGGTCATCATCGGGATCACCGCACTGAACGCCACCAGCAGGAACACCGGCAGGACCAGCCACCAGGCCTTGTTGTTTTGCACCTTGTTCATGGCTGCACCTCCACCAGATAGTCGTCCGCATACACCATCAACCATTGCGCCGGGAAGCTGATGTAGGCCGTGCCTTCGGGCACCGGTTTGTCTTCCGCCAGGCGCACTTTCAGCGGCACGCCATCGAGGTTCAGGGTCATGATCTTGTAGGTGCCAAGGTCTTCGATGTGTACGACCTGTGCCTGCATCGCGTCATCAAACGGTTCGTCCCACACGTGAACGAATTCCGGACGGATACCGACCTTCAGGCTTTTCCACTCGGACTCGGCGATTTGTTTCTGCATCGCGTCGGACAGCGGCAAGTGCGTCGAGGCGAAACCGACACCACCGGGCTGCGGCTGCACGTCGATCAGGTTCATCCCCGGGCTGCCGATGAAATAGCCGACAAAGGTGTGGCTCGGCCGTTCGAACAATTCCCGTGGCGTGCCGAACTGCACGATCTGCCCGCCGTACATCACTGCGATCTTGTCGGCGAAGGTCGAGGCTTCGAGCTGATCATGGGTGACGTAGACCATGGTGATGTTGAACTGCTCATGGATCTGCTTGAGCTTGCGCCGCAGCTTCCACTTCAGGTGCGGGTCGATCACCGTCAGCGGCTCATCGAAGAGGATCGCCGAGACGTCATCGCGCACCAGTCCGCGGCCCATAGAGACTTTCTGTTTTTCATCGGCGGTGAGGTTGCGCGCCTTTTTGCTCAGCAGTGCCTGGAGGTCGAGGACCTCGGCAATTTCCTGCACCTTGCTGTGAATTTTCGCCTCGCCCATGCCCTGATTTCGCAGCGGGAAAGCCAGGTTGTCGAACACCGTCATGGTGTCGTAGACCACCGGAAACTGGAAAACCTGGGCGATGTTGCGTTTCTCCGGAGTCAGGTCGTTGACGACTTTGCTGTCGAACAGCACCTGCCCCTGGGACGGGCTGAGCAACCCGGAAATGATGTTGAGCAAGGTCGACTTCCCGCATCCCGACGGCCCGAGCAACGCATAAGCACCGCCCTGCTCCCAGATGTGGTCCATCTCGCGAATCGCGTAGTCCTCAGGCCCACTCGGGGTGCGGGTGTAGCTGTGGGCGAGGTTCTGCAAACGAATTTCGGCCATCAGGCAACCCTCGCGATACGGCGACCGGGCGCCTGGACCAGCCGCCCCTGCATATCGAAGACGAACAGTTTATGGGTCGGGATATAGATGCGGATCGGCGCATCAACGTCGTATTCGTGGACGCCCGGCAAGTGCAGGACCAACAGGAAATGCTCGTTGCGCACATGCAGGAAAGTTTCCGAACCGCTGATCTCGGCCACCTCAACGGTCACCGCGAGTTCCAGGTCATCGTCGTTACTCGGCACCAGCGAGATGTGGCTCGGACGTACGCCGAAGCGGAACTCGCCCTCGCCCACCGGGCGCAGATCAACGTTCAGCGGGAAGTGCACGAAATTCGCGAAACTGACTTCGTTGCCGGCAATGCGCCCCGGCATCAGGTTGATCGGCGGCTCGGAGAACAACTCTGCCGCCAGCACCGTTTGCGGCTGGTGATAGACCTCGGAGGACTTGCCACTCTGGATCACCCGACCTTCATGCAGAATCGTGGTGGTGCCGCCGAGCGCGAGGGCTTCGTTGGGTTCGGTGGTGGCGTAGATAGCGATGGTGTGCCGCGCCTTGAACAACTCGCGCATTTCCTGACGCAGTTCTTCGCGCAGTTTGTAGTCGAGGTTGACCAGCGGTTCGTCGAACAGGATCAGCTCGGCATCCTTGACCAGCGCCCGGGCCATCGCCGTGCGTTGTTGCTGACCGCCGGACAATTCAAGCGGATGGCGCTGGAGGAATTTCTCGATGCGCAGCATCTTCGCGGTTTCCAGCACTTTGCTCTGGATCACCTCGTTCGACACACCGCCCTGGCGCAACGGCGAGGCGATATTCTCGAACACCGTCATGGTCGGGTAGTTGATGAACTGCTGATAGACCATCGACACATTGCGCAGACGCACTGGGCGCTGGGTGACGTCGACGCCGTTCATCAGGATGCGCCCGCTGTCGGGCTTGTCCAGGCCGGCCATCAGGCGCATGAGGCTGGTTTTGCCGGACAGCGTGCGCCCGAGCAAAACGTTGAAGGATCCAGGTTCGAAAACAAGGCACGCATCGTCGATCCAGATCTGGCCCTCGACGGTACGGCTGACGTGCTCCAGGGTTAATGACATGGCTCGGCCTTTTTTATTATTTGGAGTCAAGCGACCGTAGCGATAGAGCGACATTCGTGCCAGAAATCACAAGTGATTGATCTGGTTTGAAAATCCTTGGAAATAGCGGAAAACCGCGTTCGTTGCTGAACAGAAATGAACAGTTGCGGCTGAACAACTGAACACTTCGGCGGTTGACAATGAACAATAGTGAACAACACTCTACAGACCGTTTACGGTCCCCGTAGGAGCTGCCGAAGGCTGCGATCTTTTGATCCTGGCGTCCGTGAGGATTGCAAAGATCAAGATCAAAAGATCGCAGCCTTCGGCAGCTCCTACGGGGGATCGTGGGCAACAGAAGTAACCATAAAAACAATAAAAGCTCTGCTCAGAGATCGACTGCCATGGCCGTACCCGCCTCGCCGCTCTCCCATGACGCCATCATTCAGGACTCCTGGTCCCGCTGCCGCGCGTTCGGTCTCAATCACCACAGCGTGCCGACCTTCGATCAGTTGCCGGCCGACGGCATCGCGCAGTTGCTGGAGAGCCAGCATTCCCTGGTGCAGACCACCCATCAGGAAGTCCTGCCGTATTACGAGAACATCCTGAGTAACTCCAATTGCCTGATCATGCTCGCCGACAACCAAGGCCAAGTGCTCACGTCCTGGGGCACCCAACGGTTTATCGAGCCAAGCCTGACCCGGGGTTTCAGCGTCGGGGCGAGCTGGATGGAACGTTGCAGCGGCACCAACGCGATCGGCACTGCCTTGGCCTGCGAGCAAGCGGTGCATATCGAGCACGATGAACACTTCCTGAAAGCCAACCGCTTCATGACCGGCTCCGCCGCACCGATTTTCGATGCCGAGCGCAAGGTGATTGCGGTGCTCGACGTGTCCAGCGACAGCTACCTGCCGCCGTCCCACACCCTGGGCATGGTCAAGATGATGAGCCAGACCGTGGAGAACCGGCTGATCCTCAACCTGTTCCATGGCCAGCATTTTCAACTGACCTTCAACACCGGATTGAACAACCTCGACAGCCAATGGGCCGGGTTGCTGATTTTCGACGAGACCGGGCAAGTGCTGTCGGCCAATCGCCGGGCTGACAATCTGCTGGGCATCAGCTTGTCGCGGGTCAGCGTGGAAAGTCTGTTCAAGGTGTCGTTGCTGGAGTTGTTGAACCAGCCGGATGGTTTGCCGTTTGCCCTGCAAGCGTCCGGGCGCAACCGTTTCCAGTGCCTGTTGAAGCGGCCGAAACAGGCGCCGATTCAGGCTAGAGTGTTTACTGAGCCAAGTGTTGCAACACCGCCAACCGCTATCAGCCTGAACACCCTGCATTTCGGCGACAGCCGCGTGGAAAAAGCCGTGCGTCAGGCCGAGCGCTTGCTGGAGAAAGACATTCCGCTGCTGATCCACGGCGAAACCGGGGTCGGCAAGGAAGTCTTCGTCAAAGCCCTGCACCAGGCCAGCTCCCGCAGCAAACAACCGTTTATCGCCGTCAACTGTGCAGCGATCCCCGCCGAACTGGTCGAGTCCGAGCTGTTTGGCTACGAGAAAGGCGCGTTCACCGGCGCCAACCAGAAAGGCAGCATCGGGCTGATCCGCAAGGCTGACAAAGGCACGCTCTTCCTCGATGAAATCGGCGACATGCCGCTGCCGACCCAGGCACGGCTGTTGCGGGTGTTGCAGGAGCGCTGCGTGCAACCGGTGGGCAGCAGCGAGTTGTTCCCGGTGGACATCCGCATTATTTCGGCGACCAACCGCTCGTTGCGCGAACAGGTGCAACTGGGGCGGTTTCGTGAAGACTTGTATTACCGGATCGGCGGCTTGACCCTGGAACTGCCACCGTTAAGGGAACGCAGCGACAAACAGGCGCTGTTCAAGCGTTTGTGGGAGCAACATCGCGAGCCGTCGCAATGGGCCTGGTTGAGCCGTGAAGTGATGGAGTTGTTCAGCCGACATCCATGGCCGGGGAATCTAAGGCAGGTCAGCAGCGTGATGCAGGTGGCGCTGGCCATGGCCGAGGAACAACCGGTCAAGCCTGAGCATTTGCCGGATGATTTTTTTGTCGATCTGGAGATGGAACCGGTGGAACCCGCAGAGCCGTTGGCGGTGGATTTGAATGATGCGCAGGATTTGAATCGGCTGTTGCAGGCGGCGGGGGGGAATATTTCGCATCTGGCGCGGCGGTTGGGGGTTAGCCGGAATACCCTTTACAAGCGGTTGCGGCAGTTGGAAGGTTAACGGCGAAGATCAAAAGATCGCAGCCTTCGGCAGCTCCTACACAGGTTTGTGCCCGCCGTGTAATTGTGGACGAACCCAATCCTGTAGGAGCTGCCGAAGGCTGCGATCTTTTGATCTTAAGGCAAACAAAAACCCGCACTAGGCGGGTTTTGTTTGTAACAAGCGCAGCTATCAGTCAGCCAAACGCCAGGTCGTACCGCCCTTGCCGTCTTCCAGCACTACGCCCATGGCGGTGAGCTGGTCGCGGATGCGGTCGGATTCGGCCCAGTCCTTGTTGGCACGAGCTGCCAGACGCGCAGCAATCAGCGCATCCACTTCAGCCGCATCAACCCGGCCTTCAGCGCCAGCCTGCAAGAAATCATCGGCTTCGAGCTGCAACACACCCAGCACACTCGCCAGTTCTTTCAAGCGCGCTGCCAGACCCGCCGCTGCATCGAGATCGCTCTCGCGCAGACGGTTGATCTCACGAACCATCTCGAACAGCACCGCGCAAGCTTCCGGCGTGCCGAAGTCGTCGTTCATCACCTGGGTGAAACGCTCGACAAACGCTTCGCCGCCAGCCGGCGCCACGCTCGGCAGGCCTTTCAACGCGTGGTAGAAACGCTCGAGTGCGCCCTTGGCGTCCTTGAGGTTGTCTTCCGAATAGTTGATCGCGCTGCGGTAGTGGCTCGACACCAGTAGGTAACGCACGACTTCCGGGTGGTACTTTTCCAGCACGTCGCGAATGGTGAAGAAGTTATTCAAGGACTTGGACATCTTCTCGCCATTGATGCGAATCATGCCGCAATGCATCCACGCGTTGGCGTAGGTCTTGCCGGTGGCCGCTTCGCTCTGGGCGATTTCGTTTTCATGGTGCGGGAACTCAAGGTCACTGCCGCCGCCATGAATGTCGAAGGTCTCGCCCAGGCAGCAGGTCGACATCACCGAGCACTCGATGTGCCAGCCCGGACGACCGTCGCCCCACGGCGAAGGCCAGCTCGGCTCGCCCGGCTTGGCGCCTTTCCACAGCACGAAGTCCAGCGGGTCCTGTTTCGACTCGTCGACTTCGATCCGCGCGCCGATGCGCAGGTCTTCGATTTTCTTGCGCGACAGCTTGCCATAGCCCATGAACTTGGCGACGCGGTAGTACACGTCGCCATTGCCCGGGGCGTAGGCATAACCCTTGTCGATCAGGGTCTGGATCATGCTCTGCATGCCCGCGATGTGATCGGTGGCCCGCGGTTCCATGTCCGGCTTGAGAATATTGAGGCGCGCCTCGTCCTCGTGCATCGCAGTGATCATGCGCTCGGTCAGCACGTCGAA
Organism: Pseudomonas sp. B21-053; assembly: GCF_026016365.1. NCBI lineage: Bacteria > Pseudomonadati > Pseudomonadota > Gammaproteobacteria > Pseudomonadales > Pseudomonadaceae > Pseudomonas > Pseudomonas sp. B21-053. The sequence goes on from NZ_CP087205.1 coordinate 4,630,749, forward strand.
CGGCTCGCCGTTCTCCTTGGCCCGATTGATGATCTTGTCTTCAATGTCGGTGATGTTGCGCACATAGGTCAGGTTATAACCGCTGAACCGCAACCAGCGGGTCACCAGGTCGAACGCGACCATGCTGCGGCCGTGGCCAATGTGGCAGTAGTCGTACACGGTCATCCCGCAGACGTACATGCGCACATTGTTGCCATCCAGAGGCTTGAAGACTTCTTTGCTCTTGGTGAGCGTGTTGTAGATCGTTAACACTTTAATTGTTTCCTTGAATCACTGGCCCCACGAATCACGCAAGGTCACGGTACGGTTGAATACCGGAGCGCCCGGTTTCGAGTCCTTGATATCCGCGCAGAAGTAACCTTCGCGCTCGAACTGGAAACGGTCTTCCGGCTGTGCATTGCCCAGCGAAGGCTCAGCACGACAACCAGTGAGAACTTGCAGCGAGTCAGGGTTGATGTTGTCCAGGAAACTGGCGCTGTCTTCAGCCTTTTCAGGGTTCGGCGAACGGAACAGACGATCGTACAGGCGCACTTCGCACTCGACGCTTTCCGCTGCCGGCACCCAGTGCACCACGCCTTTGACCTTGCGGCCTTCAGGGTTCTTGCCGAGGGTTTCCGGGTCGTAGGAGCAACGCAGTTCGACGATGTTGCCATCGGCGTCCTTGATCGCTTCGTCGGCGCGGATCACGTAGCTGCCGCGCAGACGCACTTCGCCGTTCGGCTCCAGGCGCTTGTAGCCTTTTGGCGGCTCTTCCATGAAGTCATCGTGGTCGATGTAGATTTCACGGGAGAACGGCAGCTTGCGCACGCCCAGCTCTTCTTTCTGCGGATGACGTGGCAGTTCGAGGTGATCGACCTTGTCTTCCGGGTAATTGGTAATCACAACTTTCAGCGGACGCAGCACGCACATGGCGCGCGGAGCGTTCTGGTCCAGGTCCTGACGGATGCTGAACTCGAGCATGCCGAAATCCACCACGCCGTCGGAACGGTTGGTACCGACCATGTCGCAGAAGTTACGGATCGACGCTGGCGTATAGCCACGACGGCGGAAGCCCGACAGCGTGGACATGCGCGGGTCGTCCCAGCCAAACACGTGCTTTTCATCGACCAGTTGCTTGAGTTTGCGCTTGCTGGTGATGGTGTAGTTCAGGTTCAGGCGGCTGAATTCGTACTGACGCGGGTGCGCCGGCACTGGCAGCGCGTCCAGGAACCAGTCGTACAGCGGACGATGGCTTTCGAACTCCAGGGTGCAGATCGAGTGGGTGATGCCTTCGATGGCGTCCGACTGACCGTGGGTGAAGTCGTAGTTCGGGTAGATGCACCACTTGTCACCGGTCTGGTGGTGGTGCGCGTGACGGATGCGATACATGATCGGGTCGCGCAGGTTCATGTTCGGCGAGGCCATGTCGATCTTGGCCCGCAGCACGCGTGCGCCGTCCTGGAATTCGCCGGCCTTCATGCGGGCGAACCAGTCGAGGTTTTCTTCCACGGAGCGGTCACGGAACGGGCTGTTCTTGCCCGGCTCGGTCAGGGTGCCACGGTATTCCTTGGCTTGTTCCGGGCTCAAGTCATCGACGTAGGCCTTGCCGGCCTTGATCAGCTCGACGGCCCAGTCGTGCAACTGGTCGAAATACTGCGAGGCATAGCGCACTTCACCGGACCATTCGAAGCCCAGCCATTTGATGTCGCTTTCGATCGCGTCGATGTATTCCTGGTCTTCCTTGGCCGGGTTGGTGTCGTCGAAACGCAGGTGCGTGACGCCGCCAAATTCCTGGGCCAGGCCGAAGTTCACGCAAATCGACTTGGCGTGACCAATGTGCAGGTAGCCGTTGGGCTCAGGCGGGAAACGGGTGACGATCTGCGTGTGCTTACCCGAGTCCAGGTCCGCCTGGATGATCGGGCGCAGGAAATTGACCGGCACGGCAGGGCCGGTCTTGGCATTCGAGGTAGGGTCGACAGTGGGCTTGCTCATAGGATCCTTGAACGTACAAGTGCGTGGCCGGAACGAAAGGCCTGACAAAACAAAGCCGCTATCATAGCCGATGCTGTCAAGCCGCTGACAGAGCGGGCCTGCAAACGGTGGCATTTAATCGCCTGCAAATGAAAAACAGCCTCGAAATTCGCGCCTGTCGCGCTAAACTGCGCACCTTGGTCGAGACAGACCAGACCGGTTGCGGGCCGAAACGCCCCGAAACCCACGAATTTCTTGAAAGAGTGCCGATCATGACCCAAGTCAAACTGACCACCAACCACGGCGACATCGTCCTGGAACTGAACGCTGAAAAAGCACCGGTTACCGTTGCCAACTTCATCGAATACGTCAAAGCCGGCCACTACGAAAACACTGTTTTCCACCGTGTCATCGGTAACTTCATGATCCAGGGCGGCGGTTTCGAGCCAGGCATGAAAGAAAAGAAAGACAAGCGCCCAAGCATCCAGAACGAAGCCGACAACGGCCTGCCGAACGAGAAGTACACCGTGGCCATGGCTCGCACCATGGAGCCGCATTCGGCTTCCGCCCAGTTCTTCATCAACGTGGCTGACAACAGCTTCCTGAACCACAGCGCCAAGACCACCCAGGGCTGGGGCTACGCAGTATTCGCCAAAGTGGTTGCCGGCACTGAAGTCGTCGACAAGATCAAAGGCGTGAGCACCACTTCCAAGTCCGGCCACCAGGACGTACCTGCAGAAGATGTGATCATCGAGAAAGCCGAGATCATTGAGTGATACTGCTGATTTCAGACTTGCATCTGGAAGAGGAGCGCCCGGACATTACCCGGGCGTTTCTGGATTTGCTCGCCGGACGCGCCCGTTCGGCGAGTGCGTTGTACATCTTGGGCGACTTTTTCGAGGCGTGGATTGGCGACGATGCCATGACGCCGTTCCAGCGTTCCATCTGCCAGGCCCTGCGCAATCTCAGCGACAGCGGCACGGCGATTTTTCTGATGCACGGCAATCGCGACTTCATGCTCGGCAAGGCCTTCTGTAAACAGGCCGGCTGCACGTTGTTGAAAGACCCGAGTGTCGTGCAGTTTTATGGCGAGCCGGTGCTATTGATGCACGGCGACAGCCTCTGCACCCGCGATGTCGGCTATATGAAGCTGCGTCGTTACCTGCGCAACCCGATCACCCTGTTCATCCTGCGCCACCTGCCCCTGCGCACCCGCCATAACCTGGCGCGCAAACTGCGCAGCGAAAGCCGTGCGCAGACGCGGATGAAGGCCAATGACATCGTCGATGTGACGCCGGAAGAAGTCCCGCGGATCATGCAGGAATATGGCGTGAAGACGCTGATCCATGGGCATACCCATCGACCGGCGATTCACAAGTTGCAGATTGGCGAGCAAGCCGCCCGGCGCATTGTGCTGGGGGATTGGGATCGCCAGGGCTGGGCGTTGCAAGTGGATGAGCAAGGGTTTGCCCTCGCCCCGTTCGACTTCGCCCCGCCGCCGCAACTGGCCGCCCCAACCCACTAAAGACTTGCGCAATCCCTGTAGGAGCGAGGCTTGCCCGCGAAGGCGTCGTGTCAGTCAATATCTCCATCAACTGACACACCGCCTTCGCGGGCAAGCCTCGCTCCTACAAGGGGATCTTCGGTGCAGGCTCGCTCCCACAGGGGACTGTGTATGGCTTAGTGGCCCGAAGCAGCCGGCCCCGCCTTTGCCGCAAACGGCGGCTTGGCCAGCCACACGATCAGCATCAACCCCATGAACCCCCACCCCAGCAACGTGAAGTAATCCACGGTGGAGAGCATGTACGCCTGGCTGGTCAGTACTTGGTCGAGTTGCGCATACGCCGGGGTACCCGCCCCGCCCAAGGCGTGCAAGGCATCCCGGGTCGGTTGGTCGTACGTGGTGATGCTTTCGCTCAGGTACGCATGATGTTGATCCGCCCGGCGAATCCAGATCCACGTCGTCAACGACGCCGCGAAACTACCGCCCAAGGTTCGCAAGAAGGTCGCCAGGCCTGCGCCGTCGGCGATTTGGCTCGGCGGCAGGTCCGACATCAGGATGCTCAGGGTCGGCATAAAGAACAGCGCCACGCCGATGCCCATGAACAGTTGCACCAGGGCGATGTGCTGGAAGTCGACCTCGTTGGTGAACCCGGCGCGCATGAAGCAGCTCAGGCCAATCGCCAGGAACGCCAGCCCGGCCAGCAGGCGCAGGTCGAACTTGTGCGCGTACTTGCCGACAAACGGTGACATCAGCACCGGCAGAATCCCGATCGGTGCCACCGCCAGACCGGCCCAAGTGGCGGTGTAGCCCATTTGGGTTTGCAGCCATTGCGGCAGGATCAGGTTGATACCGAAGAAACCGGCATAACCCAGCACCAACACAATGGTGCCGATGCGGAAGTTGCGGTAAGCGAACAACCGCAAGTTGACCACCGGATGCTTGTCGGTCATTTCCCAGATCACGAACACCGCCAGGGCAATCACCGAAATCGCCGCGCCGATGATGATGAAGTTCGATTCGAACCAGTCCAGGTCGTTGCCTTTATCGAGGATTATCTGCAACGCGCCAACGCCAATGATCAGCATGATCAAACCGACGTAATCCATCGGCTGACGGCTGGTTTCCACCGGACGCGCCTTGAGCTGCGAGCGCACCACCATCACCGCGAAAATCCCGATCGGCACGTTGATGAAGAAGATCCACGGCCAGCTGTAGCTATCGGTAATCCAGCCACCGAGGATCGGGCCGGCAATCGGCGCCACCACCGTGACCATCGCCAGCAACGCCAGGGCCATGCCGCGCCTGGCCGGGGGATACACCGCAATCAGCAGCGTTTGGGTCATCGGGTACAACGGCCCGGCCACCAGACCTTGCAGCACACGGAAGCCGATCAGTTCCGGCATCGAGGTCGAGATACCGCAAAGAAACGAGGCCAACACAAACAGGATGGTGGCCCAGAGAAACAGCTTCACTTCACCGAAACGCCGGCTCAGCCAGCCGGTCAGCGGCAGCGCAATCGCGTTGCTCACGGCAAACGAAGTGATCACCCAGGTGCCCTGCTCCGAACTCACGCCCAGGTTGCCGGAAATCGTCGGCAAGGCCACGTTGGCGATGGTGGTGTCGAGCACTTGCATGAAGGTCGCCAGCGACAGGCCGATAGTGCTGAGCACCAGGCTGGGCGGCGTGAAAGAGGCGTTATTGCTCATCGCGAATCCTATGGAACCTGATTGGCGCCACGCCTGTTACAGACGCAGCAAGCCTTGTGGGAGCGAGCCTGCTCGCGAAGAGGCCGGCACATTCAACAGTGATGCCGACGGGTCTGACGCCTTCGCGAGCAGGCTCGCTCCCACAGGGTCAGCGTTGCGCGGTCTTGCTGACCGCAGCGCTGTTGTCATGGATCAACTGCGCGATCATCGCGTCGGCCTCGGCCAACTGACGGTCATAGACGTTGGTGCTGAACGAAGCCTTTTGTGGCGGCTGTTGCGCCAGCACCGGGCCACTCTGGTCGTGCAGGTTCACATCGACCTGGGTCGACAGGCCGACGCGCAACGGGTGCTTGGCCAGTTCTTCGGCATTCACGTGAATCCGTACCGGCACACGCTGAACAATCTTGATCCAGTTACCGGTAGCGTTCTGTGCGGGCAGCAAGGCGAACGCGCTGCCCGTACCGGCGCCGAGGCTGTCGATGGTGCCGCTGAATTTCACGTCGCTGCCGTACAGGTCGGCCTCGATGTCCACCGGTTGCCCGATGCGCATGTCACGCAGCTGGGTTTCCTTGAAGTTGGCGTCGATCCACAGCTGATCCAGTGGAATCACTGCCATCAGCGCGGTACCCGGCTGAACCCGCTGGCCCAGTTGCACCGAGCGTTTGGCCACATAACCGGTAACCGGCGCAATCAGGGTGCTGCGGGAGTTGTTCAGATAAGCCTGACGCAGTTGCGCGGCGGCGGACATCACGTCCGGGTGCGACGACACCACGGTGTCATCCACCAGCGCGCTGGTGGTTTTCAGCTGTTGTTGCGCATTGGCCAAGGCGTTTTGCGCCGAGGTCAGGTCGTCGCGAGCGTGGGACAGTTCTTCCTGGGAAATCGCGCCGCCAGCGGCGAGGTTTTTCCGGCGGTTGAAGTTGTCCTGGGCTTTTTGCACGTTAGCCTGCTGGGCATTGACCTGGGCGCGCATGCCATCGACGTTGCTGTACAAACCGCGAACCTGACGCACGGTACGAGCGAGGTTGGCCTGGGCACTTTGCAGCCCGACTTCGGCGTCGTTCGGGTCGAAGTTGACCAGCACCTGGCCTTCATGGACCAGATCGCCATCATCGGCGCCAATGCTGACGACAGTGCCGGTGACCAGCGGCGTGATTTCCACCACGTTGCCGTTCACATAGGCGTCGTCGGTGCTTTCGTTCCAGCGACCGTAGAATTCGTGATAAGCCCAGACGCCGGCACCGGCGAGGATCACCAGAATCGCCAGCAGCACCAGCATGATTTTGCGTTTGCGCGGGTTGCTGGTGTCTTGGGCGTTTTCAGGCGCTTGTTGGGTTGGAGCAGAAGTAGTTTCGGTGGCCATGACAGTTACCTTGAATTAGTTGTTCAGCTTGGCTGGAGCTGGATTGGCCGAGGCGATGGTTTCGGCCTGGAAGCCGCCGCCGAGCGCCTGCATCAATTGGATCGACAGATCGATCTGCTCGGCATTCAGGTTGGCCAACTGACGCTGGGCCTGGAGCAATTGCTGTTCGATGCTGAGCACGTCCAGGTAATTGCCGATGCCGGAACCGTAGCGCTGGACCACGGTGTTGTAAGAATCCTGGGCAATCTCGGTGGCGTGCTGTTGCGCACCAATCTGCCGGCCGATATCGCGCAACTGGTTGATGGTGTCGCTGACATCCCCCAGCGCCTTGACCAGGCTCTTGTTGTACTGCGCCACTGCGAGGTCATAGTCGGCGTCGCGGGCATCGAGGTTGGCGCGCAAGCGGCCGCCGTCGAAAATCGGCACCGAAATGGTCGGGGCGATATTGAAGAAGCGACTGGCCGAACCGAACATCGCGTCACCCAACAAGGATTCAGCACCGGCGGCAGCCGTCAGGTTCAAGTTGGGATAGAACTGGGTCTTGCTCGCGGCGATGTCCTTGCTCGCGGCTTCAACCCGCCAGCGCGCAGCCACCAGATCCGGGCGACGACCGAGCAATTCCGCCGGCAACACCGACGGCAACGCCACGGCGCTGGCCTGGAGAATCTTCGGTCGGGCGATTTCGTTGCCGCGATCCGGGCCTTTGCCGAGCAGTACGGCCAAGGCAATTTTCGCGCTGTTCAGGCGTTTTTCCGCATCGATCAGGCTGGCTTCGGAACTGGCTTCCAGGCTTTCGGTTTGCTGGAACTGGTACTGGCTGTCGATCCCGGAGCTCAAGCGACGCTGGCTCAGATCAAGCATTTGCTTGGTGCGCTTGAGGTCTTCATTGGCCAGGTCATAGACGATGTGCGCCTGCCCCAAATCGCTGTAGGCGCGGGCGACGTCGGCGGACAAGGTCAGTTGCGCGGCTTGCTGATCGACTTCGGCGGCGCGGGCCTGGCCCAACGCGGCTTCCCAGGCGTCACGCTGACCGCCCCAGAGGTCGAAGTTGTAATTGAAGCTGGCGCTGATATTACGCACGGTCGCGTAGGCATCGCCCTGCCCGCGTGGGTCCTGATCCTTGGCCAGGCGCGAACGGCTGATGCCGGCGCTGGCATCGAGGGTCGGCATCCGATCGGCGTCGGCGGCATACGCGGCGGCGCTGGCCTGATGGGCGCGGGCTTCGGCGATCTGCATGTCGGGGCTGTCGTGCAGGGCTTCGCGGATCAGGCCGTCGAGTTGTGGGTCGCCGAGGCTTTTCCACCAGTCGCTTTTCGGCCAGGCGGCCGGCGACAGGGTCACGCCAGTGAGGGATTGCCCGGCCTTGAGGCTTTTCGCATCGACACTTTTGCCTTCGGTGTGCAAGCCACTGTAGCTGGCGCAACCGGCCAGGATCATGGCCGACAGCACCAGGCTCAGGCTGGTACGCAAGGTTTTACTGCTCATTTGTCACCTACCCGCAGCAGGGTGATCGAGTCACCGGCTGCCACCAAGATTTTCTTCAGGATCTGTTCCAGGGTGCTCAACTCGTCCGGCGTGATGGCGCCGGCCAGTTCATTCATGGCATCGGCGCCGATCTCCGGCAGACGGTCAGTCAACTGCTGGCCTTGTTCGGTCAGCACCAGTTGCACCTGTCGGCGGTCGGCCTCGGAGCGTTGGCGGGCGAGGAAACCTTTCTGTTCCAGACGATCGAGCATGCGCGTCATCGAACCGCTGTCCAGGGACAAGTGGCGGCACAGTTCAGCCGGAGTGTCGACGCCGAACTGGGCCATGATGATCAGCACTTTGAACTGCGCGGCGGTGATGCCGTGGGGTTCCATGTGCGTGTCGATGATCCGGTCCTTGAGCAGCGCGGCACGGCCGAGCAAAAGGCCGAGATGGCAATGCTTGAATTGTTCCGGGGTGAAATGCTTCATCTGAACACCAATTAGCTGCCTAGGCAGAGAATGTATGTCGAGATGTTACTGCCTAGGCAGAGAATGTCAACGTAATAGTTAGGATGCTTTGTATTTAGCGGATAAATGGCGGGGAGAACGGGGAGGCAAATCGTCGACTGGATCAGGTTCACGCACGCCATAGTGAACCTGTCCGCCGATAGGCTTTGAGCCGGGGGCTTACATCAGAGGAATGGAATAGCTCACGATCAGGCGATTCTGATCCTGGTCGCGGGCGATATCGCTGCGTGACATCGCATTGCGCCAGCCGAAACCGACGTTCTTCAACGCGCCACTTTGAATCACATAATCCAGGGAGATATCTCGCTCCCATTCGCTTGCGTCCTTACCGCTGGCCGTCTGAATGTTGTCGCCCTTGAGGTACATGACTGACGCCTTCAGGCCCGGAACGCCCAGCGCAGCGAAGTCGTAGGCGTATTGCGTGAAGGCGGTTCGTTCGCCGGCCTGAATGAAGGTCTGAATGGTGCGGTCGGTGTACAGATAAAGACTGGCGCCGCCCTCGCCTTTGCCCACCAATCCACCCTGATTGAGTTGCGCAAAGTTGCTGTCATCGGAAACGCTTTGATAACCCGCGGTGATGGCATGGCCGCCTAACGAGTAAATGAACGCAGCACTCCAGGTATCGTTGTCGATTTCACCCGTCCCGCCCTTGGTGTAACCACCAAACTTGTAGCCATTGGCGCGACCGGCGGCACTGCTGTTCTTGCCATCGGAGGTGGTCTTGAAATAACGCAGGTCGGTTTTCAGCGAACCGTATTCACCCAACGGCAGCACATGCAATAAACCGGCAAAGTGCTGTTGGTAATAGTCTTCGAGATTGGCGTAGTAATACTGGGCCGTCAGGTCTTTAGTCAGTTTGTAATCACCGCCGGCAAAGGTGAACTTATTGCTTTCCTGAGTGGCACCCGCCACCGCAAGGCCGGCGCTGTCGCTGGAACCACGGCCAGTAGCATGTTCAAGTTGGCCGGCGGTAAAGGTCAGGTTATCGAGTTCATTACTGGTGATCTGGCCGCCTTCAAAGGTTTGCGGCAGCAGTCGGCCATCGTTCGCCACCAGGATCGGCAACTTCGGCTGCAAGGTGCCGTAGCGCAACTCGGTCTTGGAGAAGCGCATCTTTGCCGTCGCGCCGACACGGCTCCACTGATCCGCGGCCTTGGCGCCATCGCTGGGGATCATTGAACTGCCGACATGCCGTCCTTCACCGCTATCGAGCTTGATCCCAAGCAAACCGATCGCATCCAGACCGAAGCCCACCGTACCGTCGGTAAACCCCGACTGATAGTTGAGCATGAAGCCTTGGCCCCTCTCTTCGGTTTTCGACGGCGCGGCGGCACCGTCGCGGTTATCGTTATTGAAATAGAAGTTACGCAAGTTCAAGTTGGCTTTACTGTCATTAATGAAATCAGCAGACGCCAAGGGACTCAGGGCCATGCCCAAACCGCCGGTCAAAAAACTTAATACTTGAAACGAGGCTTTCATCAGGGCGAACTCCAGCGCAGAAGCCATGTTCTGTGCGCAGTAAAAAGACAGCAGGAAGCGCCGGGCCCACCAAGGGGTCAGCCCGTGCATTAAGTCATCATTGAGATAAACGTCGTGTAACCGTACTTAAGTGGCCGTCGTTAACACCTCCCCAAGTTCAATAAGGACAGCATCGTCATCGTCCTGGTGTTATCAGTCGATCAATCCATGAACGTCATAAAACGGATAAGGCCCGGCGTATTCACCGAACACGGCGTTGTGGGTAACCAGACCATGTTGCGGATGCCAGCGATGCACCAGGTACCCCGCCGGCTCCAGATTGAAATGTGCCGGCGCGGAGGCCTCCAGATCCAGCACGATCTGGTGGGAAGTGCCGGGGCACACACAACTCAGTGAGCCGCCGAAGCGACGCTGCATCGGCCGATGCAGATGCCCGCAGAGCAAGCGCTCTATCTGCGGATGGCGAGCGACGAGCGCTTCCAGCGCGGCGGCATTAATAAACGACTCTCGGTCCATGTGGCCGATACCGGTGATAAACGGCGGATGATGCAGAATCAACAGCGTCGGTACATTGGGCCGACGGGACAATTGCTCATCGAGCCAGCGCAACTGGCTGTCCGACACCTGACCGCCATGCGCGCCCGGGCGGGTCGAGTCCAGGCCGATCAGGCGCACCGGGTGATCCTCGACCACCCAATCGAGCGGCGCATTGGCGTCCGTCGGCAAATAGCGGTGATGGGTAAATCCCGCGAGTAACTGCTCGCGATCATCGTGATTACCGGGCACCAGGTAGACAGGCATGTGCAATCGCGCCAGTTCGCGCTTCAACACCGCGTATTCATCGGGACGGCCGAAATCCACCAGGTCGCCACTGATGACCACGATGTCGGGGCGCGGCTGGCTGGCATTCAAATGATCGACCGCGCGCCGCAACGCACCCAGGCAATCGACCACGCCGTAGGTCAGCTTTTGATCGGCTTTAAGGTGCAAATCGCTGATCTGCGCAATAAGAAACGGACTGTTCAAAATAAGTGCTCTTAAACAAAAAACATTACGAATGCAGGGTGAATAACACGTGCGGTTCGATGGCCAGGGCAATCAGCGCGCCGGTGGCATGGATGACGCCGTCAGCGCTGTCGACCAACAATGGCTGTTCAGCCCCGATGTCCACCAACAGGCGGCTTTGCGCGCCCTGGAAAAACTGCCCGACCAGACGACCACGCACATGTCCGGCTCCGTCCATCACACGCAAATGCTCAGGACGGCAGTACACGGTCTTCGGCACGGGAATGCCCTTCCAGGGCAACTCGCCGCCGCTGACCTTCAAGCCATGGGCGGTCGGTTCGATGACCGGGAATGCATTGAGGTTGCCGACGAAACCGGCGACAAACGCGTTGGCGGGTTGCTGATAGATGTCTCGTGGCGTGGCCAGTTGCGCGACGCGTCCGCGCTCCATGACCAGGATTCGATCCCCCAGCGCCATGGCCTCGCCCTGGTCGTGCGTCACAAACACCGAAGTAATGCGCAAGCTGCGCAGCAGTTGATCCAGCTCGCTGCGCAGCCGTTCGCGCAATTGTGCATCCAGCGCCGCCAACGGCTCATCAAGCAGCAATACCCGAGGCCGGGGTGCCAACGCTCGGGCCAGGGCCACCCGCTGACGCTGGCCGCCGGACAGCTCATGAATACGGCGTTTGCCGTGATCCTGCAGGCCGACCAGTTCCAGCAACTCGTCGCAGCGCTTGTTGCGTTCGGCGGGCGACAGGCCTCTTATCTTCAGGCCGTAAACAATATTGCCGGCCACGTCCAGGTTCGGAAACAACGCGTAATTCTGAAACACCATGCCCACGTCGCGACGCTCGATGGGCAGGCGTGTGACGTCGCTGTCGGCAAAGAAAATCTGCCCGACATCCGGGCGCTCAAGGCCGGCGATCATGCGCAACGTGGTGGTTTTACCGCAACCGGACGGGCCAAGGATCGCCAGGGTTTCCCCGGCCTCGATGGTCAGGTTCAAATCGTCTACAGCAACGGTGCCGTCAGAGAACGCCTTGCGGCAACCCTGCAGGCGAATAGTGGTTCCAGTCATCGACGCTCTCCACGAGAAAGACGGGCGCTGATGGCCTGCAACGCAATCAGCAGCGGCACGATCATCAACAGAAATATGAGGGTGTAGGCGCTGGCCACTTCCAGCCGCGCCGAGGCATAGCTGTCGGCCAGGCCCACCGGCAAGGTCTTGGTCATTGGCGTGTGAAGCATCCAGGTCAGGTTGAACTCACCCAGCGACAGGGTGACGACCATCAGCACCCCGGCCAGTATTCCGGCCCGGCAATTGGGCACCACCACACTGAAAAAGCGCTTGATCGGCCCGGCACCCAGGCTCGCCGCCGCTTCTTCGAGCGTCGGCAGTTGCTGGCGCTGCATCACCGCCATTACCGGGCGCACCAGAAACGGCAGAGTGAACAGCACATGGCCCACCAGGATGAACAGCCAACTGCGGCGAAATTCGCCGAATTGCCCATAGGTCAGCAGCAGCGCCAGGGCGCTGGCCAAGCCCGGCATCGCCACGGGCAGCACCATCAGTTCTTCGAACGCGCGGCTGAAGCGGTTGTTCATCCGCACCAGGGCATAGGCCGCCGGCACGCCGATCAGGCAGACGCACACGGCACAGGCAACCGCCAATTGCAGCGATAACCAGACCGTCGGCGAGTAGGTTTGCCAGACCTGAATCAACCAGTCGAACGTCAGTCCACTGGACACCCCGACGAAGTAATTGCGCGTCAGCCCCGCCAGCAACGACATCAGCACGGGCACCAACATGAAGGCACAGACCAACAGGGTAAAAACCAGTTGTGCGATAAACAGCGTTGTTCGTTTCACAAAACTGTCCCCGACTGTTTGGCCACGCGCCGTGCCAGTAACAGCACCGCCCAAGTGACTGCCCCGAGGATGACTGACAGCGCAGCGGCCACGGTGAAATTGGCATAGTTGGTGAACACGTTATAGATCGCTACGGGGGTCACGTTCAGCCGCGTGCCCAAGGTGAACGCGGTGCCGAAAGCGCCCATCGACGTCGCGAAACATATGGCGCCGCAGGACACCAGCGCGGGCGCCAGCCCCGGCACGATCACGTCGCACACCACCCGCCAATGCCCGGCGCCGAGTGAATGCGCGGCTTCTTCCAGGCTGCGATCGAGGCTTTCACACGCGGCCATCACCGTGAGAATCACCCGCGGAATCGAGAAGTACAGATAACCAATGAACAACCCCGTCAGCGAGTAAGCGAAAATCCAGCGCTCACCCGCCAGCTCCAGGCCCAGCGCGGCAAACAGGCCTTGTCGACCCGCCAGCAGAATCACCAGAAAGCCGACCACCACCCCGGGAAACGCCAGCGGAAACGTCAACAACGCAACCAACGCCGAGCGCCCGAAGAACTGTTGGCGAGCGAGAAACACCCCGCTGATGCCACCGACCAACAACGCCGCCAGTGTCACCACCGCCGCCAGGACGCAGGTCTGCACCAGGCTGCCCAAATATTGCGCACTACTCAGCACTTGCCAGTAGCCGCTGTCGCTGCCGTCGCGCCCTTGCCCACCCAGCACAATCAAATGCGCCAGCGGCAACAGCCAGAACGCGAGCACGACCGCCGCTGCCGGGGCCAGCGCCCAGGCCGCCGTCGGTCGCCAGCGCTGCAAAACATCACGGCGGGGCGAGGCCTCCAGCGCGTTGAGCTGCACAGTCGTCACTTACTTGACCTCACTCAGATAACGCGCAGCAAAGGCTTCCTGCACCGCCGCCATTTTTTCGTAATCGACCACACCGGCGCGGGCGTAATCACTGTCTGGCAGGAACTGCGCGGCGACGTCGGCCGGCATCTTCATCTCGCGAACCGGGCGCAGATACGCCTTGGCCCACAACGCCTGCCCCTGGTCGGACAGCACAAAATCCAGGACCTTTTCGGCGTTGGCGCGATGCGGCGCGTTGTCCACCACGCTCATCACGTAAGGCACGCTGATGCTGCCTTCTTTGGGGATCACGAAAGCGACGTTGGCCTTGTCTTTGTAACGCGCGCGGTAAGCGTTGAAGTCGTAGTCGACCAGAATCGGCAGCTCGCCGGAAAGCACCCGCGCGTACGCGGTTTGTTTCGGCACAATGGGCGCGTTTTTCGCCAGTTTCTGGAAGTAATCGATGGCCGGCGCGAAGTTATCCAGGGTCCCGCCCATGGCCTGATTGATAGCGACCGCCGACACGTAACCGACGAATGCACTCGACGGGTCGAGGTAGCCGACCATGCCTTTGTACTCAGGCTTGAGCAGATCAGCCCAGCTCTGCGGAACCGGCAAGCCACCCAGTGCATCGACGTTGACCATGATCCCCAACGTGCCGGAATGAATCGCAAACCAGTGCCCCTGCGGGTCTTTCAATCCCGTCGGAATCTGCTCCCAGCCCTTGGGTTTATAAGTCCCGACCACCCCGGCTTTTTGTGCCTGCAAACCGAACGTGACGCCGTAATACACCACGTCCGCGACCGGCGCGGCGTGCTCGGCAACCAACTGCGCGAGGGACTGACCAGAGTTTTTGTTGTCCAGCGGGACCTGCACGCCGGTGGTGTCGGCAATGGCCTTGAGTTGGGTGCCCCAGTCCGCCCATTCCGGCGGACAGTTGTAGCAAATCGCCGTTTCAGCGGCTTGGGCCAGGCTGGCCAAACCGCACAGCCATAACGCCGCCAGGGTTTTAGTGAAGCGGATCATCGAGTGTCTCCTCGTAGGGTTGAGTACTTTCGCCTGGCCGGACATGGCAAGGCAGGCAATGGGAAACCGGGGCGGCGCCAGCAATTTGTGCCAGCAACTGCTCAATGACCGTGCTGGCCAGCGTTGCAATCGGCTGCACCACACTGCACAGCGTGGGGTGCATTTGCGTGCCCAGGGCAATACCGTCAAAACCGATCACGGACATTTGCCGAGGCACATTCCAGCCGTGCCGACGCAGCTCGGCGATCAGGCTGATCGCCAGCAAATCGTTGGAACAGACCAACGCGCTGGGCGCCTGTGGTCCGGACAAAAAAGGTTGAAGGGCGGCGAAATCGGCCTGGGTATGGGCGGGCATTTCGATCACCGGCAAGCTGTCGAGGCCGTATTCACGCATCGCGTCGCCATAACCGGCGTAACGCAAACGGGCACGGTCGGATTGCAATGCCGGGCCGGCGACCATGCCAATCCGCCGATGCCCCGCGTCCAGCAAGTAACGCGTGGCCAGTGCCATCCCGGCGCGGTTGTCGACCGACACCGCGCTGTAATCGGGATTGCCCGGTTGGTGATAAGCCAGCACAAACGGCGTGTCCTCGCTGGCGAGGCTTTGCAGCACGCGGTTGCTTTCGGCATCGGTGACCGTCAGCACCAGCCCATCAACCCGCTGGCGCAACAACTCCTCAACCACCGAGCTTTCACGCTCGCTGTCGTAATCGGTGGTCGCCAGCAACAAGTTGTAGCCGCGCAAACGCGCGGCCCGCTCCATGGCCTGGAACTGCTCGGCGAACACCGGGTTGAGAAGATTGGGGACCACCACCCCGATCAGGTTGGTGGTTTGCAAACGCAGTTGGCGCCCGAGGCGATTGGGCCGAAAACCGAGTTCGCGGGCAGCGGCGAAGACTTGCTCGCGGGTCGCCGGACGCACCACTTCGGGGGAGGCGAAGGTCCGCGCGGCAGTCGCCCGCGATACACCGGCCAGTCGTGCAACTTCTTTCAAGTCAGTCATTGTCACTCGCTTGAGATCGATCTCATTGGCGAGGACATTACTCAGCGA
Source organism: Pseudomonas sp. B21-053 (assembly GCF_026016365.1). NCBI lineage: Bacteria > Pseudomonadati > Pseudomonadota > Gammaproteobacteria > Pseudomonadales > Pseudomonadaceae > Pseudomonas > Pseudomonas sp. B21-053. Next base: position 4,646,541 of record NZ_CP087205.1, read on the forward strand.
ACATGGCGTTCACGCGATAAACGAATGACATTTTGATGTCAGGTGCACCTCTGATGACGGCACCGCCCCCCAGCAATGTGGGGGCGGCTTGATCACGAAATGCGCGACTGGGTCTTTCTGGAAGGCGCCGGGAGTTTAGAAATCCCGCTTGTAGAAGATGTCCAGCGAACTGGCCACGCCGCTGGCCACTTCCACGTAAACCTTTTTGCTCAGCTTGTAGCGCAACGCGATGGTGCTCGCCGGCTCAAACACGCCAACGCCATAACGCAAACTGAGTTTCTCGGAGATGTTGCCACTGGCCACCACGCTGGTCGCGTCACCGCTGCCTTGGGTGTCGAGCTGGAAATCTTGAATCCCCAGGTCTTTGGCCAAACCGCTGGTTACCCCGGAACTGCCCATCAAGCCCAACCCGAGCGCGGCCTGGGCGAGCATGTTGTTGTCTTCTCCGCTGGTGCTCAGCGGACGCCCGAGTACCAGATACGACAACGCCTGCTCCTGGCTCATCGCCGGTTCGGAGAAGATCTGCGTGGTCGGCTGCTCGGCGCTGCCGCTCAAGCGGATGCCGGCGATGATGTCGTCGGTCTGGCGAATCGCTTCGATGTCCAGATACGGCTGATCGAGCGGCCCGGCAAACAGCAGGCGCGCCCGTCGCACCGTCAGGCGTTGGCCGTAGGCGCGGTAGCGACCGTCGTTGAGCCAGAGTTCGCCACGGGTGTCCATGTTGTCGCCGATGTGCACATGACCTTGCAGGTTCGCGGTCAGGCCAAAGCCGGCGAAGCTCAGTTTGTCGTCGCCGACCACCACATCGATGTCCATTTTCATGGCAATCGGCGGTTTGCCCGCTTCGGTTTGCGCGCCGACGATGATCGTGTCATCGGAGACCTTGACCGTCGATGGCGGCAACTCGCGCACGGTGATCTCGCCCTTGGGCACCAGCACTTTGCCGGCGATGGCCAGTTCATCACCCTTCATCGAGATTTTCAGGTCAGGCGCCACTTCGAGCTTGGCGTAGGGCTCGACGGTGACCGGCAATTGCGTGCCTTTGAGCGCCAGATCCACCACCAGCGCCTGACCCCACGCGATGTTGCCGTTCAGACTGCCCTGCCCGTTCTTTCCGCTTTTCCAACCGCCGTTCAGTTGCACGGTTTCACCGGCGATCACCGCTTGCAGCTGCAGGGCTTGCAGCTCCATCGGCAATTCAGCTCCGGACACTTCGCCATCGCTGAGCACCAGGTTGCCGTTGACCAGCGGCGCCAGCAACCCGCCGGACAGCGTGCCGCTGCCATTCAGGCGACCATTGAGTTTCTCGACCATCGGCACAAACGGCCGCGCCACTGACAGGTCCAGACCGTTGAGACGGAACGAGCCGGTCAGCGGTTTGTTCTTCGCCAGCGGGTTGATCTGCGCCTGCACCATCAGCTCGCCGAGCTTTCCGCCGACGAAGTTGAGGTCGGTGTCGATGCGCTTGGGTGTGAGTTTGCTGGTGAGTTTCAGGGTCTGGTACGGGAAGTCCAGCCACTGATCCTTCTCTTTCATGCGCAAGGTGCCGCCGCTGGCATCAATGCTGACCTGACCGTTCGGGCCACTGGCCGGCAAGTCCAGTTGCAGATCGGCGTTGAGCTTGCCCTTCCAGGCGAAATCCTTCGGCAACCACTGGGCGAGGCTGTCGATCGGGAATTGCTTGAGGTGATAACGCAGCTTCGGTTCCGGCATCAGGCGCTGGTCTTCACCGCACAAACTGGCCTGGCCGGACATCCAGCAATGCGCACCGAAATTGATTTTGCCGTCCGCCAGCCGTTCAAGCTTGGCCGGGCCTTGCAGCTTCCAGTCCTGGCCGCCAGCCTGGATATCGCCGCTGGCCAGGCGGCCGCGCCAGTTGCCTTTATCCAGTGCGCCGTCGAGGCCGAGAGCGAGTTTCAGCTGTGGGCCTTGCAGGTCGAGGCTGAGTTTCTGGTTCTTGATATCGCCTTGGCCGCTGGCGGTCAGCGTCCCCAGCGAAGTGTCACCGGCCTGAATGCCGCTGCCCTTGAGGTCGATCTTGGCCCGTTGCGCACTGTCGAGCGTCGCATCGAGGTTCAGGCTTTGCAGGCGATTGTCTTCGAAGGCCAGTTGCGAGCCTTGCAGCCCGAGCTTGCCTTGAGGCGCCTTGAGCGTGCCGGCGACATCGATCCGGCCGTTGAGCTGACCGCGCAGTTGCGGCCAGAGCTGGGCCAGGCGCGGCAGCTTGATATCGATCTGCCCGGCAAGTTTCTGTTGCAGGCTGCCCTTGCCGTTGATGCTGTTATCGCCGAGACGAATCTGCAACGCATTAAGGTTCCATTGCTCCCCGGCGCCATCGGCCTTGGCCTGGATCACCGCCGGTTGGCCGCGCAGCTTGCCTTTCAAATCGAGGTCGGCGCTCAGGCTGAGCTTCTCGTTCTTCATCTCGCCTTTGCTGCGCAACGGTCCGGCCAAGGTGCCCGGCAGTTCCGCCATCCAGTACGCCGGGTTGATCGCCGACAGGTCCAGCGCGGTGTCCCAAGCGATGCCATCGGCAAATTGCAGGTTCAGGTGGCCTTCGGCCTTGCCCTGCCCGGCTTCGAGTTGGAATTGTTGCAGGTAGATTTTCGTCAGGTCGCCAGCGAACGGGCTGCTCAGGCTGAACGCCCCGGCCGGGCCATCCAGCGCGGCTTTGAAGTTGCCGAGGTATTTGCCGTCGGTGTAGGAAATCTCACCGTTGAAACTGCGCAACGCGACCTGCGGCTCGTCGATCAATGGATAGAGGCGATGCCAAGGGAAGTCCAGCCAGTTGATCTTCGCCTGGGCGCTAAGGCCTTTGCTCCAGTCGAGGTTGCCGGTGAGTTTCAGGCTTTGCTTGTCGTTGGCCGTCAGGTCGAGGCCGGCGATCTGCGCGCCCTTGGCGTCGACCTTGCCTTGCAGCAACAACGCGACCGGGCCTTTTTCGGCGGGCAGCGTGGCTTTGCCGAGCAGTTGGTAACCGTTCTTCAGGTCGCCGTCGCCGGTGAGTTCCAGTTGATTGAGTTGCAGAGTGTCCGGCAGATCCGCAGCGGGCTTGAAGCCGTCGGCGGTGATTCGCACCTTGGCTGGCAGGTTTTCCACCAGTGGTTGCAGTTCGCCGGTCAGTTGACCGTTAAGGTAGCCACTGCTGTCGGCTTTCAGGTTCAGGGTTTTCAGCAGGTCGCCGTCAACCTTCAGGGCCAGGGTCCAAGGCGCGGGCGTCGACAGGGTCAGCTTGCCTTCGGCAGTCAACGGCCAGTTGCCGCCGGGTTGCAGCAGGCCCGAAAGATTCAGGCTCAGGTCGTCGCGCTGCAATTGCACCGAATCAATCTGCAAACCTTTCGCGGTCCAGTGCGCCGCCAGTTGCAGGCCCTTGAGTTCTTCGCTGCCATTGAACAACAAGCTGCCGACCTTGACGTCGCCCAGCTCAATCGCCAGCGGCAACTTCAAGTCCGGAAGCGTGATCGGGCCGCTGCTTGCTTCTTCGGTGCCCGGAGGGAATTGCAAGCTAACCTGGTCGGCCTGAAGTTGATCGATGCACAGGGTCATGCGCGTCAGGCACAGCGGCGACCAGGCGAAAATCACCTTGTCCAGCTCAACCCGGCTGCTGTCCTGCTGCCACAACAGATGATCGGCGCTCCACTGCCCGCCCAAACGGCCCTGGAAATTATCCACGCTCAGACCCGGTACAAACCCGAGCGCCCAACGGCTGCCGGTCGCCGTGCCGAGTACCGTGGCCACGGCCAGGACGATCAACATCAGCAGCGCCAGAAGCGCCGCCAGTGAAATTTTCAAACCACGCTTCACAGCTCAGGCCCCATGGAAAAGTGCAGTCGAATGCCGCCGTCGTCGTCCATCGCGTGGGCAAGGTCGAGGCGGATCGGCCCCACCGGCGACACCCAGCGCACGCCGATACCGACACCGGTCTTGAGGTTCGGCAGTTCGAGTGTATTGAAGGAGTTGCCCTGGTCGATGAAGGTCGCGACCCGCCATTTCTCAGCGATGGAGTACTGATACTCGACGCTGCCGGCAATCATGTAGCGGCCACCGATGCGGTCGCCGTCGGAGTTTTCCGGGGACAGGCTCTGATAGTCGTAACCGCGCACGCTCTGATCGCCACCGGCAAAGAAACGCAAGGACGGCGGCACGGATTTGTAACCGTTGGTGGCGCTGCCGCCGACCTGCACCCGACCGAGGAAACGGTGTTTATCGAACACTGTGGTCAGGCCTTTGACCAGCGCGGTGCCGTATAGCAGGTTGGTGTCCGAACCGAGCCCTTCCTTGGCCACTTTGGTTTCGAAGGTCAGGCGATAGCCGTTGTGCGGATCGATGCGGTTATCGCTTTTCAGGTACGAATAGCTGACGCCGGGCATCAGCAAGGTGCTCAAGCCCGAGTCATCGCCGAGGGTGTATTCTTCGCGCTGCCATTTAAGTGACACCACCCGCTGCCAGCCGCTCGGCAACTTGCTGTGCCATTCCGGGCCGAGGGTCAGCAGTTTGCTCAGGGAATCGGTGTCGGCGATTTCTTCATATTGATAACCGGCGGCCCAGCGCAGCTTGTCGGTGAGCGGCGGGTCGAGGGGAATGTCGTAGAACACCCCGACGTTCTGCCGTGGCGCCGATACCTCGGCTTCCCATCCATAGCTGTCGCCCTGGGGGTTGACCCAGTGCCGGGTCCAGTTGGCCTTGACCCGTGGGCCGACGTCGGTGGAGTAACCCAAACCGAGGCCCATGGTGCGCGGCTTGCGGGTGTCGAGTTTGACCGCCACCGGGATCACATCGTCCTTGGACGCGGTCGGCGCCGCGTCTACGCGCACGCCTTCGAAATAGCCGCTGGATTGCAGGGCCTGATTGAGTTCGGCGATCAACTCGGAGTCATACGGCGCGCCGGCCTTGAACGGCACCATGCGTTGCAGCAGGTCTTCATCAAACGGCGTGTCGCCTTCGAACGTGACCTTGCCCAAGGCGTAGCGCGGGCCGCTGTTGTAGATCAATTCAACGTCAGCCACACCGGCGCGGGGGTCCACCAAGAGTTTCTGGCTGGCGAAGTAGCCGCTGAAAAAACCAAAGCGCGAGGCCTGGTTCTGGATCAGGCGCTTGGCGTCTTCGTAATGTCCATGATTGAGCACCGCGCCAGGCTTGAGCAGCTCCGGCGGCGGTTTGCGAAAAGATTTGAGGGAGGCGGCAGGCCCGTCGATGCGCACGGTGACGTTGCGCAAATGGATCGGTTCGCCGGGGTCGATCTTCAGCGTCAGGCGCGGCTTCTCGCCACCCTTCACTTCGCTGTCGATCTGCGGCTGGTAATACCCCAAGGCCTGGGCGGCCTTGCGCGCCTGTTCTTCGGCGCCGCGACTGAAGCGCAGCAAAGCCTCCTCGTCACGATCGCCGAGGCTGCCGATATAGCCCTCTATATTGGCTTTCAGTTCATCGTTGGACGGTTTGATCCGCACATCCAATTCACTTTGCGCCAGCGCCGCGCAGCTGGATAACAGCATGAGCACGCCACTGGTAAATCTTCCTGGAAACTTCATAGGCGCGGATGCTATCACGAGCTTGAGAGCGTGATAGAGCCTGGGGTGCCGTGAAAGTTCTACCTTTATGCCGTTGCTGTTTGTAACACCTGGGGATTGGCGTGGAAAAACACGTGCTCGCGGATCGGTCCTACTGCCACTTCGCCAATTTCCTCGTAGCCCTGACGCTTATAGAACTCCAAATAGCGAGGATTCCCGGTGTCGAGGATCACGCCTTCCGAGTGTTCATCCACTGCGCACCAGTTATGAACGGCTTGCAGCAGCTGTTCGCCGAAGTGTTTGCCCTGGAATTGCGGGTGAATCCCCAGCAATGGCAGCACGTGCACGGCGTCGGACGGCACGCAGGCAGCGACTGCATCGTGGTATTCGAGGTAGCGACGGGTGCAGCGGAATCCGGTGCTGAGCACCATGCGCAGGCGCCAGGCCCAACTTTCGGTGATGCCCAGGCGACGTTGCGGCGGTGCGATCAGGGCGATGCCGATCAAGCGGTCGTTGACCAGCAGGCCGATGGCCGGCAAATCCTGGAGAAAGTGTTGTTTAACCAATTCGCGCACTGTGGCTCGCACCCGCTGTTCATAACCGGGGCGTTCGGCTTCGAACAGGTAGCCGAAAGTCGGCTCGTGGCGATAAGCCTGGTACAGCAAGGAGCGGGCTTCGCGGGAGTAGCCGCTGTCGAGCATGTGGATATCGGCAATGGCGGTCGAGGTTTCAGGCATAACGGTAGATCTCCCCGGGGCACCGTTCAAATGACGGCGCTCTTCTGGTTACGAGCCTATAGCGCTGGCACAGTTCCGTTCTGATCCGAATCAGTGTTGCAGCTCAGGCCGTCTTCGCGAGCAGGCTCGCTCCCACACAGGTATAGACCATAACCCTGTGGCAGCGAGCCTGCTCGCGAAGGGGCCGGTCCGGGCGACAAAAGACCTACGACCAAACACGAATCCCCTCACCCCAACACTGGCCCCATTCCTACATGTCAGCTAGCATCGCCCTTTTGCCAGGACTGCCGACCATGAAGATCGTCTCCTTCAACATCAACGGGCTGCGCGCTCGCCCGCATCAGCTGGCGGCGCTGATTGAAAAGCATCAACCGGACGTCATCGGCCTGCAGGAAACCAAGGTCCACGACGACCAGTTCCCGCTGGCCGAGGTTCAAGCCCTGGGTTATCACGTGTATTTCCATGGCCAGAAAGGCCATTACGGCGTGGCCATTCTGTCGCGCCAGGAACCGCTGGCCCTGCACAAAGGCTTCGCCACCGATGAAGAAGACGCCCAGCGTCGTTTCATCTGGGGCACCTTCGCCGACGCCAATGGCGTGCCGGTGACGATCATGAACGGCTATTTCCCACAGGGCGAAAGCCGCGACCACCCGACCAAGTTCCCGGCCAAGCAACGTTTCTACAACGACTTGCAGCACCTGCTGGAAAGCCAGTTCAGCAATGAACAACCGGTGGTGGTGATGGGCGACGTGAACATTTCCCCGGAAGACTGCGACATCGGCATCGGCCCGGACAACATGAAGCGCTGGCTGAAAACCGGCAAGTGCAGCTTCCTGCCGGAAGAACGCGAGTGGATGGCGCGCCTGAAGAACTGGGGCCTGGTGGACAGTTTCCGTCACCTCAACCCGGACGTGGCCGACCGCTTCAGCTGGTTCGACTACCGCAGTCGCGGGTTTGAAGACGAGCCTAAACGCGGGCTGCGGATCGACGTGATCATGGCGTCCCATGGCTTGTTGCCACGGGTGAAGGATGCAGGGGTGGATTACGATTTGCGCGCGATGGAAAAACCGTCGGACCATGCGCCGATCTGGCTTGAATTGAGCTGATATTCACCGGTTCCTGTAGGAGCGAGGCTTGCCCGCGAAGAACGATAACGCGGTGTGTCAGGCCCGACGCCATCGCGAGCAAGCTTTGCTCCTACAGGGATGTGGAGCAACCTTGCTCCCACAATGACTAGCTGTCATCTTTCGGAAACCTTACTGACTTATTCTCCCGGCACTTCCTTTGGCTTATTAAGGTGCCGGCATGACGCTGCGCGTATTGTTCCTGTTAATGGTGTGTCTCAATCTGCCGTTAACGGCCACCGCCAGTGACCTGCCAACTCCCGAACACGGCCCGGCGCTGCGTATTCAGGGCTCCAACACCATCGGTGCGGACCTGGGGCCGGCGCTGGTCATCGGCTTGATGCAGGAGCAAGGCCTGCTCAAGGTGCACAGCGAAACCCCGGACAAGGCCAATGAACAACGCATCGTCGGGCAGACCGCCCAAGGTCGGCGGGTCGTGGTCGAAGTCGCGGCCCACGGTTCCAGCACCGGTTTCACTGCCCTGAAAAATGCCACCGCTGACCTTGCCGCCTCGTCGCGCCCGATCAAGGACAGCGAACTGGCGGATCTCAAATCCCTCGGCGATCTGAAAAGCCCGAATGCCGAACAAGTCATCGCCATCGATGGCCTGGCAATCATCCTGCACCCGCAAAATCCGCTGAATCAGCTCAACACCGAACAATTGGCGCGGATCTTCAGTGGCGAGGTCAGCACGTGGGAAGAACTCGGCGGTATCGGTGGGACGATTCATCTGTATGCGCGGGATGACCAGTCGGGAACCTACGACACCTTCAAGGAATTGGTCCTCAGTCGGCGTGGGAAGTCTCTGAGCAGCGCGGCGAAACGTTTCGAGTCCAGCGAGCAATTATCCGACGCGGTCAGCCTCGATCCGCAGGGCATCGGTTTTATCGGCCTGCCCTATGTGCGTCAGGCCAAAGCCGTGGCGATTGTCGACGGGCAGTCCCAGGCGATGTTGCCGCTCAACAGTTTGATTGCCACCGAAGACTATCCATTGTCCCGGCGGCTGTTCTTTTACCTGCCACCCAGTGGGAAAAATCCCTGGGCCGAGGCATTGGTGGCGTTCGCGCAAAGCAGCAAAGGCCAGGCGATTGTCGCGGCGAATGGCTTTATCGCCCAAACGGTGCAGGCCATGGCGGTCACACCGAATGCGCTGATGCCCGAGGGTTATCAGGCCCTGAGCCGGCACGCCCAGCGCTTGACGGTGAATTTTCGCTTCGAAGAAGGCAGCGCGAGCCTGGACAACAAGGCTCGGCAGGACCTGTCCCGGGTGCTCGACTATATAAAGCAGCACGACAAAACCAACCGTGAGGTGACGCTGGTGGGATTTGGCGATGCCAAGAGCGATCCTGCGCGGGCCGATTTGCTGTCGAAACTGCGGGCGATGGCGGTGCGGCGGGAACTGGTGAAAAGCGGCGTGGTATTTCGCGAGATTCGCGGCTTTGGCGCCGAGATGCCGGTGGCGGCGAACAGCGCGGATGAGGGGCGGATCAAGAATCGGCGGGTTGAGGTTTGGGTTTATTGAATCTGATGTTGATGTGTTGAATGGGCGGACGCCTTCGCGGGCAAGCCTCGCTCCTACACGTTCAGCATAATCCTGTAGGAGCGAGGCTTGCCCGCGAAGAACGATAACGCGGTATTGATTAGTGCCCGCTACGCATCAGCTCTTTCGGCACATATTTGCCGATCTCGAATTTGCCGATCGCCGCGCGGTGCACTTCGTCCGGGCCGTCGGCCAGGCGCAGGGTGCGTTGCATGGCGTACATGTAGGCCAGCGGGAAATCGTTGGACACCCCTGCCCCGCCATGAATCTGGATCGCACGATCAATCACCCGCAAGGCGACGTTCGGCGCGACAACCTTGATCTGCGCGATTTCGCTCTTGGCGATCTTGTTGCCCACGGTGTCCATCATGTAGGCGGCTTTCAACGTCAGCAGCCGCGCCATGTCGATTTCCATCCGCGAGTCGGCGATCTTGTCGATGTTGCCGCCCAGTCGCGCCAACGGCTTACCGAACGCAGTACGGCTCACCGCGCGTTTGCACATCAGTTCCAGCGCACGCTCGGCCATGCCAATCGAACGCATGCAGTGGTGAATCCGGCCAGGGCCAAGCCGACCCTGGGCGATTTCGAAGCCGCGTCCTTCGCCCAACAGGACGTTTTCGTACGGCACCCGGACATTTTCGAACAGCACTTCGGCGTGGCCGTGGGGTGCGTCGTCGTAACCGAACACCGGCAACGGCCGCACAATCTTCACGCCCGGCGTGTCCACCGGCACCAGGATCATCGAATGCTGGGCGTGGCGCGGCGCGTCTGGGTCGCTCAGGCCCATGAAGATCAGGATCTTGCAGCGTGGATCGCAAGCGCCTGAGGTCCACCATTTCTTGCCGTTGATCACCCACTCGTTGCCGTCACGCACAGCGCGGGCGGCCATGTTGGTGGCGTCGGACGAGGCTACGTCCGGCTCGGTCATGGCGAACGCCGAACGAATCTCGCCGCGCAGCAGCGGTTCGAGGTAACGCTGCTTCTGTTCTTCGTTGGCGTAACGCACCAGCACTTCCATGTTGCCAGTGTCTGGCGCGGAGCAGTTGAACGGCTCCGGACCGAGCAGCGAGCGGCCCATGATTTCCGCCAACGGCGCGTATTCGAGGTTGGTCAGGCCGGCGCCGAGCTCGGACTCAGGCAGGAACAAATTCCACAGGCCTTCGGCCTTGGCCTTGAGTTTGAGCTCTTCCATGATCGCCGTCGGCTGCCAGCGATCGCCTTCGGCGACCTGACGCTCGAACACGGCTTCAGCGGGATAAACGTTGGTGTCCATGAACGCGGTCACGCGCTCACGCAGTTCCTGAACCTTGGGCGAATAAGCGAAATCCATGAGCATTTACCTTCTTGGGCAGAGGTTGTTTAGGTCATGCAATCGATGCTAGAACAGCTACGAAAATTTACCTAGCCTATTCTCGGCGTGTATTAACATTCATCACCGATATATGATCGGGTGATCGCAAAGGCCTCCGGCCACAACAAAAAGCCCCAAACAATAAGAGTGCCGCGCAATGAATCTGAGCAAGGTCGACCTCAACCTTTTCATCGTCTTCGACGCGATCTACACCGAAGCCAACCTGACCCGTGCCGGGCAGATTGTCGGCATTACCCAGCCTGCGGTCTCGAACGCCCTGGCCCGCCTGCGCGAGACCTTCAACGACCCGTTGTTCGTGCGCACCGCCCAAGGCATGGTGCCCACGCCCATGGCCCAGAACATCATCGGCCCGGTGCGCAACGCCCTCTCGCTGTTGCGGGTGTCGGTGCAGGAAAGCCGCATCTTCAACCCGTTGCAGGCGGTCAAGACCTACCGCATCAGCATGACCGACCTCACCGAAGCGGTGATCCTGCCGCCGCTGTTCCAGCGCCTGCGCCGGCTCGCACCGACCGTGATCATCGAAAGCTTCCTGTCCAAGCGCCGCGAGACCACCAAGGAACTGGCGGCCGGTCGCCTTGACTTCGCGGTGGACGCGCCGCTCAACACCGACCCGCAAGTGCGGCACGTCAAGTTGATGGAAGACCGCTATGTGTGCGCCATGCGCAAGGGCCATCCGCTGGCGGGCAAAGAGAAATTCACCCTCGATGATTACCTGTCACTGACCCACATCCACATTTCCAGCCGCCGCAGTGGTTTGGGGCATGTTGACCTGGCACTGGGGAAAATGGGGATCCAGCGCAAGATCGCCCTGCGCTCCCAGCATTATTTGATGGCGTCCCAAGTGTTGCAGCAGACCGACATGGTCATGACCGTGCCGGAGCGTTTTGCCCGTCGGCATGACCTGCACGCGTTTAACCTGCCGGTGAATGATGTGCCGCCGGTGGAGACTCACTTGTACTGGCACGAAAGCACCGACCAGGACCCGGCCAACCGGTGGATGCGCGAGCAGATGATCGAGTTGTGCCAGCAAGTGACGGCGCATGAGAAGAAGCTCGATAAGGTGTAGGGCTTTGGACCGCGTTATCGTTCTTCGCGAGCAAGCCCGCTCCCACATGAGATCTTCAGTGAACACAATATTTGTGGATTACAGAGATACCCTGTGGGAGCGGGCTTGCTCGCGAAGAGGCCAGCCGCAACACCACAAACCCATACCCCTTGACGTAAACGTCAACCTGCCATTAGCTTAGCGCCATGACCTTCTTCGAGCGCGCCCATGAGCAGCCAGACCTACAGCATCTCCGACCTCGCCCGCGAGCTCGACATCACCACCCGGGCCATTCGCTTTTATGAAGAGCAAGGCTTGCTCAGCCCCGAGCGCCGTGGTCAGGAACGCATCTATTCGCCCCGCGACAAGGTCAGCCTGAAGCTGATCCTGCGCGGCAAGCGCATCGGTTTTTCCCTGGCCGAGTGCCGCGAGCTGATCGAACTCTACGACCCCACCGGCGGCAATCAGAAGCAACTGCAAACCATGCTGACCAAGATCGCCGAGCGTCGCGAGCAACTTGAGCAACAGATGCTCGACATCGAACAGATGAAGCTGGAACTGGATACGGCGCAGGAGCGTTGTACCCAGGCGCTGGAGCAGACGATCAAGAGTCAGGAAGCCATTCAATAACCCACGACGATCCTCTGTGGGAGCGGGCTTGCTCGCGAAAGCGGTTTCACATTCAACATTGATGTTGGCTGATAGACCGCCTTCGCGAGCAAGCCCGCTCCCACAGGGTTCTCGGAACATTCAGAAGGTCCATCACCATGTCCCTCCCCACCCACGTACGCCTGATCGAAGTCGGCCCCCGCGACGGTCTGCAAAACGAAGCCCAGCCCATCAGCGTCGCGGACAAGGTGCGGCTGGTCGATGCCTTGAGCGCCGCCGGCCTGGGCTATATAGAAGTCGGCAGTTTCGTTTCGCCCAAGTGGGTGCCGCAAATGGCCGGTTCCGCCGAGGTCTTCGCGCAGATCCAGCGCAAGCCCGGCGTAACCTACGGTGCACTGGCGCCCAACCTGCGCGGGTTTGAAGACGCCATCGCGGCCGGGGTCAAGGAAGTCGCGGTGTTCGCCGCCGCGTCCGAAGCGTTCTCCCAGCGCAACATCAACTGCTCGATCAGCGAAAGCCTGGCGCGGTTCGTGCCGATCATGGACGCGGCCAAACAACACGGCGTGAGCGTGCGCGGTTACGTGTCGTGTGTGCTGGGCTGCCCTTACGAAGGTCACGTCGCGCCGGAGCAAGTCGCCCTGGTCGCTCGCGAGCTCTACGCCATGGGCTGCTACGAAGTCTCGCTGGGTGACACCATCGGCACCGGCACTGCGGGCGCGACCCGGAAAATGTTCGAAGTGGTTTCGGCAGACGTGCCGCGCGAAAAACTCGCCGGGCATTTCCACGACACCTACGGCCAGGCCATGGCCAACATCTACGCCAGCCTGCTCGAAGGCATCGCGGTGTTCGACAGCTCTATCGCCGGCCTCGGCGGTTGCCCGTATGCCAAAGGCGCCAGCGGTAACGTCGCCACCGAAGACGTGGTGTACCTGCTCAACGGCCTCGGAATCGAGACCGGTATCGACCTCGACGCCTTGATTCTCGCGGGCCAACAGATTTGCAGCGTGCTGGGTCGCCCAACCGGTTCGCGCGTGGCCAAGGCTCGCAGCGCGCAGTAACGGCGTGGATGTGTCCGGGTGTTACCGTTGCGTAAGAAACGTGGGGGACAAGCGAGTAACACGGAAACAAATTGTCGGGTTTTACCTGAGCGAAAAACCTTACAAAAAATCAACTCGTTGATTTATAAGGGATTTTAAAACTTGGCACGGCTTCTGCTATCTCTATTGCATAACAAGAACAAAAAAAGCGGCAAACCTAATAAAAATAAGACGTAACGACTCTGACATAACAAAAACAACACGGCAGAGACGCAGCTAACAGATTTTTTTGGAGAAGGTGTGCTTTTCAGGGTGCTTTTCGGAGTAACCCGCAACCGGGCAGAGAACAATAAAACTACCCTCAGGTAGCTCCCGAACTGGTTGGATCGCTAGGCGAAAAAGTAGATCAGCGCTCAAAAAAATACGTTTGCTCTTGATCCCGGATGGGGATCGACAAAAACAGCGGTAAAGGGCCACGGTTGCCAAAAACAACAACAGACCGCCCCTCAATAATAAAAAAAGAGCACGCGCAACGACAAATTAAAGGGGAGCTTCGGCTCCCCTTTGTGCTTTCTGGCGTTTACCCCTCTCCTACATTCCTGCTGCCCTCGGTTTGCCGTTATTCTCTGGGCTTTTACCGGGAATCCCCACGCTTATGGACATGTTCCAGGCCATGCAGATTTACACCCAGGTGGTCGACACCGGCAGTTTCAAGAATGCCGCCGACGCCTTGCAACTGCACCGCCCAGCCATTACCAAAGCCATCCAGCAACTCGAAAAGACCCTCGAAGTCCGCCTGCTCAACCGCACCACGCGCAAAATCAGCATGACCGCCGAAGGCGAGCGCTTCTATGAACAGTGCTCGAAAATCCTCGGCGACGTCGCCTCGACCCTGGCCACGTTTTCCCATGACGCCGAAAGTCCGAAAGGCAAACTGCGCCTGGACTTGCCGGTGACCTTGGCCAAAGAAGTGATCATCCCGGCGCTGCCGGACTTTCGTGCGCGTTACCCGGACATCGAATTGGTGATCGGTTGCGGTGATCAGGCTGTGGACATGATCAACGAAGGCATTGACTGCGTGGTGCGCCTGGGCGAGCTGTCGGATTCCAGCAGCATTGCGCGGCGCATCGGTGCCGTGCCGATGCTGACCTGCGCGTCGCCGGCCTATCTGGCCCGCGAAGGTACACCCACCGGGCTTTCGGACCTGAACCGGCATCTGGCGGTGAATTACTTTTCCGGGCCCACGCGAAAAATCATGGACTGGCAGTTTTTCATCGACGGCGAAACGGTGCCCATCCGTTTGAAAAGCGGGATTCAGGTCAACGATTCCGAAGCCTTTCTCGCCTGCGGACTGGCGGGACTGGGCCTGCTGCACGGGTTGCAGTTGTCGTTGCAGCCGTTTCTCGACAGCGGCGAGTTGGTGGCGGTGCTGCCGCAATTGCAGGCGTTGCCGAAACCGATTTCGGTGCTGTACCCCAACAAGCGTTATCTGGCGCCCAAGGTCCGGGTATTCATCGATTGGCTGAGTGAACTGCTCCAGCAAAAGGGCCTGGCCTGAAGCATTGTTATTTTTCTGATAACAATGAAAACCCGGGATCGCTATTTTTCTTTCCAATCCCGCCGCCTATCGTTCGCTCCACCGGTGCACTTTGCACCACTACCTTTCGAACGGAGGCAACATGGACCTGAAACTCAACGGCAAAACCGCCCTGGTCACCGGCGCCAGCATGGGGCTGGGTCGCGCCATCTGCAAAACCCTCGCCGCTGAAGGCGTCCAGGTCATGGGCGTGGCCCGCAGCGCTGACTTGCTGCAAAGCCTGGTCGAAGAAATCCGCGAAGCGGGCGATCTCGTGCCACTCACGCTGATCCAGGACTTCGTCGCCCCGGACGCGCCTCAGCGCATTGCCGCCGCTGCGCTGGAGCGCCTGCAACATGTCGACATTCTGATCAACTGTGCCGGCGGCAGTCGCCCGATGGCAATTGATGCGCCGGAAAGTGAATGGATTGAGGGAATGACCCTGAATTTCGACCGTCATCGGCAACTGACCCAGCAATTGCTCGCGCAGTTCATCGAGCGCAAAAGCGGCACGATCATCAACATCAGCGGCAACCTGGAACCGGAAGTGGTGAACGCCGCGATCGTCGCCAAGGCCGGATTGGTGGCGTGGTCCAAAGGGCTTTCCGAGCAATTGGGCCAGTACGGCGTCACCGTCAATTGCGTACAGCCAGGCCTGATCGACACCGCGCAAATTCGTCGCCTCTATCCCGGCGACGCCCGACGCGACTTCGCCGAACGCAATATCGCCCTCGGCGATTTCGGTGAGCCGATTGACGTGGCCAACGCAGTGACCTTCCTCGCCTCGCCGCTGGCGCACTACATCACCGGGACCATCGTGACCGTGGATGGCGGTATGCGCGGATATTCGTTCTGATTGGATTCAAGGATATTTCCACCCATATTCCTTTGTGGGAGCGGGCTTGCTCGCGAAGGCGTCGGGTCAGTTGATATTACTTTGACTGACACACCGCTTTCGCGAGCAAGCCCGCTCCCACAGGGGAGGATTGGGGTTAGCTTTGGTTTTCGCGGAGCTCCTCGATGCTGATTTCACGCATGCGGAATTTCTGGATCTTGCCGGTCACGGTCATCGGAAACTCTTCCACGAACTTGAAGTAACGCGGTGTCTTGAAATGCGCGATGCGCGACTTGCACCAGGTTTTCAGCTCTTCTTCGGTTGCGCTATGACCGGGGTGAAACTTGATCCAGGCGACGATCTCTTCGCCGTAGCGCGAGCAGGGAATGCCGATCACTTGCACATCCGCCACCGCCGGGTGTGTGAAAAAGAACTCTTCCAGCTCTCGCGGGTAAACATTCTCACCGCCACGGATGATCATGTCCTTGTTCCGTCCGGCGATGCACACGTAACCCTCGTCGTTCATGCTCGCCAGGTCACCGGTGTGCATCCATCCCGCCTGATCAATCGCTTCGGCGGTGCCTTGCGGGTTGTTCCAGTAGCCGAGCATCACGCTGTAACCACGGGTGCAGAGCTCGCCAATCGTGCCGCGTGGCACCAAGTTGCCCGCCTCGTCGATGATTTTGCTTTCCAGTTGCGGCTGGGTGCGGCCAACGGTGGTGACGCGCAATTCCAGTTCGTCTGACGGACCGGTCTGTAAAGACACCGGACTTGTTTCCGTCATGCCGTAGGCAATCTGCACTTCGTTCATGTGCATTTCGTTGATGACCCGGCGCATCACCTCAATCGGGCACGTCGCGCCGGCCATGATCCCGGTGCGCAGGCTCGACAGATCGAAGTCCGCGCGTTGCGGTTGATCAAGCATGGCGATGAACATGGTCGGTACACCGTAGAGCGCCGTGGCTTTTTCTTCGGCGACGGTGGTCAGGGTCAGCAACGGATCGAAGGCATCGTTGGGGTAAATCATCGTGCTGCCGTGGGTGATGCAGCCGAGGTTGCCCATGACCATGCCGAAGCAGTGATACAGCGGCACCGGGATCACCAGCCGATCATCGGCGCTCAGGCCCAGGCTTTCGCCGACCATGTAACCGTTGTTGAGAATGTTGTAGTGACTGAGGGTAGCGCCCTTCGGAAAACCGGTGGTGCCGGAGGTGTACTGGATATTTACCGGTTGGTCGAAATGCAGGCTTTGCTGGCGTTCATTCAACTGTTCGACGGAGACGCTGGCGGCGAGATCGGCCAGTTGCGACCACGGCAGGAAACCCGAGGGCGGCTGCGCGTCGAGGCTGATCACTCCGCGCAAATCCGGCAGGCGTTCGCTGTGCAATTGACCGATGGATTGCTCGGCCAATTCCGGTACCAGGCCTTGCAACATCGCGTGATAGTCGGAGGTCTTGAACGCCCCGGCGCAGACCAGCCATTGGCAGCCGGATTGCTTCAACACGTATTCGAGTTCGGAGCTGCGGTAAGCCGGGTTGATGTTGACCAGGATCACGCCGATTTTTGCGCTGGCGAACTGGCTGATGCACCACTGCGCGCAGTTCGGCGCCCAGATGCCGAGGCGATCGCCGGTCTGTAAACCCAGCGCCAGCAGCGCCCGGGCGTGCAGATCAACGGTGTCGGCGAGTTGCTGCCAGGTGTAGCGCAGCTGTTGATGACGCACGACCAGCGCTTCGCCGTCCGGGTACAGCGCGACCGTGTGATCGAACTGCTCGCCGATGGTCATCGCCAGCAAGGCTTTGTCCTGGGAACCGCGGGTGTAGCTGCGCTGCGGGTTTGCACTGGGTTGATCCATGACGACCCCTATTGTCTTTATTTATGGGCTGCTGACGTTCACCTGTGGGAGCGAGCCTGCTCGCGAAGAGGCCGGTACATTCAACAGAGATGTCGACTGATCCGACGCTTTCGCGAGCAAGCCCGCTCCCACAGGGTTGGTCCGCTTTCTATCTTGAACTGGCTCTACTCTCGCTCAAGTTGACGTTAACGTAAAGGGTGATTGACAGCCATTCGTCACAGGCTTACGTTAACGTAAAGGTGAGAACCCGATCACGGCCCTCCCTACCCTACAAAAAAGCCAAAAGGTGACCCATGAGCTATCCATCCCTGAACTTTGCCCTCGGTGAAACCATCGACATGCTGCGCGATCAGGTTCAGTCCTTCGTCGCCAAAGAGATCGCCCCGCGCGCGGCCCAGATCGACATCGACAACCTGTTCCCCGCCGACCTGTGGCGCAAATTCGGTGACATGGGCCTGCTCGGCGTCACCGTGCCGGAAGAGTACGGCGGCGCTGGCCTGGGTTACCTGGCGCACGTGGTGATCATGGAAGAAATCAGCCGTGGCTCGGCCTCGGTGGCGTTGTCCTACGGCGCGCATTCCAACCTGTGCGTGAACCAGATCAACCGCAACGCTAATCACGAACAGAAAACCAAATACCTGCCCAAACTGATCAGCGGCGAGCACATCGGCGCCCTGGCGATGAGCGAGCCGAACGCCGGCTCCGACGTGGTTTCGATGAAATTGCGCGCCGACAAACGCGGCGACAAGTACGTGCTCAACGGCAGCAAAACCTGGATCACCAACGGCCCCGACGCCAACACCTACGTGATCTACGCCAAGACCGACCTGGAAAAAGGCCCGCATGGCATCACCGCATTTATCGTCGAGCGCGATTCCAAAGGCTTCAGCCGCAGCAACAAATTCGACAAGCTCGGCATGCGCGGTTCCAACACCTGTGAGCTGTTCTTCGATGACGTCGAAGTGCCGGAAGAAAACATCCTCGGCGTACTCAATGGCGGCGTGAAAGTGCTGATGAGCGGCCTCGACTACGAGCGCGTCGTGCTCTCGGGTGGCCCGACCGGGATCATGCAGTCGTGCATGGACCTGATCGTTCCGTACATCCACGACCGCAAGCAATTCGGCCAGAGCATCGGCGAATTCCAGCTGATCCAGGGCAAAGTCGCCGACATGTACACCCAACTCAACGCCAGCCGCGCCTACCTCTACGCGGTGGCCCAGGCTTGCGAGCGCGGCGAAACCACGCGCAAGGACGCGGCGGGCGTGATCCTCTACAGCGCCGAACGCGCCACGCAAATGGCCCTCGACGCGATCCAGATTCTCGGTGGTAACGGCTACATCAATGAATTCCCGGCCGGACGCCTACTGCGGGACGCCAAGTTGTACGAAATCGGCGCCGGCACCAGTGAGATTCGTCGCATGCTGATCGGTCGCGAACTGTTCAACGAAACCCGCTAAACGGAGCTGTCCATGGCTATCCTGCATACCCAGCTCAACCCCCGTTCGGCGGAGTTCGCTGCCAACAGCGCGGCGATGCTCGAACAGGTCGACGCCCTGCACACCCTGCTTGCCCAAGTGCAGCAAGGTGGCGGCCCGAAGGCGCAAGAGCGCCACACATCGCGGGGCAAACTGTTGCCCCGTGAGCGGATCAATCGCCTGCTCGATCCGGGCTCGCCGTTCCTCGAAATCAGCCAACTCGCGGCTTACGCGGTGTATGGCGAAGACGTTCCGGCGGCCGGCGTGATTGCCGGGATCGGCCGGGTCGAAGGCGTCGAGTGCATGATCGTCGCCAACGACGCTACGGTTAAAGGTGGCTCGTACTACCCGCTGACCGTGAAAAAACACCTGCGCGCCCAGACCATCGCCCAACAAAACCGCTTGCCGTGCATCTATCTGGTGGACTCCGGCGGCGCCAACCTGCCGCGTCAGGATGAAGTGTTTCCGGACCGCGAGCACTTCGGGCGGATCTTCTTCAACCAGGCCAACATGAGTGCCATGGGCATTCCGCAGATTGCCGTGGTGATGGGCTCGTGCACCGCTGGCGGCGCTTATGTGCCGGCGATGGCCGACGAAGCGATCATGGTGCGCAACCAGGCGACGATTTTCCTCGCCGGCCCGCCGCTGGTGAAAGCCGCGACCGGTGAAGTGGTCAGCGCCGAGGATCTGGGCGGGGCCGATGTGCACTGCAAGATTTCCGGGGTCGCCGACCATTACGCCGAGAGCGATGAACACGCCCTCGCCCTCGCCCGACGCAGCGTCGCCAACCTAAATTGGCGCAAACTCGGCGAACTGCAACAACGCACGCCGATTGCGCCGCTGTACAGCAGCGACGAGTTGTACGGTGTGGTTTCGGCCGACGCCAAGCAGCCGTTCGATGTGCGCGAAGTGATCTCGCGGCTGGTCGACGGGTCGGTGTTCGACGAATTTAAAGCGCTGTTCGGGACCACCCTGGTGTGCGGCTTTGCCCACTTGCACGGTTACCCAATCGCGATCCTTGCCAACAACGGCATCCTGTTCGCCGAAGCCGCGCAGAAAGGCGCGCACTTTATCGAACTGGCCTGCCAGCGCGGCATTCCGTTGCTGTTCCTGCAGAACATCACCGGTTTCATGGTCGGCCAGAAATACGAGGCCGGCGGCATCGCCAAGCACGGCGCCAAACTGGTGACCGCCGTGGCGTGCGCCAAGGTGCCGAAATTCACCGTGATCATCGGCGGCAGCTTCGGCGCCGGTAACTACGGCATGTGCGGCCGGGCTTACGATCCGCGTTTCCTGTGGATGTGGCCGAATGCGCGTATCGGCGTGATGGGCGCCGAACAGGCGGCCGGCGTACTGGTGCAGGTCAAGCGCGAGCAGGCCGAACGCAGTGGCCAGGCTTTCAGCACCGAGCAGGAAGCCGAGATCAAGCAGCCGATTCTCGATCAGTACGAAGAGCAGGGTCACCCCTACTACTCCAGCGCACGACTGTGGGACGACGGCGTCATCGACCCGGCGCAGACCCGCGATGTACTGGCCCTGGCCTTGTCCGCGTCGCTGAACGCGCCAATCGAACCGAGCCGCTTCGGCGTGTTCCGGATGTGATTTGTAGGAGCGAGGCTTGCCCGCGAAGGCGTCGGTACATCCAATATAGATGTGACTGAAAAACCGCTTTCGCGGGCAAGCCTCGCTCCTACAAGCAAGAGTTGTGGAGACGAACCAATATGAGCGACTTCAACACCCTCGAACTGCTGACCGACCCACGGGGTTTCGCGACCCTGTGGCTCAGCCGTGAAGAAAAGAACAACGCGTTCAACGCCGAGATGATCCGTGAACTGATCCTCGCCCTGGACAAAGTCTCGGGCGACGCCAGCCTGCGGTTCCTGCTGGTGCGCGGACGCGGCAAGCATTTCAGTGCCGGCGCCGACTTGGCCTGGATGCAGCAATCGGCCGAACTCGACTACCACACCAACCTCGACGACGCCCGGGAACTGGCGGAGTTGATGTACAACCTCGCCAAGCTGAAAATCCCGACCCTGGCCGTGGTGCAAGGCGCGGCGTTTGGCGGCGCA
Source organism: Pseudomonas sp. B21-053 (assembly GCF_026016365.1). Classification (NCBI taxonomy): domain Bacteria; kingdom Pseudomonadati; phylum Pseudomonadota; class Gammaproteobacteria; order Pseudomonadales; family Pseudomonadaceae; genus Pseudomonas; species Pseudomonas sp. B21-053. The sequence goes on from NZ_CP087205.1 coordinate 4,667,322, forward strand.
CTGGGCCTGATCAGCTGCTGCGACATGGCGATTGGCGCCGATGATGCGCAGTTCTGTCTGTCGGAAGTGCGTATCGGCCTGGCGCCTGCGGTGATCAGCCCGTTCGTGGTGCAAGCCATCGGCGAACGCGCAGCGCGACGTTATGCCCTGACCGCTGAACGTTTCGGCGGGCAGCGCGCGCGGGAAATCGGTTTACTGTCGGAGAGTTATCCAGTCGCGGAGCTGGAGCAGAAAGTCGAGCAGTGGATCGACAATCTGCTGCTCAACAGTCCCGCAGCAATGCGCGTCAGCAAGGACTTGCTGCGTGAAGTCGGCCACGGCGGACTGACCCCGGCCCTGCGCCGCTACACCGAAAACGCCATCGCGCGCATTCGTGTCAGCCCTGAAGGCCAGGAAGGCCTGCGCGCCTTTCTGCAAAAACGTCCGCCGAACTGGCAAGCCGAAACCACCAAGGAGCCGCGTTGATGAGCGCACCTGTTCTCACCACCCTGCTGGTGGCCAACCGTGGCGAAATTGCTTGCCGCGTGATGCGCACCGCCAAAGCCCTGGGCCTGACCACCGTCGCCGTGCACAGCGCCACCGACCGTGAAGCCCGGCACAGCCGCGAAGCGGATATCCGCGTGGACCTTGGCGGCAGTAAAGCTGCCGACAGCTACCTGCAAATCGACAAACTGATCGCCGCAGCCAAGGCCAGCGGCGCCCAGGCGATTCATCCGGGTTATGGCTTTTTGTCCGAGAACGCCGGGTTCGCCCGTGCGATTGAAGAAGCCGGCCTGATTTTCCTCGGCCCGCCCGCCTCCGCCATTGATGCGATGGGCAGCAAATCTGCCGCCAAAGCCTTGATGGAAACCGCCGGCGTGCCGTTGGTGCCGGGCTATCACGGCGAGGCTCAGGACTTCGACACCTTCCGCGATGCCTGCGAACGCATCGGTTATCCGGTGCTGCTCAAGGCCACGGCCGGTGGCGGCGGTAAAGGCATGAAAGTGGTCGAGGACGTCAGCCAGTTGGCCGAAGCCCTGGCCTCGGCCCAGCGTGAAGCAAAATCGTCGTTCGGCGATTCGCGGATGTTGGTGGAGAAGTACCTGCTCAAGCCACGTCACGTGGAAATCCAGGTGTTTGCCGATCAACACGGCAACTGCCTGTATCTGAATGAACGGGATTGCTCGATTCAGCGCCGGCACCAGAAAGTCGTCGAAGAAGCGCCGGCCCCGGGCCTGAGCGCGGAACTGCGCCGGGCCATGGGCGAAGCGGCCGTGCGTTCGGCCCAGGCCATCGGTTACGTCGGCGCGGGTACGGTGGAGTTTCTGCTGGATTCGCGCGGTGAGTTCTTCTTTATGGAGATGAACACCCGCCTGCAAGTCGAGCACCCCGTCACTGAAGCCATCACCGGCCTCGATCTGGTGGCCTGGCAGATTCGCGTGGCGCGCGGTGAAGCTTTGCCGATGACCCAGGCTGAAGTGCCGCTGATTGGGCACGCGATTGAAGTGCGTTTGTACGCCGAAGATCCGGGCAATGATTTCTTGCCGGCCACCGGGCGCCTGGCGTTGTATCGCGAATCCGCCCCGGGTCCGGGTCGTCGTGTGGACAGTGGCGTCGAAGAAGGCGATGAGATCTCGCCGTTCTATGACCCGATGCTCGGCAAGCTGATTGCCTGGGGCGAGGACCGTGAACAGGCGCGCCTGCGATTGTTGAGCATGCTGGATGAGTTCGCCATCGGTGGGCTCAAGACCAACATCAACTTCCTGCGCCGGATCGTCGGCCATCCCGCCTTCGCGGCGGCGGAACTGGATACCGGATTTATTCCCCGCTATCAGGAGCAACTGCTGCCAGCGCCTGCCGACCTCAGCGATGGGTTCTGGCAAGCGGCGGCTCAAGGGTTTGCACAGAGTCAGCCGTCAGCGTTGCGTGCCGATGACACGAGTTCGCCGTGGGCGATCAACAGTGGTTTCCGCGCGGGTCTGCCGAAAGAAATCACCCTGCATCTGAGTTGCGAGGGCCAGGATCGTGCGTTGACTCTGGGCGATTTGAGTACCGCACAACTCAAGGGTGAGCAATTGCTGACCGAGCACGACGGCGTGCGCCGTAAGCATCGGGCCATTCGCCGTGGTGACTGTCTTTACTTGCAATGGGAAGGTGAGCTGCACCGGGTCGAAACCTACGATCCGATCGCTGCGGTCGAATCCAGCCACAGCCATCAGGGCGGCCTGACCGCGCCGATGAATGGCAGCATTGTTCGCGTGTTGGTGGAGGCCGGGCAAACGGTCGAAGCCGGCGCGCAACTGGTGGTGCTGGAGGCGATGAAAATGGAGCACAGTATTCGTGCACCCCATGCCGGAGTGATCAAGGCGTTGTATTGCCAGGAAGGCGAGATGGTCAGTGAAGGCAGTGCGTTGGTCGAGTTGGAAGAAGCATGAAATGAAGATCGGTCCTACGCATTGCGAGGACCGATCTGATTAGAATTTGGCTGTTGCCTGAACCACCACACCGATAATTCGGCATTCCTCGGTGAAAAGGGCTTTCGGATACGTCGGATTGAGCGGGACCAGGTAACGCTGCCCGCCCTCTTCGATCAGCCTGCGAAACGTCGCCTCGGAACTGTCCGGCCACTGGGCGATCACCAGTTTCCCCGGCTCCGGCACAATCGCCGGGTCCACCAGGATCATCATGCCCTCGGGGATGCTGATGCCGGTTGGCGCGGTCATCGCGTCGCCCACCACACTCAGCCAGAAGGCCGGGCCCTGAGAGTGGTAGTCGGTCAGCTCGAAGCGTTCCTCCTTGCGATACACCGTCAGCTCGCCATCGCGCAGTTGCGCCGGCTCCTTCCAGTCACTGACCGGGTAGCGGAAGTACGGGTTGTACTTGAGCGCCAGGGGTATCTCTTCCTCTTCAAGGGCGAGCCGTTCGCGGATCACCAGCGCCACTTCGAGGAAGTCCATGCCCAACGCCTTCAACACACGGTTCATGTTGACGACGCCAGGATCGCGGCGTTTGTTCAGCCAGTGGCCGACGCCGCCCTGGGACATCCCGAGGCGCTCTCCGAGTTCTATTTGAGTGATTTTGAGTTCACTCATTTTGGCCTTGACCAATTCAATCCATTTATCCATGTGCGGCACGATACGTGGGCGCCTCCGGCCAACAAAACACAAATTGTAGTATTAAAACTCTGGTCACAAATACTGTACGTACTAGGATGGAATCACGGATCTGAATCTATCACGGAGTTTGCAATCATCATGACCATCCCCAGCCACGACACGGCCGACACCCAGTTCGACACCACCTTCACTTCGCCAAAAGGCACCGCTGCCGCGCAACGGGCGCTGGATTATTACTTGAAACCAGCTGTTTCAGAGGTGGAAGTCCAGGCACGCTTTTTCGACGTCAACCGTAACATCAGCAGTGAAGAAGCGTTGGTTCATGCGTCCGATCTGTTGCGCTGCGCCGCCGCCACCGCACAGGAATCGGCCGACAACCTGCAAGGCGCAAACCGGGCGCTGGCGTTTTCGGTGGTGCACATGATCGATATGGCGCAGGCGATGGTCGACCGATCCCTGGATGGCGATCAGCACGACTGAGGCGGATGAGTATTGCAGGAGGAAAGGAAAGAATTTTCCAATCGAGCAGATAAAATCATTTGACTTGCAAACGAGAATGATTATTATTGCATGCAGCTGGTCGCGAGATCAGTCGATGGACCAGAGGACCTTAGGTCGGTCTCCTGGACTATCTCCTCATCAGGCTAATCACGGTTTTTGACCCGGCTTTTTGCCGGGTCTTTTTTTTGCCAGTTATTCTGGCTTTGGCTTCAGGCTAATGAAGACTGTAGGTGCTGCTAATTCGATGGCCGGCATGATATCAAAAGAATATCCGTTGGCAAGAGAAGCCCGGCAGCATTGGGCCAAACTAATCCAAAATAGCACTTGAGAATCAATCACACAGTCTCTAAGCTGCTTCGGCGTCAAGGAGGACGCCCCCCGCTACATCTGCAATTTTCCCCCGATTCATCCCCACCTTGCGTGTAAAGTAGCAGCCATAAAATCATAATCAGGAATCGACTATGACCGTGGCTAAATCCTCTTTCGACATCACTGCCAACTTCGACAGCGGCAACATTGAAGTACTGGACATCAGCAACCCTCTGCAAGCGCTTTTGGCAATCAAGCCAGACACGCGCAGCCAGCATTTCCAGTGGTTCCACTTCAAGGCCAGCGGTCTGCATGTCGGTCAAGAGCATTGGTTTCGCCTGAACAACGCCAGTAAATCCTCGTACAACAAAGCCTGGGATGGCTATCAGGCGGTGGCGTCCTACGACCACGTCAACTGGTTCCGCGTACCGACCATTTTCGAAGGCGACTGCCTGCGCTTCAGCCTCGAAGCCACGGCCACCCACGCCTGGTTTGCCTACTTCGAACCCTACAGCCGCGGTCGCCATGACTGGCTGATCGAACAGGCGCTGAGCAAGGCCGGCACTGAACTGCTGGCCACCGGCAAAAGCGCCGAAGGCCGGGATATTCAGTTGCTGCGCAAAGGTAGCGGCGCCGAAGGTCAGCGCAAGATCTGGATCATCGCGCAACAGCATCCGGGCGAGCACATGGCCGAGTGGTTCATGGAAGGCGTGATCGAACGCCTGGAAAAACATGACGATCCCGTACTGAAAAAACTCCTGGCCAGCGCCGACCTGTACCTGATCCCCAACATGAACCCGGACGGCGCCTTCCACGGCCATCTGCGTACCAACGCCATGGGCCAGGACCTGAACCGCGCCTGGCAGAGCGCCAACCAGGAGATCAGCCCGGAAGTTCTGTTCGCTCAGCAGCAGATGGAAAAGTACGGCGTCGATCTGTTCCTCGACGTCCACGGCGACGAAGAAATCCCTTACGTGTTCACCGCCGGTTGTGAAGGCAACCCCGGTTATACGCCGCGGATCGAGAAGCTCGAAACCCACTTCCGCGATCACCTCAAGCACCTGACCAAAGACTTCCAGACCAAGCACGGCTACACCCGTGACTTGCCGGGTAAAGCCAACATGACCCTGGCCTGCAACAGCGTCGGTCAGAAGTTCGACTGCCTGTCGCTGACCCTGGAGATGCCGTTCAAAGACAACAACGATGCGCCGAATGCGCTGACGGGTTGGTCGGGCAAACGCTCCAAGCAGTTGGGGAAAGATGTGCTGACGACTGTTGCCGAGATGATTGATACGTTGCGTTGATTACCCTCTAAGATCAAAAGATCGCGCTTTTGTAGGAGCTGCCGAAGGCTGCGATCTTTTGATCTTTCATTCCGGAACCACCCGCACACAATCCTCCGGCCCCAACAATCGCCCATCCTCGGCGCGCAATTCCAACGTGCGCACCGGCCGCCCCTGTTCACGATCCACCACCCGTGAATGCGCCTCCCCCGCCTCAAAGAAAAACGCCTCGCCCCACTGCCGCAAGCCGATGATCAACGGGAACAGGCCCTTACCCTTTTCCGTCAGCACGTACTCCTGATACGCGCTGCCATCCGACGCCGGCACCAGATCAAAAATCCCGTGGGCCACCAACGTGCGTAGGCGCGCCGAGAGGATGTTCTTGGCCATGCCCAAATTGCGCTGAAACTCACCGAACCGGCGGATGCCATCGAACGCATCGCGCACGATCAGCAACGACCACCAATCGCCAATGGCATCCAGTGACCGAGCGACCGGGCATTCGGCGCCTTGCATGCTTGTTCGTTTGACCATGATCGCGCTCGCAGACTGCAAATGTGGTTGCAATATAAAACCAGTCTGCTTACCGTACAACTGGTTTTATTTTGAAACCACATCAGGAGCCTGGCATGAAGCCCAATCATTCTTTGAACAGCGGCGTGGTGCTGCTGTTCGCTGTTGCCTGCGGACTGGCCGTCGGTAACGTGTATTACGCCCAACCGTTGCTCGATGCCATGGCCGACGCCTTCGCCATGAACCCGGCGACCATCGGCATCGTCGTCACCCTGACTCAGGTCGGCTACGGCGTCGGGTTGTTGTTGCTGGTGCCGCTGGGGGATCTGCTCAACCGGCGGCGCCTGATCGTCACGCAAACGCTGCTGTCGGCAGTGGCTTTGCTGATGATCGCCTTCGCGCAAAACAGCACCTGGCTGCTGATCGGCATGGCGTTGACCGGGTTGTTGGCGGTGGTGACGCAGGTGTTGGTGGCGTACGCGGCGACCCTGGCGATTCCAGCCCAGCGCGGACGCGTGGTGGGCGTGGTCACCAGCGGCATCGTCGTCGGAATTTTGCTGGCGCGTACCGTGGCCGGTGGCATGGCGGATCTCGCGGGTTGGCGTTCGATTTATCTGTTGTCTGCGGGGCTGACCCTGTTGATGGCGTTGCTGTTGTTTCGCGTGTTGCCCAAACAGGAAGCCCCGCAACCGACCCACACTTACGCCGCGCTGATCGGCTCGGTATTCAGCCTGTTCAAGGAAGAACCGGTGCTGCGCCAACGAGCGATCCTGGCCCTGCTGACCTTCGCCAGCGCCATGGTGTTGTGGACGCCGATGGTGTTGCCCCTGAGCGCCCCGCCGCTGTCGTTGTCCCACACACAAATCGGATTATTCGGACTGGCCGGCGCGGCTGGTGCACTGGCCGCCGCCCGCGCCGGGCATCTGGCCGATCGTGGTCTCGGCCAATGGACCAGCGGCCTGTCGCTGTTGCTGATGCTTGCTTCGTGGTTACCGATCGCCCTCACTCAATCTTCGCTGTGGGCGTTGTTGCTTGGGGTGATCACTCTGGATTTGGGTTTGCAAGCCGTGCACGTCACCAGCCAGAGCATGATCTACAGCGTGCGGCCGGAAGCGCAAAGCCGACTGACTGCCGGGTACATGCTGTTTTATTCGATTGGCAGTGCGCTGGGGTCGATTGGTTCGACGGCGATGTATGCGTGGAGTGGTTGGGTTGGCGTTTGCTTACTAGGTGCCGGTATCAACGCCGTAGCGCTGATCTATTGGTGGCGAACCCTACCTGCCAAAACACTCCAATCCTGTGGGAGCGGGCTTGCTCGCGAAGAGGCCATGTCAGTCGATAGAAATGTCGACTGACAGACCGCCTTCGCGAGCAAGCCCGCTCCCACACTGGTTCAGCGGGGGTTCAGGTCAACCGCGATCCTTGCCTCGCAACATGCTGTCCAGCACATCATCGCGACGCACCCAGCCATGAAACAACGCCGCCGCCAGGTGCAGCAGCACCGTCAGGAACAACAGATACGCCAAATACCCATGCGCCTTGCGCAGTACCGCAAACACCTGCGCATTGGCCGGCACAATCGACGGCAACTGCAACGAACTGCTGAGCATCACCGGATCGCCCGCCGCCGAAATCATCGCCCAACCGAGCAGCGGCAAAATCAGCATCAGTGCGTACAGCAAAACATGCGACACCTTGGCCGCCAGCACCTGCCAACCCGGCAGGTCCGCCGGCAGCGGTGGTTGCTGCGTGGAAAACCGCACGGCCAGGCGCACGATCACCAACAGCAAAATCGCAATACCCAACGGTTTGTGCAGATGAATCAGCCACTCATGCCGCTCGGACACCGAGGCCACCATGCCCGCACCGATAAACAGCATCGCGATGACCATCAGTGCCATCAGCCAGTGCAGCAGGCGCGCCAGCGGGACGAAATGCTTGGGTTGGGCGCTCATTGTTGAGCCTCCTGTTTGGCGGCGGGCAACTGATTGACTTCGCTGGTGCGACGCAAGTACGAACTGGCGTAACCGGCGGAACGCGCGGCGAGCAGCGGGTCGTCGGAGCCTTCGATCCCGGCCGGCAACACCAGCGGATCGTAGTTGATGTCACGGCACTCGCCGTTCAGTTGTGGCTGGGTCGCTTCGAGCACCAAGGTCCCGGCATTCAAGACTTTGCGGTCCTCGGGCCAGGCCTTGCTGGCGTCGTTCACCGGATCACCCGGATTGGCCAGGGTGATGTTCAACTGCCAACGCAACGGGCCTGTGGAAATCCGCTGCACCAAATCTTTTTCGAGGAAATCCGCGCCTTCAGGCGCCGTGGCACCCGCCGCGTCCTTCACCACCGGCACCATGCTCCAACGCACCGCCTGCTTCTGCCCGGATGCATTCACCAGGTAAAACGCGTTGACGCTGTTGTAGGTTTCCGTCACGTAACTGGCCGACGGCTTGGCGGTTTTGATCCAGGCCAGGAACGGCCCGGCCTCAGGATGCGAACCAAAAAACGCGGGGACCAGCGCCGGGTTCGGTTTACCCGTGGCCGGGTCCGGCGACTGCGCTTGTTGCAACTGATAGAACGCCTCGGGCGTGCCCACCGGGAACACCGGCATGCTGTTCATCCCGGTGCGCCACTGTTGGCCGTTGGACTGGGTGAAACGCAACGCCAGGCTGCGGATCGGTACGGCACTGTCCGGCGCGTAAGGATTACCGGCCGGCAGTGCGAAACGTCCGACTACCGGAGTCTTTGGCTCATTGAACACTTGGGCGGTGGAATAACTGCGTGCCTCACCGCTGCTCTCGAAATGCCCGATCACGCACACGCCTTTAGAGTGGTTGCGCCGGAACCCGGGGTGTACGCCGTTGTTGGTTTCCAGCACATTGATCAGTTTTTTCGGGGTCAAGCGTTGTGGGTCAAAGGTGCCGTTGACGTAGGCAAAAGCCCCGGCCACTGCCGCAACGATCACGGCGATGCCGGCCAGACGCAACGTCAGGCTCGCGGCACTCAAGGGTGGCCGGGTGGGCGGTGATGAGCGATCTACCATGAAAGACTCCAGGGCCATCGGCCACAAGTGAGAAGAACCAAGCAGACGCACCCCGCGCAGCTTTATTCCATCGCCCGGTATTTATTTTTACGAGCGTGGAATAACCTCGAATCCCGGGCGTCTTCCTAGTCCACAGCGTAGTGACTAGCCAGAACTTCATGAACGATATCGACGAACAACTGAGAGAAATCATTCCCAGATTGCGCAGGTTCGCGGTGTCTTTGACGCGCAACCCCAGCAGCGCCGATGACCTGGTCCAGGCCAGCCTGGAGCGAGCGCTGTCGAGTTGGAGTGACAAACGTCCCGACGGCGACCTGCGCGCGTGGTTGTTTTCGATTCTGTATCGACAGTTCCTCGACGCTCACCGGCGTTCCCGGCGCTATGCGCGGATGCTCGAATTCTTTACCGGCCGTGACGATGCGCACCCCTCGGCCGAGCGCAGCGTGATTGCCCAAACCACCCTGCAAGCCTTCGACCAACTCAACACCGAACAGCGCGCCCTGCTGCTGTGGGTGTCGGTGGAAGGCCTGACCTATAAAGAGGTCGCCGAGATTCTCGGCGTCCCGACTGGCACCGTGATGTCCCGCCTGTCCCGCGCCCGCCAGGCCTTGCGCGAACTCAGCGACGGCGAAATCAGCCGCCCTTCCCTGCGGAGACTCAAATGATCAGCATGCCCCCAAGCGAGCGTGACCTGCACGCCTACGTCGATCACCAGCTCAGCGATGCCGACCGACGTCTGGTGGAGACTTTTCTTGCGACTAACACCGACATTTCCGAGCAGGTACGCGCCTGGCAGCACGACGCCCAGCAACTGCGCGCGGCCCTTGGCGGTGCGTTGCAGCAACCGGCCAACCCGGAGCTTGATCTGGCGCTGATTCGCCAACGCCTCAAGCGTCAGTCCCGGCGGCACTTGGCGAGCGCGGCGGTGTTGCTGATTGCGGTCGGTCTTGGCGGAATCAGTGGCTGGCAGGCGCGGGAGATGACCCTGGTCAGCACCCAGGCGCCGATGGCCGATGCGATGCAGGCCTATCGGCTGTTTGCCCAGCAAGGCATGTTGCCGGCGGACTACAAGGTCAACGACGACGGCAACATTCAGGGCTGGCTCGACCGTTACTTCACCCAGGCCCATCGTTTGCCGGATCTGTCGAGTGCCGGGTTCAAACCGGTCAGCGGGCGCTTGCTCAGCACCGAGCAAGGGCCGGCGGCGATGGTGGTTTACGAGGACCAGGGCGGGCACAAGATCAGTTTCTATGTGCGGCCGCCGGGGCCGAAGAACTACCTGCTGCCACGGGGCAGTCGCAGCGATGGGGAGTTGCAGGCTGAGTATTGGTCGGGTGCCGGGTACAACTACGCGATGGTCAGCCCGAGCGATACGCCGGCGGCGCGGATGCTCAAGCAGACCGTGCAGTTCTGACCACAACAAAAATCCCCCTGTGGGAGCGAGCCTGCTCGCGAAAGCGGTAGATCAGTCGTCATCAATGTTGAATGACAGACCGCTTTCGCGAGCAGGCTCGCTCCCACAGGGGATCTATGTACTCAGTTCTGGCCGAAGACTTGCGAAGGCCGCCGCAGTAAAGGATCAAACGGATTAATCCGCGGCCCGATCAACGCCGCCTCGCGCTTGAGCATTTCCACCACCGTCGGCAACCGATCCGGCCCCAGCCGATCACTCACGGTAGCCACGCTCAACGCCGCCACCGCTCGCCCGTCACGGTCCAGAATCGGCACCGCCACCCCGGCCATGCCTTGCAACACGCCGGTATTGCGCCCGGCATACCCGAGCGCCCGCACGCTCTCGACTTCCGAGCGCAGGAACACCTCGTCATACAAATGGAAATCCTTGAGCCGCGGCAGGTTGTAGTGAATCACCGTGTCCCGCTCTTCTTCCGGCAGAAACGCCAGGATCGCCAGACTGCCCTGCCCCACGCCCAACGCAATGCGCCCGCCAATGTCGCCGGTAAAGGTGCGGATCGGAAACGGTCCTTCACTGCGATCCAGACAGATCGCATCAAAGCCACTGCGCGCCAGCAGAAACAACGAATCCCCCAACGAAGCCGACAACCGCAACAACGCCGGGCGCGCCAGTTCGCGAAGGTTGCCGGTGTTGCCGGCACGTGCCGCGAGGGCGAAGAAATCCAGGCTCAGGCGATAGCGTTTGCTGCGCGCATCCTGTTCGACCATGCCTTCGTCCATCAGGCTGCGCAGCAATCGATGGGTCGTCGGTTGCGATAAACCGATGCGCTGCGCCAGTTGCGTCACGCGCTCGCCGCCCTCGACCGTGTCACCGAGGCTGCGCAGTACCGCAAATAGCCGGGAGACGGCGCCGACACCGACTTCATTTTTGTTTTCATTCCGCTCAGTGGAATCAGGCATGGGTTTTCTCGATAAAAAATTTACTCACTGAATGAAACTGAAAATAGTCATCGCTTCAGTGAAATAGGCCATTGAGCCCATCCTATTCTTCGTCCTACTCTGCGTCCATACAGGGGCGATTCGAACAACAGCGGCAGCCGACCCACGTCGAGCGCCAACGCACCCCGCATCATCCTTTCGTATCTGCCCATACAAAAAAGCGCGCCTTCAGGCCGCGCATAACAATCTCAGGTGGAGCGCAGCTATGGCATTCGTGCAACTTGAAAACCTCGGTAAACGCTACGGCGTAATCGACGCCGTCGTCGCCACCAACCTCTCGGTGGAGAAAGGCGAGTTCGTCTCCCTGCTCGGCCCTTCCGGTTGCGGCAAAACCACTACGTTGCAAATGATCGCCGGCTTCGTCGAAGTCAGCAGCGGACGCATCGTGCTCGATGGTCGCGACATCACCCACGCCAAACCCGCCAGCCGTGGCCTGGGCGTGGTGTTCCAGAGTTATGCGCTGTTCCCGCACATGAGCGTGCAGGACAACGTCGCCTTCGGCCTGCGGATGCGCAAAGTGCCCAACGCCGAATTGCAGCAACGAGTGGCGCGGGTATTGAAACTGGTGCGCCTCGACCAGCACGCCGAACGCTATCCACGGGAGTTGTCCGGTGGTCAGCGCCAACGTGTGGCATTGGCCCGGGCGCTGGTGATCGAGCCGCCGGTGCTGCTGCTCGACGAGCCGCTGTCCAACCTCGACGCCAACCTGCGCGAAGAGATGCAATTCGAGATTCGCCGCATCCAGCGTGAAGTCGGGATCACCACGCTGATGGTCACTCACGACCAGTCCGAAGCGCTGTCCATCAGCGATCGCGTGGTGGTGATGCAGGCCGGGCGCATCACCCAGATCGACGCGCCGTACACCCTTTACGAACATCCGCGCACCGAGTTCATTTCCGGGTTCGTCGGCAAGGCCAATCTGCTGCCCGGCGAGCGTGACAGTGCCGGCGTGGTTCAGGTGCACAGCGGCGGTGACCTGACCCTGAGCCTGCGCCCGGAAAAAATCGATCTGCGGGATGCCGGCCAGGGTCGCTTGCCAGGCAATATCGTCAGCCGATTTTTCCTCGGCAGCCAATGGCTGTATGGCGTCTCGACGACCCTCGGCGAACTCAGCGTGGTGCGCCGCAACGACGGCTCGGCACCACTGGCCGAAGGCACGGTGGTGGGCCTGGACTGGGACGCGGCGCTGTTGCGAGTGCTGAGTGTCGATGAGGTGTCGGCATGAGTCTGCTCGCTTCGATTCGTCAGGGGCGCCAAGGCTATTTACTGTCGGCACCGGCGTTGGCGCTGTACGTGTGCCTGCTGGTCATTCCGTTACTGCTGACGCTGGTGCTGTCGTTCAACGTGTTCGACTACAGCTCGGGGATCAACGGTGACGCCTACACCCTCGATCACTACAGCAGCCTGCTCGGCGATCCGTACTTCTACGAAATCTTTCTGCGCACCTTCTGGATCAGCGGTTTGACCACCCTGTTGTGCGTGGTAATCGGTGTGCCCGAGGCCTACATCCTCAGTCGCATGGGCGCGCCGTGGCGTTCGATTTTCCTGATCCTGATCCTCACCCCGTTGTTGATTTCGGTGGTGGTGCGCGCCTTCGGCTGGAGCCTGTTGCTCGGTGCCGATGGCCTGGTCAACCAGACCCTGCAAGCCTTCGGTGGCTCGCCGATGAAACTGCTCTACACGCCGTTCGCCGTGGTGATTGCGCTGGTCCACGTGATGCTGCCGTTCATGATCATTCCGGTCTGGACCTCGTTGCAGAAACTCGACCCGGCCGCCGAACAAGCCGCGTTATCGCTGGGCGCCAGTCATCTCACGGTAATGCGCAAAGTGGTGCTGCCGCAAATCATGCCCGGCGTGTTGTCCGGCACTTTGATTGTGTTCGGACTCGCCGCCAGCTCCTTCGCGATTCCCGGATTGCTCGGCGGACGTCGCCTGAAAATGGTCGCGACGCTGATCTACGACCAATACCTGTCGGAGCTGAACTGGCCGATGGGCGCGGCGATTGCCGTGGCCCTGCTGCTGCTCAACCTGCTGATCATGCTGTCGTGGAACCGGATGATCGAAGGCCGCTACAAGAAGTCATTGGGATAACTCGTCATGTCCAAGAACGGTCCTTTCGCCCTGCTGTTTCATGCCCTGGTGGTGCTGTTCATGCTCGCGCCGCTGGTGGTCGTGTGCCTCGTGGCCTTCACCCCGGAAAACACCCTGAGCCTACCGACTACGAACTTTTCCCTGCGCTGGTTTCGCGCGGTTTTTGAACGCGCCGATTTTGTCGATGCGTTCTACAACAGCCTGATTCTGGCGTTCTGCGCCGCGACTTTGGCGACGTTGATTGCGGTGCCGGCAGCGTTGGCCATCACCCGTTATGAGTTTCCTGGACGCGGTTTTTTCAATGGGTTGTTCCTGTCGCCGATCATCATTCCGCACTTGGTGTTGGGGGTGGCGTTGCTGCGGCTGTTTGCGCTGATGGGCGTGAATGGCAGCTTCGGCTGGCTGATCTTCGCTCACGTGCTGGTGATCACGCCGTATGTGTTGCGGCTGGTGCTGGCCTCGGCGATTGGCCTGGATCGCAGTGCCGAACACGCCGCGCAGTCCTTGGGCGCTGGACGCTTCACGCTGTTCAAGCAAATCACCTTGCCGATGATTTTGCCGGGGGTGGCCGGGGGTTGGTTGCTGGCGTTTATCAACAGTTTTGATGAGGTCACGTTGTCGATCTTTGTCACCTCGCCGGCCACGCAGACGCTGCCAGTGCGGATGTACGTGTACGCCACCGAATCCATCGATCCGATGATGGCGGCGGTGTCGGCACTGGTGATCGGCCTGACGGCGTTGACGATGATTCTGCTTGATCGGGTCTATGGCCTGGATCGGGTTCTGGTAGGCAAACAATGAGGGCGCCATGGCTCTGCTGAAACGACTGGCCGAAGGCGACCGCCCGGCCCTGGACTTCGTCCTCGACGGCCAACCGGCCACAGCCCTGCTCGGCGACACCGTGCTGACCGCCGTGCTGACCTGCAGCGACCACCTGCGCGGCAGCGACTTCAGCGCGCAGCCACGTGCCGGTTTCTGCCTGATGGGCGCGTGCCAGGATTGCTGGGTACGCCTGGGCGACGGCCGCCGGGTACGCGCCTGCTCGACCCTGCTCGAACCGGGGCAACAGATCAACCGCGAACCGGGGCGCTCGATATGAACACACAATCCACCTGCCAACCCGGGTTCCCCTGTGGGAGCGGGCTTGCTCGCGAATGCGTCATGTCAGTCACCACACCTTTTGAATGTGCTGCCCCCTTCGCGAGCAAGCTCGCTCCCACAGGGGGTTTGCGTCGTTCACAAACATTGCAGCCAACCGAGATCCACTGTGGGAGCGGGCTTGCTCGCGAATGCAATCTGTCAGCCACCATCCCTGTTGAATGTGCTGCCCCCTTCGCGAGCAAGCTCGCTCCCACAGGGGGTTTGCGTCGTTCACAAACATTGCAGCCAACCCCAATCAACTGTGGGAGCGAGCCTGCTCGCGAAAGCAATCTGTCAGCCACCATCCCTTTTGAATGTACCGCCCCCTTCGCGAGCAAGCTCGCTCCCACAGGGGTTTTGCGTCGTTCACAAATTTTGCAGCCAACCGAGATCCACTGTGGGAGCGGGCTTGCTCGCGAAGGCGTCGTGTCAGTCGCCACCTCTATCGAATGTGCCTCCCCCTTCGCGAGCAAGCCCGCTCCCACAGGGGGTTTTGTATGAGTCCGGTGATTGTTGTGGGGGCTGGGCCTGCGGGGATTCGTGCTGCGCAGACGCTGGTGGCGCATGGCGTGCGTCCGATTCTGCTGGACGAAGCCGCGCGCGGTGGTGGGCAGATTTATCGGCGGCAGCCGGCGAATTTCAAGCGTTCGGCGGTCAAGTTGTATGGCTTTGAAGCGCGCAAGGCCGGGGCGATTCATCAAGCCATCGACGAGCTGCTCGAGCAGATCGACTACCGTCCTGACACCCTGGTGTGGAACGCCGAAACCGGCGCCCTCGACACCTTGCATGACGGCCGCGCCACGCGGCTGGAGTTCTCCCGGGTGATCGTCGCCACCGGCGCCACCGACCGGGTTCTGCCAGTGCCGGGCTGGACGTTGCCGGGGGTCTACAGCCTCGGCGCCGCGCAAATTGCGTTGAAGTTCCAGGGCTGCGCGATCGGTGAACGGGTGGTGTTCGCCGGCAGCGGACCGCTGCTGTACCTCGTCGCCTATCAATACGCCAAGGCTGGCGCGAAGGTTGTTGCGGTGCTCGACAGCTCACCCTTCAGCGCCCAGGCCCGCGCCTTACCCGGCCTGCTCTCGCAGCCGGCAACCCTCGCCAAAGGCCTCTATTACCGCAGCTGGCTGACCGCCCACGGCATCCCGGTGCATCAGGGCGCCAGCCTGGTTCAAGTCAACGGCGAACAGCGCGTGCAATCGCTGAACTGGCGCAACACCAAAGGCCAACAGCAAATCGACTGCGACGCCGTCGCCTTCGCCCACGGTTTGCGCAGCGAAACCCAACTCGCTGACCTGCTCGGCTGTGAATTTACCTGGAACCCGCTCAACCGTGCCTGGCTGCCGCAACGTGACAGCGCTGGTCGCAGCAGTGTCGCCGAGGTCTACCTGGCCGGCGACGGCGCCGGAATCATGGGCGCCGACGCCGCCGAAATGGCCGGCGAGCGCGCCGCACTGGCCCTGCTCGAAGACAGTGGCTACCTGATCCCGCCAGAACGCCCCGCCGTCCTTGAACACTCACTCGCACGGATCGGCACGTTCCGCAAAGCCCTGGAGCAAGCTTTCGTCTTCCCTGATGACTGGGCCGCCAACAGCGCCGACAACCTGATCGTCTGCCGCTGCGAAGAAGTGCAGGCCGGCGAGATCCGCCAGGTCGTGCGCGAAGGTCATTGGGAGATCAACCGGGTCAAGGCCCACTGCCGGGTCGGCATGGGTCGCTGCCAAGGCCGGATGTGTGGCGCCGCTGCCGCAGAAATCATCGCCTGCGAAAGCCAGCGTTCCATATCGGAGATCGGTCGATTGCGCGCCCAGTCGCCGATCAAACCCTTGCCGTTTGGCCTGGAGGTCGAGCCATGATCGAAGTCGATGCCATCATCATTGGCGGCGGGATTGTCGGCGCCTCGGCCGCACTGTTTCTCAGCAAGGCCGGCCGCCGCGTGGCGTTGCTGGAACGGGACTTTTGCGGCTCCCACTCCAGCGGCGTGAACTACGGCGGCGTGCGGCGTCAGGGCCGGCCGTTGTCGCAACTGCCGTTGTCGCAACAGGCCCATGAACTGTGGGCCCAACTGCCGCAGTTGATCGGTATCGACGGCGAGTACCAGCGTAGCGGTCACCTGAAACTGGCCCGCAGCCTCAACGACCTGCGCGCTTTGCAGGATTACGCCGCCAGCAGCCAGGGTTTCGGCCTCGACTTGCAGATCCTTGAACGCGACGAGTTGCGCGCACGGTTCCCATGGGTCGGTGATGTGGCGGCCGGCGCGTCGTTCTGCCCCGATGATGGCCACGCCAATCCGCGACTGGTGTCCCCGGCCTTCGCCCAGACTGCGCGGCGACACGGCGCGCAAATTCATGAGCAATGTGCCGTGACCCAAGTCGAACACGATGGCCAGCGCTTTCACGTCAGCACCGCGAACGGCCTCACACTCCGCGCACCGTGGCTGCTGAATTGCGCCGGGGCCTGGGCCGGAAAATTGGCTGAACAATTTGGCGAAGCAGTACCGATGCACGCCGGGCACCCGGCGATGCTGGTCACCGAACCGTTGCCGCTGGTGATGAACGCCAGCACCGGGGTCGAGGGCGGTGGCATCTATGCCCGCCAGGTCGCTCGCGGCAACTGCGTGCTGGGCGGCGGCCAGGGTTTCGCCCTCGACGACGCTCGCGCGCGGCCCGGTCAAAACGCGGTGCTGGAAATCCTCCGCCAAGCGGTCGAGCTCTATCCATTTCTTGAAGGCGCCCAGGCGATTCGCACCTGGAGCGGCACCGAAGGTTATCTGCCCGACCGCCAACCGGTGATCGGGCACAGCGGCACCCAACCCGGTCTGTTGCACGGGTTTGGCTTTGCCGGCGCCGGTTTCCAGATCGGCCCGGCGGTGGGCCTGGCGCTCACCGAGATCATCTGCAGCGGCGCGTCAAAAACGTCGCTGGATGCGTTTTCCATCACCCGGTTTCACTCCATCTCCGTTGCTTGATAGAGGAAGGTCGCGCCAATGAATAACCTCAAACGTACTGCACTGCTCGGATTGTCCTGCATGGGCGCCCTGCTCACGGTCACCCAGGCCCAGGCCGAACCGACGCTTTACCTGGGCATGAACGGCGGGACCATGGAGCGGCTCTACGCCGACAAGGTGCTGCCGGTGTTCGAGAAAGCCAATAACGTCAAAGTCGTGATCGTGCCGGGGACCTCCGCCGACATCCTGGCCAAGGTCCAGGCCAGCAAGGGCAATCCGCAATTGCACGTGATGTTCCTCGACGACGGCATCATGTACCGCGCCATCTCCATGGGCCTGTGCGACAAACTCGCCGACAGCCCGCCCCTGGCGCAAATCCCGGCCAAGGGCCGGATCAAGGATGAAGCCGTGGCGGTCAGTCTCGGCGTCACCGGGCTGGCGTACAACACGCGTCTGTTCAAGGAAAAAGGCTGGGCCGCGCCGACGTCGTGGATGGACCTCGCCGACCCGCGCTTCAAGGAAAAAGTGGTGTTCCAGTCGATGGCCTCCTCGACCTTCGGCTTACACGGTTTCCTGATGTTCAACCGGATCCAGGGCGGCAGCGAAACCGACGTTGAACCGGGTTTCAAAGCCTGGCCGAACACCGTGGGGCGTAACGTGCTGGAGTACATCCCGAGCTCGGCGAAAATCTCGGAAATGCTGCAAACCGACGAAGCCGCGCTGTTCCCTTTGACGCCAACTCAGGTCACCGCGCTGAAACTCAAGGGCATGCCGGTGGAATATGCGCAGCCGAAGGAAGGCGCCGTGGTGCTCAACGTCGCCGAATGTGCGATCGCCAACAACACCCAACCGGAACTGGCGCAGAAACTCGCCGCGTTCCTGCTGACCCCGGACGCGCAAGCCGCTGCGCTTGAAGATGGCGACCAGATTCCGTCGAACCCCAACACGCCGACCACCGATAAAACCCGTGGCCAGGTTGAGGCGATGAAGAAGTACCTGGACACGGCGATTGCGATTGATTGGGACCAGGTAAACGAACAGCGCCCGGCGTGGAATGCACGGTGGAACCGGAGTATCGAGCGCTAGTTTCATTAGGCGAAACACCGCAAAACCCTGTGGGAGCGAGCCTGCTCGCGAAGGCGTCGTGTCAGTCTGCGTTGATGTGGCTGACACACCGCTATCGCGAGCAAGCTCGCTCCCACAGGGGGCCAGCGTCGTTCACAAATATTGCAATCCACCCAATCCACTGTGGGAGCGAGCTTGCTCGCGATAGCAATCTGTCAGCCGCCATCCCTTTTGAATGAACCGTCGCTTTCGCGAGCAGGCTCGCTCCCACAGGGTTCGCGGTAATCAGAAGCCAACGTCGAGCACCACACTGTCCAGATACGTCCCGGCGGGCGGTGTGGTCTGGTCGGTGTAAATTTTGGCGTTGTAGTTGAAGACCTGACTGCCAGTCCCCAACCCATTCCCCGGATTCACCTCCGCATCAGAACTCGCCCGCCGCGCACTGCCCACACTGCCCCACCGCGTGGTACCCGCGCTTTTGAAAATGTCATACGCCAGATAATTCCCCGCGGAAATCATCCGCCGCCGCCCACCCACACTCACCGCCTGCTGACCATCGCTCAACCCCACCGTGTAGGCGCTGCCCTTGGTGCACGCCAGGTTGATCGTCTGCCCCGTAACCGGCGTAAAAGCGCTGATCACCGGAGCGCTGCCGAAGCTGATGTTCGGCGCGGTAATCGTGCAGTCATTCGCCACCGTCAGGTTGACCGTCAACGTAGTGTTGCCGCTGTTGATATCGCGACCCAGGCACACGTTGCCAATGCCGATGCCCGAGCAATAATTCCAGCTCCAGGCGATGCTCAGGGTTTCCGTGTAGATCCCCGCCGCGACGTTGCTGCCAATCGTCGTCCCCAGATAAATCGGCGCGGTTTTCGGCACCACGCTGCCGAGCAACCCCAGCGCATCGATGATGCCGTTGCGCGCAAAGTCGAACGCCACGCCTCGGGTCAGCGGGTAACTGGTGGAGTTGTTGGCGTACAGCGTGTAGCCGATAACGTCGCCGGTCGGGCCGAGCAATCCGGTCTGCGTGGAAGTGACGGTGGCGTAGAAGTGATCGTTGGTGGTCAGCAACGACAGCAAGGAACCTGTGCAACTCAACCCGGCATTGGTGGTGGAACTGGTCTGCGACGTCGTGCGCACCGCAATCGAACTCAACGAGCCGAACGCCACCGGCGTGGTGCTGACCACCGAGCACAACGCCCACGCCGAGCCCGGCAACCACAGCGCCAGCATCAGCATCCACTTCATTGGCACACCAACGGACCGATCAGCGGGATCTGTTGCTGCTGCATGTCCACGGCGAACTGAACCTGACAGGTCCCCCCGTCGGCCAGGGTCACCCGCAAATTGTTTTGCGCCTGAAGGTTTTCCAGATACACCAACCCGT
This sequence comes from Pseudomonas sp. B21-053, assembly GCF_026016365.1. Lineage (NCBI taxonomy): Bacteria > Pseudomonadati > Pseudomonadota > Gammaproteobacteria > Pseudomonadales > Pseudomonadaceae > Pseudomonas > Pseudomonas sp. B21-053. Next base: position 4,687,099 of record NZ_CP087205.1, read on the forward strand.
CCCAACCAACCACGGTTTGCGTGCCGCTCTGCTCATGCACGACGCCACTGCCCAGGGGCAATTCCTGCTGCCGTGCATCCACCAACACGATGCTCGCGGCAATCACCCGGCTCAACGGAAACTCCAGCAGATAACCGCTGCCACGACGCACCGCGATGCGCTGTTCGACATTGGGGCTGCGCACGTTGGCTGGCAGGTTCAGTGGGTCGATTTCATATTTGCCGCGGTAATAGGCGCTGCTCCACGGCACCAGCAAATGGCCGTTGCGGTCGGTGTGGCCGACCTGCTGGTTTTCGTAGCGCACCGGAATGTCCGCATAACCATCGGTGCTGACCACTACGAACGCATCGTCGATACGGTTGGCGGCGAACACCTGACGGTCCATCCACACCAGCGAACCGCTGGCATCGGCCCAACGGGTTTCGGCCTCGCTGGTGCCGTAGACGCCGGCCTGCAATTGCACCGATTGCAGGCGCCAGGTCAGGTCAGCCTGACGATAAGCCGGGCCATCGCCCTGCGCGTAACCAAGGTTGAAACCGAGCCCGCCTTCGGTAGGCACGGCGCGACTGTAATTGACCCGTTGCTGGCTCTGCCCGGTTTTGCTGCGCTCGCTGCTGATGGCCAGGCTGCCCCGCAGGTCGAACGGAATCACCAATTGCGCTTGCACCGCCCAGTTGCTGTCACCGATTTCGCGGTTGCCCGACAGGTAGAAACTGGTGTTGCGCCACAGCGGTTTGCTCCAGGTCAGGTTGAGCAAACGGGTGCGCGAGTCGTCCGCCGCGCGCACATCGAAATAGCCAAAGCCGAGGCTGCCCCAGGTGTCGAGGTTGAGGCTCAGGGTCGCCTGTTCGCTGCGCTTGCTCAGGGTCGTGTAGGGGCTGTCGATCACCGTCAGGTCGGCGTATTGGTCACGCCGTTGCAACCGCTGATACGAGAAGCTGTAGCGCTGGCTGCTGTACTGATAGCCGAGGCTCAGTTGCTGGCCGCTTTCACTGTCGAACTGGCTTTGGCTGAGGGCGGTGTTGAGCACACCGAAATTGCCCAGCCGCAGGTTGCCGCCAAAGCCGCCGAGGGTCAGGGTATCCGAGGCTTCGGCGTGGCTTTCCAGGGTGAAGTTGTCGCTCACGCCGTAACGCAGACTGCCGGAGGTGACGCCCGGTCCGTAGCTGAAATCCTTGAGACCGTAGTCGCGACGTAGCGTACCGGCCGCCACCGAGAAATCGCTCAAGCCCTTTTGCAGCAAACTGCTGGTGACGTAGAACGGCACCGTGGTCGAAACCTGCCGACCCAGGGCATCCGTGGTGACGACGACCGCTTCGCCGGCGCCGTTGATGAACGGAATATTGGTCAGGGTGTAGGGCCCGGGTTGCAGATCGGCGCTGCTGGATTTGTAGCCGTTGATAAACAGGTCCACGGAGGACGGCACCGCCGCTTCCCCGGCGAATTGCGGCAGCGGATAGGTCACCAAATCCGGGCGCACGCCGAAGTCCCTCGATAGCTGAACCCCGCCGAGTCGCACCGAACTGCTCCACGGCAACGCGCCACTGACCAGGTCGCCGGCCTCATAAGTCAGCAGTCGCTCGTCATCGGAAAAACGCCACGTGGTGTCGTAACGCAGGTAACCGTTGTTCAACGTGCTGACCGCATCCCCCGACAAGGTGCGGCGGTATTGCCCGGTGTTGGACAGCGTGCCCCAACTGTCGAACAGCCGCACTTCGTTCCACGCCGCCAGGTAAGTGCCGGCATCGTCGGTGTCGTTGAGGTACAGGTCATAGTTGAGCAAGGCCCCGAAACTGCTGAGCGCCGGGGTGCGTGGATAGACCTCGCGGTTGCCGACGAACTGTTCCGGCAGCCAGTCCGGCGGTACGTTGAGCAGCAGGCGTTGACCGGCGCTGTCGTACTCGCTGTGCAGGCCGGGCAAGCTGTCGAGGTCGACTTCGGCGCTGATGTTATCCGGCAGTTTCATGCCGCTGTCGCGCAGCGCCGTGGCCGGCAGAAAGAACCGTCCGCCCCGTTGCTCCACCGCGACGACTCGTCCGGTATTCATCTGATTGACCACCAACTCCAGAAACAACTGTGCATCGGCCACGGCCTCCATGCCGCTGGGCGGCGGCGGTAGATCGCCGGCCTCGGTGCGCGGGACGATCATCAGCCAGCATGCGCAGGTCGCAGCCCACAACGGACACTGGAAACTGCGAGCCCAACCCTGGCTCATTCGCGCTTTTTGTCCGTCAATGGACCGTGCCCTCCTAAATCCATTTGCAGTGCCTGGTAGCAGCTGTCGAGCAGCGCGAGGCAGCGTTCGGCGGCGAAGCCGTCGTGAAATCAGTCTGTGCGGTGTGTCAGGTAGACCGTGTTCGCAGGGTTTACGACGGCTTCGCCGCCGAACGCTGCCTCGCGTTGCTCGACAGCTGCTACGGGTCAGCGTGCTGGGGAAACGCTTTGCAGTTGCGCCGCGCCGTTGACTCGGACCTGCAACGCCGATTCCCCGGCAATCGCCCCCGGTGCAGGCCAGCGCATGACCGCACCGGGCAATACATAACCGAGCAACCCTTCCACCAACGGTTTGCTCTGCCCGCCCTGCTTCAATGCAACATCGGTCAACCGCGCATGCACCGCGCCCTGGTTGCGCACTTCCACGTACGAGCGACCGTCCACTGCCACTCTGCGCCAACTCAGGTCCGGCACACCCACGCCTTTGGGATCACGCTTGCGGGTCGCGTCTTCCTTGCTCCACAACCCGGCGCCGTAGGCAAACAGCGGCACTGAATAACGCATCTGGAAACGAATCGCCGCCGCAGTCTTGCCGTCTTCAGCCGCGGGCGGTGTCGCCGAGGGGATTTCATCGATGATGATGCGGTAGGCCAGTTCCTGTCCCGGCGGAATTTCCCGGGTGCGGGTCAGGCGCACCAGTTGTTTCTGGCCCGGCTCGATCTTCGCCACCGGCGGGCTGCCGATCACGTCGCGCTGGTTCTGGTACTGGTCGCCGAAGCCACTCTGGCTCCAGGCGAACACCCGCACCTGTAAATTGGCCGTCTCGCTGCCCCGGTTTTCCAGCCACAAGGCACTGGCCTGTTGATCGGCTTCCAGCACCGGATCGATCGGCCAGATCAGCACCGAGCTGGCGGCCTGTACCTTGGCCACCCCGAGTAACACCAGCGCCAACCCAATGCTGCGCAAGACCTGCGACCCCATCTGCCCACTCCTTATCAAAACCGCGCATTACCACGACAGCTGCACCTGCAGCACATCGCTGTACGTCCCCCCAGGCTGATTGCCCGGTAACTGCACCTGACCGTAAATCGGCAGGCTGATGTTGTTCGCATCGGTGTAGGCCACCGCCACGCTCTGGCCGATACCGAGGCTCTGGCTGAATGCCGCATCGCGAAACAGCGCATACGCCACCCGATTGCCGCCGGTGCTGCGCTGCATGTGCCGGCCGCTGCTGTTGTACTGGCCGCCATCGACGCTCATGTTCAGCGTCACCCCCGGCGTGCATTGCAACTGCACGCCACCGGTCAACGCCACCTGCACCGTGCTGGTGGCCAGGGCCGAGCGGCTGCCGAAATTCAGGCCGCCGTAGTTCGACACCCCGCCCACCACCAGGCAACCGGCCGTCACCGTGGCGCTGACCTGGAAGCTCTGGCTGGTCACCGCTGCCAGCGGCAAGGGCACGCTGCTCGCACAGAGCAGGACCAGCGCCGCCCATCCATGGCGGGCCATGACCTTAGAACGTCAGTTCGACGGCGACGGTGTCGGTGTAGGTCCCGGCCGGCAATCCGGCTTTGCCCACGGCCTTGCCGTAGATATTCACGGTCTGCGCCACCCCGGTGCTGGCGGCGAGGTTGATCACCCCGTCGATGGCCAGGATCTGCGAATGACCGGCGTCGGTGTACAAGTCGTAAGGCACGAAGTTGCCGCTGCCATCGGCCAGGGCGCGGGCCCCTCCGGGAGACTGTCCGTCATGGCTGCCGGCCCGGACTTTCACCGCTGGCGTGGTGCCGCTGGAGCACAGAATCGATAGCGCCCCGCCACCGCCACCCAACACTTGGGCGTCGGCCTCGGTGAACAGACTGTTGGCCGTGCCGAAGTTCAAGGCGCCGAAGTTCAAACCGCTGGAGCCGCCGGCTCCATTGACCTGACAGCTACTGATCAGGGTCAGGCTGGAGGTGATCTGGCCAGTGACCGTGGTGGCCGCAATGGCGCTGGATGCCAGCGTCAGGCCGAGCAATGACAAACCTATCCTTGATACGAGCATGTGCATGGTGTCCGTCCTCTACGGGTTTACCAATCGAGCGTCACCGTGAGGGTGTCGGTATAGACACCGGCCGGTACCGCGCGGGTATTCGCCACCACCGCGCCAAACACCGGGATCGGTATCTGGCCGGTGCTGGTGACAGCGAAATTGTGTTGTTGGCCGATGCTGTAGCTCTGGCTGCCGGAGGCATCGAGGAACAAGTGATAAGTGAGGGTCTGGCTGCCGTTGCTCAGGCGTCGAGTGGTGCCATCACCATGGGCGCCGCCGTCGATGGTGACGGTGAACCCGGTGACCGAGGGGTTGCAGGCGACGTTGAGTTTGCCCGCCGTGTTATCGCTGAGGCTGGCTTTGATCGGGTTGGTCCAGGTCGGGCCTTGCTGGCCGAAATCCAGGCTGCCGACATCGCTGACCGGGCTGGCGCCATTGGTCACTTCACACCCGGCAATGAGGGTTAGCCGCGCATTGATTTGCCCGCTGACCGCCGCTTGGGCGTCTTCGGCGAGCAATAGCAGTGCGCCCACGGCGATAACCATCCAGTGTCTGCTTGTCATCGTGCCAATCCCAATTCCCTCAGGACTCCGAAACCCGGACGCTCAACGAGGAGCGTCCCCTTCCCTGCGCCACCCGAATCCGTCGGGGGCAGTTACACAGTTGCTGCTACCAGGTGACCGTTACTTTCACCAGGTCTGAATAACGGCTGACACGGGGAATCTCCGCCAGTCGTTCGATACGGGCATACAAGGGTAAATCCACGGAACCGCTGTCCGGCACGCGGCCGCTGATCGGGACGTTCACCGCCAGCGGGATCAACCGCGCGGGGTCCTGATAGAGCCGGTAAGGAATGGGTTTGCTGTGCTCGGCGGCACCCGCCATGTAGCGCACATCGCCGACGCCACCGTGCTGGCCGCCATCGACGCGTAATTGATAAGGGGTATCGGGATTGCATTCCAGGCGCGGCAGGCGCTCGCTCATCAGCGCTGCACTCAACGGGCCGCCGGGATCATCCAGCCGCGCGGTGCTGCCAAAATCCAGCACGCCCAGTTGCTCGACGCCGGCACTGCGTTGTTGCCCGACCAACTGGCAGCCACGCTGCACATCGACGCGCACTTGAACCTGAAGTTCTGCGGCCCATGCCTGCATGCCGAGCATCATGCCCAGGATTGCCAAAAACCAACGTCCGTTCACGGCCCCGTTCCTTGTGAGGAGTGACTCCTGAAAATCAGGGTAGCAACGCAACGGGATTTCGCCAGTTTGCCGGGCGGATTGGATCCATCAAAAAACAGGGAATTTGTATCGATTTGTTGGAAAAACGTCGAAACACCACCGGCAAATAAGCTGTACACGCCGCAGAATCCTGTCTCACTGCGCCACCTTCATGCCAACACAAGTGGTAGGGCGATTCCCCATCTGGTTACACTACGCCGCCGCAGCTCGGTGAGCCGGCCTGAAGAACCCGGGGGTGACAATATCGTGGCCATTCGACCGCCAATCCGTTCGCGACTCACACCGCGCTGGCCCGCACTGCGCCGGTTGTTCGGCAAGGCTGTTGCGCTCCCTACCAGCCATCGCGTCATCCACGATTACTTCCAGCACAAGGCGCTCGCTCAGGGCTACACCCTCAGCCACAGCCAGCAGCGAGTGATCGACTGCATGGCCCAGCATGCGACGACGCTGTTGGGAACATCGACGAAAACCCTGCCCGGCCTGTACCTGCACGGGGCTGTCGGGCGCGGCAAGAGTTGGCTGCTGGACGGCTTTTTCCAGGCCATCCCCCTCGCGCAGAAACAGCGCCTGCACTTTCATGAGTTTTTTGCGCAGTTGCATCAGGGCATGTTCAAGTATCGCGAGCAGTCTGATGCGCTGGCGACGACGCTGGATGAGCTGCTGCAGGATTGCCGGGTGTTGTGTTTCGACGAGTTTCACGTCCACGACATCGGCGATGCGATGCTGATCACCCGTCTGTTCAAAGCCCTGTTCCGCCGGGGCATTCTGCTGCTGGTCACCTCCAATTACCCGCCGGAAGGCTTGCTGCCCAACCCGCTCTATCACGCGCGTTTCAAACCGGTGATCGACTTGATCAATACGCGCATGCAAGTCATGGAAGTCGGCGGCCCGCATGACTATAGAAGCCAGGCGCGAAGCCATACCCATCAGGTGTTTACCCAAGGCCAATACGTCTGGCCGGCGACCAGCCTTCAACGTCAGGCGTTGAACCTGCCTGAACGCGCCGCACCCATCGCAATACCCGTCGGCACCCGGCATCTGCTGGCGCGCTACTGCGAAGGACGCACCGTCGGTTTTACCTTCAGCGATTTGTGCGATCACCCCACGGCGGTGATGGATTACCTGGAACTGTGCCGGCGCTTCGATCACTGGATCATTGATGAACTGCCGAGTCTGGCTGGCTGTTCGATTGCCGCGCAGCAGCGGTTTATCAACCTGATCGACGTTTTGTACGATCAGGACAAGCATCTGGTATTGCTGGGGCAGTCTTCGTTGCGCGAAAGCCTGGGCGGGGATGCCATAGACCTGGCGCGGACGCGGAGTCGGTTGGGGCAGTTGGTGGAAGTCCGAGAAGTCATTTGACCGACCTCTTCGCGAGCAGGCTCGCTCCCACAGGGGAACCGCGATCCAATGTGGGAGCGAGCCTGCTCGCGAAGAGGCCCTGACCGACACCACAACTTCCCGCTATCATGCCGCCCATTCCAGGACCCCGCGTCCTTCTCCCCGATCAATAGCGAACCCGTTCATGAATACCCTTGCACAACTGCGGGCCGGCGAGCTGGCAGGTATCACTCGACTGGACCTGGCCTGCGGCCTCACGGAGTTTCCCCGTGAAATCTTCGACCTGGCGGATTCGCTGGAGATTCTCAACCTCAGCGGCAATGCCCTGAGCAGCCTGCCGGACGATCTGCACCGCCTGACCCGTTTGCGCATTGTGTTCTGCTCGGACAATCAGTTCACCGAGCTACCCGCCTGCCTGGGCCAATGCGCGGCGCTGAGCATGATCGGCTTTCGCGCCAACCGCATCGAACGGGTGCCAGGCGCCGCCCTGCCGCCGCTGTTGCGCTGGCTGATCCTGACCGACAACTGCATCAGCGAACTGCCGACCGAGCTGGGTGAACGCCCGCTGATGCAAAAACTGATGCTGTCCGGCAATCAGTTGCAGCACTTGCCCGAGAGCCTGAAGCAGCTGCATCGGCTGGAACTGCTGCGTCTCTCGGCCAACCGTTTTGCTGAGCTGCCCGAGTGGCTGCTGACCCTGCCAGCGCTGACCTGGCTGGCCTACGCCGGTAACCCGCTGGAAACCGAAGCCGATGCCACCGCCCTCGATGCCACGCCGAGCATCCCGTGGTCAGCGCTACATCTGGAACAAAAACTTGGTGAAGGCGCTTCCGGCGTGATCCATCGCGCCACCTGGGATCGTGCGCAGCTGCCCGCCACCCAGGTCGCGGTGAAGCTCTATAAAGGCGAGATGACCAGCGATGGTTCGCCACTGCATGAAATGAACGCGTGCATCACTGCCGGGCTGCACCCCAATCTGATCCGCGTCGAAGGGCGCATCGTCGAACATCCGCAAGCCCAGGCCGGGCTGGTGATGCAATTGATCGACCCGAGCTATCGCAACCTCGCTGGGCTGCCGAGCCTCGATTCCTGCAGCCGTGACGTCTACGCCGAGGACACCCGTTTCACCGCCGCCGTGGCTCTGCGCATGGCCCAGGGCATTGCGTCAGCGGCCGAGCATTTGCACCAGCAAGGCATCACCCATGGCGACCTCTACGCCCACAATATTTTGTGGAATGAGCACGGGGATTGTTTGCTGGGCGACTTCGGTGGCGCGTCGTTTCATGCCACGACGGATACGGTTGAAACCCGTGCGTTGCAACGCATTGAAGTCAGGGCGTTCGGGGTGTTGTTGGGGGAGTTGCTGGAGCGGATTGATTCGGGGTTGAGCGATGCGGATCGGGTGGCGCTGGAGGATCTGGAGCGGCGCTGCTGTCAGGCGGATGTGCTGGCGCGGCCTGGTTTCAGCGAGATTGTGCGGGAACTGAATTGCAGGTAACTGCTTCGCAGTCAATCGCGAGCAAGCTCGCTCCCACAGGGGATTTATGTTGATCACACATTTTGTGTACGACACAAAACCACTGTGGGAGCGAGCTTGCTCGCGATAGCGGTATTACTGACGAAACAAATTAACCCGCCAACCCGACAAACATGTCCTGCACGTCATCATGGTTATCGAGGCCTTCCAGGAACGCTTCGACTTCAGCCATTTGCTCATCGCTCAACCCGCTGACCGGGTTCTTCGGCTGGTAACCCAGTTTGGCCGACAACACGGTAAAACCTTGCTCTGGCAAAGCTTTCTGCACGGCGTCGAGGTCCGTAGGTTCGGTCAGGAACAGGGTCGTACCCTCTTCTTCCCCTGGCTCGAAATCCTGGGCGCCGGCTTCGATGGCGGCCATTTCCGGGTCGGCGTCAGGGCTGTCCGCGGACGCCTCGATCATGCCGACGTGGTTGAAGTCCCAGGCCACCGAACCGGAAGCGCCCAATTGGCCCTTGCGGAAGGCCACGCGAATTTCCGCCACGGTGCGGTTGATGTTGTCGGTCACGCATTCAACGATCAACGGCACTTGGTGCGGGGCGAAGCCTTCGTAGGTCACGCGATGGTATTGCACGGTTTCGCCCAACAGGCCCGCGCCTTTCTTGATCGCGCGATCCAGGGTTTCCTTGGGCATCGAGGCTTTCTTGGCTTGCTCGACCACCAGACGCAGGTGTGCGTTAGTAGCGGTATCGGCGCCGTTACGCGCAGCAATGGTGATTTCTTTCACCAGTTTGCCGAAGATCTTGCCCTTGGCGTTGGATGCCGCTTCTTTGTGTTTAACCTTCCACTGTGCGCCCATTACTCACTCTCTTGATCTGTGGCGCCGAGACATCTATTGGCCGACGCATGGCGCCAAGTTTATACGGCCTAAAGTTGGCAATCGACCAAAAATTCCATCCTGTTTACCGACGTGCCGTCGACTTCTTCAACAGGGCTTGTAGGGCGATTCTGAAAAGTGAGTTTGCGCTGACTATTCAGGGCCGTGGTTTCGTACCCTCTGCGCCTCGTATTTAACGGCAGAAGCGCACTCGATGCACAACGACAAGGAAAGTCCCTTCACCCTGACCCTGGTCGAAGCTGATTTGAGTTTGCAGGTGCTGCAGTTCAGTGGCCGTGAGGGCCTCAACCAGCCCTATCGATTCGAGATCAAAGTCATCGGTCTGGCCCCGGCCATGAACCTCGAGCGGATGCTGCAACAACCCGCCTTTCTGAGCCTGGGCGACGACCAGGGCTTTCACGGCATTCTCCACAGCGCCAGTCGCGAGCATCGCGGTCTGCACCGGATCGGCTATCGACTGGAACTGGTGCCGCACCTGCAAAACCTCGAACAACAACCCGCCCGCCGGGTGTTTCATCGCCTCAGCGTGCCGGCCATCCTTCGGCAATTATTCGAGGAACACGCCCTGCCCGAACACAGCTACCGTTTTGAATTGGACACCGGGCACTATCCGGTCCGGCCCTTTTGCATTCAGTACGAAGAAAGCGACCTGGCCCTGTTGCATCGGCTCTGCGAAGAAGAAGGCATCCACTATCACTTCGAACATCGCCGCGACGGGCATGTGCTGGTGCTGGCCGATGACAGTTTGAGCTTCCCGCAGGAGCCGGTGCTGACGCCCTTCCATGACAACCCCCTCGATGAACCGGCGTTCGCGGCGATCCACGAACTGTTCCAGCGCCATGATTCGCCGCAGATCCTCCCGCAAACTCAGGCCCAGGACAGAAGCACGGCCGCTGCCAGTTTTGGCGCAGCGAATCATCCGCTGACCGACAAACCAGCAAGCAACACCCGACTCGCGACCGGGCCATTGCACCGAGATCAACGCAGTCGTCGATCCCTGGAGCGGCTGCGTTGCCAGCATCGGCAGGTCCACGGCCAAAGCGACCAGCCCGGTTTGCTCAGCGGACGGATCGTGCAGGTGGAGCAACACCCGGTGTCGAGTTTCAATGATCAATGGCTGCTCACCGAAATCCAGCATCAGGGGCAGCAACCCTCGATCCTCGCGGACGAACCGTTTGAATCGTCCTGCTATGGCAACCGGTTCAGCGCGATTCCCTGGTCAACCGTATTCCGACCCACGCTCAAGCAACCCAGGCCGAGCATCCCCGGCTATCAACTCGCGCGAGTGCTGGGCGAGCCGGGGCAGGCGGCGATGCTCGATAAACTGGGCCGGATCCAGGTCAGCCTGTGGCCGGGCCCAGATGCGCACGACGCTGACGGTATCTGGCTGCCAGTGGCCGTAGCCGCGTCAGGGTTGCCCACGGCCGGCAGTGAGGTGTTTATCAGCTTTCTCGACAGTGACCCGGATCGTCCGGTTATTTGTGCTGTTTCAAATGCGCAGAATCCACAACCTCCACAGCCCCCGCCACCGCGCAGAGATACGCGGCTGTTGTTCGATTGGCTGGTCAATCGGCCTGATACACCCTGACCCGATTGATCAACACCAAACCACTGTGGCGACTCAACCTTTATCCGCCTTCCCCGCCGCCGCCGCGAATTTCGCCAGCCGTACGTCCAGATGCCGTGGCCGGCGCCCGTGATCCTCGGCGCGTTCCTTGCGCCGAATCGCATTACGCACCATCAACGAACCGAGATAACGAATCGGTTCCGGCGGGAAGTAACCCAACGGCCCGTTGACCAGCGGCGAGCGGGTCCACGGGTTGTCGAGGCCTTGCACCATCGAGGCGAGAATCTGCCCGCCCATATGGCACGGCCCGACCCCGCTGCCGGAATAACCGAAGCCATAAAACACATTGCCGCTGGTGCTCATCTGACCGAAGAACGGCAACCCGGTGACCGAGCGATCCGAAGGACCGTTCCAGGTGGCCTCGACCTTGACCTCGGCAAACGCCGGAAAGAAGTCCGCCAGGCTGCTGCGCAACAACCCGGCATACGGCGACGGCTGATCGAACACCGGCAGCATCCGCCCACCGTAGGCGAAGGTATTGCCGCCCTTGCCGAGCATGATCCGACCGTCCGGGGTGTTGTGGTAGTAGTGCACGAAAATCCGCGAATCGAGGACCGTGACGCCGCTGGTCAAACCGATTTGATTCAGCAGTTCCGGACGCGGCTCGGTGATCAGCATGTCGCTGGAAACAATCGCCACACTGCGTTCGAACTGCGGGAACGCCCGGGCCATCCAGGCATTCATCGCCAGCACCACCCGATCCGCGCGGACCGTGCCGTTCGGGGTTTGAATCCCCGCCGGTTTGCCCTCCTCCAGTCCCGTCATCGCGGTGTTCTCATGAATCCGCACGCCGAGTTGCAACGCCACCCGGCGCAAGCCACGCACCAGTTTGCCCGGTTGCACGCTGGCCGCCGCCGGGGAAAACCAACCTTCCAGGTGTTTGCTGGACCCGGCCATGCGCTGCACATCCGCCACCGGCCGTTGCGTGAACGAGTTGATGCCGTTGCGCTCCAGCGCCGCGATCACCGCGTCGGTCGAGCCGCATTGAGCGCGGTTGGTGGCGGTGTAGAGCGTGCCGTCGAGGCGGTAATCGGCATCCACGCCGTACTGTTCGCAAAAGGTGCCGATCGCGTAGATGCTGCGCTCCGATTCCTTGACCAGCCGCACCGCTTCTTCGACGCCGAACAAACGCTCCAGCGTGAAGTACTTGGCCGACCACGACAGCGCACATCCACCGTTACGCCCACTGGCGCCGGCACCGCAGATGTCGGCCTCGATCAACAACACATCGAGTTCGGGGTTTTGCTCCTTGAGCATGATCGCGGTCCACAGTCCGGTGTAGCCGCCGCCGACAATGCACACGTCGGCGCGGGTGTCGCCCGCCAGTGGCTCGCACGGCGCGCAGGACTCGGCCGCCAGCGCTTGGTCCAGCCAGAAAGGTCTCATGGGGGTTTCCTCAGGTACGCAGGGGTTTGATGGTCATCGGTTGGTTGGGCACGAAGGCGCAATCGAGACTCAGGCCAGCCGGGCGGCTGTTCCAGTGCGGGATCAGCACGAAGGCCGAGAACATCGCGCAACCGGCGAAGATGATGAACACGGTGACCGAGTCGAAGTAGCCCGGCAGCAAACCGCCGAGAATCGCGCCGACCGAGCCGCAACCGTTCACAAAACCCGCCGCCGTGGCGCCGGCCTTGGCGGTGCCGAAATCAATCGCCGCCGCGCCGCTGATCATCGAGTCCGGGCCGTACAGGGTCAGGCCCATCACAAACAACAACGCCACCACCAGCATCACGCTGCCGCTGTGCAAGGCGCCCATGAACAGCGCCAGGGAAACCGTCAGCGCCAACAGGCTGATCACGCAGGCCGGCATGCGCCGGGCACCGAACAGCTTGTCCGAGGCCAGACCGAGCAGGATCGGCCCAAGCAACCCGGCAAGTTCAAACGCGGTCGGGATGATCGCCGCGCCGACCTTGCCCACGGAGGGCATTTGTTCGAAGACAATCACCGGCCCCCACAACAGAATCGCGTAACGCGCCGGTTTCAGCAGGAAGTACGAAAGCCCGAGAACCAGCACGGTGCGGTTGCGCAGGATTTCCTTCAGCGGTTCCAACACGCTGATCTTGCTTTGTGCGTAGGTCTCTTCGGCGCTCAACTCCGGCTCAGGCTCCACGGCGGGCAAGCCGACGTCTTCCGGTTTGTTGCGCTGGAAAATAAAAAACAGCACGGCGACCAGCCCAACCACCGCCGCACTGGAAATGAATGCTGCATGCCAGGTGCCGATCAGCGTGTACGCCCACCAACCGGCGAACGGTGACGCCACCAATCCGCCAAAGGCGTAGCAGGAACTCCACAATCCAAGTACCCGCCCGCGCTGCTCGGCGGGAAAGAAACTGCCGATGTTTTTGCACAGCCCCGACCATCCGGTGGACTGCGCCAGGCCTTGAATCAGCATGCAAGTGGCGAAGATCGGCAGCGTGGCAAAACTGCCCATTACCAGGGCTGCCGCCGCAGAAATCAGCAAGCCGCCGAGCACTACGACGCGTGGGCCAAAGCGGTCGGCGAGGATGCCCCAGGTGAATTGGCCGATGGCGTAGGCCGCCAGGTAGATCGCGTCGAGGTTGGCCATGGCCATTTTGTCGAGCATGAAGGTGGGGTCTTCGGCGATCCCCAGTTTGGCCACGGAAAATGCTTTGCGGGTGAAGTAGAAAGCGGCGTAAGCGAGCCAGGTGATGGCGAAGATCTGCACGCGCCAACGCTTGATGGTGCCGATGTGCTTGTTCATGGTGGTTCTGACCTCAGGGTGTGAGTGTGCCGGCAGAAATTGAGAAATAACGCCTGTTTTTTTATTGTTGAGCACTGCGATACCGCTGCTTCCCTGAGGCGATACCGGTCAGATGAGTCCTGCTGTTGCACGCGCAGGCTCATGGCACCCGATGCCGTTCGACTGACCAGTCACCGGGGCTGAGGCCGATAAAAACAATTACTGATTAATAAGTGAAATCGATTTATCGTATTTCCAATATAAGTTCAGCTTGTTACTGGAGGTTTCGATGTCGGTGTCCCACGCCCAGCTCAAAGCCTTCCACGCCGTGGCCGTTCACGGAAGCTTCACCAAAGCCGCCGAGCGGTTATTCCTCACGCAACCGGCGATTTCCGACCAGGTGCGCAAACTCGAAGAACGCTTCGGTGTGTTGCTGTTTCACCGCAATAAACGCTCGGTGCGCCTGACGGATTTGGGCGAACGCTTGTTAAGCATCACCCAGCGTTTGTTCGTCATCGAAGCCGAAGCCCAGGAGCTGTTGCAAGACTCCCGGGCGCTGCAAACCGGCAGCCTGATCCTCGCCGTGGATGCGCCGGTGCACGTGCTGCCGCAGATCGCGCGGTTCTGCGAACGCTACCCCGGCATCAGCGTGAAGATCGAAACCGGTAACACCGATGAATCGCTGTTCCGGCTGTTCAACTATCAGGCTGATCTGGCGCTGCTGGGGCGGGAGGTCAGCGACGAGCGCTTGATCTCGTTGCCGCTGCGCAATGACCCGATGGTGGCGTTCGTTTCGCGGAATCATCCGTGGGCGGATCGCGAATCCATCTGCCTGGCGGACCTGGATGACACACCGTTGGTGCTGCGGGAGATTGGTTCGGTGACGCGTCAGACACTGGAAGAAGAAATGGCCGGCGCCGGGTTTCGGATTCGGCCGGCGATTCAGGTTGAAGGCCGGGAAGCGGCGCGCGAAGCCGTGGTGGTGGGTATTGGGGTTGGCGTGGTTTCGGCGGCGGAGTTTGGTGCGGATTCGCGGGTGTGTGCGCTGCCGATCACCGACTGCAAGCGGCGCCTGACGGAGACGCTGGTGTGCTTGCGCGAGCAGAGTTCGCGGCGGGTGGTGGCGACGTTTCTGGAGATGGTGCGCGAGAGTTTGCCGACCCCGTAGGAGCTGTCGAGTGAAACGAGGCTGCGATCTTTTGACCTTTCGCTTGAGACGCAAGTGAGCCGGAAAAGATCGCAGCCTCGTTTCACTCGACAGCTCCTACAAGGCAGGGTTGTCAATTCGGAAGGGGCGCCAAATCAAAAAACGCCTGTATCAAGCGCAATTCCCGCCGCCGTTCCATGCACCCGATCATGTGCCGATTGACCAACCCCTCACCCACAATCGGCACCGCCACCACCCGCGGGTCATGGCTGACTTCCACCGACGACACCACGCCAACCCCCAGTTCTGCGGCAACGGCTTCAGTCACCGCCTCACGACTGTCCAGTTCCAGCAACACCCGCGGACTGACCTTCGCCTGGCTGCACGCCTCATCAAACGTGCGCCGGGTAATCGAACTCGGCTCACGTAACACCATGATCACCTGATCCAGTTCCTTGATCCGCACATCCTTCGACCGTTGCGCCCACGGATGCCCGGCCGGCACCAGCGCGCAAATCCGGGATTCGCTCAATGCTTGCAGATGCAGGCCCTTGCGCGGCTCGACTTCGGTCAGCACCGCGACGTCGGCGTGTTCGGACAACAACGCCGCCAAGGTTTCCTGGGCGTTGCCCAAACGCAGGTTCACGGTGATCCCCGGATAACGCGCGCGCAAACTGGCGAGCATCGGCATGACCATGTGCGGCCCGTCCGCCGCCACTTCCAGACGCCCGGTCAGCAATTGCCGATTGGCCTCCAGCATCACCTGCGCCTCTTCCGCCAGGCCGAACATCGCCCGAGTAATCGCGGCCAGTTTGGTGCCCTCTTCCGTCAGTTCCACCCGGCGCGCGGTGCGGCGCAACAGGGTGATCTGGTAGTGCTCCTCCAGCGCCTTGATGTGCCCGGTGACCGCCGGTTGGCTGATGAACAACCGTGCGGCGGCCCGGGTAAAGCTGCCCTCGCGGGCCACCGCGTCGAATGCACGGAGCTGGAACAGGTTCATGAATAACCCTCACTGATGGCTGGCATAACAATAAACAATTTGATTGATGCGACGGCAAATTGCAATTTAAGCCCCGTAGCTTCATCCCATCGATTGCGAGGACACGTGAATGAGTACTGCCGAACCCATCCTGCTCACCCCCGGCCCGTTGACGACTTCGGCCCGCACCCGCCAGGCGATGATGGTCGACTGGGGTTCATGGGATGACCGCTTCAACCAACTGACCGCCAGCCTCTGCGAACAACTGCTGGCGATCATCAACGGCGCCGGCATCCACCACTGCGTGCCCCTGCAAGGCAGCGGCACTTTCGCCGTCGAAGCAGCGATCGGCACGCTGGTGCCTCGCGACGGCAAAGTCCTGGTGCTGATCAATGGCGCCTACGGCAAACGCCTGGCGAAGATCTGCGAAGTGCTCGGCCGCCCATTCAGCACCTTCGAAACCGCCGAAGACGAACCGACCACCGCTGCCGATTTGGATCGCCTGTTGCGGGCTGACCCGGGCATCACCCACATCGCGCTGATTCACTGCGAAACCAGCACCGGCATCCTCAACCCGCTGCCGGAAATTGCCCAGGTCACTGCGCAACACGGCAAACGCCTGATCATCGATGCCATGAGCTCCTTCGGCGCCCTGCCCATCGACGCGCAACAGGTGCCGTTCGATGCGCTGATTGCTGCTTCGGGCAAATGCCTGGAAGGCGTGCCGGGGATGGGATTTGTCTTCGCTCGCAAAGAGTCGCTGGCAAATGCCGCCGGCAACTCGCACTCCCTGGCGATGGACTTGTTCGACCAGCACACCTACATGGCCAAGACCGGCCAATGGCGCTTCACCCCGCCGACCCACGTGGTCGCGGCGCTGCACGAAGCCCTGCTGCAATACAACGAAGAAGGTGGCTTGCCGGCGCGGCATCAGCGCTACGCCGACAACTGCAGGGTGCTGCTGGAGGACATGGCCGAACTGGGACTGCGCAGCTTCCTGCCCGCCGCGATCCAGGCGCCGATCATCGTCACCTTCCACGCGCCGAACGACCCGCGCTATCAGTTCAAGGAGTTTTACGAACGGGTCAAGGCCAAGGGTTTCATCCTCTACCCCGGCAAATTGACCCAGGTCGAAACCTTCCGCGTCGGCTGCATCGGCCACGTCAACCAGGCAGAGATGCACGCGGCGGTGGCGGCGATTGCTGAAGTACTGCGCGAAATGGAAGTCCTCGACATCTGAACCACAACGCAATTCCCCTTGTGGGAGCGGGCTTGCTCGCGAAAGCGGTGTGTCATTTAGCAAATATGTCGACTGGCACACCGCCTTCGCGAGCAAGCCCGCTCCCACACAGAGCAGCCAACCCATTAGCCAGTTGCCACAGGACTTAATCACCATGAACTACGCAAACCCAACCAAACTCCAGGCCGCCATCCTCGACTGGGCCGGCACCGTGGTCGATTTCGGCTCGTTCGCCCCCACCCAGATTTTTGTCGAGGCCTTCGCCGAATTCGACGTCCAGGTCTCCATCGAAGAAGCCCGCGGGCCGATGGGCATGGGCAAGTGGGACCACATTCGCACCCTGTGCGATCAGCCTCAAGTCGCCGAGCGCTACCGCAAAGCGTTCGGCCGCACACCGACCGACGATGATGTCACCGCCATCTACAAACGCTTCATGCCGCTACAAATCGAGAAAATCGCCGAGCACTCGGCGCTGATCCCCGGCGCGCTGGAAACCATCGCCAACCTGCGCCAGCAAGGGATCAAGATCGGTTCCTGCTCCGGTTACCCGAAACAGGTGATGGACAAGGTCGTGGAACTGGCCGCCACCAACGGCTACGTCGCCGACCACGTGGTCGCCACCGATGAAGTGCCTAACGGTCGCCCATGGCCGGCCCAGGCCCTGGCCAACGTAATCGCCCTGGGCATCGATGATGTCGCGGCGTGCGTGAAGATCGACGACACCGTGCCAGGCATTCTTGAAGGTCGCCGCGCGGGCATGTGGACCGTGGCGCTGATCTGCTCCGGCAATGCGCTGGGCCTGGATTACGCGGGTTATCAGGCCCTCGGCAGCGAGGAACTGGCCAGCGAACGCAAGCGCATTCACGCGATGTTCGAGGGTTCGCGGCCGCACTACATGATCGACACGATCACCGATTTGCCCGAGGTCATCGCCGATATCAACAAGCGCCTGGCCAACGGCGAGATGCCTCAGTCCCACTGATTCACCAAGCCCCTGTAGGAGCGAGGCTTGCCCGCGAAGACGTCCGAACATTCAACATGGATGTCGGCTGGAAGGACGCCTTCGCGGGCAAGCCTCGCTCCTACAGGGTTTCTTTCACCTGATCCAGAGCAGCAGGAAGGCAAATCCGGCAAAACAGGCTTACAGTTAAAGCACAGCGCCGCACAAGAACGGCACTTCGAGCATTGACCTGTGGAGAGCCCCGTATGCCCTGGAAGAATTCCGACTCACGTTACAGCACGGTGTCGATCGCGTTGCACTGGCTGATGCTGGTGCTGCTGATCCTGGTTTACGCCTGCATCGAATTTCGCGGGATCTTTCCCAAAGGCAGTGGTGGTCGCACCCTGATCACTGAATCGCACTTCATGTTGGGCCTGACGGTGTTTGTGCTGGTGTGGCTGCGCCTGTTCGCCCGCAGCCTGGGCCCGGCGCCGCAGATCTTCCCCGCTTCGCCGCATTGGCAAACCACGTTGGCCAAGTTGATGCACTGGGCGTTGTACCTGTTCATGATCGCCATGCCAATGCTTGGCTGGCTGGTGACCAGCGCCAAGGGACATCAGGTGATGTTCTACGGGTTTGACCTGCCGTTGCTGGTCTCTGAAGACAAGGTGCTGGCCAAGCGGATTCAGGGCTGGCATGAACTCGGCGGCACCATCGGCTATTGGCTGATCGGCCTGCACGCGGTGGCCGGGCTTTATCACCATTATGTGGTGGGGGATAACACGCTGTTGCGAATGATGCCGAAGCGGGTCAGTCGCAATACCTGAAGCCAACACAAAACCCCTTGTGGGAGCGGGCTTGCTCGCGAAGGCGTCGGGTCAGTCGATACTTGTGCTGACTGACACACCGCTTTCGCGAGCAAGCCCGCTCCCACAGGGGGAATCTGCGGTGTCAGTTGAAGCCGCGGCGGCCCTGCAAGCCACCGGTGTGGATGAAGATCAGCCGCGTACTCTTAGGAAATCTTCCGGCTTCGACTTGCTGCTTGAGCCCCAGCAACGCCTTGCCGGTGTACAACGGTTCCAGGGGGACGCCGCTGGCCTGTTCGGTTTGCTCGATAAACTCAAGCAACAGCGGATCAACCTTGGCAAACCCGCCGCGACTGGCGTCGAACAGTTCATACGCCGGGTCCGACAGCCCGCCCTCGCGCACAATCTCTTCAACCTGCTGCGCCAAACCATGATCGTCCGGCACGGCCAACGCGCCGTAAACCGGATGCGCGCCCGCCTCGGCTAGCACCAGTCCCGCGAGAGTGGTGCCGGTCCCGCAGGCCAGCCACCAACCGTCATAGTCATTCCAGCCCAATCCCTGCAATTGCGCACGGACCAGATCCTTCAGTTGCATGCAGCCCTGAGCGCCACGCAAACCGCCTCCCCCTTCCGGCACCGCTTGCAGCGTCGGGTATAGCGCCTGCCAGGGTTGCCAGAAATCCGGTTCATGCCGCGCGCGATATCCGGCGTAACCGAGCCAATGCAGCTGCATGCCGAAGTCGTGCAAATCCTGCACGGTCGGGGTGTCTTGTGGATGACCGCGTAGCAGGCCGACAGTTTTGAAGCCCAGCCGCTTACCCGCAGCGGCCAAGGCGTGCAAATGGTTGGAGTGAGCACCGCCGAGACTAATGATGCCGTCGGCACCGGCCCGATTGGCGGCGTTGAGGTGTTCGATGAGTTTGAACCACTTGTTGCCGCTGATCAGTGGGTCGATCAGGTCCAGACGCAGGATCGCGAGCTGGATATCGGCGGTGGTGAGCCAGTCCAGGTGCAGGGATTGCAGCGGGGCTTGGGGGAGCCAGTCGTTGGGAGGGAGTAGCATTGAGGCCGGCTCTGGGGATAGAGCCGGCATCTTAGCAGCAGACAGGACGCCTTCGCGGGCAAGCCTTGCTCCTACAGGAGGATGACCTCAACCGTGTAGGAGCAAAGCTTGCTCGCGAAAGCCATTGGCAGAATTGACCTGCCTATTACAACTCAGCCGCCAACCGCGACCCTTGGTTGATCGCGCGCTTCGCATCCAGCTCCGCCGCCACGTCCGCGCCGCCAATCAAATGCACGTTCTGCCCGGCCGCGACCAGACCATCCTGCAACTCACGCAGCGGGTCCTGCCCGGCGCAGATGACAATGTTGTCCACCGCCAGCACTTGTGGCTCGCCGGTTTCGCCGATGCGGATGTGCAGGCCTTCGTCGTCGATCTTCAGGTATTCGACGCTGTTGAGCATCTGCACTTTTTTATTCTTCAGACCGGTGCGGTGAATCCAGCCGGTGGTCTTGCCCAAGCCGTCGCCGACCTTGGAGGTCTTGCGTTGCAGCAGGAACACTTCGCGAGCCGGTGCATGGACCTGCGCCTTGATCCCGGCCACGCCGCCGCGAGCCTCAAGGTGCGTGTCGATGCCCCACTCTTTCCAAAACGCCGCGCGATCAAGACTGGTGGCCACGCCTTCGTGAACCAGGAACTCCGAGACGTCGAAACCGATACCGCCAGCGCCGATCACCGCTACGCGTTTACCGACGGGTTTGCGCTCCAGGATCACATCGAGGTAGCTCAGCACCTTGGCATTCTCGACACCCGGAATCGCCGGGGTGCGCGGCGCGATGCCGGTGGCGAGGATGATCTCGTCGTAACCGCCGGCCACCAATTGCGCCACATCGACGCGGGTGTTCAGGCAGACCTCGACGTTGGTGGTCTGCAACTTGCGGTTGAAGTAACGCAGGGTTTCGAAGAATTCTTCCTTGCCCGGCACGCGCTTGGCGATATTGAACTGGCCGCCGATTTCGCTGGCCGAATCGAACAACGTCACCGAATGCCCGCGCTCGGCGGCCACGGTCGCAGCGGACAGGCCCGCAGGCCCGGCACCGACCACGGCGATTTTCTTGATCTGTTGCACCGGCAGATAGTTGAGCTCGGTTTCATGGCAGGCGCGCGGGTTGACCAGGCAACTGGTCAGCTTGCCGCCGAAAGTGTGGTCGAGGCAGGCCTGGTTGCAGCCGATGCAGGTGTTGATTTCATCGGCACGCCCCGCAGCGGCTTTGTTGACGAAATCCGAATCGGCGAGGAATGGCCGCGCCATCGAGACCATGTCGGCATCGCCTTCAGCCAGGATCTGCTCGGCGATTTCCGGGGTGTTGATGCGGTTGGTGGTGATCAACGGAATGCTCACCGAACCGCGCAGTTTGGCCGTCACTTTACTGAACGCCGCACGCGGCACTTTGGTGGCGATGGTCGGAATTCGCGCTTCGTGCCAGCCGATGCCGGTGTTGATGATCGTCGCGCCGGCCTGCTCGATGGCTTTGGCCAGGGTGACGATTTCTTCCCAACTGCTGCCGCCTTCAACCAGATCGAGCATCGACAGACGGAAAATAATGATGAAGTTTGGACCGACTGCTTCGCGGACGCGACGGACGATTTCCACCGGCAGGCGCATGCGGTTTTCGTAGCTGCCGCCCCAACGGTCGGTGCGGTGGTTGGTGTGGGCCGCGAGGAACTGGTTAATGAAATAACCTTCGGAACCCATGATCTCGACGCCGTCGTACTCGGCGGTTTGCGCCAGCACCGAGCAGGTCACGAAATCGTTGATCTGCTTCTCGATGCCTTCCTCGTCCAGCTCTTTAGGCTTGAACGGGTTGATCGGCGCCTGGATCGCGCTCGGCGCCACCTGTTTCGGGCTATAGGCATAACGACCGGCGTGGAGAATCTGCATGCAGATCTTGCCGCCCGCCTCGTGCACCGCGCGGGTTACGATCTGGTGCTTGAGCGCTTCTTCTTCGGTGGTGAGTTTAGCCGCACCGGAATACACGCCGCCCTCATCGTTTGGACCAATGCCGCCAGTGACCATCAGGCCAACGCCGCCTCGGGCACGTTCGGCAAAGTACGCCGCCATGCGCTCGAAACCACCGGGCTTCTCTTCCAGACCGGTGTGCATCGAGCCCATCAGGGTGCGGTTGCGCAGCGTGGTAAAACCCAGGTCCAGCGGGGCCAACAGGTGCGGGTAATGAGCGGCGGCCATCGGTAACTCCACATCGAGCGATCACGGAAAAAGTGCAGGAGCTCTTTGGCCCCCGTCAGTCATGTGCCACAGACTAAGAGTCGCACCGCTGTCACTCAATGACCCAAACTGACAACTTATTGATCCAAATGCGCAGCGCCCCTTGGCAAGCGCCAACGGGCGCCCTACCCTAGTCGACGAATCCTGCACACGGCTGTTGACTGCTTTCCCATGCGCAAACTTCTGTACCTGACCTTTTCCATGGCGCTGGTCGCCGCCCTTACGACCTACGCGATGTGGGCCGCAGACCGTCCGGTGGGTCATTACCTGTCGGACCTGCGGATCAATCTGGCGGTCGATCAAGGCACCCCGGCCGATCGCGGCAACCTGCTGGGCATCCAGCCCGAGCTGTTCCCCACCGACTACCAAAGCCCCGAGCGCCTGCACCGCAAGCTCGCGGCCTATCTGCAAAAAGCCCAGGACCAGGGCCTGCTGAACGAAAAAACCATCGTCGTGCTGCCTGAACATGTCGGCACATGGTTGATGGTCAGCGGTGAGAAAGATGAGCTGTACCAGGCCAGCACGCTCAAGGAAGCGATGAACTGGCTGGCGGCGAGCAATCCGTTGCAGTTCGTTCGCGCCCTGGTCAGCGCCAAGGGCACCAATCGTCTCGATGACGCCCACCTGCGCATGAAGGCCAAGAGCATGGCCAAGGATTACCAGGCACTGTTCGGTGGGTTGGCGAAAGAGTTCCACGTCACTCTGGTGGCCGGTTCCATTGTGTTGCCTGAGCCCAGCGTCATCGATGGCAACCTGAAAATCGGTCGCGGTGCGTTGTACAACAGCAGTGTGGTGTTCGGTCGCGACGGTTTGCCGATCGGCCAGCCGCAACGGCAGATGCACCCAATCTTCGATGAACAGGACACTCTCGCCGCCAACACCGAGCACACCGTCAACGTGATCGACACCCCGGCCGGGCGCCTGGGGATTCTGATCGGCAGCGACAGCTGGTACCCGGACAACTACCGCAAACTCGACGAACAGGGCGCGCAACTGGTGGCAGTCCCTGCATTCGTGGTCGGGCACGGCACGTGGGACAAACCGTGGCGCGGTTATAAAGGCGCGTCGACACCCGGTTCCGTCAGTCTCAAGGCCGGTGAGCTCAGCGAAGGCCAGGCCTGGCATCGCCTGACGCTGATCGCCCAGCCACCCAGCAGCCAGGCGATTGCCGGCATGAGCGTGTTCCTGCGCGGGCAGTTCTGGGACAAGGGCAGCGCCGGGCAGAGTTTTCTCAGCAGCAACGGTCAGCATTCCGCCGACGGCGATACCCGTGGCGCACGCTTGCTGAACCTCTGGTTGTAAACCATGAAGCCGCAGCCGATGCGCCTCGGGGATTTGTCGGTGGGCTTCGTTCACAGCCTGGCCGATGCCGTGCGCAGCCATGGCGCCGATCCTCAACCCTTGCTCGACCAGTACGGCCTCGACGCCGCCCGCCTCGGTGAAGCCTGCGCACGACTGTCGATCCCGCGTTACATGCGCCTGGGGCACGGCGCAATCCAGCTGACCGGCGAACCGGCGCTGGGCTTGCGCATGGGCCAGCTCAGTCGCTTGAGCCAGGCCGGTCTGGCTGGCGTCACCGCCGCCCAGGCGCCGACGGTACGGGAAGCGGCGCGCTGCCTGATCCGCTTCGAAGCGCTATACGGTTCCAACTATCGCGGCCAGTCGAGTTTTCACGAAGACGCCAAGGGCGCGTGGCTGCGGTTCTATTCCATCAGCCCCTACAACGCTTACAACCGCTTTGTGGTGGACTCGATCATCGCCGGCTGGTTGCAGCAATTATCCAGCCTGAGCCCTACCCCGCTGCGCGCCGAACGCATCGAGATCGAATTCGACGAACCGCACTATAGAGATG
Source organism: Pseudomonas sp. B21-053 (assembly GCF_026016365.1). Classification (NCBI taxonomy): domain Bacteria; kingdom Pseudomonadati; phylum Pseudomonadota; class Gammaproteobacteria; order Pseudomonadales; family Pseudomonadaceae; genus Pseudomonas; species Pseudomonas sp. B21-053. The sequence goes on from NZ_CP087205.1 coordinate 4,710,876, forward strand.
CCTACAACGGGTTTGATTGTCCGATCCAATTTGGCGCCGAAAACAATCAACTGCGCCTGAGCCTGGCCAGCCTCGCCCAGCGCAATCCGCAGCACTGCCCGAGCACCTGGAAGCACTTGCTGCAATTGTGTGAACGGGAACTGGAGCAGCTGACACGCACCCGCAGCCTGCGTGAACGGGTCACTCAGTTGCTGGGGCCGTTGCTCAATGGCGGCCGGGAACCCGACCTGGAAGAAGTGGCGGCACGCCTGAAGCTGCCGACCTGGACCCTGCGTCGCAAACTCGCCGAGGAAGGCACGCAATTTCGTGCAATTCTCAACGACACTCGCCGCGACCTGGCCATGACCTACATTCGCGATACCGAACTGGCGTTCGGGGAAATCGCCTATCTGCTGGGCTTTGCCTCAGCCGAAGCCTTTCAACGCGCCTTCAAGCGCTGGAACGGCCAGACTCCCGGCGAATACCGCCGCAGTCATCGCCAATCCGCGTAAAGCCTTAAAGCTCGGTAGCGTCTTCGGCTGGTTCCAGCGGATCCAGTTCAAACGCCGAATACTCGAGCAACTCTTCTTGATAATCGTCCATTGTGATGCTCCCCCTTTCACTCATTAAAAATGGCCTGATCAAATGACCAGCGCCTTGAGCATAAAGTGCCCGCGTGAAAGAAAAATGACGTTCACACGACACTCTGCCGCTACTCAATAAAACGTAGCAGGTGGTCAGGAATTTATCACAGGATTTTTTCGATACAGGCCGTAGGAAAACGACCTGGTTTGACGTGGATCAGGCTTGATGCTCGTTACGGGCGGCGTGCCGTCTGACACGCGCCCGTAACGCCAGGATCGTTTACTGGGCCGGGATGGGCTCGCTTGGCGGGGGCATGTTATCTGGATGCGACGGCGGCGTGATGGTCTCGGTGGCTGGAGCCGGTTCGGACGTTTGAGCAGGAGCGATCGGTGCAGCTTCCGGTGGCGGAGCAACCGGCTCCGAACTGACTGGAGCCGCTTCAGCTGGTGCCGGAACGGTTTCAGCAGGTGCCGGAGCTGGAGCTGGAGCCGCTACAGGTTCTGCGGCAGGTGCCGGGGTTGGCGCGAGTGCCGCCGGTGCAGCCTTGGCTTCAGGCACACCCAGGTCGGTTTTCGGCTTCTCGACGATGTGCGCCGCTTTCTTCGCTTCCGCCGGCAGGAACAATTCCACCAGGGTAAAGAAACGCTCGTAGAACTTGGCCGAGGACACGGTTTCGCTGGCGACCTTGACCATCGAGTCATCGGACGAGCCGATCGGCATCGACACCGAACCCAACACGCCGACCCCGAGGCTGGCGGAGTTGTTGGTCTTCTTCAGCGCGTAGCGATCCTGCAAGGCGTTGGCAAACATGGTCGCGTGGTGCCCTTCGGAACCATCATCGGCACAGACCACACTGAAGCTGATCTCCATGTGGGTCTCGCCGGTTTGCTGGAAGCTCTTGTGCCCGCTGACCAGTTTCGGATCGCTGCTGGTGATGATGTAGCCCTGGCTGAGCAAGGCACGACGAGCGGCTTCGCAGGTCTGGGCATCGGTTACCGGATAGCTGCGCGAAAACGTCCCGGAATCGTCGAAGTTCTCATGCTCATAGATGGCGGCTTTTTTCGACGAACAACCGGCAGCGACAGCCAGCACCAGTGCCAGCCCTACAACACGCATGGGAATTGATCTAAACATTGAACATCCTGAGAGAAAACGGTCCGGGGCGTATTGTGCAACAGATCGATGCTTAGGTGCGCATCGATTAGTGTCTTAAAACGGTTACAGGTGTGTTGACCGTTATATGTGGGAAAAGTCGCACATCTTCGTGAATTCCCGATGAATCGGGGCAGTATTTTGCTTCTCCCACAAAAAACCCCGGCCTTTCGACCGGGGTTCTTGTGTAGCGCGAAACTCAATCAGCGATCAATAACGCTTGATCTCAGCCTCGCCTTCCAGCTGCTTGCGGTAGGCCGCAAAGTCTTGCTGGCCAATGCGCGACGCGAGGAAGCGACGGTATTGAGCCTTCTCTTCATCGGTCGGTGCTGCGGCTTCGTTCACGCCGTTCAGGCGCACGATCACCAGGCTACCATCGGCCAGGGTCACGCTGCTGAATGTCGGCTTGTCCTTGGCGGCAGGCTTGGGCATGCGGAACAGCGCTTGCAGCACGGTTGGGTCAACCCCTTCCTGCGAGCGAGTGGCGGCAGCAGCAACTTTCCAGTTCTGGCCGTCAATCGCCTTGTCCAGCGGTGTCTTGCCATCGCGCAGGCTAGCGATCAACTCATCAGCCTTGGTCTTGGCGGCAGCACTCGCGTGCTCCTTGGACAATTGCGTACGGATGCTGGCGGCAACGCTTTCGAGTGGCAACTGCGAAGGCTTCAAGTGCTCCTTGGCGCGCAACACGATCACGGTTTCCGGATCGAGCTCGATCGCGGTGCTGTTGGCACCTTCATCCAGCACTTCAGGACTGAACGCGGCAGTGACCACGGCACGGTTGGCCGCAACACCTTCGCCACCCTCACGGCCGAACGGCGCGGAAGTGTGGACGGTCAGCTTCAAGTCTTGTGCTGGCTGAGCCAGATCGGACGCTTCGAACGACGAGTCTTCCAGTTGCTTGGTCGCCTCGACGAAACGCTGCTCGACCTGCTGGGTTTTCGCCTCACGGGTCAGCTTGGCTTTGAGGCTGGCAAACGTCGGAACTTCCGGCGCTTCAACACCCAACAGCTTGATCAGGTGGAAACCGAAGTCAGTGCGGATTGGCTCCGACACTTGATCCTTGGTCAACGAATACAGGGCTTTTTCAAACGCTGGATCGTAGACGCCAGGACCGGCGTAACCGAGGTCACCGCCGTTGCTCGCCGAACCCGGGTCCTGGGAGAATTCCTTGGCCAACGCCTCGAACTTCTCGCCTTTGGCCAGGCGCGCCTGCACTTCTTCGATCTTGGCCTTGGCTTGCGCCTCGCTCACCTTGTCGTTCACTTCGATCAGAATATGCGCAGCCCGGCGTTGTTCAGCCAGGTTGGCGGTTTCTTTCTGATAAGCCTCTTGCAGGTCTTCGTCCTTGACGGTGACCTGATCGAAGAAGGAAGACTTCTTCAATTCCAGGTAATCGATGACCACCTGATCCGGCGTCATGAATTCCTTGGCGTGTTCGTCGTAGTAAGCCTTGACCTCATCGTCGGTCAGTTTCACTGCCGCCGGGTCAGCCTTGATGTTCAGGGTGGCGAAATCGCGGGTCTGTTTTTCCAGACGGGCGAAGGCCAGAACCTGTGCATCGGTGACAAAACCGCTGCCGGCCAGACCAGCACGCAGCTGACCGATCAGCATTTCCTGAGCCAGCATCTGGCGGAATTGCATACGGCTGTAGCCCAGCTGACGGATCACCTGGTCGAAACGCTCAGGGCTGAACTTGCCGTCAACCTGGAATTCAGGCGTCTGCAGGATCACCTGGTCCAAAGCGGCTTCGGAGAAAGCGAATTTCGATTTTTCTGCGCCTTGCAGCAGCAGTTTGCGATCGATCAGGCCTTTGAGGGCCGATTCGCGCAGCATTTTTTCGTCAAGCAAGGAGGCATCGAAATCCTTGCCCAGCTGTTGCATCAGCTGACGGCGTTGCATATCGACGGCCTGGCTTAGCTCGTTCTGGCTGATTTCTTCGCCGTTGACCTTGGCCGCATCATTGCTGTGCGTCGTGGCCTTGAAAATGGCGTCGAAACCGGTCAAAGCCATCAGTGCAACGATGACCCCGATAATGGTCTTGGCAATCCAGCCTTGTGAATTGTCCCTGATATTCTGCAGCATGCGTCCCCCAGAAACGGTTGAACTTCAAAATTAGGCAACCGTGGAGCGTGGGTAGAATCCGGATAGAAGAAAGGCGCATCCGGGGATGCGCCTTCTCGTAACTGGCGGAGCGGACCGAGGGTTCGAACTTGCGACCCTCGGTGTCTCAGATCAACGAGTTGTTGGCTGGACTACCGCTCCGCTGCCAGGTCAGGCATGACCCCGACCCGGATAGGCAAAAACCTGAATCAAACTTAGTTGACAGCTTCTTTCAGTGCTTTACCGGCTTTGAAACCTGGTTTTTTAGCAGCTGCGATTTCCAGTGTCTTACCAGTCTGTGGGTTACGACCGATGCGAGCTGGACGATCAGTCACGGAGAACGTACCGAAACCAACCAGAACAACAGAGTCGCCAGCCTTGAGAGCGCCAGTGACGGATTCGATTACAGCGTCCAGCGCACGGCCAGCAGCAGCTTTCGGGATATCAGCGGATGCAGCGATAGCATCAATCAGTTCCGACTTGTTCACTCTAAGTCCCCTTATATCTATTTGAGTATGATTCTAAGTTTTTTGGTGAAAGCAAAAACGAGTGCTGAATGGCCTACAGACACTTAAGAGCCGCTTTATAACAAGGGCTCTAAAAAACTGTCAAGGAAGCCCCCCAGGCAAATGCGTACTAATGCGTGCTAATTCTTTCCTTAGAGTCAGACTCGCGTTTTTCATCCTTTGCAACTATCTCCGGAGCCACATCCGGCAAGGGCTCCGGCGCGTATTGCAGCGCAATTTGCAGGACCTCGTCAATCCATTTAACCGGTTTAATCTGCAGATCTTGCTTAATATTGTCAGGAATTTCCTTCAGATCGCGTACGTTCTCTTCAGGAATGATCACAGTCTTGATCCCGCCACGGTGAGCCGCCAGCAATTTTTCCTTCAAACCACCGATCGCCAGCACCTGGCCACGCAAGGTGATTTCGCCCGTCATGGCGACGTCTGCGCGTACAGGAATCCCGGTCAATGCTGACACCAGGGCCGTGCACATGCCTACACCGGCGCTAGGGCCGTCCTTCGGGGTCGCCCCTTCCGGCATATGGATGTGCGTGTCGCGCTTCTCGTGGAAGTCCAGGGGAATCCCCAGGCTCTTGGCACGGCTGCGGACCACGGTCAGGGCGGCGGTGATCGATTCGACCATCACATCCCCAAGCGAACCGGTCTTGATCAACTGGCCTTTGCCCGGTACGACAGCGGCTTCGATGGTCAGCAATTCTCCGCCCACCTGAGTCCACGCCAGGCCGGTCACCTGACCGATCTGATCCTGGGATTCAGCCAGGCCGTAACGGAATTTGCGCACACCCAGGAAGTGTTCCAGCATGTCTGCGGTGACCTTCACCGAGAAGCGTTTTTCCAGTGCGTGCTCTTTGACCGTCTTGCGGCAAACCTTGGCAATCTGGCGCTCAAGCCCCCGTACACCGGCTTCGCGGGTGTAGTAGCGGATGATGTCGCGGATCGCTTCGGCGTCGAATTCCAGCTCGCCTTTCTTCAAGCCGTTGGCAGCAATCTGCTTCGGCGAGAGGTACTTGACGGCGATGTTGATCTTCTCGTCTTCGGTGTAGCCCGGCAGACGAATCACTTCCATCCGGTCCAGCAGCGCCGGCGGGATGTTCATGGAGTTGGAGGTGCAAAGGAACATCACATCGGACAGGTCGTAGTCGACTTCCAGATAGTGATCGTTGAAGTTGTGGTTCTGCTCTGGATCGAGCACTTCCAGCAACGCCGACGCCGGATCACCACGCATGTCGCTGCCCATTTTGTCGATTTCATCGAGCAGGAACAGCGGGTTGCGGACGCCCACCTTTGTCATCTTTTGAATCAATCTTCCTGGCATCGAACCGATGTAAGTACGGCGATGACCACGAATTTCCGCTTCATCGCGCACGCCACCGAGGGCCATACGTACGAATTTGCGGTTGGTGGCGTGAGCAATCGACTCCGCCAAGGAGGTTTTACCCACCCCAGGAGGACCGACGAGGCACAACACCGGACCACGAATTTTCTTCACGCGCTTTTGCACGGCGAGGTATTCGAGGATGCGTTCTTTGACTTCGTCCAGACCATAGTGGTCGGCGTCGAGAATATCTTCGGCGCGGGCAAGGTCCAGACGCACTTTGCTCTGAGCCTTCCACGGCACCTGAACCAACCAGTCGATGTACGAACGCACCACCGTCGCTTCCGCGGACATTGGCGACATTTGTTTCAGCTTGTTCAGTTCGCCCTGGGCCTTGGCCAAGGCATCTTTCGGCAGGCCAGCGGCATCGATGCGCTTTTTCAGCTCTTCGATTTCGTTGTGGCCTTCCTCGCTGTCGCCGAGTTCTTTCTGAATGGCCTTCATCTGCTCATTCAGGTAGTACTCGCGCTGACTGCGCTCCATTTGTTTTTTGACGCGACCGCGAATGCGTTTTTCGACTTGCAGCAGATCGATCTCGGCATCCAGCAGCGCCAGGACGTGCTCGACCCGGGCCGACAAATCGATGATTTCGAGAATTTCCTGCTTCTGCTCGATCTTCAGGGCCATGTGCGCGGCCATGGTGTCGACCAGACGACCTGGTTCGTCGATGCTGTTGAGCGACGACAGGACTTCAGCCGGGACTTTCTTGCCCAGCTGCACATATTGTTCGAACTGAGCCAGCAGGCTGCGAACGAAGACTTCCGACTCGCGCTCAGGCGCGTCGACTTCGTCGATCAGCGACACTTCGGCACGCAGGTGGCCGTCCACTTCGCTGAAGCGCTCCACGGCGCCCCGCTGCTCGCCTTCGACCAGAACCTTGACGGTGCCGTCAGGCAGCTTGAGCAGTTGCAGAACGGTTGCGATGGTACCTACGCGATAAAGTGCTTCTTCACCGGGATCGTCGTCAGCAGGGTTTCTCTGAGCCAGCAGAAGGATCTGCTTGTCGCCCGTCATCGCTGCCTCGAGGGCTTCGATGGATTTCTCGCGCCCCACGAACAGCGGGATAACCATGTGCGGATAAACCACGACATCACGCAATGGCAGGAGAGGCAATTCGATGGTTGTCTTCATGATTTCGCCTCTACGGCGGCCATAAGGCCGTAAACAGATGGAAGTAAGCTTGAAACCAAGATGGGGGCTGCTTTCAAAAAAAACAAGCGCAAAGAGGGTGTTAAAAACGCTTTAAAAGAAAAGGGGCCCGAAGGCCCCTTCTTTGTTCCAGCAGCGTGACGCTTAAGCGTCTGGCGCGGCCTTGGCTGTCGGCTCACTGTTTTCGTAGATATACAGTGGCTTGGACTTGCCTTCGATAACGCTTTCATCGATCACTACTTTGCTCACCTCGGACTGCGAGGGGATTTCATACATAGTGTCGAGCAATACACCTTCGAGAATCGAGCGCAGACCACGGGCACCGGTTTTACGTTCCAGGGCACGTTTAGCGACCGATTTCAGTGCGTCGGCCCGGAATTCCAGGTCCACGCCTTCCATCTCGAACAGCTTGGCGTACTGCTTGGTCAGAGCATTTTTCGGCTCGGTGAGGATCTGCATCAAAGCAGCTTCATCAAGCTCGTCCAGCGTAGCGAGGACCGGCAGACGACCGACGAATTCCGGGATCAGACCGAACTTGACCAGATCGTCAGGCTCGACTTCACGCAGGGATTCACCAACTTTCTTGCCTTCTTCCTTGCTGCGAACTTCTGCGTTGAAACCGATGCCACCTTTGGTGGAACGGTTTTGAATAACTTTTTCCAGACCGGAGAAAGCACCACCGCAGATGAACAGGATGTTACGGGTGTCGACCTGAAGGAATTCCTGCTGCGGATGCTTGCGACCACCTTGCGGCGGAACGGAAGCGACCGTGCCTTCGATCAACTTGAGCAGGGCCTGCTGCACGCCTTCACCGGAAACGTCCCGGGTGATCGACGGGTTGTCAGACTTGCGCGAGATCTTGTCGATCTCATCGATGTAGACAATGCCCATCTGGGCTTTTTCTACGTCGTAATCGCACTTCTGCAGCAGCTTCTGAATGATGTTCTCGACATCTTCACCTACATAACCCGCCTCGGTGAGGGTGGTTGCGTCGGCGATGGTGAACGGAACGTTCAGCAAGCGGGCCAGTGTTTCGGCAAGCAGGGTTTTACCCGAGCCTGTCGGGCCGATCAGCAAGATGTTGCTTTTGCCGAGTTCGACGTCGTCATTCTTTTTGTCACGCTGGTTCAGACGCTTGTAGTGGTTGTATACCGCTACGGCCAGAACCTTTTTCGCACGTTCCTGACCAATCACGTACTGATCAAGGATGCCGCTGATTTCTTTAGGCGATGGCAATTTATGCGCGCTGCTCTCGGCCTGGGCTTCCTGCACCTCCTCTCGGATGATGTCATTGCACAGGTCGACGCACTCGTCGCAAATAAAGACCGAGGGGCCGGCAATCAATTTGCGCACTTCATGCTGGCTTTTGCCACAGAAGGAGCAATAGAGCAGCTTGCCGTTGTCCTCGCCGTTGCGGGTGTCAGTCATTCGTTCGATCCAAATCCGATAGGCTTGCAACACAAGATGAAGGCTATTGCGGGCTTTTTCAAGCCCGCTAGTGATCGGAGCAGCCGACCAAGCCTATTTTGAGCTGCTTAATTTAAGCGGGGCGCTGGCTGATCACTTCATCGATCAAGCCGTATTCACGCGCGGCTTCTGCGCTCATGAAGTTATCGCGGTTGGTGTCGCGCTCGATTTCTTCAAGAGTGTGCCCGCTGTGCTTGGCCATCAGCGTGTTGAGACGCTCACGAATGAAGAGGATTTCCTTGGCATGGATTTCGATATCCGACGCCTGGCCCTGGAAACCGCCCAATGGCTGGTGAATCATCACACGCGAGTTCGGCAGGCAGAAACGCTTGCCGGGGGCACCGGCCGTCAACAGGAAAGCGCCCATGCTGCACGCCTGGCCGATACAGGTGGTCGATACGTTGGGTTTGATGAACTGCATGGTGTCGTAGATCGACATGCCTGCTGTCACCGAACCGCCCGGGGAGTTGATATAGAGATGGATGTCCTTGTCCGGGTTTTCCGCTTCAAGGAACAGCAGTTGCGCACAAATCAGGTTAGCCATGTAGTCCTCTACCGGGCCAACCAGAAAGATCACTCGCTCCTTGAGAAGGCGCGAATAGATGTCGTAGGCGCGCTCGCCACGAGCGGACTGCTCGACAACCATCGGGACCAGGCCGCCTGCGGCCTGGATATCAGAGTTCTGCTGAATATACGAATTACGGAACATGCTCTGCAGTCACTCCCAAATAGTTATGTCTTGAATACGCATAAGCCAGCACGAAGGCTGGCTTATGGTGATTACTTCTTACCGCAAGAAACGATCAGTCGGCTTGTGGAGCTTCTACCGGCTTGACTGCTTCTTCGTAAGAGACCGACTTGTCGGTCACGCTAGCTTTCTGCAGAACAGTATCCACAACTTGTTCTTCCAGCACAACCGAACGAACTTCGTTCAGTTGCTGGTCGTTCTTGTAGTACCAGGACACAACCTGCTCAGGCTCTTGGTAGGCCGAAGCCATTTCCTGAATCATTTCGCGAACGCGGGCTTCGTCAGGCTTGAGGTCGAATTGCTTGACCACTTCAGCCACGATCAGACCCAGTACAACGCGACGCTTGGCTTGTTCTTCGAACAGCTCGGCCGGCAGTTGGTCAGGCTTGATGTTGCCGCCGAACTGTTGAACAGCCTGCACGCGCAGACGGTCAACTTCGTTGGACAGCAGAGCCTTAGGCACTTCGATCGGGTTGGTGGTCAGCAGACCGTCCATTACCTGATTCTTGACCTTGGATTTGATCGCCTGACGCAGTTCGCGCTCCATGTTCTTGCGAACTTCGGTGCGGAAGCCTTCCAGACCGGTTTCCTTGATGCCGAATTGAGCGAAGAACTCTTCGTTCAGCTCTGGCAGTTTTGGCTCGGAAACAGTGTTCACAGTCACGGTGAACTCAGCGGTTTTGCCGGCCAGGTCGAGGTTCTGGTAGTCCTCTGGGAAGGTCAGGTTCAGAACGCGCTCTTCGCCGGCTTTAGCGCCAACCAGACCGTCTTCGAAACCAGGGATCATGCGGCCGGAACCCAGAACCAGCTGAGTACCTTTGGCGGAACCGCCAGCGAACACTTCACCGTCAACCTTGCCAACGAAATCGATGTTCAGTTGGTCTTCGTTCTGGGCAGCGCGTTCGGCCACTTCAAAACGGGTGTTCTGCTTGCGCAGCACGTCCAGCATCTTGTCCAGATCAGCGTCAGCCACGTCAGCGCTCAGGCGCTCAACGGTGATACCGTCGAAACCGGCTACGGTGAACTCCGGGAACACTTCGAAAATAGCGACGTATTCCAGATCTTTGCCAGCTTCAATCGACTTAGGCTCGATCGAAGGAGCGCCAGCCGGGTTCAGCTTCTGCTCAACGACAGCTTCGTAGAAGGAGGACTGGATCACGTCGCCAACAGCTTCCTGACGTGCATCAGCACCGAAACGGCGCTTGATTTCACTCATTGGCACTTTGCCTGGACGGAAGCCAGCAATCTTGGCCTTTTGGGCGGTCTGCTGCAGACGCTTGTTGACCTGAGTCTCGATGCGCTCAGCCGGCACGGTGATGCTCATGCGGCGCTCAAGAGCAGAAGTATTTTCAACAGAAACTTGCATGGATATTCCTCGTTGCACAGACGTTAGCCGGCCGTTTCCGACCCCAGAATCAAGGGCATGCATTCTAGTGGGTCAAACTCAAGAAGTCACCCTACTGAAAACGGGTAAAAAAGCAGCAGGCAATTTATAGGCGAGGGACAAACGGTTGCGCCTCGCCCTGTTAGCAAATACAGCCAATCAAGCCAGGGCTCTGCACCACCTCTTCTATATATAGAAGAAGCTGCCAATCATCTCCCTGACAACCGGTCTTGCAAGCAAGGCCGGCGGGCGGCGAGGCATCATCGAGAAACAAAAATACGACGAAACACCCCACCGCTGCGACCCAGGACATGCAGTCGCTGAACTCTCGAACCGCTAAAACAAAAAAGGCGCCAGACTGTTAAATCTGGCGCCTTTCGAAATATGGGGTGGACGAAGGGGATCGAACCCTCGACAACGGGAGTCACAATCCCGTGCTCTACCAACTGAGCTACGCCCACCATATTGCAGTGCAAAGAAACCAAAAACTTCCCTTGCTAAACCCCAATCAGGCCAACCGGCCTGAGCGAAGCTTTATTTGGTGCGGATGAAGAGACTCGAACTCTTACACCTTGCGGCGCTGGAACCTAAATCCAGTGTGTCTACCAATTCCACCACATCCGCGTTTGAAGCTGTTAAAGCAAAGGCGCCAGACTGTTAATCTGGCGCCTTTCGAAATATGGGGTGGACGAAGGGGATCGAACCCTCGACAACGGGAGTCACAATCCCGTGCTCTACCAACTGAGCTACGCCCACCATATTGCGCTACTTGTGCCAAAGCTGCCTAATGGCGCACCCGGCAGGACTCGAACCTGCGACCATCCGCTTAGAAGGCGGATGCTCTATCCAGCTGAGCTACGGGCGCCTTATTAATCTGTACTCTTGGAGGACTACAAACTAAGTGCTTCCAGTCTTGCAGAACCGTAATCCCGCTTGACCTTCTCATCCAGTGCTAGGCTGTGCCCGACAAGTGCGACGAATAGTATAGAGCGCCCCAGAGGCCGTCAAATCCTTTTTAAAAAAAATTCATTTAATTAAAGGGCTTAGAGGAATTTGCAGACCAAGCGCCTTTGCCCCTGCCGCCTGACATGCGAGAATGCGCCCTCTTTTTTTCCCCTCTCGATGGTTAATCACGCGCAATGACTGCACAACTAATCGACGGCAAGTCAATCGCCGCCAGCCTGCGCCAGCAGATCGCCAAACGAGTTGCCGAGCGTCGCCAGCAAGGTCTGCGCACGCCCGGCCTCGCGGTGATCCTGGTCGGCAGCGATCCTGCCTCTCAGGTTTATGTCTCGCACAAGCGTAAAGACTGTGAAGAGGTCGGCTTCCTGTCGCAAGCCTACGACCTGCCTTCTGAAACCACTCAAGAAGCGCTGACCGATCTGATCGATCGCCTGAACGACGACCCGTCTATTGACGGCGTTCTGCTTCAGCTGCCTTTGCCAGCTCACCTGGACGCCTCCAAATTGCTGGAGCGCATTCGTCCGGATAAAGACGTCGACGGTTTCCACCCTTATAACGTCGGGCGCCTGGCGCAACGCATTCCCCTGCTGCGCCCTTGCACCCCGAAAGGCATCATGACCCTGCTGGAAAGCACCGGGGCTGATCTCTACGGGATGGACGCGGTGATTGTCGGCGCCTCCAACATTGTTGGCCGCCCGATGGCGATGGAATTGCTGCTGGCTGGCTGCACCGTCACCGTCACCCACCGCTTCACCAAGGATCTGGCCGGTCACGTCGGCCGTGCCGATCTGGTGGTCGTGGCCGCCGGCAAGCCGGGCCTGGTCAAGGGTGAGTGGATCAAGGAAGGCGCGATCGTGATCGACGTCGGCATCAACCGTCAGGAAGACGGCAAGCTGGTCGGCGACGTGATCTACGAAACCGCCCTGCCCCGCGCTGGCTGGATCACTCCGGTCCCGGGCGGCGTTGGTCCGATGACCCGCGCCTGCCTGCTGGAGAACACCCTGTACGCAGCGGAAACCCTGCACGGCTGAGTTCACTGGCTGACTGCACAAACAGAGCCCCGCTATTGCGGGGCTTTGTTGTTTTTGAGGTCAGGACAAACCGCCCGCGAACTTTCAGAATAAAATACACAAACAAGAATAAACGTCCTACGGACACCAGCAGGGCAACCGGATACCAATGGCACCTTCGCCAGGAGTCCTCCATGAAGCCGAACACCACACCCGAACATCAACTGAGTTCCCTCACGGGAAAATTGGCGGGCCTGCTGTATAGCCTCTGCAGTTACCTGCTGTTCCTGCTCACTGCGCTTTACCTGATCGGTTTTCTCTCCGGCCTCGGTGTGCCCAAGGACATTAACTCGGGACAGGGCTTGAGTTGGCCGCTGGCCGTTATCGTCGACGCCTTGCTGATTACGCTGTTTGCCGTCCAGCACAGTGGCATGGCCCGCCAGCGTTTCAAACGTTGGTGGACTACACATATCCCCGCCCCTATCGAGCGCGCGACCTATGTCTTGTCGACGTGCCTGGTGCTCATCCTGCTCTTCTGGCTATGGCAACCGATCGCAACGCCCATCTGGAGCGTGACGTCCACATGGGGCCACGGATTGCTTATGGCGGTGTTCTGGCTCGGCTGTTTTGTTGTGGTGCTTTCCACCTTCCTGATCAGTCATTTCGAATTGCTCGGCATCACCCAGGCACTCAGCGCCTGGCGCTCTGCCCGGCCCGACAACCCAACGTTCAAAACCCCTTTGCTCTACAAGCTGGTCCGCCACCCTTTGTACCTGGGGTTTCTGATCGTGTTCTGGGCGACGCCTGACATGACCGTCGGACATCTTTTGTTCGCGCTGCTCAACACGATCTACATCCTGATCGGGGCTTATCTTGAAGAGAAAGATCTGGTGGAGATGTTCGGGGAGCGATACCAACGCTATCAACAGAATGTTGCCATGCTGGTGCCTCTGATCAAACGCAAACCGGACCGCAAGAAAGACGCATAAAGGCGACTGAATCCAGCACCAAAAACATTAAATTTTCTTCATATAAAGCGCTCGCCAAACGGGCGCCTAGCGCTTTCGTAGCTCATACTCCTAGAATGCGTCGTTTTTAAGAAACAGCCCGTAACAAAACGGCATATCCACCCTAATGAGTTCGCCCGCGTGAAAATCCGTCTTTCCATCCTGAGTCTATTTTTTGCATTTACAGGGACTGTTATCACGCCAATGACCCATGCTGCGGAAACCACCGCGGCACCGCGAGACGCGTCACAACTGAAGATCGCTTCCGGCAGCGCTTTGTTAATGGATTTGCAGACCAACAAAGTTATTTATGCCAACAACCCGGACGTGGTCGTGCCCATCGCGTCGGTCAGTAAATTGATGACCGGCCTGGTGGTGGTTGAAGCGCACCAGAACATGGATGAATACATCAACGTCGACATCAGCCACACGCCGGAAATGAAAGGCGTGTTCTCCCGGGTCAAACTCAATAGCGAACTGCCGCGCAAGAAAATGCTGCTGATCGCATTGATGTCCTCGGAAAACCGTGCTGCCGCCACCCTCGCCCACCACTACCCGGGCGGTTATGTCGCGTTCATCGCAGCCATGAACGCCAAAGCCAAGGCGCTGGGCATGAGCAACACGCATTTCGTTGAACCGACAGGGCTTTCCCCGCGCAACGTGTCGACGGCCCGCGACCTGAGCAAGCTGCTGATCGCCGCGCACAAATACCCGCTGTTGACCGAACTGACCACCACCAAGGAAACCACTGTCGCGTTCCGTAAACCCAACTACACCCTGGGTTTCCACAACACCGATCATTTGGTGAACAAGCCCAATTGGGATATCAAAATCACCAAGACTGGCTTCACCAACGAAGCCGGCCACTGCCTGGTGCTGGTGACCAGCATGGGCAATCGCCCGGTGGCTTTGGTGATTCTCGATGCATTCGGCAAGTACACGCACTTTGCCGACGCCACCCGAATTCGCAGTTGGGTCGAAACCGGCAAGAGCACCACTGCGCCGTCGGTGGCCTTGCAGTACAAAGCCGCGAAGAACCTGAAGCAGCGTCAGAGCGGCGTGGTTGAAGCCTCGAAATAAGTCGGCAACAAAAAGCAAAAAGCCCCGATCAATCGGGGCTTTTTGCATTGTGGCCAAATGAATTAATCGTTGGGTAGAGGCATCTGGTCGTCATCTGGAATGCCGTCGCCGGCACTCGGATCTTTCCAGCCGTGCGGATGTTCCTCCGGCACCACCATTGGACGTGCCAATGGATCGCGCAGCGGGCTGTCCGGGTCCAGCACCGGGTCGATGTCGTCCTCGGGCGTGGTCGGCACGCTGTCCGGACGTTTATCGGCAAAACTCGAATCGGTAGACATAAGCCACCTCATTGCGCATCAGGGTTTGAGATCGCCCAGCGGGTCGTAGGGCTTCGCCGGTTTCTTGTCATCCTCACCCGGCTTGATATCCAGGGGTGCCTTGGCAGGACCGATGGGGTCGACCTGTGGGTCGGCAAGGTCGGGCGAATCGGGATCGAAGCCCAGATCATCGCCGGACGAATGCTCGGACGAATGCGGGCCATCTGAAGTCTTGGAATGTGCCATGGACGCCTCCTTGGGTCTGACCCGGAGAAATCCGGGTCCTACTCATCAGAGGCCTGGGGCACGCGACGGTGCCCGGGAGATGACGAACGGAGCGCTTACAAGGAAAACAGTTACTGAGCCTTCAACGCCTTGGTCGCCCGGGCAGCTGCCTGCTCCTGGCCGGCCTGGCCCAGATCGCTGGCCGCCTTGAGCCAGCGCTGCTCGTCGACCTTGGCCGGAAGCTGGTTCGGCTTCTGGATCAACACAGCCCAACCGCCGGCATCCTTGAACGACGACTCAAACGAACCGAAGCTCATCAACAACCGGCGGTTCATCCCGGAACGTAACAGCACCGTCTGCTTTTGCCGGTTGTACCCGGCGAGGATCGCGTAGCGCGGCTCGGCCCAGAACGCCGAACCTTCGGTGAAACGCAACATCACCGGATAACCGGCCGCCACCTGGGTCAACAACGCCGGCAGATTGCTGTCGAGCGGATAGACCACCATGCCGTATTCACGGGCCAGGTTCTGCATGTTTTGCTGCAGCTGCGCCTCGGCGCCTGGCAAGCGCAGGGGTTTTTCCAGCAGGCCGGGCGTAATCACCACGCCCTGCTGGGACAGCATGCTGGCCAACACCTGAGGCCCGCTTTGATTGGCCTGGCCCCGGTAGAAAGTTCCGCTGAGCTCAACGCGCTCCGGCAGTCGCTGAACCTCCGGCGCCACACTGCCGGCGCAACCGGCCAACGCCGCAACGCAACTCGCCACCAACGCAGCCGTTCGAATTCGAGAAAATACCCGCACCATCATCACTCTCTTGTTCAGACGCCAGGCAATCGTGCCCCCGGCTTGGCCACTGATCATAGGATGCCGCGCGACAGCGGTATAGCCTAAACCGGCAGTTGTTTGCATTCGATAGAGCGAACCGGTTGGTAACAGGCGACCTTTGGTCAATAGCCTGAAACACAGCAGCGACTAGACTGTCATTTGCAGAGAGCGTGTGCCCGATGCAGGGCAAAGAGGAGGCGCCGATGAGCCTGACAATGACAATCGTAATGCTGATTTCCGGCTGGCTGGCCGTGGCCGCCGCCATGTTGTGGGGTGTGCTGCGTATCACCCGCCGGCACCATCACCACCCGGTGCAATCGGCACCCGAAGCAAAAGCCGATCCGGTGACCCGCCCCGCCACCGCGCACTGATCGACCCTTTTCGGCCCGTAAACGAAAACGGCCGCCTGGACTCTTTCGAGTGCAGGCGGCCGTTTGGTTTAACGCCGGTTAAGCTTCAGCAGCGATACGCTTCTGCTTGGCCCGCCGGGACATCATGTTCAACCCCTCGATCGTTGCCGAGAACGCCATGGCCGCGTAGACGTAGCCTTTCGGTACGTGGGCGCCGAAGCCTTCGGCGATCAGCGTCATGCCGATCATGATCAGGAAGCCCAGGGCCAGCATCACCACGGTCGGGTTTTCGTTGATGAACTTGGCCAGTGGATCAGCGGCCAGCAACATCACCAGTACCGACACCACCACCGCGATAATCATGATCGGCAAATGCTCGGTCATGCCGACAGCGGTAATGATGCTGTCGATCGAGAACACCATATCGAGCATCAGGATCTGCCCGATCGCGGCGGCAAAGCCCAGGGTAACGCCCGATGTGGCCGACTTCGGATCTCCCGGCGCCGGGTCCATGCTGTGATGGATTTCGGTGGTCGCCTTCCACAACAGGAACAGGCCACCGGCGATCAGGATCATGTCCTTCCAGGAGAAGGCATGGCCGAGGATATCGATTACCGGCTCGGTCAACTGGACGATAAACGCGATGGTGCTCAACAGCGCCAGGCGCATGATCAGCGCCATGCCGATACCGATACGGCGCGCTTTCTGCCGATGCTGCTCCGGCAGTTTATTGGTCAGGATCGAAATGAAGATCAGGTTATCGATGCCGAGCACGATTTCCATGACGATCAACGTGGCCAGGGCAATCCAGGCGGTGGGGCTGGCGGCTAGTTCTACAAGGTATTCCATGGGTCAGTCCTGACTCGCTTGAGACGGTTTAGATTTCCTGGGACGAAGATTGACTTTTCGCTTTGTCTTCAGCCGGTTGTTCTTTCTTGCTGATCAGGCCGCCAGTGGCATCGCTGATCGCCTGTTCGGCGGCTTTATGGGTGTCGTCGATCGCCTGTTTGGCAGTCTCGGCCGCCTTGCCCATCAGTTGCTGGGCGCTCTTTTCGGCCTGGTCGCAACCGGCCAATACCAGTAAAGACGTGATTAACAGCGCCGTAGCGATAGTTTTCATTGGGCTTTCCTCGATAGCACGGACAGGTGCGAAAAGGCACCCCGTCGATAGCGAGGCATTCTAGAGAGGCAAACACTTCAGGAAAATTCGTATTTTTAGCGGTTATACTTCGGCCGTTCCGAATCCAGACTTCAAACCCGATATCAACCGCGCACCTACCCGTAGGAGCTGTCGAGTAAAACGAGGCTGCGATCTTTTGATTTTTGAAGATCAAAGGATCGCAGCCTCGTTTTACTCGACAGCTCCTACGGGGGTTATATGAACAGGGGTTCTTCCAAATGCTCAACTACCGACAGCTGCATTACTTCTGGGTCGTGGCCAAGACCGGCAGCATCGTGCGCGCTTGCGAGCAGTTGAACCTGACGCCGCAAACCATCAGCGGGCAGATTTCCCTGTTGGAACAAACCTACGGCATCGAGTTGTTTCGTCGGGTCGGGCGCAATCTGGAGCTCACCGAGGCCGGGCGCCAGACGCTGCCCTACGCCGAGCAGATGTTTCAGCTCGGTGGCGAACTGGAGTTGATGCTCCGCGCCCAGCCCAATGAGCAGCAGATTCTATTCCGGGTCGGCGTGGCGGACGTGGTGCCCAAATCCATCGTCTATCGCCTGATCGCGCCAACCATGGAATTGAGCGAGCCGCTGCGCATCACCTGTCGCGAGGACAAACTCGAACGGTTGCTCGCCGACTTGGCGATCCAGCGCCTGGACCTGGTGATTTCCGACAGCCCGATGCCGTCGCACCTGGACATCAAGGGCTACAGCCAGAAGCTCGGCGAGTGCGGGATCAGTTTTTTTGCGACAAAACAATTGGCGGAGCAGTTCGGCCAGGATTTTCCGCACAGCTTGCACGGCGCACCGTTGCTGATTCCCGGGCCGGAAACCGTGGTGCGCAGTCGTTTACAACGCTGGTTTGCCGAACAGCAGATTCAGCCGCGTATCGTCGGGGAGTTCGATGACAGCGCATTGATGCAGGCGTTCGGCCAATCCGGCAGCGGGATTTTCATTGGCCCGAGCGTGATTGCCGACGAGGTGATACGCCAATACGGCGTGGAGTTGATCGGCCAGACCGACGCGGTCACCGAGTCGTTCTATGCCATTTCAGTGGAACGCAAGGTCAAGCACCCCGGCATTGTCGCCATTACCGAAGGTGCCCGACGCGAGTTGTTTACTGAACTGTGACCGGCTCACGCGGCGCCATGGTCATCAGCGCCATGGCCAGCAGGATCGAAGCGAGGATGAAAGCAGCCGCCGCAAAACCCAGGCCACCAAGGCCAAAGGCATTGATCACGCGACCGCCCACCATCGCGCCCAGGCCGATCCCGAGGTTGGCCCCGGCGATGTTCAGTGACGCGGCAAAGGCTGGCGCTTCAGGTGCAGCTTTCATCAAGCGCACATGGCTGACCAAAAACAACGCTGCCTGAGTGATCCCCCAAATGCCCATCGCCGCCGCCAGACCGAGCGGCGACTGGATGTTCGGCACCAGCGCAATCAGGCCGGCAATCAGGAACGCGCAGAACATCATCGATGCGATCAGCGGATGACGATCCACCGCACGGCCGCCCCACCAGTTGCCAAACAACCCCACCGCACCAAAGCCCATGAGGCACCAGCCGACCAACGTGCCGTCGAAACCGGCCAGGCGTTCAAGAATGTCCGCCAGGTAGGTATAAGCCGTGAACATGCCGGTAAACACCAGGATCGACAGCAGCACATGCCCGATCATCAACGGGCTGCGCAGGATCTTGAACTGGGAACGAAAGCTCGCCTGCTGCTTATGCAGGATCGTTCTTGGCAAGTAGATATACAGCAGCAA
Source organism: Pseudomonas sp. B21-053 (assembly GCF_026016365.1). Taxonomy (NCBI): domain Bacteria; kingdom Pseudomonadati; phylum Pseudomonadota; class Gammaproteobacteria; order Pseudomonadales; family Pseudomonadaceae; genus Pseudomonas; species Pseudomonas sp. B21-053. The sequence continues at coordinate 4,729,990 of NZ_CP087205.1, forward strand.
CGCCTTGGCAAACGCGATCACCGCCAGAATGCCGAAAGCACTGCGCCAACCGAACGCATCGGAAATCAGCGTGCCGACCGGAATGCCGAACACCATCGCGCACACAATCCCGAACCCGATCTTGGAAATCGCGCGACCTGCGTGGTCCGGCCCGACGATGTCCACCGCCGTCTCGCTGGCCAGCGCCCAGAACACCGGCAGCCCCAGCGCCGGGATCAACCGGGCGGCGGCCATGACCCAGATATTCGGCGCCAGCGCCGCGACGGTGTTGGCCACGCCGAACATGATCAGCACCGAGATGAACAGCTTGCGCCGCTCGAAACGGGCGAAGTACGCGGTGAGGAACGGACCGAACGCAGCCACGGTAAACGCGAACAGCGTCACCAGCAGGCCGGCCTGGGGAATCGTGACCTCAAGGTCCCGGGCAATCGCCGGCAGCAGGCCGACGATGATGAACTCCGTGGTCAGCACCGTGAAACCGGCGGCAGACAACAGAAGAATGGGCAGCAACAGCATGCAGAACTCCAGAAAACGCCGACAGCAGCGATAGCCCGGAGGCCCGCTGGCAGAACTTGAAAATGAAGGGGGCGAAGCTTAACAGAGTGTTTCCAAACCGGGTTGCACGAACCTGCATATCGCGTGGAACACCCAGGCGGCAGATCGTCACAGGTCTGAAGGATCGGGACGACCCTGTGATAAAGTCCGCGCCCTGCGATTCGTACACCCTATTCATCGGCCAGTTGTTGGCATTGATGTCGCGATACCTCTCGGTTCCTCCATGTGGCCTGCCCTGCTTTTTGCTGCGTGACCGCGGAACCCTGCACCTAAAAAAATCAGAGATACCGTTATGAGCGCTTCATCCCCGTCCCTGTTGCACCGCTTGAAACGTACCAGCCTGGTCACACAAATCATCCTCGGCCTGATCGCCGGCATTGCCCTGGCCTTGTTTGCGCCTGACGTGGCGAAGTCCACCGCGTTCATCGGCAAAGTGTTTGTCGCGGCCCTGAAAGCCGTCGCGCCGATCCTGGTGTTCGTGCTGGTCATGGCGTCCATCGCCAACCATAAGCACGGTCAGGAAACCCATATCCGGCCGATCCTGTTTCTGTATCTGCTGGGCACTTTTGCTGCGGCCGTGGTCGCGGTGGTGGCCAGCACGTTGTTCCCGTCGAGCCTGGTGTTGTCGACCCAGGATGTCGCGGTGACCGCGCCGGGCGGTATCGGTGAAGTGCTGCAAAGTTTGCTGTTGAGCGTGGTCGACAACCCGGTCAGCGCGCTGATGAACGCCAACTTCATCGGCATTCTGGCGTGGGCGATCGGCATGGGCGTTGCGATTCGGCATGCCGGCGATACCACCCGCGAAGTGCTCGGTGACTTGTCGAATGGCGTGACCTTGATCGTGCGTCTGGTGATCCGCTTTGCGCCGCTGGGGATTTTCGGCCTGGTGACGTCGACCCTCGCCACCTCGGGGTTCGGTGCGTTGGTCGGCTATGCGCATCTGTTGGCGGTTTTGCTAGGTTGCATGCTGTTCGTGGCGCTGGTGATGAACCCGGTGATCGTGTTCTGGAAACTGCGTCGCAACCCGTATCCGCTGGTGCTGATGTGCCTGCGGGAAAGCGGGATCACCGCATTCTTCACCCGCAGTTCGGCGGCGAACATTCCGGTCAACCTGGAATTGAGCAAGCGTCTGGGCCTGCATGAAGACACCTATTCGGTGTCGATCCCGCTCGGTGCGACCATCAACATGGCGGGCGCGGCGATCACCATCACCGTGTTGACCTTGGCTGCCGTGCATACGCTGGGGATCGCCGTGGATATCCCGACGGCGATTTTGCTCAGCGTGGTGGCGGCGATTTGCGCGTGTGGCGCTTCGGGTGTGGCGGGCGGTTCGTTGCTGCTGATTCCGCTGGCGTGCAGCCTGTTCGGCATCCCGAGTGAGATTGCGATGCAGGTGGTGGCGGTGGGCTTCATTATTGGTGTGTTGCAGGATTCGGCGGAGACAGCGTTGAATTCGTCGACGGATGTTTTGTTTACCGCCGCCGCGTGCTTGGGTGAAGACGAAAAAGCGCAGCGTCTGGCATAACACCGCACCTGTAGGAGCCAGGCTTGCCGGCGAAGGCGTACTCAAGATCGCCTTCGCCGGCAAGCCTGGCTCCTACAGAAAGCAAAAAAAGCCCGCCAAGGCTTACACCTTGGCGGGCTTTTTATTGCCTGGGCGGCTTAGAACGCGCCCATGTAATCGCGCTTGCCCACTTCCACACCGTTGTGACGCAGCAACGCATAAGCGGTGGTGACGTGGAAGAAGAACTGCGGCAAGCCGTAGCTCAGCAGGTAAGCCTGGCCGCTGAAGCGCTTCTCTTTCGGCGTGCCTGGACGAGTGATGATCTCGATGCCTTCCTTGCCGTCGATCTGCTCAGGCTTGATCTCGCCGATGTAGGCCAGAACCTTGGTGATCAGCGCTTGCAGCTCGGCGAAGGTGGTTTCGGTGTCTTCGTACTTCGGCACTTCTACTTCGGCCAGACGCGAAGAAACGCCTTTGGCGAAATCAACGGCGATCTGCACTTGGCGCACCAGCGGGAACATGTCCGGGTACAGACGGGCTTGCAGCAAAGCGTTCGGGTCGATGTTTTTGGCAGTAGCGTGGGCTTCAGCCTTGTTCAGCACATCGCTCAGGGCGTTGAGCAGTTGTTGGAAAACCGGAACGGAAGCGGCGTACAAAGAAATAGTCATGGCAGTCTCGTGTTGTGGCGGGTGTAAAAACGTGGAGCGATTATAGCCATGCTTGATGACCGGGCGGCTTGCCTTTTGTTTCGCAAGGATTAGGCTAGTCGGCTTCGACTGCACGCATCGACAGCAAAGGGAAAAGCGCGAATGAGCACTGAGCAAGAGACGACCTTCGACGAGCCGCGCCTCAACAGCACGGAAATCCGCATTCTGGGCTCCTTGATCGAGAAACAGGCCACCAGCCCGGAAACCTATCCGCTGACCCTTAATGCGCTGGTGATCGCCTGCAACCAGAAAACCAGCCGCGAACCGGTGATGAACCTGACCCAGGGCCAGGTCGGCCAGAGCCTGCGCGCCCTCGAAGGCCGTGGCTTCACCAAACTGGTGATGGGCAGCCGTGCCGATCGCTGGGAACACAAGGTGGATAAGGCCCTGGAGCTGGTGCCGGCTCAGGTGATCCTGACCGGGCTGTTGTTCCTGCGTGGCCCGCAAACCGTCAATGAACTGCTGACCCGCAGTGGCCGCATGCATGAATTCGAAGACGCCGAGCAAGTGGTGCATCAGTTGGAGCGCTTGATTGCACGGGGTCTGGCGCTGCTGATTCCGCGTCAGGCAGGACAGCGGGAAGACCGCTACATGCATGCGCTGGGCGATCCGGCAGATATCGAAGTGATCCTCGCAGCCCGGCAGAACCCGGCGGAACGTGGGACTGGCGGCGTGTCGGTGGAACGGATCGAAGAACTGGAAGCGCGGATTGCGGCGCTGGAAGAACGCCTGGCGCGCCTGGAATAACCTGACAACACAAATCAAATGTGGGAGCGGGCTTGCTCGCGAAGGCGGTGTATCAGTCACATCTATGTTGGATGTGCCGGCCTCTTCGCGGGCAAGCCTCGCTCCTACAGGATTTGCGCAAACTCTGTAGGAGCGAGGCTTGCCCGCGAAGGGGTCAGCAAAGCCAACCCATTAATTCAAAGAATCAACTCCGCGCAAACGCCACCGCCGCCTGGAACTGCTCATCCGTCGGCCGCACGCCGGTATAAAGCACAAACTGCTCCAGTGCCTGGATCGCAATCACCTCCAGCCCGGTGATCACGCGCTTGCCTTCGGCCCTTCCGCGCACGATCAGCGGTGTTTCCGAGGGGATCGCCACTACATCGAAGACAGTCTCTGCCGACTTGATCACGTCAGCGTCAAACGCCAGTTGATCGGCCTCCGGCCCGCCAGTCATGCCGATGGGGGTGACGTTGATCAGCATCTGCGGGCGGCGCGCGCCGAGTTCTGCTTGCCACTCATAACCCAGGGATTCGGCCAGCGCCCGCCCGGCGCGTTCGTTTCGGGCCACGATCACACCATTTTCGTAACCGCCGTCACGCAAGGCACTGGCCACAGCCTTGGCCATGCCGCCGCTGCCGCGCAGGGCAAAGGTCGTTTCCTTCGGCACTTGATGGGTTTCCAGCAACTGAGCGATGGCGATGTAATCGGTGTTGTAAGCCTTGAGATGGCCGTCGGTATTGACGATGGTGTTGATCGATTGAATCGCGGCAGCGGACGCGTCCAGATCATCGACCAGCGCGATGCAGGCTTCCTTGAACGGCATCGACACGCCACAACCGCGAATGCCCAAGGCACGAATCCCGCCGACCGCGCCGGTCAGGTCTTTACTGCTGAATGCCTTGTAGTAAAAATTCAGCCCCAGTTGTTCGTACAGATGATTGTGGAATCGCAGGCCAAAGTTCCCGGGGCGTCCTGACAGGGACATGCACAGCTGGGTGTCTTTGTTGGGGTTCATCTGCATGAAATATCTCCTTCGATTGCACTTTCAGATAGACGGGATTAGCCATTCCATCCTGTTCTGTTCGATCATTAAGCCTGTCTGCACACGGCTTTGCAGCAGCGTAAGGAAGCCGGTACAGACCTTACACAAAATTTACCTAACGGCTGTGCAGTTTTTCAAAAAAGCGCTGTCTTAGAAGTATCCCCGCGACAATCCTTGGGTCTATTGCAGATTCAAGCGCCGGGTCGAAGAACCGAGGAATTATCATGATCCGTAAAATCCCCACAGTAGCCTTGTTGATTGGTGTACTGGCTGTCGCAGGGCAGGCAGAAGCCCATGGCGGTGGCGGTTGGCAAGGTCCAGCGGTGTTTGGTGCGATCGTTGGTTCGGCCATCGTCGGCTCGGCCCTCATCAACGCCAATCGGCCGGTCTATGTAGAACAGGCGCCGGTTTACGTTCAGCCACAACCGGTCTACGTGCAACAACCACCGCCACCGGTTTACTACCAACCGGCCCCGGTGTACGTGCAGCAACCGGTCTACTACCGCCCGGCGCCGGTTTATTACGGTCCGCCACGCGGTTACTACGGCCCGCCCCGTGGTTACTACGGTGGCCCACGCTGGTAACAGGTTCATCAGGCCCCGCCTTAACAGCGGGGCCTTTTTTATGCCCGTCAGTCGGACGAGGTCTGGATAAATCTCGTCAAGGTCGCTGTCGGGACAGTATCGGCAGGTAAAGTAGGCAAGATTGACGGGGCCGCCCTTCCCCCACTTTGGGGAAAACGGTCATATTTATGTCATGTCAGGTCCGCAAGCTGGGATCTGTCCGTAAACAACAGGTTGATAAAAACAAGGACGACCTCATGCCCACGCAAAACCCGCACCGCAATGTCGGCTTGTGCACTTCCAGCAAGGTGTACAACACACTGACCGAACTCAAGCACCTGGAAGGCCATCGCAGCGCCAAGTTTCTTTCGCTGCTGGCCGAAAACCTGGTGCGCAAAGGCCTGCTCAATGAGCAGGAAGTCGTGCACATGCTCGATCTGGTCGTGGATTGATCGCCACACTCACTGGCATCAATGACCACTATCGAAAACGTTGATTGTCCGTTGAACCGTGCGATCCGTAAGGTGGCTCCATAGATTGATGGAGGTACTTATGATGTCCCAGGTTCAGATTATGTCCGTTGTCGGCAGCGCGGTTCCCGCATCGCTCAGAGAGCTGGGATTGCTCGCCTGTTGGTATCTGATGCGCGATGGCGAACCTGTCAGCGGTCCGCTCACCTCGCTCCCCGCCGCCCAGGCACTGTCGCAAAAAATGGGCACCGTCCAGCTGATTGCCTAAGGCAGCTGAACCCGCGGCTTGGTTTCGACGAAAATCGCCCAGCTCGACATGAACAGTGCAGCGATCAACGGCCCGATTACAAAACCATTGAGACCGAAGACGGCCATGCCGCCCAGGGTCGAGATCAGGATCATGTAGTCGGGCATTTTTGTGTCTTTGCCCACCAGGATCGGGCGCAGCACGTTGTCCACCAGGCCAATCACAAATACCCCGAACAACCCCAGCACCACGCCCTGCCAGATCGCCCCGCCGAGCAGGAAGTACAGCGCCACCGGCGCCCAGACAATCCCCGCCCCCACCGCTGGCAACAGCGACAGAAACGCCATCAACACCGCCCAGAGCAACGCACTCGGGATATCCAGGAACCAGAAAATCAAACCGCCCAACGCACCTTGCGTGATCGCCACCAGCAGGTTGCCTTTGACGGTGGCCCGCACCACGCGGTTGAACTTGAGCTGCAAGCGGCGCTTCTGGTGTTCCTGCAACGGCACGGCCGTGCGGACTTTGCGCGCCAGCTCGGCGCCGTCCCGCAGAAAGAAAAACAACAGGTACAGCATGATGAAGAAGCTGACGATGAACTCGAAGGTGCCCTGGCCAAACGTGACGACCTGCGCAGCCACAAACTGACTGCCCTGCATCGCGCCCTTGACGATCTTGTCCTGCAAGCCTTTCAACTCGCCGACGCCAAACCGATCGAGCAAATGCTGGAAATACGGCGGCAAGCCGTGCTTGAACTGCGCCACATACGCCGCGATGTCCAACTCGCCGCTTTCGATGCGGCTGTACAGCGACGCGCCCTCCTGAACCAGCAATACGCTGATGATGATCACCGGCAAAATCGCGATCACCAGGCAGATGCCCAAGGTGCACAGCGATGTGAGGTTGCGCGGCCAGCCGAATTTCATCTGCAAGCGCCGCTGTAGCGGTGCGAAAACGATGCCGAGGATAACGGCCCAGAACACCGCGCCGTAAAACGGCAGCAGGATCCCGATAAACGCGAGGGTGACCGCGAGCAGCAAGACGAGCAGCGATCTTTTTTGTAGCGTGGTTTCTTTCATGTCCGATCCATGTCAGTGCGCAAAAAGGAGCGCGAAACTCGTCTCCTGATGCTTAGTCCGCCACGGTTCGCGCGAGTGCCATCCGTTTGTTCATCAAGCATAGATCCAGATCAATAAACCCCGGGGTCAAGCCGCTTACCCTGCCGGACTTTTGTGGTCGAAGCCCCCATGCCCCTCATCGCTCCCGAACTGCTCGCCCCCGCCGGCACCTTGAAAAACATGCGTTATGCCTTCGCCTACGGTGCCGATGCGGTGTACGCCGGGCAGCCGCGCTACAGCCTGCGGGTGCGCAATAACGAATTCGACCACGCCAACCTGGCCCTCGGCATTCGCGAGGCCCAGGCACAGGGCAAGCGTTTCTACGTGGTGATAAACATCGCGCCGCACAACGCCAAGCTCAAGACCTTCCTGAAAGACCTGGAACCGGTGGTCGGCATGGCGCCAGACGCGCTGATCATGTCCGATCCCGGCCTGATCATGTTGGTGCGCCGGCACTACCCGCAGATGCCGATTCACCTGTCGGTGCAGGCCAACACGGTGAATTGGGCGAGCGTTGAGTTCTGGCAGCAACAGGGTTTGAGCCGGATCATCCTGTCCCGCGAATTGTCCCTGGAAGAAATCGCCGAAATCCGCCAGCAAGTACCGGCCATGGAGCTCGAAGTATTCGTCCACGGCGCACTGTGCATGGCCTACTCCGGGCGCTGCCTGCTGTCGGGCTACATGAACAAGCGCGACGCCAATCAGGGCAGTTGCACCAACGCTTGCCGCTGGAAGTACTCGGCGACGGAGGCCACCGAAAATCAGCTCGGCGAAATCGTCCAACAGTTTCAACCGACCCTCGGCATCGGTGCGCCGACCGACCAGGTGTTCCTGTTGCAGGAAGCCAATCGCCCGGACGAGTTGATGCCGGCTTTCGAAGACGAGCACGGCACGTACATCATGAACGCCAAGGACCTGCGCGCCGTGCAGCACGTCGAACGCCTGACACAGATGGGTGTGCACTCACTGAAAATCGAAGGCCGGACCAAATCCCACTTCTATTGCGCCCGCACCACCCAGGTGTATCGCCGGGCCATCGACGATGCGGTGGCCGGGCGCGACTTCGACCGCAGCTTGATGACCGATCTGAAATCCCTGGCCCAGCGCGGCTACACCGAGGGTTTCCTGCGGCGGCATGTGCATGACGAGTATCAGAATTACCAGAACGGCAGCTCAGTGTCGGAGCGCCAGCAGTTTGTCGGCGAGTTGACCGGCGAACGGCGGGATCGACTGGTGGAAGTGAAAGTGAAGAATCGTTTTGGCCTGGGCGATCACATGGAGTTGATGACGCCCAAGGGCAACTTTCACTTCGATCTGCATGAGCTGCAGAACAGCAAAGGCGAGCCAATTGAAATAGCGCCGGGGGATGGGCACACGGTGTACCTGCCGATTCCGGATGCGGTGGATTTGCGGTTTGGGTTGTTGATGCGCGATGTCGGGGCGACGTAACTCCGATACAACTTGCACCACTGCCATCTCCGGCACCGCGATACTGTAGGAGCTGCCGAAGGCTGCGATCTTTTGATCTTGATCTTCGGCGAGTCGAAGATTGCTAAAGATCAAAAGATCGCAGCCTTCGGCAGCTCCTACATAGAGTCGCGTACACCCTGGATATCACGCGAACTCTTCGCGCAACATCCCCACAAACGCCTCACGCGCCGGGTGCACCCCGGCGTTTTCATGCCAGTAGAACAAGTTCTCCACCGCCGTCAGTTCCGGGAACTCATACCCGGCGCAACCCGCGCCCTTGGCGTACTGATCGAATATCCCTTTGGGCACCAGCGCCACCCCGGCCCCGGCACTGACGCAACCGACAATTGCCCCGTAACTGGCCAGGCTGACAATCGGCAGTGCCTGGCCCTGGCGCAACAACCAGTGCTCCAGCGCCGCGCGATAAGGGCAGCCTTGAGGCCACATGAATACGGTTTTGTCCTGCAAATCGGCGACGTCGCGCACCGGCCCTAATGACGTCGATGCAATCAGCAGCAGCTCTTCGCGGTACATCGGTGTGCGCTTGAGCTGCGAACGCTCGACATCCACCGCGACGATCGCGCCGTCGAGGCGGTGATTGGCGGTGTCGTCGAGCAGTTGGCTCCAGCTACCCGTCGTCAGTTCCAGAGCCACGCCGGGATAACGCTTGTGAAACTTGGCGAGCAATCGCGGCAAGCGACCGGTGGCCGAGGATTCGATGGCGCCGATACGCAGCGGCCCGGAGGGATCGGCGGACGGGTCCAGCGCGCGCTTGGCCTCCGTCGTCAGCGCGAGGATTTTCGAGGCGTAGGCCAGAAAGGTTTGTCCCGCCGGACTGATCCGCAACCCTCGGCCTTCACGCAGGAACAGCGCCACCCCCAACTCGGCCTCCAGCGCCTTGATCCGCGCAGTGATATTCGACGGCACGCAGTGCAACAGCTCCGCCGCCCGGGCGATGCTGCCGACGTCGGCAACGGTCTTGAACATGCGAATCTGCGCCAGTTCCATATTGCTCACCAAAAGTGATGTATTAGCGCAGTATAAGTCAGTTGTGGCGAATGATCCGGCTTCTGATACTGGTGGCATCAACCCACAGGTGCCCGACCATGCTGCCACTGTCTCCTACCCTCAAGATCATCCTGGCCATGGCATTCGTCGTGGCGTGCTGGGGTTATTCACCGACCGGCATTCATATCGGTTTGCAAGCCTACGATCCTGGCCATCTGGCGTTGCTGCGGTTTCTGGTGGCGTCGGCGTTTATGGCGGTGATCGCGGTGTTCAAAGGCATCAGCCTGCCGAAACTGCGCGACTTGCCGTTCCTGATTGCCCTCGGTTTCTTTGCCGTGAGCCTGCATCACGTGCTGCTGAATTTCGGCCAGCAAGGGGTCAGCGCCGGGGCGTCCAGCGTGCTGGCGCAATCGACGCCGTTGTTCAGCACATTGCTGGCGCGGTTTGTGTTCAAGGATCGCGTGAGTGTCTGGCGTTGGGGATGTGTGTTTCTGGGCTTGATCGGCGTGGTGATTGTGGTGGCTGGCGACAAGGGGCTGGGCAGTATTGATGCCCATGGCTTGTTGATTCTGGGGGCGGCAGTGTCCTGGAGTTTTTACTTCGCCCTACAAAAACATCACACCGGGCGTTATGACGGTTTGACCCTGACTTGCTACACGGTCTGGTCCGGGACGGTGCTGTTGCTGGTGTATCTGCCGGGGTTGGCGGATCAGGTGATGCGGGCGCCGGTTGCAGTGCAGATGGCGGTGATCGGGTTGGGGGTTTTACCGAGTGCCCTGGCGTACCTGGCCTGGGCGTTTGTGCTGGCGCATGTGGATTTGAGCCGGGCGGCGATGACGTTGTATCTGGTGCCGCCGACGGCAATGGGGATTGCGTCTGTCGCGCTGGGCGAGCGGCCGGCGTTGATGGTGATCGTCGGGGCGGTGGTGGTGTTGATCAGTGTGCTGGCGTTGAATCTGGAGCGGCGGGTGCTGGATCCCCTGTGGGAGCGGGCTTGCTCGCGAAAGCGATCTGTCAGTTGATAGAAGTGCTGACTGATACTCCGCTTTCGCGAGCAAGCCCGCTCCCACATGGATTTCCCACACTGATCTTTCCCACCTGGATCGGCGAATACAAAAAACCCGGCGCAATGGCCGGGTTTGTTTTACCGCCTGTCATCGGACAGCGGCGTCTCTTCATCCGCCGTCGGCACGTCTTCGTCGGCGGTCGGGTCTTTCCAGTCTTCAGGGCGATCAGCGTCGCTCAAGGTAGGATCCCGGGAAGGGTCTACGCCGGACGGTGCATCCTGATCCAGCGTTGGCTCGTCTGTGCCGGGCATGGGTCTGGTCGGGTCGGTGTTGGGTGTTCCGCCCTGGAACATTGAATCGTTAGCCATGATGCACCTCACTGATGAGGTCCAGTAAATCTGGGCCGTACAGTTTGGAAGCGGGCGCATGAAAGGCGTGCTATCGAGTAGACCAACGGTTGTCAGCCCTGGGCCAGAAACCGGTCGCGGCTGTTGGTCAGGTGTAGCCACATCGCTGCGCGCGCCGCGTCCGCATCCTGGCGCTTGATGGCGTTGAGGATCGCCTCGTGTTCCTGATTGGCCAGTTGCCCAAGCTTGCTTAGATCCGTGGCGCCGCGCTCGGCGGCATTCACGCGGGTCCGGGGGATCATCGCGCTTCCCAGGTGCTGCATGATTTCGGTGAAGCACACATTGCCGGTGGCTTCGGCGATCAACAGGTGGAAGCGTTTATCGGCCTCCACGCAACTGTCGTTGTTGGCCAGCAGGCGCTGATAGTCATCCAGCGCTTCACGCATCAGCGCGAGTTGCTGATCGGTACGGCGCACCGCCGCCAATGCCGCCGCCTGGGTTTCCAGGCCCATGCGCAACTCCAGAATACTGCGCACTCCCAGCGCGGTGTCGACGTTCAGCCGCAGCCCCTGCTCCGCCACGCGCTCAATGACAAAGGTGCCGATGCCGTGACGGGTTTCCACCAGCCCCGAGGCCTGCAACTTCGAGATCGCCTCGCGCACCACCGTGCGACTGACCCCGTGTTCCTGAACGATGGTGTTTTCCGACGGCAGCTTGTCCCCCGGCAACATCTGGCCGAGCAGGATGCTCTGGGTCAGCTTCGCCACCAAGTCATGAGCCAGATTGTGGCTGCGCTTGCGCGCGGGTGCGTCGAGGTCTTCTTGCATGGTGGTTATCCGAAAAGCAGGGCTAACGGGATCGTAGCACTGAGCGCTCGATAAAACAGTGCTCAACTTGTATGACAACACTCAACAAAAACGCCAAAAACACTCAAATCAAGCCCAGACAAACCCTCAAAAAGAATAACAACCAACAAAAACATCCATATTTTGTTGGACAAAGACGCTTGCGAAACGAAAAAACCTAGTTGTATGATGTCTATCAACATCGCAACACCCAGTCACACCCCGCATAAAAATAATCAGTGGGAGAAACGCAAGTGAATACATCCATATCCGGGATGAACGACGGCACCGATTCGGTTCTCAAGTCCGCCATCTCGAAAGTCAAACGCCATGTCCTGCCGCTGTTCGTGATCATGTTCATCGTCAACTACATCGATCGCGTGAACATCGGCTTCGTCCGCGCCCACATGGAGCAGGACCTGGGAATAGGCGCTGCCGCCTACGGCCTCGGTGCCGGCCTGTTCTTCATCGGTTACGCCCTGTTCGAAGTCCCCTCCAACATGCTCCTGCAAAAAGTCGGCGCGCGTATCTGGCTGACCCGCATCATGCTGACCTGGGGCCTGGTCGCTGCCGGCATGGCATTCATCCAGAACGAAACCCACTTCTACATCCTGCGATTCCTGCTGGGCGTGGCCGAAGCCGGGTTCTTTCCCGGGGTGATCTACTACTTCACCCGCTGGTTGCCAGGGGTCGAGCGTGGCAAGGCGATTGCGATCTTCCTCAGCGGCTCGGCGATTGCATCGCTGATCTCCGGCCCGTTGTCCGGTTTGCTGCTGCAAATAAACGGTCTGGGCCTGCACGGCTGGCAATGGATGTACTTCATTGAAGGGATGTTCTCGGTCGGATTGTGCGTGTTTGTCTGGTTCTGGCTCGACTCCAAACCCCACGACGCCAAATGGCTGAGCCGCGACGAGCAAGACGCGCTGGTCAAAGCCATCGACGACGAACAACTCGCTCGCGAAGCCGCGACGCCGATCAAACCGTCGCTGGGCAAACTGCTCAAGGATCGCCAGATCATCCTGTTCTGCGTGATTTACTTCTTCATTCAACTGACCATTTACGCCGCGACCTTCTGGCTGCCGAGCATCATCAAGAAGATGGGCGACCTTAGCGACATTCACGTCGGGTTGTTCAACTCGATCCCGTGGTTGCTGTCGATTGTCGGCATGTACGCCTTCGCTGCGTTCTCGGCCAAATGGAAACACCAGCAAGCCTGGGTCGCTGCTGCGCTGTTGATTGCGGCGGCCGGGATGTTCATGTCCACGACTGGTGGACCGATCTTTGCCTTTGTCGCGATCTGCTTTGCGGCGCTGGGTTTCAAATCCGCATCGTCGCTGTTCTGGCCAATTCCTCAGGCGTACCTGGATGCGCGGATCGCTGCGGGCGTGATCGCGTTGATCAACTCGGTGGGCAACCTCGGCGGCTTCGTTGCGCCGACCACCTTCGGTCTGCTGGAAGAGCACACCGGCTCGATCCAGGGCGGGCTCTACGGTTTGGCCGCAACCTCGATCATCGCCGCGATCATTGTGTTCGCCGCCCGCAACACACCGAAAACCGCGCCCGCCGCTGCCGTCGGCAAACCCGCCTCCAGCCACGCCTGAATTTCTGCTTTGAAGGACATGACAATGAACGCACACGACACTGCAAAAGCTCCGATCATCACCAGCATGCAAGTGGTTCCGGTGGCTGGCCATGACGGCATGCTGCTCAACCTGAGCGGCGCCCATGGGCCGTTTTTCACGCGCAATATCGTCATCCTCACCGACAACGCCGGGCACACCGGAGTCGGCGAAGTGCCGGGGGGCGAGCGCATTCGCCAGACGTTGGAAGATGCACGCTCGCTGGTGGTCGGCAGCCCGATTGGCACCTACCAGAAGATCCTCAATCAAGTGCGCCAGACCTTCGCCGACCGCGATGCCGGCGGCCGTGGTTTGCAGACCTTCGACCTGCGCATCACCATTCACGCGGTGACTGGTCTGGAAGCCGCCCTCCTCGACTTGCTCGGCCAGCATCTGGACGTGCCGGTCGCCGCGCTGCTCGGCGAAGGCCAGCAGCGTGATGAAGTGAAGATGCTCGGCTATCTGTTTTATGTCGGTGATCGCAATCAGACTGACCTGGCCTACCGCAGTGAACCGGACGCCGACAACGACTGGTTCCGCGTCCGTCACGAAAAAGCCATGACCGCCGATGCGGTGGTGCGCCTCGCTGAAGCCGCCCACGCGCGCTACGGTTTCAAGGACTTCAAACTCAAGGGCGGCGTGCTCAGCGGCGACGAAGAAATCGAAGCGGTCACCGCCCTCGCCGAGCGCTTCCCCGAGGCGCGCATCACCCTCGACCCGAATGGCGCGTGGTCACTCAAAGAAGCGATCCGCCTGTGCCGCGATCAACACCGCGTGCTGGCCTACGCCGAAGACCCGTGCGGTGCGGAAAACGGTTATTCGGGCCGTGAAGTGATGGCTGAATTCCGCCGCGCCACAGGGCTGAAAACCGCGACCAACATGATCGCCACCGACTGGCGGGAAATGGGTCACGCAATCCAACTGCAATCGGTCGACATTCCACTGGCCGACCCGCACTTCTGGACCATGCAGGGTTCGGTGCGCGTAGCGCAGATGTGCCACGAATGGGGCCTGACCTGGGGTTCGCATTCCAATAACCACTTCGACATTTCCCTGGCCATGTTTACCCACGTTGCAGCGGCGGCGCCGGGTGAAATCACCGCCATCGATACGCACTGGATCTGGCAGGACGGCCAGCGCCTGACCAAGGCGCCGCTGCAAATTGTCGGCGGTTGCGTGCAGGTGCCGAAGAAGCCGGGGTTGGGGGTTGAGCTGGATATGGATCAGTTGGCCAAGGCTCATGAGTTGTACAAAGGCATGGGGCTGGGCGCGCGGGATGACAGCGTAGCGATGCAGTTTCTGATTCCGGGGTGGAAGTTCGATAACAAGCGGCCGTGCCTGGTGCGCTGACTTCGGCTCACTACAATCCCCTGTGGGAGCGAGCTTGCTCGCGATAGCGGTGTATCCGTCGATATCAATATTGGATGTGCCGACCTCATCGCGAGCAAGCTCGCTCCCACAGGTTATGTGTTAACCGTGAATTATCTGCAGCAGCCACGCCTTGAACGCCGCCATCGCCGCCGTTTCCGGTCGCGACTGCAACCGCGTCAACCAGTAGCTCCCCGTGGTGATGTGAATGGCGAACGGCTGCTCGATCGCACCCGCCGCCAGTTGCCTCGCAAACATCAGCGGCGGGGCCAACGCCACGCCGGCGCCTTGCATCGCCGCTTCCATCATCGCCAGCGATGAGTCGAAGACGATGCTTTGCGGCGGCGCGACGTGGGTCGAAAGACCTGACGCCTGAAACCAGTCCGGCCATTCATCCGAGCGGTAGGAACGCAGCAAGGTTTGCCCCAGCACATCGGCCGGTTCGCGCAGTTGCCGGGCAATCTCGGGCACGCACAGTACCGACAGCGGCGCCTCGATCAGCCTCACCGCTTCAATCCCGTGCCACGCCCCGGCGCCAAAGCGGATCGCGTAATCCAGCCCTTCAGCGGCCACGTCCACCCGATTGTTGTTGGTCGACAGGCGCAAATCTATGAACGGATATTTCGCCTGGAAGTCCGCCAGACGCGGCAACAGCCATCCCACCGCGAACGTCCCGACGGCGCCCACCGCCAGTACTTCGCGATAAAGCCCGCCTTCGAGTCGCTCCAGGGTTTCGGCGATTCGGTCGAAAGCTTCGCGCAGCACCGGCAACAGGGTTTCGCCCTCACTGGTCAGCATCAGGCCACGGGGCAAGCGTTTGAACAGGGTTACGTTAAGCTGAGCCTCAAGGCCTTTGACCTGATGGCTGACCGCCGCTTGCGTGACGCACAGCTCCACCGCCGCCCGGGTGAAGCTCAAATGCCGCGCCGACGCTTCAAAGGCGCGCAGTGCGTTCAGCGGTAATTGCGGCCGGATCATGCCCACTCCCAAAATTTTCTAATGGCTCGTGCGAAATATCATCGGTTGTCGATCAACGACGGACTGCCTAAATTTGCCTCGCCGTTCAGCGGGCAGTCTACCGGGTAGCGCCCTCCATTCGCAGGGAATAGAAACAATGACTAACAAAACCAACATGGCCAGACTGACTGTTTTAGGCGCTTGCGTTGCATTGCTCGGTGCCGGCCCGTGTCTGGCCCAGGCTCAGACCGACCAACAGATTCAAAGCGCGGTCGACGCCGCTATCAAACCCATCCTGCAAACCCAAGGCGTTCCCGGAATGGCCGTGGCCGTCACCGTCAATGGCAAGCCGCATTACTTTAACTACGGCGTCGCCTCCAGGGAAAGCTCCCAGGCAGTGACGGAAAACACCCTGTTCGAAATCGGCTCGGTCAGTAAAACCTTCACCGCAACTCTCGGCGCCTATGCCATCGCGACCGGCAAACTGTCCTTGAGCGACAAGGCCAGCCAGGTCTTGCCTGACTTGCGCGGCAGTGCATTCGATAACGTCAGCGTGCTGCAACTGGGCACCTACACGGCGGGCGGGTTGCCGCTGCAGTTCCCTGATGAAGCGGATCACGCGGACAAGATGCTCGGCTATTTCAAGCAGTGGAAACCGGTGTATGCGGCGGGCACGCATCGACAATATTCGAACCCAAGCATCGGATTATTCGGGTATCTGGCCGCGCATAAACTGGGCGTGCCGTTTGATGAGGCAATGACAAATACCTTGCTGCCCAAACTCGGGCTGACACACACCTTCCTTCGGGTGCCGCAGGATCAGATGAGCGTTTACGCCCAAGGCTACGACAAGAATGACAAGCCTGTACGGGTCGATCCGGGGGCGCTGGACTCCGAGGCCTACGGCGTGAAAACCAGCACGGCGGACATGATTCGTTATGTTCAGGCGAACCTGAAACCGGCGTCACTGGAAAAGCCTTTGCAGCAGGCCATCGCGACGACTCACACCGGTTACTACACGGTGGGCGACATGACCCAAGGCCTGGGTTGGGAACGCTACAGCTACCCGATCAGCCTCGATAAATTGCTGGGCGGCAACTCGACGCCGATGGCCATGGAGGCGCACAAAGTCCAATGGCTGACCCCGCCGCAGCCTGAGCCGGAAAGTGTGCTGATCAACAAAACCGGTTCTACCGGTGGCTTCGGTGCTTACGTTGCGTTCGTGCCCGCCAAGGACATCGGCATCGTGATCCTGGCCAACAAAAACTACCCTATTCCGGAGCGGATCAAAGCGGCGCATCAGATATTGAGTGCGCTGGCCAAGTAACCCGCCACACCACCCTCCCCTGTGGGAGCGGGCTTGCTCGCGAAAGCGGTGTATCAGTCGACATTTTTATTGCCTGACACACCGCCTTCGCGAGCAAGCCCGCTCCCACAGGGGTTATGGGTTGGCTTGTGCCTTCTTCCGCTCCAGACACGCAAGCGCACTTACCGCCAGGCACAACGCCGCCCCCGTATACACCCACTCCGAAGGCGCTACCGGCAACAAGAAACCGGCGAGCAATGGGCCCAAACCCGCGCCGATATCACGCCAGACCGCATTCCCCGCCAGCGCCCGGACACGCCCACTATCCGGATGACGTTGCGCAATGACCGTCACCACCAACGGCAATTGCAACGCTCGCAGAATCAACACCAAGGCCCCGCCGACGATCAGCCAGTGGAAGCCAAACCCGATCAGCGCCATCGACGTCAGCAGAGAAAACACGATCAACATTCGTGTCGCGCCCCAGCGCTGCGCTGCGATACCGCCCAACGGGCTGAGCAACAGTTCAGAGACGTAACGCAACGCCAGCAGCGTCCCGGCGACCACCACCGCGTTGCCCTCCAGAAGATGATCCGCCAACAGCGAGAGCCCGATGATGAACAGTCCGTCGAGGGTCAGCCCTTCGATAAACGACCACATCGCCACACTGTCCGGTCGCTTGAAACGCCGTGTCGACGCCGACATCGGGTGCGCTGCCGATGGCATGCCCAGCGCCAACCACATCGCGATCAATGACGTCGCGAACATCAGGAAGAAAATCACCCGCGGCCCATACGCGACACTCAACAGCGCCCCCAACGGCAACGCCAGCATCGGCCCCGCCGCAATCAACGCCCGCGAACGCCCGGTGCGTCGCGCAGCACCCGAGGGCTCGGCGGTCGCCATCACCTGCGTGGACAAGTTCAGCGCGGCATAGGACAAACCCCAGCCGAGGCGCAACACCAACAACCACCAAAACCCCGACAACGTCGCGTAGCCCAATGCACACAACGCCGCAGTCCCGGTGGCCAGCAGCAACGCCGGGCGATCACCCCTGCGGGTGTAAAACTCCATGACATAGCGATAACCGAAAATCCGCACCAGCCGATTCGCCGCCAGCAAAATCCCCGCCTCGGCCAGACTGATACCAAACGCCTGCGGCTGCATTGGCAAGAGCAAGTACAACAACACGTCGCCAGGTAAACACAGGGCCAATACAGCGGCGGCTCGGGTGGAGTGTCTGTCGGCGGTTTTTTCTGTCATGGGAATGAAAGGCCTTGGTAACAATCAGCGGCCACCAGACTGGCGTGAAGCGAAGGCGCTGACAATCGCTTTAATCGTCTGTGGCGAAGGAACTCTCTCATTACAGGGGTGCAAGACACAAAATGAGCGATGTCTTGAACTAGGCTAAGACCCGCGCAGTCATCCCTCTTACCTCCCCCTTCAAGAGAGTGATCCCCTATGAACATCGATCTATCCGGCAAAACCGCCCTCGTCACCGGCTCGACCCAAGGCATCGGTTTCGCTATCGCCAAAGGCCTGGCATTGTCCGGCGCCGAGGTGGTGCTCAATGGCCGCAAGCAGGACGCGGTAGACGCCGCCATCACCCAGCTCAAACACTTGCTGCCCTCCTCCAATGTGCGCGGGATCGCTGCCGATGCCGGCACGGCCGAGGGTTGCAAAGCGATGGTCGCGGCCCTGCCCCAAGTCGACATCCTGGTGAATAACGTCGGGATCTACGGCCCGCAGGATTTCTTCGAAACTGAAGACGATGTCTGGGAAAAATTCTTCGAAGTGAACGTCATGTCCGGCGTGCGGCTGTCCCGTGCCTATCTCGAAGGCATGGCCAAAAACGGCTGGGGTCGGGTGGTGTTCATCTCGTCCGAGTCGGCGCTGAACATTCCGGCGGACATGATTCATTACGGTTTTACCAAGACTTCCAACCTGTCGATTTCCCGCGGCTTGGCCAAGCGCATGGCCGGCACCGGGGTCACGGTGAATGCGGTGCTGCCGGGGCCGACGTTGTCCGAAGGGCTGCAAGACATGCTCAAGGATGAGCAGCAAAAGTCTGGCGAACCGATCGAGAAAGTCGCGGCGGACTTTGTGATGGCCAACCGTCCGACGTCGATCATCCAGCGGGCGGCGAGCATGGAGGAAGTGGCGAATCTGGTGGTGTATGTGGTGTCGCCCCAGGCATCGGCCACGACCGGCGCGGCGCTGCGGGTCGACGGCGGGGTTGTGGACACCATCGCCTGACCTGCCCACCACAAAACCTGTGGGAGTTTGGGTTGGTCACCAATACTGCGTCCACTGGAGATCGAGTGTGGGAGCGGGCTTGCTCGCGAAAGCTGAGTGTCAGTCGACATGCATATTGACTGACACACCGCCTTCGCGAGCAAGCCCGCTCCCACAGGGAATGCGTGTTCAGGGATTTGATTGTTTAGTCATCCGGCATTTCAGGTGGTTTGGCAGGTTTGGCAGGTTTACCTGGTTTTGTACCCTTGGCGCCTTTTGCAGGTGCCGCTGCCGGTTCGGCAGCCGCTGGTGGCGGAGTTGGCGCTGCGATTTCCTTCTCTTCCGGCGGCAAGGCGTCAATGGTGTCGAAGATTTTCTTCAGATCGACCGCCTTCGATTCATCCCCCGAACTTTCGAGTTTCTTCTCGCCGTCCTTGCCCAGCAAGATGACTTTGGGCAACGCACCGGCGCCGAGTTTCAGCGAACGGATCAGAGCCATGGTGTCTTGCTGCCCCATGTCCTTGCCGTCGAGTTGGCCAGACATGTTCAGCACGCTGTAGACCTTGATATTGCGCTGAGCGACGCCCTGCTTGTTGGCAGGATCGTCGAACGACTTTTTCAGGCCCAGCCACACCGGGTCGATGGTACTGGACGTGATCACGATCAACGGTCGGGCCCTGCCCTTGTCGATATCCAGAGGTGAATCGCCGTCAGCGGCGAGCAAGGGGCCGGCAAGCGCCAGCAAGGTTGTCAGGGTCAAAGACCTGATGAGCATGCGCATCTCCTTTTGATATCCACGCTCTAATGATTGCGCATCGCGTCGATCGTTCCGGGTGACGATCCACGAATATGTTTCGCTTAGGCCAAAGCTTAGGTCAGGGGCGGCATTGCGCAACAGATGATGAGTCTTTCAAGCGAATGCATAACCCCTTGTGGGAGCGGGCTTGCTCGCGAAGGCGTCGTGTCAGGCGACATGGATATTGACTGACACACCGCTTTCGCGAGCAAGCCCGCTCCCACAGGGGATTGCGGTGATTTGGTCCTGCTGGGCTAATCTTGATTGAACCGGCCATGAGGACCTCTCAATGAGCGCTCAGCTTAACCACACCATCGTCTGGTGCCGCGACAAGCAGGTCTCGGCCCATTACCTCGCCGAGATCCTCGGCCTGCCGAGCCCCGAGCCGTTCGGGCCGATGCTGATCGTCAAGCTCGACAACGATGTGTCGCTGGACTTCTACGACAACGACCCACCGATTGCCTCCCAACACTATGCGTTCCTGATCGGTGAAGACGAGTTCGACCAGGCCTTCGCCCGCCTGCAAGCGCGCAAGCAACCGTGGTGGGCCGACCCGGGCAAGCAGCGGCCGAATGAGATCAACGCCTATGGCGGCGGGCGGCGTGTGTATTTCGATGACCCGGACGGGCATCTGCTGGAGATCATGACCCGGCCCTAAGCGATTGCCGGAAGAGAAAAGGTAAACACACTGCCGACACCCGGCTCACTTTCAGCCCACAACTCGCCGCCATGGGCCTGGACGATGCTGCGGCAGATGTACAACCCCAGGCCGCTGCCGTTGGGGTTGCCTTCGCGCACCGACCAGTAGCGCTCGAAGATATGCGGCAACTGCACGGCGTGGATGCCGCCGCCATTGTCGCTGACCGAAATCATCACCTTGTCGTCCACCTGCCAGGCATTGAGGTCGATGCGCCCGCCGGCCGGGGTGAATTTGATGGCGTTGCCCAGCAGGTTCGACAACACCTGGAACAGTCGCTGCGGGTCGGCGTCGATGCTCATGCCGGCGGCGCTGGTGCAGTTGAGCTCTATGCCCTTGTGCGAGGTCAGGGTCACCAGCAACCCGCAGGCCTGCTCAAGCAACTCGACCACATCCAGCGGCTTGCAGTCCAACGGGTATTGCCCGGCGTCCAGTTTCGACTTGTCGAGCAAATCGGCGATCAGTGCGTTCATGCGATCGGTGGCTTCTTCCATGGTGCCCAGCGCGGCACTCATGCGTAACGTGTGCTTGCCTTCGTCCCGCGACACCAGGCGCTGCATCATTCCGCATTGCATGATGATGATCGTCATCGGGTTGCGCAGGTCATGGGACACCACCGCCACCAGCTCATCGCGCACCCGCACCGCTTCATGTTCGCGGCGCACCTGACGAGCCAGATCGTCCTCGATGGCACCGCGACGCAATTGCAGGGCGGCGTAGGCATCGGCGGCACTCCACGGTCGTGCCCTGCCCTCAACCTGTTGCTCCCACACCTCAAAAGACTTGCGCGGTTGCAAGCGTTGGCTGGCGTCAGTACCGGCGACGAAATGCTCGTCGGGGTTGCCGCTCCATTTCATGCTCGAACGCAGTTGCGCGCCAAACCAGATCACCGCGTTGTCCACCGGTTTGGGCAGTACGAACGCCAGCAGACCGCTGGCAACATCGCTGTAAGTGGCGCTGACGCCATGCAGGCTTTGCAGATGATCGGTCATCAGCAACTCGCCGCTGTCCAGGCATTGCTCACGCACCCACAAGTACAACGCGCGCACTTGTTCTTCCGTCGGGCATTGGCCGATCAACTGCAAGCGATCCTCGATCAACAGCGCCACACCGCTGGCCCCGGTCAGGCTCAACAGTTGTTGCGGATGATTGGCCAGACCGTCCAGCACATCGTGCCTGGCCTCGCGCATCGCCGCGGTCAGTTGATTGATCAGGAGCGACTTCTGCTCGCGCTCCGTCTGCAGGTCGCGGGTTTGCAGGGCGGTGATCTGCACGCTGAGCAACTGGGCAATCGCGGCGCACATGGTGCGCACCGGGTGGCTGACCAACAACGGCTCATGATGCGCGCAGGTGATCAGGCCCCAGAGCCGATCCTGTTCCAGCAGCGACAGGCTCATGGAAGCGCGCACGCCCATGTTGTCGAGGTACTGGCAGTGCACCGGCGACACGCTGCGCAACATCGAGAAGCCCAGGTCCAGCGACTGTCCAGTGTCGGGACGCAACACCGGCAGGATCGGCACCGGGACATAACGTGCATCGGGAATCACCCGGATCCAGTTCAGGCGATACAACTCCCGGGCCTGGGGCGGAATGTCCGAGGCGGGAAAACACTGGCCGAGATAACCCGGCAACTGGCCGCCCAATGCTTCGCCGATCACCTGGCCATGACCGGCCGGTTCGAAGCGGTAAATCATCACGCGGTCGAAGCCGGTCAGGTGGCGGATTTCTTCGACACTGACGGTGTACAGGTCCTGCAATGTGGCGGCCGCCTGCATCCGGCGCAAAGCGCGCAGCAGAATGACGGTATTGTCCTGGGCGGCCTCCCGCCACGGTTCCAGCTCTAGAATGATCACGGCGTCATGACGGCTGAGCGAGCCATTGAAGCGTTGGCCGCCAATCTCCAGCACCAGCGGATTGGCGTCTTCCAGTTCCGCCGGCAGCAGCGCCTCACGGACTTGCTCCATCGCCATCGCGCCCGTCAGCGTCGCCAACGGTTGCTGCAACAAGGCTTCGACCGAGTGCCCGAACATCGCCGCGCAGTTGCTACTGATCTGGCCGATGATCAAGCCCGGCTCGCTCAAGGTCAGCAACACGCCGTGAGGCTGGATCGAACCCGGAATGCGGATCGGCTCATTGGCACACTGGGCGAGCGCGGCGTCGAGTTGCTCGGCGCTCAGACGGTTCATTGCAACACCCCGCAGCGTTCAAGCCAGTTCTCGAAGGCCTTGAAGGTTGCCTCGGCGGCCACCACCGATTGCGCCCGTTCGGCCGGGTCGCGCACCTCATACAGGCACGCCAGAAAACCTCGCCACATGACCAGGGTCGAGGTGCCGTACACCGCGAAAAAGCGACCACCCTGGTGTTCATCGATACCCAAGCGCGCGTACAAACCGTTGCGCATGGATTGCCCGCCCAGTGTCGCGCCCTCAAGCACGTACAACACGCCCAGCACATCCGCCGCCGAGCGGATTTGCAAGGAGAACCGGCACAAGGGAATCGCCTTGATGGCTTCCGCATCCAGGCCCAACGCGTACAGGTCGGCTTCCAGGGACGGGGTTTTGCTGCGAATCAGCCAATCCAGGTCAGGAATGGTCATTGCCATCTGGAACAACATTGCTTCCAGTGGCCGATAAAAGCCGTAATACGCTTCGATCAAGCGGGTGTAGAGCGCTTGGTCAGAGGTAAAAAAAGGAATGCGTTTTTCCAGCAGTTGGTGTTGCTGGGTGGTTGCGATGCGCAGCTCACTGAGAATCAGCGGCAGGCTCTTGGGCGGGACGGTCACGACAAGGCGTCGTGGCAATACCCGGCTGTGTGAATTTGACGCTCAGCCACGTCGATTGACCCGTGCACATGTCACCTCTTGCTTGTCGATCATCAGGGAATGCCGACAGGTCATTCACGAAGGAATGAAAGGGTGGCTCTTCACCGTAGCATCTATAGAGGGCTAGAAGTGGTTTGTTTGCGGGGAGGGTCCGGGGTGACAGCGACTTGGCTCCCCCGTAGCAGCTGTCGAGCACCGCGAGGCAGCGTTCGGCGGCGAAGCCGTCGTCAAACCATGCACCGCGGTGTATCAGGCAAACAGTGTGCATAGCATTTGCGACGGCTTCGCCGCCGAACGCTGCCTCGCGGTGCTCGACAGCTGCTACAGAGAGTCCGCGTCTAAAACGCGAGTTTGTAGCCGATCAACACCAGCATCGTCGCCAGGCACGGGCGCAGCAGTTCGTCGGAGATGCGCCCGGTCAGGTGGCTGCCCAGCCAGATCCCCGGCAGCGACCCGATCAACAGGAAACCCAGTACATGCCAATCCATGTTGCCCATGCTCGCATGGCCAAGGCCGGCGACCAGGGTCAGCGGCACGGCGTGGGCGATTTCCGTGCCGACGAGGCGGCGGGTTGGCAGCAGCGGATAAAGGATAAACAGCGCCACGGTGCCCAGCGCACCGGCACCGATGGAAGTCAGCGCGACCATGGTGCCAAGCACCAGGCCGGTAATGACTGTCATTACGTTCAAACGCGTGCCGCTGGGGTTGTAGTTGCCGCCGGCGCGTTTGTGCGCGAAGTCGAGCAGGCGCTTCTTGAAGAAAATCGCCAGGGCCGTGGCAAACAGCACGAAGCCCAAGGCTTGCTTGATGATGGCGTTCATCGCCTCGGGCGCGGTATGCAGGCTGCTCAGGAACCACAGGGTCATGGCCACGGCCGGCACGCTGCCGAGGGTCAGCCAACCGGTGATCGCCCAATCGATATTCTTGTTCTTGCGATGCACCAGCACGCCGCTGGATTTGGTAATGGCCGCGTACAGCAGGTCCGTGCCCACCGCAGTCGCCGGGTTGACCCCGAACCACAACAGGATCGGCGTCATCAGCGATCCGCCGCCCACGCCGGTCATCCCGACGATAAAGCCCACCACCAAGCCTGCAACGACTAATCCGAAATTACCGAAATCCATTAACACGCCCACAAAAAACGCATGAAAAAACTGGCCCGCAGCATAGCGATTTTTCTTATAACCACTTATATCGATACGGTCTATCGTTATTCCCCAATCACCCTCCTGACACACCACATTCCCCTTGTGGGAGCGGGCTTGCTCGCGAAGGCGGCGTGTCAGTCACCCCATACATTGACTGATACACCGCTTTCGCGAGCAAGCCCGCTCCCACAGGGATTGATGTGCACATTGGATGCGCGTTACTGGACGGGCAGGAAATTCAGGAACAACAGGCTCTGCGCATAATTCAAACCGATCCGCCGATAGCGCTCGTCGAGCATCTGCGTCAGCAAATCCAGACGCGCCACGATCTTGCCGAACTCCACGGCGAAACTCAGGTTGCTGCCCTCCTCCGAGATTTCGTTGGAAAACAGCAACGGCTCGCCATTCTTGTTTTGCCGCTGACTGAGGATCCACGTGGCTTTTTCGATGTTGCGCGCGGCGTTGCTGACGAACACCGGGTTGATCGCGTCGGTCATGTAGAACTCCAGCCGATTGCCGTGGGCGGTGACCAGCATGCTGCCGATGGCATAGATGAAGGCGCCGACCCGATCCCCCAGAAACTCCGGGCTCATCGCATAACTCAACGCTGCCAGGTCTTTTTTGCCGCCGAGGGTCGGCAGCGGTTGCTGCATTTCGATGGCCTCGCGCACTTGCTTTTCGGCGGTGCGGGCGTCGAGGAAGCCGGATTTCTTCAGCTCCTGGGGGTTGCGCAGGTAGAGCTTGCTCATCAGCAGATAGAGGCTTTCCAGGTTGTCGTGCATCGACAACGTGGCCATGCGATCAACGCTGGTCTGAAGGAACTCCTGGGGTTTGCCTTCGCGAAACTGGCTGATGACATCACTGCCTTGCTGCTGGCTGCAACCGCTGGCGAAGAGCAGAGACAGGCATAACAGCAGGCGAATTCGGGTTTGGAGGCGGGGTAACACTCGAGCCATGGGTTCTCGGGCTGACACATTCCTGTGCGGCGGGAGTCGCCGCAGCCTGGCCATGGATAGAGCCGGTTAATCCGAAAAAGTGCAGTGCCGAGAGCGCTAGACCGATCACCGGTTTTTCTGCCGCGAGCATTTAGTCGGACTTTATTGTGGAATTAATCGATTAATCAGCTATAAGTTTCCTTCCAGTCGATATTTAGTATGACTACTGATCAAAACAACAAAAAGGAAGATCAACCATGCTTCAATCCCGCTACCTGCTCTCCGGCCTTGGACTGTCCTTGATGATCGCCACCCTTCCCGCCCACGCCGCTGGTCTGTCCAGTGAACACAAAGCCTTCGGCAAAACCAATGACGGCACGCCCGTCGAGCAATACATCCTGCGCAACAGCCATGGCCTGCAAGCCACGGTCATTACCTACGGCGCCACTTTGCAATCACTGAAAGTGCCGGACAAGAACGGCAAGGTCGACGACATCGTCCTCGGTTTCGATGACGTCCAGGGTTATCAGGCCGGCACTGCGTACTTCGGCGCGACCATCGGCCGCTTCGGTAATCGCCTGGCCGGTGGTGCGTTTGAACTGGATGGC
This sequence comes from Pseudomonas sp. B21-053, assembly GCF_026016365.1. Classification (NCBI taxonomy): domain Bacteria; kingdom Pseudomonadati; phylum Pseudomonadota; class Gammaproteobacteria; order Pseudomonadales; family Pseudomonadaceae; genus Pseudomonas; species Pseudomonas sp. B21-053. The sequence continues at coordinate 4,756,092 of NZ_CP087205.1, forward strand.
AAACGCTATCAAGTGCCGAAAAACGACGGCCCCAACTCGCTGCACGGCGGCGCCCAGGGTTTCGACAAGCATGTATGGAAAGCCGAACCGAGCAAAGGCAAGGACTCGGTGGGCGTGACCCTGACGTACCTGTCGAAGGACGGTGAGATGGGTTTCCCTGGCAACATGAAAACCGAGGTGACTTATAGCCTCACCGAGAACAACGAATTGCGCATCGAGTACAAGGCCAGCACCGACAAACCGACGGTGCTGAACCTGACCAACCACAGTTATTTCAACCTGGCCGGCGCGGGTAATGGCGACGTGTTGAAACAGCTCGCGGCCCTGCACGCCAGCCATTACACGCCAATCGACGGCACGCTGATCCCCACCGGTGAACTGGCGCCGGTGACCGGCACGCCGATGGACTTCACCCAACCCACCGCCATCGGTAAAAGCATCAAGGCCGACCATCCACAGCTGAAATTCGCCGAGCCGAAACAGGGTGGTTTCGACTTCAACTGGGCGCTGGACGCCAAGGGTGACGTGAAAAAACTCGCCGCCGATGTCAGCGATCCACAGACCGGCCGCCGCTTGCAGCTCTACACCAGCGAGCCGGGCGTGCAGTTCTATACCAGCAACTTCCTCGACGGCACGGTCAAGGGCAAGGGCGGCAAGGTTTACTCGCACTGGGGCGCGTTTACCCTGGAAACCCAGCATTACCCGGACTCGCCGAACCAGCCGAACTTCCCTTCAACGCGGCTGGATCCGGGCAAGACGTACACCCAACACACCGTGTTCAAGTTCTCCGCCCAGTAACCCCGGTAGACGCAAAACCCTGTGGGAGCGGGCTTGCTCGCGAAGGCGGTGGTTCAGTCGACATCTGTAGTGGCTGACCCACCGCTTTCGCGAGCAAGCTTCGCTCCTACAAGGGATCGCGCCGTATACAAACTCCCGGCTCACCACAACACCACTGTGGGAGCGAGCCTGCTCGCGAAGGCGGTGTGCCAGTCGACATCTCTCCTGACTGGAAGGCCGCCATCGCGAGCAAGCTCGCTCCCACAGGGGATCGCGCCGTATACAAATTCCTGGTTCCACACAAAACCCTGTGGGAGCGAGCTTGCTCGCGATAGCGGAATTTCAGGCGACATCTCTTTTGACTGACATGGCCTCTTCGCGAGCAGGCTCGCTCCCACAAGGGATCGCGTCGTATCCAAATTTCTGGCTCGCTCCCACTGGGGAACCCAAACGCTATTCTGCTGCCCACAGTAGTATCGATCGCGTTGAAGAAAGGAGGTTTTATGCGGACCCTTGAACTGGCTGGCGTTCAGGTACCGATCATCGGCCAGGGCACTTGGCGCATGGGCGAGGATCGCTCGGCGCACCGTAATGAAGTCGCGGCCCTGCGCCAGGGCATCGAACTGGGCATGACCCTGATCGACAGCGCCGAAATGTACGCCGAGGGCGGTGCCGAAGAGGTGGTGGGTGAAGCCATCGCCGGTCTGCGCGATCAGGTCTTCCTGGTCAGCAAGGTTTACCCGCACAACGCCAGCCGCAAAGGCATCCCCCAGGCCTGCGAGCGCAGCCTGCGGCGCTTGAACACCGATCACATCGATTTGTACCTGCTGCACTGGCGTGGCCAATATCCCTTGGAAGAAACCGTCGAAGCCTTCGAACGCCTGCGCGAAGAAGGCAAGATCGGCCGTTGGGGCGTGTCCAATTTCGACGTCGATGACCTGCAGGAACTGGCTACACCGGCCTGCGCCACCAATCAGGTGCTGTATAACCTGGAAGAACGCGGCATCGAATTCGACCTGCTGCCCTGGTGCCAGCAACAGCAAATGCCGGTCATGGCCTACTGTCCCATCGGTCAAGGTGGGCATATGCTGGTCAACTCGACGCTCAAGCAGGTGGCCGCCCGTCACGAGGCGACACCGGCTCAGGTAGCACTGGCATGGATACTGCGTCAGGACAGTGTCATCGCCATCCCTAAAGCGGTCCGACCCGAGCACGTGACGCTCAATGCGCAAGCCGCGCAATTGCAGCTGGAAGCTACGGATCTGGAGGCGCTGGACCAAGCGTTTCGCGCGCCACAACGTAAGCAGCGATTGGCCATGGTCTGAGCCATCGCGACTTGTAGAGGGCTTCGGAATGAGAAGTACCGATCCGCTCGACGCGTTCAATCTGCCACGCTTTGTCCAGGCACAGGACCCAGTGTTCGACAGAGTCCAGGACGAATTGCGCGCCGGCCAGAAGCGCCGGCACTGGATGTGGTTTATCTTCCCGCAGATTGCCGGGCTCGGCGGCAGCGAAATGTCCCGCCACTTCGCCATCAGCTGCGCCGACGAAGCGACGGCGTACCTGAATCACCCACTATTAGGCCCGCGTTTACGCGCCTGCACTCAATTAGTACTGAACCTGAGAAACCGCTCGATCGCCGACATTTTCGGCCACCCCGATGACCTCAAGTTTCACTCATCGATGACCCTGTTCGCCCAGGTTGCCCCTGACGGCAGCCTGTTCCATCAGGCACTGGACCACTATTTCCATGGCATACAGGATGACTGGACGCTGTCGCTGTTGGACTTAAAACAAGCCCAGTTGCCCACCAATCAGGGTTGAAAAGTCGTCATCGACAAACGGCAGGATCGCATCGGCCACCGGTTGCAGTTGTCGGGTGACGTAGTGGTCGTAATCGATCGGCGCGCTGCGGATTTCCAGCGGCTCGGGCCCGGATACGGTGATCACGTATCTGATCCAGCCACCGTTCTGGTATTGCAGTGGCCGACCCTGCTGGTCGTTGTAGGCATCGGCCATCCGCGCTGCCCGCACATGGGGCGGTACGTTGCGCTCATAGTCGTCGAGGGTGCGACGCAGACGCTTGCGATAGACCAGACGATCATCGAACTCACCGGCCAGGGTCTTGCGCACGTAATCGCGGACATAGTCCTGATACGGCTGGCGATGGAAGATCCGCGAGTACAACTCCTGCTGAAATTGCCGGGCCAGCAGCGACCAGTCGGTGCGCACGGTTTCCAGGCCCTTGTAGATCATTTCGTCAGTGCCATCGGCGCGGGTGACCAGCCCGGCGTAACGCTTCTTGCTGCCCTCCTCCGCCCCGCGAATGGTCGGCATCAGAAAGCGTTTGTAATGGGTTTCGAACTGCAACTCCAACGCACTTTCCAGCCCATATTCCTGCTGCACATGCTCGCGCCACCACTGGTTGACGTGATCCACCAGGGCGCGACCGATTTGTGCCGCCTCTTCCTGACCGTGAGCACGACGCAGCCAGACGAAAGTCGAGTCGGTATCGCCATAAATCACCGCGTGGCCCTGGGCTTCGATCAACTGGCGGGTACGCAGCATGATCTCGTGGCCACGCAAGGTGATCGATGACGCCAGCCGCGTATCGAAAAACCGGCAACCACTGGAACCGAGCACGCCGTAGAAGGCGTTCATGATGATTTTCAGGGCCTGGGACAGCGGCGCGTTGTGTTCACGCTTGGCAGTTTCGCGGCCGTCGGCGACCCGGGCAACGATGGCCGGCAGGCAATGTTTTGTGCGGGAAAACCGTGCGCCGCGAAAGCCTGGCACCGACTCGCTGTCGTCGGGGTGTTTGAGGCCTTCGATCAACCCGACCGGGTCGATCAGGAAGGTGCGGATGATCGACGGGTAAAGGCTTTTGTAATCGAGCACCAGCACCGACTCGTACAGCCCCGGTTGTGAATCCATCACGAACCCACCAGGGCTCGCCTGTGGTGGTTTGCCGCCGAGGTTCGGCGCGACGAAGCCCTGGCGGTGCATCAGCGGCATATACAAATGCGTGAACGCCGCCACCGAACCGCCGCTGCGATCCGCCGGCAACCCGGTGACGCTGGCCCGCTCCAGCAGGAAGGTCAGCAACTCGGTCTTGGCGAAGATCCGTGTCACCAGCTCGCAGTCCTTGAGGTTGTAGGTGGCCAGCGCCGGCTTGTCCTCGGCGAACATGCGGTTGATTTCGTCCATGCGCTGGTACGGCGTGCTGATCGCCTTGCCTTCGCCGAGCAGGGTTTGCGCGACGTTTTCCAGGCTGAACGACGGAAAACTCCAGGTCGCCGAACGCAGGGATTCGATGCCGTCGATGATCAGGCGCCCGGCGGCTGCGGCGAAATAATGGTTACGGCTGCCGTGTTCGCGCCACTGCATCTCTTCGCCGCCACGCCCCAATTTCAGTGGCACCGCGAGGCGCCGGGCGTGTTCGTGGAGGACCCGCAGATCGAACTGCACGACGTTCCAGCCGATGATCGCGTCGGGGTCGTGTCGGGCGAACCACTCGTTGAGTTTTTTCAGCAACAGGGTGCGGGAATCGCAGTATTCGAGCTGGAAATCCACGGCACTGGCGTCGCCGTTCGGTGGGCCGAGCATGTACACCTGACGCTCGCCGCAGCCTTCCAGCGCGATGGAATACAGTTCGCCTTGAGCGGTGGTTTCGATGTCGAGAGACACCAGCCGCAGGTTTGGCCGGTAACCGGGCGCTGGTTTCATTTGCGCGTCGAGCAGCAGCTCTTCGGCATTGGGTGTGCCGCCGAATTGCACGGGCGCGGTGATGAAACGCTCCATCATGTAGCGTTCCGGCGGGCGCACGTCGCCCTCGAACATCTCGACGCCGACCTTGCGCAGTGCGGTTTCCAGGCGCATCAACTGACCGTGCTGCTGGCAATACAGGCCGAGCACCGGGCGATGTTCGAAGTCCAGCAGAGCCAGGGGCCGCAACTCGACGTTCTTTTCCCCGCGCAACACGCTTTCGGCCTGCTCGCGCTGCTCGGCCGGGATAAACGCTACGGACGGTTGATAAGGCAGGCGGATCCGCCGGGGACCGGCATCGGTCGCCAGCCAGAACTCGACTTCCGTGCCGGCCGGGGTATCGCGCCAATGCCGGGTCAGGACGAAGCCCTGCTGTAAATCCACCACTGCAACCTCGAAACTGATTCAGGGCGCAATTCTACGCGCGATCGCGGGGGATAGCGCTCACGACAATGCCTTCGATGACACCGCCTGTAGCAGCTGCCGAGCCCGCGAGGCTGCGTTCGAGGACGAAGTCCTCGCCCATGCGGTTGACCTGAAGACCGAGTAGCCTGATTTTACGACTGCTTCGCAGCCGAACGCAGCCTCGCGGGCTCGGCAGCTGCTACATAAAGCCGCCCGGTTATTGGTCTGGAGTGGCAAACTTCCCGCGCATCATCGCCATGTATTCCACCTCCGACGTTTCCCGCCGAGCCTTCACCAACGGCTCGATATCCTGCGTCGCCACGTAGCGCAAGCGGTCAGTCCCGTCACTCGCCGCATCAACAATCACCTGCGCCACGTCCTCGGAAGTGGCCAGACGTTCCCCGCGCAATCCTTCAAAAGCCTTCATCGCCGCGTCGACAAAAGCGTCGTAATCCTTCGGCGTGGTGAGTTGTGCGGCCTCAGTGGCCGAGCGCGAACCAAACCCGGTGCTGACCACCCCGCCCGGCTCGACGATTTTCACCGTGATGTTCTGCGACGCCAGTTCATAGGACAGCGATTCGGAAAACCCTTCCAGCGCAAATTTGCTGGCGTTGTAAGCCGAAATCATCGGCAAGCCAAACACCCCGGCGCCGGAGCTGACATTGATGATCACCCCGGCCCGGCGCTGGCGGAAATGCGGCAGGAGCGCCCGGGTCACGTCCATCACGCCGAAGACATTGACGTCGAACTGCTCGCGGATTTTCTCCCGGGAAGTGCCCTCGAACACGCCGAACAGACCGAAACCGGCGTTGTTGACCAGCACATCGATCTGGCCGAAACGCTCGATCCCCGCCGCAATCGCGGTGTCGATGCTGGCCGGATCCTGAACATCGAGGCGTGTTACCAGCACGTTGTCGAGGGTTGCCAGTGCTGCGCCAGCGGAAGGGTTGCGCATGCTGGCGATGACATTCCAGCCCTGGGCTGCAAACAAGTGCGCGGCGGATTGGCCGAAGCCGGTGGAGGCACCGGTGATCAAAACAGTCTGGGTCATTGCGAAATTCCCGATTTAGATGGAGTACCCCCTGTGGGAGCGGGCTTGCTCGCGAATGCGGTGGGTCAGTCGCCACATTTATTGACTGATACACCGCATTCGCGAGCAAGCCCGCTCCCACAGGGGTTTAGTGGTGAGTCAGGGCCAAATTAAGCGCCAGCCATCCTTCAAACAATCGGGCTAATATGGGATGAACTGATGCAGGAATCAGCACAATGCAAAAGATGGGTTTGCTGGAACTCAACGCGGTGGTCGCCGTTTCGACCCACCGCAGTTTCCGTCGCGCGGCAGATGAGCTGGGCATGTCGCCCTCGGCCATGAGCCATGCGATCGCCGCGCTAGAGCAGCGCATGGGCGTGCGGCTGTTCAATCGCACCACCCGCAGCGTGTCGCTGTCGGAGGCCGGCGAGCAGTTTCTGGCCCGGGTGCGGCCGGCGTTGCACGAGATCTCGGCAGCGATGGAGGCGGTGAACCAGTTTCGCGACACCCCGAGCGGCACTCTGCGCATCAATGCCACCGAAGGCGCAGTGCAAATGATCATGAGCCCGGTGGTGGTGGAATTCCTCAAGCGTTACCCGGACATCCGCCTGGACATCGTCACCGACACCGCGTTGGTGGACATCGTCGCCGACGGTTTCGACGCCGGTATCCGACTGGCCGACAGCGTGCCACTGGACATGATCGCCGTGCCTTGTAGCCCGCCGCTGCAATTTGCGGTGGTCGGTTCGCCCGACTATTTTGCGCGCCACGGCAAACCGCGTTCACCGGCCGACCTGGCCGGGCACAACTGCATTCGCACGCGATTTGCCAGTGGCGCGCTGTACCGCTGGGAATTCGAAAAGCGCGGGCATCAGCAGATCATCGACGTCAACGGCCCGCTGACCCTCGACAGCCATCAACTGATCGTCGACGCCGCGCTTCAAGGCATTGGGCTGGCCTGTACCAGCGAACACTCGATTGCCGGGCATCTGGCCGCCGGCCGGCTGATTCCAGTGCTGCAAGACTGGCTGCCGCCCTACCCGGGCCTGTGCCTGTATTACCCGGCCAATCGCCACGTTCCCGCCGGTTTGCGCGCGTTTATCGACCTGGTTCGCGAGGTTTATGCGAGAAAAACCGCCGAATGACGTTTTTTGCGTGTTATCTGCCGCTTTCTCCCTTGCCCTGAACGCTTGCGTCTACGATTCTTCAAGGACAACGACAACACCAGAGAAACCGCCATGAAAACCGTCGCCCAACTGCTCAAGTTAAAGGCCAACGAAAACCACGAAGTCCATACCATCGCGCCACACCAAATGGTGCTGGAAGCACTGATGGTCATGGCCGCGAAAAACGTCGGTGCGCTGCCGGTGCTCAAGGATGGCAGAGTCGTGGGCATCATCAGCGAGCGGGACTATGCGCGCAAACTGGTGCTCAAGGGGCGCTCATCGGTGGGCACGCCGGTCAGTGAAATCATGGTGCAGGAAGTGATTACCGTGGATACCCATCAGACCGTCGAAACCTGCATGGGGATCATGTCGGACAAGCGCCTGCGCCATTTGCCAGTGGTGGAAAACGGCCAGTTGATCGGTTTGCTGTCGATTGGTGACCTTGTGAAGGAAGCGATTGCCGAGCAGGCGGAATTGATTCGGCAACTGGAGCAGTACATTCGCGGGGAATAACCCCCGCCACACCGCGAATCCCCCCCTGTGGGAGCGAGCCTGCTCGCGAATACGGCATGTCAGCCACCATCATCATCGGCTGATACACCGCCTTCGCGAGCAGGCTCGCTCCCACATTTAAATCTCAGTGGTAATAAGGGCAATCAGGGCAGTTGATCGGCGGTCGCTCAGGTTGGCCAATGCCGGGCGAAGACCGGTGCCAATGTCGGATGCCGGTCTATGCGTGTCAGCCACGCATAAAACCCGGGTCGGGCATTGCGCAGGTGCTCGCGGCTGCCGGCCCAGCGCGACACCACTGCCGCCAGCACATCCAGCGCCCCCGGCGTCTCTTCGCCCAAGTACAGCTCGCCGGAAAACTCATCGGCAAACACCTCCCAACTCCAGTGCAAACGCTTGCGGGCGCCGGCCATCAGGTTTTCCCTGGACGCTTCATCCGCCTTGAGCAACCAGCGCTCGGGGTAGTCGATGATGCCGATGGCCGAGTAGCAATTGCTGACGATGTAGACCAGGCCACGAATGGCTTGATCCCGCTCTATCGGGTCGTCCGGCAGCAGGCCCGACGAGGGAAAGGTCAGCCCCAGGTGAATCAGGATCGCCGCGCTTTCGGTGAGAATGCTGCCGTCGGGCAGTTCCAGGGCCGGAATCTGCTTGAGCGGGTTGAGTTTTTCCAGCGCACGCTCGGCCTCGGCAGACGCGGCCACGTCGATGAAGCGATAAGGAATCGCGCAGAGTTCAAGGGCCGCTTCGATCGCCGCCGCGCCGGAATTCGGGTGTCCGTAAAGCTGATACATGTCGCGCCCTCCCGGCGAACAAACAGTCAATCGGTAGACGATTGGCCACGGCGGCATGTTCCCTGCCATTTGGCCGATTGATGCAGGTAAGATGCGCCATTGCGGGGCGCACTGTTGACGTCCCGCTGCACACTTCAAGGAAAGAACATGCGCCAACCGGATGGCAAACCTGCCTCAATGCCTCGCGTCTATTGGTTTTTACTGGCCTGCCTGGCCCTGAGCGGCTGCTCGCCGAGCGACCGGTCATCATCGGCCAGTCTAGCCGGTGAACAAGGACGTGGCGGCGCGATGCTCGCCTATGAGCATGATGTGCAGTTATTGCTGCCCCAAACGCAAATCGTGCCGCGCTTGCAGGCCACCCGCGAAGCCTGTGAAACCGCGCGCTTCGGCGCCTGTAACGTGTTGCGCATCGAACAAGGCGCCGGCCGCGCCGAAATCACCTTGCGCATCGCCCCTGCCGGCGTCGAGCCGTTGGTCGCCATGGCCGCCGAGGGCGGTGAGATGGGTCAGCGCGTCACCTCCGCCGAAGACCTCGCTGATGCGGTGGATGACACCCGTCGCCGTCAGGAACGACTCAAGGCCCAGCAACAACGCCTGGACCAACTGGCGAGCCGCCGGGACATCAGCGTCACCGACCTGATTGCCCTGAGCAAAGAACAGGCCGGCATCGAGAACGACCTGCAAGCCCTCGCCCAGGTCGCCGCCGGACATCAGCGCCGACTCGACACCAATCGCGTCACCCTGTCGTTCCAGCCAACCGGCGCTAGCAGTCGCTCCTCGCACCTGAGCCAGGCGTTCAGCAACTTGCTGGACAACCTGGCCGATGGCGCCGTCGATGCACTGGAGAAAGGCAGTTACGCGCTGCCGTTCCTGATCCTGGCCTTCCCGCTGTTGATGTTGTGGGTCTGGTTGTGGCGCAAATTTGTGCGTCGTCGCGCTTGAATCGGGAGTCGAAAATGTCCGAATTATCACTTCCAACCTGTTCGGTGGCCGGTCTTGGCGTCCGCAAACTGACCCTGGAGGATGCCCCGCTTCTTTACGCATTTTTCGAGGCTAACCCAGACTACTTTATGCTCGTGGAAGGTGGACCGGCCACCCTCGAACAGGCGGAAGAGGAATTGCTCGGCGAGCTGCCGCCAGGCTGGAACTACAGCGAAAACTGGATGCTGGGCTATCAACCCGCCGATGCGCCGTTGGTGGCAGCGCTGCAATTCGTAACGGACTTGGTGGCGCCGAAGTTGTGGCACATCGGCAGGTTACTCGTGGCCACAGATCTGCACGACTCCGGCATCGCGCAGGCGCTCTATCACGACTTTGAAACCTGGGCCCGCTCACAGGGCGCCGACTGGTTGCGCCTGTGTGAAGTGCATAACAACCCCCAAGCCGGGCGCTTCTGGCGTGAACAGGGATTCACGCACGTTCGAACGAACGAAGGCGTACAGGTGGGCTGGCTGATCCATACCGCGGACATCCTGTTCAAACCGTTGAATGGCGGCACGCTTGAACAGTATTTGGCGTTGATCGAGCGCAATCATCCCAAACAAAGCGATTTCTAACGCGCCACGTTCCTTGTGTAGCAACTGTCGAGTGAAATCAAGCGACTCGGTGTTTCAGGTAAACCGCGTGCGCAGGATTTGCGACGGCTTCGCCGCCGAACGCTGCCTCGCGGTGCTCGACAGCTGCTACACGCGGCGCATGCCTTCGATGTAGAAAAATTCTGTGCTTTGTATCCGTTTTGGCACGCCTTTTCCATGCACCTGCAGCTTGCGAAACTCTAACCTCGCAAAACAGCGCTTACGGTGCCCACCCCGCACCAAGAGCAAACATCGGACGCTATCCGCGTTCTTGTAAGGTGCGATGCCGAATCAAAAGTTTGGGCATCCTGGCTGGCAATAAGGAAATCACAGCGTGAATCTTCAAATATCCCCAAGGCCTGCTCTGGCCAATCGTTGCCCAGTAACTGTGTACCGCCCTGTCAGCACCTTTCGCGATTACTTTATTACCTGAATAGCGTTACAGCGCTCCTTGTTGGTGACTGCATTCACCGACAGGGCAGTGCTATTTATTTTTTAAATATTACATACGTGAAAAGTTAACCGACGACACTCAGACATTGTCCGACAATAACTTCCAGAGCCATTTACATACACCTGTGTTGCGCAACAGCCAGTTTTAATAAACGCACCAAAAGTGCTCTTGGGCGTTCAACTAACTTTGTTCGCCGCGACCGATTTCATTTACACAAAAACAAGGAACACCTCCTGTGACCCGCTAAAACACTGACACGCACCAAATCAAACCGTCGCGCACCATTGGGTGCATCGACGCACAGGCCTGCAACCGCTCTGTTCCGCTGATTGACGAACCAGAGCGAGCGGCATCACTCGCCCCTGAAAAAGCACTGCTTTTAGAGGTGAACGGCCAGGCTTTGTCAGTAATAAGCGAGTCACTTCGCAAAACTTATATAAATGCGACATGCGTAACACTGTTGAAATAATCGTCCAACCAGACAGCAATATTTGGCACAGCGGTTGCTATGTAACGTTCATGAGACAGCTGAGCTACATAAGCGGTCTTACCCAATAAGAAATCATCCAGGGACAGGCGAATGAACACACGAAGTCGATGGCACTGAGCCAGTAACCTGCACAAACCAATTCCATGGATAGTTCAACTATCGGTTTGCGCACACCCTTGAAAAAGTTGAAATAAAACACTCGAACATTGCGCCAATGTTCGGACGGCACCTTATTGCCCTTCATCTACCCGAGGGAGCTTTAATGAACGATGCGGTAAAGCACAAGACCCTGCCGGGGCCGTTACGGGATGATCCGATCCCGCCGGTATCCAGCGGTCGTCCTTATAAAAGCAACACCTCGAAACCCGGTGGGTTGAACAAGCAACAGGTGCTGTTGCTGGTCGCGGTGTCGGCGCTGATACACGGCGGTGCCTGGTGGTTTTTCCAGCAGGCCAAGGCCGAACCGCTGCCGACTCCGCCAGAGATTCCGGAAATGACTGTCGAGCTGACCAGCCCGACGCCACCGGCGCCTCCCACCCCGGAACCACCGCCGCCCCCGCCTCCGCCGCCAGAACCCGAGCAGCCGGTGGAGGATGAGGACGCGGTCAAGCCGCCCCCCAAACCGGTGGAGAAACCCAAGCCGATCGAAAAGCCGAAACCGGTGGAAAAACCCAAACCGGTGAAGAAGGTCGAGCCGCCGAAGGCCCCGCCCGCCCCCGCGCAACCGGCAGCACCTGCCGCGCCATCGACGCCAAGTGTGCCACCGGCGCCGGCCGCAGCGCCTGGCCCGGTGAAAGAGTCGGCGGCCGTTTCCGGGCTGGCGAGCCTCGGCAACCCGCCGCCGGAATACCCGTCCCTGGCCTTGCGTCGCAGTTGGGAAGGCACTGTGGTGCTGCGCATTCAGGTGCTGGCCAACGGTCGCGCCGGGGCAGTGACGGTGACCAAATCCAGCGGCAAGCCGCAACTGGACGATGCGGCGGTTGCGGCGGTGAAAGCCTGGAAATTTATTCCGGCCAAACGCGGTGACTCCCCGATCGACGGCTTTGCCACCCAAACCATCGACTTCAAATTGCCGCAGTAACGGCGCAACGAACTGAACTCCTAACCGATTAATGCAAGCGAGGTGTAGCCATGAACGATTCACTCTCTTCGATGATTGTCCCGGGCGTGCTCTGGGGCCTGGTGCTGTTTTCCGTGGTCAGTTGGGCGATTTTGCTGGTCAAGTCCGCGCAGTATCTGCGGCAGAAATCCCAGAACAAGCAGTTCAGCAAAGCGTTCTGGGGCGCGCCGGATCTGCTCACCGCCGCTGAGCACGCCAGCCAATACCCGGGCTCCCTGGCACGGATCGCCAGCAGCGGTTTCGAAGCCTTGCTGGTGGATGAATCACCGCGCACCACCCAGCAACTGGCCCACACCATCAACCGCTCGGATCGCCTGGAACGCAACCTGCGCCAGCAGATCCAGAAGGAGCGGCGCTCCCTGGAAAACGGTCAGGCGATTCTCGCCAGTATCGGCAGCACCGCGCCGTTCATTGGCCTGTTCGGCACCGTATGGGGAATCATGGAGGCCCTGCAAAGCATTGGCGCCAGCGGCTCGGCCAGCCTGGAAACCGTGGCCGGCCCCATCGGCCACGCCTTGATCGCCACCGGTGTCGGCATCGCGGTCGCGGTGCCGGCGGTGCTGATTTACAACTTCTTCCTGCGTCGCTTGAAACTCGCCTCCGCCGACATGGATGACTTCGCCCACGACTTTGACGCCCTCGCCTCGCGCAGCGCGTTTTCCATCACCCGCCAGGCCATCGCCAAAACCACTGCCGCCGTGCGGGAGGCCAGCTGATGTCCTTTTCCACTCAAGACAGCGATGAAGTACTCAGCGAAATGAACGTCACGCCGCTGGTCGACGTGATGCTCGTGCTGCTGGTGGTGTTCATCGTTACCGCGCCGCTGATGACCAATGCGATCAAGGTCAACTTGCCGAAAACCGACGCCGTGGCGCCCGCCGAAAAGAAAGACCCGGTGGTGGTCAGCGTCGATCAGGACGGCAAGTTCTATCTGGCCAAGACCGAACTGGCGCCCGAATCCCTGGAGGCCAGCCTCAAGGAGGTCAAGGCCAAGGACAGTGAGGTGCGCGTGCAACTGCAGGCCGACTCCGCCGTGAATTACGGCCAGGTGGCCAAAGCCATGGCCTCGATCGAGCGCTCGGGCATTACCAAAATATCGGTGATGACCACCCGCTGAGTTCGGTGCCGAGCGTGCAGTAAAGGAGTCGCCCGGCACCGTTCGTTGTATCCCGTCGCAATCAGCCGACCGAAAAACGCGCCGCGTCTTCGGAGGGGATCGGCTTGCTTGAAAAAAGTGGTTTTCCGCGCGCGGTACCACCGATGCCGGAGCAATGAGGGCTCACAAGGCCATTTCGATAAACGTCTAATAAAGTCGGAAGTAACCATGCTGATGAACACTCCACGTTTCACGCTCAAGCCGTTGGTGGCGACGATTCAACGTCACCGTTTTGTTCCGTTGTACCTGGTGGCCATGGGGATGGGCGCCGGATCGTTGCAAGCCGCTGAAGCGCTGGCCGAGGACGGCAGCGACGCTTCGGCCGCCAGCGCGGCAGTCGTGGCACCGGCCACGACGCAGCTGCAACGGGTGGAAGTGACGGGCTCGGCGATTCGCCGGGTCGATGCGGAAACGGCAGTGCCGATTACCGTGCTGCGCGCCGATGACTTGCGCAAACAGGGCGTGAGCACCACCGCCGAGTTGCTGCAACGGGTCACGGGCAGCCAGTCGGTGATCAACAGCTCCAGCTCCGTCGGTTCGGGCAGTGGCGGCGCGTCCTATGCCGACATGCGCGGCATCGGCGCGAACAAGACGCTGATCCTGCTCAACGGCCGACGCCTGGCGAACAACGCCTTGTCCGGCACCAACACGTCGAATGGCGCCGGGGTCGATCTGAACCTGATCCCCTTCGCGGCCATTGACCGGGTGGAGGTCTTGCGCGACGGCGCCTCGGCGCTATACGGCACGGACGCCATCGGCGGCGTGATCAACTTCATCACCAAAAAAGCCATGACCGACGGCCAGTTGACCCTCGGCGGCGAAACCCCGACCCACAGCGGCGGCGGCAACAGCAAGGACATGAGCGCCAGTTGGGGGTTTGGCGACATTGAGCAGGACCGCTTCAATGTGCTCGGGGTGTTCAACTACAACAAGCAGGAAAACCTCCAGGCCAAGGACCGCAGCTTCGCCACTTCTTACCGCCCGGATCGTGGCCTCGATCAAACCTCCGGCACCGCATTCCCCGGCAACTACAGCCAGGGCGACAACGCCACCAACCCGCTGGCCAGCAGTAACTGCAACGGCCCGAACCTGGTGTCGCGCCAAGGGGTGTGCCGCTTCGCGACGTCCTCCTACATCGACTTGATTCCGCAAACCGAGAAGACCTCATTCTTCGGCAAAGCCACCGGCAAACTGGCGGACGATCACAACGTCAACCTTGAATACTTCTGGGCCCGTAACAACAACGCCACCGCCGTTGCCCCGGCGCCGTTGACCGGCCAGACCCTCGATTCATCGTCGCCCTACTATCCGGGCAATGGCATCACGCCCGGACCGACCGATTTCACCCTGGACCCCACGCAACCGATCGGCGTGAACTGGCGCGAAACAGCGGCAGGCGCGCGGGAATCCAAGGACCAGAACACCGCCCAGCGCTTTATCCTGAGCTTCGACGGGCTGGTGGGCGGCTGGGATTACAACGCGGGCGCCTCGTACAACCAGAACAAAGTGATTTCCAGCGTCACCAGCGGCTATGTCAGTGACTCGGCGATGACCGCCGGGCTGGCCAGCGGCCTGCTCAACCCGTTCGGCCCGCAAAGCAGCGCCGGGCAGGAATACATCGATCAAGCGGCCTATCACGGGCCCTACACGTCGGCGGTCGGTCGGGTAATCGGCTTCGACGGTCGGGTCAGCCGCGAAATCGGTGACTGGTTCGGCGCGGGGCCTTCCGGCCTGGCGCTCGGTGGTGAATATCGCAAAGAGAAATTCCACCAGGACTACGAATCGTTCGTCGACGATATTTCCAGCCTCGGCGCGGACTCGGCCGGCAGTGTCGAAGGGGATCGCAGCGTGAAAGCGGCGTATGCCGAAATCAACGTACCGGTGCTCGACAGCCTCGAACTGTCCGCTGCGGTGCGTCACGACAAATACAGTGACTTTGGCAGCACCACCAACCCGAAATACTCGTTCCGTTATCAGCCACTCAAGGAACTGGTGGTGCGTGGCGCCTACAGCGAAGGGTTCCGTGCGCCGTCGCTGTATGAGCTTTATGCGCCACAAAGCCTGACCTTCACCCAGGCCAACTACAACGACCCGGTCCTGTGCACCGGCGGTGTGTTGCAAGCGGGCGGCAATGCCGGTCGCGACTGTGGTCAGCAGTTCCTCGCCAAGGGTGGCGGCAATCAGGATCTGGCCCCGGAGAAAGCCCGCAACGTGACGCTGGGCTTTGTCTATCAACCCGTGCGCGATTTGTCGGTGGGTCTGGATTTCTGGTGGATTCACATCTCCAACCAGATCCAGCCGTTCCCTGAATCCACCGTGTTCGATCAATCCGGCGCCTACGCCGACCGTTTCGTGCGCAACGCCGACGGTTCGCTGAACTACATCGTGACCGGCAACGCCAACCTGGGCATCGTCAAAACCAGCGGTGTCGACGTGTCCCTCGACTACCGTTTCCCGAACACGCCTTACGGCCAGTTCGGCCTCGGGTTGCAAGGCACCTATGTTGATCGCTATGACTTCCAGAGCACCATCAAAGGCCCGTACACCGACAAGGTTGGCGACTTTGAAGGCGATGGCGTGATCGCACGCTGGAAGCATGCCTTGAGCGGCACCTGGACCTTGGGCGCGGCGCGGGCGTCGTTGGTCAACCGCTTCACTACCGGCTACAACGATTACGACCGCACCACCTACGACCGCGTCTCTTCGTATTCGCTGTGGGACCTGTCGGCCGGCTACACCTTCGACAAAGTGCTGGACCTCGATGCCGGGGTGAAGAACGTGTTCGACCGCGATCCGCCGTTCACCAACCAGGCCTACACCTTCCAGAGCGGTTATGACCCGCGCTACGCCGACCCGATGGGCCGCACGCTGTTTGCGCGCATGACCTACCACTTCTGAGTCACATCACCACAATCCTTGTGGGAGTGAGCCTGCTCGCGATGGCGGCATTACATTCAACATCAATGTTGACTGATCTTGCGCTTTCGCGAGCAGGCTCGCTCCCACAGGTTGTGCTCTGTGGGTTTGCCCCGTTACGAGGAAGACTTCATGACATTCAAGCGCAACGTGGCGGGTCTGCTGCTCGGTGCTGCCCTGCTCTGCAACGCGGCGTCCGCGCTGGCCGGCGGCAGCTACGCGATGACGGTGTACGGCGAGGCGCCGAAGTACCCGGCCAATTTCGAACATTTCGACTTCGTCGATCCCAAGGCGCCCAAGGGCGGATCGCTCAGCCGCGCGTCCATGGAGATCGGCCAGTACAACTACATCACGCCGTATGCCGACCAAGGCATCTCGGTGGTGCAGGTCAACGATTGGGTCTATGCACCTTTGGCCTTCCGCTCACTGGACGAGCCTTACACGGTCTATGGCCTGATCGCCCAGCAAATGGAACGCGACCCGGAAGGCTTGTGGGTGCGTTTCACCCTCAACCCCAAGGCGCGTTTCGCCGACGACACGCCGATCACCGCCGAAGACGTGCGCTACACCTTCGAGCTGCTGATGACCAAGGGCAGCCTGAGTTATCGCCAGCAATACGCTGACGTCCAGGACGTGGTGGTCGAGGCGCCGAATCAGGTGCGCTTCAACTTCAAGAACAACCTCAACCGCACCTTGGCGCTGGACCTGGCAACGATGCGCGTGGTGCCCGAACACTGGTGGAAAACCCGCGACTTCGCCAACGGCGGCGGTTTCGAGCCACCGCTGGGCAGCGGCCCCTACATCGTCAGCAAGGTCGACGCCGGGCGCAGCATCAGTTTTGCCCGCGATCCGAACTGGTGGGGCAAGGACTTGCCGGTCAGCCGTGGCCTCTACAACTTCGACAGCCTGACCGTGAATTTCTACGGCGACACCGACGTCGCCCGTCAGCTTTTGCAGGCTGGCGCGTTCGATTACAACCGCGAGTTTTCCTCGTCGGGTTATGTGGTCGGCTACGACAGCCCGGCGCTGCGTGATGGTCGCTTGCAGCAGTCGATCCTCGCCCCGGCCAAACCCACCGCCGCCCAGGGCTTTGTGTTCAACCTGCAAAACCCGATCTTCCAGGACCGTCGCGTGCGCCAGGCCCTGACCCTGCTGTGGGATTTCGAGTGGACCAACAAGCAGATGATGCGCGGCTTCTACGTACGCCAGAACAGCTACTGGCCGAAAAGTGAAATGGCCGCCACCGAACTGCCGGACGCCCGTGAGCTGGAGATCCTCGAACCCTTGCGCGGACAGGTCCCGGACGAGGTGTTCACGCAGGTGTACCAGGCACCGAAAACCGATGGCAGCGGCTACATCCGCGACAAGCAATTGCAGGCCCTTCAGTTATTGGCCGAGGCCGGCTGGACCCCGAAAAACAATCACTTGGTGAACGCTGCCGGTGAGCCGCTGGCGTTCACGTTCCTCGACGGCCAGGGCGGTTTCGACCGCATGTTGCTGCCGTTCAAGCGAACCCTGGCGCAAATCGGCATCACCCTCAATCTGCGCCGGATCGATTCGGCGCAGTACGTCAACCGTCTCAACGCCCGGGACTACGACATGATCGTCACCAGTTTTCCACGCAGCGGCGACCCCATCGTCTCCCCCGGTCGCGAGCTCTATAGCCTCTACGCCTCGCAAAGCGCCACACAGGTCGGCAGCTCCAACTCGATGGTGCTGGCCAACCCGGCGGTGGATCGGCTGATCGATGGTTTGGTCCAGTCCAACTCCCGCGACGACATGGTGCATTACGCCCGCGCCCTCGACCGGGTGCTGCAATGGGGTTACTACATGATTCCCAACTACTACTCCAAAGGCACGCCGACGGTGTATCAGAACCGCTTCGGCATGCCGGTGACCCAACCGGCCTACGACGAAGGCCTGAACACCTGGTGGGAAGTCGCCGCCAAGCCGCTGGACAACCAGCAGATGAGCGCCTTGCGCAAACTCGCGGGGGTGCAGTGACATGTGGCGTTATATGAGTCGTCGCTTGCTGCTGATCATCCCGACGTTGCTGTGCATTCTGGTGGTCAACTTCTTGATCGTGCAGGCCGCCCCGGGCGGTCCGGTGGAACAGGCCATCGCGCGCCTGCAAGGTTTTGGCGGCAACGTCATGGGCGGCAGCGGTGGTGAGGTGTCCGCCGTCGGCGGTGCCGGGCGCAGCAGTCGTGGCCTCGACCCGGCGCTGATCGAGGAGATCAAGCATCACTACGGTTTCGACAAACCGATGCATGAACGGCTGTGGCTGATGCTCAAGAACTATGCACAACTGGACCTGGGCAACAGCTTCTTTCGCGGGGCCAAGGTCACCGACCTGATCCTGCAAAAACTGCCGACGTCGATCTCCCTCGGGCTCTGGGCAACCTTGATCACGTACCTGATCTCGATTCCATTAGGCGTGCGCAAAGCGATCAGGAACGGCAGCGCGTTCGACGTCTGGACCAGCACCGCGATCATTGTCGGTTACGCGATGCCGGCGTTCCTGTTTGCGATCCTGCTGATCGTGGTGTTCGCCGGCGGCAGCTACGTCAACTGGTTCCCGGTACAAGGGCTGGTGTCGGACAACTTCGACAGCCTCAGCACCCTGGGCAAGGTCGGCGATTACCTCTGGCACCTGGTATTGCCGGTGACGGCGCTGGTGATCGGCGGTTTCGCGACACTGACGATCCTCACCAAAAACAGCTTCCTCAACGAGATCAGCCGTCAGTACGTGATTACCGCTCGGGCCAAGGGTTTGACCGAGCGTCGCGTGCTCTACGGCCACGTGTTTCGCAACGCGATGCTGCTGGTGGTGGCCGGAATTCCCCAGGCATTGATCGAGGTGTTTTTCGCCGGTTCGTTGTTGATCGAAACCATCTTCAACCTCGATGGCCTCGGCCGCATGAGCTACGAAGCCGCCGTGTCCCGGGACTATCCAGTGGTATTCGGCGCGCTGTTTCTGTTCACCCTGTTCGGCCTGTTGATCAAGTTGATCGGTGACCTCTGCTACACCCTGCTCGACCCGCGCATTGATTTCTCGGCGAGGACTGCCTGATGTTCACACTGTCGCCACTGGGCAAACGGCGCATCGCGCACTTCAAGGCCAACCGTCGCGGACGCTGGTCATTATGGATCTTCATCGGCCTGTGTCTGTTGTGCCTGGGCGGCGAACTGATCGCCAACGACAAGCCGCTGATCGTGCATTACCACGGCGCCTGGTACTTCCCGATCATCGAGGACTACGACGAAATCACCTTCGGCGGCGAACTGCCGTTCCAGCCGGATTATGCCAGTGCCTACGTGCACAACCTGATCGAAGGCCAGGGTGGCTGGATGCTGTTTCCACCGATCCCGTTCAGCTACGACACGGTCAACTATGACCTGACAGAACCGGCCCCCAGTCCGCCGTCAGCCAGCAATTGGCTGGGCACCGATGACCAGGCCCGGGACGTGTTGGCGCGGGTGATTTTCGGCACGCGTATCTCGATCCTGTTCGCCTTGGTCCTGACCGCGATCAGCGCGGTGGTGGGCATCGTCGCCGGGGCCTTGCAGGGGTATTACGGCGGTTGGGTGGACCTGATCGGCCAGCGCCTGTTGGAGATCTGGTCGGGGCTGCCGGTGTTGTACCTGCTGATCATTTTGTCGGGCTTCGTCTCGCCGAGTTTCTGGTGGTTATTGGGGATTATGGCGCTGTTCTCGTGGCTGGCGCTGGTGGACGTAGTGCGCGCCGAGTTCCTGCGCGGCCGCAGCCTGGAGTATGTGAAAGCCGCGCGAGCCCTGGGCCTGACCGACAGCGAGTTGATGTGTCGGCATATCCTGCCGAACGCTATGACTTCGACCCTGACCTACCTGCCGTTCATTTTGACCGGCGCCATCGCCACCCTCACCGCCCTGGATTTTCTCGGCTTCGGCATGCCCGCCGGCACGGCGTCGCTGGGCGAGTTGATCGGCCAGGCCAAGCGCAACCTGCAAGCACCCTGGCTGGGACTGACGGCGTTCTTTGCCCTGGCGCTGATTCTTTCGTTGCTGGTGTTTATCGGTGAGGCCTGCCGCGATGCGTTTGATCCACGATCTTGATCCCGGAGCTGACATGAACGACAACCTGATTGAAATTCGTAACCTGCGCGTCGCCTTCGGTGGCCAGGAAGTGGTGCATGGGCTGGACCTGGATATCCGTCGCGGCGAGTGCCTGGCACTGGTGGGTGAGTCGGGCTCGGGCAAGTCGGTAACGGCGCACTCGATCCTGCGGCTGCTGCCGGGTCAATCCGTCTCGACCTCGGGCAGTATTTGTTACAACGGTGTGGATCTGGTGCACGCCAGCGAAGCCCGATTGCGTGGTTTGCGCGGCAACCGGATCGCGATGATTTTCCAGGAGCCGATGACCTCGCTGAACCCGCTGCACACCGTCGAGAAACAGGTCAGCGAAGTGCTGGAAATCCACAAGGGTTTGAAGGGTCGCGCCGCCAAGGCGCGGACCCTGGAGCTGCTGGAACTGGTGGGTATTCGTGAGCCGCACAAACGGCTCAAGGCGTATCCGCATCAGTTGTCCGGCGGCCAGCGCCAGCGAGTGATGATCGCCATGGCCCTGGCCAACGAACCGGAACTGTTGATCGCCGATGAACCCACCACCGCGCTGGACGTGACGGTGCAGCAGAAGATTTTGGAACTGCTGATCGAGTTGCAGCAGCGCCTGGGCATGTCGCTGTTGCTGATCAGCCATGACCTGAATCTGGTACGGCGGATCGCCCAACGGGTGTGCGTGATGCGCGAGGGCGAAATCGTCGAGCAGGCCGATTGCGAGACGTTGTTCCGGGCCCCGCAGCATCCCTACAGCCGCTTGTTGATCGAAGCCGAGCCGACCGGCGCGCCAGTGCCCAGCGAGTACAACCATAACCTGCTGGAAGTGGACAACCTCAAGGTCTGGTTCGCGTTACCCAAAGCGCTGTTCAGCCGCACGCAGGACTACATCAAAGCCGTGGACGGGGTCAGTTTGAGCCTGCATCGCGGCAAGACGCTGGGCATTGTCGGTGAGTCGGGTTCAGGCAAATCGACCCTCGGCCAAGCGATTTTGCGGCTGGTGGAATCCGAGGGCGGCATCCGCTTTGGCAACAAGGAATTGAGCATTCTCAATCAGCGTTTGATGCGGCCATTGCGGCGGCAGATGCAGGTGGTGTTTCAGGACCCGTTCGGCAGTCTGAGCCCGCGTATGTCCGTGGAGCAGATCATCGCCGAAGGCTTGCTGACCCACGGCATCGGCACGCCGGCGGAGCGTGAGGCAGCGGTAATACGCGTACTGAAAGAAGTCGGCCTCGATCCGCAAAGCCGTCATCGCTATCCCCATGAATTCTCCGGCGGCCAGCGCCAACGCATCTCCATCGCCCGGGCGCTGGTGCTGGAACCGGCGCTGATCCTGCTGGATGAACCGACCTCGGCGCTGGATCGCACCGTGCAAAAGCAGGTGGTGGCCTTGCTCAGGGAACTGCAGATTCGCCATGGGTTGACGTATTTGTTTATCAGCCATGACCTGGCCGTGGTGCACGCGCTGGCGCATGACTTGATCGTGATCAAGGATGGCAAAGTGGTGGAGCAAGGGTCATCGCGGGAGATTTTTTCAGCGCCGCAGCATCCGTATACGCGGGAGTTGCTCGCGGCCTCGGGCCTCGCAAAGGTAAACGCACCATTGGAGTTGGCGTAGGAGCTACCGGGGGCTGTTGAGTTTATTTTTTTGGGGGACTGCATCCAAACCCCTCCCCGGTGGGTAGTCCTTGTAGCAGCCCCTGATGCTGCCAAGCGGTTTACTCATTGACGGAGAGATGTTTATGAACGCCAAACAGCTGATGTGCCTTGCCGGTTTTTTCACCGCAGCCCCTGTTGCCTTCGCCCAGGCCGACCTGCCGGACAGTGTCAAAGTCCCGGCCGGGCACAAGGTCGCGATGCAAACCACCGGGGTCGGTGAGATTACCTACGAATGTCGCGACAAAGCCAACGCGGCTGGCCAGACCGAGTGGTTTTTCGTCGGCCCCAAAGCAGTGCTCAATGATCGCGCCGGCAAACAGGTCGGCACCTACTTCGGCCCACCAGCCACCTGGCAGGCCAAGGACGGTTCCAAGGTGACCGGCACGCAATTGGCAGTCGCGCCGTCGAGCCCGGGCAACCTGCCCTATCAGTTAGTCAAGGCGAATCCGGCTGAAGGCAAAGGCGCGATGAGCGGCGTGAGCTACATCCAGCGCGTGGCGCTCAAGGGTGGCGTGGCGCCGAGTGCCGAATGCACGACGGCGAACAAGGGCCAAAAGGAGGTGGTGAAATACCAAGCGGACTATATTTTCTGGGCGGCGAGCTAAATCCTCTCGGCCTGATGCAATCCCCCTTTTGGGAGCGAGCTTGCTCGCGATAGCAGTCTTCCATCCAGCATCGTTGTTGAATGTGAAGCCCCCATCGCGAGCAAGCTCGCTCCCACAGGGGGTTGCGGCCACGAGTTACAGGATTGTTTGCTAGATTGCATTCAACATCCCAAACGCCACCGGCTGAGAACAGTGTCCTTGCCCGAGCCTTTTTTCGATTACGAAGCCCATTTGGCTGCCTGCGGACGTGGCGAGCGTCAGGCCCTGCAGGATTTGTATGTTCAGGAAAGTCCCCGCCTGCTCGGGGTGGCCAGGCGATTGGTGCGCGATACGGCGCTGGCCGAGGACATCGTCCACGATGCATTCATCAAGATTTGGGCCGGTGCCGCGGGATTCGATCCGGCGCGGGGTTCGGCGCGGGGCTGGATATTCAGCATCACCCGGCATCTGGCGCTCAATGTCATTCGTGACCATCGCCGTGAGACCCCGATGACCGATGACACCGAGTTCGCCTTCCACGATCCGATTGAATCGCTGGACCCCGCCGGGCGCATTCATCGTTGCCTGGATCACCTGGAACCCGAGCGACGGACCTGCATCCTGCACGCCTACGTTGACGGTTATTCCCACGCGCAAATCTCACACAAACTCGGCACCCCGCTGGGCACCGTGAAAGCCTGGATCAAGCGCAGCCTGACGGCATTGCGGGAGTGCATGGGATGACCACTCGACCTGAAATTGAAACCCCAGAAGAACGGGACGAACTGGCCAGCGAATACGTGTTGGGCACGCTGTCGGCGCAGCTGCGCCAGGAGGTTGAACAACGCCTGGTCGTCGAACCCCAGTTGCAAGCAGCGGTGGACGCCTGGGAGCGTCGGTTGCTGGGACTGACCGATCTGGCCAAGCCGCAAGCGCCCTCGCCGCACCTGTGGCGGCGCATCGAGCGCAGCCTCAATGACTTGAGCCGGGCACCGGCGCCGGTGGCTTCCTGGTGGAATCTTCTGCCGCTGTGGCGCGGGCTCGCCGGGGCCGGGTTGGCCGCCAGTCTGTTACTCGGCGCATTGTTGCTGACCCAGGCCACGGTCAAACCGACCTATCTGGTGGTGCTGGTCGCCCCGCAGGACAATGCGCCAGGCTGGGTAATCCAGGCCAGTAATCCAAGGGAAATCCAATTGATCCCGTTGGGCATCGTCGAAGTGCCTGCGGACAAGGCGCTGGAGTTCTGGACCAAGGGTGACGGCTGGCAAGGGCCGGTATCGCTGGGGCTGGTGAAGCCGGGGCAAACCCTGTCGGTGCCGCTGGACAAACTGCCGCCCTTGCAACCCAACCAGCTCTTCGAGCTGACGCTTGAAGGGGCGAACGGCTCACCGATTGGCAAGCCGACCGGTCCGATCCAGTTCATCGGGCGGGCAGTGAAGGTCATCTGACACACCCCATCATCAATGGCGCGAGAGGCCTCGCGCCCAACCATCATTGCCGTCGATGGTCACCATCACGTCAATGAAGTTCTCATAAAAAATCCGCGGCGTAACATCCGCTCCATACCCAACTAAAAACACCCGGAGCACACGATCATGAAACGCCAAATCCTTCTCAGCATCGCTTTCTCGGTTTTCGCAGTTAACGCTTTTGCCGCGCCTTCTCGCACAATGATCGCCGAAGGCGGCTCGGATCGCCTGATTGAAAGCCGTGTGGCTGAGGGTGGTTCGGATCGTTTGATCGAGAACCGCGTCGCTGAAGGTGGTTCCGATCGTCTGATCGAGAACCGCGTCGCTGAAGGTGGCTCGGATCGTCTGCTGGAAAAACGCGTTGCTGAAGGTGGCTCGGATCGTCTGATCGAGAACCGCGTTGCCGAAGGTGGCTCGGACCGTCTGATCGAAAAACGCGTAGCTGAAGGTGGTTCGGATCGTCTGATCGAGAACCGCGTTGCCGAAGGTGGCTCGGACCGTCTGATCGAAAAACGCGTAGCTGAAGGTGGTTCCGACCGTCTGATCCAGAATCGCGTTGCCTGAATGCAGGGCTTCACAGCGGTACTCAACGAAAAACCCGGCCTCATCAGCCGGGTTTTTTTATGTCTGCGAATACCCGTTATCCATGGGCAGTTCCAACAGGTGTACGCAATGCCCGTGTAGGAGCTGCCGAAGGCTGCGATCTTTTGATCTTCAACGCCCCTTCGCCATACACCGCTGATAACGCTCATCAACCCGTTTGGCGAACCACGCCGTCGTCAGTTTGCGGGTGATCTTCGGGCTTTCCAGCGTAATCCCCGGCAACATCGCACGCGGCAATTGCCGCCCTTCGGTCTTATCCGCCAAGGCAAAGACCTTCTGATAGAGCCTCGTCTCCTCGAACTCCAGGCTTTTACCCGTCTCCAATTGATCGTGAATCGTCGGATTGCGCATGCCCAATTGCTTGCCGAGGGTACGCACCGCCAGTTCCGTGGTGCCGGGCATGATCGAATCGTAACGAATCAAATCACCGTCCAGCGCCAGCGGAATGCCCGACGCGCGGCTGACGGCATTCTGGAACGCCGCATTACGGCTGGCGTACCACCCGGCATTGAAATCGGCAAAGCGATACAGCGGCTGGGTGTAGCTCACCGGATAACCGAGCAAGTGCGCAATGCCGAAGTACAGTCCGCCGCGACGGGTGAACACCTCATGGCGAATCGAACCCGTCACCGGGTAGGGATAATTGCGTGTTTCCTGCTCGGCAAACTCGATGCTGACCTGCATCGGCCCGGCGGTGTGCACCGGGTTGAAACCACCAAACAGCGTCCGGCCCATCGGCACCATGCCGATGAAGTCATCGAAAATCGCACTCAATTCTTTTTCACTGCGGGCGGCGTTGAGCCGATCGCTGTAACTTTTGCCGTTGGGCGAACTTACCTGCAAGGCACCGCTCACCAACAGGCCGGGAATATGCGCCTTGGCGGCGCGGCGGTCGATCTCATCCCGGGCGATCTTGCCCAGGCCCGGCACCGGTGGATCGACCTGAAAGGTTGATTCCTGCTCAGTGACGGCCAGTACCGCACACAGGTTTTGCGTGGTCGGGGAAATCTCCTGGGCAGCAAACGCCGCGTAGATATCCGTCGCCCAGCCCTCACGGTCAGCGGTTTTCGCTGGCAATAGCCGCACGATCTGCGCCTTGACCTCGGCGGGCTTGCGGGGCGGTGCTTCCTGAGTCTGCCGGGTGCCGCAACCGGCCAGGAACAGCAAGGCAGCGAGGCTGATGATCAATCGGTGGGCGTGCATGTTGCTCCATGAAGTCCGTTTAGCCGGGTTAACGATACGATCAATGGCCAGGTGCAGGCTATGACTGCGCTCATTGACGGCTGTTCCACCCCATTCTTTCACCCAACACATACCCTGTGGGAGCGGGCTTGCTCGCGAAGGCGGTGTATCAGTCAATACATGTGGTGACTGACAGTCCGCCTTCGCGAGCAAGCCCGCTCCCACAGGGGGATTGCATCCGCCAACGACAAACTCATTGCGAAACGTTACTGAGAAAACATATCATTTGCGCCTGGAGTCGCATTTGCGCAAGGAGTTCCCCGCGCCGTTATCCTTTTTCTCATCGGCGGCGCGCCGCCAGGATCGAACATGCCCACTCCAGCCCGACTCGGCGTTCCCTTTCGCCCGACCCTTCTCGCCTTGTTTTGCGCCCTGTCCGTCTCTGCTCACGCCGCAACCACCGACAACGATGGCAAAGCGCTGGTGCTGGATGAAGTCAACGTCAACGCCCAGGCCCCGACCGCGACCGCCGCCCTGCCCCCGGTCTATGCCGGCGGTCAGGTAGCACGAGGCGGTCAACTGGGTGTGTTGGGCAATCAGGCCATGATGGACGTGCCGTTCACCATGACTTCCTACACCGAACAATTGATCCAGGACCAACAGGCCGAAGACGTCGCCGACGTGCTGCTCAACGATTCGTCGGTACGCCAGGCCTCGGGTTTCTCCAACCAGGCACAGATCTTCATGATCCGCGGCTTGCCCCTGACCGGCGACGACATTTCCTATAACGGCCTGTACGGCGTGTTGCCACGGCAGATCATTTCCACCGACGCTCTGGAGCGCGTGGAAGTGTTCAAAGGCCCGAACGCCTTTATCAACGGAGTGACCCCGACCGGTTCCGGCATAGGCGGCGGCGTCAACCTGCAACCCAAGCGCGCCGGTGACGTACCCACCCGCCGCTTCACCACCGACATCAACGACGAAGGTCGCGTCGGTCAGCACCTCGATCTCGGCCAGCGTTTCGGTGAAGACAACCGTTTCGGTGCGCGGGTCAACCTGGCCCAGCGTGAAGGCGACACCGGCATCGACCACGAAAACCAGCGCTCGAAACTGTTCTCCATCGGCCTCGATTATCGCGGTGACGCCCTGCGCATTTCCGGCGATTTCGCTTACCAGAAAGAACGCGTCAACGGTGGTCGCAACACGGTCAACCTGGGCAACACCACGCACATTCCAGATGCGCCATCGGCCGACACCAACTACGCGCCGAAGTGGGGTTTCACCGACATCGAAGACACCTTCGGCATGCTGCGCGCCGAGTACGACCTGAACGACAACTGGACCGCCTACGCCGCTGGTGGCGCCAAGCACACCCGTGAAGTCGGGCGGTACAACTCCACCACGCTGGTGGGTAACGACGGGGCCTCGACCACAACCGGTTCGTTCATCCCGCACGATGAAGACAACACCAGCGTCATGGCCGGCCTCAATGGCCGATTCGCCACCGGCCCGGTCACCCACAAGCTGAATTTCGGCCTGGCCGGCATCTGGACCGAACAGCGCAGTGCCTACGATTTCGACCTGACCCGCTACTCGAACAACATCTACCATCCGGTGGAAACGCCCTCGCCCGTCGGCAACTTCTCCGGCGGCGACTTGAGTGACCCAGGCATCGTCGGCAAGACCTTCGCCCGCAGCGGCGCGGTGTCCGACACCCTCGGCTTCTTCGATGACCGACTGTTGCTGACCGTCGGCCTGCGTCGCCAACAATTGGTGGTTCAAGGCTATGGCTACGCGCCGTACGGTTCCGGCAGCCGCACCACGGCCTACGACGAATCGATCACCACGCCGGTCTATGGCCTGGTGTTCAAGCCTTGGGACCACGTGTCGTTCTATGCCAACCGCATCGAAGGCCTGGCCCAAGGCCCGACCTCGCCGACCACGTCTGGCAGCCGCATCGTGACCAACGGCAACCAGGCGTTCGCCCCGGCCCGCTCGAAACAGATCGAAGCCGGCGTCAAGGTCGACATGGGCACCTACGGCGCCAGCCTCGGCGTGTACCGCATCGAGCAGCCGAGCGATGGTTATTCGGTCATCACCAGTGCCACCACGGCGGAGTATGTTCGCCAGGGCGAACAGATCAACAAGGGCGTCGAGCTGAATGTCTTCGGCGAGCCGATCGAAGGGCTGCGCCTGATCAGCGGCCTGACCCTGATGGACACCGAACTGAAGAACACCCAGAACGGCGCCAACGACGGCAACCGCGCCATCGGCGTGCCGACCTTCCAGTTCAACGCTGGCGTGGATTGGGACGTGCCGGGCCTGCAGGGCGTAGCGCTGAACGCTCGGATGTTGCGCACCGGCGGCCAATACGCCGACGCGGCAAACAACCTCAGCCTGCCGACCTGGAACCGCTTCGACGCCGGTGCCCGTTATGGCTTCAAAGTCGATCAGAAAGACATCACCCTGCGCCTGAACATCGAGAACCTGGCGAACGAGAAGTACTGGGAATCGGCCCAGGCCGGCTACCTGACCCAAGGCGAGCCGCGCGTCGCGAAGTTGTCTGGCACCATCGACTTCTAAGCACCACCGCGCAATGAAAAGGCCCCGCAGTTTTAGCGCTGCGGGGCTTTTTTGTTGGCCACAAAAACATGTCAAACACAAACCTCCTGTGGGAGCGGGCTTGCTCGCGAAGGCAGTGTGCCAGTCACCACATTTATTGACTGACACACCGCTTTCGCGAGCAAGCCCGCTCCCACAGGGGTTTTGTGTTTGCCCAAGCTCGATTGTCTTGTCTGAACCATACTTGTCCGACCCACCTTTCGGAGAATGCCCTCATGAACCGAAGTGACGTGCTGATCATCGGCGCCGGGCCGACCGGTCTGGTGCTGGCGCTGTGGCTGAGCAAGCTCGGCATCCAGGTGCGCATCATCGACAAGACCTCGGCCCCCGGCACCACCTCCCGGGCCCTGGCCGTGCAGGCGCGAACCCTTGAGTTGTACCGTCAGCTCGACCTCGCCGACGCCATCGTGCAAAACGGTCATCGGGTGGCGGCGGCGAACTTCTGGGTCAAGGGCGAAGCCGTAGCGCGCCTGCCATTGACCCGGATTGGCGAGGGCCTGACGCCTTACGCCTTCCTGGAAATCTTTCCGCAGGACGAACACGAAGCGTTGTTGATCGAACGCCTCGAAACCTTTGGCGTCCGCGTGGAACGCGATACCACACTGGAAAATTTCACGGAAACCGGCGACGGCATCACCGCGCAGTTACGCCTGCCCGATGGCCAGGAAGAAACCTGCCAGGCCTGTTATATCGCGGGTTGCGACGGCGCCCGGTCGATTGTGCGCAAGACCCTCGACAGCGGGTTTCCCGGCGGCACCTACCAGCAGATTTTCTACGTGGCGGATGTCCAGGCGAGCGGCCCGGCGTTCAACGGCGAACTGCACGTAGACCTCGATGAAGCAGACTTTCTCGCGGTGTTTCCACTGGCCAGCGAAGGTCATGCGCGGTTGATCGGCACTGTGCGCGATGAGCGCGCCGAGCATGCCGAAACCCTTGCATTCGAAGACGTCAGCAGCCGGGCCATCGAGCATTTGAAGGTCAAGATTGAACAAGTGAACTGGTTCTCGACCTACCGCGTGCATCACCGGGTCGCGGAGTTTTTCCGCCGTGATCGCGCATTCCTGCTCGGCGACGCGGCCCATGTCCACAGCCCTGCGGGTGGCCAGGGCATGAACACCGGGATCGGCGACGCAATCAACCTGGCCTGGAAACTCGCTGCGGTTCTGAGCGGCGCCGCCACCGCGAAACTGCTCGACACCTACGAAACCGAACGCATCGCCTTCGCCCGGCGCCTGGTGTCCACCACCGACCGGGTGTTCAGCTTCGTCACCGCAGAAGGCAAAGTCGCCGACCTGCTGCGCACGCGGCTGGCACCGTTCCTGATCCCCAAAATGACCTCGTTCGGGGCGAGCCGGGAGTTCCTGTTTCGCACCGTGTCGCAGATCACCCTCAACTATCGCGGAATGCCGTTGAGCGAAGGCACTGCGGGCCACGTCCACGGCGGCGACCGCCTGCCCTGGGCCCACGATGGCGAAGGCGACAACTACGAACCGCTGAAAAACCCGGCGTGGCAGGTGCATGTGTACGGCGACACCAGCGACGAAATGATCGATTGGTGCATCGAACATCACCTGCCGCTGCACGTGTTCGACTGGCGACCGGCGTTTGATACCGCCGGATTGGCGCGCAACGGATTTTATCTGTTAAGGCCGGATACCTATGTGGCGATTGCCGATAACAGCGCTGATCCGAAAGTGATCGAGCGGTATTTCCGGGATCACGGGATACGGCCGTTTTTTGGGGCCCGCTGATGCACACAAGCCCGCTCCCACAGGGATGTAGTGTCGTTCACAGAAATTTGGGGGCATCACCAAACAACTGTGGGAGCGGGCTTGCTCGCGAATTCGGTGGGTCAGTCGCCATTTATATTGGCTCACATACCGCTTTCGCGAGCAAGCCCGCTCCCACAGGGGGGATTTGTGGTGTGAGTTAGATCCCGGCCAGGGCCAGGTCCATCGCGAAGTAGGTGAAGATCAGGTCCGCGCCGGCGCGCTTGATGGCGCCAAGGCTTTCACGCACCACGCGATCTTCGTCAATCGCTCCGGCCTGAGCGGCGAATTTGATCATCGCGTATTCGCCGCTGACCTGATACGCCGACAGCGGCAAACGCGAAACTTCGCGGATGTCGCGGATGATGTCCAGGTACGCGCCGGCCGGTTTGACCATCAGCGCGTCAGCGCCTTCCTGCTCGTCCAGCAGCGATTCGCGCACGGCTTCGCGGCGGTTCATCGGGTTCATCTGGTAGCTTTTGCGGTCGCCTTTCAACGCACTGCCGCCGGCTTCGCGGAACGGGCCGTAGAGTGCCGAGGCAAATTTGGTCGAGTAGGCCATGATCGCAGTCTGGGTGAAGCCGGCTTCGTCCAGCGCCCGGCGAATCGCCTGGACCTGACCGTCCATCGCTGCCGACGGCGCAATCACATCAGCACCGGCACGGGCCGCGGCCACGGCTTGTTTGCCGAGGTTGATCAGGGTTTTGTCGTTGTCGACTTCATGATTGTGCAGCACACCGCAGTGGCCGTGATCGGTGTATTCGCAGAAGCAGGTGTCGGACATCACGATCATCTCCGGCACCGCATCCTTGGCGATGCGCGACATGCGCGATACCAGGCCGTTATCGTTCCAGGTGTCGCTGCCGCTGCTGTCCAGGTGATGGGACACGCCGAAGGTCATCACCGACTTGATCCCGGCACGGGCATAGCGCTCGATTTCACCGGCCAGTTTCGACTCGGGAATGCGCATTACGCCGGGCATGCTTTTGATCGGCACGAAGTCGTCGATTTCTTCCTCGACGAAAATTGGCAGCACCAGATCGTTCAGGCTGAACTCGGTTTCCTGGAACAGGCTGCGCAGGCTCGCATTGCGGCGCAGACGGCGTGGACGTGCTTCGGGGAACTGGCTGGACATGGGTTTTCCTGAGACAAAAGTCGTAGGGGGCGAAGCTTATGCCCTGTCAGGCGCAGGACACAAACCTCAAGTGCGGAACAAACCCTTACCGGTCCGGCAACAATCCCCCTTGTGGGAGCGAGCCCGAATCAAATGAACGACGCTGGACCACTGTGGGAGCGAGCTTGCTCGCGATGATGGCGGCACATCCAACATCAAGGTGACTGATCCACCGCTATCGCGAGCAAGCTCGCTCCCACAGTTTTTTTGTGTCGAGCTCACATCATATGAACGACGCTGGACCACTGTGGGAGCGGGCTTGCTCGCGAAGGCATTGTGTCAGTCGTCACATGTTTTGACTGATGCACCGCATTCGCGAGCAAGCCCGCTCCCACAGGGGATTTGTATTGGGACAGCTACAGATTCAGGGTCCCGGCGATGCAGGTCACCACTGCGCCACCAATCCAGATCTCATCCCCGACCTGATCCACCTGAATTCGTCCCGCGCGGCCCATGGTCAAGCCTTGGCTGACTACATACGACGCCGGTGCCAGCCCTTCGCCAAGCAGCCACTGGGCAATCCCGGCATTCAGGCTGCCGGTGGCCGGGTCTTCCGGCATGCCGTCGCCGGAGATGAACGCCCGGACTTCGAATTGCGCATCATCGCCGTCACGCTCGGGATTCCACGGCGCGATCACGCCAACCGCCAAACCCAGCATTTGCGAATGATCCGGCTGCACATCGAGCACTTGCTGCCGATCCTCGACCATCACCGCCAACCAGCCAGCACCGTTATCAACCCATTGCGCCCGGACAATCGCCCCCTCCTCCAGCCGCAGTCCACGTCGCACCCGCTCCACCACATCGGCATCCACCGCGCCGGTCCGAAGCAGCGGCGGCGCGAGAAAGGCCAACTCTGCCCCCTGCCGACGAATCCGCACCAGCCCGACGCCGCACTCCTGAATGATCTCATCACCCTTGGGCACGCCACCGGCCTCAAGCCAAGCGTGGCAGGTGCCCAGGGTCGGATGCCCGGCGAACGGCAGTTCCGACAAGGTAGTGAAGATCCGCACCCGGTAGTCGGCGCGCGGGTCCCGGGGCTCGAGAATGAACGTGGTTTCGCTGAGGTTGGTCCAGCTCGCGAACGCTGCCATGCGCTCGTCACTGAGCCGGTCAGCGCCGAACACCACCGCCAGCGGATTGCCTTTGAGCGGCGTTTGGCTGAAGACATCGACTTGCTTGAAATTGAAAGAACTCATGGCCTGCCTTGGTCTTGAATAGCTTTACTTGGGAATTTCCAGCCCGCGCATCACCGCGGGCCGCGCCAGGAAGCGCTCCAGCACCCGTGTGATATTAGGGAAATTCTGGATGCCCACCAGATCACCGGCCTCGTAGAAACCGATCAGGTTGCGCACCCATGGGAACGTCGCGATGTCAGCGATGGTGTAGCGCTCGCCCATGATCCAGTCGCGCCCGTCCAGGCGTTTGTCGAGCACGTTGAGCAGGCGTTTGCTTTCTTCGACGTAGCGATCACGCGGACGTTTGTCCTCGTAGTCCTTGCCGCCGAACTTGTTGAAGAAACCTACCTGGCCGAACATCGGCCCGATACCGCCCATCTGAAACATCAACCACTGGATCGTCTCATAGCGTGCCGCCGATTCCTGGGCCAGCAACTGGCCACTTTTGTCGGCGAGGTAGATCAGAATCGCCCCGGACTCGAACAGCGGCAGCGGCTGGTCGCCGGGGCCGTGGGGATCGATGATCGCCGGGATCTTGTTGTTGGGGTTCAAGGACATGAACTCTGGCGACAACTGATCGTTGGTCTCGAAACCCACACGGTGCGGCTCATACGGCAGGCCGATCTCCTCAAGCATGATCGAGACCTTGACGCCGTTGGGGGTCGGCAAGGAATAGAGCTGAATCCAGTCGGGGTACTGGGCCGGCCATTTTTGATTGATCGGGAACGCAGAGAGATCGGTCATGGGTGCATCCACGCAGACATTGGAGCGCTGATCATAATGTAGGTCCGGGGCCTTCTGGCGCAGAAATATGCGGGTATCCATAAAACCGAAACATCCTGTCGCTAACCTTCAACCATCCCGTCGAAGGTTGCGGCTAAAGTGCTGCGAAACCGCCGGTATCGAACCAAATGGGCCTCAGGGGACTCTGAGCAATGCCCTTCACGGAAACGGACCGGCACAACGACATGGAAAACACCCGACGCTGGGAGCGCGGTGTAAAGGTTTGTCAGCCTTAATCGAATGCGCTGAAGAACCCATTATTCAATGATGAACCTCTTGAAATTTGCCCAACGCTTCAAGCATCGCGCGTACATTTTCCTGCCTTCTTTGTTGGCGGCCAGCGCGCTGTTCCTGTCGCTTGAGTCCAGCGAAAGCCGCGCCCAACCGGCCGACGGCACCCAGACGCTGGTATTCCTGCGCCACGCGGAAAAACCCGAAGGCGGCCTGGGCCAACTCAACTGCCAAGGGTTGAACCGTGCGATCAACCTGTCCACGTTGCTGCCAGAGAAATTCGGCAAGGCCAACTATGTGTTCGCCGCCAACCCGACGCGCAATGTCGAGGAAGGCGAACTGGACAATTCCTACAGTTACATTCGCCCCCTGATGACCATCAGCCCCAGCGCAATCAAACTCGGGTTGCCGGTGAACATCGAGTATTCGGCCAACGACACCAGCGATCTGGCGGATGAACTGCTGCACGACAAGTATCACAACTCGATCATCTACACCGCCTGGTCCCACGGCTACCTGCCCGAGCTGATCAACAAGGTCGCCGGCGACGCGCTGGGCAAGAAACAGAACATCACCGAGGACTGGGAGTCCAGCGACTACGATTCCCTGTACGTACTGACCCTGACCTGGCACAACGGCAAGGCCAGTCTTGTCAGCCACACGTACAAGCAGGGGCTGGATAACGGCTCGCAGAACTGTCCTACGTAAGACGTCTGCCTCGTCCCACGCGCTGTCGGGACCGCGGGTAAGAAGGGGCTGGGCTATCATCAATTGATCTCTCCCTTGCCCGGAACCTTGCCATGTCTCTCTCAACCACAGCAGTCCCCGCCCGGGGCTGGTCGTTCTGGTGGAAACCCGCGCTGTTCCTGCTGGTCGCCTGTGTCGGCCTCTACTACGTCAAATGGTCGCCCTACTACCTCAAGGCCTTCGTCGCCGCTGACAATCACAGCATCGGCGCCTCGATCATCAACGACCAACAATCCGATCCACTGATCGCCGCCCTGACTTACGCCAAGGTGTATTTCCTGGCGATCTGGAAAGCTGCCGTGCTGGCGGTGATCCTCGGCTCCCTGCTGCAAGTATTGATTCCAAGGGACTGGCTGCTGCGTCTGTTTGGCCGCGCCGGTTTCGCCTCGACCCTGCGCGGTGGTTTGTTCGCGCTGCCGGGCATGATGTGCTCGTGCTGCGCGGCCCCGGTGGCGGCGAGCATGCGCCGACAGAACGTGTCGGTGGGTGCGGCGCTGGCGTTCTGGATCGGCAACCCGGTGCTCAACCCCGCCACGCTGGTGTTCATGGGCTTCGTACTCGGCTGGGGCTTTACCGCGTTGCGCCTCGTGGCGGGCATCGTGCTGGTGTTTGGCGTGTCGCTGGTGGCCCAGCGGATCTCAGGGCCGGAGAACGTGCCCGAAGCCGCTGTCGAAGCGGTGGCCGAAGCCCGCGAGATCAACGCGCAACCGTTCCTGACCCGCTGGGGCCGGACGATCTGGCAACTGTTCTGGAGCACCATCCCGATCTACATCCTGGCGGTGCTGGTACTGGGTGCGGTGCGGGTCTGGGTGTTCCCGCACATCGATGGCGCCATGGCCAACAGCCTATTGTGGCTGGTGCCGCTGGCGATCATCGGCACGTTGTTCGTGATTCCAACCGCCGCCGAAATCCCTATCGTGCAAACCATGATGACCCTGGGCATGGGCACCGCCCCAGCGGTCGCGCTGCTGATGACCTTGCCGAGCATCAGCCTGCCGTCGCTGTTGATGCTGCGTAAGGATTTCAATACGCGGGTGTTGGTGAGTGTGGCGCTGATGACCATGGGGATTGGAGTGATCAGCGGGTTGATCGGGGCTGCTTTGCTTTAAGGGATTCAGCGCCTGTCAGGGCCTCTTCGCGAGCAGGCTCGCTCCCACATTGGATCTGCGTCGTACACAAAATTTGTGTTCACTGAAGATCTACTGTGGGAGCGAGCCTGCTCGCGAAGAGGCCAACAAAACCACAATCACTTCTGAAGGCTGCCCCGCTCCCGCAGATACTCAATCACCGCCCCGCGCTCCCCGGAAAACTCAATCCGTGCGCCCTTCTTCTCCCGCTGAAACCCATACATCGGATCGTAATACTCAGTCAGCAACCCTTCGATCCAGCCCCGGTGCAAGTCCACCGCGCCACTACGCGCCTGCTCCACCAAGGCGTCTTCCATCAGAATCAACATGCGCCGATGACGTTCCCCGCCCAGGCGCTTCTGCACATTGTTCAAACTCTCCAGCAAGCGCTCGGAAAACAGCGCAAAGCCGTCCTCGCCATGCACCCCGATAAACTCGGCGCACAGGTCCACCACGTAATCGCGCAAAATCCGCTCGACCCGCCCTTCGAGGCTGTCCTCCAACCAGACCATCGGAAACTGCTGCATGCCCTGATACAGCGGCAGCGGCAAGGCACAACTGCCGACCGCACGACTTTCGTCTTCGAGCACGAATTGCTCGATGCCACCGGCGCGCTTTTTCAGGATGTCCACGGCCAGACGGTTTTCAAAATCGATGTTGGAAGGCTGGCCAGTGGCGCGCTTGCCGAAGCTGGAACCCCGATGATTGGCGTAGCCTTCCAGGTCCAGCCCGTTGCTCAACTGCGTCAGCACTTCGGTCTTGCCGGTGCCGGTCATGCCGCCGAGCAAGACGAAATCGCACTGCGCCACGGCTTGATCCGTCGTTTCCAGCAAAAAGGAACGCATGGCCTTGTAGCCACCACCGACTCGCGGATAGTCGATGCCCGCCTCATCCTTGAGCCACTGCTGGACGATCTGCGAGCGCAAGCCTCCGCGAAAACAATACAAATATCCCTCAGGGTGAGCCCGGGCAAAATCGGCCCAGGCCTGGAGGCGCTCGGCCTTGATCTGGCCGGACACCAACTGATGCCCCAACGCAATGGCCGCTTGCTGGCCGTGCTGTTTGTAGCAGGTGCCGATGCGTTGCCGCTCGTGGTCATTCATCAGCGGCAGATTGACCACGCCGGGGAACGAGCCCTTGAGAAATTCGACTGGCGCACGGGCATCCATCATGGGCCGGTCGTTGAGAAAGATGTCGCGGTAATCGGTGCAGTCGATTGACATCACAACACCTCGACCGCGTTGGTCTGTCGCTCTACCAATTCGCCGATAGGCTCAAGGCTCAAGCC
Organism: Pseudomonas sp. B21-053; assembly: GCF_026016365.1. Taxonomy (NCBI): domain Bacteria; kingdom Pseudomonadati; phylum Pseudomonadota; class Gammaproteobacteria; order Pseudomonadales; family Pseudomonadaceae; genus Pseudomonas; species Pseudomonas sp. B21-053. The sequence goes on from NZ_CP087205.1 coordinate 4,792,760, forward strand.
CAGTTCGGCAGCCACCGCGAGGAACTGCTCGTTGCCCTCGGGCGTGACCGCGATCAGCAGGCCGCCGCTGGTTTGCGGATCGCACAGCACGCGTTTATGCAGCTCCTGCAAGCGTCCGAGTTTGCTCGCGTAGCTGTCGAAGTTGCGCAAGGTGCCGCCCGGTACACAGCCCTGCTCGAGGTAATACTCGACGCCCGCCAGACGTGGCACGCGGTCGTATTCGATGCGGGCGGTGAGTCGGCTGCCATCGGCCATTTCCACCAGGTGCCCGAGCAGGCCGAAACCGGTGACGTCGGTCATCGCCGTCACGCCGTCGAGTTTGCCGAAGCGGCTGCCGGGTTTGTTCAGGGTGCACATCCAGTCGCGGGCCAGGCCGATGTCGGCGTTGCGCAACTTGCCCTTCTTCTCGGCGGTGGTGAGGATGCCGATGCCCAGGGGTTTGGTCAGGTACAGGAGGCAACCGGCGGTGGCGGTGTCGTTGCGCTTCATGTGGCGTTTTTGCACCAGTCCGGTGACGGCCAGACCGAAGATCGGCTCCGGGGCGTCGATGGAATGCCCGCCGGCCAGGGGAATGCCCGCCTCGTCGCAAATCGAGCGGCCGCCGCGAATCACTTCCCGGGCGATTTCCGGGGCCAGCACATTGACCGGCCAGCCGAGGATCGCAATCGCCATCAACGGATCGCCGCCCATGGCGTAGATGTCGCTGATGGCGTTGGTCGCGGCGATGCGGCCGAAGTCGAACGGGTCGTCGACGATCGGCATAAAGAAGTCGGTGGTCGAGACCACGCCGCGCTCGTCGTCGATGGCGTACACCGCCGCGTCATCGCGCGAGGCGTTGCCGACCCAAAGATTTGGATCGAGGTTCTGCGCGCCACTGCCGGCCAGAATCACTTCCAGTACCTGTGGCGAGATTTTGCATCCGCATCCTGCGCCGTGGCTGTATTGGGTCAGACGAATCGGCTCGCTCATGGGGTGCACCTCGTAGAGTCAGTGGGGCCGATTCTAGCAGACGAGATTTATAGTGCCTGTGAGGGCCCATTCGCGAGCAGGCTCGCTCCCACAGGTGATCTTCGGCGGACACAAATTCTGTGTTCGCCATCGATCCAATGTGGGAGCGAGCCTGCTCGCGAAGGCGGCAGCACAGGCACCGCATCCCTGACTGACAGGCAAAAAAAACCGCCCTTACGGGCGGCTAAAAGTGCTTCGACCGCGATTATAACCCGAGGCTGAAACTGATCGTCATGGCGTGATCTTCGTTTTTGCCCGACACCTGACCCGAGTAGCCGAGGCCGAGTTTGCCGTTCTGGCTGATCTGGAAGTCCACGCCCGCTTCAAGCAGCGCGCTGTCCTTGGCAATTGGCACGCCCTGGGTGCTGAACGAGGCGCCGCCGTCGATGAAGCTCAGGTCGGCATCCGGTTTGGTGTCGCCGAAGGCATGACGCCAGCCGATGGCCGCACGCGGGGTGAATTGCCCGCCGTTGGCCAGGGTGATGACTTTGCCGGCGCGCAGGCCCAGGGTGGAGAAGGTGATGTCCTGGCTGGAATCAGCTTTCAGACGCCCCACTCCGCCTTTTTCATGCACGGTGTCGCTGTCGTAGTTGACGTAGGACAGGCCGGCGAACGGTTCCAGCGCAACGCCAGCCGCTTCGACCGTGTAACCCACTTCGCCAAACACCTGGGCACTGCGCGCGTCGTAGTCGCCTTTCAGGCGATCGTTGTAGCCGCCGACGTTGACGTCACGCTTGGTTTCGATGTCATGCCAGCTGTAAGCGGCACCCAGGCGCACGGCCAAGGCGTCGAACTGCGAGTTGAGGTACGCCGCCAGGTGGTAGCTTTCGACCGTGGCATCGGAGCGACGGTCATGGGCATCCAGATCGCTGCGGGTGTAACCGGCGGCCATCCCGGCACGCCATTGATCGTCGATCTGTTTGTCGGTGCCGAGCATGAAGCCGCTGAGGTTGCGATCAAGTTTGGCGCTGTTGCTGTCGCCATCCATCTCGCCCCAGGCGCCGAGTGCACGCATCCAGCCGACCATTTCGCCGTGGCAGCCGCCGCTGGACAGGCGATTTTCGCTAGGCGCCAGCGCGCGGCGAGGATCGTCAGGCCCACTGCAGGACGGCTGGCGCATACGGTCGTTGACCGCGTCACGGATGTAACGCGAATCTTCGAGAATCGCGCTGGCGGTGCTGGCGTGAATCTCTCCGGACAAGCTGTCGAATGCCGCGCGGGCACCGGCAGTGCTGAGGTTGATGATTTCGGTCTGCAACGCCGCACCGGCCACGCCATTACGGCTCAGCGCGGACGCCGTGCTGCGTTGGTTACCCGTGGCCGCAACCGTGGCGAAGGATGTCTGGTTACGACTGACGGCCAGATCGACTTCGTTGGCGCTGTACACCAGTGAGGTGTCGAGGAAGGCGCGTTCCGGCAGATCGGTTGCGCTGAACGTACCGTTGACGCCACCACCCGCCGTGATCAGCTTGTAGGTGGTGTCGCCGGAGTACGGCAGCAGATTGGTGACTTGCAGCGCACCGTCAAGGGTTGCCGTGCCGCCCACTGGCAACGGTGTGACGGTCGGCGAGGTGACGGTCAGTGCCAGCAGGCCGTCCGCCGCGTTGGTCAGGTTGCCTGTCACGCTCAGGGTCTCGCCATTGGCGCCGGACGAGAACACCCCGTGGTTGACCACCGAGCCCACGCTGCCGTTACCGGTCAAGGCTGCACCATTGAAGACGGTGACCTGCCCGCCGAAGTTCGACGGAGCATCACCGACCTGCAACAGGCCCTGCTCCACATCTACGGTGCCGCTGAACGGCTGATCACCCTCGATCAACAGCGTCCCGGCACCTTGCTTGACCAGATGACCAGTGCCGCTGAGGACACCGTTGAAACGCTCGCTGGTGGACTGGGCAAACAGCAACCGTGCATTGTTGAGAATGCGACCTTGCAGGCTGGTGGTGTTACCGACCAGCGTACCGCCGCTGACGATGGTGCCGCCGCTGTAGGTGTTCGCGCCGCTGAGCACCAGGATGCCGGCATCGAGTTTCTCGATGCCGCCGGTGCCGACCAGAGGCGCCGAGATTTCAGCGGTGACGCCGGAGTTGATCCGCACCGCCGCGAGGCTGCCATCCGCCGCGTTGATTGGGGTCAGGCTGCCGTCGGCACCTGGCACCAGGCGATAACCGTTGTCGAGTACCTGCAACCCGGTGAAGCCCTGATTGCCGGCGATTGTCACGGTACCGCCCTGCCCGCCAAATATTGCGAACCGACCGCTCGAACCCTGGCTTGCCGTGCCACTGGCGTTCGTCCAGTTGGTGCTAGAGCCCCAGACGCCGTCGCCGCCGCTGATCGTACCGTCAGCGTTGGTTTTGCCGCCGTTCCAGAACTGCACTTCACCCTGGGTAGCCTGCATCAGCAGGTTGACCTGATTGGCCAACGCGGTTTGCAGGGTCAGGCTTGAGGACGCCACACCGCCCGGCAATGTGCCGAAGGTCAGGCCGTTGTCGGTCAAGTTGCCGCCGTAGCGGAACAGTTGATAGACACCGGTGCCGAAACCGCCGGCATCGGTGATGTTCAACGTGCCGTCGAGGGTCAGGTTGCCGGCGACGTTGACCACATTCGTCGAGCTGGTCGCCGAGCCGAGGCTGAAGTCCAGGCTGGTACCCGACGCCAAGGCCAGGGAGCCGACCGACAATGGTGTGACGCTGCCACCGCCGACCAGGGTCGCGCCGCTGGCCAGTTGCACCGCGCCACCGATCTGGCCGGTGCCGCCGATTTTCGCCCCGCTCGCCACGTTCACGTTTGCGCTGGCGAGCGTGCCGTTGACCAGCAACGAACCGGCCTGGACGTTGGTGTCGCCCGTCAGGCCGTTGGTGCCGGTCAGCAGCAACTCGCCGGTGCCGTTTTTAGTCAGTGTACCGCTGCCGGTGAGGTTGCCGGTGTAGGTGCCGTTGTTGCTTTGCTCGAAGGTTAGCGCGGCGTTGTTGAGGATCGCGCCTTGCAGGCTGGTGGTGTCACCGCTGGTGGTGCCGGCGTTGAGGATCGTGCCGCCGCTGTAGGTGTTGGTGCCGCTGAGTAACAGCGCGCCGCTGCCGTTTTTCACCAGACTGCCGGTGCCAGCGATGATGCCGCTGAGGGTGGTGGCATGGGTGCCGGCCAATGTCAGTTGCCCGGTGAGGTTGATGGCGTTAGCCAGTTGCAGGGCGGCGCTGCTGTCCAGTTGCGCACTGCCACCGACGCCGAGTGCGCCGGTGCCGATGGCGCTGTTGTTGCCGAGGATCAGCGAGCCGGCATTCAACTGCGTGCCGCCGGCGTAGCTGTTGCTGCCATTGAGGGTCAGGCTGGAAGCGCCGTTCTTGATCAGGCTGCCGGTGCCGCTGACAACGCCATCGAGGCTCAACGCATTTGAACCGCCAACGCTCATCCCGCCGTTCAATGCGATAGCGTTGGCGAGGCTGACGGCGATGTTGCTGTCCAGCGTAGTGCCGTTGGCGGCGGTCAGTACGCCGCTGCCGAGCGCGCCGTTATTGCCCACTACCAAGGTGCCGCCGTTAAGCGCGGTGCCGCCGGTATAGCCATTGGCACCGTTCAGCACCAGGGTGCCGGTGTCGTATTTGCCCAGGGTGCCGGCGCCGTTGATGGCTACGCCGAGGGTTGCGGTGCTGTTCGGATCGACGCGGAAAGTCGCGTTGCCCAAACCGCCGTTGACCAGGTTCAATGCGCCCGCCGTGCCGTTCAACAGGCTGTAGCCGTCGGTGACGAATTGCATGCCGGTGACGGCGTGCGTGCCATCGACCGTGACATTGCCCGCCGTGCCCTGGAATACCGCGAAGCTGTTGGCCCAAGCCTGATTCGAGGTGCCGTTGACATTGGTCCAGTTGGTGCTGCCGCTATTCCATGTACCGCTGCCTCCGTCGATTGAACCATTACCGACCAATTGCGCGCCGTCCCAGAATTGCACGGTGACGTTCGGTGCGCTGACCAGCAGGTTGACCTGGCTGCCCACGGCGGTCTGCACTTGCAGATCGCCCGGCGATACGCTGCCCGGTACAGTGCCGATTGCCAGACCGTTGTCGGTCAGGGCGCCGGTGTAGTTGATGATGCGATACACACCGCTGCCGAAGCCGCCGATGTCGCTGACATTGAGGTTACCGTCGAGGGTCAGGTTGCCGCCGACATTGATCAGCGCGTTACCGCCGCCGGACACCGGCACACCGAGCCCGACATCGAGGTTGGAGTTGCCGCTCAAGGCCAGCGAGCCCACCGACAAGGCGCTGCCGGTGGCCAGAGCGACGTGACCGCCATCGGCGACATTGACTGCGCCGATAAGGCTGCCGTTGCCGGCGAGGGTCCCGCCGTTGTTGACCGCAACGTTGGCACTGTCCAGGGAACCGCTGACATTCAGCGTGCCGCCGTTGATGCTGGTGTCGCCGGTCAGGCTGTTGATGCCAGTGAGGTTGAAAGTGCCGCTGCCGAGTTTGTCGAGCAAGCCGCTGCCGCTGAGCACACCATCAAAAGTGCTGCTGGCATTGTTGCCGCCGATGCTCAAGGTGTTGCCGCCGCCGAGCAACGCCGTACCGCTGCCGGCAAGGCTGGCGAGACTGCCGGACGCACCGAGGTTGAGGCTGGTGCCCGCCCCCAGATTAACTCCGGCATTGTTGCCCAGGGCCGTGGCGGAGGTGGTGCTCAAGCTGCCGCCCAGTACGTTGAAGGTGCCGTTGAAAGTGTTGTTGCCGCTGAGGCTCAGGTCTGCCGCGCCGTTTTTGTTCAGGGTTCCGGCACCGCCGACGATGCCGTCCAGCGTCAGGTTATTGGTGCCGGCTACGTTCAGCGCCGCGTTGACGTTGACGTCGTTGGCCAGGCTGAGCGCCGAGCTGTTATCCAGCGTCGAGGCTCCGGCAACGGTCAACGCTCCAGTACCCAACGCCGCAGCATTGCCGAGGGTCAGGGTGCCGGCGTTGAGGGTGGTGTTGCCCTGTTGGCTGTTGACACCGTTGAGGGTCAGGTTGGCCGCGCCGTTCTTGATCAGGCCACCGGCACCGCTGATCACACCGCCGAGGGTCAAGTCATTGCTGCCGCCCACCGCCAGCGTGGCGTTCAAGCCGACGTTATTCGCCAGAGTCAGCGCCGTGTTGTTGTCCAGCGTCGAGGCCCCGGCGACCGTCAGGTTACCCAGGCCAAGGCCTGAAGCATTGCCGACCGTCAGGGTCCCGGCGTTCAGGACAACCCCGCCAAGGAAGCCGTTGACACCATTCAAGGTCAGATTGGCCGTGCCGTTTTTGCTCAGGCTTCCCGCACCGTTGACCGCACCGTTGAGGGTCAGGTCAGCACTGCCGGCGATGCCGAGGTTGCCGGCCAGGTTGATTACGTTGCCGACGGTCACTGCCGTCGCGGCATCCAGGGTGGTGGCATTGGCCGCGTTCAACGCGCCGGCGCCGAGTGCCGTGTTAGAGGCCAGAATCAAGCCACCGGCATTCAGTGTCACCGGACCGAGGAATGTGTTGTTGCCACCGAGGGTCAGGTTGGCCGCGCCAGCCTTGACCAGACCGCCTGCGCCGCTGATCGCACCGTTGAGGGTCAAGGCATTGGAGCCCGCGATGTTCAGGTTGCCGGCCAGATCCACGGCATTGCCGAGGGTGACGGCGGCGTTGCTGTCCAGAGTGGTGCCCGAAGCCGCAGTCAACAGACCGCTGCCCAATGCGGTGTTATTGCCCACCACCAGCGTGCCGCCATTCAGCAAGGTGCCGCCGCTGTAGGTGTTGTCGCCGTTGAGCACCAGGGTGCCGCTATCGAGTTTGGCCAGGGTGGCCGCCCCGTCGATGGCGACGCCGATGGTGGCGGTCGAACCCGGATCGACCCGGATCGCCGCATTGCCACCGGTACCATTGAAAGCAGTCAGACGCCCAGCCGCGCCGGTCAGCAGGTTGTAGCCGTCGGTGACGAACTGCATGCCGTTAAAGGTCTGCGTACCGAGCACCGTCACGTTGCCCGCCGTGCCCTGGAAGATCGCGAAGTCGCTGGCCCAGGTCTGGTTGGTCAAACCATCGGCCGAGGTCCAGTTGGTGCTGCCAGCATTCCAGGTCCCGGAGCCGCCATCCACCGTACCGTTGGGCAAGGTCTGGCTGCCGTCCCAGAAACGCAAGCTCACGTTAGGCGCGGTCACCAGCAGGTTGATCTGATTGCCGATCGACGTTTGCAGCGCCAGGTCCGCGAGGCTGTAGCCGATCGGGATCGCGCCGATGTCCATG